>NZ_JAUTBP010000001.1:0-3277500 GCF_030819345.1 Paenibacillus sp. SORGH_AS_0306
TAATACCGAATATATGATTTGTTCGCCTGAACGAATTTGGAAAGACGGAGCAATCTGTCACTTGAGGATGGGCCTGCGGCGCATTAGCTAGTTGGTGAGGTAACGGCTCACCAAGGCGACGATGCGTAGCCGACCTGAGAGGGTGATCGGCCACACTGGGACTGAGACACGGCCCAGACTCCTACGGGAGGCAGCAGTAGGGAATCTTCCGCAATGGACGCAAGTCTGACGGAGCAACGCCGCGTGAGTGATGAAGGTTTTCGGATCGTAAAGCTCTGTTGCCAGGGAAGAACGTCTGAGTGAGTAACTGCACTCAGAGTGACGGTACCTGAGAAGAAAGCCCCGGCTAACTACGTGCCAGCAGCCGCGGTAATACGTAGGGGGCAAGCGTTGTCCGGAATTATTGGGCGTAAAGCGCGCGCAGGCGGCTTTTTAAGTCCGGTGTCACAGCCCAAGGCTCAACCTTGGGTCGCACTGGAAACTGGAGAGCTTGAGTACAGAAGAGGAAAGTGGAATTCCACGTGTAGCGGTGAAATGCGTAGAGATGTGGAGGAACACCAGTGGCGAAGGCGACTTTCTGGGCTGTAACTGACGCTGAGGCGCGAAAGCGTGGGGAGCAAACAGGATTAGATACCCTGGTAGTCCACGCCGTAAACGATGAATGCTAGGTGTTAGGGGTTTCGATACCCTTGGTGCCGAAGTTAACACATTAAGCATTCCGCCTGGGGAGTACGGTCGCAAGACTGAAACTCAAAGGAATTGACGGGGACCCGCACAAGCAGTGGAGTATGTGGTTTAATTCGAAGCAACGCGAAGAACCTTACCAAGTCTTGACATCCCTTTGACCGGACTAGAGATAGTCTTTTCCTTCGGGACAAAGGAGACAGGTGGTGCATGGTTGTCGTCAGCTCGTGTCGTGAGATGTTGGGTTAAGTCCCGCAACGAGCGCAACCCTTATGCTTAGTTGCCAGCACATCATGGTGGGCACTCTAAGCAGACTGCCGGTGACAAACCGGAGGAAGGTGGGGATGACGTCAAATCATCATGCCCCTTATGACTTGGGCTACACACGTACTACAATGGCCGGTACAACGGGAAGCAATATCGCAAGATGGAGCCAATCCTTAAAAGCCGGTCTCAGTTCGGATTGCAGGCTGCAACTCGCCTGCATGAAGTCGGAATTGCTAGTAATCGCGGATCAGCATGCCGCGGTGAATACGTTCCCGGGTCTTGTACACACCGCCCGTCACACCACGAGAGTTTGCAACACCCGAAGTCGGTGGGGTAACCGCAAGGAGCCAGCCGCCGAAGGTGGGGTAGATGATTGGGGTGAAGTCGTAACAAGGTAGCCGTATCGGAAGGTGCGGCTGGATCACCTCCTTTCTATGGAGAATCGTTTCCTGCAACGGAAACATTCGAACGTCTTTTCTTCGGGAAAGACAAACGCAGAGCACTTCGGTGGATCTGTGGTCACCCAAGTGGTGACACCACTCACTCGTTGTTCAGTTTTGAAAGAGTAAACCTCTTTCAGACTGTTGATCCTTGAAAACTGGATATCGAAAACGAAACATCGCGTTTTAGAAGGTTTCTTCTCTACAAACTGTGCAAACAGTGGTAGGCGAGAAATTGAAATACACCGTTTCTAGAAATAGAAACACTTAGGTTAAGCTACTAAGAGCACACGGTGGATGCCTAGGCGCTAGGAGCCGATGAAGGACGTGGCGAACAACGATAAGGCCTCGGGGAGCTGTAAGCAAGCTGTGATCCGGGGATGTCCGAATGGGGAAACCTAACTGGATTCATCTCCAGTTACTCACACCTGAATACATAGGGTGTGCAGAGGCAGACGAGGGGAACTGAAACATCTAAGTACCCTCAGGAACAGAAAACAAGAGTGATTCCGTCAGTAGCGGCGAGCGAACGCGGAACAGCCCAAACCAATGAGCTTGCTTGTTGGGGTTGTGGGACGTCTCTTTGGAGTTACAAAGGAAGATGGTAGGCGAAGAGGTCTGGAAAGGCCCGCAAGACAAGGTGAAAGCCCTGTAGCTAAAATCATCTTCTCTCCGAGACGGATCCCGAGTAGTGCGGGGCACGTGAAACCCCGTATGAATCTGCCAGGACCATCTGGTAAGGCTAAATACTCCCTAGCGACCGATAGTGAAGCAGTACCGTGAGGGAAAGGTGAAAAGGACCCCGGAAGGGGAGTGAAATAGAACCTGAAACCGTGTGCTTACAAAAAGTCAGAGCCCGTTTTATGGGTGATGGCGTGCCTTTTGTAGAATGAACCGGCGAGTTACGTTCCCGTGCAAGGTTAAGGTGAAAAGCCGGAGCCGCAGCGAAAGCGAGTCTGAATAGGGCGACTGAGTACGTGGACGTAGACCCGAAACCAGGTGATCTACCCCTGTCCAGGGTGAAGGTACGGTAACACGTACTGGAGGCCCGAACCCACGCACGTTGAAAAGTGCGGGGATGAGGTGGGGGTAGCGGAGAAATTCCAATCGAACCTGGAGATAGCTGGTTCTCCCCGAAATAGCTTTAGGGCTAGCCTCGGAAGGTGAGTCGTGGAGGTAGAGCACTGATTGGATGCGGGGCCCGCAAGGGTTACCAAGTTCAGTCAAACTCCGAATGCCACAGACTTTATTCCGGGAGTCAGACAGTGAGTGCTAAGATCCATTGTCGAAAGGGAAACAGCCCAGACCATCAGCTAAGGTCCCCAAGTGTGTGTTAAGTGGGAAAGGATGTGAAGTTGCACAGACAACCAGGATGTTGGCTTAGAAGCAGCCACCATTGAAAGAGTGCGTAATAGCTCACTGGTCGAGTGACTTTGCGCCGAAAATGTAACGGGGCTAAACACACCACCGAAGCTATGGCTTGATACATTTGTATCAGGGGTAGGGGAGCGTTGAATGAAGATTGAAGGTGTACCGCAAGGAGCGCTGGACCTCATTCAAGTGAGAATGCCGGTATGAGTAACGAAAAGATCAGTGAGAATCTGATCCGCCGAAAACCCAAGGATTCCTGAGGAAGGCTCGTCCTCTCAGGGTAAGTCGGGACCTAAGGCGAGGCCGAAAGGCGTAGTCGACGGACAACAGGTTGAAATTCCTGTACCACCGAAAGCCGTTATGAGCAATGGGATGACGCAGGAGGATAGTGACGCGGACTGATGGATGTCCGTTCAAGCAGTGAGGCTGGTATGTAGGCAAATCCGCATACCGCAAGGCCAGGCTGTGATGAGGAGCGAAAATTGTAGTAGCGAAGGTCATGATTTCACACTGCCAAGAAAAGTCTCTAGCCAGGAAGCAGGTGCCCGTACCGTAAACCGACACAGGTGGGTGAGAAGAGAATTCTAAGGCGCGCGGAAGAACTCTCGTTAAGGAACTCGGCAAAATGACCCCGTAACTTCGGGAGAAGGGGTGCCCCGGTAGTGTGAATAGCACGAGGGGGCCGCAGTGAAAAGGCCCAAGCGACTGTTTAGCAAAAACACAGGTCTGTGCGAAGCCGCAAGGCGAAGTATACGGGCTGACGCCTGCCCGGTGCTGGAAGGTTAAGGGGAGTGGTTAGCGCAAGCGAAGCTATGAACCGAAGCCCCAGTAAACGGCGGCCGTAACTATAACGGTCCTAAGGTAGCGAAATTCCTTGTCAGGTAAATTCTGACCCGCACGAATGGCGTAACGATTTGGGCGCTGTCTCAACGAGAGATCCGGTGAAATTTTAATACCTGTGAAGATGCAGGTTACCCGCGACAAGACGGAAAGACCCCATGGAGCTTTACTGCAACTTGATATTGAACTGGGGTGCGATTTGTACAGGATAGGTGGGAGCCGTAGACATCGGAGCGCAAGCTTCGGTTGAGGCGCCGTTGGGATACCACCCTGATCGCATTTGAGTTCTAACCTCGTACCGTGATCCGGTACAGGGACCGTGTCAGGTGGGCAGTTTGACTGGGGCGGTCGCCTCCTAAAGTGTAACGGAGGCGCCCTAAGGTTCCCTCAGAATGGTTGGAAATCATTCGAAGAGTGTAAAGGCATAAGGGAGCTTGACTGCGAGACAGACACGTCGAGCAGGGACGAAAGTCGGGCTTAGTGATCCGGTGGTACCGCATGGAAGGGCCATCGCTCAACGGATAAAAGCTACCCTGGGGATAACAGGCTTATCTCCCCCAAGAGTCCACATCGACGGGGAGGTTTGGCACCTCGATGTCGGCTCATCGCATCCTGGGGCTGAAGTAGGTCCCAAGGGTTGGGCTGTTCGCCCATTAAAGCGGTACGCGAGCTGGGTTCAGAACGTCGTGAGACAGTTCGGTCCCTATCTGTCGTGGGCGTAGGAAATTTGAGAGGAGCTGTCCTTAGTACGAGAGGACCGGGATGGACGCACCGCTGGTGTACCAGTTGTTCCGCCAGGAGCATCGCTGGGTAGCTACGTGCGGAAGGGATAAGCGCTGAAAGCATCTAAGCGTGAAGCCCCCCTCAAGATGAGATTTCCCAGTATGTAAGACCCCTTGTAGACGACGAGGTGGATAGGTTGGGGGTGGAAGTGCCGCAAGGCATGGAGCTGACCAATACTAATCGGTCGAGGGCTTATCCAATAAAGCTAACACGCGATGTTTTCGTTTTCGGATTCAGTTTTCAGGGAGCAACACACCTGCCCGTTTGGTAATGATGGCGGAGGGGTTCCACACGTACCCATCCCGAACACGACCGTTAAGCCCTCCAGCGCCGATGGTACTTGGACCGCAGGGTCCTGGGAGAGTAGGACGTTGCCAAGCAAAATAGTTTTATCCCTTCGGGGTTTTTTTTTCGCCGAAGGGTTAAGATTGATTTTAATAGGTTGAAGCGTATGAAAAGTTACGCTGTTACTTTTTTTAAGCGGCCCGTTGGTCAAGTGGTTAAGACACCTCCCTTTCACGGAGGTAACAGGGGTTCGAGTCCCCTACGGGTCATTAACATATACACTATGCCGGTGTAGCTCAGTTGGTAGAGCAACTGACTTGTAATCAGTAGGTCGGGGGTTCAAATCCTCTCGCCGGCACCATTTATTTTTAATATTAATTTGATTGCTATGGCGGTCGTGGCGAAGGGGTTAACGCACCGGACTGTGACTCCGGCATTCGTGGGTTCAAGTCCCATCGGTCGCCCTTTATGATCTTATAAAGAATTAGCTTGATATTAGTATTAAAATGATGTAATATGTAATATGTATGTTAAATCAATACTATTACTGCCTAAATTGTATGAGTCATTAGCTCAGTCGGTAGAGCACCTGACTTTTAATCAGGGTGTCGAAGGTTCGAGCCCTTCATGACTCACCATTTTTCTTATATGCGCGTGTGGCGGAATTGGCAGACGCACTAGACTTAGGATCTAGCGTCTCACGACGTGGGGGTTCAAGTCCCTCCACGCGCATAGATTTTGCGGACGTGGCTCAGCGGTAGAGCATCGCCTTGCCAAGGCGAGGGTCGTGGGTTCGATTCCCATCGTCCGCTCCAATCTTTATTCAGTGTAGAGCGTATATATTATATACGTTTTTATTCTACGCTTTAATTCATATAACAACTATATTTGTTTATAGTTGGCATGTGTAAGATTTGATTAACATGGTTATTCAGGGTTTATAAGATACCTGATATTAACCATATCCTCTTAATCCGCGGGTGTAGTTCAATGGTAGAACTTCAGCCTTCCAAGCTGATAGCGTGGGTTCGATTCCCATCACCCGCTTTATAAAAAAGGATGTCTGCATTATGCAGGCATCCTTTTTAGTTTTCTATTAATTTAATGGGCTAAAGAATGCGATAAGTGATAAAGGATTATAGATATAGGTTGAATAGTATTGGATAAAAAAGAAACAGCACAGAAGTAACTCTTATTCTGTACTGTTTCTTTTTATATTACTTTGTTTTTTATGTTGCTTTGCATGTATTTAAAATATATTTTAAACGTATTTAGCTAGGTATTAGTTTTAAAAGATTATTTTAAATTCCAGCGTAAAATCATGCCCATCTGGGTGAGTCCTGCACCAAAACCATATAGTAATACGGTATCTCCATTTTTTAATTTATGATCATCTCTTCCTAATTGCAAAGCTAGAGGAATTGAAGCAGAAGAAGTGTTGCCATACCATTCAGCACTGGTAAGTGTATGGTCTAGAGAAAATCCTGTTTTTTCGCAAATCGAATCGATCATTTTGAGATTAGCGCTATGGGGAACGAACCAATTAATATCGGTAAGAGATTGATTGGTCTGATCTAAAAGGTTTTGAATGCCTTTTGGTACTGTACGTACAGCCCATTTATAGACTTCACGACCATTTTGTACGATTTTACCATTGCCCAGCATCACTTGATCATTGATTTGATCGGATAATCCGGTACGGTATACATGTTCTCCACCAGAACCATCGCTATCCATAAAAGTTCCTAGAAAGCTAGGTTGTTCTGGATCGTATTCGACTAAGGCTGCACCGGCACCATCACCAAATAAAATACATGTGCTGCGATCGGTATAATCTGTTATTTTGCTCATTGTTTCACTGGCAATCACTAGAATTTTGCGATGAAGACCTGATGTGATAAAGCTATTGGCTACATGAAGTGCATATACAAAGCCAGCACAAGTAGCATTGAGATCTAGTGCACCAGCACCTTTGATATTGAAATAAGATTGAATTTGAGTAGCTGTACTTGGAAATACATAATCTGAAGTGGTAGTAGCCACAATAATGAGTTCTACATCTTCCAAAGTACCTGGATAAGTTTTTTGCAGATTTTTGACTGCTTCTATTCCAAGTGTAGATGTGAATTGTTGCTCATTAGCAATACGGCGTTCTCTTATCCCTGTACGTTGAACAATCCATTCGTCAGATGTATCGACTAGCTGTTCAAGATCAGTGTTAGTTAAACGTTTGTCGGGGACATAAGTTCCTAATGCTGTAAGACGAGCTGTTGAATGATTGATAAAGATCACCTCTATATATGATTTGAATGATGTGTATACACTGGAGTAATTGATAATTTGGTTAGATGCTGATTATCTTGTAATACAATGACTGTATAAACCGATTGGATTGACAGATTTAGAGTATGATAAGGTATTTTATAAAAAGGCAGCATAATAATTGTATTTAACTATTTTAATACTAGGTTATAGTACCAGGTACTAATTTATTTTAAATATAACCTATTTGAACAATATTGTAAATCGATTATTGATTTTGGGATGACTAAGTGATGTTGATATAGCTCGATTGGTTTTGAGGTAATGGTAAATGTTATAATGGAAGCATATGGAGTTATCATACCATACAGAATCATATTGTTTAAATCATGAGAAAAGTATATTTTAAATGATATGCTTTATTTTGCTTGTATGGACTGTTTTATAATTGAAGTAGTATATAAGTTATACTATGTGGAAAGTGCTAATGATTCAGATGTGACGTAATTTATCATTTTCAGTGAGGTGACTATAGCAATGGATATCAGACAATTAACATTAGAAGATTTTTGATGCACGAGCGGAATTAGGAATGTATGCTTTTCAATATCGTAAAACGGCAGAAGAACTGGAGAAAGAAAGACAACATTTTAAACCGGAAAGAACATGGGGCATTTTTGAAGAAGAGCAATTGAGCGCTCAACTGACATTGTTACCGTTACAAACGTACATACACGGGCAAGCTTTTGATATGGGTGGAATTGCTGGAGTCTCTACCTGGCCAGAAAAAAGAAGACAGGGATTGGTTGCGAAGTTATTAGATCATACACTGCAACAGATGAATGAAGCAGGGCAATCGATATCCTTTTTGCATCCGTTTCATTTCCCATTTTATCGTAAGTTTGGCTGGGAGACTTATATTGAATATCGTCAATATACTATTCCTACGAATAAGCTACCTGCTAAAGTTCAAGTTGAAGGTACAGTAAAACGTGGTATTCGTGATTTGGATATTTTTGATGCTGTTTATGAAAAATATGCTTCTAATTATAATGGAACACTGGTAAGAGATACCGAGCGTTGGGAACGAAAATTAGTACCGAATAGTGATTTGTTTACCGCTGTTTATTATAATCCTCAAGATCAAGCTTGTGGTTATCTTATTTATGAGATCAAAGATCAAAAAATGAATATTAAAGAATTGGTATCTCTTGATGAACGTTCACGCCAAGCACTATGGACTTTTATTTCCAACCACGATTCAATGGTGACTGAAGTCAATGTGCAAGCACCGATTGATGATTCGTTGTCGTATCTGTTGAATGATCCGCGTATTGAGCAACAGATCGTTCCTTATTTTATGGCGAGAATAGTTAATGTTAAAACGTTTCTTGAGCAATATCCATTTACAGTTGGTAAAGTAGAATCGTTATCAATCCGGGTGAATGATGCGACAGCAGAGTGGAACAATGGGATCTGGGATGTGCTTATTAATGATGAAGGTAAAGCGAAAGTGAGTCGGCGTGAAGCTTTGCCAGAAGGTTTGCAACAAGATCTCTGGGATCATAGTGATATCGATACAGATATTCAAGCATTAACTGTAGCATTGATGGGATATAAACGTCCGCTATCTTTATGTAGTTGGGGGAAATGGAAAGGCAAGTTAGAAGCTGTTCATATTTTGGAATCACGGATTCCTTTTGCTACCACACATTTAATGGACTTTTTCTAAGCACATGTGAATGGGTGGAGTATTAGTGATGTACGTATAGAGTGATTTTTTAGAATGAACGCTTTAATTGGTGGCAGTTCTTATAGAACGTGAAAGCAAATGAATAGTGATACTGTAAAGGAATCATACAGTTGAAATCGTAAATATAAACAGTATGTTCTTTATAATGATAATTAAGGTAAAAAAGCTTATCTCTCTACTGAAGTGCATTATACACTTTGTAGAGGATAAGCTTTTTTTGAATATAGTTGCGCTTTTGTACTATCCGAGTATACTTTTGATGACTGAATGACTGAATGACTGAATGACTGAATGACTGAATGACTGAATGACTGAATGACTGAATGACTGAATGACTGAATGACTGAATGACCGAGTTAGATTATATCGATTATATGAAAAATTTAAAAAAGATAATTATGGTGTTAATGTAGGAGCTTGACGATGATGAGTACCTTGTTCATAGCTATATGCTAATTTGATCAATGTGCTTTCATCAAATGGTCTACCTAAAAATTCAATTCCTACCGGCAATTTCTGATTGGTGAATCCAGCAGGAACTGTAATCGCAGGGAAGCCAGAAAAAGGGCTTAACCGATTATTGTCACCTGATACTTGTTCTTCACCAATCGTAGCTGCTGGTTGGGTAGTCGTCGGATAGATAATCGCATCTAGATTCTGGTCTGCCATTACTTTTAAAAGAGATTCGCGTGTGACCTTAGTACGGTTGAGTACGATATCTTTATATTCTTGAGTATCAAGTGTGGCTACAGTGTTACGTTTTTGCATCGCTTCAGCTTGCTTGGGATCAAATTGATTGGATGCTAGAATTTCGGTCAGATTATGATAAGGTGCATCTTCTCCTAAGCTTGCCAGGTAATCATTGATTTGAAATTTAAATTCGTAACCACTAAGGCTAGGGTATTTCATAATTTGTCCTAAATTAGGAATTTGGATAGGAACCGGTATAGCTCCTAATCGTTTTATATCATCGACAGCGGTATAGACCACTTGAGTGACGGATTTTTCACTATCTTTTGTATTATTGAACAATTCTGTGGCTATACCGATACGAGCTCCTTGCAGACCATCTGCTTGTAATGAATCGGTATAATTTGCAGGGATATGTCCAACGCTATAAGCTGTAGCAATATCGTCTGCATCATAGCCAGCAGTAGCTTGTAATAATATAGCTGCATCTTCTACTGTACGTGCGATAGGCCCGCCGACATCTTGAGTGAGAGCGAGTGGAATAATACCATCACGACTACTTAAGCCTACCGTAGGGCGAATACCGACCAGACTGTTAAATGCAGATGGAATACGAATAGATCCACCTGTATCTGTTCCTAGACCTGCCGCTGCAAAGTTAGCAGCGATAGCAGCTCCTGTTCCACCGCTCGAACCGCCCGGGTAATGATCGAGTGCATAAGGATTCAGCGTCTGCCCTCCAAGTGAGCTCGAAGTAGTAATTCCAAATGCAAATTCATGCAGATTGGATTTGGCTAAAATGATAGCACCTGCTGCTTTGAGCATAGCGATCTGATCAGCGTCTTGATCTGGAATCGAATTTTGAAGACAGACACAACCTGCTGTTGTAGGCATATCGGCTGTATCGAAATTGTCTTTTACAATAATCGGTATACCATGTAAAGGCCCTCGTGCTCCTGTCGTAGCACGTTCTTTGTCTAATTGAGCTGCAATTTCAAGTGCTTTGGGATTGATCGTAAGAATAGCATTAAGCTTGATCCCTTGATCATCATATTTGGCAATACGATCTAAGTATTGTTGTACAAGCTGAACAGAAGTTAGACGACCTTCTTTCATAGCTGATTGCATCTGAGCAATCGTTGCTTCTGTAATCACAAAAGGTTCATTGGTTCCTGGAGAACCAGCAGCTTGAGCAGAAGAGGTAACACCATATGTACTGAATGGAGCAACAATTAACGCAATAACTGTAAACCACATAACAATTACTTTTTGATACTTTTTCATATGTTGGATATTAGACAAATAACTTCACTCCTTTGTAAGATATCATCGATTATTGTTGATACATGTAATTAATTATGTATTTTAGTGTTAAAAAAGATAACATGTCAATACAAAAGATCAAATAGACTTAAATTTGAACATAAAATAATGATTAAAATGATACATATTTAACTGTTCTTTTAAAGAAAATTCGGTACATTAACAAGGAGCAGATAAAATTAATATTTGTGCAAAAGAAATGTGATGTTGCAGTTAAAAGTTTGGTAGAATAAAATGGTAATGGCTTAAATGGAATTATAATCCAGTATAGAAAGAGGAATCAACATGGCAAACAAGTCGGTATACAATTTGGTCATCGTAGGCTATGGCGGAATGGGAAGTTATCATGGGCAATTGATTGAGAAAGTACCTGCACTTGAAGTAACTGGTGTGTACGATATCGTAGACTATCGGATGGAACTTGCTGGACAACATGGTTATCATGCTTATGAAAGTATGGAAGCGGTCTTATCAGATGAAAATGTTGATATTGTATTGATTGCTACTCCTAATGATGTACATAAAGAATTATCGATTCAGGCTTTACGTGCAGGCAAGCATGTTATTTGTGAGAAACCTGTAACGATCAACAGTGCGGATCTGTTAGACATTGTCAAAGTAGCAGAAGAAACCGGTCAGAAATTTACAGTGCATCAAAATCGTCGCTGGGATGAAGATTTCTTGATTATTCGTGATATGTTTGAAAAACGGGCTGTTGGAGATGTGTTTCATGTGGAATCACGTGTACAAGGAGCTAATGGTATTCCAGGAGATTGGAGACAGCTCAAAGCTTATGGCGGCGGCATGTTGCTTGATTGGGGAGTTCATTTACTAGATCAGCTATTATTGCTTACCGATAGTAAGATCGACAGTGTCCATGCTCAGTTGAGTACCATTTTGGATACAGAAGTAGATGATGGATTTACAACAACGATTCGTTTTAAAGATGGGTTAACAGCAGTTGTAGAAGTCGGTACAACTAACTATGTTAAATTACCACGCTGGTATGTAAAAGGAACCGAAGGAACAGCGATTATTCAAGATTGGGATCTAAGCGGGGAGATCGTTACCCGTAATACAGAAGTGGAAAAAGTAGAACCCAAACCGATTCAAGCAGGTCGTGGATTGACTAAAACGATGGCTCCACCTTCCGAAGAGTCTACAATTCGTAAATCGATTGAACCGATCCAAAACCCGCCAGAAGAGTTCTATGTGAACTTTTTGTCTGTGATCGAAGGCTCTGCGCAATCGGCTGTACCTAATGAACAAGTACATCGAGTGTTAGTACTGATCGAGACGATTTTTGAAGCGGCTGAAAAAGATGCAGTGATTCATAAAGAATTTTAACAACAGATAGCTAGAAATGAATTACACAAAAAGCGGGTATTCTATAGTGAAATATAGATATCGGCTTTTTTGTGATATCCAAGTGGACTGTACATATAGCGTTCTATCATAAGAATTGGATCAGCGTATAAGGTCGTGTAATAACCTTAATATTTATTTGAAAAGTGTTACAATATATAGATGTGTATATCGACGTCTGATTGCAACGAATACACAAGAGAAAAATAACCGTAAATAAATGATATATCAATATATATTAGGAAAGTGAAAGGAATGAATTATATGAAGCAAGTGGTATTGGCTGAAAAGCCTTCAGTTGCAAGAGAAATCGCGCGTGTGATGGGAAGTCATCAGAAACATAAAGGGTATATGGAAGGCCCTAAATATATAGTGACTTGGGCGCTTGGACATCTAGTCGGTCTAGCAGAGCCGGAAGATTATGATACTCGTTACCAGAAATGGAATCTGGACGATTTGCCGATTTTGCCGGAAAAGATGACGTTAAAAGTACTGCGAGAAAGTAGTCATCAATACAAAATTGTACAGCATCTTCTGAGACGAAATGATGTGCAAGGATTGATCGTAGCTACCGATGCTGCACGTGAGGGAGAATTGTTAGCACGCTGGATTATTCAAATGGCAAAATGGAATAAACCTTTTCAAAGATTATGGATATCTTCTCAGACAGACAAAGCGATCCGTGAAGGATTTGCAAAATTGCGTCCGGGTAAAGAATTTGACCGTCTGTATGAATCGGCTCGTTGTCGGGCAGAAGCCGATTGGATGGTTGGACTGAATATTACTAGAGCATTAACTTGTAAATTCGATGCTCAATTATCAGCAGGACGTGTACAGACACCATCACTGGGGATGATGATGAAGCGTGAGAATGAAATTAAAGATTTCCGCTCTCAAGATTATCATACATTGCAGATTGATCTGGGTGATCTACAAGCAGAATGGCGGAATGCTGAAGGAGACGGACGTATTTTTGAACAACAGAATGTACAGCAGTTAGAGCAGTCTTTGGCAGGCAAGCAAGCGAAGATTGTATCGGTCAAAAAGAATGAACGCCAAGAACCTCATCCACTGGCGTATGATCTGACAGAGTTACAACGTGATGCGAATAAAAAATATGGATTTTCTGCTAAGCATACGTCTAATGTATTGCAAAAGTTATATGAGCAACACAAAATCGTCACGTATCCGCGTACCGATTCACGTTATTTGTCTTCAGATATGACAGATACATTCAAAGAACGTTTATCCAGTGTAGCTGTAGGTCCATATGCGCCACTGGCACGTCCTTTATTACGCAATGCACTTAAAATTGATAAACGGATTGTAGATGATAGCAAAATTAGTGATCATCATGCGATTATCCCTACAGAAGAAATAGTATCCTTGAACGCACTTACAACCGATGAGCGTAAATTGTATGATCTGATTGCGCGCCGTTTTATCAGTTTATTTTATCCACCTGCTACTTATGATACGGTTCAAGTGATTATTGAAGCCGCAGGAGAGCAGTTTCATGCCAAAGGGGTTACGATCAAAGATTCAGGTTGGCGTGCTGTATATGGTGATCAGTGGAATGAAGAAGATGAGGATGAAGAAACCGATTCACATCATCGTTCATCAGAGCGTGGAGCAGATCACCGGGGAACGCAGAAATTGCCTGAACTCAAACAAGGGGAATCGAAAATGATTGCTCGCTGTGTTGTTAAAGCAGGTCGTACGATGCCACCTAAACGATATACAGAAGCCGCTCTGTTATCACAAATGGAAAAACATAGTCTGGGTACGCCAGCAACTAGAGCAGATATTATTGAAAAATTAGTCTCTTCTGATACGATCGAACGCAAAGGCAATCATCTGCATCCTACAGGAAAAGGCGCACAATTGATCGAATTGGTGTCGCCTGAACTGCGAACGCCTGAATTAACAGCACGTTGGGGAACAGCAGTTAGAAAAAATTGCTCGCGGACAAGGACAACCGGCTCCATTTTTACAAGAGATTCGTCAGATGGCGCAATCGATGGTCGATGGTGTGAAGAAGAGTGATGTAAATTATAAGCCACACAATGTCTCTTCCAGTCATTGCCCTGAATGTGGAACACGAATGTTAGAGAAAAAATCGAAACGTGGTACATTCTTGATCTGTCCAAGTGAAGATTGTAGTTATCGTCGTTCGACTGAAAAGCAGTTATCGAATCGTCGCTGTCCACAGTGTCATAAAAAAATGGAAATCAAAGACGGAAAAGCTGGAAAGTATGTACAATGTCTCGGTTGTGGAATTACCGAAACGTTAAATAAAGATGGCGGTCGCCCGGTTAACAAACGTGAACAGCAAAAGTTAGTGAAGCAATTTGAAAAGAAGGAATCGTTTGGTTCAAGTCTAGGTGATTTGCTAAAAGCTGCTTTGGAAGAGAAAAAAGAATAGAGATAACCTAATAACGCAACCGAGAGCTCTTTAGCCGTAATAGTAGCTAAAGAGCTTTTTGATATGCAATGGCAACTATTTTCTTAAAATAATCGTTGACGAAAATATTTTCATAATCTATATTTAAAAGAAAATATTTTCAGGTGGTGTAACTAAATGAAAACTTTTTTCGAGAAGGCACAACGGTTTGGTAAATCTTTTATGCTCCCAATTGCTGTATTACCAGCAGCAGGATTACTGCTAGGCATAGGGGGAGCACTCTCTAATCCGAATACAGTGAGTACATATCCTGTACTACAGATTAGCTGGTTGCAGTATATTTTCAAAGTGATGAGTAGTGCAGGAGATATTACGTTTAGCAATCTAGCATTGATTTTTGCGATCGGGGTAGCGGTTGGACTGGCACGCTCGGATAAAGGAACAGCAGGATTGGCAGCAGCACTGGCGTATCTAGTGATGAATGCTTCGATCAATGCGATGTTGATCAATAGTAATCAACTGGTTACTGAAATATATGGCGGCAGCCGGTCAAGGTATGATTCTAGGGATACAGTCGTTACAGACAGGTGTGCTAGGCGGTATTATTATCGGTTTGGTGACAGCGGGTCTTCATAATCGATATAACAAAATTGAGTTACCTCAATTTCTAGGATTTTTCGGTGGTTCTCGGTTTATCCCGATTGTTTCTTCATTTGCAGCGATATTTGTAGGGTTAGTGTTATTTCTAGTGTGGCCAACAATTCAATTAGGGATTACCAAGTTAGGTGGAATCGTAGATGCGACCGGATATGTAGGCACATTATTTTATGGATTCTTTCTACGGATGTTAGGGCCGCTTGGATTGCATCATATTTTTTACCTTCCTTTCTGGCAAACCGGACTTGGTGGTACAATGGAAGTATCTGGTAAGATAGTGGAAGGAACCCAAAACATTTTCTTTGCTCAATTAGGTGACCCTTCGACTGAAAAATATTTCTCAGGTACATCGCGCTTTATGTCAGGACGCTTTATTACAATGATGTTCGGATTGTTGGGAGCTGCATTAGCGATCTATCATACTGCACGTCCAGAACGCAAAAAGGTTGTCGGTGGATTAATGTTATCCGCGGCGTTGACGTCTTTTTTGACAGGAATTACGGAACCTTTAGAATTTGCCTTTTTGTTTGTAGCTCCATTCTTGTATGTTATTCATGCTGTGTTTGATGGATTTGCTTTTATGCTGGCACATATATTTCAGATTACGATTGGTCAGACATTTTCCGGTGGCTTAATTGACTTTATTTTATTCGGTATTTTACAGGGAAATGCCAAAACCAACTGGATCTATGTACCGATAATCGGGGTGGTGTGGTTCGCTCTATACTATTTCACATTCCGCTTCTTAATCGTCAAATTCAATCTCAAAACACCGGGGCGTGAAGATGAGACTGTAGCAGATACGAACGAAAATACAACAGGTGGAACAGGGTCAACCACACCGATAACCGATGCTGTAGCCACAGATCGTAGTGAAGTTGATACTTCTCGTCCGGCTGTGATACTCCGTGCATTAGGTGGCAAAGAAAATATTAAAGATCTGGATTGTTGTGCAACCCGTCTACGGATATCAGTCTATCAACCAGATCAAGTATCACAGGATCGCTTGAAACATTCAGGTGCCAAAGGTGTGCTGATTAATGGTAACGGTGTACAAGTGATCTATGGTCCGCAAGTGAGTGTTATTAAAAATGAGATCGAGGAATATATGGAAATGGAGTGAATACAATATGGATTTGGATTCATTGGGATTACAGCAAGGGTTAATCGTATCGTGTCAGGCATTAGAACACGAACCTTTGCATAGTTCTTTTATTATGGGAAAAATGGCAGTTGCCGCTCAAGAAGGTGGAGCTGTAGGAATTCGAGCGAATACTGCGCAAGATATTAAAGAAATCAAACAACAAGTATCATTGCCTGTGATTGGAATCGTTAAACGTAATTATGGAGACCATCCTGTATTTATTACGCCGACGATAACCGAAATTCATGAATTAGCAGAGTCTGGTTGTGAAATTATAGCGTTAGATGCGACTTCACGTCCTCGTCCGGATGGTGTCACATTAGGTGATCTGGTCAAACAAATTCGTCTGCTATATCCTGAACTGTTATTGATGGCAGATGTATCGACTGTAGAAGAAGGCGTTATGGCTGAACAATTAGGATTTGATCTGGTATCGGCTACATTAGTAGGGTATACAGAATATACAGCTCATCAGAAAGTGTATGAAAATGATTTTGAGATTCTAAAAGAAATGGTTCGTCAGATCAAGACTCCTATTGTAGCTGAAGGAAATATTATGACACCAGAGATGGCGGCACGTTGTCTGGAACTCGGTGTATACAGCGTGGTAGTAGGCGGAGCGATCACACGTCCGCAACAGATTACAGCACGTTTTATGGACAAAATGAAACAAGTTCGTCCTGCATCGATTGCAACAGAATAGATTTGTGCTGCACATTCTATCTTATCAACATCAATCATAGTAATATCAAAAAAAGAACCGAAAATAATTATCGGTTCTTTTCTTTGTCTGGAATTGGCATTATGAATGATCTTGTTTGTACAGAGCATGAAGTGTACGCTGACGTGCAGATAATCGTTCTTCATTTTGGAGCAATAACATCGAGATCATATCAAGCACATAGATAATCGCTAATTGACTATTGATAAACGGGATATCGCCCATACGCTGTAAGCCGGGTGTAAATAGACATAGATCAGTTGTTTCTGTAAAAGGCGTATGATCGAAATTAGTAATTCCGACAATCTGAGCTTGATTTGTTTTGGCAATGCGTAGAGCACTATTTACTTCAGTGGTATGACCAGAATTGGATAATCCAATCACCAAATCTTGCTCATCCATCAAAGACGCATTCATCATCATCATATGCGAATCAGTAACAGCATCGATTAAAATATTCATTCGCATTAGACGATACTTGAACTCTAGCGCGGATAAGCCAGAGCTTCCTAATCCGTATACATAGACACGTCTGGCTTGCTGAATCTGCTGAACGACTTCTTCAATCATCTGAGGCTTGATCATATCGGCAGTTGCCATAATAATTTCATTGTATAAATGTCTTGTCTGTGCAAAAAAGTTAAGCTCATCTCGTGGAATATCAATTTCTCGATTCAAGCTTAGCTTAAAATCTATAAAATTACTAAATCCTGCTTTGCGACAAAAACGTGTGATTGTAGACATTGAAGCTTGTGTGCGCTCGGAGAGATCACGAATATTGATATTATGAATAGAATTTTTATGACGCATAATATAATCTGCAATTTCTTTTTCTTTGGCAGATAATTGTTGGTATCGTAATTGTAGTTCGTCGAGTACATTGAGAGCCATAATTCATCCTCCTTAAACGCCTGATCATATAAGCGAGACTCAGCTTCTATAAAAAAATGATTTTTTATATTCATAGCATATGTTAGATTGCGGTTAGATAGTAGGGAGCAAACAGTTGATTTTCTTTCTATTATAGTATAGTTTGAAGAGCGATCTCTATATTATAGGATAGTGCCATCAAATAATGGAATTATGCTATGTGCTTTTGATCATTTTACCGTTACACTAAAAACAAATGCGATAGAATAACTGGATATTCGGTATTGAGCCGATCCATCAGAAAGGGATTATTCCATGTCTATATTTTTCGATACTACTCAATCGACTTTTCATTTACAATCTCGTTCAACGAGTTATGTGATTCAATTAATGAAATCGACTCATTTGGTTCATTTATATTGGGGACCTCGTCTACAAGGAACATCTATTGGTAGTCTGTTACAACAGATAGAACGTGCTTCATTTAGCCCGAATTATCATGAAGATGATCGTACTTTTTCTTTTGATACCTTACCACAAGAATATCCAGGTTATGGTCGTGGCGATTATGGCGAACCTGCTTTTGAAGCTAAACATAGTAATGGCACAACAGTCAACGATCTACATTATGTAAGTCATACTATTACAGCAGGCAAACCGAAACTTCAAGGATTACCAGCTACATATGTAGAGCAGGAGCAGGAAGCAGATACATTGGAAATTGTATTGCGTGATAAATTGACCGGGCTTGAAGCTGTAGTCAGCTATACCGTATTCAACGAATTGAATGCGATTACACGTTCTGCGAAATTCCGTAATGATGGAACCACAACACTTCATATTCAGCGTGCACTAAGCAGTAGCGTAGATTTGGCAGATGATGAATATCGGATGATGCAATTGTCTGGTGCATGGACTCGTGAACGCCATGTTCATTACCGTACACTTGCTCCAGGCTTGCAACGGATCGAAAGTAAACGTGGTTCCAGTAGTCATCAGCAAAATCCATTTATCGCTTTGCTTGGTAAAGATGCGAATGAAGATCAAGGGCAAGTCTATGGTATGAGTCTTGTCTATAGCGGTAACTTTGTCGCTCAAGTCGAAGTCGATCAATTCCATACCACTCGTATGCAGATTGGATTGTCTCCGTTTGATTTTGAATGGAAATTAGAAGCAGGTGATACGTTCCAGACACCGGAGGCGGTACTGGTTCATTCTTCTGAAGGATTGGGAGGCATGTCTCGTACCTATCACAAATTGTATCGTACACGTCTAAGTCGTGGAGAACATCGTGATCAAGTGCGTCCTATTTTGATTAATAACTGGGAAGCGACTTATTTTAACTTTGATGCACCGAAGATCAAATCTATTGCAGCAGCAGGAAAAGAGCTAGGAATTGAGCTGTTTGTACTGGATGATGGTTGGTTCGGTCATCGTGATGATGATCGTACGTCACTTGGGGATTGGGTAGAAGATCGTCGCAAATTACCAGAAGGTCTGGGCAAACTGGCAAAAGAAATTACAGCTACGGGTATGCAATTTGGATTGTGGTTTGAACCGGAAATGGTATCTCCAGATAGCGATCTATATCGCGCTCATCCTGACTGGTGTCTGCACGTACCGGATCGCAGTCGTACTATGGGACGTGAGCAATTGATTCTGGATTTGTCCCGTCAAGATGTATGTGATTATATTGTAGAGTCGGTTAGCGCTGTGCTATCTTCTGCACCGATTACGTATGTAAAATGGGATATGAACCGTAATATGTCTGAGATTGGTTCTGCTCTATTGCCAGCGGATCGTCAAAGGGAAACAGCACATCGGTATATGCTTGGACTATATAGTGTTTTAGAAAAAATCACTTCTACATTCCCACATATTTTATTTGAAAGTTGCTCTGGTGGTGGAGGTCGATTTGACCCGGGAATGCTATATTATATGCCACAAACATGGACAAGTGATGATACAGATGCAGTTGAGCGTCTGAAAATTCAATACGGTACCAGTATGGTCTATCCAGCAAGTGCGATGGGCGCGCATGTATCTGATGTACCGAATCACCAAGTCGGACGAATGACTTCGTTTACGACTCGTGGTCATGTAGCGATGTCTGGTAATTTCGGTTATGAGCTAGATTTGACCAAGCTTAAAGATACAGAAAAGCAAGAAGTTAAAGAACAAGTAGCTCAGTATAAAGAGTTGCGCGAACTGATTCAATTTGGTGAATTTTATCGTTTGCTCAGTCCTTTTGAAAGTAATATTACGTCATGGATGTTCGTCTCGGAAGATCAGCAAGAAGCATTTGCAGGTTATTTCCAAGTGTTAAGTGTGCCTAATGGACCACTTCGTCGTCTGAAATTAAAAGGGCTTGATCCACATCGTCGTTATTCGATGTCTGTCAACGGTGTTACAGATCCTAACACTTATGCAGGTGATGAATTGATGTATCATGGTATTATTGCTCCGTATGCGCAAGAAGATTTCTATAGTGCTTTGTTTGTATTCAAAGCGGTGGAATAGTACACTTACACTGTAGAGATTGAATTAATGGAGGCAGGCAGAAATGGAACAGATATTAGGAGTCTGGCTGCTGATTGTCAATATTGTTGCTTATATCGTAATGGCAACAGACAAAAAACGTGCACAACGTCATCGCAGTCGTGAACGTATACCAGAGAGAACGTTGTTTATCTGGGCGGCTATCGGTGGTGCATTAGGTATTTGGATTGCTATGATGACCAAGCGACACAAAACCAAACATCGTTCATTTGTAATAGGCGTTCCGCTGTTATTGGTTCTGAATATCGTGGTATACGGCTATGTATGGATAACATGGATACGCTAAATAACGTAATAAGTCAAAGACCTGATGAAGATTCGTCAGGTCTTTGTTTCGTTTCATGAAATGAGCATAACGGGTAATAAAGGAGTATACTGAATGTATAACACTTATGATTATCTAGATAAGTGTTACGGATGGATGATATCTTCATTCTGTTGACCAGCTTACATAACAACAGATATCCTACAGAATCCTGATCTCAGAAATCCAGACGCAGCATAATCACACCACCAATGGATACCCACTGGCATAGAGGAGATGGATAATATGTTATTTTCCAAAATTTTATTAGCATACGATGGTTCCAAAGCATCAAACAAAGCGTTAGATCGTGCAGTGGAATTAGCCAAAGCAGCTCCACATGCTGAAATTCATGCTATTCATGTATTTGATTTTCCGCGTTATTTTGTAGGCGAAGGGATTGTACCTGTACCGACTACATCTAACGAAGAATTGTATGAATTAGCTACCCAAACAGCGAAAGAAGCTAAACGTCGTCTAGAAGCAGCTGAAATTAGTAATACGATCAGTGTTGAAATGATTCAGGGTGCAGCAGCACAAAATATCTTAGAATATGCTGAAGCTAATCACTGTGATGTTATTATTATCGGTAGTCGTGGACTAGGCAGTATTCGCGAATTTGTACTGGGTAGTGTAAGTCATAATGTTGTTCAACATGCTAAAATCCCAGTATTGATTGTGAAGTAAACGCAATACAATCAATACGAACTACAGGTAAAGATGAATAAGTTACTATGATCAAGACGTATATAATCAATGTCCGAGTGACAATGGTTCTATGCGTCTTTTTTATTTTGATATAGAATAACACAGAAAAAATCAAAGATGAGAGCCTTTAAATACGAACAATAGAATATTAGAGACATAAAACGTTCGTCTTTAAGTTGACATGATGTGTTGTAGATTGGTACACTAACACATGAAGCTTATTAAACGTATGAAATAATGACTCGTATAAAATCGGGAATATGGCCCGGACGTTTCTACCCGAATACCGTAAATGTTCGGACTACGAGAGTAAACAGATGGATCGATGTGATTGCAGTCATTACAGCAGACTATACCCTTGTTTTAAAGTGATACGTCTGTGTAGGCTGATGACCATACTTTGTCTTTCTGTAAGCTCCTGAAGTCCGAAGAACCTGGAAATGAACATCTTTCTAACAGGATCTGCGGATTTTTTTCGTGTTAAGCGGTTCTAACACTGTGAGAACAAGTGAATGTTATGCTAACTACAATGATAGATTACTTATAGAACACGATAAATTAATTTTATTCTGGAAAGTAGGTTATCACATGTCGGTACAGGTTGCTGTTGTAATGGGCAGTAAATCAGATTGGGAAACGATGCAACATGCTTGTCAGATGCTAGATGAATTAGAAATTGCCTATGAGAAAAAAGTGGTATCTGCTCATCGTACACCGGATTTGATGTTTGAATTTGCAGAACAAGCACAAGAACGAGGTATTAAAGTGATTATTGCAGGTGCAGGCGGAGCGGCACACTTACCGGGTATGATCGCAGCCAAAACATTACTACCTGTGATTGGTGTACCTGTACAGTCTGCTGCACTGAAAGGTCTGGATTCATTACTATCGATCGTTCAGATGCCTGGTGGAATTCCTGTAGCGACTGTAGCGATTGGCAAAGCAGGTGCAACAAATGCAGGATTGTTAGCGGCACAGATGATCGGTGCTTTTGACCCTGAAGTGATGAAGCGTGCAGAAGCTAGACGGGAACGGATTCGTCTAGAAGTGATCGCTTCGAGTGATACGCTATGAGTGAGATTCGATCTTCTAAAGTGATTCCACCTGGTTCTACGATCGGTATTCTAGGTGGCGGACAATTAGGGCGCATGATGGTATTGCAAGGCGCACCGCTTGGTTATCAATTTATCACACTGGATCCAGCGACGAATGCACCTTGTGGTCAGGTGAGTCAGCAGATTGTAGGGCGCTATGATGATCCACAAGCTGCTGAAATGTTAGCCAGTCAAGCCGATGTGATTACGTATGAATTTGAAAATGTAGATGCCGATGTAGCCGCATTATTAGAGCAGAAATCGTATGTACCGCAAGGTAGTCAATTGCTATACACGACTCAACACCGCTTGCGTGAAAAGCGTGCGATTGAAGCGGCAGGCGCAACCGTTGCTCCATATATGGAAGTGCGAAGCGCAGCCGAAACGTTACAAGCTGTTCAACAGTTCGGAACGCCTTGTGTACTCAAAACAGCTACAGGTGGTTATGATGGCAAAGGACAGTTTGTGATTCGCAGTGAAGAGCAAGCTCAGCAAGCATACGACGAATTAAGCGTCGCAGGCACAGAGTTAGTGGTAGAGCAATTTATTCATTTTCAATGTGAATTGTCTGTGATCGCTGCTCGTAGCTCGAATGGAGAAATTAAAACTTTTCCGGTAGCTGAAAATATTCATATTGATAATATTCTTCATCTCTCAATTGTTCCTGCTCGTGTATCGGAAGCAGTACAGCGCAGAGCAGAACAGATGGCGGCAGATATTGCAGAGTCGATGAATGCAGTAGGATTATTAGCGGTTGAACTGTTTTGTACAGGAGATGGGCAGTTATATGTGAATGAATTAGCACCTCGTCCGCATAATTCCGGTCATTATACGATTGAAGCGTGTGATACTTCGCAGTTCGAACAGCATGTAAGAGCAATCTGTGGATTGCCTTTGGGAAGTACGACATTACGCTCACCTGTCGTTATGGTCAATATTCTGGGAGAACATATCCCGGCGATTACTGAAAAAATGATGCAGGTTGATCTATCAGCGAATTCATTACATGTGAACCCTAAGTACCATTTATATGGGAAAGAAGAAGCCAAACACAAGCGCAAGATGGGACATATCAATGTGCTGTGTCATAATATAGAAGATGCTCTGGCATGGATAGACCAAACGAATATATGGAGGCACGAATAAACTTATGATCGAACGTTATAGCAGACCTGAAATGAGAAATATCTGGAGTGAAGAGAACAAATTTAAAGCATGGTTAGAAGTGGAAATTTGCGCTTGTGAAGCATGGTCTGAATTAGGAGTCATTCCAAAAGAAGATGTAGAAAAATTACGTGCAGGTGCTTCTTTTGATATGGATCGCATTTATGAAATTGAAAAAGAAACGCGTCATGATGTAATTGCATTTACCCGCGCGGTATCTGAAAGCTTGGGCGAAGAACGTAAATGGGTACATTACGGCTTAACATCGACAGACGTGGTAGATACAGCACTTGGTTATCTATTGCGCCAGGCTAATGAAATCTTAGAACGAGATATTATCAATTTTATCGAAATTTTGAAAGAAAAAGCGATCGCTTATAAAGATACACCGATGATGGGACGGACGCATGGTGTTCATGCTGAACCGACAACATTTGGACTGAAAATGGCACTATGGCATGAAGAAATGAAACGTAACTTGGAGCGCTTCCGTCATGCGGCAGACAATGTACAATACGGTAAAATCTCTGGAGCTGTAGGAACGTATGCGAATATTGATCCATTTGTAGAAGAGTTCGTATGTAACAAGCTAGGCACCAAAGCGGCTCCAATCTCTACTCAAACATTGCAACGTGATCGTCATGCTGAATATATGGCAACACTCGCATTGGTAGCGACATCACTTGATAAATTTGCAACCGAAGTACGTGCACTGCAAAAGAGTGAAGTACGTGAAGTAGAAGAAGCTTTTGCTAAAGGTCAAAAAGGTTCATCTGCTATGCCTCACAAACGCAATCCGATCAGCTCTGAAAATATCTCCGGTCTTTCCCGTGTGATTCGTGGTCATATGGTATCGGCATACGAAAATGTGACATTATGGCATGAACGCGATATTTCACATTCATCGGTAGAACGTATTATTTTGCCAGATGCAACGATGTTGCTGAACTACATGCTCAATCGCTTTGGTAACATTATCAAAAACTTGACGGTGTTCCCTGAAAATATGCAACGCAATATTCAACGTACGTATGGAGTTCCTTTCTCCGGTCGTGTGATGACTAAATTGATCGATAAAGGGATCAGTCGTGAGCAAGCGTATGATACGGTTCAACCTCGTGCGATGCAAGCATGGGAAGAACAACGTTCATTTAAAGATATTATTTTGGAGACTCCTGCAATTACAGAACTATTGAATGCTGAAGAAATCGAAGAAGCATTTAATCCATCGTGGCATTTGAAGCACGTTGATACGATTTTCAAAAAACTCGGTCTGGAATAGGAAAGAGGGGACACAACACATGATATCGCAAGCAATCACAACAGCTGTTGATTTGGTCAATGCACCGCTGATCTATAAAGGTAAAGTGCGTGAGTTGTATGATCTGGGCGAGCATTACTTGATCGTTGTTACCGATCGCATTTCTGCATTCGATTATGTACTTGATCCACCTGTACCGCACAAAGGGGAAGTGTTGAATCGCTTGAGTGCTTTCTGGTTCGGGCAAACGACTCACCTGATTGATAACCATGTTGTACATATCGATGTTGATCAATTAGGGGACATCGTACGTGATAAAGATGCATTGCGTAACCGTATTATGGTGACACGCAAAGCACAGCGTATCGATATGGAATGTGTAGTACGTGGTTATATTACAGGCGGTGGATGGAGACAATATCAAGAAACCGGTCAGGTGAATGGTATCGATCTGCCAGAAGGCTTGCGTAAAAATGGTGTGTTCCCAAATCCATTGTTCACTCCAGCCGCTAAAAATGATATCGGTCATGATGAAGATATTTCTTTTGACGAAATGAAAAATCGTATCGGTGCAGAGCTTGCGGAAGAGTTGAAAGCGAAAAGTATTCAACTGTACGAATATGCCCGTCACTATTGCGATCAACATGATATTATTTTAGCCGATTGCAAATTCGAATTCGGTCTAATCGATGGCAAAGTGGTGCTTATTGATGAGATTTTCACCCCGGATTCATCAAGATTTTGGGCAAAAAACAACTATGCACTGGATATTGAAATCGACAGCATGGATAAAGAGCCAGTACGGTCTTATCTGGCAGGCACAGATTGGGACAAAAATAGCCAACCTGATCCTTTACCAGACGCAGTCGTTCAAGCCACATCCGACCGCTACCTATCCATATATCAGAAGTTAACGGGGGGGCAATTGGTTGGATCCTGAGGGGACCGCTGCGGGAAAGAAATCATCCTGCCGATCGCTGTTAAGAATGAATATCTGGAATGACTGCTTGGCAGTCGATATTCATTCTTAAAGGCGAACGCTACGCTTCTTACGGATGATTTCTTTCCCTCCGCTCCGCCCGGATCGAGATCAATTGGCGCTCGTTAGGAGTGGGGCAGAAAAGATAAGGATGTTATGGTGTTCACTTTGCGGACTTTTTATATGAAAGTGGTGGAGTAAGATTAATTGGTGATGAGTGTTGTCGAGTGATAGTTAATACTAAGAAACTCGAAAACCTCTATAATTTTACTCAATCATCGTAGCGGTCTACCAAGTAACATTGTCTGCTCACCTCCCCCTTCTGATTGAGATTGCGATCTGATCTATCAAGCAGAATTGTAGCTCTTTGCTCTAAACTAAGCATTTATAAATAAGTACAAATAAAGTGATTCTTCGATCCAAGCGAAGGGAACGGAATGATTCTGAAAGGAGCCTTTAAGACTCGGATATCGACCGTCCAGCGGTCATTCAAGATATCCGATCTTACCAGCGACGACCAGAATAATCCGTGACCATAGCGAGGTATCTAAAGAATCACTAAATCTTTATTTTCAAAGTAAAGCAATCACCACCCTGATACACCCAGCAATATCAACTCAGCATCACCTAATCTAAGGAGGAACAAAAATAACATGATTAAAGCTACTGTCTACGTGACCATTAAGCAAAGCGTACTTGACCCACAAGGTGTTGCTGTTCAAGGTGCACTTCATTCGTTAGGATTCAATGAAGTCGAGAGTCTTCGCATCGGGAAGTACATGGAGATTGAATTGGATACAGATAATCGTGAAGAAGCAGAAGAACGCCTCAAAGTGATGTGCGAGAAGTTGCTAGCTAATACGGTTGTTGAAAATTACCGTTTCGAACTGGAGGGTTAAATCCATGAAATTTGCAGTCTTGGTATTTCCGGGCTCTAACTGTGATATTGACTGTTTTAAAGCAGTTGAAGATACGTTAGGGGAATCGGTAGAGTATGTATGGCACACAGCGACAGATCTGTCAGCGTATGATTGTATTTTAGTTCCAGGTGGCTTTTCCTATGGAGATTACTTGAGATGTGGAGCGATTTCTCAATTTGCTCCGGTAATGACAGAAGTAGCCAAAGCAGCAGAGCAAGGCAAATATGTGCTCGGCATTTGTAATGGATTCCAGATTCTCACTGAAGCTCGCCTTTTACCGGGTGCTTTACTTCGTAACGAATCAATGAAATTCCGTTGTCATGATACATTGCTTACTGTAGTTAACAATCAGACTCCATTTACTCGTGATTATGCAGATGGTGAAGAAATAACGATTCCGATTGCTCATGGCGAAGGTAACTACTATTGTGATGATGCAACATTGGAACAACTGAAAGCGAACAATCAGATCGTGTTCCAGTACGGACATAATCCGAATGGATCACTACATGATATTGCAGGGATTTGTAATGAACGTGGAAATGTTGTAGGTATGATGCCTCACCCTGAACGTGCAGTGGATGAATTGTTAGGATCAGCAGATGGTAAAAAAATGTTTACATCTATTTTGAAAGCTTGGAGGGATCAACATGACGCAGCAAACATCCGTTAAGGAACCGACGGCGGAGCAAGTCGCAGACCAGCAAATATACAAACAAATGGGTGTATCGGACAGCGAGTATGAGTTGATCTGCGGTTTTCTCGGACGGAAACCGAACTACACAGAAATCGGCGTATTTAGTGTAATGTGGTCGGAACACTGCGCATACAAAAACTCCAAACCGTTACTTCGTCGCTTCCCAACTTCTGGCCCTCGTGTATTGATGGGACCAGGTGAAGGTGCAGGGATTGTAGATATTGGTGATAATCAAGCGGTTGTTTTCAAAATTGAAAGTCATAATCATCCATCTGCGGTAGAACCTTTTCAAGGAGCAGCAACAGGTGTAGGTGGGATTATCCGTGATATTTTCTCTATGGGAGCACGACCTGTAGCAGTATTGAACTCTTTACGCTTCGGTAAGCTCGAAAGTGAACGTGTGAAATATTTGTTCGAGCATGTGGTATCCGGGATTGCAGGTTACGGTAACTGTATCGGGATTCCAACAGTTGGCGGCGAAGTGATGTTTGATGAAAGTTATGACGGAAATCCACTGGTTAATGCAATGTGTGTCGGATTGATCGATCATGACAAAATCCAACGTGGTGTCGCTAAAGGGGTAGGTAATCCGGTATTTTATGTAGGGCCTCCTACAGGACGCGATGGGATTCATGGCGCTACATTTGCATCAGAAGAATTAACAGAAGAATCAGAAGCACGTCGTACCGCAGTACAAGTTGGCGATCCATTTATGGAGAAGCTTGTTATGGAATCTTGCTTGGAATTGATTGATTCCGGTATTGTTCTGGGGATTCAAGATATGGGTGCGGCTGGCTTAACGTGTTCTAGTGCAGAGATGGCAAGTAAAGCAGGTAACGGTCTCGAATTGTATCTCGATCAAGTCCCTCAACGTGAAGATGGCATGACAGCTTATGAAATGATGCTTTCGGAATCTCAAGAACGGATGTTGTTCGTAGTAGAGCCAAAAGACGAAGCGCAAGCGATGGAAATCTTTGAACGTTGGGGCGTAATTTGTGCCAAAGTTGGTAAAGTGACAGATGATGGACGCTTGAAATTATTACATCATGGCGAAGTGGTTGGCGATATGCCTGTACACGCACTTGTAGATGAGTGCCCGATCTATGATAAGCCTTCTTCAGTACCTGCTTATTATGAGCAACAAGCAAATGTGGATACCAATCGTTATGACGAAGTCACAGATCTAAACGGTGCGTTAAAATCAATTCTTGCTTCACCAACAGTAGCGAGCAAAGCATGGGTCTATGATCAATATGATTATATGGTTCGTACGAGCACAGCGGTTCGTCCGGGTTCAGATGCAGCAGTCATTACGATTCGTGGTACACGCAAAGCACTGGCTATGACTACAGATTGTAATGGACGTTATGTATATCTTGATCCAGAAGTAGGGGGCAAAATTGCTGTCAGCGAAGCCGCTCGTAATATTGTCTGCTCGGGTGCAGAACCGCTTGCGATCACAGATAACTTAAATTTTGGTAGCCCGGAAAAACCAGATATTTTCTGGCAAATGGAAAAATCAGTAGATGGTATGGCAGAAGCTTGTCGTGTACTGGATACTCCAGTAATCGGCGGTAATGTTAGTCTTTATAATGAAAATACACGTGGAGCGATCTATCCTACACCGGTTGTGGGTATGGTTGGATTGGTACACGATACAGATCATATTACAACGCAAGGCTTCAAAAACGAAGGCGATATTATTTTCGTATTAGGAGATACATTTGCAGAACTAGGTGGTAGTGAATTCCAGAAAGTCGTGCACAATGTGACAGAAGGTCGCCCACCAGCATTAGATTTGGAGATCGAAAAGAAATTGCTAGGTAGCGTACTGAGCGCGATTCAAAGTGGACTTGTACAATCTGCACATGATCTATCTGAAGGTGGATTGTCTGTAGCTTTAGCAGAATCTTGTATTAGTGGTAAATTAGGTGCAAGCGTGGCACTGAGCAGCGACAACTTGCGTCATGATCTATTGTTATTCAGCGAAAGCCAATCTCGTATTTTGTTATCAGCGACTCCTGCGCAAGCAGATGCGTTGGAAAGTCATATTCAATCTCAAGGTGTGCCTGTACGTCGTATCGGTCAAGTGCAAGGAACAGAACTTCAAATCCAAGTGGACGGCAAACAAGTCTTGGCAGAGCAGGTGAACAATCTGCGTCAAGTCTGGGAGGATGCGATTCCATGTCTGATGAATTAAACAAACAGACGTTATGGACAGGTGATTACTATAATCAAGGCACCGGTCCAAATGATATTTTTGATACGTTAAAAGAAGAATGCGGCGTTTTCGGAGTCTACGGACATTCCGAAGCCGCTTCCCTTTCTTATTATGGATTACATGCGCTTCAACATCGTGGTGAAGAAAGCGCAGGCTTGTGTGTGAGTGATCGCAACCAGTTTCATTACCATCGAGGTATGGGTTTGGTCAAAGAAGTCTTTGATAAAGATACATTAGGTTCATTAACAGGTGATATTTCGATTGGTCATGTTCGTTATTCCACCAGTGGAGATAGTCGTCTGACCAATGCACAACCATTGGTATTCCGTTATCGTGCAGGTGAATTAGCACTGGCAACCAACGGTAATATCGTCAATGCACCGCAGATTCGGCGTGAATTGGAAGAGGCGGGTTCTATTTTCCAAACGACCAGTGATACAGAAGTGGTTGCTCACTTAATCGCACGTTCAAATAAGCCTCTAGTCGAAGCAGCAAAAGATGCGTTCCGACAAATTGTAGGCGGTTTTGCTTTTATGATTATGACCAATGAGCAATTAATAGTAGCTTCTGATCCTAACGGATTGCGTCCGATCACGATGGGTCGTCTGGGTGAAGCGTATATTTTTGCTTCAGAGACCTGTGCTCTTGAAACGATCGGAGCAGAGTTAGTACGAGATGTTCAACCAGGAGAATTACTGATTTTGGATCAACATGGTTTGATCGAAGATCGTTATATCGAACCGCAACGTAAAGCGCTTTGTTCGATGGAATATATTTATTTTGCAAGACCAGATAGTGATATGAATGGTGCCAATCTACATGCGGCTCGTAAACGGATGGGTTCGGTGATGGCTCAGGAATCATTTATCGATGCTGATCTAGTGACAGGTGTACCGGATTCTAGTATTTCAGCAGCGATCGGATTTGCTGAACAAACGGGTATCCCGTATGAACTTGGGATGATCAAAAATAAATACACCGGGCGTACATTTATCCAACCGAGTCAGGAACTACGTGAGCAAGGTGTGAAAATGAAACTCAGTGCGGTACGCCGCGTGGTGGAAGGTAAACGTGTCGTCATGATCGATGATTCGATTGTACGTGGAACAACATCACGCCGAATCGTGAATATGTTACGTGATGCAGGAGCGACCGAAGTGCATGTACGGATTACATCGCCTCCTTTTAAAAATCCATGCTTCTATGGTATTGATACACCGGATCGACGCGAATTGATCGCATCAACCATGTCGATTGAAGAAATGCGCAAAGAACTAAATGCTGATTCACTCACCTTTTTGAGCTTTGAAGGATTAATCAAAGCTGTCGGTGGCGACAACAGCACAGACTACAAAGGTGGCATGTGTATGGCATGCTTTGACAACGACTATCCAACACAAACCGACTTCGGCGGCGAAGAGCAATTCGGATGTGGGTGTTAGTCGAAGGCTTTGTATCTTGGAAAGGTGGCGGGCGTTTGAGTGGGGAACCGCTATGGGACAGGAATGATCTTCCCGATCGCTTGTTGTAGATGGATTTTTTGAACAACCGCTGTGCGGTTAAAATCCATCTACAAAGGCGAACGCTACGCTTCTCACAGATTCATTCCTGTCCCGTCACTCCGCCGCTCAAAAGCCACCATTCCAGAGTGATGTAAAGTTCGATCTAGTGGGGGTGGCAGGGTAGATCAGAATGATCTACAGCAGTGGGCTTTCATTCTCTCTTTTAGTGGGAGTGTAGAAAGATGGTAGAGCACTGTATTGTCCTGTCGTCCTCACAGTAGGGATTTTTGGAACTTCTTGAATGTGTAGAATGATGGATTTGAGGAAGATATCTATTTGTATGATAGGTATAGTGTTATGGAGTTCTAGGCATTTTGGATGGAATTATATTCAGTATTATTTGGGGATGATGAAGTAGAACCTTTAAGGAAACTATGCTTTTGAATTGCATGAAAAGTATTTGTTTACTTTGAGTATTCGTTTTATTTTTATTGGGTATCGTGAAATCTATTTTGAATAGCGAGATATTCTCTAAAAAAAATGAATATAAGTTCCTACTATAGGTAGCTATTTTTAAAAAATATAACTTTATCTATATAAAAAGATAAAATTAGTCAGCAAAGAGCAAAGAGCAAAGAGCAAAGAGCAAAGAGCAAGCCCCACAGAATCAATACGAACTAATATCCAATACAACCAGCGATTACGAAGTAGAGCCTCACCCAACTAGACTACCAAAACAACCTTAGAGAATTAGGGTGTGCTTTAGAAAAGTTGAACCATGCTCAAGCGGAGAGGAAAAGGATTGTTCGAAAGAGCGAAGCGCTCGCCTTTAAGGTTGGATATCGACTGCCCAGCAGTCCATCAAGATATCCAATCTTAACAGCGACGACAGAACAACCTTTTCCTCGCAGCGCTGTAGCTCCCAACCTCTTTCTACCACACCCCATTTCCTAAGCCCAAACGAAAGGTGCGATTTACAGTGTCAGAAGCCTATAAAAGTGCCGGGGTCGATATCGCGGCAGGGAATGAAGCAGTAGAACGTATGAAAAAGCACGTTAAAACAACGTTTCGCCCGGAAGTGATGACAGAGCTTGGTGGTTTCGGTGCATTGTTTGGCCTGAACAAAGATAAATACGATGAGCCTGTACTCGTATCCGGTACAGATGGTGTCGGTACGAAGCTGAAGCTAGCATTTGCAATGGATAAGCACGATACAATCGGTATTGATGCTGTTGCGATGTGTGTGAACGATATTGTAGTACAAGGCGCAGAACCGTTATTTTTCCTTGATTATCTAGCATGTGATCGTGTCATTCCTGAAAAGATTGAAGCGATCGTATCTGGTATTGCAGATGGTTGTCGTCAAGCAGGATGCGCGTTGATCGGTGGCGAGACAGCTGAAATGCCTGGGATGTATTCAGAAGGCGAATATGATATTGCTGGATTTACAGTAGGTATCGTAGATAAAGCTAAAGTGATCACAGGCAGTGAAATTGCAGCAGGTGATGTAGTGCTAGGACTAGCTTCAAGTGGTATTCACAGTAATGGATTCTCACTGGTACGTAAATTATTGCTTGAAGATGCTGGATATGATCTCAAAGACACCGTAACAGAACTGGGTAATGCCGTGCTAGGTGATGTATTGCTAGAGCCTACTAAAATTTATGTTAAGTCTACACTCGCGCTACAAGAAGCCGTTAAAGTCAAAGGAATGGCACATATTACAGGCGGCGGATTTATCGAAAATATTCCGCGGATGTTGCCTGAACATGTAAATGTAGATATCGAGTACGGAAACTGGCCGATTTTGCCGATTTTCCAATTGATGCAAGCTAAAGGCGGTATCAGCCATAAAGATATGTTCACTACGTTCAACATGGGAATCGGTATGGTCATTGTAGTTCCTGCGGATCAAGCAGAACAAGCGTTGACATTACTAGCAGAACAAGGCGAAACGGCGTATCAAATAGGTACAGTGCAAGAAGGAAATAAAGTGGTAACATTTACCGGAGTCGATGTGTAATGAAGCCTTTTCGAATTGCTGTGTTCGCTTCGGGCGAGGGCACTAATTTTCAAGCAATGATCGATGCATGGCAAGATGGATATTTTGGTGAACCAGATGCGACTACGATCGAATTGTTAGTATCTGATAAGCCGCAGGCTCCTGTAGTTCAGCGTGCAATTCAGGCAGGTGTAGATACGTATGTATTTCTTCCCAAAGAATATAGCAGTCGTGAACAATATGAACTGGAAATCGTAGCTGAATTGCAACGCCGCGAGATTGATCTGATTGTGTTAGCAGGCTATATGCGCCTACTTACGCCAACCATTGTAGATCCATATATGGGTCGGATGATTAATGTACATCCATCGTTATTGCCTGCTTTTCCAGGAAAAGATGCGTTAGGTCAGGCGTTATCTTATGGTGTGAAAGTAACTGGAATTACGGTACATTTTGTCGATAATGGTATGGATACAGGGCCGATTATTGCGCAACAATCGATCGAAGTACAGCAACAAGATACAGCAGAGACATTAGCAGAGCGGATCCATGATATCGAACGGAAATTGTATCCGCAGGTTGTAGCTCAGATTGCTAAAGGAAAAGTAACACTTGAAGGACGACAGGTGATTGTGGAAGCTTAAATTCTTTTTAAAATTGAAGGAGGAATAAATCCATCATGAGTATCAAAAGAGCGCTAGTAAGCGTGTCCGACAAAGCAGGTGTGGTTGATTTTTGCCGCGAGTTGTCTCAATTGGGTGTAGAAATTATTTCGACAGGTGGTACTAAAAATCTACTTGCTGAAGCAGGTGTACCGGTTATTGGAATTTCAGATGTTACTGGATTTCCAGAGATTCTAGATGGTCGTGTAAAAACGTTACATCCGGCAGTACATAGTGGTCTGTTGGCGGTTCGAGATAGCGCAGAACATCAGCAACAAATGAAAGATTTGGAACTGGGATATATCGACCTTGTTGTTGTTAATTTATATCCTTTCCAGGAAACGATCTCCAAGCCAGACGTTGCATATGAAGATGCGATCGAAAATATTGATATCGGTGGGCCGACAATGCTACGCAGTGCAGCTAAAAATCATGCATTTGTTAGTGTAGTCGTTGATTCTAGCGATTATGCCAAAGTATTAGAAGAAGTACGTGCAGAAGGTGATACGACACTGGATACACGTAAACGTCTAGCGGCTAAAGTATTCCGTCATACAGCGGCTTATGATGCATTGATCTCTGATTACTTATGTGAAGTTTTGGGAGATCCTTTGCCAGAGCGTTATACGGTTACTTATGAGAAAATTCAAGATCTTCGTTATGGTGAAAATCCGCATCAAGCAGCGGCATTTTATCGTAAACCAATGGCTCCAGCAGGTACATTAACAACGGCTGAACAATTACATGGTAAAGAACTATCTTATAACAATATCAACGATGCAAATGCGGCTTTGCAAATTGTAAAAGAATTTACAGAGCCTGCTGTCGTGGCTGTCAAACATATGAACCCTTGCGGAGTCGGTGTAGGCGAGACGATCGCTGAAGCATACAACAAAGCATACAATGCAGATCCAACCTCTATTTTTGGTGGAATTGTAGCAGCAAATCGTACAATCGATGCAGCAACAGCGCAACCTTTAAGCGAAATTTTCTTAGAGATCGTATTAGCACCTGACTTTACACCGGAAGCGTTAGAAATTTTGACGAAAAAGAAAAATATTCGTTTGCTCAAAATGGGTGAACTGACTTCATCGGAAGAACGTACAGCACAGCATGTAGTAACTACGATTGAAGGCGGTATGGTTGTACAAGAAAGCGATGTGCATTCCATTACAACAGACGATCTAAAAGTCGTGACTGATCGCTCTCCTTCTGGCGAAGAATTAAAACAATTGTTATTCGGATGGAAAGTTGTCAAACATGTAAAATCCAATGCAATCGTACTAGCAGCCGATGATATGACTGTAGGTGTAGGTGCAGGACAGATGAATCGTGTCGGAGCAGCCAAAATTGCAATCGAACAAGCAGGAGACAAAGCAAACGGAGCGATTTTGGCATCAGATGCCTTTTTCCCGATGGGCGATACAGTTGAATTAGCAGCCAAAGCAGGGATCAAAGCTATTATTCAACCAGGTGGATCAATCAAAGATGAAGAATCGATCAAAATGGCAAATGAATACGGAATCGCTATGGTATTCACAGGCGTACGTCATTTCAAACACTAAGTATAATCATATGATTTTGCAAAAATGGAGATAGGTTCACTGAGAGAGTGTGAGATGCGTTAACAGTTAAGCACTTCAAAATAGTATTTAGAAAGAGTGCAGAAATGTAGATGATAGATCGTGATCAACAATGCTTGGTATTCCTATAAATCCACTTGCAATAAGCAACAAAACAGACCGAATATTTCTTGTTCGGTCTGTTGCTTTGTTAGTTGGGTGCACTTACTTAATGTACTCGCTGTAGAGCATTATTATGCTAGTTTGAGACTTTTGTAAAAGTGAAATAATGCTTGAACATAGTTGGAAAAATCCTTCTCTATTCAAAGGAGCGTGACGTTATGGATATTTTAGTTGTTGGTGGTGGTGGACGTGAGCATGCAATCATCTGGTCACTTGCCAAAAGCTCAAAAGCAGACAAAATCTACTGTGCACCTGGTAATGCAGGGATTGCACAATTAGCAGAATGTGTTCCGATTCAAGTGAATGAATTTGAAAAGTTAGCTGATTTTGCCACTGAGAAAAAAGTAGGTTTGGTCGTGATCGGCCCGGATGATCCGTTAGCTGATGGAATTGTCGATGTTTTTGAAAAGCGTCAAATTCCTGTCTATGGGCCTCGCAAAAATGCAGCACTTATCGAAGGTAGCAAAACATTTATGAAAGACTTGCTTCATAAATACAATATTCCAACTGCTGCGTATGCGAAGTTCGACGATTATGAGTCTGCACTCACCTATCTCCAGCAACAATCTACACCTATCGTTATCAAAGCCGATGGACTTGCCGCAGGTAAAGGGGTAACTGTCGCTCATGATATGGATGAAGCAATCGATGCGTTACAGTCCATTATGCAAGATAAAGTATTTGGCGAAGCCGGTAGCAAAGTGGTTATCGAGGAATTTCTAGCCGGACAAGAAATGTCGATTTTGGCTTTTGTCGATGGAGAAACGGTTCGTCCCATGCCTGCTGCGCAAGATCACAAGCCAGCATACGATAATGATCTAGGTCCAAATACAGGTGGAATGGGAACCTATTCACCATTACCACATATCAAGCAAAGTATTATCGATCAAGCGATCGAGACGATTATTGTACCCACAGCTAAAGCGATGGTTGCTGAAGGACGTTCATTTAGCGGAGTATTATTTGCCGGGCTAATGATCTCACCAGATGGTACGCCCAAAACGATTGAATTTAACGCGCGCTTTGGTGATCCAGAGACGCAAGTGGTATTACCGCGTCTAGAAAGTGATTTACTTGAGATTTTTCTAGCGACGGTTAACGGTACACTTGCAGATATTGAGATCAAGTGGAGCGAGGAAGCCGCAGTATGTGTGATTTTGGCTTCAGGCGGTTATCCAGCGGCTTATGCTAAAGGATTGCCAATCAGCGGACTACAGCATACCGATGAACAAGCACTTGTTTTTCATGCAGGTACAGCGCAAGGTCAGAACGGTGAAGTCGTGACAAACGGTGGACGTGTACTGGGTGTAGTTGGCTTAGGAGCAGATATCGCTTCAGCCCGCACCAAAGCGTATGAACAAGCCGCAAAAATTACATTTGAAGGTAAGCATCAACGTAGTGATATTGCAGCCAAAGCTATGTTAGAGGTATAAAATCAGCAAGCCGTCTGGGTAAAAACAGACGGCTTTTTGTGTTGATATGATCTTTGAAGTTATACAGCTAAGTAAGCGTATGAAATATAAAATGACGTAAAAAAATATTTTACAGAAAATTTACGGTTATTTTCCAGAATTATGTTGACTGATTTCCCATATATTGATTAGATAGTAAGGACTATTCTTTTTAAGGAAAGAATGATCTAAAGGTGAAAAAGATTGTCATTACAGAGGAGGCGAACATCAAATATAGTGAACGTCTAACATTTGCTAACTAAGTTGTATGAGTCAATGATATTCAAAAGGGAGAGGAATTTAATAAAATGAGAAAGATTAGCACGATGATAGTACTCAGTATGATTAGCATGTTACTCACAGCTCCACTCATGTATGCAGCAGAGTATCAATACGATGATCTAGGTCGGGTCACATCAGTCACCAAAGATGGCAAGCAAACGATATATACGTATGATCAGGGTGGAAACTTGTTAAGTGTCACCTCCAATACTAATAGTAAATCGTTACGGCAAGCTTCTAACGTTATTGCAGGGTGGACAGCTTATACCACGAAAGGAATTAAAGCAAGTTATCGTACAGCAACAGAAGATGTATATGCACCTATAGCAAATATGACACCTCAATCAGTTGTACATAATGTGTATAGCGACACTACCGTAGCAAGCGATGTATACCATTCCTCTTCTTCTATGATGAACACACAATGGATCGATGTATCGTCCAAACGCACAGGCGGAGCTAATATTTACCGCGATATTCCTGTCAAAGCAGGGCAAACCTATTCTTATAATGGCTGGGTGCAGAGTAACAATGTAAAAGATGCTGTCGTGCAAGTCATTATTAATTATTATGATAAAAACAATAAATTAGTACATTACAATAACATTTTGAATCTCAAGCAAAATTCGGACTGGCATACATATGGTGCTAACTTAAAAGCTCCAGCGAAAGCAGTCAAAGCCAGAGTTCATTTACAGATTGTTCTTCTCAAATCAAAGGGTACAGCACAAGCAGGATTTGCTGATCGTACATTTGAACAGACAACACAGGAGGATAACCGTTAATGAAAAATAAATATGTACGGTTGGCCTTTCTTGTTGTTGTCTTATTGGCTATCTTTGTAGGTTTTAAAATGCATTCTGCTTCTGCGGCAACAGGTGTATATTCACTTGGCTCAGGGCAAAGTGTAGACATTACGCATGGTTATTCTACTTCCGCAACAGTATATGTTACAGGTAATAATTACGATTATGTAAAATATTTATCCAATGGAGATGTATCTCTGTATGATACTAAAACAGCATATGCTCCTATTACTTTGGCAATTAATCAGAAACTACGTTTAACTAATAATTCACCCTCACCATTAACTATAGATATGAAGAGTAAAACATTCACAGTATTAACGACTGCTGGACAAGCTTTAAGTCGATTTAATTTATTACCAGGTAACAGTGTTTTCGTACAAAATTTGAATCCAGATTATTCACAGCCGATTGATATTGGTGGAATTAATGCCAATATTCATTATGGAGCAGACGGAGAATTATCATCTCCTACATTTACACGTAAAAAAGCTAAAGGTTCAGAAACTGTAGCGAAAAATGGATCAATGATTGTAACAAATCGTGACACAGTAGCATATGATGTTGTTGCTCCTGCATTTCCTATTAATTTTTTGGGTTCTACTGAACCAGCAGATTTTCGTTATAACGTTCCTATTGGTGGATCGTTTCAAGCAACAAACCAACTAAGTAAGCCTTTTTATGTCTATATTGACAATGGAGGGACTTACGAATTCACACTATATAATGAGGATGGTTCTGTAAGTTCAACAGGTACAACCAAAACAGTGACCAAGTATGTTGGTGCTGGTGAGACATTGATTGTGACCAATGTCGATGGGCCATCCATGTTAGTTAGTGGTGCATACGGGGCATTCTATACCACGACTCAAGTTGAACCGCCGATGATAACCAAAACATTAGCACCCGGCAAAAGTATTAAAGTGCTCAACAACTCTGGCGATACCATGAAACTGTTAACTGATAACGGAGATAAAGGTTTCCAGATTGCCGAGTACAAGTCCAATGGGGCTGTAGATAGTTATGATATTTTAAATACAAGTGCTAGCTACATTATGGGAATTGGTAACTATGTTGTTATTACCAACCCTGCTTACAATGGACAAGCGATTAAAATTAAAATTCCTAAAGTGAATTCAGTGATATCCGATTCAACTAATCCTGCTTTACTGGAACAGAATATCTCTCCAGGTAATTCGGTAGAAGTGAAGAACGTATCTCCTACCAAAACAGGTTTGTTTGTGACAGGTGAATTTGACTATGCTCTATATGATAGTGCGGGTATTAATGATTATGCACCTAACGTAGGATCTTCACATGTATACCCTGATCCAGGTGAAAGAGTAGCAGTAACCAACACAAGCAAAGGCAATGTTACGATGAGTATCAACGGGCCTTATGAAGCATTTGTAGCGACTGCTCGTACACAGCCAGTGACATTTAATCGTGTACTGAATGTAGGCGAAACGTTAAAAACGATCAATACGTCTAACTATTCATTTTATATTACGGCAAGTGGACAACATCATTATGCTGTCTACAAAAAAGAGAACAATAAAGTGGATGATTTTGATAATCCAATCGTAAATGCAAGACATCTAATTAGTAAAGATGAGAAAATAATCACCACCAATAGTGGTAATCAAGCGATGACGGTATCCGGTCCTTACGACGCATTTGATATCAGTAGTCGCGCCGAACCTGCTCTATACAAAGGATATCTTAATGCAGGGCAAAGTGTGAAATTAACAAACACCAGTCCGGCGATGTTCAGTATGTATACAGATGGTATGTATGATCAAGCGAGTTATCGTGCAGATGACACATTACGCTCACTAGACCATGACCGTGTCGCCAAGTCACTCCCTTTTTATAATGGAGAACGAGTGACACTAACGAATTCTGGAAGTAGTCAGCTTGTAGTGTTGAGTCCGTATGATGTAACAACAGCTCAATCGAGTAGCGATCCTGCACTACTTGTGAAGCAATTAGCGATCAATCAGAGTGCCGAGTTTATCAACAAAGATAAATCAAACGAAATGGTTTATTTTACAGGTAAACATGACTTGATGGATTATGATACCGCAGATCAGCCTAACAGCTATTATCGTGGTACAGCGACAACATATCGTTCTGTAGATCCTAATCAGCGCTTAGCTGTTATGAACACAGATGTCAAAACAATAGATGCGTACGCCGCATTTGAATTATTTACAGGGAAAGATCGTATCAATCCAGTAACCTTTAAGAAAACATTATCTACAAAACAAAGTCTGGATTTTACGAATAAAACAAGCAAAACATTCTTTGTTTATCCAACAGGAACATACGATTTTGCAGAGTATCAAGCAGGGCAATCTATAGATATGGGCAAAAATGAGACAAGTTCTACTAAAAGTATCCCTACATCTAATAGAATGTCGATTACAAATACGATCTCTACCGATCTCACAGTAGAAGGCCCTTATGATGCTTTTACTATTCAAGCACGTACAAATCCTGCTCTAGTAGAATATAGTCTAGCTCCACGTCAAAGTGTAGAAGCAGAATACACAGGAGTAAAATCAGGACAAATACGTCTAACCGTTGATTATGATTCAGCCTTATTTACCAATAACGTATTAAATGTATATAGCCGCAACCATAGCAGTTCTACTGCACAAATAGTAGAGAACGGTGAACGTCTAGCTGTGCAAAATATGGCTGAGATCAATGGATTGATGTATGGAGCATATGACACATTCAAAGTCACTTCACGTACCAATCCAGTTACATTCCAGAAGGTATTGAATACCGATGAGAGTGTAGATATTACGAATACACAACCTGCGAAGTCATTTAATGTGTATCTCAACGCTGTAGATAATATCTACGATTATGTCAAACGAGATGCAAACGGTGGAATTGATGCAGTAGCACGAGCAGCAACAAGCGGAGTTGAACTTCTAGAGCATGGAGAGCGTATTGCGATTACAACACCAACAGCACATTCAGTAATGATTGAAGGTTCTTATGATGCACTTAAGATCGCGAATCGTACGAATCCTGCTTTGGTGAAAAAAGCACTAGCACCTGGTCAAAGTCTAGAAGCGACCAATATAGACAGTATTCCTTCTCAATTAACGATTGAGCAAATCTATGATATGGCGACTTATGACAGTACAGGAGCTTTAAAACAATATAGCTTTGGATTAAGTGGAACACCTAGACAAACGTTAGATCCTAACGCCAAAATAGCGATTCAAAATAGTGATGACATGTACAATGTGGTCTATGGTCCTTTCGAATCGTTTAAGTTCGTCGACCGAAGCAATCCAGTCACATTTATCAAAACGTTATCTACGAATGATTCTATGGCGTTTGAACAAAATGCACTAAATCAAATGTTTTTATATTTCAATGGGAATCCTTATGATTACGCACAGTACAAAGCGAATAAAGAAGTGCGTGAGTATGGTTGGGGAGTACTTTCTTCACAAGCGATGACCAAAGGAGATCGTATTGTTGTTGCAGCATCAGGTACAGCTAACGTAACGGTTCAAGGTTCGTACGATGCATACAAAATCGCAACAGTGAGCGGTAAACCGGTAACGATCAAAACGCTTGAAATCGGTGAAAGCTATTCAATCCGTAATATTTCACCAGGAAGCTTTTTCGTCAAATTAGCAGGTAATCATAGTTATCAACTGTACAATGCGAATGGCACATTAACCACTTCGAGTACAGGAACAACAGCTAGTTATCATGCTGTTCCTGCTTCATCACGTCTGGTAGTGACGAATGTCGATGTAGCACCTATTACAGTCTATGCACCAACTGAAGCGATCAAAGTCACACAAGGTGATGATCTGTTAGTCAAAACATTGACTATGGATCAGACGATGAAAGCCACTAATACATCAAGTAGTTTAGCTACATTATCTGTAGATGGTAAATACGATGTGGCTGTATACGATGCTTCAGGCCAACCTGTAAATGTTGATCGCAAGTCAACGGGTAATTCGGTATCTGTTCCAGCAGGTGGTTATGCGATTCTTACAGGGCAACAAGCTGCCAATACATTGGTGAATGGAAATAAAGACAATTTTAATTTTGAAGATCAAGTGAACCCTGCATTATCGCTTTATACATTAGCACCGAATGCGCTGGTCAAAGCAACCAATGTACATGATCATGCACGTACGCTTAATGTAGGTAGTAAGTTCAGTTACTGGACAGAACAAGGAGAAGAACAGACAGGTTCAGGTACTGTTACTATCGGAGCGGGTAATACGACCGTTATTCGTAATACAGGAACAACGACGTATGAATTGTACAGCCCATACGGATCGTTCCAAATGGAAGCTACAACAACGATTCCAGTTCCTGTTCCACCTGTAGTAAATCCTTCTGTCGGTACGATCGATCCAGCCGATTATGATCAACAGACGTATTATGCTGATCCAGTTGATACTTCTACAGGAGCACAAATCATTAACAAAACGATGATGGTTGCTCATGGAACTGTAGATATTCCTTTCCAAGCTCAGTACTATGCGCTTTTACAAGGCAATGGTGGTCTGGGTAAAGGATGGAGTCATAACTTTGAAATACGTTTGAGTAAAAACAATACAACCGGTCAGATGACCGTGTATTGGAATGCTTTCCGCACCAATAACTTTACGCTCAATAGCGACAAAGCAACCTATACACCTGTAGAACGTGCAATCCGTAATGACCAATTGCAAAAAAATGCAAATGGCACATACACCTTGACGCGTTACGATGGAACGCATTATATTTTCGCTGCTAACGGAACGCTGCAATCAATGGGTGAACGTGGCGGAATTACGATGACGATGCAGTACGATAATGCAGGTAAGTTACTATCTGTGACTGAACCGACCAGTGGAGCGAAGTTAGTCTTAACGTACAATGCTATCGGTAAAGTAGCGACTGTTGCAGATCAAGCGGGTCGTACATCTACGTTTACTTATGACGATACCGGTCGATTGATTACACTAACAGACCCGGGTAGTCACAAGACGACGTATACGTACAATAAGAACAATCAAATTTTGACAGGTTCACTAGATGGCAAGCTTGTATTCTCAAATGCTTATGATGGCAAAGGCAGAATACTACGTCAAAATGATGGGATCACAGCTCATCAACCAACAACATTTGCTTATAGTAATGCAGACGGAATGCTCACCACGACGATTACAGATCGCAACGGTGATATTCAAAAACGTGTGCATAATATCAATTATCAATTGGTTGAAGTACAAGATGCGAATAACGGCAAAACAAGTTATACCTATGATGCTCAAGGTAATCGTACAAGTATTACGAATGCGCTAGGTCAGACAGCGAAGTTCGAATACGATAGCAAAGGAAATTTGACCAAAAATACCGATCCATCTGGTCTATCGATGACATTGACTTATGATGCGAAAGGGAACTTGCTCAAAGCAACAGGACCTGACGGCAACAGTATTACAAGCACGTATGATGCCAATAGTCGTCTAATCAGTACAACCGATACAGAAGGTTATAAAGTATCGTATGAGTACAATGACAAAGGCATGCTAACTGCCGCAACCGATCCACGTGGTGGCAAAACGATCTATAGCTACAATGGATACAAGTTAGATACAGTCACTGCTTCTACAGGCGAGATGATGAAAGTAGGTTATGATGCCGCAGGTCGCATGACGACTCAAAGCGATGCAGAAGGCAACCTTTCACAAGCTGTATATAATGATAATGATCAATTAATCACTATGATTGATCCGCTCAAAAATAAAGTAAGTTACACCTATGATCGTCAAGACAATCTAGCAAGTGTCACTGATGCACGTGGCAACACTACAAGCTACAGTTATGATGCCAATGGACAGTTAACATCGGTTCGTAATGCACTGGGTGGTACACTCTCGATCACTTATGATAGCGAAGGCAATATGACCGCTGTCACTGATCCACTTGGTCGTAAGAGTTCATTTACGTATGATGCAGCCGGTCGCCTAATGACGGAGACCAATGCCGCAGGCGCTACTGTAAAATATGCATACGACAAGCTAGGTCGTCCGATTGAAGCCTATGATGCACTCAATCACAAAATGTACACTGTAGAGTACGATACTGCAGGCAATCCGGTCAAAATGACAGATGCACTAGGATATACGTACACAAGCACGTACAACGATCTGAATCAGTTAACACAATCAGTCGATCCATTAAAACGCACAACCACTTATGGATATGATCGTAAAAACCAATTAACATCAGTCAAAGATGCGATTCAAGGCAGTACATTGCAGACGATTGATGCGTTTAGCCAGATTACTCAAATGGTCGATGCCAACGGTAATCGCGCCAAATATCAGTACGATCTGCTTGGACGTCTGACTTCAGAGCAAGATGAAGCAGGGGGTAACCATAGCTACACGTACAACAACGTAGGATTACTGGGTAGCGATACCGATAAAAACGGTCGCAATAGTAAATATAGCTACGATGCCGCAGGGAACTTGAGCCAATTTACCGATGAAGCAGGTAGTGTGTCGTATGACTACGATGCCAATGGAAATATTACTTCGGTTAAAGGTAGCAATGGCGAAGTATTGGTACGTAATTATGACCAATTGAACCGTGTTGAATCGTTCACTAATGGAGATGGACAGACCATTTCTTATAGTTACGATGCCGCAGGACAATTAACAGGACTCACGTATCCAGATGGCAAAAAAGTAGCGTATACGTACCATGCCAACGGTCGATTGTCGACAGTAACAGACTGGGCAGGACGTCAAACATCTTATACGTATGATGCGAATAGTCGCTTGTTATCGACAACCCGTCCAGATGGAACGAAAGAAGTTCGTACGTACGATGCCGCAGGACAAGTATTAACGTTGAAAGACCTGCAAGCGGATGGAACGGTATTGTACGAATACAATTACATGTATGATCAGGTAGGACAAGTGACGAATGAAGACGGTGGCGAAATCACCACTGATCTGACTGGCGTTACTTCGGATGTCTATGGCCCTGGACTATCTCCATCGCTTGAAGATGTGATGATCCAAAGCGAAGGATTACCAGAAACCACAGACAACGTATCATCCGATGTACAAACAGATGTATACACGCAACCAGCAAGTGTAACCGCAGATGTCTACGGTACAGGCGATATGACGATGACCTATAGTGCAGACAATCGTCTGGCTACGGTCAATGGCGAAGCTGTGAAGTACGATGCCGAAGGGAATATGCTAGTCGGCCCACTGGCAGGACAAATGCAAAACTATACCTTCGATGCACGTAACCGTCTGGTAGAAGCTGGCGGTGTACAATATGGCTACGATAACGAAAATCATCGCACGTCGATGACCGTTAACGGAACAACAACGAAATATGTGATCAATCCAGAAGCAGTTCTGTCTCAAGTACTGATGGAAACCGATGCATCAGGCAAACCGACAGCATGGTATGTGTACGGTAACGGCTTAATTGGACGGCAAGACGCAAACGGAGCGTACCAAAGCTATCACTACGACCGTCGTGGAAGTACAATAGCGTTGACCGATGCCAACGGACAACTGACCGATACGTACAGCTACGGCACCTACGGTGAATCTTTAGGGCACGAAGGCACGACCGAGCAACCGTTCCAATACAACGGACGCGATGGAGTCATGACCGATCCAAACGGGTTGTACCAGATGCGAGCAAGGTACTACAACCCAGAGATCAAACGCTTTGTGAATCGAGATGTTCTAAGTGGCAGTATTGATGATGGACTGACCATGAACCGGTATGCGTATGTGAATGGAAATCCGATTTCGTATATTGATCCGTTTGGACTGAGTGCGGATGGAGATTCTTGGGTAACGACAGGATTGAGCTACGGAGCCGATGCCGTTCCTATTTTGGGAACTGTGAAAGGTTTCCAAGAAACGATTACGGGCGTCAATTACATTACAGGCGAACAATTGTCTGTAGCTGACCGAGTCGCCAATGGAATTGGTTCATTAACGGGATTGATTCCATTCCCAGGGACGAAGTATGTTGGAAAATATGGAACCGAAGCGGCAATCGATGCGGGTAGTTGGATTGTTAAGCAGTTTGGGAAACGTACAAAAAATATCCAAACAGGAGGACGTAAAAATCTCTCATCAATAGATGAATATTTTCGTATTGAAGCTGAAGCAGACAAAATGTATGATAACATTAGATCTTCCAATACTGATGTTCGAAAAATAGCTATAAATAGTGAAATGAAAGAAAGTAGAATTCAAAGAATTAAAGACCATGTATTTTTTAAAGAGCATATAAAGTCTAGTGGGTATGGAAGATTTCATTCAGATTATGAAATTGCTCAGGCTTGGATTAGATTACAACAAGGAAATTATACTAAAAAAGATATTGATTTATTGAATCATGAATTATTTGAGTCAAGATTTGAAGGTATATTTAAGACTGATTATGAAACTGCTCATGATGCTGCTGTTAAATCAGGTCGTCCATGGGAAATAGATTAGAGGTGATTACTAGATGGGAGCTTTTGTTTTACTTTTTAAAGAGTATGAAGATGAGCAGATTGTAATTTACAGATTTGGTCCTAATGAAAATATTATGGGGAAAATTCAATTAAATAAAGAAACCAGAATGTTCTCTGAATTGGAACCGATTGATAATGTGAATCATTCAAATCAATTTTACTTCGATAGAGCAGCTCAAAGACTAGCAAGGTGTGTGATTAAGGAAAATGGGATTTTTCTAGATAAAATGACATTTGAATCTTAAAAAAGAAGCTTTGATAGGCTTAAGCCCGTCAAAGCTTCTTTTTTATTTCCTTAAGTTAAACGAGCTATTACTATATACGGAATTAGATAAAGAAAAGCATGCCAATATATCAAAAACAAATCATCTATACTTACGACTGTAATGTTTTTAGTAATCTCTAAGTGTATAAAAGTACTATCGAGTTTTGAGATCAAAAGCTTTGTGAACCGAGATGTGTCGAGTGGAAGTATTGACAATGAATCGGTATGTGTATGGGAATCCGATTTCGTATATTGATTCGTTTGGATTGAGTGCGGATAGTGACGAGATATTTAAAACGATTGGTAGTTTCTTAGCGGATGCTGTGCCAGGATTAGGTACACTCAAAGGGCTACAAGAAATATTTACCGGAGTCAACTATGTCACAGGAGATCAATTATCGGTTGCAGATCGAGTAGCCAATGGAGGCGGAGTTCTCTTAAGTTGGGTACCTGGAGGCAAAATTGCAGGGAAAGCCTTAACTAAAGGAGCGATTGATGGCGGTAGTTGGGTTATAGCAAGAGTAGCCAAGAATAAAAATAGTTTTAAATACTTGGCTAATTTTGAAGATCATATAATCAACGCTCAAGGTATTGTTAGAAAAGGGAATAAGGGAGTTGTTGGAGGACACAATTTACAAAGCTTTGAAAAAATTATAACAGACCAAGGTTGGAACCTAGACGATATCATTATTTCCAAAACATCGCATTCTACAGTTTCTGGAGTGTTTCAGGTTCAGTACAGACTTCCTGCTCTTGATAAAGAATTAAAAGTAATACCTAATCAGTTTAAAAATATTTTCCATCCCAAAACAGTATATGATCCAAATGTAATCTCCAATAACCAAATGATAGCATGGGGTAAGGAAGCAACGGAGAATGGAGAGATAATAGGTAGAGAAATTAGAGGAACAGCTTCAAATGGTTTAAAATTCACAGGATACCTGATGAGAACGGTATAATAACGAATTTCTTCCCGACTTTATCAAAATAATTTTTAGGAGGATGCTGTGATGAGCGACAATTTAACAGAAAAAGAATTATTGAATATGTATTATAGACATCTTGAAGGGGGATACTTTTTAAAAGCACTTAAAAATTTTTGTGAAGAAAAAGGATTTGGTGGAAGTGAACATGTGTGGTGTGTTTTTGCGAATGAACTAAATGAATGGGATGAAGGCTATTTTGGTGAAATAGGAGTTTGTTATTTTTTTGATTACCCAGCAGTGGAAGAAGATCAAACGCTAGTATTAGATTACACTACTTTCTATCATCATTTAAAAGAAGCAAGTATAGATTATTTAATAAACAATCCAAATGCAAAGGTTGAAGTTGAAGCTCAATTAAAGGAGATTAAAAAAAAACTTAATATTTCTTAATAAAATATTCCAAACCAAATAATAAAAATTCTATTAATACATTTGCGTATACTATCTAATTACACTAAACAGGTCTATTTTAGTAAACTATTACTAGAATAGACCTGTTTTTTGCTAGTTTTGTTTATTATTTTATGTGATATTCAAAGCTGTTTATTAGTCTTTTAAATATAAAAATTGGAGTGGCTAGTATGAGAGTTAAACCAGAACTACCAATATTAACATTGCAACCCATACGGATACCGTCTTCTTGGAAAGTAGACTACAATAGTTTTGTAGAATTAGATCCAAAGACATTGAATGAAGAAGATGAGAAATGGATTAATTTCACAGAAGATTTACTTCAGATGAGTTATATTCGAGATCATATTATTTTAGATATTGGAGGGTATCCAGAAGCAGACCCTCAAGGAGAATATGAATTAGAATTAATTAAAAATTTAGATTGGTCTAATCCGATAGAAAGTTATTCTACAACGGATAAAGTTGCTTTGCTTGCAAAACTTGAATATTTATTATGGGCTGTTGGTCAAGGGTATTATAATTAAAGGTAGTTTAAAATAACTTGAAAATCGTTTAATTATTCGTTTTAATAGTTCAAACTCAAGCTATAAGAGATTAATGATTCAAATTTGTGAAATTAGATGAAGTGAGTGCAGATAGTGATAAGATGTTTAATGCAGTGAAAATATCCTTATCAAATGCTATTCCTGATTTGGTGAATATAAATTATTTATAGCAATTATTTAAATGAAATATTATGTTAGAGGTGAACAACTATCTGTAGGAGATCGAGTAGCCAATGGTGTCGGTACATTAATAAGCTTGATCCCAATTCCTGGGGCGAAGTATGTCGGAAAGTATGGAACCGAGAGAGTTATTGATGCTGGAGGTTGTGTTATTAAGCAGTTTGGGAAGACTAGTATTGATAGCAAAGTTATCCATGAAACCCTAGATTACCGAAAAGTTCAAATTCTCAAAAATAGTATAGGAGAAAATTTAGCATCTAGGAAAGAGATTCGACAATTCAAGAAAACATGGGGACAAGTTGGAGTCACTGTAAATGTAGATAAAAGAAGAAAAGTACTTACAGGGAAATATGAAGCAGGATTTGATTATAGTAATGCAGAAATATGGACCAAGAAAAATCCGAGTTTAATTAAATTGTATCATGAAGGATATCATGCAGAGCAATGGTTAGCCATAGGGAAAGATACGTATATGAATCTTAGTCGATTAGAGCGAGAAGAGTATGTATTTTCAAGAGTTATGAAAAATGAAGAATTGTTTGATGATAACTCAATCAATCATTCAAAAGAATATATTAATGATTTGGAAGGTGAGTAGAATTGAAAAGATATAATAGAACTAAAGAAGAATTAAAAAAAATACTTGAGGAAGTAGATCGGAATTTTCCTAGACATCATCGTAGAATAAACGAGATCACTATGGATACTGTATTAAAACCGGAAGAAGCAATAGAAATTGCTAAAAAATATCATAAAGAAAATAAAGAGGAAGGGATCGTAAATGAACAAATCGAAAGATTATATTTTGATGAAGGATATACGTTCAAAAGAGATCGAGAAAACAGAGAAAATGATGATATTCGACCAGCATGGAGAGTAACAGTAGATTTACCACCTAACCCTTTTTTGTTTGAAGATTATACGTTAATTGTATCGGATCGAGATCGTAAAGTAATGGGGATGTTAGGTCAAAATGGACAACCAGTAGAATTATAACGGTTTGTTTTAAAAAAATAAAAAGAAATCTTGAAAGAACTTATCTTTCAAGATTTCTTTTTATTTAATAATTTTCTAATCATACTATACGTATAAACTATTAAATCTTCAAATCTGTACGACATCTACATTGAATCTTTAGGATGCGATGAAGCTATAACCGATCTAAACAAGTGGTACACGACATGAAAAACGTACTACAATCCAGAGATCAAATGTTTCGTCAATTGAGATATTCTGAGTGGAAGTATTGATGATGGATTGACGATGAACCGCTATGCATATGTAAATGGGACTCCAATCTCATATATTGATTCATTTGGACTGAGTGCGGATGGACATTCTTGGTTCGCAACAGGATTAAGCTATGGAGCTGATGCGATTCGGTACGTAAGAACGGTGAAGGGGATTCAAGAAACGATTAGCGGAGTTAACTACATTACAGGTGAACAACGATCTGTAGGAGAACGCATCGCCAATGGAGTCACTACATTAAAAATTCATTTCTTATTTCTTGTGCGAAATCCGTTAGAACATAATATATTATTAGATGTAAGGAGAGCATAAATTGAATGATAATGATTTAAAAAAATCCACATTTCTACTTAGACTCCATGAAAGGCATTTTAAAAGTGAGATCAATTGTTTAGGAGAACAACTTGTTGAAATCATAAATTGTATTAGAGAGGAAACTTCTGATCTTATTTGGTTTGCATTCGATGTATTTGGGAGTAGTGACCGAGCATTTGCAGAATTATTTTCAAATGCCTATTCGGAATTTCTAAGTACAGACGAATTAATTGAAAAGGCAAGTGGGGTTATTCAGTTCTATTCAGGAGTATTTATAGGCATCAAGAAAGGCAGACATGTAGAATGGAACTTTGATAGGTTACCAGATACAGAAGAAAATGAAGGATTGCAGCATCCTGAAGCGGAAATCGAAATTCGACCATTTGATACTTCCTATTTTGAAATCTATGGTATGGATAGTACTATTGAAAGTAAAATAAAATTGCATTTTATGTTATCTGATCAATAATATGTTGTAAATGAGAACTAACGAAAAGCACATGTTAGACAAAGGAGAAGAAAAATTGAAGACGCAGCCGAAGTATGCAGAAAATATAATCGTTTTAGTTCAATATATGGATTCTTACCGATGGTTTGTGACAGATAAGGAGATATGGTTTTTAGATTTCAAAAAGTTAATTGCTGCTTATGTTGAGAAGGGATTTTATGTTCCAAATCCAAATGATTTTTCAGAAAGATTTAATATTCCCGTAGTTAACGAAGATACAGCAAAAGCATTTTTGGAGAACATTGCAGACGACGAAGTTGAAGTAGAAGAACTCAAACATATATTGAAGCAAGCTACATATCAAGACACCTACATAGATATTTCAGATATGTACCCTTCTTTATATGTAAATTTCGATCACAAACAATTAATATCTTACTATCCTGAACCTGCCTCTTACGAATTATATGTACCCGACGGATGGATTGGATATTATAAAAATTCTGTTGAAGATATCCCTGAGAAATATTGGTATTGGATAGTAGATGGGCAAAATTTATTTGTACAAACAGAATAAATAAAACTTATTTTTTTACAGAAAATTTAAAAGGCGCTATGCTAATATACATGAATATAAAGACCGATTTCTTAATTTTCAATATTCAGAATATACAGTAGTATTACCTAATTAAGATGTAGATAAATTTGTCTAAGTAGATGAGGTGCATTTATGAAAAAATAATGTATACAGAAAGGAGCTGTTTAATATGTCCTTCAAATATTCTCTTATAGATGATGATAGCAACCTGACGATCGGGTATTGTAACACTATCCAGTTCTCAAATGCATCCGTTCACTCAGTAGCTAATCAAAGTGACCAACTCGCACTTCACCTATTTACATTTACAGAAGAATTCAAACAATACATAATACAGCGCAAAGAATCTTTTTCTAGACTGGCTTATATCGGAATACTTAATAAACATCACAATGTAATCGGAAGATATCCGATTTTTATCCATGACGATATCAAGTATCATAAGCTAGGTTTTCCCACTATACCTGTCCAATTCAATCTGAATATTTCTTCAGACGACATTCCTTCTGTTAATCAGCTTCAGCTATGGGAACGGTGGAGAGAGTGTAAGCCTACTCAAAAGAATGAATGGGCTATATACAATGAAGACGGTAAGCGAGATTGGTTGAACATAGTGAGTCTTTATCATGATTCCCACAGGATACAGCAAGTTAACGATTCAGTTCCTCAACGTTTTGAACTCGATGGTACATGTATTGTAGATTATTGTTCATTTTTTTGTGCAATCGGAGAAGCAGTGAATGGAGCAGGTGGTTATTTTGGCAAAAACATTAATTCAATGATTGACTGTACGTATGGCGGATATGGAGCATTATCTCCATTTATACTTATATGGACGAATAGTCATATAGCAAAAAATAGTCTAGATCAACACGCATGGCAAAAAGAGATTGAAGCTGTACGCCAAGAAAAGAATCATATCGATGAAGAAGATTTTTTTGAAGAAATCGGAGATCGTCCTTTAATAGATGCAGTAGTAGAGAACTTGGAGCGGGTTGGTGTGACGATTATTTTGAAATAAAATAAGATTTCTCTAAGATCATCAGTATAGAGAGTTGTACTACATATAACTATAGTATCTCAATACAATAACAATAAAACGGAGGAATTATATATGCAATTAGAAACACAGCGACTGCTTATTCGTGAAATACAACATAGTGATTGGGAAGCGATTCATACTTATACGCAATTGCCAGAGGTGACCCAATATACTGCGTGGGGGCCTAATACTGAAGCAGATACTAAGGCGTATGTTGAAGAGGCTATCGCTCAGCAACAGCAATCTTCTCGTCAAGATTATGAATTTGCTATTTGCTTGAAAGATGAAGGGGTATTGATGGGTGGGATTGGTATCCATGTCCACAACACTAATGCTGAAATAGGTTACGTGCTGAATCCTGATTACCAGGGCAACGGTTATGTAACAGAAGCTGCGCGTGCTATATTGGCTTATGGATTTGAGACATTGGATGTACATCGAATCTATGCTACCTGTCGCCCGGCTAATATCGCTTCAGAGAAAGTGATGCAGAAGATTGGAATGACATGCGAAGGTATTATGCGTGAACACTGGTATTATAAAGGCGAATTTCATGATTCTTCTCTGTATTCTATACTTGCAAAAGAATATACAGCTCGCTCCAAATCATAAGTAATATTAGCTTATATAGGGATATGTCTCTGTTATTACATGCTAAACTAAAAAAAAGAAACCCTGAACGGTATCACTTATCAGGGTTTCTTTTTCATATCAATTACAAAATAAAAATGTATTCTAGTATTATGCTACATTTGCTATTATGCAAAGCACTTTTCAAATTTCATCAGCAATTTAGGATTACCTTTGAGCCGTAGTTTTCCTGTGAGTAAGGCTACGCCTACATTTTTTTCTTTCGCTACGATTTTAAGCCATGTTTTGCTGTCTACTGTAATCTGGATGTCGGGTGTACCCTGTAGACCGTCTTGTACCTGAAGCTTTTTATCTCGAATATCGAATGTGGTTTGTCTATTTTCATTGCCTGTGAATGTAAAGTGATACGTGCAGTTTAAGTCTGCTGACTGATTTGGCTGAAATACATGAGGCATAAGAGTCACCAGAAGACCGATCGAATTCGGTATTAATCCATTACCAACGCGTTTGATCGTTTTATGAGGAAAACGTTTTTTGACATGCGCTTCTGCATCTGAATTAGGTATCACATAAATAGTCTCTTCTTTTGCTTGCAACGGTTTTACGATATCTTTCATAAATCCTTTGCGATCTTCTAGAAATGGCCCGATTACATCATCGCCTGCCGGACAAACAGATAAGCAATAAGCCGCTTTATAATTAGCACCAAAACTCAAACTTTGCCACCATGAAGCCGCTTCAGTTGCCGGTACTTCGCTCCGAAATTCTTTCGTATTTTTGCTCTCTACTACCGTCTCTACAAAATCGCTAAAACCCCCCATAAATTCCCGATAATTATGTGTAGCACAAGATGAGAAATTGAATTGTCCATCCGCACCGATTGCACCTACCGGGCAGGCGGCTACGCAAAGTTTACATTCCAGACAAGGATTATAGTCGATTGGACGGTCTTCTTTGCTAACCGGAGCATCTAGTATAATAGCGCCTAGTAGAATAAAATTACCGAATTTGGGATGGATGACATTGCGATGAATCCCCATCTTACCTAAGCCTGCTGCAACCGCTACAGGTTTAAGTGAAACGACCCATGCTTTGCCGGGAAACTTATCCATTTCCATCGGGAACCCCATAGCTGCATTCAAAGCCCGTATGCCTCGTGCTTCTAATGTAGATACGATATTATGAGATATATCTGCTACCCTATCCCCTGTATGATGAAATTCAATATTAGCAAGTGAGCGAGCAGGGGTACGGATCGGTTCTCGGTTCATTTTAGCAACAAAGCTAATCATCGTTTTAGCATGTGGAAATACAGATAGAATATCTTCACGTTGATCATCCAATTCGGAACGTTCCATAGAAATCACTCCGACATCATCTGCTCCAGCGTCCAGACATAATTCACGTATCCAATCATAATCAAGAATTTCATTTTTGACAGGGGTAGATTGCGCAACCGATTCATAATAACGAAGAACAGTAGGATGTTTTTTCATATCAGCCATATATATCGATCCTTTCTAAAATAAGTGTATATACACCTAATTGATCAAAAAAAATTAATTTTGTCTATTTAGCTTCACAATATCAGATAATTGTCCAAGTAAACCTCTATAACGATCTTCGCCCATATACTCTTGTACACGAACTTGTGCCTGTTCCCATAATGGTAAGGCTGTGTTAAGAAGGTGCTGACCGTCAGGTGTCAAAGCAATAAAACGTTTTCTACGATCCTCTCCTGGTGTAATTGATACCCATCCATTTCGTTCAAGTGGTTTTAGATCGCGTGGTAGTGTAGTCCGATCCATCAAAAGTAATTCAGCAAGAGTCGTAATAGTGACCGATCCTGCTTGTTCAAGTGCCATCAGCAATGATAACTGGGTCGCTCGAAGCCCTACAGGTCTTAAATACTCATCATATAGGCTAGTAATAAAACGTGACGCTTTTCTAAAATTTAAGCAGGCGCACTCTGCTGTGTAATCGATTGTTTTGGGCAGATTAGAATTATCGTTTCTCATAAATATGAGTATATACACATATTTGTTGATGTCAATCTTTATGCTTGTTTTACAGCGTAGCAACCAGATGAGATATTCTTCAAAAATAGCCATTTGTGCTACAATGAGTCCTTACGCTATGATAATATTCAAACACAGATCAACCATATCCGTATGAGCATCTGTAACTACACTCGGATCATAGAGAAAGGGCAGTAACTATGGCGAAAATGACAATGGCAGATGTAGCTCGTGAAGCAGGAGTATCCAAAAGTACAGTCTCCCAATATCTTAACGGGCGTTATGAATATATGAGCAGTAATACAAAAGATAAAATAGCTGCGGCGATTCAGGCATTGGATTATCGTCCGAATGTACTGGCACGTAGTCTCAAACAAAAACGTACGTTTACGATTGGCGTAATCGTTGCAAATATGTTGCATCAATTTTCTTTGGAAATCTGTCGGGGGATTGAGAGTTATTGTCGGGAACAGGGCATTAGCGTAATTCTATGCAATACCGATGAAGATGAAGCAAGAGAACGTGAAGATCTGGAATTGTTGCGCTCCAAGCAAGTAGATGGAGTGATTGCTTTTCCGTCCGGTCAACTAACTCCTTTGTATCAGAAGCTAGTTCAAGAAGGCTTCCCATTAGTATTTGTAGATCGGAAGCTGGAAGGGGTACAGGTAAGTCGTGTCGTTGTAGATAATGAACAAGCTGCGTATAAAGCGACAGAACATCTGATCCATACGGGGCACCAACATATTGCAATGCTTACAGCACCGCTGTCTATTTCTACTCGTGTAGAGCGAGTACATGGATATACACGTGCGATGGAGGAGCTATTACCACAGATCACACCGATGATATTATCGGATGAAGTTAAGCAATTACGTCATACATTAAGCACCTGGGCACAGCAACAGCAATTACCAACAGCAATTATTGCAGGTAATGATCTGGTATTGCTTGAAGTTCTTGCTTTTCTCAAAGAATATCAATTGCAGATTCCGCAAGATATGGCATTGATCGTATTTGATAATATACCGTTTGCTGAATTGCTAACCCCTACATTGTCTACGATTGTTCAACCTTCGCATGACATGGGCAGACAAGCCGCAGAAATGTTACTTGCTTCGATTTCTGCACAGAGTACACAACAAGAACAACCAGCTATACAAGAAAAGCAATTTACTTGTACATTAATGATCCGCGAATCTTCGGCACAATCGATGAATATACAATAAAATGAATACTTGATCATCAGAATGAAGATAGAACTATACGTTTGTGATCAAAAAAAGACCGTCCAACATCTGATCAACTTGATGTTAGACGGTCTTTTTTGGTGCTATACAATCATATAATCGACCCAATCGACTCTCGTACATCCCATTCGATCAAAAAAGCGATGCGCACGTGTATTATGCGGTGCAGCTACCCAGCTCATATGAGCAAATCCATGATCTTGAGTATACGTCTGGCAGTGCTTAAACAATTGAACTTCCACTTCGGTATCACGCAAATGCTCTTGCAGATAAAGATCGTTCATAATCGTGACTTTATCAGCTTTGATCGAGCTGAATGAAAAGTATAATGTGGCAAACCCTACAGTCTGATCATTTTGCTCGACTACAAATTGTACCCCTAATTGCAGATCCAATAACGTTGTAATCAGATGATGTAGCTTTTCTACAGGCGGTTTGGGCTTTTGATAAAAGTCTCCAATATATTCGTTCATAATAGTTATCAACGCCTCGATATCTGCTGTAGTTGCTTGACGAATCACTGTCGGCACAGTTTCCAAAAACATCATCTCCTTTATATGTAAAAAATAAATATACATAATTATGAATTTAAATGCAAATAAATTTATATTTATTAGTTGATTATTAGTTATTTATTTCAGAATGGGTCCAAAGTACCTTTTACCATATAAATACAGATAACGTTTACAAAAAGACTTGTATTTATAAAATAGTTGCATTATACTGACCTCGTAAACCGATTTACTAAACCGATTTATTAAATTGAAATTCACTTATTATGTTGAACATTTTCATATCAATCGAGCAGATGAAATAGATAGTAATGCTCTACTTTGTAGTTGAAAGGAGATTATCAATGTCGATTACTATTATTCCTACTTCTGTTTTTGCAGATGTCGTTAGTGGAGAAGTTGCACAATCACAAGTAGCTACACGTATTGCTGATCTTGGAGCACAGGGCATAGAGATTCGTCGTGAACTTTTTGTAGAGTCAGACGATAGTTTGCCTTTAGAACAGTGTAGACAAGCGATTCAACAAGCTAATCTTTTGTATACTGTTTATTCTGTACCTGCTTCGTTATGGCAAAAGAATCATAGACTGAATCAAGAAATAGTATATCGTTCTTTCACAGAAGCGCAGCGATTAGGAGCAGAGGCAGTCAAGTTATCACTTGGTCATTATAATAATGTGCAATCTTCTATAGATGTATTGCTTACAAGTTTGGATCAATTTTTTGCTGAACAGTCATCGGTATCTCCAATTCATCTATGGATAGAAAACGATCAGACAACATACGGGGGAGATCCTGCACATATACTTTCGTTTTTTGAACAATTAGCTACTTTGCAAGCGCATTCGCAATGGTATTCGATCGGAATGACATTCGATATCGGTAACTGGTTGTATGCAGGACAAGATGCACTGGAAGCGGCGCAATGTTTATCACCTTATGTGACTTATATTCATGCGAAGCATTCGGTTCAGCAAGAGAATAGATATCTAACACTTCCTTTACCGATAGAGGAAAAAGCATTATGGCGACAAGTAATTGAAATTCTTCCGAATCAAGCATGGCGGGCGATCGAATTTACTTTATCTGATGATACAGAGATTAAATATTACAACCATGTACTAAACACAGCAGGAAGGGGCAACATTGCGATGGATCATCCAACAGATACTGCTAGAGTAAATGGAAATAAGCTTTTACCATTATCCAACTTACCTGTAGAAAGTGATAATATATCACTGGACATTGTGACATTTGGCGAAGCAATGACTATGTTTGTAGCTGAAGAAGTAGGCGATCTGCATGATGTGGCTTTATTTAGTAAACGGTTAGCAGGAGCAGAAGCCAATGCAGCGATTGGATTTGCACGTCTCGGTCTTCGATCGGGTTGGGCAAGTAAAGTCGGTGCCGATGCATTTGGAACTTTTGTCCAACATAAGCTAGCGAGTGAACATGTGAATCTAGATCATGTACAGATAGATCCAGAACGTCCTACAGGATTTCAGCTCAAGTCCAAAGTCATCAGCGGTGATCCACAAGTTCAATATTTCCGTCGTGGATCAGCAGCAAGTCAGATGAGTATAACTGATCTGGATGCTACTTATTTTAGCTCAGCACGTCATTTGCATATGACAGGTATTCCGTTAGCATTATCAGATCGTAATCGTGTATTTGCACAGCATGTAATTCAGCAGATGCGTGCTCACCATCGAAGTATTTCATTTGATCCTAATCTGCGTCCTGCATTGTGGAGCAGTCATACTGAAATGATCGAGACGATCAACCATTTTGCTATTCAAGCTGATATCGTGTTGCCAGGTATTGAAGAAGGACAGATATTAACAGGATCATCAATACCTGAAGAAATTGCTGAATTTTACTTGCAGCAAGGAGTCAAAGTCGTTGTCGTTAAATTAGGCCCGGCTGGTGCTTATTATCGCACGCAGGAACAATCAGGCACAGTATCTGGTTTTATCGTCGAGCAAGTGATTGATACGGTAGGTGCAGGAGATGGATTTGCTGTTGGAACTGTTAGTGGTTGGTTAGCTGGACTGACAATAAAAGAAGCGATCACTAGAGGATGTGCCATTGGAGCTTTAGCAGTCCAATCGATCGGCGATCATGAAGGATACCCTTCGGAAAATGAATTACAATATATGATTGAACACCATCCCAGATATCCAGCAACAGATATAGTCGTTGAGGACGTTACTCGTTATGACCCATCTTTGGAAGGAGTGAAATAAACATGCAAGAAAAGACAGCATTACCTGCTTCTCGTTGGTTAAGACTGATTCCGGTTATTTTTATTACGTATAGCCTCGCTTATCTGGATCGTGCGAATTATAGCTTTGGCGCGGCATCAGGTATGGCACATGATCTAAATATTTCAGCAGCGATGTCATCGTTACTGGGAGCGCTTTTCTTTCTAGGTTATTTCTTTTTCCAAATTCCAGGTGCTCATTATGCAGAGAAAAAAAGTGCGAAAAAACTGATTTTCTGGTCATTAATTCTATGGGGTGGACTTGCATCCGCTACAGGGATGATCACCAATGTCAATCTGTTGATCGTTATCCGATTCGCACTTGGAGTTGTTGAGAGCGCGGTCATGCCAGCAATGCTTGTTTTTAATGCGCACTGGTTTACGAACAAAGAACGTTCACGTGCAAATACTTTTCTGATTTTAGGTAATCCTGCAACTGTTTTGTGGATGTCGATTATTTCCGGTTATCTAGTGACCGCAGTCGGTTGGCGTTGGATGTTTATTATAGAAGGGATGCCAGCTATTATCTGGGCATTTGTATGGTGGAAAGTAGTGCAAGATAAGCCTTCAGAAGCCAAATGGTTAACCGATGCAGAAAAACAAGCATTAGAAGATGAATTAGAACGTGAACAAGCAGGAATGAAGCAAGTAAAAAATTACCGCGAAGCTTTTCGTTCGCCTACGGTTATTAAGTTAAGTCTGCAATACTTTTTCTGGAGTATTGGAGTGTACGGATTTGTGATGTGGTTGCCATCTATTATTGCCAAAGCACCGAATATGGATATGGTATCAACAGGCTGGTTAGCCGCTGTTCCGTATGTACTGGCTGTTATTTTGATGCTAGTGACTTCATTCTTTTCTGATAAAATGCAAAGTCGCAAAAACTTTGTCTGGCCGTTCTTATTGATTGGTGCGCTTGCTTTTTACGGTTCCTATCTCATTGGACCAAATCATTTCTGGATTTCATTTGTACTACTTGTGATTGCTGGTGGAGCGATGTATGCGCCGTATGGCCCGTTTTTTGCGATTGTACCGGAAGTCTTGCCACGTAATGTAGCCGGTGGAGCTATGGCATTGATTAACAGTATGGGAGCATTAGGTTCATTTGCCGGTTCTTATATTGTAGGGTATCTAAATGATCTGACAGGTGGGTTCGATGCGTCGTATATGTTTATGGCGGGATCACTGCTTCTGTCGGCGATCTTAACAATGATGGTACGCAAGCCACAGACGCAGAAACCTCAAGCTTCTCCAGAATGGAAACGCAAAGTCAGTGCGACGTAATCCAAAGAGTAGTGAACAGATAAAATAACACAACAATACAACAGCGTAATTCTTGTATATCTAATGATGTAAAAAAATATAGTCTATATTTGGTAAAGGAGTGAAGGAGTATGAGTGAACAACAACCAGTACGTGTGCAATTAGCGCTAGATCGAATGACTATCCCGGAAGCGATAACGATGGCCAAACAAGTAGAGCAACATGTTGATTGGATCGAAGTGGGTACATCCCTAATCAAAGAATTTGGCATCGAAAGTGTACGTCAGATGAAGCAAGCTTTTCCACATAAAATCATTGTTGCCGATATCAAAACTTTTGATAATGCGAAATACGAATTCGAGCTGTGTTTTGAAGCAGGAGCAGATGTCGCTACTGTTATGGGAGCGGCGCCAGATGCTACATTAGAATTATGTATGCAGACAGCACGTCGCTATCAGGGGCAGACAATGATTGATCTGCTCAGCGTATCGCCTGATCGAATTCAAGATCTTGAGCGCTATACAGATGCTGTATTATGCCATCATGTTAGCAAAGACGAGCAAGAGCATAACGGACAAAAGGCTGGGCAATTAAATAGACATGAAGCTCATGCTACTTCTCATTCTAATGATGCAACACCTCAGATTGCGGTAGCAGGCGGAATTACGTTAACGACATTACCGACAATTTTACAGCAATCTCCGTCTGTGATTATTGTGGGTTCTGCGATTACTCAAGCTGCTCAACCCCAACAAGCGGCGCAACAGATTCGAGAACAGATTAATCAATTTGCTATCCCAAACGTTAACCCTTTAGCTTCTTTATAACTATATAACAGGGAGTGATATTCAATGAACCAAGTTCAATCGACAGCAACCGCAGAGCAGATTATTGCTGAGATTAGTCAGGTGATCACGCAGGTTCCACAAGAAACGATTCAACAGCTAGCTACCCAATTAGTAAATAGTCAGCGTATTTTTGTAACCGGTGAAGGACGATCTGGATTTATGGCTAAATCATTTGCAATGCGGTTGATGCATCTAGGGGCTGATTCCCATGTGATTGGAGAAACGGTCACACCTGCACTTGCTGCGGGTGATCTACTAATCGCTGTATCTGGATCAGGCACCACCAAAGCGGCTGTATGGACCGCAGACAAAGCCAAAGAGTTAGGATGCCATATTGTGGCGGTGACTACCGACGAATCATCGCCACTAGGTACTCTAGCAGATACAATCTTGCATATTCCAGCAGCAACCAAGTACAGACGAGAAGGTGAAGCGCCAAGTATTCAGCCGTTAGGTTCTTTATTTGATCAATGTACACATGTATTACTGGACGCAGTCTGCTTGAATTACGGACAGCTCAAGCAAGTTCAACATGGTGATGTATTTGCCAAACACAGCAATGTCGAATAAGTAATTACATTTACTACTGATAGAATAGATAGGAATATGATAAATATCAAAAACCCTGCACACCATTTTTGGATACAGAACACTTTGTAGTGAAAAGTGCTTATCCATCAGGCGAGCAGGGTTTTTAGTGTGTTATTTGTTATGAGAAAATAGCTAGTAAGATAAAGCTACAATAATAAAATGCTACTTATTAATCAACTTATCCCCAAACATACGAGACAATCATTACTATATAGACAGGTAAACTGAACAACAACATACTCCATGAGTTCACCATATTGCGATCTCTGGAACTAGGATCGATTGCTTGATTCGCACGCATTCGATCTCCACTGACCATTGTACCTGAAAGAGCTAGTGTAGCAATAATTAAAATGATGGTGACGACTCTAAGAATATCATTAAAGTCGTAGGGTAATAGAAAATGAATCAAATACAGTAACCCTAGAAAAAGAACGCCTGATCCTAACAGCAAACCTGATTTTTTCATATCGATCTACACCTTTCTACTATGTATTGGTAACGATGATCAATCTACAATCTACGATGATAAAACAAAAGACTGTCGAATAATCTATTCGCAGTCTTTTGTTTATTATATCAATTAAACGTTTGACATTATACCTAACAACTAAGATCAATCAGATTTCTACAATCGAACATCTTAATGCTCATGCTACCATGTTGCTTTATAACTTAAAGTACTTTTTCTAAAAAGCTAATCGTACGTTCGTGCTGAGGGTTACCAAATACTTCTTCAGGCGTACCATCTTCGACAACATAACCGCCATCCATAAAGATTACACGATCTGCCACTTCGCGAGCAAAGCCCATTTCGTGAGTTACGATCATCATGGTCATTCCTTCTTTAGCAAGGGAATTCATAACACCCAATACTTCACCAACCATTTCAGGGTCAAGTGCAGAAGTCGGTTCATCGAATAACATCACATCTGGATTCATAGCCAGTGCACGCGCTATTGCGACACGTTGCTTTTGCCCACCCGATAATTGGTTAGGTAGAGCATCTGCTTTATCTGCAAGACCGACACGATCTAACAGTTGAAGCGCAATTTTACGAGCTTCTGCGGGAGAAGACTTTTTGAGTTCAGTTGGAGCTAACATAATATTTTTGATTACACTCATATGCGGGAAAAGGTTAAAATGCTGGAATACCATTCCGATATTTTCGCGTACTTTGTTGATGTCGGTTTGTTTGTCATTGATATTGTGATCATCGACAATAACGGTACCTGCTGTAATATCTTCCAGACGATTAATACAACGAAGGAAGGTACTTTTACCAGAACCGGATGGACCAATAACACATACCACTTCGCCTTCTTTAACTTCCAGATCGATACCTTTCAGTACATGATTGGAACCAAAGCTTTTTTTCAGACCGGTAACTTTAATTTTATCCATTGCTGACCTTCCTTTCGATGTGGTTAGAGATTTTAGTAAGAATGGTAATCACGATCAGGTACATAATAGCTACGACCAACCAGATATCGAACGATTGGAAAGTACGAGCAATAACGATTTTACCGGATTGCGTCAATTCTACAAGACCAATAACAGACATAATCGATGTATCTTTCAACGTAATAACCAACTGATTAATGAAAGAAGGAATCATTAATTTAACAGCTTGTGGAATAATAATTTTGATCATGGCTGTACGATAAGGTAGCCCTAGTGAACGAGCAGCTTCCATTTGTCCACGATCAATCGATTGAATACCACCACGAATAATTTCAGTTACATATGCCCCTGCATTCAGACTCAACGCGAGCACTGAAGCGACAAACAATGGCATCGTAAATCCAAATGCTCCTGGTAGACCGAAGTAGATAAAGAATGCTAATACAAGTAGTGGAATACCACGGAATATATCAACAAATACAGTTGCGATAATACGTAAGATGCGGTTATGACTTACTTTCATAAATCCAAAAATTAGACCTAAAATAAATGCGAAGAATAGAGAAACGATTGTATATACGACTGTATTCAATAATCCTTTAAGCAAGTAAGGGAAGGACTGTTGAATCAACTCGAATCTACTTAGCTTTACAGCAGGTACACCATTTCCGGATTCACCTAAATATTTTTTTAGAATCTGATCATATTCGCCATTGCTACGAATATTCGCCAAACCTGCATTGAATTTTTGTAGTAATTCTTCATTTTTGCCTTTATTTACAGCAAATCCATACGAACCTTTAGCTTCTTGTTCAGTTGGAGCTAATTGCAGTCCGTTGCCTTGTTGAATACCATAAGCGAGTACAGGATAATCGTCAAAACCAGCAACTGAATTTCCTGTTTTGATATCATCGTAGACCTGTGCAGAATCTTCAAAAGGAACTAGGCTGAAACCATATTTATCTTTGATCGATTCAGCAAATGTATATCCTTGTGTTCCAATTTTGACAGCAACATTTTTGCCACGTAAATCTTCATAAGATTTAATATCTGTGTTGCCTTTTTTGACTGCCATAGCTACGCCAGCTTCAAAATAGGACTTTGAAAAATCAAATGTTTGTTTACGTTCATCAGTGATGCTCATTCCAGCAATCATACCATCGACCTGATCCGTCTGTAGTGCTTGAAGAGCCGCATTAAACCCTAGCGGTTTGACTTCATAGCTAAAGTTCTGATCTTTAGCGATTGCTGCTAATATATCCATATCGATTCCTACAAATTTCTGGTCAGCATCTTGAAATTCAAAAGGAGCAAATGTAACATCGGTACCGATTTGATAAGTTTTGCCTTCCTGTGCTTGTGCAGTTGCAGTCGTGGCAAAGCTTCCTGTAGATACTCCAAAGAAAAGAAGGAGAGCCATTACTAACCACATTACCCTAGATTTCTTCATAAAATCCTCCATTTCATTGACTTCTTCATGTACATCAGCAATTGTTGTAGTGCGTATACCTGGATCGAGCTAGAACAAATCTACTTACGATCAGTATTGCTTACAATAGATATCTCAAATTGATATCTTACATCACATGTCTTCCCATTCTACAAAAAAAACAAGCTATTGACTATAGTTCATTCTACTTTTCAGCTAAATAGGTATCACGTAAACGGTATCATTAAAATATTCATGTTAGGTATTACACAAATTATGAATAATACTATACTAAAAAACCAAATATAGTTAATTTACAGCAGTGTTGTTTTAGTATCTGTTGTATAGATAGAATGAATTTCAATTTGTATCCCTTTACACCTTCACTACATATGATAAAATGCAATGAACATATAAGAAGGGGACGGGATATATGAAATCAGTTATTTTAGATGTAGATACAGGGATTGATGATTCATTAGCGCTAGCCTATGCGGCTCATTCACCTGAATTGGATATTTTGGGAGTGACGACGGTATTCGGCAATATTACAGTAGAAGAAGCAACACGTAATACACTGGTAGTGCTCGACAAATTAGAGCGAGAAGAAATTCCAGTCTATGCTGGAGAAAGCAAGCCGATGAGTCGAGAATATACGAAGCCATTTGCCCGTCATATTCATGGAGAAGATGGTATTGGTAATCAGTATCGGGAACCGTCTGAGCGTCAAGCAGAGACGATGAGTGCATCTGACTTTATCGTTCAGCAAATTATGGCTTCTCCTGGAAAAGTGACTGTGGTTGCTGTAGGCCCTCTAACCAATATCGCCAAAGCTATTCAGACCAATCCAGAGATCGTACATACTATTGAACGATTAGTAATCATGGGAGGAGCGGTAACGGTACCTGGGAATGTCACTCCATATGCTGAAGCCAATATTTATTCCGACCCTGATGCCGCGGCGCTTGTGTTAACCTCTGGCATGCCGATTACATTGGTTGGACTGGATGTCACGATGAAAACATTGTTAACCGGTGTTCATCTGGATGAGTGGAGACGGGAAAACAGTTTGTTATCTGTTTTTTTAGCAGATATGACTGAATTTTATATGGGTGCATACAATGAGATTGTAACAGGTGGTAAAGGTTGTGCTCTACATGATCCATTAGCTGTCGGCGTAGCGATTGATCCAACGATCGTGCGCACAACCTCATATGCAGTACATGTAGAATGTACAGAACAAGATACACTAGGAAATACAACAGGCAAACACGATACTTTATTACCACATATTGATGTTGCTTTAGATGTAGATTCTTCACGCTTTTTAAATCATTTTTTAAGTCGAATTGTGTAATCATTTTTGCATAGAAATAATTCAAGCCTGTGTAGCGTATATAAGGAGGTCGTTTATCCTTGTTGAGTTATACAGGCTTTTTTTATGAGATCTAGCCAAAATTTATGAATACAATAGAGATGATTTCAACATATTTGGGTTGGATGATAGTTTATACTTTTATCTACAAAAAGATATCTGTGAGCCATTATTGTTATCCGATCATAATGCTAATAGATGTCTGAACAGAGTCACTTATTGACAAATTTTTTATGAAATTGAAATTTATTTGTACGAATAAACGACTAAAGTAGACATTCTCTTTCATTTTTTATTGTTACTGTAAGGTAAATACGGTATCATTAGAGTATATAGCTAAAGCTATTGATAAACGCTTACACGAATCGTTTCGACACGAATGAGCATTGTACTAGATGCTGACCTATATACGTTTGACAATATACAATAGTAAGGCCAGGTGTAACTCCATGAGCAGCAAGAATCCAAAGCGACAAGACACTACATCCGCAGCACAACGCAAGCTGGAGACGCTGCGAATTTTGGAAGCGGAAGGAACTGTACGGGTATCCGGACTCAGTCGCCGTTTTCAAGTAACTGAAGAGACAATAAGACGTGATCTGGAACGTCTGGAACATGAAGGCGCTGTAGTTCGTACGCATGGCGGAGCCGTATTTAACCGTAATCGGGAACAATATGAATCTCCTGCTGTTCAGCGTGAGACACAGAACCTAGAAGAGAAAAAAGCAATTGTCGAATATGCCTTATCTTTGATTGAACCCGGTGATGTGATTGCGCTGGATGCAAGTACAACTTGCCTGCATTTGGTCAAACAATTGCCTAATCGATCATTAACTGTACTGACATATTCACTAGCGATTGCTAACGAATTGGTACAAAAAACCGAGATCAATGTGATTGTGATTGGAGGCTACCTGGATCGAGATTCAATGGCGAATACAGGTATTCATGCAGAGAAAATGGTCGAAAGTTATCATGTCGATAAATTTCTATTTTCCTGTCATGGCTTTGATCTAACACGCGGGTTAACCGAACCTTCTGAAGCACATGTACAATTAAAGAAAAAGATTATTGAGATTTCAGACGAATTGATTCTGTTAACAGACAGTACGAAGTTTCGCCGCAAATCATTAGTACGTCTGATGGGTATGGAAGATTTGAATCGTTTTGTAACCGATGATCAGTTGCCTCAAGAAGCGATTCAAGATTTACAAGATATGGGTGTCGATGTCATCGTTGTTGAGTAATAGGGCGATGGTTGCTACCTGCATTTAAGCCTTTTCCTTTAGGGAAAAGGTTTTTTTGTATATAGAAAGAAATGTAAGATTTTTGTTGGTTTTAGATTAATTTTCAACAAATTCTTCGGTTAAGCTTGAAAATAGGGTACGTTAGGAGTACTTTAGATAAATGAGAAAACGTTGAGAACCGTATAGAGATGGTTGAGATCAATGAGGCGTTTGGAGTGAGGAGAGAATCAATGACAGCAACTGGTGAATATAATCCGCAAATCGTAGGCATGGAAGATATCGTCCGTGCTCATCATGTATTACGCGAAGTAATTGTGCGTACCCCGTTACAGCGAGACAATACATTATCTGAAAAATACGAATGCAATATCTTTTTAAAGCGTGAAGATATGCAAGTCGTTCGTTCATTCAAAATTCGCGGGTCGTATAACCGTATTCGTAGTCTTTCTCAAGCAGAATTGGACAAAGGCATTGTATGTGCTAGTGCAGGTAACCATGCGCAGGGTGTAGCCTTTTCATGTTATGCGCTTAATATTCATGGCAAAATCTATATGCCAAGCACAACACCGAACCAAAAAGTAAAAATGGTGAAAAAGTTCGGTGGTCAAAATGTAGAAGTAATTCTAGTCGGTGATACATTTGACGATGCTTATGAAGAAGCGATGAAAACATGTGAAGAACAAGGTATGGCATTTATTCATCCATTTGATGATCCGAAGATTATTGCCGGTAACGGTACGATCGGGATGGAGATTATGGAAAGTCTAGATGTACCGGCTGATTATATTTTTCTAACGATTGGCGGCGGGGGTCTGGCTGCTGGTGTTGGGCAATATATGCATACGATGAGTCCTACTACTCAATTGATCGGTGTCGAACCAGCAGGTGCGGCGTCTATGAGTGAAGCAATTGCTCGTAATGAAGTCGTCACACTTGGTGAAATTGATAAATTTATTGATGGTGCGGCAGTGAAGCGTGTCGGTCAGCTCACATTCGATATTTGTCGTGAGGTGTTAAACGATGTCGTGAAAGTGCCCGAAGGTAAAGTGTGTTCGGCGATTCTGGATCTATATAATGAAAATGCGATTGTAGCGGAGCCAGCAGGAGCTTTGCCTATTGCGGCGCTTGATATGTACCGCGAGCAGATCAAAGGAAAAACGGTTGTCTGTATTATCAGTGGTGGTAATAACGATATTGATCGTATGCAAGAGATCAAAGAACGCTCACTGATCTATGAAGGATTGAAGCATTACTTTATGATTAATTTCCCACAACGTGCAGGTGCTCTACGTGAATTTTTGGAAAAAGTATTAGGGCCAAATGATGATATCGCCCGCTTTGAATATACCAAAAAACATAATAAAGAAAATGGGCCAGCGTTAGTCGGTATCGAACTTAGTACACCGGAAGATTACGGTGCACTGGTCGAACGAATGGAAGCTCATGGGATTAAATATACAGAGCTTAATCGGGATCTGAATTTGTTCAATTTGCTTATCTAATGAGTATTCTTAGAGTTATAGTTGGGTTTTGAGCGGAATTACTATATAATTAATAAGTCGTGCCAGTTTATTATTTATAGGAGGCTTTACCCCAATGTTAGTAATTCATGCTGAAATATTGATTCAACCAGAACACGTAGAAACTTTTCTACAACTTGCTGATCCTTTTGTGAGTGCTTCACAAGCAGAAGCAGGCAATATTCGTTATACACTGATGGTGGATTTACATCAATCCAACCTATTTACCATGGTTGAAGAATGGGAAAGCCAAGAAGCGCTTACCGCCCACGAACAAAGTGCTCATTTTCTGAAGCATATCAATGATACAAAAGATATGGCGGCTGCACCTTTGAACGTTAAAGTATATGAAGTGATGCAGTTGCCTGTAGTTTAATAAGTAAATAAGTCTGTACTATACAAAGGCTATTTCTTTCGGGAAGTAGCCTTTTGTATATCTATATGTGTTATTAGCCGTAGCTAAATTTCGTAGGTTTACAATATAATTTGGGTTTTGACATCATATAGGTTATAATTAGTAAGTGAGATTTTTAGAACATTAAAAAAATCATATTACATTATATACTTATAGGAGGTTTACTTATATGTTTGTTATTCATGCTAATATCACGATTAAACCTGACAGAGTAGAAGAATTTTTAGTAGAAGCAGAAGGTTTGGTTAGTGCTTCTCAAGCAGAAGCAGGTAATATCCGTTACACACTAATGCGTGATCTTCACCAACCGAACTTGTTCACAATGGTTGAAGAATGGAAAGATGAGCAAGCGGTACAAGAACACAACGCAAGCGCTCATTTCCAAAAATTCGTTAAAGATATGCAAGAATTTGCAGGGGCACCTTTGGATGCAAAACTGTTCAACGCAACAGAAGTACCAAGAGGTTAATTACCTGTATCTCGATGCTAAAATAGATATGTTGCGTGGCAACAATCGTTTTCGTATTGCATTATTTGGTATGGATAACTAAATAGTTACGTAAGCAAACGTTCTTTCCATTGGAAAGGACGTTTTTTTTATTATTTAGTATACATAATTCCTAAAAGCCATCCGATAAATGCTATAAGGTAAATGTCGAAATTGCTCGAAAGAGTAGAAAAGGCATTAGTTGAGTAGAATGTAACGTCGTGTTTTACTGTCTAAAATTATATTTTTCGCTATTTAATTTTACGTAATCTTAATTGAGAAAATGTGCGTACTATAAATAGTATCTTGCATCAAAGGCTTTCATTTTATCTATCAAAGGAGAATCAGTGAATGAAAAAATATATCGCTATCGTAGCTTCTTCGTTGCTTACATTATCTCTAGTTCATACCGGCTTAGTGTACGGGGAAGAATCAGTTCCTTCTGCAACAGGGCCAGATCAAGAAGTGGTAATTGTCTACAAAAATGCAGCAGGTAAAGAAGCAGCTATCGATCAAAGTGTAGAAGTACAGCATGAATTTAAAACATTGCCTGCGGTTTCTGCTACTGTCAGTGCAGGTGAATTACAAGACCTTGTGCAAGATCCTAATATTGCTTATATCGAACGTAATGTTCCTTTTCAAGTCACCGATTCATCTGATTTTCAAGTGTTAGGTTCGACAGTCAATGCCACCGAACAATCACAATGGAATTATCAAGCAGTACAGCCTAACCAAATGTGGGATAAAGGATATAACGGATCAGGCATCAAAGTTGCTGTGATTGATTCTGGTGTAGCCCCTCATAGTGAGCTCACTATTGCTGGCGGTGTATCGACTGTAGATTATACAACATCTTATGCAGACGATAATGGACATGGTACTCATGTCAGCGGGATTATTGCAGCTCATAGCGGCGATGGCGCTGTAACAGGAACAGCTCCTGGAGTGCAATTATACGGTGTCAAAGCATTGGGCGCAGATGGTAAAGGAAATTTGCAAGATGTATTAGAAGGTATAGATTGGGCGATCCAAAATCATATGGATATTATCAATATGTCTTTGGGAACCGAATATGATTCACAAGCATTGCACGATATGGTCGACAAAGCATATAAAAATGGAATTTTGGTTGTATGTTCTGCGGGAAATAGTGGAGCAGGCACAGATACAGTCAATTACCCTGCACAATACAGTAGTGTAATCGCTGTTGCAGCAGTAGACAAAAATTTAAATCGTGGTGATTTTTCATCTACAGGGCCCAAAGTAGAAGTCTCTGCACCTGGGGTTGATATTGTGTCTACGTATCTTAATGGCAAATATGCTGTAGCTAGCGGTACATCTCAAGCAGCTCCTCATATTGCAGGTATACTAGCAATTTTAAAACAAGAACATCCTTCCGAATCCATAGCGAATCTACGTACTGATTTGGAAAATTATACGGTCGATCTAGGAGCAACAGGAAGAGATAATTCATATGGATATGGATTTGTTACGTTCGCTCCTAAAGTAGACAAAACAGCTCCAGCAGAAGTGAGTGGCTTAACTGTAAGTAACACAACGACTCACTCCTTAACATTGAACTGGCAAAACCCGGCAGACAAAGATTTTGCAAAAGTAAATATCTACAATGGTGCAGGCAAATTCGTGACTTCTGTTACTCAAAATGTATATCAAGCAGAAGATTTATCTCCATCGACAACGTACTCATTTACATTAAAAACAGTAGATACAACAGGTAATGAATCAACAGGCAAATTTATCTCCGGTCAGACACTATCTACACCTAGCGATTCTACACCGATCGTTGAAAGTAAGCCTGTCGTTCCAGCACCAACACCTGTCGTGAATCCAACACCAGCCGTAACTGTACCCGTCGTGACCACGCCAGCACCTACTAATCTGGTAGCGGCTGTTCCATCAGGTGGTGGGGGCGGAGGAGGCGGCGGTGGTGGAGGTGGCGGTATTCCACGCCAACCATCTACACCGAGTACAAGTGTTACTGCCCCTGTGGCAGCTCCAACACCAACACCGACTCAACAAGCAACACAACAACTAAATACAGCCAAAACATCAGGTAAAGCCTCAGACTGGTTAAAAGCTAAATTGGATGGCAAAAACGTAACAGATGCTAATTTCCAGAAGCAATTAGCACAAATCAAACAGTCTATGGGTATTAAAGACTTGCCAAGCAAAGCGCAATTATCTCCTTCGATTCCGGTAAGTATCAGCTTGCAAGTTGCACTCAAAAATAAACAATATAAATATATCGATCCTTCTTCGATTACAGCCGATCATGTCACCGTGCTTAATAGTAACGGAGAAGTAGTCACCAATGTGAATCTATCTGTCAAATGGAATCGTATCTTTATCACACCAACAGCTAGTGGATTTGCCAAAAATGAAACGTATAATATCATTATTGAAAAAGGCATCCAAGCGAAGCCATCAGCGAATAGTGATCAACAAGTCACATCGACGACTCCGCTAATCTTGCAATTTACAACACGTTAAAATAACACAGATCAGAAAGGTGCACACCGATGAAAATAAAATCAGTATTTCAGATTGGACTTACGCTTTGTCTGGTAGTGTCTTTGTTCGGCACTATGTTTGCTACTAAAGCACAAGCGGCAGATGGACTTCCTTTTTCAGATATTTCCAATAATTACTGGGCAAAAGATACGATTCAATGGGGTTATGAAGCTGGCTTAGTCAACGGATACAAAGACGGTCAATTCAAACCGAACAAAACAGTCAGTGAAGCCGAATTTTTGGCGATGTTGATTCGTACGTTTGAACCCGAAGTGACCAGTAGCAAAACAGGCAATTGGGCGAATCCTTATTATGTTCGTGCCAAAGCTTTAAATTATCCGGTGAGTAGCTATACCAATGCATCAACTCGTAATCAAATTCTAACCCGTACTCAAGTGGCTGAATTAATCTCTTCTGCGGAAGGTGTCAATTACAGCGGTAATAATGCGATTCAATATATGTTAGCTTTGGGTCTGGCTAACGGTAGTGATGCTTCTCAAGTATCGATCGCTTCATTCAAAGGAAGCAAAGCATTAACTCGTGCCGAAGCATTGCAGTTTATCAAAAACTTTGCAGATTATGGAGTAGGCGGTTTGCTTGATCGTCCAACTGAACCTTCAAATCCAGCTGACCTGCCTGCATTGCCGACAGCCAATTAAGTTTTTCTATTATTTATAAGCAAAAAAGCGACTTCAACGGATAGGATGTATATCTATCCAGAAGTCGCTTTTTTGCTTGTTTTTATTGGATAATCATTCTTAGATTAAGGTGCAACAGGGGATGTACCGTCAGGATCATGATCCATATTCAGCAATTCTCCGATATTGGTATTGGATACGACGGTTAATCGCTTCAATGTTAACGGATCATCGCCTGGTCGAACAAATCCTTGATGGACAGTGAATGCCATTCGGTAACCTGACTCTTTAAGTGCATAGACCATTTGCATCCGGAAATCTCCAAAAGGATACGCAAAATATGGTGTATTGATGCCTGCTTCAGAACGCATAATTTTATCATCCGCGATAAAGCTAGCTTCATTCATACCTGCGGCATAATCATCGCCACAGTGAAGTAATGTTTTGTAATGCAGGTTGTACGTATGGCTGTTGTACTCAAATACATCTTTCGAAGCTTCCATTTCTTCTTTGGACACATAGCTTGTTTTGTGTGGATCGAACACTGTTGTTTTGGCTTGAATACGTGAACCAATTACAAATAGGGTGGCATGAAAACCATACTTTTTCAGAATAGGATACGCATAAATAATATTATTTTGATATCCATCATCGAATGAGATTACCACTGTTTTTTCGGGTAACGATATTTCTTCATCTACATATTTTTCTAACTGCTGTAGTGTTGCTGTATGATAACCGTTATCGTGCAAGTATTTCATATCTGCTTCAAAAGCTTCCAAATTCACAATAGAATTGTTTGTCGGTTCAGTATTATCTTTTTGCGGAGTAATATAATGGTACATCAGTACAGGGATTTTATCGGCTGTACCTGTAGGAACAACATAATCTGCGGCTAGTGCGACATTGCGTTCATTTAATACATTATGATGCTCATAGTAAAATAATTCGTTTTGAGCGGCTACCCAGGAGCTACATATTTTGTGTGCAAGAACAGACGATTTGGGGAAATTAACCCCTAGAACATAGACAACGAGCAACACTGCCATTAGGGCAAGTGAGTATTTCTTCCAATGCTTTTTCATGCGTATCTAAGTACTCCTTTATACTGGTGGTCAAATCTTATTATCGGACAAATACTACTTTTTTTAAATGGACGCAACAAGTAATTAACGAAAATAAATTCGCTAATCCCAGCTATCCATTTAAGCAGAAACATGACATCTGCACTTTATTGTAAACGAAATGAATATATAAAAAGTTACATCACCTTCTTGAAATAGTAACAATATTTTTGCTTATGGTTGGTAAAAAAAGGGTGGTAAGGAAATTGAAATAAAAGTTTGAGTAAGCAAAAAGAAGGTAAACCTTGATACAGGTCTACCTTCTTTTTTATTCTCGATAGTCATTTGATTTGAGACATCACTAGCTTGATATTTTTGACCTGTATAAAAAAGAGTTAGCGAATAAAAGCTTGAGGACGCTGTTCTAGTGCATCGGCTAACCATCTAGGATGCATACGAAGTAAATTGGTAGGTAACTGGTCGGTAGGGAAAAATTGATAATCAAGTGATTCTTTAGGGTCAACGATAAGCTCGCCACCGATAATCACCGCTTCAAAACAATTGGTAATAAAATGAACATTTTTTCCATTAGGGTATTCAAAAATCTGGCTATCTGGATCCGAATAAACTCCGATTAAGCGTGTCACTTCTACGTCTAGTCCTGTTTCTTCTTTGATCTCTCGTACAACTGCTTGTGTGACGGTTTCCCCTTTTTCAACATGTCCTGAAGGGATGCCCCATTGTCCGACATCAAGCCGCTGTTGTAAAAAAACATGACCCTCGGCATTAAAAATAATGACAGCAATCCCTGCATACAGTTCATCAATAACGACAGACAAAGTAGTTCCTCCTAAATGAAATATCATCATTAAATATTGAGTCTATTATACACTTTCCTCATAGTAGAAAACATTTCTGTATAAATACCCTTTATTTACTAAAATAACATTAAATGATATTATTTAGTATATATTGGAATTAAATTCATCATTGGAGGATAGAATATGAATAAAAAATTATTTTTAGCAGCTCCTTTTAAAAATCTGATGAATATGGAAACTTCTACTTTAGAAAAAGGTACACAGGATTTTTTGATCAGATTAATTGAGTTTTTTGAACATCGAGGTTATGAGGTACATAATGCGCATAAAAGAGAACAGTGGGGGCAGAAGTTTATGCCTCCAGAACAATGTACCAAAATTGATTTTGATGAGATTGAGAAATGTGATTTATTTGTAGCTTTGCCCGGTATCCCAGCATCACCAGGAACACATATAGAAATAGGTTGGGCGTCTGCTATGCAAAAAAATATGATTTTGCTATTGGATCATGATCTTGAACAATATGCTTATCTGGTTAGAGGTTTACACACGGTATGTCCGGTTGATTATGTAACGTATCATACGGAAGAAGATTGTATTCAGCAGTTGGAACAGCTATTGCAAGAAAGGCTTATTGCTTATGATCTTTAATCATTTTCATGATGCATATTTGTATACTCTTGCTAAAGTGTATCATAAGCCCCAATTCTACAATCAGCCGCGTGGTAACCGAAGCCGAGAAATTCTGAATTATACGTATGGAATTGAATCGCCAGTTGAACGTATTTGTTATGTACCTGAGCGGAAAACCAATATTATTTTTAATTTTGCAGAAGCGTTATGGTATTTATCAGGGAGTAATGATTTGGACTTTATCCGTTATTATGCCAGCAATATGAGTAAATATTCAGCAGATGGTCGGACACTGACAGGCACAGCCTATGGGCCAAAGCTATTTACTTATGGCGACAAGCGCTTAAATCAATGGGAGCGTATTAAAGAAGTGCTTCGTGAAGATCCTGATTCCAAACGTGCATTTCTATCTATTTTTGACCCGAATGAAGTACTTCAACTAGAAAATATTGATGTGTCTTGTACACTTGGATTGCAGTTTTTTATCCGTGAAAATCAATTGCATATGAGCAGTTATATGCGTGCAAATGATGCTTATCGTGGCATGTTGAGTGATGTGTTTTCGTTTACTTTTCTACAAGAACTTATGGCTACTGAGCTTGGACTAGAAGTGGGCGCCTATTATCATAATGTAGCTTCTGTACACATTTACGAAACAGATTATGCTCAGACCAAGACAGTACTTTCCAAAGCTAAACAGATTGGAGCTGTACCAGCGTATCCTTTTCCGCATATGCCGCAAAAAGATAATAGGTCAGATTTGCAAGTTGTTTTTGAATACGAACAGCAACTTAGAACAGGTATAGTCACTCTGGAGCCAGCAGATATTCGTTGTTTGGATATAGACGATTACTGGAAGCAAGTGATTTTGTTATTAGCTGTGTATCAATCGATTCAACAAAAGCAAGCAGTAGATCATACGCTTTACCAAGAATTGATTCCACTTTATCAGATACTTGTTCAGCAGAAGTGGGAATCTTACTTTTCGATCACAATGGAGGAATCGTAATGCATACTTCTTGGAAAGAAAATAATGTATCCAGTCAATTCAACGCGTATAACGATATGTTAGAAGATATATTAGGATTCCGCTATTTATTCGCTGTTCTGGATTCAGATCCTACCATTCGTACAGTACTTGATTATGGATGCGGACCTGGAAAAGTAGCGGAGCGCATCGCAAAGCAACATGAACGTTATCAAGTTATTGCTGTAGATGAATCAGAAAATATGCTAAAAATAGCAACCGCTCAACGGTCACATCCACAGATCAATTATCAGTTGATTCACAATAATCAGTTGGATTTTTTAGAATCGGATTCGATAGATTGTGCTGTGAACTGTTTTGTGATTATCAATAATTCTAGTATAGATCATATTCATCATATGCTTACAGAAATCTACCGGGTATTGAAGCCGGGCAAGCCGTTATTGGTATTGGATTCGAATCCAGATGCAACAGGGTATGAGTTCACTACATTTCGCAATGGAGAAAAAGGAAAGAAATATACAGACGGAGACCGCAAACAACAGTTTCTCAAGATTCCTGAAAGTTCAGATTTAATCTTAAATGATTTTTATTGGTCCAAGCGTTTTTATCAAGAGATGTTAGAAAAAGCAGGGTTTGATTCGATTCAGATCATGGAACCCTGTATTGATGATATTTCGGTAAGCAAATTGCGCGAGTACGAAGAGCAATATGATCATCCGAAATGGGGTGATGAACAGTATCATGCTCCTTTTGTGATCTATAAAGCTATCAAATCGGTGTAAGCATGGGATAGACAAATTGCTACGAAGAGGTGGGATAATGATAATGAGGAATAGTACAGTTCGCCAAAAAGGGTTTTTGGTATTTATTTCGTTTTTGCTGATATTTGGTATTATGCCGAATGCGAGTTACAGTTATGCAGCAGCTACCGATCAACCGACGGTCATTAATGTGGCTTTATATGATTATGTTCCTGATCCCGAGCGTTTTCAGCAAGCAGTCGTAAAAAATTGGGCAGAAGTTGAACCTAATGTACGCTTAAATTTTGTTAAATGGGATGGATATGAAGCCGATCCAGATGCGAATGTAGATGTGTTTGTGTTTGACGCGATTTTTTTATCTCATTTTGTAGACAAAGGATATTTGAAAGCGATACCACAAAATCAAATTCAAGATCGCCAAGATATTATTGATTTTGCAATGGAAGGATGCACAATAAATGGAGCAGCCTACTGTATTCCACAAATTGTGTGTACTAATTTATTATTTTATCGAGAAGATGATACAGCTCTTGCCTCTGTCCGTAGCGTACCGGACTTATATCGCATTTTAGGTGAACGACAATCAACAGGCGTTATTCCTGACAATAACGAAGGATTGCTGATCGACATGTCTGGTGGTACTACCAAAGCAGCCATGTATCTGGATGCGTTGTTAGATACCCGTCAACAATATACGGATTATACTGTTTTGCCTGATCCTAATACGTTAAATTCAAAAGCATTTAAAAGTCTAAAACAATTACAAAAAATGGGCGGTAAAGATCAGATTGAGTACTGGCCTGACAACAACGATGCTTATATCCGAGCAGATTGGTTCCGTAGTGGTATAGGTCGTGCATTTATTGGATATACCGAAGCGATGTCCAGTATGGGTGATTATGCAGATGAGGTGAATTTTAAAACCATCTCAATGTCAAGTAAAACAGATATTCCTGTTTTTTATGGAGATATGGTTGGTGTGAATTCGGCAATTACAGATCCTGCCAAGCAAGATATTGCGATCAAATTGGCAAATGTGATTACAGCGAGTCAAACGATGGTAGATGCTATTTCTCCAAATGAAGCTAAAGTGTATCCTCAATATTTGTTACCTGCAAGACATAGTGTATACCAAAAAATGCAGCAACAATTCCCGATTTATAGCCAATTGATCCCGATTGCTACTCATCCTGATAACAAAATATTCAAAATGGGACCGGATGCAAGAAATTGGATTGAACAAGCCAAAGTAACGATTACAGATCGATTAGCAACTGTAGCTGTTCAGTAACCAAAGCTACTTCTATTCTAGTAAGATTAGGAGACTGATGATGAAAAAACTACTAACGATTGCAGGTTCTGATTGTAGTGGAGGTGCTGGAATACAGGCGGATCTCAAAACATTTTCCGCGTATGGTGTATTCGGTATGAGTGTGATTGTATCTGTAGTGGCTGAGAATACAGCGCGTGTGATAAGTATTCAGAATATCACCCCAGAAGTAATCAGTGATCAGATCGATGCAATCTATGAAGATATTGGAACAGATGCTGTCAAGATTGGCATGCTATCCGATCATGAATGTATGGAAGCTGTTGCGTATAAGCTGAAGCAGTATCGTCCGAAGCATATTGTGATCGATCCTGTGATGTATGCCAAAAATGGAAGCCCACTCATGAAACAAGATGCTGTAGGTACATTGATTCGAGATATTTTACCATTTGCGGATGTACTGACACCTAATATTCCAGAAGCAGAGCGGATCACAGGGATAACGATTGAATCTATACATGATATGGAAGAAGCCGCTAAGCGAATAGCCGATCAAGGCGTCCGTCATGTTCTTGTTAAAGGTGGACATTCGCTTGGCGATGAAGCTACAGATATACTGTATGATGGTCAGCAGATGTATTACTTTACAGAAAAACGAATAGACACTTTGAATACGCATGGTACAGGATGTACGTATTCTTCTGCTATTGCAGCAGGGCTTGCCTTAACTGATAATTTGCACGAAGCGGTGAAGCAGGCCAAAGCTTATGTGACGACAGCGATTCGTCATTCACTTCATATAGGTTCAGGCCCGGGACCCACACATCATTTTTATGATTTGTATCAACATGGACTACAGCAGAGTGATCCCACCAAGCAGATTTGATAAGTAAGGTTAGACAGCGAAATATCTGACCCATGAAGTACAATGAAAGTAATAAACAGATTAGAGGGATATCCTTTAATCTGTTTATTTTTTGCTACCATAGCTGTATCCTAATAAAAAGTAATATAAAGAGAATAAGGAGATAATAAAGTATGCGACGCAAAACAAAAGGATCTAAGCGAAAAAGAGAGAAAAAAATAGAATCTTTTTTGCACAGTGTATTAGATATTTTCTTCTGGTGGAGATAGGATGACTTGTAGCAAAAAGTATAAAATAACAAACATGATAAGTAATCATTTTTATGTATATCGTTTGACATCTTTGATTTAAGGGTAAAGTAATAAAGGACGAAGATGCCAAAGTAATCTTGTTTATTTTTTATAGTCAAAATTTTTTTGCTGAAAATTTGATTGTGCACAAAAAAGTTGTATAATACTAAATATGTATTATGTATAAAAGTTCATAATCTAAAACAGAAATCATTAACTGATGTTTTCTAAATATAAATAGAGGAGTCGATTAATATGACTAAAAAAGTATTGTTAGTAGCGACAAGTGCTACAGAAATGAACGGACACCCTACAGGACTATGGTTAGAAGAATTGGCTGCACCTTATCATGTATTTCAAGATGCAGGTGTAGAACCTACTATCGTATCGGTTAAAGGCGGTAAAGTAACCATCGATAAAAACTCTATTCCAGACGGGATTCCTGCGGAATTGCAATCGGTAGCTGATATGCTTGAAGACACCAAAGCTCTTGCAGACGTCAATGTAAGCGACTTTGATGGCGTATTATTTGCTGGTGGACATGGCCCTATGGTCGATTTTGCAAGCAACCCAGTAATCGCTCAATTGATTCATGATACAGAAGCTCATGACGGCGTAGTTGGTGCTGTATGTCATGGTGTTGGTGCTCTTGTCGATGTGAAAAAAGCAGACGGTACCTACTATGTACAAGGCAAAAACATTACAGGTTTCACTGATGAAGAAGAAGATATGGTGAAATTGACGAAATATGTTCCTTTCTTACTTGAAAGCAAATTGCGTGAGCAAGGTGCAGCATTTGTAGCGGCTTCTGCTTTTGCAGATCATGTAATCGTTGACGGTAAATTAGTAACAGGACAAAACCCTGCTTCTAGTGAAAGCACAGCGAAAGCGATGCTTGAATTGCTATAATTTCTAATCGCTATAAGTTCTACTAAGTAGATACTAGATAGTGAATATACAAAAGCGAAAATTCTCTGGATATTATCTGAGGATTTTCGCTTTTTTTATTTTAATACATCAAACTATATGTTGCGGATATTTATAGGGATTAGATTTTATCGGTTAGAAAGATATTCTATAAAAAATATACTATCCATACAAAATTTGAATAACTACGTAAGTAAATATGTACACAGGTTTAATCGAAAAACGATTGTGACAATGATGCAAATAAGATAGACTGACTTTAACTGTAATCAAGATATGATTCATATTTTGTAAATAGAAGCTTGTACAGGTCAGGAGGAGCTACCATGAAAGAACAGGAAGAACGTCGCCGTGTAGGCATTATGGATATAGGATCGAACTCGATTCGACTGGTTATTTATGAAACAGGCAATGGTGGTGGATATCAGGTTCTTAAAGAATGTCGGGAATCTGCTAGACTCAGTGCTATTGTTACTCCTCAAGGAGATATGCCACTGGAAGCAGTCAGTGTCATCGTGCCTGTTTTAAAGCAGTTTGCTGATGTCAGTGCTGCTTATGAAGTAGAAGAGATTCGAGCTGTCGCTACAGCGGCTATACGCAACGCTAGCAATGGCAAAGAAGTAATTGAATATTTGAATCGTGAAACTGGAATTACCATCGAGTTATTACCCGGTGAAATGGAAGGGCATTATGGCTTTATCGGGGTAGTGAACCGAATCGATATCGAAGATGGATATATTATTGATATTGGTGGCGGAAGTACAGAAGTCACTTTGTTCCGCGATCGGGCTCGCGTCTCTACAGTGTCTTTCCCTTTCGGAGCTGTCAATATGAATGTACGGTTTGGGAACGAGACGACAGGACGCTGGGACGAATCGTCTGTTAATGAACTGCAACAACTGGTACTGGATGCCGCAGAAAAGCATGATTGGATCAGTCAATATCCTGATCTTCCTATGGTCGGTCTGGGAGGAACGATTCGTGCTGTAGGTAAAATGCATCAACGCAAATTAAAATATTCGCTGGAACAGATTCACCATTATACATTAGAAGCAGAAGATACGGATTATTACTATCAACAGCTTCCTGCGATGAGTAATGATCAACGTAAGCGTATTGCCGGTCTATCCAAAACACGCAGTGATATTATTGTACCGGGCGTTATTATTTTAAATACATTATTCCGTTATATGCATTGTTCGCATTATGTGATTAGTGGAACAGGGTTACGGGATGGATTGTTTTTTGAATGGGAACGCGGTAAAGATAATGTGATTGTCGAAGATGTATTAGAGTATGAGATTGGTGCAGCGCTACATGGAGAGCCTTTGCCACGTCAACGCCATTTACGCTGGGTACAACAGTTATCTTCTGAACTATATGAAGCGCTTGGAGAAGGTCAGGAAGACGTTTCTAATCGCAAAATATTACGTACCGCTTCGTTATTATATCGGGTAGGTATGAAAATTGGTTATCATGACTTTGAAGAACATACCCGCTATTTGCTGACAACCCGTGCAGTAGCCGGACTTAATCACCGGGAAACAGTTCTAGTTGCTTTTATCGCTATTTTTGGTAGCAAAGGCAAAATCAAAAAAAGACGCATCTCGACAGAGTATGCCGATATTCTTCATCCCAAAGACGAAGAGCGTATTCGCCGCTTAGGCGCTGTATTGCAATTAGCTGCTGCGATGGATGTAAGTGAGACACAACCTGTGGATCGCTTGGTCGCTGTACGCAAAGGAAGAGACTTCGAGCTGACAGTTCACTGTCATACCGAAGCCTCTATGGAAACACATGAAATTACAGAAGCCGTTAGAGATTTGGAGAAGGAGTGGGACGTGAGAGTGAGACTGGTGGTACATATGGTTTCCAAGAGTTAATTTCCCACGCTTTGAATTGACTGCGTAACGGAGGTTTTCCGTTATCAAATCGCTCATAACTGCCACTAGGTAGTAGCAATCTGGCTTTGATATTATCCGCAAGGATAAGATCCAGAATGCGCTGCATAGTGGCTTTTGTGCTTTTATCGAATAATGGACACATCAGTTCAACACGACGAGTGAGATTACGAGTCATCCAATCTGCACTGGATAACCAGATCTCAAGATCGCCTCCATTTTCAAAAGAGTAAATACGAGAGTGTTCTAGATAGCGATCGACGATACTGCGAACTGTAATTCGCTCACTCAGACCAACTACACCCGGACGTAGACAGCACACTCCACGTATAATGAGATCAATATTCACTCCTGCTTGAGAAGCGATATATAGTTCATCAATAATCTGCTGGTTAGATAATGAGTTCATTTTGGCAATGATGCGTGCAGGTCTGCCGTTACGTGCATGTTCGGCTTCACGCTGGATCAATTCGATAAATTTGTTCATCATCGTATCCGGTGCGACAGCGACAGCTTGCCATTCATGACTTTCTGTATATCCTGTAATATGGTTGAACACTTCAGAAGCATCTTCACCAATATGAGGATTCATCGTTAACAGACCGATATCTGTATATGATTTTGCTGTAGAAGCATTGTAATTACCTGTACCGATATGGATATAACGTTTGAGCCCATCTGCTTCACGGCGTACCACTAGAATTAATTTGGCATGTGTTTTGAGTCCAACCAGACCATAGACTACATGACAACCTGCTTTTTCCAGCGTACGTGCCCAGGCGATATTACGTTCTTCATCAAATCTTGCTTTCAGTTCTACCACTACTGTAACCTGTTTGCCAGATTCAGCAGCTTTGGCAAGTGCCTGAATAATCGAAGAGCGACCACTGACCCGATACAATGTCATTTTGATCGCCATCACATCATCATCTTCAGCAGCTTGTTCTATAAAATCACTAATCACATCAAATGATTCGTATGGATGATACAGCAATACATCACGTTCTTTTAAGACGCTGAAAAAGTCGGTGTCGCTACCTTCTGGAAATTCTGGTGCATAACGCGGAATTTCTGGCGGATAACGTAACGATTCATGATTTTGCACCGAATCTGAAAATGGCAACAAAAATCCAAGATCAAGCGGGCCATCGATTTCGTATACTGCTTCAGATACGTCGAATTCTTCTTGTAACATTCGAAGAGCAAATGGATGAAAATCTTTCTCCACTTCAAGACGTACAGGAGCACCACGACGACGTTTACGTAATTTATTCTCGATTTCTTCTAACAAGTCTTCTGCTTCTTCTTCATTGATATCCAGATCTGTATTACGTGTCAGACGGAAAGCATTCACGCCTACAGGCTGATATCCGCCGAATAATGTATGAATATGATGACAAATTAATTCGTCGATCATAATGTATTGTTGTTTTTTACTATTTTGACGGTGAGGTAGTGCTACCAATCTAGGAAGATTGGATGGAATCTGAACAATTGCAAAATAAAAGGCATCATGCTCATCTTCAGTAATCGGTTCTCTACCTCCATGTTCAAGCACGACAGACAAATACACATTCAGTCCATGAACAAGCGGGAATGGGCGACTCTGATCGACAGCCATCGGTGTAAGTACAGGGAAAATTACATCTTCATAATACGTATCTGCCGCTTTGCGCTGAGTGGCACTAAGATCGGTATAACGATTGACCGTAATGCCCTGCTTGCCAAGTAGACGCATAAGTTCGCGGTATGTACGATATTGAGTATGAACCATTTTTTCTACTTTTTTGGTCAGACGCTTGAATAGACCAGACGGAGTATAGCCGGTAAAATCTTTTTTGAGATAGCCTTCTTTGATTTGATTGCGAATCCCAGCAACACGTACACTCATAAATTCGTCTAAATTACGGGATACAATCCCCAAAAATTTGATACGTTCTAACAGTGGAGCTTCTGAATCTTGCGCTTCTTCCAGTACTCGACTATTGAATTCGATCCAGCTTAGATCACGGTTAATATAGCTTGAATGAGTAGGATGGTTTACATGTTTGTTTTCCATAATGCCTCCGCTTAATCATTGTTATCCAATCATATTCTCTAATCTAGTGTAACGTGCAGTATGCGGAATACCAAATGTGGGGTATGCAAATACTTTTGTCATAAGGTGTCAAAACAACTCGTATAGAGTCATTATAACGTTCAATTGTTAACGCTGTGTAAAAGCGAATTACCATTCGTTCCACAAATTAGGACCGCCTACTTTGCCAATCGCTTTTTTCTGAGTACGTCCAAAGTTAAAGCCATGAGTACGCAGTTCATAACCGTCCTCATGCAACTGGTCTGGAGGGATCGTTTTTTGCAATTCAGCAACAGAACGGGTAAGATAACCGGGCTTGTGCATATTCACAAGTAATAAATCATGATGTAAATGACTCAAACATTCTGCTAATGTCATCAAGTGTAGGCTCCTTTGAATAATTACATAGCTTACTTTCAATATATATTACCCTTATACATTCGTTTTGATAATATAATGGGTATGAAAAAAATACCTGATCTCTACATGATTGGCGTCAAACGCATCGTAGATGTCAGGTATTTGTGGTTAATCTTTTAGATGAAGAATATGTTTTAGTTCGGTATGCGAATTGACATTTAGTCGTGGTAAATGCATCAAATCATCACCCGGATGAACAAAGCCAGGTCTAACCGTGAACGCCATACGATATCCATTTTCTCGTAACGTATAGATCATCTGATCTTGATACTCTCCATAAGGATAAGCAAAGTAAGGCGTATCGATCTTTGTTTTGGTTTTCATTAATTCAATATCGTTTTTGAGACGATCATTTTCTAGACCGACCGCCGCAGTATCTCCACATTGAATCGTGTTTTTGTAGTGAAGGTTGTACGTATGGCTATTGTATTCAAATACATCTTTGGTCGCTTTCATTTCTTTACGCGAAATCGTTGTTTTTTCTTTAGGTAGAAATTTTTGTGTTTTGCTTTTGAGCTTAGTTCCTACTATAAAGATCGAAGCGTGGAATCCATATTTCTTCAATACTGGATACGCGTAGACCACATTATTCTGGTATCCATCGTCAAATGTAATGACAACCGTCTTTTCAGGTAATTGAATTTCTCCATTCACATATTGCTCTAGCTCGGACAAAGTGGCTGTTTTGTAGCCATTATCGTGTAGATATTTCATACCTTTGCTAAAAGATTCTAAGCTCATCCGAGCATTATTTTTCTTTTCTACATTGTATTTCTCAGGTACGACATAATGGTACATCAATACAGGAATACGTGCAGCTTTGCCTTTAGGAGCAGTTTTGATCGACTCTGAAGCTGAAGCCACATTATCTTCACCAGCATTGAGCAAATTAGCAAACAAATCATTTTTGGTATCATAGGAAGCTTTACAAGTCTTATACGAAAAAGCTGAGGCATGCGGATACTTTAAGCTAAGTATGTAGAACGTGATCACAAATGCGATTGAAATATAGAGCATGAGTACAAATAAATGTCGAGCCCGCATAACTACTTTCTCCTTTCTAAGCGCTTGGCAGTAAAAGCGCGACAAACTGTAATAAAAAGTGATTTTACAAAGCAAAATATCTTTACTTATATAATATCGGATTCAGCAAAGTAAAATTTTATGGTGCTGTGGTTCTATGTTATTTCTCCAAATGAACTAATATTTCTTCTGCAAACGCTTCACCATAGCGCATTTAGAAAAGATTGTCAGTGACAAAACTCACATGGTTTGGATGCATGAAGGAGTATAGTTGTCTGTAGTGATAAGTATCACACGGCGCTAGATTGTAGTCGCCTCGTCTTGCAAGCGAAGAAAGTAAGGTCTCTCTGTCGGTCAGGAATATAAAGTAGTAGACTGTAATTATCCAAAAGGATGTGTTCATTATGGCAGATTTCGTCAGATCCGTAACTTCACCTAGAAAATTTATTACAGGTCAGCATTTATTATCTAAATTAAATGATTATACGCGTGGTTATGGTGATCATGCTTATGTTATTTGTGATGAATTTATATTAGAACGTGCACAAACAGAAGCTGAACCTACATTTACAGCAGCTAATCATAAAGCACATTTTGAGAAATTTGAATATGAATGTACCAAAGAAGAAGTAATGCGTCACCGCGAATTGGTCAAACAATCTGGCGCTAACGTTATTGTCGGAATTGGTGGCGGTAAAACACTAGATACAGCGAAAGCGACTGCTTACTATGAGCAGCTTCCTGTAGTTATTTTCCCAACAATTGCGTCTACCGATGCACCTTGTACAGCACTTGCTGTTATTTATAAAAAAGATGGTTCTTTCGATGAATATTTATTCTTACCTAATAACCCGGATACGGTGCTTGCCGATATGGGTATTCTTGCAGGCGCACCTGTTCGTTTCTTCGCTGCGGGTGTCGGCGATGCGTTAGCGACTTATTTTGAAGCTCGTGCGTGTTATGCTTCTAATGGAGATAACTTAGCATTGATGAAACCAACAGCTACCGGACTTGGATTAGCTAAATTATGCTATGAAATGTTGCTTGATAATGCAGTCAGTGCAACTAAAGCTGTTCAACAAAAAGTAGTAACCAAAGCAGTCGAAAATACGATCGAAGCAACAATCTATTTGAGCGGTGTAGGTGCTGAATCTGGCGGACTTGCTGCTGCTCATGCGATTCATAACGGAATGACAGCTGTTCCTTCGATCCACCGTGCACAACATGGTGAAAAAGTAACATTCGGTTTGTTAGCACAATTGGTGTTAGAGAACTCGCCTAAAGAAGAGTTCGAAACAGTAGTCAACTTGATCAAAGCAGTAGGTCTTCCATTGACACTTGAAGATTTAGGCATGACTGAATTTGTAGAAGCTGAATGGCGCCAAGTGGCTGAAAGTGCTTGTGCACCAGACGATACAATGGGACATATGCCTTTCCCTGTAACTCCAGATGATGTCTACAATGCGATTGTAGCTGCTAATGCGATTGCTCATACGTATAAATAATTCACCTTTTGAATAATATATTCTATTTTTATCTCCATACACAAAAAAGAAGCTTTGCCTGAGCTAATAGGTGAGCTTCTTTTTTTGTACATTATTTTATAGAATACGATTATGATATAGCGTGATTAAGTGTTATGGGTTATAATTGTATAAAAGGTATTTATTATTCGAAATGGGGAAAATAATTGTTAGAGTCTGTTAGCAAACCCAATTTGTTTATTGGTTCTTCTAAAGAATCTATTGAAATAGCAAGAGCAGTGAATACACAGTTAAGTCATTATGCTCAAGTGACGCCTTGGTACGCAGGTGCTTTTCCTGCTAATGAGTATACAATGGAATCTATTGAAAAACAGTTAGATATCAGTGATTTTGCAGTTTTTATTTTTGCACCTGATGATATTATTCAGCATCGCGGACAGCTTTATTTTGCAACTCGTGATAATACATTGTTTGAAATGGGCTTATTTTGGGGGAAGTTAGGACGTAAAAGAGTATTTTGTATTCTTCCTGAATATATTGAACCTGTAGTTAACAAAGAAGATTTAGTACAACAATATCGTTTGTTATCTGATCTACAAGGATTAACTCCATTACATTATGAACATCGCACAGATTCCAACTGGACAGCCGCTGTAGATATCGCTTGTGGTGAAATTAGCAAATACATTCAACGTTCTGGAAAGTATATTAATCTTCAATCAGAACTAGAACATCAAAAGTTGCAATTACAACAGAAGCAGAAAATTCTTCATTTCTTATTGATTATGAACCAAGAAAGTTTGCAAGAGGAGAAGCGAGAGAAATTTGATGATATGTGCAGTGCATTGAAAGTATCATTCTCTATTCCGTTAGAATACTATGTAACAGGAACTGCTTTTTGGCAAGCTCAAGATGAAGGAATAAAACAAATTGGTGGAGATGTAGGACAAGGCTTTTTTTATCCTTATCATGTCAATGAACATAAGCAAGCAGAAGAACCACGAATTGCTGTAGTAGACGCTTATAAACAACAAAAATGGTCTTATTTGAAAAAGAGCAATCGTGTTGCACCTACTTATATGCTATGTTATCCTATTGGAACTCAATATGTTTTGACAATTCATATTACAGGACAGATTAGTTTGAAAGAACAAGAATTATGGGATATTTTAGATGCTAATGAAGAGTTATTAGATACTATACATTATTTAATAGGAGGGGAATGGGAATGAGACATAAAAATGTAGCTAAAGGAAAATTTTCGAATTCAGGTGTTTTTTCTAATGTAGGTTATATTCATTCTAGATCTTTACGCAATTCCAAATCTATGCCTTCTGCAAGCAATTCTAGTTCATCCATTTACATTGGACCTGCGCCAGATGGAACTAATCAAGAATATAACCGTGTCATTAGTGGACATGTCAATTATAAAAAGCCTTCTTTCGCCTAAGCAATAACTTAAATTTACTTCATAAAAATAGATTAAAAGTAAAAAGCTTCTCCATATAAAAGGAGAAGCTTTTTTAATTTCTATTATAGATAAATATCATAGGGAAACAGTTATATTTTTAAAACATACCATTTTCATTCACTGTTTTGGCAGGGACGTTTTGAGAAAGCATCCACATTTCAGCAATTTCATTGTTTTCTACGCGGAAGATTTGGACTACAGATTGACCGGCATCGTCAGCGTTCTTTTTCATCTGACTTTGGATCAATACAAGGTCCCCTTCTGCAACCATATTAACTACAGTAGCAGTGCTGTCCGGGTTAGCGCGGAATTGAGCAAGATAGTTGTTCACTAATGGTTCAATACCGTCTTTCATTTTCACATTATGCTGAACCAATGATTCACTCACAACGCCTGAAGCCGCATCCGTATTATGCTCTACAAAAAAGCTGTTAAAGAAGTTGCTTACAAATTGAGCATTAGAAGCTACGACTGCTTTATCGGTAGCAGCGACATCTGCGCTTGTAGACGCACTTGGTAGTAGATTTTGGATCATACTAGAAGCACCTGTTACCGGTTGGACCGTATTCCAGTGCTCTACAATTTTACCGTCAGTTACACGGAAAATGTCTACAGCCGCTTGACCGGGATCATCTGGATTATCCATTGGGTAATTCATGACAGCAACTAGATCATTTTGACCGATCATACCTTTGACATTGACTTTGTAATCAGGGTTCGCTTTGATAAAGGAAGCGATGTATGTTTTGAACGCTTCTTTACCTGTAGCAATCATAGGATCATGTTCTTTGTAATCGTCTGCAAGATACATATCTATTTTATCGGTCTGATGCCCATTGAGTACGTCTTGGTACATACTCGCAACAACTTTTTTGTTTGCTACGATTTTAGCATTTTGAGCAGAAGCTGACTCTGTGCTAGCCGGATCAGTAGAAGTACTACCTTCTGTCGGTGTCGTTGCTTCTGGATTGGTAGCTGATGGATTACCTGTGCCTGTATTTTCAGTAGTAGGCGTGGTTGCAGGTTGATTGGTCGTACTGGAATTACTGTTACATGCTGCAAGAGCAGACATTAACAAAATACTGGTTAGGATTAAACTGATTTTTTTCATCATAAAACTCCTTTGTCATAAATAGTGAAGAATCGTTTGCTTAGCAAACATCACTTTTAGCATATACTAGTAGAATGCGACACATTCAATTAGAACAGATTTTTGCGAAGTCAAAGACCTATTAGGTAGAATGGTGTCCTTTTTCTATTACCCATAGTTATCTATGATATCCCTAAAATGACAAAATCGACAACTTTCACGATTGATCCAAAACAGTAAAAACCGTCTCCCTATACTAGCAAAGACGGTCAGATCACAGGTTATGTTGCACTTTTGGCGGAAGTTCTATAATTCCAGAGGAGCGACTTGTGCTCGGTATGCTTCTAGCTTGGATGTCAGTTTGTAATTAGATTGTGCTGCCAAATCCATCAATCCATGCAGGTCACTAAGAAGTGTACTAGACGGATAATCTTCTGCGGTATCCGTATCACTTAACAAATCGAGATATTGCTTTTTGGCATCAGGATCGATAGTTTTGGACGTGCTATCAAATAGGGGAGTGTTGTCTGCACCATAGAATACCGTATAAACAGCATAACTATAATTTTGCTGAATAACCGATAGGCGATTAGAATGAGGATATTTTAACATAAATTGCTCCATATCCAGTGTGCGTACTAATAACTTATCCCATCCGATCACAAGCCCTGCATCCATCAGCGCTGGCTCATCTGACTCTTCAGCCATAATATCTACATAATCATTAATATCTTTGGTGACATAGTCGTCATACGCATCGTACTGATCGTAGTCGATAATAGGCATGTAATAGCCTTCGACATTGATAATTTGATAACCGCTATTTTTGGTGTTGGACAGTAACTTTTTAAGCGCTGGATCGGTAGTACGTTTGATCATATCTTCTATTTTTTCATCACCATATACGCCAGTTGAAGTATACATATTCATTAATTTCTTTTGGATCGATTCAGTATATTGATCTGTCCAAGCATCCAGATATTTATTTTGAGCATTTTCCAAAGTTAGAACCAGTAAAGTACCAGTGGAAGGAGTCACTTTTTTAATATTCTTTTTGAGGTAAGAGACTGCTTGAGGAAGTTTGGAACTGCTTGTTAGCATTTTTTTGAAATGAGCAACAGTAATTGTAGATGAAGAAGATGTTGATGCCTGGCTAGTGGTACTTTTTTTGGCGGGAGATGCAAGTTCAGCCGTGCTTTCAAATGAAGAATTAACCGTAGGGAGCGCAGATGTCTGTTGTTGACTACATCCTAGCGTCTGTAAAACAAGCAATGTGGTCACAGCAGATATAGTGATCGGATTGGATAATCTCATTAGTAATCATTCTCCTCAATAGAAAAATATAAATACATATCCACATCAGATTCAACAAAATAACGATACCAAAGCTTTATGTATATCCCTACCCTTGCTTATCTGAGGTGAACCGAAAGTAAATACAATGTCATTTTTGCTCGCGATTGAGATCATAGAAGGATGTAAAGTATGAAATGGATTGTAATTGATAATGATTATCATTAAAATAGAAAGAAGTATAGATAGGTATTCAAGTAGAATAGGTTTGTTCAAAGGGGTTAATCATGAATCTAGATCATTATATCAAGCTGTGGAATCAAGCTTCTATTCAAGTCATGGATGTTCAGCATCATGTACTGACAGCTAAGCAATTATCGCTACCATATTATGTACCGGAAAACGGATTTTTATATACTGTTCGTGGGAATGCGTTGATTACGATCAATGATAACACATACACAACAGAACGATTTCATATGATTCATAGTGGGAAAGAAAGTATCTTTCAGATTGAAGTATATGACGAGTTATTAGAATACTATCTGATATTATATCGACCACAATTATTCACCTTCAATTCATCTGCCCGCTCGTTATTAGAGCATCATTCGGTATTAGATACTGCGTATGAACTTAAACCACATCATCCTATTCTGTTGCACGATAAAATCAAACAATTGCACCAAGCATGGACGTATGTTCATCCATTACAACAATTGCAAGTCCGTACTTCTTTTTTGCAAATCGTATATGACATTTTGGAACAGTTACAGACCGTAGGTCACCAGCACACAACTACAGATCTTGTCTCGCAAGCTATTCGTTATATTCACGAGCATTATGAACTTCCGCTTACGATTGATTCGCTGGCTACTATATTAGAATGCAGTCCACGTCATCTAGCCCGATTATTCCGCAATAGTGATATTGGTCAAAGTCCATCGGATTATCTGATTCAGTTTCGTATGCAAAAAGCGAGTGAACTGCTGATTCAGACAGAGCTAACCTTACAAGATATTGCGATTAATGTGGGCTATCAAGATGGATATTATTTTAGTCGTATGTTCAAAAAGTATATGGGCTTGTCTCCGATACGTTATCGTCAACAACATCGCCAGAACGTACAAAGTCTCAATATGACATCCACCATGTCCGATTTCTCTATTGTTGGGTTAGATGGACACCGCTATAGTGATAATGATTCTCAAAACATTATAGTAAGTGGAGGTTCTTTAATGATGCATAATCCGATAAGACGTTCAGCAGTGTTGATGCTGCTTCTGAGTTTTACTCTTTTACTAGGTGCTTGTTCAGCTCCTGCTTCTTCAACAAGTCAGACCGCTTCAAGTAAGCAAAGTGCAAGTGAAGAAAATGCGACGCAAAGCTCTACACGCACGATCACTCATGATCTTGGCAGTACTGAAGTGCCTGATCAACCGAAGCGTATCGTTGTACTAGAGCAAGGATTTACCCAGACTGTGGCAGAACTACAAGTCAAACCTGTTGGTGTAGCAGATGATAATAAACCTGAACGGTTCCCACAAGACACGCTAGCTTATATTGAAGGATATACATCTGTAGGTACACGCTCGGAGCCGAATTTGGAAGTGATACGTACCCTTGAGCCGGATCTGATTATTGCAGATACAAGTCGTCATAGCAATGTATATGAAGAATTATCAGCGATTGCACCTACAATTGTTTTCAAAAATGATACAGCAAATTACTCTGATATTATGAACTCTACTCAGGCGATCGGTGAAGCTTTGGGCAAAGTAGATGAGACAACAGCAATGCTAGCAGAACATCAACAACAATTGGACAATGTAAAGCAATCGATTAACAGCAATCAGTCTGTGCTTATTATTGCGGCTGATGAAGAAGCAAGCAATTCGTTCCAAGTACGGACAGATCAAGCGTTTCATGCTTCATTTCTTCAAGCGTTAGGTCTGAATTATGCTTTGACCGATGCAGAAGAAGTAAGTCAACTAATGACTACAGAACAATTATTAGCGATCGATCCTGATCAACTACTCATTTTGATTAACGAAGATGATCCATCTGTATTAGCAGGTCAAAAAGACAATCTACTCTGGAATCAATTAAAAGCTGTGCAAACAGGCAAAGCGCATGAAGTTGAATTAGCCAAATGGTCTAGACAACGCAGTATTCCGGCATTGAACCATATTATGAGTGAAGCGACTACTTATTTTAAATGATCAACAAGCTGATCTTAGCAGTAGGGAGTCTAGCAATCTTGATCATACTATTGATGCTCTCGCTAATGATAGGTTCGTCCTGGATTTCTTTACCGACAGTGATCGATTATGTATTTCATTATTCTACGACAATCAAAGAACATATTATTTTGCATATTCTAAGAATGCCGCGCGCAATAGCGGTAATGCTAATTGGTGCTAATCTCAGTATTGCTGGCTGTATTATGCAAGCTTTGACCCGTAATCCATTAGCTTCTCCTAGTATATTTGGAATTAATGCAGGCGCTTCTTTTATGATCGTCTTGTGTACGATTGTTTTACCTGCTGTCAATGGATGGATTCTAGCAGGAGCAGGTTTTGCAGGTGGACTGCTAACAGTAATGATTGTATTGATAATGAGTGTTGCGATTCGCGGAGGCAAAGTTGAAGTTCGTATGGCATTAATCGGTGTGGTTATTCAAGCATTATTATCTTCGTTTACACAGGGATTATTGATCTTTAATGAAGAATCGGCTAGCAAAATATTGTTCTGGCTTGCCGGATCAGCAGCAGGAGTCAAATGGGACGAACTCAGATTATTAACGATCGTAAGCATTATTGGCTTGATCATGGCTATAGGTCTTAGCCGTTCGTTATCTCTGATAAGTCTAGGTGAAGATATCGCACGCGGACTCGGTCAGAAAATATGGACAGTACGTGTGGTTGGTAGTGTGATCGTTATTTTGTTAGCAGGCATATCGGTTTCTATTGTTGGGCCGATTGGGTTTGTCGGATTAATCGTACCGCATATTACACGTTATCTTATCGGAACAGATTATCGTTTGTTGATTCCTTTTGCTGGAGTATTTGGAGCTATTTTATTAACGCTTGCAGATATCGGTTCTCGGTTTGTACATTTTCCAGCAGAGACGCCTGTAGGGATCATAACAGCTCTAATTGGTGCGCCTTATTTTGTGTATTTAGCTAGACGGCAGAGCAGGAGTTCATTATGAGTCATTCTATCGGGAAAAAGCGGAATGTTATGATCATGATCGGGCTTATTGTGATTACTTTTGTTTTGATCATGATAAGTATTCAAGTAGGTGCTGTCGATATAAGCTGGCAAGATATCGGCAGAGCATTTACACAGTATGGAGATGCTGATCTAGCCTATATTATTTTTCATTATCGATTGCCTCGCATTATATTGGCGATCTTAGTAGGTAGCGGGCTTGCAGTGTCTGGTCTGGTGGCACAAAGCATTTTGCGCAATCCTTTAGCCGCTCCTGATACACTAGGGATTTCCGCAGGAGCTGCTTTAGGAGCAGTCTGTAATGTACTTCTTTTGCCTGTAGATATACAGAGTACATGGCTGACATCGCTAACAGCTTTTGTCGGTGGAGCTCTCGGTGCTTTTTGTGTATATCTATTATCTTATCGAAATGGAGTCGATCCTGTTCGGCTGGCATTGGTCGGAATTGCGGTCAGTGCTTGTGGAAGCACACTGGTACAATTACTGATTACACAATCGTCTGCGAATACGAATACCGTTCTTTTATGGTTAAATGGTTCGTTATGGGGACGTAATTGGGAGCAGGTGATACAATTAGCACCTATTATCTTAATTATTGTACCTATCGTCTGGATATTAGCAAAATCTATTGATATTTTCGGATTAAGCGAAGAATCTTCCAAAGGGCTAGGATTACGCATAGAGTGGATGCGTGCTATGTTGTTGCTACTGACAGTGATATTAGCCAGCGGTTCGGTAGCAGTTGTAGGTATGGTAGGCTTTGTAGGTCTGGTGAGCCCTCATATTGCAAGGCGCTTGGTATCTGGTGGTCATCGTTATTTTGTGCCAGTAGCAGCACTGGTAGGGGCGATCATGATGTTACTAGCAGATGTGATTGGACGTGTTCTGGCGCCACCTCTGGAGTTTCCTGTAGGCTTGGTTACTTCGGTCATTGGAGCACCGTATTTTCTATTTTTATTATGGCGTGAGTACAAAAGCAAAAACCGTACAGGATGAAGTTAGATCTGTGCGGTTTTTTGGCGTTTCTTTTACGATTACAGCGATTGTTTGATTGATAAGGAAGAGGGCAAACGTTGTTCTGCGTGCTGAATAGCATCTTGCATAGCTTGATACGGATCGGTGATCATCGCACCATGACCTACAGCAAGTAGACTTGGCTGTAATGCTACTAATTTGCGAGCACTTTGTAGAGATCGTTCTTTGCTCCATGTTGCCAGAGCAGGGAAAGGGAATGTCAGACGTACTGAACCTGCTACAGCAATCCCACCTCTAGTCTGCAAAGCATCACCAGCTATAAGTGATTGATCTCTAGTATCCCACAGCGAAATAGAGCCTGGCGTATGACCCGGTGTGGCGATGACTTGAAGAGAACCTATTCGATCACCTTCATGGAGCAAAACAGAAGGGCGAGTTTGTAGACGCTTGGGAACACTGCCTTTGATCTTAGTCTGAGGTTCATCTGCATCCAAGCTCATATCACCGCTCATTAAGCGTGCATCTCGCTGTGATACATAGACAGGTACATCAGGATAAAGCTGATGTAATGTATCTAATGAACCGACATGGTCATCATGGATATGAGTTAGAACGATAGCGCCTAACGGTTTGCCGATCTGAGAAATCGCGTGCTGAATACCTTTATAACTATTTGGCAATCCTGCATCAATTAAAGTCACACTGGACTCTTCTTCAACGATATAACAATTTACGGGAAATATGCGTGGTAAAAAAATAAGTTGATGTAAGTTGTTCTTGCTAATTATTTTCATATCAATCACCTCTTGATTACACTATAAACTAATAGTATTAGTTAAATCAATAACTATATTCATTATTTCTAAAAAATTATAAGTATTTTGTAAAAGAAAGAGGTTTTCTTTACTAATCTAACGATGATTCTGTTACTAAAAAGCACAAAAAATACACCACTCTACAGCCAGAAGTAACATATTTAAACGTTACGATCTCTATACAAGTGGTGTATTTGCTTATTTATGATTGGACTCTACCGTATGCAGACCTTGCAGAAAAGTATTAATAATCAATTCAAAACTTTGATTTATATCGACATTCAAGCCAAATCCACCGATACGTTCTAGTGAGCTAAAGCCATGCAAAACACTGCGTAGTCCACGTATCGCATGAATCAAGGCTTCTTCATTCAAATCAAATCCGGTTAATACTTGCATGAATAATTCCAACATTTGATGTTTGCTATCATTGATCTCTGCATCATCTATATCTGATGTATAGAACGTAGCTTCATATAATCCTGGATGAGCCCGAGCAAATTCCAGATAAGCCCGCGACATTTCACGTATCGCTTTATCTTCAGATCGTCCTACCGCAGCCCGCATCAATGCGTCTTTGAGTTGATCCAATCCTGTTAATGCCATTTCACGACGTAATCCCGGTAATCCGTTCACATGATTATACAAAGAAGGCGAACGAACCCCTAGCTTCTGAGCTAATATCGTAAGTGTCACTTCATTCCATCCACGTTCATCTGCTATTTCTGTAGCTGCTTGCAAAATAGAATGAAGACTAAGCCCGGTGCGAGGTGGCAAAGCATAACCCTCCTTTAACTATACCTGTTCGTAGAATATGAATAAGATTTGTGTATAAGCTAACGATATTCATCAATCTTATTTATTGTAAGCGATAGGTATACCTTTGGCAAAATAAAATGCAATCTATCTATTTTGATTTATTCAATAATACATAGGCTTGCTGATCTTTTATTTACGCATAAAAATAAATTTCTGTCCGACTACACCGATCACAAATAACAACAAACTTACCCATGGAGCAATCGTAATCACAGGCATCACTTCACGTAAAAAGATTCCCACACCAAAAATCAGTACCAAAATCACCAGATACGTTAAGATAGCGCGTGCATTGATTTGCATGCCTGGCTTTGTCGCATCACTTTGTTCAACAGGCTGATCGGTAAATCTTGTAAGCATTTCGACCAGAGCAATCGAACCTACAGCTACAATAATAAGAGTCGCTACATTGATCTGCCCGACAATGCCTGAATCGCTAATACTGATTTTGAACAATCCCATTAATGCTTGAATAAGAAATACCCATGTTAACGCTACCCACGGAATCATCAAGTAATACATCGGCTTGCTCAATTGTTTCTTTTCCGGTAAATTACGAATTAATATATTGCCGTACTCTATCGATTCTTTACCGAATAACTGTTTGGCAGTTTTACCTTTTTTCTGCGCTTCTAGCAAATGATGACCCATTTCTAAAAGCAATTCTTCGCCTGCTTCACGATCAATTCGTGCATCCCGTACATGTACAATAACATCATCATAATAATCCAAATTTTCTGGTTTTAATTGATCCCGTACGACGTTAATATTTTTAACCATTTGGCGTATTGAGCTCATTATTCATTCCTCCATTCTCGTTGTTCGAAGCTACTATTTTGCCATACTTTCCTTGCGTTGACAATGATCTAGCGTTAATGATAATATGGTTTCAAGATTAAAGCATATTAAACTGATCGGAATTGTTTATTTAAGAGGAGGAATCATCATGGAACGCAATATCGTCATTCGACATCACGACTTGGATCTGACAGCTAGTATTCATTATCCTGAACAGGAACCACAATCAGCAGGACGAGGCAAAAGCCGTACACCGCTAATTGTGATCTGCCATGGTTTTGTTGGCAGCCGTATTGGAGTGGATCGCCTATTTGTTAGTACAGCCCGTGAATTGGCGGCTGACGGTTATATGGTGGTTCGCTTTGATTATGCAGGTTGCGGTGAAAGTGGCGGCGACTATGGCAAAGAAGGACTTGAATCAATGGTCGCTCAGACTCGTACTGTACTGGATTATGCAATGAATTGCAGTGACATTGATCCCACCCGCGTCACATTGATCGGTCATAGTCTGGGTGGTGCTGTAGCTATTCTTACTTCTGTACGCGATCATCGTGTCAAAAGTCTAGTCCTCTGGTCAGCAGTAGGACATCCATTTAACGATATTATCAAATTAACCGGTCGGGACAAATACGATCAAGCTGTGATCGAAGGACAAGCGGATCATTTAGGTTACTCGTTTACACCTGTATACTTTGATTCGCTAGGCAATTTCCAACCGTTTCAAGAAGCCAAGCAATTTGGTGGCGATGTGCTGGTGATTCATGGTACAGGGGATGATGTGATTCCAGTAGATTATGCCTTTTTGTATCAAAAAGTATTCTGGACACGTTCAGAAGGACGCTGTGATAAAGAAATTATTTTCCAAGCAGATCACACGTATTCCAATGGAACCCACCGCCGGGAATTGCTAGATAAAACCCGCCAATGGCTCACCGAACGCAAAGTCGCTCAGACCGATTGGCAACACTGGATGATTTAAGCGCTTGGCAATATAAGCGCGACTTCTTCTAGTGTAATCAACCATGATTTTTGCATAGCAAAATATCTTTCGCTAAGCGCTTGGCAGTATAAGCGCGACTTCTTCTAGTGTAATCAACCATGATTTTTGCATAGCAAAATATCTTTCGCTAAGCGCCTGGCAATATAAGCGCGACTTCTTCTAGTATAATCCAACATGATTTTTGCATAGCAAAATATCTTACATCAAGCGCTTGGCAGTTACAAACGCGATTTCTTCTAGTGTAATCCTTTACCAGATCATTCACCAGTGGTATGGTAAGAAAGAACAATCGAATAGTTACTGATTTCACTAGGGGAGCCTGTTGGCTGAGACGAAAATTCAATTTCGGACCCTTGGAACCTGATCTGGATTATACTAGCGGAGGGAAGTGGAGGCTGAATTTTCACTCATGTTGTGATATACCTGAATGAATGTTTGACCCATTTGTCTCTTCTGGAGATGGATGGGTCTTTATTACGTTATAGGAGGCAATATCAATGACTTTTCTAGCCAAAGTACGGGCGCAACATCCACTGATTCACAATATTACCAATATGGTCGTGACTAATTTTACAGCGAACGGATTGCTGGCGCTGGGAGCTTCTCCTTTTATGGCATATGCGCATGAAGAAGTAGCCGATGTGGCAGCTATAGTAAATGCAGTTGTACTTAATATCGGTACGCTTGATCCATACACCGTCGAATCGATTCAACGTGCAGGACGTGCAGCGAATGAATCAGGTGTGCCTGTTGTATTTGATCCGGTCGGAGCAGGAGCTACCCCGTATCGTACACAATCGGCTTTGCAAATTATCGAACACGTTCAAGTAGATGTGTTACGTGGCAATGTAGCTGAAGTGGCTAATGTGATCGGCGAATCATGGCAGATCAAAGGTGTCGATGCAGGAGCAGGCGAAGGCAATATGATCCAGATCGCAGAGCAGGCCGCTCAAAAATTAAAGTGCATTGTAGCGATCACCGGTGAAAAAGACGTCGTAACCGATGGACAGAACACCTATACCATTGCTAACAGTCATCAGATATTAACGCAAGTGACAGGCGGTGGTTGTCTACTAAGTGCCGTAGTCGGTGCATTTATCGCAGTCGCTGATCCTACACAAGCTCAAGAACGTCTGGAAGCCGTAACAGAAGCTTTAGCATTTTACGGTATAGCCGCAGAGATTGCCTATGAACAGACAGCAGGGCAAGGCACAGGCAGTTTTCAGATGCAATTTATCAATCAATTGTCTCTAGTTACCCCGGAGATCGTAATTGCACGAGCCCAGATCACTTCATCCAAAGCTTAATATTGAACATACATTCATATGATAAAGGAGCGAGACAAGATGAACGTGTATCAAGCATTGACGATTGCAGGTTCAGATAGTGGAGGAGGCGCAGGCATTCAGGCCGATCTCAAAACATTTCAAGAACTCGGTGTCTATGGCATGTCTGTTATTACTGCTATCACAGCGCAGAATACGACAGGGGTACAAGGTGTCTATCCGGTTCAGATTGAAGGTGTTGTACAGCAATTGGATTCGATCGGAACGGATCTACAACCCCACGCTGTCAAAACAGGGATGTTATTTAGTGCAGAGATTATTCGTTATGTCGCAGCAAAAGTAAAACAGTATCAATGGCAACATCTAGTGATTGATCCGGTGATGGTCGCTAAAGGAGGTTCTGTGCTGTTACAACAAGAAGCGTTGCAGGCGCTGATCTCTGATCTGATTCCGCTGGCAGAGATTATCACGCCTAATTTGCCAGAAGCCGAGTTATTAACAGGTCTATCGATTACCAATCTACAGCAGCGCGAACAAGCCGCCAAGCAGTTTGTAGAAATGGGAGCAACATATGTAGTGATCAAAGGTGGACATGATACATCGACGTCTACTGTAATTGATCTGTTATACGATGGAAAGCAATTTGATTATTTGGAAAGTCAGCGGATTGATACGCCTCATACTCATGGCACAGGATGTACTTTTTCAGCGGCATTAACAGCAGAACTTGCTAAAGGCAAAACTATTTATGAAGCTGTACATACCGCGAAGCAATTTATTCAAGCAGCGATTGAAGATGGATTGGGTATCGGTTCCGGTCATGGGCCTACCAATCATTTTGCTTATCAGCAAAGGAGCCGAGTCTATGATCACCAAGCCTGATACTCAGCATATACGCCAGTATTTACGCCTTTATCTAGTGATGGGAAGCGTCAATTGTAATCAACCACCAGAAGAAGTATTAAGGTCTGCTATTGCAGGAGGGATCACTCTTTTTCAATTTCGGGAAAAAGGGGTTGGCGCTTTAACAGGGCAAGCGTATTATAAGCTTGCAGAACGTCTGCAACAGATATGCCACACTCATCAGATTCCGTTTATTGTGAATGATGATGTAGAGTTAGCCATCGCTCTGAATGCGGATGGAATTCATGTAGGACAAGAAGATGCACCTGCGGATCAGATTCGGGCACGTCTAGGGGATGATAAAATTATTGGTGTATCTGCTCATAGCGTAGCTGAATCCAGACAAGCTATTGAAGATGGCGCTGATTATTTAGGCATAGGACCGATCTATCCTACAATCTCTAAAGCTGATGCGCAAGCCGTACAAGGAACAAGCACTATTACAGCACTTAAGAACCATCATATTGAGATTCCATTAGTCGGTATTGGAGGAATTCATGCAGGTAATGCCGAGCCGATCTTTACCGCGGGAGCAGACGGAATAGCAGTGATCTCTGCGATCGCAGGACAGACGGATATAGAGCAAGCGACGCAGCAGTTAAATACGCTTACCCGTCGATTGATTGCGAACTAATCACCACCATATGATGTAATGCTGAATACATGTTTGTTAATCCCATCAAAAAAAGTCATTCGGTATACCGTAGCTTACAGTACGGTGTGTCGAATGACTTTGAATGGTAAACACTATTTTCTGTTTGTATAGTGTAACGTAACAGTAGGTTCTTTCCGCTATCCTTATGATGATCTGTATGTTACTGCGAATAACATCGATCATTCTGTAGAAGCCAAGTAATGCGTTTATTTGTATCGTTAAGCTATTTTATGCTGATTAGGCAAGGTATCTTGTTGTTTGTTACGACGGTTGAAAAAGCGAGTACGTAGGTAAGGAACAATCCAGCGATCCAGACCAATTTTACCAGCGTTTGCGCCAGCAACTACGATAAAGATTTCAGCAAGTAACAAGTAAGGGTTAGTGCTTACAGTACCCGAGAATAAGAAGGCAAAGTTCATTACCATTCCCATTAATGCTGCTAGTGTAGTACAAGCTCCTAAGATCAATCCAAGTCCGACAAGGAATTCACCGATTGGAACAAGAACATTGAATAATCCGACATTTGGTAAAGCAAAGTGTTGTAAGAATGCTCCCCAGCCTGCTTGTACACTTGGATGTTCTCCGCCTGTATTAGCGATAGCACCTGTCAAAAATCCACTAGCATCAAATCCACCACTGCTTAATTTTTCCCATCCACCTGTGATCCATTTGAATCCGATGTATACCCGTAAGATAGTTAATAACCACATTGCCACACTATTTTCTCTTAGCCATCTGTTCATGATTGCCACTCCCCTGAATAATGTATTATTTTTTTAAGTCTGTGTTAACTTGTTGAGTTGGTGATGATCATCTCTTCCATGTCTTTATTTTAAATCACAACTAAATTTTTAAATGTGATAAAAATCACAATCTTATATAAATTTTTAATATTTTATTATTGTACTGTTAAAATATGGTATATATAGTTAGGAGAACACTTTTGAGCTTTTGAATGTGTGAATTACGCTATATGTATTCTATATAGAAGAAGCTTATGTTTTAATACATAGTAAGCTGTGTTTAACATCTTCTGAATCATACATACGTTAAGAAAGAAACTATTGAATTCATTTGGAGTTCATATGCGTGTTCTATAGTAGGAGTGTATCCTGCTAGTGCACATCAGAATGAGCTACTGATCTGTCTAATGATGTTCAACACCGAGGAGGATACTATTGTAATGAATCAATCCCGATTATGGAAAGTCACCAAATGGTCAGTACCGCTTGTGCTAACGATGAGCTTAATCGCTTGCGGATCTGAGGAAGTGGCTACCCCTGCACCACAGCAACAACCGGAACCAGCCAAAGTGACAGAACTGATAACACCGGAAAAACCCGCAGAAGTCGTCTATACAGCGCCACTTACAGGATTGCCTGTTGATCAGCCTTCTCTATCCAGACCAATTGCAGTGATGATCAATAATGCTCCTGCTGCCCGTCCGCAATCTGGATTAGCTCAAGCCGATATGGTCTATGAAGTGCTAGCAGAGGGAGGAATTACCCGTCTAATTGCTGTATATCAGAGTTATCGTGGGGATGTGACGATCGGCCCTGTGCGAAGTATTCGCCCGTATTTGATCGGAATCGGAGAAAGTATCGGTGCATTACTGGTTCATGCAGGTGGTAGCCCTGAAGCTTACAGTATCTTGCAACAAGGACACAAAGAACATCTCGATGAGATTACTAATGCAAGTGCTCCATTCTGGCGAGATTCCAGTCGCAAAGCTCCTCATAATTTGTATACCAATGAAGAGAAGTTACGTGAAGGCGCGCTCAAAAAAGATTACAAACAAGAAGTAACTATTCCAACATATCCTTTTTTGAAATCTACAACAGAAGTAACAGATACTACAAATACAGAATCACTCGATAACTATACCGATTCTGCCGATAATAATGATAAGCCTGCTGACAGTGCTACTCCTAACCAGAGTGCTACCGTTCCTACAGATAATACAAATTCTACAACCAGCACAACACCTGCTACTACAGGAGTCAAAGCAACATCGATCCAACTTCAATTTTTGTTGGAAAGTTATAAAGTAGGTTATGACTACAATGCTAAAAGTGGAGTCTATACTCGCAGTATGAACAATGAACCTCATATTGATTTGAACAGTGGAAAGCCATTAACCGCATCCAATGTTATCGTGCTGGGTGGAGATTACAAAGTATTAGATGATATTGGTAGATTAAGTCTGGATCTGGACGCTGGCGGAGAAGCTATTTTATTTCAAAAGGGTCAACAGATTAAAGGTCAATGGAGTAAAAAAAGTGGTGATGTAATTCGCTTTATGAGCAGTGGTCAAGAAGTGCCGCTTGTCCCTGGCGTAACGTATTACAATATTGTTCCTAATAGCCCGTCGTTTGAAAATCATTTAACAATAGATGGTAAAAAGTTGAGCGAAAACGGGTAAATAAGGAAAAATATGCTAAAATGATGAAAGTAAAGTCGATTTTTGTATGATTTTTGTATGATAAATGTAAACAGAATCTTTACAAACCTATGTACAGATTGATAAGATAACAAAGGTTGTTATGAAATCATTTTGTTTTCATAATTCTAATTTACGACATTTTTCGGCAAAATTTCGAAAAGGGGTTATAGAAATGCGTGTTAAGAAAAAGGATATCTTTTTTCAAACGCTGGAGAACATGGCAGATGCAATTGTGCAGGCTGCAGATTACTTTGCGGAACAAGTACCTAACTTGAAGGATATTCCAGAGTTTACGAAGCAAATGAAGATTTACGAGAATCAATGTGATGATTACACGCACACCATTATTACCGAACTGAACAAAACATTTATCACACCTATTGAGCGTGATGATATTATGGATTTGACGACAACGATGGATGATGTATTAGACGGTCTGGAAGCTTGTGCTTCTCGTTTTGATATGTATCATATGACTGAGCCGGATAACTATATTGTTCAATTTGCTGAAATTTTGCGTGAATCTGCTTATGAAATTCAAAAAGCTATTCACTTGTTGTCTCATAAAAAACTGTTGGCTATTCGTGAACACACGATTCGTCTGAACGATCTGGAAAATCAGGGTGATGACGTATTGCGTAACTGTATTAAAGATTTGTTTGCCACAGTAAAAGACCCGATCGAACTTATTAAGAAAAAAGAAATATATGAGCGTTTGGAAACAACGACTGATGCTTGCGAAGATGTAGCGAATAGACTCGAATCTATTATTATGCGCAATTCCTAAAATTGCTTACAAGATACGCATATGATCCATTTTGCTGAGTATAGATGGATGTAATATGCAGAGATGCAATAATCTGTAACAGATAACTAAGGAGGTAGGATTGCGCAGATTCTCTTGATTGGAGTGCAAGAGATCCATCTGGGCGATGAATGATATGGTAGAAACCTCAATATGGATACTGGCTATCGTCGTATTTTTGGCTTTAGCGTTCGATTTTATTAATGGATTCCATGATACAGCAAATGCGATTGCTACATCGGTTTCTACTCGAGCGTTACCGCCACGTACAGCGATTTTGATGGCGGCAGTGATGAACTTTCTGGGAGCGATCACGTTCACAGGCGTAGCCAAAACGATAGGTGGTAGTGTAGCAGATCCAGCAACTTTGGATAACGGTATAGAGATCGTTATTGCGACACTGATTGCTGCAATTATCTGGAACTTGGCAACATGGTGGTTCGGAATTCCTTCTTCTTCTTCACATGCTTTGATTGGTGCACTAGCAGGAGCTGTATTTGTTGGAGCAGGTTCAAGTTCTGTGAATTGGAGCGGATTTATCAAGATTGTAGAAGGATTGATTTTGTCTCCTTTGATTGCCTTTGCGATTGGTTATATTGTGATGACGATTCTGAAATGGATTTTTGCCAAACGTAGCCCGCATACTGTTAACAAAGGATTCCGCACGATGCAAATTTTGACAGCAGCGATTCAATCATTTACACATGGTACAAATGATGCGCAAAAAGCGATGGGTATTATTACATTTGCTCTTGTAGCAGCTGGTGTGCAAGATAATCTGGATGTACCGTTATGGGTTAAAATTTCAGCGGCAACTGCGATGGCTCTTGGAACCTCTGTAGGTGGTTGGAAAATCATCAAAACAATGGGAACCAAAATTTTCAAAATCGAGCCTATTAACGGATTTGCAGCGGATATCTCAGCAGCATCGGTTATTTTCACAGCAACATTGACTCACTTACCTGTAAGTACAACACATGCGATTACATCTGCTATTCTGGGTGTAGGTTCTGCCAAGCGCTTCCGCGAAGTAAAATGGGGACTTGCTGGACGTATCGTGATTGCATGGGTCGTTACGATTCCAATTGCAGCTGTATTATCTGGCCTTATTTTCAAAGTATTATTCGATTTGTTCTAATATAAATCGGATCATGATAGATCACTTCCGCCGTTTCTTGCGAACGGCGGTTTTTTGTGGCGATTCTAAGTAAAATAGGGATAGCAGTGGACGTTCTCGCAGATGATCCGTCTATATTTGATACAAAGGAAGTGAACGTGGTCAATGATTCGCATTATCGGTGTTACTCAAGAACATGATATTGTACAGAATATACAGTTAGAAGAGATAGAGTCTGGCGATTACTTATGGTACTGGGTAGATTTTAATCAACCTACTGAAGAAGAGTCCAAGTTGTTAAGTACTTTTTTTCATTTTCATCCATTAGCTGTAGAAGATTGTCTGCATGTGCTTCAACGTCCGAAGATTGATTACTATGGAGATGTACAATTTCTTGTTCTTCATGCGATGCATCCTGAGACGTTACTGGTCGAAGAAGTCGATTTGTTTGTCAGTGATCGGTTTTTGGTATCATTTCATCATAGTGATCTACGGGAAATTGAATCCGCATGGCAACGGATTATTAGTTACAGTCAGCAAGGCAATCGTCCCAAATGGGCGAACGGCCCTATTGCTGCGGCTTATATCGTGACAGACAAAATTGTTGATGAATATTTCCCCTGTGTATATGAGATTGAAGATGAGTTGAATGAACTTGAAAATACAGGGCCAGATGAACCGGTCGATGATCTGTTAGCTCAAGTATTTGTATTACGTTCTCGTCTACTGAAGTTAAGACGTACTATTATTCCGATGCGTGATCTGATGTATCGGGTTATTAATTCACAACATATTCAGAAAGTTGATCAGCATCACTCATATTTTGGTGATATTTATGATCATTTGCTCAAGTTGTCTGATATGATTGAATCTAATCGTGAAATGACATCTGATCTACGGGATAGTTATATCTCACTCAACTCCAATCGGATGAATACGATTATGAAAACGTTAACGGTGATTACGACTATATTTATGCCACTGACGTTAATAGCCGGAATTTATGGTATGAATTTTGAAAATATGCCAGAGCTTAAATGGAAATATGGCTATTTCGGTGTATTGTTGCTGATGTTTGCTTTGGGAGCAGGTATGATGACTGCTTTTACAAAGCGTGGATGGTTTAAATAATTGTTTTTGCTCAGAGGACATTTCATTGTAAAACAGGCTTTAATGAAAGGTAATGCTTGCTAGACGCGTGAAGTAAGATATTTTGCTAAAGCAAAAATCTGGTATCCTGTAATGCTGTACATCGTTAATGCTTGAAAAAATAACCAGTAATCTATACAATGTAGGTACAGTAACCGTAGTAGGGGATGATCACATCGTGCAACTTAAAAAACTTGATGATAAAAGTGTTGATCAATTATTCGAAGCGATTTTGACACTAAAAAATTTAGAAGAATGCTATGTGTTTTTTGATGATTTGTGTACAGTTAACGAGATTCAGTCGCTGTCACAACGCCTTGAAGTCGCACGTATGCTAGGTAAAGGTTCAACTTATAATCAGATCGAAGCAGAAACGGGTGCAAGTACAGCAACCATTTCTCGTGTAAAACGTTGCCTGAATTATGGTAATGATGGATACAAAATGACATTGGAACGTCTAGGGAGGTAATCTCTATGAAGCCCGGTGTATTAATAATTAGTCATGGTTCGCCGGAAACGTCTTGGATGGAGCAGATTGATGAAGCGGTATCTCATATTCATCTGCCAAGCGATCTACCTGTAAATGCAGTCTTCCTGGACAATGTTCCGGGAAGATTTATTCAGGATGGAATCGATGAATTGGAAGCGCAAGGGGTAACCGATCTTTTGGTTGTTCCGCTATTTGTGTCCTCTGGTAGTACACATATGGATGAGATTGCGTATGCTTTGGGTGTCAAAGAAACTCCTGATCGCGAGACCGATCTGGAACCTTTTACGATTCAAGCGAATGTTCATTTCGGATATCCAGCCGATGATGATGAAGATATCGCTCGGATGGTCTGGGATCAAGTCAAAGATTTATCTTTTGCACCTGAAAATGAAGTGGTGTTAGTCGTCGGTCACGGCAGTATTCATGACGGATTCAGACAACGCTGGGAAAAAGGTATTTCTTCGTTAGCTCAGCGGGTAGGACAGGTTAGTGAAGTGGCTCATACTGACTATGCATTACTTAATCCAGATAGTCTGCGCGCCAAAACAGAAGAATGGACAGCACGCGGCTATAAAGTGCTGATTGCGCCACTTTTTCTAAGCAAAGGGATATTCCTGAATCAAGTGATTCCGGGGCGTGTGGAAGGGTTAAGCTATGAATATGCAGGTACAGCATTGTTGCCGCATCCACTGTTATCTCACTGGATGGAGCGTCAGATTCAGTCACTGTTGAACCAACTCATAACAACATAATTCATATTAGGTGGCATGATGGGATGAAAAGAGCGAGACTGATATATAATCCTTCTTCAGGTCGGGAGGAAATGAAGCGCCGTTTGCCGGATATTTTGGATCGGTTAGACAAAGGCGGTATCGAAGCCAGTTGTCATGCGACAACAGGTGAAGGTGATGCAACCATTTCAGCCGCCAAAGCGATCGAAGATGGATATGAATTGATTATTGCCGCTGGTGGCGATGGTACGATTTATGAAGTCATTAACGGCATGGCTGAATATGATAATCCACCGCCACTTGGCGTATTTCCACTAGGTACAACCAATGATTTATCACGTGCTTTAGGCGTACCGAGACATTGGGAAGATTATTGCGATCTGGTGATTCGTCAGAATGCGAGACCGATCGATGTGGGTCGCTTTAACGATCGCTATTTTATTAATATTGCTGGTGGAGGATCATTGACTGAGCTGACTTATGAAGTACCGAGTCGACTCAAAACGATGATCGGACAGATGGCATATTATATGAAAGGCATCGAGAAAGTCGTTAACTTAACACCAACCGAATTAAAAATTACAGCTGCCGGGCAAGAACCGCTACACGAAGAATTTATGATTTTTCTAGTTGCTAATACCAATTCAGTCGGTGGATTTGAAAAGTTAGCGCCGGGAGCACGAATAGATGATGGATTATTTGATTTTATCGGTGTTAAAAAGTGTAATATCGCCGAATTTATTCGCTTAATCTCTATCGCCGCTCGTGGAGAACATCTTAACGATCCGAAGATTATTTATTTCCAGACCAATCGCTTAGAGATTGAAGCGCCTAGTAATAATGTACAAATTAATCTAGACGGTGAACTCGGTGGATCATTACCGGGGATTTTTGAGATTTTGCCACAGAAATTACAAGTATTCTCGGATCTGAAATAAACGATCTCAACGTTGAAAAGCGCCTGTTTCCTTTGGGAAATAGGCGCTTTTTTGAATGCTGCATATTAGCTATAACGTTTATATTCATATAATAAGTGCTGGGCACAATAACAAAATCAGTACTAATTTTACTAGTATAATCAGATACCATTTCATTTTTACAGAGCAAATGGTCGTTTGTTCCGATTCTTTTAGAACGTCATACTAATTAGAAGATTGTTGATTTACTTTGTTCAAAAAATGTGTAACCCATTCATGATTATCTTCGGCTACATCAATAAACAAATTATGACCGCTATTTCCTAAGATAGTGGTGGTCGAGTAAGAATATTTCGTAAAGAAATCAATCTGATCTTGATAACCAACCACATTGTCCATTTTACCTAACAATACATGCAGAACAGTGTTATGATGCAAAGAAAGTTGCTCTTCTAATGCATAACGATAATATTGTTGACCTTCTCGTTGAATCCGATCCATAAAGTCATGATCTGCCCGGCGTACTCCCGGAACAATCAATTGTTGATACAGCTCCCATGTTTTAGCGTTAATCCGAATATTCATACTCAAGTAATTCTGATATTCACTGGTGCTTGTATCTGTATGAACCTCTTCTTCTATGATAGGAACTTGCTGCTCGACTCGTCGTTGGCTAAATTGTCCGATCACCACAGGGCAAGTAAGATAGGCTCCTTTGACCCGATCTTGCAGTTTATTCATAATCCCAAGACTGAGATATCCCCCGTAGGAATGTCCAAATAATAGAATATCCTCATGACCAATAACCTGCTGGATAAAGGCTAGAAGGACGTCTAACATATCATCAGTGCTGTTGATCGACAGACTACTGTGAGAGTCGCCCATCCCTGGTAAGTCTACATAGATACGTCGGTATCCAGAGATCGTTTGAAAAATAGGTTCATACGAATGCTTCATGCTTATTTTATCCAAAGCATTGCCATGTAAAAATAAAATCGGTGTACCTTCGCCAAACATTTCATAATCGATTTCAATATCTTTAATCGTAGCTTTCATCATGTACTCCTTTTGCCGAAGCTATTGTTATATGTATAGCAAGTACTCTTCGCACAAACAGATATAATTTCATCTGCTTATACTATATCTGTTCGCCAATACGGTTAAAACTTGTGTATGTATAACCGGTAGATACTATATAAATTTTAACAGAGATCACTTTTACATGACAAGATCAAAGGGGCATATACATTCTAATCGTTATTTTAAAATGAACCTAACATCTCCTGTAGAAGTACTATTGCGTTATAATAGAATTGGTGTGTGCACATGAACTATTTTCAATTGGAGCTTGTTGAGATAGAAACGTTAAATATTCTATGAAAAAACATGGATAGTTATTGTAAGTATAGGTAATTTTCTATACAATCTTTAGAGGAATTGTTCTTCGGAATGTCCATTCGTAGTGGACAATGTATTTGTGAAGTGAAATATTGGATAGACTTGAGCAATTAATGAAATGCAGTCATGTGTATAAAGAAATGGAGCTAAATGAGATGAGTAAAGACCGCAGAGGCGGCAGAAAATATAGCAACAATCGGCAACAACCGAGTCAAGCGACAGCTCTTGCGCTGGCGAACTTACCTGTTGCCAAAAATGACGAGTTGGAATTAGAGATTATCGGTATGAATCATGATGGAGAAGGCGTAGGTCGAGCAGAAGGATATACACTGTTTGTTCAAGGCGCTCTACCGGGTGAGAAGATTAAAGCCAAAGTACTAAAAACAAAAAAACAATACGGTTATGCCAAAATGACCGCCATCCTAGAAGCCAGTCCAGATCGCGTCGAAGCCCCTTGCCCGATCTACAATCAATGTGGTGGTTGTCAGGTACAACATATGAGTTATGATGCTCAATTGGAATGGAAACGTCAGCATGTGATAGATAATTTGCAACGAATCGGTAAGCTGAATGTAACGGTAGACGAAAAGGTTCAGCTTCATCTAGATCACAATACAGATACACAGAAGAAGTCCGAAAATAAAGGCATCAAAGTACTGCCAACACTGGGGATGGCTGAACCGTGGCGTTATCGGAACAAAGCACAGGTGCCAATCAGTGAAATCAACGGTCAATTGGTTGCTGGTTTCTACGCGCGTGGCAGTCATCGTATTATCGATATGGATACCTGTCTCATTCAAGATACCCGTAACGATGAACTGATCGCTAAAGTCAAACAGATCGGCAAAGAGTTAGGCGTATCTGCATATAATGAAGAGTCAGGCACAGGTCTATTGCGCCATGTGGTCGTCAAAGTCGGCTTCCGTACCGGCGAGATGATGGTGGTCCTCGTTACTAACGGAGAACGTCTACCACGCCCAAGCGAATGGATCGACCGTATCCGTCTCGAAATGCCACAAGTGGTCAGTATTTGCCAGAATGTGAATACAAAGACAACGAACGTCATTTTCGGCGATACCACTAAAGTATTATGGGGACGCGAAGTGATCCACGATTATATCGGTGATGTGAAGTTTGCGATATCGGCACGTTCTTTTTATCAAGTGAATCCGGTGCAGACGGATGTGTTATATAGTAAGACCGTTGAATATGCTGGACTGACAGGCAAAGAAACGGTTATTGATGCGTACTGCGGAATAGGCACGATTTCACTCTTTTTGGCGCAACATGCGAAGCAAGTATATGGCGTGGAGATTGTGAAAGAAGCGATCGAAGATGCTCGTTCTAATGCAGTATTGAATGGGATGACGAATGTCGAATTTGAAGTGGGCGCATCGGAGGATGTGATTCCGCGTTGGAAAGAGAACGGAATTACACCAGATGTGATTGTTGTCGATCCACCGAGAAAAGGATGCGATCCGAGGTTGTTGGAGACGATTCTAGCAATGCAACCGGAGCGTGTGGTGTATGTGTCGTGTAATCCAGCGACACTGGCGAGAGACTTGCGTGTGCTGGAAGATGGTGGATATGTGACGGTAGAAGTTCAACCAGTGGACATGTTCCCGCATACGGTGCATGTAGAGTGTTGTTCACTTCTTGTGAGGGGAAGTTAATACAAGATACACATCGGTGTTAATCCACTTCAGTTAGGGGGGGGCCATTTACTTTGATATGTAGACCTTGACGCGCATTGATTATAGCTAGAAATATCATTGTCTCTCTACAAATTATGATGAGCGAGGAAATGTGGTTCGACCGACCGCCGTTATGCAGCAATGCACTGCGTACTGTAGTGAGTAAACCAGCCACAAGCAGTGGCGTAATTATTTAGATTGCTTTTAGGGTAAAGCTCATAATAAAGACAAAGAGGAATCAGTGACTGGTGGAGTTCACAGTTCTACAAGCCACCGAATAGTTTTAACGTTCAGCTGAGTGAATTCTCAGATTGCACTTGTTTAATTAAGCCTTATCGTTCTTTCTGAAGTCATTCTCTGAAGAATCCACTTTTTCTTGATCGGGTGGACTGAGTTTTTGATGGGTTTCACGGAATTGATGGTACGCTACATATAATTTGTAGTATCTTATCAACTCGTCTATTGTACTATCATGAACTTGCTGAAGTGTATTTAGGTTATTTATGAACCAATGGATGATATCAAGAAGTATATTCATTTGGGTATTCCTCCTTTCCTAGTGAGATTTGAGTCTTCATATAACCTTCACTATTCATATTGAACCTTCTGAAAATGAATGGTGGGGGGCTCCCTCACTATCCACAGGACAGAAGATATCGTTTTGAGTACCGGAACTAGCGAAGATTTTTCAGGCCTTCTCTTAGTTGAGCGAACAGCTTCGTTTTCCTTTTATTAATCGCTTTCTGTGACAATCCAATATCGGCGGCGATATCCCGCTCGGATTTGCCGATACTGAAGAGTTCCATAATCCTGCGGTTTTCTGGGTCCAACTTCTCCAGGGCCGCGAACAATTCTTCGAGAAGCAGCTTGTCCGTTACGAGTTCACTCAAATCGACTGTGTCGGATACTTGGAAACCATCCTCGGTGAACTTATCCAATGAAAGGGTACCGCTTGTCCGTTCTATTGGCGGAAGTCCATTTTTCGCACGCTCTAAATCGCATTCACGACAACTTTTGGTACAACGATTACCTTTTTCATCTAAACAGCGTATTTCTCGCTCTTTGCGCTTACGCTCTACCCAAGCTGGACGTTTATAGGCTCTATAGACTTCTTCGGAGGCAGGTATTTGCTGGCCGTCAATAATTACGTGCCACGTACCATCGTGAAAATTACTGTTCTTTGGTTGACTCTGATTTTCTTTGCTTGACATGTAAAAAGCCCTCCTTCGGTTTGAGCCGAAATGGAGAGCTTTTTTGATATTACAAACCAGACCACGGATGGTTGGTGGCAATTCAATAGGATTTCTCCATTTCGAATTGCAACCTCAATTCCGGTGGTCGATTGCAAATATTTAGTTGTAGTTCACACAACACCGGAATGCCCTGCAGGTGGCTGTTGTGCGAAGGTTTCAATCTATGTATTAATAGTAATTCAGTCATAATCGTCCTAACAGGAAGTCAGACTTCATGATATTGGACAAAAAATGAGCCCTTACAAATAAACAAAATACTGTTTATTTGCAAGGGCTCTCTGATAATCCTCGAAAAGAAACACGAAGTCGGACTTCATGTTTTCGCGAAATTTATTTGGTTGTGCCTATGAAGCAATAGAAATCAGAAAATATATTATCTATTTTTTGGTATTAACATACCAAAATTAAATATTAATTGACGCGAATTATGTATGATGCTATGTTTTATGTATGAAAATAACAGTGAGTTGTTTTGCAAGGGAGGGATAAAGATGCGCAATGACAAGCAGGTGAACTATATTTGGAATCGTTATAATACGTTGAGGGGATATACTGCTCAGTCAGAGTTACAAGTTGCATTGTTCCTTTTAAAAAAGACAAAAGATGAATTTTTATCAAGTTTAAGAAAGCCTACTGAGCAGAAAGCTTATGAGCTAATGCTTTCATTATCAAATAGTTACGGAATGAAAAATCCATACCCGGATTCTAAAACGTTTTTTGGTGCTTTTATGGCTATGGATGATGAAGATATTGATTGGGAAATGGTAATGGCATCTGCAGATCCTAAAGGGATGTTTTACATACCAAAAGTTCTGATTACAGAATTTGAAAAACATTTTAATCCAAACACTAAGATGGTGTTGATACCTGAAGCTGAAAAATTTGTACCTTACCTTACTGAATTAGTAACTCGACATTCTGATTGTGAATTCTTCATAACTACCATGAATAGCGTGAGTAAAGTTCTTCTCGATGAAATGTTTAAGGAGTATGTCAATGTAATTGTCGAGCAGACAAGTATTTATGAGTACGAGTTTTCAGCAAGGAAGTTTGATTTAATTCTGGCTGTACCTATATTTGGAGCAAGAGAACGACGAGAAGATAACGGAGATTTCATTTGTAGGGAATATGAAATGATAGCTGTAGAGAATTTACTCTTACACTTGAATAGCTCGGGGGTATTGGTAATTGTACTTCCAGCCCGGATAACTTTTGCTGCGGGATCGATTAAAGATTTAAGAGAGTTTATACAAGGCATGTATAAATTGGAGGAAATAGCTGAGCTACCAACTGGGGTATTTTCATCTACTGCTATTAAGACGTATATGTTTACGATCACAACTGGCCGAACAGAAGATGTAATGATTAAGAGGTACGATGCTGCTTCAAGCAACATTAAAAAAAATGGAATCAATGAACTGGTCCTTATAGATGATACATTTGTTATGTTGGAAGAGTTATTGGAAATGGGTTACTGGAATGTTGATCATATCTTTGCGATGGTCGATGAAGATTGGCAGCATTATCAGAACTCAAGTATTAAAAAAGAAGAATTAGGTAATGTTGCTGAAGTTTTTCGCGGAAAGACGATCAACAAAAAAGATGACAACGGTAGTTTTGGTGTTGTAAATATATCGAATCTTAATGATTATGACATTGATTATGCGGGTCTTGATTACATCGAAGAGGAAGAGCGTAAAGTTGCAAATTACTTACTTAGAGATGGAGATTTATTACTACCAGCACGTGGAACAGCGATCAGAATAGCAATTTATCAAGAACAGAAGTATCCTTGTATCGCCTCATCAAACATTATTGTAATAAGACCCAATGAAAAACTGCTTTTAGGGACATATCTAAAAATTTTCTTGGATAGTCCATTGGGGAACAAAGTTTTAGCAGGAAAACAGCAAGGAACGGTCGTTAATAATATTAGCTATAAAGACTTGAAAAACGTTAGAAATTCCGTTGCCCAGGGTCGATGAACAAAAGGTGATCGCAGAAGAATATGAGATGGAACGTTCCAGATATGTAGAAAGCATTCGACTTGCTGAGGGTAGATGGACTGAAGTTATGGAGCGTCTTCAAAAAACTATTATGAATGTGAAATAATAAAATGTTGATATAAATAACTTTGTTGTAACGGGGATTTATTTAAAAAATTTGTATGTACGCTGAGGCTTCACTAAGAGTATTTGCCCGGCACCAGGGAGGGAATTTCATGATTGGGGCTATTATTGGCGATATTGTCGGTTCCAGATTTGAATGGGATAATCATCGCTCGAAAGATTTTGAATTTTTAACATATAAGTGTTTTTTCACTGATGACTCGATAGTGTCATTAGCGATATGTGAAGCACTTATGATCTGTAAACGTGACTTTAGTTACTTGAGTGATCAAGTTGTTAAATCCATGCAAGTTATTGGAAGAGCCTATCCAAGCAAAGGGTATGGAGGAATGTTCCGAAAATGGATGTATAGTGATTCTCCTGAACCATACAACAGTTTTGGTAACGGTGCAGCAATGAGAGTTAGCGCCTGTGGCTATGTAGCTACTTCCATTAAAGAAGCTAAATTGCTATCGCACAAGGTGACAACTGTAACACATAATCATCCTGAGGGGATAAAAGGTGCGGAGGCTATTGCTGTTGCAGTCTTTCTGGCTCGTAGCGGAAAGAACATCTTGGAGATTCGCGATTACATTGATAAGCACTACTACCCCATAAATTTTACGCTTGATGGAATTCGGGAAACATACCAATTTAATGAGACATGCCAAGAAACAGTGCCGCAAGCACTTGTTGCATTCTTTGAGTCATTCAATTTTGAAGACGCAATCCGGAATGCTGTCTCTATTGGTGGCGATAGTGATACGTTGGCGGCAATCACGGGAAGTGTGGCAGAAGCCTACTACGGGGTGCCGACACATATCAGAAAGCACGCACTGACATTTCTTGATGAGCGGCTCCTGAAGATACTGCTTGAGTTCGAAAACTTATATCCCGCAAAGCTGGAAAAGGTACAGTCTTTAGGGAGCGTCAGCATTAAAGAGGAGTCTGCAGGAGCCAAAATAAAAACGGGAGGTAGAGAAGAAATGATCCAATCAGCAATGGATGCTGCTGATGAAGCACTGAAAAACAGTACTTCGGAGCCAGAAGAAACAACAAGTCAAAAGCTATTTTCTCACCTTTTTGAAGCCTGCAATATTTTGCGTGGCCCAATTAATCAGGATGAGTATAAAAGCTATGTAACACCAATTTTATTTTTCAAACGACTGTCTGATGTTTATGACGAGGAAACTCAAGTCGCGCTAGAGGAATCTGGTGGTGATGAAGAATTTGCTAGTTTTCCAGAAAATCATCGATTCATCATTCCCGATGGATGTCATTGGCAGGATGTTCGTGAAGTAAGCGAAAATGTTGGTGTTGCAATAGTCAATGCTATGAACGGCATTGAACGTGCAAATCCTGATACACTTTATGGCGTTTTTTCTAGTTTCGATGATGCAAACTGGACTGATAAAAATAAACTGTCAGATGAACGCTTAAAGGATCTTATTGAACACATGTCAGAAATTAAAGTAGGCAATGAAAACTACTCATCTGATGTGATGGGAGATAGTTATGAATATTTAATCAAAAAATTTGCTGATCTTTCAAAGAAGAATGCAGGTGAATTCTATACGCCTCGATCGGTTGTAAAATTAATGGTCAAAATTCTAGATCCTAAGCCAGGCGAGACGGTTTATGATCCAGCTTGTGGTACTGGTGGTATGTTGATCGAAGCAATTCGAAATGTACATGATGATAAAAGCACGTATGGCAGGATCTATGGTCAAGAAAAGAACTTGGCAACTTCAGCAATAGCAAGAATGAATCTATTTTTACATGGAGCAAGAGATTTTAAGGTTAAACAAGGTGATACTTTGAAATCGCCACTCTTCGTACATCGTGGAGAATTACAAACATTTGATTGTGTGATCGCAAATCCGCCTTTTTCGTTAAAAGCTTGGGGTGCAGATCAATTTGCCTCAGATATATACGGACGAAATTTATGGGGGAGTCCTTCGGATTCCAGTGCTGATTTTGCTTGGCTCCAGCACATGGTGAAATCTATGGATAAAAAGAATGGACGATGTGCGGTCGTTCTTCCCCAGGGAGTTCTTTTCCAGGGAGGGAAAGAGGGAGAAATCCGTAAGCAATTAATAGAATCTGACAAGTTAGAATGTGTTATTACATTAGTCAGCAGAATATTTTACAGTACAAGCGTATCAGCATGTATTCTTATTTTAAACAACAATAAAGTGCAAGAACATAAAGGGAAAGTCTGCCTGATAGATGCATCAAAGATTTATACTGCACAAAGAGCTCAAAATATAATGACTGAGAAAGATGTTGAAGAAATTTACAATCTTTTCAGAAACTACGAGTCAGTTATCGAAAAATCTAAAGTAACAACCATTGAAGATATAAAGTTAAAAAAATACACACTCTCTGTGAACAGCTATATTGAGAAAGCACCAATAGAAACTATTCGTCCCCTGGTGGTTAAGAAGGCATTTTTGGCAGCATTAGTTGAAGTTGTTGAAGCAGAAAAAAAATTAAAATACTTGTTAGTAGAAGGGGGATACATTAGTGAGTAATAGAATTACATTAGATGAGCTAAAATCATATTTATGGAATTCAGCGGTGTTTTTACGAACTCATATTGATGCAGGCTCCTATAAGCAATACATCTTCCCACTCCTGTTTTTCAAAAGAATTTGTGATGTTTATGATGAAGAATGTGCAGAAATCCTCGAGAAGTATGATGGGGATGAGGATGCACTCGAGTGGGAAGAAAATCATAGATTCATTGTTCCAAAAGGTTTTCACTGGAACGATGTCAGATCAGTATCAGAAAATGTGGGCGTTGCAATTGTAAATGCTTTTCGAGCTATTGAGAAAGCAAATCCCGAAAAATTACAAGGTGTATTTGGGGAGGGTGCTTGGACCAATAAAAACAGATTACCCGATAAATTACTTAAAGACCTTATTGAGCATTTCTCTTCAAAAACGCTCAGTATGAAAAATTGTCCTGAGGACGAACTCGGACAAGGTTATGAATATTTGATTAAGAAATTTGCTGATGATAGTGGGCACACTGCACAGGAGTTTTATACAAATCGTACCGTAGTTCATCTTATGACAGAGATGCTAAAACCGCAGTCTGGTGAAAGTATTTATGATCCTACATGTGGTAGCGCAGGCATGCTTATTTCAGCCATCGCTTATTTGAAGCAACAAGGACTTGAATGGAGAAATGTAAAAGCATACGGGCAAGAGATCAATTCTCTTACATCTGCAATTGGAAGAATGAATTTATTTTTACACGGTGTAAAGGACTTTCATATAGTCAATGACGATATTTTAAAGAAACCTGCTTTTGTGGAGCATGGCGAGTTAATGCAGTTTGATTTAGTACTTGCAAATCCACCTTATTCAATTAAACAATGGGATCGAGAAGCATTTTTAGCTGATAAATATGGCCGGAATTTTCTCGGTATACCACCTCAAGGAAGAGCAGATTACGCATTTTTTCAGCATATATTAAAGAGTCTAAATCCAAAAACAGGTAGATGTGCAATTCTATTCCCACATGGTGTTTTGTTTAGAGATGAAGAAAGAGAGATGCGTGAAAAGCTTGTAAGAAGTGATTTGATAGAATGTGTAATTGGGATCGGAAAAAATCTATTCTTCAATTCACCGATGGAGGCATGTATTATTATATGCCGAACGAGAAAAGCACATTTTCGTAAAGGGCAGGTATTATTCATAAATGCGAAAAATGAAGTGACTAGAAAAAATGCAGAGAGTTATTTAGAAGAGGATCATATACAGAAGATAGCACAAATTTACACCGAATTTACTGTTCAAGATGGTTTTTCAGCAATTGCTACAGTAGAGCAGATTATCGGATATGACAGTAAACTAAGCATTCCACTTTATGTAAGTGGGTCTAACAGCATCGAAGATGAGGAGACTTTATATTCAGTGGAAGAGGCACTGGATGGATGGCTTGCTAGCAGTGATACTTTTAGAACATCTTTTGAGACGTTGAAATACATGCTTTTTGAGAATGGTGGAGACGAGTATTGATAAAATATAAACTTGGTGATGTAGTAAAGGTAATATCTGAACGTGTAGATGATCCAGCGAATTGCGAATATGATAAATTTGTTGGTCTTGAACATTATGTATCAGGTGAGATTGAGATCAAGAAATATGGTAATACAAGTCTATTAAAATCTGCTATGAAAGTCTTCAAGTCAGGTGATATTTTAATTGCCCGACGTAATGTCTATTTGAAAAGGGCATCTATTGTAAAGTTTAATGGGATTACATCTGGTGACACTATAGTATTACGTGTTGAGGACAAACTGTTGAGGCGCATTATTCCGTTCGTTTTAAATACAGATGGGTTCTGGGGATATGCTGAAAAATTTTCTGACGGAACAATGTCTAAGAGGTTGTCTCCTAAAGTTTTATTGGAATACGAGTTTATGTTGCCACAAATTGATAAGCAAGAGAAACTTTCAGAACTTTTATGGGCTGCCAATGATACAAGAGATGCTTACAAGAAATTGCTTTATCATACTGATGAGCTTATAAAATCACAATTTGTCGAGATGTTCGGACTTCCAAATGATAATGTGAAGAGTTTTAAAAAGGGAACTATTCGAGATATCGTATCAGAAGTAAAATACGGTACAAGCAAGCCGGCTACTGAAAGTGGCAGATATCCCTATCTAAGGATGAATAATATTACTTATGATGGACAGCTAGATTTAAGTGATTTGAAGTATATTGATATGTCGGATAATGAGATTGAAAAGTGTGTTGTGAAAAAGGGTGATGTGCTATTTAATCGAACTAATAGTAAAGAATTAGTAGGCAAAACGTGCATGTTTAATTTGGATAAGCCCATGGTGATTGCAGGATATATAATACGTGTACGAGTTAATGAGGATATATTACCGGAGTATTTATCTACTTTTCTTAATTTAAAATACAGCAAAAATATCCTTTTTGACATGTGTAAAGCAGCCATTGGTCAAGCAAACATAAACGCGCAGGAGTTGCAAAATATAGAGATAATTATACCGCCAATAAACCTGCAACATAAGTTCTTGGAGTTACTACAACAGACCAATAAATCAAAAATTGAATTGAAACAAAATATTGATAACCTTGAAACCACTATTAAAGCCTTAATGTTAAAGAACTTTGGTTAATTAAATATATTTTTTGATAAGGATTGGAGGGTCATATAATGTTTAATGAAGACAATACGATTGAGCAAATGGTTCTTACATCGATCAAAGACAATGGTTGGAATTTTATCGCCGCTGAAGATCTGCAACGTGAATATTCTGACGTAATGGTTGAATCTATGGTTAAAGAGGCGCTCATCCGCCTTAATCCTGAAATTGCTGAAGAACCATCTCGCGCAGATGAAGTTATCTATAAGCTGCGTACGCTCATATTGACGGTTCAACCACATAACCTGGTTACGCAGAATGAAATGTTTAAGAAGATGATTTTTGAAGAGAATTCATACCCATTCGGTAAAGATGGACGCATGATTCCTATTCGATTCTTTGGGACGATGACCAAAGCTGACTTAGGGCTGAACGAATATGTTGTTACAAACCAATGGGTTTATCCACAAAAAGAGAACGGTAAGAGACTAGATATTGTTCTATTGATAAATGGATTCCCTGTGGTGGTTGGTGAGTTGAAAACGCCTGTTCGTAATTCTATTACATGGTTGGATGCTGCGAGAGATATAGCTTCCTATGAAAAAAGCATACCAGGCATGTTTGTAACTAATATATTCAATTTCGCTACAGAAGGCAAATGTTACAGATATGGTTCAGTTTGCATGCCCGTTGGTATGTGGGGGCCATGGCATACTCCGGATCATAAAAGTGAAGGCAGTCTCGCTGATGTGAAAATCAGTGTTGAAGATATGATTACGCCTGATAAGGTCATGTACATTTTTCAGTTTTTCACTTTATTTGCAACAGATAAAAAGTATCGCAAATATAAGGTCATATGTCGTTATCAACAATATGAAGGCGCGAATCTTATTGTAGAGCGTGTAAAGGCTGGATTCCCAAAACAAGGACTAATATGGCATTTTCAAGGTTCTGGGAAATCCTTACTGATGGTTTTTGCAGCACAGAAACTTAGAATGATACCTGAATTAAACAATCCAACAGTAGTTATAGTTGATGACCGAATTGATCTAGAGACGCAGATAACTGCAACATTTAATGCATCAGATATTCCTAATCTTGTAAGTCTAGGCTCAAAAGATGACTTAGAATCCTTCTTCTTAGGAGACCAGAGAAAGATTGCTATAACAACAATCTTTAGATTTGGTGATGTTAAAAAGGAACTTAACCCTAGAGACAATATCATACTTATGGTGGATGAAGCTCATAGAACTCAGGAAGGCGATCTAGGTAGTAAAATGCGTCTTGCTCTTCCAAATGCATTTTTCTTTGGCCTTACAGGTACACCAATTAACCGTATTGATAAAAACACTTTCAATACATTTGGTGCAGTCGAGGACAAAAGTGGATATATGAGCAAGTATTCCTTCTCAGATTCAATTCGTGACAATGCGACCCTACCATTGAACTTCGAACCAGTACCAGTTGACCTACATGTGGATAGAGAAAAGCTCGATGCTGAATTCGAAGCACTAACAGAGAACTTATCTAAAGAAGATAAAGCAGAGCTGTCTCGAAGGGTCAATATGAAAGCTATTATGTATGACCGGAAACGTATCAGAAAGATATGTGAGCATATAGCGAAGCATTACCAGGCGAAAATTGAACCGAATGGTTACAAGGGTCAGGTTGTTTGTTATGACAGAGCATGCTGTCTTATGTATAAAGAAGAACTTGATAAATTGCTAGGTCCGGAAGCAACTACTATTGTAATGGACACTAATAATGATAAAGATGATAAGTATAAAGCGTATAAACGTGATAGGGATGCAGAAGGTAAGGTTTTAGACAGGTTTAGAGAACCTAACGATCCTTTGAAGCTTGTTATTGTAACGTCAAAGCTTCTTACTGGTTTTGATGCACCTATATTGCAGGCTATGTACCTGGATAAGCCAATGAAAGATCATAATTTGCTGCAGGCCATCTGTCGTACTAACAGAACCTATGATGAAGGTAAGACTCATGGTTTGATTGTTGACTACATAGGTATCTTTGATAATGTCGCAACTGCTTTAGATTTTGACGAATCAAGCATGAAAAAGGTCATCTCGAATATTGAAGAAGTCAAAAAACAAATTCCTGCATTAATGCGCAAGTGTTTGAGTTATTTCATGGGAGTAGACCGTACAATAGATGGTTGGGAAGGTTTAATTGCTGCACAAGAATGTTTGCCAAACAATAAAATTAAGGACGAATTTGGAGCGGATTATAAAGTACTTAATCGAGCGTGGGATGCTCTATCACCAGATCCGTTTTTGAATTCGATGAAATTTGATTATCAATGGCTGTCAAGAGTATTCGAATCCGTGAAACCTACTGATGGAAGAGGCGGGTTGATTTGGGCGTCTCTTGGGGCGAAAACATTGGAACTAGTTCACGAGAATCTGCAAGTCGGAGAAGTACATGATGATATGGAAATTCTTACGATGGATGCAGATTTAATTGATGAATTTATTGAAAAACAAAAGAATTTGAGAAAGACAACGATCAAAGTTGAAATTGACTTGGTCGCTAGAATTCGAAAACACAGTAATGAAATCAAGTTCGTTAAGTTAGGAGAAAAACTTGAAAATCTCCGTGAAAAGCACGAACAAGGGCTAATAACCAGTATTGAGTTTCTTAAACTGCTATTAGAACTTGCGCGGGAAGCTGCAGAAGCTGAACAAGAAGTAGTTCCCGAGGAAGAAGTGGATAAGGGCAAGGCGGCATTAACAGAGCTTTTTGATGGGTTGAGGAATTCAAAGACACCAATTATCGTTGAACGAATTGTTGGCGATATAGATGATATCGTTAAGATTGTACGATTCGATGGTTGGCAGGGTACAACTGCAGGAAAACAGGAAGTGAAGAAAGCTCTTCGGAGTGTTGTCTGGGTTAAATACAAAATTAAAGACAAAGAAGTCTTTGATAAAGCTTATGAGTATATTGAGCAGTATTATTAATTCGAAGATTAGATGTGATGAGAATCAGGTAGGAAGGTGATAAGGTGCATAAGAACTATAGATCATTCGAAGCTTATCTCGAAGATATTTACTATGATGAAATGCATCAATCCATAAAAAACTCCATCCTTCAAAAAGGAAGAAGGTCGCTTGATTCTTATCGTTTATTAGATCCCTCATACATTGAGGTAGAGAATATCCGTGTAAGAAGCATTACATTCTATGGTATCGAACACCGTCAAATTTTTTTCAATACTACTATTCAGGCTGAAATTGTTTTAAAAGGGATCGGTAAACGTGACTATGAAGCTGATAGGCAGTCTAAATGGTTTATTTTATCCTTCTATGGACATCTAATATCAGGCCTTCGAAAAGTCATGGTAATTGATGTTAGGGACTACAGTAAAGAGAGATTTGGTAAAGAAAACGCACTATCAAAGTACCTTGTCCCTTATTTATATTCGGAAGATCTGGATAATGAAGCTGAAAAATTCTTGCAAAAGTATTATCCAGAAGCACTGGAGAATCCAATGCCATTAGACATGGCCGAACTGCTGGACAATATGTGTTTAACTATGCATTATGCACCTTTGCCAGATAACATCTTTGGTCAGTCGTACTTTGGTGAGGCTCAGGTGGAAGTATTCGAGAAAGACATGAAATACACGCGAACAGAAAAAGTTGATCTGGGAACCATATTGGTAAATCCTAATGTATCTTTTATGAGAAATATTGGTTCTCATAATAATACAATTGTTCATGAATGTGTTCATCACGATCTCCATGCAAATTTTTTTGAATTACAGAAGCTGCTGAATAATGACGTAGTTTCAATAAGTTGTGAAGTAGTTGAGGAATACGGAAGAGATACGATAGGGATTGATAAAGCTTTACACTGGATGGAATGGCAAGCAAACGTTCTAACACCAAGAATCTTAATGCCTCTAAAAACTACAAAACAGAAACTGAATGAAATATTGGTACGGTTACATGATGAAAAGCAAGATCTGCGCAATGCTGAGATTTTGCAACTTGCAATTGAGGAACTTGCTAGTTTTTTTGGCGTATCCAAATTAGCAGCAAAATTACGAGCAATTGACGTTGGGTTTGAACAAGCAGCAGGGACTTTTGTATATGTCGATGGCAGATACTATTTGCCATATTCCTTCCAAAGTGGCACATTAGGAAGGAATCAAACGTTTGCCATTGATGAAATAAATGCTTTTAATGTAATAAAAATGTCGAAAGTTCTTTCTGATATGGTGTTCTCAGGTAAAGTTGTTTATGTAAATTCCATGTTTTGTATTAACGATCCTCAATATGTACTACGTCGCGAAGATGGTTCAATAGAGTTGACTGAGTATGCAATAGAGCATGTTGATGAGTGCTGTTTGATCTTTAATAGAACAAATCGCATCAGCAAATTATATGATGATTCCTTTTATAGAAGGTGTTTTCTTTGTAGGGATGTTAGTGCTGTCAATTTTGTTGAGGCAACGTACAATCCTGACTATATAGATAATCAAAATGCACAAGAGCGTGCAGAGGAGACCGCAAAAATAAGTGTTTTCTCCAAAAAAATTTCGGATGAACTATTGAATCTGCCAGGAAGTTTTTCAAGAACATTGGAATGTCACATAAAAAGAAGAGGCATAACCAATGAGATTCTAGCTGAACGGTCTGGATTAAGTTCTAGGATAATAAGCGATTACAGGAATAAGGAAGCGTTAACAAAGGAGTTACCAGCGGTTCTGGCATTATGTATTGGATTAAATCTACATCAGTTTTATGCTGAGGATTTCATTTCGAAGGCTGGACATCAATGGAAAATGACGCATGAACACATGGTATATAGATGGTTAATAGCATCTCATTCAGATGAAACCTTATATCAATGGAACAAGAGGCTGGAAGATGCAGGTATATCTCAACGTCTTCCGAGTAATAGACATTAACTTTCTTTGACGATAACCAATTCAAAGGATATTCTGCTAAAATCAGCTACTATTAGGAGGGAGAAGAGTGTTTGAACATCCAGAAATTGTACCAGTTGATAAGGTTCTTCAGCTAAAAAATCTTCATTTGCCTAACTATCAGCGTCCATATAAGTGGAGTATTAAAAATGTATCTGCTCTTATGGAAGACCTTGAATTTGCCATAGATCAGATTAAGAAATATCCCGATTTCAAATATCGCGTTGGAACGATTATTTTCCACAACGACGAAACCAACGGAACGTTAAATATCTTTGATGGGCAACAGAGAATTATTACGCTAGCCCTTATTTGCAAAGCTCTGGAGGCATCATATAATGTGCCAATGTTAGAGACTAAACTCTCTTCCAAAATATCGGAAGAAAATATAAGACGAAATTACTTGGCAATTAGGACATATTTCGCAGAGCAAAGCTTAATTGAAAAAAAGCGCTTTATTGAAGCGATATCGAGTGTTTTAGAGTTTGTAGTTGTGGCCACGAAAAATCTCCCAGAAGCATTTCAGTTATTTGACTCACAAAACACGCGTGGTAGGGCTTTGGATCCCCATGATCTATTGAAAGCGTTCCATTTGCGAGAAATGCGCGACCATCCACATGAAATGAAACACACGGTAGACAAATGGGAGGGAACAGATCCAAAGGAAATTCATATTCTCTTTCAAGATTACCTGTTTCCTATAAAACATTGGATTGAAAAAAATAAAGGCCATAGGTTCACATCTGCAGACATTGACGAATTCAAAGGAGTCAGCTTTGATCTACAATACTACTATGCTATGCGAACGGTTAAGGGGATGCCTATATTTCAAATTGACCAGACCTTTGTATCAGGCAAGAACTTTTTTGAATATGTAGATCATTACCTTAATCTGCTTTCGGATGTGAAGGGGGCAGTTTCAAAGGCCGAACTTGAACTATTCCTGAGCGGGACAGGTGTTGGATTCTCTTATGCCAAACAATTGTTTTATTGTGTGGTGTTGTACTACTGTGACAGATTCAGAAATTTTGACGACCGAGTTATCAAACGGCTGTACGCTTGGGCTTTTATGGTTCGCTTGCAAATGCAAAAATTAGGCTTTGATACAGTGCGAAATTACGCCATCGGGGAAAAAGTGGGTGACAAAGAAACTATACCACTATTTTATTTGTTGCAAAAGTGTATGAAGAAGTCGGATGTATTAAGAATAATGATTCCTGTGTTGTCTTCGGAAGAGATAAGTTATTCTCCCAGGAACGATGATAAAAATTTACTTTTAAACGTAGTGCAGAAAATAATGGGATTGTCGGGTGGTGCTGAATAATGACAAACAACGTCCATAACATTAAAACTGTTTTTGTAGGAGGGAATATTTTCAGTGAGAACAAGTACATCATACCGCTTTATCAAAGGGCATTCGCATGGGAAGATAAAGAAATTGAGCAGCTGATTGATGACATACTAAACTTTGAGACGGATAATTATTATCTTGGTAGCCTCATTGTGTTTGAGCGCAAAGATGGAAAGTTTGAGGTGATTGATGGTCAGCAACGATTGACGGCTCTCTACCTATTGCTTACTGCACTAAGTTTTCCGTTTGAGAGAAACGCTGTCTCTTTTGAATACCGACCGAAGTCCGATAATACACTGGTAAGGTTGACAAGCATTGATGAGGTTGGCTGGCGGAAAAATGTAGATGGCGGTATACTTTCAGGTTTTAATGTTATATGTAAGAAAATTCTTGGTAAAGTTGAGGATTCATCAGGAACTCTGAAAACTGAAGAATTAAAGAGAAAACTGGAAAAGGTCAATCTTCTGAGAGTAATTGTCCCCCAAAACACCGACCTGAACAAATATTTTGAAATTATGAACAATCGTGGTGAGCAACTGGAGCAGCAGGATATCGTAAAGTCCAGATTAATAGAGATGATAACCGATGGAAAGAAAAGGGATGCTTTTGCTCGCATATGGGATGCTTGCAGCGATATGGCGGGCTATGTGCAAATGCACTTTGACGTAGCTGAGAGAAAGCACTACTTTGGAGATGACTGGGATTGTTACCCTGATGATTCTGACGGGTATTATTTAGAAAGTTGCAAAACAGACAGCACGGCAATGCGTTCAATAAGTGAGATTGCTGAGAGCGCAGACGTTACATCAATAAATACATCTCGCCTCGATCATTCAGATGAGGACAATATACGTTTTGAAAGTTTTTTAACATTTCGACATTTTCTCTTGCACGTATTAAAGATTTTTGAAGTAGAGGAAAATGAGGCTGAAGTGGACACTAAAAAAACGTGGAGTGGAGAACTGATTGATGACAAAAAACTCATTCAACGTTTCGAAACAGTATTTCCTCGTAAACAGCATGTTGGTGAAACTATAGAGCGTTTCGGGCTATGCTTGTTAAGATGTAGATTTTTATTCGATAATTTTATGCTCAAAAGAGAGTTCAGCAGCGACGATACGGAAGGAAGATGGAGTCTTAAATCACTCAAGGTTTCATGGAGCAATAGCAGAAAATATGCTAAAAGGCAGCCAAAAGCGTACTATGTGGATGTTACTGACTCAATCGCAAGTCGAATGTTGCAATCCATGTTAAGGGTAACGTATACATCCCCGCTGGTCATGCATTGGGCTACAGAGTTCCTTGCGTGGCTCTATTTTGATATGGATGGCTATGACTCAAATGAACATTCAGACAAGCTGGAAAACATCGCAAAAGCGGCAGTGGGGGAATATATGAACGATGGCGAGTTTTCTATAGGACTAATCACTCCGCACATAGTGTTCAATTACTTGGATTACTTGTTGTGGCAAAAAACGAAGCAGGATTTCCAATTCGAATTCCGTAAATCGGTGGAACATTGGTATCCGCAGCATCCCATCGACAGCAATGTCAAATGGGACGAGCAAGACCTGAATCATTTCGGTAACCTATGCCTTATTTCAAGTGGGTTAAACTCTAAGTTTTCGAATAATTTGCCACTTGCTAAAAAGGCGAATTTTAGCAACGGGATTGTTGGGCAAAGCATGAAACTAAGAAGAATGGCTGACTTAACTACCGATGCCAACGCATGGACGGAAGAAGTGGCAAGCGCTCATGGAGAAGAAATGTTTAACTTAATAAGGTCAGCACTTGAGTTGGATTGAATGTCGTTTCTCAAGCAACCCTATACCAAGTTTGGAGTTTTAGCTTTAAGTTATAATAAAGCTTTACGAGCCATTTCAACAATGAAAAAGGATTAACTGAGTTAGTACATATATTGAATAAGAGTGGTTTTATAAAAGGTTTAGAGTAAGACACCATCCGCGGCTATAACTCAATGCTTACCAGACAACAGGCTGTCTAAGGCGTGCTACCGTGTTATTTTACAACAACTATGAGCTGCTGCATGATCGCATTGACATTAAAGCGGACAGTTCGATTACCGAGGAGTAAGATTATGACAAACAGGATTCAGTATATCGTACTGCAAAATATTCAAATGATGGAGAGATCAGAGAAGAGATTGCTTCCGCTGCAGTTTGCTATTCTGGAAAAGGTCAGACATAACGGTTTTGCTTTTGTCTTTGATGAGGTTGGTTGCGGGAAGACAATTGAGTCGGGCATTGTAATTTGGAATAGTTTAATGAACGGCGGGAATAAAATCCTGGTCGTTTGCCCATCAAATCTGGTATTTAATTGGTATAACGAATTACTGGTTAAGTTCGGGTTGGATTTTAAAATTATTAATGGCAATAAAGAAGCGATTGACGTTTACGGGCCGGATTCGAAGCAATTGAACGAGCTCTCCAATCTATGTATTGTTACCTATGACAGTCGTGATCAGATAAACTCAAATGCGGCTATTGATCGGATAAAGACCCATAACATCGATTGGGATCTAATCGTTCTGGATGAGGGGCATGGAAGTAAGAACGAGGCCTCCGAACGATACCGTGCTCTTGAGCAATTTCGCGCTAAGAGTGTGTTGTTTCTGAGTGCTACGCCCATCAAAACCTCAGGAGATAATTTCAACCAGGAATGCAATTTAGTGAGCAAGTTATTGAACCAATCTATTGATCTAAACGATAAGACCGTTGATCCGCTTCGTTCCGTGTCATTCAGCACAGACTATCCGATTTCCCGTAACTTTAAAGAAATGATGCTGAATAAGCAGGATTTTCGGAATAGAAAGGTTATACCGATTGCGTATACTGTCGATGAAGTAACAGCACAGCGTATAGAATCAACCTATTTTAGTATAGATCTGGAGCGAAAGCTGGGATGTATCTTTAATTATAGCCGTGCATTTGCTTCCGACGAGGTGTACAAAAGGTTCATTAAGCATTCCTATCTGGAAAGCGATCTAGAGGTCATAACGCAGTTTGATGATAAATTGGCGAAGCTTATCACTGTAACGGATCGAATCCTCCAGGAAGGCGTGGATAATAAAATTGTTATTTTTGCCAAACATCGGTTAGTAATCGATTATCTGAGAAAAGCGCTCATATGTCGGTTTGGCGAGGATCAAATCGAAGCTATGCATGGGAAAACGTATTTGCCCGAAGAACGGCGAAACAAAATAGCGATGTTGGACAATAAGAACAGCGAGCTTAGTACAAAGCGAATCCTTGTTATTTCGCATGAGATAGGTGTTGTGGGCATTAATCTGTCCAGATTCAATCATCTCATTAATTACGAGTTACCGGATACGCCGGCTGATCTGGAGCAGCGCTTTGGTAGAATCGACAGGGTAACTAACATGGAACAATTTAATGAACTGAGCCTGTATTACTTTGAAGATACGAACAAACTATTCGATACGGTATATCTATACAGACTATTTCACCGATTCCAGAATGATGTGATTCCGTTGTTGCCGAGCAAAAATCTGTTGTATAGCTCCACCAGATATATCCAATGGCTTACTGAATTAATTCAGATCTACGTCAGGATTACATCCGTAAAACAAATAATGCAGGAAGATCGGGAGCGACTAATGAAACTGATCAGGACGAAGGAAGACATTGATGCTCTTACTATAGAGGCGGCGGAGGAGGTTTTGAGGAATTTGTTTACTCGGATGGGCTACGGTAGCGGCGATAATCTGTCCAACAAGATCCGTCAGTTTGCGGAAGAGGAAAACCGTGCAGTGGTATACGGCAAAAATGGAACCCGATTAACCTATGCTGTATTGAAGGAACAGATTTATACGCCTGCGTATGCATCGTTCGCAGCCGACATCAAGCGGTACGATGAGGGAATTTCAATTTTGCAGCAAGAAATCAGCACACTTAAATCGTTGGATGCTGTTGCAGCTTTTCTTCATAGAAGAATCCAACGAGACAAGGTAAGTGAGGATCTTGTCTTTGGAGTGGTCTACAATGTGTGGAAAGTATGGAGAACTGCCGAGGATAACAGGGAGAATTGTAGTTTAAGAGAATTGATTGAACAATTCAATAGAGGAGCATAAGATGAACCATATCTCGGAGGCAATTCGTAACATAAACAGAGGCTTGAGTACAAAAAATGCAGAGTTGGTCAAAGATAATGCGAATTGGCTGCTTCTTAATACAGGGGAGGCCGCATGTGCGATACAAGAACACTACAACGATATCTACGACGTAGATAACGGAGGAGCTGGAATTACCCCCTACTTAAAGGAATCGCTGATTCGGGAAATCATGCAAAATATTCTGGATTGCTCTTATGAACAGAATCCGGTAGTGAGTATTGAATTTGACCCATCCAATCGGGAAATTGTATTACGATACAATGAGATAGGTTTTCAGATGTCTGACGTTATTTCTTTTTTGAGCCAGAAACATACATCCAAGGATCGCAACAAAACAGGTTCTTTTGGGATTGGGGCTAAAGGGGCGATGCTTTCCGCTGAGTACGTGCGTATTGAATCTCTCCACAGGGAAGGCGCCGACTGCCTGCAACTGTATATGAGCATTCGCAGTATTGAGATTTCTAACCTTCGCACAATTCAAATTACTGAACTTTTACTTAGTCAAGCCAAGACAGACAGGGATACAGGAACGATTTTTACGCTGGGTTTATCGGCCGAGTTGTATAAAGAAGTCAAGCAAGACTTGTCTACGCTTGTAGACGGCGATAAGGGAAAATACTTAACACCGGTTGACCTTATATTCGCAGCGGTCAAGAAGCCGGAAAAGATGATTAAAATAAAAATTGGGGACACCGAGTATTCCATTTGCAGCAAGATAGCCGGGGCAAAAAGATGGGTAACCTTCAGCAAGAACGAAGAAGGCGTTGTACTGGATTTGTACCAAGGAAAGCGGAGTATGTTTGAGTATTTGTTGCCAGCATCACGAGTTAGTGAGAAGATGCCGGATTATATTGACAAGTGGAGATACAATTTGTTTTCAACTTATGAGCTGACCGGTCAATCATCTAATCCCGATCTGCCTGTATTCTATATCAACATTCCAACAACCGCCCCAGACTATTTTGACAATGAAGATGAAAAATACTATATTACGAGCGATCGCAAAGGAGTACAGGATAACAAGCGCAACAGGGTTGAAATGTTCATAGCCGAAGATGTAGAAGCGATGATTCGCACAATGTCTGAACACGAATTGTATTTTGAGAGTCAGGAAAAAGCCGAGCCTATCTTTTCGTATCGTTTGTCGTTTTTATTCGATTTTATTGATTATAAGCGGAAAACTGCAAATGCAGATGAAAAATGGGACAAGGTCTTCAACGTTCTACTTGATCATACGAGCGTTAAATTGAAGGACAACTATATTAGACTGCGTGATTTTAAAGTGTTTAATATGGTCATGCCCAATCAGAAAGACATACCAAAAGGCTGCTTTATTTTTGTTAATCCAGGTAACGGAGCACATCGGAAATCCGAATACAGCAAGTTTATAGAGTTGAAGCATCGGTTTGATCTCGTTTCTCGCGATGAGGAAAAACTGCTAAAAACTTATATTATGCAGTATGATCAGTATGAAGAGAATAGTAAAATTAAACCTGAAATAAGCAAGAGTACGAAGCTTTTAAATGGACTAACCCCCAGGGATCAAGCAACATTTGCGTTGCTGTCAGCGGAAGTGGACCTGATGTTTACTCAGGCAACGTTGGCCAAATTAATGCAGGCCATTAAGGACAGTCGATCCCTTGTCAGACATTATGATGGGGAACGGACGTTAACAGTCGGCGGTAGGGAGTATTTATTTGCAAATGACTTTGTGTTGGATGATATTACGTTGCTGGCCAAGACCGACTTGGTCGCAAACGTTGGGGACAGAGACCAAGACACTCCTCTAAAATCGGAATATACCTTTCATCAATTTTTGTTAGATTTATTTCAGGATCATCTGCTGCGAGATGTCGACCGTTCGGATAAGCTGACATGTATTAAACGATTTATGAATTATCAATATTACGAATACGGTACGAGGCAGCTTACTTGCACTTATGAAGCAGATCAAACAAACCTGCTGAAGATCAAGTACAATTCCATTAAAATCGCACAATATGATGTATCTGACTGCCAGAATCGATATCAGGAACTAAGGGAGATTACCAAAATCGAAAACCCTAGTTTGTTCGAGAACAGCAAGCTGTCCAATTACTTCTTTGTGACCGTTAGTCTGACAGACGAGTACCCTGACTTTGATGTGGATACGATTAGCCGTGTGACAGGGGAGTCACCTCTGACCATCAGAGAATTGTTGGACAAGATTGTTTTCATTGAAGGATTGCAGAAAAGGGATTCTGATGGTAAATCTCTGGACTTCGGCAAGGAGATCTATGTTATGGGAGTTAAGGATGATAAGATCCAAAGGATTCGTTTGCTTAGTCATATTAATGACGAAATACGGTCCGAAGATCTGATCTGCCTGTTGCCTGGAAGGTTGCAGTCCGGTAATCCGAAGCGTGTCACAACGGCCGAAATTGCTAAATTGCTGGACAGATTGTTGCAAACGTGCGACATGCTCCATACAGTCTTTAAGAAGGTGGACAGACCTATTGTAAAGTTGTATGATCAGTTTTCGCCTTATTTAAAGCCACGGCATGATCTGTCATCAACTGAGTTTGAGGTTCTAAAGAGTGTCGTCCAGAGGTATGAGTTCCGAAGTGATGCTAGGAAAAGAAAAATATATTTTACCCGGGACTTGAGCAATAAGCTGTTCGGCTATTCAACCAGTTGCTCGATCTGTGACTATGAATCTAATATATTGAATACATTTATGTTGAAAGAGAGTATTCCATACAATGATAATAGTGTCGGAAAAAAATATAAGCTATCTTTGTATATGTGCGCAAATCACTATTATGAAACAGAGTCCTTAAGTATTATTGACGTTCGTTTTGGCGAAAAAGAGGATATTGCCTTCGGAGAGTGGCTTCAATGCTTAGCAGAGCATAAAAAAATACCTGCGGATTATCTCAAATGTACGATTCATGCAGTGAAAAGAGTTGTTGTACAAACGGTTGAGTTGTATGAGGATGATGACAACTACACCACAGCCAAGGATCAATATGCCGTGCTGTTGACTCCCTTGATGGCTGTAAAGTGGTATATAGATAATTGTTAATCTAGAGGGGCGAGGAAGATATAACGATAATAAGGTCTGTAAAATGAAAGGTAAGAACCCTCCGAGACTAGGACGTGTCTGAAAACTCATTAATCCGAGTTTTTAGACACGCTCAAATTAATTATGAAAGTAGTTTTATTGCATCTTCCTTAGTTTTGGCTATTGCAATACCAGAGTTCGAATTGCTTAAATCGTGTTGATGTATTAAAACAATTTTGTATTCCCACTTTGCAAACATATACAAGCCTTCATTTTTTGTTGTTTCATCCAATTTTAATAATTTGCTTGATAGTACCCCTGTCTCTATGATAATTTTTTTACTTTCTGGTTTAAAGTACATTATAGAAACTATCATTTCAAGAATGGTTTGGTCATCTTGTAAAATTTCTTCATCTCCACTAATTAAAATTATTTGCTCTTCTGCGATTTCTTTAATCATTGACATATATTTTTCAATTTTACTTTTTATATAATGAAGATATTTTTCTTCACCGATAATTTCTTGATATTCCTTTGATATTGATAAAGCACTTTCAATAGCTCTTGGAACTAAACAGTCTACATCTTCTTTTTTTAGAATAATAGTGCGCTGGGGAGAATTATCTTTATATAAAGCCAACGCAAGTCTTGGCGATAAGATGAACCTTGCAAATGCATTATTTGGTACAAAATGTTGAGGGGGAAGCAGAAACGTGGAATCAATTTCATTTGGGATATAAAAAATATAAGGAATAGAATCTTTATAAGTCTTTTCGATTCCCTCGTTGGGTTGTCCCAATATGTTTTGTGAATAATACTGAACCTGATCAATTTCTTTGTTGAAAAATCGTTGCTTGTTGTTTAAAAAGCCTTCTGGTATTCTACCACTTCTGAAAAAAATTGCACTAAATTCCTCATATCGTTTTTTTTCTTGTTCTATATATTGCGCTAATAATTTTTCATCAGCTAAAACAGTACGATGGAATTGTATAGTGATCAATTCTATTATGTCTTTTTTGAGTTCTTCAAGACGATTAGTAATCAAAGATTCAATGGTATTAGTTTTAATCGCATTCATTATTTCTTTATGCCATTTTCCAATTAGTGTTTCATATCGTTTCACTATATTATCAAATTCTGGATTATAGTAATTGGGTTTAGTGTGAAAAGATTTGGGATAATGCTTAGTTATCGCTAAATTATTTGAATCGCTTAATTTAAGACAACATATTTTTTTTGTCTTATTATCAGCAAAGCGACGTAAAGTGGCTTTTGGAAGAATAATATGGTCATCTTGTTGAATTATAGATTTCTTTTTATTCATCATCAATTCTCCTAAGTAGGTTTATTATTCATTTGTTTTCTTAACACATTACTCATCAGTGCTCTTAAAAAACTTCCCATAATTGCTATAACACGAAGCCATATGGAGAACACGGTGAATTTATGAATACAAATTTTACCGATTAAATAGACGATGAATTCTTCTTACATGTGTTCTGAAGACATAATTCTACTTCAAAAAAGAGACTAAAGAAAGATTCATTCTAGGGAATTGCGGAATTGAGTGACAGAGGAGTTTCACTTCTAATGTTCCGGTTCTGTCGAACCAATATTTGTGTAATATGTTTCTTCATGAATTCGCCGTGACATGGAGAAGCCTCTGCATGGTTGCCCATTATCATTCTTTTGTTTCGTGGACAAACATCGTGCCTACCATTTACTGAGCCTCAGAAGGAATTTTATATGAGCGACCTTCTTTTATTGAACTTATAATTTTTCCTTTTGCGCACATAGAATACTAACCCTTCGATCAAAAATACCCCAATTATTAGCATCTTGTTGGACACTAATATATTTCAAAAGAGAGCACTCTCCTCCCTTTACTAGACTGTTCTTACTTTATCAGTATACACAATTAACGGAATCTCTATAGGGTGTTTTTATCGAATTGAGCTAATGCTTTTTTCGGTATTCTAAATTAACTATAATGTCATGTAAACTTTTAAATTTAAAAAGTTGTTCCGATTTTGATTGATAAATGAAACGATAAGTAGAGGGATAAAACCTCCTTGTTCATTGAAAACAAAATACTCATCTTATCCGGTACATTCTTCGCATGCTCCAAAAGGAGAAAGCCAGTCTGCAGGTGCGCCATAAACATCTTGTATTATTAGGATGCGAGCGATTTTTGCCATGCAGTAAATAAATGATGGTTCCATTTAAGGCGACGATTCATGCGAAGGTATAATGATACTTCTGTCCAGCCACAGCTTATCGCAATGGGGGCAGCTCGCAGAGAACCTGGGAGAGGTTAGCTACCTATGAGAATGACTCACCATCGTTCGCCGGATAAGTAAATTGTCAAACCAAAACAGAGCAGAAGGGGCATTTGCATGCCCCTTTCATTCAAGCTCGCGCCTACCTATTTGTTTTCTTAAACGAATCCCTTTAATGATGAATGTTGTCGATTTTTTATTGGGAGGTATCGTATGAAGCATAATTTAATCCGATATAGCATGCAAATTGCTATGCTTAAGCAGCTATTGTCCATATCTCTGATAACCGAACAGGAATTTCATGCGTTCAAAAACAAGATCATGAAAGACTATGGTGTGATTTCCGACCTGACAACCTGATTCGCACAATTGTTGATTGCACCCAGTCTTATTATACTGATTCCGAGATAATAAGAGCTGAAGGAGGATTAACAATGGCATATGAAGTTGAAGTGATTAAGGCCAGCCGCAAAATAACTGACCGAAAAACTGGAGGGCTTTCCGATATTTTAAGAGTAGCCCCATATGCAAGAGTAAGCACGGATACAGAAGAACAGCTTAGCAGCTATAAATCGCAGGTTGCCTATTACACTGAGCTGGTAAACAAACGTTCGGATTGGCAGTTTGTTGATATTTACGCAGATGAGGCAGTAACCGGAACACAGGTCAACAAGCGTGAGAACTTCCAACGCATGATTGATGACTGCATGAATGGGGAAATTGATATGGTTATTACCAAGTCCATTTCCCGATTCGCCCGAAATACATTGGATACACTCAAGTATGTACGGATGCTGAAGGAGCAGAATGTAGCTGTACTCTTTGAAGACGAGAACATTAATACCATGACAATGGATGGCGAGTTGTTACTGGTCATTTTAAGCTCAGTAGCGCAGCAAGAGGTTGAAAATATTTCTTCCAATGTAAAAAAAGGGCTTAAAGATGAAAATGAAGCGCGGCGAGCTAGTTGGCTTTCAAAGTTGCTTGGGCTATGATTATGATGTACAGACAAAGAAAATATCTATAAATGAAAAGGAAGCCGAACTGGTTCGTTATATATTCGAGCGTTACATAGCGGGTTACGGAGCTTATATGATTGCTAAGGAATTAACCGCCGCGGGCTATAAAACGAGTTCGGGTCGAAGCAATTGGCAAGATACAGCGATTCTTGGTATCGTTAAAAACGAAAAGTACAAGGGCGATTTGCTTCAAGGAAAGACCTTTACCGTTGATCCGATCTCAAAGAGAAGACTGGAGAATCATGGCGAAGAAGACCAGTTTTATATTAGGAATCATCATGAGCCAATAGTGAGTGAAGAGGTTTTTGAAAAAGCACAGGCTATTTTGCATCGAAGAGGAGCAAGATTAAGAGGCGTTGAAAAAGGGAAACGCGATAAATACAGCAGGAAGTTTGCTTTTAGCAGCAAGCTGGAGTGTGCGTTTTGTGGTAGTAACTTATCAAGGCGTAATTGGCATAGCGGCACGACGCCCGAAAAGACGATTTGGCAATGTGTGACGGCAACCAAAAAAGGAAAGAAGTATTGTCCTCATAGCAAGGCTTTAATTGAAAATGTCATTGAGAGTGCTTTTCTTGAATCCTACAGAAGATTGTGCAGCAATCATATGGATGTATTAGATGAGCTGATGAAGAACATGGAGACTGTTCTCGGTAATCAGAATCATATGAGAAAATTAAATAAAGTGAATAATGAAATCAAGCTCATGTAGCAAAAGCGTTGCAAGCTTATTAACTTGTGCTTAGATGAAAAAATAGATCGCGCTACCTATGAGAGCAAGTATGCGGAGTTGGAGAGCCAACTTAATGAGTTGTTAAATGAGCAGGTGCAGCTAGAGCAAAGCTCGCGGCAGGAATTGGATGTGGAGAAGAGACTAGAGCATCTTAGAAAGGTGCTGCAAAAGAATGAGGTGCTTTCTTCCTTTGACCGCAATGTATTTGAGAGTATTGTGGAGAAGGTTACTGTAGGGGATTCAACTGATCCTGCACAGTCTGACCCGCATAGATTAATGTTTATTTATAAGACAGGCTTCACGAATTTGGTGGAGAGTAAGATAATCAAGCAAAAAAAGTCCTTCGGAAATAAAAGGGGGGAAGCGCATTCCTATACTTTATACGACACATGTGGAGAGTGTGGCGGTGTTGGTTAGAAAAGATTGATAGTTGAGGTATATTGGTGGATGCAGAAAAGAGGGGCACTGAACCCCTCTTTTATTATTTTTGTTAACGCACAATTTTAAATCTTAAACAAAAAGACGACCACTATGTAGGTTTGAGGCGGTTGTCTGATTTTTTAGCAAACTTTTCTCTTTAGCCTAAACATTTATCCAGAGAATGGGCTTTCTAACAGAATTATTTCTTTTGTTATGGGATTTAACTCTACTTGGCACCCGAGTGGTAAAATTAATTTAGGGTCTGTATGTCCGAAGTCAAAATCAACGATTATAGGAATATCACCTATACCGAACTCACCTTGTATGATTTCCACAATTATTTCATTAAGTTTTAGTTTCTCTTCTTCGCTGTAATCTTTCGCTCTTCCAAAAATGACTCCTTTAATTTTTGAAAAGATTCCTTGCATACCATAATTCCGTAACATGTATCCAACTTGCATAGGGGAAGGCTTGTCTTCTGAAGTTTCGAAAAATAAGATTTTATCTTCCCAGAACGATTCCTTAGTCCAATAGATAGTTGATTTTATAAATTCTAATACTTCGATACATCCACCCCACAAATACCCTTTCTCGGTGGAGCTTCCCTGTAAAAATGTCCATCCATTCTCGTTATGATGAAATTCTTCACACTCACCTAACGTCTCTAAGTTGCTCCAATCTTTGTATCCATTAGTCCATTTCTCAAATGGAGAGTATGTATAAGGGAAACTATCTTGAAATAAAATTGCTTTTAAATGTTCAGTATATTTGGATGGAAGGCTTTTGATTTGGGCTAAACCTGCCATAACAGAAGGTCCATAAAAAGTGACCATACCCAATTGGTTTAAATAAGTTAAGAAAGTAGTCGCGTCTGAAAAACCCATGATAAATTTGGGGTTTGCTAATATTGTCTTTGTATCTAAAAATGGCAGTATTCTAACCGATTCATAGCCACCAATTGAAGTGATGATGCCATCTATACTGTCATCCTCAAAGCATTTATTTATATCATCTACACGAATTTGGGGATTGTTGTATAAATCATCTGGGGACATTCTTGCGGTTGGCATCTCAATAATTTCTAATCCCAAGTGGTCTTGAAGATTTCTTATACCAAGCTCATAAATGTCTGGGAACAAATAAGGTAGACCAGCTGAATGTGAAATTATCGCTATTTTCGAACCAGATCTAAGTCTTTTGGGTTTTATCATTGTTCTTCCTCCCAATATATTATTTCTCAGTGTTATCATACAATCCTACTTTAAGAAGAACAATCTTATTGCAAATTTGTAGTCGTGGATAATATCAAAATGTTATCTTTTTTAAATTTCCTGAAGCTTCATTTTTCATTCCATTTTATGGTAACCTATATGTGCAGGTTATTTCCAATTATGGAAGGAGTGATGATTTTTGAAAAGAGTTAATCATCCAAATTACATAGGTCAGAGAGGGCTAGCCTCTTAGTGAAGTGTAGTCCTCTCTTATCTAACGGGAGGAAAACAACGAAATGATGAAGTTAAGTAATATGGTTAGAGGTCTGTCTGAGGATACTATTGCCCAAAGTCTTATACAACATTGGGAGCATGACGAAGGAAGCTTAATGTTCTGGCGTGCCAGTTCTAACTTTGTATATGCGTTTGAGAATAAGCAAGAAAAGTACTTTTTACGATTCAGCTATCAGCAAGAGAGTTCAATTGAACAGATTAAAGGTGAGCTTGCCTTTATGGAATATTTGAGATCGAATGACTATCCTTGTGTGGCTCCTGTTCTTTCTGTTAATGGAAAGTATATAGAAACGGTACAGCATCCAGAAGGAGCATATTTTGCGGTTGTATTTCATGCAGCTACAGGTGTTGGATTAGACGAGAGTATTACCGAAGTTTAATGTGAAGATTGGGGGAAATCACTTGCTTCCCTGCATCAGTTATCTGAATTATACGATCCAAGTTCTAACAGACAATGGGACGGGCAGGATATACTACAGAAAATAAATATAATATTATAATCTTATCCGAATGAGAAAGAAGCTATACAGGAATTGAATACGCTTACGGCATATCTTCAATTTTTGCCTATTTCAAGTAGTAATTATGGTCTGATTCATTATGATTTTCAGTTGGACAATTTGTTTTATGAGGAGAAGCACCGTTCGTTTCATGTTATTGATTTTGATGATGCAGTATACAGTTGGTATGCGCATGATATTGTGACAGCCTTGGATGATTTTTTGGATGATGATATGAATGTAGAGCATTCGCCAGTGAAGTCATTCTTGCAAGGTTATCGTTCGATCCGTCCATTAAGTGAAGAGGATGTAAGAACATTTCCATATTTCCAAAGGTTCATGAAGTTGTATCAATTTTCAAAATTGTTATGGACGCTAGAAGGATCGGATATAGTAGATGCACCGCAGTGGCTTGATGATCTGAAGATCAAGCTCGTTCGTGCAAGGGATCGCTTGAGAGATAGATTTCAAGAATAGATGTAGTAAAGTAAAACAAGATCCACCTGATATTATATTGGGTGGATCTTGTTTTAATATGATATTTTCAAAGAAAATAAAGTTATTTCATATAAATCGTTTACGAGTTCAGTATAAAAGATAATTAGCTCTTCTTTTACAATTAGCGTTAGATTCTTGTATGAATTCTTCTATAAACATAATTCAATATATTTATGAGATTTACTTAAATGTCATTAGAAATCTATTCGAAAATAGTAAAGAGAGGAATATCCTCTCTTTTTTTGGCGTAATCTAGTATAATAGCTTCTAGGTTAAAGAACTCATTTCATGAGAATGATGTTATAAGTACCTATGTATATTTAACTATCACATGAAATTTTGAGGTAGAATTCCTAATCAATATAGGATAAAGCTGATTCTTCATATAGAACGAAAGGATTTTTAACATGACAGACAATTTTTGGCGTGATTTACCGAAGCCGTTTTTTATACTGGCTCCGATGGAGGATGTGACGGATGTGGTGTTTCGTCATGTCGTGAGTGAGGCGGCTAGACCGGATGTGTTTTTTACGGAGTTTGCGAATACGGAGAGTTATTGTCATCCCGAAGGGCATCATAGTGTGCGTGGGCGGTTGATGTTTACTGAGGATGAACAGCCGATCGTGGCTCATATTTGGGGAGATAAGCCTGAATTTTTTCGGCAGATGAGTATCGGTATGGCAGAGCAAGGCTTCAAAGGGATCGATATCAATATGGGTTGTCCTGTACCGAATGTAGCCGAGAATGGCAAAGGAAGCGGGGCTGATCTGTCGTCCTGAACTGGCAGGAGAGATTATTCAAGCAGCCAAAGCAGGCGGTCTACCTGTCAGTGTCAAAACACGTCTTGGATTTGCAGAAGTGGACGAGTGGCGGGATTGGCTGACTCATATTTTCAAGCAAGATATTGTGAATCTGTCGATTCATTTACGTACCAGAGATGAAATGAGCAAAGTGCCTGCACACTGGGAGCTGATTCCAGAGATCAAAAAGCTTCGTGATGAAATCGCACCGCAGACGCTACTTACGATCAACGGAGATATCGCTGATCGGGAAGCTGGTTTGAAATTAGTGGAGCAGTACGGTGTAGATGGTGTGATGATCGGGCGCGGAATTTTCAGTAACCCGTTTGCGTTTGAACAAGAGTCCAGAGAACATAACAGTACAGAATTGCTGGATCTACTCAGAATACACATGGATCTGCATGACAAATATTCTGAAATTGAACCTCGTTCGTTCAAGCCACTTCCTCGCTTTTTCAAGATTTACGTTCGTGGATTTCGTGGAGCCAGTGAGTTAAGAAATGAATTGATGAGCGCTAAAAATACCAGTGAAGTTCGAGCATTACTTGATGAGTTTGCGGCGAAGCAATTAGAGACGGTACAAGAATAGTAGAAGTGTATTAGTTAGGCACAAACAGAGTAATTACAAGATTAATGTAAAAATGTCCTCTTATTCAAGAGAGGACATTTTTATTTTATAAGGTTATTAGAAAGTGATACTGATTAATAAGATTATATTATTCACAATATTATTGGAACATCTAAGCAATTAATAAGTGTATGCAAAATTCCAAAGTTTAGCTGGATGAATAGCATTTAATTTATATGGATTTGCTGATACATAACCAATAGTAGTTTTATTGAACATTATTCGTGGTGGAGTTAAAGTATTTATATTCCAAGCGCTATATAGTGAATAGTCGCTACCGTAAAGTCCATATTGATTCCAAATACTTTTGGTACTTAGAGAACTACCGTAACCTCCAGACGAATTGAAAACTGAAGAACGATTATTAACATTAGTAGATAAATTGCCAAGATATACTTTACCATCGTATGAAGTTAAATAAAGATTACCTGACCTGTTGCCATAAGCGCTAACCATTTGTGGTAAGGATAAATTTGTAACTAAAATTACGAATAATAATATAAATATAATTTTTTTTGCCATAGTGATTCTCCCTATTAAAGTTATCCATATTTATTATAATAATATTGTATATATATTCAAATAGAAATATAAAATGGAAGTGTATTTATATAATAATAGATTTATAAATTTTTTGAGAATGTTGATTTTCTAAATATAAGAGATATGAATTGAATCTAAATGATATAATATAATGACTGTCATCTTGAACAATAGGTAATTTACAAACAAAGCCTGACAGCCATTCAACTGGTCGTTAGGCTTTCACAATATAGGAGGAACTATGTCCTGGAGTAAATTGAAGCAAAATTTAGAAGGTTTTCTCGCTCCTGCACTACAAGGAAAAGTAGAATACCGTGCAACCAGTTACAGTTATCTGACCGGCAAATCGGGTAACTGTTATATCACCGTAGATAAGAAGAACATCTTCAATATGAACGACAAAACCAGTCCAATCACTTGGTACCAAAGTGAAATAGAAATTAAAAACGATCCCAATCTGCGTATTCCTGTTAGCATAGAGGAGATCGAAGCCCTTCGTAAAGAAACCAATGGAGCTGTTCCCGAAGATCGTCTTCACGTCATGGCACGTAATCGCAAAATGAACGGGCTTGCCAAAGAACTGTTATCCGCGCAGACTGCACTTAGTAAATCGAACTTTACAGCAACCGCGACCAAATTCTTAGCCACGCCGATTGATGAGAGTCTAGAAAGTCAGGATATCTTATTGAATATTTTGGCTTTGATGGATCGAAGAGTAGGAAAGAAGCGGATTGTGAGTATGTCAGACAGTGTTAAATTAAAGCATCCTATTGTGCAGTATTTCCACGAGTTGCGCCTTTAGACATGACTATGTTTTTTGAATTTTGCCTGAAAATAAACGGCATTAAAAAAGCCACTTTACGCATTTATCGTAGAGTGGCTCTTTTTTTATACACATCCGAATTGTTCACTTTAAAAGAAATAGATAAAACAACATCATACAAAAGCAAGAAAGTAGAGAGGAATAAGACACCTTAATCAAGTGCTACAAAATATCTAACTTCTTCTCCTTCTGTATAAAATCCTACCGATTCATACAAATGTAACGCCGATTGATTAGTCGTTAAAACCGTAAGCTCAGCAAAAGGCAGTTGATGATTTTGATGATAAGTTAAAGCTTTTGTCAGTAAGAACTTTGCAATTCCTCGCTTACGCCAGGATTCACGTACAAATACATCTTCGATCACACCATGATCTTCTTCTTGCCATGCCATCAATCCGCCTACTATGGTTGAAGATTGTTTGACAATCATAGATGTCCATAAAGCGTTACTTTTATGTTCAGACAATGCTGTTAATCCTAATGGAGCTTCAGGCCAAATTTCAGTATCTATTTCAAGATACTCTTTTTCTTCACTAGGTGTATTCATGTTCCAATAGGAAAATTCAAAGTCTTCGGCTAACTTCAATTTCAGTATAGGTTGAGTCAAATCTCTTGTCATATGATACAAGCTATTTAAAGGATGATATCCTTTTTGAATAAAAAACTGATTGTTCGCTGTTTCTTTGGAATCATTGCCTACGCAAAGGATAGTTTTATATTCTTGAAGTAAGGTTGCTTTTAATTCCATCGCTCTTTTGAAAAGATAGTTATATACCTCATCTAACAAGATATAATCATGTTGTCTTTCTGATATAGTTTTAAGATTTATGTAGATAGAATGCTTATTTTTTTCTGTACAACCTGTAGATACAATGCTAATAATACTCACTTGCCCTTTGGCGACTATTTTTCCATGTTCAAAAGCACAATAGACGTTACTCCAGTTATCTTCCTCTCCCACCCACCAAAATATTGCATCTTCTATTGTTTTGACTGATTGGTGTAACTCTTCGAGCAACGGTATGTCTTGCTTCTGAAAATGACGTATTATTCGTTCGGATGATTGGCTCAAATCAGTACTCCTTTCAATCATAAAGAGCTTTGAATGTTATAAAGATAATGACGTAAATTACTATTAATGTCTATACTTTTAGTGAGTCTTAAATCATTTTTAGCCCTCTTTCGCCTATAATGATTTAACTTAACATTAAAAGTATAAAATGTAAAAAAGTATATTGTCACTATAGATGTATGTGGTATTACTTGATGTTTATTCACCTACTCATTTATTTGAAAATGACCGCTAAGAAATAAATACTTTCCAATAATCCCAAGCCTTTAAATAGTCTTTGAGATCATGAGGATGAACGTTAACACAGACTCCTATTCTGCAATAAAGTTGAAGAATGATTTCTTCGATAAGTCTGGATTTTTCGATAGATGGATCATGTAGTAAATCGAAAGCAGTACATATTGGTGATCATAAAAAACCTTTTATAAAGAAAAGCAAAGTGTTTCATATTATACTTGCGAATCATAATCTAATGTTAACAACCCCTTATTAATAGAAGATAAGATATAGTTTGCTCTATTTCCGTTTTTACCTACTGTAATCCTATATCTATTCCTCAAAACACAGCAAACACCGTGTAATTACCCTACTCCAGACTCAAGACCAACTCGTCAAAGAACTCTAATATAGAGTAGACCATATGTACATACATAAACAGACGAACAAATAGGTCAAATAATCAGTCGGGGGAATTATGATTTTGCGAAAATTATCTTTTATTATTACCAGTATTCTGCTAGTTACAGCATTGTCTGCTTGTTCGGGCATAGCCTCTAGTATCAATCAAGCAGGTGCAGGTATGAACAAAGGCGAGAGCCAAAAAATTGAAAAATACAATTCTTATGTCATGCTTAACAACTTGATGACAGGCAGAATCAATGAGGTGTTGCTTCATTACTTTGAGAAGTTTGGTACCGAGAAGAAGCCTGTTATTGAGAAGAACTTGAGCTTTATCATGCTGGATGTCCCGGCATCACAGCGAGAGGTGATTGATCAAGCACAAGGTTATACGACAAGACAACCTGCTTTTGCAAGTGCAGACGCTACAGTGACTCAACTAACACCAGTGATCAAAGAGCTGTTAGCTATTCTTGATGAGATGAAAGTCTACTATGATAGCAAAGGTTATGTCGATGATAATTTTGCTAAAGGAAAACAGCTACACACCAAGCTCATCACGACTCATTCTGCTTATGAGCAAGCGGCTAAAGCATACTTTAAAGCTTTGCAACAAATGGATGCTGAGCAACGTCTAGCTGATCTTAAAAATTTTAAAGATTCAGGACAGCAGATTCGGTATAATGCTTTGAAATTCATGATTGATGCTGAAGCGACGGCTATCGAAATGAGTGAGCAAGGGATCAATGCCAGTAATGTGCTTGAACTTGATATGAAGAAATTCAAAGCCAAATACGATCTTATGACTGCTGACTTGAATACACTTGTGACTCTTTCCAAAGACCAGCAACAGATTCAAAAAGAAGGCATGAACAGTTTCAGTATTGAGAATTACGTTCATTCTGCTACAGAAGCCAAAGCAGCAGCTTCGAAAATTATTGAACGTATCAATAAAAAAGAACCGGTATCTGATTCCGACCTAAGCGGTCAGTTTTTGGATACAACCGATGGAACGCCAGAGAACTTCAATTACCTGCTGAGCAAGGCAATTGAGCGATATAATGAAATCAACTAAAACGGTCTAGCGACTTGAAGTAGCACAAATGATAATGAACGATGATAAGTCTCAGTCCAAACGTCAGAAAATCGTTAGTTCAGGTTATCGTACATTAATGGTTAATCATCTATGATTGCTACAGCTAACGTAGAACATTGACTTATACAGATTGAAATATCAAAATCTCCCTTTAAAAGTACACTATAACGGTATAGTTTTTGAAGGGAGATTACATAGAAGAATGGTTAATAACAATTAAATATGAAAAAGATATTCAGTAGAAGTATATATTCGAAAGGTAGGTGCAATATGAATACATTTCAATGCCCTTGTTGTGGTTATCTTACACTAGACGAACAAGGAAGACACGATATTTGCTGGCTATGTAATTGGCAAGATGATGGTCAAAACGATTTGGATGCAGATCGAGTAAAAGGCGGCCCTAATGCAGATTATTCATTAACAGAAGCAAGACATAATTTTAAACACAATTATACAATGTATAGAGAAACAAACTCTGACTCTATCCAAAATCAGAAAAAGCTTCGTATTAAAAAAGATGCAATTCATGAATTCGAGAAATTGCAAACTTCAAATAATAAATTGGCTTCGCAAATATGGGAAAATATCAATAGGCTTGAACAAGAATTAAATTTTATTTCTTACAAACATGGCATGTACGATAATCATATTTTAGAAAATCATAAAGAATTGCTTACATTAATTTATTCTGATGATCCTGATGCTATTGTTAGGGGATTAGTTTCTTTAGCGTTATATGTAGACGATCCAGAGTTTATCCAAGATACGATAATTCAATACAGTCAGCATCCTCATGATAATGTAAAAGGAATCGCGATCTTATGTTTTGGTCATCTGGCACGACGATTTGGAATGATAGATAAAGAGTTAGTACTGCCTATTGTACAGGCTGGATTGCAAGATGAGAGTGAAATTGTAAGAGATCATGCTGATTCCGCATTAGATGATATTAAAATGTTTGCTCTTTAACACAAATTAGATAGACAAGGAGAGTTTATGCCTAATTTGGATTACAACAAAAAGAAAATTCGTGGATGGAAACGCAGAATTAAAGAGATTGAAAATTGGAAACAACGCTATATTCATTTGGATATAGCACAATTGGAACGGCATCATAGAGATTATGTAAAGCTATGGATACATCCTTTTTATCAATTAACCAAACGCAATCCACCAGTCTGGTATGCTAGATTAATCTTTGGAGCGATGATCGAAGTATACGAATCTTGGCATAAGCAGCTGAAGTTACTAAATGAGCCTTTTTATTTGAAAATATGGTTATATGATCCTAATTTTATCTCTTCACAAATCGTTGTCGCTTTTCGAGAACAGCTTCACTTTTATGATCATACCTTTGACCTCAGCCCTATTCAAAAAGATTTTCCTGTATATCCATATGGAAAAGCATTATATATCCAAAAATTTGAGTGGCAACTTGCGATAGAAGCAGACTATTATTCATTATCTGAACTACAAGCAGATATGAGATTAGGATGGATAACAGAGAAAGAGAATAGGTGTATTCAAAATAAAGTATATAAGCAAGAGAATATATCCTTCAATAATAGAGAACATGTATTGTATAGCGTTAAAGTAGGAGATATTTGGATCGTAGAAAAAATGAAATTTTTGAATATATAAGACAATATTAGCTTAAATTATCTTATTCTTACTGCAAATTGTTATATGAGTTATAACATTAGCTACCACTCTATAATCTATATATTAGTTATAAAAAAAGATTTCATCTATTAATTATTAAAGATTTATTATAATATCTAATTTGAATCAAAGGAGGAATTAAATGGATATTAATGATTATTTTAAAAAAATTAATAGGTATTCTTTAAACGATATTGATAAAAATCATGAAATTAGACAAACAAAAACTTCAAAGAAGAGAAAGATTATAATTGATAGTAAAGTTCAAAATAATCATAGTCTGCTTGATCCTAAAAAAAAGAAGGAATTAACTACTTCCATATCTCAATTAGCATCAGTAAATAATATTAAGCATTTAAGTAAATGGGGAGATATTAATCTTACTCAATTAGCCGATAAAGATGATTATGATAATTGGGAATTAGAAGATATGCTAAGAAATTTGAATGCAGAAATTGAGCAACGAAAATCTTCAGAATTAAATAAGAAAAAATTAGAAGAATATAAAGAACTAGAAGAACATAATAAAGAAATTTATATTGATTCACTTGAAATTATTAAAAAATATAAAAATGGCGATCCTTACGTAAAAAAAAATCAAGTAACTAAGTCATATACAATCGAAAATTTACAATGGCATCCACTCTTATCCCAAAAAATAAAAATAAAAATAAAAAATTGGGCAGATGAGAATATTGATACTTTCTATAATAGAGCAAAAAAACTATTAATTTTAGAACCAAGAAATAATGAGTTGCTAATTTTAATATCAAAACTATCTGAGCTTATTTATGAAAGAGATATTATTAATACACAAGCTCAAGAAATAGAACAAATTATATCATTAGAAGAAGATGAGAATTCTTTAGCTGATTTAATCCTTTATCGAGTAGAATCTATTATTAAACCTCATATTGACGTTATAGAAAAAAATATTATTAGCGGAGGAAGATTAATATTCGCAGATATGTGGAATATTCCATTTAAAGAGTCACTGAAAAATGAAGTTAGAGCGCGCGATGGACATAAATGTTTAGTTTGCGAATCTGAAGTTGATCTTCATATTCATCATAAAATACCTCGAAATTTAGGAGGAGTTCATCACTTAGATAACTTAGTAACTTTATGTGCTTCTTGTCATGGAGTCATTGAACAAGTAGATTTACAGAAGTCATTTAATAAAGGGTTATCTAATTATAAAAAAAATCTGATTAAAGGTTCTTTCGATTTTGAAATACCTATTAGTAAAATTAATATTAATTTAAAAATTGAAGAGAAACTTGATAATTTATTAAATAAATTAGATAAAAGAAATCAAGATTTAATTACAGAAGTTGTTGAATTAATGGCTTATTTTGAAAAACTCAAGGAATTTTAATAGTTGCAACTATTCATTAATTATTGAATACAATAAAAGAACCACTTCGCATACTTTCTGCAAAGTGGTTCTTTTTCATTCCTTAACTCTTAGGAGCATTGCTCAAATCTACCGTCTCATTCAATCCTGGTTCGGATTTCGGATCAGAGGTTTTGCCGACTGCTTTTTTGAGCAAATGAGTGACCATTTTGATCGCACTGCCACTTTCCCAGTATTCTGCGGTTTCGGTATGGATTTTGATCAATGTTAGATTCGGATCGTCTGGAGAGGTATCCAGAATTTTTTCGATGATTTTATTAAGCATTTCTTTTTTACGAGCAGGATCATCGACGAATTCAGCAGTACCACTAATCGATACATAGGATTTGCCTGCATACGATACATTAACACGAGGGTCTTGTAAAATATCTTCGTATTTGGATGTATCTTTTTTCGTTAGGAACCATAGATCGCCATCGAATTCGATTTCTTGTGTTTTCATCGGACGGGATACCAGACGTCCTCCCGAAATTGTAGTCAGCATAGCGGTATCAATATCTTTAATCAGTTCTTTGACCGTTTCAATCGCTTCTGGATCTGTAGTTAAATGTTCAGACATATCATTTCCCACCTTTCCTAATCGTTGAAATGTGTATAAACAACGTTGCTAACCATTACACATAAGTCGATGTAGATAAACGGTAGAGTTACAATTAAAATGATACTCAATAAACAATTAGATCAAATAATTTATTATATAAATATAATCAGAGTATAATACTGTAAAATAAATTGATATGTACAAGTTTAATTCCATAAGATTGTAGGAAAATTAAATAGAAATGGAGATATATATGAAAAGATATCGAAAATTAAAATGGATTCTTGGATTTTGTTGTATATTGGTTATCTATGTTGGTATCGAAATCAGTTTAGCTTCTCATAATAAAGTAGGTTTGTATGCCACTACAAAAAGAATAATGGCTCATGCACCACAAGTAACAGCTTATGGAGGCTATCAATTTTCTTACATGGGTACAGTTGATTATGGACCGAATTATATGGAAAAATTCGTATATGGAGATGGAGTATACAAAGACCAATTAATGAAAGCGAGAAAAACACCAGATAGACCACCTTATATTTTTTTGAAGAAGCAAGGCACAGAATATTATAAATACAAATTTCCAGAGTTATATTTTTTACTTTGATTATTTGAATACATGTATATCCCTGCATATGAAGCAGAATAACCATCACATCTGTTTCTTATGTAAGAACCCCACCTCGCGATAAAATAACATGTTCCAATGTGTGATAAGCATCCGATTCCACATCTACAGCACTATTGGCTAACCGTACCTTTTTCAAATTCGGAAGTTCCAACAACAACTGAGCATCAGCAAAAGATGTTTTGAATAAATCCAATATCTCTAAACCAGTTAATGTTGCTAAAAAGTCCCACGATTTCGGTTTGAGCATCGTTACATCTAGATTTTGCAAAGTACTCATATCTGTCAAAGGGCTTAAATCTTTCACTTTGGTCCCCCATATCCATAATTGTTGTAATTGGGGGAATTGAGTACGTATATTTGCGATAGATTGTAACTTCGATTTTTCTAAATATAACGTTCGGAGTGCAGGGCAATTCGTAATTGAATCTAGTTGTTCTACCAATGATCCGCGTAGTCTTACTTCTTCTATCGCTGGATGTTGATCTAGAGCGGTGAGATCACTTACAGGTGCAAAGTTAATATCCAATACTTTAAGTCGCTGAAGCTTCGATACATAAGCAAGGTCTGTTAAGGTTTTGGGAGCAGTGATTTTGATTTCTTCCACATTTGGAAAAATCGCAAACGAATGAAGGGTATGGATCTGACAACGATTACCGTTTAATAGCACTTTTTTTACACCAGTTGCAGGAGGAATAGATGGTAATGTATCTAGACCATCTACAGTGATACTGATCTCTTCTAGAGAAGCAGGAAGAGAAGCTGAACTATTGTAATTGTGCTTAGATAAGCTGACAGATTGCAGAGAAGTGAGCTCAGATAGCAAGTGTGCTGGCAACGTCTGTTGTACATTGTATAATCCTAGCGATTGTAAGTTGGAGAGCTGGGCGATGACTTCGATATTATGCTTGATCTTTGTTTTGCTGACAAAAGCTAATCGTTCTAAATGACTGGCTTGCTCTAAACCGACCAGATCCGGGATTGTTAATGTGCTATTGGTTGTACCGAATTCTAGACTTTTAAGATAAGGAAATTCTTTTAAAGGAGCAAAAGTGGTAATGCCTTTGATATCTAATAATTTAAGTGTCTCCAATTCATAGACCGAACCGGAATGTTGAAACCATTTATAATGGCGGTGATTAGCGATATATAGATTAGCTTGTTCTAGAATATGATGTTTGGATTGCTCATAATCCATACTAAAACCTCCTTAGATTAAAAATACATACAGTATCTATAAGAGAACACTTAAAAATTTGTCTACAGCAGACTTCAATTTTCATCAATAATTCAGGTTGACCCTTTATAATAAGATTCCAGAAGCAACTAAAGAGAGAATAAGTATGCTACCAATAGCACCGATAGACCAAAAAATAGTAGATCGACATTGCGGATATCACTATTTTTGAGTGGGAATAAGAATTGCTTGCGATGGATGACACCGAATGGAACGGGAACAGTTTGCATTCAATTTTTGAAATATCGCTGGCATTTTTAGTATGCCTACTACCATGTTACCGCAAAGGAGTTTTTCAATGTTGAAAGGTATTCAAAAAACGTTTTATTTCTTATTGATTTTCTTTGTCAGCTTGTTTATCGCCTCTTCGTTTTTTATTCGAGCACAGTATAATTATGTGGTGTATGGAGATACACCGATGTTGCAACAACAGCATCTAGGTACATTTCTATTATTGATTATTGGGTTGCTGATATTCAGTGTGATCATGTACCGTTTATGCTTAAAGTTGAATAAGTATCGTCCTCAGATCGTGATTCCACTTGTTCTGCTAGGTTCGTGTGCGATTCAGGTGGTCATTATTTTTCTGTTTACCCGTTTGCCTACAGATGATTCACAGACCGTTGTTTCACTGGCGATGAATATGCTGTATAAAGGCGATTATTCTACATTTAATCAGACCGGGTATCTGCATATGTTCCCGTTTAATTATTCGACTGTGTTGTATATCGAAGCACTACTAGCGATGTTCCCGGATAATTATGTAACGATTAAGTTAGCCAATATTGTTTTTGCTCTGATCACAACGCTGATGATTTATCTAATCTACAAACAGCTTACTCCCAATTCCAGAAGTCATGATTATGGAGTACTGGTATTTGCCGCAACATATCTTCCTGCTTTGTTTATGAGCAATTTTATCTACAACGATGTGATTGCGACGACATTGCTTACGTCGGCACTGTATTTTGGGATTCGTTTTATGAAAGAAAAGTCGGTTAAATATTTAATCTTTGCCGCTATTTTAGTGACTGTTGGTAACTATTTTAGAAGTATAGGCATTATCTTTTTACTGGCGATGGTGATTTCACTTCTGCTGCATATGAAGCAGATCGGTTGGAAAAAGGTTATGCTGTCGTTATGTTTGTTTGCTGTTTTGTTCAATATTCCAAGCTGGACACAAAATGCGCTATTACAAGCAACAGGTAAAGTGCAGACTTCGACTACGATCAATGCTGCACCAATCTATATGTGGCTGAATATGGGGATTAACCTCAAAACATTTGGATTCTGGGATAACCGCGAAAGTTATAATATTTACCAGCGAGATGCAGATTATAACAAAGCGCTAAGTACAGAGTTGTTCAAAGAATCGATTGCGCAGAAATTATCGACAGCAAGCTTAACAGATCTTGTCACGATGTATTATAAAAAAATTATCTGGACATGGACAGAAGGAACGTACCAAATTGAAAGATATGGTATAGGTAACGACGGTTCTTCAGGTGGTTCACGTACAGGTTTGATTATGGGTGGGTATAGTTATCCTACATTTGCTACCGAGCTATTTGCAGGCAATTCACCTTATCGTAGTGGCATATTATGGCTCTTATATACGATGAATTTCTTAATGTACTGCTTTATTTTAATTCGTCTGATCGGTAGTCTACGAGCGAAGCGATTTGATGAAATGTCGTTGATTCTAGTCATTTTAGGATTTGTAGGCTTTTATATTTTGTGGGAAATTAAGTCTAGATATATCTATCCTGTCTATCCATTGCTGATTATTTTATCGTATATGGGCTTTAAAGATACGTATCAATGGCTGATCCGACAGGACTTTTTACGATTACGTACTTCTGTTCGAGAGGAGTCTTAATATGCGTAAAGTTAAATATTCAGTATCTCTTCTTATGCTGTTACTGTGCGGAATGATAGTCCTAACATCTTGTAGTGCGATTACTGCGCAACAGATCACGTTGAAGAATGCTAGTGGAATGGGCGGCGCGGGCAATCGCAATGCCATGCGTGGAATGATAAATGCTGATCTGATAGGCAAAGTAGTGTCTGTAAACGGTAGTCAGCTTACAATCGATGTGATGGAGCAAGCACAACGCCGTTCTTCGCCTCCGAGTGATCATAGTGCTACAATGTCTAGCCCAACCGATGCAACTGCACCACGCTCAAACCGTATGCCTGATAACAGCATACCTAATATCAATACACCGAATACCGACTCTACTCCTACAACAGTTCGACCAGATGGTAACACGTCTAATATAAGCAGTACAGGAGTGAAAAAAACGATAACTGTAGGTGAAAATGTACGCATATCTCAAATCACAGCGATGATGCCACAAACTAACAATAATCGTACAGCAACGACACTTCAATTATCTGATCTCAAAGCAGGGCAGATTCTGATGATCTGGTATAAAGATAATACGAATACTGTGGAAAAAATCAGTGTGATGGACTCGTAATGGATAACTGATATAGCTAAAGAGAGGAGTGATAAGCTCCTCTTTTTTGTATGAAAAAGTAGATATCTAATTCGGGATACATAGTTATGCTAAAGCAGATTATTATCGCTACCTATTCTGAGATGTATCCTATCTGTAGAAATGATAAGATATATGTAAAATACAGGTAGTACATATTGCCAGAAAAGAGGAACCTTGTTGGCTAATATTCTTCACACGATAAAATGGAATGAACAAGACGATAGTTTACATACGTTATTACAACCTGAATATGAGATAACAGAGCATCCGCTAGATCAAGGATTTGAAGCACAAGTAATCAAGTTGTCATATGCTGAAGGTGACTTGGTATTGAAAATATGGAATCAACAGGCGAAGCCGGATGTGAGAGCACAATATCAGTTATTACAGTTTCTTTTTGTCAAAGAGATCGCTGTCTCTAAGCCGATGGGTTGGGGGATGCTTGATGATCAATATCCAGTATTGCTAACAACATTTGACGGAACAGCACTTACCAAAATGAACAAAAAGAAAATTGTACAGACAGCTACCTTATTGTCTGCTATCCATCATGTTGAGCTTACAGAAAGCGAATATGCTTTACTGCCAAAATACGATTTTGTAGATTACTTTTTTCCAGACGTAGCAATGTATACAGATATTAGCGATATGCTATATCAGGTTATGCCTATGATTACGCTAGAGCAGAGTTGTATTATTCATGGTGATTTTCATCTGGGAAATATTTTAAACAAGCAGGATCGATATACCGTAATCGATTGGACAAATGGGCAATTAGGGGATGCTCGATATGATGCAGTCTGGTCGATCACTTTGCAGAAAATCTATATTTCAGAACGATATGCTCACATATTCCGTGATGCTTATCTAGCAGAACATCCGATAGCTGAAAAAGAATTACAATTATTTGAAGCGCTTGCCTGTCTGCGGTGGATATTACTTGCTCGTCAGGGCGGTATTACTGTACAACCACAAGCACAGCAGAATATAAAGCGAGTGATCGCTCATAATCCATTTTTGGCAGAAATGAATTGTGAAGTGTGAAATATTCAGCTACATATGTCGTAATAGATAAATATAAGATATTTTGCTTTGCCAAAATCATTTTTTTATTATTTTAGATCGCATTATAGTACTAAGAGCTTATGGAAAGTTATTATAGAATGTTAGGGGAATGAAGTATGGCTTATGAATGGGAACGTTGTCCAAGATGCGGTTCGGCAAAAGTTACTACAGAATCAGGATGGGGAAATGCTTGCGTATTTGTTATTTGTGGTGCAATAATTTGTTTTGCTATATCTCGTTTTGTGGATCATCAGTTAATGGAACATCCTATTGCACTAGGAATAATTATTTTAATCGGGCTATTAACATTACTCGGATGTATCAAAGTAATAAAGGGTGGCATGACTTCTAGGTGTGATACTTGTAAATACGCATGGGAACCTACAAAAATAGAAGACTAAAAATCAATTATTTAAAAACCAAACGAAATATACATAATATGATACAGTAGATATCTTCAAAGTAATTATTTTATCCAACACAAAGGGAGTATACATGAACAATTACAAATTAATCATCCAATACGATGGTGGGCGGTATAAAGGGTGGCAACGGCTTGGAGATAGTGACAATACAGTGCAAGGTAAGATTGAAAAAGCGATCTCTGTACTGGTGGATCAACCGATCGAAATTACAGGTTCTAGCCGTACCGATGCAGGCGTACATGCACTGTATCAAGTGGCTAATTTTAAAATTAAAGAAGACTTGCCAGAGTCTAAAATATTTAACTTCCTGAATCATTATTTACCGCCTGATATCAGCATTACAGAAGTGGCAAAAGTCGATGATCGGTTCCATGCACGATATCATGCGACGAACAAAACGTATATTTATAAAATATGGAACGAAGCATATAGTCATCCATTTATGCGCAAGTACAGTATGCATGTTGCCAAAAAGCTAGATATCGCCAAGATGAAAGAAGCTTGCGCTCACTTTTTGGGAGAACATGACTTTGCAGTCTATTCCAATGCCAAGTCGAAGAAAAAAGATACATTACGTACCATTTACACATTAGATGTCGAGGTAGTGGACGGATTTGTACAATTCCGTGTATCTGGAAATGGATTCTTGTACAATATGGTACGTAAAATGGTCGGTACACTGATCGAAGTAGGATTAGGGGAAAAGCAAGCTTCAGATATTCCTACGATTTTGCTATCCAAAGAAAAGCTACAAACTGGTGGCATGGCAGATGCAGAAGGGCTTTATTTAGAGCAGATTCAATTCAAGTCAGAATAGATAAATATTTAAAAACCACACCAAGTTTCTTTATATGACATTCCGCCAAAATCGTATAAAACAATGCAGAAATAATATCATATAACAATAAGGAAGTGGACTTGAAAAGGTCTACTTTTTTTTCGTAATAAGGTATCTATCTTTTAGTGATAATAGTAGTTGTATTTCATTACATATTCCCTTACAATTTGTTGAAGCAATTCTGTAATGCGTTAATGTATGTCAAGGCGAATACATTTACAGCTATATTATAATCGTTGTACATAATGAACACAGTTGAAAGGGAGCGTTTTGTTTGGAAACGAAACAATTAACTAGAGGTCTCAAAACACGCCATATTGAGCTGATTGCACTCGGAGGAACGATAGGTGTCGGTCTATTTATGGGATCAGCCAGTACGATTCAATGGGCAGGGCCTTCTGTGCTGTTGGCGTATTTGGTAGCAGGTGTAATTATGTTATTTGTGATGCGAATGATGGGCGAAATGTTAATCGTTGAACCGGTCACAGGTTCATTTGCTACATTTGCCCATAAGTATATTAGTCCGTTGGCTGGATTCTTAACGGCATGGAGTTACTGGTTTTTATGGGTAACGGTGGGGATGGCGGAAGTTACTGCTATAGGTATTTATGTAGGGTACTGGTTCCCGGAGATTCCACAGTGGATTCCAGCGTTAGCCGGTGTCGGTATTATAGCGGCAGCGAATCTAGCGGCGGTTAAGTTTTATGGAGAATTTGAATTCTGGTTTGCGATGATTAAAGTGATCGCGATTAGTGCGATGCTGGTGATCGGCACAGGTATGATCTTTTTTGGACTTGGTAATGGTGGAGTGCCTATCGGCTTATCTAATCTGTATGTCCATGGCGGATTTTTTGCAGGTGGGTTAAAAGGATTCTTATTTGCATTATGTATTGTGACTGCGGCATATCAGGGCATCGAGATGATCGGGATTACCGCAGGAGAAGCTGAAAATCCAAAAGTGACTTTGAAAAAATCGATCAAAAATATCGTTTGGCGGATATTGATTTTTTATGTAGGTGCAATCTTTGTGATCGTGACGATCTATCCATGGAATGAAGTCGGTACGACAGGAAGCCCCTTTGTTTTAACATTTGCCAAAGTAGGGATTGTAGCGGCGGCAGGTATTATTAATTTTGTTGTTTTAACAGCAGCGATGTCTGGTTGTAATAGTGGTATTTATAGTGCAGGACGAATGCTATATACACTGGCGCAAAACAAACAAGCACCACCGTTTTTCGCTAGAATTTCAAAAAGTGGTGTACCACGTAACAGTATTATGACGACAATTGCTTTACTATTGGTAGGCGTGCTGTTCAATTACTTGTTTCCAGATTCCAAATTATTTTTGTACATTTACAGTGCCAGTATATTACCAGGGATGGTTCCATGGTTAGCGATGGCATTTAGCCAATTTAAGTTTCGCAAAAAATGGAAAAATGATATTCATGAACATCCATTTAAATCTTTATTTTTTCCAGTTAGTAATTATATCGTGATTATCTTTTTGTCACTGGTGCTGATCGGCATGTGGTTCAATCCGGATACACATAACTCATTAATCGTCGGAATTGTATTTATTGCGATTGTCATTGTTAGTTATTATGTATTTCGAATTGGGAAGAAATCGGATCAGCGGATAGATTAATTAGATATTACATTTCATACTATAATGCCTACAAAGATACCATAATACGAAGCATATTCTTTTTTCTGACATGTTTAGAAAAAAAGGATATGCTTTTTGTTTGAAGACAAGCCATGACGGTTACATAGAAAAAGAGCTCATTAATTTCCAGAACGACGACTATAAACATCATCTACGAGGAGGAAATTCAATCATGGCTGACCAATATCTAAAGCAAGATCCGACAACTCAATATCCTAAGGCAAACGAAGACTGGCAACAAAAACAACCAGAACCCGGTTTGCAAACAGAGATGACTCCACGTCCCGATTCAGGAGAAACCAGTTATCGCGGAACAGGTCGCTTAACAGGACGCAAAGCACTTGTAACAGGAGCAGATAGTGGTATCGGACGCGCAGCAGCAATTGCTTTTGCTCGTGAAGGTGCAGACGTTGTAATTTCTTACTTACCTGAAGAAGAAGCCGATGCTCAAGAAGTAGTAAAATTGATCGAAGAAGCAGGTCAAAAAGCTTATGCGATGCCTGGCGATTTGAAAGATGAGAAGTACTGCGAACAATTGATCGAAGACTCTGTAGCTAAATTAGGTGGAATCGATATTCTAGCTAACGTAGCAGGTAAACAGCAGTTTGTTGAATCGATTGCTGATTTAACTACAGAACAATTTGATGCAACATTCAAAACAAATGTATACTCTCTATTCTGGTTATGCAAAGCAGCTATCAAGCATATGAAACCAGGTAGTTCAATTATTAATACATCATCTATCCAAGCGTACTCACCTTCACCAGGGTTGCTCGATTATGCAACAACTAAAGGTTCAATCAACGTGTTCAGTAAAGCACTGGCACAACAAGTTGGTGAAAAAGGTATCCGTGTTAACGTTGTAGCACCGGGTCCAGTATGGACACCTCTACAAGTAGCAGGTGGACAACCTACAGAAGCATTGAAAGAATTCGGTTCCAATACACCACTCGGACGTGCAGGACAGCCAGTAGAAATGGCTCCAGCTTATGTATTTTTAGCAAGCCAAGAGTCTAGCTATGTAAGTGGCGAGACGATCAATGCTAACGGTGGTATGGTTAGTCCATAACTTGATCGTATTGGCTTTATTTCTAAATACAATAATGATATTAATAAAAGGAGGGGCATAACGCCTCTCTTTTTGGTTTCTTCATCTAAAATGATAATATAGTAAATAAAACAATATAGATGTATATGCGCTATAAAAATGATTCGAGAGCATAAGCGTATATCCTATGTTATAGAAAAGAGAATGTTATGAAAATACAATTTGATGAGCGAACAATCGAATTTAATGTGCAATATAGCAAGCGTACCAAGATCGCTATTCAGTTGGAGACGATAGGCTTAATTACGGTCAAAGCACCGAATGGAACACCTGAAGCAGACATTTTACGTGTAATGGAGCGCAATAAGCAATGGCTGTTGGATAATACCAGTAAGCTAGATCAAGCTAGAGCAAATGCTGTTCCTCAAGCAAAAGAATATGAAGAGCAAGGACAGTTTTTGTATTTAGGTAAAAAGTATTTTCTACATGAGCTTATTGAAGTAGGCGATGCGAACGAAGAAGAATTACGTCACAGACTCAAAAAGTTTTACTTTACCAGTTGTAAAAAAATCGTATTAGAACGGATCGAAGGCTACCAGAAACAATTACGTGTGAAGCCAAAAAGTATTGAAATCGAAGAGTCTACAACCAAATGGGGTAGTTGTCATTCGAGCAAAAAAATCACGTTTAATTATCGTCTCGCTATGGCTCCTGTAGAAGTGATCGATTATGTGATTGTACATGAATTATGTCATCTTCTGCATATGAATCATGATCGTTCATTTTGGAGACGGTTAGGTAGTATTATGCCTGATTACAAACAAAAAGAAGAGTATCTTGCACGACATGGACGTCATATGACATTGTAATAATCAGGTACTAAAGGATAATATAACAAGTATATTCCCAACTAAAGGAGCTTACATATGAGTATATATTCGGAGCGATTAACAATAAAGCCACTTACTAAAGCACATGCAGAATCTTTACTCGCTTTAGAAGTGAAAAATAGAGAATTTTTCAAAGCATTTGCTGGCATACGTCATGAATTATTCTATACATACGAAGGTCAAGCAGAACGAGTACATCGTTTTTTGGAGTCTAGCGAACAAGATACCGGTTATTGTTTTCTTATTTTTCTAAAAAATACAGAGACAGTGATTGGTGAAGTGATTTTGTCTGAAGTGGTGCGTGGTAATTTGCAAAGTGGTTGGATCGGATACTTTTTGGATCAGGACTACAATGGTAAAGGATATATGAGTGAAGCTGTGCAAGCAGTAGTGAAGTATGCTTTTGAGGAACTAAAATTACATCGTATCGAAGCAGGAGTTATGCCACACAATATCGGTTCGACCAAAGTATTATTGAAATCAGGATTCACTCAAGAAGGCACTGCTCGTAAAAATGTAAAAATCAATGGAGTATGGCAAGATCATATTACATTTGCTATTATCGAAGACGATTTGCAAACGCATTCTGATTGATAAGAAAATACTTTATCAATGATAATCATATAGAATATATTCTATTTTGGAGCGATCTGATCGGGTAAATTTTAATTGAAAATAACAATAACTTAAATTATGAAACAGATATAACTAATAACTTATAAAATAACTTTATTAATTTCAATTAAACATCTAAAATGGATAAAATTAGTATATAATGAAGCGTGGATACTAATATGACGTTTGGGAGATGTTTAATTTGGACAAGCTGATGGAAACTTACATTGATCAGGTTTCTAATCAATTTCAAGAGTGCATTTACAAAGTATTGAAGCAACTACATCACTTGGTAGGGGTAGATATCGATATTTTGAAAGAACATAACTCTGAGGAATTATTAGCAGATATGTTTCGTAGAGGATATCATGTCGAAACAGTAACCGATCATTGGAAAGATGAACATCAGACGGTATATTATCATTTGAAATGCAATGATGAGATTGTAGTATCAGGTCGTATTATCTGGCAACTAGAAGGTTATCATACACATTTTTTTGCTAATTTTGGGAAGCACATAGATGGTCATTGGAAAGACATAAGTGAATTACATCTCCAACCATTATTGTAAATCAAAAGACAAGCTGACGGGCATAAGCTCCGTAGCTTGTCTTTTTTATTGGATATGGATCTTATTCTAAAATGGTAGCTCAATTAAGATGTTTTACCAACTACGCTTGATCCACTCTTCGTGATTTTGTAATTCAAGATATCGCCATTCCAGAAATGGAATTTGAGCAATACTTCACCATCGTTTGTTTCTTTGAAAAAGTCTGGTGTTAATTTGATAACATTTGCACTGTAATCCGGGCTAAATGCAGTAGCAAATTCTTTGAAAGGAGTCCAGTTTTGCGGACCTGCATTACCACCATTGGTATACGTCGCTTCCATTGTTGCTAATTGGTTACCATTAAAGGTAGTCGGAATAGCGAATGAACTGGTTGTGCCTGTTGTAGCACTTAATGTAGGTGTATTATACGAGATTACATTAAAGTTCCAGTTGGCTCCTTTGCTAAATTTAGCTGTTAGTGTAGCATTCACACCTAATTTACCAGAAGAAAGCAATTTCGTTAATAGACTGGATTTGATAACAAGTGTATCTCCACTGATCGTATAATCTGTTCCTTTGACCAGCGTTGTACTACCGTTAGAAAGAGAACTAAATGTATTGCCATTCAGATTCAATTTGACTGTTTTGTCCTGAATCGTTGCTCCTTTTTTGAAATACAATAGGTCTGTTTCTGCGTTGGAAGAACGTCCTGTCCAGCCTGCTTTCATCACATTGTATAATTCAGGATCAGACCATTTGTAGGTAGTACGGCTAAAGTGCTGACCGTTGTCCCATAACATCGTAGTCATATTTTTTTGACGTACATAGTTAGAAAAGAATTCGAAAAATTTCAGCTTTTCACCTTGTTCGATTACGCCTGTATTTTTATCAAATCCCAATAATCCAAATTCACCGATGACGACTGGAATCCCTTTAGCTACAAATGAATTGTAGACACGGTCAAATGTATCTGTGATATCTTTTTGCGTATCGGCTTCAAATTTGGTATAGCCTGCAATATTCACACTGAACGGCCAGAAGCCATAGTAGTGAACCGTAGCAATAATATTAGGATCGTTTAATTTGGCAATCGTCTGAGATAGAGCATCCAAATCTGCTTGTGTAGAAGAAGTTGCTAATGTAGGAAGAACGATAGCACGGGTAGCATTGTTACCACCGGATGCTCTTACAATTTTGTGAAAAGACGTATTCAGTTCATCTAGCAATTTGTAAGCTGTTGCCGGATCTGTAGTTCCACCTTCGGTAAAGCGAGGTTCATTAATACTTTCGAACATCAGCTTACTCGAAGATCCTTTGAAGCGATCTGCGATCTGTGTCCAGACTGCATTATAACGAGCCAGTACAGGATCATGATTTTGACCCATATAGCTTGTCCATAACCATGAATCATGATGGATATTGATCATTACATACAGATTAGCATCCAGCGCCCAATTGACCACTTCTTGTACACGATTCATATAAGCGGCATCAATCGTATAGTTAGGAGCACTGCCTGTATGTTGATCCCAGGTTACAGGAATACGAATACTTTTGTATCCTTGATTAGCAATTTGTTGAATCAATTCTTTGGTCACACGAGGATTGCCCCATGAAGTCTCATCTGCACCTGTCGCATCAAGTGAATTCCCCAGGTTCCAACCCGGTTGCATTGCACTAACATAAGATTGAATCCCTGTTGCGGCTGCGGTAGAAAGGGAACGTTCTTCATCTGAAGCTGCTGAAGCCATTGAAGAGGAAAATAAAGAAAGTAGTAGAGCCGCAATCACAGTCAATGAAAGATATGATTTGGATTTACGTTTCATTAATAAAGTCTCCTTTGTGAAAGTTATGGACAATCTGTAAACGTAATGAGCTGTACATCTTGAAAACAACATGTGTTTCCTTTGACAAACAGTCGTTGCACTAACAGGTTACATATATATGAGAATATTGTAAGCGTGACCACCTCCTGCTAAATAAGTAATGAAAGCGTTTTCTAAAATGTAATATAGCACTGATTATCCAAAGTAAATACCATAAAAATTGGTAATAAATTCATACAAAAATTAGTGATTTTACCTATTTTAGAGATAAAAATAAAGCCGAAAAATACAAATATTATCCTGTATATAATGTAAATATAAAGATAAGGAAAGAAATATGAAGATATGGAGCACCAGACTATTGACATGTGACACTGTGTCACATTATAATTGTCTATGTAATTTTTTACACTTGAAATAACAGTATATGATACAAAATGCTTAATTTGGAGTGAATCCATGCCTACTCAGACTTTTTTTAATTTGCCTAAGGAAAAACGCAAAGGGTTAATCGATGCGGCTTTCAAAGAATTTTCGCGAGCCTCTCTGGCAGATGCTTCGATTTCGAACATTATCAAAGAAGCTTGTATTCCTAGAGGAAGTTTTTATCAGTATTTTGACGATAAAGCTGATATTTTCTTTTATATTTTAGAAGAGTATAACAAGCATAATCGTGAGAAAGTGCTGTTGCTTCTCAAAGAAAATGATGGGGATATTTTTATAGCTTTTAATGAATTTTTCAAAATGATGTTAGAACGATTTCAACATCATGAATATCGCTATTTTGCTCAAAATATCTTTTTGAATATGAGTTACAAAGTAGAGCATCGCTTAGCACTGAATGTGAATAATCCAGAGGCAAAAGAACGTACCGATGAATTTATCCGCTCGATCAATCGTAGTCGTCTGAATGTAGCTGATGAGAAAGAAGTTCTTCATTTGACTAAAATTATTGTAGCGATCACGATTCAGAATTTTATTCGTTTTTTTGCGAGAGAAGTTCCGATAGACGACATTATTGAACATTACGAGTTGGAATTGGATTTGTTGAAGCGAGGATTAAGTAGAAATGTATAAGGAATTTGGGTGACTTTTGGAGATAAACATCATCTAATTCCTTGTCTTTGTGTGTTTGCATACTGGACACATGATTATAGCCATATTGACGTTCATAACAGGTATGTTAAACAGTGCTTGTTGTAACAATAAAAAAAGTTGAACTACAGGGGTGGAGTAAGTGAGAAGGAAGATCGTATTGTCAATTCTCATCGTGTTACTAGTCATTAGCGGTGGCACGTTAGGTTATTATTACTGGTATCAAGGTACTCATTTTGTCAAAACAGAAGATGCCCGCATTTCAGCAACACAATATAAAGTGATGCCACAGATTACAGCAGAGCTTAATCATATTGATGTTGAAGAAGGCGATGTATTAAAACGCAACGAACCGATTGCTGAACAAGATGTATCCGGTCTAGATTCAAGTATGATTAGCAAGTCTGTTCTACGTTCACCGATAGATGGAACAGTCTTAAAAGTGTATTCCAAAGAACATGAGATCGGTACACCAAGTTCTCCTGTAGCGATTGTAGCAGATATGAATGATCTATATGTCTCTACGAATATCGAAGAAACAGATATCAATCGCGTCAAAGCAGGTCAAGTGGTCGATGTATCGTTAGATGCAGATGGAGATTACACAATTCAAGGTAAAATCCGCAAAATTGGTGAAGCGTCTAACTCGGTTTTTGCTACTATTGCAGCTACCAATACAAGTGGTAACTTTAACAAAGTCACACAGCGTATTCCTGTTGAAATTGCGCTCAATGTACCTAAAGACCTCAAATTGATTCCTGGAACAAATGTGGTTGTGAAAATTCATACATCGTAAGGAGAGGTTTATGTGGCTGACACAGTCGTTGCCGCCGCTCCTCCCGCAGATTCGCCTAGAGAACGCTGGCTTGCTTTTATAGCGATTATATTAGGAGCCTTTGTCGCTATTTTGAATAACAGTCTAATCAATGTAGCGATTCCGCAGTTGACCACCGATTTGGGATCAACAACGTCACGAATTCAATGGGTGATTACCGGCTATACTCTCGCATCAGGAATAATCGTTCCGATTACGGGATTTATGGAGCAGCGTATTGGTTATAAGAAATTTTTGATCGCTGCACTGAGTGTATTTACACTGGGAACAGCATTTTGTATTTTTGCTTGGAGTGACTCGTCTTTAATCGCTGCACGTATTTTGGCAGGATTAGGTGGCGGTGTAATTATGCCGCTTAGTATGACGATTGTATATAAAATTATGCCTCGTGAACAAATTGGGATGGCTCTTGGGATCTGGGGTGTAGCAGCAATGGCTGCCCCTGCTATCGGGCCAACACTCAGTGGATACTTGATCGAATGGTTTAACTGGCGGTTTTTGTTTATCGTCTGTATCCCTGTTGCACTGTTCGCGATCTTGATGGTTATTGTGTTAATCAAAGAACCACCAAAAGGCGCTATCGTCAAATTTGACTTAGCAGGCTTTTTATTAGCGGCTACCTGTGCAGGAACATTATTATATGCACTATCCAGTGGTTCAAGCGATGGTTGGAGTTCTTTCAAAATTGTCGGATTATTTTTTGTAGCTTTCTGGTCACTGGTATTTTTGATTTTTGTCGAAAGTGGCAAAGACAACCCAGTTATCGATATTTCTTTATTTAAAAATTATAAATTTACGATCAGTGTTATTACTTCGAGTTTTGTTATGATGGGGCTATACGGAGGAACATTTTTATCTCCATTATTTTTGCAAAATATTCAATCGGTCTCTCCTGTACACACCGGTATTATCTTGTTGCCACAGGCGATTGCGATGGCGGTAATGATGCCGATTGCTGGTAAATTATTTGATAAAATCGGGATTGTACCGATTGCGTTATTCGGCTTAACGTTAACGAGCATTATGACCTATCATCTACACACACTGACTCCAGATACTTCACATCTATGGCTACAAGTCGTATTGATGTTCCGCGGTATGGGAATCGGAATCTGTATGATGCCATTATCTACAGTAGGGATGAACGCTGTGGCACCGGAAAAAGTCGGTAAAGCTTCTACAGCATCGAATCTAGTACGTACGATAGCAGGGTCAATGGCGATTGCTATTCTGACATTCTTAATGCAAAGTCGTACAGCACTACATTCACAACAAATATCAGAATCGATCACACTGGATGGAGCACAAACGCTTCAAGCCACACTGGGAAGCTCATGGGCAAGTATTACTTCAGGATTGATTACACTTGATGCTTATTCCAGAGGAATCGCCGATACGTTCTTAGTATCTTCTATTCCGCTATTCTGTTCGATTCCATTTATTTTCTTGTTTATTAGTCGACGTAAAGGTGTCAAAGTGATCAAAGAATAATCGTATATCGATATGCTTTCAGATAGGAAAGCTTTTCATCCAATATAGATAGAAAGAAAGGGAACACGAATGAAAAGAACAAAGTGGGAATTACCATTAGCAGCGTTGCTGGTTGGAACGGTTGTGTTATCCGGCTGTTCTTCCAATAGTGCAGCGGCAACAACACAGGCAATGAATGTGACTGTCAAAGTCAGTCAGGCACAAAAAGGATTGATCGGCAAAGGTGAAATCTATACAGGTACAGTAACCCCTTCAGAAACGGTTAATATTGTGCCAAAAATGGGCGGTAAAGTTGTATCATTACCTGTAGATATCGGAACAGAAGTGAAAAAAGGACAAGTGCTTCTCAAACTCGAAGACAATGATCTTCGCAACAATTTGGCAAAAGCACAAGCAGATGTAGCAGCGGCAGGAGCAGCAGTCAAAACCGCTCAGGATTCACAACAATCCGGTATGGTGTCTGCGAATTCTGGAGTGGTAAGTTCTAAAAATGGGATTATTTCTTCTAAAAGTGCAATCGATCAAGCAACAGGTTCGATCAACCAGGCGAACGGATCGATTAATCAAGCGACAACAGCGGTAGAACAAGCCAAAACAGCCGTTTCTAGTGCGGCTAATAATATTAAGCAAACGACAGAAACATTGTCTGCTGCGCAAAAAACATTAACACGTACACAATCATTATTTCAAAATGGTCTAGCAACACAAGCGCAATTGGAACAAGCACAGACCGCTCAAGCGACAGCACAAACAGCAAATGATAATGCTAAAAATGCACAGGTTAATGCGCAAGAACAATTAAATGCAGCACAAAAAGCATTGGTTATTGCAAAGAAAAATTTGAGTACAGCTCAAAGTGCTTATGAAAATGCAACCAGCAGTTATGAGAATGCTAACAGCGGTTATAGCAATGCACAGAAACAACTGGAAGTATCTCAAAGTACATCAGGTATTGAAGCCAGTCAGCAAAAGCAAAAACAAGCTGAACTGAATGTAAATATTGCTCAAGATGCTTTAGATGATGCAGTGGTTACTTCTCCAATTAACGGTATTATCGGTACTAAAAATGCAGAAGTCGGTGAGATGGCATCTACATCTTCACCAGCACTTGTTATTGCTAATCTAAGTACAGTCAATACATTGATCTATGTTCCAGCAGATCAAATCAACAATGTTAAAATCGGTGATCCTGTACAGGTGCGAGTCACTTCATCCAATATTCTTAAAACAGGCAAAGTGAAAAATATTAGCCCGATGGATGAGAGTGGTAAAGGGTATCCGGTGAAAGTTGCCGTCTCTAATGCAGACAATAAGCTCAAATCAGGAATGTTAGCAGATATTAGCTTTGTAGATGCTAGTGCCAAAGAAGGAATTATTGTTCCTTCCAAAGCAATCCAAACGATCGACGGTAAATCGTACGTCTATGTTGTACAAAAAAATGTAGCGATCCGTAAACAGGTTACTTTAGGCAAAGCAACCGGATCACAAGTATTTATCAACAGTGGTATTAACGATGGAGATACTATCGTAACCAATAATCTTGCTTTGTTAGACGATAAAAGTCCAATTACAGTATCTCAATAAGTAGAGTACAGAGTTGTACATGGATCTTAAGAAAGTAGTACAATAGCGCTTTAAGCAGGTAGTATTCTGTTTGAAGCGCTATTTTTTATAGGTAATAGATAATGAATACATAAAGTCTACATGATTAACTTCAAATAAAGGAGGCGCGCTATGATAGATATACAAACGTACCAGCCAGAGTGGGCAGAACAATTTGAACAGATTAAACGTATTTTAGCAAAGCAACTGACAGGACAATGTATAGGTATTGAACATGTAGGGAGTACTTCAGTGGTAGGACAAAGTGCTAAGCCGATTCTAGATATCGATATCATTATCCCTAGTAGACAGCAATTATCCAGTGTTATTACAGCATTACATACTCTCGGTTACAACTATCGAGGAGACCTGGATGTCGAGGGAAGAGAAGCTTTTGGACGAATAGATGATTATGTGCCCTGGAATTCAGATCAGCGAGTCTGGATGAAACAGCATGTGTATGTATGTGCTCAAGATAATCAAGAATTACATAGACACCTTACTTTTCGCAATTATCTTCGTCAACATCCTGAGGAAGTCATCGCTTACGGACAACTGAAGCAACAGCTTATTAAGCAGACAGAAGATCGGGAACAATATACATTACTCAAGACTGATTTTGTAGAAAATATTTTAGCCAAAGCAAATGTAACCTAATCTTTCATAGCAGGAGGAGACACTAATGTGGGGTAGAAAAAAGAACAAACAACCACTTCATAAACCTTTATCAGAGCAACAATTATGGGAACGTTATTTTTTTGAACGTCATTCATTGGATACATTATTAGAATGGTCTAAGCGATTGAAATATTTTCGATATTGTCGAGCTTATGGAGGGCATGTAGGAGATGGCGATTCTCTTTTAATTGCGATTCGGATTCAGTCAGAACAAGAACTACATGAAGTGTTTGAACAGTTAGATATACCGATTGTATTAGCATCGGATTCCTCTACATCTACTACAGCAAATTGGAAATATCCACAAATAGAACATCCCAAACATGTGATGATTGTAGGAGTAAAAGCTTTTATATGGATGTATCCTGATCGTATGAAGCTCAGTATCACGAATCTAGAACATCCGGTAGAAGTAACAGCAACCAGCGTAGTTGCCGCAGAACAATTAGAACCTTTTTTAGCACCATTAGCTTATCGAATGATTGATCCGCCGCAAGATGATCGGTATTGCTTTAGAGCAGAGGATTGGCGATAACAAAAGCAAAAAAGAGTATCTACAGCTAGATGCTGAATAGATACTCTTTTTGGTGATGCTGAATATGTTATTTATACATCAAGCTTCTTGGTATTACGGGATAGTATAAAACATAAGAATAATACTATCGCTGCCGCCATATAAGGGAAACCGATATTAATATCGAATAATAATCCGGCTACAATCGGACCTGCAATATTACCTAGACTGCTATAAGCAGAGTTTAGACCAGCGACATAACCTTGCTGATTGTGAGCAATTTTGGATAATTGTGTACTGATGGCAGGCCGCAAAATATCGATCGATAAGAACACGATAAAAGTAACCACTAATATCATCCAGTATTGATTGACGAATAACGTTAACAGTACAAATACTGATGCGAACACAAGACACCATGAGATCACTTTTTTCTCACCAAATGTATTCACGATCCAGCCAAATGCACTGACCTGTACAACAGCACCAGCAATCGAACCGAAGGTGATAATAAAGGCAATATCTTTCGGTGTAAATCCGAACTTGTGATCGACAAACAATCCGAATACGGTCTCATAATTGGCTAAGCCGAAAGACATCACAAATACAATCACCAGACTAAGAAAATACGATTCACGATACGAATGAATCAACTGTAAAAACATATTGGGTTGCTTGGTTAGAGAGGCTTCAGCGATTGTCGCTTTACGTTTCTCGGCTGTTAGTGATTCAGGCAACACTAACAATGTAATAATAGCTGCTATAGCCGCGGCGATTCCTGCTGCATAGAAAGGAACACGAATACCAAATTCAGCAATATAGCCACCAATTCCCGGCCCTATAATAAATCCAGTCGTGATTGCGGCATTAATATAACCCATCCCTTTACCACGTTCTTCATCTGATGTGATATCAGCGGTATAAGCCATTACAGCAGGCATAATAAAGGCTGCACCGATACCGCCTAACATACGAGCAGCGAACAATAGTGTAGGATCATTTGCAATCCCGAATAGCCATTCAGACACTGCGAAAATAATCATCCCGGAGACGATCATTTTTTTACGTCCCCATGTATCAGATAATCGTCCAGCAATCGGGGAACAGATTAACTGACTAAGTGAAAAGGCAGCAACCAGTAATCCAACCATACTACCGTTAATATGAAGTTCATTCATATAGGTAGGCATAATAGGAATAACTAACCCTACACCTGTAAAAATAAGAAAAATATTAATCATCAGAAGTAATATAGCGCCTCTGTTACGAAGTAATAACAACATGAATAAATCCTCCATCTATTCTTTTCATCATTTTCAAATACTGAACGTTCGGTCTGTAATATGACATTAATAGAATATGTTACTGCTTATCATCTTATTGATAAAGCAGATCACACTATTCTATCTATAGTAGTATGGTTGTAAAACGCTAAGAAGGAGCAGGATGTGCAATCCCATACAGCAACACCTGTACAGCTAATTCATATACACTCAATGCTTCTTCGATACTGGATTGACGGGACATTTGGCTAAGTCCAATAATCAGACTTTCCATAATAATCGCTAACTTGGAAGCATCATTGGCTTTGAACTCACCTTTGTCGATTCCTTGTTGGATCAATTGCTGATTAAAGCTTAAATGAGAATCCATCATTGTAGAGACTCGTTCTTCGACATCATTATCTTTCTCATCGCTGTTAAAAAATTCATCGGCTGCTTTGGTAAGTGGATGACTCAGATCTTCACGTACCAGATGCTCGGCAAGCCCGTATAATTTTTCGACTGTAGTTGGAAAAAGATGTTCCTTTTCTAACCATTTCTCTTCCCAATCTCGATTCCATTCATCTAACAAATAAAGAAAAAGACCTTCTTTGCTTTTAAAATGGTAATAGATATTTCCTTTACTGCTACCAGTCGCTGCCACAATATCTTCAATTGATGTCGCTTTAAACCCTTTTTGCACAAATAGGGCGCGAGCCGCATCTACCATTCTTTTTTTCGTCTGTTCGGTTTGCAATTGCTTTTTATTCACGAGTTTTCACTCCGATTCTTGAGGTGTTCTGAATCATACAGTATAGAGCGTTATATATAGAAGAAATAATACTGAACGTTTGTTCAGTATGTTAACAGAGAATAATAAATTTGGCAAGTCAGACATAAGGTTTTAATCGTTATCCATACAATTCCATTATAGGAAAAATCAATTCCCAAAACAAAAAATATGTAGTAATATGAATAAATATGTCTATGTACCTAAGTCTAAAGGTACAAAAAGTGGATTAGACTTACATTTCATTGGGGGAATTGATGTTGGGGAACATGAAAAAGAGAAATCGCCAGTGGATGATGTTACTACTGAGCGTAGCGATTGCTTTGCCTACATGGGGGTTAACAGCAACAAAATCAGCTCAAGCAAGCGATATCCAGAATCACTGGGCAAAAGATGTGCTGACAGAATGGCAAAATAAAGGTTATATCAGCGGATTTCAAGATGGAAGCTTACAACCAGATCAAAGTGTCACTAGATCGCAACTAGCCGCTATGATCAACAAATCATTTGGATTTACACAAGCCGGATCAATAGCTTATCAGGATGTACAGCCTTCTGATTGGTTCTATCACGATGTAGCAATCGCCAAGTCACAGGGATATATGGAAGGATACAAAAACAATACATTCCATCCCGATCAAAAAGTAACACGTCAAGAATTAGCAGTTATTTTGACTTCATTGAAAAAGTTAAAATCATCGAGTTCAGCTACACGCATGAAAGATACCGTCCATAGTCCTTCTTGGAGTAAAGGTTCTATTGGAGCCGTTATCGACAATGGTCTGATGAATGGTGATGAAAAAGGATTCCGTCCCAAAGATACAACAACACGTGCGGAAGCTGTAACGGTATTAGAACGTTCTTTGCAATCATCGAATAATACGAATACGTCCAAATCAAATTCGCCTACGACTACATACAACACAGCAGGTGTCTATGGGCCGGCATCCGGTCAACAACAGATCACAGGTGATATGCAGTTGAATAGTGCTGGCAGTACATTGCGCAATATGGTGATCGAAGGCGATCTTCTATTGGGTGCAGGTATTGGTGAAGGCGATGCTATTCTAGATCATGTTACTGTCAAAGGAACAACAACGATCAATGGTGGCGGTATCAACAGTATTCATCTGCAAGATTCTACACTTAATACAACAGTAATCAATAAAAAAGACGGCAATGTACGTGTAGTCACTACAGGTACAACAAGTGTTCAACAGATGATCCTTCAATCTGGAGGTTTACTTGAAGAAAAGGGTCTAACTACAGGTTCAGGATTTACCAATGTAGTCTTGTCTAATCAGATTCCAGCAGGATCAACAGTCTCACTAAAAGGGCGTATTGATAGTATGGATATTTCATCATCGTCTGTGCTAACTCAATTGCTTACAGGTTCTGTGGATAATCTAGCAGTGGCTTCAGGAACGACAGATAATAAGATCAGCACGACAACATCTTCCTCGATCCAATCATTAACTTTGAACGGTGTAGCCAAAGTGAGTGGTAACGGCACGATTGAGAAAGCCTACATTAATGTAGCAGGAACAACGATTACACCACGAGTTAACCAGACAACAACCAGTGCAGGCGTAACAGCCCGAATTGAAGGTGGTATGGTCGGCGGGGAGCAAGTGGTTACTAATATTCGTAAAGACGATAACAAACACCAAGAATCGTCCACACCTGTCGTCGTGCAACAACCTATGCAAAGTTTGGATGTTAGAAATGGACAAGCGATTTTACATCTAAATCAACCAACAAATGAATTATTGCTTAGCGATATGGAAGTAACGGCTACGTTAAATGGTAAACCTTATACGCTAACAAATGTTATTTATGATAGTGTGACAGGCGTAATCCAATTCGATCCGCTTAATTTAAAATATGCTTATAATAAAGTATTAGAGATTACAATTACACCGTCCTCACCTGCAAGCCGTTTATTAATAACTACAAAAGGCAATCTACGTATAAATGGATTTACAGGGTGGATTTCAGAAGAAAATAGTGCTTATGTAGAAGGAATGACAATTAATTTTCGTCGTGGAGTAGGTGTGACAGAGGGACCAATCGCAGCAACTGTTACAACCAATGAATATGGAGATTATATAGCTACTCTTCCGCCTGGTACATACACAGGCGAGTTGAAAAAAGAAGGATATATTCCTTCCTATCTGATTGCTACATCTTTGGCAGACAAATATAATTATGAACAAGATGCTATTGTTTCCAGAATGCCAACAGAAGGCAAAATTAGTATTGTGTTAACATGGGATGAATTACCTTACGATGAGGATGCTCATTTGTTAGGACCTACACCTGATGGCTATGGATTCCATACTTCTACCGAAAATAGACAGTACAATTATCAGAATCAGAATTATGTATCTTTAGATACAGATAATATGAGTTCTTACGGACCAGAAGTGATCACTATTAATAAACATGTAGATGGCATATACACGTTTTATGTACAAAATTATAGTGCGACTGCTAATAATGGAGAAGCATCAACATTGCGAAAATCATCAGCTACTGTAAAAGTATATAATGGCGCATACAGACTTCCGATGAAAACTTATCATATCCCTGTAGGCGATGGAGAAGAACCTTACTGGCATGTGTTTGATATGAATGTAGATCGTGATCAAATCAGCTTTTTCGATCAAAATATGTTAGTTAATAAGCCACCTATCTCTATTTATCATCAAACTCCTGATCAAGGAGATTTGGATATGCTTGACTTAGAACGTGAGATGGAACTTATCTCATCATATAGCGAATTGTCTTATGATACCAAAGTAGATGAGGATATATCATTGCGCTTATCCAATTCAATTAATAGTAATATCAATACGTTTGTTTCTGATATTGAATTATTACCTCATATTGTGGATGGTCATCCAGTAGGTGTAACAGACGATACGTATTTAACCACTTCCGATACAGAAGATACGATACGATTAGCTCAATATAATGGAAGTGCTTATGCGGCAGATTATAATGTGACATTACATTTATCTCTAGGTGAAGCTGATTTGGAAATGACTGTTTTAGTTAAAGTTCCTACAGTAAATACATGGATCGAGCAAGCGTCTGTAGAAGCTCAATCCAAGATCAATACTGCTACGGCTGGACAAGATATCACTGCATTACAAACGGCTCTAAATCGTAAAAATGCATTAACAAGCAGTTCAACAACAGAAGAAAAAATTGCTGTTTTAGAAGAACTGAACCATGCTTTAATCAGTTTTTGAGAACCATATAAAAGGTTGTAAACTAAAAAGAACAAGTCTAGGCGTAATGCCTTGGACTTGTTCTTTTTGTTTATAATAATTAAGAGACAGAACTTTTTAAAAGGTTGTGTCTGTTCAAAGGAACACGATGATCTTGAGCATCATCTGTACAGGACGTTGCAGGAGGACGCAAAGAGGGTGTACGTTCTAACACAATATCAATAAAATGAGATATCTGTTGTAGCGACTGAATATGTTTATCAATCGTTTGTTGATGCTGTTGGAGCATTTCGTAGAGATCAGGATAATCAGTCAGATCACTATCAAACGATAGATTTAGATAGGGTTTCATTTCTTCTAAAGATAAACCCGTCTTTTTCAAACATACCACTAATTTCATTTTTTCAATATCCATTGTATGGTATATACGATGACGATTAGATTTGCGCTGAGCGTAAGGAAGTAATTTAATTTTCTCATAGTAACGAATCGTATCTTCAGATAAGCCACTTTGGCTGGCTGCTTCTTTGATTGAAAATTCTTCAGATGAATACATATCCTATCACTCCTTTAAGACTGTAACGTTATTTTATAACTTGGAGTCGACTCCAAGTCAATCTACGTACTTATCTGTAATCTCCCTATAGCAATTGCTTTATAGAATAGCTGAATTAGGTTTACTGTTGACTTCGATTCGACTCCAAGTTGTAGAGTGAACTCAACCCTTTGTTACGGGGTTCCAATTGTTCACTTGTATATAGGAGGAAATAGAATGAATACTACATCTTTAACACGTATTGCATGTATTACTGGAGCTAATCACGGAATCGGTCTTGCTTTGACTCAACGATTACTAGAGCAACAATGGCAGGTAATAGCGATTATTCGATCTTCATTTGCTACTGATGATATACAAATTCAGCAAGCTATACAAGATCAGCGCTTACGTATTTATGTGGCTGATGTATCTGATTTTGAGCAGTTACGAACAGCACTCACACAGATTCAAGCCCAAGAAACCCATATTGATATATTATATAATAATGCAGGTGGAAGTTATCCTGAATTAAGCTTTTCCCCGCAAGGGCGTGAGCTTCACTTTGATACACAGACTGTAGCTCCATATATTATTCTGAAAGAACTTGAGCAATTAATTCAACAGGGAACCCTACGCACAGTGATCAATACATCCAGTGCTGTATTTGCTACATTGTTAACATTCGATCCTGATCAGTTAGAACATCCGACAAAATTTAAACCGTTATTTGGAGCCTATGCAACCGCTAAGTTAGCTTTATCGCTTTGGACTTTTGAACGTGCTTCTGAATTTGAGCATCACAAAGGAATCAAGTTGTTAAGTGTGGATCCCGGGGGCAATAATACGCTACGTTCGGGTAAACGATCAGGCATTCCATTCTTCATCAAAATTCTGACTAGATTATTTTTTCCAGCACCGACTCGTGGAGCATCTTTATTATATGAAGCGGCTTTAGGAGAGAATCATTCGTTATTTGTAGCAGGTGATTATATTGTGAAAGGGAAATCGGCTCCATTGAAGTTTAAACAGATGGCGCCTGTAATTAGTGAGCATGTGCATAGGATCTATGAGCAAGAATATAAAAGATAAATAGACCACAGTATTTGGATATCCCATCACAAGTTGCTTGTACTCAAAAAAAGTTTCTATATGAGCGAAGACATTTTACTTTTCTAAAGAAAGGATGATGTGCGATGCGTAATCAGCAACAGATGATGGATTTGATTTTGAACTTTGCCGAGCAGGATGAACGGGTGCGAGTAGTAGCGATGAATGGTTCGCGTGTGAATCGCAATGTACCGACTGATATTTTTCAAGATTACGATATCGTGTATCTGGTAACGGATGTGCCATCTTTTGTAGAAGATGATGATTGGACAGATTATTTCGGTGAGAAGATTATTATGCAAATGCCAGACGCTACAGGCGATTTCCTAGAAAATAATGATGGACGATATGCTTATCTCATGTTGCTTGCTGATGGCAATCGGATTGATCTAAGATTATTTCCATTATCTCTTCAAGCGACTTATATTGCTGAAGATCGGTTGATTAAAGTATTACTGGATAAAGATCAGCGAATGCCTGAACTGTCGCCACCAACAGATAAAGATTACCATATTCAGTGTCCGACAGCGCAACAGTATGCAGATTGCTGTAATGAATTGTGGTGGGTATCGACTTATATTGCAAAAGGATTGTGGCGACAAGAAATTCTATATGCGATTGATCATCTCAATAAGTATGTTCGTCCTATGTTACTACAGATGATCACATGGCAAGTTGGAATTCATACAGACTTTCAAGTAAGCGTAGGCAAAAATCATAAGTATTTACAACAATATGTAGATCCAGCTATATGGACACAATTGTTAGCAACATATCCTCAAGCAGATAATGAACAGATCTGGCAAGCTCTACACCAAACAGGTGATTTGTTCCGAAATGTCGCTTTAGATGTAGCAACACAATTACATTTTGAATATGATAGGGTGCAAGACCAGCAGGTGAGTGTCTACTTAGAACATATTCGTACATTGAGTCCGCAAGCGCAAGATTTTTATTTGTAGTGTATAAAGGTAGGGCATACAGAAGTGATTACAGAAGCGCATACAGAATTTCATTTACTAAATGGTACATCTATTTTTGCAAAACAAAAGCCTTACTCCATATACAGGAATAAGGCTTTTGATATTTCTACATTAATACGTAATTATTATAAACGAACACCGATATGCAAAGAATCACGTAATTCCAGTAGTTCTGCATAATGATCCACGATCATATCTGCTTCACTCAAATCTTGATTACCTGAACCTGGATTCTGATGACCGATACAACGCATACCTGCAAGCTTAGCCGCACGTACACCATTACGAGAATCTTCGATTACGACACAGTGTTGTGGTTCTACTTGTAATAATGATGCCGCATGCAAAAAGATATCCGGTGCAGGCTTACCATGTGCTACTTCTTCACCACTAACCATCACTGTGAAAAAGCGGCGTAATCCTGTACGCTCTAAAATCAATTCGATCAACGAACGTGGAGAAGACGAAGCGACCGCAAGCTTTATCCCTGATGCAGATAACCATTCAATCCATTGTTCTACATGGTCAAATGCTTGCAATTCCTTGTGATCTTGCATCACTTTCATCACATTGTCTTTATGAAAAGCCAGAACTTCCTCCATCACATGATCCAGCTTGTGCTTATCCATTACTTGCTGAAACATCGATTCCAATGTCACACCTACATACGTATGATGTTCCGTTTCTTCTACTGTAGCACCCAGATGCTGAAAAGAACTTTTTTCAATTTCAAAATAAATCGGTTCACTGTCGATCAGAACGCCATCCATATCAAAAATAACGGCTTGAATCGATGGGTCCTGCCACAAAGAAGATGAAGCGTTATTCAAATGCTTTGATGCCATATGGTATTGACCTCCATTCCTCAGATCTATTAAGTAGATTGTAAAACGACTTTAATCGCATTTGAAGATGGTGTCAATGTTCCACTGCTGATATTACAACCTAGCGTCTGGAACGCTTCTTCATAATCTTGCAGTGCAAAAGTATGAGTAATCAATTTGCTTGCCGGGATCAGATTGCGTTCGATCATATAATGAGCTGTTGCAAATGTACCTAGAGAATCGATCGAACCGATAATTTTGAGACTACGATCCACGATTTCTTTAGGATTAAAAGAACTGACTCCATCGCGCAAACCAACCAGCATCATATAACCACCATGAGCAAGGTTAGATAATACGGTTGTGCCGACTGCACCCGTTGTATCTACAATCAGATCAACCTGACGATCAGAAGGAGAGATGTGTTCTAGAGCACTTTCAAATGAGTTATGTGTATCCCAACGTTCCGGCGCTATCGCATCTGCAATATGCAAACGATCTTGTGAGATATCAACAATGCTACCGGATACTCCTTTGGAAGCTAGAGCATAGCTGTATAACATTCCGATTGGGCCTGCACCCAAAATAATCGTACGGAAATTAGGCAGAAGTTGAATTTGGTTAATACCTGTGAGCATACAGCTCAACGGTTCTGTTAGCGTCGCTTCTGCATAACTAACATGATCTGCTAATTTGTAAAGAAACCGATCTTCAGTTACATAGTAGTCGGTAAATGTACCGTCACTACTTACTCCTGTCTCGGTCGTGCTTTTATGTAAACAATGGTTCTGCCTTCCTGTCCGGCACATATTACATTGACCGCAATAGTAGGTAGGATCGATCACAACTCGATCACCGACTTGTAGAGTAGTGACTCTGTCGCCCACTTGTACGACTTCTCCAGCCGATTCATGCCCTAGAATGATTGAAGATTTGGCATGATATTTGCCGCTCACAATACCGAGGTCTGTTCCACATACACCTGTTGCATGAATCCGTACCAATACTTGATTGTCTTGCGTAATTTGTGGTTGAGGTCTTTCTTCTAAAGCAACATCCCACGCTGATTTGTAGACAAGTGATAACATAATATTCCTCCTCATATTAACTATAAGCGTATTCTTTTATATTCATCTAACAACGTATATACATAATTTATTCGCAATTAAGTAAAAGCGCTTTAATCTAAAGACGACAAAACGAGATCCAATCGGCGAATAATCTCTACAATTTCTTCATCAGTAACTGTAAGGGATGGACGCACTTTCACGACATTACCAAATCCATAACGAGAACCACGTAGAATTAATTGTTGATCAGCAAAAGCGAAATTGATAATCGCATTCATTTTGTTGGTATCTGGAGCATTGTATTCATCTACAATTTCTAGACCCCACATAAGACCAACACCACGAGCTTCACCGATACAGCTATATTTCTCTTCCAAATCTAAAAGTAAATCGCCAAGCAATTTGCCTTTGCGTTGTACTTCTTCCATAAATCCAGGTTCAGACACAACTTCCAATGTTGATTTAGCTGCGGTGACAGAGATCAGATTGCTACCAGACGTAAATGAATGTTCATGTTTTTCAAGTACATTTAGACGAGATTGCATTAATACCGCAGCAACAGGAACACCGATTCCACCAAGCCCTTTAGCTAGCGTAATAATATCAGGTTTGATATCGAATAATGTACTTGCGAACATATAACCGGTACGACCGATACCTGTCTGTACTTCGTCTGCGATTAAGATGATATTTTGCTCATCACATAACTGACGAATGCCTTTGAAATATTCAGGTGGAGGTATAATATTACCGCCGTTACCTAGAATCGGTTCGATAATCATGCAAGCGGTAGAACCAGAACCACCGTATTCAAGCTGGTCGGCTAGTGCTTCTACACATTTCATTCCGCAATTGGAAGGGTTCGCATCGAACGGGCAACGATAGCAGTAAGGTGCAGGGACATGCAGAGAATTGGGAACAGATGAATTGGGGAATCCTTTACGACGGAAAGCATTACCCGAAATACCTGTAGCAAATTGAGTCTGTCCATGATGAGAGTAGAAAAGGCTGACAATATCAGTATCACCGGTGTATTTTTGAGCGATTTTAGTTGCGCATTCGTTTGCAGTGGAACCCGTGATGTCACGCATCCAGCCTGCATCGATCCCATTAGGTGCATATTCTAACAAATGCGATAACACTTCATCTACATAAGGTTCTGTAAAAGTAGACGACATATGCGTTAGATTACCAACTTGCTCTTGTACTTTTTCTACAACATAAGGGTGATTATATCCTAGAGAAAGGTTGAATGTACCGGATACACCGTCTATATATTCTGTGCCTGTATCGTCAATTAATTTAATACCTCTACCATAACGAAACCGATTCTCAGTTAAAGTTTGCATGTTTTGCCTCCTGATTTTAAGTTCAAATAGACTTGATCTGCCAAAATAGACTGTCAGCACTACAACTACAATCGATTACTGGAACGCTGTTCCTCACCTCCTTTACAGAGTGATTTCTATGATTGTACTCTTGATGTTAATTTGGCTTGAGAAGAACTCCATTGAGAAGTAAAAGCAATACTTATTAACAACACCAGTGCAAATCCAGCAAATACCCACAAGGTAGGCCCGACTGACCAATTCGCCATGCTCCAACCGATCACGTATTGCAATACAGAGCCACCAATACCGCCAGCAGCAATTAGAATACTGGTTGTACGTTCAGTCATGCCCGGAATCAGCACGTTCGCGAATACAAGAGCGATAGAAAATAGACCTGACATAAATAATCCGATACCAAAAATCAGAATATACATAGCGACAGGATGAGAAACCAGAGCAAGTCCAATAATCATTAGCATCATGCCAAGTGAACTACCTATTAGAAAAGGAACATAACGAATCGATTCTGCTATACGTCCGACAAATAATCGACCAATCGTCATAGCTGCCCAGAAAAAAGTGACACTGAGCGAAGCGGCTGAATCACTAATAGAGATGCTTTCGATCAGAATAGAAGGCAAGAAATTCATTACGCCTAATTCAAGACCCATATATACGAAGAAGAACAAAATAAAAATACTGAGAAATTGTAATTGTTTGCCACTGTATTTTCGTTTCACAACAGCGCCGGTATGATCGGCATCATGTTCTTGAATACGGCGAAGCTGTGCAGAACTATCTGCTGGCATCGTCATCCAGAATATCAATAGCAATAAGGTAGCTAATGCAACCGTATAGAAAGAGAGCTGCCATACATTTAAGAAAATATACAGACTAGCAAGAGCAGGAATCAATAATGAACCTACGCCAAAATAAACATCTAACTTGGTCATGGCGACCGCTTTTTGCGCTTCAGCGAATTCGATAGTAAATGCTCCAATCGAAGATTCGATAATTCCTGAACCAAAGCCAACAAAAATCGTCATTGTGACCATCCAACCCCATACAGGCAATGTCCCCATCAACGCATAAGCAATCGTAATCGCACCAAGTGCAATCAATAACATATACTTGCGTCCTACCCCTGCGGATAAAGATGGCGATACAATTACCCCTACAAGAAAGCCCATAAACTGTAGAAATAACAGTGTGCCTCCATCGCTGTAATCTTTACCGTAATGCGGCAATATAACAGGGAGCAGAGCACCTAACAAAACACTGGTAATTCCGATCAAAAAATAAAAGCCACAACTTAATCCAAAAATCCTTTTCAACATCATCACCCTTCCATAAATAATCAAATACACTTGAAATTTCCATCTATGATCAACATAATGAATGAAGGCAGACGTTGTACAGTGACTGCCATCTATGTATTTAGCCTATAAGGAGTGATAGTGAATGAATCAGTTATTAGAAAATTTTCAAGGTAAAGCAATGGATGAACGATTACAATGGCATTGCCCACCAGAAGAATGGGAAGTATCTTCCGACAAACAGGTACTTACGTTTAAGCCACTCGCCAAAACAGATTTCTGGCAAAAAACACATTATGACTTTCGAGTGGACAATGGACATTTTTTATTTGCCGAAATGACAGGTGACATCATTATGACAACGAAAGTACGTACATATCCAGTTCATCAATATGATCAAGCTGGATTGATGATTCGTTTTTCAGAACATTGCTGGCTCAAAACGTCTGTTGAATTCGAAACGGACGGTCATGCCAAGTTAGGTGCGGTTGTCACCAACAATGGATACTCGGATTGGTCTACGCAAAATTTTGTTGCCGGTGAGACCGAATTGTTATTCCGTATTCGTCGTGAAGCTGGTGATTATACGATTGAGTATGCAGAGCAAGAAAAAGATGAATCTGAACAGCCCCAATGGAACCAGATACGGATCGCTCATTTATTCGAAGATCAAAATGATCAGACACCTTTTCAATGTGGTGTGTACGCATGTAGCCCGCAAGGAGATGGCTGTCATGTTGAATTCGAATACTTGCATATTGAGCCACTACAAAAAGAAAACAAGTAGTTAAAATGAAGCTGAGAGTAAATGTAAAAATTATGTATTTAATTACAATAAATAACTATAGAGTCTTAAATTTGAATAGTCAAGTTAAGAATATGTAAGGTTATACATTTAAGATTAAATAAGGAAAGCGAAGCGTTATATCGTATTTATGAAATGAACATTATAAAAGTAAGTGGGAAAATACAGAGATAAATATTTGATAGGTAAAAACCAAAAGGTGATAACATCAGGTTTTGGTTTGGCTATTCTATTTTGATTTTCAACCAACGTTGTATCAATTATTTCCCAGGTAATTTCCCTGATAGATAATCAATAAAAAGCTCGCCGATGAAGCAAAAAGATTATTCTGAAGATAGGCAAAATAGCTATCATTTTAGAATAATCTTTTTGTTATGTATATATGGTTATATGGAAAAGTTTGGTTTTTAGACATATTGTATGGATATCATGTGAAAAGAGCTAGCTTGGTTTACAAGCACCTATAGAACGTAATACAATAGAGTTATAGGCAGGTACTAAGTTTTCAAAAATTGTCCAAAATGCCCTATGTGATAACTTAATCTTTCTCGGGGATTCCATGAGTGACTACTGTGGAATCATTGTGAAGTAGGTTACGAATCGATCCCAAGAGAGGAATTACCTAAATATGTCCACTACGCGTGTGACGAAAGACCAAGATAATTGGCGCAAAAGTTTAGCTCCTTATGAGAAATCAAATACGAAGTACAGTGTATGGCAACTGATTAATACACTTGTCCCCTTTTTCGGCCTCTGGTATCTTGCATACCTTAGTTTATCCGTATCCTACTGGTTAACGATTCCTATTATGGTACTTGCTGGTGGATTCCTTGTCCGCACTTTTATTATTTTTCATGATTGTTGTCACCGTTCCTTTTTCAAAAACCGTAAAGCAAATACAATTGTAGGTAATATTACAGGTATTATGACTTTATGTTCTTATGATCAATGGCGCTATAGCCACTCTATGCATCACGCAACAAATGGTAATCTGGATAAACGCGGAACAGGCGATATCTGGACACTAACTGTAAATGAATATTTAGCATTATCTCCATTACGCCGTTGGGTGTACCGTATGTATCGTAATCCAATGATTATGTTTACAATCGGTCCGATTTATACGTTTTTATTAATTTACCGTTTTAACCGTAAAGGCGCTCCGAAAAAAGAGCGCATGAACACATATATGGTCAATGTAGCACTTGTTGCTATTATCGGTTTACTTTGCTGGGCTATCGGCTGGCAAGCATTTCTAATGATTCAAGGTCCAATCTTCTTTATGTCTGGTGTAGGCGGTATCTGGTTATTTTATGTACAGCATCAGTTTGAAGAAAGTTACTTTGAAGAAGAAGAAAATTGGAATTATGTCAAAGCAGCTATGCATGGTAGCTCGTTCTACAAACTTCCTAAAATCTTGCACTGGATTACCGGTAATATCGGTTTCCATCATATTCATCATTTAAGTTCTCGTGTACCCAATTATTTCTTGGAGTCCGCGCATAATACAAGTCCGGTGTTGCAAGATGTACAGACGATTACATTATTAACTAGCTTGCAATCATTGCGTTTCCGTATTTGGAACGAAGATACGAAGAAATTTATCGGATTCAAAGATATTGATACTTCGCTTAAAGTCAAAAACAAAAAACAACAGCAAAAAGCAGGCTAATGATCGGATAGATGCATCACCAGGTTTACGAGAGAGGTGGTATATTCTTCCGAATATATGAAAACAAAAAACCTTGAGATTTTGATTGCTGATGACAATGACATTAACCGGTATGTGTTAATGGAAATGTTGAGAAAATTAGGGCATAAAGTCAAAGGGGCAAAGCATGGTAAAGAAGCTGTACAACTAGCTACTCAATATTCATATGATATGATATTTATGGATTTGCGTATGCCCGAATTGGGTGGGATCGAAGCTGTACAACAAATTCGATCTTCTATTTCAGAACATGAGAAACAGCCTTATATTATTGCTTGTTCTACAGATCTTCTGAATGTAGATTTACTTTCAGAATCTAAAATGAACGCCTATATCAGTAAACCTTTGCGAAAAAGAGTGATTGAAGAAGCGCTTAGCGATTGGGAAGATTTACGATAAAAGATGATATGTCTACAACAAAAAGAACAACCCGATTAAAGGGCTGTTCTTTTTTTGATGCTTTTCATTGTAGTGCCTATTAGAGAGTGGAAAAGGTGTGACGGTGACGAGGAGATAGTTGGTCATTTAATAGACGCATCTGTTCCATATGCAAAATGGTATATGCTATATCTTCTTCCATCGCTGCTACTGCTTTGATTTTTTCAGGTAGCGTATTGAAAATGTGTTCTTTATTCGCTTTGGGTTCATATAATTTAAGGTACATCATGCGAATAACAGACCAGCTTTTAATGGATTGGGTAAATGCAGCACGAATACATTGCATATTGACCTGTTCTAGATCTGCTCGATATTCTACAAATTTCAAAAATTGCATTCGTGACTGAACAATATACAACAATTCAAGATGCAATTTGTTCGCAGCACCTGGATTGAATTGGTTCATTTCCATCACAGCAAGTTGATACCATTGCTCAAATTGATCTGCAAATACGCGCATAGCTTCAAAAATAGAGTATGTTTGCGGTTGGAGCCCTAGATTTGTTTTGGCGATATTCAGTAATACAAGATCCATATCTGTATCTTCTAAATCTAACGTAGAAGTACGAGGAGAGAATGTCATGATCTCATTCATAAATCCCTGACTAAAGTCAGCTACACTTTGAGTATAGTTGTGCGTCATATAAGAAACGTCTGTGCAAGCAAACATATCGGTTTGTGGATCATAGTTTACGATAATAAAAAAGTGTTTGTTATGCAGAGCATGATAATTGTCAGGGAACCAAGGACAGGCGAAGGAGTCACATTTGACCAATACCGGTCTGCCAGCTTCCAGTTCCTGATAAATAGTGCTCAATGCATCAGGTAAAGAAATCTCGCGATGTAACGTATAATCAGTATTAGCATATTTCAAAATATCTTCATACGTATAGGATTCATGACCAAGTAAATCATACGAAAATGGATCTGTTCCAAATTGAGAAAAAGTCCATGAATGGGCAAAAGCTTGTAAATAATCATCACCAAAATAAGACACAGCGGTAGCGATATTTCCGTTAAAACAAGACCAATCAAATCCAGATAACGGTTTCAAATCAAGCAAGTTGGAAAAGGGAGGCATATATCGTTCGCTCCTTATCTTCATATAGGTAGAGTAAAAATAGCTTATGTATGTTGTCTATCATACTACTGCCAGATATAAGACACAAATTAACCAATAAGAATTGACATTCAAAATCAGTATATGGTATATAAAAGGTAGCGATTAGCACTCGTATTGCCTGAGTGCTAAAAAAAGCAGAATCGAAGGGAGACTTACTTTTCATGACTACCAAGCAATTTAAAGCGGAATCCAAACGATTATTAGAAATGATGATTAACTCGATCTATACGCAAAAGGAAATCTTTTTGCGCGAATTAATCTCCAATGCAAGTGATGCGATTGATAAAATTTACTATAAAGCATTAACAGATGATTCGTTAACATTCCACAAAGAAGATTATTATATCAAAGTCTCTGCGGACAAAGCGGCTAGAACGTTAACGATTGCAGATACAGGGATTGGTATGACTGAAGAAGACCTTGAAAATAATCTAGGGATTATTGCAAAAAGTGGCTCGCTTGCTTTCAAAAAAGAAAATGAAGCGAAAGATGGTCACAATATTATCGGTCAATTCGGTGTAGGCTTCTATGCGGCATTTATGGTGGCAGATGAAGTGACTGTCATCAGTAAGGCACTAGGAAGCGATCAAGCGTTCCAATGGCATTCTGAAGGTACTGAGGGCTATTCTATTACTCCAACAGACAAAGATACAGTAGGTACAATCATTACACTCAAAATCAAAGAAAATACAGAAGATGATCAATACGATGAGTATTTGGAAGAATACCGTTTGAAAGCGGTCATCAAAAAGTATTCTGATTTTATCCGTTATCCAATCAAAATGGATATCAGCGGTAGTCGTCCTGTTGAAAATGATAACGCAGACGAAAATGCAGAGCCAGAATATGTAGAATATACTGAAGAGCAAACAGTAAATAGCATGATTCCAATCTGGCGCAAAAACAAAAGCGAATTAATCGATGCTGATTATGAGAACTTTTATAACGAAAAACGGTATGGCTTCGATAAACCGCTAAAACATGTGCATATTAGCGCAGATGGTGCAGTGGTCTATAATGCAATTCTATTTATTCCTGAAAATACACCGTTTGATTATTACACGAAAGAGTATGAAAAAGGTCTAGAATTGTACTCTAATGGCGTATTGATTATGGATAAATGTAGCGATTTATTACCAGATTACTTTAGCTTTGTGAAAGGGATGGTCGATTCTGAAGACCTGTCTCTTAATATTTCACGCGAAATGCTACAGCACGATCGTCAATTGAAATTGATCGCTAAAAATATCAAAAACAAAATTAAAGGTCAATTGCAGTCGATGCTTAAAGATGAGCGTGAAAACTATGAGAAGTTCTACCAATCATTTGGCAGACAATTAAAATTCGGCGTGTACAACGAATACGGTATGCACAAAGAAGACCTACAAGATATTCTATTGTTCGCTTCTTCACATGAGAAAAAATTAGTGACACTCGATGAATATGTATCCAGAATGCCAGAAGATCAGAAGTTCATCTACTATGCAGCAGGTGAATCGATCGAACGTATAGAGAAATTACCGCAAACCGAAATGGTTTCTGATAAAGGATATGAAATTCTATACTTTACTGACGATATCGATGAATTTGCTATTAAAATGATTAATACGTACAAAGATAAAGCGTTCAAATCTGTATCTAGTGGCGATCTAGGTATTGAGCCAGACGAAAAAGATCAAACGACAGAAGCTGAAGAAAACGAAAATAAAGATTTGTTTGAAGCGATGAAAGCAACTTTGGCAGGTAAAGTATCCAATGTTAAAGCATCCAAACGTCTAAGATCACATCCTGTCTGCTTGTCTACAGAAGGCGAACTATCGATTGAAATGGAGAAAATCCTTCAAGCGATGCCAGATGGTGGCGGCGTAAAAGCAGATAAAGTACTGGAAATTAACGTTAATCATGATGTTTTCCAATCACTTAAAAATGCACTGGAAAATGATAAAGATAAGCTGAACCTGTATACAAACTTGTTATACAATCAAGCTTTGTTAATCGAAGGTCTGCCGGTACAAGATCCAGTAGAATTTACGAACGATATTTGTAAAGTGATGGTTTAAATTCAATAGTTAATCTATAAAATATAAAAGCACAAAAAAACTCCTTAATCATAAGGAGTTTTTTTTGCGCTTTTATTCGTCAATAAACGACAAAATAATATTTTTTACAACAAATGGTGGATTTGCTATACATATTTAAATTAGTACTACCGACATATAATTATAGTTAAATTTGAAGCTAATGTATTGCTAAAGTCTTAATTGATCAAAATTTAAGCTGCTAAGTCATTAGTTTGAATAACGATATACCTCAAAATCCTAATTAGATAAACATCATAGATAGAGGTTGGTGATATGAAGTAATACACAATCAGGCATTACTACTAATAAAAACTAAAAAACTTTCAGAGGGGTTTATTGAATATGAAGAATCTAAGTGTTCGTACCAAAATTGTAATTTTAATTATTATTAATCTACTATTATTGCTTGCTTTAGGCTTTAACGGTACGACTTCAACAAAACAAATGTCTAATATTGCAACAGATATGTACGAGAAAAATATGAAACCTGTGATGGCTATGGATCAGATTATTATTAATTATAGTAACAATGCCAAACGCCTATTAATACTTACGCGTACAACAGATATGACGGAAAGAGAAACATTGATAAAAGAAGTGGCTACAACAGCTTCGGATACAGGCAAACAATACGAATTGCTTAAACAAACGACTCTTAGTCCTGAAAATCAGCAAAATTTAGCCAATCTTACAGAAACAAATGTAGCATTTTCAGACGCTCGGCAGAATATTTTAGATGCAGTAGGTGCAGGCGATCTTACGACTGCTCAGTCAAATTACACTGATTTAGAAAATACACGTATTACTTTGAATAAATATTTAGATACTTTGCGTACCAGTATGGTAAATGAAGCTAATCAAAGTAAAGTTACAGCTGATAATACGTATAGTCGGTCTACTATAGTTATGGTTACTTTTATTATTATTGGATTGCTCGTGTCTTTGTTGGTCGGCTTATGGATTGCATTACTTATTTCTCGTCCATTACGTAAAGTTCAACAATTGATGAATCAAGCGGCTCAAGGGGATCTTACAGCAGCAGCAGATTACCAGGCAAAAGATGAAATCGGTCAGGTGGCTACCGCTTTTAATACGCTTATAGCAAGTATGCGTAAAATTATTAAAAGTGTAGATGAAAGTGCAATGACGCTGTCTGCATCTTCGGAAGAGTTAACTGCTAGTGCAGAGCAAACAGCACAGGCTTCTTCTCATATTGCTACGTCTTCTGGCGAATTAGCAACTGGCTTTACCTCCCAGACGCAAACAGTTATTCAAGTGACAGATTCAGTAAATGGAATGGCACGTCAGATGAATCAAATCTCTCATACGAGCCAACAAGTGGGCGAAATGACCGAAAACATGCAACAAACTGCTGAAAAAGGAATTGATGAAGTACGAGATATTACCAATCGTATTGAACAATTATCAAGCGATATTCATTCTACATTAAATGTGCTTACGAATCTAAATGCGAAATCAGAGCAGATTGGATTTGCTTCTTCCGCTATTCAGCAGATCGCTCAACAAACCAATCTATTAGCACTTAACGCTTCTATTGAAGCGGCGCGTGCAGGTGATGCTGGACGAGGATTTGCCGTAGTTGCTGATGAAATCCGTAAACTGGCTGAAAGTTCAGCTAGCTCTTCCACTACAATTACTAGCTTAATCAAAGATGTACAACAAGAAAGTCAAAGTGCTGTCGACAAAGCAAAAGGTTCTGTACACAGTGTTCAAGCTAGTATTGATGGAGGACAACGGGTCACAGTTGCATTTGAAGCGATTCAGCAATCTATTAATACAACTGTCCAACAAACCAATTCAACAAATACGTTAATCAATAATGCCACGCAAGAGACTCAAAAAGTGGCCGAAGCAATGGAACATTTAAGTGCACTATCACAGCAAGGTTCTGCGGGTATTGATGAAATGAATGCGGCTAGTGAAGAACAGTTATCTACGATGGAAGATGTAGCTTCATCTGCTCGTCATCTATCACAGTTAGCAGAAGAATTACAACAATTGATCGCTTTCTGCAAAGTATAATTTTTCACTGGATCAGGTATACTATCTTTATATCGTACAACGGTAATTAGCAAATATAACAATCAATAGAGCCACGACCTTCTCACATTGTTTCGAGAAAAGGTTGTGGCTTTATGTTAAGATCATGAAGAAGTGGAAGCAACTAGAATATAATAAAGTGATATTTCAGATGGAGGAGATTACGATGCAATTAAAAGAAGTATTTACCCATATCGAAAAGAAAGCCGAACTACATTCATACATAGAACAGATTCCAGCCAAATATAAAAAGACCCAAAAAGCGTATCTAGCGGCATTGGTGAAATTAAGTTATCTCTTATATATCACTCAAAGCGATCAGAAGCCACAGATCAAAGAGTTGCTGGGGGAGCTATCACAGATTCCTTTTGAAGAAAATTATGATTACTGGACATGGGTAGAACATGCATTGGTTCTTCAAGCCCGTATCGCTCGTGAAGAAGAACAGCAAGCAGTATATGATCAATCGATGCAATTGATAGAAGATGCGCTCAATACTGGCGAAGAAGCGGTAGTGAAAGTTAAACATAATGTGCAAGCCCGGTTCGTCAAAGGAGAAACGCTAAGTACCCAAACGATAGATGCAGCTATCAAGAAAAATGATACCTCTATGGAATGTGAGCAACGGATATTGTATGTGATGAAGCTTTTCAAAATCAAAGAATTAGGCGCTCAACCTCCTTATACAGATGAGAAAGTAGAGCAAGAAAGTACAGAATATATGAAGCGAATTAACGAGATTGTGGAGCAAGTCGGTATCGAGAAGGTGGAACCTTTCAAATGAAGATACGCTATTTATTTCAGAACGATGAGCGAGATATACCATCCAGTGAAATGGGTATAAACGATTGGTTGAAAAGAATTGTAATCATAGCGATATTAGGTAATATTGCTTCTTATATTTGGTTGGTGCTCACAGCAACAGCTAATTTTCAAAGAGGTCTGGATTTGATAGGGACTGTAGTGGTCGTCATGTATGGCACTATTTCGATAATGACATTATTGTTTACGATCATTTTTTTGGTGAGTAATACTCTTTCCAAAGGTCTGGTTAGTAATACGGTATTTATTTCGTGCACAGTGGTTTTATTAGCTTTGAGTGTAAGTCAATTTAAAGCTATTGAACCTGCCGGTTGGCTAACGGAACGAATCGAAACGCATGAACTGGTCACAACATCAGATCAGCAATATCAGTACCGATTAGAATTGGTCAATACATTCCAGAGTAATGAAAAAGTGAGATTGTATCTCAAAGATATACATACAGGTAAAGAATTTAAAATTAATCTTGCTATTGATTTGGGCGATGCTTATATCATTCAATCAAGTGATAAGAGATGGGTCAATATGGAATCAACCGATCAACCACATCGATATATTATGACGATAAATGATGTACTCAGCATCCCGAAAGATACTTTTTTAATAGATACTAGACAAGGAACTTCGACCTTAATAGCACAAGAGAAAGAAATCAATTATGAGTGATTTACATATTTTAAAATGGAATGAATTTGTAAATAAAGAATGGAGAAATATACTATGATGAAATGGTTTAAAGGAATATGGGCAGTCGTTGCTATTATAAATATAGTATGTTTTGTGGCTATGATTTTAATACATACAGATCATTTTCAACATATACTTTTTCTTGATGGAGTTATTTTAGCTTTTATTGTAGGGATTCCTTCACTTGGGTTGTTGATAATGAGTATAGGTGGCATATTTCTCAAAAAAGAAGGTGCTTCTGGGCTACCCGGTTATATTGCAGGGAGTATTATAATGTTCTTATTATTGCTTTTGTCCAGAGCTTATTTTGCTACGTTTAGTTAAAATTATATAAAAACAAAAAACCTTCCAACTCTGCCGATGCAGATAAGAAGGTTTTTTTGTTTTGTATGCTCTATTTATCTCAACTCTAGCTACATTTGATCTACATCGAAGCATACTTTACAATCATCGCTTCGCGTGTCTGTTCATCATAAGCAATCCATAATTCATCGCCTACTTCGACACCGTATACAGGTTCGATCGATTGTTCCAATACATACTCTGCATCACCACGCTGAACAGTAATACGTGCAAGTGGACGCTCTCCGGTAGTGCCGTTGAATTCAACAGCGATTACTTTGGCGCTCCCTTGCTTGCCTTGCATCAGGCGGAGATCACGCTGGAATTCATGTTGTTTTACAGTGACAGGAAGTTGATTACCGACAGACAATGCTAATTGTAACGGTACAAATTGACTGCTCACTTTCTGAATGCGTTGATTGTTTTGGGATACCAGTACTTCCATGAGCATCAATTGACGCTGATGAATTTGCACAGCAAAAGGTTGAATCGATATAATTTCACCTTGTAAAGTGAGTTCATCTTTTTTGTTCAGGTCAGTCAATACGCCATAACTGAGTAGACGTGTCATACCTGCAATTTGGATCAGATTGGCTTTGTCCCATAGACGGTATTGAAATCCATGTGGTTGTACTACCGGAACAGAATAAGTCTGACCATCCAACTCAAAATGTAACAATAAAGCTTGTCCACGATTGACTTGCTCATACGTATCTATTTTTTGCAGAACTGCATTGTACAATATGTGAGATTGAGGTTGCGCCGGAACATCTTCGGTTGTTAAAAAAATAGCAGTCTGCTTACGGCGATCATAGCTGATCATCGCTGAGTCACCGATCGAAGGCATCTGTAAATAAGAAACCACTTTTTTGATATTCACTTTGCGTAATACACCTTCATCTTCAAATTGCACTGTAAATCGTACTTGAGGCTGTTCATTAATAAACGTTCCCGTTTCAGCACGAGCTATAATAGTCGCTTGAGTCACTACTCCTTTTTGGAGCTGTTTGGTTTTGCGTCTACGCAACATGAAGTGAATTACGAACGGAATGACTAACAAAAGAAAAGGGATAATCAACCAGATAATTAAATTGAATACAATCGGCCCGCCTTCCAAAAGATACGCCAGAAATCCTTGCCATGACTTTTGCTTAGCAGGATCACTTGCTTGCCATTGCTCGACTTCAGCGTTGGTGATCTGAGAGATAGAACCATCTTGTGGATTGAACCAACCTGCGGAATTATCGGTCTCTGAATAATACAGTGGTGTAGTTGTATTTTCTTTATAAAAGGTGAAATTATCATTCGTAATCTGATCGTATGTTTTGTTCGTAAGCAGTGGAGAGATATCTGTAAATTGTTTAGTTTTTTCATTATAGATATAACCGATTAATTTGCCATCTGCTTCATCTTTGGTTGTCGAACCGGTTACCAGTGCTTCCTCATCATTAAGCAACAATATCTGGGCTTGATAGACAGGTTGGGGAGTAGGAAGTAATGCGCCTAATTGATCTGTTGTTTGATTATAAAAACGTACTTGCTTCGGATAATCGCTTTCTACTTGTAGCAAACGGGTAGGGTCTGCTTGGAAATGTTGTACAAATTGTTGCTCAGCTTGTTCTTCTGCTTCATAGCCAACTAAATCAGCCTGAGGAAGATATACAGCAGGGCGATGTTGCTTATCCAAAATGCCACTGATATAAGCAGAACGCCCATCTTTCAGCGTAGCCACCAGCATCGGAATCGCTACATCACTTTCAAAGCTATTATGAGTGTCATCTATATTCGTCGGTCTAGCAGGTAAGACAGAACTGTCACTTAGGTCTATCGAGTGTAGTTGTCCATTCTGTATTTCTGAGAGCCCTGCTTTGCTCTGCTTTGTCCAACCATCATTGACCAGGACAAGGCGGTTGCGCCACATATATGTACTATTTCTCAAATAATCATTGATGATAATCGAATGATTGCTGAGTTCTTTACTATTGCCTGTTGCATCGATCGCATGGACAGATAACCTATCATTATTATCTTTTGTTGCAACAATCAATTGCTTATTCTGATAAGCAGCAGCGATGTCTTTGAATATATTGGAGGCAAGAGGAATATCGTTTTCCAGTTGATGATTGCTGGTATTGTAGATCATTCCTTGCAGACCTTGTTCGCCATCCGCAATACTGATTAATTTTTGACCTTTATCCAAATAAAAGACGTTATGTACAGCAGCCGGATTGTTTCGTGCTTCTTCTATTCCACCCGCATAATCATTCCACGCAATAATGCTGATCACGACTAAAGGAATTAAATAAATCAACAAACCTATTTTTCGCATTACTTTATATCTCCTATCCGTAGCCTGTAATATCGACCTCAACATATCAATATCCAATTTAACATAAGTAACTATTGTTTTTCCAGTTGGTGATATGTGGCAGGGTTTGTTACAATAGACTAAAGAAGCATAGGGATGTCTGTATGCACAGGCAGATTTATGTATTACATCTAACGGAGTGATATTTTGGCTAATGCAAAAAGCAAAGGTGGAACAGGTCGCGGGACGGGGAAAAAAGGTTGGAATCGCTGGCAAGCTAGCGCTAAAAAAACCAAAAGTGCACCTAAACCTTATGCAACCAGAGCAGACAAAGACAAAAAAGGCAATTCCAAGTCTACACCTACCACTAAAAGTACAGATTAACTGTTATTTTCAGCGAAATGTCTTTCAATCGCTATAGAAGCTGAATTATAATAAAGAGTAACGGGATTTGAAAATAGAAGGGGATTGAATGTTTTGACAGAAGAATCACAGTTCGAAAGTACGTCATTTGAATTACCAGAAAATTATGAAGAATTAAAAAAAGCGGCTCACCGCAAATCCAATTGGCAGGAGCGTCTAAACGCTGTCAATGAATTAGGACAATACAACCATCAGCCGATTATTGATCTGCTTACGCATATGATGAATAATGATCCAGTATACGCTGTTCAAGATGCAGCATACAAGCAATTGCGAGGTCTGGGACAAGATGTGCAACAACCATCCAAAACCAAGCCTGAATTGTTCAAAGGATTAACCAAAACATTAATTCGTATCAAAAAGAGCTTGCCGAAAGACCATAGCTTTGAAGATTTCAAAGTGAAATTGCACAAAATGCGTGCGGATATCTATAACACGTATGAAGGCGAAAAAGGCGAAGAGTTCGACAACTGGTTAAAAGCAAAATGGGAATCTTACGACACCAAGTAAGATCATCCAATCAGCACCAACATCTACTCCCTAATCCAACTATCAGGAGGAATTACCCTATGGCTATCGAAATGAGTATCCAGAACACACCTAACCCGAACGCGGTCAAAATCAATGCCAATCAACATATTTTTGAAGGTCCAGCTAGTACTTCACTCAAAGCAGGAGATAGCACAGACCATCCATTAGCAAGCGCATTGATCAGTATCGACGGTGTTGATAATATTTTTGGGATGCGTGATTTTGTAACGATAAGTAAATTACCTGATGCAAGCTGGGATGATATTATTCCACAAGTAGAAGCAGCTTTTGAGAACGCTGAATAATTGTAGCTTATAAAGTGGATTGAAGTGTTACCCGAAAAGAAGAGCAAAGTGCTCTTCTTTTTTTTATATTACAGTCCGTCAGCGAATATCAAATTAAGGAATACAAGTGAATGTTGCTCATATTCCTGCTACAATATGCACAGGTTTATTTTTACAAATCATTATAATTATACGATCAATGAAGGAGAATGATATCATGGGGATTTTTGATAAATTTCGTAAACCTAAAGAAGAATCCACTTCAACGTCAGCATACGATCATATTGTTCCTATGCCAACAGCCATACCTGATCAACAAGAAGTACCAATGGTACTGGGGTTTGCATTACTAAGCAGTGAGACCTGTGATTGGTCATCATTTATTGATAATCTACATAAAGATGCTGAAATTACGATTGAAAATCAACCCAATGAAGAAAATATCGTATTTGAAGTAGAAGGAATGCAGGTAGTGGTCGCTCATATGCCTGCACCGATACCTAATCGTGAAGTGGAAGAATGCTGTAAATATAATTTGTTGTGGCCAGAAGCAGAGCAAGTGGTAGCTACTCATCGTTCTCATGTTATTGTCAGTGTATCCGGTGCACCTAATCCAATTGCAGCGCATTTGTTATTTACACAAGTAGTCAGTAGCATGATGCAGCTCAACGAAGCATTAGCTTTTTATATGGCTCCGATGGTCGTATCTGCTGAAAGTTATGTAGAAAGTGCACAAATGCTCAAAGAAGGAGAACTACCTGTACAATTATGGGTATTTATCGGATTGTATCAAAATGAACAAGGTCGTTGTTCTTATACAAGAGGGCTTGAACGTTTTGGCAAATACGAGATCGAAGTGATTCATTCCGAACATTCGTTAAGTGAGGTATTTGAATTTACGATGATGGTGGTCGACTATGTTATTAGTTATAACGTCTCATTAGAACAGGGCGAGACAATAGGTTTCTCAGAAGAGCAACGCCTATCGCTGACTGTATCTCAAGGCATAGCTGTAGAGAATGATAGCATTAAGGTTGGTTATTGATATAAATCATTACAGACATAACCTCATAGGTACACTATTGTATAGAAGCAGTATAACGATGCCGCTCTTATAATAGGTATAAGTATGATGTAAGACAACGACTATCTTAGTAGATAGTCGTTTTTTATTTGCTTCTATTTATAAGAAGGTAACTAGAGTGTATTAATCGATCCAACTGTATATAGCCTAAGATACGAATAAGCATTATAGAATTGCGCATTACAAGATACGCGATAGCTTACGATAAGCACGCGGAGGAATGCCTTCACTTTTACGGAAAATACGGCTGAAATAATGGATATCAGCATAACCTACTTGTCGTCCAATTTCTTCAATCGATGCGTCTGTCTCTTGTAATAATCGCCTTGCTTCACGATGACGGAGCATTTGAATATATTCGCCCGGAGGCATACCTGCCATTTTTTTAAATACTTTGATCATATGATCTTCATTCATATTGAGTTCTTCAGCTAATAGACGATTATTCCAATGATTCTCGGGATGCTGTTCGATCATATTCATCATTTCCAAAATACGATCTCCATGCACAGGTTGGTTGGTGTGATGGTACGATTTTTGAGAGCGTAGCAGTAGACCTAGAATCTGTAACAAAATCGCTTTGCAGATAAGTAAATAACCTGGAGAACGCATCGTAAATTCATGCACCAGTTGTTCGATTAATTGTACACATGATGGAGTAGGGATATATAACCAACGGGTAGATAAAGGAGCAAATCCTTCTGCTATCGCTTCAGTAGCAAATTTACTTTCGGTAATTTTGTGTGGCTGTACGATTAAATCTTCTTCACGCACAATATGAAGCTCATGGAAAAAGTCAAAGTGAATCCCGATAAATTGTGCACTAGGGGTAGAAGTGACTTCATTGCGGTGATATGCCCCTGCTGGAATAAATAATAAATGCCCTGTCGGAATCACAATACGTTGCTCTGCTACATGAGTTACAGCTTCTCCTTTGCGTACATATAACAGTTCAAAGTCATAAATCATTCGTTTGTTCAATGTACCTGTAGGTAACTTCTGATACTGTGCGTAATGAATATTAGGAGACCATTGTTCTATAGGAGCAAGACGTTGTTTGCGATACTTTTCTAGAGAAAATAAACCGGAATTGTCCAAAAAAACCTCTCCTTTTCCTAAATCTATTTCATTTTATTGCTGATAGAATAACGTTAATTAAGCGAGAGATCAATACATTTATCACTTTGAAATGTTATACGGAATCTATATCTATAGGAGGCGGTTTTGTGAAAAAAGGAATTAATATCTGGTCATTTGCAGACAACTATAGTATCGCAGAATGTGCCAGTATCGCAAGTGATGCCGGATTTACTGGAATCGAATTATCGTTACAAGCAGAAGGTGAACTGGCATTAGATAGTTCTGAATCAGAGCTGATTGCAATTCGCAACACTGTTATCGATCAAGGATTAGAGATTAGTGGATTAGCTACAGGGCTATACTGGGAATATTCGATGACCAGTGACGATCAGAAGATTCGTCAGCATGCGATCGATATCTGCCGTAAACAGTTAGAAGTAGCCGCCGCACTAGAAGTGGATGCGATTCTAGTGATTCCCGGAGGTGTAGGGGTCGATTTTATCCCTGATTATCCTGTCGTTGCTTATGATCTTGCATATGAACGCGCCTTAGAAGCGATAAGCCAATTATCTACAGAAGCGCAATCAGTTGGTGTGCATATCGGAATCGAAAATGTATGGAATAAGTTTTTACTGTCACCGCTTGAAATGAAATCTTTTTTGGATGATATTCATTCAGCGTATGTCGGTGCTTATTTTGACGTGGGTAATGTAGTCTACTCCGGTTATCCAGAGCATTGGATTCGTATTTTAGGAGAGCGAATCAAAAAAGTACATTTTAAAGATTATCGCCGTGAGGTAGGTGGGCTAGCAGGCTTTGTAGATTTGTTAGCAGGTGATGTGAATTATCCGGCTGTTGTTAATGCTCTGCGCGAGATTGGCTATACCAACTATGTCACTGCGGAGATGATTCCAGCTTACAAATACTATTCGAACCAGTTAATTTATAACACGTCGCATGCTATGGATAGTATTTTGGGATAAAGGAGGCATCTACAATGGTAAAAGTAGGATTAGTGGGATTTGGATTTATGGGGCATATGCATTTAGAAAATTATATTCGTCTGGCAAAAGAAGGATTAGATGTGCAATTAGTAGCGATCTGTGATGTGCGAATTGAAGAGTTACAGCATACAAGAGTAACCGGAAATATAGCGACAGATACAGATACTACCGAGATTGATCTATCTGCGTATCATTTGTACGACAATCTGGAAACGATGCTGTTGCACGAGCAGTTAGACGTTATCGATCTTACATTACCAACATACTTACATGCTCCTATCGCTTGTGATCTGCTATCTCGTGGATATAATGTGTTTTGTGAAAAGCCGATGGCTATAAGCGCATCTGCCGGGCAACAGATGGTGGAAGCGGCACAAGCTCACCAGAAGCAGTTGATGATCGGGCAATGTCTACGCTTCTGGCCAGCATATGAATATTTGCGAGAAATAGTGATGAATCAGACATTGGGTCAGGTGATCAGCGGTTCTTTTTTTCGCGGTGGAGAGACGCCTAAAGGTTGGTTTGTCCAAAAAGAGCGCAGTGGTGGAGCGATGCTTGATATGCATATTCATGATGTCGATATTATTCAATGGATATTCGGTGTACCCGAAGCGGTGTCTTCGTTAGCACGTAATGTTGTACCGGGTAGTGGGTATGATATTGTATCGACTAATTATATATATCCAGATGGCAAAGTGATCAATGCTCAAGCAGATTGGACACTACAAGGGGATTATGGATTTGCGATGACGTATCGTGTGAATTTGGAACACGGTAATCTTGTATTTGAGCAAGGGAGCGTACAGGTGAATCCTAATGATAGCGAAGGATATACCGCTCAATTGTCATCAGATATGGGATATTATCGTCAGTTACGTTATTTTGTAGAACGATTGCTAGATGGTCAACCGATGTCACAAGCTACACCTGAAAGTACACTGATATCGGTACAACTGGTAGAAGCGGAAATATTATCTGCTAATCGTGCAGGTGAAAAAGTAAACGTTCCTGTAACCACAATCTAATTCAGCGATAACTTGAATAGCTTCATTATATATAGATAGGTCAGAACTATATTCAGATCACTTTGTCGATAAAGTGATCTGAATATAGTTTTTTTATTTGCAAGTATATACCAAATTTTGAATATCATAATTTGAATTGTAGTGTATAATCATAAAGCCCAAATGAATATAAAGGAGTCGTGTATGAATACAGAACAGTCACAGCCATTTGTTCTACGCCAGAGTCTACTGTGGATCATGGCGATTGCTTCAGGGTTAGCTGTTGCTAACTTATATTATAAATCAGCCACTGCTTGCAGATATGGCGACTTCCTTCGGAATTAGTCGTGATAAAGCAGGGTATATCTCTACTTTTACACAGATTGGATATGCACTTGGTATGTTGTTATTTGTCCCATTGGGAGATATTAGAGAGCGACGTAAGCTGATCTCAACACTGCTTATTTTGGTTACGATCTCGCTATTAGGTGCGGCGGCTTCCACTCATATTGTTTGGATGTATATTGCCAGTTTTGCGATAGGACTGACAACGGTAGTTCCACAGATTTTAGTTCCTTTTTCAGCGCAATTGGCTACACCGGAACAGCGGGGCAAAGTGATCGGGACAGTCATGAGTGGATTGTTATTCGGTATTTTGCTCGCTCGCACGATCTCAGGATTGATCGGCGGGACATGGGGCTGGCGCTGGATGTATGGGATAGCGGCGATAATGATGTTTGTCCTATTTCTAGTGTTACGACGCAAATTGCCACATGTAGAACCGTTGATGAAATCAACATACTCTGAGTTGTTAATATCTATTGGTGGATTGATCCGACAGTATGCGGTGTTGCGTGAAGGGGCATTGATCGGAGCGCTCAATTTTGCTTCCTTTAGTGTATTCTGGACATCGCTTAGCTTCTATCTGGAAGGAGAACCTTATCATTATAGTAGCCAGATTGCAGGGCTGTTCGGATTGGTAGGTGTCGTCGGTGCATTAGGTGCTCCTATTGTTGGACGCATTGCGGATCGGATACAACCCAAATGGATTATCGGCGCGATGATTGTGGTGACATTGATTTCATTTGTCTTTTTCGGCTGGTTAGGGGGTACATTGATCGGTCTGATGATCGGAATCGTATTACTGGATCTAGGCGTACAAGGAGCCCAAGTCTCCAATCAGGCTCGAATCTATGCGCTCAATGATAGTGCTCGCAGTCGCCTGAATACGGTACTGATGGTCAGTACATTTGTAGGTGGAGCGATCGGTTCTTCGGTGAGTAGCTATATGTGGAAAATCGGCGGTTGGAGTGCTGTGAGTCTATCCGGTGGAGTCTTTATGCTGTTATCGCTGATCGTCTGGAGTATCGCTAGATGGAGAAAACAATAATGAAATCAAACAAAGAAGCAGATCATTCCCGATGGGAAAATGCTGCTTCTTTGATTTGTAGATGAACAATAATTTATGTACGATCTTCAGTTAGATACGTTTTAACCGAAGGATGCTTATAATGAGCAAATTGTTCCAGTATTCCTTCAGGAGTGGTGTCGACAATCACCATTTCACGATATTTTTGTTGCATAAATTGTTGATTTGTCATTTGGTCAAATAAAGTGATCAAAGGATCATAATAGTGCTCTATATTCATTAGACCACAAGGCTTTTTATGTAATCCTAGTTGTGCCCATGTAAAGATTTCAAAATATTCTTCCATTGTACCAGCACCACCAGGTAAAACGATAAATCCATCAGACATTTCTGCCATTTTGGCTTTGCGTTCATGCATAGAGTCTACAATAATCAATTCAGTCAAATGGTTATGGGCAATTTCACGATTTTGAAGAAAATGAGGTAATATACCAATGACTGTACCGCCTTTTTCTAAAACAGCATCAGCTACTGCACCCATCAATCCGACAGTAGCGCCGCCATAGACAAGTGTAATCTTACGCTTAGCTAGTTCATGACCTAAAGCTATTGCATGTTCTCGATAGCTAGGCAAAGCTCCATCACTTGAACCGCAAAATATAGCTATACTTTTCATTTTATAATCGCTCCTTTTTTCATCTGAACATAATTTAGTTGTCAATATAGCATAAAGTAAACAGAAAATGAATAGAATATTATATCTATTCGCATTCCTGATACAACTATAAAAAAAGCTCTCTCCTACATTAATAGGAAAGAGCTTTTTTTCATTATATTTACTTGTCAGCTTATTTAAATTCAACAGACTCGTGCATACTATTCCATGCGGCTTGACCTACAATACCGAGTCTCCAGATTGAGATGCCTTTTAGATCGTAGCGCTTCGCTAGACCGATTTTGGAATTGACTGAATCTGCATTTTCACTACCTAATGAAATACCTAGAATAAGTTTGTTTTTATTGATCTGTTTTAACGCTAATGAGATCGCTTCATCGACTTTGGCAAGTGGTTCAGGGCTTTTCTCTTTATCATACGCATACGCCATAATAATAATATCGTCTGCTAACGTGCCTAATGTGCGATAATCGTAGCCTTGATACGAGCTGTTAAGCGGGTGGAGCACTACAGTTAATTTAAGATTTTTTTGATGAGCTTGAGTGGCTATATTTTGGATAAATGCATTATAATCTTTTTGCGCTTGAAGCTTGTCTCCGGTTAATCCTAATCCTTCAAAATCAAGTACTATTCCTTTAAATCCTTTTTGACTAGCTGTATCTACAATACCTTTGATCGTTTGTTGTTGTAATGTTGGATTTTCCAAATTCTTAGTTAATTCTCCATGTCCATCAACAGCATAGACCATGAGATAAGGAGAAGTGCCTTGTGTAGTGGTATTCTGAATAATCGATTCCGGTGTATCAGCTCCTGCAGATTGAGGCCAGCGATATTCTTTGCCTGTATCCGCAATCGTGAATTTGCCATTTAGATCAATTCGACTCCAACCAAATGCCATCGTATCAAAATCAGGAATCATTGCACGCTCATCATACGAAGATAAAGCGTAAAATCCCATCGTATACAAATCTTCTTGTGGTGAAGTGATCGAGACCGTTTTGGAGGCTTGATCCCATTTCACACCTGCTCCAAATTGCTGACTGAAAAAGCTAAGCGGAATCATCGTATTGTTGCTAATCGTCTGTGGTGCCAGAGCCAATGTAACGTTTTTGCCGTCGACTGTTGCTTGGGTACTTCCCATAGTTAAAATTACTTTTTTGGTAGTTGAAGCTTCTTTTTTAGTAGCTGTAATCGTTTTGGAAGTTTGATTCCATTGAACATCAATACCAAGTGCTTCAGAGATAGCGCGGAACGGAACCATCGTTGTTCCTTTAATAGCTACAGGTTGAACCGGAAAAGGCAAAGCATATCCATCTAACATAATACTCACTCCACCACTGGTAGCAGCTTGAGCAACTGAAGATGTCCAAGATAAAGCAGGTGTAACCAGACTACCCATCAACAAAGTACTACATAAAGTTAGTTTGACGATCGTTTTCAACTATATTCCTCCTAGTATATATCGCTATGTATACAAATGATTCCAATCTACGCGTAACCTGTATTCACCTCATATTCAGTATCTTTATAACTTTAGTTATTTTACCAAATAAAGTAATTATATACTATATTTTTTGCTACATTACAGATTGCATTTGGACTTGTTACTATTTTTATACTATAATTTTGTCAAATCTATATCATATTTGAATATTCTTACTCTCTATTATCTATATCGATCCACACAACAATAGATGGAGGCATCTTATGATTGCTATTGATTTGAATGGTAAAACAGCATTAGTCACAGGAGCTACAGGTCAGCTAGGAAGAGTAATGGCACGTACACTGGCTCAGAGTGGGGCTGATGTGATACTTCACTATTTTCGTAATCAGGAACAAGCTCTTGTATTGCAACAAGAATTAGAGCAATTAGGACGTTCTGTGTTTATTATTCAAGCAGATATAGGGCAATTAGCAGATGTGATAGAAATGCGTGATACATTATCGACAAATTTCAAGATGCCTGATATTGTTGTAGGTAATGCTGTTTCTCAATATGAGTGGACATCCATATTGGAACAGAATATGCAGGATTATGTAGATCAATTTCAGACTACTGTTCTTCAGGCTGTTCATCTATCCAAAGTATTTGTTCCTCATATGATCCAGCAACAATATGGAAGAATGATAGGAATTAATACCGAATGTGCGATGCAAAATGAACCTACACAATCCGCTTATGTCGCTGGTAAACGTGGAATGGATGGAATTTATCGTATTCTGGCAAAAGAAATAGGGGAACACCAGATTACAGTGAATCAAGTTGCACCCGGTTGGACATTAAGTGAGCGTGATCTAGGAGTAGACAGTTCTGATCGACAAGATAGTGCCTATATTCAGCATGTCCCTTTGCAACGCAGAGGAACAGATCAAGAAATTGCTAATGTAGTCGCTTTTTTGGCTTCTGATCTTGCTAGTTATATTACAGGAGCGTATATTCCAGTAACCGGGGGAAATGTGATGCCTGCTATTTAAATAGTACGCTGAGCATCTGTTGATGATATATACATCCAGAGTAACTCTATTTTTCGAAAGGGTATAACCGTATTGCTTGAGAAAAATAGTGAGATATGATAAAAATAATACACAAACAAGCACATTAAATGATGAACAACTGACTCCGAAAATACGCATCTAAGATCAATGGTTTAATAAGCTGGTTATAGATATTAGTGTCGATTAGAATGTGGGTCTTGATCATCGTTTACTTATATTTACTGAGTATGACTAGATATAAATAAGAATGATCGGTAATGATTCAGACATGATAATGCGCTGTAATTAGGCCGAAGAACGGGTAGAGATACCTTTTCTTCGGTCTATTTTTATTTAGGTTAATTGCATGTATAAACAAAGATTGTATGGTTAAAATGATGTCTTTTATATTGAACGTCCATGATGTGTTATAGCTTTGAAAAACGATATAAACGAAGCATCAATGTACCCGAATCTAGTGAATAGATTGGGATATTATACTGGGAGTGTAGTCATTGAATCGTAAAAAAATAATTAACCAAGCAACGAGTTATACTACAAAATTATTAAGAAATCGCTTTGGTAAGGGACCTGAAGCGGTATCGATTTATTTATGTGAACAATGTATTGTTCTACATCTCAAAAATTTTTTGAGTCCAGTCGAGAAATTTTTACTCAGTCAAGAAAAAGAACAAGCTTTTCGATATACACGTGAACTAATTATGAAATCGATGTTACCTGAACTTAGAAATTTTTTCACGCAACAATTAGATTTGAAAGTGGTTGACCTTTATTATGATTGGGGGATGTATAATGCTTCAGGTGTGATCGTAGGATTACTCGATTATGATCTTTATAGCCATTCCGAAGATTATAAAGGGAAAGAGCAGTTACATGAGTATATTATGAAAGCCACTACCGAATTGCAAAAACCACCTACATGGATTGACTCTTGGTGGATCAATTCCAAAACGTTATTTATTCTTCGTAAAGGGACAACGATTCTGCTTGAAAAAGAATTGATCAGTATGGGGTATGAACACATGTTGCGAATGACCAAAGGAAAGATCGAAAAAGCGCTTTTGGAACAAGAAACGAATCTGGAACCCCTTTTCAACAAAAAGATCGCTGATCTGTATGTAGATTGGAGTTTTGAGAACGATCATAGTATGATTATGTACACTTTCGAAGAATAACGAAATAAGGTAGTTGTTCAGAACGTAAAATGATATAATACCCTAGCGAGGTCATTGTTAATCTTTTTTTTACGATTTTATTTGGTATCGTTATAACTATATAAATGAAATAAAAATATAATCATTACAGAATATGCACATTTGAGTTTATTGTATTGTAATCTTTACGCTCCATGTGAATAATAAAGCAAAATGGAGTATATTCGTATGGAGGCAGAGTTATGCAGTACAATGAATCAGTGAGTCAAGCAACCAGTTTTGTTAATAAAATGCTAAGAAAGCGTTTTGGTAAAGGCCCGGAATCGGTACATATTGTTCTATCCGATCGGTGCATTTTGATTCATCTGCGGAATTTTTTGAGTCCTGTAGAAGAATTTCTATTAAGCCAGGAAGAAGAACAAGCTTTTCGTTATACTCGCGAATTGATTATGAAATCGATGTTACCTGAACTGAGAGTGTTTTTAAATGAACACCTGAATTTAGAGGTAACCGATATGTACTATGATTGGGGTAGACACAATTCTTCCGGCGTAATCGCTGGCTTGTTCGGTTCTAGCTGGATGGAGACAGAAGATTATGAAGGAAAAAATGAGATTCATCGTCAAGTGATGAAGGTCACCGCTGAAGTTCAAAAAACGCCTGCTTTTATCGACTCCTGGTGGGTTCATCCAAGATTGTTAATCATCTTTCGAAAGGGTATAACCATACTCCTTGAAAAAGAATTAATAGATTTGGGTTATGAGAATATATTGAAATCGACAAAACGTAAATTAGAAAAACGGCTGTTGGAACAGCATGTGGATCTAGAAGAAATTCTTCAAAAAAAATTAGTCGATTTGTATGCTGATTGGAATTTTGAACGTGATCAGAGTATGGTTGTGTACGTGTTTGAAGAATAACCATTCTCCACTATATAAGTATACGGTCATAATACAGACATTATATATGCGCTGAGATTAAGCCGAAAAAAAGGTAGTTCTACCTTTTTTTCGGCTTTTTCTTTTTTCGGAAAGGAAGGATCCTATGGAACACAAGAACATCAAAATTCTGTATATTGAAGATGATGGAGTGAATATGTTACTGATGCGTCACTTATTTAAAAAGAAGTTACCCTCGGTAGAATTATTAGAAGCTTCCACGATTCAAGAAGGAATTGGTCTGGCGATCAAGGTACAACCTTTTTTGATATTGTCTGATATTCATTTTTTGGGAATGAACGGCTTTGAAGGAATTACTCAATTAAAAGCAGATCCTCGTACATCTATGATTCCGGTCTGGGCAATCAGTGCTTTTGTACTGGAAGAAGATATTCGAAAAGGCAAAGACGCTGGATTTGAACAATATATTACGAAGCCTATCCATATCGGAAGGTTCTCCAAATTATTAGAAGCTTATATTGAACAAAAAACTTCTTAACATAGGCATCTATAATCGTTCTTCTTGTGATACAATACATAAGTCTATTTTAAGATTATTGTGAACAGGAAGGACATCCACATCTATGAAACAAACCCCGTTTATTGCTGTAGAGGGTGCTATCGGTGCTGGTAAAACAACACTTGCGACGATGCTAGCACAAGAAATGAATATCCCACTCATCAAAGAAATTGTAGAAGAAAATCCGTTTCTCGGTAAGTTTTATGAGAATATCGATGAATGGAGTTTTCAGTTGGAGATGTTTTTTCTCTGCAATCGTTACAAGCAATTGGAAGACACCGGACTTCAGTACATTGCCAATCACAAACCTGTGATTTCGGATTATCATATTTATAAAAATCTGATTTTTTCGGAACGTACACTGAAAGGTGTACAGCGGGATAAATACCGTCAAATCTACCATTTGTTAACGGATGATCTGCCAAAGCCTGATATTATTCTGTATATTCGTGCTGATCTAGAAACATTGTTGTATCGCATCAAAAAGCGAGAGCGTGTATTCGAACAATCGATGGACACTGCTTATTTGGAGCAATTAATTCTAGATTATGAAGAAGCGATGGCGTCGATTGCAATCAACGAACCATCGACACAGATTATTACGATTGATGGCAACTTGATTGATTTTGTGGAAAATAAGGAGCATTTCGCACAGATTGCTTCTGATCTAAAGGAGCTTATACATGAACGAATACAACATACCTGATAATGCTTTAATTACGATTGCTGGAACAGTAGGTGTCGGTAAATCGACTTTAACATCGGTGTTAGCCGAACGTTTGAATTTCAAAACGTCTTTAGAAAAAGTAGATCATAACCCGTACCTTGAAAAGTTTTACCATGATTTTGAACGGTGGAGCTTTCATTTGCAAATTTATTTTCTAGCAGAACGGTTTAAAGAGCAGAAAGCGATTTTTGAAGCAGGTGGCGGTTATGTTCAAGATCGCTCGATCTATGAAGATACCGGTATTTTTGCGAAAATGCACGCAGATAAAGGCACGATGTCTGTTACTGATTATGAGACGTATACCAGTCTTTTTGATGCGATGGTGATGACTCCTTATTTCCCGCATCCAGATGTATTGGTTTACTTGGAAGGCAGTCTACCTTCGATTCTTAACCGGATTGAACTGCGTGGTCGTCAGATGGAAATCGAGACAGAACGTTCCTACTGGGAACAAATGCATGGACGGTATTCGACATGGATTAATGAATTTACAGGATGCCCGGTATTGCGTCTGAATATCGATCAATACGATGTTCATGATCCAGCTTCAGTCGATTTTATTTTGCATGAAGTGGGTAAAGCGATTCAGTTGTCTCGTAGTAAAAACTTGAGTCAAGTGGAGCAAGCTTAATCTATCGTTATCGCTATTATAATGATCATGTATACAGCAAAGACTCTCCGCGGAGAGTCTTTTTTTGATGCAATATAAACGATAAATGGAACCATAATCTATATTTCTCCTCGATATCTACAGTGACGAAGACCAGAATACAGATGTATTTTCTGATTTTCCAGATTAAGATACAGTGTCGACAATGTCGTTCAGCTGAATTCTTCTGCGACATAACGAATGCACACAGTAGTAGACATTTTCGCGAGTGAGTAAACAAAGACTTTTTAACCTTTTTAAGAATCTGGATTAGACATAATACTGGATAACGATGTAAGTGCGGGTGTTAAGAAAGTGTCCGATTCTTTTCCTTCTGGAGCATGTGCACGGAAAATGTAAGTATCTTTGCTCTGCTGATCTTCCCAGACGATATAATCATGCACTCCTTTTTCATCAGACACTTGTAAAAGTAAATTTGCATTGAACATTGGGCCTTCTGCTAACTGGTCGCCTTTATACTCTTTGACTTCGCCATATTCTGTCAGTTCTTTTATTCCTTGATTACGCAACTCATCTAAGTTGGAACCAGAAGATACTTTTTCGATTTCGGCATAGTATTTCGGATTGTTCGTCGATTGAAGACGATGGGTTGCTGTGTCTAATGTATATCCATCAAACACGTATAATGAATAATCTTTACTCTTTGTAAGTGTAGCTTTTCGTGTATCATCCATTCCCATATTGAAAGACTTCGTAGGTTCACGTTCTACTACAGAAGCTGTTGCTTCGTCATCGGAAGATGCTGCACTGTCTGTTACTGTATTATCATCCACCTGTTGATTTTCTGTAGTGCTAGATATTGCTGGCGTCGCTTGTGAATCTGTAGCTGCTGGAGCGTTTGTTTGCTTTTGACAGGCCGTCATTGTAAGTGTAAGCAATAAGATAGAAGCTATAGCTAGACTTTGATTTGGTTTATTCATAAGAACACCTCCTCTAGTTAGACGAACTCAATGCAATAAATATTACCTTTATGATCTATTTTATACATTTAAGTTAAACCAAAAAGCATATCCACATCTTCTCATTATAAAAAGTGATAGGGATTATAAATGAAATGTAGATCTATAGAAGCCAATAAGCAGACATATAATAGTACTTATTTTGTATATCCCTTTATTCTGAAAATAGTGATTAATATGTTTCTTTGTCCATACTTTTGCAAAAATAACAATCTTACATATTATAAATTTTACATGTAAAATATGGGATATAGCTTATTTTTAACTATTCTTCTAGATGCAGTTGAAAATGCTGTTCAATCATCAAGTTGTTTTATTACACAGAAGGAGCTGCATTATGTCGAACACAATAGAACATGTAATTATTATCGGGGCAGGCATCGGAGGATTATCGGCTGCGATTTCGTTACAGAAAATAGGGCTTCAGGTTACTTTATGCGAAGGCAATGCTCATGATGCACCTGCGGGTACAGGCATTACACAACCTCAGAATACGTTTAAAGTATTGAAGGATCTAGGTGTATATGAAGAATGTCTGGAGCAAGGCATACAATTAGAAAGTATGCAGATTTTGAACAAAGAAGGACATGTCCTGCTAGAAGTAAATCAAAAGTTTCTAAATGAAGATTTACCTGGACGTAACTCGATCTGGCGTTCTACATTAAATCAGATTTTGTTATCCAAAGCGCTAGCACTTGGAGTTACGATGAAATGGGATAAAAAGCTGAAAACATATGAAGAACACGAACATGGAGTCACTGTTTATTTTGAAGATGATACAATTTTAGAAGCAGATCTACTTGTAGGCTTTGATGGGATTCGTTCGAAAGTGCGTAATATTATGCTTCAACGTGAGGTTCAGTCGTCTTATCTAGGGATGGGTTCATGGCGTGTGCCGATTGAATTTCCTGCCGGTACATTGACGACAACGAGTTATATGTTATTGAATGAAGACAATAAGGTAGGTATTTTTCCGCTGACAGCTACCAGTGGTTATATGTTTATCCTGAAGCCTGTTCACGAAGACTATCGTGACCCGAAAGAACAGCGTTATCATACTGTGCGCCATATGTTGGAACCTTTTCAATGGAAAAAAGATTTCCTGAACAGTTGTTTCCAACCTGACAGTCCTATTCTATTTAATATGATTCGTCAGATTGTGCTGAAGGAAAAATGGTATAGCCAGCGTGTCGTCATCGGTGGCGATGCTGCTCATGCGAGTGCTCCGAATCTGGCACAAGGTGCAGCGATGGCGATAGAAGACGCGATTGTATTAGCAGAAGAGATTGCTCAACATGACTCTTTATCAGAAGCTCTATCTGCTTATTATGATCGAAGATATCCAAGAGCACGAGAAGTGCAACGGTTATCCGAAGAATTGCTAATCAACGAAATGTCTGGAAAATCTTCTCAACAAGAGATTATTCAGCAGTGTGATGCTTTATTGGAAAAAGCGTATTAAGTACTAATACAACTGGATTACTATCTATCATTACTATCAACCACTGATAATAGATCAATCAAAAAGTGCCTTTGCGGGCACTTTTTTTATTTGTCTTTTTTGTTGCAAATTTATTTGTATCATTTGCCCTATAGATCAGATTCCTCTATGAATATAATCCCATTTTTTGTCACGTTTACAAAGTAGATGTATGAAATTGGAAAAGGATGTATAAAGTTCAGAGCATAATTAGTCGAAGAAGTAGATAAGGGACTATCTACAATGATCGGATGCTACATATATAAATATAGCTAAAGAAAAAGGAGCCTACCGATGAGAAAGTATAACCAACATGAAGAAGGCTTTACCTTGATTGAAGTGATGGCGGCTATCGTAATTTTGGCGATTGTTTCGTTGGTGTTAATGTCTTATTTTAGTGATTCCTTATCGTACGCCAAAAGCAATGCCAATAAAACAGTAATGGTGAATCTTGCTCGTAATGCACTGGTATACGCAGAGAAGCAAGATTTTGATACATGGAAAACGTATTTTCAATCCAATGCTAGTATTGATAGCCAAAAGTGTGAATCAATCAGCAATTGTAGTATCTATGCTTCACTGGTAGAACAACCTGCTGTCCTGGCGGCTGTATTGAATCCTGTGGTGAATGGAGTGCAGTATCGGGTAGCGATTAAATATCAGAAAGATTTACTGCAATCCTCTACGGGCACGACTGCAACGATCAAAGGGCAAGAGTCTCCCTATCTGCTTCCGATTCAGATTAGCATACATGGAATAGAAGAAAAGTCAGGGCAGGTGGGAACGATTGTGGAGGGGTATATCACTGATGAGAAAATTCGTTGATCGCTTACGTCGTCAAGATGGATTTACGTTAGTCGAAATGCTGCCTACATTGCTTTTGTTAGCTATGGTCATGAGTATGATCTATGGAGTCGCTCATTTTGGAATGCGTAGTTATAACCAGATCAAAGTCGAAAATGCGTTGCGGGATGAAGGCGATATATTGATGTCTTCGATTATTACCGAACTGTATACTTTTTCACCGGATCGTGTTCGTCAATTAACAGTCAATGGCAAAAATATAGGGATTCGCTTAGAACGTGATCCAGCGATAGCTAGTGGCACAACAGGAACGATCGAAGTATTGAATATTTATATGCAGGCAGGTTCACTATATATCGGTGACTTGCAGAGCGTGAGTAGTTCATCAACCGTTACTTCGATTGTGCAACCCAAAGATCAGGTAAGAGCGATACAGTCTCGATTGGGAGATAGTTCATCGATTCAGATTCAATCGGATGGACGAACAGTCTATACGAGCGGCATTATTCAGATCAAGTTAGCACTATCTCAGACGGTACAAGGTCAAAATAAAAGTCTGGTGCTTGAAAGCAATTTTGGATTTTGATGATAGATATTCAGATGTTTAATTTGGATATTGGAAAAGGAGGTTATCCATGTCTATATTGCAAAAATGGAAACGCAGCATTCAGTTACTGCTAAACTATCCCGATCGCAACAGGGTATGCCATCCTGTTAAACAGGAACAAGGATCAGCACTGGTAATGGTGATGTTTGTTGTACTGATATTGACGGTGTTAGGACTGGCTGTACTGAGCGCAACAGTAGGGGGAGCCAAACGTACAGAAACACGTGAAAATGATGTACAAAGTCTGCATCTGGCGCAGAAGTCACTGGATGAGACGATTGCTTATATTACAGCTCAATTGGATCAAAAGCGCAATATTGATCCGGTTAGTCTGGATGCCGATATTTTGAATATTACACAACAGGTTCAGAATCAGATCAATACCGATATTAAGACAAGTACCGATCTACAAGCATCAGGAGCAGGCCCGTCACAAGCCAGACTGATGTCTATTGTATACAAAGGCCCGGAGAAAGGAACCACTTCACAGCTTACACGCTATGCGCTGACTTTAACAGCTCAAGCTAATGTGAATGGAGTTATTCGTACACTGGTACAAGAAGTGAATATTGATACGTTCCCAGAATTTCTAAGTTATGCGCTAGGGTCAGAACATAATCTGATTCTGAATGGAGCGCCTAATGTTATTGGTAACATCTATGCAGGAAATAGCTTGCTTACGAGTCGTACGGCTCGCTACACGTACAAAGCAGCTAATCATACGCAATCTACTCAATATCCTCATCTGAACGGTGATGCTTATGTACAATCATTAGATGCGATTCAAGAAGAAAAAGTCATGAATCAGTACACACCTATCAATATGGATGCTACACTTGCCAACGATAGTCTAGGACGAGTACTGGGTATTTCACTGGAACAAGTGAATATCAAAAACAAAAAGAAATTTGTACAGGTCAATATGGATCAGACATTTATAGATAAAATAGCTGAAGCAGTCTCGGTGAATCGTAATGATATTCAGACGATGTACAACAGTTCCAATCAGAATCCGGCTCAATTGATGACAGATGTCGCCAAACGCTACGGGATCAAGCAATTGACATTGCCTACGAAGCCAGCCACTCCTGTTCGTCCGGCAGTGGGTGCTCCATCCACCGAGTGGGATCAATACAATGCGGCTGTTGCCGCTATGCAGTCTTATGAAGAACAAATGGCAAAGCTCAAAGTTACACTGGCTACTCTTGATCAATCTGTGGTGTTCAACGGGGATCTGGAACTGGATGGTGTTACATTTAACCAATTGAATTATGCACAAAAAGCAGGTAAATGGTTTTTGCTTAATGGAAGTTTGACGATTGATAATTACCAGCAAAGTTCGATCAATATACGTGCTAATATGCTTACCGCAGGCAATGTGACGATACATGGAGAAGCTGATTTGGATGCAACGATCTATGTGATGAAAACACCAAGCAATGCGACAGACTATACAACGGTATTACAAGATGCGACGATCAAAGGTCTGAATGGAAAAGAGGTCGTTTTATTATCCAAAGGTGGCATTTTGCTCAATCGTATTGAAGCATTCAGTAGTACACCGACAACGATAAAAGGATTCTTTTATACCGAAGCGGCAGCCGATTTGTACGGTGTAGGCTCGGTATTCTGGTTAGACGGTGGCTTTTTTGCTAAAGGCGATCTGACGGTCAATGCAGTCGTTGGTGATGCTGTAGGCGGCGCTAGTGATATTGAAGTTAATCCGTCCTCGAATGTAGGTAGTCGCTTCCGGGTCACGTATAACGAAAGTGTGTATGCAGATCAACAAGCAGGCTTACCGCGGATTCAGCAGGTGAATGTACGTGTAGGCAAGTTAGAACTGAAATAACTATCGTTATGTTAAAGCAGTTTCTAGCTCTCCAAAGAAAATGTATGATTAATACAATAACAAAAGGCACTTACGATCTGATATCAGATTGTAAGTGCCTTTTTCGTATCGTTATATGATTATCATATATAGAAATGAATTAGTAGCGGTCGCCATTGGTATTTTTGGCGAGTACTTTAATCGTCACCGTTGCTCGAATAGATGCTTGATCGGTATAGATCACAGTTGCTTCAGCGGTTCCTTTACGAATTCCTTTCACAATACCATCTTTGGTTACAGTGATATTGTCTGTATTGGTTGTACTCCATTGCAGTGCATTTTGCAGAGCGTTTGTTAAGTCGACATTCGCAGGGGTGAAGAACAAGACCGAGTTCAGATTCATCGAATCGCCTTCCCAAATCTGAATTTCACTTGGTAATCGTAATCCGGTTAGCACAGGTATCACGTCTACATTTAATTGCGCTTGTTTCCCGCCTCCGCTAACTACGACCGTCACTGTTCCTTTTTGTATCCCTGTAACAACTGCTGTACTGCCTGTTCCTACAATCGTAGCATAACTGCTTTGAGTAGGATCAGCGAATGACCATTTGAAATCAGGTATATCTGCATCTGCTGGTGTTAATATCGCTTGTAGTTTAATACTTTCACTAATATTAACTTTGTTCGCTCCGATAATAGATAGCCCTTGTACTGGTTGTACGACCTGTATTTGTTTTTTTACTTCAATACCACCAGCATTGACGACAACAGTCACTGTTCCTTTTTGCTTACCTGTAATCACAGCAGTATCTCCTGTACCTGATGTGATACCAGCCAGAGTAGAACTGGTTGGACTTTCAAATGACCAGCTATACTTCGGTGTATCTGCATTCGCTGGAGAAATAATCGCTTGTAAATTGATTGTAGAACCTACAGCTACCGTATCAGGTCCTTGAATCGTTACTTTCTCGACCGGTCTAGTGATTAGAATAGGATGTTCGCTAGTATAGGTACGACTTGGTGCACCGTTAGTCGTTACTGTAGCAACAAGAGTGACGGTACCCGAATCATATCCGCGAACGACTACTTTCCAAGGATCAAGTAGTGTAGGTGTCAGTGTAGCTTTGTCTTTATCAGTTGCATTTTTAAATGACCATGTCACGGTTGCTTTAGGATTAGCAGGGACGAGGATCGCTTGCAATGTAGTGTTATCGCCTACTTTGAGCTGATCTGCTCCGACAATCGACACGCCGGGATTGGTAACGACTACTGTGGCTGTTGTCGATACATTGCTACCATCTGTTGCTGTAATCGTAATATGAGCAGTTCCCGGTGAAACGGCTATAATGGTTCCATTTTCACCAGTAGGTGTTACGGTCAGAACAGCAGGATTGTCCGATTTCCATTGCAATATTTTATTGTTAGCATCAGCAGGTAAAACGATAGGAATTAATGTCTTCTGATCGCCTACCCATAACGTATCATTAGGTAATTGCAAGCTGGTGATACGGGCAACAGAAGAGAAAATAATATCTGGAAACACAATAGTAACTCGTTCTGTCGGTGGAGGAGTAGGCACTTGAATATCGCCTGCAAATGGATTCAGGGAAGCACTACGCGCTGAACCTGTTAATGATCCTCCGATCAGTGTTCCTTTAATATCTCCACTGAATGTGACTGCTGCTCGTGGAGCAAGTACGGTACCCTGAACACTACTATTTCCTAGATTAAGAGCAGTCGCGCCACTAAAGTTCAATAATACTTGCTTCGGATTAACGCCACTGCTCAATGTTAATCCTCCATTCATACTTACAACCGTTCCATCAATATTGACCAGTACAGTTGAACCTGCGGGCACATTGATATTAAATGAACTGGCTTTGCTTACTGCTGCACCAGAGACATTGAATACATTGGTGGTAGGATCAGTACCTGTTAAAGTAATTGCTCCTGACGTTTCTACTTTGGTTGTGCCATTAGCAGTCACAGTAGCTAACCGATCTGTTTTTTTGAGTAATTGTGCACTAGCGGCATCGAAGTCAATCGGAGTACCTTTTACTGTTTTGATATAGAAAGGACTGATTACAGTTCCTCCATAGACAGCATTACCATAATTGATCGTTCCACCTACTAGACCCAAGTTTAAATTTTTACCTGCTACCAATACGCCTGTTCCAGCAGCCGTCGAAGTAAGCTTGGTTCCGATATTGAAGCCACTAGAGAGTGTAACTGTACCGGCGCCAGCAACACGACCTTCTGTGGACAATCCAGAAGCATTCATATTGATATCGCCAAGCATAAAGATATTATAATCTCCAGCTGTTCCAAGATCGCCGATATTTTCAAAAGCATTATGAATATCTGCATACTCGAGCTTTGCATTAACCAGATTATACGTTCCCTGACTAACCGGAGTAAGTGCTACAGAGAATGTAAGCGGATCTGGATTATCCGGTGTATACGATTGAACATTATTTTTGGTTGTCAGACTGTATGGAATGTCTGTTAGCGTCTTTTTCAAAGTATAACCTGTCGCTACTGTACCTTCTTTGGTCATTCCATCTGGCAAATTACCGACAATCTCAAGGTTGGGTGGAAGCTTCTCTGTATATTGAATATTAGAAATAAGAAGCTTACTGAATCCTTGTTCTTGTGTATTCACTGTTTTGAAATCGATCGGTTGTGGAGTAACCGAATACTGTAACGTCAGCGGAGTGTTGCGCTGAATGGTTCCATTTTGTACACCGGACACAATTTTGCGATCGGTTAACAGATTGGCACGAGCTTGTTCAATATTCAAAGTAGTGGTCTGTGTAGACACAGCACCTTGTTTATCCCGAACGGTTACTTCGATCTGTAGTGTACCGCCTTGTGGCAAAGGATTGTTAAACGTTTCGGTAACATTTTGACCGGATAAGACTGTTTTTTCGGGAATTTCAAGGTCAGGCAAGTACACACCGCCTGATTTGAATTTGACACTGGCATATAGATTACGATCTTTCAGATCCAGATCGTTAGGAATATAACTCAGTACAAGGTCTTTCAGATAAGAAGGCTTGGTGCTCTGATCGGTTGGCGCATTGATTGTAATATAAGGAGCATGGTTAGAACCGATAAATGCCCGGTATAACGTATTTACAAATAATTTCTGCTCCCATTGAGGGAATTTACTATTGGTATGTCCTGTACCTGAATAAGTTACATTTCCTTTGGAATACGTATAGTAATGATTCCAACTATCCGCGGCATCACGACTACTACCAATAATGTTGTACCATGACACCACATCTGGATCTTCCAAATTCAACGTATAGTACTGATCATGGGTAAGATTGATTTGCCCTACATATCCACCGGTATTCGTCGGAGCTTGACTCAGATCGAAAGGAAATTGAGTCAATAACCCATCATTAACAACGGCTGTACTGGAAGAAGCAGAGACTGCATTCAAGCCAATATTCGTTTTTGGAGCAATCTGACCGGAGCTAGGCTGGAAGTAGCTTAACCATCGATTAGAATTGGTATTACTTTTATCATAAATCGTATCATGCGTGAACATCACGCCCTGACCGGAAGCGATAAATTTCTGTACCGCAGTAGCAGATGCATCGGTTAACGGAGCGAATTGATTGTATTCATCACGAAAACCAAACACAAGCATATCGTACGTTCCGTTGAGCGTGCTGTATACAGCCGGAGTATTAAAATCACTGAAAGATTTGACGGTAATATTCAGGTTGTAATCATTTCCCATCAGATAACTTTGGGTCATATTCGCCGTATTTAACAAACTACTAGCAGTGCCATCAGACGGCAGGATTTGTAATACACGTACGACTGTTTTTTCATCCTGATAGCGAATAATGCCTGTTGTATAGTTTTTCAGTTGTCCGCTACTTTGGCGATCTACAATTTCAAGCTTCCAGTATAGTAGACCTGAATATGCTTTGGGTAACTTGTATTGTAATGTTCCATTTGATTGAGTAAGCGAAGTAGTAGCTACCAGTTGATCTCTGCCCATCGTAATCACTTTATCGATTCCTAGATACAGATTCGCTTCAACTCCACCACTACTAAAATCAGATATACGATCAACGTTAAATGCAAAATTAATCGTATCCCCTTGTTTGTACACATTGGTCTTATTCACAGAATAATCTATTGGAGCAGCTGTAACCGTAAACTGAGGACGCTGCATCAGTAAGCTACTAATAGTAGAACTTGAATTTTTCATCTGTGTTACCAGTGCTGTTAAGCCATTATCATCGACAAAAAACACATTGCTCACTTTGGAAGCCGCCTGATTGTATTTGGCAAATGTATCATACAAAATCCGTTGATCAGCTGTTGCTTTGGAAGTATTGGCTGTCTGACTCAAAATAGACGTGTGCAAAATAACCGGCAATCCTTTGTTGATATAACTATTGACAATATCATCTGCTTTGAGATGTGTAATATCGTTCATCACAGGAGTGGTATTGTGATTATTTCCTTGAACACCTGTTGTGCTATATATTCCTTTACCAATATAGATTGCATCATATCTACCATCTAACTCTTCGCGTTGAGCCACGAACTCTTTCATACGAATCGAGCGCACTGTGAAATTAGAAACGTTAGCCAACTGGCTTTTTAAAGTCGACGTGCCATCATCACTGATTTCTAAAATTCGCACAGGATATGCAGCCGCTGCGCCTACAATCATATGGGTGATCGGTATAATCATCAGGCATAAAAGTACGATAACTAAAGGAATCCAGCGCTTTCTCATCTTCATATATAATTTCTCCTTAATATTTTTGTTTCGCTATATAACAAATTTTGTAAAAGTGTCCGATAAAAGTGAAGTAACTGATATCTATATCGGTTGATGATGTTAATTCACAAAGGCATTTCACTCAATTTGTTGTTCCTAATCGCATCTATTTTACAAACAGGTATATAGAGACTCATCAGTACGTCATCATCATGGCTATGGAGTTGAAATGAATGAAAATGCTGAAAAAAAAATTAGGCGATCTTTTATTTGAAAGTGGTCTAATTTCGCAAGAACAATTGCAACAAGCCCTAACAGAACAAAATAAATCCAAACGCAAGCTTGGGGATGTACTAATAGCGCAAGGATTTATCACAGAGCAACAATTAATTGAAGTGTTAGAACTTCAATTAGGTATTCCTCATGTGAGTCTTTTTAAATATCAGATCGATCCGGCAATCACACAGATTATTCCGGAAAGTATGGCCAAGCGTTATCAGGTACTTCCATTTATGAAAGATGGCAGTAAATTAACAGTAGCAATGGTTGATCCACTGGATTACTTTGCAATCGAAGATTTGCGGATGACGACTGGATTTCGGATTGAACCAGCTATTTCTAGTCGGGATGAATTACAGCGCGCGATTGCTCATTATTATGGGTTGCGTGATTCGATGAGTCTGATGATGGGCGAGTTGCCCAGTCAAGATGAGATCGAAGAAACCGAAATTACCGATGAAGCTTCGCCTATTGTACGTCTGGTCAATCAGATGATTCAGCAAGCTGTTCATTTGAAAGCTTCAGATATTCATGTAGACCCTGGTGAAAATGATGTAGTCATTCGTTACCGTATCGATGGAGTGTTACGCACAGAGCGTCATTTACCGAAACAAATGCAAGGATTTATAACCGCTCGTCTGAAAATTATGGCGAAATTAAATATTGCTGAACGTCGTCTGCCACAAGATGGACGGATAAAGCTACAGTTTGATCTGAAGATGGTCGATATTAGGGTATCTTCATTACCAACGATGCATGGAGAGAAAATAGTTCTTCGTCTGTTGGATTTAAGTACAGGTGTAAAGCCTGTAGAACAATTAGGATTTGATCGTAAAAATGCAGTCTGGTTCCGCGAAATGATTGAACAGCCTTACGGTATCTTGTTAATCACAGGCCCTACAGGTAGCGGAAAAACAACTACTCTTTACTCGGCGCTTAATCTATTGAATACCGAAAGTGCCAATGTCATCACGATCGAAGATCCGGTGGAATATCAATTAGAAGGTGTCAATCAAGTACAGGTCAATCCGGGAATCGGCTTAACGTTTGCATCAGGATTACGTTCGATTTTGAGACAAGATCCTAATATCGTTATGGTCGGAGAAATACGTGATGATGAGACTGCTGAAATTGCTGTACGTGCTTCTTTAACAGGTCATCTGGTGTTATCAACGATTCATACGAATGATGCGGTAAGCACAGTGATGCGTCTACGTGATATGGGCATTGAACCGTATTTGATCGCTTCTTCACTGATCGGGATTGTCGCTCAGCGCTTAGTACGTCGTATCTGTTCGGATTGCAAAGAATCATACACACCGACAGATCAAGAAAAGATTGTGCTAGAAAGTCATGGATTAGATGTACATGTTCTACATCGTGGCAAAGGTTGTGGTAACTGTAATAACACCGGTTATCGCGGACGTGTAGCGATTCAAGAAGTTCTCAAAATTGATAAAACGTTGCGCCGTATCATTACAGAAGGAGCAGCTATCGAAGAAATTAGAAATGCGGCTAAAGATCAAGAGATGGTAACTCTTATGAATGATGGATTGCACAAAGTTATAGAAGGTATAACAACTGTTCAAGAAGTTATGCGTGAAACGGTTGCTTATTAATTAGCCAATCCCAATACATCACAACATCATATTCCAGTCAGAGGGGGGAAGAAATGAATGGCTCATATCGGTCTGGATATCAAGGAATTACTTGGTAACATGCGAGATGCAGAAGCTTCTGATCTGCATGTATCGACCGGATCAGCGCCTATTATGCGGGTTCACGGTATGTTGCATACAGGCAAAGGAGCACTTCTTACTGCTAGTGATACAGAAGAAATGGCTCGAATGTTATTACGAGACGATCAATGGGCTATTTTTCATCAAGCAGGCGAGTTGGATTTTGCTTATATGCTAGAAAATGGATCACGTTATCGGATCAATGTATTTCGGCAAAAAGGTCATATCAGTATTGCCGCAAGAGCAATCTCTGATCGTATTCCTACACTAGAGTCGCTAGGATTACCTACAATGCTCAAAGGATTAACCGAAAAGCCGCAAGGATTAGTATTAGTCACAGGCCCTACAGGTAGTGGTAAATCTTCTACACTGGCGGCAATGATTGGATATATCAATACACATCAGCGCAAGCATATCGTCACGTTAGAAGATCCTATTGAGTATTTGCATGAACATGGATATTCACTGGTAAATCAACGGGAAGTGGGTCATGATACAGCAAGTTTTGCCAACGGAATTCGGGCAGCTTTACGACAAGATCCTGATGTATTACTGGTAGGGGAAATGCGAGATTTGGATACAATCTCTGCTGCTGTAACCGCGGCTGAAACAGGGCATCTTGTATTCGCAACTTTGCATACTAGTGATGCACCACAGACCGTTGATCGGATTATTGATGTCTTTCCTGCTCACCAGCAAGGACAGATACGAATCCAGTTAGCTTCTGTGTTAACAGCGATCATTTCACAACGATTATTACCTTTAGCTGATGGGCAAGGGCGAGTATGTGCGACTGAGATTCTGATTCAGACGCCTGCGATCGCCAATCTAATCCGAACCGAAAAAACACATCAGATCAAAAGTCTGATGCAGACAGGGCGAATGTTAGGCATGCACACACTGGATATGAATATTCGTGAACTGTTGCAACGTGGACAAATTTTGCCAGCGGTTGGTAAGCCATATCTTTCCGAGGTGAATGCATAATGGCTCAATTTGAATATCAGGTACGAACCAATAGTGGTAAACAGCTCAAAGGCACTTTAAATGCTACTGACAAAACAGCAGCGATGGAAGAATTACGTAAGCGTGGCTTAACGGTATTCTCGCTTAATGAACAGCGTATGACGCTGTTTTCCAAAGAAATCTATATTGGTAGTCCGGTCAAAACGATTCATTTTATTATTTTCTGTCGGCAGTTCTCCACCTTGATTCGTGCAGGTGTAACTATTCTGGATGCTACTCGAATACTAGCCGAACAGACCGAAAGTAAAGTGTTACGCAAAACATTGCAAGATGTATATGCTAGCCTGATACGAGGCATTGCCTTATCACAAGCGATGCAGGAACATCGCAAAGTATTTCCGGCACTATTTATCAGCATGTTACGAGCTGGCGAAGAATCCGGTGATCTGGAAGGTACATTAGATCGCTTAGCAGTTTATTTTGAAAAGCGTCATGGTACACGAGAAAAGATCAAATCAGCATTAACGTATCCAGTAACAGTAGGGTTGCTTGCTGTTGCGGTAACGGTGTATCTGCTAGCCGCTATTATTCCACAGTTTGTCAATATGTTTGCGTCGATGAATGCACAGCTACCTGCGATTACAGTGATTGTGTTGTCATTAAGTAATAGTTTGCAAAAGCAGTGGTATATCTGGGTACTGGTACTTCTGCTTCTCATTATTTCATATATTATTGTTCAGCGTTCGGAGCGAGGAGCGTATTGGATTGATTATGCCAAGCTCAAAGTGCCTATTTTCGGAAAGTTGAATCAAAAAGGGTCGATTGCTCAATTTGCCCGTACGTTTTCTTCATTATATGCAAGTTCTGTACCTATTCTACAAGCCCTTTCGATTGTAGAAGAAGTAGCTGGTAACAAAGTGATCGAAGGGTATTTACGTCAAGCAGGGGACTCGTTGCGCAAAGGAAATCCATTGTCTGAACCGCTCAAAAAAGCGTGGGTATTTCCACCAATGGTCACACAAATGATCGCAATCGGGGAAGAAACAGGTGCTCTGGATCAGATGCTTGGTAAAGTAGCCGATTTTTATGAGATGGATGTCGATAATACGGTAGATCGGTTAAAGTCATTGCTTGAGCCGTTATTGATTACTTTTTTATCCGCTATTGTTGGTATTATTGTCGCTGCAATTATGTTGCCGATGTTTAGTCTATATAACAATTTGTAAGAAATGGCATCAAGGAATAACACTACATTTAATTAACTGGAGGAATTCAAAATGATGAGCAAAGTGATGAAACGTATGGGTAAAGAGGAAAAAGGATTTACATTGATCGAGTTACTAGCAGTTATCGTAATTATGGCTATTATCGCAGTTATCGCGATTCCAATGATCGGTAATGTTATTAATAAATCCAAAGCAAATGGTGATCTAGCGACAGCTTCACAAGTATATAATGCAGCTCGTCTATATGTGATTGGTGAGAAAAACGGCGATTTCACTACTGCTGCGAACAGAACAGTAACATTGGCTAATATGGTAGATGGCGGTTATTTAAATGCTGATACAAGTTTACCAAGTTCAAAAGCAAAATTAACAGCGGCTACTGTAATATTTACAGACAAGGGTGAACTTACCAGTGTTACGCTTGCACCTGTAGGACAAGGATCAACGAATGGAACATATACAGCAGCTCAAGTGCTTAGTGCGACTCCCGCAACTCCGGCAACTAATTAAATAAGATTTAGCTACTAATCAAATGAAGCATTAAATCATAAAATCTATCAAAAACCTACAAAAGATCGGAACCATGTTTCCGGTCTTTTTGAAATCATGAACAAGAAAGTAGATCAAATCACGATGGACATCATGTTATGGATTAATATCTATATTGTTGTACTAGGCATGGTATTAGGCTCCTTTTTTCATGTGGTCGCCTGGCGTGTACCCGAAGGGCAGTCGATTATCCATCCTCCGTCCAGTTGCTCGCATTGCCAGCATCGCTTAACAGCACTGGATATGATTCCTGTGCTCAGTTATATCGGTACGAGAGGGCGATGCCGGCATTGTAGAACACGCATATCGATTCAATATCCTATTGGTGAAGCGATAACCGGCCTATTATTTTTATGGATATTTCTGCATTTTGGCTGGACAAGTGATACAGTGGTCGGTTGGTTATTGGTTAGCTTGTCGGTCATTATTACATTGTCTGATCTGCAAGTGATGAAGATTCCGAATAAAGTGTTACTGTTTTTTGCCCCTATTTTTCTAATCCTTATTGCATGGTTACCAGATGCGATTAGTCTAGGTTCCCATCTAGGTGGAGCGATAGCAGGCGGAGGTATATTATTGCTGATTGCTTTTATCAGTCGCGGTGGTATGGGGATGGGCGATGTAAAGCTTTTTGCTTTGTATGGATGGGTTATCGGATTGGCTAATGTGTGTCTTGCTCTTTTTATAGCGTGTTTACTTGGCACACTGATCGGGATTGGATTAAGACTACTTGGTAAAGTAGACAAGCAACAACCGATTCCATTCGGGCCTTTTTTAGCCGCCGGGACATTGATTTCTTTTGTATACGGATCACAGATCATTGATGCATATCTTTCGCTTATTGGTTAGGAGGAGAGTAGTTCCTATGTTTCAACGAAATTTACCTCATGTTGGCTTATCGCTGGAACAGACAGAGATTCGCTATGTATCGTTAAAAAAGAAAAAACAATGGGAATTGGAAAAGAAAAAGTTTTTGCCGATCCCTTCAGGTATTATTGTTGAAAATCAGATCGTAGATACAGAAAGTATGAATCATTTATTGCGCAAATGGGTGACCGAGGAAGGGTTAAAAGGAGAATCAGTAACACTTTCGATTCCGCCTTCTCGTATTCTGGTGCGTGCGATGAGTATTCCGAGTACCAATAGTAAGCAAGTCAGTCAATTGGTAGAACTTGAAGTCGAGACTGGATTGCATTTACCTTTCGAAAATCCAGTCTACGATTATATTGTGACATCGATTGATGAAGAACATACACACTTGCTTGTATTTGCTGCGCCAAGTCAGTTAATTAAAGACTATATTAGCCTTTTGGGCGATGTTGGGATCAAAGTAGCGGCTGTAGAATTATCGGCTACAGCATTAGCTAGAACGATTGTAACCGAACATGGACGCTCTTTTTCCAATACAATGTTGATTCATCTTACAGATCATTTGCTAGATATTTATATGTTCCGCAGTGGACAACCTGTGTTTATGCGTAGTATCGAGTCTTCTCGTGGGTTAGAGGATATGTCTGTTCTGGATGATCTGAACACTTCATTATCCCGCCAACAGATTGATGATATTATTCCTGAAATCTCGCGTATGTTGAACTTTTATCAGTACAGTCTCCATGACGGCTCTGTGAAGATCGAAGAGATTTTTGTGACTGGATTACCACAAGAACGAGAACTGCTGGCGCATGAACTGAGTCAATCGTTATCCGATATTCAAGTCGAAGCGGTTGAACTGGAAACGACGCAGCATGCATTTCAGACTGATCCTGATTTGAATAGCTATCGGGTAGCTGTAGGTGCCGCTCTTCGTAGAGAAGATACCAAACCTATCAATTTACTGCCTCAAGAAAAAAGAGAAAAACAGCAATTTTCATATTCGACTATAGGTTTAATAGCCCTATGGATACTTGCTATGTGCGGATCTATTTTTTATATGATGAGTCAAAATGGAACGATTACCGAACAAGAACGTGCGATACAACAATGGAGTGATCGCAATGCAATGGCACAGTTGGAATTGTCTAAATGGAACGGCAATGGATCATCAGGTGCCGCTAATCAGTCCGTAGTCGATGCTGTGATGAATTATCGTATAGATGTGGTTAGTATATTGGATTCATTGACCAAACAATTACCGAAAAGTGGGATGATTCGCGATATTTCTTATAATCGTAGTTCAAATCTATTAGTGACAGCAAGTATGCGTAACTTTAACGATGCGGCTAATTATTTGGTGAAGCTACGGAGTATGCCTTTTGTTCAAGCGGCTTCAGTCAACAAAGCGACCAAAGATAACTCGGTCGATTCAGCAGTACGACCAACCAAAGGACAAGCTTCCTTGTATCTAGTGATCTACACTATCGATCTTCAACAGCCAAGTGTAACTAACGATACGTATGCGCCATCATCTACTGCTGGATCATCAGAGGAAGGAGGAGTATCCAATGGAACAGCTCAATAAATATCGTAATGTCATTTTATTAGGGATTATCTTATTATTTGTGATTTTATTAGCTTTTTACATGTGGGTACTCTATCCTTTATCCCAGAAATCCGAACAGTATGATGTTCAGCTTAATCAAATGCAACAAGAATACAACCTGATCCAGACCAAAATTGCTCAGTTAAAAGGCAGTCAGCCTACCGATGCACAACAGGCGATTCAAGCGGCTATCCCTGCTACAGTAGCAAGTGAGAAGTTATTAATTCAATTACAGCAAGTCGATCAGACCAGTTATGCTCGTATTACAGATATTGAATTTGTAAATGTAGATAACAATAACAGCGGTGACATAACAGCTGAGAATCTAGGCGTAAATGTAGGGCAGATTCGAATGAATGCTGAACTGGAAGGCGGATATACCGAGATTCGGGAATGGATGAATCAATTGCAAAAGCTTCCACGCTTAATTACGGTCGATTCATTTAGCTTCCAACAACCATATACACCTGGCAAATCAGGTCCTATTTTGACAGCAAATGTGTCATTTACTGCGTATTATAACTCGCCTTGATCTTATATTGGAAAAGAATAAATAGGTTCAATGATTATAATGAAAAACTCTAAGTAGATCATATGCTTGGAGTTTTTTCTATATATAGGCAGACCATTATCTTCTACATTAAAGTAAAGAGTTTGTAATTTTGGAAGTCATTATCTAGAATAGACTATACATTTGAAGAAAGGAATGTGGAATGAATTGAATAGTAAGGTGTCTACGATCAAGATATTAAAATGGTTATTTGCTGTATCTACTATAGTTTGTGCGATCATTGGTTTTATATTTCCTGGGCGATCATTTATATTAGGGTTGGTATCACTTTCTTTGTCACTCCATTTATTTTGTATGTGTATTGATGCACGCATGAATCCGAATCCCAAACAATCGTATTCGCCTATCCTTATGCTTATGATCGTAGGAATTATTAATTTTATTGTAAGTATAATCATTCTCTCTACTTAGTAAGTGATGATCTAATGTAATTATGAATCCAAATAGACTATAGTAATACATAACTTATTGACTATTCATCCTATGGAGGTACTTATGATTCCTTTTGATCCGTTATCTCATCCTTATCTTTCAGAACGACAACCGGTCTATGCAAATAATGGCATGGTCGCTACTTCGCAACCGTTAGCAGCGCAAGCAGGATTAGATATTTTGAAAAAAGGTGGCAATGCGATTGATGCGGCAATTGCGACAGCCGCTTGCTTGACTGTTGTTGAACCAACGTCTAACGGAATCGGAGGCGATGCTTTTGCAATCATCTGGACGCAAGGCAAACTACATGGGCTAAATGCTAATGGGCCTGCACCGCAAAGTATCTCTATTGAAGCGATTCGGCAAGCAGGGCATGACAAGATGCCAACCCACGGATGGATTCCAGTAACCGTGCCAGGAGCGCCATCTGCATGGCAAGCACTATCACAAAAATTCGGCAAATTACCTTTAACCGAAGTGCTTCAACCCGCAATTGATTATGCAGAACAAGGATTTCCGGTATCCCCAACGTTAGGATATTACTGGAATCTGGCGTATGAACGTTTTGCTAACATATTGACAGAAGAGCAGTATCAACACTGGTTTACAACGTTTGCTCCAAAAGGCAGAGCACCACGTATTGGTGAAATATGGCGTTCACCAGATCATGCGAAGACATTACGAAGTATTGCTGAGACAGGCGCAGAATCGTTTTATCGTGGTGAACTGGCAGAGCAGATCGATAATTATTCGCGTCAGTATGGCGGATTTTTGCGTAAAGAAGACCTAGAGGCATATTATCCTGAATGGGTTGATCCGATCGGAGTCCATTACAAAGGTTATGAAGTCTGGGAGATTCCACCATCCGGTCAAGGATTGATTGCGTTAATGGCTCTTAATCTGTTGAATGGCTATGAATTTGCAGGCAGAGATACAGTAGATACACATCATAAGCAGATGGAAGCGATGAAGTTAGCATTCAGTGATGGACTCAAATACATCACTCAACACGATAAAATGACAACCAAATTAGAAGATTTGTTATCTGATCATTATGCAGAGGAACGGCGAGCGTTGATCGGCGAACGTGCATTACAACCTGAAGCAGGCAAGCCAACATCCAGTGGAACGGTGTATCTAGCTACCGCAGATCATGAAGGCAATATGGTGTCGTATATTCAAAGTAACTATATGGGATTTGGCTCAGGAATCGTAATTCCCGGTACAGGGATTGGACTACAAAATCGCGGACATTCTTTTTCACTTGATCCTACGCATGATAATCGCTTAGAACCGGGGAAAAAGACATATCATACGATTATTCCAGGCTTTTTGACCAAAGACGGTCAGCCACTTGGTCCTTTTGGAGTAATGGGTGGATTTATGCAACCTCAAGGTCATGTTCAGGTGGTAATGAATATGATCGATTTCCATCTTCATCCGCAAGCAGCACTGGACGCTCCACGCTGGCAATGGGTAGAAGGCAAAGTGATCGAGATTGAACCGAATTTCCCTGAACATCTCGCTCAAAGTCTGATTCGCAAAGGACATCATATTGTGCGTGCTAATAGTGTTGGTGGATTTGGACGGGGACAGATTATTTTGCGTGATCCCGAGACAGGTGTATTGATCGGTGGAACAGAGTGGCGTACCGATGGTACAATTGCGGCTTGGTAATACGATAGAGATCAAAAGCCACTATTCTATACAGTGCAGAACAAGATCCTACCTGAAATAGATCTACATCGATCTAAAAAAAGCGCTTGATCCACAGGAAACAAGTGGAGATCAAGCGCTTTTGCATATTATTTACACACTTGAGGTTCGGGTTCGATATCTAGTATTTCCGATTCTTCTCGTTTACCGAACCAAGCTTCGACTTTGCGGATAAAAATAAATCCGATAATAACGAATAATGCTACAAATAATAATTTCAACGGTTGCTGGAAATAGCTAGCCCAATCGGCTCCGATAAATGAAATGATAAAGATCATCATGCCCCGACCCAGACCTGCGGCAATTACAAAAGAACGGAATTTGATGCCACTGAGTCCAGCAGCCACATGAAGCAATGTAAAAGGACCAAATGGTAACAAACTAAACATAAAAATATACATAAATCCGTTATTTTTCATCCAACGTATACTTTTTTGGACAGCTTTATTATGAGAAAAGCGATCGATATATTTGTAATGGGAAAGCTTACGCACTAACCAGAACATCAGAATAGCCCCACTCATTATACCGATCCAAGAGTACAATACACTCCACCATAATCCAAACGCCGCCACATTAAGCCCGATCACAACAATAATAGGTAATAGAGGAATAAAAGAGATTAGAAAAGCGAGCAATATACTAAACCATGGACCGAGAGCACGATATTGATCCATCAGATGATTGATATCACCTTCTTGGAGATAAGACATGAATTGTGCAATATCCATAGCCACGTTCCTTTCGTTCAATTGATTCTATATCTTTATTTACCCAATCATACCTATAAATTCTCGCTTATTATGATCTTTATGTTATTTTTTACACTGGAATATATTATTGTTGTTCAGAAAGCTCATCCCGACGACCGAACCATGCTTCAATACTACGACTACAGATAAAACAGATAATCACAAACAGCAACACCAACAACAGATTCCACGGATTCTCACGATAACGAGACAGATCGGCACCGATAAATGATACGGCGAACACCATAATCCCCCGTCCAAAAATAATCGCTATCATAAAAGAACGAAATCGTATCCCGCTTAGTCCAGCAGCCACATTTAACAATGTAAACGGACCTACAGGAAAAAGACTCAGTAAAAAAATATAATTAAAGCCATTATTTCGAATCCAATGTCTTGTAGTAACGACTTTGGGATTATGTACAAGCCGTGACAGGTAGCGATGTTCTGATAACTTACGCACCAACCAGAATGCGGTCAGTGACCCTGCTGTAATACCAATCCACGAATATAGAAAACCGATCCATAACCCGTAAACAGCCGCATTTACACCCAGAATAACAATCGTAGGTAATGGAGGGATAAAGGATTTGAGAAAAGGCAATAACATACTAGCAAGCGGACCCAATGAACGATATTCACTCATCCAACTTTTTAAATTTTCTTCCGTCAAATAAGACAACCACTGCGAAATATCCATAACCTCTCTAAATCCTTTCTGTTAAGCGCTTGGCATTAAAAGCGCGACCTCATTCAATCAAACGTGATTTTTGCAACGCAAAATATCTTTCCATTCATTTCATTTTATTATAACGGATAGATTAGCAAAAAAGGCGAATGACAAACAGTTGTCGAATTATTTAACATTCAAGTTATTTTTCACCAATCGCTATTACTCTAACAAAGGAGCACACCCGAGCATTATGCATATCATTCTTCGTCTTTCTCGCAAAATGGTAAGAATGCGCAAATCGGTATTAGCGACAACTACATTATTATTTTTGTTATTGTCAGCAACGATAGCGTATATGATCGAACCGGATACATTTACTCACTGGTTTAATGCGTTGTACTGGGTATTGACCACAATGGCAACTGTGGGTTACGGCGATTATTTTATGAAAAGTATAAGTGGCAAAATATTCACTGTATTTTTGTATATTTTCGGTATTGGTCTACTAAGCTTAATTATTAGTAAGATTGTAGATTCGATGGGAGAATATAACCGAAGAAGAGGAGCAGGTAAATTGAAATATGTAGGGCAAGATCATATCATTATTATCAATTGGAGCAAAAAAGCACACTATGCAATCGATGAATTATTTGCCAGCAATCCAGAAATAGATATCGTGATTATCGACCAATTGGAAAAGCATCCATACGATCATCCACAAGTCCATTATGTCAATGGTGATCCAACCAAAGACGAGACATTGCAACAAGCCGAGATCAGTACTGCGCGTGCGGCGATTATTTTTGCAGATTCCCGAATTGATGATGCTTCTTTAGTCGATGGCAAATCTTTATTAGTCGCTTCCAGTATTGAACGATTAGCTTCCCATGTACATACTACTGTTGAAATTATGTTAGAAAATCATATCAAAAACTTCCATCATGTACATGTTAATGAATTTGTATTGTCTCATGATGCGATTTCAAGACTAGCTGTTCGCTCTGCACTTAATGAAGGCAATAACGATGTATTAGCTCAATTGCTCAATCGTCAGTACGGCGAAGATATTTATCATATACCAACAGATGCAAGCTGGCATACGTATGGTGAAGCTTTTCAAGCACTGCTGTCTCAAGGAGCTACATTGATCAGTGATCGCAACGATATGACGATTAATCGTAAATTAACTGAACATATTCCAGCAGAAGCCAAATTATTTGTTATTTGTGATCCGGATACTCATACTCGTCTAATCAATAAATTCTAATAAAAAGCTTATACATTACAATAGCCTGCGGTGTCAGCATACTTCAAATTGGGCTATACTATAGTAGATATTATGATACAGTATCGCAAGACATCTTCATTTATTTTGTATGGCAAAGGAGTTCAAATCAAATGTCTAATTCTCATACATTCAAACCAGTACGAGTCAAACACCTTACAATCGGAGAAGGAAAGCCTAAGATTTGCGTATCTTTAACAGGAAGTACCACTGAACAATTAGTAGAAGAAGCACATGCCCTCAAATTAGCTGATATTGATATGGTCGAATGGCGTGTTGATTTTTTTGAACAAGTAGAACAACTGGATATGGTCACTCATACACTGGAACGTATCCGCGATATTCTTCCATCGACTCCGCTTATTTTTACATTTCGTAGTGCCAAAGAAGGCGGGCAATATGAATTAAGCAGTAGTGATTATGTAGCATTGAATCAGGCGGTAGCTTCAACAGGTGAAGTGGATCTGATAGATGTAGAACTGTTTAATGAAGCAACCGATATTGAACAATTGATCGCAACAGCCCATCAACATGATACATTTGTGATTATTTCCAACCATGATTTTCATCAGACACCACCTAAAGAAGAGATCATCTCACGTCTATGTCGTGCCCAACAATTGGGTGCAGATATGACCAAAATCGCTGTTATGCCTCAAAGCAGTAGCGATGTGATCACTTTACTGGATGCAACCAATACAATGAAAGAACAACATGCTGATCGCCCGATGATTACAATGTCGATGGCAGGCAAAGGCATGATTAGCCGCTTAACAGGAGAATTATTCGGATCAGCTATTACATTCGGTGCTATCCAAAAATCATCTGCTCCCGGACAAGTACCTGTCTCTGAATTGCGAAGTATTTTGAATATGTTACATGCTAATTTATAAGTGAATATTGTGAAGTCTCTCTGCATAATTAGAGGGACTTTTTTTATATCTCAAAAGAATAAGGAAAAAAGATCATTCGTTATGTCTATCTAATCTTTCGCTCCGAGTTAGCTGCCAATGTTTATTCCTCTGTTATTTATCTGTACAATAAAAATATAATATGATTAGAAAGTAGGTATTGGTATGTATTTGGTGAACGAACATGTACAACCTGTAGAACGCGCAACATTACTTCGTTTTCAGCAAGATCATCATATACAATTGCCAGAAGCTTATTGTGAATTTGTACAGCAATATGGAGTAGGTACGTATTGTGGAGTATTGAATATAGAACGTCCAGACGCTCAGCAGTTACAAGAATTTGTAGAATACCAGTTGTGGGAACATGATGAACATAGCCCGATTACGAATGAACAGCTGGCTGAATGTATCGTGATTGGAACAACGATTGATGGAGACTTTCTAGCTCTTCATCCTCAAGTGAGTGATCTATTATGGTTACCGAGGCATTCTACTGAGATCGAAGTACGCCAGTATGATTCTCAAGCTTCATGGATCGAAATGATGGATCAATGGTTGACGATGTCTTACGGGGATTCTTTTCAGAAGATGCAACCACATCGTTATTATGAGTCATGGACTCCATCTCAACAACATCGTTCGCTGACATTTCATCCGTTTGAAGAAGGTAACAATTTGCTTTCGATCAGTTCAAGTGCAGAGCAATTAACACAGGTTGCTGATCAGATTAATACGCAGATGCCAGCAGATTTGAAGATTGAATCTCCATACAGTTGTTTGTTATTCTGGCGCTCTATTCAAGGGTATGCTCGCTTTAATTATGCTTATGGTTATGAAGTAGCGCTTTGTTATGATGATACAGAGGAAGAAGCAAAGGAACGATTGTTAGAACTCCTTTTACAATATCAGATTTATTGATTTGACGATATACAATGATGCCTCTTTAAAAATAGGAACAAATGTTCTATAATGAGATATATAATTCTGATAACAGGATATACTGAATATATTATAGAGACGTATACATCTTATATTTTTACTATTTAAAGGAGGATTTATATGGCTATTGAACTGACAGAGGGATATGTAGACGCACTTGCACCTAATGCGGCGGCAATTAAAAATGCTAAAGGATTAATTCAAAAAAATAAATTGGTACAACTTCATCAAACAGAGGATGGTACTTTACTGTTTGGAGAGTGCGCAGGTAGTGGCAAAAGCAATTACGCATGTTCTGTAGACTTTATACAAACAGACAAAGAACCAACTTCCAGATGTAGTTGTCCGAGTCGCCAATTTCCATGCAAACATGCTTTAGCGCTTATGTACGCTTACGTCTCAGGGCAGACATTTACAACCGCTACAATTCCGGAAGATATCGCAGATAAACGTGCCAAAATCGAAAAGCGGGAAGAAAAAGCTGCTGCTGTAGAAAGTGATCCTACACAGAAAAAGGCACCAAAAAAGAAAACAGTCAACAAAAATGCATTGAAAAAGAAAATCCAGACTCAATTAGAGGGATTGGATATTTTAGAAAAGTTCACCTTATCATTGATCCGCAACGGTCTAAGTACAGTCGATGCTACAGTCGTTAAGCGTATTCAAGAACACGTCAAACAAATGGGCAATTATTACCTCACCGGTGCGCAAGTCGAATTGCGTCGTCTGGCGGGACTGTTATCTCCGAAAAACAATCCTGAAGCGAACTATACATATGCAGTAGAACAATTAACGCTTATTCATGCGTTGATTCGTAAAGGCAGGGCTCATTTACAGTCGAAGCTGGAAGACCCAGAGTTGGCTTTGGATGCGGAGTCTACGATTGAAGAATGGTTAGGGCATGCATGGCAACTTAGCGAATTGGAACAATATCAGCGTATGACAGAGAACGCAGAATTAATTCAATTAGCATTTACGAGCTATGATGATCCGGGAAGAATGGAATTTGTTGATCTGGGGTACTGGTTGGAATTAGGCAGTCAACAAATCCGCCGAACGTTGCAATATCGACCTTACAAAGCAGCCAAGCATATTCGGGAAGAAGATACATTTACTGAAATTGCTTGTCCGAAGCCTCTTTATGTGTATCCAGGGGATCTTAATCCGCGTGTCCGTTGGGAAAGTCTAACGACCCGAGCGGTGACCGAGCAAGATGTGCAGTCTATTCATGCACAAGCTTATCGTTCATTTGCAGAAGGAATCAAAGTGATCAAAAATCAACTGAAAAATCCACTGGCTGATCCGTATCCAGCACTTTTGCTTCAAGTCAGTCAATTTTATCAAAGTGATGATCAACGATTGGTGATTCAAGATGCTGAAGGACAAACGATAGGACTTACCGATATTTCGCTACCGATTGGTACCAGTACAGGATTACTTCCTTACTTACCACAAGAAACGTTGCAAAATGTGACGGTGCTGTTGGTATTTGAACATCAGATGGATACAGGTCAATTAATCGCTCAACCACTTTCTATTATTAATGGGAATGGAATTATGCGCTTGTTATATTAATAAACCAGTAGATGGCTAGAAGAAAGTTATATGGAGTACATCGCTACTAGAGGAATTGTATCGAGAAATCTATTCGGCTATTGTTGATTGGCAGTAGAAACACTGAAATATATGATTCAACAACTGTAAAGTTCATCATCCCATGTAGCAAAAAGTGTAAAAGCACCTATAGATTGTTAGGAGGGTATACGTATGAGTACAGCTTTATTACAAGAATTGTATCAAGAAACGAGACGACTCTATATTGCAGGCAGTGAATTAGCTGTAGAAGATATACGCTTACGCAAATTGTTACCTCGATTTCAACAGTTAGGCGAGAAAGCACCTATTTTTAAGCGTCTTGGAGATCAGATCGAAAGTATAATGGATCAGAATAATGATGTTAGTAGTGCTGAACGTTTGCAGAATCTTACTTTGTTGTTATCGTCTGTGCTTCATACTCAAGGCAGTGTAACGGTTGAAGGTGATCTGAAGCCTTTAGGAGTGAATCATCCACAAGATGTAAGTCTAAGTTCACCTACAACCTATTCTTATCGCAAGTTAGCTCCTGTCGTACAAGCGTTGTCTACCACAGGTGGCGGACGTCTTGAAATGATTGATCATGCATTCAAAGAAGGAATATTTCAAGATATTCGACTAATGCCACTTGCTATACAAGGATTGTATGATGCGTATTCAGAAATCGCAGAACTGATGACCTATAAGATAGTTCCTTCTTATGGATTAGCGATTCTTCCGTATTTGCGGGATATTTTCAATCCTCAAGGAGACAAAAAAGAAGTACGTAAGCTCACAGCGATTCATACTATTGCCCAAGAGCACCAATTGGATCTACTGGATTGGTATGGCGAACTATCTCGATCTGCATCGGATGATATTCGAGCAACAGCGATTCGCTTTTTATCCGGGCATGAACAGTATGTACCGGAATGTATAGCATGGACCAAAGAGAAAAAGAAAACAGTGCGTGCATCTGCTTATTATGCACTTGCTGGCAGTGACTCTAGCGAAGCGATAGCCTGTCTTTTGACAGCATCAGCAGGTAAAGATTTGGAATATGTTGTAGAGGCTGTTCGTTATCAAGAGGTATCCACAGACTTGGAAGCACAGTTGGCGACTGTTTTTGCCAGCGATGTAGAGCAAGTTATTCAGTCAGAACATCAAGAATCTGTAGAGTGCAAAGCAATCGAAAAGATAGCAGAACGCTTACTATTATTCGGTAAAATGTGGACGCATAGTCAAAATGAAACGGTTCATCAAAGTTATCAGGATATGTTGCAACATTATACGTATTTGTACAATCTTAGTGCTTCTCATCAGATTACAGATTGGCGTAATCTATTATGGGATGCGGCTCGTTATATCGAACATGTAGGCACTTCCAAAGACTTGGAATTATTATATGAAGTGTCTGAAAAAGATGCTGATTTTGTTCCATCTGCTTTCCGTTTATCGCTACAGATGTTGTCTCCAAAACAAGTATACGATCATTATATTGGCGGTATGGTAGCTCAAATGAAAGCCAAAATTAATAAAGAAGCCAAAAAACGCCTTGGCAAAGTGATAGCGACGATGAGACCGATGTTAATCGAAAATGCATATGAAAGTGTCTCATTAGGGCATCAAGAACAACATGTGTATACGCAAAAGATTTTGCCATTAGCTGAAGTAGAACAAAAATGGGACAAGCGTTGGTTGGAATTTGCGATGAAGCAAGATGATGTTGAACTGGTAGCCGCTCTGGCTCGCCCGGGTGTTGCAGGAGTAGAAGAATTTTTACGCCAAAAATTGCAGGACAATCCAGAGTTTCGTAATCGTACAGCTACATTGATTTTACGTGCTCTTGAAGAACGTCTGGGTATCTCCAAAGAAGATAAACGCCAACTGATGTGGCAGGCTATCGACGATCGTCGTAATTCCAATTCATATATGTTTGAACCGTATATTATTCATTCTTTTTTAGAATTTCCTGTTGAAGATATAGAGCGATTAGAGGCTTTGTTACCAGAAAATCGAGAAGCAACGATTCCCAAGTTTAGAGGGTATGCAGCAGAACAATTAGAGTTCGTAGTCCACACATTGAAAGGGATGAAATAATGAGTACACCTGAATCTTTACAAGATACGATGAGACAGTCGGCAGAATTATTGTATGCGCACGAGTTAGAAGCGTTACGTCAACATGATAGTGGCAAAGTTCCGGCAGGCTGGCAGATGTCACCGCAATCTGTACTGACATTTATTACAGGTGGAAAAGCAGGCAAAGTAACAATCACACCTAAATATATCGGTAATCGGCGCTTGGTCGAAATGGCGATTGCTACATTAGTAACTGACCGTGCGCTATTGTTAATCGGTGAACCAGGAACAGCCAAGTCATGGTTATCTGAAAATTTGGCGGCAGCTATCTACGGTCATTCTAATCTGGTTGTACAAGGAACGGCTGGAACCAGTGAAGAACATGTACGTTATTCATGGAACTACGCGATGTTGCTTGCTAATGGCCCGACACCAGAAGCATTGGTACAAAGTCCGATTATGCGTGCGATGGAACTAGGTGGTATAGCTCGATTTGAAGAAATATCGCGTTGCGCTTCAGAAGTGCAAGATGCATTGATATCGATTTTGTCTGAAAAAACAATCTCGGTACCCGAATTAGGTAAAGAAATGAATGCTCGCAAAGGGTTCTCGATTATTGCAACAGCGAATACACGAGATCGTGGAGTCAATGAAATGTCAGCCGCTCTCAAGCGACGTTTTAATATTATTGTGTTACCTGCTCCATCTAGTCTGGAGACGGAGATCGATATCGTACGCAAACGTGTAGGCGAAATTGCTTCTGCTTACGATCTTCAAGCCGCTGTACCGGCAGATGAAGCATTGCTTAAAGTCGTGACCATATTCCGCGAATTACGCAGTGGAATGACACTGGATCGCAAAGATAAATTAAAATCGCCAGCAGGGGTTATTTCTACCGCAGAAGCGATCTCATTATTAACGAATAGTATGGCTTTAGCAGCAAGCTTTGGTAGCGGTGAATTGACCGATGAAGATTTAGCCGCAGGATTGCAAGGTGCTATCGTCAAAGACGATGATAAAGATCGGATTGTCTGGAAAGAGTATCTGGATAATGTAATGAAAAAGCGGGGAGAGCAGTGGCGTGGTCTGTATCAAGCTTGTAAGGAGATGAACGAGTGAGTAGCCAGCTTGAGCTTGGTATCGGTGTGCATATTTTCGGAGTGCGTCACCTTTCCCCGGGCGGCTCCAAGCATCTAATGGACGATCTGAATCGGATCAAGCCCAAAATCGTTTTGATTGAAGGGCCTTCTGATGCTACATCAGAGATTCAACATATTACACAGCGCAAAACAAAGCCACCGATCGCAATTCTTGCTTTTACAGAAGAATTGCCTGTACGAACAGCACTATGGCCGTTAGCTTCCTATTCTCCTGAATATCAAGCGATGAAATGGGCAGCAGATCACAAAGCACAATCGCTATTTATTGATTTGCCTTCGTCAGTTATGATCGCTCTGCAAGATGTACGTCGACTTGAACGACAGCAACAGATAGAATCTCCACCTGTACCAGATCCAGAGCAGACGGTTCCTCAAGCAGAAGTGTTGCCAGAGTCGGTACATGAATCGCTGTATGATCGGATCGCTCAATTAGCTGGTGAAGATGATTATGATATGTATTGGGAACGGAATTATGAACATAATCTCAATGAACATGCGTATCGGCAAACGATATTACAGTTTTCAGAGCAGATGCGTCAATTAACAGAAGCAGAAGAAAAAGACTCTTTTACCAATGAATATGCTTATAATGCTATTCGTGAAGCGTATATGCGCAGACAGATCAAGCAAGCGCTAGAAAGTGGATATCAACCACACGAGATTATGGTGGTCTGTGGTGCGTATCATGCAGCTGCATTAAGTGATCTATCGGATACGATGACAGATCAAGAATTACAGAGTCTTCCGGTCTCTTCAACCAAGCTAACGTTAATGCCGTATTCTTATTATAAGTTGTCGTCCATGTCTGGATATGGCGCTGGCAACCATGCCCCTCATTATTATGAAATGATGTGGCAACAGATGAACCGAGGAGCATTGGAAGAATTACCTCATCTGTATTTATCTTCTGTGGCTCGCTTATTGCGTCAGTCAGGTACTCATCGTTCGACTGCGGAAGTTATTGAAGCCGTACGGATGGCGCAATCTCTATCTGCTCTGCATGGTGGTCATATTCCAGTCTTACGTGATCTGCAAGATGCAGCGCAGACATTACTCGGACATGGTGATCTAACAGTCATTGCCGAGTCGTTAGCACAGATCAATGTAGGAACAACGATCGGACAATTAGCTGAAGGGGTCAGTCAGACTCCGATTCAAGATGATCTTAATCGCTTGTTACATCAATTAAAGTTAACAAAATACAAAACAACAATTGCTCAAGATTTGATGCTTGATTTGCGTGAAAATCGACGTGTTCAATCCAAAGAAGCGGCTTTTCTAGATCTACATCGTTCCTTTTTATTTCACCGTTTGCGTTTGTTAAATATTCAGTTTGTACATCAGCAACAGACCGGGCAAGATCAAGCTACATGGGCAGAACGATGGGTAATACAATGGTCGCCTGAAGTAGAAATTCAAGTAGTAGAATCGACTTTACTTGGAGAAACGGTCGAAATTGCGGCGGCTTATGTTTTACAGCAAAAGTTAGATCGTTGTTCTACGATTGCCGAAGCCTCTGACCTGATCTTAATTGCTTGTGAGAGTGGAATGGTCTCGCAGTTAGAAAATGGTCGTCAGACCTTACAACGATTAGCTGTCGATAATCAAGATGTGATACAGATTACGTTGGCGGCAAGAAGCTTATCCAAAATTATTCAGTATGGTGATATCCGTCGTATAGATACAACACCTTTGATTCCATTGCTAGAACAGTTATTTACGCGTGCTTCTTTATTTCTGGTGAGTAGTTGTCAATGTAATGATGATGTAGCGCATGAAATGATGAAGTCAATCAGTGAATTGCATACGATTGGACTTGATCATATTGAGCAATTGGATTATGAGCTGTGGTTACAACAACTGACAGAAGTGATGGAACGAGACGATCTAAATGCTAAACTATCTGGATTTGCTTGTTCTCTGTTAATTGAGCGTAATCAGGTATCTGCTACCCAATTAGCTGCTGAAGTCTCACGCCGACTATCTCCTGGTGTCCCTGCTGATCTGGGAGCAGGTTGGTTTGAAGGATTATCCAGTCGTAATCGTTATATGTTATTATCGCGTGCCAGCTTATGGGAACAGTTACATCAATATATCGAATCGTTAGAAGATGATGATTTTATACGTGCACTGGTCTTTTTAAGACGTGCTTTCAGTACTTTTTCGCCGTCAGAAAAAAATATGATTGCTGAGTTATTAGGAGAATTATGGGGCGTGAATGCCGAACAAGCTGCTGAAATTCTGACCGAAGAATTGAAGGAGGAAGAAGCCAAAATGATCGATGACCTGAATGATTTTGAGTTCGAGGACTTTTGACGATGACTCCTACTCATGATGAACAGAAAAGATTGTCCCGTTGGCGATTGATTCTAGGAGCTGAAGCAGAGCAACAGTTAGAACGTCAGACTTCTAGCGGAATCGAAGGAATAACACTAACAGAAGAAGAGCTGATTATGGATCAAGCATTAGCAGCCATTTATGATGATACTTCAGGTCAGGAAGCGCAGTCAGGTAACAACCGAAATGGTGGAAAAGGAGCAGGTAAAGGCCCCTCTTCACCGACATTAACACGCTGGCTGGGAGATGTACGTACTTTTTTTCCAGAAGATGTTGTATCTATTATTCAAAATGATGCGATGGAACGTAAAGGGTGGAAGCAGCTATTATTTGAACCGGAAGTGTTAGCACAGGTCAAACCTGATATTACGCTTGTCGGCACTCTTATGGCACTCAAAGGCAAAATTCCAGAGAAAACCAAAGAAACGGCACGTTTACTTATTCAATCGGTAGTGGATGATTTGGTCAAACGATTGGAACAAGATATGCGCCGTGCAGTAACAGGAGCGCTAAATCGTAGGCAACATTCTCCTTTGCCTTCATTAAGCGGAATCGATTGGAAGCGAACAATTCAACGTAACCTCAAGCATTATAATCAGGAGCGTCGTCAGATTATTCCTGAAAAGTTTTATTATTTTGATCGAGCACGTCGTAGTCACGAATGGAAAGTGATTATTGATATTGATCAGAGTGGATCTATGGCAGATTCGATTATTTGGGCTTCAGTAACCGCTTCTATTTTTGCTAGTATGCCTGCTCTGGATACAAGAGTAGTCGCTTTTGACACCAGTGTTGTTGATCTCACTGAACAATGCAACAATGATCCGGTAGATATGTTGTTCGGGATACAGCTAGGTGGAGGAACCAATATTGATAAGTCTGTTGCTTATTGTGAACAATTTATCGAAGAGCCCAAAAAGACATTGTTTATTTTGATCTCTGATCTATATGAAGGTGGTAGTCAGGCACGTTTGATTCGCCGTATGCGTGAACTGAAAGAAGCAGGGGTCAAAACATTATGTCTATTAGCTTTATCAGATGAAGGGAAACCTTTTTATGATAAGCAATTAGCACAAAAATTTACCCGTGATGGTACGCCGAGCTTTGCTTGTACACCAGCACTACTCCCTGCACTGGTTGAAGGTGCTCTTAAAGGTCAAGATTTGAGTGATCTAGTGAAACGTTTGGGGATTGCTATCGACTAATATACAGCTTGATTTTGATGCATATATATTTACAACTGGTATAGAGCAAAGATTAAGCAAAATCAGGGAGTTGTGATCAATGAAGTCTATTTTTCTTATTCGTCATTGTCAGGCAGAAGGGCAAGCACCTGATGCACAGTTAACTACGCTCGGACAAGAACAGTCGATGTATATAGCTGATTTTTTAAATGATTTTTCGATCGATTATATTGTATCTAGCCCTTATGAACGAGCTTATCGCACGATCGAACCGCTTGCTAGTAGAAGATCATTATCAATTCATACAGATATTGATCTGCAAGAACGAGTATTGTCTCAAGAAAATCTACCCGATTGGTTAGAAAAGCTTAGATTAACATTTGATGATCTGGATCTGCGTTATACCGGTGGGGAATCGAGCCGGCAAGCGATGGATCGAGGGATAGCTGTACTTGATAAAGCGATACGTATTGATGCAAAGCAGATTGCAGTGGTCTCGCATGGTAATTTGATCTCCCTATTGCTTAAACATTATGATGAGCAGATCCAATTTGAACACTGGCAAGCTTTGTCTAATCCTGATGTGTATCAATTGGTATTTGATGATGAATATCAGTTGATTCGTATGCAACGGATCTGGCAATAAATGAAGAGTTCAACAGCATCAAAAGATAAAGTATTCGTGGAGTTGAACCATCCCTTATGCTATGATGAGACTGAGGTGAACACAATGAGTACAGAACAAGAACATAACGAAGTAACAGAAGAATCCAAGCAAGCACAAAAAGTCAGCCAGGCTGAAGCAGCAAAACGTTTGTTGGCGATGAAAAAGCAAGCCAACCAACCAGGTAAAGGTTCTAATAATGGATTTGACGGCGGCGGTAAAAAGATGAAAAGCCAGATGACCAAAAAAGTAAATAACCAACGTAAGAAAATGGGAACCTAAGCACAGATTTATACCAGTGCTACCCGATGCAATTACCAAAGCTGTATAACCAAAACAATCTTATCTCTTGAAGTAAACCTATTCAGTCGATACTGAGTAGGTTTATTTTTTGTATCTATTTTGTATATCTGTTTTATATGTAAGGTAGTTATCCGCATCATTGGAAATAGTGTGATACGAATCGTATTGTTACTACAGCCAGTTAATGCTTCTAGTGATCGCTACAAACTACTGATTCTTCTATTTAAAAGGGATCGGTTTTTGCTTTATTTCGCTTCATGTTATGATGGAAGAAGAGCATGAACAGAAGCGGAGGACAGCAAGGCATGAAGAATTTACTGGTAACCGGTTATCGTGCGCATGAGCTGAATATTTTTGGACAAAAGCATGAAGGTATTCCTTTTATTCAGCAAGCATTGCGTAGCAAATTAATTCCACTGATCGAAGAAGGATTGGAATGGGTGATTACACCGGGGCAGTATGGTGTAGATTTGTGGGCATGTGAAGTGGTGATTGCACTCAAAGAACAATATCCTCAATTACGATTATCGATTATTTCAGCATTTGCCAATCCAGAAGAAAAGTGGAGTGAAGATAAAAAGACCTATTATGAAGAGATTTGTAAAGGGGTCGACTATTATGGTCTGGTGAGCAAGCAGCCCTATCAAGGAATCTGGCAATTTACTGCTCGGGATGATTTGTTATTTCGCAAAACAGATGGTATTTTGTTAGTTTATGATGAAGATGGAGGCGAGGGCAGCCCTCGATTTTTCAAAGAAAAAGCGTTAAAAAAACAGCAGTCTGATGGATATGTATATATCAGTATAAGTTCGGAAGATATTCAAAGTATCGCAGATGAACAGCAACTTGATCAGCAATTGGAAGAATCGTTTACAGAATCGCCGACTGATATGATCGATGCAACCAATCCGAATATTGATCCTTTTGAAGAGATTTGACCGATTCGGAAAAAAGTAGGTAAAAAGGAGGAGTGAAGCATGATTGGTATTAGCGCGTGTCTGACAGGTGTTGCCTGTAGATATGATGGAAGAAGCAACCTCGTACAACCGTTAGATCAACTGATTCAGCAAGGCAAAGCAGTAGCTTTTTGCCCTGAAGTGTTAGGTGGTCTGACTACACCACGCGAACCAGCAGAGATTGTAGGGGGAACAGCCGAAGATGTCTGGTTAGGTAACGCAAAAGTGATCACGATTTCAGGCGAAGATGTAACCCAATCGTTTCAAGCAGGCGCAAAAAGAGCATTGGAACAAGCGCAACAAGCAAAAATTACTGTTGCAGTGCTAAAAGCCAATAGCCCTTCGTGTGGAAGTCAGATGGTCTATGACGGTACATTTAGCGGTAATAAAATCATTGGTTCCGGTCTAACCGCAGCTCTTTTTCGGCAAAACAATATTCAAGTAGTCGATGAGCATACCTGTGATTTTCTGCTCGAAGAATATAAGCTACTGTAGTCTTGCTTCAGTAAAACAAGATTAGATCACCAAAGATATGATGAACAACCCTATCTTGTAATATAAAAAAAGATCATGTTATACACTCTACGCTAGATACCATTATTGGATCTCTTCATGTAGGTTAGGGTGTATTCACATGATCTTTTTTATCAAAATAGTATACGTGCAGTCGCTTTTGAACAAATGAAATTGATCATTAGCTAGATATTCATTTTCAGTAGATATCCATAAGTAAGTCTCAATACATGGTATCGATCAGCTTATTTCTATACACCGCATAAATATCCACATGTAAGGATCTATATAGTAAAACAGTGTCAGTTGTAGAGGTAGAAAGTGATAATGATCGATTACTGTAAAGGAGCAGGAGCGATAAACCAGTGGCGTTGCGGCAATTGGCTTACTTGTTCACGATTGATTTCCAGATTCGTTGCTAGCACATCATCCGGTGTACTAGAGATCCATTTGGTCAGATCTATCGTCTCGTGTTGTCCATTGTTGAATCCGACTAAGATTCGGCAGACTTCTGTTCCATTATTGTAAATATAGTGCCCTGCACCTTCAGGTACATAACCTACATCGCCTGCTTCAAATTGATCTTCGGTCAGTTCTCCTTTTCCTAGAAAAACAGCCATTCGTGCTGTGCCACTTATATAATATTGCCATTCATCGGTATTGGGATGCCAGTGCATTTCTCGTAAAGCGCCCGGTTGAATCTCGATAATAGCGCCTGTCATATTTGTAGAAATAGGGAATAGACGTGCCGAAGCTACCCGTTCTGTACCTCCACCGGGAACACGCTTAGGATCTTGAGCCATAAGTGGATAGCGATGCGTACTGGTAAGCCCTGTTGTACTACGTGCTGTAGCATCCAGAGTCGAATCATCCGGTACAGGTCCAGAGGCAAAATAAGACTCTTGTGTCGGTAATTGCTGTGCTTCTGCAATCGAAATGCCCAAATTTTGAGCAACCAACTCGATAGGAGTCTGCGCAATAAAGTCTGTAATACTAAAGGTATGTTTTTCGGTAAACGTACCATTGTTCATAATCTGTATAATATGACATTCGTCTGTTCCAATCCCTTGAATCGAATGCCCATACCCTTTGGGAAAATACCATACATCTCCACTGTTAAAATTATCTATGTACGTTGTGCCATCAGGATGCAAAACTGTTGTGCGACAACTTCCGCTGACTACATATCCCCATTCCGAAGCATTGGTGTGCCAGTGTAATTCCCGTAATGTTCCTGGCGCTAGTCGCAACGATACACCTGTCATTGCTGTAGATACAGGAAATTCGGTCACCGAGACTTCGCGCATTGTACCACCGCTATGTTTATAAGCTGTTTGTTGTTCAAGCCTGTATTTGAATGTTTTTGTCATGATAACCCTCCATTGCTTATATGATTCATTTGCTAAGTTAATTTGTATTTTGTCATAGCCACTCTTTTTTGCCCATGGAACTATAAGCCCATCTCTAGCTCCAAATAGACGATTTCCTCTCCAAACCAACCTATTCTAATGACCAATTTGATAAAAAGATGATATGTTAGGCAAATGAACTACTGTTCGAACTCTTCTATATTCCGATTGAAAATATCTATAAGTAAAACAGTTGATAGATCATAGTTAACAAGGTATGATTTGGCAACAACTTAATTCTGACTTAACTAATCAGATTTATTGGTATTAAAAAATAATAGTCATTATACGTCCTGAATAGAGCCCTAATAGAAAGGAAGGGAGACATGCTGTATTACGTGATTCGTAGACTCGGTATTGCGATTCCTGTACTGCTGGGCATTACAATTTTGAATTTTATTATTATCAATCTTGCACCAGGTAATCCAGCAGAGTTGTTACTTGATCCGAATACCAGTCAGGCGATGATTGATGCGAAAAAAGAGCGATTAGGATTAGATCAACCTTTTTATATTCAATATTGGATATGGCTGGTGAGCCTTCTGCAAGGCAATATGGGATATTCGTATAGTTCATTTGCACCTGTATCTCAATTGATTAGCGAGCGTATTGGCCCTACATTGTTACTTACTTTTGTTTCTTTGATTGTGAGTATTATGATTTCAATTCCAATCGGCATTTTTAGCGCCGTGAAGCGCAATAGTCGTTGGGATTACATCATTACAGGTTTGGCTTTTGTAGGCACATCATTACCGCAATTTTTTTTAGGATTAGCGCTTATTTATTGGTTTGCTTTGAAGTTACAATGGCTACCTACAGGAGGGATTGAACCATTAGAAGGAGGAGATTTGACACAAAGAGTCATACATATGATTCTGCCTGTAACTGTGTTATCCGTAGCGATTATAGGCAAAAAAGTACGATATGTTCGTGCCAGTATGTTAGATGTGCTCAAACAAGATTATTTGCAGACTGCACGAGCAAAAGGGTTATCCGGTTATATTGTGATCTATCGTCATGCGCTTCGTAATGCACTGATCCCGATCATTACGGTTTTTGGTATGGAAGTTCCATTGTTATTGGGAGGCAGTGTAATTGTAGAGCAAGTTTTTCAGTGGCCGGGGATTGGACAGTTAACGATCCAGTCAGTTTTATCACGCGACTATCCTGTCATTATGGGCTTGAATTTGGTCGCTGCATTGATTGTATTGATCGTGAATCTATTTACTGATTTGTTATATCGTTGGGTCGATCCTCGTGTGCAGTATGAATAACGTATAGAGAACATATAACATGGGCAAGATAGAACACAGGTATAGGAAGGAGGAGAACTATTGTTTCTCTGGCAAAAAGGGCTAAAGGCAGAAGGAGAGCGCTTCAAAGCCTATTGGAAAGAGTCGATGCAACCGGGAAATGAAAGGTATAGTGTACAGATTTGGTATCGATTTGCTCAACACAAATTAGCGTTGTTAGGTCTACTGGTTACGTTGCTGTTAATCATCATTAGTATCATCGCTCCGTGGATAGCTCCTTATAATCCCAGTCTAGTCATGGATCAATTCTCTGCTCCCCCTTCAGCTAACCACTGGTTAGGCACAGATCAGGTTGGTAGAGATGTGCTCAGCCGCTTAATTTATGCTACTCGCATATCAATGATTGTTGGATTTGGAGCTGTGGCAATCTATGTGACGATTGGAACAGTGATAGGCTTAGTCGCAGGTTATTTTGGGGGTTGGATCGATATGATTGTGATGCGGGTAACAGATGTCGTCATGTCTTTTCCATATCTAATTATTATTCTGGTCGTTGTAAGTGTACTCGGTTCAGGATTAGGAACCATTGTATTAGTACTCTCCTTGTTCTCATGGCCTACTGTTGCAAGATTGGTTAGAGGCAGTGTAATGACTATTCGGCATCTGGATTATATACAAGCAAGTATCGTAATGGGGATGGGCAAAACACGTATTTTGTTCCGGCAAATTTTACCCAATACATTGGGACCTATTATTGTAAATGCCACATTTGGTGTAGCTGGAGCTATTTTGAGTGAGGCAGGACTTAGCTTTCTAGGCATGGGAATTCAGCCGCCGATTCCTAGTTGGGGCAATATGTTAACCGATGCACAGTCATTCAGCTTGCTGACTGATCAACCGTGGTTATGGTTGCCCGCAGGCATTATGTTATTGATTACTGTATTGGCGATTAACTTTGTTGGTGATGGATTACGCGATGCTTTTGATCCTAAATAATATACAGTCTAACAAGGAGGATGGGTTATGAAAATGAGATACCGCGCTACATTAGCTACAATGATCGTTGCTGTACTATTGGTGCTATCTGCATGTGGAGCAACAAATAACAGCACCCAAATCGCTTCTACCCAAGGAGCTACAGCCGCTTCAGAGGGCGGTAAAACAGTCACTATTGGTATCGTCAATTCACCTGTAACGCTTAACCAGATCAACGATCAGGGGGATTCAGCTTCAACGACAATTCAGCATTTGATCAATGATTCTTTATTAGACGTAGATGATCAATTAAAATTCACCCCCAAATTAGCAGATTCAATCGATACAACAGATCATCAAAATTATACCGTTCATTTGAATAAAGATGCAAAATGGAGCGATGGACAACCTTTTACGACCAAAGATGTAGAGTTCACCTTATTAACAGCGCTTAATCCGCAAGTCGAAACGACACTACGTCTCTTTTTTATCGAAGGCTTAGATGATACGGGTAAATTAAAAGAAGGTCAGAACAAGATCACAGGCTTAACGATTGTCGATGATCATACCTTCAAAATTAAAACCAAAGCACCGATTGATCCTGATATCTTTAATGAAAGTTTTGCTTCCAAAATTTACTTTTTACCTGAACATATTCTCAAAGATGTAGCGCCTGATCAGCTAGCTACGAATGAATATTTTCAAAAGCCAGAAGTAACTATAGGTCCTTTCAAATTTGCCAAATTCCTCAAAGATCAATATTTCCAAGTGGTCAAAAACGATCAATATTATCGTTCAGTTCCTAAGCTAGATCAGATTTTTGTAAAAGTATTACCTGCTACTAATTTGGTTGCTCAGTTGCAGACAGGTGAGATTCAGATGAACTCGCTACCTGTAGGACTGATTCCAATCACTGAATATGATAAAGTCAAAAGCTTACCGGATATCAATCTAACGTCCAGTCAGACGACAGAGCCGGTAGAAATCTTTTTCAATACCGGGACAATTCAGAATCCTAAAGTTCGTCAAGCGATAGCCTATGCGCTGAATCGGCAACAAATTGTTACACAGTTGCTTAAAGGACAAGCAGAATTAATCGATGGTTCGATTCCAAGTAGTAATCAATATGCGGCTACCGATATTCCTAAATACACCTATGACCCTGCCAAAGCACAAGCCTTGTTACAAGAAGCAGGATGGGATGCTAATCAGACGATTCGTTTTCTTGTGCCTGTTGGTAATAAAGTACGTGAGCAAGCAGCCGATATTTTGGAGCAGAATTTGGAAGCTGTAGGCATCAAAGTAGATATTCAAAAGTTCGATTTTCCAACATTGATGCAGAAAACAGACAGCAAAGATTATGATATAACTATCTTTACACGCGATTATTACGTAGACCCAAGCCGTTATTTTAATATGTTTGAATCCGATAATGCCAATAATATTGTTGGGTATAGAAATCCGAAGTTAGATCAATTATTAAAAGACGGTCGTGCAGAAGCAGACCCTGCCAAGCGCAAAATCATTTACCATCAAGTGCAAGAAATTCTACATGAAGATGTTCCTTCCCTTGGGGTATATTCGGAGAAACGTCTACAAGCTGTATCGAAAAAAGTGAAAGTGGGACAGCCACTGAATATAGGAATGTTTAATCATGTAAATGAATGGGATAGCCAATAAAATAAATTAGAAAGAGCTACTGATTTTGATCAGTAGCTCTTTTTGTGCTTTATGTTGATTTTTACAAAGTCACAATGTAGTGATTTGGATCACTACATGTACTCGATAAGATCAATATACTGAATATAATTAATAAATTTTAGATATTAAAGATTGTTTTATATATAACATACTCATGGCACAAATCACATACAGGTACGCATTCAAAAAAGGGGGATTTTGATATGACAGCAACAAGAGAACGACTGATTCTAATTGGTAACGGGATGGCAGGGGTTGCCACGTTAGAACAAATTATCAAATTAGGCGGGCAATACGATATTACGGTATTCGGTAGCGAGCCACATCCAAACTACAATCGGATCATGTTGTCTTATGTACTGGAAGGCACACAGACGATTGACGATATTATTTTGAATAGTCATGAATGGTATGAGCAAAATCAAATCACATTGCACACAGGTACAACAGTCACTCGGATTGATGCTGAGCAACAACTGATCTATACCGATAATGGCATGACAGTTCCTTATGACAAAGTGATTATCGCAACAGGATCACAATCGTTTATTTTGCCTATACCGGGTCATGATAAGCAAGGGGTTGTCGGTTTCCGTGATATTGCGGATTGTCATCAAATGATCGATGCCGCGGCACATTACCCGCAAGCCGCAGTGATTGGTGGAGGATTGTTAGGCTTAGAAGCAGCTAAAGGATTGGTTAGTCTAGGAATGGATGTTACTGTTGTTCATTTGATGGATGATCTGATGGAACGTCAACTCGATTCTGTAGCCGCATCGATGTTACGCAAAGAATTAGAACGTCAAGGAATCAAATTCCTGATGGGTACCCAGACTGTAGAGTTGCTAGGTGGAGAGCGAGTAGAACAATTATTGTTCAAAGATGGTACAACATTGCCTGCTCAATTCGTAGTGATGGCAGCTGGAATCAAGCCGAATATTGCTGTAGCTACACAAAGTGATATTAAGACAGGTCGGGGCATTATCGTTAATGACTATTTGCAGACATCGGTAGATCATATTTATGCGGTCGGTGAATGTGTACAACATAGAGAAAACTGTTATGGATTAGTTGCGCCTTTATTTGAACAAGGTATGATTTTGGCGAAACATTTATGTGGTATCGATATCCAGCCGTATGAAGGTTCTGTCGTATCAACCAAGCTCAAAATTTCAGGTGTCGATGTATTTTCCGCAGGCGTATTTATTGAAAATGAATACCAATCAGTGATTACAGCACGTGATGATTGGAAACGTACGTATAAAAAAATCATTTTAGAAGATCAGACGATTGTCGGTGCTGTTCTATTCGGCGATATTACAGATGCAGCTCCATTGCAAAAATTAATTCGTGATAGCGCACCGATGACCGATGAATTATATGCAGAATTGATGGGTACAGGCGGATGCGATCATAGCAAAAAGAAATCGTCTGTCGATACGATGGCAGATAGCGAAATTGTCTGTGGTTGTAACGGTGTAACTAAGCTTGATATTGTAAGTGCTATTCAAGAAAAAGGATTAACTACTGTCGATGAGATCAAAGCATGTACAGGAGCTAGTCGTTCATGTGGTGGTTGTAAGCCTGTTGTAGAACAGATTCTACAGTATATATTAGGTGATGGAGCGACTATTGGAGCCAGTCAAGGAATGTGTAGCTGTACACCGCTTAGTCGTGATGAAGTTGTAGCAGGTATCCAAGCAAAAGGCCTTAAAACGATCAAAGAAGTCATGAATGTACTGGAATGGAAACAACCTGAAGGCTGTTCAAAATGTCGTCCTGCGATCAACTACTATCTAGGTATGCTTGATCCAGAACAATATCAAGATGAGAAATCGTCCCGTTTTGTCAATGAACGGATGAACGCTAATATTCAAAAAGACGGTACGTATACAGTAGTTCCTCGTATGTATGGCGGAGTAACCACACCGGAAGAGTTAAAACGGATCGCAGATGTATCGGTCAAATACAATGTACAAGCAGTCAAAATGACCGGCGGACAACGGATCGACTTGATCGGTGTAGTCAAAGAAGATTTGCCTAAAGTGTGGGAAGAATTAGATATGCCTTCTGGTTACGCGTATGCCAAATCATTACGAACAGTCAAAACATGTGTAGGCGCTCAATATTGCCGCTTTGGTACACAGGATTCAATGGGTATGGGAGCAGATCTAGAACGTCGTTTTGAACGCTTGGATTTCCCTGCCAAATTCAAAATGGCAGTTAACGGTTGTCCTCGTAACTGTGCAGAATCATGTACCAAAGATATCGGTATTGTCGGCAATGATGGGGGCTGGGAAATCTTTATCGGTGGTAACGGAGGAATCAAAGCTCGTCTGGCAGATTCGTTATGCAAAGTCAAAACGGATCAAGAATTGATTGATCTATGCGGAGCGATTATTCAGTATTACCGCGAAACAGGTAAATATTTAGAAAGAACATCTGAATGGGTAGAGCGTATCGGCTTACCTACTATCTATGAAGCTGTAGTGAACAATGTAGAGAATCGCCAGCAATTAATCGAACGTGTGAATCTTGCGCTTGCTCAGGTGGAAGATCCGTGGCAAAAAGTGATTAACGATACTGCTACTCGTGAAGCTCTTTTTCATAAAATGGAAGTCTAAAGGAGAAAAAGTATAATGAATAACACGCACACATTTTATCCAATCGGCTCAATCGATCAATTTTTGCCACAGATCGGACGAGTTGTACAATTGCAACAGGTAGAGCTAGCGATTTTCCGTACCTCGAATGAAGAAGTATTTGCCCTTGAAAATAAAAGCCCCCATCCCAAAGGTGGGCCGATTGCAGAAGGAATCGTATCCGGGCATATCTTGTATGATCCGCTGTATGATTGGCAAATTGATCTACGAACAGGAAGTGTACAAGCACCGGACGAAGGACACGTAACAGTATTTCCTACCAAAGTAGAAGCAGGCAAAGTATGGGTGCAGTACTCCTATTAATGCGGTTATCAGCATATGAGTAACAAAAGAAGCCTCTAGCATATAGAGGCTTCTTTTTGGTGTCTTATTATAGGAAAAAAGAGAACTATCCAAAGAAATTATCAGAAAATGGAAGTCATTTTTTCAGAATAGGGTAATGTCTTTAGAGCAAGACTTAGAATATGACCAGAGTACAACGGCAAATTATGCGCAATCAATAGCAATACACAGGAGGAAAATATAATGTCAGTAACCAATATTACGTTAGGTCAATATATGTTAGATTGTCTCAAGCGCGAAGGATTAACCGAAGTGTTCGGTATCCCTGGTGACTATAATTTTACATTATTAGATACGTTAGAAGAATATGAAGGGCTTGAATTTATCACCGGACGCAATGAGTTAAATGCTGGATATGCCGCAGATAGTTACGCTAGAATCAAAGGTCTATCTGCACTGATTACTACATTCGGTGTCGGAGAAATGAGCGCATGTAATGCTATTGCTGGTGCTTACAGCGAAAGTGTACCAATTATCCATATTGTAGGTGCTCCCAAATCTCAAGCACAACAAGATCATCAATTGATGCATCATAGCTTACTGGATGGCAATTACGATGTGTTCCGTCAAGCATATGAGCCGATTACAGCGTATAATGCAGTCATCACACCGGAGAATGCAATGATCGAGATACCTCAAGCTATTCATACTGCGAAAACAACCAAGAAGCCGGTCTATCTAGTAGTTGCTTTGGATCATGTGTTAGAACCGATTACAACGCATATTGAGCCTTCTTTTCAAACATCGACTCATTCCAATTCACTTCAAGCAGCCATAAAGCATGCAGAGCAGTTAATCCAATCCTCTAACAATGGTGTTTTATTATCTGATAGCCCTGTTCTTCGTTACCGGTTGCAATTATCGGTACAACAAGTAGCAGAGAATCTGAATATACCTGCGGCTTCGATGATGATGGGGAAAAGTGGATTCGATGAACGGCATCCGCATTATATCGGTATGTATGGAGGCACATTCGGTAGTGAAGAAGTACGTAGTACGATAGAAAATGCAGATTTTGTAATTGCGGCAGGCTTAATCTGGTCAGACCTCAATACAGCCAATTTCACAGCTGAATTGGATTTCCCAAAAGTTATTAATATTCAACCGGATCAAGTCAAAATTGGCGAGTCTGTGTATCCTAATATTGTTGCAAAAGATATGCTAGAAGCGCTTGCTCAACTGGATTGGAGAAGTCAGACAGAGATTAATGTTACAGAATTTCCATATGATACAGAACAGTTATTATCTGCGGACAAAGACCAACCGTTACAAGCAGGCAATTACTACCCGCGTTTTCAACAGTTATTAGCGGCAAATGATATCGTAATTGCAGAGACGGGTACATTTACGTATGGGATTTCTCAGCTTCAATTGCCAGAAGGAGCAACGTATATCGGGCAAGCAGGCTGGCAAAGTATCGGTTATGCTACTCCAGCGGCGTTTGGTGCATGTATAGCAGCTCCTCAGCGCCGGGTGTTGTTATTTACAGGAGACGGTTCATTACAATTAACCGTTCAAGAGATCAGCTCAATGTTAGAACAAGGATGCAAACCGATTATTTTCGTTCTCAATAATAAAGGTTATACGATTGAAAAGTATCTGAATGTCAAAGTAGATATAGATAAGCAAGTGTACAATGATATTCCTAGATGGCACTATACCAAATTGATCGAAGCGTTCGGCGGAGATGCGTATACAATGCAAGTGCATACCAATCAACAACTAGATCAAGCGATTCAAGAAGCAGAACAACAACAGAATCAAAAGCTATGCTTGATTGAAATGATGATTGAAGATCCAATGGATGCACCGAAATATCTACGCAAAACGCGCGAATTTTTACAAAAACAAGAACAGCAACAATAATATCTAGAGTCACAACAAATGTCTCTAGCCATAAAATCTGTTCAATACAGCGATGCCAACATCTTCTCTATATATAGAGAGGATGTTTTTTTGTCTAAATAAAGCAGAATAGGAGAACAAATGAATATTTAATGATCTTATTGAGAAAAATAGTGACACAGCATATAACATTCCTTATAATATAGCAGAAGTATTGAGTATAACAGCTTCTCTATAGTTGTATTACACTTTGAATCAAAAGTTCTCATCGGACCGGCTATGAGATGAGGAGGGGACGACGATGATTTCGCTGGAAAGCGTGAGCAAATATTTTGGCAAGATGGGGAACAGTAATGCCGCAGTGCAAGAGGTGAGTCTGCATATCGAACGTGGAACGATTCATGGCATTATTGGAAGCAGTGGAGCAGGAAAATCTACATTGCTTCGTATGATGAATGTATTAGAACGTCCTGATCGAGGTGTAGTTACTGTGAACGGTAAGCGTTTAACTACAATGACAGATCATCAATTGCGCCTAGCCAGACAACAGATTGGTATGGTATTTCAGCAATTCAATCTGGTTCACAATCGAACCGTGAGCAAAAATATCGAAATTCCGCTTGAACTTGCTGGCGTACCGAAGTCGCAAAGGCAACAACGTGTGTACGAATGTCTGGAACTGGTAGGCTTATTAGATAAAGGCAGTGATTATCCTGCACAGCTCAGTGGCGGACAGAAACAGCGTGTCGGGATTGCCAGAGCGATTGCTAATCATCCGCAAGTGCTACTGTGTGATGAACCTACATCTGCGCTTGATCCCAAAACAACTTCCGGTATTCTGGATGTGCTCAGACAGATTAATCAACAATTAGGCGTAACGATAGTGATTGTCACCCATGAGATGGATGTGGTACGTAGTCTATGTGATACTGTGTCTGTGATGGAAAATGGGATCATCACCGAAAGCTTTTCACGTGCGCAAGATGGCTTTACAGCATCTCCTGCCTATACTTTATCTTATCGTGAGCAATTGCTCGGATATAAGGAGGGGAACTAATGGATCAAGATCGTACTTTTAGCGAAATGCTTGATCTATATCAATCGCAGATTTGGTCAGCGATCGGTGAAACGTTCTCTATGGTAGGCATTTCATTATTAGCCGCGGTACTGTTTGGTTTACCGTTAGGAACGATGTTGTATTTATGCAAAAAAGGGCAGTTATACGAAAATACGTATATGGCAGCCGTACTGAATACACTGGTCAATGTGATTCGTTCATTTCCATTTTTGCTACTGGTCGTGTTTTTGATTCCTTTTACACGTCTGGTGGTAGGCACAGCGATTGGAACAGAAGCGGCTTCTGTACCTTTATCAATTATAGCGATTGCTTATTATTCACGTTTAGTTGAACAGTCTTTGTTGGATGTACCACGAGGAGTTGTTGAATCTGCACAATCCATGGGTGCATCGAGATGGCAGATCATTTTCAAATTTTTATATGTAGAAGCACGATCAGGTCTGGTACTGGGACTGACCACTTCAACGATTAGCTTTATTTCATATTCTACTGTTGTCGGTATTGTTGGCGGTGGTGGGATTGGGGATTTTGCGATTCGTTACGGGTATCAGCGGTTTGAGACTGATGTGATGGTCTATATGATTATTTTGATGATTATTTTGGTACAGGCTGTACAGTTTGTAGGAAGTACGATTGCTAGAGTATTGGATAAACGCTAGATGATATTTGGATATTATATATGTAATGGAGGCTAACTTTAACTATGAACAACGTGTTAACGACTCGCAAATCAATCATGATCTTAATGTTCGCTATGATGCTTTTATTAGCAGCATGTGGTCAGAAGCAAGAAACAACAACGACATCTAACGATGCGGCTACAGCTACAGAAGGTACATCTACAGAAACGACACTCAAAATTGCAACTTTGATTCCACCAATGACTGAAATTTTGGATGTTGTCAAACCATTGCTTAAAGAAGATGGTATTAATCTTGATGTGATCGTATTGTCTGATAATATTCAGCCTAATGACGCTTTAGCTAATAAAGAAGTCGACGCTAATTTTTTCCAACATGCTCCTTACATGAAGCAATATAATGAAAGTAAAGGTGCAAATCTAGTCGCAATTCAACCTATTTATAATGCGATCTATGGTGCGTATTCGAAGAATTACAAAGACATTAACGCTTTACCTGAAGGAGCAACAATCGCGATAGCAAATGATCCTTCAAATATCGGTCGTTCATTACAGATGTTTGCTCAAGCGGGTATGATTACACTCAAAGACGGTGTTGGCATGAACGCAATTCAAGCCGATATTACATCCAATCCCAAAAACTTTAAATTCAAAGAAGTCGATCTATTGATGTTAGCACGTATGTATGATGAAGCAGACCTAGTCGCAATGACGCCTGCTTATGCGAAGCCTCTGAACTTGACGCCTGTCAAAGACGCATTGGTTACCGAGAAAGAAGATTCTACATTTGCAATTAATCTAGTAGCTCGTGAAGATAACAAAGATTCAGAAGCGATTCAGAAATTGAAAGCACATATGGCAGGGCCTGAAGTGAAGAAATTTTTGCAAGAGAAATATGCAGATATCGCTGTACCTGCTTTTTAAGCATATGTAGGAATGATTAAGATAACTAGAAAGAACCTGTATCGCTCTATCAAGAGAGATGTACAGGTTCTTTTTTGGTTAACTCTGGATGATGAGTATCTGTTTGTTGAATAGCTTGTGGTAAACGTTCTATATTATGCTTCTTTTTTGTTTTCCAATACGGTCTCCAAGTCCATTCCGAGATGACTACACCGAGCAGAACAACGCCAGCACCGATATATCCTTGAATAGATAACACTTCATGTTCAAAAAGAAAAGCGAATAAAGCGGCAAAAACAGGCTCCATACAGAAAATCAGCCCGGTACGTGTAGGTGTAGTGTACTTTTGCGCGACAGGTTGAATAATAAAGCCAAAAGCACTGCATACTACACTCAAAGCCAACACAGCGATCCAACCATTAAGCGTATAAGGAAGATGTGGCGATTCGAATATAAATGAAAAGATCAATCCATACAATCCAGCAAATCCAAGCTGACAAATACCTAGATTCAGTGTACTGCGTACAATCTTAGCGGCAGCACTGGTAAGCAAAATATACACAGCATAGCAGATCGATGCCAAAATGCACAAAAGATCACCGGAATGAATACCTAGAGGGCCACTTAATGTCAGTAGTCCTATACCAACAATCGCAAGCAATACACCTGCGGTCTGAGTCATACGTAGTTTCTTTTTAAATACAATAAAATGAATCAGCGGTACAAAAATAACGGTAAGACTGACTAGAAATCCAGCATTGGAAGTGGTAGTCGTTTTGAGTCCAAACATAATAAATACAAATACAGCAAACAAAGCAAGTCCGATTAGCGCACTGTATCCAAGTGTAGTCCAATCGATCCGGCGTAAATGATTAAAAAATAAAATGCCTGTCAAAATAAAAGCTAATCCAAAACGAAGAGCAATTAGATTGTATTCGGATAAAGAACCTAGCCCCATTTTCATAAATAAATACGATGATCCCCAGCATAACGTCACTAGTAAAATCAACAAGTCTGCTCTGGACTGCTTCACAATGTCCCACCTTCAAAATAACGTATTATCAAAATGTTCCAAATTCAGTATAGTAAGATTATATCCCCAAGTACACTGAATGTTTGTCATGGATCACATGAGTAAAACTAATGGATGTTGGAGACTACACCAAGAGCGGAAAATAAGGGAAGAAGGCGCACCAATGAGCATTCACAAATTTGAAGTGTTACTAAAAGTCGTTGAGCTAGGAAGTCTTACGAGAGCGGCAGAAGTGCTGGGATTTACACAATCCGGTGTAAGCCATATTATACATAGTTTAGAGACTGAATTTGGCTTTCCGTTATTGTTACGAGATCGTTCAGGTGTGCGGTTAACGGTTAATGGAGAACAGGTATTACAACCGATTACCGAAATTATGAATTGGAATGAGCAATTGAAACAGACAGTCACATCGATTCATGGACTGGAATCAGGTACTATTCGGATGGGTACATTTACCAGCGTATCGGTGCATTGGCTTCCAGGAATGATTAAATATTTTCAACAGGAGTATCCCAATATCCAATTCAAATTAGTCGAAGGAGATTATCAAGAAATCGAAGACTGGATCTCTAATGGACAGATCGACTGTGGATTTATTACGATTCCTAGTCAGGCTTCATTTGAAGTGATTCCATTAAAACAAGATCGGATGTTAGCGATTGTTCCGCTGGATCATCCACTCAGTCATCTGGAGAATTTTCCATTAGAACAGATTGCGAATGAACCATTTATTATGCCGCGCGAAGGATCAGATTACGATGTGAGACGGTTATTATCACGCTTTGCGATTACACCGGATATCAAATTTTCGGTCGGAGATGATTATGCGATTATTGCGATGGTCGAAAATAGTCTGGGAATTAGCATTTTGCCAGAACTTGTTCTACAAGGACGGGATCATAAAGTGAAAATGTTAGAACTGGAATATCCGAGTTACCGTTCATTAGGATTAGCTGTACATTCGATGAAACAAGCTTCACCAGCGACCAAGCGATTTTTGGAGTATATACGGGAATGGGTAAGACGTGAAGAAAGCTAAATCAAGCTGATCAGTACATCATTATTCCTACCTAATCACAGGTGAATAATGAGCGATAGAAACTGGAAGTTTTTTACCTGTAAACTGTGCTATAATAAGTCCGAACTTTATAATGTAAGCGTTATCTAAAAAAGAATGAATAGTGCAAAATCATCTTACCCACATTATTAGGAGGTATCCTTATGGCGCTCGGAACAAGTATGATCATTCGTCTGGAAATGGATAAAAAACAAGTTACATTTGGTGAAGTGGCTGCTGCGATTAGTGATGCCGGTGGAGACGTTGTAGCAATTGACGTTATTCATGCTAGCCCTGAAAGTACTACCCGCGATTTGACGGTTAATCTACCGGAGACCGTTAGAGAAAGTATTCTCAAATCGGTTGGAGAACTAAGTGGTGTTAAAGTAGTCAACGTATCTGACCGTACGTTCCTTGCGCATTTAGGCGGTAAAATCGAAGTTCAACCTAAATTTCCGGTTAAAAACCGTGAAGATTTATCTCATGTCTATACACCGGGCGTTGCCAAAGTATGTATGGCAATACACGAAGATAAACAAAAAGCATTTTCACTAACGATCAAACGGAATATGATCGCTGTCGTATCTGACGGTACGGCTGTCTTAGGCCTTGGCGATATTGGACCTGAAGCCGCTATGCCTGTTATGGAAGGTAAAGCGATGTTATTTAAGCAGTTGGGCGGCGTAGATGCTTTTCCAATCTGTCTGGATACCAAAGATACCGAAGAAATTATCAATGCGATTAAATGGATGGCTCCTTCGTTTGGAGGAATCAACCTGGAAGATATTGCGTCACCTCGTTGTTTTGAAATTGAACGTCGTTTAACAGAAGAACTGGATATCCCTGTATTCCACGATGATCAGCATGGAACAGCAGTAGTCGTTCTTGCAGGTCTATTAAATGCGCTACGAATTGTAGATAAACCGCTAGAAAATGCCAAAATTGTACTGCTTGGGGTAGGCGCAGCCGGATCAGCTTGTATCAAAATGTTATTGTCAGCAGGCGCTCATAATGTGATCGCTGTTGATCAATGTGGTGCATTGGTATCAGGTGAAGAATATCCGCATGATATGTGGAACTGGATCGCAGAACATACGAATCCTCATCAAGAACGTGGAGGACTGACCGAAGTGATTCAAGGAGCGGATGTATTTATTGGTGTATCCCGTCCTGGATTGCTAACTGTTGAACATATTCAATCGATGGCAGAAGATCGGATCGTTTTTGCAATGGCGAATCCCAATCCTGAGATTGAACCTGAACTGGCTGAGCCACATGTACGTGTATTAGCAACAGGACGAAGCGATTATCCGAACCAGATTAATAATGTTTTGTGCTTCCCGGGTATTTTTCGTGGTGCGCTAGATTGCCGGGCAAGTGTAATTAACGAAGAAATGAAAGTAGCGGCAGCGAAAGCGATCGCTTCTGTTGTAAAAGAAGATGAATTGAATGAACTATATATTATTCCAGGGGTATTTAATGAAAAAGTAGTCGAGTATGTTCGTCGTGGAGTGGTAGAAGCCGCTATCCGTACCGGAGTAGCACGCCGTACACCACCAGAATTCCGTTAAGATATTTGCTCAAGTGAGGAGGGAAGAACAACAATGCCACCGATGGAGCACAAGTCAGAGCGACCTTTTGCCAATCCGTTAACTCAGCCGATTCAGTCTTATCGTGATGCAGATTCGTATACACAGGGGACAGGAAGTCTATTCGGTCAACGCATGATGGAAGAACCGTATCGTCCTGAATTTTATGCTTATTATTATAAGCAATGGCATAACTACAGTATGGCGTATCATCAACATCCATCGACTGAAATTATGTATATGATCTCTGGACATTGCTTGATCGAATTGCAAGTACAGTCAGATACAAGCCAATCTCCAGTATCTGCGATTACGGTTCAAGTGCAATTGAAAAAAGGTCAGTTTATTGTCATCGATGCGAATGTTCCTCACCGTTTGATCGTTGAAGGAGAATCGCCTTGTCGGATGCTTAATGTAGAATTTGGCTTTGCTTCATCATCATTGCCTCTTCCTTCTCTATTTCAGATGGCTGGCGAAGAAGTAGCACTCGCTGAATTGTTATCTCAACCTCAGCATTACTTTGTGCTGTCTGATCCAGAAGAAGTCTATTATGTACTGAAGTCATTGGTATTGGAGCTGGATCAACAACATCGCTCCGGTACGATGGCGGATTTATTATTTATTCAGTTATTGGTTCGTATAGCCCGCTTGTGGCAGGAGACACAGATCAATAGTACATCGCAGACAGAATGGTATGTGAAGCGTAGTATTCAATATATTCATCAAAATTATGATCGTCCGATTCGTGTTGAACATATTGCTTCTGCGGTGAATGTTCATCCCGGTTATCTTCATCGTATTTTCAAAAAGCATATGAATACTACACCTACCGATTACTTAACCCGTTTACGAATGGAAAAGGCAGGAATGCTTTTAGGGCAGACCGATATTCCGATTCAAGAAATTGCTGATTATATCGGTGTGAGTAGCAGACAATATTTTCATTTGCTTTTCAAAAAGCATACCGGACAGACTCCTGCGGAATACCGTGGGAATGTGGTTCGTTATGATCGGCAATATGTTGAAGAATAGCTACACTTAAAGTCTCAAGTGCTTATAGTAAGATATTTTGCTTAGCAAAAATCACTTTTGATTGACATGCAGTCGCACTTGAAGTCTCAAGTGCTTAAGTTAGGATATTAGACAACAAATCGATAAAGTAGTCATGATCTTGGTAACGCTTCCTTGTACAATCACGCTACAATAAAAGCATAATCAATCCTTTAGGTGGGTAAGCGCTAGTAGAGCGTATTTTAGAATGGAGGATATGTATATGTCTTTTAAAGTAGCTTTTGTAGGAGCAGGAAGTATAGGATTTACGCGCGGGTTGTTACGCGATTTGTTAACAGTACCGGAGTTCCATAATATTGAGATTGCTTTTACCGATATCAGTCAACACAATCTCGATATGGTGACTCAGTTATGTCAGCGCGATATTACTGAAAATGGGTTATCGATTCAGATTCAAGCGACAACAGATCGACGTGCTGCCCTGCAAGATGCCAAGTATGTATTGTGTACAATTCGTGTAGGTGGACTGGAAGCTTTTGCAACCGATGTTGATATTCCACTCAAATATGGAGTCGATCAATGTGTCGGCGATACATTGTGTGCAGGTGGAATTATGTACGGACAGCGTGGCATAGCTGAAATGCTGAATATTTGTAAAGATATCCGCGAAGTTTCGAAGCCAGATGTACTATTACTTAATTATTCGAATCCGATGGCAATGATGACATGGGCGTGCAACGCCTATGGTGGAGTCCATACTGTCGGTCTATGTCATGGAGTACAGCATGGACATCACCAGATCGCTGAAGTCTATGGTCTGGAGAAGAAAGATGTAGATATCGTCTGTGCAGGTATCAATCATCAGACATGGTATATTCAAGCGTCTCATCAAGGGAAAGATTTAACCGCAGGGCTTTTAGAAGCATTTGAAAATCATGAAGAATATAGCCGTACTGAGAAAGTACGCATCGATATGATGCGTCGCTTCGGTTATTACAGTACAGAGTCGAACGGGCATTTAAGTGAATATGTACCCTGGTATCGCAAGCGTCCTCAAGAAATCGGTGAATGGATCGATCTCAACAACTGGATCAATGGAGAGACAGGTGGGTATTTGCGTGTATGTACTGAAGGACGTAATTGGTTTGAGACTGATTTCCCTAACTGGATGAAAGACGAACCAATGAAGTTTGCACCGGAAAAGCGTGGCGAAGAGCATGGTTCGTATATTATTGAAGGTTTGGAGACAGGACGTGTCTATCGCGGGCATTTTAATGTGATCAATAACGGTGTGATTGCTAATCTACCGGATGATGCGATTATCGAAGCTCCGGGTTATGTCGATCGAAATGGGATTTCTATGCCACATGTAGGCAATCTACCTCTGGGTCCTGCGGCTGTCTGTAACGTCAGTATTTCAGTACAACGTCTAGCTGTTGAAGCGGCAATTACAGGAGATGATTTGCTTCTACGTCAAGCTTTTATGATGGACCCGTTAGTAGGCGCTGTCTGCAATCCCAAAGAAATCTGGCAAATGGTCGATGAAATGCTGGTAGCTGGAGAAGCATGGTTACCTCAATACACAGATGCAATTGTTGCTGCCAAAGAAAGACTGGCTTCAGATCAACTGATTCCGACTCGTGAGTATGCAGGAGCTGCTCGTCTAAAAGTCAAAACGGTTGCTGAGATGCAAGAAGATCGAGATGCCGCTAACAAAAATGCAGGTGAATCTGACAAAGGCAAAGATCGGGAAAAAGTTCAACAATCATAAAACGCAAAATCAATAGCATCTGATATCTGAATAACCATCTATCTTGATCACAATCAATCAAGTCAATAGACGATATCTTCACAGGTGAAAAAGCAGAATAGTTCTGTTTTTTCACCTTTTTCTTTGTAATATCCATCTATATCCATTTTCGACTGTTCTATTAAGCGAGTAATTCATGTTACAACAAATATCTGTTATAAAAGGTCAGAATACTGCTATACTTCGCAAATCTGAACTTGTACGCTTAATATAACCTATTATTGGGGAAGTATTAGAATAACGAAATACTGCAAAAGGCAACATCAACTGATAGGAGGAATAGTTATATGTCTACATCGAACGAAGGTAAGTTGAAATGGGGAATTATCGGTACAGGAATGATTTCTAACAAATTTGTCGCTGATCTAGGACACACATCTAACGGTATCGCTTATGCTGTGGGTTCACGTAATCAGGAAAGTGCTGATGAATTTGCAGGTAAATATAATATTCCCAAAGCTTATGATAGCTATGACAAATTGTTGCAAGATCCTGACGTAGATGTGATCTATGTAGGTACTCCGCATCCTTTACATAAGATTAATGTTATCGATGCTTTGAATGCAGGCAAGCATGTATTGTGCGAAAAACCATTTACGATGAATGCGGCTGAATTAGAAGAAATGATCGCTGTAGCGCGCGAGAAAAAATTGTTCTTAATGGAAGCGATGTGGACACGCTTTTTACCACCGATTCGTCGTGTACGTGAATGGATCAGAGATGGCAAGATCGGCGAAGTACGTCTGGTCAAAGCTGAATTTGGTTTCCGTATGGGTTGGGACCCGGAACACCGTCTGTTGAATCCAGAATTGGGCGGCGGTGCATTGCTAGATGCAGGTATCTATCCGGTATCGTTTGCTTCGATGATCTTTGGAGCGAAGCCTGAGAAAGTATACAGTACTGCAAGTATTGGCGAGACAGGAGTCGATGAGCAGTTCTCGATCTTGCTTGCTTATGAAGGTGGACGTTCAGCAACATTGAATGGTGCGATTCGTGTAGACTTACCGAATGAAGCGTATATTCATGGAACAGAAGGTTATATTCGTATTCCACAATTTCTGTTCAGCCGCGAAGCTTCTTTATATGTTAACAATGAAGAAGTCGAGAAATTCGAAGATGATCGTCCAAGTGAAGGATATGCTTTTGAAGCCGAAGAAGTCGGTCGTTTGATCCAAGCAGGAGAACTGGAAAGTGAAGTTATCTCACTGGAAGAATCTCTAGATATTATGCGTCTACTCGATCAAGTCCGCGGACAATGGGGACTCAAGTATTCGTTTGAAGATTAATTAAAATATAAAACCTATCTGACTATACTTTATTAAAGGGTATATTCAGATAGGTTTTTTTAGAATATAATAATTTTTTGTTTATCGCAGTACATAATTCATAAAATTTTGATAAGCGAATCCTCGTACTTGCTCTTCGCTATAATGCTTCAACAGCTCATTAATCAGATTCTGACTTTGTCCGGCATGTTCTAAGCCTTGAATATGATACATAATCCCATCAAAGTCTGATCCGAGTCCGATTAGCTTTTCTCCACCTAATGAACAGAAATGATCGATATGGTGGATCAGTTCAGGGATCGTTACAATCTCCTGCTCACTTATAAAATATGGACAATAGACGACATGAATCATAGCCTGTTTGGCAAATAAGGCACTGGCTTGATCGTTTTTCAGATTACGAGGATTCTCAAACATCTGACTGGCATTGGAATGACTGGCTATCGGATAATCGGCAATCTCAATCACATCCCAGAAAGCACATTCACACAAATGACTGACATCGGATAAAATTTTATATTTATTGTTCAACAGAATCAATTCTCTACCAAATGCAGTCAATCCCGCTCCCCGCTTCTCCAATGCACCGTCTGCCGCCAGATTAGCATAATTCCACGTTAATCCTACCGAAAGAACACCCAATCGATACAACAGATTCATTTTGTGCAGATCATTTCCGATCGGATCGACTCCTTCTAAAGTTAGAAAAGCACCAATCTGATCATCTTGCAATTGCTCTATCTGCGACCACTGCGTAATATGCACCATCTGTGGATTTTTTTCCAACACTTCGGTATAAAAATAATGAATCTGATCGAGACACGATTGGAATTTCTCAGGGTCTTTGAGTGCAGGGTCTACAAAGACAGCGAATCCTTGTACTTTGACTTGCCCTTCAATTAGACGCTCAAGATTAGTATCCAGTTCAGGCGAATCCGCAAAATTTAATTTTCCTTTGGCTTCCCCAAATTTATACAAAACATCACAATGCAAATCAATAATGTTCATCATCAACATCCTTTGCTGTTCAAATTGTACTTTGGTGTTGTTTCAAGCATATAGTAGATTTAATTATTTGCATAATAGAATGAAGTGATACCAAATGCTACATGATACGTATATAGGATAGATAGTCATCATTGTAACTTTGAAATAAAGGTGGGAATCTCTTGATTAATCTACATGCCAAATTACAGCTTAATAAAATAAATACAGTCTCCCAATCATGGTTCCAAAAAATAAATTGGGCAGAAATCTATCTTGCTGTTGTAGGAGCGATACATCGTGTAGTAGTAGAACAACCGCGCAAATGGACAGCTACCCGTCAACAGCAAGCCGATCTTCCAGTCTCTCAAATTCGGCAATTGCCTTTGCAAGCAGGCGATATTCTGTATACACCTAGTTCAGAATCTACGTACTATGCAGGGCATATGGGCATATTAGGGGAAGACGGCAAAGTATATCATGTGCACCCGTATGGCCCTGTATTTTCAGATTCAGTCGAATGGTATATCAAGCGATTTTATGATCAAGATCGATTTATCGTATTTCGTCCACAATCTCCACAAGCCGGACAAGCCGCAGCATTATGGGCACAAGAGCATTATCAACAAGTTCAAGCGTATCGTCTGAATACGAATTTGGATCAGGTTGAACGGAGTTACTGTTCGAAATTTATTTATCAAGCGTATTTATTTACATCTGGAATCAATGTATGGCCGCGTCCGTTGAAACTTGGCAATCATGGTTATATTTATCCTTTTCGAATTATGCGTTCCAAGCATTTGAAAATCGTAGGTAGTTTCTACAGAGGATAAAAGTGATTGTTTGTAAGAATATCAAAATAGCGAACAAAAAAAGGCTTCCTACCATCAGCAATGATGATAAGGAAGCCTTTTTACTATACAAATAATAATGCCAGACAATGATGTTATAACAAGTGAATAGGGGTCTGATATAAGTTCAGCAACGCTATACCTAATATAAAACTACTGGTGGATAGCCATAAGACAGCATACCGCCCTTGCAATACCTGTTGCTTTGTAAAATAAATTGCTGTGATAACAAATAGTAGACTCAAGATCATCCATAATATAGGTAACATAGGTAGAACCTCCATTCACAGTTGTGACTATAGGACTGACTAAATAATATATTCAGTATATTAGCCGACCATGAACAAGATATATCGTATAGCTTAAAATCACCTAAAATCTAACTGAATAGGATACTGCATCTTGATTGGAAATATCTATCCGAAATTATGCGATATAAAAAATTTGTCTGAAGAGAATAGCATTTACTATGAATCAAGCACTATCAAGCACTTTTGTTGGCAGTTGCAACTACAGGCTTGTGCTTCATCACATCTTTGGCTCCGTTACCGATACAACATTGCACAATAATCATCAGTACAATCATTACACCCAGACCCCATTGTGCAGTGACAAAGCTTCCAGAATGATCAAATAATAACCCTACAATCAATGGGCCTATTGCGCCCAACGTATAACCACCGCTTTGTGTCATCGCAGACCACGCATTCGCTTCACCTGCATTATGAGCTTCTTGAATTGGTAGCATAAGAGCTAATGGGAATAATCCACCTGCACCAATACCAAGAATCGCTATCGCTAACCAGGGGGATACAGGCAAGTGTAATGCCAATAGTCCGATGATTTCCATAACACTACATCCGACTAACCACCACGCACGTTTGCCGAATGTACTCACTCCAATTGGAATTAAAAAACTGATCGGAATCTGAATAATTGTAAATAAAGTCATCATATAACCGGCTTGAATTTTACTGTATCCTGCATGTGCCATCATAGGAGATAACCATGTGGTCAATGAATAGAATATCGCTGCCATTAAGCCGAAGAAAATCGTTAATAGCCAAGCTTTTTTCTGACGTAAAGGTAAAGACACCGAAGCTGTAGTTGTTTTAGATTGAGGAGCACGAGCTAATCGCAACCAGCTCAATCCTGCAACAATCGCTAAGATCGCCCAGAACGATAAAGAGTATTGCCAGGAACCGCTTAATACTTGTTGTAAAGGCACTGCTAGACCTGCTGCTAATGCTGCTCCGATAACAAGCGATACCGAATAAACACTGACCATAGCCGCTGGATTAGGGAAATATTGCTTAATAAATCCAGATAGTAAAGGCCCGATTAATCCGATCCCAATCCCTGCGAGTAAAGCACTACTCATTAAGATCACAGTCGAATCAGCCATCAGACGTAACAGAGTAGCAAGTCCTATCAATAATAAGGAAAAAGTAATCACTTTTTCTAATCCCCATCGCTTGCTCCATGATAGAGCGAGTGGAGCGAATAATCCCATACATAAAACAGGCAAAGTCACTAAAAGACTGGCAGTTACACCTTGAATATGAAGATCAGCTCGTATATTTTCCAGTAAAGGAGAGATCGATGTAATTGCAGGGCGCAAATTAAGAGCCGCTAATAATAAAAGAATCGTTAAATATCGTATACGCATTGGAAAGCTCCTTATCTATATTAAATATGATCAATTAGGTATAGTATAAGAAAAGAATAACGATTGTGCCATACTATTGTTTCTATTATTATGATAGTACAAGGCTATGATTTAATTAGAACCATTCAGGAGGTTGACGATGGAATTACGCCAACTGCAATATTTTATAACCGTATGTGAAGAATTACATTTTACCAAAGCTGCTGATCGACTAGGTATTTCTCAACCGACATTAAGTCAACAGATCAAAGTGTTAGAAGACGAATTGAATACGCCTTTATTTGATCGGATTGGCAAAAAAATAAGAATTACAGAAGCAGGCAAATTACTTCAACAATACAGCACACAGATGTTACGTGATCTACAAAATGCGAAAATGTCGATTGCTGAATTACAGATTAATCAACGTGGCACATTACGAATCGCTGTATTGCCGTCTGATCTGGATTATCGAATGGGATCGATCTGGATCGCATTTCATCAATTATTTCCTAATGTGCGCTTAGAGATTATACCTACAATTGAAATTCAAGATATGGTATTTGAAGATAAAGTGGATATTGGGATCGGATTGGCTGCTTTACCGGATCAAAGGTTAGTACAGATTCCTTTAGGTACTGAAAGTTATAGTTTGTTTGTGCCTGCGAATCATGCACTGGCTCAACGTGTAGAGATTGAATTAGAAGAACTGTTGCAGTTACCTTTAATTTTGTATCCTGTAGGTTTTGTCGGTCGCAAATTACTTGACGATTGTTTTCAGTCGAAAGGGTGGAAAGTACAGACGATGATGGATAACGGATCAGCCGCGTCTCAGCTACAACTGGTCAAAGCAGGCATCGGATTCAGTATTCATCCTCATGCGTTACTTACGGCTCTGTCAGATGATGAACTGACCGCAATTCCGATCGTAAATCATACGCCTGTACGAAGTATCGAACTGCTATATCGGACAGATCGCTATATGAGCGCCGCCGCTACGATGTTTATTTCATTAATTGAAAAGCATTTTTCAGAACAAGCCAAAAACCTCTAGTTCGCTGTTCACTCAACAGTTCACTAGAGGTTCTATCTTACCTTTTTATTTTAATACATCGGCTTGCTTGTTACCCCAGCTATGAATACCATCATCTTCTATGATAGAGATCGAAGCATCAGCAATATCGGGATTAGTCATCAACTGCTGTTGAACACGGAACTTAATATCATCAGCATCAGCAAGTGTAAGTCCTTTGTGCAGTTCAATCAGACCTTCTACATGATAATAGCGTCCTTCTTGAATAATACGCATCATCTGAATATCAGCGACTTGTTCATCAGCAAGAATCATCTGTGATACTTTGTCTTCGATATCTTTGGGCGCTGCAACTCCAATTAGCCCGATCATATTGTCGTATCCGACGCGGAAAGCAACTGCGATCATCAATAGACCGATCAATGTAGTTACCATACCATCAAGAAGTGCAAAGTTAGTTAGAGCGATAACAACAACAGAAATTAGAGCAAACAGAGCACCAAGTACTGCTACAATATCTTCATAAAAGACAAGGCGTGTAGGTGGAGCCGCACGTCCTACATTTTTGAAAGCCGCTGGCATCAGTGCAAAGCCTTTCGCTTGTGGTGCGCGAGCTTCTTTCAAAATTTCTTTCATCGCTTTGATGAGAATCGCTCCATCGATCAAAATATTAAGTACCAATACCGCAATATTGATCCATACGCCACCAGTATGAGCGACTGGATGTTGCAACAAGTGAATTCCCTCGTGAATCGTCTCATATGCCATAATCGTAACTACAATAACGGCTATCATACAGAAGATATTAATCACCCGTCCGAAGCCTGTAGGGAAGCGAGGTGTAGGCTTTTTCTCAGACAATACGCTACCTACAAATACGAATCCTTGATTGACCGCATCGGCAAGTGAGTGCATCGCAGAAGCGAACATTGCTCCACTTCCACTAACCAAAAAGGCACCGCCTTTACAAATCGCCAGTACAGCATTACCGATCATCGCTACAGCCGAAGAGGTATTTCCTTTTTTCACTAAAGACATCAAACTTTCTTTTTCTGGTTGTTCAGCCACTTCGAGATAGCCCCCTAATCTTGTCTATGTATATGGTTTGGATCAAGCCTTTCAATCTGTATTAATACACTGTTTCTCAACAGACGAAACGCTTTTCCACTTTGTATAATAACGTCTGCAAACAAAGGATACAAGCAATGAAATGTACGATATGATACTGCGAACATAATCAATAAGTCGTTAATAACATATAGATTGGATATCACCAAACTAGCAATGATAGAATAGAGTAGAGCACGTACAGAAGTAAGATACAGCAGAAAGGAGCCTACATATGAACCGGGAACGAAAGATACAATTGATAGGAACGATGATGACGAGTCTGGTGTTATTATTAGTACCTTTGTTCACCAATATCTATTATCCTATCTGGTACTATATAGGGTTGCTATGCTTGATAGCACTAGGGATATATAGAGAAGTAGCTTACAAGCGATATGAGAAAAAGTTTTATCAGAAGTGGAATATAGCTCGTCAGCGAGGATTTGCTTTTCATATGATCTGGCAAAGTGTGAAGGCGGCACTTTTATTAATAGGCATGGTGATCTTATTTCAACTATTTAGCTATGGATTAGTATGGAGCGAATGGTTACTGCTATTGACCCCTACGACACTAATCGCAAGCCTTATTATTGTGGTTACTCTGGGAGTTATAGCAGGTATCTATTCATGGACAGAAAATGAAAAAAGATATCGTAAGATCGAGCAAGATGATAGTAAATATTCGATTCATCAAAAGCAACATTCTTTGTGATAACAGTATAATTTGCATATCAAAAACCCCTTTATGATCTATCCTACTGAATCAAGGATAGATCGAAAGGGGGTTTTGTAATTAAGCTAGATGATTATTCACCATCACAGCAGAAAATTTGATTTTTCCCTTTATTTTTGGCTCTCATCAACGATCGTTCAGCCTGATCGATCATGTCAGAAGGACGCATAGAAGAAGTAGGAATAACAGATACACCACCGATTGTAACAGTCATAAATTCACCGGAATTCGAAGTGTCTCTTGGAATTTGTAGAGCGAGCACACTCTGGCTGATTTCTTGTGCAAGACTTTTGGCGTGTGCCTGATCTGATCCTAATAACATCATTGTAAAAGCACCACCACTAAAGCGAGCAATGGTAGCATCATGGATACTACCTATCATAGCTAATACATCGGCTACCCATTGTAGACACAGATCGCCCCCATTGAGACCATGAATTGCATTATAAGCTCGTAGACCATCCAGATCGATTAAAAATACAGTCAGATATTGTTGCTCTGCAAGCGCAGTATCCCAGTTCAACTCTAGCGATTTTTCAAAAGCAGGTCGGTTCGGAATATCTGTTAATGGATCAGTAGCTAGATAGCTGTGCAATTGATCAGACATGGTAGAATATGCTTCAGCCTGCTCGATATTAGAAGCCACTAGACGAGCAATCATCATAACGGATGGCTTGCCACCATACGTAATCGAAGTTAATGTCACTTCCAATTGCATCATATTCTGATCGACATCGATAAAGAATCCGTTGGTCGAGATCAATTGAACAACATTTTCCTGCAATTCATCCAGACTTTTTTGCATATCGTCTTGAGACTGCTTACCGATATACTGTGCAAACTCTTTGCCGATTAACGCCTGTGTAGTTTTGGCGCCAAACAATTCGGCTGCTTCACTGTTAGAATAAATAATTTGCCCGTTTGTAATCGTCATAAAAGCGACAGGAGACAATTCCATCAATTGCAAATAACGCTGTTCGTTTTGCCGTAAAATACGAGCATTTTGTAGCGCTAATTCTTCTACTTGTTGCAATTGATTTTCGGTTTGCCGATGCACAATCGTTTTTGAGTTCAGGCAAGATATTAATTTCTTTGGCTTTCCAAGAAAATGAAGTAGATTGAACAACCTGTCTCCATTTCTCAAATGATTTACGCGGAGAAAGGCGCATACCATCATTATCTTGAATAACAGCTTTGACCGGATCTCCTGCCCAATCTACTATCTGAAGCACTTCAGGACGGAACCAGATAATATAATTCTGTTGCCCTGGAGAAAGAGCAAGATAGAGCGCTCCAGATGCTTTTTCTTTGTAAGCTTTGGCAGGCTCATAATCCAGACTTAGACGAGAATTTGCATAGACATGATTTTTGGCTTTGCTACCTAACCAACCGGCTAATTCACGAATTTGTCCAGCTGTTGGTGTCTGTCCGTATAGCAATAATTTATCCTGATAACTAATAGCCGCTCCCGAAGCACTCATAAGACTAAGCAACGTTGTTTCTTCTTCTTGCAGTTGTTCAATAACGCGCACAAAGCTTGTATTTCCGATAAAAACATCCGCTATTCGTGAAGCCTGACGACGCATAGCTAGTTCAGATTCATAATCATCGATCTGCTGACGTTGGTACAATTCACTAGAGAAGAACGAACCTAGGAAATTACACAAATTACGCACACGATGCGGAATATATTTAGGTGAATAATGATGACACGTAATCAGTCCCCATAGCTGATTATCATGAATCAGTGAAATCGTAACAGTAGCGCCGACACCCATATTATGCAAATATTCAATATGAAGAGGCGATACACTGCGTAGAATCGATAGACTTAGATTAAGTGGCTTGCCTGTTACCGGTTGTACAGTTGGAATAATCTCTACCGGTGTATAATGGACATCGACAATCGTACGTAACCAGTTACGCAGATACAATTCACGAGCTTGTTTTGGAATATCAGAAGCAGGATAGTTATGCCCTAGAAAAGGTTCAAGCGCTGTTTCTTTCGCTTCAGCAATAACTTTGCCATTCCAGTTCTCATCGAATTCATAGATCATCACACGATCATAACCGAGCATTTCTTTGATCTGTTCTGCTGCCACCTGACTCGCTTCAAATCGGTTTTTGGTCTGTTTCACCCGTCCGAAAAAGGCACGAATCCATTCAAAATCATTCACAACAGTAGATTCATCAATCGCATCCAGTTCGAACTCTAAAATAATCAGTCCTTCACTTTCATGCAAAATCACAAAAAATTCAGTGCTTGTATCCTGTAGAGTAATCATTAAACGCGTATATTGGAGATCAGAAGTAGATTCTGTACTAAGATCATATTGAAGTAAGGAGAGAAGTTGTTCTTCACCGATCAGTGAAGCTAGTGGCTGACCTAGCAATTCTTCGGCTTCAATACCAAATAAAGTCATCGTATTACGACTAGCTTGTACAATCGTATGCTCATTATCTTTGGTTATGGCTAACAATACGCCATGAGGTTGAATTTGCCCGGGAATATGAATCGGTTCTTTATCACAATTGGTCAGATCGATCGGTTCCTGAGTGGTAAATTTACCTTCTGTTAAAAGCGTACGATTGAGCAAATCATATTCATTGTTTTTTGAAACTGACATTAGTTGGTTAGCCTCCTGTATATCATGATGTCATTACTGTGCTAGTTCGGATCGGTACTTAACCATAGATCAAGTAATCTGAATGTTTCTTTGGCGGTATATATGATTTGTTCTTTATTTTCTTCTGTTACACCAGCTTGTAGCAATAGATCGCGGAAAGCCGACCATTGTTCACGAGTCTCTGCACCATAAGCGTTAAAGTAATGCAGACCCCCGTCAGGATCAACCGGCAAAAATTTCATTAATTGCTTGGTAATAATTTGTCCACCCAGAGTAGACCCTTCGATAACATAGAAAGCTCCATACATACGTGCAGGTGTCGAAATATCCGGCAAGTCTGTACATAATGGCAATTGTTGAATCTCTTCTGTTGTCATACCTAAGTGAATCAAATCTTGTTCCAACAACGGCGATTTAGCACGTACATTCATATCAAATCCAGAATCAGATTCTAGCGTATTCATATGCTCTACAGCTTGTTGTTCTAATGGTTGTAAAAAGCCATAGAACTTGGCAAGATACGTACGGTATTCATCCAAAGTGAGCGTTTTCGCCATAATACCTTTAGCATAAAAGTTTCCTTCAATCTGTTCATGGTATACAGCAGTATCTTTGCGTAAACGATCTAGTAATTCAATTGTCATTTATCATCTCACCTTAATATCAATTAATAAGTTACTTAACAATAAGTTATGAAGCTGTATATCCTAACATCTATATCAAATCTTGCTATGATCCAGAAGGTCCTCACCATAGTACGTCAACAGAATGGAAAAAGTGCGATAGCTGGGGAGTTAAAGTATAGTACAAGCATGCAATGAATACAACAAATTGAGGGTCACGCTATTGGGTTTCTTCTATATAATGGCGAACGATTTGCTTGATGTCGTTCTATCTATTTTATCATGTTGTAGGTACTGGATGAAAGTGCTGTTTAAGTGAAATCAACCAATTATAGTCTGTTAAAAGTGTCGAAAATTTGAAATATAGGTATACCGATTCAAAAATAAAGAACGGTGCTTTTTGATAAATTTTCTTGTTTTTCTATAGATATGAGCATTGGATATATGTGTTTTAGTTATTTTACGCTTAAAAGAGTCAAAAGGGATTAACAAAAAGCCTGCTTCGTTTCTCTGGTCAAAGAGCAAGAAGTAAGCTTTTTTAAGGTAGCATGTAGTTGTAGTTATAGAGTAGGTAAGTGACATAGACAGGTAGGCATAAAGTTATTGTTATTGTTTTCGTTTCAGATAAGAAATAAAGACAACAAATCCATACACAAACAGCCCGAATAATCCTAGCATCACCACAAATAACACAAACGGCAAAATTGCTCCCCAAGCCATAATGACCCTCCTTATATGGTTGCTTTTATACTTTATTTCATTTTATAGTAAAATAAGTAAAAAGATAAGTGTATATCCCAATAGAAATACATAGAACATGCAGTAAGGAGGTTATAGGATGTCAGATGTATCTGGTTTGGTATTAGTCATACTCTTTAATGTGATGGTGTACGGATTAGCTATATGGGGAATTATTCGTATGATCTATAAACGTTCCAAGCACCCTGCACACACTTATGTTCTTGTCGGTGATCTTTTGTGTAGTTATCTTTACAGCGAGTATCGCACAGCAAATTATGTATCGCGATTGGACGATAAATGTAGGTACATTAGCGCCAATGATGGGGTTGTTTGCGGTTTATATGGTGAGTCGTAGAGAGAATCGCATAGAGTTGAAATAAATCCAAAAAGAAAGTGATCTCTATAAAGGGATCACTTTCTTTTTATTTATTATTTTAAAAATAAGATTCTATATTTAACAAGTGAAATCTAAAACATGTATCACAAAAATAACTTGTCTAAAATTAATGATCTTTTTGTAATTATAATACTTATTCATCATAGTATTTCTTGATTAAATCCTCATCATATAAATCCATAAACATAGTTACAAATGGACTATCTTGAAGAAGATCGACTTCAAATAAACTTTCAAAATTGAATTTATCTCGATACCATGTCCATTTTTCTTTCAACGCATCTAGAACAATGTAACGTTCATTCAATTGTATTGCCATATGTAAAATGTGATTAACTATTTCTACGCCTATTCCTTTATTTTGAAAATGATCACTGACAGCTAATCTAGCAATATCAAGTACATGTTGTTCTTTTGAAATAGCAGGATCATCAATCAAAGAGGATAGAAGGGTATGTTGAAGAGTGTAATAACCAACAATTTGATTCTGGTAGAAAACTAATGTTGTACTAGACTCACGAATAATGTGAGAAGGATAAGCTTCGACTTGCAGAAAAAAATCCATAGAATGATTACCACAAGAGAAATTTTTTACATGAGGTAAATACTCTATGGATATAATTTTATGGTCTAATTGCAAACTCTCAATATTAGGAATGGGATAATCGTTCATGATACTCCTTCATTTTCTTTTCGGCATGTTTTTTCATAAGTTCTTCATTTTTTTGATTTTTCTCTATAAAACGTTTGGCTTCTTCGCCTGTAAGTACAGGTCTTTGTCTCAAACTAACTGCCATATTTAATTCTCCTTTCTAAAATGTATTATAGTGTTATTTTATCATGTAATTAATTTAGATCATAGGTGATATGGATTGATTATGTGAATTTAAAAATAAGCTATCGTCAACATTTTAATACCTAAATCATGTTTATATATTATACATCTGTTTATATAGAAGAATTAGTAACTTATCATATTGCATGTATACATAATATTTAGAGAATTTATCTTTCTTTAGTATAATTAAAATATCTAATTCGTTTACGGGAGAATACTTATGACATTGCCTTTAGAATTACAATCCATTTATAATCACAAACAAAAATCATATAAAATGATACTCATGTTATCTCTATTGGACGAGATGAAAGAGTCTAATCTTCATGAAGTATCTATGCTTAAAGTAAGGGAACGTTTCTTATCCTACTTACAACAACGAGAAGCACAAAGTCTGCGTGTAGATGAACCACCTTCTCAAGTGAAAGCAACGCGATGGGCAGATGTGCAATTAAGTCGGATTCAATATGTGATGAACACGCCAATCAAAGCATTATCTTCCATCTTACATGTGCCTAGTGAGCAATATACAATTGGCTTTAAAAAAGACCTGTACGACCAATGGGATCAGTCTGTTTTAGATGAATTATACCAATTTACAATAGATGAACTGGAATTATACTATGCACAACCGCCTTCGGATTTCTCGATTCGAGATGATTTGATGCGGATTATGATGGACTATCCAGAAGCGCGTAGAGAACCATTTAAGCGTAATCCTTTAGCTCAATATATGCGAAATGTAATTCCTGAACATATCCGTTCACTGCAATTTATTCATACTTATTTTCGCGTACAAGGTTCGCTCGGGCAAGGAAATTGGGCGTATATTCCATGGATTGCGATCATGCACCGTCAAATTACTGATACTACCCAACGTGGATTATATGTAGCTTATTTGTTTGCAGAAGATTTGCAGTCTGTGTACCTTGTATTGCAATACGGTGTGACCGATATGAAGAACCGTCTAGGGACTAAAAAAGCCTATGAACAATTTGAACAAAAAGCACAAGAAATCAGAGCTATGTTACCGCCAACGCGATTGAATTTAGAAGGAAATATTGATTTGGGTGAAAGTACGTATGCCAAAGATTATCAGGCATCTACGATTGCTTATACTCGTTATGATTTGAATGATATGCCTAATAATGAGCAATTGGTAGACGATCTATGGGACGCAGTAGAGACTTATCTGTCTTATGTGCAAAGTATAGATGCAACACCGAATACAGAGTGGGCAAGTCAGTTGAATGATGAAGAAGAGGAAGAAGTGGACGAAGTCGAAGAAGAATCTATTGTACTTATCCATGATGCTGAGATCAAAGAAGTATTGGATCATATCCGCGACTACATCACCCAACGTGGATTCTACTTCCCAGCCCACTTAATCGACAACTTCTACCTCTCGCTCAAAACACGCCCGTTTGTTATTCTCGCAGGCATCTCCGGCACAGGGAAGACGCGGTTGATCCGTTTGTTCGCTGAAGCGGTTGGGGCGACTGCGTTGAACGGGCAATTTCGGTTGATTCCTGTACGTCCAGATTGGAGTGATCCGACAGATCTGATCGGGTACAAAGATTTGTCTGGCACCTTCAAGCCTGGCCCACTCACATCGGTGATTGCTGAAGCATCTCAACCAGAGAATCGGAACAAGCCTTATTTTATCTGTCTGGATGAAATGAATCTGGCACGAGTCGAACATTATTTTAGCGATATTTTGAGTCTATTGGAGACTCAATCGTGGCAGGGCAGACATATTGTCACGGATCCGGTGATCCCAGCAGCTACGTTAGAATTGGAAAGCGATCTAGAGCGATATGGGAATCTGGGTATACCGGAAAATGTATATCTGATCGGAACCGTTAATATGGATGAGACAACCTATCCCTTTAGCAAAAAGGTGCTCGATCGGGCGAATACGCTTGAATTCAACTCTATTGATCTGATGCAGTTACCGAAGTTGCGTGAGGAGAGCCAACAGGTGGTCGAAGCTGTACCGGTGGAGCAGTCTTTTTTACGCGCAGATTATTTGCAGTTGATCGATGCTTATGACCATTATGCAGACTTGATCACCCGTACTACCGAGCGATTGGTAACCGTGAACGAGATACTGGAAGATATTCATGCGCATGTAGGGTTTCGGATACGAGATGCCGTATGCTTTTATGTGATCTATAATGAACGTTTTGGATTGATGAGTGAAGCAGAAGCGTTTGATCTACAGATGATGCAGAAGATTTTGCCACGTATCCAAGGAAGTCAGTCTGGAGTACGGCGTGTATTGGTGAAGCTGTTACGTCTGTGCTTACAAGATAGTGTCCGTATTCCGTCACCGATGGAAGATGATGATGTCTTCTGGGCACAATGGGATCGCGGAAATACACCGCCACAGGCGACCTATCCGCAGACAGCACATAAGCTGGCGGATATGATTGTGAGGTTAGATGAAGATGGATTCACATCCTACTGGATTTCTTAATCAGAGTACCGAGCTGTTAGAAGTGAAGTGTAGTATCGGGACGATCTATATCAAAGGCAAACCGTATCATCCGGTAGTGGAGACATTGCAGTTGCATCGCGATCAGGGCGAATGGGTGAATGCCCATCTAATCTGTCGTTCACTTGCGCCTGAGGTGACGATCGACGATATCTCTGTATTTTCACCAACTGCAAATCAATTAATTCGATGGGACGGGACTACACCGTCTTTTCCTTGTTTTTACGAGCAACAGAACTACGAATTTGTGCTGATTAAGTATGATGATATGCAGTTGCCTGTTCAATTTCATCATGATAATCTAGCGATTCGTGAAGCGGTTACGCCTAAGGGTGAGCAGGTCTTATCTGGCATTTTGAATTTTAAAAATGAAGTCGGCTTTACAGAGTTGGAATTGCATAGCGGAGGACAGCGGTTGATAACGATCGAACTGGAAATTTTCCCGTCTAAGCTGGATTACAAGCAAGATTATATCCAGTTGCTACGTGAAGTGAATGAGCAGGTGTACAATTTATCGTTTGATTTTCTCAAGCGGACATATCAGTCGGTTCGTATTCGAGATACACAGCACCAGAGTTTGAGTGAATTTTTTGCATTGATTACGCATCTTTTTCAACAGATGGAGATTGCGATGGAACGGATTAATCGGCAACCTCATCATAAGCTGGACAAATCCCTAGAACGTAAGCCTGCCTCACGGGTCAAGCGGGGAAGTAATCGCAACAATGCGTATCTTGCCAGACATCCGCAGTATTTAGAACAGGACTCTGTGCATGGATGGTTACCGATAGGAGCAGAACGCTACCAGCCGACTCATTTACTAGATACGATCAAGCATATCTCTTATGATACCGCGGAGAACCGTTTTCTACGCTGGATGTTAGAGCGCATATTGAGCAAGTTACAGCAATTACAAGAACAGTATAACCAGCTAACCAGACCGCAGAATTTTCGTAGTCGGGCGTATGATCCTGTTTTTGTAAAGCGTGTTAGCCAGATGATCTCGCGGTTAGAGCGGTTATTATCGTTAGAATGGCTAAAGCAGATTTCACCGATACGGCAAATGAGTACAAGTCTGGTTCTTCAGATGGCACCAGGGTATCGGGAAATGTATCGTTATTATCTTTTGCTCCTCAAAGGGTTATCGATCCAGAGTGATCTATTACGGCTTTCGATGAAAGATATTGCAGAAATCTATGAATACTGGTGCTTTTTGAAATTAAATGAATTGCTGAGTCGTAAATATCCATTAATTAAGCAAAATCTGATCAGGCTCAACCATAGCGGATTATTTGTCACATTAGGTCGAGGGCAACAATCTCGTATGGAATATCTGAATCCGCGTAATAACGAGACATTTGTGCTTTATTATAACAGTCTGCCGAGCAAAGAACTTACTCCGACGTTGCCACAGCGACCGGATAATGTGCTTTCTTTAATGAAAGTAGATGCCGGACAGAAAAAAGAATACAGCTTTATTTTCGATGCCAAATACAAGTTGAACGCCGCTGTAGAAGGTTCACCTTATGCTTCTGCGTACCAACATCCCGGGCCACAGGAAGAAGATATTAACACAATGCACCGTTATCGGGATGCGATTGTACATTCGTCTGCTGGTGAGAAGTATGAACGCAGTATGTTTGGCGCGTATGTATTATTTCCGTATGGAGATGAAGAGCAATTTCGTGAACACCACTTTTACCGTAGTATTCGTAAGTTAAATGTAGGAGCGTTACCTTTTTTGCCGAATGCCACTACGCTCGTAGAGCAATTTCTAGACGAATTGATTCAAGATAGTCCCGAAAAAGCCTACGAACGTTCTACAGCACCACGTGGAACAAAAGCATATTACCAGAACAAATTGCTAGACAAAAATATGCTGGTGGGATCGGTACGTGGACCAGAGCAAATTCAGATTGCACTGGCGGAACAGTTCTACCATGTGCCACTGGCTAACTTTGTGGATACACAGGTGATTACGCAGATAGAGTATGTAGCAATGTGTGAATCCAGACGAAAGTTTGAATCCCTCGGTAGAACGGGTATAAGCTATTATGGCAAAGTAGACAGATGGGATATCGTCAAGCGATCTGATATTACTGAGATTCCTGCTGATCCGCAGAAAGCGAATCTTTTATATGTGAAATTCACAGTGACACGTTGGGAAGAACGGACAAGTCCTATTTTACTAGCAGGTCAGGGTATCTATACATTGTTATATACAAGTAAATATATGTTTGATCGTGCAGAAGAATTAGCTGAATTACGATTAGAATCGGAAGCAGATCTAGCCTCATGGCGCGAAAAGCGTAGACAAGGCAAAGTGAAAGTAGAGCTTGATAACAATTATGTCGATCTAGCTGAACATGTGCTTGATGTAAGAATAGACGAAGAGTAATGCATTAATCTAATCTTTGCTATATTGAAAAATGTATACAAGTCATCTGCTAATGCTGTAACACTAAGCATGCAGATGACTTTTGTATTGTCTATAAATGTAAGAAAATAGTAAATAACAATGCTTTTCATGAAAATTTAAAAAATAGTGAAAATCTAATGCATCTGTGCAAAAGAAGAAGTATAATTCATGCAGTTAGCGTTGTATCTGGGTCAGTATAACCAGACTTATAAAGGAGGGAAGGCAGTCTTGAAACGTTTGATTTGGATGGGAAGTTTATTTTATTTATTAATGGGTGCTATCAAAGTGACGGTGGCAGCGATTGTTACCGTATTATTGCCATTGTATGATCGGGATTATACAGATGCTGGAGCACTGATTTTTATAGAATTTGGAGCATCGATTATCGGGATGTTGATTCAACCGTGGTTAGCGAATCGAATATCGAAAAAAACAATGTTACATATAGGCGCGATCGGTGTAGCTATTTGTTATATTTTGATCGCCTTTTTACCACCATGGTCGATCTTAATTGTCGGTATCGCTATTGCAGGATTTCTGGGCGGTATTATTGAATCGGTTATTGCGGCTGTTATTTTGGAAGGATTACAATCCAATGCCGCGATTGCTATGAGTCGCTTAGAGATTGCATTTGGTGTAGGTTCACTATTATTCCCATTAGCGATCGGTATGCTAGTGCGCTCAGGATTGTGGAATTATGCGTTGCTTGGAATCGCTGTGTATTGTATCTTTTTATCTTTATTCGTACGATTTAGCCGATTTGAAGGTGTAGAAGCGTTATTTTTGCCACATCATTTGACCGATCTACCTCATGTCGTTCCAGCAACAGCAGCTTCTTCTGGGCCTGTAGGTGCTGTAGTGGCAGCGGCGGCAACCAATCATCCTTCTGCTCGTCTCAAGCGATTATGGGTCGGTGGCAGTCTGTTATTACCATCGTTTGTTTTTCTATTTTTCTTATACGGAGCAACCGATATCGGGTTAGTGAATTATTTGCCATCGCTGATGTTAGAGACAGGAATGGCAGATGCAGACACAGCGCCGATCAGTGTTACAGTATTCTGGGCGGCTATGATTGTCGGACGGATGTTTGCTGGTTATGAAGCAGAACGTATCGGTTATCGTCGCTATTTATTTATTCATTGGATCAGTATGATCGTATTGCTGTCTTTATTTGCACTGAATCTAAATCCGGTAATAAGTTATATTTTGATCGTATTGTTAGGTCTGATGTTATCAGGTCTATACGTAGTCACACTGGTCTATATGAAAAAACTAATGCCCAAAAATATTGCTCGTAATACCAGTATCGTTATGGCTGGTTGTGCGATTGGTGGAGGATTGTTCTCTGTTGTAGCAGGGCGTATGCTAGATACGTTATCTCCTTCTTATGTTCAATGGATGATGGCGATTGTTGCTTTATTCAGTCTGATTACTTATGTATTGTATGCCAAAGAATCGAATATGCAGATCGAACAGACTGAATTGGCACCTACCGAGGGAACGATCAATTCCTAATAAACGAAATATAAAAATGATAAAGCCAGTATAGATGCGGACAATTGCCGTAACTATGCTGGCTTTTTTTCTAATATGTCAATCGTTACCGGTACGATATAAAAATAAGGAAAATCGCGCTAAATAAGATTCATATACCTAACATAAGGTAATACATACTATCACCTATAGTATGGTATTAATTAGTCATTTTTACACAAAAAACTATATTTCTTGCAAAAGTTACTCTATATTAGGTGAGTGTCCTAAAATAACATAATTTTACATTAATTAAGAAAGTGAGCTGATAATTAATGAAAAAAACGATGTTGAAGAAGTGGAGTGCTTCTGTGTTAACGGCTGTATTGACATTATCGCTAACCACTTCTGTCTGGGTACCACAAGCAAATGCAGCTACAACACCAGTGCAGAAGCACGGACAATTATCGATCGCTAACGGACAATTGGTGGATAAGAATGGTACCCCTGTCCAATTAAAAGGTATGAGTTCTCATGGCATTCAGTGGTATGGTAACTATGTGAATAAAGATACGATGAAATGGTTACGAGATGATTGGGGCATTACTGTATTCCGGGTAGCGATGTATACCGCAGAGAATGGATATATTTCAAATCCTTCACTGAAAAACAAAGTGAAAGAAGCGGTCGCAGCGGCGCAGGATTTGGGTGTCTATGTGATTATCGATTGGCATATACTTTCAGATAATGATCCGAATATTTACAAAACGCAATCGAAAGCCTTTTTTAGCGAAATGGCTGGCTTGTACAAAGATTCACCAAACGTTATTTATGAGTTAGCCAATGAGCCTAATGGTGGAGTCACATGGAATGGACAGATTCGTCCGTATGCGCAAGAAGTGACTCAAGTGATTCGTGCCAAAGATCCAGACAATATTATTATCGTCGGAACAGGAACATGGAGTCAGGATGTACACGATGCAGCAGATAACCAGTTACCTGATAAAAATACAATGTATGCTGTGCATTTCTATGCAGGAACACACGGACAATTTTTACGTGATCGCATCGATTATGCGTTAAGCAAAAAAGCACCTGTATTTGTAACAGAATGGGGTACAAGCGATGCATCTGGTAATGGAGGGCCATTCCTGAGTGAATCGAAAGTATGGACTAACTTCTTAGCTAATCGCAAAATTAGTTGGGCGAACTGGTCACTTGCAGATAAAAACGAAGCATCAGCCGCTCTTCAGTCAGGAGCAAGTTCAACAGGTGGATGGACAGTCAATAACTTAACAGCTTCAGGCAAATTTGTACGTGATGAGACTCGTCTTGGAGCAACTACCAGTACAGCAGATCCAGATACAACAACACCTCCAACGACAGGCGGTGATACCGATACATCTCCTCCGACTACAGGAGGTGGCGATACAGGTACAACCACACCAATCGATCCTAAAGGGAAGTTGGTATTGCAATATCGTAACGGCGATAGCAATCCGACCGATAATGCGATTCGACCTGTTTTTAATATCAAAAATAACGGTAGTACAGCGGTCAATCTAAGTGATCTCAAAATTCGTTACTATTACAGTGATGAGAGTCAGCAAAAGCAACAATTTTTTATCGACTGGGCGAGTGTAGGTGGAACGAATATTAGCGGTGCATTTGGTACACCGACAACATCCAAAACAACAGCGAATCGCTATGTTGAATTGAGTTTTGGTAGTGGAGCCGGTTCGATTCCAGCCGGAGGTCAAAGCGGAGATATTCAAGCTCGTATTCATCCAGCCGATTGGAGTAATTACAATGAAGCTAACGATTACTCTTATGGAGCTAATCAGACAGCGCTAACCGATTGGAATAAAGCAAGTATCTACAATAAAGGCACATTGGTATGGGGAACAACACCGTAAACGATTTGAATAAGTATGAATAGATTATATTTTATGCAAAAAAGAGCTATCACTGCGATAGCTCTTTTTGTTGTAGTTGGTTTTGTATTATCGACTTTGCGCTGAATTGAGGCGGCCGTTCCAGAAATACAGATAAGCACCAGAATAGATCCATTGTTCATACGTTAACGAAGACGATTGATACGTATTCTTATCAGAAGGTTCGCCCCAGGATAATATCACTTGTTCACGGGTCATATTATTTAATAATTTATTTTTACTGATGGCTGTCCAGACGCTATTGCTCCAATTGTATAAAGTACGTGGATTTTTGGACCATAAAATATCACTTAGCATCATACCAACATCATATTGTCGATTGAGTTTGATCCCGACTTGCTTGCCATTGGATTTTTGTAACGTCACAAAAGCATCATTTTGGTCATTTACTTGCACAGCGATAAATGTTAACTTTTCCAGATGGTTAAGACCGCTTCCATTATACGCACGATTGTCGAACCAGACATATTTGCCATGCCAGTTCTGATTAAATGATGTCAGCTCGCTATCTAACAGAAAGTCCAAATCAGATACTGGACTATTGAACTCATACGTATCACCTGATTTATTTTGAATCGTTATATACAAGCTGGAAGAAGCATAACTTATATCGGTAATCCAATAGGCTCCCGGATAATAAAACGGATATATTTTCTCACCGACAAAGTAACCGAAATTCGCAGGCAATTGACTAATATTTGTTAAAATCTCACTGGATGCACGCTTGCCTTCATCATCGCTCCATAGAAATAATACTTGAGCACTGGACGCATATTTGCCATCCAAATCAGTAATCGCTAATAACGATTTGTACATCACATAAGTAACCCCGGCATAAGCAAATGAATTGGAATCGTTGACTGTAATACTACCTTTGTTACCTGTAATCGTAAGTGGACTACCATATTGAATTGTGATACCTGGAATCCGATCCATGATTTTGATAGGAATATATAGTTTGTTGTTATTCACGAACTGGGTGTATTGCTGAGTGATCTGGAATTTACCATTTACAAATAAAGAAACGCTTTGATATGTACTTCCTTTTACATTGACAGCATGAATCGTCTGAGCCGGTATGACGATAGCAAACACCATCATCCAGATCCATACACGTAACCATTTTTTGTTCATTGTGAAAAATCCCCTTTTTCTCTAGATATCATAAAAAGATGCAGAATCTACATCCTTTTAAAATATCGGAGAATAAGGGGAAGAAATGAAGATAGTGGATATAAAATATCAGTGGCTTAGTCTAACAATCCTACCATTTGTAGTCCATGTAAAATACCATTTTCATCGACAGATTTGGTAATATGGCGAGCGACTGCTTTGGCTTCAGGTTCAGCATTACCCATAGCGACACTGTTATAGATTTGTTTGAGCATTTCAACATCGTTCAGTCCATCGCCGAACGCATATTGTCTTTCTTGCGGGAACCCTAATTTTTCGGTGATTTTGGCTATACCATGTGCTTTGGAACCACCTGCTGGAAGAACATCGACAGACATTGGATGCCAGCGGATAAAATCGAATGATTTGAAGTCTTGCTCATACTTTTTCTCCGCATCTCCTATACAGAATAGTAGACACTGGTAAATCTCTCTACCTTGATGATATAACGGATCATAGGTCGGGAATTTACTTACTTTTAAAGTGTGAATACTGGTTGTGATCATTTCGTCTTCTTCCGGCACGCTAGCTCTCATATCTTCAGCATCCATATAGACAAGCGGATTATTTTGCTCTAGCGCTGTCTGAGTCAATTGAAGTAAGGCGTCTTTGTTCAGTGGATTGGTATAGATCACTTCGCCACGCAAAACAACATATTGACCGTTGTAACTAACATACGTATCAATTTCAAGTTCTTTGCGAATATCATCAAACATAAAAGGAGCACGACCGGTAGCAATAGCCACTTCATGACCACGTGCTTTGAGCTCGAATACAGCTTTTTTAGTGCTTTCTGGTAATTTTTTATCAAAATCCAATAACGTTCCATCAATGTCGAAAAAGATAATACTTTGATTAGACATGGGTAGCTCCTATCGTTGTTATCTATTTTTGGTGTACACAGTATGACTCTATTATAACCGTCAATCGAGAGTTGTGTCTTGTATTTCAGTATAGTCTCTATCGTTATATACCCAAAAAGCTACTTTTTATGAGAAAGAATACTCACAAAAAAGTAGCTTTTGGATAGGTTGGATGTCAGTATATGAATCGGTATTTCTCGTATCAGTACATACAATAGACAAGAAAGACTTATCCGGTAATGTTTATGTCTATCGTAGAATTGGCTATCTATCCATGTTGTTTGATCGGTTCAACTTGCGCAGGAATAGTCGCAGGACGTTTCCATTTGAGAGGTAAGTTGAAAAATACATTTAATAGAATAGCGGATAAACTACCTGTGATCGTACCGTCACTGACAATAATGCGTAATGCTGAAGGCAAGCCTGCGAAAAGTTCAGGGACAACTGTTGCGCCAATACCAAGTGAGATCGAGCAAGCGACAACTAGCAAGTTGCGTTGTTCTTTGAAGTCTACTTCAGTCAGCATCCGAATTCCTGAAGCGACGACCATACCGAACAACACGACAGTAGCACCTCCTAGAACAGCGGCAGGAATAACCGTAGCCAGTGCAGCGATTTTGGGAACCAGTCCAAGTACAATCAGAATACTTGCCGCCGCAACGATCACATTACGTGTTTTGACGCGGGACAGTTCGACCAGCCCCACATTTTGAGCGAATGTATTGTATGGAAAAGCATTGAACATACCGCCAAGAACAATCGCTAATCCTTCTGTCCGATAACCGCGTGTCATATCTTGTGGTGTTAATTTCTGATCACATACTTTACCTAATGCTAGAAATACACCTGTAGATTCAACCACGATCACCATACATACAATAATCATAGTTAAAATTGGAGCAATCTTAAATTCAGGCATACCGAACATAAATAACTGAGGAAGATGGAACCATGACGCTTCGCTTACACTGGAAAAATTAACTTTACCGATCATAAAAGCAACAACCGTTCCAGCAACAATACCTATCAATACAGACAACGAGCGCATAAATCCAGTAAAAAAGCGATTGATGATCAAGATCAATGCCAGTACACCAAAGGAAAGGAGGAAATTCGTGAGGCTACCAAATTCAGGGCTATTTGCACCACCAGCCATATTACGAATCCCTGTCGGAATAAGTGAAAGACCGATAACCGTAACCACAGTACCTGTCACTACAGGAGGGAACAAGCGAATGATTTTACCAAAAAAGCCAGCGAATAAAAAGACAAACAATCCAGCAGCTATAATAGCACCATAGATCGCATTCAGTCCATATTGATTACCGATCCCGATCATAGGAGTAATAGCGACAAAAGAACTTCCTAGCATAACCGGTAGACCAATACCTAGATATTTGTTTTTCCAGGCTTGTAACATAGTCGCTATCCCACAGGTGAGTAGATCAATCGCTACTAGATAAGACAATTGCTCTGCGGTAAGATTAAGCGCCCGTCCAACTAATAATGGTACTAAAATAGCTCCTGCATACATAGCCAGTACATGCTGTAATCCCAAAGACCAAATTTTACCCCCGGTTGGTTTGATGTCCATTTGATTCGCCCCTTTTTGAATATAATTTAACATCACACGTTAACGAATAAAGAATGTAACGTAATAATATCTTTTAGTTCTCTGTTTTGACGATATGTATTCTATCTATTTGTGCAAAAATATAATTTAGAGGGTTTAATTTATGCAATATTATAAAATATATGTTAGGTAATATAACATATAATAATTTGAAAGGGTAATCAGGCGCTGAATTCAATAAAGTAAGTAGATAAGACTCAAAAGATATAGGAATTGAAAGGCACTGTTATTTAAACAGATGACTCTGATTTGTGTACACCTTTGAGAACATCACAAATTTATAATAAAAGAGCTACCACAGAGGATGGATAAAGAAAGCAAAAGTGAGCTTCTATCCTAGAAAAGGAGGAATGTAACGTACAGTTTGTAGAGTATTATCTGCACAGCAATATTCACTTATTCATATTTGTAAGCGTTACCAAAATAATAAGGATGGTGAAGGGGTATGAAAGAAAAGCAATATTCGCTAACGACTAAAATTGTGGCTGCGACGTTAGGCATTATATTAGTGTTACCGACCAGTGGATTATTTGCGGCTGATTCGAATGAGATGATGACAGCATCCAAAGGTAAAGGAAATAAGGGAGTACAACTAGAGTATCTGGATCGAGGTCTAGTAGCAGCCAAAACAGCAGATGGTATTTTTTTAAGTTGGCGTTTGCTTGGAGATGAAGCTAGCGGTTATTCGCAGACAGGACTCACAGGTACTGATTTTGCTGTATATCGTAATGGTACATTTCTAACCGTAGTCACCGATAGTACTAACTATCTGGATCGGCAAGGAACAACCACAGCTAAATATACAGTAGCACCGATCAAACCGAAAAAGCCCCGTACAATAGATTCATCAACTACAGTGACTGAATCTGCCTATGACACTCAATCATTTTCAACCACAGGCAGTGAAGAATCCAAGTTAACTACGTATAATACTGATTACAATTTAAACGATCTCCGCAAACCAGATAAAAAGAAACTTAGTGCTCCTGCAACGGTCTGGAATGATACCTATTACGATCTTCCTTTACAAAAGCCGACTGATGGAGTGACACCTGCGGGTGAAGCGTATACGTATTCAGCGAATGATATGAGTGTAGGCGATGTTGATGGCGATGGAGCATATGAATACTTTGTTAAATGGAGCCCTTCCAATTCCAAAGATGTCTCCCAAAAAGGATACACAGGCAATACTTATATAGATGCGTACCAACTCGATGGACGATTATTGTACCGTATTGATCTAGGGGTGAATATCCGTTCAGGTGCGCATTATACTCAATTTATGGTGTACGATTTTGATGGAGATGGCAAAGCTGAAATGATGTTCAAAACCGCTCCAGGCACCAAGATCACTCGTTATAATTCACGCGGTAAAATTTCTTCTGAAAAATACATCACTCTACCCAAAGCTGATAAAAAAGCAGGATATGCGAATACAGACGATTACCGACTAAGCAGTAGCGATTACTATGATCATGTAGTGAACATGTTTCAAGGATGGCGTGATCAAGAAGAAGTAAAAAATGGTCACTGGCCTCAGACATTAGAAGAATGTTTTGGAATTGCACCGAAATATAACTATCCTTTGTCTCGTGTAGATGCTGAAGCGTTGACCGATTACTTTATGGATGTCTATGCGCCGGCTCGTAGTGCGCGTAATGATCTGCGTACTTTTGAAGGATTTATTTTAGATGGCCCGGAATATTTGTCTGTATTTGAAGGCGAATCGGGTAAAGAATTAGAAACGATCGCTTATGAACCTGATCGTCATGATGATGGTCTAATGTGGGGCGACTATGCAATGTCACGAATTGAGCCGGGCAATCGGGTAGATCGTTTTCTAGCAGGCGTCGCTTATTTAAATGGGAAAACACCATCGGCCGTATTTGCACGCGGGTATTATACACGTTCTGTACTGGTATCCTACAATTGGGATGGACGTCATTTGCAAAAAGTATGGAATGCCGATAGTGGATGGACACCGATGAGCAATCCATTTAACGATGGGCCTCATGGTGTAAATGGAACAGATCCAGAACTGGGTACACTCACTACACAAGGTGCTCATTCACTCACGATGGCAGATGTGGATGGAGATGGACGAGATGAGATTGTATATGGATCAGCGACGATAGATGATGACGGTAGCCTGTTGTACAGTTCGATGGATATCATGCCTGCAAACAGTGCTACACCGGGTGTGATAGCAAGGTTGGGACATGGAGATGCCATGCATGTCACTGATATCGATCCGAACCGTCCGGGTATGGAAATCTATATGGTACATGAAGGCGGTACCTATGCACCTTACGGCTATAGTATGCGTGATGCTAGAACAGGCAAAGTGATTTTCGGTGCTTATAGTGGGAAAGACACTGGACGCGGCATGATCGGAGATATTGATCCATCTCGTCCGGGATTAGAAGCATGGTCGATGGATCTGCGTACAGCCGATGGTCAATTGATCGGTACGAAGATTCCGGGAACTAATATGAATATCAAATGGGGCGCGGATATGACGACACAGATTATTGATGGTGCTCGTGAAGTGACCCCTACGATTCAAGATTGGCGCAAAGGAACAGTGCTTACAGCAACCGGAACGCTAACCAATAACGATACCAAAGGAACTCCTTCACTGGTAGCGGATATTTTTGGTGACTGGCGCGAAGAAATGCTGGTGCGTACGACAGACAGTTCTGCGATCCGTATTTACCTTAGTACAGAAGTGACTACTCATAAATTGTATACCCTTCTGCATAATACACAGTACCGTACAGGAGTCGCTCGTCAGAATACAACTTACAATCAACCAACGTATACAGACTTTTATTTTGCTTCAGATATCGATTGGTCCAAAGTGCCTTTACCGAACTTTTATACTGCTGGAAAAAGAAAGTAATTTCTAAATAGTTAAATATTTGTTAACCGCCTGTTGCTTTTATGGATTAGACTTTACTTAATCCCTAAAAAGCAGCAGGCTTTTTATTCCTAATTAAGATCACCGAAATTATACAAACAGTTCTCTCACATTATATAATGCTAACAGATAAATGATAAAAGGTATCATTTACAGAGGAGGTTTGCAGTATGGATATTTACCAGAGTAGCCAGCGTGATCATTCTTTTATGATTCAGCCAGCCATACATCCGATATTAGATATATGCAAATCAATCTACTCTTTTCATCTTACTCCTACGCATGCTGTTATGAATAAACGTGCTGTATTTATGACTCCATTATATGCAGAATATTTTACGATTATTGCTGTCGAAAAAGGCACATTGACGGTTAGAGCTATTGCAACTGTAGATACTCCATCTAAGGATCAACCTGAAACATGGTATTTGCAAGCTGGTGATTTGTTAGTCATCCATCCAAATGTTGAACTACAACTTTCCTATAGTGAAGTTGGCTTTTTACATATCATCACTTGTGAGCGTTATGAATTAATGAATGATTATACCGATCGGATGAGTTATGAATTAAGTTATGAAAGTCTGCCTGAACATGGAGCGATTGTACATCCTCAGGATGAACGTTTGTTTACGTTGATTCAGGAGATCGCTCAATATATGAATCAAGATATTGATCATACTCATGTGATCTTGCATGAATTGTTACAACTTCTCAGCAGTTTGAATGATTATCGTCATCACAAATGCTTAAATCGTTCGATGCAACAGGTAGCTAGTTATATTAGATATGCATCAGAACAGCTACTGACTCGTGAAAATGTAGCAGCACAGACCCGATTACATCCGCATTACTTTTCCGAAGTATTCAAAAAAGAGATCGGATACACTTTTTCTGATTATCTAGCGATCTGGCGTATGAACAAAGCCAAAGAGCAATTGTTATGCACAGATCATACTTTGCATCATATCGCCGAGCAGATCGGATATAGTGATGGTATTTATTTAAGTAAAAAGTTCCGTTCATTTACAGGGATGACACCCGGTACATTTCGAGCGCGTAAAGGAACAACTCGTGTAGCTTCATTTCCATTTGCAGGAACATTGTTAGCATTAGGAATAACGCCAGTAGTCACGGCGCTAGAGATCAATCAATACTCGATGTTAATAGAAGAAGAATTATCGTCAGTCCCGATCTGGCATATTAACAAAGGGGATAATCAACCGCCAAGTGAATGGAAATTTGAGTTGCCTGCCACGATTACCGAAGAGACGAAACCTGATCTTATTATTGTAGCGGATTGTGTGTTGGAGCATCCTCAGTTGTATGCACAATTAAGAGAGATTGCGCCTTTATTTATCGTTGAATGGGGAAGAAGAAATCATATTGATGAATTGCTTTATTTAGGGCAAGTCTTAAATCGTCAGGTGCAAGCGCAAGAATGGATAAAACGTTATCAGTATCAAATCGAAACAGCCAGACATGAGTTAGCATTGGAACATATTACAGAGCAGACAGTAGGTCTATATGAAATTCGAGGCGACCATCAGATTGCAATCTGGGGAGAAGGTACACGTGCAGGATATAATCTGTATCGATCGCTCAAGTTACATCCGCCGTATCCGATTCGTCATGAAGTATTTGAAGCAGGTGGATTCAAATTTATCGAAGAGCATCTATTGCCACATTATACAGCAGATCATATGTTTGTAGTAGCACCAGCTCAGTGGTTAGAAAATATGGAATCGATGATGCAACAACATCCAATGTGGAGTCAATTGCCTGCTGTACAAAATGGACAAATCTATGGCTTGAAATTAGAAGAGTTTGCTTATGATGATGGTCTTGCTTTAGAAAGGCAACTTCATATTCAAGTTGGTTATTTAATGCAGTAAGTTAATAGTTTAAAAGATAGATCATTTTACAGCCATGATTATAGATGAATAGACTGTATAACACTGTCTACAATGATGGCTGTCTACAATACTATTCCCAAAAGTGCAGAATGATTGCAACAATACCCCTGACAATTTCGCAAAATTTCAGTACAATCAATATAGGCACAAATATCAATAGCATAGGAACAACTATTTTTAATATTAAAGGGGATATTTAGGATGCAATTGAGAACGGTTACAGAGAACTTGGAACAATACAATACGGAGAAGATGAACCAACTACTTGTAGAAATGTACGGACAAGAACAAGTACAGTATCAGTTGGAGCGTTATCAACAACTTATGAACAACTATCATCAACAATTTGGAGATGGCAATATTCAATTATTCAGCTCTCCAGGTAGAAGTGAAATTGGTGGTAATCATACAGACCATAACTACGGTAAAGTATTGGCAACAAGTATCAATCTAGATACGATCAGTGCCGCTGTACCTGTAGATGAACCTTATATTACGATTGTGTCTGAAGGCTATAAAGATGTATACAAAATCCATACTTCTGAATTAGAGCCTGTAGAAGGTGAAGGCGGTACATTAGCGCTTATTCGTGGAATCGTTGCGGGCTTTGTTCAATGGGGATTACATGTAGGCGGATTCAATGCTTATGTATCTACCAATGTATTAGCAGCTTCCGGGCTGAGTTCTTCAGCTTCTTTTGAAATGTTAATCACTAGCATCCTAAATACGTTCTACAATAACAGTCAAGTTGATATCGTAAATATGGCTCGAATTGGACAATATGCTGAAAATAAATTTTGGAACAAACCCTCTGGATTATTAGATCAAATGGCTTGTGCACATGGCGGATTAATCGCAATCGATTTTATCAATCCCAAAGAACCTGCGATTCAACATGTACCGTATGATTTCAATGCACAAGGGTATGAGATGGTCATTGTGAACACAGGAGGCAACCATGCCGATCTGACTGCTGACTATGCTGCGGTACCGGAAGAAATGAAGGCGGTTGCGGAAGCGCTGGGTCATGAAGTGTGTCGTCAGATTACATTGGAAGAAGTATACAGCAATCTAGCAAGCCTTCGTGAACAAACAGGCGACCGTGCTATATTGCGTGCACTGCATTTCTTAGAAGAAAATGATCGTGTGGATGAGCAAGTGAAAGCACTACAATCGAACGAATGGGATCATTTCTTAGAATTGATTACAGGCTCGGGTAATTCATCATGGAAATGGCTTCAAAATGTATATCAAGATTCTCATACCCGTGAGCAAAGTATTTCGATCGCTCTAGCAATCACTGAGATTTTCTTGAAGCAAAAGCAAGCAGGCGCTTGTCGTGTACATGGTGGCGGATTTGCAGGGGTTATTTTGACTATTTTGCCAAAAAAATTAGTGAGTGAATACACAGCATTGATCGAAAAAACGTTAGGCACCTCTACGTATATCATCAATGTACGTCAACATGGATCCATCTGCTTGAACAACCACCTCAATTAAAGAATACATTTTTGTAATATCTATTGTAGAATCACCTACCTGATATTTTACAAACCAATCACTGAAAAAAAGCCTGCTTCTACACCGTCAAATTAACATTGACCGTAGAAGCAGGCTTTTTATATCACGCAATTATAGATACGTTTACCAGCCGACGCGGATAATCAATCCTTTTGGATCACCCACTTCAAGATATGAAGCTTGTTGATTGTAATCATCATAAGCAAATCCATACGCTAAGCGGTTGATACTGTGATCATGCCAGAACTTCGCGTAGTAATTAGCAGGTGCAGCTTTGTAGTATTGAGCAGGATTGTTCCAATTGGCCTGGTTGTCATACACATGTCGATTGATCGCTGAACATGTACCTGAATCCTCTGCCAGTCGACCATTACACAGTAGGATCTCCTGCGTGCTGTAATTGCTGTATCCAGCAAAATAATTAGCTTGCGTACCATTTACCCCGAATGCGCCATGAATCGGTGCTACGATACGATACGGAGCTTGTACATCGGCAAGAGATTGGAAGGCAGCCGGAACTTCACTCCGATACTTACTAAATAGACCTGCACGTGTCTCGGATTCCAATTCGCCTACCGTCTGATCATAATTACCTGCACGATTGACAAGGCGGTGTTGTAAAGGAAATCCAAAACCATCTACACGAGTAGTATTTCCATGATATCCTGTACCGTCTACAGTAAATTCAACAAAGTCGAAATAGATATTACGGTTCGGATCAGCTGTATTATTAATATCAGGTCCTGCGAATCCATCATCATATGTTTTGATATAACATGGAGAGCCTACACAGATAAACATCCGCCCGGAATCAATTTTGGGCATACTCACCCAGTTGATCTGACTGATCGTGCTATAAATGTTAGCGTAATTCACTCCGTTCTTGGTTAAATGCCCTGTCGCATTATTGAGAGCCGTCGAGATAGGTTTCAATTGACCGTTGTTATCAAGATAACTCCATTGCTTAGTGGCAGGATTAATTCCTAGAATCCCCCAATAGATCTGATTGTCGGCATAAGCACCTTTGGTACCATTTAATAATTTGAAAGATAATGCTCCACTCCCTGTAGCGTTCGGTATAGATGACGCTGGGATACTGTAGATCGAATTGTCACCTGTTCCAGGATTGGGAGGTGGGGTTGAGCCTGTTGTGACTGTATAGCTAAATTTCGATGTATCATAAGCGGCTGTTCCATTATTGTACGTAAATGAATATTGGATCACCTGACCTGATGATACACTGGCGACATTTTGTACATAACGTTTAGATCCACTGTCATAGGTCATTCGTAGATTTTGCAGATTACCCGAGTTCACCGAGTAATGCACATCGACCCAGGAAGTATTTACGTTGGAAGAGAACCAGATAGTGGCTGTTGTCCCGGATGTCGTAACACCTTGAGTATAATCTGCTGCCGATACCGAAGATGATGCTGGTGGAAAAAGACTGCTGACAAGAACAAGCATAGATAAAAGCAAGAAGTAACCCATTTTCTTCATACACATATCCTCCTATTCAAATTGTATGCGATTCCACGTTCGCTTTTAATTATTTCAATATATGGTAATAAATACAATACAAAAAGCATGTGTAATTCTCCTGTGTATTTCTATGCTAAGATTTCTTAAATTAAAGAAATTTTTATTTGCTTTTTTGTTCAATAACAGCTAAAGTTTTATACTTGAGCGTCTAAATAGACCGGAATTTATGTTCATTTTAGAGTGAATTTATGTTCACTGCATAATCTGGAAATGTTCGGCAAAAGTTAAACGATATGTACTATATCTAGTATGTCAAGAAAATTATTTTTTTATAAATGATTATCGCGATGTATGTAAAATACGTGTTCAAAGAAGTGCCCGTTTTACTTGATATTTTGAAAAAATAGACCGTTTTTAAGGCATGTTTGGGCCAAGATGTAGACCTTCAGTTCCTATTGACAACACTATATATAGCGTATATCTTTGATAAAGCCTTCTATATATTGCGGTTACGATGTTTGAGCAGGTAATATATAGGTTATAGCTAATTATACGCGCTAGAGTAGATAACACTTATATGATATTAGATCATTGTTATCTGTATTTATATAGTGATTGAACGGATGAACAGTACTACATATTGAACCGAGAAGGAGATGTCACAACCATGCTAATTGCTTATGATTCCAAAACAGGCAATGTAAAACGATTTATCAACAAATTAAAATTACCTGCTGTACAAGCTGTACAGATTGATGAGGCGCTGACGTTGGATGAACCTTTTGTACTGGTAACGTACACAACTGGATTTGGTCAGATTCCTGATAAGGTAGTTCATTTTTTGGAGAGAAATCATAATCGCCTGATCGGAGTTGCAGCAAGTGGCAATCGCAATTGGGGAGACAAATTCGCTCGGAGTGCTGATCTAATCTCAGAACGTTACAATGTACCGGTTGTGTACAAGTTCGAATTAGCAGGTACAACAGGAGACGCACAACGATTTCAACAGGAGGTAGATAAAATTGCGGCATATTGAATTGAACAACTTACTGATGCAACGGGACGAGAGTGGATTTTTCCGTTTGGATAAAGATAAAGAAGCAGTTGTAGAATATATGGAAGAGGTAGCTCGTAAAAGTATCAACTTCCCGGACACCAAAACAAAAGTACGTTATATGATCGATAACGATTATTATGAAGATATGTACAAAAACTATACTTCTCAAGATGTAGAAGAAGTATATGCGATTACACACAGTTATGATTTCCAATTTCCATCTTATATGGCGGCTTCCAAGTTCTACACAGATTATGCAGTGAAAACGAATGACCGTAGTCAATACTTGGAACATTATGCGGATCGTGTCGCAGTCGTGGCGCTTCACTTGGGACGCGGGGATGCGGATAATGCCAAAACTCTTGCCAAATCCATGATGGAACAACGTCTACAACCAGCAACACCAACATTTTTGAATGCAGGTAAAAGTCGTCGTGGTGAAATGGTCTCTTGTTTCTTGTTAGAAATGGATGACTCTTTGAACTCGATTAACCATGTACTGAACACTTGTATGCAATTATCCAAAATTGGCGGCGGTGTAGCGGTTAACTTGTCCAAACTTCGTGGACGCGGTGAGCCGATCAAAGGTGTTGAAGGTGCAGCAAAAGGAATTATGCCTGTATTGAAACTGATGGAAGATGCTTTCTCCTATGCAGATCAAATGGGTCAACGTAAAGGTTCTGGCGCAGCATATTACAACATTTTCGGCTGGGACGTTATGGAGTTCTTGGATAGCAAAAAAATCAATGCAGATGAGCGTACACGCCTCAAAACATTGTCGATCGGTCTTGTTGTACCGAATCGCTTTTACCAATTAGCAGCAGATAATGAACTATTACATGTATTCGCACCTTACAGTGTATACAAAGCGTATGGTAAATATCTGGATGATCTAGATATCGATGAAATGTACGATACATTGCTTGCTGATGATCGTGTCAAAAAGAAAGCAATCATGAGTGCTCGTGATATGCTAACCAAAATCGCAAGTGTACAATTAGAATCCGGTTATCCGTATATTATGAACAAAAGTAATGCGAATAACGGTCATGCACTAAAAGATATCGGATCGATTCGTATGTCTAACTTGTGTACAGAAATTTTCCAATTGCAAGAAACATCTGAGATTACAGATTATGGTCAAGATGATATTATTCGTCGCGATATTAGCTGTAACTTGGGTTCACTTAATATGGTAAACGTCATGGAACTTGGCAAAATTCGTGAATCCGTTCATGAAGGAATTATGGGTCTAACATCGGTTAGTGATATGACAGATATCGCTAATGCACCGGGTGTAGCAAAAGCAAACCGTGAAATGCACTCTGTGGGTCTTGGTGTTATGAACTTGCATGGTTACCTTGCTAAAAACAAAATTGCGTATGAAAGTGATGAAGCAAGAGACTTTGTTCGTACTTTCTTTATGATGATGAATTTCTATTCATTAGAGAAAAGTATGGAAATTGCTCGTGATCGTCAAACGACTTTTGCTGATTTTGAAAAATCAGAATATGCAAAAGGAACGTACTTTGATCGTTATTTAGAAATTGATTATCGTCCAGCAACAACACGTGCAAGCGATTTGTTCGGCGATATGTATATCCCAACACCAGCAGACTGGCAAAACCTGAAAGCTGATGTAATGAAACATGGTCTGTATCATGCTTACCGTTTGGCGATTGCGCCAACAGCAAGTATTTCATATATCCAAAATGCAACATCTAGCGTAATGCCGATTGTAGAACAAATTGAGACTCGTACCTATGCGAACTCAACGACTTACTATCCAATGCCATATATGCAACAGGATAACTATTTCTACTACAAATCTGCTTACCAAATGAATCAATTTAAAGTGTTGGATCTGATTGCTGAAATCCAAAATCATGTCGATCAAGGAATTTCAACAGTACTTCATGTAGGTAGCGATGTAACGACTCGTCAATTGGCTCGTTATTACCTGTATGCAGCACACAAAGGTCTAAAATCACTTTACTATACACGTACCAAATTGCTTAGCGTAGAAGAGTGTATTACTTGCTCGGTATAATATTTTTCGGTAGTTGATTATAAAATAATATCTATAGCTATGCAGTATACAAGAAAGCCTTTTTAGGCTTTTTTGTATGCTTTACTTGCTTGGCAACATCAGCACGATCGGATTCAAATGAAATATGATTTTTGCCCGACACCATATCTTTTAGCAAGCGCTTGGGGATATGTAGGCTGTACCGTTTGAGTACATACTTGTGTTCTTTTACCAAAGTGCAATAAGTAGTATCCAATGTTTAAAAGGAGGAATTTTAACTTATGACTGGACCTATCAAAGCTGTAAACTGGAACCGTCCTGATGATGATTTCACAATGATGTTCTGGAATCAAAATATTATGCAATTTTGGACGGATGATGAAATTCCATTGTCTGATGATAAAATGTCATGGATTCAATTGAGTGACATCGAACGTGATACGTATATGAAAGTGCTTGGAGGACTTACTCTACTTGATACAATTCAAGGTGGCGTAGGTATGCCGAAAGTATTGGAACACGTCGAAGGGATGCAACGTAAAGCAGTATTAGGCTTTATGGCGATGATGGAGCAGATTCATGCCAAATCATACAGCAGTATCTTTACAACATTGTCTTCTACAGAAGAGATCGATAAGATTTTCCAATGGGTGGAAGACAATCCACGTCTACAGACCAAAGCAGAAACGATCCGTCAGTACTACTTGAATATTAATTCGCCAAAAGAGCTATTTTTAGCTATGGCGGCTTCTGTATTACTCGAAAGCTATTTGTTCTACAGTGGATTTTTCTATCCGCTTTATCTAGCTGGACAAGGTAAAATGACGTGTAGCGGTGAGATTATTGATCTGATTTTACGTGATGAAAGTATTCACGGTGTGTATGTAGGGGTACTTGCACAAGAAATCTACAATGATCTTGAAGAAGACGAGCAAAAAGACGTTTACGAAATCTTAGAAGGTCTACTGACGTATCTTCATGCGAATGAAGAGAAGTATACAGAAGAGATTTATGATCCAATCGGTCTAACTGAAGATGTAAAAGTGTTCCTTCGTTACAATGCAAACAAAGCGTTTATGAACCTGGGCTTTGATCCTGTATTTGCTGAAGAAGAAGTGAATCCGATTGTATTCAACGGGATCAGCACACATACGAAACAACATGACTTTTTCTCGAAAAAAGGAAATGGATATGTGCGTGCGATGAACGTTGAGCGTTTGACTGATGATGATTTTAAATTTGATTTTTAAAATAGCTTTCTGAGGGAACTCTTGGTGAGAGACCGCTATGGGAAAGCAAGGATTTTAAAAGATTAGATTTGGTGTGGTAGCAGGTTGGGATGGTTTGGGAGATACCTGATCTATAGATAGGGATAATAGAGAGAGAATAGAGATAATTAGAGAGATAAATTTAGAATATATATGAGTTCAAAAGGGTGAAGTAAAGGTTGTTTTTCTGTGTGTTAAGCAGAAAGGCAGCCTTTTTTCGGTTTTAATTGTTTTATGGTATGGTTTTGGCTGTTGATCTTTTGATCTGTTTGTTTGATTATTGGGATATTATGTGTTGGGATGATGTGGGTAAGCGAATTAAGGATATATAAGAGAAGAGAATAGAATAGAAGTGTGGAAAAGTATATGGTGAATAGATATTAGAAAAGAGGAAAAAGGGATGGAACAGCTTTTTTCTAAAAAGCAGGTAGATGATTTTATTCGCCAGCATTCGTTGACATTGCTTATGCTCAAAACGCAGAATTGCAGCGTTTGTGAAGCGGTTCAACCGCAGGTGGAACGTTTGTTAGAAGGGTATGAGCATATTGTGGGTGGGTTTGTGTATATGGAGGATGTACCTGAATTGGCAGGAGAGTATATGATTTTTACTTCACCGGTATTGTTGCTACTGATGGAAGGCAAAGAGGTATATCGGGCAGCGCGGTTTATTTTATTTGAAGAATTGGCGAACCAGATCAATCGGTATCATGAATTTATGCAATCGTAAATCCTATAATCGGGTAATTCTTGTTAAAGGAGATGTTAGATATGGGTATTACAGGCGTTTATTATGAGGAACATAAAAATTTAGAAGATATTTTGGCGGGAAATGTGCAACCACCCACGCTGGATATTGATAAAACATGGAGTCTGATTGTAGATATGTTCCCGGATATTCCTTTGGTTCCGGTAGGGGAGCAATATAAAGTTGATAGTCAGGCGACAGAATACGGTTCTTTTTATTTACCTGCGGACAAGGTAGCCGAAATTGCAACGCAAATTCCTGAATTGAAACAACCTGAGAATCTAACCAAACGGATTGATTTTGAAAAGTGGAAAAACATTCCCGAGATGGACATAGAGCAGTTGGATGAACGGGCAATGATTATGTTAGCTTTTCCGATGCAAAGTGATGAGACTTATGAAGAATTAGTAGATGGTTACTTGCTTCCTCATCTGGAATCGGTATTTGAACTTTTTGAAAAAGCATTTGCTAATCAAAGTGGCTTGGTATTTATGATTATGTAATAACAAATGTCTAATAATCCAATAAACCTATCGCTATTCGGGTAGGTTTATTTTTTATTTGTATAGAATCTACATATTTAAGGAAAACTTTATATTTAGCCTACTTTTATTTTTAACAATCTTCTTTATGATTTTGAGATCACAGATCAAGGAGGATATGATAATGAAAAAATGGATGGTTGTACTTGTCGTTTTGTTAGGTATTGCACTGTTAGTCACTCGCTATTTGCCGGATTCTTTCGATTACAAAATAGGTCGAGGATTTGCACATGACCGGGTCATTGATGATAAAGACGAGGTGGCAGGTAAAAATGAAATATTAGTCGATGTGAGCAAAAGTCAGATTTATCAAGGGGATCTACTATTAATTAATAAAGATTATCCGTTAGTGGATGGGAATGAAGCGCAGGATATTGTTAAGCTTGTTGATTATTCTACTTTTGCAAGCCAGATTGTTTTATTGGATCGATCTTTGTCATTGTCTCAAGATGTAGCAGAGCGATTTCTAACAATGGTGCAAGAAGCTAACTTAGAAGGAGTCAGTCATTTTATGGCAAGTAGTGGATATCGAACGAATCAAGAACAAGATAATTTGTATGATGAGAAAGGATCAGAATACGCTATGCCAGCCGGATATAGCGAACATAATTTGGGACTTGCTCTGGATGTTGGTTCTACACAAAGTGGTATTGAGAAATCAGAGGAAGGCGTCTGGCTGCGCGACAATGCGTGGAAGTATGGATTCATTCTCCGTTATCCGAAAAACAAAGAAAAGATTACAAGTATCAAATACGAACCCTGGCATTTCCGCTATATTGGATTACCTCATAGTGCTATTATGGAAGAACATGATATGGTATTAGAAGAGTATTTTGAAGCGTTAAGAGATGAACCGTTGTCTATAACGATAGAAGGTCAGCATTATAATGTTCGGTATCATCCTATGCTCAATGATAAAAAAATTGCTGTTCCTGCTGATGGTGACTATACGATTTCAGGTAATAATGTAGATGGAGTGATTGTTACCGAAAGGCAACGATAATGACCAGATACAGACCAGATTATGCATGATATGCTTATATGAACCATGATGTATAGGTGCTGGGCTAACGATTCTAATCTAGTATAATCAAATTGTGGTAACCTATTATATTTGTTCGGGAGATGTACAATCACTATGACAACGATACTAATCGCAGATGATGAAGAAGCCATTGCCGATTTATTGGAATTGCATTTACAAAAAGAAGGATATCAATGTATCAAAGTAACCGATGGTGCAGAAGCGGTACGAGTCATTTTAACCCGTTCGATTGATCTGGCTATTCTCGATATTATGATGCCCCGTATGGATGGTTATGAAGCAGCACGAACGATTAGAGAAACCCATCATATTCCGATTATCTTTTTGAGTGCTAAATCTTCTGATCTTGATAAGATTACAGGTTTAGTGACCGGTGCTGATGATTATGTGACCAAACCATTTAATCCGATGGAATTAGTAGCGCGGGTTAATGCACAATTGCGACGTGCGAATCAATTTAATACTGCCGGGGGAGCACATAATACGTCTATTTTGAATACAGGGGTATTGGTCATTAATCCAGAACAACGAACTGTATCTGTCTATGATCAGCCTGTAGAATTAACACCTAAAGAATTTGATATTTTGTATTTACTTGTGAGTCATCCCAAAAAAGTATTCAGTTCAGAACATATTTTTGAGTCTGTTTGGAAAGAAAGTTATTACGAAGGAAGTAATACAGTGATGGTACATATCCGTACATTGCGTAAAAAACTGGAAGAAGACAAGCTCAAAACCAAATTGATTAAAACCGTCTGGGGCGTGGGGTATACGTATAATGGCTAAGCAGGTTCGAAGTTTTCGTTTTAATATGATGATGTTGTTTGGACTTAGTATGTTATTGTCAGGCATAGTCACCTATATTTTATATCGTTTATTGCAATGGTTTTATTCTACGACTAAATTTGAAGATGTATGGACAAAATATCGTTATTTTATTCGCGAGATCGGAGATCTAAATTTCTTTTTAATCTTTTTTATTCCACTGTCCTTTTTCTTTTTCTTTTTGCTAACCAAAAGATATGCATTGTATTTTAAAGAGATTACAAGCGGAATCCACCAACTGGCGAATGCTGATTTCGATATTGATCTCCAGATACAGTCTAAAGACGAATTTGAAGAGATTGCTCGTGATATCAATCTAGCCAGCCACAAATTGCAAGAAGCGATGATCCGGGGCGATTTTGCTGAAAATTCCAAAGAACAATTAGTGCTTAATCTAGCACATGATCTACGTACACCGCTTACGTCGGTACTTGGTTATTTGGATTTTATTTTAAAAGGAAAAGACGAACTGACTGAAGAACAAATGATACATTATGCTGGTGTTGCTTATAATAAATCTCAGCGGTTGGAAAAATTGATCGAAGAATTATTTGATATTGCTCGTATGAATTATGGTACAGTTTCTCTTAAAAAGTCATGGTTAGATGTAAATGAACTTCTCCATCAATTGACCGAAGAATTGTACCCTGCGCTGGAAAAACAGCATTTAATTAGCCGTATTACAACCACGCCATCAATGACCATTTATGCAGATGGAGAACAACTGGCTCGTGCTATCGAAAATTTGCTAACCAATGCTATTCGTTATGGGGAAGATGGGAATTATATAGATGTGAATAGTTATCCAGAAGCCGAAGAGATAGTCATTCAGATTATCAATTACGGTAGTCGTATTTTGCCAGAAGAATTACCTCATATTTTTGAAATGTTATATACCGGAGACAAAGCACGAACTCAGAAAGATGGAGGTTCGGGCATCGGTTTGTTTATTGCCAAAAATATTGTAGAGCATCATAAAGGAACCATTACCGTTCAAAGCGATCTCATTCGTACCTGTTTTGAAATTCGTCTGCCCGATCATGCTCAGAATATAGATGTATCATAAGAAAAATGTTCTACAGTGGTTAGACGCTTATCGCTTGTGATATCGCTATATCGCAATTCAAAAGAAGTCATGATTCCTTTGATTAACCGAAGGAGTAATGACTTCTTTTTATTTGGGCAGTATCAGCTCTAAAAAATAATTGACAATCTGTATTAACTGTACTAATAATAGTAGTACAGTTAATACAGAGAGGAGGCTCTTTATGTTCGAATTGGATGTACGTAGTCGGAAGCCAATCTATGAGCAGTTGATGGATAAAATCAAAGAGATGATTATGTATGGCATATTGAAGCCTGAAGAACAATTACCTTCAGTGCGTTCACTTTCCACTCAATTAACGGTTAATCCAAATACGATTCAGAAAGCGTATCGGGAATTAGAGCGAGAAGGCTATATTTATTCTCAGCCAGGTAAAGGAAGCTTTGTTTCACCACAGCAACAACAACCGACCCAGGAACAGCAAGAAGATATGCGCGAGCGATTATTAAAATTGTTTGCAGAAGCAATCTATCTCGGATTTACCAGAGAAGACTTAATCAAATTGTATGAACAAGCGATGCAAGAACATGAAAGGGGGCATCATCATGATTGAAGTTAAAGGACTCACCAAATACTTTGATGGTGAAAAAGCAGTAGATGATTTGTCGTTACACGTACATAAAGGTTCGATTTTTGGATTATTGGGTTCCAATGGAGCAGGTAAAACCACATTGCTCAAAACGATCGCAGGCATTTACCGTGCAGATCAAGGACAGATTACTTTAGAAGGACAAGCTGTATATGAGCAACCAGAGATCAAAAATCGAATAATTTTTTTAGCCGATCAGCCTTACTTTTTCGCGCAAACCTCTATTAAGCAAATGGCTTCTTTTTATCGGTCTATTTATCCTCAGTGGAGTCAAGAACGTTTTCAGCAGTTAGCTCCAGCATTCGCAAGTATTGATATGAAGCGTAAATTACACCGTTTATCTAAAGGAATGCAGCGCCAAGCCTCTATGTGGTTAGCTTTGAGTTGTAGACCAGATGTATTGATCTTGGATGAACCGATAGATGGACTAGATCCTGTAATGAGACGACAAGTCAAAAATTTGCTGTTTCAAGAAAGTGCTGAACGCGAAATGACCGTCATTATTTCGTCGCATAATCTGCGTGAAATCGAAGACCTGTGTGATCATGTAGGCATTATGCACAAAGGCAAATTGTTAGTGGAAAAAGAACTGGACGATCTCAAAGCCGATACGCACAAAATACAAGTCGCTTTCCGGGATGAGCGTCATGAACATGCCATCTCCAGTCTACTGGATGTGGTGTATAAGGAAGAACGAGGTAGCGTAGGTATTTATATTATCAAAGGCGAAATCGAGCGTATCAAAGAAGTATTCAACGTCTACACGCCATACGTATTTGATATTTTGCCGATGACACTAGAAGAAATCTTTATTTACGAAATGGGGGACGCCGGTTATGATGTTCAACCGATTCTTCTTTAATCGAGGGTTATGGAATCATACCTTAAAGCAAAGTGCTTGGCTTGGAATATTGTATTTGTTAGTTCTTTTGTTATCTATACTCATCTCTTTAAATATGCTGAATGATTCGTATAAGAATCAACGTTTTCATTTTGTTGTTAGTTACTTTGCTGAAGTAGGCGCTGGTTGGCCCAATATGGCAATGCTTATTATATCCATCCTTATGGGTCTATTGCTAACAAGATATATGCAAAATAAAGCTTCAGTTGATTTTTTTCATAGCCTTCCTTTAAAGAGAGTTCATTTATTAACAACTCATTTTGCAGTAGGAGTTATAGCATTAACGATTCCACTATGGATCATAGCTATAATAGCAGCAATATTAAGCAGACAGTTTGAGTATGTTGATTTTACAGCCATGCAAGTTTTAGAATGGACGATAGCTAACAAATGTGCTTAGCCTTTTGTTATTTAGCCTTACTGTATTTGTAGGCATTTGTATCGGACAAACGATATTACAGGGTATAGTTGTTGCTATTTTATTAACACTTACTGTAGCTATTCCTAAAGTGTGGAATAAACATTTAGATATTTATTTATTTGGATATTCGTCTCGGAATCAACAGAACTTGAATGAAGATTGGTCTCCACTTTTCAATATTATGAATGCATCTGCCAAAATAATTACAACATTAGAAACATGTTTATATCTTTTGATAGCTATTATATTGATCGTATTAAGTTATCTGTTTTATAAAATACGTGCTACTGAAAAGACAACTCATGCTGTCACATTCACATATTTTAATCCTTTATTTAGAGTGGGAGTTATGTTTTGTGGTGCCTTATTTGCAGGTGCTTTATCTGTATCGTTTCTGAATGATTGGACACCTATTGCTTATATTGTAGGAGCTATTGTAGCTTACACTATAGCAGAAATGATCATACGTAAAAGCTGGAATATATACCATATGAGATTTGCTAAAGGAATGTTAGGTCATGGTGTTGTAGTCGCTTTGCTTTTGTATATTCCGGTTTCGAATTATGTACATTATGAAGCTGAGATACCAAGTGCAGAAGAGATTGCTGGAGTCTACGAAGGTGGTAATCTTTCTTATTATTTATTTGAAAATGAAGGATATGTAACGTTTCCAAGAGTCATACGTCCAGGAGTCCTTTCTTCAGATCCTAATTATATTCAGCTTGTTCGTAATCTCCATATGCAAATTGAACAAATACGTCCTAAAGTTGATAAACTGCAACAATTTACATCAGATTATAAGTCAGTAGATATTGGATATAAGCTAAAAGATGGAAGCTTAATCGTACGCTCTTACCAAGTACCTTCTAATGCTCCTGAATATCAATATTATCTAGCAAAAATACAACAATCACCATCATATAAGATTGCAGTTTACAATCTTCCATCTTTAGATCATGTAAGTAAAACCGATTGAAATTGTAAACCGAGATCGAGAAGAGCATAAAATTCAAGTTTCAAATAAAAAAGATATTAAAGAATTAATTCAATTAATAAAAAAAGAAAAAGTAGCAATTGATAATCCAGATGCAAGTTTACCTTATAGTAGTCTTTATTTTTCTATTGAATCTGATCTAATCAGTTATAAAATTTCTCAATACTATGATTGGAATGCTTCTTACAAACCTTTAGCAATTTGGCTTAAAAAGAAAGGATACTGGGATCAGATTATTACGAAACCAGAAGACTTGAATGCTATAATTGTTGTTAGAGATCATCGGACAAAAACTGAGAAAGATACAACAAGTGAGCAGAGTTTATTTACAGACTCGTATAAGACAGATAAAGAATTTGTTGCAAAAGATAAAAAAATGATGGGAATATTACTTGATGCTAGTGAAAATATTTTTGACTATAATAATGCTTCTTACTATTTAAAACTAAAATTTAAAGATGGTACGATAACTTATCGTCATCTAGTTCAATCACAAGTCACATCTGAACTAAGTAAAGTATTACCTGAATAATTTATTTATCTAAAGCGTCGATATAATCAGATTCAACAGAAATGTTGTTTCCGATTATGTCGATGCTTTTTTATTATCAAAGTATTAGGACACAACTATTCAATTACTATTTTTTACTTGTCGCGCTAATTAATTTATCTCTTTTTAAACATCTGTTCATATAAAGTTCAAAATCCCTCGATATAATCAACAATGTAAACGTGATGTTAACGGAGTGTAAAATATGGATCTCATGGATAGCAGATCAAGAAGAAAGGGGATGAATACATGTATTATCCAAATTTGGATTTGAAATACCGGCATGAACTCAAGCATTACGTGAATTACCATCAGTATTTTACGATTCGACAACGGCTACGTCCACTGATGACACAAGATGCGAATTCCAATGAAGCTGGAGAATATCTGATTCGAAGTCTGTATTTTGATGATATCAATAATACGGCATTGCATGAGAAATTAGGCGGTGTGCGAGATCGTGTGAAGTACCGGATTCGTATTTACAATGGCGAAGATAAGATTATTCATTTTGAAAAGAAAATTAAAATGAACGATTATATTGCCAAAGTCAAAGAATCGATTACACGTGACATGTATGATGAGATTCTAAAAGGCAATTATGAGGTGCTCAACTTACCTCATAAACCTTTACTGTATGAGATTTATCATGCGGCTAACAATGTTTTATTGCGCCCACAGGTGATTGTAGATTATGTACGGGAAGCTTATACCTCTAAGCTAGGCAATGTCCGTATTACGTTTGATAAATATATGAAAACAGGTCTGAACAATCACGATATATTTGACCCGAATCTAGCAATGGTCGATGCGATTGATCATAAATTTTTTGTGCTTGAAGTGAAATTTGATGAATATTTGCCGGATTATATCAAAACAGCATTACAACTCGAAGGATTAGTTCGTCAATCCAATTCAAAATACGTCATCTGCCGTAAACTCGGTAAAGAAAATTCCTGGGAGGATCAATAACATATGGCAACAACGACACCAATCGCAGCCGCGGCAAATGCAACAACAACTGACGCAACAACCAATTTTTCAGATATCGTCAAAAATTCTGTACTGGAAAGCTTCACTTCTGATATCAGTATCACTCATATTTTGCTCACGATGGGGATCGCTTTTTTGGTTGGACTATTTATCTACTTCCTATACAAACGTGTATTTAGTGGAGTGTTATATTCCAAAAGCTTCAATATCTCACTGATCGGCATGACGCTAGTGACTTCTATGGTGATTATTGCGATTAACTCGAACTTGATTCTATCTCTAGGTATGGTTGGTGCACTTAGTATTGTTCGTTTTAGAACACCGATCAAAGATCCAACCGATTTGATTTTCTTATTCTGGGCAGCCGCGGCAGGGATTGTTACCGGAGCAGGTTTTTATAGTTTGGCGATTATCGGTTCTGTGATTGTAGGGTTGGTGATGTTTTTATTTATCAAAGGATCTTCTTTCGAAACGCCTTATCTATTGGTCGTAAACGCTCAAGGAGACGATGCAGAGAAACAAGTCAACAGCAAGCTGAACTCACTGGTAAAACGCCATACAGTTAGACAAAAAACAATCACAGCAGACAATATTGAATTGACGCTAGAAGTACGTATCAAAAACAATGAGCCTACATTTGTAAATGAAATTTCTAATATTGCAGGTGTGAAAAATGCTGTGTTGATTAGCTACAACGGTGATTACGTTTCATAATAGAAGCGAATAGACATGGCTGAAATTGATCGAAATGAAAGCTCATAGAAATCCTTTGCACAAGTCAATATACCGATTTATGCAAAGGTTTTTTATTTTAAAATTGGTGGTGATAAAGTGAAGTGGATATTAAAAGTGGTTCTGGCAGGTACACTATGTCTTGTGGCTATTATACCGTGGGCATCAACGCAAGAAGCTCATGCAGGCACAGTGACAGAACAAAGTGAACAAGATACGAATGTATTTGTAGAAGATAAAGTGGTCGATGTCAAAATAACGCTTCTTGATTCGGATTTTCAAGATATGTTAGATCATGCGTCTGATGAAGAATACCACTCGGCAACAGTGGATTATAACGGCAAAACAATCACAAATGTAGGTATCCGTACAAAAGGTAATCTTTCCTTACGCAGTGTTGTCCAGATGGATGATTCGGATCGGTATAGCTTTAAGCTGAGTTTTGATGAATACATTTCCGGACAGAATTTATATGGCTTAGACAAAATTAATCTGAACAACAACTATAGTGATGCTTCTTATATGCGTGAATTTTTAGCGTATGAAATGTCTGAAATGTTAGGGCTCCCTACACCTAAGCACTCCTTTGTGCGTATCTATGTTAATGGTACATATAAAGGATTATATCTGGCTGTAGAGCAAGTAGACGACCAATTTATAGAGACTCATTATGAAGATACAACAGGCACATTATACAAAGGTCTGATGACTGGCAGTGGCAGTGATCTACAATGGATTGATGATGATGCAGACTCGTATACAGGTCTTGATGTGAAGTCAGAAAGTCAGGACAAAGACGCGTTAATTAATATGCTGGATAAGCTGAATCATGATAGTAAAACGCCATATACGGATTATCTTGATGTAGATAGTATCCTTGAATATCTGACGTTAAATGTGGTGACCAACAATACAGATAGTTACATTGGTGGCAATAAGCAGAACTATTATCTGTACGAACATGGTGGCGTATTTTCTATGATTCCATGGGATTATAACATGGCATTCGGCGGAATGGGTGGTATGGGAGGAGGCATGGGCGGCGGTGGCTTCGGCGGTCGTGGTGGTGAAAATGCTAATACTAAGTCAGATACCAACACGACAAAAGCAACAACAGAGCCAACAACCAACCAGCCTCAATCCAATACAGCCAACACTAACGCAACAGATACCAAGCCTACTGCCCAAACGACTGATACAACTGGAAATGCGAATACAGCAAATAAAGCAAGCTCTACTTCTTTGATGATTGATGAACCCACATCAGGAGCTTTAGCAGAGCGTCCATTGGTTGCCAAATTATTAGCAGTCGATGAATACAAGCAAAAATATCATACGATGATCCAGAATGTACTCACTCATTTTTTAGCGAATGATATTTTTACAGCAAAAGTGAATGCATTAAATGATATGATAGCCGCCGATGTGAAAAGCGATCCTACTTCTTTCTATACGTATGAAGAATATCAAGCAGGTGTTAAATCACTCATCGCTTGGAATCAGACCAATACCGCAAATATACAAGGACAACTAGATGGGACGATTGCTTCATCAGGTGATGGTTCTGGAAATGGCGGTATGGGCGGTGGAATGGGAATGGGTGGCGGACAACGTGGTCAACGACCTGAAGGAGCTCCAACAGGTGGTGATAATGATAGAAATGGCGGAATGATGGCTCCACCTGATGGCGGTGGTGGAATGGGCGGAGGCCCGGGTGGAGGATTTGGAGAACCGATAACACCTACTATTGATACAGCCGCACAGGCGAAATATACAGCAATAAGTATAGGCATTCTGGTGTTAGCGATAGGCATTGTACTATGGTTCCGTCGCCGACGAGTCTAAACCGCATATTATATGTCACCAATGAAATATAAGTGTAAAAAGGATAAAGTCTTATGACTCTATCCTTTTTTTGTTATTTGACATAAACATATCGAAATCACGTCAACAGCAGGTCTGATTATTGCACAAACACCACTGTATATTGAATATCTACTGATGATCATTCCATGTATGATGCTAATGTAAGCGCTTCACTATTAAAAATGAGGAAGAAGGGGTATATTTGAATCGATCATTTTCGTGTCGTCCATGGATATCGCTTGTGCTTATAATGGTTATGTTATTTGCTGGATTGCCTTTGAACCGCTCTATCGCAGCTGAAGATCAAGAACAACCGACTAATCCTTCTTATCTAGGAACAATCGAACAAGAAGAACAGACACCTAATGTAATCAATAATACGTATGGCAATGAGCCTGTTATAGTCTCGAATCCAACAGTCTATCTCGCAGGAGATTCTACTGTACAGACTTATGCAACATCCAAACAACCGCAAGCAGGATGGGGGCAAATGATAGACCGTTATTTAGACGACAAAGTGAAGATTAGCAATCAAGCGATAGGTGGACGTAGTTCCCGTTCTTTTATCGAACAAGGAAGATTAGATACGATCTTGAACCAGATTCAACCTGGCGATTATCTGATGATCCAGTTCGGTCACAATGATGCCGATACGAAGCCAGAGCGCTACACACCTGTACCTGATTACAAAGTATACCTCAAGCAATATATTGATGGTGCTCTTGCTCATGGAGCCACTCCGATTCTTGTTACTCCTGTAGGTCGCAGAGATTTTAATACGACAACAGGGCAATTCAATATCAGTTTCCCCAATTATGTAACAGCGATGAAAGAAGTCGCTACTCAGACCCATACACCTTTAATCGATCTTAGCGCTCGCAGTGTTGCTTATTATAATTCGATCGGTGCTGAAGAATCCAAAAAAGTCTTTTTACATGTCCCTTCAGGTGTTTATCCCAATTTTCCAGATGGAGTGGTAGATAACACTCATTTTCAAGAGTACGGAGCTATTCAGATCGCAAGACTGGTAGCAAAAGGAATCGCTGATCTGAATCTTCCTTTAGCACAACATGTACAGAATCTAACGATAACTGAAAATGCTACTGTTGCTTCCGGTCAACGTGCTATGGAAAAGTTGAATCGTGGACTGGTTGCTGTGAAAAGCAAAAATGGGATCTATGTAGGTTGGAGAATGTTAGGACTTGATCCAGACGGGATCGCATTTAATTTATATCGGGATGGTGTGCTGGTAAATAGCCAACCGATTACAGGCGCTACCAATCTGCTGGATTCTCAAGGAACAGACAAGTCATTCTATACATTATTTACAGTGCAAAATGGTAAAGAAACATCAGTAGCTACTCCTGTATCTGTATGGCAACAGCAATACAAATCAGTTCCTTTGCAAAAGCCTGCTGACGGTGTCACCAAAGACGGAGTATCGTATACGTATAGTGCAAATGATGCTAGTGTAGGCGATCTGGATGGAGATGGAGAGTACGAAATTGTACTGTTGTGGTCACCTTCTAATGCCAAAGATAATTCACAATCTGGATATACAGGCATTGTATATCTGGATGCATATAAGTTAAATGGTACTCGTTTATGGCGGATCAATATGGGGCCTAATATTCGTGCAGGTGCTCATTATTCTCCATTTGTAGTCTATGATCTGGATGGAGATGGAAAGTCTGAAGTGGCTTTGCGTACAGCAGACGGTACGATTGATGGACAAGGCAAAGTTATTGGCGATATCAAAGCAGACTATCGCAATAGTGCTGGATATGTACTCACAGGTCCCGAGTTTTTGACGGTATTTCAAGGCGCCACAGGAGCGGCACTAGACACCGTTAATTATGATCCGCCTCGTGGAACAGTAGCTTCATGGGGAGATAATTATGGCAATCGGGTCGATCGGTTTCTAGCAGGAGTTGCTTATTTGGACGGGCAACATCCAAGCTTTGTAATGACCCGAGGATATTACACACGTACTGTTCTGGTAGCTTATGATTTTCGAGAAGGCAAAATCGTCAAGCGCTGGACATACGATACCAATGTAGGCAATCAGACTACGTATACAGCGCAAGGTAATCATGCGCTGAATGTAGCAGATGTCGATGGAGATGGTAAAGACGAGATTAATTTTGGTTCTATTTCGATCGATGATAATGGAACCCCACGTTATACTACAGGGCTTGGACATGGTGACGCTCAGCACTTAGGTGATCTGAACCCGAATCGAGCAGGGCTTGAAGTATTCGGAGTGCATGAGCATAAAGATTCTCCATACGGCATGGAAGTTCATGATGCGAATACCGGACAAATTCTATGGGGAGTCAAAACAGGGATTGATACAGGACGCGGTATGTCAGCAGATATCGATCCTCGTTTTCCCGGAGAAGAAGTGTGGGCAGCTACCATTACTAATGCGCAACATGTTCCAATCACCGGATTATACAGTATTACAGGTGAATTAATTAGCAAAACTATTCCTTCATCGACCAATTTTGGTATCTGGTGGGATGGCGATCTATTACGAGAATTGTTAGATGATAATCGGATCGATAAATGGGATTATACTAACAGCACGACGACCAATCTATTTACAGCAACAGGCAGTAGTTCTAACAACGGAACCAAAGCGACACCAGCGCTACAAGCAGATCTGTATGGAGACTGGCGTGAAGAAGTGGTTTTGCGTTCCAATGATAACAGTGAATTACGTATCTATACGACGACAGATATAACCGATTATCGGTTGCGTACACTGATGCATGATCCGGTGTATCGTTTGTCTGTCGCATGGCAAAATGCAGGATACAATCAACCACCACATCCAGGTTTTCATATAGGAGTAGGGATGAAGAAACCTCAATCACCTGATATTTATTATGTACAATAAATAAAATACACCTCATGATCTAACGTGAATATATCCTCATATCAAACAATTAAATAAAACAAATACAAAAGGCTATTGACGTTAATGCGTCAGTAGTCTTTTTGTCGTTAACAAGCGATAACACCAGTAATCATAAAGTGAATATTTGTGCTATTACAAAGTGTACTCAAATCCGATATAAATATTATGTAAATAATAGGTAATCGTAACAATGTAATATGCCATTTATTCGAACAATACAGTGTAGCAGGGAGATCATGTTATGAGAACACTATTTAATATTAACAATTGGAATTTACGGCTGAAAATGTTTGTACCGATGGCAATTGTTATGATTGCTTTGATCGGAATTACGGTGTTTGCACTAAGTCATACTAAATCGATCGCCCATACGTTAACTACCAAACTTTATGATCAATCGTATATGACAAATTACTGGTTATTGAATGCAGATCGTGATTATTATCAATCGTTAGTAGCGCAAATGACATTAACCAGTTCGACAGACCCTGCCATTTTGGAAGCAGCCAAAGCAGATTACACTGAAAATGCACAACAAACGTATGAACGTGTTCACAAAGCAGAAGCTATTTTTAAAGCTCATCAAGCAGAATTCAATCAATATCAACATGCTGATTCTAACAAGAACGTATTTGAATTGATTGCAGATTTTGATACTAATTTTGCAGCATGGCAAAAAGAATTTGATATCAATACCAATGCTGTAGCAAATCTAACTGAAAGCACTGCACGCTTTGATGCGGCACGTGAAGATATCAATCAGGCAGAAGAGATTTTGGACAATTATAATCAAGCGATTTTACTAGAAAGCCAAACACTACAGAATCAACTGGCAAAAACATTAATTATCGCAGCAATTGTTGTATTGCTGATTTCTTTAATTGTATGTATAATCTTCGCTCGTAACGTGAACCGTCGTACCAAAGTCACATTAGAAATTATCAACAAAACAGCAGCACTTGATCTGAAATATAGCAAAGGCTATGAAAAATATTTAGAAGAAAAAGATGAGTTTGCTCTTATTATTGCAGCAATGGGTGGAGCACGTAAGCAATTTAGAGAAGTATTTGAGCAGGTGATTACACAGAGCTCTAATTTACAGAATCATATTCAAACGGTGAATCATAACATGTCTCATTTGGAAGACAGCGTACAGGATATTTCTGCTACAACCGAGCAGTTATCGGCAAGCACAGAAGAGACAGCTTCATCGACAGAAGAAATGAATATGACAGCTCGTGATCTGGAACATGCTGTTCATTCTGTAGCTGTTCAAGCACAAGAAAGCGCCAAGTCTGCTGATGAATTGACCCGTCGTGCTCAAGGGCTTAGTCAAGATTTCCGCACTTCTTATAATAAAAGCTTAGGCATCTATACCGGTGTAAAAGAACGTCTGGAACAAGCCCTGCTAGAATCGCAATCGGTATCCAAAATTAATGGTCTGGTATCAACGATTATTACGATTGCAGCACAGACGAATTTGTTATCACTAAATGCAAGTATCGAAGCGGCAAGAGCAGGCGAAGCCGGTAAAGGATTTGCAGTAGTAGCGAGTGAGATTAGTAAATTAGCAGCCAATTCCAAGCAAGCGGCTGACCAGATTGATCAGATTACTCGCAATGTAATCACATCGGTTAGCAATCTTTCATCCAATTCAAATGATTTGCTTCAACTATTTGGCAATGAGATCAAACAGGATTATCATATGATGCTAACTTCAACAGATCAATATGCAGAAAGTGCCAAAGGAATAGATGATATTGCGACAGATCTAAGTTCAACATCCAAACAGCTATTATCTTCTATAGAAAATCAAGTGAAGTCGATTCATGAGATTGCGCTGGCTTCTAATGAAAGTGCAGCGGGGACGTCTACTATTGCAGGCAAAACCGAGACGATTGTAGAGCAAAACGAACGAAGTGATCGAAAGTATGAGTATGTCCAAGCAAGGCATAGATGAACTATTAGCGTCTGTTTCTAGATTTAAAATCTAATACGGCTAGTGATAAGGAATAGCACTTGTAAATTACTGATTGTATTGAGAATGAGAAATGCAATCAGTATGTTTACAGGCAAAACACAGATAAATTGAGATAATCTATAATTTTTTTTCAAATCTACTTGATAATAATAATCATTGTTGGTAGAATATAAAAAGAAAGAAGGAACTCGGCAAAGTCCCTTCTCAGTTGTAAAACATTTTCAATTAGTTGATTGCTTCTTTTTTATCAAAAGTTTGGCAATCTGTTTCTTCAGACTCAGTTGCTTTTTTGTGAGCATGGTTGATGATGAAAATAGATTCAGCAGTACATTTATTTTCTTCAGCCCAATGTGTGCAAGAGTTCACTTCACAAAGTACGTTTTGTACCATAGTAATTCACCTCCTATAGTAGAATGATAGGAATTAGAAATAAGCAGCTCCTTCTGTGAAAAGGGGCTATTTGTATTTCTCGCTACAAATATTGTAGCGTTAATGCCAGTGTACCAGATAATCAATTCAATTGGCAAACTTTTTGCTCACAAATATATAAAAAATCCGCAAAAAAATTAAAAAAAATGTTATTTAGACAAAAAAAAGCCCAAATTCACTGTAGATTTATTGTGAATTGGGGCTTTTTGATGAGTCGTTATGATGCTTTATGATAAAAACCAACTATGACCATTATTTACGTAACAATGAAAGATCAAATGAAGGAACAAGACCTTCGTTAGCAGCACGTCCTAACAACGCTTCGATCGCTCCATAACCATCTTCCCCTAGATTGCGTGTAAATTCATTAACATACAGATTAATATGAGAATCTGCTACTGTAGGGTCCATTTCTTGTGCATAATCCAGTACATATTGACGTGAAGCTTCAGGATGTTCCCAAGCATATTCCACAGAAGAACGTACCCAATCAGCAATCTGATTCGCATCTAATGAACGTTTAGCAATAATAGCTCCCAATGGAATCGGTAATCCAGTATCTTCTTCCCACCAGCTACCCATATCTTCCATTAGTGTTAGACCATAATTAGGATAGGTAAATCGTGCTTCATGAATAACCAGACCTGCATCAATCTGGCCATCTCGAACCGCAGGCATAATCTCATCAAATGGCATAACAACGATTTCCCCAACACCGCCGGGAACATTTTGTGCAGCCCATAGACGGAATAACATATAAGCGGTAGAACGTTCACTAGGTACAGCGACTCTTTTACCGGATAGACTGGCAGGGTTCGTTTCATTAGGATTGGCTGTTAATACCAACGGACCACAGCCTCGGCCAAGAGCACCACCACAAGGAATTAGGGCATAATCTTCTAATAACCACGGCAATGCTGCATAAGACACTTTCAGTACTTCAGGGCCTTCACCTGTAGCTGCCCAGTTATTCGTAATATCAATATCAGCATAAGTTACATCAAGCTCGGGAGCATTCGGAATAAGAGCGTGCACCCACGCATGAAAAACAAATGTATCATTAGGACATGGAGAAAAAGCGATTTTCATATTATAGCACCTCCGGTAATATGGAGCTTGCTTTAGTTAAAGCTTGCAACGCATCAGGAATACGCCAACTGCTTCGATCACGCGGACCGACTCGATTAGAGATTGCACGAATTTCTAGGACTGGTAGATGAAAATAATGAGCAGCCAGCGCTACACCATAACCTTCCATTCCTTCAGCCGAAGCACCTGGAATACGCTCAGCTAACCTGGCTGTTGATTCAGCCGAACCGGTAGTGGTAGATACAGTTAATACCGGGCCAATATGCACAGCAAGACCTTTTAATTGAATCGCTGAAGCAAGACTTCCATTATAGACAGTATCCGCCTGAATAACAGAAGAGCCGAATCCCAATTCATCTACCGAAAGAAATCCATGATCCGGTGTCTCTGAACCGAGGTCTGCTGCAATCATCTGACTCGCAAGTACAATCGAACCGATCTCTGCATAGCCACTGAATCCACCACCAATACCTGCACTAATCACCATATCAAAAGATTCTTTAGCAAGAATCGAAGTTGTTCGCGCTGCTGCTGAAGCAGGGCCTACACCAGCTAATTGCACACTAAAACGGTCTTCACCCCGTGCAGACAATCCTTGCAGAACAGCTTCACGCTCCGCTTCAACAGCTGTCATAATCAATATTCGTTTAGAGGACGAATGAGAATGAATCGAAGTATTCATAGATTGTATCTCCTTATGGTTTACAAGCATTTCATTACAAGCTACTTTCTAACGTTACTCTCATTAAGCTATAAAGTAAAGTCAGCTCTAAAGCATAACATCATTATCAATCACCAGAAATAAGAAGCAAAAGAATCATTCAAACGCCAAAATAGTATCACTCTAGCTCTAATAGGATCACACATTATTTAGCTGCAAATAAACTACAAATATAATATGTAATTAAATCAATATGAATTATGTATGAATAGAAATAATAGATCACCACATAAAAGGGAAAAGATGCTTACTTTAAAAAGGGATTGGGTAAATATGATTCATTCAATTTTATAATACATTCAATTTTATAATACATTATTTTGTGATAAGTCGTTGCAAGACATCATGTCAGGATCAATTTAGAAGTAGCTTATTGCATCATACAACTAGACTATTTAGGACTAATTTTAAGGTAGAGGTGAACAGGATGATGAAGAAAGGCCATACAGAACAGATCGTGATTGAAGTAAACGGACAATCGGTCGTTACAGAACCAGGTATAACTATCGTGCAAGCAGCCAAAGGACAAGACGAATTTTATATTCCGCAAATTTGTTATAACGAGCAACTAGGAGCAATCGAGACATGTGATACATGTATGGTAGAAGTGAACGGAGAATTGGTTCGCGGATGTAGCACGGTAGTTAGTCCAGGCATGCAAATCTCTACAGAATCTTCACTGGTCAAAGCAGCACAGCAAGAATCGATGTCACGTATTCTCAAAAATCATGAACTGTATTGTACGGTCTGCGATAACAATAATGGAAATTGTGTCGTTCATAACACAACAGAAAAATTAGGGATCGAACATCAGACTTATCCTTTTCAACCCAAACCTTATCAAATTGATAACACCAATCCTTTTTATAGATATGATCCAGATCAATGTATTTTATGTGGACGCTGTGTAGAAGCTTGTCAGGATCTTCAAGTCAATGAGACATTAACGATCGATTGGAGTCGTGATCAGCCGCGGGTCATCTGGGATGATGATGTGCCTGTTGATCAGTCTTCGTGTGTATCGTGCGGACATTGTGTTACAGTATGCCCTTGTAATGCTTTGATGGAGACTACGATGGTCGGTGAAGCTGGATTCCTAACAGGTATCGATAATCAAGTGATGGAACCGATGATTGAACTGACCAAAGAAATCGAACCGGGATACCGAGAAATATTTAAAGTATCAGAGATCGAAGCTTCTATGCGTAGTTCGCGGATCAAACGTACCAAAACCGTCTGCACATATTGTGGAGTCGGCTGTAGCTTTGAAGTATGGACCAAAGGGCGCGATATTCTCAAAATCGAACCTTCAATCGATGCACCGGTGAATGGAATTTCGACGTGTATTAAAGGCAAATGGGGTTGGGATTTTGTAAATAGTGAAGAACGTCTGACCAAACCTTTGATCCGTAAAGGTGATCGATTTGTCGAATCAAGCTGGGAAGAAGCGCTTAATCTGATCGCTGGCAAATTAGGCAGTATTCGTGATGAGTATGGAGCAGATTCGATTGGTTATATCGCTTCATCGAAATGTTCTAATGAAGAAAATTATATTTTCCAAAAATTTGTACGCTCTATTATGGGCACGAACAATGTGGATAACTGTTCTCGTTATTGTCAGTCTCCAGCTACATCGGGATTGATGCGCACCGTAGGTATGGGCGGAGATAGTGGTACGATTGAAGATATTCAGCAAGCAGATCTAGTTATGATTGTAGGAGCGAACCCTGCTGAATCCCATCCGGTATTAGCTACAAGAGTGAAAAGAGCACATAAACTGCATGGTCAAAAATTGATCGTATCCGATCTACGCAAAAATGAAATGGCAGAACGTGCAGATATTCATTTGCATCCAAGTCCGGGTTCTGATCTGGTCTGGGTATCTGCGGTTACCAAATATATTATCGATCAAGGCTGGGAAGATAACGGATTTTTAACAGCTCGTGTCGATGGATACGAAGAGTTCCGTCAATCACTCGATCAGTATACATTAGAATATGCAGAGCAAGTATCCGGCATCTCACAAGCCGAATTGATTGCTACCGCTGAAATGATTCATCAAGCCCAATCTGTATGTGTGTTGTGGGCAATGGGTGTAACTCAACATCGCGGTGGAACAGATACATCTACAGCGCTATGTAATCTGTTGTTAACTACAGGTAATTTCGGTCGTCCGGGCACAGGCGCTTATCCTTTACGTGGTCACAACAACGTACAGGGCGCTTGTGATTTTGGAACGATGCCGAATTTCTTTCCGGGATATGAAAAAGTATCAGATGATGATGTACGTCATCGTTATGAGCAAGCATGGGGCGTTCAGCTTCCTGCAGAACCTGGATATGACAATCATCAGATGGTCGATGCGATCGAAGAAGGTAAGCTAAAAGCCATGTATCTATTTGGTGAAGATATGGCGTTGGTCGATTCCAATTCTAACTTTGTCGCAGAGATGTTAGGCAAGCTAGACTTTTTCGTTGTACAGGATATTTTCTTCTCCAATACAGCTCAATATGCTGATGTGATTTTGCCAGCTTCTCCAAGTCTTGAAAAAGACGGTACATTTACCAATACCGAGCGCCGTATTCAGCGGTTCCATGAAGTGCTTGCCCCTCTAGGTGATTCCAAGCCAGACTGGCGCATTATTCAAGATGTTGCTAATGCTTTGGGAGCGCAGTGGAATTATACTCATCCGAGCGAAATTATGGCAGAAGCAGCGAGTCTAGCCCCTTTATTTGCAGGTGTTCATTATGATCTGTTAGAAGGCTGGAATAGTCAATTGTGGCCTGTGCATCCGAACGGAACCAGTACACATTTGTTGTATGAAGAAGAGTTCCATTTCCCTAACGGAAAAGCAAAATTATATCCGGTAGAATGGACACAACCGTATGAGCCAGAAGCGATGTATGATCTACATTTGAATAACGGACGGTTATTAGAACATTTCCATGAAGGCAATATGACGTACAAAGCAGAGGGAATTCGCCATAAAGTGCCTGGCACATGGCTAGAAGTCTCACCAGAATTGGCAGCAGAGCGAGGAGTACAAGACGGTAGCAAAGTTCGATTGATTTCTCCTTTTGGTAAAGTCAAATTGTCGGTACTGGTAACAGATCGGGTGAAAGGCAAAGAATTGTATTTGCCGATGAATACATCCAATGAACATGAAGCCATCAACCGCCTAACCAGTAGTTATACCGATAAAGTTACCCATACGCCAAGTTACAAAGAAATCAATGTGATGATGGAAGTGTTGGTAGATGAAGTAGAGCATCAGGTGTCGCCTTTGCCTCAGGTCAACCCACGCTTCGCTACACGCCGTCCTCAGATCAGTGTACGAGTCGAAGATAAGTGGAATCGATCAGACTATGAACCGATTGCTACAACGATCCAGAAGGAGCGTGAGTCTCATGGCGAGACCTATTAAGCAGATAGAACGTCATATTCCGACAGAAGCGGAGCTTCAAGCTCAATCACTAGGTCTATTGATCAAAGCATTAACAGACAATACAGAATCAATCTTGAAAATGCTAGAGATTGTCAAAGAACTGGATCGAGCAGGCGTACTGGATATTGCAGATGCTGCGCTCAAAAATAGAATTCCAATCAGTGCGATAGGCATCGATATGATTGAAGGTATGAATTTGCCCCCATTGATTAAAAATGCGTTTACGCTTATTCAAGTATTAGGTAAGCTTGATCCAAAAGAACTAGAAAAGCTAATCAAAGCTTTAGGAGCAGGATTAGATCATCTAGGAGACCTACATTCTGATTCTTCACAGAAATTGTATGAGAATGATAAGCCTTCCAAAGTCGGGAAAAAGAACAGTCATGCTGATGATCATCCGCCAGGTATGATTGGATTGCTCGGAATGATGCGCGATCCTGATGTTAGATCTTCACTATCGGTAGGATTACAGTTTCTCAAAGCAATGGGCGGGGAACTGAGCAAAAAAGAACCTCCTCAAAGCTCACAATGATTAAAATGCAGTGTATGGTAGTCATAGAACAGCTGTAAATACAAATAATAAATCCAATCAAAAAAGCGAGAAAGATCATTTATATGATCTTTCTCGCTTTTTTTGAATTGTGTATGAATATGCAAATGTAATGAATATTTGAAATGTGAGATTAGTAAGTTTTAACAGCTTTGTATTCAGCAGCATCTTTAGCTAATGTTGTTGTTTTACCGCTTTGTTTTAAAGTAGCATCAACTGTAGTATCTACTGTTACCCATTGACCATTCAATAAAACTTCGTTCCAAGCATGGTATTCTTTAACATTTGTAGAAGTACCCATTACCAATTTTGTAGGAACGCCTACGCTACGAAGCATTGCTGCATTTAGAGAAGCGTAATCGTAGCAAATGCCTTTGTTAGATACTAATGTAGTTGCAGCATCTGGTACATATACAGCAGGCAATGCACTAGCAAATTTATAATCGTATTTTACATTAGTAGTAATATAATCGTAGATAGCTTGTGCTTTTTCTGTATCTGTTGTCGCATTTTTAGTCAATTGTTGTGCTTTGCTGATAAGAGCAGTAGCATTTTTCCAATCTACATTTTGAGTGGAAGCAAGATAGACAGCATTTTCATTGTTAAGGTTCATTTCAAGAGAATCACCTTGGACTTTTTTGTAGCTGTTACCTGATGTGTTCTCAAGAATAGTTACATTATATGTTCCGTTACCTAATTGTAAAGGGAAAGAAGAATCAGTTTGAGTTGAGTTAAGATCGTAAGTGTAGTTCACATCGTTTTTGCTAATCATCAATTTAGTACGAGTGTGACTTGGTGCATTATAATGAACGGCGATAAAGCCTTCACTTACAGTTGAAGTGTCTAACCAAGAGTCAGTAGCAGGAGGTGTAGCTGCATAAGTATGCGTCGGAGCGAAAGAGATAAGAGTGAATGCTGTCAAGCAAGTTAGCAAAAGTTTTTTCATGATTAGTATTCCTTTCGGTAGCTGGCTGCCATGTGGTCAAGGCCCTTTAGCTTTGCGTCCCAGTCTTTCGACAGGTTTGCCGTTATCGTTTGAATTTTAGTTTAAATTTGCATATATGACATAAAAAGGATATTTAGTGTATAGAAAAAAGCTTCTTCATTCGGTGGCTGGCTGCCAACCTCTAAGAGGTAAGGCCCTTTAGCTTTGCGTCCCATTCTTTCGAAAGGTTTGCCATTATCGTGCAGAAGCTTTTATGGTTAAGTGTCTAAATTCCTAAACCTTAAAAGTTACTGGTTGTTCATATTTACTATAATATCATTAAATTGAGAAAAATCAACTAGAAATATTTGTCGATATTCGTTCAGCATGGATAATAAGTCTATGAGTCGGATTAACTAGAGGATCGCAAGTCACTAGCGTGATTTCTTCACGATTAGGGTGACTTTCTAATACTGATACGTCAGTAGGTTCCACTATACTTATATTATCGGTTTTATATTCGAAAACTTTACCCCTAGACTCAATTTTCACAATATCGCCAATTTTGACCTCATTTAATCGATTAAATAATCGTCCATATTTGTGAGCTCGATGCGCAGCAATTGCGAAGTTGCCTGCTTGACCTAATTGATCTGTTTCAGAAATGTGTACAGCTGCACTACGCATATTATCGCGTGTTGCTCCTTCGACAATCGGTAATTTGACATCAATCTTATCAATAGTAATAATCCCTAAAATGTCACCTTGTACTGGTGCTGGAGCAGAAGTAGACTGTTCACTTTCTTCATTTAAAAGATGATTTACTTTGGCATATCCACTTTTTAAATTTGCAGGTTGAGCAGTAGACGGTGCGATTGCTTCACTTTCAGCTTCATTTAATAAGCGATCTTGTTGCCAATCGGCATACCATTCACTGACTTGTGGATAAGCTAGAATCATAATGCCTAACAGAATAAATAAATAAGACCACTTTTTCATAGTTATCACTCCGTATCTCTTGTTGTATACGATAAAAAAACAGAAAAACCCCGATCATTGTTCGGGGCGGTAGGACAATCAATAAAGTATATTCAATCTATACTTGTTAGACTCCACACTTTGCGTCCTATTCTTTCGAATAGTTTGCTTTTCTCCATACATGAAATTGTCTGTTAAAGCTACAGCTAATAGTATCATTGATAGTATGCACAGTAAATAAGTAAGTGAGATAATAACACCAATAAAACAGCAAAATGTCTTAAAAAATAATAAATGATTGTTCAAACTAACGACATAACGAAATAATACATTTTTTGAGTTGGATAATGCTAGTGTGTAGATGCTCTGGTGAGGTATACGCATATGATAATCTTATATGCGATGTGGCTTCGTCTTCATATAAATAACCCGGATTAATTAAAATATTTGCCTGAATAGCGCGCTCAAACAATAATTGCATAGGTACTGTAACGGTTAACTTTACCCAAATATAAAAGCCACCTGTAGGTATTTGCCAATCGGCTATATCGTTAAAATGTTGCTGTAATAGTTCAAGCATCTGATCACGACGTGTACGCAATTGCCCGCGTACCCATTGTATATGCGGTTCGTGATAACCTTGAGCGAACCATTGGGTAGCAACATATTGAGAAAGATTGCTAGAACCGTAATCGGTCTGCATTTTGATATCTGCTAATCGTTCGATAACTGGTTCAGGTGCGATAACCCAACCTACTCGAAGCCCCGGACTCATCATTTTGGACATACTTCCTAAATAGACGATATTGCCATTGGAATCTTGTGATTTAAGCGGAGCAGGGGGAAGATCATCTAACCATAATTCACGATATACATCATCTTCGATAATAGGTAATCTCAATTCTTTACATTGTTCAATAAGATCATTACGGCGTTGCTTAGACATCAGTATACCTGTTGGATTATGAAAAGTAGGAATCGTATATAGTAATCCTGATTGATATTGAGCGACTGTGGCATGTAAATCTTTCAGATCAATCCCTTCTTTATCCAGAGAAACAGAATGAATAGGTATACCTGCCGATTGAAAGACTTGAATAGAACGAATATAAGATGGAGATTCAGCTACAATACTAGAAGGGCGAGCGAGAAGTCCTACAGCTATTAATTGTAGAGCTTGAATAGATCCAGATACGATCAAAATAGAATCAGGGCTACAATGTATGCCCCATTGCTTTACATAATGAACAATCTGCTGTCTTAATTCAAAATTGCCTTTTGGTTCTTCATACCCTAAAAACAGTTCAGACGGTGCTTGTTGTAAAATAGAAGATATTTGGCGATGAGGCATTAACTCTTTGCTTAATTCACCTGTGCCTGTACGAATCATTCCTTGAGCAAATTCAGCATGATTAATTTTTTGAATCGTTTTTAGATTGGGTTGATGGGTGCCGGAATTTACATAAGCTTGCCAATCTATCGTTTGCTGAGAAGCAGCAGCTATCAGGTTCCATGTGTTGTTGATTACAGTTGTGCCTCCACCTTTATTACCCTCTATAATGCCCCATGATTTTAATTCATCTAATGCGATCGTAATTGTACTACGATTTACTTCAAATACAGTAGCTAGTTGGCGTTGTGAAGGCAAGCGAGTCCCGATCGGCCATTCACCACTGATTATTTTATAACGAATATGTTGCTCGATTTGTCTATGTAAAGGTAAAGTGGATTGTCGATCAGGCTTCCAATAATTCATTGAGTGTACTCCTTTGTACAGTAGATTGAATCCTAAAGATTTGGTTGGGTTATATACTACACATTTGGCTGTACCTTTACTAGCCTATTCAAGATAGACTTAGATATGCAAGTGAAAGGAGAACAGATATGGTTGGTATTGTGATGCATGCTTTTTTATTAGCATTAGGGCTTATTTTACCTTTAGGGGTGCAAAATATCTTTATTTTTCAACAAGGGATTGTGCAGCGACCACTCTGGCGTGCTCTGCCTGTAGTGATAACAGCAGGTATTTGCGATACTTTACTTATTAGTCTGGCTGTAGGTGGAGTGTCATTAGTAGTGCTTGGATTACCGTGGATTAAGCATGTTCTAATGATCGGTGGAATTGTGTTTCTTCTATATATGGGGTATATCACATGGAAAAGTAATATTCGTTCTGAGCAAGGGAGTATACAACCATTGTCGATACGCAAGCAGATTGTGTTTGCTTTATCTGTATCCTTGCTCAATCCACATGCGTTGCTAGATACGATCGGCGTAATTGGGATTAGTTCATTACCGTATGAAGGTGTTGATAAATTTATTTTTACTTTCACATGTATTATTGTTTCATGGGTGTGGTTTGTCTGCTTGGCAGTAAGTGGACATTGGGTGGGTCGTTTTGATTCTTCCGGTAGATGGCTAAATGTATTGAACAAATGTTCAGCATTAATGATCTGGGGGATTGCGCTATTTCTTTTATATCGTTATCTGTATGAAGCTGTATGAAATGAAGATTATAGTCAGAACAAATGCTACATATACTATGTTAAAGCACAACAAAAAACCTCTATGTCGCTGAAATATCTCAGTAATACAGAGGTTTTTTGTTTATTTTATTTGATAAGATATTCAGAGAAAGTGGTATTTTTTTGATAGGTACTGTACAGATAGAGTGCAATCAATCTAGACAGTATCAGCAACAGGGCGACCAAAGTCAGGTGTACCATCAGACCTCCATTGGATCACTTGAGCACGCATATGACGGTTAGGATCATATAATGGATTGCCTGAAATTTCTTTGTAATTACGAGCATGATAGATCATTACATCATGTTGCCCATCTTCTGAGATTGTAAAGCAATTATGCCCGGGGCCATATTGAGAATAGGCTTCTGCTGTGCCAAAAACAGGCTGATCACTTTTGCGCCATGATCCAGCATTTAGAATATCGCTATGGATATCGGCTGTAAGTAGTCCCAGACAATAATGATGATCGGTAGCACTGGCAGAATAGCTGATAAATAATTGATCTTGTTTACGTAAAAAAGCAGGACCTTCGTTGACTTTGAATCCGATACATTCCCATGACAATTCAGGAATACTTAATCGAGTGGGAGTCCCTTTTAATGTCCAGGGATTTGCCATAAGAGATAAGTATAAATTGGAATTTCCATCGATTTCAGGTTCTTTTTGCGCCCATAACAGATATTGTTGATCTTGATGTATAAATGTTGTCGCATCCAGAGCGAATGTATCCCATGGGGTAACGATTTGTCCTTTTTCGATCCATGAACCTTGTAGTGGATCAGGGTGATCATTTTCCAGTACAAACATACGATGCTGGAAAAGCCCATCGACAATCTCGTCTGTAGCTGCGGCAGCAAAATAGATATACCATTTCTGATGAATATAATGAAGCTCAGGAGCCCAGATTAAATGACTCATCGGCCCGCTATCTGGCTTACGCCATACGATTACAGGCTCTGCATCAGCTAGACTTTGAATCGTAGCCGCACGCCGAAGTTCGATATAATCAAACGAAGGAACAGAGCCGGTAAAATAATATTGTTGATCAATATGGCGATACACCCAGGGATCAGCACGTTGTTCAATAATCGGATTGCGATAAGTATTCGTAGCAGAAGAGGGTGAAGATTGAGTATCCATCTCAAAACTCCTTTGTATAATCTGTCATGTAGTATAGCGATATGATTACGGATTAGCCTTTAACAGCTCCAGCCGTTACACCGCCGATAATATACTTTTGCGCAAATAGATAGAACACCATAATCGGGATCATTGATAAAATAATCGCTGCAAACGCCATATTAATCTCTGATGTATATTCTCCGAAAAATTGAAATTGAACAAGCGGTAATGTAGAAGCTTCTTTTTTCTGAACGATAATCATTGATACGACAAAGTCATTCCATGCTCCAAGTGCACTTAATACAAGAATTGTTGAATTGATTGGCTTGAGTAACGGAAAAATAATACTGAAAAATGTCCGATATCTGGATGCGCCATCAAGTGTTGCCGATTCTTCTAATTCTCGTGGCACTGTCTTGATAAAGCCTACATAGAGAAAAGCAAAATAACCAATCTGTACACCAGTCAAAGCAATAATCAAACCGGGAATCGTATTTAATAAATGCAGCTCTGTCCACGTTTTGTAAAGTGGAAACATCAGTACTTGGAAAGGCAACATAATACTAGACATAAATAGATAGTAGAAAAAGTTGTAAAACCGATTGTTGTTACGAGCGATCATATAAGCCGCCATAGAACAGACAGTAATCGTTAAGAGTACAGTCCCGATCGTTGTTAACACACTATTACGCAAAGCCAGAAAAAAGTTAGAAGCAGCTATCGCATCGCTATAGTTGGACCATGCAATATGTGTTGGAAAAGCGAGCGGACTTTGAGCTGTTTCTACAGGTGTCTTGATCGAATACACGATCGCAATATAAAACGGAAATAAAAACAAAATAGCGATGATATAAAGCATAATGATTCGTAATAATTTGGGAAAACGACGATTGGGCGCTTCTTTGATTTGTACGATCGGAACCGAAGTATTCAATATTCCACCTCTCTTCTGCGGAAATAGTTAGTGACAAATACAGTCACGATTAAGATGAAGAAAAATAACATCAATGCCGCCATCTGTCCGTAACCTGCTTTGAAATAAGGGAATTCGTAATTGTACACATACATCGCTAGTGTCTCGGAGGATGTACCCGGGCCACCTTTTGTAGCGACCATCGGGTAATCAAATTGTCGTAATCCAGTCCCGATCCAGAGCGGAATACAATACGTAAATGCAGGCATTAATAAAGGAACAGTGATTTTGGAAAATTGAGTCCAGCTACCGGCTCCATCGATATGCGCAGATTCGTACATATCTTTGGGAATCGTCTGTAGACCGGCATAGTAGATAACCATCGCGAGTCCGACTTCTTTCCAGACGCTAATAATCGAGATACCTAACATAACTGTTGTCGGATTTCCCAATAATCCTCCATCGGTATGGAAAATCGTTGGAAAAATATCGCTGTAAATATAACGCCAGATAATAGCAGCCAGTACCAGACTGATTACCATCGGCATAAAAATAAAACTTTTGAGCAAATTAACACCCGGGAACTTGGTATTCAGCGCAACAGCAAGTCCCAAGCCGATAACATTAATAAAGACAGTCGTAAAGATAGCAAAAAACAATGTGTTTTTGATCGGATTTAGTAGCTCTGTATCGGTAAATAATAATTTAAGATTGTGCAAACCAACATAATCGTAAGACATATCGATACCGTTCCAATTGGTGAAAGCGATATTGACTCCGCGAAAAAACGGAAATACAACGACAAGGCAAAAGAATAGTAATGCAGGAACGATAAAGGTGAACTTGAGCAGTTCGTCTTTGTACTTACGGGTCACGAGATCACCACCACATTAGTTAGAATAGGGTACATATGATTAATTCATTTTATTAATACGAGCGAAGTCAGCATCTAATTTTTGTAACAATTCATCGACACTACGTGTAGCAGGATCAGAGACAAGGAAGAAGGTTAAATCTTTTTGCCAAGTATCATCATATTGACCGTACCAGAGAGGTTTGACCTGATTGTTGACCACTTTGCCTGTTTTGAAAATCGTTTGAAATTCTTCAGCGATCGGATCTTGTTTGGCTGGTTTGATATCTGCTGAAATAGCGCTTAATGTCTGTACGCCATCTGCCCAGATTTGAGATCCTTCCTCCGAAGCCATAAATTCTAAGAATTTTTTAGCGGCATCTAAATTTTTGGATTGAGCACCGATCATCCATGTATCATCTGTTGAATAGGTCATTACATTATTCTCAGGAGTATCTGTTGCGGGATACATAAATACACCGAAATTACCGTCAGGGCTATAATTACGAATCGTTCCAATAGCGAAGCTACCCATAATATCCATAGCTGCTTTACCTTGTGCAAAATATTGAAGTGAACGGTCATAATCAATATCAGCGGCATCTTTATTAGCAAAAGAACTTAATGTATTTACACGTCCTAAGAAATCTTTATACCCTGGAATCGCTGCAAATGTAGTCTCGCCTGCCATCACTTTACCTGCATAATCAGGATTGTCTTTGAGCAAAGTTCCCCACATATCCGGCCACATAAAGCTCATATACGAAGCCCCATCTTTCCACGAAGCTGCAAATGGAGTGATATTTTTGGATTGTAATGTTTGTGCTACTTTTACAAGTTCAGAGTATGTTTTAGGAACTTCAACGCCTGCTTTTTTGAATAAATCTTTGTTGTAGATCACTGCATTGGTCATAAGATCGGTAGGCAATCCGTATACTTTACCGTCATAAGACACGTTAGGCAGATAGTCTTTGTTTACTTTTTGAATAAAAGGTTCGTTGGTAAGGTCTAGAAAAGCACCTGCTTTGGTAATATCGACCATACCTTGTGGACGACCGAAAATAATATCCGGTACATCGCTTGCGGCTACTTTCATTTTGATATTGTCGTTGTATTTGTCTACAGGCATCACTTGCACATCGAATGTAATATTAGGATTCAATTCTGTAAAACGATCGGTTAATTTTTTGAATGTATCGACTTTTGGTTTTTCGACCATATAGTGAGTTACGGTCAATGTCACTTTGTCATTCGCTCCACTTCCACCAGAGGCAGAAGAAGAATCAGTAGAGTTACCACAAGCAGATAGAAGGGTCGTCACCAGTAGCAAAGAAGAAAGCAATAAACCTGACTTTTTCATAAATGACCTCCAAATTCAAAATGTAAACGCTTTATTTCTGTAGTATACGTTTGCTGATTTAGGATTTATATACTCAATTGGTTATAAATTTAGTAAAAATATATTTTATATAAAAATACAATTTGTATGCTATAATCTGCTCCAAACAAAATGTATACGTTTACATTAAAAGTGTTATGCTATAAAAAATGGTAAAAAATCATGCAGGAGGTGAATGTTGAAAATGAAAAAAATACCGCTATATAAGCAAATCAAACAGCAGATTAAAGAGAAAATTATTTCAGGGGAATTGCGCTACAAAGATCGTGTACCCTCAGAGCAAGAAATGATGGATGAGTACCAAGTGAGTAAGATTACAGTAAAAAATGCATTGATAGGGCTTGCTGAAGAAGGATTAGTGATACGTGTTCAGGGGAAAGGTACGTTTGTATGCTGGAAAGAGCAAGAGTGTATCAATCAAAGTCAATCTGACTCGATATACGGTACTCAACCACGTGTATTATCAAATACTCCTCTTGCTAATCTACCACTGATCGGGCTTATTATTCCTACGATGAAAACCAATGTTATCCAGAAAATGATTGATTATAGTGAGTATTATGCAGGTCAACTGGGTTATCAATTGATTCTTCATATTACGCGTGAATCTTCTAGCAATGAAAGTGAAGCGATTGATCGTTTGCTGTCGATCGGGGCGCAGGGAATGATCGTATTTCCAACAGAAGATGAAAAGTATAATGAGTCGTTATTGCGGTTATCACTGGATAAATTTCCTTTTGTATTTATGGATCGGTATCTACGCAATATCGAGACGTTTCGGATTACTTCGAATAATTTGAGTGCGGCTTATGAAGCGATTGAGTATTTGTTAAGCAAACAGCATCGTCATATTGCTTTAATTTCACCAGATCGTACGAATACTGTTATTGAAGATCGTACTGTTGGGTTTGAAAAAGCGTATATCGATCATCATATCTCGATTGATAAAAATTTGTGGTGTCATATTCCGCTTGATATTTTGCGTAATCAGCAGGGGAAAGAATATATTGCCCATTTCATCACTCATCATCCGCAAGTGACCGCAGTGCTAGCATTGAGCGCCGAAGCTGCGAAATTGACCTATGCGTCATTAGTAGAGCTGAAGAAGACGGAGACGGTAGAATTGATTTCTTTTGATGATCCTGAATTGCCGGGAGTTGGTTACCTGAAGCAAGATGAACGAACGATTGCGAGGTTAGCGGTAGAATTAGTACATGCGCAGATCAAAGGAAATTACGAACCACAACATAAAGTAGTGGAAGTCAGTCTGAATGTACAACAGTCGATCTAATATAGTATCCAATCTCAGGGTAAAAGAGTGAGTAGACGTACAACAAAAGCCAAATAAGGTGAAAAAAGCCTTCAAAAGATCATTCCTAGCTCTATATAGACATCGTATATTCGTCTATATATGAAGGTGAACATGATCATTTAAAGGCTTATTATTTACCCTAATCAAGCATGATTAAAGAGTGGACTTATATTGTTGGATAAACGAAACAGCTTGGCGAATATCTTGCTCTGGTTGGTCGCCCACTTCACGTTCGATCGTTAGATAACCGGTATATCCTATATCTTGGAGAGCAGCAAAATAAGCTGGGAAATCAACGGTTCCTTCACCAAGTGGTACTTCGCTAAATCCTATACTTCCATCATTCATCGCCGCAATCTGTTCGTGGCTTAGATCACCATATACATCATGAGGATTCACTTCACGCGTGCGAATACCGTCTTTGACATGAGTATGCACGATATAATCACGTAACGTATAGACACCTTGTACAGGATCGTCGCCTGTAACCATCACCATATTAGCAGGATCGTAATTGACAGCAACGCCTTTACTTTCTAACGAATCTAGAAAAGATTTGAGGCGTGATGCCGGTTCAGGGCCGGTCTCTATCGCAAAGTATCCTCCAAGTGAAGAAGCGAACGCAGCTAGTTCATTACAAGCAGATTGCATCACTTTATAGATCGGATCGCTCTCGTCTTCAGGCACAATACCGATATGAGTCGTTACAATCGGACTGCCTAATTCAAGCGCTAATGCCATCACTTTTTTGGACTTTTCGATTTTCCAGACATTATCTGCTTCATTGCGGAATCCTTCTCCACCATAATCTGCACAGAGAGCAGATACTTCCAGTCCAAGTTCAGCTAGATATTGTTTGAGTTCAGCGCGCGCTCTAGCATCAAGTTGATCGGGTTCCATTTCGCCTTGTGTTGCCCAAATCTGTACACCGTCTGCACCAACTTCTTTTGCTTTTTGCAAATCTGCTCTCACACCCAGACCGAAGCTATCTGAAATAACACCGATTTTGCCTAACGTTGTGACCATGTGATTACACCTCGTCCCATATTCTTTGTACATTCGCAAGTCCAATCCGTGCACCAAGCAAGTCATTTTCCATACCTTCAAATTCGACAGAAATATATCCATCATATCCAGAATGCTTCACTATACGCAGTACTTCCCACATATCAATATCGCCTTGACCGATAATCGCTCCACGTAGATATTGTCCTGCTGTACTGGTAAACCATCCTTCACCAGGAGCACGATAACCAGGGCGAATATAGAAGTCTTTGACATGTACCATTGAGGCATAAGGCAAGTTCTGAGCAACAGCAGCTACCGGATTTTCATCAGCACATAGAAAGTTACCGATATCGAGTGTTGTTTTGTAATTCGGACGATCTACAGTCTGGATAAGTGTCTGTACGCGATCTGCTTGTTGAATAAAAAAACCATGATTTTCCACACTGGTCGTTATTCCATATTGTTGTGCATGATCAGCGATACGACGACAAGCTGAAGCGAGACGATTTAATTGTTGATGAAAATGTTGAATCGATACGTCTGGTGAAGAAGCGACATCATGACGCATTAACGTAACCCCTAATTGCTGAGCGATATTGACTTCATCCATCACACGCTGAATTTCTCGCTCGTATTCTTCATCACTGTCGGTCAAAAAATTAGCACCAATCGCATAGTTAGAAAGTTCAATCCCACGTTCACGAGCGCGGGTAACAATCTGTTCGATCAATTCAGGCTGTTCTGTCAAATTATAACTAAGAGGGACAATCTCTACATGAACAGCCCCATGATCTGCTGCAAAGTCGATCACATCCGGTACACTCATAGCACCAGAACTCAATTGTCCATGTAGACTATACGTGCTCAGTCCGAGCTTCATAATAGTACCTCCTTGCCAAGCTTAGCGGATTCGTAGATAGCTGTGAGCATACGCATCATCTGCACGCCATCTTCCACCGGACTTAACGGTTGCTTACCTGTCTGAATACAATCGATAAAGTGTTTAATTTCATTATCAAATGCTTGCTCAAATTGAAAATCTTTATGATCCGTTTGAGGTTCGATATTCAGTACAGTATTGTACTTTTCGGTAGTGATATGAACAGCTGGGTCCACTTCAAATCCACCTTTTGTTCCATACAATTTGATCATGCCTTCATTTTGCTTGGCATGCAGACTAAAGCTTACATCTACGATCAGGGAAGCTCCATTTTTGAAACGGATCATAGCATTTGCCATATCTTCTACATCATTTTGAGTGGCATCATAATCAGCGGCTTGATAACGGGATAAATGTTCGACATTGGCTCGATTTCCTAACTCATAATACGTATTACCACTAACCGATAACGGTTCAGGTCTACCCATCAGATACCAGCATAGATCAATAGCATGAACACCAATATCAATCAATGGCCCACCGCCAGAACGATTGCTATCGCTAAACCAACCGCCCGGATTGCCGAGACGACGAATATACGAAGCTTTGGCATAATAGATATTACCAAAATCGCCTTGTTGACTAAATTGGTGAAGCATCTGTGCATTGGAATCATAGCGACGTACAAAGCCGACTTGCAATAATTTGCCTGTAGCTTGTACAGCAGCTTGGACTTGTTGTGCTTCTTCTACTGTACGGCAAAGAGGTTTCTCTACCAGTACATGTTTGCCTGCTTGAAGCGCCGCAATACTAATTTCAGCATGACTGTTGTTCCATGTACAGATACTGACAGCATCAATATCTGGATTGTTCAGAAGTTCTTGATAATCAGTATAAGGAATTGCGCCTTCATACTGCTTCGCTACTGTCTGTGCACGTTCTGCATTAAGATCACAGACACCGATAATCTGTACATCTGGATGATTGTTATAAGGTTTTAAATGAAATTCTGAAATACTGCCGACACCGATCACACCTATACCAATTTTGGCTGTCATACGTAGTCTCCTTTAGCGTCTTTACTTCAAGTAAAGTACACATGAATTGGGGTAAACAATGGGAATACAATCATATACCTATATGTATTTCTTTGGGAAAGATATCGTTCTGTTGAAATTATATAATGTATCGCTAGAACGGTCATGAAGCGGTGTGCGGTTTGTTTGTACTATTGTGCGATTTGAAATGATACAATAGAGAAAGAAATAGAATAAAAAAGTGCATTTTGCTGGCAAAGGAGTCTCTCTATGAACTGGCCTGTAGATTTGCAAGAACCGATGAATATGCCTGATCCTTATTTTCCTATCAAAATGAATTTTTGCCATTCTTCAGAGTATGGACAGATTTTGTTCCCGCACCACTGGCATCCTCATATGGAATTTTTGTATTTTGAAGAAGGCGAAGCAATTATAGAATGCAATTCAGTACCGATTCATGTACATGCAGGAGATATTATTGTGTTAAATAGTAATGATCTTCATCATGGTATCAGTCTATGTAATCATCTGGTCTATTATGCGCTTATTGCTGATCTTTCTTCGTTGCAAAGTCTTTCTCAAGATGCGGTAGAGACCAAATTTATTACGCCGATGACACAGAATCGGCTGCTTTTTCAAAGTTATATTACAGCAGATGATGCGCTTGAACGCTGTATGAACGATATTGTACATGAATTCAAAACACGTCATTTGGGGTATGAATTATCGATCAAATCCAATATGTATCGCTTGCTTACTATGCTTGTACGTCATTATGTAATCGATGATTCCAACTGGCAAAATCATCACAGTCGAATCAAAAATTTGGAACGATTTACTCCTATTTTGCAATATATCGAACAGCATTATGGGGATGAGATTCCTGTAGAAACGCTTGCCCGAATGGCAGGATTAAGCCGTTTTCATTTTAGTCGTCTTTTTCACGAATTGACCAATCGCACAGTGACCGAATATATCAATCGTGTGCGTATCAATCGAGCCGAATATTTATTGCTGAATAGTAGTATGACCGTAGCCGAGATTGCGATGGCTTCAGGATATAACGATATTTCGTACTTCAGTCGAACTTTCAAAAAATACCGTAACGGTTCGCCTACTGAAATACGGGCATCATTTGCAAATGTGGAATAATACAATCTGAACACGAGGTGCTTATCAATGAATATACAGAATTATTTTGCAGTGACTGCGGAGCAACAGGAATTGGTGCAATGGATCGGAGAGAGATAGCAGATCATTATGCAGATGGAGCAGTAGAAGCAGATGAACAGAATCATTTAAATGCAGAACTTATTCAGGCGCTCAAAAACGCTGAGTATCACACCTTTTCAGTTCCTCAAGAATATGGTGGGAAAGGTACCTCGCTAACCGACTTTCTACTTTGTCAGGAACGGATAGCTCAAGTCGATGCACCGACAGCGATAGCGATAGGCTGGCATCATATTTCGATGTTTAATCTAGCGCAAAGTCGTGCCTGGGATGAAGATGTTTTTGCTGATCTTTGTCGTGATGTGGTTGAACATGGAGCATTGATCAATCGTGCGGATTCTGAAGCGGCAACAGGCAGTCCTTCACGTGGAGGTAGACCACAGACCAAAGCGACATTATCAGGAGATCAATATGTACTGAACGGTAGAAAATCATTTACAACGATGTCACCGATGTTAGATTATTTTCTGATCTCTGCAACAATCGAGCCGGATAACAAAGTGGCTGATTTCTTAATTCCACGTCACGTAGAAGGGGTGTCGATCGATCCTGTATGGGATATGGTAGGGATGCGCGGAACCGCTAGTCATAATCTAGTCTTGGAAAATGTAACTTTACCATCAAAAGCTTGTGTCGGTATACGTCCAAATGTTAATCCAGATCAACCGCGTAAATGGGAATTAAGTGCATATATGATGAATATTCCTGCTAGTTATTTGGGAATAGCGATAGCCGCCAGACAACATGCGATTGATTTTGCATCAACCTATCAACCGAATAGTGTGAATGAACCGATTATTCATTTGCCTCATATTCAGCAGAAATTAGGGCAACTGGAGCTAGAACTGACCACAGCACGTCATTTTATGTATGCGGTAGCGAACCGTTGGGATATGGAGCAACAGAATAGACTGTCTGCTGGAAAAGGATCATCTTCCGATTACCAGAACTGGAATAGTCCTGATATCGCAGCTGTCAAAACTGTAGCTATTCAAGCGGCAATATCGGTGACCGATCAAGCGATGCGTATCGTTGGCGCTCATAGTCTGGCAATGAGCCATCCATTACAACGACTCTATCGTGATGTACGCTTCGGTCTGCACAACCCGCCAATGGATGATGTCACGATTACTCAACTGGCACAACGTGCTATTCGTTCACAAACAACAAAAGAAATAGCTACCAATTGAATACTGTATACGTAATATAAAAAGTAGTAGATTGATGTATCTAAAAATAAAGCGTAATTGCGTAAAGGACGAGATATTTTGTTGATTAATACACTGGCATGGATTGGAACATTGTTTATGGTATTAGCAGTTATTTTGAGCAGTCGCGGATTTGGAGAAATCGGTGTTAGAAGGCGCAATGATGATGCTGAAATTGAAGCTTATATGGCACGCAAAAAGAAAAGAATACATTGGGCGATTCGAAGTTTTGGAGTAGCGGTTATAATTTATATTGTGGTTTTTGTTGTTTATGCTATAGGATGACGTATTCAAGATAGTGTTGACAGTGTCTGGAAAAACGTTATATGATGATCACAATTCAGGCAGGACAGTTAACATGATTAGATACATCAACCCATTAGAAATACACATATACTAAAAAAAGGAGGTCACGAGAAGATGAGTTATAATCCCGATTTGCAACTATTTGATCTAAAGAAAGATGAACAATCTTATTATCATCAGCGCAATTCGATACGTATTATAACGACTTATCATTCTGATCGGACCTCGCAAGATTTTATGCTTGCAGAATACATATGCTTATAGATTACCGCTTATCTTCTATGTTAGGAACGTAGAATGATACAGTTGTGTCTTACCGTATAATGATTCCAGTGTGTATAGCACTGTAGAGACCGCAGACGACTAAGTCTGTGGTCTTTTTTTATGTACAAATGGCAGATATAAACAGATCATGCTGAATTTGAAGGAGGGAATACGAATGTATTTAACAATCAAAGCAACCGGAGAACATGCGAACATGATCTCGCATTTATTAGCTAAAAATCCACATAACCTGTACGACCGTACCGAAAAAGGCGCTAGAGTGCGGTTGGTGTATACGTCTTTTGAGCCACACGATACAGAAGCTATGTTATTTGTTACTCCTGATCCTATTGAGTTGGTCAAAGGCACTCCAGATCATTATGATATTACACAATATATCAACGATCGTGAATTAGCTGTTAGTAGCTTATTTTGCAGTTATATTCGTCCGGCATTAGGAACAGCACTCAATGGTAAGCCCAAAGCAGATTATATGAATTGGGTAGATTATCAATTTGATTTACAAATGACATTTGGGCCGGTGGCTTCTGATTTGCCAGATCATATTGTAGAGTCGTTGTTCCAACCGCTTGGTTATGAAGTGCAGATGGAGCGCGGGGAGATTGATTATTCATTTGATCTCAAAAATCGCAGTACAGTCCGTCATATTCAGATTAGCGGGCAACAAACATTACAACAGATGCTACGGCAAGTATATATTTTGATACCAGTTCTGGATAATTATAAACATTATTATATTAATGAAGATGAGATTGAGCGCTTACGGCGTTATGGAGAAGGCTGGTTATCCACACATCTACAGCATGATTTGATGATTAAGCGCAGTCTACGATTTGCACCGTTAATTAAAGAATATGAACAACAAGTAGCCAATGATGCATCTATGGATACTTTATCAACAGAGATATCAACACATTCAGTAGAAGATGCCACAGTACAAGCAGAATCTGCCGAACCGCTCGAAATAATCGATGGTTTAGAGACTGTCACTGAACCGCCTGTAGTGCGATTAAACGAATTGCGTTATCGTGCGATCGTCGAGCAAGTCAGTCTATTGCCACAGCGTAAGCAAGTGATAGATTTTGGAGCAGGAGAAGGTAAGTTATCTGTTCGTCTTGGGCAGATTGAAGGAGTGGAACAGGTCTGGGCAGTTGAACCTTCGATGCAATCTCAATTACGAGCGATTGATCGCTTTGCCAAGTTAGAAGGACGCACCGATGATGTGATTCCTGTGATTACTACCGGTTCATTATTTTATCGAGATGAACGCTGGATCGATCAAGACGTCATTATTTTATGCGAAGTGATCGAGCATATTAACGAAGTGCGATTGCCACAAGTCATCCACACGTTGTTCACAGATTACCGTCCACAGACTTTAATTATTACAACACCGAATCGAGAATATAACGAAGTCTATGATATGGATACAGAAGAGATTCGTCATGCTGATCACCGTTTTGAGTGGACGCGTGCAGAATTTGAACAATATTGTACACAGTGGATACAAAACAGACCGTACACCTTTACGATCTCAGGCATCGGTGAAAAGCATGAACAGTATGGACAACCAACACAGATGGTTGTATTTCACAGAACAGGAGGACAGCAGATATGACCGGGCAAATAACAGAGCAACGCAATGATTCAGCTACTTCTCCTATACACATTCCTTATGCAGGCATCGTCCTGTTAATGGGGGCATCCAACAGTGGAAAAAGTACGTTGATCGAGCAACTCAAACAACAACAAGTGATTGCAGAACATGAAAGTCTGTCCTCTGATCAATTTAGGAAAATAGTTGGTGATATCGATTATATTGATTGGCGACGACCGTCTCGTGAAGAAGGCGAAGTGATGTATCAACAGTACAAACGTATTTCGGATCAGGCATTCAAAGTGATGCAAGATGTATTGATCGCACGCTGTCGCTTAAATAAATTAACAGTGGTGGATGCCACTCATTTACAACCGGAAGATCGAGCTCTCTATATCACATTGGGGAAACGATATCATGTACCTGTAATATTAATTGCACTTGATATATCCGATCAGACTTTAATAGAACGTGATCGTAATCGTGAACATCCACGAGGGCGACAACGTGTGAAGCAACAAGCACATCAATTTAAAAGAACAATAAAAGGGTTGCGAAGCGAAGGATTTGGCGCAGTGCATGTGATCAAAGAACACAAATATGCTGATATACAATGGCAACGATCTACCAATCCGATGTTGATCGAACTCACGACCGGTATTGATGTTATTGGTGATATTCATGGTTGTTATGACGAGATGATCGAATTGATTCAGCGTCTGGGTTACACAGTAGATAAGGAAGGATTATATCGTCATGCTGAAGGGCGCAAATTAGTATCCGTTGGCGATATTATGAGTCGTGGACCGAAATCACTTGAAACGATGATTTTCTGGCAAAAGCATTTAGATGCAGATCTGGCATGGATGGTCGATAGTAATCATGGCTGGAAGATCGCTCGTTATTTAGAAGGCAGACAGGTCACAATGAATCATGGCGATGAACAGATTATCGAAGCGTTCCAGCAATACGAAGCGGAACATGGAGAAGAAGCGACGTTATGGTTAAAAGAAAAGCTAAAACAGATGTTGTTATCTACACCTTCGCATCTTGTATTTACCCAGCAAGGTGTTCAGCGTGTCGTTGTAACTCATGCCGGGATTCGAGATGATTTTATCGGTAAAAACTCCAAACGAATTGATGATTATTGCCGTTATGGAGATATTGAAGGAATCGATGAAGCAGGCAAGCCGATTCGTAAAGACTGGTTTGTAGATCATACTTCAGGGGAATGGATTATATGGGGACATGATCCTCGTCCACAACCTACGACAGTCCATCAGACGATTAATATCGATCAAGGTGCTGTATTCGGTGGGATGTTAACCGCTTATCGTTATCCAGAACAGACATTTATCAGTGTCAAAGCGTATGCCGATTATGCACAAGATCCCAATAGCCCACTTGTTCGCTGGGAAGAAGGACGATTCGCTCCGCCTTCTTTATCACGCTTGATTGATGGGTATACGGTGCAGACAAAGGTCTATGGAGAAGTGAAAGTACGAAGTGAGTTTGTCAAAACAGCATTAGATACAATTTCACATTATACAATTCCTTTAGAAGAATTGATCTATATTCCACCAACGATGACACCACCGCCACAAGCGGCAGTTGCTGAGAATTATCTAGAACATCCAGCAGAAGCTATACACTATTATCGTACCCATGAAGTAGACACGATGATTGCCGAGAAAAAGCATATGGGTAGTCGTGCTATTTTGTTATTATTCCGTAATGAACAAGCAGCTATACCTTATATCGGTAGGCCGCTTCATGGAACAATTTATACACGTACAGGTAGAGCTTTTTTCCAGACCGAGCTAGAGCGTGAAGTCTTGATTACTTTACAACAACAATTAGAAGAAGCCGGTTATTTTGCAAAGTATGAGACTGAATTTATATTGATGGATGCTGAAATTGTACCGTGGAATCTTAAAGCCCGTGAACTGATCGCTTCTCAATACGGGCATGTCTCTGAAGCGGCTACGATGGATCGAGATTATATTGTGAATCAATTACGCAAAGCTCAAGGCGCTGGTATAGACGTAAATGAATGGATTCAGGAATGGACAATCAAACAGCAAAATGCAGCCATTTTCCGCGAAACGTTCCAGCAATATTGTTGGGATACTGATGGTATGGATGGGATTCGAATTGCTCCTTTTCATATTTTGGCACATAGTACGAGATCTCATATGGATCAGACTCATCAGTGGCATATGGAGCATGCAGAAGAATTAGCACAATACAGTGATTGGTTTATGGCGACAGAGTATAAAGTGATCACAGATACTGCCAGTGAACAAGAAGTGATAACATGGTGGCAACAGTTAACAGAAGATGGACATGAAGGTATAGTCATTAAGCCCGAGCAGATGATTATGCATCATCGTGAACAGTTAATACAACCTGCGATCAAAGTGCGAGGACGCAAATATCTGCATATGATCTATGGTATCGATTATTTGCATCCGAATAATTTGAGTCGTCTCAAACAACGTAAAACGCGTAAAAAAGAACGCCATGCGCTAATGGAATTTGCATTAAGTGTAGAATCGGTAGAACGATTTGTAAGACGTGATCGTCTGGAACAGATTCATGAATGTGTATTAGCAGCATTATCGTTAGAATCAGATGCTGTTGATCCACGATTATAGATTGCATTTGTAGAACCAAACTAACGATTAAAATAATCTCAAAATCACTGAAGGAGCGTGAATACAGTGGCTTTTCAAGTCATAGATGGTGTACGTGTCTGGGGTGAACCAGATGCAGGCGCACTAAGTCAGGCGGTAACTTGCGCGCAAACCGGCAATGTCGTCCAAGCTTTATTAATGGCAGATCATCATAAAGGATATAGTCAACCGATCGGTGGAGTGGTAGCTTATGATGGGCAAATCTCTCCGTCAGGTGTAGGTTATGATATCGCTTGCGGAAATAAAGCTGTTCGCACAAATCTGATGGCGGCAGATGTATTGCCGAATATCAGCAAAATTATGGATGGGATTGCAAATACGATTTCGTTTGGAGTAGGACGTAATAACAAACATAAAGTCGATCATGAACTGTTCGATGATCCTAATTGGGATATATACAAAACAGCAGGTGATCTCAAAACGCATAATCTATTAAAAGAATTAGCTCGTAATCAATTAGGAACAGTGGGTAGTGGTAATCATTATGTCGATTTATTTGTCGAGCCTGTTAGTGGCAAGCTGTGGATCGGGAATCACTTTGGAAGTCGTGGATTCGGACACAAAACAGCCAGTGGATTTCTTAATTTAGCCGCAGGACGAGAATTTCTTGCCAAAGCACCCGGTGAACATATGGATCAACCGCCTGTACTGCTAAATATGAATGATGAATTAGGAGATATGTATTACCGCGCGATGAAGCTTGCTGGACGTTATGCTTATGCAGGTCGTGATTATGTCATTCAAGAAGTGCTGAAAGTGTTAGGAGCAGAAGCAGATTTTGAAGTGCATAACCATCATAATTTTGCATGGAAAGAAATGCATAATGATCAAGAAACGATCGTTATTCGTAAAGGCGCTACGCCTTCTGCACCTGGTCAGTTGGGATTTATCGGTGGAAGTATGGCAGATATCTCAGTAATTGTACGTGGTAAAGACAGTCTTGAAAATAAAGATTCCTTCTATAGTACGGTTCATGGTGCAGGACGAGTAATGAGTCGTACACAGGCGGCAGGGAAAATGAATTGGAAAACACGCACTCGTTCCGGTGGACAGATTAGTCCGGAACAGATGAAAGCAGCAGTCGCTGATTTTGGCGTAGAATTACGTGGAGCCGATACCGATGAAAGTCCATTTGCATATCGTAAGCTACAGACTGTATTGGATGCTCATCAAGAAACACTAGATATTCTGCATGTACTTCGACCAATCGGTGTATGTATGGCAGGCGCAAATGAATTTGATCCGTATAAAGATTAATATCGTATTTAGAATATAGATGCACTTTCCTAAGAGACTTTTACTGCCATCACAGCAGTGAAAGTCTTTTTTATTGATTTTTAATTACTTAATTACGTTATTTTTATATAGAAAATAAGTGCAAAATAGTCTAATATGTTCTTGTAACTCATTCACGAATGTAGCATAATATAACATATGATTATGATACTTAAAATTGACAAATCGAAAAAGAAAATCATATACTAAATAATGGGCATTTTCACAAAAATTAAAACTTATTTTATACATAATTTATCCTGAAAAATGAATATACATACATTATACCTGTACATGATGTTGAAGTGCCTGTCATTGATTATTCCATTATAAGAAAGGAAGCGAAGCTATTGATTCGAAAATCATTTTATATGTTGTGGGGGACACAGACAGTTTCGAATATTGCCGATATTGTATATTTACTGAGTCTGATTACGCTCGTATTTACAGCTACCGGTTCGCTTGTGACCACGATTCTTATTCCATTATTTCGAATGTTATCTAAAATCGTGAGCGGACTTATTGCTCCATTGGTATTAGCCAAATACCGTCTGACTTCTATATTAATGGTATCGCAATTCGGGCAATTTGTATTATTTTCAGGTTTGATCTTTTATTTAAATAGTACAACGACACCTGCGTATTTGATTATCTTTTTGATCGTATTCGGGATGTCTTTTCTAGATGGATGGACAGACCCAGCGCGCAATGCTTTGATTCCGCGGTTAGCGTATGATGAAGGACTTATGAGAGCAAATGGATTTATGTCGATTAGTGATCAGATTATCAAATGTGCTGGTTGGGCATTGAGTGGTCTGATTGTAGCGATTATTGGCGCAATTCCAACGATGTGGATAGCAGCAATTTGTTATTTGTTAGCGATGATCTTTACTGCTTTTATCCGAGATCCGTATGCTTCTCCACGTGTAGAACCTGAGATGATTCCCGTAACTGTAGATGGAACATTGGCTACAGAAACGGTATCTGAATCACCGGTAGATAAAGCATCACGTTGGGAGCAATTATCAGAAGGTTGGAAAGTACTGGGGCGCAATCGGCGTATTCGGATGCTAGCAATTATTGATAATATAGATACACTGGGCGGAGCTGCTTGGATCGGTGCTTTTGTGCTTGCTTTTGTTGTACAGGTGTTACATCAAGATGCACGCTGGTGGGGATTTATGAATGCTTCCTTTTTTGTAGGTTCGATTGCAGGTGGAATATTTGTTGTAGCCAGAGTGAAAAAGCTACAAAAAAATGCGTTTCCAGTGATGTTAATCAGCCTACTGGCTTATGTGATTATTACGATCTTCTTTGCTTATAATACGGTACCATTGATTGCATTGATATTGATCGGCTTGTCCGGCTTACCTGTACAGATTGCAGGAGTGATTCGTCGGACATTGATTCAGCAAAATTTAACACCTGCTGAAACGCCTAATGTGATGTCCGCTTGGAGTGTATTGAGTAATCTTACATTTGCGATAGCGATGTTATTGTTAAGCTGGTTTGCCGATACATTTGGTATGAGTAATATGTATTTACTCGCAGGTCTTTTAACACTCGCCGCTATTATTATGGGCTTTGTCAGCCGTGCTATTTTCCGCGAAGATTATGAAGGTTATCTACAGGACAAAAAATTGGCGACTTCCAAGTATTGATTCATTTGTAGCATCATCGTAACGATCTAATTTTGTTCGAAAAGCTAATAATCTATTATCAAGGTTTATTGACCATGATCTCTAGCAAACAAAGTAAAAGCCTGTTCTTACTCCGCATCATGTGGGAATAATGAACAGGCTTTTTTGTATAATGATGAAATGAATAGAATTTATTCAAGTCTTTATAAGAATCGTTACAACGTTATACGCCTGAGTACGCCATAAATCCACCATCAACAGGAACGGTAATACCAGTTACAAAACCTGAAGCCTGCGAATCGGCAAGCCAGAGTAGTGTACCCAGTAGATCAGACGGTTCACCGAATCTACGCATCGGGGTATGATTAATAATTTTATCAGCACGTTCAGTATAAGAACCATCTTCGTGTTTAAGCATTTTCGCATTTTGATCGGTTAAGAAAAATCCAGGTGCAATCGCATTTACCCGAATCCCTGCATCGGCAAAATGTACAGCTAACCACTGGGTAAAGTTATTGATTGCGGCTTTGGCAGCACTATACGCCGGTACTTTGGTCATTGGCGAGTATGCACTCATGGACGAAATATTGATCACTGTTGCCCCTTCGCGGTGGATCATATTACGTGAGAAAATCTGGGTAGGAATCAATGTGCCGATCATATTCAGATCAAGTACATCGCGGAATCCATTGAGTCCAATATCGTAAAAAGTCTGCTTGGAGACATCATTCAGATGCTCTTCTCGAAAAGATTCTTCTGTCGTATTCGCATCAGGATGATTCCCGCCTGCACCATTAATAAGAATATCGCAAGCTCCAAATTCAGCCATCACTGTAGCTTCTGCTAGAATCACATTGTCCTCTTTGGTTACATCACAGGCTACCGCTATCGCTTCTCCGCCAGCATCACGAATCTCAGCTGCTACCATTTCACCTTTGGCTAATGTACGATTTAAGATAGCAATTTTGCATCCTTGTCGTCCCAATTCGTAAGCCATGGTGCGACATAATACACCTGCTCCGCCTGTAATTACGACCACCTTGCCTTTAAGATGAGAGTGTAGTGGAAGTTCACTTGCTTCTGTCTCGGTAGGTGGTTCGCCGGCTGTTTTTTCAGCAGAACGGATCACTTCACGTAACGTTTTGTCTACAAGCGCATTTCCTGTTGAAGGTTTGGTAGGCGCAGTTGGAGGGACATCGGCAGCGAATAATGTATCTGTTTCTACATCTGAAGTAGGTTTATGATAATCGTCTTTTCCTGTAAAAGATTGGCTCAAAGGTATCCCTTCCTTTCACATAATGCTTCTTTGGGTGTTACAACGTTCAAGAATGCTTATATTGAAATGAATCCCACAATCCCCATAGATACATAATACCCAAAGCACGGTCATACAACCCGTAACCCGGTCGACATTCTTCATTCCAGATATGTCTGCCATGATCCGGTCGGCAATATCCTGTAAATCCTTCTTCTTGATATGCCTGTACAATCCCTGTTAGATTCACTGTGCCATCTTGTGTACGATGAGACGTTTCTGCAAAATCGCCGTTCTCTTCCACTTTGACATTACGCAAATGGGTAAATGGAATTCGATCTGCAAATTCATGTACCATCGATACAATATCATTTTCTGGATTAGCTCCAAGTGAACCACTGCATAATGTGATGCCATGTGACGGACTATTATACATGTGCAAAAAGCGCCGAATATTATCCTGACTGCGAATAATACGAGGCAGACCAAAAATCGACCACGGTGGATCATCAGGATGAATGGCCATTTGGATACCATTTGCTTCAGCGACAGGAATAATCTCATCCAAAAAGTACTGTAAATTATTCCACAAATCCTCTTCGGTAAATCCTTCATAAGCTTTGAACAATTCGGTTAAATGGGTTAACCGTTCAGGTTCCCAGCCGGGCATCGTTAATGCAGAATTGGCATTGATCTGGGCTACTAATTCCAGTGGATCGATATTTTCGATTTTACTTTTCTCATAAAAAAGAGAAGTAGAGCCATCTGCCGCAGGACGATGTAGATCGGTACGTAACCAATCGAAAATAGGCATAAAATTATAACAAATGACTTGTACTCCAATTTCAGCCAAATGGATAATGGTTTGTTTGTAATTGGCAATATACTGATCGCGTGAAGGTAATCCAAGCTTGATATCTTCATGAATGTTAACGCTCTCAACAACATGCGTATGTAGACCATAACGATTGGCAGTCGCCTGAATCTCATGAATCCGTTCTTGCGACCATACTTCACCAACAGGCACATCATGCAGTGCCCAGACAATGCCTTCGACTCCGGGAATCTGCCGAATCTGTTCTAATGTGACGGTATCGTTATGCTCGCCGAACCATCTGAATACCATTTTCATTACGATAACACCTCCAACGTTTATAGTGCATATCCTGAATTGTATAAAATAAGTATAACTATAACAATAAAGTAAGAATATTCATTACACAACAACGAACTTGCCCGCCAGTAGGAGAGCAAGTTCATAGTTAGGCTTTCCATTCGGAAGGCATCATCATTTGATTTTTGCGATAATGACTGGGCGATATACCCGACCAGCGCTTGAATTGCCTGCTAAAATGAGCAATATCGCGATACCCCAAAATCGAAGCGATATCTTGTATCGACATTCGTTGATCGGACAATAATAATTTGGATTTGTGAAGCACAAGATTAGATAAGTAGCTACGTGGAGAAATCGCAAATACCTGATGAAAAATTCGATTGCAATGAGAAGGGCTGATACCTAGTTCTGCTGCAATATCATCAATCCCATAATGAGAATCAGAAGTCGCTTCCAGTTGAGCAATATTTCGATTAGCTATCCCTTGTAATCGAGCAGCAATCTGATGTGCCATCTCGACATGAGCATAACTAGCAGGAGCAAGACCAGCCGCTTCATTAGATATCGCTTCCCAAAGGACACCAAACAATTCAAATACCGCAGCTTGCAGATGCATTCGACGCGTAATGATATGTTCATCTGTATGTTCGATAGGATTGGCAATTTTGAGTAAGTATGGTTGCATCGCTTGAGCTACTGCACTGGATTGTTTGAACATGACTTGATTCAATCGCTCTAACAAAGATAGAAATAAACGATCATCAATATCGAAATGAATACAAAAATACGTAAAAGACTGTCCTTCGATCGTGCGACTGGAATGAGAAGTACCGGGTGGAAGAATCATCAGATCGCCCTTTTGCTGAACATAGCTTTGAGAGCCAACAGTCATTAATTGTTGACCTTCTAACACATAATTAATCTCATATTGTGGATGATCGTGAATAGGATATTGCCAATCTGTACTGACAGTACGCAAGTGAATACCGAACAAATTCATTGTTGTCTGCACATCGGGAAAAATGGTCTCAGCTAGACTTTGTCCCCATTCGGGTGGAATAAAGGAAGTAGACATGGACAACCTCCAATCTCACTATAATGCTTGATTTGGGTAAATAGTGGAGCGATTTGGAAATGGTATTACAGAATGTAGTTTGTTAGGATAAATCTGAACTATTAAGGTAATTACTGATAGCATACACGGATACTTATCAAAATGAAAGGGGTTACATGAAATGATAAAAAATTCATTTTATAATGTACAACATTCTCCAATCGGTGCATTTGCTAGCTTTACATTAGGATTCAAAGGAGCCAAAGGAGGACTGGGTCTAGAACTTGGCAAACCGGCGGATGAGAATATCTATATCGGATTACAATCAAGAGATGGATCTACGTATGAAGCACTACCTTTTTTTACTCAAGTGGAAGATGAAAGTTCTCGTTATGATGTAGAAAAGGAAAAACAGACAAATGATTCGTCAGCAATATCGTTAGTTCATTATCAAGACGAACAAATCGAGCGTACCTTAGATATAGCTACAGATACATGGACAGCTGGCGATCTTACTTTTAAAATTTATTCTTCTGTGCGCCCTGTTCCTGATCCTGCACATGCAAGTGACGAAGAACTCCAATCAGCTATCGTTCCTGCTGTATTTGCCGAAATGACGATTGATAATACAGAAGGTAAAACAAGCAGACGAGCTTTTTTTGGATATGAAGGAAGTGATCCTTATCGCTCAATGCGTGTCATTAGCGGAGCAGATGATCAAGCAAATGACTCCTATGTAGGAGTAGGACAAGGAAGACAGACAGCCATTCTATGCGATGATCCAGAGGTAACACCAGCACTTGGATTTGGTATTGAAAAAGTATTGCAAGAAACATTTGCTAATAATTTATATTTTGGTCTAGGGATTGTAGGCGCGCTACTGATGGATGTACCCGCAGGGCAAAAGCGTACTTTCCGGTTAGCGATCTGCTTTTATAGAGATGGCATAGTGACTACAGGAATAGATACTTCTTATTATTACACCCGTTATTTTAAGCGTATAGAAGAGGTAGGTACATATGCGCTACACAACTGGGAATCGTTGATTGATGCTTGTGAACAAGCGAATAAGTGGATTGGTGAAAGTAATAAGCTTAATCCAGATCAGCATTTTATGGTGGCACAATCGATTCATAGTTATTATGGTAGTACTCAATTGTTACAGACAGTCGATCACCAACCGCTCTGGATCGTCAATGAAGGTGAATACCGGATGATGAATACACTCGATCTTACTGCTGATCAATTGTATTACGAGCTGATCATGAATCCATGGACTGTACGTAATGAATTAGAACTTTTTGTGGAGCAATATAGTTATTATGATCAAGTGTGCTTTCCACAAGATCGGACAGCCTATCCGGGTGGGTTATCATTTACACATGATGTTGGCATAGCCAATCATTTTTCTCGTCCACAGTATTCAGCTTATGAGTTAGCAGGAATTGATGATTGTTTCTCTTATATGAGTCATGAAGAATTGATCAACTGGCTTTGCTGTGCATTAACGTATATCGAGCAGACCAAAGACCATGATTTTAAGCAAAAATATATGAATATACTGCAAGATGGATTGCAAAGTATGCTTCACCGGGATCATCCAGATCCAGAGCAACGTAACGGTCTGATGGGATTAGATAGCAATCGTACACAAGGCGGAGCTGAGATTACAACGTATGACAGTCTAGATGTATCGCTCGGTCAATCTCGTAACAATATTTATCTGGCAGGTAAATGCTGGGCAGTCTACTTGGCATTAGAAAAATTATTTGTTGAGGAAGGGCAGACGGAATATGCAGAGCAAGCAGGAGCACAAGCAGATCGCTGCGCTGCAACAGTAACGGCTCAGTTGAATGAGCAAGGGTATATTCCAGCAGTTATAGGTGAAGGCAATGATTCGCAGATTATTCCAGCGATCGAAGGATTGGTATTTCCTTATTTTACAGGCTGTGCCAAAGCGCTTGAACGTGATGGACGATTTGCAGATTATCTTCAAGCACTGCATACTCATTTGAATACTGTACTGGTCAAAGGAACATGTTTGTTTGATAATGGCGCTTGGAAATTATCATCGACAAGTAACAATTCATGGCTTAGTAAAATCTATCTGTCACAATTTATAGCACGTGAGATTATGGGATTAACATGGGATGAACAGGGGCTTACAGCAGATGCTGCTCATGTAGAATGGCTGACCCATCCAGAGTATTCTTACTGGTGTTGGAGTGACCAGATTATATCCGGCATTATTAGCGGTAGCAAATACTATCCACGCGGAGTGACTTCAATCCTCTGGTTATGGGAAAAAGGGGACGGTAAACTGCGTACACCTGAAGCCTTATCTCACCCGATAACATCAGCTCAGATATAGAAATTAAAGTCTTTCAAATAATAGTGTCTATACAAAAAAGGATTAAATCTATTTCTCTGTTAAGACTACACAGAGGATTAAGATTTAATCCTTTTCACTATACTTCTTTAAAAAAAGGCATAATCTGCATATCAAAAACAAACTCTTTTTCCTGTAATTGATACTTTTCAGCCAGTTGAGGTCCACAAGAATTTGAGCCAACGCCACTCATTTTATAATCCAGATGGATAAACGTTTCTGGTCGGCGAATCAGTTCATAAGTATGTTTTGCCTGCATGATGTCTGTTGTCGTGTAATGAGAAGCATTGAAAGAAAAAGGTTGAGAACCTGTAAAATAAAGCCCGGCACCCATCGCTTGCGTAGCACTCATCCATTGCGTTTCAAAGCGTGATCCATTTTCCTGAGGCATAATATAATGGTAAAAGAGATCATCGACTGTTTTTTCATATTTTCCAAAACGTGTACTGTGATGCTTATCTATATAACTTTCATGCGGGCCACGTCCAAAATAATCTATATATTCTGTTCCTGCGGGCATAGCAAGCAATAAGCCAAATCGGGGTAGAAATGGAGCGGTATCCAGTACACTGACTTTGACTTTGAACTCTAGTCTGCCATCACTTTGAATCGTCCACCATGCTTCACCACGCAACACAGGATATTGACTATAAGAAGACAGTGAAAAAGAAGTAGTAATGATCACTGATTGCTCTGCTACACATGACCAATGGCTATTATACACTTTGGTTGCGAGATGATCGTACCCGTTATCTAACCATTTTTCTTTGATATGCATATCGTTATCAATCGGTGCTCTCCAGATAGTAAATGCTGTCGGCTGTTGCAGTAATGGAACTCCCGATTTGCTCCATTCTGTAAATTGTCCACGTTCCAGATCATAGACGTAACGGAAATCTATACCTTCAATAACTAAGCGTCCATAAGATTCGTTAGTCTGTAATGGATGATCTACCAATAGATGATATTCAGAATCGTTCTTGGTAGAAAACTCTGTTATCGCTACAGGATCAACAGGAATATGGAATTGAGCAAATGCAATCTCATAACCGATCGGCGCCCAGACCTGTTCTGTATTTGTCAGCACAGAGAATGTAAGATAACGCAGAGGATGAGTATTGTATTGCAGAGCAGAAGTAGGAACAGTGATCGTAGCCGAATGCTGTGGAGCGATAGCAGGCATAAGTATAGTTCCTTGCTCGATAAGCAGACCTTCATCTTCGATTTTCCAGTGTAGTACCAAGTGAGATACATCGGTGAAATCGTATAGATTGGTAATGCTAAATTGATTCCCGATAGCAGAGCGTGTATTTCCTTCTACTGTAATTAATGATTCAATACGCACAGGAGCCATAATTTGTTTGAGTTCTAATAATCCTGCATGTGGCTTACGATCAGGCGACACCAGACCATCGATACAGAAATGACCATCGTTAGGCTTATCTCCAAAATCTCCTCCGTACGCATAATACGATTGCCCGTTTGCACTTACTTGAGCAATACCATGATCGACCCATTCCCAGACACAGCCACCCATCAATTTGGGATAAGCATAAATAGCATCCCAGTATTGCTTCAGATCACCGGGTCCATTTCCCATAGCATGACTGTATTCACAAAGAAATAAAGGCTTGGTATTGTTGTTATCACTAGCATACGCAATAATCTCAGCAGGCGAAGTATACATACGACTCTCTACATCCAGAACGCTTACATCTTCATGCCCTTTGTATATAGGCGCCGCACCTTCATAATGGACTGGACGAGAAGGATCGCGTTCACGTGTCCATCTAGCCATCGCAATATGATTGATATCGTAACCTGATTCATTGCCCATCGACCACATGATTACAGAAGAGAAATTTTTATCGCGTTCGATTAAGCGTACTGCACGTTCAACAAAGGATTCTTTCCAGTCAGGATTGACCGATAATTGATGAAAAGCCCCATCAGCAAAATCTTCAGGAATACCGATACCATGACATTCTAGATCGACTTCATCGATAACATAGAAGCCATATTCATCACAATACTCCATAAATTTAGGATCATTAGGGTAATGAGAAGTACGAATTGTATTAATATTATGTTGTTTCATTAACTGTAGGTCAGTCAGCATATGTTGAAGAGGAATCGTCTGTCCAAGCTCAGGGTGAGAATCATGACGATTTACCCCTTTTAATTTAAGTGGTTGTTTATTTATCTGAAATACGCCATCTTCTGTAATCTCAATCTGACGTAAACCTACTGCAAATCGCAGAACTTCTTGACCGGATTTGATATACAAAGTATACAGTGCAGGAGATTCTGCATTCCAAAGAATCGGATGAGTGATCTCCATAGTGACCGTTGCAGTCTGATCTACTAAAGCAGTTGTCGTTAACAATTCGGAGCCATCCGGTGCCAGCAGAATCGCTTGCACTTCCAGATGTTCGTTCGCTGTTACCAGTGTAGAACATTCCAATTGGATATCGAGTCGGGCTTGATGGTAATGATCATAGTCATAATCCAATGACTGTTGTACAAATACATCACGTATATGTTGAGAGTCGCGTGTCAGCAGGTAAACATCGCGAAAAATCCCGTTATAACGCCACATATCTTGATCTTCCAGATAAGAACCATCACACCATTTTAGTACCAGTACAGCGATACGGTTCACTCCTTCTTGTAAATAAGGAGTAACACGAAATTCAGCAGGCATACGGCTACCCTGACTGTATCCGACAAACTGTCCATTGATCCACAAGTACATACAAGATTGAACACCTTCAAATACAATATACGATTCTCGTTCTTGCCAGCCTTGTTGCAAGCGGATTTCTTTTACATAAGCACCAGCTGGATTCTGATCTGGGATAAAAGGAGGATCACAAGGAAACGGGTAACTAAGATTCGTATAATGTTGTTGATCATATCCATTGGTCTGCCAGCAAGAAGGAACAAGCAAAGAATCCCATGCGTGTACATCATATTCTGGCATAAAAAAAGCAGGTTCTACATCTCGCACTGTACCATAATAACGGAATTGCCAACCTCCATTTAAAGACTTGTAAAAAGGAGATTTTCCGCGTTGACGAGTATGTGCGCTTGGTATATCCGCATACGGAATATAATAAGATCGAGCAGGTTCACGATTCACTTGCAATACATTCAGGTCTTTCCAATAGCTAGGAATGGTCGTATTCATAGGGGGAAGAGGGCTCCTTACTGGATTGAAGTGCGTACTGGCTAACCAATTCAGCAAATAAACTGTTTGCCCATGCAAACCACGGGCGGGTAAACTTTGTAGGATCGTCTTTGTGAAATCCTTCATGCATAAAGCCTGTATCGGCATGAGTGCTAGCGAGAGTATCGAGAATTGATTTTATTTCTAACGGATCGGTCGAAGTGAGTCCTTGCATCGACAACGCAATATGCCAAATATAATCAGTCGGTGTATGCGGGCTACCAATGCCACTTGCGGCTATACCTGTAAAATAATAAGGGTTGTGTTCACTCAATACAAATGCACGTGTGTTCTGATATACCTTATCCTCGACAGCACGATAACCCAAATAAGGAATAGATAATAAGCTAGGGACATTGGCATCATCCATTAGATTATGATTGCCTTGTCCATCTGTTTCATAGGCATAGATTTTGCCATATTGCGGATGAATTACAGTACCGTAATTTTCGATTCCAAAATCGATTTCTTCTTGTAAACGCAAAGCTTTAGTTGCCAGGCGCTCATCATGATACATGTCGATTGCGATTTCTGCTATATAACCAAGCACAACCGATGCGAACATATTAGATGGAATCAGATATCCAAATGTACATGCATCATCACTAGGGCGAAATCCTGACCACGTCATACCTGTATATGAAGTAGGCATACCTTTACCCTGATTACGAAGTGTATCCGAAGGAGGGCAATCTTCACGCATAAATACATAAGGAGAATGATCATCATGATGTTGTTCACAACGCCAGAGATCGATAATCCGGTGGAGCACGGTGCGAAAAGATTCATCAAATAGATCTGTACGTCCTGTAGCTTTCCAGAACAAATAGCTAAGTTGAATCGGGTAACAAAGGGAATCAATCTCATATTTACGTTCCCATACCCAGCCATTTAGTTCTGTCAGATCGATATCATACCGATGATCATTATCTTCGATATTAAAAGCATTTCCATAAGGATCAATCCCGATATAAAAGATCTGGCGACGAATTACACCTGCGATCATATCAGCCACTTCAGTATCATGCACAGCTACAGGCAAATAATGCCGTACTTGAGCTGTGGAATCTCGTAACCACATCGCTGGAATATCGCCTGTAATCACAAATGTACTGCCATCGGCTAATCGTTGTAAGGTCGTCTCATACGTATTGGCATAACACTGACGGAACATCCCCTGTAATACAGGCAGATGTTCCAATTGTTGTTCAATGTGTTGAATATACGTATTCATTGCTGTTGTCAGTGGCAAAGGGGGCTGAGTATTCATAGGTTATCCCCCTTGAATTGATATAAGAAAAGTACGAATCTCATAAGGTGAGATTTCTAGCGATAATGGAGTATGATGAATTTCTCCAATCGGTTGTTCCATCAGATTACATTCTTGCCAGCTATCGATAAGAAGATCACTCGTAATATGAAGAGGGGAACGAATACCACCGTATTCATGAATACGAAGCACAATTAGATTGTGATCTTCTGCTTTTTTGACTGCATCGACCATAACGTGGGAAGCGGATAAAGTGAACATCGAGAACGATGAACGATCTGTATTGAATACTTGAGCTTTGCCTAAAGCGATCTGGCAAGGTTGATTTAACGCCCAAGCTTCTTGAACAGTATGACCGGTTAACCAATCTCCAGCATGAGGATACAGTGAATACGTAAATTCATGTTGTCCATAATCTGCATGAGGATCAGGATAGATGGCTGATTTTAGTAATGATAGACGCATCACATTGTCTTTAATATCATAACCATACTTACAATCATTCAGCAGACTGACTCCATAATTGCGCTCTGATAAGTCTGCCCATTGATGACCTACACTTTCGAATCGTGCCCAATCCCAGCTAGTATTCCAGTGTGTCGGACGTTTTACATTACCGAATTGGATATCATAAGTTGCTTCTGTAGATCGAATCTGTACAGGAAATGCAACTTTGAGTAATTTTTGACGTTCTTTCCAATCGACATGTGTCTGGAAATCGATCCGGCGACTGCGAGCATATACGGTTAATCGCTGCGTAATCACTGTCTCATCATACTGCCAGACAAATTCAACAGTGGTCTGTAATAGACCTGTGCTTAACAGACGTACCGAGATGAGATGATTGATTTCTTCCATTTTTTCTTGATAAAAGATATCGATATCCCAGGAGTCAAAGTTCATAGGCTTATCTTCAAATAATTGAAACACATTACCACGAGCATCAGGAGCAAGCACCTGACGTACATTTTCCAAGTCCATAATACTTATTAGTTGTCCTTGTGCATTCCACTTTAATTCATAATAAGGAGTGACCAATGTACCTTCTTCATATAAGAAAGGAATAGAATCTACCATACCGTTATCGTCGGAACTATCTATAGTCTTGTAATGAATTGTACTTACACCAAGTGCAGGAATAGTCGATGTCTGTACAATCCAGTAATCATCGGTACGTTGTGCTTGCAGTAGATGTTGTTGATCGTCTGTCCAGATATAATCTTCTATTCCACATAAAGCAAATGGAATATGAACAGTAGGGGAAACTGCCCAAGAAGAACTGTTAAATACAGTGATACTATGATCGTCGGTTGTTGTTAATGTGGTGGAAGCAGCTGACCAAGCTTGTTGACCGATCTGTAACGCTTCGGCATATTCTTTGGTACTATCTTCATACACTTCTGCAATCGAAGATCCAGGAATAATATCATGGAATTGATTGCGTAAAATAATTTTCCAACCTTCATTGATTGACTGTTGAGCGTAGGTTGACCAGTCTGTAGCAAGTACACTACTGAATGTTTGTAGCCATTCTGTTTCCCGATATAATAACTCTAATTTGCGATTCATTTTTTTGTTATAGGCTTGACTGGTATAGGTTCCCCGGTGATATTCAAGATATAGTTCACCATCCCATGTATGCACATAACGATCGGTATGATCAAAGGTTGAATTTAACTGTTCAAAATATTCATCAGCACGCCCGGTAGTGACTTGAGGAACACCCGGTATACGATCCAACTGACGACGAAGTTCTAACATTTCACGTGTAACCCCACCGCCGCCATCACCATAGCCATACGATAATAGAAGGTTCTGATTCACTTCTTTATCCTGATAACTATTCCAGATGCCTTGAACAGTCTGAGCTTCGATCAATCCGTTATAGGTGTAAAAGAAAGAATTGCCATCTTCCCAATCATCCGGTGTGGTTATAAAGTGAGTTAACACTTCTGACCCATCAATCCCACGCCATTGAAAAGTATCATGAGGCATCCGATTGACTTGATTCCAACTGATTTTGGTCGTCATAAATGTATCAAAACCTGATTTTTTCAAAATCTGCGGTAACGCCCAGCTATAACCAAATACATCGGGTAACCATAGATAACTGCTGGATACGCCAAATTCTTGTTCAAAAAAGCGAGTCCCAAATAAAAATTGCCGTACTAGCGATTCGCCAGAGGTTAGATTACAATCCGCTTCTACCCACATACCACCGCCAGCTTCCCAGCGACCTTCACTAATTCTTTCTTTGATTTTCTCATAAATATCTGGATAATCTTGCTTAATATACTCATACAGTTGTGGTTGAGTCTGAAGAAAAATATAATCAGGATCATGTTCCATTAAACGAAGTACGGTCGAAAAGGAACGAGCTGCTTTTTCGCGGGTATGCTTTAAGCGCCATAACCATGCTACATCAATATGGGTATGTCCAAGAGCTGTAACAGTCACCGGATGATTTTGCTTCATCGTGGTCAATTGTTGATCTAATTGATCGGCAGCGATATAAACCGATTCATAGAAAGAATCTGAGCCGGGCTTCGACCAGTTGATATGGTGAAAAGCTTTATCCAGACATTGAAGCAATGCGGAACGCTCATATACTGTGGCTGATAAGATCGTAATCGTCTGTAATATCGCTTTGGCTGTATAAAAAAAGGTATCGACTTGGCGATCTAACCATGCGATCTGTGATTGCTTTATCTGATGATTCATTTCGCGCGGAGGGCCACCACCTTCAAGCCCTGACCATAAACGAAAATCCAGTCGTGCTTCACCAGAGTAACCTACCGGTAGAATCATCTCGATATGATTACTATCTACACCTTGATAAGGTTGATGATTCCAATAAGCTAACGATTCAAATCCACCATTGTTACCGCCTTCTGTAATACCGAAGTCAAATAAACCGACCACTGTTCGATGACACCATTCTACAGGAACGTTAACAGAGGCAGAGAGCCATAGATAACGGTCTCTGCCTTTCCAAAAATCACCTGTTCTTATACTTGTATTTTGATGGTTTAACGTTGCTGTTGGAGGACGCATACCATTTTCACCTATAATATCTTCGATGGCGATATACTCGGGCACTTCAAAAGCATCCCGATAACGGAGCGGTTCTAGTTGCTGTAGACGTTTTTTTAATTTATCTTCTGTGAAAAACATAGTGTGCCTCCTTTGATCAGACAATAACTTCCCAATCATCTGCAATATGTCCAGCTTGTCTGGCAATAAAATCTTCTACGCCTGCTTGATCAGGTATACCAGTATTGCCACCATAAGCCGATACAGAAAGTGCTCCACAAGCGTTGCCATATTGTAGACATTCTCCTCTATCATGCCCTGTCAATACGCCATACATATACCCTGCATTAAAACTATCGCCAGCACCTGTCGTATCTACAGCTGTAATCGTATACGCAGAGCGGTAGACCATATGATGCTGTTGAACAGAAACTGCTCCGCGTGAGCCCATTTTAACAACCAAATGTTTCGCATGTTGCGACATTTGGTTAATCGATTCACGAATCTCGGTACAGCCTGTGTAATGTAATGCTTCAAGTTCATTGAGAAAGAAAATATCGACTTCTTTCATAATTTCAAAAATACCGCTATACCATTCACCACTATCATCCCAACCGACATCGAACGAAATCGTAGCACCAAACGATTTGATTTTTTTGATCATTTGTAGATAAGCATCATGATTACGACTACCTTGATAGCCGGTTAAATGAACATGGCGACCGTATCGCATACTGTTTTCGTTCAAGTCTTCCATACGCACTTCAGCATTAGAGCCCATATAAGTGATAAATGAACGATCATGTTCAGGATTGATCGCAATCGAAATGCCTGTATTATTTTCTTCACTCTGACGAATATAAGAAGTATCAATATTCAATTCACTGAATTCATCCAAAATAAAACGACCGTAGTAATCACTGCCCAGAACCCCGTTAAAAGCAACTTTAAGCCCCATTTTGGCAAGTGCCATCGAGAATAGAGCAGCACCTCCACCAATATGAATAAGCATATTTTTCACAAACACTTCTTGCCCTGGAAGAGGTAGCTGATCACTTCCTGCGACGATCAGATCGATATTAGCATCACCGATAGAGACAACATCGTATTGTTTTTCGTTCAATGATAATCCCTCATTTATTTAAGGACGTAGCGCATCCCGATTTTTGTACTTTATTTCTGTAGGGTGATCGTCCAGCAGTAGAGATCGTGGAATTATCCTTTGACCGATCCGACCATAATACCCTGTACAAAATACTTCTGAATAAACGGATAAACTGTAGCAATCGGCACGACTGAAATAATAACCATCGCCATTTTCATCGATTCGGTCGTTACCGAGTTGCCTGCGCTCATCATCGCATTCATCGATAAGTTTTTGCGCATCGCTTCGGCTGCTGTTAACATCTGTTGCAATATAGTCTGTAAAGGTCTTAATTTCTCATCAGTAACATAAAAGGCACCTGAGAACCAGTCATTCCAGTGCATAACGCCATTAAACAAACAGATAACGGATAATACCGGCATACTGAGCGGAATATAAATGCGGAATAACACCTGAAAATCATGAGCACCATCGATCTTAGCCGATTCTTCCATACTTTGATCTATCGATTGGAAAAAAGTACGAACTAGAATCAGATTCCATGCGCTATACAAGGTAGGGATAATGTATACCCAGATCGTATTGTTCAAGTGGAACATTTTCAAAACCATAAAGTAAGGAATAATTCCACCATTGAACAACATCGTGAACACGATAAATATACTGGCAATGCCTACACCGGGTAAATTTTTATTTTTGAGTGCAAAGGCTGCCATAGAAGTAAGCAATACACTTAGAAATGTTCCTAAAATCGTACGAAATAAAGTCACTTCCATACCTTGTAGTACCGCTGGATTTTTGAACACTTCTACATAGTTAGATACCGAGAAAACACGAGGCCAAAAAGCAATCCCACCGAGTGAAGCATCTTTACCATCATTCAAAGAAAGCGCCAGAATATTGACCAGTGGCATAAGAATGACCAGACACAAAACCACCAGTAACATATAGTTGATTGCAATAGCTATGCGCTCATTGAGCGGTGCTTTGCCTACTGCTTTATCCATCTGCATAACCTCCGCAGTTTTAATTTGATAGAGGATGGTTACACATCCCCTAAGCAGTTCAGTGGTAGATCACGATTAGATCACAGCATATATTTTTAGAAAAATGCATCAATATAGAATACAACTGAAGAAGGATCGGCATTGTATTTATCTTGTAAATATTTCTCGTATTGCTCGACACCTGCATCTTTCAACTGTTGACGATAATCGTTTAACATTTGCGTAGCTTCTGTCATATCTTTAGCAAAAAATGCTTGGACTAACACATCTTTATAGGAATCGAGTACAGGTTTGAGCGATGCTTCAATATCAGGAACTTCGGCTAAATAAGAAGCGGCTGTGTAACCATCCCAGTATTTATATTTTGGATTACCATAATTCATCAATTCAAAATACAGTTTGTACCGTTCTGGCTGGGAATTCGCACTACGAATCAATTCACCAAAGTCTTTGTTGTTATTGACATCAGTTTTGCCAAGTAAGCTACCCCAGAAGTAAGGAATGGTATTGCGTTCTTCGCCTGGATTATTTTTCATTACATCGAGTACTTTATCAGTGTAGATATATTGTCCTTTATCATTGATTTTGTAATCTTCGCCTTCGATCCCATAGTTCCAAAGCGCTTTTCCTTCTTTACTTGCAAGGTAATCCATATATTGAATAATTTGCTCTGGATTTTTGGTAGTAGAAGGAATGGCTACCACTTGACTACCGGATTTTTCTTTTTCATAAATGTCTGTTTCGCCTTTGTAATTTTCCATCTGATCCATCGGCAAATATTTGGTTTTCTCAAACATTGTCAATGAATCTGGAGCGATATTCATATAGGAAGAAATAGCATAAGAGCCGTTATTGTATGCTTCTTCAGCACGTACACCATCCATATTAAAAGCTTCTTTATCCAGTAGACCGTCTTTCAACAGTTTTTGTACAAATTCGATACTTTTGAGAGCATAATCAGTTTCAGCTACATGTTTGACTTGTCCATTTTCGACATCAAATTGTGTACCATTACCGAAGTCGAAGTTTTTGAATAATGTACTGGTCACCTGACCGCCCCATTTACGTGGGCCAATAACAGTGATTGGTTTACCATTGTTATCTTTGAAATTTCCAGCTTTGATTTTGAGTGCTAGATTGTATAGATCATCTTGTGTTTTGATTTTGGAAGGATCGACATTTAATGCCTTGGCGATATCTGCACGAATCCATAGTCCTGCACGATAGTGAAGACGATCTTCATCGGTTGTATTTTTGGCAGGAATATTCATATGAATAAAGTACACTTTGCCGCCAAATTCAGGACGGAACATAACATTTTCTTTGGTATCACGAGGTAAGAATTCAGGATCAAGATAGTTTTTGAGTACTTTGGTATTTTTGAGGTAAGGGCTCAAATCAGTGAATAGACCTTCACGAGCACCTTTGAGAAGTACATTCATTTCCGGGCGACCCCCATGATCGAGATACGCTTCGATCACATCGGGCAAATCTCCTGTTGCTAGAGCTACTGTTAACTCTTGTAGTCCATCAGCCGCACCGCTAGATTGCCAGTTGATTGTCATGCCTGTTTTTTCTTTGATTTTGAGTGCAATCGGATTTCCGACTTGATCATCGGGTAACTGTGCACCATCGCCTTCAAGAAAAATACGTCCTGTTAAATCACGATTAGCGATAAATCCATCTTCACCGCTTTTGCGACCGTCAGCGGCAACGTCACTTGTTGCTTCACTACCACTGCTGTCTGAAGAACAAGCAGATAACAATACAACCATAAACAATAAAAGGCAAAGCGTAAGTGAAGTGTGGCGTTTAATAGTTTTCACAAAAATCACTCCAAATGGTTTATTGGACTACCAGAGACTTGCTTCATTTTTGCTAAAGCGTTTGACCAGATAATTGGTTACAATAACGAGAATTAAGCCCACCAGACCTTGTAACAAACCGACAGCTGCACCATATCCATATTGTCCTTGCATCATACCTACTCGCAATACATACGTATCCAGAATATCGGAGTAATCAGAGTTACCTGCAGTACGAAGTAAATAGTTCTGTTCATACCCTGTAGTTAACAGACTACCAATATCCAAAATAAACAAAATCGCGATAGTAGGACGGATCGAAGGCAATGTAATATGCCAGATTTTGCGCCACTTACTTGCGCCATCCATTTCAGCGGCTTCGTATAAAGTAGGATCTATTCCTGCCATCGAAGCCAGATAAATGATCGAACCCCAACCGATATTTTTCCAGAGATAGGTGAGGAACATAATCAGATAGAAGTACTTGCCATCCATCATGTAAAAAATACTACCGTCGCCACCGAGAGCAGCCATAAATTGATTGAAAATACCATCATCAGGAGCAAGGATTTTATTGGTAAAAGCGGCAACAACAACCCATGAGAGGAAGTAAGGGAGATAGGAGATCGTTTGGGTTATCGATTTAAATCGTTTGGATCGAACTTCATTTAACATTAATGCTAGTAAGATAGGGAAAGGGAAGTACACAATAATTTTGAGAAAACCTACAATAAATGTATTCAAAATCAATTGAGTAGCATCAGGATAAGAGAAAAATAATTTGAAGTAGCGAAGTCCCACCCAAGGACCTCCGAACATCCCGGCATTGAATCGGAACTCTTTAAATGCCATGACCAGCCCTGCCATAGGAAGGTAGGAGAAGATGACGAAAAAGATAAGACATGGTAGCAACATCAGGTACAGATAACGGTTCACAACAATCGTTTTCCATAATCCTGATGAAGATGCTTTTTTGCTTTTCGTTGATTTTTTGGGAACAGAATCAAGTTCGGCTTGCATAGCACTACTCCTTTCATACTGGCGAATACATATAAATAGCGAAATGATGCGGGTAGCTTATAGAGTGGTGATTAACTGACGTAAGTAATGTAGACTGGATTCTAGGCTATCCATTGGTGATCCCGGACAATAATCTTGTTCAACAGCGTACCATTCTACACCATGTTGTTCGCCCCAGCGTAAGATAGGGGCAAAGTCGATAACACCACTACCCACTTCTGCAAAATAGTGACGATCATCATCTGTCATATCTTTAAAGTGTAAAATAGGCATTCGGTGAGCATACGATTCAATAATACGTAGCGGATCAAGATTCGCTTTTTTGACCCAATACGTATCGATCTCAGCATATACAGGTGTTGCTTCATCGTATTCAAGCAAATATTGAAGTGCGTATTTGCCTTCCATCATCGTATGAAATTCCCAATCATGATTATGAAATCCAACACGATAACCTTGAGGGGAAACGATAGCAGATACTTTGCGTAGCTCCTGTCGTACATACAGATAACCTTGTTCATTTTTGTGTTCATCCGGTAAAGAGTGACAGATCATATCTGGTGTCTCAAAAAGATCAGCTTCGATAATGACTTGATCGAGATCGTGTTTCATTCGTTCTAAACCTACATGCATTCCAGCAGTACGAAGTCCAATTTCTTTCATCACTGCTGCGATTTCAGCAGGATCATTACCATGCAATCCATCAATCTGTACCGCTGTCCAGCCCATTTTGCGAAGTTCTTTTAGCGTATATATAAAGTCTTGTTTGAGTTCGTTGCGTACCGTAAACAATTGAGCTGCTAATTTATCTTGAATCATCATCGTTCATCCCTTTCCAAATTGAGCCATTGTAGATCAGATTCATGAATATCGAGCGACAATACCGCAAACGATTGAGCCAATTCTTCGGAAGAGCGAGGGCCAATAATAGCTGCTGTAGGGAATGGACGATGAAGTACAAAATAAAGAGCGATCTGTGTAGGGGTTACTTTTTTCTCATCTGCTAGTATGACAGCACGGCGATAACGTTCCCAGTTCGGTTCGCTATAATACACACGCACCATTTCTTCATTCGAACGATCTTCAGGGGCAAAAGCACCGGAGAAAAATCCACCGGCTTGTGCTGACCAAGAAAGTAGCGGAAGCTGGTTGTTATGATGCCATTGAACAGTGTGTTCATCTGCGGATACACAACCAGGCCAGCGCGCTTCCAAAGCGACAGCAAGAGAAAGATTAGGGCTATTAAAAGTAAATCCTTTTAATCCGTGTTGCTCTGCATAATCATTAGCTTGTTGTATCCGTTGATAACTCCAGTTAGAAGCACCAAATGTACGAATAAGACCATTCGAGACATGTTCATTGAGTGTATCGATAATCGGTTCAACAGCAACAGACTCATCATCTCGATGTAGAGCATAAAGGTCGATATAATCTGTTCCTAATCGTTCCAGACTGATAAGTAGATCATGAGTAATCGCTTCGGGATGTACTCGTGGTGCGGTTTCGCCTTTGAGAGGATGAGCACATTTACTAAGTAATACAAGTTGCTCACGATTGTGTTGTTCTTTCATCCATTGCCCAATAATGACCTCACTATTGGTGTATTGATAAGCCATATCGATAGTTGTTCCACCAGCAGCTACAAATTCATCCAATATCCATGTACCATTCATTTTGGATAAATCCCCTGTGCCTATAATGAGCGGTGAGACGGAGATGTTATCAACAATTATCTTTTTCAACTGTATTCCCCCTTTTATGGAATCGATACCATACAGATGTATAAGCTATGTTATAAGATTAAGCAGGTGAAAAAATAAGTAAAGTAACATCAATTTCTATAATATGGTATCGATTCCATAAAGATCAAAAAATGTGATATCTGTTATCTGGAATCGATACCACATTATGAGCTTGTTACTCCATCTGATGTAGATAGAGTGTAAGATACCATGTACAACAAACGATAAGTGAAAGTAATAAGATGACGTTGTGAGTTATAAATAAGATAAGGATAAACGGATGTGTGAGGTAAAGTAACTTATGAAGTATTCTTAGGAGCGTTTTTTTAAAGAAAATGTTTTTATATGAGACATTATATTACGTAACTTTTATAAATAACAAGTATAAATTTGAAATAAGTTTAATTTATTTTTTTACAACTATCTCTGATTACCAGTTGATGTTGCAAAACGATATCTGTTTTTTGTTGTGTTTTGGGACGAGTAATTAACTTGTGTAGACTTTCTAAAGAAATTTGACCCATTTCATAGATCGGTTGCTGCATAGAGGTGATAGCCGGGCGAACAATATTAGTAATTGTACTACCATCAAAGCCGATAATCGAAATATCATCAGGAACTTTAAGACCTTGATCTAGTGCACAATTCAAAGCACCAACTGCCATATCATCACTAGCTGCAAATACAACGGTTGGACGATTAGAAAGCTGAAGCAATTCTTTCATCAACGCTTGTCCACTAGGAAGCTTATAATCACCAAATTTAATATAATCAGGATTAATCGCTATTTTATGCTTAATTAACGCATCACGAAATCCGTTATATCGACTTTGGCCAGAAGTAATATCTTGTAGATCGCCACCCAGATAAGAAATAGCAGTATGACCTGCATCGATCAAATATTCAGTAGCATCAAAAGCCGCCTGATAATCATCTATCAATACTGACATAAACGTAGGGTCAGGCGATTTTACACTGGAAAACAAAATCGGCATCGTTGCATTTTGGATAAACGATACAATATCATCATTTGTTTTTTCATGCATAATAATAATGCCTTCGACTCTCATTTCCTGAAAAATATACAGGTATTTGAGTTCTTTACTCAAGTTCTCAGCAATATTGCAGACGATCAGGTTATAGCCGTATTTACTTGCATTTTCTTCAATACTACTTAGAATCGTAGAGTAGAAGTTAGACGTTAAATCAGGCACAATCACGCCTATCGTATTGGTTTTCTGTTTTTTGAGACTACGAGCAATATGACTAGGAGAGTATTTGAGTTCTTCAATTGCTTCATTCACTCGTGCTAGTATATCTTCGCTAACATATTTCTCACCGTTCAACACTCTGGATACACTGGTGACGGATACGCCGGCTCTTTTTGCAACATCTTTAATTTTGACAGTCATATAGCCAACTCCCTCAACTGGAAAAAAAGTAAGAGTGTTTGTATCAAAAATTACAATCGCTCTTTACCATATATTGACGAATCACTTCATATTCGTCAATCATTCCATGACATTCGTTAGCTAAAGTACGACCGATTATTTCAACTTACAGTCGTTAAATGGTAAACTATATCTGTAAGTAAGCGCTATCATATCATGGAATTTTGCAGATTGCTAGAGGGAGGAAAAAATTTTATGTCGAATCATGTTGAAATCCCAGCAACGATGAAAGCAGCAGTAATGACAGAGCCCGGTCAGATCATTATCGAAGATATTCCTGTTCCTACACCACAGGCTAATGAGGTATTAATTCAAGTGATTGCTGTAGGAGTATGCGGATCAGATGTACATTATTATGAGCATGGACGTATAGGTCCATACGTAGTAGAAAAGCCAATTATTTTGGGACATGAATGTGCTGGAATTGTAGTCAGTGTAGGTGAACAAGTATCACGTTTTAACGTCGGAGATCGGGTAGCAATTGAACCGGGAGTCACTTGTGGACATTGCGAATATTGCAAAGAGGGACGACTATAATTTATGCCCGGACGTGCAATTTCTGGCGACACCTCCTGTAGATGGAGCATTTGTACAATATATCGTTATGCGTCAGGACTTTGTTTTTCCTATTCCAGATCACCTTTCTTTTGAAGAAGCCGCTATGAATGAACCATTTTCGGTAGGGATTCATGCAGCTAGAAGATGTCATCTACAACCTGGTTCAACGATAGCGATTATGGGAATGGGGCCGGTTGGATTGATGGCTGTCGCTGCTGCCAAATGTTTTGGGGCTACACGTATTATCGTCACTGATCTAGAACCTATCCGTTTAGAAGCCGCTCGCAAAATGGGTGCAACTGAAGTCATAAATGTTAAAGAAGAAGATCCTGTAGCGAAAATAAAAGAGTTAACTCATGGTAGAGGTGTAGACGTTGCATGGGAAACAGCTGGCAATCCCAAAGCTTTGCAAAGTGCATTATCTTCTATTAGACGTGGCGGTAAATTAGTAATCGTCGGGTTGCCTCCTCAAGATCAAATTCCTGTTAATGTACCTGCAATTGCAGATAATGAGATCGATATTTATGGCGTATTTCGCTATGCCAATACATACCCGATGGGAATCGAATTTCTCTCGTCTGGTAAAGTAGATGCGAACCTGATTATTACAGATAAATATCCATTATCTCGCACACAAGAAGCGATGGAACGAGCCATTCATCACAAAAATGAAAGTCTTAAAATTATTGTTTATCCAAATGAGTGAATAATATTCAAAAAATGTCGTAAGTTGCCGATATTAGGGGAAGAACTCTAATATTGGCGACTTTTTCTATTTTTCAGAGAAATAAGGATAGCTTTAGCTGATATTTATAGAACAGCGCATACTCTTTGATATATGCACATTATGATTAGAAAAGAGGATACAATGACTTCTTTATCCGGTTTGGCATTTTTGAAAGCTAAGTTCCCTCATACTGAGAAAGTAATCAGTATGGCTCCACAAGAAAATTCTGCGGTAACACTTACTTCAGTTGCTCAAGAACAAGATGATTTATCGAATGTACATATTACTTATGGAGCCAAACAGAGCTATCTACATGAACAACATCCATTTAATGAAATTAAAATCTTATTAGATTCATTAAAAAATGAAAAAATAGATCATATGCTTTTTTATGGTATTGGTTTAGGACATCATATTAATTATTTTCAACAACAGTTTCCTGATGTACCTTATTCAGTCTATGAACCAAAACTTGAAATGGTGCATTACTTTAGTAAACAGGGAAATATTGCAGCATTAGATACACCCAAATGGCGAGACTTGGCGATAGAAACTTCACCGAACAGTTCCATCCAATTTTTGCGTCAATTTATTGATAAAACACCTGGAACTATTTCTTTATGTATATTACCTAGTTATGAATACTTATTTCAGCAAGAGATTTCGCGATTTAAGCAAGAATTCGAACATGTCCTTAAGCACAAAAAAGGTAATCGAATTGTCAGTCATAAATTTAGTCAGTTCTGGATGCAAAATAGTTTGAACAATTTCAAAGAAGTATGTCAGACTCCTAATATTTTTCAAAAGAAAAAAAGTTTTGAGAATAAACCTGTTGTTCTTGTATCTGCTGGTCCTTCATTAGAGGAAGAGATTCCGTATCTCAAACAAATTAAGAAAGATCAATCTGCGTATATCTTTACAGCAGGGTCTGCACTATCGACTCTAATCAGCCACGGTCTATATCCAGATGCGGCTTGTAGTTATGATCCTCATCCTGAGAATGGTAAGGTCTTTTCTAAAGTCATGGAACAACAAATTGCGGATATCCCTATCATTTTTGGATCATGTATTGGTGGAGATATTTTAGCAGATTATCCAGGTGCCAAGTTACACATGATTACGACTCAAGATACTGTAGGCTCTTATCTATTTCCGTTTCAACGAACAGGTTATCCTGTTATTCGAGATGCATCTTCTATAGCAGTCGTTACATTACAATTACTTTGTTTGCTGCAATGTGGACCTATTATTTTGGTTGGACAAAACTTCGCTTATCGTGATGGTTATCAGTATGCAGGAGGAATTGATTATATCAATCCTCGAAAAAAAATAGATCCTAACCAGTCTGAATATATTACAGATGTCTATGGAGGAACAGTAGCCACCAATCCTTCATTTAAGTCGATGAGAGACGAAATGTCTATCTATATTCGTATGTTCAAAAAACAAAATGTAATTAACACTACTAAAGGAGGGGCAGCAATTGCAGGTGCTCCTTTTATAGAATTAAAAGAAGTTATTAAACACCAATTAGTACCTTATACGATTGATGTAAATGCACTTAAAACACCGGAACCTGTATACAATCAAGATCATATTCCAGCAGCTATTCAACAATTGGAAAAAGAACATCAAAATATGAGTCAAGCTTTATTTGATATTCAGCGTATTTTTCTAGCAATGAATCAATATATTCGTTCCAACCAACATCAATTGCTAATAGAAAGTTTCTCCACATTTGATAGTGCTTTTAATCAATGGCATAACAATCAATTTTCCAAAATATTTTTGATTCCAATGTGTCGTGTGTTTTATGAACGCTTGTATCAGCATGTAGAGAATATGCGCAAAGAACAACAACTCATTCTTAAAGCAGAAGCAATTTTGAATCATTATGGAGCATTTTTTGAACAAGTAAAGCAGAAATATACTCAACTAATGCCTCAATATCAAGAATTGTTACAAAAATATCAAACTCAACCAAACAAAAAAATAGAGAATGAAACAATATCCAACATATATCCACATAGATCATTAAATATATAGAAAAGCTTTTTACTTAGCGTACAAAAGGGGAGCAAGAACATGGGAAGATTAAAAAGAAAAGTTCAGAAAACAAAATGGGAGAAATCAACAAAAGCAATAGGTATCAGTCTTACACTTATTCAGATGACAAATATGTATACACCTATGATTTCTCAAGCGAGTGCAGCAATAGAATCAACAACTGAATCTAACGCAGAGTCCGATCAGAATACCTCTGTTAATAATGATGTATATGGAGAATCGGATACTTCGAAACTTGCTATTCAAACGATGCAAGCTAATAGTTATTCTGATATGTATATGGTGAATTATGCTCCTCGCTATTCAGGATTAATGACACTTGAGCCAGTGCTTCAAATGGAATTTTCAAAAAATATCAAATTAGGCCAAGGTTCTATTCAAATTTATCGTACAGATAATGATCAATTAGTTGAAAATATTTCGATTTCCGGAAGTTACATGGAAGGTGCTACATATTCTTTTATAGATGAACACACTATTCGTGTGACAACCAAGCAAGAATTGGCAGATAGCTTAGAATATTATATAAAAGTAGCCCCAGGTACTTTTGAAGATACAGATGGGAATGATTTTTCAGGAATCAGTAGTCCGTACGCCTGGGTTATGCGTACGCCAGACTTTACAGCGCCAACAGCTAAAACGATCACAGATTACGGAAACGATCATACAGATGTATCCAAGTTGCGTCTAGGATTACAATTCAGTGAACGCGTGCGCTTAAACTATGGACAAATTCATATTTATCGATCTTCGGATGATATGGAAGTGGGCAGATTGTCTTCCATTAATGGATCATTATCCGGTTTTAATATTTCAGGATACTCGGTTCATAGCGGAACAGGATTTGAATTTAAGTTGTCAAGTGGATTGAGTAGTGAGGCTTATTATATCAATGTGGATTCGGGTCTATTTTCAGATGGAGTGGGCAATCCTTATGTAGGGATTCATGGTACATCACAATGGAACTTCAGTATTGCAGAACAGGACTGGGAATCGCCTTATCTGGTCAACTATTCCCCACAGAAACAGATTGATACATTAAAGCCATACATGAGTATGCAATTTAATGAAAATGTAAAATTTGGTCACGGCACGATTGGCATTTATCGGAGTATTAATGATTCTCTAGTAGAAGAATTTCAAGTAAATTCAGGTACGACTCATAATGGACAACTCATGATTAGTGGAGCTCTTGTTCAATTGCCTGTACCTTCGAATTTAGAAGAAAATACCCACTATTATGTGAAAGTGGATCCCTATGCTATTTATGATTTGGCGGATAATCGTTCGTCCGGTTATGCTATATTTCATCCCAAAGAAGCATGGACCTTTACAACGCCGGATATCCATCCCTTAGAAGCGAATCATTATGAATATCAAGATGGTCCAACAACACATATCGTGATGCAGTTTAGTGAACCTGTGCAGTTAAAAAAGGGTCATATCACTATTCATAGACAATGGGATGGGATGCAAATCGCTTCTTTATCTCAATCAAGTGGATATATACTGTCTGGGTATGGAGCGACAGCTAGCATGAGTGGTGGTTCTATCAATATTGCATTTGTAGATGGAGAAGAAAGCGAATCGTATTTCGTGCTGATCGACTCTGGCGTTTTTGTCGATATGATTGGTCAACCGTATAGTGGAATTCATAACGATACGGATTGGAATTTCACGATTGCAGGAGAAGATCAAAGAGCTCCTTATTTGACACGAGTAGAACCTAGTACCGGTCAAATGATGGAGACATTAAAGCCTAGATTACATCTTGATTTTAATGAGCGTGTGCAATTTGGGAATGGAAGCCTCTCTATCTACCGTAGTGATGACCATCAACTTGTCGAAAAAATTCAAGTTTTATCTGGATTCACTTCAACCGAGGAACATTTTTGGAGTGGCATAGTAATGAGTTTTGAAATCCCAGAAGCATTGGAAGAAAATACAGAGTACTATGTCAATATTGAAAAAGGAACAGTGGTCGACCGTTCAGGGAATGATTTTTCAGGGTTAACCAGTGACAATTGGTGGACATTCAAAACGCCAGATGTAACAGCACCTACAGCTAAAACAATCACAGATTATCGAGATGATAATACCGTCTTATCCAATTTGCGTTTAAGTTTACAATTTAGTGAACGTGTTCGATTAAAAGATGGATACATTCATGTTTATCGGGCTTCCGATAATCTGGAAGTTTTTAGACTCTCTTCAATTGATGGATTATTGTCCGGTTTCAATATTTCAGGATACTTTATTCATAGCGGAACAGGATTTGAATTTATGATGATGGGTCCATACACTAGCGACTCCTATTATATCAATGTCGATTCAGGTATGTTTGTTGATGAAGTAGGACATCCATATGCAGGGATTCATGGTACATCACAATGGAACTTCAGTATTGCAGAACAGGACTGGGAATCGCCTTATCTGGTCAACTATTCCCCACAGAAACAGATTGATACATTAAAGCCATACATGAGTATGCAATTTAATGAAAATGTAAAATTTGGTCACGGCACGATTGGCATTTATCGGAGTATTAATGATTCTCTAGTAGAAGAATTTCAAGTAAATTCAGGTACGACTCATAATGGACAACTTATGATTAGTGGAGCTCTTGTTCAATTGCCTGTACCTTCGAATTTAGAAGGAAATACCCACTATTATGTGAAAGTGGATCCCTATGCTATTTATGATTTGGCGGATAATCGTTCGTCCGGTTATGCTATATTTCATCCCAAAGAAGCATGGACCTTTACAACGCCGGATATCCATCCCTTAGAAGCAAATCATTATGAATATCAAGATGGTCCAACAACACATATCGTGATGCAGTTTAGTGAACCTGTGCAGTTAAAAAAGGGTCATATCACTATTCATAGACAATGGGATGGGATGCAAATCGCCTCTTTATCTCAATCAAGTGGATATATACTGTCTGGGTATGGAGCGACAGCTAGCATGAGTGGTGGTTCGATCGATATTGCATTTGTAGATGGTGAAGAAAGTGAATCGTATTTCGTGCTGATCGACTCGGGTGTATTTGTCGATATGATTGGTCAACCGTATAGTGGAATTCATAACGATACGGATTGGAATTTCACGATTGCAGGAGAAGATCAAAGAGCTCCTTATTTGACACGAGTAGAACCTCGTACTGGTCAAATGATGGAGACATTAAAGCCTAGATTACATCTTGATTTTAATGAGCGTGTGCAATTTGGGAATGGAAGCCTCTCTATCTACCGTAGTGATGACCATCAACTTGTCGAAAAAATTCAAGTTTTATCTGGATTCACTTCAACCGAGGAACATTTTTGGAGTGGCATAGTAATGAGTTTTGAAATCCCAGAAGCATTAGAAGAAAATACCGAGTACTATGTAAACATTGAAGAGGGAACCGTAGTCGATCGTTCCGGAAATAGATTTTCAGGGTTGGTAAGTGACAATGGGTGGACATTTAAAACACCAGATTTAACAGCACCGACAGCTAAAACGATTACAGATTATCACGATGGAAACAATGAGCTAATTAATCCATCTCTTCGTTTGGAATTTAGCGAGCGTGTACACATGAACTATGGACAAATTCATATTTACAGAGCTTCCGATAATGTGGAAGTCGGTCGACTCTCTTCAGTCGATGGAGTCTTATCTGGCTTTAATATTTCAGGATACTCGATCTATAGTGGCGCAGGTTTTGAATTTAAGTTCCAAGATGCAGAGAGCGGCGAACTTTATTACATTAATATTGATTCGGGTCTATTTGTAGATGAAGTAGGGCATCCATATGCAGGCATTTATGGAGATTCACATTGGAATTTCAGTATTGCAGATTATGAAGCCCCTTATATGATACGAATAGATCCTAGAATTGAAGTTGATCAATTGGATCCTAAATTAAATATAGAATTTAATGAATTTATCAAGTACGGAAATGGAAGTATCTCGATATATCGAAGCAATGACGATCAATTAATCGAAAAGATACCTGTTCTTTCTGGATCAACGTCTAGCGACTCTTTTTTCCACAGTGGTAGTGTAGTTAGCTTTGCATTAGCTAATCCATTGAATGAATATACAAAATATTATGTACAAATCAATAAAGGTACTTTTGTCGATGTAGCTGGTAATCCATTTGAAGGTCTAGATGATAAAAATAGTTGGAACTTTATGGTTCATTCTCCGATATCGCCAGACTTAATTTCTAGTGGATACGGGTCGATCGCAGGATCAACAATTCGTAATTTACCAAATAACCTGACAGTAGGTAAGTTCTTAGCTAATCTGAGGTATACCTTCAATGCAGAGGGTGAGGTACTAACAACTTCAGGAACCTTTTCAAATGAGGAGAGAATCATCACATCGGGGATGAAATTAATTATTTGGTCACATTCTTCTGAAACAAAAAAAATATATTCACTAGAAGTAGGCAAACCAACATCCAGCAAATCCGACTCAGACAAAAAAACAGGGAACAATCAGCCAAGTACACCGATTAGCTTTGCACCTGTGAATCCAGAATCGTCACCTACGTCTGCACCGACAGCTACAGGTGGTAATGGAGGAGCGCAACCGCAAGCTACACCAAATAATTCGTCTACTAACGGTACACCATCTGTGCCAACTAAGACTAATCCGTCGGCTGGAAATACAGTGCCTGTACTGACATCGAGTCCGAATGTACTTGTCATCGTAGCACCTGTTCAAGCAACAGCAGATACCGTGAGCTTACCAGCAAACAATCCATCTACGAATGCGCTTGTCTATTACTACGATAACAACTGGGATAAATGGATTGCAGTACCGACAACACGTGATAATACAGATTTGAAAGCAACTGTACCACAGGGAGCTTGGACTTCAGTCATAGCTAATTCCAATATCGCTCAACCTCAAGATACGATAAATAGCTGGGCGAATAAAGATATCTTGAAGTTAATGAGTCTTGATATTGTACAAGGTGATGCAACAGGTAGCTACAATCCACAACAAGCAGTAAATCGCTATGAAATGGCAGTCATGCTTGCTAAAGTGCTACGTCTGGATATTCCGACAGTGTCTACGGCTTCTGTCACTACGGACAATAATGCAATACCAGCATGGGCAGAGCCATATGTCAAAGCAGTGTCTACACAAGGGATTATGGTAGGGGACAATAATGGATTTAACGGAACACGTTCGATTACCCGTGAACAATTAGCAACAATGATCGGTAGAATGTTACCAGAATCTACAACATCTTCTACAACATCTGTAACATATAAAGATGCTAAAAAAGTATCTTCTTGGGCAACACAAGGTATCGAGAAAGTAAATGAACTGGGATTGATGAGTGGTTATCCAGATCAGACATTCCGTCCTAATCAGGAAGTCACTCGTGAAGAAATGGCTGCTGTATTATCCAAATTGGTCGATATTTTAAAATAGACCGCTCTTTTACACGTAACAAAAATCTGTAGTGCCTATAGGTGCTACAGATTTTTTTATGTACAGAAATACTTTCTTATCGTTATGAATAAAATAGATAGAATTGCATCGTTATGGGCGTATATTTGTTATAATTTAAACTATAATGACAATCTATAGTTTAAAGTCATAGAAAGGCTGTTTAGCATGGCAAAATACCCGCAATGGTCTTATTCTCAATCTAGAGCAAATATGTTCGATGAATGTTTACGCAAATATTATTTTCATTACTATGCTGCACATAATGGGTGGAGTGAAAAGTTAGGCTCAGACGAGCAAATACACGCTTACCGTTTAAAGCAGTTACGTAATTTTTATTTATTGTTTGGTGATCTGGCTCACCGGATGTGTGAATCTGCGCTTCGGCAATGGGAAGAATCTCAAACAGCTCCAAGACAAGCATTTTTGTTAGAACAAATGCGCAAATTACTCAATGAAGCGTATATTCAATCTCAAGATGTAGAAGCCTGGATCAACAGTCCCAAATACCATACGATGCTTTCTGAAATATATTATGGTGACGATACGCTAAACAGCCGAATTGCTACGATTAAGCAACGGCAAGAAGAGTGTATACGGCATTTATATGACACGCTCACATGGAAAGAAGTGACCCGGCGTGATATGAAGATTTTGGAAATCGAAAAATGGGATACGATGATATTGTTTGATACAAAAGTCTATGTAAAAATGGATTTATTGTACCGCAAACCAGATGGTACAGTGGTGATTGTAGATTGGAAAACAGGACGAGAAGATGACTTCTCGGATCAGTTATACTTATATGCCTCCTATGTACAAGAAAAATATAATATGCCGCTTGATAAAATCCAGATTCGTGTTGAATATCTGGTAACAGGCGAACATAAGGAGTACCGCATCACGACAGAAGATATCGGTAAAGTGGAACAAAGTATCGGTCGATATATTGAAGAAATGAAGTCTTGTTTAGATGATGATTACTACAATCGCCCCAAACCGGAATCCTTTTTTACTCCGATGCCTTCACAACGTAAATGCAAAGACTGCAATTTTCGCGAGATTTGCGAATTTAGAGCAGTATGAATTGATAAATGATTAAAGGAGGATGGGTTTGTGGTTAATGCTTCTTTCCCAGAAGAATCTGTACTGGCACATATGTATGCAAATATTCCCGAGGGTATTGCTATATTTTCTGCTCAAGGGATATGCATACAAGCCAATCCTGCGTTGTGCCGAATATTAAAGTATGAAGAATCTGAACTACGAGATGTACTAACTACATGGAAAGTAGCAGAAGAGTGGCTAGACCATACCACAAACAGCACATTAGAAAAAGCAGAAAGACGCTGGATGAATGCAGATCATGTACCTGTTTGGTTGTCGTTACAAGTTTCTTATATTTTTGCTGATAATACATCTACATTGCAATATGTGATGATGTATATCAATGTGGTTAAAGATCGAGAAGTAGAAGATTTGCATTCGATGATTGTACGGAATTCTTCCAATATTATTTCTGTTAGTGAACCTGATGGTAATATCCAATATGTATCTCCATCGGTCAAAAAGATTCTGGGATATGAACCTTCTGAAATGGTATCTAAAATGCGAATGGAATATTACCACGAAGAAGACGCTCAAGAGATGCATCAACCGGGCAGTATGTATGCCGACGATAAAACATTTATTCGACGTGTCAAACATAAAGACGGTCATTATATATGGTTAGAAATTTTCACACAGTTAATGCGAGATGACCTTGGCAATGTTGAAAAAGTATTAGCTATTGCTCAGGATGTAACCAAGCAAAAATCAGAAGAAGATATTATTGCTCATGCTCACCGTATGGCTTTATTAGGCGCATGGAATTGGGATTTGCAAGAAAATATAATTTACTTTTCCAAAGATATTCGGCGTATTTATGAAAAAAATGTACTATTGGTCGAGCAGAATCTAGATTCGTATTTGGCTGTGATTCATCCCGATGATGTAGAGCAGGTTAAACAATGTATCGAAAAAGCGATCCATCAGGAAACGAGTGAAGAAGCAAGGTATCGTATTCTATTACCGGGCAATATACAGAAAGTTATTCATGGATACTGGGAAGCTATTGTCGATAAAGAAACGAAAAAACCTTTGCAATTAATCGGTCTTGCTCAAGATATTACAGAACATTATATGATCAGTGAACAATTACGGGAAAGTGAACAGAAGTATCGCATGATTACCGAACATTCACTAGATATGATCTCCCGTCACGCGGATGATGAGTATTCTACGTTTTTGTATGTATCTCCTGCCTGTCAGCTTATTCTGGGGTATGAAGCAGAACAACTGATAGGAAGCCCGGGATATAGCCATATTCATAAAGAAGATTTACCTTTATTTATTCATTTTCTACAAGGTGTACGTGAACGTAAAAATGAGAAAGAAACTGTTGTATTTCGTTGTCGTCATCAGAAAGGGCATTATGTCTGGTTAGAAACAACAAGTCGGTATATGCATAATCAGGACACCGATTCGTATAGTTATACAGCAGTATCAAGAGATATTACCGAACGTAAGCATTTAGAAATGGTACTGCAAGATAATGAACATCGTTATCGTTCTTTATTTGAAAATAATCCTTCTGGAGTATGTGCTGTCGATTTGAAAGGTTATTTTATTTCTGTGAATAGTAGCCTCGAAGAGATTACAGGATATTCACGTTATGATTTGATCGGTCAATCAATACTGCCTCTATTTGAAGAAAATCAGACGGATCGGATTATTCATCATGCTAGACTAGCCAAAAAAGGAATCCCGCAGACGTATGAGCTAAATGTATATCGTCAAGACGGTTCACTGTTTCCTGCGAATATTACTAATGTACCTATAGTAGCCAATGGTGAAGTGATTGGATTATATGGCATAGTCACAGAAATCACAGAATTAAAACAATACATTCATCAGATTGAGCGCCTTAGCAATGAACATTCATTGATTTTAAATGCGGTTTCTGAAGGCATTTTTAGTATTAATAGTGAAGGCAAAGGGATGTTTATTAACCATGCCGGTGCGATGATGTTAGGTCTGGATATTGAAGAGGAAGATATATTTGAGTCTGTTCGTTCCAATCAAATACGTAATTGGGGCATTCATGATGATGATGTGCTTGGTGAAAATTCTTCGATTATTCAAGCGATTCGTCAAGGTAAGCCCAATCAAGAAGAAGAAACTGTATTTTGGAAAAAAGATGGTTCTAGCTTTATAGCGGCTTATCAGGTAACGCCTGTTATCGATCATGGAGAACAACGTGGTGCAGTGATTGTATTTCGCGATATCACTGGAGAAAAAGAGATTATTCGAGCAAAAGAATCAGCAGAACGTGCAGACCGCGCCAAATCTGAATTTTTGTCTGTCATGAGTCATGAGTTACGTACACCAATGAACGGGATTATTGGGATGAGTGGATTACTGGCTGATACAGAATTGGATGAACAACAGCAAGGGTATCTGGATATCGTATGTAATAGTAGTGAAACGCTACTGCATTTACTAAATGAAATTCTTGATTTTAGTAAAGTCGAAGCAGGCAAAATGACGCTGAATACAGAGCCATTTAACTTACGAGCGATTTTGGATAATGTCAAAGAACTATTTGCTTTTAAAGCCCAAGACAAACAGTTAGACTTCATCTTCAAAATAGATGAATCGATACCGCAGTGGTTTGTAGGAGATGCAGGACGTATTCGTCAAGTGCTTGTCAATCTGGTGGGAAATGCGATTAAATTTACAGATACAGGTTCAATTACAGTACAGGTTCGTCCGTTAGAACGGGAAGAAGGACAATCCGCCACTTGTGAAGATACATGGCTTGAATTTTCAGTCAAAGACACAGGGATTGGTATTCCAGTTCATCAACAATCCCAGTTATTTCAACCTTTTTCCCAATTGCATCCTGTGTTAAACCGTAAATATGGCGGGACAGGACTGGGATTATCTATTTGTAAAAAGCTAGTCGAATTAATGGGTGGAAGTATTGATGTAACCAGCGATGAGAATAGCGGGGCTGAATTTTATTTTGTGTTGAAATTGGAAGTTTCTTCGGAACTGAATGATCTGCCCGGTATGTCTTCGGCAAAAGAAGATATCTCACATCCTATACAGAGAATAGAACCTGTAGTGGTAGTTCAAGATTATTATCCTATGCGTGTTCTGGTAGCAGAAGATTATGTTGCTAATCAAAAAGTACTGCTGGCAATGTTACACAAATACGGCTATGATCCTGATCTGGTTACCGATGGGCAACAGGCAGTCCAACAAGCTATCGAACATCGATACGATCTTATCTTTATGGATGTACAGATGCCGGTGATCAATGGAATCGAAGCTACTCAACAGATTCATCAACATTATGCTCATGAAGAGATGCCAATTATTGTGGGGGTCACTGCTTTTGCTAGAAAAGAAGATCGGGAACGTTGTTTGACAGCAGGTATGCACGATTTTATTAGTAAGCCTGTGATCAATACCGATCTACAACGAGTGCTCGCTTATTGGAGTAATCATATTCATCATCGTTCTCATCATTCTTCGTCGCTGGCTGAATCGAATCATCTGTTAGAGAAAGATCACTACGAGTAAGTAACAGTTAATAAAAAAAGCGTATTTCCTCTGAAGAAGAAGAAATACGCTTTTTTGTAATGCAGTCTATATTAAGATAAAGGATCGACTTGAACCATAGATTGTTTGCCACTCACTTGAATACCTGTTTTGGCTTTTCCAGATGCTTGAAGATCACGCAACAATTCTTCAATAATCGTTTTAGCTTTAGCTGATTCTTTGCTACCTTGTGTTTTGACTACAAGTAATACAGCATTATGCGATTGTAGAATACGTTCAGCCTGATTTTTTTTCGTTTCATAATCATGATCTTCAATATTAGCAGTTAAGCGAATTTCTTTGATTTTGATAGGTTTATCACTTTTTTTAGATTGTTGTTTGTTTTGCTTGGCAGCTCCTGCTGAGATTAGCTGGCAAGGAGGCGGGCTACTATATAAAGAAGTGCATACAAGATCAACTTTTAATTTTTTTGCCATTTGCAAAGCTTCGGCAGTAGGTACAATCCCTAGGTCTTCTCCATCAATTCCAGTTAAATGTACTTCTATCGCTTTGATTTTCTCATTTTTGATCACTGTGTTATCCTCCAGCACCCTATTTATTGTTTATACTTAGTATACAATATCATGAGTTGATGACGATATTGAGGTTTTACAAATATCGCTTTAACTGGGATAATAAAAAAGAATCTAATATCGAAAGGGGAACATTATGAAAAATAGAAAATGGGTTATTTTACCACTAGTTCTGCTTCTTGTTCTATTGTCAGGTTGTCAGGCTGTAGGTAATTTAGACATTAACAGCGCAATGGTTGGTGATCTCAAAGTCAAATCGATTGAATCCAAGCAATCCCTTGCAGTTCAATTAACACCTACTTCAACAGCTTCGGCACAAGAACGCCAACTAGCAACAGTGTTAAACGGCATGCAATTGAATATTGATCATGCCAAACTTCAAGATAATGGCAACGTTTCGATTGAAGGTGGTATCGCTTACAGTGGAATGACGTTACCATTCCAAATGTTTATGGATACGAAAGGAGTTACGATTGCTCTATCTGGTGCGCAAAAGCCATTATACATACCACTCACTACAGAAGAACAAATGGCTTTTTTACCTGGCAATCTAACTATGAATCAAATTGAAGATCAAGCAAAAGAGTTGATTACCAAATCAGCTAGCTTATTTTTCAAGCATGCGCCTAATCCATCTAATGTAACCGTAGATTCGGTGACTCAAGAAGTATATGGCGAATCAGTGGATCTGACTCATTTACACATTGAGCTAACGGGTGAAGAATTTATCACTTTGGTCAAACCGTTTTTAACAAGTATTTCTACAGATGAAGCAGGCTGGCGTGATCTGTTAGCTACGTTATATGACTTTATCACTTATGCTGAATCACAAATGAATGCTGATGAGAAACAAGCTATGGCTTATTTAACGTTAGATCAGACTAAAGAAGAATTTGTTGATGAATCGTATACAGAGGTTCAATCCTTTTTGAAAGATGTATTAGCTGAATATGATAAATATCTAAAAGAAGTATCAGCAGAGCCTGAGTTCAAAACAGTTTTTGGTACAAATACCCGTCTATCCCTAGATCTTTATTTTGATAAAGATATGCATACTCGTAAGCAAATTGTAGACTTAACAGTGGCTTTGCCTAGTTCAGAATATATGCCTTACAGTATGTTCAATGTACACACAGAAAATGAAAATTGGAATGTGGACGGTAATATTGTAGCAGATCCAATTGCAACACCAAATGGTGTGCTTGATATCACTTCAAAAGATTTGACACCAGGTGCATTCTTGCGTAGCTTTGATAAAACTTCACCTGTGTATTTGTTGTTACATGATGTAGCACACATTACCGAAAAATCGATCTATATTGATAAAGATCCATCGTATGCTTCTTACAATGTGATCACCAAAGATCGTGTACTATTAATGTCTGTCAAAGAACTTGCTGAAGAGTTAGATGCCAAATTCACTTGGGACCCAGCGACTAAAAAAATCACATTAACAGATGATATTACTGGCGCTGTGACAACATTATCTTTGAATTCTAACAAAGCAGTAACCGATGGCAAAACCAAAACAATGACTCATAAAGTAGTTAAAATTAAAGGCGTAACTTATGTACCTGTACGTTCGGTAGCAGAGATTTTGGGAGCAACAGTAAAATCTGAATCTGCTTATATTGTCGTAGAACGCAAATAAGGTAATTAATACATTGTTACAAGAAAAAGGGTATTCTACAACACGTAGAATACCCTTTTTGCATACCTCCATATGAGTCTAAAGAATCAAATACCTATTTTTTCCAAAAAAAGTATTGCTAAAGAAGATCAACTGATTATAGAATAAAGCGTCAACATCTTAATAAGTTAATTAGTAAAAATTATTCTTATTTAGCAGTAATATACAAACTACATATTACCTTTATTAGACGTCGTAAGTACTACGTCCTATTTAGTAACGCCTTTATTTTTGTAGGTACGAAAGGGGGGTTAATTATAATTTAAGTCTAAAACATACACAATATTAATGAATTATACCTAGTAAAATTTTACTATAAAAACTTTTTTTATGATAAATGTGTCAAAGTTTGGAAAAACGGTTATTAACGATCTATGAATATGTAACTTAATTAGATGTCCATTGATGATTTTTGGGGGAACAAAGAAGTAGATTCTAAACAACGACTGTACTCTATAGTGGCGCAGATTATCTTCTGTGTACTACCAGTATTCCGAAATAGATTATTTCTACATCTAGCCATCCCAACGCAAGACTAATATTTTTAAAGGGGAGATTGACAAATGGGATTGCTTACATTGAAAAAAACGGGTGCAGTATTACTTGGTGCATTATTGATGGGGACTGTATATCAAGGTGGAACAGCACATGCTTTGAATTACAGCAATGATGTAGTACCTGTATTGAGTTCAAATGCAGGAACAAATGGAACAGCAAGTGCAAGTGCGGAAGAAGCAGGTCATGAAGCATGGAAAGCATTTGACGACAATTCCTCTCCAGAAAGTTCATGGAAAGCTCCAGCAAGTTCTTCTAATCAACTGATTTATCAATTTAATACGAAAAAAGTAATTACTCAATATACAGTGCAAGCAGATACGTATGATACATCTGAAGCACCAAAAAAATGGCAGTTGGCAGGGAAGATCGGCAAAAACTGGTTGGTAGTCGATGAGCAGATCAATCAGACTCATTGGAAGTCAGGCGAGCAAAGAACATATACGATTGCAAATGATACTGCTTACACAGCGTATGCTTTGTTTATTTCTTCGAATAACGGCGGCGGTCATGTAGCCGTTAGCGAATTGGAATTATATGAATTTGGAGATAATACCAATCTTGTTCCATTATCCAATGCAATGACATCTTCGTCTGGTGGAGCATCTGCTTCTGCAAATGAAGATACAGCATGGAAAGCATTTGATCACAATACAGCATCAGATAGCTACTGGCAATCAGATGATGATAATTTTATGGATGCTTCGCTTCAATATCGTTTTGAAAGTCCACAGGTAGTGAAAGGTTATTCGATTACATTGGCTAACAAAGCAACAGCTCCTGCGTTCTGGACACTTGTAGGTAGTAACGATGGTGAACAGTGGGAAGAAGTATTGCATGATGTGAAATCTTCTTATCGTTGGGAAGTTGGTCAGAAAAAAGTCTATGAAATCGACAATACTAAAGCTTACAAAACATACAAACTGATTTTTGATCGTAATTCAGGCCCATCTACAGTGGCTGTAAGTGAATTTGAATTATTTTAAAAGAATAAGTGATTGATCAAAATCAAATAGATTGAAATAAAAAGAAGTGATTCGCTTTTAGAATCATTTCTTTTTTTGTTCCAAAGCTTGTGAATGCTAAGAGTTCACTATTGTATTTAGCCTAACAAGTATGAGAGTATAGATGTGGTAAAAGCGCTATCATCGACAGGAGGGTAATTCAATGACTAAAGTAATGCCACTGGCTAAACGCGGAATTTCAAATAGCCGACTCGCACTAGGATGTATGCCGTTTGGTGGAGGTTGGGATACAGAACCTTTTACCGAGCAACATGTCAAAGAAGCAGAAGCTGCTGTTGAAGCTGCATTGTCGATCGGAATAACGATGTTTGATCATGCAGATATTTATACCCGGGGAAAAGCAGAACAGGTTTTTGGACGTGTATTGCAAGCTAGACCGGATCTACGGGAACAGATTGTGATTCAGTCCAAATGTGGTATTCAATTAGGTGAAGGTGATCTACCAGGTCGCTTTAACTTTTCAAAAGAACATATTCTAGATTCTGTAGATGGTAATTTAGAGCGATTAGGAATCGATTATTTGGATGTTTTGTTGTTGCATCGTCCTGATCCTTTAGTAGAACCAGAAGAAGTAGCAGAAGCTTTTGCCCGATTAAAATCGTCAGGCAAAGTACGTTATTTCGGTGTATCTAATATGAGCGCGTCTCAGATCAAATTTTTACAACAAGCGATTCCAGATTCGTTTGCGGTCAATCAATTAGAAATGAGTCTAAATCATCTGCATTTTGTAGATCATGTCGTTCATGTGAACCAACAAGCAGGCACAGCAGTGAATTTTGCTGAAGGGTTGATGGAATATTGTCGTACAGAAGATATTCAACTGCAAGCATGGAGTCCACTGGCACAAGGTAAATTCTCTGGACGAGATATCAAAGATGAACCTGAACATATTCAAAAAACAGCTCAACTGGTACAACAAATGGCGGCTGATAAAGAAACAACAGCAGAAGCGATTGTACTGGGATGGTTAATGTATCACCCGGCGATGATTCAACCGATTATCGGTACATCCAATCCAGAGCGAATCAAAGCTTGTGCAGATGCAGAGCGTCAAGCCAGTCTAATGACGCGGGATGAATGGTATACGTTATATGTAAGTGCACGAGGAACATTGTTGCCTTAAATGTAGCAGAAGTGTGTATAAATATAAGCGCTGTAATGATGTCCATATCCGGATATCACTACAGCGCTTATTTGCTGTAGATGATCAATCAGGGAATTGAACGTTGCCGGCTACAATGTAAGGGCTAGATGTAGCTTCGCTAGGCAATGGTTGTAAGATATCGGTTACGACTTTGCCGCGAATATCGGTGATACGTACTTTTAAAGGTTGATTGCCCATTTTTTCACCAACAAAATGGTTATAATCTGTTTTGGGCAAGCTGATCCATTGACCTGCTTTTTCATATTCAAATTTCATCACAGGGTATTTGTGATTACGAACTTGAATAGCTGCCCACCATTGACTGCTTCCTTCTTTGATCCGGTAGCTAAAGTTACCTGTAATCGGCGTTTTAACTACTTTCCACTGAATATCAATTTTTCCTTTAGACATATCTCCGATTGCTGCAAATGCATTTGGAGATAAATCCAATGCTCCGTTAGCTCCTTCAGGATAAAGATCGGTGACATAGACAGTGGTTTTGCCGAGTGGGCCTTGCACTTCCAGATAAGCGCCAGCAAGTGCTGCTTTGACACCGCCGTAATTCATCTGTGTCGGATTAAGTGCTGTAATTTTGGCATTAGCAGGAATAGGATCAAGTAAAACAGCTCCACCCGAGTATCCTGATCCTGTGTAAGTGGCATACCCTTTATATGTATCGTTCCATGCTGCTGAAGCAGGCAAAGCAAACACCAATAGACCGAGTAGTATAAACATACTTGCTGTACTCCATTTACGTGTACTGTGTTTTGATTTCACATGTATTCCTCCTTAAAGAGTTTTGATACCTATAAATATTAATTTTAACTATAGATATCGTTATGTTCTTGATAAATATACTATATATTCCATAAGGTTACAAATAAAAAGAGAGATAAAAATAACGAACACAATACAAATGGGAACATCATTATTACAAATATGATTATTTTACATTTAAATGGATTTATTTTTACCATTTTATGATACTTTAAATGAAGAATAGACTTTTATTGATGAAATGGGGAATATAATGTATGGCTTATTGGAAAAAGAAAATAAGTATAGGTATCTCTGCAAGTGTATTAGTTACTTCACTCTGGTCAGGACTTCCGGTTAATGAGCAGATTGCTTCAGCCGCCGAAACTAGTGAACATTTATCCAACTCCATCGTCAACGTAACCTCTTCTCCGCTAGCCAGCCGTTCTATAGTTCAGAATGTCAGTCAAGATGTGTATACAACGATGCCGATCACCGATGTACGCAGTCAGTCTTTGAGCAGTACAGTCTCTACACGTGGAGTGATTACGTATCGGGAAGATACAGGTAATGGATATAGCAATTTGTATATTCAAGATGGAAGCGCAGGCATTGTTATACGCGGGCAAAATGTATCGGGCATTGAAGGGCAAGAAGTCGAAGTTCAGGGTACATTAACAGCGTACAAAGCGCTTTTACAAATCGAAGCATCTGCAAGCGCAGTCCATATTACTAATTCTACGATCCAGCTACCGGTTGCCCGGATAGTAAATGGTACGGATTTTGTAACAGGTAATACATATGAAGCTCAATTGATCAGTGTACCTAACGTGACCGTTGTTAGCAAAAGCGGGAGTAATTACACTGTCAAAGATGCAAAAGGGACGTTTATTATTTATACCTCTAATCCATGGTTAGAAGTAGGTCAGACGTATACTCATATCACAGGAGTTATGTCTCGTTATAACAATACGTTTGAATTGATTCCACGTACTCTCAAAGATATAGAAGGAGGTACACCTCCTGTTATCGAGCCTCCATTACAGTTACGTATTCATGATATTCAAGGCGCGGCTCAACGTTCTCCTTATGAAGGGAAAGAAGTAGCACAAGTTGAAGGAATCGTGACCATGGTCAAAGGCAAAACAAGTTTTTATCTGCAAGAAGCCGATGATCAAGTCGATAGTGATGAAGGCACATCTGAAGGTATATTAGTCTATCGTTCTGCGCATGGTCTAAAAGTAGGCGATAAAGTAAGTGTCGATGGCAGTATTAAAGAATATCAAGAATTAGGATATGCCGATGCGGCTGATCTGACGACGACTGAAATTGTCGCTTCAGCAATTCGTCTACAAGCATCGAATCAACCACTACCGGCTCCAACAATCATTGGTGAACAAGGTCGTGCTATTCCTGATCAGATTGCTAGTAGTGATGGATTAGCTGGATATGATGCGAATCGTTATAGTATCGACTTTTATGAAAGTCTGGAAGGTATGCGTATACAGTTAAATGATGCTTCTATTATCGGGCCATACACGTATGAGATTCCGGTCACTGTCGATCTGAAATCTTCTCCACTGGTCACTCCGGCAGGAGGGCTTGTTATCGATCATAATCAATGGAATGCTAAAAGGTTATTAATTAGTGCTAAGCCTACCCAAACTGTAAGTACGGGTGATCAATTTGCAGGAGCACTACATGGCATCATGAGTTACAGCTATAGTAATTTTAAAATATTACCTGAAGGAACATTGCCACCTATTATCGATCATGGGTTACAACGTGAAGTATCCACTCTGCAAAATGGAAGTAAACAATTAACGATTGCTTCCTTTAATGTAGAGAACTTCTGGGATAATCCTAAAGATAAAGAAAAAACAACACGCATTGCAGACGATGTAGTGAACCATCTTCGCAATCCTGATATTTTGGGATTGATGGAAGTACAGGATAACAATGGTGAGACTAACGATGGAACAACAGATGCAAGTCAGAGTTTTGCAGCATTAATTAAAGATATTCAGCTTGCAGGTGGCCCGACATACCAATATGCCAGTATCGCTCCACAAGATCAGCAAGATGGAGGCGCACCAGGTGGTAATATTCGTGTAGGATTTTTGTATAATCCAGCACGTGTGAGTCTGCCTGTAGCTACCAACGGCGCAGGTGATTCAGTAACAGCAACAACGTATGGTGCGAATGGACTGACCTACAACCCGGGGCGAATCGCACCGACAGAAGAAGCTTTTGCAAATTCGCGCAAATCGTTGGCGGCACAATTTGTATTTAACGGAGAATCTGTTATCGTTATTGCCAATCATTTCAACTCTAAAGGTGGAGATCAGGCGTTATATGGTAGTATTCAACCACCTGTACGTAGTAGTGAAATTCAACGTGCGAAGCAAGCGACATTGTTGAATCAATTTGTCAAACAGACATTATCTCAAAATAGTCAGGCTAATGTTGTATTGTTAGGAGATTTTAACGATTTTCAATTTTCCAATACGATCAATGTTCTGAAAGGGCAAGAATTAACCAATCTGGTCGATACATTGCCTGCTAATGAACGTTACTCTTATGTATATGAAGGAAATTCGCAGACATTGGATCATATTCTGATGACAGCCAATATCGCTAATCGGGCTCAATTGGATATTGTGCATATCAATTCTGATTTTATGGAAGCAGATGGACGAGTGAGCGATCATGATCCATTGTTAGCTAGAATTGATTTTGCCAAAAAAGATTCAGACGATGATTCTGGAACAAGACCGGGTTCACAAAATGGTAACGGAAATAATGGTGGCGGTGGATCAAGCCCGACAACCAATCTTTCTACAGATCCTTCATCTGTGCCTGCACTTCCGACAGCACCTGTATATGAAGGAGTATCTAGCAATGGTACAGTAGCTAGCTGGACACTACCTGTTGTATCCAATAGTAACTCTGATCATGCAGTGATTGCGTCTAGCACAGTAACCCCAGCTATATTGCAAGAAATAATAGCTCGTGCTGAAGGAGCACACACTTTACGTCTTTCTTTACCTGAAGTTCCAGATGCTACTCTATATCAACTGCAATGGGATGCTTCGGTACAACAATCGTTCACCGGACAAACAGCGATAGATCGTCTGATCGTATCTACGCCTATAGGCACTTATGAACTGCCTGTCTCTACAATCCAAAAAGAGACCTTATCTTCTAATCAAAAGCTCGTTCTTGATCTAGCCAGTGCTCCAGCGGCGATCACTCAAGCCAAGCAAGCAGGTTATGATGTACGTACAGCTGTCGATTTTGACTGGTACATGTTAGATGATCAGAATCAGAAGCGTTCTATTCCGTATTTTGATCAATATGTTAAACGTTCGGTGATCAGTCCAAATACAAATCCAACAGATCGTCTAGCAGTAGTTCGTGCCGAGCCAGACAGTAATGGCAATATTTCGTATACCCCTGTTCCTTTTACTATTTCTAACGGAGCGGTTATGATCTATAGTCGTAGCAATAGTACGTATCTGGTATTGGATCGCAATGAGCCGTTATTAACCGATATATTGGGTCACTGGGGACAAGCAGATATTCAACAGTTTGCTGATCGGATGATTGTCACAGGTACAGGTCAAAATCGATTTGAACCTGCTCGTACGATTACCCGTGCAGAACTGGCTACTTTATTAACCAGAACATTAGGTTTGGCAGAACGTTCACCATCAGACTTAGCTTTTTCATTTGCTGATGTGAAAGCTACAGCATGGTATAACAATTCAGTACGTACCGCTGTCGAAGCAGGATTGATGGTGGGAGATGTTAATGGTACGTTCCGTCCGCAAGCGGCAGTTACACGTGAAGAGTTAGCAGTGATTTTGCAGCGGACGTTATCATTAATTGATCAGAATCAGGCTACAGCGACTTCTGAACCTACGATTTTGTTTAGCGATGCGAAGCAAGCTTCTTCATGGTCGCGTTCTGCGATTCAATATGTGAGTGCTACCGGAATATTAGAAGGAAATGCTTTAAAACAATTCCAACCAAAGGAAAAGCTTACACGAGTTGAGAGTATTGTCGCATTAAGTCGCATATTGCAGAAAATAAATGATACTAATTAAAATTAAAAATGCTATAAAATGGGAATATATGTTCTTTTAATGGTATAAATATACTAAATGGTAACAGAAAAATAGGTTTTGTAACCAAAATGTAATATATTATTTTTGAATTTTTTTACCAATTTAATTTTAGAAAAAAAAGAAAAAATCTGCATTCACGCTAAAAGTGAGAATGCAGATTTTTTCGCGTGGTTATAAGGTTTTGGGAATAAATTATAGTTATAATTAAAAAAATATAAATTGAGAATCAGTCAAAACATGATCGTACCAACACTATTTGATATTAGCTAATTATCTAAACTTTTTTTCATAATTGGAAAATTTATCATGTAAATTCTGCTTTTTAAATATATAATGTACTTAGCTGATTAATGTTATTCAAAACGAATAACTTTTGGGTACATGTTATGAAAGAGGTTTGGAAGGCAGGGGAAACCGGATGATTGAAAGAAATGGTAACAAACTCATCTTTCTTCTCTGTGTGCCACGTAGTGGTAGCTCGCTCGCAACCGTGATGCTACAAAATCACACACGCATTTATGCGGCACAAGAAATGTGGTTTCTTATGAGTCTATATGATTTGAAGAAGCCAGAGAAGCGTGCATACGGTGGAACAGCTATTCTAAATCAATTCTTTGATGGTGTTCTGCCTGAAAGTGTATATGATGAGGCATGTCGTAGCTTTGGAATGAATGTCTATAATGGATTATTATCTACAAGTGAAGCAGATATGGTTGTAGACAAATCACCACGCTACTATTATCTTCTTGAATTTTTGGATCGTGTATTCCCGCAATCCAAGCGGATCGGATTATTTCGTAATCCACTGGATGTAGCGGCTTCTTATAAAAAAGTAAATCAGCGATCTGCACCGAATTTTAATTTGGCAGATCAGCTAAATGACCCGTCGTTGAATATGAAGATGGTCGATATCACTGTCGGATTATTCCGTTATCATCAATATTTTTCACAAAGCAACAACAATGCTTTCTGGTTGAAGTATGAACAAATGGCTGCACATCCAGAAGAACAGATGCAGAAGGTATGTGAATTTCTAGATATTTCGTACGAAGAAGGAATCGAAAAGTATGGAGATTATATGGATTCTGCCAAGTCGGAACTGTTCTATAGCATGGGTGTAGGTGATCCATATCTCAGTGAACACCGTACACCACATATGAAGTCTATCGGTAACTGGCGTACCATGCTAGACCATCGGGAAATCGAAGCTTACTGCCGTATACTAGGTGCGAGACTATTCCGCGAGCTAGGATATGGAGCAGAGCTTGAAGAGGCACAGCGTCTAACAGGCGTTGTGTTTGAGGAGGAGCCAGACATGAAGTGGATTGAAGCCAAAACGAAGCAGTTCGCCGAGGCTACCGGCTGTCGCTGGGAACCGGAGTATAAGATGCAATCGGCTGTTCTACCTGAAACTTCACCAGAAGTTGCAAGTGCGCTGTCTCAAGAATCAAAAGAAAAAGCCGAAGCAGATGAATTGCTACGTATGCGAATGACATTACGTTCTTTGGAAAAACGAATGGAGCAACATTATATTGAACGTGATCGTCTCCATCAAGAAAGTGAACGTCTACGTAAAGAAGTAAAAGATATGAAGCAAAAAATGAACAAAATTAAATCATTGATTCCGTTTAACCGTTCACTCGGGCGCGTATTTAATGCTTATCTTGTTCGTAAAGGCGTCGAAAAATGAGTACGATTGTAGGGATTTGGAATTTTCAACGTCAAAGCTCGGAAACACTCGCACTTCAAGGTCAACGATTAATGAAAAAGATGCGACATTATCCTTCGGATGCTTCTGCTGTATGGCAAGATGAAGATATGTTTGTAGGCTGTCATGATCGTTGGATTACCGAGGAATCAGTCAATCAAGTCGTTCCTTATCACGATTCGATCAGTGGTCTTGTGATTACAGCAGATGCGATTATCGATAATCGAGAAGAACTATTTGAAGCGCTCGGGATTAACCGCGCTGAAGGTAGTCAACTGTCAGATGTCTTACTGATTTTAAAAGCGTATCAAAAGTGGGGAGAATATACTCCCAAATATTTAATTGGTGATTTTGCTTTTATGATCTGGGATACGAAAAAGCATCAGCTTTATGGTGCACGAGACTGGTCAGGCAATCGAACCCTTTACTATTATCACACCTCTTCTCAATTTGCATTTTCGACATTGATGGAGCCTTTATTTCAGACAGGTGATATTCAGAAAAAAATGAGTACTCCCTGGATGGCCGAATTTCTGACTATGGCTGGTATGACAGAATCTTTGGATATTAAAGGTACCGTATATGAAGATATTCTACAGTTGCCTCCTGCACACGCTATTATCCTCACAGAGCAGCATAGTCATATATTCCAGTATGGTACGTTATTGCCAGAAGAACCGCTTCGACTTCGTTCGAACGGAGAATATGAAGAAGCTTTTCGTGATGTTTTTACTCAAGCCGTAAAATCTAAAGTGCGAACCCGGCTAGGAGTAGCATCAACGTTAAGTGGTGGACTGGATTCCGGCGCTGTTGTTAGTTACGCATCCAAAATTTTGGCAGAGCAGGGCAAGTCTTTACAGACCTATAGTTATGTACCGATTGCCGGCTTTGATGATTGGACATCCGCAACCTTAGTGCCTGATGAGCGTCCATATATCGAGGAAACGTTAAAGTATATTGGTAATGTTCAAGGGAATTATCTTGATTTTGCCGATCGTAATCCTTTGACAGAAGTAGATTCATGGTTAGACTTTTTGGAAATGCCATACAAATATTTTGAAAATTCATTTTGGATTAGAGGGATATTTGAACAAGCTCAACAACAAGGTGCAGGTGTTTTGCTAACAGGAGCTAGAGGTAATTTTACCATCTCATGGGGACCTGCATTAGATTATTATGCAGTGCTTCTCAAAAAGTTCCAATGGACTAAATTATATCGTGAACTAAAATTGTATGGTCACAAAACAGGTGTAGGGCGTTCTCGGTTATTACTGATTATTCATAGCAAAGCTTTCCCGAAATGGAATCAGGCTGCTGCATCGAAAGATCGTCCAAATCCATTAGTCTGGATCAATGCCGATATGGCACGTCAGACAGGGATGACGGAACGTGTACAACAGCAAGAAGAATGGTTAGTAGGTCGCGAAGTTCAGAATGCATTTGATATTCGTCTGGAAAAGTTTAAAAATTTAGCGATTGCGAATAAAAACGGAGCGATGACCTCCAAAATCTCGGAGCATTACGGTGTCTGGGAACGTGATCCAACAAGTGATGCACGTGTAGTGCGATTCTGCCTTTCGATTCCGGTAGGACAATATGTACAAGACGGAATGGATCGTGCTTTGATTAGACGTGCTACCGCAGGTGATTTACCAGATCAGGTGAGATTGAATCAAAAAGTTAGAGGGATGCAACCAGCAGATTGGGTACAACGGATGCAACCGAAATGGTCTTCATTTACAGATGAACTTCGAGATTTGTGCAAAGATCCAGCAGTAGCACATTGGATGAATACGACTACGATTATGAAAGCTTTAGAAAAAGTAGGCGAACATCCTCACGCCGACGCAGCAGCCCATCCGGCTACACGTTTGTTGATGAGAAGCTTGATTGTAGGGCGCTTCATCCGCAACTTAGCATAGCAACGAATACTACTTTAATGAGGAGGTGAAAACATGAACCAAGAAAAAATGCAATGGCAGGCTCCAACATTGGAAGTTTTAGATGTCAATGAAACAATGGCAGGTATTGGTTGGAAACAAATTGACTGGGTATCTGAACAGGATGCTGATTTGTACAATCCTAGCTGAGGCATTTTTTAAAAAGATTTTAACATTCAAAGGAGGTTATATTAATGAATCAAGAGAAAATGCAATGGCAAGCTCCGGTATTGGAAGTTCTAGACGTGAATGAAACAATGTCAGGTATTGGCTGGAGACAAATTGACTGGGTGTCTGAACATGATGCTGATTTGTTCAATCCTAGCTGAGCATTTAACATAACGATCCACTATTCTACTATAAGGAGGTTACTATAATGAAAGAACAAAAATTGCAATGGCAAGCTCCAACACTAGAAGTTTTGGATGTCAACGAAACAATGGCAGGTATTGGTTACAAGCAAATTGACTGGGTATCTGAGCAAGACGCTGATCTATATAACCCTAGCTGAATATTGTAAGCAGCACTGGGATAGAAAAGCACGCAGTTGTTCAGAAAGTCCTTATACGAGTTAGTATAGGGACTTTCTGTTTTAATAAAGCAATCCTTTGAATAATATTCGGAGAAAGCAGAGTCATAGGCTCTATGGGAGGTAATGACCATTTTTACCGTAAATAAAACTATGCATAAGACGATTTATCAAGCATTTGGGTTACGTTTTGAAAGTGAGATATTGTTGTCGGAATTGTTGCAACGCCAAGATATTGAAGAAGCTGATGTGAAAATCGAATTTCAGGATTTATCTGAATGGAGATCTGTTGTTAATACACGCGAAAATAATTTTACGATGCAATCTATTGGATTTGTGTTTGAAATTCCAGATACCGCTTTGTTTTGTATTCAAGAAGGCAAACGGATTATGATCCATCCGTTGCACGATGCGAATATAGACAAAATTCGTCTATATGTGTTGGGAACTTGCATGGGCGTATTGTTGTTACAACGTGGAATTTTGCCTTTACATGGAAGTGCAGTCGTAATTAATAATAAAGCATATGCGTTTGTCGGAGAATCAGGTGCAGGTAAATCTACACTTGCCTCTACTTTTGTACAATCTGGATTTGAATTACTAAGTGATGATGTTATCGCTGTAAGCTATGAAAATGGGGAGCCTGTTGTCCATCCTGCTTATCCACAGCAAAAGTTATGGAAAGAAAGTTTAGACCTGTTTGGAATGTCAGAAGAGCAGTTCAAACCTCTTCATGATGAAGTCAGCAAATTTGCTATTCCTGTTACCAAGCAATTTCGCAATCAGACGGTTCCTTTAGCAGGCGTATTTGAACTGGTCAAAATGGATAGCGAATATGTAGTTATGCGTGCAATGAATCGTTTGGAAAGATTACATGCGATGATGCTACACACGTATCGTGGTGCTTTGATTCCAAGATTAGGGCTCAAACAATGGCATTTCTCAAGTGCAGCCGCTTTAGCAGGAGAGTTATTTGCTTTACAAATTTTACGTCCGACTTCTGGGTTTACAGCGCCAGAATTAATGAATCAGATTATGAGAAAAGTACAACAAGAAGAAATGCAAGAGGATACGATCTATTCCACAAAACATTTCAACTGAAAATCAGATCAAAGGAGAGAATGTGAATGAATACAAGCTTAATCGGACCCGATCAGGTCATTGAACAAAATAAACAATATATTGCTAGTGATATGAATGGCGAAACGGTAATGATGAACGTAGAATCTGGCAAATACTATAATTTGGGTATGGTCGGTGGACGAATCTGGGAGCTTAGTTCTTCTCCTGTATCTGTGCAAAATATTGTCAATACGTTAGTAGCTGAATACGATGTATCGTATGAAATGTGTCTGGAGCAAGTTAGTGAATTTGCCGGACAAATGTTTAAAGAAGGTCTAATTGAAGTGGCTCCTGAACAGGATGGGCTTCGTGTGGACTAAGATCGCCAAATTCCGTAGTACCCCGATGCCTATGCGTAAATTAATGCTAGAAGCGTTAGTATATTTAGCGTGGGCTCGCTTTTTGAAAATGTTACCTTTTGCCAAAGTATCTCCGACGCTAGGTTCTTATATGGAAGAGACTTCATATGATCTAAACAGAGATCAGAAATGGCAAGGGGTACAGGTCTCAAGAGCATTGCATCGTGTAAGCGGGCATGTCTTCTGGGAAACGGAATGTATGGTGATGGGAATGGCAGCCATGAAAATGTTAGCAAGGCGTAAAGTGCCAAGCACTTTATATCTGGGGATGCGTCGCAATCGGGCGGGTAAAGTAGCTGCACATGCGTGGGTTAGAAGTGGTGCTTTTTATGTTACAGGAGCAGAAGAAATTGAACAGTATACGGTAGTGGGGAAATTTGCTAAAAACTAGCATGAATACAAAGTATACTATTCCACTCGGTTAATACTAGAGTAACATGTATATACTTTAATGGATCTGAAAATCACTGAATGAACGCTATAAACTGAACACATGATCAACATCAGTTTATATCCAAAGGAGTTCGGTATGAATATAGATTGGGATTTAGACGTGCAGGATTTTCCTGTGGAATTAAAATGTTTACTTGAACTGATGGCAGTAGATACAGATACTCCATCTGCGATCGATTGGTCGAATCATCGAATTAACTGGCAACAATTTTATTCACTAACTAGGCATCATCGGGTGTATCCTACTATTCATGAACAATTTAGCGCAGAGCCTTTGTCTCAAGCACCAAAAGGGATGGTACAACAGCTTAGTGTTGATTATAGTCGCAATGCACTGATTATGCTGCAATTAAGCGGTAAAATGGCGCAGGTTAGTGAAGCTTTGGATCAACAAGGCATCTATGCTTTGCAATTAAAAGGCCCGGCATTAGCAGAATTTCTTTATGGAAGTCTGTCACGCCGTACTTCTAAAGATTTGGATATTTTGGTTCATCCCGATCAGATTGAACAAGCAGAACAAGTATTAGAGCAGTTAGGATATATCAAAACACAAGAAGTCTCTCGAATCGTAAGCGATTGGAAATGGCGTCAAAATCATGAATCATTTACTCATGCGACTACAGGAATAGAAATTGAATTACACTGGCGTTTGAATGGAGATGCAGGCGCGGAACCTAGTTTTTATGAATTATGGAGTCGTCGTCAGACATTAGAATTTGCAGGAACCAATGTGTATATGTTGGGCAAAGAAGATTTGATGTTTTATCTTACAGCACATGGAGCTCGGCATGCATGGTTTCGTTTGCGCTGGTTAGCGGATATTGATCGCCTTGCACGTATGGAGCTCGACTGGGACAAGTTAACCGCTTTACTACGTCGTTACAAATGCACACATTTAGTCGGTCAGGCATTAATTTTGTCTGCTGCTATGCTTAATACACCGATTTCTCGGGAAATGGCTTTGTTGATGAGTACAGATCGTCCACAGGATCTGGCGCGTCGTGTCCTGATTTTTATTCGTGAACAAGTTAGCTTATGCCCTGAACCGGAAAGTGAAATACTGGCTCAGATTTATCGTAATTATCTTTTTTCTTTACGAACACCTGGACAGAAGGCGATTTTTTTAGCTCGGAAAATGGTGCCGGATACATGGGATACACAGACGCTTCCGTTACCTAAATCGCTACGCTTTCTCTATTATCCTTTACATCCATTTTTATTATTACATCGTCGTATTCAAAGGCGGGCTGCTTTAGAACGGGAGGTGGGTCAGTGAATGCTATCAGCGCTTATATGCGACAACTGCATGACTTCGCGGGCAAGCGCCTTTATATCTACGTATTCCTGATGTTGATGATTAGCTGTCTGGATGGATTAAGTATTTATTTACTTGTTCCGTTGCTTAGTCTAGTTGGGTTATTTGGAACACAGGGTTCAATGCCTATGGCTTGGTTATTTGAGCCGTTGCAGCGTATTCCAGCGAGTATGACATTATTTGTCGTACTTGGCATGTACAGTGTATTAATGATTGTACAGGGATTGATCCAGCGAAAACAGGCTGTAATGGGAACAGAGATTCAGCAAGGATTTGTTAATAATTTGAGAATTCGTACGTATCGTTCGATTTTGCGTGCGAATTGGACCTTCTTTTTACGTAAACGCAAATCGGATTTGAGTCATGTACTTACTTCAGAATTAGCGCGTGTGAGTCAAGGAACCAATCTAGTGATGCAATTATCTACATCCTTTATTTTTATGGTGATCCAAATCGCATTTGCGATGGTATTATCGGTGCAAATGACTTTATTAGTGATTGTCGGTGGGGTGTTGTTAACGCTGTACTCACGTAAATTTGTACGACGTGCCAAACAGATGGGGGATCGAACTACCTTTTTATCACAAGAGTATTTTTCGGGGATGCAAGAACATTTAAGTGGAATCAAAGATATCAAAAGCAATATGTTAGAAGCTTCACATTTTGAATGGTTTAGAAGTATGTGTGGCAAGTTAGAAAAAAATGCGATTCAATTGGTTCGTTTGAATTCGGGAACTCAATTTATTTATAAAATTATTTCGGTTGTATTTATTATTATGTTTGTCGTCTTGTCAGCTCAAGTGTTCAAATTACAACCAGAGCGTTCTATATTGATTATTTTGATTTTTGCTCGCTTATGGCCTAGATTTGGCGGTATTCAATCTTCACTAGAGTATATTGGTGCGCTTGTTCCTGCTTTTCATGCGGTAACAGCACTACAAGAAGAATGCGATCAAGCAGAAGAATCTTACAAAGCAGTAGCACCCGGTCAAGTAAAAACAGTTCATATGACCATGGGACTTAGCTGTGAAAATGTATCTTTCCGCTATCTGGAAGATCAAGGTAATGCGCTGAACAATATCAATCTATTTATTCCTATCGGTAAAATGACAGCGATTGTAGGACGTTCAGGAGCAGGCAAAAGTACGCTGATTGATCTATTAATGGGACTGATGGAACCGCAAGAAGGTAAAGTCACTGTAGATGGAGAGACATTAACCGGTGAACGTTTGCAGACATGGCGTAATTCGATCGGGTATGTTTCGCAAGAGCCTTTCTTATTCCATAGCAGTATTCGTGAAAATCTGTTATTGGTTGATCCACGTGCGAAAGAAGAGCAGTTATGGGAAGCCTTATCTTTTGCAGCATGTGAAGATTTTGTCCGCAAATTGCCTGAAGGATTAGATACTGTAATCGGTGATCGTGGTGTGCGTCTATCTGGCGGAGAACGTCAACGGATTGTATTGGCACGAGCAATTCTGCGTCAACCGGAAGTACTGATACTGGATGAAGCAACCAGTTCACTGGATAGTGAGAATGAAGCGAAGATTCAAGCAGCGATCGAGAAGCTCAAAGGTAAAATGACTTTGATCGTGATTGCTCACCGTTTATCTACGATTCGTGATGCTGATCAAGTAGTCGTATTGGATCAAGGACAGATCGTGCAACAAGGTGAATTTGGAGCGCTATCTCGCGAAACCAAAGGCACATTCCATCAATTATTAACCAAACAAACGGCTCTACAGAACGCTTAATACTCACTATTCCAACACTGGAAAAGTAGAGGCTAAGTCACTGTACAGCCGTTTTTCTTTTGAACTATTTAAAGTGTCCGTTGATCTAATTTAGTCATTACTTTAGCAACACATTGTTCTACAGACTGGTGTTCCGTATCTAGCGTTAATTCAGGTTGTTGAGGAGCTTCATAAGGAGCACTAACCCCTGTGAAGTTCGGAATCTGACCTGCACGAGCTTTTTTGTATAATCCTTTAGGATCACGCTCTTCACAAGCAGAAAGGGAACAATCAATATACACTTCAATAAAATCGCCTTCATCAAATAAGTCACGCACCATTTGCCGATCTTGAGCATGAGGAGAAATAAAAGCAGCAATCACTATCGTGCCTGCATCGATAAATAATTTGGCAACTTCTCCGATACGACGCAGATTTTCTTTGCGATCTTCCTCTGAAAATCCGAGATCACGATTGAGTCCATGACGAATATTATCTCCATCAAGTACATAACAAGCACGTTCACGTGCAAATAATTCTTTTTCCAGCGCAAATGCGAGTGTAGATTTCCCTGAACCGGAAAGCCCTGTTAACCAGATAACTACACTGCGTTGTCCGTATCGTTGCTCACGCTCTTTGCGTGTGATATTGGAAGACTGCCAGGTGATATTTCGTGAAGATTCCATTTGAATTGAGCCCCTTTGCTGAAAATATGTATTCATTCAATTATATCAGCAATTAGGTTAAATCTCTAAGAGACTTTATCAATAGTTATAAGATACAGGAACTTGAATAAGGAAGTTTTATTATGGGAGAAGAGAGATGATCGTTGAGTGATTTTTTGTATGTATACCGCTAAGTAAGAAAGTCATTTGAGATCACTTTCTTACTCGCGATATTAATGCTGTAGTATTTTGCCCCAGCCTACATAATCATGCACAGCGATTCCAGCAAAAGAAGAATGAGTAGATGCTTGTGTAGTCACCTGACTCAACGCTGTAGTCAGTGCATCTGCTCCTTTGCCATAAAAGCTAATATGATCGCCTTCAGCAGATGGATTTGTTTCCACACCGATATACATATCTTTACCTGCATGATCGGCTTCACTTAATTGGGCTTGAGCTACATCATAGATAGCTGCTCCTGAATCTCGATATGCCATTACTGTTAATGAATCATATTGATCGATCATCCATTGACTGAGTGTAGAATGATCATCAGGCGTATTTAATGTGTACAACCAGAAAGGAATATCTGCACTAGCGGATAGATGAAGCGCTTGAGCAGTGGTTGTAATCATCTGTACACTACATTGCCATTGTGCAATGATAGTCGATTGTTCTGTTGTCCAATTTGGAAGCAAATAAGGCTCGATATCGATATGAATCCCATTAAATTGCTCTGTAGCCGAAGAGGCTTGTTGATACGAAGTAATCCATTGCAACGTATCTTGCAACTTGTGGCGATCCTGATCCAATGCCCAGGAAGGCGCACCATCCAAAGCTTCAACGGTAATATGCTGTGCAGAAGCGGCTGTGATAAAACGTTGATACTGCGAAATATCCAGATCTCTATTGATTTGCAGGTAGATCATATTAATCTGTTGTGAAGCGGCAAACTGTAAAATATCTGCTGTAGAATCTACGATAAGCGTTGTATTCCACAACCATGTTGCTTTTTGAATTGATTGCGCATGAATCGATTTCATATTGCTAACTCCTAGCAAAAGACAAATCATTACACTCAATAGACCTATTTTATAACAAAAAGACATCATCGTATTCATGATGAATCGGACTCCTTCGATTCATACCGCATCAGGTATTCCTCGGTAACCGGCTGTCATGACATGCCCTACAATTCATGTGTTAGACCCTTTGGCTTTGCGTCTTTACTTTTCAGTAAATTTGCCTGATTAAATATGAGAGTAGATAGACTTACACATGTACTGTATAAAAAGATTGTACACAATGTTTATCGGTTGCTTAAAGTTACTTGTGAATAGGTAACTAACTTCACAACAAAAAAGCCATTATCTACATCAGAGATAATGGCTTGGAATACATCTTATTTTACTTTCTCAGGCTCAGGGTAAGTAACCCCTTTAGTATCTACAGTTACCTTTTTCATAACAGCAGGAGTATTAGGCTTGTCTTGTCCATCTCTTGGAAGATTAACAATCTCATCGACAGCATCCATACCGCTAGTCACTTTACCAAATGCCGCATATTCTCCATCCAATTGAGGAGAGTCAGCTACCATAATAAAGAATTGGGAACCGCCGGAATTAGGATCAGCAGCGCGTGCCATTGAAAGTACACCACGTGTATGTTTTAGATCATTTTGCACATTGTTGGACTTGAATTCACCTGCAATGCTGTAGCCAGGTCCACCTGTACCTGCACCATCAGGATCGCCACCTTGAATCATAAATTCAGGAATGACGCGGTGGAAAGTTAAACCGTCATAGAATCCTGATTTCACCAAAGCAATAAAGTTATTCACTGTATTTGGAGCAGCTTTAGGGAACAATTCAATTTCAATCTTTTTACCATTTTCCATTTCTATCGTGACGATAGGGTCATTGGCTTGTTTGAAATCAGCAGAATTGTCTGTCGCTGAAGCTTCTTCGGTTGTGCCTGTTGTTGCTGAGCTGTCGGTACCTGTTGATTCGGTTGTAGAACCAGATTGGTCAGTTGAGGTACTTGTTGAGGTGCTTTCAGTCGTTGTACCTGAAGTGCCTGTTTGTCCGGTGCTGGAACTGCTTGTTCCATTGTTACCACAGCCTGCAATAATCAAAAATAGCGCTGTGAAGATAAGCAAAAAGGCTACATTTTTACGTGATTGACGCAACATCTGAATATCCATCTCCTTTGAGGTCGTTTATAGTGATCAATGATCGCTTGTGAATCAGCAATTCTTAGTATAAAACGTCTACAGAACAAGATACAAGTTTGGATAAGACGATTTCTATTCCCTTTAACGTCCAGTTCTATCCTTATTTTATAAATGATGAGACAAAGCGATAACAGCAGTAATCGTAAATACATTCACTAATGTAGACACTAATACCGTTTGAGCCGCAAAGTCAGGTTCATTCCGGTACTCTTCTGCCAGAATCGATGTATTCACACCTGTAGGCATCGCAGAAGCGATCAGCAGTGCTTGAGCAGGAATGCCATGAATACCTAATACATAGATCAGCAGAAGCCCGATAGCAGGCCCTGCGAATAAGCGTAACGCCATACTTAGATAAATGTCTTTCCGATATAAGCGTAGCGGATACTTTACAATCTGTGCACCAAGCGTGATTAGCGCAATTGCCACCATCGATTGTTGAGCATACGTTAACGGTTGAGCCAGAATCACTGGTAAAGGAATCGCAAACGCATGCATAACCAGACCCAGTAACAGCGCATACGGTACAGGCATTTTCAGAAATCCAACAATCACGCTTCGATAATTACCATTTAGTCGTGATCCTTGAATCGAAATGACTCCATACGTAAAAGTCAGTAGACTTTGAAGCGACATAATCAATGCTTGCATAGAAGCAGCCAGTGGATCGCCTTTAAAGACTAGATCGTTAATAGGTAAACCATAGTTACCCGAGTTATCGAGCATAATACTGTTGTTAAAAGCGGCTTTTTTCCCTTTGGTATATCCCATCACTTTGGAAGTGGCTGATCCTAAAATATACAAGATCAATACATACAAAGCATAGAAAAAGATAACACTTCCAAGTAATTGAGCAGACATATCGGAATGATAGAGACTCATAAAAACAGCCGCAGGTGTAATACAGTAAAAGTTGATTTTGGCGAGTGTATACAGATCCAACTGGAAAACACGCTGTAATATGGACCCGACCGCAATCAAAACAAAAATCGGTAGAACCACACTGTACAAAATCGTAAAAATCAATCTCTCCACTTCTTTCTTTAATCATTCATTTGGATCTTTTCATTTATGAAAGATCATCATTATGTTTAGGTTTATCGGGTGAAGCAGGTGGTACATCAGCAGAACGGTTGTCTAATGGTGCAGTTGAAGATTCATAAGAACGTTCAGGATTGTTCGTTGGCATATTAGCTTCTAGTGGTGGCTCTTGTGATGGAGGTTGTCCATTGTTATCCCGACGTTTGTAAAATAAACGCGATAATCCCAGTCCAACCACACCTAATATAATAAACAAGATCGCCCGTACGCCAATCGAAATATCTGGAAGATCGATAAAAATAATTTTGAGTAAGGTGAAAAAGATAAACAATATTCCGATAATCCGCAATTTGGATTTCTGAACAACCATACCGATCACAATAATGAGAATCGCATAGATAATCCATGCACTGGAAAGACTCAGATGGCGTACATCAGCATTTTTGAATCGGGAAGCAACGTGTACCAATTGACTAAGGTAGATCAATCCCAGAATCGCTTCTGCCCACATCAAAATATAACGTTTGCGATACAGTGAGCTATAGACTTTATCTTCTGAATGTACCCATTTTCCAATAATCTGATAGATTGCTGGAATTGTAATGAGTAAGATTAACCAGTTAAAAGCAGATGCAGACCAGAAACGTTCAATCGGAACAAACAATGTCGCTAACAGTGCATACGCATATACAATACAAGCGAGAACCAATTGTAATTTGTTACGGAATCGAAGAGCCAATAAGAACGCTAGTGTACCTTCGACCAAAATAACAGCCATACGAGCAGGGAAATTCGGAATCATATTTAACAACAAAAACCAGCCAAAGATCGCCATAGCAGGATAAGCAATGCCGACAGGAGTACGCTTTTGAATACCGGAAGCATACAAGATGCTGTACATCAGTGACAAAATAGCAATCATCCAACGTGCGCCTGTCTCACTACCATCGAGATAGTAAATGGTAAGCCATCCGCCGACAAAGGCGAAGCTGGTAAAAAGAACACCTAGTTGCATACTGGTACTGCGCTTTTTCCATAATACAGAAATCGCTAAAATCACAGCATGTTGAATCAAAACAGCTACTACATTTTGTACAGAGAAACCATACCAGATCATACTTAGTCCAAGCGTAATATGTAGTAAAGCAAATGCCAGGATATAACTGACCCGGAATGAATATTTCATCGCTACCACTAACATGACTGCTGAGAAAATCGTTTCAAATCCAGCAAATATCCATAGATTCGGATCATCAGGAGCAATCAATACAGGCGCAAGATAACCTGCGATCAACGTGATCCCAACAATCGATTGAGAACGCTGACTTAATGCTATATACACTCCAAATACAAGTGCACCGATATACAGTAAAAATGCAAAGATAAACGGAAGCAAGTCATACAACAGATACGATGCAACAATCGACAAAATTAAAATCGCAATCGATCCGCCTAATAACACTTTGCCCAGTGCGGGTCGTTCTTTACTGACCTCACGTTCCCCGAGCCAGTACAATACAGCTGCTACCAGTACACCGAGAATGCAACGAATCGGTTCAGACAAATAGCCTGCTTTGACCACAGCTATAAATCCCCACACAATCCCGAGAATCAATACAACGATAAAAACACGCGGCAACCATACACGCGCAATCAGATGTTCCCAGTCTTTGGGTGGCTTGGGAACAGGCGGTGTATAAGGCGCTTGTACAGGCGGGCGCTGTGCACCAGCAAATGGACCTGACTGTGGTTGCGCTTGTGGTCTAGCGTTGTAATTTCCTTTCGGTGGCGGTGCATTCACATAAGCATCTTGCCAGTTCGATGTTGGCGGAGGCGGAGTGAAAGGTGAGCCAGATGGTGGGGGCGGAGCTGTTCGATTAGGAGATACGGGTGGAGGCGAAGCCTGTCTTCGTTGCATTTCTAATTGCTTCAATTCAGCGACTTCGCGTTCAAGCCTGAGAATACGCTGTTCCAGTTGTTCTACTTTATCGTTATGATCCACAGCAATAGACACTCCTTTACAAATGATTTGATTCACAAATTATACCATAAGCTGTAAAGGTAGAAGATGGATTTACAGGCTATAAAGCGATATATTTAAGATAGCAACTTAAAATAGTAAGGGTGTGACCTTTTGAATAAATGGTTAAATACGATTTTGTTATTGATCGCCTCAGCGGTATTGACGCGATTGATCCCTTTTTCATCGTTATTTCGTAATTTGAATACGATGATTCATGAATTTGGACATGCTATGATTACGTTAATTACATCCGGTCAGGTCAGTAGTATAGAGTTGAATGCAGACCATAGTGGAGTGACATATACAACGATAAGTTCTATGTGGAGCGGACTTCCGATCGGATTAGCAGGATATATGGGTTCTTCGATATTTGTGATTGTTTTATTTTATCTGTATCACAAACGCAAGCAAAAAGAAGGCATTGTGTTAACAGGCATTATTGCGCTGATTATGTTGATATTATATGTGCATCATGGATTCGGTCTGTACTGGTTAATCGGATTTGTAATTGTTAGTGGTGTCATGGTGATTGCGCCCGAATGGTTACGTAATGGTTATTATTTGTTGATTCTGTTTTTGACACTAGAAGAATCCGTACTATCCTCGATTACGATTCTGTGGCTTAGTATTACTAGCCCTGCTGGAGCTGGAGATGCCGCAGGACTAGCGCAACAATTCGGGATTCCTGCTGTATTATGGGGTATGCTTTTTGCAGGCTTTTCATTGTGGTGTGCACACCGCTCTCTTCAGTTATTTTGGCGTAAACGAAAACCACCGGTATACCGAGCAGGAGGAGCGCGCAGATGAGTACACCGCTACAGCGTAATCGTCCGTGGGCGATGCATGGCGCAAGTATACAGATCGATCCATTATTTCCGTATTACGCTAATCGATCCCCGCAAAGTATTGCTGATGAATTAGCGCTTGCTGGATACCGAACAGTTCATTATTTTGTTGTGAATGAGCAACAGGTCGATATCGCACTGGTAGAAGCATTGCAACAGCGAGAAATAGCGGTATGGGCGCTTGTACTAGGAAATGGCACATTCAGTGTAGAACTTGCGCCTAAAGAATGGTCGTCCTGGCGGATGGAATTGCTCAAGCCGATCAATGATGGATTTGAGCGCTTTTCTCACTTTTCAACCGAATATATTCAATGGAAAAAAGAAGTGATCGCTTATCTAGTAGCAAATGTTCCTTTCGATGGAATTGAGATTGCAGAACCTTATTTTCCAGAATGGAACGGAATCGAACGTGGAGTATATGGAGATATTGGACCGCTTGCACAGCAAGCTTTTCTCGACAAATACGGAATGGATATGCCCAACTTTACCCGTTCTTCCGCAGCTAATTATTATACAAAAATTCCTTATATTTATGAGCGCTGGGTTGATATGCGTGTAGAAGCAGTCAATGGATTAATCCATGAAATTATTAATGGCGAGCATGGAGCCAGAGATGTGCGCCCGGATATTAAAGTAGCTACATGGTCATTAGCTGTACGCGATCCTGAAGCCACCCAAAAGCTACGTGAATGGCAAGGGCTGGATGCGCTGGCAATGATCGATCTGGTCAAGCCTGATATGCATATTTTGCAGACGCATTGGCCGGATTGGATGAAGCGTGGTCTACCCTCTAACTATATACGCGATTATGAAAGTATAGCTGCACCTATCCGAGCATTACATCCCAAATTACCTCTTGGTATTCAAGCAGATATCGGCTCCAAATCCAGTATGATCAAAGGAAGACGTTGGATAGATGAACTGGAACATCATGCCTATGCGCTTGGATATCAGAGCTGGACCGCTTATGAATACCATATTGGTGGGTATATGTATGCAGAGCCTCCTTTACCTTCATCGGGTCTTCGTATAGCACCTGATGAAGTGATGATTATTTATAATAAGCGTATTGATCCACAATCTATTGGTACGGTTACGTTATATCCAGCGATCGGATTGGGTAAATCATATGAGTTGAAAGTCAGTCAATCGGCTGTAGATGGCAATCGGTTATTTTTGCGATTCACGAGATCGTTACCGAATACCTCTTTTCAATTAGAGATCAAAGATGTGAGTGATACCCCTGATCTATGGTTACTGAAAGGCAAAAAGGCGAATCGTACACCGCGCAAAACAAAAGTATTCATCGTACAGGAAGAGTAAGCGGGAAAAGAGGAATCGAAATGGTGTTGACTACCATTGAATGGTTGATTATTGTAGCGGTTGTTGTCGTTGTTATTCTATTTGTTATTAAGCGTCCTACTCGTGTAGTCAGCTTTGCTGAATCGCCATTGTATAAATGGAATCGGGTAGATCTAAGCGGTATTGTAGTAGCGGGAGACGGATCACCTTATTACTTGCTAACCAAGCGTGGCAAAAGTAAAAATGTAGTCGTTTATTTTTCCGGTGGAGGGATTAGCTGGGATCGCAATACCGCTTCCAAGCCATTCGGATTGCGTACCTTATTGCATAATCGGGAGTTAGGTTATTATTTTGCCAATATTCCTTTTTACAAAACCGATCTGTTAGGCGGTATGCTAGATAATCATCGTGAAGATAATCCTTTTTACGATTGGACGATTGTCTATATCCCTTATGCAACAGGAGATTTCCATATTGGCAACAATAAAGTGAAGTATAAAGGAAAAGGCAAAATTCATTTTACAGCTCATTATAGTGGTAGACCGAATACGCTAAAAGGATTAGATTGGTTATTCGATCATATTACTGAACCGGATAAATTATTTATCGCAGGAGCTAGTGCAGGCGGATTTGGATCAGCATTCTGGGCTCCTCATATTGCAGAACATTATCCGAATGCCCAAATTTATCATTATGCAGATGGTTCCTATTTATCGTCTCATCAGTGGCATCATATTATTGATGAAGTGTGGCAATCCAAATTTGAGCAGCATTTCGGCTATCCGATTGAAGAAGATATTATTGCGGCGGCATTTCGTTACAATGCGCAGAAGCTTCCAGCGAATACGATCTTGCTACAATCCAATACGTTATATGATAAAGTCTTACCTTCCTATGAAGCTGTACTGAATCAGCAGACGATTGGATTAGTGAGTGGAGACGATGTTATGACGCAGAGCTGGTCTCAAGGTATGCTTGATTCTGCCGGACAATTGGATCAAGAGTTAGACAATTATTATTACTTTGTGACCGATTATGGGGTCGGTACGAAGAAACGAAGTACACCGCACACGTTATCACCATCACGCGTTTTTTACACTGCTGAAGAAAGTGGTGTGAAATTAAGCCGTTGGTTGGGAGATATTATTAACAGAGATAAACTGTATTCTGTAGGAAAAGAATTTGTAGAATCTCCTATGGGCAAATAAACTCAAAAGCGCTGAACATCAGGTTCAACGCTTTTTTATTATCAATCCACATCAAAACGGGTAAACTAACAATAACCCTATACTCTGGAGAAAATAAGGATGTGACCGTATGCTACATTCATTAACTGCTATAGACAATTATCGTAATCTTGGTTATTTATCTGCCGATAATCCGTATCTTTGGTTACATTATTTGGTATCCGCTGAAGAACGGATTGTCAATCTAGAACGTGTAACGACTTTGCAAGAATTAAGCAATGCTAATCCTGTACTGGATTATGTAGAACGTACATTACGTATTCTGGATCAATTGCGAGTATCGTACTGGCAAAAAGAGCTGATCGAAGAAGTGCTGATATGGTCTGAAACAGCCAAAGGCGGAACGATGCGTGAACGGATACGCTGGCAAGAACAAGGGATTAATTTATTTGTACATAATGAAGGCTCGGCAGAACTGTATATGCATGCTTCTGCTGATCCACAGCAAGAACGTACTCAATTAGTGACTACGTTGATTCGGACACATGGACTAATCGGTCAATGTCTGCGTGGAGAAGTGCCTTTTGCTGAAAATGTCCCGTTAACTGATCAAGTCAGTCATGGCATTTTATCACCAGAAGAAATGAAAACAACTTTACTGATACTGAACCGCTGTATTATAGAAGCCGTTTCGTCAGAATTATGGCAACAAGTACAAGATGATGTGCTTGCGTTGATCCAACCGATTGTCTACCAAGAGCAACCTTTAGATTGGACAACGGAAGATCGGATACTTCGCTTACGGGCTGCCAGTATTCATAAAGGAGAAAATACAGTTGAGAGCCTACACCAACTGAATGCACAGATTAATGTAGAGCAATCTTTTGCTTTGCTTGACCATCAGACGTTCTGGTATGTAGAAGCGGCATTACAAGATTTCTCTTTTGAAGAGTTTGCCAAAATATTCACATTGATCAGTCATATCGTTCCTAAAGATGTACGCCATATCAGCTTTGAACGATTAATGAATACGATGTATTACGATTACAAAGGCATCAAAAAAGTAAATGTCTACAAAAAAAGAATGATTGAGAAAGTGTTGGCAGAGTGCTCTTGGGATCAATTGTCTACAGGCACATGGGGACAAGATAGTCCGCATTTGAGTTATGAATGTGTGCAAGAGCCTCATATTGCGGATACAGTCTTTTTTAACTTTGTTTTTTCACCAGCGGCAGAGAAATTAATTGAATTCTGTATCGAAGCAGAAAAGTCACCGCTATATGAGAAAGCTGTCTTGTTATTATTCGATCTATTCGGATTACGGCGTGATGCTTACGATCGTTTTCATAATGAAGAAAGTTATCTTGAAATGATGAATCAGACGGTCGATTATAAGCGTATATTGCTCCGTTATATAGTCGGCGAGACGATTATAGATATCGGACCAGGTGGCGGTGTGATGCTAGACTTGATCGAAGAAGAATGGTCGGATAAACGTGCGATCGGTATCGATATTTCGGAAAATGTGATCGAAGCTTTACAACGTAAAAAGCAATTAGAAGGTCGCTCGTGGGAAGTAATGAAAGGCGATGCGCTAGCATTACGAGAAATTGTTGAACCTGGCAGTGTGGATAGTGTGTTATTTTCGTCGATTTTACATGAGTTATATTCATACGTTCCATTTAACGGGCATAAGTTCAATCTGGAAACGGTCGCTGCGGCTTTATCCAGTGCATATGATGTTCTTTCTACAGGTGGACGGATTATTATTCGGGATGGCATTATGACCGAACCGACAGGGCAGAAGCGCCGGATTCAGTTTTTGCAAGATGATGGTCTATCAGCATTAGAGCGATATGCTCAAGATTTTGTCGGTCGTTCGATTGAGTATGAAGTGACAGGAGAGCAAGAAGTGATAATGCCTGTAAATGATGCGATGGAATTTCTGTATACGTACACATGGGGAGAAGAAGCTTATGTGCATGAAGTACAGGAGCAGTTCGGGTATATGACACCTTCTCAATATCGTATCTTTATCGAGCAGACTTTAGGAGCACAAGCGCATATTGTTCATTTGGAATCTTTTTTACAAGCCGGTTATACCGAAGCATTACAACAAAAAGTAAACATAACAGATGAGTGGGGCGAATCTGTTCCTTTGCCAGATAGCACCTGTATTATCGTGATTGAAAAGACTTAATATACAATCAAAAAGAACCTTTCCTATAATCAATAAGGAAAAGGTTCTTTTTGGTGTATAGACTCTATTCTATTTCAGGTTTATCTTTGTCTTCTTTATGACGTGGTAATTCGTTATCATGCGGAAGCTCGTTATCGATCACTCTTTTTTGAATTTCATCCGGTGCTGAATCGGGAAAAGAATCTTCTTTGAACAATCCAAATTCATCATCATTATCGCGTTCAGTCACCAAGTTTTTCTTTTCTTTATCCTGATCTTTATCATGAGTACTCATCGTAGATTCCTCCTTGTTACTATCTTAATGTCCGTAACGGTCTGGTTCGTCTTCGCCTGTTGATCCGTTTAAGATATCCGTTCCATGTGCATCTTGATCTTCTAAAGGGACAGCCGCTGGATCGACAGGAGTCTCTCCATCTAACAGATCAGCATCTGGGATGTCTGGGAACTCATCATCCATCGTAACATCTTCCAAATCTGTAAGTGGATCGCTATTCAAGTCGTTTCCTGTATCAATCGGTGTCTCAGCTACATCTAGATCAATACTATATGGAGACACGTCATGCTCATCTTCAAGTTCTGCATTAGCTTCACGTACAGCCACATCTTCACTTGTAATCGGTTGAATACCTTCTTCATCACGCATCGTAGGATTAATAATATCTAGATCGTTTTCAGGAATCGTACGCAATTCATCTTCTACATCCGAAGTGACAGGTTCAGTCGTCCGGTATCTATTGTATTCCTGCGCCGCAGCATCTCTATTATCATCAAATGGTTTGTTCATTATCATTCATCTCCCTTAACGTTATAAATATATCTATTTTGAATTTACGTATTGATTTGGCTTACATGTACTTTACCCGAATTTATAATATTGCAATCGCTCTCTTATAAATTGTTATTCATTCCTTATAAAAGATAATGAATTTGGAGAATGGGTTAAACAAGAGTAGAATGTAAGATATTTAAGCGGTGTGATGGAAAGGACGTGCAGGCATAAGTGGTAGCTATCGAGAACTTTTCATGGAAACGGAATTTAGTTGTACTGTGGTTAGGAGTCTTTTTTTGTAGTACAGCGTACTCTATCTCTATCCCATTTCTACCTATTTTTCTAAAAGCCGATCTGGGCGTAACAAGCAATTTAGAGATATGGTCTGGGATTGCGTTTGGGATTACTTTTTTGGCGAGTGCGTTAATTTCACCATTCTGGGGATCATTATCGGATAAATACGGACGGAAACCGATGCTGATTCGTTCAGGCTTTAGTCTGGCGGCTTTATACTTGATTAATTATTTTGTGACAGATCCTTATTTATTTTTGGTAGTGCGTATTTTTCAAGGATTGCTTGCAGGGTTTGTACCAGCATCGATTGCACTTGTCGGCACCAACACACCGGAAAATAAAACCGGTTATGCACTGGGAGTCATGGCAACCTCAGGCGCAACAGGTACGATTATAGGCCCGCTGATTGGCGGAGTCGTGAGTTATTATTTTGGTAATCGCAATACGTTTTTATTTTCAGCAGCAATTGTATTGATCGCAGCTCTTATCGCTACCTTCTGGGCAAAAGAACATAATTTTAATCGTTCAGCTAAGCGTTCTCATGTTCGTGATGATCTCAAGCAAGCCGCAGGGAATCCTATATTTGTAGCGCTATTGATACTGGCGGGCATCAGCACCTTTTCAATTATGATTTTGGAACCGCTGATTACGATCTATGTACAAAGTTTGGGAGTATCGAACAATAATGCTTCATTAAGTTCAGGAATTGTGTTCTCCGCTGTCGGTGTAGCTACATTAATTATGGCTCCACGCTGGGGCAAAGTAGGTGGTAAAATAGGATACGGTAAAATCTTATTTATCGGCTTATTAGGAAGCGGTATCGGAAATCTGTTACAATTTTTCTTTACGAATATCTGGGGATTTGGTATATTGCGATTTTCGTATGGATTATTTTATGCGGCAGTATTGCCATCGATCAATGCTTTAATTGTCAAAGTCACACCGTCTGATTTTCGCGGTAGAGCTTTTGGATTGAATCAATCTGCTTCCCAGATCGCTACGATGGCAGGGCCGATTATCGGTGGTCTGCTCGGACACTGGATTGATATTCGCTGGGTGTTTGTGATCAATGGGATTATGTTATTGATCTGCGCGCTTTTTGTGAAGCGACGTAGTTGGGAAATTCCTGTACTGGAGAATTCCTCTGAATCGATTGGTAAAGTACCTCATTCATAAATACAATTAAGCTCACACAGAGCAACAGAACACTACAATCTAAATCAATAGTAATGATGGAATACACTATGGAGGTCTGTATGGCAAAGTCAAAATATTATGTAGTATGGGAAGGACATCGTCCAGGAATCTATACCTCTTGGGCAGATTGTCAGCAACATACCAATGGATACAAAGATGCTAAATATAAATCATATGAAACGCTTGCTGAAGCTGAAAAAGTATATGCAGAAGGCTGGAAAAAGCACTGGGGACAAGGCAAAAGTAGTTCTTCTAGCAGTTCAACTAGCGGTAATAGCTATAGTAAGCGTACTTCGTCTTCAGCCACCATTTCTAAAGATCTAATAGACTACGATAGTATATCAGTAGATGTAGGCACACGTGGTAATCCGGGGCCTGTAGAATATCAGGGAGTGGATACACAGACAGGTAAAGTCATCTTCACTTGTGGCCCGATTGCCAAAGGAACAAATAATCTAGGGGAATTTCTAGCGATTGTTCACGCGCTTGCTTATCTGTATCGTCAAGGTAGTAGCAAAACGATCTATAGTGATTCTGCTAATGCGCTGAAATGGGTAAAACAAAAAAAGGCAGTCTCTACACTGGTTCGTGATGAATCTACCGCTGAGATTTGGAATTTGGTGGATCGTGCAGAACAATGGCTACGTACACATAAGTATGATAATAAGATTTTAAAATGGGAAACAAAAAGCTGGGGCGAGATCAAAGCCGATTATGGACGCAAATAGAATCAGAATAATAAAAAACATCAAAAAGATACCTGTTTTCACAATATGTGCGAAAACAGGTATCTTTTTGTATGAATGATAGGAGTTAACCTATATTATTCTTCTTGCTTATCATTGCTGATATGAGCTGCATCTGATTCAGGATCTTCTGGATCAGCACTTGGATGTGGACCTGCATCTTCTTCATCAGGAAGCTGTCCAAACAAAGGATTATCCATCTTTTCCGGTAAGATTACAGCCTTTTTAGCGTCTTCAGGCAGTTCTTCTTCGGTATTTGTTTGGGAATCTTCATCATTTAAAATCGTGTTGCGTGTCTTCCAAAATACGTCATCGTAATGTTTGTCGTCTGTCATTAGTAAATCCCTCCAATACGTCCGTATATCAATAGTGCTTACCCTAGTCTGTCGCTGACCAAACGGTATCGGTATTATTTTATAAATAAAAGTTCATTATTTATCAGTCATTTGTATCCTATATCAACAACTGAAGCATGATGTAAATATACGTGAAGTAATATAGAATAATATGCAAAATCAGTCGATAGAGCAAGCATTTTGAAATGTTTTGTAGATGGTGTATCATTGTAAAATTAATAGTATCTCTGAAGTAAGAGAGCAAGTATAATAGATAAAGGTGGGTATATTTTCCAAACGAATATGTATTACATAGTTTATTTATAATGAGGTGCTGAAATGAAGATTCTGTCCAAAGCCTTAATCGGGGTTTTAATCGCAGTTATAGTGGTCGTCTTGGCGTTATCTTTATTTTCAACTCAAAGTGAAAAACGAACGGGTCATTCTATTAATTACTGGCAAATTAAATGGCAATCGCAAAATACGTTAACATCCAAACCATGGGATAGTGATCAAGATAGCCCCTGGATTTCATCTGAAATTATGAAAGATGGCAAACCGGTGAATAGTTCATCAGCATGGATTCGTATCCCTTTGCCTGAATTATCGTGGAATACAGCCGGTGTACTGATTCCGGAACTGAATGGTAAGCATATTATTGTGTATTTGGATCAAGATAAGATTTTTGAATCGAAACGTAGTTATGCATATGAACAAAATCAATTGTTATTACCACTAACCAAACAAGATTCTTACAAGTTGCTGTATATCTGGGTAGAATCGGCGCGCGAACAGATTAGTCTGAAGCAAGGCATTATGGTTGGCGATTATCAAGATATGTTGATTTCTTATGTTAGCTCGGATCTGATTGATGTGGTACTGGGTAGTGCTTGTATTTTTATCTCTTTGGTCATGGTGATCTGTTCTGTATTTTTACGACGAGATCAATTAAGAATGTGGCTTAGTCTAGCAGCCATTATTCTTTCTCTTGGCATATTAGTGGTAACTTACTCGCCATTTTTGTTTACTTTTTACCCGACTTATTACAAATTGTATTCGGTTTTACTCGATTTGAGTTTATTTATCTTATTGCCTGCGTTGCTTTACTTTTTTGAATGTGTGTTTGGTAGTGGTTACAAAGGCATCATTACTAAAATGAAAAAAATCCAGTACGCCTATTCGTTTATCTGTGTAATGGCAATGATTTTTAACATTTTAACAAATGAACGATACTTTGCAGTCTACTACTTTATTTCTGTCAAAACATTAGGTATTCTGTTAATTCTTCAATTATTGATTTTGATGGTCGTAGCAGTAACGTATGCTTTTCGCAAAAACAAAGATGCAATCTTATTCGCTTCCGGCTTTTCTATTTTCGCTTTGATCAGCGGGGGAGAATTAACATGGTTTTATATCCAAGCTGGAAGTTATAGTGTAACCCTCTGGAAATGGGGCGTAATGATTTTTGTGATTTCACTAATATCTGTGATGGCAAGACGATTTGCTCAAAATCATCAACAGATGGTGCTCTACTCCAGTCGCTTAGAATTATTTAACAATGAACTTCAGCGCTCAGAAAAAATGGACATTATCAGCGAACTTGCCGCTTCTGTAGCTCATGAAGTACGCAATCCGTTACAAGTGACACGTGGATTTTTGCAATTGTTACAAATGAATACAGATGATAAAGGACGAGAGCATCTCAAGATTGCCTTAGAAGAACTCGACCGCGCATCAGCGATTATTACAGACTTTTTAACATTTGCCAAACCTGAATTTGATAAAGTTAATACACTTAATTTGGCACAAGAATTCCAACATATCGAAGGGATTATGCGACCACTTGCTACATTAGCAGGAGGAACAATCACTATGAATATCCCTGAAAATATTGATATCCGGGGCAATTCTTCCAAGTTCAAGCAAGCTTTAATTAATATTGTGAAAAATAGTATAGAAGCTTTACCTGAAGAAGGTAAGATTCATATCTGGGCAGAACAAAATGACAAAGAAATTGAAATTCATATTCAGGATAATGGAAGTGGTATGACAGAAGAAGAGTTAAAACGATTAGGAGAACCATACTTTTCGAATAAAACCAAAGGAACCGGCTTGGGGCTGATGGTGACTTTTCGCATTATAGAAGCACTCGGGGGAGTATTAGAATTTAAAAGTAAAAAGAATGTAGGCACAGAAGCTGTTATTCATCTTCCAGCAGCGGACCCGCAAGTCTAAGGGGTTCGCTGCCAGAAGGTTGTAACAGTTTTTTTGTGTACGATTGTATGACATGTATAAGTATAGAAAACCATATTAACAATACAAGGGGAATATTACCAACCAGCGTCAACTTTCACTTTAGCGTCAGCCATCATAGATGAAGGCTTTGGAGGAATTACCAGATAGAATTCATCGCTTTTTTCTTCAACTGTTTTGAGTTGCACATGTTCTGGAAAAGAAATACCCAAGACATCTTTCAATGCTGATTTTGGATCGGTTTTTAACATCTCCATAAAACTAGGGTCTTCCCACGCCTTTTGAATAACTTGTGCTTGAAAAATAGCTTGGCTGGACATATTAATCTTCCTCCCTTAAATGGTTATAATTACCTATTCAGTGTATCATGTCTAATTCTAAAAATCTATGAAGATGTAAGGTCTTTTTGAATAAAGTATAGTAAGCTTCCCTGTAAAAGGGTATTTCGAGCTTCATGAATAGAGTTGGCTGCTTCATGCAATTGCTCAATTAAATAATTCCGAAATGCAATTAAAGAGTCGGATACAAATAATGAAGGATCACTGGTAAAAGAAGATTGTGCATACTGAGCATACCGACGAATAACTTCTTGATCATAGATCGCTTGCTGCACTTGTACCGCAGTAACTTTATCTGAAAATAAAGCTTGATGATGCTCGACTGCCTCATAGCGAATAAAAGCGAGCAAGCAATTGTAATTGCGTTCGATCATATCTTCTTGCCAATCGCTAAGATCATCATTCATTTGTAATACAATCAAAGCTTGATCCAATTGTTGTAATAGATCAGGTAACATATACATACAGTCCAATTGAAGCAACATCGCAATTAAAGAAATCTTCAATGGACTCACTTTACTTGCAATCTGTTGTGGTTGTTCAAACAAATAATCGGCATCGGCTTCATTGTATACAGCGCTTGCCCACTCGGCTAAAAACTGCTTATAGTATTGCCAGAACGAAGAGTTGTTACCTAGATTTTCTCCACAGATACTTACAAATTCATTCCAGAATAACTGACTAAGCGGGATCAGATCATGTAATTGATCTGTTGATAAATTAGGTGTATCCATAAGATCATCTTGAATAAAAAAATGAAGCATACAAAAAATATTAGCAACACCCATACGATGCGATAATTCAGGCAACGATTGCAGATGAAGGGAAGAAACAGTAGCTGAAGAGGGATGACTCACTGCTTTAGCCGTATGAACTTGAATCGTTTCAGCTATCCAAAAAGGTAACAAATAACAGACATAATTTTTGGTGCTATGTTTTTGCCGGATATCAAATTTGGCTAGATAGGCTAATCCTAATTCGTGTAGTGGCTTTGGAAAATGGGCTACTTTTTGCTTCGCTTCCTCAAAGACAGCATCTAATTGAAGTTCAAATGGTTTTAACCAAAGCATTAGCTTCCACTCCTCAAATTCTTATATAATCAAAGAACTTTTTACAGGTAGTATACGACATCATTTGAATATATTGGATGTTCATGTGCTATTATATCGAACTTTATACACGTTGACTAACAAAATTATCAATAATACATGTATGATATTGTCGAAAATCATACATATAGCCTGAGTAGATAGACATATTCATAATGGTAAAAAATAAATTGCTAGGGAATAGATACAAAAAGTGAATACCGCTCGTCTTTCTTATAGCTGCAGCGGAAAGGAGCATGACAACATGGACATTCCGGAACCGGAACAATTTCAACAGATATTTTATGAACATTATCCAATCGTCAAACGTAAACTTCATGCATTGTTACGTGACGAAGCTATAGCCGATGATCTGGCACAGGAAGTCTTTCTCCGTCTATATCGCAATCCACCCGATGATCCGCAAGCCATTGGAGCCTGGCTACACAGAGTTCTGACCCGGATTGCTTATGATTATATGGATAAAAAGGCAAGAGAACGCCGACTGCAAAATAAACAAGAACAATACTATGATCTTCAACATTCACCACCTTCGGGTGAGGATATCGTGATACAGCAGATGGAACAAGAAGAGGTACAAGAATGGTTAGAGCAATTACCTCAACGGGATAGGCAAGCTTTACTCATGAAATATTCGGGTTACAGTTATGCAGAGATTGCTAAAGAACTTCAATTAAAGCAATCACTTGTCGGTACATTATTACATCGGGCAACCAATAAATTACGTAAAAAAATGCTACATTCTACGTAAATAAAGAGCAAAAGGAGGAATAGACGTGAGCAAGTTTCCACAAGATCCTAATAACATTCAGCCTACAGAGCCAGCAGATTCATCCAATGCCACAGATGAAGCATGGGCAAAATTAAAAAGTCAGCTTGTTAATGAAACGCCACATTCTAACTGGGAAAAATGGGCTAATGAACCGCATTTATTTCAAATCAATGATCCATCATCACAACCACAACAATCTCAAAGGAGTGTAATTGCTATGAAAAAATCTAATGAAGAACAATCGCATACTTCATCAACAGAAACAGAACCAACCGTTAAGCGTCGTCGTAAAATGAGTTCCGCTCGCAAAAGATGGACAACAGGTATTGCTGCTTGTGTAGTTGCTGGAGCAGTAATCGCTACTCCATTTGGCAACAATGCGATGGCTGCCTTATTGGATCAATTTCGTGTACAGAACTTAACAGCTGTAGATAGTCAGCAATTGTCTGACATGTTCGATCAATACAGAGGTGACGCTGAATTTGATGAACAAGAAAATCGATTTGGAATATTTAGTTCGACGTATGGCAATATAGAAGGAGACTTTAGTCCTTCCAAAGCAGCAGAGTTATTAAATTACACATTAGTTAAAGAAGCTGCCCAAGATAATAAAGAAACGGTAAATGTACAAAGTTCAAGAACAAGGACATTAATTATGAATATAGATGAGGTTAACAAAGCGATCCAAAGTCTAGGCGGAAAAGAATTGTTACCTCAATCCCTTAACAATACTCCGATAAGTATACATTTCCCGGAAAGCATTTATTACACGATGTTTAAAGGTGAAAATGTAGCATCTTTGACTCAAACTAAAGTTCCAACAGTCCAATTTGATGCTTCTGTTTCGACAGATGAAGTATTTAAAGCGATTGCTGATCTGCCATTCTTGCCACAATCGCTTAAAGACGAATTGCAAAGTGATAAAGTTATTAACGGTTCACTGCCATTACCTGTTGAATCAGGAGGTAAAACGGAACGTCTGACTATCGCAGGAGAACCTGTTTTGATCTCATTCTATAAAGTTAATGATGATGGAATAACTTATAGTGCAACATGGCTTCACAATGGAGAATTGTTTACATTTGATGGTGGGAGTGCCTATACCACATACGAATCATTTACAAAAGAAATCGAGAAGTTGATTCAATCATGAGTACAGTGGCGATCGATATTCAGCAGTTAACAAAAGAATATGATAATGGTCGTGGTTGTCGCAATGTAACGATTAGTGTGGGAGAAGGGGAAGCCTTTGGCTTCCTCGGTCCCAATGGCGCAGGGAAAAGTACACTGGTCAAAATGTTAGTTGGATTAACAGCACCCACTTCGGGAAGTGCTACATTATTTGGTGATCCTATTGGTTCTTTAGAAGCCAAGCGACATATCGGTTATCTACCTGAGCTGTATCGTTATCAAGAATGGTTAACCGGTGAAGAAGTTGTTCGGTTGCATAGTCGTCTGTGTGGAATGGATCAGAGTACAATTAAGCCGCGAATCAAGCAATTGTTAGATCAAGTAGGTATTGGTAAGCGTGGAACAGACAGAGTCAAACATTATTCTAAAGGAATGCAACAACGTCTAGGGATGGCTTGCGCATTAGTCAATGATCCACCTATTTTATTTCTCGATGAACCATCTTCAGCTTTAGATCCGATTGGACGCTTAGAAGTACGTGAACTGCTTAAAAATTTAAAAAATGAAGGTAAAACGATCTTTTTAAATTCTCATTTGTTAGAAGAAGTAGAAAGTCTATGTGAACGCATAGCGCTACTGAATAATGGACAGATTTTGCGTCATGGACAAGTCAGTCAGGTCTTGTATACTCAGACCAAATGGAGATTCAAAGTGGGTGGATTCACACCGGAGATTCTACCGTGGTTAAGCGAGACTAGCGGTATTTCGATAGAGCGATATGCTACACCAACGATATCATCTGCTACCTCTATATTGCCTGTAGGACAAGAGACCGTCTGGTTAGAAGCAACGATAGATAATGAAGAGCAGATTGGTTGGTTGAATACATTAATCGTGAATCAAGGAATGACCTTATACAATGTAGAACCGGTCAAAGAAAAATTAGAAGAATGGTTTATGGATGCCGTATCCGGGCTAAGTCACAGGGGGGAGCAATAATGACAACAGTGATTGGTATGACCTGGAAAGAATTATTACGTAAAAAAGTGCTAATGATGACGCTGATTATGACAGTGTTATTTATTGTTGTTTTCTCATTTATCGCTCAAATCTTAGGTAAATCATCAGATGGCATTCCCAACCATGATTTAATTGCTCAATTTATGAATGGAGCTTCTATTTTGACATTAGGTTTCTTTTTCGGAAGTTTTATTTTAGCTTTTTTAATTATTTTTAGTTCGTTTTCTTCGATCTCTGGAGAAGCCGAAGTGAGTATGATGCAAGCGATGTTAACTCGCCCCATTTTGCGTTGGAAATGGTATGTAGGGCGCTGGTTAGGGTATACGTTATTTGGTATCATCTATGCTTTATTTTTGTATATTTCAATTGTTATTATTGCAAATATCTTTGCGACTGTACCGCAGACTTTGATTGTACATATACAATCGTTTTTATTATTTGCACTGACTGTACCTGTTCTAGTCACCGTTACTTTTTTGGGAGCCACCTTTTTTTCGGCATTGGGAAATGGTGTATTTATGACCATGTTATATGGAGCAGGTTGGTTAGGCGGTATGGTAGAGAAATTATCTAGTAGCCTTGACATGAAGCCAGAAGTGGCACGTTCTCTCTACAATATTACAGGCATGATTTCATTAGCGATGCCTGCAGATGCTATTCAACGTAAAATGTTAGCTGTTTTGTTAAATGTAGAACAGTTGACAGGTATGTTTAATATTGATGAGCAAATGAGAGGTCGTATGGGGGTAGGGCAAGTTCCTTCAACAGCTTTTATTATCTATACTTTAATCTACACGATTATTTTATTTTTCTGGGGAATGCGTCGCTTTTATAAAAAAGATTTTTAAACGATATGACAGACGATTCTATTGCTTACAGAGCGTTCTTCTATACGCAATTACGCGTTTAGCAAGAACGTTTTTATTTTGGAAATGATACTAACCATAGAATATGGTAAAATGTTCAAGATGAAATGTGTAAGTAGAGCAAGGAGATGAATGTATTATGAAACACCAATTTGTATTGGATGCTAATTGGCAGGGTGGACGTAATAGCGAAGGAACGATCGAGTCAGGCAATCTCAAAACAGCGATCTCCATTCCGCAACCTATGGGCGGACCAGGTATAGGTACTAATCCTGATGAGATGTTGTTAGGAGCAGCCGCAACTTGTTATATTATTACACTTGCAGCGATGCTTGAACGTTCCAATATTACTGTTGCACGTCTGACGATGAAGTCTGAAGGTATTGTAGATGTGACCAATAATATTTTTACGTACGAACAATTGATTCATCGACCTGAAATTGTACTAAGCGCCGAATCGGCCGATCAAGTTGAAAAAGCCACTGTACTTGCACACAAAGCAGAGCAGTCTTGTATGATCTCACGTGCGATTGCTGGTAATGTGACGATCACGACTCAACCGTTAATTAGTATTGCTGACTAAGTAAACACTCCAAACTCTGAGGAAAGAAGGTCATGATACATGGGAACCAAATTACCTTTATCACCGTTAGTTAAATTGCTAGATATGAATGAACACCGCGAAGGCGGTTGGTATAAAGAAATGTGGAAAGCTTCTTTTGAAATTCCAAAAGATATTTTACCAGAACAATATTCAGGACCGCGTTTCTCAGCAACATCGATCTATTTTATACTGCATGGTGATGAAATCTCCGATTGGCATGTTGTTCACTCTGATGAGTTGTGGTTGATTCATTCCGGTAGCCCGCTAGAATTAACGCTAGGTGGTAAAGGCGATCAACCGGTAGAAGGCAAAAAAATGATTTTGGGTATGGATATCGAAGCTGGACAGACACCACAAGTATTGATTCCAGCAGGAGAATGGCAAATGGCTAGACCACTTGGTAATGATCCTGTATTTGTATCATGTGTGGTTGCACCGGGATTCCATTACGATGATTTCAAATTGATTGAACGCTAGGACCAAATGAGATGAAATGGTATACGTTTGGACAAATGATCGCTAGTATTCGTGTGGGTCAAAAAGCCAGTACTATGGATGAAGCACGTATTATCATGCGTACAACCAAAGGCATCATTTGGTTCAATGGTAGAGAGCAAGGACAATATGTCCAAATCAAAGATTATTTATTTTCCGACTTATGGCATATATACGAAAATGAAGAAGGATTGATTTCTTCTTCCGAGCGTGAGCAGTATGAACAGCATGAATATGAAATGATCGAAAATCAATACATGGAATGGTGGACTGAACGTAAACAGTCCTTAAAGTAAGCTATTTCTATAAATTGTATAGTCTAGTTATCCCAAAAAAGGTCCTGAATAGCATTTACAGTGCTGACAGGACCTTTATTTATAGATTTATTCAGTCCGCTACGTTACAATAAATAAAGGTATCTTTTCCATAAATTAATAGTCCGGTTTTGTGGAAATAAGGTGTAGTCCTATGCGGTTCATGGTATGATACTAAAAAAAGAATCGAATTTTGTCGATATTCGGGCATTTAGATTTTTAATACGGCTAAAAGGCATGGAGCAAGTGCGGCTGATATAGATGGGGGTTAATTTCCTAAAATGAAACAACGTAAGAGCCTGGTACCCAAACCTTTTCCGGTGACTGTATATATTTTGGCTGTTATGACAGTTGTGTTGATTATTGTGAATACTACCTATTATGTAACAACACGAAAAGCATTGATTTCGGTCCAAGAACAAAATATGCGTGCAATCACTGATCAGATTAGATCATCTATCAAATTATCTCAAAGTGGAGAAGCTTTTGTAGAGGACTTGATAGGCGAGAACCTGAGAATGGCAGCTCAAGCTGCACAGTCTAAGATTGGGTCAGACATGAATGAAGTTACCAATCAACAACTTGCTGAAGTGAGCAAAGAAGTAGGTGTAGATCGGATTACACTGTTAGCTCCTTCAGGTAATAATATTGTTCCTATACGTTCTTCAGACCCTAATGAATTATCGGTGAAAGAAGAATGGCGAGCAGATTGGCTTAAAGCGGTTCAAGAATTGCTTGCTCGCAAAACGCCTACTGTTGATATTGGACAGAAGCTACCTGATTATTGGGGAGCGCCTATGATCTCCAAAGTAGATAATGCTAACTCTGCTGGTGAAAAGTGGGGTTATTACTACGATGGCAAAACGAATTATGTGATAAATGTCTATACGAATGATAAGTCTGTGCGAGAATTTCAAGAAAAAACAGGCGTAGAAGCGATTATTCGTGAAATTCTGAATGGTGAGCGTAGTCGTCAGACATTAGGGATTGCTATTTTTAATCCGCCTATCTTTCTCGATCAAGCGAATCAATTCAATTCGCATGGTGTGATCTGGTACTCTGATAATGAGACATTGTATAACGATTACTCTTATAAGAGTGCTACTGACAAAACAAATATTAAGCAAGTTAATAAATCAGGGAATACCATATCTATTACAGATGAATTTGATAATGTCCCTGTGCTCAAAACATTTATACCGGTAGAGTTAACGTATCCTGCTATTATAACGGTCGTATCGGATTTGACAGAAGTTCAGCAGACACTTAATGAACAATTGATCCGATTAACACTGACGATTTCTGCTTGTTCAATCGCTATTATTGCGTTGGTATTGGGATTGATCACTATTCTGAATCGTCGCACCGAAGCTGCAGCGCAAAGTGTGCAAAATGTCTATTTGGAAAATATAGACGCACTCTTTAACTCGATCAAAGAACAACGTCATGATTTCAACAACCATGTGAATACGATTCAATTATTGGTGAAAATGAAAAAATATGACGACTTATCGACGTATACCGCTGAACTGGTAGGCGAATCGATTGCAATGAATCAGATTATCAATATCAATCTGCCTGCATTGTCTGCATTGATTCAAGCCAAAACCACACAAGCGTATGACCGTCGAATCAAGTTCGAATATGATATCAGTAATCTCAAATCGGTTCAATTTGGGACAGTGAAATCGACAGAACTGGTTAAGATTGTTAGTAATCTAATTGATAATGCTTTTGATGCTGTGAGCGAAACCGACAAACCGGATAAAATGGTCAAAGTGACCGGACGTGTTCGCGGAGAACAGTTAACCTTCACAGTTGGAAATAATGGCAATCCGATTCCCGAAAAATTAAAACAACAAATTTTCGAAGCAGGATTCAGTACCAAGCCACTTAACCGCAAAAATTCAGGGTTAGGTCTGGCGATAGTACAGAAAATTTTGTCCAAACATCGGGGTATTATTCGGGTTGAAAGTGATGAAGAATGGACAGAGTTCTCTGTTCGTTTACCACTTTAATTCTAAAGTATGCCATGCAAGACATGGATCAAGTGAATATTTATAATCATGCTTTATATGTTCGTAACATATGGGATAAGCTGATAACAGTACAAATAAAACCGCTACATTCTCTGTCACAAGAGAACATAGCGGTTTTATTTATTTTTAAGAATCTTGAGGCAGTGTGGATTGCGGTCTGGAAGCATGAGTGCGTATCGAATGTTTCCCTTTTTTGCCTGCTGATCCGGTTAACCATTGTCCTCCCGGTAAGCGAGAGAGTCCGCTGGTTAGTGCGATAGCTGTAGGAGCTACAATCATAAAGGTAAGGATTGTGAGCACAAGATTCAGTCCAGGCGCTGTGATCTGGCGGGTAAAGTAAGACACGCCCATCAATATTAGGGCATGAGACAGATAACCACCAAAGGAGTAACGTCCACACCACTGAAGAAAGCGAACCATTACACCTTTTCGTTCTACAAGGTACAAAGCTAATCCGTACATCAACAGCATATGACTCACGACTGCCAAAAAGGTAGTCGGCTTGAGATATGTCGATACATTTAGATTAATAGCTACAGGATCAAAGCGTAACAGATCATAACCTAACCAGATATACATAATCAAAAACGATATAGCCGTCCAGGGCAGTATTTTGATGATCATCGCTCTCCAACGCTGAATTGCAGAACCACAGATTCCACCCAGTACAAAATAAAAAAAGTAAAAGATAAATTCGCTAGTACGATGATCTAAAATAATTTTCCAGATCCCCTGTACATTCCACGTAGGCATAGCATAATAACATAACCACATTAACCATCCATAGATGATTCCGATGACGATTAACATAATAACGATATGTCGCCTTTGCTCGTGTGGTGAGCGATTTTCCAATAATCGTGTTTGAAATTGCTTACCAAGCCAGCGGAAAAGCGGAAATAACAGATAAAATTGAAAAATCATAATCACAAACCAAAGATGATATCCATTGGTAGGTGCGAATAATTGCTGTACAATATCTTGCAAACTATCTGCTCGAAGCAATGGGGCGTTAAATATCCACTGCATGACGATCCAATAAATGATTGTCCATACAACAAAAGGAATATAGATATCGCCAATCCGTCTAAAGATAACCGAACGGTATTTGCGTCCATCTCCATATTGATAAAATAAAATAGCTCCGGCTAAAAAGACAAACGTTAACGTACCAAATCGTGTAAAATGATAAAGCATACCTAACATTATCGAATCAGCTTGTATACTGCCACTTCGATAAATATATTCACCAATCGAATGTTGCATCACGACCGCCAAAAAGGCAAACCCACGTAGCAATGCCCATTCATTGATCCGTTCTCTAGACATATATTCACCTCAATCATCCATAACCATTCTTTACACTAGTAAAGCAGTATATCAGACAATTGTTAATAGAAGATGAATTATATTTGTTTTATTATCAACAGATGTCGACTAAAAAAAGACCTTCCTTGAAAGAAAAGGAAGGTCTTTGAAGTATATGGTAAAAGAATGTTATTGTACCGCTACATTCCATTTCGAAAAATTAATTTGACCATCACCACCGAATATTTCTGTACCAAATTCAACACTACTTACATATTTCGTATTTGCCATCCATTTTTTGCTGTTCACTAGATAATCGGTAAAGTTTTTCACATTCAATGAAGCACTAGAGACATTAGAAGTACGTACAAAAGAGAATACATTCCATCCTTTACCATTACCAGCATCAAGCCAACCTTTGTGTACTTTCCAGCTACTGCCGCCGATCGTGACCGTCTCAACATAAGAACCAAGTGGCCCTGCATTCGTATTATTCAACCAGATCATTACTTCATCGGTAGGGGTAGAATCCCAACTAGCTTTGTTCGTATTGTGGAACCAGATATCATAAGCCGCGTTGTACGTTCCGTCTGCTTTGATAGAATACGCTACATTGGTATTGATATTTTTATTGTCGGAAAGTCGAGTAGGAAAACCACTACCCGGTGTATATCCTTCTGTCCAATGCCATCCGCTAACAAGCGATGGATACGCTTTGACAGAAGATGTAGTGCTTGGCCAGTGCCATACCCAGCCTAGATCGGTATCACTGTTATGATAGACTGTTTGCCACCATCCTTGAACTGTATCCTGACCCCACACATTGTTAAATACATAGTACTTATTGTTAGCAAAATTGAGCTTATCATAGGCTGTAGATGAGGAAGCGGCTGAAGCCTGAAGCGGTAAAACCATAACCAACGACAATACAACCGTGAATACCAAAAAACGAGACCTTAGACGATGACGAATCCATTGAGTAACCATAAATGTCCTCCTTGAATAATGGGATTAGTGTGCTGTACACTGACCCGATTATACCAGTCATTTTATGGAATTATAACCATTTCTGACTATAATGATATGTCATATAAATATGTTGAAATGCGTTATTTTTGCACCAAAATAGGTCTTTATATAACCCTGAAAAGCTTGTGTCTATAGACCTATTTTCCAAATATGGAATTGACAATGTCAAAATATACCGAGTATGATGGCTATATTATAAACAAGGAAGGAGGTTGAAGGACATGATTTTACGCAACGATATGAATATTCAGAACCCGTATCAGCCGGATCAGCATATTGATCTAGGATTACAAGATGAACGTAATATCAACTGCTGCTTGAAAACTTCATACACTTGCTTCATGTTCTTCAATCTCTTACGGACGACATAAACTGCAATACGGAAATAAAAGCTTAGTTTATATTGGAACAGTTACTTTATACATAATTGTGTATATTCAATGCTAACTAGCTAAATAATTTCCAGTTCAATCTGTGCCATGATCAAATTAGGCACCGAATTAAATATGCAGGGTTTATTGGATAGCAAATAGTGCCGTTACACCTATTTGCCTCATAAACCACCAGCCGCAGACCGTATACAGGGGTCCGCGGCTTTTTTATGTCTTTAACATCCATAAAGTTTATAAAAAGGATTTTAATACCTTTTTCTAATCAGTGTAAATCACTAAGTACAACATATTAATGTAACCCAAATAAATCAAAATCATAAAATAAAACCATTTCAATATTGAATACGTCTTACTAATGAAATATATCTTTAACAGACATATTCAATTCAAATGAACCTTTTCAACATATAGAACTAATAGCTATAGACGATAACTATAAATCGAATAACAAGCTTAAAATGTACTATTCCATATCAGCAAATAAATTAAAAATAAGATCGTCAAAAAATATCATAAGCAAGAAATTATAGAACAAGCAATTATAAAAAAAGGATATCTGTAGCTCACTGATATTCATCAAACACAACACTAATATCCAAACACCAAGCATCAATAAAAGTGAAAAGATAAAACACAAATACAAATCACAAAATCAAAATAACCAACCATCAAAGCAGTAATCTAATTGCTGCATCTCCTCCAAAAGGAGAAAATAAATAACGCTCTAACTCATCGTTTTTATCGAAAAGGAAAAGTACCACCCAGCACAGAGCGAAAGAAATAAAATGGATTCTGAAAGAGCGCAGCGCTCGCATTTGAAATGGAATCCCGACTGCTTGCAGTCTTATCAAGGGATTCCGTTTCAACAGCGACGACAAGAACCATTTTATTTCTGTAGCGGTCTCTAATCCAAAAAAACGTAAAGTGAATTTTCACCCATCCCCTTCATATGAAAGGAGTGATCGATCATGCCCGTTACTCAAGCCATGACTTCTATCATTCAGACTGAATTAAAACGTATTGAACAAGAACAACAAGTTCGTATTTTATATGCTTGCGAATCCGGTAGTCGCGCATGGGGATTTCCTTCTCAAGATAGCGACTATGATGTGCGCTTTATTTATGTTCATCCTCCAGAATGGTATTTGTCGATTTTCAACAGGCGCGACGTTATCGAATACCCAATTAATGAGCAGTTAGATATTAACGGTTGGGACTTGCGTAAAGCATTGAATTTGTTCCGCAAATCCAATCCACCATTGTTGGAATGGTTGCATTCCCCTATTCTATATGCTGAAAATGGTTCACTTGCTGAGCGAATTCGAAACGTATCACCAAACCATTTTTCTCCTCGTTCGTGCATGTATCATTACCTGCATATGGCGAAAGGGAACTTCCGTGGTTACTTGCAAGGCGATACCGTCAAAATCAAAAAGTATTTTTACGTTTTGCGTCCGATACTGGCTTGTCTGTGGATCGATGAAAAAGGAACGATGCCACCGGTAAGCTTTGATGAGTTGATTGATGAAATGTTGCCACCGGGGCAACTTCGTAGTGATATCGATCAATTATTAGCTCGTAAAAAAGCAGGCGAAGAATTACATTTAGAACAACAGATTCCATCGATCCAGAACTTTTTAACGGATATGATCGATATTTTAGAACAACAAGTCGTGCATATGCCTACTTCTGAACAACTGCAAGATGAGCTATTAGATCAGTTGTTTCGGGAAACACTGCAATATGCGTATCCAAACGAAGTTTCGCTTTTGTAAGCAGACTCGTTTACAATAATAAAGAAGCCTCTCTAAACATAGAGGGGCTGAATTGAAAGAGGTTTTACCGATTATGAGTACTCCAATATCATCTTCTTATATTCATGAAGTAAAACTTCCTGCGGGAAGTGTACATGTCTATGCCAATCCAGAATTATTTGCAGGATTGGATTATAAAGTATTTAATATGGCTAATAATAATTTACAAATCCCGGGTATTCAGTATATGGGATATACACCTGATGTGCATGTGGGCATCGGTACATGTATTGGCACAACTGCAGTCTGGGATGCAAGTGCTGGTTATGTATCGCCTTCGATTGTAGGTAGCGATATCGGCTGTGGTATGCGTGTTCATCTAACGAATTTGCATCGGGATGATCTACAAGATGTAAAATTACGTCGTAAATTAGTCAAAGCTATCGAAAAATATTTACCGATGGAATCCCAGCAACGAGGACATTTTGCAGATTTACGATTAGAACATGTCGTACGCAAAGGATTACATGGTCTGCCGGGAAAATATGTACCGGATAGCTATACACCCAAAAAATCGACATCGCTGACTCATGTAGAAGAAAGCCGTTTTTCTTTTGATGAAGAAGTTTTAAATGGTGTTCGAGATCAGACATGGGGTAGAGCACATCGTCAACTAGGCACACTTGGTGGTGGCAATCACTTTGCGGAGATTCAGGCGCTTGAAATTGATGAAGAAAACCGTCATATCGCTGAAGCATGGGGCATGAGTGACGGACAAATTGTTGTGATGATTCATTCTGGCTCACGTTCATGGGGCGGAAGTGTTAGTCAGGAAAGCAATCGTGTGATGCTTTCTCAGATGCAACGATTGGGATTAGGAACAGCTGATCCTAGACTGGCTTTTCTACCTTTATCTCATCCTGAAGGTCAGTATTATGTGAATATGATGTATTCGGCGCTGAACTATGCTACAGTGAATCGTCATCTGATCGCTTATAGTATTCGTGAAGCGTTCCGTGATGTATTCGGTCGTTCCTGTGAAATGCGTACATTGTATGATCTAATGCACAATTATGCGTGGGCAGAAGAGCGTGATGAAGGAGCTGTATTTATTCATCGTAAAGGAGCTACTCGCGCTCTTCCAGCCGGTCATGCAGGTAATCCGAAGCCTTATCTCGCTACAGGTCATCCCGCATTGATCCCAGGTTCGATGGGCACTTCATCGTATATTATGGTAGGTCAGCCCGGTGGATATGATAATTATTATTCGATCTGTCATGGTGCAGGACGTGCACGTTCTCGTTCAGCGACCAAAAAATTAGTGACTGTCGATCAATTTGCCAGTTCACTTCAAGTCGGTACAGCCGATGAGATCGTCGTTAATCAGCGTTCACTGGAATCGATATTAGATGAGTCACCACAAGCATATAAAGATGTAGATCAGATTATTGAAAGTGTTACAGGAGCAGGACTTGCTTCTGTAGTCGCTAAATGTAAGCCGCTTGCGGCAATCAAGGGGGCTAAATGAATGGATTCACTTTTTCAGACAAGTCATACTAACGTGGAACCGATCGATAGTGAAAACACTCCTGAAGCGATTGTGATTTATACAAAAGATGAACAGAAATTACCTACCGAATATGCAGATTATGCTCGGGTGATTAAAGGAATTGAAGAATCGTTAACAGCGCGTTATGGAGTGACTTATAAATTATATTCAAGCAGTGATCCGAATACCGAATATTGGGAATTACTTGACGAAGATTTGCGTCATAGTAGCACCGATGTAGAGCATGTTATTCGTATCTATGATCGCTTGGAAGAACGTACTTTTGTCTATGATGGAGATCGTACAGAACCTGATTATTGTGTACATCCTTCAGTGATGAATAATGTATTTGCGTATGCGCAAGCAGGTGTAGCATTAGCACGTATGCCGGTATTCCGTCCGCATGGAGTCAGCAGTGAAGATCTTGTTTTTGCAACAAGTGATGAATCGCTATTGAAATTTCTAGGGGATGTGCGTGTTCGTCAGCGGGAGCAAAGTTTGCGTCGTGTGACGGTGTTTACAGATACACGTCATGGCATCAATCGCCAAATGGAACCGGTGAGTCGCGCGGTTTCACGCGATGATGTGATTATGGCTCCAGAGATCAAACAAGATATTTATCGTTCGTTAGATCGCTTTTTTGCAGAAGATCGTTCTTTTTACAAAACGTATGATATTCCGTATAAACGTGGTATTTTACTATACGGGCATCCCGGTAATGGTAAAACAACACTGGTAAAATCGATTGCTGGTAGTGTACCGGGACCTGTCGCGTACTGGCAGATTACAGAGTATACAAGCAGTGAATCGATCGAAGAAGTGTTCGATGCGGCTGTGCGTATGACCCCGATGGTGCTTGTGATCGAAGATATCGATTCGATGCCCAAAGATGCACGTTCGTTCTTTTTGAATACATTGGATGGAGCGACTTCTAAAGAAGGTGTATTTTTGATCGGAACGACTAACTATCCTGAAAAAATCGATCCCGGTTTGATGAATCGTGCCGGACGTTTTGATCGCGCTTATGAGATTATTTTGCCTGATGAGAAATTAAGAGCAGAATTCTTTTATCGCAAACGTCTGCATGAATTTGCAGGAGACGATATAGTGCAGGAAACAGCCAAGTTAACAGAAGGATTTACTTTTGCTCAACTGGGCGAATTGTATATCTCGGCAGCATTGCATTGGCATGAAGATGGTCAATTGGATATGAAAGAATTGATTCAAGGACTTCGCGGTGAATTGGATAAAAGTCGCAAAGGCGTATGGCTTCATAATGGTGAAGGTCGCGTCGGTTTTCATTTCTAAGTAGCCTATGATAATCGTAATAACGTTCTCTAATGATCGTTTTATAAAAGGATTGGAAAAGTAGAGTTTTTTACTTTTCTAGTCCTTTTTTTGTGTGCTTAGCAAAAGTAATATATATGATTTACTACTAAATAGAAAAATATGAAATTTTCGGTATTCTTATATGTAATTATTGGATTAAATAATCTATTTCTTATTAGATGCAATATGAAAATAGAATCATAAAATACATCGTTAATCGTATATGGAATAAAAATACATAGAAATATATAATTGGATACATCGCAAAACAGTAACAAAAGATTGCGATAGAAAGGAGTATCGTTCAGTAAAAGGCTTGGGAATCTAGAGGGTATAGCGATCACAATATAATCATTCAGGAGGGTATACAATGACCAAAAGAAGTAAAGCATCTTTCGCAGGGATGACGATGTCTTTCCTTAGTGTAATCATGTTATCCACATTGTTGTTTCCAGGACTCACAATGAGTTATACACATGCAGCATCAACAGGTGGATATGCTACTACAACTGGTTCAAATGAAGCTGCTGTAACAGTAACGACACTTGCTGAATTGAAAAATGCCTTTAATGCAGGCAAACATCATATTGTGATCAAAGGCAATATTTATGGTGGAGCCAAACCATTAACACTTACGTTTGCTACAACCAATTGGAATAATACAACGATCGAAGGGGCAAGCGGTGGAGGAGCAGTATTACAAAATATTCAGTTAAAATTTAGTGGCGAAAATCTTCCAGCAGGAACAAATATCGAAAATGTAGTGATCAAAAATATTACGTTCTACGGAAATATCAAAGATTTGCAAAACCTAAGTGGAGCAGATACACAGCCTGGTGGGATAGGTACCAACTATTTGGGAGTCTCTTTCCGCCGTACAAGCAATATTTTGGTAGATCATGTCACTATGTATAATATCAGCGATGATCTATTTGTGATCTCGCAAGGTTCTGATTATGCGACTTTGTCAAACAGTCACTTTTATTTTACAGATAGCTGGTTAAAAATGAATCCTAATCCAATCTGGAACTGGGTAGGAAGCAATCAAGATTTGGCTTCTGAACGGTTGGCATTGATTATCGGCTCTAACAAAAATGATTCGTATACTTATGGTGGTGGCAAATTACATGTGACTATGCATCACAACTGGTTCGGGCCTAATCTAAAAGGACGTCCATTGTTACGTGGATATGTGCATATGTATGATAACTACTTTGATAACAGTACAACACCATCAGGCAATAATGCACAAGGTTATTCACAACAACAATATAATGCAGCACAGATCGGTAGTGGAGGTAATATTTTTTCGGAAAATAACTATTTTTACAAAACCAATAACAGCCATCAAATTGGTCTAGACAGTAATGGAGATGCTTATAAATTTTATGAACGCAACAATGTGTATAATGCAGTTACAGGAACATCGGCTACAGGAGCAGCATTTCCAGGTGGAACATCATTCCCGTATAGTTATTCGTTAGACCCGGCAGCCAATGTACCAAATCTGGTCCAAGCTAATGCAGGTCCTAAATAACAAGCAGGTAATGATAAGAGAATGATTGTCAAAAACAGAAGAGTCTGCTAGAATAAACAAAAATGAATGTAAGCGTATTCATAAATACTAAATTTACAACGTTGTAATTTTAAAAGAAAAAAGGATAATGTAAAATAAAAAGAATAATTGTACTGAATCTATTGCTTTTAAAATGAGAATATAGAACACAATCACTTTATATTTTGCTTATCCTTTTATTTTTATGTCAAAATTACAACGTTGTAATTAAGTAAACTATTCAAAGATATACCAATGAAAGTAGTGAAAGGAAGTGCTCTATAGTGGGTCAAAAAGCAATCTCATTTATGAAATTGGTCAAGCGGGATAAGTACTTGTTGATTATGTTTGCACCTGTTTTTGTGTATTATGTGATTTTTATGTATATTCCTATGCCCGGTGTACTGATTGCTTTCAAAAATTTTACGCCAGGACAGGGCATTTTCGGTGGAGACTGGGTAGGGTTACAATGGTTTGCTCAATTTGTTCACTCTATTTACTTCTGGCGGTTGTTACGCAATACGTTTTTACTCGCTTTTTTACCTCTACTTTTTGGATTCGGTATTCCTATTTTATTCGCGGTATGTATTGTTGAGATCAAAAATCAAGTGTTTAAACGATTTGCTCAAACGATTACGTATTTACCTCATTTTATATCTACAGTCGTCGTTGCCGGTATGTTAATCAATTTTTTATCCCCAGCTGATGGAATTGTGAATACATTGTTAGCAAGATTCGGTTTTGAAAAAGTGAATTTTATGATGGAAGCAGGTTGGTTTCGAACGATTTTTACCAGTTCTGAAATCTGGCAAAGTTTTGGGTTTAGCTCTATTATCTATATCGCTGCTATTATGAGCATCGATCCTGAAATGTATGATTCTGGCAAAATTGATGGTGTTAGCAAATTTCAAGAATTATGGCATCTGACATTACCAAGTATCAAGCCTACGATTGTTATTTTGTTGCTGTTATCTCTAGGTGGGATTATGAGTGTTGGGTTTGAAAAAGTATATCTACTCTACAATGGTGCAACCTATGAGACAGCAGACGTATTATCCACCTATGTGTATCGTATGGGTATAGAAGGACAAAATTATGGATTTGCGACAGCGGTCGGTTTGTTTAATTCTATCATTACATTTGTGCTTGTGTTCACAGTGAACCGGATAACAAGACGTATGACTAATATGTCTCTCTGGTAGTTTTGTACATGGTAGCCAGAGTACCTAAAGGAGACGCCCATGAAAAAATCTATGCTCGAAAGTCCGCATCGGTCGTATGTGAAGATCAACAGCGATACATTTACACCTAAAAAATCATTAAGCGATCGTACATTTTATGGATTGATTTATGTTATGACGATTGTGGCGATTATAGTGACTTTGTATCCATTCTTGTATGTACTGAGTATTTCATTTAGTTCTGTAGAAGCGATTGATCAGCAGAAAGTCATTTTATTTCCGGTAGGCTTTACATTGTCTGGTTACAAAATGGTGTTGCAGTATCAAGAGCTGTGGGTCTCCTTTTACAATACACTCTGGTATACGGTTGTAGGGACTGTACTCAATATTTTATTTACCTGTTTGGCGGCATTTCCTTTATCCAGACCTCGATTTTTTTTACGTCGCAAATTGAATTTTTTTATCGCGTTTACAATGTACTTTTCCGGTGGATTGATCCCTGTGTATATGTTAATTACTTCGTTAGGGTTATACAATACACGCTGGGCTATGGTGTTACCTGTACTGGTGATTACATTTAATGTGATGATCTGTCGATCTGCTTTTGAAGGCATACCGAATGAAATATTTGAGAGCGCTAACATTGATGGAGCAAACGATATTACGATGTTATTTAAATTAGCGATTCCGATCATTAAGCCTACACTGGCTGTATTGACACTATATTATGCAGTCTATCACTGGAATAACTTTTTCTCGGCTCTCCTATATCTGGGGCAACAGGATTTGCAACCGCTACAGATGTTTTTACGCAGAGTGTTAATTATGGCTTCGCCTGAAGTGATGCAGAAAATGGGCGGATCAATGTCTACCAGTGCATTAGCGGTATCTACATTGCAGGTACGTTATGTTTCTATTGTAGTGAGCATTTTGCCAATTGTAACAATCTATCCTTTTATTCAACGTTATTTTGTTAAAGGGATTACATTAGGTGCGGTAAAAGGATAAGTGGCTAGTGATATGCGAGATTCGATGGAATATGTGATTTGGGTATGATCATAAAGGGGGCAGCAGGATGAAAGCCAAAAAAGTAAGCAAACTGGTATTGGTCACAATGTTAGCAGCAAGTCTGGCAGGTTGTAACAGTGGAAGCAATGGACCACAGACAAGTGCAGCGGTCGAAGCGGAGCCGAACTTTACATATACAGGGAAAGGACCTGTGACAGCGATCAAAGATGCCGAATTGTCTGTACTTGCGACTAATGCCTGGACAACCAATGTGGATTTGGCTCATGCTAAGATCGTACAGCAAATTACAGATAATGCCGGTATTAAAGTGAATTGGGATCTGATTCCGCCTCAAAACTATGCTGATGCTGTCAACCCAAGACTTGCCGCAGGAGTAGACTTACCAGATATTATTTATATGCCTGATCAAGATCAATTAATGAAATATATCAATAGTGGTATTGTGATTCCGATCGATGAACTGTACGAAAAATACGGAGTGAATTTGAAAACAATCTATGAGCAATCTCCTGATGTCAAAGCCAGTCTAACTACGCCTAATGGTAAAATGTATTATGTACCTCAGCAGACACTTACCAAAAATTATATGCCTGTATTTATGGTTAATGAACGCTGGCTAAAAACTCTAGGTCTGCAAGAACCGACAACTCTGGATGAATTTACAGAGATGTTACGTCAATTCAAAACAAAAGATCCGAATCAAAATGGCAAAGCAGATGAGATTCCAATGTCGATGGAACCTAAGTTTTTAGAAATGGCATTTGGCCCTGTATTTGGATTAGATTTGTCGAATCAATTTTATGCAGATGATCAAGGAAAAGTGCATTTTAGTTATAATGAACCTGCTTACAAGCAATACTTAACCTATCTGAACAGTCTATACAAAGAAGGATTACTAGGTGTCGATTATGCAAGTACGACCAGCGATCAGGTGACTTCAAGAATTTCACAAAATGTAACCGGTGCTACGTTTAATTTTAGCTGGTATATGTCGATGGTCTATAGTCCATTATTTAAAGATTACAATCCAAAAGAACCTATATTCAAAGGAATTTTACCACTTAAAGGGCCGAATGGAGATCAATTTTATATTGGGCGTACGCCTGTCAGTGGAATTTTTGGAATTTCAAGAGATAGTAAAAATCCTGCATTAGCTTTTAAATTTCTAGACTATGCTGTTAGCGAAGAAGCACAGACGTATTACACCTGGGGTATCAAAGATGATACGTATACCGACAAAGATGGCAAAAAACAGTTTACAGCTAAAGGTCGAGATAACGATTATATCCAAAAGCTAGGGATTGGACCTGTGAATCTACCTAATATTCAATCAGCCGAATCTGCTGATGCATTAGTTCCCGCATGGCATTCGCAATTAGATAAAAAATTAGAAGCGTATATCCATGCTCCTTTTCCGTTTGTATATGCTCTTCCAGAAGAAGCGAGTACAGATAGTATGGCGATGCCTGATATTACTACGTATGTAGAAGAAATGAATTTCAAATTTGTCAGTGGTAGTCTGGGATTAGATCAATTCGATAATTATCTTAGTACTCTTAAAAGTATGAATATTGATCAAGTTATTGCTAACAAACAAGCTCAGTACGATCGCTATCTAGCAGCTCAGAAAAAATAATGTAATCTTATTTATAGGGTAGAGATTTGGGAAATATTTCATTCAACCTATATAATAGAAGAAGAACAAAGTATTGCCCATCTGCTCCTGATCGTTTACGAAAAAGAAGGTGTTATATGATTACTATTAAAGACATCGCTAAGCTAGCAGGAGTTAGCTATAGCACTGTGTCCAAAGCATTAAATCATGATCCACGTATCAAACACACGACACGTGAGAAAGTACTGGCTGTAGCGGAAAAGCATCATTATCGCAAAAATATTATGGCACAACAGTTATCTTCAGGTAGAAGTAATATTATCGGATTTGTACTGGATGAACTGAATAATCCGTTATTTGCTAACATATCCGGTAATCTTCATGCAGAATTAAAAAAATTAGGGTATCAAATGATTTTGGTAGTGGCTGATGAAGGTATGGATGTATTAGATCATTTACGAGTAGATGGATGTATTTTTTGGGATTATGAAATGACCGATCGAGCAGCATTCTGGCAACGATTTGCCAATATTCAAATTCCTTGTTTTGTACTAGGAACCGATGATTCACCTAATTCTCCGTATATCAAAATTGATCGTAAAGAAGGTATTTACAAAGCGGTAGAACATCTTAAAAACAATGGACATACAGAGATTGGATTTATCGGTAATTCTCAACCGATCAAGCTAGAAGGTTATCGTGAAGCATTACAACGTACAGGATTGAAATGGAATGAAGATTATATATTACCAGCATACTCTTCATGGGAAGATGGGTATTTTGCGATTCGGAATTATGAGTGGACTTCCACATCGCCGACAGCTTTTATCGGATTGAACAATATGGTCACACGTGGTGCTCTGCGTGCTTTGCTGGAGGCGGGCTATAAAGTACCGTCAGATATTTCGTTAATTGGTTATGATGATCTTCCTGATATGCAATATGCAGAAGTAGCGTTGACTACGATTGGACCACCATTAGATGAGCTAGCTATTCAAGCGGCTGAATTGATTGTGGCTTTAATTCGAGGAGAAGAGGTTCAATATCCTGTAATTATTCAGCCACAGTTATATCATCGTCAATCAGTTGCTTCATACAAAGCTACATAAGTGAGGAGGGTGAACTGTGCGGGATATTCCAGCTTCATTATTGGAAGTAACCGTTGCTTTGGATGGGAGCGGTGACTACACTAGCATCCAGCGTGCTATTGATGAGATACCACATCATCGTGAATATCCTACTGTTATATATATCCAGGCTGGAACGTATTACGAAAAACTTCATATTGAAAAGCCGTTTGTTCATTTGATCGGTGATCCTGATCAACCTACTGTTATTGTGTATGATGATTATGCACGCAAAACATTTCCTGACGGATCGCTCTATCATACTTTTTATTCCTATACTGTATTTGTAGGTAGTGATGATTTTAGAGCAGAACATCTATCTTTTATCAACAGCGCAGGTGCAGGCGAGCAAGTAGGGCAAGCTTTGGCGATGTATGTGGATAGTGATCGAGCTAGTTTTTATAACTGTCGGTTTATTGGACAGCAAGATACATTATTCACAGGTCCATTACCACCTCAGCCAATCGATCGTAGTACATTTGGTGGCCCGCGTGAAGGTGTACCTCGCCATTATCAACGGCAATATTATAAGCACTGTTATATAGAAGGAAATATTGATTTTATTTTCGGCTCAGCGACTGCTGTATTTGATGAGTGCGAGATTTTTGCTAGAAAGCGTGAAAGTCTGTCTACCTTATCTCAGGATGCGGAGGGTAGTCATGAGCCAGTGATACATGGCTGGTTAACAGCGGCTTCGACACCAGAAGAGGTGCAATACGGATATGTATTTTTGGATTGCCAGTTAACCGGTGATGCACCACCACATAGCTTTTATTTAGGTAGACCGTGGCGTAATTATGCTAAAGTGACATGGATCAGATGTCATATGGGAGCACATATTCATCCTACAGGTTGGGATAACTGGAATAAGCCTGAAGCACAATCGACGGTTGTATATCAAGAGTATAATAATGAGGGTGCAGGTGCTTCTATTAAAGATCGAGTATCGTGGAGTTACTTATTAGATAGTACAGAAGCAGAAGATTATACTGTCGAACATATTTTGGCAGGAGACGATGGTTGGGTACCCAAATAATTAGCAATTTATATTATGTATACTTGGCAGGAAAAGCACGACTTCATTTAATAAAACTATAATTTTTGCCAAGTCTAATCGCTTACAATGTATAACGTAAAGTCCTGAATGATAATATTCAGGACTTTTTTTCGATTGGATTTTAAGTGAATAACAAGCAAAAAGCCTTGTATAAAGGTGTTAACCATATTAAAGTAATATAAAAGTTTGAGCACGCATTTGACGCAATAAAAGAGCAATTTGTTATAAAATGATCGTTTATTCGTCATATTACCTAAAAAAGGTTTGACAAAAGGCGACAAATTTCTTAGGATTAGTGAAAACATACGTTAAATTTGGATGGAATGGGGAATAAAAAAGAATGAAGAAGCGTTTAATGTTCGTAATTACTATGGTTATGGTGTTCGCATTATTAGCAGCATGTAGTTCTGGTGGGTCTAATTCCGAACAATCAGCATCCAATGGTAGCAGTGCTGAAGGCACAGGTAAAAAGTTAAAAATGGCTCTTGTTCTTCCAGAAGAAATAGGGGTTAATCAGTTCTTCGTACAAATGGACGAAGGTTTCCAAAAAGCAGGTAAAGAGTTTGGTGTAGAGACAAAAACAATCCAATCTTCTGACCCGACAGCATTTGAACAAAATATGCGTGCAACAGTAGCCGAAGATTATGATCTGATTATTACTGCAACGTTCCAAGCTGAAGATGTGTTGAAGCAAGTTGCAGAAGAAAATCCAGACAAATCATTTGCCATTATTGATACAACGGTTGATCTTCCTAACGTACGTAGCGTAGGATTCCGTGAATATGAAGCTTCTTATTTATTAGGAGCAGCAGCAGGACTAGCGACCAAAACCAATGTTGTTGGTATGGTAGCGGCACAAGATGTACCTTTGCTTAAAAAATACAGTGAAGGCTTTAAAGAAGGATTAGCATCTGTGAATCCTAAAGCGAAATTTTTAATTGGTTATGTAGGTAGCTTTAACGATCCAGCTAAAGCGAAAGAATTAGCATTGGTACAATACGGTCAAGGTGCTGACTTTGTCGCAGGAGCATCAGCAACAAGTGATCTAGGTGTATTTGAAGCAGCAAAAGAGAAAAACTTGTACACATCCGGTCAAGATACAGATCGCACTGTAGAAGATCCAGATCATGTTGTATTGTCTCAATTAAAAGGTACAGATGCAGTTGCTTATGAGACTGTAAAAGACTTTGTAGATGGTAACTTCAAATTCGGTACCACAGCATATGGATTGAAAGAAAAAGGTGTAGGTCTTACTTTTGTAACCACAGACAGCACATCGAAGCTTAGTCCATTTATCGGAGAAGAAGTTGTGAATAAAGTGAAAAAAATCAGCGACGATATTATCGCTGGCAAAATCGTTGTCAAAAATCCGTTAGAACAAAAATAAGACATACAATTGATAAGCACGGCAAGTTGATCAACCGGCTGCTATACCGAGCAGCCGGTTTTGTTGTTATCTGATGTACATTGTAATCTGGAATGGAGGTTTATACCGATGACGTTGTTATTAGAAATGAAAAATATAACCAAAAAGTATGGAGATTTTACGGCGAATCATAATATCAATTTTGATGTACGTAAAGGTGAAATTCATGCTTTAGTCGGTGAAAATGGTGCAGGTAAAACGACCTTAATGCGCATGTTATATGGCATGGAAGAACCGACTTCCGGTAGCATTACGATCAATGGAAAAGAAGTTCATTTTCACGATCCATCCGAAGCGATTCGTCAAGGCATTGGCATGGTGCATCAACATTTTATGTTATTTCCAAGCTTTACACTGGCTGAAAATATCGTAATCGGTGGAGAGCCAAAGCGCAGTGGATTATTTGATCGCAAAGCGGCGGCAGATAAAGTAAACGAACTGGGGCAAATGTATGGAATGCCTGTCGATCCGTGGCGCAAAGCAGGCGATTGTCCGCTAGGTATTCAGCAGCGAACTGAGATTTTGAAAGTGTTGTATCAAGGAGCAGATGTGATTATTCTGGATGAGCCTACAGGTGTGCTGACGCCTAGTGAAGTCAAAGAATTGTTACAGTCGATCAAACGCCTAGCGGCGCAGGGCAAAAGCTTTATTTTAATTACACATAAGCTCCATGAAGTGATGGAAGCGGCAGATCGAATTACCGTATTGCGAGATGGTGTAGTCACTGGACATATGGAATCCAATACAACTGATGAAGAGCAAATTTCTCGTCTGATGGTAGGACGTGATCTGATTCCGATGAGTCGTGTTGCTAATGAACCGGGAGCCTCTGTTATGCATGTGCAAAATGTAACACTTGCAGGAGCTAAAGGCGCCAAGCCGTTATTGGACAATATTACATTAACGGTACGTCAGGGTGAGATTGTCGGGATTGCTGGCATTTCAGGCAATGGACAATCTGAATTACTACAGGTGATATCAGGGCTTGTACAACCAGACAGTGGCATTGTCGAACTGAACGGCAAAGATGTAACTGGAGAGTCTGTACGTGCAATTCGTGAACAAGGAATGGCACATATTCCAGAAGATCGCTATATGTGGGGAGCTTCGCGTGAAGCCACTGTGCTGGATAATGGACTGATGGGGCATCAACACCAATACAAAAAAGGCGGTCTGATTCAGCGTCACAAACTTCGCAAAGTTGTAGATGGATGGGTACAGCGCTTTTCAATCAAAACAGGATCACTGGATACGCAAGCACAATTCCTATCCGGTGGTAATTTACAGAAATTAATTGCAGCTCGTGAATTTGCTCAAAATAAACCATTTCTGATTGCAGCTGAGCCTACACGCGGTGTCGATGTAGGGGCTATGGAGACGATTCATGGTGAACTGCTTGCTAAATGTAAAGCAGGAGATGGCATTTTGCTAGTCTCTTCCGAGTTAACAGAAATTCTTACATTATCCGATCGGATTCTGGTCATGTATGAAGGTGCCATTGCAGGAGAATTATCTGCGGCAGAAGCGACCGAAGAACAGATTAGTCTATTGATGGCAGGAGGGAAGCGCAAACTATGACCAGACTGAAACGAAATCTTTTGGCGCTTCTACAACCGATTATAGCGGTAATTATTGGATTGCTAGCAGGCGCAATTGCAATTATATTGTTAGGCGATTCTGTTATTGATACGTATCGCGAAATGTGGAATGGCGCTTTCGGAAGCTTTTACTTTTTAACCAATACATTAACACGGGCTACGCCGATTATTTTGACAGGACTGGGTGTTGCTCTGGCTTTCCGCGCGGGATTCTTTAATATGGGTTCAACCGGACAGATGGTATTGGGAGGACTTGCGGCAGCAATTACCGCTCTATATTTACCGGGACCGGGTTGGATGGTATTGATCGTGTCTCTAGTCGTAGGAATGGCGATTGGTGGTCTATGGTCGTTATTTGCAGGGTATATGGATGCCAAGTTCGGTATTAATCTTTTGATATCGACATTATTACTGAACTATATCGCTTCGCTATTTGCAGGCTATATGGTTGCTTTTCCGTTAAAAGATCAAAGTGGTTCAGCCGCTATGGCACAGACACCTATGATTGATAAAAGTATCTGGTTACCCAAATTATTTTCCGGTATGAGTCTACATGCTGGTTTTATTTTAGCGATTGTTGCGGCAATTGCTTTGTACATTTTTATTCAAAAAAGTGTATCCGGTTATGAGATTCGGATGCTGGGGAACAATCCTTTTTTCGCGGCTTATGGTGGTGTGAAAAGAGGTCGGATGATGGTGGTAGCGATGTTAACAAGCGGTGCACTCGCCGGGCTTGCAGGTGCTGGTGAGGTATTGGGTACACAGCATCGTTATTTAGATGGTGCACTTGCTTCCGCAGATTATGGATGGAGCGGTATTATGGCGACATTGCTAGCCTCGTCTAATCCGTTAGGAACAGCTGTAGCAGGAATACTTCTAGCAGCCTTACAAACAGGTGCGATGGGTGTAGAACGTAATACGAACGTACCGCTAGAGGTGGCTAGTGTGATTCAAGCGGTGTTGACGCTATTTGTATCGGCACGATTTGGCTATGCGTTCCTCAAACGCAGAAAGGAGAAGAAATAATGGATCAGTTATTCGATGTGTCTTTATTTAATTCCATGTTGCGTATTGTGACGCCTATTCTTCTCGCCGCTCTAGGTGGAGCGATCTGTGCCCGGGTTGGACTGTTTAATGTAGGATTAGAAGGTCTGGTATTGATTGGCGCCTTTTCTGCTATTTTAGGAAATCACTTGCTTGGCAATGTATGGTTGGCGATCATTTTTGCTATTTTATGTGTGATGTTATTCTCGCTGATCTTTGCATATATTAGTATTAATTTGAGGGCAAATGTAATTGTTGTCGGGATCTCGATGAACTTTCTAGCGGCAGGATTAACGACCTTTTGTCTTCGAGCGATCTTCGATGTAAAAGGCGCTTATTATGATAAAAATATGATGGGTTTACCCAAATGGGATATTCCTGTTATCAAAGATATTCCGGTATTAGGCGGAATCGTATCAGGTCATTCACCGCTTGTCTATTTAGCTTTTTTTGCAGCGATTCTGATGCAAATCTATCTATTCAAAACAGTCAGTGGATTCCGCTTGCGTGCCGCAGGTGAAAATCCTGTAGCTGCTCAAAGTCTGGGTATTCCTGTGCGTCGTATTCAATATGGAGCAGTATTGATGTCAGGAGTATTATGTGGTCTGGCAGGAGCACAATTATCGTTAGGACAGGTCACGATGTTCACCGAAGGAATGACCGCAGGGCGTGGATTTATCGCTCTAGTTGCTACGATGTTAGGGCAATCCAATCCGATCGGTGTGGTTGCTTCTAGCTTGCTGTTTGGCTTTATGGATGCCTTTAGTATTCGTCTACAAGGCTTTGCTTTACCTGCTCAATTTACACAGATGTTACCGTATATTGTGACACTGGTGGCGATGTTCTTTTTCAAAGATCGCAGTTATCTTAAAGATGCTCAACGTGCTAACGGAAGCTCGCGTTAATAGTAAGCATGAAGTATGTATGAGTGTAAGCATAGAACTATTATAGAGAACGTAATCTGATCAAAAGGAGGGTATCCAGTGAAGAATAAAGCAGAACGCATCAAAAATGCCAAAGTACCATTATCTAAAAATCTAGGAGTCGATCAGGCAGATCGTTTACCACCGGGTCAATTTTTAACCGAAACGTTTCCGATATTGCATGAAGGCGATGTACCTGATGTAGATACAGATACATGGCAGTTGAAGATTTTCGGTGAGGTTGAGCAAGAGCAGACATTTTCATATGCAGATTTGCTGAATTTGCCTAAAGTACAGATGACTAGCGATATCCATTGTGTGACGCGCTGGTCAAAATTTGATACGCTGTGGGAAGGTGTACGCTTTCGTGATCTGCTAGACGTATTGCAGGTGAAGCCAGAAGCACAATATGTGATGGTACATGGTGGTAATGATTACGAGACCAATGTTCCACTGGCGGACCTATTGTCTGACAATGTATTGCTAGCGTATCATTATGATCATAAGCCACTGACACCCAAGCATGGATATCCTGTGCGTCTGGTGGTACCACATCTGTACTTTTGGAAAAGTGCGAAGTGGATTACAGGGCTTGAATTTATGAAAGAAGACCGCCCCGGATTCTGGGAACAAAATGGTTTTCATAATGAAGCCGATCCCTTTGCAGAACAACGTTTCTCTGGTGAAGCTTTGCCGATACCGGAAGATGAATGGACAAAAAAGGAGTTTGATTAATTCAATGTTAATGCCTATTTTGCAAATCAATAGTGAAGATGTACCTGAATACGCGATTGTCTGCGGTGATCCTAAGCGTGCTGCTCATATCGCTTCATTGTTAGACAATACAAGGGAATTAGCATTTAGTCGGGAATATCGTAGTTTTGTCGGTACACGAGATGGCATTGAACTTGCGGTTGTTAGTCATGGCGTAGGTTCTCCTGGAGCAGCCGTTTGTTTTGAGGAATTGATTCGTGCAGGGGTCAAAACAATTATTCGTGTTGGGACAGCAGGTTCGTATTCTGCCGATCATCCAGCAGGTAGCTTAATCGTCAGTACCGCAGCCGTACGTACCGATGGATTAACTCGCCAACTGGTTCCAGAAGCATTCCCTGCGGTTGCCGATAGTGAAGTAACCGAAGCATTATATCAAGCAGCACGTCAAAGTGAAGGCATTGTGCAAAAAGGAATCACTGTTACATTGGATGTCTTTTTCAACGGGGTAGAAGAATTCCCGCACAAAAAGTATAAACAAGCCGGTGCTTTAGCTGTAGAAATGGAAATCTCCGCATTGTATATTATCGCTTCGCTTCGCGGTATTCGTGCAGGAGCAATTGTAGCTTTGGATGGTTATGCTGATGCTGATCTAGCAGAAGAATACGATCCTAATACAGATACTGTAGCAAACGCAGTCAAACGTGAGATCGAAGCGGCAATTCAAGCAACAGTACAACTTGCAAAACGTGGATAAATAAGTGCAAAAAATAGATAAACCATGATAAATGCAAAATCAGATAAGAAAAAAACCTGTACTCATAATCATTGTGAGTGCAGGTTTTTTGTTTAATCATTTTCTATATCCAAGTGAATTCCTAGTTGATGATGGTAATACGGTAAAGTGGATTTTGAATATAGAGCACGTTTTAATACGTTTTGATCTTTGTTATGTACAGCACGTATATCATTTTCAATAAATTTTATAAAGTTCTTTTTAATGAAATTTTCGTGTTCTACTTTTATATTGGAATAATGCGATAGCATATCCCCGACCTTTATATTGATGTGTATCCATCATATTAGGGACAGGATGATCTTGAGTAAATGCTGAAGACAATTGTTGTAGTTTAAAATATTGTAGATCGGATCGAGGGGAGTGTTTGGTCAATGATATCATCCTTTAAAATATGTTGAATATAAAAAAAAGGAGAGCAATGTCTCCTTTTTAAAATTAAATTCATGGGCTATTATTTTTTAAGGTGGGCTGCTCTTTGCCCAATGCAAAGTTCTTTATATCTATTATTATACTCGACTTCTGAATAGCTTTCAAGCATACAACCATCGTCCACCTTTTACAATTAAAGCGTTTTCTTAACTCTTGATTTGAGTTATATTAGATCATATCAAGAGTGGTCAGTGACATGATCTGGAGGGAATATAGAAGTATGCGTAAAATGTTGTTGATCTATATGATTTTGATCGGCGCTTTGATTATTTATATTATGCAATATCGATTAGATGAGAAATCTGCGGCTTGGACAGAGCAGGGGTTAAAGGGGAATATTGACGAGAATTATGTAATGGTTACTTTTCAGTCTGGAATGGAATATTGGAAAAGCGGGCTGAAAGGATTCGAAGATGCTGCTGAAGCGCTCAATGTATCGGTGGAATATCGCGGGGCAACGCAATATGATGCGCGTGAGCAAGCGCTTGTGCTAGATCAGATTATTGCTAAAAAGCCAGCCGGTATTGCGATATCTGCGATTGATTCACCAGCATTGGTCAAATCGGTTAATAAAGCAGTAGATGCAGGGATTCCTGTCGTAATGTTCGATGCCGAAGCATCTGGTAGCAAAGCGTATTCTTTTTTAGCAACAGATAATACCAATGCAGGTACGACCGCTGCAGACCAGATGGCTACATTAACCAAGCATCAGGGAAAGATAGCGATTATTACGTTAACCAATCAGCAAAATCATAAAGAACGCACTCAAGGATTTGAACAAGAAATCAAAAATCGTTATCCACAGATGAATATTGTAGCAGTCGAAAATCATGAAGGCGATGCGGTCAAAGCCGAGCAAATTACTACTCGATTATTGCGTCAATATCCTGATCTTAAAGGTATTTTTATTACCGAAGCTACAGGAAGTTATGGAGTAGGGCGAGCAGTAGAACAATCCGGACGTACAGGAGCAAGTAAGCCTGTCATTATTAGCTTTGATACTAATAAAGAAACACTGGATATGATCAAGTCCGGTACGATCAACGCAACGATTGCGCAAGGAACATGGAATATGGGTTATTGGTCGCTACAATATCTGTTTCATTTGCATCATGGATTAACAGTTCCTGCCCGTTCGCTTAGTGGCATTGTATCGCCTGTACCTGTTCGTGTAGATACAGGAATCTCTGTGGTAACTCAAGAAAATGTGGCTGATTATTATGCAAAATAAATGGATACGTCGTTCTTTGCAAAAAGATTGGCGTTACTGGCACCCTGAAAATTTACCTTTGCGCCATCAATTGATTGTGTTGTTTTTGATGGTAGGTATTTTGCCTGCAATTTTACTGGGAATTATGGTGAATTGGACATCCAATCAGATTATTGAGCGTCAGGTGACAGCGAATACGATGCAATTAATTAGCAAGGTCAATCAAACGCTAGATACGTATATGGAAAATATGCAAAGCATCACGTATTTAATCAGTTTTGACCGGAATGTTGACCAATTTCTAGCCGGTCAATCGTTAAACAAAAATGATGCTTCCGATACATCGACGTATCAGATTCGGCAATTTTTGCAAGGATTTACAACCGTTTATTCTGAGATTGCCGGAATCCTAATTGTTAATACCAAAGGCGATTATATCAGTAATGAATTGTATGCAAGGTACAATCAAAGTCTGACCAAAGAAGATTGGTATCAACAGGCGATCAAGCAAAAAGGAATCTTTACGATTATTGGTCATCCATCCGGTCGCAATATTACAAGTCATGCGAATTATGGAGAAGATGAAGTTGTAACGGTCGTGCGTTCGATCAATGATCCGACCACAGGTGAAGTCAAAGGTGTGATTTTGATCGATCTCAAGTTACGGGTGATTGCTCAAGCAGCCAAAGATGTGACACTCGGTAAAACAGGATATCTCATGGTAACAGATCCTACGGGACATGTTATTTACGCACCGTCCGATACCTTTATGCAAAGTATTCCTGCCAAATTAACCGCTTCGCTTCGGCAATCAGAGAATGTATTTACCGAAGAGATTCAAGGGCAACAATTACAATTTATTTATCGGACATCGTCATATACAGGCTGGAAAACAGTCGGCGTTTTCCAATTTAGTGAATCAGTAGCTGAAGCGCGTACGATTCGCTTTTATATCGTTATTTTTCTATTCTGTGTCTGTTTTACAGGGCTTACCGCTTCATATGGATTAGCCAATTCGATCTCTAGACCGATCTATCGACTATCTTCATTGATGCAAAAAGCAGAATCAGGCGATATGACTTCTCGTTATATTAGCAATAGACGGGATGAAGTAGGGATGTTGGGACGTAGCTTTAATCGAATGATGAATGAGATTCGCAATCTAATCTCACTAAATCAGCAAAAAGAACAGCAAAAGCGAGAAGCTGAATTACGCAGTCTACAAGCCCATATTCGTCCCCATTTTCTATACAATACGCTGGATACAATTCATTGGATGGCGCAGAAAAAAGGTGCAGACGATGTGTCCAGTATGGTGGATGCATTATCCAAACTGTTCCGTATTGGGCTAAGCCGTGGCAGTGATATGATCACACTGGCTGAAGAAGAACAGCATATCGTCAGTTATTTGCAAATTCAGAAAACACGTTATCGCGATCGGCTACAATACGATATTCAGATCGATGAGGCGATCCGCAATGTATATGTGATGAAATTACTACTACAACCGATTGTAGAAAATGCCATCTATCATGGAATCAAAGCAAGACGAGGCCCCGGCAATATCTATATTGCAGCACAACAACAAGACGACAAATTAGTGTATACCATTAGCGATGATGGTGCAGGATTTAGTGAAGAACGATTGATTCAAATCCAACACCAACTCGCCGAACCGCTCGATTGGATCGGACAACAAGGTCCTGAACCAACAGGAAGCTATGGTCTGCTAAATATTCAAGCCCGTATCCACCTAGCCTACGGCACAAGCTACGGTGTAAGTATTCACCCACGCCCAGAAGGCGGAACAACCATTCAGGTCACCCAACCATTGTTATGGAATATGCCTAGCGCTTGGCACCATAAGCGCGACAAGGTTCAATAAAACAATGATTTTTGCAAAGCAAAATATCTTACATTAAGCGCTTGGCACCACAAGCGCGATCAAGTTCAATAAAACCATGATTTTTGCAAAGCAAAATATCTTACATTAAGCGCTTGGCATCACAAGCGCGACTCAGTGTAGTAAAAAAGTGATTTTTGCAAAACCAGATCGTAAAGGAGACGAATATCAATGAGTGCGGTATATAACGTATTAATCGCTGATGATGAGCCGATTATTCGCGAAGGAATTCGAGATTGCGTCGACTGGGATAGTCTGGGGATGATCGTTACCGCAGAAGCAGAAGATGGAGAAGAAGCTTTAGAGATTGCACTGAAACAACAGATCGATATTTTGTTGGTCGATATGAATATGCCTTTTTTGGACGGTATTTCTTTAATGAAACGATTACGTACTGAGCGACCGCATTGTCGATTTGTAATTATTACCGGACATGATGAATTCAAATATGCTCAAGAAGCTATTCGATTAGGGGTCAAAGATTATATTCTCAAGCCTGTTGATCCGCTCCATCTGTATGATGTACTGCACCATATTCGCACCGAAATGAATGGAACACTACATCAAGAACAGTATTTAAAGTTAGCGACTGATCAGATTCAGAAAAATACATCTTTACTACAAGAACAATTTTGTCTAGATTGGTTAAGCGGTAGACTCCATCATGAGGAGATCAAGCAACAATTAGAGTTTTTGCACTTACCTGTGTGCTTGCCATCTACATTAGCATTAATCCGCTGGTCGGGTCATGCGGAAGGACGACCGATGCTCAAAGAACAAGATAAGCAATTAATGTTGTTCGCTATAGGTAATATTGCCGCCGAGCTTTTACAGCCAGCACCACTTGTGATTTGTAGAGAATCATCAGGGTTGTTAGTCATTTGTACATGGTGTCCGCCCGATCATTCTACTGCGTCTGCTATGTATGATAATGAGCAACAAGCAGATAAAATGATGAGTGCGGTCAAAGACTGTATAGGTCTACATGTGCAAGTGCATTTGCAATCGGTGAATAGTATAGATGAAGAGATCAACAATACAGATATGCCTAATGACCCTTTGCTATCTTTAGAACAAGACGTAGATTACAGCCAAGTCATGACTACTGCTTATCGACATGCCAAATTACAATTAGACGGGCAATCCCGACTATCTCCACTGGTAAGACGGGCGCGTGATTATATTCAGAACCATTACCATAATCCAGAATTAACATTGGAAAAGCTGGCAGATGTGTTACAAGTCTCTCCAACCTATCTGAGCCGCTTAATGAAACGAGAGCTAGGGCATTCTTTTATCCATGTATTAGTACAGATTCGGATTCAAAAAGCAGTGCATCTACTGAAAGAAACCGAGCTATCGATTCTTGAGATTGCGCTACAAGTGGGCTATGATTCACAGCATTATTTTAGTACAGCTTTTAAAAAAATGATCGGTGTATCACCCAATCAATATCGTCGGGATACGGTAGAGCAATCGTAAGCAATATGCTAAAAACAATGTTCACCACTAGTAACAATAGATGTACTTTTTAGACAACAAATACAATTTCATAAGCAAAAAGACCTTAACGACAGCGATAAGGTCTTTTTGCTTATTTTTTGAGTATTATTATTGATTAATCATCGTCCACAGATGCTTATTTTTCGGTTACTAACTGGATAACAACTCCATAAGGATCTTCTACAATCGCATATGCTTTGGAAAATAAATTAGGTGCAAGTGGAACGATGATACGTGTCTGAGTATGTCCCAAAAGCAGATTATACAATGTAGTAATCTCTGCTTGCGATGATGTGATACACAACGAGAAATTAGTCCCTTTGACCAAATTGGGAGCATCACTCATCAATTCATCAGCGATCATTAATTCACTATTGCCAATAGTTAACACAGAATGAGCGATCCAATCCTTTTCACTTGCTGGATACGTATAGGTGGGATCTAATTTCTCTGTAATCTCTTGATTAGTAATACAGAACACAAGTTGAGCTTGAAGATGAGTCTGGTAAAAAGAGATCGCTTCTTTGGCTTGACCATGTAGAGATAAAAAAGTACTGACGGTTAAATTAGACATAGTAATCACTCCTTTGATTGAATACTTTTATTGTATGGTAGAATAGTGCCAAATCATGACACTATTAAAAAATCAAAATAAAGGAGCATCCTATGAACAAAAATGAACGTCTGATTCAGCAGATGATCTATATCAATACCAAAAAGCATTTTAATCTTAGCGATCTGATCGAAACATTTGATATTTCTAGAAGTACGGCTTTACGGGATATCGCTTCGTTAGAGCAATTAGGGGTTCCGTTGTATTCAGAAAAAGGAAGTCATGGCGGTTATCGTGTACTAACGAACTCCTTATTACCACCGATTTATTTTAATACCAATGAATTACACTCCATTTTCTTTTCGCTACAATTGTTAAAAGGATTAGTAAAAACTCCTTTTCAACAGAACTATCAAGAGATCAAAACTAAATTATTAGCTACATTACCGGATAAGTACAAACAACAAATGGCGCAAGCGGAACAATGGATTCAGTGGATTGGTGTAGAACAGCAACAAGAAGTGCCATGGATTGTAGAACTATTTGCTGCAATTGTTGGCAGACAGGTCATCGAAATTCAATACAATCGGTATCAGCAAGATAAACGGATTATTCAACCGCTACGCTTATCGATATGGGATGGATACTGGTATTGTTTGAGCTGGGATCGCAACAAAAATGAATTTCGGAATTTTCGTTGCGATTATATAGAGGAGTTACATATCACGGATCAGCAAGGCACCGAGTGGACAGCAGAGCAGATTCATACGTTAGCCAACCAACAATTTGATATACAACGTCCACTATCTTTCCAAGTTAAAGTAGATCTAAAAGGTATCGACCACTTTTATAAAAAAAGATATTCCAATATGTCTTTGCAACAGGTGGACACAGGAAATGATAGCGAAAATAAAGAGCATTGTATTGTAGGAACCTTTGGCGAGCATGAAATTTCTTTTCTAGTAGAGTACTTTTTGGGATTTGGTCAGCATATTGAAATTGTATCGCCACCACTTTTGCGTACCGAATATCAGCAATATGTCAAAAAGATATTAGCTCAGTATGAGTAATCCTTTATTAGAGGTCGTCTATTCAGTTGCCTAAAATTTTAAAGAGTACAAATCAATAGCGATTCACTGATCACATTTCCGTGTAATAATGCTCACAAGATGATAATGCGTACCGCAAAGGGCGCTCAAAGGAGATTACGGACAATGGACGAAAATCGTAACGTAGATGTGGACAAAAAAGAGGTACGTGTAGAACGTAAATCAGATTCAAGTATGGTCGCTTCTACTTTTATTAAATATGCTGCTTATATTATTATTTTGGCAATTGTGTTATGGTTCTTAGTGAAGTATATTTTCCCTATGTTCTCATAAACATATGCGATCGGATTCGTAATTAACATTATACGGTATATAAAACGGAGGAGCCTGTCACCAAGGCTCCTTTTTGCTGTTTTTTGGGTTATTTTGAGCTAATTTGACCTGAAATGATGAAATTACGGGCAGAAGGTACTGTTTTTGGGTACTATAAAGGTAAAGGGCTTTTTGTATACATTCATTAGAAGAAGAATACAGGAAGTAATAGATAAAGAAATTGGGGGTGTCAACAAGAGTGTATGTATTGCATGCTGCTATTATTATTCCATTTTTATTTGCAATCTTCGTGCCTCTGATCCGTAAAGGATTGCCGCGTGTACATACAGGTTGGATCGTTTTAGCTATTCCGACCTTATTATTTGCAAATTTTCTACGTTATTTACCTGCGATTCAGTCAGATACTAGTGAAACGATTAGTGTACCCTGGGTTCCTTCGTTAGGGATTAACTTTACCGTATATTTAGACGGGTTAAGTCTATTATTTGCTCTGTTGATTACAGGGATAGGCGCATTAGTCGTTTTATATTCTATTTTTTATCTTGATCCTGCCAAAGAAGCGATTCATCGATTTTATTTATATCTAATGATCTTTATGGGCGCTATGCTCGGGATTGTGCTTTCAGATAATATGATCGTGTTGTATACATTCTGGGAATTGACCAGTATTTCTTCGTTCTTACTGATTGCTTTTTGGTATGAACGTGATCGTTCGCGTTATGGAGCACTCAAGTCGATGCTAATTACTGTACTTGGTGGCTTTGCGATGTTAGCTGGTTTTATATTACTACATAATATGACCGGCACTTTTAGTATTCGTGAGACGATCGCTGTATTAACGGAGATTCAAGGACAATCTTTATTCTTACCAGCAATGATACTGATTTTATTGGGCGCTTTTACCAAATCTGCTCAATTTCCTTTCCATATCTGGTTGCCTGATGCGATGGAAGCACCGACTCCAGTCAGTGCGTATCTACATTCAGCTACGATGGTCAAAGCAGGAATCTATCTAGTAGCACGCTTTAGTCCAATTTTCGCTGTTCAAGCAGAATGGTTCTGGATCGTATCGACAGTAGGTATTATCACGATGTGTTATGGATCGATATTAGCTGTCAAACAAACGGATCTCAAAGCATTACTAGCCTATTCAACAATCTCGCAATTGGGGCTTATTATGTCTTTGTTCGGTGCAGGATCTGCTGCTGTGTATTATGGATATGGCAATGAGTCACTTCTATATACGACAGCGACGATGGCTGCTATTTTCCATCTGATTAATCATGCGACATTCAAAGGTGCTTTATTTATGGTAGCTGGCATTGTCGATCATGAAACAGGCACACGTGATCTGCGTCGTCTGGGTGGATTGATGAATGTGATGCCGATTACATTTACGGTAGCTGGTGTAAGTGCATTTGCAATGGCGGGTATTCCGCCGTTTAACGGCTTTTTGAGTAAAGAGTTATTTCTAGAAGCAATGGTAGAACTAAGCCATATGGACATATATCACTTAGAGACATGGGGCATCTTATTCCCTATTCTTGCTTTTGTGGGCAGTGTATTTACATTTGTCTACAGTATGATTCTGGTGTTCAAAACATTCAGAGGACCACTTCAACCGGACAAATTAGGCGGTACTCCGCATGAAGCGCCGATTGGCATGTTGATCTCACCCGTTATTTTGGGATTATGTGTGGTAGGGTTAGGATTTTTCCCGAATCTGTTATCTTATAGCATAATCGAACCTACTATGAGAGCAGTATTACCCAGTCTGGTAGCACCGGGCGAACATTTTGAAGTGCATATTTCATTCTGGCATGGTATTACACCTGCTTTGTTAATGACAATAGGCATTATTGTGTTGGGAACATTGATGTATCTGTTATTAGCACGCTGGAAAGGGATTTATAGCAAATATCCTCAAACGTTAACATGGAATCATCTGTATGACAGTACCCTGAAATGGGGCGAAAAAGGATCTAAAGCACTAACCAATCAATATATGAGCGGTTCTGTGCATAACTATTTAATTTATATTTTTGTATTTATGATTGTTTTGATGGTCACTGTATTCTGGCGAGCAAACGGAATGTCGTTACTTACAGCAGGAGCGGCACCGATTAGCATCTATGAAATTGTGTTGTTAATTGGTCTGGTGGTCACTGCTATCGCTGTTCCATTTGCAGGTAAACGTCTAACAGCGATTATTATGACCGGAGCTGTTGGTTATCTGGTAACTTTGTTTTTTGTTCTATTTCGCGCACCCGATTTGGCTTTGACTCAGATGATTGTGGAGACTGTGTCTGTATCTTTATTTTTACTTTGCTTTTATCATATGCCTGAATTACGGCGTGAAATTGTATCGAAACGGTATCGTATTATCAATATTATTGTGTCTGTAGGGGTCGGTATAGTGATGACCTTCATCGCGTTAGCGGCCAGCGGTAGTGGCACATTCGATTCGATTGCTACCTTTTTTGTAGAAGGTAGTCATGATCTGGGTGGTGGCGATAATATCGTCAATGTTATTCTAGTAGATTTCCGTGGATTTGATACGATGCTTGAAATTACAGTACTGGCTATTGCTTCGTTAGGTATCTATTCTTTGATTCAGCTTCAGGTCAAAGGAAATGATACTGGCGCTCGTATTCATTATTTGCGCAATAAAGATGTACAGACGCATCGTGTTGATGTCGGTCGTACTCGTCGCGAAACGGTAACTGTGCAACGCAATATGACCCAGTTCAAAAGTAATGATGTAATTTTGGAAACGAGCACGAAAGTGATTGTATTTATTATTTTAACATTTGCGTTGTATTTATTCTTTGCCGGTCATAACAATCCAGGTGGCGGATTTGTCGGTGGATTGATGACAGCTTCAGCATTGATTTTACTGGCTTTAGCTTTTAATGCAGAAACGGTAAGACGGATATTGCCTATCGATTATCGCACAGTGACCGCAGTCGGATTAAGTATTGCTTATGCGACAGGTATCGGTTCATTTTTCTTTGATGCTCCATTTTTAAGTCAGTCTTTTGGTTATTTTGAATTGCCTTTATTGGGTAAAACGGAACTCGCTACAGCAACGCTATTTGATCTAGGTGTGTTTCTGACAGTGCTTGGTGTGACGATGACAATTATTTTACAGATTGGGGAGGATCGCTGATATGGAAGTATGGATGTCCATTGCTGTTGGGATATTATTTGCAGTCGCGGTATACCTGATCTTGTCGCGCAGTCTGCTACGCATTATTTTAGGAACTTCGATTTTGACACATGGTGTGCATTTATTATTACTTACGATGTCGAGACTCAAGTCAGGCGCACCACCATTATTAGGGGAAGAATCAGGATCTTATGTAGATCCTTTACCACAAGCTTTGATTTTGACATCGATCGTTATTAATTTTGGTGTAACTGCATTTTTCTTTGTCCTCGCTTATCGTTCGTATCTTAAGCTGAAGACCGATGATATGGAGGAGGTGAAGATGGAAAGTGACGAATAATTTATTAATTATGCCACTATTGATTCCTTTGATAGCCGCAGTCCTTCAAATATTCGGGATGCGTCATGTGCCGATCCAGCGCTGGCTAGGTGGGGTTGCTGTTATTGCTAATGTGGGTGTAGCGGTATGGATTGTGATCAGTGTACGAATGGAAGGTATTCAGACGCTTGCGATGGGTGGCTGGGCGGCTCCTTACGGGATTGTATTTGTAGCAGATATGTTTGCCGCTTTACTAGTATTAACTACATCGATACTGGGTGCTGTATGTTTATTTTACGCCTTCGCCAGTATCGGAGAAGAACGTGAAAAGCATCACTTTTATCCATTTTTTCAATTTTTGCTAGTGGGGGTATACGGTTCATTTCTAACAGGTGATTTATTTAACTTATTTGTTTTTTTTGTTTTGAAGTGATGTTGGTATCTTCGTATGCGTTGATTGTATTGGGTGGAACGAAGCGTCAATTGCAAGTGACGTTAAAATACATTTTGATCAATATTGTATCTTCTTCTCTGTTTGTAGCATCGATGGCTTATTTGTATGCGGCTGTGGGTACGCTAAATATGGCTCATTTATCACAGCGTGTATCTGAAGCCGGACAAGATGGAATTCTAGGTGTAATTGCATTTTTATTTTTAATCGTATTCGGGTTAAAAGCAGGATTATTCTTATTTTTCTGGTTACCGGGTTCGTATGCTGCTCCACCTTCTGTGATTACAGCGATTTTTGCAGGTCTGCTTACCAAAGTAGGGCTGTACGCTATTATCCGCACATTTACATTGATTTTTTATCATGATACCGGATTTTTATATACATTAATCGGTTGGATGGGAATTGCTTCGATGGTGCTAGGTGTGATTGGAGCGGTTGCATATCGAGATGTGAATAAAATTCTGGTCTACAATGTTGTTGCAGGTGTAGGATTGATCGCTTTTGGATTGGCTACTGCAAATAGTGCAGGTATCGAAGGCGCTATCTTTTATATGCTTCACGATATGATTGTCAAAGCACTATTGTTCTTATTAGCAGGTATTATGATAGCCGCATTAGGAACGACAGAGTTAAAACATATGAGTGGACTGATTAAGCGTTATCCGTTTACAGGGTGGATGTTCTTTATTACAGGGCTTGCACTGGCAGGAGTACCACCGCTGAGCGGATTTGTCGGAAAATTATTGATTGTACAAGGCGGTATGGAGCGCGGCTGGTATACGATGACGATTATTAGTCTGCTAGCCAGTCTATTGATGTTATATTCAGTGATGCGTATCTTTATGTTAGCCTTCTGGGGCAAAGATCGCCCGCTTATTGATGATCGAGCAGCATTTCAAGATAGCCCTGAAGTGAAGCGAGAAGTGTATCATGAATGGTCGCCTTTCCGTCCTCGCCGATTGATTGGAGCATCTTCTGTATTATTTGCGTTTGTGATTCTGATCGGACTGGGTGCAGGTTGGATCGAGACATTTGTTGCACAAGCGACAGATGTACTGATTGATCCGACATTGTATATCCAAGCCGTATTGAAGGAGTAGGTGAAGCTATGGCTTTTCAAATTATTCTTAATCTGTTGATAGCTTTGATCTGGATGTCCTTGCATACGACTTGGGATACACTCAACTTTGTGATTGGTTATCTGATCGGGTTATTGCTAATTTATATTATGCGTCGCTTTTTCCCAAGAGAATTTTATGGGATCAAAATATGGGCGGTTATTAAGTTATTGGTATTGTTTATCAAAGAATTGATTGTATCGAGTGCTGTTGTGCTCAAACATATTATCAGCCCACGCCTTAAGTTCAAACCAGGGATTCTGACGTATCAGACTGAACTCACTTCAGATTGGGAACTGACATTATTATCTACATTGGTTACTTTAACGCCGGGTACGATTCTGATTGAGATTTCGCGTGATCAGCATCTGGTATATATTCATGCTATGGATATTCAAGATGCTGAAGAGTTGTCTGCGCATATTCGTGGAACCTTTGAACAAGCAATCAAGGAGGTGACCCGATAATGTTACAAGTCTCTTTATTGATTGCTTTGATTTTGTTATCGCTTGCTGTGATGGGTTGTATGTTCAGGGTATTAAAAGGCCCTTCTATGGCAGATCGAATTACAGCATTGGATACGATCGGTGTCAATCTGATTGCGATTATTGCTGTATTATCGATGATGTTAGATACACAAGCGTATTTAGAAGTTATGCTGTTAGTAGGGATTTTAGCATTTCTAGGAACGGTTGCTTTTGCCAAGTATATCGAAAGAGGGGTGGTCATCGAACATGAAGACGAAGACAGAGATGATCGAGATGATCCAGTGGATCGGTGAACCCGTAATATCGATTCTAGTGTTGCTTGGAGCACTATTGAGCGTACTGAGTGCATTCGGTATTATTCGCTTCCCTGATGTGTACTTGCGCTCTCATGCCGCTACCAAAAGTGCAACGTTAGGTGTGTTATGTGTATTATCCAGTGCTTTTTTATTTTTCTGGGTATATGATCATTATCCAAGTGCACGTATTTTACTGGGAATCTTATTTGTATTTATTACTGCTCCGGTAGCCGGACATTTGAATGCAAGAGCAGCGTATCGGACAGGTGTCCCTTTATGGAAGCTGGAAAAAGATGAATTAAAACCAGCGCTAAAAGAAAAAGGAATAGACCGCGAAAAAGCGAAAAAAGAACCGCTAAATTAAGTATAGAATAGGTCATTAAGATGATCGCACTATACTTCAAATAACCAGACAACACAGCTCAAGATAATATCTCAATCGCAAAAGCCCACACCTTCTATACTATTGTAGAGGTGTGGGCTTTTGCGATTATTGCTAATAGTGGTATAGATAACAAGCAAAACAGTTATAGCTGTTCAATACCTCGTTGTGCAAATACGTCTTTAGCTATATTCATTGCATTTAATACCCGTGGAAATCCAATATAAGGGGAGCAATGAATAATCGTTTCTACAATTTCGGTAGGTGTAATCCCTACATTTAGACTAGCGTTCAGATGAACAGTTAACTGCGCAGCACAATCACCTTGAGTAATCAGTGAAGAAATAGTGATCAGTTCGCGTTGTTGCAATGTAAGAGTATCCCGAGAATAAATATCACCAAAAGCAAATTCAATAATGTATTTTCCAAGATCAGGTGCGATCGAAGCCAAAGAATCGATCACCCGTTGCCCTGCTTCGCCATCCACTTCCACCAGCTTGTTCCAACCTTGAGTATAACGATCATTAGACATATAGACAGCTCCTTTATATTCATGATTATGAAGTACAAGAGCAATCGTAAACGTTAGAGCGCGCTCTAATGCAAATCTTTTTTTGGAGATCGTAGTATAATAGAGATATGGACAAATTATATTCGATTCAACAAATTACCGAAATTACAGGATTATCTGCACATACACTACGCTATTATGAAAAGATTCATCTGATACACGATATTCAAAGAGATTCTAAAGGTTATCGACAATATACAGACACAGATATATTATGGTTAGATTTCTTAATGCGTTTGAGAGAAACAGGAATGTCGATACAAGACATGAAGGCATTTGCTGATCTGCGCAGTCAAGGAGATCATACCGTTGCATTACGAAAACAATTATTGCAAAGTCATTATCAATTGATGCAGTCAAAGATTGATCAACAACAGCATTTGAACAAAATTGCTGACAAAGTAAACCATTACACTCAATTAGAAGAACAAGTAGATCTATCAACAATTGGCAAAGATTCTGAATAAGGAGAGGCACCCCTATGAATTTAAAAGTTGTTCAAAATATATCCGAATTAGTCGGAGATACACCTGTTGTACGTTTGCATCATTTACCTGATACAGAAGATGCGGCTGTCTATGTGAAGTTAGAATATTTTAACCCGAGTGGTAGTGTCAAAGATCGAGCGGCACTAAACCTGATTGTACGTGCAGAGCAAGAGGGGCTACTGCAAGCAGGTAGTACCATTATCGAACCTACCAGTGGCAACACAGGAATAGGGCTAGCGATGAACGCAGCGGCAAAAGGATACAAAGCGATTATGATTATGCCGGACAATATGTCACGCGAGCGCATCCAGATATTGCAAGCATATGGAGCCAAAGTAGTATTAACACCTGCTTCCGAGAAAATGCCAGGCGCAATTCGCAAAGCAGAACAATTGCTGACTGAAATTCCAAACAGTTATATGCCAAGACAATTTGATAATCCAGCTAATGCAGATGCTCACCGTAATACAACAGCTATTGAAATTTTGGAGCAGATGGAATATCAATTAGATACATTTGTAGCTTCCGCAGGAACAGGAGGTACGATCACAGGCACAGGCGAGACATTAAGACAGCATTTGCCGGATGTCCGTATTCTGGTTGTCGAACCGCAAGGATCGCCTGTATTGTCTGGTGGACAGCCAGGGCCGCATAAGCTTGTCGGCACCAGTCCGGGATTTGTACCGGCGATTTTGAATACGTCTATTTATGATCAAATTGTACAGGTGTCTGACGAAGATGCGATTCAGACGATGCGTGATCTGGCGAGATATGAAGGAATTCTGGTCGGTCCTTCTTCAGCAGCAACGGTATGGACAGCACTACAAGAAGCGAAGCGTCTCGGTGCAGGTCATAAAGTATTATGTATTGCTCCGGATAATGGAGAGCGGTATTTGAGTATGAATTTATTTTAACGTTAATTTATAGAATCATTTAGCCTACAGTATAAGGATGCTGTAGGTTTTACTTTGACTGGATAGATACAAAAGTGCAGAAAAAAAGTAGTATATCCCACCATTAAGCAAAAACATAGAACACAACCAGTATCAAAAAATAATCTTTATCTTCTTACATAATAAGATCAGAAAGGAGAAGTGATCATGAACGATTGGATTCAAGAGATGATCGATTGGATTGAAGCCCATCTATTTGAAGATTTTTCATTGCTTCGGTTGAGCGAGAAAATGGGCTATTCCCCGTATTATTGTTCATTCAAATTCCGCCATCACACAGGAGTGAGTATTAAAAGTTATCGTACCCTTCGGAGATTATACGTAGCATCGATTTCTCTGATAAACAGCCAAGAGCGCATACTCGATATCGCGATCGAACATGGTTATTCTTCTCAAGAAGCATTTGCTAGAGCGTTCAAAGATGTATTTGGTGTAACCCCCATGACCTTTCGCAAGCAACAGAAGCCGTGGCAATCGTATTTCAAACTCAATATCGAACAAGGAGAGGATATCACGATGATAGACATTTCTCAAAAATTAGTCATTACCGAATTACAAAATCAATTAACCGCTTTTACCGATCAAGATATTCTTAATGTATTGAACGGGCAAGTGATGTTTGAACAATTTCGTACACAAGAATTAATGGGCAAAAGTGAATATGTACCTTTTAACGAAGCAATGTGTGTACATGAGTCAACCGCCGATATTTTCAGCCACGCCTTCAACCAAATTCGTGCAGACGGACACCATAGCTCATTAGCAGGATATGAGCAGATTGTAGTTGAACCATTGACTCCATTATTAACCAAAGACTATCGCTGTATCGTTCTCTGGTTCGGAGAAGATATGTTCTGCCAGATCAATCTGTTGACCATACTCGCTTATCTGGAGCAATCCGGTTACGCTGGCATTGTCTATTTCAATGCCGTACAGGAGCAGACTTACGATGTACAACAAACGGAGATACCATTAGGCGGATATACGTCAGTGTATCGTGAAGTATTGTTAGACAAGAAAATGCCAGACGTTCAGTTGATGCCTGTGATGTACCAAGGCATTTCATTGTACCTAGACCTGCACCAAGACGATAATGAACTAACCCGCTACATTTTGAGTCATCCCAAAGAAAGCAAAGAAGAGATCATGCACAATATGCTGAAATTATTCCAACGCTACGGACTTGGCGATCGGCAGTATTTGGAGTTGATTGAGAAGGTAAGAGGAGAGAAGCAACCACAATAACTATCTAAAGCCCCCCCAATCACAACCTATAAAGCTTTCAAAAGAGCAACCCTGATAAATAAAATCAGAGTTGCTCTTCTTGTTGAATACCCATTGATCAATCAAACTACAAAAGCTTTTAAAATCATAAATCTTTCCCTGCTCACCCCACCCCATGAAATGCAGGTGCATCAAGCGAAGGGGAGAGAATCATTCTGAAAGTCGCCTTGTAAGGATCCCATCCTTACTGCGACTGCAAGAAGATTCGCTCCCCGTAGCAAACTACCTCATTTCCCCCCAACTAATAATTATGTCCGATTTTTATAAAAAAGGTCGGTTTATCAAAAAGACTCCCAATCTTTACCATGTTATTATACATAAAAGAAAGCGTTACCAAAATAAAAGACGTTCACTGAACACCTACTCGAAAGGAGAATAACTGATGAAAAGAGGATCGTTATTAACCTTGATCATCCTCATGATGTTTACCTTATCTGCCTGTAATCTTGCGGAGAGCAGTGCAGGAAGTAAGGAAAAGGGATATATCGGCATCTCGATGCCGACCAAGTCATCGGCACGCTGGGTGGCAGATGGTAGCAACATGGTGAAGCTTTTCCAATCTAAAGGATACAAAACCGATCTGCAATATGCAGAAGATGTAGTCGAGAATCAGATTTCTCAGATTGAAAATATGATCACCAAGCAAGTCGATGTGATCGTTATCGCTTCGGTAGATGGTAATACGTTAACCGATGTCATTAGCAAAGCACATGCACAGGGTATTCAAGTTATCGCGTATGATCGCCTGATTATGAATACAGGATACTTAAGTTACTACGCGACTTTTGATAATTTCAAAGTCGGGGTGCTACAAGCATCGTACATTGAAGATAAGTTAGGACTGAAAAAAGGCAAAGGCCCTTTCAATATCGAGCTTTTTGGCGGTTCACCGGATGATAATAATGCGTACTTCTTTTTCAATGGAGCTATGTCTATCCTGCAACCGTACATCGATTCAGGCAAGTTAGTCGTTCGTAGTAATCAGAAAACGATGGCACAGATTTCAACCCTACGCTGGGATGGCGCTTTAGCCCAATCTCGTATGGATAATCTAGTCAGCGCTTATTACGCCGATGCCAATCTGGATGCTGTTCTTTCGCCTTATGATGGTATCAGTATCGGTATTATTTCATCACTAAAAGGTGTAGGTTACGGATCAGCAGAGAAACCGTTACCTGTAATCACCGGACAAGATGGTGAATTAGCATCGATCAAATCGATCGTTGCTGGCGAACAAACACAAACGATTTTCAAAGATACACGCCAACTTGCTGAAAAAACAGCAGATATGGTAGACAGCATCTTGCAAGGCAAAAAAGCCGAAGTCAACGATACCAAATCATACAACAATAATATTATGGTCGTGCCAGCATACCTGCTAGACCCAATCTCAGTAGACAAATCCAACGTCCAAAAAATCATTATCGACAGCGGATACTATACCGAAGCAGAAGTGAAAGGGAACTAATTCATATCTCACTTCGCAGAATTCTAGTCCTTAAACAAATTACGTTTTTTAAATAACAAACATGCCGGAGCGAAACTTGTATACCAAGTACATGCTTTAATCCAATTCATCAGTCTCTAATCTCAAAACAAACTAATGCTCTACCCTTAAAAAAACTGCCAACCTCACCCAACAAGTGGACAAAACATGCCCTTAATCTCTAAATCTTTAATTATTAATCTCTAATCCCTAAATCTTTCCCATCTTTTAAAAGGAAAGCGTACGTGCCAACGGAGCGAAGGGAGAGGAATCATTCTGAAAGTCGCCTTGTAAGGATCCCATCCTTACCGCGACTGCAAGAAGATTCCCCTCCCGTAGCGTCTCCCATCACCGTACGCCATCACCACCAACTCAAGAGTGTTTTTTTCACTCCCACCACTATGAAAGGAGCACCACCATGTCCAACAACATCATTTTAGAAATGAAAAATATCACCAAAACATTCCCCGGTGTGAAAGCATTGGAAAATGTAAACTTGCAAGTCAAACAAGGTGAAATCCATGCACTGTGTGGCGAAAATGGCGCTGGCAAATCCACGCTCATGAAAGTACTCAGTGGTGTCTACGGATATGGAACCTACGAAGGCGATATTATTTTTCAAGGTAAAACCTGTGAATTTCGCGATATTAAGCAAAGTGAAGAACTAGGCATCGTTATTATCCATCAAGAACTAGCTTTGATTCCTTACCTATCGATTGCTGAAAATATTTTTCTCGGTAATGAACGTAAAAAAGGTGGCATTATCGATTGGAATGAGACGCTTCAACGGACGCAAGAATTGCTGACCAAAGTAGGTTTGAACGAATCACCGAATACGCTAATTACCAATATCGGAGTCGGTAAACAGCAATTGGTAGAGATCGCCAAAGCACTATCCAAAGAAGTAAAATTGCTGATTTTGGATGAACCGACAGCAGCTTTGAATGAAAATGATAGCGAGAATTTGCTCCAACTGATGCTTGAATTTAAACGTCAAGGTATCTCCTGTATTCTAATCTCTCACAAGTTAAATGAAATCTCCAAAGTCGCGGATTCAGTAACTATTTTGCGAGATGGCCAAACGATTGAGACGCTGGATATGCACAAAGACGAGATTACCGAAGACCGGATCATTAGCGGAATGGTAGGACGTGATCTGACTCATCGTTATCCACAGCGTGAACCGAAGATCGGCGAAGTGGTACTTGAGGTCAAAGATTGGAATGTATTCCATGAGCAACATGCAGACCGCCAGATGATTCACAATGCTAACTTGAATCTACGTCGTGGTGAGATTGTAGGAATTGCTGGATTGATGGGCTCCGGTCGTACCGAGCTGGTCATGAGTATTTTCGGCAAATCGTATGGCAAAAAAATAAATGGTACATTGATCAAAAACGGTAAGCCGATCACCAATAATACCGTTACCCAGGCTATCGATAATGGATTTGCTTATGTGACTGAAGATCGCAAAAACTACGGTCTGATTCTAATGGATGATATTAAGCGCAATATTTCATTAACCGGACTTGGCAAAATCACCAAAAATACCGTCGTCAATGAGCAAGAAGAAGTGATGGTTGCTGAAGATATGCGTAAACAAATGAAAATCAAAACACCAAATATTTTGCAGAAAACAGGCAATCTTAGCGGTGGGAATCAGCAGAAAGTCGTACTGGGAAAATGGATCTTTTCCGGTCCAGATATTCTAATTCTGGATGAACCTACACGCGGTATTGATGTAGGCGCCAAATACGAAATTTATACGATTATTAATCGCCTTGCAGACGAAGGCAAAACGGTTCTTGTCATTTCATCAGAATTACCAGAAATTCTAGGGATCTGTGATCGTATTTATGTGATGAATGCAGGGCGGATTACCGGTGAAGTGAGCCGTGAAGAAGCGACTCAGGAAAAACTAATGACCTATATGACACGCAGTTCTTCTTAATGCAATTGTTCTGCACGAAAACGTTACATTCAATCTATTTAAAAAACGAAAGGGGTTAGCATAACGTATGTCTACATTAACCAAGCCAGAGGCAAAAAAAGAATCGACACTTGGCAAAATGTTTAAAGGAAATATTCGTCAGTACGGCATGATTATCGCATTACTATTTATTATGTTACTATTTGAAGTTTTAACAGGAGGTTTGCTACTCAAACCGATCAATATTACCAACCTGATTTTGCAAAATAGTTACATACTGGTACTTGCGATCGGAATGGTACTTGTTATTATCACCGGGCATATTGATCTGTCGGTTGGTTCTATCGCAGCGTTTGTTGGTGCGGTATCGGCAATCTTTATGGTGCAATGGCAAATGAACCCAATCTTAGCGGTTGTGTTATCGATTGTAATCGGTGGATTGATCGGTGCATGGCAAGGATTCTGGGTTGCTTATGTACGAATACCCGCCTTTATCGTAACCCTTGCCGGGATGTTATTATTCCGTGGATTAACGATGATCGTGTTGGAAGGGCAGTCCATTTCGCCATTCCCGAATGGTTTCCAGAAGATCAGTTCAGGCTTTATCCCTGACTTTTCGAATATGGCTACGAATATTGTAGCTGTGCTTGCCGGAATTGCCTTATCGATTCTTTACATTGTAACTGAACTGCGTAATCGTTCAGCACAACGCAAATATAACTTTGATACGGGATCACAAGCGATCTTCCTTGTGAAAATGATTCTGGTAGTTGCTGTTATCAATGCTTTCACTATTGTACTGGCTAGTTATGCAGGGATTCCAACTATTCTAGTACTGTTATTCTTGCTTATTATTATCTACTCTTTTGTGATGAACAAAACAGTGATGGGTCGTCATGTATATGCGATCGGTGGTAATGAAAAAGCAGCGGGATTATCCGGTGTTAAAACGAAAAAAGTAACATTCTGGGTATTTGTGAATATGGGCGTATTGGCTGCTGTATCAGGGTTGATCTTCGCAGCTCGTCTAAATGCAGCTACACCAAGAGCAGGAACCAACTTTGAGCTAGATGCGATTGCAGCTTGTTTTATCGGTGGTGCTTCCGCTTCAGGTGGTATCGGAACAGTATTCGGAGCGATTATCGGTGGTCTGGTTATGGGTGTACTGAATAACGGTATGTCTCTTGTAGGACTAGGTATCGACTGGCAACAAGGCATCAAAGGTCTGGTATTACTACTTGCGGTAGCATTTGATATTTATAACAAAAACAAAGGTACATCATCTGTATAAAAAAAGTTCTGCGATAACGTAAACGTAGCATGTAAATCAGATGGTTACGATACCGAATTAAAATCATTCATTCTAACAAAATAATTATCCCAAACCGTCAGGACAATACGTTCTGGCGGTTTTTAGTTGTGTTCACCCGAAAAATGGTACACATGATACGAAATATGAAGCATTACCGATCTAACATCAGCACGCTATAATTAATTCATTAAATGTAATCGCTTACATAAAAAGAAAGAAGATGGATAACATTGATTCCATAAACGGAGGATAGGAGACTACAGCGACACAGACATCGATAGAGAACGTAAAGGAGGATTTATTTATGGATACAGATATCAAAAGAGAATCCAAAACCACAAGAAAAACAAAAGATAAAGTTACCACTTCACCTACCAAACGCTGGTTCCGCCGACTGTATACTCAGCGACATTTGCAGGTGATGGCATTGCTTGGTGTCGTCTGGATGTTGATTTTTAACTATATTCCTATGTACGGCATTATTATTGCGTTCAAAGAATTTAATATTGTTGAAAGTATTGCCGAGGCACCGTGGGTCGGATGGGAGCACTTTAAAGCATTTATGGATGATGAAAATCTACCTGATGTGATCCGTAATACGCTAGGAATCAGCTTAATCAAGCTATTTATCGGATTTCCACTACCGATTATTTTCGCTCTTTTTCTAAATGAATTACGGTCAGTACGTTTCAAAAAAGCAGTTCAAACGATCTCTTACTTACCGCATTTTCTATCATGGGTTATTCTTGGTGGTATTTTGACGACATGGTTAGCCGATGTCGGGATTATCAACAATGTCTTAATGGCACTGCATTTGATCAAAGAACCCATCTCTTACTTAGCGGAACCGCAATACTTCTGGACGATTGTGATCACATCTGATATTTGGAAAGAACTCGGGTGGTCAGCGATTATCTATCTGGCTGCGATGGCAGGTGTATCTCCAGAAATGTATGAAGCGGCTACGATCGATGGCGCAGGACGTTTTCAAAAAATGTGGTACATTACGTTGCCCGGTATCCAAGCCACGATTGCGATTCTATTTATTCTAGCAGTCAGCGGTGTACTGAACTCTAACTTTGACCAAATTCTCGTTTTACGGAACTCGCTCAACGAGAGTGCTAGTAACGTTATCGATATCTATGTTTATCAAACGGGTCTATTATCCGGACGCTTCTCGTACTCAACAGCTATCGGTCTTATCAAATCGATTATCGCTTTGATTTTACTGGTCATTGCTAATCAGGTGACGAAGAAGCTAAACAACACTTCACTCTTTTAAAAGGGGGTGGGGGGTGAGCGTTAGCCGCTTTGAGAATAGAATGTTCTTGTCGTCGCTGTTAAGGATGAATATTTTGATCACTGCTTTTAGCAGTAAATATTAATCCTTAAAGGCGAGCGCTTCGCTCTTTCAGAACACTCTATTCTCGCCGCTAAAGCTACCCTGGGTGGGGGAGGGGCAGGAAAGATTAGTTAGTTGAAAGACTTTACTGCTTCAATGATTTAGCTATGAGTTTTTAAGCTGCTAACTCCCCAACCAAGCTCTTGCACGAAGCATAATCTCTTGACTTACCGAATTTGATCTATTGCTTTTAAATTTTTGCGTTTAATTCTCTGTACTTAGATCACTGTACTTAAATAAAGCAATTCATCTTTAAATCTCTTAATCTTTAATCTGAAAATGCTTTAAAAGAAAGTGCGCCTGAAAGACCCCTCACTCTAATGGTAAAGGAGAATGACGATGATTAGTATGAAGGCAGATCGTAAGACGCGTGGTGAAGCGATTTTTGATACATTGAATACAGTATTGATGATCTTGATTTGTTTTATTACGCTGTATCCGATCTGGTATGTGCTTGTGAATGCACTGAATGAAGGAACCGATGCGATGCGTGGTGGGATTTATTGGTGGCCACGAATATTTAGTCTGGAAAGCTTCAAAGCGGTATTCCAGAGCCCGGGTATTATGCAAGCGATGTGGATTACTGTAGCTAAGACGTTGATTGGTACAGTCATACATGTATTTTTTACAGCAATGGTAGCTTACGCCTTGTCTCGAAAAGGGTTGATCGGAGGCAAAGTCTATATCTGGATCGGAACGATCACTTTATTTTTCAGTGGCGGATTGATTCCTACCTTTTTGTTGATGAAGGATTTACAGTTGTTAGATAACTTTTTGGTATATATTATTCCAGCGATGTTTAGCTTTTTCGATCTTATTATCTTTATGACCTTTTTCCGTGAAATACCGGAAGGACTAGAAGAAGCCGCGCGGATTGATGGTGCGAATGATTGGTCGATTTTCCTACGGGTTGTATTGCCAGTGTCTATGCCTGTTATCGCCACGATTGCTCTCTTTCATGGAGTGTTCCAGTGGAATGATTATTTTACAGGTATGATCTATATGAATGATACCAGTCTACAACCGATCCAGACGTACCTTTACCGTGTTGTTGCTGAATCTAGCTCTAACCAGATGCTTTCTGCGGTACCGGGAGGAATTACACGTTCAGTGACATCGCAGTCGATCAAATTGGCTACAATGGTCGTTACAACGATGCCAATCGTATTCGTTTATCCATTTTTACAAAAATACTTTGTGAAAGGCATGATGATTGGTTCGATTAAAGGCTAAGTCTGATTCGTTTGCTAGTCAAAGCGGTAACAGCTTGTTCACCTGATATGAATAACCAATGATTACAAATAGAAAAGGGGTATTGATCTGATGAAACGAAATATAAATCATCGCAAATGGCACAAACCTGCATTGATGCTAACGCTAGCTAGCTTGATGATGTTCACTACAGCTTGTTCTTACTTTGGTGGAGGAAGTAAAAGTGCATCTGAACAAAATAATACACCGGTCAAAGCGGCTTCAGCCAATGAACCGGGTTGGAAAGTAGATACATCACCGATTACATTTGACTGGTATATGAACTTCTCCTGGTACACTGGAAGTGATTGGGGCACTGATCCAACAAGCCAATATGTAACAAAGAAAACAGGGGTTAGCTTAAACTTTATTGTGCCTGCTGGTAATGAAAATGAAAAACTAAATACAATGATTGCTTCTGGTAAATTGCCTGACTTTATCACACTCGCATGGGGTGAAGATGCAGTCAAAAAAATGATCGAAGGTAAGTTGGTTTTGCCACTGAATGAATTAGCAGACCAGTATGATCCTTATTTCTACAAAGTAACCGATCCAGCCAAATTAGCATGGTACACTCAGCCAGATGGTAATGTATATGGATATCCGAATGCGTCTTCTTCTCCTGCGGATTTTGCAAAATACGGCAAAAATTATTTGTCCAATCAGGTGTTTGTTGTACGCAAAGATATGTATGAAGCACTAGGTAAACCAGATATGCGTACACCGGAAGGATTTTTGAAAGCGCTCAATATGGCAAAAGAGAAATTCCCTGAAGTGAATGGACAGCCACTAATTCCACTAGGATTACACGAATTTACGGAAAACGGGAACTATTCATTAGAAGGATATTTGCAGAATTTCTTAGCAATCCCGATGGAAAAAGACGGCAAGCTGTATGATCGTACAACCGATCCAGAATACCTGCGCTGGCTCAAAACGTTCCGTCAAGCAAATCAAAATGGATTATTATCCAAAGATATCTTTATCGACAAACGCTCGCAAATGGAAGAAAAAATAGCACAAGGACGTTACTTTGCAATGTTGTATCAACGTAGTGACTTTAATACACAACAAAATGCACTTTATGCTAAAGATCCTAATTCAGTCTATATCGCAGTTGATGGCCCGTCTGATTCCAAATTAGATCAACCTATCTTATCAGGGCCGGTCATCTCAGGATGGACAGTAACCTTAATTTCTAAAAATGTCAAAGACAAAGCACGTGCGATCCGTTTCCTTGAATATATGATTAGTGAAGAAGGACAAAAAGACTTCTATTTAGGTGAAAAAGGAGTCACATATGATACTGTAGATGGCAAAGATCAATTTAAACCTGAAGTATTGAAATCACTGAACAGTGATCGTTCAGAATTTGATACCAAGTATGGTGCTTCTCATAAATACTGGATGCAAATGAACACGAATATCACCGATCAATGGAAACCAGAGAGTGTAGAACCATTCAAACAAATGGAAGAATGGACGAAAGGCAAAACAGTTAGTGCGTCTGAATTTGATCAATTGAATCCAACAGGCAATTCACCAGAAGGAATTATCAATACCAAAATCTCACAACTATGGGGTAAGACATTACCTAAATTGTTGTTAGCTTCTTCTGATAGTGAGTTTGATCAGATCTTTAACGAATACTTGAGTAAACGTGAAGCAGATGGATTAGCCAAAGTACAAGCTTATCAACAAACAGAATATGAGAAAAATAAAGCCAAACTAGAAGCACAATAAAAGAGCAGATAGCGATCCAAATTGCATACAATAGTATAAAAAGGGACTTGAGCAGAAGCCTATTCTGTAAAAGTCCCTTTTTGTACACAATTTTCCAGTTAATTGAGTTACAATAGAATACATAGTTTAACCGCTTACATTTATAAGTTGTGATCATCATTGTAGTTGTTGGATAGGGAGGAATAGATTACGTTTCGTCAAATTATACAGCCTTTTCTGCATTGGCTGAACACTCTTTCTTTACAAAGTCGATTGATCGGCACCTATATTATTGTGATTTTGTTACCGACTACAGCAGTATCATTATATTTTTATAATCAGGTCAATGAAACGTATATTGAAGATACACGGCTTAAAAGTATAGATGCGTTGCAAAATGAGAAACAGGTTTTGTTAACACAGATTGAAACGATGGAACGTGCAGCCCAGCTAGCTTTATCAGACAAAGAAGTGATTCAATATCTTGCTGGCAATGAAAGTGCACCTACGTCAGATTTAATAGAGTTTAACAACAGTTTTTATACCAATCTGGCACAAATTGAGATTAATAACCCGACTATTTTACATCTTCGTTTATATAGTGCTAGTGAATACACTTATGAGATTTGGCCGATTTTTTTTCAGGAAAAGCGAGTACAGGATCAGCCATGGTACAAGCTTGCGCGTATGTTAGGTGATCTTGAAGGATGGTATGTGCAACAGCAAGATTTATCACGACCTTCTGACCGTACCAGAGTGCCTGAACTTGATCCACCGAAAATATCATTGTTACGCGAAATTCAGTTACCTAAAGGACATCATGCCGGTATTGTACAGGTCGATATGTTGTTATCCAATTTTGCTCCACGTACGTATGGAACTTTACAGGAAGATGAATCGCAAATGTTGCTGTTAGATGCAGGCGGTGGATATATCCCTTCTTCTCCTCAGGATAAGAAGTATACCGCTCCTTTACAACAATGGTTGAAAGAGAATCAAGTACAAGCCAAGAACCCATCATATCAAGTAGAACACCAGTCGGTAGACAACTACACAACAGACGAAAACATGTCTTCAATTCGGTATACCGATCAAGGCAATGCTTATTTAGCGACATCTACCCGGATCGATCGATTAGGGGCGCAGTTGGTTCATATCGTTTCATTAGAAAAAGTACTACAAGATACGAAGCGTGCTCGTAATGGTATTGTGCTGTTGAATATCGGATTTATTTTGTTGGTATCTCTTATTACGTATCTCGCAAATACGATTATTCTTAAAAATCTACGCCGATTAACAGCCGCTATGAAAAAAGTACGTCGTGGTGAACTTCATCATGGGGTCAAAGTGGATGGAGGAGGAGAGATTGGAGAACTGGCATATCATTTTAATCGGATGACACTCACGATTAATGAATTAATAGCCCAAGCTGTCAGCAAGCAAGCTTTGATGAAAGAAGCTGAACTGCGTACGTTATATAGCCAGATTGATGCTCATTTTCTCTATAATACGCTTGAAAATATCAAAATGTTAGCCGAGATCGAAGATCAGCGCCACATCTCGGATGCGTTAACTTCACTTGGTGGAATGATGCGTTATAACTTCAAATGGTCGGGTGAATATGTGAAATTGAGCGAAGAAATACGTCATATTCATAATTATATCGATGTTATGAATATCCGTTTTGAAGAGCCGGTTCAACTTCATATTGATATTCCAGCGTTATTGCTAGAGCTAGAAATCCTAAAAATGTCTTTACAACCATTAGTTGAAAATGCATTTAAACACGCTTGGAATGAAGATGAATATATAGAACGATGCTTAATGATTCAGGTTGTTGCCGAACCGGATCGAGTGATTACTGTAACGGTTCAAGACAACGGTAGTGGAATGAGTCAGGCGCAATTAGAAGCGTTACAACAATGGATTCATATGCCAGACGAACCTCATCATTCTCATATAAACAATAGCTATCCTGCACATGCGTCTGAAGAACAGCAGTCACGTAAAGGTGGAATAGGTATGCGCAATGTACAGAGACGACTTGCTTTATTTTATGGAGAAGATTACGGGCTACATATTACCAGTGCTTTGGGAGAAGGAACGATTGTAACTTTACGCTTTCCGAAAGTACTGCTCACAGGAGGAGAATGATCAGATGACTCAAATAATGATCGTAGATGATGAACGTAATATCAGACAAGGATTACAAGTGATGATCGAGCGGGAGTTTCCTGCGCATTATCAATATATACATGCACGTCATGGACAAGAAGCTTTAGATCAGATGATAAATACTGCTATTGATATTGTGATTACTGATATACGGATGCCTGTAATGGATGGTGTGCAGTTTTTAGAACAGATGCGTGGTCTCAAGACGTTAGCTGTCCAACCCTATGTCATCGTATTAAGTGGATATGATGATTTTGAATATGCCAAAGCAGCTATTCGTTATCAGGTGAGCGAATACTTGCTCAAGCCGATTCGACGTGAAGATTTATTTGATGCTTTGCGTCGGTTAGAAGAAGAATTGCAAAAGCGTGATCATGTTTCTCGTAGTCTTGCTGAAGTCGAACAATATCGGTTGCAAAAAGATCAAGAACAATTACAAAGTCTATTGTATGCAGATCCATTAGAACTCACTGCATTATCGGAACAAATAGACGGTCTACAGTTGCCAGAACATTATGTGATCGGTGTATTTCAGTACAAAAATAAAGAAGGCATCTTGATCGATCAGCAGGAGCTTACCGTCTTAATGAAGCGATTATGTGCAGGGATGAATATTCAGTGTACTGCACAATTGTATGACAAAGAAGATCGGCTGGTCTGGATTATACCTGCGACTGAATTACATCATTTAGAACAACTAGCAGAGATAGCAGCACAGCGAGAAGTAGAAGGACTTCTTATCGGGGTTAGCGAACAAGGCAGTCAGTTGCAAAGTATTGCTGAGCATTATCAAGAAGCTTGTCAGGCACTTCATTATGGATTTCTTCATCCTGGTATTCATCTTATCCATTATCGTGTTGTAGAGCAGATCTATACAACATGGAGTATTCCAGAAGAAGAGATTCGCTTGCTAGGCAATACACTCGGAAGTGATCGTGATCCAGAGATTGAGCAGCGATTGTATCAGATTTTTAGAATTCATGAATTGATCTATCTGCCAATCGCTTATATTGAGCAAGTGGCTCAGTGTATCAATGAACAGGTGTTGGATGAGATTTTTAGACATTATGGCGAAGCTTCGGTAGAAGTATTACGTCTGTATCGGCGTGTAGGCAATCTGAATCATTACCGTTATTTTCAAGACTATTTCCGTGATCTAGAAAATGTACTGATCTGTCTTGATGATTATATCCGGCAATTGCGCATTATTCATACTGAGCCTCAACATCTCAAAGAAGCGGTGCAATTTATTCATGCTCATTATGATCGTCCGTTAAATATGGCAATCGTAAGCAATCATGTCTCACTCAATTACTCTTATTTTAGTGAAGCTTTCAAAGCATATACAGGTGAGAGCTTTGTTATCTATCTCAAAAAAGTACGTATTGCCAAAGCTAAATTATTGCTAACCGAAAGCTCTTACCGATTAAACGAAATCAGTCAACAGGTAGGATTTGAGAGCAGTCGTCACTTTTCAAAAGTGTTCCGAGAACTAGAAGGAATTACCCCGCAGGAGTATCGTTCCAAAATGAATGTGCGCTCTTTGATCTAATTATGAAAGCAAATAATAAAAAATAATTGCATATGCAAGAAATAGATTCCTTTTCATTAAAGTTTGCAGTAAAATAATGAAGCAAGTACCGATGAAATTACGGAATATGGAGTAGGTATTGGAGGTTTTATGATTGCCCAAGCGTGCAAATTGGAGTATTCGCACCAAAATTATTTCTGGGTATGTGGTCATTATTTTATGCGTAGGCGTTGTGTTACTGATGATGTCTGGACGTGTGAATCAATTAGAACAAGAAAATAGATATATTAACGATCATGATCTGGAAGTTCATAATCTAACCAATCTGATCGAAAAGCATGTGCTTGATATGGAAACAGGGCAGCGCGGGTTTGCTTTGACTGGCGATGATAGTTATCTGGTTCCTTATAACAACGGAGTTCTGCAATGGGAAGCGGATTATAACAAATTAGTAACTCTGGTTGAAGATAACGAATTGCAACGTAGCAATTTGGGTACGATCAAGACAGGCATAGACAAATGGATTCAAGATGCAGGCGATCCGGTTATCTCTATGCGACGTAATAACAATGAAGCAGGGATTACACAATTTTTCAAAGTCGATCCTGGTAAAGAACAGATTGATCGTTTGCGTAGTGAACTTGAAGCTTTTCGTGTGACTGAAAAAGCATTAACTGATGCACGTATTGAAAGTATTGCCGCTAGTAATGAGCGTCTATTTATAGCTATGGTTGCATTATGGATTGTAGTAGCGATTGTCTCTTTGATTACAGCATGGGTGATTGCGCGTCAAATTGTAAGAACATTGCGTGATGTAACCGATACGATTCATGATATTGGAGAAGGTGGCGATCTGAACAAACGGATCGTTATTCGTACGCGCGATGAGATTGCAGAGTTAGGTACAGCAACTAACCAATTGTTAGATCATGTACAGCATGAGAATTGGATCAAAGACCAGATCGCGATTGCCTCGACTCGTTTTCAAGAAGCGGATCGTATTGAATCGCTATCTTCTGCCTTATTAACTAAAATGAATAAATGGTTCGACGCTTCATATGGTGTTGTCTATTATGATAGCGAAAATGAAGAAGACGGCTGGCTCAAATCGGCTTCTTTTGCCGCTCATACCAAAGATATTGAATTAGGGGCAGCTTATATTACTGAAGGCGAAGGATTAGCTGGACAATGTATTGTAGAAAAAAGAATGTTAACGTACAGCCCGCTTCCTAAAGGTTATGTGCAGATCACTTCAGGATTAGGTAGTGCAGAAGCCAAAGCATTAGTAGCGGCTCCGATTATGTTTGAAGGTAAAGTATTAGCTGTTGTTGAAATTGCTTTTATCGAACCGATGACAATAGAACAATCGGATTTGTTTGAGCATTTATTAAATATTTTTGCGGTTACGATGAACTCGTTATTGATTCGTAAAAAGATTGAGCAAATGTATCATGATTCTCAAAATATGAATTATGAGTTGCAAGTTCAATCCGAGGAATTACAAGTTCAATCGGAAGAACTTCAGACACAAGCTGATGAACTGCATATGCAGACAGAAGAATTGCAAATGCTGAACGAACGTCTGGAACAAGGCAAGATGGCGGCTGAAAGTACAGCGATTGAACTTGATAAATATGCTCAACAGCTACAAGTCAGTTCACGTTACAAATCAGAATTTTTGGCAAATATGTCTCATGAATTACGTACACCGCTCAATAGTATGTTGATTCTTTCACAAATTCTATCTGAAAATAGTGCCAATACGTTGACAGAAAAAGAGCAAGAATATGCTTCTATTATTCATCATTCCGGTAAAGACTTACTCAATCTAATCAACGATATTCTAGATCTATCCAAAGTAGAAGCAGGCAAAATGCATATCGAGATTGATCCGGTTAGTACACAAGCGATTCCTGAACAAATGGAACGTTACTTCAAAGAAGGTGCAGCATTACGTGATCTTTATTTCAATATTGAGGTCAATGATAATGTGCCGGATATGATTTATTCCGATGATATGCGTCTACAGCAAGTCTTGCGTAACTTATTATCGAATGCGTTCAAATTTACTGAAGTCGGTGGTGTCACGTTAACGATCGAGAAGTTAGATCAGGTACAGACACAAGAGTATCAATCCGATCAACCGATGATTGCTTTTACTGTTCGTGATACAGGTATAGGAATCTCACCTGAAAATAGCCGCTTGATCTTTGAAGCGTTCCGACAAGCAGATGGAGCAACAGCTCGCAAATACGGCGGTACAGGATTAGGCTTATCGATCTCCTCCCAATTGGCTCATTTGTTAGGTGGAGAAATTACGCTAGAAAGTACAGTAGGCGAAGGTAGTACATTTACATTCTATATTCCTTGTCTGGAATCAGATCCGAATGATGAAAGTGAACTATTTACTGTTCAGCAACCGATCAGTCATACTGTCTTTTTTGAAAAAGATCAACTCACATCAACAAATACCGAGTCGGAACTTCATACCAACACATCGATTCAATCTTCACGTCTAGCTACATCGTATTCAGAGATGGATCGTATGACAACAGCTAGCAATGAACAAGTAGCCGATGTGGTAAAGCAGGTGATGACAGAAGAGCAGTACGAAGGTCTGGACGGCAAAAAAATTCTAATCGTAGATGACGATATTCGAAATGTATATGCATTGACCAGTCTGTTGGAGCGTCATAGTGTGAATATTCTAATTTCACAAAATGGACGGGATGCTTTAGAAATTTTGCATATGACACAGGATATTGATCTAATTCTTATGGATATTATGATGCCCCAATTAGACGGATATGAGACGATGCGTACAATTCGTAATCTGTATGGATATGCTCAAGTTCCGATTATCGTCTTAACTGCCAAAGCGATGAAAGAAGACCGCGAGAAAGCTATTCAAGCGGGAGCTTCTGACTATATGAGCAAGCCACTAGAAATGCAGCAAGTATTGCTTCGTATCGAACACTGGCTAGGCAAAACGCAGATCGATTATTTTACAACATAAATGAAAATCCTAAAAAGATACTTTCCTTAGTGGAAGTATCTTTTTTTGTCGTTTAGGTCTTAATACCCTTGAGTAATATTTAATTTAATAGTAAATTTGAACTATTATTAAAGCTAACTAACTTACTAAAAAATGGGTATTTATTTCAAAAAAGGAGTACAGTGTATGAACATTTCTTCATCTGCAAGCTATGCCGGAACAAGTAATCTGGGATATCATTCATCAGCTAGCAATGATCCAATCGCCAAAAGCGCATCAACCGATTCATTATCTTCTCAAGATCGTGACGCTAGACCAGCAACAATATCGCCTAACGAAAAAAGTCCACAGGAACAGCAATTGGAAGAAGCCAAGCAATACAAAAAAGAAGATCAGCAAAAAGAATTAAAAAAGAAAGAAGCTGATCAATTTTTTGAAGAACAACAAAAGCATAAAGAAGAGATCGACAAAATCGCTTATGAGATGTTAGCCAATCAAGGAATTGCTCAGATTGGGATAGACAACCAGCTAGCATTGAACAAAGACAATTACGGAGATACTGTTAAAAGTCTGGTTGCCAAAGGATTTCAAATTGATACAGATGAGCAGAAATTAACGATTAGTTCTAAACTACATCAACTGAAATTAGAAATTAGCAAAGAATCATACGATCAATATGTTAAAACAGTATATGGTAAAGAAATTGCGGATGAGTATACAGATACAGATCAGTCATCACTTCCTGCTCCAGCCCATTCCGGCAATACGATAACAGGAAGTGCTACAACAACATCACCATCCTCGACAACACATCAATCTGCACCATCAGCTACGCCACAATCCGAACCAGTAAGTGCAACTCATTCATCTCCAGCGACTACACCTTCAACACAGACAACACAAACAGAATCATCGGCTAATGAGCCGACTTCAGCCACAACAACCAACAATAGCACATCAACCTCACAGCCTTCTCCAGCAGCTACACCAACGCAGACAACACCAACAACCAGTAGCAATAATAACAGCTCGACTACAGGCACAGCTAATCAATCCAATACTAACCAATCCAGCGGTTCTACAACTTCTACAAGTGGATCATCTGGAAGTAACACCTCATCTTCTGGCAATACCTCATCAAATAATGGAAATGGTATCGGTTCTATTTTGACTGGCGGCTTAGTGAAATAAATATCTTTATTTACTCTTATGCGATAGAAATGTCGAATAAGAGTTTTTTTTGTAGAAGTACATATATTCGACAAAATGTGATTACATTTTATGGTATTTTTTAAAAATTATAGTTCAAATTACCCTTGCTAACTAAGTTGTTAAACAGTAAATTATTACTATACTAATTTGGATAAATATTACTATTATGTTTCTTTGATGGAAAGAGAATATTTACTATTCGATCGATATTAAATATCAATATTATGAAGGAGACTGCCCTATGAATATTACACCTAATGCGAGTTACTCTTCGACGGCTAGCCAGAATTCATACTACTACTCCTCACTCTCTGGTGATTCTAATAAATCGACAACAACTAATGGAAAAAATGCAGTATCTACTAATCCTGCTTCACCTACTGATAACAATCGAACCGACAAAACACCAGCCGAACAAAAAATAGAAAGCAATAAAGAATACAAAAAAGAACTGCAAAAAAAGGAAACAAGAGATAAAGAATTAGATGAACTTTTTGATAATCAACAGCAACGTAAAGAAGAAATAAATAAGCAAGTACATGAGACATTAACAAACAATGGATTTTATCAACTTGGTGCACAAAATGGGATAGCGCTTACGAAAGAAAATATGGATGAAACGATGAAGAGTTTGTTTAACAAAGGATTTCAAGTGGATTCCAATGAGGAAAAAATGACGCTGACTTCCAAAGTACATCAGATGAAAATGGAAATTAGCAAAAATGCATATGATAAATATGTAGAAGCTGTCTATGGACAATTGAATCCTGTATCAGATCAGATTTCCAAACCAAAAACTGATCCATCTATGATCAAAACAGGTGTATATTCACCGCCAGCTTCTATGGTGAAGCCGATATTGACTACAGTAGGTACAGCTACCGGTTCGATCCCTTCAACAGTCAATCCATCTGTACCAGGAGCTGAAGTAACTAAGCCAGAGCCAGTAGCGACAACGCCGACACCAACACCAGCACCAACAAGTACGCCAGCACCAGAGCCAGTAGCGACAACGCCGACACCGACACCAGCACCAACAAGTACACCAGCACCAGAGCCAGTAGCGACAACGCCGACACCAACACCAGCACCAACAAGTACGCCAGCACCAGAGCCAGTAGCGACAACGCCGACACCAACACCAGTGCCGACAAGTACGCCAGCACCAGAGCCGGTAGCGACAACACCGACACCAACACCAGTGCCGACAAGTACGCCAGCACCAGAACCGGTAGCAACAACGCCGACTCCAACACCAGTGCCAACAAGTACAACTACACCAGCACCATCCACAACAAACACGATTAGTACACCAGTGAGCACTACAACAAATTCGACTAGTAACAATACAACAACCAGTTCTACTTCAGTTAATATTCCGGTCACTGTTCCTAACGTTATTACCGTAAGCACATCTATTCCGGTATCATCCACTTCTACACCAACATCAACAACGTCAGCACCTTTAGTATCAGTGACAAGTCCGTTGTTAACGCCGAAATCTACATCTACTGTTGTTCCAACAACTACAACAGCAACAGCGCCAACAACGACTACCGCTCCGACTACAACTTCTACAACAAGTACATCTACCAAAAATGTACTTGGACTTTTGAAGTAATAGGTATTATATGATAGAACGATGTAAAAATCCCTTTGATGCATACTGGATTAGGTCAATATCGACCATCATCCTGTAGGAGTATGCACCAAAGGGATTTTTTGTTCTATGCTTGAATAACGTGTTGATTGGATTGCCTAGCATGAAGATATAACTTGGCATACGTACCATGATGAGCAATTAACTGAGCATGAGTACCTTGTTCTATAATCTCACCATGTTCCATAACCAGAATACGATCTGCATGCATAATGGTCGAGAGACGATGAGCGATCACAATCGTTGTACGTCCTTCGGATACCGTATCAAGAGCTTGTTGCACCAGTTGTTCGGTATGCGAATCCAGATTAGCGGTAGCTTCATCAAGTATTAATACTTTAGGGCGGAAGACAACGATACGGGCAAATGAAATCAATTGACGTTCACCCGCAGACAATCCACTTCCTCGCTCTGATAGACGAGTATCGTATTTTTGCGGTAAGCGTGTAATCATCTCATGGGCACCTACAAATCGGCAAGCTTCAATGACTTGCTCATCAGTGATATGGGGCTGGAACATTCGTACATTGTCGATAATCGAACCAGAAAATAAAAAAGGTTCTTGCTGAATCAGTCCTACAATACGATGAAGTGTTTCTTGGGGCATCTGTCGCAGATCAATATCATCAATAGCGACAGAACCTTGACCGACATCATAGAAACGATTGAGTAGAGCAATCAATGTACTTTTGCCTGCTCCGGTTGTACCTACTACACCGATCATTTCACCGGGTTCAATATGCAGATCCAGATGCGGAATCACTGTCTGATCTGGATTATATCCGAATGAAATATGGTTAAAGTCTACTTTTCCTTTTACTTTGTCTAGATCCACTTTTACCACTTGTTCGGGTGTTGGATCTTGAATCTCTGGTTGAAGTTTGAGAATACGCCAGATTCGATCCATAGATACGGTAGTAGATTGAAATGTATTCCACTGCATCGTAATTTGATTAATCGGTTGAAAAAATTGACGGATATAACTGATAAAAGCATACAATACACCAACTTCAATCTGTTTGTTAAATACAGCTACGCCTCCAAGCCAGACCATCAAGACCAGAGCAATATTGCCTAAAATATCAAAAGTACGATTGAAAAATACATTCGATTTTAATTGCTCGACATTGGCTTGCCAGTAATCCGCATTGTATTCATTGAATCGTTTTTTCTGTTCTTGTTCCTGATGGAAAATCTGTATTAAGCCCATACCGGATAAGTTCTCTGCTGTAAATCCAACTAATTTGGATAAGCGACTGCGTGTATACTGATAGACCTGTCGCAATTTACCACGAAATAAAATGGCTAGTGTAGCAATAACAGGTAAAGTGATCATCGAATACCACGCTAATGTAGTATCCAGACGGAACATGAAGTAAATAATAAACACAAGCATCATACCATCACGAATCAGACTTAATAATACCTGTGTAAAAAATTGGCTGATCGTTTCAGTATCACTGGATACATTTGTTACCAATCCGCCACTGCTAGAGCGATCAAAAAAGCTCATCGGTAGCTTGGTAATATGAGCGAATAGATCATTACGAATACTGGCGACAATATGTTGACCGACATATTGCAACAGATTGCTTTGTAAATAAGAGAACAGAAAGCTGACTACGGCTAACCCTAGATAAATAGCCGCCATTCCTGTTAAAAAAGGCAATCCATTTTGTCCGGCAGCGATATGATCATCAATCACAATTTTGACCAGATATGGCTGTAATAGATCCGCAGCGATAGCAAGCATCGTTGCAAAGAAAATACCGACAAATGTCCAACGATGAGGACGAGCATAGGCTAAGATTGCACGCAATGCTTCGTAGCGGATAGGCGTACTGGATTTGGTAGTCGATGATAGTTTGCTCATGCGCGCAACCCTTCTTCCTGTAATTGATACAAGGATGAATAGATGCCTTGTTGTTGCAACAATTGTTGATGGGTTCCTTGTTGTACGATCATACCTTCGTCCAGCACAATAATAAGATCAGCATGTTTTACTGCACTGATCCTATGCGAAATAATCAAGTTCGTATAATTATTCCGTTCACGAATTAGGTTATTTAGTATTCCTGTCTCGGTGACTGCATCGACAGCGCTCATACTATCGTCCAGAATCAAGATTGGCCCTTTTTTCACCAATCCACGTGCAAGACTGGTACGCTGACGTTGACCACCGGATAGAGTGATACCACGCTCACCTAATTTCGTATCGAATCCTTCTGGAAAATTAGAAATAGGATCATAGATCATCGCCTGACGCGCATGATCTTCTACTTTTTCAAGCGGTGTATCTCGATCACTAAAAGCAATATTGTCACGAATCGTCGTGCTAAATAAAAATCCATCTTGAGGCACATAAGCGATACGTGAGCGTAGACTTTGCAGTGAGATTTGACGAATATCTGTACCGCCTAACCAGACTGTATTTTCAGGTGGGTCATATAGACGAAGTAACAGCTTCACCAACGTGCTTTTGCCAGAACCTGTTTTGCCAACGATGCCAACAGTTTGTCCGGCTTCAATATGCAGATTAATATCAGACAGCGCGTAACGTTCACTGCCAGGATAAGCAAATGATAAATGTTTAATTTTGAGATCAGGTGTTGAAGCTAACGGTTGTGCATTAGGATGATCTTCGATATCTGGCTTTTCGGCAAGTAAACGATTCACGCGATCCAGCGAAGCCCCTGAACGTTGCATCATATTGATCACGTTACCAATTTGCTGTAGAGGGCCTGACATAATTCGCAAGTACAACGTTAATGCGATAAAATTACCGATCGTAATCGTACCTTGAATCGTTAAGTATCCTCCATATAATAGCGAAATCACAAGCGATAATGCGCCTAGAAATGGAACAGCCGCTTGAAATAAAGAAGACATGCGAACAAGGTGTAACTGGTTATCACGAATATGATTGACTGTTGTGCCAAAACGCTGACGTGCTGTAGGTTCAATCGCAAATGTCTTGGTCACTCGAATACCACTCAATTGTTCTTCTGCCGATTCAGTCATAACGGCTAACGATTCCTGTACATTTTGCGAACGTTTGCGGATTCGTGGCCCAAAGTAAATAACTAGAAAAGGAATCCCTACCATTGGAATAACACTTACCAGTATCAAATACAATGGAATATGACTGAGTAACATCATTACAATACACGATAAAAACAAAAAAATAGCATTGGTAGTCATTGTGACTCCATTTGAAATCGACTCACGGACAGAATTGACATCATTGGTCATCGAACTTAGTAATTTACCTGTTCCTTGCTTGGAGAAGTAATATTCACTGAGTGTGGAGAACTTGCTAAAAAGACTTTGACGCATTTCAAATTCGAATTTGCGTCCTAATCGCATGACTGTGAATTGCCCTGCACCGAAAAAGAGATTATACATAATCCCGATCACAGCCAGAATTACGCTATATTCAATAATCATTTGATATTGTATTCCACCATTCAGCAGAGCATCTGTAAATTGTCCCAGTACACGGGGGATAGCAGCTTGCCCGATATTAGACAGAATGATCAAACTGACAGCGAGTAAATAATATCGCCAATGCTTTTGGACATAATCAGTTAGAATACTCCGATCTTTCATATTTATATGTTCCTTCTTTCTTAAGCGGTATATCTTTTTACAACCCTTGAATTCCGATTGTTAAACAGTTCAGATAAAATATAATCCATACATATAAGGTAAAGGAACAGTCGGGAATGAAAAATCTAGACGGTCTGCAAGCTTAGCATCAGGATCGAATAATAGCGTATACAATTCCGAAGCATCTTTCAGTGGATACGAACCAGATGGTGTATGTAGCACGTAATCCTCTTCTAATTGGAACTTTATATCATAAGAAGCTAGAAACGCCTTTACACCTGTTTGCTCTAATAAAAGCTGATCGTCCAATACCAGTAAAGTACCGCTATTTGGTTCGATCGTTACAGGAACGTCTTCTTCAAGTAGTAAATCGCTCAACGCTTTATCTTGCCATGGAATACGTATAGTAAGTGAAGATAGCGCATAATGAGTCATAGCCTCTACACATAAATGCTGAATAACTTCAGGATCGCCGCCATACTCAATAACACTACCGATTGGCTCAGCAGTCGAATCTTCAGCGTATGGTATAGAAAGGGCTACAAATCCGACCACTTGATGATCGGCATTTTCGGCTACTATAATCTGTTGTTGCTGTTTGTTGATATTAGCGATGGGTTGAGAAGCGATAAATTGTTGAAGATCTCCAAGTCCCCACTGAATATGAGCATATTGCTTTTGGATATGATGAGCTATAGCAAAAATATCCTGTGGTAATAGATCCCGATATGTGAGATGCGTATTGTCATCATGCAATGTTTTGGCGATATCTGAAGATAATTTAAACGTACTGACTTGTCCAAAGGGTACACTGCCTGCACGTGTATATAATGAACGATCTCCTGAAATAAATAACACAGAAGCTCCTGCTGAACGTGCATGTTGTCTACATAATTCTAATAGCTGTCCTGCCAATCCTTGTCCCCGATAATCAGGATGTGTACATACTGCGCCGATCGAATACGCTGATATAGTAAATGTGCCTGATTGAACTTGTACCGGAACCATTCCCATAAAAGAAACGAGTGTACCTTCCGGTGTAAAAGCACCGTACGAATGACTAATACCTGCTTGAAAAAGAGCAGGAAAAGAAGATTCCATATATCGATCTCCATCTGCGCAAAATACATCTTCTGCTAATAAAGCAGCTTGTTTCAATTCATCGGTAAGCACACGTCTAATTTGCATATGTAGTCCTCCTATTGAGAATAATAAAGTCAAATGTAAAATCATCTGCAACCTATCAAGTATCGTTGAATAGTTCTAGCATACATTAGTTATAGAGCAAATACGATGGTTCATAAGGGCAAGATTAGATGTACATATGCAAAAATCTCTAAACCTGAATGTATCAGATTTAGAGAAGGTTAGCATTTATAGATAATGTAGTGAAGCAGAAGAAGTTGTTGCTAATGACGAGTGCATCGTCGCAGGTTGAATACGTACAGCAGATACTTTGAAGCCGGGCATTTTACAATAAGCATCCAGTGTAGGATCAGTAGCTTGATTTACATTTTGCTCACCGCCCCAATGCATCGGGACAAATATCGTATCGGTACGAATATGATCTTTGATCCTACAACGAATCGTAAATGAACCGCGAGCAGAAGCGACTTCGACCCAATCGTTATCTTCAATATGATACTGCTTAGCAGTCTGAGAATGAATTTCCATAAAGTTCTCTGGTTCACGTGCGGTAAGTGTAGCACTGCGACGAGTCTGTACACCTGTTAGATAATGAGCAAGCACACGCCCATTGGTCATAATCAGTGGATAAGCAGAAGAAGTGGTATCTTTGATCGCTACATTTGTAATGGAAGTAAATACCGCACGACCATCAGGATGGGCGAAAGATTGTTCAAACATCGTCGGCACACCCGTATGATCGATAGATGGACAAGGCCAGTAGATGCCTTCTTCGTTGCGTAGACGATCATACGTAATCCCATAATAATCAGCTAATCCGCCGCGACTAGCGATCCGCAGTTCGTTGAAAATATCTTCTGCCTGTGCAAAATCAAATCCAGTTTTTTTGCCAAGAGCTTGTGCTAATTCACATAGAATCTGCCAATCGTGTTTACTTTCATATGGAATCGGACGGGCTGCTTCTCGCAATAATACTCGGCCTTCCAGATTGGTCAATGTGCCTGTATTTTCTAAATAAGCTGTGACTGGCAGAACAACATCAGCTAATTGCGCGGTCTCGGACAAAAATAGATCTGCAACAATAAGCATGTCTAACTTTTCTAATCCGGCACGCACTAGAGGGATATTTGGATTGGATACGACAGGATTAGAACCCATAACGAATAACGTGGAGATTTGTTGTTGATCAATCAGTTCCATCATTTCATAAGCAGACACGCCTTTATCTGGTAAATTTTCAGGATCGATATTCCAGATCGAAGAGATATACGCCCGATCTGCTGGATTTTCGATTGAGCGATAGCCGGGTAATTGATCTGCTTTTTGCCCGTGTTCGCGTCCGCCTTGTCCGTTGCCCTGTCCGGTTACTGCTCCATATCCACAACCGGTTCTGCCAATTTTACCAGTCGCTAATACCAGATTAAGAAAATAGCGTACAGCCAAATGTCCATCGGTCTGCTGTTCAACGCCACGAGCAGTAAAAATAATACCAGTACTTGCCTGACTGTACACCTGAGCGGCTTGATAGATCAATTCAACAGGAATACCACAGATAACTGCTGATTGTTCGATATCGATATCCTGCACCAGCTCACCTAATTGCTCGTATCCATTGGTTCGTTGCTCAATAAAGTCGTGATCGATCCAATCTTGATCTAACATAATCTTGAGCATCGTATTGGCTAACAAAGCATCGGTACCTGGACGAATCTGTAAATGAATATCTGCGATTGCCGCAGTAGCGGTAACTCTAGGATCAATGACTATAATCTGAGCGCCATTTTGTTTGGCTTGATTCAAATAAGGCATCAATGTAGGCTGACATTCTGCAATATTAGTGCCAGCCAGAATAATACATTTGGCTAATGGAATATCGGATAACTGACAGGTGAGTCCGCGATCAATTCCGAATGTTTTGCTTCCAGCAGACGCCGCGGCTGACATACAAAAGCGTCCATTATAATCAATATACTTGGTACCGATAGCGACTCGTGCAAACTTGCCCAATAGATAAGCGGTCTCATTTGTAAGCGAACCGCCGCCATAGATGCCAATAGAGTCACGCCCTGATTGATCAATAGATTGTTGTAGATGTTCTGCGATATAATCGGTAACTTCTTGCCAAGAAGCACGTACAAGCTTTCCCTGACGACGAAGTAAAGGATATTTTAAGCGTTCCCGGTTAAATACATGTTGATGAGCGTTCATACCTTTGATACATAGACGACCTTGTGAAGCCGCATTTGGTGTACCTTCTGCCTGATAAGTCACGAGAGGTAGAGTAGGGTGCAACGTTGAAGATTCAGAAGAATGAAGAGTGATTTTACATTGTACGCTGCAAAAAGGACATTGCGTCTGCATCATAAGTTTCGCCTCCTTTACGATCTCGATCATAAGCATCTACTATCGCATCGTTGTAAAATAAAGATAATACCTGTTCCCGCAAAGGCAATACTTCTGTCCGTTGTACCCACTTCCATACCGGTTCACTGTAATACGCTTGATAACGATACAATTCCAGGCACAGATAGATTAGATATAGCGCGTCTGGTAAATGATCTACTGTAGTTAATAAATGCGCTTCTTGAATACGATCTGTAGCACATCCTCCAATATAAATTTCCCAACCAGCCGGTGAATATAATATGCCGATATCTTGCACACGAACACTAATAGGAGAATAGATATTCTGAGCTACAGCTATACGTGTAGGATAAGGTAATATCAGATGTTGTACTGTAGATTGCCATTGCTGTATCTGCTCGATCACATTTGACCCATCTACAGTATGAAGATGGTCAGGATACCCTGCTAGCCATTCACGATCTAACAATATCTGTAGATGAGGTAACAGATTTGCATGATCTATTGCTAAAGAACTGTCTAAATACAATTGTAGATAATAACGAATTGCTGTGATACAGGTGTCACAACCATCATGCTCTGATTGATCGGAGATAGACAAATCGTCTACATGAAAGCTATCTGCATCTTTGATATCGAGAGGACTGTATGCAATAGGTGTATCAGTAGATGACAATTGAGTTAGCACTTCTGTAACTGTTCTCCATGAATGTTGTTGAATTTGTTGCTTTAGAGCCGTATGTGTTAAAGATATTGATGAACAGACAGGGATATGATCAGGATGTGTAACAAGCGAAGCATGGAGAGGAGTATCGAGAGTATGATCTTGATCTTCCTCGATGGTGCCGGATAAGCTATAACGAACAAGCGCTTCAACGATCGGGCGACAACCTCCACATGAGCCGGATGCTTGGGTATGTTGCTGAACTTCGTCTGCGGTCTGTAATCCATATGTCTGTATAGATTGCAAAATGGTCGCTTTGGTAACTGCATTACAAGCGCAAACGGTGGAAGTATGTTCTAATTTGGCGGCGGCGATATCTGTAGGATTGTTTGTCGGTGTAGCGCTTGATGTATCTACTGATTGTAACTGTTGAAGATAAGAATGGGCAGAAGTGCCTTGCTTGATCATTTCTAATAATGAAATGCCTTCGGCGGTATCCCCGTATAAAATAGCACCTGTAATTCTATCTCCAACAGCACTAACTTTTTTGTACGTTTTGCGCACACCATCGTATTGCTGTACGATTTGCTGACAATCAGGAGCATTTGTATCGCCTACTGAAAATACCGATACACCGGATATTTTTAACTGTGAATAAGGGATCGAGCCTTGATAAGGTAAAGGATTTTGCTGACAAAGATGCTGTGCAAGCACTTTGCCTTGTTCGTAAAGTGGAGCCACCAGACCGTATGTAATACCTTGATGTTCTGCACATTCTCCCACCGCATAGATGCCCTCTATACTGGTCTGCATATAATCATTCACAACAATTCCGCGCTGAACATGCAATCCTGCATACTCTGCTAGACGAATATGAGGTCGTATCCCCACAGCGAATACTACAAGATCGACTGCTAATTTGGCTCCACTTGCAAAACGTAACCCTTGAGCACGAGTAGCGCCTGTAATGCGAGTCGTATTCTCATTGAGATGAAAGGTCATTCCTTGTTGCTCCAGTTCTTGTTGTAACAATTGCGCAGATAGTAGATCTAACTGACGATTCATTAAGTAAGGTGCATTATGAATCACATGAGTGTCCATTCCTAAATGAAGCAGACCACGAGCCGCTTCCAGTCCGAGCAATCCTCCGCCGATAACAGCCGCCTGTTGATAATGCTGAGCATATCTTTTCATCTGTTCGCAATCTTCTACAGTACGAAAAGAAATTACTCCTTTTTTATCCGCACCTTGAATAGGAGGAATAAAAGGAACCGAACCGGTAGCAAAAATCAGGATATCATAGGTATGTTGTAGACCTGAAGCAGTAGTTAATATTCGAGTATCTGGATCAACATGAGTCACTGTTTCTGTCGTATATAATTGGATCTGTTGCTGTTCATACCATGACCAATCATGCAGAATAATATGTTCAAATGTATGTTCACCTTGTAGCATTTTAGATAGCAAAATGCGGTTATAATTTGGATGCTTTTCTGTACCAAAAATCGTAATCTCAAATGTATCGGGTGCTAACTTTAGGATCTCTTCGACACAGCGTACACCTGCCATGCCGTTACCGATAACGACTAATTGTTGTCGCATAACAAGTTCCTCCTTTGGTGTTATTTCAAAGGTGCATCGTCATTTACACAGAAAAAGCCCTTCTCCATATTCAGGAAAAGGGCATCATTGCCGTTACGTAATCACACTCCATTGTGTGAAATCTTATCAATAACATTAATAGATGATGCTTTTAATGTCAATATAATTAACATAAAATAAAAATATTTAGAATTTGAGTTAATTATATTGACATATGAGTCTGTCGTTCATATAATTTGAATCAAATTCATATTTGTGATGGCAACCAACTGCACAACAATATCATACATTTATAAGATGGCACACAATGACGTGTACCATTTCCTAACGGCAATGAAGCCGCAACTTGTCCCGAATGTAATATACGGGCAAATTGCGGCTTTTTATTATAACTATAGACAAAAATAAACCAACTGTGGAGAGGATGATACACAATGATGGACAAAAAAAGTTTTTGGCAAAGCGGGCATAAGCCTACATTACTCGGTTCTTTTTTATACTTTGATATCAGCTTTATGATCTGGGGAATGATTGGACCACTTAGTGTCATTATTGCACTGGATTATCCTATGGACCCTGTACAAAAAGCACAACTGGTTGCTTTACCTGTATTGGGCGGTTCAATTTTGCGATTGGTGTTAGGGTTCTTATCTGATTATATAGGGCCCAAGTTAACCGCGCAGATTGGCATGATTCTTACTCTAATTCCTCTACTGCTGGGCTGGCAATGGGTACAATCGTTAGAGCAGTTATATGTGGTAGCCATCTTGCTAGGTATTGCAGGAGCATCTTTTGCGGCGGCTTTGCCACTTGCAGGACAATGGTATCCCAAAGAACATCAAGGTCTAGCGATGGGGATTGCAGGAGCAGGCAATAGCGGAACTGTAATAGCGACTTTATTTGCGAATCGGTTAGCTCAACATTTTGGTAGCTGGGAAATTGTATTTGGAATAGCGATGATTCCGATTATTCTGGTATTTATTTTCTTTACGATCTTTGCCAAAAATAGCCCTAATCGTCCTGAACCTAAAAAATTATCGCAATATGCTACCGTACTTAAACAAAGAGATGCGTGGGTATTCTGTGCATTTTATTGTGTGACATTTGGTGGGTTTGTAGGGCTTGCCAATTACTTAACGATTTTCTTTAATACTCAATATGGATTAACAGCAGTACAAGCGGCTGATATTGCTACCATCTGTGTTATCGCAGGAAGCTTTTTCCGTCCGGTCGGTGGATTTCTGGCAGACCGTATTGGGGGAACTAAAATGTTAATGTATCTATACTCGGGGGCAGGGATTATGTTGGCATGTGTTTCCTTTTTACCACCACTTCCGGTTGTTGTAAGCTTGCTGTTTGTCGGAATGATGTGTCTGGGAGCAGGGAACGGATCGGTATTCCAATTAGTACCGCAACGATTTGGGAATGAAATAGGATTAATGACAGGAATTGTAGGTGCAGCCGGTGGATTGGGCGGATACGCATTACCGCTTATTCTAGGCAATCTGTACAAAGCTACAGGTTCTTATACGATTGGATTTATTATGTTAAGTATTATCGTATTATGTTGCTTGAGCTTGCTTATTGTGATGCAAATGAAATGGCGGACAAGCTGGTTAAGTCATGGTGTGACCAAAACAGCACGTCAAGCCAGCTAACGATAATGATATTCTTGATACAGGTTAAGCAATAATCTATACTATCTTCTCAGCGGTTCTCAAATATTCAAAAAGCACGATCATATGACTTGATAAAAGAGTCGCAGATCGTGCTTTTTGTTGTGTACAGTTATATTAACTTATAGTAGGTACAGTACGGTTTGAAGAAGAAGAGAATGAATCTTGTGTATAATCAGCAGATAAATTAGCAGTCACAGGCTCAAGATCGTGAACCAGTTGACCCAATTTATCGCTCATTTGATTGAGAAGATCAGCTTCTTCATTAACCAAACGTGTTTTTTCTAATTGCTGTTGAACAGTATGATTTACCGTTTCATGACTTTTCATCGAATCTTGAATAATATGGGTGACATAGCTCATAGATTGACTGATTTTCTCAGCAGAACCATTAAGAGATTGTGCCTGACTGGACATATGTGCGATCTGAAGACTGGTTTCTTCTGTGGCTGTCAAAATAACTCCGAATGTTGAATGTGTCTGTGTAGCTGTTCGTAAAGTATCTTGCATTTTAGCGGCTCCACGTTCAGATGATTCAATAGCAGAAGCAGTCGACAAGCTAAATTGTGCAATAATACCTGAGATCATTTTAAGAGCAGAGCTGGTCTCCAGGGATAACTTTTTGACTTCTTGAGCAACAACAGCGAAGCTTTGTCCATGTTGTCCGGCACGAGCCGCTTCAATAGAAGCATTTAATGCGAGCAAATTGGTCTGTTCAGCCAAATTAGCAATAATATCGACAAAGCGAGCGATTTCGTAAGATTGATCAGACATTGCATGAATACCTGAAGCCATATCGTCTACATCGACTTGTAATGAAGACACTTGATCGGTAATTTGAGTTAGAGATTGTTGCCCTAATTGCGCACGTTCAAGTGTAATCGTAGAAGATTGATGTAATTGTTCCAGAGAAGCGGCTATTTGATAGATAGCATCGGCGACTTGTGTGAGCTGTTGTTCACTCACCTGTTGCGAAGGTAACAATTCATCGCTTGCTTGTGTACGTAATACTTGAACAGCATCAGCAATATGTTCAGATAATGAGACCAACGATTGTGAATGAAGTCGTAACGACCCAGCAGATTGTTCCATATATTGTTCAGTATGCTGTAAATTAATTAATGATTGCTGGTTACGTTCAGAAGCTTCGTCATTTTGGGATTGTAACGCTTGAGTGGTATTCTTTTTGGCAACAATAATCAGGATAGCTGCTCCACTTGTTAATAACAAAAAGATAGCATGGATCAGAAGTAACGAAAAAGAATAAGCATGTTCACCACACAGCAGTTCAGGGAATAAGAAAAAGCCAGCTAAATGATGAAAAGCAAAAATAGCAGTACTGAGTAAAACCAAAGCGATTGAATCATAAAAAGCCACAAAAGCAACTACCATAAAAACAGAAAAGTGATATTCAACCAATCCATTACCTGCTGCGATTAAGCCAATACTGCCTAAAGTAAGTACCAACGTATTGATGACAGGAAGATAAGAATGATCTGACCGACTACGAAATAGCGAAGCTGACCATATTAAAAGGATAAGTGGAACCGCTAACAAAATATAGCGAAAAATAGTGATATGTTCCATCGAAGAATGACTCATTGCAGAGTGATCCATACCTGCCATACGGTCTACAGGGATAAGATGAGTGTATTGATGTAGAGCAAATACAATAAAAGATAAAAGAACAGTGATCAAACATAACATATTCATAACTTTATTTTTCGCGTACATGTGTGGGGCTCCTCTAAATTCAGATAAGATGGGTAATCGAAAGATCAATTAGGTGAAAATAGTGTGGTTTGTAATGATAAAGAGTATAATAGATAGCGTTGATTCAAGATGAAAGGATCATGCTTGCTAAGTAGCTAAGTAATATATCGTCTATTTCAACACATTTTGTAACATTTAAACATGAAGAATTAATTAAGATTTAATTATATTGAGCACAAAATAATTGTTTTAATTGATTCTGGCATTACTTGTTCGTAACTTTATTCAAAATAGATCACATAAGGGGCGAAGAAAATGAGTGAATTCAATTTGATGTTAGAAAAATATGCAGAACTTGTAGTCAAAGTCGGTGTAAATATTCAACCTGGTCAAGTACTGATTGTACAAGCACCACTAGAAACAGTAGATTTGACTCGTCTTATCGTAGGCAAAGCTTATGAAGCAGGAGCTAAATATGTACAGGTCGATTGGGATGATGAACAGATAACTCGTATTCGTTATGAAAAAGCGACCGATGATTCGTTTGGCTATTATCCACAATGGCATGCTGATATGTTAGAAAAATTCGCTGAAGAAGGCGGAGCGATTTTACATATCAAAGTGCCTGATCCTGAATTATTTAAAGGCATTGACTCGTGGAAAGTGTCTACAGCTGTCAAAGCCGCAGCTATAGCTCGCGAAAATTATCAAGGGTATACCCGCAATAGCCGGATTAGCTGGTCATTAGTCAAAGCACCAACGCAAGCATGGGCAAATAAAGTATTTGCTGATCTGCCAGAAGAAGAACGTGTACCTGCGATGTGGGAAGCGGTATTCCAGATGAATCGTGTAGGTTCAGATAATCCGGTAGCTGCTTGGAGAGAACATATCGATCATTTGAAAAAAAGACAGGATCTTCTGAATAACAAACGATACAAAAGTTTTCATTATCGCGCCCCGGGAACTGATCTACACGTCCAATTACCAGAAGGTCATCTATGGCGTGGGGGCGGTGGAGAAAATGAAAAAGGGGTGTACTTTGTAGCGAATATGCCGACCGAAGAAGTATATAGCATGCCTCACCGTACAGGCGTAAATGGAACAGTGAGAAGTACATTACCGCTGAACTTGAACGGTCGTCTGGTGGAAGGAATCGAACTTACATTTAAAGATGGCAAAGTTGTAGATTATCAAGCAACATCTGGACGTGAACATTTAACGTCATTGTTAGAAACAGATGAAGGGGCTTCTTATTTAGGAGAAATTGCCCTCGTGCCATATGATTCACCTATTTCGCATTTAAAACGTGTTTTTTACAATACAGGCATAGATGAAAATGCTTCTTGTCATTTCGCTCTTGGTAGTGCGTATCCGACCAATCTTGAAGGCGGTACACAAATGACCAAAGAAGAATTGAAAGCTAAAGGTGCAAATGTAAGCTTAACTCACGTAGATTTTATGGTTGGTTCAGATCAACTGGATATTGATGGAGAATTGGAAGATGGAACGATAGAACCTGTATTCCGTCAAGGAAATTGGGCTTTTTAAGCCCTTTTTTCTTTTTCATTTTTTTAGAATACCTAATTTTGGTAACGCTATCATTTTGAAAAGGTAAAATATGAAAATAAATAAATGAGAATAACATGTAAGAAGACTTGTCATGAAGTAAAGAATAACGGTAAGATAAGCATAATAACTCACGACACAATTTCACAATTTTCGACAGAGGGTGGCTGGATCATGAAAGTATTACTTGTTGATGATGATGTCATAGTATCCCGCGGACTTCGCAATATTATTCCATGGCAGGAATTAGGAGCCGAAGTGATTGGAGAAGCACGTAATGGCAAAGATGCGTTGGAGATTGCACTGCGTCTACATCCTGATCTAATCATTACCGATATCAAAATGCCTATTATGGATGGTCTTGAATTATGTTGTCGTATTCGTGAATTGATGACAGATACAGCGATCGTATTACTTAGTGCTCATGAAGAATTCGATTATGCTCGTCAAGCGATGCAATACGGTGTAGATACGTATATCGTCAAGCCGATGGCACGTAAAGAAATCAGTCAATTAACCACGTATATTCAAGAAGTCTCTCGTCGTAAAAATGAAAAGCTTCATCATTATTCTTCGCTTTTTAACCGTCAGCTTGAAATCAATTGTTATGAAGCACTCAAAACAGGCAATAGGCTTTTTTTCGAAGAGCTATTTGAACACGAGTTAGCTTTATCGACAGCCAATCCTAATGAGATCAAAGAATTATGTATGCGTCTACTTACTATTTTGTTTGATTTTTATCAAGGTGTAGGTGGGGATCGAGCTTCTACATTGTTGCAATCCAAATCTGCTCGTCTGGATGATCTATTCAGTCTCAAGACCCGTCATGAAGCGATTGCTTTTACGTATGATCTGTTCCGTCAGGTGAATGAACTGGCAACAGAGAAAAAGGAAGATCGCCAACATTCGTTAGTACAGTATGTGAAGCAATATGTGAATGATAATATTTACAATGTGAATCTATCCCTCGCTGATATTGCTTATCATATGGAGCGTTCGCCTGCGTATCTAAGCGCTGTATTTAGCCAGAATACCGGGGTGAAATTAAATGTATATATCACGCAGAAGCGTATTGATCAAGCCAGACAATTGTTACTTGATCCGTCACTGCCGATCTATAGCATTTCAGAAAAATTAGGGTTTCAAGATCCGCATTACTTTGCCCGTGTATTCAAAAAAGTCGAAAGTATTACACCTTCAGAATACCGTAACTTGTATCTGAACCATAGTGTACGCGCGGATGCTGAGGTGAAATAATATTGTTCAACAACAAATCGATTTCTTTGATTCCCAAAGCGAGTATAAAAGTGAAAATTGCTGTTCTTTTTATTGTGCTGATTACTTTATCGGCGCTGTTGTCTAATGGAATACTGTACTTTGTATTTATGAACATTATGCGAGAGCAATTGCTGGAAGATCAGCAGAATATTATGCTTCAAAGTCGTAGTAATGTGCAAAATGTAGAGAATAGCATCGATCAGGCGACTTATTATTTTTCGACAGACAAAACGATAGCCGATATTCTGAACAAAACTACATTTGACGATATTGAAAGTTATCGGGATCTCAATACGATCAATCAGCAGTTTATTAAATATCTGGATGTACCACTAAGCAATGTAGTCAGCACGTATTCGGCTACCTTTTTTGTCAAAAATACATTTCCAGTTGCTGCTGAATTGCCTACTATTCAATTGGAGCAATTAAATAAATTGCCCGGTGGTACAGGATCAAATCGCTTTTTCAATTCCAATGAAGCGGAAAATGAAGAATGGTTCAAGCGAACAGTCGAATTAAGTGGAACACTGAATATCTTTTATGCGGATCAAGATCGTGATCGCGTCTATTTTGCCAAGCAAGTTCGCAATCCTTTAATTCTGAATACGACGAATGAAATGGGCGTTATAGTCATTGCGATTGATACGGCTGAATTTGGAAAGCAGATCGAAGCCTCAAGGCTGACGCAGGGAACTCAATTATTGTTAGCGGATCAGAATAATCAAGTGTTATATAGTAACAATCCTGCGCTCAAAGGGGTAGATATCAGTCATACACCCGACTTAGCTCCTGTATTACAATATACCGATATTGGTGGAACCAGTGATCTGAAGTACAACCAGACACAGTATATTGCTGATACGTATCCTTTAAAATGGGGATGGAATCTGATTGCTCTTATTCCATACAGTGATATTACAGATCGCTTGTCGATTATTTTCGATATTATCGTTGGAATTACCGTCGCAGTGATTGTAGCAGGAATCAGCTTTACGTTATTATTGTCCAACAGTATAGCCAAGCCGGTGATTACATTAGCCAATGTGATGAGAAATATAAAAGACGGTTCGACGATGGATGTATTTATCGAACCACCAGAGCAAGATGAAGTCGGAGTATTGTATCGTCAGTTCAACAATCTAATGAAACGTATCAACGGATTGGTAGACGATGTGATCGAAAGCGGTGAACGAGAACGACAAGCAGAAATGAAAGCTTTGCAAGCGCAGATTAATCCTCATTTTATCTACAATACACTGGATTCGATCAATTGGATGGCACTTAGTAAAAATGAAGAAGATATTGTCACTATGGTATCGTCACTCGCTCATATTTTGAGATACAGTATCAAGCAACCCAATGAACAAGTGCCGTTACGACAAGAGATTGAACATGTACAGAATTACGTTAATATTCAATCGCTTCGTTATGGAGATAACTTTGACATTAGCTATGATATCGAACCTGAATTATACGATTATCTGTTGCCTAAATTTATTATTCAGCCGTTGATTGAAAATGCGATTTTGCATGGAACTGAACAGATTACTGATCATGGGAACATTGTATTGCGTGCATATACCGATGGAATTGTAGTACGAATTATTGTAGAAGATAACGGGCCAGGAGCAGATACCGAGTTATTAAATGATTATTTGGATCGAGAGCAAGAAGTATTACACAGTTCAGATGGAATCGGAATTAGTAATATTCATCAACGAATTAAGTTACATTATGCAGATGAGATTTTTGGTTTACGGTTTTATTATACAGATAATGTAATGAAATCTGTCATCACTATTCCGTATAAAGTGAGTAAGAAAACGCTTACCCAAAAAATATCCACCTAATCTAAAGAAAATACGGTACACCTTTCTGACAGCCTGACGGATAATAAGGATACAAAGTCTAAGCCATTCCAAAAGATACAATCTACGGAGTGGCTAAAGAATAATCTCTGTACAATATCATTAGAAAATAGTACATATTATTCTTTAAACAACGTGTAGACAATACTATTTTGTCGGTAAATATGAATCATGAACGAAAAAGGGGATGGGTCTATGTTACGTAAACCAAAAGCATGGTCTTTAAGTCTAGCTGTTATTATGATGTTGTCTATCGTCTTGTCTGCATGTGGCGGTTCCAAAGAAAGTAACGGAACCACAGCCGATGGTCAGCTCGCTCCAGTCGAATTGGTCTTTTATAACTATGCAACACCGATGAAAGGTCAAGATCGAGTGATGGAGAAAGTAAACGAATACTTGAAGAAAAAAATCAATGCTACGATCAAAGTAGTTACGATGGAAGGCAGTGACTTTGAAACCAAAGTTCCTGTGATGTTGGCTTCAGGTCAGCCGATGGATATCGTGTTTACCAGTTCATGGACAAATAACTACTTATCCAATGTCTCCAAGCAAGCTTTTACACCATTAACTTCATTACTTGATCAATACGGACAAGATTTGAAAAAGACAGTGCCTGATACGCTTTGGAAAGGGATGACAGTCAACAAAGAGTTGTACGCTGTACCGATCTACAAAGAAATTGGTCATCAGGTAGGCGTGTTGTTCCGTAAAGACTTGGTGGATAAATACAAATTAAATGTAGCAGGCATTCAATCATGGAAAGATATGGAGCCTATTTTAAAAACGTTGCATGAAAAAGATCCAAGTATTCTAGCATTAGATGGAACCGAAGGAATGTATCGCTCATTCCCTGTACAACATATGTCAGGTGACTGGAATTTGCCGGGAATTATCAATGTAGGCGACAAACCTTATTATGCACGTTCTGACGATAAAATTTTCAACCAATACGATACACCTGAATTTAAAGAGTTCGTAGAAACAGCATACAAATGGAACCAAGCAGGCTATACGCCTAAAGATGTCGATTATCAAAGTGAAAATGATTGGAAAGCAGGTAAAGTATTTGCCGGTTCCTTACTATACGCACCGAACTATGTATACAAACGTAGCGCTCAATTAGGCTATGAACTGGATTATCAAAATCTTGGCAAAGGTGTAGTAGAAACAAGTGATGTACAAGGTGGAGCTTATGCAATCCCACGTTCATCCAAAAATCCAGAACGTGCGATGATGTTCTTGAACTTGTTATACACTGACCCAACTTTAGCTAACTTATTTGTACATGGAATCGAAGGACAAGATTACACCAAAGTAGATGATCAATTTATCAAACCTGCTGAAGGTGTAGACGCTGCAAATCCTGATTATGACTACGGTTATGGTTGGATGTGGGGAAATGTGAATATATTCTATTATGATCAATCGTATCCTAAAGATACATTAGAACAATTCAAAAAATTCGAAGACAACAATACCCCTGCTCCGGCACTAGGATTTAACTTTGATACTACACCGGTACAGACCGAGATTGCTGCAATCAATAATGTGATTAGCGAATACTACAAACCACTTGTCACCGGAACCGTCAATCCAGATGAATATTTACCTAAATTTATTCAGAAATTAAAAGACGCTGGTGTAGACAACATGCTCGCTGAAATGCAAACTCAATACGACACATGGAAATCCCAACAAACCGGTTCCTAATTTCCAAAAGCACCATCAGCAATTCCATATCAACACCAAAGGACGGAACCCCAATTCCGTCCTTTTCTTTTTAAACAAATCAAATAATAAACAAATTCATACAGGTATCCCACCTCAAGAACAGAAGTAATTACTATAGCCCATTTTTTTTCAAAAAACTAAAACCTAAAATATCAAAAAATAATCATTCCTATTTTAAAAAATTAAAACCCTATCATCATTCCAAAAGAACCATTCTAAAACTAATCAAACCATCCATATCCAAATACTAATAAATAACTAAAAGTAAAAAAATAAAAAATCAAACTACCAATACACTAACCAATAAAAATAAAAACGTTCACCCAAACCAAAACAATTAAAAAAATAAAACAAACCTAAAATGAACTCTAAATCAAAACATCAAACCAAAACATCAAACCAAAACTCATATTTCCCTATCATCACTACTATTCTATCTTTACCATGTCCCTACACTGCCCACCCAAGTTGCTAGAAATAAACGTGAGAAATTCGCACCTAGCACAGAGCGGAGGGGGAAGAGAGGCTATGAAAGAGCGAAGCGCTCGCCTTTGTAAAGAAATCCCTACCGCTAAGCGGTTTATTCAGGGATTCCTTTACAACAGCGACGATAATAGCCACTCTTCCCCGCAGCGGTGTCCCTAGACGTGCAGAAACTTTCCACTTTATTCCTACCCTGCAACTCCAATCGAAAGGATGATCACTATGACTAGTTATAAAAATCCAGCACTTTCTACCGAAGAACGCGTGCAAGACCTGCTTGCTCAAATGACACTGGATGAAAAAGTAGGGCAACTGATTCAATTGTTTGGCTGGCGCACTTTTACTAAGAATGAAGATGGAACAGTTACCCTGACTGAAGAATTTAAAGAAGACATTCGTCAAGGGAAAATCGGTTCCTTATATGCCACTTTACGTGCTGATCCATGGACAGAAGTCACATTGGAAACGGGCTTATCCCCAGCCGAAGGCGCTGCTGCACTCAATGATATTCAGCGATTTGTGATCGAACATTCCAGATTAGGGATTCCGCTGATGTTTGGCGAAGAATGTTCACATGGACATATGGCCATCGGTGCAACAGTCTATCCTGTTCCACTACTTGCAGCAAGCACATGGAATCCAGCTTTGTATCAACAAATGTGTGAAGCGGTAGCGATAGAAACGCGCAGTCAAGGGGGCGTGGCTACCTATTCACCGGTACTCGATATTGTGCGTGATCCACGCTGGGGAAGAACAGAAGAAACATATGGAGAAGATCCATACCTCGCAGGAGAACTTGCCGCTGCTGCTGTGATCGGTCTACAAGGCAAAGGATTAGATTCACCGGATACAGTGATTGCCACCTTAAAACACTTTGTCGGTTATGGAGCTTCAGAAGGTGGACGCAATGCTGCACCTGTACATATGGGAATGAAAGAATTGCATGAGATCGATCTGGTTCCGTTTCGCAAAGCAATTGAAGCAGGAGCCATCTCGGTCATGACTGCATATAACGAAATTGATGGAGTACCTTGTACATCCAGTGAATATTTATTGGATGATGTGCTTCGCCAACAGTGGGGATTTGATGGCTTTATTATCACCGATGCAAGCGCTATGAATATGCTGGTGCATGGTTACAATGTGGCAGAGACAGGAGAAAAAGCGACAGCACTGTCGCTCCAAGCAGGAATCGATCTGGAAATGTCAGGGTATATGTTTGGCAAATACCTCAAATCTGCTTTGGAGCAAGGAATCGCTCAAGAGGCTCATTTGGATCAAGCCGTCAGTCGTCTGCTAAAAGTAAAATTTCAGTTAGGATTATTTGATCAACCTTATGTCGATCCAGAACGTGCCGCACGTGTGATCCATAGTCCAGAACATATTGAATTGGCTCGTGAAGTCGCTAGACAAGGAATTATTTTGCTCAAAAACGAAGCATCCGCATTACCATTACAACCATCATCTACTGGAAAAATAGCAGTTATTGGCCCAAATGCGAATAAACCATATAACCAGTTAGGCGATTATACTTCTCCACAACCAGCAGGCAAAGTGATAACCTTGTTAGAAGGATTACGTCAAAAGTTAGGAGCAGACAGTGATCAACTGCTATATGCACCGGGTTGCCGGATCAAAGACGACTCCCGCGAAGGATTTGATCTTGCTTTAGATACCGCCAAGCAAGCAGATACAGTTATTCTAGTACTCGGTGGATCAAGTGCTCGTGATTTTGGCGAAGGAACGATTGATTTGCGCACAGGTCAATCATTAGTGCATGATTCAGAGGAAAGTGATATGGAATGTGGAGAAGGGATTGACCGCTCCAATCTGAATCTGACAGGGGTACAACTCGAATTGTGTCAGCAGATTTATGAGCTTGGCAAAAAGCTGATTGTTATCTATATCAATGGACGACCTGTAGCAGAACCGTGGATTGATGAACATGCGGATGCGATTATAGAAGCATGGTATCCGGGGCAAGAAGGTGGTCATGCACTGGCAGAAATTTTGTATGGAGATGTGAATCCATCCGGTCGTCTGACAATCTCTGTGCCTAGACATGTGGGACAATTGCCTGTGTATTACAATAGCAAGCGTACACGTGGTAAGCGTTATCTTGAAATGGATTTGCAACCTGCTTATGCTTTTGGACATGGGCTAAGTTATACCACATTTGCTTATGATGCACCTGTTGTTACTCCTGCGGTTATTGCACCAGATGAACATGCTCAAGTCAGTGTACAGATTACCAATACAGGAGAAGTAGCTGGATGGGAAGTCGCTCAATTGTATTTGACCGATCTGTTCGCTTCTGTCACTCGTCCGGAAAAAGAACTCAAAGGATTTCAAAAAGTCTTTTTACAACCGGGAGAGACTACAACTGTTACATTCACTTTGACACCAGAACATTTAGAATTAGTCACTTCTCAATTAGACCGTATTGTAGAGCCTGGTGATTTCCATATACAAGTAGGCAGTAATTCAGTAGAAGGTCAGGTTGTAACGTTGACTGTACGCTAGTCTGGAATAGGTTATCTGAGTATTAATATCAACATGTATGATTGTATCTCAAAACAATGATTATTCGAGGAGGCTGTATATGTACCGGATCGAACGATTTATTAAACTTTTATCTACAAAACAATGGTTGGATACGCAAGAACTGAATCAATGGACAGTAGAAGAAGCTCGTTATATTACACCTGATCATTATGAGATTTTAGTACCACGCCAGAACAGTGATATGAGATTGAAAGAAGAGTATGGCATCACCTACTTTTTACAAACCAATATCCAGATTCCAGCTTCATGGTCAGCCCATCCTGTCGGCTTGGTTTTTAACGCAGGCGGTGGAGAAGGATTACTGAAAATCAATGGCGAGTTCTATCATGGGCTGGATAAAAATCATACATTTATTCCTTTGCGAGAGTCATATACCGGTACAGACATAACGCTTGATATTGAATTATACGATCCGATTCCTGAACCTCATGATCCGTTAAATGGACAACCCGAATACGTAGCTCCATTGAGAGGGTATCAGGCTAGTCTGGTCAGTATCAACAGTGGACTGCGTAGTCTGATGTATAGTGTACAGATATTGCTACATAGTATGCGCCGTTTGCCTGAAAATGAATTGCGCCGAATCGAAATCCAAAAAGCGTTAGAACAAACGATGCATGCTGCATATGCACTTCCGGAAGAATCATGGCAACTGGAAGAACCGTGGCAACAACTGGAAGAAATACTACGAGAACAGGTAGTCGTATTTGCTCCCAATGCATCCGAAAGTGGATATATGTACATGATCGGACAATCGCATATTGATATCGCATGGCTATGGCCGGTACGGGAGACTGTTCGTAAGTCCAGTCGTACATTTTCAACCATGTGTACGTTAATGGAGCAATATCCTGACTTTATTTACTCACAGAGTCAACCGCAATTGTTTGCTTATGTGAAAGATCATTATCCAGAGCTATATGCCAAAGTGAAAGAACGAATCGCGGAAGGTCGCTGGGAATTGGTTGGAGGAATGTGGGTCGAGCCTGATCTGAATATTCCAAGTGGGGAGTCATTAGCTCGTCAGCTATTGTATGGACAGCACTTTTATCGTGAAGAATTTGGTATCACTTCTACGATCGAATGGTTACCTGATACATTTGGCTATTGTGCTTCATTGCCACAATTATTGCGTCAAGCCGGAATCGATTATTTTATGACGACCAAGCTGAATTGGAATGACACGAATATTTTCCCGTATGATCTGTTCCACTGGGTAGGCATTGATGGTACGCCGATCCTTTCTTATCTGAATCATGGTGTGAACGAATCGACTACACCTAAAGACATCGCAGAACACTGGGAATATTTCCGTCAAAAAGATATCCATCCTCAGCAGATGCTACTCTACGGACATGGAGATGGCGGCGGCGGAGTCACCCATGAAATGATTGAATATGTAGAACATGCCGAGTTGATGGTGGGATTACCCCAAGCAGAATTTGGAACAGCCAAGCAGTTTTTTGAACAGACTTTGGAATCAGCAGACGAGCTACCTGTATGGCGTGGTGATCTGTATTTAGAATTACATCGCGGAACGTATACGACACAAGCATGGAATAAGCGTCATAACCGCAAAGCAGAATTACTGTATCGTGAAGCTGAAGTATGGGAACGACTCACCACGATCTATTTCAATCAAAGCAGTTTATCGAATAGTGTACCTGCTGAATTATCTATAGGACAAGAAGATACATCCATATCTGAAAGTATAAAAGTACTAGCGAAGCAATCTGCGGATAAGGGTTTATCAGTACATCCTGCTCTTTTTGAACAACAACAAGATGGAGCAATTACCAGACAACAATTCAAAAATGGATGGCTTGGTATTATGCTTAATCAGTTTCATGATATTGTCCCGGGTTCGGCGATTCCAGAAGTGTACGATACGTCTGAAGTCGAATATGCTCAGATTTTACAGATTGGGGCAAGTGCTCTGGATCAAGCGCTCACTCCGTGGACAGCATGGATTGGACAGCAGTTAGCACAGTCGGATCAACAAGGTACAGCGTATGCTGTGTTCAATAGTCTAAGTTGGGAACGTGGAGAATGGATCGAGATTGAAGGTGGCGCCGAGCTAGCTGATGTTCATGTATATGATCAATCAGGAACAGTGTTGCGCAGTGATGTAGTCTCACAAGCTACTATTGAGCAGACTGTACCCACATCGATTCCGTCTACAACAACTCAAGTGCCACAGTTATTATTTACATCAGCCAAGCCTGTTTTACCAGGACATACAACCAATACCGATCTATCTACAGCGCAAAATGCAACAAAGTTATCCACAAAAAATGAGTCTCAATTGGAAAATAAATACACTTTAAGAGTCTATATACCATCGATTCCTGCATTCGGTTATACCGTGATCTGGCTACGTTCAGAAAGTGATCACAGTGTTTCATCTGCTAGTAGTATAGATACCGATAAACGATTCCAATCTCAAGTAAAAATTGGAAAAGCAGTGCCTTCAGTTTGGGAAACTCCTTTTTATCGTATTCAGTTTAGCGAGCAAGGCGAGATTACTGCTTTGTATGATAAGCAGTATGAACGCAACGTATTAAAAGAAAATCAGCATGGTAATGTGTTCGGCTTTTATCATGATCGTCCGTTGCTATGGGATGCATGGGATATTGATCCTCATTTTGCCGATCAGATAGCCGATACTGCTGTGTGTATTTCTTCTCAGGTAATTATGAGTGGACAGACAGGAGATATATTACAATTCCGCTGGCAGATCGGACAGTCGATCATTGCCCAACATATATATTTGTATAATGACAATCGCCGAATCGATTTTAAAACAGAAGTAGAGTGGAATGAAAGTCATAAGTTGCTAAAAGTATCGTTCCCTGTAGATCTGATAGCAGAGCAAGCGACATATGAGATTCCATTTGGTGCTTTGCAACGCACCATGAATACTAATACGAGTTGGGACAAAGCTCAATATGAAGTCTGTGGACATCGCTGGGCAGATATTTCAGAAGGTAATTATGGAGTAAGTCTGCTTAATGATTGTAAATATGGCTATGATATCAAAGATTGCAATATGCGCCTTTCGTTACTACGGGCACCTAAATGGCCTGATAAAGGCGCCGATCTAGGTCATCATGAGTTCACCTATTCACTATTACCACATGGTGGAGATTGGCGTGAAGCGCACATTGTACGTGCAGCAGCAGAACTCAATCAACCTGCATCTTATAGAATTATTGAAACTACAACGACTATAGATAAAAAAATATCGACAGTTGTAGATCATCAGCTATCTACATCGCTATTTTCCTATCATAGTGAGCATATTATTCTCGATACGATCAAGCCAGCAGAAGATGGACAAGGCACGATTATCCGTCTGTATGAATCTTCAGGTAGTCGTGGCACCGCTCGTATTCAATGGCCTGTACAGACTGATATAACAGACGATCATGCGATCACACTGGTCAATATACTGGAAGATCATGTTGGAACATTACCTGTGATAGATAATCAACTAGAACTATCATTCAAACCGTATGAGATCAAAACGTTGAAATGGAATAAGGGGGAATCATCATGCTAGAAAAGTTAGAACATGTTCAAATGTCCACATTCGAGCTGCCACAGGCAGTTCAGGATGTGCTAGCAGAAGCAGAGCAAACATTAGCTCACCGTCCCAAGTTAGCTGAACTGTTCCGCAATTGTTTTCCCAATACGTTAGAGACGACTACCAAATTGATGGATGATGGCACTACTTTTGTGATTACAGGAGATATTCCAGCGATGTGGTTGCGGGATTCAGTAGAACAGTTGATACACTATGTTCCACTTTGTAAAGAAGATAAAGATTTGCAACGTATGATTAGCGGATTGATAAAGCGACATATGTTCTATCTGGAGATTGATCCATATGCGAATTCTTTTAACGAAACAGCGAATGATTGGCACTGGGACCCTGCAGATGAAACGAGAGATGAGTCCGTGGGTATGGGAGCGCAAGTTCGAGTTAGATTCACTTTGTTTTACGATTCGGTTAGCGTATCACTATTGGAAAACAAGCGGGAATACCGATATTTTTGATGCAGGATTTAAGCAGGGGTTGCGTACAATTTTCCAGTTATGGCGAACAGAACAACGTCATATGGAAGAATCACCGTACCGTTTTACCAGACGCAATTGTCCGGCTATTGATACGATTCGGAACAAAGGGTTAGGGATGCCGGTGAACTATACAGGGATGATCTGGTCAGCATTCCGTCCAAGTGATGATGCGTGCGAATTTCATTATAGTATTCCTTCCAATATGTTTGCGGTCGTGTCGTTACGCCAAATGCAAGAAATGGTACGAGCTGTTTATCGGGATGAAGCTTTTTGCGCAGAATTAGCCGAAATGGAAGAAGAAATTCAGCATGGAATCGAATTGTATGGCATTTATCGACATCCGGTACATGGGAATATCTATGCGTATGAAACCGATGGGTTTGGCAATTACTGTCTGGTTGATGATGCGGGTACACCGAGCTTATTATCAATGCCTTATCTAGGATATTGTGATGTGAACGATCCGATGTATCTGAATACACGCAAATTTATTTTAAGTAATGAAAATCCGTATTATTTTGAAGGGAAAGCGGCTAAAGGAATGGGTAGTCCTCATACACCAGCAGGGTACATCTGGCATATGGGATTGTCGATGCAAGGGTTAACTGCTAACAATGATGCTGAAATGTTAGAAATGATCCATCTATTAGAAAGTACGGATGCCAATACAGGTTATATGCACGAAGGATTCCATTCAGACGATCCGACTGTTTTTACCCGTCCATGGTTTGCATGGTCGAATAGCTTATTTTCACAATTGATCTATAAAGCGATGCAAAAAGGTTTACTTACCCATTCATCATATTCAAACACATTGAAAAGTTGAATAAAGTTGAAATTAATTATTTCAAAAATTACTTAATGCGTAACTTAATAAAATCAGTTATAGTAAAAGAAAGTTATAGTAAAAGAATATAACAACACTGAGCTATAACTAACCAATCTTTATCATGTATGCATGTTCAACTAAAGTTATCTGTAAAAGGCTTCCCTTTACTCACCCTCATTACGAACAAAATGATTTAGAAATGAGGATGCAAGAGCATAGAGCGAAGGGAATATGATTGTTCTGAAAGAGTTACAAGCTTTCGCAAGGTACTTCGGAAGCATAGACTATGATCGCCTTTGGACATGAATCTTTACTGCAAAGCAGTTATACATAGGATTCATGTCCAACAGCGGCGACAAGAACATTCATCTTCTCATAGCGGTCTAACTCCAAGTGTCCGAAACTTTCCAATCCAGTTGTATTCCAATCCAATGTATATGAAGGAGATTGTTATGACTCTAATTTCTAAGCTCCATACTGTTATTTTTTATGATCCTGCTTTTCCATTTGATGGGCAACGTCCGAACGAGCAACAACTGACTCATTTACAAAAACAAGGTACGGTTGTTAATGCGAACGAACTTGCTAAAGCGCTTACGCAAGCAGATTTGTTTATTCATCTGCATGGCAGTTACTTTCCCAAACAAGCATGGACAGCTATTCATAATCATTTGAATGACAGTAAAGGGTTTGTACATATAGGCGGTATTCCTTTCCGCAATCCTGTAAATGAAACAGCAGATGGATGGCAAGCTGAACATGAACAAACAGCATATCATCAAATTTTGAATATAAATGAAGTGTTGCCTGTAGAAGTAACACCGATTGATCATTATAAAGCAAGTACAGATTTTCCGTTATTTGCAGGACAAGAATCTTTATTTGAGCGTCAGAGCACATGGGGATTCGCACTTCATGTAACCAAAGCCAACGATCATCCTGCACAGGGTGGCTCTAGTGGACCGATGGATGCTCATATTTATCCACTGCTCAAAGGAATTTCCAAGGACGGACGTGAAGTAGCTGCGCCTGCTATTTTGCTCGAAAATACAAAAGGCGCTTATGCAGGTGGACGCTGGGTATTTGTCAATCAACTAGCAGGAGCATCGTTCTGGGAAAAAGGAGTAGAAGCTATTTCTAGGTGGGGCGAATTCGCTGCTAAAGGCGTGACAGAAATCTGGGTAAAGCCTAACTATGCCAGCTATGAACCAGGAGAACGTCCAACACTAACGATTCAATTACAATCTTTACAACGTCATTCTACAAGTGCAGATATTAGCGGAGAATGGACATTTAAGCTACAAGTGGCTAAAGAAGATCAGGATTTATCCGGTCAATTTACAGACGTCTGGACAAAAGAATTAAAGATCTCATCTTCGCGTGAACTGGATATTGTACGCTTGCCTGTTGAGATCACAATTGAAGCTGGATATTACCGTCTGGAAGGAACGATCACGTCTCCGTCTGGTGAGATTCGTAATATTCATCAAGGATTCTGGGGATTTGATGCAGACTTTTTGGCAACAGGGGAAATGTTAACAGCCGATCGCGATTATTTCCGCAAAGAAGGTCGTCCATTACCAATTGTGGGTATGACATATATGACTTCAGATGTAGCGCGTAAATTTTTATTTTTACCGAATGCGGCGGTCTGGGATAAAGATATGGCACAGATGAAGCATGCAGGAATTAACTATCTGCGCACAGGCGTATGGAGCGCTTGGCGTCATGTAATGTTTGTCGATGGTCATCCGTATGAAGAAGTGATGCGTGCGATCGATGCGTTTATTTTGACAAGTAAAAAGCATGGTCATGAACTGACATTTAACTTTTTTGCATTTACACCGGAAGCCTGGGAAGGGGTTAACCCGTATCTTGATCCACGTAGTGTAGAAGCGCAGAAGCGTTTTATTTCAGCAATTGTGACCCGTCATCGTCACACATCTAATATCCATTGGGATCTGATCAATGAACCATCGATGTTCAATCCAGATATTCCATTTTCAGGCCCACAACCGGTATACGATGAATTTGAGATTGCCGCTTACAAAGAATGGGTCGAAAAGCGTTATGATAGCGATATTACCAGAGTGCAAGAGCGCTGGAATATGACACCGGAAGAATTACCAAACTTTGATGCAGTATATCCAGTTCATGTGAATGATATTAGCTACAATCCTACATCGATTCATCCGAAAAAAGGTACTCGTTGGCTGGATTATAATCTGTTTACGATGGATATGCATAACCGCTGGGCGACGGATCTTACCCGTATGATCCAAAGTATTCAGCCCAAGCAATTAGTTACTGTTGGACAAGATGAAGGTCTAGCCGGACAACGACCATCGCCATTGCTGTATGCAGAGACTGTCGATTATACAACGGTACATTCATGGTGGGAAATGGACGATCTGGTATGGGACGGCATTTTCACCAAGACACCGCAAAAGCCGAATTTGATTCAAGAAACAGGCATTATGTATATTGAGACACCGGAAGGCAAAGCCAAACGTAGCGAAAATGAATTGAAATATATTTTAGAACGCAAATATGCGTATGCTTTTTCAACAGGCGGAGCAGGGGTTGTACAGTGGATCTGGAATATTAATTTTTATATGCACAATGTCAATGAATCTCATATCGGAGCAGTGCGAGCCGATGGTACAGAAAAGCCAGAAGCCGATGTATCTTATGATTTCGGACGCTTTATGGCGGCGACTCGTGATCTATTTGAAAATCGTCAATTGGAAGAAGTGGCTGTTGTTTTCCCGTATTCTAATGATCTGTCTAATCGTAAATTCGCTCATGATGCGACTACCAAATTGATTCGTACTTTATCGTATGAATTAAATGTACATGCGCGTGCTTTTGGTGAATATCATTTACACGAATTAACGACAGGTGATGTACCCAAATTAATTATCGTATCCAGTCCTCATAACTTCCAGAGCGCAGCGCTCAAGCAATTGTTAGATTATGTAGAAGAGTATGGCAGTACTTTATTATTTACAGGTCCACTAGCATTAGATGAATACTGGCAACATACCGATCGCCTTAGTGAAGTGACTGAGAGCGCTCCTTTATCTAATGTACGCCGCGAAGAAGCGTTGCAGTTAGGTGAAGAGATTTTACCTGTATCGTTCAGTCGTAAGCGTATTGCTGAATTGGTCAAACAAGCACCGTTAACAGGTATTTCTCAAGTGAAAAATGTTAATATCGGTAAAGGTAAAATCATTTGGAGTCCATTGCCGGTAGAATTAAGCGATCGTACAGAAACACAGATTGCTCTCTACGAGTATGCATTAGCTGAAGCAGACGTATCGTCTGAATTGGAATGGATACAAGGTGATGAATTATCTGGAGTGTATGGACGCAAATTATCTTTCGAAAAAGGCAATCTGTATATCTTTGTATCTGAATACGGAGCTAATGCTCAGATTCAAGTGAAAGATCCGATTAGCGCCAAAATTTATAGTTTCCTATTGGATGCAGAACGTACGGTGATGTTTGCCACTGATACTGAAGGATCGATTACTACGATCTATCGCCCGGAAGAAGTTAATATTGATGTGACGAAATAAGCTACAGAAATTATCAAAAAGCGTAATGATGATATCGATTGCAAAGAGGTTACCTGTAAAGGTAATCTCTTTTTGTATATAGTATATGTCAATAGCTTCGTATAACACGAAGTTGGATAAACGTTATACAATGCTTTATAATTAAATAATGATATACATATGTATCAAATTAGAATTAAAGGAATGAATTTATGAAAAAGGTATTTAAGTTTATGCTCAAAACTGTCGCAGTGATTGTATTGTTAATTGTTATTTTTCTAGCGACAGTCTATGTTGTTAACGTAGTAGCTAGCAAGTCAGAACAAAGCAAAATTCAACCATACGGACAATCTGTTGTGGTCGATGGGAAAAACATGAATGTTATGATTCAAGGAGAAGGCAAGCAAACGATTGTGTTATTGCCAGGCTTCGGTACAGCATCGCCAGCACTTGATTTCAAACCATTAATCGAACAACTATCTCCACATTACAAAGTGGTCGTTGTGGAACCATTCGGTTATGGATTAAGTGATGTCACCGACAAACCGCGGACAGTAGACAACATTACGAACGAGATTCATGAAGCATTGCAACAATTGAAAATCAATAAATACATTCTGATGGGTCACTCGATTTCAGGCATCTATGGATTAGATTATGTCAATAAATATCCTAATGAAGTGACTGCTTTTGCGGGAATTGATTCTAGTTTCCCTACACAGCCGACAGAAGTGATGGATACCGAATCGGTTAGCATATTGCAAAAATCAGGATTTTACCGTTTATTAGTCAAATTGAATCCATCTCAGATCATGACACCGGATGTCGATGACAATACCAAACAACAAATTAAAATGATCACGCTCAAAAACTTGATGAATCCTGATATTGTCAGCGAAGCACAGTTATTACCTACAAATTTCAAAGCGGTACAAGGCTTACAATTCCCTAAAAACTTGCCTGTTATTTTCTTTCTAGTCCAAAATGATCCTGATATTAAAAACTGGACAACTCAACATGAAGAACAGATCAAAAATTCAGTACATGGCAAAGTGGTTCTATTAGACGGTACTCATTATCTGCATTACACTCAATCCAAAGCTATCGCAGATGATTTGCGAAGTTTTATGAACAGCATAAAGTAACAATTTGAAAGTGGTTCTAAATTATAATCTGCTAAGGAAGTAGATTATAAGACATGATGAATTATTTTGAATAAAAGAGCTACAGGAACTATATTTTTATCATTAGGATTAATCATTATCATCGAGCAACAAAGTTTACGTTTTATAGTAGTAACCGCAATGACTTTTCATAGTAATGGCATGTCTAATACAGCTATACAAGAGATGCTAACTTGGACGCTTACACCATACAACTTAGCTATACCTATCATTTTTGTGATCATAGGTATAGGTTATCTACTCTGGTCAGAATTAAATAAAGAATAAAGAAAAAGGATGCTATTTACTACAAATAGTATCCTTTTTCTTTACCTCAAACTTTCAACCCCATGCTGTGTCCATTTCCAACATACTACATTTACTTTCATATCATTATTATGCTTAACTTTATTCAAAAGTTTTTAAATTAATCGTCTCCCAAATATGATCCTAGCACAGAGCGGAGATAAAGGAATTACCCGATAGAAGCGAAGCGTTCGCCTTTAAGATTTGGATATCGACCGTTAAGCGGTCAAATCAAGATATCCAAGTCTTACCAGCGATTGACAGGGTAATCCTTTATCGGAGCGGTCTACAAATATATCAACTTAAATTATCTATCAGTAAAAATGTAAATAAAACTAACACAATGAAGTCGCCTTCAATCCCACAATTCTAATTTGATAACGCTTACCTAAAAAAAGTACACATAACCTAAAGAACTTAGCGTAGTTTCCTTACCGTCTCTTGCTCATAATAAAAGTATAAGCACATAAGAGAGATACCGGAGAGAAAGGGGACTTCAATCATGACCTTTTTGTATGAATTGCGTAAAAACAAAGTTCTTTTTTTGATGGCATTACCTGCATTAATTTTGCTGGTTTTGTTTAACTACTTGCCGATGTTCGGAGTCATCCTTGCTTTCAAAAATTATAATTTCTACGATGGGATTCTAGGCAGTCCATGGATTGGATTCAAAAACTTTGAATATTTGTTCAAAGGCGATGCCTGGCTGATTACCCGTAATACTTTGTTATATAACTTCGTTTTTATTATTTTCGGACTGATTCTCGCAGTCGCCCTAGCGATTGTACTCGATGAGATTCGTAACCGATTCCTTTCCAAAACCTATCAGACGATCCTCATTATGCCTTACTTTTTATCATGGACGATTGTAGCCTTGATCTTTTACGCTTTTCTTAGTGCAGACAAAGGTATTATCAATCAAGCTCTTACTTATATGGGAATGCATCCGATTAATTTCTATTCCGAGACGACATACTGGCCGTACATTTTGATCTTCGTTTTTTTCTGGAAAAGTGTCGGGTACAGCAGTATTATCTACCTTGCTTCGATCACAGGTATTTCACCGGAGTATTATGAAGCCGCTACGATTGATGGCGCTAGTAAATGGCAACAAATTCGCTTTATTACGATTCCTTGTCTGAAGCCGATCATTATTATTATGACCATTCTAAGTATCGGTAAAATTTTCTATGCTGACTTTGGACTATTCTATCAGGTGACATACAATTCGGGCGCTCTGTACCCCGTTACACAGGTTATTGATACGTATGTCTACAACGGTCTAACTTCGATGGGGAACTACGGTATGACGGCAGCAGCAGGCTTATATCAATCGTTTGTCGGATTCGTACTTGTGATTATTACCAACTGGATCGTCAAAAAAATGGACAAAGACAGCGCGCTGTTCTAGAAAAGGGGGAATTTCGATGGAGCAAACATCTAGTAAATTCAATCAGCTTCCAAAAAGTTGGAATCTTGTATTTAACCTGATTTTGATTGTGCTGTGTGTAGTCTGTATTATTCCAATTATTCTGGTTTATGCGATCTCATTCACCAGTGAAGCTAGCTTATCTGCAAAAGGTTATCAGTTTTTACCATCAGAATGGAGTCTGGATGCATACCGTTATGTGTTCCGCAACGGAGATCAGATTCTACAATCAGCATATGTTACGATCGGAGTTACCGCTATTGGAACATTATTCAGCTTACTGGTCACTGCGTTATTCTCGTATGTATTGTCACGACGTGATTTTCGTTATCGTAATGTGATGGCATTTTTCTTATTTTTCACAATGTTATTTAACGGTGGATTGGTTCCATCCTATATTGTAAATACAAATGTACTGCATCTAGCAGATACGTTTTGGATTTTGATTTTACCGTATTCACTGAGTGCTTTTAATGTTATTATTTTGAGAACGTTTATGCAGCAGTCTATCGAAACAGCAATTTTAGAAGCAGCAAGAATAGATGGAGCAGGAGAGTGGTATATTTTTGCCCGTATCGTGCTACCATTGTCCAAGCCAGGTCTGGCTACAGTTGGTTTGTTCACTTTAGTGACGTATTGGAACGATTGGTTTCTTGGACAACTGTATATCACCAATCCCAAATTAGTCAGCCTACAATACATGTTAATGAAATTGCAGTCTAATATTGATTTTGTGACCAGTAACGCGACTTCAGCCACCAACAATATGCTGATGGCACAGATTCCAGCAGAAGGCGCACGAATGGCTATTCTGGTCATTGTGCTAACACCGATTCTTTGTGCATACCCGTTTTTCCAGAAGTACTTTGTTAAAGGATTAACGATTGGTGGTATCAAAGGCTAACACAAAGTAAGGAGGATTTTATGAATCATTCCAGATACAGATATCACCGAATTGTTTTGATTCTGGTGGTATCTGTATTGTTGTTTATTGGAGCAGGTTGTCAGAAGCAGGGTAAGCCAGATATCACTTTATATTCAGCGACTTCACAATCATCACAGACAGGGCAAGAGGTCACGCAAAGCAATCTTCCACCTACAGAACTGGTATTTTACAATTATGCGAATCCAATGCCAGATCAAGCTAAAGTGATGGACGAAGTGAACAAATATCTAAAGCGCAAAATCAATGCCACCATTCGGATTATTACGTTGAATCCAACCGAATTTGAAGCGAAAATACCGGCTATTCTAGCTTCCGGCCAGCCAGCCGATCTAGTATTCACCAGCTCTTGGACAAATAATTATTTAGCGAATGTGTCTAAAGGAGCTTTTTTGCCGCTGGATCATTTGTTAAAGGAATATGGTGTAGGTATGCAAAAATCGATTCCGTCTATTTTGTGGAAAGGGATGCTGGTTGATAATCAGACGTATGCTGTACCTCTTAACAAAGAAATCGGACATCAATACGGTATACTGATGCGCAAAGACATTGTAGATAAATACCATTTGAAGATCAATCATATTCGAACATGGCAAGATATAGAGCCATTCTTGCAGATCGTTCATCAACATGAACCTCAATTACGACCACTCGATACACCGGAAATGTTGTACCGCTCTGTTCCAATGAATCATATTGCAGGAGATTGGTATTTGCCAGGTGCGATCAATATCGGAGAATCGCCTGCTTTTAAGCGTGATGATACGAACGTATTCAATCAGTACGCTACCCCTGAATTTAAGCATTTTGTAGAAACGATGTATCGCTGGAATCAAGCAGGCTATTTACCAAAAGATCCGATGTATGATGCGGAAAATGATTGGAAAACAGGTCAAATATTCGCAGGAGCGTTATCTTATGCGCCTAACTATGTATATGAGCGTAGCAGTCAATTGGGTTATGATCTCGATTATGTTAATATCGGGCAGGGTGTGATTGAGACAGGCGATGTACAAAGTGGTGCTTTTGCCATTCCTCGATCTTCTGAGCAGCCTGAACGTGCGATGATGTTTTTGGAATTGTTATACACTGATCCTTATCTTGCTAATCTATTAAAGCATGGTATTGAAGGAGTTCATTATGTCAAAGTAGACGATAAGCATATTGAACCTGCGCCTGGAATCGATCCGCTGAATCCCAAGTATGATTATGGATATGGTTGGATGTGGGGCAATATTTTTATTTCTTATTTTGATAAATCGTATCCTCAAGATACGTATGAACAATACGAAGCATTTAATAGTGGCAATATCCCAGCACCAGCACTCGGATTTAATATGAATATTGCGCCCGTATCTACAGAAGTAGCAGCAATCAATAATGTACTGGCAGAGTATTATCGACCACTTATCAATGGAACTGTTAATCCGCAAAAAGTACTGCCTGTTTTTTTGCAAAAATTACAATCAGCAGGCGTCGAACGTTTAATAGCAGAAGAGCAAAAACAACTGGATTTGTGGAGAGCAGCACAATCGTTAACATCTTCTATGCCTTGATGTTATAACGTATCTTCTGACAAGTTCGATATCATCTGTATCCTCAGGTGAAATATCTTTGAGCAGATTGTTTTCCCCTATGCTATGTTTATGGTACATTTATAAAAAAGAACTGTATGTGAGTATAAGTTCTTACGGGAATAGGGGGATCATCATCATGGCTGTAGATGAGAATTATCAGCGTAAGCTAGAAGATCAAAAGCGTTTATTTAAACAGTTGGGGATTAAGTTCGATGCACTTACGATTCATGAAAAAGATTTTGCGACCAAAATGCGTGGCTATTCTCAAGAAGAAGTCGACTTTTTTCTAGATGATGTTATTTTAGATTATGAGCGTTTTTACAAAGTCATTACAGACTTGCTTGATAAATATAATGAACTTCAACGTCGTCAGACATATGAAAGCGAGCGAGCTTCTGCACGTATGAAAGAGGTTGAAGATTCAGTAGATCGCAGTATTGTAACCGATGCTATTGGAACACTGGAGAGAACGATTGATCAGCTCAAAGTTCGCTTGCGTGATAGTGATAACAAAAAAATGATCTAACACATTACTAAAATATAAAACAAAAAGCTGCTTTCTGTCATCATAACAGGAAGCAGCTTTTTGGCATCAATACGATTAGATATCCAGTACAGATTGCAAAAGCGTACATTTTTCTACAAGTGAAGATTCTTGCGAAAGAAAAGAGAACATCGCTTTGAGCATTCCTTTTCGTTGATGAGTACTTAATATTTCTTGTTCTAGCTCGTGTAGAACCTGACGATAATCTTCTTTTTGCTCATCAGAGACTTGCAGATGATGCAGTAATCTTTTGAGGTCTAGCAGGGCATCATGAATAATAATCCCTTTAAAAACAGGGCTTTCTTTAATATGTTCAGGATCTACTTTAAGCTGCTTCCAATCCCAGATCGGTACATAATTATATTTTATCATGCCTTTGATCCATATATCGATTGTATTCCCCAGAAGGGCAGCAAATTCTTCGTCTGTAGTATTCGGTTTGAGACCCATCATCGGTAAAATCAAGTACTGCATCATCATGCCGCGAATCATAAAAATAACATCATAAGCAAAAGGTTCAACCTGTTCACCATAGATATCTACCAGACAATCGGTAGTCCATTTGCTTAGTTTGAATTCTACAATCAAAAAAGCTTCGATTAGCTTTTCGCTATGAAATAAACTTTTATCATGCATCGACATCATCATCGTATGGAATTTGGTATCTAACGAATTTTGTAAATAAATACGGACAAATTCAGCAATTTTTTGCTCGGAAGCTAGCTGAGTATCAGAATACATGATACGAATCGCTTCATCGATTTTGCGTCCATGCATCATTACGGTAGCCACTAGCACATCTTCTTTACTTTGAAAAAATTTATAAAAAGAAGCTTTGGCTATTCCGCTTTCCTTCGCAATCTCATCTACGGAAGTAGCTGTATACCCTTTTACGGAAAAGAGTTGAAGTGCTACTTCAATAATTTCATCTTCTTTGTTTTTCAAGTGCACATCTCCTTTACCGCTACGTCATCACGTCATTATAAAATAAGAACAGGCTCTTTGAAAAGAAGCCTGTTCTTATCCAGTACACATTCATATCTACAGAATAATTCGATTACACTTTTTTACTTAAATTCAACTTTTCACGACGTTGTTGCTTGCGTTCTAATTTACGGGCTGCTTTTTTATCTTTCCGTCTAGCAACAACCATGTATAAGGAAGGCACTACAAACAATGTCAAAATCGTCGAGAACACAAGACCGAAAATAATAGTAACCCCAAGCGGTCGGAACAATAGTTCACCGACAGTAGCGATAGGAATCATACCCACAATCGCTGTCAACGAGGTAAGAAGAATAGGGCGGAAACGAGCAGATGCCGCAGAGATAATAGCATCGGTTAGTTCCATACCTTCATGCCTTGCATCTTCTATAAATTCGATCAATACGATACCGTTCCTTACAACAATTCCGGCGAGTGCTATAATCCCCATGACTGACATAAATCCGATTGGTGTACGAGTAATAAATAATCCTAATATACCGCCCGCAGCCGCTAGATAGACTGTAGTCATAATAATCATCGGAATCGAAAGCGAGTAGAACTGAATCATAATTAAGATAATAATCAGGAAGATAACGACTACAAACAGTTGCCCCAAATCAGTAAAGGTATCTGTTTGACTGGACGTTGCTCCACCGACATCCCATGTGTATCCTTCAGGGAAATTAATTTGTTTTATTTTAGGCTCTAATTCCTGCATAACTTCTGTAGCTGTACGTCCATTCGCATCTGCCTCAATCGTATTCACTCGTGTTAAGTTGTAACGATCGATTTGTTGAATCGCAAATGATGGTTTCATTTCAACCACTTGTGATAATGGAATCTGAGTTCCAGCAGAGTTAGTAATACTGACTTGTTGGAATAGTGCTGTTGGACTAGCATTTGTAGAATCTTTCATATAAAGCTTGATATCGATTAGGTCTTCACCGTTATCAAAGTCACCTACACTAATACCGCTACCCATCATCAATAGTGTACGTGTTAAGTTCTCATAACTCACTTTATATTGATCCATCGCTTGTTTATTAACGACAAAGTTCAAAGCATAATTTTCGACACCGATACTATCAGTAATACCATATGTTCCTGGTGTATCAGCAATCGCCAGTTTCACTTTATCTGTCAAACTACGAATTTCTTCTAGATCATCACCTAGAATACGGATCGATACTGCTTTACCTACAGAGACACCCAAATCTGTAGCTTTTACAGAGATACTGATACCTGGATAATCTTTTTTAAGTTGATCAGACCACTGTTCTGACGCTGTAGCTACATCGAGCTTATGTTCTTCACCGGTGACTAGAATCTGTCCGGTCGTTACACCACCGCCACCTAGACTAAGGTTGGTAAATAACTGAGGTGCACCGCCACCAGAAGCATAAGCTATATTTTCAACACCTGGCTGTTTTTTGACCCATTTCGCAACGCCTTGTACGACTTCATCTGTTTTCTGTAAAGAAGTACCTGTAGGCAACGATACATTAATCGTTAACTGAGGATCAGATGAACTTGGGAATAGCTCGATTGGTGTAAAAGCAGCTAATCCGTAAGCAAGTGTACTCACAATAAGTCCTGTTAAAGCGACAATTAATGGACGTTTTAACACTTTAGGCATTAATTTTTTAGCATAGCCATTCGTTAACGATTGGATTTGTTTACCTAATAGTCCAGCAGGTTTTTCTGTGCCATGTGTTTTACCTTGTTCATTACGACGCTCTTCATACCATTCACGGAAAATAGGAATGATCGTTAATGCCATAATCATCGAAGCTAACATACATAACGAGATAATGGTTGGAATCGGACGAATAAATGATCCCATATCGCCTTCAAGCAACATTAATGGAGCAAAAGCCGCGATTGTTGCTAATGTAGCAGTAATAATAGAGATCGATACTTCTTTGGTACCGTTTATAGCTGCATCGGTCGGGCTTTCTTTGAGTACGGTTAATCGTCGTTCAATGTTATCATTCACAACAACCGCATCATCGACCAGTATCCCCAGTACGATAATCAATCCTACAATCGTAATCTGATTCAGCGATATTCCCAAAGTAGGCAAAAGGATCAGACCGAGTGCGATTGAGACTGGAATAGCCAAAGCTACAAAAGAAGCTGTTAACCAGTTCAATCCAAGCATACAGATAATAATAACTGCCAAAATCGCAATTAACATTTCACGAATCAAATCATTGAAAATACGATCTACTTCATTTTTTTGAGCAAACAGGGAAGTAATCTTGATGTTAGCAGGCAATGTTTTTTCAAGTGAAGACATTTTTTCTGCTACACGCTCATGCATTGTAGGTACATCAGAACCTGTTTCACTACTGATATCGAGTGAAATTGCAGGTACACCGTTGTAATATCCTAAGTACGTTTCTTTATCCGTTACCAATTGCACATTAGCTATGTCTTTAACATAAACAGGAATACCGGCTTCTGTTTGAAAAACAACAATATTTTTGAGGGAATCTACATCATGAGATTCATCAACCGTTAATTGATAAGTACGTGATTGGTAGGCAATATCACCTGTAGGTACGCGGTTATTTTCAGACTGGATCGCTTGCATAACCGATTCCCACGAAATATTGTACTGTTTTAACTTCGCCATATCAGCGTCTACTCGAACTTGCTGATCCGGGATACCTTTAATCGCTACATCGGTAATACCCGGTACAGAGCGAAGTTGGTCACGCCATGTATTCATAAGATCACTTAAAGCATAAATATCTTCTTTGGTTTTGCCATATACAGCAAATGATTGAACAAATGTCTGTGTTAAATTGTCATTAACGACAGGCGTGTTAGCATCAGAAGGAAGTTCGCCTTCAGCATCTTGCACTTTACGGCGTAACTCACTCCATGTGTCTTTAGCGTTTGCTGAGGGAAGAGCTTGAATCACGATACTGGATACTCCGTTACTGGAAGTAGAAGAGATCGTATCCAGATTGGTAACTTCTTTAATCTTCTGCTCTAACACTTTGGTGACCGTTTGTTCCATTAACTCTGGAGTTGCACCAGGATAAGTAGTGGTAACTGTTGCTGTTTTTACAACGATATCTGGCATTAATTGTTTAGGCAACTGCAATGCACTTACGATACCGAAAAGGATAAGCATGATAAAGAAGACAAGCGTAATTTTACGCTTTTTGACGATATATTTGATCATTTAGTGGTCGCCTCACTTACTGTAAGGGCATCTCCATTAAATAAACGGTCGGCTCCTTGAGTCACCACCTGATCGCCTACTTTTAAGCCTTTAGTAATCTGATAACGATTGTCGTATAGATTACCAATTTCAACAGGGGTTTGGACAGCTTTACCATTTACATTTTTGAATACATACGGTTCAGAGCCTGTACTTACAACCGCTTCTACAGGAATCGCGATTCCTTTTAATGAAGCAGCTTGACGAGAAGCTTTGACAACCTGACCGGGTTTCCAATCTAATTTAGGATTATCAATCGTTACTTCTGCATTGATAGAACCTGTATTTTCATTGGTGGCAGGATAAAGCTTTGTGACTTTGCCTGTACGTGCTTCATCATAAAGGTTTAAGCTAACTTGTTGTCCAACTTTCCACTTACTGATTTCACTATCTGCAATAGGAAGCAACACTTTAAGTTTATTAATTTCACCAAGTGTAAACATAGCTGTACCCGCAGTTACCGTTTGTCCATTAGAAATCGTTTTTTCTAATACGACACCGGATACAGGAGCAGCAAGTCCTACTCTAGATAAATTCAATTGAGCGGTTTCTTTAGCAATAACAGCTTGTTCGTAACTTGCTTGTGCCTGGCTAATACCTGCATTCGCTTGTTCGATACCTGCATTTGCTTGCTCAATTCCTGAATTGGCTTGTTCTACACTAGCAACAGCACTTTGACGACCAACTTCAGCTTCTTTAACAGTAGAAGCAGCTGCTGCACGATCTGATGCGCTTGCTCCTTCTAATAGAAGAGAAAGTTGTTCTTTGGCGTCATTCAGACTGTCTTGCGCTGTAGCAAGAGTCGTTTGAGCTTGTTCATTTTCTTGTTGCGTTAATAGACCATTTTGAAATAGTGTTTTGGCACGATCGGCTGCTGTTTTGGCTTGATTGTAAGCAGTTTGTGCTTTGTTTACTGCATTTTGTGATTGTGCTTTTTCTTGTGTACGAGCTCCAGCGGCTACGCCTTGCTCACGAACTTTCGCACTTTGAATTTGTGCATCCGCAGATGCGATACCTGCTTGAGCTGCTTGTTTGGCGGCTTGCGCATTGCTAAGAGAAGCTTGTGCGCTGGTAAGAGAAGCTTGTGCGTTGCTGAGGGATGCTTGAGCTGCGGCAACACTTTGGTTGGCATTGTCGAGATCAAGTTGTAAATCTGCGCTATCTAGTTGGGCTAAACTTTTCCCTTTTGTAACCTGATCCCCAATATCGGCATTCACTGAAGTGACTGTTCCACCGATTTTAAAAGAAACAGGGGTCTCATCATATGCTTGTAGGGTGCCTGATAAGTCATAGACCGCATCTAATGTTACTTCTTTGACGGCTGTGACTTCGACACTACTACTTGCCGGCTCCACTGCAGCTTTCTCTGTTGAACATGCTGTCAAACTAACAGCTAACAGAATCGCTGTAAAGGCCGTTGGCCAGCTTTTTTTCATAGTTACAGTATCCTCCTCTGAACTCACCAGTTTAATTTATACTCTATAGTTCATGGCTGAATTATAGATTGTTTTTACGGTGCTTGTCAATTGTATCAAACTAAATTTGAACCGACCTCAACCTCTGGATGTAGATTTGGATAAGATAAATTAAATCTAAAAGTGGATGCTTCATTTATGCAGAATAAGATTGTGAATATTGTGTGACGAATGGTAAGATTGTAGTATCATAATATATACAATATATGGAAGAGAAGGTGATTCATTGTGAGACCGACAGATCATTATGATCCAGATCAGAGGAACAATAATACGCCAAATCACAAACTTCATTATATAAATACAAAGCCTGCTATGGTGCGAGAAAAAATACATCTTTTACTTGCTGCGTCTATTTTAGTAGCACTGGTGGTCATTTTATTAGAGTGGACTTAAGGAAAGGGATATCTCAAGGTATGATTTTATTTTAAAATAATGTTTGAACAAGGATTACGTATATGTCATTTAAGGTATATAATATAGAGGTAGGGTATTCATACATTTATATAAGTAGAAGAAACGATTTTTTAAATCAAACTTATTTTTAATTATAAATGATTTATTGAATTGTAGTTGATTTATTTTGTTAGTAATGCTAAATTAATTTTATTAGCTATACTAAATGTTTTTGGCAGAAGCATTCATTTGCGAGTGAAAGTATTTTTTTGAATATATGAAAAGAGGTAATATGGATATGAAAAAAGGAATGGTCGGCGCTTCTCTTCTGGCTATGGTACTTGTAGCATCTCAACCACTAACTATGGCTCATGCTGCGGATGCAATACCGACTCCAGTTGTAACAGACATAACAGCTACCCCAGCATCACAATTAACGATCTCTGGAGCAGGCGAATTGAAAAAGCTTGATACTTTGGATCTAAATACAGTTATCAATCTAGCACTAAATGATTCTTATAACCTTGCACTTCTTCAATTAAAATATAAAGTGTTAGATCAACAAAATGCGAGTCTAGGTGTAAATCTAGTTGACTTGAGTAATCAGTTTAATATTCAAACAGGTAATGGCTCTCCTGTATTGCATGTTCCATCTGATAATGGTAGTGGTACAGATTCAGGTGTTAATGGTGATGATCCACAAAGTGGTTCTGTAACTACAGTAAGTCCTTCACTAAAAGCTGCTAATACAGTGAGCGCTCAAGCAGAAGATGCTACGCCAGCTGCAACAACAGACAATAGTGGTTCTGGATCTGCTAGTGCTACAGATGCTGCTGATCCTACACCAGCACCTACTCCTGAACCATCAAAGCCAGATCCAAGTGATGCTTACGAGCAACAATTAAAAGAACTTCAAGATGCTGTAGGTAAAATTTCGGATGGACTAAATAAAAGCGCAGCCGCTCAAAACACACAACTTGAAACTTCTCGTAAAACACTAGAAAAAAATATTAACAGCTTGGATACTCAAAAAGAAAATACAGAACTTCAAATCAATGAAGCTAAAGAAGGTATCAAACTTGGTATGACAGGTCAATATGTACAACTGTTGGCAAGTCAAAAACAAGTTCAATTGTCTAAAGACTATATCGATGTATTGACTCGTGATGTACAACGTGCTCAAACATTACAGTCTCTAGGATCAGGTACACAAGAAGATATCGATAAAGCAAATCGTGCTTTGTTAGCAGAAAAAGATAACTTAACTAATCTTGAAGATGCGTACCAAAAAGCATTGATTACTATTTCATTTGATCTAGGTATTGAATACAATCCAAATATTCAATTAACAGATATTGATGTAACTGTAGAACCGGTTACAAAGAAAAATGTAGATACAATCTTGTCTTCTTCATACCAAGTACAGACGCTTGCTAATGGCATTGTTCAAGCTCAATGGGAAGAAGATAACCAAGATAAAAATGCAGCCAACAGCTTTGATGAGCAAGCAACCAAAGCAAATACTGAAATTGCTAGACAACAATTGACTCAAGGTAAAATTGATTTGGCTAAATCTATCGAATCAAGTTACACTGATGCAGATACAGCATATAAAAGTGTTGTAACCGCGCAACGTACAGTAAGTGATGTGACTCTGGATAATACCAATATGCAGATTCGTTACAACGCTGGTGTAGTGACAAAATACGATTTTGATAAATTCCAATATCAAGTGCATGTAGATCAAGTGAAACAAGACTTGGCTAAACTACAATTTTATGTACAACAAGCTAAAGTACAAGCTATGGAAAATGGATATATTGCAGCTTCTTCTAGTGCTGCTGCTTCCGGTGCTTCATCTGCTTCTAGCGCAGGTTAAGTATTATCTATTCAACCAAAAAAGCCTATCCTTTGTATAAAGGGTAGGCTTTTTTCTATATATTATTTTATTAAAAGCACGATTATATAGCGATTACGCTTCAGAAGCACCTTCTGTCCATTCGCTTAATTTGCGATCAGAAGGAAGTAAGAACGTGATGACTCCAAGTAATGGCAAAAAGCTACATAACTGCATCACAGGCGAGATCCCTATTTTATCAATCCAGTTACCTACGACTAAGGCTCCAAGTCCACCTAATCCAAAAGCTAATCCTGTAATCAATCCAGATACGGTACCTATTTTGCCAGGGATAAGCATTTGAGCATAGACGACAGTGACTGAAAAGCTAGAAATAAGAATAAATCCGATAATCGTTAACAATACGCCGCTCCAAAATAAATTAGCATACGGTAAAATCAAAGCTAAAGGTGCTGAACCTGCCATCGATGCAAAAATAAGGTTTCGTTTTCCAAAACGATCTGCTAGTGTACCACCGAAAAAAGTACCTAAAGCCCCAGCCGCTAAAAATAGAAAAATGTAAATCTGTGCATCGCCTACACTTAATCCAAAACCCTCGATTAGATTAAAACTATAATAACTTGCAATCGAAGACGAATACCAGGAGCGCACAAAAACAAGTGAAATTAAAATAATCATTGCAAATGCAATTCGATTTTTCAGTTCAGGGCGAATTTTTCCAGCATTGCGATGCTTTTTAGCAAAACTTTCACTACGAATTGTTCGTCCATACCAGCGTGCGATAAAGATTTGAACAATAATTCCTGCGGCTGCAACTCCGGTGAATCCGATAGCTCCGAATTGGCCATACGGTACAAAGATCAGTGAAGTGAGCAGGGGAGCTAGTGATTGTCCTGCATTACCACCCACCTGAAAAATAGACTGAGCCAATCCTCTTCGATTCCCGGCCGCCATATGAGACACTTTGGAACCTTCAGGATGAAAAGTTGCTGACCCTAATCCGACAAATACTACAGCTAGCAACACTGCTGAATAAGAACTTGCATAAGCAAGTAATAACATGCCTGTAAATGTAAATCCCATTCCGATAGGCAGGAGAGAAGGGGTAGGACGCTTATCTGAAAAAAGACCAACAACAGGTTGCATAATAGAAGCGGTAAAATTAATCGCAAACGCAATCCAACCGATTTGTGTATAACTAAGATTCATCGTTTCTTTTAAAATAGGAAAAATAGCTGGAATGACCGATTGCATCGAATCGTTAAACAAATGAACAAGGGAGATTGCAAGTAAAACTCCGAATATTGTCTGATTCGCTGTAGAACCGGGAGAAGCATTGTTTATCTTTTTGGTGAGTGATGGCAACGACATGTTCATAATACTCCTTTTTTCAGTATGATATACACGCTGTAACACAAAAAAACCTTTTAGTTCATCACTAAAAAGGCACTGAGTCCAAAAAAGAATCACATGGCGATCATCTTTTCCGTCTCGGTCCCAAGCAGGATCAGAGCAGAAAACAATGTAAAGTCAGCTTAAATGGATATTCACCCATTCACTGGCTTAGTCCTAACACCTCCAACATACATATGTATTGTATAGCTATTTGTAAAGCTAAAAGTACAATTCGGATCTACCAATATTGTCTTTTTATCAGTATATCAGAAATGACATACAGGTTCATTCTAGAAAAAAATAAAACGTATCTACATCTACACTAAAGTAGACATAAATACGCAGAATAAGAATCTGATGCATTTAAATATTTAACAGTCTAGCAATAGTCTGTGGTTTGAATAATTTGGCAAGCTCTTCTTGAGCAGTCAGATAGACCATTCCATTTCCTTCGAGACGAGGAGAGTCACCGAGAGGAATCGTACGCTTGATCAATTGAGCATAAAGTTCAGGCTCTGTTAACTCTCGTTCAAAGCTTTGATTCGCGATTACTTTGATTAACGCCATCGCACCGGATACATGAGGGGTAGCCATAGAGGTTCCGCTCAGTGTGGCATATTTACCATCCAAATATGTCGATAATATATTTTCACCCGGAGCCACTAGATCAACTTCATTATTGGAGTTCGAAAATTCGGAAGATTGGCGATTAAGATTGATTGCGCCTACACTAATGACTTCATTATAATAACCAGGGTATCCATATTCGTCAGTATTAGAATCGTTGTCGCCTTCATTTCCAGCGGCACAGATCACTAGAATATTGCTGTTGACTGCTTTTTGAATCGCTTCATGTAATTCAGGTACATCATCAGGCCCACCAAGAGACATCGAAATAATATCTACTTTTTGCTCGATAGCATACTCGATTCCCTTAATAATCCAGTCAATTTGTCCGGAACCATCTTTATTTAAAACTTTACCAATGAGTAAATTCACTTCTGGAGCTACACCGACTACACCTGTATTGTTTTGGATCGCTGCAATCGTACCTGCTACATGAGTACCATGACCATTATAATCTTCATAGATATCAGGGTTACTTTGATCATCATCTGTAAAATTACGTCCTTTGGTAATACGACCTTGTAGATCAGGATGATCTGTATCACAGCCTGTATCAAGTATAGCGACGATAATACCTGCACCTTTGGTAGTGTCCCAGACTTGCGGAGCTTGAATCATTTCTACACCTGTTGGTGTTTCAGTAACTTGTTCTGCATGAGCAATCACTTCGTAAGGAATAATGCGCATATTACGTTCCATGTTTTGCCCTCCTTTAAATCATATCTGATCAGATCAACAACAATAAAGCTTGAAAGCTTACTTGCATGAACGAACGATAAGGTAGGATGGAAGTATCAACAAAAGTGTATATTCGAATATAGGTACAGTGTAACAATAATAAAGAGCCCAACACAGTTGCTATAGCCTTAGATATTGAACTTCTTTTGCTTTTATATATACAAAAATTGTTAAAAATTGACGAAAAACAATACAAAAAAGAACCTACCTCTTCTTCGTCAAAAGAAAGGTAGGTTAAGTAATAGGGAGGGTATAACTGGTCTAGCATCAAAAATATTCATCAAACACTATAAAGTGTGTTGACTTAATAAGCACCTTCAGCAGTCATAATATCGCGCTCCAGATTAGGAGCTTCAAGATTGGCATGTAAATACTCTTGATCATGTGGAAGAGCCAATTGGAAATCTTCGCTACTGCATATTGAAATCGTGCAGTGATCCACAATAAAGTCGAGTACATGACCACCACCATTACGCTCATCATTAATAAAGTGTAAGTGATAACCTGCTACACCAATTCCTTGAGCAAATGCTGGTGTCCAGAAGCCTGCAATCACTCCGCCTGTATTAGGGAAATGGAAAGAGGGCTGCGATTTGGTTACTTCGATAAACGGTTTGTACGGCTTTTGTTGATGCGGTACAGTTCGTGTATTCACTTCACGGAACTGACCATCGATACGTATTGCATGAAAAATATTAGGGCTATCCAGTAGATCGTCCAGTACTTTTTCCAATTGTTGACGAGTCAGTGTGCGATTGATCTGGAATGTTTTTTCCTCTTCAAAAAAAGTCACTGTCGAGAACGGTGTACTTTCTTGCATACCGACTTGCTGAGCACTACCGTCTGGATACAGGTGATAGAATTTACCATCAAAAGCGATCATTTCACCATCCAATTGATGAAACGTACCAATGCCGAAATCACCATGTTTTTTGAGTTCGCCAAATGTGACTGAACCATCATACATACCGCTGAGTAAAGCGATCATTGTTGAAGCTTGATATATTACGTGATTTCCCATTTCTGTCTAACTCCTTTTTCAAATAAAATCCAATGTTATCGATAAATAATAGTTATACGATTGTTGAAATCAATAGATCTATATTAGTTGATCGCATCAGGCAATAGTTTTTCACCTAATTTGATATTATCTTGATAATCAATAGGTACATCCACAACAACAGGACCTTGATGTGCCATCGCTTGACGAAGTACATCTTCTAACTCTTCAGGACGATTAACACGTAGCCCTAATGCGCCAAAACTTTCAGCATATTTTACAATATCGACTTTGCCAAAATCGACACCAGAGGTACGACCATATTTCATCACTTGTTGAAAAGCAACCATATCGTAAGCACCATCACGCCATACAATATGCACCAGTGGTGTATTTAAGCGGACAGCCGTTTCTAATTCCATCGAAGAGAATAAGAAGCCGCCATCACCAGAAATCGAAATTACTTTTTCATTCGGACGTACTAATGAAGCGCCGATTGCCCAAGGCATTGCCACACCTAACGTCTGCATACCGTTACTGAACAACAGACGACGAGGTTCGTAAGAACGGAAGTACCGTGCCATCCAGATGTAATGGGAGCCAACGTCGCAAGCCACAGTGACTGTATCGCCGATCATACCGCGTAATGTTTTCATAAATTCTATCGGATGAACAAGATCTGGATGCGAAGAATGGAATCCTTGACCATCTTGTTCTAGTTTATGATGTAAACGTGCAAGCACTTCAAGCGATTGTGAAGAAAGTCGTAAACCTTCCAACTGTGTAGACAAAGCTTCTATATTAAGTGCAATATTACCGATCAATTCGCTTTGTGGTTGATAATAATGATCAATATCCGCTTTGCGATTATCTAAATGAAAAACAAGTCGTTGACCTTCTTGATTCCATAAATGAGGATCATACTCGATAGGATCATAACCCACAGTGAGCACTAGATCAGATTGTTTGAGTAGTAGATCACCAGGTTGATTACAGAACAGTCCGACTCGACCTAGAAAGTGTTTTTCGAGATCACGCGAGATGGCGCCAGCAGCTTGGAATGTTTCGACTACTGGAATATCAGTATCACGAATCAGTTCACGAATCGCTTGTGTTACTTCAGGGCTACTTGCTTTCATACCTAATAAAATAACAGGCAATTTGGCTTGGCGAATCGCTGTAGCCACTTCATCAATCAGATGAGTAGGTGCTGTACCAAGCTGTGGTGTATGCATTGTATGGAAATTGAATTTTTTAGCTTCACTTACCAGTACATCCATCGGCAAACTAACAAAAGCAGCTCCCGGTTGAGAAGCAGAAGCTTCACGGAACGCATTCGTAATTGCTTCGCCTACATTGTTAGGATGTTCGACTTCAACGCTGTATTTGGTAACCGGTTCGAACAATCCTGCATTATCCATCGATTGGTGAGTACGTTTAAGACGATCTGTTCTGGAGACTGCACCTGCAAGAGCAACTACTGGATCACTTTCGGCATTGGCTGTTGCAAGACCTGTGACTAAATTAGATGCGCCTGGACCTGAAGTCACAAGACATACGCCAGGTTTCCCTGTTAAACGACCGATTGCCGCCGCCATAAAAGCAGCATTTTGTTCATGACGACATACGATTAATTGTGGACCTCGATCTTGCAAAACATCAAATACTGCATCAATCTTAGCTCCTGGAATGCCGAAGATATATTCAACTCCTTGAGCGATAAGGCTATCAACAACAACATCAGCACCTGTTGTCACCTTTGTTTTCGCTACGTCGGTTGGATTCGTTGTTTTAATTTTGGTTTCTGTACTCAATCTGTCCATCTCCTTTTTCTGTTTATGAAAATAATCATTTTCTTTTCTGTACTTTCTTGTAAGTATGGAAAAGAGTACATTACCTATTTTATTCCCAAATAAAGTAAAATCAACTGTTAAAATTTTAAATATTTGATGGAAGCGATACCAGAAAATACTATAAAAAATAGTTGAAAATCACAGAATATAATTATAGCGAAATTTAAAATAACGCTTTCGTAACAATAGTTTTTGAATATGAAATATCATAAATACCAGATTGTTGATTTTTAAATGAATTTAAATAGTCTATTTTAATGGAAATAAATGAATAAGGAATTAATATCATTATAAGATCATATGTACGGCTACCATTGAGCGCAGAGGGATTGTTAAAAAGAATTATAAGTGACTTTTATATTCAAATTGTTATATATAAAAGAGAATAATGATAAGGTGTTAGCCAGATTGTTCATACGCTTATTCCGACTATAGGGATAGGTTTTTCTATCATTATGGAAGTTAAAATGAAGTAGAGAAAGTAAAGAATTTAAAGATAATTTGGAAATAAAATATTTTTAGTATATTTTGTGAACACCATAAATCGACAAGATAATATATGCTTTATCATAGAAAAATAACAAAAAAAGCTAACGCAATAACACGTTAGCTTCAAGCAAAATTCTATTTATGGAGCATTTTCATATTACAATTAACGATTATCGATCGTTTCAGGATACATATCATGATTCATCATACGGTGCTCTGCCATTTGCTCATACTTCGTACCTGGCTTGCCATAGTTCGTATATGGATCGATAGAGATCCCGCCGCGTGGCGTAAATTTACCCCAGACTTCGATATAACGAGGTTCCATTAATTTAACCAGATCATTCAAAATAATATTCATACAGTCTTCATGGAAATCACCATGATTGCGGAAACTGAACAGGTAAAGCTTGAGTGACTTACTTTCAACCATTTTTTGATCAGGGATATAACTGATATAGATTGTAGCAAAGTCAGGCTGTCCTGTAATCGGGCAAAGGCTTGTAAATTCAGGGCAGTTAAATTTGACGAAGTAATCGCGATAAGGATGTTTATTATCAAAATTTTCAAGAATACTTGGATCGTATTCAAAATTGTATTTGGTACCTTGATTGCCGAGCAATGTTAAATCTTGCATTTCATCTTGTTGTCTTCCTGACATAAGAACAAATCTCCTCTAAATATATAATGACTTTCAATTTATTGCTTCTAGCATGTTACGTGAAAAAATAAGGGATATTATGATCTGCTACACTCCGCGCTTATTGCCCCATACCAGTGTATGCAGTTGCGGTAAAATACGAGCATCATTAAAAGCAGGCATTTCCATCGCTTGATCAATCAGCCACTCATAACGCTTCAATAAAGAAGCAGCAATCTGATCGTCTGCACTGGTCACATCCGGATTACCGGTCTGTAAATAAAGCAGTACATTCGGATAGCGCAAATGTACTTTCTCTGCATAAGCCAGATCATGTTCATCAAAAATAACAACTTTGAGGCTAAACGAATGGGCAAACTGTGATGTTCCTGCATAAGATAAAGACGTTTCTTGCGCTTGGGCAGTATAGCGACTAATCTGATTGTGTTCCAGACGACGAATAATATCATCTAACATCTCAAAATTCGTTGTCATTCCTGAACTTGGTGGCTTAGGAGAGATCGTAACTTCATTAATATCGGTCAACCAATCTTGCCATTTGGAACCTTGAGTCTCAACAGCGGTACGGATTCCTTTTTCAGCAAGCAATTTCACCAGCTCACCTAATTGAGGAAGCAATGCCGGATTCCCGCCTGAGATTGTCACATGGTTAAATCGATTGCCACCAATTTCAAACAATTGAGCATACACTTCTTCAGCGCTAAGACGCATAATCTGATCTTTGGCACTGCCATCCCATGTAAAAGCAGAATCACACCAGCTACAACGATAATCGCAACCAGCTGTACGGACAAACATCGTTTTCTGCCCGATCACCATTCCTTCACCTTGTACAGTAGGTCCAAAAATCTCCAGTACAGGGATAGGAGCTACTTTGGCTTGAGTGGTGTGTTCAGCATGATGATGGTCGTTAGCATCTGAACTGGCTAACTGGTTCGCTTTGGCAACTTGCTCGGCGTTTACTTTAAAGGTTGTACTCATGCTTGCATCCACTCCCGTCTTGCTTCTGCGTAACTGGTTGGTGTCTCATACAATTGTACAAATTCTACACGTCCGCCTTCGACTTGAGCTGCATAAGGCTCACTTTGTAATGCTAATTCCATTTGTTCATATAACCACACGACCATATTTTCAGCCGTTGTATTCATCGGAGGTAGTGTCTCATTCAAATAACGGTGATCCAGAAAAGGTTCGATATGTGCTTTCCAGATGTCTTTAATATCGCCAAAATCGACAACGATTCCATTATCACTTGGAATACCACTAATTCCAAAAATCACCCGGTACGTATGACCATGCAGATTCATACATTTACCTTCATAGGCATGTAAATGATGCGCCGCATCAAATGTAAATTCTTTATTGATAAGCACCCGTCTACGATGGTAGCGGAGCTGTTCATGTTGGATATCTGTACCATACTGCTGCAACTTTTCGACGATACGGAAAGGGCCCGGTTGATTCATCGACGTGCACCTTCAGTAGAGTTATTTTGTTGACGTTCTGCCAGATAACGATCCAGTCCAGCTTGACGCAATTTGCAAGCAGGGCATTCTCCGCAACCGGAGCCAACAATACCGTTGTAGCAAGTTAACGTTTTTTCACGTACATAATCAAAAGCACCTAATTGATCTGCCATTTCCCATGTCTGAGCTTTATCAAGCCACATCAAAGGAGTATGAATCACAAATTGATGATCCATGGATAGATTCAACGTTACATTAAGTGATTTGACGAAAATATCACGACAATCGGGATATCCGCTAAAATCCGTTTCACAGACACCGGTAATAATATGACGTGCGCCTTTTTGTTTGGCCATAATCGAAGCAAAACTCAAAAACAACAAATTACGTCCATCCACAAATGTGCTTGGTAATTCGCCTTCTTCGTGCGTAATATCAATATCCGAACGAGTTAGCGCATTAGGAGCCAACTGGTTGAGTAGACTCATATCGAGAATCGTTTGCTGTACACCTAATTCATTAGCGATTTGAGTAGCGACTTCGATCTCTGCGCTATGACGTTGACCATAGTTGAACGTTACCACTTCTACTTCAGCAAATTGTTCTTTTGCCCAGAACAAACAGGTTGTACTATCTTGGCCACCACTGAAAACGACGATCGCTTTTTCATTTTTAAGCATAAAAAAATCTCTCCATTTCCTTAAAGGGATATCAAGACACTAGAATGAAGATTACTTGCTTAGAAAAGAAAATGATCTGCATCATTCTAATTAGCAAAGTGTTCTACATACTATATCTTGTCGTCCTTCGGGAAGAAGAGAGTTCCATGAACCTGTCCAACAAAAAACAAACCTCATATCAATGCTAAAAAAGACACAAATGATCTTTTTTAATCGCTGCATTAATCAGGATTGATAGTTTTTTATAGAGGGAGTTCGCGAACCTCTCCCGCGTTGCTCTGTACGGAACCACGTTATCTACTTTATCAGCAGAAAGTAGTTCTTTGCAGGACACCACGGATTATCTTCTGTTCAGGATAAAACTTAAAAAAACTGCTTCGTTAGTATAGCATATTTGCAAGCAATGATGCATGATTAGAACTAAATAATTTATAAAGATTTTAAAGGAGCAATCGATGGAAAAATACATATGTGCTGTATGTGGATATGATCAATTAGATGAACCGCAATGGAAAGGTGATGCACCAAGTTATGAGATATGTCCTTGTTGTTTTTTTCAAGCAGGATTTGATGATGATGGAGCCAGTGAACCTGTTAGTGTCGAAGAATATCGCAAACGTTGGTTAGAGAATGGAAGCCCATGGAGAGGATCATATCAAAATCAGCCTGAGCATTGGGATGCAAGAATGCAATTAAAAAATATACATGTTGATCCAGACAAGAAGGAAGAGCCTATTATTCATGGGATAGGACATATTACATTTTCTGTAGCTAATATCGAGCATGCAATGACTTTTTATATTAATGTATTTGCTGTTCAGCCTGTATTAGTCAAACCAAAGACTGTTTATTTTGAAATAGCAGGTATTTGGTTAGCATTGAATGTACAAGAAGATATACCAAGACAAGAGATTCACCAATCATATACTCATATTGCTTTTTCGGTAAAAGAGGAAGATTTAGAAACTTTACAAGCTAGGCTTCAAAGAGCAGGTGCAACAATAGAAGAAGGTCGTCAGCGAAATCCAGAAGGAGAAGGACAATCTATCTATTTCCGCGATCCGGACGGACATTTACTAGAGTTCCATACAGGGACGTTAGAGCAACGATTGGATTATTATCGCAAATAATTAAGATTCTAAAATAAAGAAAATTTTAATATCAAAAGAGCCTAGAAGTATTCAATAAGGAGTTTATATATGAGTTCTATCAAAGAACAACCTGTTGGAAAATGTTGTGTATGCTCACAAGGTTGGATTATCGTTGTTAAAGAAATCTCCAGTCAAAAATACTTTGTATACTGTGATGAATGTGAAATAGAATGGGATCATCCTAAAGATTTTCTAACTAATCAGGAAGGGACTCGATTTAAATATGGATTTATTATAGAAGCGAGTGAACAGGAAGTGGTCGATATAGGTTGGTATAAATATATTGATCAAACCATGTTACAATAAAACAAACAACTGATTTTCATCAACAAAGGAGAATATACAATGAATATCACGATACGTAATGCTCAATTGGAGCAAGTGCCTGAACCGGATAAAGGATATATTGGCAAAGTAGAATTAGTCGTCGAAGGGCATGCAGAACCTTATGAAGTGACACTGTTCACCAAACGTGGCAAAGAGTGGGATTATAGCTTGCACTTTCTCAATGAACCCGGTAAAGAAGAAGAAATTCTGGCACTGGAAACGCTGATTAGTGAAGATGATGATACGTTTGATCGCATTATTGATGCGGTTTGGGATTTTTATGAAGCGAATGAAGAAAACTCTGCTTCCGAATAAATCATAGCCAACCTAAGAAGAAGTAGCTAATATCCGTCATCATTAGACAGGATGTTAGCTATTTTTTGTTATTTTTACATACAATGGAGTTATAACACTTGGCGTAAAGGGTTATTATAGGATAATATGCAAAAGAAGAGCTATTCCATATTCATATATCTAATGAGAGAAAGTAGGAGTTCCAGGCGGCATGATTTTGATGCAGCAATAATTGCACACATCGTAGCTTATAATAGACAACACATATGGAAGGGAGATGTATGATGATTGGTTTTTTTCGTAACAAAACGGTTCCTTTAGCTGATCAGTGGACACGTCTGAAAGAAGCAGGTATTACCGTAAATGAAGGAATTAGTCTTGAACATTTAATGAGTGGTAAAGATAAAGCTTGGTTTGAGGAGAAGCCTTATGTGCATCTATTGATCGCATTGGGCGGGCAGACATTGATCGAAGAAGAATGGGCAAATCATACAAGTAATATCTGGTATGTGGATCTCAAAGCGGTAGAAGATACCGATATTTATACTCAACTGGCGGAGCGTATGGTGCAAATGACCGATGGCACCCTTGAAATGAAACATATTCGCAGTTGTGTTGATCATGAGAAACGCAATGTACTGTTTTCGTTTATCTATCAGGGAGAACGGATAGAATGGAATTTGGAGTATAAAAATGAATGGATCGATAAAAGCTTTTTTGATCATATGATTGCGCTGGATCGCACACGTAATCCTGAACGACAATTTGTCGCTAGCCCGCAAGATCATCATTTATTGATTGCGTATATTGATCAGAAGCAGTTCAAACAGCTTAACAAATGGATCAAACCCGAGTTTGAATTATGGGATAATGGAGCTCGTTAATCGCAAAATGGATCGAATAGCTACCTGAGATAACAAGGTGTGCTAATCGATCCATTTTTGGATTCAACTTATTATTTAATAAATATGCCACCAAAAGGAATCACTTCACGTAGCACTCGCTTGAACAATCCATCGCCTTGCAAATGCTTTTCCAGTTCGCCGCTATCATGTCCACTTTGAATCAGTACCGAGCCATTACCTGTCATTTGCCATTGATAATGCATATGCTGGCTAGCCAGATGATTACCATAGACGCTTAACTTCAATTGAGCATTTTCAGGATAAGCAAGCAGACTACGAGCATCTACATATAAAGGTTCGGTAGGATGCAGTTTCATTTCAACAACAGCACCTTTGGTCAAAATGCCGATTTCACCTTCACCGCTAAATTTTACTTTGATCGCATCACGAGTAATTAGCATATTTTTGAACTGTAAGAGTCGGGTCTGCATTTTGATGCCATCTGTATAATAAAAAAGGTGCCGAAAATCATAAAGAAGATCACTACCACCACTAATAGGAATAGGCATCAAATTAAAACCGGGGGGAAGAGAAGCGATAAATCGACATGAACCTGTAAAGTCAGCTCGAATCAGATTACGTTTGCGGTACATTCCTTTGACATCCATAAAGCGATCACTGCGTCCTCCAGAAGGGCCGGTATATGCTATCACTTGACCGGGATGGAGCATATGCAATTTTTCCGCTTCATCTAGTACAATCGTTACCGCTTGTCCGGACGAAGGCATTTTGGTTGATTGTTGCCATTCCAAGTGCAAAAGGGTTCCTCCTGAAATTTATAATTAACATAGTCACTGTTTTCTTTTCGATCAATCGTATCATTAACGACGACGTAAGCCAAAACGGATCAGACGGGTAGATATAAAGAAAAGTACAACTATCCCTATAGCAGTAAAGACCAATCCTTTCCAAAAACGAGCGCTTTGTGCACGATCAGCTTCCGATTGCTTGAGTTGTTCTACTGTTTGCGCGAGCAAAGCATTTTGTTCAGCCAGACGTGCATTTTCTGTACGGTAAGCTTCTATATTCGATTGAGCTTGATCAAGTTTATTTAATGCTTGATCATACCCTTGTTTGAGTTCATTCACTTCCTGGGGCAAATTCGTAAAAGTCTCAATCCCATTTTTGTAGTCTTCCCACCAACCTGCATGTGCCATCGTCTGGCTTGTAAATAGCCCTGATAATACGATGAAGCCGACCAAAAATATTCGTAACGGTTGAGTCCTTTTTGGCATTGTGATCCCCCTTTCGTTTCAATAGATTCAGTGTAAAGATGTATCATAATACATATACCCTAATATTACATGGTTTATAGGAAAAAATACATTTTGTTCTATAATGAGTCAGATACATTTCCGGCAAAAACATATGAAAGATGTTTAACTTCTTCTAAATACGGGTAATACTAAGACAGGCCAAGAAAAATTTCCAGTTCCACCACATACAAATACGAAGATTAACTATACTAGGAGTGAAAGACAAATGTACAATTCTAACTTTGATCATAATTACAGAAAGATTCAAATTACAGTAAATGGCGAGCCAGTAGGCGACGGTTTGGTATTAGATCGTGTCACTTATGCACCTTTACGTGAAGAAGACAATCAAGCAGATAAAGCGAATCAACATCAAGCCATATCTTCTATCTAAATAAACATTAATATAATGAGTATCACCGATAGACGCGGAGATCCACGACCCGCGGCTTTTTTATATCTAAAATGATGTGTACGGAGCATCTACAAAGACAATAAGCCGTATAATTATTTTTTCTGTAGATAGAGAAAATGGTTATAGGGCTTTTTTTGATAAATAAATAGGTAACATAGGTGTAGTAACTGCTTAATATCTATTATAATAAGTAAAATAGAGCATTAATTATGGATTGAAGGAGCCCAATACGATGAACACTATGGAGAGTCAGGCTGAACTTGAACAAGCATTACAACAGATTAAAAAGTGGGAAAAAAATCAAGGTGGTCTTATGTTTTGGGACAGATTGGGACGTATTCCTTTTATGATCCTCGATAAAATGACACCTAAAATGATCCGTAACAAATTAGGAGTAGTCTTAAATGAGTTAGGACGTTTTATTCAAAGTGGAGGAACATATCTAATTTCATCCAAAGCAGTCCTGCAACGTCTAGCCAAAGAACAAGGTCAAGCTGAGCAAGAGCTAACGATATCACAAGCATCTCAATTGCCTTTGCAAGTGATGAACAAAACAGCAGACTCTTTATCCAAAAATCGTTCCAACTGGGCAGCGCTTCAAGGAGCAACAACAGGCATAGGCGGTATTTTCACTATTTCGGCAGATATTCCAGCAATGATTGGGATGTCGCTCAAAATACTACAAGAGATTGCATTATGTTACGGTTATGATCCAAAAGATCCGAAAGAGCGTTTGTTTATTATGAAATGTCTGCAATTCGCTTCTTCTGATGTAGTAGGCAAAAAATCAATTTTAGCAGAATTATCTGATTTTGATCATGCAGATACATCCAAAGAAGTATTTTCGCAAATGAAAGGGTGGCATGAAGTCATCACCACCTATCGTGATAATTTTGGGATCAAAAAATTATTTCAATTGATCCCTGTTGCCGGGATTGCTTTTGGCGCATTTACGAACCATACCGCACTTGAAAGTGTCGCAGAAGCAGGTAAAATGTTGTACCGCAAACGTCGTATTCAAGAACGTCTACAAGAGTTACAACAAGCCGAATCAAGTTCTCCTTCATTAGAAAAAATGTAATGGAATAGAGCTGATCGAGCAGGTTCTATGCGAAATATTTGAATAGCTAATCATTGTAAACAAAGACAAGCGTTCTCCATCGTAATCGTGGAGATAACGCTTGTCTTTCTCTTTTATACAAAAGCGAACATACGTGCTATAATGAGGGATGCATAACCTCGCCTTGAATAGGTGAAATGTTATTGACAAACTGTACAGGTAACGAAGTAGAATCTGCCCAATTGGCTTGATCCATCACTTGAAAATGAATATGAGGTTCGCTGGAATTGCCAGAATTACCACATTGTCCAATCACTTGTCCACGCTTCACCGTATCACCGACTTGTACTGTAATCGAATGTTGACGGAAATGAGCAAGCATACTGTATTCACGATCAGCATGTTGAATGATCACGTAATTACCAGCAGGCTGTTGTTCATTGGTTGGACCTACAGGAATATTATCTGCAATATCGTTCACGACTTTAATGATTTTGCCATCAGCAGGTGCAGTGATCGGTCGACCAAAAGCAAAGTAACTACTGTTCTTTTTCGCATTACCACGGTAAGAAGTTCCATTTTGAGTAACGATAAGATCATAAGCATAACGTTGATTCGGATATTCATAATGGTAATTGATCAATGTATTAGAGCCACCCCAGACCACTTGCCAGTTTTGCTGAACAGGTGGACTGAATATCGTTTGAGTCTGTATATGATCTGTAGCAGGATACTTTTCTAGCTCGTTTACACGTAAGCCTAAAATTGTATGATCTGGATAATCAGGTAGCTGATCAGCAAACACAGCAACGATTCCGCGACGTTGTTGTTCGTTTACCCAGACTTTGCGAATCGTATGGTCTTGTTTGAGTTCAGATATAGCTTGGAACCCTTTGGCATCATCGCCAAACGAAGAAATAACTTTGAGAAACGTATCCCATGATACTTCTTCTTTGAAAGCTTGAGAAGTCTGAGAATAAATTTGCTCATAATTTCCTTTGACTAATTCATTTGCCAGATGATCGGGATGAATCGGATATTCTGATGTATCGCTAGGTGTGACACGCACAGATTGTGAAGTTTTATGCATAATTTGTTCTCCTGACTGTATCTTGAATGATTTACTAGTTACAGATGAAGAAGCTAGGTGGTCTGTATTACAACTGGTAAGCATCAGGCTCAATAGTGAACAATATAATGTAATACGGAGCAATTTTGATAATGTTCCCATATGAACGCTCCTTTAAAAGATGGTAGAAAATGTGATCCAATTCTTCTGTGATGTCTTTATAGCTATCTTACTATGAATAATCAGGATAAAAAGGCGAATAGGAAAAATTTAACATTCATCTAACAAATCAAACATTTCATTTACAAAACAACATGAATAACTGGATGTGCTTGGCAGAAAGGAAGATTTTTTTATTATGATGGGTAAATCGCATTTTATTATTAGTACCGGCGTAACCGTTTCGTTGATGACACTTGCAGGAATACCGGTCACATCAGCAGCTGTTGTGGCAGCGGCTGTTAGTTCTTTATTACCCGATATCGATGAGCCTAATTCACTGCTTGTCTCCAAAACATTATCTGAACCTCTATTGCGCGTATTACAGACGATTATGCTGGTATCGGTTGTATGGATTTTGTGGAAAGGGCTTTTTGGAATGCCATGGGATATAGGGATCGCAGTCGCTGTTGTCTTTATAGCTTTTTTGCCTGTTCGTTCTTTGCGCAAATTTGTGATGTTTATGATTGGAGTCGGTATGATTATTTATGGCCGAGATATAGCTCCATGGAATTATATGGCAGGTAGTTTGCTGATTATTTGTACCTTTTTACCTCACCGGGGATTAACTCATACAATCTATGGTACAGCGGCATGGTCAGCGTTATTGTATGGAACGACTGCTCATCTAGGCAAAAGTATCTGGATAGCGGGCGGAGTTTCTTATTTTCTACATTTATTAGCTGATTCTCTTACCAACCGAGGCGTAAAATTGTTGCCACCGCTTAAATGGAGATTGCGTTTTAATTTGATGAGCACAGGAACCAAAAAAGGCGATAAATTTGAAAATATATGTATCGTATTGACACTTATTTTGCTAGGGATCGTCTTTTTACCGAAGTTATCAGGGTAGAACGAAAAAAAGTATACACAATCATAAAAGAATCATGCAGGAAGTTCCCTCTGTATCGCCAATTGATATAGTAAGCATTTCAATCTATAACTAAGCGACAGGGGGAAAAAGCAATGAGTGAGCAACCGATGAATGAACAAGAACGTGAAATGATGGAAAAGCTGATGGAAGTACAGGGTGGGGTACATAATTACAGCAGTGAGGAATCCTGGGTTAAGCCAGAAGATCCGTTCATTTTGGAACGATTAGAATGGTTCAAAGATCAGAAGCTAGGACTGATGATGCATTGGGGGCCTTATTCACAGCTAGGGGTAGTCGAATCCTGGGCGCTTAGTGATGATGATGGCGATTGGTCAAGAGACGGGATCGATTGGCAACAGGACAAAGAAGAATTGAAAAGAGAGTATTTTGATCTGAACAAAACATTTAATCCGATCCGCTTTCAACCGGAAGTCTGGGCAGAACTTGCGGCAGAAGGTGGATTCAAATATTTAAATTTTACAACCAAGCATCATGATGGATTTTGTATGTGGGATACGCACACAACCGATTATCGCATTACAGGCAAAGACACTCCTTTTCATCAGCATAAATATGCCGATATTGTAGGCAATGTGTTCAATGCTTTTCGGGAAAAAGGATTAGCGATCTCTGCTTATTTCTCCAAAGCGGATTGGCATACTCCATATTACTGGGCAGATGGCATGGAACGTGGACAAAATTCATGGCGTGGCCCTTCATATGATCCTGCTCAATATCCATGGTTATGGGAAAAGTTTGTTGAATTTACGCATGAGCAGATTTTGGAATTGTTGACGAAGTACGGACGGATTGATGTACTGTGGTTAGATGCAGGATGGGTTAGACCGGGTAAAGGCAATCAAGATATTCGTCTGGGTGAAGTGGTGGAAAAAGCGCGTAAACAGCAACCGTGGTTATTGTCAGCAGATCGTACTGTAGGAGGAGCTTATGAAAATATAGTAACCCCTGAACAGACAGTTCCAGAACATGCGATGTCGATTCCATGGGAAAGCTGTGTGACGATGGGAACTTCGTTTTCTTTCCGCTATGAAGACAACTACAAGTCAGTGCGTGAATTAGTGCATATGTTAATGGAGATTGTCGCCAAAGGTGGTAATCTAGCACTGAATGTAGGGCCACAACCAGATGGACGTTTGCCAGAAGGAGCTATCGATCGGATCAAAGGATTGGGTGCTTGGCTCAATGTATACGGAGAAGCTGTATATGGAACACGCAGTGTTGCACCTGTGTATACACAAGGTTGGGCATTTACAGGTAAAGCAGCTCAGCAGACCGTATATGCTTCGTATTTATATGCGAACGAAGCGATAGTGGTTCCGTCTACGATCAGTATTCCTTATATGGAACAGATCGCAAGTATCGATTTATTAGGCGAAGAAGTCATTGAAGGATTAGACTTTGAACAAAATGAAGAAGGTATTGTGGTGAAATTGCCTGCATCTGTAACCGATGTAACAAGTGCGCCAATTGCTCATGTATTTCGTATTCAACAATCTTAAAAGATAATATAGATCTGTACAGCAAAAAGAGTGGTTATCTAAAACCACTCTTTTTGTGTAGGTAATAATAAGCTTAAAAACGCTGAAAAGAACGTATGTTCGATTAATAATCAAAAAAATAATACATCTCTGGTGGGATGCCTGTTCGTTTAGCAAAAGCTTCGGTCGTTTCTCCTATTCGTTGTTCTTGTCCAACTGTTAGTAATGTAATCGCAAAATAGTTGGCTTGTCTTTCTAATTTACCTGGCCAGAAGTAAGAATGTTCTTCTAAAAAAAAGCGATTAATGCCTTTATGCAGTCGGTCATGTCCCAGTTCGTGCGCACATACGAATCGCTGCCATTGATCCGAAAGCCCTTCATTAATAATAATAAAGCGTTGTCTCAATTTTTTGTAATACAATCCCTTGGTTGATTTCCCAAGATCCATATAGCGAATATGTATGCCGAGCGCTTCAGCAATTTCAAAAGGGCAATTGGTTTTATATTTGCGGACCAGATGAGCTGCGTTCTCTTCCATCGTTACAAGCCACCTCCGAGCGCTTAGTCGAATAAGCGCGACTTCTTCTAGTCTGATAAGAAAGTGATTTTTACAAAGCAAAACTTCTTTCGTCCAAGCGCTTGGCAGTAAAAGCGCCTTTCTTCTATAGAATACGTAACTGCTTACTATACATAAGATAAAGTGTTTATTTGGATGTAGAATCGTCAGAAGAAAGAGGTTTCCGTTTGTTCATTTGCTTGGCTTCCCAGAACAAACCGGTTAATACATCTTTGATCCGTTGCTTATCTTCATCATCCAGTGGCACTCCATCAAACATTAATTCACCATCTTCCTCTAACATTTTTTTAAAATCTCTTTTATCACGCGAACTAGCCCACTCGGGAATTTGTTCTGTTTCTTCAGGGCGCAAATATCCTGCTTGATCCATCATTTCGGAATAAGAAATAGCTAGCGCTTTGGCTAGTTTTTCGATCGTTTGTGGCTTAGGCACACCACGTCTACCATTTTCGATCCGCGAAATTTGTGAAGTGCTGATGCCGGCGATCTCTGCCAACTGATTAATACTCCAGTGTTTTTGCTCACGTATTTGCTTCAAATATAGACCAAATGAAAGATTATCCACCGACAATACACCCTTTCTATAGGTACACTTGCGAAATATTCAATGAAAGTAAGAACACTTATAATATACCCTAGTATTGCCATTAGGTAAACACACTCTTTTATTTCTTTGCCAAAAGGTATGGGTTTGTGAGCAAAAGCGAGATAATACATGTTTTTTGTGTGAAAATCGCTTTATTTCCGATTTTACCAATATTCTCCGGTATGATATTGTAAAATCATAAAATACGAACAAGATACGAACAAGATCAATAAATTGGAATTTTTGATCAGTTTATAGAATGAGAGAAAGTCATTATTGTTTAAAATATTGCCAAAAGGTAATGGATGAAATAGCAAGAATATTGCCAGGTGGTTGTATTTTGTTAGCTCCGTTCTACTTTATAACTATACTAACCCTACTAAAGGAGTGTTGTCTCATGAATTTATTAACTGCTCTACCTGAATTAGATCGCCGCCAAACTCGTACTGCTGTCGAAGCGGTATTTGAAAAATATCGGATTTACAAAACAATCACATTTGAAATGCGTGAAACGTCGATGACTGCTTCTTATCAAGAACGGATGCATGGCCCTACAAATGTAACTAGCGATTCTACAGCAAATGCTGCGATCTATAATGTAGATACACCAGCCGCACGTCGTGCTTATTGTGAACGAGTAGAAGCGATTGTAGAGCGTTTGGGAGAACGCGAGCAATTGTTGCTTAAAGAGCGTTATCTCAAACACGATGATGTATTCGATTATAAAGTGTACAGTTATTTGTTCGATCCGCCGATCAGCAAAGATACGTATGTTAAAGTCAGAACCAAAGCTTTTTACAAAATGGCGTTAGCACTTGCTGATACAGGAATGATTAAATTAGATGAATTGATGCCGAAAAAAAACCGTACCCGTCGCAGTACAGAAGTTCCTTATAGTTCATAATAATTACATGATAAAGCACAGATCTATACAATCATTGTAAGGAAGATAGAGAGTCCAACGGTAAAGTGGAATATAACTCATAGATTGTGTTACCTTTAGACAGATCTCAATAGAAATGAGGAAGAATCATGAGCCTAAAAGCAAAACCTGCATGGTGGATCAAAGTTGCTACAGCATCTGTGCTAGTATGTGCAGTCGATATTGTACTTTCTCGCAAAGTAGCCAGTCAATCGTGTCCCAACGCTGTAGATACATCGACAGGCAATCATCCAGTAAAATAAGTAATATTCAATCATATATAAGTCGTCCTAAACGTTTGCTTACGAGCAGACGTTTTTTTTTATTATGGAAGCTTTTCATAATAGATTTCAGTATCATATTCGAAATGGAGCGGAATAATGAGAATAACACAACGAATATAGGTTGATTCACTAATAGGGCTAAATTGTTTTAACCTTCATTTATATAGAAGAAAAGAATTCAATCAGGCAGAAAAAGCGCTATAAAGCCTGTTATATCAACGAAAATCAAGCTTATCGAGAGGGGTTCCAATACCTCTTCTTTTTACCGCCGTAAGTCATCTATTAACCGTCCTTTTTTCGTCCGATACACCGTCTCCATTAGGAGAAAAACGAGGTAAGATTGTATTATCGGAAATGAAGCAAAAGGAACACAATCAACCGAAAGCACATACGCTAATGTACAGACTGATCCTAGAGATTCAGTCTTTTTTTCATGCGGTGAGATGATTCCTTTGCTTATATTTCTGGATAAAGGAGGTGAACAATATTCCTAAGATGCGAGCTACGATCAAGTCCAAGCTGGCAGAGATTATTCCAGAATGGAAAGGTCAGGTTTACGACCTTCCGCCACTTGATTTGATTTTGCCAGGTTCTTGTGCAGTCGTTACTTTTGCAGAAGAAGTACAGAAGTCATCTTGGGCAGGTTATCGCCGGATTGTTAAAGTCTGGCCTTACGCCCGAGTGAGTAATGGCGGCTTTGAACAAGTAGAAGCTTGGACACAACAATTGATTGAAGCATTACATGATGTGCGTTTGGAAGATAAAGAAGGGCATGCATTTACATGTATCTATCTTGGTGCTTCGGACAGTGACCGAATCGATACACTCAGTGGATTAGCTACACGAGCGATACGATTTGGTATCTATGTTCCTGAACCATTAGATACATCTACTAGCAATAATGCGCTTCTGACTTCCAGCATTGCTGATGCCAATCCGTCTGCAACACTTGAATCTGGACAACCTGATTCATGGCTCACCGCCTTACACGATTGGACACAAGAACAACTAGGCAATGAGTGGACAATCTATAAGGAAGCGTGGCCTGCTGGTTATGTTGCTCCTGCTGTGCTCTGGCGATTGACTGCAAGTAACTTTGCGGCGGCAGGAACTTCTGCTTTTGATGTGCGCAAGCAATGGATAGGGCATGTCTATGGGCGAAATGCACAAGAAACACAGCGAATAGCGACCGGGTTGGTAGAACGTCTGAGTTCACAGACACGAATCCCACTCGATCTGGCTGATCGACGTTATTTAACGGTAAGTGAAGCATCTGTAGATTTACAAGCAGATGCTTTTTTGAATGGACAGATTCGTTTAACGTTGTTGCGTCGTGTCCAGCGAGAATTACCTAATGCACCGTTAATTCGCGAAGTGACCAACAAACCTGTTTTAGATTACTAAATGTATGCTGAAGCGAATAAGTGCAAGCTTACTCATTTCATAGTCATGCTAAGAAAATGAGGTGTTCTGATGGCAAATGTCAGCAAAAAGAGTGTAACTGCTAAAACAAGCAGCACTCCAGTACATGAAGATACGGAGCAGTCCTCTTCCCAAGCAAGTCAGCCTCAATATACGCTGACTGAACTTCTGCAACATGCAGATGAACTTTTTGGAGTAAAGGCTGAAGTATTGCATGGTGTGTTTTACGATGATTCCGAAAAATTATTTTCAGTAGAAGAAGCTACACAAAAAATCCAACAATTTATGAAAGAGAAGGTGAAGTAAAATGGCAAGTGGCACATGGGAAAGCACGAACAAACCGGTACTTCCGGGTTTATATATGAATTTTGAGGCAGCAGCTGCTTCAGCAATTCAAGCAGGTAATCGTGGTACAGTCGTTGTTTTGGTCAAAGGAAACTGGGGACCTGTAGGAGAGTTTGTTGAAATTGGTAGTGAAACAGCGATCTCACAACATTTTTCTGGAGACAGCGAAAATGGAGCAACAGCTTATAATTCACTCTATTTGGCATTGCTAGGTGGCCCTAAAAAATTGTTGGCTTACCGTTTGGCAGATGATACAGCTAAATCTTCTAGTCTAGTATTGAAAGCAGCAGGTGCTACAGAAGGCACAGCAGGCGCTAACGTGCTTCAATTGGATACAAAATATACCGGTACACGTGGTAATGGCTTTACTGTAACGGTTCAGCCGAACTTAACAGACAGTACTCAACAAGAAATTCGTCTATATGAAGGAACCAAATTGGTACGCACATTTGTAGCCAAAGATGGAAAAGCGTCTTCTTTTGCCAAAGCGATCAACGAAGATACAGATAATCTATGGATTACAGCAAAAGCTTTAGTAGATGGTGGCATTCCAGCTAACGTAGCGAACGCTGCATTTGCAGGGGGCGCAAGTGGTAACGCTGGTCTAGCTAATGCTGACTATATTGAAGCACAAGCAGCACTTGAAAGCGAAGAATTCGATGTGTTGGCATTAGACTTTGCTGCTGATCCTGCTTTACTGAAAAGCTTTGCCGCTTGGATCAAACGTGTACGTAGTGAAGGTAAACATACGGTTGCAGTAGTCGGTGGTACAGCAGCAGATGATCTATCTTCCAAAGCAGCTACGATTGCAGCAACACGTTCTCTTTCATTGAACTACGAAGGTATTATCAATGTAGGTACGGGTGTGCGCATTGGGACAACAGATTATACTTCTGCACAAACAAGTGCTTATGTAGCAGGTCTGATTGCAGGTCAACGTTTAAACGAATCGACAACGTACCATATTACGCCTTTCGATGATGTAACTCGTCGTTGGACACGTTCTGAGCAAGAACAAGCTGTAAAAAATGGTGTGTTTATTTTCTTCCATGATGGTCGTCAAGTGAAAGCTCTTCGCGGGGTGAATAGTCTTGTGATTCCGGCTGCTGGACAAAATAATGCTTGGAAAAAAATCCGTTCGATTCGTGTTATGGATGCGATCAATGGTGACTTGCAACGTGCGGCAGAAGATTCTTATATCGGTAAAGTAAATAACACTGAAGAAGGTCGCCTTGCTCTTATTGGTGCAATGAAAGAATATCTGAATCTTTTGGCGCAAAGTAGTGTTATTGAAGCATCTGGCTTCGATGTAATCTTAGATCCTGCTTATTATGGCGCAGCTCCAATCTTACGTCCAGAAGCAGACCAAGTATTCTTGCAATGGAATGTGAAATTGACTGATGTGATGGAGCAGTTGTTTGGCACATTTTACGTGCAATAAATAGTAGTCGTCAGTGCTATATCTATTCATTTAGGTATAGCTTATTCCCTTTACAAACAAAAATAAGAACGGAAAATCGAAGGAGGAAATATATATGTTAGACGCTTCAAGAGTTATTCTGGGTACACACGGACAATTGCACATCGATGGGGTATGGCAAACGCATATCAACAAACTGGAAGCAAGCGTAGAAATTGAAAAACGTGAGCTGAATTTAGTTGGTAACGAATGGAAAGTACACAAAAATGGTTCCAAAAAAGGTACAGGTACAATGACAGGTTATAAAGTGACTTCGGATATGTTGGTACGTGGTTTCCAAAAATTCGATATTATCTCCAAACTAGACGATCCTGAATCGTATGGTCATGAGCGTGTTCGCTTGATCCGTTGCATGCCAGACAAAATTCAACTGGCGAACTGGACAGCTGGTGAAGAAGTTCCAGAAGAAACGGCGTTTACGTTTGAAGGATATGAGTTGCTCGATCCGATTGTAGCGAACTAATTCAACTATTCATAAACTACTCAATAACTTTACAGTGTATGAGTAAATTAGTATGTGAATAGGTAAGGTTAAAAAGGCTATTTTTTGCTATTACTGTTTTGGATATTTATAAGCTTTCATATCTTATTCCACTATAGGCTAAGCGGCAAGAGAAGAACTTATTAGCTATTTCTTCTTTTGTCGCTACTTGGCGTGGACTGAATATGAAATCATTTTTCTGTTTGTAGCAAAACACTATTATTGACGATCCTGAGGAGGACATAATCATGAGTTTGAACGAAAATTTATCAGAAGAACAAATCTTGGACAGTCTATTTGAAGCAGCAGACAAATTACCAGAAGAAACAGTAGGTATTCAACGTCTGGACTTGCAAATGACATTGCGTGGACTGACTTCCAGCAAAGTAGACAGTATTCGTGAACGTTGTACGGTTCGCAAAACCACCAAAGGTCGCACAGAAGAAAAAGTAGATAGCGAAACATTTAACGCATTGTTGATCTCAGAAGCGACGGTTCAATTGGAAGTCAAAGGATTGAAGTTAAACGGTTGGGGCGATCCACGTATTACCAGTCGTTTGAAATTATCCGGTGGCGAGCAAGCGGTACGTCGTATGTTGCTAGCAGGTGAACTGGATGCAGTCGGCGATAAAGTCCTTGAATTATCTGGCTTCGGTGTGGAGCTTGATGACCTAAAAAACTAATCCACTCCGGCGGGATCACAACGATGCTGTATCACATGTGGGTACGGCACAACCTCCGTCCCGGAGAGTTTTGGAATTTGTCCCAGGGTGAACGTTCGCTATTGTTAGCTTTTTCGCAAGAAGAACTGCAATCGATCAGTAGCCAAATGGGAAGATAAAAGATATTTACTAGTAATTCCTTTGAGTAAATAGGGAGGTGAATGTATGGCAGAAAGCATAGATAATAGTCAATTGAAAGCAACAGTCAGATACTTTGATCAGATTCAGCGATCATCTGATCGATTGGGACGTGCAAGATATCAGAATATTATCAAAATGAATAACGAATTAAAATCTACTACTCGTTACTTTGATAATATTTCTCGCGCAGCTTCAAAATTGGCTAGTACTCGAATTACACTACAGGTAAGTTTGAATGATCAAGCTTCTCCAGCATTAGATCGATTGCTTAAAAAATTAAGTAATGTTAAAAGCCAAATGATTAGCGCGTCAGGTAACTTTACGGTTCAACAACAAATTAATGCTACAATCAAAGGTCTCACATTACCCATTCCCAAAGTAGCTCCTGCTACAGTTAACATGAGTCCTAGTTTAATTAATGTTTCTAATAACAGTCTGACTAATAAATCGACTAGCTCAGCAGAAAAAGAAGAACCTAAAGGATGGGTTGAAAAGTCTATAGATGTTGTTGAAAAAATCAATACAGTTTTTGATGGGATAAAAAATGTAGGTGAAACTGGAAAATCAATATGGGGTTTTTTCAAAGGTGATAAAAAAGATCCTACGGATACAAACGGTAATTCAAATAGTGATACTGCTGCAAACGGAAGCAATGACAAATGCTGCTGCTGTTGTTCAGACAAAAGCGGATCTGGTGGATCTTCTAGTATCATCAATCAACCTAATCCGGCAGCAACTAATCCAAATCGTGATAATGCAGCAAATGGTAAAAAGGTGAGGAGAGGACGATTCGGAAATCAAAGAATTTCTACAGGAGGTCCTTCACCAGCTGACCCACCTACTCCACCAGGTAATACTAATCCTGCACAACGTAGAATCGTATTAAATGCTAGAACTTCTGATGCAATCAGGAATGGAACTCTTCATAGAACCAATCCAAATGATACTGCTGCTGGTGGTGATAACGATAATGCTACGGGTGGTAGAAGAGGGAAAATTAAAAGTGCTTTATCAGGCTTTTTTAGTATGGATGGTTCAGGTCCAGCCGGATTACCAAATATGGAAGAAGGCATGGGTAAACTTTCGGAACATTTATCTGGAAGTAATAATAAGTTTTTGAAAATGGTCGGTGGCGGACTAGCTGACGGTGGCGGTAAGATCTTGAAACCACTAGGATTTATATCAGACATGGTCAATATCGCTACTTCTTCAGAGGAAAATAGAGGAGAAGCAGTTGGTTCCGCTGTAGGTAGTACCGCAGGAACAGCTCTGGGCGCTGTAATTGGGTCAGCTATCTTACCAGGTATTGGTACTTGGGCAGGTTCTATGGTCGGTGGTTGGGCTGGGGAGAAATTAGGTGGATTGGTTGGTGGTAGTGATCTAGGTAAAGCTGCTGTTAGCGCAGTAGGTGATGGCATTACAGGTGTCAAAGATTATCTTTCAGACAAAGCTAGTGGATTGAAAGATGGAATTATGAGTTGGTTTGGTGGTGGAGATAAGGCTAAACAAGAAGCTGCCGCTACTCCAGCAGTAGCTCAAGTAGCTCAACAACCTAACAACCCGATGCTTGCGACCAATGCCAATGTAGCTAATCCCGCAATGACAACTCCTGCTGCCCAAATAGTTAAAAATGCAGCAACTAATTCTGATAAACCTGCAAGCAAAGGTCCAGGTGGAGATGCAACGAAAGCCGTTCAAATCAATGAAACACAAATGGGAGCTATTTCAGGCATGCTAAAAGAATTTAAGTCTGAAGTAGTTAATAAAGTATCCATTACTGTCCCAACAGGAGCCGTTCAAGTAACAGTCAAAGAAAACGAATTGGATTATGAAGGATTAGCTTTACAGATTGGTCATCGTATTGCAAATGAGCTTCGTAAATCTATGCAAAATATGAAGCCCAATCCTTCAAAAGCTACCCCATTACCTATGTAGTGTAAACTTTATAATTTTTATAAGAAAGGAGGATTACTGTGGATATTTTTCTGATTGATGGTAAACGTCGTTTTTTTCATTTTCCTGTAAATCCAGAAGAAATAAGTATCTCTCGATCAAAGGGATATGAAACAGTAAATATGTTGCAATATGGAGAGTTTGATTTTGTTCAAGGAGATAAAGTAAAAGAAATTAGTTTTTCTTCTTTTTTTCCAAAAGAATATAATCCTTCATATTGCCAATATAAAAATATTCCTGCACCGAATATAGCAATCAATAAATTAAATGAACTTCTTATTTCAGATCATCCTATGCAATTAATGATCACCACGACAGGAATAAATGTCCCTATTTATCTAATTTCATTTAATAGTTCTTTTAAAGGCGGAGAACCAGGTGATATTTCGTTTGATCTCACTTTCCGCACATGGCGTGATGCTAAAGTAAAACAAAAGAAAACCAGTAAGAATGGTAAAACTACAAACAAATCTGGTTCTCGTGCTGATCTTAAAACTAGCAATAAAGCGTATACTGTCAAATCTGGAGATTCTCTTTCTAAAATTGCTAAGCTTGAACTTGGTGATAGCTCCAAATGGAATGATATTTACAAATTAAATACTAAGTTAATTGGTGCCAATCCCAATCAAATCAAACCTGGACAAAAGTTGGTGATGCCAACATGAGCTATAAAGTTATTATCAAAGACAAGTATGATATCACTTCTTTAGTAGAAACACTAAGTATGAAAGATTCTTTAGATCAAATAGCTTATCAAGCTAGTGTTCGCTTAGCAGTATCTTCTAAATTAGGCTTACCTACTATTGCTCCAGGGATGGATATTCGGATTAGCGGTATTCCTTTTAATCAAAAAGCATATCATCCGATACTCGATTTAGGTGTGATCTGGGAAGTTGAAAGTTCCAATAGTGGAACAAAAAGGTTATCTATGACTGTATATGATCGCATGATTTATTTAGAAAAATCGGAAGATGAATACCTTTTACCTAAAGATCAGACAGCTAGTCAACGCTTAAAAAAATATGCAAAAGATTGGCAAATTAGATTAGGTGATATACCAGATACAAAAGTTAAATTGGGAAAAGCAGCTTATCGTGCTCAGACTATATTTTCAATGATTTTTGCAGACCTTAAAGAAACAGCTAAATCTGGAGGTACTATGTATCATCCACGAATGACAAGTAAAGGTTTGAGTTTATTTGAGATTGGAAGTAACAGTGAAGTTGTTGAGCTAGATCGTCTTATAGATTTAACTCAAATGCGTACACTAGAAGGTGCTGTAACTAAAGTGAAAATATTAGCAACTTCAGAATCTAGTGGAGATAAAGAAGTGCCCTCTAAAGTTTTAGCTGTTGAGGAAAAAGGAACTGAAGAATTAGGAACTCTGCAAAAAATGATTAATGATGATCAGATTAAAACAGCAGATGCAGCTAAAAAATCTGCTAAAAATTATTTAACAGGCATTCAACAGACATTTACTATTACTGCACCAGATATCAATACGATTCGTGCTGGAGATGCTGTAACTTTAAGCGGTATGAAACTATTGGTTACATCTGCTAGTCATGATTTAGGCAATCCTGGAACAATGACATTAGAGTTAGGTACAGCAGATTATGTGAGAAGGAGGTATTATCTTGAGTAAAAAAGATCCTTATGGACATTTCGCAGATCTGATGCGCTCTACCATGTCCAAGCATACCCAACAAGCGATGAGTGGTCTAGGTGCAGTACTTGGAACAATGACTGGCTCAGGAGTAAAGTTAGATGATTTCAAACATGAAATTCAAGATTATATGATCGCTGAATTGCCAGGGATGTTCGAAATGCCAGAACGTACTGATGTAGGACGTACCTATCCTTTAGGTCAAGGTAGGAATGGTGGAACCGCAACGAAAAGTGATTTTGTGTTCGATAAAGTCGAAGTAGAAGAAACGGTACTGCATTTAAACAAAGGTCTCAAAGCTGGCGACCGAGTACTTGCTCTGCGTGTAAATAGTGGTAATGACGTTGTTATTGTATGCAAGGTGGTGAGTGGCAATGGCTAACCTTTTTCCTGATACGGATGCTTTTATTTGGGGAGACGAAGAAGAGACGACTGCAACAGACAGCACAGAAGTCATATTCGGCAAAAGTTGGCGTTATGACTATGATGCGGGTGATTTTGTGCTTACTCCTAGTGGTAAAGTAGCCATTGCTGATGAGAAAGAAGCCTGGGTGCAGTGGTGCCACAAAGCTATTTTGACCCCTCGTTATCGGCATGTAATCTACTCTCGTGATTATGGAAGTGAATTAGAAGAATTAGTAGGTCAAGGATACGGGCATGCAATCATGGAGAGTGAGATTACTCGAATGGTTACCGAAACATTATTGACCGATGAGCGCACAGAAAGTGTAGATCAGTTTACTTTTAAATGGGTAGACGATCAATGTGTATTTACCTGCCAGATTACAAGTGTGCAAGAAGATACGCAAATTTTGGAAAGTGAGGTGATCTAACTTGGCAGAACTTCCTCAGTATTTAACGGAACAAACAGAAGAAAATATTATGCAGCGTATGCTGGAACGAGTGCCTTCTGATCTAGACAAGTCGGAAGGTTCTTTTATTTGGGATGCAGAAGCACCGGTTGCTTTTATGTTATCTGAAGCAGCTATTTGGGCACAAGAATTGTTACGACGTGGATTCGCTAGTACGGTAGCCAGTACAGATGAGAATTTTCGTTCCGATGAATTAGATTTACGTGCAGCAGAGCATGGTGTGACTCGTAGAGGAGCAGTAACAGCATCCGGCACAGTTGTATTTACAGGTGAAGTCGGTAAACCTATCCCTATTGGGACTGTAGTTGCTACGCCAGCAGATGAAAATTCAGGCGAAGCATCATTGGAATATGAGACAACTGTAGCCGGTATTTTGGATAGTACAGGTAAAGCCACCGTGCCTGTTCGTGCAGTCGTTGCAGGCAAAGCAAGCAATGTGCCTACAGGTATTGTTACAATTGTATCTACTTCACTTAATGGTGTTACGGGTGTGACCAATACCGTAGAGATCAAAGGTGGAGCCGATATCGAATCTGATATGTCTTTGCTAGAACGGTTTTATGCGAAAGTGCGTAATCAAGGAACTAGTGGCAACAAAGCACAATATATGCAGTGGGCTGGTGAAATTGCTGGAGTCGGCGGAGCACGAGTGATTCCCTTATGGAAAGGCCCGGGCACGGTAGGTATTTATGTATTGGATACAGATAAGCGTGCAGCCAATACCGATATTGTAAAAGCAGTACAAAAGTATATTGATCCTACGCAAGATGGACAAGGAGAAGGAACAGCGCCAGCAGGTCCGATTATTACAGTGATGCCAGCTGAAGAAGTACCGATGAATATCGATGTTACATTAACACTTGCTAGTACTGCTTCAGTCGCCGAAGTTAAGAATTTAATTCAACAAGGAGTAAAAGCTTACCTCAAGCAGTTGGCTTTTACAGATTCGCTTGTGAGGTATACACGCATTGCTGCTATTTTATTGGATATTCCACCGATCATCGATTATGCACAGTTAACAGTGAATGGTACAAGTGACAAAAATATTGAAATGAGCGCTAATCAAGTAGCAGTACTCGGGACGGTGACCGTTCATGAGTAATCTGTCTGGTAGTGCTCCTTTTTCTTTTTCCAGTGTAAAAGGTGCTGAATTATTTTCTTATTTACCTGCATACTATGAGACATCCCGTGTCATGCGTGCAGATATGAATACCAAAGGACATGAAATGGATCATTTCTATCAAGCGCTGGAAGAAACATTCCAGCAATTTTTTGTCCGTACAGCAACATGGGGATTACCCCGTTGGGAAGCTGAATTAGGTATTGAGACGAACCTCAACAAGCCATTAGAACAAAGACGTGCAGTTGTTGAATCCAAGCTACGTGGTGGCGGTAAATTTTCAGGTAAACTGGTCAAAAATGTATCCGAAGCTTATGACGGAGGAAAAGTAGCAGTTACTTTCCAACCACAACAATGGAATTTTACTATTAAGTTTATCGATACAATCGGTATTCCACCGAATCTGGATGATCTTAAAGCTGTGATCGAAGAGATTAAGCCTGCTCATCTATCTGTAGAATACGAATTTAGCTATTTATTAATACGAGATATTCATGGCGTGAAAACATTAAAAGAAATGGATAATCTACCTTTATCCAAATTTGCAGGAGGTGCTGTGTAATGGCAAGTAATACGCCTAATTTAAATTTGTTGAAAAAAGACCCGTTGACCGATGGTAATGAAACATTTAATATCCAGACCATGATGAATGACAACTGGGACAAGATTGATACAGCGGTCAAAAAAGTACAAGACGATGTAGCCAATATTGATCCAGATATTCCAGATGCCAGCACTACACAAAAAGGTATTGTGCAGTTAAGTAGTGCTACAAATAGTGCAAGTGAAACTCTTGCTGCTACAGCTAAAGCAGTGAAGACAGTAGCAGATGCTTCGTTGCCTAAAACAGGCGGTACTGTTTCTGGTGATATCTCTATTTCAGGTAAATCAACATTAGTCGGTCCTATTGATTTTAGAAATGGAATGGATGGTTTAGGAGATATCAAAAATACTGGTGGTATTAGAGCAAATGGTATAGTTAATTTCACCAATAGATTGTTTGTAGGTAGTGGCGACAATAATGGGCAGCCTAGCTTGAGCTTAAGTATAGGTGATAACGATACTGGTTTTAATCATAATAGTGATGGATACGTGGATCTTATTTCGAATGGAAGAACTGTCGCCTATATGAAAGATGGGAGATTTGTAGTACGTGGTGACGGTGATGACTTTTATGATGTAGCAAGAGATATTATAAATCTAAAGCAATCTGGCGTTAGTCGCAAGCAAGAATTGGTTAATGCGATTAACGCCAATGGCGGTAGCGCATCGAATGATCAAGATTTTTCTGGACTTATTAACAATCTTAACAATATTACGCGCACTAGATATAAGGAAGGATCAACTACAGGTAATAATGGAATACCTAATAGCAACTCGGACTGGGTGACTCTCCCATCTGGATTTTACAAAAAAGTTACAGCAAGATCAGACTTTATGGATAGTAGTAGAGTTTCTTTAGGTAATTTTTCAGTAGGAAGTAATAGTTCTATTACCTTTTATGCGTTAGATTCTGCAGGTAGACAAGTTGATTTATTGACATTCAATCTACAAAGATCGATAACAGTGACAGGTTTTCGAGCCTTTCAAGGGGGAGCAGGTATTGCCACATATAATAGCGGAGATAATGTAGGTCGATGGTCTGATGCTTCTGTTGGCGGATTTGATATGACTGGTGGGGTTCGATTTCGTTATAGAATAACAGGAACAGTTAATGCTTCATTAGGATCGGTTTCTGGCGCTATGACAGCATATGGTGGCTAAAAAAAGTATATATGATAATTTAGATAGAATGGAGGGGAGGGAAAAAGAATTGTCACAACTGGGAGGAGACCACGCTAACATGCAAGAATTAATGTCTGTACAAGTGTCTCTAGCAAGAATTGAAGAATCATTGAAACCATTAGCAATGTTACCACCTGCAGTATCAGAAATTAAAGACACATCCCGAGATGCTCGACAAGCAGCTACTCAGGCTGCACAAGATATTATTGAGATTAAAGCTACTTTGACGACAACTAAAACAACGGCTGAGGAAGCATTACGACAATCTACCGAGGCACTTAAACAGCTTTCAGATCAAGCAGAAAGCCAAAAATGGTTTAAACGTACGTTTTATGGTGTTTTTATTGCCGCAGCTGCTGGCGGTATATGGACAGCATTTGCAGTTGCATTTAGATTTTAATATTTGTAGAGAGCAGCTATATAGCTGCTCTTTTTTTATAAGTAATTTTATTAAATTAACGCGCAAATAAATTGGTAAATACACCAGAGAGAAGGTGAATCGATTGCAAGCCAAAACAGCAGATGGTGCACAGGGCATTGATGTGTCGCACTGGCAAGGAAATATCGACTGGAACAAAGTCAAAGCCGCAGGCAAACAGTATGCTTTTATCAAAGCGACTGAAGGTACGCGTAATAAAGATGTTAGATTTATTGCGAATATTAAAGGCGCGAAAGCTGCTGGATTGTTAGTAGGTGCGTATCATTTTCTAAATGCTACCAGTACCAGTATTGCACAGCAAGAAGCTGCTCATTTTGTCCAAAGACTGCAAGAGATTGGCGGAGCGAAAGCATTAGATTTTCCACCTGTACTGGACTATGAAAATAACCCGGGTGGATTAAATAAAAGCTCGATTAATGCTATTGCTAAAGCTTTTCTAGAAGAAGTAGAACGCTTAACTACCATTCAGCCTATGATCTACACAGGTAATGCGTTTGCTGCTCATTTTGATACTTCACTCAGCAAGTATTCATTATGGATCGCAAGATACAGTAATACCCGTATTCCTGACGATTGTACCGCATGGAAATCATGGGATTTCTGGCAATACTCAGATTCTGGATATGTAAATGGAATCGGTGGCAATGTAGATCTCAATATTTATAAAGGCACATTAGCACAATTAATATCCACTTATCGTCACAAGCAAGATCATGAACCAGTGGAGGAGGGAGAACAACCGATGACCGCAGAAGAGAAAAAAGCTTTTCAAGCATTAGAAGCTACTGTCAAAGCACAAGCAGATCGTATTGCTGCATTAACAGACAGTCGTGATCTACTCAAAACCAGTATTACCAAAGTAGATACACGTATCCAACGGATCGAGCAAACTCAAAAAATGGATATTCCTAATTGGGCCAAAGAAGCGGTGGATAGCGCATTAGCTACTGGTCTAATTCAAGATGCAGAAGGTGGCAGTTACGACTTTTATCGTTTGTTAACTGTATTACATCGTAAAGGTCTCATTTAATACCATCTTCATAATACGAATAGATCTACTAATAAATATCTATAACAAATAAACAAAATAACAGAGATACCAATAAACTTTTGAGAAATAGAGAGGAGTTAGGATATGGAAGAATTAAATAATGTATTAGCATTTGCTTCTACCTTGTCGCTGATCGTATTAGCACTTGTACAAGCACTCAAAACCGCAGTCGCTACACCGAAAAATTGGATTCCAGTGATTGGGATTATTATTGGTGTAGGCATTGGAGCAGCAGCTTATCCATTTACAGAATTGGGATTAGTTCCTCGTCTGTGGGCAGGTGGACTTGCTGGGTTGTCTGCAACAGGATTATTTGAATTAGCTTTTAATCCAAAAGCAGGCACCAGTAAAAGTATGTAATAGTGAACAATGCAGATTGTATGATCTGAGAAATGTGTGTACGCATAGGAAAACGATCATTTGTATATCACTATATGGGTAAGTTAGTAATACCTATCTAATCTATGCTAAAAAGGGATTATCTAGAGCTATTTAGAGAATAGTACGATTGAAAACATTCGATTCATTCTTGAATACTGCCGCTATATGTACTATTGTTCATTTTTCAAATAGATAACCAATAAATTCTCGGTAGACAACAAAAAAAGGATCTGGAAGAATCCAGATCCTTTTACTTTTTACATTGAAAGTTACCATTATGCAGGATGGTATAACTTCTTTATTTTACATATACCTGATTGCTCTTATAGCATCTTTACCAAGAGCTTAGCTTAAGATGCTGCTGTTGCAGTCATAGCAGGTAGTTTGATTTTTTGACCTGGATAAATCCAGTGTGCATTCGTAAGATCATTCAGATCGCGTAGTACTTTCCATGTTGTACCATGATCTACAGCGATTGAATACAGTGTATCCCCGGCTTTAACTACATATACATCGCTTGCTGCTGGAACCGGTTTGGCAGGTGTTGGTTTAGCAGGCTTAGCGGGTTTGGTTGTAGAAGGCTTAGCAGGAACAGGTTTAGCTGGTGTTGCAGGCTTAGTTGTAGATGGTTTGGCAGGAACCGGCTTCACTGGAGTCGCAGGTGTAGTCGCTTCACCTGTACTTGAAGCAGGAGTAGCTGCTTCTGCAATCCGTCCATCTGTTTTGATATTAACTTTGCCCAGAGACTGCATATATTCAATCAATGCTTCATCTAATGAACCATAAATACCCGTTTGCGCTTTACCTTTGAACATTGTATATTCGTCGCCACCAACAGCCATAAAGTCATTTGTTGCAAGACCTATAGGTTGCTTTTAAATCAAGTGGTTTGCCACCTACTGTTACGGAGTGGACACGTTTGCCTTTTTCTTTAGCGGTATCGATTTTGTACGTGATTCCAGATACTTGAGTAAATGCTCCTTTTTCGTTCGGGAAATCACTAGCACCGTTGTTCAATGCCGCTAACAGTTCAGCACCTGTTACATTGATCGAAACGATTAGATTACCGAAAGGAAGAACAGTGATTACATCACCTTTGGTTACTTTACCCGCAGCGATTGAAGCACGAATACCTCCGCCGTTCGTAATCGCTACATCTGTACCTGCTGTTTTGCGCATAGCATCTGTTAACAGATCCCCAAGATTCGTTTCACCTGCACGAACTTGAGTACGCTCACCGTCTAATTTGACAGAAGATTCAGCAACCGTTTCTTCAAGGATCGATTTTTGCGATTCTTGAATAGAATCAACCAGTGCAGCAACTTTCGGATCTGGAGTAACATTTGCTGCTGCTTTTTCGTCTAATACATAAGCTTGTTTCTTCGTTACTTTACCGCCGTCTACCCATAGATCGATAACGCCCATATGTTCACCATATTCGCCTGTACTAGCGATCAGTGTTCCATTTTCAGTCTGTCCATTTTCAAGCAATGTATGACTGTGACCATCAATAAATACATCGATGCCTGGAACTTCTTTAACCACTTTCAAGCTTGTATCTGTGCTGGATTGATCCAGACCCAAATGCCCTAGAGCAACAATGACATCCACTTTACCTTGCAATTCAGCAACCATTTTTTTAGCAGCTACCGCAGGATCGGTAAATTCAATATTCGTTACATTTTTAGGATTTGTTTTGTATGCAGTCTCAGGCGTTTCCAATCCGAAAATACCGATTTTGACTCCATCTACTTCACGAATAATATAAGGTTCAAAAGGAGCCTTTCCGTTTTTTTCGACAATGTTAGAAGAAATAATCGGGAAATTAGCCATTTTGGAAAGTTCTAGCAAGCGATCATACCCATAATCAAATTCATGGTTACCGGGTTCCATCGCTGCATAACCCATTAGATTCATCGTTTGGATGACGCTTTCGCCTTTAACCAATGTAGCAAAAGAAGTACCATGAATCTGATCTCCAGCGTCTAACAACAACGTATTCGGATTCGCTTCACGATACAAATTAGCGATTCCAGAAAGTTTGGCATAGCCCATATAAGGCGTAGCTTCTGTAGCATGAGCATGAACGTCATTCGTATGTAAGAGAGTGATATGTGTTCCAGTACCAGCATCTTGTTGAGCCTGCTGATTAATACCTTCTATCGTTAATGTGGAAGGTGCAGCCGCAGATAGAACACTTGAAAAGCTTAGAGTCAGCAATGCTGACGCGGCAAATGATAAAAACGTTTTCTTTGTAAACATAGAAATGAAATGCCCCCTTTTATTTGGTATTCTCCTTATTCTATCAGTTAATTGTTAACGGTGTCACTAGATTTGAGCAAACTATTTGTAAAAAATATTAAGAAAAGTTAGTTAATATGACATTATATACATTATCTTAGAACAATCATTGATATCATTCATTTTTAAAATCAAAGTATGTTGATAATAAGAAGTCAATTTAACAGCATATAAAAGGATTTTAATATAATATAAACGCAATAATTCAATATTACTGTCGTTTGATGTAGCCTTTTATAACAAATAAACGTTTTATGTGAAAAAACATTGCCAAACAAGTAACAATGATGTAAATTAAGTTCAACCTGTGGTCAATTCCAATTTTAGCCAACATTCTCAAAATACATATACAAGAGAATATGCTGGATAAAAAGGATTGAGTACGTATCCATGATTTTCTAATTCAGAAGGGAGTTTGTTGCTTGTGAAAAAGGGATTATTGTTGATGTTTACGTTGATGCTTACGTCTGTTTTATTGTTGGCAGGTTGTACCGGAAACAAATCAGCTACAACAGCACCAGAAGCAAATGGAACAGAGGAGACCGCTGCTACTGGAGGCGGAACATTAATAGTAGGACGGGGTGGAGATTCAGCCGCACTCGATCCAGCAATCGTTACTGATGGGGAATCGCTCAAAATTGCACAACAGGTTTTTGATACACTGTTAGATTACAAAGAAGGAACAACTGAAGTTATGCCATCACTCGCAGAAAGTTGGACGATTTCAGATGATGCATTAACGTATACTTTCAAATTACGTGAAGGTGTCAAATTCCATGATGGTACTGATTTTAACGCTGATGCAGTTGTATTTAACTTCAACCGCTGGGGCGATACCAAAAGTAAATACAAATTTGAAGGTGACTCTTTCGATTATTATGATTCCATGTTTGGACCGGAAGAAGATCGCGTGATTGCAAGTGTAACTGCAACTGATCCAACAACGGTTGTTTTCAAATTAAATAAACCACAAGCTCCATTTCTACAAAATCTAGCGATGACTTGCTTCGGTATTGCTAGTCCAAAAGCAATCGAAGATGAAAAAGCAAACTTCAAATCCAATCCAGTCGGTACAGGTCCATTTGTATTTAAAGAATGGAAACGTAGCGATTCGATCACACTCGACAAAAATCCTAACTACTGGCAAGAAGGATTGCCAAAAATGGATCAAGTCATTATCCGCTCTATTCCCGATAACACTGCTCGTTACAATGCCCTTCAAAACGGCGAAATAGATATGATGGAAGATTTAAGTCCAGATGATTTGGCTACATTAGAAGCTAATCCAGCACTACAAAAAATCAACCGTCCACCATTCAACGTCGCTTATCTCGGTTTCAATACAACCAAAAAACCATTTGATGATCCTAAAGTACGTGTAGCCCTAAATTATGCTGTTGATAAAAAAGGTCTGATTGATGCGTTTTTCGCAGGACAAGCAGAACCAGCAGTCAATCCAATTCCACCAACCTTATGGGGATATAACAAATCGGTTGAAGATTATCCGTATGATTTAGCGAAAGCTAAGCAATTGCTAGCTGATGCAGGTTACCCGAATGGACTTGATCAAGAATTAACGTTCTATGCTATGCCTGTACCACGTCCTTACATGCCAGATGGACGTAAAGTAGCTGAAGTGATTCAAGCTAGCTTTGAACAAATTGGTGTGAAAGTAAAAATTGAATCTCCAGAGTGGGCAACTTATTTGGAAGATTTGAAAAACGGTACAAAAGACGATCTATTTATTATTGGTTGGACGGGTGATAATGGTGATCCTGACAATTTCTTCTATCCATTACTTGATAAAGATTCTATTGGTGGCAACAACTATAGTCAATACGATAGTGAAGAATTCCATGATCTAATTGTCAAAGCTCAACAAGAAACCGATCAAGCAGAGCGTAGTAAATTGTATGAACAAGCTCAAGTGATTGTGAAAAAAGATGCGCCATGGGTTCCATTGGTACATTCTACGCCATTACTTGCAGCCAAAGCTGAATTGAAAGGGTATGTACCTTCACCAACCGGCTCAGAAGCATACACCAATGTATACATCGAACAATAAAAGCATGGTAGGTGATCAGCATGGGCTCTTACATTTTTAAACGCCTGATTGTACTCATTCCCGTATTGCTAGGTATGACTATTATTGTATTTTCGATTATCCATGCGATTCCAGGTGATCCGGCAGATACGATTCTAGGGGAAAAAGCAACAGAACAGTCAAAGCAAGCTTTGCGTGAACAGTTAGGATTAGATCGTCCGTGGTTAGAACAATATTTTGCTTATTTAGGAGATTTGCTAACAGGTGATCTAGGAAGTTCGATCCGCACAAAGGAGCCTATTTCGCAAGAAATAGGTCCTTACCTGGCGGCAACGATGGAACTCACTGTAGCCAGTATGCTATTTGCAATAGTGATTGGTGTCAATGCAGGGATTATCAGTGCATGGAGACACAATTCGTGGTTTGATTATATCTGTATGATTATTGCGTTGGTTGGCGTATCTATGCCTATTTTCTGGTTAGGATTAATGGAGCAATGGATCTTTGCCAATAAATTGCATTGGTTACCTTCGATCGGGCGTGTGAATGTACGCGAACCATTAGAAACGGTAACTGGATTTTATGTAATCGATGCGATTATTTCAGGGCAAACAGCACAGTTATGGACAGTAATCAAACATCTTATTTTGCCTTCTGTAGCACTAGGAACAATTCCGATGGCTGTTATCGCAAGAATGACACGTTCCAGTATGCTTGAAGTCATGCAGTCTGATTATATTCGTACAGCCAAAGCCAAAGGGTTATCTCAATTTTATGTAGTCTATCGACATGGACTAAAAAATGCGTTTATTCCAGTCTTGACTGTTATTGGTCTACAAACAGGTGCACTTCTAGGTGGAGCTGTACTGACCGAGACGATTTTTGCTTGGCCAGGTGTAGGCAGATATATTTATGAAGCAATTAGCAATCGTGATTATCCGGTAATCCAATCAGGCATATTAATTATTGCTATCATTTTTGTTGTTATTAATCTGCTGGTGGATCTGCTGTACGCTTTATTTGATCCACGTATCCAGTACAAGTAAGAGGTGATCTGATGACACAAGCAACCCTGAATACCGGATCAGGTGGCAACGTCAAACATGTAAAGTCTGGGCCGTGGCGTGATGGCATACGTTCATTTATGCGTAACAAAACAGCTGTGGTCGGATTAGCAATTGTCGTATTTTTCATTATACTGGCTTTACTCGCACCACTGATTTCGCCTTATGATTACAAAGCACAAGTATTATCAGAACGTCTGCAAGCGCCATCTGCTGAACACTGGTTTGGCACAGATGATCTTGGTAGAGATATTTTGACCCGTACATTATATGGAGCACGTATATCGTTGTGGGTCGGCTTTGTATCTGTGATCGGTTCTATTATTATCGGTACATTTTTAGGCATACTGGCAGGATTTTATGGTCGCTGGGTAGATATGTTAATCTCGCGTGTATTCGATATATTGCTAGCGTTTCCAGCTATCCTGTTAGCGATTGCGATTGTAGCGATATTAGGGCCTTCTCTGCAAAATGCGCTGTATGCGATTGCAATCGTCAATATTCCAACCTATGGTCGATTGGTGCGATCACGTGTCCTTTCGCTACGGCAAGAAGAATTTATTACAGCTGCTCGTGCAACAGGTGTTCGAGATGTACGGATTCTGTTTAGACATATTTTGCCGAACAGTCTTACGCCGATTATTGTACAAGGAACACTCGGAGTAGCAACAGCGATTATAGAAGCCGCAGGACTAGGCTTTCTAGGAATGGGTGCTCAACCACCTGAACCTGAATGGGGTAAGATGTTATCTGATTCACGTCAGTTTATTCAGACCGCTCCATGGACAGTTATTTTTCCCGGAGTATCGATTTTGTTGACGTCGCTTGGATTCAATCTGATGGGCGATGGATTACGAGATACATTTGATCCGCGGATGAAGCGCTAAGCTAGAAATGATTATGACCAAATGAAAAGAAGATATGCGAACCGATTGTAGGCTCGTATATCTTCTTTTTTGATATCCAATAGAAGAATTCTAAATTTTTTCTTCTATATATACAGTCATTTTGTAACGTATATTTTTCAGTGTAAAATGGGTATAAATAGTTTACCATCTAGTTAGGCATGTATTTGTGAAAATGCGTTACTTTGCGAAGTGTGCAAAAATGTGTATAATCACTCCAACCATGTATAGCCAATAGATATAGAGATATAGGAGAAACCATATGGAAAATAATTTAAAATCAATGCGTGAACACCGTCAATACACAGAGGACAAACATGAAGCTTCCCGCGAAGCTTACGAACGCGATTATTCGCGATTGATTCATTCTCCAACGTTTCGTCGTTTACAAGGAAAATCACAGGTATTTGGAGCAGGAACCGGTGATTATTACCGTACACGATTGACTCATTCTTTGGAAGTGGCACAGATCGCCAGACAAGCAGCCAAAAGTCTACTCAGTCGTTATCCTGAAATTGATGAATCATCTGCTAGTAATCCCGGGCTGATTATTCATCCTGAAGTAGTAGAATGTGCTTCCATTGCTCATGATTTCGGGCATCCGCCGTTTGGACATAAGGGAGAAGAAGTACTGGAAAGTATATTGGAGAATTTAATTACCGAGAAAACGCAAAAAGCATTAAAAGGTAAAAAAGTAACTTCTGCTGAACGTGAAGCTGTGCGTCAACAAATGCGAGAAAAATATGAACACTTTGAAGGCAATGCGCATAATTTTCGATTGATTATGTTTTTGGAAAAACGTGAAAATTTGGATGGACTCAATCTGTGCGATGCTGTTCTACTCGGTATTAACAAATATCCTTATACCGGAATCGTTAATAAAAAAGGACTGTACCATCGGGAGTGGAAATATATTAACCAGATTCGTCAGCAGTGGCAAATTCCAGATCGTAAAATTACACTGGAAGCTCAATTGATGGACTTGTGTGATGATATCGCTTATTCGGCTCACGATTTAGAAGATGGGATCAAAGCAGGTAAAATAGAAGTTCATGAACATTTTATGCATGATCCATATACCCATAAATTAATTATTGAAAAAATTATGACCCTTGAAGATCGTTTCTGGTTAGGATGGAGTCGTGAAAGTATAGCAGCTAAAGTAGATGAAGTCTTAACAGCATACTTGCGTATTTGGCGTGAAAAGTTGCCTGTTTGTGATCATGATTACTCTCGTACTCGCCGCGAGGTCAAAGCGTACTGGGTGAGTCATTTTGTCAGTCATCTGGGTGTGATTGATGATGGTGATTGGAAAAAGGTCACTTTTATCAATGATCAAGCGGAAGACGAAGATTTGTTACGAACTGTAAGTGTACTCAAAAGTTTTGCATGGGTGACGATGATTCGTGATCTACGCGTGCAGCGATTGCAAAAACGCAGTGAGTGGATTATTCGCCGCTTATGGGATGCTTTTCTCGATCAAGAATCATCTGTGTCTATTATTCCTTCGGATTGGTTGCAACGATTTGAACGTGATCAATTAAGCCCGAATCCTGTATGGACATGGGAGCGAATGGTCATTGATTATATTGCTGGAATGACCGACGCATTTGCCGAGAAAATATATAATGAATTATACGGTCTCAAAGTCGGGTCTATTTACGATCTCGATTAATATTATTTATGTTCTTACAAAAAACTATATTATAGAAGAAACATCATAGAAGAGGTGAAACCATGAAAGCATTACCCCTTGGCATTCTGGATATGTCACCTGTATTAGAAAGCGTATCGGTTGAAGAAGCATTACAACAATCTGTACGATTAGCACAAATGGCAGAAGAACAAGGATATGAGCGATTCTGGTTATCAGAGCATCACGATATGGCAGGACTTGCTTGTACAGCACCTGAAATATTAATCACTTATATCGGAGCGCATACCTCAACCATTCGTCTAGGTTCTGGCGGTGTATTATTGCCTCATTATAGTGCACTCAAAATCGCAGAAACGTTTCGGATGTTATCAGCGCTATATCCAGGCAGAATTGATCTTGGTATAGGACGTGCACCCGGTGGATCTGCTCATGCTTCGATTGCACTTAGTGGCAATTATTTAGAACATGTTGCTCAGATGCCTACGTTGATGCAAGACCTTACTCATTTGTTGCAAAATAAATATGAGATTGAAGGCGGAGAAGTTTTTGCTAGACCGATTCCTGCACAAGAGCCGGAATGCTGGTTACTTGGCACCAATATTAAGAGCGCAGGTCTAGCCGCTGAATATGGAACAGGATATGTATTTGGTTACTTTATGAGTGATAATGATGGTCAGAAAGCCATCCAACATTATCTTGAACAATATCAAGCTACATCGTTACAGTCTCATCCTAAAGTCATGATGGCAATCTCTGTTATTTGCGCAGATACGCAAACAGAAGCGGAGCAGTTATATGAGCATTGGAAAAGTCATTCTCAAGCGCCGGGCGGAAGTACTGACGAAATTCCAGCTCCGATTATAGCAAGCACCGAAAATATTATAGAGCAGTTACAACAATTGCAAACTCAATATAAGGCGGACGAACTACTACTCATTTGTCCATTGCAAACGTACGATCAACGTATCCATGTGTATCAAAAAATTGCAGAAGCCAATCAATCGGTATCTTCTGTTTCGTTGTTATAAAATGCTAAAAAATAAAACGTATAAATTATATTCAAAGATAAATGCGATTGAATAAATAAACGAACTATTGAATAAATCATACTTTTTCATTACAAAAAAAGACTCGTCCTTTTATTGGGAACGAGTCTTTTTATTGTTTTAATTAATATTTTTTACCATAATCAACTAGATTGATAGGAAGAGTCTGATCGTTCTGATAAGCTTTCAAATTGGTTAGGAAAATATCTAATACACGTTCTGTATAATGTTCATTACTACCTGCAATATGAGGGGTAATAATCACTTGATCCATTTTCCATAATGGATGATCTTCAGGTAAAGGTTCCGGGTCAAACACATCAAGCCCTGCTCCAGCAATTACGTGATCTTCCAAAGCATGAACCAATGCATCGGTGTCCACTGTAGAACCACGTCCCACATTTATAAAAATAGCATTTTTCTTCATCGCTGCAAAACGTTCTTGATTAAATAACTGCTTCGTCTCATCTGTTAGTGGCAAAATATTCACGACATAATCTGCTTCAGCCAAAGCATCGTCTAATTGATCCATCGTATACATCTGTTCGATATGTTCTGTTGCTTTACCTGAACGACGAACACCGATTGTATGCATACCGAATGCTTGAGCAAGTCTTGCCGTTTCTTGTCCAATATTACCAACACCTACAATAGCAATCGATTTTCCTTTAAGTTCGGTAAATGTTCCACTCGTATCCCATGTCTGTTGACTCTGATTGCGAATCGCTTGATGAAAGTTACGAGAGAATGACAACATATATCCAAAAATTTGTTCTGAAATTGGAACGGTATGTACACCGTTAGCGCTGGTCAATTGAACTTGCTTATGACTCAACTTGTCTAAAGGCATATTATCCACACCTGCTGACCAGGTTTGAACCCATTTAACCGGACAGTCTTCGGCAAGAATATAATCAGCCAGCTTTTTAGACCATCCTACAATAATTTCGGCATCTTGAAAAAGGGAAGCATCTGCTTGTTTGGCAGGAACAGCTTTCAACTCATAATGGGGCGCTGCCTTTTGAATCTGTTGTTTTTGAGCTTCATCTAGTTCTTGTAGAAAGACAATGGTAGACATGTGATTCCCTCCTTGAGTAGTAAAGCTTGAATGTTTATTTCTGTTTTAAATGATATCAAATAATAACCCGCACACCAAATTAGAAGCAGTAAAGGAATGTAGTGTTTTGCAGATTTATATCATTTGGTGTATACTAAGTGGAAGTAATGATAGAACGTGTGTTCGTTAAAAGTGATTTTAGTATGAAGGAGGTTATATGGATCATGGGTACACAAGCAGGACAAGAGCGAATGTTTGTTGCTTTGCGGATCGGACAAGAAGCAGCAGAATCTTTAAGTGATTGGAGTGCTTCATTACATGAGAAATATAATTTTCGCAAATGGACACATGCACAGGATTTACATATCACAATTCAGTTTCTAGGTGATGTATGGGTAGAAGAGATTCCCCCATTACAACAAGCTATTGCTCAAATAGCAGCACAGACCCAATCATTTGCATTACAGATTGGATCATTAGATACATTTGGTCTGATCGAAGCACCCAGAGTGTGGTGGGTACATCCTGAAGGTGATCTTCAATCATTGCATATTCTTCAGCAGCAGATTGGACAAGCTTGTACAGAGTTGGGATATGTAATGGATGATCGTCCATATCGACCGCATATTACAATAGCTCGCAAATATAAAGGTGAAATTCCTTTTTCAGAGCTGGATCATACCTTTCAGTTGCCACCTATAGGATGGCAAGTCACAGAGATTGTATTGTGCAAAATACGAATAGGACATCAACCCTCATATGAGAATATTGCTACATTTCCTTTAGTGAAAGAGTGACCTATGCCTAATATTGGCTTTTTGTCAATTTGACAAAAGATAAGTAACTATACTACTATACGTTCTGCTGCAATTTTGTAATTGAAGGCGGGATGGAAATCGAATTTTCGGGAATAAGAAAATTCAAATTAGATTAGTAACTTCGGCTTGTAATCGTATATTCGACTGAATCATAAATTGAAAAAATGATTCAAAATTTGAATGTTGGTGTATTCAATTGAAATCGGATAGGTTACATAGAGGATGGAGTAAGCTAACAATATTGGAGGAAAAAAATGGAGTTTATTAAACGCAACCAATGGATTACGCCTTTGCTAGGCGTGCTTTTTATATTTGTAATGTCTATGCCTTTCTGGATGGATAACCGTACAACCAAAGAAGAATCTTTTACTCAATTGCCGATATGGGGAACTAAGCCTGTAGTGGCGTCTGCATCTCCGCTTGAAGCAAGGACAAGTCTAAGCTTTGTCACCTGGAATAATACACATACCAAAAAAGTGATTAAGCAAGTCAAAGCAGAAACAACAGCAGCACAGACCAAAGCTCTTAAAGCTAAAAAATTGGCGAAACAAGCAAAATTGAAAGCAGCGAACGCACGTTCAGCCAAAGCGAAAGCATCGTCTGGCATTGTAACGGCAAGTTCGTCTATTAATAATTCAACTCCAACCCACTTATACTTTACTCGGACCGAGCTACTTAACCAGAAGGAGAAATCCGAAGCAACCTGGACCTACGCAATGTCTAGTAAAGATCGGCTACTGTTAGAACGTATCGTTATGGCAGAAGCTGAAGGCGAACCGTACGAAGGCAAAGTGGCAGTTGCCAACGTTGTCTTAAACCGGCTACGGTCAGCTAATTTTCCCAAAACTATCAAAGATGTTATTTATCAAAGATACCAGTTTTCGCCTGTAAACAACGGTAGATTTGATCGTGTGAAACCTAATGCTGAGTCTGTTCAAGCAGTAAGTGCAGCTCTATCCGGTCATAAAGAAGTGCCTGATAATACGTATTATTTTGTATCATTGTCTTTGGCGACCGATGATACGATTGAACGTACCCGTACCAAAGTAGTACAAATTGGACATCATACTTTCTTTAAATAAAACCATGAAATAAGCTGGTTTGTTTTAGTTTGCTGTTTTCTAGTTTATAAGAAGTAGAGGAATTATACTTTCATTGGCGAGAATGATAAAATCAATGCGGGTATATTAATTTATTTCGGAGGTGCATTTATTTATGAAAATCACATATTATGGTCAGTCTTGCTTACTGGTTGAACAAGATGGAAAAGCAGTTATTATTGACCCTTTTCTATCAGGAAACCCACATGTAAATGTTGCTCCAAAAGATATTAAAGTAGACGCTATTATTTTAACTCATGGTCATGGCGATCATTTTGGAGATACAGTCGAAATTGCTAATAACAACAATTGCCCTGTGATTGCAGTCGTAGAATTGGCTCAATACACAGCAAGCAAAGGTGTTGAAAATACAGTAGGAATGAACCTTGGCGGTAGCAAACAATTCGACGGGTTCAAAGTAAAATACACGCTAGCATTCCATTCTTCATCGATTGAAGAAAATGGTCAAAATATTTATCTTGGAGAGCCTGCCGGTATTCTGTTAACGATGGGTGGTAAAACGCTATATCATGCAGGAGACACTGCGCTGTTTGGAGATATGAAATTAATCGGTGAATTGAATACGATTGATGTAGCTGCTTTGCCAATCGGAGATTTCTTTACGATGGGCCCAGAAGATGCATTGATCGCAGCGAAATGGATCAAAGCGGATCAAGTGATTCCGATTCATTACAATACATTCCCGCCAATCGAACAAGATGCTAATGCGTTTGCAAAAGAGCTAGAGCGTGAAGGCATGAAAGGTTTGCCATTAGCGATCGTTGAAAGTGTAGAGATCTAATTCGTGCCAGCAGATTCACTTTGTAATAAAAGAATGAATCTTTAGATAAATAGTATAAAGCAGTATCCAAATCAAAAGCCTACCTTTACTATAAAAGGGTAGGCTTTATTTGTTTGCAAAAATAACGATAAAATAATAGATAAAAAGTATGTATTAATTATTAATTTTAATGTATAATAATACACTATATTGTTAAAAAGCTAATGCGATACGTTATTGCACTAATGCTTTGACGCAAAATAATATTTTATCAGAACTATAAAAATTTTGAATTGCCACGATGTCAGGTCAGTGTTAAAATGAGATAACTAATCCAGGGTAAAAGCAAACATGCTTATGCTACGTATAATCTCTACTAACAGAGATTCGGATAATTATACTTCTACTATTCATTTCTAATATCATATTCAGATAGGCTGCTTCCAACCATCTGTATCGTCAATTTACGTATACAGGTCGTGATGATTGGAAGAGCAGCCTGTTTTGTTATACCCTATCTCTGAAATTGCGATATTCACTGTCGTCCTCGTAGTGCCGTCCACTGGCTGTTCTCTTGACATCTCACTTCATAATAGAAAGGTTGCGTATTATGAACATTACTGGTTTGCCTCCAAAACAGGGGCTTTATGATCCTCAATTTGAAAAAGATGCTTGTGGTATGGGTTTTACTGCACACATCAAAGGAACACCGAGTCACCAGATCGTTAGCCAGGCGCTGACAATGCTTGAAAATATGGAGCATCGTGGCGGTCAGGGTAGCGAGCCAAATTCCGGTGACGGAGCCGGTATTATGGTGCAGATTCCTCATCGTTTTTTTGTTAAAGAAGCAAAAGCACTTGATTTTGAATTGCCTGAAAAAGGTCAGTATGGTGTAGCGATGGTGTTCCTCTCCCGTGATGAAGAACTACGTAACCGTCATGAAGACATGCTGAAAGACATTATTGCGCAAGAAGGACAAGTTCTTCTTGGTGTACGTACTGTGCCTACAGATGACAGTACACTTGGCAAATCGGCAAAAGATGCGAAGCCAGTCGTTCGCCAATTTTTTATTGGACGTAGCTCAGAGTTACAGTCTCAAGATGAATTATCGTTTGAACGTAAATTATATGTGATTCGCCGCTTAGCAGAACGTCATATTCGCTTTGCAAGTGAACCGGGTGGAGAAACATTCTATATCCCAAGTTTGTCTTGTCGCAAAGTGGTCTACAAAGGAATGTTAACCACGATTCAAGTAGGCGAGTTTTATTTGGATCTACGCAATGAAGAGTTTGAATCTGTAATGGCATTGGTTCACTCTCGCTTTAGTACCAATACATTTCCAAGTTGGGATCGTGCTCACCCTTATCGTTTTATGATTCACAACGGTGAGATCAACACGATGCGTGGAAATGTAAACTGGATGCATGCTCGTCAATCGCTCTTTGAGAGTGAAGTATTCGGTGATGATATTGACAAAATTCGTCCGGTTATCAATCCAGATGGATCTGATACAGCGATGTTTGATAATACGTTAGAGTTCTTGTATTTGAATGGACGTTCATTGCCACATGTTGCTATGATGATGGTTCCTGAACCATGGAGTAACCACGACAGCATGGATGCGAAGAAAAAAGCATTTTATGAATATCATAGTTGTCTAATGGAACCATGGGATGGCCCAGCAGCAATGGCATTTACCGATGGAATTCAGATCGGAGCGACACTTGACCGTAACGGTCTACGTCCAGCACGTTATTATGTTACTAAAGACGACCGTATTATTTTGTCTTCGGAAGTAGGCGTACTGGATATTCCAGCAGAAGATATTCTGTACAAAGACCGCCTACGTCCAGGACGTATGTTGCTGGTAGATACAGCAGAAGGTCGTATTATTTCAGACGAAGAAATCAAAGATAAAATTGCTTCTGAACAACCGTATGGCGAATGGCTTGAAGAGCATTTGATGAATCTGGATGAGATTCCAGACGCACCAGAAGCGATTCAACCGGATCATAGCAATATTGAGCAATTGCAATTATCGTTCGGGTATACATTTGAAGAGTTGCGTAAAGTGCTAGAGCCTATGGCATCTACAGGTGCTGAAGCGATTGGTTCAATGGGTTATGATGCACCGCTTGCGGTACTGTCTGATCGTCCGCAACGACTATTCAATTATTTCAAGCAGATGTTTGCACAGGTAACCAATCCTCCGATCGATTCGATTCGTGAAGAGATTGTAACGTCAACAGCAACATCGATTGGACCGGAACGCAATTTATTAGATCCACAACCAGAAAGTTGCCGTCAGATTATTTTGAATACACCGGTATTGTCGAATGAAGATTTTGCCAAAATCCGTCATGTTCGTCGTCCTGGATTCAAAGCGATGACTATTCCTATTTTCTATACAGCAGCAGAAGGTGCAGAAGGATTACGTAAAGCATTAGACAATCTATGTGCAGCAGCAGATCGTGTTATTCGTAAAGGTCATAATTTCTTGATTCTTTCCGATCGTGGTGTAGATAAAGAAAATGCAGCTATTCCTTCATTGCTTGCTGTCGCTTGTTTGCATCACCATTTGATTCGTCAAGGAACAAGAACGAAAGTCAGTTTGTTGCTTGAATCTGGTGAACCTCGTGATGTGCATCATTTTGCTTTGTTATTAGGTTACGGTATTAGTGCTGTCAATCCGTATCTGGTATTTGAATCGTTGCAAGATATGATCAAACAAGGATTACTACGTGGAATTTCACATGAAAAAGCTGTGAAAAACTATGTTAAAGGTGTTACCAAAGGCGTAACTAAAATTCTGTCTAAAATGGGTATTTCGACGATTCAATCTTATCGTGGCGCACAGATTTTTGAAGCTGTAGGATTGAAGCAAGATTTTGTCGATCAATACTTTACCTGGACCGCTTCTCGTATTGGCGGTATTGGTTTGGAAGAAGTTGCAGCCGAAAGTCTATCTCAGCATAATCGTGCGTTTACAGACAAAGATGGCAATGACAAAGTACTCGATTCAGGTGGAGATTATCAATGGCGTAATGACGGGGAGAAACATTTATTCAACCCGCAAACGATCCATTTATTACAACATGCTGTACGTACGGGCGATTATAAATTGTACAAAAAATATGCAGCACTGGTTGAAGGTGAAAATGAGCAACGTCTGACATTGCGTTCGATGCTCAAATTCAAACCAAATGGCGCACCTATTCCTTTGGAAGAAGTAGAGCCACTGGAATCGATCTTCAAGCGCTTCAAAACAGGTGCGATGTCGTTCGGTTCGATCAGTCAAGAAGCTCATGAAAGTCTGGCTATTGCGATGAACCGTATCGGTGGGAAAAGTAACACCGGTGAAGGCGGCGAAGATCCTGCACGCTTTGTTCCAGACGCAAATGGAGATTCACGTCGTAGTGCAATCAAACAGGTGGCTTCTGGACGCTTTGGTGTTACATCGAATTATCTGGTCAATGCCGATGAAATTCAGATCAAAATGGCGCAGGGTGCGAAGCCGGGCGAAGGTGGACAATTACCAGGACGTAAAGTGTACCCGTGGGTTGCTGAAGTTCGGGGTTCTACACCGGGTGTAGGTCTGATTTCACCACCACCGCATCATGATATTTATTCGATTGAAGATTTGGCTGAATTGATCTATGATCTCAAAAATTCAAATCCACGCGCAGATATCAATGTAAAATTGGTAGCTGAAGTAGGGGTAGGTACGATCGCAGCAGGTGTTGCTAAAGGTCGTGCAGATATTATTTTGGTAAGTGGTTATGATGGCGGTACAGGTGCATCTCCACAAGGATCTATTCGTCATGCAGGCTTGCCGTGGGAACTCGGTCTAGCGGAGACACAACAAACATTGATTATGAACAATCTTCGTGATCGTGTTGTGTTGGAGACCGATGGTAAAATGCTAAGCGGACGTGATCTAGCGGTAGCTGCTCTATTGGGCGCAGAAGAATATGGTTTCTCTACAGCACCACTTGTAGCATTAGGCTGTATTATGATGCGTGTCTGTCAGATGGATACTTGTCCTGTAGGTGTAGCGACACAGAATCCAGAGCTTCGTAAAAACTTTACAGGTGATCCTGATCATGTTGTAAACTTTATGAAATTTGTAGCTGAAGATTTCCGCGAAATTATGGCTGAACTTGGTTTCCGTACTGTTCAAGAAATGGTAGGACGTATGGATTGTCTGGACGCTGTCGATGCGGCAGAACACTGGAAGAAAAAAGGTCTGGATCTATCTGTATTGCTTCATGAGCCTAAGCTTGCAGAAGGTAGTGAACGCTACAGAATCCAAAGACAAAATCACCAACTGGAAGAGACATTGGATATGCAACAATTGGTTCCACTGGCAACTCCAGCTCTTGAAAATGGTACGCGTGTAGAAGCTGACCTTGCGATCTGTAACGTGAACCGGGCGACAGGTACTATTTTAGGTAGCGAGATCACACGTAAATATGGCGCAGCAGGTTTACCGGAAGATACAATCACATTTAACTTCAAAGGATCAGCAGGTCAGAGCTTTGGCGCATTTGTTCCTAAAGGAATGACGCTCAAAGTAGAAGGCGACTGTAATGACTATGTAGGTAAAGGATTGTCTGGTGGTAAATTAGTTGTTCGTCCAGATGCCAAAGCTACATTTGTAGCAGAAGATAATATCATTATCGGAAATACGGCTCTGTATGGCGCTACAAGCGGTCAAGCGTATATTAATGGTATCGCTGGTGAGCGATTTGCTGTACGTAACTCTGGCGCAAATGTAGTCGTTGAAGGCGTAGGAGATCATGGTTGTGAATATATGACGGGTGGTCGGGTTGTTGTTCTAGGCAGTACAGGACGTAACTTTGCAGCAGGGATGTCTGGCGGTATTGCTTATGTGCTTGATCCAGATCGTAGCTTTGTAGAGCGTTGTAATCTTGAAATGGTTCTACTTGAATCGATTGAAGATGCAGCTGAACTGGAAGAAGTACGATCTCTGATCGAACGTCATGTGGAGTATACGGGTAGCCAAGCAGGACAACGTGTATTGCAAGACTGGAATCAACAATCTCAAGACTTTGTACGTGTTATCCCTAAAGACTACAAACGGATGACCGAGCAAATTCAAAAAGTTCACGATACAGGTCTAACAGGCGAAGCAGCATTACTTGCAGCCTTTGAAGCCAATATGCGTGAACTGGCACGTTCCGGTGCGTAGTATGTTAGCATCATTGGGATGGTTGTTAGCCCTTTTCGATGTTATAGAATAGAAAAGGATTAAAGCATCTCAAGTAATGGTTATCTAAATAATGGATTGAAGAACCTGTTGTTACTGGAATATTCCAGTCAACAGGTTCTTTTTTTATGTCTAGCTTGAACTATGATACACTGGGTAAAAGATGGAGCACGTATCCATTATTGAGATTGATACATAGAGCAGGAGGAAAACAGATGGAATCCAATTCCGATACAATCATGTCTTCTACAGAACAGCATATGAAAGAACCACTCACAGACACCAAAGTCCCTTATGCAGCAGGTCATCTACCTGTAGTTCAATTTGTCAATGTAAGTAAAGTGATCGGTGGCAAAACGTTAATCGATCATTTGACTCTGGATATTCCAGCAGGTAAAGTATTTGGATTTCTAGGCCCTAACGGTGCAGGGAAAACGACGACGATCCGTATGATGGTAGGGCTGATGAGCATTACAGAAGGGGATATTTTGATCGAAGGTCAAAGTATTCGTACTCATTTTGAAGAAGCTATTGCCAAAGTGGGCGCGATTGTCGAAAATCCCGAAATGTACAAGTATATGACAGGTAGACAGAATCTAATGCAATATGCTCGTATGTCGCCTGGTGTAGATCCAGCGCGAATTGATGAGGTAATTCAATTTGTCGGCTTAACAGAACGTATTCATGAAAAAGTAAGCACCTATTCACTAGGTATGCGCCAGCGTCTAGGAGTCGCACAAGCATTGCTACACCGTCCCAAGTTATTAATTCTGGATGAGCCTACCAATGGACTTGATCCGCAGGGTATACGAGAGCTACGAGATTATTTACGTGCGTTGACTCGTGAACAAGGAACGACTGTGTTTGTATCCAGTCATTTGCTTGCTGAAATGGAATTGATGTGTGATGCGATTGCTGTGATTGATGGCGGGAAATTAATCGATGTACGTGAACTTCATACGACTCAAGAAGCAGAAGCGGATCTGATAGCGAAAGTAACCGTTGTATTTGAACTGGATCAACCTGAATTAGCAGCTCAATTAGCGTCAGCCGGCAAAGTGGAAGGTAGTACATGGACGATTGAAGCAGATCGCCAAGAAGTAGCACGACTGAATACGTTATTTGTGCAAAATGGTATAGCTGTGTATTCGATTCGTCCGATCAAACGTAGCTTAGAAGATCAATTCTTAGAATTGACGCGAGGAGGACAATTATGATGAATTTCTGGAGACTGGTACATAATGAAAATCTCAAAATTGTACTTAAAAAGTCAACATGGATTTTGAGCATTTTAATGATTATCGGTTCACCGATTGTGCCGATTTTTCTTAAAATCGTAGATGTTCCTTTTACAGCATCAGGTGTACTATATCAGTCATTTATTTTGTATTTTATTGTTATTATGTTGTCGCTGATTATTGCTTCCGAATCAGTATCAAGTGAATTTTCAAGAGGAACGATTAAGCTGTTATTGATTCGTCCATGGGATCGTTGGAAAATTTTACTATCTAAATATATTGCTGTGATTTTATTTTCGTTAGTAGCTACAATTCTATTTGTTATTTTGAATATGATTTTTGCTTATATTTTATTTCCAACGACAGGCAGTAGCATTTTATCAGGGCCTACACCTGATCTTTTACTGACGATTGTATATAATTATATTCGCGCTTTAGTGTTAATTACTGTTGCCTTTATGCTGTCTTCGTTATTCCGTTCTACAGCGTTAGCGATTATGATTTCAATTTTGTTGTATTTCTCTGGCGGAACATTGAATGGTATTTTCCGACTATTCCTTGAGCCGGAAGATCGTGGAGTTGTGAAATATTTACTGTCTACGAATTTGGATCTGACACAGTATATTTTAATTCACCTACAGGCACATTTGGTGTCACCTCATTAGGATTCTCTTTAGGTGTATTGCTTGTGTATATGATCGTGTTTATCGCAATAACATGGTTTTCTTTTGTCAAAAGAGATGTTCGAGCTTAAACGCTATCACATGATCATAAGATACGCGCTATTCTTCTGCGGAAGAGTAGCGTTTTTTGATATGGTAATAATTACATTTAAATGAATGAATCAACTTATAGTGAGTTGGTTATAAGGATAGAGGAAGTGATTAACCTATAACAGTGAATCTAAAGGATATTGTAGTTTCGCTGATAGATAATAGGTTTTCAAGAAAAGTGGTATAGAAAGGAAGCCTCATATGATTTGGATTGTACTGATTTGCCTTATTTTTATTTTTCAAACAGGGATTATATTGATTCTTGAGTTTCGTCGTCCATCCAAAGCAGTTGCGTGGATGTTTATTTCATATTGTGTTCCCTTTTTAGGATTTGTACTTTATTATTTTGTAGCTCGTAATTATCGGATTCGTCGTACGATTCGCAAAAAAGGAACGATTATTTTCCGTGAAGTTCGTCATCGTCTATGGAGACAATCTCATGTGATACGTCATGCACAAGATATGGGCAATCCGAAATTTGAAAACGAAGAGCGTTTATTCGGATTATTGTCTCATTTAACTGAAAATCCGATCACTGCTTGTAATGATATTAAAGTGCTGACAGATGGAAAAGTTACTTTTTCAGCTATGTTGCGAGCGTTAGAGCAAGCAGAGCATCATATCCATATTCAGTTTTATATTTTTCGAGATGATATGATAGGCAAAGAATTTACCGAGATTCTAATCCGCAAAGCACAAGCAGGAGTCAAAGTTAGAATGTTATGTGATGGATTAGGAAGTTATCATTTGAAATACAAATTTGTGCGTCAGTTAAAAGCCGCAGGGATTGAATTTTATTTCTTTTTACCTCCGTTTACTTCGTTTATTCAGCGTGAAGTCAATTATCGTAATCATCGCAAAATTTTGGTGATTGATGGTGAAGTAGGATTTATGGGTGGATTAAATATAGGGGATGATTATCTGGGTTATGATCCTAAGCTTGGATACTGGCGAGATACTCATCTGGAGACACGCGGAGATATTGTTTACTTTTTGCAAACCGTATTTCTAGAAGATTGGGAATTTGCTTCAGGGCAACGAATCACAGATTCGATTTATTTTCCAAAACATCAATGTGCAGGTAATGAACGTGCATTAATTGTATCCAGTGGACCTGATCGGAACTGGGATGCTATTCAAGAGTTATGTTTTAGTGCAATTGCTGTAGCGAAGCAACGTATTTGTATTACCACGCCTTATTTTATTCCAGACGCAGGTATCTATACTGCACTCAAAACAGCCGCTGTTAGTGGTGTACAGGTCGATATTATTATTCCTAAAGTATCTGATTCACAGGTTGTACATTATGCGTCACTATCGTATATGCAAGAATTGATGCGTGCAGGAGTACGTATTCATCAATATGAAAAAGGATTTGTCCATGCTAAAGTGATGGTCATTGATGATCTATTGGCTTCAGTAGGTACGGCTAATATGGATATGCGTAGTTTTTATAGCAATTTCGAATTAGTTGCTGTGTTGGCAGAGCAGTCTACGATTGAGCGGTTGATGGAAGATTTTGAACGTGATCTGGAACATAGTCGTCTTTTGAATTATGAGCAATTTATCAAGCGATCTCGTATGCAAAAAACGATGGAGACGTTATCACGAATGTTGTCACCCCTTTTATAAAATAGCACCTATCTATCCACTTGCATGTTTCTGCAACAGTCTGTGATCTTAACAAGGAACTGGCTCAAGAATATGGTATAATCGCTCTATCAAAAGATTTGGCAAACGATACGTATTAGGTATAGATGATCTGTCGGTTGCCCTTTTAATGGAGGAACACATGTCTGAACGATTACCTGCAATATCATATACATTTATAAGCAAAAGCTTGGAAGATACCGATCAATTGGCTGCTTTTTTAGCAAAACGTTCTGCACCAGGCACGATCATTACGCTAGATGGAGATTTGGGTGCAGGCAAAACGCATTTTTCTAAATCATTTGCTTCTTATCTAGGTGTGACTGCTTTGGTGAATAGCCCCACATTTACGATTATTAAGGAATATGAAGGACGTATGCCTTTTTATCATATGGATGTATACCGGATTAGTGAAGATGAAGCGGCTGATCTGGGGTTAGATGAATACTTTTATGGACAGGGTGCTACACTGGTTGAATGGGCAAGTATTATTCCTGACTTGGTGCCAGCCCAGCGTTTGCAGATTGAGATTACAGTCAACGAAGACGATACACGCAAGTTCATCTGTACAGGTTATGGAGAGCCTTATTCAGCATGGTGTCGTGAGTTAATACAGAATGGAGTTAGTGACAATCAATGAGTGAAATCAACGAACAGCCGCGCAAGCGGTTTTTGGTTTTGGATACATCTACAGCTGCTCAGAATGTAGCTGTAATGCAAGACAACACAGTACTTGTAGCTGAAAATAGTTATGCCGATCGTAATCATTCGGTAGGTCTGGTCAATGGAATCCAGAAGCTAATGGAACAGTCCAACACAGCACGCAATGAATTAACAGGTATTGCTGTAGGTGTAGGCCCTGGTTCATATACCGGTATCCGAATTGCAGTAACGACAGCCAAAACATTAGCATGGACATTAAATATTCCAGTAGTAGGCTTTTCCAGCCTAGCAGCACTGGCTTGGAGCGGATATCAAGAATACATTAATACAACATCAGCAGATTCAGCTTCAACAACAGATGAGGCAGAATCAACATTCTGGATTATTCCATTGATGGATGGTCGTCGTGCTCAAGTATATACGTCGTTATTTGAGTTTCGAGCTAATCACATCACTGAGACAGAGCAGACTCTATCTTTGCCCCATCGTTTAGAAGAGGATCGCATCATGCTAATGGATCACTGGATGAATCAAATAGCAGAGCAATATCAGGCGTTATCTGAACAAGAGCGCCCGGATCATATTTTGATCGTAGGTGAAACACCGAATCATCAAGAACGAGCAGAGCAACTACGAGATATAGTAAAAGGCAGATTAACTATAGTAGAGTGTGGATTGGATGCAGGTTGTGCAGGAGAAATAGGAGCAAGTCTTCTTTTCACTGAAACATATAATGAGACGCATCATCTATTGCCTAATTACACACAGTTGTCAGAAGCAGAAGCGAATTTGCTACGCCAATCGAAATAGAAAGGAAGTGTGCTCATGGCATTATTGTACGAGCAGAATCAACAGCAACCTGTGCTACGTAAAATGACGATTGACGATATTCCAGAAGTGATGGAGATTGAACATGAAGCGTTCACACTGCCCTGGACAGAAGAAGCGTTCCGCAATGAATTGACGATGAACCATTTTGCCCGTTATATGGTTATGGTGATCGATGGACGCACGATCGGTTATGCAGGCATGTGGACGATTATGGATGAAGCGCATGTGACTAATATTGCAATTCGAGAAGCCTATCGTGGACGCAAACTGGGTGAAGGATTGTTAATTGAACTGATGAACTGGGCGCTAGAATTAGGCATGATACGTATGACGCTTGAAGTACGTGTCTCTAATGAGATTGCTCAGCAATTATATATGAAGCTTGGATTTACCAATGCAGGTATTCGCAAAGGATATTATTCTGATAATAATGAAGATGCCATGATTATGTGGTGTGAGCTATCAGACGCGCAAGATCAGTTGGAAGGAAGCGTGGAATAAACATGATGCAACAAGATAGACAAAGTGAAGGATGCCATATTCTAGCGATAGAGACGAGCTGTGACGAGACGTCAGTGTCTATTGTGCGAGATGGTAAAATCGTGCTGTCCAATCTCGTATCAAGTCAGATTGAGACGCACAAAGCGTTTGGCGGTGTTGTACCGGAGGTAGCCTCACGTAAGCATGTGGAAAGTATCACATTGATGATCGAAGAAGCGATCAACGAATCGGGCGTATCGTTACAAGACATTTCTGCTATCGCTGTTACACAAGGACCTGGCCTGGTAGGCGCATTATTAGTAGGGATTATGGCGGCGAAAAGTTTAGCATTTGCGCTGGACAAACCATTAATCGGAACACATCATATCGCAGGGCATATTTATGCTAACAATTTAACCGCAGATATTCAGTATCCTTCGATGGCGCTGGTTGTATCCGGTGGACATACAGAGTTGGTGTTATTACAATCAGAAGGTCAATTTGAATTGATCGGTAGCACACGTGATGATGCTGTAGGTGAAGCTTACGACAAAGTAGCTCGTGCTTTGGGATTCCCTTATCCTGGTGGCCCGTATGTAGATAACCTGGCGATGGAAGCAGGATCGGCAGTGACTTTGCCACGAGTATGGTTAGAAGCAGATTCATATGATTTCAGTCTTAGTGGATTGAAGTCGGCTGTACTTAATGTAGTCAATCAGAAAAAGATGCGTGGCGAAGAACCGATGATAGGCGAGATTGCACGTGGATTTCAAGAATCAGTGGTTGAAGTATTGGTGGAAAAAGCAGTACGCGCTGTCAAACAGTATGGAGCCAAGCAGTTGTTATTGTGCGGCGGTGTAGCTGTGAATCGTGGACTACGAGCGAATCTAACCGAGCGTTGTGAAAAGGAACAGATTCAGTTATTGATCCCACCATTTGAATATTGTACAGACAATGCAGCTATGATCGGAGCGGCTGCGTATCTGAAATGGAAACATCAACAATTTACTGCATTAGATATGAAAGCAGAACCTTCCTTTTCGCTTGAAAAATGGTCAGTTACGTATCAACCTGTTCCACAAACAGAAAATAGTATTGACTAATACAATTCTTGCTTTTATAATACCAATAATTCGTTATCTATAATGAACTTCATCTTAAATAGAATAAACGCTTGGAACGGGATTAGTAGGGAGATTAGTCTGAATCCAGAGAGCTGCGGGATGGTGCAACGCAGTATGAAGGCAGCCCTGAACTCACCCGGGAGCGGAATGATGGAAAGTCTAGCAAGTAGACAGGTACATCATTACGGTTGACCCCCGTCATCGGATACCATTAAACGTGTATTTCATATAATGCATTTTAATGGATAAAGCGGGACGCCGTTTTGAATGATTCTAATCAGCGTCCAATAAGAGTGGTACCGCGAAGGTAAATCAACCGTCGTCTCTTTTACAGAGATGGCGGTTTTTTGGTATTTTCGTAAAAGGATATTATCGCTCTATTGGAATAGATAACGAATGTGAATTCACAAATATGCTTATAATATCATATACACACACGCAAAGAACAGGAGTAGTAAAAAGAAAGCTACCACAATCAGAGAGTTGCGGGAAGGTGCGACGCAATAAGGTAGGCCGTCTTTTGAACTCGCCTGGGAGCGGAAGTAGGGAACATGATTATAGATGTAATCATTGTACTTACTTACGGGTCATTCCCGTCATCCAATGCTGACAAGTACAAATCCTTTTTATCTATGTACATGGACTTGTTCAGATCAAGCGGGAATCAAGACGATTCCAACAAGAGTGGTACCGCGACAGCATAGTCTGGCGTCTCTTACATTAGTGAAAGATGTTAGGCTTTTTTTGTATTCTTTTTTCTTAAAATGTATGTATCAATGTACGCAAAAAAAACAATTCGGGAGCGTGAATGTGATGAGTCAAATCAATCAGCCAAACTATAAAAAGATTACTATTTTGGATACCACTTTGCGTGATGGAGAACAAGCACCGGGAGCGACACTACAATGGAATCAGAAAATAACATTGGCAGAACGACTACAAGCATTAGGTGTAGATGTGATAGAACCTGGTTTTCCTATTTCCAGTCCAGGAGAGTTCGAAGCAGTACAGAAAATAGCTAGAACATTTCAGCAATTTGAGATTTGTGGATTTGCACGAGCAGTAAAAATCGATATCGAAGCCGCCGCCAAAGCAACAGAAGATGCTGTTAATCGCAGAATCCACTTATTTTTATCTTCTTCCGATATCCATTTGCAACATCAATTACGCAAAACAAGAGCAGAGACCGTGCAGATTGCACATGATATGGTGTCTTTTGCCAAGCAGTTTACAGATCGTGTGCAATTTACAGCGATGGATGCTTCTCGAACAGCTATTGATGATCTGATAGAAATGGTAGAGGTTGCTATTGCCGCAGGTGCTACTATTATTAATTTGCCTGACACCGTGGGGTATGCTTTACCCGACGAATACGGACAGATGTTTAGAGCGGTTCGTCAAGGAGCACGAGGAGCCAATAATGTTCAATTGAGTGCACACTGTCATAATGATCTAGGATTAGCAGTAGCAAATAGTCTAGCAGCTATTCAAGCAGGCGCAGATCAAGTAGAAGTCACTGTTAATGGAGTCGGTGAACGTACAGGTAACTGTGCATTGGAAGAATTAGTTATGGCAATAGAAACGCGCCGTAATAGTCTGGATGTAACAACGAATATACGCTCAAATGCATTATATGAGATTTCCCATGAGGTTAGTCGAGCGATGAGATTTCCAGTAGCATATAACAAGCCAGTAATCGGTAGAAATGCATTCCGGCACGAATCAGGAATTCATCAGGATGGATTGTTAAAAGATCTATCGACTTATGAAATTATGAGTCCAGAACGATTAGGCATTCCGCGTACTATGATTATATTAGGGAAGCATTCAGGTAGACATGCTCTATCTAATCGTCTAGCACAATATGATATTTATCCTGAAGAACAACAACTTCAGCAATGGTATGAAGATTTTAAAAAATACGCAGATCACAAGCATCATGTGACAGATGAAGAGCTATTAATGTTGACAGGAAATTCAACTGCAATTACGCAGTCTCAACTTTCGATTGCGGATATTCAGTGGAATGCTCATTCAGATGGAACGATAGCCTCCAAAGTTATTCTTAACAGCCATAATCATCAATATACAACTCAATCGAGCGCTATTGGAACGATGCAATCAATTATGAATAGTATTCAACAAGCAATTCAGCAATATATCGAACAAGAGATCATAGAACGCACAGAAGGTGAAATAGAAGGTATACAATTGGAAGATATGGAAATGCAATCGTTCTATACAAACGGAGTAGCATACACAGATGCTGTGGCAACAATCTGTTACCAGAAACAAACATTCCGTGGTACGGCTTCTGGACAAGATTCGTTGCAAACCGCAGCTGTTGCTTTTGTATCTGCATGTAATCAGGCGTTTACAGAAACCGTTAGAATGAAGAGCGATTTGTCAAGATGTTAACAAAGTTATCCACATATCCCCCACAAAGTGTGCATAAGTACAAAATAAGTGATTATACGAAGCTTTTTCAAAATCATGAAATAGGGGATATGTTTATCACCTTATTTGCTCAAAATCTGTGGATAATGTGCATAACTCGGTGGATAAATATGGATATGGACAGAAAATAGTATAATAACAGTGAAAAATGACCCTTATGGGTCATTTTTTATAGTGAATAAATCGTTATTTTTGTGGATAACTTTGTTCGTAAACTTTTTTACTTGATTTTAATAAATGTTTTGATCTTTTACAATTCCGTGTACAAGTATTGACAAAATAGCTTATGATTCTACAGCTAATGTCTCCCACTCTTCATAAGCGTGTTCCAAAGACTGTTGCAAATCAGCAATTTCTGCTTGATGTTTTTGTACTTGTTCATAGTCTTGGTAGACTTCAGGTAGCGTCAATTGTTGCTCTAATTCACCGATACGTTCTTCCCAATCTGCGATTTCTTTTTCCAATTGTTCTGTACGGCGTTGACGGTTACGTTCGTCTCGTTTGGCTTGTTTGCTTTCTTCATAAGAGTTAGCAACAGATTCTTCAGGAGTAGCTGTTGAAGTCGAATTATTTTTCGATTGTAGCAACGCATTTTCTGTCGCTATTTCAAGTAATTCTTGCTTTTTGATTAAATAATCATCGAAATTACCCAGATAAGCAGTTAAGCCTTCCGGTCGAAGTTCTAAGATTCGTTCAGCCATTTTATTTAAAAAGTACCGATCATGCGAAATAAATAGTAGGGTGCCTTCATAATCCATCAATGCTGATTCCAATACTTCTTTACTCATCAAATCGAGATGGTTGGTCGGTTCATCCAGAATCAACATATTTGCATCAAGCAACATCAACTTGGTTAAAGACACTCTCGCTTTTTCGCCGCCGCTAAGTGCAGATATTTTTTTGAGTACATCTTCACCGCTAAATAAGAAGTTACCCAGCACTGTACGAATACGCACTTCTTCTAGATGCGAGAAACTACTCCATACTTCTTCAAGTACTGTATTATTTGGATTCAGATGACCTTGTTCTTGATCATAATAACCGATTTTTACTTTGGCTCCCCATTCAATCTTGCCTGTATCAGGTTCATGTTCATCAATAAGTGCTTTGAGCATAGTTGTTTTGCCTGTTCCGTTAGGTCCGATAAGTGCAACCATATCTCCACGTCTTAATTCAAATGAAATCGGCTCAAATAACTTCTGCTTATCTTCATAAGACAACGTAAGCTGATGGACACGCAATACTTCTTTACCAGAGACTACAGAGACACCGAATGAGAAGTTAGCTTTTTTGAGATCACCAGCAGGGCGATCCAATCGATCCATTTTATCGAGTGCTTTACGACGGCTTTGAGCACGTTTGGTGGTAGAAGCTCTTACAATATTTTTCTGCACAAAAGCTTCCATACGAGCAATCTCGCCTTGTTGCTTATCGAATTGCTTCATAGCTGTTTCGTATTCAGCAGCTTTGATATCAATATAGCGACTGTAGTTACCGGTATAACGTTTGGAACGATGACGTTCGATCTCAACAATCGTTGTAACTAAGCGATCTAGAAAATAACGGTCATGCGATACAACCACTAATGAGCCAGAATAACCGCGTAAATAATCTTCTAGCCATGTTAATGTATCAATATCCAGATGGTTGGTCGGTTCATCCAACATTAATAGATCAGGCGCTTGTAGAAGAATACGGGCTAAAGCAAGTCTTGTTTTCTGACCGCCACTTAACGTATCAATAGTAGTATCTTGGGAAAAGTCACCAAAACCCATACCATGTAAAATACTGCGAATACGAGTATCCATTTCATATCCACCTTGTTCGCGGAACCATTCCGAGCGTTCAGCATAGCGGGCAAGTAGATCGGCATATCCTTTATCATCTTCCATCATAGCAGGATCAGCAATCTGCTGTTCCATTGTCCGTAATTCTTGTTCGGTATCGATCAAGTTCGCATACACAGAACGCATTTCTTCACCGATCGTACTCCCGTGATGCAATCCGCTATTTTGCGCTAGATAACCAAGCGTCATCTCTTTGTTGCGGAAAATCTGTCCACTATCATAAGACATTTCACCAGCAATAATTTTGAGCAACGTGGATTTGCCTGCGCCATTGACTCCAACAAGACCGATCCGTTCTCTTTCTTCGACTTGTAGATTTAAGCCTTCCAAAATAGGGGTGATTCCATATCGTTTTGTAATTCCATTTGCTTGCAGTAACATTGACTTATCGAGCCTCCACATCATCTATATAATGGACAATCATATATTTGTATAAAAAGAGTTATTGTATTTAGTTTACATGAAAGGATGTTAATTTGCACCGTATGATCATTTTTAATAGAAGGTGAAGTTGGTTTTTGGAAAGAAGAATGATACACTGTCACTATCGGGATTTTTGCGAAATTTGCAATGGTCATTCAGGCTTATTATTCCTATGACAGCCTGGTCTGTATTAGGAGGTAAACGATGGAAATGATCTCAAATAAACAACGTTTACGACAAGAATTAAAGCGTAAGCGTATGGTTTTAACTCCTGAACAACGAATACAAGAATCAGCAGACATTTGTGCTGCTGCTGCATCATATATGAATCAACTGCGTCAACAGAAAAAGAAATCTGCGTTAACTATATTTACTTACCTAGCATATCGAGATGAACCGGATACGATGCCATTATTACATCAATGCTGGCAAGCAGGAGATACTGTACTTGCTCCACGAATTGATGCAAAGCAAGATGCACTATTTCATGTATACCCAATTACAGGTGTTCATGATATCGAACCGGGTGCTTATGGTATTCCTGAACCGAGACATCATTTGTCTGCATTACCAGAATCGCAATGGGATCAGATTGATCTTATGCTTGTACCGGGACTTGGTTATGATCGACAAGGTGGACGGATCGGTTACGGTGGCGGATATTATGATCGCTTTATGTCCAGATTACAGCAACAACATTCATCTGATTTGCCTGTATGCGGAGCGTTTGTTTTTGGCACGCAAATCACGGAAAAGATTCCTATGGAATCGCATGATTTCCGTATCGACGTGCTGTTTATGGCGTCTGAATATGTGCTAATCGATAAATAGAAATAGTAGATAGTATCAATACCAGTAAAGATCGTAGGCGGGATGAATATACATGACTGATAACCACAATCAAGAGTACGAAGGATTACCAACACCGACAGGGAAATTGACTCATTTTAATGAGCAAGGTCGCGCCCGAATGGTTGATATTTCAGATAAAGAAAGTACATCACGTACAGCTATAGCGGTAACAACATTGAAGATGCTCCCGACGACCTTGTCTGCGATCAAAGCAGGGCAAATTGGCAAAGGAGATGTACTCGCTGTAGCACAGGTAGCTGGTATTCAAGCGGCTAAACGTACATCCGATTGGATTCCAATGTGTCATCCGTTGCCATTGACCGGTGTAAATATTATGTTTGACGATAACGATCATGATGAACTTCAGATCAAAGTACAAGTTAAAACAGAAGGCAAAACCGGCGTTGAAATGGAAGCTTTGACAGCAGCGTCAGCGGTTGCTTTAACTGTATATGATATGTGTAAAGCATTACAAAAAGATATGGTGATCGGGCCAACGATGTTGTGGTCGAAAAGCGGCGGAAAAAGTGGAGATTTTAAAAGAGAAGAATAGAAGTCATCCATATGTAGCATTTAGCCGAATATTATAGAGTAAGAATAGTGATCCACCTGAACACATGAAAATAGTTGTAATCAATAGATGAATATGCCAGATAGACGGGGAGGGTGAGAGCATGGTTTGGAGAACAGCTATTCTTACAGCCAGTGACAAAGGTGCACGAGGAGAAAGAGAAGACACCAGTGCACAAGTCATTCGCGAATTAATTGAAGAAGAGTTAGGTGGAGAAATTGTTGAATACCGGGTCGTGCCTGATGAGCCTGATGAGATCATTGCTGCATTGATTGAGATGACAGAGTACTTCAATGCTGATTTGGTATTAACCACAGGAGGAACAGAACTAGCTCAGCGTGATGTAACCCCTGAAGCCACACGTCGTGTCATTCAACGCGAAGTACCCGGCATGGCAGAAGCGATGCGAGCTACAGTAATGAAAAAGAATCGTTCGGCAATGCTATTTCGCGGGATCTGTGGTATTCGTGAACGTAGTCTGATTGTGAACTTGCCAGGCACTCCCAAAGGTGTACACGAGCATCTAGCAGCGATTATGGATCAATTACCTGAAGCGTTGTTAATGATTACCGGACAGTACAGCAATACCGATGAGCGTTAAGACTGATGAAGTGTATACAGCAGAGTGATTGATGTTCCACAATTTTTTTGCTTAAAGAATTGTGCTTTTTTGTCGTTAACTTATAATAGGGCTAAAGATGAAGTGTACATTTCGATATGCTATGATGAAACAGACAAAGCACGCTTTGTCTCATGAATAAGGAGGAATACCGAATGCTAACTGGTATAGGACCTACTGGATTTATATTGTTGATTGTATTGGCGCTTATTTTATTTGGTCCGAACAAATTACCTGAATTAGGACGTGCAGTAGGACGAACTTTCCGTGAATTTAAGGAAGGTACACGCGATATGATGAAAGATGAAGATACAACATCTAAGACTCGTACCGACTCGATCCAGTCCGCAGAAGTGATTCCACCTGTTCAACCAGAAGATAAACGTTAAAGAATGTAGACGATTCCGAATCCCTTCCCTACGGAAGGGATTTTCTTTTGAGATAGGAGGAACATATGGATAATCCTGAAAAGCAGATGTCTTTGATCGAACATATAGGAGAGTTACGGCGTAGATTGATTGTTATTATTGCTGTATTGTTTCTAGGGATGATTTTGGGACTATTTGTAGCTCAACCGATTTATCAGTATTTAGTAGCCGCAGAGACCGCACGAAATCTGGTATTTCATGTATTCTCATTTTGGGATGGTATCGGGTTGTATATGAAAATTGCAATGGTAGTTGCTTTGTTGCTAACTCTACCAGTGACGGTATACCAGATATGGGCATTTGTAAGTCCAGGACTTTTAGATAAAGAACGCCGAGCAGCATTACGTTATGTTCCTTTTGTATTTATGATGTTTTTGTTAGGCGTTCTATTTGCCTATTATGTTGTATTTCCAATGGCGCTGACGTTTACATCCAATGTGACTCGGAATATGGGACTTGCTGAAACGTATGGAGTGGTACAATATTTTACGTTTATGTCCAATATCGTGTTTCCTGTAGCAGCTTTGTTTGAATTGCCTATCTTAATTATGTTTTTGACAACTTTACGTATTTTGAATCCAGCACTTTTGCGAAAATTACGAAAAATCGCTTATCTTGTACTCGTATTTATAGCTATTGTGATTACCCCACCGGATTTTGTATCGGATATTTTAGTTGCTATTCCATTGTTATTTTTATATGAATTAAGTGTTATTTTGTCCGGGATCGTTTATCGTAAACAACAACGATTAGATGCTATAAGGCTCGATGAAGAACTGCCAAAGTACGACTAACTTCAACTCAACAAGTGATATTAAGATATCAATCAAAAGAAAAGAGCATTTTTGCAATAGCGTTGATCTGACAAATCAGACAAAGCTAGTCAAAATGCTCTTTTTTAATGTGCATTTTTCTAAAAAAATCACTATCTTTTTTGAAGAGCAACTATTATAAATAGAAGAGAGAAAATAGAAATTATTCTGAAATATAGAAAGGAAAACAAAATAATCGTCAAATATGACAAATACTGCAAAAAAGCATATATAAAGCAAAAAAGAGCGCCTTTTGTTCAGTATTTGTACAGAGTGGTTGTACTAAAATGGTAAGGGAAGGAACGAAAAAGGGGATAAATATCATGAAAAAAATATCGTTTTTATTGACTACATTTGCGTTGATTTTTATTTTGCCATTACTGGGGAGTCTGGCAAAATGGGACGGATTACCTCCGGGATACGGAGTATTTCCTGTACAGAATAATGTACAAGATCCTGGATTTAACTTAATCTATTTTATAGGAGCATGTGTGATCGCTGCTTTTATACTTGCCTTTTTGTTATTTCCACGTTTGTTTGGATTTAAAAAAGAGAAAACGGTACGTGTTGTCCGATCAAAAGTAGCTTTTCCGATCTGGTTCTGGGCTGCTTTTCCAATATTATTGATCTGCTGGTTTATTATATGGTCTCGCGCAGGATTTGTAAGTTTACTTGAACCGTATACTTTTGTACCATTATGGTGGGCATTTATTTTGATTTTGGATGGTATCGTATACAAAAGAAATAACGGGGTTTCTCTTTTATCCAGCAAGCTATACATAATGCAGTTGCTGGCAATTGTTTCTTGTTTTAGTTGGTTTGCGTTTGAATATTTGAACTTTTTTGTTATGGAAAATTGGTATTATCCAAATAAAGATGTATTTTCGAACTTTGGTAATATTTTTTGGTTTGCGTTGTCGTATACTACTGTATTACCAGCGATTATCGAATGGTATTTATTGCTTCAGACGTTTCCAGCTTTGAAAAAGAGGTACAGCAATGGACCTAAAATTCATTTGAACAAACCATTACTTATAGCGTTCTATATCGTAGGATTGATCCTTGCTTTTGCAATGGGATATTTCCCGTTCGAGTTGTTCTTTGTATTATGGGTGGCATTGGTGCCTATGTTATCAGCAGCTATGGGATTAATCGGCTTTTGGACACCATTTACATCGATTAAGAATGGTAATTGGTCGCCGCTTCTGTTAATAGCGATTGCTACCGTAGCGAATGGTTTCTTCTGGGAAATGTGGAACTTTGGTAGTGAATGGTTTAATCAGGGGATTCCAGTCAATCCGAATTATTGGAAATATTCTGTTCCTTATTTAGATAAAATTCATATCTTTTCAGAAATGCCTATTTTGGGCTATTTCGGTTATTTATTCTTTGGCGTCAATTGTTGGGTTATTTGGCTAACAGGTGCATATGTATTTAAATTTGATCCTAATTTTGAAATTGTAGGAACAGGGGATAAAGCGAGGGAACACTAATGATATGGAAAGATCAAAAATATACAGTGATTGAAGAGATCGCCGATCATGGAAGTAAGGCGATCTATCGTTGCATTGATAATCTTTCCGGACAAACAGTTATTGCCAAGGTTCTAGGAGCCAAAGCATCCACATATGAAGCAGTGATGCGTATTAAAAAAGAATACAAAATGCTATCCGAACTGAAAGGTGCAGTAGACGGTGTAATCCAACCGATTCAACTTGAAGAACGCGGTGGTTTTTTTGTACTTACTTTGGAAGATATCGATGGGCAATCGCTACGTAATATAATCCGGGATGAGCCGTTAGAAATATCAACGATTTTGCGCTTAGCGATCAAAATTGTTGATATTGTTGGACGTATCCATGAACAGCAGATTATTCACAAAGACCTCAAACCTGCTAACTTAATCTGGAACCGTGAAAGCGATCAGATTCAAATTATCGACTTTGATTTATCTGTCAAACTCACCAATGAAAAGCAAGAATTTCAAAATGCAGGCGTGATGGAAGGAACATTATCATACATTTCACCTGAACAAACAGGACGGATTAATCGTAATATCGATTACCGTTCTGACTTTTATTCTCTAGGTGTTGTATTGTACGAGATGGTTACCGGACAAAAGCCACATCCTGCTGAGTCAGTTGTAGAACAGATCTATGCGATTATAGCCAAAAAGCCAATCTCACCGTATGAACTTTCAAATGGTGAAATTGCTCGTCCATTATCGGATATCATTATGAAACTGTTAGAAAAATCACCGGAGGATCGTTATCGCAGTGCATACGGGATCAAAGCGGATCTTAGAAAATGCTATGATCCTCAAGCTGATTTTCAGATCGGACATGAAGACCGTTTAAGTCTATTTCATATTCCACAACGATTGCATGGACGTGATGAAGAGTTAAGTAAAATGAAACGCATTTTGACCGAAGGGATTCAAGAGCGAGTTCAATTGGCATTAGTATCTGGAGAAGCAGGAATAGGTAAAACTTCTTTTGTAAATGAGCTACACAGCTTTATTTCACAAGAACGTGGTTATTTTATTCAAGGAAAATTCGAACAGTATAATAAAAATATTCCGTATAGTGCTATTATTCAAGCTTTTCGTACATTGCTGGTGCAGTATCTCAAAGGACTGCCGGAAGAAAAGCAACAACTACAGCATTCTCTTCGTAATTGTCTGGGTAACAATGCAGGTGTTATCACTAAATGGTTGCCTGAATTAGAGCAAATACTCGGTATACAGCCGATGCTAGAACCACTCAATCCTACAGAAGAAAACAATCGATTTTTCTTATCATTTATACGTTTTCTTGAAGGATTAACCGCAGGACAACGACCACTGGTCTTATTTCTAGACGACCTACAATGGGCGGATGTATCCAGTATTCAATTGGTAGGACGATTGATGGAAAGTAGCAGTCTCAAAAAGCTATTTATTATCGGTTCGTATCGTGCCAATGAAGTCAATCCCGGTCATCCGTTAGCGACAGCTTTGCAGGAGATAGAAGCACAGGCAATGGTGCATCATATTGAATTGACTTCGTTATCCGCACTGCATGTACAACATCTGATCGAAGATACATTAGGTACAACAATAGCGACCATTATTGAGCCTTTACGCGATAATATCTATCACCAGACCAAAGGAAATCCCTTTTTTATCCATGAAATTTTAAAAGATTTGTACAAAAATAAAGCGATCTTTTTTGATGATCAATTAGGCACATGGAATCTGAATCAGGCGCAAGTTACACAGATGACGATGAATGAAGATCTGATTGATTATCTGATTAGTAAAATGCAAACATTGCCTGTACACATGCAACATATTCTTGGATTAGCTGCTGCTATTGGTCGTAGTTTTGATTGGCAAATTCTTCATCTGGTCAGCGATGCCACCCCTACAGTGATCATAGAGTCTTTAACCCAGGCAGTTCAAGACGATATTATTACACCTCTGCATTCCAATTATCAAATGCTAAGCAGTGTAGAAGAAGTAAGTATCGAATTGAAGCAGTTAGATGTTCCATTTGCATTCGGGCATGATAAGCTTCAGCAAGCATTGTATCAAATGCTAGATCCACAGAGTCGTCAAAGTCTACATCTGCAGATCGGATGGTTATTGTTAGATCACTGGTCAGTCGATAAAGTGCGTGAAAATAGTATGGATATCGCAGGGCATTTGAACAAAGGAATATCGTTAGTTCAATCGACTCAAGAGCGTGAGCGAATTATTCAGATCAATCTCCGAGCTGCCAAGCGTGCAAAAGAAGCATTTGGTTATGAGATTGCATGCCAGTTTCTTGAAATGGCGTTAAGTCTTTTGGATACGGACAGTTGGACAACAGATTATCAGACTACATTTGACCTGTATTATCTGTATAGCGAATGTTCTTATCTTGTTCATCAACTGGAGTCGGCAGATCAAGCCAGTCTTATACTAATTAATCATGTAAAGACACCGCTCGAACTCGCTACCATCTATGAAATGCAGTCTAACCATTATATGTATCTTGGAATGATGAAAGAAGCGATAGATGCTGGTAAATTAGGTCTGGCGAGTCTTGGTATGTCTGTACCGACCAAGCTGAATATGGCGATTGTAGGCAAAGAGATTATACGCGTCAAACTCAAGCTTCGTGGCAAAACAACTCATCAATTATTGCATGGCCCTGAAGTGCAAGATGAGAAAATCAAATTAGTGATGCGCTTGTTAGTAAGTTTTATTCCACCTGCTTTTATTTCAGGAGAACAGACACTATTTGCATGGGCTGTTTTGAAAAAAACGTATCTATCGATCCAATATGGAAATGGGCCTGAATCAGCAGGTGCTTATATCGGATATGCGATGCTATTGTCAGGTATGGGCGATCTCAAAGGTGCAAAAGATTATGGCAAACTGGCGATCGATATTAATGAGAAGTTCAATGATCTACAGTGGCGTAGCCTTGTTAAAGTGCTGTATACCTTATTTTGCTACAGTTGGAGTCATGAGTGGGAATTGTTAGAAGAACAGTATAGCCAAGCGATTGATTCCAGTATACTGTCTGGTGATATGTTGTATCTGGCGCATGCTTGTTATTACATCAATCTCTGGAATCCAGCACTTGAAATTGAAAAGTATCTGCAAGAAAGCGATCAGATGATATCTATGATCGAAAATACCAAATACAAAGAAGCGCTAGCAACCGCCCATTTATCACGTCAGAAGTTTCGCGTACTTGCCGGAGAATTGAAGCAGACCGATTCATTTGACGATGATTCTTTTAGCGAACAAGCGTATTTGGAGCAGTTGACGGCTGCCAATTATTACTCGGGAATTGCTATTTATTATATTAACAAAATCCAGATTGCTTTTATTTTTGAAAATTATCGACAAGCGCTAGAATATATCGATAAAGCATACAAAGTCGTTGGGACACTGGCAGGTTCAACATTTTTGGAAGAGTTCTCGTTTTATACGTTTATGAATATTGCAGCTTGTTATGATGAGCTAAGCGTAGGAGAGAAGCAGACTGCCCGTCTACGTATGCGTAAAGAGTACCGAAGAATGAAAAAATGGGCAATTCATTTTCCTCATAACTTTTTAACCCAGCAACATATGATGAAAGCTGAATGGTTACGGATCAATCGCAAATACAAAGAAGCAGAAAAATATTATCATCTTGCATTATCTTCTAGTGGACATGGTAATTTTACGCGTTACAAAGCGATAGCAAGCGAACAAATTGCCCGTTTCTACAAATCCAGAACGTTAAATGAATTGGCGGCTTACTTTTTCAAGCAAGCTTCTTATTATTATTCGGTCTGGGGTGCCAAAGCCAAAGTAGAACATCTGGAAAAGCAGTATCAAGACTTGATGTATCATGTGCAGTGGATTCCATCGCATACAGAGACTACACTCACTTCTTCCACCGATAATATCGATATTCATTTGTTGTTCAAAGCATCACAGATGATCTCCAAAGAAATTGATCTTGATCAATTGCTACAAAAAATCATGGAAGTTGTGATTATGAATGCAGGTGCAGAACGTGGTTGTATGATTATGCAATCCAACTTCTCACTGTGGGTAGAAGGGGGATACAATCATGCAGGCAATAAAATGGATATTGTCTTGCACCATGATCAAGACCGAGAACAACATCATCATTTCCCATGGGAAATCATTGATTATGTCGCCCATAGTGGACAAACGTTGCTTCATAGCGATGCTCGCTCTGGAATCGGACTAGCGGCGTATTCGTATATTACAGAACATCAACCTAAATCTGTATTATGTATGCCGTTGTACAATCAGAACAAATTGATTGCTATTATTTATCTGGAAAATAATTTGATGACAGGTGCATTCACCAATGAGCGCCTAAAAATGATTAATTTGTTATCCAGAGATATGGTCTATTCTATAGAAAATGCTAGTCTTTATGCCAATATGGAGAACCTGGTGGCAGAACGCACAGAAGAATTGGCAATCAAAAATGAAGAACTAAGTAAATACTTTAACATTGTAGATAAAAATGTAATTATCGTTCAAACGAATCTGCTGGGCGAAATTACGATGGTCAGCGAAGAATTCTGCCTTATGACCGGGTATGCACGCGAAGAATTAATCGGTACCAAGCACCATTTCTTATATTCTAAAGATCGCCGCGAAGGTTCTTATGATATCTTTGTGATGGATGAAGAAAATACATGGAATGGTGAATTAATTCAACCGAAAAAAGATAAAAGTCTGTTATGGTTAGCCATGATTATTGAGCCTATTTTGAATCATAATCAGATTACCGGGTATACGTTTATCGGTCATAATATTACAGACAAAAAGAAAATTGAACGTATCTCGATTATAGATGATCTAACAGGTTTGTATAATCGTCGCCACTTTAACGATCGTATTGTGCACAAAATCTTAAAAGCAGCTAAAGAGCAAAAAGGGCTTGCTTTTATGTTATTAGATATCGATCATTACAAAAAGTACAACGATACGTATGGTCATTATGAAGGTGACCATGTATTACGGATGATCGGTTCTACACTAACAGCTCAGATGCGCAAAAGAACAGATATGGCTTTTCGTCTGGGCGGGGAAGAATTTGCTATTTTGCATATTAGTACAGGCATTGAAGAAGCTCATGAATTTGCTGAATCATTGCGTGCTTGTATCGAAGAATTGCGTATTCCTCATAATCAAAATGATGCCAGCCCGTATATTACTGTTTCGGTAGGTCTGGCGGTTGTGACCGCGGTAGACGATGAACTGACTGAAGAAAAGATTTATCGACTGGCAGATGAAGCGTTATATCGTTCCAAAACCAAAGGTAGAAACTGCGTTACAATCAACGTTTTATAAAGCAAAAGAAATCAATGTGAAGATATCCAAATCACGTTGATTTCTTTTTTTATAACCAGAATGATGTTTTATTCCCTGGGATTGGGTAATTGTAAGAGTGATTGTATGGTGCGTTATTTCTTATTTTGAACCGAACTTTTATAAATTTACACAAAGAGACTTGAAATTATCGCTCAAGTTGAGTATCATAAAGTTGGTTGTTAGCACTGAAAGGTGTCGAGTGCTAATTACATAAATAACAACCATCACATGAAACAAATCAATATATTATTTTAAGGAGGCTATTTTTCATGATCAAACCTTTAGGTGAACGTGTATTGGTAGAAGCGATCGAACAGGAACAAACAACTTCATTTGGTATTGTCCTTCCAGACTCTGCTAAAGAAAAGCCGCAAGAAGGCAAAATTATTGCTGTAGGTAGCGGTCAATTAAAAGATGGAGTGCGTATTCCTTTGGAAGTAAAAGAAGGCGATCGTGTCCTTTTCTCCAAATATGCTGGAACAGAGATTAAATTCGAAGGTAAAGAATATTTGATTATGAAAGAAAGCGATATTCACGCTATTCTATCTTAATACCAACGAATATACATTTACACAGTCGGCATACGCCGGTCTGTCATTATAATGATTTTAAAATATCAAGGAGGTAACTATTCTTATGGCTAAAGAAATTAAATTCAGTGAAGATGCTCGTCGCGCAATGCTTCGTGGTGTAGATGCTCTTGCAAATGCGGTAAAAGTTACATTGGGACCTAAAGGACGTAACGTTGTTCTTGAGAAAAAATTCGGTAGCCCATTGATCACAAATGATGGTGTAACGATTGCAAAAGAAATCGAACTAGAAGATGCTTTCGAAAACATGGGAGCTCAATTAGTAAAAGAAGTTGCTACTAAAACAAACGATGTTGCTGGTGATGGTACAACAACAGCTACTGTTTTGGCTCAAGCAATGATTCGTGAAGGTCTTAAAAACGTAACTGCTGGTGCTAACCCTATGGTTATCCGTAAAGGGATTGAAAAAGCTGTTCGTGCTGCTGTTCAAGAATTGCAAAGCATTTCTAGACATGTGGAAGACAAACAGTCTATCGCTCAAGTAGCATCTATTTCTGCGGCTGACGAAGAAGTAGGTCAATTGATCGCTGAAGCTATGGAAAAAGTAGGTAAAGACGGTGTTATCACTGTTGAAGAATCTCGCGGATTCGCTACTGAACTTGAAGTAGTAGAAGGTATGCAATTCGACCGTGGATATCTTTCTCCATATATGATTACAGATACAGATAAAATGGAAGCTGTTCTAGAAAATCCATATATCTTGATCACAGACAAAAAAATCACTAACACACAAGAAATCTTGCCATTGCTTGAAAAAGTAGTACAACAAAGCAAACCATTGGTATTGGTTGCTGAAGATATCGAAGGCGAAGCATTAGCTATGCTTGTTGTAAATAAATTGCGTGGTACATTCAATGCTGTAGCTGTTAAAGCTCCAGGATTTGGTGACCGTCGTAAAGCTATGTTGCAAGATATCGCTGCTCTTACAGGTGGTCAAGTGATCACTGAAGAATTGGGTCTAGACCTAAAAACAGCAACAATCGAGCAATTGGGTACAGCACGCCAAGTACGTGTAACCAAAGAAAACACAATCATCGTAGACGGTTTTGGAGACAAAGCGGATATCGATGCTCGTGTGAACCAAATTCGTTCCCAACTGGAAGAAACAACTTCCGAGTTCGACAAAGAGAAATTGCAAGAGCGTCTAGCTAAATTAGCTGGTGGCGTTGCAGTTATCAAAGTCGGTGCAGCAACAGAAACAGAATTGAAAGAGCGCAAACTACGCATCGAAGATGCTTTGAACGCAACTCGTGCCGCGGTTGAAGAAGGTATCGTATCTGGTGGTGGTACAGCGCTTGTGAACGTATATGCAGCAGTATCTGCTGTACAAGTTACAGGTGATGAGCAAACAGGCGTAAACATCGTACTACGTGCTCTTGAAGAGCCTATCCGTACAATCGCTGCGAATGCTGGACAAGAAGGTTCTGTAATCGTTGAGCGTCTGAAAAAAGAAGTAGTGGGTATTGGTTACAATGCAGCTACAGGCGAATGGGTAAACATGTTCGAAGCGGGTATCGTTGACCCTGCGAAAGTAACTCGTTCTGCACTACAAAATGCAGCTTCTGTAGCAGCTATGTTCTTAACAACAGAAGCAGTTATCGCTGACAAACCAGAACCTGCTGGCGCTGGTGGCGCTCCTGATATGAGCGGTATGGGTGGCATGGGGGGAATGGGCGGAATGATGTAAAACAGAAAAGAATCCTTGATATAAAAGGATTTTGAACTGTTTTATCATTATACTGACCATATTTCGACCATAATAAATTTATAAAAAAGAAGCTTCTCATTAGTTGCATAAACTTTTGAGAAGCTTCTTTTTTATGTAATACTATTATAATATTTGACCATCGATCATAGTCCATTGTACTTGAAAGTCATCATCCAGTAGCACAAGGTCTGCATCCATACCTACTGCAATTGCTCCTTTTTGCTGTAGACCCAGAATACGTGCTGGCGTAGTCGATGCCATCTGTACAGCATCTGTCAAAGAAATTCCTGTTTCAACCGTATACCGAAGTGCTTCATTCATCGTAACTGTACTTGAAGCTAGTGTTCCATCATGTAATCTAGCCACACCATTGGTTACCGTTACATGGTGACCTCCAAACAGATAATCCCCGTCTCCCATACCCATCGCTTGTAAAGCATCTGTGATCAAAACGATACCTTCAGCACCTTTTGAACGATGCATTAATCGAATAATAGCAGGATGCAAATGAATATGATCTACAATCGCTTGAAGACTGACATGTTCTTCTTCAAAAGCAGCTACAACAATTCCTGGATCACGATGATGGATCGGTCGCATCCCGTTGAAACAGTGTGTGACATGACTTGCACCAGCTGCAAATGCTTTTTTGGCTTCTTCGTAAGTCGCATCCGAATGAGCAATAGATATAATAACACCTTGTTCTTTGAGAAATGAGATTAGTTCCATCCCTCCCGGTAACTCTGGAGCAATCGTCACCATTTTAATCAGAGAGTCGGCTTCTTTAAAGATCATCTTCATTTCTTCTAGATCAGGATGACGCAAATACTTTTCATTTTGCATACCTTTACGTATTGGATTTAAATAAGGCCCTTCTAAGTGAATGCCTGCGATCTTAGCGCCTACTTCATGACCGACGACACGTTTCACACTGTCGATCATCGCTAAAAGATCTTCAATCGTAGAACTGACAGAAGTAGCGAGAAACGAGGTACATCCTGTAGAAGCACATGTACGAGACACTTCTTGTATACTTTCTTCACGACCATCCATCATATCAAAACCATTGGCTCCATGAATATGAACATCGATCATGCCAGGGATTAACCGATGTCCTTTACAATCGATTTGTTGATATTCTCCATTTGTAGAAATAGGGGCTGTATCCATCTTTACAATTTTTCCATTTTGGATTCCTATATGAACAAGGGTTAAAGTTTCATTTGGAAGTACTAGTTCTACATTTTGCAAAATAGTATACATAGATATGCTCATCCTTATGATATGACTTAGTCATTATAATCTATTCCATGTTCATCCTCTTGATAAGTAATAACCGTAATATTGTTCTGACTAAGTATTTCTTTTAATGGGTTAGGAACAGGCTGATTGGTAATTAAAATATCTACATGATCAAAAATCTAATCGATAAAATGATTTACTTGTAAATTTAGTATGATCTACTACCACAATGACTTGATCTGATCTTCTAGCTATTTCCTGCTTTACCCGGGCATCTTCTTCATAAGAGTAGTAAATACCATCTGAACCGATAGCTACAGCCCCAATAAAAGCTTTATCTGCGCGAATCTGACTAAGTTTATCAAGAATAGAAGGACCAAATAAAGAACGGTTTTTCACATTTAAATAACCACCAAGCAAATAAATTTGCATATCTTCTCGATCTGATAAGATACCTACATTATCAATAGAGTGAGTAATAACGGTGAGATGTTGAGCTTTAATTTGTTCTGCGACAAATTGTACAGTCGTGGATACATCCAAAATAATCGTTTCATGATCTTGAATAAGTTGAGCGCCTAACATTCCAATATTTCTTTTAGGTTCGGCTTCATCAATCAGACGATCTTGATAAGACAATATTTCTTTTTTTAATTGAGGTAATGAGACTCCTCCATGAGTACGGATAACGACTCCTTCTTGCACTAATCTAACAATATCTCTACGAGCTGTATCTTTGGATATTTCAAATTCAGTACATATTTCAGCTACGCTCATCGATTGATGCTGTTTTAAATATTCTAGTATTTTCAGTAATCGTTCTTCTTGATACATGATAATCACCTCATGTAAGTAATATTATGTTTTTATTTAATGATATTCAAGCATTATTTTAAAATTATTAATGATTTATAAGTATTTTGAATGTGCTAATATGATAAAGTACATCAATGTTTAACATAATAGTGTAATTATGATGTAACAATGTAATATCTATTTGTGATTCATGACTTGAAGCTTTAAACTAACTATATTAGGATTATACATTTATACAAAGACGTGTTATTACGTTAATAGACGAAGTAAAAGTGACTTTATAAGAAGGGACGTACATATGGAATATGGAAATGTAGTTACACTGATCGTTTCAATCGTTACCGTCATTAATATTGCGTTGTCGATCGGATTTCTGTTTTTTGAGAAAAGAGATGCTGGCTATACATGGGCTTGGTTGATGATTCTCTTTTTTATTCCGATCGTCGGTTTTCTAGTGTATATCTTTCTGGGGCGTAATCTTAAAAAGAAAAATTTCTACGGGCTTTCTGCGGAAGAACGCGGATTTGTACAAGCTGAAGTCGATAAGCAGTTACTTACACTGCAAGATAAGCAGTCTCATGAATTTCCGATACCTTCCAAATATGATGAATTAGTCACACTCAACCTTAGATCAACCAATGCTTTATTATCGAATGACAATGAGATCGTTATTTTCGACGATGGTCATGTTAAGTTCGATGCTTTGTTCCAAGATATTCAATCAGCTACTCAAGAAATCAATATCCAATATTATATTATTCAACCCGATGTACTTGGCAAAAGATTAAGAGATGCTTTAACTCAAAAAGCCAAAGAAGGTGTAAAAGTAAGATTACTTTACGATGAAGTAGGTTCTAAGAAAATCTCAGGTTCCTTTTTTAAAGAGCTACAGTTAGCCGGTGGAGAAGTCGAAGTATTTTTCCCTTCCTTTTTCAAATTAATCAACTTCCGTATTAACAACAGAAATCATCGCAAACTTTGCATTATTGATGGAACGATTGCGTATATTGGTGGATTTAATGTCGGCGATGAATATCTTGGATTAGATCAAAAGTTTGGTTATTGGAGAGATACCCATTTTAGAATAGAAGGCGATTCAGTTAACCATATTCAAGGCAGATTTATTCTAGATTGGCATCAAGCTCGTAAAGAACAAAAAGAAGATTATCATGAATTTGAATACCGTTCTGAAAAGCATCAGGGTAACAGTATGATCCAGATCGTTTCCAGTGGACCTAATTCGGAGACAGAACATCTCAAAAATATGTATATTAAGATGATTTTATCGGCTAAAAAGAATGTCTATATTCAGACTCCTTATTTTATTCCGGATGCCAGCTTTATGGACGCGTGTAAGATTGCTCTGATCTCAGGGATTGATCTGCAAATTATGATCCCTAACAAACCAGATCATCCGTTTGTCTATTGGGCAACATGGGCACATGTAGGGACATTACTGGATTATGGAGCTAAAATTCTTTTGTATGAAAAAGGATTTTTACATGCCAAAACGATTGTGGTGGATGAAGAAGTGGCTTCTGTAGGGACGATGAATATTGATTCTCGCAGCTTTCGGCTGAACTTTGAGATTAATGCGATTGTGTACGATGAGCAGATCGCCAAGCAACTCCATGATTTATTTGATCAAGACAGTCTAGTGAGCAGTGAACTTACATTAGAGCGTTACCAGAATAGATCATGGATCATCAAGTTTAAAGAAGGTATTTCCAGGTTGCTTTCACCTATTCTTTGATCTGAAAAGAGTATGTTCTTAAAATGAGAGATTTAATATTTATTTATAAAGGTGATATGTATTATTTTTTAATCTGCATTAGAATTGTATCCAAAATAAAAACAAAAAAGACGATCTGCACAATGTATGCAAATCGTCTTTTTGTTATGTTTATCTTATGAATTATCAGCAAATGAGAATGATTCAATCATTTGTGCTACTTGCTCTTGGCCACCATTATCATAATTATTTTGAGACATAGAAATAGATAAAGTATACAATTTTTTTTGAGTTACAACGATCAATTGAGTAAGAATTACTGCAACTTTTGTCTGAGGTTGTGTGTATTCGCCTATAATAACAGCATGATTTTGAATAGCATCTTGTTCATTAGTAATTAGGTTGAAGTTAGGCATAGTTGTTGTATCTTGCTCATAATAAGCTAAAGTTGTATTAACGACTTGCTTGATTGTAGTATTAGCATCAATAGCATTAACGGTTACATTTACATTATCTGCAAATTGAACTTTAGGTGCTGGATCATTGAAAGCGACTTTGATGGAAGGTTGGTTGAATGCTGTGGTATCATATTCTACCCATGAAGCTGGATAATTGATACTGAAGTCATCCGCCTTATAGGTTTTCATTTCAACAGCATCAGCTATTTGTACATCCGGGTTCTCAGCAACTGTTTCTTCTGTTGCTGTAGTAGGTGCAGTTGTTGTTGCAGATTCATTCGTTGCTACTGTGTTACTTTCAGTTGCTGGAGTAGCTTCTTTGTTAGCAGATCCACAAGCTGTTAAAGCTACAGATAGTAAAATGACTGGTACGATTTTTTTGTACATTTGAATAATAACCCCTTATATGTGTATTGTCTCATCGGCTGAGAATATAACTTGTGCCTTATGTCGGAAAATAAATGTAGCCATGTATCTACAAAATATACATAACACTATCTTTATCGGCAAATTAAGGAAGAATATGAAGAGTCATTCTTTTTTATATTAGATATTACAAAAACAAGCGCACCCCAATACATGGAGTGCGCTTGTTTTATACAGATCGTATCGCTTCTATTAGCTTAGAGCAATGAGGAGGAAGAGCGATTTCAGGAATTGTTGCTGAATACGTAAGATGAATGTTATGGATTTCAAAAATGATTCTAGCCGTTTCATTTAAGTAATAAATATATTTATAAGGAGTATCTTCTTCATCGTGATGAGTGGAGCAGTACAATAGAACTTTATCTTGATGAGTGGTTTGATGACCTGCTTCTAATAACGCAAGTTGTTCTTTTTGGATCAACTGATTCAACGTCTCTTGAATATAACTAGAATATTTTTCTTCTCTAACCATATAAAATTTAGACATAATATCAGCTCCTTTCATACTATAACTATTCTATTATAGGCTATAGATTTCTGTGCATACACGAAAGTTCTTTATTTATTGATAATAATCGATAATTTATAATTAACATGCTCATTTAATTGAATAAGAAATTTATCCAGTTCTTCATTAGATGGGAATTTACATTCTAGAATATAGCAACTGTCTCCGCTGATTTTATAATTATGGATCACATAAGGTTCTTGTGTTTTTAGAAAAGAAAGATAAGGCTGATGATGAGTACTTTTGGTGTAAATATTAATCAATGCATGAATAAAATACCCCATCTTGATCTGATTAATATTGATCGTATATCCTTCAATCATTCCACTAGCTTCTAGTTTTTCGACTCGTGCAGAAGCGGCAGGTCCGCTTAAATGTATTTTTGCTCCTAGTTCTTTCATAGAGATTCGACTGTTCTTAGAAAGCTCTTCTAGGATTTGCCTATCTGTGTTATCCAACATCTTGTTCAAATCCCTTCATTAATAAAGTCAAACAGCAAAAATACTTTATTTATGCCATGTATTTGCAATGTTTCAATAGTATACACTGTATGTAAATCAAACAAAAGGAGTTACACACATGAATATACAGCTCATACGCAACGCTACATTGATCGTCAACTACGCTGGGAAAAAGTTTCTAATTGATCCCTTTTTGGCAGAAAAAGGTGCATATCCTCCGTTCCCAAATTCAGCAAGACAAGATCAACATAATCCGTTACAAAATTTACCTGTGCCTATAAATGACATTATCGACCATATCGATGCAGTGATTGTGACTCATTTACATTTGGATCACTGGGATGATACTGCCAAAGAAGTATTGCCAAAACACGTAAAACTGTTCACTCAAAACGAAGAAGATGCAAACAAAGTTCGAAGTGCTGGTTTTCACAATGTAGAGATTTTGCAAGAAGATACTGTATTTGAAGGTATTCAATTGACCAAAACAAAAGGGGAGCATGGTAGAGGAGATCTGGTGAACCTTATGGGACATGTATCTGGAGTAGTATTTAAACATCACGAGGAGAAAACATTATATATAGCCGGTGATACGGTATGGTATCAAAGCTTGCAAGAAACGATTCATACTCACCACCCGGAAGTGATCGTAGTGAATGCAGGAGCCAATCAACTTTTGCAAGGTGGGCCAATCATTATGGACAAAGAGGATGTGTATGAAGTTTATCAAGCGACACCGACTGCAACGATCATGGCTGTTCATATGGAAGCAGCGAACCATTGGGGACTATCCAGACAAGAATTGAGAAGATTTGCCGCTGAAAAGGAATTCTCTTCTCAACTATTAGTGCCAGAAGATGGAGAATCATACACATTATAAGATTAGAAATGATAGGAATAGAGGAACTTTACTATTGGAAGTATTCACACGTCCAATCACGTTAGATCAAAAATTAGAAGCGATTAAGTAAAAAGGACGATCTACACCAATTTGCGTAGATCGTCCTTTTAAGTTTGCTTATATTTTATCAATGCTTAGCAATTTCTGCTTATTAACGACTTTGCTTAATAATTAAATTTTCTAATTTGTCTGCGATATATTCTGCGCCACGATTTAATTCACTTTCACGCAGTTCTAACCATGCATGACGCTCGTCCATATCAAATGCTTGAGCGAATAATCCACCTAGTCCGCGTCCACGGCGATCCACTTCAACCAGTACTTGTAGTCCATGAGGTTCTAGGCGCATCACTAATTCTAATTCGGTAATCCGATTACTAAATTCGCGTCCTGGTGTAAATTCAAATTCTTGTACGAACGGTACACCATAACGAGAACGGGATAGATATTCTACTGATGAACTGTGGAAATGGAATCCTAACAACTCGGTAGCATGGAAGACGGTATCCATATAAGGGTGAGGATGAACGGTAATATAATCGTGATCGGTCGGATCAAGGCTCATGCCAATATCTAGTCCGGTATGCAACCATACTTTTTGACGATCAAAAGTAATAGGAGTCTGAGACGGTAAAATAAAGGAGAACGGGATTTCTAACTTTTGTCCTTTTTTTACAACCATTTCGTCAGACACTTTGTATTGAGCCATCGCATATTGTACATGTTCTTTTTTCTCATCATGTTCACGAATATATTCAGTCATCACTTTAATATAAATATTACCAACTTCTTGATCGACGTTACCGCCTTGAATATGAACCACTCCGTTAATATCTTCGTTAGGATAATACTCTGTACGCTCTAAAATAGTATCGATTTTGGCTGCGCCTACGCCTACACGAGCAAGCATTTTGTTAAAGAATGACATTGGACATTTCCCCTTTTGTATAATAAATTGCTAATTCAGATATGAACATATACGGCAGATTCATACAGACGTTTCTTATTTTTTTATAAAATGTTGTGACCTGTTCTTTTAATATTCAAAATTATTCGACAAATATAAGTGAGTAACCATGTTTCATCTATTATAAATATAGGTATTAAGATGTAGGCTTAAAGTTTGTTACTAATTGAGAAAAGGAGTAATAAGTTAGATATATTAACTGTAAAGGATTAGAAATGTATTTCAAGAAAAATAAATAATATATAAAATGCGCAATATGTCGTTTTTTATCGAAAAATAGGTATAAATGCTTATGTTACATATCTTGATTAAACCGATAATATTATTATCAACGATTTCCTGAAATTGTAATTTTAAATTGTGGGCAATGGATATGAAAGTAGAGGAGTATGCAAAATGAATATTAAACAGAAATTATCAGGGGTTTTTTCTATTATGATACTTATCGTTTTGCTTGTAGGCGCTATTGGAGGATATGAAGTTCACACAGCAAGCAAAAATTATCAAAATTTGCTTAATGGACGAGTACAGACCATATTAGCGATTAAAGATCTTCGTTATTTGGCAGGCGATCAGACGAAATATTTAAGAGGATATTTACTTACAGGGGATACCAATCAATTAGACATGTTCAAGCAGAACAAAGAAAAATTAATTGCAGATATCGCTACATGGCAACAAAAGTTAGCAGACGATTCCAAAGCTTCGCAAATGTTACAAGAATTATCTGATCTTGAAATGCAATATGGTGGTATTACAGATCAACTTATCGTATACAAACAACAAAATAATGTAGCTGCTTATACAAAAATGGTACAAGAACAGTGTGTTCCAATGGCATTATCTTTAGCAGATAAAGCACAACAAATGGAAGAATATCATGCTAATCTATTAAAAGAAGCACAGGTCGAAACGAATAATAGTGCAAATGTAACATTGTATACTTTAATGATTATCAGTGTGATTGCTGTGATTGTTGGTATTCTAATTGCATACTTCGTTATCCGTATGTTCTCTAAACCAATTGCTCTTGTCGCTGAAGGTGCTAAAGAAATTGCTCATGGTAATTTAACGATTGCTGATCTTCAAATTACAAGTAAAGATGAATTGGGACAAATGGCAACTTCGTTTAATGAGATGAAAAATAATCTACGTGGATTGATGCAAGTTATCGGTTCTAGTGCAGAGCAGATGGCTGCGGCTTCAGAAGAATTAACAGCGACATCCGAAGAATCTGTAAAAACAGCAGATGAAGCTACAACTACTGTAACAGGAATCTCATCTTCGGCAGGACGTCAATTACAACAAGTCATGGATAACCAACAATTGTTAGAAAAAAATACAAACAATATTTATCGTATTGCTGAATCTGTAGCATTAGTGGCTGACTCTTCTTCCAAAGCATTGAGTGATGTAGAACATGGTGGAAGCAATGTAGAGCAAACTGTATTACAAATGAAAAATGTAGATCAGACTGTACAAGCAACAGCTACAGCACTTTATGAATTAGCAGAGCAATCGAAAGAGATCGCTACGATTGTACAAGTGATTCGTGATATCGCTGGACAGACTAACTTGCTTTCTTTGAATGCTTCTATCGAAGCTGCTCGTGCAGGAGAACATGGTCTTGGATTCGCTGTTGTTGCGAGTGAAGTGAAAAAACTTTCTGAATATTCAAATGACTCAGCTAGACAGATCAACGAAAAGATCGAAGATATTATTCAAAGAACTTCTCATGCTGTAAGTAAAATGGAAGAGGGCGCCAAAGAAGTACAAAGTGGTACTCAAGCTGTACAACAAATGGGTACTATTTTCCAAAATGTACAAAGTGCGATCCAACTTGTTACAGAACAGGTGCAAGAAGTGTCGGCGGCATCTAATCAAATTTCATCCAGTTCGTCTAAAATTCTAGATTCTGAGCGTCAAATTGCAGGTCTTTCTCAACAAATCACGTCAGATTCTAAAGAAGCGACACAAGCTTCAACGATCCAATTAGAATCTATGCGCGAAATCTCCAATGCAGCAGAATCATTAAGCCATCTATCTATGGACTTGCAGAGTGAAGTTGCCAAGTTCCGCGTATAAGATTAGATTCAATAGATAAATAAGTAAGCAAAATATAACAAAATTCTTCTGTATAGAAGATGAACTGATGATACAGAGTTCGTCTTTTAGATAGAAGAATTTTGTGTTTTTTTTGATATATGAAACGTCTGTTCCTATTTAGTTGGAGGACAGGTTATAATAAGGAGATCAGAACAACAGGAGGAACGATGGATGTCTTCTAAAAAAATATGGGGATTTGTGGTTACTGCGATTCTAGCAGGGGTTATTTATCTAGTGAATGGACATGTTGATCTAGGTGGGATACTAAATCCTAACCAAGCATCAAATGGACAAGCTGATTATACCCTTGTCGTGCCTGCTGATCGTTATCCTAAGACCGCAGCTCACATTAAAGATGCTATAGCAGAAGGACATTCTGCGATCTGTACGATAGATCGTGGGGGCGCCAAAGCAAATCGTCAATTGTCTTTGCGAGGAGTAGCTACCAAAAAAGGCTATGATCGAGATGAGTGGCCTATGGCAATGTGTCAGGAAGGTGGAGAAGGTGCAGATATTCGTTATATCAAACCTTCGGATAATCGCGGTGCAGGTTCATGGATAGGTAACCAATTAGACAATTATTCAGATGGCACAAGGGTATTATTTGAGGTAAAATAAGATAAGGATTGATTAAAAATTCGTTATTGAAAATTTATAAAGGAGGAATACCTGATGGGAACTTCTATTTTGCCGGCTGTGTTGCCTTTATTTATGGAATTTAATGCACACACACCTTACATTTTATTGTATGCAGTAATGATAGTAGTAGCTTGTATTGCTTTTGGATTGTGGGTTAAAAAACTTAACGATACCAAAGATGATCCAGAATAAGCTTCAATCGATATAGACTGCTATTGTAATGCATTAAAAAAGCTATCTTTGAAATCACTGACGATTTCAAAGATAGCTTTTTTTGTCTTTCTATTTAAATGCTATAAAAGTAAATGTTATCAAAGGTAAAGATTATTTAGCAGCAGCTTGAGGTTGCAAATCTTCAATCGAATCCACATTTACATATTTAGGAACAACAAGACCTACTTTGACACCGGTCATATTAGGACCAAGATCATCCAATTTGGCTTTGTATTTTTCCCAATAGTCAGCATGTGTGAGTGGTAACCAAGCAGCTACAGTAGCATCTGCATCACCATTAGCAACACCGGTGAACATAGGGCCTGCTTCTACTTGTAGAGCAGTGACTTTGTAACCTAATTTATTTTCTAAAATATATTTCATAAGATTGGTACTGGCGATTTCAGAATCCCAAGCTACATAACTTAGTGTTAATGTATTACCGTTCGCTTTTTTCAAGCCTTTCGTCCATTCATCTACACGATCAGCATGAGCTTCAGCCCAATCTTTAGCAGCTACAGCAGGATCAGTACCTGCTTGAATCGCTACCATCATTTCACCCATTTCATCAGAACTCCATTCGAAACGGTCTAAAAATTGGTAAGCTGTTGGATCGTCTTTTTGCAATCCTTTACGAGCAAGGGTATGAATTTCTTCAGCATCTCCGTATGATTTCTTCGGATCATCTAAATATTTAAGATCGTACTTGCTGAACATCCAGTGTGGTGTCCAACCTGTAATAATAATAGGCTCTTCATTTTTGATTGCTTTATCCAGTGTAGCTGTCATCGCTGCACTAGAACCTTCAACCAATGTCCAATCTGTTAATTTATAATCTTCAATGGCTTTGTGTGTAGCTTTCATAATGCCTGCGCCTGCATCGATACCAATAATCTGGTAACCGACTTGATCGCCAATAGCATCGGAGCTATTGGTTGTTTTACTGCCCGGGAACGATGGAAATGGTTGACGGTTCGGGTTACAGGCAGAAATGATCATGATCAATATAATACAGGAGAAAAGCAGCAAGTTTTTATGCTTTTTCATGCGTATAATTCGCCCCTTTTATTCATATTTTCAAATGTTGCTGTTGTAGTTAGTGAGTTACTATTAAGCGCGTTGTTTGCGACCGCTTTTGAATAAGCTCTGAGAAAGACGGTCAAGTACGATAGCAAGTACAACAACAGCTAGACCTGCTTCAAAACCTTCACCGATTTTAAGTTGTCCTACAGCACGGTATACAACAGCACCGATACCTTGAGCACCGATCATAGATGCGATAACAACCATAGATAGAGATAACATAATCGTTTGGTTAATACCTGCCATAATTGTTGGTAATGCTAATGGCAATTGAACTTTAAATAGTTTCTGTCCACCGGTTGACCCAAATGCGTCAGCCGCTTCTACTAATTCTTCGGAAACTTGTTTGATTCCCAAATGAGTCAGGCGAATCGTTGGTGGAATAGCGAAAATAACAGATGCAACTACACCGGGTACAACACCTAGACTGAAGAATGTTACAGCCGGTAGCAAGTATACGAATGCTGGCATCGTCTGCATAAAATCAAGTAACGGTGTAATGATCTGTGCAGCTAATTTGCTAGAACCACACATAATACCGAGTGGAACACCGATGATAATGGAAATTAGAGCAGACGTGATAACAAGACCTAATGTATTCATCGTTTCTGTCCAATATCCCAGATTGTAAATTAGTAAAAATCCAAGTGCTGAGAATATAGCGAGCGACCATCTATTCGCGATATAACCGAGTATACCGACAATGATGACGAATAAGAACGGGTGTGGCAACATAAAGAAATACGTAAAAATATCGACGACATAACTAATGATGTTAGATACGCCTTTAAAAAATCCTGCCCAGTGCAGGCTCAGCCAATCTACTAACGTTTGAATCCATTGTGCTAAAGGAATCTTAGGCATATTCATTCACCTCTCCATTATCTACTTCGCCGGCAAGTGCACCAAGTAATGCTCCACGAATCAATACACCTGTTAAGCGATCACGTTCATCTACTACAGCAACAGGCAATTTAGCTGTGCTGACTAATTCAAACAACTCATTTAGCATGCGTTCCGGTTCAACTTGAGGCACATCGCGAATTAAGATGTCTTCTAGTTTTTGTTGTGTTTTCATTGCTGTTACAGCATCTTCTGCGGTAATAATACCGAGTAATTTTTTGGAACGATCTATTACAAATAGATTAGATACACCACGTTCACGCATCAATTCAAGCGCTACACGAGGTCCACGATCCAATGTAATCGTTTCTGGTCTGCGCATGACATGAGCAGCAGTTAATACTTTAGACAAATCAACATCTTCGACAAAGCGTGCAACATACGAGTTAGCAGGCTGAATCATAATTTCTTCCGGTGTACCGATTTGTACAACAGCTCCGTCTTTCATAAGAGCAATACGATCACCGATACGAAGAGCTTCATCCAGATCATGCGTAATAAAGATGATTGTTTTTTTCATTTTGTCTTGCAGTTCAAGTAATTCATCTTGCATATCACGACGAATCAGTGGATCTAGGGCGCTAAATGCTTCATCCATCAAAAGAACTTCAGGATCATTTGCTAGAGCGCGTGCTAGACCTACACGTTGTTGCATACCACCACTTAATTCATCAGGCATTTTGTTTTCCCAGCCTTTAAGTCCAACCAATTCAAGAGAAGTCTCTGCTTTGGTACGACGTTCAGCTTTAGCGACTTTTTGAATTTCAAGTCCATACTCCACATTTTCGAGAACACTACGATGAGGGAATAAAGCGAATTTTTGAAATACCATACTGATTGTTTTGCGACGCACATTGCGAAGTTGTTCTTTATTCATTTTGCGAAGGTCTTTACCATTCACCAGAATTTCACCGGATGTAGGTTCGATCAGACGATTGAACATACGAACCAATGTAGATTTACCGCTACCGGACAATCCCATAATAACGAAAATCTCGCCTTCTTCAATTTCCATATTTACACGATTGACACCAACAGTAATCTGTTTTTCTTTCGCCATTTTTTCTTTCGTCCAGCCTTGATCCAATAATTTGGCATTTTGTTCTGCATTAGGACCGAACAACTTACTTACATTTTTGATTTCTAAAATAGACACTATTTGTCACCCCTTTTATATAGTAGGAAGATAAAGATGAAAAACATTATATTTACAGAAAATAAATGATTATTTTCATCATTTGCAAACCAACGAGATTCATTGTAACAAATATAAGTTTGCAAATCAACCGTAAAACCCGTATATTTAGTATGTACAGAAAAAACTGTACAGAAAGTTTATATGGAATACTTTAATATTCTCTCATATACTCACCGATGCTATTCATTTTGAAACTTTACTTTTGACAATATCTTTTTTAAAATGATTTAGGAAACTTAAAATTCAGATCATAAAGAATAAACTGTATATATAGAATAGGAGTGTGCAAGCATGAGCTTGGACCAATTAAATGAATCACAGCAAGAAGCAGTAGAGAAAGTAAGAAAACGAGTTATTGAAGTGATAGGACGCAATATGGATTTGTATGGAGTTACATTATCGACAGGACATTTATATGGCATGCTCTTTTTTGCAGACAAGCCTATGACTTTAGATGATATGGGAACAGAAATGGCAATGAGCAAAACCAGTATGAGCACCGGTATTCGTAATTTATTAGATTTACGTATGGTCAATAAAGTATGGGAAAAAGGATCACGCAAAGACTTATATGAAGTCGAATATGATTGGTACCAGACATTTACTGATTTCTTTGCAATCAAATGGCGCAAATCGGTAGAAAGTAATATTTTAGTATTACGCAAGTCGATCAAAGAAATTGATAAATTGATTGTAGAGTTGGATAGCGAGTCACCTGCTACAGAAGTATTGAACAAAGATAAAGAAAAAATGGAAGAAGCAGTTCGCTATTATATGTGGTTAGATCGATTGATTGATCTAATGGAAGAAGGACAGATTTTCGATTTTGTGCCTAAAGAAGAATAGAATAGTACTCTATAAAATAAAACCACTTTCACCTATTGATCAGGTAAAGGTGGTTTTTTTGTTTTAATACAAGTAATCACTATTTTATTTACTTAGAATATAATTATCCAAATATAACTATCAAAACATTATACATATTTATATATTAGGTCTGGTCGATCATGGTATCTGATGGTAATATAGCTTTGTATTACAAAATTGGCATAATAAAAAAGCAAATAAATCTGTATTTGCGAAGTGGTTGTGACGTATGTCTAATTTATGTCAAACGATTGTAAGGAAAAAATAAGTGAACGTTAGTCACTGAAAAGAGGGATATCATTTGAATAAAGTCAAAGCTATGCGTACCTGTTCTATGATTACACTAACAGCATTACTTACCGTAAGTACTTTGTTATCGCCGACCCGTTCCTTTGCTGCTGAAGTAGGCACGATCACTGCTCCGTATGAATTAACGTCAACTGCGAATCGATCATTACTGCATTCGTCTGCTGATTCAGCTCCAATCATTTCGCCTAATATCAATGTAAAATCCAATCAAATTATTCGCGTGATTGTACAGCTAAATAATGAACCTATTGCTGTCAATCAATATGAAGCTGATAAAGGAACACTAATTTCAACCACTTCATCTATAGAAGATAAGCAAGTAATGGCGTCTACAGCTACAACAATAGATTCACAGCAGTCTAATTTTAGTGCTGCTGCTCAAGCTAAAGGAATTAAGATGACTGTCAATTATCGCTATAACACTGTACTAAATGGAATGGAGATTTCGATACCTGCCAATCAGATTCCAGCATTGGCTGAAATTCCCGGGATCAAGTCGATTTATGAAAATAATAATTATTATACGATTCCTGTGCAGGAACCAACTGCACTTACTGCAACAACTGCTACATATGATGCTTCACCGCTCAATCTTATCGGCGTTCCGTTAGCCTGGCAAAAAGGGTTAACCGGTAAAGGGGTCAAAGTCGGTGTTATTGATACAGGTATTGATTATGAACATCCTGATTTGAAAGGGGCTTATAAAGGCGGATATGATTCAGTACATCATGATAATGATCCTTATGAAGATCCTCCTTTATCTGTAAAAGACGATCCGCAAGGATTAGGATTTGCAGGTACATCGCATGGTACACATGTATCCGGTACAATCGTCGGTCAAGCGGCGAATCAGACCAGTGAAATTGTGCAAAAAGGAGTCGCTTATGATGCTGAATTGCATGTCTACAAAGTATTAGGACGTGATTCGCAGACTGGACGCTCTACAGGTACAACCGCGCAAATTATCGATGGAATTGAACATGCTGTCAAAGATCATATGGATGTTATTAATTTGTCGTTAGGTACAGATGCAGACAAAGACGTCAATTCTCCAGATGTGATTGCTATTAATAATGCGGTATTAAGCGGTGTCGTTGTCGTGGTTGCGAACGGCAATGCAGCGGCGCCAGGCTCATACTATTATTCGCTAGGTTCTCCAGCTAGTTCGCCATTAGCGATTTCTGTAGGAGCTTCTACCGTTCCCGGCACTCAATACCAAGCGACTGTTACCGCTTCTGTATATGGTGCGGATACAGTTAGTAAAGATACGTATGCACAAAGTTATCCATTAAATGCGATCGCATGGCGCACCAAACAAGATGATTTCGCTCAATATTTGGGAGAAACTTCGTATCAAGGTGTATATGTTGGCTTGGGATTGGATGATGATTATAAAGGCAAAGATGTACAAAATAAAGTGGTGTTGATGTCACGCGGAGGTTCTAAATTTACAGACAAAATCACACTTGCCAAATCCAAAGGAGCCAAAGCGGTTATTATTTTCAATGGTGATGCTCAAGTCAATGATTCCACTGTAGCTGACTTATCCGAACATATCGCAGGGCGAGATGGAAATATCGGAAGCGGAGCTTATATTGGAGATGGGTATCCTTATATTCCGAGCTTTGATATGGCAGGACAAGCAGGACGTGCATTAGCAAGAAAAGTTGTGAAATCTCCGGCTACACCATTAACATTTACATTTGGCAATCAGTATCCCAAAACATCTTCAATAGGAGATACGATAGCTGATTTTAGTTCTCGTGGCCCTAATCAAGATGGATTGCTTGGAATTAAGCCGGATTTGGTTGCACCAGGTACCAATATTGAATCCACATTTCCAGCGTACGGCAAATTTATTAAAGATGCTTCATACAAAGAAGCTTATTTACGGCAAAATGGAACAAGTATGGCTAGTCCTCATGTAGCTGGATTAGCGGCTTTGTTAAAACAAGAACATCCTGACTGGACTCCTTTTGATATTCGAGCAGTGTTAGCAAATACAGCGACACCACTCAAAGACGCAGAAGGTACTTTATATGATGTCTATTCTCAAGGAAGTGGACGTGTCAATGTAGTAGATGCTGTCTATTCTCCGGCTGTTCTTGAAACGGTAGAACCGATTACAATTTTGGATAAAGAATTGAAAAAGAAAACAGTGACGAATTATGGTTCGTCTGCTGCTTTTGGCGTAATCGCAGCAGGTGGAGCAGAACAATCCAAAACATTACAGATCAAAAACACATCGACAACCAGTATTCAATATCAAGCTAGTGTACACATGAATCCAAGCGTTACTTCAGATCCGTATCAACCTATATCTACACCGGATGTAAGCCATATCGCTACAAGGTTAAAAGGAACAAATCCAGACAGTTCGATTGTAGTGAGTGGCAAATCAACAAAAGAGTTTGCTCTGGCCGTTCAACCGGATGCTACAGCTGTAACAGGAGATTATGAAGGAGAAGTGGTATTAACTGCGAATGGGTATCCTACATTGCATTTACCATTTGTTCTCCATGTAGGAACCAGTCTTCCTGATGCTGGTCTAGGGATACAAGAAGTGACATTAAGTGATCGAAATGTTCGTTTGAATGGCAAGCAAGACAGTATAGATGTTGGTTTTCATTTGACAGCTACCGATTCCAATGTAATGGAATTGAATGTATATGATATGAACGATGTTGCTCAAGGAACACTGGCGCAGGTCGTACAACCTGTTACAGATGAAGGATATCCGCTATACAAGCCAGGATATTATAACTTTAATAATATCGATAATGTAGTAATGGTAGCTGATAATAACGGAACTTCGCTGAAAGTACTTGCACCGGGACAATACAAATTAGAATTAGCTGTATATCATGTGAGCCCACAAGGTGTGACCGATCCTGAGTCGGTTCATCCTGCATATTCATCTTATCGGATTACAGGAACAGAGAAAGATCGGATTCATACTGCGGAACAACCATTTCGTTATATTTTGGATGGGCAACAGGTAATCGGCAAGCCAGTCATTGCACTGAACGATACAGATCGCATCACCTACAAAGTATTATCTTCAAGCGATGCGAAGTATGTAGACAACAACGGAACACTTTTAAAATATCCAACATCTGGATCGCGTATCGTCAAATTAAATATTCAGATTCAATCAGTAGCAGATCCTACCGTCAAAACAACAGTCAAAGCATTGATCAAAATCAAAGCAAATGCAAAATAATTAAAAGCTGTAAATAGCACTTGTTAAGACAAAAAGAACCTTTCATGTAGAAACTAACAAAACCGTCAGGTAAGTTAGTCCGATATGGAAGGTTCTTTTTTATTCCATTTAATGTAATATATTCTAATTAATGGGTAAAGATTGATAAAAAATCATTATTTCATTATAACTAACGCAAATTTTGTCTATAGATGGATAAAATATCTAGCCACTGGTTAATTCAGGTGGTAATATAATTTTATGTTACAAAATCTTCCTCACATTCTTCGTAAAGGAGGTTACTATAGCTCACACAAAAAGTAAGATGTTAACGGTTTAATTCTGGGGCTACTTTCAAGTTCGGTAAAAAAATCATCGAGTACACTATCTAACTTAACGAAATGAGGGAAATCATTTGACGAAGTTACACGTTATCCGTAAATTTTCTGTTGTCTCCATGGCAGCAGTTCTTGCTGTAGGTACTTTATTATCGCCGACTGCTTCTTTCGCAGCTGAAGCAGGCACAGGCACAGCATCCTCTCCTTATGAAATAGGACGTAATCTACCAAGTGTTTTACTAAATCAGACTTCTAACGAAGCACCGGTTATTTCTCCTAAATTAAATGTAACTTCCAGTAAAGTGGTTCGCGTTATTGTGCAGTTGTCCAATCAGCCAGTTGCTGTAGGTCAATATGCAGCTGAAGCAGGTGTTCGTAGCTTTGCAACTGAATCAACAGAACGAGCGATTGATTCTCAGCAAGCGGCTATCGTCAATGCTGCTAAAGAACAAGGCATTTTGTTAAAAGTGAACTATCGCTATAACACTGTTCTTAACGGGATGGAAGTTTCGATTCCAGCGAATCAAATTCCTAAATTGGCTGAATTGCCAGGTGTAAAATCCATCTATGAAAATAGTGTGTATTACACGATTCCCGTACAAGACCCTCCTTCGTTGACAGCAACAACTGCTACATATGATGCTTCACCTTTGAACTTAATCGGTGCGCCTGTAGCTTGGCAAAAAGGTTTGACAGGTAAAGGTGTCAAAGTCGGCGTTATTGATACAGGTGTCGATTATGAACATCCAGATTTGAAAGGCGCTTATAAAGGCGGATACGATTCTTTTGAAAAAGATAACGATCCATATGAAGAACCACCAATCGCAATCGAAGATGATCCATACGGTACAGGATTTGCAGGTACATCACATGGTACTCACGTATCTGGAACAATCGTAGGTCGTGCCGCTAACAAAACAAGTGATATTGTACAAAAAGGGATCGCTTATGATGCAGACCTTTATGTATACAAAGTATTAGGACGTAACGCAGAAACAGGACGTTCTTCAGGTTCTTCTGCACAGGTAATAGATGGTATCGAACGTGCGGTTTTAAAGACGGTATGGACGTTATCAACTTGTCTTTAGGTTCTGATGCTGAAAAAGATGTAAACTCACCGGACGTTATCGCGATCAACAATGCTGTACTTAGCGGTGTAGTTGCTGTTATTGCGAACGGTAATGCAGCCAAACAAGGATATTACTACTATTCTATGGGTTCACCTGCATCGTCTCAGTTAGCGATTTCTGTAGGAGCTTCTACAATCCCTACCAAACAGTTTACTTCGACAGTAACAGCATCTGTATACAAAACTGAAGCTGATGCTACAGCAGAAGCAGTGAGTGCAGCGGCAGTCAATTATCATAATGCTGATGACACTACAACAGTAACAGCAGATGCTTATGGTCAATCGTATGGATTGAACTTGATGGCTTGGCGTACAGGAAATGAAGATTTCCAAAGAATACTGGGTACTTCTCCACTAGACGGTGTCTATGTAGGATTAGGTCTAGTCGGTGATTATGTAGGAAAAGATGTAAAAGATAAAGTGGTTCTGATCTCGCGTGGTAGTGCTACATTCGTAGACAAAATCAAAGTAGCCAAAGAAAATGGAGCCAAAGCAGCAATCATTTTCAACGGTAATGTTAAAGCGTCTGATCCATTGCAAGCTGATTTGTCTGAAAGTGTAAGTGGACGTGACGGACAGATCGGTTCTAGCGCTTTCTTGGGTGATGGTTTTGAATACATTCCAACATTTGATATGGCTGGTAAAGAAGGACGTGCTCTTGCAAGAGAAGCATTGAAATTTTCTGCTGATGCGCTAACATTCAAATTCGGAAGCAGTTATCCAAAAACAGAAAAACGTGGCGATACGATGGCTGACTTCAGCTCACGTGGACCAAACCAAGATGGATTACTAGGTATCAAGCCAGATCTTGTAGCTCCAGGTGTAAGTATTGAATCAACGATTCCTGCTTATGGTAAATTTATCAAAGATGCTTCGTATGCAGAAGCATATACGCGTCAAAACGGAACAAGTATGGCAAGCCCGCATATCGCAGGTCTAGCTGTATTGCTCAAGCAAGAACATCCAGATTGGACACCATTTGATATTCGTGCAGCATTGGTGAATACAGCAGATGTGATCAAAGATGAAAATGATCAACAATATGATGTATATTCTCAAGGTGCTGGACGTGCGAATGTAGCAGCAGCTGTCTATTCACCAGCTTTACTAGAAACGGTAGAACCTATCGTAATTCTAGACAAAAACTTGAATAAGAAAACAGTCACTAACTATGGTTCTTCTGCTGCATTTGGCGTATTAAAACCAGGTAGTGCAGAACAAACGAAAAAACTACAATTGAAAAACACTTCTTCATTATCTGTATCTTACAAAGCAAGCATCAAATTGCATTCTGATGTAACTTCTGATCCTTACAATTCGACGTCAACACCGGATGTAAGCAATATCAGTGCTACACTGAAAGGATTGGATGCTAACGGTTCGATCTTGCTAGGCGGCAATTCAACAAAAGAATTCTCATTAGCTGTGAAACCTAATGCTTCTGCGGCAACAGGACCTTATGAAGGCGAAGTAGTATTAACAGCGAACGGATATCCTACATTGCATTTACCATTTGTACTTCATGTAGGTACTGAATTACCGGATACAGGCTTGGGTATTCAAGAAGTAACCGTAAGCAACACGAATATTCGTTTGGATGGTAAACAAGATGTAACGGATATTGGTTTCCATTTAACATCCAAAAATTCAAATGTTATTGAATTGAATGTATATGGTCTGGATGATGAGCTTAGAGGAACAGCGGCTCAATATGTACAGACTCCAACAGAAGACGGTTATCCTTTATTTGATCCAGGATACTACCAATTCAATGATATTGATAATGTAATTATGGCTACTGAAAATGGTAAAGTATCTCTTAAAGCATTAGAGCCAGGCACGTACAAATTGCAATTGGCTGCTTACAATGTATCTCCAACAGGTTCAGTAGATAGCAACTCTATTTACACATCTTCTGCTCAATACCGTATTGTAGGTACAGAGAAAACACGTATTGCAACAGCGAAAAAACCATTTAACTACATCATTGATGGTAACAATGTCCTTGGACAATCTGTATTTACATTACCAACTGATAATCGTGTAGATTACAAAGTATTGTCTAGCGATGATCCGAAATATGTAGATAACAATGGTGTATTAATCAAGTATCCAGCATCCGGTTCACGTATGGCGAAGTTGAAAGTTCAAATCACTTCTGTGACTGATCCAACAGCAACAGTAACTGTAAATGCTTTGGTTAAAATTACTGCTCCTAAAAAGTAATATTGAAGCAGCATATACACGCCAAATAAGTAATATCTAACAAAAAGACGCTCTAGCTATTAGCTGAGCGTCTTTTTTGTTGCTATAAAGTAATATGAGTAGCGTATCATTATAATCGCCTGATTACGAAGCAGACACACCTAGTTGGCGATACAAGGATTGTTGTTGCTGTAACGCTTCCTGATATTTAGGATGATCTTCTTGCTCAAGCATAAATAATAGATCATCATGAAAATCTTGAATCATATATCCTTCTGGCAAATCTTCGAACAGACTATGGAAATCAACTACAGGCAGATTCAGTTGCCCTTGAGCCGCTTGTTCCATCCAGTGAATCCAATCTCCCAATGTCAGAACATTCGTCATCCACAGGTCTTCCTGTAAGCTGATACAGTCTTGCAACACTTCATATACATCCGGTTCTGCAAAACGGCGAGAAGCTTGTACAGATAGCTCATATAGGGATTGAGCAGCAGCATAAGCTTCTACACCCAATGAATATTCCAAATGATTGAAATAATCTTCGACTTTGATCTCATGACCATCATCATACAGTAGGGGCACAACAGCCCATTGGTGCAAAATATCAGTTAGTGTATCGTCATTGATAATACCTTCAACATATAATTGTTCAATTTGATGTGTTGTCATATCCAGACCTCCAAGAATTCAATACGGGTTGTGATTCTATTACTTAACCATTCCCGTTTGCATTATACCTTAGAATGTCTTATAGCACATCTTCTTTTTCCCATTGTGATCCATAAGGAGAAGGGCAATAAGATGCAGCCAAGCGTGTACGGATATGAACAAGACATCCACAGTGTTTGCAGGTGGTTCCGTATTGTAAAGAAGGGCAAGACAGACAGGTATTCATACGTGCTTGTTGTACAGTTTCAGGTGTTAGCTCATGTGGCTGTTTGTGCTGGATGGCTATAGCGACCAATACTTCAATCTTTTCTTCAGACAATTGAGGGCTACGGTTACAACCTTTGCACCCATGAGTGATTGCTGGCATCAGCAGACCGTCCTCTCTGTTAGATCAACGTAATCGCTGCGACAGAAGCCGCTGGAAGCTCAAAAGTTAGCGTGCCGTCTTTGGCAAAAGAAACATTCAAAGCTACCGGTACGATCTGTTCTGGTTGTTCAAATGTATTATGTGTGTTCAGTGCTGAAGCTGTTAATACTTTGCCTTGAATATCAGCAGGGGTGAAACCTTCAATTTGGCAAGAGAACGATTGACTTTCATTGTGGCTCAAGTTACAGATCGTCAGATGAACACGATTCAGATGGTCTTTTGAAGCCGCTGCGCTGATTTTATCGATCGATTGAGCACCCATCGTATATTGAGGGCTAGTATACTGTAAGTCTATTCTCTCGCTATCCTGATGCACTTGATACATATTAAATACATGATAGGTTGGAGTCAGTATCAATTGATCGCCTTCTGTCAAAATCATTGCTTGCAGTACATTGACCATCTGCGCAATATTTGCCATTTTGATCCGATCAGCATATTTGTAAAAGAGGTTTAAATTCACCCCAGCGACGATAGCATCGCGCAATGTATTTTGCTGATATAAAAAGCCTGGATTGGTTCCTGGCTCTACATCTGTCCAGATTCCCCATTCATCAATAATCATGCCTACTTTTTTCTCAGGATCATATTTATCCATAATTTTGGAATGCTTAATAATCAATTCTTCCATATACAATGTATTTTTGAACGTAGTAAACCATTCTTCTTCTGTAAAATGAGTGGATGAACCTTTGCTTGATGTCCAATCGCCAGAAGGAAGGGTGTAGTAGTGTAGACTCAATCCGTTCATTAAGTGTCCAGCTTCGCGCATCAACACTTCTGTCCAGTGGTAATCATCACTATTAGCTCCGCAAGCGATTTTGTATATCTGATTGTCTCCATAGTTACGAACATACGTAGAATAGTGTCTGTAGAGATCGGCATAATATTCAGGGCGCATATTACCACCACAACCCCAATTTTCATTTCCGACACCAAAATAAGTCAATGTCCATGGTTCTTCCTGACCGTTCTGCTTACGCCAGTCTGCCATTGGAGATTGTCCATCCAGCGTCATATATTCCACCCATTGCTGCATTTCATGGACTGTACCACTACCTACATTGCCGCTAATATAAGGTTCTGTCTCAAGCAACTCACATAATCGTAGAAATTCATGTGTACCAAAATGATTATTTTCCTCTACGCCACCCCAGTTGTTATTGACCATACGAGCACGTTGGTCTACAGGGCCGACTCCATCTTTCCAATGATATTCATCTGCAAAGCAACCTCCCGGCCAGCGCAGAACAGGAATATGTAGTTTTCGTAACGCTTCAATCACATCAATACGCATGCCTTCGATATTAGGAATAGGTGAATCTTTACCTACCCAGATGCCTTCATAAATACAACGACCTAGATGTTCAGCAAATTGTCCGTGGATATGCCGACTGATTTTCCCTGTGATATCTTGAATATTCATATTCATATTAATCATATATATATACCTCCTTGATATCGCTTACATGACGATAATAACACGTTTTTTGATAATATATAATATAATTTTGCGACATAAATAGAATAACGTTTGTATTTTTATTAACATAACGATATAGTGGAAAGGTATTCGTTTACGTTACACACATTTGGTATTGGAGGAGCCTGAATATGAATCTGGATATTTCGGATAAATCATTGCCTGTGTATGAAGCACTCGCAAGCAGTGTAAGGCACAAAATCATTCAATTACTTGCTATACGACCTATGAATATTCGTGAACTAGCGGAAGCAGTAAGTTTAACCAGTGCCATTGTATCTATGCATGTAAAAAAGCTAGAAAAAGCAGGAATTATTTCAACCAGTATGCAACCTGGTAAAGGTGGCGTACAAAAAATATGTTCACTTCAAGTAGAGGAAGCGCAGATTAACTTTCCGAACAAAGTCGAGCATTTACGCCAATACCATGAAAGTGAAATTTCAATAGGACATTATACAGACCTCAAAGTAGAACCGACTTGTGGTTTAGCGTCAGCCGAGAAGTTTATCGGGCAAGTAGATGATACCCGTTATTTTTTTGATGCAGAACGTTTTCAAGCCAAAATTTTGTGGTTTAGTGAAGGATTTATAGAGTATAAGATTCCTAACTTTTTGTTGTCTACCGAAAATCCTTTAGAATTATTAGTTTCACTTGAGATTTCTTCAGAAGCTCCTTTGACAGATAACCGTTTTCCTTCAGACATTACATTTTATTTAAATGAAGTGAAATTAGGAACATGGACAAGTCCAGGCGATTACGGAGATAAGCGTGGTAAGTACAATCCACAATGGTGGCCAGATATTGTAAATCAATATGGACTACTCAAGCATCTGACTGTATCCAGAGATGGTACATATATGGATGGACAAAAGTTGTCTGATGTGAATTTGGATCAGGTCAATGTACGTGATCGTCAATGGACATTACGTATTGCTGTAGATCCTTCGTCTGAGCATGTCGGTGGGTTAACACTGTTCGGTAGAGGATTTGGTAACTATAATCAAGATATTGTGTTCCGATTATATTATGACAAATTAATTCATTCTGCGAATGCCAGTGCACGCGAAGCAGAACCACAATCGTAATCAAACCCTACAAAAAAACGGCTACAGAGCATAGGCTCTAGCCGTTTTTTTTGTTGTTAACATTGAGTTAGAACAGATGGAGAGGGGGTAATGATTATCCTTTTACCCCTGAGATCGCCACAGATTCGATAATCTGACGTTGGAAGATCAAGAAAATAATTAAGATTGGTAACAACGATACAACAGATGCCGCCATAATTAATGGATAATCACTTTGGATCGCATAGTTGGCGTTAAAGTTAGCAATAACGATCTGTAACGTCTGAATTTCAGGAGAATTCAGATAGAGAATAGGAGGCAAGTAATCATTCCAGATTCCCATAAACCATAAGATTAACTGAGCGGCTATTGCTGGCTTGATCAACGGGAAAATAATACGGGCATAAATGCCGAAGTATGAGGTTCCATCGATTTTGGCAGCTTCAATAATCGCATTAGGAATACTGTACAGATACTGTCTTAAAAAGAAGATCATAATAATATTACCGAACAATCCCGGTACAATCAGTGGTAATAATGTATCTACCCATCCCCATTCAGAGAACATAATAAATTGAGAGATCATGACTGCTGGATACGGAATCATCATTGAAGAAAGCAATAGTAAAAAGATTTGATTTTTGTAAGGAAAGCGTAGTTTGGCAAAAGCAAAAGCTGCCAGACTGGATGTAATTGTTCCGATAATCGTTACGGTTAAAGCAACAATCAGACTGTTGATAATACCGCTTAATAATGGACCTGCTGTCCAGATTTCTTGATATTTATTAAAATGAAACACAGCCGGAATCCAGTTAGGTGGAAGTGCAAATACATCTTGTCTGTCTTTAAAAGAAGTAGATACCATCCAAAGTAGCGGAGCGATCATAACAATAGCTCCTATGCAGAGTAAAACAAAAATGAACGCATTGCTTATCTTTTGTTGCTTCGTATGAACCATTCTGTACTCACTCCTTTACAGCTAATAATCAATCGACATCAAAGCTTGAACGCTCATTCATTTTGAACTGAATTAATGTAACGATAAAGATAAATAGTCCTAAAATAACAGCCATTGCGGAAGCATAACCCATTTGTAAGTTATCAAAAGCTTTTTGCCAGATATAGAATACGATTGTAGCTGAAGAGTACTCCGGTCCACCTGTAGGTGTCATAATATTGATCTCGGTAAAGATCTGTGATCCCCCGATAATATTCGTAACGACAAGGAAGAACGTAACTGGCTTCACCATCGGCCATGTAATGTGACGGAACATTTTGAATCCACTTGCACCATCCAATTCAGCCGCTTCATAGTAACTACGAGACACACTTTGAAGAGCAGCCAGATATAGAAGCATTGAATATCCAAGACCTTTCCAGATCGTCATAATAATCAACGCTGGTTTGACAGTAGTGGTATTTGCTAACCAGTTAGGGCCTTTGATACCAAATAGATCAAGGAACTGATTCACAAGTCCATAGTCCCCGTTATATGCCCACTGCCAAAGGATCGAGATTGCAGCGAGTGAAGAGATAACCGGTACATAATAGATCACACGAAATGTAGTGGTACCTGGGATTTTACGATTAAGTCCAAGTGCTAGTAGTAAAGAAATAACCAATCCAATCGGAATACCGATCATTAAGAATAAGGTGTTAAACATTGATTTGTAGAAGAAATCATCTGTCAAAATATCTTTAAAGTTATCCAACCCGATAAAGTTCATCTGTCCAAGACCATTCCAATCGGTAAATGATCCATATACCGAATATAGTGCAGGATAAAGTGTGAACAGTAAGAAACCGACAACGGGTGGCAAAATAAACAAATAACCAAAATATTTTTCTTTACGATACAGATTAGATTTGGTTTTCATAATTCACCCCTAATTCATCTGGAATGAAAATGATGTTAGTCCCATCTGGATCTAGGGAAAGCTAACATCATTTTCACCATATTCAAAATGGCTCTGATTTATTACAGCAGGTACAGCTTACTTTTTAGATTTTTGATCTTGTTCTACAGCACGGTCAAGTAGTTTTTGCATTTTAGGTTGTTCTTGTTTGACATAATCAGCAGCAGACATTTTACCATCGATTACAGGTTGAATATCTGTGAAGAAAAGGTCATACCATTCTGCATTGTACGTATATTGACCTGGTAATGGTCTGCCATACTCAGTTACGATTTTGAGGAATTCTTCTTTGTTGGCTGGTTTGGTTGATGTATCAGCAGCCCATGTTTTCGCCATATCTTGCAAGTTAGGAATCTGTACGCCAGATTTAACTAACGCTTCTTGACCTTCTTTTGAAGCAGACAAGTAGGTTACTAATTTAGCAGCAAGTTCAGGATTGGCTGTTTTGCTAGATACACCAATACCTAGACTTCCGATCCATGTTGCTGTTTTGCCAGTAGAACCAGCAGGGTAAGGAATCAGATCATAATCGAATTTCAATTCACGATCATACGTGCTTAGATCCCAAGGTCCAACAGGGAAGAATGCAAGTTCGCCTCTCATCCAACGTTGGTACGTATCCAGTGTTTGTGCTTGCTCAATAGCAGGCGTGATTTTGTATTTGTTCTGCATATCTGCAAAGAATTGAAGAGCTTCGATAAATTTAGGTTCATCGATTGTCACTTTCGTATGTGTACTATCAATCCAATCAGCGCCATTACTCCATACGAACGCTTGTAGCGCCCATTGTACGTTAAGTCCAGTACCGAATTGATCTAATTTGCCATCACCATCGGTATCTTTGGTTAGCTCTTGATTGACTTTGATAAATTCATCCCATGTATAAGGTTTGTTTTTGTCCGGCAGAGGGATGCCTGCTTTTTCAAACATGGTTTTGTTATAGCCGAGGGAGAAAGGACCCAAATCTTTTGGTAGTCCGTATAGTGCGCCTTTGCCCACTTCTTTACCATCATAGCGATAGAAATTCACGCCATCAGCCCACATGTTTTTCAGGTCAACTTCTTTGTTGTTTTCGATATACTTGCTAATGTCTAATAGGATATTGCTATTTACATATGCTTTAAGGTCAGCAGGATTGTAGAAAAATACATCAGGAATACTGTTTCCTGTAATCGCTGCTTGTAATTTAGTAGCATATTGATCACCGGTCGTCTGAATGACTTTGACCGTAACTCCAGGATTATCTTTTTTAAATTCTTCGACTACCGCATTATATGCTTTTTGCTCATCCGGTCCACCACGGAACATAAATGTTAATTGATTTGGATCTGAATTCTTTTTAGAACCTCCACAGCCTGCAAGCACCAAAGACAACATCAACACACTCGCCAAGACAATCAGCCAACTTTTTTGACGCAACATAGTTTAAACCTCCCCTTTAATTTCAAAAAAGTAATTCATAGACCACTGTACAGATTCAAATCATGACCTTGTTGATTTTAGGCAATAAGGCGAAGCTTAGGCTTTACGTAGACGAATTACATTCCACGAAGCTTTAGCAAGGCGAGCGGTTAACATGCCATCATCTAGTTGAGATTGACCACCGCGATGTGGCGCAACTTTTTCTTCATCTGCTGTATTTACAGCTTTGAGATCATCGTTTTCAAGAACAATATGTTCTTCAATCTGGTAACCTTCGAATGAACGTACATCACAATTCAAATCTAACGATTCGCTTAAATGACGGTTCAGTGCAAAGATCGTTAAGTATTCGTTTTCTTCGTCATACACAACAGCGCTATCTAAGTAAGGAACATCTGTATAATCACTAGCATCATACTTAGGAGAATCAACAACAGGCTTGAGGGATACACCACGTCCAAATGTAGAAGTGTGCATATATGGATAGAAAATCGTCTGCTTCCATACACGTCCGCCATCTTCAGTCATAATCGGAGCGATAACATTGACCAATTGAGCCAGACAAGCCATTTTGACACGATCGGCGTGACGTAAGAAGGTAAGTAGCATACTTCCAACTAACAAAGCATCTTCAAAATTATAGACATCTTCCAATTGTGGTGGAGCAATACTCCAAGGGTCCATTTTGCTATCTGCCTCATTAGAGTGATACCATACGTTCCATTCGTCAAAGCTCAAGTTCATTGTTTTTTTACTGCGTTTTTTCGCTTTAATATAATCACATGTAGAGATAACGGTATGAATAAAATGATCCATATCCATCGAACGAGCAAGGTAATCTGCTGTATTGTTGGTAGGATTACCGTAATACTGATGAAGTGAAATATAATCAACTGCTTCATACGTGTGATCGAGTGTAGTAGCTTCCCATTCAGGGAATGTAGGCATGCCTGTATTGGAACTTCCGCAAGCAACCAGCTCAATACTAGAATCAACTTGACGCATCGCTTTAGCGGTTTCTAATGCTAATCGACCGTATTCATCGGCTGTTTTGTGACCGATTTGCCACGGGCCATCCATTTCATTACCAAGACACCATGTTTTGATATTGTAAGGATCACTAGCTCCATGTTGTTTACGTAGGTCGCTGTAATAAGAGTTGCCCGGGTGATTGCAATACTCGATAAGATTACGAGCAGCATCGATACCGCGTGTTCCCAGATTGACAGCCATCATCACTTCCGAACCTGCTTCTTTAGCCCATTTCATAAATTCATTTGTACCGACTTCGTTAGGCTCAACTGTTTTCCAAGCTAGTTCTAAGCGTTTCGGTCTAGAAGCAACAGGGCCAACACCATCTTCCCAGTTGTAACCGGATACAAAATTACCGCCAGGATAGCGAATAATAGGCACTTGTAGCTCTTGTATCAATTGTTTGACATCATTTCGGAAACCGCTTTCATCTGCGGACGCGTGAGAAGGATCATATATACCACCATATACGGCACGACCTAAGTGCTCGATAAAGGAACCATAAATGCGTTTATCAATTTCGGCGATACGGAAAGCTTTATCCACGACCATCTTAGCTTTGAGGTTAGACTGTGACAATAATATTCATCCTTTCTATCATCGATCATCATTAATGATAACGCTTCATTTGGATACTTCTTGCATAATTTAACAAAGCAAATGTAGCATATATTTTTTATACAGTCAATAATAATATTAATAATTAACATAAACATTAACTAAAATAAAAATGTAAATGATAGGCCTACACAAAGCAATAACAGTTGACTATATTAATTTTAGTACCGTATAGTACTAATTATGACAAAAAAAAATAAAACCTCAAATCGTGATCTGATTATGCAGTTAGCCACAGAATTGTTTTTACAAAAAGGATATTTAGCGACAGGAATGGATGAGATTGTAGCAGTAAGCAAAGTTTCTAAGACTAATATTTATTACCATTTTGCAAGTAAAGAAGAACTGTTAGCAGCTATTATTCATCAACTGATTGCACAATATACAGAAAAGATTACACATATCGCTGCTCAGCATGATCAATCTGTATGGGAACGTCTGCAACGATTTACTGAACTTCTAATCATGGAAGAAGTCGATTGTTTGGGAGGGTGTCCATTTTTGACGTTATACACTCAGACACCGATTGAAGCAGAACATATTCGAAATACGATCAAGCATTTTTTTGAACAGCAAGTGATAGTCGTAGAACAATTGATCATTGAAGGGATACAGCGTAAAGAATTTAATGATTCGTTGCAACCACCCGCTGTTGCTTCATTAATCGTATCTACTATAGAAGGAGGGCTTTTTTTAGGTCATGTTCATCAAAATCCACAAATGATTCGATCATCACTTTTTGCTTTGGCAGCGATGCTGAAGTAATTTTTTTGAAGATATTAGTACAGATCGGTACTAAAATAAAAATGTGAATAAACATCAAAAGGAGACAATATGGATACTTTATTTTTGACAGGTGCTACAGGGTTTATTGGAAAGGCTATTTTGAAAAAATGTTTAGCAACCGATTATCGCATCATTGTACTGGTTCGTTCTTTACAACGATGGAAAGAGTGGAGAAGATTACATAAGTGGAGTGATACCTTACAAATTATTGCGATAGAAGGAGATCTAGGATTGCCACATTTGGGATTGTCTCATGAAGATTGGAGCCTAGCGATGCAAGCTGATACGATTATTCATGCAGGCGGACCGATGGATATTTTACTTCATTCCAATCAAGCCCAGTCTGCTTTTATGCAAGGTGCTATTCATATTGCAGAGTTGGCAAGCCAGATTCATCAAGCACAACTTTTAAAGCAATTTATTCATATTGTAGGTTACAAAAGCCCGGTTACCGAAGAATATGTACAGTTTCCAGAACGATTGGATCAGTTATTACAACATGAAGCCCCTTATGAACAGATGAAATTCAAAGCCGATGCTTATATTCGTAAGCAATCATTACAACATCAATTTCCATTGTCGATTATTCATCCAGGAGTGGTGATTGGAGATTCAATGACAGGAGACACTCCGCAATTAGGAGGATTAGGAATCGTAGTCGATGCTGTACGTAAAGGAAAGATGCGTATTGTACCGGGTGGAAAGCATCATTGGTTGCCTTTAGTTCATGTCGATTATATCGCTGACTTTCTGATCTGCTTATTATCGGAACAGCAACATTCACAGTTACCTCATATGCAAGCATACTATCTATTAAATCGCCCTGCACATACATATGACATGAAGCAATTGGTGAAGCTAATCAGTTCAGAATTGAATGCTCCTCAACCGATATGGTCTGTTCCGCCTTACTTAGCCAAATATATACTGGGTACATCGCTTGGGCAAAAGTTAGGTGTGCCAGCAGCTTCTATTGATTTTATTGTTAATCAAGACTATCCATTAGAATCTGTACGCCAGATCGAAGCTAAATATGGTATTCAATCTACAATTACCATCAATGGATTGCAAAAAGTGATACATGATCTACATGCTCGTCTTCAACTTCAGTCTCATATATAAATGACAACGATAGAAATAGAATAGCTTGTAATAACAACGTCAACAAAAGGGTGAAAATCGATTTTAGATTTTATCTTTTTTTATTGACGTTTTTTTGCGTAAGAAATTTACTTTTTTATCCAATATGCTTTACAAGACGTCTACATTTTAGTTATTATAGAATTATAATTATTCTAAGTATAAATACTATATATTGTTATCGTATTATAATAATTGCATAACAAGTTGTGCTAGAACATATAGATTTATCGTGAAAACCAGATTATGCTCATCTTAGAATCTGTAGATATCTTGCAAATTTAACCGGAAGGTGTGAACACATAATGATACTGACAGAACAATTGAACCGGATTAAAGAGCGCTTAAAATCAAAAGGCTACAAACTAACACCTCAACGTGAAACGACAATTCGGGTATTACTCCAACATGAAAAAGATCATTTAAGTGCGGAAGAAGTATTTTTATTAGTCAAAGAGCAATTTCCTGAGATTGGTATGGCGACGGTGTATCGTGTACTTGATCTGTTGACTGAACTTCATGTAGTTCAGAAAGTAAATTTCGGCGATGGAGCAGCTCGATTCGATCTTCGTCAAGCAAATAGCCCTCATTTGCATCATCATCTGATCTGTACAGAATGTGGAAATGTAGAAGAAATTATGGATGATTGGTTACTACCGCTTGAAAAGCGTATTGAACGTGAATATGGATTTACTGTTACTGATCATCGTCTTGATTTTCAGGGTATCTGCACAGAGTGTCGGGTCAAAGAACGTGACAAAAATAAAGCAAACAACAAATGCAAAGCAGTTTCTTAATTCCAGAAAGAGCCATGAATGGCTCTTTTTTTGTGTTTATCTTTATTTTCACAAATACGCAACCGAAATAAAGGATAGCGCGAAATAACAGATTGTCCTTCATTTGCCAAAATTGAGACTTATCTCATAGGTCGTACGTATGTAATAATACGAATATAAAGATAGAGAAAAGGGGAAGAAAGATGGCATTAGTAGAAGTAATAAAATACGACGGAACACCAGATGTATATGCTTGGAAACATCCTAATGAAGAGTTAGGCACATGGACACAACTGATCGTTAACGAATCTCAAGAAGCTATATTGTACAAAGGCGGTAAAGCATTTGATACCTTTGGGCCAGGCAGACATACACTGAGCACACTCAATATTCCACTACTTAACAATATTGTTAATATTCCGTTTGGTGGACATTCTCCATTTGCAGCAGAAATATGGTATGTGAATCGAATTAGCAATTTAGATATGAAATGGGGCACAACGGCACCGATTCAACTACAAGACCCTAAGTATAAAATTATTATTCCAGTACGTGCTTTTGGACAGATGGGTATTCGTATTGAAGATTCACGTAAATTTCTAGTGAAATTGGTCGGGACATTATCTCAATTTGATCAGGCAGATATTTCACGTTATTTCCGCGGACTATTGTTAATGAATATCAATGAGAGTATTTCTTCTTATCTGGTTCACAAGCAGATCAGTATCCTGGAAATTAATGCTTACATAAGCGAAATTTCTAATCATGTGAAAGAAAAAATGATGCCGGTTTTCGCAGACTTTGGGATTGAGATTGTTAATCTGTATATGGATTCGGTCAATACACCGGATGACGATCCATCCGTCAAAAGATTGCAAGAAGCTTTAGCACGCAAAGCTGAAATGGATATTGTCGGATATACCTATCAACAAGAACGTAGCTTTGATACATTAGAAGGTGCCGCCAAAAATGAAGGTAGTACTCAAGCAGGAGTGATGGGTGCTGGACTAGGCATGGGGATGGGCTTTGGTCTGGGTGGTGCTTTTGGACAAGGAATGGCAGGTCTTGGGCGGGTGATGGATATCACCGGTGGATCAGGTCATGTGCAATTTAACAGTTCTACATCATCCAATTCGGCAGCTACACAAACTTGTGATAAATGCAGTCAACCGTTAACACCAGGTTCCAAATTTTGTGCTCATTGTGGAGATAAATATCACTCTTGTGAACACTGTGGAGCAGATAATCCAGAAAACGCTACAGCGTGTAAAAGCTGTGGACAAGCATTTGCGAAGCCTTGTCGTAGTTGCGGGACAGCACTCAAAGCAGGCGTCAAATTCTGTCCGGAATGTGGAGCTTCAGCAGTGATGACATGTAGTAGTTGTGGACATGCTGTTCAGCCAGGTCAAAAGTTCTGTCCGGAATGTGGTCAACGGGTCACACCAGAAGGAGAACAATAATATGACTGATAACCGCTTAGGACTCAAAATCATCACATTACTATACGGTGTTATTTTGACGATTACAGTGATTGGCTTTTTTTTGTTAGCTTCTTTTCATATATTAGATATTCGCTTCTGGGTGTCATTGGCTACGATTGTGTTGGCAGAAACATGTGTATGGTCTTTAGCAGGCTGGGGTGCATTACGAGCAGAACAATTTAAAAAGACAGTTCCTGCTTTTATGGGATTGGCTGTTGTAGCTGTTTTGTATCAAGCTTTAACGATTCTGTATGCTGTAGTGCTCTGGTTAGTGATTGCTGTACCGGCTAGCTTGTATATCTGGATTCAATTGATTACGTTTGGTGCTGTTTTTGTAATTGGTGGGTTATTGATCTGGTTTATGCAGACAGAACGTGGCATTGATAAAGAAGAACGATTGCAAATGCTCGGTATTCAAGAAATTCGTTCTATACTTAGCGAATCGAATCTGCAATTAAAAGGTTGGCAAGAACCCTATCGCAGCGAACTCAAACAATTACTCACTAATCTTGAAGAAAATGTACGCTTTAGTGATCCTGTGACTCATCCTGATATTTGGCAAGAAGAAGAGCAGTTAATGCATGAAGTCAGACATTTAAAAGAACAAATGATGCAAAGCCAAATGCAAGACGAGCACAAAGCGACCCAGCAAGTACAGAATGTAAAAGCATTATTTGATTCGGTTCAAACTGTACTGCAACAACGTAATCGTAAGCTTATTACTGTAAAGTCTTGATACACATAAATAGTAAGAGAGTAATTTGAAGAATAAGAAAAGAGAAACATATAAAGGGGTTTATTATATGGCACTAGGTATCATTATGATTATAATTGGTATTCCTTTTTTATTAGTATGGGGAATAATGTCTATTGGGATTTTTATTCCAGATCCTTCAGGCGCTTCTATTCCTATGGGTAGTCTTTGGGGAAGTTGGATTATAGTATCCTTATTTACATTTTTACCAGGTTTTTTACTTGTTTATTTTGGTGTCAAACAAATCAAACGGCATAATCGAAAAATTCAAGCACAAAAAGATTGGTATGCTCGCCAAAATGAAATTCATAATGAGCGTCAACAGCAGCACCAAAATCATTCATCAGGTTCTATTCATACAATTGATCGCGAAGATATGCAACATATTCCACATCGTCAGCCGAATCCTAATCATCATAGTAATACGACAACATCATATTCATCTACCACAACGACAACGAGTAATATGAATGGCAACAGTACGACAACAACCGATTACAAAATTTTTAATCCATTAGATCCTAAAACAGCACCTTATACATCATGGCAACAACAGCAACGTAATCAGCAAATGAATCCTTCACCCACTCCACCACCTACTCCTAATCTTCAACCTAAAAAGGTAGATTGTTCCGGTTGTGGAGCGATTTATACGATTGCACCGCATGAAACGAAGGATTGTGAATACTGTGGAAACACAGTTGTGTATGAATAGAAAAGTAAATGTTCTAATTTTAAATGTAAATTTGCAAAATCCTCAAAATCCCGCTTCTATCGACCATGAAGCGGGTAAATACTACGATATAAGACGAAACCGCAAGGCATCATTGCACTACGGAACATCGTCTTTTTTAATATTTGCCTTGTTAATGTATCCAAGTGTAATTGACAGTTATCTTACTTCCGCATTAACATATATTTATTGCCCTTTATAGGCAAAAACGGATTAGAAGGTGACTGCAAGTGCAACAGTATCGAGCAACAAGAGCAGACATTAACTTGGATGCATTACGTGCCAACTACGAAGCTTTTCGTGGAGCATTATCTCCACAAACTCAATTGTTATGCTGTGTCAAAGGTAATGCATACGGACATGGAGCAGTTGAAATTTCACGAGAATTGGAACGATTAGGTACGGATTATTTGAGTGTGGCATTTTTGGATGAAGCGATTGAGCTGCGTCAGCAAGGTATACGTATGCCTATTCTTGTTCTGGGCTATACCGGACCGGCAGGTATATCTGCTGCTTATGAATATGATATTACTCTTAATGTATTCACGGAGGATGTACTTGAAGCGATAGCTGAACTTGTGCTTGATTCTTCCGAACGCAAGCTTAAAGCTCATATCAAGATCGACAGTGGAATGGGTAGAATTGGTCTTTTAACAAATGTGGCAGTTGATTTTATTACAAGAGCTTTCCAGGTGCCACAACTTGAGATCGAAGGAATGTTTACCCATTTTGCCAAAGCTGATGAGTTAGACAAAAGTTATACATTGGAACAATATGAACGTTTTCAACAGGTGAACATGCAATTACGTGAACTGGGTTACTCTATCCCTATCATACATACGGGGAACAGTGCTACCGCTATTGATACTCCTGAACTATCACCTCAGATGGTTCGGATAGGTATTGCATTGTATGGGCTGTATCCTTCAGCTGAAGTGAACGAACAGGCGATAGAATTAACTCCAGTATTGACGCTCAAAACAGAAGTAACATATGTCAAACAACTTCCTGATCATTCCAAAGTAAGTTATGGCGGTAAGTATGTTACCGAAAGTGATGAATATATTGCAACACTTCCTATTGGCTATGCTGATGGTTATTCTCGAATGTTAACGGGAGTAGCGGAAGTATTGATTCGTGGTCGTCGTGTCCCTGTAGTAGGAACGATTTGTATGGACCAATGCATGGTATCACTTAAATCTTTTGCTGAAGAAGCAGAAGAAATCCAAATCGGCGAAGAGGTTGTCTTAATTGGCAGACAGCAAGATGCTGTGATTACTGCTGATGAGCTTGCATCTAAGCTAGGTACGATTCACTACGAAGTCGTTTGTATGATTGCCGCTAGAGTTCCGCGTGCTTATTACCGGAATAATGCCATTGTCACCCTTTGGAATCCCCTTACACATTTTACAAATTAACTTTGTAAATTCAGAAGGAAACCAACTATTTACGGCGAATCTTACATAAGTATCAAGAAAGGTCTGTACGCACACCTATGATCTGGTTTATAATGATGGCAGCAAACTTGCCTCATATGTCGTATGTGTCGCAAAGACCAGGAAGTTAGATTCGTGCACGAAAGATGCCAATACAGCCGCTATAGGGGTAGAGCTGGAAAAGGTTTTGGGGGTGCTTGACAGTTGGACAACATGCAAAATGCGCAGAGCATTATGATCCGTTTGCCGGATCAACTTCTGCAAGAAGTGGATGGTATCGCAGCTTTAGAAGATTCCGATCGCAGTGAACTAATCAGAAAAGCCACAAAAATTTATCTCACTGAACGCAAAAAGCGGTATATCCGTGAAGCGATGCAGCGTGGATATATGGAAATGGCCAAAATTAATCTGAGAATTGCTTGCGAAGCTTTTCATGCGGAGGAAGAGGCGGACATCACTCTGGACCGTTTAGTTAGCGGGGTGTAGACATTGATCGTAAAACGTGGCGATGTATTTTTTGCAGATTTATCGCCCGTCGTCGGCTCCGAACAGGGCGGCGTGAGGCCGGTTCTGGTTATCCAGAATGATATCGGCAACCGTTTCAGTCCAACGGTTATTGTAGCGGCAATTACGGCACAGATTCAAAAAGCCAAATTGCCAACACATGTGGAGATTGACGCGAAATCTCATGGGTTTGATAGAGATTCCGTCATTTTGCTGGAACAGATTCGAACTATTGATAAACAGCGTCTGACTGACAAAATCACACATCTGGATGAAGAAACAATGCGTCGTGTACATGATGCGCTCCAGATCAGTTTGGGCTTAGTTGAATTTTAAGCCTGACCACAATTCCGACCCGGTGAATTACACCGGGTTTTTTTGTATGGATATAGAGAACAAGATAGTGTCTCTGGAGCATCTCTAAGAGAGAAGTTATGCAATCAGGTGGAAATCAAAAGCGTTGTCTGAGATAATAAAGGTATTATGCGAGGAATCTCCATTGTAGGGAGAAGAGAAAGAGGGATAGGATTTGTCTGAACAAAAAGTAATTACAGAAGCAGAAGCCAAAGTCACCGAACAGCAGGTTCGTGAACAAATTATTAAACAAATCGCAAGCGAATTACAGATTTCATTAAAACAGATTCGCACAACGATCGATTTACTTGCAGAAGGTAATACTATTCCGTTTATTGCCCGTTATCGTAAAGAAATGACAGGCGAATTGGATGAAAATGAATTACGAGATATCGAAGAACGCCATCAATATTTGCGTAATCTGCAAGAACGTAAAGATGAAGTGCTACGTATCATCAGTGAACAAGATAAATTAACAGAAGAATTAGCAACAGCGATACAAAATGCAGCTAAATTGCAGGTTGTAGAAGATTTGTACCGTCCATATCGCCAGAAACGTAAAACACGTGCCAGTGTAGCCAAAGAAAAAGGATTAGAACCCCTTGCTAACTGGATTATGGAACAACATGCAAGCCCTGCGCCATTAGTTGAAGCAGAGCGCTATATTGATGCGGATAAAGGCGTAGAAGACAGTAATCAAGCACTACAAGGTGCTATGGATATTATTGCTGAGACGATATCCGATGATGCGAATCTACGTGCATGGATTAGAAGATATACGTTAGATCAAGGGATGTTGGTCACAGAAGCCAAAGCACCAACAGAAGAGTCTGTATACGAAATGTATTACAACTATCGTGAATTAGCCAAAAAAATGCCACCTCACCGCATTTTAGCGATCAACCGCGGAGAGCGTGAGAATATTTTGAAAGTACAGCTTGAAGTACAACCAGAGTCGATCCATCGTTATATGGAAAAACAACTGGTTAAAGGTTCTTCGGCAGTGCGTGATCTTTTGCTTACCGTGATTGAAGATGCATACAAACGTCTAATTGCACCATCGATTGAACGGGAAGTGCGCGCAGAACTAACAGAAAAAGGCGATCAACAAGCAATTTCTATTTTTGCAGGCAATCTTCGGAATCTATTGCTACAAGCACCGATCAAAGAAAAACGTGTGCTTGGTGTCGATCCGGCTTATCGTACAGGCTGTAAATTAGCGGCTGTAGATGGTACAGGTAAACTGCTTGAAGTAGAAGTGACCTACCCAACTCCACCGCATAACAAAAAGCGTGAAGCGGCTGAAATCTTCCGTCGTATGATCAAGCAGTATGATATTGAATTGATCGTTATCGGTAACGGAACCGCTTCGCGCGAATCCGAACAGTTCGTAGCAGAACTCATTCAAGAAATTACAGATCAAGAATTGTCTTATTTGATCGTTAGTGAAGCAGGAGCAAGTGTATACTCCGCTTCCAAGCTTGCTCAAGAAGAATTCCCAGATCTCGATGTAGCACAGCGTAGTGCTGCTTCGATCGCTCGTCGTGTTCAAGATCCTCTAGCAGAATTGGTCAAAATCGATCCAAAAGCGATTGGTGTAGGGCAATACCAGCATGATGTGTCTCAGAAACATCTGGAGAGCAGTCTAAAAGCCGTTGTAGAGTCCGCAGTTAACCATGTTGGAGTAGATGTGAATACAGCTTCTCCATCGCTGTTATCGTATGTAGCAGGCGTTAATGCGACGATTGCCAAAAACATTGTAAAATACCGCGAAGAAAACGGTAAATTTACAAGTCGTAAACAATTGCAAAAAGTACCTCGTCTTGGTGCGAAGTCCTTGCAACAATGTGTAGGATTTTTACGAATCAATGGTGGAGAAAATCCGCTCGATTATACATCGATTCATCCAGAGTCTTATGCAGCGACAACCAAATTGCTTAAATCACTGAAGATTACACCGGAACAATTAGGTACACCTGAAGCAGTAACAGCGTTATCGAATGTAGATGTAGAACAAGCTTCAGAAACATTGGATATCGGAGTTCCGACATTACGCGATATTTTGGATAGCTTACAACGTCCAGGACGTGATCCTCGTGATGAATTGCCTTTGCCTATTTTCCGTACAGATGTTTTGAAAATAGAAGATTTATCACCAGGTATGGAATTGCAAGGTACCGTTCGTAACGTTATTGATTTTGGTGCGTTTGTCGATATCGGTATCAAAAATGATGGATTGGTGCATATCTCACAATTGAGCAACAGCTTTGTAAAACATCCGATGGATGTCGTGTCTGTTGGAGATAATGTAACAGTGTGGGTATTGAATATAGACCACAAAAAAGGTCGTGTCGGCTTAACGATGCGCAAATCCTCTGCGGATGAAGCTGCTCAAGCGTAAAGCAATTAGAATAGCTTTTTCTAAGGCATTCTTGTTATGTATACGAGATTATATGGTACAAATCGTAAAAGATAAATAACTCCAAAGGTAATCTAAAAAGCGTACACTCTTCGAATAGTCGTTCGAGAGATGTACGCTTTTTGTTGTAGCCAGATATAAGGTGGGCATGAATGTGTATGTGCTGGATATCGGATGTTTGAGAAATAGAGTTTTACGATAGAAAAATAATTAATTGAAAAGAAGTATTATACTTGAGTCTCTTCGTATTCTTCATACCATTGTTCTAATTGCGCTTGCAAAGCTCTAATTTCGGTCAATAAGGAGATTAAAGGATAATGATTTTCTTTGAGCACTGCAAAAGAACGTTCTAATGCATTGATATAATCCAGTCCGCCTGTAATCGAAGCATGCTCATCTAACAGTTCTAAATCATTACATTCTGCAATAGCACGAGGCAGAGCAGGAATGTCTGCGGCTGTTAATTTACTGATTTCTTTATGTAATCTAAGGTTAAGGGCGCTTAATTGGTAAGCATAATCAGCAGGCATTTCTATATAAAAAAGCTGTGAATCTTGTTGCAATAGCACATAACGCATGTTTGTAGCAGTCATCATTAGATTCTCCTTTAGATATCGAATAGGTTATATAATTTATACTTGAAGTGTAGCTTACAATAAAGTTAAAATTCAAGAGAAGAGATTAAAATACAGGAAAACAGATACAAAGGAGAGCCATATTGTCCATGACTAACGAAGAATTACAAACGTGGGTGGAACAACTGTCGCTGGAGCATTTCGAATGGCCTTTTCGTCATCGTGCTGTATTCAATGCTAGATTACGTACGACAGGTGGACGTTACTTTTTGCGGAGTCATCATATAGAGATCAATCCGCATCAACTAGAAGCATTTGGTATAGAAGAAGTAGAACGGATTATCAAACACGAATTGTGTCATTATCATTTACATATTCATGGAATGGGTTATCGGCACCGTGATGCGGAATTCAAATACTGGCTCAAACGTGTAGGAGGAAGCCGATATTGTCAGGCTCCACCTGCGATAGAACAACAAAAACGCAAAGAATTGTACCGTTACAAACTATTATGTACTGCATGCCAGACTCAATATTTACGCAAACGAAAAATGAATCCAGACAAATATCGTTGTGGCAAATGCAGTGGTAAATTAACTTTGGAACAGCTTGACTTGCCTCAGGAATCATGGTAAATTATTTCTTGTACTACCTATATTATTCTTTGTAGATATTCCCTGATAGCTCAGTTGGTAGAGCACTCGACTGTTAATCGAGTTGTCACAGGTTCGAGTCCTGTTCGGGGAGCCATATGGAGAGATACCCAAGTGGCTATAAGGGGACCCTCTGCTAAGGGGTTAGACTGCGTTAGCGGTGCGAGGGTTCGAATCCCTCTCTCTCCGCCATATAAGAATGAGTAGAATAAGTAAGATCATAGGTACATACAACAAAAGGATCAGCAATTGCTGGTCCTTTTTTATATTTGTATAGTCAACGTGTAGAAGTAAAATATAAAAAAAGATTCTGACTGATATCAGAATCTTTTTTTATATAAAGCAATAAATAAGGGCAAGATAAAATTGAAAAGGTAGCCTGTTAAGCAGAAGGGATCGTCATACCCATTGCTTTATAAATCGCATGAGCTACGCCATCTTCTTCATTATTTTTGGTAACTTCATCAGCATAGGATTGGACTTCTAGATCGGCGTTGCCCATCGCTACACCTTTGCCTGCGATTTGGAGCATAGATACATCATTGTAGTTATCACCGATAGCCATTGTATCTTCAATCGCAATATTGAAATGTTCAGCAAGACGTTGCAAAGCAAATCCTTTAGAAGCTTGTTTATGTTCCATTTCAAAATTATGACTACCTGAGATCACCATCGTCATATCATCACGATTAGAGAATTTGTCTCGTCCTATTTGTAACTTCTCTGAATCTAAAGACAATGCCATAACGTTATACAGATCCGCTTGATCTGGAATTTCAGTAAAGGAAGAGATTCGTAAAAATCCTGCATTTTCATGGTGGAACTGCATCGCTTCTAGCATCTTGAGCAAGCTTGGATCAGGATCGGTACTCAGCAAGCGATCTACTTCCATCGCTAATAATTGATGACTATTGTTTACTGTATAAATGCCGCGATCGCTATGCACCTGATAATAGTATTCGTTGCTTTCTAACCATTGCAATACTTCATTAGCTGCTTGACGATCCAATGGCAAAGCAAATAGTTGTTTTTTTTGTTCATCATGAATCACAGAACCATTTGAAGAAATAACAGGAGTTTGAAGACCGGATGCTTGCAGGATTTCACGTACGTTACCATGTTCGCGCCCTGTAGCAATAGTAACTACAATCCCTTCTTGTTGCGCAGTACGAATCGCTTGAATATTTGTTTCACTTACATGAGTATGGGCGCTTAATAACGTTCCATCCAAATCGATAGCAATTAATTTAACAGTCATAGACTTATCTCCTTTAAAATAGGTTGATTGGCAATATGCACTTCAATTTCATATTTTTTTAATAACTCCGCCATTTCTGGTGTAGGAGCACGATCTGTAATAATCAGATCAATTTCAGACAAATCTGCAAATTTATAAAACAGTTCTCTGCCGAATTTGGATTGATCTGCTAAAACAATAACGATATCTGCTTGTTGCATCATTTTATGCTTAATCATGCCTTCTTCATCAGACACCGAAGTAAGCCCTTTAGCCGAAATGCCACCAATACCAATAAAAGCACGCTGAACAAAATAATGCGAAAGTCGTTCAATCGCTGCTGAACCATACACATAACGATGCTGAGTATGTAGTTGTCCGCCTAAGAGATGAATCGTAATATCTTCCTTTTCAGATAAAATATCTGCTTGATTGATAGAATTAGTAATAATCGTACAACCCGTAGCATCTAGAAATTCAGCACAAGCTTGTACAGTTGTCGAAGAATCAAGAATAACCCAATCACGATCACTAATCAGTGAAGCAGCGACTTTGCCGATACTTTTCTTTTCAGAAGAAACCGTATTTAGTCGATCTTGGTAACTGGGGATAATCATTTCAGAAGAAGGAAGCAGTGCACCACCACGTGTACGAATAATCGAATTTTGCTCTTCCATACGTACAAGATCACGCCGGGCGGTATCTCTGGATACATCGAACAATCGGCAAATATCTTCAATATTAATCCGTTGATGATTCTTCAGATAATCCAAAATATGAAGCATTCGTTCCTCTTGATACATAAGAATACCCCTTTTGATTAAGTATATATAAGTAATTATAAGTAATAGTAAGTCATTTAACAAGTGCATTTCTGTAAATGATAAGTAAAATAATTTCACTATGAAATGCTTGCTATCTATATCGATTCTTGTTATACTCATGTCTGTTGTTAAAAGCATGGCCCGTTGGTCAAGTGGTTAAGACACCTCCCTTTCACGGAGGTAACAGGGGTTCGAGTCCCCTACGGGTCACCATTTATCTACATTGAGAGCCATTAGCTCAGTCGGTAGAGCACCTGACTTTTAATCAGGGTGTCGAAGGTTCGAGCCCTTCATGGCTCACCATTTTTGTAAACAATAGTCCTCAGTTATATTATTGAGCGGTCGTGGTGGAATGGCAGACACGCTACCTTGAGGGGGTAGTGGGTGTATACCCGTGGAGGTTCGAGTCCTCTCGACCGCATATAAAGTAAAAAAAGTCCTAGCTGTTATAGCATGGACTTTTTTTCTAATGTTATAAATATAGGATAGAATAGAGTGCTTATTTTTGGTAGAATATAACGAGTGATTCATTTCTATTCGTCATATCCGTAGTAGAGCTTTGAATACATAAATATGATGCGAATCAATCTTGATCTGCTGTATAGTGCAAGAGCTATAGGTGACCTATGTACGCATATCAGTGGTTACAGTAATCATGAATATCAAGCAGGTCAGCGACTTGTTTACGATATCTGGTTGCTTTGCGTGTCCCGTTAATAAGATTGGATAAGCGGGAAGGAGGAATCCCGTAACGCGTGCAAAATGTCTTCTGATCCATCTGTAATTCTGCTAGACGTTGCTTGATTGCCCAACCGAAGGGGGTAACGGGCTGCTTACGATTCAATAGAAATCACCCCTTAATTTAACATAAAATGATGTATGCTTAGGTTGCAAATAAAGAGTCTCAAATTTATTATTGAACAACCTGTGATATAATTATTTAGGGAAAGTAGTAAAAAAATGTCGCTAAAGTAAGTATATACTTTTTTAAGTTGTTAATCAATAAAAATAACTTAATTGAGTATCTAAAGATAATAACGTCGGGAGTGGAGGTACAATATGCAATCTATCTATGATCGAATCGAAATATTGATTAAGAATAAAGGGATTACTAAAAAATCATTTTGTGAACAATTAAAAATCAGTACAGGTAATTTTGGTGATTGGAAAAGAGGCAAATCGACACCCGGTACACATAAGCTTATAGAAATTGCCGCTTACTTTAACACAAGTCTGGATTGGTTGCTTACAGGGCAAGAACGTCTTCCTGAATTAATTAAAGAGCAGACTGATCCTTATTTTTTTGAACTAATGGGGCAATTGAATTGCCAAGATGAAATACTGTCAGAACAGGAAAAAGGTTTTATTAAAGAATATATTGAATTCACAGTGTATCGCAAAAATAAAAAGCAAGATCAATAATATAAGGTATTCCAAAGTCCGTCGTTCAATGACGGGCTTTTTATATGAAGTAATTTGTACTATATATATAACAAAGCGTAGTAGTCAGTGTTCATTTTATGCTTATTAAGTATGGGAAGTATAAGAAGGTTTACAAGTGACGTTCAGGATAGTATAATATGGAGGTTCGCTATAAGAACGTGATATGTACGCGGTCGTGGTGGAATGGCAGACACGCTACCTTGAGGGGGTAGTGGGTGTATACCCGTGGAGGTTCGAGTCCTCTCGACCGCATTATAAGCTTTATCGAATACAAAGTTACATATTCCTCAACACAAAAAGCCTTTTAAACAGTAAGAGATATTTATATGTCTCTAGGTTTAAAAGGCTTTTTTGTATTAAATTTTAGGATGCTATAAAAAATTATGATGGTGTAGATGAAGAATCTGTATCATTTTTTAACAATTCAAGGATATCTGCTTGTATTTTGTCTGGGGTCGTTTGAGGTGAATATCGTTTGACAGGTTTACCATTACGATCAATTAAGAATTTGGTAAAATTCCATTTAATTGCTTTGGAGCCTAGTATCCCGGGAGCTTCTTTGCTTAAATATTGAAAAAGTGGATGTGCAGAAGAACCTTTGACTTCTAGCTTTTCAAACATAGGAAAAGTAACTCCATAATTCAACTGACAAAATTCAGAAATTTCTTCGTTAGAACCAGGATCTTGTTGACCAAATTGATTACTTGGAAATCCCAAAATTTCGAAATCATGATCTTTAAACTCATCATATAAGTCTTGAAGACCGGCAAATTGAGGAGTGAATCCGCACTTACTCGCTGTATTGACGATTAACATAGGTTTGCCTTTGTAATTTTCTAACGGTACTTTTTCTCCACGAATATTATCAACAGCGTAATCATAGACACTCATACTAATACTCCACCACCCTTTTTTGTTTGGTAACCTATTATAACATGATACAATTTAATTTCAAAAAATAGAGTTCATTGTGTGTCTTACGTTTCATTTTGCTAGAAATGCTTTACAAATATAGTGTTGGTCTAAAATAGCCTATTACAAGGAGCTGAAAAGAAATGGCAGTATATACAGCAAAAGTAACAGTCCACGGTGGACGTCAAGGTAAAGTGGAATCAACTACAGGTGGACTCGATGTAGACTTGGTTATGCCTAAAGAATTAGGTGGCGGCGGAGGTACAGGTACGAATCCAGAAGAATTATTTGCAGCAGGATACGGTGCTTGTTATCAAAGTGCACTAGCAAACGTAGCACGCCAAGCTAAAGTAGATGTAAAAGATACTACAATTGTAAATAACGTTATGCTTGATAAAGATACAGATGGTGGATTCAAACTATCCGTACGTATGGATATTAATATTCCTGGATTATCAAAAGAAGAAGCGACAGACATTGCTAAAAAAGCACATGAATTCTGTCCTTACTCCAAAGCAATTCGCGGAAATATTGATGTACAATTGAATATTGTTTAATTTCGATTGTATTTGTTTTAAATAAGCACAATAGATGAAAGAACCTGAATATTTTCAGGTTCTTTTTTATTTTATCTATACAATTTAGGCTGAAAATGATCATTATCTTAGAATCAAAAGATTAAAAATGATAGAGAAGGGTAAGTGTAGATAACAGAGTATTTTTAAAATAAATTTGTACAAGTAAAATGATCAAATCTATTGCTATGATTGCCTTTTTGACGATATTGTTGCTCCCCCGCAATCAAAATGAGTTGACAGGCAAAGCAAAATTCTTTAAGATGACATAGGTGAATTTCTATTGTTTTAGACCGAAATTTAAAGGATAATGGGTGATCATTAATGGCATATAGACCGAATATTACGGAATTACAAAAAGCTGGTATCAATGAAAAAGATGGTTTGTACGAATTTGTTTTGACACTTGCTGATGGAACACAATGCCGTGTGTTTTACAATCGTTTCCCAGAGTGGAAAATGACAAACATCAATCGTTTGTTAACAACACCTTGCCCAGTATGCCGTAAAGATTTTATTTGTAAATGTATGGATGCATTTGCAGGCGAAATCAATCAACAGATTCAAGATCGTCAATTGATTGATAAAGCACTTTCTTAATATGTAAATAGTTTTCATTAAATTGAAGACGCGGGGGTTTTGTACCCTTGCGTCTTTTTTCTATATTCTGTTATGAATTTATAAGGAGGAATACTATAATGGTAACTGCTAATGTACCTGCAACCAGTCAAGCACCAGTATCCAAACCAGGTGATCCAACAGATAAAACATCAACAGAAGTACAACAATTAATTCATGGGGATCATTCTATTGTGCTAGTAGATGGAGTGTGTCACTTTTGTCAGGGCTTAACCAAAATCATTATTGCTCGTGATCCTAAAGGAACATTCCATTTTGCTTCGATTCAATCAGAGATAGGACAAGAATTGCTCAAACGCGGTGGAATCCGCACCGATACGATGGATACTTTTGTATTGATCGAAAATGGTAAGTATTATACTCGTTCTACAGGAGCACTGCGTATTGCTCGCAAATTACGTTTTCCATGGCCGATGATGTTTGCATTAATGCTTGTACCGAAGCCATTCCGTGATGCCGTCTATAATTATGTAGCTCAAAACCGTTACCGTTGGTTTGGCAAATCAGATCAATGTATGTTACCTAGTCCAGAGATTCGTGGACGATTTATAGATTAATCTCTTTCTATACTAAAAAGATATATATTAAAAAGCACCTTTGTCCTTATCGGATAGAGGTGCTTTTTGAATACTATTTTAAAGGTCAAAAGCTAGAGGATATTATTTTAATACCATTTTGGCAAGCATATCTTCATCTACTGAATAAATAGTATGGTTCACATAATCATTTGGTGCACTTAACGCATTATTTTTGAATACATGCACAGTTGAAAGATTTGTTGGATATAAAATATACGTACGATCATCCAAATTAACAGCTAGATTACCATCATTTGTTTTTTGTACCCATGTATAATCAGCAGAAGGTTCACCTTCTAATTCACGAGAAGCGATCACTTTGCTAGAAGACGTGTTATATAATTTCATCATTTGTTTATCATAAACCACGTATCCAGTGCCAGTAGATTGGGTGAGTGAACCACCTGGAATATTGCGTCCCCACATCAATTTACCTTTGGCATTGAATGCAAACATTTTATTTTTGGTACGATCGATATTCGTCCGAATTAAGACGGTGCTGTCTTTTAGAACAAACATCGAGTCACTGCCATCTCCATAAATATTGATATTCGCAGGGAACTGATAAGAATATAATTTGGTCAAAGCTAGACCGTATACATCGATCTTCGGATTAGGAACAGCTTCCCAACCATTTTGATTTTTGAGCAAGTTACTAGCAGTCACAATAATACGATCGCCTTCTGCTTTGAGCACAGTACCTTGAATATTTTTTGTATTCAGTAATGTCCCCATAGAATCGTAACGACTGATTGTCGATTTGACAACACCTTTTGTATTTACAGTTCCTTGAGAAGAGACTAATAAAGAACTATCTTTGAGCATTGTAATACTGCTTGCTTCTGTTAATGTTTTGACCCAGTTGAGTTTACCTGTTGAATTGATCGAGTGAAGTTTGTATGTTCCATCAGAATATGCGGCATACACATACACTGTTCCATAACTTGAATAGATCATATCTGTATTTAATGTGTAAGGCCCCGCAGATTCATGTAAAGTGTACTGCCATTTCAGTTTCCCCGTTTTGATATCGAAAGCTTTGACTGTATCCAGATACCAGTTATTTTTCGTCTGACCGGTTGTATTAGGGATATCTTGCTGCGTATGTACATACACCAGATTTTTAGATGGAAGCGCGTGTACATCGGTTGCACGAGTCGCGATAGCATTATCCATCTTATCGGTGAACAGGGACGTTGAAGTCCACGAAGGATTCGTTAATGGCATAACGGTATCCGCTGCATACATAAATGAAGGTGAAGCCATACAGATTGCTCCTGTCAAAAGCAAAGCTGCCCATGGCTTAGTGTTAATAGGGCGTTGAAACATAAATTTTCCACCTCTCCTGATTGGCATAGACTGAGTTGATTACTCTGTATCCATTTAACCTTATCTTAATTAAATGCAACAGATGTAACTATAATGTAATATCTCTATATTAAAAACTTGTACTACACAAATGGTAAATATCTATTATACCTATAAAATAGTTATTTAGACTACTGTATAGGTATATATACTTTACTAAATCATAAAGATACTAACTAAAAGTGAGACTATATATTCATATTATTCAATATTTTTTTGAATTTTTTAGTAAAATAGTATTGCAGACCTATAAAATGTATGATATTCTATCGTTAATTGGATAACACATGCAACGGAAGCACCGTTTAAGCATCGCACAATGTATATTGTGTGGTATTTAAACGGTGCTTTTTTTGTTGCATTTTTGAGGGGGAACGTCTATGGCTCCAGTACAAATTGTTCTGGGCGTTGAAGATAGCCAGTATATTGAATTGTTACTGCGCTATGTAAGAGACAGTGAATATGGATCTAAAGTAAGAATCAGAGCATTTTCGAATATAGCTACATTTCGCACCTATATGAATAGTGGGGAACATTCAGGGTTGGTAGCGGCAGAAGATTCTTTTCTTAAAAGCTGGTTAGATAGTGAAAATATTCAGAAACATCGGTGGGTCTGTCTAAATGAATACGGAGAAAAAACTCTTGAAGGTCCTTCGATTGCGAAATATCAGCCTTTACAAAGTTTGCTAGAACAATTATGTGCAATGACCAAGCCTGCAAGCACAGATGTAATACGGCGTGATAATCGTACTGTTGTAACGATGGTACATTCTGCTGTTCCAGGTAGTGGCAAATCGATCACTGCAATTAATATGGTCAAGCAACTTAGTATGAGCGGGCATCATGTATTTTATCTGAATCTAGAATCAGCAAGTAGTACATGGTTACTTCATTGGGATCAGCAACGAGAACAAGGTAATGGACTATCACGCTTATTGTATGATCTGCAAGCATTTGCTGAAAAAAAAGAAATGCCTACTCATCTTCCTTCTTCATACGCAGTGTATGCCGAAGAAATGAAAGCTGATACGTTTGAACCGCCTGAGAATTTAAATGAATTATTGCGAATGACAAAAGAAGAAACGCAAATGTTAATTCGTTATCTTGTAAATAGTGGTGAATACGATCATATCGTTATTGATGGAGAATCTAGCTGGCATGACCGGATACAGGTGGCATTACAAGAAAGTGATCGAGTGTTATGGCTATTAACGGATGATCTACCTTGTATGAACAAAACAGCGATCTGGATGTCTTATTGGGAAAATCATTATGCAAGCTTGTATCAGGAATTGCGAGCCAAAACGTCGTTTATTATGAACAAATTTAACGGCAGTATTGTGAATGTATTGCCGGTAGAAGATATGCAATTAGAAGGTACACTGGCATATGTTCCTTCTTGGAAGCAAGTGACGAATAGCGAATTGTTATGGTGCTCTCCTATTTTTCAACGAGATATTCTGAAATTATGCCAGTCCGGTACATATGATCTTCGCAGTACTAATGGGGTGGAAATGTGAACGAAGACTTATTTATAACATTACGGGATGAAGTACGATCTGGATTAGATGTAACATTTACTATCGATGATGATGAACTGATGCAACGTATCGAGCAGAAAGTATTAGATCAACAACGTTATCCTAACTTAACAGCTGGTGAGAAAAGACGGTTAGTACGGCAAGTATTTGATTCGTTTCGTGGATTAGATATTTTACAACCGCTTGTAGATGATAAAAGTGTGACCGAGATTATGATCAATAGCCATACTGATATTTTTATTGAACGTAATGGACAAGTGATGCGTAATGCTACAGTCTTTGAATCTAGAGATCGATTAGAAGATATTATTCAGACGATTGTATCGGGTGTTAACCGGGTGGTCAATGAATCTTCTCCGATTGTTGATGCAAGACTCAAAGATGGATCACGTGTCAATATTGTACTTCCACCTGTTGCGCTTAAAGGTCCTACGATGACGATTCGTAAATTTCCAGAGCAACCGATGACGATGAGTGATCTGGTTCGTATGGGCGCAATTGCTCCTGTTGCGTCTAACTTGCTACAGACGCTTGTTCAAAGTAAGTTTAATATCTTTATCAGTGGTGGTACAGGTTCTGGAAAAACTACTTTTCTTAACGCTCTTTCTCAATACATTCCTGAGGATGAACGTGTAATCACGATTGAAGATTCGGCGGAATTACAGATCAAAACGATTCCTAATCTTGTCTCTATGGAGACACGTAATTCCAATACTGAAGGAAAAGGTGAAATTTCAATACGTGATCTGATTCGTTCTTCTCTACGTATGCGTCCCAATCGGATTGTAGTCGGTGAGGTTAGGGGCTCAGAAGCACTGGATATGCTACAAGCGATGAATACAGGCCATGATGGTTCATTATCTACAGGTCATGCTAACAGCGCTGTAGACATGATCAGTCGTTTAGAAACGATGGTGCTTAGCGGAGCAGATCTACCGATGCAAGTCGTACGTAAGCAGATTAGTTCAGCGATTGATATTTTTGTTCATTTGGCTCGCTTGCGTGATCGTTCACGCCGTATTGTAGAAATTTCCGAAGTACGAGGAATGGTAGATGGTGAAGTGGTCTTGAATCCTTTATTCGTATTTCAAGAGTCTGGTGAAAAAGAAGGTCGAATTATCGGCGATCTTGTACCTACAGGCAATCTATTGATTCATACAGATAAATTACGAGCTGCTGGAATCGAAGAATGGCGTAAATTAGCTTCGATGTATACACCTACTGCGGAACATAGCAGAGTATAACGTATTTACTCAGCATTTACGTAAAGACATATGAAGAAAGGAGAACAATATGTTCAAAGCTAATCAAGCAGGAAAAAGGCAACCGGCTACACCTGTAGCACAAGTCAATCCTGCTGTACCTAATCCATCTTCGTCGCCACTTCCACCACTTGCACGTTCTGAACAGCCGCGCGCAGAGTTAGCTGATTATACGGTGTATCATTTATCTGCTTTACAGCGAATAAGCTGTATTGTATTGTGCGCAGTTTTGTTTATGATGATTGGCTATTTATTTTACCATCAATGGATTATTGCTAGTGTATTGGCGATAGGAGCATGGTTTATGCCGAAGTTACTTCGCAAACATTTACTAGAACGCAAACGTGCTGCTTTGAGTTCCCATTTCAAACAAGCGTTATATTCATTGTCATCTTCGCTAGCTGTAGGACGTTCAGTGGAAAATGGATTTCGCGAAGCAGCGCAGGACTTACGGATGTTATATCCAGATGGTGATAACGATATGATTCGAGAACTGAATATTATTACTACACGGTTGGAGTATGGGCAACCCATAGAAGAAGCATTACAAGATTTTAGCGATCGAGCGATGAATGAAGATATTACGAATTTTGCAGATGTATTTGTGACGTGTAAGCGTACCGGTGGTGATCTGGTAGAAGTAGTACGTAAAACGTCTGCAACTATCGGTGAAAAGTTAGATATTCAGCAAGAGATATCCGTTATGATTTCGCAGAAAAAATTTGAATCTAATGCGCTTGTAGCGACTCCCTTTTTCTTTCTGATCTTTTTAAATGTAACAGCAGCAGACTTTATGAAGCCATTATATGGTAATCCGATTGGTATTGTGATTTCTACGATTTGTTTGGCGGCATTGGGGTTCTGTTACTGGTTAATTCGGAAGTTTATGAATATCAAAGTGTAAACCAGTATCACAATAAGCTGGAAGGGAGGTGAACAAACTGCTTTTGATATGGTTGGAAGGGTTGTTGGCGACAGCATTAGTGATCGGATGGGTCGTACTGAATCAAAGTGCCAGTACGTTACATAAAGAGCTTGCCAAGCTACCATTAGAAGTGATTAAGCTAAGACCACTTTTACCAGCTATGTTGGTATTGCTCGAAAAAATTCGCTTTGTATCACGATTTTCAGGGGTGTTTTACCGGATTCAGAGCTCGATTCAAAAAGGTTTTGGGGTGCATCGTAGCGGTGAAATGACCTTGCTTTATATTGCAGAAATGGCGGGCTATATCTGGTTATTACTAACAGGTGGATTGTTGATGGCGGCGATCTCGGGCGGTAGTATGACATGGTTAGTTATGGGAGTAGGGCTAGCGGTAATGCTTCCTGTTGGATTGTTCCGCGATCTGCAAAAAAAAGTTCATGAACGTGAACAAGATATTTTACTGGAATTGCCTGAATTTTTGAATAAAATTGTACTTCTTGTAGGTGCAGGCGAAACAGTCCAAAAAGCGATTGTACGTTGTGTACAACGTAAACAAGGTGAAGACGCAGATCATCCATTGTACAAAGAATTATATCGTATGGTACGTGAAATGGAGAATGGCTACTCTTTTCAGCAAGGATTAGAGTCATTCAGTAAACGATGTGGAGTTCAGGAAGTTTCGGTGTTTACAACAACAGTACTGCTTAATTTCCGTCGGGGTGGTGGAGAGTTTGGATTAGCATTACGCGATCTTTCACGTACGTTGTGGGATAAACGTAAAGCTGTAAGTCGTGTACGAGGAGAACAAGCTTCTTCTAAAATGGTATTTCCTATGGTTTTGATTTTTGTAGTAGTTATGGTTCTTGTCGGTACGCCAGCATTTATGATGATGAATATGTAGGAGGAAAATATAATGACAAATTTAATTAAAGGTTCATGGAGCGCAGTTCAAAACTTCTGGAGTAATGAAGAAGGTATTGGGACATTAGAAATGGTACTTATCGTAGCAGTTATTTTGATTATTGCTTTAGCTTTTAAAGAAAAAATTACTGGTATTGTTAATAGTTTACTTGCTCATCTTCAAACTAAAAGCGAAACATTTAAACAACCTTAATATGAATATCCAACGTTTTTGGAAAAATACTAAAGGGAGCTTCACACTTGAAGCTTCCATCGTTTTTCCTATTATCCTGTTCACAACGTTGTTAATTCTATTTATGTGTATGTACCAATATCAAAATACAATGCTCAAACAAGCAGCATCCAAAACTTCAGAGCGTGCTGCGTATACGTGGGATAACAGTCATAAAGATATAAATACAGGTGCTTTTCCGCAAGGTCAAGATGATGGTCTGTACTGGCGTATTACAGATGATAGTATGATCAGTGCACTCTTTGGATGGGCAGGAGCTACCAATACAGCAAATGTTGCTATTCCAGGTGGAGGTAGTGGATCATTGCCAGCAACTAAATTATCAGCGGCTGCTTCATGGATACCGGGCAAAATGACTGGGAATACAACGTATAACAACCATTTGATGATGCGAAATGTAAATACAACTTTAAGTGAACCTATTTCATTAGGGGCATTAGAACGTGAATTGGGTCATCCACTACGAAGTGAAGTTAGCGCAAGTTCAGTTGTTGTGGAACCAGTAGAATTTATTCGTACGATTGAATTAATGCGTTATTACGGAGCCAAATTTACGGGGAAATATGGTACGGCTATGAACATGGGGCGTGCTGGAACCGTACTGCAATGGTTTTCTACAGCAGCAGGTAGTTGAAGCAGGAGTGTGAATCATTTTGAGAAAAGCACGTAAATCACAAGTAAGACTAAAAATCACATATTGGAAAAAGTTATTACTACGCAAGTTAGCAGATACACAAGGCGCTGTCTCTATTTTTATGATTGTTGTACTTGCAGGTGTTTTTTTATTTACAGCAGTTTTTATCGATTACTCGCGTATAGCAGCGATGGAAGTACAATCCGAGCGATTAGCACATGCAGCTGTTCGTTCAGCAATGTCTGCGTTTGATACCGATCTCCAACAACAATACGGATTATTTGCTGCAGGAGAATCTGATCCTACACAACTGTTAGATACGGCGTTAAATGAGAATTTTAATTATACCGAGAATACAGATAGTTTTAAATTAATTCCGATGAAAGCAGCTAACACTTCGATTCAATTAAGTCGACCTTTAGGAAGTTATGATGTTTTTAATCACCAGATTCAAGAAGAAATGAAATATAAAGCGCCTATAGATTTCACCATAGAAATTGTAGATAAATTTAAAGGCATGTCCGGTGTACTAAAAGAAGCAAGTCAAACGGTTAATGTCCTAGAAGATGTACGCGAGCCCTATGATAAGCGTGAACAAGAAATAGATAAATTAATAGCTTTGCAGAAAAAAACGGCAGGTGAAGTTCAAGAATTAACAACTAAAATTATGAATCCTGTCAAAAATTCTATCGCTAACAAAAATGTAGGAGCGATTACGTCAGTCGCCGATATTGCAGCTCAGTTCAATAATTATACAGCTTTGATAGCTGAAGATAAAAAGCGTAAGAAAAAAGATAAAAGTCCGATCAATACAGCCAAAATTTCTGCGTACAAAAGTAAATCTAAAACATTTCTATCTAATTTGTCACGAGATTACAAAGATCTAATTAATACTCACGAAAATACGTACAAAGACGCCAATGAAATTATGGTTAAAATCAAACAATATAATCAAGAAATTGCTCGCATTATTGAAGAAGCCAAAACACGTACACAAAATGAAGCATATGAACGAGTACGAAATACAAATATACCGGGTGGATCGAATGCTGGAGATGCAGAATCGGAAGCTAAATTAGCAGAACTTCGCAAAAATCTAGAACAACTTGTTTTATCGGATGATCTACTGGGCAAAATGGAAAGTTCGATCAAAACACAAAAAGATGATTACACGACAGCTACGTATGCTATTAGCAACTTAATTACAGAAGCTACAGCTCAACTTACCAAAACAACTGGCGATGCTAACTCGTTAAAAAGCAGTACCATTCGTACCGCTAAGCTTTTACAAAAATATATTGATAATTATACAGGCAAAGCGCCTAACGGAATCATGGGTGTGATCGAGCATGATCTCAAAGCAGCAAGATCAGGAACAGAAACAAAAGCAGCTTCAGAAGCGAAAGCAAAAGAAGAATTGAAAAAAGCTAAAAAAATGTTGGCTCAAATCGTAGGGGCAGCCGCTGCTGCAAGGTTATTAGCTAAAGAATTCGATGAAGTAGATGGATATTACAAAGAAAGTATCGCTTTTAACGGTGCAGATGGAGGAGCTACCTCTGACTCTACTATGGATAATGATCCTTATAAAGAAAGCAAAAACGCTATGGGTGCGATGGATGTTGTATTTGGTGGTTTATCCGATGCTCTTCTAGCAGGAAGAAATGAATTTTTCCAAAATGAATATGCGATTCAGTATTTTAATACGTTCGATATTATTCAGCTTCAAGGGTTATTAGATACGTTATCAGAAGGCTCAATTACAGATGCGCTTGAAGAGGCTGGAGTACGTAATCAGCAGATTGAATACATTATTTACGGTATTAACGATCCTTCTGCTAATATTGCTGCGGCATATAGCGAAATTTTTGGAATGAGACTTGCGATTCGTACTGCTGAAGGACTTGTTAAAAATGCAAATCTAGGGCATCCCCTAGCTGTTCTTGCAGCAGGAGTTGCTTATGGAGTAGAGATGGCAATCAAAGACATGATCGAACTGCTCAATACAGGTAAAACGAAATTATCGGCGTATTTCCCGATAGAATTTGAATATCGAGATTATATGCGTTTGTTTTTGTTGCAACCTAGTAATGAGAAAAAAATGTCTCGTATGTTGGCGTTAATTCGCTTTTTAACAGATATCAATCCAGCAGAACGAAATACGTATGCGTCTGCTCATATACGAACAGCGATGCCTATTTGGTTTTTACCAGGTGTAATCAAAATGGTGAACTCAACCAGCGTGAATAGTTCTATAGAACAGGGTGTGTATTATGCAGATAAACAAGCAGATTACTCCTATTAAAAGCAAAAATAGGATTCAGCAAATCGGTGTGTTTAACACTGCATCCCGATTTGTTGCTACCTACTCTTCCAAAAGCACAAATGATCGATTTGATCATACCTATCATTCCCAATCTTCACCTTCTAATAATGTATATGAACTCAAAAATCCTTCTCCAAATCGTCGTGCAAAATGTACTTTTTTTAAAAATGGAGAACGAGGCAGTATCGTATTAGAAGCCGCTATGGTATTACCGATTTTTTTATTTATTTCTATTTTTCTAGTCTATTTAGTGCAAATGACGTTGGTATATACAGCGATGCAAAATGTAACTTCTGATACAGCCAGATATGTAGCTACTCATATGTATCCTGTTCAATTAGCCGCAGATAATTTGGTTGCAAAAAAAATTCTGCCTGCTGAATCGATGCGACTACCCAAATTAACATTTACAGAACTGGCATCCAAATATCAAGATTCTGTCCCTGCTCCGCTAAATACATGGATGATGGAAGCGGCAAGTAGTGGAGATATCAAGTTACAAGAAATGAAAAATCAATTATCTGCACCTGCACTCGATACAATGATCAAACCATTGATGCAGAAGCTATCAGCAGAAAATAAATTGGATTATGAACGTATTCATGTCACTCAAGTCACCGTACCTGATCTTACAGCCAAAACGCATCCGTATTTTGGAATTGAGATCCGTTACGAATTACCTTTCAAAATTCCTTTGATCTTTAAACCGATTGTGTTGCAAGCAAGAGCAACCGAACGATTGTGGATTGGAGATACTGGAGAATTTGGTGAAGATGCAGTCGCAGAAGCCACTAAAGAGACAGGCGTATCTGTAGTGTCGGTTCCTTCACCTGCTCATCCAGAATCAAATATTTCAATTGTAGCCAAAGCACCACCCGGTACAACGGTTCATCTTAATATTCAATATAAAAGTGGAAACAGTACTGCACAGGGATTGGGTCAGGCGACAGTCGATGCAGAGGGCAATGTGAATTGGACATGGAAAATCCCTTCTAATGCAACACCGGGATGGGCGAATTACACAATCACTACAGCAGATGGAAAAGAAGTTAGAGGTGTATTCCAAGTGGCAGAATACGATGGTCGACCTGTTATTGGTAGTGCAGCTTCATAATCAAACTATAATATTTATTTGGATATTAAAAGGGGATACAGAATAGCAATGGAAACGATATTTATCGGCGGTGGAGTTTTTATATTATGGGCATTTTGGACAGATATCAAAGAACGCAAAATTCCTAATATACTGAATATTTTATTTATAGTCAGTGGATTACTATATCATGCGGTAATGTCTGGTTGGGATGGTCTAGCTTTTGCTGGTAAAGGGTTTCTATTGGGATTCGGTATCATGCTTATTCTTCATTGGATGAAGGCTGTAGGCGCAGGTGATGTGAAATTGTTTGGTGGGATCGGTGTATGGTTTGGGATGGGAATGACTGCACAGGTAATGATATATTCTATTATTTTCGCAGGTATCATTGGTCTCTTTATTATGCTGTGGAGACGTGAAACGATTGTACGTATGCGTAGAGTATTCTGGAAGCTTGCAGGTTCTGTGTTATGGAAACAATCGATTCGCTCAACAGAAGCTGAACACCAACAATTTTTAACATTCCCTTTTATGACCGCCGTATTACCAGGAGTCGCTTTTTGTTATTTTTTTATCACATAAAACTAAATCTGCTTACACAGCATAAGTGATTCATCATTCACATGCTGTCATTTGAGTATCTTGTATACACATTAATATTAGGCAAAGAAAGTAAGGGGGCATGTATGATCATGCAAAAATTAACACAGGATTTTGTACAAGATGGCAAAACATATATGATTGTAGGTCGTGAGCAAGGTTTTCAAAATAGCGATCTGAGTAAAGCACAGACAGGAATGATGCTAGCTTCTCGTATTCGCGGAGTGTTACAACTTCATTTACAAGAAGTCGATCTACAAGCTGTACTACGTTATGACATTACAGGCAAACGAATGCTTAAACATTGTATGCAAGGCGAAATGATGGGCATTGCAGAGTATCTAGGTCTATTATTACAAGTGGTTTCTACTCTCGAAGAAAGTAGTCAGCATATGTTGTCGATGACCAATTATGTACTGGATGAAGAATATATTTTTGTAGAAGGTTCACTACAAGCGGGCACATTACATTTTACATATATTCCGGTTATGGAAACATTAAATGAAGAACCTGTACAAATGATTTTGAGTCAACTGGCTTCCAGGTGGATGACTTCTGTAGCTGAATTAAGTGGTAACCAGATTCAGCGCATTTTGCGTTACTGTCATGCAGAAGATTTTACGATCAAAGGCATCAAAATGTTACTGCTTGAATTACTTGGCAATCCACAGCAAATGATAGATCTTACGCCACAACCTGCTCAATCTGCTACTTCAAAATGGATTGATCCGGCAGAATTACGAAATAAGCAAGTTCAGTCATTTTCAAATGCTATACCATCACAAGAATCGTTATCTGCTAATTCTAGATACCAACAAGAAGTAAATATTCCAGCTCAACCTGCAAACAATCCTATTTTACAACATATGCAGAATAAGAAAAAAAGAACAGATCTATCAGAAGTAGCTGCGCCTTCTTTACCAAGCCAGCAGAATCATAAGCCAACCAAAATGTCTAAAGGTCAAAGTTCAGCTACCTCAACACAACCGACACCAGATCAGGAAGTACAACCGATGCCTTCAGCTCATCGAACATATTTGCTAGCAGGAGGAGCTTTAGTAACAGCTATGATCTGGAAATTTGGCTATCTTTCGCATAGCAATGATTTTATGTTGTATGGTTGTACAGCTTTGACTGTAGCGATCGGTTTAGTAATTTATATGATCTTGAAAGGTAAATCTCCACTTAAAAATGGGCTTCAAATGCCTTCTTTTGTTCGTAATAAGAAGTCAGAAGAGGAAGATGGAAACGAAAGTTGGCGCTGGCAAGCAGATCCTGTGTTAGCAGGCGGAGGAGGGCTAGCTTCAGCAACGATACCTTCCACACCGGCACCTGATCCGCTGCGCTGGCGGGATGAGAATATTGCTGCTATTTTTGGTTCGGATACACCAGAACAATTATCGATTCGTAGTCAAAATGCGATGATGAATAGAAATGAACAACAGTCAGGCTCCTATTCTACTACAGGTTCACCTATAGAGTTTGGTCGTTCAGCACAGGCTTCATCTATACCTAATTATCATGAAGACAATTATTCACAACAATCATCTCATCATAGTACAGAGATGCTTTCTCCTCATATGGCAACTGTATTGTTAGGACAAGATGCTTCTAATGATCAGGCTTATAGTCATTCGGGAGTTCAACCCTTTACAGGATATTTAGAACGTAGAGAAAATGGAACGATGCAGATGGAGCCTATCCGCTTAACACGAGGAAGCTTTATTATTGGTAGAGCTGCAGAAGGTGTTCATTATTTGGAAAAATCGACTGGCACTTCACGTAATCATGTAGAATTGGAAATTAGTGACCAACAAATTACGATCAAAGATTTAAGTTCGCGTAATGGAACTATTCTTAAAGGAGAACCAATCGTACCGTACAAAGAGTATCTTTTACATGAAGGTGATACTTTTACTATTGCGCAAGCAGTATATACGTTGCGGTTAGGTTGATATAATTTTAAAGCTATGTACTATCATTGTGATTAATAAATGATAAAAGCTAAATAATTAAGATACTATAGCAAAAGAGTCAGGCAGTAAGATACTACAGCAAAGACGTAAGACACTACAGCAAAAAAGCGATTTCTTTAGAGTATATTAAAGAAATCGCCTTTATTCTTTTTTCCAACCTGTACAAATAATAAGTATAAGCAAACAGTCTATTATTTTACATGTATGATTATAGAGTTGATAATTAGAAGATACCGCATTACATCATATCTCTAAATATCTCTAAATTATTGCGTTTTTTCGATATGTTCTAAAGCTCCATATATCTCAGGGAAAAGAAACGTAAATCCATGATCCATTGCTTTTTTCGGGATAACACGTTGTCCATCTAGTAAAATATCTGACATTTCTCCTAATGTTGGTTTGAGCGCAATACTTGGAACATGGAACCAGTGTGGACGATGCGTAACTTTAGCTATCGTTTTTCCCAGATCCGCATAACGTACAGGATTAGGAGAAGACGCATTGATCGGGCCTTCAATCGCTTTGTTTTTAACACAAAAGTCGATCAATCTCACCATATCATCAATATGAATCCATGAGTTCCACTGCTTTCCTGATCCTAATTTACCCCCAGCCATAAGGATATAAGGGAGTCTCATCATCGGGTATGCACCTTTATGTTTGTCGAGTACAATACTAACTCTCAGCTTGATTAGACGGACACCTTTGATACTATCCGCTACTGCTTCCCATTGTTCTGCAAGGCTAGAAGGAAAATTCATCGTTCTTTTAGGGCTATTTTCATCAAATGTTTCCGTATCTGAAGTACCGTAAATTGCCATAGCACTTGCTTGAACAACGACTTCAGGCTTTTTCTTTAATGCCTCGATCGCTTTGGAAACGATATTAACCGTTCTCATTCTTGATTCTACTAATTCAAGTTTGGTTTTGGTTGTCCATCTTTGATTTAGCGTCTCTCCCGAAAGATTAACGATCACGTCTGCCCCTTCTAATTGAGTAGGATTTTGTTCCATATCGTTCCAGGTGATATAGTTTACTGCTGGATTAGATTTGGATGTATCTGGAAGCTTACGAGTCACTACAGTCAGATCATGATTTTCTTGAAGCCAAAATGGAACCAAATGACTACCTACTAAACCTGTACCACCACACACAACAATATTCATATAAATCCTCCTATTTAATCTAAAGTGAGTTCACTATGTCCTGTTCGTGACGCCTATAGTAGAGTCTGTTTACATCAACAATATTTATTATGTTTATCCGATTCTATACATTCTTTTTCTATATAATCTTTATTGAAAATACATTAGTACATTCAATCTATGAATCCAGTCATATAATCAATATAGTTATCCATGTATAAGATAGATTAATCTTATTCCACTGATGTTAAGCATTAATTATTCTTCTATTCAATGATTACCCATAATTGCTACAGGTGATCTGATCAACAGACGATGAATTTAAGATGAAAAGCACAGCTATTTCTAGATTTATTTTGGTATTCACGTTAAAATAGGTGAGATTCGCGAATAGCGGAACAATAAGGAGGAAATACACTATGTTAAAGATCGGTTCCCATGTATCACTTTCCAGTAAAGGGTTACTCAGTGCAGCGAATGAGGCAGATACATATGGCTCAAGCTCATTTATGATATATACCGGAGCGCCGCAAAATACGCGCCGTAAACCTATAGATACGTTATTTATTGAAGAAGGCAAACAAAAAATGCAAACGATGGGTGTAGAAGAAATCGTTGTGCATGCACCTTATATCATTAATTTAGGTTCTTACAAAGAAAATATCTACGAATTGGCAGTTGATTTTTTACAAGAAGAAATTCGTCGTACTCATCAAATCGGGGTGCGTAATATCGTGCTTCATCCAGGTGCTTTTACAGATATGGATGCTGAATTTGGTATTAAACGTATTGCAGAAGGTCTGGAAAAAGTATTATCCGGTGTATCCGAAACGGATGTAAATATCGCGTTGGAGACAATGGCTGGCAAAGGAACAGAAGTAGGACGTAGCTTTGAAGAAATTGCGCAGATTATTGATATGGTTCCTCATAATGAGCGCTTAACGATTTGTTTTGATACATGTCATACCCATGATGCCGGTTATGATCTTGTTAATGATTTGGACGGAGTCTTGGAGAAATTTGATCGTCTTATCGGATTGGATCGACTTACTGTTGTCCATGTGAACGATAGTAAAAATCCAACAGGCGCAGGCAAAGACCGTCATACTACACTAGGTTCGGGTTGGATCGGTTATGAAGCACTTAGTCGTGTTGTGCATCATGATCAGTTGAAAGGTCGTCCGTTTATTTTGGAAACGCCGTGGATCGGTAAAGATGCGAAAACACAGCGTCCGATGTACGAAGCTGAAATTGCTTTGCTACGTGGTGATCTAACTGGTCGCTTTGGAGCAGGTTTCTTGGAAGATGTAGAAAAATTACATCATTTCTTTGAAGGGCAACAGATTGAAGCACGTCCATATATTTTGGAAACATGGGATATGCTGAAAAGCGATGCTAAAGCGCGTAAAGCAGACCCTCGTGAACCGATGGAACGTCTATACGATATGGTGATTGCTGAAGGATTATTTACCGAGTTGAGTGAAGAAGCATTGAATCACCGTTTAACTGCTTACTTTGCAGGGAAAAGTATTCTTTAATTGCACCCAATGTCTATGAATAGCTAATCATATCAGGATAAGTAAACACATTTTTTTGAATGAATATTAATAAATTTGAATAAATATATTTACTTTCTTAGCATCATGACATAGATTGTAATATAAGATATTTGAAGGGGGAACGAAGATTCAATGGAAGTACATGTAAAACGAAATCAAACTGCAAGAGAAGAACAACAAGAAAATCGCGCCCGTATGCTGATTTCTTGCCCGGATGGCCCTGGAATCGTAGCTACTGTATCACGCTTTTTATTTGAACATGGAGCGAATATTGTTCAATCTGATCAATATACGATGAATCCAGCAGGCGGTATGTTCTTTATGCGTGTCGAATTTGATCTACCTGAATTAAGTAAAAATCTACCTGCGCTAGAAAGTGATTTTCAAGCAGTAGGAGATCAGTTCAAAATGGAATGGACGATTAATCAGGTGAGTCGCAAAAAAAGACTAGCGATTTTTGTATCCAAAGAAGATCATTGTCTGGTGGAATTGTTATGGCACTGGCAAGCAGGTGATCTGGATGCAGATATTGCAATGGTGATCAGTAACCATAATGATATGCGTAGCTATGTAGAATCATTTGGTATTCCTTTCCATCATATTCCAGTGACTGCGGATACGAAAAAAGAAGCAGAGCAAAAGCAATTAGAAGTGATCGGTTCAGATATTGATCTGATTGTACTTGCTCGTTATATGCAAATTATTTCGCCGTTATTTATTGAGCATTTCCGTAATCGGATTATCAATATTCACCATTCGTTCTTGCCTGCATTTGTAGGTGGTAAGCCTTATGCGCAAGCGTATGATCGTGGTGTTAAAATTATTGGTGCAACAGCTCACTATGTAACAGAAGAGCTTGATGGTGGCCCGATTATTGAGCAGGATGTACAACGTGTAAGTCATAGCGACAATGTAAATGAATTGAAGCGTATTGGTCGTACGATTGAACGTGTAGTATTAGCACGTGCAGTGCAATGGCACGCAGAAGATCGTGTACTGGTACATCAAAACAAAACAGTCGTTTTTAATTAATCCTTTGTCATCATAATCGCTTTTTATTCAATCGATAGCAGTATATGACAAGCTGTATTATAAATATGTAAAAAGCACGAATGATCTTTTGCTGTTATTTAGCAGAAAATCATTCGTGCTTTTTTTATTACTACGTTAATGTTGTGTTAATACAGATCAAGTATGCTAAAGAGAATATAGATACAGCTCTATCCAAAGAAAATTTATAAATGTAATCCTGCTACATCAAATTACATAAAAAATAGTGGGAATGATCTACATAGTATTCACTAATCTGCACAAAAGAAAATCTGGAATTAAAGCTTATTGTTCTTTTCTATTTCGGCTCTATTTCGGCGTATTAATAATATTGTTCCAAGTAATCCTAAAGACAATCCGTATAACAAATGACCTGCTAACCAGTACCCGTAAGCAACTATATCGGTAATGTCTGGCACTCGATCAGACATCAATGTTAACGGAATAAATAAAAAAGAAGAGGCAATACCAATATATAGACCGTACTTCCACGGATGCGGAGAAATTCGAATCCATATACTGTAGATCCAGGCAATAATGATCGCCACCACAAGATGTAAAGCAAATTCAATCGGTTCAGGCAAACGTTCCGGTAAAAAAGGAACAAAATCGATATTCAATAAAAGTGTATAAACCAATGAACCAGTTGCATATTGAATCCATTTCAAAAAGAAGCCCAAAATAAACCCGCTAATCAAGCCCAACAACAATGCATACGTAAACTCGACGACCCATATCCGATTCTGCTTTATCATGAAAACCTCATTTCTTTAGCGCTTAAAATTAACAACGCGACTGAATGTCATAAAATGAATAATAATTTTTGCAACGTACTTTGCAACGTACATTATGTTGAGCGATCGCTTATCCGTATGTTATTACCACTAGCAAAAATAGTTCCTAACAGAAAATAGTTAATAACACACAATAGTTACTAACAGCTATAACAACAGACTAGCCGGAATAACAGACGAAATACGATAAAATAAAACGTGTTTTTCTAAAACTAAATGCATAACTTCCTTTTCGTTATAGCCAGTTTGGGTATAAATAAGGATGAAGTTAAATAACGTTCTGGCAAACTTCTCAAACAAGTGTTACAATGGTTGAAGGCTAATAAGTCAAATTGAAAGACTCAAGAGGATTTATTTCATTTGCGACTTTGCTAAGATCTGATATTCAGATGAAATAGAATCTCAAGCACCTCGCTTTACCAAGAAGAATGAGGAGGATTAACATGACTGACAAGAAACAAGAGCAAGAACAAAGTATAAGTAAATCAGAGAACTCCAACGTGGACAATCTGGCGATTTCAACAATCCGTACGCTTTCTATCGATGCTATCGAGAAAGCTAATTCCGGACATCCTGGTATGCCGATGGGTTCTGCACCAATGGGCTACCAATTATTTGCTAAAACAATGACACATAACCCGGCTAATCCTACTTGGATCAACCGTGACCGTTTTGTACTTTCTGCTGGACATGGTTCTATGCTATTGTACAGCTTGCTACACCTTTCAGGCTATGGCTTGGAAATGGACGAAATCAAGCAGTTCCGTCAATGGGGCAGTAAAACTCCAGGTCACCCTGAGTTTGGTCATACTGTTGGTGTTGATGCTACAACTGGACCTCTAGGTCAAGGTGTAGGTATGGCTGTAGGTATGGCGATTGCTGAAGCTCATTTGGCAGCGACTTACAACAAAGGCAACTTCAATGTTGTTGATCACTTCACATACGCTATCTGTGGTGATGGCGATATGATGGAAGGCGTTTCTAGTGAAGCAGCTTCTATGGCTGGTCATATGAAATTAGGTAAATTGATCATGATGTACGATTCCAATGATATTACATTGGATGGTAAAGCAGGTCTTTCTTTCTCTGAGAATGTAGAAGACCGTTATAAAGCTTATGGATGGCAAGTGATTCGTGTAGAAGATGGTAACGATCTTCCTGCACTTGCGGCTGCTTTGGAAGAAGCAAAAGCTGATCTTTCTCGTCCAACATTGATCGAAGTAAAAACAGTGATCGGTTACGGTAGCCCGAACAAACAAGGTATCGGCGGTCACGGTGGTACTCACGGTTCTCCACTAGGTTCTGCTGAAGCGAAATTGACTAAAGCAGCTTACGAGTGGACATACGAAGAAGATTTCTACGTACCAGACGAAGTTCGTGAATATTTCGCTAAGGTAAAAGAGCGTGGTGTAGAAGCGAACAATGCATGGAATGAGAAATTTGCTGAGTACAAAAAAGCAAACCCTGAATTAGCTGCTCAATTCGAAACAGTTATCGCTGGCGAATTAAGCGAAGGATGGGACAAAGAACTTCCTCATTACACTACAGAAGACAAAGCAGTTTCTACTCGTGTAGCTTCTGGTAATGCTTTGAATGGTCTAATCAATGGTGTTCCTCAATTAGCAGGCGGTTCTGCTGACCTTGAGAGTTCAACAATGACTCACCTAAATGGTCTAGACAGCTTTACTCCTCAAAGTTATGCTGGTCGTAACATCTATTACGGAGTACGTGAATTCGGTATGGCTGCGGCAATGAACGGTATTGCTCTTCATACAGGCGTTAAAATCTTTGGTGGTACATTCTTCGTATTTACAGATTACTTGCGTCCTGCTGTACGTTTGGCTGCTCTTATGGGCTTGCCTGTAACGTATGTATTGACTCATGATAGTATTGCTGTTGGTGAAGATGGTCCTACCCACGAACCGATCGAGCAATTGGCTTCTCTACGCATCATTCCAGGTTTGACAGTGATTCGTCCAGCTGATGGTAACGAAACTTCTGCTGCTTGGGCTCATGCTATGGAAAACCAAAAAGGGCCTATCGCGCTTGTATTGACTCGTCAAAACTTGCCGATCTTGCCAGGTACTGTAGAACATTCTCGTCAAAACATCAAAAAAGGTGCTTATGTGGTATCTGATGCTAAAGCGGGACAACCAGTAGCACAATTGATTGCAACAGGTTCTGAAGTACAATTGGCTGTTCGTGCTCAAGAAGCACTAGCATCTGAAGGTATCGAAGTACGTGTTATCAGTATGCCAAGCTGGGAATTGTTCGAACAACAAGACCAAGCTTACAAAGATTCTGTATTGTTGCCTGATGTTAAACCACGTCTTGCGATCGAAATGGCTCAAACTTTCGGTTGGGAACGTTATACTGGTGACAAAGGTGGAATTATCGGAATTACAACTTTCGGTGCTTCTGCTCCAGGAGATCGCGTAATGGCTGAATATGGCTTTACTGTTGAGAACGTTGTTCAACATGTTAAAGGTTTATTGTCTAAATAATTATAAAGTACTGTTAAAGGTGCAGAAGTTGGCAAAGCGCCATTTCTGCACCTTTTTATAACTATTTCTAGGTCTGTATTTCAAATGATGAGCAGGGGAGCGGTCTGAATTTATGACGCAATTAGAACAGGTTACAGTAATCAAAGAAGCTAATATTTATTATGAAGGCAAAGTAACAAGTCGTGCTGTGATTTTGCCAGATGGTAGCAAAATTACGTTAGGGATTATGTTACCGGGCTCTTATGAATTTGGAACAGATCAACACGAAACGATGGAAATTCTGTCCGGTGAACTTCGTGTCCTGTTACCAGATACCGAAGAATGGTTAGATATTAAAGGACAGGCAACATTTGAAGTGCCTGCTCATACCAAGTTCAAACTTGAGATTGCTGTGGTTACTGATTATTGTTGCTCTTATGCTTAATAGCAATATAGTCAGCACAAAAAGTAGATCGCAAAAAAGGCAAGCTCATCAGTATAGATTATACTGAGAACTTACCCTTTTCATGCGTAATCAAGTGATCCATCACCTGTGCGATACATCATGCGAAAGACAATGAAATACCGTTATACTGTACTATGGATATAGGATTACAGCTCTTTGCCGTTGATCGTTTGACCGATCCATTCTTCATAACATTTAGCGATAACAGAAAGATCGTCATCACCATATCCTTTGGTTTGACCGATCTGGAACATACTTTTTGCCAGATTTAGCATAGGCGAAGGTACACCGTTGGTATCGTTAAGCACAGACGCAAGTTTGAGGTCTTTGAGCATTAATGCTAATGAAAATTGGTTGGTGTAATCACCATCGATAATTTTTTGACCTTTAAGTTCAGCTGTGCGACTGCCGGCTGCGCCCATACGTACCAGTTCATAAAATGCCGATGGATCGATCCCGCCTTTGGCTGCTACAGCAAAAGCTTCCGCAAGAGCAACCGTATGAATACCTACGATCGTATTATGAGCAAGTTTGGCAGTTGCACCGCTACCGTTAGCACCCATTGGAATGACTTTGCGACCTAGTGTCTCAAATACATCTTGATGAGCATCAATAACGTGTGGGTCACCGCCAACCATAAATACAAGTGTTCCATCAATAGCAGCAGGCTCACTACCGGTTACAGGAGCATCTAGAAATTGACCGCCTTTGTCTGTAATCGAAGTAGCTAGTTGTTTGACAAGTGATGGAGAAATGGTACTGCAATCCATAACCGTTAATCCGTTTTGGACAGCATTTAAAATACCATCTTCACCTTCGTACACATCAACAATCGAAGCATCATCACTAATGATCGTGATCACCATATCTTGATCTGTAGCAGCTTCACGCGGAGTATGTACTTGATGGGCTCCTTGTTGAACTAGAGATTCTGCTTTGGATGCTGTACGATTGTATACAGTTAAGGTATAACCTGCTTTGAGCAAGTTGGCTGCCATAGGTAGACCCATCGTGCCAAGGCCAATAAATCCGATTTTTTTCATAGCTTGATTTCCTCCATATCGTAAGTGAGTTAGAACATCTATACTTATCCATTTAGTGTAGCATGTTCACTAGCACATTGGGTATGGGACCGTATCATAATTTATTTTGGGAGGGTAACAATATTATGGCTAAAACAGTTAAATTTGATTACAGTAACGCTCTTTCTTTTGTCGCTCAACACGAAGTGGATTATTTTGCAGAGCCGATTCGTTTGGCTCACGAACAATTGCATAACGGCACAGGCGCAGGTTCTGATTTCTTAGGATGGATTGATTTGCCTACAGCTTACGATAAAGAAGAATTTGCTCGCATTCAAAAAGCAGCAGCAAAAATTCAAAGCGATTCCGAAGTATTGATCGTTATCGGTATTGGTGGTTCGTACTTAGGTGCTCGTGCAGCGATCGAAATGTTAACTCATTCGTTCTATAACACACTACCTAAAGACAAACGCAAAACGCCTGAAATTTATTTCGCTGGTAACAACATCAGTTCTACGTATGTAAACCAATTGCTTGAAAATATTGAAGGTAAAGATTTCTCTGTGAATGTTATCTCCAAATCAGGTACAACAACAGAGCCAGCGATTGCTTTCCGTATTTTCCGCGCAGAACTCGAGAAAAAATATGGTAAAGAAGAAGCGAAAAAACGCATCTATGCAACAACTGACCGTGCAAAAGGCGCTTTGAAAACATTGGCTGATGCAGAAGGTTACGAAACATTCGTGATTCCTGATGATGTTGGTGGACGTTACTCTGTATTGACTCCTGTAGGATTGTTGCCTATCGCTACAGCAGGTATCAATATTGAAGAAATGATGCAAGGTGCAGCAGACGCAGCGAAAGAATACAGCAATCCTAATGTTGCTGAAAATGAAAGCTACCAATATGCGGCAGTGCGTAATGCTTTATACCGTAAAGGTAAAGCGATCGAAATTCTAGTTAACTATGAGCCTTCGTTACACTTTGTATCTGAATGGTGGAAACAACTATTCGGCGAAAGTGAAGGTAAAGACTTCAAAGGTATCTTCCCAGCAGCTGTAGATTTCTCAACAGACTTGCACTCTATGGGTCAATTTATCCAAGACGGTAGCCGTAACATTTTCGAAACAGTAGTACAAGTTGAAAATGTAGCTAGTCATATTACGATCGAATCTGATCCAGATGACTTGGATGGCTTGAACTTCTTAACAGGCAAAACACTTGATTTTGTAAACAAAAAAGCATTCCAGGGTACATTGCTTGCTCATACTGATGGTCAAGTACCTAACTTGATTGTAAATATCGAAGATCAAACACCGTATTCTTTCGGATACCTTGTGTATTTCTTTGAAAAAGCTTGCGGAATCAGCGGTTACTTGTCAGGTGTAAATCCATTTGACCAAGAAGGCGTAGAAGCTTACAAAAAGAATATGTTTGCATTGCTAGGTAAACCAGGATTTGAAAAACAAAAAGCAGAACTTGAAGCAAGACTTTCCGAATAAGTCACTTTAAGTTAAAATAGAATAAATCAATACGAGAAAGCAGTTCTTTGACAGTGATGTCAGGGAACTGCTTTCTTGATACTTAAATATAGTGTATTATATCTTTGGAAACACAAGCGCTATTCTGCGTTACATACATCCAGCATCATAGCAGAATAGTACAGTGTCTAATGAATAAAGTGGGGATTAAAATGGATAAGCCTGAACGGTATCGTACAGTAAAGCAAGAAGGTGTCAAAGAAATCGTGATCAAAAAATCTCGTTTTCTAGGGCATGTGATGCCTGTACAAAATGAAGAAGAAGCGATTGCTTTTATAGAACGAATTAAAAAGCAACACTGGAATGCAACTCATAATTGTTCTGCTTACTTGATTGGTTCGCGTGCAGAAATACAACGTCAATCAGATGATGGAGAACCAAGCGGTACAGCAGGCAAGCCGATTTTGGAGGTGATCAAAAATCAGCAACTTCAAGATGTAGCGATTGTAGTCACTCGTTATTTTGGAGGGATTATGTTAGGCGCAGGTGGATTGATTCGTGCGTATACAGACGGCGCTGTAGCGGCGATTGAAGCAGGGGAAGCAATTACTCGTATACTTCATCAAGAAGTTGCAGTAGAATTGGATTACACCTGGCTCGGCAAAGTAGAAAATGAATTGCGAAATCGCGGTATTCGCACAGCCGAGACTGATTTTACCGATAAAGTGATTATGAATTGCTTACCTGTTGCAAGTGAAGCCGAAGCATTCAAAGCATGGATCACTGATATTACGCAGGGACAATCTGTGATCACTGAAGGTGAACAGCGTTACTTTATCGAAGCTGCATTTTGAATCAGACTATGCAAAATGCTTGAAGGAGAATCGTAATCATGGCACGAAGAGCGGTAGAACAAGAATTATCCAGAGAAAGAATTCTCGAAGCTGCCAGACATCTGTTCGTCACCAAAGGATATCGGGCAATTTCAATGCGTAGTATTGGTCAACATTTGGGGTATAGTCATGGTTCGTTGTACTATCATTTTAAAGAAAAAGCAGAATTGTTTTATGCGATTGTGATGGAAGATTTTGATCATCTATGTGTGTTATTTAGAGAAGTCAAAGACAAACCTGAACATGGGGAATGGAGCAAAGTAGAGCTTTTGTTGATCGAATTTATTCGGTTCGGGCTGGATAATGCGCATCAGTATGAAATTATGTTTATGACACGAGATGAAGAGCTGTTAAGTTATTGTCGTGCAGAACAAGCACGATGTTTTGATTTATTTGCTTCTATTATCCGTCAATCTATGAACACATCCAATCATACGGCTGAAGCAATGAATACTGTGCCATTGAGTTTATTTTTATCGATTCATGGTTTTATTTCGTATTATATTCAAGATCGTGTTGGATATGATGAAATTAAGCCGGCTGTTATTGCCCATGTCAAGACATTATGTCGTGTACTGTGAAGGGACAATACAATGATTGCTTATACAAATAAGAATCAGGTCACTGATTCAAAGCAAGCGGGATTATATCTGCATACTTTAAGACTTTCCCTTGTCAAAACGGTAATCCCCTATAGTAAATTCATGTATCGCTATAGACACTACACACATGACGGGGTAACAATGTATCATGCCAAAAGGCGATTTATCCACAATATATATATGGATAGATCGCCTTTTGTATTAACCTGCTATAATTTTGACCATATATTCACGCTTGCGAGGACCATCGAATTCACAGAAGTAAATTCCTTGCCAGCGTCCAAGTAACATACGACCTTCTTGAATAATAACGGTCTGTGAAGGGCCGGTCGTAATTGATTTTAGATGGGAAGCTGTGTTGCCTTCCATATGACGGTATTTAGGATGTTCCCATGGATAGACTTCATCCAACCGCATAATCACATCATGCTTTACATCAGGGTCAGCATTTTCATTGATCGCTATACCTGCGGTTGTATGTGGACAATAGATCACGACAATACCTTCTTGTACTCCGCTTTGCGTAATTAAAGAAGACACATCACGCGTAATATCTCTCATTGCATCACGTTTACTCGTTGAAATGGGCAATGTATACAGCATCATTATTCCTTCTTTCTCTGCTTTTTTTCAAATTGGATATTCAACGATTATTATTTTACATATATAGACAAAATATTGCGAAAATTGATCTGAAATCAGATCGCAAAATAAGTGACTATCTACTTCTGTATTACCCATTTTGCACGAAATGCTTATCATATCAATACATTTAACACTATTAACCATTTTGACAAAAAGTACTCTTTTAATTGACGGTAGGTATAACAATTTGCTAAAGTATTGCTAAGATTTAAAGCCGAGTATACTAATAGGAAATAAAGGTTAAAGCAAAGGAGTCATATCGTGAATAGTACATTGCTGCGTCATAAAGGATGGACTTGGGGATTTCGCTCTACCGTATTATTGTATTTTCTACTATTGATTGTACTACCGATTGTAGGAGTGTATGTAAACTCATTTTCAGAAGGTTGGGCAGCATTTGTACAGAATATCAGTGATCCTATCGCATGGAAAGCTGTTCTATTAACCTTAAAATTAGCGCTGATTGCTACGCTTATTAATGTGTTGATCGGTACGATGTCTGCATGGGTGTTGGTACGTTATGATTTTGCAGGGAAGTCTTTATTAAATAGTATTGTAGATTTGCCTTTTGCTTTACCGACTGCTGTAGGCGGATTGATGATTCTCGTTTTATTAGGGCCGAACAGTTGGATGGGCAAATTAGCAGATACGCTAGGCTTTCAGTTCGTATTTCATCAGCCGGCGATTATTATTGCGATGGTATTTGTGACCTTTCCATTTGTGATTCGGGCGATACAGCCATTATTGGAAGAAATCGATCATTCGGCTGAAGAAGCGGCTTATACACTAGGAGCTTCCAAACGAGATACTTTTTTTCGAGTGATCTTACCATCGATGACACCGGGTATTGTAAGTGGAGCTATGCTGGCTTTTTCAAGAGCATTGGCTGAATTTGGAGCTGTCGTTCTGGTAGCTGGTAATATTCCAGGACGTACACTTACTGCTTCCGTATATATTTTTGGTGAAGTAGAAAGTGATAATGAAGCAGGAGCCGCTGCTGTATCGGTTATTTTATTAACATTATCGTTTCTTATTCTTTGGCTGATTAATGCAGTACAGACAAGGAGAGCACGCTAATGAGAAAATATTGGATTCCGCTCACATGGATCGTTTTTAGCATATTGATTTTGATTCCTTTGGCTGTACTGGCAACAGGAGCTTTTGATAAAGGAACCAGTGGATTTATTGATGCATTAAGTCGTCCCGAAGCAAGACATGCACTGATGATGACAGGGCTTATCGTTATTGTAGTGACTATTTTAAATGGAATCTTTGGGATTATGATGGGCATTTATCTGGTACGGGGAACATGGCTAAGCCGTAGAGTAAGACAACTGTTCAACAGTATTGTCGATCTACCTTATGCAGTTTCACCAGTAATCGGCGGATTAATGATTGTGTTATTGCTAGGGCCAGATACAGTGATTGGTACATTTTTTGAACAGATTGGATTTAAAGTGGTTTATGCTTTTCCAGGGATGGTTATTGCGACACTATTTGTTACATTTCCATTAATGGTGCGTGAAGTTATGCCTGTACTACAAGAGTTAGGGAATGATCAAGAAGAAGCGGCTTCTACATTAGGCGCGTATAGTTGGACAACGTTTTGGAAAGTCACCTGGCCTTCGATTCGCTGGGCTGTGATTTACGGTACGATTTTGACAGTTGCACGCTCTTTGGGCGAATTTGGAGCAGTATTGGTAGTGTCAGGCAATATTATTAACAAAACACAAACAGCAACCACGCTGGTGTATCAAGATATGGAGAACTTCAATGTCACTGCTGCTAATGGAGTTGCTCTGGTGTTGGCTGTATTTTCTGTAGGATTATTATTGTTAATGGAACGCGCCAAGAAGAGAAAGGGAGTGCACTGAGTATGCATCTGGAAGTTCGTAACCTTGATAAACATTTTGGACAATTTCACGCTGTACAAGACGTTAGCTTCAATGTACAAAAAGGTCATCTGATCGGATTATTAGGTCCAAGTGGTGGAGGAAAAACATCTATTTTGCGTATGTTAGCTGGACTAGAATCACCGGATAGTGGCGATATTATTTTTCATGGACAAAAAGTCAATCAACTACCTCCACAAGAACGCGAGATCGGCTTTGTTTTTCAAAACTATGCGTTGTTCAAACATATGACCGTATTCGATAATATCGCTTTTGGTCTAACCGTAAAAAAAATGAAAAAGTCTGCGATTAAAGAACGTGTACAGGAATTAGTAGAACTCACAGGATTAGCAGGATTTGAACATCGTTATCCGCATCAGTTATCAGGCGGACAACGACAACGGGTAGCTTTTGCGCGTGCTCTTGCGCCTGAACCGCAATTGTTATTGCTAGATGAGCCATTTGCTGCGATCGATGCTAAGATTCGGCAAGAATTACGTACATGGCTTCGTGAATTGATTGAACGTGTCGGTATTACATCGATCTTTGTGACTCATGATCAAGATGAAGCGATTGAAGTAGCTGATGAGATTATGATTATTAATGGTGGACGATTAGAGCAAAAAGGAACACCGTGGGATATTTACAAACAACCTTCGACTCCTTTTGTTGCTTCCTTTATTGGAGAATCAACAATTGTAGATGAAGTATCGCTGTTAAAAGGATTCGATCATGAGCAGTCTCATCCGGGTATTCATGCATTGATTCGCCCTGAATATATTGAAGTAGGTCATGCCAGTGAATTTCCATTATTATCTGCTACCGAGAAAGGTACAGTAAAACATCTTCATTTCCGGGGCAGTCAGTGGTTGGTTGAAGTACAGGTGGGTCAGAATTCATTGATCACCTATCGTTCACTGGAAAAGGAAACATTAGAAATCGGACAATCTGTACATGTGATGGTGCACCGGGCATATCTATTTAATGATCAAGAAAGTTGGATTGCTGAAAACCGCCTGAAAAATGATACGTTATCGATGTTTATTTAACAGCAAAAGTAAGCTGAGTATGGTCTGTGAACGCGGGAAAGGAAGGGATTGGGCTTGAAGAACAATCGCTTGAGAATGTCTATGATCCGTAGTCGTTTAGTGCTGGCTTTACTACTTATCATGAGTGTAGTCTTGTCAGCTTGTAGTCATCAAACAGAAACAGACGCTACTGCTTCTGCTAGTGCTGTGTCCAATGATGGCAAAGATATTACTTTAGTGATTGGTGCATACAGTGTCGCCAAAGATGCTGTAGGCGAAATTTTACCCAAGTTTCAAGCAGAATGGAAAGCCAAAACAGGGCAAAATGTAAAATTTCAAGAATCGTATGAAGCTTCAGGTACGCAAGCTAGAGCAATTGCAGGTGGATTTGAAGCTGATGTTACTTTGTTATCACTAGAAGGTGATATTGATAAATTAGTAAAAGCTGGACTGGTCAAAGATACATGGAGAGATGAACCGCATAAAGCAATGATTACACGTTCTATCGTTGTATTAGGTACACGTGAAGGCAATCCTCTCGGTATTCATAACTTTAATGATCTCACCAAGCCAGGGGTAAAAGTGTTATACCCTAATCCCAAAACATCCGGTGGTGCGCAGTGGGATATTAATGCGATCTATGGTGCAGGTCTCAAGCAATCTGAACGAGATGAAGGTCAAAAAGATCCTGCGGCGGCAAAAGCTTTTCTACAAGCAGTGCATCAAAATGTGGAGTCATTGGACAAAAGCGGACGTGCTTCTATGGCGGCATTTGAATATGGTGTAGGCGATGTGATTGTAACGTATGAAAATGAATTGCTTGCACGAATGGCGCAAGGAGCTAAATACGAAGTGGTTATACCTGACGATACTATTCTGATCGAAAATCCAGCCGCAGTTGTCGATAAATATGTCGATGAACATGGAACACGTAAAGTGGCTGAAGCATTTCTTGCTTATTTGTGGACACCAGAAGCCCAAGAAATATTTGCAAAGCATGGGTTCCGTCCTGTGAACGAACAAGTGATGGCAAAACACGTAAGTGAGTATCCTACACCAAAAGGACTGTTTAATATTAACTATTTGGGTGGATGGAGTGAAGTACGCAAAAATCTATATTCTAGTCGTGGAATATGGTATCAGGTGCTAGCTGGGATATAAAATAACATAAATAGATGTTATTGGGCATAAAATTAAAAAACTTCTTTACGTGAAGCTCATTTCACGCTTAAAGAAGTTTTTTTGTGGGTAAAAGCAGAACAAGACCTAAATACCTTACCTTTTTAACTAAGCCAAAGGTCACGATTCATATGTCGAAAGATACAAGAAAATGATATAATAAATGATACTAGATGGCAACGCTCAAGGAGAGAATATAAACATGAACGGACGAGTAGATCGATTAACATTTTTAGGAACAGGCGATGCAATGGGCGTGCCAAGAGTATATTGTGAGTGTGAAGTATGTGAAGAAGCACGTAGTGGTGGAACGAACCGAAGGTTACGATCTTCTGTACTGGTAGAAGGTATTGAAGGAGACTTTTTATTAGATTGTGGACCTGATTGGCGAACACAGATGGAAATGATCAATCGTCGTGCAGATATTACAGACGTTATTGTGACTCATGCACACTTTGATCATATTGGAGGTTTGCCAGAATGGGCGGATGCTTGTCGCTGGCAACAATTAAAAGGTCGCTTATTTGCTCCACAAGAAGTATTGGATGCGATCGGTAAGCAATTTCCATGGATTAGTAGTTATATTGAATTGATAGCGAATGATCAAGGAATGGAATTGAATGGTTGGAGTATTACTCCATGGAAAGTACATCATGGACATAACGGATACTCTTATGCGTATCGGTTTGAAAAAAATGAGTTTGCCTGGGTATATTGCTCGGATGCTATTGGACTTGATGAAGAACAGAAAAAACCGATGCATATGTTAGATTTATTGATTTTAGGAACAAGCTTTGTTCGTGAAGAAGCAGAATATCATACTCGTTCTGTCTATGATATGTATGAAGCGGCTGAACTTATAGATGAAGTGGTTCCTTCTGAAACGATCTATACGCATATGTCTCATCAAGTAGATTTGCGTAAAGATTTGAATTTGGCTGCCAGTGTTAGTATCGCTCGCACAGGCATGACTGTAGATTTAGGCAATTATTCTTCGCTATTATCTGAATAACACTAAGAATAAATATATTCACCATATAGAGAAATACGATAAACCGGTAGATTGTTTACCGGTTTATTTGCATTTTTATGATCATTATTTAGAATAAAACAGAAATTTACTACTATTTAATGTAGGATTGTGTAGTTTTACATAGGTGTAGCTTAAGATTATATAAAATGTAAGTATAACTAACAAGAGAAACATAACATATACTATTTATGGAATTTTAAGGAGGAATATGATGATTACCTTCCATGAAGTTAACAAGTTCTATGGAGATTTTCAAGTGCTGACTGGAATTAATCTTCATGTCAAGCAAGGAGAAGTGGTTGTTGTACTCGGGCCTTCCGGTTCTGGTAAAAGCACCATGCTCCGATGTATCAATCGTCTTGAAGATACCAGTAGTGGACAGTTAACGGTCAACAATGTAAGAGTAGATGATCGCAAAACAGATCTCAATAAGCTTCGGCGTAAAATTGGGATGGTGTTCCAACATTTTAATCTGTATCCCCATAAAAAAGTAATCGATAATATTACACTGGCTCCTATCAAAGCATTAGGTGTATCCAAAGCAGAAGCGGCAGAGACAGCTATGTATTATTTAGAAAAAGTAGGTATAGCAGAAAAAGCGAATGCGTACCCTTCTCAATTATCCGGGGGACAACAGCAACGTGTCGCGATTGCTAGAGGTCTTGCTGTCAAACCTGAAATTATGTTATTTGATGAACCGACTTCTGCATTAGACCCTGAGATGGTCGGTGAAGTACTTGATGTTATGAAAGCACTCGCTAGAGAAGGAATGACTATGGTTGTCGTTACTCATGAAATGGGATTTGCTCGCGAAGTCGCAGACCGCGTGATCTTTATGGATCAAGGCAAAATTGTAGAAGAAGCTACACCTGAAGAATTCTTCTCTAATCCAAAAGAAGAGCGTGCACAATTGTTCTTGAGTCGCTTGTTAAATCACTAATATCTAATCTCTATAGTTCACTAATAACACATAGAAAAGGGGATTTACTTATGAAAAATCAAAAAAGATACAATGTTAAAAAATTAGCGATGTTGTTAGCGTGTATGGTAGCTATTGTTACAGTACTCGGAGCATGTAGCGTAAGCAAACCGACTTCTTCGTCCACAGCAAGTTCAAATGCTCTTCTGGATCAAATTAAAGAACGCGATAAATTAATCGTAGGTGTAAAATATGATACCAAATTATTCGGTCTAAAAAACCCATCTACAGGTGATGTAGAAGGATTCGATATCGATATGGCTCATGCTCTAGCAAAAAGTATTTTAGGAGATGCGAGCAAAGTAGAGTTCAAAGAAGTAACATCCAAAACACGTATTCCTATGCTTAACAATGGCGATATTGATATGGTTATCGCAACGATGACGATTACAGATGAGCGTAAAAAAGAAGTAGACTTCTCGGATGTGTATTTCCAAGCAGGACAATCTCTATTAGTGAAAAAAGGTAGCCCGATCAAAGGAATTGAAGATGTAACTGCAGATACGACTGTACTTGCTTCTAAAGGTGCAACTTCGATTAAAAATATTGAAGATAAAGTACCAGGTGTAACGGTATTGGAATTTGATAATTATCAAGATGCATTCAACGCACTCAAAGCAGGTAAAGGTGATGCTTTAACAACAGATGATGCGATTCTGTACGGTATGGCTGCGCAAGATCCTGGCTATGAAGTAGTAGGTAAGCCATTTACAGATGAGCCTTACGGTATCGCTGTGAAAAAAGGCGAAACCAAATTGGTTGAAGCGATCAATAAAGCTCTAACCGATATGAAAGCTGACAAATCTTACAATGAAATTTATAAAAAATGGATTGGTAAAGAGCCAACAACCTAAATCATGATCTCTTGAAGCGATCATTCGTAACACATACAGAAGGTGGGCAACAGGCAATCGTTGCCTACCTTTTTGTTTGATGATGTATACACAGGCTAAGGAGGTACAGAATATATGTTGGACTTTTCGATTCTTGTCGATTATTTGCCTTTATATTTGGAAGGGTTTCTGAATACGATCAAAGCGAGTGTACTGGCATTGATTGGTAGCTTTGTATTAGGAACGATTATTGCTATTTTCCGAATTAGTGGTGTAAAGCCATTACAGTGGTTCGGTACCGCTTATGTTGAATTTATACGAAATATTCCTATTTTGATCGTGGTATTGTTTTTCTCTTGGGGATTACCTTCAATCGGTGTCAAATTAGATGGATTTGCCGCAGGTACATTAGGCTTAACCGTCTATACGTCGGCATTTATAGCAGAAGCGATTCGGGCAGGTATTCAATCAGTACCTAAAGGACAATCTGAAGCAGCTCGTTCGGCGGGAATGACTTATATTCAGACGATGATTCATGTCATTTTGCCACAAGCGATCAAATTGGTTATTCCGCCGCTTAGTAATCAATTTATCAATCTGATTAAAAACTCTTCTGTACTTACGATCGTAGCTGGTCTGGATCTGATGTATTTTTCAGACAAAATCAGTAGCGAAACATATGTTATCTTCAGTACTTATATTTTTGCAGCGATGTTCTATCTTGTGCTGACTTTACCAATGAGTTATGGAGCATCTGTATTGGAACGCAAATGGGCGAAAAATTCATAACGATTGAGATACGTTTTCTCATAACACAGAAATAAAAAGTAAGAGTCAGAGGAACCAAAGGAGGGCAATCTATGGATTTCATAGGAGCATATTCACCGGATAACTTGCGCTTTCTTATGGAAGGGCTGAAAATAACACTTTTTGTAGCCTTTATCGCTATTATACTTAGCTTTGTAATCGGCTGTATTGTCGGTACGATTCGGTACGCTAAAGTACCTATTTTATCACCAATATTAATGGTTATAGTAGAAGTCTTGCGTAATTTGCCATTATTGCTTATTATTTTGTTTGTACAGTTTGGCTTGCCAGAGATTGGTATCAAAATGACGATCACCTTTGGAGCGATTGTAGCGTTAACTGCTTTTGAAGCTTCGATGATTTCGGAGATTGTACGTGCCGGTCTAACTTCAGTTCCCAAAGGACAAGTAGAAGCTGCACGTTCTTCAGGGCTTACGCAAATGCAAACGTTATGGCATATTGTGTTACCACAAGGACTACGCAAAATGGTTCCACCATTGGTGAGTCAGTTTATTTCGCTACTCAAAGATACGTCATTAGCTGTTATTATTTCGCTTGCAGAATTGGTACACAATGCACAGATTATTATGGGACAAAATTCAAATTACCCGATTCCCATCTTATTATTAATCGCTGTTATTTATTTTGTGATTAATTATGCGCTATCGTTAATTTCCAAACGGTTAGAAACCAAAACAGCTTAACATGGATCATTATGTGTGCCTTTATATCACCGGTTTCCGTAGGGAAGCCGGTTTTTGGTATGTGAAATCAAGATTTGTAAGTAATTTGTAAAAGTATACAGCCTGAAAGGGAAAATGTATGATACCATATAAACAATTTCAAAATACTTTTTATAAGCTAATGACAAAGGTAAAGTACTCGTTAGTCAATCAGCAAGTCGCAGCAGAAACCAGTTCCAGAGGAGCGGAAGGACGGATGGCGACTTTTTTTAAAAATGAAAAAATCCAGATCCTTACTGTAGCAATCGGTACAGCAGTAGCTGGGGAATTTAAAATCAATCCGGTACAGGGTGATCTGTTTCGTATTGGTCTGGGTGGTAGTGCTTTTCTATTATTAATGTTATTGATGAATCGTCTGCCTTATTTGAAAACAGGGGTATTTACTGCTTTGACTGTAGTTGTATTTCGGATGGTGTTAGATTTTATTTCGGCACCTCATTTATTTTCAATCGAAGAAAGTGGACGTGTGCATACTTCAGCAGGGTTGTACTATATGACTTTTGCAATCGGAATGTTTATTATTCAAAGTCGACTTCCTCAGATGAATCTACTGTTATTAAGTGGAGTGACTGCACTTATCGACTTTGGCTCCAATACGGTCGAAATGATCTGTCGCTGGGGACTCACAGGTAGTGATATTATGATTCCAGCTACATGGGGCTATATTTTTCTAGTCGCTGTTATTCGTGGATTTTTTACGACTGGATTATATAGCAGTATCGCTGTCAGTCAGATTCGTGCACTTCATAGTGAACAGAAAAAGCGAATGGAACAGATGTTAGCTGTCAATGCAGGCTTATATGGTGAAGTATTTTATTTGCGCAAATCGATGGATACGATAGAGCATCTAACCAGTAGTAGTTACCGATTGTATGCCGATATGAAGCGAGAAGGTCTGACAGAATACAGTCAACGACAACTGAGTATTACCCAGGAAATACATGAAGTCAAAAAAGACTCACAACGTATTGCCGCAGGCTTACTCAAATTATTTGATCAACAATCAAAAACGGTATTATCACTGTTCGAAATTCTCGATTATACAATACGAGGCAATCGTAAATATGCCACGATGTTAGATAAAAAAGTAACATTTACCGCTCGTTTAGAAGTGAATTATAGTACTTCTGAATATATTCCTTTGCTCACGATATTGAACAATTTGACATCTAATGCTGTCGAAGCTTTGGGTGAAAAGGGTTCGATTGAGGTCAGTGTATGCGAACAAGGACAAGATACGGTACTAACTGTGTATGATTCGGGTAAAGGAATAGAGCAACAAGCACGTGAATTGATTTTTGAACCTGGATTTACGACTAAATTTGCTCAAGGTGGAAGTGCGGCTACAGGCATAGGGCTTTCTCATGTACATGATATTGTATCTTCGCTAGGAGGACGTATTCAACTACAAGAAGCAGATACATCACTATGGAAAACAGTCTTTGAAGTGAAATTACCAACGTTATTGTTGAAAAAGGGGGAATAAGATGGCTTTATCTTTTTGTATTGTAGATGATGATCCAGCAACTCGTGCGATGCTTGAAAATATCATCAAAGAAAGTCAGCTTGGCGAAGTGATTGGTACAGCACGCGGTGGGGAAGAAGGAACACGCATTATTTTGGAGACGCATCCTGATGTAGTGCTAATCGATTGGTTGATGCCGGATCAAGATGGATTAGAAACGATTACCCAATTGAAGCGTCAGGGCTATCATGGCAAATACGTTATGATCTCGCAGATTGAAAATCAAGAAATGGTAGGCGAAGCTTATCAATCCGGGATTGAATTTTTTATTCGTAAGCCGATCAACCGGATAGAAGTAGAATCAGTACTGTCTCGGGTGAGTGAGCATACAGAAATCAAGCATTATTTGAATGAACTCAAATCATCTTTATCCAAATTGGATACCCTTAGTCAGATATCACCTCATACGTCTTCTTCTACATCTGTGAAGCCTCGAACAGTCGATGATATGGTACGTCCTATTTATATGAATCTAGGGATCGTAGGCGAATCAGGATGTGGTGATTTGACAGCGATTATGGAGATCCTTTTGGAACAACAAGGTAAGCCAGGTTCATTTCCGCCTCTTCGACAATTGTATGAAGCCGCAGCGAGTCGTTACAAGCATACTCCACGCGAAGTCGATAAAGAAGCCAAAGCGATTGAGCAACGCATCAGACGGACAGTGACAACAGCGCTGAATCATTTAGCTTCGATAGGGCTAACCGATTATGGTAATCCCAAGTTTGAACATTATGCGCCACTGTATTTCGACTTTGAAGATATTCGTGCCAAAATGAAAGAAATCGATGAAGAGCGAGACGATGGCAAAAGCAAAGTCAGTATCAAAAAGTTTTTGCAAGTGTTATATCTAGAAGCATTGGATCAGATGAAAAATAGATAATAGAGTCAGAACGCATAAAAAAGCACCTTCCGAAGAGTATAGGATTATCTAGCACATAATGATGCAGATGATCCTATACTCCTTGGCAAGGTGCTTGTTTGTTACATACGATTTTCAGATGAAAGATATATTAAGCGTTCAAAATAAATTTCTCGATTACTTCTTTTACGCCATCTTCATTATTGCTAGCAGAGATGTAATCAGCAATATCTTTTAGAGGTTGAATCGCATTACCCATCGCTACGCCTAGACCCGCTACTTCTAACATTTCATGATCATTCCAAGAATCACCTACAGCGATTGCATTTTTTAGATCGCAATTGAAATAATCTGCAAGGAACGTGAGTGCAGCCCCTTTGGTTCCTTCTTTGTGCATAATTTCAAGAAATTGAGGTTTGGACTTGGTGATATGAACACTGTCGCCTAGCAATTCACGCAAAATAGGTTGTAATTCATCTAAAAATGCAGGATCATCAATAATCAGCATTTTGGGTGTAGGTTGCTCAATCAATTTGTTGAAGTCAGGTTCGATATGGTACTGTGTACCGTTCAATGTTGCATAATCAATCAAATGTTGATTTACTTCACGCGCATATAATTTATCATCGATATAGGTTTGCAAATGCAAATTGTGTTCGATGCAATATTCAAATAATTTACGAGCGGCTTCGATCGGTACATAACGCTCATACAATACTTTTTCATCCATCAAGTTTTTAACCAATGCTCCTTGATACGTAATAATCGGTACATTGAGTCCTGTTTGACGAGCGATCGCTTGAGCAGAAGCGTAAGCACGACCTGTAGCGAGTGTCACCACTACATCTTTGGCTACAGCTTGTTCAAGAGCAGTCTGTGTAGCAGGTGTTACTTCTTTATTATCATTGATCAGTGTATCGTCGATATCGATTGCGATTAATTTATACATGTAGGTAACTCTCCTTTTATCTATCTCATTCTAGTCTTGCAAAAATACTAATCCTACAAATTCCTCTAATTCAATATTACCAAAATAGTGCTTAATATCTGTATCAGCAAGTGCGGTCTGTACTGCACTTTCTTCATAACGCTGACCACGCAATTTATTTTCAATATCCGCTACATCGCCTATACCGAAAAAGTCACCATAGATTTTGATCTCATGAATATGACCGTCTTTGATATCCATACGTAGATCGATAATCCCTACAGGGAATTTGCGAGTATGCTTGATATTGGATTCAGGTGATTGACCATAGTTCCAATCCCAGTTACGGTAACGTTCGGCAGAGATTTCGTGGATTTTTTTCCAATCGTCTTCTGTCAGTACATATTGAGGCACTTCGGAAGGTTCGACACCGAAAATATGGCGTAAAATATCGTCACGGAATTGCTCCATCGTTAACGGCTTTTCCAAAAACTCGGTGATATTTGCTACACGACTACGAACCGATTTGGTACTTTTGGATTTGAACTTCTCTGGATTTACTTTAAGAGCAGATTGTACATTATCCAGTTCAGAATCAAACATCAATGTACCATGGCTGAACATCCGTCCACGTGTAGAAAATTGTGCATTTCCTGAAATTTTGCGTTCACCGACTTGAAGATCATTACGTCCAGACAATTCAGCATTAACGCCAAATTGGTGCAATGCTTCAACCACCGGTTGAGTAAACTTACGGAAGTTATGGAACGATTGACCGTCATCTTTGGTCAAAAAGCTAAAACTTAAATTCCCTAGATCATGGTACACTGCTCCACCACCAGAAAGACGACGCACGACATGAATATGATTTTCTTTTACATATTCAGCGTTAATCTCTTCGATCGTGTTCTGATGCTTACCGATAATGATTGAGGGTTCATTAATATAAAAAAGCAGGTAGCTATCATCCATTGGCAAATGTTTAAGTACGAATTCTTCGATTGCCAGATTGATGGTTGGATCGTGAATTCCCTGATTATCAATAAAAAGCATGATTCTTCCTCCGTTTGTACTCATCATTAACAGATTTTTATCAAAAAGTATGGTAAATTGTCTGCTTTCTTATTGTAAACCAAACAATAGGAAAATATAAGGGGGAGGGGGATTGAAAGGGGGGTGGGTTGGGAGCTGAGAAGGCTGCGGGGATCAGTTCTTCTTGTCGTCGCTGTTGTAAAGGAATCCCTTTGAATAACCGCTTAGCGGTCGGGATTTCTTTACAAAGGCGAGCGCTTCGCTCTTTCAGAAGAATTGATCCCCTCCGCTGGGTATCGGCTGGAGAGAAAATGCTCAAACCCGGGGGGAGAAGGGCAGAAAAGATAAGGTGGTACAGGGAGTGGGGGATGAAAATAGGTGGGGGGAGTGAAGTGGGGAGGTGTAATAGAAAAGAACGTGAGCGAGAAAGATGAAAAGGGAAATAGTATAGGGAATGGATATAGATATAGATATAGATGGTGGGATATTAAGAGAGGTTAATAGGGATTTGGTGGAGGGGGAAAGAAAAGATGAGGGTGATGGTGGATTTGAAAAAAAAGGCCAGTATAGCTTGATGGCTATACTGGTCTGGATGGGATTTGTGGATATAAGTTTTTTTTGGTATATGGTTGGCAAATGGATTAGATTTTGAATTTGCTCACGATATTTTGTAGAGATAGAGCTTCGTTGTTGAGTTCGCGCATGATCTCTACATAAGCTAACATTTCGCCGGATTGACGTTCGGCGTTTTTGGCGATGGCTTTGACGTTGGATAGGGATTTGTGAGTGATTTCGGCAGTTTCGTCGACTGAAGCGCTCACTTCTTCTGAACCAGCAGAGATTTCTTGAGTAGCAGCTGATGCAGATTGAACAGTTTGGTTAGCGATTTGCATCATTTCGACAAAGCGATTGAAAGCTTCGCCTGCTTGTTGAACTAACTCTGTTCCTGATCTGACTTCGTTATTAACGATATCCATTGAATGTGTCGATTTTTGAGATTCTTCGCGAATCGATTCTAACGCTTCTTCGATTTCATAAGTAGAGTGACGGGATTGCTCAGCAAGCTTACCTACTTCTTGAGCAACAACAGCGAATCCGCGTCCATGTTCGCCTGCACGAGCGGCTTCAATCGAAGCATTCAGGGAAAGCATGCGGATTTGTTTAGTGATATCGCTCATTGCTACTAGAATTTGACTGATTGATTCAGAACGGTCGATTAATGTCTGTACAGATAATTTGGTATCCTGTACTGCTTGCTCAACAGAACCCATTTGTGTAACAGCTTGTTGTGCCATTTGGTTACCGGTAATCGCGCTGTCTGAAGCATCACCGATCTGTTCTGAAATTTCAGCGGTAGACGAAGCAATATGCTGAATACCTGTAGTGATTTCTTCCATCGCACGTGCATTTTCAGAAGTGGTATTAGCGATCATTTCACTACCCGATTCGATACTGGTTACAGATTGAACCGATTGATCCACCATATGTTGCATTTTGTTTAAGCGTGTAGTTAATGCTTCTGTACCTACAGCTACTTTGTCTGAACTATCCAATACTTGATGAACCATTGTTCGCAAGTTCTCGGTCATCAGGCGGAATCCACGAGCCAATTGAGCAATCTCGTCATTTCCTGTCATTTTGATCTCTTGTTGTAGATTACCTTCTGCGACTAGACGAGTATGACGAACCAGACGGGCAAGAGGAAGAGTGATTTTACGACTGAATTTGTAAGCGACCCATAAACATACGGCAAGAGCTACAATCGCTACAATTACAGTTGTCCAAATTAAGTTAGAAATAATTCCATTTACAAAACTAGCATCCATACTAGCTGCTACAATTACTGAACTACCCGGTACACGATAATAATAAGTTACTGTAGAACCAGCATCGGTCTGATACAAGTCTGTCAAAAGCTTGCCTTGTGACATTGCAGTATTGATATTGTCACTTAGTTGAACTTCTTGCTTGTCTTTAAAATTTTTGGAGCTATTCGCTACAGCTTCTACAACGGCTTTATTTTCTTCAATACGAAGTAGATATAGATTATCCAATTGATAGGCTTGAAGTTGAGTTTCTAAGTATGTTTCGATCTTCATGATCTCGCCACTGTTGCCTTGTGCTGCTTGCATAGCTTGTGTATTATCCATTCCTTTGATAATACCATCCATAGCGATATTCAAGACTTGACGGAATTGAGGAACTACATTTTGATTGATTATTCTTTGAGTCATAAAGAAAAAGAAAAGACTGAGTACAATACAGACTGCTACAATAAGTAAAGCGAACGTCACCATAATTTTACGGCTAATAAATTGATTGATTCTGAACATGCAAACTTACCCCTTCCCATACTTAAAAACAGTTACTCTTTCTTTCATCAAAAAGTAGCTAAACAACCTTTTCCAACTGACCCCTAGTGACGTGACAAAATGTGACATAGATAATTGCGCAAATATTCCAAGTAAAACAAACTAAATATACAATTCTATGTATATTTTAAGTAAAAAGAACTATATTTATTCGACCCCTCTCAATATCCATCCTATTTAAACAGGTTTATCTGTAAATATGACATGAATAATTGCGTATATAAGCTTAAAGTACTGAGTAAAAAGATACAAATAATTATCTATATTATATCAATCGACCACTGTTTGAATAGGTATTTTTTCATTTATTTAGCTATAAAACTAATTTTTTTCTATAAAAAGCGCAAAAAATGTAGAAAAAGCATGATGAATATATCTTATAAATAACCCTACCTGTTTACTAGACATTATGCTAAAATGAAATGCGACTCGCTATTCAGTCACTACATATATATCAAAGGGGTGTCAAAATGAATGTTTTGCTAGTTATTGTGAATATAGCTGTTCTGATCTTACTGATCGTTCTTCTCGGTTGGATGCAGAAAAAGCATATTTCATTTACAAAAAGAGTATTTGCCGGGTTAATCCTTGGTATTGCATACGGAGTAGTCTTGCAATGGATCTATACGCCGGATTCAGAAGTGATCTCTGACTCTATGGAATGGTTCGATCTTGTAGGTAGTGGCTATGTAGGATTATTACAAATGGTCGTTATTCCACTTATTATGGTATCGATCATTATGGCAATTCTTAATCTGAGTGGTAAGCAAAATTTAGGTAAAATCAGTGGTTCGATTATCGGGGTATTGCTATTCACTACCGCAATTGCTTCAGCGATAGGAATTACAGTAGCACTTGGATTCAATCTAACTGCTCTTGATATTCCTGCTGGTGAAGCGGAACAACAACGTGGCGTGATATTGCAAGAACGTCTAGGTGATGTAGAAGATATGTCGTTACCTGCACAGTTGTTGGAATTTATTCCGACTAATCCTTTTGCAGATATGACAGGCTCTCGTCGTTCTTCTACGTTAGCAGTTGTTATTTTCTCAGCATTTGTTGGGGTAGCAGCGTTGGGTCTTATACGCAAAAATCCAAAACAAGGTGAAATGTTCCAGAATATGATGGGAGCGATCTACGGTGTGGTTATGCGCATGGTAACGATTATTCTGCGTCTAACGCCTTACGGTATTTTAGCGCTTATTGCTAAAATGGTTGCAACGACAAGTGGTCAAGAAATACTGAAATTGATTAACTTTGTAGTGGCTTCTTATGTAGCTTTGATCGCAATGTTTGTTGTTCATCTGATTATTTTAGCGATCTCAGGTCTGAATCCAGTTCAATATGTTAAAAAGATTATTCCTACACTTACATTTGCTTTTACTTCGCGTTCAAGTGCGGCTACGATTCCAATGAATGTAGAAACACAAACGAAGAAGTTAGGTGTATCCGAAGGGATTGCTAACTTATCTGCTAGCTTTGGAGCGACTATCGGACAAAATGGATGTGCAGGTATTTATCCATCTATGCTAGCGATTATGATTGCACCAATGGCAGGCATCAATCCATTAGATTGGCAGTTTATTTTGACATTGATCGCAGTGGTTACAATCAGTTCATTAGGTGTAGCTGGTGTAGGCGGTGGAGCTACATTTGCAGCATTGATCGTATTGTCTACGATGAATCTACCGGTTGCTCTAGCAGGTCTATTGATCTCTGTAGAACCATTGATCGATATGGGGCGTACAGCACTGAATGTTAGCGGATCAATGACATCTGGCGTAATTAGTAGTAAATTGCTAAAAGAACAGAATAAAGAGGTATACAATCAACCTGATCGTGATCTGGATACAGCAGAAGCTTCTTAATTCGTAAATAATCATTCATTTTAGCGTATATGCAATAATAGATAAACATTCAAAAAGTCTATTCCTTATCGTTATAGATAAAGAGTAGACTTTTTGGGTTTTAATAAAGTGGTAGGATTGATATGATGCCTGTTATTTTCAGCTCAAAAGAAGATCAATATCTATAATGACATATCTTTTATGGAAAAATTAGTTATAATAGTTGGCAGCTTGCTTGCTCGTATGATAAAGTAAAACAGGTTTTCAGTGATTGATCCGCGGTTCGTAACCATCCCGCGTTATCAAAACTAGGGGGAAAAGTATGTTCAATATATGGTGGGGCATTTTATTTGTTATCGTCAATTATGGATTGTTTACGTTATGTTATCGGTTATTTGGAATTAAAGGAATGTATGCTTGGATTGGGGTTGCTACAGTACTCGCCAATATTCAAGTAATTAAAACAATCGAATTATTTGGGATTGTGACGACACTTGGTAATACGATGTATGTGAGTATGTATTTAGCAAGCGATCTGTTGAATGAGAAATTTGGACCTAAAGTAGCAAGGAAAGCGATTTGGTTTGGATTTTTCACTTTGATTATGACGACCATTGTTATGAAAATGGCTTTAGGATTTGCACCTTCTGGTGTTGATGATTCTGAAGAAGTACAATTTGCTTTAGCAAGAATTTTTGACCAAATTCCTACATTGATGGTAGCTAGTCTATCTGCATATGTAATTAGTCAATTCCTAGATGTACGTCTATATACATGGTTGCGCCAATTGTTTCCTGCGCCACATCAATTATGGATACGTAATAACGGAAGTACAATGATCAGTTCATTTGTCGATACACTGGTATTTTGTAGTATTGCTTTCTTGGGTGTATACGAATGGCAAGTTTGGATTGAAATATTTTTAACAACGTATATTCTTAAATTCGTACTTACCGCAGCAGGTACACCGTTCTTGTACATTGCACGAGGTATGAAAGTAGCAGAAGAAGACAAACCGCTAATGATTAGCTACCAGATCGCTAAAGAAAAAGAAGCAGAAACACAAGAAATAGCCAAGCCATAATATAAAAAAGACACGCAGTCCAGAAAAGATTAACTGATCTGAGGCGTGTCTTTTTTGTATGAGATGAACTAACAGCATATAACGTACTGCTATAAAATATATCAAAAATCAGCAATAATAATCAGAAATAGTATATGTGAAGGTGCAAATTAACCTAAAACTGTTAACTCTTTAGGGAATGAACTTAGCACTTCTACACCATCCGCAGTCACAATAACATCATCTTCGATTCGTACGCCACCATGACCTGGAATATAGATACCTGGTTCAACAGTGAACAATACACATTCTTGCAATAGATTTTCATTTTGACCATGTACAGAAGGATATTCATGAGTATCCATACCTAATCCATGACCAAGACGATGGACAAATCGAGAACCATATCCAGCTTCTGTAATTACATCACGAGCAGCTTTGTCGATAGAGGCAAAAGTTACTCCTGGCTTAGTCGCTTGAATAGCAGCTTCATTAGCAGCTAGCACCGTATGATAGACTTTATTCAGTTCAGCATCGATTTCTCCAATAGCAAATGTACGCGTAATATCTGAAGCATATCCATCTGCAAATAGACCAAGATCGAACATCAATAATTCATTTGCAGCAATTTTACGAGTACCCGGTACGCCATGAGGAAGAGCAGTATTCGGACCGGATAGAACCATCGTATCAAAAGCAGGTTTTTCAGCACCTACTTTTTTCATCTGGTATTCAAGTTCAGCGACTAATTCTATCTCTGTCACTCCAATACGTACACTGGATAGACCACGACGTAATACTTCTTCGATCAATTGGATAGAATGTTTCATTCGTTTCACTTCGTCCGGTGATTTGCGTGATCTCATTGAATTAAGCATACTGCCGATATCTTGATACGAAGTCGCCCCGAGTACTTCTGACAGTTGTTCATATCTCGCAACAGATAAATTTTCTTTTTCAATACCCAGATTGCCAATACTACCTTTGACACATTGTTTCAACCGTACATAAGGATTGTCTGTATCCGTATGTGTCTCTATACGTGGGACGCTAGAAGCGCTCCGAGCTTTGTCTTCATCAAGTGCAGGTAATAGTAAAAAGGCTTCGTCTCCATCTGGAATAAAAAGCCCTAAAAAGCGTTCATGTGGATCACTGGCGAATCCAGTGAGATAGTATACATGTTTGGGATCGGTAATCAGTAAGCTGTCCAATCCATTTGTTTGCATATGTCCACGAATTTTGGCGATTCTGTCGTCCATGTGTATTAGTCCCCTTATCGTTTATAGAATACGTTGTCACATTATATCTATTTTAACGTGGAATAGCTGTTAGGACAAATACGTACAAGATTCGGCACTTCTATCATCTCATTTATCCTAACAATCTGGTACATAGTATAAAACGATCTGATACGTATTATAGATTAAAAAAGCCTTCTCTTATAGAAGAGAAGGCTTGTTAGAAAGCAGGATTACTTCTGGATCATTGCTCATATCAAGGATTATCTATGTGATCTTTAAGATAAAGGATATGCCTATTAATGATATTGTGATAATTCTGCTTCGATTTCTTTCATTTGCTCTAAATGGCGTTGTTCATGAAGTCCAATAAATTCAGTCCATTCTTGTAAAGTAAGTGGGCCGAATATAGGGTGATCCATCGTACGATTTTCCAGCATCACTGGATCTATACTTTCGATCAATTCAACAAAAAGTTCGCGTGAACGTATCAGTCTTGTCTGCAATTCAATCAGTGTACAGTGCTTATCAGCAGGTACTAGAGCAGCAGGTGCAGGCGTATGACGATTGCGATCCAGAGTAAGATGAAATGGAGTCGACGGCATAGAAGAAGGAGCTGGATTGTTTTCTGCTACTTTCATTCGTAATCTTGCTGTAATTGCCGTTTCCATCAGATACAAATGTTCTAACACCTGTGCTATCGTCCACTTATTAGGCTGACTATGTTCATTCATTACATTTTCATCAATAGCATTTGCAAAATTCCAAATATCTTCACGTACTTTAATCGTATTGGGATGAATCATATTCATGACCTCCTTGGCTGTTAGCCTATAAGTCTATTTAAACATACTTCACCCTTTACAATCCAATCTGACCAAATCATAGGTTTACGTTAACACATAGGAATTGTATGATAAAAGACGAACATCTGTTACCAGTAAATCATAGAATAATGCGCCGACTACATAAAAAAAGGTTAATACTACTTAAGTGAGCCATTGAGCGAAAGGGGAAAGATATGTTATGAGTATGAATGAACACGATCATAATGAGCAAAATGAACAAGCTGATGAGGATTTTGGATTTTTTAATATATACTCTGCACAATTGCTATATTGTACACCACCCACTATAGATCGAGATATACTGTATGCCAAAGTACAGGAATACACAGGGCCTCTTCATACCATTGTAGACGATGAAGGAACCGAACAAGAATCACTGGCTGTATGGGAAGCTAACCCTACTGATGATGTAGAGACAGAAGTAGACCCGAAAGATTATTACCATTTTTTCCATCTCAATCATATCATCAATTATGAAGATGGAGACTTGCCTGTACAAACGGTGCTTATGCCTTCAGAAACGCCAATTCAAGTGGAATCCTATGCGACTGCTCTACAGCAATCATGGCACTGGCAAGAAGCTTCGGCGGTCGTTGAGCAATGTAATTATGAATTGATGTTGACCGATATGATGGCACGCGGGCTACCTCATCAACAGCGTCTACAACTTTTTAATCAAGTGTTGCGTGCTATACTTGAAGTTGCTCCATGTGATGCAATTTACTGGCGTAGCAGTGATAAAATGATTCAACCAGAAGCTTTTTTAGCTGCTCTACAAGAAGAACAAGATCTGTATGGCGCGCTAAATATTCGATTGTACAATATTCAATCCGAGCAACAACGTCAAGAGATGGTTATGGATAGTTGTGGGTTAGCTGCGCTCGGTGTGCCGGATGTGCAGTGTCACTTTTATGATATGAATCCGAATGAAGTGGCTGGTTTCTTGATGGATATTGCGCATTATCTATATGAGCAAGGCGATATTATTACCGATGGAGAAACGATTGGACAAGATGAAGAACAGCGCTGGACGTGTGAGCATCAATTTTCATTGATTGCCCCTCGTAGAGTAGTGATCGATCTTAATCCGGGTAATCTTTATTATGCAGGAGTACAGGAATCTAGTCGTTCCCAAAGTCAGGAGTAGATCAAGGTTATGGAATATTACCGTTTGAGCTATGAAGAGAATGATGAGAATTATTATTTTGAAATTAATGAAGAACAGACGGTATTGCGTGAAGTGATCGAAGATGAAGAACGGTGGATCGTATCCAGTCAACGTGATGAAGAGCTACATTTTTGTCTATATGATCAACAGTTTGATCAAGATATGAATCAAGCGATTCGGGAAGATATTTCAGCCGAAGAATTTGAAAAAGTATGGCAAGAAGCAATGAAGCCTTATATGAAAGATTGGGAAAAGACGCAACAAACATTTAAAATAGGCGATCATGTTAAAGGCATCGTTGAAGTTATTTATCCGCAAGGCATTATTTTGAGTCTACCGAATGATGCGCTAGGTGTGATTAATGTAGGCGACTGTGTCAAAGGGATTCCTGCCGAAAGCTTATATCCGGGGCATTTGTTAAAAGCAGTCGTTGCTGGATTTGATCATGTGAATCTATGGATTCGGTTAGAACAAGGTACGATTGTCTAGTGATAAAATTCAAGGAGGTTGCGCATGGATAAGCAATCGATCGAAGCTTTGAAAATAAAATTACAGCAAGGATCATTACTGCCTGCTTCTTTGCTCAAAGAACTAGACAGTGCATCGTATCTAGAGTATCGAGATCGTGCTGATTTTGATACCGAGTGGATCGGTGCTTATCAGAAATTAGAGCGAGATCGTCTTACCGAAGCAGAGCAAGCACAGATTACTGAATGGAGCCGCTTAGCTTTTACACAGGTGATGCAAGGTGGCGGAGATTCGGATCTAGCGGCGTATGTAAGTGATGATATCGATATGATCTGTACTGCTTCTATATTAGAAGTGGAAGATCAGTTTATTGATCGCTTGATTGAAGATTATAGCGCAGAACGGTTGCCCGTATAATCATAAATAGAATATCCTGTTAATAGCATTACAGCCGAGATAAAATATAAAAAATACGCCGGGATCTATTTGATCACGCGGCGTATCATTTGATTCAGAACTTCGGATAACACTAGACCAAGAGCAATAGCGCCGGATATCATAGCGGCTTGAGCAGCTAATTCCATAGCTACAGCATAATTGTTTTCAACAAATTTGCGCATAGCGTTGTAAGCAAGTCCTCCAGGAACAAGTGGAATAATACCAGCTACACTAAAGATAATCACCGGTGTTTTGTACATACGAGCAAAAATCTGACTGACTCCACCAACAATAACAGTTGCGATCAGAGAAGCGGAGACAGGAGTCAATGTTTCATACAGCAATATATACACCATCCAGCCTAACATTCCTGAGATGCCACATTGTAGTAAAGAAGCTCGCGGAGCATTGAAAATAATACCAAACCCTGCCGAAGCAATAAAGCTGGTAATTAATTGCGCCAGCATAATGCATATAACCTTCTCTCATTCTAAATTCAATAGATAAATGTTAACACAATCGCTACTCCTGATCCGGTCGCAAAAGCGGTTAAAAGCGCATCGGCTCCTTTGGAAATACCGGATACCAAATGACCTGCCATCAGATCACGAATCGCATTGGTGATAAGTAACCCGGGAACCAGTGGCATAATAGAACCGATAATAATTTTATCCAGTTGATCGCCCCAGCCCAAATTAATAAATATAGCTGCTAATAATCCGATCAGAAATGCCGCAGACAATTCAGCGAAAAACTTTACTTGTACCCAGCGGTGTAAATAAAGTGAAGCCGCATAACCTACCCCACCTGCTACAATAGCAGGCAAAAAGTCGCTCCAACTTCCTTGAAACATAATGCTAAAACATCCACTAGCAATCGCTGCTGCAATAATTCGCAAACGAACACTGTATTCACTTGGTGCAGCTTCAATCACTTTTAATAACTCATATGCTTCATTGACATTCAATTCCCCGCTACTGATACGGCGTGACACCAGATTCACTTGAGCAATTTTGTGTAAATCGGTTGTCCGTTCTGCAATACGTATCAATTTAGCAGGATCTGTTCCATTGGTAGAAAACATAATCACTGTAGGGGTTACATAACTGTGCGACCCGGGAATACCGAGCGTTTCTGCAATACGAATCATCGTATCCTCTACCCGATAAGTCTCTGCACCACTTTGCAACATAATTTTACCGGCCAGCAGACAAGTATCCATAATTTCAAAAATCGCCCGACTGATCGTTGATGGTTGATCCAAAGCTATTCTCCGTTCTAAGCGCTTAGCAATATAAGCGCGACATATAAAATAAAAAAATGATTTTTGCAAAGCAAAATATCTTACATCTAGCGCTTGGCACCATAAGCGCGAATTCTTCTATTCAAATCAAAAATGATTTTTGCAAAGCAAAATATCTTACATCCAGCGCTTGGCAATCCAAACGCGATAAAGCAATATTTTCTGAATGAACTCTTGTTACAGCATCGTATCATATTATGCTTGATTCTACGCTATCATTCAATGGTAAATGTGAGGTTTATGCGAGTAATGCAGATATTGCACTCAATATCCAAAAATTTTAAGTGAAAATTCAAAACTTTTTGATCATAACATGTACCGTATTCTTTAAATAGGAGTATAATGGGAAATAATCTACATCTGATTGGAGGAAAAGAAGATGGGCGAGGTTCTTAAAGAAAGTAAGGTGCTGGAAGAAGTTTTTAAAGACGGATTTGCCTTAGAACAAGTTAAATTATGGAGAGGCCAGAGACGTAATCTTGCTTTTTATACCAAGTCTATCGGGGAACTGCGTGTGATAACCGGCAAGATTGTAGCCGATGATCCATACAGCTTGATCGAATCTACACCTTTTGTACAGACTTTCCCCACAGGTTCTTTTCCAATAGAATTATCTATTGCTCGTATTACCGATCCAACAGATCGGCATAAAGATCATGTAGATGAACGGATTGCTTTTGCACGCATTACGTTTAGTCAAGCTCCTGTTGCTAGATGGGTAGGTGCAGAGCGTGAAGTTCAGCCAGATGCTAGCTTATATCAAATGGATGAACATGAACGTTGGGGGTATGCAGTGGATTCTGGCACAGGTAGTTTTCTAGATGCCGAAGCATATGCATGGCTTTCTTTTCAACAAGAACAAGAAAATCCTGAAGTGGCTCAAGAATTAATGGAAGCATGGGAATTAGCAGCAGAAGAGTCCTATCTTCATACACGAAGCTGGCTGGTGCAAGAACTGGATAACGGGCATAATATCGCACTGTTTTCTAGCGGTTTTGGTAACGGTATTTACCATAGTTATATCGGTTATGATAGTGATGGTCAATGTGTACAATTGTTAACTGATTTTAATGTATATCCTGATTAATTGATAACGTTCAGCCGGGTGAAGTGATTCATCCGGCTATACGTGTGTAATAAATAACATGTGTATCAACATAATCACTCTAACCAAAGGATGTGAATAAGATGAGTAATTTAGATCGTGCTATTATTTTAGCGACCCGTGCGCATTCAGGGCAAACAGACAAATCAGGCTTACCTTACATTTTACATCCATTGCGCGTGATGTTAAAAATGACGACTGAAGAAGAACGAATTATTGCTGTTTTGCATGATGTGTTGGAAGACACCGATGTAACAGCTCATGATTTATCTGCTGAAGGATTTTCTAATGAAATTGTAGAAGCTGTCCAAGCATTAAGTCGTAGTGAAGATGAAGATTATCATGAATTTGTAAAACGTGCTAAAAAAAATTCATTAGCTCGTCCAGTCAAAATTGCCGATATTGAAGATAATATGGACCCGTCACGTATTTTGAGCTCAACAGACAAAGATATGGAACGTATCAGTAAATATGGTAAAGCGCTGGATGAATTAATGACCGAGGAGAATCCGACCCATTGAATCCACAACAAATAGGTATATTTTTTGACGTTGATGACACGTTATACGATCATTTGCAACCGCTCTTTGAAGCATTGCAAACAGTGATTCCAGACCAACAGGAGTCATTATCGTATGGCGATGTATATCAACGTTTTCGTTATTATAGTGAAGTGTTAGTATCGCCTCAGAATCCTCATGCTCTTTCGTTAGAAGAAATGCGTTACCAGCGCTTCATTTTGACTTTGAAGGAATTTGAGATTGAGATCAATGAGCAACAAGCTAAGCATATGCAGGAGATTTATTTAGGATGCCAGTACGATATTCGTCCGTATGATGGGGTAGTCGAATTGATTCATGAATTGATGGATCAAGGTTACACGGTGGGCTTATTAACCAATGGGCCTGCTGAACATCAATGGAAAAAGATTTGCGCATTACATATGGATCAAGTATTTGCGCGTGATCGAATATTTATTTCAGGGGAGATTGGTTTGGAAAAACCTGATCCTGCTATATTTGCTTATGTCAATCGACAGACAGATACAGTGCCGGAATATAGCTACTTTATCGGTGATTCCTGGCGTAATGATGTAGTGGGAGCCGTCAGTGCTCACTGGCATATGATCTGGTTCAATGCTCGTCATGCGATTCGTGAATCGGATCATCAGCCAGATACAGAAGCTGTCAATTATACAGAGATTCGCACTCAGCTACTAGCGATGATCGCTACACAACTATCTTAATATCATATTATTACAATTTACAATAAGGAAATATAAAGAAAAAGCAAAGACATAGATAGTGTCTTTGCTTTTTCTTTATATTTTAACAATATTCGCTAAAATTCTATTCAAAAAAATGTATAAAATTCCGATAAAAATACAATATATTAATAAGTTAAGTATTTTAAATCGTTACGTTATATTCATTAGGGAGAAGGCGGATCATTAAGTATGAAAAATACAAACAAAGAGAATTCTACAGTCAAAAAGGTTATGCAAATCGCAGGTACTTCTATTCTGGCGACTGGATTAGTCGCAGCACCCACTGTAACAGGAGCACAAAGTCTATCATCGCCTTCTACTTCTTCCAGTTCATATCAGACTTCTTCAGACCAACCTACCGTATACAATGGTAATTCAATGCTTTATTTTGAGCAAAACTTCTTTGGTAGCTCTTCTTCTTTGACACATGGAGAAAGTGGAGCGGCTCCAATCGCGAAAAGTTTAAGCTTTATCATCAAAAAATCAACAGTATTTAGCAGTCAGTTACAAGCTACAGATGAAGAAACTAACGACAATCTAACATATCATTTACTGACTCAACCACAACAAGGGAAAGTCGTATTAACCAATACATCTACAGGTACATTTGAATATTCCGGAACAGTTGTCGGAACATATACTTTTACGTATAATGTTACTGATCCACAAAACAATCAATCAGAAGTCGCTACAGTAACAATCGAAGTGAAAAAAGACAAAGAAGATAAAGATCCTTCATCAAATACACCGACAACACCAGCACCAACTACGCCTTCTACACCTACACCTGTGGTGGCACAACCGGTAACTATTGATGCAGTACATTCAACAAAAGATACCAATGGAACAGCAACAGGTAGTAATAGTGAACGTACCAAAGGTGCAGCAACCTTATCCAAGTCAGACGATAATAGTGCTGTACTTGATCTGATCTACGATCGTGTTCATGCAGCTACCGAAGTCGCCGCGCCGAAAGAAACGATTACGATTGCTGCTAATGCAATTACAGGTAAGCAACAATATCAATTCAATTTTGCAGGTAATGTGGTGCAATCATTAGTAGCCAAGCAAAATGGATTAGCGATTCAAACAGGCGACGTCCGCATCTATGTGCCAGCATCTGCATTTACTAATGTTAATCGCAATCTCAATCTGAGTAATAACACTACAGCGAATTGGACGATCAAAGCTGAAAAAGTATCACCTGCGTCGTTCAGTAACTGGGCAGGCAATCCGGTCACTACAGCAGGTGGAACATATCAAGTCAGTGTTCAAATCGATAATGATGGTACAGTCAATACACTTAATAATTACAACAATCGTTATGTACAATTAAGTGTAGCTGCTCCTGAAAATGCTGCTAGCGATGATCAATATATTGCATTATCTACCGATACCGATGGAAGTACGCATGTAGTTCCTGTTGTATTTGATAATCAAGGTCAAGCCAGTATTCATAGTCTGGAAAATGGGACATTTACTATTGTCAAAGTCAATCCTTCTAACAATGTGACCAATGCTTCACCAGAATTGAAAAAATTAGTTGATAAACAAATTATTCCGGTTAGCAATCAAGCTACTGTGGCTAATGATGGATTGTTAACACGCGGACAATTGGCTTCCTATCTGGTCAATGCACTCGGTATAAATGTGAATAGTGCTCCAGCTTCAACATTCACTGATATTGATCCATCATCATCGGAAGCCAAAGCAATTCAAGCACTTTATCATGCAGGTGTATTACGCGGAATATCAGCTACTCAATTTGCTCCGAACCGTACGATTAGCAAAGAGCAACTGGCTGTTATTTTAACACGAGCTGCTTCTGCTTATGGATTGGATCAAAGCAGTAACGCTAACAATATGGCAAATGCTAGTAACAATTCATCCAGCCAATGGGCAAAAGCAGAATTAGATCAAGCGATCTCTTCAGGGAACAATACAGGTGTAGAATCTGCTAAAGGATCCGCATTAACAGCTTCTCCAACTACGACCCAGTCTGAAGGAGCAACTATGCTGGTGAAATGGCTACAAGATTCAGGGCTTCTTAATTAATAATCGTAAACGCATAGAAAGCAACAAAAAACCGGAATATTCACTGCTGATCTATAGCAGCAGGATATTCCGGTTTTATTTTGTATATAAGCATAACAGATTACTTTCTGATTAAGATAAGGGCTTATACAAAGAGATTGCATAAGGAACTGCATATTTAGCAGCTTCAAAAGCATGAAATGAATTGCCAATTCGGTTAAAATTCGCTTCAAATATCCAAATATTACGTTGCTTATCGACTCCTAGATCAATCGCTACTTCAGGGAAGTTACGTCCCAGACGTTTCTCAAGATGAGTTGCTGTCTCGATCGCTAATTGACGAACACGACGATCCATTTGTTGTCCGGGCGCTTCGCCGTATTCCATATTTAGAAACCAGTCCCATTTGGTAGATAAACGTAACGTTTGAGCATGGTTAGTCACTTTACGATACGTGGATACGGCAACAAAAGGTTGTACAAAAGCAACTTTCCATTGTCCTTCGCCAACTTTCATCACATGGGTACGAAGATGGAAAGGGTGACCTTCTGTAGTAGAACTATCTACAAACTGTTGAAAAATATAACCTTTACCTAATGACATACGGACAAAATGATCCAATTGAGTAGCATCTAGGTAATGCAGATACGATTGATCATACACTTCATAATCTGACTCCCGTTGCTGAATATTAAATATATTTTGCCCGTGTGAGCCAGTATCAGGTTTGAGCACCGTATTTTCATACTGCTCCATAAATTCCACCACTTGATCAGATTGTTGCATATCGTGAAAAGGAATCACCGATGCCGAGACGATCTCAGAAGCATCTGCTAGCAGACGATATATATGCACTTTACTCATCGAACCGCTTTTCAATTCATGAGTAGCAGGAATCGAAGCCAGCGCGTCATACATGCGAGAATAAGCAGCAATTCCTCTTTTTTTCAATCGATCAAATACTACATCAGGATAACGACACGCATAAGGAACAAATCCGCCTTGCTCCCATACATAACCTAACAGTCGTTGTTGCCGAAAAAAGATATCATCAGCATAGATGCGTACTAATCTAGCTCCATTAACAGCAGCAACAGCAGCGCAAGCTTCGATAAAATTCTCATCACTATCATTGCCATGATGTTCGGCTAACAGTCCAATCATAATTTGATCATCAGGTAATGAAGGCAATTGCTCCAATATATGATAACGCTGATCTAAATAATGAGCATAACCGATCGTATGCATAGCACGTTCATACTCATGATCACGTGTCTGTGGAGCTGTATTCGCTTCATAGAACCATAACTTTTCTTCATGATCAATCGCTACATCTATCCCTAACTCATCCAAAGGATAATCATACATCGCATCAATATACTCTGCTAATTGCAATCCAACCTCAGGTAAAGTATTGATCCAATAATCTGCGGTCTGTGGAAATTGTGCTTGTAACCATGATGTCCACAACGCTGTAGTTCCACCCTGACTGTAATTACTTACAACAGTATGAGCTTCACCAATCCGTGGATAGATTCTCGTGATCTCAAAATCCCCTTGATGATTACGTTGTACATGAATACGAAAATCGAATGGACGATGATCTGTAGTCTGACAATGAATATACGGTTGTACTAGATAATCTTGATGTTCAATCAGCGCCATCAATGACTTCTCTAATCCAGCAGATGTCATAATCTGTTCAGTTGTGGCTGTCTGCCATAGAAATTCTTCTTGTCCGGTCATACGTATACTTACAATCCCTTGACCTTGTCGTCCACGATCTGGCTTAACAATCACATGACGATAATGTGATAAATAGTCTTGTACACTGTGGATATTACGACAGGGCTGTGTAGGAATAACCAGTTGAGCTAAAGATTCCGATTGACTCAAATATTGTTGAATACGCAATTTGCCATGAATCGGATGTGATGTGAACGTGACCATCCGATTTAACTTTTGTTCTACCGAAGATCGCTCTTTAGGTAGCTTGCCCATTTCGTTGATCACGATATCTGGTAAAGGAAGTGTCTGAATAATCCATTGCCCTGGTTGATCAGGGTCTGGAACCGAAGCAGTAACCTGTTTGTTTTTGAGATCAAGTCCTTTTTCATCGAAAAAAAGAATCTCCACTTGAAGCTCTACTGCCGCATCCACCATAGCCTCTATACGTGCAGAAGGAAGCAACTGCAAAGGATGAGTAGCATGATATATACCAATACTCAAAGGTGATAGACACTCCTTTTATCCAGAAAAGCGTAAGCGCTTATTCTGTTGCTAGTCTGTGATTAGTTAGAATCAGCAGGGAAGACCAGACCTAATTGACGGCGGGCTTCATCCATAATTTCAAATGTAATCAAAGAATGTTCCCATGAATTGATAGACGATTGTTGTCTACCTTCGATAATCAAATTCAAAAACTCACGAATCTCGTAATACATCGGTGGTTCGGATTGACTCACATTAATCTCTTCTTCATATCCGCCACGATACGTAATCGTAATTTGTTGAGGTTCACTGATTTTGTCAATACGTACACTGCCTAACTCACCTTGAATTTCAGAAGGGAGGGAGGAGTCTGTGATTTTGGAATACATTACGACAGCATCCATTTCGTCATAAGACAAAATAATACTACCTTCACCATCGACACCGGATTCTAACATTACCCCTGTAGCTTTCACTTCATTCGGGCGACCGAACATTACTGCAAGCGGATACAGACAATAAACGCCGAGATCCATCAAAGCGCCATTGGAGAATTCAGGTTTAAATGCATTTTGGATATTGCCTTCTTTGTAAGCATCATAACGAGAAGAATATTGCCCGTAATTTGCAAAATAACGACGTACTTGTCCGATCCGATACAAATTATCATGAATCGCAATATGATTCGGCATCATCGTTGATTTCATCGCTTCCATCAAAGTAACGTTGTTTTGCTTAGCGGCTTCGATCATAGCGCGAACTTCGGTTACGTTAGAAGCCAGTGGTTTTTCACATAATACATGCTTACCATGATTCATACATAGAATTGCTTGCTCTGCATGAAAAGAGTTAGGGCTAGCAATATAGACAGCGTCTACTTGCCCGCTTTCTAGCATTTCTGCAATATCTGTAAACACATGTGGAATATTGTGTTTGCCACCAAATTGTTGTGCACGTTCAAGTGTGCGTGAGTACAGTGAAGTAATCTGCAAATCATCATTCCGTTGCGCAGCATCAATAAATCGCTCTGTTATAAAATTAGTGCCTATAATACCAAACCGGATCATGGAATCGTCCTCTCTATTCGTCATATATGGGTACCCCGAAATATGTACGGATACATGTATTCAATATACAATATTATACCCGAGTCACCCTTGATATGACAAAGCATGTTTGTAAAAGAAAAAAGATTCATTTTGGAGATGATATAGATGTTCTTTATCTGAACGCTTGAAATGCTACAAACTTCTATCCAGTTTTACCCAAAAATATAAAAAGTTATATTGATTGTCGATACAAAGCTTGATAAAGTTTCTACATAACAAAGTAAACAGGTAGGAATTATTAAATTTAAGTAGAAAAATCGAAATGATGGGGTGTTGAGATTGAGAGACAATCAAAAGGGAAGCTACAAATTAGGGTCTGTATTTAGTGTGTTGCTAAGTTTAGTACTTGTGCTGAGTGCTTGCGGGGGAAATAGTAGTGCTACTAACAACGCTGAAGGAAATACAGGTTCCAATAAAGATGCGGTAGAGCTACTGAATGTATCGTATGATCCGACACGTGAATTGTATGAAGAATACAATACTGCTTTTCAAAAATATTGGAAAGAGAAGTCCGGTCAAGACGTTACGATCAAACAATCTCATGGTGGTTCTGGTAAGCAAGCACGTTCTGTTATTGATGGGCTCAAAGCAGATGTGGTTACTTTAGCACTTGGTTATGATATTGATGCGATTGCAGACAAAGGATTGCTTGCTGAAGATTGGCAGTCCAAATTTGAACATAATAGTTCTCCGTATACATCCACGATTGTATTTCTTGTACGCAAAGGCAACCCCAAAAATATTAAAGACTGGAATGATCTGATCAAAGACGATGTACAGGTCATTACACCCAATCCCAAAACATCCGGTGGAGCACGCTGGAATTATCTTGCCGCTTATGGTTATGCACTACAACAAAACAACAATGATGAAGAAAAAGCAAAAGCTTATCTTGCCCAATTATTCAAACATGTCCCTGTTCTCGATACTGGAGCCAGAGGAGCTACGACTACTTTTGTAGAAAAAGGATTAGGCGATGTATTGTTAGCCTGGGAAAATGAAGCTTTTCTATCTATTAATGAGTTAGGGCCTGATCAATTTGAAATTGTCTATCCATCGATCAGTATTTTAGCAGAGCCGCCGGTTGCTGTTGTAGACAAAGTAGCCGAGCAACATGGTACACAGGATGTTGCCAAAGCGTATCTGGAGTATCTCTATTCGGATGAAGGACAAGAGATCGCCGCCAAAAATCACTACCGTCCGATCAATGAAAAGATCGCCGCTAAATACAAAGATACATTTAAAGAAATGAAGTTATTGACGATAGATAAAGATTTCGGAGGATGGAGAGAAGCACAGCAGAAGCATTTCAGTGATGGTGGATTATTTGATCAGATTTATACACCGGGTTCTTAATGAGTACTCAACCTGTTCGTACCACCAAGCTTCGTCCATCCAAAGTACGTACTATTTTGCCGGGATTCGGATTGTCGATGGGGTTCACGATTGCTTATTTAAGTCTAATTGTTTTGATTCCACTGGCAAGTATTTTTATCAAAACGACCGAACTCAGTTGGGCACAGTTCTGGCATACCATTCTTGATCCGCGTGTATTGGCATCGTATCGAATTAGTTTTGGCACTGCTTTTTGCGCGGCAGCTATTAATCTGATATTCGGGCTACTGTTATCTTGGGTGCTGGTACGTTATCGTTTTCCGGGTAAAAAGGTGATCGATAGCTTAATCGATTTGCCGTTTGCTTTGCCAACAGCTGTAGCAGGGATCGCATTAACGACAATCTATGCACCGAATGGATGGATAGGGCAGTTATTTACCCCGCTCGGTTGGAAAATTGCTTATACCCCTCTGGGTATCACGATTGCGCTGATCTTTATCGGTATTCCTTTTGTCGTCCGTACGGTTCAGCCAGTATTGCAAGACTTGAATCAAGAAACAGAAGAAGCCGCAGTGATGTTAGGTGCTTATCGCTGGCGAACTTTTTATCGAGTGGTATTGCCACAATTAATGCCTGCTTTATTGACAGGCTTTGCACTGGCATTTGCTCGTGGGATAGGGGAATACGGATCTGTTGTATTTATTTCAGGTAATATGCCACTCAAAACAGAGATTGCGCCACTGCTCATTATGACCAAATTAGAACAGTATGATTATGCAGGAGCTACAGCGATTGCATTGGTAATGTTAATTATTTCGTTTTTGTTGTTATTGCTGATTAATTTTATGCAATGGCGGTTAAATCGCCGCACGATTGAAGGCGGATAGATTGCCAAGAAAGGAGATCGACATATGGCTGGTGCTGTTACTGCACACCTTTCGCACACATCTGCGGATCGTCCCCGGCATATCAATGAATCAGGCATTGTACGCTGGACATTGATTAGTATTGCTTTGTTATTTCTAGGCTTAATGGTGGTGTTGCCGTTAGTCTGTATCTTTATCGAAGCTTTCAAAAAAGGTTGGAGTGTATACGAAGCTTCTATTACAGATTCAGATGCTTTGTCAGCACTACGCTTAACATTAGTCGTCGCTTTGATTGCTGTACCGCTGAATACGATATTTGGAATAGCGGCGGCATGGACGATTAGTAAATTTCGTTTTCGTGGTAAAAATGCGCTGATTACTTTGATCGATTTACCTTTTGCTGTATCGCCTGTTATTGCAGGGTTAGTCTATATTTTGTTATTTGGTGCTCAAGGATATCTTGGACCATGGTTAGATGAGCATAATATTCAGATTGTGTTTGCTTTGCCGGGGATTGTATTAGCGACTGTTTTTGTGACTGTTCCTTTTGTAGCGCGTGAATTAATTCCACTTATGCAAGCCCAAGGCGTACAGGAAGAAGAAGCGGCAGCAAGTCTTGGAGCGAAAGGCTGGCAAATCTTCTGGCGGGTGACTGTGCCTAATATTAAATGGGGCTTACTGTATGGCATTATTTTGTGTAATGCACGCGCTATGGGCGAATTTGGAGCTGTATCGGTGGTATCCGGTCATATTCGCGGAGAAACCAATACATTACCACTGCATATCGAAATTCTGTACAATGAATATCAATTTTCCGCTTCATTTGCAGTGTCGTCGTTACTAGTATTTCTAGCGGTATTGACGTTATTGACCAAAGCTTTTTTGGAATGGCAAATGAATCGTCGCCAAACAGGGTAAAATACATCATAAGATGATTTTATCAGGAGGGCGTACAGGTGAATAAAGAAGTTAATACAGTGTCTTGGGATCAATCTTTGCGTGAAGTAATGAAGCAGTTAGGAGAAGCAGAACCGACACCTGGTGGAGGTAGTGTGTCTGCAATTGTTGCAGCTCTCGGTGCAGCGATGACTTCGATGACCGCCCACTTTTCGCAAGGCGAAGGATATGAAGAAGTGCAAGTAGAAGTGAATCAAGCACTACAAGATATGGATAAGATTAGAAGTGCTTGTGAGCATTTGATGAATAAAGATATGGAATCATTTGGACAATATATTGAAGCTTTACGTCTGCCACATCATACTGACAAAGAAAAGCAGGAACGCAAGCAAACTCTACAGACGATGAAATTACAGTCGATTGATATTCCGCTACAGTTAATGGAATGTTGTCTGTACGGTCTGTATAGCGCATCACCGTTGATTGAGATATGCAATCGAACTGTTTTATCGGATGTCGGCATCAGTATTATTTTGTTTGAAGCTTCGGCGCAATCTTTACTGCTAACGGTAGAAATTAATCTGGTGACTCTGCAAGATGAAGAACAACATCATTATTATCAACAGCGTGCAGATAGCTTTATGCAAAAAGTAACTACATTAAAACAAAAATGTCTAACACAAGTTCGACAACGTATCGCTAGTGATCATGCATAGAAGCTCAAATGATCGTACAACATAAAAAGCTCCAAACCATTCACGCTCAAGCACAGTGAATAGGTTTGGAGCTTTTTTTGCTAAAGATTATCGTAATTGTTGCCAAAAGCAAAGTTAAGACTGTAGTTCTCATAGTACGATAGTTCTTTCCATGCGTCAGGAACTTCGCAACTACCTACATACAAAATTTGCTGATCTCGAATCAACCATTCTAATCCATGTTCTACTTCCCAATCGCAATTTAGCTCTATACGAATAATCGTCTCGGTTCGTTCGGGATCCATCTCTATCATCAGATCAATAGGTTCGATATACTGTAAAATTTCTTCGGGTTGTTGAATAGACGGACACTCTTGGTCGCCTACATAATCGCAGAAGCTTTTACAGTAATCCCATGAAAATTGAAATAATTTAGCAAGGGTATCCTGATCCAACTGATTAAACGCTTGAACTACTTTTTCTACCGCTTCTGTAGAAATGTCCGGATCACCAACATAGACGCCCATATATTGATTAAAAACAGGGGCATAGAACTCTGCGCCCCAATCTTCTTTGCGTCGGTCTATTTTTCGTAGAATAGCTTCACTCATAATGACTAGACCGAACGATCTGTATTCATATTTTTGGCGTAATAGATTTCGTCCATTTCCATTTTGAGACGTTGTGTAATCTGATCTTGATCTTCTTCAGTCAATGTTTCTTTGGTATAGCCGAATAGATAATTATCCAGATCGAATTTTTTTAATTTACATTTCGTATGGAAAATATTTTCTTGATAGACGTTCACATCGATCATATCGTAAGTGTCTTTGATTTCAGAAGGAATATAGTTCTGAATCGAGCTAATATCATGATCGATAAATAGCTTGTGTCCTTGAATATCACGAGTAAATCCACGTACCCGATAATCCATTGTCATAATATCCGTATCAAATGAATGAATAAGGAAGTTCAATGCTTTTAGTGGTGAGATTTCGCCACAAGTAGACACATCAACATCCGCGCGGAATGTACTGATACCTTCATCAGGATGGTATTCAGGATACGTATGCACGGTAATATGACTTTTATCCAGATGCATCAATACATGCTCTGGCAATGGACCAGGTGATTCTTCAAAAGAAGCATTAGGTGCTGTCTCTACCGGACCTTCAGAGATCAACATCGTTACACTTGCTCCTTGTGGAATATAATCTTGCTTCGCCACATTCAGCACATGAGCTCCAATAATATCACATACATTCGTTAAGATTTTCCCTAGACGATCTGCATTGTATTGTTCATCAATATAAGCAAGATAGGCTTCACGCTCTTCTTTCGTGCGTGTATAGCAAATATCGTACATATTGAAGCTTAAAGATTTTGTTAAGTTGTTAAAATTATGAAGCTGAATGCGCTGTTGCGGTGTCAATCCCATCTGTATTCCCCCTATTGTCGTCGATATCGATATCCATGTTGTGTTGCTTCAATACATAGTATGGATCGGACAGTTGTATATTTAAAGTGCCGAGCACTTAGTAATAGCAAATACTATTCATATACCCCAATGACTTATTCAAAAACATTCAGCTATTAAGCTGTACGTATTAGCATGATAAAATGCCAACCGAATGCTGAATATGGTCGTTACATACGATTCAATGTTAACAGATGCCTTGCCTAATATCCATAGCTATAAATGTAAAACATCAACTTCTACAGCTAGGTCATTTGAGTAGATAAGATATTTGATTTTCCACTATTTTATAGTCCACAAAAAAATTTTGCACTATCTATTAAATAAAATAATAATAGTGACGATAAGTATTAAGAACTATAAAATGTCGAAAAAAGGCGGTTATTGTCGTGATAGAGAAATTGCTATCCCCATTTACGTTTGTTATATCTAAGCTCAAATACGCACAAAAATTTATATTAATTAGTGTATTATGTGCGCTACCTTTACTCTTATTAACCAGTATTTGGTTTGAGAATCAACAAGCTAAAATTCAAATGTCATCTTCAGAACGAAAAGGAATAGTTAATATTGATAGCATTTTCCCACTTATTTTACTGATGCAGAATCATCGTGCTTTTTATGGCAATTATGTATCAGGAGATACGAATGCTCAATCACAATTGAGTCAGACTGAACAAGATATTAGCGCAGAAATAAAAAAAATTGATCCTATTATCCAATCGCAACAACTACCTCAATCGATTACAATCTGGCAAGGTATTCAAACAGATTGGAGTATATTACAAAAAGAACAATCTTCTTTAAATGCAGAAGATAGTTTTACTCGTCACAGTGAATTGATCCAAAAAATGATGAATTTTATTACAAAAAGTGCGAATGAATCGAGATTATCTCTAGATAGCGATATTGACTCCACTTCACTAGCTGGTATTTTTACCAAACAATTAGCGCAAACGTCAGATATGGTAGCACAAATGCGTGGTAGAGGAACAGCACTACTGATTAGCAAACAGAATAATCATGATACCGTTGTAAAAATCACAGAAAATACAGGCAAAATGAAATTAACGATTGAAGATATCACTAATTCTTTAAATACAGCGTATGACAATAACCCGCAGTTAAAACAATTATTTGCTGAAAAAGGAAACGAAAATATCAGTCAAATGAATGCATTTGTAGATATCGTCACCAATCAAATTATTAATGATGAAAGCTTAAAAGGTTCTTCTAAAGATTATTTTGCGGCAGGTACGCAAACGATTCAGTCTTTACAACAGTTTTCAGAATCTATTGCTAATGAATTAGATGTTCTCATTGCCAAACGTATACAAGAATTAACGTATATGCGCAATCTGATTTTGGGAATTACTTTGTTCGTCCTTATACTTGTGGCACTATTTTATATCGCGTTTTACCGCAATGTCTTGCAATCAGTCAGAAGCTTACAAAATGGTGCAGATGCTATGGCGCAAGGGGATCTCTCGCAAACGATTGTACTTCAGACTAGAGATGAACTGAAACAAGTGGGAGATGCATTTAACCAAACGATGTTGTCTCTAAATGAGTTGTTGCATCGTAATCAACAAGTATCGGATCAATCTGCAACAGCTTCTGCTCATTTGAAAATCGTATCGACCGAATCGACATTAGCAATGGGACAAATTGCTGATGCGATTCAAAGCGTCTCTGAAGGCAACAAAGGACAGAAGAAATCAATGAATGAAACAGCGAATGCGATGAACGAAATGTCGATAGGTATTACACGCATTGCTGAAGCGGCATCAGGCGTAGCAGAGTCGTCTATTCAAGCAACAGAACTGGTATATGTTGGAGATCAAAAATTGGTCGACGCTGTAGCACAAATGGAAAGTATTCGTCAGTCAGTAGATGGATCAGGTCACAAAGTCCGTACACTATCCGAACATTCTAACGAAATCGGACAGATTGTAACTGTCATTATGGGGATCGCTTCACAGACTCAATTGCTATCATTAAATGCAAATATTGAAGCCGCGCGCGCTGGTGAACATGGCCGAGGATTTAGCGTAGTAGCTGAAGAGGTAGGTAAGTTAGCAGAGCAAACGAAGTCTTCTGTAGAAATGATTTCTATGTTAGTCCGTGATATTACTGAATTAGTATCGCAAACGGTCGCTTCTATTCAACTAACAGATCACGAAACGATGCAAGGGATTCAAGCAGTTCAACAAGCACATCAGACGTTAAAAGATATTTTGGCATCGACTCAAGTGGTAAGTGCTCAGATTCAAGAAGTCTCTGCTACCTCTGAAGAAATATCAGCAGGTATGGAGCAAGTAACAGCTTCTATGATTGAAGTTGCAGATGTGTCTGCTAAAACATCGAGTGAAGCAGAGACGATGGCAGCGGCAACCGAACAACAATTAGCTTCTATGGAAGAAATCAATACTTCCGCAGAATCATTAAGTGGTATGTCTACCCAATTGCAAGAGGATCTCAGCAAGTTCAAATTGCGTCATTAATATAGATAGTATGTCTCAAAAAAGGTTATCTGTGCTGTACATTCAGAGTAGGTAGCCTTTTTTGAAATTACAAATTGAGCTTATGAATTACATCTTTTGTTATATAGATCATTACTAACAGTACTGTAAAATGCAAAATGATATTTTTATTGATACCAGCACAGATACACGTAAGCAGTAAAGATTACATCATAATGAATGACATGAGATACCTAAAATAGAACATCATTTTATTTTTTCTATTACTTAACAGTGTAAACTGTCCGATAAAAATAGTGGATTCAACGAAAAAAATGTCGAACAAAGGTGGAAAATGTCAATGTCAACTAAGATTCTGTTGCCTTTTACCAAAGTAATATCTAGATTGAATTACGCACAAAAATTTATGCTGATTAGTTTTTTGTTCTGTATTCCGATTATTATGCTATTTGTCATTTGGTTTAACACACATCAAGAAAAAATTGATATTACTCATCAAGAGCAAAAAGGAATCACTTCTATAAATAGTATTATTCCTCTTTTTCTAGCGGTTCAAGAACATCGCGCACTATATAGCAGTTATACCAATGGATTAACAAACGTCAAACCAGATATCGAAACTACAGAAAAAGAAATCGATACACAAATCCAAAAGATCGATCAAGTTGTAGCTCAAAATGAATTTGCAGATTCTAGCAAGCAGTGGCAATCGATCCAAGCAGATTGGAAAACTCTACAAACAGAACAATTCTCATTAAATAATGCAGACAGCTTTGATCGCCATACCGCTATTATTAATAAAATGAATAATTTTGTACTGATTACAGCAGACGATTCAGGCATGTCGTTAGATACAGAGATTGATTCTTATTATTTAATGGATGTTTTCGTGAATCAACTAACTCAGACTATGGAAAAAAATGCTCAACTTCGTGGAGAAGGTCAGAACATTCTACAAAAGAAAAAGATAACAGAAGCTGAATTGGTTGATATTTTGCTAGAAAAAGGTCAAATGCAATCTCTTCGTGACGGAATTGCTGATTCTCTAGACACAGCGTATAAAAATAACAGTCAATTAGAAAGTATTTTGGGTGCACAAGGGAAAACAACACTTGCAACATTAGATCAATTCCTTACAACTGTAAATAATGATCTAATCACAGATAAAACGTTTGCTACAACCCCATCAACATTTTATGATGCTGCAACTCAGACTATAGAGGCTACACATACATTTACAAATAGTATATCTAATGAGCTGAATGAATTGTTGCAACAACGAATTCATGGCTTAACCGAATCCAGAAACATTATTATCGGAATTACTATACTCGCTTTACTATTAGTGACTTTATTTTATCTTGCTTTTTACCGGAGTGTTCGTGAAGCTGTACAACGTTTGCGTGATGGAGCGACAGCGATGGCATCAGGCGATTTATCTCAGCATATTCATCTCACTACTCAAGACGAGCTTCGTCAGGTCGGAGACGCTTTTAATCAGACCATTCAAGAATTGAATCTATTATTACGTCGTAATCAGGATATTGCCGCCCAATCATCCGCCGCTTCTATACAACTTAAAGATGTCGCTAATGAATCGACTCAAGCGATGCAACAAATTGCAGAAGCGATTCAAGGGGTTTCTTCAGGAACCGATACGCAGAAAAAAGCAACCGAAGAAACGGCTAATGCAATGAATGAAATGTCGGTTGGTATCGCTCGTATTGCTGAATCAGCATCAGAAGTTGCTGAATCTTCGATTCAAGCGACAGGACGTGCTCAATTTGGCGATCAGCAATTGGTATCTGCTGTCAATCAAATGGAAAGTATTCGTGATTCGGTTCATCAATCCGGCGATACCGTCAAAGTGTTAGCAGAGCATTCGCAAGAAATTGGACAGATTGTCACTGTGATTATGAATATTGCCGCACAGACTCAATTGTTATCACTAAATGCGAATATTGAAGCGGCTCGTGCAGGAGAGCATGGACGTGGATTCGCTGTGGTAGCTGGAGAAGTAGGTAAGTTAGCAGAGCAGACCAAATCATCTGTAGGCTTAATCTCCCGTCTGGTGGCTGATATCGAACAGTTGGTTCAACAAGCCGTTCAATCGATGGAACAGACACAGACAGAAACAGAGAGCGGTATTGAAGCTATTCAGAATGCTCATCAGACGTTAAATGAAATTTTGAATGCTACCCAGTTAGTGAGTGCCCAGATTCAAGAAGTATCAGCTACCTCTGAAGAAATATCAGCAGGGATGGAAGAAGTAACAGCTTCTATTGTAGAAGTGTCTGAAGTGTCAATGCGTACATCGGACGAAGCAGAGACAATGGCTGCGGCAACCGAGCAACAATTAGCTTCGATGGAAGAAATTAATGCTTCTGCAGAATCATTAAGTGATATGTCTACCCAACTGCAAGAAGATCTAAGTAAATTCAAATTGCGCGATTAATATAGATATCATTCTACAAAAAAAGGTCGTCTGCTCTGTAGTTTGAGAGTAGATGACCTTTTTTTATATGATTACCGATGTAACGATTAATTTTACCATAAAAATTAAGCTTGAGTCTGTGGTTTGAATCCTTCGTCTTTGAGATAGTCGCCAGCTTCACTGCGGGATTCAAAAGCCATATCTAAATTCAGACCGGAATAGACACACCACATCTCATCTTCGTATTTTAGCGTTAGAATATGTCCATCTTCATCGATCCATGTACCGCCTGTAGAAGTCGTCGTTGCTAATTTGAAAGAAGCTTTTGCTTCTTCTTTTTCTTTCAACTCAACCGTTTTGTGGTTGTACGACATCGCTTGGATCGTCTCATCCAGTAATGTGCGTAATTGTTCTTCCGAATAATCGCGGATATTTACAAATCCTTTATCATCGGTTTCGTAGTTATGCAATAATCCAGCATAAATATAACCGTTACCGTTCGGATGAATATGAAAAGCGACAATTTTTTTCTCATAGGCACTGTCTTCATAATGGAAATTCACACGACCTAGAGAAACATCTTTACGTTGTAGTTGTGGATACGATTGTAGCAGTTCAAGCTTTTGTTCAAAATTAAGCATAATTGCCTCCTATAAATAATGGGTAGTGGTGATTATAACATACGTAAAAAGAGATAAGCATCAAAAAACAGGTGCAGTTCAGCACCTGTTTTCATAACAGCATACATGATCACTTATGTGGATTCAGGCGCATCTTTAAAAGGATGTTTGAAGCTTTTAGGAATATCCGTTTCAAAGCGCATCGTCTCACCGGTAACAGGATGAATAAAAGAGAGTACACGTGCATGTAGACCAAGACGACCTACACCTTGAGCACGAGCGCCGTACTTTTTATCGCCAACGATAGGATGCCCTAGATCTTCCATATGAACACGAATCTGATTTTTGCGTCCTGTTTCTAAGCGAACTTCTAATAAGGAATATTCGCGTGTTTTTTGTAATCGTTTGAAATGAGTAATAGCATGTTGTCCACCATTATCATGTGAATTGGAGAACATTTTAAGTGTTTTGCTTTCTTTCAGCCATGAAGAAATCGTTCCTTCAGGCTTTTTCACTTCGCCTTCAACAAGCGCTACATAGGTACGTTCTTCTACACTTTCACGCCATGTATTTTGCAATTGTTGTTGAACTTCATGAGATTTGGCGAACATCATTATACCGGATGTATCTCGATCTAACCGATGAACTACGAAGATACGTTGTTCTGGATCAGTCGCACGTACATGCTCGGTAAGCTGACGATAAGCTGTGACATCTTTTTCTTTATCCGATGCGATAGAAAGTAGTCCAGCATCTTTGTGAATCACAATCAAATGCTCATCTTCAAACATAATCGATAGACCGACCATCGCAGGTGCGGCAACCGGAGGTTCTTTGTGAACCATTACTTCTTGACCGGGACGAAGCATATGATTGTACGCTGTAACGGTTTTTTCATTAATAATGACCTGACCACGCGCCAATATCGATTTCACCGAATTACGGCTGATATGTGTAAGATTATCCAGTAAAAAAGGAAGAAGTTCTGTCGCTTCCTTCACTGTATAGACCGTAGGTGGAAGTGGTTTGCCACGATAGGAACCATTGCGAGATGAGCTGCTTTTCGCTTTGGATGAGTGGGCGGTCGGTTTACCTTTATGACCTGATTTCGTTGTTTTGGAACGATTTGAAGATGAATGAGAACGGGAATTTTTCTTTTGCATAAGCTGTAAGCCTCCTGTAATTAACCCCTTCACTATATCATGGAGATAGTGATCTTGCACCCGTATTTGTTAATTCTGTAGTTTTGGGTAGGATTAAGGTAAATCTAGCCCCTCCAAGCGGGGAAGAAGTACATAGAAGCTCTGCTTGCAAATGGGATGCGATTTGTTGACAGATCGCAAGCCCTAGCCCGGTAACTCCACTTTTGCCTGTATAAAAGCGTTGAAAAATCTGCTGTCGTTCTTCCTCTGATAATCCTTCTCCATCATCGTCGATATGAATACACCATGATTGCTGATCTGAAGTCGGTTCGATGATCAACTGTACTTGTGTTGCAGTATGACGAACAGCATTTTGAAGCAGATTCAGTAAAATTTGAAAAACTTGTTCAGCCGCAATCGCGATAATCAGTGAAGGGCCGATGACTTGTAATTGAATATTACGCTCTTGCGCTGCTGGCTGTAGTAAATGAATCGCTTCTTCTGCCATCGTTTTGAGATCAATCGTGGTCTGTTGCCAGACTTCATCTACACTTTCAAGTCTCGATAATTGCAGTAATTTCTCGACCATATGAATCAAGCGCTTCGATTGAGTAGTAATAATCTCTAATCCTTGATCGGTTGTGACGACCTGATCTTGAATCGCAAAGACATATCCTTGAATCGACATCAGTGGTGTTTTCAGTTCATGGGATACATTTTGCAAAAATTCAATCTGGTATTGATGTTGTCGCTGTAATCGGTTGGCCATCAATTGAAACGTACTGATCAATTCCCCTATTTCGGTATGATCTGCTTGTAAAAAATGTTCATTAGGTTGTAAATGAGGTTCATACCGACTGACTGCTTCTTTTAACCGATTGAGCGGTTGTACCATGCGCCAGACAGCAAATAAAGCAATAAATAAAATAACGATAAAGCTAGCGCCGATAGATAATAAAGTGGTTCGTAACAAAGGAATATATAGGGCACGTACTGATGATAAAGGAGAGTACAGAATCACGCGAAATGGCTGATGATTGAGTTGAGCTTCACTGTATAACACTTTACTGCCGTTTAACTGCATATATCCTTGATGATTACTGGAAAAGTTTTTGAGGATTTTACCATTGTTTTGCGTATTGCTGGAAGTGATAATTTTATTGTTTTTATCAAGTACAAAATAATCAGCATAAAACAAAATATCTTTAATAAAAAAGCGGAAGTCTGTACTATCCAGTCCATCAATATCTTGGTCTTTCAAAATGTGGGCTGCTTTGATCGTCTGAGCAGATAATTGTTGTTTGACTTGATTGAGTAAAATATCATCCATTAATTGTACAAAGAAAAAGACGGTAATCGCTACCGTCATCAGCATACCTACACAAAGTGACAGCAACATTTTGCCACGAATCGTTTTCATTATTCATGTATAGCGGCTTTGTAGCCGAATCCCCATACCGTGTCTATCGTCAGTGTCGATTGATACTGGACTAATTTTTTGCGAATCCGTTTGACCAGATCATCTACAACTCGTAATTCTCCGAAAAAATCATAATTCCATACTTGCTGAATCAATTGTTCTCTACTGAATGGACGCTGTAAATGGGTCGCCAAAAATAACAACAATTCAAATTCACGTGAAGTAAAATACAATTCGTTATTCTGGATAAGCACTTGCCGAAATTCTTCCGAGATCGATAAATTACCTGCATAAACATAAGAGGTAGAAGCTTCAGGTACAGATGGTGTAGCCGTATCTGTAACAGCAGACACACTGACCGGGTTGCTTGCACGCTTGCCAGTGTCGATTAAGCGAAGCATTGCTTTTACACGTGCAACCAATTCGCGAGGATTGAAAGGTTTACTCAAAAAGTCATTACAACCCAATTCCAAACCGTTGATCCGATCCACTTCTTCGCCCCGCGCCGAGATCATAATAATAGGAATACCTGTAAATGTACGAAGTTCGGTTAATAAAGTAAGCCCATCAATACCAGGCATCATAATATCCAAAATCAAACAATCCGGATGTTCATGTTGTACCTGTTCAACCAGTTGTTGTCCATGAGCAAAGGAAAATACTTCATACTGTTCTTTGCGTAAATACTCAGAAATTAATTGCAAAATAGACGGATCATCATCAACTACAAATAGTTTGGTCATAGCGGTAACTCCTTATCTTTCCAGAGATATAAACGTTCTAATCTTAATGTAGCAGAGCAGGGTCACCAATATCAAAGTTTGCCTAAAGCAAAAAGACAGGAACCTGCTAGGCAGTCCCGTCTTTAAGAGTGAGTTTTAGTCATAACTTAGCAAGCTTACATTTGTAGCTAAAAGGAACTTGATGTATCTAAGCGATCCTTTTATTTGTGTGTTGTTGTTTTTGCAGGTGTTGTTGCTTTAGTTACAGGCGCTTTTGTAGCAGTTGTTTTCGTTGTTGCTTTGTGAGCAACTGCTTTTTTATGAGCTACTTTTTTGTAAGTAACTTTTTTAGCATTGTGTTTGGCAACAACTGGTTTACTCACATGACGAGCTGCTTTGTGTTTTGGAGCTTTAGTTACTACTTTGTGTGTAGCATTTGCTTTTTTGTGGGCTGTAGCTTTTGTAGCAGTAGCTTTTTTAGCATTGTGTTTGGCAACAACTGGTTTACTCACATGACGAGCTGCTTTGTGTTTTGGAGCTTTAGTTACTACTTTGTGTGTAGCATTTGCTTTTTTGTGGGCTGTAGCTTTTTTGTGAGTCGTTTTTTTAGCATGGTGTTTGGTAGCTACTGATTTAGCGACATGACGAGCTGCTTTGTGTTTTGGAGTTGTAGTAACGACTTTATGTGTAGTACCTGCTGTTTTGTGAGTTGTCGCTTTTTTATGAGCGGCTTTGGTAGCTCTATGTTTTGCTTTTGTTGCTTTGTGTTTTACTTTATGAGCGGCTTTAGTAGCTTTATGTTTCGCTTTGGTTGCTCTGTGTTTAGCTGTAACCGTTTTTGCTGTTTTTGCAGTCGATTTTGCTGGCATTGTTACTTTTTTAGCTGGAGTAGCTGTTGTTTTATGCGTTGCTGTTACAGGTGTAGTCGTTTTTTGTGTGGTTGGAGTAGTTGTTGTCGGTGTAGCTGCAAAAGCGCTTGTTGCTCCTCCTAATACACTGATTGTTGTTAATAATACTGCCGCATTTTTTGTCCATTTTTTCATTGGAATCACCTCTTCTTAGAATGTAAATTCATCTTATCAAGAGGTTATGTGAGAATAATGGAATAGATGTGTGAAAAGTGTATGAAATGATAAAAGTATAAGCACTCTACATGATTCAAATCATCTAATAAAATAAAAATATACATTAAATCCATATTGTGCTATTAATTAAGCATCCAATAATATACATAACCCGTTGATAACAGCATTTCCACTTGTATGAAATGATAAAAGGGGGTCAATTATGAAAAGCCAATCTCAATTAAGTAAAGGGTGGCTGTATTTGTGTATCTTTAGTATGCTGGTCATTTTTATCCCACAGGCGAAGATGATCGAAGCGGCTTCGGCGGTAACAGATGGAAGTGAAGGGATGGTCGGGAGTCGTATACCTGTAGGTACAACGTATACTTCGACTACGTATGATCCAACATTTGTACCGCAAAATATTGGAGATGGTGATTGGCATAGTATATGGAAAGTATCTAGTAATACAGGACGTATTCAAATGAACTTTCCAGAAGCTGTGAATCTGAAAGGTGTACAAGTCTCTACAGGAGGCGCGGGAGATCGGTATGAGACATATACAATTCGCGGTCTGCAAAATGGATACTGGCGTACGATTGCAACACGTACATTTCATGTGACTGCCAGTGAATATCAAGCTCTTACGCCAATAGCTGTACAAATAGGCTGGTATGAAGGAATTGATATTTCGGTGAGTTCTACGCGTAATTGGTTGCTAATGAGTGAAGTGAATCTAGGTCCTACAACGACTAGCATTGCTCCAACACAGCTCAAAGCGACCAATAACAATGAAGAAGTATCGCTTCAATGGCAACCACTTGCGAATGTAGATCATTATCAAATACGTTATGGTACGACTTCAGGGCATTATACAGAGACAATCACTGTATCAGCAGATACGTATACAGATGTACAGATTCCTGATCTGACAACAGGCACTGCTTATTATTTTACAGTAGCCGGAGTACGCAATGGAGTACGGACGAATTACGCCACAGAAGTACTAAGCATGCCAGTACCCGGATATAATTTCCCGGTCAATACAGGTAAAAGTGCAAGTAGTGAGTTTTACCGTAATCCTGTGGAAAATACAATGGATAGAGATATAGCATCCACATGGAAAACTCAAAACAACAGTAAAAATGCAACACTAAGCTATCTTGTCGGATATCCATTATATATAAATGAACTTCAATTTGTGATAACAGCGCCAGTGGAAAGTGATATTACGTATAAAATATACGAAGAAGGGGAACACAGCAATACGTTGATCGGGCAAAAAACAGTACATGTACAAGGTTCTACGTCTCCGATAGCGATTAATAGTATCCCTATTGAGCCAGATTGGTACCAATTACTCAAAATAGAAATTAGCTCTACAGCCGCTCCAGTCGTAGTAAATGAACTATTATATAAAAGCGATCTTTCTTATATGACCGGTCTACAGGCTACACCGCAAAATGGAAAAGTACATTTAACATGGGATACAGTTCCAGCAGCCGATCAATATCGCATCACTTATATGAAGCAATATCCAGATATTTTGCTAGGGCAGACGATTACTGTGAATGCAGATAAGTACCAGAATTACACAGTATCAGGGCTAGATAATAACAGTGTTCCGTATTACTTTGTTGTTAATGCTGTTGTTAACGGGCAAAATCAAAACTATTCCAATATTGTACATGCTACACCGATGAGTTATGCGACCGGTGATCCTGTTCCCAAAGGAACTACGGTAACCAGTGTCGGTTATTACGATAACCAACGACCAGAATATACGATTGATGGCGATCTATCTACCTATTGGATACCGAATACAGGCAATCATAAGAGTGGAACGATTAATTATCATTTTCCCAAGCCTGTTTCATTGGATGCGATTCAACTAGTCAGCATGTTGAATGTTCCGGGTAAGCAGGCATTCACTATCTATGGTCTACAGGGCAATGATTGGAATCTATTATATGATGGCAAAATTCAAGCATACTTTAATCCTTTTGGCGGCGTATTAGCACCTATTCCTGTGCCAGCAGGCAAATATGAAGGCATTATGATATTGACGGAGACGACCACCACATGGGTGACATTTCAAGAATTATTATTGTTTTATAGTGCCAACCCGCATAGTACGGTGCTAACTGATACGTATAGTGATATTACAGATCCAACAGTAAGTACAGATACGTATAGTATTCATTAGATACAGCAATCGGCATAATCATGAGATAAGTTGATACAATTAAGATAGTTGTCAAACAAAAAGCTGTTTTGTAGGCGAGATGCTTACAAAACAGCTTTTGTTATCGTATCAATTATTTTCACTTTTGATCCCAAAGTGGTATTTTGTTCACTCGATATTTGGATTGGATAAGAAGAGTGACTCCGAATACTATTGTGATCGCTACCGGATACAAAATAGCCCAACCTGTAAATGGAAAAATAATAGCTGTAGCTACAAAAGAAATCCAGCTAATGATCCATCCAAAGCGACTTTCACGTAATAAGCGAATCCCTGCGGCACATCCACCAAGATAGGTCAAAATAAAAGTCGCATTAGGCAATTGAATTAAAGTGGTTAACGAAATAATATGACTTGCGTACAAACCAGTAATCAACCCGAAGCATACACTTAGAAAAAGAATACCGCCTACAGGTGTACTGTATCTAGCAGATAATAGACTCATCCATTTAGGAGCATATTGTTGTCTGGACAATGCAAAAGCAACACGAGAAGAAGCACCCACATACACAATAATAGTAGCTGTACAGATAAAGATACCGGTAACCCCAGCTAATACAGCACCCCATGAACCAAGCAGTCGACTGATTATCCACACCAGTGAAGCATCTGATCCACCTATCAGATAACTTTGTGTACCTACAGTCGCCAGTGCAGTTAGAAAATACAAAATGCCTACTATAATCGCAGCAATCACAACACCACGAATCGCTGCTTTACGTGGATCTTTGAATTCTTCGGACATATGAGATACGGCTTCCCAGCCAATAAAGCACCAGAACAATATCGCAGCCGCTTGTCCGATACTTGTCCAACCATGCGGCATAAATGGAGTGAAATGAACGGCTTGAATCTCAGGCACAGCAGCGATAATCGCAAATGTAAGTACAGCTACAATAGAAATAACGACTGCAATTTGGATTTTGCCAGCCACTTGCATCCCGAACCAATTGGTGATTAATCCAACCAGCAACATCACGATCGCTATCCCGATTCGAACCGATTCATCCCAGCCCATCGCAGCTGTCATATAACCTGCACCGGTAAGAGCGGCTACAGGTGCACCGATCGGAACAGATAATAAGAAAAACCAACCGACCAATGCACCTGCACGCGGCCCAAAAGCCATACTCACAAAATGAGAGACTCCGCCAGCATTCGGGAACTTGGCAGACAATAATCCCATCGACAAAGCCATTGGCAAAATCAACAACGTCATAAATCCCCATGCAATCAGTGAAGCAGGGCCAGCCATTTGAGCCGCCAGTCCGGGAACAAGTAATACACCTGATCCAAGAACAGCTCCAATATAAAGAGCGACAGCTTGTGGTAAACCGATCGTCCGTTTTAGATGAGATGAATGTGAAGTGTTCATTTTAATTTCCCTGCTTTCCTTGTCATTTGCTACAGCGTAGCAGATAATAGGGTTATCGGAAAAACGGAAATTTCAAATGCAATCCATCTAAAAAACCGATGGGAGAGATAAATATGGAATCCAGACATTTATTTACGTTTCTAGTCGTAGTAGAAGTGGGAAGCTTTACACGTGCAGCTCAGCGTTTAGATTATGCGCAATCTAGCATTACCGCACAGATTCAAGCGCTTGAAGCAGAGTTGGGTACACCGTTGTTTGATCGAATGAAAAAAAAGATTTTGCTTACTGATGCAGGGCGTCGTTTACTTCCGTATGCACAAGAAATATCCAAAATGCATGCATTAGCCAAAGATGCGATTCGTTCGGATGCAGAAATGTCGGGTACATTAACTATAGGGGCTCCAGAATCACTAGCTGCTTTTCGGTTACCTAATATTATTCGTGAATATCGCAAACATCATCCCGCTGTCAAAATCATTCTCAAACCGGGTGCGTGTTCAGAACTGTTAGAAATGATTCGTAGTGGAGCGTTGGATATAGCGTTTCTGTTACAACCTGAACTGGAAGATCGTGAACTGCATATGGAGACACTTGTGTATGAAAAGATGGCGATGATCGCACCTATTGATCATCCATTAGTCGGTCAAGCTCATATTGTTCCAGAAGATTTGCGTACCGAAACGATTTTGCATACTGAATCGGGTTGTACGTATCGAACACTATTTGAACAATATCTAAATAGTCATGGCATTTTCCCTGATCCCAGTCTGGAATTTTGGAGTATAGAAGCAATCAAGCAATGTGTGATGGCAGGATTGGGCATTTCTTTTTTACCGCTTGTAGCAGTAGAACGTGAACTACAAGAACACAAATTAGCACGATTAGATTGGGATGATCGTGAACAACAAGTGTATACACAACTGAGTTATCATTTGAAAAAGTGGCAATCGCCTGCTTTGGATGCTTTTCTAAAAATCGTGCATCGTCATGCTACCGAATGGCAAGATGCTCCTTTGATCAATACTGTGTAAATATAGATTATATCGAATGACAGGAGAGAACATATACAATGCATAAAGTAGAACATTTAGATCATTTGGAAAAAGGAATACGTCAACTGGTAGAACAGTTTGTAGAAGCAGGTCGTCCGTCTGTACTTCATCAAAGTATCGAAGAACGTCGTGCAGGATATTTGAGTACAGTCCCATTGGCAGGAGACAAAGTAGAGCTTTATTCTATTCAAGATGTGAATATTGATGATATCACATTACGCCTTTACCAACCGGTAGATCAGACGGACTTGCCTGTATTGATCTATTATCATGGGGGATGCTTTGTCAGTGGAGACTTGGAGACTCATGATCAACAGATGCGTCAGTTGGCTTATGAAGGTAAAGCTCTGGTTATTGCTGTGCAATACCGATTAGCACCAGAGTATACATATCCAACTGCACATGATGATGCTGTACGCGCTGTACAGATTGTTCGTGAGCATGTGACTGCATGGGGCGGAGATCGTAACCGAATAACGATTGCAGGAGATAGTGCAGGAGGACATCTAGCGCTGGTGACATGTCTGCGGTTGAAAGAGCAAGGCGACTGGTTGCCACAGCGTCAGATTCTTATTTATCCGATGCTTGATGCTAGCGGTACAAGTACAACATATGCACAGTATGGCAACGATTATATTATAACTAGAGATGTATTGATCAGTGGATATGAAGCTTATTTTGGTGATTTACCGTTAAATCATCCAGAAGTCAGCCCGTTATATGCAGAGAATCTTACAGGGCTTCCAGAAACGTATATGTTAACCGCTGAATTTGATCCGTTATTATTCGAAAATGAAGCTTTGTATCGCAAATTATTACTAGCTGATGTAGATGTGCATTGTCGTCGTTATCTAGGTGTGAATCATGGCTTTTTCCAACTGGCAGGCATCAGTATCGCAGCCAGACAATCGTTACATGATGTAGCAACAATGATTTATCGTTAACCGATAGATCTTCAAAGCTGTTATTCAATATCGCGTAGATAGTAATATTGGAAAAGTAAACAAAGCAGACCTTCTACTGTAATCGTAAGAGGTCTGCTTTGTGTTGTCTGAGTCATAGTCTATTAGCAAGCATGAGTTGTATCTAAAGATCCTTATCTGTAAGAGGTTGTGCCAGAATAGGCTGCATTAGAAGCACCAAAAAGAAATTGTAATGATTTGATAAAATATTGCGTCATAAACATCAGATCATGAGTACCGCCATCTTCAATCTCAAGCAGAAACTGGTGTGCAGGAAAGCCTTTTGCTTGCCACAATTCACATGCAGATAGTACATTTTGGAACATATGCTGTTGACTGTTCTGTTTGTATAATCCTTCACAATTGCCTATCGACACATATAGCTTGAGATCAGCGGAAGGAGCCGGATGTTCTTCGATATAATTCATCACTCCTTCATACCAGCAAGAAGGAGAAAGCATACCCACACAGCCAAATATATCCGGTCGCCAGTACGCAGCAAACATGCTGACCAACCCGCCCAAAGAACCACCGACTATCCCTGTAGAAATAGCGTCTGTCAGTGTCCGATAACGTTGATCAATATGAGGCTTTACCTGATCGGCTAATTCATCAATATAAGAGTGGGCTTGTCCACCAAAAGCAGGAAATTGAGGATTCAAAGCCAGAGCTGGCCAGGGGGTATAATCATAAGTACGCCGATCGGTATGTACGCCTACTAGAATCACTTCATGTAGCAACTGTTCTCGAAATAATCGTTCGATATAATTTTGACAGTGAGTTATTAATTGACCTCCATCTTGTACATAGATTACAGGATAATCACATTCTGAAAGGTGGTAAGAAGGCGGTAAGTATACCGTTAATTTGCGTCCTAATATATCCAATTGATCTGTCCGTTTCATCAAGTATCTCCTTTCAACTACAGACTTTTTGGTAGCTGATTTTATATCATCTTATCTGTGCGAGACGATCATTATGCTTGGCGACGTCTACTTAATAACCATACAAAATAAGGTGCTCCTATAATCGAAAGAACGATCCCTACAGGCAATTGAGCTGGCGAAAATAAAGTTCGTCCGATAAAGTCAGCAATAAGCACCAGTAAAGCACCGATTACACCGCTAAGTGGAAGAGCACGCCGATGAGCAAGTCCAACAAGCCGGGTCGCCATATGAGGAGCTATTAATCCTACAAAGCCAATACTACCGGATACAGCCACACCAGCCGCTACAAGCCCTACACTAATAAACATCAATTGACTACGCTTTTGGCGCAAAGGTATTCCTAGACTAAGCAGTGTATGATCACCTAAGCGCATAACATCTAGCAGTCGTGTCTGACCAAGCAACCACGGAAGCAATACTACTATCCATGGAAGCATCGATAAAACAAATAACCAGTTCGCAGAATTAAAGTTTCCAGATAACCAGGCTGATGCTTTTTCAAAATCTTGCGGATTCATTTTGAGCGATACATATAACGTAACTGCCGAGAATCCTGTAGTGATAGCGATCCCTACCAGAATCAATCGTTGTGGATTAAGCCCGTGTTGATCTTTGGCAAGTAGAAAAATAAGTAAAGCAGCTAACAAACCGCCTATCATTCCGAATAAAGGCATCATCATAATCGCTATATTTCCTGTGATATCGATCTGATCACGAATCAAAAACATAAACAGCACAATAAACATGCCTGCGCCTGCATTAATCCCTAGAATCCCCGGATCAGCTAATGGGTTGCGAGTGAGACTTTGTACGACAGTTCCTGCAATCCCGAGGGTTGCTCCTATCACTAGACCCAATACAATACGAGGCAAGCGAAATTGAAAAATGACAATATAATGAGAAGCATCACTCGATCTATGAAGCAGTGTAGACATCATTTCAATCCATGACAGTCTAAGTTCACCATACGTAAGACCGATTCCCACTATAAGCAAAATCAACACTATTCCAATACTCATGATCGATATATAGCGTGCTTGAGAATCTTTATTCATGTCGTGAGCCTCCTTTACGACGAATCAGGTAAAGGAAAAAAGGAACACCGAATAAAGCAGTAATCACACCGATAGGAGTCTCAAATGGATAATTTACAAACCGAGATAAAATATCACAACAAGCTAGAAACATCCCTCCAAGTACACCGGATAACGGAATAATACGGCGATAATCGGTTCCGCCGATCATTTTGGCAATATGAGGAACAATCAAGCCGATAAAAGCAATTTTTCCCGCTAGAGCCACAGAAATACCGGATAACAAAGCAACTGCTATAAAAGCCGCCAATTTGATAAGTTTGACCCGTTGACCTAGACCTGTAGATATTTCTTCGCCTAGAGATAACGCAGAAATAGAGCGCGCAATAATCAACATAATCACAAAGCCGACAATAGCAAATGGAAGCGATAATTGAATCAATTCAGGATCAATCTGATATAAGCGAGCGTTATACCAATAACTAATCCGCTGAGATACATGAAAATACATCGCAATCGCATCAGCTAATCCATTCAAAAACATACCGGTTAATGTGCCTAGAATAGCTAGAACAATCGGTGACTGTGCTCCTGGAATCAGATAAGACATTCCAAATACCAATAACATGCCAAAAGCCGAACCTAACATAGATACCACAATCAGACTGCTTCCATGTATAGACGGTGCAAAGATCATACATAATGTAATCGCAAATACAGAACCATCCAATACACCAAGTAGTGAAGGGGAAGCTAGATCGTTACGAGTAATCCCTTGCATGACTGCGCCAGACATCGCAAGAAAAGCCCCGATCAACAAAGCACCGATCGCGCGCGGTAACCTTGAATGACGTATAATCTGATGATCGACATTACCAGTATCAAAATGAAAGATAGCGTTCCAGACATCAAGAGATGAGATGTTTTTGGCTCCATATAGAACAGATATCACAATGATGAAAATAATAACTACCGGCGCAGTCCAAAAGATCACTGCCGGTAGTCTATAAATGTTGTACATATTAGATTCATTACCTTCTTATTTGGATTGTAACGTATCAACAAAAGCTTGAAGAAATTGAATTTTACTATACGCTGTTCCACCTTGAGCGAGCGGATCAACTACATTGACAAAGACGTTGCCATCTTTGACAGCTTGAATACTTTGGAAAATCGGATTGTTTTGCAAATCTTCCAGAGCGCCTGTAGCATCTGGATTCTCATCTTCTGAAAACTGGATAAATAACACATCTGGATTCATTTGAGCAAATTGTTCAATGGAGATCGCTTCTTGTGATTTGGCAGCGGCAACTTCTGCTGGAATAGCTAATCCCAGATCGCTGTATAATACAGGATTAAAATATAAGTCAGGCCCGTATAGACAGACAGCTCCTTCACGCATACGAACCAGCAATACTTGTTTATCTTTTAATGTACTTTGTAAAGACGTTTTCGCTTTTTCTAAATTAGCTTTGTAAGCAGTGATTTCTTGTGCTGCTTGTTTTTGCTTGCCACTAATTTCACCTAACAGGGTCAAATTTTCTTCCCAGTTTGTAGCAACATGCGAATAAGGAATAGTTGGGGCAATCTGTTGTAATTTTTCCAGTATAGCCGGATCGAACTTGGTTGTACCGAGAATAACATCCGGTTTGAGAGACAAAATCTTTTCAAAGTTAGGATCGATTTTTTCTCCTATTGATTCTGCTTGATCAGTGATCGAAGCGAACAAAGGAGGAAACTTACCGGAGACAGAGATTGCGCCAACAGGATGAATATCAAGTAAAATAGAATCCTCCATTGCTTCCAAAGAACCTGTAATCACGATTCGTTCGGCTTTGGCTGGAATCGTATAAGACTTGTCCAGATACGTAATCGTTCGCGTAGCTGTAGAAGCTGAATCCGTCGAAGCTACAGGTGTAGTTGCTGAAGAGCTAGTTCCTTCTGTCGCTATAGGCTTACCACATGCAGCCAATATTACAAATGTGGCAATCATACATATAGACGTAATTGTTTTTTTCATAATCATTATATAACTCCCCTCAATATCAGTGAGAAATATTCTCAATAGCTATCATAGAGGTTATATTTGTGCTTTGCCATAGACAATCAACGGATAGCACATGGACTTTTGGCGGATAAGTAGTGTATTAGCTCTTCACGTACTCTGGTCAAAGCAGTAGGAGAGTATTCGCGCCATGGACTTGAACTTAGAATATGCAATTGTTGTTGACGGATTACTGGAAGATCAAGCCAGCGAGAAGATTGCCGTAATCGATGCCAGTGTTCTAATGTCTCCGAATCTTGACGAATTAAGATACCAATATGTTCTACATCACTTGCTTGTAATTGATCCCATGTCACTATATCCTCTTCATTATCGTCAGCCGGTGTATCGTGAGGTCGCTGTATTCCCAGTTCGTCATAGATATAATCTAATAATCCAGCTGAACCGAGACTGTATAACTGATCATGAAGCATACGCACAAATAATACAGTAGGTCTGGAACCATCGGAACGGGTAAGTAACGTTCTAACACGTGCGGTATGTTGATCAAATGTATTAATCCATTGCTTGGCTTCTTCATTCATCTGAAGTTGTTCTGCCAGTTGATATAAGCCTGTTCGCCATGAACCACGTTGTGGAGCTGGCAATGTAATCATTTGAGCAGATTGACTTAACTGTGTATATTCTTCGGCTTGAATATCGTGTGAGCATACGATCCAATCAGGCTTGAGTTCTTCTAGCTGTCGTATAGCGGTATGAGTCTGCTGATCTGAATTTCCATATTCCAAATGATAAGGAATATCTGCACCGTAACGTTCTAGATAATATCCTGACCATTTGGGATGTAGTGGAGCGGCATAAGGTACAATATCAAGCGGTAGCAGATAACCAAGTGTAGACACACTAGCATAAGCGGCTACTTTTTGCTTGCGTTTGTGTATATATGTCGAAGGCGATACACCTGTCTCTTTTTTGAATACACGACTAAAATAAAATTCATCCCGATAACCGACTTCATGTGCGATATCTTTGAGTTTGTAGCCTGAACGAAGCATCAACTGTTTGGCCTGCGTAAGACGAATTTCAGTCATATATTCATGAGGACTTTGACCATAGGTTTTTTTAAATACATCAGAGAAATGCTTGGCACTAAGTCCAGCGATCTGACTTAATTGTTCTAGCGTATGTGCTTGCTGAGGATCATCAGCAATATAATTTCGAGCACGCACCAGACCATCTTCTTGTTGGAGTGTACATTTTTCTTTGGCTGTAGCCACTTCAAACAACAATTCAATAGCATCAATCTGAGCACGCCAGCGATGTAACACATGAGTCGAACGAAAAGTAGAGCAAATCTGCTGACACTTTGCACTGGCATACGGAAGTGTAGCTTCAGCCGGAAAATATAAGTGTTGAGAATCGGTAGCAGACTGCAATTGTCTAGGATCGTCTGGATGTGGCAAATACAGTTCCAGATGAAGCATCGCTACCTGTGTATCCATATGTTCGGAAGACAAAGCAAATGTACTACCGGAATGACATAGATAGACTGTATCTGTTCTCATAGGGTAGGGATCATTTTCACGCTTTAATATACATTCGCCTTCGATCAGCACAAGAATAGTCATATGAGTCGCCATAATCTGTGTTAATGACAATGAAGTCTGAGGTTGTATATGTTGAATATCTGCATGATGCAGTTGTAATACATAAGGATGTGCTTGAACAGTTGCTTGGGTAGTTATCGATGTCATCTGTGGAAAGTTCAATATTGATTCTCCTTTACATATGAAAATGATAATCATTATCACATATATTATATCAGAATTGATAAGTTGCTGAGAATTATCGTTCGTTCTCTGTTAAAATAGGAGTATAGATTTGAAGCAGAAGAAAGCAACACTATCACTACAGAATCAGGATAAGGAGTTTTGGCAATGAGCGTGCAAGCGCCTGTGATGCAGGAAGCACAGACTTTGTTACAGAAGTATTTTGGATATGAAGATTTTAGAGAAGGCCAACGGAAGATAGTAAATAGTCTATTACAACGTCAGGATACACTCGGAATTATGCCTACAGGTGGCGGTAAGTCGATCTGTTATCAGATTCCAGCGATGGTTAATGACGGAGTGACGTTAGTGATCTCACCGCTGATCTCACTGATGAAAGATCAGGTCGATGCACTTACAGCGGCAGGGATTCCGGCGGCTTATATTAATAGCACGTTAACAGGTAAAGAAGTGAATGAACGGATTCGAGCTTCACGTCGTGGCGACCTGAAGTTATTATATGTTGCACCCGAGCGCTTAGAACTGGATTGGTTCCGCGAAGAAATGAACGGTGTGAATATTACGTGTATCGCTGTCGATGAAGCACACTGTGTATCGCAGTGGGGTCATGATTTCCGTACCAGTTATCTTGAAATTTCACCATTTGTAAATCAATTGCCACAGCGTCCGATCGTTGCCGCTTTTACAGCAACTGCAACACCGGAAGTGCGTGACGATATTTTGCGTCTTTTAAAATTAGATGATCCACAGGTATTTATTACAGGACTGGGTCGGGATAATCTAGCGATGGCGGTCATGCGTGGTACGCAGAGACGTGACTTTGTGATCGATTATGCCAAGTCTCATGACAATGAATCCGGTATTATCTATGCGGCTACCCGTAAAGATGTAGATGATCTGTATAGTCGTCTGCTCAGTAGTGGGGTAGCGGCTGGACGTTATCATGCCGGAATGAGTGATGATGAACGGGATCAGAGTCAGGAAGCTTTTATTTATGATGATATTCGCGTAATTGTGGCTACGAATGCATTTGGAATGGGTATCGACAAGTCTAACGTTCGGTATGTTATTCATTATAATATGCCTAAAAATATGGAAGCTTATATTCAAGAAGCAGGTCGTGCAGGTCGTGATGGCGATCCTAGTGAATGTATTTTATTATTTAGCCCGCAAGATATTATGACCCAGAAATTTTTACTGGAACAAAATATGCATGAAGGTGATCGCAAACATAACGATTATCGCAAAATGCAACAAATGGTCGATTACTGTTATACAACCAAATGTCTACGTAATGCGATGCTCGATTATTTTCATGAAGAACATTCGGGTGAACCCTGCGGACAATGTAGCTCTTGCCGGGATGCTCGCGAGTTAGTCGATATGACGATCGATGCGCAGAAAATCTTCTCCTGTATTCATCGTCTACGTGAACGATTCGGTGTCTCGGTGGTAGCGCAAGTGCTCAAAGGTTCACGTAACAAAAAAGTACTGCAATATCAGTTCGATCAATTGCCTACTCATGGATTAATGTCTCATTTATCAGAAAAAGAAATCTCTGAGCGGATCAATGTACTGGCAGCCGAAGGATATCTGTTGTTAACCGAAGGGCAATATCCGGTCGTGAAATTGCAACCGATCGCAGCCGAAGTACTCAAAGGACAGCGTAAAGTCATGCAACGTGCACCACGTCCAATAGCGACTTCAGCTTCAAGTAGTTCAGGTTCTAGCCGTAGTCGTAGCACTAGCCGTAATAACGATGCTTCAGCAGTTAACGAGACAATCTTTGAGCAATTGCGTCTGATTCGTCGTGAACTGGCATCACGTGAAGGTGTACCATCTTATATTATTTTCAATGATGCAACATTGCGTGAAATGAGTGTTGTCGAACCGCAAAGCGAAGGCGAAATGCTGGAGATCAAAGGGGTCGGCGAAGTGAAATTCCGCAAATATGGCGAACCATTTTTAGCCTTTTTCCAGAAAGAAAGTATGGATATGGATCAAGGACGTTACGATATGGAAGAATTTTAAAAGAAACCAACCAACAACCGATACTTCGATCAAGTTTCTTTTCACAATCTATATTGAAAAGAGCTTATCGGTAAGAAGTATCGGTTTTTTGTAATGTTTGCCAATGAGGTCATGGCAGGATAAGAACATGCGGAGGAATATAAATATGCCTTTATTTGAAAAATATATCGGAATAGATTACTCGGGAGCAGATAAGCCACGCTCCAAAATTAAAGGTCTGGCTGTTGTGCAGGGAAGTATCTATTCACCTGCTTCTCTAGTCTATCCCTCTACTGTGAGTTCGCTTACTTCTAGCACATCATCATCTGACAAAGATCATCTCTGGTCAAGAGAAGAAGTGTATCTCTGGTTACGGGATCAGTTATTATCCAGTCAAGAACGAATGATTATCGGTATCGATCATGGGCTGTCGTATCCTTTGTCAGTGTTGCAACAATTGCAGTTGGATCAGTGGGATGATTTTCTCAAATGGAGTTATCAGACATGGCAGACGACCAGACTTACCATGAAGCAAAGTAAAGAACAAGCCCATTACACCAACTCTATCGCTAAGCGATTAGTGGAACGTGAATTTGTACCTTCAACCAAAAGTGTAGTCGATCTGGATCGTGTCTCCGGGATGCAAGGGGCAGTCTCTTATTCGACCCATACCGGATTAGCATGGATTTATCGTCTACGATACTGGCAAAAAAGACATGGAATGAACATCCACTTCTGGCCATTTGATGGTAAAATAATACCAAAACAACATCATGTGATTGTCGAAGCGTATCCTTCATTGTACAAAAGAAGAATGATCACCGAACCTCATCTATCCAATATATCCACCTACAGTGAACATGAACGTGATGCGTATTATATTGCAGCATGGATGCAAGAACGCGATCAAGAAGAAACGTTAGCACCTTATCTGTCTTTGCCTACATTAAGCAGAGCAGAATATCAATTGAGTCTGTTAGAAGGATGGGTATTGGGATGCTTGTAACAGATTTGCTATCATGCCGAATCAGTATATTTACTGCATAGCGCTATCCCAACAATCATATGGAGGAATACAGATGAATAATAAGATTCGATTATTTACGTTAGCGTATGCAGGTGGTAATGCTTATATTTATAATTCATGGAAAAAATCATTACAGCCACAGATTGAATTGATTCCGATTGAGCTTCCCGGTCATGGACACCGAATTGCAGAGCCATTAGTTAGCGATGTGGCAGTAGTTGTTAACGATCTATGGCAGCAGATCCGACCGTATTTTCAAGACCATCGTCCGTTTGCTTTTTTTGGGCATAGTATGGGCAGTCTTCTTGCATTTGAAATGATACATAAAGTGTATACCGAAACAGGTCGTTATCCGGTAACAAGCCTATTCTCAGGCCGAGTAGCTCCTCATATTGCCAGTCGCAAAGAATGGAGCCAACTCTCAGATCAAGCCTTTATAGAAAAAGTCATTACCCTCGGCGGAATACCGGATGTTATACTGGAACATAAGGAATTGTTGGAGATGATTATTCCTGTATTGCGTGCCGATTTTAGGCTTGTAGAGCAATATCGCTATAACAAGCAGTATGAAGTATTTCCGTTCCCGATCACTGTCTTAACCGGAGAACAGGATCAAATGACAACGATAGATATCGAGGCATGGAGTGAGTATTCATCACTTCCAACGACATTCAAATCTTATCATGGTGGACATTTCTTTATTAATACTTGCGCAGAACAGGTGCTTGCCGATATCCGAATGATTTTGTTACAGCATGAGAGGAGCATATCGCTATGAAAGTCGTATTATCTACATTGAACGCCAAGTATATTCATACATCACTTGCGATTCGTTGCCTAAAAGCTTTTAGTGAAAAAGACTTTGATATTGAACTTGCCGAATTTACAATCAAAGATCCGGTGATGAATATCGTATCTGACTTGTTCCAACGTAAACCGGATGTGATCGGATTTTCATGTTACATCTGGAATATTGAAGAAACGATTAAAGTGGTCGATATTCTCAAAAAAGTCATGCCAGAAGTGAAAATTGTACTCGGTGGACCTGAAGTATCTTATGATACCGAATACTGGATGAAGCGTGTGAGCAATATCGACTTTATCGTGATTGGTGAAGGCGAAGAAACGTTCCATCATTTACTACAAGAGATCGAAGGAGCAGGCAAATATCATTTTGTCTACGGGGTAGCATACCGCAAAGGCGAAGAACTGATTATGATGCCAGGTCGTCCGAAGCTTGATCTCAATGAATTACCTTCTCCATACCGATTTGTCGAAGATGTACCGGAACTTGCTAAGCGGGTTGTATATTTTGAAACGAGTCGTGGTTGTCCGTTTAGCTGTCAATTTTGCTTATCCAGTATTGAAGTCGGTGTGCGCTACTTTGATATCGAACGTACCAAAAGCGATATTCTGTACTTGATCGATCAAGGTGCCAAATTAATCAAGTTCGTCGATCGTACATTTAATATTAAGCGTGATTACGCGATGGAAATGTTCGAGTTCTTAATAGCAAATCATAATGGATGTACATTCCAATTTGAGATTACCGCAGATATTATGCGTCCCGAAGTGTTAGATTATCTAGCAGAACATGCACCACCGGGTGTATTCCGCTTTGAGATTGGTGTGCAATCCACTAACGATCCGACCAATGAACTGGTGAAGCGTCGTCAGAACTTTACCAAGCTTAGCCGGACAGTAACAAAGATCAAAGAGTCGGGTAATATCGACCAGCATTTGGACTTAATTGCAGGATTGCCACTTGAAGATTATGATACATTCCGCAAAACATTTAACGACGTATTTGCTTTAGGGCCAGAAGAATTGCAATTAGGATTCCTCAAAATGTTACGCGGAACAGGGCTGCGAATCGATGCAGACAAGTATCAGTATACGTATATGGATCATGCGCCGTATGAGATTCTGAGTAGCGATAAGCTGTCATTTGAAGATATTGTACGCTTGAAGCGTCTGGAAGATGTATTGGAGAAATACTGGAATGCGCATCGGATGGATTATACGCTGAACTATCTGCTGTATAACGAGTTCCAGTCGCCATTCGACTTTTTCCAGGAGTTCGGGAATTACTGGGAAGCCCAAGGCTGGCAAAAGATCGGTCACCAATTGGAAGATTTATTTACCCATTTACAAGCCTTCTTAATGGATCGCCAGACACCGCGTATGGATGTGGTACTGGGACTGATGAAGTTAGACTACTTCCTCAACCATAAGTACAAACCACGTAAAATCTGGTGGGACTTCACGATGAACAAAGATCAAATGTCCAGCCATATCAGACATGCGATTCAACAACCGGAAGACTTTTCAACCGAGTTTGTTGATTTGAAATTAAATGATAAAGAGCTTCATAAACATACAGTGATGGAAGAACTGCCATTCCGTTTGGATAAAATCCTTGCCGGTGAACCATTAACGGCAAGCGAAGGACGCAGTCTGTTACTGGTAGCGTATCAGCAGAATGAACAGCAAAAACCTATATTTTTCACTACTGCTTTATCGCCCGAAGGGGCAGCGATGTAAAACCAAGAAGCACCAGTTATATTGTAATGATATAGCTGGTGTTTTTATTTAATACATAGCGTTACTGATTTTGTAAGAAATAAATTATGTGAGGCATTTCAGTGTCAATTTTCTGACTTGATTGAGTACCAACCAGACCAAGAAGAAGCAGAGAATAAATAGACAATAAAAAAAGCCATCCTTCAGGATGGCTTAAGCACGCATACTCATACGTTCCAATCTAGATTCTACTCGAAATATACGATGATTCAGTATAGCTAATTCCGAATCTTTTTCACAAAAATAATCATCAAACGTTTCTAACAGAGCGACAATATCTTTGGGTTGATCATTTTCAAGACGAACGACGGCAGTGTGAATATCGCTGATTTTAATATTGGTTTGAACTTGATTTTGCTCTAAGCGAACTTGGTTTTCTTCTAGTCGTGATTGACTTTGCTCCAAGCGGGATTGACTTTCTGTTAGTTGGATCTGATTTTGAGCCAGACGAACCTGGTTTTCTTCCATGCGTAATTGATTTTTTTGTAAATCCGTTTGATTTTGTTCAAATTGAAGTTGTTTTTTTTCTAGTTGTGACTGTCTTTCTGCTAAAAGAATTTGATTCTGATTGAGTTCTTGTATGCCGTCTTTTAGAGATTGATTATCTTGATGAAGCGATAGCACATCTGTTTTGACTGATTTGATTTCCTGCAAAATCTGTTGAAGCATGCGTTCCATGATTATCCTACCTTTCAGCCCTATACATAGCACGTAAATAAATGTTTTATTGTATGATTATAACTTAATTAAGTATTTTTGAAAAGGCAGAAACATAGACGAATTACTCTTTTTCGACTCCTGCTACTACCCAACGTTTGCTATACTTTTGCATCCGTGGATGAAGAGAATTAGGTTCTTCTGTCAAAACGATTTTGAGCTTGCTGATCCATTCTTCAAAAGAAGAAAATGACGCGAATAAGTTCGCCATATCAGGAGTCATCAGTAGAAAATAAGGAGATTGGTATTGATCTACCAGATGGCGTAATGCGGCTTCGATAGGAGTATACTTTTTACGCTTACCATCCCAGCCTTCTACGGTGATACTTTTACGTTCGGTTTCTCGTTTCCAGGCATGTAGGCGATCTTCACGTTTGTAATAAGCAGATACCGGCTCTTTGGACATGCGCTTTACTGTCTGCTCATGCAGTGGATAGAGCACCAAGCGTGTAAATTGCATATAATCCATCGTTCGTAGCGCCAAGTTCAGATCATCATCTGTAGTATGTTCAAACGAATCGTAGTAGATTAGCGTTCCTTTGCTTTTTTCGATAACAGGTTCATAGCCATAAGGTACAGTTGTATGTGAATTGGATTTCATCAAAACGCCCCCTGATTGTAAACGGATATATGTGTATATAACCCTATTTTGGGCAATTAGACAAGTTTTAATATTGAGGTAGAATAGTAAAGAAACATTGAATTTTACATCTACGAATGGAGGATTATGATGATTAAAGGATTGTACGAAGCATTGCTACCTGTCAAAGATATGAATAGATCACTCGCTTTTTATGAAAAATTGGGACTTGAGATTGCCCACCGCGGAGAAAGTCTGAGTTTTGTGTGGATCGAAAAAGGAATCAGTTGGCTAGGGTTATGGGAAGGGGAACAGGTCAATACTCCATATCATCCTTCTTTGCGTCATATTGCATTTCGCGTCGATTATGAAGATATCCAGCAAGCTAAAGAGTGGCTAAAAGCAAAAGGAATTGATGTACGCGAAGTGTTTGGCTTTCAACCGATCGCCCCGATTGTATTACCAAATAGACCTCAAGCGCATGCGGCTATTTATTTTGATGATCCTGATGGTAACTTGTTAGAGTTTATTTGTCCGATTGAATTAGATACATCCGATCAGGAACAGATGATCTATTTGCATGAATGGGAAGAATTACAGTCCAAGCGAGGTAAAGAGTGACTACAGTTATGAATAATGATTTTAATGATTGGTTAGAGCAGACTTTTCCACAAATGAAGTTAGAAGTGCCTTTGTTTTATAACTTTCCTTTAGGATTACGGTTTGAATTAGGAGTACCTTATCGTGGTATTGATGATCCGACTTATTTTGAACAACTTCAACAACGTGCTGTATCTTTATTTAAAGCTGTATTTGCTGAAAGTGAACAAGTATGTGTACTGACTTTTACTTATCAGGCTGTATTATCTGATATTGAGCGTATTGAGCGAAATGAAGTTCAGGTATTATCAACGTATCTACAACTAGAATGTTTTTCACAGGTTAAGCTCCATTCGCAACAACTTGATTATGATGAAGATACAGCAGAATTAAACGAGTATATTCAAAGCCAATATGTATGGTGTACGATCCATGATCTTGATTACGCAGGGATTTTCAAAGCGATTAGTTATACAGATTTTCCAGAGCGAGGAGCTTCTTTATCTGAAAGCGTGTATCTTATAGAACCCAAGCAACAAATCATCTTCCATATGTATGATGATCGTGGACTCGATATTGTAGGCATGCAAAAAGGTTCATTACAACGCTTGTATGAGCAATATTATGATTGGCTTTTACCATATGATTTGGAAAAGATGGATCAGGTTTTTGGGACATAAATAAAGGAGGTACTTATGATTGCTAGCAGTTATAGATGGGTCGGAAGTGAGCAACCTTTTTTAGATACGCCAACGATGACAGAGCAACATGGGATACATATAGGATGGTACGGCGGGCATACAGGAGCAGGCGCTTATAAAAATGAAGATGGCTTATTGGTGAAGCAAAGTGCAAATGGTTCTGCCAGGCTGGCTGTTCTTTTGGATGCTCATCAGACAGCGACCAGTGCAGCACTGATTATCGATACGTTACAACAAGATGAATCTAGACTTCAAGCGATGTTAGAACAACCTGATCTATTCGATGTATTTGAAAAGTATATCGTAGACTTGTTTTCCAGTGTGTATTTTCGTCAAGCGTGTCAGCAGGTAACCGGAGAAACGTCTTGTCTGATCGTTTTGCAAAAAGAAGCTTATCTATGGTGGTTTTCTGTAGGTGATTGTATGGCATATCTACTTCATCCTGACCTAGCCGCCTGGGGTCAATATGGACTGAATCAGCGACAGTTTTATGAATGGATTGGACAGGTGAATACGTTCGATCTGGAAGTTCCTTGTTACACGATTGGCAAAAGGCAGTTACGAGCAGGGAATAATATTATCGTCTTAATGACAGATGGTGTAGTCGATACGCCTGATCATTATTTTGAACATCCTACAAATGTATATCAGGCATTGGTGAATGATCACGATCTTACGTCAAATATAGAGTCCATCTTACAACATATTCATACCCAACAGGGCAAAGACAGCGCAACGATTATGAGCTGGCAATATACCAATCACCAAGCACCACAGATGCCATCTGATATGCCTTCAATTTGAGATTCAGTAATTATCTAAGTCATACCAATACGCAAATCAGAAAGGAAAAGAAACAAAAAATACTTAGTAGTAATACTTTGAATACAAAATAATAAATCGAACGTATATACCTTTATCTACATAAGAGGAGAGGAATATTATTTCGATTCATTTTCATTTTCATATGGGTCACTGGACAGGTCGTTTGTTTACCCCACTTTTATTTATCATAGGTTTGTTTTTATTGTATGTAAGCTGGCGCTTGCTGAAGACTCACTTGTACCGACTACGTCATTGGACACGCACTGTAGGCGTAATCGTAGATCGTCATACGGATATAGACATTGATACCGATCTAGATTTTGATGATCGAGACGATGATGATCGGCATTATGTGAATATAAGACGTAGCTTTAAAGTAGAGTTCTATACCACAACAGGACATATTGTTTCGTTCTGGCATCCATCTCGAACCAAATATAGTCTTAATCTTAGAGGAACAAGGATCAACATCTTATACGATCCGGCTGATCCACAATCTGCTGTGATTGCAGATGGGATTAGTGGAGGATGGAGTAAAGTTTGGTTTGTAGCATTTCTAGGTGTGGTGTTTTTGGGAAGTGGAGTGCTAGCTGTTATGTTATAACAAAAAGACCGTTGCTCATATAGAACGGTCTTTTTGAGTCTATTTATTAAATTAAAGGATTACCGATACTTCGCGTGCTTGAACATCTAATTCTTGAGCTGCCGAAGAGATTTGGGTGAAATCACTCATCGCTACTTGAATCTGTTGCTGGCTTTGTTCTACGGTAGATTGGGCTTCGTTGGTGCCCTTAGCAATTTTCTCAATTTCGCGTGTAATCGCATCTACACTATCACGTACTTCAATAATAGATTGTTCTACCATTTTCGATAGCTTGCGTACTTCTTTGGCAACGATATCGAACCCACGTCCAAATTCTCCGGCATGAGCGGCTTCTATCGCTGCATTCAAAGCAAGCAAATGCGTCTGAGAAGAAATATCTCGAATCGTCTGTACTACTCCTTGAATCGATAATGCTTGTTGCTGAAGATTCATCAAAGTATGTTTGTTTTCAGCAGAGACATCTGCAATTTTGTTTATACTTTGCAATAATTCCTGACTGCGGTTGATCCCTTTGTTGGCACGCTCACTCATATGATCTGCCATATTTTGTAGCTCGGTGACGACAGTAGTCATATGGTTTTGGCGCTGTGTAATATTGGTTGCGATTTTGGAGATACCAATAACTTGATGATTGTCATCTTCGAAAATAGGCATATACGTGGCTTCTAACCAGATTGAGTTGCCGCTAGCATCCATACGTTCGATTTTATTTTGAAAGCTTTCTCCAGATAAAAGACTTTTCCAAAATAGTTCATATTGAGGACTGTTCACAAACTCAGGAAAACAAAAAGACCGATGATCCATTCCTTGCATTTCTTCACGTGTATAACCCATAGTACGAGCAAAAATATCGTTTACATAAGCTACACGTCGATGAGTATCAAATCGAATAATAGCAAGGTTATTCTCCAAAGCTTTGACTACTAAAGCATCCATTGATTGTTGATTATAGTTCTGCACAAGTAACTTCCTCTCACAAATAAAATCATCCAATTCAGCTATTCTTTTTTTCAAAACGAGTAAGATCATTTAAGTAAGGATTATTTTTAGATAGAAGTCTCACGTTTATATTGATTATAATATCGACCATTTTCAAGCGTTTAATTAGGGTTAGAGCCATATATTCGATTATAAATTTACATATATATGGATGTATTGATACAAACTTCGATAAAAATACAGCGATAGATGTACAGTATATCCAAAATCATGTATACTTTTTGTCCGACCACGTAATCTTGATAATCTTTAGAGCGAAAGGACGATACCACAATGACAACCACACCGAATAGTACAGAGCAGATACAAGAACAAGTGATTCAAGATACAGCCCAATTTGTGAAATCGGTTCTTTCTGAGGATACGAGTGGGCATGATTGGTGGCACATTCACCGTGTTGTACAAATGACCGAACGTATTACAGCGACTGAAGGAGGCAATCGATTTGTTGCAGTGATGGCGGCTTTGCTTCATGATGTAGCAGACGAAAAGCTCAATGTCTCCAAAGAAGCAGGTATGCGTAAAGTAACCGATTGGTTAGATACACAATCGATCCCTCTAGCCGATGTGGAACATATAATAGAGATTATCGCTACTATGTCTTACAATGGAGGGAACAACCCTCCTGTACGTACACTTGAAGGACAGATTGTACAAGACGCTGATCGTCTGGATGCGATTGGAGCTATTTCTATCGCTCGCGTATTTGTTTATTCAGGGCATACTGGTCGTCCTATTCATGATCCTGATATTCCAGTCCGTACTTCAATGACTTCTGAACAATATCGCAATGAGAAGAGTACAGCTATTAATCATTTCCATGAAAAATTGCTCAAATTAAAAGATATGATCAATACGCCTTCTGCACGTATTATCGCCGAAGAACGTCATCAATATATGCAAGAATATGTAGACCGCTTTTACAAAGAATGGAATGGCGAAATCTAAATGAATAAGAATACATTAAGACTTGCAGTAGGGAAAAAGATATGACCCTACGCAAGTTTTTTTTGCATTCAGGTCAAACGCTTGTTCTGTACTTTGGAGAAATGTATACTTAAAAGTAAGGTAATACAGAATAAATGTGGCTATGATTGTATGGCTTGTCAAAGTAGTTATACGTTATTACACCTACTTCTAGCTGATATTATTCTTGTTGTGTGGAAGGAAATACTTATCCATACAATACGATATACTACACAAAGGAGAGATGCACCATGAAACGTTTTTTCGATGAATTAGGTGAGCCTTATAGTATCTGGTATTTATTGCATCATGGCAAACCGGTACTGGTAGAATGCCCTAAATGTGCTGGCCCTGCTTCTATCACCGACAATGAATCAATAGAAATGCGATGTTCCCATTGTTTTTATATGCAAAAGTATCCAATGGACTATGATTATAGAGCAAGCGGGGTGTGTACATCTTGCGAGCGTTGGTTTAACGTGCAAGTGACAGACAAAGGTCAACAGCAACATAAAAATGTACATATTCGTTGCCCATACTGCCATACCAGTAATCAAGTACCTCTCAACAAGAAAACATCTCATGGATGTTCTTCTGGATTTGTGATTAAAGATGGGAAAGACCCTTTTTTTCAATTAAATCTATATTTGCTTACCCATTATCGAGGCAAATTGATCTGGGCACTGAATCATGAACATTTGAATTATCTTATTGATTATATTTCGGCTGATCTACGTGTGAAGCCTTCTTTGTATATTAAGCGGCATGCGTCTTATCGCTTACCCAAGTATATGAAAGATGCCAAAAATAGAGATGGGATCGTCAAAGCATTACAAAAGGTACAGCATAAGTATGAACACAGTCATAGTACAGTGTGATTTTATTTGCCACAAGAGGAGGGAAATGATATGAATCCAAATCAACAGCAAATCGTTGATTTATATGAGAAAGGAGAATTACAACACGCCAAGTTTGATCATTTTGTAGAACTATTGCCTGTGATGAATAAGATAGAAAATCAATGGCTCTATCTTAATGTGAAAAAGTGGGAAAGCAATCCGCTTACTACCCCTATTTATTATTTTAATGAAGATTGGCTGAATGAATTGGAGTATCAAGGAGCAACCATTACCAACGCTCGTGAAGATATTTTTCCTGATTGGGTGGATGATCAACATATACAAACGTGGTTAGAATTGGCTACATTTGAAGATATTATTGATATTTTGCACAATACAGGCAAGACGCCTACACCTGAAATGATGGTGATTGCGATTAATTATTATTACGAGTACGATGCTTTTTTGGAATACGACGAAGTTGTAGCTAGAATGGACAATCATTAAAATTATTGAAGGAGTTGTGTTCTATGAGTGAGTCAGATACATATCGGTTTCAGGTCAATCTTAGTGGAATGATTAATATTTTATCCAATCATTTATACAGTAATCCTAAAGTGTTTTTACGTGAAGTTTTACAAAATGCTGTCGATGCTGTAACCGCGCGTTCGCAACAAGATGCTACTTATCAAGGAAGTATCCATCTTGAGTTAACAGGTTCAGGTGCTGAGTCGACATTGATGATCGAAGATGATGGCATTGGCTTAACAAGAGAAGATGTACATGAATTTTTGGCGATGATCGGTCAATCGTCTAAGCGTAGTGGAGCAGATGCGTTTACCCAAGAGACTTCCTTTATCGGACGATTCGGGATTGGACTGTTATCTTGCTTTATGGTGAGTGATGAGATCGTTATGGTGACTCAATCTGCCAAAGGTGGCAAAGCGCTAGAGTGGCGTGGTAATCCAGATGGTACCTATCATATTCGTGAACTAGAGACAGAATTATCCCCAGGAACCAAAGTATATTTACGTTGCAAGCCTGATTGCGAAATGTATTATGAATCTGAATTGTTGCAACAATGGATCTATGATTATGGTGCATTATTGCCCTATCCGATTACATTTCGTGATGAGCAGACTCAGCGCATTATTAACGATCAGCGTCCTGTATGGTTAGATGATCCAGAACGAGCACGAGGTCATCGTGATGAAGTATTGCAACTGGGACAGCGTCTACTCGGAGAGAGATTTCAAGATTATATTCCGTTGCGAACTGCTTCAGGACGTACAGGTGGTATCGCTTATATTTTGCCACACTCTGTGAATCTGAATGTGAAGAAATCGAATCGAGTCTATTTGAAATATATGCTAGTCTCAGAAAAAGCAGAAAACATTTTGCCAGACTGGGCGTTTTTTGTGAAAAGTATTATCTGGACAGATGAATTACAACCGACAGCATCTCGTGAACATTTCTACGAAAATGAGAAATTGGAAGAAGTCCGACAAGAACTAGGAAATAGTATTCGTGCTGAGTTGCTACGTATGGCAGAATATGAGCCTGATCGATTGCAACGCATTATTCAATTGCATGCGTTATCAATGAAAGCTCTTGCGGTTGAAGATACATCATTTTTCCAGATTATTTATCGCTGGTTGCCTTTTGAGACAACATACGGTCGCCGTAAAGTACATGAATTACTAGCAGATAATCAGAAAATGTATTATACGACCAGTCTGGACGAATATCGTCAGATTACTCATGTTGCTTCTGCACAATCGTTATTAGTGGTGAATGGTGGTTATGTGTACGATGCAGAACTGATTGCGCTTCTTCCTGAAGTATGTGCAGAAGCGAATACAGAGCGCTTAATTCCAGAAGATGTCTCTCTTGCTTTTACCGATATTACGACAGAAGAGCGCAAGCAATATTATGAAGCGGTTCGTTATGCAGATGTTGCTTTGCAACGGTTCCGCTGTCAGATTCAGCTCAAACGGTTCAAGCCGGAAGATTTACCAGCCTTATTTACTTTATCGCAAGAAGCTTCGGATTTGCGCTCTATTGAGACATCCAAATCAGTTAGCCCGCTTGCTTTAACTTCTGTACTGCAAAGTTTAAGTTCTTCATTGCAACAGTCTGCTTATTCGACACTTTATCTGAATATAAACAATTCAGTTGTAGAGCGTATTTTCCAAGCCAAAAATGAAAGTATGATTGTTGTCGCTATCGAAATGTTATATGTAAATGCATTGATGATGGGTCACTATCCTATGAACAGACAAGAGATGCAAGTATTGAATCAAGGCATTGTTCGCTTTTTAGATTGGGGATTATCAGCGAATACAGATCAAGGAGGACATACCGAATGAATAACCAACCTGAACAGATCAATCCAGATTTTGAAGATATTATGGATCAAGCGTATAGTTTGCCTAATGGGCGAGCCAAAATCGCTTTATTAGAAGAAGCGATTCGGATTGCAGATAGTCTTGGTGATGTAGAACAGGGTTATAGTGCACGCGAAGAATTAGTCGAAACTTGTACTTTTAGCGGTCACCCCATGAAAGCACTGGTAGCATTCTCATGGCTACTAGGTCAATTTGATCAACAACCAGAGGAGTATGATGATTTTACATTATTATGGTCATACAAATGGATTTTGGATTCGATTGCTTCGTTTCCAGAAGTCAGCCGAGCACAAATAGATGAATTATTAGTAGATATGCGTAAACGTTATGAACAATTCGGATATAGTGAACGTTCTTATTATTACTATCGCTTTTCACTACTTAAAGATTATGGTGAAGTGGAAGAAGCACAACAATTTTTAAATAAGACCAAAGCGATGGATCGTGATGAGATGAGCGATTGTGAAGCATGTGAACAACATCAATTCGTAGAGTTTGAAGTGATGAAAGGTAATGACGAGCAGATTATTCGCACAGCTAGACCTATTCTGAAAGGACGAATGACTTGTGGTGAAGTTCCTCATCTGACATTATCGAAAGTGTTAATGCCATTGTATCGTCAAGGTAAATTAGAAGAAGCAGAGAAATATCAAAAACAAGGCTATCGCCTGATTAAAGGCAATCGTGACTTTGTACTTCATTCAGGTGAGCATATGTATTACCTATTAAATATCGATCTTTTGCAGGCTTTGGAAGTATTCGAACAATGGGTTGGATTATCTTTGGATCATGAGAATCCGCGTGATAAGATGATGTTTAATGCGTATGCGGCTGTACTGTTCAAGCGTCTGGTTGCCGATAGCAATGTGACATCTGTTAAATTACCAGCTAGCTATTCTTATCCTGAGGAAGCAAATGATCTACCTGCTCTGGCTAATCGTCTGCAACAAATGGCATTAGAGACAGCAGGAAAATTAGATCAGCGCAATGGTAATAGCTACTATACGACGTTGATCCAACAATTATAAAAGCATCTATTATTTACAAGTTAGATACATTCGTTCATATCGCAGATACATGTTCTCTATATACTATGTTCAATGAATCAGTTATACAGAGGAGAGAATATGAAATGAATAGATCTACATGTAATCGTAATTCATTATCTAACCAAAGACGACTATCAATTGGACTCGGCAAAGCCAGTTTATTCATCGTAGGGTTGTTGCTTGTAGCAGGATGTGGTAATCAACCATCACCCCCTTCTTCTACATCTGCAAGCCCATCGGCGCATGAGATCGTAGAACCGGCTGTTACTGAGACAGAGAAGGCGCCGACTACAACAGAACAAGAATCATCTGCTTCTACTACTGATTCTTCATCTGCAACAAGTACTGTTACCGACGATGACACTGATATCTCTGGTACGACCATTTTAGAAGCCGCCAACAAAGGTACATTGCCTGATCTACCTGAAGGTCTATCGTTGGGATCAAGTCGGTCAACATTAGTTCAGTTACAAGGTGAGCCTGAATTAGGTGGGACAGAGGGACCTATGCTGAGTTACGGCACACTCGATGTGACTTTCGATGCTAATGATCAAATAGTAGAATTCACTTCAGGGGCAGATGTTTACAAAAAATTAAAGATAGATACGGTTATCGCTAACTTAGGTAAGCCTGCTGAGACCAATGATACTTCGAAAGATATAGCTTATACAGCAGAAGCCACTTATCATCTGACCAATCCCAAGTTTCCAAAATCTTTTCTTATCTTCTCGTATAATACTCAATCACAACATATAAATTATGTTCGATTGTATACTGATATCCAGTAATCCAAGCTGGAACCGAAGGCGCTCGTGAAGAGCGTCTTTTTGTTTTGAACGTAAAATGGTATTATTTGTATATATTATCTAGAAGAAGGGGAAGGTAATCATCTATCCACGTATTTTAGTAGTCGTTGGCATTATTGTATTATTAGCTATTTATAATCATGAAGCCGATAATGGTCTTTTTCATATGGGATTAAAAGATCCTCATGATACGATCCAGAAAGCAACATTTGCCTGTAATCCCACATGGAAGAATGATTCATGTATAGAGGCTTCATTTACACATCCAGACGATCTACAGATCATTGTAGATGCAATTGAACATGCGAAGCCTGTTGAAGGCATACTCGATATGTTTACAGAGTATAATGTAGAATTAGTTGATAATGATCAGACAACTCATCACTATTCGCTTTCACTAGGATTTGAACATAATGCACATACAGAAGGGTTACTTTTAGATGGTGCGGATAGTCATCAAGGTTATCGTATTTCCAATACAGATACGAATCGATTAAGAGATATGATTCTTCAAAGCACTACTTTTCCAGAAGGACTACTAGAGCCTACAGTACGAATCAGTGGGACAACGATTCCGTTATATTCAGGAGCATTTTGCTCGTCTAAGTGGAATCCAGAGACACATCAGTTAGAATCTATATGTGGCATACCACCAGCACCTGATACATTAGATCAAGAGATTGAGGGTCAAGCAATTTCAGTTGCACCTTCATCACAAATAAAAGTCGACTTTCCAACCAAGCCTGCTAAAATAGAATTATACATGGTAAAAAATGGAGAGCATTTTCCAGTAGAAGTAGATAGATCTGGAATGTACACTGTGCCTCTAGAGCGTGGTTATGCAAAGTATGTACTTTCTGCGACATGGAATAAAGATAACAACAGTCAGTATTATTTTGGCGTGTATATTCGTTAGATTGATGATCATTTTATTTTGCTAAAGGAGGATTTTTAATGAATTACAGTCAACGACTTCAGAATCTGGTGTTGCATTTTCAGACCGAATTGAATCGTATTCCTCAAGACGAATTTAGCGCCAAATCTCATCCTGCCAAATGGTCTAAAAAAGAAATTGTCGGTCATCTATGTGATTCGGCAGCCAACAATTATATACGTCTGGTCAAAATTGCTCTGTCTGATTATCCTATTCCGATCGAAGGGTATGATCAAGATCGCTGGGTAGAACTCAATGATTATCATAATAGTTATGATCCGTATGATGTGATTCAGCTCTGGATCAATCGCAATGTACAGATTTCGACAGTACTTGCTCAGATTCCAGAAGAAGATTATACCAAAGAAGGTATTTTGCCTTCTGGAGAAAGTGTGACTTTGGAATGGCTGGCTGCTGATTATATCGAGCATATGATTCATCATTTCCGCCAGATTCTAGGCAATGAACGTATCGAGACGATGATCAACCAGAGTAAAAAGTCTAAAGTTGAACATAGCTAAATAAAAGAGTATATTCAGACAGATCATATTCCTCTATTCAAGTAGGGATATGATCTGTATTTATGTTGAACGAAAATATCTAAAGAAAGTAGGTTATACATATGATCATCTCTGTTGTAGAACAATTGAAAGTACATGAACTGGAACCTTTAGTGATCCGAAGTGAACAAGAAGGGTTCAAGCATCTTCGGCGATTGGTTAACGAATACGTAGCAGGAGAAAATACATTTTCAGGTGAAGGAGAAGCTCTGTATATCGTTCGAGAGCAGGAGCAGATTATAGGAGTAGTCGGCTTGAATCAAGATCCTTTTTCCGACCATTCTACAGGTCGAATACGACGACTGTATGTTCATCCTGACTATCGCCATCTGGGAATCGGCAAGCAATTGGTGCAAAAAGTGACTTCTGAAGCGAAGAAGTTCTATAATATACTTGTATTGTATACAAACAGTGAGCAAGCCAGTCAGTTCTATATACAGCTAGCATTTAAGCAAGAGCATGGCAATCCTCATCGAAGCCATTACAAAGTATTATAGCGTTCTCACATTTATAGGAGCTGATTACATTTTGCCGAAACAAAGAAAAAAATGGATTTTGATTATGATCTTTTTTGCACTTATTTTGAGTATGATTGCAACGGTACCAGGGGAAAAGTCATATAATCAATGGTTGGTCGACCAATATAATTTGAAGTGTACCAGCGCTAGTGTAACCAGAGATTGCAGTATCAATGGACAAGCGATTGAATGGAAAGACAGAGCAGAACGTCATTTGTTTTTGTACAAAAAAACAACAGATGAATACTCAACGAATAAAGGGAATTTGACGATTGATTCTTTAGGGATATTCGGTCATTACTTTGATATTTCTTCCTCATAAATCCGTTTATATTGAAACGTTTACACAGCGTTAATATCTGCTTATTTTATTTACAAAAATCATGATTGACAACGATAGTTCTCGACCTTAAAATGACGATAAGCCATACAGGCGAAGTTGAAATGAAGAGAGGGGACTATCATGCTGCAAGTCATCCGTAGAGTGCTGGAATGGTTGTTTGTCGATAACAAACAGGTATATCAATTCAGTGATGTGTTTTGTGAAGATAGCGGGTTTGTCGTCTATATTCCTGAACAGAAATAGCAGGTAGTCTATACAATGCTTATTACGATAAGCCATATGAATTTTTAAAATCAGCCGCAAGCATAAGATGAGTGATCATCTGGGTGTTGCGGCTTTTGTAATGCTTTCTAAACATACGTATAATAAAGGTGTACTAAATATATTTGTAAACAGAAGGGGATCACGTACATGTCAGAATTACAAAAAGCAACATTTGCAGGAGGATGCTTCTGGTGCATGGTTACACCATTTGAAGAATTACCGGGTGTTCATGGGATTGTGTCTGGTTATACAGGTGGACATATCAAAAATCCAACATATGAACAAGTCAAAACAGGCAATACCGGTCATTATGAAGTGGTCGAAATTACATTTGATCCATCTTTATTTGCTTACGAGAAATTATTAGAACTGTACTGGCCACAGACAGATCCTACCGATGATGGCGGACAATTTCAAGATCGTGGTACACAGTATCGTACTGCTATTTTTTATCATAATGAAGAACAACAAGAATTAGCGCTTCAATCCAAAGCAGAACTTGCAGCAAGTGGTCGATTTACACAACCGATTGTTACAGAGATTTTGCCTGCGCCTGTTTTTTATCCAGCCGAAGAATATCATCAAGATTATCACAAAAAGAATCCTAAACATTATAAAGAAGATCGTGAACAATCCGGACGGGATGAATTTATCGATAACAACTGGCAACAATCTTAAAATAGCTACCAGAAAGGAGTATATATGATGAAAAAATTACGTTCATTATTTGGTAAAAATTCCGATGCATCCACTGAACAAGATAACGCCTCTACACAACAACAAGAAGCTTCAGTATCCGCGTCAGATCAGGAGCCAGCACAACAGCAAGTGAATCTAGCCAATCCTGAATTTCAAGAAATGGATCGGTTGCGTGAATTGTTTCAACAAGAAAAGTTCAATGAAGTCTTGCAAGAGGTAGAACCGTATCGTTCATCTCTAGATACGTATGTAGTGAAAGAAGCATACGGTCTAACAGCTTTATCGTATTTTCGCTTAGAACAATATGAACAAGCACGGGCAACATTCGAGTGGTTAGCAAAAGAGTATAGCGATATTAATGATTGGTTTAATTTGATGACATCGGCTATTCTAGCAGGTCATATCGATCAAGGTATGGAAGCTTATACACAAGCCAAACAATTACGGGCACAAGCTGAAGATGATGAAGGTGTACCGATTCCACAGATGATGTATTATGCTTGTCGTGCACTGGCAGATGCGAAAGAATATGATCGTGCATTTACTGTTTTAAATGAATTAATGGATATTTATAAGCAGCTTCATATTACAGATGATACCTTTTTGTATATGCGCGGAGTGCCTATGCTACCGCATGCGATGGAAGCAGTGAAAATTATTTTGACTGCTCGTAAAGACAAAATGGATATTGATACATGGTTTGCGATGTTAGATGCTTCACTGGATGAAGAAGGCAGAGAAATCGCGCGACAGACCAAACAGCAAATTATCGCTGTTCAATAAGGAGCAAAGGTGGATGAGCTATATCACTGAACTGAGAGAAGTTGTAGGAAGCAGACCTCTTATTATGGCTGGTGCTACGGTCGTATTGATGAATGATCAACAACAGATTCTATTGCAAAAGCGTGCCGATAATCATTGTTGGGGATTGCCAGGTGGAAGTATGGAACTGGGTGAGACATTAGAACAAGTCGCTAAGCGCGAATTGGAAGAAGAAACAGGACTGGTAGCTGTGCATTTGCAGCTACTGGATATCTTCTCGGGGCCTGAACTGTATTATCAGTATCCACATGGTGATGAAGTGTATAACGTAGTTGCAGCTTATGTATGTAGAGAGTATAGCGGTTCACTGCAAGCTCAATGTTCTGAAGTTCAAGAATTACAATTTTTTGATCTGTTTGATTTACCGCAGATGATCAATCCACCTGATCTTCCCGTAGTGCAATATTTTCTAAAATCATTTCTAGGAAATCATGATCATCCTATGATTGAAAGGAAGCCAAACGATTGAAAAAAACAATAATAGTCTTATTACTGATTCTAGTAGTAGGTTGTGAAAATCAATCTTTTTCATCACACCCTGCCACAGCTAAAGTCATCCAAACCCCTGATATGCTTGTGACTGATCCTGTCACACAGCCTTCTTCAAAAAAAGGTTTAACCACAGATCTGATCGAACAATACAAAGCTAAAGAAGCTACCAAAAAAGCGATAAAACAAAAAAAGATGATTCAGTTATATGTGTTACCTAATACTGATTCTGAATATAAAAAGTTACAAGCCCAAACATTAGAAAATATCGTGATCGCCAAAGTAAATATCAATCAGCAAAAAGTAACAACAGTCCGAACATGGATAGATCATTATCGCAATGGACAGCTCAAAGAACAAATGTTGTATAACAATGTGCCTATTCCAACAGGAGAACAACAGATGACGATTAGCTCTTATTCTAAAAAAGAAAATGATGGTCAAGAGAAGGTAGATATCACAATTCAAGTTGGACTCAGTTCTACCAGTCTAGAGTATACATATGTTCCAGTACATGCTTCTACTTCTATGTCGAGTACAATGTTAGATCAGCGTGCAATTCCGATGAACAAAACGGTCGATCTTTCGATGCGTGTTAATAATGACGGTGAGCATACAACGACAAGTAGTAATCTAGCCGAAACGATTAAAAATAATAAAGAAGTATTTGTACTACGCGCCAAATGGGTGAATACGTAGATTGTAAGAACTACATCCTCATAAATATTTATGATAAATTACCTATTTATGGTTGTTCAAATGAATCATTCCCACCTATAATGGACAAGTAATCGATAACAGTCATGGTATAGAAAAAGGGGATTTTACATTTTAGACAGAAAAGAGATGATCATATGGCGTTAAACAATCCAGCACTTAGCGAAAAAGCATTCTCGGATTTTAAAGAAAGTGACTTTAAAGCAGGTGCAATGACGGTTGGCGGTACAGTAGGGAAAACAATGGTACTTCTTGCTTTATTGATGGTTGCGGCAGTGTACACATGGTATTTGTATTATCAAGGACAGGATGTAACAGGCTTTTTGATTGTGGGTCTAATCGGTAGTCTGGTGACTTCATTAATCACTATTTTTTTCAAAAGAGCAGCGTTTGTAACAGCACCGTTATATGTCATTTTGAATGGATTAATGTTAGGAGCTATCTCGGCGTGGACCGATTATAGTTACCCGGGAATCGTCATCAATGCGATTTTGATTACTGTGGGTACGTTATTTTTGATGTTAGCGATCTACACACTGCGTATTATCAAAGTCACACCAGGATTTGCACTTGGGATCGTGATTTGTACAGCATCAATAGCTCTTGTATATCTTATTGATATTATTTTAGGATTTTTTGGAATCAATGTACCGTTTATTCATGAAACAGGTTGGATTGGTATCGGTATTAGCTTATTTATCGTAGCGATTGCTGCACTTAACTTATTGTTAGATTTTCATTTTATTGAGACAGAAGCGCAATCAGGTGCTCCTAAATATATGGAATGGTATGCAGCATTTGGTCTGATGGTAACTTTGATCTGGTTGTATATGGAAATTCTACGTTTGTTATCTAAATTGAATAGCCGTAATTAAATAATCAATATAAAAGCTTTGTTCCTGATTGTAGGAGCAAGGCTTTTTTTGCACATTCAGGTTGAACGAAATCGCAAAGCCATTTATACTAAATCAAACTCATTATGGGTAGTGCTGAATCATTCGTATACTGCTACCTATTAACGTATAAGGAGGCCATTATTTTATGATATTAGAAGTAGCTAATTTACAAGTAAAAGCAAGTCAAACGTATGAGTTTGAGCAAAGTTTTCGCCAGGCTTCACAGATTATTTCCAGTATGAAAGGGTACATATCTCATGAATTACAACGTTGCCTTGAAGTTGACAATCTATACGTATTGTTAGTTCGTTGGGAGACATTAGCTGATCATACTGAAGGATTCCGCGGATCAGCAGAATATCAAGAATGGAAAAAATTACTGCATCATTACTATGATCCGTTCCCGGCAGTTCATCATTATGAAATTGTAGAATCATCTCAATCTTAATCACCGAAGGAGTGTTATAACTATGATTCGTATCGAGCAAGTTCCGCCAACTGATCTTCATTTGAGAACATTAATTCAGGCATTAGATAAAGATTTGCAACAACGGTATGACGAGGAAAATATTTATACGATCGATCTTGATCATCCAGATGCTTTTCACACTACATTTATGGTTGCTTATATAGACGATACACCGGTAGGTTGTGGCGCTATCCGACCATTGGATACAGACAGTGTAGAATTGAAGCGATTTTTTGTTGATTCTACTTACCGTAGACAAGGGATTGCTGGCAACATGTTACAAGCATTAGAGCAAAAAGCGATTGAGCAAGGATGTCATTTTGTTCGTCTGGAGACAGGTGCAGAGCAGTTTGAAGCGACTGCTTTTTATGAGCGTAACGGCTATTATCGTATTCCTGTGTTTGCAGATTATGAAGATGATGGAATTAGTCTTTGCTATGAAAAGAAGCTAGATTTGGATAAATAAATGGAATTCCTGCGCTTTACCTGAACTTTACACAACACAGACTCCACGCTAACAATCATGACCTATATTTAAATCGATGGGTATGACACGCCATACATAGCGTAATCGCATAAGGAGCAGATGAAATGTTGAAGAACATAGGTAAAACGGCTTTATTAATGGCAGGAATCAGTATTACAGCAGCGGTAGCGAGTCCGCTTGTACATGCAGCAGAGAGTTCATCCGTTCCTCTTAGACAATCAATCGAAGCAATGGGTGGCAAAATGTACTGGGATGGGGAAGACAAAGCTGCCTTTTTCCAATTGAAAAATGGCATTACAGGTTCAATCACAGTTGGTGAAAAGAAATATCGCTTAGCAGGCAAAAGCGGTACATTGGAACAAGCGGCTGAATTGCAACAGGGAGCTACTTATATCCCACAAACCTTACTAACAATGATTAATGCTGAAAATGCCAAATTCAATGATCCTGCCGACGCAGTACCTGTGTTCGCAGTACAACCGACAGGGGAGACAGATGCTGTAGAATCCGGTGAAGATGCGGCTGACGATCCCGCGATCTGGCTCGATCCTTCCAATGCTTCGAATAGCAAGATTATTGCTACGAACAAAGGTGGCGGAATGTTAGTCTATGATCTAAAAGGGAAAGAATTAAAATCATACAGCACAGGTAAAATGAACAATACAGATCTACGTTACGATTTTCCTTTGAATGGTAAAAAAGTAGATATTGTTGGTGCGACCAATCGTTCGTCTAATACTGTAGACATTTTTTCTTTTGATGGCAAAACAGGAGCACTTACCAATATTTTGGCTAACCCGATCAAATCCAAAATGGGCGAAGTGTATGGATTTAGCTTGTATCATAGTTTGAAAACAAACAAATATTATGCGCTTGTTTTGGGTAAAGAGGGCGAATTTGAGCAATATGAATTAACGGATAATGGCAAAGGCAAAGTGAAAGGCACATTAGTACGTCATTTCAAATTAGATACACAATCCGAAGGTATGGTTGCGGATGACGAATACGGCACATTGTATATTGCTGAAGAAGATGCAGCGATCTGGAAATACAGCGCTGAACCGGATGGTGGTAATCAACCATTAGGTACTGTAGATATCGCAGATGGACGTCGTTTGCACGATGATATTGAGGGCTTAACTCTGTATTACGGAGCCAATGGAACTGGGTATTTGATGGCTTCTAGCCAAGGTAACAATACGTATGCTGTGTATGATCGTCAAGATAATAACAAGTACATCTCTAACTTTACGATCAACGATGGAAAAGGAATAGATGGAACTACCGAGACAGACGGAATAGATGTATTAGGTGCTAATATGGGTAGCCAATATCCATATGGTGTATTTATTGCGCAAGATGATGAGAATTTGAAAAATGGCAAAAAGATTAATCAAAACTTCAAAATGGTTCCATGGCAATCTATTGATGCAGGTCTACATGAAGGTGTAGCAATGACAGCCAATACTAGCCCTGATCCAAGAAAATTAGAAAATCGTCAATAAATTTCTAAGCGATGGTAGAATAGTCAATCATGTACTAGCTATAAGTGTTACTTTCACAAAATACAGACAACAATGTATCTATAAGATACGTTTGTCTGTATTTTTTTGTATTGTCATCTGAATGTATCGTTTTAAAAGTCATATGTTCTATACCCATTTTCGATCAAAGCATGTATAATCTTCAAATAGAAAAAAAGATAGGAGTGAAGATAGATGTGGGGAATCGAACATTATTGGATTTTTATACTGTCTAGTATTTTGCTGAATATCACCCCTGGCAGTGATACGATTTATATTTTGAGTCGTAGTATTTTTCAAGGGAAAAAGGCAGGCATCATGTCAGTATACGGTATTATCTCTGGTTCATTAGTACATACATTGTTAGCAGGTCTGGGACTTTCTTTGATCCTTATGCAGTCTGCACTAGCTTTTAATATAGTCAAATGGATTGGAGCTGCTTATCTGATCTGGTTAGGGATACGTTCGATAATGGCGCGTCACGAATCGGCTCAAGCGATGCAAGCTGTAGATTCTCAAAGTAATCGTAAAGTATATCTACAAGGGATGATGACCAATGTACTGAATCCCAAAGTAGCTTTGTTTTACTTAGCATTTATCCCGCAATTTGTAAGCCCGGAACAGACGTATGGAGCGATTCCATTTATTTTGCTAGGACTTACATTTAGTACAACGGGCATCTTATGGTGTATGTTGTTAGTAGTCTTTTCAAGCAAAATGGCACATCGTCTACAATCTAGTCGTATCGCTACATATATGAATAAGATTACAGGTAGTATTTTTATTTTATTAGGTCTCAATCTGTTACGTACATCACGGAATGTCTCTTCATAATAAATCATTATAGGTGTACAAAAATAAAGCAACCTCTACCTACTAGAATAGGAGAGGTTGCTTTATTTGGATGCAATCGTTGCACTGGATATATGTTCATCTAACCAGTGAATTACATTAGCCGTTACTTCATCACGATTAATATCATTGAGCGTCTCGTGTCTGCTATCTGGATACAGATCTAGCTTAACGTCTTGTAGACCTAACTGAAGATATTGTTGATACAATTGCTTGACCCCTTTACCATACTGCCCTACAGGATCACGTTCACCACTAAATAAATACACAGGTTTATCCGTTGGAATACGCTTCATATGCCCAGGTTGATGAATCTCTAATAATAATTCAAAAAAATGAACATAAAAGCGTACAGAAGGTAGCTTTCCGCAAAAAGGATCATTCATAAATAATGACACTTCATCAGGATCACGCGATAACCAGTCAAATGTTTTACGTGGACGGGGGAGCCCTTTATTGTAAGAAGCAAATACAATGATATTTAATAGCAGACTACGATGCACCTGACCACGAAACCGTTGCTGAAGATGAGCAATTTGCTTACCGACTCGAAGCAGATTACGTTTCCCATTTGTGCCTGATAACATAAAACCATCATACAGATCAGGTTGCTCATACATCACTTTTTGAATAATAAAAGAACCCATACTATGTCCCATAATAAAAAGAGGTAACGTCGGGTGATGATCTTGAATCCATTTGGATAATTGGATCACATTTTGAGTCATCCAATAAAATCCGTTATCACCAGGATCGCCTAAATATTCTGGCCCTGAAGCGGTTAAGCCATGTCCACGTTGATCATGAGCATAGACAATAAATCCTTGAGCAGTAAGTGATTCTGCCAACCGTTTGTATCTTTTGGCGGTCTCAGACATGCCATGAGTAATCTGAACAATACCACGCACAGGTAGCTGATCAGCTTGATCTTCTGGACGCCATTCATATACATGTACAGCAACATCTTCAGGATCAGTCATAGTAAATGTATGTTCGAGCATCCTATCCCTCCTTGCAAATAACCTGTACAAATCTACACAATCGATGTAGGTTTGTACAGGTCTATTTTGGTATTATTTACAAAATACAATCTAAGCAATGTTAACCATGTATTCCAATGATTGAATCAAAATTAAAGTAGAGTTATACACCGCTGAAATAGATATCATTTGAAGTCAGTATCGCTACATTATTTATGGCAAATAAGAACGAATAACCGTACAATGACCATCTAATGTGTATTGTCCTAAATTAGCAGGCAATAAGAAGCATTGTCCACCTTTTACAGCGACATGTTCATTGCCCCATGCAATCGTACCTTTGCCATCAGCAATCACTAGAATAGTAAAACTTTCTGCTGTAGTCGATAATTCCCATGCACCGTCGACAATACCTTTTTCAACAATAAAATAAGGGGAAGCCGCGAGTTGTAACCATTGTCCGGCAGCAAGACCGTCTGTTTTCATTGTCGTTGCACCAGCGCCTTCATAAGCGATTACATTAAGAGAATCTTCAATATGAAGTTCACGAGGCTTACCGTCTAAACCTGGGCGATCGTAATCATACAGACGATAGGTAGTATCTGAATTTTGTTGAATTTCAGCAACTAATACGCCTGCACATAAGGCATGTACAGTACCGGCAGGAATATAGAAGGTATCGCCTGCTTCTACCGAAACTTCTTGCAGTGTATCTGTAATTTTATTATTCTTAATCGCTTCTGCTAAAGATTCACGAGTCACGCCTTCTTTAAGACCATAAATGATCTTAGCGCCTGGCTTAGCAGCAAGTACATACCACATTTCGGTTTTGCCAAGTTCACCTTTAGGAAGCCCTGCATAATCATCTGTAGGATGAACCTGAACTGAAAGATCGTCATTACAATCCAGCAATTTGATTAACAATGGAAAACGTCCATTCACTTCAGATACGCCTTTGGTACCGAACCAATCACGACCGAATTTTTGCGTAAGTTCGGTTAAGCTGACACCATCCAACTCGCCACCGATTACAGAAGTAGTTCCATTCGGGTGATCCGCGATCATCCAGCCTTCACCAATCACACCTTCAGGAATATCCCAGCCAAATTGTTCAAGGGCACGTCCGCCCCACACACGTTCTTTAAATTCCGGTTGAAATTGAAGCGGGTATGGATTAGTCATTATTATCTCTCCTCCAAGTGTAATAGGTATACAACCGTTCTATGTATCCTATGCATTTTGTCTCTCCAAGCAATCTGTATCTATCTTAACGTGCAGATTGGAAAAATTCCAGACGCTCTCCATCCGGGCCACTAAAGAAAAAATAGCGACTGCCATTAGGTAAAGTCGTAATTTCGGTATCCAATTCGTGCAAATTCAGTGCTTGAATGCGTGCATATTCTTGTTCAATATCATCTACTGCAAAAGCGACATGGTGCACTCTGCCTTCATTAGCGAGTTCACCTGTGTATCCTTCAACCAATTCAAGTTCAGTTTGCGATTGGTCTGGAAAAGCAAGAAAAGCGAGTTTGATATGCTCATCGATATGTCCAGCATTTTCAAGATGCTTCAAACCTATAACATCTTCATAAAAAGCAATCGACACTTCTATCGATTTCACCATAATACCTACATGTTCTAGTTTGCGTACAGCCATCCATACTCACTCCTTCAATATAATGTTACATCACATACAGTAGGGCATACTTATTCATGATGTTGGCGATCCTTTTTTCTCAATCGCAATCAGATAAGGTGCATCTTGTCGTTGCAATTGGCGGTACATAATCGATTGTGCTATCGCGACAGGCAGAGTAGAAGCCCACGCTTGCACAGCTTCTGCTTCCTCAGCACCACCGGGATGCCCCGGATACAGAACAATCGTTAGTATACCTCGAATAGCTAATAGATCAAAAGCAGATGCCAAAGCAGTCAATGTTGAATCCGGTTCAGTAATAATACTCAAATCTCCTGAAGGAAGATAACCTAGATTGAACATGATCACTTGGATTTTACCATGTAAATGATCAGGAATATACTGGTTCATTGTAGCATGACTATCCAGAATCAGTTGCACAGGAGCAAGTACAGTATGCTGTTCCTTGTCTAAACGCTCCTGTGTGCGATCAAGAGCCTCTTGCTGAATATCGAAGCTGAATACCTGACCACTTCTGCCTACGGTCTTAGCAAGCATCAGTGTGTCTACACCTGTACCAGCAGTTGCGTCTATAGCATAGCCGTTGTGAGCATCCAGACGCTCTGCAACCAATTTGTGTGCATAACTCAAAACAGACAAAAATCCCATATTATAATGCTCTCCAATATTTACTTTGCCATGTATCACGTTGCTTCAATTCATCATCGATTCCGTTAAGTACTTCCCATTTGCGTAGACTCCACATTGGACCGATTAATAGATCACGAGGTGCATCTCCTGTAAGACGATGAACAATCATATCAGGCGGCAAAATTTCAAGAGTATCTACAATCAATTTGATATACTCATCTTTTTCCAAGAAGCGTAACAATCCAGCTTCATATTGTTTGACCATCGGTGTTTTGCGCATCAGATGAAGAAGATGAATTTTGATTCCTTGCACATCCATCTGAGCTACAGCACGACCTGTATCTAACATCATTTCATGTGTTTCTTGAGGTAATCCATAGATAATATGTGCACACACTCGAATACCGCGAGCACGCAATTTGGCTACAGCTTCCTCATAGCATTGACTATCATGAGCACGGTTGATAAGTGTAGAAGTAGACTCATGAATCGTTTGCAGACCCATTTCGACCCACAGATAAGTCCGTTCATTTAATTCAGCCAAATAATCAATAACATCATCAGGCAGACAATCAGGACGAGTTGCTATCGATAATCCGACAACTCCCGGTTGCTTCAAAATAATTTCAAAATATTCGCGTAATTGTTCTACAGGAGCATACGTATTCGTATACGCTTGAAAATAACCAATATACTGTGCATGAGGCCATTTCTGGTGCTGACGATCACGAATATGATTAAATTGAGTCACTAGATCGTCACGACGACTGCCAGCAAAATCGCCTGAACCACGAGCGCTACAGAATGTACAACCGCCTTTAGCAATCGAACCATCACGATTCGGACAGGTAAAGCCAGCATCTAGTGTTACTTTGAATACTTTATTTCCAAATTGTTCACGCATCTCTGTATTCCACGTATGAAACCTTTTATCACTCCATAATAGGGGAGTGGATGTATCTTGAGTTATAAGCATAGTGAAGCTCCTTCAATCGTTCTTCATTAAGTATTTAACAGTTCGTTAACATGTGTAATATCTCGCTAATCAGGTTATATTGTAACAAAAATCTAGATTTAAAAGATAGCAACAGGTGACGAAGTTCAAAATATTATTTGCAAAATAAATGATTTAAAATTAAGGTTCGCTTCATTTCTACAAAAAAGGGGTAATCAAAGGTAGAAACGTCTTAAAAGCTTAATTTTTTCATAGTTTATCACGATACCCATTTAATTTTATAACGAAAAATGGTAGACTATGATTGCTAAATTTGTTGGACCCCAATTCCAAATATAGAGAAAAGGATTTTCTGATCTGCTTGCAGAGAAGGGAGATCCTTTTTTCCTGTGTCCAGATAATGATGCAGATAAATGCTTTACATTTGCTCATTTCTTCGTCACAATAATGCCTTAGTAGTAGGATCACTATATAGACCATTGAAATCGGAGGAACGACATGCGTTTACGAGGTAGAAAAGGAATACGTGAAGGATTGGAGCAGCAGGAAGATTTGGTCGTGCTGAATCCTGAACAATATAAAGGAAAATGGCAAGAGCGTTTTGGAAATGATCTGCCGATTCATGTTGAATTTGGAATGGGCAAAGGAAGATTTGTCAGCCAAATGAGTGTCAAACATCCAAATGTCAATTATATCGGCTTCGATATGTATGATGAATTGGTACGTCGTGCCAGTGAGAAAACAAGAATGGCATGGGAAGAAGCAGAACGCGGAGAACCGACGACAATCCAGCTAGCTCGCGCAAATATCGAAAAAATTGAAGACGTATTTGCTCCTGGTGAGATTGAGCGAATCTATCTTAACTTCAGCGATCCATGGCCGAAAAAGAAGCATGGTCGTCGTCGTTTAACACATCCACGCTTTTTGGACATGTATTGTAAATTGTTAAATACTCGTGGTGAAATTCATTTCAAAACCGATTCTGAAACATTATTTGAATTTTCACTAAATTCATTTGCCGATTACGGTCTACAAATGACCAATATTAGCTTGAATCTTCATCGTGATGGTATCAACGAAGAACATGTCATGACAGAATACGAAGCTAAATTTATGGGCAAAGGGATGAATATTCATCGTTGCGAAGTATTGATCGGTGAAGACGTTTTGCGTGAATATCAAGCGATGCGTCTAGATAAATATTAATTTATAACATAAAAAAAGTAAGGTCTTATCCGTTAATTTAGGATAAGACCTTACTTTTTTCTACCATTTCAGCAATACTATGAGCACTTTGTGTTGGATTATAACGATCAATCTGAGCTATATTTTGTTTACGTTGCTCTACAACAGCGTCATAATCATTCATCAACAAGTCCATCCATTCGGTAACCACATCAATCGAAGTGATCGGTTCTCCCCAACCTTGTTGCGTAAAATACTGAGAATTTTTTTCTTCTTGTCCAGGTAAAGGGTTATAAAATAACATCGGGATCGCTTTAGCTAATCCTTCAGTACATGTCATTCCTCCCGGTTTGGTTACAAGAAGATCGGATACTTCCATCAATTGATCAATTTCATTAGTGTATCGAATCAAATGAATATTAGGATGATTAAAGTTCACATTCTGCTTAGCTTTGCGATAAGCTTTCTCATTGTTACCAAAACAAAAAATAAATTGGATCTTATCGCTGAAGCTGGTAAGATACGCATTTACCACATCATCGCTCATCAATCCCCAACCGCCGCTCATCACTAGTACTGTCGGCATATTTTCAAGTCCAAACTTCTGTTGAAATTCGACTTTGCCTGTATGTTCCCAAAACTTTGGATGGACAGGAATACCAGAAACTTCAATTTTCTGAATCGGTACACCACGCTGAATTAATTTGGAACGTACATCAGGTGTAGATACCAGATAACGGTTCACCTCTGGACTCACCCATGTACCATGAGCATCATAATCTGTAATAACCATACATAACGGTGTACGCAGTCCTAATCGTTTGAGCCTTGAAATCACAGCTCCCGGAATCGGATGTGTACATACAATCACATCTGGTTTTAATTGCCGAATCACATTATGTGTATGTGTATAGAAGAGACGATGTAAAGCTAGCGTGGCTAGCCGATTGATCGATTTTTTGTATTGGCTGCGATACATCATACGCACAAGTCGTGGCTGCGAGATGACCGTTTTTTTGTATGCGGTTAGGATGAGTGGAGCCACTTTAGGATTAAGGAAACTACCGAGTTCCAGTACCTTAGTCTGAATATTCGGTGAGATTTTGCGTAAACTACTTGCTAGTGCGTAAGCAGCTTGTGTGTGACCAGAACCAAAACCTTCCGACAAAAGCAGCACTCTATATTTTGACACGTCCAGTTCACCTTTTCTGCAAGGTATTCTCTAATAAAATGGAGTAGAGGAAGCAAACATTTCAGCTTTCTCTGTAATACTACTGTAACAATCCGGTAATATTGCTAGAATAGCCTCTTTACGGCCATAATGCAAATGTACCCATCGCTACCGATGTTCCAATTGCAGCTCCAACCAGTACATCTGAAGGATAATGTAATCCTAAATACATACGAGACACAGCAACAATCAGTGCGAATGGTAACAGCAACAGAATCATGAGTGGATCTGTCAGCATAAATGGAACAGTAACGGAAAAGATCGCTGTGGTATGTCCTGATGGAAACGAATGGTCTGTTAAAGGATTGCGGAACGTAATCGTTTCGGGAATAGCTAAGTATGGACGAATACGCGGGTATAGCTTTTTAACAATAGCTACAGGCACATGGCTAATCGCTAATGCTACAGCTGCTTGGAAACCTGCGCGGCTCCAAGGAAATGGCGCTAATTGCCATACTGCCAAAGTCGCTATAATCGTGAACGTAGCTCCGCCTAAATTCGTTAAGTAGTAAAAAAATAAATTTAGGAACTTATTATGGAGCCTTGAGTTAAACCATCTAAAAATGTGTTGCTCCATCGTTTGTAGGCGAATAAGAAACTGACGCATGAGAGACCCCCGTATTAATTGCCAATTTTCGGCTTATATTCATCATATTTTTATTCAGTACGCTTTTCAAGCTTTATAACGTTAACAGAGTGTTAAAATAGATACAACTTTTGTAAGTTACCCAATAGTTTAAACCTGATTTGCAAAATAATCCAAAAGTATTTCTTATTACCCTTACCCGAGAATGGCAAAAGTCATTCACATGCGCCTTAACCAATATGTAAATCGTTATCAATAACATGGTTCAACTCAAATAAATACGTTTAAAAATTCAAAGAAATACACCCACAACTCAATCAGTCATCATAGCTTCATTATTTATCCTCATACAAATCCAACACCATTAGCAATAAAAATAAGCAAATAGAACATAAATAGGCATAAAATGGCGTTAAACCTTGTTCTGTAACATTTATTGCATATAACTCGTCGTAATTCCATGGTTTTTAACCGTATACCCTCTTTTAGAATTTTGACAAATCCATAAAAAATGTGCAAAATCTTAATGTCGCTTGTAATCGTTTTGTAACATAACTTTAATGTTCGTCATAGTATAATCATCTGGGGTGAAAAGTTTTAAAGCGACTCATGCTAAAAATTAAATTTAAAATGTGACGTCTTGAAATTAGTGATCTAGAGAAAAAGAATGAATTTGTTATATTGTGGTTTTAAAATTTAAGGAGGTTCACAGTTATTATGGGAAACATTATTGATGCTATATTTATCGTGCTCCAGGTTCTACTGGCAGTTATCGGTGTATATCAGTTTTCATTCTCGCTATTCGGAATTGTTAAAAGGAAAAAAAGAGCGGATCATGCTCCACAGAAATCATTTGCTGTTCTAGTTGCAGCGCACAATGAAGAGACCGTTATTGGAGCATTAATGGAAAATCTAAAAAATATGGATTATCCGGCTGAACTATATGATGTGTTTGTTATCTGTGATAACTGTACAGATGGTACAGCAGATATCGTACGTAGCCATGGAATGAATGCTTGTGTACGTACCAATCCAGCAGAACGCGGTAAAGGATACGCGATCGAATGGATGCTAAGAGAATTGTGGAGTATGCCTCGTCAGTACGATGGTATCGTAATGTTCGATGCTGATAACTTGGCAGATCACAGATTCTTGACAGAAATGAACAACGATATGTGTGAAGGTGCACGCGTTATTCAAGGTTATATTGATACAAAGAATCCAGAAGATTCTTGGATCACTGCTGCTTATGGCGTATCTTACTGGTACATCAACCGTCTATGGCAATTGTCCCGTCATAATTTGAATATGGCGAACTTCCTGGGTGGTACAGGTATGTGTTTTGAAAATGAACTATTGAAAGAAATCGGATGGGGCGCAACAAGCCTTGTAGAAGATTTAGAATTTACAATGCGTTGTGCAGAAAAAGGAATCTATCCGCGCTTTAGCTATGATGCAAAAGTATTTGATGAAAAGCCGTTAACATTCAAAGCTTCTTCTCGCCAACGTTTGCGTTGGATGCAAGGTCACTTTACAGTAGCTCGTCGTTATTTCTTCCCGCTATTATGGAAAAGTGTAAAAGAAATGAGCATTATCAAATTCGACTTGGCATTGTATAGTGTCAACGTATATATCGTTTTAATTACATTCTTAATGACTGCTGCTATGTGGATCGATACATCTATTCTAGGTGGACCACATATCGCTACTATCTATAATTACCTACCAATGTGGGTAGCTATTACAGCAATTGGTGCCAATGTTGTTACTTTTATTCTTGCAATGGCATTAGAAAAAGTGAAGTCTTGGAAAGTATATCTATACTTGCTATTGTTCCCTATCTACGGTCTATCTTGGTGGCCAATTACGTTTTATGCTTTCTTCACACAAAACAACAAACAATGGAGCCATACGCAACATACGCGTGTTGTACGTTTGGAAGAAGTACAAAGCAAACAAGGTTAATCTCGCTTGAAGCTACACAAAGATATCTCACTCAAGAACCTGTATAACAGTCTATCTGTTGTACAGGTTCTTTTTATAAGTAAATATAAATTACAGCTATAGTTAACAAAGCAACAGATGACTAGCAACATAGAATACAGCGATTAAATAAGATTTCAAAAGTCTTATAAATCAATGATTATTTTAGGTTTATAAAAAGCTTGTATATATTAAAAGCATATGGTATACTATTTTAGTACGTGATTGAGATATACAAAGTAGAAGCTTTGCTTCTCACCTGCCCGATAATAGTCGGCTGGTTCATTGATCTGAATGTAATAACAAGAATTTGTCTTGTTATGGATATGAGCTGATCAAGGGATGCAGGTGACTAGACCTGCATCCCTTTTTGATTTCTATATTTAATATAGTTGTACGATCATAATATGGAGGTGGAAAGTTATTAGTAAAGAACATATGATCAATGACGAAATCCGGGTTAAAGAAGTACGCCTGGTTGGTGCTGAAGGTGAACAGATCGGAATTACGCCTACTCGTGAAGCATTGCAGATGGCAATCGATTTGAACATGGATCTTGTAAATGTAGCTCCACAAGCGAAACCACCTGTATGTCGCATTATGGACTATGGTAAATTCCGCTACGAGCAACAGAAGAAAGAGAAAGAAGCACGCAAAAACCAAAAGATCGTTGATCTTAAAGAAGTATGGTTCCGTGCTAACATTGAGGAGCATGATTATCAAACTAAACTCCGCAATGTTGTTAAATTTTTAAAAGATGGCGACAAAGTGAAATGCTCGGTCCGCTTCCGCGGTCGCGAAATTACACATGCAAGTATTGGTCAAAAAATATTGGATCGTGTAAAAGTTGAAGTTGAAGAACTTTGTACAATAGAGCGCCAACCAAAATTGGAAGGCCGCAGCATGATCATGATCTTGGCGCCGAAAAATTAAAAGGGGGATATTAAAATGCCGAAAATGAAAACTCATAGTAGTTTAAAAGGACGCTTCAAAATTACAGGAACAGGTAAAGTAAAACGCTATAAAGCGTTCAAAAACCACTTGCTTTCTCACAAATCCAAACGTCAAAAACGCGTTTTGGGAACAAACCCGTTGATGTCTAGCGGTGATGTAAAACGTTTGAAACAACAATTATCTAATCTTAAATAATTTTAATTTACTGGGAGGTTTACTGATATGGCAAGAGTGAAGGGCGGATTCGTCACACGTCGCAGACATAAGAAAATTCTTAAATTAGCAAAAGGTTACTTCGGTTCGAAACACCGTATTTTTAAAACTGCAAAAGAGCAAGTTAACAAATCTTTGGTGTATGCTTACCGTGACCGTCGTCAAACAAAACGTAACTTCCGCAGATTGTGGATCGTTCGTATTAACGCAGCAGCACGCATTAACGGATTGTCTTACAACAAATTGATGCACGGTCTTAAATTGGCTGGCGTTGATATCAACCGTAAAATGCTAGCTGAATTGGCTGTAAATGATGTTAACGCGTTTAACTCATTGGCTAATGTAGCTAAAGAAAAAATTAACGCATAAGATTTATTCTTATGAGTTGCATAAAGAGCCGTCGGATGATCCGGGGGCTCTTTTTATACGCAAATTAGTAGCAAAAAATACATAGTAATAAAACATAACATGAAAATCGCGATTTAACGCATTAAAACGTAAAATGTGTAAAGAGTATGAACGGTAATATTACATGGGTTTAACATAAAATAGTATTTTCTTACATAATAAAGCGCTTACAGAAAATAAAATCGTAAATTAATTGACCAATAGTAATTTAAATAGTAGATTTTCTTACCACTTGATTGTATAATTTGTTCATCGACTGTTAAATCTGCACCTATAACGAATATTGAGCTCGATAAGGGTAAAAATTGTTCGTATCCAGACAGAGAGGCAGCAGATCATAGCTTATACTTCTAAGGGGGAAAAAGATTCATGAAGAAGGCGTACAAACTTTCACTCATTATGTTGCTAGCATTTTCATTGGTATTAGCAGCTTGTGGGAACAAAAGCAACGGTACTGACAACGCAGGGAGTGGCGATGCTACAGGCGGAGCAGCAAAAAGCGATGTTAAAATTGGTATGGTAACTGACGTAGGTGGCGTAAATGATAAATCATTTAACCAATCTGCTTGGGAAGCTCTTGAAAAAGTACAAAAGGAAAGCGGAGCAGAAGTTAAATATCTGCAAAGTAAATCCGATCAGGATTATATTCCTAACTTGAATCAATTTGTAAAAGGTGATTACAGCTTAACTTGGGGTATTGGTTTTAGCTTAGCAGATGGTATTGCTACTGTTGCTAAACAAAATCCAAATGCAAAATTAGCTATCATTGATAGTGTAGTCGATGCTCCTAACGTTAAATCTGTAACTTTCTCTGAAAATGAAGGTTCCTTCTTAGTAGGTGTAGTAGCAGGTAAAATGACAAAATCCAACAAAATCGGATTTGTCGGTGGCGTAGATAGCCCATTGATCAAAAAATTCGAAGTTGGTTTTAAAGCAGGTATCAAAGCAGTAAACCCTGATGCTGAATTGCTTGTTAACTATACAGGTGCATTCGATAAACCTGATCTAGGTAAAGCAGCAGCAGCTACAATGTACAACGATGGCGCGGATATCATTTTCCATGCTGCTGGTGGTACAGGTACAGGCGTATTTAACGAAGCAGCTTCCCGTTCTAACTCTGGTCAAACGGCATGGGTTATCGGTGTAGATAAAGACCAATCACTAGAATTTGGTGATAAAGTGACTTTGACTTCTATGGTTAAACGTGTAGACGTTGCTGTAGAAAAAGTTTCTAAAGAAGTCGTAGATGGTACATTTGCTGGTGGTACAGAAGTATTGGGACTTAAAGAGGATGGCGTAGGCTTAGCAGATACTTCTTCCAAAAATGTTCCTGCTGATGTAATCAAACTCGTTGATGATTACAAAGCTAAAATTGTTAGCGGCGAATTGAAAGTTCCTAGCGAGTAATTACTTGATCATTAATATGCTTTTCAAATAAAAACAACAACAAGGCTGGTTCATAGACACTAGCCTTGTTGTCACGTTTATAACCTGATGGTTCGATGTAAATATCAGTTGTCGTTTCGGAAAATCTCATAATTTTTAGCTTTCGGTTATAGACAGTTCTTGCTGTCTGTACCAATCAATACGCTTATAAGGGTGATCTCATGGGTGCAGCAACCCCTGTGGTAGAGTTGAAACAAATTACAAAAGTCTTTCCTGGTATTATTGCCAATGATTCTATTAGCTTTAAGCTGCACAAGGGAGAAATTCATGCTCTTTTAGGTGAAAATGGTGCAGGTAAATCAACATTGATGAATATTGTATTTGGTCTTTATCAGCCTGAAGAAGGTAGTATCGAAGTTAATGGAGAACCTGTGATCATTGACAGTCCTAACAGAGCGATCGAGCTCGGGATTGGTATGGTGCATCAGCACTTCAAACTCGTTCAGCCATTTACAGTTACTGAGAATATCATTCTGGGTTCAGAACCGAAAAAGGGAACCCGAATCAATTATAAAAAAGCGACTGAAGAGATTCGTCAGCTTTCAGAGCAATATGGTCTGCAAGTCAATCCAAATGCCAAAATTCATGATATTTCAGTAGGTATGCAGCAACGGGTAGAAATACTGAAAACATTATATCGTGGAGCGGAAATTTTGATTTTTGATGAACCAACAGCAGTATTGACTCCGCAAGAAATTTCGGAATTGATGGAAATTATGAAGCGTCTTGTGGCTGAAGGAAAATCGATTATTTTGATTACACATAAGTTGAAAGAAATTATGCAAATTGCCGACAATGTAACTATTATTCGTCGTGGTAAAGTAGTCGATACCGTCAAAAAGTCAGAAACGACACCACAAGAACTGGCTGAAAAAATGGTCGGCCGTAATGTTACTTTCAAAGTAGACAAAAAGCCAGCTGAACCAGGCGATGTTGTATTGCAAATGGAAAATATCATTTCTAACAACAAAGAAGGCGCAGCTATTTTGCAAGGATTGAATTTAGAAGTTCGAGCAGGCGAAATTTTGGGTATTGCCGGTGTTGATGGTAATGGTCAAAGTGAATTGATTGAAGCATTAACCGGTCTACGTCATGTAGATGGAGGTACTGTCAAATTACTTGGTAAAGACATCACTAATTTGTCTCCACGTAAGATTACAGAATCCGGTGTCTCTCATATTCCAGAAGACCGTCACAAGCACGGTCTGGTACTCGATTTTTCAGTGAGTGAAAATATGGTTCTAGAAACGTATTATAAAGCTCCATTCAATAAAGGTGGGTTTTTGAACTTTGATGCGATTGATAAGCATGCTACACGCCTTGTCGAACGCTTTGATGTACGTACACCAAGTATTGCTACACATGCCCGTTCACTGTCCGGTGGTAATCAGCAGAAAGCGATTATTGCGCGTGAGATTGATAAAAATCCTACATTAATGATTGCTGCTCAGCCTACACGTGGTCTGGATGTTGGTGCGATAGAATTTGTACAACAACAATTGATTGCACAGCGTGATCAAGGTAAAGCGGTATTGTTGATTTCATTTGAACTGGATGAAATTATTAACGTATCTGATCGCATCGCTGTTATTTATGAAGGACAAATTGTAGGCGAAGTGCTACCAGACAAAACCAATGATCAGGAATTAGGCTTGATGATGGCAGGAAGCACCGCGAAGAGAGGTGCAGCACATGAATAATATTCTCAAAGCGATTACCAAAGATTCGTTTGTGTTGCCAATTGTTGCAATTATTATGGGTCTGATTCTAGGTGCGATTGTTATGCTGATCGGCGGATACAATCCGATAGATGCTTATTCTGCATTGCTCACACGTGTATATGGTGATCCGTATGATTTCGGTGAAGCTATTCGTGAAATGACACCTTTGATTATGACAGGTATGGCGTTTGCTTTTGCAGCACGTGCTGGACTATTTAATATCGGTGGCGAAGGACAATTTCTAATTGGAATGACAGCTGCTACAGTGGTTGCTGTGAACCTTCATGGTCTACCAGCTTATATCCATGCACCGCTTGCGATTATTGCTGGTGCTGTCTTTGGAGGATTGTGGGCGGCTATCGCTGGTTTCCTCAAAGCAGTTCGTGGTGTTAATGAAGTTATCTCCTGTATTATGTTGAACTGGATCGGTCTGTATCTAGCTAACTTTGTAATTAATCACTTTATGTTGTTACAAGGTCAAAACCGTTCTGAAGATATTCAACCAAGTGCATCTATTGCTATCATGTGGTTATCTGAAATGATGGGTAATGCTCGTGTGCACTGGGGTACAGCTATTGCTCTGGCTGCGGCTGTGTTCTTCTATGTATTTATGTGGAAAACAAAACAAGGGTACGAGCTTCGTGCTGTAGGCTTTAACCAGGATGCTTCCAAATATGCAGGGATGAACGTGAATCGCAACATTGTCAAAGCGATGTTTATCAGTGGTATGTTTGCAGGTCTAGCAGGATCTTTTGAAGTACTTGGTGTATTCCAATATCAATCGGTTATGGCAAGTTCACCAGGAACTGGATTTGATGGAATTGCCGTAGCTTTGATTGGTCTCAATAATCCATTCGGTATTATTTTAGGTTCGATTCTATTTGGTACATTAACGTATGGTTCAGCAGGGATGAGCTTTAGTGCTGATGTTCCACCGGAAATTGTACGGATTGTTATCGGAGCGATTATATTCTTTATTGCAGCGCAAGGCATTGTACGTTGGGTCTTAAAACCTTTTTATGCTAAACGTAAGAAAGAGAAGGTGTTGTAATGGACGTGTTGACTATTATTGGACAGCTGATTAATACGACGCTAGTCTTTGCTACAGCACTTATCTTTACATCTTTAGGCGGTATTTTCTCAGAGAAATCTGGGGTTACTAATCTAGGGCTAGAAGGTTTGATGATTTTTGGTGCGTTTGCAGCAGGCGTAGCAGGATTTTATGCTCAAGATGCAGGATTAAGCGGCTTTGGCGCAGCTTGTATTGGTGTATTGGCAGCGATCGTATTTGGAGTATTGGTTTCATTGATTCATGCTGTAGCTTCGATTACGTTCAAAGCGGATCAGGTTATCAGCGGTATTGTAATTAACTTTTTGGCTGCTGGTAGTACATTGTACATGGTTAAATTGTTATTTGATGGTGCAGGTGAAACCGGATTGATCTCTGGGTTTGATAAAGTAAATATTCCTTATCTATCTACTATTCCATTGATCGGCGATGTCTTTTTCCATGCGTATCCTACAACGTATTTAGCAGTAATAGCTGTTATTGTTACGTATTATGTATTGTACAAAACACCGTTTGGTCTTCGTCTACGTTCTGTTGGGGAACATCCAAGTGCAGCAGATACAGTAGGGATCAAAGTCAATCGGTTACGTTATATCGGAGTTATGCTCAGTGGAGCACTTGCTGGTATCGGTGGAGCAACAATTACACTGACAACTACAGGAACATTTTCGCATAATACGATTTCAGGGCAAGGTTATATTGCGATTGCAGCTATGATTTTTGGTAAATGGAATCCATGGGGAGCATTCGGAGCGGCTGTATTCTTCGGTCTCGCTCAAGCAGTGCGTAACTATGTACAGCTATTTGCTTGGACACAAAGTATTCCGCAAGAAGTGATTTATATGTTGCCATACGTATTAACGATTATTGTATTGGTTGCAGCAGTAGGACGTTCAAGCGCACCTTCTGCACTGGGACAACCTTATGATCCAAGTAAACGTTAAGTCGGTATAAAAAGTAATACAGGTACATGATTGAATAAAGTCGAAGTTTGGATTTTTCTGAACTTCGACTTTTTTTATATCTGCAAGCTATTAAATAAAATCAATTTTGACCTAAAAAGAGATCACTATTTTAAATTTTATAGAGATGCTGTATGAATAAAAAAGTAAAATTAACCAATTACTTATTTAGATACATAAAGCAAGTGAGTCAGCATTTTTTCCAACTTTTAGTGCTTGTTAGACAAAGATTTCTTTTATACTATTTATAGATGTTGTGCATAAAGAACAAAATACATACTAAATTACTTGGTATAAATTATCATATAGATTACTGATAAAGCTTGTTTTGATTACTTTTTTTAAGTATGTAACAAATGATGTATTAAAATGGGATTGTAAAGAATGACAAAAAAGAAGTATTGACTCTATCGAAAATGAATCATATAATATTCCTAAATCATTTGAGTCGCTGACAAGCGTAAGCGGCAGTAATCATTGAATACTATGTATCGGCAATGAAGAGGACGAAGTTTTAAGGGCTCTTTTGTCCAGAGAGTGAAGCATTTGGTGTAAGCTTCATCAGAATCCCTTATATACGAGCTCACCTCGGAGCTGTTTTCCTGAAAGGCATGTTTAAGTAGATGTGGATCTTATAGATTTATATCTGACTCCAAATATGATTATTAGGGAAAATCGTAAGGTCTACGTTACAGACAACAAGTAAAGTCTTAATCTACTTTACTTTATGAGGCGTACTTATGCTGTGAAGCTGTGCGCAAATATGGGTGGTACCACGGAAGCTTAGCCTTTCGTCCCTCAATAACAGATTTTTCTGTTTGAGGCGGCGAAAGGCTTTTTTGATGTCTTTCTTCCAGTTATAACAGAAAATCTGTACTGTACATCCTAAGCTGGATCAAGGGATATTGTTCATTTGCCAATGTAAGATTGATGTGAATTTTTGGGAGGAGGATGACTTATGAGTACGAATATACCTAATGTACAATCAACAGATGAATTGCGTGAGAAATGGATGAAACCGGAAGTGATTACAGGTTCGGAAATGTTACTTCGTAGCTTACTACTGGAAGGTGTAGATTGTGTCTTTGGCTATCCGGGTGGAGCAGTATTATATATTTATGATGCAATGCATGGATTTGAAGATTTCAAACATTTGCTAACACGTCATGAACAAGGTGCTATTCATGCAGCAGACGGTTATGCTCGTGCTAGTGGTAAAGTTGGCGTATGTATCGCTACTTCCGGACCAGGAGCAACCAATCTGGTAACAGGAATTGCAACAGCTTATATGGATTCAACACCTCTGGTTGTGATCACTGGTAACGTAGCAACAACATTGATCGGAACAGATGCTTTCCAAGAAGCAGACATTACCGGTATCACAATGCCAATCACCAAGCACAGTTATCTAGTACGTGATGTAGAGGACTTGCCAAGAGTGATTCATGAAGCATTCCATATTGCCAATACAGGTCGTAAAGGTCCGGTATTGATCGATATTCCTAAAGATGTATCAGCAGCAAAAGCATTATTCAAACCACATACAGAACCTGTAGCGATGCGTGGTTACAATCCAACAGTCACACCTAACAGATTACAATTAGATAAATTGCACCAGGCAATCGCTGAAGCAGAGCGTCCATTGATTCTGGCAGGTGGTGGAGTTGTATATTCTGGAGGTCATGAAGAACTATTCAAGTTCGTTACTTCTACAGGTATCCCGATTACAACAACTTTGCTAGGGCTTGGTGGTTTCCCAAGTGGTAACGATCTATGGATCGGTATGCCGGGGATGCATGGAACATATACAGCTAATAATGCGATTCAACAATCAGATCTACTTATCAATATCGGAGCACGATTCGATGATCGGGTAACAGGTAAGCTAGATGGATTCGCACCACATGCCAAAATTGTTCATATCGATATTGATCCTGCTGAAATCGGTAAAAATGTAGCAGTTGATATTCCTATCGTAGGCGATGTAAAAACGGTATTGGAAATGTTAAATGTCAATGTACCTTATGCGGCAAAAGCAGATGAATGGCGGGCTAAAGTAGCAGGTTGGAAACAAGAAAAACCTTTCCGCTATGATGATTCAGATGAAGTATTGAAGCCACAATGGGTGGTAGAAATGCTTAATGATACAACCAACGGAGAAGCGATCGTAACAACAGATGTAGGTCAACATCAAATGTGGTCTGCACAATATTATCGCTTTAACCAACCTCGTTCATGGGTGACTTCAGGTGGACTCGGAACAATGGGCTTTGGTTTCCCTTCAGCTATTGGAGCACAGATGGCAAATCCAGAACGTCTGGTTATTTCGATCAATGGTGATGGCGGGATGCAGATGTGTTCGCAAGAATTAGCGATCTGCGCGATCAATAATATTCCAGTCAAAATTGTTATTTTGAATAATCAGGTATTGGGTATGGTTCGTCAGTGGCAAGAATTGATCTATGATAATCGGTACAGTCATATTGATCTTGCAGGCAGCCCTGATTTTGTAAAATTAGCAGAAGCGTATGGTGTTAAAGGTCTACGTGCTACCAATAAAGAAGAAGCACAAGCCGCTTGGAAAGAAGCAATGGATACACCAGGCCCGGTCGTTGTCGAGTTTGTTGTTAACAAACATGAGAACGTGTATCCAATGGTTACTCAGGGATCTACCATTGATCAAATGTTAATGGGGGATGAAGAATGAATATTACAAAGCATACAATCGCTGTTTTAGTGAATGATCAGCCCGGCGTTCTTCAAAGAGTCTCAGGACTCTTTGGCCGTCGGGGATTCAATATCGAAAGTATCACAGTAGGTCAATCGGAAGAAGTAGGATTGTCACGCATGGTTATTGTGACTACAGGCGGCGAAAAAACGTTAGAACAGATCGAAAAACAGCTATACAAAATCATTGATGTTATCAAAGTTATCGATCTAAGCTCCAAGCCAATGGTTACACGTGAATTAGCATTGATCAAAGTAAAATCAGAGCCGGCTGAACGTCCAGAAATTATGGGAGTTGTAGAAACGTTCCGCGCAGCAGTTGTAGATATCGGCCCTAACAGCCTTATGGTTCAAGTGGTAGGAGATACTCACAAAATTGATGCTATGCTTGAATTGTTGAAGCCTTATGGTATACGTGAACTTTCCCGCACAGGCGCGACAGCGATGATACGCGGTAACGTATAAAAGATTATTGATCAGGCAAGAGCGGGTAATTTGAAAAGATAACTGTATAACTTCCTATGTATATTCAGGTGTAGTTTACAGATGAAATGAGTTTCTTCTATATTATGTTATCTTTTGAAATACCCGCTCTTGTCAGAGGGTTGCGTATTATGACTACCGGTGTATACCGAGAACAAGCTTCATACATTAGAGGAGGAATAAGAAATGGCTATAACAACTTACTATGAAAATGATGCAGAATTGAACGTATTGAAAGGTAAAACAATCGCAATTATCGGTTACGGAAGTCAAGGTCATGCTCATGCACAAAACTTGCGTGATAGCGGATTGTCTGTAGTAATCGGACTTCGTGAAGGTAAATCTTTTGACAAAGCAAAAAATGATGGTTTTGAAGTACTATCTGTAGCAGAAGCAACTAAACGTGCAGACCTTGTACAAATTTTGATGCCTGATGAAACACAAGCAAGTGTATACAAAAGCGATATCGAAGCTAACTTGAAACCTGATGCTGCATTACTATTCGCTCATGGATTCAATGTTCACTTTGGACAAATCGTAGCTCCAGAAGGTAACGATGTGTTGCTTATTGCTCCTAAATCTCCAGGACACATGGTACGTCGTACATATGAAGAAGGATTCGGTGTACCAGGCCTAATCGCGATTCATCAAGATGCTACAGGTTCTGCAAAAGAAATCGGTCTAGCTTATGCTAAAGGTATCGGTTGTACACGTGCAGGTGTTATCGAAACATCATTCCGTGAAGAAACAGAAACTGATTTGTTCGGTGAGCAAGCAGTACTATGTGGTGGTGTAAGTGCGCTAGTTAAAGCTGGATTTGAAACATTGACAGAAGCTGGTTATGCTCCTGAAATGGCATACTTCGAGTGTCTACACGAATTGAAATTGATCGTTGACTTGATGTATGAAGGTGGATTGTCTACAATGCGTGATTCTATCAGTAACACAGCAGAATATGGTGACTATGTAACAGGTCCTCGTATCGTTACTGAAGATACGAAAAAAGCAATGAAAGAAGTATTGTCTGATATCCAACAAGGTAAATTTGCACGTGACTTTATGCTTGAGAACCAATCCGGTCGTGCATTCTTGACAGCGACTCGTCGTAACGAATCCGAGCACCAACTAGAAGTAGTAGGTAAAGAACTTCGCGGTATGATGCACTGGATCAAAAAATAAAAAATTAAACTTATCTATGTTGTCTAAATGAAATAAGCAAAGATAGTTGGATATTAAATTTTCTGCTATCTCTGGGCAGTACAAGCATTATGAAGTGAACCCAAGTATCGTTAAGACCGGTATGTAGTAAGGAATAGGAATATATCAGCCTTACTGCATATCGGTATTTTTTTCAAAAAAACAAGGAGGTGCGATGATGCGCAAAAATTTATATTTTTGATACCACATTGAGAGATGGAGAACAATCGCCGGGAGTGAACTTGAATACTCGCGAGAAAGTAGAGATTGCTTATCAACTCGAAAAATTGGGTGTCGATCGGATAGAAGCTGGATTCCCGGCAGCATCACCTGGAGATTTGGCAGCGGTTAACGCTGTAGCACGCGCAGTCAAAAATGCAAGTATTATCGGTCTGGCGCGAGCTAGAGAACAAGATATCGATGCGGTACGCGAGGCACTGAAAGGTGCGCAAGATCCGTGCCTACATCTGTTCTTGGCGACTTCACCGATTCACCGTCAACATAAGCTTCGGATGGAAAAAGAACAGGTGAAAGATACAGCACGTTCAGCGATTCGTTATGCACGTCAGTATTTTGACAAAGTTGAATTTTCATTAGAAGATGCAGGACGTACTGAATACGACTTTATGGTAGAAATGGTTACTATGGCTGTTGAAGAAGGCGCTTATGTGGTAAATATTCCAGATACAGTCGGCTTTTTGACACCTTATGAGTACGGTAACATTTTCAAACACTTAAAAGAAAATGTACCTAATATTGAAAAAGTACAATTGAGCGCTCACTGTCATGATGATCTAGGTATGGCAACAGCGAATGCGTTGGCTGCAATTTTGAACGGTGCAGATCAGATCGAAGGTACAATTAATGGAATCGGGGAACGTGCAGGGAATACAGCGTTGGAAGAAGTAGCGATGGCATTGGAAACGCGTCAAGATTTCTTTGGTGCCAAAACCAGTCTGACTCTTTCTGAAATTGCTCGTACTAGCCGTCTTGTCAGCAAATTGACAGGTATGGTCGTCCCGGGTAACAAAGCGATTGTTGGAGCTAATGCATTTGCTCATGAATCCGGTATTCACCAAGATGGTATGCTGAAAGAGAAAACGACTTACGAAATCATGAGTCCAGAAACGATTGGATTTAAAGCAACCAAATTAGTAATGGGTAAACACTCGGGTCGTCATGCGTTCCGTGAGCATTTGATCGAATTAGGGTATGACCTGACAGAAGAAGCATTGAATGAAGCTTTTGCTAAATTTAAAATTTTGGCTGATAAGAAAAAAGAAATCTCGGATGATGATTTGTTTGCTTTGTTAGAAGAGCGTCTTGCGGATGCACCCGAGTTGTTCCAATTGGATTCGTTATTTGTTTCCTTTGATAGTGAAGGAGCACCTACAGCGAAGATTCGTTTATCGACTGCGGATGGAGAAGTACGTGAAGAAGAATCTAGCGGTAACGGTTCTGTGGACTCTATCTACAATGCAATCGACAAAGCTTCACAAGAAGAAGTAAAACTAGCGGATTACTCGATTAAAGGGGTAACGCAGGGTAAAGATGCACTGGGTGAAGTACATGTCGCTCTAACGCAAGATGGTATTACAGCGCAAGGTCGCGGGGTAAGTACAGATATTCTAGAAGCGAGTGCTCGTGCGTATGTTGACTCATTAAATCGTCTGGTTGAAAAGCGTAAAACGTATGGTAGACGTGACAATATTTCGATGATCTAAAAAGTTTTTCAAAAAAATAATAATGTAGGTTGTAAATACCTCGTGATTTTTTACTTTATATAATGTAAGACCTTTTAACCACACTGTTGTAAATGACAGTGTGGTTATTTATTTAGTAGAAGTAGAAGTAGAAGTAGAAGTAGAAGTAGAAGTGTAGTCTGTCGTCTAGATCAAAATAATATCAAATCAGAGGAGGAATACAGTATGACCTGTCAAGGTAAAGACTTACCTATCGAAGTAGTAGACACTACCGGAATTGTTCAGTACGATATCGCTTCAGCTACCAAAAGCGGTACCCGGCGCTTAATGGTAAGTGATAATCCAGAAACGTTGAATGAAGCGAATTTCCCTGTACGTCATGGTACATTATGGCATGATGTAGTGCAGACTAATAACAAAACGGTACAACACCGCATTTTTGCATGGCATTATAACGTGCTTAAAGATCCAGTGAAAGTCGGAATTACACTTGAAAATAAAGCTAATCATGGTGCTCTTCGCATTACATCGGTTACTCGTGAATACCGGGTCGGTGGAGATGATGTGAACTGGATTAACGATATTGGTACTTGTATTTCCAGAGCTACATTAGGAGGAACAGCCGATCAACGTACCGCTGAGAATCCATTGATCAAACAGTTACAATCTGGCTTGATCGAGAGCTTTATTGTACCGCCGGGTAAATTGCTTGGATTTATGTATGACTTTACAGTAGAAAGTACAGATAGCGGACAGATCAGTTATGAAGTGCGTACAGTTGCTTCACGTGATACTGCATATGATCTTACTTTGATCAAATCAGCACCGTTGCCACCTGCACCACAGGCTCATCCACGTGGTAGTTGGAACTTTTCTGAGACCAATGCAATCACACCTGTCTATACGGTAGGATCCGCTCGTGTCATTTATCCAACAGCTGCAAAAACGAAAAAAGATGGATCATTACCAGCCGATCAATTATTTACAGCAGCCAATAGTGAACTACCGAGTTCTCTAGATAATCGTGCTCAATTTGGAGCAGTCTACAATGTTACTGTTCCGGTTAATAACCCATCTTCACAAACACGTACGATCAAAATTTCACTGAATCCACGTGGTGGTAGTTATGGTGGAGCTGTTCGCAAAGATGGACAGACGTATGGTGTTCCATTAATGCGTACCAACACACAAGCATGTCCTGTCTATACACTTAATGCGCCACCCGGAAATAGTAAATATACGTTTGCTTTGATGATTGCAGGTGCTTCTTCTACACCGTTAGGTATTCTGGTAGAAACTCTTTAATTATATGAGCGTTAAAAAATAGTAAAGTGATACTAGCAAATGACTAGATAGCAATAAACTAGCAATACTACAGCAAATAATTAGCCACAATCTAGCAAGTAGCTAGCAACAATAAAAAAAGCTCTTCTTTTGTCTTTGCAGACAAGTAGAAGAGCTTTTTCTAATGCTTATTCATGTATAAAAAATAAAATACTTATAGAAGACAGCGTATCGTTTACCAAGCGTAAGCTTTAGGAGCGGCTCCACCTGGACCTGGGAATATTTCATCTAGACGAGTCATTGTAGCTTCATCTAGCTTCACATCGATAATACGTAAAGAGCTTTCAAATTGTTCTGCTGTACGTGGTCCAATAATTGGAGCAGTAACAGCTGGATTAGCAAGTACCCATGCCAGAGCAACCACATCTTGAGGTTCACCGAGTTCATTACACAATTCAGCATATTGTTCTAGCTGTTCTTTATGTTGATCTACTCGATTGGCATCGCCACCACTGCGTGAACCTTCGATTTTTTTGAGTGCATTACGTCCAAGCAATCCACCATCAAGTGGACTCCACGGAATAACACCCAATCCAAGCGCATGAGCAGCCGGAAGAACTTCCAATTCAGGTTGACGACACAATAAGCTATATTTGTGCTGTTCTGAAATCAAACCTAAGAAATTACGGTTTTCAGCCGCTTTTTGAGCGATAGCGATATGCCATGCAGCAAAGTTACTTGAACCGACATAACCGATTTTACCTTGTTGAACAGCGACTTCAAATGCACCCCATAATTCATCCCAACTTACATTCGTATCAATATGGTGCATTTGATACAATTCCACATGATCTGTTTGTAAGCGTTTGAGAGAACCTTCAAGGTGACGACGAATTTTGTAAGCAGATAATCCACCATCGCTATTTGGGCCATCCAAATCTTTATGCATCGTTCCATATACTTTAGTTGCGAGCACAACTTTTTCACGACGGTTACCACCTTGTTTGAACCAACGTCCGATAATCTCTTCAGTTGTTCCAACACCTACTTTAAATCCGTATACATTCGCAGTATCAAAAAAGTTGATGCCTGCATCAAGAGCAGCGTCCATAATTCGGAATGATTCTTTCTCATCTGTAACAGGTCCAAAATTCATGGTGCCCAGACAAATACGGCTGACCTTTAACCCTGACTTACCAAGATATGAATAATCCATAATATGCACTCCTCTGTTTTTAAAATATTGAATGTCGTGTTGAACAGCACTCCGTAACTATTTTAGACCTTGTACCTGTGAACAGCAAATTTCTTTATCCATAATTTGGCACAAACTCCTATGTTGCTATAACATATAAGAATACGGAAGTGGGAATGAGAAAAGTTATAGCTTGAAATAACATATTATTTTAAGCAAAAAACCATTTCTATTCTATACAAAATACAATTACAATTGCTCAATCTTATTTATGAAAAGAAGCTTATAGGATTTGCCTATGAAGGTCATAGTTTGTATATCTTGGCTAAGACCTGACATGTATGATAAAACTGTGTATAGGTGAAATGAACGAACTTAACATAAAAGGAGACTTCTAATATGACAGACGTAAAAAAAATTGCAGTAATTGCTGGTGACGGTATCGGACCAGAAGTTGTAGCAGAAGCAGAAAAAGTATTGAAAAAAGCAGAAGAATTATACGGTTATTCTTTTGAAACGGAACATGCGCTATTTGGCGGAATTGCTATAGACGAAAAAGGAACACCGCTTCCTCAAGAAACGTTAGATGTCTGTAAAAGCGCAGATGCTGTATTGCTTGGAGCTGTAGGTGGCCCGAAATGGGATAACAACTCTAAAGAATTACGTCCAGAAACAGGTCTACTTGGGATTCGCAAAGCATTAGGGTTATTTTCTAACTTGCGTCCAGCAGTTGTATTCGATTGCTTGAAAGAAGCATCTACATTGAAGCCAGAAGTATTAGAAGGTACAGACTTAATGGTAGTACGTGAATTAACAGGCGGTATTTATTTCGGTGAAAAATTAAGAAGACAAGGTGAACATGGGGAAGAAGCGGTAGATACTTGTGTATACAATGTGACTGAGATCGAGCGCATTACTCGTCAAGCTTTTGAAATTGCTCAAAAGCGTCGTAAAAAATTAGCTTCTGTAGATAAAGCGAATGTACTGGAAACGTCTCGTCTATGGCGTGAAACGGTAAATCGGATCGCTCCTGATTATCCAGATGTAGAACTAGAGCATGTATTGGTGGATAACTGTGCGATGCAATTGCTTCGTCGTCCATCTAGCTTTGATGTGATCGTTACTGAAAATATGTTTGGCGATATTCTTAGTGATGAAGCAGCGATGTTAACAGGATCGATCGGGATGTTAGCATCTGCTTCTATGGGAGACAGTACCGATGCAGGAAGCTTCGGATTGTATGAGCCAGTACACGGTTCAGCTCCTGATATTGCAGGACAAGGATTGGCAAATCCAATAGCAACTATTTTGTCGGTAGCGTTAATGTTCCGTCTAACATTCAATTATGCAGACGCAGCCGATGCGATTGAAGCCGCTGTTGCTAAAGTATTAGATGAAGGTCACCGTACAGCTGATATTGCTATAGATAAGAGTCAGGCATTATCGACTTCACAAATGGGTGATTTGATCGTAGCAGCGATGCAAAAAGCATAATCCATTCATTTCACATTTTGGAGATCGTTTATCGTTTGTATATGTGATCAAAATGTGACATTAGCTCTCTTTGCTAGAGCCAGCAGACATTAAATTGTACTGAAAAATCCTTATTTAGAATTATTATAATAAAGTATCTCTTCTAATCTTGACTTTGATTTGGGTCGATGATAACATTCTTGTCATAGCGTTTAGAGTTATCATACAGATAGGAAAGAAAAGTGTTTATTAACTTTTCTTATATAAAAGGAGGAATACTGGATTATGGCAGATCGTTTGGTAGGTAAACAAGCACCAGATTTTAACATGGAGACCGTTTCTGGTGACGGTAAAGATTTTGGACGCGTTCAATTGTCCGATTACAAAGGTAAATGGTTGGTATTTTTCTTCTATCCACTAGATTTCACTTTTGTATGCCCTACAGAAATTACTGCACTTAGTGATGCAGCTGAAGAATTCAAAGCATTGGATACTGAAATTGTTGGTGTAAGTACTGACTCTATTCACAGTCACAAAGCTTGGATTAACACTGCTCCAGAAAACAATGGTCTAGGTCAATTGAACTTCCCATTGGCTTCCGATATTACGAAAAAAGTTGCTTCTGATTATGGCGTATTGATCGAAGAAGAAGGCGTAGCTCTTCGCGGTCTATTCATCATCGATCCAGAAGGCGAATTGAAATATGAAGTGGTTAACCACAACGATGTAGGTCGTAGCGTAGAAGAAACTCTTCGCGTATTGCAAGCTCTACAATCTGGTGGATTGTGCCCAATGAACTGGAAACCAGGACAAAAAACATTAGTTACTTCTTAATATAAGAAAAAGTAATCTATTTTGCCCCTTCATTCGTATATTCTACGAATGGGGGGGTTTTGTCTTCTCCCAAAAAAGTGTAGAATGGACACAAGCTGGTTAATAATCATTCACAATCAATTATTTTGATGATATTGGGGTAAGGTTGAAAATCATAGAATAATGTATGGAGGGTGAGCAACATGAGCTTTTGCTGTGGCGGCGGCAGTATGATAGGTACGAAAGGGACTTTAAAACATTTTCGAACCCAGGTTCATAATGTTCCCCTACTCGTATGTCCTGTATGTGAACGGGTTGAAGTTCACTACAAAGTAGAAAGTGAGTATGAGATTTTGGCTGAGTATGCGCATGGCGATGGCACACCTGAGATTGATTTTCAGGATTATGTGATGGAAGATGAAGCAACCATGTTCGAGAATTGCGTGAATATGGAAGAAGATGATCCAATGACCATGGTGCAAAGTCAGATCGATATGGGTCTAGACCTGCTCGCTGTAGCCAAAAAAATCAATGATGAGAAATGGGAACGTGATCTGAAAAGACGCCTTGCTGTTATGAGTCTACGTCGCTCTCGTCTTCAACACAAGTAAGCTTATACATTACGAACAATTGAATATATAAAAAAGGAGAAGCTCTATATTATGCTTCTCCTTTTTTGCATTTCATCCAAATCACTGTATGATAAAACTAGATAGGTACAGAAAGGAAGATCTAAATAATGGATACATATACAGTTAAGACACTAGCTGATCGCCTTCAGCAACAAGTAGGACAAGTTATCGTAGGTAAAGATCATGAGATTCAACTACTACTAACAGCTTTATTTGCTTCTGGACATGTATTAATGGAAGATGTGCCGGGTACCGGTAAGACCATGCTTGCCAAAACGTTAGCAGCAGCGATGAGTTGTCATTTTCAGCGCATCCAATTTACACCGGATTTATTACCTTCTGACCTTACTGGAATTCATTTTTTCAATCAAAAAGAAAGCGAATTCACATTTCGAGCAGGGCCTTTATTTGCTAATATCGTACTTGCAGATGAGATCAATCGTGCAACCCCACGTACTCAATCCAGTCTGCTGGAATGTATGGAAGAACAGCAGATCAGTGTAGATGGAGAGACGATGAAATTAGACAATCCATTTATGGTGATCGCTACGCAAAATCCTGTAGATAATCAGGGAACTTTTCCATTACCGGAAGCTCAGATGGATCGATTTATGTTAAAAATGTCGATGGGTTATCCTTCCTCAGAAGAAGGAATTGAGATTTTACGCAGAACATCGTTACCTTCACAAGCAAGTAAAGAAACAACTACAGATTCTAATTCAAGTTCTGTTTTTGAACAAGTAACTCGTGAACAAATTATTGAAGCAAGACAGCTATGTCAGGCAGTTACTATTCATGAGGATCTATTAGGCTATATTGTTCGTCTTGCAGAAGCTACACGTGGACACGAAGAGATTGCTCTAGGTGCAAGCCCGCGAGCCACACAAGCCTTACTACGAGCTGCTCAAGCGTATGCAGCTATTCAAGGGAGAGATTATGTATTACCCGATGATATTCAGACGATGGCATCTCCGGTATTAGCCCATCGGTTGGTATTTAAAAATCGACATCACAATGATAAACATAAAGCTCATCTATTGATCCAATCTATTCTCGATACTGAACAGGTTCCTACTGAAGCCAATCTGGAAAGTAGAGTGAAGTAAATGGAGTTTTTCTGGCTACTTCTGATTGCTGGAGTCGTTGTTTTACTTCAAGCTCTAGTGTTAGGCAGACGATCTCTTCGACAGATCGATTATGAGCGCAAATTGTCCCGAACTTACTGTCATGTGGGCGAAGATATTGAAATGATCGAGATTATTCAAAATAAGCGCCGTATTCCTGTACCCTGGCTACGATTAGAGTCTATTTTACCAGCAGGCTTTCAATTCGGTCATCAAGCAGAGACAGCGATCAGCGAAGGCACACTGTATCAGAATCATACCAGTCTATTTAGTTTGTCTGCGCTTACACGTATTACTCGCAGGCATCAGATTACTTGTCGACAACGTGGTGTTTTCCATATGGATAGCGCTTTGATGAGTGCAGGGGATGTATTTGGATTGACGCGTGCGAATCGTCCGCTTCGGATTGAATCTACGATGACTGTCTATCCGGCATATACAGCGATAGATGAGATGCCAGAAGCATATCGAAGCTGGCAAGGTGAAGTAGAAGTTAGACGCTGGACGAATGAAGATCCTTTTTTGATTACAGGAGTGCGAGAATACGGCTCGGGTGATCCGATGAATCAGATTCACTGGAAAGCGACAGCACGCACAGGTCAATTACAAGTGTATCGTCAGGGATATAGTGCTGATCCAGACGTAATGATTCTTCTGAATATTGAAATTAGTGAACAGATGTGGAGAGTGGTCACCGAACCGATAGTAGCAGAGTGTGGTCTTAGTTATTGTGCAACGATCGCAGCAGATCTAATCGGTAAAGGGATGAAAGCAGGATTTGGACATAATGCGATTATTGCAACAGAAGATGAACAAGATGCTCGCATTTTACCCGCTTACGGAAGTGAACAATTATCAGCATTACTACAATGTATGGCAGAAGTTCAATTAAAAAGTAGATTGCCTTTTCATGAATTTTTACAATCTTTTGTTCCGCAACATGGACAGAGTAATAACATGGATATTTTGATCGTTACTCCGCATGTATCGGAACCGATCAAGCAAGCTATCACGACATTAGAACAGTCTGGCTCTACTGTGAGCATTTTGCATGTGCCTGGTATAGAGCAGTTGAAGAAATCTAACCACTATCAGACTATGCAAGATCACCAACCTCGTAAGAAGGTGAGCGTATGACAACCAAAAGTCGTTCAACGATAACAAGCTATTCAATCTTTAGTCACTGGCAACCGCTTGCCTATATGCTGGCAGAAGTCGCCGCCTGTTATCCGATTATAGTTCTGTTAGATGCGTATCTATTTCATACAGATCAGCCTGTACTATGGGCATTGTGGCTATTATGTGCAGGTGGTCTGGGAATTACATTACGTATCGCCAGTAGACCTTCTTCTGGAAAATGGAAAATCATCAGTTGGTCTATAGTATGGATAGTTGTAGGATCTATTATACTTTGGACAATGACACAACAGGTGGGCTTATCATCGATCTGGATAGCCAGTATATGTATGTTAGTTGTTGGATTATTTCGCGGTAATATGCTAGTAATGGGTGATTGGGATCAACTATTTCCGTTAACATTGCAATTGGTTTTACTGATTGTAGCATGGATTTTCTATGTGATTACAGGTTCAGAAGGTGATCTGTCATCTACTCATTTTTCAATTTATGTAGCAGGTATGATTCATTTATTTGCGATTCTTATGCGGTGTGGTTCCCGTCAGATAAGCTATTCTGTCTGGGAAGATGGATTTCCTCTAGCTGCTCTTCAATTGGTTATTCGTCGGAGTCGGCGTTGGACATGGATTCTGATTGGATTGATTGCGATTATCGGCGGTAGTACACAATTGTCGGTGATATTGAGCTGGTTGTGGCAGAAAATACTGTCTCTTTTCCAAAATAATGAACCTACTGTGCCTAATCAAATGATTGAACCTATGACACCGCCCCCATTGCTACCACCAATGGATTTACCAAAGCAAAGCCCTTCTATTTTGAATCCGGAGTGGATTGAGCGAATCGCTCAGATCATTATGATTGCTGCTCTAGCTGCTTTTGTAATAGGTGTAGGGCTGTTTCTATACCGTCTACTTCGCAAATATGGTCCACCACTCTGGCGCTGGTTATTACGTATTCTAGGGATCGAAAGTGATATTGTAGTACCTATACAAGAGCCATCTTCAGGATATATCGATCAAACCGAAAAGATTCGTCCCACATCTGTATCTATAGGAATGAATTTTAAAAAGAAAATGCCGGATGATCCTGCTGAACGTGTGCGTTATCATTATGAACGATTGATTCAGCGAGGAATAAAGCGTGGTCTAGATCAGCATAAGGGCGATACACCGAATACACTTGGACGCAAAATGATTGATTTAAATCCAAAGGAATCGTCAACCTATTCGGAACAACGTATCTCGATATTGATACACTGGTACAATCAGATTCGGTATGGTGCCAAGTCTGTGGATGCTGAAGAACTGAAAGGTTGGGAGAAAAAAGATTGAATATTTCATGAATTTATTCATGTGAAGCTTTAAAGCGTGTTAGAAAATTCTTTACTTTTAAAGGATGCTTACAGTATCATGGAGAGAATGAAACGGCTGAAAGGAGATTAACAATGAAACTTAATCCAAGCAAAATTGTAGACTGTACGATTCGTGATGGAGGTCTAGTGAACAACTGGGATTTCAGCGTAGAATTTGTACAAGATTTGTATAAAAGTTTGAACGAAGCAGGTATAGAATACATGGAGATCGGTTACAAAAACTCTCCAAAATTACTTAAAGGTGCAGAAGCAGCAGGTCCTTGGCGCTTTCTAGATGACGATTTCTTGCGTACAGTTATTCCTCAAAAAGGAACAACTAAGTTGTCTGCGCTTGTAGATATCGGTCGTGTTGCGGAAGAAGATATTTTGCCACGTGAAGAAAGTATGTTAGACCTGATTCGTGTAGCTTGTTATATCAAAGATGTAGACAAAGCGCTTCAATTGGTACAAACGTTCCATGATCGTGGATATGAGACAACGATCAATATTATGGCATTGTCTAACGTAATGGAAAATGAACTACTAGAAGCTTTTGAATTGATCAACGATAGTGTTGTTGATGTTGTCTATATCGTAGATAGCTATGGTAGTCTAGATTATAAAGACATGATTTATTTGGTTGATAAATTCAAAACTAACTTGCCTAATAAACGTCTGGGTGTACATACCCATAACAATATGCAAATGGCATTCTCGAATACGCTTGTAGCAGCAGAGCATGGTGTCGAATTATTAGATGCTTCTGTATACGGTATGGGTCGCGCGGCAGGTAACTGTCCGACTGAATTGCTAGTGACTCATTTAAAAAATACCAAGTACACATTGCGTCCAGTCTTAGAAATGATCGACAAGCATATGATTGCTTTGCGTGAAAAAGAAGAGTGGGGTTATATCATTCCTTATATGATCACAGGATCATTGGATGAACATCCACGTTCTGCGATGGCACTTCGTGCTTCAGACGACAAAGATAATTCGGTTGAGTTCTACGATAAGTTGACGACTCCAGAAGTGAGCTTCGATTCTTCTAAAGGAAATAAATAGAATTAGCTAAAAAAGCATACTGAATAAACCAAAAGAGCAACTTCCAGTCATTAAGGAAGGTTGCTCTTTTGGTTTATCGTGTTCTAAGTAAAGATCATTTTAAGATTGAGAATACTCTTCCACATACGAACGTGTACCTGTCTGTTCATGATAGTAGACTCGATATGTTTTGCCATCCGCAGGATCGACAAAGACCTCAGGGGTAGGATAGGAATGCTTGAGAATATCATTTTGTTGTTGAGAAGATCGTTATTTTCCTTTGTATCGCTTATCAAAAAAGTACCAGCTTATTAAAAGTAAAGCTAGAAAACCAGCGATTTGTAATACGAAATAGATAGCACCCATATTAAAAAAACTCATGTGATCGGTTCAATGGTAACAACTGTACCATAAGCAACAATTTCGCTCATGCTATTACCGATATCTCCGCTATCAAATCGCATCATTACTACTGCATTACCACCCATTGTATGTGCACTTTCAACCATTCGATCTAAAGCCTGACGGCGACCATCTTCAATCATTTGAGTATATTGCTTGACTTCACCACCGACTAATCCTTTAAAAGAAGCCATAATATCGCCACCTATTCCGCGTGCACGTACAACGACACCAAAAGTTGAGCCTAGCACATTAGTTACTCGATAACCTGGAATATGTTCAGTCGTTACGATAATCATTTGTATCACTCCTGTCTGATTGATAAAGCGTATATTATACTTTTTATATACGTAACGCTATTCAAAATGATACATAAATAAAAGAAGTTGCAAGATAAAAATGAATATGATATATTATATCTTGTCGTTAAGAAAGCCTAATGACTTTCCAAACGTGACCTCGGGATGTAGCTCAGCTTGGTAGAGCACCTGGTTTGGGACCAGGGGGTCGCATGTTCAAATCGTGTCATCCCGACCATCCATTTATGCGGGTGTAGTTCAATGGTAGAACTTCAGCCTTCCAAGCTGATAGCGTGGGTTCGATTCCCATCACCCGCTTACTGAAATATTAAGAGAAAGTCTTTGCGAAAGCAAAGGCTTTTTTTGTTGTATTTATCTTTTTGTAATGCCTGTATACGAATATAAATGAGTATGAGTAGCACAATAAGATTTGGTTTTTTGTGAAAGCTCTGTTATACTGTCGTTGTCAGCGGTAATTATATACGTTATGCTTTTCAAGCTGACCATTCTGAAGAAATGAGAGGGTCCTATTGTCCAATGAAGTAAACATACGAATGTCCCTACGAACTGCACATGATGAAGCAGGCAGACAGCTCAAGCGGCTGATGCAAACGGGAGACGTATGTCCATGGATAGCAATAGGAAACTGTGATCATAACAGTTCAGGATGAAGAAAATGGTTTTACTTTTGTGATTAATGATGTCTTAGGCGACAAATAGACACGACCAATCGTAAAGTAGAAGCACTGTATACTTATATCCTTTTGCTTATTTTACATATGGATAATGAACGATCTGACGTTAGCATTAATCACCGCGAGAGCATCTGCTCTGGCGGTTTTTTTATGATTTCAGAGAGGATGATGTTCAATGACAACCATCGTAAAAGTAAGCAATCTAGCAAAAGACTGGAACGGTCAACGAATTTTCGAACAAGTGAATCTACAGATAGAAGCAGGAGAACGTCTCGCCTTGATCGGTGAGAATGGAAGTGGCAAAAGTACATTGATTCAACTGCTAATGAATGATACGGAATCTACAGAAGGCAAAATCGAACGCTTTTTACCACTGGAGCAATGGGATTGGATGAGACAGCAAGATGATATTGAGCATATTCATCAAGGCTGGACAACGTTAGAAATAGCGAGACAAGGTAAGCCAGAATTGTGGAACTTACGCCAACAATTAGATGAATTAGAGCAACAACTCCAGAATATTTCAGTGGAACAACAAAGCGATCATTACAACGAGGTTTTGGAACAATATGGCAGTACGTTAGAACAATATGAAAAGCAAGATGGATTTCTATGGGAAATTGAAGTGGAAAAGCAATTGACTACGATAGGCATTACATCTGAGTTATGGAATGTACCTTATACACAGTTAAGCGGAGGTCAGAAAACAAGAGTTCGTCTAGCATCTGTCTTAACACGTGAAACGCAATTACTGATCTTAGACGAACCTACCAATCATCTCGATACAGAGACTATGGAATGGTTAGAAAAGCGATTGCAACAATACACAGGTACTTTGTTATTTGTCTCACATGATCGTGAATTTGTAGATCGGATGGCGACGTCTGTATGTGAATTGACACAGACAGGAATGACCAAGTATAAAGGTGGATACCGCGATTATCGAGAACACAAACAGCGTGAATTACGAGCGCAAGAATCGCTTTACAAAAAGCAAGAACAGCAGCGCAAAGCGCTAGAAGAATCGATTCGCAATTATCAGCAATGGTTCGAACAAGCGCATCGGGCAGCCGGTAAGCAAAATGAAGTGAAAATTACTAAAAGCTTTTATAGAGATAAAGCGAACAAAAATATTTCACGCTATCATGCCAAAGAAAAAGCGCTGGAACGTTTAGATTCAGAAAGCGTTCAAAAACCACGTGATGCTGATAAAATGAATTTTGAACTAGAAGCGAGTGAGTTTAAAGGGCATACCTTAATTCGGTTAGATGATGTAAGTTTTGCGTATGATGCTGATCTAGAGCCAGTAGAACAACAACATCAGAATATAGAGCATGAAGATAAAGCTTTGATTCAACATCTTGATATGAATGTACAACGTGGCGATCGTATTGCGATTACAGGGCCAAATGGGTCAGGCAAAACGACACTGATCAAGTTATTACTCGGACAGCTTCAACCGTCCAGTGGTGAATTATGGCATCATCCAGCACTGAATATAGGCTACTTTTCACAGGAACTCGAAGGATTGCCGTTAGAAAATGACCTTACTGGATAGTCTGCTTGTGTTGCCTTCTATGACACGCACCGAAGCGCAAACGATCTTAGGTTGTTTTTTGTTCCGTGGCGAAGAAGTGTATAAGCAGATTGGACATCTAAGTATGGGAGAGCAGTGTAGGGTCGCATTAATACGATTATATTTTGGCGGTGCAAATGTGTTGATTCTCGATGAACCGACCAACTATCTAGATATCGCTGCACAAGAAGTGATCGAGTCAGCGTTACAACAATACTCAGGAACGATTATTTTGGTCTCTCATGATCGGATGTTAGTACGGCGATTAGCGACTCGATTGTTACAGTTAGAACATAATCATCATTATCAATGGTTTGAAGGAACTGTAGAAGAATATGAAGCAGCCAAAGCACATCAGCAACAAGAAGCTATGGCAGGTGGAGTAGAAGGTTATCAACAACGTATGATGCTAGAATTGCGTCTATCTCAATTGTTAGCTGGGCTTGCAGATCAGAAGCAATCTCATTCGTCTTCTCGATCCCATGAACATCTTCCCAAATCGACACAATCTATTGAAGATTTAGCTAATGATCCTGTCTGGCAAGAAATTCAATCGTTACGCAAAGAGTTAGCATCGTACTCGTCTCATTCGTAAATCAAATAGAATATTCTTTTTTGTATAACAATCGTTGACGGGAAGGCTGGTTGTTTGTAAAATAGTGAGTATCTATTTTCACTATGACATCTGCAACGAAAGAGAAGAGTAAACAGTACTGTCGTACAGGGAGAAAATGCCATTAGATTGAGAGCATTTTTACAGAAGCAGGCTGTTGAAGTTCACTCTGGAGCAGCGTTCTGAAATATAAGTTAGTGGCGTAAGCAAGCTGATTTGTAGATTAGGAATAGCCGGTGTAACGATCCGTTATCGTCGTTTCGAGCGAGAAGCTTATAATCTACATGTGATTGAGATAGAGGAGACTCTATGTTGAGATACAGATTATAAATTTCTAACAAGGGTGGTACCACGGTCTTTTCGTCCCTTAAGGGGAGAGAAGGCCTTTTTTTGTTGTTTTGATAAAGTTCACACACTGCGGGATAGGAAGAAAGGGGCTTAACAACGATGAGCGAAATCGTCCAAATGCAAGAACATTTGCTTGCTTTGAAATCAGAAGCACTGGAAGTATTAGAAAAAGTAGCCACACCGAAAGAGCTAGCTGATCTACGTGTTAAATACTCTGGTAAAAAAGGAGCTTTAACTGAAGTATTGCGTGGTATGGGTAAGCTTAGCGCTGAAGAACGTCCGGTTGTTGGTCAAGTAGCCAATGAAGTGCGTGAAGCGATTGAAGAAGTTATTAATCGCAAGCAAGAAGAATTTGTACGTGCTGAGACGAATGAACGTCTAGCAGCTGAAAAAATCGATGTAACATTGCCAGGTCGTGGATTGCCACAAGGTGGTATTCATCCGATCAACAAAGTAATCGAACAAATGGAAGATATTTTCTTAGGTATGGGATACAGCGTAGCAGAAGGCCCTCAAGCTGAAAGTGATCATTATAACTTTGAAGCATTGAATTTGCCTAAAAATCACCCTGCTCGTGATATGCAAGATTCGTTCTATCTCACAGAAGATTTGCTGATGCGTACGCATACTTCTCCTGTACAGATTCGTGCGATGGAAGCAGCAAAAGGAAAAGCTCCTTTGAAAGTTATTTGTCCGGGTGCTGTATACCGTCGTGATGATGACGATGCGACTCACTCTTTCCAATTTTTCCAAATCGAAGGATTAGTGATCGATAAAGGAATTCGTATGAGTGATTTGAAAGGAACATTGCTTCAATTTGCGCGTGAAATGTTTGGTGAATCGACAGAGATTCGTTTGCGTCCAAGCTTTTTCCCTTTCACAGAGCCTAGCGTAGAAGTAGACGTTACGTTTGTGAAAAAGAACGGTGAGCGTATCTGGATCGAAGTATTAGGTTGCGGTATGGTTCATCCTAAAGTGTTAGAAATGGGCGGTTTCGACCCTGAAGTATATAGTGGATTTGCATTCGGTATCGGCGTAGAACGGATAGCGATTTTGAAATACGGTATTGATGATATTCGTCATTTCTACAGCAATGATATGCGTTTCCTCAAACAATTCTCACGTATCTAATATAAAGGAGTGAATAGCAGTGAAAGTATCTACACAATGGCTGTCTCAATATGTTTCTTTGGATCAAGTCACTCCAGAAGAACTAGCTGAGCGCATTACACGTTCAGGAATCGAAATCGACAGCGTCGAATATCGTAATCAAGGGATTACCAATGTTGTTGTTGGTTATGTGAAAAGCAAAGAAAAACATCCTGATGCAGACAAATTAAATGTATGTGTGATTGATGCCGGACAAGGTGAAGACTTACAGATCGTATGTGGTGCTAAAAATATCGATGCCGGGCAAAAAGTTTCTGTAGCACTTGTTGGTGCCAAATTACCAGGCGGTATGGATATTAAAAAAGCCAAATTACGTGGCGTATTATCTCAAGGAATGATCTGTTCTGCGAAAGAACTAGGCATTAACGATAAATTGTTACCTAAAGATCAACAAGAAGGTATTTTGGTGTTACCTGAAAACACAGAAATCGGTACACCGATTGTACAATTGCTTGGCTTAGACGATGCAATTTTAGATTTCGATCTGACTCCAAACCGTTCAGATTGCTTGAGTATGTTAGGAGCGGCTTATGAAGTTGGTGCTATTTTAGGTCGTGATGTGACATTGCCTGAACTGAATTTTGTTGAAGCTGGAGATGCAGCAGCAGATCATATTTCCGTGAATATTGAAGCAACTGAACAATGTAGTCACTTTTCTGCTCGTTATATTAGCGGGATTACAGTAGGTACTTCTCCATTATGGTTGCAAAATCGTCTGATTGCAGCAGGTATTCGTCCGATCAGTAATATTGTAGATATTACCAACTTTGTAATGTTGGAATACGGACAACCACTTCATGCTTATGATGCTGACAAATTAAATCAAGGTGCTATCGAAGTGCGTATGGCACGTGAAGGTGAAGTACTTACTACACTAGACGATCAAGAACGCAAGTTAGACGATCGTATGTTGCTGATTACAAGCGGTGGACAACCTGTAGGTCTTGCTGGCGTTATGGGTGGTGCTGAGACGGAAGTCACTGCATCTACTGTTAACATTTTATTAGAATCTGCCAAGTTCGATGGTGGAACGATTCGCAAAACATCACGTCGTTTAGGGCTTCGTTCAGAAGCAAGTCAACGTTTTGAAAAAGAAGTTGATCCTTCTGCTGTGGTGCCTGCGCTAAATCGTGCGGCTGAATTGATCGTTCGTTATGCTCATGGATTAATTCATGAAGGTATCGTAGAAGAAGTGGTACAAGTCGCAGAAGAGAAAACATTACAATTGTCTTTAAGTAAATTAAATCGTTATTTAGGTACAGAGTTGTCTTTACTTGAAATCAAAACGATATTTGCTCGTTTGCAATTCCCTTGCGGTGATGTAGCACAAGATTTATTAGAAGTTCGTGTTCCTACTCGTCGTGGTGATATTGTACGCGATGTTGATTTGATCGAAGAAGTGGCTCGTCTATATGGATATGATAATATCCCTACGACTTCTATTGAAGGTACAACAACACCAGGAGCATTAACCAAATCTCAACGCTTGCGTCGTACGATTCGTCATTTGCTAACGCATGGTGGATATCAAGAAGCAATTACGTATTCATTTACTCATCCAGCGAAAAATGATCTGTTCCCGCAATTGCGTGGAGAACAGCAACAAGTTGCACTAGCGATGCCAATGAGTGAAGATCGTAGTGTATTACGTAGCACATTGATTCCGCAATTGTTAGAGACAGCTTCATTTAACCGTAATCGTAAACAAGAAAATCTAGCTTTATTCGAAATCGGTAGTGCATTCTTCAGCTCTGAGCAAGAATTGACTCGTCAACCGACAGAGGTTCCTTTACTTGGACTATTGCTTACAGGCAGACGTCAACAAGCGCAATGGAATACAGGCAATGAGCGTGTCGATTTCTTCGATCTCAAAGGCGCTTTAGAAAGCTTGCTACAATATCTAGGATTGCAATCGTTGATCACATACAAAGCAGATCAACCACAAGGATTCCATCCAGGACGTTCTGCATCTGTATACTTGCAAGTAGGCAGTCAGCAACAATGGATCGGTGTAATCGGACAGATTCATCCTGATATTCAACGTGAGTCTGATCTTGAAGATACGTATGTAGCAGAGATTCAATTGGCTCCATTATATGAAGAAGCTGATGAGAAAATCGTATACAGCGAATTGCCACGTTACCCTTCTGTACAACGCGATATCGCTGTTGTGATCAACGAAGACGTAGCGGCAGGAGAATTATTAGCTTCTATTCGCCTGACAGCGAAAGAATTGTTAGAAACCGTACAAGTATTTGACGTATACACAGGTGAACGTGTAGGCGAAGGCAAGAAGAGTGTAGCGATAGCTATCGTATATCGTCATGCAGAACATACGTTAAAAGATGAAGAAGTAACCACTGTGCATGATCAAGTCTTAACGGTATTGTCTGAACAATTTGGTGCAGAACTGCGTAAGTAATCATTTTGTCCAATCTTTATACTGCGTAGATTCCCTATCCAAATGACTCGGAAATAAAGAATCATGTTTGTTAGGGATGATAGCAGGAATTGACAAGAGTCGCATCGAATAACAATCGATGTGGCTTTTTTGTCTACATCCAACTAGAATAAACAGAAGAAGTAAAGGAGGGCACGATTGTGACGACACCCGAACGTATTCGAGTAAACGTGGATATTTATGGAACAACTTATAAATTAGTTGGCACGAGTGCCGATTATATGAGACAAATTGCTCGTTATGTAGACGAGCATATGAACGATATATCGCAAGCTCATTCTCATTTAGATAAAGCTAAATTAGCTGTATTAGCAGCTGTACACATGGCGGAAGAATCGATTAATGCCCAGATCAATCAGTCTGAATTTGATAAAGCGATCGCAGAGCAAGAGCGCTTAAATACAGAGCTAGAACAACTGCAAAGTGTAAAAGCTCAACAACAAGAATTGATTCAGAAATTACAACAGGACAATCAACAACAAACGACGACCAATGAACAATTACAAAAAAATGTGAAAGAAACATCTGCTCAATTAACACAGACTCAGCAAAAGTTAACTTCTGCGGAAGGTCAAAACAAACAGTTACAACAGCAAAATCAAGAACACAAATTAAATAACGAACAAATACAGCACAAATGGAAAATTGCTGAAGAAGCTCTTCAAAAAGCTTTGAAATCCAATGTAGAACTGGAACAAAATCTGCAACAAACGACAGAAAATTTACGCAGTGAGATTAATCTTTTGACTGAAAATGAAGAAGTGTCCAGTTTGCGAGTAATGGAGTTAGAAGAGCAGTTGCAACTGTTACAACAACAACATGATCGTGTGCAACAGGATCATGCCGAACTGGAGGAAAATAACAAACGTACACTGACAGAGTTACAAAGATTACAAGAACAATATGATCAGCTCACCAAACAAATAGCAGAAGCGCAAGAAGAATCCGAGACATGGCGCGAATTGTCTGTACAGCAAGAGCAGGAGTTGCAGACAGTACAAGCTCATTTAACAAATGTACAAGCAGAACAACAACAATTAGAACAGCAATTAAGCGAATCTCAACAACAATTGACAGCAGTACAAGCACAATTCGATACTGCTCAGCAAGAGGTAGCAGAATCCAAAGAAGAATCCAATCGTTGGTATGAATTAGCACAGCAACAAGAACAAGAAGTACAAAAAGTGCAGATCGAATTAACACAAGCTCAAGAGCAACGTCAAACGTTGGAAGAGCAAGCATCTGCAACCAAAGAACAAATGTCTATTTTGCAACAACAATTAGCAGATGCTAAAAACGAAGTATCGGCTACCAAACAAAGATTAGAAACATGGCGTGAACTATCCGGTCAACAAGAACAAGAAGTGGCTCGTATTCAAGCAGAATGGTCACAAGCTCAAGAGCAACAAGTTGTATTGGAAGAACAGCGTGTAGCGATAGAAGAACAGCTTAACGAATTGGAAGAACAAAAGTCAGAACTGAATCAACAATTAACTGAACTACGTCAAGAAAATGCTACGCTCAAAGAAGAAGTAGACACATGGCATGAATTATCTGATCAACAAGAACAGGAATTACAGACAGCTCAGTCCGAACTTGCACAGCAACAGCAACAATATACGTCTCTACAACAACAATATGCTACAGTGCAAGCAGAGTATGAATCATTACAAGCAACCAGTGAACAGTTACAGACCGAGCATGAATCTGTACAGACGCAAGCACAACAGTTACAAGAGCAACAACATGATCTGAATCAACAGCTAAGTACGCTTCAAGAATCATTCACAGCAACACAAGAAGAAGCAGGAACATGGCGTGAATTATCAACACAACAAGAACAAGAAGTATCTCAAATTCAAGCTGAACTTGCTCAAGTGCAAGAACAATATACGGCTTTGCAACAACAATCGAACAGTATCCAGAGCGAGCGTAATGATCTGGAAAATCAAGTACATGTGCTGGAAACAGAACAGTCAGAACTACAGCAACAATTGGTAGAGCTTCAAGAAACATTAACCGTAACGCAAGAAGAAGCCGGAACATGGCGTGAATTATCCACACAGCAAGAACAAGAAGTATCTCAAATTCAAGCTGAACTTGCTCAAGTGCAGGAACAATATACGGCTTTGCAACAACAGTCGAATAGTATCCAAAGCGAGCGTAATGATCTGGAAAATCAAGTACATGTGCTGGAAACAGAACAGTCAGAGCTACAGCAACAATTGGTAGAACTTCAAGAAGCATTAACTGTAACGCAAGAAGAAGCTGGCACATGGCGTGAATTATCAACACAACAAGAACAAGAAGTGTCTCAAATTCAAGCTGAACTTGCTCAAGTGCAGGAACAATATACGGCTTTACAACAGCAATACACTTCAGAACAAGAAGCACATGAATTAGTTCAAGTACAAGTGCAGCAATTAGAAGAACAGCAATCTGATCTGAATCAACAATTAGTGGAACTGAAAGAAACACTAACGGTTACTCAAGAAGACGCAGAGACATGGCGTGAGCTGTCAGGACAGCAGGAACAAGAGGTCGAACGGATTCAAGCTCAATTACTAGATACGCAACAACAAGCGCAGACAGTAGAGCAGCAAAGAGTACAATTAGAAGAACAACAGATTATTTTAAATCAACAACTTCATGAGGCGCAGCAAGAATTAGCCAATACGCAAGAAGAAGCTGAGACATGGCGCGAACTTTCTAGCCAGCAAGAGCAAGAAGTAGAACAAGCTCAAGCTCAATTGTCTCAAGTGAGTGAGCAGGTTGGGCAATTAGAACAACAGTTGCAGACACTGGAAGAACAACGTCATCAACTGGAAAAAGAGCAGTCATCTCTTCAACAACAATTGGAAGATGTACAACAACAGATGATTACTGCCACCGAAGAAGCCGAGACATGGCGCGAATTGTCAACGCAACAAGAGGATGAAGTGAATCGTCTGCAAGCCCGGTGGACAGATGCTCAAGCAGAACGCCAGGTACTTGAAGAACAGCTTCGTGTTATCGAAGAACAACGTCAGACATTAGAATATCAATACCAAGATTTAGAAGAGTTACAGTCTGAACGTATCGATCAGTTAAATGAACTGCAACAGCAAAAATCAGCGATTCAGGAAGAAATGGAAATGTGGCGTGAGCGTTCTAGTGAACAAGAAGATGAATTGCATACGTTACAAGCTCAATGGTCACAAGAACAGCAATATCATCAAGATGCACAAGCTCAGGTAGCTACATTGAATCAAGAGTTGCTTTCATTACAAGATAAACTCGGGCAACAAGAGCAGATTTTGCAAGAAGCGAATCATAATATCGATCAATGGAACGATCGGTATACTCAACTGGAAGAAGATTATCGGACAGTGAGTCGTAATGAAGAAGGGTATCTGGAAGAAATCGGACGCTTAGAACAGCAAAGCCATCAGTTGCGTCAAGAATTAAATGAATGGCAACAACGTATTCAAGCAACCGAGCAATTACAACAAGAGCAAGCACAGCATATTGAGCGTTTAGAGCAACAAGAACGTGAATGGCGTGAGCAACAAGATCAACTGGCTACAGTAGAAACACAGAAGTCAGAAGAAATGCAAGAAATATTGCAGCAATACGAAGTGTCTTCCCACCAATTACGATTGGTTCATATCGAACTGCAAGATCAGCGTGAAGAGAAAGAACGTATTATAGGTGAGTTAGAACAATTGCGAGAACAGCATCATCGTTTGGAAATTGAATACAATGAGTGGATGGAATTAATCGAGCAGGACCAGAATTAGATATCAAAATCCCTTTCTGCTTATCACTACATATATTAGCTGTAGTGAAACAGAAAGGGATTTTTTAATAATATTTAATAGCTATAAGCGATTATGCTTCGTCTACGATTAATTTCGCAACCATTGTACTATGACCGGAACCACACATGATTGAGCAAGCAATATCAAATTGACCTGCTTCTTGTGGAGTAACGGTTGCTGTTGTATTTTGTGAATCCAGATCGACATTAAGTGCTGGAATCATCACACCATGATTACCTTGTACACTTTCAAATACGATCTGTACAGGTTGTCCTTTTTTGACATGATATTCTTTTTGGTCAAATGCATAATTGGTTGCTTTAATCATCAATTGTTCTGTACCATCAGCAGGTGCAACACCTGTCTCGGTAACACCACTTTGAGGTTGATTGGTAGCAGATTCATTTTTCTGACCACAAGCAGATAAAAGAACCATGACTGCGATCATCATACTAACGATAATCAGCGTTCTTTTATACGTATTTACTTTGGTATTCGGTTGAGATGGGGTATACATGCATTGATTCCTCCTATAGTGATATATAATAATGATCATTGCCAATATTCATAAATAGTATAACTCTGTTCTACATAAAGAGTAACCGGTATCATCAAATTTAAAATAAAATATGGCGAAAAAAAGAAATACGTTTCATCAAGTAATCATTTAGAAAGTAAATGAGATCAGTTAGCTTCTGATCATATACCCATTATTTATTATTTGTCCTGCAAGTATTTTGTGAATATTTGGTCTAGATGTATAATAAGAAGTAGTGCATTATATTATAAAGGAATTTGTTAGTTAGAGGAGTGTCATTACGTTGAACGAAAAAATATTCCATACCATGCAGTATGGTCAAATTTTGAATACATTATCTTCACATGCAGCCACTTCTATCGGTAAACGCGCAGCGCTTGCTTTGCAACCGGATACCGATTTGGAGCATGTCAAAAAGTTACTTCAAACAACAGATGAAGCGACATTGGTTGATCGTCTTAAAGGAACTCCGCCTTTTGGTGGGATTGTTGATATCAGTGCAGCAGTGAGTCGTGCACGTATTGGTGGTACATTGAATCCAAGTGAACTATTAGGTATTGCAAATACGATTATGGGCGGTAGACGTGCACGTCGTCATGTTGAGATGGTACATGAAGAAAATCCTGTACCGATGCTAGCTGATCTGGTCGAACTGATCTCTGATCAACGTCCACTGGAAAAAGCGATTCGTGCTTGTATTGATGACTCTGCTCATGTGATGGATTCAGCAAGCCCGGAACTTGCAGCAGTACGTCGTGAACTACGTTCAGGTGAAGTACGTATCCGCGAGAAGCTGGACAGTATGATCCGTTCTCAAAGTGTAGCCAAAATGTTACAAGATCAATTAGTAACGATTCGTGGTGATCGCTTTGTAATTCCGGTCAAAGCAGAATACCGTGCTCACTTCGGTGGTATTGTTCATGATCAGTCCGGTTCAGGTGCGACACTATTTATTGAGCCAGAAGCGATTGTAGCGATGAACAACAAGTTACGTGAAGCCAAGTTACGTGAAGAACGCGAGATTGAAGTGATTTTGCAGAAGCTAACAGCTCAAGTCTCGGATCAGGTCGAATTGCTGAATTATGATATTGATATTCTGGCAGACCTTGATTTTATTTTTGCCAAAGCCAAATTAGCTCGCTCGATGGACGCAACAATGCCGAAGATGAATGATCGTGGATTTTTGAAATTGAAAAAAGCACGTCATCCATTGATTCCACTTGCTCATGTAGTGCCGACTGATCTTGAACTCGGCAATGAGCATACCAGCATTATTGTGACCGGCCCGAATACCGGTGGTAAAACCGTTACACTGAAAACAGTTGGATTACTGAGTCTGATGGCGATGTCAGGATTATTTATTCCGGCTGATGAAGGCAGTCAATTATGTGTGTTTGATGCGATCTATGCGGATATTGGTGATGAGCAAAGTATCGAACAGAATTTAAGTACATTTTCAAGTCATATGACCAATATTATCTCGATTTTAGAGCAAATGACGCCAAAAAGTCTGGTGTTGTTTGATGAATTAGGAGCAGGAACTGATCCGGCAGAAGGTTCAGCGTTAGCGATTGCGATTCTGGAGCATATTCATTCACAAGGTTGTCGAATGATTGCAACGACTCACTTTAGCGAACTGAAAGCTTATGCTTATGATCGTAAAGGCGTGATCAATGCCAGTATGGAGTTTGATGTGAATACATTAAGCCCTACGTATCGTTTGCTAATAGGTGTACCGGGGCGTAGTAATGCATTCGCTATCGCTTCACGCTTGGGACTATCTGAAAAGATTCTTGATGTTGCGCGTGGCGAAGTTGGAGAAGAAGATCAACGTGTTGAAAATATGATCGCTTCCCTCGAAAGTAATCGTTTAAGTGCAGAAGAAGATCGTAATACAGCAGCTACATTGCGTTCTGATATGGAGAAATTACGTGGTCGTTATGAACGTGATCTTGCTAGATTAGAAGAACAACGGGATAAACGTCTGGAAAAAGCGGACGAAGAAGCACGTGAGATTATCGAAAAAGCGCGTAAAGAAGCCGATGAAGTGATTCGTTCATTACGCCAGCTTGCGCAAGAAGAAGGCGCTTCTGTAAAAGATCACAAGCTGATTGCAGCTCGCAAACAATTGGATGATGCTACACCAGGGCAACGTGCGAAGAAGAAATCTACTTCTTCTACCGAGTCCAAAAAAGTCAAACCACTTGGTCCTGGTGATGATGTAATGGTGTATAGTCTGAATCAACGTGGACATATCGTAGAATTATCGGGAACCAAAGAAGCTGTCGTACAGATGGGTATTTTGAAAATGAAAGTAGCGTTAAGTGATCTAGAATTAGTACAGTCAGCCGCTACGATCAACGCACAGCCACAGAAGAAAGCAACCACGATCAAACGTTCACGCGAAGACAATATGCGCTCTGAACTTGATCTACGCGGTGCTAATGTAGAAGAAGGATTAATGGAAGTGGATCGTTTTCTTGATGAAGCTTTTTTAGCGAACCTGGGGCAGATTTATATTATTCATGGTAAAGGTACAGGTGTGTTAAGAACAGGGATTCAAGATTTCTTGCGTCGTCATAAGCATGTTAAAAGTTTCCGTACCGGTGAATACAATGAAGGCGGCAATGGCGTTACTGTAGCTGTACTGAAATAATCCGGCTTGAAACCATTACAGTGTTCATGCGTAATGAATAGAAATGTCTGTAGATGATTTCAGTACCGGAAGGAGCTATGAAGTGGCGTGAAAGATTATATTGATCCGATGCTTGCACATCCGGTCGGGATGATGATCGGTTTTTTCTCGGTAGCTGTACTACAGCTTATCGTATTTCTATGGTGTTTTGAAATGGTAGCCAAATATAAATGCTGGGACGAAATAAGACGCGGTAATGTAGCGGTAGCGATGGCAACAGGCGGTAAGATTTTCGGGATTTGTAATATTATGCGGTTTTCGATCGAAGCGCATAGTACGGTATATGAAAGTCTCGGCTGGTCGGTTATCGGTTTTGTTTTGCTTCTAGCTGCTTATTTTATATTTGAATTTTTGACACCTGTTTTTAAAATTGATGAAGAAATTGCAGCAGATAACAAAGCTGTAGGTTTGATCTCCATGATTATATCGATCTCCTTATCGTACGTGATAGGGGCAACTATTTTATAATCAAGATTGAACTGAAATATGAGTGATGAGAGGAATTACAACATGGATACAACAATATGTCCTTGGTGTGATAGTGAGATTGTATGGGACCCCGAATTTGGACCGGAAGAATTGTGCCCGCACTGTCATAATGAATTAAATGGTTATCGTACGCTTAATATTGCTTTAGATGAAGACGAAGATGAGGAGTATGTGGAAGGCGGACAGAAGCCACCTGCTGAAGTTCGTAGAGCTCCTGTAGCACCTGTTGCTCAACCTGAAGAAGAGCAACAATCTTTTGCTTCCCGAGCAACCAGTCTGTTGAACGATGCAGAACTATTTACACAACCAAGTCTATCTTCACTCAAAACGATTGAGCAATATGGTGATGAGAATTTCAACATGGTGCAGTATGAAGAAAATGTAGAGCAATTGCTGGATCAGCAAGAAGAGATTCCGCAATGTCCACATTGTCAGGAGTATATGTTGCTTGCAGGTACGCAAGCAATGGGTGGAGCTGGATTTACCCCTTTGCCTGCAACAGCCAAAAATGTAGCGATTTTACCATCTACATTTAAAGTGAATGTATATGTATGTCCAAGTTGCTTCCATGTGCATCAAAGTCTGTGTGAAGATGAGCGTGTAGCGATTATCGACAAGATTACTAATTTAAACGAACAATAAGCATATCGAACAATAAATAAAAAGCTCTTATTCTCTACCTGTTAATAGGTGAGGGTAAGAGCTTTTTGCTGTGTAATATAGGATGATATGATTATGCAATAAATCGGTTACTGTGGATTACACCACAATATCGTCGACTGTTGCAGGGGAAGGCTTGGTTGTACGTGTTAAGCCAAACAGTTGCAATTCAGGACGCTCGATTCCAGTAATCGTATCTGCTAGCAATTGAGCTGCAATAGCGCTATAGACTGTTCCGTTACCGCCATATCCTTCAACAAAATAACTATGAGGATAATCAGGATGTCCACCGATATAAGGCAATCCATCACGGCTAGAACCGAATACCGCTGCCCATGCATAATCAATCGACAACTCACCTACATTTGGAAATAGTGTCTGTACTTCTTCTAGCAACTTTTGAGATTGCTTCACCATACGAACATCGCGCCATTCCGGATCTGTAAATGGCTCATCCAAGCCACCTACAACGATTCGGTTGTCCGCAGTTGTTCTCATATACAGGTATGGACGTGTCGTTTCCCAGACCATACTTTGCTCATGCCAACCATCCCAACTTTCTACAGGGTTCGTCATAATCGCATACGTCGTTTCTAGAAATGCGCCACGTTCTTTTTTCATTTCTTGAGTCGCATAACCTGTAGCATAGATTACAGTACGTGCACGAATCTCGATATTACCTGCATAACAGGTAACCCCTGTATCATCAGCAACATGACTTGTGATTTCTACACCTTCATATAATTGTGCACCATGATTCATTGCATCAGCCATCAATGCATGAATAAAGCGATAAGGGTTCACTTCAGCATCGCCATGCGTATACAATCCACCCGCTTTTTCAAAAGAAAAACGTTTCGCTATTTCTTCTGCATCCCAATATTCAGCTTCAAATCCAAAACGTTTGAGATTGTCATATTCTTCTTTCAAAGCAGGTACATCTTCAGGATTACTTGCATAATATAGACTACTGCGTGGAATCAATTGAGCATCAATCGGTAATGTTGGAGCAATGTCGATTAGATACTCCATCGCTTGCTGGCAAAGGCGGTAAAACAATACGCCATTTTGTTCACCAAATGTATTGATGCAAGAAGTCATCATTTTATCGTTAGTATATTGAAGTAAACCGGTATTGGCGACAGAGCTACCTTGACCGATTTTTGATTTTTCTACAAGCACTACATTAATGCCTCGATGTGCAAGTTCGCGCGCAGACAAAGCTCCGCCCATTCCGCCACCAATAATAAGTACATCACAGGCAATATTTTCTTGTAATGATTGGTATTTCGGTGTCTCGGATTCAGATAGTGTTTTGTCCCATGCTGTACGGTTAGTGTGCAAATCCATAATATTTCGCTCCTCAAGGTATAATAATAGGCGACCGGTGCTGACTGTCTAAGTAATAACATTAAGTAACCTGATTGCTATCCTCTTGAAGCAGTTCGTTCAGATAATCGTTTGACATACAATGATTCAATCAGAGGGTTGGCAGAAATGGGCGATTCATGTCATACTTATGATTAATCTTGCGCACTTGGAGGCTATTACATTATGAAAGAATTGAGCGACCTTAAATTACAAATATTAGATTTGTTAAAAGAAGATGCAAGACGCACACCACAACTTCTTTCTACATTATTAGGTGTTGATGAAGCAGAAGTGACTCAAGCGATTCGTGAATTGGAAGATGAGCATGTGATCGTGAAGTACACATCTGTAGTGAACTGGAGTAAAGTCGATGACGAGAAAGTTACAGCGTTAATTGAAGTACAGATTACACCGGAACGTGGCAGAGGATTTGAAGGTATTGCAGAACGCATTTATTTGTATCCACAAGTAAAATCTGTTTATTTGATGTCTGGTGCTTATGATCTTCTGGTTGAAGTAGAAGGCACCAATTTGAAAGAAGTAGCAAGCTTCGTTTCAGATCGTTTATCTCCTATTGAATCGGTATTGTCTACCAAAACTCACTTTATCCTTAAAAAATACAAGCAAGATGGCATTATCTTTGAAGAGCATGAAGATGACCGCCGCTTGATTATCTCTCCATAACATGAATATTCGTTGTGATACACAACTCTTTTTGATATAAGCAGAAGAAATCGCGCTTACGGAATAGAGCGCTGAAGGAAGAGGATTGCTATGATTGTCAATAATGAACAACAGACCGGATCATCCAAGTCGATGACTTCGTACCTTTCACCATTAGTTCAAGATATTAAGCCTTCGGGTATTCGTAAGTTCTTTGATCTGGTGAGTGCAAGCAAAGATATTATTACGCTAGGTGTAGGGGAACCCGATTTTATTACACCATGGCATGTACGTGAAGCTTGTGTCTATTCATTAGAGCGTGGATATACACGTTATACTTCTAATGCCGGTATGCCTGAACTTCGTGAAGCAATTTCAGGTTATTTGGAAAATGAATTCAAAACCGCCTATGATCCGAAAGATGAGATTCTGGTGACCGTCGGAGGTAGCGAAGCGATCGATCTAGCTTTGCGTGCGCTGATTACACCGGGAGATGAGATTTTGATCCCTGAACCTTGTTATATCTCCTATTCACCGATTACAGCTATTGGTGGAGGAATCCCTGTCGGTATTGAGACTTTTGCCAAAGACAATTTTAAATTAACGGCAGAAGCATTAGAAGCACAGATTACTCCACGTTCCAAAATTTTGATCCTTTGTTATCCAAGTAATCCAACAGGGGCAATTATGACGTATGAAGATTGGTTGCCGATTGCCAAAGTGGTCGAAAAGCATGATCTTATCGTGATTTCTGATGAAATTTATGCAGAATTAACATATGGTACGAAGCACGTCAGCTTCGCATCGGTTCCGGGTATGCAAGAACGGACTATTTTGGTCAGTGGATTTTCCAAAGCATTTGCGATGACAGGCTGGCGTATGGGGTATGCTTGTGGTCATCGTGATCTCATTTCTGCGATGCTCAAAATTCACCAATACACAGTCATGTGTGCTCCTGTAATGGGTCAAGTAGCCGCTTTAGAAGCATTGACCAATGGATTAGGTGAAAAAGATAAGATGGTAGAGTCCTATAATCGCCGTCGTCGTCTAATTGTCGATGGATTCCGCAGTATTGGTCTGGAATGTCATGAACCTCAAGGCGCTTTTTATGCTTTTCCAAGTATTCAGAATACAGGGCTGACTTCTGAAGAGTTTGCTCAACAGCTTCTAGTGGAAGGAAAAGTAGCGGCTGTTCCGGGTAGTGTATTCGGGTTAGGTGGCGAAGGATTTATCCGTTGTTCGTATGCTACATCTGTCGCACAATTAAGTGAAGCATTGGAAAGAATAGGTTCATTCGTAGCTAAAATAAAATAATTGTCACATAATCTTCTTTTTTCCTTGAATTAACAATTTTCCTGCTTTCATTTACATGATCCTGTGATATAATGGGTCTTTGGAAGCAGGAAATCATGACTCAAGGGAGGGGATTATTTGTATTGCGCTGAATATAATTTGCCGGGATATCGTGGACATAACATTGCAGAGAGTAATGGAGTATGGTCTACGTCCTCAGAGAAGTCTTCACAGATACTTTCCCTAGAGGATGAAATTTATTTGCTTCGTATGCGTATGGAACAGTTATTTTTGGAAGAGCAATCTTTTACATCAGAAGTTGTTGTTGAAATCAGCATGTTGCTTGACCTCAAAATTAACGAATATATGCGCTCTCATCAAAAACATTCGTAACTCAGATCAAAACAGAATGTTGAGATATGATCGATCTTGTTATAGCGGATACGATGTAACATTTATAGCCTGAAATCAACAGAGGGTCCTCAAAAAGGAGCTTCTTTTTTTACGTCAAATAGCTGTGGTATGATGGGATATAGTGAATTGAAGGAGGAACGTTGGGTGAAATTGTGGATAAAAGGGTTACTACTAAGCATGAGTATGGTATTCGTTTTGACAGCTTGTGGTGGGGATCAACCGAAAGATCCTAATCAAGTGACTGTTTTTATTATGGGTAGTGAAGGATTTTCACAAGAATTAGCAGATCAGGTCAAACAAGATTTGCAGGCCAAGCTTGGCAGTACAATGAAAATAACAGTCAATACAACACCGATTTACTCCGCTGAAAAGTTAACGTTAGAATATGTCGATCGACAAGATGATATTATTATTTTGCCAGAAAACGATATGAAATCTTATTCGATTAATGGGGGGCATATGGTGTTGGATAAAGATTTTGATTCCAAAACGTATGCTCGCGGTGTAACGATGGGTAGTGCATCCGCAGAAGATGTAGATAAACAAGAAAAGCATCTATTCTCGATTCCTGTCGATCAAATGAGTATCTTTAAACAAATCAAATATACGCCGGACAATCTGTATGCTACCATTCCTGTGTTTGCGGATTATAATAAATCGCTCAAAATCTTAAAAGCGATGACAGAATAAAATCGTTCTATCATCCATATGGAGGGACAAATGAATATTTATACACGTACAGGTGATGAAGGGCAGACTTCTGTGATCGGAGGTCGGGTCAGCAAAGACGATGCTCGTGTGGAAGCATACGGCACGATTGATGAGCTAAATAGCTTTGTCGGTCAAGCATTGGCGATAGCGGATAGTGAACACGCAGATATTCAGGAGCAATTGCTGGCGATACAACATGAATTATTCGATTGTGGAGCAGACCTAGCCTTTGTTGAATTAGATGAAAGTAAGTATAAAGTTCATGCTGAATTAGCGGTTCAATTGGAACAGTGGATTGACCAGTATGAGACAGAAAATCCACCAATAGAACGGTTTATTTTACCAGGAGGTCATCCGTTAGCTGCTTCACTACATGTGTGTCGTACGGTATGTCGTCGCGCTGAACGAAGAGTGGTAACACTGGGTGCAATAACAGATATTAATATAAATGTGCGTAAATACTTAAATCGACTTTCAGATTATTTTTTTGTGATTGCGCGTACAGCGAATGTGCGTTCAGGCATCACAGATATCGAATATATTCGTAGTCAAAAAGTATTTCGACGTGATTGAGGGACTATTGTGATTAATGCTAAAAACGATACTAACGATTATTACGAACCAATATTGTATACGATCCAACCGCAAGATGAAGGTATGATTCTCAAAAATATTATGCAACGCCGGATGGGCATTTCACGCAAATTGCTTTCACGTCTTAAAATGACAGAGCAAGGAGTAATGCTGAATGGTCAACATGTATATGTAAGCGTCAAAGTGCAAGCAGGCGATCTATTAGAGATTCGGATGGAGCGAGAACAATCCGATGATATTTTGCCACAAGCCCAGCAGATCGATGTGATCTATGAAGATCAGCATCTATTGATCGTTAACAAACAAGCAGGCATTATCGTGCATCCTACGAGCGGACATTACACCGATACACTGGCAAATGGAGTAGTTCATTACTGGCAAGAGCGCGGAGAGAAGTTCCGCTTCCGTCCGGTGCATCGATTAGATCAAGATACATCGGGTGTGCTGGCTATCGCCAAAAATCCGTATGTACATCAACATATCTCAGAACAAATGATGCAGAATACAGTCCAGAAAAGATATCACGCCTATGTGCATCATATTCCGGCGATACGGCAAGATCGCATCGAAGGAGCGATTGATCGTGATCTGGTTGAGCCTCATATGCGAGTAGTCACACCGGATGGATATTCAGCAGCTACCCGTTATCAAGTGCTAGAATCTTTTCCAGAGCGTGATGTATCATTAGTTGAACTGGAATTAGAGACCGGACGTACCCATCAGATTCGGGTACATATGAAGCATATCGGTTGCCCATTGGTTGGCGATCGGTTATATGGTTACGCGCGACCAGACAATAATATAGACCCTTCTAGCTCTATCGCTCAACTGGATCAACTTGCAGGCAGACAAGCATTACACGCTGTTGAGCTAGGTTTTGTACATCCAGTTACAGGTGAAGAGATGCTTTTTCACGCACCATTACCTGAAGATTTAGCAATACTGGATGCAGAATTACGAGGACGGGAAGCTTGATGGTGAAGTGGAATATTCTCATGTCAATAAAATCATTTTTTAATCCAGTATTAAAGGAGAATGTAAGCCAATGAGTAAATTAACAGTATATCAATACCCACAATGCAGTACATGTCGCAATGCAATCAAATGGTTACGTGCAGAAGGTCATGAATTGAACTTGATTCATATTGTAGAATCTCCACCTACCGCAGAACAATTACGTGAATTGGTTGAACATAGCGAACTGGAATTGAAGAAATTTTTCAATACCAGCGGTGAAGTCTATAAAAGTCAGAATCTAAAAGAAAAATTACCATCTATGGATGCTCAAGAACAACTACAATTGTTATCTGAAAATGGTAAATTGATTAAACGTCCGATTGTAACAGATGGGGATAAAGTGACAGTAGGATTCAAAGAATTGATGTATGAAGAAGCATGGAAAGCGTAAAGTAAAAAGAATAATATATAGCGATCCACCTAAAGAGTATGTCCAAAAGTCTTTTGCTGAGCAGATATTTGCCAGACAAAAGGCTTTTTTATGTTTATTGCTATTTATATGATTCAACACAGCTAGTCACTAGACAATTATTTATTTACATTATTTGCAAAAGAAACGATAATATGAGTGATTTATAATTACAAAAATGGGGGAAAAGGGTATGAATAAAGTATGGTCGAAAGCATCGGCGATTCTTTTGTTAGGAAGTGCAATTTTGTTCAGTAGTAGTGCATCTACGCCTGTGTATGCTGCATCGTCTACGTACAAAGTGACTTTTGAACAAGCACGATTAGTATCAAATGATCATGTAGGCAATGAGTGGTCTATTGCAGCAGCAGTAGCTGGTAAAGCAATCAATGAAGGCAAAAGTATGAATGTAAGTGTAGATTCGAAGGGAAGTATCAAATTGTATGGCTATGTTGTAGAAGAAGATAAAATTCCCGACGAAGGCGAAAATACCAAAACAGTAAATGTCTCTTCGATCTCTAGCAAAGGTTCAACAGTTAAAGTGTTGGTCACAGTGACCGAAAATAGAGGGCGTTATTCTGGTAATGAAGCCGTATGGGAATTTACGTACAAAATCAAAAAACAATAATATATAATATATTGGAGTCGCTTTATATCTGAACATGGATCATGATCATCTCAGGTATAGAGCGATTTTTATAAATATAAATGATTAAAGGATGGAGATTATGCACCAATCACAACTTAATCTGGTTCAAGCATCATCTATACATAGAGAGCAATTGGCTGAACTACGGGCGATGGTTCTGCAAGAAGATCTTACCCGTCTGGGTCGATTTGATGAGCATAAGGTTCGTCAGCGCTTTCGTAATGCTTTTGATCCGAGTCATACATGGTTGATCGAAGTGGAAGGAAAGATAGCAGGTTGCGTTGCTTTAAAGCCAGAACAGGAGGGTTACATGTTAGAGCATTTTTATATGTATCCTGATGTTCAAGGTCAAGGCATAGGCAGTCAGACACTTCATCAATTGTTAGCTCAACCTTATCTGCAAGGGAAAGTCGTTCATCTCAATGTGCTACAAGGTAGCCCGGCACAAAGACTTTACGAACGTTTTGGATTTGAGCTTGATTCTGAAGATGAAGTGGATATCTTTATGAGTCGCACGATATAAATAAATTAGTATGAAAATAAAGAACCCAAGATAGAATAGGCAGAAAATTTAAAGTCTTGTGAATACTTGTACAGTGTCGCAGAAATTCGGTATGATATACTCAGATTGGATTCATCTGTATTGAAGAGAGAAGGTAGAAGTGAAGATAATGAAAGATCAAAAAATAATGTTAGTCGATGGAATGGCACTGTTATTCCGAGCTTATTATGCAACAGCGCAATCCGGTTATATTCGTCGCACAAAGTCAGGGATTCCTACGAATGCGATCTACGGGTTTGTACGTTATCTATGGGACGCTGTACAACTGTATAATCCTACTCATATCGCTTGTTGTTGGGATGTTAGTAGCAAAACGTTTCGTACCGAAGAATTTGCTGCTTACAAAGGAAATCGTTCGGCTGCACCGGATGATTTGATTCCGCAATTTGATTTGATTTTGGAAGTGACTGAAAGTATGGGGATTCCTAATCTAAGTGCACCCGGTTATGAAGCCGATGATTGTATCGGTACCATTTCACGTGAGCTTGAAGCAGATATGGAAGTTCTGATTTTGACAGGAGATCATGATATGTTACAGCTAGTGGATGAACGGACTAGCGTGATTATTATGAAAAAAGGCTATGGTAATTACAAAGTCTATACGCCTGAGTCACTAATGGAAGAAAAGGAATTAACACCTGCTCAGATTATTGATATGAAAGCTTTGATGGGCGATGCTAGTGACAACTATCCGGGAGTCAAAGGAATCGGTGAAAAAACAGCGATTAAGCTGGTCAAAGAGTATGGAACAATCGCAGGAATTTTGGAAAATCTAGATCAATTAACACCTTCGATTCGTACAAAAATTGAAAATGATCTTGATATGCTTCATATGTCTCATCGCTTGGCGGCGATTCATCGTGAAGTACCTGTCGTCTGTTCGCTGGATGCCAGTCTTTTGCTTTTAGAAGATGATATCATTCTAACGAAATTTGAAGAACTAGAGATCAAAAGTCTTTGTTCTATGTTAGGCGTAGGTGTATTTTAAATGAAAATATTATCGCGCTTAATGATCGCTATATTGTCTATGATTCTGATTTTGTGCTTGCTACCTATTGCTGGTTCTTCAGCGGTAGCAGCAGAATCAGGAATCAAAGCCTCAACGCAGAAAGTGTCTGCTACTGGACGAACATTTACTGTACAGACTGTTCGTATTCCCAAAGGAACCAAAACAGGTATAGGACTAGCTAATCAACAAGTCGGTCAGACTGCTTCTTTATCTTCTATCGTCAAACATTATAGTGCTCAAGCAGCTATTAATGGTGCTTTTTTTGAAGCATATGGTGGTGCGCCTGATCCTTATGGTACGTTAATTAAGAACGGTCGTATCGCGCATTTGGGCAGATATGGCACAACGATAGGATTTTTGGCAAATGGTACAGCGTTGATGGATTCGTTGCGATTGTCTGTCACAGGAACAGTGCAATCGACAACAGGCAAATCGTCTAGCTGGTACGCTATCTGGGTGAATCGTCTTCCCGGTGCTTCTAGTACATCTGTTATCTACACGTCTGATCGAGGTACCAATACAGGCTTCACAGGTGGAATTGCAGTTACTGTAGTGAATGGCAAAGTAACGCATAAAGGAAACAACAACAAAACCAAAATTCCATCTAATGGATATGTGCTCGTGTATACAGGAGATCAGAAATACGCGGCTGATCGCTTTACGGTAGGTGCTACTGTCAACATGAATATCGCTTACCAGGATATCAATGGGAAAGATATTCCATGGCAACAAGTCGTGACTGCGGTAGGTGCAGGCCCAAGATTGGTAAAAGACAGTAAAATCGCTCTAAATGCAGAAGCAGAAGGATTCCAAGATCCTAAAATTTTGACTGCTGCTGGTGCACGTAGTGGGATTGCAATAATGGCGGATGGTTCGGTGATGATTGCAACTGTTCCAGGAGCAACGATGAAACAATGGGCAGCTATTATGCAAAAGCTTGGCGCTAAACAAGCGATGAATTTAGATGGAGGCGCTTCATCGGGAATGTATGCAAATGGACGTATGCTTACTGCACCCGGACGCTTATTAAGCAATACGTTAATTTTTGGTGCAAGCGGTTCATAAAGCAGTAGTGTCGACATCATCTCGACTTCAATATCATATATGATCAAATATGGAGCATCTCTGCACTAATCTAGGGGAATACTAATCTGTCCATACAGGATAACTCAAAGGAGAACTATCATTTATGAAAAAATTAGGGGCTATTGAAGCAGGCGGTACTAAATTTGTATGCGGGATCGGTACAGAGGATGGAGAAATTTTAGAAAGAGTAAGTTTCCCAACCGAAACGCCTGAGATTACGATGAAAAATGTAATTTCTTTTTTTGAAGGTAAAGGGGTTGAAGCGATCGGGATAGGTTCTTTTGGACCGATTGATCCGATTAAAGGCAGCCCAACTTATGGATACATAACGACTACACCCAAGCCACACTGGGGACAATACAATATTGTAGGACATATGAAAGAGCATTTTGATGTACCGATCGGTTTTGATACTGATGTGAACGGCGCGGCTTTAGGCGAACACAAATGGGGAGCAGCGCAAGGATTAGCGAGCTGTATTTATATTACGGTAGGCACAGGTATTGGTGCTGGAGCAGTAGTCGATGGTAAAATGCTACATGGACTATCTCATCCAGAAATGGGACATATTTTGGTTCGTCGTCATCCTGATGATCATTTTGAAGGATTCTGCCCTTATCATGGCGATTGTCTGGAAGGTGTAGCAGCTGGCCCTGCGATTGAACGACGCTGGCAAGTTAAAGGTTCTGAGCTAACTCCAGAACATCCTGCATGGGAAATGGAAGCTTACTATCTGGCGCAAGCATTAATGAACTATGTATTGATTCTATCCCCACAAAAAATTGTGATGGGTGGCGGCGTGATGAAGCAAGAGCAATTGTTCCCGCTAATTCGTGAAAAATTACAAAAGCTTTTAGCTGGTTATGTACAGCATCCTAGCTTAAATGAACAAATTGACCAATTTATCGTCCCTCCACAATTGGGTGATAATGCTGGATTATGCGGAGCGCTTGCATTAGCAGATCTAGCATGGTCTGGAGAAAAAGGTGCAACCAATGGCGAATAAGAAAAAAGTAAACCCAGCCATCAAAAGACAGCAACAACAAGAATACAAACAAAAAGAAGCGTTACGTCAAAAGAAGTTAATGCGTAATCTTATTATTGGAACCGTAGCTGTGATTGCAGTGATTGTTCTACTTATTATTTTCGTACCGAACAACAAAACAGCCGAAGCGACTACGTTTGATTACAATCAGCTTCCTGTCAAAGGTGAAACCACAGCTCCTGTCAAAATTGTAGAATTTGGCGATTTCAAATGTCCGATTTGTAAGCAGTTCAATGAAATTATTGTGCCACAGATTCAAAAAGATTATATTTCTAATGGTACAGCCGCTATGTACTTTATGAACTTCCCGTTTTTGGGACCTGATTCCACAACAGCAGCTTTGGCTGTAGAGTCTGTGTATCACCAAAACAATGATGCGTTCTGGAAATATTTTGACGCTATTTATACTAATCAAGGCGATGAAAATACAGAATGGGCAACTACCGATTTTCTTGTTAATTTAGCTAAAAAAGCAGATGCGTCAATTGATACTACCAAGCTTCGTCAAGATATCGAAAATAAAACGTATGCCAAACAAGTACAAGCTCAATACGATAAAGGCAAAGAATTAAATCTTCCAGGCACGCCATCGATCTATATTAACGGAGTAGAATATACAGGCGATCTAGGCGATTATACTGCACTCAAAGCAGCAATTGAGAAAGCTAAAACAGAAGCCGGATCGGAGGGCTAATGCGATGAATACAGAATCGTCTCCATCTTTTTTAGCACGATACTATTTATTTCTAGCATGGATAGTCGCTATTGTAGCTACTGGTGGAAGTCTGTATTTGAGTGATGTAATGTTGCTAGAACCTTGTAAATTATGCTGGTATCAGCGTATTTTTATGTATCCACAGGTAATTTTGCTCGGTATCGCTGCTTATCATAATGATCGACGTATTGTCAGATATTCGATGCCCCTCGTTATTCTTGGTGCATGTGTAGCGATTTACCATTATGCAGAGCAACATATTCCAGCTTTGAGCAGAATTTTACCATGTACAACAGGGGTTCCTTGCAATAAGCCTTATTTTGAATGGTTTGGTTTTATTACGATTCCTTTTATGGCATTGATTGCGTTTATCTTGATCGCTTTGTTGTTGTGGAGAGGTAGTCGCGCAGCAGATGCTATCGCTTATGAAGATGAAGAAACAGAATAAGTAATCATACCGTTGATTGATATCAGTACCATGTCTTCTTTTTAGCATTTATTGTTGAAAAGAAGACTTTTTTTATAATCCAACGATAGAAATATATGAACCTGACGTATGAACAGTAGGACTTGAAAAAAACGTCTGTTTTGAATCAATTTTGATCTATTTGATGTAATGAGTACGTTTAACGGTTAACTATAGTAAGAGAATACTGTTCAATAACTAGATAAAAGTGGAGGAATGTCGAATGAGAGAAGGCAATTCAATATATGAAGTAGAGCCGTGGTCGATTCGAGAATCTTCGTTTGACCCTATCCACAATCGTAGAGGAGAAACTATTTTTACGGTTGCTAATGGATATTTGGGAATGCGTGGTCATTTTGAAGAAGGATTAGAAGGTGCAGGTATTAATGCACTGAATGGTACGTATTTGAATGGATTTTACGATTCAGCAGATATTACGTATGGAGAAGAAGCGTTTGGTTATGCCCGTAAGCGTCAGACGATGTTAAATGTAACGGATAGCAAAATTATTGAGTTATTTATCGATGGCGAACAATTTAATTTATTGAGCGGTCGTGTGATAGAATACGAACGTATTTTGGATATGCAACATGGGATTTTATCGCGTCATGTCGTATGGGAAAGTGGCACAGGTAAACAAGTGCAAGTGGATACACAGCGCCTAATTTCGTTTGATAATAAGCATGTAGCTATGGTTCGCTATACAGTGAAGCCTGTTAATTTTACAGGAGAAATTAAATTGATCTCTGCCTTAAATGGTAAAGTGACTAATGAAATATCAGCAGACGATCCACGAGCAGGGTCAGCTTTTGGAGGACAAGTATTACATACGGTTCAGTCGTATGAAGAAAATACGTTTATGGCTCTAGAGCAACGTACGACCGAAACAGAATTTCATTTATTGTGTGGCGCAGAGCATACGTTAGATTATGACTATACGTTATCAACGATTCAAGAAGATGAGCGTATTGCGAAAGCATTTACTATGCAAGTAGACGAAGGACAATCTGTTACATTGGATAAATCTATCGTTTATTATTCTTCAAAAGATTATGAAGTAGATCACTTGCTAATTTTGGCTCAATCTACGTTAAAAGAAGTCAAAGCAAATGGCTGGGATGCTTTAACGATAAAACAAAAAGAATATCTGGATGAATTCTGGGAAATTGCAGATGTGAATGTAGAAGGCGATGAACTGTTACAACAGGGATTAAGATACAATGCGTATCAATTATTCCAATCGGTCGGTCGTGATGGCAAAACGAATATTAGTGCGAAAGGAATCACAGGCGAAGGGTATGAAGGACATTATTTCTGGGATACAGAGACATATATGTTGCCATTCTTCTTGTATACCAAGCCCGAGTTAGCCTTGCGTCTGTTAGAATACCGTTATTATACATTGCCCAAAGCAAGAGAGCGTGCAGTAGAAATGGCAGCAGAAGGTGCTCTATTCCCGTGGCGTACGATCAACGGAGAAGAAGCTTCTGCTTATTATCCAGGAGGAACGGCTCAATTTCATATCAATGCCGATGTAGCTCATGCGATTATTCAATACGTAGAAGCGACAGGCGATCAAGACTTTTTGCAGAGCAAAGGTCTGGAGATGTTGATCGAGATTTCAAGATTTTTCTTATCTGTAGGGAATTGGATTACAGGTAAAGGATTCTGTATTAATGGAGTGACTGGCCCTGATGAATATACAGCGATTGTAAATAACAATACGTATACAAATATTATGGTCAAAGATGCATTAGAATTTACTGTACATGAATTAACACAGTGGGAAGAATTAACTCCAGATTCTTATCTAGCGATGCACAGTGTTATGGGACTAACCGAAGAAGAAATTGCAGATTGGGCACGTGCTGCGGATGAAATCTATATTCATCGCCAAAATGGATTGATCGGTCAGGATGATTCTTTCCTGGATAAAGGCGTATGGGATTTTGACAATACACCGGCTGAAAATTATCCATTACTGTTGCACTACCATCCATTGGTCATTTATCGTCAGCAAGTGATCAAGCAAGCGGATCTGATTCTGGCATTTTATTTGCTAGGTGAGAAATTTACCAAGCTGGAAAAAGTCAAAAACTATGCCTATTATGAGCCATTAACAACACATGATTCTTCGTTGTCAGCAGCGATTCATGCGATTATTGCAGCAGAGCTCGGCAATATGGATCATGCGTATAACTTCTTTATCGAATCGGCACGTATGGATCTGGATGATATTCATGGTAATGTTAAAGACGGTATTCATGCTGCATCAATGGCAGGTAGCTGGTTAACGATTATTGGTGGATTTGCAGGTATGCGTCAATATGACGGTCGATTACACTTTGAACCGAAATTACCGCCAAGCTGGACAGAGTACTCGTTCCGGGTACAATTTCAAGATCGCCTTGTCAATGTTAATGTAGAAGGCAACAAAACAACATACAGTCTTGTTCGCGGAGAACCTTTAACGATAGAACATTATGGACAAGAATATGTAGTTGCAATGACACAGCCACTTGAAGCAAACAATCGTGATCTGTGTGCAATAGTATTTGGCTTGGAAGGAGTAGTTATTCCAGTTATTGATGAAGAATCAGAAACGATTGAATCCGCAGAATTGTTGCCAGGTGTAGAAGATTTACTACAACATTTTGCCGACCATAATATCGCTGTTGTTTTGGCATCTCACCGTAGTGATGCAGAAGAAGTGGTAGAAAAATTAGGAGTACGACAATATTTCAATCGTATTATTACATCAGATGATGTAGAGTTCAGTAAGCCTGATCCTGAAATATTTATCAAAGCAGCTAACGCGGTCAATATTCATCCTTATCACACGATGGTTATTGAAGATTCTACCGAATCGATCCAATCTGCCCGTCAAATCGGAATGAAAACGATCGCTGTAAGTTCACTAACCCGAATAGATAGTGCACACTTTACAGTACCCGGCTTAGATGGACTAAACCTAGAAACCATGATCCGCTGGATGCAACTACCTTGATTAAGCGCTTGGCACCATAAGCGCGACCAGTGAAATAAAAAAATGATTTTTGCATCAGCAAAATATCTTACCATCAGCGCTTGGCACCATAAGCGCGACCTATAGCACTTGGCAATATAAGTGCGACCCGTAAAATAAGAAAGTGATTTTTGCTTTAGCAAAATATCTTACGATCAGCGCTTGGCAGTATAAGCGCGAACAAGTGAAATCAAAAAAAGCTGTCCTTGTTCATCAATTGACGATGAATAAGGGCAGCTTTAATCTTTTCAGATCCAATCTTTTTTGCGGAAAGTGAAAAACATAGTCAAACCTAGCGTAATCATAATCCCGATCACCAATGGATAACCAAAACGCCAATGCAATTCAGGCATATCTTCAAAGTTCATTCCATAAATACCTGTAATTACAGTTAACGGCATAAATATCGTTGTGATTGCTGTAAATACACGCATGATTTCATTCGCACGATTAGAGATACTGGACTGATAAGCTTCTCGTAAGTTACCCATCAGATCGCGGAACGTATCAAACATCTCAGATACTTTAACCGCATTCTCATACACGTCACTGAAATATTTTTGCAATTGATCATCGATCAAACGGAGGTCTTTTTTATTCAATGTATTGATGACTTCACGCTGAGGTCCCAATACACGTTTGAGCCATAAAATTTCGCCACGCAAACCGATAATTTCGTTCAAATGCGATTTTTTGGTATGCATCAATATATTTTCTTCCAGTAGTTCGATCTGATCTTCGATCCGGTCACCGACAGCGAAGTAATTATCAACGACAAGGTCAATTAACAAATACATAAATTTATCAGCGCGACTCACTTCTTCTTCCCATAAAATCGGTTTGAGGACACGCAATTCATTAATTTTCTGCTTGGTCACCGTAATAATATAATGCCGTCCTAGAAAAATATTCAAGGCGCGCAAAAAAATCTCTTCGTTATCAAAACGAATACTGTTGACTACAATAAAATAATGACTTTCATAAATTTCGATCTTAGGACGCTGTTCTTCCTCACTCAAACAATCTTCTACAGCCAGATCATGAAGCATAAAAAGGGGTTGTAGTTCAATCAAATCTTCCAAATCTGCGTCGATCCAATAAAATCCTTCTTCAGGTGCTACCAGTGTGTCGGTAATATTTTCTACTGGAGTAAATGCTCCAGCATTGACGTGCCGAACTTTCATTGTGTTCTACTCCTTTATTATGAAATGAGCAGGGAAAGAAGCGGCAACCGCACACTTGTTTACAAAGCTTCGCTATAATTTATGAAAAACGGAGAAGATTTTTCAATAATGGCGCGTTACTCCAGTGCCCTATGGTTGTCGTTTGTTTCCTGCAATTTGTCCATCCGTCCTGCTGCCAACTGGGCCTCGGGTCGCCTTCCATTTTGAAATTCACCTCTTTGTGATTTAGATATTTATGAAAACCATGAAAAAACGTCAAATACTTGTTAAGTATACCGTGGTCGTGGAAGCCTTTCAAGCTTAAATAAGAAACCTCTTTTTGAAATCAACCAATATAGTTACCAACAACTTATTTATCGGTTCAATCTAATACATTTTTCACAGCACTTGACGGCAGACCGTAGAATAGTATAAATTATGGTATAAGAAAAGTATCAAAACATGTTATTTTAAATTGAATAAGCAAATCTTATCAAGAGCAGGTGGAGGGACTAGCCCGATGAAACCCGGCAACCGGCGGTATAACCGCACGGTGCTAATTCTTGCAGAGATATAAGTTGATGGATCATTCTAGACTTAATATCTGCTGACAGATGAGAGAGGCGTCTATTATATACGCGAACATATCGCAAATGACCTTTCTCAAGTATCAGGAGAAAGGTCATTTTTGTATATACTTATAATGAACCTTTCTCCTGAAATGATAAGAAATACACACATCCAAGGAGTGAACGAACATGCCAATTAAGATTCCGGATAGCTTACCTGCCAAAGAAGTATTAACTGGAGAAAATATTTTCGTAATGGATGATAGCCAAGCATTTCAACAGGATATTCGTCCATTGCGAATTGCTATATTGAACTTGATGCCTACTAAAGAAACAACCGAAACGCAGTTACTACGCTTACTCGGAAATAGCCCGCTTCAAATTGATATCTATTTACTACATGCACAATCCCATATTTCCAAAAATACATCGACTGAATATTTGAACTTATTTTATAAAACATTTGAAGAAGTCAAACATCTACGCTTTGATGGTCTGGTTGTGACAGGCGCTCCTGTAGAAACAATGGACTTTGAAGATGTGAACTATTGGGAAGAGATTCAAGGGATTTTTGATTGGAGTAAAAAGAATGTTACTTCAACGATGCATATCTGTTGGGCTTCACAAGCAGGGCTTTACCATCATTTCGGTGTTCCCAAAGTCGATTTGCCTGAAAAGTGTTTTGGTGTATTCCCACATACATTAAATAAAGAAAATGTAAAATTGTTACGAGGATTTGATGAGTTGTACTTTGCGCCTCATTCCCGTCATACCGAAGTACGTCATGAAGATATTGCCAAGATTCCTGAACTGGAGATTTTATCAGAATCGGAAGAAGCAGGAGTATACCTAGCCGCTACCAAAGATGGCAGTCAGATTTTTGTAACAGGGCATTCTGAATATGATCCATTGTCACTGAAATGGGAATATGAACGTGATATCGCTAAAGGAATGGATGTCGCACCGCCGAAAAATTATTTTCCCAATAATGATCCATCGCGCACACCACCTTCTACATGGCGTGCTCATGCCAACTTATTATTTTCCAACTGGCTAAACTATTATGTATACCAAGAAACACCATATGATTTGGAAAGTGCCAAAGCTGAAGCAGGTAATTACTGTATCTAATTTGAGATCAACCCAATCGATTGTTATTTCAGAGGAGGAATTATAGTATGACGGATCATCATTCAAGCGAACGAACTCTTAACATTGAAAGCAAATTGGCACAGATCGGTTCGATTAATGAACCGGTAACAGGGGCAGTTAATTTTCCGATTTATCAATCAACTGCCTTCCGTCATCCCGCTCTTGGTAAAAGTACAGGCTTTGATTATATTCGTACAACCAATCCAACTCGCGCTGTACTAGAACAAGCGGCAGCAGCATTAGAATCAGCAGATGCAGGATTTGCCTGTAGTTCCGGTATGGCTGCTTTACAGACCATTTTTGCGCTTTTCGGTCAGGGAGATCATCTGATCGTATCGCTTGATCTGTATGGTGGCACATACCGTCTGTTGGAGCGTATTTTATCCAAATTTGGAGTAACTGCTTCTTATGTAGATACCAATGATCTAGAAGCGTTAGAAAAAATAGTTCAACCGAATACCAAAGCTGTATTTATTGAGACGCCAACTAATCCGTTAATGATGGTTACCGATATCAAAGCTGTAGCTACTTGGGCGAAAAGCCACCAGTTGCTGACGATTGTTGATAATACGCTGTTGACTCCTTTTTTCCAGCGTCCGATCGAACTGGGAGCAGATATCGTGATTCATAGTGCTACCAAATATCTAGGTGGACATAATGATGTGTTAGCAGGATTGATTATGACCAAAGGGGAAGAATTATCCGCTGAAATGGCTTTTCTGCATAACTCTATCGGAGCCGTATTGTCCCCAACCGATTCGTATCAATTAATGCGTGGAATGAAAACATTGGCATTGCGGATGGAGCGTCATGAATATAATGCTACAGCAATGGCGAAGCATTTGGTAGATCATCCGCAGATTGCAGAAGTGTTCTATCCTGCACTACCGGATCATCCGGGATATGATGTCCAAAATCGTCAATCTAGCGGAAATACAGGTATCTTTTCGTTTAAAGTGAAAGATGCGCGTTATATTGAACCGATTTTGCGTAGTATTCAATTGATTGCTTTTGCTGAAAGTCTAGGTGGCGTTGAATCATTAATGACGTATCCAACGGTACAGACACATGCAGATATTCCAACTGAGATTCGTGAAGCGATTGGTGTCGATGATCGTCTGTTACGCTTTTCTGTAGGGATTGAGCATATTGATGATCTGATTGCTGATCTTGATCAAGCGCTGGAAGTAGCACGCCTTGAAGTAGAAGGAGCGTGATCGATAATGACTTATTCTTCAGATCGTCAAGCTTCACGCAAAATAGATACCAAACTGATTCACTTTGGTGCTGAAATCGACAAAACAACAGGTGCATCCAGTGTACCGATCTATCAAGCGTCTACTTTTCATCAAGAAGATATCTCGAATCCACCACTTCATGATTATAGTCGTTCAGGCAATCCAACCCGTCAAGCGTTAGAAGATTATATTGCTTTGTTAGAAGGCGGAGCTTCAGGATATGCTTTTGCTTCAGGAATGGCGGCGATTTCTACTGCCTTTCTGATTCTATCCGCAGGTGATCATGTGATCGTGACTGAAGATGTGTACGGGGGTACATATCGTTTTCTGACTACTGTATTGAATCGAATGAATATCGAGATTAGTTTCGTAGATATGACCGATCTGGATCAAGTGAAAAATGCGCTTCGTCCCAATACAAGAGCTGTCTATATGGAGACACCATCAAATCCAACGCTCAAAATTACAGATATCGGCGCAGTAACCGCTTGGGCGAAAGAACATCATTTACTTACTATGGTAGATAATACGTTTATGACTCCTTATTATCAGCGTCCGATCGAAATAGGCGTCGATATTGTGTTGCACAGTGCGACCAAGTTTCTAGGTGGACATAGTGATGTACTGGCAGGATTAGCGGTTGCACGTACCCCTGAGATTGGTGCTCAACTCAAGCATTTACAAAATGGACTGGGAACGGTACTTGGCCCTCAAGATTGCTGGTTACTTATTCGGGGAATGAAGACTCTTGCAGCTAGAATGAATCATTCTGAAAAAAGTACTGCCAAATTAGCAGACTGGCTGAGTCAACGTGATGATATTACAGCATTATATTATCCGGGATTAGCCAATCACCCAGGAGCCACCATTCATGCGGCTCAATCGTCAGGTGCAGGTTCTGTGCTTTCCTTTGATGTTGGTTCAGGACAGCGTGCCAAAAAAGTATTGGATCGAGTGCAATTGCCTTTAGTGGCTGTAAGTCTAGGAGCAGTCGAAAGTATTTTATCGTATCCGGCAACAATGTCTCATGCCGCTATGGGTGAAGGCGTACGTAAAGAACGTGGAATTACCGATGGATTGTTACGTTTTTCTGTAGGTTTAGAAGATATTGATGATCTGATTGCTGATCTGGAACAAGCTTTACAAGATTAGTCTTGAATGTAGAAATTAAAAGTGTGAAAAAAAGCGGTATACCTTTTAAAATAGGGTATACCGCTTTTATGTATGATAACAAGTAGAATTAAACGTTAATGATCCAATTTGGTATCCTTATTGTTTCAATACTGGGTTTGGTTGTGACGATTATAGTAGCTATGAACCAAAACAAAAAGAAATAGACCGCCTGTAGCAAGGGTTCGGTCTATTTTAATAAATTAGATCCACCTGAGTTGCCGACTACTCTTAAAGCAGACTTTTGCCAAGCAGTAAAGATGTTGACGCATCTTTTCTGCTTTTTTATAGCATACATCTAAAAAGCGACAAATATCTAATTCACAATATAATGTTGTATATACTCAGGCTATATCATATTCTAAAATGAAAATAAATTATTTTCAAATGATAAAATCGCTAAATTCCCTTATCTAATCAGCATTTAGTTGATACGATATGTATAATTATTATTACAAAATATCACCTTCCTGTCACAGTCAACGACTATTTTTCATTTGTGAAATATGGTACGATGAATGTGTTGTCATTATTTCAATTTTTAGATATGCATTTTGTGCCTAAATGGGTTATATATAGGACAATGCTCAAATTCACCTTCAGACACCAGTAAGATGTCTGAATAGGATAAGGGAGGCTGCAATATGAGCGCGGTAAACCGTATCTTGGAAAAAGCCGAACGGGGCGAACGCTTAGATTTAGAAGAAACTATTATGCTATATGAGTCCGATGAGATCGAGAAAATGGGACATGTAGCCAATCAATTAATGTTACGCAAAAATCCAGATCCAATTACAACGTTTGTGATTGGGCGTAATGTTAACTATACGAATGTCTGCGACGTATTTTGTCGTTTTTGTGCTTTCTATCGTAGTCCGAATTCAAAAGAAGGTTATGTGTTATCGGATGAGGTCATTTTGCAAAAAATTCAGGAAACCGAAGATGTAAACGGAACTGAAATTTTGATGCAAGGTGGAGTAAATCCTAATCTTCCTTTTGAATACTATACCGATCTTTTGAAAAAGATTAAAAAGAACTTCCCTAATATCACCATGCACTCTTTCTCGCCTGCTGAGATTATGAAAATGAAAGAAATCTCTGGTATGTCTTTGGAAGATACAGTACGTGCGATTCATGAAGCTGGACTTGATTCATTGCCAGGTGGTGGTGGAGAGATTCTAGATGATCGTACTCGTCGTAAAATCAGTCGTTTGAAAGGTTCTTGGCGTGATTGGATGGACGTTATGCAGACAGCTCACAAAGTAGGCATGAACACAACAGCGACAATGGTTATCGGATTCGGTGAATCGATGGAAGAACGTGCTCTTCATTTATTGCGTGTACGTGAAGCACAAGATGAATGTATCCGTAATGGCTATGATTCTGAAGGTTTCCTTGCTTTTATTTCGTGGACATTCCAACCGGATAACACCAATATGAAAGCTGAAAAGCAAACACCAGAACAATATCTAAAAAATGTAGCTATCAGTCGAATCGTACTTGATAATATCAAGCATTTCCAATCCTCATGGGTAACGATGGGACCAGAAGTAGGTAAAATGTCTCTTCATTACGGTTGTGATGACTTTGGTAGTACGATGATGGAAGAAAACGTAGTATCTGCGGCAGGTACAACGCACAAAGTAAATATTGAGCAAACGTTGCAAATTATTCGTGAAGCAGGCAAAATTCCTGCTCAACGGGATACCAAATATAATATTCTCAAAGTATTTAACGATGAGACGCAAAAAGTCGCTCATGACTTTATTATGCAGAACTAATCTGTATGTAATCATAAAAAAGCTCAACGATCAGTTTATAATGATCGTTGAGCTTTTTTTGTATTGCTTATTAGGATGCCAAAATGAAAATAGGATATTCTTATTAAAGTGACAGTCTTAGCAGATACCTGTTGCTAATTCATCTACAACTTCTTGTACAGTTTGGATTTTGGTAATAGGTGTAATACCCGTTCCGACAGTGATAATACCACCTTCGCCGTTGCCTTCAAGCATACCGATACGTATAGCACCAGCACCACCAGCAGCTTGAGCAATTTCTTCACGAGATGCTCCTTGTTGATCCATGTCTACTAATTTCTCAACAAGTGGCGTAGGCAGTGAACGATAATAAGCAGGCAAAGTGCGGTACAACAACAAATCAGAAGCAGAAGCATCTACGATTTTTTGCTTAACCGATTCTGCTGCTGGATTTTCAACCGTAGGAATAAACCGACTTCCCAAAAAGACACCTTCTGCCCCTAAAGCAAAAGCACTTGCAACCCCGCGAGCATCACCAATTCCACCAGCAGAGACGACTGGAATATCTAGCACATCGACAATCATAGGCGTGATCGTAAATGTACCGAATAATACTTGTTGGTAAAGTACCGCCTTCATCGAACCCTGTTACGACATAGATATCTACACCCATAGCTTGAGCAGCTCTAGCATCTTCTAGAGTTGGATTCAAAGGACGATAAATAATTTTAATATTTGCTTCTTTTAAAGGATTCACAATCTTTTCTGTGAGTGTTCCTTCAGCCCCATTGAGAAGAACCGTTTTGACATCTTCTTCAATAATAATTTCCAAAATAGGCCAGGTGTATTTCAAATCGCCATCGACAATAACAGTTGTTCCAAATGGCTTATCTGTGAGTGCTTTAGTTTTGCGAATCTCACGGCGCATCCGTTCTGCGGTTTCTTCTGGCGAAACGGTAACAGTCGTTTGACCAGCATTAGGGCCAAGAATCCCCAAACCTCCTGCGTTACTGACAGCCGCTACAAATTCAGCATTTGTAATCCAGCTCATAGGGCCTTGTATAATAGGCTTTTCAATTCCAAGAATATCGGCTACCCGATTACTCATTATATTCATCCTTCCATCTTATCAAATAGTACATAACGTATAGCTATGCATTACTATGAAGTGTAATTAGTCCACTCTAGTCGATAGAGTGGTTCCAAAACCATCATACGTTTGAACATTTTATTTGCAAAGAAGGCAATTTTAATGAACATAGTACATCATTTTGTACTTTTAGATAGGAAGGAGAATATTCTTACATATTTTCAAAATCGTAAGCACTTTCTACTTTGCATATTTTCACCGAATACGATTGATACCATGTTTGTTTTCCTTTATTTTGAGCAATCTGATGAGCAGGATTACTTTTCCAGTGACGAATATCTTCAAGTGTTTTCCAATAAGAGATCGTCACGCCTGCTCCTGAAGATTCACGATAACTTTCGATTCCTAGAAATCCGGCTTGATCTCGTCCCATCGATTCCATCTGATCTGCCATTTGCCCATATCCTTGATCACCTGTCGCTCGTTGGCTGGTGAAAATCACTGCATAATAAGGTACTTCAAAACGATTGGATAATAGATTCATATTCGTCATCCTTTCACTTCACTTTGAGTTAAGTATATCTAGCCTATTCGCATAAATAAAATGAATGTTTATAATAATAAGTATGAATTATTTTCAAGTATAAAAGAGGTGGATAGTATACATCTTCATAAATATCAGATTTTTAGTACAGTCGTGAAGTTGGGAAGTCTGACCAAAACAGCCCAATCCCTTAATCTTACTCAATCTGCGGTAAGCCACGCGATATCTGGATTAGAAAATGAATTGGGATTGAAATTGTTAATTCGCAATCGATCAGGGATTCGTCTGACGGATAGTGGAGAACGAATATTGAAAAAGATAAACGAACTGTTGCAAATCAATGATCAACTGCTGATCGAAGTCGATGCTATTAAAGGATTAGAGACAGGTACAGTCACTTTAGGCACATTTTCAAGTGTATCGATTCAGTGGTTGCCACAGATTATGCAACAATTTCAAGAACAGTATCCTCATATTGATATTCAATTATTAGATGGTAATTATGATGAGATAGAGAATTGGATTGTGGAAGGTCATGCAGATTTGGGATTTGTGAACTTACCCGTATCTTCAACACTACAATCTATTCCTTTGTATCAAGATCAAATGTTATGTGTATTACCTGCCCATCACCCTTTGCATCAATACGATTATATTGAGCTTGAGCAGATTGTAGATGAACCGTTTGTGATGCCAGTAGCAGGTTGTGATACCGATGTACAAATGATTTGGAATCAAGCCCATATGACCCCAACAATCAAATATCGGTTAGAAGATGATCATGCCATTATAGCGATGGTGAAACATGGTCTGGGCATTAGTATGTTACCTGAAATGATTTTGCACTCCATGTATACAGAAGATTTGTGTTTGCGACCACTGGCTGGAGCACATCATCGAACGATTGGAATTGCTGCAACTTCGTTCAAAACGATGTCACCTGCGGCACAGAAATTTATCGACTGTATTCAGTCTTTTGTAGATCAGTACCCGATAGCTGATGTGGCTATATCCAATCAATTACTGTAATAACAGCTGTTAGGTTGATAATAGGGTTATATCGAAGTTAGTGATATAATATATAAGTGCATTTACGTTAGCACATCTTTTTTCACTGGCATAAAAGCTAGAATAACCTATTTGTTGAAGGAGCTTTAGATGTTATGAAATTAATGTTTATTTCTGATATACATGGATCGTTGCACTGGTTAAGACGAGTGTTGGAAAAAGCTGAGATTGAGCAACCGGATCAATTGATTTTTTTAGGGGATTATATGTATCATGGCCCACGTAATCCATTACCGGAAGAATATAATCCATCTGAAGTCGCGAATACATTGAATTTATATAAAAACAAAATTATCGCTGTACGAGGAAATTGTGATTCTGAAGTGGATCAAATGTTACTTGAATTTCCGATGATGGCAGACTATATCATGTTGTATCATGAAGGGATGCGCATCTATGTTACGCATGGTCATGGATACAGTATTGATAATCTACCGTTGTTACAACCAGGAGATGTATTTATTCAAGGGCATACTCATGTACCTGTAGCTGATCTGCAAGATCATATCTATGTGCTTAATCCAGGTTCTGTCGCTTTACCGAAAGAAGACTATCCTAATTCATACGGTATTTTGGAACATGGTACATTTACAGTGAAAGACTTTGATGACAATATGATCAAATCGATCTCATTCTCTTGACGCTTGACCGATACACTTTTATAATGATGAAGCAATGTATCATCTAAATGGACAAAGCCTCGATAAAGATATGAGTTATAGTGATAGTCCTGTACAGAGAGAAGGAAAGTAAGACGCTGCAATTCCTTCCTGTGACAGCTATAATCTTACCCCTTTAGAGCTATAAAATTGAATCCGAATCTGTATGTCGTTTCGGTATTATATTTTATCGGATCATCCCCGTTATCAGATGTCGAATGAAGGATCTGCCAAAAAGAAGCTTATTCTACGAACAGATCGAATCAGGGTGGAACCACGGGTACATACACAGCACTCGTCCCTTGCGGGATGGGTGCTTTTTGCTGTTTTTAATTGTAAAAATTACGAATAAAACAGTTGATAACAGTGCATGCAGATACACCAATAAATGTATATTACTAAGGAGGAAATAATATGGCGATTCAGATTAGCTTACCGGACGGTTCTGTCCGTGAGTATGAAGCAGGCAGTACAATTGGAGATGTAGCCAATTCAATCAGTAAAAGTTTGTTCAAAAGTGCAGTAGCAGGGAAATTGGATGGTATCGTAGTTGATTTAAATACACCACTCCATGACAAAGCGTTAGTCGAAATTGTTACTCCTGATAGTGCGGAAGGCGTAGAAGTGATTCGTCATAGTACAGCGCATTTACTTGCACAAGCTGTAAAACGTTTATTTGGTCAAAATGAAGTAAAATTGGGAATCGGCCCTGTGATTGAAGATGGTTTCTATTATGATATGGATTTGGAACATCCTTTGAATCCAGAAGATTTGCAAAAGATTGAAAAAGAAATGGAACGTATCGTTTCTGAAAATCTACCGATTACACGTCGTGAAGTGAGTCGTGAAGAAGCACTTAACATTTTCCGTGAACTGGAAGATCCGTACAAAATCGAATTGATTGAAGCTTTGCCAGAAGATAGTGTAATCACGATTTATGATCAAGGTGAGTTTTTTGATCTATGTCGTGGACCGCATGTACCATCCACTTCTAAATTAAAAGTATTTAAATTGCTAAGTGTAGCAGGTGCTTACTGGCGTGGAGATAGCAAAAACAAAATGTTGCAACGTATCTACGGAACAGCTTTTAACAAAAAGCCAGAACTAGAGCAACATCTTCATTTCTTAGAAGAAGCTAAAAAACGCGATCACCGTAAGCTAGGTAAAGAACTACAAGTGTTTACATTTTCTCCACTTGTCGGTCAAGGTCTACCGATCTGGTTGCCAAATGGTGCCAAATTGCGTCGTACACTGGAACGCTATATCGTAGATTTGGAAGAAAAATTGGGTTATAGCCATGTATACACACCAGTATTAGGTAATGTAGATTTGTACAAAACATCCGGTCACTGGGAACATTACCAGGATGATATGTTCCCGAAAATGGTATTGGATAATGAAGAATTGGTGCTTCGTCCAATGAACTGTCCGCATCATATGATGGTGTATAAAAGTGATCTACGTAGCTATCGTGATCTTCCGATTCGTATTGCAGAATTGGGTATGCAACATCGCTACGAAATGTCGGGTGCATTAACAGGTCTACATCGTGTACGTGCGATGACGCTAAATGATGCTCACTTATTCGTACGTCCAGATCAGATCAAGCAAGAATTTGCACGCGTGATTGAATTGATTATGGAAGTATACAAAGATTTCGGTATTACCGATTACCGTTTCCGTCTATCTTACCGTGATCCTGCAGATACAGAGAAATATTTCCCTGACGATGAAATGTGGGAAAATTCGCAACGTATGTTACGTGAAGTTGTTGAAGGTCTGGATATGCCTTTCTATGAAGCAGAAGGCGAAGCAGCATTCTACGGTCCGAAGCTAGACGTACAGATTCGTACAGCACTAGGTAAAGAAGAAACATTGTCTACTGTACAATTGGACTTCTTATTGCCAGAGCGCTTTGAATTAGAATATATCGGCGAAGATGGACAAAAACATCGTCCGGTCGTTATTCACCGTGGTATTTTGGGTACAATGGAACGCTTTACAGCATTCTTATTGGAAAACTTTGTTGGTGCATTGCCATTATGGTTGGCTCCTGTACAAGCTAAAGTCATTCCAGTATCCGGTGCATTTGAAGAATATGCCCGCAAAGTAGAAGACGATCTTCGTCGTAGTGGAGTAACTGTAGAATCCGATCTACGTAACGAGAAATTAGGTTACAAAATTCGTGAAGCACAATTGGAAAAAATTCCGTATATGTTCGTTGTCGGTGAGAACGAAATGAACGCTGATTCGGTATCTGTTCGTAAACGCGGCGAAGGCGATATCGGTATGATGTCTGTCGAAGAAACGATCAAAATGTTACGTGATCAAATCGCAGATCGTACTATTTTTTAAATAACGTATAGCTAACTATTTCGTTATCATTTATAAGCTGTTACACTAGCCCTAATTCAGGTATGATTTACTGATTAGGGCTTTTCTCCGTCTATAGGCGGATACGAAGTTCATTCTGATGCCACTATTGTTCTGTTCTAATTATGAGTACACTACATATATAGAAGTACAGAAAGCGAGGAACGAGAATGAATAGACATTTATTCCGCAAAACATTCTGGGGTATAGGCTTAATCGGAATTGGCGTCGTATTTATGTTAAATAGAATGAATTTAATCGATTGGGGCATCGGCGATGTGATTTCATTGTTATGGCCGCTGATTTTATTAGAAATAGGATTAAACGAATTACTTTTTAAATGTAAACGTGATATCGGTGGTTGGATTATGACTGTTCTAGGTGTTTACTTTTTAGGTAGAAATATAGGTATGATTGATTATTCGTTAATCGATGCAGTCAAAATGATGATGCCATTGCTACTGGTATTAGGTGGATTGCATTTGATCTTCAATCGACGTCAACCGAAAAAGTCTTCTAAACAACAACCACCATTGAATGAAGATTATTCTGCTCCACCACCACCACCGCCTGCATCTCCATTAGATGATTGGTTTGAACAAGAAATGGAGCGTAAAGGCAAACCGGTTCATTCAACAGATTATACTAAAGAATTTGTAGAGCGTTCTTCGTCATCTTCGCAATCTCCACGTTCTACGTATGGTACAGATCAGCAATCGTTTCGCACCAAAATCAATTTAAATAAAGAAGATATTCGTTCTTATTATAAAAATCAAAATAAAGATGCACATCGTGAACAATGGAAACAGCATCGTCATGACTGGAAAAAACATCATCGCAAAAAATGCGGTTATGATTATGATTACGATTATGATCCTTCAGTAGAAACCAAATCTGGTTTTATCGGTGATGTGCATATTGGTAAAGATTATTTTGAACTCAAACCGATGAATATTTCTCATTTTATTGGTGATACCATGTTAGACTTAACCAAAGCACAGATTGCGTATGGTGTAACCCGTATCGAAATTTCTGCTTTTATCGGTGATGTGAAAGTCTATATTCCAAGTGGAATTGAAGTAGGCATCAAAGCGCAAGGCAATTCATTTATCGGCGATATGAATATTCTTGGACGTGAGCGCGAAGGTATGATGAGTCATATGGATGGTGAAACGATCGGATATGAAGAAGCAGGCAAGCAAATAGAACTTGTAGTCAATGCTTTTATCGGTGATATTCAGATTAGTCGGGTGGGTTAATGGATGCGAACAAAATGGTTTAAAAATATCAAATGGGAATTAATCGGCTTTTTCACAACAGGTGGATTATTGACCATTATTATTATTTTTCTAGCGATCAGACAAGGGTACATTATACTCAGTGTACCCTATGTTTGGTACTATTATATTGCAGGTATTATTCTGATCTGTATGGCAGCAGGTTATATAGCAGGTCAACGTGTTCAGCGCCGGATTGATTATGTTCATTTAAAAATGGCTCAGGTAGGCAAAGGGAATTTTAGTATACGGATGGAGCCTACAGAAGATGAATCCTTTAACCGGGTGCATGAACAGTTCAATACGATGATGAGTACAGTTGAACGGAAAATGCGAATTTTACAGCAATTGGGTGAAAAAGAAGTCATGGAGCGCGCGATTGAGACCGAACGAGCGGTATTGGAAGAACGACGACGGATGGCTCGTGATCTACATGATTCAGTCAGTCAGCAATTATTTGCTATTCATATGTCTGCTTCATCGTTACCGAAAATGTTAGAAAAAAATGAACAACAAGCCAAAATCGTGATGGATCAAGTGATTCAAATGTCGCAATTAGCGCAAAAACAAATGCGAGCATTGATTACACAGCTTCGACCTTTAGAACTGGAAGGACGTTCTTTAGCAGAAGCATTAGAATTCTGGTTTCCAGATTATTGTCGTCACAATGGCCTTAAAGGAATGCAAGATATTGAATTAACAGGGCGACTGACGGAAGCAAAAGAACGTCAGCTTTTTCTTATTGTACAAGAAGCGCTTGCTAATATTATCAAACACGCAGATGCCACGATTGTAAGTCTGTCTTTACAAGAAGATCGCCATCATGTAGCTCTGCATATTAGCGATGATGGTAAAGGATTCAATAGCTCGATGCATAAGCAAGGGTCGTATGGATTAACGATTATGTCAGAACGAGCTGAAAAGTTAGGCGGACAAGCAGAAGTGATTAGTCGACCTGGTGCTGGAACAACAATACGTATCCATATTCCCAAATTCGATATTCATGAAGAAGAGGAGAATCATGATGGAGAAAATAAAAATTCTGTTAGCGGATGATCATGATATGGTGCGAATGGGTCTCAAAACATATCTAATGCTAGAAGAGCAATTTCATATTATTGCCGAAGCGGCTAACGGTAGAGAAGTGCTTGATTGGTTAGAACAAAGTAATGAACACGAAATGCCTGATTTAATTTTGATGGATATGATGATGCCTGTCATGAACGGGGTTGAAGCTACCCGTCTGGTATTACAGAATTATCCACAGATGAAAATTGTGATCTTAACTAGCTTTTTGGAAGACGAGCTGGTGGTAGAAGCGATTGAAGCAGGGGCAGTCAGTTATATTTTAAAAACAGTATCTGCTGAAGAGTTAATCTATGCACTGCAAGGAGCAAGCCGGGGGATGCCTGTGATGACCGGTGATATTTCTCAAGCGCTTACTAGAGGGATTCGTCAACGCAGTACTGTACAAAATGAAGCTTCTCAATTGACGGTTCGTGAACGTGAAGTGTTGATGTTGATTGCAGAAGGCATGAGTAACAAAGAAATTGCTGAAGAATTACATATAAGTATCAAAACAGTCAAAACACATGTCAGTAATTTGTTGATGAAATGCGAATTAGAGGATCGGACGCAACTGGCTATTTATGCTCATCGCAAAGGTTGGGTCAGTCAACATTAATGTACTCACATATACAAAAATTGATAACATTTCCTAAACTTATGGTATATTAACTTACTCATCTAGGATTTATTTTCTTTTTAATTGTTTTTAAGGTGAGATTAAGGTTAATAAGCGAATATAAGGATGTAGCAAATAACACATCCGGTTATTTTAATATCATGGGAACCTTGGGAGGTTGACTTCAATGGACGAAAAGAACAAAAATGATTTGAATAATGGCTTCAATCCTGATGGCCAAAACAATGATACAGCAAACCGTAATACCAACGAATCGAACTCGAATAATGATTCTTCATCAGACCAATCGCATTATTACTCATATGGTCCTTTCCAATCACTAAGCAAAGATAAAGATGGAGAGGAAGTTCGACAAGAACCTGTTCAGGAAGCTAGAAAAATGGAAATGACTCCATCGCAATCTAGTCGTCCAGTGTATCCAACGAGTTCAACTCCACCGCCACGTACAGATCATATTGATTCTCTAAATGGAAATCATGATGATAACAATGGCAACCGCAAAACCAGTCAATTTCAATACAACAAACCTAAAACTTCTGCCAAAACAGTTATTGCTTCTATATTAGCAGGGATGTTGATTATGACAGCAGGGATGTTTGGTGCAGATCGTGCTAATCTATTTACCCCAGAGTCCGAATCAACAACGACAACCAACATTGCTCCTGCTTCTGCTGTTACAACAGATAATTCTGTAACGCAAGCAGCATTGCCTGCTGGATCAGCAGATGTAGCTGAAGTAGCAAAAAGCGCCAGCCCTGCTGTTGTAAAAATTGAAACGTTGTCCAAATCCGGTGCAGCTAGCGGCGGAAACAGTCCTTACAATGATCCAGCTTATCGTTTCTTCTTCGGTGATCAAGGCGGAGGAAGTAATGAAGGTGGAGGCAATGGCGGAGATAGCAGTGGCGGTTCTTCCGGTTCTCTTACTCCACTCGGTATTGGATCTGGATTTATTTTTGATAAATCTGGATATATCTTAACGAATGCGCATGTAGTCGGTGAAGCAGATGTAATTCAAGTAACTCTTGAAAACAACAAAACACCGTACACTGCTAAATTAATGGGTAAAAGTACAGATCTTGACCTTGCTGTACTAAAAATCGAACCTAAATCTGGAGAAACGTTCCCATCTGTGACTCTAGGTAACTCTGATAATGTGGCGATCGGAAGCTGGTTAGTAGCGATCGGTAATCCTCAAGGATTTGACCATACTGTAACAGCAGGGGTGTTAAGTGCTAAAGAACGTAGCATTACAGCATCTGATGCATCCAATGGACAATCTACAGATTATACTCATTTATTGCAAACTGATGCTTCTATCAACCCTGGTAACTCCGGTGGTCCATTGCTTAATATGAATGGACAAGTTATCGGTATGAATACAGCGGTTAGTGAAGATGCACAAGGGATTGGGTTTGCGATTCCTTCTAATGTGATCTTAAATGTAGTGGATCAACTGAAAAAAGGTGAGAAAATCCCAACAACACCTGTTCCATTTATCGGTGCTTCTCTTATGTCATTGACAGCTGAAGTATCCAAACAGTTGGGTATTGATACTACAGAAGGTTCTGTAGTTACAGAAGTATTGTACAGATCTCCTGCTTATCAAGCTGATCTACGTTCTTATGACGTAATTACAGGAATCAATGGTACAAAATATACAAACAGTCAGGATCTAGTCGCAGCTATTCAAAAACTAAAAGTTGGCGATTCGGCTACACTGAATGTGATTCGTAATGGAAAAACGATGGATCTTAAAGTAACGATCGGTAATCGCAATGACTTTGATACGACTTCTCCAAGTACAGGCGGTACAGGTCAATAATAGAAAGTTACGAAATCAATATGCTGAGTCGTACTGAGTATATGATAGATCAACTACAAGATCATAAGTAGATACAGAAAGGCGGAAAGGGCATACCTTTCCGCCTTTCTTATGACTGTATCGACAAATAACTATTCATTGTTACAATAGAAGAAATAACAATCATAATGTTTACTAAAAAAGACATAGTAAAGGGGTAAGACCGATGAGAGCAACTATTTTAATTATTGATGATGATGAAAAAATTATTTCGATGTTACGTCGTGGATTAGCGTTTGAAGGATATGAAGTATTGACTGCTTCTAATGGAGCAGAAGGGTTAAAGCAGATGCTAGAAAATGATCCTGCGCTAATGGTATTAGATGTGATGATGCCACAAGTGGATGGATTTGAAGTCTGTCGTCGTGTACGTGAAGCTGGTAGTTCTGTGCCTATTTTGATGTTAACAGCAAAAGATGAAGTAGAGAACCGTGTAAAAGGCTTGGATGCTGGAGCAGATGATTATCTGGTCAAACCATTTGCGCTAGAAGAAATGTTGGCACGGGTTAGAGCATTGTTACGACGCAAACCTGAATCCGAAGCTTCTACAAGTACACGTCTAGCATTTGAAGACTTAACGATAGATCCTGATGCGCGTGAAGTCACACGAGATGGGCAACGGCTCGAATTAACAGCGAAAGAATTTGAATTGTTACATTTATTTATGCAAAATCCGAAACGTGTCTTATCAAGAGATTTGATTATGGATAAAATTTGGGGTTATGACTATAGCGGAGAATCGAACGTACTTGAAGTGTATATTGCGATGCTTCGTCAGAAAACAGAAGAGCATGGCGGCAAACGTCTGATTCAGACGATCCGTGGTGCTGGCTATATTTTAAGAAATAACAGCTAGAGAATGAAGGAGCTGACAGTATGTCAATACGTTTAAGACTGACGGTATGGTATTCGGGGATACTGGCAGTGACTTTGATGCTTTTTAGTATAGCGATTTATGGATTTGTTTATTTTAATACGTATCAAGATTTGCAGAATCGTCTAATCGAGCAGATTAGTAAAACACAGATCATTGTAAGCGAAGTCAATGATGAGCAGATTGATGTGTTTTTGTCACCGAAAGACCATGATCGTTTGGCAGACGCTGGGTTTCGGGTCAAACTCAAAAATTATACCAATGGAATTAACAACAATATTAATGGTACTTTTTTGCAAGCGCCTGCTTCTAACAAAATACCAAATGAATTAAAACAAATTCAATATAATGATCGTACTTATCTGGTCGCTTACGGTGGGATACCCTATTCGATTGATAACCAGGCCAAAATGGTTGGCGTATTAATGATAGCTGCGGATATGACAGATGCTCGCCAGTTATTTGATGATCTGCGTGTAACACTGATTGTAGGATCGCTGGCTACATTATTTATTGCGTTTACATTAGGTTTATTTTTGGCGCGCAAATCTATGGCTCCTATCGAAAAGGTTATTGATGCTGCTAGTCAGATCCAAAAAGGAAAAGATCTTAGTGTACGAATCGATTATGATGGACCTCATGATGAAATCGGGCAGTTGATTAGTACGGTTAATGGAATGTTAGGCAGAACCGAAGTATTTTATAAAGACCTAGCAGAAGCCTATGCTGCACAGCGTCGCTTTGTATCTGATGCTTCGCATGAATTACGTACTCCACTGACCACCATTCGTGGTAATGTCGATTTATTGCAAAAAGCATGGAACAAAAAACCTCATGAAGCGCCTCATTTAGATGAAGAAAGTCTGAAGCAATTGTCGATGGAATCGATTAATGATATTGCAGATGAATCCAAACGAATGAGTCGCCTGGTTAATGATATGCTTTCGTTAGCTCGCGCCGATGCAGGGCAGACGATCGTGATGGAGAGCTTGCCTGCGGGTGCTCTTCTGGATGATGTGATGAGACGCGCCCAATTTATCCCGCACAAAGCAACATGGCAACCAGCCAATACTGTGGCGTTAGACGACTATCATATTTATGGTAACAAAGATTATCTACAACAAATGTTGTTTATTTTTATTGAGAATGCTTTTAAATATACCAAAGAGGGTACAGTATCTCTAGATACCGTATTGTATCAAAATCAGATTGGGATTCGAATTAGTGATACAGGGATCGGTATGGATCAAGAAGAAGTACCTCATATTTTTGAGCGATTTTATCGAGCCGATGAATCGCGCGGTGTAACGCCGGGTACAGGCTTGGGATTATCGATAGCGAAATGGATTATCGATGAGCACGCAGGTTCTGTAGAAGTAGTTACCGCTAAAGGCAAGGGAACAACATTTGTAATCTGGCTTCCATTAGCGGCTGTACCAGTCGAAAATAAAATCGATCCTGTATTTGAAGCCGAACCTGAAAACGAGATTTCTGATACCAAAAAACCAGAATAGACAACAAGTAGCAAACAATAGTCACTTTTTGAAGCTAGGTTTGCTACTTTCCTTTCCTGCGCCCTATCAAATGGGTTATAATGAAGTTGCTATTGCTTCTTTCGTAAGATAAGCCAACCCTAGAAAGCAGGTGTACCCCTTCATGGAAATTGTAAAGATTGCGCCGCGTGGGTATTGTTATGGTGTAGTAGATGCTATGGTGCTTGCTCAGCAAGCTGCCAAGAACCTTGACTTACCACGGCCTATTTATATACTCGGTATGATTGTGCATAACAGTCATGTCACTCAATCATTTGAAGATCAAGGTATTATTACATTAGATGGACCGAATCGTGTAGAAATTCTTGAGCAAGTCGAAAGTGGAACGGTTATTTTTACCGCTCATGGTGTGTCTCCTGAAGTGCGCCGTCTGGCTCGTGAAAAAGGATTAACGACTGTAGATGCGACCTGTCCTGATGTAACGCGTACTCACGATCTTATCAAGGATAAAGCAAGCGAAGGTTATCAGATCATTTATATCGGTAAAAAAGGTCATCCTGAACCTGAAGGTGCGATTGGTGTTGCACCGGATCAAGTCTACTTGATAGAAAAAGAAGAAGAGATCGACCAATTGGAGATTCCAGCAGGCAAGATTGTAATTACGAATCAGACGACAATGAGCCAATGGGATATTCGCTTAATTATGAAGAAACTTCTAGAGAAATTCCCGGGAGCAGAAGTGCACAACGAGATTTGTCTAGCGACACAGGTTCGTCAAGAAGCGGTAGCAGAACAAGCAGGTCAAGCAGAGCTTGTAATCGTTGTAGGTGATCCGCGTAGTAACAACTCTAATCGTCTAGCACAGGTATCCGAAGAAATCGCAGGTGTTACGGCTTACCGGATCTCGGATCTTACAGAGCTTAAACGTGAATGGTTAGTTGGCAAAAGTAGAGTAGCTGTTACGGCTGGCGCGTCTACACCAACTCCAATTACCAAAGAAGTCATTAACTATTTAGAAAAATACGATAATGATGATGAATCCACATGGGAAATGGTAAGAACAGTAGATCCTAAACGTTTATTACCTCCTGTGCGTGAGAAAAAAGGTAGAACCACCAATCAACCTGTCCGTCACTGATGGACATTGTCCACGAAATGATGTATTTAAAGTGTCTAACCCTTGATGGGAGAGGCACTTTTTCTTTTTATATTCTTTATACTATGCGTACAAGATTTTGTACTATGACACAGCTTGACATGTCTAACAGAGTGCTGTATATTTACTTTAGTGATTAAAAGCTTAAAAGCGAACAAGCGTCTAAGTGATGATGTAAAAATATAATAAATATCACATATCCAAATCATTTTATATAGTCAGCTATCTATTTTAATATCATCATCAACACATACAGAGAGGGAGATTACAAATGATCGTTATCGTATCGAACCAAACACCGCAGGAGCAAGTAAAAGAGATTACTACTGTTATAGAACAAGCAGGCTTACAAGCCCATATTTCTCGGGGAGCAGATCATACGGTTATAGGTCTTATTGGAACAGCCGAACCTCGCTTGATGGAGCATTTACAGCAGATGAAAGGCGTAGAGAAAGTGATGAAAATTTCCAAATCCTACAAATTAGCGAGTCGTGATTTCCATCCTGAAAATACGGTGATCCAAATAGGCGATGTATCGATCGGTGGTGGCGAGTTAGTTGTCATGGGTGGTCCTTGTGCAGTGGAATCAGCAGAACAGATTGATGAGATTGCTCGTCTGGTCAAAGCTGCTGGTGGACAAGTATTACGCGGTGGAGCATTTAAGCCACGTACAGGCCCTTACAGCTTTCAAGGTGTAGGAGTCGAAGGACTAATTATGATGGCAGAAGCAGGGAAGAAACATGGACTGCTAACGATTACAGAAGTAATGACACCGGAATATGTAGATATCTGTGGCGAATACGCTGATATTTTGCAAGTCGGTACACGTAATATGCAGAACTTTGATCTGTTGCGCAAATTAGGAGAAAGTAAAAAGCCTGTGTTACTTAAACGTGGATTCAGTTCAACATATGATGAATTTTTGAATGCAGCAGAATACATTTTGGCAGGTGGCAATCCTAATGTAATGCTATGTGAGCGTGGTATCCGTACGTTTGAGACATACACTCGTAACACGCTTGATCTATCGGCTATTCCTGTATTGCAACAATTGAGCCATCTACCTGTCATTTCTGATCCAAGTCATGGTACAGGACGTCGTGAACTGGTAGAGCCTATGACCAAAGCGTCAGTAGCTGCTGGAGCAGACGGTCTTATTATCGAAATGCATACAGATCCTGATAATTCGATGACTGGTGATGGTGTACAATCCTTATTCCCGGATCAATTTGCTAAATTACTGCGTGATCTGGAACAATTGTCGCCTATTATTGGCAAAACGTTCAGCACTGCCAAAGCACCAGCAGCGTTTTTTGAATCCTCTGTCCAAGTGTAGTATATTTAAATTAACCGAATATTATTTAAAATTGAGTTGATTTGAATAGGGACACGTCTGTACAAAAACAAAAACCATTTCTGCATAGCTTGTCTAATTTTCATGTTAGGTATAGCTGGAATATATTAGTATTTTAGAAAATCATGTAAGGTTTAAAAAAACAGCTCACTCTATCCGATTTTTAATTGACGGATTGACGAGCTGTTTTCTTTTTTGGTAAGCTATGAGTGTAAGCATATCTTACATAAATTTTAGGGATATGTAAAAAGGCTATTGACGATGTAAGGTTTTACGATTTATAATGACGACAGAAAAAAAATCGAGAGAATGAACATTCGACATCGAAAAAGAGTGTAATGTTCGGAAATTTGGGGAGGAAAGTACAAATGGCGGTAGAAAACGTATTGAAGCTTGCACAAGAAAACAACATTGAGTGGTTTGATTTTCGTTTTGTGGATTTGTCTGGTCGTGCTCACCATATCTCTTTGCCAGCTAGTGAAGTGGATGAGGATACTTTTGTAAATGGTGTTGCGTTTGACGGTTCTTCAATTCCTGGGTTCCGCGGTATTGAGGAGTCTGATATGGTGATGATGCCAGATCCGGAGTCCGTATTTATCGACGCTTTTACTGCTCATCCAACGTTGAACATTATGTGCAATATCTTCACCCCGGACGGCGAGCGTTATGAACGTGATCCGCGCGGTATTGCAGAGAAAGCGGAAGAATATCTGCAAACAAGCGGTGTAGGAACAGCAGCATTTTTTGCTCCTGAGTCCGAGTTCTTTATCTTTGATGATGTACGTTACCAAAGCGATGTGAATGTATCCTCTTACTCCGTTGATTCTAACGAAGCATTCTGGAACACAAACCGCAAAGAAGATGGCGGCAACCTTGGTTTCAAAATCCGTAAAAAAGGCGGATATGTTCCAGTAGCTCCTGTCGATTCTCAACAGGATATTCGTAGCGAAATGTGTCGCTTGCTTGAAGAAGCAGGACTTCGCATTGAGCGTCATCACCATGAAGTAGCTACTGCTGGACAAGCAGAGATCAACTTCCGTTTTGACACTTTGAAATTAACAGCTGATAACTTAATGAAATACAAATATATCGTGCATAACACAGCACAACAATATGGCAAAACAGCAACGTTTATGCCTAAACCTTTATTCGGTGATAACGGTAGCGGTATGCACGTTCACCAATCTATCTTTGATGGCGATACGCCTTTGTTCTACGAAAAAGGTGCTTATGCGAACTTGAGTGAAATGGCATTACATTACTTGGGCGGTATCTTGTATCATGCTCCAGCATTGATCGCATTGACTAACCCAAGCACGAACTCTTTCAAACGTCTTGTTCCTGGTTATGAAGCTCCAGTTAACTTGGTGTTCTCGAAAGGTAACCGTTCAGCAGCAGTTCGTATTCCGATTGCTTCTGTAACACCTAAAGGTTGTCGTATCGAATTCCGTACACCGGATTCTACAGCTAATCCTTACCTTGCATTCTCGGCAATGTTGATGGCTGGTCTTGATGGTATCAAGAAAAAAATGGATCCTCGTGAATTAGGATATGGTCCTTTTGACAAAAATATTTATGAATTGCCTGAAGAAGATAAAGTAGGTATCCGTAGTGTTCCAGCATCTTTGGAAGAAGCTTTGGATGAATTGGAAAAAGATTTCGACTTCTTGCTTGAAGGTGATGTATTTACAGCAGACTTTATCCAAAACTACATTTCATTCAAACGTGCAGAAGCGAAAGATGTTGCAATTCGCGTACATCCACACGAATTCAGCTTGTACTACGATTGCTAATTATTACTTATCTCACACACTAGATCGTAGAGATCAAGTAATCAGAATCCTCCGGAACATCATGTCCGGAGGATTTTTATATGAGTAGAAAAATAAAACGATTACATTTTATTTTGTTCACAAGATATCGCATTATGTTAGATAGCAAGTGACAAAAGACACTTGATCACCCCTAGAATAGCTGATATCATAGCGATAATCATTTAGCACAAACCTAACATCTAAGCGCTTGGTACTATAAGCGCGACGAGTAAAATGAGAAATGATTTTTGCAAAGCAAAATATCTTACATCTTACTATTTAAGCACTTGGCAGTATAAGTGTGCTTACAGAGATGGAAAGTGATCTGGCGAAACAAAAAGTGGAATGTTGAAATTGAAAGGGTGGAGAACAACATGACAAAAAGAGCGTACAATTTTAATGCTGGACCTGCTGCATTGCCTTTAGAAGTATTAGAGCGTGCACAAAAAGAATTTGTGGATTATCAAAATACAGGAATGTCTATTATGGAAATGTCACATCGTGGCGCAGTATATGAAAAGGTACATAGCGAAGCTCAGGATCGTCTGTTGTCGTTGTTAGGCAACCCGGAAGGTTACAAGGTGTTATTTTTACAAGGAGGCGCTAGCACTCAATTTGCTATGATTCCAATGAATCTACTGTCTGAAGGCAAGACAGCAGGTTTTGTAGCTACAGGAAGCTGGGCAAGCAAAGCGTTAAGCGAAGCGAAGTTAGTAGGAGACACAACGGTTGTAGCTTCCTCAGAAGAAGATAAGTATATGAAGCTACCTGATCTAAGTCAATTGGATCTACCTGCAAATACAGCTTATGTGCATATCACTTCCAATGAAACGATTGAAGGCGTACAATTTAGTAAGTTTCCTGATACAGGAGATATTCCTTTAGTGGTAGATATGTCGAGTGATATTTTGAGTCGTCCATTAGATATGAGTAAGCTTGATATGGTCTATGCAGGCGCGCAAAAGAATTTGGGACCTTCTGGAGTAACCGTTATTATTGCAAAAGAAGAACTCATTAACGAATCGCCTAAGCATATTCCATCGATATTCCGCTACAGCACGCATGCTAAAAATAATTCGCTATACAATACACCGCCTGCTTTTTCGATATATATGGTAAATGAAGTTTTAAAATGGATTGAAGAAAAAGGCGGACTTGAAGGTATTCAGCGTGAAAATGAAGCCAAAGCTACTTTAATCTATGATGCGATTGATAACAGTAATGGTTTTTATAAAGGGGCGGCTGAACTTGAAAGTCGTTCGATCATGAACGTTACATTCCGTCTAGCATCTGAAGAATTAGAAAAAGCATTTGTTAAAGCTTCGGAAGAAGCTGGATTTATAGGCTTGAAAGGTCACCGTAGCGTAGGCGGTCTACGTGCTTCGATTTATAACGCTGTTCCTTATGAAAGCTGCAATGCTCTGGTTGAGTTTATGAAGGAATTTCAGAGCAAAAATGGCTGAATGTACTAAGGAATGACAGCCTTCCCCTCTGGGAAGGCTTTTTTAAAAAAAATTTCCAATTATTTTTGTCAAAAGCTGTCGCATTTTACCGAAATCGGTTATAATCAAAAAGAACTATATAAAAGGTGGAAATAAACCTATGGCACTACACATTGTACTCGTTGAACCTGAGATCCCGGCAAACACCGGCAATATTGCTAGAACATGCGCAGCTACAGGAACGCATCTGCATCTTGTCCGTCCTTTAGGCTTCAAAACGGACGATTCTACTTTGAAAAGAGCAGGTCTCGATTACTGGCATGCCGTCAATATTGAATATCATGATTCTTTCGAAGAGGTTCAAAAGACCTACTCAGATCACCGTTTTTTCTTTGCAACAACTAAAGTGAAAAATAGATATTCTGATTTTCAATTTCAAGATGGTGATTTTCTCGTATTTGGTAAAGAAACTAAAGGATTACCACCTGAATTAATTGCAGCAAATGCAGATACAGCTATGCGTCTGCCAATGTCAGATGATGTGCGTTCACTGAACCTTTCAAATTCAGCAGCCATTATCGTATATGAAGCATTACGCCAACTTAACTTTTTACATTTAGATTAATTGGTATGAATTGACTCTGTATCGTAATTTTAGTAGGAAATAATAAAAGTTAGCAGGATTCAAGAAGTAAGTGGAGAAATAAAAGGAAGTACTAAAATTCAGTGAATATATAGCTGATATTCCAAATTTTATAATGACTTCATTTCTCTACTGCTTCAATCAGCAAAGTATAAATATTAGTGAGGTGTGTATTAGTATGAAACCAGCAGGCGTTGTACGTAAAGTCGATCAACTTGGAAGAATCGTGTTACCAAAGTCTTTGCGCAAAAGATATCAAATGAATGAAGGAGATCCTGTAGAAATTTTAGTACAGGGGGATCATATCATTTTAGAAAGATATCGTCCGAAATGCGTATTTTGCGGATCAATGGAAGAAGTAGGGGAATTCAAAGAGCGTTATGTATGTGCTCAATGTATGGAAGAAATGAATTTAATTCCTAAAAATGCTTAATTTAGTAAATAAGTAACATTTTAAATTTTAAGATAGTTAGATTATCTTGATAAAATGCGAAATAAAAATAACCTTTCAGCACGATATTGTGTTGGAAGGTTATTTTTATCTTATCTATAATAGGTGTACATATACTTATTTGAAAAATAAAAAATGAGTTGGAACAGGACGCAAGCTTCCATCGGAAGGATGATTGATTACACGTCCGTTCAAAATAAGCGAAGTGGAGCCACCGCCATCTAAATTATAAGCATCAACAACGCCCATTTTGTATAACTTGTTTTGCAATTCGACTAGAGTTGCACCAGAACTACCATTTTCATTGTATCCATCCGCTACGATAACAATAATTTGATCATCTTTGTATTTACCAATCACTGTTCGTGGTGCACGCAAAGGCGAAGCTTTCCATTTCGCAGGAATCGGTACTTTTTTTCCATTTTGAATTAATACCGGTACAAAAGAAGCACCAAATGAAGGATCTAACGCATCCAGATTAGCTTTACTTGTAAATTTGCCACCGATCAACTGCCCTGACTTATTCATCCCAACAAAAAATAAATCTTTGAATGTCGATTGAAATCCATTTAAATATTTTCCATTGAGTACAGTGGTACTGAGTGGATAGCGTTTGCCTCCTCCATCTGCAAATCCTCCAGCATTAATACCTGCTATTGCCCCTGATCGCTGAACAGCAGTCAGTGTCGTTTCAGATCCACCAAATGAATCTTTGCCTAGTGTCATATTCATAGCAGAAGGTTCTTTTAGTTTGATTTTCATAGCATATGCTTTGTACGTGCCTGGATTCAGACGGTATAGTTCAATATGGATTCGATTGCTATTTACTTTCTCTGAAGCCGCTCCTAATTTGGACGTGATTCGTTTATTGTAAATTTGTTCAGGTTTATTTGCCTGTGTAGAAGCCGTCTGCACAATACGAGACATCGTCGATGTGGTCTGATTGTATAACTTGGTTGTGCGCTCAATCGATGACGATGTCTGTACAGCTACTTTTTCAGCTTGATCCAGATGGGTAAGAATCTGTTCTGATTGATCGCTGAGTTGACTAACCGGCGCATATTTTTGGATATCTAAAGGAACGGCAACCTGATTCGATTGAAATACCAATATAAATAACAATCCAGCAAAAGGTGCTGTCGCTAACATCAACAAACGATTGATTTTTTTAACACGCATCGTCATTTTAACAAATCCATTTTCTTTTGTAGTGTATTAAGTTGCTTTTGCACTTCATTGAGTTGGGTATACAATTTGTTGCTATTATCGGTTTTGCTACTGGCATTGTCTTTCGTAAATGTAAGCAATTCATTAAAAGAATCGACTTTACTTTGCAAAGCGGTCATTTCTTTAGACATATCATTTAATCGAGTCTCATAATCATGTTGCAATACAGCGATTTGCCGTTCCGTATCTGCTTTGATCGACGCGATCATCTGTTGTTTCATATGATTGCTATATAAGTAGGCGATCGTTGCACCCAGTCCAATAATCAATATCCAAAACACTAAAAACCATTTGGCAGAGGACCCTTTGTTTGTCTGATGTCGCATCGTTGTTCGGGAGGAAGACTCTGCGTTTGACTGCATATTCACTCACCTCGATAAAGCTTTTATTTTTGACCAAAATCCATTTTAACATGTCCGATATAGCCAGTCTATCTTACCAGATAAGATTCTATATTCTTCCAATATCATTCTTCTATTATCCAATTCTCGCATAAGATCATATCCACAAATATCCAAAAAACGTTAAAAATCTAGTGAAAGATGCCGATATCAAGATATATGTTAATAAGCAGTAACTAATAGCTGTTGATAAAGGGGGAAGTATCAAAATGGAAGACATTTGGAAGGTTATCATTATTGATAATCATCCGGCGCTGATGCTTGGAACAAAAATGATACTAGAAGAGACAGCCAATTTGAGTGTTATCGGAACTGCCAGTTCTGTAAAAGATGGAGTCGCTTTAGTAGCAAGTGTTCAACCTAACCTCATTTTGCTTGATGATGCATTACCTGAAGGATCAGTTCAATCTTATTTGCGTCAAGTTAAGCAAGCGAGTAAAGATAGCCATGTGATTGTGCTTACCAGCGACAATCATTTATCCTTATTTGCAGGACTCATGAGTATGGGTGCCAGTGGCATGTTATCGAAAGAATCTTCGCCAGCTCAATTGTTACATCTGATCAGTAGTCTGCGTCAAGGATCAACGGTTATTCCTCTGTCATGGCTTCATCAAGGAGTAGTTCCTATTCCTGCTGAAATTCCTACCGATGGTTATTTTGATCTTTCCAAAATCGAACACACGATTATGATTCAAATTACACAGGGGTTTACATACGATAAGATCGCTTATATGATCCGTGTGAGCCGACGTTCTGTTGATAATTATTTACGCAAAATTTATCATAAACTTGGTGTAAACAGCCGGGCTCAAGCTATCGAAAAATATACGTTGTATTCGCATACAGCTTCTTTTAATAATGCACCTATGACCAGCATAATTGCACCACCTGAAAGTATTGTTCCAGTAAAAGAGGTTGCTCTGGATTAAAGTTCAGGTGTATGATCTTGAAAAAGCATCGTACAGGAGGCTGGAGCGGTGGAATTTTCTTTTGCAGCAAGTGTGAGTCATATGCCTTCATTTTCGGTCAGGTCGATTGATAACAGGCAGCGTCGTGAATCATGGATTTCATTAGCTGAAGAATTACCAGCAGAAGAACTATTTCCGCTGGCACAATTAGGAGAAGCTGCTGGTGCTGTATTCTCAGCAGGGCCTCTTGTTCTTCAGTATGGAGAAGCCGCAGGTTCATTAGCTTTACGGAAATGGCTGAACACACGCTGGCAAATCGATCAGAAATTGAATGTAGATCCTGAAGATATTTTGTTAACATCAGGCAGTCAGCAAACGATCGATTTGTTAGTGCGTATTTATGTCGATCGAGAAGATACAGTACTGGTAGAATCTCCGGCTTCGCCAGGGTGTCTGCAAGTGCTTCGATTACAAGGAGCAAATGTACTTCATGTAGATTGTGATGAAGAAGGAATGATTCCAGAAGATCTGGAGCGACTTATTGTAGCGTATGGTCCTAAGCTACTGTGCGCTTCACCAAGCTTTGCGAATCCTACAGGAAGAGTATGGAGCTTGGAGCGTCGAAAAGCTATTCTAGAGCTCTGTAAGCGATATGAATTGTTAATCGCTGAAGACGATTCGTATGGAGATTTGCGTTATGGACTGGAGTCGGTTCGTTCTTTTCGCCGTCGTTATCCGAGTCTATTTCAATTGGATCGGGAGCAAGGTGGGGAATCATGTTCTGTATATTGGTTCATTCAGCAAAACTATCGCTCCTGCATTGCGCGTAGGTTGGGCAGCAGGAGATCAACGTTTGATTGAAGTGATGTCAGCTGCCAAGCAAACAGCAGATTGGCAATCCAGTTCGATGAATCAGGCGATTTTATTGCGTCTATTACAATCGCCTCGCTTCAATTGGGATAATCATATTACAATGCTCAATCGCGAATATGAGATTCGTATTAAATTAATGCTAGAATTGCTCAAACGTCCCAACTGGCAAGGAACCCAGGTAGATGTTCCTTCAGGCGGTATGTTTTTATGGGCTGTTTTGCCGGATCAGTTAGATGGAGAAGAGTTACTTACACATGCTATGTCTAAAGGTGTCTCCTTTTTGCCAGGAGCACGATGTTATGCAAGCGATGAAGGTAACAGTGCGATTCGTCTTAACTTTACCCATCCTGGACGGGATGAGCTGTTGTTAGGAATGAATCTTATTTCGGAGTGTATTGCTGAACTGCGCAGTTAAAGCAACTTCTGATTCTCGATCACATGAGCATATTGTTGTAGAGCCCGTATACCTGCTGGGGTCAATTGATAACTACCTCGTGCTACACGTTCAAACCAACCATAATAGTTGCGCTGCATAATCGCTGCTGTACTACCGACACCACTTCGTTCCCGTAATTGTCGCGGGGATAAGTAAAGGTCAGTACCAAACGCAGAAGCGATGCGCAGCGCTTTTTCGCGATAAGCGGTAATCAGAGGAGTTCCTGTACTGCCACCTAGATTGTAATCACCGCTACGTTCGGCAATTTCTTGTAATAATCGTTGTTTGCGACTCCCACGACGTACCGCTTTGGCAGGCTTGGAAGACAATGTTGGACTACATAATATTTCTACAAATGGAGCTTTTGTTTTGTACAACGTCACTACAATCAATCCTAATCCTAGACGCTGACATAGTTCAGTAATCTCACGCCAACGCTGACTATGAGCTCCTTTTTTGGCGCGATTTTTTTCTACAGCCAGATATACATTGGAACTGAGCTTTAGCCGTTCGATACCTTGAAGCAGTAGTGCAATATTGAATGTTTTTTTGATTTCGATAATAAGGGGTTCATGATCTTGTTCTCGTATGCCTACTAGATCGCAATGTTTAACCTCACTTTTGATATCATACCCCTGAGCAGTGAAAAATTGTTTGATAGGAAGATACAGTTCGGTTTCTCGTTGTACAGCCACGATATTCTCTCCTTTAGATAGGTATATCTTGTATCTATGTCATAGTACTTATATTCAGTGTTATGTTCGAAAGTATAGCATAGCAGGATAATAACATAGAAGTCATGAAGCAGAAGAGATCGAATAATAGTACGTTTAAAAATCGATTGTTCATTAATGTTACACATAAAGATACAACTAACACTTTCAATTGGCTATATTTTACAATAAAAGGTAAAATACGAATAAATATATGTGTATGTATTAGAGAGAAAGAGGGGATATCAAGCATGATCGAAGTATCTGCACAACGACAGCAACAACTTCAATATATTGGCTTGAAAGAAGCTGACTTGCAATTACTGCATCAACATTATGATTTATTTGTGAAAGTGGTCGATGAGGTTGTTGATCAATTCTACAATCATATAGAGCAATATCCAGTATTACATGATATTATTCAGCAAGCTGGTTCTACGATAGATCGTCTCAAACAAACACAGCGTGATTATTGGATTTCATTAGCATCTGGAACGATAGATGAATCCTTTATCGAGCAAAGGTTAAAGATTGGTCGTATTCATTCACGAATAGGGCTTAATTCTGATTATTATCTAGGGACTTATATGACCTATACCAATATTGCAACGGTTGTATTAGAGCGCGAATTGCCAGATCAATGGATAAAAGTGCTACATGCTCTGACCAAAATGTTCAATTTAGATTCGCAACTGGTGCTTGAAGCTTACGGTGAAAGAGAGCAGTATCGTATTCAAGAAATGGCGAATCAAAAGCAACATATGTTAACAGCTGTAACCGAAGCGGTAAATCAGATGAGCGAAATGATCGTCAAATTAAATGATAATGCAAGAGTGATCTCACAATCAGCAGATCAAATGGCGCAGTCTCAAGAAAGTTCACTACAACAGATGGACGAGTTAGGTCATGAGGTCAAAGAAATCAGCAAAGTGGGTACAGTTATGCGTGAGATTTCTGAACAGACCCATCTATTAGGTCTTAATGCTTCGATTGAAGCGGCTCATGCTGGTGAATATGGCAGAGGATTCAGTATTGTAGCGCAGGAAGTAAGAAAGTTAGCAGGATCGTCCCAGAATGCATTACAAGATATCAGTATGACTTTGAAAGTGATTATGACCAAGCTTGATCAAGTACAGTCTGAATTTGGTAAAAATGTAGAATGGTCACGTCATCAAGCAGGACGTTCTCAAGAATTGGCGGCTTTTGCAGATATGATCCAACAAGTAGCTTATGAATTAGAACAATTACAACATACAGACACTATAGATTCTACAGTTGTAGTAGGGACGCATGCGAACCCAAAATGATCTTGAAAAATGCTTAAAATTAATTGCAAATAAAAAACATAAGTTCTTTGACATTTCGATATAACGGTGTATAATAAGAAAAGTGCGATTAATTTTATGAACGAAGGTGATACTCATGAAAAAAGAAGGACATCCTAAATTCCAACAAGCTATTTTTCTTGATCCAAGTTGCGGATATAAGTTCCTGAGTGGAACAACTAAAACTTCCGGCGAAACTATGGAATGGGAAGATGGCAACACTTATCAAGTGATTCGCGTTGATACTAGTTCTGCTTCTCACCCGTTTTACACTGGTAAACAAAGAAACGCAGACATCGGTGGCCGCGTAGACAAGTTCAACAAAAAATACGGCTTGAAAAACTAAGACGTAAGTTGAGCGAAATTTCAAAACGTTTTCGAACTGTTTTGAACCGTCATAAAAAGCGTACCTGTTCGTATCCTAGGATATGAATATGGTACGCTTTTTTTGTTGCCTTTTTACTACAAAAGGATAATAGAAGATGATATTCGATGATCATGTTCAAGCATAGCCCTTCCCATGATCATCGCTGTCACTCAAAATTGTATTTTGTCTTGTGGGAGTAAAGAATGTATCCGGTGAAAGCCTTCTTGTTCTAATCGTAACGCAAGTCCATCGGTACGTGACTTGGTAGCATGTACGAGTAGAGCAGGTGGGCTTTTGAGATCGAGTAGCATACGTCTTACATCAGGTAGCCCTTGATGGACTTTGTAGCGTACGTAATAGACTTTACAACCTTCTCGCTCGGTATCAAGCAACAACCTGCGTCCAAAGCACCCATGAGCCAGATGACCTGTAAAAATCACCGCATTATGTTCATTGTGAGCGATTCGTTCGTAATGCTGTTGAGCTTTGACCGATTGCATCATTCCATCATCGGTAAATAAAATAAACGATGTGTATTGCGCAGGCAGTTCATTACGAGATTGTTCATCATCCATCACATACAAATACGGATGTTGTAGCAAACGTTCTATTCGTGCGCATGCTTGAGCATGAAGCCAGTAGGTATCTGTAGTGAAAGAACGCAAATTATTTAGTAAGCCCGCTTCCACAAGCAATGGCGTATCAGGATACTCTTCACTTGCCCACAATATCAATTCTTGCCCTCGTCCATACACAGGAACAGGAAGCATAACGGCTCCTTGTTGCCGGAGCGTCTCATCGATATGCCGTTTTAGTTGAGTTAGCTTATTATCTTGATGATCAGGATCAACGCCATATGCAGCATCTATGATCGCTATATCCAGATCAGGTATAATACCCGGAATTGTTTGCGTTTTCGAAATTAATCGTGTCTGGTGTAGTGGACGATCTGCGGCTAACAACTGTGATTCAGACGTATAATCTCCTGAAAAGAAAATATACTTATCATGCCAGCACAGTGCCAGCCAGATCGAACCCGGTAAATGACCTGCTCGTCCCCAACATACATCAAGATGAGGCAACAAAGGGCTCCAGCTCCCCGGTGGGACAATATCTTCTAAATAACGGAATTGGATGCGTTGTTGATCTTCGTCATCGTACGGACGTGTTGCCGAGCGGTGATCGGTATACCTTTTCCATGCTTCAAAATAAGCAGGTAATTGTCCAACCGTTGCCCGGGTTGTCCAGACCTCGCCGGTATAACCATGCTTATACAATAAAGGCAGAGCGATACAATGATCTTCATGAGCGTGAGACAAAAAAACAGTTTGCAGACTGGCGACCATTTCATCGATATCAGGTGTGATTGGATATTGTCCGTCACCTTCTTTTTTGACACCATAATCCAGCAATAGACTCTGCTCCCCCTGTTGGAGTAGATAGCTGGATCGACCATGTTCACCTGCGCCACCAAGTATAGTAAGTTCCATCATGATAATTGCTGCTTCCGATAAGCAGGTAGTGTCTGTAACATCAGTAGCAAGATTGTCGTAATCCCCACTGAAACTACAGCCATCGCCATACCCATTGAGACAGCACCTTGTTCAAATTGAGCGAAAATATAAGTTGCCGAAGTCTGCATAGATGGTGGCAAAATCAACAGGGAAGCCACCAACTCGCGATTCGCAATCGTAAAGGTCATCGTCCAACCTGCGATCATACCCGGAACCAGCAGTGGCAGTAAAATCCGCCGAAATACATACAATGGACGACCACCAGAAATCGCTCCCGCTTGTAATAAAATAGGATCAATCTGCCCGTTATTGGCTTTGACATATTGTAAAGTGTACGGCAAAAATAAAATAATATACGTTAGTACAACCATACCGTATGAATTGTAAAGAGGGATGGGCATCCATGGAGAATTCCAGAATAAGATTAATCCCACCACAATAACAATACCGGGTACAGTATTAGGCATTAAACTAAAAAGGTCGATCCATTTTTGTGACCATCGTTTGCCATATCCTACTTTCAGCGCTAGAAATGTACCGATCAGTACAGCAATAGTCGCCGCTACAAGTGAAAGTGTAAAGCTATTAATCAGTGCTTCCATACTTTCAGAACCCCAGCTTAATAAGTCGCTATAATGCTGTAATGTAAAGTTACCCATCGCCAGCCCTGTTCCGCGCAAGCGTAATAAAGATGCTGTAATCACAGAAAAGTAAGGAATCCCGATAGATGTAATCAGCAATATCCCGATATACAACCAGCAGATAATACCGCTCCAGCCTCGTAACGAATACTTTTTACTTCGTACTCCTTTACCACCTGTTAAGCGATAAGAATAGCGACTGCTTAATATACTCTGGATATACCACATCAATAAGCAAGCTGTTAACAGCAAAGAAGCCAGTGAAGTTGCTTTACCAAAATCTATCGGCCAGCTAGAAATATATTTATGAATCTCAGAGGTCATCACATAAAAGCCAATTTTGCGACCAAATGTAGCAGGTGTACCAAATTCAGCAATCGTTTTGACAAAAATCAATAATGCACCCATCGCATAACTGGATAATAGCAATGGTAAAATAATGCGCCGGAACCGATAGCTAAATGAAGCACCATGTACAGAAGCAGCTTCTTCTGTGCTTCCGCCAATCTGCTCTAACGTATTGCGAAGAATAAGATATAGAAATGGAAATAGATGCAGACTCATAATCATCACCATCCCGCCAAAGCTGAAAAAAGCAGGTGTGATGGTTGCTGAAGCAGGCAATAATTGCTCCATATAACCGTTCTTTTGCATAAATAACATCCAACCCATCGAACCGATATAAGGTGGGGTCATAAAAGGAATTAAAAAAACAACATCTAACCAGCGTTGTCTGCCGATCGCTGTTTTGGCCATCATCCAAGCTAAAGGAAGAGCTAGAACAGTCGTCGCGATAATAACGCAACAGCCTAGCCATAATGTACTGAACATGACCGACGTAAGATCACTTTGACCGAGCAGACGTAAAGGAGCCATAAGATCAATCACACCGTTTTGTTCAATTGCTGTTCGAAAAATCATCAGAAGCGGAAATAGAATTAGTACGGCGAGCAGCAAAAATGCCGCAGCCGTACTGATTTTTTGATAGGAGAATAAAGTTTGGTTGGTCTTTGTTTTCATCATAGGATCACCACTTATTTGTATAGGTTCGTAAATTTGGTTGTTGTTTCTTCGCTGTGTTCGCCCATCCAGTCCCATTTCACAGGATATGTTGGAATGTCGTTCAGGTTCGTACGATTGTCAGCCGTAATATCGGTTCTACCTGGCAATAGATAAGCACTGGTTACCATTTGTTGTGCTTCATCTGACAGCAGATAATCAATAAATTGTTTGGCTTGATCGGCATGTTGGCTTGTTTTGATAATGGCTGCTGGACGAGGGCTAATGACTGTGCCTTCTTTTGGATAGACGATATCAACAGGTTCGCCATCTGCTTTGGCTTTGTACGCCATATAATCGACACCAGCGGCTACAGCTGATTTGGCACCAGTGATAACAGGATCAAGCGCTTCTTGATTAGCTCCTGCGATTGCAACACCATTTTGCTTATACTGTTCAAATAATGACCAACCTTTATCACCTTCAGCACTTAAATAACCGGTAATAAAATCAAGTGCAGAACCAGATAATGAAGGATCAGGAATATTGACTTTGTCTTTCCATTCAGGCTTCGCTAGGTCTGCCCATGATGTCGGTGGAGTCGTTACTTGTTTGGTGTTATATACAATACCTAATGCAGATGCACTGTAGCTAAAATATTTGCCATCTGTATCTGACCAGTCTTTGACCAATTTATCGTGATTCACTGCTTCTGGATAAGCAAGCGTCATATCTTGTTTGGCTAAAGCTTGCATCGAGGGAAGAGAAGCAAGTACAACCACATCAACTACAGGATTTGCTTTTTCAGCTTCCATACGAGAAAGAATCTTGCCTGTAGTGCCCTGAAACATTTCTACTTTGATACCTGTTTTGGCTTCAAAACCTGCTTGAATTTTTTTGGCTAATCCTTCAGGGCCTGCACTATAGACAACAAGTGTGCCCGCATCTTTGGTAGGTGATTGTGCTGAACCGGATGCGCCTGTAGAAGTGCTACAACCTGCAAGCGTAGTTCCTAAGATTGCTGTTAGAGCAAGTAAACTTCCTTTTTGCCATAATTGATTCCATTTCATTATTTATTCCTCCTAAAGTGGTTGAGTCCATATTTGAATTAAAAGTCTAGCTGATAAAAGGGGATCAAGATCATCGGTTAGACAGGGACAGGATTCAGTGTATGCACATGGTGTGCTGAAATATAAATAGTGACCGATTCACCCACAGTCATGCGTTCATCTTGATACGCTGTCCATAGACGTTCTTCGCCCATATCCAACAGAATCTCATAACGATCGCCCATATAACTGACCTGCTTGATCATTCCGGTATGTATATGTTCGTCAGGAGAATGATTGCTGTACCAGCGGATATGCTCAGGGCGAACCATCTGATGACCGTTATCAATCCAGTTGGAATGACCAATAAAGCGAGCGACAAATGGATGAGAAGGCTGTCGATAAATTTGCTCTGGTGTTCCACGCTGTAAAATAGATCCTGACTGCATCACAATAATCTCATCTGACATCGCCATCGCTTCTGTCTGATCATGAGTCACATAGAGAGCCGTAACACCTAATTGCTGTACCAGATTCATTAATTCGGTTCGCATTTCATCACGCAAAATCGCATCCAATGCACTGAGCGGTTCATCGAATAAAATTAATCGCGGTTGCATCACGATCGCTCTAGCAAAAGCGACACGTTGTTGTTGTCCACCAGAAAGTTGATGCGGATAGCGTTGTTCCATCCCTTGTAAACGAACTTGTTCCAGTGCTGTGAGCACACGTGCTTGAATATCTTTTTTCTGACCGGAAGCTCGTAGACTGAAAGCTACATTTTCAAAAACTGTTAAATGAGGCCATAGCGCAAACTCTTGAAAGACCATCCCGAATCCCCGGCGATGTGGAGGTACATTTTTACGTTGCTTGGAAGAATACAAAATATCGTTTGCTATTCGTAATTCTCCTTGATCCGGTGTCTCTAGTCCGGCGATCATGCGTAACAATGTCGTTTTGCCACAACCGGAAGGCCCTAGTAATGTGGTGAATTTGCCAGAAGCGATCACCAGATCAGTCGCTTGCAAAGCTTGTACACCTTCAAAAGATTTGCTGATGCCTTGAATCGTTAATGCTGTCATTGTGTATTCCACCTATCTTTGACGCTTGTTCATGAGCATACATAAAGATGTATCATTGCTGCCCTGAACTACTTTCTATACGTAGTATATCTGCTCAATTTGCACGGGGTATGTGGGGAATGTAAACGCAACATTAAGTTTTTAGTGTGTTCCTTTTGACAATCATCGAATGTTTCTATGGTACGGTGAAAGAAAAGTAGTTACAGGGGGTTCATCAATGAATTTAATCAAATTACAAATCGTGGAATTATTGGATCGTCATCACAAAATCACAGCAGTTGCAGATGAGTTAGGGCTCAAGCAACCTACAGTTACATTTCATATGAAAAGCTTGGAAAAAGAAATGGGCGTTGCTTTGTTCGAATCTAGAGGTGGCAAAGTGATGCTCAAAGAACCAGGCAAGGCATTACTTCATTATGCGATCAAAATTAATGCTCTCGCGGCAGAGTCCAGAAGAGTGGTACAAGAATTTGGCGCTTTGGAACGTGGCAATTTGCGTATCGGAGCGAGTTATGTACCGGCTACTTATTTATTACCTTCTATTATTAATGAGTTCAGTCGCGCTTACCCAGGTGTAAGCATTTCGATTGCTGTTAAGACTTCACCTGTAATTCGTGAAATGTTAATCAATCATGAAATCGATCTGGGCATTATGCTAACAGAACCTTTTGAACATCCTTCATTGGTAAAAGGATTAGTAGATGAAGATGAAATGGTTGCTATTTTTGCACCGAATCATCCGTTAGCAGACTATGAAGAGTTGCATATAGATACGCTACGGCAAAGTCGATTTGTTTTGCATGGGAGTGAATCAAGTACCCGCCAATTAAGTGATCGTTGGATGAGTAGTGTAGGGGTATGGTCAGAGCAGTATATGGAACTGGATTCACCGGAAGCGATTAAGAAGTCGGTGATGTTAGGCGAATATGTTTCGTTTTTGTCCAAAATGGCAGTGGAAGAAGAAGTGCAACAAGGTCTACTTCATATGCGACCATTACCGAATACACCTTTTCATCGTTACATTTATTATGTATACAACAGTCAACGTCATTATTCAGGGCTGATTCATCAGTTTGTAAAATCGTTTGGTTAGATCGATGCAATAGAAAATAAATTATAATGCAACATCATGGCTTTCCGAACGTTTGTTAGATATAGCTTTATTCTGGAAATAATGAATATCCAACATAAACGATTTGAAAAGGGAGCATGGTGTAGATGAATACTATACTAAGATGGAGTATCATATTGATGTTCAGTATAACGTCAATAGGATGGGGAGGTACTTCCTCTGTATCTGCTCTTTCTTGTGCTTATATTTTAACTGTAGAAGATGCTTATGCTAAATATGATGGGGTAGTGATTGCTCAAGTAAAAGAAATCCAGCAGTTAAATAGACAAAATAGTGAAAATCACCAAGTGGTATTAACTATTCTAAAAAGTTATAAAAATATTCAGCAACGGCAATTAATAATCAAAGAAAATAGTACATGGGGAGCTTTGAACGGTCCAAGCGAAGTTGGAAATCAATATATCTTTTTTCTAAATCAAAAAGATGGTGAATGGGAAAATCCACTTTGCGGGACTTCCAAAAAAGTGAGCGAGCTTACTTCAGTAGAGTACAAGTTTTTACAGGATAAAGAATTAGCATTGCCTGCCCAGCAATCTGTAACAGATCAATCTCTGCCTTCATATCATTGGATAATTGCTATAAGTAGTATTGTGTTATTAACTGTCAGCATCTTTTATTTTTTGTATCAAAAACCCGAAAAGCATCGAAAAAGTGATGAATAGCATATAGAAACTATAGATATGTTTTACGAAATCAATTAGATATGTTGATTCCGCTATCATTTTTCACTGTTACATTGGAATAGTAGTCAAATGATATTCCACAGACAGGGGAGAATTTGCAAATGAATTTAGGATTGAAATTAGGTAAAAAAGCTCCATTGGTGTTGTTAAGCAGTGTGTTGTTCGCAGGGTTGTATATTCCACAATCTACATCTGTTGTTGATGCCAAAGCCGCCAATCTCACACCAACGTATGAGGTTAAATTTATGCTGGACGATGATATTTTGAACAGCGACCTGACGATTCAATCTGAGGTACAAGATGCGTTTGATCTGCCTGCCAAAGCGCAAAAAATTGCTGTAGAGTATTTCGATACAAGTGATAAGCAATTGGATAGCGAAGGTTGGAATGTACGTTTCCGCAAAAAAGAAGATAAAGACAATTTTGAAATGACGTATAAAAAACGTTACAGTATTGCAAATGGAAATATTGATGCAGCATTAACACTGGCTAATCAACAAGGATTTGATGCTTCCGATACGAACTATGAAGCAGAAGTCGATTGGGGATACAGCAAGCAGACATTAAGCCTGTCTAACGATAAAAAATCAAAAGCAACAACATCAGGAGCAACATTGCCTGCGGATAGTAAAGCATTATCTTTGCTTGTCGATAATTTGCCAGGTAAATTGAAAAAGTGGAAAGATGGATCAAGCTGGGGTGAAAAGCAGTTAAAAGCATCGCGCTCGTATGGCCCGGTGATGGCGAGTAAATATGAAGGTAGCTGGAATGGAATCGATGTAGACGTAGAAATTTGGCCGATTCGTAATGCTTCCGGTACAGGTACTGAGCCTGTGATTGAGATTTCGTTCAAAACCGATGATTACAATACCGCTGCAACTGATCGTCAGCAATTAATGAACTATTTGAATCAAGAAGGTTGGTTAGTCCCTCAAGATTCGTTGAAAACACAGTTAGTCTTAGATCGTTATTAAAAGCATCTACTTAAAAGTAGACAAAAAAGAAGCACCCTGCGAGGTGCTTCTTTTTGTTTTGCTATTAATATCCGCTACGGTCCATATTGCTCATTGTTGCAGCCATTAAAGAACCAAATAAAATAGAGAAAATAATAGATACAACAATACCGATAGCCAACCAGATCAAGTAAGCTTTAGCAAAGTTAGCTTTAGATACATTGGTATTTGCACCGAATGCCCATACAAATAACATTACGATATTTACGAACGGAATAATTATTAATAAAATCGTAAGCATCCAATCTTTGAATGTTAATACTCCTGTGCGTTGATCTGGTTGCGCAGGCGGGTAACCATTGTTTTGCGAATTGTAATCCAAATTTTTCTACCCCTCTCAGTTATGTACTACTTATTGTTTAAAGATGTAAATCCTCTATGATTATACAACTGTTACAGAAATGTGACAATAGAGTAATATAAATAAATAGGATTATAGACTACTCTCATTTACAAAATCAATGTATCTATAGAAACATTTGATAGCTACTAGACATTCATTCTATTTATTGTATAGTATAGTTAATTGATCGGAATTAAGGATTTAAATATGTTGTAAACTATTTATTTGTACGAAACTATTGCAAGTTACTAAAAGTATCTTTATAATGAGATATATTGAATGTTTGATACAAGAAAGTTTTCAAATCTTATTTTCATGGTTAAACATGAGAGTAGCTTCTTTATATTAACAAACCAAAATCGAATAGAGATCTTCGGGGTAGGGTGCAATTCCCGACCGGCGGTGAACGTTTCTTTTATAATTGAAAGAAAGGGTAGCCCGCGACTCATTTTTCTTTTTTGAAAAATGACTGATCTGGTGAGAATCCAGAGCCGACGGTACAGTCCGGATGGGAGAAGATCAACCAATAAGCTTGCCAGTGTATTGTAAAATACAGTTGCACGTTTATTTGATCAAGCCCCCGTTTATTGTACGTTGATAAACGGGGGCTTTCCGTATGAGATCTCATATTCAAATTCTAATCACGTAGGGAGTTTGAATCATGGAAAATGCAAGTTATAACATCAAAACAGCATCATCAGCTAGACAGCGTCATATTAAAAGTGGATTTTGGCTCGTTTTTGTAGGAGCAGCGTTATGGGGCGTTGATCCACTGTTTCGAATTATTTTACTCAAAACAATGACTTCAACTCAATTGGTATTGTTGGAGCATTTGATTGTTTTTCTAGCGGCGGCTCCTGTATTATGGGTCAACCGTGCTGAATTAAAAGGATTGAAAATGCGTCATATCGGAGCATTGTTGTTCTTATCCTGGGGTGGATCGGCGATTGCTACGATTCTATTCACGATGGGACTGGCTCATGGTAATCTCAATGCTGTCTTGTTATTACAGAAATTACAACCGATTTTTGCGATTGTATTAGCTCGAATTATTTTAAAAGAAGTATTACCGCGTGGATTTGGTTGGTTATTTGCTTTAGCATTAGTAGGAACGTATATTTTAACATTTGGATTCGCTATTCCTATCGGACATATGAGTGAATTTGTACAAGTTGGTAGTCTATTTGCTCTAGGTGCAGCAGCATTATGGGGTGGATCTACAGTGATGGGACGCTTAATGGTAGGTCAGATGAAATATGAGACCGTAACATCATTACGCTTTATTATGGCTTTACCTTTGTTGCTTGTATTAACATGGCATGAAGGTGCAGCTTGGAGCTTATCTGCTGATTCTGGTGGAATTGCAGCCGTATCTCTGAATTTGCTAGGTCAAGCATTGTTGCCAGGCTTGCTAAGTCTATTAATGTACTACAAAGGATTGTCTACAACCAAAGCTTCTGTAGCTACATTAGCAGAACTAAGCTTCCCATTAGTCGGTGTAGTTATTAACTGGATCGTATTTGGACAATTATTAACATGGGCTCAATTGGTCGGATTTTTGTTGATCTGGGTAGCATTGTTCTTTATTTCCAGACGTCAGCAACCATCTGATGCCAAAACAGCCGTACCTTCTGCATAACCATTTCTTTGTTATCAAGAAATCATAGATTCTATAATCTATAAATACTAACTTTTATATAAAAAAATCCTGTCTATCTAGCGGAATATCGCTGGAGTAGACAGGATTTTTTAGTTTGTACAAGATATCGATGTAATGATATATCGAATATGAAGTAGCTTTTAATCTAAATCGGAAAGTATATTGTTTTTATTTGATAGGTACAAGATCGAAAAAGTCTAATTCTCCGTAACCATTTCCTTTGCTAAAACGAATCGTATGATTACCTGCTGTCAATGATAGACGTTGTGTCGATAATCCCCAATTTTCCCAACCTTTATTGGTAATAAAGAAGTCTGTTGGATTGCCGCTATCGACCGATAGTCGAAGAGTAGACCAATCCAGTCCATCTGTGCCATTACCTGTACGTGCAGCTAGCATATACGTTCCTGTAGTCGGGATATTTACCGTATATTGAACATAACTACCGTCTGTATCGATATGACCTGCTTTGGATAGTCCTGAACCATTAGGGCTTGAAGAAGCATACGCGACACCACCGAATGTTCCTTGTTCACCTTCATAACGGGTGCGATCCGGTTCACCGGATGGAATAGCGATCTGTACATTAGGATTAAGAGGTTGACCGAATTGAGGGGTATTGTCTGTATTCCAGCTAAATTTCTGTGTACGAATTTCCCGGTTCCAACCTGCATTATTAAATTTGGCAGAATGATAAACGATCCAATCTTCTTTGCCATCAGGAGAGGTAGTAAATGAAGCATGACCGGGTCCATACACCCCATTAGCAGAAGCAAATACAGGTTGAGTGCGTTTGCTCCAAGCTGAAGGGCTTAATAAATTGCTATTGGTCTGTGCTGTAATTAGACCTAGCGCATAATCATTCGTCCAGCTTCCACTAGCTGAATAGATTAGATTGATTTTGTTATTTTTGATCACCACTTGAGGGCCTTCGTTGACATTCGGTTGGTGATTGGTCTCCCATGCATACGTAGGACGAGCAATCTCAACACGTGCTGAATCGATCGTCCATGGGTTACTCATATGAGCGATATATAGATTTTGTCTTACATTTTCTGAACCTTCCCAGCCTGACCAGATAAAATACAACTGCCCGTTCACCGATAATGGAGTCCCATCGATTGCCCAACGATTGGTAGTATCTGTGATCTGACCTTTATCTACCCAAGTGCCTTGCATCGGGTTACTGCTAGTATTCTGCATCACATACATGCGATGATTCGCATTATCACCGTCGTCTTTGGCATAGTAAATGTACCATGCTCCATTTAGAAAATGAATTTCAGGAGCCCATACATTTTGCCCACCTGTTGTAATTTCACGCTTTTCAGCAGCATCAATACCGGTTAATGTAGAAGATTTCCAGATCGTGACATTGTTACCTGTCGTTTTTGTGAAATAATAGAATCCATCAGTATGTTTATACATCCATGGATCTGCACCATCCTGCATAATGACATTATAAAACTGTTTTTGGACAGATGCCGCAGAAGCGATACTAATACTAGTGCTCATAAGTAAAGTAAATAGCAAAAATAAAACTCCTCCTTTAATGATCAAGCGATGACGTTTCATTGATTCAGCCCCTCTCAGTATAGTAAATAGATAACGCTTACAATACGAACTGTAACGCAGAATAATGTCGGGGAACAGGACGATATTTTGGATGGATAGACATTCTATTGGAGATATGAACGGGAAGGTCTGAATGAAGAGTTTAACCGTTTACACTTTGAGATCAAACAGGTACATTAGGCGTAATTCATATGCTTTGTTTTGCTTTATATCGAGTACATCTACAAAGTGAGGTTAGGTTATATGGTGAGATGGATCAAGCAATATTGGTTGCCTATGACAAGGTTAAAATTATATGGGTTGCTTGTGGTGATAATAGTCATCATCGGCATACTCGGTTACAGTCTATATCGAAGCGGGATATCATCGTTTATAGGGGATCGTTCTCATCCACAGTCAGTAGCTAATCTATCGACTACAGATCCTATTCAGATATCATTTTGGACACCTTTTAGCGGTGGAGATATCTCTTTTATGAATGAACTGGTACAACGATACAACCAAGAAAATACCGATCATATTGTCGTCACGATGAAAAATAATAAATCAGATGATTACTATACCAAATTATCGACAGCTATCGTTACTGAAGAAGCGCCTGATGTAGCGATCATACATGCGTCGATGTTCGCTCAATATATACCCGCCGATTTTATCCAAAATATAAATACTGTTGCTTCTCAAGCAGGTGTGAACTGGCAAGACTTCAATCCGTCTATTCTGGCAAGAACGATGATGCAGACCAATCATTATGCGATTCCTTTAGATACACATTTTAGCGTATTGTATTATAACAAAAAGTGGTTAGCCAAAGCAGGATTGTATCGTGATGGACAGGTGCAGATACAGCCAGGAGAAAAAGGATTTGTAGACTTTTTGCAGACTTTACAAAAGCATATTCCACAGGATGTAGCACCACTTGCTGTACCGAACGTACGGATCGATTCGTTATGGTTGTGGTGGTCATTGTATGCGCAGATCGAAGGGGGAGGACAATTGTATACAGCTGACGGACAACGTGCCTCTGTTGATATGCCAGCCGCTAAGCGCTCTTTAGAATTAGTCACTTCCCTGTATGAGCAACAGTTAATTCCGCCTAATATTAATGATGCTTCGAATGAATTTGCTCAAGGGAAAGCAGCAATGCTTTTTCTAGGTGTATGGTCTATCGGCTCTTTTGAAAAAGTACCTGATTTGGATTTTGGTGTAATGCCATTTCCGCAAATCTATGACCATGCAGGATCATGGGGAGATGCACATACGCTTGCTTTTCCAACCCATCATGAACAAGATCCAGAAAAAGTACTAGCGGCTGTCAAATTTGCACACTGGTTAGCCAAGCATGGAGCAGTATGGGGAGAAGCAGGGCATGTGCCTGCGGTACAATCGGAAGCACTATCACAAGCTTATCTTTCCCTACCTTTGCGAAAAGAGTATGTAGATGAAGCCAATCATGTTGAATATTTCCCCAGCAATCCGAAGCAGATTATGATCAGCGATGCACTGATTAATGAATTGGAGAAAATCTGGTACGGTAAGCAAAGTGTAGATCAGATGCTTGATCATTTAGAGCCTTTGATTAACCAGATTTTGAAGGAGTAAGTCATGCAGATATCTATCAAAAATTGGATTCGTCGCTGGAAAAATATGCGATTAGTTACCCGGTTGATTATTATGAATATTACATTAATTTCGATTCCATTGATCATTTCTTCATGGATTTCTAGTATAGGGTACTCGGATTCGATTCAAACCAATGCAGGTCAATATCAGGCAGATGTAGTGCGCGAATTCACATCGAATTTGGATGCGTATATGAATGAGTTAGTCTTATTATCTGTATTGCCGTATCAATCGCCAGAAATTATGGATTATCTAGAACAGGATACACAAGATCAAGTGATTGATCGATATGAAGATCGCTTATTGTTGGAAAGCTTTGTGCGGCGTATTCGGGTGAATGGACGTGTCGATATTGCAGGCGTCGCTTTATTTACCAATCATACACATTCTTCATATGTAGAATTGCCGGATAGTCCGGGCAGATTTGCAGAATCAGGCGATCGAGAACGATTATTAGCGTTAGATACTGAATTGTCAGGCAAAGGGTATTTTATCGCTCCTCATGCAGTATTATCGGATAATGGAACGGTCTATCAAGTGTTTTCGATTGCTCGTAAAATTCGTAGTCTGGATAATGGCCAAGAATTAGGCGTGCTAGTGATTGATGTGCCTGCCGAGACATTGACTGATCGGATTACACATCTGGCAGGTTCGCCTACATCGTTATTTGCAATGATCGATCAGCATAAGCAATTGATTTATAAAAGCCCTTCTTTTCCTGTCGACGATTCTACGCTACAGCAGTATGGAGGAGAAGGTACGTTAACGATTCATAATGGCAAGCAATCGGTACTGCTCACGTATCAGACCTCACCTGTGACTCATTGGACCGTACTGCAAGCAGTTCCTGTAGCAGTATTGGTACAAGATGCCGAGCAGGTTAATCGGCAAATGATCTGGTTAGGCGGAATCTGTCTGATTATCTCGGTCATTGTATCTATCTTTCATGCGATGCGAATTACAAGACCGCTTAGTGTACTACGCGATTCTATGAAACTTGTAGAACGTGGAGAGTTTGATATTACGTTACCTGTTCATCAAACAGATGAAATCGGTCATTTGAGTCGTACTTTTAATATTATGGTATCCCGTCTAGGGACTTTAACTTATCGATTATATGAAACAGAGATTCGGGAAAAAAATGCGCAGATTGCTTCACTTCAAAGCCAGATCAATCCTCATTTTTTGTACAATACACTCGGTTCGATCAGTATGTATGCGGAGCTTGAAGGCAATCGTGAAGTGGTTCAAATGACCAATCATCTCAGTGCATTACTCCGGTATAGTATTGGCAGTGATCATAGTGAAGTGACGATCGAGCAAGAACTGGATCATGTCCGAGGATACCTTTCGATTCAGCGTATTCGGTATGATGAGCGCTTAACGTATACGATTCATGCAGACCCATCGCTGTTATCCAGCCCTATTATTCGTCTGACACTACAACCATTAGTAGAAAATGCAATTATTCATGGCTTAGAACGAGGGCGTGGTGATATTTATATTCAGATAAACGTTCATATAGAGCAGGAGCAGATTCAGATAGATGTGATTGATAACGGCCCGGGGATGGAGCAAGAATGGATCGAAGAACAACATCGTCATATGGAAGCCGGTATTTTGCCAGAAGGCCCGGGAGGTCATGGATTGGTCAATGTTCATCGCAGAATTGCTCTCAAGTATGGCAATGATTATGGCATTACGTTGCATAATCGGGATGAAGGAGGACTGCGCGTTACTGTTGTGATGCCTGCATCTGACATGATCTATTAAGATGACTTGAAGAAAGGAGACTCTTCTTATGTATAACGTTTTAATTGTTGATGATGAGATGATTTTTCGCAAAGGAATAACTCATTTAATTCATGAATCTAATCTGGAATGGACAGTTATCGGTGAAGCCAGAGATGGATTGGAAGCGCTGGAAATGATTCAGTCTCAACGTCCTCATCTGGTAATTACCGATATACGGATGCCTCGTATGGATGGTATTCAACTGCAAGCAACACTGGCAGAACAGTATCCTACTATTCGCTGTATTGTGCTAAGTGGACATAATGATTTTGAGTATGCTCGCAGTTCGATTCGTAGCGGCGCTAGAGATTATTTGCTCAAACCGGTGAATAAAGAAGAACTGTATACCGCATTATGCAAAGTAGAAGCAGAATTGAGCAAAGAAAGTGAATCCCAATCTGTAGTAGAACATATGCCCAGTCAGCAAGTCATTAGACAGCAGTTATTGAGTAGTCTGATTCATGGCAATATAGCTTATGATGAAGGTGAGTTATTCGATCAAGCCAGTATTTCTTTTCCTCATAACGGAATATATTGTCTGATTGTGCAATTGGATCGAGATTCGGTTACAGAACAGCGTTATCGTCAGAATGATCCTGAGTTATTCTTTTTGTATATTCAGCAATTTGTACGTGAGATGATCATAGAACCTTTACAAGGATACACATTTATAGATCATCATAAAGTGATTGCTCTGATCAATAGTGATCGAAATGAAGCCACAGCACAGCAAATCAGATCATTGTCAGGACAATTAATTCGCACTATTAAGCGCATCTCTCAAATGACCGTTACGATTGGGATCGGTGGCGGAGTAGATGACCTAGAATCGGTACCGAAATCTTATCGTGAAGCAGAGACTGCTCTGTTATATCGCTTAATTTCGGGAGGAGATCAAGTGCTAGTCTATGAATCTTCAGCGACGAATACGATGCCGTTATCTCGATTGCAAGCAGCAGACAGACACTTTTTGGAACAGTTATTAGCACAGGAAAATGGACAAGAATTAACAAGACAAGTGCAAGCTTTTATCGAACGATTATGCAGGCAAATGAATCATCCAGAAGTGATCCAGCAACAAATATGCAAAATATTATTAGAGTGTTATGAGATTGCACTGGATTACAAAGTACTTAGCGAATGGCTAAATAAGCAGGATATGGGTATGATTTTGCAACATGTGTTGTTGATTAATGAGCGTCAGCAACTCGCACAATATTGCGGAGAATTATTGTATTCGTTATATGATCTGATTCAGCGCAAAGAAGGGCATGTGATCCATGCGGTTGATCAGGTGGTGCGTTACCTTGAAGAACATTACGCAGAGCCGATCACTCTAAGTTTAATGGCAGAAAAAGTCTACTTGAATGCTTCTTATCTCAGTAGTCTGTTCAAACATCGATTAGGGCATTCATTTGTCGAAGTGCTGACAGAGATACGAATTCGAGAAGCGATCAAGCGATTGATTCATACCGATGAGAAAATTGCTACGATTGCTTATGATACAGGATTTGTGAATATTCGCCATTTTAATCGAGTATTCAAAACAGAAACGGGTACTACACCCAAGCAGTATCGGGATAGTCGTCGTCATTACCAACATCCTGTGTAATTTACAGATAGATTCTTTAATTATGATCTGCAATAAAGAACTGCTTCACTAGACAGACCTAAATATATGTCTATAGCATCGAAAAAAGCGTCATGGTTCCCCCTTAAAGAATGAATTAAGATTCTAAATGTAAGCGTTATCTAAAAAACGCACATACTTATTTATTCGATAAGGGGGTTGTATTAATGAGAAAAACAAAAGGTATTCAAGCCGGATGTATATTGCTGATGGCGATGTTGATCTTATCTGCTTGTGCTGGAGGGAGCGCACCTGCCAGCAGTTCGGAAAGTGGTAAAACAGGCGGTAAAACACAAATTTCATTCTGGACACCATTCAGTGGTGGCGATGGAGAATTTATGACGGCTATGGTCGATAAGTTCAATCAGGAAAATCCAGATATTCAAGTCGAACAACTGAGTAATCGCTCAGAAGATTATTATACCAAATTACAAACTTCTTTAGCTTCCGATCAAGCACCTGATCTAGCGGTATTGCACTCCTCGCGGATGCCTCAATTTGTACCTGCTGGTTATGTGACTCCACTGGATGATCTTGCCGCAGGTTCCAAAGTCAACTGGGATGAATTTAATCCTACAATTCTAGAATCTACGATCTATGATGGTAAGCATTACTCGATTCCATTAGATACCCATGCCATCGTAATGTATTACAACAAAACATATCTGGAAAAAGCAGGTGTGTTGAAAGATGGCAAACCCGTATACGACCCATCACCAGAAGGATTCACTGCATTTCTAACCAAAATTAAAGAGGCTGTTCCAGCAGATGTCGCTCCACTAGCACAACCTAGCGTACGGATTGATGCTTACTGGATGTTCTGGGGATTCTATAACCAGTTAACCGGTGGCGGTAAGTTCTATGATGACAATGGCCAAGCAGCGCTTAACAATCCACAAGCTCAGCAAGCATTAGAATACGTGAACAGCTTATATACATCCAAATTAATTCCACCGAATGTGAATGATGCGGTGAAGTTATTCCAAGATCAACGAGCGGCTGTATTGATTACAGGAGTATGGAGTACCGGTTCATTTGAAAATATTAAAGGATTAGACTTTGCGGTTGTACCGATGCCACAAATCTATGATCAACCTGCTACATGGGGCGATTCGCATACATTAGCGTTGCCCAAACACAGTCAGGAAGATCCAGCCAAACAACAAGCAGCATTAACGTTTGCGAATTGGTTAGCAGAGCATGGAGATATGTGGGCAAAAGCAGGGCATATTCCAAGCGTTACCAAAGTACTGGATTCTAAAGAGTTCAAAGATATGCCATATCGTAGCGATTATGCTCAATCGGCTGACTTTGTAAATATACTGGCCTCGTAACGAAAAACAAGGACAGGTCAACGATAATGTTGTGAAAGAATTTGAAAAAATGTTAGCAGGTCAGCAAGATCCAGCGACTACCCTTCAAAAAGCAGATGCTTCGACAAACAAAATTACCGGCAAATAAAGATAGCAAGAGGGAGCAATAAGTCATAACAAAAGAAGCGGAGCGATATCAAGATCATACCGCTTCTTTTGTTTGATCTTACTTTGGAAAGGAGTAGACGATTATGGGCACCAAATCTTTAGCGCATCAAGGATGGATAACAGGCATATTAATGATTTTGCCGTATACGATTTTCTTTGCGCTCTTTTCTTTATTTCCGATTTTGTACGGGTTACGTATTAGCTTTTATGATTGGTCTTTGCTAGGAGATAAAGTGTTTGTAGGATTTCAAAACTATACTAACTTAATCGCAGATGAAGAGTTCCGTAGTAATTTGATGCATACCGTAATATTTACAATCATCAGTGTGCCATTAGTCAGTGGAATTGGTCTACTGTTAGCTATTCTGGTTCATGGGATACGTCGTGGACAGTCTTTTTTCCGAATTTCTGTTTTCATGCCATATGTATTATCTGTTTCTGTGATCTCTAGTATTTGGGTGATTTTTTTACAGCCGTATACAGGATTGTTTAATCAGATTTTGCGTGCATTAGGACTGATTCATGAAGAGATTTTCTGGTTGTCACAACCGACCCTGGCTTGGGCGGCTATTATTATGTCTACTATCTGGTGGACAGTAGGGTTTGTATTTATTTTATTTCTAGCAGGGCTTCAAGATATTCCAGCCTCTTTTTATGAAGCAGGGCAGATCGAAGGGGCGAATCGCTGGCAGACGTTCTGGTATATCACTTTGCCATCATTATCACGCATTACGATACTGGTGATTGTGCTTCAGACTATCGCTTCGTTCAAAATCTTTGGTCAATCCAAATTGATTACAGGCGGAGGGCCAGCAGGAGCAACCAAAACGGTCGTATTCTCGATTTATGAAAATGGATTTCAAACGTTCCAGATGGGATATGCGTCAGCAATTGCTTTTGTGCTTATGATCGTTATTCTAGTGATCTCTTTAGTGCAGACCTTTATTTTGCGGAGACTGGAATCTTAGAAAGGAGAGAGTCATCTATGATGGATCGTATTTATTATTATTTTATTCGTATTGTAGCTGTCGTACTGGCGATATTTTTTCTGATCCCTGTCGTCTGGATGTTAGCTTTATCGTTTACGCCAGAAGGAGAAAATGTATTTGGTAATGGATTTCATCTTTCATTTGCAAACTACGAGAAAGTATTGAGTCAAGCTCCCATCTTCGGTTGGATGGGCAACAGCTTAATGGTGTCTGTGATCACCACAGCGCTTGTACTGATCTTATCTTCGATGGCGGCTTATGCATTTTCTCGGATTACGTTTCCGGGTAGTAAATTTATGTTTCTTTTGTTTTTATCCGGACTGATGATTCCAGCAGAAGCGACATTGATTCCGCTGTATCTTTTTATGAGAGATCTAGGTCTGCTTGGCACACGAACTTCTCTTATTTTGCCTGCGGTTGCGGGACCGATGGGTATTTTTATCCTCAAGCAATTTTTTGATGGATTACCGAAAGACCTTGAAGAAGCAGCTCGGATTGATGGAGCCGGATTTTTTAAAGTCTGGTATAGCATCTTTTTACCGTTGTCTCGTCCTGCCTTAGCGGCTTTAGGTATTTTTAGCTTTATCGGTGCATGGAATGATTATGTATGGCCACTGATCTCGATTTCGGACAAAGCTTATATGACGATTACTTTAGGATTGCCGATGTTCCAGAGTTCTTATGTACAGCAGTATGCCCTTCCAATGACTGCTAATGCGCTGGCAGCGATTCCGGTATTGATTGTATTTTTAATTTTCCAGAAGCAGATTATTAAAGGAATTGCGTTTACAGGTGGTAAAGAGTTATAAAGTCAGTATTTTGAGTAGTTAACGAATAAGAATATAGTTGAAGCATCATTATACAAGCGCTTACCATTCAAAGGAGGAATTACAATTATGACTGCAACAACAACTCGCTCTGAATATCCAAGACCACAATTTGAACGAGCAGACTGGATCAATCTAAATGGAACATGGGAATTTGCATTTGACGATGAGCGTGTCGGTGATCAGCAGAAATGGCATCTGGATCGACAAGATGTATTTGATCAAAGTATTCAAGTTCCTTTTACTTTTCAAAGTGAACTGAGTGGTATCGGGGATACAGGATTTCATGATCTGGTCTGGTATCGCAAATCTATAGAAGTGCCAGCGGATTGGAAAAGCAAACGAATGATTTTACATTTTGGAGCGGTGGATTATACAGCGACTGTGTGGATCAATGGAAAATGGGCGGCATTTCATGAAGGTGGACATACTCCTTTTCAAGCGGATATTACCGAACTATTAGAAGCAGATCATAACGAAATCGTATTGCGTGTAGAAGATTATAGTCAAGATGTGACATTACCGCGGGGCAAGCAATACTGGAAAGAAGACTCGGCTAGCATTTTCTATACCCGTACTACCGGTATCTGGCAGACGGTATGGCTCGAAGCGGTTGAACCTGCTCATATTCGCAAAGCTAAATTTACGGCTGATATTGATCAGAATGAAATCAAAGTGCGGTTATTTTATTCTCCAGCGACAATGCAAAAAGAATTACGGACACGATTAACGATTACATTTGCAGGCGAGTTTGTCGCACAAGATGAATTTGTAGTGACCCATACAGAACATACACGTTCGATTGGTTTACATGATTTTAACGATCATGAACTGGGACACTGGTGGTCACCGGAAAAACCGCATCTATACGATATTCAGCTAGAGTTAGTAGAGCAGGATGTTGTTATTGATTCTGTGCAATCGTACTTTGGGATGCGTAAAATTTCGATAGAAAATGGAAAGCTTCATTTAAATAATCGTCCATACTTTCTACGTCTAGTACTCGATCAAGGTTATTTCCCTGATGGAATCTTAACTGCACCGTCGGATGAAGCATTTATTCAAGACATCGAATTAACGCAAGCGATGGGCTTTAATGGAGTGCGTAAGCATCAGAAAATGGAAGATCCACGCTTTCTATACTGGTGTGATCGCAAAGGTCTGCTAGTATGGGGAGAAGCGGCGAATGCTTATAATTATTCAGAAGAATACGTACGCCGTTTTACACAGGAATGGCAAGAAGTGCTTGAGCGTGATTATAATCATCCATCGATTGTGGTCTGGGTACCGATGAATGAAAGCTGGGGCATCCCCAATGTGAAAAATGACCAGCGTCAACAACAGCATGGACTAACACTATATCATTTAACCAAGTCACTCGATGACACTCGTCCTGTTATTTATAATGATGGCTGGGAAATGATGGAGACTGATCTGGTAGCGATTCATGATTATGCATGGCAAGAAGAAGTATTGGATGAACGTTATGCTTCGATTGAAAAGGCTGTACATAGTCTACCCGGTAATCGTGAGATTTTTGTCGGCGGAGCAACGTATCAAGGGCAACCGATTCTGATCACAGAATTTGGCGGAATCGCGTATAAAAAAAGTGAGTGGGAAGGCTGGGGCTATTCAGGTGCAGACAACGATGAAGATTATCTACAACGCTTAGCCGCTGTTATTCGTCCACTACATCGCTCTCCGATCGTGCAAGGATTCTGTTATACTCAGCTCACCGATGTAGAGCAGGAGATCAATGGTCTAGTTACATATGACCGTAAGCCCAAAGTGCCGCTCGAAGATATTCGCCGTATCGTTATGAACTTATCCTAAATATATACATGATCCTTTATTATAAGTAGACAAAAGTGTTGCTCTATACCTGACTATATGAGTCTAAGGTATAGAGCAACACTTTTTGCATATCATCTACCAAAATCTTTTAAGGATATACAAATACATAAAAACTTTTAGAAAACCAGAGTTTGTGGAGTAACGCCTTTAGGATATTCTTCTTCCCAAGATTTTTTCTCACTATATGCCTTATACCACATACCTGAAATCACATCTGGGTCATTGACTGTACCAGATCCTGCTTCTTTAATAATTAATCCTAATGAACGATGAGCAACAAAAATACCTTTTGATGAAATTTCATTATGAAGGTTGGTAATATAATTTCGTAACCCTGACATAGCAATACCTACATTTCCCATCATGGGTATAGGATAAAAGGCAGATAACCCTGTTGTAAATAATAAACTGCCTTCATTTCTAGCTAACATGGCAGGTAAAACAGAATTGACAACATTAATTGCACTTAATACGTAGCCTTCGAAAGAGTCTTTTGCATTTTCGATTGTTAAATCCAATACAGATGTTGGAGGAAAATTACTTGAAGTAGGGCTAAATTCAACTACATCAATTTGACCGTATTTTTCTTCTATCTCTGAAATAGCTTTTTCAATTTGGTGCTTTTCATGAATATCAGCTACAAAATAAGCCGCCTCAATACCTTTACTATTTAACTCGTCAACCATTTCTTGTAGTTTATCAGCATTACGTGCAACCAACGCAATACGAAAATCATGTGCTCCAAATGTTTTAGATAAAGATAATCCTAAGCCCTTGCCTGCACCAATAATAACTAAAGTTTTCATATCAAGTTCTCCTTTTATAAAATATAAATGTTGAATTAATGATAGTTGAATTGTAGTTTTCATAATTAGACTATACAATGGTCAATATTCATCAAAACAACATATAATGAAAAAAAATTATAAATATGCTTATTATTTTAAAGAAAAGAGGACTATTTTTGATTAAACCAAAAATTGATTTGCGAATTTTAAAAACAAGAAAAGCCATAAAAGAATCTTTTTTAAGATTAGTTCAAACTAAAGAGTATGAACGTATAACGATACAAGATATTGCTAACCAGGCTATGATTAACCGAAATACATTTTACTTACATTACGAAGATAAATCGAAATTGATGGAAAATATATGTCAGGAAAGTATCGAAAAGCTAAATGTGTGTATTCCTTTAGAAAGTGAAAGAGTAGAAGAAGCAGATAGAGAAAGGTTTATTTCGAGTTTGATTCTAATGCTTACTATGATTAAAGAGGACAATTTATTGTACAAAACAATGCTTAGCGAAAACGTACAACCCCATTTTACAGGTCATCTAAAAGAAGCTTTTAAAAAAATCATTGTTAATGGTCTGGCTTATCAAACATATGATCAAAAAATGGAAGTAAGCTTAGAATATATAGTTTCAGGATTAGTAGGCGTAATATGTATGTGGATTTCTAATTCTGACAATCTAGATATTGAAGTTGTGATTGAACAACTAAGCGAAATACATTTTAGCAACATAGTAGAGGTTGCTAAAAAACATTAAATCATGCTGAGAATAATAAGGATTAATCAATAACAGGTCAACTATGTAAACTATAGTTGACCTGTTACTGAAATTCACACGAAAGATTGTCATAATCCGCAAACTATCCTATACTACAAAGTTGTTACTTTATACATTTTATGAACATTTCAGAATATTCCCAAACTACGCTACGATCCAAAGATAAGTAGGCTTATTCGTTCTGGATTCAACCCGATAAAGGAGGAATAGCGTTGTCAGATCAAAAAAATCTGCCATCTTCTCGTAAACGATATGCGCAGGGCAACCCGACCGAAGAGCTTGCTCGACGTCTTATCCATTTATCCGGTGGGCCTGATAATCTAGTAGAAGTGATGCACTGCACAACACGTATCCGATTGAAATTGAAAAATGATCATCCAATCAACGAGGCTGAACTGCAACAGATCAAAGAAGTGCAAAATATTAATAGATTGCCGGGGCAATTACAGATTATTGTCGGCCCTGAACTTGTCTATAAATTACATCGGAAAATGAATATTGTACTTCGTCAGCATGAACAATCAGCGCATCTACAGCCACCTGTAGAAGATCAAGCTGGTACAGCATCGCAAGTCGATCAGTTATCAGAATCCCAGTATTCCTATCGCAGACGGGGAATAGCCGGGCGTATTATACAGGTAGCGACGGTGTTTTCAGATATTTTGATTCCTATATTACCGTTATTTATAGCAGCAGGTATTTTATTAGGAATGGTTACAATTCTACAGTCTTCGAGCTGGGTAGCAGAAGATGCAGTATGGTTCCGATTACTCGGATTACTGACAAGTTCTGCTTTTCAAGTGATTAGTGTACTGTTCGGTTATCATGCAGTAAAACGATTTGGAGGTACTCCGGCGATAGGAGCAGTACTAGGTATTGCGATGTCTCAGCCTGATCTAGCGATCTTAATTGGTCATACAACTGTACAAGGCGTTAATACAATGGTAGCACCTCAATTTAGTTATCAAGGTGCAATGATGCCGATTATTCTAGCTTCATTAGTAATGGCATGGATAGAAAAAGGCATACGTCGTATTCTGCCACCCTCTGCATCTACACTTCTCGCTCCAGCGATCAGTCTAATTACAGGCGGTACGCTCGCTATTTTATTAATCAGTCCAATTGCGATCTGGCTTGGAGAATGGATAGGTCAGTGGCTAGAATATCTCTTCACGTACGGCGGAACATTGTTCGGATTTATTCTTGGTGGTATATATAGCACGATTGTATTAACCGGTCTACATCAAGGCATACAAGCGCTTGAGATTGCACTTATCTCAGACCCTCATGTAGGTGTTAATTTTCTATTGCCTATCTGGTCGATGGCGAATATGGCACAAGGCGGGGCAGGACTCGCTGTCTATTTGGCGACTCGTAATCCTGAATTAAGAAAAGTCGCTTTATCTGGATCGATTACCGCTTTTCTCGGTATTACAGAACCGATTGCGCTCGGGGTAAATCTCAAGTTAGGTCGCCCTTTTCTAAGTGCGGCGATCGGTGGAGCAGTCGGAGGCGCTTATGTCGGTCTGCATCATGTAGTAGCCAGCTCATTTGGATTAACAGGGATTCCTATGCTAGTCTATATTGTTCCTTTTGGAGAACTGAATTTTATTCATTATATGATAGGCTTTTTGCTCGCAGCCGGAATTGCGTTTTTGACGACTCTGTTGCTAGGGGTAGAAAAGCCAGCTTTTCGATACAATATCTCACATTTTGTTCGTAAATTCACAGGAGGAGCTTATGAAGATCAAAAAGATTCTCAATAATAATGCTGTGGTCGTCGATGATCATGGACAAGAAAAGATCGCTATGGGCGGCGGTATCTCTTTTGAAAAAGGGAAAAACGATATCGTAGATACCCAGCGCATCGAAAAGCTATTTGTATTGGAAGATCAAGAGCGTTACGGGTATCTTCAAGAAATGCTACAAAAGTTGCCTGAAGAAGAGATCGCTGTATCTGAACGGATTATTTCGTATGCAGAACAAGAATTACAAGTTTCTTTTAATGAACATATTCATATTGCCTTAACCGATCATTTGTCATTTGCTCTAGAACGTCTGCGCAATGGCATGATTATTCATAATACCTTATTAGAAGAGATTCGATTGCTGTATCCCGCAGAGTTTGAGATCGGGCTACATGCGAAGCAGTTGATTACACAGCACTTGCAGATCGATATTCCTGAAGATGAAGTCGGATATATTGCAATGCATATTCATACCGCACGAATGAATGCAGGAGCTCAAGAAACAGCGACAAGTATGGCTGCCATGATCAAAGATATGGTTAAAGATATCGAATACATGTTGCACCAACCACTGGATCATAAGTCAGCCGATTATGAGCGCTTGATCAGCCAACTGAAAAGTATTCTGCAAGAATATGAAAAAGATCAGCCAGGAAGTGAGCTTAATCGCGAGCTGATTCAGATTGCGGTAGAGAAATATAAAACATTATATGAGCAAGTAGAAGAGATGGCAGAGAATATGGAAGATGAATATGATTACACTTTTACAGAGAGTCAGTGCGTATTAATGACGATCGAAGTGAATCGTCTACGGGAAAGACTGGGTCATAGCTCCTGATAATATAAAAGAATTCACTTGTACAGTCGCTTATGATTCTGTGGATAGCGGAATAAAAGTCGCTAATCCCACCAAACATAACTATTCATATAGACTAACGACCCGAGTCGATAGGTTGCAGTTAATAGCATAAATATACAATTGACTAGGTACAAAGTATGGATAAATTCTTGCAGATTACAAAATTGTAAACTTTGAAACAGTGAAAATAAGACTAAATATCATGAAAATCAATGAAAATTTACAGAATTATCCTTTTTCCTCTTTTTGCAAATTGATTCATTCAGTCTATAGTGTGTTATCGATTTGCCCTATAGAATAAATGTCAGCAACAGCATATTCGGGTGTGTTACTGGTAAAGCAGGCAAGACCTAAAAACTCCGTGAGGAATCCGGGCGACAAGTGTCGTTCGTTCTTCAGAGGAATTTTTAGGTCTTTTTTGTGCGCCAAAACAGCCACAATTTGAAATTAGAGAGGAAGAACAAAATGAAAATCAAGAATTTCTCAAGAAAAACAGCCGCTATAATGATGGCAGCTACTATGCTAACAGGAGGAACTTCTGTTTTTGCAAGTGGTTCAGAATCAGATTACGGAAATGGTACACAGCCAACTCCGCCAACACCTGTTGTAGAAACACCATCATCTGTTTTTAATGATACTTATGGATTTACACATCTTACACGCTTTGATGCATTGAAAATAGCTAGTCAGCAAAAAGAATCTCGCTATCAAGTTCCACAATTTGATGCATCTACCATTCGCAACATTCCGTCTGCTAAAGGTAAAGATGCAAATGGCAATACGATTGATCTTGATGTATGGGATACATGGCCATTGCAAAATGCAGATGGTACTGTAGCGAACTATAATGGATATGAAGTCGTCTTTGGACTAGCAGGAGATCCAAAAGTATCGTCAGATACATTTATTTATCTGTTCTACAAAAAAGCAGGGGACCAATCATTAGATGCATGGAAAAATGCAGGTCGTGTATTTAAAGACAACGACAAAATGGTTCCTAACGATACGATCTTAAATAATCAATCTGAAGAATGGTCAGGTTCTGCGACAATGACCAAAGACGGCAAAGTGCGTTTGTTCTATACTAACCGTCAACCGTGGGATGTAGATAAAGGATTTTTTGGTAAACAAACATTAACCACTGCTCAAATCAATGTATCTGAACCTTCCAATGGAACACTTCAGGTCAACGGTGTAGAAGACCTCAAGTCTATTTTTGATGGTGATGGCAAAATGTATCAAACAGTTGATCAAGCATTCCGTGCGGGTGATTATTCCGATAACCACACATTAAGAGATCCGCATTATGTAGAAGACAATGGACACAAATATCTAGTATTTGAAGCGAATACAGGTTCTGAAACAGGTTATCAAGGTCAATCTATGTTCTCGAACAAAGCTTACTATGGTGGAGATGACGACTTTTTCAAATCAGAATACCAAAAAGTAATGAATAACCCGAGTCGTAATTACATGACGATTGCGAACGGTGCATTAGGTATTATTGAATTGAATAACGATTATTCTCTTAAAAAAGTAATGAAACCATTGATTGCTTCCAATACAGTAACCGATGAGATCGAACGTGCTAACATTTTTGAAAAAGACGGCAAATGGTACCTATTCACAGATACACGCGGTGCTAAAATGTTCGTAGATGGTGTTGATGCAGAAGATATCTATATGCTTGGATATGTAGCTGATTCGATTGATGGGCCTTACAAACCACTTAACGGTAGTGGACTGGTATTGCACCAAGATTTGAACAAACGTGATGTTACATGGAATTATGCTCACTTCGCAATTCCACAAGTAAAAGGCAACAAAGTCGTGATTACTAGCTATATGACCAACAGAGGATTCTATACCGATCATCATTCTACATTTGCACCAAGCTTTGAAGTAGAAATTGACGGCAGTGAAACCAAAGTCGTTCCTAATAGCATTTTAGAGCAAGGTCAAGTCACTTCTAATTAAATACGTTCTAATCAATAAGTCTTGAAGATTCAATAAAGAGACAGGAAAAGAAAATGTCCGTCAAAGAGCGGCATTTTCTTTTCCTTTATTGCTTTTATCTGTAGATTGAAATGCAGTCACAAAAAGGAAACACTAATATATGGAGGTGCTCACTTGAACAACAGCAACCATGCATCGAAATATCGCCGGACACTCGTTGTTCTCAGTGTGTTCGGATGTATTATATTAGGTGCTTTACTCTACTTTTTTACACAGACTAGTGCAAAAGGAAGCACTCAGAGTACTCAGAACAGTCTTCCTAACTATAGCGCTTCTAATACAAATGCAACATCTGTCAGTAGCGAACGTCCTGATTATCATTTTACAGTACCGGACAAATGGAAAAACGATCCGCAACGTCCTATTTATTTTAAAGGAAAGTATCACTACTATTATCTCTATAACAAAGATTATCCGAATGGCAATGGCACCGAATGGCGTCATGCTACTTCTACCGATCTGATTCACTGGCAAGATCATGGAGTAGCCATTCCTAAATATACAAATAAAAATGGTGATCCATGGTCAGGTTCTGTCGTTGTCGATACGAACAATACCGCTGGATTTGGTAAAAATGCTTTTATCGCTATCGTAACGCAACCTTCAGCTAATGGTGGAGCACAAGAACAGTATCTATGGTATAGCAAAAATGGAGGTAATACCTTTACGCCTTATGGAAAAAAACCTATTTTATCCAATCCCGGAACTGCGGATTTTCGTGATCCGAAAATAACATGGGATGCTCGTTCCAAACACTGGATTATGTTAATGGCAGAAGGAAACAAAATAGGCTTTTACACATCGACTAATTTGAAGCATTGGACGTATACCAGTGGATTTCTTACAGACAATGTAGGGATACTGGAATGTCCTGATCTATACCTCATGCAAGCCGCCAATGGAGCTTATAAATGGGTGCTGGGTGCGAGCGCTAATGGTCGCGGAGCAGGTAATCCAAATACGTATGCTTACTGGACAGGAAGTTTTAATGGCAAGAAATTTATAGCTGACCGCAAAGAACCGAAATGGTTGGATCATGGATTTGATTGGTATGCGGCAGTAACATTTGAAATTGCTGGAGCTTCTAATCCGTATGAACAACGTTATGCTTTTGGTTGGATGAACAATTGGGATTACGTGAACAATACACCGACGATGAAAGAAGGATTTAACGGCATGGATTCGATTGTTCGTAAAATACGACTTCGATTCAATGGTCAATCCTATGATCTATCTTCGCAACCGATCGGAGCAATCAGCCAGATTCCTGCATCTACCCAGACGGTTCAACGGATAGAAGTTGAAGGCACGGAAGCACTCCCTATAAGCGGAGCTTCTTATCAGTTAGATGCTGATATTTCATGGTCTGACTTGAAAAATGTAGGATTACGTCTACGAGAATCGGCGGACAAAAGCCGTCATGTGGATGTAGGAGTGTTCGTAGAAGGCAAGTATACGTATGTGAACCGAGCATACACCGGACATCCTGATACGAATGGAAAAAGTCTGGAAAGTCAGGCGGCATTTAATACCGATAAGAAAAAAGTTCATTTGAAAGTGTTAGTGGACAAAAATAGTATCGAAGTGTTTGTAGATGATGGTACAGTGGCATATTCGAGTCTGATTTTCCCGAACAAAGAAGATCAAGGAATCAGTCTATTTGCAGAAGGTGGCAAAGCCATTTTTGAAAATGTAGTCTTAAAACAATTTAATTCATAATCAATTAAGCCGAACCTTTTGAATCTCTATTCAATCAAAAGTGTTCGGTTTTTTTGATAACAGTATCTTTGATTCATTAAGCGCTGATCGCAGCAATAAACTTTTCGAAATCGTCCAATTGTTCTTCTATAATGCCTTGAATAATTTCTACCTGTACGCCTTGATAATCGTGAATAGCTATATTCCGAAAACCAACCATAGCTTTGATACTTTGGTTCAGTTCTTTATCCAATATTCCATTGCGAAAAAGCAGATCAAACACATCTCGACTGCTCTGCGGTACTCCAAGATGACGTTCAGAAATGATATGTATCGCCAGATCAAGACAAGCTTCGCAAGCCCGTTGAAGATTTAAAATAATCGAATCTTGCTTGGTATAGTTGAATAAATTATCTTCTTCGCCGGCATATTCTTCAAGAATACGGGCAACACAGCGACGAATCGTAGCCGTTTTGTTAAGTAAAATATCGTGATTCATAGCGTGCCTCTTTTCTCTATAAAGTGATCTAGTAGATATTGTCGCTTATCATTCAATTGTACATACTCGCGAAAAGCCTGCATATAGGAGAGTTGCCTTAGCAAAGGATTTTCTTCATATAATACAATTCCTGTAGTAGCGATTTGAATCTGAAATACAGTGCTTGCTTCTTGAAAATCAATCAAATCTACATCTCTATCCAATAAGTCGGCTACTTGTTGCCCAATCCGAAATCGCTGGTATGTCGATCTGCGTATAGAAGATAAATAAGCAATATCGATATCACTTTCAGGTCGCATCGTACCTTTGGCAACCGAACCAAAAATAATAATTGTATGAGCATCGCATCGGCTACGCAACTCTTCCACAATAAGGAGTTGTTGCTGTTGAGACAGAGATAATATAGACAAGTGCAACAACTCCTTGATTGTGTAAAGTTTTATTTTATAGTCAGTAGATCATGTATAATTACAGACTATTTCATGTTTATGAATAATCACCTATTATGATAATGATTTGGTGAACAAGACATGAGGAATATCTGATTCCAAAAATACATCAGAAGACTGTACATATCCTAAGCGCTCATAAAAAGCTGCTGCTTGTGTCTGACCATGTAATTTGGCTTGAGTTAGCCCTTGTTCTCTTGCTAATTGTTCCATATGGTCAACAAGCATTTTGCCAACACCATACTTACGGTATTCTTGTAATACACAGATACGCTCTAACTTGGCTACTCCTTCAACAACACGCAGACGTGAAGTCGCCACAGGTGTCTCACCATCATATACAATAATATGCGGAATAGTTGTACTTGCATTATCCCACTCATCGTATTCTTCGTCCAAAGGTACACCCTGTTCATTCACAAATACGGCTTTGCGAACAAACAGGCAATGATCCAATTCATATTCATTTTCGACTTGCTTAATCAGTAGTTCCATCTGTAGGCTCCATCCTTTACTTCGTATTCTATAGTGATGATTTCTGTTATTACTTCTATAATAAATATGTATAGATAAAGAAGTAATAGACTGTCTTTATATTTTAACGAAATGATGATAAATGTAAACCGCCCCATTTTACAGCATCCACCAAAGTCTGTTAAAATATTGAAAAGACGAAGGAGTTGAATAAGATGAATGAGATGTTTACTAATCTAGGAGACCGTCCACTTGATGAAAATGCACAAAGAGCCGCTCAATTCAAACATAAAGAACGAGAAAGCAGAGAACACAAAGGGTATTCTTTTCTATATGAAGCTACGAATTTGTTGATTGGCGTGGGTATACTGGCTGCTGTTGTAGGGATAGGTGTATGGTTAAGCTAATAGATAACGGATTACGATACCATTGAGCAAAAGAATCTGAATCTACATGTCAGGTTCTTTTTTTGTACATTATAATGATACATAGATACAGGTTAACATTTGCACAACAGACCAATCAATTATAGAATCGATAGAAGATTGTAAGCGAAGTTGAAAGGGGCACAGATATGATCGATTTTCCTTTACAAGAGGCACGTATTCGAGATCTGCAACAATGGATGGAGGCAGGAGAACAGACTTCTGTATCGTTAACCTCTTTATATATGCAGCGTATAGCAGAAATAGATCAGGATGGGCCGATGTTGCGATCTGTTATTGAACTGAATCCAGATGCTATCTATATGGCTACTCAAATGGATCAAGAACGAGCTCAAGGACATATTCGTAGTGAACTGCATGGCATACCTGTATTGATCAAAGACAATATTAATACAGGCGATCATATGCATACCAGTGCAGGATCGCTGGCATTAGCAGATTCATTTGCACCGGAAGATGCTTTTTTAGTGAAGCAATTACGCAACGCTGGAGCGGTTATTTTAGGCAAAACCAATCTAACTGAAATGGCGAACTTTATGGCTTTTAATATGCAAAATGGATATAGTGCTCGCGGAGGGCAGACTCTTAACCCGTATGGCCCCGGACGATTAGATGTAGGCGGTTCAAGCGCAGGCTCGGGAGCGGCTGTAGCAGCCAATCTATGTGCAGTCGCTGTAGGCACAGAGACATCAGGTTCGATTCTGAATCCATCAGGTAAAAACAGTCTGGTAGGTATCAAGCCTACACTGGGATTAATTAGCCGCACAGGAATTGTACCGATTACGTATACGCAAGATACAGCCGGGCCGATGGCAAGAAATGTAGAAGATGCAGCCATTTTGTTAAGTGCATTAACAGGCAAAGATGAACAAGATGTATCGACACAAATTTCACCAACACCTGCGCTTGATTATACCGCTTATCTTGATCCAGAAGGACTACGTGGAGCGAGAATAGGCATTAACCGGGCATTTGAACAGCAATGTAGTGACGAAGAAAAGTCAATTATCGAAGCGTCGATAGAAGCGATGTATCATGCTGGAGCAGTGATTATAGAACATACCGATCTTCCAGAAATTGTATCAGAAGACATGACAGTATTATTATACGAATTCAAGTCTGCTCTGAATAGTTATCTATCCACGTTAGGAGCACATTCCAGAATTCGTACACTGCAAGATATGATTGATTATAATCATCTTCATCATCAAGACGCTCTTAAATATGGGCAGGAGATTTTAATCAAAGCCCAGTATGAAACATCAGGTACATTAACAGAAGCCAAATACATTCAAGCACGTCTTAACAACTGGCGCCAGGCGCGTGAAGAAGGAATCGACCGTCTGCTTCAAGAACATCAGTTGGATGCCATCTTTACGCCATCCTGGCATACCGATGCACCAGCAGTAGGTGGTTATCCAGCGATTATTGTACCGGCAGGATATCGTAGAGACGGTATGCCTTTCGGAATCAGCTTTATGAGTACAGCGTACAAAGAACCTGACTTGATCCGAATCGCTTATGCTTTTGAAAAAACAGTACCTGCACGCAGAAGTCCAATGTTATAAGCTGTTCATATAGAAGAAAAAGGCAGTAATTCTGATCTCAGAGTTACTGCTTTTTTACGTGATTATTTATGCAAAAAAATAACTAAAAAATTTAGTGAATTAACTGTAAACTTTTTGCTGAATTTTGACGAAATAGTAAAATAGAACTATTTCACTAATGAGAATTCAACACATCGAAGGAGGCGCTTATGAACAGCGTATTAACACAAAATGACAAAACAAAAGCAACACCTTATGAAAGATTAGCTTCTAAGCTTTTGCTATATACATTGGCTATTATTTTAACCAGTTGTGTTCCTATTTATGGAGCAATGTATTTTCTTCATCTGGTTGATTTGTATGCATGGTTATATTTAATCGTTTGCGTATGTATTTTGGTACCAGCTGCTTTCTTTATTTTCAAAAAGACCAATCATTTATCTATAGGTAAATATCTATTAACACCATTATCATTTATCGCTTGTACGACAGTGATCTGGGTACTTCCTTCTCAAGCTTCATGGTCTGCTTTTCTAATCTATGTGACGCTTTCTGTCGTTTACTTGAATATGCGTGTAAGTATTGTAGCGACTATCTATGCTGTTGTTTTAGAAGCAGTGTTGCTAATATTTGATCCTATCGTTACAACGATCTCTGTATTGGATATTATTGTACTGGTGGTCGTAACGATCATGGTTGGATCTGCTGGTGTATCGATTTGTATTTTGGGTCAGAAAATGATGAGCAACTTGCATCAACAAAAAACGCAAATTGATAATTTACTTCAAGAAGTAGAACGTTCTGCACAAGAATTGACCGAGTTTGGCGGACAATTGCAACGTAATGCAGAAGATACCGATCGCATAGGTAAAGAATTAAATACAGGATTTAATGAAATTGCTAAAGGTATTGATTCCCAAGCAAGTAGTATTGGCGAAATTAATACATCGATGCAAAATTCAGAAACATTTATCCGCAATATTGGTAATACTGCTAATCATATGACAGAGCTTGCTGAACGAACTGCTTCCTTAACACGTTCAGGCAATGAGCAAGTGATCCGTCTACGTGAAGGTGTGCATGAAGTAGGGCAGACGATTGATAACACACATGCTGCAATGGATACTTTACGCAATTATGCACAAGAAATTTCTTCCGTTTCTCAAGCTATCGAAAATATAGCTCGTCAAACCAATATGCTGTCATTTAACGCAGGAATCGAAGCTTCACGCGCTGGAGAACATGGTCGTGGCTTCGCTGTTATCGCTACTGAAATTCGTGATCTAGCTAGTGAAGCACAGCAATCGACCGTCTTGATTACCGATATTTTGCATCGTATTCATGATCAGACAGAAGTAGTATCCGGTCGTATTCAGCAAGGGAAAGAAGCGATTGATGTGATTCAGCTCTCTGCGGAACAGACAGAATCATCTTTTGGAGATATTATGACAGAAGCTAATACAGTATCAGATCGCTCGGTAGAAATCGGTAGTATGATCAAAGAATTGATCGAAGGTATTCGCCATTCTGTATTAGAAACAGGCACGATCTCTGCCGTTACAGAACAATCGAGTGCTTCTATTGAACAAATGACTTCGAGCTTACAAGAACAATCAATACGAGTAAGCAGCATCGCAAACAGTATTGATGAGTTAAAACAATTGATCGATATATTAAATCATTCATTGGATCAAAATAATGCTCTAGTAGAAAGTGACGAAATTGTGTCTGAAAAAGCTTCTTAATTTGTCAATAAACGGACAAAATGTATTCAGATTCATGCATGATTTCGACAAAATAATTATAGGGGTATCTACTTGCTTTCTGTAAAACAAAGATCAAAAAGTGTTTTAAAACGATTGAACAAACACTACTCATGTGGTTTTCACATACGAGTAGTGTTTTTTTTAGTGGTAATTATGCACGTTGGGTCTTTTGACCAGTTTCTTATTATAAGGATTGACTATTTCTGGAATATAGATGAATATATATGCATATAATTCCATTAATTGGTGCATGGGATTATCGGCTGTACAGCACCATTTTTAGTTCATTATATTCTTCATCTGTAATTGTGCTTTACCTGATTCTCGCCACTCGATACATCTATATCTAGAAGGAGGAATTAGAATGCAGCAATCCCCGGTTTCTGTAGAGCAAATTATTACTATGATTAGTGAGGTAAAACAAGACCCTTCCTGTTTGACACGTCTAGACCGCGATTCTGATATTATTCACGATGCCGGACTGGATTCAATCCAATTAATTCATTTTATTTTACGTGTAGAAGATGACTTTAATGTTGAAATTGATTTTGAAGAGTTTGATATGGAGCATTTGGGCTCTATACAAGCGTTCTGCAATTTTGTGAGTCATGAGACAGGTCAAGACAATCTGACTGAAGAAAAGGTCAACACGTTATAAGCGCTTACATAAAAATTAAAGCGCTAACACTTATTAACCATAATTACACGCTTAGGTACTTATTCCAAACCGATTTTATCGAATACCGCTAACACATATTGATGTACAAATTGTGTACAAAATCACTTTTTCTGACACTTATCGGGCTTATGATGCTATGCGTCATCAGATTCAAGTATGCTTTGAACATTGAATTCAAAGGAAGAGGTGTTTTTTTTGCAACCAAGAAGCGAAGTAACCATTGACCGCAAAGAATTCCAACTGATCAAACGAACTGTTCGTAATGCAACTGTCTCTTACCGTAATCAGATTAAAGATCCGACATACAAAACGCCTATCCCTCAATCTCTAGGGATTAAATTAACCAACCGTTGTAATCTACGGTGTACACACTGTTTCCAATGGAATGAAGATGGATATCATCATCAAATGGATAAAGCGGAACAGAACATGGATCTGGACCCGGCTATTTTCAAACAACTGTTGGATGATACCAAAGAAGCTAAATCTCGCTTGTATCTATGGGGCGGAGAACCGATGTTCCACCGTCAATTTGGACAAATATTAGAATATATTCAAAATGATCGTCGTGAGATGACGATCTGTACGAATGGATTGCTGATCGATAAATTTTTGGAACCTATTTTGGATCTCTCTGAAAATTTAGAGTTACTTATTGCTGTTGAAGGATTTGAATATGAGCATAACCTGATTCGTGGTAAAGGCACATTTCAAAAAACAATGGCACAAATTGATCGCCTAGTTGAATTACGTGATCAAGGATTATACAAAGGCAGAATTTCTGTTCATGCAGTTATTAATGACAATATGATTGGACGTATGACTGAATTGCTAGAATTTTTCGAATCGAAAAAGTTAGATCTAGTGATGCTGTGCTTCCCTTGGTATATTTCACGGGAAACATCGCTCAAAATGGATACGTATTTCTCAGAAAAATTCCAGTGGTTGCGTCAGTTGGATGAGCGTCATATCAGTAGCTGGCATGCATTTAAATATAAAATCAATCCAGATCGTATGGATGCATTGATGGAAGACTTGCATAAGATCAATGACCGTATCTGGAAAATCCGTGTTCGTTATCAACCAGGTCTAGATTACGATGAAATTGATAAATTTATTCATGGTGATGAAATGACAAGTCGTTGTTCTAATCACTGTCTGGCGTTAACATCACGTACAGATATTGTACCGGATGGTAGTGTTATGCCTTGTAAATTCTTTTCCGAGTTTACTGTAGGGAACTTGAAAGAGAAAAGCTTGAAAGAAATCTGGGATTCTGAAGAATATGAAAATGTAAGACATATTATTAATAAAGAAGGGCTAACGCCTGCGTGCTCGAAGTGCAGTGTATTGTATCTACATGGTGCAGGTACAGTCAATTCGCTCGACTATATTTAAGAGCGGAGGGAGTTTATGAGACAGCAGCTATCTTTAATGGATGCTTTGACCGATCGGCGTGATAAAGGTCGCTTAGTATGGATTTTTAATATTGGTGCTGAATCGGTCTGGCATAATATCAGTAAAGGAGTGAGTGATCCCCAGGAACAAGAAGTAGTCAATCGAATAGAAGAGATGAATCTTTTACTCTGTCGTAAGCAGGATATTATGATTTTGCGTAAACAACCAGACCCGGATTATCTAGATATGTTGGAAAATCTGGGTTTTGAGTTACCTCGAATCGAGATTCCTGAAGGGGAAAGTGATGATCCTTTTGTATCGATATCGCAATTAATTTTGCAAGATGAAGCGCTGTTAGAACGATTGCAGTTATACGGTATGCAAGGGCGTGCAGCTTATGAAGAAACGTATCTGGTTCCTTATGCTGTTACGCAGTGGGAAGAAGAAATTGCGCGTACTTGTGAGATTCCGTATATCGGAGCGCCTTCGGATATCTGTAAATTAGTCAATGACAAAATATTCAGTCGCCAAGCAGCGATTGAATTAGGATTTCCTGTTAGTAGTGGAACTGTATGTGCGACAGTAGAAGAGATTAGACGTGAGTGTTTGGCGATAGGTACAGCTGATGCAGAAGCGCAAATTATTATTAAAGAACCTTATGGCGCTTCTGGCAAAGGCTTGTATTTATTACAGGGTACGCAAAAGCTTGATGCAACGCTGAGTGTGATGAGCCGTTTTGCACGCAAGCAAAATAATCCAGACCAAGCATGGTTGGTGGAACGCTGGCACAAAAAGCAAATGGATTTGAATTACCAGATTTATATTCATCCTGATGGAGATGTAGAAGTCTTTTCACTCAAACGTCAGATTGTGGATGGCACTGTCTATATTGGGTCGTATATGCCTTCAGGTGTAAGCGAAACGATTCGGCAGCAATCCCGTCAATATGCGATGGAATTAGGGCACTATTTGTATGAAAAGCAGTATCGCGGGATCGCTTCGATAGATGCTTTTATTGATGAAAGTGGTGAGTTGATTCCTGTTATCGAAATTAACGGGCGTTTTACGTTATCCACGTATATTTCATTATTACCGCAAGTGTTTGGACTTAGAATATTTCGTTCTCGTTATTTCCGGCATATTACGAAAGAGCGCTTAACTTATCAAGCCCTTTGTCAGACGTTGGAAGAGCATGATCTGTTGTATACGTCTTTGCATCCATTTGGTGTATGGATTTATACGGCAGGTACATTATCAGCCAGTAAAACCACCAGCGGGTATAACAATCGGATTTTTGCAATTGTAATTGCAGATACTCAAAAGGAAGCGCAGCGACTGGAAGAACAATTGGAACACATTATTGCAGGATTATAACCAAGTGATCGTCAACGATATGTTAAAAGGAGGCACAACGATGGAAGTAAGTGAACAACAGGTTGTACCATTGCTTGCTCAAGTGTTAAAAATGGCTCCAGGCGATCTGGAAAATCTACAGCCAGACGATGATCTACGAGAGTATGGTCTTAATTCATTATCGGCAGTCGAATTAATTGTAGAGTTGGAAAACCATCTAAACATCATGATTGACGATGATAATCTACTATTGGAAGAATTATCGACGTTACGCCGAATTGAAAATATATTAGCCCAATATGTTTAAAAGGTCACTTGCCAAACAAGTTTTGCCTGAAACAGTAGGAGCGCCAGGACAGCATTGCTTTTATGCTAGCCTGCACGCTTTGCTACTGCGTCAAGGTGTATATACGGATGAAGCTGATTTGTATTTTCTTTGCAACGGGTTGTCGATCTCGTACAAAGGGAATTTCGATTCATTTGGTCTACGTCCGATGGCGGATTTGTTATCTCAATGGTCAACCAATACACAGGTTGAAGTGAAACATGTCACTATCGATCCTTCGCTTTCAAAGCGAAACGATTTTTTAATTTTACAGGATTGGTCTAATGCTTTGGAAAATGGGAAAAGTATTCTTTTGCATTTACAAAGTCATTGTCTGAATTTCCATCCAGTGTATCAAAATAATCCGAGTAAAGGGCATGTTATCCAATTGTACGGGTTAGATATGAAGCAAGATGAAGCGTATGTATCTGATCATTTTTTGTTAGAAGAGTCAGGGCATGTGCTTAGTTATAGTGGCAAAACCAATCTCACTTTATTGTTAGAAGGCATATCAGAATACGCGTATCTCAATGGAAATCCAGCAGAAGAGTTGAGTGTAAAAAAAGTCATTCAAGCATGTGATCTTCATTTAGAGCAATTTTTGCAAGAAAGTTGGTCTGCCTATGCTGTTTTGTTCTGTGATCTGGATCGTTTGTTAGATATGGATGATGAACAATTTCGAGCCAGTTGCGATACGTTATATTACCAGTTACGGATAGAGAGCTTGATGCATTTACTGCAATATACCGAGCAATTTATTAGTCGGTATGAAGGATTGATGGGCGGTGAACATTATACAGATCTATTGCGATCAGATCTGTATGAACTCAGACAAACATGGAAAAGACATCTGCTTCAATTGTACAAAATAGGTCTACGTGTTAATCGTGATAAATTACCAGAATATATTCAACATAGTCTGCGTTTATTAGCAGAATTAAAAGCGGTATTAGAACGCATGAGAATGACGGTACATCAGGTCCGTCTATAGGAATAGGCAACATGAAGGAGGTCGTGTCATCTGTCTGCTATCACATTAAATCAACTATCCAAAACATTTGAATATTACAAAAAAGAGCCTGGCTTACGCAAATCATTTTCTAATTTATTCAAACGGGAAAAACTGCATAAAGAAGCAGTGATCGATCTGAGCTTTGATATTAACGAAGGCGAGATTGTAGGCTTCCTCGGACCCAATGGAGCAGGAAAAACAACAACGCTCAAAATGTTATCCGGTATTCTACATCCTAGTGATGGAGAAGCTTCTGTACTTGGATATACCCCGTGGGAACGTAAAAAAGAATTTAAACGTCAGTTCTCGATTGTGATGGGTCAAAAAAATCAATTGTGGTGGGATTTGCCTGCAAGCGATTCATTTGAACTCAACAAATTAATCTATGATCTGGACGATACTGAATATAAGCGCACACTGGATGAACTGGTAGAATTGCTCGGTGTAAGTGAACAGTTACATGTACAAGTACGCCGTCTGTCTCTAGGCGAACGGATGAAGATGGAATTGATTGCTTCGCTACTTCATCGCCCGAAAGTCATTTTGCTCGATGAGCCGACTATCGGACTTGATATTATTTCTCAAAGTAAAATCAGACAATTTTTCAAAACATACAATCAGACGTACAATACAACGATTTTGTTAACCAGTCATTATATGCGTGATATTGAAGATTTGTGTTCACGAACGATGATTATCAATCATGGACAACTGGTCTACGATGGTGATCTCAAAAGTGTAAATGATGTGATCGGTTCCTGGAAATTGCTCAAAATCCAACTGTCAGCCCCAGTATCGGAACTGTCTTTAAATGGATATGGCAAAATCCGTTCTCGCTCTGAATTGGAAGTCGTATTTGAATTAAGCAAACACGATGTATTACGCAAATCCAAAGAAATACTGGATCATTTACCAGTGATCGATTTTACGATAGAAGATATTCCTTTAGAAGAAGGGATTGCGATTCTGTACGAAAAAGGTGGATTGCCCCATGCCCAATAAAGTATATCGCAAAATTTTACATATGGGGATCCAGAATGAAATGGAATACCGGACTAATTATTGGATTCAACTGGTGAGCTTTTTTGTACCAATGATGACCCAGTTTTTTTTATGGTTAGCGATTTTTCAATCCTCCGGTCAGGGAACGATAGTAGGATATACGTTTCAAGAAATGCTGATCTATATCATTATGGCGGCAGTCACAGGCAAATTAGTCGCAGCTGGATTTGAATACGAGATCGCTGGCGATATCAAAGAAGGCGGATTAGGTAAATTTTTGGTACAGCCGTTAAATTATTTTGCATATCGCATTTTGAAATTTCTTGGAGCCAAAGCTGTTCAGTCTGTTCTTGTTATTGTATTTGCAGCGGTCGTATTGATCTGGTTGCGGATCGGTCTACATGTTCCTGTCGGTTGGGATAGTGCGCTACGTTATCTGATTGCATTACCCGGCGCTCTGTTACTGAATTTTGTCATCTATTATGCACTTAGTGGTATTGCTTTCTGGCTGACAGAATCTACCGGATTATTTTATACGTTATCGTTGATTATTTATATTGCTAGTGGCAGTGTATTTCCGTTAACGATTTTCGGAGAGACTATCGCCAAATTATTAGGTATGTTGCCTTTTTCCTATATTGTCTTTTTTCCTGTCAATATGATTACAGGCAAATTAACTCCAACAGAAGCGGTAACAGGGATTGGTATGCAATGGTTATGGATCGTTGTTATTTTGCTAGTAGCTAGGTGGGTATGGAGTTCAGGAGTGCGCCGTTATGTAGCGGTGGGAGGATAATGATATGCAAATGATCTGGAAAGAAGCAAAGCGATATTCACGTATTTATGGACGATTTATGAAATTCTCTGTGATGTCGCAAATGGAATACCGTACTAATTTTATTACAGCTTTTCTGATTGAGACTGCGTATCTACTGATCAAGCTATTATATGCGATTCTGCCTTATCAGGTAGGAACCGATATTAATGGCTGGTCGCCGGATGCGATTTTGTTATATGTAGGCGTATTTACGATTATGAGTGGATTGTACAGCGGATTGTTTTTTACTAATTTCACACAGTTACCGGATAAAGTGCGTACCGGTTCACTGGATGTGTTGATTACCAAGCCAATCTCATTGCAATTTGCAGTGACTTTACGCCAATTTGAATTAGGATATACGATTCCAAATGTGGTCGGTGGCGCTATTATGGTTGCAATTGGCTGGAGTCGAATGGGCTTACCGGTAGACTTTTACCATGTGGGTGGATTTATCTTTTTTATCGCTATTGGAGTGTTGATTGCTTATTCGGTATTTCTATTGCCTCAATTGCTTGCATTTTGGACAGTACAGACGACAGGAGTCACCGATATGTCCAATAGCGTTTTTGAAACGAATTATGTCCCGATGGCTGTTTATAATCGTATTATTCAGCGTTTGGGAACCTTTTTATTGCCTGTGTTCGTAATTTGCAATTTTCCACCTATGTTTGTGATGGGTGCTCTGAATCCAGGGATGATCTGGTGGGCATTGCTTGCACCGGTCTGGTTGTTAATTATTATTCGTGTGATCTGGAGTTATGCTTTGCGTCATTATTCCAGTGCCAGTCAATAATGAGCTACTAACTAAAGGAGGAATATACATATGAGTGAACGTGTTGGTAACCAGCCATTGCTACACATGGGTGCTTTTGAAGCCGAATTGTACTGGCGTGAAGATGATCTAGCTACTTTGCCAGCTTTACCTGATAAAGAAGCAGAGAAAATAGTTACGGCGATGGATGAACTGTTATTTACTTTTTGCTATCCAGGAGATCTACTATTTACTCGTTATGCAATTGAGCCAGCACAGCGTCAATATATTCAGCAATTGGGATTTAGCGTATATGGAAATACACAAGATTTGGAAATGGATGCCGCCAAAATCAAAGATCATATTCTAGCAGGGCAAGATCAGACGATGGCAGGAATCAATCGCTTGAGTGCAGGCAAACAAGCAGGGATGTCTGCACGTCCTGTGTCTGTTTTCCAGTGGATGCAAGAACAAGATGAACAGCTAACCGCTCCATTTCCATTATCTACGATGACTTTATCTCCATTTGCATGGATTCCTCATATCGAAGAGATGAATCAACGATTTGGAATCGGTTATCATGCTCCTGATCTGGAAGTCGTCAAAAAGGTCAATACCAAACACTATTCTGCCCAAATGAAACAAAAGCTCAACTTGAGCGGTGTAGGGGTACTTGTAGAAAGCAGTGAAGACCTGGTTGAGAAAGGAAGCGAATGGCTGAAAGAAGGGTCTTTTTTAATCAAAGACAATTACGGTGTATCAGGCAAAGGTAATATGCTGATCGATTCTCCTGAACTTCTTGTACGGATTGGTCATGGTCTGCATAAACAAGAGGAAAAAGGGAAAAAAGTTCAATTTCTAATCGAAAAGTATCTGCAAAAAGAACGTGATTTCTCCTGCCAATTCTATATCGATCCACAAGGAAATATCGAAATGTTATCTGTTCAATGGTTAGCTAACTCTCAATTTGCTTATCGTGAGTCGCTTTCTCCTGATCCTGCTTTTATGATGCGACTGGAACAAGAAGGTTATTTTGCTCTGATGGAGCAGATCGGTAAGCAGTTGTATCAAGATGGTTACTTTGGACATGTCTGTATTGATTCTATGGTGTTGCAAGATGGTAGTCTTGAGCCAATGGTAGAGATTAACGCTCGCAAATCAATGAGCTTGATTAAGCACCAGATGGATCAATATCTACGTACGTACGGACTGGTAGGTAATATGACCAACTATAATGTGTCCCATACAGGCGAAGTCTCGCATGAGCAATTACTTCATCTTTTAGAACAAGCGAATCTGCTCTATCTGCCGAATCGCCAACAAGGTATTATCCCATTAACATCAGCCGCTTTACATGTGAATCATCGCTTCCGTAATGATAACAAAAAGCACAAAGGCAGAATCTACCTTTCAGTTGTAGCTACTCATGACTATATCAAACAACAACTATTGACTCGATTTGAACAACTATTAGAAACGAACCAATTTAGCATATTAAATTAATCAAATAGAGAATGTTCTACTTTAATATTCATTTTTATCACTCAAAATATAGTTCTTTTCTTCACCATCCTATACATGGAAGGATTTGATGATCATGACTGTAACGATATTGTGTTCTGGTTTTGGATTAGGCTTTTATACACCCGGTCTACTTGTAGAAGCAAGCTTGAAGCGTATGGGTATTCCGACAGACGTTCTTGTATTTGAAAATGTTATGCAATCCGATCAATTGCAAAAAGTAGATAAAAGCCGGCAAGCATATCATGCTGATTTTTCAGTTGCATTGATGTCTCAGCGAATTCCACAAGATATCCGCAAAAGTATGGATGATGAACAGATTGCAACATTGTTACAGCAGTGGGAATCCGAAGGAAGGCAACATTTTATTTGTTTATCAGGGCACTGGATATACATTTTAGATCGCTATCGGGAGCAGGTAGGTGAAGCCAATATCCATGTGGATTTATTGTATCTGGATGTGGTCGATTCTCCTTCCTGGAAAAGTGTACGCAAACGATTAGGTCAGCTACATGAGAGTTATCATGAAGTCTGGCTATTTGGTCATGGAGAACAAGAGATGTACACGTATATCGATATCCCTTTATCAGACCCTGTGATTCCGTATAGTCAAAGGCAACATCGACTGCTGGTACATGGCGGTGGTTGGGGAATGGGGACGTATCGTGAACGTATTGCCGAATTAGAACAAGTGGGCTATGGACTGGATATTATTCTATATGATCAAGATGAACGAGGCACTTCAGAACAGGGACAACGCTATTATCGAATGAATCCAGAATGGCGTACATGGCAACAAAATGAACAGGGTAAGCATACCTTTCCGCCATTAGGAGAAGTGCAAGCAGATCAGTCTGTTCAGTATGAATCACGAGCAGAGTATCATATTTTGTGCGAGATTGAACGCAATGTACAAGCGATCGTGAGCAAGCCCGGTGGAGGGACATTAGCAGATTCTTTTGCACTCAGTACGCCGATTATCTTTTTAGATCCTTTTGGTGAACATGAAGCTCAGAATGCAGCTCAATGGGAAAAATACGGATTCGGATTATCTTATGAACGTTGGATGAGTGAATATGGTGGAGGTACCGATATTTTGGAACAGATGCATCAGCAATTACTACAAGCCCGTCAACAATTTCCAGCGTACGCAGATGAGTATATTCAACGTCATATGCAGCTTCTTCATCCTACGATGGCTAAAGGTACATTATGATGAAATCTTCTGAAATGAGTATCAGGCAATCCACCACAGACGCAGATGAACATATTCTTTCGGCTCAAGTAAGTCACCATCCAGAATCAACTGTCAAATTAGGCATTCTAGGCTGTTCAGGAATTGTGCCACGTGCTGTTCTTGATCCTGCACCTTATGTCGATGGACTGGAAATTGTAGGCGTTGCTAATCGCACTTTATCCAAAGCCGAATCGCTAGCAGAACATTATGGAATTGCAACGATTTATAACAGTTTGGACGAATTGTTAGCTGATCCTCAACTAGATGCTGTCTATATAGGGCTGAGTAATGAACTGCATGCAACATGGATTCGCAAAGCATTATCCGCAGGCAAACATGTACTGGTCGAAAAACCACTTTGTTTGTATCCAGAAGAATTGCCGATGATGGGTGCCGCGGCACAGCATTATGGATTGCAATTGATCGAAGGGATTATGGTAGCACATCATCCGTGGCAACACACATTGCGTGAGTTGATTCAGTCTGGTGAATATGGAGATTTGATACGTACAGTGACCCAGCTTACGATACCCGCCAAAGACAATCATCAGGATAATTACCGAAGCCATCCAGAGCAAGGTGGAGGATGTTTCTGGGATTTGGGTTGTTATTGGCTCCAATTTTTACAACAGGTGATCGGTATACAACATGGTGAATTTGATGGACATTCTCTATTTGATGGGCCGAATGGATGCGATTGGACATTTGAAGCGCAAGCCAGACTTGCTCATGGAGTAACAGCAGAAGCGATATTCTCATTTGAGAAGCCGTATAGTAGCCGTCATATTGTTTACCTTGAACACGCAACGATAACGATTAATGACTTTTTCCGCTGTAATCTAGGCTTTTATAAATTGAAGTTAAAGATTGCGTTGCTGGAAAATGGGCAAGAAACAGGTGAAGTTCGTTATCATACTTTTGAGCCAATGAATTATTATGTAAATCAATTACGCTTTTTTCGTGATACGGTTCATCATCCGTCCAATCATCATTCGTTGGATGAATCGGTAGAGCGTATCCACCTGCTATCTCATATTCATGCGACTGCCAAATCCAAAAGTGTTATATCTTGAGTTATCCATACAGATATGTGGTTTAGCAAACATCTTTTTCTTATCAAAATCTTTTTCTCGTTGAACATGGTTGCATGTGTAATGCCAAATGGTTAGGAGATGAACATGGATGAGTCATTTATCAGAAAATAATCCTTTATATGAAGCGTTACAGCAGTATCCAACGCCTTTTTATTATTACAATGGAGATCAATTAGCTGATCATATTCACTCTTTTCAACAAATGCTACATCCCAAAGTTCAATTGCATTATGCGTTAAAAGCCAATAACAATATAGCGCTAGCTAGCCTTTTACGTGAATGGGGCTGTCATATTGAGATTGCTTCTTTAGGAGAATTGCGTCTCGCTGAAGCGGCAGGGTATTTACCAGAAGAGATTATTTATACAGGCCCGGGGAAAAGTGAAAAAGAATTACGGACAGCAATAGCGCATCAGATTTATTGTATCAATATCGAATCACTAGCAGAGTTAGAAACGATTCATCAGATTGCTACAGAATATGATTGCCATGTAAGAGTCGGTATTCGGGTGAATCCAGATGGAGAAGGAATCGGGGGATCGTCCATTCAGATGGCAGGGGTAGCCCGACCATTTGGGATTGATGAGTCTCAACTTGATCAAGTATTTCAGCGTGCGGCTGAGATGTCACATATTCAAGTGATCGGTATTCAAGTCTATGCGGGTACACAGATTATGGATGCAGAGGTGTTGCTGAGTAATTTTAGATATACTTTATCTTTGGCAGCACAACTTCAAGCTAGATATTCGGTTCAACTGGATATTGTGAATCTGGGTGGTGGATTTGGAGTTCCTTACTTTTCCCATGAACGTCCACTGGATATAGAATATGTGATGCAACAACTGACACTGCTCATAGATGAATATAGTGTTCATCTGCGCCATAGTTCTTTTATTATCGAAAGTGGTCGCTATTTATTAGCCGCTGCTGGAATCTATGTCTGTCAGGCGCAATATACCAAAGTATCCAAAGGCGAACATTTTGTGATTGTGGATGGTGGGATGCACCACCATGCAGGAGCTACATTTCGAGGTAGACGACCACGCAACAATTATCCGATCGAAATTATTCCAAGACATCATACGCCAGATACAGAGCAGACGCAGGTTACCAGTATTGTAGGGCCTCTGTGTACGCCGGATGATTGTTTATTCAAAAATGTAGAGTTGCCTGTTATCCATGCTGGTGATTACATATGTATTCTGCAATCCGGTGCGTATGGATTAACATACAGCCCTATTCAATTTCTGGGGCATGCTACACCTGCTGAGGTGCTGTATTATAAAGGCAAATCGTATTTGATTCGTGAGCAAGGCGATCCTGAAGATTTGTTACTGCGACAGCAAAATATCGTACCTTCTACAGAATGGACGGCGGTGCCATGATGAATTCTAGTACGTATTCCTATACTCATTACGAAGCATCGTTAGTCCGTCAACCTATTCCGTCTGATTCGCAGAAAATCTTGCCTTTAGCCAAACCTTTTGTTAAAGGATATCAGTACTTGGGGTATGCTCTATCTGTTATTATGACTCATGAAGAGTGTTTGCCGTGGGTGTATCATCAATTTATCCAGTTGAGTTCTCCTAATTACCAGTGGGTTGATTTTTACCATCCACATGACTTTAGCGACTATCCCTGGTTGGAGACGAATGAGACCGATTGTGCAGATCTGAATGCAGAGCAATTGATTCATACATGGATACAGCTTATTAATGAAGAAAAGTATCTGGTGATGTTTATTGATGAATTTTATTTGTCCCATACTGCTTTTTATCAAGAAGAGCATTATTCTCATGATATTATGCTACATGGATATGATTTGGAGCAGGGTATATTCTGGGCAAGCGGATACAATCGCGATTTTCAATATGGAGAGTATTCTATTCCTATCGAAGAAGTGCTAGCAGCTCATTTCTCATTTCAAGAATCGCATAAGCGTCTCATTACGATTCGCTATCAGCAAGCACCTGTACATTCTCCCAAAGTGATCGCTGTAGTTGTTACATTAGAGGGTCTGATTGAACAGTTGCAAGACTATGTAGATTCTTGCCCGTCATCTTGGAGACGTAATGATATTCAGCAAGCCAGCGCCCACTTTTATGGTATGGAAATCTATGATATTTTACAAAATAGTATTCAGAACTTTATCGATAATCATATCAAAGCCGATATTCGGGCATTCCATATCTGGTACGAACACAAAGAAGCGATGGAGCAACGATTAACGTATTTGACGCAAAATGTAACAGGCTTACAAGCGATAGTAGATCAGCATCCTACATTAATGCCAGCGTTAAAAGAACTAACTCGTAAAGCAACAATTATTCGTAATCTATTGCTCAAATACAATCGAAGTCACAATATAGCCAGCTTAGAGCGCGCGTCGCAAATGCTCTATACGATGCGTGGTGAAGAAGAAGTAGCCTTGCAAATGATGCTCACTGTGCTCAAGCAAAGTATTCAGCCTGTATCTGTATTGGAGCAATCGCGTGAATTAAAACGGCGTGTCGTAGATCGTCAGCTACGCAAAACGGTCGAAGACCGATTGATAATCTTCGATCAATTAGAAAAGCTAGATCATCCTAATGAATGGATAGAAATTATGCTGATTATCGATCAACAGTTATGGGAACAGTTAGCTCAGACTGATTCAGTACGAACAGATCGTCTGATCGCTTTCTGGTGCGAACTGCTTCAAACCAAACCGTGGGTAGCCAGTCAATATGATACATTACGTAATGTGGTAGAGCGAATGCAGAAGGTGGCGCAAGATGAGCAAGTCAAAGCCCAGTTAGAGTACTGGCATACAACGATGACTGCTATTCGTTCTCAATAAATCATCAAATGTATAGCATAATTCAGATTATTCACATGAAATCATAAATAGCCGTAGGACTCTCTAATCATTAAGAGAATCCTACGGCTTATTTGATAGGTACAACTTAGATTAGAGTTTACCAGCGCCTGCTTGAGCAGTCACAGTAGCCTTGACAGTCGTAGAAGTAGCAATTGCATCATACAACGTAGGCGTCCAACCTACATCTGTACTCAGACCTGCACTGGTAGCAACATTAATAGCGACTCCATTTAGTAAAGTGCCTGTATCATACAGTGCGGTGCCTTTAAGCGGACTTGCGACTTGATCTGCGGTTAGGCCTGTTACATCAATCACATTATTTTGAGCGTAGATTTTGGAAGATTTGCCAATACCCCAGATATACAGGGTAGCATAAGCGCCTGTAGTACTGCCTTGATAATAATTGTTATACACATGAATTTGTCCATAGCGTACGCGAGGGGTACGTTGAACTGTATTTTTATAATAATTATGATGCAAAGTAGCACGTAATTTACCTTCATCACTGGTTGTACTATCACTTGAACCGATAATCGTAGTTTTGTCATGATCATGGAAATAGTTATAAGACAGAGTTAATAGATCAGCACCATTACTCATATCTACAGCACCATCATGATGTTGATATTCACGACCATAATATTCTCCATTGCCACTATCAGGATGAGCACCATCGTCAAATGTACAATGATCTATCCATAAATGAGTAGCCCCTTTGATCGTGATACTATCGTATTCAGAATTCCAATTGCCTGTACTGCCATCTGTAGGGTCCCATGATGGAAAATAATCATAAGCATCTTGAAATTCAATATTACGAATAATAATATTGTCTGTACCGCTTTTCACCTGAAAATTAACACCATTGATGATAGCATTGGTACCTTTACCTACAATCGTAGTGTTGGAAGGGATAGTAATACTTATTCGGCTAGCTTGATTTTTTTGCGAAGCTTTACGAGCGTCTTCCTGTGTACCGGAAGGAACTTTAGACATTCCCCATGTTGCCGGATCATAAGCTTTGAGATAAGCATTAAAATCATAGCCAGCGTCTTTATAATCATTGGCACCGAGTGGTTGGTTATTATCATCTACATTGATATTAATTGTACCGCTTACATAAATGATTTTAGGAGTAGTATTAGTAGCACTTCCAAGCGCATCTACTAACTGTTTGCGATTAGTTACAGTGAATATATTCGCAGTGGTTGCTTTGGCACCGCCTGTAGTTCCACCAGAATAAGCTGCCCAGCCATTTTTAGTTCCTAATGTTTCTTTGCCTATATCTGTAGCCGCTTGTACCGAAGGATTCCAGACTGCTATTGATGAGAACATTAATAATGTAGCTAATCCTATACTCCATTTTTTATGCATACATCTTATTCCTCCTTGAGTATATACAATCGTATCCATATCATAAGCAAGACAATAGTAAGCGCGACAAGTGAATAAGCAGATGAGGTTAAAAAGAAAGCCCGGGTACTTTTTTCTAACCACCTATACAGCGTAATCATTTTTACATAAAGTGACAATATAAGAATAAATACGTAAATATAAGTGTAAATGATTACATATAGAAAACACAAAAAAGACCTTTGTTATAGAGGATATATCACAAAGATCCTTTTAAATCATAGGAATTAGATGTTATGATTATAGAAGTGTATAATACATAGTTATACAAATTGCATAAAAATAAACTTAAATTTGAACTAAATGCTCCCATATGTATAAAATTACGGAATTAGTTCAGTCCAATCTAGCATCACGAGCGGAAGAGGACCTAACGGTTCTGCTGCACAGACGGCTAATTTGTACTGTGAATCGATAGAAATATGACGGAAAAAACTTGGGGTGTCGATTGGTTTCGTAGAAGTCACTTGATAGTTTTGGATATCATCTTGCAAAATAGAGAATGAATCTAACGGAATAGAAAGCCCTTTGCCTACAAATTTGATGTAGCTTTCTTTTAATGTCCATAATTCATAAAAAGTCTGTAGCTGTCGATCTTCCGGTGCGTTCAATACCAATTGATATTCATCAGGAGTATAGAATCGCTTGGCTATTCCAAAATCTATTGGACGTACCTGTTCAATATCAATACCTACGGGAACATCACCATCAACACATACAATCCAGTTACCTGCATGGGATACATTAAAATGAATATGGGGATAGTTGCGTAAGTAAGGCTTGCCATACTTATTTTTGTCTAACTGAATCTGATCATCTTGCAAATGATAATGGGTACGTAATCTATATAAAATAAGCAGTTCTCCTATTAATCCACGCTGAGCATCTTGCTGTCTAACAAATTTCAAAGAAGCTTCTTTTCTTGCAGATGATACTTTACTACGTAACATATCCATATCTTCTAACGATAATAAATCAGGCAGATGTATCCCTGTCACTGTAATCAATCTCTCGTCTCCCCACTTTCGAGTTTGGCTCTATTGCTATATAAAGAAATGGTTCTGTTGTCTAAATTATACAATATCATTTTCAAGGAGGAAACATTGTGCCAGAAATCAAACATTTAGCTCATCAGACCGAGGACGGTTATTTTGTTCAGTTGATTCCAGACGTTCAATTTGCTCGTTTTGCAAATGGACAATCATTAAAAATGAATATCTTGCGTCCGGTTTCTCATTTACCGTTGCCGTTAATCGTCTGGGTGGTCGGTGGAGCTTGGGTAGATATCGATCCTTACAAACATATTCCTGCTCTTTCCAAATTAGCCCGTCAAGGATATGTGATCGCTTGTGTAGAATACCGAACAGTCAACAAAGCGCCTTTTCCTGCACAATTAGAAGATATCAAAACAGCGATTCGTTTTTTACGTGCTCATGCGCTTGATTATCATATCGATCCAGAACATATCGGCATCTGGGGACACTCCGCAGGTGCTCATTTATCTGCATTAGTAGGTGTAACTGGAGACCAATCCGAATGGGATCAACAAGGACAATGGCAAGGTTATTCCAGTAGTGTCAAAGCGGTAGTCGATTTTGCAGGTCCGGTTGATATTCAGGCAGATTTCCAGAGTGAATACGAATTGCCTGTAATCTCGTTACTGATGGGTGGACCTTTACGACATAAAATAGACACAGCAGATCAATCCAATCCGATTCATCATCTTTCTTCTCATATTCCTGCTCAAGTACCGCCGTTTTTGATTATGCATGGAGATCAAGATCAAGTGGTACCGCTACGTCAAAGTCAGTTTTTGTATGATGCGTTAGCAGCGATGTCTGCGGAAGTGGATCTATATATTTTGGAAGGTGTCGGTCATTCTTCGACTACTTTTATGACTCGAAATGATGTACTTGAAATTGTAAGTGAATTTTTTGCGCTACATTTGAAAGGATCATGACCAATATAGGTTAATAGTAAAGTAGACCATCATCACCAGTCCAAACAGTTCATCATTGCTTTACATTAAGGGCATAAGAAAGATTGAGAGGGATAGACCATTGGACAATCATGAACATGAAATTCTTCAAAACCTGATATCTGAAAGTGGTGCGTACCGATCTCTTTTTGAATACCACCCTGATGCGATATACGTTATGGACAAAAAGGGAAATTACATTTATATCAATCCAGGTGTAGAGAAGATTTCAGGTTATACCATAGATATGCTAGAACATGTTGATAACAATAGAATTTTTGGAGAAGAACGTACTGATATACGTTCTCCATATGTTGCAGAAGTATTGGAGGGCAAATCTGTTCAATTTCAGACTCAAATTTACCATCGAGAAGGGCATTTGATTGATCTAGATGTTACATATACACCGATCGTAATTCAGAAAGAAATTGTAGGCATTTACGGAATTGCCAAAGACATCACTTCACGCAACAATATCGAACAAAAGTTTAAAGAAGCTGAACGAATGTATCGTTTAATTTCTGAAAATGCAGATGATTTGATTACTTGCTCGGATGCAGAAGGTAGAATTACATACATTTCGCCCTCTGTAGAAAAGATTCTAGGGTATTTACCTTCAGAATTAATACAAACCTTATCTACCGATTTAATCTATCCAGAAGATATTTTGCAGTTAGAACCTCCATTTCAATCTCGCAAAGCGGTTGAGATTCGTTGTATATGCAAAGACAAAACGTATAAATGGATCGAACTTACAGTCAAAGCGATTACAGATGAGCATGGAGAAATATGTCAATATATGGGGATAGGACGCGATATTACTGCCCGTAAGCAATCGGAAGAAGAACTTCGCAAAAGCGAAGAACGGTTAGCACTGGCACAAAGTATCGCAGGCTTTGGATACTGGGATTGGAATTTGGACACACAGGAATTAATCTGTTCAGAGCAATTTCTGGCTATTTTAGGGTTGGAATCTCCATCTGCTAAATTGTTATATCGTCATTTTTTGGCAATGGTACATTATGATGATCGTGATAAAGTACGGACTGCTTTTCGGCAATCGGTCGCTCAAGAACATATCAATATCGAATGTAGACTGGTCGATCGCACTAATCAGATCAAAACAGTGAATATTCAGGGAACTCTGGTGACCGATGATCAAGATGGTACACGCCAAATCGTAGGTACTATTCAAGACATAACAGAAAGTCGTCTGATGGAAGATCTGATTCGTGAAAGTGAACGGCAATATCGTATGCTGTCCAATAATACATTGGACTTGATTTCTTCGCATACCGCAGATGAACATTTGAGTTTTGTATATACATCTGCTTCTGTGAAAAAGTTGCTTGGTTATACAGGCGAAGAACTGATCGGCAAAAGTGCTTATCTTTTTTATCATCCTGAAGATTTTCAAAATGTACGTGATTATATCAACGGGATTACAACGGTCACAGAGCACAACGAGCAACAGACGGTACATTATCGTTTTCAACACAAAGCAGGTCATTATATCTGGTTAGAGAGTACAGCAACGTATACCCCTAGTCAGGTTGAAGGAATCAAGGGCACAGTGATCGCTGTATCCAGAGATGTAACCGATCGGAAATTAGCTGAACAGCGTCTACAAGAAAGCGAACAGCGTTACAAATCACTTGTCGAATACAATCCTTCGGGTGTCTATACATTTGATCTACAAGGTCGTTTATTTAATCTTAATCCTGTTGCCGAAATTCAAAGTGGATATGATCGCACAGAACTAAAAAATATCTACTTTGCCGAGTTGATTCATTCTGATCTACGTGAGCAAGCATTAGATCATTTCAACAAAGCCAAAATGGGATTACCACAAAATTACGAGACGACTTTAGTACATCATACCGGTCATCAAATAGAAGTGAATATTACAAATGTACCTATTATCGTAAGTGGCGAGATTACAGGTGTATTCGGAATAGCGACAGATATTACAGAAAGCAAAAAGTATGTCGAACAGATTAAAAAGATCAGTGATGAGTACAATTTAATTTTGAGTTCTGTCTCAGAGGGCATTTATGGAGTAGATACTGAAGGTAATGGTATCTTTTTGAATGCAGCAGCATCTTCTATGTTAGGCGTGTCCAAAGAAGAATTTATAGGATCGCCTGTACACGATGTGTTAATGCATACCAGAGCAGATGGAGAGCCGTATGCTCTTGCCCATCATCCAGTAGAGTTAACGATGCAAGACAGCATTTCAAGACGGGTAACAGAAGATGTGTTTTTTCGCCGCGATGGTTCTAGCTTTTTTGCTTCTTATCAGACCAATGCGTTGCGAGATCGAGATCAGATTATAGGTGTAGTGGTTGTGTTTAGCGATCGCACGAATGAGAAAGCAATTATCGAAGCAAAAGAATCGGCAGAGCGGGTTGCTTATGCGAAGTCACAATTTATTTCGATGATGAGCCATGAGATTCGTACACCGATGAACGGGATTGTCGGTATGGCTGAATTGATGCTTGATCTTGACCTCAATGAAGAACAAGCTAGTTATATTCATATTATTCGCCAGAGTGGTAACGAATTGATGCAGATTATTAATGATATTATGGATGTGCATCGACTGGAAAATGGAAATGTAGAACTGGAACAAAATGTGTTTGATCTTCATGAGTTAATCAATGAAGTCTATCAATGGTTTTTGCCTACAGCTCAAAGTAAACATCTACGATTTGAAAAAAATATAGAGCAGGAAGTTCCCAAACTCGCTCGCGGCGATATGCCTCGCATTAAGCAGGTACTGGTCAATATTATCGGTAATGCGATTAAGTTTACAGAAAAAGGAAATATTCGGATTAGCGCTGGCATTTCTTATATGTCGCAAGATGATGGAATGATGTTGCACTTCCGCATTACAGATACAGGCATAGGCATACCAGCAGATAAATTAAATGAATTATTTCATTCATTCTCGCAGGTACATCCGGTTATGAATCGTCGTTATGGAGGAACAGGACTAGGATTGTTTATTTGCAAAAATCTGATCGAGCTGATGAATGGAACGATTGGAGTCGAAAGTCAAGAACATCATGGATCTACATTCTATTTTAGTATTCCATTACAACTGAATTAAATATAAAGAAACCTGTTAAGAGGCATACCATCAACGATGCTTCTTAACAGGTTTTTTGCATATAACTAATGAATAGTTAGCGTCTAGTACTGGATCAATCCATTTTTCTAGCATACATAATAGCGATAGTCTGAGGGCCACAATGACTGGAAATAACGCAGCCAGCTTCAGTAATCATAACTTGGCGAGCATCGGTTTGTTCACGCAATACAGCTTGCATATGTCTTGCTTCTGCTTCTGCAAATGAGTGAACTACAAAAATAACATCTTGATCGATAGCATGTCGATGAGCCAGTGTATTGCGAAGAAGTTGTTCGACTGCTTTTTCACGCTTGCCTCGTATTTTATAAGCCGGCACAAGTGTACCCTGTGTAGTCACTTGAATAACCGGACGAATTTTGAGCAAGCTACCAATCAGGTTTTGCATTCCAGAACAGCGTCCACCTTTGTACAAATACTCTAAAGAGTCAATAGCGAACTCGGTCTCTATTTGTGAACGCATTGATTCAAGTAACTGTACAATCTCTGTAACCGATTGCTGTTGATGGATCGCTTGAACAGCTTTCATAACTAATAAGCCGATCGAGCTGGATAAATTTAAAGAATCGACGATAGTGACCGCACCTGCGGGAAATGTATTTGCGGCAAGATGTGCATTCGCATACGTAGAAGAGAGCGCAGAGGACAGACTAATATAAATAATCGTGTCACCATTGTCAATAACAGGCTGAAACGCTTGAATAAAATCAGCCGGGGAAGGTGCAGACGTTTTGGGTGTTTGTCCGGTCTGTTTTACTTTTTCATACAATTCGGCTGGGGTGATATCTATACCATCTCTGTATACTTCATCATTAAAATTCACATATAAAGGTACGACACCGATCTGATTTTCCTGTAACCATGTTTTCGGCAAATCGCAAGTACTATCTACAAACATACGAATAGATGTCATAATAATCTCCTGTCTTTCAATCGAATCCAATTATTCTATATACCTATAAGCATACATTCTAATAGTATATCATGATTCACAGTATACAAAAAAGCAGATAGTGACTGCTATCCACAAGAATAGAAGTTACTACCTGCTACTAATATTACTGATCACTTACTCTAATCACACATCGCTTTTAATAATTGCCTTCTGAAAAGATACCAAGAAGCAAAGAAAGTAATAGGAATGCGGCTGGAAGAGCATTTAACACCACGCCAAGAATTGCAAAAATTTTGCGACGTTGCTTGATGCAACAACCAACAATACCTAATACAAGCCCGGTAAAGTTAGCAAAGATCATAAATCCCCAGATCAAAATAAGTACAACCAGTCCGCCTAACATGCCAGACATCCATGCGGTAATATTTTCTTCATCTAACATTTCCAAAGAAGTCCCTGTACTTCCAACAGCAGAAGCAACCATAATGACAGCAATAACCACCAAAATAATATTGATCACAATCGTAGATAGTCCAATCACAAAAGAAGCTACGCCTAATTTAGAATGCGGCCATTTTTGACCGGGTGGCAACGCATATGGATCATTCACGGTATACTGGTTATAATCAGTATAGTGCGGTGGAGCGGTAGGTGAAGCATAATCTTCTCTAACAGGCTCTGATACTAATGGATCTCTAAATTCATTGTCTGGAGCTGGATCAGAATCCGTATCTTTTTTCAGGTTAGGAAATGATGAATTGCGTTTTGGATCATAAGGGTCCATAAATGTAATCTCCTTTACAGTATATGTATGTACCGTTACTTTTTCATAATTTCCTCACAAATGCAAGTATTTGAGTAAGGTATAATCAAAATAAACAGATTAGCAGGAGGCATATTCATGCAACGCACATATTTAATTATCGGCTCTATTCTAGGAATGATTGGAGTAGGGATCGGCGCTTTTGGTGCTCATTTATTAGAACCTATTATTGGTGCACAATTAATGCAGACATTCAAAACAGGGGTAGAATATCACTTTGTACATACATTAGCGATTATTATGGTTGCTATTTTAGCAGGAGTGATTGGTGAATCGAGTCTATTACGCTGGGCAGGTCGATTGTTTACGGTCGGTGTTATTATTTTCTCAGGCAGTCTATATGTATTGAGTATCACTGGAATCAAAGTGTTAGGAGCGATTACACCTATAGGTGGATTATGCTTTATCGCTGGTTGGTTAATGCTAGCGTTAGTCGGTGCCAAATACGGCAAACGTGCGTAAAAAGTATAGATACTAGCATTTGCTTCTAATCATTATTTCTAATCGTAAGATAATCAAATCATAAAGTAATCAAAAAAAGCGTTCTTCTCTGTAAAAGAGAAAAACGCTTTTTTTTGATCATTGTCTTTACTAAAAGAATACATGTGCAAGAAAACGATTTAAGTATGTTGAAAATCATCAATCTCATTCAATTTGAAAGTATACACTTGTTTTTCATCTACATGATATACACTAATCGTTTGATTTTCATTATCAAAATTTAAGATACGACAAGGTATCGAGAAACGATCACCACGATTGTTAATCGTTAAACGTACCAATGTATTATCTTTGATGTAAAGAGCTAACCAGCTGTTCATATCGTTTTCAATTTTTTCATGCAAGATAGCCGCTGATTTCACTTCTTGTTTTTGTTTTTCAAGTTTTTTGACCAGTGATGCAGTTTGAGCTGTAATCGATTGTTTGCTTTCAGATATACTTGAGATATCTAAAGGCGTTTGTTGTTTGGTTTTATCTTTCAAAGAACTTTCAATCTTTTGTCCAAGTTTGATGCCAGAAACAACTCTAAAATCCGCCAATTCTTCGTGATTATTGAGAATTTCAAGCAGTTTTTGAAGAGCAACAGCGTTGTTTCGACCAGAGATCATCAGGTCAACGTTAAATAAAAATTCGGCTTCGTCGTTAGTTGGCTTTTTATCCATGATTCTCCCATCTCACTTATCCTATCAGAATATTAAAATTTTTTTACAATTCATTATAACCTAGCATTTTTAAAATGAAGCATATCATGTGTAAATACTTCGGAACCTATTATTATTGTATCAACAAGCAAACACATATGAACCATAGAAATGTAAGCCTTATCTATACCTTTTATCGGATGGGTTGTCGAAATATGTTACAAAAATATATTGTATTTCGGGGCAAAAAGACCGGTATCCTATCGGACCCGGTCGGCTCAACAAAATCATACGTGATGCAAAGCAGATATCACATTATACGGACATAATATGAGTATGGATTACACTTCAAATATATTTCTTAGACCTTCTTCATACGAAGGATAAACAATACCTTTTTCAGTGATAATTGCAGTTACGTATTCGTTAGGTGTTACATCAAATGCCGGGTTAAACACTTTGATATCTTGTGGAGCAGTACGCTTGCCAAATCCTTCAGTTACTTCTTCCGCAGAACGTTCTTCAATCGGAATTTCAGCACCGCTGGCAGTTGATAGATCAATAGTAGATAAAGGGCAAGCTACATAGAATGGAATATTGTGTGCTTTTGCCAAAACAGCAACACTATACGTACCGATCTTATTCGCTACATCACCATTAGCAGCCACACGGTCTGCACCTACGATAACCGCTTGAATCCAACCTTTAGACATCACCATACCTGCCATATTGTCACAGAGAAGCGTAACATCAATACCTGCTTGTTGCAATTCAAATGCTGTTAGACGAGCACCTTGAAGCACAGGACGAGTCTCATCGGCATAGACTTTTAAGTTGATTCCTTTTTCATGAGCAAGATACATAGGAGCAAGTGCTGTACCGTATTTGGCAGTAGCCAGTCCACCTGCATTACAGTGCGTCAATACACCCATACCATCGCTAAATAAAGGAAGGGCATGTTCACCAATCATCCGGCATACTTCTTCATCTTCCACATGAATAGCTATTGCTTCTTCTAAAAGACCTGCATTACGATCAGCAGTTGTACCAGCTTGTTCTGCTAATTGATGAGCTTTTTTGTTCATACGATCTAAAGCCCAGAACAAGTTAACAGCAGTTGGACGAGACTCAGCCAGATAAGCAGCCGTTTTGAGCACATGTTTGAGCCAGTGGTCTGCATCTTCGCCTTTATATTCCCATGAGCCTAGAACAACGCCATACGCCGCAGAGATACCTATAGCAGGTGCTCCGCGTACTTTCATTGAGCGAATAGATTCAAAGACTTGCTCGGACGTAAACAATTCAAGCATTATAATTTCATCCGGCAATAACCGTTGATCAAGCATTAGTAATTTATCGTTATCCCAACGCAATGATAATAGAGGTTCAAATGGCGCTTTAACTGGATTCTCATCCGAAGTTGAAAATGATGGATTCATATAAAGAAACACTCCTTGTCCTATATATCGTCAAACATACATCTTATTCATAACCAACACTTAAATAGTAAACGTTAAAATATAGGATATCGGAAAAGAAAGGATTTGCACAGTCTTTTTTCAATATCTATTTGTTTCGTAGATGAAATACAAGGGTAATTTGTAAACAGACGAGGCTGAGGATAGAAAGTCTCCATACTTAAACCTAAATGAAGAAAGAGGGATAACTAATCATGACGAATACAACTAACAAAGGTCAAACTAAAAAAGTTGAAGAACTTCTAAATTTACAGGTTGCTAACCTGAATGTATTATATGTAAAAATTCATAATTTCCACTGGTATGTAAAAGGTGAAAACTTCTATACATTGCATATCAAATTCGAAGAATTGTACAACGAAGTAACGTTGAAAATGGATGAAATCGCTGAGCGTCTATTGACTCTTAAAGGTTCACCAGCTGCAACGTTAAAAGAATATTTGGAACTAGCTACTATTCAAGAAGCGAACGGAACAGAAGATGCGCGTACAATGGTACAAACATTGATCGAAGACTTCGCTACAGTGAATGAGCAATTCCAAGAAACAATTGAATTGGCAGAAGAGGCTGATGATCAACCAACAGCAGATATGTTGATTGCATTCAAAGCAGATCTTGAAAAACACATGTGGATGCTTCGTTCTTTCTTGGGTAACTAATCCCATCTCAGATGTACTGCATAAGTGTCACCCTGCTACATTGAAGTCCTTCACATCTGCGATATAATAGGTGATAACAAACCGTTACAGAAAGTGAGGGCGACGATGGATGGCGGAATCAGTATTGGCTTTAAAAGAATGGGCTTCGGTTATTCAGGCGTTGGAGCAAGGAACACAGATACTTTTGATGCGCAAAGGTGGCATTGTTGAAGAAACACGTCACTTTGAATTGAAAGATCATTCCTTTTACTTATATCCAACTTATGAGCACCAACGTCGTGAATTGCTCAAATCTCAATATAATCATTTGGTAGACGAATCACTTAACGGCTGGTCTCCTGATACGAGATCAGCTGGTATTCGTCTGTATGCAGAAGTGACCGATGATTTGGAAATATTCGAGCAAGACCAGCTAGATGCTTTACTGGACCAGCATATCTGGACAGATACGTTTGCCGAAGAACGTTTGCATTGGAAAAGAAAAAGTCCGCTTCATTTACTGATTGTGCGGGTATATATACTTGAACGACCGATAGAGATCCCTGTGCAGGACCAGTACCTGGGCTGCAAATCATGGATTTCTATACCAAGTGGTCTGGTGACGAGCGAATTGACGCCGGTGCTGGACGCTGCGGAGTTTGAGCGAATGAGAACTGTCATTTTGCAAGCTTTGCAACAGGCGGGACATTCTACAAGGCTTGACTGAGTGATCGGTCAGGTCTTTTTTGCATGGTGTAAGATTACGCGTTTCATTGCGACTACTTCAAATTTATTATAAAATAACTTGAGAATCGTTGAGAATCAGTTTAGAATGGTTCTAAGAGAGATTTATTCTTAGACTTTATCTAAATGTCTTTTTATGTTTCGTACATCAGAGAAGTTGTGTCACTATACTCTCTGTTGACAGATATAGATCCAACCAAACTACTTATTTCACTGGAGGTCAAAACTATTATGGCAACGAATTTCGTCATTGAAGGTTTGAAAGCAACAATCGACAATAAGGAAATCCTTAAAGGGATTAACCTTTCAATGAAAGGTGGAGAAATCCACGCAATCATGGGACCTAACGGTACAGGTAAAAGTACACTAGCATCTGCTTTGATGGGACATCCTAAATATGAAGTAACTGAAGGAACAGTCACTTTAGATGGTGAAGATGTGTTGGAAATGGAAGTAGATGAGCGTGCTCGTGCAGGTCTGTTCTTGGCGATGCAATATCCAAGTGAAATCACAGGCGTAACAAACTCTGACTTTTTGCGTAGTGCGATCAATGCACGTCGTGAAGAAGGTAAAGAGATTTCATTGATCAAATTTATCCGTCAAATGGAAGGAAGCATGAAAGAGCTAGACATGAATGCTGAATTCGCACACCGTTACTTGAACGAAGGTTTCTCCGGTGGTGAGAAAAAACGTAACGAAATTTTGCAAATGTTATTGCTTGAGCCAAAATTAGTTATCCTAGATGAAATTGACTCTGGTCTTGATATTGATGCTCTTAAAATTGTAGCAAACGGCGTAAACAAAATGCGTAATGAAGATCGTGGATTCTTAATCATTACTCACTATCAACGTCTACTTGATTATATTACTCCTGACTATGTACACGTAATGATGCAAGGTCGTATCGTGAAGTCCGGTGGCCCTGAATTAGCTGCTCGTCTTGAAGCAGAAGGTTACGATTGGGTTAAAGAAGAACTTGGTATTACAGACGAAACTGTAGGTCAAGAAGCGTAAAACACTGTACGGAAGGAGGAGCTAATAACATGACATTGCAAACGATACTTCCATTAAATCTGGAAGCTCTTAAATCATTATCTCAACAAAAGAACGAACCAGCATGGTTGACTGAGAACCGTTTGAAAGCACTTGAACTTGCTTCCAAACTTGAACTTCCTAAGCCGGAAAAAACCAAGATCGACAAATGGGATCTTTCGGATTATGGAACTTATCAGGCACCTGTTAAAGTATCAACATTAGAAGAGTTGCCTACATTGATCAGTGCACTGGTTGAAGGCAATGAATCCGATAACCTAATTGTACAAAAAGATTCAGGGGCGATTTTCTCTAGTCTATCTGATGAATTGAAAGCACAAGGTGTTATTTTTACAGATTTGGAAACAGCTGCTCGTGAACACGAAGAGTTGGTGAAGCCTTATCTAACAACAGTCGTTGCACCTGACGAGCATCAATTAACAGCTCTTAATGCAGCGATGTGGAATGGTGGAGCATTCTTGTACGTTCCTAAAAACGTAGAAGTTAATATTCCTGTACAAGCGATCTTTTTAACTGAAAATGCTGGTGCTACTTTTGCACCTCGTATTCTAGTTGTCGCTGATACGAACAGTTCTGTAACGTATGTAGATAACTATATTTCCGCAGGAGACGATGTTCGTGTCCATAACGGTGTAGTTGAAATTGTTGCTAAAGCAGGCGCTAAAGTTCGCTATGCAACAGTTCACCAATTCGGTGGCAGTACGACAGATATGAGTTACCGTCGCGCAATCACTGAAAACGATGCTTCTATTGAATGGATCATCGGTGAAATGAACGATGGCAATACAGTTACAGATACAGCAACAGTGCTTAAAGGAAATGGTTCAACATCTGATGCCAAAATCATTGCTGTAGGTTCTGGTTCTCAACGTTTGAACTATACAACCAAAGCAGTTCATTTTGGTAAAGATACAACAAGCCAAATGATCACTCGTGCTGTCATGCGCGAATCTGCGAATGCTATCATTAATGGTATTACCAAAATCGAACATGGTGCAACTCGTTCGAATGGTGAGCAGACTGAAAAAGTATTGATGTTGAGTCCAAAAGCTCGCGGTGACGCGAACCCGATTCTTTTGATCGACGAAGATGATGTTATGGCAGGACACGCAGCATCTGTAGGTCAGGTTAACCCTGAACAAGTTCATTACTTGATGTCGCGTGGTATTACTCGTCCAGAAGCAGAGCGACTGATTATCTACGGTTTCCTGGCTCCAGTCGTATCGGATATTCCTTTGGAACGTTTGCAGACTCGTTTACAGGAACTGGTTGAAAGGAAGCTAGGTCAGTGAACCCAGCTATCCGCGAGCAGTTTCCGATTTTACATCAGGAAGTAAACGGACATCCGCTTGTCTATCTAGATAATGCAGCAACCTCTCAGAAGCCACAGGTTGTACTGGATGCGCTCAATCATTATTATGAGCACGATAACTCCAATGTACACCGCGGCGTTCATACACTGGGAACACGGGCGACTGACGCTTATGAAGGTGCTCGTGAAAAGATTGCTCGCTTTATTAATGCAGGACGCAGTGAAGAAATTATCTTTACGCGTGGTACAACAACAGCACTCAATCTAGTGGCTTCTTCTTATGGTCGTCCTCGTCTACAACCAGGGGACGAAATCGTGATTACACCGATGGAACATCATAGTAATCTGATTCCATGGCAACAATTAGCCAAGGCAACAGGAGCAACACTTCAATATATTCCGCTACAACCAGATGGTAATATTGATCTGGCTGATGTGGAAAAAGTAATTAACAGCAAAACAAAGATTGTCTCGGTCGTCTATGTATCTAACGTGCTTGGTGTAGTCAATCCAGTCAAAGAAATTGCTGAGATTGCTCACCGTCATGGTGCGATTATGGTCGTAGATGGTGCACAAAGTACACCGCATATGAAAGTCGATGTACAAGATCTGGATTGTGATTTTTACGCATTTTCCAGTCATAAAATGTGTGGACCTACTGGATTTGGAGCTCTATATGGTAAGCGTCAATTGCTTGCTCAAATGGAACCGATCGAATTCGGTGGTGAGATGATTAATGATGTGGGATTGTACGAATCTGACTGGAAAGACGCTCCGTGGAGATTTGAAGGCGGTACGCCGATTATCTCTGGAGCGGTTGGACTGGGAGCAGCGATTGATTTCCTGACTGAAATTGGAATGGATGAAATCGAAAAGCATGAAGCGCATCTTGCGAATTATGCGATGGAACGTATGTCTCAGATCGAAGGTTTGACGATTTATGGACCTGCTAAGCGTAAAGTCGGTATTGTAACGTTCAATCTGGATGGTGTTCATCCTCATGATCTTGCAACTGTACTTGATACGTTCGGGGTAGCTATTCGTGCTGGACATCATTGCTGTCAGCCATTAATGAGATGGCTTGGAGCAAGTTCTACGGCACGCGCAAGCTTTTACCTGTATAATAATGAACAAGACGTAGATCGTTTGATCGATGCGTTGGTTCAGACGAAGGAGTATTTTGGCGATGAAACTTGATGATCTCTACCGCCGTGTGATTATGGATCACTACAAAAATCAACGTAACCGCGGTGCTTTTGAAGACGGAGCGATGACGGTTGAACTGAACAACCCAACCTGTGGTGACCGAATATCTCTACAACTTTTGGTGGAAGATAACAAAGTGAAAGATGCCAAATTTTCTGGAGACGGTTGTTCAATCAGTATGGCTTCCGCTTCAATGATGACAGAAGCTGTAAAAGGCAGAACTTATGAAGAAGCACTTGAACTTGCAGACCGCTTCTCTGCTCTCATGAAGGGCGAAGATGTGGAATTTGAAGAATACGAAGAGATCGAAGCCCTATCTGGAGTAAATAAATTCCCTGCTCGCATCAAGTGTGCTACGTTGGCCTGGAATGCCCTACGCAAGGGAATTGCCACAGAAGACAACTAAAATCTTCACAAATTAGATGGGGAGGCTACACAAATGGCTAAAACAGCACCAGAAATGGAAGAATATAAATATGGTTTCCGTGATGATCACAAGTCTATTTTTCAATCCGGTAAAGGACTGAACAAAGAGATCGTAATGGAAATCTCTCGCATGAAAGATGAGCCGGAATGGATGTTAGAATTCCGCTTGAAAGCTTTGGAACAATTCGAAAAAATGCCTATGCCTGATTGGGGCGGCGACATCAGTGACTTGGATTTCAACGATATCCAGTACTATGTTAAAGCATCTGAAGGACAAGGTAAGACTTGGGAAGAAGTACCGACAGAAATTAAAGAAACTTTTGATAAATTAGGTATTCCTGAAGCAGAGCAAAAATTCTTGGCTGGTGTATCCGCTCAGTACGAATCTGAAGTTGTATATCACAGCATGCAAAAAGAATTGGAAGATCAAGGCGTTATCTTTATGGATACAGATACAGCTTTGAAAGAACATCCAGAAATTTTGCGTGAATACTTTGCTACCGTTATCCCTACAACAGATAACAAATTTGCAGCATTGAACAGTGCAGTATGGTCAGGCGGAAGCTTTATCTATGTACCGAAGGGTGTACAATGCGAAGTGCCTTTACAAGCATACTTCCGTATTAACTCCGAGAACATGGGTCAATTTGAGCGTACGCTAATCATCGCAGACGAAGGCAGTATGGTTCACTATGTAGAAGGCTGTACAGCGCCAATCTACAGCACGAACTCATTGCATAGTGCTGTTGTTGAGATCGTATGTAAAAAAGATGCTCGTGTACGTTATACAACGATTCAGAACTGGGCTCCAAACATCTACAACTTGGTAACCAAACGTGCAGTTGCTGAAGAAAATGCAACAATGGAATGGGTAGATGGTAACATCGGTTCCAAATTGACAATGAAATATCCTGCGGTTGTTCTTAAAGGACGCGGCGCTAAAGGTATGGTATTGTCTATCGCTGTTGCAGGTAAAGCACAACATCAAGATGCTGGCGCAAAAATGATTCACCTTGCACCGGATACAACATCTACAATTGTGTCTAAATCGATCAGCAAACATGGTGGTAAAGTAACGTATCGTGGTCTAGCATCATTCGGACGTAACTCCGAAGGTTCTAAATCCAATATCAAATGTGATACGCTGATTCTGGATAACCAATCCACTTCAGATACAATTCCGTACAATGAGATCAAGAACGATAACATCACTCTTGAGCATGAAGCGACCGTATCTAAAGTATCTGAAGATCAACTCTTCTACTTGATGAGTCGTGGTCTAAGCGAAGATGAAGCAACGCAAATGATCGTTATGGGCTTTATCGAGCCATTTACAAGAGAATTGCCTATGGAATATGCAGTAGAAATGAATCGTCTCATTAAATTTGAGATGGAAGGTTCTATCGGTTAATTCCTTTTATAGCAAGGAATTTTACATTAAAAGCGGGACAGAAAAGGGGGATTGCCCCGATTCTGCCCCGCTTTTTTATAAATTTAAAGGAATGATCACTTATGAAAAGCAAACAAGAAGCAATAGATTATTGTATGGCATACAACAATGTATATGAAGATCATCCATTCAAAGATGCCAATTGGACGTTAATCCGACACCGACATAACAAAAAAACATTCGCATGGATTTTTGAAAGAGAAGATCATATCTGGATCAATGTGAAATGTGAACCTGGTATGATCGAACAATGGCGAGCAGAATATGAGTCTATCGTGCCTGCTTATCATCTGAATAAAGACCATTGGAACTCGGTGATATTGGACGGTTCTATTTTGGCAACAGACTTGAAGCATTTAATCAGTACCAGTTATGAAATGACAAAATAATATACTGTTGTGCAGTCTTTATCTATACAGGTAAAGTACATAGTTCGTATCTGAGAAATAAACTATCTTTATTTTCTTGAGTTAGAACGGAATCCGAATTTCTTTTTACTTTTCGCAGACGAAGCAGAGAAGGATCTATACCCACCTGTATACATCTGACCAATCTGATAGCCATGTGCTTTGGCAAGTTCGGCAGGGCTGATATGCTGTTCTTGTTCTAACAACTTTAACAACACATTAGCTGTTGCACGTGCATCTTCTAACGCATCATGGTGGTTAAAGGTAATATCATAATGATTGGAGATCACATTCAATTTATGAGAAGGCAGATGTGATAGTATTTTTTTGCTAAATAGATACGTGCAGTAATAATCAAAAGCAGGATAATCCAGTAGCGCATGATCCAGACAATATCGTAATACACTCATATCGAATGAAGCATTGTGCGCCACGATTGATTTATTTTCAAAAAAAGGTAACAGTGTCGGCCACAATTCTTGAAAAGTCGGCTGACCTTTGACCATCGCTGGCGTAATTTTATGAATACTGATATTCATCGGATCAAAATGTTGATCAGGGTTAATCAACCATTCTTGTTCAAACACGATTTTTCCTTGCGATACTTCTACAATCCCTATCGAACATGCACTGGATCGACTAGAATTGGCAGTCTCAAAGTCGACAGTTACAAAATCCATATGATAATACTCCTTTCTATTCTGAGTGGCGGTTCTTATATTGTTAAGTATAAGGTAGTGCCCACAAACCACAAAAATAACTGACAACGAAAGATCGCCGCCAGTTACGTCTGTTTGTCTATTTCATGTACATTGAAATCTATTAATTACCTAGTAACCACTTACATAAAGATCTCTTCAATATCCAAATTCGATTGCATCGCCAGGTCTGTAAATCCTTTGTCCGTTTTGATAAGTGGACGGAAGAAGTTAGAAGGATTGGTCATAATAATCTGACCGACTTCTCCAGAACTAAGCAATACTTGTTTGCCGATAAAGTTAGGTAGCATATTACGGATAAATGTCTGAGTGGTCTCCGCATGCAGTTGACCAAAGCTCATTCTATGCAATTCTTTTAGAACACGCAATAGCTCTTGCTTGGTCTGATAGACTCTGGCTGTCGTCATAGCGCTGTACACATCCGCTACAGCCGTAATACGTGATAACGGATGTATCTCATCTAGACTCAGTCCGTTAGGGTATCCTTTGCCATCTGTGCGCTCGTGATGTTGTAAAGCTACCATTGCACTGATCTTGTCACCTGTAGACTGCATAATAATATCGTGACCATAAATCGTATGACGCTTCATTTCTTCAAATTCTTCTGTAGTCAAACGTCCGGGCTTATTCAAAATATGACTAGGTATTTTGGATTTGCCAACATCATGTAAATAACCTGCTCTACCTGCTTGATACGCTTCTTGTTCGGTATATCCCATCCATGTTGCAAGGTAATAAGAGAGCATCCCTACTTGTAGTGAATGAGTATACGTATAGTTGTTATCATCGTTTAGAAAAAGTAGTACAGATACGACATCTTTTTGTTCTTGTAACTCTGTAAGTAAAGGTTGTAATTTGGCATCTACCTGACTACCATCGAACTCTCCGCGAGCGGCTGCGTTTAGAAATAAATCTTCAAACCCTTGTAGAGCGCTATTAAATTGAACTTTTGCATCTTGAAGAGGATGGCTAGATAAAGATTGGCTAATATCGGCAGGTTCTGAGAAAACTTCTTCAATGTCGACATCATCCACACCATGCTGTAGCAGTTTAGCAATATCTTCCCGCTGAAGAGTATGGCCCTTTTGCATAATATGAATGCCGAATGTATTGAATGTATCTCTAAGAAGCGTATCTCCCGGCTTCAAATCGGTAACATGCACTCTCAATGTGGGCACCCCGTTTATTAAACAAATTGTAAATGTATCATATCAGGAAAAAAAAGCAGGATCAATGTTGAAATCAGTTCATTTAGCTCAAGATTTTGGCTCGGTGGGGTTCCAAGGACCTGTTTGAACACCTTTCCACTCTGAACCATCTGCCCAGATCTCTTTTTTCCAAATAGGTACAGTTTCTTTAAGACGTTCAATCGCAAATCGACTAGCTTCGTAAGCATCATTACGATGAGCCGAAGAAACAGCGATAATCACACTGGTCTCCGCTATACCTACTGTTCCTATACGATGGCTGATCGCACAACGTGTTCCTGTCCATGTTGTTGCAATATGATCTCCAATTTTTTGCAATTGATGAAGTGCCATCGGTATATAAGCTTCATATTCTAAATGAACGGTCTGCATCGCACCTGTCATTTCACGAGTGGTTCCGATAAATGTTAACGTTGCTCCATGATTAGGATCAATCACTTTAGCGATCACATCTTCAGCTTGTAATCGTTCACTGGTAATGAGATATAAACCGTCCGTTGTCTGTGAAGTAGTAGTGTCTATTCCTGATCCACCGGATACAGGAGGAATCAAAGCAATTTCATCCACAGGCTTAATCCTATTATCGGCTAAAGCGTACTCTTGGTTAACAGCAGCGAAGGCAGCTTCGATCATTATTTTTGCTTCTGGATATTGTTTAGACAAAAGTTCTTTTAATTGAGCGACTGTGAGCTCTTCAGAGGATGGAGTTTCTATAATAACTTGCGATTGGCCAACGCGCTCAGCAAGACCTGCAAATAGTCGAACAGTATATTGTTGCATGATATTTAACGCCTCCATGTGCTTTTTCGATCTCTTTAATATATCATAAGTTCATATGTATATTATATAACCCCAATCAAAGGGAACGGATGCAGGAGGACATACTATTTATGAACATAAATGAAGTGGAAGATACATTAACACTATTACACACCAATGATATTCATAGTCATTTTGAAAATATGGGTGCGATTGCAGCGATCATCGCAGAACGCAAGCAACGTTTGGGTGAAGAGCAGCTATTGGTATTGGATATCGGTGATCATATGGATCGTATGTCGATTGAGACAGAAGGGTCTGCCGGTGGAGCCAATATCGATATTATTAATATGACCGGTTATGATGCGATTACGATCGGGAACAATGAAGGTCTGACCTATACGCCTGAACTGCTTAATCAAGCGTATGCAGGAATTAGCTGCCCGATTATTTGCAGTAATGTAGAAGAGATGGAGAGCGGTGTTCCACCTGTGTGGATGGAGACCCATCGGATTATTCAAAAAGGAACATGGAAAATAGGTCTGATCGGGGCTACAGCGCAATATAGCGATTATTACGAATTGCTAGGATGGAATGTCAGTGATCCAATAGCCAGTCTAGCACCCTGGGTAGCAAAGTTACGTGATGAAGTGGATTTACTGGTTGTCTTATCCCATCTGGGCTTACCTACCGATCAGAAGCTTGCTGAGCAGTTGCCTGAGATTGATGTGATTCTAGGAGGACATAGCCACCATGTGTTAGATCGTCCGCTCTGGATTGGTTCTACAGTACTTGGAGCCGCAGGCAAGTTCGGTCAATATATCGGAGAAATGGTCTGGAAAAAAGATACACAGGGAGCACGTGCTCATCTACTGGATGGAGGACTCATTCCGATCACTGAACATATGGAACGTGATGCGTCGATAGAAAATGCGATTGTGATTCATCGCCAACGTGCTGAAGAACGAATGAATCGTACCGTAGCGATGTTAGAAGCGCCACTTGAAATTCATTATGAACAAGAGTCTCCATTTGGTAATTTGCTTGCACAGGCTGTACGTCAATTTACAGGAGCAGAATTGTCGATTGTGAATGCAGGTCAACTGTTAGCCGATCTGCCCGCAGGCGAAGTCACAGAAGGTCTGCTTCATCGTCTATGCCCATCTCCGGTAAATCCATGTATTACGTTGCTTCAAGGAAAAAATATCAAGTTAGCGTTAGAACAATCGCTTTTGCCTGAATTTACACACAAAACGATTATGGGATTTGGATTCCGAGGGAAAGTGCTTGGTTGTCTATGTGTAGATGGAATAGATATCTCGTATGATCTATCCCGACCTGCTTATGATCGTATTACAGCTATTCGCTTAGGGGATCAAGAGCTGAAAGATGAACAAGAATACAGTGTAGGTTGTCTGGATATGTTCACATTTGGCATCGGCTATATGTCTCTTAGTGAAAGTCATGAAGTGAAATATATCTTGCCTGAATTTATCCGCGATCTGTTACGAATGCAGTTGCAGACACCGGGAGCAGCGTTAGCGTCTGCCGAAAAACGATGGTTTATGGTATGATAAATGAGATCTTGCGTCATATTTTGCATATTTAATGAGTCAAAGAACGTTATGCAATACATGATTTAAGGTTAATACATGAAATAAGGTGAAAGCAAATGACAGTAATACAAAGAAGTGAATGGCCTCTTAAAGAGTTATCCCCAAGTTACGATCCGTGGGACCCTTTGCTATCACTTCGCAAATTTGGACGCAATACGCTAACCAGCGTGGAGATGACAGTTACCAATCTATGCAATATGCGCTGTGAGCATTGTGCAGTTGGAGATTCACTGGTGATGCGTGAACCGGATATGATTCCTTTGCCTTTGATGTTGAAGCGATTAGATGAAGTGGAACATCTTCAGACAATCAGTATTACCGGTGGTGAACCGACTTTCCGCAAAAAAACGGTGGATGAAGTCATCGTTCCTTTGCTTAAATATGCGCGTGAGCGTGGTATTCGTTCACAGATTAATTCTAATTTAACATTAGATATCGGGCGTTATGAGAAATTATTACCGTACTTAGATGTGATGCATATTTCATTTAACTATACATCTGTAGATGATTTTCATGAAGTGGGTTTTGCGAACAGTGGACATCCTGTTCCTCGTGAAGTTGCTGTCAAAATGTACGATAAAATGATTGAAAACTCTCAACTTTTGAGCAAAGCAGGCATGTTTATTTCGGCGGAAACGATGATTAATTATCGTACCCATCACAAATTACCTGAGATTCATCGATTGATCAAAGAAATGGGTTGTAGACGTCATGAAGTACACCCGATGTATGCAGCCGATTTTGCAGCGAATTTGCCTGTAGTCTCACTAGCTGAGTTCCGTACAGCGATTCATGATTTGTTAGATCATCGAGATCAAGACATGTGGATGTTATTCGGAACATTGCCATTCTTCGCTTGTAACTCTGATGCTGAAGATCGCAAGTTGATTAACCGTCTGCATCGTGAGCGTAATGTAACTGTTCGTAATGATCCAGATGGACGTAATCGGGTCAACGTTAATATGTTTACAGGGGATGTATTTGTTACAGATTTTGCGGCTATTCCAGCGTTTGGCAATGTGTCTCATAGCCAGCTTGATGATGTATTTAGCGAATGGACCAACAATCATCCACTGAATCAGACAGTGAATTGCCATTGTGATGCGGCAGCTTGCTGTGGACCGAATTTGCTCGTAGCAGACATGTATTACAAAAATACAGATTTCAAATCACGTAAAGCTATTTTGTAAATCAATAAGCATTTTGCGTTATCAGATTACAGACATAAAAAGATGACAACAGCATAACGCAGAATGCTGATTAACTATGGAAGAAATGGGGCGTTCTGGTTGGGCCATTCGGAGTTTGAGATAGGAACTTTAGTATTGAATTTGGCTTTGGTTTTACTGCTCGTATTTTTAAACGGCTTTTTTGTAGCTGCTGAATTTTCACTTGTGAAAGTACGTCATTCTCGCTTGACACAATTAGAGAGTGAAGGCAACAAGCTTGCAGGATACGCGCTTAAGGTCAACAAGAAGCTGGATGCTTACTTATCAGCTACCCAATTCGGGATTACGCTGGCATCTCTTGGACTCGGTTGGATTGGTGAGCCTGCGATCTCGGAATTACTTGTCGAACCAATTATGTACAAGTTAGGGTTCGGTGAATCTCCATTAGTGACCACAATTTCTGTCATTATCGGTTTTGCTGTAATTACATTTCTACATATTGTTATCGGTGAATTGGCTCCGAAGTCGCTCGCTATTCAGCGTACAGAAGGAGTATCGTTATGGCTGTCAGCACCATTATTATTCTTTTATCGTGTATTCTTCCCGTTTATCTGGGTATTAAATGCAGCAGCTAACGCTGTGTTACGTGCTGTAGGTATAGAGCCTGCCAATGAAGCAGAAGCAGCTCACTCGGAAGAAGAGATTCGAATTTTGATGAATCAAAGTGCCAAAAGCGGTGTGATTGATGAAGGCGAAATGGAACTGATGAACAATATTTTCGAGTTCTCTGATTTACTTGCACGCGAAGTCATGTTGCCACGTACAGATATGACTTGTTTGTATACGAACTTTTCCAAAGAAGAAAATTTGGCGATTATCAATGAAACCAAACATTCACGTTACCCTGTAGCCGTAGAAGATAAAGACCGTATTATCGGTTTTGTGCATATTACAGATGTATTATTATCGCCTGTGAACCAACCGTATGATCTGGTTGCGTTGGCACGACCTATTTTGAATGTACCTGAGTCTATGGAAATTAGTCATGTATTACAAATGATGCAAAAAAACCATTCTCAGTTAACACTGGTTGTCGATGAATATGGTGGAACAGCCGGAATATTAACAGCAGAAGAAATTCTGGAAGAAATCGTCGGTGAATTGTATGACGAATTTGAAGATGAACGCCCTGATATGGAGCGAGATGGAGATACAATCTCGGTCGATGGACGAATGTTGATTGAAGATGTAAATGAACTAAGCGGTGTTGAGATCGATGATGATGAAGTCGATTCAATCGGTGGATGGATGTTTAAAGAGCTTGAAGGTGTTCCCGAAACAGGCGGTAAAGTAGAAATTGATGGGGTAACTTTTGAAGTGGCAGAAGCGGAGCGTTTACGTATTATGCGTGTGCGTATCTATCCTGTTCCTGAGATTACAGATGATGAAGAAGATGAAAACGATTCCGATTAAAAAGTTGTATATTAATGCAGAATAACCTATACAATACGTCATGATTTAAGGGCAGTGTGATGCTGCCCATCATACATAGATAGGAGTTACGCAGAAATGAATGAACAACCGAAGTTACGCAAGCCTCAAGCGATGATGTTTGATATGGATGGTACTCTTTTTCAGACAGAGACCGTACTGATTCCTGCCTATCACAAAACGTTTGAAATGTTAAAGCAAGAAGGTCTGTATGACGGAGAAACACCACCGGAAGAGATCATTTTAAGCTGTCTTGGCATGTTGCTTGAAGATATCTGGGCACGTGTGATTCCAGGTGCAGGTGCTCCCACAGTCGCAAGAGCAAATGAACTGTTATTGCAACTACAACTAGATGAAATGGCAGCAGGAATCTCTGCGATGTATCCACAGGTCAACCAAACATTGCAATATCTGCATGATCAAGGTATACGTCTATTTGTAGCAAGTAATGGTCTGGAAGGGTACGTCAAAGGAGCGGCTGAAGTTCATCAATTGTCTCCTTTAATGGAGGGTGTGTATAGTGCAGGAGAATACAATACCGCTTCCAAAGTCGATCTAGTCCAATTACTGTTAACCAACCATCATATAACCGAAGCATGGATGGTGGGAGACCGCTCTTCAGACGTAGAAGCAGGGAAAAAGAACGGTCAGGTCGTGATTGGCTGTAATTATGCAGACTTTGGAGATACGTCCGAGTTGGAAGGTTCAGACGTGATTATTACTTCTTTTGATCAATTGATTACATTGTATGATCAAGCAGAATAATAACTAGGATTCACTAAGCTTGATTCGTCTAATTTTACTTCTGCTAACAAATCAGTTACTCTAGTAAAAGTTCAAATCGCCAATGATTGGGTACAATATAAAAATGATATCAAAGAAAGCAGGGATACAATAATGAATATTTATGACAAAGCTAACGAACTATCGAAATCGATCCGCGAAAGTAAAGAAGTAGAAGACATTACAGCAGCAATGAAGCTGATTGAAAATGATCCAGAAAGCAAACGTATGTTAGATGATTTCCGTACGCGTCAAATGGAAGTTCAACAACGTATGATGTCTGGAGATATGCCGAATCCAGAAGAAATGGAACAAATGGAAAAAGTATTTGAAGTGTTAAACTTGAACTTGAATATTCGTCGCTTGTTCGATGCAGAGCAACGTCTAAGTGTAATTATTGAAGATATCAACAAAATTATTACAGAAAGTTTGAGCGATCTATACGGTGGCGAGAACGCGTAATTCGTTAATATCTGTTTTAATACATGGCGGTTATCAAATTATAACAGGTTGATAATTATTACAAATTTAAAGTATATATGATTTGAGAGAGATAACTTACTTTCAAAAGAATATATCAAAATAGCGCCATCACAAGCGCCTCTAGCCAGATATCTATGGTTGGAGGCGCTTGTTTTTGTGCTATAATCAAATAGGAGTGATACAGATCAAGAACGGTGGTGTTACAGTTGGAAGAACAGGATGAGACGATTACAAAGCATGAGCAGTTATTACAACATATTGAAAAGCTACAAGTCGGTAGCAAAATTTCAGTTCGCAAACTAGCCAAACATATGGGAGTGAGCGAAGGAACGGCTTATCGAGCAGTTAAAGAAGCTGAAAATATGGGTATTGTAGTGACGCGTGAACGTATAGGTACGATTCGTGTAGAAAAGAAACCGCGTGGTATCTCTGAACAGCTTACTTTTGCGGATGTGGCTGAGATTGTCGGAGGTCAAGTATTTGGCGGAAGTGGCGGTCTTAATAAAACACTTGTTAAATATGCGATCGGTGCGATGAAAGTAGAAGCGATGATGCGTTATGTGGAAGCAGGAAGCTTATTGATTGTCGGTAACCGTGAAGATGCTCATTCGCTTGCACTGGAACATGGCGCAGCCGTTTTGATTACCGGAGGATTCGGCACAAGTGCAGAAGTGAAAGCATTAGCAGATGAATGTGATTTGCCTATTATCTTATCCCGTCATGATACATTTACAGTAGCTTCGATGATCAACCGCGCCATCTTTGATCGGATGATCAAAAAGAAAATTATGCTGGTTGAAGATATTATTGCAGGCAAGCCAAAGCCAGAAGTACTTAAAGCGTCTAGCACAGCTCAAGATTTTCGTGAAATGACAGAGAAAACAGGGTATGTTCGATTAGCTGTGGTAGACGAATGGAACCGGGTGATCGGTATTGTAGGACGAAAAGAGATCGAAGAATTAACACCAGAACAACCGATCGAAAAAGTACTGATTCGCCGCCCGATTACAGCTACGTTACAGACTTCGCTTGCTTCAGCAGCACAGACGATGATGTGGGAAGGGGTCGACTTTTTACCGATTGTAGATCGTAATCGGAAATTGATCAGCACCGTAACCCGTCACGAAGTATTGCAAGCGATGAGAGATGCACAGCAACAGCCCAATGCAGGTACAGGGGAGACATTTGATCATTTGATTTGGAATGGATTTGCTGAAGAAAAAGATGAAGACGGTGGAATCGTATTTCATGGATTTATCACCCCGCAGATGGCGACCGATTTGGGTACCATTTCAGAAGGTGTGTTGACTACAGTCATGATTCAAGCCGCTACACGTACAGCCAAATTATTAAGCGGATGCGATTATGTACTGGACAATATGAGCACTTATTTTCTACGTCCGATCCAGATTGAAGATGCAGTAGTCATTCGCCCGATCATCTTAGAATCCAGTCGCCGTACATGCAAGCTAGAAATTCAAATGTCCTACGACGAACTCCCTGTAGCCAAATGCATCCTAACCCTACAATCCATTGACCACTAGCGCTTGGCATCATAAGCGCGACATATAAAATAAAAAAGTGATTTTTGCAAAGCAAAATATCTTACATCAAGCGCTTGGCAATATAAGCGCGACATATAAAATAAAAAGTGATTTTTGCAAAGCAAAATATCTTACATCAAGCGCTTGGCAATATAAGCGCGACATATAAAATAAAAAGTGATTTTTGCAAAGCAAAATATCTTACATCCAGCGCTTTGCATCATAAGCGCGACCAACTTCAATAAAAAGTGATTTTTGCAAAGCAAAATATCTTACATCAAGCGCTTGGCAATATAAGCGCCGGGCACCACAATCCCCATCCTTATTCAATAAAAAGAAGCACTACAGATCAACTCACCTGTAGAGCTTCTTTTTTTACACAATGTCCAGTTTATTCATCAATCCTACTTCTACTACATCAACCAATCATCAGACTTGGAATTTCTCAACCATGCCTTTTAACTCTTGAGCAACATCAGACAATACGGCAGAAGAAGCTGCGATTTCTTCCATTGTTGCTAATTGCTGTTCAGTAGCAGCAGATACCGATTCAATCTCACCTACTGAAGTATTAGTGATCTCAGACATTTGATGAACCGAACGGATTACTTGCTCTGTACCTTTAGAAAGAGTAGATGAAGCATCAGATACACTTTGAATATTGAAAGTCACTTCTTGTACATACTGACGAATCAGACCGAATGATTGTTCCGCTGTGTGTACAGCCGAAATACTTTGCAAGACTTCTTGAGAACCGGCTTCTGTGCGATCTACAACAGTATGAATCTCCGATTGAATACTATCGATCAAAGCGCTGATCTGATTAGCAGAAGAAGAAGCTTCATCAGCTAAATTACGAATTTCTTTAGCTACTACACTAAATCCTTTACCATGTTCGCCGGCACGAGCCGCTTCAATACCTGCATTAAGTGACAATAGGTTGGTTTGTTTAGCGATCTGGGCAATTACATTCACAATCTGTCCAATTGTCTCTGAATGATTATTTAGACTATGAACCGAACCGGACAGTTCTCCGAAAATGAATTTCAATTTACTGATTTCACTATCTGCTGCTTTGAGCGCTGTATCGCCTTCATTTACTTTTTCAGAAGCCATAACTGCTTTGGAAGCTACTTCATGAGCGCTACTAGCAATTCCTTGAATCCCTGTAGCCATTTGATTGACAGTCGACGAGGTATGATTTACATATTCCGATTGACGATCTGAACCTTCTGCCATCTCTTGAATAGATAATGCGATATGTTGAGAAGCGTTAGAAGTCTCACCAGCACTTGCTGTTAATTGTTCGGAAGAAGAAGCAAGATGAAGCGACGTATCTTTCAAATGCGACACCATTTCGCGCAAGCTGTTCGTCATCGTTGCAAGGGCAGTAGATAATGCACCGATCTCATGTTTGGATTTGATATCCCAAGTAGACGTTAGATCGCCCTTCGCTACCGCTTCGGTAACTTTTACAAGTTGCATAATAGGCTTAGTGAGGCGAGTAGAGAAGATGTAACCAGCGATAATTGCAAGAATAAGAGAAATCACCAGAATAATAATACTGTTGCGGAATAGTATATTTGAATCTGCCATAATCAAATTATATGGTTTTTCGCTAAATATGCTCCATCCCGTTAAAGGATCTTTGGCAATAAGAGACTAATACGCGGTCTGATTTTTCACCATAAGTTAGTGTGCCTGGAGTGCCTTGAGAAGCATTTTGGAAAGAAGGGGTGTCTTTGATATCTTTATCTAATGAATTCGGATCAGGGTGAGCAAGAATCGTTCCTGTGCGGTCTGCGATATAAGCCGTCTGACCGTTTGTAGAAAATTCTTTGGCATAGGTGCTCATGCTATCTAAAGGCAATGTGACTTGAACCATACCACTGAGTGTGTTGTTTGTATCAAATACAGGGTAAACAACAGTAACGATCTTTTTACCTGTAGATTTACTAACCAAAATATCAGAAACAACTTGTTTTTGGGTAGCTATTAACTGTTTGAAATAATCACGATCACTGGTATTGCTCAAATCGCCATCAGAACTTTTAGCAATTTGTTCACCATCGGTAGCAGTAAAAATAATCGATTGAATTTCAGGGTGTAATTTACCGACAGATACTAATAAATTTTTAACTTTTGCTAATTGAGTAGGTGTATACTCTTTGATCTCTGGATTTTCCGATAATTGTTGCAACATCTCAAATTCAGAATTGATTAAAGCTGTTGTTTTTTGAAGCACCAGATTAACATTCTGTTCGTTCATACTGTAAGCATCTTTTTCTATTTTATTGCTTGTTGTGATCAAACTGAATGTCCCGTAAACCAGTAACGGAATAAGTGCGATTAATGACATAATCATAATCAGTTGTTTTTTCATTATTATTTCCCCCGATGAATGAAATCAATTAAAGTTGACATTGATACGTTTATCGGCAGTTTTTCCGATAAGTTTAGAAATTTTGTCACCATATGTCGAAATAGGTGTAATATTCCTATGAGATAAAGAAGAAATGCAAGATTTATTGACGAGTATGATAAAATAAGAAGTAATGAATAGATATCAAAATAGGCTTCAAAAATGAATAATTTTGACGAAAGTAGGGAAGCGTATGACCCCATTTGTTCACCTGCATGTGCATAGCGAATACAGTCTACTGGACGGGGCTGCGCGCATAAAGGATCTTGTCAGCCAAGCCGCAGAATCAGGCATGACAGCACTAGCTCTCACCGATCATGGTGTAATGTATGGAGCTATTCCATTTTATAAAGCATGTAAGCAACATGGCATTAAGCCGATTATCGGTTGCGAAGTGTATTATACGGCTGGATCACGCAAAGAAAAGGTAGCACGCAAAGATCAACCGATTCACCATTTATTATTGTTAGCCAAAAATGAAATCGGTTATCGCAATCTGATGAAGCTGAGTTCGATTGGACATTTAGAAGGATTCCATTACAAGCCTCGTGTAGATGCTGAAATGTTACAACAGTATCACGAAGGTATTATTTGTCTGAGTGCTTGTCTTGGAGGAGAGATTCCGCAACATTTATTACATGAACAACCGGAAGAAGCTAGAAAAGCCGCTCTTCGTTATCAAGCGATTTTCGGTGAAGATTTCTATATAGAATTGCAAGATCATCATATTCCAGAACAGAAAAAAGTAATGCCGTTATTAATCGATCTTGCCAGAGAACTTCATATTCCACTGGTAGCTACGAATGATGTGCATTACTTAACGGAAGAAGATGCCAAAACGCAAGATGTCTTAATCTGTATTGGTACAGGTAAAACGATGGATGATGAAGGTCGTTTTCGGATTCCAACCAATCAGTTGTATCTAAAAGACAGTCAGCAGATGGAATCCTTATTCCGTCATGTTCCTGAAGCGATTACCAATACAACAGTGATCGCCGATCGTTGTGAATTGGAGCTGACTTTTGGCGAGTCGTTATTGCCTTCGTATTATCCGATTCCTGATGAGCTATCACCGGAACGTTATCTGGAACAATTATGTCGTACAGGCTTAGAGCAACGTTATCAAGATACGATGTACTGGAATGATCCTCAAGAACGTCAGACGATTGAAGAACGATTAAGTTATGAATTGAAAGTGATAGGCAGTATGGGATTTGCAGATTATTTCCTGATTGTATGGGACTTTATGAAATATGCCCATTCTCAAGGTATCGTCACAGGCCCGGGACGGGGATCTTCAGCAGGTAGTCTGGTTGCGTATGTACTGGAAATTACCAATGTCGATCCGATCAAATATAAGCTGTTATTCGAGCGTTTTCTCAATCCAGAGCGGATCACTATGCCTGATATTGATATCGATTTTAGTGATCTACGTCGTGATGAAGTGATCGAATATGTTGTTTCCAAATATGGAAGAGATCATGTTGCTCAGATCATCACATTTGGTACATTAGCTGCGCGTGCAGCCGTACGAGATGTAGGACGAGCACTGAATATTCCTTATGCTGATACAGACAAAGCTGCCAAGTTAATTCCGGCGCAAGTAGGAATGACGATCAGCAAAGCATTAGATCAAGTACCTGAATTACGTGATCGGTATGAAAAGTCTGCACCTGTTCGTGAAATGATCGATACCGCGCTCAAAGTAGAAGGTATGCCACGTCATGCTTCTAAGAAGACTCATGCCGCAGGAGTTGTGATTTCAAGCGGAGTGTTAACCGATATTGTTCCGATTCAAGAAGGTAGCGAGATTGCTGTATTGACTCAATATCCGATGGAAAGCTTGGAATCAATAGGTATGCTCAAAATGGACTTTTTGGGTCTGCGTACGTTATCGATTATGGAACGCTGTATGACATGGATCGAAGAACAAGAAGGGCATCCGGTTGATTTTGCGCAGATTGAAGATAACGATCCACAGACGTATGAGATGCTCAGTCAAGGTGATGCAATGGGCGTATTTCAGATGGAATCACCGGGAGTAAGACGGGTGTTACGCGATCTCAAACCGACTGCTTTTGAAGATATTGTCTCGGTCGTTGCCTTGTATCGTCCAGGTCCAATGGACTTTATTCCTAAATATATCGAATCCAAGCATGGCCGCACGATTCCAGAATATCCGCATCCTGATTTGGAGCCTATTCTAAGCGATACCTATGGCATTATCGTATATCAGGAACAGATTATGCAGATTGCTTCTCAGATGGCTGGTTTTACACTGGCTGAAGCCGATTTGTTACGTCGCGCAGTCTCCAAGAAAAAGCGTGAGATTCTAGATGAAGAACGAGTGCATTTTGTTAAAGGAAGTATAGAACAGTCTTATACCGAAGAAGAAGCCAATGTAGTATACGATATGATCGTACGATTTGCAGATTATGGATTCCCAAGAGCGCATGCGGCGGCATATGGTGTGCTTGCGTTCCAGACCGCTTATCTCAAAGCACATTACCCTGTGCAATTTATCGCTTCGATGTTAACAGCGGTCATGGGAACGCATCGCAAAGTTGCCGAGTATGTACTGGAGTGTCGTCGTATTGGGATTGATGTATTACCACCTGACGTGAATACGAGTGGAGTTACATTTACACCGGTAACCGCAGCGATGCAACAGGAGTTAGAACAGCAATTGTTAGCCAAAGCATCGCAGTCAGATAACGAACAGCTACAAGTGACTGAACCATCTGAAACGTCCAAATCTTCTACGCCTTCTATTACAGGTAATATTCGCTTCGGTCTCGGTGCTGTCAAAAATGTCGGTACACAAGCGATCAATAGCATTATCAAAGAACGTCAAGATCGTCCTTACGACAGCCTGATCGACTTTTGCCGTCGTGTCGATCCCAAAGCTTGTAATAAACGCGTCATCGAGTCGTTAATTCAAGCAGGAGCTTTTGATAGTCTTCCCGGACATCGTGCACAGTTGCTTACAATGCTCGATGATACGATCAAAGAAGCAGCCAAATGGCGCAAAGAACGTGAAGAATTGCAGATCGAAATGTTTGCCGATCTGGGATTTGTAGAGACTCATAACTGGGAAGTTTCTTATCCTGATGTAGCTCCTTATACAACGGGCGAACAGCTTGAATTTGAACGTGAATTGTTAGGGCTGTATCTATCGGGTCATCCATTAGATGATTATGAACAGGTAATTGAAGATACAGGATTATCTCGATTAATGAATCTACATGAGGGTGAAGATGAGAGCATAGTAGCGGTAGCTGGTATGGTCGTATCGCTCAAAATGATTACGACCAAGCAAGGCAAATCGATGGCTTTTATGGAACTAGAAGATCAGATTGAACGGTGTGAAGTAGTTCTTTTCCCGGAAGTATGGCGCAAAAGTAGTACACTTGTGGATAAAGGATTACTGCTCAGCGTACGTGGTAAATTGCAAAAAGAAGAGGACGGATTCAAATTGTTAGCGGAAGAAGTAGCTACTCTTAACGAAGGATCTGCCCGTGAGTTAGCGACTAGAGCTCGTCAACGGATGCATATCGCCAAAAATAAAGCTACCAGTCAGACCAAGCAAGCTAACAAATCAACATCCAGTTCGGCTTCTAAGCCTTATGCCAAAAGTACAACGTCTGCCCCAAAGGTAGCCGCTGATCATCAGGAGACAGCGCCTGCTTCATCCGGTGGTGGTGTAGCAAGTGTGGTAAACGATGCTCCTCATACCGACCGAAATCCTGAACCAGTATTGAAACAACGTGTATTTATCAAAATTACTAAAGAGTCTCAACAAGCAGATAAATTAGCCGCACTAAAACAACTGCTGGCAAGTCATGCTGGGCCTGTAGGTACATTACTATTTTACGAGGAAACGCAAAAGTTATTCGATCTCAGTGAAACCTATAGTATTAAGCCTTCACCAGAGCTTTTTCAGGAAATGGAGCAGATGTTAGGCGAAGGGACCGTTAAAGTCAAATAAGTTTAAAATGCTAGCGCACATTGATTGTCAACCCGTCAATGTGCCAATTTATCTTCACTTATCTTTGTTGCGGTAAAAAAGTGTGGTATGTTATCATTATCCCATTATGTGGGCTTAAAGCACTGCAATTATTTTGTGAACATTTTAAGTCCAATTAGCTCGGTATAAGTGAATAATATATGATATGAATTCCATGAATAGCGGAATGCGTATACGGCTGGAGAGGTGTAGTTGTGTTTAGAGATTTATTTCAAAAGAAAAAAAAATATGCAACCATTCCATCCCAACGTTGGGGGAATGACACAGAGTCTACTGAAGAACAGCAGGAACGTCCTAAGCGTGAAATTCCAGAAGGCTTGATGAACAAGTGTAGCAAATGTGGCACAATTCATTATAGTAAAGAGCTGGAGAAAAACCTGAAAGTCTGCCCTAACTGTGGTTACCATATGCGTCTCAATGCGATTGACCGTATTATGATGACTGTGGATGATGGACAGTTTACAGAAATGGATGCTCGTATGGAGTCCAAAGATCCTTTGAAATTTCCTGGATATGCAAGCAAGCTAGAGCAACAGAAAATGAACTCTGGTCTGCGTGATGCGGTGATTACAGGAGAAGGTCTAATCGATGGTCAACCGGCAGTACTTGCTGTAATGAGCTTTGACTTTTTTAGTGGCAGTATGGGTTCGGTTGTTGGCGAAAAGATCACTCGTGCGATTGAACATGCAGATGCGCGTAAGATTCCGATGATTATTTTCTCGACTTCTGGTGGAGCGCGGATGCAGGAAAGTATTTTAAGTCTGATGCAAATGGCCAAAACAAGTGCAGCGTTAGCTCGTTTTCAAGAAAATGGAGGATTGTATGTCTCTGTAATTACTGATCCTACGATGGGCGGCGTATCTGCCAGTTTTGCAATGCTTGGAGATGTTAATATTGCTGAACCTGGAGCATTGTTCGGATTCGCTGGACGTATCGTTATTGAACAGACGATTCGCCAAAAATTACCAGATAATTTCCAAACAGCAGAATTCAATATGGAACATGGTCAGCTAGATATGGTCATTCACCGCAAAGAGATGAAGTCTACTTTATCTCAATTATTAGATTTTCACAGTGGAAAAGGGGGATTTTAAGTGGCAGGAGAAATGCCTTTTGAAATGCCTCTCGTTGAAATGCGCAAAAAAATTGACGAGTTAAAGCAATTCGGACAAGAAAAAGGAATAGATTTCAACGATGAGATTACACGTTTGGAAGAACGTTATCGTCAGATGGAAAGTGAAATATACACTCAGATTTCACCGGCACAGAAAATGCATCTGGCAAGACATCAACAGCGTCCTACATCACTCGATTTAATTTCGATTGTTTTTAGTGATTTTATGGAGTTGCATGGTGATCGTATGTATGGCGATGATCTAGCGATTGTTGGTGGTATTGCCAAATTGGATGGTCATCCGGTGACGATTATTGGTCATCAACGTGGAAAAGATACCAAAGACAATATCGCTCGCTTTTTTGGGAGCCCACATCCTGAAGGATTCCGTAAATCGATGCGCCTGATGAAGCAAGCGGAGAAATTTGGACGTCCGATTATTACATTTATTGATACCAAGGGTGCTTATCCGGGTAATACAGCAGAGGAACGCGGACAGTCTGAAGCGATTGCTCGTAACCTATGGGAAATGGCAAAATTGCGTGTTCCTGTAGTCTGTGTAGTGATCGGAGAAGGCGGTAGTGGCGGTGCTTTGGCACTTGGTGTAGGTAACCGTGTACTTATGTTAGAAAATGCGATTTACTCAGCGATTTCGCCAAACGGTGCAGCTTCTATCCTCTGGAAAGACGCATCCAAAGCCGATCAAGCAGCGGAAGCGATGAAGATTACAGCGGAAGATCTGTTACGGATGGAAGTAATCGAAGATATCGTTCCTGAACCTCGTGGGGGAGCGCACAAAGATTACGAAGAAACAGGTGAAGCGATCAAAAAACATCTGCTTATTCATTTGCGTGAACTTTCTCAAATGAGTGCAGAAGCGTTGATTGAAGATCGCTATCAGAAATTCCGCAAAATCGGCGAATTTACAGAGCAAGCGATGGGAACATTGCCAGCGAGTAGATCGGAAGTCAATATAGAAGATCAGCCTCAAGAAGAATTGCAATCCGATGTGGAGCCTATTCTTGGGAATGAAGAAGAGAAAGTAGCTACTAAATCTTCGCGTTCCAAACGTCATTCGTAAGATAGCTTTTCCACAATTTCTGAGGAATTTTGACAATCTTCTATACAAAGCAGGCAAACTGTAGTAGATTTAATTGTTGGGGCTTGTTGAATGGTTTCGGCAAGCCATGTTGGGAAAACAAAATAAAGAGAGACCTTTAAAAACGGAGGAAAATCAATTATGCGTAAAACTAAAATTGTATGTACTATCGGACCGGCAAGTGAATCTTTAGAAAACACAAAGAAATTAATTATGGCAGGTATGAACGTAGCTCGCCTAAACTTTTCTCATGGTGATTTTGAAGAGCATGGTAACCGCGTTAAAAACATTAAACAAGCTAGCAAAGAACTAGGTAAAACAGTAGCCATCCTGCTGGATACCAAAGGTCCTGAAATCCGTACCGGTAAATTTAAAGAAGAGCCAGTTGAATTGGTTCAAGATGAATATGTAACTTTGACTACAGAAGACATTTTGGGTGACCAACACCGTATGCACGTTACTTACAAAGACCTTCCAAGTGACGTTGAAGTCGGTTCAACAATTTTGATCGATGATGGTTTGATCGGTTTGACAGTTGTTGAAATTCAAGGTACTGAAATTAAATGCCGTATCGTTAACGGTGGACAAATTAAAAGTCGTAGAGGCGTTAACGTACCAGGAGTAAACATTTCACTTCCAGGTATTACAGAAAAAGATGCTAACGATATTATCTTCGGTATCGAGCAGGGTGTAGACTTTATCGCAGCTTCATTTGTACGTAAAGCAAGCGATGTTCTTGAAATCCGTCAATTGTTAGAGAGCAAAGGTGGTAGCCATATCCACATCATCTCTAAAATTGAAAACCAACAAGGTGTCGACAACTTGGATGAAATCCTTGCTGTATCTGACGGTTTGATGGTTGCTCGTGGTGACTTGGGCGTAGAAATTCCTGCGGAAGAAGTACCATTGGTACAAAAACGCATGATCGAAAAATGTAATCGCGTAGGGAAACCAGTTATTACAGCTACACAAATGTTGGATTCGATGCAACGTAACCCGCGTCCTACTCGCGCTGAAGCAAGTGACGTAGCGAACGCTATCTTTGACGGTACAGATGCTATCATGCTTTCTGGTGAAACAGCTGCTGGTAAATACCCAGTTGAATCTGTATTGACAATGTCTCGTATTGCTGAAAAAGCAGAGTCTGCTTTGAACTATCACGAATTGTTCTTAAAACAAACACATGCTCAACAAACAACAGTAACTGAAGCAATCAGCCAATCTGTAACAAACTCTGCTATGGACTTGAATGCAGCAGCGATCATTTCTTCTACAGAATCCGGTCATACTGCACGTACGGTTTCTAAATACCGTCCTCAATCTCCAATTATCGCAGTAACTACATTGGATCAAACAATGCGTCGTCTTTCTCTAGCATGGGGTGTATTGCCTGTTAAAGGTACACAAGCTCATTCTACAGATGAGTTGTTTGAAATTGCTTTGCAAGGTGGACATGATTCAGGTCTTCTAAAAGAAGGCGATTTGGTTGTTATTACTGCGGGTATTCCTTTGGGTCAATCCGGTTCTACGAACTTGATCAAAGTGGCTCAAATGCCTGCTAAATCATAATTTCACATTAATTAATAGCAAGATAGTATGACATCAGAGAAAGCAGTGGATCATTCCATTGCTTTTTTTGATGATTTTTATAGAGATATTCACATTTTGAAATGAAAGTAGAGGTACAGCATGATGGCAAAAGAACAATTACATTTACCTAGCGATTGGCATGGTATTGCTTTTCGCGTACGTTATCAAGAAAATGATCCTATGGGTGTAGTGTATCATACAAATTATTTGAACTGGTTTGAATTGGGACGTACAGAAATGATTCGGGATCTGGGATTCCGTTATAGGGATATGGAAGCCGCAGGATTATTGTTACCATTAATCGATGCGTCATTGTCATATGGACATCCAGCAAGATATGATGATCGTGTAGCAATCTATACCCGTATAACAGAGTTTTCTAAGCTACGGATTGATTATGAGTACAAAATTCATCTGTTAGATGAGCATGATACTTCTGTTGGAGATTCCTCATCTTCTGGAGAGCGCCCTATCTTCAAAGCAGACGAAGTGTTACCCGGCGAGCCTTTAACCAGCGGTTCTACAAGACATGTCTGGGTTAATAAAGACTTCAAGCCTGTGCGACTTGATAAACAAGTGCCAGCGTTGTATTATGCACTTGTAGAATCTTTACAGATGTAGTGGGTTGGGATTGAGAAAGGAGAGGTACGTTTGGGTAAAGGAATCGGCAAATGGATTATTGCATTTATTATTATCGTACCGCTCCTAGAATGGTATGTTTTTTTACAGATGATTGAATGGATCGGTGGTTGGAATACACTTATTCTTTTGCTGACCACTTCACTGGTAGGTATATTAATGATGAGATTTGAAGGACGTAAAGTGATCGAAGATACCAAAAAGCAAATGGATGCTGGCGAACCACCGGGACGGCGAATGTTAGATGGCCTATGTGTTTTTGTAGGTGGAGTGATGCTTGTTTTGCCTGGTTTTATTTTGGATATTATCGGGTTCACCCTTGTTTTTCCATTAACACGTCCTATTTATCGGAATCTGTTATTACGCTGGATAGAGAAGCGTATGAAAAAGGGTAGTATTACTATTCATCGTGGTGGTCAATAATAGTATAAGTAGTCATGATGTTGACTCTGTAAATAGTATGACCACTATCAATCATCATTTAGATATATGATCATGCTGATGATAGCGATCCATCATAACAAACAGGCAGTACTTTAGAAGTTAGATTCTAAAAGTACTGCCTGTTTTGGTATACCGTTATAAGATATCTATTTTGATTGGTATGAATGGTGTAGTTAGACTTTTTCTGTGATGCAATGAATTATCTCGCTTTGCCATTGACAATATAGTTACGCAGATCACGGAAAACATTCGCACGATTAAGCGCAGAGACAATCACCAGTGTGACCGGCCCGATCAATAGACCTAATGCACCAAATAGCTTCAAGCCGACGAACATACTGATTAAAGTGGCTAAAGGATCAAGACCTACGCTACTAGCTAGCACTTTAGGCTCCATAATCTGCCGTACAATCAATACAATGACATAAAGTACACTTAGACCAATCCCCAAGCTAATATCGCCGCTCATAAAAGTATAGATCGCCCATGGGATCATTACAATTCCTACTCCTAGATAGGGCAGTAGATCTACAGCACCGATCAGTAGACCAATCAGTAGAGCAGACTCAACTCGTAAAATAAATAGTCCAATAATCACAATAATGCCTGTAATCGAGATCAAAATAAATTGAGCACGTACATATCCGAACAATGCTTTTTGCAAATCCCGCCAAATGGTAACCATCGTCAGTCTAATATTTGAAGGAAACCATCCAGCTACGATACGGGTATGTTTTTCCCAGCTATTACTGATAAAAAAGGCAGATAATACAATAACGACAATAATCCAGGCAAAGTTAGGTAATGCGGTTAGAAAATCGAGTAAATAATTTAGAATCCCTGTAACAATACCACTAATCGTACTAGAAAGACTTTGTGTAGTCTGGTCTAGATTGTTGTTGATCGTATCTCCATAAGGGGTTTCTTTCAGAAAACCATTGATTTGATTAGTGATATTTTGCAGGCTATCGTTTTTCGTCCAGCCTACAAACATTTGACGCCAGCTATCCATATGATCATTGAATGTTTGCATAAGAGTGATAGTTTGTTGAACCAATCTTGTTACCAAAAACGAAAGTAAAGCGAGCAGACCACCAAAATAAACAAGCAATGAGAGCGAGACTGCTAACCAGCGTGGAAAGTGAGCACGATTCTGTAGAAGTCTAACTAACGGATTCATCGCATAAGCGAATAACCATGCAAGCAATAACGGGTACAGAAGTGGAAAAAGGTAACGCACAGCAATTGCAGTGATAATAATTGCTACAAGCACCCATATTCCACGTAAAATCCGATTACGGATCATAATGTTCAATGAATTGATCTCCTTATGTTCAATATAGTAATTATGTAATCAGCATCATATATGATGTTAAACGGCAGACAAGACTTTTGAAACGAAAGGGCTTATAATTGATACTGTAAGGGGTTACAAAAAAATTCTTATCATCGCAATAAAACAATTAGGTACTATAAACCTTATTAAAATAAAGATTTATAGAAATCCTACCCACATACTACCCACAAAATCACCAAACTCCGTCCATTAATGCATCTAATTTCTCTACGGCAACTCTTTTTTTGGCTTTTGTGATATGAAGATATACTCTTTTAGTTGTATGATCGTCTTCATGTCCTAATAGTCGCTGTATGGATTGTAATTCTACTCCAGCCTCGGACATAAGGGAAGTGAATGTATGACGAAGGGAATGTGGTGTGAGGCTTGTAGGAAGGTTTGCGGCGCTTAAAACATCAGTCATGTATTTTCGTATGGTTGCAGGGTGGACTGGATATCCCATATTTTTTCCTTCATTCACAAAAAGAAAATTTCCTTCTTCATGAAACCACGTTCTATATTCCATTTTAAAACTATTTCTCCATGCCAACTGTTCCTTGATTACTGATATGACTTTGGAACCTAAATCTATTTTTCTGATAGATCCTTTATTCTTTGGTGTATTTAAAATATATTCTGTCATTTTAGTTTTTACATATAAAGTTTTTGTTACAGACATTTTTTTATTTAGTTCATCAAAGTCAGTTATTTTCAAAGCGCATATTTCGCCGATCCTCATGCCTGTATAAGCAGCCAAAAATAACAATCGAGCATATTGAATTTCTTCAAATTCACTTGTGGCTATTTTCAAGAATGTGGCTAGTTCTTCTTTTTCCATAAAATTAGGAATGTCTTCTTCTAATTCAAGTTCTTCAACAGTTCTTGAAAAATCGGGTAAATTAACTTGGGGAGTTATATCTTTCTTAACGACTTCAAGCTCGACTGCTTTTTTAAAGATCATTTTCATGATGGCATGAAAACCATCTATAGAACTTCTACTGTAATTATCCACTTTCAATTTATTAAGTTCAGCTTCGTAGCGAACAGGCGTTATTTCATTCATCCCTAATCCACCGAATCTCCGTTTCAGCGTTACTAAAGAACTGGCTCTGATATCTACAGTTCTTTGTTTGACTCCAGTGTTAGAGTATGTTTCTAACCAATGATCTGAAAAATCAGCAAATGTTATATTCTTGGTTTCGATATAAGAACCTCGAATAATTTCAGACTGAATTTTTATACCTTCTTTTTCAGCTTCTTTCGGGCTATCATAACCTTTAGTCTCTTTTTGCTTCCTTTTTCCAGTAGCTGCATCTTTAATACTATACCGATAATAAAATTTCCCATTTCGTTCTCTGACGTTTTTATATTTCTTTGCCATTAATTATCACCTTCAATCTTTTTTTAAAGATCTTTCCATAAGTAGATTGAACATTTTAACCTCTTCATCAGGAAGAGACATAATGAGTTCGAGAGCCTTTTTTTGATCGTCTGAAAGTTCTGCATTATGTAAAGCTGAGTTAATTTTATTGTTCTCAAACATTAAGTCATCGATTTCAACGCCTAAAATGTTAGCAATCAATTCGACTTTACCCATTCTAGGTTCGTTTCTTCCGCTTTCCCAATAACCAATAGTAACTCCTGATACTCCAACACGCTCTCCTAATTCTTCTTTGGATATACCTTTAGCTTCTCTATACTTTTTAAGGTTTTCAGCGAACACAATTTTTTTCAATTTAATTCTCCTCGTTTTTAATAAGTAAGTTCATATTAGCACTATATTACGGTTTTTTCCACAGTTTTTCTAACTTTAACTTAATTTATTTGCTAAATACGTTGACATTTAACTTTAAGTTAGATATTCTTTAATCAGGAAAGGAGGCATCACAATATATGAGTGTAAGAAAAACGATAAGGGAATGGAGAGCATTTCGTAAGCTCACTAAGACCAAAATCGCGTCAGAGCTTCGCATTCACGTTAGTACTTATACAAGAATGGAAGATCGACCATCTAGCGTTTCTATGGAAGATGCTGTAAAGCTTTCAGAAGTATTTCAATGTGAAGTTGGGAACATCATTTTTTTTGAGGAAAATCCTAACTTTAAGTTAGAATTACTAACCACTGTCTAACAAAGGAGGAATAGCATTGGATAACTTCCCAGAAATTTTGAGCATTGATGACGTAATGTCTTATCTTCGTGTAAGTCGTTCTACAGTTGCGAGAATGGTCAAAAAAGGCGAGCTTAAAAGCTTTAAGCAGGGTCAATTTCGACGTTTTAAAAAAGGATGGCTTATTGAATATGAAAATAAATTGATCGCTGCAAGCGGTCAATAAGGAGGCTCAGTTATATGAATCAGAACAAATTAGTATTTATCGAAAACGGAAGGACTGTCACGGACAGTTTGACAGTTGCAGAGGTATTTGGGAAAGAACATAAACGTGTGATGCAAGATATTCGTGAATTGGAGTGTACCGAGGAATTTAATCGGCACAATTTCGTGCCTATTGGATATACCGACTTGCGTAATCGTTCCAAGCCTAAGTACTTAATTACTCAAGATGGATTTTCTTTTCTGGTCATGGGCTACACGGGTAAGGAAGCGGCTAGATTCAAGGAAATGTACATTATGGAGTTCAACCGAATGCGTGACCAGAGTGTCGCTCCACAGAAAGGAATGCAAGCCTTGCTACAGGCTACTCAAAATCTGTTAGATGGACAGATGTTGATTGCGGATCGGTTAGATGATTTTGAATCAAGGTTGGAGAGTCAGATCACTTTAAATTCAGGGCAACAACGTTTACTACAGCAAACGATCAATCAAAAAGTTTGTAGTATGGAGCCTGCTAAATCTGAGCGCGGAGAATTGTTTAGACAGCTTCACAAGGAAGTACGTAACCGTTGGCAAGTGCCTAGTTACAAAGACATTTTAAAAACAGATATACAAGCTGTAGTCGACTACGTAAATCATTGGGTTCCGATCAGGAAGATTGAGTTATGACGCTTCCTGAAATGGCTCGTATCTGGTTTGATCGTAGTCCGTCACAGCATCGTATACTGGCAAGAATCATTTGGAGGGAGAGTAGAAAGAATGAGCAAATCCAAGCAAGTGAAGCTGATACGTTTGCAATTAAGAAAATGTTATCTGCAATTGCCTAATTCTAATAAAGAATTGGATACACAAATAAGATCGGAAGTGAGTAAACTAACCGATCAGTTAAAACAAATAGATTCTCGTGAAGTCTTGGCGAATATGCCAAAAAAGCCCGGTCGCAAAAAGAAAAAGACCGCACGGGGAAACGTGCGGTCTAGTAAATCGAAGTCCTAAAAAATAAGTCAATCAAAATATATCATCTGATCGAGGTGTCGTCAATGCTCATTATATACATGATCGTTGGAGTAACGATCATAACCATAGCAGGAACAAGTGGAGCTGTATTGCTTACAAGAGGTCTGAATGATTGATTTCGGATATAACCCTGCTGCTAAACCAAGTCAGTCTAAGCGTGCACAGCCTACACAGCGCCAACGTGGAGATATCGGCAATGATGCAGATGCAGCTTTAAAGGAACGGTCACTAGGTATCTGTGAACTATGTGGAAAGGCTCCTGCTGCTGAACGTGCTCATTTAACAGGACGTAAACACATTAAGCATAAAACAACAGCATCGGATTTGGCTCATGTATGTGTACCTTGCCACAGGTGGTTGGATCAGGACGTGAGGGGCATACAAGTACGCCGTTTGCTGGCAACTATTATAAACGCGTTAGAAAGTGAAGGGATGTAAATATAATGGCAGACGAGATATATAGAATTGTCAAAGACGAGAATTATGTGGTTATGGATCGGAGATTTTTACACAATCCACATTTGTCTTGGAAAGCAAAAGGGATACTAGCTTATGTTCTAACTCTTCCGAACAACTGGAAGTTTCACATTGAAGAATTAGCTTCGCATAGCACAGATGGTGAAAAGGGATTGCGTGCCGGTTGGAATGAACTCAAAGAATTAGGATATATCAACCGCATTCCGATCCGAGAGGGTCAAAGGATTGTATCTTGGGAAACACAAATATTTGAGCATCCTTCTTTGAATCCTCTACATTCCGAAAATGGCAAAGTACAAGCCGAAAATGGCAAAGTACAAGATTCTCTACATGCCGATTCTGTACATGTACCTTTTGTACATGTAGCTCCTGTACATGTACAGGATCGGCGGCTACTAAGTATTGATAAAGAACTAAGTATTGATAGTACTAAATCTACTACTACAGATAAAGAGGATATTGAATCTGAATCCTCAGTGATGGAAACCTATACCAAAGTATTTAATCAGATCGTCATGCCAAATCTTTTTTCAGAATATATCAGGAAACTAAAAGCAGAAGGTTGTACAGATGAATTTATAACCGAATCCATGTTAGAAGCTGGTGAGAGTGGAAGTAAACCAAGCTTACGTTTTCTACAAACAATTTGTAACAGATGGATCAAGGACGGAATCAAGTCACGCGAAGAAGCAAAGGCGCATCGAGATAAGAGTAAGCCAGTAGTTCAGCCGAAGCGTCCATACAGCAAACCAAGCAAGCCAGAATTACCAGTAGTGAAATCAAGATCAGACAAACCACCTACTTCTCAAGAAGAAATTGATCGAATCATGAAGCAGGCGTACGAATTAGCAGAAAAAATGTCCGATTAGGAGTGAATCGAATGAATCGTATACAGATCAAAGCGAAGCAACGTAGACGTGCTTATCGGATAAAGCTTAAACGGTTGTTGGGAATTTCAGGTTTGGAGACTATGAAGGAATTTCATCCGCATTTGTTCCAACGTGGCGGTATCAAAAAAGTTAATAAATCGGAGGTATTAACATGAGCAAATCAAAAATTCTTCTTGAGATCGGCGGTAAAGGATATTTGGAAAGTAAATTGGTCGGTGTGGAAGTAGCTAATTTCGCATTAGATATGGACAAATTTATCAACATCAGGAAAGGCGCTTGTGAGGGCATGGATATTGCCGTTCAAATGGATATCCTCATGTCGGAAGTTGATGGTATATCACTTGCGCTTGGTGGTGGTGAATCTGCTCAAGTGGTTCGGGAAGAATGTATAGCAGCGGCAGCCAGACTATTGCAGATCGCATCAAGCGTACAACGTTGGGAGGATGATTTAGATGGGAACGCCAATACCCCGGAAGTCGAGTGAAATTGCTGGCAGTTATAGCACTGAATGTAAAGTGTATCACCTAACTCCTGAACAGATAGCCAATTTAGATCCTGCAAAACCGATCCCAAAGAGTCATAAGAAGCCTACTTTTTTCATCAAGCAAGAGCAACGCGGAGATCGGAGTAAAAAATGAATGCAAGCGAAGTCTGGAATCAACATTATCTTCGCCAGATCCGGGGATGGGAAGCGGCAATTGATGCCGATCAAGCCGAGATTGATCGGTGTAAAGAAATCGTTGAGAAAGTTTCCCGTAATTCTCTTAAAACGAAAGTCGCAACTGAACAAAAGGCATATGGCGATTTCTTAGAGTCAATAATCATTCCAAGATACAAGAAAAGCATCGTTGGATACCGACAAATCATTGCTGGTTTAGAAGAGCACTTATTGGATATAGAACCTACTTTATTTTGAGAGGATGAATAACGTGCAATTTATTAAATATGAATGTGAAAACTGTAGTCGTAAATTTGGAGTTGAAGCTGATCTGGAAGAACCAGCTTGCCCGGAATGTGGCGAAACAAACTGTGCGGAATTGGAATAGCTCAATCAGAGCAGAGGGAGAGATACACATGGCTGATAAAGAGAAGTTCTATAAAGGTTGTTGGGTTCAAGACAAAGCAGGAGTGTACGGAACAGTAAAACGTTGTCCTGAACATAGCGACTGGATATATGTCGATTTTGCATCACATAACGAATGGGTCAGATGTAGCAATCTAAAAATTGTTGAAGCAAGAACACTATAGTCAGCCTATAAAGGGGAGATAACCAATGATAGTTTTATCAAAGCTTAGCGGAAGAGCGTACGAAGATGTGTATTTAGAAGATGGAGTTTACCGCTCCAAAATTGATGATGGTTTAGAGTTAGATGAATGTGATGGTGAACGACTATACACAGTTAAAGAAATGCCAGGCGGAATAAGATGGATCAAATACGATAGTACTGATCGTTCAATCGAAAGTCACGTCAATCATTTAGTAAGTAATGGCTATAAAGTGCTGGTTGCACAGCATGCTGTTTTTGATGGAAAGTACTCATGGCATATCAACAATTCCCTTATAGGCGGCATGAAGTATTACGCAGTTATCAATTTGCCTGTAGAGGGAGGAGATACAGAGGTATGACACAACAACGGGATGCAAAGAAAGATTTAGAATTTCTGGATAAGTCGTGTGTTACAGCCGTATTTTCAATTTCTGAATACTGGATCAAAGAATCAGAAAAAATGAAAGCTAGAACCAATCAGTTAGCTTCTGAATCATCTAAACAATTCGTTGCTATGACAAATGCTTTAATGCGTGCAGAAGCCGCAGAGCAGGAGTTAGAAGCTCAACGTATACGGGCAGATAAAGCGGAGGAAGAAGCGAAACATCAGGAAAGCAGGGCAAAAAGATATTGTAATGATTATCATGAAGCGTGCCGTTTCCAATTGGAATATGGTAGACAGGCAGAATTAGCGGAGCAGGAACGGGATAAGCTCAAGGAACTCGTTAACACGATAGATGAAGCACTAGACGAAGAATTCAAACTTGGCGGATGGGATGATTTCATGAATCTGATCCACAAGGAAATCACAGCCTACCGAGAAGGGAGTAATACAGATGAACATACCAGTAATAGCATTCAAAGCCAAGAATAAAGACAATCGCTTTTTATGCGATGGACAAGATTGTTTCGATTGGGAAGATGAGTTCGGCGATGTTACAGATATTTCAGAAGCTTTACTTATTGTTAGCAAGGATTTGAGCAAGCCTGATAAAAAAAACATCGAAGAATTTTACAAATGGATGTCACTGCTATCTTTGAGCAATAACAATTTGAGCAATAACATACAGTTCATCAAAGACAATTATGATCCGGTCGATCTTGAAATCACACCAGAGCAATTAGCAACTGTTAGAGAACGGAATGAATGGTAAGTCTATAACACACAGGGGCAGTGCTACTGTCCCTACTTTATTCATAAGGAGATATCAATATGGCTAAATTAGAAACTCGTCAAGAACGCGCAGATCGCATGGCAGCGGTCAATAAGAAATCTACAACAGACTTCAAAGCTAAAATTTTAGGCAAGCAAGAAATGGTTACGGCAAAAGAATATTGGGTTTGGACAAAGAAAGCAGAATATCAAGATACACGCCGTAGGGCGAAGGCTGGTGAGCAGATACATGCAGATATGCTGTATAAGGCTCCAAGATTCATGCTGGATGATGGGCTGATTGTGGATGCAGCAGACGAAGGTGTAGAAGTTATTGAAGGACAGTCTGATTTATTCGGATATGTGTAAGGGGGATATAGAATGATACCAGAGAAGCTACCAGACGGCGCACATTGGACGCTTCCGCCAGCTACGACACTCAGTTACCGTCAGGCTAGAAATCAGCTACAGAAGCTTTACAAGACGGCAGATGCAGACGATAAGAAACTGATTAGCGGTATGATTAGTGATTGCGAATATGCGATGCAATGGCTAGAAACGGGTAGACAACCGGGTAATAAGCGTGGAATTGAGCGCAGATCAGCCTATCAACGGGAAAAGCTAGTTGATCCTATACGGATGCAGTCATTTGTGCAGGGTTCTAATGCCGGTAGTCCATCTAACTTGTCAGAATATCAAAGATTCCAAATCGAAGATGCGCTATCTCGGCTTTCTCCACGTGAGCGGGAATGTTATACAATGGCTCATGGTGATTGTTTATCACTGGGAAGGATAGCCTTACTTTTGAATATTAAGAAATCCACCGTTCAATCTTATGTAGAATCTGCACAAATAAAAATTTCAGAAGATCTTTATTCTAGTTTGTTTTTAATTTAGCAAAAAAAGTCCGCATATATGCGGACTTTTTTTGCTAAGTAGTATTATCTTTGTTAATAATTTTATCTAAAAAATCGGGAACAAACCTTTCACTAAATCCAGCAATAATACTTAATACACAAAGCGCTGAGATATTTTTTATAGAGAATAAAGTAATAAGTTCTGATTGTATCAACAGAACAAGTATTATTCCAAATATTATTCCCAACAACAACCTAGATATTGATTCAGTCCCAATGGCTAAAGGAGATAAGAGGAAATCAACAGTTATCTTATCATTTCGTTGAATAACTGAAATTACAGAGCCTAAGGTTCCACCAGCTGCGCCTATTATTAAGTTGCTAATAATTTCAGGTATAACGTAGGAAAAATAGAAGTAAAAACATAAAAATATAATAACAAGACCTAGTGTACTTATTAATAATAATATGTTAAATTTTACCCTTGCAGTGGCACGTTCTTTAATGGAATTTTCGATCTCACTAAATTGAGCAGAACTGCGATCAGGATCTTGAAGAATGTTTGAATTAGTCATTGCGACAGCAAGATTACGATTTATGAGCTCTCTGTTTACACCGTTAAGTAGTGAATTAGATAAGCTATGCAATCTTCTAAACTCCGAAAATGAAATTACCATATACTCTGGCAATCCTTCATAATACCATCTTAACTCTTTATTTCGTTCCATATAAATAGTGATATTTGAAGATGAAGAAACGAAAACTGTACCCAAATTAATTTTCTTTCTTACAAAGTCTTTAGCGTAAGATAATTCATTTACAATTCTTGTTTTGTAATCGGAAAATTCAGGACGCTGGGGAATATTTAGACATGCTGTAATTGACCTGAATAAAACTTCATAACAAACTTTCTCATGAAATTTAGGTACTTCTGTGCTAATTAAAGCCTCTATTTTTGTACACTCTAAAACTAGAACACTTGTTAGATCATCCGGTAAATCTTTCCATGACCACTCTAAGTATCCTTTAGGAGATCGATGAATTTGAAAAGTACCAGATTGAAAAAGCAAACTACTTTCATTTATAGTTTGCTCAGTTTTTGGTTCATTATCATTCACTTTATAATTCACCTCATCAGGAATTAAAAATTATCATTACATATATATTATATTATTTCCCCGTACGAATGCCACCTATAAGTGAAAGCTATTAATAAACAACTACTTATAGGAAGGAGTAAACTAATATGCCTTATGGATATATTGATAAAACAGACAAAGCAGTATTTCATGTTATTGAAGATCGTTCAGAAGCGATTGAAAATTCAGTACATGAAATTGCAGTAGAATATAGCGGTTCTCATGAGAATGGATATCCTACAGATGCAGACGGACGACAAATTGTTGTCTATTCGGAAACAATGACTGAAAAGGAAGGCTTAGAAATTCCTGAATTGGTCGCAAAAGCAATCAGACACTTAAAATAAAATAACTCTTTTTCACACACAAAAGATCGGGTCTATATCCGGTCTTTTTTTCATGCAGATAGGGATATAGTGGTTCGACTCCACTAATTTGCTTAAATTCACTTAATATTAAATAATTTACCTCAAAATCCGATATATGGGTTTAGAGGAGGTGAAGAAATGTCAAACATAATAACAATAAAAAATGAAGATATCAGTACATGTCCGCAATGCAACGGGAATTTAACATACCAAGAACGTTGGGATGATTTATTTGATCGTTATGATCACAATACTCCTGCAATGGACATGGTAATTACTCGTTTACAAAATGAACGAGAGCCAAAGTATATATGTGATGATTGCCAAGTTAAAATACTTGTTTCTCCATAGTTGAGTAAACAATAGTGAAGTCATTCCTAAAGGAATGGCTTTTTAATTATTATATGTTTATAAATGGGAATTATATATTATGCTAGGTGAGTATTTAAATAATTCTTCGAGGTGATATTATGGAAATTATTGAAAGGCAAAAATTTAAGATGTTCTATTTTACAAGAGTTGTATGATGTATATCACAAAAATAAAAAAGGCTTTCTAGTAATTCCTACACAGGGAGAGCCGTTAAACGATTTAGAAGTTTTTAATGCTTATAAATACCTAAACGATAAAAAATATATTAGTTTTCAGTTACAGGGTAGAAACGCACCTGGAAACAAAAACTATCAAGTTTATATACTTTTTCAAGGTATTGATGTTGTAGAAAGTTGGGAAGAAGGTAATAAAAAATTATAAGTTTTTGCATTTAAGTCGTTCCTAAGGGGACGGCTTTTTTATTTTATAAAAAGGAGTTGAGAATAAATGAATAATAGTCACTTGGGTCAACAGGTTATGAAAGCTGTATTGCTTGTAGAAGATAATAATGAACTGAAAGTATTCAGTCCTAGCGGATCGAAGCCGTTAAATCAAAGTGTTCAATCAGGAACCATGCCATTAATGCTTATGGTAGCTGGTGAAGATGGACAGATGCGAACGGCTAAACATAGCGATCTAGGCGGTGGCCAGCCACTAGTAGAACCAGTAAACACAATCGTCATTGATGGTGACTCAATTACAGCTTTGAATAATGTAGCTACTCACTATTCAGACCGTGGATACTTCACTTGGCTTAATGCTTTCCTGGGGCAATCCTTTACATTGGTCAAGAATGTAGGCGGAAGCGGACAACGTTCTGATCAGATCCTTGCCAGGTTAAATGATACGATTGCGCTGAGTCCTGATTATATCTTTGTAATGTTTGGTGTGAATGATTTCAGCCAAAACAAAACAGCCGCTTTCGTTCTCAACAATATGAAAGAGTACATCAAGCGTGCTCAGTCTGCTGGTATTCGTGTGATTGCATCTACAGCTACACCAACCAGTAAGTGGACCACACAACAACAAAAGACGGAATACTATCGTTATAACCGTGCATTGAAAGAATATGCCAGAACACAACCAGGTCTGATCTTGGTAGATATGGGTTCTGCTTATCTAACTCAAGATGCTACAGCAGCGGCATTGAATCATACAGTAGATGAAACCCATCCTAGTGCACTCGGTGCAGTTAAGATGGCTAAGATAGCAGCGGCAGAGATCAAGAAGCATATCACATTAGTACCATCTACTCTTAGTCGTTCAAAGGATGATCCAGATAATCTATTGGTCAACGGAGTCATGTATGGCACGGGAGGAAGTACAGCACAAGGTACAGGCGCTACTGTATCAGGTACAGTACCAGATGGTTGGGTACTGGGTGGTTATGTGTCAGGTACTACAGTGACAGCAACCAAGAAAGCAAATGTCGACTATCCGGGAGATCACTTGTATGTGTCATTGGTAGGAGGAACCAACTTAGGCAATGCTCTATTATATCGTGAAGTATCACCAGCCACTCAACCGCTAAGTGTATGGGCAGTAGGCGATAATGTATATGGGCAGATTGAATTGGAGATTGCTGTTGGTAGTGATATTACAAATATAGAGTTCGGGATTGATTGCCGTACTAATAGTCCATCTGCTACTGTGGCGCAGTACTATGGTTTATTCCATGAGTCAGCAGCACCGAACTTATCCTACTCACCTTCAGGCAGATTGACGCTAAGGACTCCTACATTCAAAGTACCAGCAACAGTAGACCGACTGAGGTTGCTACTTCGAATCACAGGAACTAAAGCAGATTACGATGTTTATCTGGCTGATCTGAGAAAGGCATAACCGATGAAAGAATTCGCTAAGAAATTCTATAAGTCGAAAGCATGGGAGAAATGCAGACAATCTTATATTGTCAGTGTTCATGGACTCTGTGAGATTTGTGGAGCACCAGGAAAGATTGTACATCACAAAATATATCTTACTCCTGAAAATATAAATAATTCTATGATTACTCTGAATCATTCTAACCTTCAATTACATTGTCAGACTTGCCATAATCAGGAGCATCACGGCAATAAAGAAGCCTTAGAAAAGGGTTTAATATTCGATAATTATGGAAATTTAATTAAAAATACAGATTATTTGAAAGAATAAAATTGGATATCCCCCCCTTTTCTTTATTTTTTTTAAAACTGAGGGGACCGGTGAGGGGAGTTTCAAAAAACACACAGGTCACTCTATAGGGGGGTGTGGTCTCTAGGGGAGGATGAAATATGGCGGCTAGAGAGGAATCAGTTGAGTCGTCCAAACAAGAGAAGATTAAAAAGGAGATCGCGAGACTTCGGAGACAGTTCAGTGAACTTGACACGAAAACCAAAAACATCGCAGTTTCTTTAATAAGTAATGCCGCTTTCATGTCTGTGACCTTGCAGGAATTGCAAGATACCATTAATGAAAATGGTGCAGTTAGTGAATATCAGAATGGCGAGAATCAATGGGGCACCAAAAAGTCTCCAGAAGTAGAAATTTATAATACCATGATCAAAAATCATAGCGTGATTATGAAACAGCTTACCGATCTTCGACCTAAAGCAGTACCAAAGAAGGACGACGATGGGTTTGATGAATTCGTGAATAGCCGATGAGTACTTTACGCAAAAAATATCCGTTGGTGCATAATCCTATTATCGATTATTGGGATAGAATTGAATCGGGAAAAGAAATCGTTGGAGATAAAGTGCGTCGTGTATATAAGCAATTAGCCAAAGACGTATACGATGTGGATAGTGTGTATGAATACTCTCCTAGCAAAGCCAATCATGCCATTGAGTTCATCGAAAATTTTTGTAAGCATAGTAAAGGTAAATGGGGCGGCAAGTCGATTGATTTGGAATTGTGGCAACAAGCCTTTATTGCAGCTACTTTTGGATTTGTTCACAAAATAGATGGCACTCGTAAATATCGTGAAGTCTTTTTGGTGGTTGCCCGGAAGAATGGTAAATCTACGTTAGCTTCGGGAATCGGTCTTTATCTTCAAGTGGCAGATGGTGAACCAGGTAGCGAAGTATATGCAGTAGCTACCAAAAAAGATCAAGCGAAATTAGTCTGGATGGAAGCCAAGAGAATGGTGAAAAAATCACCAACATTACTCAAGCGAATTAAGCCATTGGTCAGTGAATTAGTATCAGATTGGAATGACAGCTCTTTTAAACCGCTAGGTTCTGATTCGGATACCTTAGATGGGTTGAACGTACATGGTGCATTACTTGATGAAATTCACGCTTGGAAAGATAAGAATCTTTATGATGTTATTGTCGATGGTACAAGTTCACGGGAGCAACCCCTATTGGTAATGATCACAACAGCGGGTACGGTTCGAGAAGCTGTATATGATCAGAAATATAGTGAGTCTGAAATGATCTTAAATGGATATGGTGATTCCGATGGATATCACGATGATCGTTTTCTTCCCATCGTTTATGAGTTAGATGATCGATTAGAATGGACCAATTCAGTGAATTGGAGAAAAGCCAATCCGGGATTAGGTACAATCAAAAAAGAAGATCAGCTACGAACGAAAGTGAATAAAGCTATAGCCAATTCGATGCTTGTTAAAAATTTACTGACCAAAGATTTTAATGTGCGTGAAACAAGCGCAGAGTCTTGGTTATCCTTTGAAGATATTAATAACATGGAAACTTTTGATATGGAAGAATTACGTGATTGTTATGCGGTGGGTGGTGTCGATCTTTCCAGTACAACTGACCTTAGCTGTGCGACTCTATTAATCATGAAGCCTTCAACGGGTAAAATTTACGGAATCCAAATGTATTTTCTACCTGAAGAATTGGTGGAGTTAAGAAAGACAGAAGATAAAATACCTTATGATATTTGGTCAGATCGTGGGCTATTGCGATTGTGTCCGGGAAATAAAGTCAATTATTCTGATGTCACACTTTGGTTTTTGGAAATGGTCAATAAATATGAGATTCGCCCTCTTTGGGTTGGCTATGATCCGTGGGGTTCACAATATTGGATTCAAGAAATGAAAGATCATGGTTTTGAACTTTCTATTGTTCGTCAAGGGGCACAGACATTATCTCAACCGATGAAGGAAATGGGCGCTGATCTTAAGGCAAAGCTGATCAACTATAATAATAACCCTATTACTAAATGGTGTTTAACGAATACAGCAGTGAAACATGATGATAATGATAATATTCGCCCGATCAAGGGCAAGAATAAGAGACAGCGCATTGATGGCGCTGTCTCTTTGTTGATTGCATATACTGTTTTCTTTAATAACATGAATGATTATAAAGCAATGATGAGTGAGAGGTGAGTCAACTGGGTATTTGGTCGAAAATGTTTGGAAGTTTTGCGAATACGACCGACACAGAAAAACCGTATGCTCAATATCAATCTATTTCAGGATACACGCCAACATTTCGTGGATTTGGAGACAATGCTTATGCGTCTGATGTAGTGCGTTCAACCATACACGCAATTGCAAGCAATGCAGCCAAATTAAAACCGAAGCATGTTCGCAAACTAGATGGTGAAATTCAAAGACCGGGCAAAACGATTGAACGTTTACTGTCTGTTCGTCCAAATCCTCATATGAATGCATACGACTTTTTCTACAAAGTAGTCACACAATTATATTTGAGAAGTAACGCTTTTATCTTAATTCAAAGTGACGGTATGCGAGTTGCTGGATTTTATCCGATCGTGTCTAATACCGTAGAGCTGCTGGAATATCAAGATGAACTATATTTGAAGTTTTATTTTGCTGGCGGTCGTCAAATGACTGTTCATTATGACGAAGTTATTCACTTGCGGAGACATTTTAACACGTCGGATCTTTTTGGAGACAGTGCAGATATCCCACTTTTACCTACGTTAGAACTCATTAATACCAGTAATCAGGGAATAATGAATGCGATTAAATCGTCAGCATTTTTGCGAGGGATATTGAAGTTTACAGGGATGTTAAGCCCTACGGATATGAAGAGGCAACGTGATATCTTTGTCAAAGATTATATGGATATTTCGAATAATGGAGGTGTAGCCGCAGCTGATTCCAAAATGGACTATACCGAATTGAAAACAAGTCCAGTTGTGATTGATTCTAAACAGATGGATATCATCGAAAAGAAAGTTTATAAGTTCTTCGGTATTCATGAAGGTATTGTGATGGCGAAGTATTCAGAAGATGAATGGAATGCTTTCTACGAGTCAGTATTAGAACCTCTAGCTGTACAGATGAGTCTTGAGTTCACGTCCAAAGTATTTACAGACAATGAACAAGCTCATGGCAATGAGATTGTGTTCGAAGCTAACCGCTTACAGTATGCATCCAACACGACTAAACTAAGTGTCGTCACTATGATGGTTGATCGTGGAATGATGAGCCTGAATCAAGGACTGGAAGTGTTCAATATGGCTCCGGTGGAAGATGGCGACAAACGGATTATCTCACTTAATTTTGTAGATGCATCTAAAGCCAATGAATATCAAGTAGGTCAAACGGATGATCCGAAAGGGAAGGAGGTGGATCAAGTAAATGACGATGATGATCAAACCGAAGACGGTTGAAGAAATCTTTCGCAAAGACAGAGATTATCGATTCTTTCAACAGTTTGAAATTAGGGCAGCCGGTACAGAAGGTTCCGGTGAAAGTCAGGAACTGTTTGTAGAAGGATATGCTTGTCGATTCAATGAGCAAACCGTTCTATTTGAATACGATGGCATTGAATATAAAGAACAAGTCGATGATCGAGCCTTTGATGGAGCCAATATGAGTGATGTGATTTTTAATTACAATCATGGAGGTAAAGTCATTGCACGCACACGTAATCAAACCTTGTCTTTAACAACAGATAAGAGTGGGCTGTACATCCGTGCCAAACTCGATGGAACCGCAGAAGGTCGTCAGCTATATGAAGAAATTCAAGGCGGTTACATCGATCGTATGAGTTATGCCTATATTGCAGAAGAATCTGCATACGATTCAACAAACCATATCCGCACGATCCGCAAGATCAAGCGGTTATTTGATGTGTCTGCGGTCGATATTCCTGCATATGATACGACCAATATTTCAGCTCGGTCTTTTTGTGAGTGCTGAACAAGAAATTAAAAATGCAGAGCTTTTGGCTAAACGTCGTAAACGACTTTCTATGCAATCTAAATTTTAATTATCAGGGGGAACACACGAATGTTCAAAAAAGAAAAACGAGTAGGCTCTTTAAAAATGAATCTGCAATTATTTGCAGGCCCAACACGCTTGGGAGAAATTGAAAAGCGTAAAGGCGAAATCCAAACGTTATTATCTAGTGAAGATGATCTGACTTTGGATCGTTTGGACGAACTGGATAAAGAGCTTCGTGAATTGGATGAAGAAAAATCCAAATTGGAACGCCGTCAAAAAATTGCAGGTGGAATTAATACTGGCACGATTACAGCTAATCCTATGGGTACCTTATTGCCATCAGGTGGTAATACAGAACAGCGTCATGCGGTAGATTTGAAATGGGAACAAGCGATTGAAACTCCTGAATATCGTTCAGCGTGGGCACGGGATATGATGGGTATAGCTTTGGAAGAAGAACAGCGTTCTATGTATGACCGTGTCAATGTAGAGTATCGTGATTTTACGCATAATACTGAAAACTCTGCTGTGTTAATCCCGACTACGGTTTCTGCTGGTATTTGGAAGCGTGCAGAAGAAGGATATCCACTCTGGGCAGATGTTGATAAATTGCGAGTGCGCGGAAATCTTACAATGAAAAAATCAGACGGAAACGCTATTGATGCACGCTGGTATGACGAGCCGACTAAAGTGGTTACGGATAAATTAGGATTCGGCACAATGGACTTGACTGGCTGTGAATTAGCTAAAGCGATTGAGGTTACTTGGAAACTTAAGAAAATGGCTGTGAATGATTTTGTGGATTATATCATTAAAGAAATTGGCGATCGCATGGGTATTGCGCTTTCTTATGCTGTCTATGCTGGTCGAGGAAAGCCAGGAGCAGGCGAGGTATTCAAGCCAGAACCAAATGGCATTAAAACCGCTCTTGCGAACCAAACAAATACACCACAAATTATTGAATACACATCAAATAGTCTTAGCTATACCAATCTTACAGCAGCTATGGGTGGTATCCATTCTTCCTATGCAGCAGGTGTGAATATCTATGCAAGTAATACAACGATTTGGAACATGTTAGCAACCATGTCGGATGCGATGGGTAGACCATTGTTCGTCACTGACGTGACAGCAAATGGTGTAGGACGAATCTTTGGTAGAACGATCAAACCAGATGCGTCTATTCCAGAAGGTGAAATTTTGTTCGGTAACCCAAGCTCAGGATACCTAGCAAATATCAATGAAGATATTACGATGTATACCGAAGATCATATTCGTGAGCGGATCACAGACTATATGGGCTATACTATTGTCGATGGGGATGTAAGGGATACTAAGGCATTTGTGATCTTACGGACAAAAGTAGCTACAGCATAATTAAAATCAGAAAGGAATTTGCGATATGAAGCATATAGTATTAAAAGAATTTCGGGATGCCCACACTGGTAGGATTATGATTCCTGGTCAAGCTATTGTTGAAACGGATCATTTGCGTATTCAAGCATTAGCGGACTCAGGGTTTATTGCAATGCCTATTGAATTGGTAGATGTTGATCCAGTCGACCAGATGATATTCCCACATCACGTTGGCGGTGCATATTACGAATTGTCTAATGGTGAGAAGGTCAAAGGAAAAGAAGCAGCAGAAGAAGCGGAGAAGGCTTTAAAAGAAGTGCTTATAGCTCCTTCTGATGTAACAGAACCAACCGTATCAGGTGGCGATTTAGATGGGGATACTTGATAAAGCAAAAACGGCTCTTCGTATCAGTCAAAGTACGACTTCATACGATGAGGAAATAGCAGATTTGATTGAAGCAGCAAGGCATGATTTGAAATTAGCTGGTGTATTACCAGTTAAAGCGGATTCGGATGAGGATTCGCTTATTCGTCGTGCCTTGATTGTTTATGTGAAAGCGAATTTCGGATGGGACAATCCCGATTCGGAAAAACTAACTCAATCCTATCTGATGATCAAAAATCATTTACTTTTATCTCAAGAATATACTGAGGTGATAGTGATCAATGTTATTTCGTGATGAACTTAAATTAATTACGTTTCCAGTAATGACAGATGAGATCGGAAACGAACTACCTGGATCACCTGTAGAAAGATTGGTTTTTACTAATAAAGTTTCGATTCAGCGTAATGAATTTTATCAAGCCGCTCTTACTGAGTTCCGACCTGAGATATCTTTTCAGATCAGAACAATTGAATATGGTGGGGAAAAATGGATCAGACATGAAGAGATTGATTACAAATTGATACGGACGTATAGCAAAAATCAAGAAATTACAGAGCTAGTATGTGAAAGGGCGGATCGGCAATGACTGCTATTGATGATTTATCACGCAATATTATGGAATCGGTTATCAATTATGCGGACAATGTTTCTGTTGCTGTAGATAATAAAGTAAAAGTGGCGGCAGAAGCCGTTCGAAATGAAGCCGCTGCAAATGCACCTAAAAAGAGCGGCAATTATGCTAAAGGATTTATCATCACTAAGCGTAAAATCGGTGGACAACAGAAGCTAGTCGTATGGAATAAGAAATATTATAATCTTGTCCATTTGTTGGAGAAGGGACATGCCAAGAAAAATGGCGGACGAGTCTTAGGCATCCCTCATTTAATACCAGCATTTGAACGTCACGCTGCTCAACTTTTGAATGACATTAGGCAAGTGATAAGGAACGGTGGATAATGACGCAGCCAGAACTATATGAACATCTTAAGTCACTGGGATATCCGGTGGCTTATTCGCATTTCACAGCAACAGAAAATAGTCCGGTACCGAATCCGCCCTATCTGATTTATTTGTTTTCATATTCAAGTGACGTGATGGCAGACAATCAGAATTTTGTACCAATCAGCACCTTTCAGGTGGAATTGTATACAGCCAAGAAAGATTTGGGCGCTGAAAAATTAGTCCAGGATAAATTAAAAGCGATTCGTATGCCTTACAGCAAAACAGAAATATTTATCGAGACAGAAAATTTATACCAAGTCGTTTACGACATCAAACTTATGGGAGAGTGAATTTTAAAATGGCAGAAAATAAGGTAACTTACGGTTTAGAAAATGTTCACGTAGCTTTTGAAACAGAGGCTTCAACAGACGCAGTACCAGCTTGGGAAAAGCCTATTCATATTCCAGGGGCAGTACGCTGGACACCAACCGCTGTGGGCGATGAAGTCGTATTCTATGCGGATAACGGAGCTTATTGGAGACTAACAGCCAACAATGGATACACTGGTGAACTTGAAATGGCAAACGTTATTGATGAAATTAAAGCAATGATGTTGGGCTGGTTGATTGATAACAATAAAGCGATTGTCGAAGATGCCAATGGTACACCTAGAAAATTCGCTTTAATGTTCCAGATTCAAGGCGATGCTTACGCTCGTCGATCAGTCTATTACAGATGCCAGGTATCTAGCCGCCCAGCAAAAGAGCAAACGACCAAAAACGAAAGCATCACACCAAACACAGATGTTTTAGGCATGTCGGCTACACCAATCAAAGTGGCTGACAAAATGGTTCCGCGTGCTGATCTTCCGGCGGGTTCTGACGCCTATGAGAAATTTTTTGACGGTGTATATATTCCTGTATTTACGACCCCGACTACATCTAAAACCTCGGGAGGTACGGCATAATGCGCGAACTTTTATTTGGTGAAACGAAGGTAACAATCAAAGCATCGCCTTTGACTCCTTTGTTATATCGTCAGTCATTTAATTCCGATATTTTGCAAGATGTAATCAAGCTTCAAAGTATGCAAGATGGTATTGAGAATTTAGATATCATTGTTCTATTACAAATTGCTTATGCTATGGCGAAATCAGCAGCTTATGGAAAAGAATTTCCTAGTAGTTTCGAAAAGTGGTTATCTGAATTAGACGGAGCTGATTTCTCAGATCCAGAATTCATGTTGGGAATTGTAGAGGAAGCAATGCAAGGCTTGTTTCGCAAAGGTTTCTCCAACGTCCAACAAGCAGCCAACAAACAAAAACACTAAGCCTGTTAACTTTGAGACCGATCTTCTTGCACTCAGCAAGCGGATCGGTCTTAGTTTTTTAGAATTGAATGAACTAACTGTAGAAAGTCTTTTTCAAATCGCTCAAAGCTATATGGGCACAGAAGAGGAAAGTGACGAACCACGTCAAGCGGATCAGTCAGATATTGATGCGTTCTTTGGCAGATAGGGGTGAGTGATGGCTGATAATATTAAAGGGATTAACGTTGTGATCGGCGCAGACACTACCCAACTGTCTGCTGCTTTATCTGATGTGAATAAAAAAAGTAAATCATTGCAGAGCGAACTCAAAGATGTAGAACGGTTATTAAAATTCGAACCGGGTAACGCTGATCTGATCGCTCAGAAACAGCAGATACTTACCGATTCGATTGCGAATACAAGCGAAAAGCTGAACCAATTACGTTCTGTACAACAGCAAGTTAATCAGCAGTTTGCAAATGGTGATATATCGCCTGAGCAATTCAGGGCGTTCAATCGTGAAGTGACTCGGACAGAGCAACAACTTCAATCGCTGACCGATAGTATGAATGCTTTAAATGCGAATCGGATTACCGTCACGATTAATGGCGATACCAGATCTATTGATCAGGCGCTACAGGATATCAATAAACGTTCTAAAGATTTGCAAGGTGAGTTAAGGCAAGTCGATCAGTTGTTAAGACTTGATCCGACCAACCTAGAATTAGTGGCTCAAAAACAGCGCTTACTTTCGGAACAGATTGAGAATAGTAGCGATAAGTTGCGTATCCTTCGAGATTCTCAACAGCAAGTCAATCAGCAGTTTGCAAATGGCGAAATATCAGCCGAACAATACCGGAATTTCCAACGTGAGATTATTCGGACTGAACAAGATATTAATGGATTCCGTCAGCAACTTCGCAACTTGAATGGCGATGTAGATGATGCTGGCGATAATGCAACCACAGCCGCAGAGCAGTTCAAGAAAATGGGTGAAACATTATCTAAAACTGGCGACAAAATCAAAGGTGTTGGAACCGCTCTGACCGTTGGTTTGACAGCACCGATCACGGCGTTCGGTCTTGCATCTCTTAAAGTAGCCAATGATTTTGATTCGGCTTCAGGAAAGATTAAAGCAGCGCTTGGATTAACCGCTGAAGAAGCACAAAAATTAAAAGAAGTAGCCAAGACTTTATACAATGATGGGTTTGGTGAAGGGCTAGAAGAAGTCAACGACGCACTGATCACAACGAGTACGAATATTCAGGGATTGAATGCTCAAGATTTATCTACACTCACCAAGAAAGCATTCATTTTGAAAGATGTATTCGATGCTGAGATCAATGAATCGACCCGAACCGCTTCGGTATTGATGAAGAACTTCAAGATTTCGGGATCGGATGCAATGGATTTGGTCACCGTCGGTTTCCAAAAAGGCGGTAATTTCTCAGACGAACTATTGGATAGCTTGAGAGAGTACGCCCCACAGTTCCGTAAAATGGGATTCAGTGCTGATGAAGCTTTAGGAATCTTGCTAAAAGGGGCAGAAAAAGGAGCATTTAACCTAGACAAAGTCGGGGATGCCATCAAGGAATTTAATATTCGGATTAAAGATGGTAGTAAGAATACGACTTTGGCGATGGATCTATTATTCGCTCCTGATGATATTCAAGATTATGTCCAAGCATTGACCACAGGCGGTAGCAAAACCAAAGAATATGCTGAGTTAGTGAAATTGTCTACCAAAGAAGTCACTGACAAAATGGTAGACAATTTCAAAAAAGGCGGAGCAGATGCCGCAAAAGCTTATGAAACCTTGTCCGGTATTTTAGGCGGAGCAGATGATATTCTTGTTGGATTAACTGATGGTTCCGTGCAAGGTCGAGACGCTATGGTTGCTGTTATTCAGAAGCTTAGAGAAATTGAAGATCCAACCGAACAAGCGCAATTGGCTGTTTCTCTTTTCGGTACCCAGTGGGAAGATTTAGAGTCTGATGTTGTTCTAGCATTAGATTCCGGGATCGGTTCGATCGATAAGTTCAAAGGGGCTACGAATCAAGCCGGTAAAGATATGTATGATAATTTTGGTCATCGCTTAACTGAAATGTTTAGGGATTTGAAATCATCATTAGAACCGCTTGGATTAGCGATGTTGAAGATCGCAGAGGATATATTACCCTCAGTTAAAGCAGGTATCGGGGCGTTCTCGGATGTTCTAGCGAATATGTCTCCTGAAACCACTAAATTAGTTTTGACTTTGGGTGGGATTGCCGCAGTCATCGGACCTATTATTTTGGTGATTGGTAGTCTGGTCAGTGCTATTGGATCAATTGCAACAGGTATTTCAGTAGTATTACCGTTGCTTCCAACTATTGGGGCAGCATTAGGTACCGCCTTCACAGTTGCTACAGGCCCGATTGGTATTGCAGTAGCGGCAATCATAGGAGCCGCAGTACTTATTATTGCTAACTGGAAACCGATCAGTAAATTCTTTGTAGACTTGTGGAAAACGGTATCTGATTTCACGATTTCAGCTTGGGAAGGCATTAAAGAATTTTTCGCTAACTTAGTTACGGGTATTCAAAGTACTTGGGAAGCTACGCCGGGCTTCTTCTCAGGTTTATGGGATGGCATTACATCGACTCTGACCGATGCTTGGCAAGGCGTCTTGGATTTCTTTGCTGGACTGTGGGAGAAGATCAAAGGATTCTTTAGTAGTGGACCGGGCGAAGTCGTCGCTATGTCGGCACCAATGATCGGCTTACCACTAATCATTTTCAATCATTGGGATGAACTGGTCGCAATGCTTCAAGGCGTGTGGGATTCGATTGCTTCGGCTGTATCCACAGCATGGACAGCAATTGTAGGCTTTATTACAGGAATTGTTACACCGTTTATCCCACTTATCGTAGAGCAGTTTAATAATATCAAAAATGGGATATCTCAAGTGTGGGAAGGTCTTAAAAATTACTTTGTTGGTGCTTGGGAAGTGTTGAGAAACATATTCTTAGGTGCTTTATTGATCCTAGTGGATTTAGTCACCGGAGATTTTGGTAGGCTCAAAGAGGATATTGCGAAGATTTGGGACAATATTAAAGCCGGATTCAGTAAGTCATGGAGTGGAATACAGCAAGTATTCACTTCCGCGATGCAACTTGTTCAATCTGTCGTTAAAACAGGCTTTGAATTAATGAGCAAAATCATAGGTACTGTTTTTGAGACGATCAAGAAACTAGCCACAGATGGATGGAATGGTTTAAAAACAGTTACTATTTCCATCGTGACAGCGATTGGGGAAGCGATCAAGACTGGTTTTCAGGCTTCTGCTCAGTTCATGGCATCGATATTCACCACGATTAAGAGTACGGCTGTATCAGCTTGGAATGGTCTGAAGAGTGGTATTTCTACCGCGGTCACAGCCACAGGCGAAGCGATCAAGACAGCGTTTAATGCCGTGCTTAATTTCTTCAAAACATTGCCGACTACGTTACGTACATTGGGCGTGAATATGTTTGTAAGTATGAAAAATGGAATAGTGGCCACAATCAAAACGATTCAATCAGCAGCTAAAACAGGAATCGATGCAGCATTCAAATTCATCAAAGATTTGCCTTCTAGTGCTTTACAGTGGGGTAAAGATATCATTCAAGGTTTGATTAATGGTATCAAAAATAAATTAGCTGAAGTTCAAAAAGTAGTCGGTGATGTTGCCGAAACGATCAAGTCTAAGATTCGTGGAGCCTTATCCATCAAGTCACCGTCAAGGGTTACGATGAAATATGGTGAAAATGTCAGCGAAGGTCTAGCGATCGGGATTAAAAATAAATCCAAAGATGTAGCGAATGCTTCTAATGATGTAGCTAAGACAGTTGATTCTTCGTTTTCTAAAGCAATGGATAAGATTGTGAAGAATGCAGCCAATGCCGCAGCAGGTTCAAAAACATCGGCTGATAAAATCAAAAAGTCATTTGCAGAAGCTTTCTCTACCGCGCAAAGCGAGAAGAAGCTAGGTCATTTAGATACTTCTGAATATATTCAAGCGCTTCAACAGATCCAATCTCAGTATGCGAAAACGTCTGATCAGAGTCGCAAGGTGACTCAAGAGATTGCGGCTCAACATAAAAATCTATCCAAAGAGCAGATCGAAGCGGCGAAGAAATCATACGACGAGACAAAAGCCTTTATCGATAAACGTTCAGAAAATGGAACATTATCGCTTGTTAAAGAATTAGATATGTGGGAGAAAGTTCAAGGTCGCTATAAAGAGGGCAGTGAACAGCGCAAAGCGGCTGAAGAAGAACTTGGAAATACTCGTGTCCAAATCTATGAGAAGCTATCCACCGCTAGTGAGAACTTTTTAGCGAAGACTAAAGAAGTGAATGACAATGTAGCAGCGGAAGAATTGAGACTGAACAAAGCTTATGAAGATGCAGTTACTCAGCGTGCAGCATCGATCAATGACTTTGCCGGTCTTTTTGATGCGGTCACCGATAAGTCAGAAATGACTGGACAAGAATTGCTTGAGAATCTGAAAGGGCAAGTCGACTACTTACGTACCTGGTCAGAACAGATCGCCCAACTTGCTACCAAAGGGATTGATGAAGGATTACTTGCCGAACTTCGGGAACTGGGTCCTAAAGCGCTACCTCAGTTACTGGCGCTTAATCAATTGACGACTGATCAGTTATCTCAATATAGTAGCTTATGGCTAGAGAAGAGTGCTGAGTCCCGTGAGATTGCGGTTGGTGAGTTCACTGGATTGCGCGAGGATACAAACGCTCAGATCGTGAAATTGCATACTGATGCAGCTAAAGAAATGAACGGGCTGAAAAAAGAATTCTTAGCTTCTGTTAAAGAGATCAGCAGTGGAAGTAAGAAAGAATTTGACGCTATGAATGCATCGCTGTCTCAGATTGGTAAACAGTCAATGCAAGGCTTGCTCAATGGTCTGAAATCGATGAAAGGTGAAGTTGTTGCTCAAGCTAAAGATATCGCCAATGCTGTGAGTAAAACGATGCAGAAAGCTTTGGACATTCATTCACCTTCGCGTGAAATGGCTTGGATCGGGGAAATGGCTGGTCAAGGATTGGTTAATGGTATGGCTTCGATGGTATCTAATGTTAAAAGCCAAGCTTCTCATCTAGCTACAGCAGCAATGCCTTTGATTAATCAAACAGACGTTGCGAGTGCATCTTCTACATCATCTACAAATACAGCACCTGTGTTTAACATGGAGGGCTTATTTGCTGGTGCCAATTTCAATGTACGTTCAGATCAGGATATCAAAGCGATAGCCAAAGAATTATTCGATTTAACACAACAAGCGAGTCGGGGAATGGGGGGCGCACGATGAATGTTATATGGCTCACAGGAAGAAGTAATACAGAGTTAGGGTTCTTGGTCGCTGGCACATCAAAGCGTCCCATGTTACCAGGAACGATCGACCGAACGCTTCAAATTGCCGGTCGTAATGGTTCTTGGGATTACGGCGCTGATGTAGGATCAAGGGTGTTTAATTACGATTGTGTCTTTATTACCAAAGATCATTTACAACTAGAGCAAGCCGCTATCCGTTTAGCTGGTTATTTAGTAGACAGCTATGGGAAGCCACGATCGCACGAACTGATATTGGCTTCAAGGCCCGATCAATCGATTACGGTACGTTATACAGGATCATTAGACATCGATAGGATCATGGGCTTTGGTAAGTTTACGCTTACATTAACCGCTTTTGATCCTCTTTTTAAATCAAGTGAGCGACTATTAGAAACGAATTTGAGTCAGTCACCATCAACGATCAGTATTGAATCTTCAGGAACGATCCGAACAGAACCGTATATTGTGTTAACGAATCAAGGGACAAATACAATTAACAAAATCCGATTAGTAAATGAATTTCGGATTGAATAGGAGGCAAGTATGGGATTCTCTAATTATTTAGAAGAAAAAGTACTCAATGAAAATTTCACTTCCAAAACAGTCTACGTGGCATTATTTAAAACTAATCCTACGGATAATAATACAGGTGAAGAGGTATCCGGGGGGAGTTATACCCGGCAAGTTGTTACTTTTGGAACACCACGTCAAGTCGCTGGCAAAGGTACAGTCAGTAATACAGGAGATGTTGTTTTTCCTTTGGCCACAGCCGAATGGGGAACCATTGCTCATGTAGCTATTTTTGATGCTCCAACCGCTGGTAATCTACTTTCATTCAAAGAAAACACAAATCCAAGAGCCGTTCAAGTCTCAGATCGCTTAAGATTTCTGACAGGCGAACTGAGTATCGATCTGGATTAGGAGGAATATAACGTGGCAAATATATTATATCCGGGCAAGGTCAACTCACCAAAAACAGAATTGAGTACATTAATTACTTCAACGTCTACGACAGTGAGTGTAGCCGATAGTAGCAAGTTACCACCAGCACCTAATATTTGTACGCTTCTATCTGGGGAAACTTCTGAAACGATTGCTTATGCTGGAATCACAGGGAACGATCTAACAGGTTGTGTTCGTGGTCTTCAAGGAACAGCAAAAGGGTGGGCAGTAGGAACGAAAATAGCCAGAACATTTACGGAATATGATTGGCAAGCCGTGCTAGATAATATTCCGAGTACAGCATCTACTACTAAGGCTGGAATTGTGCAACTTAGTGATGCTGTTAGTAGTGGTGCTACAGATAAAGCGGCTACTCCAAATGCGGTAAAAAAAGCGTACGACCTTGCTAATGCAGCAGAAACAACTGTAGGTTCACAAAATAAAGCTACCACTGCTCAAACCAATGCAGAAAATAATATTAAAGCCATTGGTGTTGTACGTCGATTAACTCCATCCACTAATACAAGTTTAAACAATGCGACTGATCCTGGCATTTATCATCTTGCTGCATTTAGTAATTATTCAGATGTTCCCCTTAACAGTGAGTGGGGGGTGCTGTCTGTGTTTTCGACAGGTGAGGGTTATATTGAACAGCGCATTATTTCAGTAAGTTCTGGACGTAGTTTTTGGAGGACTCGATCTAATGGATCAGGGTTACCGTGGACACCTTGGTCAGAAGTGACTCAAGCAATCTATGGAACGGGTGTGCCTGAAGGCGTAGTTGTTGCGTCCGTTGGCAAATTGTATATCCGTTTGGATGGTGGAACAACGACAACGCTTTATGTCAAAGAATCCGGCTCGGGTAATCTGGGTTGGAAAGCAAAATAGGAGGCGATTCACGTGAGAAAAGAGGTTATTTTGCTAAATGGAAATCCTTATAGTTATGGACCTTGGGATTACCAGTACATGAGTATAGAAACAAGAAAAGACGATGAAGGAAATCCTGTTTTTGAAGAAGTCGCTATGAATCCCCTTCCTGAAGGGGCATTACTTGAATATTGGGATATGGAATTCGATAATGATATTGGTTGGTACAAGGTGGGTGAAAAACCAGAAGTGCCGTTAACGTTTGAGCAAGATGTACGTCGTACCTTTACCGATCTATTTAAACTGCTTGTCAATAAAGGTGTCATTTCCGTATCTGAAGTGCCGACATACAATGAGTATGATTACTACACTGAAGTGCGGAAGGTTATAGGAAATGCTTGAATTTAACACCGGTGGATTTAATCTTTTAGCTGAAGACGAGGGTTATATAGATGTATCGGTTAGGATGTCGGCTGAAACTAATCTGTATTCTCAAATGATTACAGGGTTAGGGCAAGCTGATCAAGGATTTAACACCGAGTTATTCAATCATCCAGACCAAGAATATACCCGTTATGTGATGAATTTTAGTTTAGAATTCAATGTCGATTCTGTCATGTCTGGAGTATCTGGCAATGTAGGAGAAATCAGTTTTGATGTCTTCCTGAATTCAGTAGGTATGCACGGGTTAGCAGATATGAGCACTAGATACATTCGAGAAATGAACGTATCTAGTATTATATCCGGGCAATCTGATATGAGTGTAACGCCTGCTTATTATCAGCAAAGCTATCTACAGTTAGACGGATCGTTTGCTCCTGGGGATCGGATCGTTATTGATTCGTCTCGATTGATCGTTACTCAAAACGGGAATAACGCGCTTCATCTAATGAATGGCGAATTTTTTGACCTGAACTTGGGGCCTAATAGTATTGTTTATTCAGATGATGCAGCCGGAAGGAATATGTTAATTCGTATTACTCATCGAGATCGCTTTATATGAGGTGCTTATGAAAAAATCTTATGTCACTATTTATAATATTCATATGCAAAAGGTGGCTCATTTAGAAAATGCTTTCGATATTTCGTATGAATGTCCACTGAATGAGATTTGGACAGCTGCTTTTTCGTTGCCGGCTGATGATGAAAAGAACCAATACTGTCAGCCGTTCTATTTTGCTGAGGTGTTTGATAATGATGAACGATTGGAATTGTATCGGATACTCAAACCAAAGTTCAATAGACAGTCATCTGGCACCGTCAAAACCTATCAATGTGAGCACGTTCTAGCTACTTTGCTAGATGACGTGCTTTTTTTGTACCATACGGTCGGTAATTTGGGTGTGTATAGCCGCGATGTTATTCAATATATTCTTGATCGCCAGACGATAACTCGTTGGAAATTAGGAATGTGCGAATTTGATCGCCAGTTCGAATACAACTGGGAAAATGAAAATTTACTAGGAGCCTTATTTAGCGTTCCGCAGCCTTTTGCTGAAGAGTATATGTGGACTTATGACACGACTTCATTTCCTTGGACATTGAAACTCGTTCGATCAGACGATACGATGCAGACTTACATTCGCTATGGCATCAATATGCAGTCAATTACCAAGGAAGAAGATGCTTCTCAATTGGTCACTTTGATGCTGGGATTGGGATATGGTGAAGGTGTTAATCAATTGACATTTTCTGATTTGAATAACGGTATTCCATATGTCAAAGCCGAACAACAGTTCATCGATCGCTACGGTCTGATTACAGGCGTATTTGTAGACAAGCGGATTGAATATCCTGAAACGTTACTAGCGACAACGATCGCTAATTTGAACGAAGCGAAAAAACCGGCAATCACTTATGCCGTAGATGCCTCAGAGATTTATCAACTGACCAAAGATCCTGTCGATCGATTTCAAACAGGTGTCCGTGTCCGTGTGATCGATGAAGAATTAGGTATTGATATTAATGCAAGAGTGGTCAATAAGAAAAAAGGGAACGTTCTTGGCGCTCCTGGTGATGTTCAATTAGAGATTGCAAATAAAACCAAGACTGTCGCTGGCAGTATCGCTGATCTTCGTAATCGTCAATATATTAGCGATGTCTATTCGCAGGGCGCAACCAATATTGATGTCAAAAACTTTGATGAAAATATCGATTTTTCTTATCCAGGTATTATCAAAGTTTGGGTACCTGAACAGACAACACGTATTAATTCGATGGTGCTAAATTGGGGGTTAGAGAAGTATCGCTATTTTGATGCAGAAGGCGTACACGAAAGTGATTATTCTGGTGAAGTTCTTTATATAGATGTGGACGGTTCTAGTGCCGCTGAATATTATGATCGAACAGACGGAGAATTGGATCTCATTCAGTTTCTAGATAAAGACAATGATGGAAAGATCACTCGTGGTGCTTTTCATGAAATCAAATTCTATTCAAATATCAGAGCGAGAGTTAAAGCAACGGTAGTTACCCAATTATTTATACAAAGTCGTGGGGGTGGTAATTATTAAATTGTAAATTCTATCTGATTTTTTACTTTATATATAAGGCATCTATAGAGAGAAGGGGAACGACATGACATTACCAGAAGGAGATGTGATTACTATCGAACAGATCCGACAGCAACAAGAAGAAAATATGAGACAAATGCAAAGCTTGAGTTCTGAGTTTGCTCGGTTGGCTGCTCAAACTTTAGCTGATGAAGCTCGATTCAATTTAATTGAACAGAATCAAAAGCGACATGATGAAGAAATTCACGAATTGAAAGACGGGGCACGACAAAACAAAATGCAGTATGAACAGGTTATGACTAAATTTGATACGTTGGAATTGAAATTATTTAACTGGCTACAGCAATTACAACAAGATAGTGCAAAAGAACGGATCTCTAATAATCAACAATGGTTCAAATTTTTAAGTTATGTATTAGGTGGAACAATAATCGCTATCGTTACAGCGGTATTTATCAAAGGAGGATTATAAGCATGGACTTGAACAAATATAGTATTGAGCGTCGCTATATTGATAAGCGGAGTAATGTAAGACCGGGTAGCCTACTCACCACAGGCGATCCGGTCTTTTTAGTTGCTCATGATACGGGCAATAAAGGAGCAACGGCAGACAATCATTTTAATTATTTTCAAACGTTGGTCGGTCGATCAGCTTCAGCACAAGTCTTTATTGATGATAAAAAAATCTTGGAGATTATCCCGACCGGTACTGGTCAAGATCGTGCCGAAAAAGCCTGGCATGTCTTGTACAACGTGACTACAGATAATGAGCAATTTGGCTACGATTCGAATAATGCCGCACTAGGGATTGAATTGTGTTACGGCGGTAACATTAATTTTGCTGAAGCTTATAAACGCTTTGTATGGTATCTGGCTTATTGCTGTAAGAAGTTCAACCGTAATCCGCTTGTCCATATTGCTAGTCATAAACAATTAGATCCATCGCGGAAGATTGATTGCGATAATGCTTTGAACTTGGGTGGCAAGACATTGAAGGATTTGCTGTATGATGTGAAATCCGAAATGCAAGATACAGTCATTGTACCGTCAGACTTCACACCACTGACGACATACGTTGCTAAAGCATTGATTGATAACTATGTAAGACCAGCATGGAAGAAGGCTTATGACTTGAAGCAGGAGCCAGAAGTAGGGCATTTTAGCCGCTTAGCAGACAACTTAAGATCAGCAGCAGGAGTGGATGATAATTTATCGCCACTGGCTGGGCCTGTGAAACTTCATAAATCTAATGCTCAAGAATTGATTGTGCGCTGGTTATCGCCAGCTTGGTTCGTCGCCAAAGAGAAAGGCGATCAGACGAGCATGACTCACTTCAATAATCTTGCTAATCACTTACGCGCGGCGGCTGGAATGCCAACTGAATAAACTAAAAAAAAGAAATGAGGATTTAATATGGATAACATGCAAGTGGTATTAGCATTTGCTTCTACATTATCAGTAGTTATTTTGGGATCGGTTCAATTAGTTAAAACCTCTGTTAAGGTTCCGAAGAATTTACTTCCTGTGATCGGTGTTGCAATTGGATTAGGTATTGGCGCGGTAGCATATCCCTTCACTGATCTGGATTTGACTAGACGATTATGGGCTGGGGGATTAGCTGGATTATCAGCAACAGGATTATTTGAATTAGCTTTAGCAAATCGCCCTGGAAATACGAAAAAATAATTGACTTGAAAATCAAAAAGGCAAACTCCTGCTAGAAACTAACAAGGGTTTGCCTTTTTATCCTTTTAAAGAACATTATCTTCGTATTGTAAATTTTCGAAATATTTTTTTTGCATTGAAAATAAAATAAATCCCCAAAATTACTATCAGGATCAAAACCGTAATTATCATAAAGTGTGCTTGAATTACATTTAATAGAAATTGCAATACCACATTCATGAGAGAATTCATATTGTCTTGTTGCAATTCTTTAAGATGATCTAAAAATGAACCGAAATCGTTAACTTCTAAAGAAAATCTAGTAAGCATTTAAAACCTCCTTTTAAGTGTGAGTTATACTACGTCTAGTTAGTTAGCAAGTTTCATTTTTTTAATTTTCTTTAAATTTGGTTAAATTTCTTTTCATTGTAGATCCGCATAATTTTATTATTGAAATATATAAAGCTGCAAAAATCACAGTTTGTGTTAAGATCCCTTCGTTGATAACATTTAATTGTTTTATTACGATAGAAAATGCTGCTATGAAAGTCATTATATTACTGGCATGATCGAATTCAGAATATAATTGTTCATAGCCTTTATGATATTTGACTCTTAATTCTTTTTCATCTTTTCCTTCCTTTTTACTAGCAAGGTAGAGAGAATTACGAAATACGTAATCTAGAACTTGTACTATAAGGTATATAAAGATACCAGATCCAATGATATATATAAGACTATACATATCAATATTGCCTGTCATATCTATTCTAAGAAATGCAACTGCATAAATGAGAATAAAGCATATAACAAATTCTAAAAAATATCGTGCAAAAGTAGCCAAACCTAATATCATACTAAGAGTGCTAAAAATTACTAATAGAGTAAGGGGTGAATTTGGAAAGTTGTAAAAAAAAGTATTTTCGAGAAATATCTGACCAGGACCTATGAGTGTAACTAATATAAAAATAAAAATTCTTATAAATTTTATTTTTAAAGATTTATTTGAGAATTTATATAATTCTTTATCAAAATAATTTAAAATATAGTCCATTGTTTGATCTGCTTCTATATTTCTTTGTTCTCTTTTCTTCTGAAATTTTATCATGAAAGAAGTTCTCTTTTTTTATTTAAAAATTCTTGCTCAGTAAGTATTCCCGAATCTCGTAATTCACCTAATTTTTTTAATTGATCTAATGGATCAACAAAGGAAGTAGTAGATTTGCTTCCAATATTTGATTGAGCGATCTCAATAAATTTGTCGTATTCGCCTATAGTGATCCATTTCATGCTAATTTTGTTTCCAGAAGCATAGAAAGTTAGATTTCTACCTAAAAGACTTTTCCCAGCATCTATAGAGCTGATATTAGAAAACGGAAACGATTCAGAATCATACCCGAATGTTCTCTTACAATAAAAAAATATCCTCGTTTGTGTAGCTACAAAAATGCCTGTTCTAAGAGTGTCTTTACCTAAGATTTTACTCTCACATGCCCCCATAACTACAGCAAGCATTTCTTCCCCAGGTTGTAAAAGATCCCATGCTTTTTCTTTTAACTTATCAATTTTAGCCATCATAGTACCCCCGTCTTGCATTAATTTCCATCTAATGGAATTAGTATATAAGAACTAGGTAAATCACGCTATATATTTTTGATTATTTACAAATAATTATTGTAAAAGTATTATTCTACCGTATAATTTTATTTATAAATAAGCGTACGGGATGGTGTACAGTGGAATCTTTTCTTTATATTTTATTTAGTATCTTTGATGCATTAGCAATGATCTTCCTTATGTTCAAACTGTACCGATTACCAATCAATTTCTACATAAAAGAAATATCTTTACTAACACTAGTTATAGCTTTATTTTCTTTTTTGATGCGAATGGTAATTCATTTACCCCTATTTGATTTGCCAATGCAATTTTTAATTTTTGTATTTTTCTTTAGATATATAATTCAAATGAAATTTCATTACTCAGCCTTTGTTGCTTCTAGTGGGTTTATATTATTTACAAATATACAACTCCTACTCTATTATTTCTTCACATTTACTGGTATTATGAACAGTAGCGTACTTACGCAATTAAGTGGTTTATCAGTTTATTTAGTACAAATAAGCACTGAATTGTTTACTTTTTTGTTGTGCTGGTTGTTGTGGAGATATAGTTTAGGGTTCTCTTTTATTTTAATGCCACCGCACGATTTCGATGATTCTGAGGACTATTCATCGCGTCAAAATAAAGAAATCATAATCAGTACCGTTATTTCTTTTATTACAATCTCAGCTACAGTTTTGTTTTTGCACGATGGCAATCCGTCTATACTATTTATCTTATCTGTAATTAGTTTTGGTATAGCCTATTATTTTTCTAAGAAAGGGGATATGAGTTGGTGATCAGTATCATATCTTCTAAACTAGCAAATAATTTAAAAATGAGTGATCCTGATAATGATGTAGATGTTGAAGTATTGGAATGGCAAATCGGTATCTATTTAAATTATCTACTTACTATAATAATGACTATTATCTTTGGTTACATTGTAGGAAATACTCTGCTATCTTTATTGGCAATGATGCTTTTTGTCTTAATAAGAAGGTTTTCAGGTGGTGTACATATGTCTTCACTGACTTTGTGCGCTTTTGTATCTGGCGGTTTATTTGCACTGATCACTTTGATTACTTTGAATTCTGAATTGATTTTAATTCTAAATATAGGTAATGTAATTATTTTTGCTTTGTTCTCTCCAAATGATTTTGAAAATTTAAATCCATCTAAAATTGATCCTTACTTGAAATTTATTTCTACAGCTATTGTGTTTAGTAATTTCTTGATAGCCTCACCTGTTATATGTCTTACTTTTGCATTACAAGCAATTTTAATTCTTCCGATCTGGAAGGGAGGTGAGCAAGTTGAAACAAAAAAACGCACGTAACATTATTAATTTTTTGAAAAAAGATGCAATGAAATCGGCTGTGAAAAGAAAAGGACCTATTGGGGCACGTCCAGTTCCAAAATCCTTAAAAAAATAGGTATGATGATGTTGGGGTTACGTATTATGGATGAGAAAAAGACTGGTGAATTCGAAAATTTTGATTCTGAAGAAGTTTATAAAATTCAATCTTTCAAAGTTTCTGGTCATGTTGTTCCACGTTATTTTACTAGAAACGCATCTTATGTAAGTATCTCGACTTTGTCAGAGTGCATTAAGGTGTTTGGATTTATCCAGTTGGACAATGGGACTTTAGCAGATGAAAGTCAAATTTCTTATATATCCGAATCAAAAGAAAAGCATGAACCTTTACTTGCTCACTTTCATAATACTGAAGAGACAGCAGTTATAGCTAAAGGTAAAAAAGAACTTATTAAATACCTCAAAACTATAAAAGAATTTCGTATAAGAAAAGGCTCTTAAAAGAGCCTTTTTTACTTATCATTTTTTGATCAAGATGTCAAGAAAAATCGAAGGCATTAGATTCGCATTTTGTAATGTCATATTTCGACAATAATTACATAAATGCCATGATAGACTTATTTTGTAAGAAGGTAATTGAGAATCAATATAGCAGATGAAGTACATATAATAGAATGTATAATTATTACGATTAGAACCTATAAGTTCTAAATATCTCTGTGGAGATGCGGCGGACACCGCAACTGTTTATTGCTCTAAAATCCACTCATAAAGATCCGCCATATTGACTTCTAAAATTAAAGAAGCAACATACATGGCTTCGACACTCATCTTTCTCTCGTCACGACAGTAATAAGATACCATACGTTGCGACCACCCAGATCGCAGAGCGAATTCAGTTTGTGTCATATTTCTACTTTTGAGTAATTTTCGCAATAAACATCTCCCTCTAGAGATGTTATACACTTTATTGCTCCTTCTGCAGAAAGGAAGGTCAAACCCATGAAGATTATAACTCAATACCCCTAATCACGAAAGAGAACAAATCTAGAACATAATTATTAGGGGGTACTTACTTAAATGAATGAAAAAAAAGATTTAAGCAGAATTAGAATAGAACTTGGATATAGCATTGAAGAAGTAGCAAAGTATATGTCGTTATCAGTAAGAACTCTTTCACATTACGAAGGGCATCCTTCTGAATTGCCATTATCAATAGCTGCTCAACTTTTAGATTTGTATAATATAAAATTTCAAACTGTTAATTTTCTAATATAAATTCCGAAAAAAATCACCCACATTCTTCCCACTAAAGGAGTGAATTAGGGTGATTTTTGTTGACACAACTTGACTTATTGAAAGCGTTAACTCTATTATCTTATAAGAGATTATGAACTATAATGAATTAAATTGAAACAAGGTGACATTTTATTTTTTTTATCATCGCAATAAAACAATTTAATGTCACAAACAGTCTTCATTTTGTTCACAACTCCGTCAAAATAAAGTATGATGAGTGAAGGTCCTTGGAAGGTTAATGGTAGGTGTTTGGATCATTAGAACTCTTTTGAACAATTGTGAGGGACCTCAATATCTAGTTTTTAAAATTTTCCATATTTAAAAATGTAAATGTTTTCATTCCCGAAAATGGGCAAAATCTCAATCATTCCGTTCTGCAAAGGAGAGAGTAATATGACAGCTACTAAAGGATTGGAAGGCGTTGTTGCAGCAAGCTCATCTATTAGTTCGATCGTCGACGGCGTACTTACATACCGTGGAATCGATATCGATGACCTAGCCATTAACGCAAGTTTTGAGGAAGTGGCTTATTTGTTGTGGTTTGGTAAATTACCAAATCAAGCAGAGCTAGATCAATTGCAAAAAGATCTAGATGAATATGCTACCTTACCGGAACCATTGATTGCGCAAATGAAACTTTATCCTAAAGATATGAATCAGATGGCAGCTCTTCGTAGTGCGATCTCTGCTCTTGCTCTATATGATGATCTAGCAGAAGATATGAGCCAAGAAGCGAACCATAAAAAAGTCGTAAAATTACAAGCGCAATTGCCTGCTATCGTAGCTACACTTGGACGTATTGCTGCTGGTAAAGAGCCGGTTGCTCCTAAAAAAGGCGTATCGATTGCTCATAATTTCTTGTATATGTTAAATGGCGAAGAGCCTGAAGACACAGCAGTGAAAGCTTTGGATCAAGCGCTAGTATTGCACGCAGATCATGAATTGAATGCGTCTACTTTTGCTGCTCGTGTAACAGTAGCTACATTGTCTGATATTCATTCCGGTATCACTTCAGCAATTGGTGCGCTTAAAGGGCCACTACATGGCGGAGCAAATGAAGCCGTTATGAAAATGCTAGAAGAGATCGGTTCGATGGATCGTCTAGAAAGTTATATCCAAGAACAACTCGACAATAAAGTAAAAATAATGGGCTTTGGTCACCGTGTATACAAAAATGGTGATCCTCGTGCCAAGCATTTACAAAAAATGTCTAAAGAGTTAGGCGAAATGAATAACGATTTGAGCCTATACGAAATGTGTATTCGGATCGAAGAAATTGTAACAGGTAGCAAAGGATTGAAACCAAATGTTGATTTCTATTCTGCTTCTGTATACACAATGCTAGGAATTCCGCGTAACTTGTTCACACCTATTTTTGCAATCAGTCGTGTATCTGGATGGTCTGCACATATTTTGGAACAATACGAAAACAACCGTATTATCCGTCCACGTGCAGAATATGTAGGGCCGGTTGATCAAAAATATATTCCGATTGAACAACGTTAATCGTAAATTTTTAATTATAAACAAGTAGATATTTCTCATATGACCCAACGTCTGGTAAAATAAAATACAGAACTGTGCATGTCTGTGAAGGTGAGCATATACAAAATGGGTGTATCATGCCTAGAGATGAGAAGAAACGAGCGAGTACATGATACTCAAACGTATCAGCTATTCCAAGTTTCTTTTCATCATGTGTAAACGCCTTCTCTGACGATGTCACAGCCATATCCCTTAAGGAGGAACATGATTATGCCTAAGTTTGAAAAATACGAATTACCTACTACTGGTGAGAAAATCACAATTGATAATGGAGTTCTTAACGTACCTAATAACCCGATCGTCCCTTTTATTGAAGGTGATGGTACAGGACGCGATATCTGGAAAGCATCTGTACGTGTATTGGATGCAGCAGTAGAAAAAGCTTACGGCGGTTCCAAAAAAATTGCTTGGTATGAAGTATTTGCCGGCGAAAAAGCATTCAATACATACGATGAGTGGTTGCCAGCTGATACGCTGACAGCGATTCGCGAATATATTGTAGCGATCAAAGGACCTTTGACTACACCTATCGGTGGTGGTATTCGTTCATTGAACGTAGCACTTCGTCAAGAACTAGATCTATATGTATGTCTTCGTCCCGTTCGTTATTTTGACGGTGTACCTTCTCCTGTAAAACGTCCTGAATTGGTAGATATGGTTATTTTCCGTGAGAATACAGAAGATATCTATGCAGGTATCGAGTACCAAGAAGGTACAGAAGAAGTGAAAAAAGTATTGAAATTCTTAAAAGACGAAATGGGCGTTAACAAAATCCGTTTCCCTGAAACATCCGGTATCGGTATTAAGCCTGTATCTGAAGAAGGTTCCAAACGTCTGGTTCGCGCTGCTGTTCAATACGCAATTGATCACAACCGCAAAACAGTAACTTTGGTACACAAAGGAAACATCATGAAATTTACTGAAGGAGCTTTCAAAAACTGGGGTTATGAAGTGGCTGAAGCAGAATTCGGAGATAAAGTGTTCACTTGGGCACAATATGACAAGATCAAAGAAGAAAAAGGTACAGACGAAGCAAATGCAGCGCAAAAAGCAGCTGAAGATGCTGGCAAAATCATCGTGAAAGATGCGATTGCTGATATCGCTTTGCAACAAGTACTTACTCGTCCAAATGAATTTGATGTGATTGCTACATTGAACTTGAACGGTGACTATTTGTCTGATGCTCTTGCTGCACAAGTAGGCGGAATCGGTATTGCACCGGGCGCAAACATCAACTATGTAACAGGACATGCTATTTTTGAAGCGACTCATGGTACAGCTCCTAAATATGCAGACAAAGATTTAGTGAACCCTGGTTCTGTTATCTTGTCTGGCGTAATGTTGTTGGATCACTTGGGATGGAACGATGCTTCTGCATTGATCTACAAAGGTCTAGAAAAATCAATCAACAACAAAACAGTTACTTATGACTTTGCTCGTCTGATGGATGGCGCAACAGAAGTGAAATGCTCTGAGTTCGCTGACAAAATCATCGAAAACATGTAGGAGGATAAACCTATGACCGTCATTAAGCGCAAAAAAATCACAGTGGTCGGTGCTGGTTTTACCGGCGCCACTACAGCTTTGATGCTTGCTCAAAAGGAACTTGGTGACGTAGTACTGGTTGATATTCCACAGTTGGAGAACCCAACAAAAGGTAAAGCGCTCGATATGATGGAAGCTAGCCCTGTACAAGGGTTTGACAGCCAGATTAAAGGGACATCTGATTATGAAGATACAGCATCTTCGGATGTAGTTATTATCACAGCAGGTATCGCTCGTAAGCCGGGCATGAGCCGCGATGATCTAGTCAACACAAATGCAGGAATCGTGAAGTCGGTATGCGAACAAGTCAAAGGGTATTCTCCAGATGCGATTGTGATTATTTTGAGTAATCCGGTAGATGCGATGACTTATGTAGCTTATCAAGCTTTGGGATTCCCCAAAAATCGTGTGATTGGACAATCCGGTGTACTGGATACAGCGCGCTATTGTACTTTTATTGCAGAAGAATTAAATGTATCTGTAGAAGATGTACGTGGATTTGTATTAGGTGGTCATGGAGACGATATGGTGCCGCTGGTACGCTATTCTAGCGTCGGTGGTATCCCGATCGATACATTGATCTCCAAAGAACGTATTCAAGAAATTGTACAACGCACCCGTGTAGGCGGGGGCGAAATTGTGAATCTGCTCGGCAATGGTAGTGCTTACTATGCGCCGGCAGCGTCACTGGTACAAATGACAGAAGCTGTTCTTAAAGACAAAAAGCGTATTCTACCGATCATTGCTTATTTGGAAGGCGAATACGGTTATAACGATCTCTTTATGGGCGTACCTGCTATTCTGGGTGGCGGTGGTATTGAGAAAATCTTTGAATTGGAATTGACCTCCGATGAAAAAGCAGCTCTTGAGAAATCCGCTGATTCTGTCCGTAGTGTGATCCAAATCGTGAACGTTTAAAAGTGAGTACAAAAAGGCTTCCACCTTATGTGGAGGCCTTTTTTGTTATGGTTTTGTTCAGATTGAATATAGACATACTTTTGTCGATATGACAAAAAATAGACACAACAGTCGATAAAATTAAGGCGAAAATATGTATTTTCATATCATCATCCGTTAAAATAATGAAGTATAGCAGAGCAGTAGTGATGGTCTGTGATTGATGAAATGAGAGGAGGTTCTATCATGGCTGAAGTTTTGGTGTTTATACACATTTTGGGAGCGTTATCGATGGGTTTTTACTTATTTTTACCTGTTGTAACAAGTAAATTAGCAAATGGCTCAGCAGAAGCACAATCAGGTAGTATTGCGCTGATTCGTACATTAAATCGAATCGCTCAATTTGGATTGATTGTACAGTTGTTAACAGGTGGATATTTAATGACCAAAGGCAATTATTCTGTCGCTTGGATGGTTGTAGTATTCGTGCTATTTTTGGCGATTGCAGCAATCGGTGGCATTATGGGCAAGCCTTTGCGCTTAGCATTAGCAGATATTAACGAGAACAAAAGTATTACAGCTCATATCGGTAAAATTCGTTCATTGAGTATGATTCTGGCAGTATGTCTGGTTGTTATTAGTTTCTTTATGGTATTCCGCGATATTATTTAAACGAATTCTATTCAATGGGTAATTCACACATAGTAGACCATGGATCAATCCATACACATAATGTTTTACGTTAAAAACCGTTGCTATTATCAGTGACGGTTTTTTTATGTATTTTTATGTATTAAGGTTTTTTACATGTTAAGTCTGTTTCAGTGATAAAAGGTAAGGATATTTACCCTAAATATTGAATTTCAATACATAAAAAATGTAAAAAATAGATGTTTAAACATGTATAGACAGTGGTAATAATGGACGGAAGCAACAACGGGATCTACGTTATTGTAATTGTAAATTATCCATTTTCATATTCGAAAGGAGAATTCATTATGTCTAGCGAAGAACAAACATTACCTCCACAACATCAGGAAAAACAACCAGGTATCGAATCGCAAATGACTCCACGTCCAGAATATAAAGCACCTGCCTATAAAGCAGCAGGTAAGCTTAAAGATAAAGTAGCAATCATTACAGGTGGGGATAGCGGTATTGGTCGTGCTGTAGCCGTCTTGTATGCCAAAGAAGGTGCAGATGTAGCGATTGTGTATAAAGATGAACACAGCGATGCAGAAGAAACCAAAAAGGCTGTAGAGCAAGAAGGACGCAAATGTATTCTACTTCCAGGCGATATAGGAGATGAATCTTTTGCCAAACAAGCGGTAGAGCAAACAGTATCCGAATTAGGTAAGCTTGATATTGTTGTTAACAATGCAGCAGAACAGCATGTACAACAAAGTATTGTAGATATTACAGCAGAGCAATTGGAACGTACTTTCCGTACTAACATTTTCGGTATGTTCTTTATCACCAAAGCAGCTGTTCCACATCTTAAAGAAGGTTCTACGATTATCAATACTACATCAGTCACAGCGTATCGCGGTGAACCAGTATTGCTAGATTACTCTTCTACCAAAGGTGCAATTACAGCCTTTACACGTGCATTGTCGATGAATATTGTAGAAAAAGGAATTCGTGTCAATGCAGTTGCTCCAGGGCCAATCTGGACACCATTGATTCCTGCATCATTTGACGAAGAAAAAGTAAGCAAATTCGGAGCAAGCCAACCGATGAAGCGTCCGGGTCAACCGGAAGAAGTCGCTCCAGCTTATGTATATCTGGCAAGTACAGATTCTTCTTATGTTAGTGGTCAAATTATTCATGTTAATGGCGGCGAGATCATTAACGGTTAATTTGCATATTATATAAAGATACAGAATACAGTAGAAAAGATATTCATATAACAATAAAGATATCATGGCGGTAGAGCAGGCATAATTGACCTGTTCTATCGTCTTTTTTTGAATACAGTCCAAATATCATCCGAACGATGAAAGCGACTTATTCTACAACCTCTGGTATGATAATACTTGTTATGATAAGTGATATATACCACAGAAATATGTTACCTTTTGGAGATGATGACTACATAATGAGAGAACACGCAGCTACATTTACTCGTTTGTTTGAAAAGTATATGTTTTTGATTATTCCATGTACACTGGTTCTGGGATTCTTTATATCCAAGCCATTATTACCTTTTGTCGGTTGGATTCCAGGCTTATTTGCTTATGTTACATTTGTGATGGGACTTGGTTGTGGAAGACATCATTTAAAAGGCGTATTGACCAGACCTGCACCGATTATTGTTACTCTTTTGCTAGCCCATGTGGCTGCACCACTTATCGCATATGGACTGGGATTGCTGCTATTTGGTAGCGATTCACCATATACAGTAGGGCTGGTGCTATTTGCAGCGATTCCATTAGGCGTATCCTCTGTATTATGGGTAGGAATGTCTTTCGGTAATGTAGCGTTAGCATTGACGCTAGTAATCGTAGATTCAGCCATTAGCCCTTTCGTCGTGCCCCTGTTAATCGAGGTCTTTTTCGGTGCAGATATACAGTTCGATACTTTACATATGTTCAAAGATTTATTGTTACTGATCGTATTGCCTACATTTGCAGGTATGGTCGTGTACGAGATATCCGGTGGCAAGTTCAGAGATTGGTCTGCTCCAATCACTCAACCATTAGCGAAGTTATGTTTTGCAGGTGTTGTATTATTAAATGCGGCTGCTATTGCGCCTCAATTGCAAACGTTGCGTCGGGATCTGTTGTTAGTCGTACCGTCTGTATTGCTCCTGGTTGCGTTATGCTATGGACTGGGTTATGTGGCTTCTGCTATACTTCGTCGCAAAGGAGAAGGGCAGACTTTGCCTGTTACACTAGCCTATGCTTCAGGGATGCGTAATATCTCGGTCGGAATGGTGATTGCGATGGCTTATTTTAGCCCTCAGACTGCGGTTCCGGTCGTGCTAGGAATTATGTTACAACAACCAATGGCTACCCTCCAATATTCTATTTTTATGCGTATTTCAAATTATCGTAAAGGAAGAGATGCATGAAGCCTTTTCGCATTCGTCTGACATTGATTCTGATGATACTGCTTGGTGTACTTGGTCTAGCAGCAGCACTCACAATGGGACAAATATTCAAAAGCTCACATATTGCCACACTTGAAGACAATATGGTGCGTGAGATCCGTTTGTTAGAAACCACATTTGATTTTAAAGCAACAGGAACAGACGGTCAGCCTTCTGAAGATGTATTTCAATATTATTCGCAAGAAGCCCATCAGATAGGGAATTTAACCGATTCACGAGTGACTTTTATCGAAAAAGATGGAACTGTTATTGGCGATTCTGAAAGTGATCCACATACGATGAACAATCATATGGATCGTGAAGAAATTCGCGCGGCTGCTGCGGGTGGGGTCGGTAGTGCGATTCGTTATAGTGCGACACTGGACAAAAATATGTTATACATTGCAGCTCCTGTAAAAGCAGGCAATCTGTTTGATGGATATATTCGATTATCAATGAGTCTGGAAGCGGTAGAAGTAGGGGTACGCAACGCCTGGACAGTTATGGGTATCAGCTTACTGATCTTATTTCTAGTTGCTGCTGTGGTAAGTTATCGGGTAGCATCTGGGTTAACCAAGCCACTAGAACATATCACTGTAGTTGCCAATCGTATTTCTCGTCTGGATTACGGCGCACGTGTACGCTTAGAACGGCGTGATGAAATTGGTGAATTAGGTAAAGCGATTGATAATATGGCAGATAGTCTGGAAAAACAACTCAAAATTATTCGCGATAACGAAGACCTGCTACAAAGTGTACTGGCTAATATGACTGGCGGTATGTTGATGGTCAATTCATTAGGAAATGTAGCACTTGGTGAATCGGTTCGCTGAAGAAGTGTTAGGAGTCAGTTCTAAGCGTCTAACCGGTAAGTCTTATCATGAGTTAAAACGTCATTATGAATTGACCAAGCTACTAGGTGAAGGATTGCGACGCAAAGAGCGTATTCATGATGAACAGACATTGTATGATCCAGAGCCACGCTTGATTCAGATCGATGGTGTACCGATGTTTGAAGATGATGATACGTACAGAGGGATGTTGTTCTTGATTCAGGATATTTCCAATATTCGTCGCTTGGAAAAAATGCGTAGCGAATTTGTAGCGAATGTATCGCATGAATTGAAAACCCCTATTGCTGCTGTAAAAGGATTTGCCGAAACATTATTAGGTGGCGGTGTACAGGATGAACAGACATCGCGTGCCTTTTTACAAATTATTTATGATGAAAGTGAACGGTTGAACCGTCTGATCGGAGATATTCTGGAATTATCCAAAATTGAATCCAAGCGTTCGCCACTAAACTTCTCACCGATTCATTTACAGCCTTTTTTTGATACGATCCGGGAAATGTTGAATTCTTCGGCTGCCAAAAAGAATATTACAGTAGATATGAATGTGCCGGAAGAAATGTTTATGGAAGCCGATGAAGATCGATTACGGCAGATTTTTGTCAATTTGATCTCTAATGCGGTAAACTATACTCAAGATGGTGGTAAAGTTAGATTAACAGTCGAGGAAAAAGGTTCTGAGAACGGAGAAGAGCGTATTCTTTTCCATGTAAGAGATACAGGTATGGGTATTCCCAAAAAAGATTTACCACGTATATTTGAACGTTTTTATCGAGTAGACAAAGCCCGTTCACGCAGTTCAGGGGGTACGGGTCTAGGATTATCGATTGTTAAGCATCTTGTTGATTTACATCGCGGGACGGTAACTGTGGAAAGTGAAGTTAATATTGGAACAACATTTACAGTCAATTTGCCGTTGTTACAAGAGGATGAACCAGATATTTGATATTTTATTACATCATTTTACACAGGGTTAACATAAGAGTGATATGCTGACATTGATGTATGAAATGCGAACCCTTGTGGGAGGTTATCATGGCTAAACGATTACTGGTCATAGAAGATGAATCAACGTTATCTCGATTGTTGTCTTACAATTTGACACAAGAAGGATATGAAGTCACTGTAGAAGATCATGGAAGTGCAGGATTGGATCGTGCGCAAAGTGAACCGTTTGAATTGATTTTGCTTGATCTGATGTTGCCGGGCATGGCGGGATTAGATATTTTGCGTAAATTGCGCAGTTCAGGGGTTCGTACACCTGTAGTCATTTTGACAGCCAAAAATGCAGAAGAAGAAGTGGTAGAAGGACTCAAAGCAGGAGCCGATGACTACATTACGAAGCCATTCGGTGTATCTGAACTATTAGCACGTGTAGCTGCTGTATTACGCCGTGCAACAGGTAGAGAAGATCAACCTGAAGAAGAGTTATCGCATGAGAGTCGTATTGAACTGGGGGATTTAACGATCTATCCTGATAAATACGAAGTGACCCTCGGTACACAACAGATTACACTGCGTCCGAAAGAATTTGAAGTCTTGCTCTATCTGGCACGCAAACCAGGAGTAGTGATGACAAGGGATGATCTGATGAACGCAGTATGGGGATTCGATTATATTGGTGGTCAACGTACTGTCGATGTACATGTCAGCTCTTTACGTAAAAAATTAGAACTTGATCCTGAATCGGTACATATCGATTCGATTCGTGGGGTTGGTTATAAATTAGTAGTACGCAAAAAAACAAGCGCTCAACATTCCATTTAATATGGAGTGTCGAGCGTTTTTTACATACTTAGCGTATTTTAAAGGATTAATTTTTACATTGATCCTTTAGTCTTAGTCTATGAGTCTTAAAGACTATATTAATTCGTTAGGAGAGGTCATCAATCATGTTAGACATGCTGATACGTGAACCTGAAATCATGCAGCCGGTTGATATAGAGAAAGAAAATAAGCAAGCGATTATAGAACCTGTAGATCAGATAATAGCAACAGAGGTAGAATCCCATATGCACACAGACGCAAAAGAACTTCGTCTACGTCATTATGTAATAACAGTGCCTGCTATTCGTGCTCAAGAAACATGCCGGGACACTTTTGTTCGGTTCAAGCGCCAGACTCATCTTCCTTGTATTGTGTTGTGTGATGAACAGGAGCGCCCAGAAGGTCTGATTATGCGTGAACAATTTTATCGACATATGGCAAGCCGATTCGCCAGTGAATTGTATGACACTCGTTCTACAGTGATGTTTAGTCAGTCTAATATGTTAGTGATGGATATCGATACAGAAGCTTCGATTGTGGTCGATGCTGCGCTAGCTCGTGAAGGCGATTCTTTTTATGAATGTGTTGTATTAATAGATCAAGAACGATTAGCAGGCATAGTGACGATACGCGATATTATGGAGCTGTCTAATCATCTGCAATTAGCTACAGAACAAAGACGGATTTCTTCTTTGCACGACACACGTCAGTTTGTTGAGCAGATTGGAGATGCGGTTAAAGTGGTACAACAAGCTGCTCAAGCCAGTCATCAGGAGCTTCATCTGATGAAGCAACAGACGATATCCGGGCAACACGATCTCAATCAAGCCCATCAACAATTTCAGCAAGTACAACAGTTAGTAGTGCGTCAGCGTACACTCGCAGAACAGATGCTTGATTACACAGGACAAGCAAGTAAAGTCGTGCATACGGTAACTGATCTTGCAGGTCAGAGTAATATGCTTGCGCTTAATGCTTCGATAGAAGCAGCACGGGCTAAAGCGGCAGGACAAGGATTCGCTGTCGTCGCAGAAGAAATGCGCAAATTATCTTCGCATATTACGACTCTTTCTACAGATGTAAATCGATTACTTACCGGACTTGGTGAAATGATTGGGCAATCTGCTTCGTCCACTCATACGACCGAGACAGTGATGGATCAAAGTATGATCTATATTCAGCAAGCGAATCAATTATTTGGCAAAATGACAGTCGAAGCAGAACAAGCTTCTCAAAATGCAGAACAATTGATGCAATCCGCTGATCAAGCGGATCATTTGACCAGTATCGTTGCGCAAGCTTTACAGCGTTAATTTATCAGGCTTACATTTTTTACATTCCGTTTACAATTCGAACTGATGGGATTTACAAATATGATTTATGATGAATAGATGTAAAAAACATTTGTCACCGAAAATGAATTGAAAATCAGGGGAGTGTACCTTGTGTCAGCGATTATACGTATTGAACAATTGAACCTGTATTATGAGAAACATCAGGCTCTTAAACATATTAATTTGGATATTAAAGAAAAAGCGATTACTGCTTTTATCGGCCCTTCCGGTTGTGGTAAATCAACATTGCTTCGTACATTGAATCGCATGAACGATATGATTCCAGGCACACGCATCGAAGGCGTAGTGGAGATCAGCGGTTCTAATATTTACGGAGAAAATGTAGAAGTCGAAAATTTGCGTCAACAAGTAGGTATGGTATTTCAACAACCGAATCCTTTTCCCAAGTCCATCTACGAAAATGTAGCTTATGGTCCACGTCTACATGGGGTTACTTCCAAAAAAGATCTAGATGAGATCGTAGAAACAAGCTTGCGTCAGTCTGCGTTGTGGGAAGAAGTGAAAGACTATCTCAAACGTTCTGCACTTAGCTTATCCGGTGGACAACAGCAACGCCTATGTATTGCGCGTGCCCTAGCAGGTCAACCGGATATTCTACTTATGGATGAAGCCACTTCAGCACTTGATCCAATCTCTACATTGAAGATTGAAGAATTAACGCGTGAGCTCAAAAAAGATTATACGATTGTGATGGTAACACACAATATGCATCAGGCAGCGCGTATTTCAGATCAGACTGCATTTTTCTTAAATGGAGAAATTGTGGAATCATCCGATACACCGGAGATGTTCTCCAACCCTACGGACTCTCGAACAGAAGATTATATTTCGGGAAGATTCGGCTAATACCTACACCAAGGAGGACTTGTTCATGCCCAACCGGAAAGAATTCGACCAAAGTCTAGGAGAGCTACGTCAGTTGCTCACTGCTATGGGAGATCATGTAGTACATGCTTTGGAAGAAGCTGTGCTATCACTACAACGCCTTGATATCGAACAGGCAAAAATAATTATTGGTAATGATTATAAGTTAAATGAATTAGAAGAGAAAGTAATGGAAATCGGTTCACGCCTGATCGTAACACAACAACCGGTAGCCAAAGATTTACGTCGTATTATTGTAGCTTTCAAAATCTCTAGTGATCTAGAGCGTATGGGTGATCTGGCTCTCGATATCGCTAAAGTAACGTTGCGTCTACAAGATTCTACATTGATTCAGCCATTAGTAGATATTCCGCGTATGGCAGATATCGTAGGACAAATGACCAAAGAATCGATCCAATCGTATCTGGATGAAAATACAGATCTGGCTTATAAAGTCGGTGTAGACGATGACCAAGTGGATCATATGTATAGTGGAATGATTCGTGAACTGCATAACTATATGATCGATCATGCTGTAGACGGCCCACAAGTGATGTTGCTGAATCTGACAGGACGTTATATCGAACGTATCGGAGATCATGCCACCAATATTGGCGAAAGTGTCGTCTACCTTGTGACAGGCGTACGTCCTGATCTTAATCGTTAATGTACAAATAGGTTATATTATAAAGCAATCCCAAAGCATCGGACACAAATCCGGTGCTTTTATTTTTTGATTAGAAGGGCTTGTGGTATCATAGAAAGAGCAAATCTTAATCCTAATCATCAACCAGTACATGGTTAAATATAGAGATGTTCTAATTACAGGAGGTTCTATGGAAAAGTTTCTTTTAATAGATGGAAATAGTATTATTTATCGTGCTTTTTTTGCGATGCAACAACCGATGACAACCAAAAGTGGACAGCATACTAATGCAGTCTATGGATTTACCAATATGTTGATTCGCTTGCTGGAAGAAGAAAAACCAACACATGTGATGGTTGCTTTTGATGCAGGTAAAATCACGTTCCGTCATACGACTTATGGAGATTACAAAGGTGGACGTCAAAAAACACCACCAGAACTATCCGAGCAATTTCCATTGCTTAAAGAATTATTGACCGGTCTTGGTATTACGTACTTTGAATTAGATACGTATGAAGCTGATGATATTATTGGTACATTATCCCGTACGGCTGAAGAAAAAGGACGTAATGTGCTGATCGTCAGTGGTGATAAAGATATGCTACAACTGGCTTCAGATCACGTCAAAATTGCACTCACTCGCAAAGGTGTAAGTGATATTGAACCTTACGGCCCAGCAGAAATCGAAGAACGTTACGGCTTAACACCTGCTCAAATTATCGATCTAAAAGGATTGATGGGTGATACATCTGATAATATCCCGGGTATTCCAGGTGTCGGTGAAAAAACAGCACTCAAATTGTTACATCAATTTGGCAGTGTAGAAGAAGTCTTAGCGAACACCGATCAACTTAAAGGCAAAATGAAAGAAAAAGTAGAAGCACATGCCGATGATGCTCGGATGAGTAAAGAGTTAGCGACTATTTTCCGTGATGTTCCTTTTGATGCAACATGGGAAAGTATGAAATATGATGGATTCAATCCGGTAACATCAATTGTAGCTTTGCGTAAATTAGAATTTAATTCGATTATTCAGCGCCTCAATCTGTCTGATATTGATGGAGAAGATCTGCATGATCCTGCTCAAGTAGAAGCTTCTGAGCTAGAAGTAACTATTGTAGGCGAAGAACAGCTTCCTGCATTGGAAAAAGTACTGAATACTGTCGAAGTATTGCATATCGAAAGTCATGGAGATAATCCGCATCATGCTGAACTGGTCGGTATTGTATTGTCAGCGCCAGATCAGTATTACTTTATGACGCCTGAGACGTTGCTTAGTGAGCGTGCAGCAGGTGTACGTGCATGGTTAGCCGATGAATCGATTCCGAAGCATGGACATGATCTACATCGCGCAGATCTTGTATTGTACTGGAGCGATATTCCTTTTGCAGGTGCTTCTTTTGATGTGCAGATTGCAGCCTACTTGCTTGATCCTACAGAATCAGGACAAAGCTTAAATGCTCTTGGAGCCAAATATGGTCTACCTCATATGCCAGAAGACGAGACGGTGTTTGGTAAAGGGGCTAAATATAAAGTGCCTGAAGAAGACGTATTGAGTCATCATCTTGCACGCAAAACAGCAGCGATTCGTGAATTGGTTCCATTACAACGTGAACAATTGGAACAAAATGAAATGACCAGCTTATTTAATGATCTGGAAATGCCATTGTCCCGTATTTTAGCGGATATGGAGAAACAAGGTGTTGCTGTAAATACAGACGAATTGCGTGAACTAGGCAAAGAGTTCGAACAAAAGATTAATCTATTAGTGACAGAGATTCATGGGATGGCTGGTGTAGAATTTAATCTGAATTCACCGAAGCAATTAGGTGAGATTCTATTCGATCGTCTAGGTCTACCTGTAGAGAAAAAAACCAAAACAGGCTATTCAACCAGTGCCGATGTACTGGAAAAATTAGCACCTTATCATGATATCGTGCAGTTGATTCTTGTGTATCGTCAGCTTGCTAAATTGCAATCCACTTATGTAGAAGGATTGCTAAAAGAAGTTCATCCCAAATCTGGCAAAGTGCATACGTTCTTCCGTCAGACGATTACAGCAACAGGTCGCTTATCCAGTCAGTTTCCGAATCTGCAAAATATTCCGATTCGTCTGGAAGAAGGACGTAAATTACGTAAAGTATTTGTGCCATCTGAAAGTGGTTGGAGTATTTTATCATCCGATTATTCTCAGATCGAACTGCGTGTACTTGCTCATATGGCAGATGATCCAGGTTTGAAAGATGCCTTTTTGCATGATATGGATATTCATACCAAAACAGCGATGGATGTATTCGGCGTGACCAAAGAGCAAGTCGATGGCGATATGCGTCGTTCTGCCAAAGCGGTTAACTTCGGTATTGTCTACGGAATCAGTGATTATGGATTATCTCAAAATCTAGGCATTACTCGTAAAGAAGCGGGCGACTTTATCAATCAATATCTAGAAGTATTCAAAGGCGTTAGCCGTTATATGGATGATATCGTAGTGGAAGCGAAAAAAGATGGATTCGTTAAAACGATGCTAGAACGTCGTCGTTATCTACCGGATATCAACTCGTCTAACTTTAATCTGCGCTCTTTTGCAAATCGTACAGCGATGAATACACCGATTCAAGGTACAGCCGCAGATATTATCAAATTAGCGATGGTGCATATGGATCAAGCGCTCAAAGACCATAAGTTAAACAGCCGTATGCTTCTTCAAGTACATGATGAATTGGTATTTGAAGTCCCTGCTGATGAGCTAGAACAAATGAAGACATTGGTACCAGAAGTGATGGAAAAAGCATTGTCTTTATCGGTTCCTCTCAAAGCTGAAGTAAGCTATGGTGCGAACTGGTATGAAGCGAAGTAAATAGTCTATAATTAAAAGGGTAGAGAAGCGAGGGATGCTTGGAGGTGGAATGGTGATTCGTTCCGTCAAAGAGATGATCCTTACGATCGCTGTTAAAGATTGGATACTTGAATCACTGCTGTAGCAGTCATATCCAATCTTTAAAGGCGAACGCTTCGCTTCTATCGGATCATTTCTTTGACCTCCACTCCGAGCATGGAGAAGAGCATCCACGTCGCTGCGCTGGTGGAGGGTGCAGCAGTTTGAGAGCAGTGATATTCAGCTCGCTGAATATTTTTGTTTGGGGAAAAATTTGAGGTTTGTGTTTTTGAGATAAGTAATTTTGACATGTGACTTTAAGTTATTATTTAGTGATGTATGGGTATCATTTTCTCAAATTCATATTAGTTCTACTAGTTATAATTTCACTTATTAAAGTGTTTTATGATTACTTATTTGAGAGTGATTTGTTTTGCTTTCATTATCTTTTAATTATTCGTATAACGATGCAGTGTGATGACTTTAAAACTCATAAATTTATTATATTAAAGGTAAGGTGAAAGGTTATGCCGGAATTGCCGGAAGTAGAAACAGTTAGACGCACGTTAAACACCTTGGTTGCCGGCAAAACGATTGATCATGTTACGGTATCTTTACCACGTATTGTTCAATTGCCAGATGATCATAAGCAGTTTGAGATAGAGCTTCAAGGGCATACGATTGAGAAAGTAGAGCGTCGCGGGAAGTTTTTGCGTATTGTAATGGATCATTTGGTATTGGTTTCTCATTTACGTATGGAAGGACGCTATGGGGTCTATACTCAGGATGAACCTGTTGAGAAGCATACTCATGTGATTTTTCATTTTACAGATGGTACTGAACTTCGGTACAAAGATGTGCGTCAATTTGGCACAATGCATTTGTTCAAAAAAGATGAAGATTTGCAGTCGAAGCCACTGATGCATCTGGGGCTTGAACCTCTTGCACCGGAATTTACAGCAGAGCAATTTATCCATATGATGAGCAAGCGCCGTACGATGATTAAGCCTGTATTGCTCAATCAGAAGTATGTGGTAGGGATCGGAAATATTTATGTCGATGAAGCGTTGTTCCGTTCGGGGATTCATCCAGAGCAGATTGCTAATACATTGTCAGCAGAACAATTAACCCGTCTGCATGAAGCGATAGTATCCACACTTGCGGATGCTGTAGAAGCAGGTGGTTCGTCGATCAAGTCCTATGTAAATGGTCAAGGCGAAATGGGCATGTTCCAGCACAGTCTACGTATTTACGGTCGTAAAGCAGAACCTTGTTATGAATGTGGAACACTTGTCGAGAAGACGGTTGTCGGCGGAAGAGGAACACACTTTTGTCCGGTGTGTCAGCCGCTACCTACTCGTCAGAAACATTGAGGTGATATCATGAATATCGGGTTAACCGGAGGAATCGCCACAGGTAAAAGTTCTGTCTCGGCATGGTTATCATCCAAAGGAGCCAAGCTGATTGATGCGGATCTGATTGCGCGCGAAGTGATGATGCCGAATCATCCTGTGCTATCTCAAGTGGTAGAACGCTTTGGCGCAGACATGTTGCAAGCAGACGGAACACTGAATCGCAAAAAGTTAGGGGAACATATCTTCACCCATCCCGAAGAACGGAAGTCGCTTGAAGATATTACCCATCCAGCGATTCGTGAATTGATTCAGACACGTACAGTAGAATTAGAACAACAGTATCCAGATACACTGGTTGTAGCAGATATTCCGCTGTTGTTGGAAGCCAAAGGGGTCTATACGTTTGATCAGATTATGGTCGTATATGTGCCTCAGCCTGTTCAATTACAGCGTCTGATCTCACGTGATGGACTTACTGAAGAACAAGCCTGGAAACGGATTAACGCTCAGATGGATATTGAGCAAAAGAAAAAAGTGGCTGACATTGTAATTGATAATAGCGGTACCCTTGAGGACACGTATGCTCAATTGGAACAGTTCTGGCAGAGTAAAGGTCTTTCATGAAGAAATTGGTTCGTAAACGATTTCTTTTACCGCTATTCGTGCTTGTTGTGATTGTGGTTTTTTTCAATAGTCGCTGGCTAGGATGGATTTATCCGATAGAGTATAAAGAAGAGATTCGTGCTCATGCTTCTGCTTATGAAGTCGATCCTTTTCTAGTCGCTTCTATTATTCGAGTCGAGACTAACTTTAAGCCTAGTATGGAATCCAAAAAAGGCGCACTCGGTATTATGCAACTGATGCCGAATACGGCGCAATGGATTATGGAGCAAGCACACTTGGATAACATGTCACTGGAAACGGTCAAGCATGAAATCGATCCAAATATTCAGATTGGTACATGGTATCTTAGACAGCTTAATCGTCAGTTCGGCGGTAACAAAATCGCTGTAATTGCTGCCTACAATGCAGGCCCTGGTAATGTAAAATCATGGCTAAGTTCCGGCAAATGGGACGGTACATTAGAAGATGTCAAAGATATTCCTTTCGGGGAAACGAGACATTATGTCCAACGTGTATTATATTATTATAAGCAGTATACTGAATTATACGATGCCTTTTAGATCGAACAAGCACTATGTTGGATTCTGTAACTCATATTTACTCACATCCTGAATATATATGCATGAACTTAACTGAAATGATGTCCGAATGAACGGTTGGCGAGAAAGGAAGTGACGTGAGCAATGAAATGTCCATATTGCAGTCACAATGGAACCAAGGTGCTGGATTCCCGTCCAGCCAATGATAATAAATCGATTCGTCGTAGACGTGAGTGTGAAAGTTGCAATCGCCGTTTTACGACGTTCGAGATGGTGGAAGAAACACCGCTAATTGTGATCAAAAAAGATGGAAGTCGTGAAGAATTTAGTCGTGACAAAATCCTGCGCGGTCTGATTCGCGCTTGTGAGAAACGTCCGGTATCGGTAGATCAACTAGATATGATCGTCTCTGAAGTGGAAAAAAGTCTACATACTACAGCGATGGCAGAAGTGGAAAGTCGTGCTGTAGGCGAATTAGTCATGGAACAGTTGTATCCTGTCGATGAAGTAGCTTATGTGCGTTTTGCTTCGGTATATCGTCAATTTAAAGATATTAATATGTTTATGAAAGAACTCAAAGGTCTGCTGTCAAAAGAAGACGAGAGCGATAGCTCAAATAGCTAATTCCTGTTAGATCGCATTAAGATTGCTAATAAAGGTATGAACGTCTATTGTATATTTCAAAAAAAGAGCACTTCTACAATAACAAGTAGAGTGCTCTTTTTGGTATATTGTATATTCTTGTGATCCCATATTTATACATGGCGATTTCTTTATAGAAGTATGGGAGCGACTACTATTTATGATTGAATCCATATCGAATCGAAGTTTACTATTCACGGAGATTTTTAAAATACTTCCGAACTTCTTCTACAAACAGTTGCTGCATACCGCTGTTATATTTGATACGCCGGGGTTGTAAAATGCCAATCTGCAAATGGTGATCTACAGAAGGAAAAGGTAAAACAGTATACGTATCATCTACACTCAAAGAAGACGGTACAATCCCGATCCCATTTAATTGTTCAGCATAAAGCGGAATTAAAGAAAGTTGATTGATTGTGTAAAATAACGGTTCTTGCTCATACGTTCTAAAAGCTTTTTCCACCTGAAAGCGATACTTGCACGACGATTGTCCGATAATCAACAAATGCGATAATAACTCGTCGATAGTCACTGCTTGGGTATTCGCCAATACATGATTAGCCGGTATAATCAGCGAGATTGATTCTTGTTGTAAAGGTTCAAATACATAATCGTGAGACGACTCCGAATCTGCGCATAAAGCTAACGATATTTTCTCCTGTTGTAGACACTCTTGCAAAAAAGCCGAATTATCCACTGTAATTTCACAAGTGATTTTGGGTCGATATTGCCGAAATTGATATAAAATAGCAGGCAAATAACGATCTGCCCATGTCTCTGTGACACCAATCTGTAAAGTACCTATTTCTTCTTCATTCAATTGCTTGGCTATATCACCGACATAACGCCAGTGATGGATTAATTGATCGACCTGTTCAGCAAATCGTTGCCCGGCAGGTGTTAAGGTCGCTTCCCAATTACGATAAAACAAAGTCAATCCTAATTCTTTTTCTAATCGTTTGATCTGGTTAGTAATTGTAGATTGAGCATAATTCAGCTTTTCGGCTGCTCTGGCAAAAGTACCTTCTTGCATGACGGTCTGAAAAGCAATCAATTCTGTTAAATCCATAATGCACCTCCTTAGTACATTTTCCTTTTAATATCTTCATCGGTAAAACGAATGATCTTTATGATTATTATCTATTATATAAATAAAGAGAATATAGATACAATCATAGTATTCACAAAAGCTTATATCAGTAACAACCAATTCAATCGTATGGAGGATCAGCGATATGCCATTTACAAGAGTAAGTTATATGCATAATCAGTATAATGCAGAACAGTTACAACAGATGAGTCAGGTTATTTTATCCGCTTTAATCGATTGTTGCGATGTACCGGAGAATGATTGTTTTCAAGTCTTTCATAGTCATCAGCCAGAGCAGTTTGTATATGATCGCCACTATTTACAAGGAGATCGCTCAGATGGATTATTATATATCCAGATTACCTTGAAGTCTGGTCGAGGCGTGGTCAAGAAGACAAATCTGTATAAACAGTTAGCAACAGCGTTAGCACAACAAGTGGGTATTCGGATCGAAGATGTATTTATTATATTGGTCGAGACTGAATTCGAAGACTGGTCATTTGGAAGTGGATTGGCGCAGATGGTTAAGGAGAACAATTGAATGGATAAGCAGATATTAGGTAAATCGAATATTCCAGTATCCAAAGTAGGTCTGGGAACGATGGCATTTGGAAGATGGATCGATGCTTCTGCTTCACAACGTATTATAGATCATAGTCTAGATATCGGTATGACTCTGATCGACACTGCTAACTTTTATGGAAAAAGGCAAGATATCGATCATATCGGAGATGGATTAGGCGAGCAGATGATTGGAAATAGTCTTAAAGGAAAACGAGATCAGGTTATACTTGCGACCAAAGTAGGCATGCGTATGGGTGAGGGCAAGATGGACGAAGGATTGTCACGCCAGCATATTACACAACAGATCGACCGTTCGCTTCAACGTCTGCAAACCGATTATATCGATCTGTATCAAGTACATGAGTTCGATCCTCATACTCCACTGGAAGAAACGTTATTTGTATTACATGATCTAGTGCAACAAGGTAAAGTTAGAGCGATTGGTTATTCCAATTTTGCTGTAGATCAGCTACGTTCTGCTTATGAGATCAGTCATACACATCATTGGACAGCATGTGCTTCGATTCAATCTGAGTTCAATTTGCTTGCTCGTGCAGTAGAACAAGAAGTATTTCCTTACTGTGAGCAAGTGAGTATCATCAAGATCATTTACAGCCCATTAGCGAGAGGGATATTAGCAGGACGGTATAGATCACTGCAAGAGATTCCTGTAGAAAGTCGCCTGGCTAAAGGAGAAGAACGGATTAAGCACTATTTTACCAACGAGAACTTTGCCAAAGTCGATACGTACCGCCAAATAGCAGAAGAAGTAGGATGTACGCTGGTACAGTTAGTGCTCTGGTGGACAATCGAACATCCGCAAGTTGATTCGATGCTGATCGGAGCAAGTCGTACAGCGCATATCAATGAAATAGAACAAGTTCTACAATTTGGAGCTATGCCTGTATCATTAAGAAACCATATAGCATCTATTCATTGAATATCTTAAAGCAATAGAAATATAAAAAAGCCCATCCCGCAATATACGAGACAAGCTTAGTAAACAATAGGGATGCGGTCAAGAGGACTCGAACCTCCACGGGGGTAAGCCCACACGGACCTGAACCGTGCGCGTCTGCCAATTCCGCCATGACCGCGAATATGTAACTTCCACATTAATCATGAAGTATGTCTAAGAAGTCAATGTGGGAGTGGTGAATAAATCACCGTAAGTACGATTATATCGGATTTGAAAAGTGAATACAAGTTTTTTTGCTTGTTGTATCAACGTAATTAGCATGTAACAAAAAACAACGATGAATCATATAAGCTGTTCCCGATATCTATCAAAAGGGACGCTGATTCACCGTTGTTTTTTACATAAGCAATTTTGTTATAAAATCATCATTCAGAAGACTGACTAGATTAAGAGTTACCTTGTACTTTTTTCAAAATCGTTTCTAATACATACGTTTTAGCAGGAGGGGTATTATTGAAAAAGGAAGGATCTACAATATAGACATGCCCATTTTGTACGGCTGTTAATTGATTCCATGTAGCACCATCTGCTGTAGCTGTCATGCGTTTGGTCAATGCTTCTGGTGTATCGTTTTTAACCCCTGTCGAAATAAACAGATAATCAGGATTGATACTTTGCAATTGTGCAACTGTGGCTGGAGCAGATACTGTATCTGTTGGCAAATTAGCCGGAGCTTTCAGTGCCATATCCTGATACATCACTTCACCGACACCATTTTTGGCATTGTTGTATAATGTCATACCGTCTTTGGTCATCGAAGCCGCTGCTACAGTGGATGTACCAATAATCGGGGTTAGCTTCGATTTGCTTGCATTGGTTGCTTGCTGAAATGCATTCAAAAACTGCTTTACTGCGGTTTCTTTATCAACGATCGTACCATAGTTATACAGCTCACTACGCCAATCATTCATTTGCGCAATATAGATCGTAGGTGCAATTTTGGACAATTCATCGTATACGGCACGATCGCTATTATTGGTAAAGATCAGATCAGGCTTTTGCCCTTTGAGTGCAGATAGATTGATGTCTGTACCTTCGCCTTCGATCAGTGAAATATTGTTCTTTTCTTCATCTGTCATATAGATAGGAAAAGGATTGCTTTCTGTCGGCTTAGGAGCCAGTGCCACATTCACATCAATCGCATTCAGATAATCCAGTGCATACTGGCTAGTGACTGCAATACGCTTTGGAGATACAGGAATACTAACGGTTCCAAAAGAATCATTGATCGGCATCGTTTTGATCCCGTTTGGATTGAAAATATCGGCACGCGTTTCTTTAGGCTGTCCGCAAGCCGTCAAAAAAACCAACATTAGGAGTAATCCCAATCCTGCTTTGGCATAAGTGGTATTAAATTTCAATGCATTTCGCCTCTTTTCTGAGTACTATACTTCATTATACCAATACACACAGAACCAAAGTCAACGCTTCCGCCCAACTGTCACCCGCTTGTCACAGACTGTGGTGTTACAAGTATGAATTGAGGTTGCAGATAAGGGGAGAAGTAGTGTGAGAGGATGCTTCTTGACGAGGTACATGCGGATGTGATAAATTAATGTAGTTGTTGCTTTACATAGTTGTAATCTCATATCCATGGGGCCTTAGCTCAGCTGGGAGAGCGCATCGCTGGCAGCGATGAGGTCAGGGGTTCGATCCCCCTAGGCTCCATAAAATAAAAGTCCGCTAGACACATTTCGTGTTTAGCGGATTTTTTGTTTATATTTTGTATGTAATCCATAATATAGCAATAATTATATCCCTTTTTTTCTATATAATTCTAAAAATGTATGGTATAATTTCAAAATAATAGTTCTAAAGTTGTGATTCAAATATACTAATCTGAAATGGAGATATAGGTATGACTTCAACAGATGTTAAACATTCTATAGCAGGATTTTATTATCAAGTATTGATTGCATGCAAAGAGATTAGCCTTTTATTAAATAATCCCGCTAAAGAAGATAGTTATGTTGCTATTGAGTACGGTGCTGACATTAGAGTTTTTAATGAAGCAAATATTAATGAGAAAGATATTGTAATAGAAGCAAAATTTTATAAAGATTCTACTTTTACAAGATATAAAGAAGCAATTACACATAGTATATACAATTTTTATGATTTATTTTCAAATTCTCAAGTATTTGATTCTTCAAAAAGGTATAAATTTCTATGTAATGTTCCTATAAGCGAGAAGGATTTTGATTTTTTTACAAATTGGAACTCAAATACAGGTATCGACGAAAATATAGCTTATATAAAAGAATGTTTTATCTACGAATCAGTCGATAGAAAACCTGTGAAAGAAGGAAAATATAAGGAATTTAAAGAAAAATTTGATTCTAACTTAAAAAAATTTAAATACAAAAAAGAGCTTTTAAAATATTTGTCTAGCCATTCTAATCCTGAAGAATATCTATTTTATATTATTCCAGATATAAAATTTACTGAATCTAAATTAAAGTCTTTTATTGCTCAAATTGATTTCGAATTTCCAACTGTAAAAATAGAAAAGTACGAATCAATTCAAAGTTTGAAAAAAATTATTAGTGATGAACTATCAAAGTATAATGCTAGCTTTACAGAATTGGATAAGAATAAAATTACACTTTTGTTATTAGAAGCTTTTTTTGATTCAACTGTAAATTCAAAATTAAGAACTATAAAAGTATCTGATTATAAAAAAATTATAGAAAATCATACTACAATTGCTACTAAATATTTAGAAAAATTAGAATATAAAGAAATGATTGATGAGATTGAGGAAGAACTCAGATGTTATGAAATTGTTTTAAAGGAAAATGGACATGAAGAGCTTATTGATAATGTAATGAGCTTATTAATTGAGCTGAAAGAACAATTGTATACACATATTGATCAATTTAGTATGAATTCAACTATGAAAAAATTTATTATGAATAATAAAAATAATTATCCACTTGAAGTAATAAAATTATTTCAATCTATGGCGGAAATGATGACTAAAACTAAAAAAAATATTCATCCGATAAGCATAATAAGTTATCCAAATCTTAATAACATAAAAATTGGTGAAAATTTAAATTTTTCTTTACGTGCTGTTCCATCAGCAAGTTCTAAAAGAAAAAGTTCTAAATTAATGCTAACTAGCTTTATTGATCATACACGAGAAAATTTAGAACTAACAAAAGCAATAGGTGGAGAAATAATAATTTTTAATACTGATAGTAAAATTTGTCAATTAAGTTCTGATATTATTAATAATACTGTTATTGATATATGTAAAATACCAGAAAATGTGAAGTATCAAGAACTTTATAAATCATTTCGTTATAAATGTACTGAATGTTTAGAATTATCATATAGAGGGCAGTGTCCTTTTATTAAAGAACTGATGGAGGAATAAAATTGGAAAATCTAGAAGCAATATTGGCATTAAAAGATGTTTATAAATTTGAAGAACTAAAAGATGCGATTGTTTGTAATTTAAATCAAGATAAAATAATTATTATTGTAGATATTAAGACATTAGAAGAATTGATGGAAACTGTCTATCTTATTCCGCAATTAAGAACAAAAATAGAAAAAGAAATGAAAAATATGGACAATAAAATGCAAGCAGATGATATACATCTTTCCAAATTTTTATGGGATATTTATGTAGTTGGTCTTCATTATATTAAATCAGATGAAGATAAATTTAATGAAGTTGAAATAGCCAAGATTCACCAAAATCGTTTTATAGCAAGAAAAATAATTATCGAGTATAAAGAAGAAGAAGAATTAAAAACGCAATTTGATAACTTAGTTGTTCCAGAAAGAGTGTTAAATACACTATTGCACAATTACTCTAGTGATAACGAAATATATAATAAAGATGAAGTGAATAATTTGTTAATACAAATCAAAGATATATTAGAAACTGATTAATATAAGAGAGGGAGAATTAAATGTATTTATCAGAAGTGAAAATCAAAAACTTTAGAGGGTATGGAGAGAATTTAAATCGGACAGATCGCTTTTTTGTTTTTGATGAACTAGATAGTCCGTTGATTATATTTCATGGTTTTAACGGACATGGAAAAACATCATTTTTTGAAGCAATAGAATGGTGCTTAACAGATAATGTAATACGACTAGAAAAATTTTATAAATCTGAGCATGGTGGAGCATACTCAGTACATGATTTAAATAAAAGTCATTATTTAAAGTTTTCCTCTAGCAAATCAAGTGAACAAGTACAAGCTAATCGTGAAATTGTAGTGGAAATATTATTTAATAATGGAGATAAAATCACCAGAAACAGCTTTAGTAATACTTTAGCAGTAACAGATAGTACTAATTATAATTCTACTTTACAACTTATTAAAAAAGGAGAGCAAGCTAAAATAGTCTTAAACAATGAAATTTTACAGTATTTAGTTCCAGAGTCAAATGACATTAAAAATTTCACGAGAGCACATATTCTTTCACAAGAAGGAATTACTGACTTTATTAGAAAAACTTCACCAGAAGATAGAAAATCATTTTTTATGAGATATCTGCAACAAGAAGAGATATCAAATCATATAAATGAGTTAGGTGTATATTTAAGAAGTGGAAGCATTTTTAATAAGAAAAAAAATGACTATAACACTAATATAGTAGAGATTGGAAGGAAAAAAGGAAATGTTAATAAATATTTACAGGACGTAGGGTATAATGATTTTGAAAGTTATATAGATGAATTTAAAAAATTATATTCAAAATTAATTCCATTTGTTAAAAGACAAGAACGATTTCCAAATATCCCCTTAAAATTAATCAATCTGTCTCTAGAATCGGAAAATAAAGATTATACAACTGTCTTTAGGGGGGCTAGCAAGATCTATGAAATAGCTATAAGAGAAAAAGATAATTTAGAAGAAAAAATAAGAAATTTTAATATAGGTAGTTCTAATATAAAATTAATAAATCTTTTAAAAGATGCAGAAAATTGGTTGAAAAAAAGTACTTATGTATGGGAATTAAAAAATAATGGTATTATAGGATTGCAAGATAGACAAAATAAGAATCAAGAAAAATCGAATAATAATTTATTGAGAATAAAAGATAACTCAGAAAAACTAAATATATTGTCAGATAATCAATTTATATTTAGTTTATTAATCCATAGTATTAATAAAGAAAAAAAAGAAGTTTCGCAAGAAATATGGAATAATATGGACAATGATTTTATGAAATTAGATAAATTTATCGATTCCTTTAAAGAAATTATTGAACAAGAGCAGTTGATTTTTCCAATCAAGGATATAATAAAAATAGAAACTTTGAAAAAACGATATAATGAGTTAGATGAAAAACGTTTAAATATACTTTTGAGACAGAAAGAAAATACTTCTTTTATAAATGAATTTTCAACTCTAAATAAAAATTATCAAGAAATCTTAAATCAAGTAAAATCGTATATTCAACAAGAGGAACAATCTATCACATCATGTCCAATATGTCTTAATACTGATTTTTCTTATTCTTCTTTTAATGATTCTGAAAGTAATAATACTGCTCTCATTCTCATATCTATTATAAATGATACAATGGCTAAAGGAAATAATGATATAGAGCGTTTATTGAAACAAAGATCACTTTTAGATGATGAACTTACAGAAATAGTTCATTTAATAAATATAGAGGTTATTGAAAATTTAGAGACATTTTTAGAATTATTAACTAAAGATTTCTTATTAAATTTTGGAAAGATAAAAGTTAGTTTAGATCAATTACAACAAGTTGATAATCTTCAGAAGAATGAATTAAGACAGGAATCTGAATTTATTTCTCGTAAATGGGATACTTTAAGAAAAGGTTGTAAGATTTTATTTGGAGAAGAGATTGAATTAAGGGATGTAAACTTAAATGAATTAGATGAAATATTGCTTACCAAACAAAAGTGGTTTGATGCTAATATTAAACAATTAGAATTTGAAGAAGAACCTAGTTTGGATGAAGTAATAAATAAAATCAAAATAATTAAAAATATAGATTTAATAGCAGAATATTATCCTGATAATTTAGAAAAATTTAATAAAGATTTTTTATATATCAAGAGAAACTCTTTATTAATTAAATGTATGATTAGAAATTTAGAAAATTTAGTTAATATAAAATTACCTAGTGAATACGATGATATTTTATCTCAATATGAACAATTAGATGCTAATTTATTAAGTATCGAGAGTAAATTAGAAGTAATCTCGAATAAAGAAATTTTAATCAGAGGTAAATATAACGAACTTAAACAAAAGCAAACTAATATTTTAGGAGAACAATTACAAGGACATCCAATAATTACTTGGATTTATGAATCTATAAATCCTCATACGCAATATAAAGATTTGAAAGTTGTTGTAGATAATAAAGGCACACATTATGCAAGTAAAGACTTAAAAGAAAATTTATATCTGGATCAAATTTTTAGTCAAGCTCAGTTAAATATACTTGCCTTGAGTACATTTTTAGGAATTGGTTTAACTCAAAAATATAGTATATTTAATCAACTACTTCTAGATGATCCTATACAAAGTATGGATGATTTGAATACTTTAGCATTTATTGATGTGCTTAGAGCGATATTAGATTCTGAATCTAATAAAAAGAGACTTATTATATCTACTCATGATAGTAATTTTGCAGAATTATTATCTATAAAAATGAGAAATAAAAATATTAAAAATTATTTTATTGAAGGTTATGGTTCAGAAGGTCCTATAATTAATACAAATTTATAATAATCAAATCCGTTAGACACTTTCGTGTTTGGCGGATTTTTTGCGTATAATAGACTCGTCCAAATACATAACACTTACAGGAGGTTCCAACTCATGTCCTACCAACATATTACTTACAGCATCGACAGCAACGGCACGATCTACAACAACGACTCAATCGAAGCATCTGTCATTTCAGATATCGTTCTTGATTTCCAAACAGGTATCTACGACTATATCATTATCACACCAAGTCAGCCGATCGAACATAGTATCTACATACAAGCCGCTTCGGAGCAACATGAAGGGGAAGGGATGGTGATTGAGATTCGGTTGGTACCTGAAGGCGACAAATCGGCTTTTCAACATTATGCTTACCACACATCCAGTCATCAGGAAATTATTCAAATCTTATTAGATTACTGGGGAGTGCAGAAGTTACCGAATCTGGTGAACTGGCATAATATCACGAACGAATTTTAAAATTTCATGATACTAAAAGACTTATTCGAAAAAAGAAAAAGCACTCACATCTCCCTTAAAAAATAAATAATGTAAGCGTATACTTTTTCTCTTGCCAAATGAATAAAACGATGATATTCTTGTTTTAGGGATTGTTACTGAAAAGGCAAAACCCAGTACATGTAGCTAGGTCTGACATGTGTTGGGTTTTGCCTTTTTGCGTATTATATCTCGATCTGGAGCAATTAAGTATAGCTTTATAGTAAGCGCTTACTATAAAGTGAGAACCACTGCTAAGTATGTAGCTACACTCAACAAAATATCTATAGGATTGTTACTGGTCATGCAGGCAAAACCTAATCAGATCGTATCGTATATGACTATACGCGGTCTAGTTAGGTTTTGCCTTTTTTCGTACTTCACTGTCAAAGGAGCGATATCCCATGAAATATGAACAATTGGCAAAAGACATTATCCACAATATCGGTGGTCGGGACAATGTAAATAGTTTGACACACTGTATCACACGATTACGTTTTAAATTAAAAGACGAGAGCAAAGCAAATACGGATGTACTTAAAAATATGGATGGTGTTGTAACTGTTATTCAGAGCGGTGGACAATATCAGGTCGTTATTGGTAACCATGTACCTGATGTATATGCCGAAGTAAATGCAGTCGGAGGCTTTCAAGCTGATACAGCACAAGATACATCTAGTGATGAAAAGGTAAGTTTATTCAACCGTTTTATTGATATGATTTCTGGCGTATTTACTCCAATTCTGGGCGTTTTATGTGCAACAGGGATGATTAAAGGATTTACCGCATTATTGCTTGCATTACATGTATTAACCACAGAATCAGGAACGTACCAGATTCTTAATGCATTAGGTGACTGTCTATTTTATTTCTTTCCTATCTTTCTTGGTTATACGGCTGCGAAAAAGTTCAATGCCAACATCTTTATCGGGATGGCGATTGGAGCAACACTGGTTTATCCTTCGCTTAGTGGCTTAACCGCTGGCGCTCCATTGTATACTTTATTTGCAGGTACATTGTTTGAATCGCCGATCCATATTACGTTTTTAGGAATTCCTGTCATTTTGATGACGTATTCGTCTAGTGTTATTCCGATTATTTTAGCAACGTATGTAGGTTCGAAATTAGAAGTATTTTTCAAAAAAATTATTCCAAGTGTTGTTCGTACATTCTTGGTTCCGTTCTGTACATTGCTTGTTATTGTTCCGTTAACGCTACTTATTATTGGACCTATCGCTACATGGGCAGGTCAATTGTTAGGGGCAGGCACACTATTTGTCTATAATTTAAGCCCGATTATTGAAGGAATGTTGATCGGTGCATTCTGGCAAGTATTTGTTATTTTCGGCTTACACTGGGGTCTGGTTCCGATTGTGATCAATAACTTAACAGTGATGAAATTCGATCCAGTTTTAGCAGGGATGTTCGGAGCTTCATTTGCACAGACAGGTGTTGTATTGGCGATCTTACTTAAAACGAAAAATGTCAAACTCAAATCGCTTTCGATTCCGGCATTTATCTCGGGTATTTTCGGTGTAACAGAGCCTGCGATCTATGGAATCACGCTTCCTCGTAAAAAACCATTTATTATCAGTTGTATAGCAGCTGCGGTAGGTGGAGGTATTATCGGGTTTGCAGGTACTAAAGCTTATATTATGGGTGGATTGGGTATTTTCGGGATTCCAAGTTATATCGGTCCAAATGGTATCGATGCTGGATTCTATGGAATGTTGATTGGTATCGGAGTTAGTTTTGTGCTTGGATTTGCCATTATGTATGCTATGTTCCAAGACGATAAAGAAACAGCAAAAGTCACAGAACCACAAGCACCCAAAACAACGATCCAAATCGCTCAAGAAACGATTGCAAGTCCATTACAAGGAACGATTCTTCCACTTAGTGCTGTAGAAGATGAAGCATTTTCCTCAGGTGCGCTTGGTAAAGGGATAGCAATTGAACCGTCTGAAGGTAAAGTATATTCGCCTGTTGATGGCGTATTAACTTCGATGTTGTCCTCAGGGCATGCACTTGGGATCACCAGTGATCATGGAGTCGATATTTTGATCCATGTAGGACAAGATACCGTGAAGTTAAAAGGCAAACATTTCACACCAAAAGTAAAACAAGGCGATATCGTTACCAAAGGACAATTATTGATGGAATTCGATATCGAAGCGATCAAAGCCGCTGGATATATCGTGACTACACCGGTTATTATTTCCAATACAGCTAATTTCCAAGATGTAGTACAGACAGATAAACAAGCGATTCATTTCAAAGAAGATCTGATCACTGTTTTGATCTAATATACTGACAACTATCTAACAGGAGGAATTGCACAATGAGCGCATTACAGCCTACATTTCCACAAGGATTTCTATGGGGAGGAGCGACAGCAGCGAATCAGCTAGAAGGCGGATATGATCAAGGTGGGAAAGGTCTAAGCACCTCGGATATGTTAACCGCAGGTACACATACGACTTCTCGCCGAATCACAACGGAACTCGATCCTGCATTAAACTATCCGAGCCATGAAGCGATTGATTATTTCCATAGGTATAAAGAAGATATTGTTCTTTTTGGCGAAATGGGATTTAAAGTGTTCCGCATGTCGATTGCGTGGTCACGTATATTCCCGAATGGCGATGATCTGGAACCTAATGAAGAAGGATTACAGTTCTATGATCAAGTATTTGCTGAATTGAAAAAACATAATATTGAGCCATTAGTAACGATATCTCACTATGAAGCCCCTTTTGCTCTGGCGCAAAAATATAACGGATGGTCAGATCGTCGTCTGATAGAGTTTTATATACGTTATTGCGAGACTTTATTTACAAGGTATAAAGACACAGTGAAATACTGGTTGACCTTTAATGAAATCAATATTTTGACGCTACCGTTTGGAACATTTCTAGCTGGAGCGATGATTCCCAAAGGCAATGGAGAATTAGTTGATACATCACAAGATGATCCGCAAGCACGATATCAAGCACTTCATCATCAATTTGTCGCTAGTGCCCAAGCTGTGAAGTTAGGGCATCAAATCAATCCTGATTTCAAAATCGGTTGTATGATTGCTTATATGTGTTCGTATCCGCTGACTTCGAATCCAGAAGATGTGATTTTAGCGCAACAGAAAGATAATTTAACGAACTTCTTGTGTTCAGACGTACAGGTGAGAGGTGCTTATCCGGGCTTTGCTAAGCGTTATTTTGCAGATCATGGGATTGAACTTGTGATCGAACCGGAAGATGAGCAGACTTTGAAAGAAGGGTGTGTCGATTATTATACATTTAGCTATTATTCTTCCACTTGTGTGAGCGCTGATCCTGATCAAGAACAAGTAGGCGGTAATCTATCGATGGGACTCAAAAACCCGTACCTCAAAGCAAGTGATTGGGGATGGCAGATCGATCCACAAGGATTACGCTGGTCACTAAATAATATTTATAACCGTTATCAGATTCCATTAATGCTTGTAGAAAATGGTCTGGGTGCTGTCGATGAAGTACAAACAGATGGCAGTATTCATGACGATTACCGGATTGAGTATTTGAAGCAACATGTGGTCGCAATGCAAGAAGCGATCGCTGATGGAGTCGACCTGATCGGTTATACGCCATGGGGTTGTATTGATCTTGTGAGTGCCGGTACAGGCGAGATGAAGAAACGATATGGATTTATCTATGTGGATAAAGACAACGAAGGTAAAGGTACACTAGATCGCTCACGTAAAGATAGCTTTTTCTGGTATCAGAAAGTGATTGAGAGTAATGGAGCCATGTTGGAATAGAGATATTTGAATAAATTATTGCTACGATACAATAAAAAGTCTGCTGTGCTCCTTAAAAAGAGGTAAGCAGACTTTTTTTATGTTAATTCAATATTTAGCAATTTAATATATTGTAATTATCTAAGCCAATAAGTCATAATTTGAAAGCAGAATCATCAAATTAAAATATGTAAACTGCCATTCTAACTCTACAAGTTGAATCTAACACTGTTAGATGGTATCATGAACCAATAAGAAGTAAATACCCATCTTGTAGGGTTAGATAAGAGGGATAACATGAATAAAAAACTAGCAGTGACAGAAGCCAGAGTATTAGAAGCATCGTGGGAATTGTTAACTCAAGATGGAATTGAAAAGTTCAGTATGCGTAAATTAGCCAAGCTGATCGGGATTCAAGCACCATCGATTTATTGGTATTTTAAAAGCAAACAATTGCTTTTTCAGGCACTAGCCAATCATGTAGCTAAAGATGTTCTTTTGGCTATGGAGCCACAGGGAGATTGGAAAGAACAATTACATCATTATGCTGTTACAATGCGCAATCAGTTAAAAAAGTATCCTTGCTCTGCACAATTATTAATGCAAACATTGCCTTTAGAAAGTGATTATTTACAGATGATTGATCAATTTCTACAAGCTCTGGAACCACTCTCTCTTACAGACAAAGAAAAGTTTAACTATATTATCTGTATTATTAACTATGTATTGTGTCATGAATTAGACGAGTATGAACGTCAACAAGTAGAGAATGAGCTGGAAGATGAAAATCAACAGTCACTAGAAGAATGGGCACTTCGTGCATTTGAACAAGTTCCTCCTGAAAAAGTCAGTATTATTCGCAGAATGTATACAAACGGCTTATTTGGAGAAGTAGGTACAGATGAGATGTTTGAAGCAGGGCTGGATATTTTTCTAAGTGGAATCGAACAACGAATTGCAGCCAATTTATGATCAGCCTAAGCATCACTAGCAATAGTTATGATATCTAAAAAATCCCTGTATTCTAACCTTAATCAAGGAAGGAGTACAGGGATTTTGCAAGTGTTTGGTAAATGATCCGCTACCAATGAATTATAAGTCTAACGATACACATATTACGTAGTGACTTTAGCAAATAAAATAAAGAATATCATCAATTCTGCTAATACCACATGCGGTGATACCATCACCAACCAATCGAAAGCGAATAATATACCCAGTGTCAGTGCAAGTCCGATCATCACTTGAAATCGTGGCTTGAAATTATGGTAGCGATAGCGATGGAATACGATCATTACTGCTAAGAAATAAATCAGTACAGACGCAAAGGTAAAGCTCAAAATAAATAGATACGAAAGTTGCTCTAAAAAAAGCAGTTGAATTGCAGCGGCAATCATACTTAGTGAAAAGTAAATAAATAGATGCCCATACATAATCGTTTGTCCGGCAGTTTGTTTTTCTTTATCAACATGCTTTTCGACATTTTCGAAATATTGCCACCAGATTGCAATAATCAACACAAATGCCATTGCTGCAAACAAGATCGACGAAGGAGTGAATTGATCAGATTGCAGTACAGACAACATACTGATTACGGACTCTCCTAATAAGATTAATGTGAATAAAGCAAATCGTTCTAGCAAATGTGCAGTATGAATCGGCGTTTTGACCAGATTTTTGCGACCGATCAAAGGCACGATAATATCGACAGCTATACCTGCGTATAAAATAAGATAACGAATCCAAGAATCGAAAAATAAAGAACAACATGAAATAACAATCCCGACCCAGAAATACGTTCCGAAAAAACGAGCCGTTTCTTGGCGATGATGCTTCTCCTGCGTAGTGGTGATCATGTATTGAATAACCATCAATGCCCTGAGCCCAATATATCCGATCAGAAAAGGTATGTAATTTGAATCAAAATCGATATTGAGACTGGCGGTCATAATCAGTACAAAAAATAACTGCACACTCATAAATATCCGATCTTTGGAGCTGTCTTTGCCAAAGCGATTGTTGTATACACTTTGCCCGACCCAAGCCCACCAGATCGGAATAAAAATAAGTAAAAACTTACCTAACTGTTCGAGTGAAATGCCACCATGTTCTACATGAAGTAAGACATGGGTCGCTTTGGATACAGCAGCTACAAATAGCAGATCATAAAACAACTCTAGCCAGGTCACCTTTTTTTCTAACATCAATTGCCCCCTCTTTCACCAAACTTATTTCCATATCTATTGTATAGAATTGGAAGAAAAGTGTCAGCTTATTATTTTAGCATTATCGTAATTGAGTAGTTGTTATATGTAAAAGTACAACCTAAAAGTCCGCTATCTAGAGTAACTGATAGCGGACGGTATACCTATACGGATTCATTTTTATACAGGTACTAGATTGTATTTAATTGTGGATCATATTCTTTATTTAGAAGTGTCAGACTTTTCCGATTCTCCTGCTTCACGACCACTATGCTGGATCGAATCAGGAATAAATAGATTGCGTCCAGGTAGTTTGTTTTCCCACATGATTGAATTGTACAGACGTTCTGGATCAATCAGTGGAGAGCCCCCATTGATACGTGGAATCGTCATAAGATCAGTATCACGTGTGACCAGACCAAGTTCAGTTGTAAAAGCATAACGAATACCTACGTTTTGAGCGACTTTTTCTACTTCTGGTGTATGCAATCCGTAAGGATACGCAAATGTATTAATCACATGAGGAGTAAGCGGACGAAGTGCTTCTACACAGCGTCTAAGATCGTTCTCAATCCGTGCTAGATAATGTTCATGAGTCTCGGTTACGCCATCTTTTACCAGTGGAGCTGTAAGGGCATCAGTAGTATCGCTTGTTTTATAATGTAATTTGTCGGTATGCGCTTGAACTTCCATATTCGGATCAGAGCTAGTCATATTTTTAATTTCGGCTTTGGTCATATGAGGAGTGGCTACAAGAGCGCCTTTACTGAAATCTCCTGTAATCACAAAGCTTACACCGGGAATATGGCGCTCCTTCATAATCGGATACGCTGTAGTATAGAAATTCTCATATCCATCATCAAACGTCACTAAGACCGCATTATCCGGTACTTTGCCACCTTTCATAAAAAGACGGAACTGTTCCAGTGAAATAAAATTCATATCTTTAGAACGCAAATAATCCAATTGAGAAGCAAAAAGAGCAGGTGTAATAATATCTCCACCTTGTTTGATCGGATCAATATCATGATACATCAGTACAGCCACTTTATTTTGATAATGATCTTTTTTGGCAATCGAAGCAAATTGTTCTACAGGTGGAAGTTGATCTGCGGATAATGGTGGATTTACTGTTACGTTGGAAGTTCCTTGAATAGAATCTCCCAAGCGATCTGCTTGTGCAGTGGTAAAAGATGAGAAGAAATTTCGATCCGAATACACTGCCATCAAGATAAGCGCAATCGCTACTGTCGTTACAAGGCCCGTAACCACATACACAGATGTTTTGAATAATTTCATACATAGATCATCCTTTATTAGAAAGTGAGAGGCATCCATAGACATAATATCGGAAAATAGAGAGTGGGATATAACATATACAGTGTAAAAAATCATTCTGACTCGTATGTAGTCTATAAGATGCGTTTTGCAGCATTATATCGTACACTAAAAAGAAGTGATCTCATGTTCACATAATAGTACCATCTCTATATCGTTACGCCATGCCATAATGGGGATATAACATATATACTTATTTTTAAATCAAATTTTAACCAATGTAAACTGATATTATAGATCAAGTAATGAACGCAGAATGGAGCTGGAATATGAACTACCGTAATATGGAAGAATGTGTGAATGATCTGGAAAAAAACGGGCATTTGATTCGGATTCGTGAAGAAGTTGATCCTTATCTAGAGATGGCTGCGATTCATATGCGTGTATTTGAAGCAGGTGGGCCTGCACTGCTTTTTGAAAATGTAAAAGGTTCTAAATTCCGTGCCGTTTCTAATCTATTTGGCACTGTCGAACGAAGTAAATTTATTTTTAGAGATACATGGGAATCGACACAAAATGTGATTGCTTTACGCAATAATCCGATGCAAGCACTGAAGCATCCTTTTCAATATGTAGGTACAGGGCTGTCTGCTCGTAAAGCATTACCTTTGAAAAAATCGAGTGGATTACCTGCGGAATTTGAAGAAATTCAGATTGCTGATCTACCACTTATTCAGAACTGGCAAGATGATGGTGGAGCTTTTGTGACTTTGCCACAGGTCTATAGTGAAGATCCAGAAAAGCCCGGTATCATGAACTCGAATCTAGGTATGTATCGGGTGCAGTTGAATGGGAATGAGTATGAACTGAATCGAGAGATCGGTATCCATTATCAGATTCATCGGGGGATTGGGATTCATCAGGAGAAAGCTAATCGTCAAGGTAAACCGCTGAAAGTAAGCTGTTTTATCGGTGGCCCTCCAGCCCATACATTATCTGCGGTGATGCCTTTGCCTGAAGGAATGAGTGAATTAACATTTGCAGGATTGTTAGCAGGGCGACACTTTAGTTACAGTTATGTAGATGAATTTTGTATCAGTAATGATGCTGATTTTGTGATTACAGGTGAGATTTACCCGGATGAGACAAAGCCTGAAGGGCCGTTTGGCGATCATCTTGGATATTACAGTCTGACACATGAGTTCCCGATGTTACGAGTGCATAAAGTATACGCACGCAAAAATGCTATTTTCCCATTTACTGTAGTAGGCAGACCACCACAAGAAGATACAGCTTTTGGTGCTTTGATTCATGAGTTAACAGGTGGAGCGATCAAGCAAGAGATTCCCGGAGTCAAAGAAGTGCATGCTGTTGATGCGGCAGGTGTACATCCATTACTATTTGCAATTGGTAGTGAACGATACACGCCTTACCAGAAAGTAAAGCAACCGGCTGAAATTTTAACAATTGCCAATCGGATTCTAGGTACAGGACAGTTAAGTCTTGCCAAGTACTTATTTATGACAGCGGAAGAAGAAGAGACATTAGATTCTCACGATGTTGAACATTTTCTTACTTATATCTTGAAACGAATCAATTTGCATCGTGATATTCATTTCTATACGAATACAACGATTGATACACTGGATTATTCAGGAACAGGATTGAATACAGGTAGTAAAGTGATTTTCGCTGCTGTAGGAGAGCCAAAGCGAGAGTTATGTACAGAAGTTCCAGCGATTTTACATGATCTACCACAATGTGGAACAGCTCATCTGGTCATGCCGGGTGTAGTTGCTTTGCAAGGAGCTAGCTTTGTAGATTATGAGCATAACGAACAGCAATTAAATGATCTCTGTCAGGTGATTGCCGATCGTGGTGAATTACCAGATTGTCCATTGATTATTTTGTGTGATGATAGTCCATTTTTAAGTGCGACGATTGATAATTTCTTATGGGTTACCTTTACCCGTAGCAATCCATCTCATGATATATATGGAGTAAATAGCTTTACCAAGCACAAGCATTGGGGTTGCGATAATGTCATTATCGATGCACGCACTAAGCCTCATCAAGCTCCACCATTAATCCCTGATCCTACGGTAGCGCAACATATTGAGCGACTATTTGTACAGGGAGCTAGTTTGAATTCATTAGCCAAGTCATAATCAATAGAATCACAGAAATATTGCAAAAAGAACCTTTACTCTTACCTATAGAGAAAGGTTCTTTTTGTTGTAGCAAACATTTTCAAACGTTTCGTAGTTCAAATGGTAAGAAATGAAGAGTAAGAAAAGTTAAATATTGAAGTGATATATAGATGAATATACTATTTATAAAAGTTATAATGGAATATTAACTGACATATAATTTATAAAATTTGAAATTATATTCGTTAATTATACCAATTTGCACCTGCTTATTTAGAAATGATGACAATAAATCTATCATTAACTTTTAAAAATAAGAATAATACATATATAATAAGTCTATTCCTTAGCAATTCTTACATCAAAATTCAAAAGTTAAAAATAATCTTTAATAAATAAAAGCAGAGTTGATATAGAACAGTTCTGAATCATATAGATTTGTTCTATCTTCAAATAGATACAGAGCACAGGAAGGATGAGAGAGTATGAGCTTGGCAGAACTGAATCAACGTGTGAAAACAGACCTTTCTTATCTAGCATATGGAGGAGCCGATTGGGTACGTCCATTGCAACACCCTGAAGGACATGTCTATGATGTGGTTATTGTAGGTGGCGGTCAGAGTGGATTGGGTGCAGGTTTTGGATTGTTACGTGAGCGGATATCGAATATTTTGATTATTGATGAAAATAAAGAAGGCGTCGAAGGCCCCTGGGAAACATATGCGCGGATGGTAACGTTGCGTACACCCAAGCATTTAACTTCGATTGATCTAGGTATTCCTTCATTAACATTCCGTTCGTGGTGGGAAGCGCAGACAGGTGCAGAAGGATGGGAAGCAGTCAATAAAATTCCACGTGGAGATTGGATGAATTATCTACGCTGGTATCGCCAGATTCTGAATCTTCCAGTGCGTAATCATACTCGCTTGAAGCGGATTGAACCGACTGAAGAGGGAATTCATCGTCTGCATATCGAAAGTACACAATCATCGACTGTATCATCTACAGAAATATTGTTAGCACGCAAAGTAGTACTGGCAACAGGCATACAAGGGGGCGGAGAATGGCATGTGCCACCGATGATTCGTGATCATTTACCTGCACATCTCTATGCTCATACCTCGGCAAATATTGATTTCGAACCATTACGAGGTAAAAAAGTCGCTGTATTAGGCGGTGGAGCTTCTGCTTTTGATAATACGAATTTTGCACTTTCTCAAGGTGTCGGTGAAGCTCATGTATTTGTAAGACGTGAACATCTACCACGTATTAATCCTATTCGCCAAATGGAAGTCTCGGGGATGATCGAACGGTTTGCCGCTTTACAAGATGAAGATAAATATGCAGCTATCGGGCACTTTTTTAAATATAATCAACCACCTACCAATGATACATTTGAACGTGCATCGGCTTGGGATGGATTTCAACTTCATTTAGGCGCACCGTGGCTAAAAGTAGAGCAAGTGGGCGACCAAGCTGTTGTCACTACACCGCAAGGTACATTTTCGTTCGACTTTTTAATTATCAGTACAGGATTGTTAAGTGATCCAGCGTTACGTCCAGAATTGCAAGATGTAGAATCTTATATTGCACGTTGGAGTGACAAATATACACCACCAGCAGAAGTTGCCAATCCACTATTGGATGCTCATCCTTATCTTAGTCCGGGGTTTGCATTACAGAGCAGAGATGAAGTAGGGAAAGACAAATTGCATGGGCTGTATGTGTTTAACTATTCTGCATTGGTTAGTTGTGGGTTGTCGGCTTCTGCGATTTCAGGAATGCGCTTTGCGATACCGAAGTTAGTCGGGGCGATAGCTGACGAATTATTTTTAGATGATCGAGCAGATATTTTACATCAATTTTTTGCTTATGCAGAAGACGAATTTATCGGACAGTGGCCTAAAGTAGTCAACACTGTCGATGTATAATTTGTATAGTAACGAAGATTTCTTATAAAGATTTCGGATATACAACTAAACGAGCTTATGTATCCAAAAAGTGCTTATATGCAAAGAAGTCTAGCACGTAAAAAACCTGTAAACACATAAAGCGTGCTTACAGGTTTTTTTGTTTGTATTCATTTTCTAGTTGATCTACATAATCTTTAGCTTCTTTTAGTCCCCAACCACGAACTTCCCGTACTTCTTTGATCGCTTGAATTTTTTTGTTTTCATGAGTCAAAAACAATATTCGTTCTTCAAATGAAGCTTGATCTATCGTTGAGGGTACGCTTGTATGTTCTGGAGCACTTGTAGACGATGAGAGAGGTTTGGGACGATGGGTAGAAGTCAGTCCTCCATTACCCGGTCGATTTTTGAGCCATTCTAGATCTGATTTCATTTCATTCAGTTGACTTTGCAAGCTTATGACGCGCAATAGCAACAGTACGGACAACACAAGCGCAATTATCGCTACAATTTCATATGTATTCATTTGATAACTCCTTTCTATATGTACTCATCTACAAGAGTATAGCATAGATCAATTATAGGGTCATATGATCAACAGATTGAATATCATTTATACTATAAATAGATTAAATAATGATGCCTTTTGCCACATTATAACGTAAAATAATATAGTAGATTATCTACAGCATTTACATATGTAGCCACACAATAATGACTTTACGAATGAAGCTATAGGGAGCGTATTAGATGGAAAAATTATTACAGCAGGTAACAGATGAATTAATCGCTAATGTGATAGTAGAAAGTTTTCATTTTATGGAGCCTGTAAAAGTAAAAAATGCACCTCAGCCATGGATTTTACTCGGTGCAGGGAATTATGCTGCTGTATTTTATCATCCTGATTATGAAGATTATGCTGTCAAAGTATATGCAGTCGGTAAGCCCGGCTTACAAGAAGAAGCTAAAGTATATGAAAAGCTAGGCGTACATCCTGCCTATTCTGCTTGTTATTATGTAGGGGCAAACTTTTTGGTATTGAAACGTCTACGTGGTGTAACCGTCTATGAATGTATGAAAAAAGGGATTCTCGTATCCGAGCAAGCGATCAAAGATATTGATGCAGCACTAGATTATGCTCGCTCCAAAGGATTACGTCCTCATGATATTCATGGCAAAAATGTCATGGTCGAAAATGGACGAGGATTAATCGTCGATATCTCTGACTTTTACAAACAAGAAGAATGTAAAATGTGGAGCGACTTCAAAAAAGCCTATTACCGTTTGTATTTACCAGTAGCTTCTCGCATCTTATTTCCTGTTCCCGGCGTCATGTTAGAAGGCGTGCGCAAAGGCTATCAAGTATACCGCAAACGTAAAAAAGCCCAACTTGCCAGACACTGACTTTATGTAGTGTCTTTTTTTAGTTATACTCATACCTTATATATGGCTGATTGTGTTTGTCTTTATCAAAAAGAAGGTAATAGATAGGATTATGCTCTATGCAATCAATATTGAACTGGTTACTGTAATACTAACATCTACTAAGGAGGTCTAACTTATGATTCATCTTCCAGAACGGGTTGTACTGGCTAATCTACCGACCAAGATAGAAAAATTAGATCGTTTATCTGCACAGTTGCAAGGGCCTTCTTTGTATATCAAACGAGATGATCAGACAGGAACTGAATTTGCAGGTAACAAGATTCGTAAGCTGGAATATTGTATTCGTGAAGCACTGGATCAAGGGTGCGATACATTGATTACTTGTGGAGGGATTCAATCTAATCATTGTCGGGCTACCGCCGCGGCAGCAGCAAAGTTAGGCTTAAAAGCTATCGTTGTATTACGTGGTGAGCAACCTGATACGTATGAAGGAAATGTTTTATTGGATCATTTGTTAGGTGCAGAAGTACGCTGGATTAGTAGTGAAGCGTACCGTGATCACCGGATGGATATTATGAATGATATTGCTAGTGAAATCTCTGCACATGGACAACAAGCTTATGTTATTCCAGAAGGAGCTTCCAGTGGGATCGGTGCATTTGGATATTATACAGCGCTACAAGAAATCGTACAGCAAGAACAAGAGTTAGGAATTTCATTTGATGCGATTGTTGTAGCATTAGGGTCGGGTGGGACACATGCTGGATTACTGCTAGCTCAACAACTACTTGAGACTTCGCACCGGATCATAGGGATCAATGTATGTGATGATGAACAATATTTTCAAAAAGCGATCTCTACAGTTATCCAAGAAAGTTCGCAATATATTGATCAACCTGTACATATACCGTTAAAAGCGATAGAAATCATAGACGGTTATGTAGGGAAAGGCTATGCTCAGAGTCAACCGCAAGAATTAAAATGTATCCAAGACTTAGCTTCATTAGAGGGTGTGATTCTTGATCCTGTATATACGGGCAAAGCTTTTTACGGGTTATTAGAAGAAATTCACAAAGGCACATTCGAGGATATGCAAAACATTTTATTTATTCATACAGGTGGTCTGTATGGATTGTTTCCACATGCTTCATCGTTTCAATTTTGAAAGTGAACACAAAAAAGTCCACTAAACACACAATAATAAAGTGTTAGCAGACTTATAAGTTGTGGATAAATAAGTACATTATACGATGGTAATTTATTTTGACATAAGTTTATATCGTATAAAATCTACAAAAAATGATTATGCTGATGGTTTGTCTACTTCTGGAACGACTGGAGTAGCTTCTGCTGATTCGTCTTCTAGCTCAGCTTCAATCGCAGCAGATACTTTGATTACAACAGCTGTAGGATCTGTTAATACTTCAATTCCTTTGTGGAATTCAAGATCAGATACTAATAAATGATCACCGATACCGACTTTGGTAATATCGACTTCAAATGCACTTAACAAGTCATCAGGCATACAACGAACTTCAACTTCATACAATTCAACTTGCATAACGCCACCTTCGTATACACCAATAGGTTCGCCAGAGAAATGAATCGTTACTTTAGTGTCCATCGCTACATTCATATTCAATTGGTGAAAATCGATATGCAAGATTTTGCGACTAATCGGATCTTTTTGAATATGTTGAATCGTAACCGGCTTTTTACCTTTTTGCGGGATGTCAGCCATAAGAATAGCACGAGGATTTTCTTTAATAGTAGCTAAAAACAATTTCTCTTCCACCATCACAGAAACACTACCAATGTCTTTGCCGTACACAGTAGCAGGAATATGACCACTGTTTCTTAGACCGCGAATTTGCGAACCTGTTTGTTGGCTACTACGTTCATTTAATACGATAGCATTACTCATTTGTATTGCCTCCTTGGACATTCAAGAAAATTTTACGCAAAAAAAGCCGATTAGCAATGAATGTCTAATCAGCTCGCTATGCGAACACATTTTCTTGTTGTTATCTAATATGTTACTACAAGTTTAGTGCTTGTCAAATATGTTACCTTAGAAAGTGAATTATTTGACAACTTATCTATACAATGGTAAAGTTAGGGAAGCAGATAGGAACGGAAAGATACACATATCAGCTAAGAACATACATCATGACTACATTTAATAACGCACACTATAAATACACACTCCAATATAAAATCAACTCGATCTTAAGAAATAAAGATATCTTTATTTCTTTTTTGTTATTTGATTTTGGAAAAAAATATAATAAAAGGGAGATAATAACTATGAATGAAGAGACAACAAAACGCAATATTGTATTTTTGGGAACAAGTCTGCCAAGAGAATGCGGGTTGGCTACGTTCTCGCAAGATATGCTTGATGAAATCAAAAAAATAAATGACTTTAATCCACCGCATATTATGGCGGTTAATAATGATAAATCTTATGAATACGGCAGTCAGGTAATGGGTGAAATTAATCAATTTGAACGGGCAGATTACTTGCGAGCGGCTAATGATTTGAATCAATCCAATACAGATGTACTGGTTATTCAACATGAGTTCGGTATTTACGGCGGCGAAAGTGGAGAATATGTTGTCGAACTTGCAGCACAGTTAACGATACCTTTTATAGTTATTTTCCATACTGTTCTATCTGAACCTAGTGATAAACAGCGTCAGATTATGAAACAACTTGCTGATCTTAGTTATAAAGTAGTAACAATGGTAGAGAATAAAGTACAGGACTTAATCGAAGTGTATAATATTCCTGCTGAAAAAATAAAAATGTATCATCATGGTGTTCCTTTTGTTGACACAGGTAGTCGTACAGAATTGAAAGAGCGTTATGGATATAGCGATCGCCAAGTTTTATCTACATTTGGATTTTTGAGTCCAGGTAAAGGGATCGAATATGCTATTCAAGCGATGAGCGGTGTAGTCAAAACGCATCCAGAAGCACTTTATATTATCTGGGGCAAAACGCATCCTGTGGTTAAGCAACAAGTAGGTGAAGTATATCGTCAGAAGCTAACTGATTTGGTATCTGAACTTGGACTTGAAAATAATGTTGCTTTTGTCGATCGACTGTTAACACAAGAAGAAGTGGTTCAGTCGCTAGTATTGTCTGATGTGTATTTGACTCCTTATTTAGGCAAAGATCAAGCAGTTAGTGGCACGTTAGCTTATGGCATAGGGTATGGAAGAGTTATTATTTCGACTCCTTACCGTTATGCAATAGAAATGTTAGCAGATGGAAGAGGACTGCTGGCAGAATTTAACGACTCGGCTTCTTTGGAAACGCATATTTTGAATATATTAGATCATCCAGCACTTAAAGCAGAAATGGAAGAAAAAACGATGGCTTTGGGAAAAACAATGATGTGGAGCGAAGTTGCGAAGTCTTATGCTCAGTTGTTTCGTGAAGTCATGTCAAGCAGTTACGGATTAAAAGGGAGTGCAGTTTAAAATGGAAAATGTCATCGATTCAACGCCAACATCTACTCTATCAGCACACTATTTACGACGCTTAACCGATGATACAGGTATTTTTCAACATACCAAATTTGGTATTCCTGACCGTTCAAAAGGATATACTTCTGATGATAATGCAAGAGCATTAATAGCAGCGGTATTACTATACAAAACCAAACAAGATCAAGCGTCTCTGGATCTTGTTCATACGTATCTTGCGTTTATCTATCATGCTCAAAATGAAAATGGTAGTTTCCGTAACTTTATGGATTATAACCGTACATTTATAGAAAAAACAGGTTCAGAAGATTGTCAGGGCAGATGCCTATGGGCACTGGGTGTAACGATTGCTGAACCTTCGATTCCAGATAATTTGCAGAATACGTGTAAATTTATGATTAATCGTGCGCTTCCCTTTTTGGAAAATATCCGCGCGCCAAGAGCGATCGGTTATGCATTAATTGGTCTGACGACGATGTTAGAAACACCGGATGCACTAACCTATACATTCCCATTTGCTACAGGGGAAAGATCAGGCGCTTCTTTCTTACCACGTGCACGAATTGAAGCATTGATTCAGAATATGGGTATTCGTCTGCATAATCTATATCAAGGTCATGCCAGTGCAGATTGGCATTGGTTTGAAGATAAAGTGACTTATGGTAATGCTATGTTACCATGGGCTTTGTTCAAAGCATCTCAATTTTCGAACACTGCTGCTTTTCAGCAGACAGCGCGAGAAAGCTTAGATTTTCTAGCAGAATTAACATTTACAGATGAAGGTTATTTCAAACCGATTGGTAGTCATGGTTGGTTACAGCGTGGCAAGCCTGCTGCGCCGTATGATGAGCAACCGATTGAAGCTTCGGAAATGTTAATGGCTTGTTATGAAGCGTACAAAGTGCTTGGCGTGCAAAAGTATCATGATCAAGCTTTGCTATGTTATCAATGGTTCCACGGTCGCAATTCACGCAATGAATCGTTAATCGATCGTCAAACAGGTGGATGTTATGATGGAATTCATGCGGTAGGCTTAAATCTCAATCAAGGGTCAGAGAATATCGTCTCTTACTGCATGGCTCATGCGGTGATGGGTAATGAATAGATTTGCAACGATTCTGGCAGGTGGCGGAGGTACAAGATTCTGGCCTCTATCCCGTCAAGATCTTCCCAAACAATTATTAAATATCAGTGGTAATGATATTATGTTAAATGATACAATTCAGCGCTTTGATGGAGTTATCCCGATGGAGAATACGATTATTGTGACTCATCGTTCTCAAGCTGTTTTACTGGAAAGTATTATGCATACCAGTGTGCAAGCTTCTAATATTCTTGTCGAACCTGTATCCAAAAATACAGCCGCCAGTATTTTGCTAGCGGCTCTCTATATCGAAAAAAATCATGGGGATTCGTTAATGATTGTTTTTCCTTCCGATCATCATATCACTCAGGAAGAAAAATTTCGTGCTAAATTAGAAGAAGCATGCCAAATTGCTATGGAAACTGATAAAATTGTGACTATAGGAATTAAGCCTACTTTTGCAGCAACAGGCTATGGTTATATTTCATGTAAAAGTGAACCTATGATGAGTGTACCTTGTCCTGTATATGAAGTGGCTGAATTTGTAGAAAAGCCTACGTTTGTCAAAGCGAAGTCTTATCTGGAAACAGGTCATTATCTATGGAATAGTGGTATGTTTATCTGGAAAACGTCTACGATTATTGATAATTTTAAGCGTTTTCTGCCGAGATTGTACAAAACGATGGTTCCTTTGATTGCTTATCTAGGAACGGATCAAGAAGAAGAAATGATCAATCAGATTTATCCGCTATTGCAAAACATTTCGATCGATTACGGTATTCTAGAACGTTGTGATGAAGTGGTTGTGCTTGAAGGCGATTTTGGTTGGAATGATATCGGAAGCTGGGATGCATTGGGAGCTATTTTCCCACCGGATGAAGAAGGCAATATTGTCAAAGCCAATTATGTAGGTATTGATACGCGTAATTCGATTATTTATGGAGAAAAGCGATTGATTACTACGATAGGAATTGACCATTTAATTATTGCTGATACGGAAGATGCGTTGTTGATCTGTGCCAAAGATCGTGCGCAAGATATCAAAGATATGGTAATCATGCTAAAAGAAAAAGGACTTCAGGAATATACCTGAGAAAGGTTGCCTCTTACCTCATGATGAAATTAGAATGGGATATCAAAACGTGCCGGGAACTACTGCTAGAATATACACCTGCTAAGGAAAAAGGAACCAAGATTCACTTTACAGGAGTAGATAATCTGGATGTGTATAATATTACAGCTCCGTTTTGGAATGAAGGCGAATTGTATATTGCTGGACGTGTCGAAGCAAGAAATTCCGAAGATTCTGAAGTAATCTTTTTTACTCGTAATGGAGATGTTTGGGAACCGAAAGAAGATTTAACTCCGTTTCAATTACAAGATCCATTTATTACAAGGCTGGATAATGAATTGATTTTTGGTGGCGTTGAAATTTATCGTAATCAAGAACCAGATCATAAAATCATCGGATGGCGTACTTTATTGTATCGTGGCAAAACGATTCGTGATTTTGAATATGCAGTCAGTGGGCCCTGGAGTATGAAAGATCTTCGTCTCAATGAAATGGCTGATGGTAATATAGCTGTTTTTTCTAGACCTTTTGGTGTAGAAGGAGCGGTAGCTTTGATTGGATTTGGTATTTTTGAATCGTTTCAAAATTTGTCAGAGTCTAATATTATTAGCGCTCCTGTATTTAAAGATCAATTTGATAAAAATGAATGGGGCGGCGCTAACGAAATTCATTTATTGAAAAATGGCTTATTGGGTGTATTGGGGCATATAGCGTATCGAGACGAACAGAAAATGCTTCATTATCATGCGATGTCTTTTGTCGTGAATCCATGGACACGTGAGAAATCTGCAATGAAAATTATAGCAGTTCGAAGTGATTTTCCTGAAGGACCTGCTAAGCGTCCTGATCTGGTAGATGTTATTTTCAGTGGCGGAATGACTCGTGAAGCGAATGATCGTGCGATCTTGTACGTAGGTGCTAGTGATGTAGAATCGTATTGTCTGGATATTCCTGATCCATTTACAGAGTACGAGCAGATTGTTCTGGCAGAAGCGATGTCATAAGAGTCTATCAAGATCCTATTTTAGATAGAATTACGATACAAATAAAGAAGGCTATCTCCTGTCAGTAATCTGATAAGGGATAGCCTTTTATTTATGATCAGATTAAGCTTTCCGATCATTGGTATAGAAACGCTCCCAATTAGAATAGAGATCAATAACGTACATATGATACAGATTGCTTTACAAAATGTATTAGTTTACCGAAAAGAATAATAGTGAATCTTATCAAACAATCCAATTTCCTCCAAATATTTATCAAAATGTGAACGAAAACAGTCATTGATTGAATTTTTATGGATTATTTTGAACGAAAATGATTGTTTTTTGTTAGGTTTGTGATACGATAGTTGGAGTTGGAGGAATGAACATGCTGACAGAAGAACGCTACCATTTAATTCTACAGCGCTTACAGGAACGAAGCATAGTTAAATTACAAGAATTAGTTGATATTTTAGGTGCTTCTGAATCAACGATTCGACGTGATTTGATCGATCTTGAAAGTCGCCAACTGCTAAAGCGTATACATGGGGGAGCAGCCCTAGTTCATCAAAAAAGCCAGGAACCTGGTATGGACGAAAAAACATTCACAAACGTTCAACAAAAAGATGTAATCGCCAAATTAGCAGCACAAGAGCTTTTGGATGGAGAATGTATCTATCTAGATGCAGGTACCACTACGCTTGCCATGATTCCTTATATTGAAGCCAAAGACATTACAGTCGTGACCAATGGATTGTCTCATGTAGAAGCGCTCGTTCATCAACAGATCCGCAGTTATTTGTTGGGAGGGATGATGAAAATGCATACCAAAGCCGTTATTGGAAGTATAGCGCTCCAAAATATGGACAACTTCCGCTTTGATAAATGTTTTCTCGGAGCAAACGGTATTGATGCAGAGATGGGATATACGACTCCAGACCCTGAAGAAGCTTTAATTAAAAGACGTGCACATGAATTGTCCAGTCAGACGTATATATTAGCTGACTCTAGTAAGATCGGTGAGATTACGTTTGCCAAATTGTTTAGTCTTAATGAAGCCGTATTGATCACAGAAGCGATGCCAGAACAATGGCAACGTTCGATTGCTCAAAAAACTAAAATAATCGAGGGATAACCATGATATATACAATAACGCTTAATCCTTCCATAGACTATATCGTGGAAGTGGACGAATTGAAGTTAGGTGACTTGAACCGCATGAAGCGTGACTTAAAGCTTCCGGGTGGTAAAGGCATTAATGTATCTCGTATTTTGAATCGTTTGGATGCACCGAATACAGCACTTGGATTTGTCGGTGGATTTTCCGGTCAATATATAGAAGATAAACTTCATGCTGAACATATTTCGACTGATTTTGTTCATGTGGCAGACGATACACGTATCAATGTAAAGCTCAAGCATGGAGAAGAAACAGAGATTAATGGTCAAGGGCCGAATATCAGTACGGAAGAAGCTGATGCACTGGTAGCCAAATTATCTCAATTGCACAAAGAAGACGTGGTTGTTCTTTCAGGAAGTGTACCACCGTCTTTGGGAGCGAATTTCTATGATCGTCTGATCGAAGTATGTAAGCAGACAGGAGCAGAATTTGTAATTGATACGACAGGACCAGCATTGCTCAAAGCACTTGCAGATCGTCCATTATTAGTGAAGCCTAATCATCATGAATTAGCAGAACTGTTCAGCGTTGTGATTGCAAGTCGTGAAGATATTATTACGTACGGTCGCAAATTGCTAGAACTTGGTGCTCAACATGTATTGATCTCGATGGCTGGTGATGGTGCATTATTAATTACACCGGAAGAAGTCTATCACGCTAATGTGCCTAAAGGAACCGTCAAAAACTCTGTTGGAGCAGGCGATTCTATGATCGCTGGATTTACCGGTACACTGGTATCGACTCATGATCCTCTTGAAGCTTTCCGTACAGGTGTTGCTTCTGGTAGTGCAACTGCTTTTTCAGACGATCTAGCGACACGTGAAAAAATTGAAGAATTACGCCCACAAGTTACTATTGTTACATTATAGAAGCTATTGATTGAATCCAATAAAGGAGTGTAACCTAATGAGAATTACAGATCTAATGATCAAAGAAACGATGATCATGGACTTACAGGCAACAACCAAAGAAGCTGCGATTGATGAATTGATCGCTAGTCTTGCAACCAGTGGAAGAATCAATGACAAAGTACTATTTAAAGAAAAGATTTTGAAACGTGAAAGTGAATCAAGTACGGGTATCGGTGGCGGTATTGCGATGCCTCATGCCAAAACAACAGCGGTAAACGAGCCTACAGTTGTTTTTGCTAAAAGTACAAGAGGTGTAGATTACGAGTCTCTTGATGGTGAACCTGCTCATTTGTTCTTTATGATTGCAGCACCAGAAGGAGCAGCAAATACACATTTGCGTACATTAGCTGCGCTCTCTAAGCTACTGATTGATAGCGATTTCATCGAAAAATTGATGAATACAACCAGTCCTGACGAAGTATCCGCACTTTTCGATACACAACAAGCTGAAAAAGAAGCAGCGGAAAAAGCAAAAGCTGAAGCCAAAGCAGCAAGAGAACAAGCCAAACAACAAGAAAATGCAACAGTGCAACAAGCAGAAGCTACGCTGGAAGGCAAAGACAACAAACCATTCGTGGTTGCTGTTACCGCTTGCCCTACAGGGATTGCTCATACCTTTATGGCTGAAGACGCATTGATCAAAAAAGCGCAAGAAATGGGCGTAGAGATCAGAGTCGAAACAAACGGTTCCGAAGGTGCTCAGACTGTACTAACTGACGATGAAATTCGTCGTGCAAGTGGTGTTATTGTAGCCGCTGACAAAAATGTAGAAATGGCGCGTTTTGATGGTAAGCCTGTTTTGCAAAGACCGGTTAGTGATGGTATTCGCAAATCCGAAGAGTTGATTCGCAAAGCGATGAATGGAGACGCTCCGATCTATCATAGTGCTGGAGGCAAATCTTCTTCTGAAGCTTCATCTTCAAATGAAAAAACAAAAATAGGTAGTAAAATTTATAAAGACTTAATGAATGGTATCTCTCATATGTTGCCGTTCGTTGTCGGTGGTGGTATTTTACTTGCGATCTCGTTCTTAATCGAGCAGACAGCAGGCGAAAATAGCCAAATCTTCAAGCTATTGCAAACGATTGGTGGCGGAGAAGGCGCATTCTTCTTCTTGATTCCAATCCTAGCTGGTTTTATCGCAATGAGTATTGGGGATCGTCCTGCATTAATGCCTGGTATGGTCGGCGGTCTAATGGCAGCGAACTCTAACGCTGGTTTCCTCGGCGGTCTAGCAGCTGGTTTCTTGGCAGGTTATGTAATCCTTGCTCTACGTAAGTTACTTGCTGGATTACCAAAAACATTAGATGGTCTCAAACCGATTTTGTTATATCCTGTACTTGGTCTGTTAATTACCGGTACGATTTCATACTATATCTTCGATCCAATCTTTGGTGGTATTAATACGTGGTTGGTTAACGTCTTGAATAACCTGGGAACAGGAAATGCTGTTATTCTAGGTCTGATCTTAGGCGGAATGATGTCAATCGATATGGGTGGGCCATTTAACAAAGCCGCTTATGCGTTTGCGATTGGTGTATTTACATCAAGTGGTAATACAAACGGTGCGATGATGGCGGCTGTTATGGCAGGCGGTATGGTTCCACCACTTGCTATTGGACTTGCAACAACATTCTTCAAAAACAAATTTACAGAGCAAGAACGTAAGTCTGGTCTAACTAACTATGTGCTTGGATTGTCCTTCATAACCGAAGGTGCGATTCCTTTTGCAGCAGCGGATCCATTACGTATTCTAACGTCTTGTATTATTGGTTCTGCGGTTGCTGGCGGATTAACTCAGTTCTGGCATTTGAATATTCCTGCACCACATGGCGGAATATTTGTAGCTGCTCTAGCTAATAATGGTAATTTGATGGCTGCTTTATTGTTCTTAGTTGCAGTTATTATTGGTGCTGTTATCTCTTGTTTGATTTTAGGATTTTGGAAAAAAGCACTTGTAGCTAAATAATAAAAGATAATACTCAAAACCTCTGTGTGAAGATCAAGCTGATTGGATATAGCTAATGTTCTTTTCACAGAGGTTTTTTTGGTATCATTTTGCAAAAGTAACATATTTAAATGTCGAATTTTGTATTGTATGACTATTTTATAAAAAAAATAAAGAAAATGAGCGAATTCATGCAAATAAATGTAAATATTAGGCAAGATAATGACGATATATAATCTATAACTCCTAGTATATTAAATAGTTCAAAAGAATTATAAAAATCTATTTACAGTCTATGAAAACGCTGTTATAATCAAAATCAATCAATAGTAATCACAAACGATCACGAAAATTGTCGAAAAAAATCAGTAAACGATCATCATCGATCATGAGCACATGTTCAACGTCATTATTAGCTAACATATGTAGACAGGTGGAATGTCCCATGCTTTTTGAAGAAGAACGAAAGCATAAAATGGTTCAATATTTACAAGAGAATCACCGGGCATCTGTTCAAGAACTAGGGGAAGCTTTTGGAGTATCAGATTCAACAGTTCGTCGGGATCTCAAAGAGTTAGAAGATGCAAGGCGATTGAAAAGGACACACGGGGGAGCCGTATCACTGCAAAGTGTTAATTTTGAACCCAATATGGTGGACAAAGAAGATTCTTTTCGAGAAGAGAAAGAGCGCATTGCGAAACGAGCGGTAGAGATGATCCATCAAGGTGATACGATCTTGCTTGACTCGGGAACGACAACTCTTCCATTAGCAAAAGAACTAAAGCATATGTCCGGTATTCGAGTGATCACGAACTCGGTCATTGTTCTTAGCGAACTTCGAGATTGTCGGAATATTGAATTGTCTATTATTGGCGGATTGTTAAGGCCAGACACACTAGCATTTGTTGGGCCGATAGCAGAACGTTCACTGGATATGGTACGTGTAGACAAAGCTTTTATTGCAACAAACGGTCTGGATCTCAAAGAAGGTGTAACCACCCCTAATCTGACAGAAGCTGCTATTAAGCGCAAAATGATTGATATTGCTAAGCAAGTTATTTTATTAGCAGATCATAGCAAGATTGGTAATATCGCTTATGCCAAATTTGCAGACGTATCAGAGATTGACCATTGTATTATGGATGCTGGAGTACCGCTTCATATTATTCATCAACTGAAAAAGCTAGGTATAGGTGTGACGATCGCTTAACTACACGTTAGGATCAGAAATACATGATACATCATGATGAATTTGAAAGCGTTTTAATAAAGGCGATAAAGGTTAGACCATTACTCATTATAAGGGGATATTACCATGAAAAAATTATTGGCTGTTACCGCTTGTCCAACCGGTATTGCTCACACGTACATGGCTGCTGAGTCATTGCAAAAAGCTGCAGATCAAAAAGGTGTACCGATCAAAGTAGAAACTCGTGGTGCAGTTGGAGTCGAGAATGGTCTAACCGCTCAAGAAATCGCTGAAGCACATGCTATTATTATCGCTGCTGATACAGATGTAGATGAAGATCGCTTTGCAGGCAAACCTGTTATTCGTGTAGCAGTTGCACAAGGGATCAAAGTTCCAGGAGAATTAATCGATCGTGCATTAGCTAAAGAAGCTTCCAGTGGTCTTGCTGCTTCACCAACAGCGACACCTGAAGAAAATGCAGGTCGTAAGCCTAATATGTTCTACAAACATTTGATGAATGGTGTATCCAATATGTTACCGCTTGTTATTGCAGGTGGTCTGATTATCGCATTCTCATTCTTATTCGCTTTCACTAAAGGCGGAGTCGATCAAGTAGAGGGTTCGTTCGGAGCCGCTTTATCCACAATTGGTGGCGCTTCAATGGGACTGATGGTTATCGTATTATCTGGATTCATTTCATTCTCTATCGCTGGTAAACCCGGACTTGCACCTGGTTTGGTAGGCGGTGTACTTGCTAAAGATATGGGCGCTGGATTTATCGGCGGTATTATCGCAGGTTTTGTAGCTGGTTATATTGCACATTACTTGATCAAAACAATCAAAATGCCTAAAAACTTTGAAGGTCTCAAACCTATTCTAATCGTTCCTGTATTGTCTGTACTTGCTATTGGTCTATTGATGGTTTATGTTATCGGTCAACCGATTGAATGGTTGTTGACAGGTTTGACAGCTTGGTTGACGAATATGGGTGCAGGAAATGCTATTATTCTAGGAGCTATTCTTGGTGCAATGATGGCACTCGATATGGGTGGTCCTTTCAACAAAACCGCTTATACGTTTGCAGTAGGATTGCTAGGTGCTTCTCTTTATACGCCAATGGCGGCTGTTATGGCAGCAGGTATGACTCCACCACTTGGTATTTGGTTAGCAACTGTTATTGCTAAAAATCGCTTTACCAAAGAAGAGCGTGAAGCTGGTAAAGTGGCTTCGATTCTAGGGCTATCGTTTATTACCGAAGGTGCTATTCCGTTCGGTGCGGCTGATCCGATTCGTGTTATTCCTTCCTTTATGGTAGGTTCGGCTGTAGCTGGTGCATTATCAATGTACTTCGGTGCAGGTCTACATGCTCCTCATGGTGGTGTATTCGTTCTCTTTATCCCGAATGCAATCGATCATTTGCCACAGTATGTATTGTCTATTGTTATTGGTACTGTCGTTACAGCATTGATGGTCTTATTGCTTAAACGCAAAGCACCTGCTAAATTATAAGTAATTATAATTCACTACAAGCGACCGGAACGATGATTTGTCCGGTCGCTGTCCATATTTTCATTATTTTCGCTTAGGTTCTACCAGTTAACTATAAGATGATGACTATTAGAAGGAGTGACACTACCCATGAATATCAGCGAACTATTAAGCACAGAAAGTATATTTTTACCTTCTACAGCAACAACACGTGAAGAAGCGATTCAACAAATGGCAGCAGGTATGAAAGCTTCTGGAGCAGTTACGGACGAAGCAGCTTATGTTAATGCGGTTATGGCACGTGAACAACAAAGTTCAACAGGTATTGGTTTTGGCGTCGCTATTCCTCACGGCAAGTCATCCGGGGTTGCCAAAGCAGCATTAGCTTTCTCACGCTTTGCAGAACCGCTTGATTGGGAATCTTTAGATGATCAGCCTGCTCAGATTGCATTTATGATCGGTGTACCTGAAGCCAATGCAGGAAATGAACATTTGCAGATTCTGGTAGCTCTTTCTCGCAAATTAATTCATGAAGAATTTCGGGCTGAATTGATTAATGCTCAGAGCAAACAAGAAATTATAGATATTTTAACTCGTACGATCGGTTAATCCTAATTAGATAGAATAGATATGTAAATAAAAGCGTATTGCCTGTTTATAGGTGATACGCTTTTTTTAATATACGTTGGCATCATCATCTATTGATTCTGATCTCTACATCTAAAATAGATACGCGTTTGAAAGTCATACATACGGTTAATGAAGATTATCTGATTCCAAGCAAATCAACAAGAAGATGAATCTAATACAAAGGTGGAACATAATGAGTAAATGGGTAGAGTTTAGCCAGGCTTCGCGGTTGCATTTTGTGCCTTTGATGGCGATTTGTGTAGTGCAGGGAGCTTTAGCAGCATGGATATGGAATGATCAATTTAGCGTACTGATTTTCCTTTTAACATTGATTGGTTCAAGTGCAATACATATTTTTTCGATGATGATTAATGATCTATGGGATTATCGCAGTGGTGTTGATGTTGCAGCTTATCAATCCGAAGAATCGATTTCGACAGATTCAGGATATCTGACGACTGGTAAATGGAGTGAACAAACGTTTGCAAAAGTAACATGGAGTATGCTCGCTATCACAATCGTCTGCGCGTTAACATTATACTTTTTAAGTGGATGGGGTGTGTTATTGTTCGGAGGAATTGGCGGATTGCTTGCTTTATTTTATGTCGTTCCCCCGATCAAATATGGATATATCGGTAAAGGCAGTAGTGAACTGGCGCATGTATTATGTTTTGGTGTGTTCCCGGTGATGGGTGCTTATTATGTGCAGACAGGTCATTTTGATATACGTTTATTCTTTTTATCATTGCCTATGGGGTTGCTAACGACATTGACCTTTTTCAATCATCACTTTTTACACTGGAAAACAGACAAACAGGTTGGTAAACGTACATTGGTCGTGGTATGGGGAGAACAAAAATCGTTTCGCTTTTCGATTTTCTTATTATGTCTGGCTTTGTGCAGTATTTTACTCTGTGTACTTGTCGGTGGATTGCCGATCTACGGTATTCTTGCGCTGTTAACAGCTATTCCGTTATGTCGTATGTACCAGCATATGAAAAATAAGCGCAACTTGCAGACACATCAGCAATTATTATGGTTGTCATTACGAACCTCGCTACAATGCGGAACAGTAATGATTTTAGTATTGTTAGTCGGGCGCTGGATATGGTTTATGTAAAAGTAGATCCTACTTAAACAGGTTAAGCAAAAAAGATATCTATAATAAGATGTCTTTTTTTGTTTAGCAAAGCCAAAATGATTTTAAAAGATAGACATAACTACAAAATTTTTCTAAAATGTATGTACAAGTTAGATGTAAAAGCGCATAATTTAATAAATTATATGTACAAGTTGAAAAATATTGTAAGCGGTATCTTGATTATACAAAAGGGGATGACAACATGAAGCAGCCATCATTATCTATTAACGAGCAAATTACGATCTGGAATCAAAAGTCAGCTTTAATTGCAGGTAATCAATCTTTTGAGACGATAGGGATTCATATTGAATTAGAAGCAGGAGCTATTCGAAAGTTACCCGCATATATCCATACCGAGCGTTATCAGCATATTATGGTTGTCTATGATAAATTCACGTATGAAGCAGCAGGTCGGCAAACGATAGATTTACTGCAAAGTATTGAGGTAGGTATTACAGAATTAGAGTTACGTGAAAATAAAGTAGGCGATGTAATTGCGGATGAAGCGACAATTGTACAATTGTTGTTAGCTGTTACTCCTCAGACCGATGCAATTGTAGCGATTGGTTCAGGAACGATTCATGATGTTGTGCGAATTGTCAGTCACAAAATGAATAAGCCATTTTTGTCTGTTCCTACTGCGGCTTCGGTAGATGGATTTACGTCTGCCGGCGCACCACTTATTGTGAATGGAACCAAAGAAACATTTCAAGCCAAAGCACCAGAAGCTATTTTTGCAGACATTAATATTTTGATCAATGCTCCGCAAACATTAACCGCCGCAGGATTTGGTGATATGTTAGGCAAATGCACCTCATTAGCAGATTGGAAAGTATCCCGTGATCTTGGACAAGAACCTTATAATCAGTTGGTATACGATATTACAGAAGAAGCGCTTCATCAATGTATTGAAAAAGTAGATTTGATTGCTTCAGGTAGTGCAGAAGGTATCTATACGGTTATGTATTCATTACTTGCTTCAGGAATAGCTATGTTGATCGCTGATCATTCGCGCTCAGCGTCAGGGGGAGAACATCATATTTCTCACCGCTGGGAAATGGAACTGATCAAAGGTGGACACAGACAAATTTTACATGGAGCCAAAGTAGGAGTAGCATCAGCACTTCTAGCCGATCATTATCGTCAATTAGCAATCGATCATCCAGAAGTTCAAGCTTTTGCCGCTTACAAAGATATTCCAACCAGCGCACAGATGAAGCAGTGGTTATCCGCAGTAGGTGGCCCAAGTGAATACGAACAATTAGATATGCCAGCCGAATGGTTAGAACTGGCTCTACATTCCGCTCACACGCTACGTAACCGCTATACAGGGTTAAAATATATGAATGAACATCAATTGATCTAATCAGTTGTGTTTATGGTAAAATAAAATATCTATATTCGATAATACAAAATGTATTATTGATTTTAAGGTGAGCGCGCTAATGTCGACAAAAAAAGTAAAACATAGTATTGAATGTTGGATTATCCACCGAGAAACTAAACAAATATTGATTCTACATGTTCCGATTTCAGAAGAAACCGATATTGCATTTTGGCAACCTATCACTGGTGGTGTCGAAAATAATGAAGAGCATGTAGATAGCTGTATACGTGAGGTATATGAAGAAACAGGAATCATCGCTAATCTCACAGATTTATGTACATGGTCAGATCCTATCAAAGTTGAATTGGATGAACTTACTATTTTAAAAAGAATGTATATTCTTTATGTAGATATAGATCAAATTCAACTTTCTAACAAGGAGCATGACAACTATACATGGATAGATAGCGATCAGGTAGCAAGTTATTTATATTGGGAAAGTAACAAGCATACATGGAAATTAGTTGCTCATTATTTACAAACCAATCATCAGAGTAAGTGGATTAACATGGTGACATAGATTTATAAAATCTATCTTATGTCTTTATCAATCGTTCGGAGGAATTATGGCCGCAAAATACAGACAAGTTCGAGATGAAATATTATCGTGGATTCATTCATCCAAATTATTACCAGGTAGCCGATTGCCTTCGGAACATGAGATTGCTGATCAATTCAGTGTCAGTCGACAAACGGTACGTCAGGCTTTAGGGGAATTGGTGCGAGAAGGCTGGTTGAACCGGATGCAAGGCAAAGGGACATTTGTTGCTGATCCTGCTGTCAAATCAGTCGATGACAACAAAACGGTAGGTGTGATTACTACGTATATTTCGGATTATATTTTCCCGCAAATTGTGCAAGGTATCGAAACGAGACTACGTAGCGAAGGATATCGTCTACTGCTAGCGAGTACAGAGAATGATCCAACCAAAGAGCGCGAGTGTCTTGAAATGATGCTCAATCAGTCTCCTGCGGCTTTGATTGTAGAACCTACTCGAAGTGGAGAACGCAGTGCTAATCTCAATTATTTTCTTACTATTGAAAATCGTTCAATACCTTATCTGATGATTAATGCGAGTTATGAAGAAATGGATTCCGCATGTCTACGAATGGATGATGAGCGTGGAGGATTTTTAGCGGCTCAACATCTGATAGAACTGGGACATCAACGGATTGCTGGCTTTTTCAAAACAGATGATATGCAAGGCGTACGCCGTATGAAAGGATTCGTTGCGGCGCATCGCAAGCACGGGATTGCTTTACAACCGTCATTGATTTTTACGTATACTACAGATGACAAAAGCACTGCACCGATTCAACAAGCCCAACAGCTTATTAAGCAATCTGCTCAAGAGCGTGCAACCGGATGGGTACTCTATAACGACGAATTAGCTATTAATCTGCTTCAAGTTGTGCGTGAAGCCGGTCTTTCGGTACCGAATGATCTATCGTTAGTCGGATTTGACGATTCTTTTCTAGCTACAGCTACAGAAGTGAAGCTAACAACACTTAGTCACCCCAAGCATGCATTGGGAACAGCGGCAGCAGAAATGATTTTGCAAATGTTAGATGGAGAACAACGGGGCTTAGGCGAAAAGATACATACCCCTGAGCTGATTATTCGTGAATCGACATCATCTCCTGCTGTAATACCCACATAACTGTCTGGATCAGTGAAGATCTCTAGATAAGCTAGATTGTAATTAGGAGTGTATGTATGAAATCATTAGAACAAGCATTATCACAATGGGTACAGACTCATCATCAATATAAAGTTAGCGGGCAATATACACCTGTATCACCGGATACATTGCAGCACCAATGGCCAGATACAATTCCAAGTTCACCTGAATTGGATTATTATCTAAGTCATTATAAACCGTCTGATGTACTGGTTGAGACTGGATTTGCTCCGATTATATTCTGGCCTATCGATCAGTTGCAACAAGCATTGATTGGTTATCGCTGGGTAGGCATGTCAGAGCCTTTTACAGAAAGCGATACATGGCGTGCAGACTTTGTGATTATTGCAGATGATCTGGGCAAAGGTAATCCTATTATCGTCGCAACTAGTGAAGAAGGGACGCCTGTATATGCAGGGTATGATACAGGCGAGCCTTTTTTGATTGCATCTACACTGGCAGATTTTTTTGTAGCGATGAGCTTACTTATTGAGGTTGTATACGGATCATTTGAGATTTTTGAAATAACAGATGATGATAGTGTAGTTCTACCAGCGTTTGAAGAACAGCTCAAGACTGCGATTGAACCGATTCTGGGAGCGGAATTATTTGCGAATTTCTATGATTACTTTTACGGATAATCGTTATTTATAGTTCAATAGGGGACATGTCTATAGAACAGACACAATAAAAACTCCGCTTCTCACTAGATATCGTGGGAAAGCGGAGTTTTTGTGCTGCTTATTTGGTTGTACCTATACATTCAATGTGAATATGCTAAATTACGCTTGAGATTTCTCATCTTCGCCCAATACACAGTCAGCGAATAAGACGGATTTGGGAATACGGAAAAATTGTTCTGTTTTTTCTTGAAATGCTGGTGAAGGCAGTGTAGCTTGATGTAACCATTTACGGAAAGTACCTGGATGAACACCAATCCAATGGCTAACATCGGTTACTGATAGATCATGTACCATACATAAGCCTGTCAAAATGTGATTACGTACCGGTGAACGAGTAATCGTTCTTTTCATAAAGCGAGATGGTTCTTGCTGGCAAATCACAGGGCTATTATTGATCACCTGCTGGTTAAACAAAATGTGGTGCGGGTATCCCAATTCCCGGCATACTTTTTCAAGATTGGCTTTGCCAGGGAGGCGGCCTTCATAGACCCAAGCGCTTACGCTTCGTGATGAAACCGATAACCGTTCTGCAAGCTCAGATAGTTTGATATCATTGACCATGAGCACAGCGAGCAATACTCGATTGCGGATTTGACAACGTGTTGGTCTGCGGAATCGCTTAACTCGCACTCCTTTGCCGAGGTACTTACGGTTGATCAGAGACCACGCCTCTATAAAGTGTCGTTCTGGTTGATTAGGCATATTTCCTCCGATTAATCTATTTTTTCTTGATATTAGGTTTAGTGTCCTTTCAACATCCTACAACACCCAGACGCTCGTTTCAAGCTGACATGGTCACTATTTTTGACCATTTAAGAATATTTATCAAATAAGAATGATTATAAGCATATTTACTTGTCCAAATCAGTAAGATGGATCACAACCATCTGCTTTATTTTAATAGAAGTCATTGATATTTGATGCGTACAAAATAAGATAAAAAAGTGATCCTTATATCCTTTTTTTGGAAGATATATCGTTATCATTTATAAAATACACAGAAGACTGGAGAAAAAAACCAGATATTTTTGCGTATAGACAGAAGCCTTCTTTTTCCTTGATATCACTCACTTTTGGAAGGATATCGATGAACATACAGGTTGTTATTTGAAAAAAATAAATCCATTTCTGATACATTTGTTGTGTAATGGGGTATTAAATAAGACGATAGCCAATTTGCTTACTAAATTGGTTGCAACATTAAAAAACTAACATACAATCGTTTTATATTATTAGGAGGCCAATACTTATGAGTACAAGTCATGAAAAACTTACAGCAACAAAAAGAGAAAGTTCAAAACGTTCTGAAATGCGTGAACTTCGTCTAAAAGGACGCGTTCCAGGTGTAGTATATGGCCCGGATTTGGGCAGTGTTCCTGTACATGTAGATTCCAAACAACTTCTAGCTCACGTTAAACGTGGTGGAGCAGAAATGTTCTCACTTGCTGTAGAAGGTGGAAAAGAAGTACAAGTTCTTATTAAAGATGTACAACGTGTAGACGGTCGCATCTTGCATGCTGACTTTATGCAAGTTTCCGATACCAAACCAATTCATGTAACCATGCCAATTGACTTCCATGGTGAAGCAATCGGTACTAAATCTGGTGGTGTGTTACAACACCAAGCAACAGAATTAGAAGTAAGCGGTTTGGCTAAAAACTTGCCAAGTAGCCTTGAAGTTGATATTTCCGCATTGGAAATCGGCGACAGAGTAACTGCTGGCGATGTTAAATTGCCTTCTGGCGTTACATTGGTATCAAGTGAAGAAGAGATCATCGCTTCTGTTATCGTACCTCGTGTAGCTGAAGAAGATCTTGAGCCTACAACTGCTGAAGAAGCTGAAACTACGGATGCTTCTACAAATGATCAAGGCGAAGAAGTTCCAGAAGTAGGTAAAGAATAATAGTTGCATCTATCTGTACAATGCGTACTATATAGCATAACGAAAAAGCTGATACTCTTTAAGAGTGTCAGCTTTTTTTATCAGCGCATCTATTGATTATTTATGATACGATAAGAAAGAAACTTATTGTCTATATAAAGGAGCTATTCTGTTATGATCAAACATATTGTCTTATTTAAGTTGAAAAATCCTACAACTGAAGTCGTGAATGAAACCGTAGCCAAATTAAGAAGTTTGGAAGGAAAAGTGGATTCACTGATTGCTTTGGAAATCGGGGCAGACATTTTGCGTACAGAACGTTCTTATGATGTGGCGTTAACAGCTACATTTGAGACATTAGAAGGCTTACAAGCGTATCAAGTACATCCAGAACATGTGAAAATCATTGAATACATGAATAGTGTGAGAGAAAGTTCAATAGCAGCAGACTACGAATACTAAGGCGGTGTGACTCTTTTGTACTATATAAACCGTGAACAGATTGAACGAAGAATTGTAGCCTTAGAAGATGTATGTGAAGCATTACAACAAGTGTCTACGGATTGGGATAACAGTCTTATTTCTGGTTTTGTTCAAGAGCGGGCACTTCATTTAGCGATTGAATGTGTAACTGATATCGGCAGTTATTTAATTGATGGTTTTATTATGCGAGATGCTAGTAGTTATGACGATATCGTAGATATTATGCGTGATGAAAAAGTAATCGATCAACCGATGGGTGAAATGTTGACAGCACTGGTGCGTCTGCGTCGTCCGTTAGTACAAGAGTATTATGATTGGAATCGCACTGAACTTCATCCGCTAACTACTCCTCTAGTAGAGGTATTAAAAGAATTCGGTCAACGCATTTATACGTATCTAGATCAAGAATTAGATTCGTTAACAGTGGTAAATGTAGACAGAGCATCAGGTACCTCGACGTCTACATAAGATAGAATAATATTGTAAATATCTTGTTTGAAATGAATGCTTTGGAATTTACATCGCTGAGTGGATACGCTACAATAGCGTTAATCCACAAAGGGATAATGTGACCCTTTTCGCTGACAAAGCGGATCGGGTCATTTTTATTTCAATTTAGAGCAAGGGGGTCATACGATGAAGTCCCATCAGGAACCATCGACCCGGCGCAGTATTATGATTATGCTCAAAACACAAGGACCTTTCAGTGTATCTGAGCTAGCACGGGAATTGAATATTACAGAGATGGCGGTTAGACGTCATATTCATACGTTAGATCAAGAAGGATTATTGATTACCGAAACGGTACGTATTCCAACAGGCAGACCGTTTTTGCGCTTTCGGTTAAGTGAACGTGCGGAAGAACATTTTCCTCATAATTATCATCAACTAGCGTTGGATCTGCTAAGTGAGTTGGATGAAGACGCAGTGGCTGTATTATTTGAAGGACGTAAGCAGAAATTGTTATCTCGTTATCAAAGTATTGCAGATACTCAAGATCACCAAGAACGAGTAGCTGCTTTGACTGATATTCAGCATCATGGTGGATATATGGCACGTTATGAGCAACAAAGTGAGGATCAGTATACGATTTATGAATATAACTGTCCGATCAATCAGATTGCGAATCGCTATGATATTGCTTGTCAGTGTGAGCAACAGTTATTTGAACAATTGCTACAAGCAGATGTAAAGCGAACTGAATGTATCGCCAAAGGTGGACATTGTTGCGTATATCAGATTCAATTTCCGTCCAATTCAGCAGCAGATGCAGAGTAAAAGCAGATCGATTATCGGTCTGCTTTTTGATTTATCTGATGATGATCTATCAACAGGTGGGATTTTTAAGCGGTGTGTGGGTAATACACATATAGAAAAGATAAGTGAAACGAAGGAGAGATAACGATGCCAAATCATAACAAATCGAAAAGTTTAACATGTGGTATTTTGACAGGACTATTAGTAGGAGGATCGACAGCACTTTTGCTAGCTCCTAAAGGCGGTCGTGAACTGCGTTCAGATATTTCCACCAATGCTCGTATTGCAGGAGCAAAAGGTCGTGAATTGGCAGAACTGAGCAGAGAAGTGGTAGGCGTAGTCAAAGATTGGAAAGAACAGATCAATATCGCAACAGCAGAAGTGAAAGTAGAACTAGCTGCTCTCAAAGCAGAACAAGCGGATCAACCAGGTCCACAAACTAAAGGAAATTATAGCGTCTAAACAAACGTTACATCTTTCACTTGCTACTAATTGTGTATACGGTATAATAGGTACAGTTTACGAAAAGGAAGCGATATGTACGTGCAACAACCGATAGCTATATTCGACTCAGGTGTGGGAGGATTAACTGTTGCTAAAGAAGTGATGCGACAACTACCACGCGAAAAAATTATTTATTTTGGAGATACAGCACGTGCACCTTATGGGCCTCGTTCTCTAGAAGAAGTGAAAGAATTCACCGAGCAAATTGTGAATTATTTGATGACCTTTCAGCCGAAGATGATTGTGATTGCTTGTAACACCGCAACGGCAGCAGCATTGGAACATATCAGTGCACAGGTATCTATACCGGTGATTGGTGTTATCCATCCAGGATCACGAGCTGCGATTAGCGCGACCAAAACAGGCTTTATCGGTGTAATCGGTACATTAGGAACGATTAACAGTGGGGCATATTCAGCAGCGTTGAAGCAATTATCACCGTTTGTACAAGTGTATAGTCAGGCGTGTCCTGATTTCGTACCGTTGGTGGAGCGTGGAGTGTTTTTGGATCAGGAAGCTTATGAGGTAGCTCAGCAAGTGTTAGCACCTGTGCGCAGTTATCCTATTGATTGTCTGATTCTAGGCTGTACGCATTATCCGTTTCTAACAGAAGCGATCCAAGCAGCAGTCGGGCCTGATGTGAAATTGATCAATTCAGCCGAAGAGACTGCACGCGAGATCAGTACCATTTTGTACAATAAAGGAAAACTTGCTCTTACAGAAGATCTACCTGTACATGAATTTTTCTGTAGTGGAACAGCCGAGATTTTTCAACAGATTGCCCGTCAATGGTTAGGAGAGCAGATCAAGCTTACTCCAGTACTATGGCAAGTCTCGCGAATGATGTAAATGGATGATTCTATTTGCAATAAGTACATAAAAAAGCTACCTTCATGCTGTATAAGTTGAAGGTAGCTTTTTTGATTATATTTTGAATTGAATTACATATGATTAAAGAATAGATTAAGCATTTATCCTTATGATGAGCAAGTATCATTTATCTAAATAGACAGGTTCAGTAGTCTATTACAATGAGGGATGAACGATAGATGCTCCTGTAACGACCTGTTGTAGCGCCTGTACGAGTTGTGCAGGGCTTTGGTATAAAGAGCGGTTGACGATAAAGTCACGTCCTAGTGCCGCTGCATTGCGCTTAACAGTGAGTCTATGAGCATCTTCTATGATCGCTTCGATATCCCGTGCATGAGCCAACCCGAAAATGCGGCGGATTATTTCACTTCCAGCAAATCCAACAGCATCTTCAAATATATGCTGTAATTGATATTCCAGATAACCCTCGATAGATGCAAAATCTTCTACATTGTTTTGTTGCCATAGAGTAGAAAAAGTGTCTACAAATACATCCCATACATTGGTGATATGGAATAAAAGAGCATCCCGTCCATCTTCTTCACGAGCGAGCGCAGACAATAATGTATTGGCTATAAAAAGCCCAATATCGAATCCAATCGGCCCGTAAAAAGCAAATTCAGGATCGATCACTTTCGTTTCTTCATCACTAGCGAAAATACTTCCTGTATGCAGATCACCATGTAACAATGCTTCCGCATGAGTGATAAATGTCTGCTTTAACTTTGCCGCTTCAAGTAAAAGGAATTGATCTCCCCATATCTGTTCAGCAATGGGACGCAGTATAGGTTCTACATCATTTGTCTCATGGTCGAATAGAGGATACGTAAATACAAAGTTTTCTGTAATTTTACACAATTCAGGATTATGAAATTGTAATGCAAGTTCGCGCTTCTCTTGCGGACCCATAGCAAAATCTGAAGTTGCAAACAGAGTCTTTGCCAAAAATTCACCAATATGTGTAGAAAGCAGTGGATAAGTAGAGCCGCTAGCTAATCCAGTACGTACAATAGTGAGATGAGACAAGTCTTCCATCACTGTAATAGCATAAGTAGGATCAGTATAATAAATTTCAGGTACATATTGAGGAACATGTTTGGCAAAATGTCGTAACGCTTTACTTTCAATCACAGCCCGATTCAGTGTCAAAGGCCATCCTTCACCAATCACACGTACATAAGGAAGAGCTTGCTTAATAATAATGCCACGCTTAGCCGCAGGTTCGGTGATCCGAAAAACCATATTCAGATTACCATCACCAATCTCATGACAGATAAGATCAGCATCTGAGCTGAAAAGTTCTAACGTTTTGGCAAGGGCGATTGCGGTTGTTTCTGTTAGTGCTTCATATGATGGTTCAGAACGAGTCATCCTGTATATCCTCCTCATAAAAAAAGATGTGACTTAGTACAATGCTAATTGATCATTTATAAAAAAGAAGTCTTATACTTTTTGCCGTTTACGATGAACAAAAGTTACTGCCAAAGCGAGAACAAGTACTGCTCCTTTGATAATATCTGTTGTGTAATACTGCACATGAAGCATAGTCATACCGTTAACCAGTACGCCCATTAATACAGCACCGAAAAAAGTACCGATTACATTCGGACGACCTGCACCGAATACAGAATAGCCGACAAAAACAGCCGCTAGCGCATCCATTTGCATCGATGATCCTGCATCAATCTGACCGGAACCTACACGAGCTGCGAACAGAATTCCGCCTACCGCTGCAAACACACCGGAAGCCACATAAGCAAGAGTACGTACACGATTCACTCGCAATCCAGATAAGCGAGCCGCTTCTTCATTGCTACCTGTCATAATCATTTGCCGTCCACCACGTGTATATTTGAAAAATAAGTGCATACCAATTACGGCAACCAGCATCAGAATAACTGGAAAAGGAACGCCTAACAATTTACCCTGACCAATCCAGAGAAACGAATCCAGCATTACCCCGGGCGCTTTGGTTCCATCTTGAAATTGCATATTATTGTAGATCGAGTAGCCTTTGGTATACGTTCGATGAATCCCGCTGACGATATACATTACAGCTAACGTTGCCAGTAGATCAGGAATCCGAATTTTGACAATTAAAAAGGAATTCAATAAGCCTACTAGAGCACCAATAATCAACGGAACAATCAATACTAAAATCAACGGCATCTGGTGCCAGACCATCATTGCCGCCACTACAACCGTAGTCAGCGATACTGTCGATCCAGCAGAAAGATCGAATCCATCAACCGTAAGTGAGATCGTAATGCCTATCGCTACAAATGTAACAATCGAGATCGAACGTAAAATATCGCTTATATTGTTATATGTGAAGAAGTGTTGATTATAAATAGAGAAAAATAGTAATACCAATCCGATAAAAATTAAAGCTCCATAACGATACGAAAACTGAGCGATTTTGTGGTTCATACAAGTTCCTCCCGGCCAGCGCTGGCATAGTATAACAATTCTTGTTGTGAAGCTTCTCCATAAGCAAAAGATTTCATGATTTTACCGTCACACATCACGAGAATACGATCAGCCAGCCCGATCGCTTCTTCAAATTCACATGTGAGATAGAGTATTCCTTTTCCTTGAGCCGCTAATTCTCCGATCACTTTGAAAATATCGCGTTTGGCACCAATATCGACCCCTTTGGTCGGTTCATCTAATATAAAAAGTTCAGCATCGGTCTGCATCCATTTTCCAATCGCTACTTTTTGCTGATTCCCTCCGCTAAGATAGCCTGTTAATTGCTGGTCAGACGATGTTTTGATACCTAGCGATTGAATCAATTGATCCCCATGCTGTTTTTCGGCTGATTTGGATACAATACCAAGATTCGTAATTTTTTTTAATACAGGCAAGCTTAAATTATGCAATACCGATTCTTTGACCAGAATACCTTCTTTGCGACGTTCTTCAGGAACAAGCACGATGCCAGAACTGACTGCATGATAAGGAGTTTTGGAATGAATAGTACGACCATTTAATTGAATCGATCCTCGTTCCGGTTGATCTGCTCCGAATAAGAGTTTAGACAATTCTGTTTTGCCTGCTCCGACTAACCCTACTACAGCAACCACTTCACCACGCCGAACATCAAGATTAACCCCTTGCACATAGCGACCTGCCGCAAGATCAGATACGGTTAGTAAAGGTTCACCAATCGGTACAAATGTTTTGGGATATTCTTCTGCAAAAGCTCTACCGAGCATAGAGTGTACCACTTCATTAGCATTTGTCTCTGCTGTAAGAACAGTACTTACTTTTTTGCCATCACGCATCACTGTAATCTTATCGCACACTCTGAAAATTTCAGGTAATCGATGAGAGATAAAAATAACGCCAATCCCTTGTGCTTTGAGGTCTTCCATAATAGTAAATAAGCGTTCTGCTTCTTCCATACTAAGTGGAGCTGTCGGTTCATCGAAAATAACAAATTTGGCTTGTTCTGCCATAATACGTGCAATCAATACTAACTGCTTTTCGGCTAACGATAATTCGCTCACAGGCTGACGGGCTGAAATAGCAAATCCAAGTTTTTGTAAAATATCTTCAGCTTGTCGGTATATCGATTTCCAATGCAGAATCGGACTACCTTGAGAAGAAGTCAGACGACTTAATAAAATATTTTCGGCTACCGACAACTGCGGAATAAGCGAAGTATCCACTTCTTGATACACACACTGAATACCGGCTTGCTTGGCGGCGGCTGGGGAATCAATATGAACTTGCTGACCATTAATCACAATCTGACCCTGATCTGCTGTATAAGCGCCGGACAAAATTTTCATTAGTGTGCTTTTGCCAGCACCATTAGCACCGAGTAGAGCATGAATCTCACCGCTACCTACTGTAAATTCAACATCAGTTAATGCGGGCACATTAGCAAATGATTTGTAGATTCCGCTCATCACCAGACTGCTAGATGATGGTTCGATCGAAGTAGTCATCGGATTCTTCCTTTCTTAATCGTTATCCATATAGACAAAATCCGGATCGGTCTCCTAAGAAACCGCCGGAATTGGAGTCTACTGTGAAGTAGAAATAAGTATATTTAATTAATTCCCAGCGACAGATTTTTCAAGTGCTTTTAGGTTATCTGTATTGCCTTGATCACTTTCACCCCAGCCTTTTACATATTCATTCAGGTCGGCTGTTGTTACTTTTTTATCTTTTGGTAGATCATCACGCTGTACATAGACAGGTTCCAATTCTACTTTTTCATCTTTTGTATTTCCATCGAATTTTTGGTACAAATAACGAACTTGTACACGTCCGATCGTTGTTGGATCTACAGCAGCAGAAGCGATCCATGGACTATTTTTATCTTGAATCAATGCTAAGTCTTCATCACTAAGATCAATACCATATACTTTGATCTCATCGCGTCCAGCTTGCTTAATCGCATTACTTGCTCCTTTAGCAAATTCGTCCCATGCTGCCCAGACAGCTGTAATATCACCTTTGTTCGGATATTGTTTTAAAATAGCTTCCATCTGAGTCTGTGCATCTAGTTGGGCATTGTCTGCTGTACCGAAAGCAGCGATTTCTTTAATGTCAGGATATTTAGCTTGAAACGCTTTATAGGAAATTTGACGAGATTCCATAGGAGGGAAGCCAGCTACCCAGATTTTGACGATATTGCCTTTACCATTTGCATCTTTAGCAAGTTGGTCTAATGTTAACTCTGCCATTTTTTGATCATTTTGAGCTAGATTAGTGACACCTTGTACACCATCTAATGCAGAGTCAAATGCAACGATAGGAATATTGGCTTGGACTGCTTTTTGCACACCCATTGTTAGTGCTCCTGCATCGCCATGATCTAGTAAAATTCCATCAAATTCACCTTGATTGACAGCCGCATCAAGAGCAGATGCCATTTTACTGAGATCATTATCTGCTGTAATGACTGTGACTGTACCGCCGTATTTTGCTACTTGATCTTTTACACCATCGACATATTGAGCGGAAAATGTACCATTGTTCAAACGCATAATCAAAGCGATATTTTTACCTTTAAGTGGTTGATCTGTAGATGAACCTGTAGCAGCCGTATCGTTACTAGCTGCACCGTTGCCGCAAGCACTTAAAGCGAGCAGCAGAACTACCATTAATGTAAGCAAGCTAGCAAACTTTGAACTTTTTTTCATTTTCTTTTCCCCCTGTACATAATCGCTTTAAAGCTTTCAAGTAATTTATAATGTTAAAATTTAATATAGAAGCTAAAACCAAGTATGTCAATGGGTTTTATTTTATTTGATGATTTTTGTCGAAAAAATGCAGTTTGAATATGATGTGAAAGACAGTATTTTGGGTTTTCGAGGTGCAGTTCATTCCTTATTTTATAGCTGTTTTTACTGTTCTATTTCAAAAAAGAAAAAAATAGCCAGGCGATCGATGTTTCAGCAACAGATAGTATTCTAGGAGATGATCTGAATCTGAACATTTTGAACAACAAAGAATCAGAGTGTGAAAATATGGATAGCGAATCAAGTTCTGCACTTCAAGCATCAGGAACAGATACAGTATTCGGAGACGATGTAGACTTCGATCTTTTGAGGAATAGTGAAGTGACAACAGACACGTATACGAAATAAAAGAAATCAAATCAGATATTGCAACTCATATGTTGTATTATCTAAATCACCAAAAACCCCTTCAAAATGTTGAAGGGGTTTTTGACGTATTAACCAGCATTTTATATAGATATTGGCTATAGACGCAATACGAATAACAATATGCTTAAAGTATGCGATAAGAATAAATATTAATCCTAAAAAAGTATAAAAATGGATATCAATGAGTAACCTAAAGGGTAATATATAAGTAATTAAAACTTTAACTGTTGTAATAATTGTCTAAACATAGTTGTCTCAACATTCTTATATAGAAAGGAGGTGAAAGCTCCTATGAAATATCGAGTGTTAGCTTTATTGATTGCTTTGTTTTTATATTATTTTACTCATCATGATATCGCACGTGCACATGGAGAAGTGCCTGATCCAGAATCGTCTTCAACTCAGACATCATCCACTGGTAATGACTCCTCGAAGTCAACACCAAGTCTAGTCGGTAATATAGTAAATAAAACAACAAGTACAGTTGCAGATGTAGTACAAGACACTGTCAAAGGTACAACCGAGACTGTCGACAAAACAGTAGATAATGTAGCCAACACAGTAACAGATACTACAACTCAAGTATCTACAACTGTAGATCAAGTTACGACAGACGTAGATAAAGTTGTCAAAGAAGCTGTAGATATCCCTGCTGATGTAATTACCGAGGTAGATAAAGCAACAAAAGGACAATCTTCTGACGTACTGGGTAGTGTAACTTCTTCTGTAGACCAAACTGTAAACAATGTTACAGGAACAGTGCAAAATACAGTTGGAAATACAACCAATACAGTAACAGGTGTTATTGAATCTACTGTTCAAACTGCTAGTGATGCTGTGACTTCTGTTGTAGATACAACGACAACCGTTATCCCAGAAGTAGTACCTGTTGTTCCAGATGTACCGGTGATCCATCTTCCGCCGATTGTACCGCAGCTTCCAGTAGAAGTTACACCTACTCCGGTACCGGATGATGTGATAGCACCAACTCCATCTAAGAACACCAATACAACCCACCATACTCAGAAAAATAGTACTCAAGGTAATCCGGAAATCACACCATCTTCACAACCGCCTCTACCTGCTGTCCCATCAGTTCATAAAACAACCCAGTCCCCATCAACAGAGGCAGTACAATCTTCACCGATTCATGAGTCTAACGATAAAGATCCACAAGCTATGATTGCATCAATTCAGAAAGGGACAACACAATATGTACCTGTAGTCCCACAGCCAGTACAACCAAAAGGAAAACCTCAGTATCCTGCATCCAAAACAACTGCTGTACCATTAGATGAGACCGTATCGAATGTATCGAATGTATCTGATGTATCGGATACAGATGTTGCTACAGCTCAAGCAATAGTTCAACCTCAATCAGAGAATATTCCTGCTATTTCAAGTGAACAAGGTACACAACCGGTTTCTCCAGCAGCAGCTATCTGGCTTGATGTTAAAGGCATTCAAGGATTAATCGTTGCGGGTTCTTCGAATGTATCAGAATTGTCTAATAGTAATACTTCCAATTCGCAAAATGTATTTGTCAATAATCGTTTGGCTAATTGGAAGCATTATCGTATCCATCTTCTAACGTATCGTGCTCAATCTGAGCATGGCAGTAATCAATGGACACATGCACCACCAGGACAGCCACCACAGCAAGCTCCCTATTTTATTTGAAAAAATAAAAAATTAAAGGGAGCGATTAACAATGAAATGGTCAATGAAAACAATGGTAGCAACAGGTTGTCTAGCGGCGGTATTGGGATGGTCACAAGGAACAGTATCAGCAGATTCAACAAGTGATGCATTAGTACATGTTGATCTTCAGCACGACGAATCTTCTTCAAGTACTGTTCAGGTTGGTATTTTGCAAAATAAAAATACGTCATCTTCAACAGACACTGCTGAATCGAATGCAGTGATTAGTATCCAGACAGAAGATACTATATTGGGTGATGAACTAGACGTTGATATTTTGCCAGAAAATCATACAACTACGGCAACTGATCAACAAGATCATCAAGCTGTAGTGGGTGTGACAGGAACAGATAGTATCGTAGCAGACGACTTGCATGTTGGTGTATTGGATCAACACAACCAATCCATTAACAACAGTACCAATGACCATGACGCAGTAGTCGAAGTAAGCGGAACGGATACTATTGTCGGCGATGACTTACACGTAGGCGTATTAGATAACAGCGATTCGTCTACCGACACTACAGATAGCAACCATGAAGCCGTAGTGGAAGTAAGTGGAACGGATACTATTATCGGCGATGACCTACATGTCGGAGTATTAGACAATACTAATTCGTCTACCGACACTACAAATACCAACCATGACGCAGTAGTTGAAGTAAGCGGAACTGACACTGTAATCGGAGACGACTTACATGTTGGTGTGTTAGACAACACTAATTCTTCCACAGACACTACAGATACTAACCACGAAGCTGTAGTGGAAGTAAGTGGAACGGATACTATTGTCGGCGATGATTTACATGTCGGAGTGTTAGACAACACTAATTCGTCTACCGATACTACAGATAGCAACCATGACGCAGTAGTCGAAGTAAGCGGAACGGACACTGTAGTCGGAGACGACTTACATGTCGGAGTGTTAGACAATACTAATTCGTCTACCGATACTACAGATAGCAATCACGAAGCTGTAGTGGAAGTAAGTGGAACGGACACTGTAGTCGGAGACGATTTGCATGTCGGAGTGTTAGACAATACTAATTCGTCTACCGACACTACAGATAGCAACCACGAAGCTGTGGTCGAAGTAAGTGGAACTGACACTGTGGTAGGAGACGACCTACATGTAGGAGTGTTAGACAACACTAATTCATCTACTGACACTACAGATACCAACCATGAAGCTGTGGTCGAAGTAAGTGGAACGGACACTGTAGTCGGCGATGACTTACACGTAGGCGTATTAGATAACAATAATTCATCTACCGACACTACAGATACCAACCATGAAGCTGTGGTCGAAGTAAGTGGAACGGACACTGTTGTAGTCGGCGATGACTTACACGTAGGCGTATTAGATAACAATAATTCATCTACCGACAACACAGATACTAACCAACAAGCTGTTGTGCAAGTAGCGACAACTGATCTAATTGTAGATGCGATAGACCTTTCTATTTTGGAAAATAGCAGTCAGCAAAATGCAGAAGGTCAAACAGACCGTTCTTCTCTTATTTCAGTAGGGTTACTGGATAATGTATTGCCTGGTATCGATGTAGCTGTATTGGAAAATGTAACATTTACACCAACACCAAATACAGACGATCCAGATACGACAACTCCAGACAACAATACACCGACGGTTCCACAACAACCAGATAACAATAACGGTAATGGAACAGAAGGTAATACAGGAAATAATGGGAATAACGGAAATGGCAATAATAATAGCAACGATAATGATACAACAAGTGGAAATAGCAATAATGGCTCTAATCCTAACAACAATACAGGCAGTACCAGTGACAACTCTAATGGAAACACTGGCAATAATAGCGACACAGCTAGTACAAATAATGGCATTTCATCTGCAAGTAATGGTAGTCGTGTACCTGTAGATATATCTAGTGATAGTGCAACATCTAACCCTGTTCCTACTAACACTGGATCATCTACTGTAACAACAACGTCTACTACTGATCCTAGTCCAGTAATGATTGACGATATGGAAGCCACAGCTTTGCCATCCGATAATATCAATTCAAATCAACCGAATCGTGTAATTACAGCTTTTGCCGATGTACCACAATTGGTATCTTTATCTACAGATCGCTCTTCACAGCCAGCGCGTGGAGTCGTCACTGCGGCTACTGTAAATTCTAATAACGCAGATGCTACAACCAATATGTCTACACCTTCCTTGTCTGTTTTGCCAAAAACAGGGGAATGGGCAGACTCGACAGTACTTTACACATTAGGTAGCTTGATGGTGATACTCGGATGGATCGTTCGTCGTTCTTTACGCTTTGATCGTCAAGGACGGTGAGCAGTAATGTCCCAATTTGTAGCTAGATGTGGAACGTTATTATTATTGCTAGGTATAGCGACGATTGGCTATACACTGTATTCCAACTGGCATACGAATCAAGTACAAGCTTCACTCAAGCAGACGTTTGCTACAGGATTGGATCAAGGTAGAGAAGTAGAAGCTAAGATACAATCTGTGACAAGCAAAAGTAATACAAATAAGCAAACATCTACGATCAGTCAAAATGTAAATGGTCTTCGTGTACAGGGAATCCTTACTGTTCCTAAGTTGAATCTGGAAGCAGCTATTGTAGAAGGCGCTGATCCAGAACAATTACAATCTGCTCTAGGGCATATTCGTGGTGGTGGCGAAGCAGGGCAGACCAATAGCAATTATTCTATTGCAGGTCACCGTTCCAGTCGATATGGCAAGTTTTTTAATCGTCTGCATGAATTGAATAAGCATGATGCTTTTCAGTTACAGACATCTACAGGTAAGTATGCTTATCAGGTCTACGATATTCAGATTGTAGAACCGGATCAAGTCGAAGTACTACAACCTGAATCTGGGCAATCGATTGTGACGCTGATTACTTGCTACCCTGATCATTCCAGTCAATACCGTCTTATTGTCAAAGGAAAACTCGTCTCACAATCAACGTAATAAGTAGCATAGATAGAGAGAATAGGTTTGTAGATGCAAGATCATAAAATAAATTAAGGCTTTCTTCGAGTACTATAACGAAGAGAGCCTTTTTTGTGAGAAAAGCTATAGATATTGGAAATTTAGAACAGGTTCTTATAGAAAATTGAAACTTTCTGATTAGTTTACCGTAATACTAGAGCAAGACGCTAAAAGTGTCGGTAGATATTGGTTTGTTATAGAAAAGGGAGAGATGGATTGTGAAATGGAATCGATTTTTTTCGTTACAACAATGGGCGCATGTATTTAAAAGACTGCCAAGCTTGTTAACCTCCCGGGAATTACCTCTAGGAGAAAAATTATTGTTTCTTATACCTGTGTTAACGTATTGGGTATTGCCTGATGTAATGCCGTTTATGCCTATAGATGATATTGGAGTAACTTTATTAATGATGAACTGGTTCGTAACGCGGGCAGAGCGCAAAACAGCAATGGTCTATGAACACAAGAAACTTCGCTAAGTAAAGTATTCAAATTGTGAATAGCATCATAGTTCACTGTTCCAAGTCTATTTTTATAGTAGAATAAAATAAAGAGCGCTTGCAGTTCTAAGCGCTCTTAGTCTTGCGTATTGCGCAGTAGAGCTATACAATAGTATAGGTTAAAGTTACGGAATAAGTATCTGAACCGATCATGAATGTTGAAGTAAAGGAAACCCAAAAAGTAGTATTGGGTTCATTTCTTTTTCAAAAAAGAATATAATGGTCGGATATTCCAAATATGGTTCCTGCATATAGCAGGCTAGTCGATGAAGAGGAGCTGATCTTATGAAAGTCAAAATTACACGTAATGCAGCGAAAGTGATTCAAACTGAATTGGATAAACCCGAAAATGAAGGTCTAAAATTGCGCGTATTTATTACGAATTCTCATGGTGATCATGTTCATTATGGAATGGATTTAGGTCAACCAGAAGGTGCAGAAGAATTAGTAAGCACAGATAAAGAAATTGATGTAGCTGTAGATCCAAATGAATCCTGGTTAGATGGAATCAAGATTGATTATTTATATTTGCCAGAAGAAGGCTTCGTTATTACTAACCCTTCCAAAGGCAATCATGGCGATCACTAAGACCGCTATAGAAGGGAAAGTATAATGGCTAACGATATTCGCGTATGTGATAAATGCAATCATGTTCGCTTGAAAACGATGATTCCAAAGTTGGAAAAAATGGCTCCTGATGCTGAAATTAAAATAGGATGTAAATCGTACTGTGGGCCTTGTGGCAAGCGTGCTTTTGTCTATATTAACGGTCGCTATGTCAGTGCACCTACAGAAGATGAAGTTCTAGAAAAAGCATCTAAATTCATTAAAAAACCATCTGTGCAAGCATAATCATTAGGGATAAAAATAGAAAAGCCTTTGTCAATCACACGATAATGTGTAGATCGACAAAGGCTTTTTTTGTTGAACCATCTATCTGTTGTGAATCTATGAGCGAATAGACTATACACTCCCAACAATTATTTGGATGTTGAAGATTTAGCTTCATGAAATTGACGAATCAGATCGTACGTGATGAGTTCATCCGATATATTGAGTCGTTTTTGTGCTTCATCATAACTTGAACGAGCTTGCTCCACATCGGTCACTTCACGTGTTTTCATATCATAAGCAGTACCATTTTCAAATATGCCATCTGCTGAAGGAATATAAAATACTTTGCCATCGGTAAATGCGCCAGTACGTAAGACAACAAGTTTATCTTCTTTCTGATTGAACATATCGTTACCCATCAGATAATAAGGGCTCGCTTGAATACCGAGTAAATGCAAGATCGAAGGCGTCATATCTAACTGCCCGGCAGGTTCATTATAAGTACCTGCATGACGATCATCCGGCAAATGAACAAGCATTGGCACTTGATTCATCAATTGTTCCATATCCAGATCAGATAAAGAACGACCTAGGAATTCTTCCATCGGTTCTTTTTCTTTTAATGAATTATCATGATCTCCATAGAACATAAGAATCGTTTTATCCCATAATCCATTGTCTTTCATTTCTTGTTCCATTTCACCTAATGCGGCATCGACATAATGAAGTGATTGAATATAATCACCGAATGTCGTTCCGCTTAGATCGCCCATATCTAATTCTTGCACAGAAGCAGGCAAGCTAAATGGATGATGGCTGGATAAAGTGATCAAAAAAGAGTAAAACGGTTGTTTCAACTCTGTCATTTTATCAAGCGATTGACGGAAAAAGGATTTGTCGCCAAGAGACCAGCCAAGTGGTTCATCGATCGTAAAATCAGGCTTACTGTAAAAAGTATCGTAGCCCATATTTTGATACATGATTGACCGATTCCAGAAGCTACTTTCATAAGCATGAAATACATTGGTACTGTAATCTTTGCTTTTGAGTATTTTGGGTAACGTATCAAATTCATGATCAGGATAACGGATAAATACCGAACCTGTCGGTAGCGGATGAAGAGAAGCATTAGAAGCCATATCAGCATCGGATGTACGACCTTGACCGGTCTGATGATAATACTGGCTAAAATACATACTTTTTTTCATCAAACGATTAATATTCGGTGTGATTTCTTGTCCATTGTAGCTTTTGCCAATCACAAAATTCATAAAAGCTTCACCTTGAACTACAATCACATTTTTACCTTTATAAGCACCAAATAGATCATCATCACCTGCTTTGGATCTAGTGGCTTGTTTGGCATCGAACCATTGTTTAACTTCATCTGTTTTGTCTGTCGACAATTGATCTTGAGGGCCAAAATGATCATCAGCATATCGATAAGCATCATATCCATGAAAAGCAAGTAGACCGGTTACATTGTAAAGAGACATATTCCACCAGTTCCCTACAAATAGTCCTGTTGCCCATGTAGATGTAGCAAATTTGATCGGCCCTACTGTCAATACCAGACCAAGCACAAATATAATCATTCCTTGGACAAACCGTTTGGAAAAGCGCTTGGGCAAACGATCATTATACATAGAGGAATGCTGGCGATTCGATGAATAATATCGCGGAGTGCGTCTACGTATACGACGTATCAGCAAAAATAACCCAACAAGTAACAACGCAATCCAATCCGCAAACATCCATATATCTTCTACATAGATCAATTCCCAGATACTATCTCCAAGCGAGTCGACTTGACCTGCTTGCAATAATACAGGAATCGTGATGAAATCTTGAAAATAACGGAAATAAACCAGATCTGAAAAAATTAAAAAAGTTAACAATACATCTAATACAATCAAAGCAATAATCCGTCCACGATACGGCAAAAAGATCGTCCAAAAAGAGGCAAGCATAATAGAACCCACAGCCGTAACCACATCAAGTGGATTCATATCAATATTTTGCAGATGCAAATGACTATGCAAAATGACTAATTTGGTCAGCATTAGGATAATAAAAATTATATAATCTATTCGACTAAACGACACCAGCCACTTCAGGCGATCAAGCCAACTGCCACGCTCTGAACGAGAAGTTAAGTATGGCAAAGCCAGACCTCCTTACGGTTGAAAAAAATAAATCAAACGAATCTGATTTGTATAACACGTTGGTTATGCTTCTACTTTGGGTTGACGAGGAGGCAAAGGTCCAAGATATTGAAGGAATTGACATTCAATCCGTCCATTGTATAGTTTGCGACGTTTGTCTGCTTTACGACCGAAATATTGTTCGAATTGACGGGTCGGACTGATTGCAAATACAGACCAATCAGGTAAATAAATCGTGGCACGTCCTAGATCACGAATCATTTTTTCGACTTCTTTTACTTCACTTAGACGCTCACCATAAGGAGGGTTGGTGATAATGCAACCGAATTTACCTTGTGGTTGAACACGAGATACAGGCATAACTTTAAATTCGATCTCGTTACCAAGCCCTGCACTTTTCGCACAAGCTTGAGCAATTTCGATCGCTTCTGGATCAATATCACTACCGACTAATTGTAAAGGCACATCGTCTTTGACAGCATCATAAGCTTCGTCACGTGCTTGTTCCCATAGTTCATCAGGAATAATCGACCAACCTTCAGAAGGGAATGAACGACGAAGTCCAGGAGCAATATTCCAACCGATCATTGCGGCTTCAATCAATAATGTACCTGAACCACAGAATGGATCATATAACGGACGGTGAGGACCCCAGCGACTAAGTAACACTAACGCAGCGGCTAATGTTTCTTTGAGTGGTGCTTCTGTTGCATGTTTGCGATAGCCCCGTTTGTGAAGAGAAGGACCTGTTGTATCCAAAGTTAGCAAAGCGATATCATCATATAAAGAGACATCTAATTTGTATAATGCACCATCTTCAGGGAACCATTCGGTGTTATACGTTAATTTGAGCTTTTCAACAACCGCTTTTTTCACAATCCCCTGACTTGCAGGAACACTGCTTAGTTGAGATTTTTGCGAACGACCAGATACAGGGAATTCACCATCAGCAGGGATAAATTGATCCCATGGTAAGGCTTTGGTGCCTTCAAATAATTCATCAAAAGTGGTAGCTTTGAACTCGCCCATTTTGATCAATACACGATCAGCAGTACGCAACCAGTAATTACAACGGCAAATATCAGCAAAGTCACCACTGAAAGTAACACGTCCATTTTCAGTTTGAGTATCATGATAACCGAGTAATTTTAATTCTCTTGCGACTACAGCTTCAAGTCCCATCGGACAAGTCGCTATTAATTTCAATTCTTTCATTTTACAATGTCAACTCCATTTAAACTTGTAGGGTAGTTCCGAAAACCATACAATCTAGTATAGGTGAATGAGGCTATACTTACAAACGTTTCTATGCCAATATAAATAAAATAAATAGGCATCATTTGAGGGCATATCGCTATTTTAAAAAGGATATTGCGCTTATATACGTGATTGTATAGGATAAGGTACTCCGCACATATTGATTTTAATTTCTATTGTAACAGGTTAACGCCATGTAAAACCAAACAAAAATGATCAACAGACTATAAAATGATAACCAGTGATCATAATATCCAAAGGAGAAATCAAGATAATGACAGAACAATCATTGCCCGATGCTGAACAATATATGGATGAATTGCTTCAAGAAGATCCATTATTAGTTCAAATTAAACAAACGATTCGTGAAAAAGGAATGCCAGAAGTGTCTGTAGCGCCTGGATATGGTCGACTATTAACCATGCTCGTACAGTTAGCACGTGCAGAACAAGTGCTTGAGATCGGAGCGCTTGGTGGCTACAGCGGTGTCTGTCTTGGTAGAGGATTAACATCTACAGGTCACATTACTTCATTAGAATTACAAGCAGATTATGCAGAACTTGCCAGACAACATATGACACTTGCTGGTTTGGGAAATCAAGTTGAATATCGGATTGGCGAAGCGATCCATAGTCTGGAGCAATTGAAGCAAGAAGGAAGACAATTTGACTTCTTTTTTATCGACGCAGACAAAGGAAATTATTTGAACTATTTGGAATATGCGATTACATTGGCTCGCCCGGGAGCGATTATTGCCGGTGATAATCTGTTATTGCGTGGACGTACACTGAACCCAGACAAAAATGGACCTGCTGTACAAGCAGTACGTGAGTTCAACCGTCGTATGGTGACTGATCCTAGACTTACTGGAACGCTGTTACCTGCTTACGATGGATTAGCATTAGCAATGGTCAAATAGATCAACGGATATAGAACTACTTTGATAAAAGAACCATCTGATTTCTTCTGGTTATCTTATAGAAGAGATCGGATGGTTCTTTGTGTGTCATATCGAATCATAATTAAATCGTTCAGATCATGAAGACAACATCACTTTTTAGTATATTGACTTTGCTTAGACTCTATAGCGCTAGATGGATTGTGTTTTAGTGCACCAGGTTTAACGTACAATTTGGTACGTACCCATACCATATTAAGCAATAATAAGACCCCAGCCATAATAAAGAGCCCTTCAATACCGATAAAGCCTGCCAACACACCGCCCATAACTGCTCCTGTCATATTACCAAGTGCTGTCGTACTGCTGTTAAATCCAAATGCTCGACTTTCCATACCATCCGGTGTGTAATAACGAATTAATGAGTTGACGCTAGGGAGTAGACCGCCCATACAGATCCCCATCATAAAGCGCACAATAATCAATTGCTCTACACTTTGAACAAAAGCTTGCGGGATTAGCATTAATCCTGCTCCTATTAATGAAAATGTGAGTACTCGATGAGCTCCGTACTTATCACTAACTTTGCCTAGAATCGGAGCCATTAACATATTGGACAATCCGGTGACTGCACTTACCAGCCCTGCCCAGAAAGCTACATTTTCGGCTGTCCCATGTAATTTCTGTACATACAAAGGCATTAGTGTCATCGGACTGATCATCGCAAATTGTAGAAGTAAAGTCACTGTAAATAATGCAGGCAATTGCGGGGTTAAGCTCAGTTCGCGGAATCCCGATAGCACCGATACTTTAGGCATTTTAGATGCAGCTAGACGATCGAATTTCTCCCGTACAAGGAATAAAGCTAACAATGTCGCTATAAAAATACATGTTCCTGTAATATAGAAAATCGAGCGGAATCCAACTGTATCTGCCATAATTCCACCGATTAACGGGCCTAGTATACTACCGGCAACTGTTCCCGATTGGCTGATTCCCATTGCAAAGCCCATTTTTTCTTTGGGTGTACTGCTGGAGATCAAAGATATCGAAGCTGGATTAAAGCCAGATATCGTTCCGTTCAATAATCTCAGTACAAGTAGATGCCACGGCTGAGTTGCAAAGCCCATCGCTGTAAATACAATCGCCATCCCGAATCCAGAGCGAAGTAGCATTACTTTGCGTCCATACTGATCTGATAATTTGCCCCACAACGGTTGGAACAAAAATGAAGTCACAAAGTTGGCAGCAAAAATAACCCCGGACCAGATTGCTACCCGGTGTTCACCTTGCACGCCGATATCTTGTGATAAATAGAGCGCTATAAAAGGAATGATCATTGTGGTTCCTGCATTAACCAGAAATTGACCAAACCATAACACGATCAGATTTACTTTCCATGCTTGCATCATGTTTCACTTCCTTAAAAAAGTCCATTCATATAGTATACCATAATTGAAGACACTTTTTAGGGGTGAAAAGGAAGAAATTTTGCTATGTAAAATCACTTTTTATTGGAGTAGGAGATGTCGCGCTTATGGTGCCAAGCGCTAGATTCATCGGATTGTCATGGGATGTTCATGGTTGGGGAGTTGTCCCACCACTTAAAAAAGGGCATAATTAATAAGTGAGATTGTAGACAGGAACCATAGTTTGTTATGCCAAAATCATTATAGATTGAAACGGCAGATATAGATCTTATCGTGCGATGCACTATAGGAGAAAGATTTTTATTAAGCAGCGGAGGAAAAAAGATGACATATAATGATTCCTTTATACGCGCATGTCGAAAACAAGACGTAGATCGTTTGCCTGTCTGGTATATGAGACAAGCAGGACGTTATGATCCCGATTATCGCAAAATTAAAGAAAATTACAGTTTGCTTGAAATTTGCTTGCAACCAGAACTTGCAGCAGAAGTGACGATGATGCCTGTACGCAAGTTAGGTGTAGATGCAGCTATTTTGTATTCAGATATTATGAACCCTGTAGCATCGATCGGTATCGATTTTGATATTGTCAAAAATATTGGCCCGGTCATAGCGAATCCGATTCGTAGTGCTGCTGATATCGAGCGGTTACGTCCTATTCAAGTAGAGCAAGATTTGTCTCATATTTTAGAAACGATTCAGATTTTGGATAAAGAATTAGAAGTTCCGTTGATTACATTTGCAGGGGCGCCCTTTACCATTGCCAGCTACTTGATCGAAGGTAGACCTTCCAAAAACTATATTCGTACCAAAACGATGATGTATAGTGAACCGGAATTATGGCATTCCTTGATGCGTAAGCTAGGAGATATGGTAGCGACCTATTTACGTGCCCATGTACAATATGGCGGCAAAGCATTCCAGTTATTTGATAGCTGGGTAGGAGCATTGTCACCACGAGATTTCAAAACGTATGTATTGCCAACGATTCAATATATTTTTGATCAGCTTCAAGATTTGGACGTACCGAAAATTTATTTCCCGGGAGTGAGTTCAGGAGAATTGTTGCCGGAACTTCGTCAATTGCCTGTAGATGTGATCGGTATTGATTGGCGTGTATCACTTGCTGAAGCACGCAAACGGTTAGATTACAAATATGCGGTACAAGGTAATCTTGATCCTTATTTGCTCACCGGGCCTTCTTCACTGATCCATGAACAAGCCAAATTGATTATTGATGAAGGCTTACAAGATCCAGGGTATATTTTCAACTTGGGTCATGGTCTATTCCCGGAAGCTTCGATTGATAAGTTAAAAGAATTAACAGATTATGTCCATGAGTATTCAGCAGAAGTGCTTCGTCAGCGCATCACTTCGAAATAATGGATGTATAGGTAATCTAGAATAACGATACGATTTGAAGGAGAGAATGAATCATGAGTAAAAAAATTGGTGTTTTGGTTATGTCTTATGGTACGCCAGCAAGCTTGGATGATGTAGAAGCTTATTACACACATATCCGTCGCGGGAATCCACCTGCTCCTGAACAATTAAAAGAGTTAAAAGATCGTTATGAAGCGATTGTCGGCGGTGTTTTTCCGTTACGTGAGAATACAGATAATCAAGTTCAAGGCATGCAAGATATGCTCAATGAACATACCAAAGACAGCGAATTGGAATTTGTATGTTACCAGGGGTTAAAACATGCTTTTCCATTTATTGAAGACGGTGTGGAACAAATGGCAGCCGATGGGATTACAGAAGCAGTCGGTATAGTACTCGCTCCTCATTATTCTACAATGAGTGTAGCAAGCTATATCAAACGTGCGAAAGAAACAGCAGAAAAACATAACTTGCCGATCTCATTTATCGAAAGTTATCATTTGCATCCTAAATTAATCGAAACTTTATCGAATCGTGTTAATGCTAAATTAGAGCTATTTGAAGAAACAGGTGCGACGCGTGAGCAAGTACGTGTATTGTTTAGTGCACATAGTCTACCTGAACGTATTTTGACTATGGGTGATCCTTACCGTGATCAATTGATGGAGACTTCCAAAGCGATTGCTGAACGTGCCAATGTACCTTCATGGCAGTTCACATGGCAAAGTGCTGGACGTACTGCTGAGCCCTGGTTAGGGCCAGATGTATTAGACACGATGCAAGAGTTAGCTAAAGAACAAGTTAAATATGTATTGGTAGCTCCTATTGGATTCGTATCTGATCATCTAGAAGTATTGTATGATCTGGATATTGAAGCACAAGAATTAGCAACTGAAATTGATATGCGTCTTATGCGTATTGATTCATTAAATACTGATCCGTTATATATGGAAGTATTAGCAGACGAAGTCATTCGTAAATATAAAGAGGTGTATGCGTAATGAGTCAATCTACTCGCCGCGTAGTTGTTATTGGCGCAGGGATGACTGGACTCAGTGCCGCTTACTACATGCGCAAATTTTTGCAAGAAGCAGAAATTACTGCACAGATCACGATTGTAGATCAAGATGATCATATTGGTGGAAAAGTTAATACTTTACAACGTGATGGTTTTGTAATCGAACGCGGGCCGGATTCTTTTCTTGCTCGCAAAACAGCGATGGTGGATCTAGCAACAGAACTTGGAATGGAAGATGAATTGGTTACCACGAATCCTGATGCGAAGAAAACGTATATTTTGCATGATGGTCAATTGCACCCGATGCCTTCCGGTCTGGTGCTGGGTATTCCTACAGAATTAAGATCATTTATGGAAAGTGATCTATTGTCGATGGATGGCAAAATTCGTGCATTGGATGATTTTCTATTACCTGCCAAAATGGATGGCAAAGACGAATCGTTAGGTGACTTTATCGAACGTCGTCTGGGAAAAGAAGTATTGGAAAATGTAACCGAACCATTGCTAGCAGGCATCTATGCTGGAGATACACGCAAGTTAAGTCTACAAGCCACTTTTCCGCAATTTGGTGTCGTGGAACGTGAATATGGTAGCTTGATCAAAGGAATGAATACAGGGAGTAAGCCTGTAGAAACGCACACAGGTACGAAGAAAAGTGCATTTCTAACGTTCCGCAATGGATTACAAAGTCTGATTAATCGTCTTGGTGAATCATTATCTACAGCAGATCTACGTCTGAATACAGGTGTACAATCGATTCAGCCTCAAGCAGATGGTACGTATATTGTGTTATTAAGTGATGGACAAGAAGTTGTTGCCGATCATGTGATTGTCACTGTACAGACATTTGCTGCTTCCAAATTGTTGAAGCCGCTGGTAGATACCAAAGCGTTAGAGATGATCAATTATGTATCTGTAGCCAATGTCGTTATGGCATTTGACCGCAAAGATATTGAGACAGAATATGATGGTTCTGGCTTCCTTGTACCGCGTAAAGAAGGTCGCACGATTACAGCATGTACATGGACATCCACTAAATGGCTTCATACCAGTCCAGATGATCGTGTACTCATGCGTTTCTATGTAGGACGTTCTGGTGATGAGCAAGTTGTTGATGAAACGGATGAACAGATTACAGCGAAAGTGCTACATGATATGCGTGAATTGATGGGTATTGATGCACAGCCATTATTTACCGAGATTACACGACTTCATCATTCGATGCCTCAATATCCAGTAGGGCATATGGATAATATTGCGATGCTACGTGCTCAATTAGCAGCACAATATCCAGGCGTATTAGCACTTGGAGCAGGATACGATGGTGTAGGACTACCTGACTGTATTCGTACAGCCAAAGAAATGGCGATAAAAGAAGCAGAACGAGTGACTTCATTTTCTAATAGTCATTCGTAATAACCATATAGCTGTATAAGCAACCTTCTGTTGTGCAAAGTCTTTTGAACACATCTATCCGTCGTATCTTTTATACACTTGGATAGATGTGTCATAGAGATCAAACACAACAGAAGGTTTTTTTGTATAGAGACGTCAGCTTTTGCCGAACAACTATAACCTGTTATAATAGACAAAGTGTAAAATGCTACAAATGGTCTATATGATTCGATATAGTCAAAAAGACATTTGGTATAGTAAACTATTTTATGCTTTAAAGGAGTTCGTTATGTACACAACAAGGTCTCAACAATCTCGTCAGCGTCAGCAAGCAAAAAAACAGCGTCAAAAACGGATCCGTTATTGGATTATGTTTAACACTGTGCTGGTTCTGTCTATTGTTGCGCTTGGCGGTTATTACTGGCTTCATATCAAGCCACAGCAAGTACAGCAAGCTTCGAGTGTTCAGACAGATAATACATTAGATCCGGCAAACAGATCAGATCAAGATGTACCTGATCCTGCTATAGAAAACAATGATTCTTCAGAGCTGTCAGATCATGAAAATGACAACGACAATGAGAATGATCCTTCACTTTCTACGACAGAAGGGGATGTAGAGCATCTAGATCAGACGTCAACTGATGATCAAGAAGCACAACCTTCTGATTTGGAGCAAAATGCTGAAGAAACGGACTCGCAATCATCGGATACACCATCTAATGAATCTACAGCAACCGATAAAGCGCCAGAACAGACAACAACACCGGATTCATCTACCAATACGTCAGCACCTTCTGAACCATCTTCGGATTCGTCCAACAAAGCACTTCAGCCTGCTACTAACAAAACACCATCCGGTCAGACGGTGACGCTTAATTTTGGCGGAGATGTGATGTTTTCAGGAAAAGTCGGTGAAAAGTTAGCAAAAGCAGGATATGATTATCCATATCAATATGTTAAAGGTTCGTTTACTTCGGATGATCTAACAGTGGTGAATCTAGAAACGCCTGTGACTGATTCAAATACAACGGCCGCTGACAAAACATATGCTTTTAAATCATCGCCTCAAGCGCTTCCACATATGGCGCAAGCAGGTATTGACGCAGTAAATTTAGCAAACAATCATATTTTGGATCAAGGCATTACAGGATTAACCGATACGATTGCTCAACTGGATCAAAGTGGGATTGCTTATGTCGGAGCTGGCAAAGACAGCGCTCGTGCGTACCACCCGGTTTATTTTGATCGTAAAGGAATTAAAATTGCTCTTTTGGGATTTAGTCGAGTCATTCCAGAAACGAGTTGGAATGCTGGTAAGAATCAAGCAGGGGTAGCAACAGCTTATGATGCAACAGCCGCACAGGCGGCTATTCGCGAGGCCAAAAGCAAAGCCGATCTTGTCGTTGTCGTCGCTCACTGGGGCGTCGAACGTTCAGATACTCTCGCAGATCATCAGAGTGATCTAGCACATACATTTGTCGATGCAGGAGCTGATCTTGTTATTGGCGGTCATCCGCATGTGTTGCAAGGGCTAGAGCATTACAAAGGAAAATGGATTGCTTACAGTACAGGCAATTTTATTTTTACTCGTTCACTGGTAGAAAAGACATGGGATACGGGTGTGTTCCAAGCCAAATGTACAGTAAACGGTGATTGCAGTATGCAGGTGATTCCATATACCGCAGAGTTAGGTCAACCTGTACCTATGACATCAGACAAAGCACAAGCATTACTCAAACGATTACAAACACTATCGAGTAGTATTGCATTTGATACCAAAGGAAATGCTATTGCTAATTAATCTCATGTATACATCATATATTATTGATCACAGAGGAGAATGTACAATGACTGCTATTCAAAACGTATATTGTGTAGGTCGTAATTATCGTCTTCATGCTGAAGAATTAGGGAATGAAGTACCGACTGAACCGATGATTTTTATGAAACCTTCTCATGCAGCTGTACCTCTAGAACAGGCTGAATTGGTATTACCCAAAGACAAAGGTGAGATTCATTACGAAGCTGAGTTAGTGATTCGAATTGGACGCGATTATGAACCCGGTCTTTCGGTAGAACAAATGGTAGATGGATTAGCACTGGGAATCGATTTTACATTGCGTGATGTACAAAGTGTACTCAAGAAAAAAGGACATCCATGGACAGCAGCGAAAGGATTCAAAAACTCGGCACCATTGACTGCTTTTGTGCCTTTCCCGGATGCCGCTACATGGGCTGAACAACCTTTTGCTTTGCTCAAAAACGATCAACAAGTTCAGCTAGGATACACACGCAATATGATCTTTTCTCTTGAAACGATTATTGCTTATATCGGAGACAATTATGGACTTGCAGCCGGCGATATTATTTTTACAGGTACGCCTGAAGGTGTAGGCCCTGTAGCAACTGGCGATACATTTGAATTAATCTATGCAGGCGCTTCTGTAGGTAAGTGCCGGATCGCTGAATAATGTTAGATTGGTTGATTGGTGCAGTATGCGCCGGATTGATCGCTGCACTTGCGTATAAAAAGCAGTGGTTATCCGGTTCGGGTGCCTATGCGGCAGCTATTATGGGTACCATTTATTATGGAGCAGGGAATCTATTATGGTTTGGATTGCTTATTTTATTTTTTATCAGTGGTAGTCTGCTGTCCAAAATGAAAGGCGAACGCAAACGTAAATTAGAACAAGATTATGCCAAAACGTCACGTCGTGATGCAGGGCAAGTATTTGCGAACGGTGGATTGGGTATGATTCTGTGCCTGGGTCATGCTGTGATACCTCATCCAGCATGGATATATGCTTTTGTAGGCGTGATGGCGACTGTTACAGCAGATACATGGGCGACTGAATGGGGAAGCCTTAGCCGCAAGCCTCCGCGCTCTGTATTGAATGGTCGTGTATTAGAACCAGGAGCTTCAGGTGGGGTATCGGTTCGTGGTACAGTCGCAGCCGCAATAGGAGCATTGATGATCGGTCTAGCCGCATGGGCATTTTCGTTATGGTCAGGTGCATCTATAGAATCAAGCAGTGTTGGAGCTAAAGATGGTATACTTACTATTGGTCTATTGCCACTTGTTGGATTGATTGGCGGATTAGCCGGTTGTTTTGCCGATTCGTTTTTAGGAGCAACCGTACAAGTCATGTATCAATGCGAGGTCTGCGGCAAAGTCGTAGAAACCAAAGTACACTGTAATCGTCCAACATCCTACTTACGTGGCTGGTCATGGATGACTAATGATATTGTAAATGGGCTTAGCTCTATTATCGGTGGAGTGGTAGCATTGATATTTTTATGGGTATAGGAGAGTGGGCTAATGAGCAGCACCACAGGTGAAAAGTTAGAATTGATTTTGGATGCTGCTTACGATCTTTTTGGTTCCAATGGATTTTATGAGACCAAAATTTCAGATATCGCACACCAGGCGGGAATAGCGAAAGGCACTGTATATTTATATTTTAAAAGCAAAGAAGAACTATTTATGGCAGTTACTCGTCGAGATTGCGAACATTTTCTCGGCGGTTTAGATACTAATTTGCAAAATTGTAGTACGATGGCAGAACGCTTACTGGTCATTGCTAAGCATCATTCGATGTATTATTTTGAACGCAAACATCGTACCAAGTTATTTTTCCGTACGCCCAACAATGATCCTGAACTTATGGCTTATATGAAGCAGTTCATGTTGCGTTATATGCAAGCTGTAGAGAAAGTACTCACAGAAGGTGGCGTATCTCAGCCTGTATGGTGTGCAGAATCCTATATTGGAATGCTGGATCGCATACGTATGGATATTTTATTCAACCCTGAATTTCCGATAGAACAACTTCATGAACGGACAGATTTTGTAGCACGTTTGTTTTTAGAAGGATGTAATCATTCGGTAGATCATCAGGATCAAATAGACCGGGACAATTCCCAAGAAGGTGAGTCACAATGAATATTATGACAGTGGAGTCAATCTCCAAAAGTTACGGCGAAAAAGTATTGTTTGAAAATGCTTCATTTGGGATGGAAGATCAAGATAAAATCGGAATCGTCGGAGTCAATGGAACAGGGAAATCGACTTTTCTTAAAGTAATTGCAGGGATGGAAAGTACAGAAAGTGGACGTGTGACATTAAATAATGGATTGCGTATTCGTTATCTAGCACAGAATCCACCTTATGATCCAGAAGCAACCGTATTGCGTCAGGTATTTGATGGTGGCGGAGAAGAACTTCAAATTGTCGGTGCATATATGAACGTACTTGAACAATTAGAGACTCATCCCGAAGACGAAGCTGTATTAGAGCAATTGATTCATTTGAATCAAGAATTGGAACGTTTGGATGCATGGTCACTTGAAAGTGAAGCCAAAAATATTTTGTCCAAATTAGGTATTCATCATTATGATGCTTTGATGGGTACACTATCCGGTGGTCAACGTAAACGGGTAGCGCTAGCGTCTGCACTTATTCAACCCTCTGATCTATTAATTTTAGATGAGCCTACCAACCATATTGATCATGATTCGATTACATGGTTAGAACAATTTTTGCAAAAGCGTCGTGGCGCTTTACTAATGATCACCCATGATCGCTACTTCCTAGATCGTGTTGCAAATGTCATGATCGAACTGGATCATGGTAGTCTGTATCGTTATGAAGCCAACTATTCACGTTTTCTTGAGCTCAAAGCAGAGCGTGAAGAACGAGAAGCAGCATCAGAAGACAAACGTCAAAATCTATTACGTCGTGAATTAGCATGGATCAGACGTGGAGCCAAAGCACGTACAACCAAGCAACAAGCACGTATTAACCGTTTTGAACAATTGAAAAATGATGGACCTGGTCGTCGTGATGAAGCGATGGATATGTCAGCCATTTCATCTCGTCTTGGTAAGCAAATTGTAGAGTTGGATCATGTATCTTTAACACTGGGTGGTAAAGAACTCATTCACGATCTGACGTATCATGCGGTTCCAGGAGATCGTATCGGAATTGTAGGACCTAATGGACGTGGTAAATCGACATTACTGAATCTAGTATCCGGTCGTCTGGTTGCTAGTGAAGGTAATGTGGTTACAGGTCAGACTGTTAAATTTGGCTATTTCACGCAGGAACATCAAGAAATGGATGAATCGATGCGTGTGATCGAATATATCAAAGATGTAGCAGAAGTAGTCGAAACCGCAGATGGTAGCAAAATTTCTGCTTCACAAATGTTAGAGCGATTCTTATTTACACCAGCAGCACAATGGACACCGATCTCCAAATTATCGGGTGGCGAAAAGCGTAGATTGTATTTGCTACGTGTATTGATGGGTGCACCTAACGTATTGTTACTGGATGAGCCTACCAATGATCTAGATATCACTACATTAACCGTTCTGGAACAGTATCTTGATGAGTTCCCTGGCGTTGTATTCTCGGTCTCACATGATCGCTACTTCCTAGATCGTACGTGTGATCGCATCTTTGCTTTTGAAGGTGAAGGTCAGGTTAGTATTCATGCAGGGAATTACAGTGATTATGAAGAGCGAATCGCTGATCTTGCCAAAAGTGCTAAAGCAGCTAGTGCACCAGTCGTAGCACCCAAAGCAGTAGAACCTGTAAAAGAAAAAGCACCTGCGCCAGACAAAAACGCTTGGCGGAATAAATTAAAATTCTCATACAAAGAGCAATTAGAATATGAAAAAATTGATGATGATATTGCAGCAACAGAGCAGAAGCTAGTCGATCTTACAAGTGATATGGAGAAAGCGTTCAGTGACTCTGTAAGACTGCAAGAGCTGATGGCTGAGCAGACAGCAACCGAGAAGCATCTAGAGCATCTTATGGAACGCTGGACGTATCTAACTGAACTGGCTGAAAAGATAGCACAAAGTCAGAACTAAATCAGATTCGATTTGCAACGACTGTTATTGTACAAGCATGTTAGTAGGATATCAGCAGTATATATATCAAAAAACCTTCTTTCTCGTCAGAAATGATAAGAAAGAAGGTTTTTTTGTTGATTCACAAGGGATGCACCCTATGTTTATTTAGCAGTAATATAAGCACCTAGCAACTTGGCTGTATTGATAACAGCATCGGTATGCGTACGTTCCATAGAGTGGGAAGCATGTACACCAGGCCCGATTAAGGCTGCACGAATATTATTACCAGCACGTAGAGCAGCAGAAGCATCTGAGCCATAGTGAGGATATACATCGATCGCATAAGCAATATTACCTGCTTGAGCCAGTTCAATTAATTTGCCTGTCATTTCATAATCATAAGGGCCGGAAGAATCTTTTGCACAGATAGACACATCTGTTTCTTTACAGCTGAGATCGTCTCCAATACAACCCATATCTACAGCGATCATTTCATGAATCCCTTCAGGAATATAAGCTGTACCATGTCCTACTTCTTCATAATTGGAAATAAGAAATTGAGTGCGATACTGTGGTTTCCATTTCTGGGTGTATTGTGATTCTAAAAGTGCAAACAATGCAGCGACACTTGCTTTATCATCCAAATGACGGGACTTGATATATCCGCTTGATGTAACAACAGGACGTGCATCAAATGAAATATAGTCTCCAACTTCTATACCAAGTTGTTGGACATCTTCTTTGGAATCTACCAATTCATCGATTCGAACTTCCATATTTTCTTCTTCACGTTTGAGTCCGCGAGCTTCATCATATACGTGCACAGAAGGTTGAATAGACAAAATAGTCCCTGTATACGTTTTGCCACTACGTGTATGAATCGTGCAGTATTCATTTTCAATACTGTTCATACTGAATCCACCTAGAATTGTAAATCGAATCGTTCCTTGTGGCTTAATGGCACGTACCATTGCACCTAGTGTATCAACATGTGCGCTTAAAGCAATCGTTTTGGAATCATCCTGACCGTCTACTGTCAAAATCAGACCGCCTTTTTGGTTGTATTCTGTAGTTACACCAAATTTGCCTGCTTCTTCTGCAATCCGCTTGATAATATCGTGAGTGAATCCTGTAGGACTAACAGTAGATAATAATTCTGTAAGCAAAGAGATCGTATAATCTTGATTGATCGTTATCGTCATAATAAAAGGTCTCCTTTATAATAAATCCAATTTTAACAATATCCGTTGACTACAATAATATGCTATTGATGAATGGAGATGGATTCATATTCTGCTTTTATAAATAGGATATCCATCATGGATTCAAAAAATAACCAACAAAAAAACCACTTATCTGTTGACTGAAATCAGACAACAAAAGATAAGTGGTTTTTCATCTTGATCAGCAAGTAATTACATGTAGCCTTTCAGCATGAATTACTTACGGTTAGAAAAAGAAGTTGCAGTCGTATCATTATCAGTATACATCGGTTTAAGCGGATCATTGTCTACAGATGATGTAGTCAAAGGAGTCGTAGCAGCTGGAACCTGAGCTAACTCTGCTTTCAGTTGTTTGATCTCACGCTGTAAACGGTACTGACGATAGATACCATAAAATCCTACAATTAGACCACCTAACAAAGCGCATCCAATAATCAAAAGAATTAAAGGTACTTGTACTACATTGAAATAAAGATTGACCTGTACTGGATTCACGTTAATTACGGCAAACACCGCGGTAATCAGTGCAAATATCAAACCTAAAATAAGCATCCATTGCATTTTCAAAATAAATAACCTCCTCAAATTAGCATAAGGTCAAATCTTTCCTTATCTAATCTATAAAACGCAATCAGTCCTATTGTAAACATATCTTTACAAGTATTGGGCGAATATTGGAGGAAATGCAAGGTCTGGGTGTGATTCACCGATGTTCAATACTTACTTTGCTAACTGTTCCATTTCAGTAATTAGAGCTTCGAATACACTCATAGCTTCACGAATAGGAGCTGGAGTAGACATATCAACACCTGCTTTGGCAAGAATATTGATAGAATAATCGCTACCGCCGCTTTTCAGGAAACCAGTATAACGATCTACCGCAGATTGTCCTTCTTCCAAAATTTGTTTGGAGAAGCTAGTTGCAGCAGAGAAGCCTGTCGCATATTTATATACATAGAAGCTGTTATAGAAATGCGGAATACGTGCCCATTCCATTTCAATATCTTGATCTACATGCATACCTTCACCATGATATTTCACATTCAGGTCATAGTAGATTTTGGATAGTTCTTGTGGAGTTAGGGACTCGCCAGCTTCTGCACGAGCATGTGTAATCATTTCAAATTCTGCAAACATCGTCTGACGGAAAACTGTCGTACGGAATTGATCTGCATAATAAGTTAACAAGTACATTTTTTCTTTTGGATCAGTCGATTTTTTCAAAAGATAATCCATTAATAATGCTTCATTCGTAGTTGAAGCCACTTCTGCAAGGAAAATAGTGTATTGTGCATCACGATAAGGAAGAGCATTGTCTGAATAATAACTATGCAGTGCATGACCCATTTCGTGAGCAAGTGTAAACATACTATTTAGATTGTCTTTGTGATTTAGTAGAACGTAAGGATGGACACCATAAGCGCCCCAGCTATAAGCACCTGTACGTTTTCCTTCATTTTCATACACATCGATCCAGCCTTCGTTGTAACCGGCTTGAAGCGCTTGTTGATAATCTTCACCGAGTGGTTTGAGACCTTCTGCTACTGTCGCTTTTGCTTCTTCATAAGTGATATCCATTTTGAATTCATCGACAAGTGGAGCAAATAGATCGTACATATGCAGTTCATCTACACCAAGTAATTTTTTGCGTAACGCAATATAACGATGTAGTAGAGGAAGACCTTCATGAATCGTATCAATCAGGTTCGTATACACTTCTTTAGGAATATTATCTCCATAAAGTGCTTTTTCCAGAACAGATGGATATTTGCGTACATTTGCATAGAACATATTTTTGTTGATATTGGCAGTTAGTGTAGCACCAATCGTATTTTTTTGACGAGCATATGCACTGTAAATCGCTTTGAATGCACGTTCACGTAATTCACGATTCGGATTTTCCAAAAATTGAATATAACGGCCATGAGTCAGTTCTACTTCATTACCATTTTCATCAATAATGTTAGGGAATTTCATATCTGCATTATTCAACATCCCAAAAATCGTCTGTGGGGCTTGAGACAGGTTACCTACTTGTGCTAACAAAGCTTCTTCCGCTTGTGATAACACATGTGCTTTTTCCCGTTTCATTTCTTGTAGCGTAAAGCGGTAAGGAGCGAGAAGAGAAGACTCTAGCAATTCATCTAACTTCTCATCAGACAGACCTAGAATTTCAGGTGTGATAAAAGAAAGAGCTTGTCCCAATTCTACGCCTAATTTTTTAACTTTTTGCGATAATGCCTGATATGTAGGATTCGTTGTATCTTCATCCTGATGCATATGAGCATACGCATATAATTGTTCTACCTGTAGACCGATACGATCTTCTAGCTCAAATGCCGACTTAACTGCTTCAGCAGTATGAAGTTTATCTTGTAATTGAGCCGCTTCAGGCAATTCTTGTTTTACTTTGTCATACGCTTGATCCCAAGCTTGTTGATCTGCGAACAGATCGGATAAATTCCAGCAATTTTCCTGTGACACTTCAGACCGTTTAAGTATTTGCTGCATAAATAAATCCTCCTCTTGAGCAATAATTATGAATAGATATTTGAAATGAATAGCACTGATTCGGGTATAATCCATTCAGCGCCAGAGTACATTGATCTACATCAAGCTATATTATGTGTTAGGGTTAACGGCAACCAAAAATCCGTAGATCATTAAGAAGAACGCAACCAGTAGCATGACAATAGCAAAAATAGCAAGCCAGCGCTTTAAAGGCGCTGGAATGGTTTCCTTATAAGCAATCAGTACAAACCCTTGCAAAAAAGCAAGAATAATAAATATGACAATCGCTGTATAATTCATTGGAAAAGGTTATACCTCCCGGAAAGCATTCATAATTTCTTCCCATTCGGCTTCTGTCTCAAAGCGTTCTTTAGGAAAACGATCACTTGCCCATTGCATCAAAGCTGGACGACTCAAGAAATCATGTGTTTCTTCGCCCCATTCGTCAGAGATTTCTCTCAGTACGATTTTGCGTCCTTGAACTTCAACAGTCATCATGTTCCAATTGTCTTTTTTATAAATCTGGTGTTTTTTTATCATTATAGTATTCTACTCCCTGTTCGTTTGCTAAAATCATACCCTTTGCCTTCATTAATTGCAAATCATAACAGCTGTTTTATTTGCTATTTCAGAACATGTACGTTATACTAGGTTCATGCGTCATATATGGCGATATTCTAGGAGGTTTTTTGAATGAAAGGTACAGTTAAATGGTTTAATGCAGAAAAAGGTTTCGGATTTATTGAAGTTGAAGGTGGAGAAGACGTATTCGTACATTTCTCAGCTATTCAAAGCGATGGTTTTAAATCGTTAGATGAAGGTCAAGCGGTAGAATTCGACATCACTGAAGGTAACCGTGGTCCTCAAGCAGCTAACGTAATTAAATTATAAGACCGATATCCGGTAACGGATCACTTATATATTGAGCATTCATTGAATGTTCATCCATATGTTAGTAAAAGCGCAAGTTTCCTTGATTCATTTCAAGGGGCTTGCGCTTTTTCATGTTTACAAACAAATCCTAGATACAAACAAATAGGTCTTTTTTAAAGTAGATCAAGTTCTCTTCTAAAGCAGATCATTTCAAATGATCTATCAAAATGAACAAAAAATACCCTTTATTTGCTCCACCATAATCTAGAACAAACAAAAGGTATTTGAATTAATCTTATTTTCTCATCTATAACATGCTACACATATGATCAGTTGTTTACTTGAAGTCCGGAACGTCTGCCCGTCCGTCGGATGACCAGCGTAATAATAGCCAATTCAGCAGCAAGCCCTAATGACTGTGCCAAAGCTCCGATAACACCATTCCATGCCGGAAATATAAACAATAATATAATCAGAACAATAAAAGTACATATAGCATTCGCCATCTGAGAGCGGAACATTGCTTTGGTTTGTCCACGTAAAAGAATAAGTCCATTAGAATAATCTAACCAGGGCATAACCAGTGCATATAATACAAAAGCTCGCAGTGTATATAGACTTTGAGTTAATAGCTCTCCATTTACATTCATAATATGTCCGAGCACCCAATAACTCATAGGTGTATAAGCAATCAGAGCTAACAACGTCACAGGTATAAACCCAGTCACTAATCCGAATCGACGTACTTTTTTGGGATCAATATGATAGAAATTCAATACAATCTGATGAATATAAGTAAAAAAGCTAAGCATTAACTGCAATAGACTACTTGCTATCGCAAACGAAGAAATAGCGAGAGCAATCCCTTCTGTTTTACCTAGCACTACATTGATAGCAGGGCCGATTAACATGGCAACAAAAGATGAGAAAAGAAGCGGTTTATAAAATTTAAACACATCTGCTCGTGTTTCTACAGGATGTTCAGGACGCTTTTCAGGCATTTTTTTGGCGATATTCCGTCCTTCACTATAACTAACAATCGCTTCGATAATCATACCAGTCAAAAATAAAATAGCACCGACAGTTCCACTTGTAATGTGATGATAATAAATAAAATAAAGCGATAAGGAGTACATTCCTGCCAAACGGAATACCATGCCAATCGTTAACCATTTGGTACGATTGTTAGTAATAATAATACCTTGATAAATATTGCGAATAACTGAAAAGATGCTCACAAACATCAAAATAGCATACACATCAATCACCAGAGGAACCATAGAATCTTTGATGCCGAACAATGTACTGAATATCCATTTTCCTATAGGCGTGTACACAATCAGTATTCCAATCGCTAAAACAAAAGCTAGAAAAATCCAAGTCACTTTAAGCAAAGCTTTAAATGAAAGTCGATCTCGAACCAGAGCAGAACAAGTCTGGCGTAATAAAGTAGACGGTCGTTCTGTAATCGTCACCAGACTCATTGCCAATGCATAGCTAGCAATCACCACTTCAGCATCCACAGCAAAAGCAAGTGTACGATTAATAATGACATGTGAAATGGTGACCAGTGAAGCTGAAATTCCAAGTGGTACAAAAAATGAAAACAACCGCCTCCATGAGAGCGGTTCTTGTGTGGACATATGTAATCTTCTCCCTTTGGTCTATAAAAATTATGGTTAGTATATCATAACCGTTTTGAAGAAAGTATGATTTATACAACAAAAAGTTACATTTATTTAAAATTCTATCTGTTTTTATGTATATTTGGCGAGGAGAAACGATCATAAGCGTCTATGTGGAAAGTCAAAACAAAAAGTAGTGTTTTTGATCCGATTTCCAACATTGAATATCCTTTTTGTATTCTATTCAAAGACCATAGTGAAAATAAGAAATATATGTCCTTAAAATGAAGAAGAAAATGAGCAAAACCCATATAGGGCGCGGTGTGATAAATTCAATTGTACGTTGTGAGCACTCTGAATATAATGTATGATAATACTGATAGGTTCAACAGACAACTATGTGGAGGAAGCCCATTGAATGATATGATGAAAGTCCGTTATCCGTTTCCGCGTAATGCTGTTTCTTTGATGAGACGCGTATACAAACACGGAATACCGGAAGTCCGTAAAGAGTTTGCTCGCTGGCGCGAACAGGCAAACTTGATACCTGATGCAGAATTGCGATATCAAGCGCTTGATAGTCTAAGCAATAAGCAATTCCACTGTGATGGTGGGTCAGTATATGCCGTAGCGAATATGGCTCAATTTCATAATTTGTTACCTTTAATTGTAGCATTCCAGACGATTTGCGATTATGCCGATAACTTATCGGATCGTCCTCAATGTACAAATGTTGAAGATTTTCGTCTATTGCACCAGGCTTTGCTTGATGCGATTGTTCCAGGCGTAGAACCAAGAGACTATTATGTATTTAATAGCGAAAGTGAAGTTGGTTATATGTCTACACTGGTAAAAGCTTGCCAGGGATATATTAGTGAACTTCCAGATTACGATATTGTATATCCTTATTTGCGTGATCTGGTTGAATTATATTGCGGTTTACAAACATACAAACATATCGCTCCTGAATTACGTCAAGCGACATTGATGGAGTGGTGGTCTGAGCATAAGCATCGTACACCTCATTTATACTGGCACGAGTTTGCTGCTGCAACAGGTTCAACGTTAGGTATATTTATGATGTTTTTAGCAGCAAGTGGTCTTCCAGGCATGAATGATGCGGCTGCCAAGCAAGCACATGCTGCTTATTTTCCAAATGTATGTTGCCTTCATATTATGCTGGATTATGTGATTGATCAGGAAGAAGATCAGCATTCTGGCGATCTTAATTTTTGCGATTATTATGACCCATCGATTAAAGTCATTGATCGAATTGAGAAGATCGTTGATTGGGCGCGTGCAGATGTACATCAACTGCCGGGTGCTTCATTCCATCTTATGATTGTTGAAGGTTTAGTCGCACTATACTTAACAGACCCCAAGGTCAAAACACAACAAGAAGTGCGTGCTATCTCTAAACGGCTATTGCGAAAGGGTCCTCCTATGCGTGCCTTTTTTATCTTGAATAGCCAGGTGATCCGCAAGTATTTGTAAACATATTAACAAGGGGGCAATTTGAAATGTCAGCAGTCAAAAAAATTGCAGTACTAACAAGTGGAGGAGACTCCCAAGGAATGAATGCTGCGGTTCGTGCAGTTGTACGTAGCGCACTTTATTTCGGTCTTGAAGTATGCGGGGTTCAACGTGGATATCAGGGGTTACTAAATGAAGATATTTTCCCTATGGATCTACGTAGTGTAGGTGATATTATCCAACGCGGGGGAACAGTACTTCAGTCTGCACGTTGTAAAGAATTCATGACACTTGAAGGTCAACAAAAAGGCGCTGATATTCTGCGCAAACACGGTATCGACGGATTGGTTGTTATCGGCGGAGACGGATCTTATCAAGGTGCGAACAAATTGAGTAAATTAGGTATCAAAACAATGGCATTGCCAGGAACAATCGATAACGATATTTCGTATACAGATACAACGATTGGTTTTGATACAGCAGTAGGTATTGTGGTAGATGCAGTAAACAAATTACGTGATACGATGTCTTCTCATGAACGTGTCTCTATCGTAGAAGTGATGGGTCGTCATTGTGGCGATATCGCTCTTCATTCTGGTCTAGCTTCTGGTGCAGAAACTATTCTTGTACCTGAAGTATCGTATGATCTAAAAGAAGTAGCTGATCGTATGCATCACAACTTTGCTTGTGGTAAACGTCATAGTATCGTGATCGTAGCTGAAGGCGCAGGTCGTGGAGAAGATATCGCAGAACAATTGCATATCCATTATCCTAACTTGGAGCCTCGTGTAACGGTTCTTGGACATATTCAACGCGGTGGAACACCAACTCCTCGTGACCGTAATTTAGCAAGTCGTCTAGGAGACTTTGCAGTTCGTAAATTAATCGAAGGTGAATCCGATAAAGCTTGCGGTGTAATCAAAGGCGAAATCGTATTGACAGATATCGATAAAGTAGTAAATAGCAAAAAAGAGTTCGATCATGAAACTTATGAGCTGGCACTTCGTTTATCTCAATAATCAGTGCTATCTTTAGAAAAAAGTAAATGTTTCAATCATTAACTTTAAAAAGCGTGCTAAATCTTACGTAATCTTCGGATTGCTAATATTTGCGCGCTTTTTATTTTGTTAAAAATTGTTTTTAGATATCACTTTTGTAAAAAATATGATAAGAAATGGTAAAAATTTTGAATTAAAGATTAGAAGTAACGGTTAAATTATTGTACTATAAGGGAGTAAGTCATTTATATCCTCACTCCGTAGGAACTGGAGAGACCAACTAGAAGGGGGCTACCATACATTGGCGAGAGAAAAAGGAGCAAAAGGAAGGGAGAGCCGTTTACGTTTGCTACACGCTGCTGCTAAACAATTTGCTATTCATGGTTTTCACGAAACGAAAGTGAGTTCTATTGTTGCAGAAGCCAAGCTTTCACAACCCGCATTTTATTTGTATTTTGAAAGTAAAGATGCTGTTTTTGAGGAGTTAGTGAAGCTTTTCCATGTTCGCTTGACGACAGTTATTAATGAAAGTCGTCTTCCTGAAATCAATTCAACCGATGGGGTATTGAACCAATTATGTCATACGTTGACATTAATGTTTGATTATTTTTATGCTAACCCTTATTTAACTCGGATAGGATTTCATTTGGCACCACAATCGCAAAATATGAAACAAGAACTGGTTCAATGGGTTGAGCAGATGTTATCGGGTGAACAACGTTCTGGACAATTCAAATCTGATTTTCGGATGAATATGGTCGCAGAATGTTTGGTAGGCACGATCGAACGTATTGTATTTACACAGCTTCTTCCTGGCAAAGTTGCACCAGAACAATTAGCATTAGATATTGTTAACTTATATGTATCAGGTATTGGAATGAAACAAAGCAAAGTGTAATCGATAGAGCTAGGAGGTTCATTTTCATATGATTACTGTCGGTTTAACCGGATGGGGAGATCATGATTCTCTTTATCTAACCAAAGAAGCAAATAAGAACAAATTACCCACTTATAGCTCACTATTCCGCACCGTAGAGGTAGATAGTTCATTTTATGCGATCCAGTCCCGGCGGAATATGGAAAAATGGACCGAGGAAACACCTGGTTCTTTTCGTTTTCTTGTAAAAGCTTTTCAGGGTATGACCGGGCATTCGCGTGGCAAGATTCCTTTTGATAGTGAAGCCGAAATGTTTGAAGCATTTCGCTTATCGATTAGCACGATGGAGCAAGCGGGTAAATTGATGGCTGCACTATTTCAATTTCCACCCTGGTTCGATTGTAATCGAGAAAATGTCAAAACACTTCGACATATTCGTGAACTGATGGGAGATTACCCATGTGCACTCGAATTTCGTCATCAAAGTTGGTACACGCCTGAAATGCGAGACAAAACGATCCAATTCATGCGCAAAGAAAACTGGATTCATAGTATCTGTGATGAACCACAAGCAGGAATTGGTTCTGTACCGATTGTAGAAGAGGTCACAGATCGTCAATTAACAGTCGTGCGTATGCATGGCCGTAATGAATCAGGCTGGAATTCATCGGGTCAACCGAATTGGCGGGAAGTCCGTTATCTGTATCGCTATAATGAGGCAGAATTACAAGAATGGGCAGACCGCTTACAACGATTAGAACAACAATCGGATGAAGTGTGTGTGATTTTCAATAATAATTCTGGCGGAGATGCAGCAGATAACGCCAGACAATTGATGGGCATGTTAGGACAAGAGATACCTGCTATTCCAGAAGAAAAGAAAGTAGAAATGGAACAGATTGATCTTTTCGACTGGAGTGGACAAGAATAGAAAAGCGACATTTTCCCGATTGAGGAGAATGTCGCTTTTGTTTTTTTTGAGCGATGATTGTTTGACATAAATATCAAGAATCACTTAATACTATTTAGATTCAGAAGGTACAAAATGTATAGCTTGTCGTTGTACCCATAGTAAACGAGACAGCAATGTGATCGCGCCTACTGCAAGTCCTGTACTGAGACCAATCCAATACCCAAAAGCAGCATAATCGGTATAATTAGCAATCAGGTAACCGACAGGTAATCCTATAATCCAGTACGAGATAAATGTTAAAACGAAAGCAGGATTCACATCTTTGTATCCTCGGAGTGCTCCCTGTACAGGCGTAGCAATAGCATCTGATATTTGATAAAAAGCAGCATAGATCATAAAATGAGCTATCAGATCAATCAATACAGGATCAGAAGAGTAAAGCGCTGATACCGATTGACGAAATGCAAGCAGAATCACAGCGGTGCATAATGACAAAGCAAGCGCTAAGCCAAGACCAAGCTTTGTATATTGCCGTGCATCTTTCAGACGCTTAGCACCGACCTCATAACCGACTAGAATCGTTAACGCTGTACAAATACTTAACGGTATCATATAAAGGGTTGCAGCAAAGTTCTGAGCCGCCTGATGAGCTGCAATCGTCATCGTATCGTAGTTGCTCATAAATAAAGTGACTCCAGCAAAAATAGCTACTTCAAAAAAGATTGCAAAGCCCATCGGAATACCTAATTTTAAAATTTCGCCCCATTTTTGCAAAGAAGGGGAATGCCATCTACTAAACAACTGATCTTGGCGAAAAGGTTTTGCGATACGTATAACGAGTACGGCGATCAAAAATACACACCAGTAAGTGATCGCAGATGCTACACCAGCTCCGATTCCGCCTAACTTAGGGAATCCGAATTTACCAAAAATCAATAAATAATTAATCGCGACATTGATCGGTAACGCACATAATGTAATCATCATTGAAAATCGTGTTTGACCTAGAGCATCGATATAACTTCGCAGCACCGTGTAAGCAAATAAAGGAATAATCCCTGTAGATAAACATACAATAAAACCATGAGCCACTTCACGTACATAAGGTTCTAGACTCATCAGATCCAGAATTGGATTTAATAACAATCCACCGATAATTAGAATCACAATCGATACAACAACTGATAATAACAAAGCTTGCACTACATTAAAGCTGATTTTTGATCGTTGATTCGAACCGATTAATTGTGACACAATCGGTGTCACTGCTACTAGAATACCACTAAGACCCGCTTGAATCGGAACCCACAGACTTGATCCTATCGCGACACCAGCCAAATCTTCTGCACTGGCATGACCGGACATATTCGTATCGAAAAAAGTCATTAAAGATAAAGCAATCTGGGTAATCAGAATAGGAAATAATATTTTCAAAAACTGACTGAACTTCTGCAAAAGTGTAACAGTAGGGATCATAGACTAACCTCATTTACGATAATCAATTATGTGTATTTGAACGAACTTTCAGATAAGTCCATTAAAAAATGATTGTACAGGATATCATTTCTTTTGGATAGACAAAAAAAGAACCCGGACAATGATCCGGGTTCTTACTGATCCATAACGTATGCTCTAATATATAAAGCACAGATTAAAGATTAATAATTAGCATTAGCGGTATAACGGTTACCGGCATTCCATAATAGATACTCGTCGATTCCTTTTTCATGCATTGCACGAATCTGGTCATTGACTTCTTTTGCACCGTATTGTGTATAATGACCGCTACCTAACCAGCTTGCTGTAAAGTCTTGAATCCATGGACGGATAATAGGCGTCTGATCACCAAGTGGTTTCAGCTTTTTCAATGTATCTTCCATAGAACCTTTAATCGTTGCATACGGGTTTTTGTCAGGATCTTTTACACCGAACCAACCTGTAGAATAGTGACTTGGATAGACCATAGGGCTAATAACATCTACGTTTTCTGAAATTTTGGCAAAATCTTGTCCGATACCTTCAGCAGCAGGTACAGAAGCCGCATAACCGAAAATATCTACAGATACACGTACACCCAAAGGAGCAAGCTCTTTACGAGCATATTGTACAAATTCAGCAATCACATCTACACGCGATTGTTTGGTTTTAGTAAATTTCAACTCGGATTCATGATTTTCGAATCCTTCCGGGAAACGAACATAATCAAATTGAATTTCTTTGAAGCCCATTGCTGCTGCTTCTTTAGCCAATTCAATATTGTAATCCCATACATCTTTGTTATATGGATTTACGAAGTTGTCACCTTTACCATTACTCCATACTTGTCCATTGCTTTTAACAAAAGAAAGTTCAGGATGTTTTTTGGCAAGGATAGAGTCTTTGAATACTACGATACGAGCAATAGGGTAAACATCATGTTTTTTCAAGCGTTTCATCATAGCGTCTGGATCAGCGATAAATTTTTGTGGACTGCCCATTTCTTTTAACTTGGCATTTTTGGTTTGATACGTTATGTATCCAGCGTCATCTTTTAGATCAATAACCATAGCATTTAGCTCTGTTTTATCCAAAAGATCAAGCAGGGTAGTCATACGCGAACCACCAGCACTATAAGCAGTAACATAGACACCTTTTACTTTAGGCGCATCTACTTGCGGATCAATTTTGGCAGGAGGATTATCTGCATCTACCTCTGTGTTACTTAATTGACTGTGAATCGCCGCCTGGTTCAAAGCGGATTTAAGCGTAGTGGACTTAGCTGTAGCTTGTCCATCTTGTCCACCACTAAGCGTTGTCGATGCGAGCAGCATAATTGCCCATAAAATTTCCATGTGTTAGCTCCTTCTCTGTATGTATAATCATGACGTCAGAATGGATTTACTTTTTAAGTATAACGGATGTCCATCAACTGTAAAGCAACATAATTGTTACCGTTAGTGCCTAAAAATACCCATCTTCACTATTTAAACATGTAAAACCATAGCGAAACAAGTGAGTGACCAATATAAGTATACAACATAAAAATGCCACTGCAATCATCTATAAAAGATGTAACAGTGACATTTTTAATATCGTTATCAATTAATCTTATTGCATGAATTGCTGGCTTTGATTTTCGCAAATACTGTGGTGGATAATTTCCATAGCATCCTCTGGTTCCAAAATACGCAACCCATCACGTAAAACGATAACAGCGTTCAATTCTTGCTGTTTTAGGGAAGGCATCATATCAGGAAACCATTTCATGACGATTTGTGACAATTTGACCGTTTCCATTTCCACAATAATCACCCTTTCCTATTCTGGAATCATTACGCTTAATGAACGAAATCATTCTGATGAGAACTTTAGGAAAAGCATGGCTGTGTAACAAATGTTAGGGACTGAACACAAACTGCAAATAATAAAAAGTAGAGGTGGCGTGTTTTTAGTCTACTATATATTACGACAAAAAGCGACTTTCAGTGTATAGCAAAACCAAAATAGTTTACATTTTTCGAATAAAAATTTTATACAGGTCTAATCAATCCCAATTAGCCTTTACGGAAAGATCCCATAACCCCAACGGTTTCGACCATATTAACAAAAGCAGCAGGATCGGTTTCTTTAATAATTCTGCGCAATTCAGCTAATTCATAACGGGTCGTTACTGTCATCAGCATATCTTTAGGCGTATGAGAAAATGCACCTTCTGCTTTGATCATAGTTACACCGCGTTGAAGAGGCATTAATTTTTCAAGCAACAAATCAGTATGGTTCGATACGATAAATAGCGTTACTTTGACATGACTGACATGAATAAGATCAAGCACTTTACCAGCAATGTAGATCGATACCATTGAAGCAAGAGCGATATTCCAGTCATTAGACCAGTAACCCATTGCAAGTACAACAAGACCATTTAATCCAACAATAACATTACCAACAGGGAAATCACGATAACGAGTAATGATAGAACCCAGAATATCGAATCCACCGGAAGAACCGCCTACCCGGAACGAAATACCAACTCCTATTCCGATCAGTACACCACCAAATACAGCAGATAACAATAAATCGGGTGCTGCGGCCTCAACAGGAATAATAGTCATCATCCATGTGGTAGCTGCAACAGAAACGATACTAAGTAAAATATAGCGTTTGCCTAGCAAAAACCAACCCGCGATCAAAAGAGGTATATTGTATACAAAGTAAAGCAGACTAATATTAAGCGGTGTGAAATAACCGGTTAACATAGCAAGTCCTGATACACCACCACTTAATAATTGATGGGGAATCAGGAACAGGTTAAACGCAGCAGCTGTGAATAAGGAGCCCAGAAAAACAACAAATAGGGCACCGATTTTTTTTGACACAAAAATCACCTCGGGTTGTAAGTTAGTAAGTTATGGAAAGTATACCTGTTAATTTATAAGAAGTATCTTTCACAAAAGTAATTATATTATGATTCAGCTAGTAATCATTGTGTATTTTGTGATATAATGATTTAGATATTCTTGAGTAGGGATGTTTTGCTGAATTATGTTGACTATTCTATAAACGCAAGACTGATTTATTTCATCATAGAAACTATTGAACAAAGGTATAGTTTATACTAACTACTGAATTATTCAATAGTTCATAACAAAAAAAAGAATAAGTGGCGGTCCACAAGGCCTCCTGCGATGCAGGTATATACTACTCATTTGCTACTTAAGAATACAAACAAGTTGGTGGATTGTCCACAATATAGAAGGAGCACGAATATTTTGACTAAATTTGCAGATTTCGGGTTAGATGAAAAAGTACTACAAGCGGTAATGGAACTAGGTTTTGAAGAATCAACACCTATCCAAGCACAAGCTATTCCAATTGCTATGAGCGGCAGTGACATGATCGGACAAGCTCAAACAGGTACAGGTAAAACAGCAGCATTCGGCATACCCCTTATTAACAAGATCGAACGTTCGGAAGATAAAATTGTAGCATTGATTATGGCACCAACTCGTGAGTTGGCGATCCAAGTAGCAGAAGAAATCGAGAAATTATCCCGCTTTAAAGGTATCCGTTCATTGCCAATCTACGGTGGACAAGATATCGTTCGTCAGATCCGCGCTTTGAAAAAGAAACCTCAAATTATTATCGGTACACCTGGTCGCTTGCTTGACCATATCAACCGTAAAACAATCAAACTAGATGATGTACAAACTGTAGTATTGGATGAAGCAGATGAAATGCTTGATATGGGTTTCATGGAAGATATCCAATCTATTTTGAAACAAGTTCCAGAAGAGCGTCAAACAATGTTGTTCTCAGCAACTATGCCTGCTAACATCAAGCGTTTAGCGCAACAATTCTTGAAAAACCCTCAACATGTTTCTGTAATTCCAAAACACGTTAGCGCACCTTTGATTGATCAATCTTATATCGAAGTGAATGAGCGTCAAAAATTTGATGCATTGTCTCGCTTGTTAGATATGGAATCTCCAGAGCTAGCAATCGTTTTCGGACGTACAAAACGTCGTGTTGATGAGTTAGCAGAAGCTTTGCAAAAACGTGGCTATACAGCAGACGGTTTGCATGGTGACTTGTCTCAGAACCAACGTGATAGCGTTATGCGTAAATTCCGTGATGGTAGTATTGATGTTCTAGTTGCTACAGACGTAGCAGCACGTGGACTTGATGTATCTGGCGTAACTCATGTTGTTAACTTTGACTTGCCACAAGATCCAGAAAGTTATGTTCACCGTATCGGTCGTACAGGACGTGCTGGTAAAGAAGGCGCAGCTTACTCTTTCGTAACACCACGCGAATTAGATCATTTGCACTTTATCGAGCGTGTAACGAACCAAAAAATCGCGCGCAAACCTCTACCATCTTTGGCAGAAGCGATTGAAGGTAAACAACGTATTACAGCTGAGCGCTTGCTTGAGCTAGTACAAGACGATACAACTCCTTTGAACGAATACAAAGGTATTGCTATCCAATTGTTAGAACAATATGATTCTGTGAACTTGCTTTCAGCAGCAATCAAATTGTTAACTGGTGAGAAAAAAGACGCACAGGTTGACTTGACTCCTGAAGATCCAATTCGTGCAAAACGTCGTAAACCTGATGTTCGCTCTGGTGGACGTAAACCAGGCGGTAGCTATAACCGTGGTGGAAGTAGCACAGGCGGATACAAAGGCAACAGCAGCAGTGGCGGACGCGGTGGATACAGCAGCGGCGGAAGTTCTAGCGGTGGCGGATACAAAGGTAACAAAGATGCTGGACGTGATCGTAACAAACCACGTACAACTAGCAGCGAAAACCGTCGTCCAGCTCCAAAACGTGACGATTCTTTCAACGCATAATTAAAATAAATACAATATAGATAAGAGAGTCAGGTCTAATCGCCTGACTTTCTTTTTTGTTTTACAAGAAGGAGAAACCTTCAATTCTCGTACATACTTAATAGGCACTGGTATTATAATGAAGAGTTAGGTATATTTAATATATGTAGGTTCAGAGAAAATAGGCATAGAACCAAATGCTGATGCAGACGTGAGGGGGAAATTGATTTGGAATTTAGAGGGGTAATGGGTGGAATATACAGGCTATCCGAGTGGATTATGCGCTTGGCAGGTAGCAACCTATTATGGGTAATTTGTTCTTCACCATTTTTGTTTTTTCTAGTCATGCGATTTATTTTCGGGCAACCAGGGTTTACGGCTAATGATATTCTGCAAGCCAATTGGGGAATGGGCATTATGGCACCGTTCACTTTATTTCCAGCTACAGCGGCTCTGTTTACCGTTGTTCGTAAATGGGTGATGGGTGAAGGGGATGTATCTGTTTTTAAAACGTACTTTAGAGGATATAAAGAAAATTATAAACAAAGTATGCTAGGCGGATTTTTCTATACTTTATTGTTTATTATTATGTATGTCGATTATACCGTCTATATGAACCAATTCCCGAATCTTCAACTGCTTGGAATTGTGATGTTAATCTTCTTATTAGTATTATTTGTATCATTATTTAATTTCTTTGCGATGATTGCTCATTATCATATGAAATTAAAAGATATTATCAAAAATGCAATTTTATTATCTATCGTTAGACCATTTCGCTTATTCTCTACATTACTAGGGACAGTAGCGTTGTTGTTTATTGGTACAAAGTATCCAGTATTGTTTGTATTCTTTTTAGCTTCAGGTATCGCTTGGTTCGCTTTCTTTAACTTCTATGGCATGTTCCTCAAAATGCAAGAACAGTCTGAGAAGCAAGCACTAGCAGATGAAGAAAAAGAATTAAAAGCAGACGAACAATTAGTGATTGGAGATCAGTCTCCTACCGAACAAGCGCAACAGATTAATGTTGAAAAACAGCCTACTTCGATGAACGAGAACGTCAAAAAAAGTTTGACCAAAAATAAAGAACGTTAACATAGCGAAAACAATACACGGATTATCTATCGATTTCCCTCTGTATTATGGTATAAAAATAGGTATCAGGAAAAAATTGGTGTAAAGGTTTACATTTCTCGCTACCAGGTTTATAATGAATTTACATCCTGCAATGTACGTTTTGATTATCTGTTGTTTTGAACCAATAACAATGTCTTGGGAGATTCAAATTGAACTGTAGCTGACCAGCCCTATCCATTGGATGCGGGGACTTCAAAAACAGTTTTGCGATCACCCACCTGCTACGCAGGTTCGAAGACAATGTAATCAGACGGCATATGCGGGACTTTTTAGTAGATTCATCAGTAAGCAAGAAGTTGGTGTAGTGTGAATGATCGAAACATTGAATACGAGAGCGCTCTAGCTACAGTTCTGAATCAGAATTGATAGAATAGGGCGTTTTTCGTGTGCGCTTACATAATATTAGTTTTATTATTCATATACTAATGATACACTTAGAATAAGGTAGGCTTTACATGTAAAGGAGGAAAAATCTTGTCGTTAAAAAGAACATTAGTGGGGATTATACGTAGCCAAGAAGGAACTGGCGATCGTGCCAAAGATCCTCAAATGAAAACAAGATATTACAATCTATCCCGCGAAAGAGCATGGGAAGAGGTTTCTTCAACACTCAAAAAAATTCCGGGTTATAAAGTATTACATGAGGTTCCAAGTGTAGGCGAAATTATACTGGAGAAAAAAACAGGTTTTGGACGCACAATGGATATTACGGTATCGATTGTATCGGTAAGCCCTGTGCGTAGTGCGATCGATATTTATTCAGCTTCTCGTGGATCATTAGGTGATCTGGGAGCGAATTATCGCAACATCCTGAATCTTTTTGGTTCTTTGGATAAAAAACTAGCACAATACAAAACAACCAGTACTTAATGAAGCCAGATGCTTCATACATACGTATTTGGTATACTATTTAGAAAGAAGCTTCCTACTCACATCATATGTGAAAAGGAAGCTTCTTTTTTTGGAACGTTACCGAGATTGTATCGTAATACTAAGAATGAGCACTTTTAGCGTACAACCTATCATAATGATACTATAGTAGATTTTTTACAGCTTCAACAGCTTGATCATAGTCTGGATGTTCTGCCATTTCTGGTAAATATTCAACGTATTGAATAACATCATTTTGATCAATCACAAAAATAGAACGCATATCGATCACAAATTCTTTAATCAATACACCATAGGCTTTACCAAATGAATTATCACGATAATCGGATAATGTGATCACTCGGTCTACTCCAGCGGCACCGCACCAGCGTGCTTGAGCAAATGGAAGATCAGCACTGATGGTCAGCACAATTACATCGTCACCAAGTTCAGAAGCGGCTTCATTAAAACGACGTGTCTGTGCATCACATACACCTGTATCCAAAGAAGGAACAACACTGATTAGTTTTACTTTACCTGCATAATCGCTAAGTGTGGATTGTTCAAGTAGATTTTTACTAAGATTGAAGTCAGGCGCTTGATCGCCTACTTTAAGTTCAGGCCCAATAAGTGTAATAGGATTTCCTTTGAAAGTAGCTACACCTGTACGTTCTTGTACCATATCATATTGCCTCCTTATTCATTGCTATCATTTCGCAATCGTAACCAGAATTCATTATAATAGAGTAAGGGTAATAAATCAAAAATGCGATTCACTACTATATTCAGTAAAGGAAGATCTTATGTTATTTGTCCGTTATGAGAATTGGAAAAGTTTCTTACGGTATTATCCAGTCACTTCGTTGATTTTATTGATCAATCTGGCAGTGTTTATCTTTTTGAGCTTTAACGGTGGTTCTACGAATCCACAGACGCTAGCCGATTATGGTGCTGTCACAAATGTACCTATGTATGATCAATGGTGGAGAGTCATTACAGCTATATTTTTGCATAATGGATTCAGTCATTTGTTATCGAATAGCTTTGGACTGATTGTATTTGCGCCTCCATTAGAACGTTTAATTGGAAGCTGGCGTTATGTAGTTCTGTATATGGCGAGTGGTATTATCGGAAATGTAATCAGTTTGGAATTATATCAACAATCCGGTAATAGTGTGGTAGCTGTTGGTGCTTCAGGAGCAATCTATGGCATCTATGGAGCATTTTTGTATATAGCGTTGTTCCAGCGTCAGATTATGGATGAGGCTTCTCGTAAGACGATGTACACGATTTTGGTGCTAGGGCTTATTTTCACCTTTGTTGTTCCTGGTATCGGCATCTGGGCTCATGTAGGTGGGTTAATAGCAGGATTCTTTATTTACGGATTGATGTTGAGATTAACTGGCTTGCGAGGAAGATGGAGACGTCTAGCAGAAGCGTATGCCAAAGCACTGTCTGAACAAGAAAATCAGAACAAGATTGAATAATGTTTAATAGTATCTGCACAATGGATAGATATAACATTCGCTAAGGTGTAGATACAGGCGTACGAAATGTGAAAATCAATAAAGTGTACTGTTGTTTATAATAAGGTTGAATAAAATATACAATTTATACAGATATAATTAACCAGCAATATTAAAAAATAAAATAATGAACAAGAAAAACCACTTTTGTTTAAACAAAAGTGGTTTTTTTTGAATCGATTTGCGATTTTGTATGATTCGTATGATCACGCTATTGTTATATTAGTCGCGGTTACCAGCGAACATAAATACAAGACGTAACAATTCAAGTACAGATAGCAATGCAGCAGCTACATACGTAAGAGCAGCAGCATTCAATACTTTACCAACACTACGTTCTTCTTCATTAGTCACATAACCTTCAGCAACCATAATATCTCTTGCACGATTACTAGCGTTAAACTCAACAGGTAAAGTGACCAATTGGAATACAACAGCAGCCGAGAAGAAGATAATACCAAGTCCTAAAAGACTAAATGAACTGAAAATAGCACCTGCAATAATTAAGAATGGTGCGATACCGGATGTGAAATTAACAACCGGGAAGATACGGTGACGAAGTGCAAGCATCGGATAATGCGTTTTGTGTTGAATCGCATGACCAATCTCGTGACAAGCTACAGATACAGCCGAAATACTGTTTTGGTAATATACATCTTCTGAAAGACGTACCACCCGATGAACAGGATCATAATGGTCGCTTAGCGAGCCACGTACAGGTTCGATAGGAACATCTTGTAGACCGTTACTATCTAACATATGACGAGCTGCTTCATAACCGGTAAGACCGCGTGCATTGGGTACTTGAGAATATTTCTTAAATGTACCTTTAACTCTAAATTGTGCCCAGATGGTTAATCCAAACGCAAGAATAATTAAAATCCAAAAGAAAGCATTAATACTCATTTCTCATTCCTCCATAGTATAGACAAATTACATCATGCCTGAACTTTGACCTAGCAGGAATTTTAACGCCTCGATACAGGCGGCACTTTGAGGAATCAGATTAACAAATGCACGTTTGGCTTGATTAGGCTTCATTTGCGAAAGTAAAGGTTCGAGTTCACGTACTTCACGTTGTAATTGAAGCATGTGTTGTTCCAACTCGGTAAGTCGCTGCGTAACCTGTTCTTCGTCTGAAACCCGATCCCAGGCGTGCAATTTATCTCTAATTTCATCAAGAGTGTATTTATCCTGCTTTAACTTTGTTATACGTTCCAAGCGTGTTAAGGTTTCAAAACTATAGAGCCTATAGTTTTTTAAGGAACGACTTTCTGGTTGTATTAATCCGAGCTTTGTATAGTAATCTACTGTTCGCTCACTAATACCGGCAGTCTTAGCTAATTCGCCAATCCGGTAAAGCTTCATATCCCCAAGGTATCCACCCCCATTTATAGTCATGATCAAAACAGGATCCCTTGAGTTTGCATCCTGTTTGTTTATATTACAGGAATACAAACGTTACAGTCAAACCATACAGTTTCACGTTATGCTTACTTTTACATATTCTGTAATTATTGATTAGGTACCTTATCAATGAGTATAACCATTGTCCCTTAAATTTAGATGAAAATGATCTGAATACTATATAAGTACTATAAATAAAGGCATTGAAAATAAATATTAAAAAGATCATCACAACTAGCATCTAAACAGCTCAAAAGCTTGATGAATATAGACTTTGACGATGTTAAACGGTGAAGAATTAAAGAATCTATAGATGTAACAAAAAAAGTATTTTCAAAAATTGAAAATTAACTCTTGTCATTCTTTCATTATTCTGATTATAATGACATTAAGGATTTCACGACATGTGAAGTAATATTACATAAGGAGAGTGGGTTATATGAGAAAAAAATGGGCCGTTATGGGGTTAGCGGCATCAACCCTTCTTGCTTTTCCATTAAGTGCTTTTGCAGCAGCTGAGGTAACAACAGCTGAAGTATCCACAGGGTTAAACACATTCTTCGTGTTCCTTGCGTTCGCACTGGTGTTGTTCATGCAAGCTGGTTTTGCACTGTTAGAAGCAGGTTCAGTCCGTATGAAAAATGCTGGACACGTTGCAGGTAAAACAATTCTAACACTGGGTATTGCACTCATTGCTTTCTGGGCTTTTGGATTTGGTCTTGGATTTGGTAATGGTAATGGATTTTTCGGTTATGAAGGATTTTTCTTAAGTGGTGAAGGAATGATGGGGTCCTTTGATGCACTATCTGGACTCGGTATTCCGATCTCGATGATGTTCCTTTTCCATCTTGCCTTTGCAGCAGTATCTTTGTCAATTGCTTTTGGCGGATTTGCTGAACGTGCGAAGTTGAGTGTGTATATTATCTTCGGTATTTTATTTACAGTTATTATTTATCCGATCATTGCTCACTGGGTATGGGGCGGCGGATGGTTAGGCGCTATGCAAATGCAGGATTATGCAGGTTCTACCGTTGTCCATTTGACAGGTGCAACAGCAGGTCTAGCTGCTACATTAATGCTTAAACCACGTCTTGGTAAATACAATAAAGATGGTAAACCTAACATCATTCCAGGTCATAACCAAATTTATTCTGTAGTCGGCGTATTTATTCTCTGGTTCGGATGGATGGGCTTTAACCCAGGTAGTGCGTTATCTACATTAAATGATGGATTCTTCACTTATGTTGCGCTAACGACTAACCTTGCAGCAGCAGCAGGTGGTGTAGCCGCTCTATTGATCTCATGGGTTGTTTTTGGTAAAGCAGATATTCCAAGTATGTTAAATGGTGTACTGGCTGCTCTAGTAGCAATCACAGGCTCTTGTGCTTTTGTAGATGTATGGGCAGCGATCGTTATTGGTCTGGTAGCTGGTATTGTTACCTTCTTTACATCACAATGGTTTGAAAAAGCAGGAATCGATGATCCAATCTACGCATTCTCTGTACATGGTATTGCAGGGATGTGGGGAGCTATATCTACTGGATTCTTCGCTACACCAGAATTAGTAGAAAAAACAGGCGTAGGTTCGCCAGGATTGTTCTACGGTGGTGGATTCCATCAATTGGGTGTTCAGTTGTTAGGTATGATCGGTACATTTATCTTTGTTCTAGTGATCTCTCTTCTTATCTTATGGGTGATGAAGTCGATCAACGGTATCCGTGTTACTGAAGAAGAAGAAATGATGGGCTTGGATATTAGTGAGCATGGTTCTTATGGTTATCCTGAGCAAATGAGAGCATTAGGCGAAGACGCGCGCAAATAACGCTCTTTTCTCCAACATCATGAAGAAAGAGCAGTAGGGGATGAAGCTGATGAATGAACATTCTTTTGATCTTCCCTTGCGCGATCTTGCCGATGCTGATACTCCGCAATTATTGAAAGAAAAGCGCATATCGATGCAGACCGAACTGTATCAAGCTTTGCCTGATAGCGATACACGCCAATGGGTGAAGCAGGTCAATGAGATGCACGATCATGTGATGCAACAGGCAGTTATCATTTGTGAAAAACAATTGAGTGAGGCGGGCTACGGTCCGCCTCCTGTTGCATATTCTTTTATTGTTTTCGGTAGCGCAGGGAGATTGGAATCCACATTGTGGAGTGATCAAGATAACGGATTGATCATAAGTGATGAACCTCATGAGGGCAAAGAGACTTATTTTAAGCAATTCGGAAGTGTACTTGCCGATATATTAGAAGCTATAGGGTATGAGAAATGTCAGGGTAAAGTCATGTGCTCTGAACCGATGTGGCGCAAAACACTAACCGATTGGCGTACGCAATTGAATAGTTGGCGTAATGATCTGAGCTGGGAACCTGTTCGCAATTGGATTATCGCTTCCGATATGCGTCATATGGCAGGCGATGCAGAACTTTCAGCGGCATGGTTAGATACATTATATAGCGGTGTGAAAGAAACACCACAGTTGCCTGCGGCGGTACTTCGTAATACGGTTCGTCACAAAGCTACACTTAATGTATTAGGTCAGGTGGTTGCAGAACGATTTGGAGAACATGCAGGTGATTTTGATGTGAAATATGGTATCTATATTCCACTCGTAAATGCATCACGCTATCTGGCGTTACAGCATGGTATCTATGAATCGTCTACATTGAAGCGATTAGAGCGATTAATTCAATTAGAAGCGGCTACGTTATCATTGCTTGAAATGATGCAAGAAGCTTTTTTGACAGCACTGCGTATGCGTAATTCAACGCCTGTACAAATAGTCGATGGATTGTATATTAGTACTGGATTTATGCCCCAAAAAGATTGGAAACAACGACCGTTTTTTCACGAGCTTCGAGATAGTCTGGGAACGGTTAAAAAAGCACATCGTGTGCTTCAACGGCAATTACGCTTTTTAGAAAGGAGACGCTTATGAAAGAGCCAGTGAAAACAGCGAACAATGGTTTTTGGAGAAGTCTGCGTAGTGGTGGGGTTCCATCTGCTATTGCTTCCGTATTCGGTGCACCTTCTGCACAGCAAATGGCATTTATAAGATCTCTTTCTCGTGAACAGCGTCGCCCTGAAGTATTGTATATGCCACTGAGCAAGCTAGAAACCGTCGTTTTCGATTTGGAGACGACGGGATTTCATGCGCAACATGGAGATGAAATATTGTCTTTCGGAGCAGTCAAAATGATCGGTGACCAAGTAACAGACGAACACTTTTATACTTTGGTCAATGCCAAAACAAGTGTACCTGAGAATATTACAGAACTTACCGGTATTACCCAGGAAATGATTGAAGGAGCACCGTCGTTGATAGATGGTTTGCATGATTTTATGGCTTTTGTCGGGAGATCGGTATTGATCGCTCATGGTACAGGTCATGATAAAGCATTTCTAAATGCAGCATTGTGGAAAACATCCAAAATTCAATTAACACATCGGATACTGGATACGATGATGATTGGTAAATGGCTCAAGCCTTCACTTGGTAGTTACGGATTAGATGAATTATTGGAAGAAGCACGTATTCCAATTACACTTCGCCATCATGCACTAGAAGATGCCAAAATGACGGCATCGTTATGGGGAGAGTATCTTCGTCTAATGCGTCACAAACAGGTGGATACACTGGAAGATTTGTATGCTTATTTGAGTAATTTTTAAGATTGATATCAAAAAAATAGTATAATTTAAAATAATTGTAATGTAGAAGATTGCAATGTATACAAAGGCAGTGGGGATGTCTTAATGTCTGTTAGCGGAGTAGGGATTACAGAATAACCTGCTATCGTAAAAGGTTGCGTATGATCAGGATATACATCGTCTGAATGATGTTGATGTGGATTTGAAATCCATTGCTGATTAAGCGCTTGTATATGATCTACCCAGGAAGTAGAGGGTGATCCTATCAGATAGATAGGAGTCAAAGCACCAAATGACTGTAATTGATGAAGATCGGTTGACGAAGGAATTGGAGCTGACAAAGGGTGAGAGTGGAAAATGCCGATCAGATCAGACTCTTGATAACAACATTGAACCCATTCAATAGGGTCAAAAAGGAAGTGGTGCAGCGGGTCAGGTGCAACGTTGCGTAACTTCCGATAGGATTCGATGCGCATACCGCCCGCTGCTTTTCTACCGAGCAAGACCCCGCAGACTTCTGAGGATAGAGAGCTATTCATATGGTCGGTCAGTAGCTGTAGGGCTGTTGGACGAATAAAAATGGTAGTTTCTCTATCAGTGCACAGCAGGTCTGCCATTGTATTTACCCCTCTCTTTATTAGACTCTCCATACGCTATGGGGAGTCACTTTTTTTATTGTGTTGTGTATAGTCATTATCATTAGAAGGATGTCATAAAATAAGGTTCTAGAAGCATATCTCAAAAAGATATACGATCCAGAACCTTATTTTGATATAAATTATACAAATTATAAATTCTAAATACAGATATCGATTACAGGCATACGACATAGTAGCTCATCATAATGAGAGCCTTTAATAACGTCTTGTAACGCTATGAAGCATTACAGTGCGAAGTTATCTTGAAGATACGTACATTCATAATTAATGATTAACGATCCCATGAACAGAAGGGCCATTCGAGACACTCTGATCCGGTAAAGCTTGACCAATCAATGCATAACGAATACTGTCTACCAATGCTTCCCAACTGGCTTCGATAACGTTAGCAGATACACCGACCGTACTCCATGTGTTGCTCAAATTCTGCGACTCGATCAATACACGAACTTTAGAAGCGGTTGCGTCGGCTTCATCCAATACACGAACTTTATAATCGGATAGATGCATTTCACGCAAATTCGGATAATGTTCGACCAATGCTTTACGAAGTGCATTATCCAGTGCATTCACAGGTCCATTACCTTCTGCGGCTGTATAGATACTTTCTCCGCCGATTCTGAGTTTGACAAAAGCTTCAGACACAACAGCAGATCCCGCATTTTTTTCAACTAACATTTTGAAAGATTCAAAAACAAATAACTCTTTGATCTCACCATTAGCTTCACGCAACAGCAATTCAAGAGAAGCATCTGCACCTTCAAATTGATATCCTTGATGTTCCAGATCTTTGATTTTACCGATGATCTGTTTGGTGTTTTCATTTTCAGGGTCAAGGATTAGATCCATTTCTTTTGCTTTGGAAAGGATATTGCTTTGACCTGCTAATTCAGAGACGAGAATACGTTGTTTGTTACCGATTTTCTCAGGTTCGATATGCTCATACGTTCTAGAATCACGCAAAATAGCGGAAACATGAATGCCACCTTTGTGAGCAAATGCAGCATTACCTACATAAGGCTGATTTACAGGCATATGCACATTCGCAATCTCACTGACATATCGTGCGGTGTTGGTAAGTTGAGACAATTGATCATTGCTGATACAGGTGTAATCCATTTTCAACTGTAATGTTGGTAAGATCGAACACAGATTAGCATTACCACAACGCTCACCATATCCATTCATCGTACCTTGAATCTGTCTTGCTCCGGCTTGAACAGCGCTTAATGTATTAGCTACAGCTAGTTCGCAATCGTTATGTGTATGAATTCCTAGAGGAGCGCCGCCTAGTTCAAGATTTAATCTGGATACGATTTCATAAATTTCATGAGGAAGTGTACCACCATTGGTATCGCACATAGTCAACCAATCAGCACCAGCTTCACGCGCGGTGCGCAATACGGATACAGCATATTCAGGATTGTTTTTGTATCCATCAAAAAAATGCTCGGCATCAAAAATCAGTTCCATGCCTTGTTGCTTCATGTAGGAGATCGAGTCTGCTATCATCGCTAGATTTTCTTCGAGTGTCGTCTGAAGTGCAGTATGCACATGGAAATCCCAAGATTTGCCGACCAATGTAGCCGCTTGTGCACCTGATTCAATCATCCGTTTGAGATTATCGTCCTGATGGGCAATACTCCCCTTGCGACGTGTACTACCAAATGCTGTGATTTTGGCGTTCAGTCCAAGTGTTTGTACTCGTTTGAAAAACTCGATGTCTTTACCATTACTGCCTGGAATACCGCCTTCAATATAATGAACACCAAGCTCATCAAGTTTTTTGGCAATTTTGAGTTTGTCATCTGCGGACAAGCTGATCCCTTCACCTTGAGTACCATCACGAAGCGTAGTGTCGAAAATCGATATGGACTTTGACATAATGGGGAGTCCTCCTTCATTTGTGCAAAAAAATGAATACTTGTTTTTTAGTGTTTCGTTAATCATTTGTGAAGTGGGGTGTCAATAAAGCATTGTTTTTTAGTATAATTTATTATTATATCACCTGACTCATGTAAGGGATACGATAATTTTGATTTTATTTAGTTTACTAGGAGGCATTACAACATGCAATTACATATTCAAAAAGTTGAACAAAATAACAAGGTATTCACACTTTATTATACGTCTGAACAACCACTACCTTTTGATCCACACGATGTAGTGATGGTATCTGCGGGTGATTATGTTGTGGCAAGTGTACGTGAATTAACAGCAGAGCATATTCAATTATACATTTCAACAGATGAGCCGCTAGAATGGAGCGACCAAATTGTGATTCAATTAGCATTCTCGCCAACGGTATCGATTGTAGGTAGCAAAGATATTATTGCAAAATTAGGTCATTTCCCTGATTTTGAACATGGAATCATTACCGATCATCATATTGGCAAAGATCAGGTAGAGTTAGATGTTCAATTGGCAGAACCTTTTGCAGATCATACAATCAAGCTTACGTTTTTAGAAGCGACAGAGATTGAATTTTCTGCACCGGATGTAGAAAAAAATGAAATTGCTGAAATGGATTTTCGTTATGATGAGACATTAATGGTGGTTGATATTGAAGCAGCACAAGGGATGTCAGGAAGTTTCTTCTGTGGCGGAATCAAAGCCGAATTCAAATCATAAGTTGAGTTGAAAGTGACAGCAGATTTAAGATGAAGAACTTCGAATGAATATTGATAGGTAAGGTATAAAGGAGGCTGAAATGTGCCTAATTTAGAAGATTATAATCAACCGCTATCTGATCAAATTGTGTTTATTGTAGAACAAGGAAATCGGTTGCATCAAGATCACAAATGGGAGCAAGCGTTAGACAAATATACAGAGGCTTGGGAGTTGCTTCCAGAGCCTATAGTGCATTGGGATCTTACTGAATGGATTGCTTCTTGTAAAATGAGCATCTATATGGATCGCCAAGATTATCAACAGGCTCACGAATGGGCGTTGATTGCTGTAGAAGCGGTAAAAGATAATCCCAGACATACTTCAGCCAAAATTAATGTCGGTATAACTTGTTATGAAACAGGTGCTATGTCCGACGCATATACATGGTTTGAACAAGCGCATCAATTCGGGGGAGCACGTGCTTTTCAAGGATTTGATCACAAATATCTACAATTCTATACACAGATGAAGCAAGTGGAGAAAGGAGAGGTCAAATGACAGTTTCTTTGGATCAATTAACGATTCAAGACATTCCGTGGAATCGGATCACTACGCCTTATGGGAGAGCCACAGAAGTCCCTCAAATGATCGCTAAAAGAAATTATAGTGGTCTGTCCAATATCGTAGAACATCAATTGACATTATGGCAGGTCACCCCATGGATACTATTCTTTTTGCTAAAAGAATTATCTCTTCAATCGCCAGATGAAGTCAGTGTAGTAGAGATCGATTTGTATGCAGGAGTGATAGAAGCTCTTTCTGAACATGAACAGTTGGAAGATACGGAGCAGACATTGGAGCCGATGCCTCTTTTATTAGAAGAAGTGTATCTTTGGGATCAAGATGATCAAGACGATGAATTAGAGTGGGAAAATGAAGAACCTCGTGGATATGATTCAGAAGTCTTTTTCAATTATTATGTCTACAGTTATCTCCTTCTAAAGCAAGCTCTACCTGTATTTGAAAATATCTCACGTCACACGACTGATCCAGATATGCAAAATACGTTACAGGACTGCATGGAGTACTTGGAATAAGGAGGATAGATTTGTGGAGTATATCAAATCATTTTTTGAAGACGAAATATATTATTTTGAAGTGGATGATCAACAGATTGCTTATCGCCAAATTGTAGTGACAGACACAGATTCCAAAGTGTCTATTGCTCCTGATTTTATGCTCGCTGAAACAGAAGTTGAATACGAATCTGATGAAAAGATCGTTGTGGTTGAATTTGAAATTGCCTGGGAATCAGCGATCTCCAAATATCGCAAACAGTGGGATTATTACAAACAACGGTATCTACCCGGTGATTCAGTAACAGGAGTATTACGCATGTTCTATCCGCAAGGATGTATTATTCAGTTAGATGAGCATACGTATGCTATTGCAGATCGAGCGATGTTACCTGAAGAAATTGAAGGACTTCCGCTTGGAATAGGGATTGTAATAGTAGGTAGAGTGAGCGGGTACGATGAACAGAACTTATGGGTACAATTGGATCAGTGTACTGTTGACCATGTATAAGCTGATAATCATGTAATGAAAGGAGCTTGCTACGATGATCTATGGGTCAGAGATTGTTGTATCACGATCTTTTTATGATTTCTGAATATCAGACTCAAACATAGAACGCAGAAAAATAGGAAGGTGAATATATGAGTGGCATCAAAAAGAGTAGGCGTATGTCTATTCATGTAGAGTATTTATTAGATCAATTGTATGAGCAAGAATCGGTCGACCTCCTTGTCCAAATTAAAGAAAGTGGACAGTTAGCTGCTATTCCGTATCTCAAATCTTTTTTATTTTCAGAACGAGCTGACATCGTGAGAGCTGCTGAAAATGCAATTAGTGATCTGTTACTACAATGCCCTGTGAGTGAATTGATCTGGTTAAGTGAACGCTGTCGCGAAACACTTCCTTTTCATTATCAACAACGTGGCAAAGCATGGATTGAGCTGCGCCCAGAGACAGTATTGCATTGGTCTAACGATATTCATCCTATTCAGATCATTATGGCTAGCTTTCATTGGGATGGATATGTGCGTGAAGTGGCAGTACAACGATTAAGCCAATTTCAAAATGGATCAGAAATTCCATGGTTGCTGATTCGATTAAATGATTGGGTATCTCCTATTCGATTCAAAGCTTATCGTGCATTGAAACAAAAAATACATATTCGTAATACTGAATACTTTATTCAGTCGATCTGGTTAGTACAGCGATTAGTAGGGCGTGGCAAAGAGCATCATGAATTGTTGAATACACAGATTCAACAGCTTATTGCGCAACCTGAAGCTCGGTCTGCTTTGGAACATTATATGCATTCGACAGATGTCTATATTCGTCAGTTTTGCTACAACATGATGTTGAAAACAGAAGCGGCAGATCGATATGCTTTATTCACTTCTGCTTTACAAGATCATGCTTTAGCGATTCGTCTATGGGCTGCTCGTCAAATTGATCAAGCGATCGAAGTAGAAAAGTCGTCTGAGAAGATATCGAATCAATGGCTGGATATCGTGTATATGATGTTAGCCGATCATTTCCCGGCGTTGCGTCGTCTGGCGTTGGATATACTAAGTTATCATTTTCCAATGCAAGCCGAGACTGCGTTAATTGATGGTCTGATGAGTCATAATCTGACGATTCGCGAGACAGCACGTCGTCATTTGCCCAAAATCAAACCAATACCCTATGTCGAATATTATTTGGATCAGATATGGAATGGAAATGAGTCCTCTCTGGCTGTCGCAATCGTTGGATTAGGAGAGACGGGGACAGCAGAAGATGCTGAAGTTATAGCTGAATACAAAGATCATACACAGATTAAAGTACGTAAAGCTGTGTTGACAGCTTTGGGTAAATTAAAGCCTACCGCTTATATAGATGTTTTCTCTCAAGCTTTAGTAGATCCGCAACCCGGCGTATCCAAAATAGCGAAACAGACGCTTATCCAATACACGTATATGTTAGATCGAGAACGATTGATCCAACTGGTGCTAAATTGTCCATTGTCCCATATTTCGCGCAATGCTCTTCGTATTCTGTTTGCTTTTGACTCCTGGCAAAGTTTAGATAGTTTATTGCGAATATTAGTCCAAACCGAGCATAGAATAGTAGAGCATACAGTGAATCATTTACTAGACAGTTGGATCACCAAAGCAAATTCTCAATTTCGAGCAGAACTTCCTATTGAAATGAAAAAACAGCTTTTATGCTATTTAGAGCAAAGTAAGAATGTATTGGGTCAAGGTAAGCATCGTACTCTGGAATGGATTATTCAACTGGATAGCAAGTAATTGATGGCAAGAAGGCAATAAGAGTGGAGGAGTACAAAATGAATGAATTTCTTAGAGAGCAAAATGATCATCGAGATGGACGCTTACGAGCGATAGAGGTGAATCAAGCCGAGATTATTGCTTTTCAAAAAGCGATGTTGTACTTGAAATTTTCTTGTGAGGAAACAGATTCATTATTGTATGCTGGTAGCGATTCGCTCAATAGTCTACTTTATAAAATGATGAAAGCAAGCGATATGGCTGAGCTTGAAGCTTCTTTTTACAATAAAACGTCACTGGTGAATGAAGCATTTGTTGAACAAAAAGTAAAACGGTTGGAACAAGAACAACCTTATGTACAGCCACCGTCTCAAGAACAAGCCAACGAAATCATGAAGTCGTATATGTATCCATTTCTATCTTCGAATCAAACCTAAATTGTGAACAGATGTCATTCAATAGGAAATGAGGATGAACAAATGAGAACGATTACGTATAAGTATAGTAAAGCTGACGGACTACTAGGATATGAATTATTGCCTGCACGTTATGGTGAGAAGTGGGATCAGATTCAAGCCGATTCTGTTTTTATTTATGCCGGTGATTTTGATTATTTGATTCCTTATTTGAAAAAGCATTATCCTATTGTTGATCCAGTGACCAATGATCGGTATGGTTACTTTGATACATCTGGTTTTAATCCGATAGCCAAAGCGCTCTGGACTAATATATTAGCAGAAATGAAAGCTTATCAGACCAAAGATCGTGAGCTCAAAGCATTTATCCGCTCGCTGGTTACCTGGTTAGAGATTCAATTAGAATGGGCAGATGAGATTATTATTTTCGGAAATTTATGAGGTGAGTCATCGTGGGTTGGGAATACGGTATTCAATGTATAGAAGAAGAGGGCATAAGTAAAGAACAGCAAGCCAGGCAGTTAATCGAGCAGTTGAGCCAAGCTTTGGTTACGTTAGATCTAGGTGATATGGTGATTGAGCAGGTAGAAGCTGGATTAGTTATCAAAGATCCTTCTAATACAGATTGGCCAGATGTGGCACAGATTCAAGTGGAGCAGGCTGATCTAGCAATCGAATCTATAGCCGAAGGTGAAGTGTATATTTATTGTTTATTTCATCGACATGATGCACCTGTACGGCGAATGATTGATATCATCCAAACGAGTATTTCTACAGAAGAACAGTGGATTGAATTGTAAATAATCATAAGAATACTGGAAGAGATGAGATTGTAATCAGGATCAGATGTGCACATGATGAAATGAGTATAATTAAGGAGGAACGATCCAATGCCTAACCAAATTCAAGTGATGACAGATACAGCAACACTTTGTATTTATGATCTGCAAGCACTGAAGCATCGATTGGAAGACACATCAGATTGGTGGTCTATTCCTGAAGATGAATTGTTAGAAGTGAATCTAGGGAATATTGCTTTTCTCAATGTAGGCGCAGATGGATTATATACTATGCAACAGGTAGATGAGATCGAGCAACCCGTAGTTCAATTATGGATCAATTTTCCTTCGGGTCAATTGTATGCAGGAGCAGCAGAAAATGTGACAGGGGGCGAGCTAGAACCAGAAGATGGGGACAGTGGACAATATATAACGGTTGAGTCAGGCGTATATCATTTGAAAATAGGACGAACACAGCAAAATATTGAATTTGCTTTGTTACGAACTGAACAGGCAATCGCTAACAATCAGTTTGAAGATTTGATTCGTATTGGATAAGGAGGTCAGTATATATGTCTGGTCAACATTATGCTAGTACAAGGGATGAAATAGAACACCTCGTACAACACTATCGTATTCCAGCTCCTCGCTTTCACGAAGTAGGTAAAATGCAGTGGTCATCTATACTTTCAACAATCACACAAAGATTTATCACGTCTTCACATGCAGGAAGCGAATCTGCATTAATGCGAGGATACAATCATTTGCAAGAACCGTATGTAAGTTATCAGGTAGGGGCAGAAGGGTACCGAGAGATTGCTAAACTGATTGATCGCACCGAACAAGTCTGGTTTCTCGCTCCTGAACGCTTTTACAGTGGTAAACAATATTGGGTGTATGAAGCTTATGTAGATGCGATTCAATGGATAATTGAACAAACAGGAATGACTGAATATTATATCGTCTCCAAAAAGCTACAATGGTTATTGTGCGAGACTCATCATGAAGTCATTATCGGTATAGGTGAACCAATAAGTGGACGTATTCAGAAACGCAAAAAAGAGCTAGACGATGTTTGAAAAAGCAAAATATAAAGCAGGCGATATTTTGGTCATTCCAATAAAAGACAATCGCTTGGCGATCTGTCAGGTTATTAGTACTCTGTATGACCGATTTAAAAAAGTTTTTTCATTTGGTGTACTCTGTATCCAAGAAGATCAAGTCTATCGTAGTGAGCAACATAACGACAGGTCGCCTGATGATTCCAGTGATCTGTATTAACAGTATAGATCGGGTATTCTTCTGTACAATTTGATGGACGTGTATCCCAGAATAGTAAGTCCTTTTCCCGACTTATCGCAAAAGGAGCTACATATTCAAATAACGATTTTGATCCGTTAGACGCCATTGCGGCTTTTTGTAATACAACTTCAGCATCTAATATCTCATCGAACCAATTCCGCCAATTGTAATATTGCGTTCACCACGAATTAGCATGATCTCCAAGTGGAATAAAGATTTGAAATGATCCACATGACTCTCCATATCCCAATGTCTATTTCAATAACTCCGAACATTTGTACTTATTTTTGCGTCATATCATAGGCTAAATGAAACAGATACGATATAATAGAATCATACGATATCTATTGTAGGCGATTCGGCTGATAGAGCATAATCCATAGGGTAAAGACTGCACAGGCAAGGAGGATGATCAGCTTGAGGCACCATGCCAATTACTACCCTGCCAAAGGAAGAGTCATTTTGCATGTAGATATGAATGCTTTTTATTGTTCTGTTCATACAGCAGAAGAACCGGAAAAATATCAAGGCAAGCCCACAGCTGTCGCAGGTAGTGTTGAACTGCGCAAAGGAATTGTGGTTACCTCTTCTTACGAAGCGAGAAAGCGTGGCGTAAAAACAGGCATGCTGGTTAGAGAAGCATTGCAGAAATGTCCGAATCTGATCTTAATTTCGCCTGACTTTTATTTATACAAACAATACTCAATGGCATTCATGAATATTGCGTATAGTTACACACCGATGTTGCAAGCAACGTCAATTGATGAATGCTACTTGGATATCACAGGTTCAAGTCAATTTGGCACGCCACCTCAGATTGCGGAACAGTTGCAACAACGGATCTGGGAAGAGTTACATTTACCTTGTTCGATAGGAATTGCGCCTAATAAATTACTAGCAAAAATGGCTTCAGATATGAAAAAACCTAAAGGTATTTCGATATTGCGTATACGGGATATGCCCAAGTTATTATGGGATAAGCCATGTGGACAATTGTTTGGCATCGGCGGGAAAACATCTGCCAAATTAGTAGATATGGGCATTCGCACGATAGGGCAACTTGCAGCAGCAGATGAAGCCAGATTAACAGCTAGATTTGGTGTAATGGGAAGCTGGCTCAAGCAAGCGGCAAATGGGATAGATCATTCGCCTGTAGAGATTGATCGGGAAGTCAGTAAGTCGATAGGGCATACTACAACATTGCCTGCTGATATTCAAGATCGTGACGATATCAGAAGAGTGATGCTTAATCTAAGCGATCAAGTATGTCGCCGATTGCGTCGTCAGAAATTAATCGCTCAGACGATTCAGATTACGATTCGCACACCTGATATGAAAACAATCACTCGCTCCAAGTCACTAGCTGTTCCTACAGAAACGGCGGATGAAGTGTATCGTGAAGCTTGTGCACTATATGATCGTCATTGGGGAGATCGTGCGCCTGTTCGATTATTAGGAGTGGCTCTTCAGAATTTACAGCCCAAAGAAGAAGCTGCTTTGCAAATGGACTTGTTTGATTATAATCGTCAGCCGGTCAAAGAGCAGTTAAATGAAGTAATGGATAAGTTACGCGATAAATTTGGTGAAAGTGCGATACTAACAGCAGGTATGTTAGGCAATGATCCTTCAGTCCTGATTCGTAATCACAAAATTAGAGGCACTTCATTGCAAAAAGATGGTATGATTTTGCCAGGCATGGAAGAATAATCAGTAAGTAATGATTCAATATTGATCTATATTGTTTAAATTTTAATCAATAATTGGATTCGTAGTACAGGTGTGTTACAATTTGTGTACTGGTAATTGTTGGTTATTCATTTGAAATAATATATCTTTTATATTATATTGTGAGTATATGTACACTGGTGTCAGTTCTTAAAAAAAGACAACTGGTAAGTAACGATAGGAGGCATATATAAAGATGGGGAAATATAGTTGGGTTGACAAAGATACATGTATCGCTTGTGGTGCTTGTGGAGCAACAGCTCCAGACATTTATGATTATGATGATGAAGGTTTGGCTGAAGTGATTTATGAAGGTGATGCTAACCGCGGTATTATGGCAATTCCAGACGATATGTTTGATGATTTGCAAGATGCTTGTGACGGTTGTCCTACAGATTCAATCAAAATTGCTGATGAGCCTTTCGCTCAAGCTGAATAAGTTTTACTAGTGTACTGAATAGAAGTACATGGTCCGATAAAAGGCGTTGCAGAGACGAAATGTGTCTCTCAACGCCTTTTATAATCTCATTTTGAAGTAACTTGAAGAAATACACAGATTAGCCGATATACATAGTATTGCATTATATTTTAAATATAAAATAGCTATCCCTAAACTGTACATACTATAGAGACAATATAGACTATTGGAGCGTAGTGTCCATGCTGGAGGTAATAAATGAAAAATCTACTCTATCTAAAGCGTTATGTCAAAATGCACCCCAACAACAGAATGGGCTGGTATTTGCTTGGCAAAGAATATGAATCCGATGGACAAATGGGTAAAGCTAATTACTGTTACAACAAAGCTGGAGATGTATATGAAGCTTTTGAACATAGTAAAGTGCCTGCGGATATTTTGAAAGATTACGAAGCCAAGCTTATGGAAATGGCTGAAAAAAGAGATCGCAAAATTCGTCGTTGGCGATACAGTGTGTTTGCTATATTGTTACTGTTTTTAATTACGTTGCGTTCTGTAGAAGCTCCTCATGCCACAGATCAGACGCTTGCAGATCGTTCTTCTCAACATATCACCAAGCCACCGACCAAAGTAGCATCAGCTACTTCAAAAAAGAAACCAGCAGATACGTTCAAAGGATACTCGGCTCCACTTAGCTTTACAGCAGAAGCTTCGCTAAATAATACCAATGCTTCATTGTCTGCCGTTTCTAAATATATGAGACAACAAATGTTAAAAACAGCCCCACAAGTTGCAGCAGTACTAGGTATGGAAAAGCAAGACGATTGGCTATTATGGACACCGAATATGCCTGTCTTATATACGATGGCAGCCACCGATCAGCCCGGACAGATCGATCTTCAATCGTATGATCCCAAAGCATGCCAGTGTAAACCCGGAGAATTGGATCATTATCCAAATGAATCGGCGGCTTGGGTACAGCAACAAGAGCAGTTGGTTGTAATGAGAACAGCGATGATCAATTATATAACTGCTAAAGGAAATCTTCCAGAGCAAATGAATCAGTTGGAAGCGCCTTTTCCAGGCAATTGGTTAGCAGGTAATTCGGATACGATGAACCAGACGTTTACCGCTTTAAAGAAGCTACAGAGCAGTGGCAGCCAAAGTACTGACGATAGCGGCAATACAATCGGAGACGAAGCATTCTCATCTACACTCGGGAATCATCCTTATTTTACAAAACCACTTGAAGTGATTGTCGATAAACAAAAGCATCGTTTAGCTATAGTTAGCGGATCGATTATTTTACGTAATTATGAAGTAGGGCTTGGTGGAAGTAAAACGCCCGAGGGTACTTTTCAAGTATCGATTAAAGTGATGAATCCAAATGGCAAAGCTAATGGAGAATTTGGCAGTCGGGGTATGCAGTTATCGGATACGAATTATGCTATTCATGGTACCAATGATCCTGATAGTGTAGGTCAAGATGAATCATTAGGATGCGTGCGGATGGATCAAGCCGATGTAGAGGAATTATTTGATATGATTCCGTTAGGAACAAAAGTAACCATTGCCAGTAATGTATTGCCAGGAGACACTTCTGTTCCCTCTGTGCGATTCCAGACAAAACGTACACAAGATCAGACAGATCCTTCACGTCATTATCACTGGTTAAATTAGGATCGTTCCTTGTAGCGACTGGATTGATTCATTATATACCGTTTGAGTTTATGTACACAGTGGACGCTCTTTTCAAATGAGAAGAGCGCTTTTCTTTTGTCCCCGAAAAGGATAAACTGGTATAGAGAATGATTTTACAGGTTAATAGATAATAATTCCTGCAAAATCATGCATAAAGGCTTTTTGCAAATGCCAGGAACGGAGTGAATGTAACTTGCTTTACCGCAATGTTTTCAAACCTATGTTATTTCGGATGGATCCGGAAAAAGCACATCACATGGTTATTGGAGGTCTGGGCGCGGGGGTGCGTATACCAGGCACATTAGCTGCGATGAAGTCGATGTATGGAGTGAAAAGTACACCCGATATGACGACTGAATTGTTTGGACTTTCATTTCCGAGTCCTGTTGGTCTTGCAGCAGGACTCGACAAAAATGCTCAGGCAGTTCCAGGATTGTCTGCGTCAGGCTTTGGATTTATGGAAGTCGGAACAGTAACGCCCAAAGCACAATCCGGTAATGAATTGCCACGTTTGTTTCGTTTACCTTCAGATGGAGCGCTTGTGAATCGAATGGGCTTCAATAATGAAGGGGCAGCTGCTATGGCGGGAAGATTACGTTCGTTATCTTCTAGACCTATTCCTATAGCAGTCAATATCGGTAAAAATAAAGTCACTGCAAATGCGGATGCAGCTAGCGATTATGAGACTTGTATTCGCACATTGTATCGATACGCTGATTTTTTTGTAGTGAATATCAGTTCACCTAACACACCTGATCTGCGTAACTTGCAACATGGTGATGAATTGAAAGATTTGCTTAGACTGGTAATGGGTGAAATGAAGCGCCAGGCGAAGCAAAATGGCATTTCCAAATCTGTACTGGTCAAAATTGCACCGGATGTCAATGATAATGAACTTGAACATATGGTCGATACGATCGCTGCAAGTGGAGTAGCGGGTCTGATTGCTACCAATACCACATTATCCCGCGATGGATTAACTCATCAGCATGCAAGTGAAGCTGGTGGATTAAGTGGTAGACCGCTCACCAAGCGATCGACAGAGATTATTTCTCAAGTCTATCGTCAAACAGAAGGTAAACTGCCTATTATCGGTTGTGGAGGAATTTTTTCGGGACAGGATGCTTATGAGAAAATCAGAGCAGGTTCAAGTCTGGTCGAAATCTATACTTCATTTATCTATGAAGGACCGGAAGTGACCCGGAAGATACATATGGATATCCGGGAGCGTATGCTACGTGACGGATTCACACACATTTCCCAGGCAGTGGGAGCAGATCATCATTAATCCAATATACCCTCGACTCAAGGAAGAGGTCATAGACTGAGGAGGCATGAAGATGGACGGAAGAGACTGGGGATTATTCTTGCTTCCCTATGAGCAAGCGGTTGAAGAATTAAAGGTCAAGTTCAAAACAATGCGTGCAGAACTGAAAAAACGTCAGGAGTATGCACCGATTGAATTTGTAACCGGTCGTGTCAAAAAGATATCGAGTATTCTGGATAAAGCCAAACGTCTAGACGTACCTATGGATCAGCTTGAAACTGGAATCGAGGATATCGCTGGCATCCGTATCATGTGCCAATTTGTAGAAGATATTCGTTGGGTTGCCCAGTATGTACGTTCTCGCAAAGATTTAACAGTGTTATACGAGAAAGATTATATTACTAATTTCAAAGATAGCGGATACCGTAGTTTCCATATGATTGCTGAATATCCGGTACAGACCGCTTTTGGACAAAAAATGGTGCTTGCTGAAATTCAGATTCGTACACTGGCTATGAATTTCTGGGCAACGATTGAACACTCTTTAAATTATAAATACCACAATAGTCTACCTGATGATATTCGGAGCCGACTTAAAACGGCTGCGGAAGCAGCGATGGTGCTTGATAATGAAATGTCCAGTATTCGTGAAGACATTTTGTCAGCACAGAAGAGCTTCGAAGACGATTCCAGTATCGTCCATCGGATTCTGACCGATATCCATAAGCTATATTTCTTCCATCTGATTGTAGAAGCGATCGACTTCCGCAGGAGATTTGATGAATTATGGCAAGAACATGACTTTGAAGGGCTCAAAGAATTATCCAGCGATATCAAAGCCATGCTTCGAGCAGAGTCTGTCAAAGTAAGTGGAGAAGAAGATGAAAGCCAATTTTGAGCCACTGTATGTAGCGTATCTGGTCTACTTTAATCGGGATCGTGATTACTTTGAATGTCATGAAGTGCTGGAAGAGTTATGGCTGGAAAAAGAGCGAGAACCGGTATATCAAGGATTGCTACAAATTGCAGTAGCCCTATTTCACTTCCGTAATGGAACAGTGAATCATACGTATAACAAAATCGTTGGTGCGATTAAGATGATGAAAAGCAGTTATCGTAAGTTACTGCCTTATCAACATCATGCACTAGGGATAAATATGGAAAAGCTAATGGCAGATGTGAGATTGTATATCGAGCGACTAGAACATTATCAAGAACAAACTTTTGATTTCTATGATCTCAATATCGAGATCACTGATCCGTTATTACAAAAAGAAGTAGCTCAAGCGTATCAGACTATTCAACCGAATCTACCAATGCGCATGGGCTACGAACGAGGCCCAAAATCAAAAGAACTCTAGCGCTTGGCAAAATAAGCGCTTGGCAAAATAATCACATTAAATACACATCAAGCTTGCCGTAATGGCAAGCTTTTTGCTATGGATAGCTTTAAACTATGGTAAAATAAAATGACGTTTGTCTGGATCGATTCAGACAAGTGTATCTATTAACCACCCCAATTAAAGGAGAACGACCAATTATGGCTTTGCAACTCCCGCCGCTATTTGTGCAGCGGATGCAAGATTTGCTCGGTGATGAATTCCAGTCTTTTATAGACAGCTACCAAGAATCTCCCCATGCAGGTATACGCATCAATACACTCAAAATCACCGATCAGGATTTTCAACATATAACTCCATTTGCGTTGCGTTCGATCCCATGGTGTCCTACCGGATATTATGTAGAAGAAGGCACACGCCCGGGCAAACATCCTTATTACCATGCAGGACTTTATTATATTCAAGAACCTAGTGCAATGGCTCCTGTAGAAGCGTTAGACGTACAGCCGGGGGATCGGGTACTTGATCTATGTGCCGCTCCTGGAGGCAAGTCTACACAGATTGCAGCGGCTCTACGTGGTCAAGGAATATTGGTGACCAATGATATCAGCGCAGATCGTACCAAAGCACTTGCCAAAAATATGGAATTATACGGTGTACGTAACGCAGTTGTGTTGAATGAAACGCCAGAGCATATCGCAGAGCAGTTTGCAGGATTTTTTAATAAAATATTAGTCGATGCTCCTTGTTCAGGTGAAGGCATGTTCCGCAAAGATGAAGATATGGCACGCCAATGGGCGAATCATTCAGTCGAACGCTGTGCGATCATGCAACAAGATATTTTGAATATTGTCGCTAAAATGCTAGCTCCGGGCGGACGAATCGTGTACTCGACCTGTACATTTGCTCCAGAAGAAAATGAGCGCAGTATCGCTGTATTTTTGGATCAGCATGCTGACTTTCAAGTGACTACACCACGACAAGCAGAACATTTCGCCACCGGTCATAGCGATTGGGCACATCAAGTAGAACAGGAATTACAAGCAGGAACATCAGTATTGAGCGGAACAGCTTTGGATGTCGATAGCGATACTCCGTATCAATCGCTCTCAACAGCTTCACTAGAACAGACTGCCAAAAGCGCTAGACTATGGCCTCATCGCATTGAAGGAGAAGGTCATTATATCTGTGTACTGGATCATCAGGGAGTAGCAGAAGAGTTGGAAGAGAGTCATTTGATACAAGTAACACAATCATCTACATTTTCCAAAGCGTATACTGACAAACCCAAACGTGCAGATAAACGCCAATCTGCTAAAGAGCAACAAGATTGGAAAAGCGACCGCCGTTCAGGTAAAAAAGGTAAAGAACGTCGTTCGGATAGCAAAGCTCCATCTGCCGATCAGCATGAATCTTTATCTATGATTGAAGTGATCGAAGAATTTACAGCACGTGAACTACAATTGGAATGGTCGCAGAACTGGATTCATTTCGGTGGACGTATCTATCAATCTCCGATTACAGAAGAGCAACTCAAAGGTCTTAAAGTGGTACGCCCGGGTTGGTTTGTAGGTACGATAAAGAATGGACGTTTCACCCCATCGCATGCGCTTGCTACCGCATTGCAACCTTTAGAAGCGAAGCGCTGTATTCAACTGCAATCTCATTCAGCCGAAGCGATTTCTTATTTAAAAGGAGAAACATTAACGATAGATGCCGAGCGAGTAGAACGGAATGCAGATACTTTGCCCAAAGGATACGTACTGGTATGTATAGACGGTTATTCCGTCGGATGGGGCAAATGGCTAGATGGTATGCTTAAAAATGAATATCCAGCAGGATGGAGATGGACATAAAGGTTATGAAGAAAACAGTCAAAAAACAACGCGTCGATAAAATATTAGGAAATCTAGGTTACGGTACACGAAGCGAACTCAAACGTGCAGCCAAGCAAGGACGAATCAAAGTCAATGATGAAGTTATCAAAGACAGCGGACTACAGATCGATCCTTATCAAGAAAAGTTAGAATTTGACGGCGAACAGGTGAATTACCGGGAATATATTTATTTGCTGATGAACAAACCGCAAGGGGTGATCTCAGCTACTGAAGATCGTCATGATTCTACGGTGGTGGATCTATTGGATATCGAATATCAGGTATTTGAACCGTTCCCTGTAGGTAGGTTGGATAAAGACACCGAAGGATTGCTACTGATTACCAATGATGGTCGATTAGCACATGAACTGTTATCACCACGCAAACATGTACCCAAAACATACGAAGCCGATGTACTTGGAGAAGTCACCGAAGACGATATCGTTCAATTCAGCAAAGGCGTTACACTAGAAGATGGATATGTGACATTGCCTGCTGAATTACAGATTCTTGCTCATACGCCAAGTCCAGAAGGAACCATGTCCCAGATTCGTCTCACCATATCGGAAGGCAAATTCCATCAAGTAAAACGGATGTTTGAATCTGTAGGCAAAAAAGTAACCTTCCTCAAGCGTGTCTCTATGGGTGCTTTGCAACTAGATCCAATTTTGCCAACTGGAGAATACCGCGAATTGACTGCTGAAGAACTGGTTCAGATTGGGCGAGGAACTGAATAATAAATGTAAGGACAGGTGAACAATGACATACCGTTTAATTGCACTCGATATGGATGGAACTCTTTTAAATGATCAGCATGAGATTTCGCCACAGACCGCAGCATCGATCAAGCAAGTCGCCGCGCAGGGGGTAGAGATCGTATTTTGCACAGGGAGAACACCGATTAACTCGATTCCGTACATGGAACAGTTAGGATTACACGAGGATGGTTATGTGATTGTCCACAATGGGGCAGCAACTGTTCATGCAGGTACGCGAGAGATTGTGCATCAATTTCCGTTAGCTGCGCAAGGGCTTGATCCCTATATCCAGTACTGCCAGCAACATCATATCCATTTTGATATCAATACTGCGTTTGGCTTATACGTGGATTCTATAGATCAATTACAAGCAGATGCTGGCAAAATGTATGATAACTTTCTGATGACACCTCAAGTGTTGCCACCATGGAGCGAATTTACAGAACCTGTGCTCAAGCTAAGTGCTTTTGCTTCGATTGAGCAGTTAGATCAAGCGTATGCAGAATGGAGTACGTGGAATCCAGAGTTCAATATGCTACGCAGTGGAGAGTTTTTTGTCGATCTGATGCATCCTCAATCTTCCAAAGGTGCTTCACTACAAGCACTGGCTGAAAGTAAAGGAATTGCTCCTTCCGAAGTGATAGCTATTGGTAACTATTTCAATGATCTATCAATGATTACGTATGCTGGACTCGGAGTCGCTATGGACAATTCTCCAATTGAAGTCAAAGCGGCGGCAGATGAGGTCACGTTATCTAACAACGAAGATGGGATTCATCACATTCTAGTCAAGCATGGACTGATATCTGCTTAAATTTACCAAACCGCTCGCTAATTTGAGCGGTTTTATTGTGTTGGTTGACTTCAATACATGGTACAATCAATAATTATCAGCATACAGGAAGGAGGAACAATTTTGAGATTGTTGCAAGCTTTGTTTTTTCCTCCTGAACAGCCAGGGGGCGTATCGTCCATGATCCCTTATTTGCAGGAACGGTTCAGTTCTGCACGCTGGGAGATGGAATTATTTTCTTTGCCCAAACGGATTCGTAATAAAGGAAAAGAAGATGTAGTTTTTGAAACGTTTGACTGGACGATCTATAGTGCAAGCCCTATCGTACAAAAGTATATTCAGACGTATAAAGATTATCGCTGGTGGGCGAAAATGCGATTGAATAAACCGTACGATCTGATTCACTCTCATCATCCACTGGTCGGTATGGTGATGAAAGAAGTATTCCCGGATACACCACTGGTACAGACGATTCACTCCAGTTATGAACGTGAGCTGATTTTGAATGGTAAAATCGAACGTGGTGGATTGGAAGATCAATTTTTGACATCGTTGTACCGTGAACTAGAACATAAAGCAGATATTTTGATGACGGTGTCTCATTCGTTCCGTCAATACTTAGCGCCTTTTTTAGATCGTCCTGAACAAGTTAGAGTATTACCGAATGGATTTGATGAGAAACGATTCAAGCCAATCGCTCATGAAAATGAAGTGGCTCAGCTGATCACCGTATGTCGCCTTGTTCCTGCCAAAGGGCTAGATACCTTACTAGAAGCTTGCGCGCTTCTCAAACAGCGTGGACAAGCGTATGTACTGCATATCATCGGAGATGGCCCGAGTCGTACCGATCTTGAAGACTTAGCGAAAAAGTTAGGCATTTATGAAGAAACGATTTTTTACGGATATACATTACATCCAGAAGAGTTTATGCCTTTCTTTGATATCTTTGTTCTGCCTTCGCGCGCAGAAGCATTCGGTTCTGTGTTTGCAGAAGCCGCATTGTGCTGGTTAGCATTGGTAGGGACAGATATTGGCGGAATTGCCGAGCAGATTGAAGATGGTGTCAATGGATTATTAGTTCCACCCGAAAATGAAGTGCTACTTGCTGATGCGCTAGAGAAAGTGATCAATGATCCTTCGTATCGGTATGAATTGGCGCGTACAGGCTGGGAAAAAGCCAAAACTCAATATTCATTAAGCCATATTGTAAATGAACTCAAAAAGCTATACCTTGAATTTCAACCTGAAAATTCAGTAGAGTCGGTATCGAATGTATCTATATTACCGAATGAACCAGAATAGAAAAGCCAATCTTAGCACACAATAAATGATATGATTACAGTAAGGCAACACAAGAATACCGGTGATGGGGGTCGGAGAAAATGGAAGAATTAAAAGAACGTATTTTGGCAGAAGGATCGGTTATGTCTAACGATGTGCTGAAATTAGATGCACTATTGAATCATCAAGTTGATCCACAACTGATTATGCGTATGGGTAAAGAATTTGCAGATTTATATCGTACAGAAGGTGTGACCAAAGTAGTCACTGTTGAGTCTTCAGGGATTCCAGTCGCTTTTACAACAGCTTTTGAATTAGGGGTGCCGCTTGTTTTTGCACGCCGTAAAAAGACTTTGCTTGCTGATCCTGATTCTTTGATCGAGCGAGTGCCTTCCTTTACCAAAGGGATAGTGACTGATATTATGCTATCTCGTCAATTCGTTACCGAGAATGATCGTATTTTATTTATTGATGATATTATTGCTAATGGAGATGCGGCGCGTGGAATGATTCGAATTATTGAACGTTCCGGTGCAACGTTGGTAGGAGTAGGTATTGTAATCGAGAAATGTTTCCAAAGTGGAGCACAAGCGATTCGTGATCAGAATATTCGTCTGGATTCACTGGTCAAAATTACTTCACTTCAAGATGGACAAATTACATTCGGGTGATCCAAAGTGGTATACTAGACGTAGTTAGGATGTAGATAGACAATTTCACCAATTAGTTTCTAGTTGAATAAAATTTGTTGCAACAAAGTCTTATATTCGGTAAAGAAGATTCCGATATGTTACAATATAACCCATATTCTTGTTTGGTTGTATAGACGCAACTCATAGTAATCAACAGATGATTATGAAGTGAACGATCTACACATCTGTCACTACATTTACAAATATCTTTAACCTTTTGTTGAAAATATGAGCAATCTCTTTCCAAATGGGGTATATTTGTCTTATAATAAAGATATGTTATCGAGGGGAGGCAGACCAATGGGGAAAGAACCGATTACTGAAGAGTTCTTCATCAAAAAACTAGCCGATGCAAAAATTCACTTCGAGCGTGCTTTGGATTGTAAGCACACTGAATTTGATGACCTGTATCCCTATATGATTGAACATCCTCAGTTCTTTTGGTATAAACGCTATGTTGCCTGGTCAGAACTATTGACCATTGTAGGATTGTGTAAAGACCTGGATTTTGCTTGGGAGCAAGAATTTTCAGCTCATCAAGTAGAATATGTAGAACAACGTGTGATGTCAGCTAAAGTGCTTGATTTCTGGTTCGAGAAAAATGATACCAAAGAACCTGCACAGCGTTAATCCGCTTTAGGAAAATCCTTTGTCGTTACAGTCAACTAGAATCTACAGACATTTCAACAAATTATCAGACCTAAATGGGATTTCATTTAGGTCTTTTTTTGTACACATAAATACAATAGAAAAGAGGGTGACATGATGATTACAGATGATGAATTAGATGCATATCGGGTATCCGGTGAGAAAGTCCGTGTCGTTCGTGACGATATTCGAGAAAATGATATTCGTGGTATTGTAGTAGCATGGGATGATGAACAGGTATTGATTCGTCGCCCGAATCGTAATGTAGTGAAATTAAGCCGTAGCTATATCTACCAACCTTCCAAAGAAGAGCGTCGAAGCCCTTTAGATGAAATGGAAGATACAGTACATCCAGCATCTGAGGAATAAAGCTTTATACTTGTAAATACTATATAGCATGTATGTGAGGCTAAATAGCACGCGAACGATATCATAATTAGGATCTATCTATAACCAAAATGATCGTAATTAAAATAAGAACTTGAGAGATTGATCTAAAGCTCTACAGAGAGTGATCCAAAGTTCTATAGAAAAGTAATGCACAATTGCACAAAAAAAAGCATCTATTGATCGTCTAAATAGCAGACAGATCATAGATGCTTTTATTATATAAAAGCCATTCAAGGAGTTGAATGAAAATATAGTATAGCGAAATGTGTGGTTTCACTAACAATGATTAGGATTGAATCTAGGTCATATCTATCTGTTAACCCCTAGAACAACTGTAATTAACCAAGAGTACCTGTACGATAAGGACGATAACCAGAGTAACGAGAAGGTTCGCGTAACTTGGTATTGTTAGACACGGTTGCAGGATGTGGAGAACCCTGATCTTCATAAGACGAAGGTGTATGAACAGCTGGAACAGGAGACAATCCCAGATAAGCACGCATCCGTTCGTTCGCTTCTTGATGAAACTCGGTGATGCCTAATTGAAAAGTACCATGATGACCACTGCACAGAATCTGAGCTTCAACATGAGTAGCCGATTGATCAATCTCGTACAATCGCAAATTATGGCTACGTAGATCACGACGAACTTCTGACAACAATAGATTAGTGCGGTCCATACCGCTACGAATCACTTCCATATATAATCCAGCCGACGGTAGTTGATTGCTTTCTTCTAACGACTTAGCATCACGATCAAATTTCTTTTGAATATAAACAAGCAACAGATAGCTTTTTACCAGAGAGCGTTCTTCTTCGGATAAAAATACAGCCATTCATATCACCACCTAGTATAAGAACTTATGTTCTTATTATATGGTATAACTTGTAAAGATGCAATACTTTGTTCGTAAAAAAGGCGAACAAAATAAAATATGATTCGCTGTTAGCAGAATTATAGATATTTGATTACACCTTATTAACATCATGATCAATTAATAATTTACCCTATGAAAAGGAAAAAGCTAACCTGCTTAGTGTTCATAAAGGTCAGTTTTGGTGAAATTATAAGAAGAGACTATTGATCCGCATTGCCGTTTCCTAATCAATACTGTAATGAATAAATAGGATTTGCAATACAAAAGGAAGTACACACATCAGGTACATAGCGGAGTAATAGGATCGATTCGACCAAATATGGATATATTGGAAGGGGAAGATCTTCATGACAGAACGCATATTTATCAGCCCGGGAAAATACGTACAGGGTAGAGATGTTACTGATAAAGCAGGAGAATATGTAAAAGGAATTAGCGATGGCAAAGCATTGGTAATTGCCGATGATATTGTCTGGGATATTGCAGGTAACCGGGTATTAGAAAGCTTGGACAAAGCGGGTGTACAGTACACCAAAGCCGTATTTAACGGTGAAGCTTCAACCAATGAGATCAATCGCCTAGCTGGACTGGGTAAAGAAGGTCAAGCCACTATCGTGGTTGGTGTAGGTGGCGGTAAAACGTTAGATACAGCCAAAGCAGTTAGCGATCAGTTGGGTGGATATAGTGTGATTATCCCGACAACTGCTTCTACAGATGCGCCAACCAGTGCACTTTCTGTTATTTACTCAGATGAAGGTGTATTCGAAAGTTATAAATTTTACAATAAAAATCCTGACTTGATTCTTGTCGATACCAAAACGATTGCAGGGGCACCGCCACGCTTCTTGTCGTCAGGTATAGCAGATGCTCTGGCAACATGGGTAGAAGCAAGAGCAGTTATCGAAGCGCGTGCAACAACCATGGCGGGCGGTCTGACTACGATTGCGGCTGAAGCGATTGCCCGTAAATGTGAAGAAGTATTGTTCGATTATGGTGTACTTGCTTATGAATCGGTCAAACGCAAAGTGGTTACACCTGCGCTTGAATCAGTTGTAGAAGCGAATACGCTACTAAGTGGACTAGGATTCGAAAGTGGTGGTCTAGCCGCGGCACATGCGATCCATAACGGATTCACTGTATTAGATGGAGAGATTCATCATATGACACATGGTGAAAAAGTCGCTTTTGGTACATTGTCGCAACTGGCACTTGAAAAACGTTCTATTGAAGAAATCGAGCGTTATATTTCTTTCTATATCAGCTTGGAATTACCTGTTACATTAGAAGATCTACATTTACAAGATGCAACAGATGAAGATCTTTATCGTGTAGCAGAAGCAGCTACCAAAGCAGATGAGACTGCTCATAATCTTCCGTTCCCTGTGACCGCCGATGATGTCAAAGATGCTATTATCGCTGCCGATCAATACTCCAAAGCATACAAAGCTAAATTGAAAAATTAATAAAACCGTATCTGAATATATGACACTTTTAGTGATGCATACTATAGTATTTTTGTAGTGATGTACTGTAGTAACGGTATAATATAGAAGTGAGTATATAATCATACGATTTTTTATAGTACAAACAAAAGCCTACTTTTACCATTGATTTGGTGAAAGTAGGCTTTTTTGCTTTCATTATTCGACATTTTCTGATAGGGTAGGAAAGATAGGATATAAGAATGTAGAGATCAACAAGTATTTTTTTATCCAGTAAATAAAGATGGTTGCGTAAGTGCAAGGAAGGTTGGGAATATGAGAAAGTTTGCGTTTGCTTCATATCTGATGTATTTTCTAGCAGGATTAGTCGTCACTACGATTGGAGCGATCATGCCGCAGTTACTCGGGCATTACAATCTAAGTTATACTGAAGGTGGAACACTGGTATTCATCGGTTCAATCGGATTCCTGATCGGAGTTCCATTGTCTGCTTATATGATGCACCGTTTTGGTGAAAAGGTAACGCTGGCAAGTTCTGCTCTTGTTATCGCTATAACGCAGGGGATGATGCTAACATTACCGCAGTATTCGTGGATTACAGTCTTGAACTTTTTTAACAGTCTAAGTGTATCTGCAATTGAAGTTGTAGTCGCTGCGCTAGTTATGGAGCGATTTGTAAGTCGTAGAGCAGTAACGATGAGTTATTTGGAAGTGTCGTTTGGTCTGGGAGCGTTAGGGATGCCTGTTTTTGCAAGCGGTTTTATCGCACTCGGGCACTGGCAATGGGTATTTGCAGTAACAGGATTGATCTCGCTTGTGATGGGGATCGTATGGATGCGGATTCAATACTCTGGTGAAGAAGAGTCCTCAGCTCATCAAGCTGTCGATGCGGTAGAAGTTGCACCTTCTGCTATGGTAACAGGCAGACATAAAATAGTATTATTAAGCATATTTTTGCTGATGATTTTTGTGTATTGTGGAATTGAAGGCAGTCTCAATAATTTCTTATCATCTATCTTTATTACGTATTTCGGTAGTTCGGAATATTATGCTTCGATCAGTATTGGTGCATTCTGGGGAGCGATGGTCGTTGGACGACTTGCAACCAGTTGGATTATTCGTCGTGTGAATTACAGTCGTTTTCTATTGATTAGTATGTCGCTTAGTCTATTGGTTCTGCTAGCCTTCCTTGTATTCCGTCAAGAATGGGCAGGGTATCTGTTAGTGCCATTGTTAGGATTTACGATGTCGGGTGTCTATTCGATCACAATGGTCTATGCCAATCATACACTACCCGGTATGGCGCGTACTGTTACCAGTCTGATTACAGGATTTGCAGGCTTCGGTAATGCAGTATTCCCTGTATTGATCGGCTATACGATGGATCGTGCACCGATTCAAGTGTCTTTAATGTTGATCGCTAGTTATGCGGTAGCCTTTTTAATTCTGTTATTGATTATTATGGGCAATTATCGCAAATGGAAACGTACAGATGCACACGAAGCAGTAAAGGCATGATGATAATAGAATGTATACTGCTTAATCGCCAAAAGGAGGCAGAATCGATATGAGCAATCTAGGTGTATGGGAAGATGCAGAACCAGGGGTGAAACGCTGTATTCTCAATGCCAATGCAGGCTTAATGATGATGGAAGTTCACTTTGCCAAAGGAGCAGAAGGATACCAGCATCACCATCCTCATCAGCAGATGAGTTATTGTCTACGGGGTTCATTTACATTCACGATCGATAATCAGCAGACAACACTTACTCAAGGACAGTCTATCAATATTCCGCCTCATGCCAGTCATGGAGTTGTAGCACTGGAAGAAGATTCTGCTCTGCTAGATGTATTTACTCCGATTCGCGAAGATTTGTTAAAATTGTAAACGCACATCAAGCTATCTCTTTACATGAAGTGAAGAGGTAGCTATTTTTATATCCTTATCTATATAGAAGGCATACCTAGAACCAATTAGAGAATCTCAGATTTCTATGGATTAATATGGTAAAATTAAAAAGAGTGTGTATATTAATATAAATGATACGTATATAGCTAATAGGTAGTACATAATACGTCCTTTTTACTCTCATTTTACGTTATATTTAGAAATATTTACAAATAAAGCGATTAATTTTAAAATTTTAAACAAACTTGTGTGATATAAATGGTAAAGAGAATGCTTGTTACCTATAATGTGCATAGGACGTTATAAGTTAACAACGTTCATCCAATACAAGCTACATAGGAGGCTGGAAAATGAAAAGATTTTTGTCCACAGCACTACTTGCATTGATGTTAACGGTTGTCTTCTTTACCGGTTCACAAGTAACACCTGTTGCGCAGCCAGAAAAAGCTTCAGCAGCGACTTGTACGATTATCAACACATTTACAGGTGTATCGAATTACATCAAAGCGAACAAGACATTGCCTTGTAACTTTATTACGAAATCTCAAGCATCAGCGCTTGGATGGGTGTCTTCTAAAGGAAACTTGGCAGATGTAGCTCCGGGTAAAAGTATTGGTGGAGATGTATTCAGCAACCGCGAAGGATTACTTCCAACAGCAAGTGGACGCACATGGCGTGAGGCAGATATTAACTACACTTCCGGCTTCCGCAACTCCGATCGTATCTTGTACTCTAACGACGGTCTAGTGTACAAAACAACAGATCACTATGCTTCATTTACCAAAATGTAGAACATAAACGTTGTTCATACGCGTATGCCAGAGCAGATAATTGCTTCTGGCATATCGCTATGAATAGCACTTTAAGATGTAAAGGATGAGATAATAATGAAAATGGTAACGATCAATGGCGAAGACTTTCATACAATCGCCGAATTACATGAGACTTTACAGCAGAAGCTAGAATTGCCTGAATTTTATGGGAAAAATCTAGATGCACTATGGGATTGCTTAACAGGTATGATCGAATTGCCATTACAAATGGAGTGGCTGAACTATGGTGTAAGCCGTCAACGTCTAGGTGACAAAGCCGATCAGGTGCTGAGTGTATTGGAAGAAGCTCAAGCGGAAGGTAATGGCTTTCGGATATGGGTAAGGGATGAAGTGGAAGATTGAATATAGAAGATTAAGATAGGCAATATAGAGAGATTTCATGTATCACTGAGAAGGTAAAAAGAAAAGCTGCGCTTATAAGAGCGACGGCTTTTTTTGTGTTTGGTTACAGTTGGATTGCTAGAGAAGTGCTAAGAGTTAGCATATCATAAGCAAAGCTGATTATTTTAAATCAGTTGATTCTTGCTCTATAACGGGTAAAGCTTGTTTTGCCGAAGAAGCATCTACTCGTCCGATCTCTTGTTGGTTTCCATTGATATCGATCAACCCGTAGAATAGATTATCTACAGAAGCATTGACCTTGTAATAAGCTAAAGGTGTCGATACCACAGGTCTTGTCCCGACTTCTTTAGTAATCTGGTAAGGCAAGAATAAAAGACCTTTATTAATCGCTGGCTTATTATCATCATATGTCGCAGCCCAGAGTTGTTGTGCCTGGTTATTGCGAACTTCATAATAAATAATTCGTCCACCATTATCTTGGAAATATCGATTGGATACACCTATAGGAAAATAAGAAGTAACTGTCATCAGTCCCATGCTAGGCAATTCAGGTGGAACCATAACTTGCTTGAGATTCAGTGTGTGTCTACGTGCTACGGCTAATTGTTGCGCGAGAGAATCTGTAGACGTAACAGATGAAGATAGATGATCCGTATTGCCAATAACCATACGATTTTGCTTAGGATCCCACTGTACAGACAATCCCATCAATTGACTAATAGCACGTAAAGGAACCATAACACGCTTGTTGTGGATGATCACAGGTTGAGCAAGGGTTACATGTTTACCATCGACCTTAACATAAGTACTTCCGACTTGGAACTGTAATGGAGATTGAGCGTTATCGGTATAGTAAAGTGTAGCTGTCTGCTTCGCCTGATCCCAAGTTAAGCGAATGTCAGAAGGTTGAATCTGTTGAATCGTTTGTAAAGATACCATTACTGTTCCTTTGAACATATAAGGAGGGACATCGGTTGGAACGACTCCTGTTGCAGTTACGACTTCAATAGGCTTAGTGGCAGCAGAAATAGAAGGAGTAGCGGTTGAAAGTAGAGCAGTAGTGAGAATACATGTAGTTAATAACTTAATATGTAGGTTGCTAAATGGCATAGTGATAGTCTCCTTTGCTGAAATAATGGATGTTTCTTGTTGCATTATATAAAATATAACATATATTAAAGTTTGTCCCTATGATTAATCTCTATTTTGTTATTACATATGTATATAGAAATGAAGATTCTACCTATAAGAAAGTGAAAGTACTATGACCAATAAAGGAGCAAATAATGTGCAAATTCGCATCAAATCATTCAGATTATGGATAGTGGTGATGGTTATCTTAGGTAGCTTATGTTTATCTATACTACTCTATCAGTTATTACATCCTACACGAGTCCAATCGTTCGATCTACAAATTGGACATCAACATCGAGATGATCTACCGGGTATGGTAGATGATGACGTAACTTTTACGAACGATCAACAACTGTTCGCTATAGCAATCTATCCAGATGAACCTTATGTACAATTAAATCAAAAAGCTAAACTAACAGTCACCCGCAAGTCAGATGGCAAAGTCATGCAGATCAAGGAAGAAAAAGAATCGGGAGATTTAGCCGCTTGGGAAATGCCATTACATAATACACAGTGGGAAAGTGGAGTATATAAGGTAGTATTTACAAGGGATAATAATGTGATCGAGCAGAAAGAGATAACTTTAAAATAGAGGAGAATTTACATATGTATAAATGGATATTAGGGTGTGGCCTAATTCTAATGATGATTACAGCCAATCATGCAGAAGCTAGAGCGATCTTTACGGTTGAAGTCCAAGTCAATGGTACACTTATAGCTATAGAAAAAAATGGAGATGCTGGACCTTATATCGAGCAAACAACGAATATAACATATGTTCCAATTCGTTTTGTATCCGATCATCTAGGAGGGACAACAGATTGGGATAAACAAAAGCAACAGGTCATTATCTTAGCCTAATCAGGTACAAAGATTGAACTAACAATAGGTAGAAAAATAGCTTATGTTGATGGCGAAGCCAAAACACTTGTAGATGCTCCAGTTATGCCATTATATCCTAATCATGTGATGGTTCCTTTGCGATTTGTATCTGAAGTGATAGGTGCACAAGTGGATGCTTCTACTGTAGATGGAATATTGCATGTGAATATTAGTGATAGATAGGAAGATATATTGGAAAAAGACTATTACTGTGTGATGCAGTAATAGCCTTTTTTTGTTAGTAGATGTAGTCAAATTTCAAATTCTGAATGTTGTGCTTAATAAGATAATAACTAGAAAATAAAAATGTAAATTAAATAGAAGCAAATGCCGTTAATAGGAAGAGTACTTATTAGTAACAAAACATACATAAAAGGGGTTTGTACATGAAAAAAATATATGGATTGATTATCAAAGGAGTACTTGTAGCAGGACTACTCGTGCAGTGTTTGCCTGTGTCTACAATCGCTTATGCAGATAGTGAGAATAAGCTAAAACCTTCAAAATTAGAATCATATTCACTACAAATTAATACAGAAGGTAATCAACAAACTATTCAAACACAAGGTTTTATGCAGGATGGATTAATGATGGTATCAGCAGCAGATTTGTTGAATAATACTGGATTCAAAGTAGGCAGACCACTAGGTTGGGAAAAGAGGTCTTTGGTAGAAAGAAAAGAGTCTCTTTCAAGTACAATTCTTAATCGTCTAGTATTTAGAGATGGTGATAATACTATAGAAATTTATATTAATAATAACATATATGATTTTGCAGACGAGTATATAACAATGCCAACAACTGCAACTTTTAAAAATGGGCGTTTGTATATACCGGTTAATTTTATAGCTGCTTTGTTAAATTATGATGTGAAATACGATGTTTCAAAAAATATAGTTAAAATGGATTCTTGGGATAATAAAACTGAACAAGTGAATCAAGTCAAAGAATTTGTGAATCATTATATGACAGGATCATCAGAAGGATACAGTCCAGATTTATCAATGTATACTGCTGCTTTTTTAGAACATGATGAAGGTTGGATCGAAACAGCCTTCTCTGATGAACAATGGCCAGAACCATATCTTACAGTAACAAATTGGACAATTAAACATCTGTTTTTTATATCTCATGATGAAGTAATGGTGAAAGTTCCTTATTTAGAGATAGGTAAAGTATCACGAAAACCTGGAGCAGTATGGCTTCGCTTAATAAGAGTGAATAACGCTTGGAAAGTAGATACTTCAACATCTTGGAATCAGGCTCTTTATTTAGATGATATTCATGATAAAGTGAACAACCTTAAAATGAATGAACCTGAGAAGGTAAAAGAAATTAAAAAAGCATTATATGCTTCATTTGAAGTTGCGAATAGTAAGAAGCAAGCGATTGAAGGAGGAAAAGCAGAATATAAAACATACCCTAAAAATGTTGCAGTATTATATGCGGATGATCAGATCGCTTATGTATATACGGAATACAATTGGTCTTTTAAACAAACTAATGAGAATTTAGATAAGTATTCTATTAGTTCCGACGAAGATTTTATTACTATGGATAAAGATGCGAATGGACAATGGAAATTTAAAACTCATTATGGTTTAGGATTAGGTCATCATATTTCTGGAAGTGTTATAAGAGGCAATTATACTAATCGCAAATATGAATTTATGTCTTTTGATGATTATTACTTGAATGATCCTAGTGTGAAATCTTATATTTCATTTTTTTAATATAGGATAAAAGTTAAATTAGAACTCAATAACTTTGAAAAATAATGTTTTTAAAGAGGAGTATCAGATGAAAATTTGGAAAATAAAACCTAATACAAGCAGTATCAGTTTAGATATTTTTGATCTACAAAAGTCTATAGAATTTGAACTTCCTTATTTTGATGGAGAAGTTTTACCAGTATCATGGCCAGAAGAATATAAGTTAATTACAGTCAACCAAAAATATAAATACAATGATTATGCTATTTATTTAAATTATATCCCTGTTATTAGCGAGAAGGTATTCAAGATTGTGACACCACTTGTTAATGATTTGGTTCAATTTCTTCCTGTACAACATTCTGATTTTAATTTTTATATATGCAATATTATTAATGTGATTGAATGCGTAGATGCTGAAAAATCTATTCCTGATACCATCCTTGATGGAGAAATAAGAAGCTATAGTAAAATCTGTTTTTTAGAATCTGTATTAAAAGATAATGAAAAAAGGCATATATTTAAAATACCTGGACTGACTAGATTGACGTATTTTGTATCTGATGAATTTAGAGAACTGCTTTTAGTTAATGATATCAAAGGGATTGATTTTATAGAAATTTGGGATTCTGAAGCTGATTTTGAATTGGAGCAACAACACGAACAACGTATAAAGGAAGAATATGATGCTTACATTATTAAAATTAATAATCAGCCACATGATCCATTAAGTTGGAACGAAGCCATTGAAAAATTAAAACTAGATAAAGCAGCCATTAGTGCAGATTGGAAAATTCAATACAATTCCAAAGGTGAGATTTTAATCGGACAACTGAATAGAAATCTAGAGTATGAGTTTTTTAGTCCTGTGTATATACCACCTATATTGCTTGATCTTACATGGCAAGAGGTAGATAAAAGTACTATTTAAAACTATATTTTGATCATTCTGCTTATGTATAAATATTTGTAATGGGAGTATTATATGAAAATTTGGTTGTTAAAATCTGATCCAGAAGGTATGCGTGTATATACTAAAAATGATAATGATCGTAAACTTCTTCCTTATTTAGAAGGAGAATCTCTTCAAAGTAATTGGAAATCGGTTGAAGTAGAAGTGGCGAAAAAAGGTAAAGGAAAAGATTTTCCTGAATATGGATTGGGCCGTCCTATTTTTAGTGGTAAAGCTAAAAAAATCATGGAGCCACTTATTCAAGAGCATGTAGAATTTTTACCTATGTCTAATCCTGATTACAAAATGTATATGTGTAATATTTTGAATGTAATGGATTGTGTTGATAAATCTAAGTCTGTTCCTTACAAAAGTTTGGATTTAGTTATAGGGTATAATGAAATCTTTTTTAAAGAAGAATTTCTACAAGACACTAGACGACATATCTTTAAAATTCCAGAATCATTGAGTACAAGATGTTATGTATCGGATGAATTCAAAGAGTTGGTATTAAAATCTAAACTCAAAGGTTTCTTATTTATAGAAGTATGGAACTCTGAGTTCACAGAAGATATGCAAAAAGAAAAAGAACAAAAATATCAGACATATATAGATCAAGTTAATTTCAATAAAGGTTTAGAAATGAACTGGTCAGATGCTGAAAAATTAATAAAAGATGGAAAAGCAGTAGCCCATGAAACCATTCAAATACAGTTAGCTAAGAATGGCGAATGGATTGTTAGACAATTTACAGAAGAGTTAGAATATTCATATTATGAACCTGTATATATACCGCCTAACTGGTTGGAATTGAAATGGCACGAAGTAGAAAAAGAAACTTTATAATATTTTTGCTGATAATACTTTGATTCCATCTCTTAACCCCTGCTCATACATTACCGACTCTGCTATTCCCTGTAGCAGAGTCACTACATTACAATAATCTATCAACAATTTCCTTCCCTCTGGCTTCACATATGTACATAACTCGGTAAACAGTCGATCACTATCCAACATCAACTTCTTATACTCTTCTGATCCATAAATAATGGTATTCGCTATACTTTCCATCCGCATCGACTTAAACTGATTAAAATCTTTTTCAAAATCGTCCATAATGTAAACCTCCAAAAAAGTGATGCCATTATCGTAGCATCGCTTATTTTAGCTGTATACGGTCACTCTGATAGCAAAGTGATGTCACTCGTGAAGTTTGGTATACTGACTACTTGCACTTAAATTTAATAAAGGCGGTACATCACATGTTATGGATTAGTGGAAATATCCGATTTGAACTCAACATCTTACATTATGATTATCCCCTAGAAAAAGTTGAATATATGTATGACGATTGGTTAACTGTACAGTTGATCGCTCAAGATGAGAATGGATTACAGTGGGAAGCGAGCAGTTCTTGTATGTTTGCTAAAGAATTACAGGACTTACGAGATTGGTTTGGTTCGATACGAGTACAGAATGTGGTGTGGCAGACGTTCTATTTTATGGAACCTGAATTAAGCTTTACATATATTCCAAATGGAACAGTAGAAATAGGCATATCTCAGTCTTTTTATCCTAAAGCCTTAATGGAGCATGGTAGACAAACGATAGAAAAAAATCTCATTATGGAATTGCCTGAAGACGTTTTGTACGATCTCATACAGCAATTGGATCACATGATTGTAGAATTTCCACAGCGTTCCACCAAGCAATAAGCTGATGTATAGAATATCTTATACATAAATTTTTAAAATAAGGCGGTATATCATATGTTATGGATAGATGGTAACGCAAGAGTAGAAATCAAGATTTTAGGGTATCAGTATGAAGGTATAGAAGAATGGTATGATGATTGGCTAACCGTACAGATTATTGCTCAAGATCAAAATGGATTTCATTGGGAAGCCATCAGTCCGTCTATGATGACTTCGGAATTGAAAGGGTTACGAGATTGGTTAATTTCGGTGCGAGATAACCAGATGACATGGAAGTTCGCAGCATTTATGGATCCGGAAATTGAAGTTTCTTATATCGAAGAAGGGCAGATTGAGCTTAGATTAAGTCATGCGTTTTATCCGCAAAAGCTAATAAAATCGGATCAAGATGAATATGAGAAAAAGTTTATCATCTGCTCTACAAAAGAAGTATTACAACAAAAGATTGAAGAAATTGATGAGATGCTAAAAAAATTTCCAGAGCGATGCAGTCGATATAATAACTAGATCAGATCAAGCGAAAATAAACGCGTAAAAGTGCAGTAGGTAAGAAAGAAGATACAGAATCACTTTCTCCAAAGCTGACTCCAAAATCCGCCTGATATGGATCAAGTAGAGAAGGCTGTTTTTCAGGTGGAGCAGGTAATAGACCATATTGTTTCATCAGGTGATCTTTTATTGCTTGATCGCTTTGATTAGATGGTTCAGCATAGACAAGCTGAGGTTGGATCATAGTGATACATAAAGCCAGACTAAGCACTATAGTTAGTAATACCATTTTGGATTTCAATAGGAAGTACTCCTTTTAAATTATGATCAATGTTTTCAATTCTTACTATGTAATAGAGTATACATTCAATAAAATCATCTCATCAGTATACCGCAACAACATCATATCGCTAACCTACATCAATACTCTCTAAAAAGGGTATGTTATCATGGAGAGTATAATCAATCACAACACAGAGAGATCGAACAGGGGGCATTTTTGTTGAAAAAGATATTATCAGGTATTGTACTGATTCTGGTATTGGGTGTTATTTTTATCACCCAATTACAAGATGGATCTTCTACAAATACAAGTACGACAGCATCTAATCAGACCGCACAGGTTGATTCAAATGATTCGCAGACACCGAATCAATCATCAAGTAAATCGACAAGCAACACTAGGCAAGCCCAAAATAACCAGAGTAGCAACACCAGCAAGTCTAATGCATCGAATACGTGCAAAGTCATCAATACCTTTGATGGCGTTGCGAATTATCTAAAAGAATACAAAAAATTGCCTTGTAACTACATCACCAAGTCCAAAGCAGAATCGTTGGGCTGGGAATCGTCGAAAGGTAATCTGGATAAAGTTGCCCCTGGTAAAAGTATTGGTGGCGATTATTTTAGTAACTACGAAAAATTGTTGCCTACATCCAAAGGGCGCAAATGGCATGAAGCTGATATCAACTACACATCTGGTTTTCGGGGAGCCAATCGGATATTGTATTCTACCGATGGCTTGATCTATAAAACAACCGATCATTACGATTCATTTCAACAGATCAAATAAAATGGTATTTCCAACTCTATATTCAATAGCGAAGATCGACAATGATTGTCGGTCTTTTGTTATAATGATAGCGATCTTATACGTACAGATGATCAATCGAATCAAGAATGGAGTATAACAACAAGTGGAAAGGAAAACCAAGATGACAAATAATCAGATGCAACAAGCGATTGAATTACGCAAAAATGGACAAGCCGAACAAGCAAAGACGATTTTACTGAATCTGTTGTCTTCAGATCCCAAAGATCCTGTGTTGTTATATCAGGTGGCATGGACGTATGATAATCTAGGATTAGAAGCGCAAGCTGTGCCTTATTATGAACAAGCTCTCGCCAATGGATTACAGGGGGAAGATCGTCAAGGAGCGATGCTGGGACTCGGTAGTACTTATCGCACATTAGCTCATTATGACAAGGCAGCGGCTCTTTTCAAGCAAGCGATTCAAGAGTATCCTGAAGAACGAGAATTTAAAGTGTTTTATGCGATGGTACTGTACAATCTAGAACAATATGCAGAAGGAATGAAGTTATTAATGACTGAACTTGCAGAGACAACCAGTGATAAAGGGATTGAACAGTATCATCGAGCGATTTTATTTTATGCCGATAAGTTAGATCAGGTGTGGGAGTAAGCAGGAATGCACAGATTACATAGATAAATAAAAGGAGCTGTTTAATATGCATACATGGAGTATCCGAGCAGTTACAGCAGATGATCAGGATTTTTTGTGGGAGACGTTGTATTTGTCGCTATATGTACGTGAAGGGGAAAAGCCTTTTGAGCGGGAAGTAATTCATGAACCACATTTAGCAAAGTATGTGGAACATTGGGGTCAAGCTGGAGATGTGGGTTATATAGCAATCAACGACCAACAACAACCGATTGGAGCTGTAACCGCTAGAGTCTTACCCGAAGATAATCAGGGATATGGTTATATTGATGATGTGACGCCAGAGTTAGGATTAGCTGTATTGGATGATTATCGCGGGCAGGGTATCGGTACAGCACTGATGGAAGCATTGCTTACTGAATTGCGACAACAGCAGATTGCTCAAGTCTCATTAAGTGTTGACCCGAGCAATCCAGTGGTGCGTTTGTATAAGCGGCTAGGATTTCAAGAAGTAGGTACTGTTGGCACATCGATTACAATGTTATTCGTCTTATAAATGTATAGATGAGGTGGATAGTGAATCATTCACTTGGAAGTGATCAATAATACGTTGTTTGAATAACTCTGTAATTTCATTATGAGGTTTGGACTTTAATTCGATAATGCCATGACTTATCATAATAGGTTCACCGAGAGATACTATTTTTAACGTATTGGCTTGAAGTTCACTTTCTACAGAACACTTGGGAACGAGCGCAATACCTATACCACTTAGCACTGTTTGTTTGATCATTTCTAAGCTAGCATACTCAATATTCTGATAATCCAACTTGCCATGATCGACAAGCACTTTATTAGCTATAGATTGATAAATACAATTACTGCCGAAGCCTATCATCCGAACTTCATGACTCAGTAGCTTTTCCTCACTTACCCGGGTAGAGGCGATCAAGACAAATTCTTCTTCTAAAATAGGCGTATAGCGAATAGCACTAAGCTTGGGATCGATAGGCGCAATACCCAAATCGATTTTTTGGTTAATCACATCATCGATCATACTTTGATGAAAACCTGTTGTTAATTTAATTTCTGATGTCGGATAATCTTCTAGGAAATCGAAGATGGGCTTGGAGAAGTGAGTCACGCAAAATGATTCCAACGCTTTAATTCGAACAATTCCTTGCACTTCATGAAGATTATCGTGTAACTTTTCGGTCAGTTGTAATAACGTATAAGCATATGTTGCAAATATATTTCCTTTTTCTGTAGGAATGACACCGTTAATCGTTCGATAGAATAACTGCACATGTAATAGTTCTTCCAGAATCTGAATATGATTCGTCACCGTTGATTGAGAAAAGCCTAACATTATCGAAGCTTTACTGATATTGCGTTGCTCATATGTTTTGAGAAACGTATAAATATATTTACCATCCAGTTGATTTAGCATCATAAACACTCCATCACTTTATTAGATAATACTTATCAATATTATTCATTATATAGATACCTTATATTCGTGTATACTCTGAATAGAGAACATTATGGATAGAGGAGTAATGATAGTGGAGAAAGCAATAAAAGCCTATTTTGCTAAATTCGTAACACATGCGAGGTCGCCTTTGAAAATAAATATATGGCAGGCTGTCGTTGCTTTTGTAGGAGGATTTTTGACGATACTTCTATTAGAAAGTATTGCTGAAGGATTGCAATGGTCTTTAGTAATAGCTCCTTTTGGAGCAAGTTGTGTGCTGGCTTTTGTACTGCCAGAGGCTCCTGTATCACAGCCAAGAAATATTATAGGTGGACACATGGTCACAACTTTGTGCGGTCTAGCAGTGTATCATCTTTGGGGAAATAGTATTTGGTCTTTGTCGGTTGCTGTTGGATTAGGCATCGCGCTAATGTTACTGACCAAAACGACTCATCCGCCTGCTGGTGCCAATCCTATTGTAGTTATAACCGCAGCAAGTACGTGGTCTTTTCTAGTGACTCCGGTGTTAATCGGCTCAATTGTCATCGTATGCGTAGCTGTGCTCTACAATAATTTAATCAAAAATAGAAAATATCCTACATTTTGGATATAATAAAAAAGGATCCTATCAAGGTTATATCTTTTGATAGGATCCTTTTTCTATTACCAAGCCTTATGACAGGAGAAGATATGCGACAAATCTTTATTAATACTTCTATCGCAAGTATGATCTTGCTGACCAGTTGCACAAGTACAGAACAACCTTCTACATATACGAAGCCAACTATCTTACAGCACCAACAAGAAGTAGAGAAACCGTTACTGCAAGACATTTATACATACGAATTCAATCAGATTGAACCGCAGCACCAAAAGTTTGTAGATGAATGGTTACAAGAGTCTCATGCAGACCATAAGAAACAGCAGATTTACTTTTTGAGTCTGGGTACAGATGATGATCCAAACGATGGATATAAGTATATGTATGTATTTGGTAAAGGATATCGAACATTTGAAACTGCATTTATGTACTCACAAGACAATGAACATACCAACACTAGCGATACCACTTCTAACAGAGAAACCAGTCGTTATTTGAAAGACAAAGGAAAAGGAACTCTCTATGTAAAAGGAGTGAAAGGGGAAGCAACAGATGAGGTACTTCTACGTCTGCACTATAATCCCAAGTACGTCAGTGCTACAGGATTAGTAGAACGATTTCTTAAATAAAAAGTGCAGGTAAGCAACAGATATATTTTGCCTTACCCTGCACTTTTTGGAGCAACCAGTTGAATATCTTCTAACTTGGGATTACGTATCCAGTCTGAATGATAACGGATAAAGTAAAGCTGGTCGATCTGTACCAATTGCATAATGTCTGGTGTCGTTTTGAGATTGGCTGTTTGCTGACCTTGTTGAACAACAATTCCTTGATCGGTCACTCCAATTACGCGGAACACACCTTCTGTAGTCTTGATACTGCTCACATATAGAAACGTTACAGCCACGACAACAATAGCCATCAATGTGATAATCTGTCTTGTGCGTCTGATCGGCTTACGAAGAATAGGCATGAATGTACACCTCTTTCACAAAGGAATGCGATATCCTCAGTATAGTCTATAGAGAAAGATACTTCTATTTTAGACTATTTTGGACATTACGCCTACGGCAAAGAACAAATTAAAAGTAGAAGATATATATTATATGTTAACGCTAAAAAACTCTCTAGTGATATAGAGAGTTTTTTAGCTAGCGTTCTATTTAGCAACGTGTAGACTATAGATTACTGTGGAATATTTCCTCCAGCGATACGATCTCCTGAATTTCCGGTTGGATCCGTCATTTCATCATCAGGAGCAGCGTGAATAATAATAGAAGCACCTAAAAGAGAATGTTCATCTCCTTTTTCTAGACTGGCATTTAGTAATACCATGGTGGCATTAGCTGTACCATCTGCGGCTACTTCTAAGTTAGGTAGATCGCCTGTATGTTGTCCTTTGGGATTGAGTCGACCATGTTCATGTCCGCCTGGATTAAGATGTGATCCTGCTGTCGCAAAATCGTTATTGGTAATAGCCGATTGGTGAACATGAATTCCATGCTTGCCTGCCGGTAGATTTTTGACATTAATTTTGATATCCACATTATTCTGATCTTGTGTCAGCATCGCTGTACCTATGGACTCGCCTTTAGCATTTTTGATCTCGACGACTGGACTGTTTACAGAGATCGTAGCAGAATGAGGTTCCCAGTACATTTTGTTTCCAAGTAGATCACTTACATGACGAATAGGTACATAGGTTGTTCCACTATACGTAAAAGACTGCGGGACAACACTACCTTGATTATTATATTGAGCTGAAGTGACTTTTTGTTCACCATCTACGTAAAATTTTAAAGCCTCTGTATTCGGAGTGACTGTCGTCGCATCTGCCGCAAACGAAATTCCTGAGAAAAATAAAGCTCCACCAAGAAAAGAAAGTACCATATGCTTTTTACCTAAAGGCTTCTTCATAAGTTCAAATTCCTCCTTTGAATAAATAGGTTCTTTTTACATTTATACCCTTAAAAATATATTGTAAGCAGAAGTGCTCAAAGTTACAGGAATATATACATACAATAATAGATATCGATATGTGATCTTTTTGTATAAAGATATAGAAATAAAACCAGTAGAAATGATCAAATAATCATTAGAATTATTAAAATTACTTTTTAGCGTTGATTTAAAAATAGATATCGATTGAAGTAAATGAAGCTATTTAGCTTTGTTTTTCCTATATTTAGAAGCTAGCAATCATACTTATAATGTAATAATTTTATTAAAATATACCCGATTTGTATTAAAAACTATATAAAATAACCGATCACTCTTTAAATCCTTTAATTATATATAATGTTAAATATTAGTTGATAATACCTGAAATTTGTAATATATTATGGCAGGAATTAAAATTATATTTAAAGGGAGAAATGATGATGAAAAGTATTTCGTTAAAGTTTGTTCTAGTTTTACTTGCAGTATTTATGCTTCAGTTCAACCATGCTTCAGCTGCATCTGCTAAAAGTACACTGAACGTTGGCGAGACATTGGCTAAAGGTCAGATGTTATCCTCCCCAAGTGGTAGATTTAATCTAGTTATGCAAAACGATGGCAATTTGGTATTGTATCGCGATGCAGGCATTCCAATGTGGGATACCAATACAGATGGTGATGTATTCAGATACTATGACACATTTTTAGGTCGTGAATTTCAAAGATATCCAGAAGCATTAACACTTCTCCCTAACACACTGCGCGTTACTGATCCTTCTAAAGGTATCGCATTTTGGACAGCAGATGTTAAAGGATGGAGCAATGCACATTATAAAGGTAATGTACCTGCTGGATTAATTGGAGATAGCCTGGTTGTACAAGATGATGGAAACGTTGTTCTTTATGCTACTGGCAAAGGTCCAGTCTGGGCTTCAAATACAGGCGGTTATTAATACATACACGAGAGCCATATTTAGTGGCTCTTTTGTTTTATTTTATATTGTATAATGGGTTTAAACGACAGAACATTTTAGTTTATCGCAAAAAGTAAATGCGTCTAGGAGGTTATGTGCTATGCGTCAAAATATTTATGATGATCCTACTTTTTTTGAATATTATAAAGAGTTGCGGAGCTCAGGGATTACATTTAATGATTTTGTAGAGCAACCTGCTTTGAAAGCATTATTACCAGATCTACAAGGATTGCAGGTACTTGATATGGGCTGTGGATTTGGTAAGTTAGCTTTAGCTATGGTCGAGCAAGGAGCAGAACATGTCACTGGAGCTGATATTTCAAGTAAGATGTTAAGTATTGCGCCGAAGATTCCGCAAATTACATATATTCATGCACCGATGGAAGAATTAGAGTTTGAAGCAGAATCGTTTGACTTGATTGTAAGTTCTTTAGCTTTTCATTATGTAGCAGACTATAATCGCCTGATGGCACAGATTGCAAAGTGGTTACGCCAGGGAGGAACATTGGTCTTTTCAACCGAGCATCCGATCACGACAGCCAAGTTAGATATGGACGGGTGGATAGAAGATGAGCAAGGGAATAGACTGCATTATGCGATAGATAATTATGGAGAAGAAGGACAGCGCAGTACACATTGGGTGGTCGACAATGTGATTAAGTACCATCGGAAAGTATCAACACTGGTAAATGGCATGATTGCTCATGGACTGATGATACAACAAATCACCGAACCCGAATCGACTCCCGAAGGTTTGGAGAAAATGCCGAAGCTTGAACAAGAACGAAGAAAGCCTTCTTTTATTTTGTTTAAAGCGGTCAAATTGTAAAATAACAATGAAAAGTACAAGTGGATGATTGAATGTATATTTGTACTAGTGAAGATCAATATCACATAGATCTATACCAAAGGAGAGCAATCTCCTTTTTGTTTTGAGTAAATGTTAATCCAGAGTAATAAAATGACCGATACATAAAAGAAACATTATTATGTAGACGTAGAAAGAAGGTCAACTATGCATTTTTATGAGGTTGATATTGCTAAAGCTATGAAACATCGAAAACCATTTGTATTGAATCCTACAAATTATATTTTGACAACAGATGATGAATTGTATCAGTTACCCGAGTTACCAGCAGGTGTGCCTTACATAACACAAGAACAAATGATAGAGCAATTATATAAGCAAAGTGTGGATGAAATAGAGCAATTTATATCTTCTGAGTATAATAAAGATGTGTATATAATGGCTGTTGCTACCAGTGAATATTATGATTTTCAATTGTATATAAATACAGAGGAACGATATAAACGTTCTCAAGAAAAATATTTTACAGAAAAAAAAGACATACTAGAATTGAATTACAATAAGTATAATTTAGGGAATTTCTCTTTTGATAATCAACTTCATAATGATGAAATTCTGGATATTTTAACTGGAGTTCACATGATTGAGGACAAAGTATCTGACTTTGAAGTTGATGAATTGTCTATTCCATTGTATGAAGGGGATTTTAACAATATTTTAATAATTATAAACCAATCTCTTATTAAGTTTGGTCATTATATTGCTGTACAAGAAGTAGTTAAGCGTTTAAAAGATACAGGCATTGAAGCAAAAATAAATAAGACTTCTGATTTTATCTTTTTTGGTGCTATTGGTTATTCTGGAACTGATCGAAGTATCATGATGAGACAAACTGTGGAACGTGAAGTACTGTACAAAGCTCTTCCTGAATTACATGAAGGTGATTTTAAATTTAAACAATTAAAGATGGACTTACAACAACGTTCCTTTCATGAACAAGTCAATTACTGGCTTCAAGAAATCGACAATAATGAGAATTCTATAGGTGAAAGTATATTCGAACATTATTACAAAACAGAATATCATGCGATTGAAGCGTTAGCCGAAAATATTAACGATATTTCGAATGATCTATTACCTGCATGGAAAAAATCAGTAACAGAGTATGTAGAGTCAGACGAACAATCAACAGCATTATTTTACCTCAGTTATGTTCTTAGCGAATTTGAAGAACAAAAGCAAAAATACCTCCAAGAAATCAAAGAACATTTGAAGATGATAGAACAAGCAGAGCAACAACAAGAGGAATCACAAGGTAATTTAAAAATGATTCGCAATATTCTGATGATAGAGTAATATAAAGATAATTTAATACAATAGATATACTTAGAAAAACCATTCCTGTATTATAAGGGATGGTTTTTGTTATCCATCAGATTATTAAATAATATGAAGAATTAAGGAGGAACATACATATGCCTACAGATAAAGAAAGAATGCTAGCACAAAAGTTATATATGGCAGGGGTCGGAGAGCTTGCGCTAGATAATAAAAAATCTCGGATGCTTACCCGATTATTTAATAACACAACCGAAGAACAACAGGAGTATCGCACGGAATTACTTCAGCAATTATTTGAATCGGTGGGTGAAAAGGTATTTATTGAACCGCCATTCCGTTGTGATTATGGTTGTCATATTACGGTTGGCGATTATTTTTATGCGAATTTTGATTGTATTATTATTGATGTTGCCAAAGTGAAGATAGGGAACAATGTGTTTTTTGGTCCCAGAGTAGGCGTGTATACTGCGGGGCATCCGATTGATCCTGATGTGCGTAATACCCTTTTAGAATTCGGCAAAGAAATTACAATAGGAGATAATGTGTGGGTAGGTGGGAATACAGTGATTAATCCGGGTGTAACGATTGGGAATAATGTTGTCATTGGTTCAGGATCTATTGTAACTAAAGATATTCCTGACAACGTAATCGCTGTAGGAAATCCTTGCAAAGTACTACGTGCTATTACAGAGGAAGATAAGCAGTATTGGGAACAGCAAAAAGCAGAATATGAAGCAGAGATTGAACAATAGTATTTACATGTAAAATCATATAGTGCCCCATGCAAACGAAAAAAGCATGACTACTCTTGTATAACACTTGAGTAATCATGCTTTTTTTCATTTATACAATCCGCTTCCGAATCCAACCGGAGATGAGGTCAGTTAAAATAACAAGAATGATAATACCTAATAGAATCACACCGACTCGATTCCAATTACGCATATTTAACGCGAAAATAAGTGGTGTTCCGATACCGCCTGCACCGACAAGACCGAGTGTGGTAGCAGAGCGAATATTGATTTCAAATCGATACAATGAGTATGACAGAAATTGCGGAATCACTTGTGGCAATACAGCAAACCACAAAATTTGTAATCGACTGGCTCCAGCAGCAGTTAACGCTTCACTGGGGCCGGTATCTATACTTTCTATCGTTTCAGAAAATAATTTGGCAAGCATCCCGATCGAATGAATACCTAATGCCAGTACGCCGGCAAATGAACCCGGGCCTACCGCTTTGATAAATAAGATAGCTACGATCATTTCAGGGAATACACGAATCACACTAAGACTGAACTTGCCGGTTCCAGAAACAGGGCGACGACGGCTCATATTGGATGCCGCCCAGAAAGCAAACGGAATACACAAAAATGCAGAAATGAATGTACCCAGTATCGAAATAATTAACGTATCTAACAATCCACGCAGTAAATCTTCGCCTGCTGGATCATAGACAAATGACCAATCTGGATGCAAAAATCCATCTAAAATCGATAACGATACACTTTTGGCAGTCGATTGAATACCTTCAAATTGAAGACCGTTAAATGCCCATACATACACAACAACTAGAAAAAGAACCCAACAATACGGACGAATTTTGTGCCAAAGTGGCTTAGCAGGTAAGGTATGATTCATAGTAATTTCCTCCGCAATACATTACTTCCATAATCGATAACCAGTACAATCACAAGCGTGAGCAAAATAATCATCGCTGCCCGGTCATACCGGAACAATCCGAGAGAACGATCCAGTAACAGACCAATCCCACCAGCACCGACAAGACCGAGTACCGAAGCAGCACGTACGTTGATTTCAAAAGCATATAGTAGATAAGACATATAATAAGGCAATGCTTGCGGAATCACTCCAAATACAATCAATTGAATCTTATTCGCTCCGACAGCTGTCATAGCTTCCATGGGGCCTGGATCGATCGCTTCAATCGCTTCAAATGTAAGCTTGGCTATCAGTCCAAAAGAGAAAAATAGAATCGCTAACATCCCTGCAAACGGCCCTATTCCAAAAATCGCTACAAAGATAGCAGCAAATAATAGATCAGGAATCGTACGTACCAGATTTAGAATTAATCGTACAGGCAAAGACACTAATCGACTCTGTACAATGTTGTAAGCACACAATAACGATACAGGGATCGCTAACAATCCACCTAACATCGTCCCTACTAATGCAATCTGTACCGTTTCGACCATAGGCTTCCAGATCGTAGGCAAGTAGCTCCAATCAGGAGGAAACATTTCGCCCAGTAAAATACCCATTTGCGGTAGTCCACGTATAAGCTGATAAGGGGTCACTTCCGTTTGGATACTACATAACACAAGTACAACGACAAAGAACAACCATGTTAAGATTTTTTTATATTTTTTGGGAGCTGTCGGTGCTTCGATCGTCATATTCATAATGGTTCTCCAGAAGTTACTTTGATATCCGAAGCATCTGGAATAACAGTAACGATATCTTCACCCGGTGCATTAGCGCCCAATACTTCATCACGATGAATCGGTCGTCCGTAAATATGAGAAAATACATCGTCTGTTGCTTCAGCAGGCGTACCATCGAATACAATTTCTCCTGCCCGTAACCCGATAATACGAGTTGCATATTCACGAGCCAGATCGATAAAGTGTAGATTGATAATCGTCGTAATTTGAAGTTCTTGATTAATACGTTGAAGATCGTCCATCACTTGACGGGTCGTTAAAGGATCAAGAGAAGCAACAGGTTCATCAGCTAAAATAATCTGAGGTTGTTGCGCCAATGCGCGTGCAATAGATACCCGTTGTTGCTGTCCACCGGATAATTGATCTGCACGACTATATGCTTTTTCTTGCAAATTAACACGAGCTAGAGCATCTAGAGCCAATTCATGATCTTCTTTGGGAAACATGCCGAACACAGTACGTAATGTAGAATGATGACCGACTCGACCGGATAATACATTACGCATCACAGTCGAGCGCTTGACCAGATTAAAGCTTTGGAAAATCATCCCGATCCCACGACGGATACGGCGCAATTTGGCACCGGAAGCGGATGTAATTGATTGGCTATTGATCTGAATATCGCCTTCACTAATATCAATCAACCGATTGATCGAACGAAGCAACGTAGATTTACCTGCACCGGACAAACCTACAATCACAACCAGTTCACCTTCATGGATCGTAAGATTAATATTTTTAAGTCCTTTGGTGCCGTTAGGATAGACTTTGGAAACGTTATTGAATGTAATCATGATTTGCCAACTTTCTATATTCAGAATAATAATGTCATGATGCTGTCCGCGAAATAAGTAAGCTTACTATCCAGTGTGCTATGTAAAATAGCAAACACCGCCCGTAAAAAAGGACGGTGCTGCTCAATGCTCACTACATTCTTGGTTTACTTCGTAGCTTGACCTACAGCTTCAGCATATTTACGAACAGGTTCGAAGTTTTTATCGTCGCCTTTTTCATAACCTACATGACTGTAGATTTCTTGGATAATTTTGCTACCTTCTGGATCATTACCAATATCGATAAATGCTTGACTGATTTTATCGCGCCATGCTTGATCCATATCTGAACGTACGCTGATCGTATCGTTCGGGATTGGAGCCGTAAAGTGAAGGACACGTGTTTGTTCAAATACGTCTGGAACGTCTTTTTTAACATTGTTACGAGCATCTTGGAATACAGCGACAGCATCAACTTGTCCATTTAACAAAGCCATTACTGCTGCATCATGTCCTTTGATCGTTACACCTTGTACATCGGTATCAGGATCAATACCTGCTGCTTTCATTTCAGCCGCCGGGAATACATAACCCGCAGAAGAAGTTACATCTTGCCAGCCCATTTTTTTACCTTTAAGATCAGCCAATGTTTTGATATTGGAATCTTTTTTAACGATAATCATAGATTTGTAAAAGTTTACTTTATCGGTTGTTGGTTGACCGGTCTCATCATTAACACCGAAGCGAAGTGCTTGTAGCAATAGATCAGCAGCTTTGCGATTGTCGTGAGCTAATACATAAGCATTTGGTGGCAAGAAACCAACGTCAATTTGTTTGGAAGCCATCGCTTCTACGATTGTATTGTAATCAGGGGATACAGTAACTTTGACCGGAATCCCTAATTTATCTCCTAATAATTGTTCAAGTGGTTTGGCTTTGGCTTCCAGTGTATCTGCATTTTGTGAAGGTACAAATTGTACTTTCAATTCTGTCGGTACATAGCTAGAAGACTCGGCTGCATTGCTTGTTCCTGTAGATGCGGCTTGATTACCACAAGCGGCAAGTCCTGTTGCTAGAGCAACAGTCATACTTAACATTAATATTTTTTTAAACACTTTTAGTTCCCCCTAGAAAAGTAGTCTTACTGGTTGTGTAGGTAAAGCTAGACATGACGTAGACCATAGCCAAGTTTGAAGTATGCAAAACTCCCTTATGTAATCATTTGTAGGTTAGATATTTACTATTTACGAACAGCTGAGGTATAACTATGATAGTTAATATCACTTTTAAAGTTGTTATACATTTGTAAATGATGATCAACAACCCACAAATGCTATTCTACTTTTTTATGGGATACAAAGGGTCAGCGCAAATGATGAATTCTGTCAATTATTTGTAAAATATTAAACAGTGGTCAAATGTTTTGTAAAATGGTTATGATTATGAACGCGAAAGAAGGAGTCTATCATGAATACCAGGCAACCGGTTACAGCTCAGTTGCGTTTATTAGGAACCACGGATCTACATGTAAGTCTTACAGGATATGATTACTATCGAAATGTAGAGACTGTAGATATTGGATTATCGCGCACAGCTACTCTGATTCATCAAGCACGTAAAGAAGTGAATAATCATCTGCTGTTTGATAATGGAGATATTTTGCAGGGGAATCCGTTAGGCGATTACGCCGCTTCCAGTCTGTTCTGGCAACAGGATTCAGAGCTAGAAGGTAGGGAAAAAGTTCATCCGATGTATCAGTTAATGAATAGATTGTCTTATGATGCAGCGACAGTAGGAAATCATGAATTTAATTATGGATTGGATTATTTGCAGCAATGTATAACAGGAGCGAACTTTCCATATACGAATGCTAATATTTATCAAACTTCGATAGACACTATTGATTCGTCAACAGATAGAGGAGAAGGAACAGCAGATACATTACTGCCACCTTATCTAATCTTAGAGCGACAGATTGTAGCTGATGATAGAAAAATACATCCTATTCGTATCGGTGTGATTGGTGTAGTGCCACCTCAGATTATGCAATGGGACAAAGCCCATCTGGAAGGTAAAGTTACAGTACAACCTATGGTAGAAGCGGTAGAGTATTGGATTCCGCAGATGCGTGAAGCAGGCGCTGATGTTATTGTTATGCTTGCACATACAGGATATGTAGATTCGGAAGATCCGGGTGTACTCACTGAAAATGCGGTGTTACCGATTAGCCAGATACAGGGTATAGATGCGATTTTTTTTGGTCATGCGCATAAGCTATTTCCGAGCAATGAATTTGCAGGTAAACAAGGGGTAGACCTGGAGCGAGGAACAATTAACGGGATACCTGCTGTAGAAGCAGGAGTATGGGGAAGCCATCTCGGTATGATCGATCTACATTTACAATATGAAAATGATATCTGGACAGTACAATCTGGATCTTCTCAATTACGAGCGATCTATCACCGGGAACAAGGGCTTGCCAGTGTAGAAGCAGATACTGAATTAGAACAAATAGCTTCTATTGCTCATCAGATTATATTGGATCATATTCAGACGCCTGTAGGTGAAAGTGATATTCCATTGTACAGTTATTTTTCACTCATTATGGATAGCGCTTATGTGCAAGTGATTAATAATGCGCAAGTATGGTATGCAGAGCAAGCGTTATCAGATCATACGTATGGTCATCTGCCTATATTGTCGGCTGCTTCTGCTTTTAAAACAGGCGGACGTTATGGGCCTCACTATTACGCTTATATAGAAGCAGGCGAATTGACGCTACAGCATACTTCAGATATTTATAATTACGCTAATACGTTATGTGCAGTTCGTCTAACCGGAGCAGAGATTCGAGAATGGCTCGAATGGTCTGCGGGTCTTTATCAGCAGATTGATCTACAATCTACAGCAGAGCAAGCGCTGATTAATCCTGAGTTCCCATCGTTTAACTTTGATATAATCGACGGAATAACGTATCAGATTAATGTATGTCAGCCACCACGTTATCATCCAGCAGGATATATATTGAATCCGCAAGCCTATCGAATCGAAGCTTTATGTTATCAGGGGAAAGAGATCGAAGATCATTCTGAATATATAGTGGTCACCAATCAATACCGGGCCTATTCTACACCTTTTGCTAATCCAGATGGAGAGCGTGTGATCTTGGATGTACCTGTAGAAAATCGAGAAGTGTTAATTCAGTATATTCGAGAGCAGAAGATCATTCATCCAGAAGCTGATCATAATTGGTCGCTTACACTGGGGGGATCAGACAAAAAACGCGCATCTTTATCATTACAGCCCACGATTACGATATTGTCTTCACCGGATGCACAAAAAATCCTATCCGCTTATCCACAGCTATCTTACAGTGGAATAAACGGGGAAGGATTTGCTATTTATCATTTGAAATTATAGAACAGGATCAGAATCGGGTAACGCTGTACCTGGCTTGAGAATACTGTTCATATAATGACGAAGGGTAAAGTCGACAATTTGCTGTTTATACGGGGATATACTGTTGTCTTTTTTAGACGGTATATCCTTTTGTGTTGTCTGTGCTGATTGCTCTTCTTCTTGACCAATATTCTCTGCAAAGCTAGATAATGTTGTAGTCAGTCCATGTAACATTGCCCAGAGTGAGCGTACAATCATATCTGCTTCTGCATGGATAATATAGTTTTGATCAATCGCAATCTGTACCGCTTCATGGAGAAACGTATATCCATTGAGACGATCGTTAACATCAAGTTCTGCATTAGATACCGCTTCAAGATTACTGATAAACATAATATCGTAATGATCAGGATGCGTAATACCATATTCTACATACGTTTTGGAAACCAGAAATAGACGTGCTGGAATATCGTATCCATTTTCTTCTAATTCATTTGCTTGCTTGGTTAAAACGGTGAAGAATTGAGAGTACACTTCACGCAATAATTCTTGTACAATCGCTTCTTTATTTGCAAAATAATGATAAATCGTTGTTGGTGAATATTCAATACGATCTGCAATTTTACGCATCGACACATGAGCGTATCCTTCTGTAACAAAAAGAGTACGTGCCGCATCCATAATTTTGCTTCGTAATTGTTCATTATCTCGTTGGCGTCTAGCATGGTGCTTCATGATAGTTAGTTCCTTTCTGCATATAACAATGCACAATCCAAATGAGCAGTACCATTATACGGTATAAGATGGTTAAACCAATTCAAAAGTTATTAATCAGTAATATTTGTGTAGAAAAAGCTACGGTATATCTATCATACTGCAATCTATCCTATTCATGCCAATAGCCAGTATATTGAAATGAATGACTTGATTGAAGAATAATACTACACGATAATATATATTTCGACATTTTATCCCTATTTCTAAAGTGTAAATAGTTACTTATATAAATATTTAATCGCTTACATGATAAAAAAGAATTGGGAATAGCGCTTGCAGTACTTTACACTGTTATATAACAGGAAAAGGGAAATATTACAAAATGACCAGAGGAGCGTGTAACGATGGATATCTATACTAATATATTATCAAGCGTGCGCAAGCAATTTCTGTATTACAAAACATTAGGCGATAAAGCGATAGCTCAGTTAGAAGAAGAACAGTTATTTATGATTCCTAATGAAGAAAGTAATAGTATTGCTATGATCGTCAAGCATTTGTGGGGAAATATGTTATCACGTTGGACTGATATATGGACAACCGATGGTGAAAAAGAATGGCGCAATCGAGATGCAGAATTTGAAAATGATCTCGCAACCGCCACAGACGTTATAGCCAAATGGGAAGAAGGCTGGCAATGTTTATTTGCTACATTAGATCAGGTTGAACCTCACCAATTAGAAGATATTATCTATATCCGTAATGAAGGGCATACGTTGCTTGAAGCGATCAATCGGCAGTTGGCTCATTATCCTTATCATGTTGGACAGATCGTCTATATTGCCAAAATGCTCAAAACCAGTCCTTGGGACAGCCTATCGATCCCGCGTAAAAGCTCTGCTACGTATAATCAGAACAAATTTGAACAAGAAAAAGGTATACGCCATTTTACTGATAGTGAATTAAAACAATAATCAGTTGAAAATAAATCGGTAATCAGGTTGTATACATCACGCTCTAATTACCATACCAGTGTAGGAACGAAACGGAAGGATGCACGCGAGGGAATAGCGACTCCTTACCGGATTCCTTTTCGAACCTAACACTATTATGGATAAGAGAAGGGTGGATATTCACATGGCAGGATCACCGAATCTAAAATTCAACACACAAGGTAATGTATTATTTCGTCGCAACGCAGACAATGTAGGATATGAGACGAATGTTTCGCAAATTCCTTCACTTGAAGGGGTCGCATCAACTGATTTGTATATGACCAAAGGTAATATTCGTGAGCCACACTGGCATCCCAATTCCGCGGAATACGATTATGTGATTGAAGGCGAGCTGGAATTTGTTATTTTCGATCCTGTATACAAACAGTTGCAGAAATATCATCTTAAAGCTCGGGATGTACTGTTTATTCCACAAGGTTACTGGCACTGGATTACGCCACTAACAGACAAAACGCATATTCTGGTCGTATTCAATAACAATGAACCGACAACAGTTGCGGGTTCAGATATTTTAAGATTTACACCGGGAGAAGTATTCGATCTGGCTTATGGTATTCCAGCAGAAGATTATGAAGAATTGGTATCTCCTATCACAAGTACGGTAGTGATTGGACCTGTCGATCCAGAAACAGATGATACACTTAAAGTAGGTACAGATACTGATAATGATCCACGCTCAGATGAAGACACCGATGATAAAGACAGCAAAAAATGCAAAAAGTAATTAAAGTTTAGTATCAGTAATCACACTCTTTCTGAATCAAAGCACTAAAACACCCGATATCCTCTGGAGTTATCTTTCAGAGGTATCGGGTATTATGATGTCCATTTATTTTTATTAAAAACGAACAAATAAGATCATTTCTACATCTTCTAGAAACGATCTTATTTGTTGTTTTAAAAGCCGCTTAAAATAAGTTCGATCAGTGCAAGCTTAAGAGTCTGCAAAGCATCTTCCTGAGGCATTTTAATAAATCGACTTAATGAAATCATTTCTTGTTCAAACAAATCAATTACCTTTTGCAAAGCATTTTTGTCGGATGTAGCTGCTTGACGAATCAATTGGCATAATTCATCTTCTGATAGATGGATTGGAGTGCTTTCTTTTTCCATTTGCTCACCGCCTGTTGTGAAATATTAAATTGTTGGGCAACTTGTTTTTCGGTTTTTTCTTGAATAAAAAGGGAACGTATAACTTCTTGCTCTTTGACAGTAGGTAGAGAGTGAATCCACTGTTCCACCAATAATTGAGAATCAACTTCTTCTGCAAAAGAAGGTGAACTACTAAAATCATATAAGATAGGTAATTCTTTACGGAGGCGTGTATGAGTACGATATTGTAAGCGCCACGCGATCCGCTGAAGTTGTTGCTTATAGCGTTCGTACGTCTGATTGGTGGTTAGGTCTGACATGATTGTATGTATGTACCTCCTTTGCGATAAAATAGCTTTCATATCTATAGTAAAAATTTGGATAAAAATACAACTTGGATAAGGAAGAAATTACATAATAAAACAGAAGTACCCTATCATAGCGTTCATATTCTTAATACATTCTATTTTGCTATAGATAAATAGCTTGCCTGTCGTTCTCTCGCAAAGTAATTTTATTTGTACAATCAGGTAGAGGAAATGATAGGAAAAATAAAGGGATGTCATGTATACTATGGGTTAACACACATCAACAAGGAGTGCTTGAAAATGACAAACGCGAATATAGGAACTTGGGATATTACATTAGAAGATGACCAACATGATCAGGTACTGCGTTTGCAATTTGATGATCAGATTCAGTTGCAGAAATTTATTCTTTCATTAACCGTAGAACAATTACTTACTTCTCATATCTATGATCCCGAACAGCGCAGTATGAATGGGAAGACTTATCTGTATCATTGTTTTCAATAGCATATCTATACCAACAAGAAAGGAGGGATTATTATGGAGATGTTATTTCGTTATAACTGGCAAGTACGTCAAGAATGGTTCGATTGGTGTGAATCATTATCACAACAGGAACTATTACAACAACGTACAGGCGGAGTCGGTAGTATCTTGTATACGCTCTATCATATTATCGATGTAGAGTATAGCTGGATTAATGATTTGAGAGATCAGAACAGCTTGCTTACTGATTTTGCAGATTATCAGACGGTAGAACGATTACGTGCATTATCGTCTCAATTGCATGTAGAAGTAGGCGCTTATGTAAAAGCATGGACACCTGATCAAGAAACCAAAATTCTGCATAATGTACGTAAAGATGGCTCTACAGAACAATTAACGTATGGAGAAGTGATGCGTCATGTGATCGCACACGAGATTCATCATGTCGGGCAGTTATCGGTATGGGCGCGAGAAGTGGGACGTGAGCCAGTGAGTGCCAATCTTATTCGTAGAGGATTACAACGATAAGGATGATGTGAACACAACTTTTACTTTTGTATGACTTGAATACTAGATAGCTTGTGCAATGGGGAATCAGGCTAGCTTGTAGAGGGGGACGATGATGTTGCTTAAAAAGAAGATGATCGAAACGGATTCTTATTGGGGGACAAAATGTAGACATATACATATGACACAAGGTTCCTCTACACTAATCATTTTATTTCCGGGAAAAAGTTATTCTTGTGAACGTTCTTTATTGTATTACGCAGCCCAAAGTGCTTTAGAAAAAGGGCATGATGTATTGCAATTAGAATACGGGTATCAAGCGGCTCGAACCGAACTGGAATCAGATCAACGAGATATTTTGATTAAAGAATGTACAGATGTGATTAGACAGTTAAGTGCGTTTGGATATACCAACTACATCAGTATTAGCAAAAGTCTCGGTACATTGATAGCAGGAGGCGTATTTGAACAATACAAATCATTGCCGGTACGTCATATTTTTTTAACGCCTTTAGATCAGACTGTACCGTATATTATTCAATCTCAGGGATTGTTAATCTATGGCACCAATGATCCTATGTTCAGTCATCTTAGTCAGGACAAAATAAACCATTTACCTTATATAGACACCGTTGTTTTTCCTGACGCGAATCATTTGCTAGAAGCGCCGAGTATTGATCAATCTTTGCAATTTTTAAAGCAAGTAGTGATACACTATAACGAATTTTTCTAATATTCTATTGTTTTATTGTGGTTGCAATTCTTTATAATGTGATAAAAAATTAAGCCTGCTACATTCTCATAGATGCATAGTCATCTTAAAGGGAACTAGCAGGTTTTTTTGTATGCATTTGGATATGTATACAGCGAAATCTAAAAATATACTCATTATAGCGTCACAATAGACTAACTTATGTTATATTTATAAATGATAATTATTCTCAATTAACATAAGGAGTGAAAAAATGAAACAATTATCTTGGGTTAAAATGTTACCTTTGTTTGTAATCATGCTATGTGTAATCATCACAGGGTGTGGAGCGAATACAGGTACATCACAATCATCAGCTACATCCAATCAACAAGCTGACTCTGCACAGACAGTATCAGTAGAACATGTATTTGGCACAACAGCAATTCCGGTACATCCGAAGCGAATTGCTTCATACAATTTGGAAGATATCTTACTTTCACTTCAAGCCCCATTAGTATTAGGTGTATCTGTAGGTGAAAACTATTATCTGGAAGATCGCTTGAAAGCTCAAAATGCATCTATTCTAAATATGGATAGTGGATTAGCTAATTTAGAAGCTTTTGCAGAAGCACAACCCGATCTGATTGTAGCCAGTGCAACGATTGATCGAACTACATATGATCAGTTAAGCTTAATTGCTCCTACGATTGTGTATGATCGTGAAGATTGGAAAACATCTATTGTCAAAATAGGTAAAGCATTAGATTTGGAAGATCAAGCGCAACAAGTCATAGCAGATCATAATACTCAGGTTCAACAAGCCAAAAAAGCAATAACGACAGCCGTAGGTTCAAAAGCTACGATTGCTTTTGTGCGGACGACTAGCAAAGATATTCGCCTGTATTTGCCAGGGTATAAAGATCGAGAAGGTAAAGAGTTGCCAGGTTATGCAGGTATGTTATACAACGATCTAGGGCTAATGCCTATGCCTCTTGTATCTCAATTACACACAGAAAACCCTGATAAGCAAAATGTAAATCTATCTACAGAAGTACTTCCTGAAGTCACTGCTGATTATGTATTTGTCACATCCGGTAGCGCAGGTGGCACAAGTGAAGATTTGCAGAAAGATCAGTCTCAATTTGCCGAATTACAGAAGTCTCCTATCTGGCAAGCTTTGCCGGCTGTTCAACATAAGCATCTATATACTGTAAATGCCAAGTATTGGATCAGTACAGGCCCTATTGCGGATCAATTCAAAATAAAAGATACCGTACAACAACTCACTTCATCGTCATAAAATAGACTAAATCAGAGATCAGCACAACTTTTAGAGGAGATATAGCGTACACACTTATAATAAGGTTTTGGTAAAGTATAAGGTAGCGAATAAATGATTCGCCTTGCTTGTACGAAGGCTGAAATACTATAATAGATATTGCTGCATATTACCGGCCACGTGAGCATGCGTTTGATGCTACATCTGATTTAGGAGGATTTTACCGTTATGACATTTGTTAAAAAGAGCAATTGGGTATCATTAACGACCAAATTGCTAATCGTTACTGCACTAACTGCTACAATTGCGCCTGCTTCGCATATCGCTCCCAAAGCTCAAGCAGCAACTACAGAAAAGCCCGCTATCATTACGATTGCTGGTAAAGAAGTTACCTGGGAGACTGCACCATTTGTAACCAAAGGAACAACGTTGGTTCCTTTACGCCAAGCTGCTCGTGAATTAGGAGCCACAGCGCAATGGGATGCCTCGACTCGTTCTGTTGTTATGTATAGTCATGGAGACAAGGTTGTACATACACCGAATACCAATAAGATTACATTAGATGGATATGAGATTGAAATGCCAGAAGTGTCTCGTAACGTATACGGTACGATGATGGTTCCTGCACGATTTTTGTCAGATTCTCTAAAAGCTAATTTGACGGTAAGTTCTACCCCAGAAGTGACTACGATTAATTTGACGCCAGATCAATCTACTGTATATGCAAGCTCTGCCAAAACAGTAGATACGTATTTACAGTCTCAAAATTATTCAGGTCTTGCTCTGATAGCTTACAAAGGAAAAGTGATTATGCGTAAAGGATACGGATTAGCTGGTGGCGAAAAAGCAACACCACCTGATGGCAAATCACGTATCGCTTCATTAAGCAAATCGTTTACTGCATCCGCAGTGATGAAATTAATCGAAGATGGTAAAGTGAAATTAACTGATCATCTATCTGATTATATTCCAGATTTCCCGCGTGGTAACGAAATTACAGTGCATATGCTGTTATCTCACACCGCAGGTTTTAACTCTAACTTTACCCGTACTGAAGGAATGACGTTAGAGCAGACTGTTGATGAGATCAAAACCAAACCATTGCGTTTTGAGCCAGGTGAACGATTTAACTATAGTAATCAGGGTTATGTATTGCTAGCTTACATTATTCAACAAGTATCTGGAGAATCGTACGGACAGTATATTCAACATACGTTCCTTGATCCATTGAATATGAAAGATACAGGCGAGACTACACCTGCAACCAAAACGATCACTGGATATGTAAAAGATGGCGATGCTTGGGATGAAGCGGGCTACTATGTTTCTCAATCCGGTACAGGTACATTTTACTCGACACTGGACGATATGATGAAATGGTATAAATCGTTTGATAATCATACGATTTTGAGTGAAGATACAGTAAACAAAATGTTTACAACGTATTCGGATCTGAAGCCATATGGCTATGCCTTTTTGATCAAAAATGTAGACGGCAAACGTACTATCTATCACAATGGTAGTGGAACAGGTTATGCAACAGGATTTACGCATAATTTGGATGATGATGTTCTCGTTATTTTACTAGGAAATCATTACGGTATGGATATGCAAAAAATGTTAGCTGATACACAAGTATTAGCGAATAAAGCCCTTGTAAAATAATAGCTTAACATGAATAGGCGATGAATCGCTTGTGCAAAAAACCACCTTTTAGAATATATAAAAGGTGGTTTTTTTATATTCTGCTAATCATTAAAGTGTATAATTGGTAAAGTAAATACTTACATTACAAATCAGCTATATCGAAAAGGAGCTATTCCATGAAATCGATTATCAATTACGCGCACAGAGGAGCTTCCGGGTATTGCCCAGAAAATACAATGGCGGCTTTTGAGAAAAGTTTGGAATTGGGAGCAACCGGGATTGAAACTGATGTACAAATGACCAAAGATGGACAACTTGTTCTTATCCATGATGAAAACTTAAAACGTACTACCGGATATGATGGTCAAATCAAAAATGTCACTTATGATGAAATCAAAGCGTTAGATGCAGGTTCATGGTATGGTGAACAATTTGCTAATGAACATGTGCCATTATTAAGCGAATTATTGAACTGGATCGCACCAACAGAGATGACCCTGAATATTGAGATCAAAAATAATATTGAGCCGTACATAGGGATTGAGCAGAAATTAGTAGATGCTATCCATGAATATGGTCTAGCTGATCGGGTAGTGATTTCAAGCTTTGATCATTATACGCTGGAAACGTGTAAACAATTGGCACCTGATATTCAGACAGGGATTTTGTATGTGGAAAATCTGGTAAGACCGTGGAATTATGCTAACAGTATAGGCGCTACTGCTCTACATTCTCATTATGCTACAGTGACAGCAGAAGCTGTTCAACACGCACAGCAAGCAGGCGTGATCTATAATGTATGGACGGTGAATGATCCTGCTATGATGCGTAAGCTGATAGAGATGGAAGTTGGCGGTATTATCACCGATTATCCCGATATTTTGGCACAATTACTCCGCGATAAAATTATTGTTTGAGTAGTAGGTATATTGCTATACATTTCAGAGCGCCTAATGCCGTTATCATACGGAAGGGCGCTTTTTGTCATATTTCGACAAATTCCATGAAGCCAGACTTTCTTTACGTAAAAGAACCAGTTACAATAAAGAATACTGACATGGATAAGGCTCTGATTGGAGGTCCTGATGAAAAAAATTCACCCGGGACGATTTTTGAAATTAAATATGATTCGCCTGCTGCGCTTAAAAAAAGGAGCACATCAAGTAGCTATTGGTTTTTCTGTAGGATTATTCCCGAGTTGGTATCCGCTGATAGGGATCGGTCCCATATTGTCATTAGGATTAACGCGTTTGTTCAAAGGAGCTATGCCAGCAGCGATTTTTGCTGCTTCATTGGATTCTTTTGTCTGGCCCTTAACATTTTTTCTTAATTATCATACAGGGCATTTTTTAGTGACATTATGGCGTTCTTCCAGTCTTCCTGCTAGTATGCCTAAGATTGATATTCCAGACTGGCCTGAAGATTATATGCAACCGATACACCAGTCTCATCATTGGCGTGATGCAGGGGTTGATTTTATTACAGGAGCTGCTGTAAACAGTGTTATTTTTGCAATTATTATTTATATTGTGATCAAATGGGTGATGTTAAAGTATCGTATACCGTTACTGCGTAGACTTCGAGGTAAAAAAGTTCATCCTTCTGCTTCACAAAAGGACTAATCTGGGGTAATACTATATATTCCACTATTTTCACAACACTATTATACTCAAAGATTAATCTATTCGAACCCGTATTATTCAGAAGGAGGAACACATGTGAATTTTGGAGCCCGCATGCTCAAAACCGGAATTGCGGTTACGCTTGCTTTATACATTAGCTCCTGGCTTAATCTGACGCCACCGGTAATTGCTGCTGTTGCTGCTATTTTTGCGATGCAGCCATCGATTTACCGCTCTTTCCGTTATTTTCTGGATCAGATTCAGACCAATACATTAGGAGCCATACTAGCACTACTTGGAGGAATGTTTTTCTCTAACGAGCCGATCGCGATTGGCTTAATGTGTGTTGTGGTGATTATGATTTGTTTGCGTCTCAAAATGGGAGATACGATTGGCCTGACATTAGTTACTGTTATTTCGGTAATGGAAGCTTCAGGTCAATGGCAATTTGCGCTTAATCGTTTTTCACTCAGTATTATTGGTATCGTATCTGCCTTTTTAATTAATATACTGGTTGCACCACCTAAGCCATTAGAACAATTTAAAGGGCAGATTGAGAATACATTTGCTAAGTTATCTTTGCTTTTACGGACAGCGGTTTCAGATGAAATCAAAGAATCTGTGTTTCGCGAAGAAAAAAAAGCACTGGAAAATTCGATTCAGTCATTAAGCGATAAGTACAATCTGATGGAAGAAGAACTCAAAAAATTAAAACGAGCTTCATTCAGTCGTCATCGACACATTGTAGTGAACAAACAAATGCTAACAGCGCTTAGGAAGGGAGTAGATGTGCTAACTGCTATAGAGCAACATTATTTTCAAGCAGAACGTACTCCGCAGTTAGATGATTATTTCGATAATCATTTGGAACAATTAATTAAGTTCCATGAGCATATTTTGCTGAAGCTGGATAATAAGATTAAAAATGATGGCCATGAGGCTGAAGAAGTAGAACAAGCAAACGATCAATTTTTGGATACAATGATTGATCGCTATCAAGAAAATTTTAGCGGTGTTCTAAGGTTGTCTATTGTAGCCGCTGTGATGTATGATTATGGCTATCAATTAGAACGCCTTAATCGCTTAGTAGATCATACCAGTTCTAAACATGATACATTTGAAAAAGAAAACGAAGAGAAACAGGAACGCAGAAATTTTCCGACTTGGCCTTGGAAGCAATAATACCCAAGTCGATACATCGAAGATGACTGTTTAAAAGGAGACTTATGGGAATGACGAATATCCCCTACACATTAGAGAACTCAATTGGTTACAAACTTTCTATTGCTACACGTCTTGCACACAATCGCTTAAATCAATATTTTCGTGATGGTGGCTATCCGGTTACACATGAACAATGGATTTTGATTTCATTTTTGTGGAGACGGGACGGGCAGACACAGAATCGTCTTGCACGTCTGTCTCGCAAAGATCAACCCAGTGTATCGAGGTTGATCGATAATATGATCAAACGCGGGATGGTGGTACGTGTTCCTCATCCTGATGATCGCCGTACCAATCTTATCTATTTGACGGATTATTGCCGTAGTATTGTAGATGATCTCGGTGATAAAGCCAGTCAAACGATCGAAGATGTATTTAATGGATTTACTGTAGAAGAGCGCAATATAACGATTAAAATGCTTGATCGTATTATCGATAACTTGGATTAATTCCGTTTGTTTTGTATTAAGGTTCTCTATTTTGGTTAAATGACAAGTAGAGCTAAACTTAATACCAAGGAGGAATTAACATGATCTCTGTAGAGGAAAGACAAAAGTGTCTAGAAGCTTGTCTAGAATGTATGGAAGCTTGTAATCAATGTTATGCCGCTTGTCTGGAAGAAAAACATTTGGATATGATGCGAGGCTGTTTGCGACTTGATCGTGAATGTGCAGACATATGTGCATATACTGCCAAAGCTATGACTTCGCAAAGTCCTTATATGCAACAAATTTGTGCTCTATGTGCGCAAATCTGTGAAGATTGTGCTCAAGAATGTGTCAAACATGATCATGACCATTGTCAACGTTGTGCCGAAGCCTGCCGTCACTGCGCTGAAGCTTGTCGGAGTATGGCTGCATGACAAACGATTGTCATACTAAATATGTACAAAAAGGAGAGAGCGATTCTCTCCTTTTTGCGTTGCTTTGTCAACGATAATCCTTATAAAGATGACATGATAAATAATGAAAAATAGTAGATTTATTTGTAACGAGTGAAGATTAATTATACAATATAGAATATGAGCTAGAAGATGAATCAGGAATTATACCGAAGTGCGACACGAAGTCGTCGACAAAAAACAGGTTCTATCATACCTGCTTATTTGTCGGCGTTTCCTGACGTTTACGACAAAGGAGAAAAAGATATGATTGCTAAAACAGAACAAGATATCGAAGGATTAAAAAAAATAGGTAAAGTGGTCGCGATTATTCGTGATGAATTGAAAGAAATGACTAAACCAGGAATGCGTACGATCGATCTAGATCTGCATGCGGCTAAGTTATTTGAACAATATGGTGCATTATCAGGTCCTAAAGTGACTTATGATTTCCCTGGATTTACTTGTATTAGTGTAAATGAAGAAGTGGCTCATGGTATTCCAGGTGATCGTATTATTCAAGAAGGCGATCTAGTCAATGTAGATGTATCTGCTTCATTAGATGGATACTTTGCAGACACAGGTGTATCATTTGTAGTTGGTAACGGTGATCCCAAATTAACTCAGCTATGTGAAGCTTCTATTTTGGCATTTGAAGCAGGAGCGCAGAAAATTCGTGCAGGTTCCAAGCGAAGCAATGCAGGTAAAGCTACTTATAATACAGCCAAAAAATTAGGATTCACTATCATCACTAATCTGACCGGACATGGTATCGGCAAATCGTTACACGATGATCCTGAATATATTTTGAGTTATTACGATCCTACCGATAACGGATTATGGAAAGAAGGAATGGTTATTGCTTACGAACCGTTCGTATCTACCAAAGCCGAAGAAGTAGCGGAAGGTAATGATGGCTGGACACTCAAAACAGATGATGGTAGCTTTGTAGCTCAATATGAGCATACAATGATTATTACCAAAGGCGAGCCTATTATTTTGACTAAATAAAAAAAGATATACATGCAATCATCAAAAAAAGCCGCATTGCTGGATTATTCCAGACATGCGGCTTTGGTATTTGCAATTTGTAATAGATGAGCGTACAATAAAATTTGGTCTGCAAAAGAGCATAAATATTCCAAAATTATCAATATAGATTTAACATAACATAATTAATATATATTGTCAAATTTATAATTGCATAGAATGTGTAGACATAGACAAAGGAGATGATCCAGTATGGCAATAGATGATCAGGATTGGAAAGATGAACAAGCACGAGTAGATGATGTAACAACCAAAATCAATCGAAAAATGGCTGTGCTTGAACAAGAAGTTGGAGCGGCGCGTGGCGATGTTGTCGGTATGCGTAAAGACTTCTGGGATGAAGTGACAGTTAACTTCAGTGAGCCGGATGATGTAGGAGAAACTTCAACGAGTCTACGTCAGCAATCACAGGTATTGACCGAGATTGAATTGGCTCACAAACGTTCGAGTCTGACTTTAGATAAATTACGTCGTTTATCAGGTTCTCCTTATTTTGGACGGATCGATTTTAAAGAAGTCGGTGAACCTGCAACAGATCATATTTATTTAGGGATTGGTTCTTTTTTAGATGATGATGAAGAGACATTTTTGATCTATGATTGGCGTGCTCCGGTATCGAGTCTTTATTACGATGGAGCACCGGGCCCTACTTCTTATCGGACACCTGTCGGAAATATCGAAGGAAATATGGAGTTAAAACGTCAGTTTGTCATTCGTGATGCGAAGATCGATGTGTTGTTCGATACAGGGGTTACGATCGGTGATGAATTGTTACAGCAAGTGCTTAGTCATACCGCAGATAACCAAATGAAAAATATCGTAGCCACTATTCAAAAAGAACAAAATAGTGTTATTCGTAACGATCGTAGTCGGCTATTGGTCGTACAAGGTGCAGCAGGAAGCGGCAAAACGTCAGCAGCGTTACAACGTGTAGCTTATTTACTGTATCGTTATCGGGATAGCTTACGTGCCGATCAGATGGTACTCTTTTCCCCGAACTCGATGTTTAATAGTTATGTCTCGACTGTATTGCCAGAGCTTGGTGAAGAGAATATGTTACAGACTACATTTCAGGCGTATCTAGAACGTCGTATCGGCAGAGAATTTGATCTGGAAGATGTCTTTTCACAAATGGAATACTTGTTAGCCTGGAGAGACGATTTGGAGCATGATGCACGAGTGCAAGGGATTCGTTACAAATCATCAGCAACTTATCTCAAAGCCATTCGCCGTTATACCGAGCTATTATTAACAGATGGCATGGTATTCCGTCCGATTCGTTTTCAAGGTAAAGATATCGTAACCCGTCAACAGATGCTAGATAAGTTCTATGGATTTGATTCGGCTGTCAAATTAGGAAATCGGATCGAATTAATGCGTGATTGGTTGCTTAAAGAAGTCAGTTTATTTGGACGCAAAGAGCGTAAAGAAGCATGGGTAGAAGAACAAGTACAGTTGATGAGTACGGATGATTATCATCGTGCTTATACGATGATGCGTCGTAAGCAAAAAGGGAAAATGCCTTCTTTTGATGATTTTCAATTAGAAGCAGAATTAGCAGCACGTATGGTTGTGAATGACTGGCTCAAACCGTTACGCAAATGGGTCAAACGACTTCGTTTTGCAGATATCAAAGCGGTTTATCGCAAAATGTTTACCGATGAAGTGTTATTTGCCAAAATCAATAATGGTATATTGCCTGAAGGTTGGGAAGATTTTGCAAGGCAAACAGTTAGCCGGCTCGATCAAGGAGAATTGGGATATGAAGACGCAACCCCGTATCTGTATCTCAAAGAACAATTGCAAGGATTCCGTTCCAATCATGCGATTAAGCATGTGATTGTCGATGAAGTGCAAGATTATTCACCGTTCCAGTTGGAATTTATGAAGCGATTATTCCCGCGTGCGCGAATGACTGCTTTGGGGGATTTGAATCAAGCGATTTATAGCCATAATTCGGTGTTTGATGAAGAAGATCCATTGTTAGAATTGTATGGTAAAGAAAATAGCGAGATTATTCGTTTGACCCGTAGTTATCGTTCGACATATGAAATTGTAGACTTTACACGAGGGATGATGAAAGGCGGAGAGCATATTATTCCGTTTAATCGCCGCGGAGATAAGCCACAAGTGTCGCTATATGATGATCGTGAATCGATGCATAACGATATCATTCGAGATATTCATGGGCTGCAACAGCAAGGTTATCAGTATACAGCGATTATTTGTAAAACAGAAAGTGAATGTGAAGAAGCTTATCAAGTGCTCAAAGAACAGATCACATTGCGCAAAATTACTAAAAATACACCTGCTTTTGAAAAAGGAACAGTTATTATTCCTGCTTATCTTGCCAAAGGTGTAGAATTTGACGCTGTTGTATTATATGATGCTTCCAGCCAACAATATCATCGTGAAGCAGAGCGCAAATTATTCTATACAGCATGTACGCGGGCGATGCATTTGTTACATTTATATGCTATTGATGAAGTGACTCCATTTATTACGGGTATGGACGAAGAGCGATATGTATTGAATGATCATCGTGGTTGATTACACATAGATCACAATATCCAAGTCGTTCACTAAGAATACATTGAAATAACTATGAAATACGCTAAGGAGGACATCAGTAGAACTTTACTGTTGTTCTCCTTTTTTTATAGGTAATCCTGCTGTTATCATATCTTATTCCAGACTGCTTTTTTGTAATTCAGTAATCAATGAATTAGAGACACCATTGGTCTGTTTGCGATATTGAGAAGGCGTAGAGCCCCGGTGTTGCTTGAATACAGAAATAAAGTAACTCAAGCTATCAAATCCGACTTCAAGAGAGATATCAACAATTTTGCGATCACTGCTTTCGAGTAATCGGCAAGCTTGTTGCGTCCGATAGCGATTGATATAATCGATCGGGCTTTTTTGAGTTAAACTTTTAAAAAAGCGACAAAAATGTCCTTCGCTCATATTGATCTGTTCTGCTAATTCTCGCAAACGCAGCGGTTGCTGGTAGTGATCATGAATATGACCGAGTACTGTTTTGAGACGTTCTACTTTATCACTTGGAGCGGGCAAAGGAGTGACTTGAGTATCCATATGTTCAATCATTTGAGCAAAAAGAAGATAAAGATAAGCTTTGGTAGTCAGTTCACAAGTCGCTGTCTGTTGTTCATTGATATCAACAATCGCAGTCAATAATTTCAACACTTCTTGTTCCCAGACTTTTTGTCCACGAATATGCACAGGCAATACCATTTGCTTACGTAACAACGGATCTATAAATCGTGCTTGTACCATGTCATACCCTGCACTATTTAACAAAGACATACTGAACACGGTCGCTACAAAGCTACAGGATTCATGTTCCATCTGATACGCTGTATGAATCTCACCACTATTCACAAATACCGCTTCACCTGCATGCACTTCATAAGGAATCGTACCGATCTGAAACAACGCTCTTCCTTGCGTCACCAAAATCAATTCAGGTTCTTCATGCCAGTGACATTCAAGCACTGTCTCTTCTTCAATATCATCCATCCGATACACACTCACCGGATACATCAGACTCCCGTGAATCCGATCTTCTTTTAACTCTTCACGCAACTGCTCCTGAATCATCCAATCACCGCCTTAAATAGTATGCAATAATTTCTATTTCATATTAGAAGTTACTTTACGTTCCACAAATAGATTATTGTTACGATCGCTGTTGTCATCGAATTTGTTTCATTACCGCTCTATGGTGAGACTAGTTCACAAAGGCGAGCACTTCACTTCTCCAGAATCATTCCATCTGCTCCGCTGTGGAACATATTAATCAGATAAAGGGATATCTCTAAAGGTTAAAACCTCATCAATCGGAATCCCAGCTTTGATAATATCGACTAACTCTTCAAACGAGGGTTGATATATAAAACATTTCTATAACCACATACTAGGCACGATCTAGTCCATAAGCAGATATAATATCTACAACTTTGTAATTATATTCTTATACTATATCCAGCACCAAAAGCTAAATTCCTCATCACTATACATAATAGTCATCACCATCATATTCACCAAACGCATTTCTCTGTTATTGGGCACTTCCTACCCACCACCCTATTGAAATTTCCTGCATTCTTGTGAGAAGCGGATGATCTACTACCACGAGCGGAGGGAAGGAGGAGGTGCTGAAAGAGCGAAGCGCTCGCCTTTGAAGAAAAATGCCAACTGCTTGAGCAGTTATTCAAGGCATTTTCCTTCACCAGCGACGACAAGCACCGCCTTCTTCACGCAGCAACCCCCATCAAAGATCCCCCACTCCTCACCAAATCAGCCAAAGATCAATATCCTTACACATATGATCAAAATAAAAGAAGAAAAGCGCTTTCTTTATCAATATTATTATAACTATAGGTAAGCGATTTGCACAAATACATTTTAATAACCAAATAAAGACTATTGGGGGAAATGACATGAAATTTACTGATGGCTATTGGATGACACGCAAAGGGTATAGTATGCAACATCCTGTAGATATTCGCGATATTGTTAACAAAAATAATGAATTAACGTTATATGCAGCTACCAAAAAAATTGTACATAAAGGCGATACGTTAAATGGAGCATTGCTCAAAGCTTCTTTGAGTTCTCCAATGCCTAACGTGATCAAAGTACAATTTAATCATCACAAAGGTGGAATCCAAAAACTGCCTGAATTTGAACTGGCTCAATTAGAGACCGATGTTCAAGTGATCGAAGATGAGGATCGTACTGTTTTTCAATCTGGAGATTTAACAGCAACCATTCGTAAAAATACCAATTGGGGGATTAGCTTTGATTTTGCCGGTCGTCATTTAACCGGTAGTGTTCATCGTGGGCCTGGTTATATTAACGGACCTGAAGATAGCGTCTTTTTCCGCGAGCAATTGGAATTAGGGATCGGTGAATATATTTATGGACTAGGCGAGCGCTTTACACCGTTTGTTAAAAATGGTCAGGTCGTTGATATCTGGAACGAAGATGGCGGTACAAGTAGTGAGCAAGCTTACAAAAATATTCCGTTTTACCTGTCTAGCAAAGGATACGGTGTATTTGTTAATCATCCAGAAAAAGTATCCTATGAAGTCGCTTCTGAAAATGTATCCAAAGTACAATTTAGCGTAGAAGGCGAAAGCTTAGAATATTACATTATCGGCGGTCGCAATCCAAAAGAAGTATTGGATAACTATACAACTCTAACAGGTAAGCCTGCATTGCCACCGGCTTGGACATTTGGACTGTGGCTAACGACTTCGTTTACAACAGATTATGATGAAGCAACAGTGAATCATTTTGTCGATGGAATGAAAGAACGCGACCTTCCATTGTCTGTATTCCATTTTGACTGTTTCTGGATGCGTGAATACCAATGGTGTGATTTTGTCTGGGATGAGCGGATGTTCCCGGAACCAGAAGCAATGCTTACCCGTCTTAAAGAAAAAGGGCTCAAAATCTGTGCTTGGATCAATCCATATATCGCAGAGAAATCGTATTTATTTGATGAAGGTATGGAAAATGGATATCTTGTCAAACGCAAAGATGGAAGTGTATGGCAATGGGATCTATGGCAAGCTGGGATGGGTCTGGTCGACTTTACCAATCCAGATGCAGTCGCATGGTACAAGAGCAAGCTGAAAGTGCTTGTTGATCAAGGGGTAGACTCTTTCAAAACAGACTTTGGTGAGCGTATTCCGACCGATGTTGTGTATTATGATGGCTCTGATCCTGTGAAAATGCACAATTATTATACGTTCTTATATAACAAAGTAGTATTTGAATTGTTGGAAGAAACACTTGGCAAAAATGAAGCGGCATTATTCGCTCGTTCTGCTACAGTCGGTGGACAACAATTCCCTGTACACTGGGGCGGCGATTGCTCTTCTACATTTGAATCAATGGCAGAATCATTACGTGGTGGATTATCTCTAGGAGTGTCTGGATTTGGTTTCTGGAGTCATGATATTTCAGGCTTTGAAATGACGGCTGCACCGGAAGTGTACAAGCGCTGGGTACAATTCGGAATGTTGTCTTCTCATAGCCGTCTGCATGGTAATGAATCATATCGTGTGCCGTGGTTGTTCGATGAAGAGTCTGTTGATGTGTTGCGTACCTTTACGAAGCTGAAATGCCGTCTGATGCCTTATCTGTTCGATGCGGCTGTTAATGCGTCTGAACAAGGTGTACCGATGATGCGTCCTATGGTGTTGGACTTCCATGAAGATCCAACAACACATACATTAGATCGTCAGTATATGTTCGGAGATTCGTTATTAGTTGCTCCGATCTTTAATAGTGAAGGGTTAGCAACATATTATGTACCAGAAGGAAAATGGACTAATTTCTTAACTGGAGATGTAGTACAAGGTGGACGCTGGTACAATGAAACGTTCGACTTTATGAATTTACCATTACTGGTTAAGCCTAATAGCATTATTGCGCTAGGTGCAGAAGAGAACAAACCAGATTACGATTATACCGATGGCGTAGAACTTCATATTTTTGAATTGGAAGAAGGGCAATCTACTTCGATCCGTCTGGTCAATATGCAAGGTGGGCAAGAAGCAGTTGTAACAGCTTCCCGTCAAAATAATACCATTGATATCTCCGCAGAAGGTACGCTTAAATCATGGTCTATCGTATTACGTGGTATTACAGACGTAAGCGGAGTTGTAGGAGCGAATCAATTGACTGGTGAACATGGCATTATTTTGAAATCGCAAGACCAAAAAGTGACTGTAACACTGTAATTGATAAATATTCCTTTAAACACAGTCTAGGTAACAATCTATAAGTTTGTACGATTAAGATGATCTCATGAATACTTGAAGATCATTCTCCATAAAATATTAAAAAAAGACTGCTCCTACATTTAGTAGAGGCAGTCTTTTTAATAGAAACAGAAGTATTGTTTTATTTTAATATAAAATCGATATTATTTAATTTTGATATGAATACTATGTTGTGTCTGAGCAGGCGTTGTTTTGGCTTTGATCATATATACAATACCGACCACAATATAAAGGACGATAAATAATGCAGAGAAGCGGTACATAGAAGTATAACTAGTGATTCCTGCAACAGTTCCTAAGATCATAGCACCAAGCGCTACACCCATATCAAGCGAGTTCAAGAACATACCGTTCGCCATTCCGCGTTGATGTGGGCTAACTACTTGAATCATCCATGTCTGCATTGTAGGTTGTAATGCTCCCCAGCCAAGACCATAACAGATTGCCGAAGCAAATAATCCCCATGTAGAATGAGCGAAAGATAACAGCAATAGACCAGCAATTAACATCACTGCTCCAGGTACGATAAGTGCTTTGGGCCCTTTACTATCATAGATTTTACCGGAGAAAGGACGAACAATAATTACAGCCAAAGCATTAAATAAGAAAAAGTAACCCGGATTCGCAAGATGAGCTTCTTTACCAAACAAAGCGATAAAGCTTACCAATCCACCATATGTTAATGACATTAAGAAATTTAACAGACTCGGCAATAATAATCTTTTTTCAAATTTGGAAGCTTTTGTAGGAAGTGGTGGAGTATCTATTGTTTCGACAACTATTCCTTCTGAAAGTGCTTTGGCTTGTGCAGCTAGTTTACGTTGATCGGCTGCGATTTTTTGCTCAGCAATCTTTTTATCTTGTCCTTTGACAAGGCTATAAGCAAGTGGGAATAGGATCAAAATAAATATCGAACCAATAATAATCAGCGGTGTAAATCCATATTGCTTTTCAATACTCATACCGATTAGTGGCCCCATCGACATAGAGATAGTAGTCGACAGACCAAAGTATCCCATACCTTCACCCATACGTTTGCGAGGAATAATATCGGATACCATAGTTGGGAAAGTGGTACTGTACATTCCGAATCCAAATCCAAAAATAACACGCATTACTAATAATAAAATAATCGTCGCACTAAAATAATATCCGACAGTACCGAGTAAGGCGATCAATAATCCACCAAACAAAATCACATTTCGCTTACCAAGTTCTAGTGCTCTAGCCGAAAATAACCGTGACACAATAGCAGCTAATGCCATCAAGCTAGTACATAGACTTACATAGAAATCGCCTGCATTGAAATGCTCTCGCATATACAAAGGCAGGGACGATAAGATCATATGCAAATTCAAAAAAACAAGTAAATTACAAGCTGTTAAAATCAAAAATTCTTTCGTCCACAGACGAGAAGGGGCGTCTTCCTCGATATCTGCTATAGGTGTTGTCTCTATTGAGGGGTTTGATTGTTGGGATGGAATATGTTCTTTTGATAAAAGGTTCTCTTTGTTAGTATGCTCCATAGTCTATATTTCTCTCCATTTCTGTAACCAATCCTATACTTTACTGTTCAGTGTCTCATGTGTATCAGGATCTATCTCTAATTTGTTGCGTAACAAATGCAGTAAATGATGCAGTTCTTTGAATTGCTCTGGTGTAAGCAGATCGGTTAAATCTTGATTATGTTTTTGCTCAATCGCATATATGGTTTCCATAAGTTCACGCCCGGCAGGTTGAGGATAGACAAGAAAAGCTCTTCGATCATGCGGATCTGTTTCTTTACGAATTAAATTTTTGCGATGCAATACATCCAAAATACGAGCGGTAGTCGGTTGATCTTTGTATACATGCGAAGCCAGTACTTTCTGATTCATTCCTTCTTGTGCACATACATAATATAGAACACTCCATTGCTCAGGGGTAATATCATGTTCTTTTAAATGAACGGCCAGCGACTGACTGACTTTGCGGTAGGTCGTTCCTAATACAAAACCGATCGATTCTAACTCTTGCATAATAGGTACTCCTTTCAGCATATCAAGATACGATCCAAAATAGATGTTATAACAATTATATCTAAAACAATTAAAATTTGCAATAAAAAAGCAGGAATCCGAAGATCCCTGCTTGGAAAGTATAAATCAATTATACTTGATAGCTTATTTAGTTCCAGCTTCTTCTTTTACTTGTTCTTTAGCTTGAGGAACAGATTCCCAGTCTTTCAAGAAACGTTCGATACCGCTATCTGTCAATGGGTGTTTCCACAAAACAGGAACCAAAGTACCTGGAATAGTAGCGATGTGAGCACCAGCAAGAGCAGCTGCTTCTACATGACCTACATTACGGATACTTGCAGCGATAATTTCTGATTTCAAACCATAAGTGTCTAAGATTGTACGAAGATCGCGAATCAATTTCATACCATCAACAGCGATATCATCTAGACGACCTACGAATGGGCTGATGAATGTAGCGCCAGCTTTAGCTGCCATCAAACCTTGTGCTGCGGAGAAGATCAAAGTTACGTTTGTTTTGATACCTTCTTTAGAAAGTTGGTTACAAGCGTACAATCCTTCTTCAGTCATAGGCAATTTAATAACAACGTTTGGTGCCCATTTTGCGATTTCGTGAGCTTCTTTTAACATACCTTCAGCATCAAGGCTTACAACCTCTGCGCTTACTGGTCCTTCAATAATCTCACAAATTTCGTCGATTACATCTTTAAATACGCGACCTTCCTTAGCGATCAATGAAGGGTTAGTTGTTACACCATCTACGATTCCCAAACGCGCAATACGTTTGATTTCTTCAAGGTTACCTGTGTCTAAGAAAAATTTCATTTCTCTTTTCCTCCTCGTAAAATTCTATAATTTGTATAACGTTAGGCATCAAACTGCAATTTGTAACATGTATCTACAACACGCTTAGAAATAAACACCTATCATTCTATTACCCAAAATGATCGATATGTACACTTTTAAGCGATTGTTTATTATCCAAGACAAATTGCTGAAAAACAATGTCTATGTATCATTTTTACCATAATTAAAGCATTCACACAACTCTTCCTTTTGGTTTTGAGGTCAAATGAAAGGGAACCAAAGACAAACCCAAATCGATATGTTGATTTTAAGAATTGTAATAAACCATATATAGTAGAAAAATGCACTTATTATTGTCAAAATGAGACTTTCAAAAGAAATAAAAATAATTTTAAAATGATAGATTCATTATGTAATATACAATAAATATAAAGTCTACTATTCATAAATAACTTGAAAATGACGAAATTAAATTATGAGCAATTTATGATATGAGGAGTGAACAACTTGGCTAATACATCTGTAAATTCAACAAATGATTCTGGTAATTTTGCGATTACAGGTCATGGATCGATAAGCATTGTAGATATGATGGTAATTTGTATGCAATATTTTGAAAAAATCGTAGGTAACGATATTATGTTAGGCGTCTGTGATATGACAGAGTTCAAATATTATCGTCCTGCTAGAGAATTGGATCTTGGCTTGCGTCCGGGTACACCTGTTTCACCTGACGATAACAATCTACGGACTGCCCTGGTAGATGGAGTATCTTCTGTTACTCGTGTGCCGGCTTCTGCGTATGGATTTGAATTAGATGCAGCAGCAGTTCCTATTAAAGATGCAAATGGCAAAGTTGTCGGTGCGTTAGCAACAGCTTATACATTGCAACATAATGAATTATTGGCTGATTTTACAACGAATCTAGAAACGATTAGCGAACAGTTAAGCGAAATGGTACAGACTGTAGCTGCTCAATCTCAACAACTATCTGCAACAACAACAGATATTCAGTCCAATACACGTGAAGCTGTTGAAAATTCCAAAGATGTTAATAAAGTAGCTGGATTTATCCGCGAAATTTCAGAACAAACCAATTTATTAGGTCTGAATGCAGCGATTGAAGCTGCTCGTGTAGGTGAAGCAGGCGCAGGCTTTGGCGTTGTTGCTTCTGAAGTGCGTAAATTATCTGTTGATACCAAACAAGCTACTCAAAATATCGAACAATCGCTATCAACTGTACAACAATCGATTCAATATATGGAGCAGGAGATCTCAGCAATAGCCAAATCTTCTCAAGAACAAGCTATTTTAGTTAATGAATTTAGTGAAGTGGTAGATAGCTTGAATCAAATGAGTCACAAATTTAAAAACTTTACAAACGACTTTTTGAAATCTCGTCTGTAATATTATTAGTATTTATCGTATGTCGAGAAATAGCAGTTTTCTTCTGAGAGATGAAGAGACTGCTATTTTTTGTTATGGTTAAAAAGGGTTAATAATACAAGAATCTAGTCAATGAAAGGAAGAACTTTATTTATGAGTGCTATTTTTCGTAACGATTGGGCAGACGTATTAGAATCGGAACTGCAAAAGCCATACTATCTGCAGTTACGCCAATTTTTGGCACAAGAATATCGCACAGCAACGATCTATCCAGATATGTATGATATTTTTAATGCCTTACATTACACATCACTTGAATCGACCAGAGTCGTTATTTTAGGGCAAGATCCTTATCATGGGCCAGGACAAGCACATGGATTAAGCTTTTCTGTCAAACCGGGGGTCTCAATTCCACCTTCATTACATAATATCTATCAAGAGCTTCATGATGATCTCGGATGCGCTATTCCTAAGCATGGATCATTGATCCATTGGGCAGAGCAAGGTGTTCTATTATTAAATGCTGTATTGACCGTACGACGTGGACAAGCCGCTTCTCATCAAAATCAAGGGTGGGAAACATTTACAGATCGGATTGTACAGGCTGTCAACGAACGAAAAACACCGGCTGTTTTTATATTGTGGGGAAGTCATGCACAGCGCAAAGGAGCAGCGATTGATCGTACCAAACATCATGTGATCACATCTCCGCATCCAAGCCCATTTTCAGCGCACAAAGGATTTATGGGCAGTAAACCTTTTAGCAATACCAATCAATTTTTGCAGTCTCAGGGAATGGAACCGATCGATTGGTGTATAAAGGATTGATTTGCAGAGCATGTAAGCGTTACAATCATAGAGGTTAATCTTTAGCAATATAATGCTAATCTGTCCTACTATTTTACAGATGATTTGATCCAAAGGAGGATTTTGTCGAGTGGAATACCGTGTAGAGAAAGATACAATAGGTGAAATTAATGTACCTGCTGATAAATTATGGGGTGCACAAACACAGCGCAGTAAAGAAAATTTCAAAATTGGTCAAGAAAAAATGCCGAAGCAAGTCGTATATGCTTTTGCATTACTAAAAAAAAGCGCAGCACTTGTTAATGAACAATTAGGTAAATTATCGACTGATAAAGCACATGCGATCGCTCAAGCCGCAGATGAGATTCTAACAGGTCAATGGGATGAGCATTTCCCGTTGGTAGTCTGGCAGACAGGAAGCGGTACACAGTCCAATATGAACGTCAATGAAGTGATTGCCCATCGTGGTAATCAGTTGCTTGAAGAACAAGGCAAAAGCGAACGTCTACATCCTAATGATGATGTAAATATGTCGCAAAGTTCTAACGATACATTCCCGACAGCATTACATGTAGCAGGTGTATTAGCTGTAGAAGATCATTTGATTCCTGCGATTGCTAAACTTCAACAAACATTTACACAGAAATCAGAAGAGTTCAAAGATCTGATCAAAATCGGACGTACTCACTTACAAGATGCAACGCCACTTACACTGGGGCAAGAGATCAGTGGATGGGAAGCGATGTTAGCGAAAAGTACACGTATGATCACACAGAGTGTAGAAGAAATGAAAGAACTGGCGATCGGTGGTACAGCCGTAGGAACAGGGATTAATGCCCATCCAGATTTTGGACGATTAACGTCTGAGAAAATTTCAGAATTAACAGGCAAATCTTTTGTGACTGCTCCGAATAAATTCCATGCTCTAACCAGTCATGATGAAGTGGTCTATGTACACGGCGCTGTCAAAGCGCTAGCGGCTGATCTGATGAAGATTGCTAATGATGTGCGCTGGCTTGCTAGTGGACCTCGTAGCGGACTAGGAGAGCTTACAATTCCTGCTAATGAACCGGGTAGCTCTATTATGCCGGGTAAAGTAAATCCGACACAATCCGAAGCGATGACTATGGTTGTAACGCAGGTGATGGGTAATGATGCAGCGATTGGATTTGCTGCAAGTCAGGGTAACTTTGAATTGAATGTATTCAAGCCTGTTATTATTTATAACTTCTTACAATCGGTTCAATTGCTTGGGGATGCGTTGATCTCTTTCAACGATCATTGTGCTATCGGAATCGAAGCCAATGTAAATCAAATTAAACACAATCTGGATAATTCGTTAATGTTAGTGACGGCGCTGAATCCGCATATCGGTTATGAAAATGCAGCTAAGATTGCCAAGCATGCGCACCAAGAAGGATTGTCTTTGAAAGAATCTGTATTGCAAAGTGGATTATTAACAGAAGAAGAGTTCGATAAATATGTCGATCCTTCACAAATGATTCATCCAAAAGCATAATAGAATCGCAAACTTAACTATAATCTAATTTTTAATCAGCAAGCCTTTTTCAAGTAATCTTCTGAATGCAATCTTCAGAGATACATGAAAAAGGCTTTTTTTGATAGGGGAAAAGCTAGATTAGTTCCACAGCATATCAACGCTAGATTTGCTTTTACACTGAATTGTGAATACATAGCTATCAACTTTAAAATTTATAGACACAGATTCGCCATAAATGCTTGCCAAGTGAAATTGAATAAGCTACAATATCGATACAAGTTAATTGATAATAATTATCATTATCAATGGATAACTAAAAAAATTGAAATCAAGGAGGGCCAGTGTGAATATATTATCGGATTGTCTCTCACAACTGACAGAACATCTTCGTGGTGATTCATCAGTGAAAGGGCTGTTGATTACTGGTTCGGTCGCTTATGGCTATTCTTCACCTCATTCAGATATGAATATTATGATTATCGTATCCGATCAAGAATTTGAAGAACGTTTCCAATCGGGTTCGTTACATTATGATGGAGCCGAATGTAAAGTAGGACGTTCTTTGCACAACATAGATGGCAAGTACATTAGTATGGCTTATTTGGAAAAAGTAGCTCGCTTTGGTAGTGAACCTGCACGGTTTGCCTTTTTGGGTGCAATCGTTGTATTTTCAGATATTCCAGAATTACGAGATGTATTAAATACGATTACCGAGTATCCGATGTCGCTCAAGCAAAATAATATTCACCGATTTTATGCTCAATTTGAAGCTTGGTATGGAGAATGTAGACAAGCGTTGAAGCGTGACGATGCGTATTTGTTGCATCAAGCGGTAATGAATATGGTGTTATTTGGCGGACGCATGGTACTTGCACATAATGAAATGCTATACCCGGGACATAAGTGGATGATGCGAGTCTTAGAAGGCGTTAGAGAGAAGCCTGAACGGTTACGTGAACAGATTCAATCATTGATGGCTGAGCCGAAAGAAGCAATGATCGAGCAATTTTATCGTCATATCACCGAATTCCGTAACTGGGGTATAGGAGATATGAAATGGGCTGATTATGTCATTCGGGATAGTGAGTTACACTGGATGCAAGGAAGCTTATCGGTTGCAGAATTATAAGTAGTTACCCAAATGATAAATTAAGCAGTAACAGAACAAAATAAAAGCGTCGTGTCTCTGGCTGAGAACGGCGCTTTTATTTTTGGATGAGCCCAGGTATAACCTTAGCTATTTGGATGCATATTGTTGTTTGATGTAAATCATCATCATACTATATGAATAGAATAGGTTGTAGTACATATAGGCTGCGTCATCAAGTGCAAAACAGGGAAAAGTATTCTCTATATGAACATGTCAGCCTTTCAAGGGAAAGCGGACATGGGATCATTAATTAGAAGCAAGAATAGATGTTTTACCTAATAAATGCTGGAAGCTGATCATACCGTTACCATACAGATTGTCTTTGCCAGTTGCGCCCAAATCAATACTGCCTTGATCCAGTGCCTGACGAATTTGTGTATTTGTACTACCCGGGTAAGCTTCTTTAAGAATAGCAGCCATACCCGTTACAAATGGAGCTGCAACAGATGTACCGCTACGAAGTTCATATTTACCATTACTAGAAGTACTTACAATGTCTACACCCGGTGCTGTCAGTTCAATCTCAGAACCGCTAGAAGAAAAATCAGCACGTTGTAAATTATCATCTATAGCAGCCACAGCGATAACATGACTGGATTTAGCAGGGTATTGAACAGTATCTGTAGCCGCATCAGCTGTACCTTTATTACCAGCTGCTGCAATTAGCAAGATTCCATTTTGATCAGCAGAAGCAAGTACTTGTTCTACAACAGGAGAATCTTCAGGAAAAGCGATAGACATATTTACAATATCCATATGATTTTGAATAGCCCAGTCGATTCCTTTTGCTAGATCTTCGGTAGAACCATTACCTTGACTGTCTAGAATTTTAACAGCGTAAATTTGAGCATCAGGTGCTTCGCCTACAAGACCTTTACCGTTAGATTGAGCACCAATAACACCTGCTACAAAAGTTCCGTGTCCGTTATCATCAGCATAAGATTGAGTGTAGCCCACTTCAGATACACCGCCAGCAATATTCAATTCAGGATGTGCAGAGATACCTGTATCTAAAATAGCTACTTTGACACCTTTACCAGTGTAGTTATCGTTAGAAGCGATCTGAGCATCGACTGTGCCATATCCCCATGAAGCTTGTTCATTGCCTTTGACATTAACAGTTTTGATGTTAGCGCCAAAAGCTTGAGCTGCTGACTTATAAGTTGTATTTTGTTCAATGCTTGTGATACCTGTTTGAGTAGCAAGAAGATCTTTTTGATCATTTGTCAAATTGACAGCTACCATATTAAGATGGTTAAAGGCATGAATATCATTAGCTTGACCAGCAACATTCTCGATATTTTGTTTGCCCTGAGTATCAGAGTAAGCAACAAGATAACGATGAGTTGTTGAGTCTGTATGATTTAGAGAAGATGTATATAATGAAAATGTTAATGGAATAGCTAGAGTGGCGATCAGCGCCGTTAATTTTAATTTAGTGTTTTTAAAGTTCATTAGTCTTAGGTCTCCCTGCTTATTATTAGGTATTAAGTATTATATATTTAACCAGATTATACACTGTGAAACATATTATTACAATAAACGACAAAAATTATTTTGTTCTATTTTGTCTTAAAATGTCTTATTATGTATTATTTATATCGGATTTATTTTCAATAAGTTTATAGTTTTCAATTAAGTTGTGTAAAATCTTTTTAGAAAAATAAAAGACCCGGTTAATTTTGCCGGGTCTTTTGCATGTTTTTATCGTTTTTTGAGCATGATATAGATTAATAATCGCTAGAAATCATTTCATCTAACGTTACATCTTCTTTGACAGGTGCAGTAGGGAAGTAACCAATACTGGATGCATAACTCAACATAGCAGAAATAAATTCATAATCTGGTTTGGCGCATAATACACCTTGTTGTTCCAGTTGTTGAGCAGTATTCGGATTCGCTAGACGATAAGCAGAATCTTTCGCTCCGTCTCCATCTAATTGTCCCATCGCAAGTAAAAGAGCTTCTGCTTGCTTCTCAATCGAAGAATCTAATAACCATTCAGCATATTGTTTAGCAGGTAAAACATCTATCTCATATCCAAATTCTTTAATCATGTCTATCAAATGATCGTAATGAACTTGTTGCGGATTGCAGATATGGAATAGTTGACCGGCAGTATCTGGTTGTAAAGCAAGATGAATAATCGAACGACCTGCATAATCGATCGGTGTAAAATCCATCCATTGATTAGCCGCTGGTGCTTTGCCTAATAATAGCATCGCTTTGATCATACGATACATAGCATTACTGTCTATATTACGCTGGAAGCGACCTGTTACTGATTGACTGGATAGATTACCTGCACGATAAATATTCACCGGAATACCACGCTCACCGGCTGCAAATATTAATTTTTCGGCTTCTAATTTACTATTTGTGTACATATTTTCTGTGTGTAGACCATCTAGAAGAGCACCGGATTGTTTGACCTGATCCCATTTGCCCTCTAGTGATAAGTCTTCAGGAATCCCCATCGTAGAAATATGATGGAAACGAATACCCGGACGCGTACTTGCAATAGATAGTAATTCAGCAGTGGAATAGATATTTGATTTGGCAAATTGCTCTGTATCTCCAAAGTGTCTTACATCTGCCGCACTATGGATAATCGCATCAATACGATCTGTAATCATTTGGTAGTCGTTATCGCTAAGTCCTAGACGTACACTTTCCAAATCGCCTTCTACAGCAGTAACACGATCTTCGAAGTGCTGTAAAATTTCTTGTCCAAAATACAACTCCATTGTGCCTTTAAGACGCTCTATACTGGCTGCACTACCTGTTTTGCGTACCAGTGCATATACATGAGCATTACTTTGTTGTAACAGCTCATACAGTAAATGTGATCCCAAGTATCCAGTAGCACCTGTTAGCAATACATGAGTCGTATTCAATACTCCTGAATAGTTATCGTGAATACGAGCAGGGTATTCAACCAAATCTATCGTTTGTTGAATAGTTACTTCTGTCGATTCGGTGACGACTTCATTATCCAATTCTTTTACATACTCTTCTAATTGGATAACAGTTTTGTAAGTGAACAGATCCGCAATTTTGAGATTCGGAAATTGTGGTTTTAGCAATGTAAGAACATGAAGTACTTTCAGTGAATCTCCGCCAATTTCAAAAAAGTCATCATGAATACCAATTTGTTGCTTGTTCAATACTTCAGACCATGCGTTAGCTATCAATAGTTGTGTTTCATTTTGAGGCTCTACATAGTCTATAGCTGTTTCTTGCATTTCAATATGATCATAAGCAATCAATTTTTTACGTTCTGCTTTGCCTGTTGGAGAGATTGGAATCTCATCTAACTGACATACAAATCGTGGCACAAAATAAGAAGGCAGTCGATCTGACAAAAATTGCTTAATCGCAGCTGGAGACAATGCTGTACCATCAATCGTAGTAAAATAAGCCACTAGCATATTTTGACCAGTTTCATCCACTTTAGGAACAACAACCGCATCTTGCATATTAGGATATTTATTTAAGCTATCTTCAATTTCACCGATTTCGATACGATGACCTCGGATTTTAATTTGAGAATCGCGTCTACCTACATATTCAATTGTGCCATCCGCTAACAATTTCGCCAGATCACCTGAACGATAGATTTTTTCACCGTTACCGGAAGGGTCTGGAAGAAAAGCAGCAGCTGTTTTTTCAGGTTGATCCAAATAACCATGTGCAATACCTACAGTCGAAATGTAGATTTCGCCAGTAACACCGATAGGAGCAAGCATTTGGAACTCATTCATAATATAGACTTTATAATTAGAAATGGGGCGTCCAATAGGCACATTGACGATATCTTCGGTTAGCGTTTGGTCGACTTTATGCATCGTTGCACATACAGTACATTCTGTAGGGCCATACGCATTAACCAGATGGATCGGCTTGCCAAATTTCTGTTGGAACGTACGTACACGTTTGCCATACAAAGCTTCACCAGCGGCTGCAATCAATTTGAGACTAGCTAAGCGTGCATAACCTTCGTCCGACAAATAAGCTGATAATTGATTGAAAAATACAGTAGGTAAAGCTGTTACAATCGTTGTCTGTGTACGCTCAACCGCAATTGCAAATTCCTCGATAGATACTCGTTCTTCAGCATCTAATAAGAATAATGTAGCACCATGGAAAAGGGCTGCAATTGTTTCCCAGACAGAGCCGTCAAAGCTATAAGTAGCAAACTGAGTCATTACATCTTGAGAAGTTACATTGAATTCTCTTTGTAAAATTTCGCCTAGATTGACAACACCACGATGAGCTACCAATGTACCTTTAGGTTTACCCGTAGATCCAGAAGTATAGATGACATAAGCCAGATCATCAGGTAATACGGTAACATTAGGATTTAACAAAAATTGAGGATCAGATGTGATTGTAAGATATTCAATATCAATAATTCCACGTAATGTAGTAATGCCTTCTGTTAATTGAAGTACTTTGTTGTTGTATTTATGTTGAATTAATACAAAAGCAGACTGTGTATCTTGAACAATATAATGATTACGTTCATCAGGGTGAGAAGGATCTACAGGAACATAGACACCGCCAGCTTTCATAATACCCAATAAACTAATCACACTATATAGACTACGATCAATGTACATCGTAACAAACTCGCCTGGTTGTAACCCTTGTCTTAGCAACAAATGTGCAACTTGGTTAGCGCGTTGGTTTAACTCTTCGTACGTATATTCTGTTCCTTGAAATGAGACTGCAATATGTTGAGGATATTGTTGTGCAGCAGCTTCAAAAGCACCATGATACGTTTGTTGCTGTTGATAAGGGAAAGTGGTATTGTTCATCTCTTGATATACCGCTTGATCTTGAGCATTTAAGATATCAATAGAGCCAATAGGAAGTGTTGTATTATCTAATAATCCTTCTAGCAAACGGATATAATAATCTGCAAATCTTTCAATCGTTGCAGCCGTTAACAGAGAATCGTTATATTCGATAGCAATAGATAATGAAGTGGCATGAGCTTCTAAATTCCAGTTCATGACTTGTCCAGGTTGTGCAGGAATCTGTTGACCAAAATTAAACATCGTTTCACTTTTAACAGGTGATGTAGCAGGGGTAGTATCAAGTTGAGCATGAACATAATCTACTAATGATTGAAAGTGAGGATAATCTTCAATAGAAAGAGAGAAAGGAAATAATCCTGTTGGTGATCCAGATACAGCATGTATCTCATGTTCCCCAGAGATACGATAAAGCCAGCCAAGATAAGCAGAAAATAGAACAGCTTGACGCTCAATAGGGTTGACTAATGTCCCGATGTATAAAGCGATTTTGGCACCAAGATCAAAACGATAAACAGCAAAAGTGTCTTTTTGTTGTTGTCTTGTATTATCTAGTGGAATTTGCAAAGCAGGCAGTTGAATATAATCATTAGGTAAAAAGGCATTTTCCGACAGGGACATAAAACATCTCTCCTTTGAAGTTGATCGCTGTAATGGTGGATATAAAAAAGGATACGCGATATATGTGAATTAAATATGACTTCATAACATAAACAAAAAAATTCTTAACATAGAGATATTAGGATATAAATGGAATGCCAACCACAAGTTCTGTGGAAGGCATTCTTTATACCATTTAATGATTAATCGATTTTGCGTACATGGAAATGAGAGATCAATTCTTGCAATTGCTCAGCCATTGTAGACAATTGATTAGCTGCATCTGTTGTAGAAATGATAGAAGATTTTTGACCTTCTACATGCTGAGATACTTTAGCACTATTTTCTGCTGCAACACTTGCTGTTGTTTTAAGGTTCTCAGTTGTAGCTGTCATTTCTTCTGTACCTGCGGAAATTTCTTGAGTAGCACTAGAAATATCTTGAATTTGCTCTGTTACTTGTTTGGTAACAGATTGAATTTCGGCAAACAATTTGCCAGTTTGGTCAGCAATAGACAATCCGTATTCTACTTCTTCTGTTCCTTTTTTCATTGCTGTAACAGCATTTTGAATCTCGGTTTGAATTTCTGTAATCAACGTACTGATCTGGTTAGCCGATTGAGCGGATTGTTCTGCAAGATTACGAACTTCTCCAGCAACAACTGCGAATCCACGTCCATGTTCACCTACACGAGCGGCTTCAATAGAAGCGTTCAATGCAAGCAAGTTCGTTTGACCAGAGATGCCTGTAATAATACCCAAAATATTACCGATTTCTTGTGAACGGCTTTCTAGCAATTCAACAGCTTTGGACGTGTCATGTACAGAACGAGAGATCAATGTCATTTGTTCGGTGACTTGATTGACTACTTTGTTACCTTCAACTGATTTTTGTTCCATTGAATATGCTTGGTCAGCCACATTAGAAGAGTTATTTGCTATAGAGTGGATAACTGTTGAAATCTCGCTCATTGCTTTAGCTGTATCTTCTGTAGCTTCTTCCTGATATTTCATACCATTTGCAATATCTTGAATATTAGTAATTAATGTTAATGAACGCTCGCTATTATCAGATGAAGTATCCATCAGCATTTTGGCAGATTCAGTAACTTGTTGAGAAGCAGATTGTACATTGACGATAACACTGTTCATTTTTTCAACCATTTGGTTAAATTTGTGATTGATAATACCGAGATCGTCTTTACCTGTTTTGATATGAATATCCAAATTACCTTTACTTACATCTTCAATTCCGCGAATCAATTCACGAAGAGGAGCTAGTGTTCTACGAACAACAAAGAATTGAAGTAAGAAGATAACGATCAAGAATAGCACCATGATTGTAATACCACGTACTAACAATTGATTCAGACCTTCAGGAACAGCACTTGCATCAGCATCAACGCCAAAATAAGCAACAACTTTACCGTCAGCATTTTGGATTGGATACAAAATAGTTGTCCATAGTCCAAGATCATCTGTATAAAAACTTGTAAATGTTGGTTGTTTAGTTTTGAGCATTTCTTGAATACCATTTACGATTTCAGTAGGTTGTTCATACAAATATCCAATGTTTATATTTCCTTGTTTCAAAGCTTCCATAACTTTAGTTGGAACAGCGATTAGAGACGTTTTGTTGCCATCTGCTAGTTCTGTACCAAAAATATAAGCTTGTGAAATATTAGGGTTGTATTTGTTAATATTATCTAAGTAGCTACGGATTTCGGTTTGTTTAGCACCGTCATAGCTTTTTTCTGCCACAAGTTTTTCAACATCAGCATTTGTAATACCTTGAGCAAAAGTATCTGTTACCGCCTGAACTTGACCATGTAGTTGATTAATTAAGATCGTTTTCTGCGTAAAATAGCTGCTCACTAGCAAAATAACACCAATAAGTATGATGCTAACTGCTGAGATTAATAAGTTTTTGGCGAAAAAAGATAGTCTGCTGATTTTCTTCAATGCTCTCACTCCTATTTTTGATTGGTGGATCTAAGATTGTGTGCCCCTATAAAGCTTATCGGTCAGGATAGCCAACAATCTAAGATTTTTTAGATTTGATAGAGGACCCGTTACGAGACTGTTGAAAACAACGAAAAGAAATACAAGTGACAAATTACACCAAATAAAAATTAAGCAAATTAGGTATTTAGTATGATTAGAAAATTTGCCGTTATCGAATAATTTGTCGCTTTATTTCCAGAACGCTGTAAAATATGGCACAGTAACACTCAATTCTATATGTCGGAATTTGTATTCCAATAATTTATAGTTAAAATCAATTTTCTTTATTTTTATAAACATAGTTCAATAGAATTGAATCAAAAGACCTAAAAAAATTTAAAAAAGCGTATATTATGTCACTTTTTGAAATAAAAAAGGCAGGAATATAGAGAGGAATTGCTTTTGTAATTCTGAATTGATTCAGATAAAATAGAATATAGCATGATTACGCATGATATTTTCCTAGAGGCTCATTCAGTACCCATTCAAGCATGTTGGACATATCTTCGATACGAACAAGTTGTTCATTGAGCGAGGTATAAGAAGCAGTTTCAGGTGTTAAATCGGCAAGACGAGTTTGGATATTTCTTTTTTGAAGTGTCAATTCGTTGAGTTTGGATTTGATCTGATTTTCGGTTCGCATGGTTTTTAGGCTCCTTTTAATTTGTGAATGTGTATAGTATGATGCTAAGAATATTCACCCGTATATCAGTATAGTTCAAATGTTACATGAAATCTATGGATGGTATTCATTCTGTTATTTCATATCATGAACATGGTATTCAATAAATTATTAGACTAATAATGGAGTGAACAGGTAATGAACATTAAAAAGTTGGCTGCAGAAAAAGCAGTGGATTGGGTAGAAGATGGCATGATGGTTGGGCTGGGGACAGGTTCTACAGCAGCGTATGCTATCGAAAAAATCGGTGAACGTGTAAAGCAAGGACTACATATACGTGCAGTAGCGACATCCGTTCAGTCTGAAAATTTAGCTCGCAAATGGTCTATTCCTATTATTCCTTTTGCAGAAGTAGGCGAAATTGATCTGACTATTGATGGAGCAGATGAAGTCGATCCTGATCTTAACTTGATCAAAGGTGGCGGTGGAGCACTATTACGTGAAAAAATTGTAGCCGCTCGCAGTCGTCAGGTGATGATTATTACAGGTGAGAATAAAGTAGTGCAGAAATTAGGTGCATTTCCTTTACCTGTAGAAGTAGTTACATTTGCTCATGAATGGACAATAGAAAAGTTAGCCAGCTTTGGTTGCAAGCCTGTGTTGCGTCAAACTAAAGAAGGCGATGTTTTCAAAACAGACAATGGCAATTATACAGTCGATTGTCATTTTGACGTGATTGAAGATGCTGTTCGCTTACATCATCAACTGAATAATGTGCCAGGTATTGTAGATAATGGACTATTTATTCATATGGCTAGTGCTGTCGTTGTAGCTTATGAAAGTGGCGTAATCGAAGTATTGCGTGCACCATCACGTCGCTGATGAGATAAAGGTTGTATGCAAAACATAAAATAACCGTCTGATAGAGGAAGTGATCAGGCGGTTATCTCTATGTAATATTGAAAAAGGCACTATATAATTTATAGTTGACAAAAGTTTGTTTATATATTATCTTTAAATTAAGATTTATGAATTGATACTATTACAGTGTCCAAATAAAAGGAGAGATTTTATCCATGTCTAAAGTTCTTTTTGTCAAAGCAAACAACCGTCCTGCTGATCAAGCAGTCAGTGTACAACTATACGAAGCATTCCTTAACAGCTACAAAACTGCTCATCCACAAGATGAAGTTGTAGAACTTGATTTATTCGCTGAAAATATCCCTTACTATGATGCTTTTGTATTGGGTGCTAACTTCAAAGCTTCTCAAGGTATGGAAGTATCTGCTGAAGAGCAAGCGGCTGTTGACCGTGTAAACAAATACTTAACTCAATTTTTGGATGCTGATAAAGTTGTTATTGCATTCCCATTGTGGAACTTTGCAGTTCCTGCTGTATTGCATAGCTACTTCGATTACTTGTCTCAAGCTGGTAAAACATTCAAATATACTGCTGAAGGTCCTGTAGGACTTGCTGGCGGTAAAAAAGTAATGTTGTTACACGCTAGTGGTGGCGTATATTCTGAAGGTCCTGGGGCTGATATCGAATTGGCTGTACGTTATGTACAAACATTGCTTGGATTCTGGGGTATTACAGATGTTGAGAAATTCATCATCGAAGGTCACAACGCATTCCCAGATCGTTCACAACAAATCGTTGCTGATGGTCTTCAAAATGCAGCAACAGTTGCACAAAACTTCTAAGTTACAGTTATGACCATTGTAATATAATAATAAAGCGTCTGCGTGTATTTTTCGGAATAATCGATGAAAAAGAATCGCAGGCGCTATATGTTTAGCATGTACCTATTCTTAGTGTAAGGAGGTTTCAGCTATGAAACACTCATCCATACAACCTAATCCCAACACAGAAAGTGATGAAGAAAAAGAATCGCTTCATTTGCTTATTATTTTATCACGTGCTTATCAGGCTGTCATGAATCAAGTCAACGATGATATTCAAAGTTATGGTCTTAATCCAACTGAATTCGGTGTGCTGGACTTTTTGTACCACAGTGAAAATCCACAGCCATTGCAGAAAATAGGACAAAAAGTATTGATTTCAAGCGGGAATATTACGTATGTTGTTGATAAATTAGAAAAGAAAAAAATGTTATGCCGTCGAGCTTGTGATAATGATCGTCGTGTTATTTTTGCAGAGCTTACAGCAGAAGGTAATCAATTTTTTGAAAGTATTTTTACCGGTCACAAACAAGCGATTATGAAAGCGACTCAAGGTCTGAATCATGATGAAAAGTTAGATATTATTCCATTGCTCAAAAAGTTAGGATATGCCGCTGCTAATAAAGAAGTCTAATCAGGGATTATACCACTGATTAGGCTTTTTTTATTTAATATTTATAAAACCTATCAATTTGGTATGAATAATCGTTGACCTCTGCGTACACAGAAGGTATATTAAATAAAAGTCACTTTTTGTCGTCTGCTTAAATGGTCTAAAGTTCGTACCTTATACCATTATAGTCATGAATAAGACCATTTGATATGACATATGATCCGAAATACCACTTTATCACAATAAATCTTCTACGTTGCACTATTATCTGTTCAATCAGGAGGAAAGCATGCGAACTTATTTTCCACAACAATTTGAGAAAGTTTCTCCTAAAAAAGTTAGTGATTTTATTTTCGATCAATTAGAAGAATCTATTATTTTAAAAGAATTATTGCCAGAAGAACAACTTCCCAATGAACGCGATATGGCAGTGATGTTCAATGCTAGTCGATTAGCCGTACGTGAAGCTCTTTCTCGCTTAGAAGAAGAAGGATTGATTGAGAAGCGTGTAGGTGCTAAAGGTGGAACATTTGTGTTGCCTTTAACGCTCAATTCACATCATCGTCATCATGAACAAATTGCGACCAATTGGGAGTCCTGGAGCAAAGTATTTGAGTACCGTCTTATTATTGAACCTGAAGCTGCTTTTTTAGCAGCAAAACGTATTCAAGCAGAAGAGTTACATCAATTACAACTGTATCTGGAGATGAGTATTGAACAAGATTGTTCACGCGAGTTATTTCGTGCTCTAGATGTGAAATTTCATTTGATGATTGCCAAAGCATCCGGTAATTCTTATTTTGAAAAAGCAGTGCGAGAGATTCGTACCAAAATCAATCCTGCGCTTGATCTGATGCCTTATAGTCAGGAAGTACGTGTACGCAATTCAGATAGTCATTTTGAATTGTTAGATGTGCTTCGTGCTCATGATGGCGAACGTTCCCGACTATTAATGCGTCAACATATCGAGCAGTCTGCTTCGTCTATTTATCATCGCGTATTTGATCAACCGGTATCGATTCTGGAAAAGGAGAGTGAATCATAATGAATCATCCTGATCAGCAAGATATCCAGATTAGACTGGCGCAGTTATTACCAGCTGCGCAGTCTATGCAGGAGAATTTAACCGCATGGCGCCGTGATCTACATATTCATCCTGAGATCGGGTATGAAGAAGTTCGAACTTCAGCGATTGTAGCTGAACATTTACAAAGTCTGGGACTTGAAGTGCAGACAGGTATTGGGAAAACAGGCGTTGTCGGGCTATGGCGTGGGTTAGAACCCGGCCCAACCATTGGACTGCGAGCGGATATGGATGCTTTACCGATTCAAGATGCCAAGCAAACCAGTTATGCTTCTCAATCGGAAGGTAAAGCTCATCTGTGTGGTCATGATGCTCATACCACTATGCTTATGGGTGCCGCTCAATTGTTAACGTCTATCGGTCGACCTGCATCCGGCAATATCAAATTCGTATTTCAGCCCGCAGAAGAAGGATTAGCAGGAGCAGATGCAATGATTCAAGATGGTGTATTAGAGCATCCTCATGTGGATGCAATGGCTGGTTTACATGTTTTTCCGAGTTTGCAGGTAGGAGAAGTATCAGTATGCAAAGGAGTGGCTTTTGCTTCTGCTGACTTTTTTACGCTTCGTATTGTTGGTAAAGGAGGACATGGAGCACGTCCACATGAAGGAATTGATGCGATTGCTGTGTCTGCTCAAGTCATTTCTGCTTTGCAACAAATTACAAGTCGTATGATAGACCCTTTGGAGACAGCGGTTGTGAGTATCGGTCAGATTCGAGGGGGCACAATGGCGGCAGCTATTGCTTCAGAAGTCGAAATGCTAGGAACAGTACGCACATTGTCTGCGGAAGTTCGTCAGCAAATGCCGATCAAGATCAGGCAGATCATAGCAGGAATTGTATCGTCATTTGGTGCTGATTATGAGCTGGATTATCAAATGAATTATCCTGTTGTCAAAAATGATAACCAGATGGTTGATTTCTTAACAGCCACTTGTGATCTGATGGCAGCAGGGCCGAAATGGCAATATACGCGTCCTTCAACAGGTGGCGAAGATTTTGCTTTTTATGCAGAAAAAGTACCGGCTGTCTTTTTCCGCTTAGGGACAAGCAATGGACAGCCAGAGACTTCTTATCCATTACATCATCCCATGTTCGATCTGGATGAATCAGCACTTCCTTACGGTGTGGCCACGTTGTCTGCACTTGCATTACATTACTTGGATCAACCAGTGAATCATCACAAATAAAAATAAATATGATCTCAAAAGGGTAGGAGTGGAAGGTATGAAAACAAAATCTTGGATAACGAGTACAGTATTACTGCTTATAGTAGCGATAGTGGTAGCAGGTTGTGGGAGTAACAAAGGAACATCTACTGATTCAGCGACCAATAGCAAAACATTAACAATCGGGCATGCAACAGATATCGAAAGCTTTGATCCGCATAACAATAACAATACGTCTAGTGAAGCGGTACTGGTAAATATGTTTGATTATTTAGTCAAAAATGATAATGAACAAAAGAAAGTGCCTGTACTGGCTACATCATGGGAACAGGTAAATGATACAACATGGAGATTCAAACTACGTGAAGGCGTCACATTCCATAATGGTGATCCTTTTACAGCGGCAGACGTGAAATATACGATTGATCGTGTTGCCAAAGATAGTGCACTCAAACAAAATTCGTATTTCAAATCTATCCAACAAGTCAAAGTGATTGATGATTATACTGTCGATATGATTACCGATGGCCCTGATCCATTATTGTTAAATCGTTTATCCAAAATGGGTGCAGGAATCCTTCCGTCAAAATATATCAAAGATAAAGGAATCGATGCTTTTCTTAAAAATCCAGTCGGAACAGGCCCTTACAAATTCAGCAAATGGATCAAAGATGATCGTGTAGAACTGGTCAAAAATGATAAATACTTTGGCGATGCACCGAAATGGGATACAGTGGTGTTCCGTTCGATTCCAGAAGCTTCGACACGTGTATCGGAATTGTTAGCAGGTGGGATTGATATTGCTTCAGGTATTCCTTCAACTGATGTCGAACGTATTCAAAGCGAAGAAGGAAAACAAATTGTGAAAGCTCCGATCCAACGTGTATTGCAATTGATTTTGCGTGAAACCGAAGGGACAGTCACGGCTGATCCTAAAGTACGTGAAGCGATTGATTTGGCAATTGATAAGCAAGGGATTGTAGATAGTATTGCAGGTGGAGCAGGGATTGTGACGCGTACTTCTGTAACGCCAGGTAACTTTGGAGCAGATCCTTCACTATACAAACAGACCTTATACGATCCAGCCAAAGCCAAGCAATTGTTACAAGAGTCAGGTCATACAGGAGCAGAACTTAATATGACCGTATCTTCTCAGTATAAAGAATATGCAGAAGTTGTAGCAGCGATGCTCAATGAAGCAGGATTCAAAGCCAATCTGGAAGTGTTGGAACCTAGTGCTTTTAGTGAACGTTATAGCTCCAAGTCATTCAAAGAAATCTTTATGATCGGTATCGGTAATTCATTGTTCGATGCTTCTAATAACTACAATCGTTATCTAAAAACAGAAGCAGCAGGAGAAACAGACTTCAACAATCCGAAAGTTGAAAAGTTGTTACAAGATGCACTTGTAAATATGGACTCGACATCTCGTGAAAAACAATATCAAGAAGTACAGCAGATTTTGGCAGAAGAACGTCCGGCTGTGTATTTGTTCCAAATGGAAGGTATTTATGGAGCTGATGGTCGTGTGAAATTTACACCAAGAAGTGATGAAATGTTCTATGCAGATGATATTACACCTGTGAATGGATAAAAAAATGCAGCAGGGATGGAAATGTATCGTCCCTGCTTTTTGTTATCGTAATCATTGAAATGTAAGAACTATATGCTAGGTATGGAGGTGATTAGCTTGAAAAGTTATATTGTGAAATCACTACTTCAAATTATTCCGGTATTGCTACTTGTATCGTTAATCGTTTTTATTCTGGTACGGGTGACTGGTGATCCTGTAGCGTTGATGTTACCCGAGACAGCAACAGCAGAAGATCGTGCTGTACTTACAGAAGCATTAGGCTTAGATCAACCATTGTATAAGCAATACATTACATTTTTAGGAAGTGCGATTCAAGGTGATTTTGGTACTTCATTTCGCTATGGAGAATCGGCTTTACCGCTTGTGTTAGAGCGTTTACCAGCTAGCTTTGAGTTAGCAGTGGCAGCGATGATTTTTGCAATTGTGATGGCGATTCCGCTTGGTATTTTGTCCGCAGTAAAACGTAATACATTTACTGACTTATTAATATCAGGTATTTCGGTGATCGGCAAAGCAATGCCCAACTTTTGGATGGGAATTATGCTGATTTTGTTATTTTCAGTCATATTAGGTGCTTTACCTGTATCAGGCAGAGGTGGCATTGAACATTTATTATTGCCTGCTTTTACACTTGGTATCGGTATTGGAGCACAGATGACGCGGTTGGTTCGTTCCAGTATGCTGGAAATTTTAAATCAAGATTATATAGTCACAGCCAAAAGTAAAGGATTACGTCCATTTATTATTATTATGAAGCATGCTTTTCGCAATGGATTGATTCCTGTGGTGACTATTGTAGGTCTACAATTTACCAGTCTGATCGGCGGTACATTGATTACAGAGACTGTATTTGCTTGGCCAGGGTTGGGGCAACTTCTAGTAACTGCTGTGAATACACATGATATGGCGATTGTACAAGCATCCGTATTTGTGATTGCGTTAATTGTCATTATAGGAAATCTATTAACAGATATTACGTATCGTCTGCTTGATCCTCGTATTACGTACCGTTGATCAGGAATGAATGTTAGAAAGGATGATAAGATATGCCTGATCAAGGAATGATCCGTCAGTTATTAAAAAGTAAAACCGGCACATTAGGATTGCTGATTATTTTGGCGGTAGTATTATGCGCTCTGCTGGCACCGTGGTTAGCAACTCATGATCCTGGTTCAGTTGCACCGCTAAAACGACTCAAACCACCCGTATGGTTAGATGGAGGAGAATCTAGTTACTGGTTAGGTACAGATAATCTAGGACGTGATATTTGGAGCCGTATTGTATATGGTGCTCGTGTATCTTTAATTGTTGGTGTAGGTGCAGTACTGGTATCCGGTATGATTGGAGCAGTCTTAGGATTGTTATCCGGTTATTATGGCAAATGGATCAATGCAATTATTATGCGAGTAGCAGATTCTTTTCTAGCGATTCCTTCGATATTGTTAGCATTGGTTGTACTTGCTGTAACTCAGCCTGGATTGATAACTTTGATTATCGTAATCGGGTTAACCAATTGGGTGTCTTATGCTAGAGTGATCCGAAGTGAAGTCTTAGGTCTCAAAGAACGCGATTTTGTCAAAGCGGCGCAATCCGCAGGAGCAGGGCAAGGTCGCTTATTATTCCGTCATATTTTACCGAATGTGATGTCATCATTAATTGTAATTTCCAGTATGAATGTAGCAACAACGATTCTAATGGAAGCATCGTTAAGCTTTCTCGGGCTAGGGATTAAACCGCCTGATGTATCATGGGGTGGAATGCTCAGTGATGGTAGACAATATATTGCGACTAGCTGGTGGGTAGCTACTTTTCCGGGATTAGCGATTACATTTACAGTATTGGGAGTTATTTTTCTAGGAGACTGGTTACGGGACAAATTAGATCCTCGCATTACTAATGATCAGTCCTAGCATATAACAAAAGCGATAAATAGTTGCGGTATCAATAACGATTCGATCTGTAAAGGAGCCTATTCTGATGAGTCAAACAACGATACAACCTGAAGATCTGTATAAGTATAACTGGGTAAGTGATCCTTCGATTCATCCTGATGGAGCTATAGCTTATGTGTACAAAAGTATTGATGCTGAACGTAATCAATACAAAACGCATATCTATTATCAATCAGCCGATCGAAAGCAAAAGAAAAGAATAACCGATGGGGATTATGATTATGCACCTGACTGGTCGCCTAATGGCAGATATTTAGCCTTTATTCGTAAAACAGATCATAAGCCACAATTGTGGATATTGGATATGATTGATAGCTCAATAAATCAATACAGCAAGCTTGAACGTGGAATAGGATTGTTTCGCTGGTCTCCAGATGGACGATCTATCATATTGACAAGTCGAGTGATAGGAGAGCGTGAAGTAGAAGCTCATGCACCTGATCGTGGACAAATTGTAGAGCGAACTACACCCAAAGCAGAAGGTTCTGGATTGTGGAATGGAACGTATCAACATCTGTTTTTACTTGAATTATCGACTCGTCAAATGACACAGATAACAGAGGGCGATTTTGATGTTTCATCACCTGTCTGGTCACCAGATGGAACCGAAATAAGTTACCTTGCTCAAAAAAATGCTTCTATTATATATAGTGATATGGATCTAGTTTTTTATCAAGATTTATACACGCTAGAAATCGCTTCTGGACATACAGAAATACAGACCAATCATGATCTTATGATTAGCCAATTTGCATATGCACCGGATGGAAAGTCATGGACATGTATAGCTAATGATCGAGAATATGGCAGTGGTACTCAGAATCAAGTGTACCGAATAGACCGATCAACGAAGCAAATACGTTCGTTAACACCACAATCACAGATTCAGTTCGGTAATTTTATACTGAATGATATGAAGACTGCGGCTGCGATACCCGGGCCAATCTATAGTACAGATGGACAATCTATCTATGTATTAGGAACTTATCAAGGTAGTGTAGATCTATATCGTATCACCGAAGAAGGAGTATGTACTCCAATAACAACAGGTGGAAAAGATATTCATCAGATCGTCTATGCTCCACAACAAGATATTATGGTAGCGCTAGTTGCTGATGCTACTCATCCATATGAGTTAGTAACATTTCCATTTCTTCCAGTATCCAATATCCAATGGGACGAAGTAAAACCGTTAACAAATACTCATCTATGGCTAGCTGATTACAGTGTATCGGTACCCGAATTATTTTGGTATACCAATAAAGAAGGTATCCAGATTCAAGGGTGGTTGATGAAACCAACAGATATAGTAGATCATGATTCTAAAATTCCTTTGATTTTACAGATTCATGGTGGGCCACATGCGATGTATTCTGATGCTTATAGCCACGAAATGCAGGCATTAGTATCACAGGGCTATGCGGTAATGATGATTAATCCGCGTGGTAGCTTCGGTTATGGACAGCATTTTGCTCAAGCTTGTCGTCAAGATTTCGGGGGTGGCGATTATCGTGATCTACTAGAAGCAGTAGATTATATACTGCAACATCATCCTGAATGTAATGACCAACAGTTAGGTATATGTGGTGGTAGTTATGGCGGACTTATGGTCAATTGGATAATTGCTCATGATGATCGTTTTCGTGTAGCTGTTACACAGCGTTGTATTTCCAATTGGATTTCCTTTTATGGAATTAGCGATATTGGTATTTCCTATACAGAAGGGATAATCGGTGGTAATCCCTGGGAAGATACAGAACGGTTATGGTCGCAATCGCCACTTGCTCATGTGCAACAGATAGAGACACCACTACTGATTATTCATGGAGAGCAAGATATGCGCTGTCCTATCGAACAAGGAGAACAGTTATATACTGCACTCAAACGTCAAGGCAAAGTGACCAAAATGGTTCGCTATCCTGATTCTAATCATATGGTACTCAAAAGTGGTAAGCCTAGCTATCGTGTAGACTTGTTAACTCATGTGAATGATTGGATCAAGCAATATATAGATAGTCCGCTAGAGGTTCATTTATGACAGAACCATTTTTGGAAAAAGTGAAGCTATCGTTACCTGTAGGATTGTGGATTGAGAACTGTATGAGTAGTGGATTAGATCCAGCAACCATTATCGCTTATATTCATAACAAAGATTGGACACTCTTATTGTCAAATGTAGCTGATCCGCAAATGGATATGTTAGATCGTCTACAGATTGCGACAGATATGAATGATCCATGGGAACAAGCGATACTTGAAGGATACAGGTTCAAGTTTATTCATATCGGTGGTGTCAAACGACTTTTATACTTCCGATATCAACTGCAAGAACATCGGGATTACCAACAAAGCGGAAATCAATTATCAGGATTGTTATTGCATTCAGACATGATATCGAATATAAACGAAAAAATCGGTATTCAGTGGGAAATTGTGATAGATACGCAAACGCTATCAAATACGCAGACAATGCAAATACGTTTAAAAAACGAAAGCTGTTGATTCATGACAGCTTTTTCTGTTTTTTTACTTTAATATAGATATGAAAAGTGGGTTTTATATGCGAAATGCAACCTATAGAACTTGCTTAATTCGTCAATCTATGGGAAAATTTCACCAAGGTATACATTCTGGATATAAATGATAAGCTGAATAATCAGCAGTTATAAACACATCTTACGATCTGTGCAAGCGAATTGATCCTCGTAAGGTCTTTATGACAAGGAGGTCAGGCGCGATGGCACTACAACGAGAAGAAACAGCAGGACAACAACTCATATCGCAAGCAGATCGATTTGCAGAAAAAGTAACACAGATGCAGTATCGTCAGCAGCCAGACTTAATGCAACGATTTGGATCTAATGGCAGAATAAGAACCAAGCAAGATTCTTTATATACGATTAGCTATTTAGCTGAAAGTGTACTGATGAAGAGTCCAAGTTTGTTTATGAATTATATTTCATGGCTCAAAGTACTGTTAAATGGATATCGAGTATCCGAACAAGATTTATTAGTAAATTTACATGCGATCAAAAAAGCGCTTCAAAAAAGTTTTGATCATCCCCACAAATCCAATGTGATTGATTATCTGGATATGGGGATACATCATGTTCAAACCAGTGAATCGCAAACATCGTACATGTTGGATACCTCGTTATTAGGAAAAGAAGCAAAACAATACCTAGATTGTTTGCTACGTACAGAACGCAAAGAGGCCTACGCGCTTATCGTACATCTTCTTGAAAACGATACTCCTATCAAAGATATATACATTCATATATTCCAGACTGTACAATATGAGATCGGTCGGTTATGGCAAATTGGCGATATTAATATTGCTCAAGAACATTTCTGTACAGCGGCAACACAAAGTATCATTTCACGTCTGTATCCATATTGGATAAGCGCAGGTGAGGAACGATATCGCTTAGTTGCGGCCTGTGTCGGAGAAGAACAACATGAGATCGGGATTCGAATGTTGGCTGATTTTTTTGAAATGGAAGGCTGGAACACCTATTATTTAGGTGCTAATGTTCCAGATCACAGTCTTTTACAATCCATTGTGCATCATCAGGCGGATGTAATTGCTATTTCTGCAACAATGACCTTTCACGTTCATTTAGTGCAAGACTTAATTGAAAAAATTCGCGCTGAAGAATCAACCAGAGATGTCAAAATCATTGTCGGCGGATTGCCGTTTAATATTGACAGGGAACTGTGGAAGCGAGTTGGGGCAGATGGTTTTGCACCTGATGCAAATGAAGCTGTTGAAATAGCGACAAGCTTAGTAGCCCTGAATGAGTCAGGCAGCCAGCCCTCGGTAAAAGGTTGAATAGCCTTTAGAAGGGAAGATGAACGCAATGACGAATGCTGAACAAGAAATCACTATTTTGCGTAAAACGATAGAAGATCTTTCCCATAAGATGATTAAAGGCAAGTATCAAGAAGAGCAAATACTAGCTGAATTTTCAGCAATGAATAATGAAATGGTTACGCTACAACGTCAGTTAGCCAAAACCAATGCTGAGTTGAATGCGGCAAAAGAAGAAGCTATCCATGCCAATCAAGCACGTGCTCGCTTTTTGGCAATTATGACTCATGAAATACGTACACCGATGAATGGAATGATCGGTATGTCCGAAATTTTAATGAGTTCTGGATTATCGCAAGAGCAACAACAGTCTGTAATGTTAATTCAAGAGTCGGCTGAACTATTGCTCAGTATGATTAACAATATGCTGGACCTTTCCAAAATGGAAGCCGGCAAAATGAGACTGCAAGAAGAACCTATTGATTTGCGATTATTATTGGATCATATTATTCGGTTAAGTGAACCCAAAGCGCAAAAAAATGAGAATGTGATTTCGGCTTTTATTGATTACCGGGTAGAAAATGAATTGGTGGGCGATGGCGGCAGAATAAGACAAATTTTGCTTAATTTGCTCAGTAATGCTAATAAATTTACCAAACAAGGAAAGATCGAAGTCAGTATACAATTGAAACACAACAGTGCAAATTTACAGGTTCTTCACATCGAAGTTACAGATACAGGAATCGGCATCTCTGAAGAAAATCAAAAAAATATGTTTCAGCCTTATGCACAAGCTGATCAACCTGGCAAAAACGATGTAGAAGGAACGGGGCTGGGGCTCTCCATTTGTAAGTCATTTGTAGAGCTGATGGAAGGAACGATTGATTTGAAAAGTGAAGAAAATAAAGGATCAACTTTTTGGTTCGATATTCCGCTCAAAAAAGTTCAAGCTTCTTCGGACACTCAAGCGTTAATCCATACGAGTCTCGATGAACAGCAGATCGATCATCATCAACTTCCTTCTCATTTGCATCATAAACAGACGGATAAAGCTATATTAATTGTAGAAGATAATCCCATTAATCGTCAGGTGATTCAACTACAACTGAAAAAGATGGGAATGGAACAAGTCCATACAGTCAGCAACGGACAAGAAGCCATCTCCAAATATCTTGGACAAACCTATCATTTAATTTTAATGGATAACCGTATGCCTATTATGGATGGTCTGCAAGCTACTCACAAAATTCGTGAATTAGAAACAGCAGAGATGCGCTCACCGGTACCGATTATTGCTTTGACTGGTAATACCAGTCAGGAAGATCGGCAGAAGTGTCTGGATGCAGGGATGAATGATATTTTGACCAAGCCGGTTAATCTTGAAAGTCTAACCGTCATGATGCGTAAATGGCTTCCAGATATCGTTCATGAAAAAGCATTGGATATGAGTGTGATTCAAGAAATACTGGAATTGAATGATGATGGTGATCCAGAAGTATTGCGGACGCTTATCGAAATGTACAAAAGTGAGACACCTACCAAGCTAGAACGATTAAAAAAGCTAGTACTCCGTAAAGATGCAGCAGCATTGTCTGAAGCTGCACACGAACTCAAATCAGGTAGCTTGAGTATAGGAATTCAATATATGGCGCAATTGTTGCATCAGATTGAAACATTGGCTAAAGAAGATGATTTGCGAGGAGTTCAAGAACTCGTCCAGTTGCTAGCTCCTGCTTATGAAAAAGCTTGTCGGGAACTAGAATATTTAGTCAAATAAAAAGAATGATCAGGGAATCTGCACTTTGCAGGTTCCTTTTTTGTATACATCTATAAATAAATGAGCGCTCCCCTTTATAATATGTGATTACTTGGGTAATGGTAGATATACCAATTGATGATAAGGGGAGATACATGATGTGCGCAGCATTTGACACAGCTAGAGAATCAGAATCCGATTACCACGAAAAGTTTTATGAAGAAAATAAATTGTTTGAACCTGGAACTTGGATGGCAGGGCCTACACCGATTGTGATGGAGTTGTTAGAACGTCTGCAAAAATATACACCTGCACCAAAAGTATTGGATATGGCTTGTGGAGTCGGCAGACATACGATTCCAGTTGCTCAACAATTAACTGAAGGCGGTGTTGTGGTAGGGGTCGATTTGCTAGATTCTGCGATTGAGCAATTGCAGAAATATGCAGAAGAATACAACGTGGCTGATCGGATCGAAGCGGTTACCAGTGATGTAGAAAGTTACACTATTGAGCCGGATGCTTATGATTATATGATTGCTACCGGATGCTTAGAGCATGTATCTTCCCAAGATTCATTGCAAAAAGTAATTAACAGCATGCAAGCAGGTACTCGTACAGGTGGTATTCATCTAATCTCTATGACTTCTTCGGTTCAACAAGTGGATCAAAAGACGCAAGAAGCTGAAGAAGGCAATATCGAGCTGAATTTGACCACAGAACAATTGTTAGAACTTTTAAATGAATATTATGAAGGTTGGAATATTATCGAGCGCAAAGCAGTTGCTCAAGCAATCGAAGAAACCAAAGATGGCAAAGAGATCGAACTACAAGGCAATTGGATCACATTTGCAGCTTGTAAAGAAGATCCACAGCCTCATCCTGAAGTGTTGCAACAAGTACAGTCATCTACCGACAAGTAAGCTATAAGCAGGATAAACATATTGTACTGTGTAACTGTTTGACACATCATGTAAAATAGAGAAGTAGTCAAGCAAACCGTACAGGAGGAATACAGTGTGTTAGAACGGATCGATCAAAAATTAGAGCAACCTCAATTACAGGAATTATTATCATATGCCGTATTTCCTGATCCACAAGTATTGGAGGCTGTTATTCAACAGTATCATACACAGGATCATATGCATTTATATGGATATCAAGAAGACGGCGCATGGATTGGTGTAATCGGCTGTGTAGAAGAAGCTGATACACCAGACGTTTTACGTATCCGTCATTTAGCAATTGCTCCGAATGAACGTGGTAAAGGGTATGGACGTGGTATTTTGTTAGAATTGATAGAAACTGCTCAACCTTCTGTTTTGCTTGCTGAAGCAGATGATGAAGGAGCAGAATTTTATCGCAATATCGGCTTTACTGTTATCGGTAATGGAGAGCTAAATGCAGCTTCTGAACGTTACCTGTGCCGTTATGAAGTAGAAGAGGAAGAAGAATAACAGACACATTGCAATCTCATTATTAATCTATATACACTCTTTTGTCCCTATAGGTCTGGATCATTATCAAACCAGACATTAACTATAGAAGAGAAAAGGGTGTATTTTTTTGCATTAAGATGCCTGATAAGAGAAAAGGTATAAATAATCGTTATACTAATGCAAATGATTTGTATGTTATAATACATGACAATATTATTTGGAATTTCGTATAGATGTTAGCGGAATAGGAGGTACTCGTATGCAATTAACGGTTCAAGAAGCGCTCGCAGTGTATCCTCTGTCTGAAGCGCGCCTTGTTGCGGGTGCCCGGGGAACATCACGACTCATGAAGTCTGTGAATGTTATGGACGCGCCAGATATCGCCGACTGGATCAAAAGCGGAGAAATGTTATTTACGACTGCTTTTATTATGAAAGACAGTGAAGAAGAAGCGATCAAATTGATGCGCAAGTTAAATGAGCGCGGTTGTGCAGGGCTTGGAGTAAAGTTAGGACGATTTTGGGAAGTGATTCCGCAGGCGATTATTGATGAAGCCGATCGTTTACAATTTCCACTGCTTGAGCTTCCTTTTCAATTTACTTTTTCCGATCAGATGAATGCTCTTTTTCAAGCAGAACACGAACGGAGTACCAAACTGTTGCAATCAGTTCTACATAAGCAAAAGCGTCTCATGCAGTTTGCGCTTAATCAGGATCAACAGGGAAATGTGTTTGCTGTGCTGGAAGATATTTTGAAATACCCGATAGCCATTATCGGTTCACGCGGACATATTCTGTACAATGGCGGTGAAGGCGGAGACAGTGTACTTCAAGGATGGCCGTGGAAAATGTCACCAACACGTGTGAAATGGAACTCGGGTAGCTGTTATCGTGTACCGATTATGAAGCGTAGTGAACAGTACGGATTTTTACTGGTATTTACAGATAGCTCGATGCCACTGAAAGAAGAAGAAGAATTATTCCAGCAAGCCGCTGAAGTATTAGCTTTTCATATGGATACGACATACCGTGAGCATGTGAATCCCGGTGTACAAGACAAAATGCGTACACTGGTCACGCAATATCTATCCAAACGAATGTCTCTCGATGATCTTACAGAAGGTGCAGGGCGATTAGGAGTGAACTTATTTCCCGGGCCGTATCAATGTGTATTAACCACACTTGAGCCACAAGCATTTTCTTCAGAAAAGCGTCTAGCCCAGATTCATCAAGAGTTGCAGTATAATCCGCTGATGCAGTTATTTCCTTCTCAACATTTTCGGATCGAAGAAGGGATCTTATCGATCTATGCTTGTCCATCTGAGCGAGATTATGGTGAGGAACTATCTGCTTTTTTGATCAATCGGTTTGAAGATATGGAGTCTCTTAGTCATGATGGAGGTAGTCCACGCTTCTGGATTAGCAAAATTAAGACAGAACCTAGTTCTTTGCGTGAAGCTCATCAAGAAACATTGGAGACTCGCAAGTTAGCGAAGCGCTTTGGAATGACACATATTGCTTTACAATTTCAGACGTTAGAATTTGCCTATGTATTCCAGCATGTTCCTGAGAATATTATGGAGACGTATTGTCACAAAATACTGGAACCGTTACTGATCAAAGACAGCGATCCCAATCAAGTGCTGATGAATACACTTGAAGCTTTTGTTGAAAATGACGGACTTATTAATGAAGCCGCTAAGCAGTTATATGTGCATCGTAATACTGTAACCTATCGGATGGATAAGATCGGTGGTCTGCTTCAGATGGATTTTAAAAAGACAAACGATCTGCTCAAACTTAAAATGGTATTTACATTCCGCAAATTTTTGAAAGATAAACAACAATCGTAAGTCGATCTATGGTAACGATGCTAGAAGAAGTTATCGATATATAAGGATCAATGATTGAAGATTACATCAAAATTAACTCTATACAAGTGGCATATTATTATGCTAAAGACCCTTACCTTTTGGTGAGGGTTTTTTGTATTATTCACAAAACACTACTTCAATGTTATGTTATATAACAAAATTATAGCTGATTAGTTGATATGTTCTATAACCTTACGTAAAATGATAAAAAAGAACGAACGAAAAGAGGAAAACCTTTGGAAAATACACAGAAATCATGGCAGACATGGACTAAAGAACAATTTTTACAGCAATTTGGTGGATTATATGAACATTCCGCTTGGATTACTGAACAAGCATGGGAGCAAAGACCGTTTAATACTTTACAAGACATGTTAAATACGATGAAAAAGATTGTATCTGATTCTGATATATCGACACAATTAACATTATTAAGACAACATCCAGATTTGGGAACCAAAATCGAAATGAGTGACCACTCACAATCAGAACAAGCAGGAGCAGGATTGACTGGACTATCGGCAGAGCAATATGAACAATTAGCGAAATTGAATGAAGTGTATACAGAGCAATATCAATTTCCTTTTATTTTAGCAGTCAAAGCAAAAACGACTGATCAGATTCTGGAATCTATGCGTCATCGGACAGGAAAGCCGGCTGAAGAAGAATTTCAGACAGCACTTGGACAGGTACATACGATTGCAGGGTTGAGACTGCAAATGTGGGCAGATGAGCAAGGATTACTTCTTTCCTAGTGATTCTAGATCTTATACCGCCAAACAAGAAACAGGTCACAAAGAAAGCAGGTGAAGCAAGTGAGCGGTAAAATAACAACTCATGTATTGAATTTGGCACAAGGCACACCAGCCGAGGGTGTCAAAATCGAACTTTATTATAGTGAAAAGAATCTATTACTTGCTACAGCCTTTACTAATGCAGATGGACGTGTCGATCAACCATTATTAGCAGGCGAACATATACAAGCTGGATTGTACGAATTGATCTTTTATGTTGGTGATTATCATCGTGCGATCGGTACCAGTACAGCAGACACCTTATTATGGGAAAAGGTTCCTTTACGTTTCCATATTGTAGATACTGAACAAAATTATCATATTCCTTTATTGGTCGCTCCCGGTGGATATAGCACTTATCGTGGAAGCTAATAGATTAGATATACCAGCGTTAGACATACAACTCATGATTATAGGATGAGAATCAAAGGAAATAAGGAAGGAGTGTAGAGGATGCAACCAGAACTGGATCTGATTATTACTGGAGGCACTGTTGTATTACCAGATCGTGTAGCCAAAATGGATATTGGTATTCGAAATGGCAAAATACAATCACTAACTCCTTCTATCCCTTATACACATGGAGTGACTGTGATTCAAGCGGATGGATTGCACATATTACCGGGAACCGTTGATATTCATGTTCATTTTAATGAACCCGGATTAGGCAGTTGGGAAGGATTTCAGACAGGTTCGGCAGCTCTTGCCGCAGGAGGAATAACCACCTATGTTGATATGCCCTTAAATGGTGTACCACCGACTACAAATGCTGAACATTTGGATGCCAAAAAGCAAGTAGCCAAGCAACATTCTTATGTTGATTATGCACTCTGGGGTGGACTGGTAGAAGGAAATGTTGATCAATTAGCAGAAATGTCAGCAGGCGGTGTAGTGGGGTTCAAAGCATTTATGTCAGAACCGGGTGGAGAAGGAAAAGATATCTTCACCAGAGCAGACGATACTACGTTACGATCTGGAATGACAGAGATTGCTAGATTAGGTCATGTGCTTGCATTACATGCTGAAGATGAACCCACTGTATCTGCACTAGCCAATCAAGCAGTAGCAGAAGGAAGAACAGGAGTAAGAGATTATCTGGATTCCCGACCGATTGAAGCTGAAGTGATAGCTGTGAAGCGTGCACTGGAGTATAGCCGTCAGACAAATTGTGCGCTCCATTTTGTGCATATTAGTAGCCGGGAAGCGGTCGATATCATTACCGCTGCTAAGCAAGAAGGACTGGATGTAACTGTAGAGACATGTCCTCATTATTTAGTGCTAACCGATCAAGATGTAGAAGATCAAGGTGTGCTTGTTAAATGTGCACCGCCTTTACGTAGTGCTACAGAGCAGTCTGCTCTCTGGGATGCAGTCGCACTCGGGCTTATTGATATTATTGCTTCAGATCATTCGCCTTGCCCGCCTGAAATGAAGCAATCGAACAATTTTTTTGAAGCATGGGGCGGTATATCGGGAGCACAGAGCACATTGTTATTGATGCTGGAAGAAGGTTATCATCGGCGTCAGATCTCGTTGCCAGCGATAGCAAATATGTTATCAAAGCATCCGGCTGAACGTGTAGGAGTGTCTCAATCTAAAGGTCAGATTAAAGTAGGTTTAGATGCAGATCTTGTACTTGTGAATCTGGAGCAATCGTATACGCTGGAACATGATGATCTGTATGATAAACATCGTCAAAGCCCTTATGTAGGATATTCCTTTTCCTCGACGGTGCACAAGACGATAGTACGCGGACACATTGTATATGACCAGTCATCTGGATTGACGGATACATGTATCGGACAATTTATTGCTTATCAGACAGGAGGAGTGATTCATGGCTAAGCAAGCAGCGCCAATGATCGAAAATTACAGTGCAAAGTTACACAGTATGGTGGAATGGCTGGCTCAATTTGGAGCTGATGAACAAGGCGGAGTCACTCGGTTGTTATACACTCCTGCATGGTTAGAAGCACAACAAGCATTGTTTGATTATATGGAAATGCAAGGATTAGAACCTTTTTACGATCAAGTCGGGAATCTTACAGGTCGGTTAGTAGGCAAGCAATCTGAACGACTACCGATTGTAACAGGTTCGCATATTGATACTGTTGTATTTGGAGGTAAATACGATGGTGCGTTAGGTGTTGTTGCAGGTGTACTGGCACTTTCTTATTTGAAAGAAACCTATGGAGAGCCTTTACGAACGATTGAAGTGATATCACTAGCCGAAGAAGAAGGTAGCCGATTTCCTTTAACGTATTGGGGATCAGGCAATATTACTGGATCATATCAAGTGAGCGAAGTTCCGGTAGTGAAAGATCGTGATGGGGTTAGCTTGGAACAGGCGATGAAGCAAGCAGGATTCGGAGGTGAATCCATATACTCTTCATGTCAGCGTGAATTTGCTGCTTATATCGAACTTCATATTGAACAAGGATTTGTATTGGAGCGCACAGGGCATCAGATTGGTGTAGTTACAGGGATTGTAGGTCAGCGCCGGATTGAAGTGAAAGTACTCGGTGAAAGTAATCATGCAGGCACAACACCGATGCAATGGCGTAGAGATACATTAGCAGGTGCAGCCTTGATGATTAGTAGCGTCAAGCGTTCTGCATTAGAATGGGGCGATCCATTGGTCGCTACGGTGGGAAGTCTGCAAGTATCACCGAATGTACCGAACGTGATTGCAGGAGAGACAACATTTACATTGGATATTCGTCATCTGGATCATCAGATATTGAATGATTATACAGATGCTTTATATGAAGAAATTTCAGCGATAGCAGAGCAAGAAGGATTAACATTATCCTGGAAAGAGCATTTACGGGCAGAACCTGTTCCTATGCATCAAGCGATGATTGATGATCTGCAACATGTATGCGATCAAGCAGGTATATCGTCGCTATCGTTACCAAGTGGAGCAGGGCATGACGCTCAGATTTTCGGTGTAGAATGTCCTTCTGCAATGATCTTTGTACCGAGTCGTGAAGGCATTAGCCATAACCCGTTAGAATATACAGCCGAAGCTGATATTATACAGGGCTTCAAAGTACTAACCGAATTGCTATATCAATATGCTTATCGAGGTGAAGACCATGAAGCGTTATAAAGACTTATCGCCACCCCCGCGCACGATTATGACACCCGGTCCGGTGGAAGTGGACCCACGTGTATTGCGAGCGATGTCGATGCCTATTTTGGGGCAATTTGATCCTGCTTTTACCGATATTATGAATGAAACGATGGAAATGTTACGCGAGTTGTATATGACTACTAATCAATGGGCTTTTCCTGTCGATGGTACTTCACGTTCAGGGCTTGAAGCAGTGATGGTTAGCTTAATCGAACCGGGTGATAAAGTGCTGGTTCCAATCTACGGACGATTTGGACATTTACTAACTGAAATTGCTGAGCGCTGCGGTGCAGAGGTTGAGACTATTGAGACCGAATGGGGAACTGTATTTGATCCTGAAGTCGTAAAGCAAGCTATTGTCCAATATCAACCGACCATTGTAGCGATGGTACATGGTGAAACATCTACAGGATGTATGCAACCTTTATCTGAAATAGGGCATTTTTGTAGGGAACATGATGTGCTCTTTGTCGTAGATGCTGTAGCTACAATCGGAGGGGTTCCTTTTTATACGGATGAATGGAAAGTCGATGCAGTGATGGGTGGTACTCAGAAATGTCTGTCTGTTCCTTCAGGCATGGCACCGATTACGTATAATGATCGAGTGGAACGTAAGATTCTAGGACGTAAAAGTATCGAGCGTGGACTTCGGACGGCAAATGATCTTCCGTTAGCAGGCATGTCCGGTCATAATCGTATCGCCAGTAATTATTTTGATCTGGCACAATTGCAAGATTATTGGAGTCCTAAGCGGCTTAATCATCATACAGAAGCTACAACGATGTTATATGGATTACGTGAAGGGTTGCGTATTTTGTTAGAAGAAGGTCTGGAAGCACGGTTTGCCCGTCATGCAGAAAATGGAGCAGCGATTGTAGCTGGTATCCGCGGAATGGGATTAGAATTATTTGGCGATGACAGTGCACGATTGCCTGTTGTTACTTGTATCCAAATTCCAGCAGGTGTAGATGGCGAAAGTGTACGTTCGATGTTGCTTCATGATTTTGGGATTGAGATCGCCAGTTCTTTTGGTCCACTACAAGGTAAAATCTGGCGGATCGGTAGTATGGGATATAGCAGTAGTCGCAAAAATGTACTTCATGTTTTAGGTGCTCTGGAAGCAGTATTAATCCACCATGGTGTGAAATTACCGGCAGGACAAGGTGTGCAAGCGGCACTTAGTGTGTATGCTGGTCAGAAAGAGGTGACGTACCAGTGAACATTATGCCCCAATCGCGTAGAGGAATGGTTGCAGCACCGCATTATTTAGCAAGTCAGACAGGTGCCTTTATTTTGCAGTCCGGTGGCAATGCATTCGATGCTGCGGTTGCGGTAAGTGCTGTACTGGGTGTCGTCTATCCTCATATGACAGGGCCTGGTGGAGATGCTTTTTTTCTAATTCATGATGGTCATACGGGCAAGATTGAAGGCTATAATGGAAGTGGGCGTTCTGCTGCCAAAGCAACACCTGAATGGTATACCAAGCAAGGGTATACGACTATTCCAAGTCGTGGCCCGTTAGCGGCTGTCACTGTTCCGGGTATGGTAGATGCCTGGGAAGCGGTCTGGAAAAAGTATGGACGTTTGCCATGGGCTGAGATTATCGCTCCGGCGGTTCGATACGCAGAAGAAGGCTTTCCAGCTTCACCAAGTCTAGCACGCTGGATTATGCGTGATCTGGAATGGATTCAGCAAGATACTCATCTTCAATCGGTATTTTGCCCTAATGGTATTCCGTTAGTAGAAGGCGATATTGTTATTCAGACTAAGCTTGCTCAGACGCTACGTTTGATTGGCGAACAAGGAAGTGCATGTTTTTACAGTGGATCTATCGGACAGATGATCGGTGAAGCGACAGAACGAGATGGTAGTGTGTTAACGAAGGAAGATCTGGCAGCGCATCAAGGAGAATGGGTAGAACCTGTATCGACCACCTATCGAGGACACCGGGTATATCAAATGCCACCGAATACACAGGGATTCTCGCTATTGATGATGCTTAATATTTTGGAAAATGTTGATTTGTCGTCTATTGCTCGCTTTTCGCCTGAATTTTATCATCTGGTAGTAGAAACCGTGAAAAAAGCTTTTCAAGATCGAGATCGTTATTTAACCGATCCTGCTTTTCGAGATATTCCTATAGAACAATTATTATCCAAAGACTATGCCAAAAAATTATGGTATGACATGCAATATCATCCTCAAGCGTCTCCGCATCTTTCACCTGCAATGGGTCAGGATACGGCTTATGCGGCTGTAACTGATGATGAAGGCAATACAGTTTCATTTATTCAAAGTCTTTATTTTGATTTTGGATCTGCTTATGTGCCGGGTGATAGTGGTTTTATTTTGCAAAATCGAGGCTCATTCTTTTCACTCGATGATCGGGCGCCGAATGTATTGGAACCACGTAAACGCACTTTCCATACATTAATGCCAGGAATGGTAACGAAAAATGGTAAACCTTATCTGCTGTTAGGAACGCAAGGTGGAGAAGGACAACCTCAGACCCAATTATCTATTTTGACCGGTGTGATTGATTATCAATTAACGATCCAGCAGGCGATTGGATTGCCACGATGGTTGTATGGACGGACATGGGGCGATATGAGCGATACGTTAAAAATCGAAAGCCGTTCATATGAAGATATTTATTCGCGCTTAGAAGCTTACGGGCATATCGTAGAACCAATTCGTGATTATGATGCAGTAATGGGTGAAGCGCAAGGAATTATGATTAATGAACAAGGTGTATTTAGCGGTGCGGCTGATCCTCGTAGTGATGGGATTGCTATCGGAATATAGAGCGGGATAGAGACAGAGGGGGACGCATCATGGGAAGCATCATGATTAGACAAGCACAGATGGTCACAATGAACGAGCGAGAAGAAGTATTTATTGGGGATTTATTGATCGAAAATAATAAAATTGTCAAAATGGCTCCACGTTTGGATGATCATGCCGATCAAGAAATAGATGGACGAGGCAAAACGTTATTGCCAGGATTTATTCAGACTCATATTCATTTGTGCCAGACATTATTTCGTGGTCGAGCAGACGATATGGAACTGATGGATTGGTTACGTAAGCGTATCTGGCCATTGGAAGCTGCTCATGATGAAGAATCGATTTTTTATTCTGCATTGTTAGGAATTGGAGAATTGATTTCCAGTGGAACGACAACGATCTGTGATATGGAGACGGTACATCATACCGATTCTGCTTTTCAAGCGATGGCGCAAAGTGGGCTACGGGTCATCTCCGGTAAAGTAATGATGGATCATGGAACCGATGTCCCTGAACCGTTACAGGAAGACACCGACGAATCTCTTCAAAAAAGTGTAGATTTATTAGAAAAATGGAATGGCTTCGGTGGTGGACGTATTCAATACGCGTTCTGTCCACGATTTGTTGTTTCTTGTACAGAGCGTCTGCTTACCGAAGTACGTGATCTTTCCGCTCAATACCATGTTAAAGTCCATACTCATGCTTCTGAAAATCGTGGAGAAATTTCACTGGTCGAACAAGAACGAGGAATGCGTAATATTGTGTATTTGGATCATATCGGTCTTGCTAATCCACGTCTGATTCTGGCGCACTGCGTATGGCTCAGTGAAGAAGAAAAGCAGATTTTGTACAAACGTGGAGTGAAAGTCACCCACTGCCCGGGTTCAAATCTCAAACTTTCTTCCGGTATCGCTGAAATTCCAGACTTGATGAATCGTCATATCCATGTTGGTCTTGGAGCCGATGGAGCGCCTTGTAACAATAACCTCGATATGTTTCAAGAAATGCGCTTAGCTGCATTAATCCAGAAAGTTCCTCATGGTCCAACGGTTATGGATGCTAGAACAGTATTGCGTATGGCGACGATGGGCGGAGCAGAAGTGCTAGGAATGGCAAAAGAAATCGGCAGTCTAGAAGTAGGCAAAAAAGCCGATGTGGTCTTGCTTGATCTGGAAGATTATCATACATTCCCTTCGTATGATGTAGATGTGTATTCCAGAGTCGTGTACTCGGCAACACGCAGCAATGTAGATACCGTTATTATTGATGGCAGTGTTGTATTGGAAAATCGCCGTGTCAAAACAATCGATCGCAGTATTGTATTACGCGAATCCGATCGTTCGATCAAACGTTTGATGACACGTATGTAATACAGGCTTACTTGCTACCTGAGAATATTTGCAATATTCACATTCAAAAAACAAAGGAGCTGGAGACTCATGGATATGAAAGACCTGTGCAAAATCGCTTTATCTCAACATCAACAACAAATGCGTACAGTTCTTGCTACTGTTGTCCATGTAGAAGGACATGCATACCGCAAAGAAGGAGTCTCCATGATTCTGACTGCTGATGGACAACAATTCGGCAGTATAAGCCCGGGTTGCCTGGAAAGCGATCTTGTAGCTCGTGTAGATGATGTCTGGAACAGTTCCCAAGTATCTATCGTGGAATACGATATGCGTCCAGCAGATGATCTATCATGGGGCGAAAATATCGGCTGTGGTGGGTTATTAAATATTTTGTTGGAGCCAGTCAGAGGTTCCTTTTTGAATGTGATTCGTGAATTAAATGATCGTTTGGATCAAGGTGAAAATGTAGTGCTTACTCGTTCTTTTCAAAAAAATGGTGAGCAGATTGATTATCAATTATCAGATCAACCGTTAATGCTTGCTCATGATGCCAATTCAGGTACTGAATCTCTGTCTGATGGGCAAAAGGATCAGTATACATTTGTTCGTACTTATCGTCCTAAGCCACGTCTTATTCTAATCGGTGCTGGTGATGACAGTATACTTGTAAGTTCGCTAGCACAGTTATCCGGGTTTGATGTAGTTATAGGGGATTGGCGTGCTGGATTGTGTACAGAGGAGCGGTTTGCAGGCGCTACCTGTATCGTAGGATTTCCACAGTCTTTATATGAACAAATACAACCGGGTGAACAAGACTATATGATCTTAATGAGTCATAATTTTCCACGTGAACGAGAATGGGTGGAATTGATGGTAGATCAGCATTGTGCTTATCTAGGCATTATGGGTTCCAAAGAACGAACACGCCGATTAATGGATCAATTACCAGCATACCCTTCGTTACATTCTCCTGTAGGCTTATCAATTGGGGCAGATGGACCGGATGAAATTGCAATCAGTATTATCGCCGAACTGATCGCTGTCAAACGTGGACGTGTACTTGTACCGAGAAAGGATGTTACACATGAACATCACCGCCTTAGTGCTTACAGCGGGTAAAAGTAGTCGGATGGGCAAAGACAAATTGAGTATGCCTTTGTATACAGCAGATAGCGCGCCTGTATCTGAGCCTGTACCGACGATCGGAGGTAAAGTACTATCGACCGTTTTGACCAATCCACAGATTCAGCATGTAGTCACAGTGACTGCTCCGTATTCTTCGCTTGAATGGCAACAAGAAATTCAAGCTTGGACAGACCAGTATCCTTCCAAAATGCAACCTGTTGTATGCGAACAAGCTCATTTAGGAATGTCATATTCTATTCGTTGTGGTATGAAGCAAGTACGGTTATCTCAAGCAGATGCCGTACTTATTTTGCTTGGCGATCAGCCTTTAATCACCTCAACCATGTTAACAGAACTAATAACAATCTATCAGTATCAGCCTGATGTCGACTATATCGCTTCTGCTGATCATGAAGGCATCAAACCTCCTGTAATTTTCCCCGCCCATATGTGGACTTATCTAGAGCAACTGCAAGGTGATCAAGGAGCTCGTAAAGTATTCATGAATCCAGATTTCTATAGCAATATCGTTAAATATCCAGATCATTTTTTCTGGGATGCTGATACGCCTGAAGCTCTAGCTCAAATCCAGCATTATATACGTTCTGCTACATAACTAACTATCATAATCTATTAATAACTGAATTACTGCTTCATTAGAAATTACAAGCATCTTATGTAACATAAGTTCTACATAAATAATGATTAAATCAATTCATTTCTAATATGTTAGTATATATTACATATTAATTTGATTTTGAAGAATTAAAAAGTGCACAAAGCACAAAATAAAGCTCTTTATTTATATTTACTACAAATTAAAGTAAGAATAATTGACATAATACCGTAATTTCATTAAGATTTGTTCAATTGATAGATGATGGAGGGTATATTCGATCATCTAACGTGCGAAAAGAACAAATGGAGGTGACATCATGGAAATGAATATAGAGACGAGCAGGATTCCTGATCCTTTTTCACGTAAAGTCTGGGAGCCAGCAGATGCAGAAGAAGCCATGATGATCAAACGTCAATATGGAGCCGACGCAGTATTCGTAGCAGGAGGAACATTACTACGTACGCAGTGGGAAGGCGGTATTGTAAATAGACCTGAGCACTTTATTCGACTGGATACGATTGCTGATCTATGCGGAATTCATGAAAGTGATCAACATATATATATTGGTGCATTAACAAGGCTTCGTGAATGTGGAGCAGATGCTTATATCGCTCATCATGGAGCTGCGTTATATGAATCGTGTCGTCATATTGCAGCACCTTCTATTCGCAATCAAGCTACGATTGGCGGAAATATAGCTTCTGCTGTAGGGGATGCTATTCCTGCTCTACTGGTACACAATGCCTCGCTTCATTGGGCAGATATTGGAAGTGAAGTGACAACGATCGAACAGGATCTTAGCGATTGGTTAGAGATCGTGAAAAGCGGTAGAAAAAGTATCAATGCCGTGTTGTTAGGAATAAATTTGGAGAAACAGAATCGCTTGTTAGCTACAGAATCGATAGAACAGTCTGTCGATCATCAACAAGAGATTACTTTTTTTCGGAAAATTGGTCGCAGAGAAGCATTCACACCATCGCTTGTCACAGTAGCATTTCGCGCCAAAATAGATCCATTAGGATACTTTTCACAGGTAAGAATAGCCGCAGGTGGTGGTTCTGGTATCGCAATGCGCTTATCTACATGTGAACAGTTATTAGAAGGCAATCGATATCAAGCTGATATGATTACTTCTTTAGCACGACTTGCAAGCGATGAATTTATAACATACAGCGATCCTTTTGCCAGTGAACAGTATCGTCAACAAACAGCAGGAAATCTATTAGCAGCAGGATTATGGGAAACGATACATGCACAGATCGAAAGGAGATGATAGCCTATGTTGCTGAATCGAGAAAGTAGTGGAGAACGCTGGCGTAAGCGGAGAGACGGCAAAGAAAAAGTAACAGGAGAATTGCAGTATTTGACCGATATGACTGCTGAAGGAATGTTATATGGACGCGTATTACGCAGTATTCATCCTCATGCACGTATTCTATCATTGGATGTATCTGCCGCAGAAGCATATGAAGGGGTTATCGCTGTAATTACTCATCATGATGTTCCAGGACTGAATCGCTTTGGTATAGCTACACCAGATCAACCGGCATTATGCGAAGATACAGTGCGTTATATTGGAGATGCAATAGCTGCTGTAGCAGCAACTTCATTAGAGATTGCCGAGCATGCTCTTTCTCTCATACGTGTGGAATATGAAGTGTTAGAGACGATTACAGATACAGATAGAGCACTGGAAGAATCGGCGCCAAGACTTCATCCACAAGGTAATGTATTACATCGGACTCAAGTGAAGCGTGGCAGCACCGATACTGCTCTTGCCAACTGTGCTCATGTTGTTCATCAAGTGTATCGTACACCAAGACAGATGCATGCTTATATGGAAACAGAAGGCGGATTATTTGTTCCTGAAGAAGATGGTCGTCTAACAGTCTATGCCCCTACACAGCATGGATATAAAGACCGGATGCAAATTGCTCGTATTCTAGGATGGGAAGAAGAACGGATTCGTGTCATCTCCAGTCCAATCGGCGGTTCATTTGGTGGAAAAGATGAATTAAATGTACAACCATATGGTTCATTATTAGCACTGAAAAGTGGTCGTCCTATCAAAATGCATAATTCAAGACAAGAATCGGTTCGTGCTGGACTCAAGCGTCATCCAATGAAGATTGAAATGAAAACAGGGATTGATGAATACGGTCATTTAGTCGCTCATTATGTGCGTATCGTAGCTGATACAGGAGCTTATGCAACACTTGGAGCGCCGGTGCTTAATTTTGCCACAGAGCATTCAATGGGACCTTATCGTATAGAGCATGTAGATGTAGAAGGGGTATCTGTGTATACCAATAATGGATTATCCGGCGAATTTCGTGGATTTGGTGGAAATCAAGCGATATTTGCGATGGAAGGGCAAATGGATCGCTTGGCTGAATTAATCCAGATGGACCCGTGGGAGTTTCGGATGTTGAATCGGCGCCAGCAAAATGATCCAGGGCCACTAGAACAACGCATTTTACAAACCAATGGTCTTGAACAAGTGATGCAAGCACTGACTCAATCCAAGCTATGGCAGCGCAAGCTACACCCTTCACAAGAGTATGAACAAGATCGTTCTGTGGAGATTATGAGTGGGATGAGTGAACAGAAGTCTGCATTTCAGCCACCGTGGATCAAGCGTGGGATAGGAGCAGCACTGGCTATGCATGGTGCAGGTCTCGGTTATGGTATAGATGATCCAGCAGGTGGACGACTTGCGCTAAATGAACAGGGAAAGATTGAAGTTTTCTTTAGCTATGAAGAATTCGGGCAAGGACTGATTGCGACGTTAGAGATCATGTTAATCGATCTGTTCCAATGTGAACCTGATGATCTGAGTATCGTTATCGGAGATACAGATCGTGTTCCTCATAGTGGATCAAGTACAGCTTCACGCTCAACAACGATGGCATGGATGGCATTACAGCGCTTAAAGACACCTTTTCTCCAAAGCATTTTAACGATAGCGTCTGAGATTACCGGTGTACCTTACGAGCAGTTAACTACAGGGAAAGCAGGTATCTGGTTACTGAGCGACGATCTTATCGTTGTAGATGAATCTGAACCTGTTATTACGTACCTTGAAATTGCAACACATATGAGTGTAGCAGGCAAGTCAAACGAATTGATTTTCGATACGGAATTTGCTTATCCCACTACACCGGATGCGGTAGTAGGCGGGCATTATTTATATACGTATGCGGCTGTTGCGGCAGAAGTAGAAGTGAATACATTAACAGGACATGTAAAATTGTTGGATAATTATCATACTGTTGCTGCAGGCCCTGTCATTAATCCGATGGGATTTTTAGGGCAGATTGAAGGCGGTAGTGTGATGGCACTAGGATTTACATTAACCGAAGATGCAGTGATGGATGAAGGACATTATTTGACCAAAAATATGGATACGTATCTTATTCCTACAATCAAAGACATGCATACCTCACTTGAAGTTGAAGCAATCGAAGATTTACCAGAAGGCGATACTTTTGGCCCGCGCGGCATAGGAGAGATTGGCTCGGTTGCACTTGCACCAGCAATCACGGCTGCGATTCGTGATGCTGTCGGAGTATGGGTTCCTCATTTACCAGTGGCAAGGGAATTACTGATTCAACCGATAGAGACATGGCAAGCAGAAAGGGTGAGTCCACGATGAAAACAACAGATACAACATGGCAAGCTACTGTGAATGGAGAACATCGTGAATTGGATATTGATCCTTCGCGTCGTCTGGTCGATGTGATTCGTGGAGACTTGAATCTAACAGGAACTAAAGTTTCTTGCGAAATTGGTCGCTGTGGTGCCTGCATGGTGATGATCAATGGAGAACCGGTCAATTCTTGTCTGACTATGGCATACCAATGTGCTGGTAAAGAAATCACAACGATTGAAGGATTACATGGAGAAAGCAAAGAGCAATTGCATCCAATTCAAGAAGCTTTTTTGGAAGAAGGGGGATTTCAGTGTGGATATTGTACACCGGGTATGATTATTTCCACCAAAGCATTGCTCGATCAGACCCCCCATCCTAATGATGATGAGATCAAAGAAGGATTATGCGGTAATCTATGTCGTTGTACAGGATACGGTGGCATTATGCGCGCAGTACAGAGTGCGGCTACCAAATGCCAGCAACAACAGCAAGAATTATCAGATACATCCCACATCGTTCGTTGAATCTATAGGAACAAATATCGTATAGATCTATGCTATACATGAGTGAATCCTTTCCTTACAGCAGATTATTGCATTGAGGGAAAGGATTTTGTTTTGTACATATAGTTGTTCCAGAGATACCTCATACATCCTGTAACAAAGGACTATCATCATCAATATAACCTCTATCCCTTCATAAATGATCTGTAACCAAAGTGTAATGTAAAACTTTTGGTATTCGCTAAAATTTGGATTGGTAAGGACACCTGAATTGTTATATTATTAACGAACAGGTAAAAGGTTATGCGTTGGCTTTTCATCGGAAAATAAGATGCAATAAGCTGATAGGATTGCTGAATAGTAGACAGACAATGTAATAGATGAAGTATGATTGAATAGCTCATTTTATGGCTAACATACTTGGGCTTGTGATAAGTCAGTGTCTGCACCTAGAGTTCTTATGGATATGGACTCAATCAGCTTCTCCATTACCCGCATTACAAAAGGCAGCAAGGAGGGGAACCTTTGGAAAGCGAATATATAGATTCCATGGAACAACTGGCAGATCATTATTTTCCATCTGGAAATTGGCATATGGTTGAAGGCAAAGGCGGTATGAATAATACCACGATGTTTATAGATCACGCGTCTAGCCGCTATGTGCTACGACGATACGAAACCCATAAAGAACCGGACAAAGTTCGCTATGAACATGAAGTGTTATCTGCGCTTCCTGCGGTTCTAGTTGGACTGAATACGCCGAAGCCTGTAAAAGATACCCAAGGACAGACAATTCATGTTACAGGGCCAGTCAATGAAGAGGATTCTCGTAGCGCTGGCAGAATAGCCGCGTTATTTCATTATATGGATGGTCATACACCTCAATTAAGAACAACAGAAGAGATTTTTCACTTTGGTCAGGTGACCGGGCAGTTATCTGCCGCATTGGCGCAGATTGATATTGATCTGCATCCGGTATATCCGCCGTATTATCGGTTGGGACAATCGTATCCTTTATGCAGTCCAGGTCGATTAGAAGCATTCTGTGCTCATCCGCCTGAAGACTTTAATAGTATCGCAGATATTTTATATCGTATTGGAGAACGTCTGGGTGAGCAGTTGATGCGGATCACTCGTCTGGTATCATTACCTCATCAATTGATTCATGGTGATCTGAACGCATCCAATATGCTGGAATCTACAGATGGACAGATTACAGCGATTTTAGATTTTGAATTTGTGACACGCGATTTACGGGCGATGGAACCGGCAGTCTGTTTGTCAGATATGTTGCAGACAGTGGAATGGAATGTAGCTGATGAGAAGCAGTGTACTGCTTTTTTGCAAGGGTATGCGACCCGAATTCATTTGTCAGATCAAGAGATTGAAGCAATCCCATTACTTATTTTGTTGCGTCGTATCGATGTATTTATGCATTTTTTAAGTCGTTATTTTGAAGGGATCGATGATGCTGACGTGGTAATTGCGCAAGCACAACGTCTGGATGCTGGACTACAATGGTATGAGAAGAGTGGGCCTCTTTTGCAATTACTGTGCCGTCGTATCTTTAAATAATGAACTTTGTATTGACGCGAAAATGAAAATAAAAATAGCGAATGTCGAAAAAGTTATCGATATTCGCTATTTTTTTATGTATAACCAAACCATATGCAGGATATCTATTGTAAAAAAAGATATTTCACAATATTTAAATATATTTTATTTGACTATTTTTATTCATTTGATGCTACAATAGGTAGCAAATAAGAGTCATATTTTGTAAAATGTTAACGTGAACAATATTGATGCATCAATTTTAGCGATTGAGAACGTCATTGTGTATCCTTTAACAAGTGATCTGTATAAAGGCATAACACCCATTTATAAATGAGCAAAAAGAAAATGTATAAAGGAATGGAGGAATACGATGTCGCTAGGAAAATATATGCAACCATTGCGAATCGGAATAAATAGTCAGGATGAACGTCGTAAGATTGAAAATATTCGTCAATTGCCGATCAAAATTTTACAAATAGGGGCAGGTAACTTTTTGAGAGGTTTTTTTGATTGGATGATCTATGAAAGTATTACCCAAGGAAAATATCATGGCAGTATTGCGTTGACCCCACCGACACCGAATGGAGCAGTCAAATTACAACAGTTAGCAGAGCAAGATGGATTGTATACCTTAATTACAAGAGGAGTACAACATGGAGAAGTGACCGAGCACCGATCGATTATTCCTGTTTTCAAAACGTTTATCGATCCGTATACCGAATGGGAGCAATTTCTACAGTTAGCTGAATTAGAGTCGCTGGATATTATTATATCGAATACGACAGAAGCAGGATTGACGTATGAACCGATCAATTATGTTGCAGGAGAGCCATTGCGTAATTATCCTGCACGATTAACTGTATTTTTATATCGAAGATTTCAACATTTTGCAGGAGATTCAAGTCACGGGTTATTAATTTTACCTTGTGAATTGATTGAAAATAATGGTGATGTACTCAAACAGTATGTGCTTCGTTATGCAGATGACTTTGGATTTGGTACTGATTTTGTGCAATGGATAGAACAATCACAGCGCTTTTTGAACAATCTTGTTGATCGGATTGTACCGGGGTTACCACCGGAAGAAGAATATGCACGTTTAGTAGAGCAATACGGATATGAAGATTCATTTATCAATACAGCAGAGCCTTATCATCTGTGGGCGATTCAAGGAGAGCCTGAATTAGATAAAAGGCTACCACTGGCACAGATTGGACTTAATGTACACTGGGTGAAAGATTTACAGCCTTTTCAAGAACGTAAAGTACGTATCCTAAATGGAGCTCATACGTTAATGACACCTGTTGGTTTATTGTACGGCAAAACCACTGTGCGTGATGTGATGGACGATCCACATCTTAGCCAATGGATGATTTCAACGATTACAGAAGAAGTGATTCCGTCACTCACATTAGATGAGAAAGAGCTAAAGTCTTATGCGACAGAAACATTTGAACGCTTCCGTAATCCTTATCTGGAACACCGATTACAAGATATCGCACTGAATAGTCTAAGCAAATTCAAAACAAGAATTTTACCAACATTGAAAGCGTATACAGAAAAATATAATCAACTGCCTGCTGAGATCGTATATTCACTAGCGGCTTTGATCTTATTATACCGATTACAACCAGCAGAAGAAGGACAACCTCATCAAGCTCAGACATTCTCAGGTGCAACACTGACGATCAAAGATAATAAAGACTATATTGAGCGTCTTGCAGAACACTGGCAACAATCACAGTTATTAACAGTTGTGACTTCTATTTTGTCTGATGAGCAGATATGGGAAGAAGATTTAACACAGATTCAAGGATTAGAAGCAGCTATTGTATCAAATATTCATATATTGGAGGAGCAACGGCAATGAATACGATGATAAAAGATTGCATAACGATTCAGAAGCAAGATGATGTTGTGATTGCACTTCGAGATGTATCACCGGGCGAATCGATTATTTTGGAAAATGGGACTATCCTAAATGTCAGCGATCATATTCCACGTGGTCACAAAATAGCGGTACATGATATTGCTCCAGATCAAGATGTGATTAAATATGGATTTTCAATCGGCAAAGCCAAAGAGCATATTCAACCCGGACAATGGATTCATACGCACAACCTACGCACAGGCTTAGAAGGCACATTAGATTATCGGTATGAACCTACGCCTAGCTGGAATCCTAATCATGTACCTGAACATTTACAGACATTTGAAGGATATGTACGTGAAAATGGTGAAGTGGGTATTCGTAACGAAATCTGGATTATCAATACGGTGGGTTGTATTAATAAAGTTTGCGAAGCACTAGCGCGTACTGCTCATGCAGATATGCAAGGACGTGTAGAAGGCGTGTATCATTTTCCACATCCATTTGGCTGTTCGCAATTAGGCGATGATCTGGAATATACGAAGCAGTTGTTAGCTTCACTTGTACTTCATCCGAATGCCGCAGGTGTTTTGGTAATTGGATTAGGTTGTGAGAACAATCAGATTGAACAATTTGCTGAAGTTATTCCAAACGAATATGCTCACAAAGTTCGTTATCTCAAAGCTCAAGAAGAAGATGATGAGATCGAAGCAGGATTGTTACTGTTAGAAGAATTGGCTACTCAAGCAGAACAAATATCGCGTCAGCCTGTACCTTTGTCCAAATTAAAAATAGGCTTAAAATGTGGAGGCTCGGATGGGTTATCTGGAATTACAGCCAATCCATTAGTCGGTTCTGTAGCCGACCTTATCGTTTCTGCTGGTGGAACAGCTATTTTAACCGAAGTGCCCGAGATGTTCGGTGCAGAGACCATCTTAATGAATCGTGCTCAGACTCCGCAAGTATTTGACGAATTGGTAGATTTGATTAATGGATTTAAGCAATACTTTGTTAATCATGGTCAAAATATTTACGAAAATCCTTCACCCGGCAACAAAGCTGGAGGGATCACAACACTGGAAGAAAAATCGCTAGGCTGTACGCAAAAAGGTGGACACTCCCAAGTCATCGATGTACTAAAATACGGTCAAAGGGTACATCAGTCTGGATTGAATATTATCGAAGCACCGGGTAATGATCTTGTGTCTGTTACTGCTTTGTCAGCGGCAGGCGCTCATATTGTTTTATTTACAACCGGTAGAGGGACTCCTTTTGGCGGGCCTGTACCGACTATGAAAATTGCTACTCAATCCGATCTAGCCAATCGCAAAAAACATTGGATCGATTATAATGCAGGTCAATTATTAGAAGGAAAAACGATGGAAGAAGTATCACTTGATCTATTAACATCAATTGTAGATATTGCTTCAGGACGTAAGCAGACTAATAGTGAAAAGCATGGTTTTCGTGAAATTGCTATTTTTAAAGACGGTGTAATTTTATAAAAAAGAGCTGTCTAGTATCTCAATATAAGCCAGCAAATTCACTCTTCAGCATACAAGAAAAACTAGAAATAAGATTAAAAAAAGCGATACGTAAATGTAATTAAATACATTTTACGTATCGCTTCATTCGTGGTAAAATAAGGATGTTAATCGATTGCTATGTCATATATTACCAATTGAGATTGATATTACTCTAAATTGGTTTTAACTGCTATACGGTGCACTTAGAATCACTGAACCGCGTGCAGGCACTTCAATCGATTGACTCGTATGATCAGGATCGAGCAGATTGGTTACTTGTAGATCGTTCAGTTCTACAGTAGCTGCTTCAGCATTATGGTTGAGTAAGAAAATGAATTGTTCGCCGTTTTTGACACGTCGTCCAGCTTCTACACCGGCTGGGGTATCTAGAACAGGTTGAATTCCTTTTTGATCAGCTACAAATTTCATAAGACCAGCAATAAACGCTTCTTCTCCATCGGAAGCGATATACCATGCTTCTCCTTTGCCGTACGTATTACGCGTAAGCACAGGCATTCCTTTATAAAAGTCATCACCATAGTGGGCAAGAACTTCGGCACCTTCGGTATGAAGCAAATCGCAGAGCATTCCGCATTCATAATCGCCGCTTAGATCACCTAATGATTGATTCATTACAATCTGGTTCCGCATCGTAGGAAGTAGAGCGTCTGTTTCTTCTACCCAGATGCCAAGCAGTTTGCGTAGCTCGCCAGGATAACCACCAAGTGCAACCAGATCACTCTCGCCTACAATGCCGCTAAAGAATGTGGTGATAAATGTGCCTCCATTTTGTGTAAATTGTTCTAGTTTATCGGCTAGACCTGGTTTGACCATGTACAGAACAGGGGCGATGACCAGCTCATATGCGCTAAGATCAGAATCTACGCCAACTACATCGACCTGAATATTACGGTTATAAAAGGCTTTGTAGTATTTATGTATCTGATCTACATATTTGAGCGCAATTGTTGGCCCACTTGATTTCTCAATCGCCCACCAGTTGTCCCAATCAAACAGTATAGCAACTTTGGATTCAATACGCGAATCAAGCAAAGTATCACCCAATGTCTGAAGTTCGCTACCCAGTGCTGCTGTTTCGCGGAAAACACGAGTATTGGAATGACCTACATGTTCAATCACAGCGCCATGGAACTTTTCACATGCACCTGCTGAACGGCGAAGTTGGAAAAACATAATCGTATCTGCACCATGAGCCACGGCTTGATAGCTCCATAAGCGCATTACACCCGGACGTTTGAGCGAATTGTAAGCTTGCCAGTTTTGTTGACTAGGCGTTTGTTCCATAAGCATAAATGGATCACCATTTTTGATACCACGCATCAGATCATGTGCAAGAGCGGTATAACTTACAGGTGTATCGAGCCCTGGATAGTTATCCCATGAGATAATGTCCATTTGTTTTGCCCATTTAAAATAATCTAAAGGCTTGAAAAAGCCCATCAAGTTTGTCGTAATCAGTGCATCTGGAACAACACTTTTAATCGCATCATACTCTAGTTGATAACATTCGAGCATGCTGTCCGAGTTGAAGCGGGAATAATCAAGAGACATCCCTTGAAAGTTCGTATTATCGTCTCCCCATTCTTCGCTTAGATTACTTGGCAATACAATTTCATCCCAGTCATAGAACGTATGACCCCAGAAAGAAGTGTTCCATGCTGTATTTAATGCATCTAGCGTCTGGTAACGTGTTTTGAGCCAGACACGAAAAGCCCGTTCGCAGTTGTCACAATAACAATCGCCACCGTATTCGTTAGATACATGCCAGACCACAATAGCTGGATGATCTTTGTAGCGTTCTGCAAGTCGACTAGCAATCTCTGTCGAGTATTTACGATAAGTTGGACTGTTAGGGCAAGAGTTATGACGACCACCGAATTTGCGTTTTCTGCCGTCTTTGTCGGTACGTAATACATCAGGATACTTTTTCGCCATCCATGCCGGATGAGCAGCCGTACTTGTGGCAAGGCAGGTATAGATACCGCTTTCATAAAGGCTATCGATCAACTCATCCAACCATTCAAATTGATAATGAACCTCATCGGGTTGATTGCGTGCCCAAGAGAATACATTGACTGTGGCGATATCGATTCCTGCTTGTTTAAATAGTTGTAAATCTTCTTGGTGAGTCTGTTGATCCCATTGCTCAGGATTATAATCACCACCATAAAAAATTTTAGGAAGTTTGCTGCTAATCATGACTGTCACTCCTTGTATAAGAATAACTCTATAGTAATTCAACTCGTTCCCTTATAAAATATAATAAAATGCGCTTAGTATATAAAAATATGGAGATTGGAAGTGAAAAATATGTACGTAACTATACCTGACCGCCGTTTTTTTACAGAGCTCAGAGACTTACAGTTACCTATTCATATGGAGAGTATCGGGTACAATGCTGATCAAGAATCGATTGATCGTCCAGACGGGTATCCTTGTTATCATTGGATTCAAGCGGTAAATGGAGAAGGCGAGCTTTATTTTGGCGGAACCAGCTATACGGTCAAAGCAGGATCAGGTGTATTACTGGCACCCCGAGATGCTCATGGATATCGTCCAATAAGCGGAGTATGGGAGACGGCTTATTTAACATTTGGTGGCCCGCAATCTCTTGCGATTGTATCTACACTGGGGTTATCGCATTCAGCTTATTATGAGTGGGATCGTGGATGTGAATTAGAGACTTTTGCTAGTGGTCTATTGGGACAGATTCGTAGTGATCGTGATCTATCCGGTCTAGATACCAGTTCAGATCTATACCGATTTTTAACATTGCTCAAAAAGCATGGACGTGTAAACAATCTTCCTTCGTTATCGCATACAGTCGAACGACTCAAGCCACTGATGTCATTTATGGAATCTCATTATGACGATCCTAATATCGGGCTTGAAGATATGGCAGATCAAGTAGGCGTAAGTGCAAGGCATTTAAATACATTATTCCGACAGACATTCGGTATGACCGCGTATGCGTATTTTATTTTACTACGTATTCGTAAAGCCAAAGAACTGATGACACTTTATCCACGAATGACGATCAAAGAAGTGGCAGGTCAGGTAGGATTTAGGGATTCCAGTCATTTTGTAGCTACATTCCGTAGATTAGAAGATGTAACGCCTGAACAATTTCGTAATTTGTATTAAATATAATTTCTAGTGCATGTAAGTTGGATTGCATGTGAGTTCGAGGCAATCTATAAATGACATTAATATTTGTCTAATCAATGAATCATGAAGCGGATAGGTCCGGTCTGCTTCAATTATTGAGTTGATTTTATTAAGCGCTTACAATATATTGATAACCAGTGTGATATCAGAAAGGGGATGATCAGGTGAGTGTAGAAAAGATATGGATTGATGTAGAAGAAGATATAAATACTACAGAAGAAAAAGCTTATTTGGTACCATTTATAGTGGATTCTTCGGATAGTGTGGTTATTGTATTGCCAGGTGGAGGATATGAACATCGTGCAGATCATGAAGGCGCGCCTGTCGCACAGTGGTTAAATGAACATGGTATTTCTGCTTTTGTACTTCATTATCGTTTATCACCGAAACAGCAACGTATTCCGTTAGAAGATGGTAAACGTGCTATTCGTTATGTTCGGGCGCATGCGGCTGAATATGGAATCGATTCGTCCAAAATAGGGATATTGGGATTTTCAGCAGGTGGTCATTTAGCCGCTATTACCGGTACGGTGTATGAAGAACAACCGATAACTGTAGCAGGAATCACTCAATCGATCAGTTCGAGACCGGATGCGATGATTTTGTGTTATCCGGTTATTACGATGAAGCACTACGGGCATGAAGGATCTAGATTAGCTCTTTTGGGAGCAGATGCTTCAGAGGAACAGATAGCTGATTATAGTGCAGAGCAACGTGTTACCGCACAGACCCCGCCTGCATTTATCTGGCACAATACAGATGATGATGTAGTATCTGTACAAAATAGTTTGCAGATGGCACTGGCTTTAGAACAGCATCATGTTCCATTTGAATTACATATTTATGAGAGTGGTGGACATGGGCAGGGGCTTGCTTTGGAACACCCAGTTATGGGAAACTGGACCAAGCAATGTATGATTTGGCTTCAACGTCAGGGTTGGTAATCTATACACTAGCCGATGACCCTATTTTTGTCAGTGTAGAGGAGATGGATAGAGATGAAAATTGAAAAAAACAGCACATTATTGATGATTGGTGACTCGGTTACAGATTGTGGACGCGGTCGACCTGTAGGGCAATACTGGGAGATTGGCAATGGGTATGTGTCTTTAGTCGATTCTCTTTTGCAAACGGTTTATCCTGATTATAATATTCGTGTTCTTAATACAGGAACAAGTGGAGATCAAGTCAAACATCTCAAAGAACGCTGGGAAGAAGATGTGTTCAAACATGATCCAGATTGGGTATCTATTATGATCGGGATCAATGATGTATGGAGACAATTCAGTCATCCGCTAGAAACCGATTGGCATGTATATTTAGAAGAATATGAACAGACTTTGCGTGAACTGGTACAACAGACGTTACCGAAAGTAAAAGGATTAGTCTTAATGACTCCATATTACTTATCGACAACGACTGAAGATCCGATGCGTGCCACAATGGATGTATACGGAGAAGCAGTGAAGCGAATTGCGCAAGAAACAGGAGCGATCTTTGTTGATACTCAAGCTGCTTTTGACGCATTATCCGCTTATGTATATCCAGCTTCATTATCCAATGGATGGGATCATGTTCATCCGAATCAAAATGGACATTTAGTGCTTGCTCGTTCATTCTTGCAAGCTGTTCAATACGATTGGAACCGTTCTACGACATAATGGAAATGTAAGGAGTGATACTTATTAAAACCTATACAGCAAATATCGTAATCGATGCCAAAGCCAAATTAGGTGAAGGGCCAAGTTGGGATCAATCATTTGGGCGATTATTATGGGTAGATATCGAAGGATATCAATTGCATATTTATGATCCATCTACTCAGCAAGATCGTACAGTAGATGTGGGGGAACATATTAGTGCCGTAGTGCCTTATTTGGAAAATGAAGTGATTGTCGCACTGATTAGTGGTCTGTATCGCTTGAATATTCAGACAGGTGAGAAAATCTTGATTCATGATCCTGAAGAAGGTAGACCGGGTAACCGATTTAATGATGGTAAATGCGATCCAGCAGGGCGTTTTCTTGCAGGAACAATGAGTTTGAATGGAGAATCAGAGCAAGGCGCATTTTACAGCTTGAGTACAGAGGGCAATGTTTCTTTGTTAATAGATGAAGTGTCCACGTCTAATGGATTAGCATGGAGTGCAGACCATAGCACTTTATATTATATTGATACACCAACACTTGAAATTGTATCTTTTGATTATGATGTGCAAGAAGGTACAATTTCGGACAAACAAGTGATTGCTACAGTAGATGAAAGTGAAGGATACCCTGACGGAATGACGATCGATGCAGAAGGTATGTTATGGGTCGCTCGTTGGGGAGGTCAACGTGTCTCACGTATTGATCCGACCAGTGGAGAAGTCATAGGTGAAGTATCGTTACCTGTAAATTGTGTGACTTCTTGTGCTTTTGGTGGTGAACATCTGGATGAACTGTATATCACTACAGCGCAAGATGATAGCGAAGATCAACCTTTAGCAGGCGGGTTGTTTATGGTTAAGCCGGGTGTAAAAGGCATGCCTACTATTGCTTTTAATCAGGGGCAGCGTGCACCTAGTCTTGAGCAATCCGTATCGTAATAGTAAATATCTATAAAAACAGCGCAAAAAGCTTCAATCGATCGAGACTGAAGCTTTTTGCGCTGTTCCCAAGTCTGTGTAACACAGACAAGGCTACATATTCCGCAGAAATAGAAGAAAAAAAAGTGATCTTAACTTCTTTTAAGCGCGAATATCTAGTGATCCTCCCAAATTCGGGTGAGGTGCTTGTTTGAGCATTTCTGCCATCTGTTGACCTTGTTGTTCAGCCATGTCTTTAGATAACGAAAGTACTTTGATACCTACAGCTTGTGAAAGCGAGCTTTGGCTCATTGCCGTGGATAATGAAGCGATATCCATGATAGGACCTCCTTTCGTTGCCTTTATTGGATGAGAAGGCATACCTAATATATATCGGACAACTTTTTTAAAATATAAATGAAAAGTATAGAAATTTAATCTTATTTTCAGGCAATCATCAGATTAATTTCATCTGGAGTGGTTAAGATACATGCATACCCCTTTTGAAATAAATATAAATATAGACCCTGTCGGTTATCGGCAGGGTTCTTTTTTTGTTTATTTATGTAAGGTAGGTGTTAACTACATGTAAAATGTAATCTGAAATGTAGGACATTATTAAATATTACTCACAATTTATGTTTGTTAAATTTACATAAACCTATTTTAAAAATCATAAATGTAAGTTAAAATAATCTCAGTTCTTATATTATTTAAATAAAAAATGGAAGGAAGTTGATGTATGAAAAAGATTTTGTTTACAGCTATGACGTTTATGATGTTGGTTACGATGTCGGTTTTATTTCAAGGCGAGGGCAAAATACATAATACGGTATACGCAGCAGCAGCCTATGATTACACGCTTACTTTTCCAACCAGTCGTTACCCTGAAACAGCAGATCATATCAAAGATGCCATTGCAGATGGACATTCTGATGTCTGTACGATTGATCGTGATGGAGCAGACCAACGACGTGAAGATTCTTTAAAAGGAGTACCTACTAAGTCCGGTTATGATCGTGATGAATGGCCAATGGCGATGTGTCTGGAAGGCGGAACAGGAGCAGATATCCGTTATGTGACCCCGTCAGATAATCGTGGAGCAGGTTCTTGGGTCGGCAACCAACTCACCAAATATCCAGATGGAACCAAAGTGAAATTCATAGTGCAATAATCAACTTTAGATGTCATATGTATACTTATTTTAAAATACAAAAAGTCCCTACAGTCATTGTAGGGGCTTTTCAATTTATATATCGCTATATCTATTACTATATTTATCCTGCTGATCTAAGCCTAAGATACATTCCTTTTGAACCATAGACATGATATGATACGATAGCTTTGTACATCGTAGAACTAACATATGAGGCAAAAATAGACTGTGCTACGAAATATTATAAAGACAGGTGAGCGTAAGATGAGAGTCATATCAGGTAGTGCCAAAGGACGTCCATTAAAAGCTGTACCCGGTAATGGAACACGTCCGACAACAGATAAAGTTAAAGAATCAATTTTTAGCATTATTGGACCTTATTTTGATGGTGGTAAAGTATTAGACCTTTTTGCAGGTACAGGTGGTCTGGGGATCGAAGCACTCAGCCGTGGTATAGAGCAAGGGGTATTTATAGATTTGGAACATAAAAGTATCGAAGTGATTCGTGGCAATCTACAAGCAACAGGGTTAACGGAACAAGCAGAAGTGTACCGTAATGAAGCAGGACGTGCGCTAAAAGTATTAGCCAAACGTGAAGCTACATTTGATCTCGTTTTTCTCGATCCTCCTTATAAAATGAAAAATGGTATTGAACTGATGAACGAAATGCATGAACGTGGATTGTTAGCGCCAGCCGCCACGATTGTTTTGGAATATGAGTCAGGTCATGATTATCCACAAGAAGTAGAACATTTTGTAGGTATTCGTCATGCAGTATATGGAGAAACAGCGATTAATGTATACGAATATGAGCCACAACAACAGGGAGGACAACCATCTCATGAATGAACATATCACCAAGTCCCATCTAGCCGTATATCCAGGCAGTTTTGACCCTGTTACGATGGGACACATGGATATTATTCATCGCGCTGCTAAACAGTTCGATCATCTGGTTGTAGCCGTTCTAAACAATATGAGCAAAAAGCCCTTATTTAGTGTAGAAGAACGGGTCGAATTGTTAAAAGAAGTTACTGCCGATCTACCTAATGTGACGATTGAAAGTTTTCGTGATCTGTTAGCGAATTACATACGTGAACGTCAAGCACAGGTGATTGTACGCGGTATTCGTTCAGTGACTGATTTTGAGTATGAATTACAGATGGCTTCAATCAATCGTGAACTCAATCCGGATGCAGAAACGATTTTTATGATGACCAATCCAAAATATTCTTATTTAAGTTCTAGCGTGGTCAAAGAGATTGCTCGCTTTAATGGAAAAGTATCTGACTTTGTACCTCCTATTATAGAGCAACATTTAAAGCAAAAATTCAGTCAAGGACCGGATAGCGAGTAACTAGATTGCCAATATGGAATTGAAAACATAAGCATGGGATAATAAGAGTAGCCATGAATATAGGCTGTAAAAGAATCAAAGGAGCGAAAACCATGCCTGGCCGATTATTAAAATCCCCGATGAGTCGCAAACAATCTTTGTTGTATATCATCTGTGTTGTTATTCTTGTGTATGTGCTTGTGTATATGCCAACACCTTATATGATCAATGGACCTGGTAGCGCAGATGAACTGAAGCCGATTGTCAGTGTGACAGGTGGACAGAACGATGAAAAAGGAACATTTATGCTAACGACTATCTCTGTAACGTATGCTAATACAGCGATGCTGATTGCTTCTTTGTTTGATTCTAACGAAGAAATTGTCCGCAAAACGATCCAGAGTAATCGTGCTGAATACGAAGCAGAGCAGTTGTATTACATGAGTAGTTCACAATCTTATGCGATCGCTGCTGCCTACAAAAAAGCAGGTATTCCTTATCGTGTACAGCCGCAATATGTATTTGTCGTCAGTGTACCGGATACGAATACGACGATTCATGCAGGAGACAAATTCGTCTCTATTGATGGTCAATCGATTACTTCTTTTGAACAGTTGGAACAAGTCTTAAAAACTAAAAAAGACGGTCAGCAAGTGAAAGTAGTACTAGAACGTGCAGGCTCTCAAGTCACCGAGCAAATTGGTCTAACCCAATTTAAAGATAGTCAGGGACAAACACGTGTCGGATTTGGCGTGTCGATCGGAGAAGTGCAAAAAATTGCACCTGAGGATGCCAGACATGAAGTCAATTTTGCCAATACGAATATCGGTGGGCCTTCGGCTGGATTGATGTTTACGTTAGAAATCTATAATCAATTAACAGCAGGAGATTTGACCCGAGGACATCGTATTGCAGGTACAGGAACGATTAATCCTCAAGGTCAAGTGGGAGAAATTGGTGGTGTTCAGCACAAAGTAGTCGCTGCCCAGCAAGCAGGAGCTACTATTTTTCTAGTGCCTCAAGGTAATTATGCAGATGCCAAAGCACAGTTATCCAAAATGAAATCCTCTATGCAATTGATTCCTGTCAGTACTTTGGATGATGCACTCAAAGCGTTAAATACATTATCTACTTCGTAATATTAATTTGGATTGTACATGTCTATACTCTTATCGGAGAACGTTGATAATCCGAATATAAATAAGAAGATTGTTGCGCCGCAAAGCAAGAAGCTTGAATCGCGGAAGCACGAATATCTAGTTCCATATGAGGATGATCGGTATCTGTTGGTCGTGTAATCACCGGCAGAGAAGCGGTCTTTTTCATTTGCCGTAATAATTCTCTACCTGTATCGGTAAAGCCTAGTACACGAATATAGCCGGGTCCTTTTTTCAAATTAGCAGTATTTAATACAGATGTCGTATGACCTAATAGCAAGTGAGCGATAAGCCGTTGTAATCGGGTATACGTATAACGTTTGGTTTTGAGTGCTGTAATCAGATCGGTAATACTGCAATTTTGCAAAGTAGGTAATATTTTTTTGAAGCGGTATTCCAAGCCTTCACTCATATCATAATACTGTGCCAATTGTTCAGGTGAATGAGTTGTAATCATTTGAAATAAAGATTGCCATAGTTGATTAAGCTCTACAGCACCTCGTCCTGCTGCAACTTCACGCTGAATAATACTCATCGTAGTCTCTGGCAAATACGAAGAGGCTTGCTGATCATTATTAAGAAGTAACTGACGTACCGCTGTAGCACTTGCAATTTGATGATGAGTCGGTTGCAGATCATGATACTGAGATTGTTCGCGCTGGATCGTAGCAGGAACAATCGAACTATGTAGACGATTAAGCGCAATAATATATTGAAGTCCGAGTGTATTATTAGGTTGTGCTAACAAAGATGCGGCTTGATCTGGTATACTATAGAGACGGGCTACTGCTTGACCAAGCGCTCGAGGATAGCTCATGCCTTCTTTGAGACTATTCTGTATCAACAGACGCAGTTCAGGTGATTCATTCGTTAGCAGGTCAGCTAAAGCCTGTAATTGGGAGAGCGAACCAGACTCACTGCCGAATACGAGTGAATGTACGATTCCAGTATGTTCAAGAAGTGATACAGCTCCATAAGCGAACCATTCAGCAGGTTGTACTGTATAAGCAGAAGGCAGTTCGATTACCAGATCGCAGCCAGCTTGTAATGCCATTTCTGTGCGTGCCCATTTGTCAAAAATAGCCGGTTCACCACGTTGTGTGAAGCCACCGCTCATCACAGCTACAATAGCATCAGCTTGTGTGTGTTCGCGCGTTTTTTGCAAATGAAGTAAATGTCCGTAATGAAGCGGGTTGTATTCAACAATAATTCCTGCGACTTTCATAGGTAGGCTCCTTTATCAAATTTCAAGCTTTCAGATCGAATATAGGTATAAGTATAAACGAAAATAGGTGTTAACCAAAATACATAACTTAACAAATATTCATTGACAAAGCTTGCGTATAATCGGTATAATAATTTTTGTTTGTTTGGAGTGATAATGATGCAATTTCAATTTAGAAAATTGGCGCAAAGCGATCAACCGATAGAGTTTCATGACACGCTTGACATGAGTTCCATTTTAAAGGAACATAGCGATGTTCTGTCTTATACACCTCTCCAAGTAGATGTGAAAGCGGCGCAAAGAGTCAATGAAGTGGTTGATGTACAAGGAACACTGAAACTTGACTTACAGATGGCGTGTGTACGTTGTCTGAAGCCTGTGGATTTGAACTTACAGTTCAAGATTCAGGAAGAATTCAAGCATGGTGAAGAACCAGAAGATGTAGCAGAAGACGACGATACGCTGTATGTGAATACAGATACTGTTGACCTAGCTCCATATATGGAACAAGCTGCTGTACTTGAACTTCCACCTGGAGTATTATGCAGTGAAGACTGCAAAGGTCTTTGCCCGACATGCGGAGTCAACCTGAACGAGCAGGATTGCGGTTGTGACAACACACCTATCGATCCTAGAATGGCAGGACTCAAAGATTTCTTTAAGTGATTTAATGATCATGTAATATGTTCATTGGATAAGATTGATTAGATGAAGGAGGTGGGAACAATGGCAGTACCTCAACGGAGAACTTCCAAAACACGTCGTGACAAACGTCGTACACATTTTAAATTGGCAGTACCTGGTTTGGTGAAATGCGAGCAATGCGGAGAAATGAAATTGGCTCACCGCGTTTGCAAAGTATGCGGAACATACAAATCAAGAGAGATTATCAAACAATAGTCTTTCACAAAGGTAGTACTTCATCTTTTGGTGAAGTACTATTTTTTTGTATGTAGACTTTTATCTATACAACACAATGTTCACAGAAAAAAGAAGTTTGGAGTATAACCTAGACCAGGCACTTTCTTTTTGGTGCAATATGCTTTATACTACATTCTTAGTACCAGGTTCTAAAAAATGAATAACAACTAAAACCACATAGGTTTACATATATTATGAATTGTAATAAACAATATAGAGATTATAGTTGGTATGTTCTATAACTATTCTAAATCTGTGTGCGATATGCGTAACACCAAGGAGGTGCGTAGCCATCGAACGTTTGCCCAAACGGCAGCGACAACAACGGCTCGTGAAGATTATCGAAGAGAATCCGTTTGTGACTGATCAAGAATTAACCAGACAACTAAAAGTCAGTATTCAGACGATTCGTCTGGATCGAATGGAACTCGGAATACCGGAGTTGCGCGAGCGAATGAAGTTGATGGCTGAGCGCTCCTACGATCAGGTAAAATCACTTCCTCTAGATGAAGTCATCGGAGATGTTGTTGATCTGCAACTCGACAAAAGCGGAATTTCAATTTTTGAAATTCGTGAAGAACATATATTTTCTCGTACACAGATTGCACGTGGACATCATATTTTTGCACAGGCGAATTCATTAGCAGTAGCGGTTATTAACGATGCGATTGCTTTGACAGCATCGGCAGATATTCGTTTTGTTCGTTCGGTTCATCTAGGTGAAAAATGTATTGCCAAAGCATACGTACAATCAAACCCTTCACGCAAAGGAAAAGCTAAAGTAGAAGTGCTGACCTATGTTGGTGAAGAAATGGTATTTCAAGGAAACTTTACGATTTATCGATCAGACGGTGAAGAACAGCATGAAGGAGGAGTAGATCATGATAATCGCCATTGATGCGATGGGCGGAGATCACGCTCCAGACAGCAATGTATTAGGTGGGCTAGAAGCCGCCAAAGAATGGCAAGATACCGAGATCATTCTAGTAGGAGACGAATCTCGTATCCGGGCACTACTTACAGAGATTCCATCCAATTTAAAAATAGTACATACGACTGAAATCATTGAAGCTGAAGATGAGCCTGTCAAAGCGGTTCGTCGCAAAAAAGACGCTTCGATGGTGGTAGCAGGTCGTATGGTCAAAGAAGGCAATGCTCAAGCAATGATCTCAGCAGGAAATACAGGTGCACTGATGACAACAGGTCTACTGGTTGTCGGTCGTATCAAAGGCATCGAACGTCCTGCGCTGGCGCCTATGATTCCAACGATTGATGATGGCGGTACACTGGCGCTTGATCTTGGAGCGAATATGGATGCGAAGCCAGAACATCTAGCCCAGTATGCACTAATGGGAAGCATTTACAGAGATAAAGTTCATGGCATTTCTAACCCGCGTGTCGGCTTATTAAACGTAGGTACAGAAGCGAACAAAGGAAATGAATTAACCAAAGAAGCGTATCCGTTACTAGAAGCATTACCTATTAATTTTGTAGGCAATGTAGAAGCGCGTGATGTACTTAATGGTGTATGTGATGTGTTGGTCTGTGATGGTTTTGCAGGAAATATTATGTTAAAGTCACTTGAAGGTACAGCATCGGCTATGTTCTCGCTGCTCAAGCAACAATTTAGCAAATCGCTAAAAACGAAGATTGGAGCAGCATTATTGATGCCTGAACTTCGCGGTCTAAAAAGCAAGCTGGATTACAAAGAGCACGGAGGCGCTCCTTTGCTAGGATTGAACGGGCTTGTTCTCAAAAGTCATGGTTCATCTGATGCCGGAGCCATTAAGCATGCTGTTCGTCAAGCAAGAATAGCGATCAGCAATCAGTTAGTTGAAAATATATCTAAAGAAGTTATACAATAAGCATCTTGCGTCATGTTTTATCCATCCCCACCGTAATGACATGGAATGAAAACGATGAGGAAATTAGTGGGAAGAGAGTGACACCAATGATTAATGTTTTACCTATCGGAATTATCGGAACAGGAAAATATGTTCCTGAAAAAATATTAACAAATGCTGATCTTGAAAAAATGGTAGAAACGAATGACGAATGGATTGTCAGTCGTACAGGTATTCGTGAACGTCATATTGCAGCTCCTGAGCAAGCAACTTCTGATTTGGCTTATGAAGCAGCCCTCAAAGCATTAGAATCAGCAGGTATGGATGCAACAGAATTGGATTTGATTGTTGTAGCTACGATTACACCGGATACGTTTTTCCCATCAACCGCTTGTATTTTGCAAGATAAATTAGGTGCAAAAAACGCGGCGGCTTTTGATTTATCAGCAGCTTGTTCTGGATTTGTCTATTCATTAGCATCTGCAACGAGTATGTTGCAAATGGGTTTATATAAAAATGCGCTTGTTATCGGAGCAGATACACTATCTCGTATTACAGATTATACAGATCGTAACACTTGTGTATTGTTCGGTGATGGTGCTGGAGCAGTTATTATCGGTGAAGTAGGCGAAGGTCGTGGTTTCAAATCATTCGATCTAGGCGCTGAAGGTTCTGGTGGCGAGTTGTTGACGATGCCAGCCGGTGGTTCCCGTTTGCCAGCTTCAACAGAAACGTTAAGCAATAATCAACATTACATCCGTATGGGTGGACGTGAAGTATTCAAATTTGCTGTTCGTGTTATGGGTTCAGCAACAGATGAAGTCCTTCGCAAAGCTGGAATGACCAAAGACGATATCGATATCTTAATTCCGCATCAAGCGAATATTCGTATTATTCAATCCGCAATGAATCGTCTGGAATTATCAGAAGATCGTGTCATGATTAATGTAGACAAATACGCGAATACATCAGCGGCTTCGATTCCGCTTGCATTGGTAGAAGCAGTAGAATTAGGACGTATCAAAGAAGGCGACCGTGTAGTCATGGTTGGTTTTGGTGGCGGTCTGACTTGGGGCGCATCCGTATTAGTCTGGTAAGGATATATATTGGACGAGTAGAAGTAATAGGGAGGAGATTATTCCTATGGGTAAAATAGCATTTGTATTTCCAGGTCAAGGTGCGCAAAAAGTAGGTATGGCAAAAGATGTACATGATGCACTACCTCAAGCCGCACAATTATTCAAAACAGCTGATCAAACACTAGGTTTTAGTATCAGTGAGCTTGCTTTTGAAGGACCGGAAGAGCAATTGAAACAAACAGCGAATACACAACCTGCTTTGTTAACAGCTAGTATCGCTTTACTGGAAGCTTTGAAATCTAAAAATATTACACCTGATTATGTAGCAGGACATAGTCTTGGTGAGTATAGCGCTCTTGTAGCAGCTAATGCTTTAGATTTTGAAGAAGCGGTGGCTATTGTTCGTGCACGCGGACAATTTATGGAACAAGCCGTACCATCCGGTCAAGGAGCTATGGCAGCCGTACTTGGAGCAGAACGTGAACCTTTAGCAGCATTATGTGCTGAAATCTCGGCTACAGGGCATGCTGTTGAACTTGCGAATGTGAACTGTCCTGGACAGATTGTAGTATCCGGTTCGGTAGAAGGTGTTAATGCTGTATCTGCAAGAATCAAAGAAATTGGTGGGAAGCGCGCGATCATGCTTGAAGTCAGTGGCCCTTTCCATTCTTCATTGATGAAATCAGCAGCAGATCAATTGTCTGAACGTTTGCAGTCGGTATCTTTCCGCGATGCTACAGTGCCTGTAGTAGCGAACGTCACAGCAACAACCGTTACCACAGCAAGCGAGATTCAAGCATTACTGGTAGAACAGGTATACTCTCCTGTATTATGGGAAGATAGTGTTCGCTTTCTGATCAATGAAGGTGTGGATACTTTTATCGAAATTGGTCCTGGGAACGTATTGACAGGATTGATCAAAAAAATAGATAAAAATGTACGCTTGATTAATATAAGCAGTCTGGAAAGTATAGAAGCACTTCAAGTGGAAGTATAATCTTCCCTCCAGAAGCCGGATCAGATGATTCATTTGAAAAGGAGATGCGTATGTTATGAGTAAGCCACTTCAAGGACAAGCTGCTTTGGTTACAGGAGCTTCACGAGGAATAGGTCGTAGTATTGCGCTTGCACTAGCAGAAGCTGGAGCAGATATCGCAGTCAACTATGCAGGTAGTGAAGATGCTGCTAACGAAACAGTACGTCTGATCGAAGAATTAGGTGTCAAAGCTTTTGCAGTTCGCGCCAATGTAGGTATTGCTGCGGAAGCAGAAGCGATGGTCAAACAAGTTAATGAAACATTTGGTAAAATCGACATTTTGATTAATAATGCAGGTATTACCCGTGATAACCTGATCATGCGAATGAAAGAAGACGAATTTGATCAAGTGATTGAGACGAACCTCAAAGGCGTATTCAATTGCCTCAAAGCGGTGACTCGTCCCATGATGAAACAACGTTACGGTCGCATTATTAATATTTCTTCTGTAGTTGGTGTACTAGGTAACCCTGGTCAAGCTAACTATGTCGCAGCCAAAGCAGGTGTGATTGGTTTAACCAAAGCATCGGCAAAAGAATTAGCTTCACGTGGCATCACAGTGAATTGTGTGGCGCCCGGATTTATTGCAACAGATATGACGGATGAACTGAGTGAAGAACTGCGTAACAAAATGCTAGAAGGGATTCCGCTTGCACGTCTCGGTCAACCCGAGGAAATTGCATCGGTTGTTTCTTTCTTGGTATCACCAGCAGCTTCTTACATGACAGGGCAGACGCTTCATGTGGATGGCGGTATGTACATGTAAAAGAAGTACAATATCCCTTTTATGGATATGTGGCTTTTTGCGTGTGATTTTCGTATAATACTTTGGAAGAGGAGGTGAAACGGATGTCTGATGTTTTGGATCGTGTAAAACGCATCGTTATTGACCGTTTGGGAGCTGACGAAGCTGAAATTAAATTAGAATCATCTTTTAAAGATGATCTTGGAGCAGATTCGCTTGATGTAGTGGAACTGGTTATGGAATTGGAAGATGAGTTTGACTTGGAAATTTCTGACGAAGATGCGGAGAAAATTACGACCGTAGGTGAAGTTGTAAATTACATACAATCTCATACCTAAGGCTTAACAAAAGTCCCGTTACCTGCTTGTTAGCGGGCCGGGACTTCTCCTCATTTTGGCGTCTTTTGTCTTTTGGATGGAACAAAAAATATACACATGCAGTCGATATAGAGGTGAATGTGTTTGAAGCATAGAGTAGTAATTACAGGCTTGGGAGTTATGACTTCCCTTGGTAAAGATAAAGATACATTTTGGAATAATATTATTACCGGTCAATCCGGTGTAAGTACCATTGAAAGTTTTGATGTCAGTGGCTATCCTACGCAAATTGCTGCCGAAGTCAAAGACTTCAATGCAGAAGATTATATGGAACGCAAAGAAGCACGTAAAATGGATCGTTTTGTTCAATTTGCAGAAGCAGCAACTGTAGAAGCATTAAAAGACAGTAAGCTTAATATTGCAGAAGATACTGATCCTGAACGTGTAGGGGTTATTATCGGATCTGGTATTGGTGGTCTAGGAACGTTTGAAGATCAACATGCTATTCTGATGCAAAAAGGACCTAAACGGATTAGTCCATTCTTTATTCCAATGATGATCGCTAATATGGCTTCTGGTCATGTATCTATTCTTCACGGCGCAAAAGGACCGAACTTGGCTCCTGTAAGTGCTTGTGCAAGTGGTAGTCATGCGATTGGAGATTCATTTAAATTTATCCGTGATGGTGAAGCAGACGTTATGATCACTGGTGGTGCTGAAGCAACGATTCGTCCTTCGGGATTGGGTGGTTTCTGTGCGATGCGTGCGATGTCTACACGCAACGATGAAGCAACAACAGCAAGTCGTCCGTTTGATACCGGTCGTGATGGATTTGTAATGGGTGAAGGTTCAGGAATTATGATTCTTGAATCGTTGGAACATGCTCAAAAGCGTGGTGCTCATATCTATGCTGAAGTAATCGGTTATGGATTAAGCGCAGATGCTCATCATATGACAGAGCCTGATCCTGATGGCCCAGCTCGTTGTATGAAAATGGCAATTCGCAGTGCAGGAATTACACCGGAAGATATTGATTATATCAATGCTCATGGTACATCTACTCCTGTAGGCGATAAGTCCGAAACGAAAGCAATCAAATTGGCATTAGGCGATCATGCGTATAACATCGCTGTAAGTTCGACCAAGTCGATGACAGGTCATTTATTAGGAGCAGCTGGTGGTATCGAAGCTGTAATCTGTGCACTATCTTTAGAAAATCAGATTATTGCTCCAACGATCAATTTGCATGATCAAGATCCTGAATGTGATTTAGACTATGTGCCGAATGAAGCGCGTAAAGCAGATTTGAATGTAGTAATGTCCAACTCTTTTGGATTCGGGGGGCACAATGCCTCAATCATCCTGAAGAAATTTGAAGTGTAAGGAGTCAGTTTCTTGAACGGAGATGTGAAACAGCTACAACAGCAAATTCAAATCCAATTTCAAAACCGTCAATTGCTCAAACAGGCGTTCACTCATGCTTCTTATGTGAATGAACATCGGTTTAGTCAGCATCAAGATAATGAGCGTCTCGAATTTTTGGGCGATGCGGTTTTGGAATTGACAGTGTCGGAGTACCTGTACAATGCATATCCTGAGCGTCCTGAAGGTGAACTTACGAAATTGCGTGCAGCGATTGTATGCGAACCTTCGTTAGTGAAATTTGCAGAAGCGCTCGACTTTGGCAGATACGTTTTGCTTGGCAAAGGAGAAGAATTGACAGGCGGACGTCAGCGTCCAGCACTGCTCGCTGATGTTTTTGAATCTTTTATTGGAGCATTATATCTGGATCAAGGCTTAGAAGCTGTGAAGTCTTTTCTAAACGCACATGTATTCTCAGGCATTTCTCCAGGTGGGCAGTTCCAGATGATGGACTTCAAGACCGAGCTTCAGGAATTAACTCAGCATCACAATATGGGAGTACTGGAGTATCGTATTATTGAAGAGAAAGGCCCTGCACATGAGCGGGAGTTTGTCTCGGAAGTATGTATGGGAGAAGAGAGTTTAGGTCAGGGAGCCGGGCGTTCTAAAAAAGAAGCAGAGCAACGGGCAGCTGCCGCGGCATTGAATCGGTTGAAGTTGAAATAACCGTTCTCTTTTCTGACAATTACAGGACAAACAAAGAGCAAAGAGCAGTCACAGCCAGCTTGCGTGAATCAAGAGGCATCGACCGCTTTTTGCTCTTTTTCCATTGATGAAGCAGCAGGTAATTATGCTACAATAGCAGTAGAGGTGAACAACGAACTATGTTCCTGAAAAGAATAGAATTAGCAGGATTTAAATCTTTTGCTGATAAGACAGAAATGGAATTTGTAAAAGGCATTACCGCCGTTGTCGGACCAAACGGTAGCGGTAAAAGTAACATATCTGACGGAATCCGCTGGGTGCTTGGTGAGCAAAGTGCCAAGTCTCTTCGTGGTGGCAAAATGGAAGATATCATTTTTGCAGGTAGCGATAGTCGAAAAGCAGTCAGCTATTCAGAAGTATCGCTGACACTCGACAATGAAGATCAGACATTACCACTTGATTTCGGTGAAGTCACGATTACGCGTCGTGTACATCGTAGTGGAGATAGCGAATATTTGATTAACAAACAATCGTGTCGTCTCAAAGATATCACCGAGTTATTTATGGATACAGGAATCGGAAAAGAAGCGTATTCGATTATCGGGCAAGGACGGATCGAAGAAATACTAAGTACTCGTTCTGAAGATCGACGGGGTATTTTTGAAGAAGCATCAGGTATTGTAAAATACAAATCTCGTAAAAAAGACGCTGTTCGCAAATTAGATGATACCGAGCAAAATTTATTGCGTATCTATGATCTTGTGCATGAGCTTGAAGATCAAATAGAACCGCTCAAAGAACAATCGACCAAAGCGATTCATTTTAAAGAACTGAAAGAAGAACTTAAACATAAAGAAATCTCTCTCTATGTTCATGGGATTGAACGGATTCATACAGCTTGGAGTACAGCAAGTGCCAAAATGGCTGAACTGGAAAAAGTACAACAACGACTAGCTAGTGTCGTATCCGGTCATGATGAGAAGCTTGAAAATGAACGTGGTGCTCTACGTGAAGCTGAAGAAGCCGTAGAAACATTACAAGGACTGTTGTTGCAATATAGCGAGCAGACAGAGAAGTCTGAAGGTCTGGGCGAATTACTCAAAGAACGCCGCCTTAATTTAGAGCAAAATCAAAAGCAATTAGGTGTAGCTTTAGAGCGTAGTGAAGAACGTACCAGTCAGCGCACAGATGAAAGTCAACAGCTACAGACCAAATTTGCCACATTGACCAAGCAGTTACATGAACTACAACAAATGATTGCTCAAGAAGAAAATAGTTTGTTGCAGATTAATGGTGGTATTGGACAGCATCAAGAAGAAAGTTTAAAAGGTGAACTTTTGGAATTGATGAATACGATGGCACAAGCTCGTAATGAAATTCGGTATGCTGATCAACAGACAGAGAATACTCAGCGGCGGATGGTACGAGCTGAAAGCGAATCGGGTAAATGGCAGACTGAGAAAAAACGGCTTGAAGATAGCAAAGCCGCTTCTGCGGTACAAACCGATAAGTTGGCCAAAGAAATCGCTAAAGTACGTGTTGATTATATTCAACATAGTGAGCAATTGCATAAATTGCAAAAGTCTGGCGAAGAAATGCAGACAGCTATTCGCAAATGGGAACAGCGCCGTGAAGCGTTGATATCTCGCCGTGATACGATGCAGGAAATGCAAGAAGATTTTGAAGGCTTTATGCTAGGAGTCAAAGAAGTACTCAAAGCTTCACGCAATTCTCAGCTTCAAGGTGTACACGGAGCTGTTGCTGAACTTATTACAGTTCCTGAAAAATTAGAACTGGCTATGGAGACAGCACTAGGCGCGTCCGTACAGCATGTCGTTATGGAAAATGAAGAAGTATCGCGTAAAGCGATCGCTTTTTTGAAGCAACGTCAATTAGGCAGAGCTACATTTTTGCCACTAGATGTTATTCGTCCACGTAAAATGCAAGATAATGACAAACGACTTGCTGAAAATGCAGAAGGTTTTGTTGGTATCGGTGCTGAGCTTGTAGGTTATGATGAGCGTTATGCAGCGATCGTAGGCAGTCTGATCGGTAGTGTAGTTATAGCAGAAACGTTAGAACAAGCCAACCGTATAGCAGGTAAGCTCGGTTATCGCTACCGGATCGTTACGCTTGAAGGTGATGTGGTAAACGCGGGTGGATCGATGACCGGTGGTAGTCAACACAAAAAGAACAACAATCTACTAGGACGCAAGCGTCAACTTGATCAACTAGAACATGAGATTGTTGAAAGTGAATCTCAAGTCAAACGTCTACAAAAAGAAATTATCGATGTGCAAAAACGATTGCAAGATCATGAAAATCGTCTGGATCAATTGCGAGCAGATGGTGATCGCAAACGTACAGAAGAACAGCAAGTTGCAAGTGAACTCAAACAAATCGAACATGAGTTACGCCATGTGAATGAACAATATGAATTATATGGGCAAGAGAAAAGCAGCTATACCGAAGAGCTAGCCACTATTGCGAAAGCTCGTAAAGAAGCAGAACAGAAACTGATTGAATTGCAAAAGCAAGAACAGGCGATTCAAGACGGTATTCAAAATGCAGAAAAAATGCGTAAATCAAATGAGTCTGCCAAAGAGCAATTGCAAGAAAAAGTGACTGATCTCAAAATTCGTGAAGGTAAGCTCAGTCAGGAAATATTTTCGCTGGAAGAGCAGTTGTCTCGTTCACAGGAAGAATCGCAAGATTATGGTCAGGAGTTACAGAGCAATCGTGATCAACTGGCTGTGATTGTCAAAGATTTGGAAAAAAATGAACGAGAACAAAAGCGTCAGTGTGAAGAATTGGAACGTCTACGCCGTAAACGTACAGAGACCAGCGAACAACTAGAGTTAAAACGTGCAGAACGTGCGCGATTACAACAAAAGTTAGAGTTGGAAGAAAACGAAACGCGCGAACAACGAAATGAACTCAAAGTCGTTGAAGATGAACTTCGCAAAATAGAGATTCAAGTCAATCGTCTGGATGTAGAGTTGGAAAATATTCTAGCTAAATTACGCGAAGATTATGAACTCACTTACGAAATGGCAAAAAGAGATTATGAATTACCTGAAGATATCGAGTTTGCTGAAAAAGAGGTACGTCATCTCAAATCTAGAATTACCAACTTGGGTGAAGTCAATCTAGGAGCGATCGAAGAATATCAACGCGTCAATGAGCGTTACGAATTTTTGACACTTCAACAAAATGATCTGGTTGAAGCCAAAACAACACTATATCAAGTTATTCGCGAAATGGATGAAGAAATGTCCAAACGTTTCAAAGTTACATTCGATGCGATTCGTGGTCAATTTGGAACGGTCTTCAGTAAACTGTTCGGAGGCGGTCGTGCTGATCTTGTATTGATTGATCCTGAACGTATGCTAGAAACAGGGATTGATATTGTGGCACAACCACCGGGTAAAAAATTGCAAAATCTACAATTACTTTCTGGTGGCGAACGAGCTTTAACTGCGATGGCATTATTATTTGCAATTTTACAAGTCAAACCTGTACCGTTCTGTGTACTGGATGAAGTAGAAGCAGCACTTGATGAAGCGAATGTAGTGCGGTTTGCACAGTATTTAAGAGAGTTTTCAGGACTTACCCAGTTTATCGTAGTCACTCATCGTAAAGGCACGATGGAAGAAGCTGACGTGCTCTATGGAGTCACGATGGAAGAAGGCGGCGTATCGAAGCTAGTTTCTGTCAAATTAGATGATGAAGAAGCAGATATTGCGTAATAATCATTTTTTTGAACGACAGCATATTCGTATACAGCGATAACGATTGAAGTAACATCAATACCGTTAAGATATCTAACGGGATGTATAGGATCGTTAGATATCTTGATATTAAGCACTTTACACTATAGATCATCTGGAGGAATCTCATGAGCTTTTTTAAAAAGTTAAAAGAAAGTATTTCTACAAAAACAGAAACAGTGACCAAACAGTTCCGTGATGGTCTGGAAAAAACACGTAAAGGTTTTGTCGAAAAAGTATCTGACCTTGTAATTCGTCGCAAAAAAATCGATGAAGAATTTTATGAAGAATTAGAAGAGATCCTAATCGGAGCAGATGTGGGCGTCAACACAGTGATGGAACTGATTGATGATCTTCGTGATGAAGTGCGTATTCGTAGAATCGAAAATGCTGCTGAACTACAACCTGTATTATCTGAGAAATTAACAGGTTTACTTCGTGGAAACGAAAATACAGGCTTAAATATGCAACCAAATGGAATTACAGTTATTCTGTTTGTTGGTGTAAATGGTGTTGGTAAAACAACAACAATTGGTAAAATGGCACACCGTTTCAAACAAGAAGGCAAAAAAGTACTACTGGCAGCAGGAGATACATTCCGTGCCGGAGCTATCGAGCAATTAGAAGTATGGGGTCAACGTGCAGGGGTAGAAGTCATCAAGCAACAATCAGGTTCTGATCCGGCAGCCGTAATGTACGATGCTGTACGTGCAGCTAAGCAACGTGGAGCAGATGTATTGCTATGTGATACCGCAGGACGTTTACAAAATAAAAGTAATCTAATGGATGAGTTGAATAAAATTTTCCGTGTTATTCAACGTGAAATTCCAGACGCTCCGCATGAAGTACTGATGGTATTGGATGCGACAACAGGTCAAAATGCATTAAGTCAGGCTAAATTATTCGGTGAGAAAAGTGGCGTGACTGGTCTGGTACTGACCAAGTTAGATGGAACAGCTAAAGGCGGAATTGTTGTTGCGATTCGTCAAGAATTAGATTTACCTGTGAAATTTGTAGGTTTGGGTGAGAAGATCGATGATCTACAACCATTTGATAGTGAGCAATTTGTACATGCTCTATTTGCTGGTTTGATTCAAGAAGAGGAAGAGACAGAACAAGCCGACTCTAAAGAGTAAGTAAGAATAGCAAAACTAGCATCTGAATTAGCAACTGCGTTATACTAGAAGTATAAGATATATCATTTCAGACAGTAGCCGTCGAACATTATAATAAGAGATAACGTTCGCTGGCTACTGTTTTTTTATATCTAAATAGACACCAATTCGTTTGGTATACATAACCTTTACGCATCAAGTAGATATAGTAGATTTGGGATATTGGTTAGGAGAAAGGAAGTGAATTATGGCTGATACACATACTTATAGCCGTAAAGAAGAAGTAGCTAATGCTGTAACTCATGGTATAGGAGCTGCTCTTAGTATTGCTGCCCTTGTTATTTTGATTGTATTTGCTACATTAAAAGGTAGCCCGTGGCATGTAGTCAGTTTTACGATTTATGGAGTTAGTATGTTGTTGTTATATATTAGCTCAACATTGGTTCATGGATTTAGAGATGGTAAAGCCAAAGATTTGTTTGAAATTTTTGATCATTCAGCGATTTATCTATTTATTGCAGGCACATATACACCTTTAATGCTTATTGTTGTTAAAGGAGTTCTAGGTTGGAGTATTTTTGGAATCGTATGGGGTATAGCTATTTTGGGCTGTGCGTTTAAAGCGTATTTCGTCAAACGGTTTTTATTTATGTCGACGATTTTTTATATTTTAATGGGCTGGTTAATCGTTGTCGCTTGGGAACCGTTAACGACCAATATGGCAAGCGGTGGTATTATTTTACTCGCTATTGGCGGACTGATGTATACACTTGGAACGATCTTTTATGTATGGCGCGGATTTCCTTTTCATCATGCGGTCTGGCATCTATTCGTACTCGCAGGAAGCATTTTGCATTTCTTTATGATTTTATTTTATGTGTTGCCGATTCATCTATAAGAATGAAATCGACCTAAAAAGTTCATATTTTGGTCTTAAAATATCAATATTTTGGGTCCATTTATAAAAGTAATAAGATGTTAAGTAATTATGCTTGACATCTTATTTTATTTTTTGCTATGATATAGAACGTTGATGAGGTGTAAAGTGTTTTTCCTTGACGGAGGGAGTGCCCCAGATGAGTCAAGAGAATCGGCTCGATAAAACGACCCGTGTTAATTCATTATTTGATTTCTATGAGCTTCTGCTTACAGACAAACAGCAGATGTTCCTTAAATACTATTTTCACGATGATTACTCTCTTGGAGAGATTGCCGCAGAGTTCAGTATTAGTCGACAAGCGGTGTACGAACATATCAAACGTGCCGAGCAAGTATTAGAGATGTATGAAGAAAAGCTTGGTTTGATGGAAAAGCATTATCGTCGTTTACGCGATCTAGAAGAACTTAAAAACACATTATCTACAAGCGGGATAGCTCATGATCAGCAATCGCATATGATGGATATCGTAGAGCGCTTGGAAGGTAACGATTAATTCATATATACTTATACATGTAACGATATTCGATATAGATACACACGTAGTACATTTAGGTGAAATAAACGGAGGTGAAGACACATGGCATTTGAAAGCTTAACAACACGACTGCAAAACGTATTTAGCAAACTTCGCGGTAAAGGTAAAGTATCTGAAGAAGATGTAAACGAAGCAATGCGCGAAGTACGGTTAGCGTTGCTTGAAGCAGACGTTAATTTCAAAGTCGTTAAAGAATTCATTTCCAAAGTAAAAGAAAAAGCGGTCGGTACAGATGTGATGGAAAGCTTCACACCTGGCATGGTTATTATCGACATTGTTAATAAAGAATTGACCGAGTTGATGGGTGGAACACAGTCCAAACTTGCCAAAGCAGCCAAACCACCAACAGTGATTATGATGGTCGGTTTGCAAGGTGCTGGTAAAACAACCACATCCGGTAAACTAGCTAAAATGCTTCAAAAACAAAATCATCGTCCTTTACTGGTTGCAGGCGATATTTATCGTCCGGCAGCGATCAAGCAGTTGCAAGTACTGGGAGAGCAAATCAATGCGCCTGTATTTACAATGGGAGATCAGACAAGTCCAGTTGAAATTGCTCGTCAAGCGTTGCAAGAAGCCAAAACGAACAATAATGATTACGTGATTATTGATACAGCAGGTCGCTTGCATATTGATGAAGAATTAATGGATGAATTGCGTCAGATTCATGAATTAACGAATCCAGACGAAGTGCTGTTAGTTGTAGATGCGATGACAGGTCAGGATGCAGTTAATGTAGCCGAGAACTTTAACAGTCAATTGCAATTAACAGGTGTAGTATTGACCAAGCTTGATGGAGATACTCGTGGTGGTGCAGCATTGTCTGTCAAAGCCGTAACAGGTTGCCCGATTAAATTCACAACACTTGGTGAAAAGCTAGACGCTATGGAAGCTTTCCATCCAGAACGTATGGCTTCACGTATTCTAGGTATGGGTGATATGTTATCACTGATCGAAAAAGCTCAAATGAATATCGATGAAGACAAGGCAAAAGAAATGGAACGCAAAATGCGTAATGCCGAGTTCACATTCGAAGATTTCTTAGAGCAAATGGATCAAGTGAAAAAGCTTGGACCGCTTGATCAGATTATGGACATGATTCCTGGTATGGGAAAAATGAAAAATCAAAATCTACAAGTAGATGATAAGCAAGTAGGACGTATCGAAGCGATTGTTCAGTCGATGACTGTTCAGGAGAAACAACATCCAGAAGTGATTAATCATAGTCGTCGTAAGCGGATTGCTACAGGGAGCGGAACGTCTGTTGCAGAAGTAAACCGTCTGATCAAGCAGTTCGATGAGATGCGCCGTATGATGAAGCAGTTCTCGGATATGATGGATCCTAAGGGCGGCGGCAAAAACAATAAAATGATGAAACAAATGCAAAAAATGGGTGGTAAAGGAATGAAATTTCCTTTCCGTTAAGCCCAGGAAATGCAATGTATATACTATTGAACTAATTTGAAGGAGGTGAATTTTCGTGGCAGTACGTATTCGTCTAAAACGCATCGGTGCTCATAAAGCGCCTTTCTATCGTATCGTGGTTTCCGATTCTCGGTCCCCTCGTGATGGCCGTTTCATCGAAGAAATCGGTACTTATAATCCAATTGCAGAACCTTCTGTAACTAAGATTGATGAGGAAAAAGCTCTTCAATGGCTTCAACAAGGAGCACAAGCTTCTGATACCGTTCGCAACTTGCTTAGCAAAGCGGGCGTTATGAAAAAGTTTCATGAGCTTAAACAGCAAAAATAATTGCTGATTCGGAGGAGAATCTATGGAACAATTAGTAATGGTTATTGCTAAAGCTCTCGTGGATCATCCCGATGATGTAAAAGTGAACGTTGTGGAAAAAGAGAACTTGATCGTATACGAACTTAGCGTCCATCCGGACGATGCCGGTAAAGTCATCGGCAAGCAAGGACGTATCGCCAAGGCTCTCCGCACGGTCGTTACATCAGCAGCAGTCAAGACTAATAAACGGGTGACCGTTGATATAATGTCTTAAAAATATACGAAAGAGGGTTAGGATGATGTCCTAGCCCTTTTTCGTACATTTTCAATCAAATTTAAGGTAATATAGCATCAATGATAGATTATTTGTTAGAGGAGAATAACATGACTGAACAATTTTTAACGGTAGGTAAAGTAGCTAATACACATGGCATCCGTGGAGAACTCAAAATCTATCCAAATACCGATTTTGCTGAAATTCGCTTTGCAGAAGGTAAAAAGCTATGGATGATCAATGAAGAAAATGGCAGTAAATTAGAAGTTCAAATTGTAAGCTCTCGTTTGCAAAAAAATATGTATGTGGTTCGTTTTAAAGGATTCAGCAATATTAACGAAGTAGAGAAATATAAAGGCTGGACATTGAAAGTATCTAAAGATGATACGATCGAGCTAGAAGAAGACGAATTTTATTTCCACGAGATTCTAGATTGTGAAGTATTTACTGAAGAAGGAACCAAAATTGGTAAAATCGTAGATATTTTAAAACCGGGTGCTAATGATGTATGGGTCGTCCGTCCAGATAAAGGCGAAGAAGTATTGATTCCTTACATCCATGATGTCGTGCTTGATATTAATGTAGAAGAGAAAAAAGTACTGATCCATGTGATGGAAGGTCTTTTGGAATGATGAAGATCGATGTGCTGACGTTATTTCCAGAAATGTTTACCGGTGTTTTTGGTTCTAGCATTCTGGGTAAAGCAGCAGCTAAAGGCATTGTAGAATTGAATGCTATTAATTTCCGCACGTATTCTAAAAGCAAACATGGTACTGTAGACGATACACCTTATGGTGGAGGCGGGGGAATGGTACTCAAGCCAGAGCCTATTTTTGATGCTGTAGAAGATTTAGCACCCGCGTCTACTTCTACATCTCCACGTATTATTTTGATGTGTCCACAGGGAGAGCCATTTACGCAGCACAAAGCTGAAGAGCTTGCTCAAGAAGAACATTTGATTTTTATCTGTGGTCATTATGAAGGTTACGATGAGCGCATTAGAGAGCATCTGGTGACCGATGAGATATCAATCGGTGATTATGTACTTACCGGTGGGGAAATACCCGCTATGGCGGCTGTAGACAGTATTGTGCGCCTTTTACCAGGGGTATTAGGAAATGCTAACAGTGCAGTGACCGATTCATTCAGTACAGGGCTGTTAGAATATCCACATTATACGCGTCCTGTAGAATATAGAGGAATGAAAGTACCTGATATTTTATTATCCGGTCATCATGCCAATGTCGAGAAGTGGCGACGTGAACAATCGTTACTGCGTACATTAGAACGTCGTCCAGAATTGTTAGAACAGGCTGATTTGACAACCAAAGAGCGCGAGTGGCTCAAAAATCAGCTTAACTAAATATACATCAGAATTTCGCTGTAGGAAGATCTTCATCGATCCCTTATAGGGAAATTCTTTTTTATATACCCCCTATATACATAGGTGCAACAATAAATAAGCTCAAGTCATCATTTAGAGCATAAGACTGAGCCTACAGTAAGAGCGCTCATAACAAGGTAACAAAGATAGGAGTTCAGACATCATGAATGAATTGCAGAAGGAGTATTCACAATGGTTAGATCGGTTAAGCAGTGACTTGCGCAGTCAAGGATATGCTTCGGTGTTAAATAAAGAGTTTGTAGAGCGTGATGCTACGATCGTACTGAATCATTTATTACCGGAATTTACGCATCTGATCTATATCGAAGTCGAATCATACAAAAAATATTTTATTTCTGATTATAGCGGTCGCAATACAGTAGTAAAATTAATTGATCGTAGTATCGATCACCAAAAAACAGCCAGACTTCGCACATTAGAAAATAGTCGCTTAACCGATCATCATCTATTTGAGCAAGAAATCAATCGCTTGAGAAGTCTGCAATCTTTATTAGAACATAGCGACTTTGAGTAAGCGGCAATGACGAGGCATACTTATAGCTGATCTCAAATAATCAACTATTTTATAATTTTTTTGAAAAAGTATTGTTATTCTATGATGTTCTATGATAGTATTAGACTGTTGTGTGAATCTGATGGTCCTCTACGATCAATGATGAGGAATTATTCCCTGAGACGTATGAACATCTGTGTGGAAGGAGGAAGTTATTAATGAATATCATTCAAGAAATTACTCAAGATCAACTTCGTAAAGATATCCCTAATTTCCGTGCAGGAGACACTTTAAAAGTGCATGTTAAGGTAATTGAGGGTACTCGCGAACGTGTTCAGTTGTTCGAGGGAGTTGTAATCAAACGCCAAGGTGGCGGCATCGGTGAAACTTTTACAGTACGTAAAATTTCTTACGGTGTCGGTGTGGAAAGAACTTTCCCAGTAAATTCACCTAAAATCGATAAACTAGAAGTAGCTCGTCGTGGTAAAGTTCGCCGTGCGAAATTGTACTATCTTCGTGAGCTTCGCGGTAAAGCAGCTAGAATTAAAGAATTGCGTCGTTAATCCTTTCGGATACGCGATTGAGAAGGGCTTGGTGAAACAAGCCCTTTTCGTTATTTTTAAGCTGTTATTTATGATAATGATTAACATCCGATTCCGCCGGACAGCCTTTATACACGGCTGTAGACGGGATTTTTTGTATTTCTTGACGAATAGAATCCTTCAAAATTTGGTTTTTATAAAATTGTGTGTAAAATAGATAGAGTGAAATCGTATAGGTACTTGGTATACACTACATAAGGCTTAGCCGGATATGGTAGTCAGTACATATACAAAGCGCCAATTCAACCAGGAAAGAAGGCATGGCCTATGGAGCAAGACACAAAACCATCTAACAATGAAGTACATGCAGCAAATACGACAGAAGTACAAGAACCTGTCAACACAGGAACTCCAGATTCAGGAACGATTCAACCTGAAAAGAAAAAGAAAAGTGAAACGAAAGAGTGGATCAAAGCGATCGTGGTTGCTTTGTTGCTCGTTGTCGTTATCCGCTGGTTCTTGTTTGAACCGTTTATTGTAGACGGTCCATCCATGCAACCGAATTTTCATACAGGTGAACGTGTGATCGTGAACAAAATTCTGTATGATATCCGTACCCCACAACCTGGAGAAGTGGTTGTACTGAAAGTACCTTCTCAAAATCGTGACTTTATCAAACGTGTAATCGCTGTTGCTGGAGATACCGTCAAAGTAGAAGGCGACAAAGTAACCGTTAATGGTAAAGAAATCAGTGAGCCTTATATCCAAGCTGCATTAGATAAGGCACATGCACAAGGTAGCGATTATAATATCAATAATTTCCCAACAGAGAACTTCCCTGATGGAACAGTACCGGCAGGTCATGTATTTGTTATGGGAGATAATCGCTCCAACAGTCAAGACAGTCGTATGATCGGTTATATACCGCTTGGAGATATTATTGGACGTGCAGATGTTATTTTCTGGCCGTTTAGTGATGCGAAGTGGGTTGAACAATAAAGCTGCCTAACATATATGGACAGCTAATTTAAAGAAGTAAGGGGGAAAACCGATGGCTATTCAATGGTTTCCCGGACATATGACAAGAGCACGTCGCCAGATCGAATCGAAGCTTAAATTGATCGATATGGTTATTGAACTCGTGGATGCACGTCTGCCACTCTCCAGTCGTAATCCGATGATTGATGAGATTTTGCAGGGCAAACCGAGAATGATTATTTTGAACAAATCCGATTTGGCTGATCCTAAAGTAACTGCCGAATGGGTTGAATATTTTAAGCAAGAAGGACATGCTGTTCTTCCTTTAGACTCAGCAAGCGGACAAGGTATCAAAGAAATTGCTGAACGCTCTAAAGTATTGCTCAAAGACAAGCGCGACAAACGTGCAGCTAAAGGAATGAATCAACGTCCTATGCGCGGATTAATTGTAGGTATTCCGAATGTGGGTAAATCGACATTAATCAATCGCCTTGCTGGAAAAAGTATAGCTTTGACAGGTGACCGTCCAGGTGTAACCAAAGGACAACAATGGATCAAAGTAGGAACAGAAATGGAATTGCTAGATACACCAGGTATTCTATGGCCTAAATTTGAAGATCAAATTATCGGTTATAAGCTGGCTGTAACAGGCGCTATTCGTGAAGAAATTCTAAATGTAGAAGATGTTGCTTACTTCGGTATGAAATACATCTGTCAGCATTATTGGGACAATATCGCTGAACGTTTTGAATTATCTGAACAACCACAAGATTTTGAAAATCCGAATGAAATCGTAGAAATTATGGAAGAAATCGGACGCAAACGTGGTTGCTTAATGAGCGGTGGACGTATAGATTTAGAAAAAGCATCCAAAGTCATATTACGTGAATTGCGTGCAGGTAAAATGGGACGAATCTCCATGGAGACTCCTTAAGTATTGGAGGAATCATCATGTCAGAATTGTTAAAGTATGAACGTGAATGTCTACTGGAAGGTTACCATTATATTGCTGGTGTAGATGAAGTGGGTCGAGGATGTCTGTTTGGTGATGTGATCGCTGCTGCGGTGATTATGCCAGAAGGTGTAATCATTGAAGGCGTGAACGACTCCAAAAAGCTATCTGAGAAAAAGCGTGAGCAACTCTATGATCAGATTATGGAGCAAGCACTTGCTGTAGGTGTAGGTTATGTTGATGCAGCAACGATTGATGAGATCAATATTAAGCAAGCCGCTCGATTAGCAATGAAGATCGCTTTGCAACAATTAAGCGTATCTCCTGACTATATTCTAGTCGATGCTGAAAAGGTTGATCTGGATATTCCACAACGTTCTATTATCAAAGGAGATGCGAATAGTCATAGTATTGCAGCAGCTTCCATTATCGCCAAAGTCACTCGTGATCGTCTGTGTGTAGGTGAATGGGAAGAGCAATATCCTGGCTACGGAATCGCCGGACATAAAGGATATGCAACCAAAGTTCATCGTGCTCAGATTATTGCGCAGGGAATCACACCATTACATCGCAAAAGCTTTTTAGGTAATTTGTTACTGGAACAACCGACTTTATTTTAAGCATAAAAGGATTGAATTATAGTATAGAATGATTTATCATGCATCTATATTACTTTATGTGAAGATAGAAATAGACATGCTAAGGGAAGAACCCGCATCTTACTATAAAGAGCGGGTTCTTTTTTTGTACAGATAGGCGCTCATGATCCATGCCTTTTTAACCGATAAATAAGATAATCAAGCAGACGAACGTTAAATCAAAATATACATAAGCATAGACTATAAATTGTCTGTATTACTATGAATTTATTTATAGTCTACTTGTTATCTATACCTCAATGTAGGCAACGTTCAAGTAGAAACAATGATAGGAGGGATTACTATGAATATTGGATCACTATTCCGTGGACTTATAGGAGATAGCAAACCAGGTGAAGCACGACAAATGGAATTGAAAGAAGGGCAAGTTGTCCGCGGAGTGGTGACAAGCGTATCTGAAGATGGACAAGAAGCTGTTGTCCAAATTCAAGGAGTCAAAGTAAGAGCCAAATTAGAGACTCCTTTACAACAAGGCGCAACCACTTTACTACAAGTACAGCCTCCTGATCAAGATGGAATGCCTGTGCTCAAACCTGTAGCAGGCAATCCAGCGAATCCTTTACCTAATGCATCTATGGGAGAAGTATTAGATTCGTTTAATTTACCAGATACCAAAGAAAATCGTGAAATGATTACTCAAATGAGAGCATCCGGTATCACACTTAATGCAGATAACGTCAAAAATATACAAGCAACTCTTTCTCAAAAGCCAGCCGGTGTACCTGTAGGAGAATGGGTACAATCTGCGGCTGTAGCTATTCAGCGAGGTCTACCTGTTACAGCGCAAAGCGTGAGCGGTCTACAGCAAGCGATATTCGGACCTCCGCTTCATGATCTATTAAGTAATCTGGATAATCTTGTTCGTGCTACAGTGACACAAGTACAAGATAATGCAGCCAATGTAAATACAGGCACAAATGCCAATCAAGATCCAGAGACTGTATCTTCAAACACATCTGGAAATAACCCGGCAGTTAACGGAAATACCAATCCAGCACAAAGCAATAACACAACGTCTGCTTTACTGGGAAAATTACAGACTGTGCTTGATCAATTAGGAAGTATAGTGGCTCAATCTGGAGATCAGGCTACAGATGCAACTGGTGGTAAATTAACTTCACCAGCTGTACCAAATCCTACTGTGTCTCAAGCACCAACAGCATCTGCGACGATGGCAACAGTCAATACTCAAGCACAGCAAGCAGATGATATCACTCCATCTGCTTCGACAACGGTTAGCCCATCGTTATCTGCAACAACAGATGATGCCGAACCTGTTACAGCGAACTCTACAAATACAGCATCAATAGTCAATCCCAAAGTTCAAACCACAGAACCCTGGTTAGGCCGTGTGCTGAAATTATTAGGAGCAGAGCATGAACAACAAATGGTACGTGCAAGTGTCAATAACTCTTCACCTGAAGCAGTAGCTACACGCACTGAGCAGACACCAGTATCTCTAAGTGCTAATGGGCTAACGCAAGCACAGGCATCTTTAGATCCGGCAACGTCTCGTAATGGAAATCCAGCTCTTGCGCCTAATGTACTGCATAGTACATTAAATAATGGAGTAGAAGAGCAATTACCTGCACCTGCGTCTCGTGTTGCGAATCCTGCGAATCCGAATGCACTGCAGCAAACAGCAGCTAATGAGTTACTAATAGATCCAGAAATAGAATTAAACAATCCAGCAACTAGCAAACAAGCCACTACCAATGCACAGACAGTAGTGAACGGGCAAAATGTACCAACAGATGATCTTCTACCGAATGCTGCTCTGTTGAAAAATGCTAATAGTCTAGAAGCCACCAATCCGGCTCATATCGCTCAACAGATGGCTTCTCATACAGATGATGCGGTTAGTAAAGCTCAAGATACTTTAAAAGGGCTTTTGCTTCAACTAACTGCCGCAGATGATGTGCCACCTGCACTGAAAGATGCTGCACAACAATTGGTTCAGCAATTAACTGGTCAGCAATTATTATTAAATACTGATCGTACAGCACCCTTTGCACAAGTAACGATGTTTGTCCCGTTTAGAGGACCAGACGGACAAGAAACGGCTTCTGTACAGATTCAGTCTCGTCGTGGCCCTAAAGGAGAACTAGACGCTTCTAACTGCCGTCTATGGTTCGACCTCGATATGCATTCACTAGGACCAACACTTGTCGATGTACATGTAGTAGACAAAATTGTGACTCTTAAAGTGCATAATGATCTAGAACAGCTTGCTCCGCTTGTCGAAAGTAAACGCGAAGAGATGGCTACTGCTATGGGAGCGCTCGGATACCAATTGCTATCGCTCAAAGTAGATACGATGCCAGTTCGATCAGATACAGTGAACGACAACAGTCTTGGCATGTCAGATAGCGATCTTTTACAACGGTATGCACCGCCTGATTACAAAGGGGTGGATATGAAAATATGAATAAACCCAAAGACGATATGGCCATGAGAGCCAAAAGAGCAGTTGCCCTCAAATATGATCCGAATCAGAATACAGCTCCAGTAGTAGTCGCCAAAGGAAAAGGGCGTATCGCTGAAAGTATTCTTGAGAAAGCCAAAGAAGCTGGTGTCGCTGTTCAACAAGATGCTGCTTTGGTAGAAGTACTGTCCAAACTTGATCTCGATCAACAAATCCCAGGTGAATTATTTGAACTGGTTGCCGAAATTCTTAGCTTTATTTATCGTGCAGATAAGAATTTGAGTCGAGGCGGTCGTGGTCGGTGAAAACAGATGATCGCAAATATAAAGGACGTATCGCTGAAGATACAGCAGCTTATTATTTAGAACAGCAAGGTTATCAGATCGGCTATCGCAATTGGAGCTGTCGTAGTGGTGAATTAGATATTATTGCTTATCATGAAGGCACGATTGTGATTGTTGAGGTGCGTAGTCGTACAAGTGATCTATTTGGTACACCTGCTGAATCGGTAGATTGGCGTAAGCAAAAACAAATTCGTGAAACAGCTGAAGTCTATGCTCATCAGAATCAGCAGTCTCATTTTCCTTTTCGATATGATGTCATAACGATTCAGATGAATTATTCGTATCAAGTCGTAGAACTAGAGCATATTGTAGCTGCTTTTGTCTAATGGATGTCAAAATAAAATCTATTGAAAATAGAGGAAGCACCCTTTTTCAGTAAACCATCATGTATATCCGCACTGTGATCAGGAGCGAGATTTAGAAGGTTTTGGAGAAAGGGTGTTTTTTGGTATGTATGGTAAATTATTTAGCGCTTGTTTACAGGGAATCAATGGAGTAATGGTTGAAGTAGAGACCGATTTGTCAAATGGTCTACCGATGGTTGCTATTATCGGGTTGCCAGATTCAGCTATTCGAGAATCAATCGAAAGAGTACGTTCAGCTATCAAAAATTGTGGATTTACTTTTCCTAATCAACGAGTAACGATCAATCTAGCACCAGCCGATTTGCGTAAAGAAGGATCGGCTTTTGATCTTGCAATTGCTATGGGGATTTTGACCACAAGTGATCAGATTATATTACCTGATGCAGAGCAGATGTTGCTGATCGGAGAATTAGCATTAGATGGTACATTGCGACCTGTGCCGGGTGTATTATCAATGGTGGATACAGCTCGTCAACATGGTATGAAATCGGTATTGGTTCCTCAAGAAAATGCAGCAGAAGCAGTATTGGTTGAAGGAATCAATGTGTATGCAATTCATCATTTGAATGATTTATTTGCGGATGCACTACATCAGCCTACTCTCCCAAAAGACCAGTCTGCTCAGCAGGATCATATCGAATCATTTCGAATGTCTTTGCCAGGTCAACCGGAGATTGTAGTCAAACAAATCCAGACCAACTCGTCTTCAAATGATCCTATAAATACATCTCAATCTGTTAATGATATATCAGGTATAACTAAAAAGAAATCCGATCCACGTAAAGTGGTAGTGCTTCCGCCATTACTTGTGCAAAGATCAAAAAAGCAATATATCAATCATTCTGTTTCAACGATGCAAGAAGATTATGGAGATGTATTTGGACAACAACACGTGAAGCGAGCATTGATGATTGCTGCTGCGGGAATGCATAATATTTTGTTACTGGGACCTCCGGGTACAGGGAAGACGATGCTCATTAAACGTCTACCTACGATTTTACCGGTATTAACTGACTCGGAAGCATTGGAAGTAACTAAGATTTTTAGTGTGTCAGGACGATTCAAAGACTCTAACGCTGGCTTGATCTCTGTACGTCCTTTTCGTGCGCCTCATCACAGTACAACAGTCACAGGGTTGATTGGAGGAGGAAGTATACCCAAGCCAGGAGAAGTGAGCCTAGCGCATCAAGGCATTTTATTTTTAGATGAATTGCCAGAATTTCCGAGATCGGTATTAGAAGTATTGCGACAACCATTAGAAGATCATCAAGTGACAATCAGCCGTGCGCGCGCGGTATTTTCATTCCCAGCTAATTTCTTATTGGCAGGTTCAATGAATCCATGTCCTTGTGGATATCTTGGAAGTACCCATGCGGCTCATCCTTGTACTTGTAGCCATAGTCAGATTGCTCGTTATCGCTCCAAAATATCAGGTCCTTTGTTAGATCGGATAGATCTGCAAATAGAAGTGCCTCGACCTACTGAGCAAGACTGGCAACGGGCAAAAGCTGGCACAGAAGATATCGGTTACGATTCGGCTAGTATGCGCACAATCGTAGAGCAAGCGCATCAGATTCAATTGAAACGATATCAGCATTTGGATATTCATTGGAATAGTGAATTGTCGGGTAAATGGTTACGTGAGTATACATTCTTATCAGATGCAGGTAATCAATTGCTAGAAACAGCATTTGAACAATTAGGCATGAGTATGCGAGCTAGAGATCGTATTTTGAAATTGGCAAGAACGATTGCTGATCTGGAAAATATGGAGCAGATAGAAGCGGTTCATATTGCAGAAGCGATTCAATATCGGCAATTGGATCTGAGTCAGCCAGTGAATGGATAAGTAGTGCTATGTATCAATAGAATATAGATTAAAGAGTGAAAAGAAGGAATGACTAATGTGATTCCTTCTTTTCTTTTTTGTTCGTTTGCATCATATATTCTATTTCACTGGAGTATGTGAGCAATAGATGGAATTTAAATATTGCAAAATAGACGATGATTCTTCTATAGAAGTACGGAGTGCAATATAGCCATCTGGACGGATTAATAGGAGTTCTTCACTTAATATATTGTAAATTCGATAAGCATTTCCTGCGTGATCAATGATATGATCTGTTCTCTTTGTATCAGATGGAAGTATACAATATAGTCGAAGCTGATCATGAGTAAGATTTTCTAATACAGAAGAATCAGTATGATTTACAAAAGCCAAAACTGTCCAATGTGTACCACGGAGCAGATCAAAAATATTTCCGGAAAATTCTTTGTTTTGCAGAATGTCAGCATTAGGAGCACGATCTCCAGGTAATAAAAGAAGAGTATCTTTTCCATTAAATGAACGAGTAAGAGAACTGGAGCGATAGGAAATAGGAAGCCCGCTTGTCAGATCATCGGATACTGTACTTAAAGATTGCGACAAGGATCTACTTTCAGTCACCGTTGAAGTAATTGCTTTGATTTTCTTAGAACTATCTTGAAGAACAGCTTGAGCAATAGGACGGCGTTCTTCATCATAAGTATGCAGTAAAGTAGCATCTGCTCCTTGAAGGACAGCGGCTAGCTTCCATCCAAGATTGTAAGCATCTTGTATACCTGTATTCATACCCTGGCCTCCTGCTGGAGAATGAACATGTGCTGCATCACCAGCAAGGAATACTCTGTTGTTATGATAACATTCCACCATCCGCACATTAACTCGGTAAATAGACAACCATGATGCATGAGTAATCTCAACAAGACCGGCACCAGCACGCTGATCCAACATAGCTTGATACATTTCTAATGACGGCTCTACGGGATTTTGAATTTCTGTTGAAATAGTAGCTTGTAGTTGCCAAATATTCGATTGGGGTAGTGGAGTTAGTCCTAACATTCCTTCTGAAGATGTCCAAATATGAATATGATCATGATCCAGACCTTCTAATTGGATATCCCCAAGATACCACCGCTCATCATCATATGTTTCCCCAACCAGTGGAAATTGAATAAACTTACGGATATTACTTTTACCACCATCTGCACCGACTACATAACGAGCATGAATTTGCTCTTCTCCTTGTGATGTCTTGACCGTTACTGTTACTCCATTCAAATCTTGAACAAGGTTTAGAGCTTCGCCGCCTAACTCGACTTGACCACCAAGAACAGCATAGCGATCACGTAATGCTTTTTCTACATCAAATTGAGCAATCCAAACGGGATTACGGTAAGGTGTCTCAAACTTACTACTGACAGCCACAGTAATAGAAGGTTTGTCTATGCTTTTACCATCTGGAGTATGATAACGAACAGGCAAATCTACAACACCTGTGTCCAAAATGTAATCAATCGCTTCCAAATCATCAACGACTTCAAGTGAACGAGGTTGAATAGCTTTGGAGCGGGATGCTACGTTATAGACGGAATTTTTATCAATGATACGATGGTTAATGTGTCGACGTGCAAGATCACAAGCAAGTGTAAGTCCTGTAGGCCCAGCTCCAACAATAAGCACATCAACAGAAGAAAATAGAGTGTCCATGTATAAAATCCTCCTTGGAATATAGCAGATTATAAATTATACTACACCGTGCAGTGTAATTAGTAAAGTGGAATCTGAATCAAATTTTGATAATATACTTAATAAGGGGGAATATGAGAATGAATACGATAGAAAATAAAAAGATTCGTAAAGGTTCTTTAGATAAACGAGCCAAAATTATTGCGGCAGCACGAGAACTTTTTTTATCTGAAGGATTTAATCAATCGAGTGTTGATGCTGTTGCTAATAGAGCAGGAGTGTCTAAGCGCACAGTGTATGATTATTATGGAGATAAACAACACTTATTACTTGCTGTTATGGAAGAAACGAGTGTAACTGTTCTGAACATGATTGAACAAGGGATTTCAGATCACCTTTTGGAATTCAATGATTTGGAGCAAGCTCTTATTTTATTTTGTGAACAAATTGTTGCCTCTGCAAATGGTTCATCTGATTACAAAGCTTTGATTCGCCTAGCTATGGTAGAGGTTGCTAATTTGCCAGAATCTTTTTATGAAAATATGGATCAAGCAACAGAGGAAAGTATTATCAAAAGATTTATAGAGTTTGGAAAAAATAAATTGCTGGATATACCTGATCCTCGTATGGCTGTAAAGCACTTTGTTGCTTTAACTATTCTTCTTGTATTTAATCAGCCGAAACCTGAAGCTTTGGATCAAGAACAAGTGAAGCATATTATTACTGAAGGTGTACGCGTTTTTCTTCGTGCTTATGCGCCTACTATATAATCAAAAAGAGAAGTGGCTATAATAGCTACTTCTCTTTTTAAGATTGATTGATTTCTAACATACGTCAAATGTGTAATCACTAAAGTATTTTTTGCTCAAATATTGCCTAACGTAATCACCTGACATTAACGGTGGATAACTCTACTATGATAAATAATTTCGATGCCTTTATCAGCTAGACGTGGTAATATTGCTTGAACTTCTATATGTATTGTTTTTGACTCATATCTACAATATATCAATTTAACTTTTCAGCAACTGTTGCATAAAATTTTTGTTCTTTTTCCATGTGATAGCTTAATTGTATATATGACATATGTATTTATGGAATATAATGGTACTATATGATAAACATAAAGGATATGCTATGTAACACATAATCGTTAGTAGAGAGGAACACATATGACTAGAAAAAGTACGTTTATTGTAGTGATGGTAGTTGGTATATTTATGATTTGTACAGCGATTGGATGGGCATCTGATAGTAAAGGCAAATCAATAGCACAGACAAAGCCACTTGTGCTCGGTTATTATACTGATGCATCGCCAGCAGCATTTAATAAATATCACAGTTATATGAATCAAATGTCTACAGATACATTAAACACAGATGGATCTGGCAATCTGATCGGGAGCGTTCCTAAGCAAGCTGTTCAACAAGCGAATAAGTGGAAGATCGATACATTTGCGCTTGTTTCTAACTACGGGGAAACAGATTGGGATCCAGAAGCAGCACATGACGTGATAACAGACCCTATAGCTAAGAAAAAGCTGATTGCAGGGCTTTTACAAACTGTCAAACAAAATCAATATCGAGGGGTTAATCTAGACTTTGAATCTCTTGTGCCAGCAGACCGTCAAGCACTTAGCACCTTTGTACGAGATACAGCCAAAGTCATGAAAGCTAATGGATTTCAAACGATGGTATCTGTACCAGCCAAACAGAAAGATGATCCCAAAGATGGCTGGTCTGGAGCCTATGATTATAAAGCGATCGGAAGCGCAGCAGATTGGTTACAGGTGATGACCTATGATGAACATGGCGTATGGAGTGAGCCTGGTTCTTCTGCCGGCAAAGAGTGGATACAATCTTCACTCGCTTTTGCTGTAAAGCAAGTACCTTCCAATAAAGTATTAATGGGATTACCAGCATACGGTAACGATTGGAATGTTACACAGACTACACAAGAACATGATGATCAAAATGTGATGCTCAGTTGGAAAGACACTCCAGCTTTACTGGCAAAATATCATCTTACAGGTAAACGAGATAACGTTTCTGGTTCTATGACCGCACGCTACACAGACAGTCAGGGCGATCAACATGAGGTGTGGTATGAAGATGCAACAAGTATTGAGCAAAAAGCAAAACTTTCTCAGCAATACAATCTTGCCGGGGTATCTATGTATGCGATAGGTATGGAAGATCAACAGTTCTGGCAGGCAGTACAAAAAGGAGTCAGCGCAACAAAATAAATAATTATTGTATTAGCAGTAGCTGACAGAAGAAATGTAGGAATTTCCAGTATAAACACAGTGAAATGTAAAAAAAAGAACTACTCTATAGAGTGGTTCTTTTTTCATGTTCAGTTACTTCTGATATAAATACATCAAACGTATAATGATAAAAGTATTTTTTATTGAGATATTGCCTAAAGTAACCACCTGACATTAATTGTGGATCACGAACATCTGCTGTGATGATTTCGATATCTTTGTCAGCCACACTTTGTAACATCGCTTCAACTTCTATTTCTAACTGCTCTTGACTCATATCCACAATATACTGATTTAACTTTTCAGCTACTGTTGCATAATATTGTTGTTGTAACTGAGACTTTTGTTCTTTTTCTAATTTGAGAGCTTGTTGTCGATCCAGTTCGATATCCAGTTCTGTTTTCTTTTTACGATAGTCATTTTTTAGAGCAGCAACAGTATAAGCTGGAATATCATGTACACGTCCGCTTAGTACATCTATTTTGACTACATCCAAAATCTCTGTAATATATTCTTTCTCATATGATTTTAGAATAGTCTGAATCGTGACTGTAGTTAATCCAAATTCTTTTTTTAAACGATCGCTTAACCGATTGGCTGTATGAGGTTGTACAGCAGCTAATGCTTCGGTAGGAGGAAGAATGGTGACTGTTTGCTTGGCTTTGGTTTTGATCGTAAATACGATTTCATCTACTTTACGACCACTTTTTCGTTCTACATAATTGAATTCGATATCGGTACTTTTATTGATTTCTTGCTGTGCTTTGGTAATTACACGCTTTTTAAAATCAGAGTACACTGGATACTGATCTTCAATACCAAGTAATTCTTTTAAACGTTGGACTTTAAGAGTTCGTTGCCCTAACTTTTCGTATTGTTTCAATAGTTCATAAATCCGCATCGAATAAGCACTTTTCAATTTTAAAATATCGTTTAACCGAAAAGAAGTGAATTTTTCTTTCAACTGAAGCAGATAAGGTTTTAACTTGGGTGAAAATTCTACTTCGATAATACCTTCATTAGGAAAGTATTCAGCAGACGCTAACCAGTTTACTTGTAAGTTTTCATTTATGTAAAAAGGGTGCGACATTAGATTAAGCGTATATTCTTTCACTTGTGCATAAATATTTTTGTTTTTAACACCAGCTAATTTGGCGAATTCACTAATCTTAAAACGATATCGTTGAAACTCCTGATCATCAGGCGAAATAATACTAATAAGCACATAAATAATACGTAACTCTACTACACTCATTTTTAAAGGCATTTCAATAAGATCATTAGACTTTGTAACTAAATTATTTTTCTTCATATGTTATAACCTCCAAGACGTTCCTTCATTATAATAGATTATCTGGTATAAAAGTAGCTTAATCAGCACAATGATTTCCTTTGAGTTGTTTATCTTATTTTACATACCTTGTTTTTATTGTTTTAAAATATTTACTTGTTTAGCACTTGGTAAATGTGTTGGTACTTATAGCTTTGCAGTCATAAAATAAGACAAAAATAGGGTGAAAGATGGACAATTATAGGGTCAACTATAGACTAAAAGAGGGTAATCCTGAGACAGATTTAGGGTGACAGTATAGACAAATGTAGGGTAGAATGCGACAAAAATAGGACAAAGTATAGACAATAGTAGGGCATACTATGGACAGAAATAGGGTCTAAATCAACGAGCAATATGATCCAATAAAAGCTGAGTATAAAACGAAATGCGACAAAAATAGGGTCATAAATAAGCAAATAATGCTTTTCTACGGACAAAAATAGGGTGATGATACAAAAATCAAAATATTGACCCTATTTTTGTCCATAGTAAAGTTAAAATGAGCTTATTTTGCTGAAAATATACCGAATACAAGCGATTTTAAAGTAAATGACCCTATATTTGTCCGATTTCAATTTATGATCAAAATCGATCCTGTATATAAAGCATTTGAACAAAGTATTTGTCAGCACACATATCAGTAACTGTTGCTATAAATGGGTAATGATTAATGTTAAAATATAGAATATACATGAAATAGATGGGAGAGTTGATGATGCAAAATAAAGCAGATCGTCTAAAAGGCGCTAGAGTTCCTCAAACGCCTGAATTAGGGCAAGATATGCAACATCGTTTACCTCCAGGGCAGACACTTACTGAAAGCTTTCCGATTTTGCATGAAGGTAGTGTACCTGAGTATGATATGAATCTATGGAATCTACGTATTTTTGGAGAAGTAGAAGAAGAGCAGTTTTTTACATTTGAAGATTTGCAAAAGCTACCTGTTACGCGTACCGTGAGCGATATTCATTGTGTAACTCGCTGGTCTAAGTTTGATACCGTATGGGAAGGTGTTAAGTTTTCAGATTTGATGAAACTACTAAAAGTGAAATCTGAAGCCAAATATGTAATGATTCATGCTGATCCTGATTATGAGACCAATGTAGCACTGAAAGATTTGATGGATGAAGATGTATTGTTAGCTTGGAATTACGACGATAAGCCTATTACAGCCAAACATGGTGGACCATTGCGTATGATTGTACCGAAATTTTATTTTTGGAAAAGTGCAAAATGGATACGTGGCATTGAATTTATGAAAGAAGATCGACGGGGATTCTGGGAAAATCATGGCTTTCACAATGTAGCTGATCCTTTCCAAGAACAACGTTTTTCTTCAGATGAATATGAAATGCCAGAAGATGAATGGAAGTATTGTGAAGCGGACTAACCATTAGGAGCTGATAACTATGAATGGATTAGGCTTTATTATCGTAACAGTAGTTTCTGCGGTAGCTGGTGTACTGTATTATGCAGGAATTGGCAAACGTATCGCTGAAGAAGAAAAAAAAGCAGGGCGAGATCTTACGTATGAGATCAATCCTTTTACAGGTGGAAGAAAGTAAATATTCTGTTAGTTGATCGTAGCAACACTGAGTACAGCTAGAATACTTAAAATAATGAATACAAAAAAGAACCGTTCCCTAAGGACGGTTCTTTTTATTCGTTGATCGAATGTGAGCCTAGAAAAGTAGATACTTGATGTACATAAATACTACTTCAAAGGGGATAAACTACAATTACAAGCTATCTACAGCTTTTTGCAATTTAGCATCTAACATACCTTTTTCTTTGCTACCTTGGTTTAAAGAAGGTTCAAACCAATATACCACTACAGCATTACCTTTAATATATGTTGATTTGTTCAACAAGTCATAAGGAGTTTTGCTTGTTTGAGTTTTCAAATCTTCTAGACCTTTTTTAGCATCGTCAGCAGACTTGAAGCTATAAATTGAAACCGTTTCTTGTTTATTTAAATCTTTATCAGTAACAAAACGAGTTGCTTTCACATCATTCAATACCCAACTGTTTTGTTCATCTGGAGCAGAAATCAAATCGATTTTTTGTGTTTTGATTGCACTAGCTACTTTATCAACAGAAATATCAGATTTATCGCTATCTGTAGTCGTATCCGTTGTCGTTTTGTCTGTGCTTTCTGTTGCTTCGTCTGTCGCAGTTGCGTCTTCGCTTGTGCTGTTGTCGTTGTCAGTTACAGCTGTACTTCCTCCTGTTGTTGTAGAGGAGTCTGTCGCTGTAGATTCATTCGTTGTTGTTGGTGTTGTAGTGCTAGCTGGTGTTTGAGTGCTGTTATTAGAACAGCCGGCGGTCGCAGCTACAACGGTTAGTGCAAGTAGAAAAGTACTGATTTTGAGTTTCATAAAATGGACCTCCTGTTTGTTAAGTTCATCTTTACGTTGATGAATCTTTTGAATATGAATAACGAAATAACGTTTTTCACTATAACATACATACACATAACAGTCGATTTTGACACGAACCTTACATTTTGTAACAAATGTCAATCCATTATAAGAATGATGATATTCCTGTCATATCAAGGGTTTGAAGGATTTGTAACGAAATTGTTCTTTCTGAAAATAAATCATAATAAAAAAAATTGTTTTATGTACAGACAAAAAAGAAGCAGTTAGGGGACTGCTTCTTTCGTTAAATCGATATCAAAATGATCTTCTAAACTCTATATAAGGGGGTAGAGTTAGAAAGGGTTTATAGGGATAGTGTACAAGTTGGACAATCTAAAATTAGATAACGTTTAATTCAACAGCGATGTTTCCACGTGTTGCACGAGAGTAAGGACATACATTGTGAGCTTCTTCTACAAGTTTAGTAGCTACTTCACGATCTACACCTTTAACCAAAACATCCATTTTTACAGCTAGCGCAAATCCGCCATCTTCAGCTTTACCAAACATAACAGTAGCGTTTACTTCTGTACCTTCGTGTTTGATTTTTTGCATACGAGCAACCATATTTAGAGCACTATCAAAACAAGCAGAATAACCTGCTGCAAATAATTGTTCAGGGTTAGTACCAGCACCGCCAGCGCCACCCATTTCTTTTGGTGTTGCAATATCTAAACGAAGTTCAGGACTAGAAGATTCAATATAACCTGCACGTCCGCCGACTGCTTTTACTGTAGTTTCATACATTTTTTGTTGAATTGTTAACATGAATAACTCCACCTTTTCGAACGATTTATTTTACAAAATTAAATTTAACACAATTAATATGAAAAGTAAAATATTTTTCGCTATATTTATGTAAATCAGTAGATTTTATGATATAATCATACGTATAAAGTAGATTTCGCACACTCTTGTTCGTCACTAATTTTGTCGTTTTGGGTAAATATTAGATAAGAATATTTATATTTCATATTAATTATAGGTAGGTGATATAGCATGACTACAGAATCAAATGAGTATCCACACCCGCAGTTAAAGCTTGAAAATCAACTTTGTTTTGCTATTTATGCTTCTTCTCGTGAGATGACTAAAATGTATCAGCCATTGCTAGATCGTTTGGGAGTAACTTATTCTCAATATTTAGTGATGATTGTTTTATGGGAGAAACAAGAATGTACAGTTAAAGAATTAGGAAATGCATTGTATTTGGATTCAGGTACATTGACTCCATTACTTAAACGTCTGGAAGCAGCAGGCTTAATTATTCGTAAGCGTTCTACAGAAGATGAGCGTAAAGTGCATATTACATTGACTGAAGCTGGTCAAAATTTGCAAGAAGAAGCAGTTAATATTCCGAATGATGTTTTAACCGGAACATGTATGAATACGAAGAAGCTAGAAGAATTATTAGGTGAGTTTAAACAGCTACTTCATAACATTCACCAAACGAATGTCGAAATGGCGAATAACAAGTCTTAATGGATACAAAATACGTGTATCTTGTGCAATAGAATAAAGCTTTAAAATCAGCCCTTTTATCGAAATTTGGTAAAAGGGTGTTTATTTTTTTACTTTGATAGCGTATACATGATATATTAAGTAAGAGCTAGCTTACTCAAGATAACTTCCAGTAAATGGAGTAAATTGGCGAAATTTTTAAGGAAAGCGTTTTAAAAACATGTTACAATATTGAAGGTTATTGATTTGCCGGGTGATGTTGCCGGAATGCATTCATGTTGATAGGAGGATTTATTGAATGAATATCCATGAATATCAGGGAAAACAAGTACTTAAACAGTACGGAGTAGTAGTACCGGAAGGTAAAGTTGCTTTCACGGTAGAAGAAGCTGTAGAAGCAGCTCAGTCACTGGGCAGCCCAGTGTGTGTTGTCAAAGCTCAAATTCACGCTGGTGGCCGAGGTAAAGCTGGCGGAGTTAAAGTAGCTAAAAGTCTAGATGAAGTACGTACGTATGCTCAAGAAATTTTGGGTAAAGTGCTTGTAACGCATCAGACAGGACCTGAAGGAAAAGAAGTAAAACGACTTCTAATCGAAGAAGGCTGTGATATTCAAAAAGAATATTACATAGGCGTTGTTATCGATCGTGCTACAGGTAGAGTCGTCATGATGGCTTCTGAAGAAGGCGGCACTGAGATTGAAGAAGTCGCTGAAAAAACACCTGAAAAGATTTTCCGTGAAACTGTAGACCCGGCTATTGGTCTACAAATGTTCCAAGCTCGCAAACTAGCATATGCAATCAATATTCCTACTAAGCAAGTGAACAAAGCAGCTAAATTTATGACTGCCTTGTATACTGCTTTTATCGAAAAAGATTGCTCAATTGCAGAAATCAATCCGCTGGTTGTAACAGGCGATGGTGAAGTAATTGCTTTGGATGCGAAATTGAACTTTGATTCTAATGCGATCTTTAGACATCCTGATATTCTTGAACTTCGTGATCTGGATGAAGAAGATGCAAAAGAAATTGAAGCTTCTAAATACGATCTAAGTTATATCGCTCTTGATGGTAATATCGGTTGTATGGTCAACGGTGCAGGTCTAGCGATGGCTACAATGGATATTATCAAATATTATGGCGGCGAACCGGCTAACTTCCTTGACGTAGGGGGCGGTGCAACAACGGAGAAAGTAACAGAAGCTTTCAAAATTATTTTGTCCGATAGTAGTGTAAAAGGTATTTTCATTAATATATTTGGTGGTATTATGCGTTGCGATGTTATTGCTAACGGCGTAGTTGAAGCTGCCAAACAAATCGGTCTGGATCGTCCTTTAGTTGTAAGACTTGAAGGTACGAACGTAGATTTAGGTAAACAAATTCTCGCTGAATCAGGGCTAAACATCGTTGCCGCGGATTCTATGGCGGACGGAGCACAGAAGATCGTAGCTCTCGTATAAAATCCAGGACCTAAATTAAGTGATAGGAGCTGTGTCTAAACAATGAGTATTTTGGTAGATAAGCATACAAAAGTCATCACTCAGGGTATCACCGGGGCAACAGGACTCTTTCATACTAAGGGTGCGCTAGATTACGGTACTCAAATGGTAGGCGGCGTAACACCTGGTAAAGGTGGAACTGATGTTGAGATTACACTCGAAGATGGCAAAACTGTAAAATTGCCAGTCTTTAATACAGTTGTAGAAGCCAAACAAAAAACTGGTGCTACAGCAAGTGTTATCTATGTACCTCCTGCATTTGCAGCTGATTCTATTCTTGAAGCAATCGATGCTGAACTAGATCTGGTTATCTGTATTACAGAAGGTATTCCAGTATTGGATATGGTCAAAGTATCCCGTTATCTAGAAGGCAAAAAAACAGTTCTTATCGGACCTAACTGCCCGGGTGTGATTACACCAGGTGAGTGTAAAATTGGTATTATGCCAGGTTACATTCACAAGCCAGGTTATGTAGGTGTTGTATCACGTAGTGGTACATTAACGTATGAAGCTGTTCATCAATTGTCTACTCGTGGAATTGGTCAATCATCTGCAGTAGGTATCGGTGGAGATCCAGTAAAAGGTTCAGAATTTATTGATATTCTGAAATTATTTAACGAAGATCCTAATACACGTGCTGTTATCATGATCGGTGAGATCGGTGGTACAGCAGAAGAAGAAGCTGCAGAGTGGATTGAAGCGAATATGACGAAGCCTGTTGTAGGCTTTATCGGCGGCGCAACAGCTCCTCCAGGCAAACGTATGGGACATGCAGGCGCAATTATTTCTGGTGGTAAAGGTACTGCTGCTGAAAAAATTGCTAAATTAGAATCTTGCGGTATTAAAGTAGCACCTACTCCTTCTGAAATGGGTTCAACACTTGTTGAAGTTTTAGAAGAAAAAGGTCTTTTAAGTGAGTGCACTACGCACTAAAAAGGACTTTAATCTATCGGTATAGACTTTTAATGGCCTGTTCTTTATAATGGGTGTAATTAGATAGTGACAGACGTATAAGGTAAGCAACCTTTGTATTCTCTTGAGGAGACAAAGGTTGCTTTTTTTGCGTTCTTTTTCGTTTATTTTGAAAAAAGAGATCGAAATAATGGAAGAAAATACCTAAAAATGAAGTAAACGCTTGCAAAATAGTTAGGTTTACGATTAAATGGAGAAGGATGATTTGTTCCTGCTCCTGAAAAGGAGATTATATTATGAATGAGAAATTAGTATGGCTTGGACTATGTGAAGCTTCTGGAATAGGTTGGAAAAGAATGAGCGATATATTACAGAACCATGTAGATCTGCGCGAACTGCCGGAATGGGATGCCGGAAGCTGGCGTGGATTAGGCATGCCTGAAAAAGTTGCTCAATCTTTACCACAGCAGTTACAACCGGAATATCTGATGTCCAAAATGAAGAAGTATAAAGATCAAGGGATTCATATTATTACTATGCTAGATGAAGAGTATCCTACTTTAATGAAGGAAACTTTTCAACCACCCTGGATCTTATATGCTAAAGGAAGATTAGAATTATTATCGAGCTTCTGTATAGGCATGGTTGGAACAAGGGTTCCGACAGCTTATGGTCGTAAAGTTGGTGAGTTACTTGCTGGTGAAATGGCAGAACGTGGTGTTACGATAGTAAGCGGGATGGCTCGAGGAATAGATAGTGTCTGTCACGATGCAGCGCTTAGAGTAAATGGATCAACGATCGCAGTACTAGGTACAGCTATTGATATGATCTATCCAGCGGAAAATCGTTCACTGTATCATCGAATAGCAGATCAAGGATTGATTTTGTCCGAGTATCCGATAGGAACCAAATCTTCGCCAGGTCTATTTCCACAGCGTAATCGAATTATATCGGGGCTTTCCTATGGCTCTGTTGTTGTCGAAGCAGATGCTAGAAGTGGATCGTTAATTACAGCCGATTTTGCAATGGAACAGAATCGTGATGTATTTGCTGTACCGGGTCCGATCACTTCTCCCAAAAGTCAGGGTACACTTTCTTTACTCAAACAAGGAGCCATTCTGGTTACATCTACAGAAGATATAATGAAGGAATATGATTCAAGTTTAATTAAACGGTGTGATAATCCGTACGAAATGAAAGAAAATTCCAGTGAAATTAACGACTCAAATGCTTCGATTTCACCCTTTTCTCAAAAATTCGATTTGACAACAGACGAAAAAACGATATACCTTATATTGGAGCAGGGTGATGCAACAATCGATGAACTTCATGTTCAATCGAATTTTGATTTTGGACTTTTGCATACGGTTCTGTTATCTTTAATCATAAAAAAACAGATCAGTCAACGCTCTGGCGCGTTATATACCTTAATATAAATCATATAAAAGATAAAATGAAAGGGGGACGAACCTAATGGCAGATACACTTGTTATTGTAGAATCACCAGCGAAAGCGAAAACAATCGGTAAGTACCTGGGCAGTAAGTATATTGTGAAAGCATCCATGGGACACGTTCGAGATTTGCCGAAAAGCCAAATCGGTGTTGATGTTGAGCATAATTTTGATCCTAGATATATCACTATTCGTGGCAAAGGCTCTATCCTCAAAGAATTAAAAGATGCCCGTAAAAAAGTAAAAAAAGTCTATCTCGCAGCCGATCCGGATCGCGAAGGTGAAGCAATTGCTTGGCACTTAGCCCATGCGCTTGATGTTGGCGAATCCGAAATGTGTAGAGTTGTTTTTAACGAAATCACCAAACAAGCAGTCAAAGATGCTTTCAAAACACCACGCCAAATTAATATGGATCTTGTTAACGCACAACAAGCGCGTCGTATATTAGATCGCTTAGTGGGTTATAAAATCAGTCCATTATTATGGAAAAAAGTAAAAAAAGGTTTGTCCGCAGGTCGTGTACAATCTGTAGCCGTTAAAATTATTATTGATCGCGAAAATGAAATCTCTGATTTCGTAGCTGAAGAGTACTGGAGTATTACAGCGAAGTTAAGGATCAATGATACTACGTTCGAAGCCAAGTTCAACAAATTGAACGGTGAGAAAAAAGATCTTCATAATGAAGAAGAAGTCAAAGAAATTTTGGCGGCTATTGGAGATTCTTCTTTTGAAGTCACCAATGTAAAAGAGCGTGAACGTTTGCGTCATCCTTCAGCTCCATTTACTACATCTTCTTTACAACAAGAAGCGGCTCGTAAATTGAATTTCCGTGCAGCAAAAACAATGTCTGTAGCTCAGCAGTTGTATGAAGGTATTGATCTAGGCAAAGAAGGTACTGTTGGTCTTATTACTTACATGCGTACAGATTCTACTCGTATCGCTGCATCAGCACAAGAAGAAGTGAAAGAGTTTATTTTAGAAAAATACGGTAAAGAGTTTGTTCCTGATGAACCACGCCAATATTCTAAAAAAGCTGCTAATTCTCAAGATGCGCATGAAGCGATCCGTCCTACTTCTGCTGTACGTGATCCAGATTCTCTCAAACCATTAATGAGTCGTGATCAATTCCGTCTTTATAAATTGATTTGGGAACGGTTTGCTGCAAGTCAAATGTCTTCCGCAGTATTGGATACATTATCTGTTGATATTGCAGCAGGTCCTACTACTTTTCGTGCGGTAGGTTCCAAAGTACGTTTTCAAGGATTTATGAAATTATATGTTGAAGGCAATGATGATGGTAAAGAAGAAGGCGACAAATTTTTACCACCACTTGCTCAAGGCGATCAACTTCAAAAAGAAGAGATCGAACCCAAACAGCATTTCACTCAACCGCCGCCACGCTATACAGAGGCACGTCTAGTAAAAACGTTAGAAGAGTTAGGGATAGGACGACCAAGTACGTATGCACCTACACTCGAAACGATTCAAAAACGTGGTTATGTCGCGATTGAAGAAAAGAAATTTATGCCGACAGAACTGGGCGAATTGGTTATTCAGCAGATGGAAGAATTTTTCCCTGAAATATTAAATGCTGAGTTTACAGCGAATATGGAACAGAACTTGGACCATGTGGAAGATGGGGAAGAAGACTGGGTTCACGTATTAAGTGAATTTTACGAATCTTTTGAAAAACGCTTAGAATTTGCTGAAGAAGAAATGAAAGAAATTGAGATTGAAGACGAAGTGTCTGACGAGCTGTGTGACAAATGTGGATTGCCAATGGTTTATAAATTAGGACGCTTTGGTAAATTTCTCGCATGTTCTGGTTTCCCAGATTGTCGTAACACCAAACCGATTATTAAAGATATCGGGGTTACTTGTCCAACATGTAAAGAAGGGCATGTCGTTGAACGTCGTAGTAAAAAAGGTCGGGTATTCTACGGTTGCGATCGTTATCCTGATTGTGATTTTGTATCATGGGATCGTCCATCACCTAAACCTTGTCCAGTCTGTGAATCAATGATGGTCGAAAAACGTAACAAACAAGGTGTGAAGTTGCAATGTACTCATTGTGATCATACTGAAATGGTGGAAGAACCAGAAGATGAGGCATTAGAGGTGGATTAACGTTTCCTTTCTACAAAATAGGATTTTGAGACTTTTTCACGTATAATACGTATCATTAAATACAGTGTGGATCTTTTGGATCCACGTTACCTATCATAACTTGTATCTTGTTTATTTAAACAGGGTGCAAGTTATAACTATTTAGATTAAGTGCATTATGCAGGAGGTTTTTTATTGTGTCAGATATTCAAAAAGTAACGGTTATTGGAGCAGGTCTTGCAGGTAGTGAAGCAGCATGGCAAATCGCAAGTCAAGGTGTACCTGTTACCTTATACGAAATGCGTCCTGTGGTAAAAACACCAGCGCATCATACAAATCAATTTGCAGAGTTGGTATGTAGTAACTCTTTACGTTCCAATACTTTAGCAAATGCAGTAGGCGTAATGAAAGAAGAAATGCGTATGCTGAATTCGTTAGTTCTTGGAGCAGCAGATCGTCATGCCGTTCCAGCCGGTGGAGCACTTGCTGTAGATCGTGATGGATTCTCTGGTGAGATTACTTCTACGCTACACAATCATCCTTTGGTGACCGTAGTTAATGAAGAATTACAACAAATTCCTACAGACGGTATTGTAGTGATTGCGACAGGACCTTTAACATCGCCTGCATTGTCGCAACAAATTCAATCACTTTTGGGTGAAGAATATTTCTATTTCTATGATGCAGCAGCTCCTATTGTAGAAAAAGATTCAATTGATATGAATAAAGTTTATTTAGCTTCGCGTTATGATAAAGGTGAAGCCGCTTACCTGAATTGCCCGATGAACGAAGAAGAGTTCAATGCGTTTTATGAAGCACTGATCGAAGCAGAAACGGCTCAATTAAAAGATTTTGAAAAAGAAATCTATTTTGAAGGTTGTATGCCTATCGAAGTGATGATGAAGCGTGGTAGACAAACAGCTTTGTTTGGACCGATGAAACCAGTAGGTTTGGTTAATCCTCATACAGGTGAATTACCTTATGCGGTTGTTCAATTGCGTCAAGATAATGCAGCAGGTACTCTTTATAATCTAGTTGGATTCCAAACGCATTTGAAATGGGGCGAGCAACGTCGTGTATTTTCTATGATTCCTGGTCTTGAAAATGCAGAGTATGTTCGTTTTGGTGTGATGCATCGTAATACGTTTATCAATTCTCCTAAGCTGTTAGAAGATACATATCAGCTTAAAAATGATCATCGTATTTTCTTTGCCGGACAGATGACAGGTGTAGAAGGATATGTAGAATCTGCCGCATCTGGTTTGATTGCTGGTATGAATGCTGCACGTCTAGCTAAAGGGCAAGAATTGCTTCATTTACCTTTGGAGAGTACACTAGGAAGTATGGCTCACTATATTACACATGCTGATCCAGATCATTTCCAACCGATGAATGCCAATTTTGGTCTATTACCTAAACCAGAAAAACGTATTCGTAATAAAAAAGAAAAAAATGAAATGCTGGCAAATCAGGCTTTAGAAAGTATTAAAACATTTTTTGAGCTAGAGCAAACAGAAGTTACACAATAATTCACGTTTGATTATGTAGAGGAGGGGAAGTATAAATGGATCTCTCATTTCACGCTACAACGATATGTGCTGTTCGTCACAATGGTAAAGCAGCTATCGCTGGTGATGGTCAAGTCACATTCGGACAAAATGTTATTATGAAGCAACATGCTAAAAAAATACGTCGCCTCTATCGTGGACAAGTATTAGCTGGATTTGCTGGTTCGGTAGCTGATGCGATTACGTTATTTGAAAAGTTTGAAGCGAAGCTTGAAGAGCATCACGGTAATTTGCAACGTGCTGCAGTAGAGCTTGCTAAAGAATGGCGTTCTGATCGTGTACTTCGCAAATTAGAAGCTTTATTGATTGTTATGGATCAAAGCGGAATTTTGTTAATCTCTGGTGGCGGAGAAATTATCGAACCGGATGACGATGTTATTGCGATCGGTTCTGGAGGTAATTTTGCTTTGTCTGCTGCACGTGCACTTAAACGTCATGGTAAAGATTTAGAAGCAAAAGACATTGTCGAAGCTTCACTGCATATCGCTGCGGAAATTTGTGTATATACGAATGATAATATTATTGTAGAAGAATTGTAAGATGGACCGGTGCTACTGCGTACTTTAGTAACAGGTGCGATAAGCACCGGTTTTTATATAATCGTTATATTGTTTAATCACTATAGTTACTATCAGTTCACTACTTTTATCGATATGGAGGTAAGATCATGACAACCACTGCTTTGACCCCTAGAGAAATAGTTACCGAATTGGATAAGTATATTGTTGGACAAAAAAATGCTAAAAAATCGGTTGCAGTTGCACTTCGTAATCGTTATCGCCGTAGTCTTTTGCCTGAAAATATGCAGGATGAGATTGTACCAAAAAATATTTTGATGATCGGGCCAACAGGTGTAGGTAAAACAGAGATTGCCCGTAGGCTCGCGAAGCTCGTTCATGCTCCGTTTATCAAAGTAGAAGCAACCAAGTTTACTGAAGTAGGTTATGTTGGACGAGATGTAGAATCTATGGTGCGTGATCTTGTAGAAACAGCTATTCGTATGGTCAAATTGGAACGTACTGAAAAAGTAAAAGACCAAGCAGAAGAAATGGCAAATGAACGTATTGTCGAAATTTTAGTGCCTTCTGGCTTTAAAAACAAATCACAACGTAATCCGCTTGAAATGCTATTTGGTAATCAAAATCAAACGGAAGAACCTCAGACTAATTTTGAGCAAGATGGTTCGATTCAAGATAAAAGACGCAGAGTGCGTTTTGATCTGTTAGCAGGCAAATTAGAAAATGATGTGATTGAAGTAGAAGTAGAAGATTCTATGCCTTCTTTGATGGATATGTTTGCAGGTCAGGGCAACGATCAAATGGGGATGAATATGCAAGAAATGTTAGGTAGCTTTTTACCTAAAAAAACAAAAAAACGTAAACTTCCGATTAAAGATGCTCGCAAAATATTAACACAGCAAGAAGCGAACAAATTGATGGATATGGACGATGTGAATCAAGAGTCACTACGTCGTGCAGAACAAACAGGTATTATTTTTATCGATGAGATAGATAAAGTAACCAGTTCTGGACGTGGTACAGGCCCTGATGTTTCTAGAGAAGGGGTACAACGTGATATCCTTCCGATTGTAGAAGGTTCTACGATTATGACGAAGTATGGCCCGGTCAAAACAGATTATATTTTATTTATAGCAGCCGGTGCTTTCCATACGTCTAAACCTTCTGATCTGATTCCAGAATTGCAAGGTCGCTTCCCAATTCGGGTAGAACTGGATAGTTTGACATTAGAGGACTTTGTAAATATTTTGACAGAGCCTGAAAATGCATTAACAAAACAGTATGTCTATCTTTTACGTTCGGAAAATATAGAATTGGAATTTTCTAATGAAGCTATTCGAGAAATCGCTTCGATCGCAGCGGCAGTTAATCAAAATACTGAGAATATTGGTGCACGTCGTTTGCATACGATTTTAGAAAAACTGTTAGAAGATTTATCTTTTGAAGCGCCAGAATTGACGTTAGAGAAAATGATTATTACACCTCAATATGTACAAGAAAAATTACGTGAGATTGCTCAAAACAGAGATTTAAGTCAATATATTTTGTAAAGAGCTACGTCTCTAGCACCTGTACTAGTCGATAAAGACCGAAATTGAATAGGAAATCATCTTTTTAGGAAAAAGGTGGGGTACTGTTTCTCAAAGTTCCCCGCCTTTTTCCTATATTTTCGTAGTCGCGAAAGAGGTATGATGAGTACAGAAAGAAAAACGTTGTACAAGTTATTGTTAGATGATCCGATATAGTAAACAACACGTATATATTATACTAGCCATTTTACAATGAATAAGTTATGATTGATTCATTTTCGCAAACATGCAAATTGTTTCTCCTCAGCATGTACTATTCTATAAAAAAGCAAATTTGTCTAAAAATAAATGATTATACGCAAGAAAATTCACAAAATCTTTAAAAATTATTTTGCAGTAAGTAATATGCACTAGGCTATATGTCGTGAAAAAATAAGTTATGCTCATCTATTAACTTATTTGGTTAATTTTTATCATGATAAGATGAATGATAAAAGACCTAAAATATTTAAAATTAATATTAGACTTTAAAAGTTAAGTTAGTTAAATTCGTGCATAATCGACAATTATTACATGGTTTTATTGTTCTTAAATGGTATTTTCTTCATGTAATTTGGAAGAATATTTTTAAAACAAGACAAAAAGACTCAGTTTTTGTCAAAAGATAGGGCTTTATTCTCATTGTGTTATGACCAATTCTCTAGGAAACTTATGTTATAAGATTTTAGGAAGAATGACGCACAAAGAGCTATAAACTGAGAATGAGTTTTGTGATGATTTTGTCGAAAAAAAAAGAATTATGATAAAAATATGGAATTTACTTTCCAGAACAGCATGGATATTGAAAGGAGTGATGTCAATGAACCTTTTAAATGATGTTGGATTTAAAAGATTAGAAGGAGCAATGGGAGCTGCTACACTTCGACAACAAGTAATTTCAAACAATATAGCAAATGCAGATACCCCTTATTTTAAAAAGATCAGATGTTTCTTTTGAAAATATGCTTCAAAGCCAAATGGATGATTCTCAAATGCCATTTAGTGGTAAAGTTGAAGATAAAAGACATTTCCAAATTGGTAATACTAACTCTGTTCCGCAAGCAATGGTCACTAGTAATCAAAGTACAGTCATGAACAACAACTTAAACAATGTTGACATGGATGTAGAAATGAGTAACCTTGCTGAAAACCAACTTCGTTACAATGCTTACATCGAACAAATTAACCATCAGATTAAAATGATGCGAACCGCTATTCAAGGAGGAAGCTAATCCATGAGAATTAGTAGCAGTTTTGATATTAGTGCTTCTGCGTTAACAGCACAACGACTTCGAATGGATGTTGTCTCCTCCAATATTGCGAATGCAGAGACAACAAGAGCACAAGTCGTTAATGGTGAAGCTGTTCCTTACCGTCGTAAAGAAGTTGTGTTATCGACAAACAAACCATCTTTCGCAGATACACTTGATTCCGCAATGAATGGAAGCCGCAACGGGATTAACGGTGTTAAAGCTTCAGCCATTCAAGAAGATCCAGAACCTTTCAAACTTGTATATAATCCGACACATCCAGACGCAGACAAAGATGGCTATGTAAAAATGCCTAACGTCGATAATTTAAAAGAAATGGTGGACATGATATCGGCTTCGCGTTCATATGAAGCTAACGTAACTGCACTTAATGCTTCCAAAGCAATGATTACCAAAGCTTTACAAATTGGTAAATAAACGATCAAAAATGGAAAGGTGGGGTAAATAATGATAGAGAACACAATGTTCAATGCTGCATCCCCTTTGAAGATGACGACGGGAATGACGACACAAGCCAAAGCAACACCTGGTGAAGCGATGGAACAATTTGGTTCTTACTTAGAAGATGCTATGAATCAAGTTGGACAACAGGAGAAAACAGTTCACCAGATGAACGACAAGTTCTTGCTAGGACAAGTAGATGTGGATCAAGTAATGGTCGCCTCTGAGAAATCACTACTTAGTCTACAAATGGTTTCTCAAGTTCGTAACAAAGCGCTTGAAGCTTATCAGGAAATCATGCGTACTCAATTGTAAGTAGCTGTATATGTTCCATAGCATAGTTTCGAGTGGGGTGACATTGTGAATGAAAGAGTTGCCCAGTATAGAGATAAACTTGTCCAATACTGGAAGAATTTTAATAAAAACCAAAAAATATTACTGATCTCAACGCTGGCATTTATTATTATTGCTATTGTTGTACTAACTATTCAATTTTCTAAAGTCCAATATGAAGTAGCATTCCAAAACTTAGATGCTACAGATTCCGCTGCGATTATGGAATATTTAGATGGACAAGGTATTCCTTACCAGTTAAGTAGTGATGGTACAAGCATTTCTGTAGCAAGTGAAAGTGCTGCTAGAGCCAAAGTCGCTGTAGGATCACAAGGATTAATGCAAAACGGAACGATCGGATTTAGCGAATTTAATGCAAGCTCTTCTGCTATTGGTATGACAGATAATGAATTTAACGTGAAATATAATAACGCTTTGAATGGTGAAGTATCGCAATTGCTCAAACAGATGAACGGAGTAAGCAATGCGAAAGTGTTGGTGAATTTACCAGAAGAAAGTCTTTTTGCTAGTACAGAAGACGAAGATACAGGAACAGCATCAGTAGTTATGCAGTTCAAACCAGGATTTCGTGTAACGCAAGAAGCAGTTGATGGTTATTACAATTTAGTAAGTACTGCTGTTCCACATTTACCGATTGCGAATATTACAATCACGAATGGAACAGATGGTAGTGAACTGGTATCTACTGTTAAAGGTGGCGGGCCTTCTGGGCTGGCTGGAGCAGTACAAGAAAACATGGCTTTACAGAAAAAATATGAAGCTGATGTTGAAAATAATGTAAGACAGTTTTTGGGAAGATTGCTAGGACCTGAACGTGTAAATGTACTGGTTGCTTCGAACTTGAATTTTGATCAAAAAAATTCTAAAGAAGATCGTGTAGAGCCTGTAGATGTCGAGAATATGAAAGGTATCGAAATCAGTGCACAGCAGATCCAAGAAAGCAGTACAGGTACTTCTACTCCAGATAGTGGTGTTGCTGGAACAGGAGGCACAGATACTCCAACGTATCCAGGTGGTTCATCATCAGGTAGTAACGAATCCGAAAAATCTCAAAGTACAATCAATTATGATGTAAATAAAATTCATAATGAGATTGTATCTAGTCCTTATTTTGTAAAAGATTTAACAATTAATGTAGCTATTGATCCAGTAGCAGGTCAAACGGTTACGCAACAATCTGATTTGAATAAACAAGTTCAAACCATGCTTGAAAGTATTGTTAGAACTTCGTTATCAGAAAATGGTGTGACCTATGCAGAAAATGATCCTGCTTTAGCTTCTAAAGTAAATGTGTTCTCACAAGCATTCGCTACAGATACAACAGATCAAGGATTTTTTGCTAATAATATGACTTGGATTATTGCAGCAATCGCAGCACTTGTTATCGCGGCTGTTGTGTTTATAATCTTACGTCGTCGCAAACAGCAACAAACAGGAGACTATGAAGAAGATATGCTGTTACCAGTAGTAACTGAGCTTCCTTCGATTAGTTTGGATAACTTGACGAATGATAGTCAGGTACGTAAGCAACTTGAATCACTTGCCAAAAAGAAACCGGATGAATTTGTTAACTTATTACGTACATGGCTTGCTGATGAATAAGAGGTGAATCGATGGCAAAGGGAAGTACTCAGGCGCTTAACGGAAGACAAAAAGCAGCCATATTATTAATCTCACTCGGACCGGAAGTATCGGCTCAAATATTTAAACATCTACGGGATGAAGAAATAGAACAATTAACGCTTGAAATTGCTAATGTACGTAAAGTAGAAAGTGCTGAGAAAGATTCAGTCGTTTCTGAATTTCATCAGATTTGCTTAGCTCAAGAATATATTTCTCAAGGCGGTATTAATTACGCTAAAGAAATTTTGGAAAAAGCATTAGGTGAGAACAAAGCTCTTGAAGTGATTAACAGACTAACAGCTACATTACAAGTAAGACCTTTCGATTTTGCTCGTAAAGCTGATCCTAGTCAGATTTTGAATTTTATTCAAAATGAAAATCCACAAACGATTGCTTTGGTACTTTCTTATCTACAATTTGAACAAGCGGCTGCTATTCTTTCTTCGCTACCTCAGGAAAAACAAGCTGAAGTAGCAAGAAGAGTGGCGATGATGGATAGTACATCACCGGAAGTCATCTCGCAAATTGAACGTGTATTGGAGCAGAAATTATCAGCTACGGTTACACAGGATTATACAAATGCGGGTGGTATCGAATCGATTGTTCAAATCTTGAACGGTGTTGACCGAGGAACAGAAAGAACGATCCTTGATTCACTAGAAATTCAAGATCCTGAACTTGCTGAAGAAATCAAAAAACGGATGTTTGTTTTCGAAGATATTGTCAATATCGACGATCGTTCGATTCAACGGATTGTACGGGATGTCGAGAATGCCGATCTTCAATTGGCACTCAAAGTGGCAAGCGAAGATGTACGCGAATCGGTATTCAAAAATATGTCCAAACGTATGGCTGAAACATTCAAAGAAGAAATGGAATTTATGGGGCCTGTCCGCTTGAAAGATGTAGAAGAAGCACAGACTCGTATAGTTGGAATTATTAGAAGACTTGAAGAGTCAGGTGAAATTATCATAGCACGCGGTGGAGGAGATGATATCATTGTCTAATTTGATCAAATCATCCCAATATATTCCGGTAGAAGTGCTTAAAAAGCTCGATTTCAGCCGTGATTATTACAAGCAATCTGATGGAGCTACTCAAGACACTTATACGGTTTCTCATCCACATGCTTATGATCAACCTCATGTGGATGAACATACCGTTCGTTTAAAAGAAGAAATGCTGACAGATGCCAAAGAATTTGCAGAACGTCAAGTACGCGAAGCAGCAGAAGAAGCAGAACGTATCCTCCAAAATGCTCAAGAAACGATAGCAGCTTGGTGGGAAGAGCGTCGCCAGCAAGATGAACATTTGATTGAAGCGATCAAAGTACAAGCTTTTCAAGAAGGCTTTGAAGAAGGTCGAGAACGTGTAGAAGCGGAAATGCAAATTCATATGAGTGAAGTTATGCAAGAAGCACAAACAGTTCTGGGTCAAGCTTATGAAGCAAAAGAACAAATTATTCAAGAAGCAGAACCTTTTTTAGTTAATCTAAGTTGCGGTATAGCTGAAAAAGTAATCAATAAAAAGCTTGAAGAACAACAAGATTATGTAATTGATCTCATTAAAAGAACACTGGCTCGTAAACGCGAACAAGGTGTTATCACATTATGTATTAGTCCTAGTCAATTTGATTTTGTACATGCTGCTAGAGAAGAGTTAACACTGTCAATCGATTCTCAAGCAGAACTTCAAATCTTACCGGATTCGACGGTAACCGATCGCGGATGTGTCATTCGGTCAGCATTTGGTAGTGTAGATGCTCGTATTGATACTCAACTAAGCGAAATTAAAAAAGAATTGGTTCGCTTAGCGCTTCATGACGAAGAGCGGGGGAATAGTAATGCAGGATCTTAATTCTTCAAGGTATTTAGAATATCTCAAACAACTTGATCCGGTTCGTATTAATGGCAAGGTCACTCAAGTAATTGGATTAATGGTTGAGTCTGAAGGGCCGGACGCAAGTATTGGTGATGTGTGTTACATCTATCCAACCAAAGGTATTGCTCCTTTAAGAGCAGAAGTTGTTGGCTTTCGAGATAATAAAGTGCTATTGATGCCACTCGGTGAATTACAATCGATTGGCCCTGGATGCGATGTTGTAGGTACAGGTAAACCACTTACGGTTCAAGTAGGTTCAGAACTACTAGGTAAAGTGCTAGATGGATTGGGTCAACCTTTAGATGGTTCATTGATTCCAGCTAGAATGACTCATTATTCTACATTCAATACACCGCCTAATCCACTTTCAAGACCAAGGGTTCAAGATCCTATCAGTATAGGAGTAAGAGCAATAGACGGTCTGCTTACAATAGGCAAAGGTCAACGTGTAGGTATCTTCGCTGGTTCTGGTGTTGGTAAAAGTACGTTAATGGGAATGATTGCTCGTAATACAGAAGCAGATGTGAATGTCATTGCACTTATTGGAGAACGTGGACGCGAAGTACGCGATTTTATCGAACGCGATCTTGGTCCAGAAGGTCTACAACGTTCTGTAGTTATCGTAGCTACATCTGATCAACCTGCACTCATTCGTATCAAAGGTGCTTTGATTGCTACAACGATAGCTGAATATTTCAGAGATCGTGGAATGAATGTGATGTTCATGATGGACTCTGTCACTCGTTATGCTATGGCTCAACGTGAAGTAGGGTTAGCAGTTGGTGAACCACCAGCAATGAGAGGATATACTCCATCTGTATTTGCAGGCTTACCTAAATTGCTAGAACGAGCAGGTACAGGGCCTACAGGCTCTATCACAGCTTTCTATACGGTGTTGGTAGATGGTGATGATATGAACGAACCGATCGCCGATGCAGTCAGAGGTATCTTAGACGGCCATATTGTACTAAATCGTTCTATTGCCAATAAAGGACAGTTTCCAGCTATTGATGTCTTAGCAAGTATTAGCCGGGTTATGAAAGACATCGTAGAAGAAGAACAGACAGATGCAGCAGATAACATGAAACGATTAATGTCTGTTTTTAAAGAATCCGAAGATTTGATTAATATTGGTGCTTATCAAAAAGGATCAAGTCCTGATATTGATGAAGCCATTGAACGTATACAGGATATATGGAGATTTACCAAACAAAAAGTACATGAAAAAACGACACTATCTGGAGCACAAGAACAGATGATTGCCGAATTTGCGAGGAGCTGATAAATTATGAAATTCCAGTATACTTTTCAAAAAGTTGTTGATATTAAATCAAGTGCAAAAAACCAGGCAGAATGGCTCCTATCTTCAGCACTGGGAGAATTACAAGCACAGGAACAAACATTAGATCAACTGCTGGAAGATCAGGGTCGCACGTTGGAAATGATTAATCAGGCAATTGAAAATAGAGCACCTATTTCTGAATTGCAAGATTTACAGCGTTACGTCGTTTATCTAGACCAATGCATATCGCGCAAAATTGTTGATATTCGTGAAGCTCAAGTAGAAGTAGAACACAAAAAACTTCATTTGACTGAAAAAATGGTAGATGAAAAAGTATGGCTACAAGCTAAAGACAAAGCAAAGACTAAATTCAATCATGAATATATGGTTCGTGAACAAAACGATCTTGATGAAATGGCTACAGTACGGTATGTAATGAACTCCAAGTAATATATACACCAAACTATACCTGAATGACGCTAATAAGAAATAAGCATGTTGTGATCAAGGAGGTTTACCGTGGCGAAGAAAAGTCCAGAAATGGAAGTAGAAAAGGAATCAGGCGGAATGGGAAGATTCCTTTTTATTGCGACTCCAATTCTGTTTACCCTTGTATTAGTTGGCGTAATTGTTATGTTATTTAACGTAGATTTACGTAAAAGTATGTTTAGTACACTAGACCAAATTCCTATAGTGAAAAATTGGGTGCCTTCTGCCGATAAAGATAGTAGTGCTACTGCAAGTACTACTCAATCAGAAAGTGATAGTGCTACAGTAGATAAATTAAAAAAAGAACTTGCTGCTTCCAAAGCAACTCAAGAAGAACAAGCAAAAGAAATTGAGACTCTTAAAAAGAATGCTACAACAAATACGAACGGAACATCGACAACACCGGCAACGACTGGAACCACACCAGCAACTACAGGCACGACAACTGGAACAACAGCTACAGGTACTACGAGTACAGGCACATCAACACTTAATGATTATCAAAAACAAGTTAAAAATGTTGCGAAAATATACTCTAATATGAGTTCTTCCAAAGCAGCAGCAATTTTGCAAAATATGACTACACCTCAACAAGTAGAAATATTAAATGCAATGAATGCGACAGACCAAGCAGGAATTTTGCAAAAAATGGATGCCAAAGTTGCTTCAGTGACTTCGCTAGCTTTGCAAAATGCTACAACAACAGTAGCTCCTACACCAGCTTCATCTACTACCAGTTCTAAATTAGATGATCAAGCATTGGCTCAAACATTTACAAGTATGCCAGCAGCTAGTGCAGCAGATTTATTATTGCAAACAGCTAAAGGTAGCCAGGCGAAAGTATTGAAAGTGTTAAACACAATGGATGACACTACAAGAGCAGGAATTCTTTCTGCGATGTCTACTAAAGATCCAGCAGCAACAGTGAAAATTATTAATCAGCTTATGGCAGGTAATTAATAATGATAAGAACAGTCGGAAGCATTTCCTATTGTATGGCTATAGGGCACAGTTGGGAAGTCTGTCTTATTAACCTTTTCCTTAAAGGAGGTGATAATAAATGAGTATGATACTTCAAAACTTATTAGGCAATGCAGGCGCAACGACGGCAACCAAAGCATCAGGTACGAATGTAGCTTCGGCTCCAGGATTTAATCAAGCTCTTGTGCAAGTGATGGGGACAAACGGTACACCAGCTAATCCACTAGCTCAAACAGCTTCTGGAATTATGGGTACAGCTGCTTCTTTATTAGAAACACTACAGGCGATGATTTCTGGTGGTCAGCAATCTACTGATGTTACAGGTGAGGGCACAGATGGAGAACAAGTTGAAAAAGTAGGTAAACTTCTAGATGACTTGTTAGACAAACTGCAAGATATGGATCAAGCGATTACAACGGATCCTGCTCTTGTTCAATCATTACAAGGTTGGCTAACACAAGTTCAACAAGTTTTATCTGGTTCTTCAGAACAGACTTCTTCTACAGAAGGAACAGAAGCACAAAATGTAACAGGTGCTAACGTTTTGAATACAGGTCAGGAAGCGATGAACAATCTAGCGAAAAACCCGGAAACACTTCGCTTTGCAGTTGCAGATGCTGTGACACAAATTGTAGATACTTTACAAGCTGTTAAAAATGGTACACAGGCTGCTAATCCTGAACTTGAACAATTGTTAACAGGATTACAAACGATGTTACAAAAAGCGAGTACTCAAACACCTGATGCAGTAACAACTTCTGTAAATAATCAAGGAGCTATTATCACAGCACCTAAAGATGAAGCCAAAGCTAATACAGCGGCACAGATCACAGTAGTGGATGAAACAAAAAAAGCTGCTGAACAAGGTGCAGTACAAAGCATTGTTCAAAATGCTGCGAAAGATGCAAGTGGAGATCAAGCTGCAACATCTGATCAATCAGACGAGCAACCTGAACCAGTAGTAATGACTGTAGGACAATTTGCAATGCGTGCTGAAGCTGCTCCAACCGCTAAAGTTGTAGTGCCAACTACTACAGTAAACATTCAGAACTTTCCAGATGAAATGAGTAAATTTATCGTTAATAAATTAGACGTTCAACAAGTTAAAGGAATGTCTGAAGCGACTATCTCTTTAAACCCGGAAAACTTGGGTCAAGTGGATGTCAAAATTACGATACAAAATGGTCAAGTGTTAGCTCAGTTTATTACTGAAAAGCATATGGCTAAAGATATGTTAGATCAGCAAATGTCTCAATTACGTTCAGCACTTCAATCTCAAGGGCTTCAAGTTGAAAAGCTAGAAGTAACGCAAAGTTCTTCATTACAATCACAGATGTATAACGGCGGACAAGGATTTGGTTCTAGTGCAGGTCAACAACAATCCGGAAGACGTTCTAACGGAAGAGAAGAACAAAATGACGATGCAATCCTTGCTGTTGAGTTGAATGGTGAATTGAAAGAATGGCGCGAAGAAACAAAAGCAGCTACAGCATCAAGCACTATGAATTACGGTAGTACGTATGTAGCGAAAGCATAAACGAATGGAGGTGAATATAATTGGCAGATGCAATATCAACATCCAACATGTGGCCTAATTATTCAACAGGCAATGTACAAAAAGCAGCATCGACAAGTAAAAGTGAACTAGGTAAAGATCAATTTCTAACTATCTTAGTCGCTCAATTGAAAAACCAAGATCCAATGTCTCCTATGGAAAACACAGAATTTATCGGACAGATGGCTCAGTTCTCCTCACTAGAACAATTGATTAATATCGGTAAAAAAATTGATTCTGTAGGTTCATCTGTAGATAATTCACTCGGAGCTTCTTCACAATTGATCGGTAAAAAAATCACGTGGCCTGAAGAAAAAACCGATAGTGCAACAGGTGAAAAAACAACAACGTATCAATCCGGAGTTGTAGGATCAATCGTTCTCAAAGCTGGCGTGCAATATGCGCAGGTAGGAGAAAATGCGGTTCCGCTTAGTATCATTGCTATGGTAGAAGCAGCAAATGCAACGACAACACCAACCAAAACAGATACAACAACGCCTACACCAGCGACAACACCAGCGACAACACCACCATCAGGCGTAACTGAGACACCAACAGCACCTGTAGAAACAACAACACCAGCTACAACAACTGAACCAGCAGCAACAACGCCTACTACAACTACTGAAGAAACAGCTACTCCATCTTCAGGAGAACAAGCAAGTACGTCTACAGAAGCAACACCGACAACATCAGAACCTGTAACGGATACAACAACACCGGCTAGTGAAGAAGGTTCATCATGAGTGGTCCTATCCAAGTAGGTCAGTTATATCCGACTAATCTCAATTCAGGTCTACTGGGACGTACCAAAAACGTAAACAACGAAAATTCAACATCTGACTTTCAAAATATTTTAGATAACAAATTACTAAAGTTCAGCAATCATGCTTCTAAACGATTAGAGCAGCGAGGAATAGAACTTAGTGCAGATCAGTTGAAAAGTGTAAATCAAGCAATAGATAAAGCCGCTGCCAAAGGTGCTAAAGAGTCACTGATACTCATGCAGAATAGCGTTGCTTTAATAGTGAATGTACCCAATCGGACCGTTGTTACCGCCATGGATGGCAAATCAATGAAAGACAACGTTTTTACTCAAATCGACAGTGCCGTAATTATTTGATTGCTGACTGGACCATCACTGGAAAGTCAGGAGACTGCCGACCGACTGAAGCAGTCTCAACCCACTAATTGAACATCCATAGGAGGAAACACAATGTTAAGATCTTTATATTCAGGAATTTCAGGTATGAAAGGCTTTCAAACAAAATTAGATGTTATTGGTAATAATATTGCCAATGTAAATACAGTAGGTTTCAAACAATCTCGTGTAATGTTCCAGGATATCTTGAGCCAAACAGTCAAAGGAACTTCAGCTCCTACAGATACAGCCGGTGGTGTAAATGCTCAACAAATCGGGTTGGGTTCATCTGTATCTTCTATCGATACTCTTCATTTAGCAGGTAGTGCACAGACAACAAACAACCCTACAGACTTACGTCTAGATGGTGATGGATTCTTTGCTGTTAAATTATCGGCAGATCAAGAAACTCCTTATTTAACGCGCGCAGGGGACTTTCACGTCGATGCTAACCGTAACCTTGTAACTTCTGATGGTGCTTATGTAGTAGATAGTGACGGCGCTCCTGTAGTCGTTGGAGAAGAAGCAACTTCATTCACTATTCAGCAAAATGGTCAATTATTGTATACATTGGCTGATGGTACAACAGCTACTGGGCAGACTTTGGGAGTTGCTAAAGTGACTAACCCTGAAGGTTTGGAAAAAATTGGAGGTAGCTTGTATCGTGTAACACCAAATGCGATCACTGATGGTGCAATCGAATTGACTACAGCTAATAATGCTGAAACAGGTACAGGTTCAATCGTAGCAGGTCAGCTTGAAATGTCTAACGTTGATTTGACAAGTGAATTTACAGAAATGATCGTAGCTCAACGTGGTTTCCAAGCGAACTCTCGTATTATTACAACGTCTGACTCTATTCTTGAAGAAATCGTTAACTTGAAACGATAATTAATTAAAGGTTCGAGAAGGATATTGCTATCCTTCTCATCCTTTTGCTGTATAAGGACATTTTTTGAGGAGGGGCAAAATGATCCCTGTAACAAGATTGAACGGCTCACCGATGTGGCTTAACTCTCTATTGATCGAGATGATTGAAGAGACACCGGATACGTATGTCACATTAACTACAGGTAAGCGAATTATCGTTTTAGAAAAAGCAGATCAATTAAACAAGCTCATCCACGAATACAATAAAAGTATAGGTACACTGACAGGAACTATTAAAGTGCAGCATATGGAGGAATTATCATGAAGAAGTTACTACCTTGGATCGTTAGCGGGGTATTAGCAGTAGGATTAATCGGTGTGGTCGCATATTTCTTGATGGGGAATATGTTTGGAGAAAAAGAGCCAGTAAGTGCCGCAGCTGCTGCCGCAGCTGAAAAAGAAGCATTATCTAAAATGACTGCTTCTGAAATTGCTGATGTTTCTTCGACAATAGACGATATTAAAACGAACTTGGGTGATCCTTCATATGTAGTCAATATGAGTTTCTCATTCCAACTTCAAGATGCCAAAACAAAAGAAGCTTTTGAATTAATTAAAGACTTGAAAGTGAAGCCATTAATTATCAAAACACTTGCTGATACGAACCCAGATGCTTTGAACGGAGCAAAAGGAAAAGATGCTCTTAATGATAAGTTGCTTAAATTGATCAACAGTTCTCTTCCAGAAGACGGAGGTAAAGTGGTAGATATTGAGATTACTAATTTTATTGTGAGTGCGATTTAATCTTGGAATAAGATAGTTCTCATTATAAATAAACTAGCAAGGGGGGTGAGATTATGGTAGATGTATTATCCCAAAATGAGATAGATGCTCTTCTAGCAGCACTTTCTTCCGGTGAGATGGATGCAGAAGAACTAAAAAAAGAAGATACACAGAAAAAGGTTAGAGCATATGATTTTAAACGGGCTGTCCGTTTTTCGAAAGATCATATTCGAAGTTTGACAAGGATTCACGAAAACTTTGCCAGATATCTGACCACCTATTTTTCTGCTCAACTTCGTACTTTTGTTCAAATTAGCGTTGTACAGGTAGAACAGCTTCCTTACGATGAATTTATTCGTTCTATTCCTAAAATGACGATACTTAATATTTTTGAAGCTGAACCACTTGAAGGTAGAATGGTTATGGAAGTTCATCCTAATATTGCTTATGCGATGTTAGATCGCTTACTTGGTGGTGTAGGAAACGCTCCTTCAAAAATAAATGCGTTGACAGAAATTGAAACGACTATTATCGAAAGAGTGTTCAGCCGTACATTTGATAGTTTGCAAGAAGCGTGGAAAACCGTTATTGATCTTTCACCAAGAATGGAAGCACTAGAGACCAATCCTCAATTTATGCAGATTGTCTCACCCAATGAAACGATAGCCTTGATCTCACTAAGCACCAAAATCGGTGATACTACAGGAATGATCAACTTATGTATTCCTCACGTAGTTATTGAACCAATTATGACCAAACTATCTGCGCATCACTGGTTCGTTTCTCAGAAAAAAGAGCCTGCTCCTGAAGAGGTAGAAGCTCTACAACATCGTGTGAATCGTGCTACATTGCCTGTTATTGCTGAATTGGGAGAATCAAACTTATCTATTCAGGAGTTTATCGGGTTATCGATAGGCGATGTGATTTCTTTAAACAAACCGGTACATGATGCTTTATCGATCAAAATTGGTAACAAAGTTAAATTTATTGGTAGTCCGGGAACTGTAAAAGACCGGGTAGCTATACAGATTGATGAAATTGTGAGTGAAGGAGTGGAAGATTTTGACGAGTAAGGATTATTTGTCACAAGAAGAAATCGACGCTTTGCTAAAACAGTCTGCAAGCGATGATGATACTTCTTCGTCATCGTCTGTCAAAACGGTAGACGACTTTTTGACTCCTATGGAGCAGGATGCTCTTGGTGAGATTGGTAATATTACTTTTGGTAGTGCAGCGACAGCTTTATCTACACTACTTGGACAAAAAGTAGATATTACAACTCCTCAAGTAGGAATTATCACACGTCCTGAGTTTGAAAATGAATTTCCAAAACCACATGTTGCTGTTCATGTTGAATATGTAGATGGATTTCAAGGTATCAATTCATTAGTAATTCAAACAAGAGATGCACAGGTAATCGCTGATCTGATGTTAGGCGGCGAAGGAGATCCGAAAGACGAAGAATTAAATGAGATTCATATTAGTGCTGTTCAAGAAGCGATGAATCAGATGATGGGTTCTTCTGCAACTTCAATGTCTACTATTTTTAACCGCTTTGTTAATATTTCACCACCGGGAATTGATATCCTTGATGTAAGCAATGATCAAGGGGTAACCATGCTTCCTAATGATGAGACATTAATCAAAATCTCATTCCGACTTTTGATTGGTGATTTGATTGATTCTACAATCATGCAATTGTTGACAGTCAAATTTGCTAAATATATGGTAGATATATTAATTAATGGAGGTGTTGAAGAAACTGTAGCCGAACCAGAAGTTCCAGTCGCACCACCAGCACCTACGGCTGCCGTACCACCTCAACAGGCTCCACAGCAACCCGTTGCACCGCCTGCTATGCCACAACCTGGTATGCAACCGGATTATGGCCAACAGCCTCCATATGGAGCGCCTGAACAACCATATCCACCATACCCGCCGTATCCGCAGTATCCACCAGGGTATGCGATGCCGCCACAGCCTTATCCACCACAGGCTCCACAGCATTACGGTGGTATGGCTGGACGAGAGGTTAATGTTCAACCAGTTCAATTTGCAAACTTCCAATCACCATCAGTAACAAACATGGATGAAAATAATTTGAACTTATTGATGGACATACCGCTCAAAGTAACCGTAGAATTAGGTAGAACCCAAAAGCAGATTAAAGATATCCTCGAATTGTCTCAGGGCGCAATTATTGAACTAGACAAATTGGCAGGTGAACCAGTAGACATCCTTGTAAATAACAAACTGATCGCCAAAGGCGAAGTTGTTGTTATTGATGAAAACTTTGGTGTTCGTGTTACGGATATCATCAGCCAATGGGACCGCATTCAAAAAATACAATAATGATCATTTAGGGAGGATTTTAAATCAATGGCAAACCGAATTCTTATCGTGGACGATGCAGCTTTTATGAGAATGATGATTCGAGACATTTTGAGTAAAAACGGATATGAAGTAGTGGGGGAAGCACAAGATGGCTCACAAGCTATCGAGAAATTTAAAGAATTGCGTCCTGATTTAATTACTATGGATATCACAATGCCTGAAATGGATGGTATCGCTGCTCTTAAAGAAATTAAAAAGCTAGATGCAGCTGCAAAAGTAATTATGTGTTCTGCGATGGGGCAACAAGCAATGGTTATTGATGCTATTCAAGCAGGAGCTAAAGATTTTATTGTTAAACCCTTCCAGGCTGACCGCGTTATCGAAGCTATTAGCAAAACGCTTGGCGTGTAGGAGATTATTCCCATGTCAGGTGAAACAGCCACAATGGGAGGAACAGGCGATTATTTCCTAAGCATAGTCTGGGTTATAATCGTCTTGGCTGTAATTATAGCGCTCATTATTTTATTGCTTAAATTTCTTGGTCGCAAAAGTCAAACCTGGTTATCACGTCGTGCAATACGCACAATCGGCGGGGTAGCAATGGGACCAAATAAATCATTACAAGTTATTGAAATTGGTAGCAGTATATATTTAGTTGGTGTTGGAGATGATATTACGTTAGTAGATAAAATCTCTGATCCAGAAGAAGCTATGCTGATTATCAATTCATTTCAGACAGAAGCGGTGGAGCAGAAAAATATTCTTTCTCCACTGATCTCCAAAATCAGTGAAAGATTTCGTCCAAAATCGGATGTACAAGAAGAGGAATTAGGCGAAACAGAAGCTTTTCAAGAAGTATTTGAAAGCAAGCTGCGCCAAATTCCAAATCGCAAACAGAAGATGGAAGAGCTGATGAAGGAGGAAAACTCTACAGATCGGTCGAGGGATTCATGAAAAAAAAGCTGATTATAACGCTCGTACTGCTTTTTATCGTTAGTCTGACATCTGTAAGTTCAGCATTTGCCACTGCCGATCCGATACCTAATATTGATATTCAGATCGGCAATGATAGTGGCTCAGGAGATGCAGCACCAGCAACTAGCTCGTTATCTATCCTGTTGCTGCTTACCATTATCAGTGTTGCGCCAGCATTTTTGGTCTTAATGACCAGTTTTACACGTATTGTTATCGTGCTCAGCTTTGTCCGGACGTCGCTCGGGACTAACCAGATGCCTCCTAACCAGGTATTGGTGGGGCTGGCTTTATTTTTAACTATTTTTATAATGTCGCCGGTATTATCAACAATGAATCAAACAGCGCTTCAACCTTATTTAAAAGGTAGCATCACACAGACGGAAGCTTTGAAAGCTGCTGAAATACCGATTAAAGAATTTATGTTCAAACATACACGTGAAAAAGATTTACTTCTTTTCCTCAATTACACTGGTGCAGAAAAACCTAGCAATATTCAAGATATTCCGCTTACGGTTATGGTGCCTTCTTACGCAATCAGTGAATTGAAAACAGCTTTTCAAATGGGCTTTATGATTTTCATACCGTTTCTAGTTATTGATATTGTAGTCGCCAGTGTACTGATGGCTATGGGTATGATGATGCTACCGCCGATTATGATCTCATTACCGTTTAAAATTTTACTGTTCGTTCTCGTAGACGGATGGTATTTGGTCGTTAAGTCCCTCTTACTCAGCTTCAATTAGCGAAGTTAGAGATGTTCCTAATTAAGGGAGGTTAATCATGAGTTCGGAGTTTATCATCGGTATGGCGGGACAGGCAGTGTATACAGTACTCAAAGTCAGCGCACCGATGCTTGTACTTGGACTTGTAGTCGGTCTATTAGTAAGTATTTTTCAGGCGACTACGCAAATTCAGGAGCAAACGCTTGCCTTTGTACCTAAAATCGTGGCTGTTATGCTTGCACTTCTGCTATTCGGTCCATGGATACTGAGTGTTTTAGTAGATTACACGTATAATATTCTCGACAATTTATACAAATATGTCGGTTAGGCTGATTGCTTATGGAGATGTTACAGCAAAGTTTTCCTGTTTTTTTGCTTGTTTTTTGTCGAATGATTGCTTTTTTTGTAGTTTCACCCGTCTTTTCATCAAAAGGGGTTCCAAATACGTTTAAAGTAGGCATTGCATTCTTTATCTCGCTTCTGATTTATCTGATCAAAAGCACAACGGTAACGGTATCCGAAAGCCCTGAAATTTATATTCTGCTCGTGATGAGAGAAGTTATGATTGGCTTGATGCTTGGATATGTAGCATATTTAATGTTTACTGTTATACAAATGGCTGGTGCGTTTATTGATATTCAAACAGGTTTTGGTATCGCTAGCGTACTTGATCCATTAACAGGTGCTTCTTCACCTCTATTCGGTAATCTGAAATATATGATTGCAATGCTTTTATTTTTGAGCATGAATGGTCATCATTATTTAATTCAGTCTGTACTTTACAGTTATGACTGGATTCCGATTGATTCTGAAATTATGAGTAAGATGATGGACGGCTCGATGAGTGAGTTTTTGATACGAACATTTAGCAATTCGTTTTTAATTGCTTTTCAAATGGCTGCTCCGATTGTAGTAGCAATGTTTTTAACAGACGTAGGACTTGGATTTCTTGCACGTAGTGCACCGCAATTTAACATTTTTGTTATCGGTGTACCTGTAAAGATTATTCTTGGGCTCTTTATGTTAATGCTGTTAACTCCAAGCTTTGGATATCTGTTTGAACATTTGTTTGGTCAATTATTTCAAGCAATGCAATCGTTCTTAAAAGTAGTAGGTAACAGACCACAATAAACTTCGTTTGGAAGGAGGTTGTGAATTGGCATTCAGATTACGGATCAATCTGCAATTATTTTCTGGAGAAAAAACAGAAGAAGCAACATCTCAGAAAAAGCAAGAAACTCGTAAAAAAGGTCAAGTTGCCAAAAGTATGGATATACCTGGTTCTGCTGTATTGCTAGGTGGATTATTTTCTTTGATGATGTTTAGCAGTTTTTTTATGAAACGAATTGAATGGCTATTCACAGATTCTTTTCTACATCGTTTATCTACAGATGTTACCGTTGCTAATATTATGCAGATGCTAGGTCAATATGCGATACAAATTATGTTGTTAGTATCACCGGTATTTGGCGTAGTCGTCGTACTTGCTCTGGTTGCCAACTATGCACAGGTTGGATTTTTGTTAGTTGGAGAACCTATACAGCCTAAATTCAGCAAGCTTGATCCTATTAAAGGGTTTAAAAATATTGCTTCTATGCGCTCGGTTGTTGAGTTTTTAAAATCAATATTAAAACTTTCAGTAATAGGATATTTAGTCTATCAGACGTTATCCGGTGCTTCTCATGAATTATCCAAAACAGCATTTATGTCTGTAGAAGCGATTCTTCATTACACAGCTGGATTAACAATGAACTTGGGAATCAAAGTAGGGGTGGCTTTACTGGTACTTGCTATTTTTGATTATATGTATCAAAGATATGAGCACAATAAAGGTATACGGATGTCCAAACAAGATATTAAAGATGAATATAAAAAAGTGGAAGGGGATCCGTTGATAAAAGGGAAAATTCGTGAAAGACAACGCCGAATGGCGATGCAGCGAATGATGCAGGACGTTCCCAATGCAGACGTTATTATCACTAACCCGACTCACTTTGCAGTAGCTTTGAAATATGACAATGGTCAGATGGCTGCACCGCAAGTGATCGCAAAAGGACAAGATTACGTCGCCCTGCGAATAAGAGAACTAGCTAAACAACATGGAGTTGTCGTGATGGAGAACAAACCGCTTGCAAGAGCGTTGTTTGCTCGATCAGAAATTGGAGATTCTATTCCTGGAGATCTGTTTCAAGCGGTAGCAGAAGTTCTTGCTTATGTGTACAAGATGAAAGGCAAAACAAAGTAAACCAGGGGATCGGAGGGCTGGATAGCATTGAAAACTAAAGATTTGGTTGTGCTTGCGGGTGTCATAGGAATTGTTATGATGATGATTCTTCCGATCCCGACATGGCTACTCGATATATTGCTAATTATAAATATTTCCCTGGCAATGATTATTCTTTTAATTGCAATGAATACGAAAGAAGCATTAGAATTTTCTATTTTCCCAGCTATGTTGCTAATCACTACATTATTCCGGCTGGCTTTGAATATATCTACAACAAAATTGATTTTGGGACAAGGGGATGCGGGTTCAGTTGTTGCTACATTTGGTAGCTGGATCGCTGGTGGACAAATCGCTATTGGATTTGTAGTTTTCCTTATTCTTGTGGTTGTACAATTTATCGTTATTACCAAAGGTTCGGAACGGGTAGCAGAAGTTGGAGCCCGTTTTACACTCGATGCTATGCCTGGTAAGCAGATGAGTATTGATGCTGATTTGAACGCAGGTCTTATCAATGAACATCAAGCGAGAGAACGTCGTAGCAAAATCGAACGTGAAGCCGATTTCTACGGAGCTATGGATGGTGCGAGTAAATTTGTTAAAGGGGATGCTATTGCGAGTATTATCATCCTCTTAATTAATCTAATTGGTGGATTTATTATCGGGATGACTGTTCACGGAATGGCATTCGCTGATGCACTTTCAACGTATTCTGTTTTAACAATTGGTGATGGTCTCGTGAGCCAGATTCCAGCATTGCTTATTTCCACAGCTGCTGGTCTGATTGTAACCCGTGCTTCTTCTGAGGGTAACTTAGCAGATGATATCACTTCACAACTATTCTCATATCCCAAATTGTTATATATCGTAGCAGGCGTAATTACACTGTTAGGTATTTTTACACCGATTCACTTTATTACAACATTCCCTCTAGCTATTCTGTTAGTATTTGCTGCTCGGAAGATGCAGTCGAATCTGGATCAAAAAGTGGTCGAAGCAGAACAGCAACAAGAAGAACAGCAGATTGAAGAAGTACGTAGTCCAGAAAGTGTTATCAATTTATTGCAGATTGATCCAATCGAATTTGAATTTGGATATGGTTTGATTCCTCTTGCAGATACGCAACAGGGCGGAGATTTATTAGACCGTATTATTATGATTCGTCGTCAATGTGCGCTAGAACTAGGTCTTGTGGTACCTGTTATCCGTATTCGGGATAATATTCAATTAAAACCGAACGAATATGTCATCAAAATTAAAGGAAATGTTGTAGGTGGTGGTGAATTACTACTAAATCACTATCTCGCTATGAGTCCTGGGTTTGATGATGATTCGATTACGGGTATAGAGACTTTAGAACCAGCTTTTGGATTGCCTGCATTATGGATAGATGAATTAACAAAAGAACGCGCTGAGTTATCAGGGTATACCGTTGTTGATCCACCTTCTGTAGTAGCTACGCATTTGACAGAATTAATCAAAAAACATTGTCACGAATTACTGGGTCGTCAAGAAACAAGAGCGCTTATTGACAACTTACGTGAGAACTATCCTGTACTTGTAGATGACTTGATTCCTTCTGTGTTAGCAGTAGGGGATGTGCAAAAAGTATTCGTTAAATTGCTAAGAGAAAAAATTTCTATTCGGGATATGGTTACAATATTCGAGACACTTGCCGATTATGGAACATATACCAAAGATCCAGATGTATTAACTGAATATGTACGTCAAGCTCTATCCCGACAAATTACGCAGCAATTTACAAGCCAGGGTGAAACACTACGTGTGATTACAGTAGGACCTAATCTGGAGAAAAAGATTGCCGAAAGTGTACAGCAATCTGAACAAGGAAGTTATCTGGCACTTGATCCGGTATCGACTCAATCGATGTATCAGAAGATGAACGAACAAGTAAATCGACTGTTACAAATGGGACAACAACCGATCGTTTTGACTTCGCCAGCTATACGCATGTATCTGCGTCAAGTGATTGAACGCACGATGCAGGATATTCCGGTTCTTTCTTACAGTGAACTTGAACCTAACGTTGAAATTCAAAGTGTCGGGGTGGTGAACTTATGAGGGTAAAACGATATATCGTTGATACAATGCCCGATGCGATGTTAAAAATTCGAACTGATCTTGGTAGCGATGCTGTAATTTTAAGTACAAAAGAGCTAAAAACCGGTGGTTTTCTAGGAATGTTTCAGAAGAAAAAGATTGAAGTCATTGCCGCAGTAGAAAAAGAGCAAGCTTCTGAACCAGTCAAAGCGCAGCCAGAAACGATTATTCCGGCTGCCTCTGCTGTACCTAAACGTGTAGTACCGGATGCTTATCGCAAATCAAGCGAAGCTTTTGCTGAATCGATGCGCCAAGCACTTGCTGGAGAACCAACCCAGTCAGCAGAAGGTAACTCGGTAGCTTCTTCAGCACCAGCTCCATCATTTAATCCATCGGTACCGGAGATTCCGCAACCAACTTTACAGCATATTCCTTTAGTACCTGAGGAATCTGTACATCGCGTCTCAGAATATAATGGGTCAGCAGATGGACTTCAACAAGAGAAGTTGTTTGAAGAATTGCGTGAAATGAAAAAAATGATGGCTGAATTGAGCCGCGAAAAAGAAATGGAAGCATTACCTGAATCATTGATCGAAATCGCAGATCGTTTAAAGAAACAAGGCATTCAACAAGAACTGCTAGATACGTGGTTAAGCGAAGCGATGGGGCAATTTCCAGCGCCTGAATTAATTACTACGGTAGATGCCAAAGCAGCAATGAAATTTCAGATCGAACAGTTTACGCAATCACGCATCGGTGGAGGCATCAACACTTCTACCAAAATTGTATACGTCGCAGGTCCTACGGGAGTAGGTAAGACGACTACAATTGCAAAGTTGGCTGCTGAACAGTTATTCAAATATAAACGTAAAGTAGGTTTTATTACTTCGGATACATATCGTATCTCGGCAGTAGAGCAGCTTAGAACCTATGCTTCTATTTTAGGTGTTCCTTTAGAAGTGGTTCAATCTCCCGGAGATTTGCAGCGCTCACTACAACGTTTAGCTGAATGTGATCTGATTCTAATGGATACGGCAGGACGTAACTACCGTAACGAATTACTTGTTTCTGAATTACAAAGTTTGTTGGCTCCTTTGGAAAATAGTGAGACGTATCTAGTGTTATCGTTTACTTCCAAAACGGAAGATATGAGAACGATCACAGAACATTTCAGCAAATACCCATTGGACAAAGTGATCTTCACCAAAGCAGATGAAACAGGAAGCTATGGTGCATTATTCAATCTTCTTCAGGAATATCCATTACGTCTATCATATATGACCAATGGACAAAATGTACCTGACGATCTGTTGATGCCAAGTCCAGATTTTCTCGCTAATCTATTACTTGGAGAGATATTGCCATGATGGATCAAGCCCAATCATTAAGAAATTTGATGTCGTCTAAAACGGTGCAACCTCCTCAAACAGAACCACGCAGTGCGAAGTTTATTACAATCACTAGCGGTAAAGGTGGAGTAGGGAAATCGAATTTCACGCTTAATTTTGCGCTTGCACTTCAGCGACTAGGGCGGAAAGTACTGGTATTTGATGCCGATATTGGAATGGCGAATATCGATGTACTGATGGGTGTGCGATCTAAATTCAATTTATCTCATCTGCTTAGCGGAGAGAAACAGATCAACGAGATTATTGAAAAGGGAGCAGGATCATTACCTTATATTGCAGGTGGGTCTGGACTGTCTTCATTGTTCTCTTTATCTGATAAAGATTTGATCTATTTTACAGATCAGATTCAGAAAGTCGCCACAGACATGGATTACATTTTGTTTGACACCGGCGCAGGTTTATCAAAAGAAACACTACAATTTATTATGTCAGCTGACGAATGTATAGTAGTGACTACTCCAGAACCAACTTCGATTACAGATGCTTATGCTTTGATTAAAGTGGTGCATGGTATGGAAGAAGATGTGTCTTTCAAACTAGTAGTAAACCGGGCTGAAAATGAAAAAGAAGCCGTACAAACATCAGACAAAATTAGATTGGTTACTAGCCGCTTTCTGAACTTGGAAATTCCGCTTTTGGGATTTGTAAGTGACGATTCTCATGTTAGTCAATCCGTAAAAAAACAAGTTCCTTTTTCAATTTACTCTCCAGGATGTCTTGCTTCTAAAGACATTCAACAGTTGGCTCAACGCTACATGGTTGCACCAAATGCAAGTTCAGAAGGAACCTTAACAGGAATCAAAGGATTTATGCAAAAATGGCTCAAACGGACTAAATGATTCTGTAGGGAACAGAGGTGCTGATAATGGCAACTTATAAAATATTAGTTGTTGACGATTCTCCTTTTATGAGAAAAATCATTTCAGATTTAATTGAGACAGATCCTCTGTTTCAAGTAATAGATACTGCAAATAACGGGCGTGAAGCTGCTAAAAAAGTAGTCGAACTTAAACCCGATGTTGTTACAATGGATGTAGAAATGCCAGAAATGAATGGTCTGGAAGCACTAAAAATTATAATGTCTCAGCGTCCTCTGCCGATAATTATGTTATCAGGCATTAATGAACAGGGTATGCGAGAAACAATTATGGCGTTGGAGAACGGAGCTTTTGACTTTATCCGTAAGCCTTCGGTCAGTAATTCGCAAGATATCGAAGAAGTTGGGCAACAATTACGCAGACAACTTCATACCGCTGTTCATGCACTGGAAAGAAACCGCAAACGGGCTGAACAAAAAAACATGGCGGCTGACGTTGCTCCGTCGCCATATCTGCAAGACAGTCAAGAGCTGCGCGAAGAAGGTCAACAACCTTCCACAGAGCCTCAGGCAGCACCTTCTGAGAAAAAACTATTAAAACGCGACGCTGACAAACGTCTGGATCAAGGTCGTCCAGAGCGCTTTCAGGTCAAACCGGCACCACAGACTCCAAACACAAATGTACGTCCTTCACGTCCAGAAGTATCAACAGATAAAACAGCGCAAGATAAACGTTCAGTAGCTCCTAAGCCCGCTGATACACGTCCTGTGTCCAAGCCATCTTTTGTTACTGGAACTCCGGCTAAAAAGCAACCGGAACTTCCAACTAAACCTGTGCGCGAAGAAGAACCAAAACGAACAAAACCGGTTATTACTCCGCCGGTAGCACCTGTTTTCAAAAAAGAAATCGAAAAACCAGTAGCACCTTCTTCACCACCAACGGCTACGCCTGCGTTAAATCGCCCAGCAGCCGTTGAACGTAACACAGCTCCTTGGCGTCAACTGGTAGCAGTTGGATGCTCTACCGGCGGTCCTAGGGCGCTTAAAAGCTTACTAGAAAATATTCCGGCTAACTTCCCGGCTCCGATTGTGATTGTTCAGCATATGCCGCCGAATTTTACACGATCTCTGGCACAGCGTTTGAACAGTTTAAGTCGTATTACTGTGGTTGAAGCAGAACAGGGAATGGTTCTTCAAGCAGGTACAGCTTATATTGCTCCTGGTGGCTATCATATGACAGTCACTCGTAGCCAAGGAAGTTACCGAATACAGCTTTCTCAAGAACCACCACGCAATGGACATCGCCCTTCAGTGGATACGCTTTTTGCCTCTATCCAACCTTTTACCGATCTACAGCGTCATGCTGTACTAATGACCGGTATGGGAAGCGATGGCGCAAGAGAAATGAAAAATTTATATGATAGCGGTATAAACTCTACCATCGCAGAAAACGAAGATACCTGTGTAGTGTACGGAATGCCGCGGTCGGCTGTAGAGCTCGGATGTGTAAATCATCTGCTCCCACTGCCAGAAATTGCGCCTAAACTTATACAAATCGTTAAATAGTTTACAACAAGCTATATGCTATCTTATGGAGGAGGTGTCTCACGGTGGACATGAATCAATATTTAAACATGTTTATTGATGAGTCGAACGATCATCTACAATCGTTGAATGAAAAAATGCTGGAATTGGAAAGCAGCCCGGCTGACCTTGGGATTGTCCAAGTTATTTTCCGTTCAGCACATACGCTTAAAGGTATGGCTGCAACAATGGGATTTGAAGATTTAGCAGCATTGACGCACCAAATGGAAAATGTACTTGATTTGGTACGTAATGAAAAATTAGCCATGCAAGAATTTATTTTCGATACATTATTTAAAAGTCTAGATGCTTTGGAATCCATGGTTCAAGACATTACACAAGGTGGAGAAGGTAAAGCGGATGTAACAGCAATCGTGGAATCTCTGCAAGCGATTGTACGCGGAGAAATGACACCTGCTGCACCGGCAGCAACTGTAGCTGCTACGCCAACACCGTCTGCTGTAACTGCTGATGCTGAAGTTGTTCAAGAGAGCAAAGGAATCCAATTGGATGAGTTCCAGCAATCTGTTATTGAACAATCGATGTCTGAAGGTCATCAAGCACTTTACGTTGAAGTTTTTATTCGTGAAGATTGTCAATTAAAAGCGGTTCGCGCATACATGGTATTCGATATGTTAGAGCGTTTCGGTGAAGTCATCAAATCCGAACCGTCTACACAAGATATCGAACAAGACAAATTCGATCGTAGCTTCTCTCTGTATTACATTACGCAAAAAGATCAAGATGAACTTAAAACGATGATTCTGGGCGTATCTGAGATTGAGAATGTAACGATGACACGTTTGGATGCAGAATCTTTGAAAGAAATGTCTGCTCCAGCAAATCAATCATCTCCAATTGCTGCTGAAACAGTATCTTTAGAAGCTACACCTTCCACTTCAGCTCCTGTAGTAGAAGATAAAGCAGTAGTAGCACCACCACAAGCAAAAGCAGCTGCGAAATCTCCAGTTGCTGCTCCATCTCGCACAATTCGCGTAGATATCGATCGCCTAGATGTTCTTATGAACTTATTCAGCGAATTGCTAATTGACCGTGTACGTTTAGAGCAATTGGCTAGTGAAGTGAAAGTACCTGCATTAACAGATGCTGTCGAGCATATGGGACGTGTAAGTAGTGATTTGCAAAATATCGTACTGAAATTGAGAATGGTTCCGGTAGACACAGTGTTTAACCGTTTCCCTCGTATGGTACGTGATTTGGCCAAATCATTAGACAAAAAACTAGACTTGATTATCACAGGTGCTGAAACCGAGCTAGACCGCACAGTTATCGACGAAATCGGTGATCCACTGGTGCATTTATTGCGTAACTCAGTTGACCATGGTGTTGAGCCAATTGCAGATCGTATTGCAGCAGGTAAAGACGAGACCGGTGTAGTCAAACTAAGCGCATTCCATAGTGGTAATCATGTATTTATCGAAATTGAAGATGATGGACGTGGGATTTACCGCGATAAGATTCTTCAAAGCGCAATTAAAAAAGGTGTTGTGACTCAAGAGCAATCGGTCACAATGAAAGATGAAGAAGTATACCAACTTCTTTTTGCACCAGGATTCAGTACAGCAGAAGTTATCTCTGATATTTCTGGACGCGGTGTAGGTCTAGACGTGGTTAAATCCAAAATTTCATCACTTGGTGGACATGTAACGGTATACTCCACACCAGGTAAAGGAACCAAGTTCTCTGTACAACTACCACTCACATTGTCCATTATTTCAGCAATGTTGATCCGCGTAGGTTCGGAGAAATATGCGATTCCATTAACTTCGATTGTGGAAACAGGCATTATCAAATCCAAACAGGTACGTGATTTGCATGGTAGTCAATTGATTCCTTATCGTGAAACGCATATTCCGTTACTTTCACTAAGTCGTGTATTCGAAGTTCCAGACTTTGATGAGCGTGAAGAGGAAGAAACAGAGATTGTTGTAATCCGTAAAGGTGACAAACTAGCAGCACTAGCTGTTGAGAACTTCATTGGTCAAAACGAAATCGTTCTGAAAAGCTTGGGCAAATATCTTCCAGATATTCAAGGCGTTTCAGGAGCAACGATTCTTGGAGACGGCCAAGTGGCTTTGATTATTGATCCGAATGCATTTATCAAGTGATGTAGTTTATAACAAGGAGGATTTACCATGGCAGAAGATATAAAAGTTATTGTTTTCAAACTTGCAAAAGAAGAATACGGTATTGAAGTAGATAAAGTACAAACGATTGAGCGTATGTTACCTATTACGCGTGTACCTAAAACATTTGATTTTGTAAAAGGTGTTATTAATTTACGTGGTGTGGTTATTCCAGTTATCGATCTTCGTGGTCGTTTTAACCTTCCAGAAAATGAATATAACGATCAAACACGTATTATCATCGTAGAGGTAGATACAACTCAAGTTGGATTTATTGTAGATTCAGCTAACGATGTAGTAGATTTAGATCGCGGACGTATTGAGAAACCGCCAGAAGTTGTAGGCGGAGTGAAAGCAAGATATCTTGATGGAGTTGCTAAGCTGGACGAAGAACGGCTGCTGATTATGCTTAACCTTGCTGAAGTCTTGAACCGAAGCGAAGTCAGTCAACTAGAAAATATCGAGGATTAAGCTTATGAACCTTTTTGGTAATCTTGAAGGGTTCAAAATGGATGTTCTAAAAGAAGTGGGAAATATAGGGGCAGGCAATGCAGCCACTGCCCTTTCCCAGCTTTTAGATAAACCGATTGATATGGCAGTACCGAAAGTTCAAATTCTACCTTTTGAAAAAATCGCTGATAAAGTTGGCGGACCTGAACAAATCGTTCTTGCTGTTTTCTTTCGTGTAGAAGGTGAAGCACCGGGCAATTTGTTTTTTATTCTAACTCCTGAAGCAGGTAAAGGATTGCTTCATCGTTTAGCAGGGATTGAAGCCAGCGATGAAGAATTTTTTAATGAGATGGAACAATCTGCACTTTCAGAAATTGGAAATATTTTGGCAGGTTCGTATTTATCTTCATTAGCAGACTTTACCAAACTTTCAATGACACCTACAGTGCCTGGACTCGCAATGGATATGGCAGGCGCAATTTTGAACTACGGTCTGATCCAATTCGGAGAAATGGGTGACGATGCGTTGTTGATCGATACTACATTTTTAGAAGGAAAAGAAGAAGTGGAAGGGCAGTTTTTCTTGATTCCGGACCCTGAATCTTTTGATAAAATTTTCAAATCATTAGGAGTTCCATTGACTGATGATTGAAGAGCAAAACATTGTTAAAGTGGGTATGGCGGATTTAAACGTCGTGAAAACATCCGGAATTATTCGAACGACGGGACTTGGTTCTTGTGTGGGCCTAACGCTATATGACAAAAACATTCAACTTGCAGGGATGGCTCATGTGATGCTTCCTTCATCGGATATTGCTAGAGACGGACAATTGAATATAGCAAAATACGCAGATACTGCACTTCCAGAATTAGTTCGCAAAATGACTGAGCTTGGCGCTTCACGCTCACGATTGGTTGCCAAAATGGCTGGTGGTGCTCAAATGTTTAATTTTTCTAGTGGTGGTGATCACATGCGAATTGGTCCTCGTAATGTGGAAGCATGTAAATTGTTTTTAGAAGAGTACAAAATTCCATTGTTAGCAGAGGACACTGGCGCTAATTACGGACGAACCATAGAGATGGATTGTATTTCTGGGATTTTGTTCATAAGAAGTGTACAAATGGGTAAGAAGGAATTATAGCCTATGGTAGGGAATATTAAAATTAATCTCTGGTTAGGCTTTATCGGTTTTTTGATTACTTTTTTTGCTTCTATCGAAAACAATTTATGGACCACGAGTTTATTTAGAGGGGTTTTAGGATTCGCATTATGGTTTTTCTTGGCATTCGTGTTGCGCTTTGTTTTAGGGATTCTAGCCAATCCTGCAAGCGCAACATCGAATAAGCCTTCTAGCCCTACTTCTTCGGGAAATGAATCAACTTCTGTTTCCGCAGATGATCCAAATAGAGGCAGCCAATTTGATGTAGTCACACCTGATCAAGATCAGGAATTAAGTGACTTACTAACACCGAAACCAACAGACACAGTGGAAAAGGATAGCTTTGCTCCTCTTAATCCACCCAAACTGGTTTCAACCAAGCAACAAGATCCGGAGGAAATGGCGAAGGCTGTTCGTCACCTGACACAAAAGTAAGGAGGGTGAAAGCAATTGAGCGAGCAAAAAGCAACCCATCTAAATCATTCAGAGTTGTGGGTACAGTGGAAGGAGTATGGAAACGTCGAAGCCAAGAAGAAGCTAATTGAAAACTACTATGGCACCGTTGAATATGTTTCCAGCCGCCTTGCAATTGGATTACCCAAAAATGTCTCTAAAGATGATCTGATGAGTAATGGAGTTATGGGTTTAATTGATGCAATTGAAAAGTTTGATTATAAACGTGGACTTCAATTTGAAACATATGCTTCTTGGAGAGTACGTGGTGCGATATTGGATGGTCTTCGTCAAGGAGATTGGGTTCCAAGATCGGTACGTGAGAAAGCGCGCAAAATTGAAGACGCCTATCAGCAATTGGAACAAAAATATCTACGTTCTGTATCGGATGCAGAAATTAGTAACTATTTGGATATTACAGAAAAAGACTTTCAAAATATGCTTCAAGACGTAGCGGTTATGACGATTACTTCATTGGAAGATCCTATTCGTGAAGAAGAGTCTGAAACAAGAATGTCTTTGATCGTAGATGAGAAAGCCAAAAATCCAGATCGTACTGTAAACGATTTTGTACTTAAAGAATCGCTTATGAAAGGTATTGAAAAGCTTACCGATAAAGAGAGAACGGTTGTATCACTACTTTATTATGAAGACCTATCACTCAGTGAGATTGCTGAAGTCATGTCATTATCACCATCACGAATCTCTCAACTTCATTCCAAAGCTATTCTACGATTACGTGGAGCACTGGATAAGCAAAAAGGTCTATTAATGCAAGACATGTGAGACGCCGCTACTTGTATGAAAGGGTGAATTAGGCGTGACCTCTCAATTAGCAATAGACCCGTATTTAAAAGTTATTTTTTCTGATGATAAATCTGTCGCCTATCTTGAATTTACTAAGTTTGATCAAGAATTTGAATGCACAGCCGAACAACTGGAGGGATTTTTGCGTACGCAAGGCTTGAGTAATGGAATTGATTCAATCATCTTACAACAAATTTCTAGCAATCCTGAAGCTTATACTTTGGACAAAGTGATCGTTGCTCAAGGACAAAAGCCAGTGAATGGAATAGATGGAAGAATTGAATATACCGTATCATTTGATGATGTTGGTAGAAGACCACTCGAAACTCAAGATGGTAAAGTAGACTACAAAGAATTAGTACAACTGAACAATGTTCGTAAAGGACAAATGATCGGTAAAAAAATCGATCCTTTACCAGGGCAAGATGGAATATCTGTTACAGGAGAACCTATTCCTTACAAAGCAGGTAAAGAAGCTCGATTTAAAGTAGGTAAAAATATTGTATTAAATCCTGAACATACCGTTATATATGCTGCTTTGGATGGTATGATATCTTTAACCGAAAAAAGTAAAATTAATGTATTTCCTGTGTATGAAGTTAACGGAGATATAGATTACCATACAGGTAATATCGACTTTGTAGGAACAGTCGTTATTCGTGGTAATGTGTTATCTAATTTTCGCGTTAAAGCATCTGGAGATATTAGAATTGTTGGCGGTGTAGAAGGCGCAGAGCTAGAAGCTGGTGGTTCAATTGAAATCACAGGCGGAGTGATCGGTTATCATAAAGGTCTGGTCAAAGCAGCCGTCAATGTCAAAAGTTCATTTATCCAGGATGGAAATGTAGAAGCTGGTGAAGCGGTAATTGTTTCTCAAAGTATTATGCATTCTAACGTGCGTGCTGGTAAAAGTATTTTCTGTAATGGACCTAAAGGGTTAATTGTAGGTGGACAATTACAAGCAGGTGAAACAGTTGTTGCGCGAACCATTGGTAATACGAGCTTTACAGTAACGGATATTGAAGTAGGCGTATTGCCTGAACTACGCAATCAATTAGGTGTGTTGCGTAAAGAATTAAAAACGCATGTGGAAAATTTGGAAAAAACAGAGAAAGCACTTCATTTACTCGATCAGCTTGCTTCTGCTGGACAACTAGGTTCAGACAAATTGGCTTTGCGTATTAAATTATCGGCGACTAAAAAAAGCCAACTGCGTGAACATGATGAAATCAAAGAAAGTATTTGGGAAATTGAAAGAACACTTGAAGAATCAGCAAAAGCCAAAGTTGAAGTGATTCATACGATTTTTGGCGGTTCCAAAGTTGTGATCGGTCGATATACCAAATATATTAAGGATACCTCTGAACGTGTTAGCTTCACATATGATGATGGTGATATTGTGATGGTTTCCAACCATTAATTGACCATAAGGTGGGGTGTTTGAAATGAGTATGCGAAATATTGAATTGCAAATTGCTATTCCTAGAACCAGTGAAGTGAGTAAAATTCAACAAGCGCACTTGTTGCGTCCAGCGATTGATCAGACTTTACTGGCCGAGCAAATAAATGAGCATACAGAGCGTATGCGTAACCGTAGTGGAGAAGTAAGCGAGTCGTCTTCCAACTTTATTCATGATGGAGAAGCTGGAGAACATCATCATACGGCGAGCGAGCATCAATCAGACGAACACCCTACTCCTGAAGCTACGCCAGCGGAACATCCTTACAAAGGCAAGAATATCGATTTGTCTTTCTAAAAATGTAAACCACATAAAAAGTGAGTTGAATGAATTTGCCAGGATGGATATATATTGTTCTGATCGGGGCAGTCGCGATTGTATATGGATTTTTGTTACCCAAAGCTCGTAATGTGGCAGCTACCGCTCAGTCTATGGCTACTGTGGATAAAGTAGAGGATACATTGGAACATTATATGGCCGAGATCGAGAAAGAGAACGAAGAGATTATTGATCTAGTCTCCAAAATCAAACAAGAGTCTACAGCGAAGCAATTAGCGCTGCAAGAGCAGTTAACCGAAATGAGACAACGTTTGATACAGTTAGAACAAAAGCCAGATCCTGTTATAATGCAACCTGTTGCTCAGCCGATACCTCCTACGCAGAATCCTTCTTATATGCCATCACAGGGCACAGGAACGCAAGGAGATGCGTTACGAGAGTCAGCTGCGCGAATGGCGCAAGAGCATAGTGAGCCAATTGTAGAACAGCAAGCAGATACGACAGAACGTATTCAGGATCGCTATCAAGAACTGTTTGCCCTTTACAAAAATGGGAAGTCAATTGATACAATAGCCAAAACGGTAGGTTTACAACGTGGCGAAGTTCAATTGATTTTGCAGTTGGCCAAACAGGAGGATCATACGTGATTAAAAACCGTTCTTTGATGATTGGGATAGGAATAGGAATTATTATTGGTGCTGTATTGCTTCAACTTTTCAATATTGGCAAAGGACAAACGATGCTTGATGGTACACAGCTAACAGCTGAGCAGATTCGAGAAGCGGCTCAAGCTCAAAATATGCAGGTGTATGCTTCAACAGAGAAAGTCTATAGTAGCGACGAGTGGAAACAGTTGCAACAAGAAGAAAAGCAAAAAGAAGAAGCAGCCAAACAGGCGAAGGAAAAAGCGAACGGTCAGTCTACTACAAAAGAACCGACCAGTGAGCAACCGACGACGCCAGAAGATCCGACAACACCAGAGTCTAAAGAAACCAAAACGACCACTAATTCAACAACGCCTAAAACAAGTAATCCAAGTTCTCCGGCACAACCGAATACACCAACTACTTTTAAGATTACAAGCGGAGAAATGCTTAATGATATCGCTTATAATTTAAAAACAGAAGGTGTGATCAACAGTCAAAAAGAATTTGTGAATCGTGTTTCAGAACTCAAAGCCAATACTAAATTACAGGTTGGTACTTTTACGCTAAATGCGGGTGAAGATCTGGATTCGATTATTGATAAGATTACACATGAGCCGTCTCAATAATGTGATTACTGCATTATTAAGACGGCTTCACGTCTGAATATGATCCCATATACATAATGATCAATTTGGGTGTTGCGCAATAGCTATTTGATGTGATATATTAACTAATGGTGTTAAAACACACGCATTCTGATTTCAGGTAAAGGTGCTTTTCAGACGAAAAGTTTTACCGAAAGTTGACGTTTGCGGAGGCACACAAAAAACCAAAATAATAGGAGGTACATGGATATGGCAGTTATTTCCATGAAACAGCTTTTAGAAGCTGGCGTACACTTCGGTCACCAAACACGTCGTTGGAACCCGAAAATGGATCGTTACATTTTTACAGAAAGAAACGGAATTTACATCATTGATTTGCAAAAAACAGTGAAAAAAGTTGACGAAGCTTACAACTTTGTAAAATCCATCGCTGCTGACGGCGGTACAGTATTGTTCGTTGGTACGAAAAAACAAGCTCAAGATTCTGTTAAAGAAGAAGCTGAGCGTTCTGGTCAATTCTACATCAACCAACGTTGGTTGGGTGGAACTCTAACTAACTTTGAAACGATCAAAAAACGTATCAATCGTTTGAAAGAGTTGGAAAAATGGGAAGAAGACGGTACTTTCGAAGTTCTTCCTAAAAAAGAAGTAATCTTGCTTCGCAAAGAAAAAGATCGTCTTGAGAAATTCTTGGGCGGTATCAAAAACATGAAAGGTTTGCCTAGCGCGTTGTTCATCATCGATCCTCGTAAAGAGCGTATCGCTGTTGCAGAAGCACGTAAATTGGGTATTCCAATCGTAGGTATCGTTGATACTAACTGTGATCCAGACGAAATCGATTATGTTATTCCTGGTAATGATGACGCGATTCGCGCTGTTAAATTGTTGACTGGAAAAATGGCTGATGCTGTGGTTGAAGCTAACCAAGGCGAGCAAACTGCATAATTGTTTCTATTCATATTGTCTTTAAATGAATGACAAAATAAAAAGGGTGGTTGGCAGGTGGATAACCTCTCACTGCCCTTTTTTTAAGATGATGTATAAAAAAACTAAATTTTTAATTATATGGAGGTTACAACAATGGCAGTTAATGCTAGCGCAGTAAAAGAACTTCGTGAAAAAACAGGCGCAGGAATGTTAGATTGTAAAAAAGCGCTTGAAGAAACAAATGGTGATATCGCTAAAGCAGTAGACGTACTTCGTGAAAAAGGTCTTTCTGCAGCAGCTGGTAAAGCTGGACGCGCTGCAACAGAAGGCGTAGTTGAATCTTACATCCACGCTGGTGGTCGTATCGGCGTATTGGTAGAAATCAACTGTGAAACTGACTTTGTTGGTAAAACAGACCAATTTAAAGAGTTTGCACGCGATATCGCTATGCAAATCGCAGCAGCTAGCCCATTGTATGTTCGTCGTGAAGAAGTTCCTACAGAAGCTCTTGAGAAAGAAAAAGAAATTTTGAAAGCTCAAGCGTTAAACGAAGGCAAACCAGAAAAAATCGTTGAAAAAATGGTTGAAGGCCGCATCGGTAAATACTATGAAGAGTATTGCTTGATGGAGCAAACTTTCGTTAAAAACCCTGATAAAACAATCGATCAATTGTTGAATGAAAAAATCAGCACAATCGGTGAAAATATTTCAATCCGTCGCTTCGTTCGTTATGAACTAGGTGAAGGTCTTGAGAAAAAACAAGACAACTTTGTTGAAGAAGTTATGGCACAAGTAAATCAATAATCGCGACTAGCGACAAAGCGATTTACAATAACCGGAACACGATTTAAGAATAGAACAGAAGGAAGGGACACAGACTGTGTTCCTTCTTTTGTAAAATCTTATCATTCCGAGAACCTCATGGCAGAGCCGGAACAGGCAGTATTAGCGCCCTATCCGGCTTTATTACCATCAGGACTAATTTTCACAAAGTGGAGGGTATACAATTGAATAAACCTGTATTTAAAAGAGTTGTCTTGAAAGTCAGCGGTGAATCATTATCGGGTCAAAACGGATACGGTATTGATGCCGATACAATCGTCTCAATTGCCAATCAGATCAAAGAAGTCGTCGCGTTGGGTGTAGAAGTTGCGATTGTATGTGGAGGAGGCAACATCTGGCGGGGAATCGCGGGTAGCGCAAATGGTATTGACCGCGCGACAGCCGATTATATGGGTATGCTTGCTACTGTAATGAATTCTTTAGCTTTGCAAGATGCATTAGAGCAAATTGAAGTTCCTACTCGTGTGCAGACTTCTATTGCAATGCAACAAATCGCAGAACCCTATATTCGCAGAAGAGCTATTCGTCACTTAGAAAAAGGTCGTGTCGTTATTTTCGCAGCGGGTACGGGTAATCCTTTCTTCTCTACAGATACAACAGCTGCTTTACGTGCTGCTGAAATCGAAGCAGAAGTTATTTTGATGGCGAAAAACAAAGTGGATGGCGTTTACTCAGCAGATCCATTTAAAGATGAAAATGCTCAAAAATTCGAACAGCTTACATACCTGGATATCTTGAACCAAAATCTAGGTGTAATGGACTCTACAGCTTCATCGTTATGTATGGATAACAATATTCCACTCATCGTGTTTGCGATTACCGAAGAAGGAAACATCAAACGGGTCGTGCTCGGCGAGAAGATCGGGACGATCGTCAAAGGGAGTGTAGATTAATGCCTCAATCAATCAAAAAAAGTGCAGAAGAACGCATGGAAAAAGCGATTCAAGCGTTAAGTCGTGATCTATCCACGCTTCGTGCTGGACGCGCTTCATCTTCTATTTTAGATCGCGTACAAGTTGAATATTATGGTGCTTTGACACCTCTTAATCAATTGGCTAATATCAGTACTCCAGATTCTCGTACATTGATTATTCAGCCTTGGGATAAATCTTCTTTAGCTGATATTGAACGTGCGATTATGAAGTCAGATTTGGGTCTTACACCTGCTAACGATGGTAACATCGTACGCTTGAGTATTCCTGCTTTGACAGAAGAACGTCGTTCTGAATTAGTGAAATTAACTAAAAAGTTTGGCGAAGAATCTAAAGTTGCGGTTCGTAATATTCGTCGTGATGCAAATGAAGATATCAAAAAGCTAGAAAAAACAGATATCTCTGAGGACGAATCACGTCGTCACCAAGAAGATGTTCAAAAACTTACGGACAAATTCATTGCGGAAGTCGACAATGTACTTGCTTCAAAAGAAAAAGAGATTATGGAAGTGTAAGAGACTTACGACCCCTCCGAATAGGTGGGGTTTGTCTCTTTTCACTACTGGCATGGAGGAAAAGTGATGCTCAAGCGTGTTCGCTCGTGGTGGAAAAAGGAAGAGCTACAGGTTTCCGCCGAGCTTTCGCAAGATAATATTCCAAAGCATATCGCTATCATTATGGATGGCAATGGACGATGGGCGAAAAGTTTGGGATTACCGCGTGTAATGGGTCATCAAAATGGTATGAAGGCTGTAAAGCGTGCCACAATTGCTGCGGATGACTTGGGAGTTCAATATTTAACCATGTATGCTTTCTCTACTGAAAATTGGAAAAGACCCAAAGAGGAAGTTGACTTTTTGATGAAACTTCCTGGTGAATTTATAGTATCTGAATTGGATGAATTGATTGAAAAAAATGTACAGATTCGTTTGATGGGACACAAAGAGGTATTGCCTCCTCATACGATAGAGCCTTTGGAAAAAGCGATTCGCGATACTGCTAATAATACAGGGCTGGTACTTACATTTGCTCTGAATTATGGAGGTCGTGATGAAATTACTGAAGGTGTTAAAGAAGTAGCACAAGCGGTACAAAACGGTACAATGCGTATAGAAGATATCACTTCTGAAAGTTTTGAGCGTGTTTTGCAATCGTCAGGGATGCCTGATCCTGATTTACTTATACGAACAAGCGGAGAACTTCGCCTGAGTAATTTTATGTTGTGGCAACTTGCCTATACAGAATTGTGGTTTACTCCTATTTTTTGGCCAGAGTTTGGCAAGCAACATATGATCGAAGCGGTAGTAGAATACCAGCGTAGAACTCGTAGATATGGTGGTTTGAAATGAATGGGAATCTCTGCAATGGCAGGGGATATCCATTTGTTCGGATGGAGGATGGATTGTGAAAGAGCGGATAATCACTGGCATTGTAGCCGGAACACTCTACTTAGGGCTTTGCCTGCTCGGTGGCTATGCTTATCATGGCCTGCTGGTGGTGATGGCTCTTATTGGATATTATGAGTTTGTAATCATGACAAAGTCGACTCCGTTTGGAGCACCGGCAGTAATCGGATATATTAGTGTACTGTATATGCTTTTCCCATGGACATTAATGAATCTTGAACCGCCGTTGTCTAATGATCACAGTATGTGGATTGTGATGCTATTGTTGTTATCCATTACTGTTATTTCCAAAAATAAAGTGGATATTAAACAAATGGCGCTACTGTTTATCGGAGCCGTTTATATAGGTACAGGATTTGCATATATTGCAGATACACGTCAGACACCAGATGGACATGGATTATTCTGGACCTTTATGTTGCTTGCTTCGATTTGGGCTAGTGATATTGGAGCTTATTTTACAGGCAAAATGTTGGGTAAAAATAAGCTGTGGCCTTCAATCAGCCCTAACAAAACAGTGGAAGGTGCGATTGGTGGAGTTGTATTTGCTATTGTAGTGGCTGTTATTTTTTCACTGATATCACCACAACTACTTCCAATGACCAATGCGATATGTATAGGTATTGCTGCGGCTGTAGTAGGACAAATGGGTGACTTGATTCAATCGGCATACAAGCGTATCTATGGAATCAAAGACTCTGGTAAATTACTACCTGGTCATGGTGGCATTTTGGATCGTTGTGACAGCTGGTTAATGGTATTTCCGCTTGTTCATATTGCGTTCCTTTTACCTTTTTAATAAATAATCATTTAAACGATAACCTATTGTAATCTAACGGGGTGCACAATGAAAAAATTAGCTATTCTTGGCTCTACAGGTTCAATCGGTACTCAAACATTAGATGTTGTACGTGCTCATCCTGAAGCTTTTGAAGTGGAAGGACTTGCAGCAGGCAACAATATAGAATTGTTAATGCAGCAAGTGTTGGAATTTAAGCCATCTAAAATTTCTGTAGGTTCTAAAGAATCAGCAGAACAGATCAAACAGCAATTGCCTGCTCATATTCAGGTATTTTATGGCGAGCAAGGACTGATTGAAATTGCAGCCGGAACAGATGCCGATACGGTAGTAACAGCAGTGATGGGTAGCATGGGTCTTCCTTCTACACTAGCAGCGATTGATGCTGGCAAAACGATAGGTCTGGCTAACAAAGAAACATTGGTAACAGCAGGACATTTAGTGACAGCTCGTGCTAGACAAAAAGGTGTTCAATTGTTGCCGATTGATAGCGAACATTCAGCATTATTTCAATGTCTAAATGGAGAACCTCGTGAACGTATACATCAATTAACGTTGACTGCTTCAGGTGGTTCATTTCGTGATCGTACACGAGAGCAATTGAAGCATGTGACTGTTGCTGATGCACTCAAACATCCTAACTGGTCTATGGGTTCTAAAATTACGATTGATTCTGCAACAATGGCGAATAAAGGACTAGAAGTGATCGAAGCACACTGGTTATTTGATATGCCGTATGATCAGATTTCTGTATTGCTACATCCTGAAAGTATTATTCATTCATTTGTTGAATTTGTAGATACGAGTATTATTGCGCAGCTAGGTAATCCTGATATGCGTGTACCGATTCAATATGCTTTAACTTATCCGGATCGTCAGCAAGCTCCTTCTTCGCGTCTATCGTTAGCTCAGATCGGGCAATTGAATTTCCGTGAAATGGATTATGTTCGTTTTCCTTGCTTGAGTATGGCTTTTGAAGCGGGTCGTCTGGGCGGTACAGCTCCAACAGTATTTAATGCTGCTAATGAAATTGCAGTTTCTCGGTTTCTAAATGGAGAAATTCCTTTCTTACTGATTGAAGACATTATTGCAGATGCGCTACAACAGCATGAAGTGATTGCCAATCCAGAACTGGAAGTTATTTATGCTACTGATGCACAGACAAGAGCGAGAGCAAGTGCATTTTCAGTATTATAAGTATGAAGATCATATATTTTAAATCATGAAGTGATCAGAATATAGACGTTTCGTATCGATTATGCGGTAGTGGTTTTGTATCATTACGATTATGCCTATAACCGGGATTATCAACAGAAATGGAATTTATTTCTTGATGTTCGCCATGCTCTGCTTGTATCAGACCGTACAAAAGTGATAATCTAAAAGTGCAGACCTTCGGTCGCAAGCGAAAAAGGAGGATTTGGCGATTTGGAGACACTTCAAGTAGTAGTTATGACGGTACTCATGTTTTTTATTATTGTAACGGTGCATGAGTGGGGGCATTATTATTTTGCCAAGCGTGCAGGAGTTTTAGTACGCGAATTTGCTATTGGCTTCGGCCCAAAACTGTTTTCATATAAAAAAGATGAAACTGTATTTACATTGCGTCTATTACCTTTCGGTGGTTACGCACGTATGGCTGGTGAAGATCCTGAACTGGTTGAGATTCAACCCGGACAGACGATCGCTATTCGCACAGCAAATGAAGTGGTAAAAACGATTTTTGTAGATCAATTAGATAATCGCAAAAATGTAATTCGTGGTGAAGTACAATCGATAGACATTATAGACGATCTCAAAATTGTACTGGATGTTGATGGTGATATTCAGACTTTTAATGTAGATCCCAAAGCGATGATGTCGATTAAAGGTCAAGATATTCAGATTGCACCGCGTAATCGTCAGTTTAATAGTGCAACTGTAGGTCAACGTGCATTGTCTATTTTTGCAGGGCCTGCGATGAACTTTATTCTTGCATTTATTCTTTGTCTGATCTTAGTACGTATGACAGGTGTACCTGTAGAGAATCCGACTGGCGTTATTTTGGGTCAAGTTACTTCTAATTCTCCTGCTCAATCTAGTGGACTGATGAAAGGCGATCTAGTTGAAAAGGTTAACGGAACTAACATTGCTGGGGATTCTGTGAAAATGATTAGTTTGATTGAATCTTCTGCTGGGAAACCAATGGAATGGACGATTGAACGTGGTGGTAAAGAACAAACGGTGACTATTACTCCGAAAGCCAATGAAAAAAATGTAGGTAAAGTCGGTGTAGCAGTAGAACCTCAGACTCGTTCAGCTTCATTTGGTGAAACATTCAGCTATGCAGGTGAACGTTTTATCGATATGAGTACAACGATTTTGACAAGTTTGAAAATGTTGATTTTCGGACAGTTCCATCTGAACGATCTTGCAGGGCCTGTAGGTACGATTCAAGTAACGACTGAAGTGGCTAGACAAGGACTCGACAGTATGATTCTGTGGACAGCGCTAATCAGTACCAACTTGGGTATATTCAATTTGCTCCCTATTCCAGCATTAGATGGAAGTCGTTTGATTTTCTTACTTGTGGAATGGATACGTCGTAAGCCACTTGAACCAAGCAAAGAAGGTCTGGTTCATTTAATCGGATTCGGAATGTTATTCTTGCTTATGATTGCTGTAACTTATAATGATATTGTACGTTTAATTAAAGGATAATTTCTCTCCTTTAACATCTAGACAGACATGATATACTAAAGGAAAGACCACAGAAGCAGAAGGGTGGAAATGCAACATGTACGCCTCAGCGTAAAGTTGAAGGATGTTGCAATACTCACTCTTTTGCTTCTTTGTCTGAAATCATTCAACAAGCACTACCAATCGTGATACAATAAGATAAAATGAGTGAGCAATAGTGGCAGATATCAATGCTACCATTATTGATGTACACTCGCTAAATATTTGGTTACTTACAGGAGGATATCCATTTTTATGTCGAATGATAAGCAGGACAAACAATTCGTAACTGAAATTACACCACAAGGTGAAGACTTCTCACGCTGGTATATTGATGTGATCAAAAAAGCTGAATTAATGGACTATTCACCTGTACGCGGTTGTATCGTATTCCGCCCGGATGGATACGAAATTTGGGAACATATTCAGCAAGATCTAGATCGTCGTTTCAAAGAAACCGGTCATCGTAATGCATATTTCCCATTGTTTATTCCAGAAAGCTTTTTTGAAAAAGAAAAAGAGCATATTGAAGGATTTAACCCTGAGTTGCCATGGGTAACTGAAGCAGGTGGAGATAAGCTAGAAGAACGTTTGGCAATTCGTCCTACATCAGAGACAATGTTCGGACATATGTATTCTAAATGGATTCAATCGTACCGTGATCTACCTGTATTGATTAACCAGTGGGCAAACGTTGTTCGTTGGGAGAAACGTACATTACCGTTCTTACGTACAAGTGAATTCTTGTGGCAAGAAGGTCATACAGCTCATGAGACAGAAACAGAAGCACGTGAAGAAACTATGCGTATGCTTGAAGTATATCGTGACTTTGTAGAAAGTTTCTTAGCCATCCCTGTAATTACAGGACAGAAGAGCCCTTCTGAGAAATTTGCAGGCGCACGTGATACGTATTCGATCGAAGCTATGATGAAAGATGGACGTGCAGTACAAGCAGGGACATCTCACTTTATGGGTACTAACTTTGCGGAAGCATTTGAAATTCAGTACTTAAGTCGTGAAAATACACAAGAGTATGCACATACAACATCATGGGGTGTAAGTACACGTCTAATTGGTGCGCTGATCATGGTGCATGGTGATGATCGTGGATTAGCATTGCCTCCTAAAGTAGCTCCAAAACAAGTCATGATTATTCCGATTGGCCCTCCTAAAACACGTGATATGGTGGTAGGACGTGCTGACGAATTATTTGCCGAGTTGAAAAAAGCAGGTGTACGTGTAGGCATTGATGATCGTGCAGATGTACGTCCAGGTTGGAAATTCAACGAGTATGAGATGCGCGGTATTCCAGTTCGTCTGGAAATTGGCCCTCGTGATATGGAAAATGGAGTATGCGTATTGGTTTCTCGTATTACAGGCGAGAAAAAACAAGTCGCTCTTGAAAATATCGTTACAGAAGTTCAAAATATGTTAGAGCAAGTACAACAAGAAATGTATGATCGTGCACTGGCTTTCCGTGAAGAAAACATGCATGAAGTAGATACACTAGATGAAATGAAAGCTATTATGGAAGAAAAACGTGGCTTCTTTATCGCAGGCTGGGATGGTACGATCGAATCCGAAGCCAAAGTTAAAGAAGAAACAGGAGCAACGATCCGTAATATTCCTTTCCAATTAGATGTTCAAAAAGAAAAATGTCTAGTAACTGGAGAGCCAGCGAAACACACTGTTGTATTCGCTCGTGCGTATTAAGATATTTGGTCATACAAGATCTATTCAGGTAGATCAAATACATGTACAATTCAATTTCTAGCTGCTGTTGGTATAGGGCTGAAATGAACATATAGCTAAAGGTTCAAAGCTATTGAAGCAGGCAAGCTTCCAACAGAGTGGAGTAGACGGCAGTCTGATACCAACTTTTGTGGAGGCTTGTTGCTTTTTGGAAAGGGGGATCTTATGAGCGTTAGTGGAGAGAAAAGAACACGATTCGAGCTGTTAATGAATCAGGCACAAGTACCTGCTGGATTAATGGAGCCTCATTTTGCAGATGGGATGATTGATCGTGTAGAGATTAGTCGTAGTAACAAAGAATGGAAAATCGTGATTGCTAAAGAAACATTAGTCGCAGCACCTACCTATCGTGCATTTTGCTTGCATATTCAGGAGAAAATGGGACATATCGCGAAAATTCGTTTTCTTTTTCAATACGATGAAGCTGTAGATGTTGTACAGATTGTAGAAGAATATTGGAATATGTTTTTGGAATGGGTACAACGCGAAATTCCTTCGGTCAACGGTTGGATGACACGTGCTAAATATATGGTAGATGATCATACCGTCACAGTGACGATGAGCGATAATATGTCATTGGAACTGGCTAAAAAGAAACAAATCGATCAAGCGATTATTCGTTTTTATCAAGATTATTTTAATCTGACTTTGCGGATCAAGCTTCAAGTCGGGGAGAATACAACAGAAGCTGTAGAAGAATTCCATGTACAACGTCGGAAAGAAGAACTGGAAGAAATCGAGAAATTGATGACCAGTATGGAATCTGAGTTTGAAGAAGATACCGATGCAGATGGAGAACCTGTTCGCTTGCAAGTCGGTTATGAGATCAAAGAGCAACCGACACCGCTACAAGATATTCAAGATGAAGAAAAGAAAATTACGATTCAAGGAACAATTTTCGGACTCGAAAGCAAAGAGCTTCGTAACGGTAGTACATTATTTACGTATTTCTTAACTGATTTTAGTGACTCGTTACAAATGAAAATGTTCGCCAAAAATAAAGAAGATCTCAAAATTATGAATCTACTGGCTAATGGTAAATGGGTGAAAGCTCGCGGTAGAGTGGAATATGATCGCTTTATGACAATACCGGAACTTGTTATGATTCCGTCTGATCTTAGTGAAGTCAAAGCACCGGCTGGACGCAAAGATGATGCAGATGAAAAGCGCGTTGAATTCCATTTGCATACGACAATGAGTTCGATGGATGGAATTACACCGATCGATCAATATGTGAAAACAGCAGCAGCATGGGGACACTCAGCGATTGCTGTAACCGATCATGGCGGAGTGCAATGTTATCCAGAAGCTTATAAAGCAGCTAAAAAGCATGGTATCAAAATCATGTATGGACTTGAAGCGAATGTAGTGAACGATGCTGTAGCGATTGTACTCAATCCTCAACCGATTGATCTGAAAACAGCTACGTATATCGTTTTTGATATAGAGACCACAGGTTTATCTGTAACACAGAACAAAATTATAGAAATTGCAGCGATCAAAATGGTAGATGGCAAAGAGTTAGATCGTTATGCTACTTTTGTCGATCCGCATGAACGTATTCCTTATAATATTCAACAATTGACGAATATTACAGACGATATGGTTCGCGGAGCGCCAGAGATTGATCAAGTCATTCGTGAATTTGTAGAATTCGCTGGCGATGGTATTCTCGTCGCGCATAATGCGCGTTTTGATATAGGATTTATTCAAGCAACACTCAAAAATCATGATTTACCTGAAATGGAAAATCCGGTACTCGATACACTGGAACTTGCCCGTTTACTCTATCCAACATTGAAAAATCATCGTCTGAATACATTAGCAGCCAAATATAAAGTTTCACTGGAAAGTCATCACCGGGCGATAGATGATACGATAGCACTTGGAGGCATCTTATTTGGCTTATTAAGTGATGCGGATAAAGAGCGTCGCTTAACTCGTTTGGATCGGCTAAATGAATTTGTAGGACAGGATCTATCCAATGTACGTCCTTTCCATTGTGGCATTTATGCATTAAATGAGATTGGTAAAAAGAATCTATTCAAATTAGTCACTTTATCGCATACTCAGTATTTCAAACGGGTAGCTCGTATTCCTAAGTCAGTGTTGACTGAATATAGAGAAGGATTAATCGTACTGTCTGGTTGTGAAAAGGGAGAGTTTTTCGAAGCTGTTTTGAACAAATCGGTTGAAGAAGCAGAAGAAATCGCTCAATTTTATGATGTACTAGAAATCCAACCGTTAACGATGTATATGCATCTTGTAGACAAAGGATTGGTTGCAAGTCCTCGTGAGTTAGAGATTGCAGTAAATAAGATTTATGATATTGGAGCTAAATTAGAAAAGCCTGTAGTGGCTACAGGAAATGTTCATTATTTAGAACCAAGACAGAAATTGTTCCGCGATATTACGATTAACGGGATTACAGGCTTTAGCCCGCTTAAAGATCAACGTAAACCGGATGCTCATTTACGTACTACCAATGAAATGCTAGAAGAATTTAGCTTTATGGGTGAAAGCAAAGCAAAAGAAGTTGTTATCACCAATACGCAAGCATTAGCAGAACGTTTTGAAGCATTTGAACTGTTCCCGGATAAATTATTTACACCGATTTTAGATGGAGCAGATGAAGAAATTCGGAATACTTGTTATGATACAGCGAAATCTATTTATGGTGAAGATCTGCCAGATGTAGTAGTAAAACGTCTTGAAAAAGAATTAGAACCTATTATCAAGTTCGGATTTTCTGCCAACTATTTGATTTCAGAAAAATTGGTTAAAAAGTCAAATCAAGATGGGTATCTAGTAGGTTCAAGGGGTTCAGTAGGTTCTTCAGTAGTAGCAACGTTTCTGGGGATCTCTGAAGTAAATCCATTGCCTGCTCATTATATCTGTACCAATCCAGAGTGTAGACATAGCGAATGGTTTTTAGATGGTAGTATTCCTAGTGGATTTGATTTACCTGATAAAGACTGCCCTGATTGCAATGGTAAGCTTAAAGGGGAAGGTCAAGATATTCCATTTGAAACGTTCTTAGGATTTAAAGGGGATAAAGTTCCCGATATCGATTTGAACTTCTCTGGAGATTATCAACCGAAAGCTCATAATTATACCAAAGAATTATTTGGCGAAAAAAATGTATTCCGTGCAGGTACGATTGGTACAGTGGCCGAGAAAACAGCGTTTGGATTTGCTAAAAAGTATGAAGAGTTACATCAGAAAAAATGGCGTAATGCTGAACTCAGTCGTCTTGCGTCTGGATGTACAGGTGTTAAGCGGAGTACAGGACAGCATCCCGGCGGTATCGTTGTTGTGCCGGATTATATGGATGTCGAAGATATTACACCGGTTCAATTTCCAGCGGATGATGTGACAGCAGAATGGAAAACCACCCATTTTGATTATCATGCATTTGAAGCGAACTTGCTCAAGCTTGATATACTGGGACATGATGATCCGACGATGATGCGGATGTTGCAGGATTTGACTGGTGTCGATCCAACTCAAATTCCAATGAATGATCCTAAAGTCATGAGTATGTTCAACTCGACAGAAGCATTAGGAATTACAGCAGAACAATTGCGTAGCCCTGTAGCGACTTATGGAGTGCCAGAAATGGGTACCAAATTTGTACGTCAGATGTTGATTGAATCTTTGCCATCTTCATTTGCCGATTTATTACAGATATCCGGTCTGTCTCATGGAACAGGGGTATGGCTAGGCAATGCGCAAGATTTGATCAAAAATAATACATGTAATATCAAAACGGTTATTGGTTGTCGTGATGATATTATGTTGTTCTTAATTTACAAAGCAGGTATGGATGCCAGTCTTGCCTTTAAAATTACAGAGAGTGTACGTAAAGGTAAAGGGTTATCACAAGAGTGGATCGATGAGATGAAGAAATGCAAAGTACCACAATGGTATATTGATTCTTGTCTTAAAATCCAATACATGTTCCCGAAAGCCCATGCGGCTGCATACGTTATTTCAGCAGTGCGGACGGCTTACTTCAAACTGTATTATCCGATCCAATATTATGCGACTTATTTTACAGTGCGGATTGAAGACTTTGATCCTGATCTATGTTGTCAGGGATACGAAGCGATCTATCGCAAAATTGTAGAGATCGAGCAAATGGGATTCCAAGCGCCAACCAAAGAAAAAAATATGATTCCGATGCTAGAAATGGCACTGGAAATGACAGCCCGTGGATTCAAATTCCAACCGGTTGATCTGTATCGCTCAGAAGCGACAACATTTACAGTGGATGAAGATAGCTTAATTCCTCCATTTTCCGCAGTACCGGGTATTGGTGATAATGCAGCACGTAATATTGCAGCTTCACGCCAACATGGAGAATATTTATCGATAGAAGATTTCCAACAGAAGTCCAAAGCAAGTAAAACGATTGTAGAATTGATGACTCAAATGGGTTGCTTCCGTGGCTTGCCAGAAAGTAATCAGTTGTCGCTGTTTTAAGAAAGCTTGTGATAAGATTACATCAAGCGCTAGCGCTGTGTAGTCAAGGTTATTTACTTGTCACTCCTTTGGAATTATGATATAATTTTAAGGTGATAAGGAAGATAAAACCGTTTTGTGAAGAGTGGGGAAACCCACTCTTTACTCTTTGGTATAAGGTTGTTGAATACATTTACAGGAAATAATGACGCAGACGATCGAACCGAGAGAATTAAATTGGTTCGATTTTCTACAAAAAGCGGCAATAATGAATTTGTTCAACAACATGTTTTGCATATAGGATTTTAAGGTGATGGAGGGTTGAATTGTTTGAGCACACCGAAGATTAAAACGACCGTAGAAGAAATGGTACAGCCATTTTTGAGTGAGCATGGCTTCGAGTTGGTCGATGTGGAATATGTAAAAGAGGGTAACAACTGGTTTTTGCGAGTGTTCGTGGATAAGGACGGCGGTATTGATATCGAAGATTGCAGTCGGGTTAGCGAATATCTAAGTGAACAATTGGATGGTAATGATCCGATCTCTGGAGCTTATTTTCTAGAAGTATCTTCTCCAGGTGCAGAGCGTCCACTTAAAAAGAGTGAAGATGTTGCAAAAGCAGTTGGCAAAGATGTTTTTGTAACGACGTATGCACCTTTAGACGGACAGAAGGAATTTGAAGGACGATTGCTTTCATTCGAGAATGAAGAATTGCTGATCGAAGCGGGCAAAAAAACGCACACTATTCCATATGAAAAAGTAGCCAGCGCAAGACTGGCAATCATTTTTTAAACGGTAGTTTTTTGAAAGGGGGAACTTGAAGCACATGAGTATGGAGTTTATTGAAGCAATGAATGAATTGGAAAGAGACAGAGGGATTAGCAAAGACATCCTGTTTGAAGCGATCGAGGCAGCCCTAATTTCCAGTTATAAGCGTAATTTTAATGCGGCACAAAATGTACGTGTTGATATGAACCGTAATACAGGAGTTATCAAAGTATTTGCTCGTAAAAATGTAGTAGAAGAAGTCATGGATGTACGTACAGAAATTTCTGTCGTATCTGCACGTGAGATTAACCCGAATTTTCAGTTAGATGATGTAGCTGAGATCGAAGTGACTCCACGTGACTTTGGACGTATTGCTGCACAAACAGCGAAGCAAGTCGTAACTCAACGTATTCGTGAAGCTGAGCGCGGTCTGATCTACAATGCATTTATTGACAAAGAAGAAGATATTGTAACAGGTATCGTTCAACGTCAAGATGCGCGTAACATCTATGTAGATTTAGGCAAAATTGAAGCTGTACTTCCTTTAACTGAATTGATGCCTAACGAGAAATTCACCATGAATGAACGTATTAAGGCATACATCACTAAAGTTGAAAATACAACTAAAGGCCCTCAAATTATTTTATCACGTACACATCCAGGATTACTTAAACGTTTGTTCGAACTTGAAGTGCCTGAGATTTTTGATGGCGTAGTTGAAATTCGTTCTGTAGCACGTGAAGCAGGCTTCCGTTCTAAAATTGCTGTATTCTCACGCAATGAAGAAGTGGATCCAGTTGGTTCATGTGTAGGTCCTCGTGGTATACGTGTACAGATGATCGTTGGCGAACTTCGCGGTGAAAAAATCGATATCGTTCGCTATTCTGAAAGTGTTGAAGAGTATGTTGCTAATGCTCTAAGTCCATCCAAAGTGCTTGAAGTTCAAGTATTTGAAGATGAGAAGATGGCACGTGTAATCGTTCCTGATTATCAACTATCTCTAGCAATTGGTATCAAAGGGCAAAATGCTCGTCTTGCTGCCAAATTGACAGGATGGAAAATTGATATCAAGAGCGAGACGCAAGCAGAAGAAGAGTATGGTCGTCCTAAAGAAGCCGGCGAAGAAATGCATCAAGATTCAATATCGGTTGACTAAACATTTTCATTTGTATGCCTGATAGGACTTTCCCTCAAAATGGCAGGGGACAGGTGCCGCTTTGGATGTTGATGTTATGATAACAATATGGGGAGTTCGAAGGGGGACATGAGATAATGATAAAAACCAAAAAAGTGCCACTGCGCAAATGTGTAGCTTGCCAGCAGATGATGCCGAAAAAAAGTCTAGTGCGTATTGTACGTACGCCAGACGATCAGGTAGAAATGGATTTGACCGGTAAAAAATCGGGACGTGGTGCGTATATTTGTGGCAACATGGCCTGTTTTCGTTTGGCACAAAAGAGTCGTGCGTTTGATCGTGCACTCAAAGCGCCTGTTAGTGCGGAAATATATGAGCAACTTGCCAACGAATTTAGCAACGTAGAAAACGATTTTTGTACAGTACAGGAAAGAGGCGCTAATGAATAACGAACTATCCCTACTCGGGCTTGCGATGCGAGCCGGCAAAGTGTTATCGGGAGACGAATTGGTTCTCAAAGCTATTCGTTCTCGCGAAGCCACCCTTGTCGTATTAGCTGGAGATGCTTCAGATAATACACAAAAAAAATTCCGTGATAAATGCGGAAGTTACACTATTCCGCTTCTTATTGGGTATGATCGTGATCAGCTCGGCTCAAGCATAGGTAAAGATGGGCGAGTCGTGTTGGCTCTAACCGACAAGGGTTTCGCAGAGTTATTCCGCAAACGAATGGGGAATTCCTCGGAGGTGGAATATATTGAGCACACAGGAGCAGAAGGATAAACTGAGAGTTTATGAATATGCGAAATCTCTCAATATGAGTAGTAAGGAAATCATTACGATCTTAAAAAGACTGGATGTACCGGTCAATAATCATATGAGTGTTATGGAAAATGATGCTGTATCCAAAGTGGAAAAGTTTTTCAAAGATATCAAATCCAATGCTGAGGATAAGCATGTCAATGCAACAACCAAAAACACGAGTGCGGATAGTACTCGTCCAAAAATTCAACAGGAAAAGCAGGTAGGTATGGATACGAAAACGCAGAACAACTCAAATAGTGGGAATAACAAACCCCAAAACGGTTCCTCTAACAGTAACCGTAGTAACTCGTCGTCTAGTCAATCAAGTAACCGTCCAAGTACGGGAAGCAATAACAGTAGTTCTAGAACATCTTCAACATCAGGACAAAGCAGCCGTCAACCAAGCAGCGCTTCTCGTCCACCATCTCAATCCAGCTCTCAAAACCGTCAACCTTCTGGTCAAGTAAGAAGTGCTGGTTCTACAGGCGGTAACAGCAGTACTAGCAGCAATGGTAACCGTAATGCTAGTGGCGGTGCTGGAAATGGTAATGCCGGTCCTAAACGCAACAACAGTACTGGTGGCGGTCAAGGCGGAGGCAATCGCTCCGGTGGCGGTGGTGGTAACCGTTATGGAAGCAACAACGGTAACCGTAACAATAACGGTCGTGGTGGTAAAGGTCGCGGCAAAAATCAATATAGCAACCAACCTCCTCGTGAGAAAATTGATAATACACCTAAGAAAATCATCGTTCGCGGTGAAATGACTGTTGGTGAAACAGCTAAATTGCTTCATAAAGATGCTTCAGAAGTTATCAAAAAGTTGATCACAAGTGGCGTAATGGCTACGATTAACCAAGAGCTTGATTTAGATACGATCCAGTTGCTTGCTAGTGACTATGGGGTAGAAGTCGAAATCAAAATCGCGGTTGAAGATGATCGTTTTGAAACGGTTGAAGAAGTCGATGATGAAGCTGATTTGAGCACACGTCCTCCAGTTGTAACGATCATGGGTCACGTCGATCATGGTAAAACAACATTGCTTGATGCGATTCGTTCTACGAATGTAACAGGTGGCGAAGCTGGTGGTATCACTCAGCATATCGGTGCATATCAAGTTGAAATTAACAAAAAGAAAATCACTTTCTTGGATACACCGGGTCACGAAGCGTTTACAGCTATGCGTGCTCGTGGTGCACAAGTAACAGATATTACAATTATCGTAGTTGCAGCAGATGATGGCGTTATGCCACAGACAGTAGAAGCGATTAACCATGCGAAAGCAGCGGGTCTTCCTATTATTGTTGCTGTAAACAAAATCGATAAACCAGGCGCTAACCCTGATAAAGTAAAACAAGAATTGACAGAGTATGAATTGGTACCGGAAGAGTGGGGTGGAGATACAATCTTCGTAAATGTATCTGCAAAAAAACGTAATGGTATCGAAGACTTGCTTGAAATGATCTTGTTGGTTGCTGAAGTCAATGATTACAAAGCAAACCCTGATAAACGTGCTCGTGGTGCAGTTATTGAAGCTGAGCTAGATAAAGGTCGCGGTCCAGTAGTTCGTGTCCTTGTTCAAAACGGTACGCTTAAAGTTGGAGATGCTTTTGTAGCAGGTAACTGTTTCGGACGTATTCGTGCAATGGTAAGTGACAAAGGTCGTCGCCTCAAAGAAGCAGGACCTTCTACACCGGTAGAAATTACAGGTCTGACTGAAGTTCCTTTAGCTGGAGATCCGTTCATGGTGTTTGAAGATGAGCGTAAAGCTCGTTCAATCGCTGACAAACGTGCGATTACACATCGCCAGTCTGAATTGGGTGCGAACACTCGCGTAACATTGGATGATCTTTTCCAACATATCAAAGATGGCGAAATCAAAGATCTTAACGTTATTATCAAAGGTGACGTTCAAGGTTCGGTTGAAGCTCTTAAAGGTTCATTGGAAAAAATCGAAGTCGAAGGCGTTCGCGTCAAAATTATCCACCGTGGTGTAGGTGCGATTAACGATTCTGATATTATCCTTGCTGCTGCTTCCAATGCGATCGTTATTGGTTTTAACGTTCGTCCGGATAGCCAAGCAACACAAACAGCAGAACAAGAAAAAGTAGATATCCGTCTACATCGTGTTATCTATAATGCTATTGAAGAAATCGAGCAAGCTATGAAAGGCATGCTAGATCCAGAATATAAAGAAGTTGTTGTTGGTCACGCTGAAGTACGTAGCGTATTCAAAATCAGTAAAGTTGGAGCGATTGCAGGATGTATGGTTACTTCCGGTAAAATGGTCCGCGCTGCTGAAAGCCGTCTGATCCGCGATGGTATTGTTATCTTTGAAGGTAAACTTGATTCACTTAAACGTTTCAAAGACGATGCTAAAGAAGTGGCTCAAGGGTATGAATGTGGTATTACATTAGATGGCTACAATGACCTCAAAGAAGGCGACATTATCGAAGCATTCATAATGGAAACCGTAGAGCGCTAAGTGCGAGGTGAAAAAACATGGCTAAAATCCGAACAGGTAGAGTCGGAGAACAAATCAAAAAAAGAATTAAGCTTGCTTATTCAAAGTGAAATGAAAGACCCGCGTATCGGTTTTGTAACGGTAACAGGTGTAGATGTCACTAATGATCTATCACAAGCTGAGGTATACCTTAGTGTGATGGGTGATGAAGAGCAAAAAGCAAATTCTTTAAAAGGTATCGAAAAAGCAACAGGATTCCTTCGTTCTGAATTGGGCAAACGTATCCGTTTGCGTCACACTCCTGAGTTGATTTTCAAAATCGACGAGTCGATTGCTTATGGCAGTCGTATCGAAGAACTTTTGGGTGAGATCAAAAAAGACGAAACGAACGAATAAGGATAAACACTTTTACAAGGATCAAGCCATATAGCTTGATCTTTAAAGGAGACGGCGATGCAGACCTATGAACAGGGGCTTCTGAATGCGAAAGCATTTATTGAGGAGCACGATGATTTTCTAGTGGTTTCGCATGTTCAGCCGGACGGAGACGCAGTCAGTTCCACTGTAGCAGTGGGCTGGCTTCTGTCTTGTCTAGGCAAAAAATTCACACTAGTGAATGAAGGACCGATTCCCAAAAGAATGCACTATTTAACTTTGTCTGATCAGATTATTGATCAACAAGCAGATGGTAGTGAACGTCAATATCAACATGTTATTTGTGTAGATTGTGCAGATTTCAAACGTGTCGGTTTAGTTAGCCATTGGATGAGCGATACAGCCTCTATTTTAAATATTGATCATCACCCAACCAATGATAATTATGGCGAAGTAAATCTGATCAAAGCAGATGCAGCCGCAACTGCTGAAATTTTATATGACTGGATTGAATGTTTTGATGTGAAATGGACGACAGAAGTAGCAGAAGCTATTTATACTGGTCTGTTAACAGATACAGGTGGATTCCGTTATTCTAGTACTTCTCCTAAAGTGATGGAGATTGCTTCACGATTACTTGATCTTGGTGTAAATGGACCTGATCTAGCAGAAACGTTGTTAGAAGAAGTGACTTTACCACAAGTAAAAGTATTAGGGATGGCATTATCGACATTACAATTGAGTGAAGATGGCAAAATTGCTCATGTCCATGTTACACCTGAACATATGATTATAGCTGGAGCCGATAATGAAGACTTAGAAGGTATTGTTAACTATCCTCGCAATATTCAAGGCGTCGAAGTTGGTATCTTTTTCAAAGTGATTGATGATCATGCTGTCAAAGCAAGTCTCCGTTCTGCAGGTAAAGTGAATGTGGCAGCCGTTGCTCAACATTTTGGCGGTGGAGGTCATATCAAAGCTGCAGGCTGCCGTTTGGAAGGTACTCTGGAAGAAGTTACAGCACAGGTGATCCAGCAGGTGAAGGAGTCATTATGAATGAATTTGATGGAGTGCTTGCGGTACATAAACCGGCGGGCTTTACGTCTCACGATGTAGTTGCCAAAGTTCGGCGTCTTGTAAGCATGAAAAGAATAGGGCATACCGGTACACTTGATCCAGCAGTAACAGGTGTATTACCATTATGTCTGGGACGATCTACGCGAATTGTTGAATATTTGCAAGAAATGCCCAAAGAATATGTAGCCACACTTCGATTAGGAATAGCTACAGATACCGAAGATATGACCGGTACGATTACGGAGCAGATTGACTCTGTAGACGTTTCGGAAGAGCAAGTACGTCATGTACTCGGACAAATGATTGGAACGATCTCTCAAGTACCACCTATGTACTCTGCTATCAAAGTAGATGGTAAACGTCTATACGAATTAGCACGAGAAGGCAAAACGATTGAACGCAAAGCAAGAGAAGTAACGATCTATGAATTAGAAATTATCGATTTCAAAGCAGGAGATCATCCTGAAGTTTCTTTTCGAGCATTATGTTCCAAAGGAACTTATATTCGTACGCTTTGTGTAGATATTGGACGTGCTTTACACGTACCTTCGGTGATGGTTGAATTGATCCGTACACAATCGGCTGGTATTTCACTCGATCAGTGTGTAACTTTTGAACAAATTGCAGAAGCTGTAGAACAAGGCGTATTAGAACAACATTTGATCCAGCCAGATCAAGCTATGTCTAATCTACCTTCTTATACAGTAGACGCTTCGGTATATAAGCATACATTACAGGGCAAACGTATCAGTATTGATACTATTAAGCCACATGACGAATCTCAACTTCTACCTACTGATGAGACAACAGATTCGCCTGTATTTAAATTGTATGCACCAGATGGAATTTTTATCGGTATTTTTCGTCTGGAACAATCCGCACAAGAAATTGTACCTGTTAAAGTATTTTTACCGTAACGAATCCATTGTGGAATTGCAGGTGATATCGTAATGAATACAGTACATTTATCTTATCCATGGCCTGAAGATGTAGTGAAACATGCTTCCAAACCACAAGTACTTGTGATTGGACAGTTTGATGGATTGCATCTTGGACATGCAAGTGTGATTGATCATGGGATTCGTCTAGCTAGACGACTGGGTGTTCCTGCTTCAGTGATGACTTTCAATCCTCATCCTAAAGAAGTTATGGGAAAAGGCGATTATGAAGGCTATCTTACACCGCTAGCAATGAAAGAAGAACTGTTGCGTGCAATGGGTGTCGATACGTTATACATTGCTGAATTCAATCATGCTTTTTCACAGGTAACGCCGCTGCAATTTTATGAGCAAATGCTATGTCCGTTACAAGTGCATACGGTAGTAGTAGGCTTTGATTTCCACTTTGGTTATAAAGGGGAAGGGAATCCGGATCTACTCCGTACATTTGGCGAAAATGTATTATCTGTAGAAACAGTTCCTGCCTTTTTGTTAGAGGGAGACAAAGTAAGCAGTTCAGCTATTCGTAGTGCATTGCGTGAAGGCAATGTTGCTCACGCGTATAAGCTATTGGGTCGTCCTTATCAAATTCGCGGAAAAGTCATTGATGGCGACAAGCGTGGACGGACGATTGGTTTCCCTACAGCTAATCTAGAACTGGATGGAAATTATGTTGTACCTTCTTCCGGTGTATATGCTGTGCGTGTTCTTGCTGAAGGAGCATGGCGTGCAGGCGTAATGAATATCGGGTACAAACCTACTTTCCAGACAGGAGAGACCAGACCTAGCTTTGAAGCGCATATTCTTGATTTTCAAGGTGATCTGTATGGTCAGCAACTAGCGGTAGAATTGATCGATTATATTCGTCCCGAGCAGAAGTTCAGCGGGATTGAAGAATTAGTCACTCAAATTCGCAAAGATGCAGATCGTGCACGTTTCTTATTATCTAACCTTGAAGATTAATCATAAGAATACCGTTGATATTTAATGTTGGTTTGTGCTATACTAATCAACGTTGTCATTCTAATAAATGACAGTCTTCAAAACCTTGGCTTGGTTATACGATCTCACCGTCGGTAACGAGGCTAACGGTTATTATGAATTACACTATTAGGAGGTGAATAGGATGGCATTAACACAAGAACGCAAGCACCAATTGATCGAAGAGCACAGAACTCACGAATCCGATACAGGATCTGTTGAGGTGCAAGTCGCTATCCTTACTGAGAACATCGTGAACCTGCAAACGCATTTTCGCGCTCACAAGAAGGATCATCATTCCCGTCGCGGATTGTTGAAAATGGTTGGTCAACGTCGTAAGCTTTTGGCTTACATCAAAAAGACTGACGTTAAACGTTATAGTGCATTGATCGAAAAATTAGGTCTTCGTCGCTAAAATTAAACAGTATGTCCAAAGCAGCCTGGTTGTTCAGCCGTATGGTCTTTTCGGAGCCGACGGTGACGGCCGGGTTGCTTTTTGTAAGTAGAGGTAATTTGACTATTCTTATAAATATTGAAATGATAATAGTGATTTAGAGTCTAGCGGTGAGATTTCCTTGAAGCAGGGAATCATCACCTTTTTATAGAATACAAATAATGGACTTAAAAAAGGAGGAATTTCATGGAACAGCGAGTTGAAATGCAGCTCGGAGGAAGAACGCTGACATTTGAAACAGGTCGTTTAGCAAAACAAGCGAATGCAGCAGTTATGGTACGTTACGGTGATACAGCAGTACTATGTACAGTAACGGCATCATCAGGTCCTAAAGACTTAGACTTTTTCCCACTTACCGTAAACTACGAAGAAAAATTATATGCAGTAGGTAAAATTCCAGGCGGATTTATCAAACGTGAAGGTCGTCCAAGTGAGAAAGCAATCTTGGCAAGCCGTTTGACAGACCGTCCTATTCGTCCGTTATTCCCTGAAGGTTTCCGTAATGATGTTCAAATTGCTAACCTTGTAATGAGTGTAGAGCAAGATTGCGAGCCTCAAATTGCGGCAATGATCGGTACTTCAGCAGCATTAAGTATTTCAGATGTTCCTTTCAATGGTCCTGTAGGTAGCGTAGCAGTTGGACGCATCGATGGACAATTTATTGTGAACCCAACAGTTGCACAACAAGAAGTGAGTGACCTTTATCTTGTGGTTGCAGGAACAAGAGAAGCGATCATGATGGTTGAAGCAGAAGCTAACGAAATGCCAGAAGACGTTATGCTAGAAGCAATCATGTTCGGTCATGATGAAATTCAACATATCGTAGCAGCGATCGAAGAGCTAGTAAGCAAAGCAGGCAAACCGAAAATGGAAGTTAAACTTCATACGGTAGATAGCGATGTAAATACAGCAGTTCGTGAATATGCTCAAGCTCGTTTGGTTGACGCTGTACGTGTAGCTGAAAAACAAGCTCGTCAAGATGCTATCGATGAGATTAACGATGAAGCTGTAGCCTTTTTTGAGGAGAAGTACATAGAGACTCCTGACCTCATGAAAGACGTAAAAGAAATTTTACATGATATCGTGAAAGAAGAAGTACGTCGTCTAATCACTCACGAAAAAGTACGTCCAGATGGTCGTAGTCTGGCTGAAATTCGCGCAATCGAATGTGATGTAGACTTGTTACCAAGAACACACGGTTCAGGATTGTTTACTCGTGGACAAACTCAAGCGTTGAGTATTTGTACATTGGGTGCTCTTGGAGACGGACAAATTTTAGATGGTATCGCACCAGAATCTTCTAAACGCTTTATGCATCATTATAATTTCCCTCCATTTAGCGTAGGGGAAGCTCGTCCACTTCGTCCACCAGGTCGTCGTGAAATCGGTCACGGTGCTCTAGGCGAACGTGCACTAATGAAAGTTATTCCTTCTGAAAAAGAATTCCCTTATACAATTCGTCTTGTATCTGAAGTATTGGAATCTAATGGTTCTACATCACAGGCAAGTATTTGTGCAAGTACACTTGCGATGATGGATGCTGGTGTACCAATCAAAGCACCTGTAGCAGGGATTGCAATGGGTCTAATCAAAGATCAAGAGCATGTATCGATTCTAAGTGATATTCAAGGTATGGAAGATCATTTGGGAGATATGGACTTTAAAGTGGCAGGTACTGCTGAAGGCGTAACTGCGATTCAAATGGATATCAAAATTGACGGAATCAGTCGTCAAATTTTATCTGATGCATTATCCCAAGCACGCGAAGGACGTTTATTTATTCTTAGCAAAATGATGGAAATCATTCAAACGCCAAGAACAAGCCTTTCTGCTTATGCTCCGAAAATCATGATTATCAATATCAATCCAGACAAAATCCGCGATGTTATCGGACCGGGTGGTAAAATCATCAACAAAATTATTGATGAGACTGGCGTAAAAATTGATATCGAGCAAGATGGTCGCGTGTTTATCGGTTCTTCGGATGAAGCAATGATCAAACAAGCTCAAACGATGATCGAAAACTTGGTACGTGAAGTGAAAGTTGGCGAAACGTATCTAGGTAAAGTAAAACGTATTGAGAAGTTTGGCGCATTTGTAGAAATTATTCCAGGTAAAGATGGACTGGTACACATTTCTCAACTATCTACAGAGCGTGTAGCTAACGTAGAAGATGTTATTGCTATCGGTGATTCGATTACTGTTAAAGTTACAGAAATTGATAATCAAGGTCGCGTAAATCTTTCTCGCAAAGCTGTACTTGTTGCTGAAGGAACAGCGAAAACACAATCGTAAGATCATCTATGGCTATTTACGTAGCAATGATTAAATAAAGTAAAACAATTCAAAGAGCCAGAAGATTTTATTCTGACTCTTTTTTTGTAGCATTTTATTTTCGCTATTGCGAAAAAATAGCGAGAAGTACATGGACTGATTAGACAAGGTGAAGAAAGCGAAGCCTTGAGCCGTTTTTAAAAGTCTGGTAGGATAGGTATGCATTTATCGAATGGGAGGCCCTCGCATGGAACGAGTTCAACTACACAATGGTCTACGAATAGTTATGGAAAAAATGCCGACCTTCCGTTCTGTCACAATTGGAATCTGGATCAAAACAGGTTCACGTTATGAAGATTTAGTGACCAATGGAATTTCACATTTTATCGAGCATATGTTATTTAAAGGAACAAAGCGCTTTGATGCGCAAAAGATAGCTGAAGTATTTGATGGTATCGGTGGCGATGTGAATGCTTTTACCGCCAAAGAATATACATGTTTTTATGCAAAAGTGTTAGATGAGCATTTATCGATAGCAGTTGATATTTTATCAGATATGTTTTTCCACTCTTTGCTGGATCCAGAAGAATTGAAAAAAGAAAAGAATGTCATTTTGGAAGAAATCTCGATGTATGAAGATGATCCAGATGATCTGGTACACGATCTAGTCACGATGTCTTCGTATGGCGATCATCCACTAGCTTATCCTATTTTGGGAACCGAAGAGCGACTTCATCCTATGGGTAGTGACGAGCTTAGAGCATACATGAAAGAACATTATACGATAGAAAATACAGTCATCAGTGTGGCGGGGAATATAGACGACAGTGTTATTCCTTTGCTGGAGAAACATTTTGGTGATTTTGATAATCATGGAACCAAGCAAGAGTTAAGTATACCTTCTTTTGCAGGTGGACAGATTTTTCATAAGAAAAAAACAGAACAAAATCATATCTGTATGAACTTCCCGGGTGGTAAAATAGATGATCCACGGTATTATGCTATGGTTCTTCTGAATAATACACTGGGTGGTGGAATGAGTTCCCGTCTTTTCCAGGAGATTCGTGAAAAAAGAGGATTGGCGTATTCTGTCTATTCTTATTATACGGCTCATGCAGATAGCGGACTGTTTACGATCTACGCAGGAACAGCACCGAAGCAGACCAAAGATGTTTTTGAATTGACACATGCACTTTTACATGATGTCAAAGTCAATGGCATTACTGAACAAGAATTATATCAAGGAAAGCAACAATTGAAAGGAAGTCTGGTGCTAAGTCTAGAAAGTACAAGCAGTATTATGAATCGTTTGGGTAAAAACGAAATCATGCTTGGAAAACACAATACTGTCGATCAGACATTGCAATATATTGAAGAAGTAACGATGGAAGATATTCGCTCAGTGATTGATGATATGTTTGCAGAGCCTTATGCGCTTGCAATGGTAGGTCATTCTGAACGAAGTCTTGCTCATGTTAGGAGAGATGAACTTGTCTATTAATGTTGAAATTATGGCTTTACCCGGAAGTGAAGGATTAGAATTACCTCGTAAAATGTCTGAACTTGCTTCTGGATTTGATCTGTATGCTGCCGTGACCGAGCCCATGGTGTTAGAACCAGGCAAAAGAGCATTAGTACCTACAGGATTAGCATTAGCAATGCCTGCTGGACTGGAAGCACAGATTCGTCCGCGCAGTGGACTTGCGTATAAGCATGGAATCACTTGTCTAAATACACCGGGTACGATTGATGCGGATTATCGCGGAGAGATCAAAGTGTTATTGATCAATCTAGGAGAAGAACCGTTTGCTATCGCTCGTGGTGAACGAATTGCGCAAATGGTATTCCAAATTGTACCTGAGGTAGATCTGATTGAAGTACAACAATTATCAGAAACGGTACGTGGTGCTGGTGGTTTTGGACATACAGGAACGAAGTAAAGCTTTACATGATTAAAATGTTTTTGCGAAAACAGTTGAAAGATATAACAGGGAATGATATTATTTCTACAATTATTGCAGAACACTGAAATTATAATCCAGTGCAAACTGGCTAAAAGTTGACGGTAGTCTTTGCGACTGCCGTTTACGTTTACATTCAGATGTAAATGGACTTTTTGAAATCGAAGGGGAGAGATATGCCAGATGTCTAATCAATCGTTTAATGTGGCTGTCGTAGGAGCGACAGGAGCAGTGGGTCAACAAATCGTAAGATTGCTTGAAGAACGAGATTTTCCGGTGAACACATTGAAGTTATTATCTTCTGCACGTTCCGCTGGGAAAAAGGTAATCTTTAAAGGGCAGGAAGTTACAGTAGAGGAAGCGACACCGGATAGTTTTGAAGGTGTACATATCGCTTTATTTAGCGCAGGAGGAGATATCAGTAAGGCACTCGCTCCTCACGCCGTCAGACATGGCGCTGTATGCATCGATAATACAAATGCATTCCGTATGGACCCTAATACCCCTCTTGTCGTTCCTGAGGTCAATAGCGACCGTATAGCAGATCATAACGGTATTATTGCGAACCCGAACTGTTCTACGATCCAGATGGTTGCAGCTCTGAAACCTCTTTATGATCGTTATGGTATTGATCGTATTATTGCTTCTACGTATCAAGCGGTATCTGGAGCAGGGAATCAGGCGATTGATGAGTTAAAACGTCAAAGCAAATCGGTGCTTGAAGGCGAAGAAGTGAATCCGGATATTTTGCCAGTAGGCTCATTACCGGTCAAACACCAAATCGCTTTCAATGCGATCCCGCAAATCGATAAATTTCAGGACAACGGATATACACTGGAAGAAATGAAAATGGTCAATGAGACCAAAAAAATTATGGAAGATGAGTCGATCCATGTTACAACAACATGTGTACGTATTCCTGTTGTCTATGGTCACTCTGAATCTGTCTATGTCGAATTAAAACAGGATTATGATCTAGATGAAGTGAAAGCTTTATTGCAAAATGCACCAGGTATCACTTTAGTAGACGATCCGGCTAATCAAGCTTACCCGCTAGCTACAGACGCAGCAGGTAAAAATGATGTATTTGTAGGACGTTTACGTCGTGATCTAGGTCATGAACGTGGCTTGAATATGTGGATTGTATCTGACAACTTGCTTAAAGGTGCAGCTTGGAACGCCGTGCAAATTGCCGAGATTATTGCAGCAAAAACACCAGCAATTAGCTAACGGAGGCGCATAGTTATTATGTCTACTGTGGTAGAAAAGCAAAATATTTTAGTGCAAAAATTTGGAGGAACTTCGCTATCTACACCTGAAGCGAGAGTTCATGTACTTCGTCATATCAAACGCGAGCTTGCCGAGCAAGTCAAGCTCGTTATCGTTGTTTCAGCCATGGGACGTAGCGGAGATCCTTATGCTACAGATACATTACTTGAGAGCACTGTACTGAATGGCAGTATTCCTTCTCCACGTGAACGTGATTTGTTAATGGGCTGCGGAGAAATGATTTCGGCAGTGACGTTAAGTGGTATTTTGAATAGCGAAGGAATTGCTTCGATCGTTTTAACAGGAGCACAGGCTGGATTTATTACAGATGATAATTTTGGTAATGCCCGTATTCTTGCTGTCCGTCCAGATCGCGTGATACGCGAATTAGAGAGTGGCAAAGTAGTGATCGTTACCGGTTTTCAAGGGCAAAGCGAAGCAGGTGATCTAACAACACTTGGACGCGGCGGAAGTGATACTTCAGCCACAGCGCTTGGAGCAGCACTACATGCCGATATGGTTGATATTTATACCGATGTAAATGGTATCTTAACAGCTGATCCGCGTATTGTAGAAGATGCTAAGCCACTTGCCTATGTAAGCTATAATGAGATCTGTAATATGGCACATCAAGGTGCAAAAGTGATTCATCCGCGTGCAGTAGAAATTGCGATGCAAGCTCAAGTACCTGTACGTGTTCGTTCTACCTTTGGAGATACCGAAGGAACCCTTGTCACTCAATCGGAGCGTTTTGCAGATACACCTACAGGTGTCGTCGATCGTCTGGTAACAGGTATCGCTTATGTGAATAACGTTACACAGATTACGGTAGGCCAACAAGAAGGGGTAGAACATCTTCAATTGAAAGTGTTCCAAGCGATGGCTGAAAATAGTATCAGTGTCGATTTTATCAATGTAACGCCATTTGGAGCGGTGTATACCGTATTTGATAGCGAAGCAGAACGTGCGCTTGCAGTATTGGAAGGAATGGGTCTGCAACCAACAGGATTATCAGGTTGCGCTAAAGTTTCTGTGATCGGTGGCGGAATTAATGGAGTGCCTGGAATTATGGCTCGTATCGTAGCTGCACTGACAGGGCAAAACATTCCTATATTGCAATCTGCTGATTCGAATACAACGATATGGGTGCTTGTGAAAAAAGAAGATATGGTGCAAGCGGTACGTGCTCTGCATTCTCAATTCCAATTGCATCTATAATGTGCTGAATACAGGTCATCGGATAGCTCCGTATTTGAAGGAGGAAATAGAGTGGTAGACTTTGGAAGATTAATGACAGCGATGATTACCCCTTTTAATGAACAAGATGAGATTGATTGGGATGCTACAGCAAGATTAATCGATTATTTAATTGATGAGCAAAAATCAGAATCGTTAGTCGTATGCGGTACAACTGGTGAATCGCCTACACTAAGCGATGAAGAAAAATTACAAATGTTTGAATTTGCAGTTAAACATGCAGCAGGACGATGTAAAATTATTGCTGGCACAGGAAGCAACGAGACACGTCATTCGATTCATTTGACGCGTGAAGCATCCAAATTAGGCATAGATGGTGTACTGATTGTTGTTCCTTATTACAATAAACCTAATCAGGCTGGAATATATGCACATTTTAAAGTAATTGCAGAAGCAACAGACTTGCCTGTTATTATGTATAATGTACCTGGACGTACGATCACCAGTATGTCTGTAGCCACGACACTCAAGTTAGCAGAGATCCCTAATATTGTAGGAACCAAAGAATGTGCATCACTTGAACAAGTGACACAGATTGTGGCTCATGCACCAGAAGGATTTCTCGTCTATTCAGGTGATGACTCTTCAGGATTGCCAGCACTTGCAGTAGGTGCTCATGGTATTATTAGTGTAGCTAGTCATGTGGTAGGAACAGAAATGACCGATATGATCGAAGCATATCTTGCCGGTCGTCCTGTAGAAGCAGCGAAGCTTAACCAAAAGCTGTTCCCTATTTTCAAAGGGCTATTTGAGAGCCCTGAGCCGCTTCCTAATCCATCTGCGGTTAAATATGAATTATCCAAACGCGGTTTTGGTAATGGTAACGTAAGATTGCCATTATTGCCGCCTACAGAGCAAGAACAACAATTTATTGATCAATTGTTTGTATAAGTAAATCATGAGTATAGAATAAATAGACAAGCTGCTCTCATTTTGGAGCAGCTTTTTTTATGAACATAGAACTATTTCTTATAAATACATAGCAAGTAGTTAGCAAAATATAGCGAATCGTTACATAAAATTTGTATGAAATCGTGCAGATTATAAAGGCTTTAGTAGACTCAAGTAAACATGACTTGTGTTTTTGTTTTTTAATCATGTATAATAATCTCAAGTGACTGGGTGCGGTATAAAGAAATAGAGGTTTGCTGAATGAATCCTTTGTCAGGCAAAGTATTCGTGTAACTCAGCAGACGGTCAACGAACCGATAAAGCTTTCGGGTGCTGATTCCTTGCGGAATCGAAACGGTTTGATAGATATCCGTTTTGAAAAGGGAACCCACCTTTATTGAAGGTTTTGTAATTAATTGTATGTACACATTAAATTTTGTTTAAAAATATTTAGTAATAACGTCCAATACTTATAGGAGGTCTAGATAACATTGTCGAAAAAAACGAATAACGAAAAACTGACGATCTTTGCTTTGGGCGGCGTCGGTGAAATTGGTAAAAATATGTACGTCATTCAATATGGTAATGACATTGTCGTGATTGATTCAGGTCTTAAATTCCCAGAGGAGGATATGCTAGGGATCGATATCGTTATCCCTGATATTTCTTACCTTACTGAAAATCGTGACAAAGTGCGCGCTATCATTTTAACGCATGGTCATGAAGATCATATTGGTGGTCTACCATACGTATTGAAACATTTAAATGTACCTGTATACGGTACCAAATTAACGATTGGATTAGTGGAGAACAAGCTGAAAGAAGCTAATTTGCTTGGCGAAACGAAACGTATCCTTATCAACGAAGACTCTGAACTTAAATTAGGTAACACCCTCACTGCTACATTCTTCCGTACGAACCACAGTATTCCTGATTCTGTAGGTGTATGTGTAGCTACTCCAGAAGGTAACGTTGTACACACAGGTGACTTTAAATTTGATCATACGCCTGTAAATGGTGAGTTCGCTAACTTGCAACGTATGGCTGAAATTGGTAGTAAAGGTGTTCTTGCACTACTATCTGATAGTACAAATGCAGAAAAACCAGGCTTTACACCTTCAGAACGCAATGTAGGTATTGTGTTGGAAGATATTTTCCGCAAAGCAACACAACGTGTAGTTGTAGCTACATTTGCATCTAACGTTCACCGTATTCAGCAAGTAGTTAACGCTGCTGCTGCAACAGGTCGTAAGATCACTGTAATCGGTAGAAGTATGGTAAATGTAGTAGGTATTGCTTCTGATCTTGGATATCTTGATATTCCAGACGGCATGATTATTGAGCCGGAAGAAGTAAACAAAATGGCAGCAGATCGCGTCGTTATCCTGTCTACAGGAAGCCAAGGCGAACCGATGTCAGCACTTACACGTATGGCCCGTTCGACACACCGCAAAGTCGATATTTTACCGGGAGATACTGTTATTATTGCAGCTACACCTGTACCGGGTAATGAAAAATATATTGGACGTACGATTGATGAATTGTTCCGCTTAGGTGCAAACGTTATCTATAGTGGTTCTAACTCAGGCGTCCATGTATCTGGACACGGATCACAAGAAGAGCTTAAATTAATGCTTAACTTGATGAAACCGAAATTCTTTATCCCAATTCATGGTGAACACCGTATGCAACGCAAACATGCTTTACTAGGTGAAGCAGTGGGTATCGCTCCAGAAGATATCTTTATGATTGATATCGGTGATACAGTTGAGATTCAAGGTGGAGTAGCACGCAAAGCCGGTAAAGTCACTTCTGGTAACGTGTTGATCGATGGATTAGGCGTAGGTGATGTAGGTAATATCGTTCTTCGTGATCGTAAACTATTGTCACAAGATGGTATCCTTGTTGTTGTCGTTACCCTGAGCAAACAAGATGGACAGATCGTATCTGGACCAGATATTATCTCTCGTGGATTCGTATATGTTCGTGAATCTGAAGGATTACTTGATGAAGCGAACCGCATCGTAACAAGCACATTGCAACGCTTAATGAGCGAACGTGTGAACGAGTGGGCATCATTGAAAACAAGTGTTAAAGACTCTCTTGGTCGTTTCTTATATGAGCAAACGCGCCGTAGACCAATGATCCTTCCGATCATTATGGAAGTCTGAGTTCATGAAATATAGAATAAACGGGTAAGAGGCAACCAGTCGCCCCCGTTCATCACATGGTATATTGGACGGTCCCATGTGATGAACGGGGGTTTTGCGTTTTTTTTAGAAGTCAAATAGACTTCATTTGCTTGGTATATGATATAATAGTGCATCGGAGGTGGTGACAAATGGCGAAGCCAACAACAACCCAGAAGTCCAAGTCAGCACAAAGTTCACCACGAAAAAAAGTGGTGTCCAAATCATCGTCTGCGACTCGGAAAACAACAACGACAACAAAGCGCAAACCGGTTGCCCGTAAGCGAAATACCAAAGTAAAAGCTTCGGCTTGGGCAACGTTAAAATATGAAGTCTATGGTATTATTTTAATCACATTTTCTGTGATTGCTTTATCCAGACAAGCGGCAGTAGGCGAATTTTTGCATTACATAACTGCTTTTATACTAGGCAAGGTCTATTTTGTGTTGCCTTTGGTTGGCATTTACATAGGGCTGGCTATTATGCTTCGGCGCAAATGGCCACGAGGATGGAATGGTAGATTATCAGGCTTGGTTTTATTAACTTGCGCGGCGACATTAATCAGTATTTTGACATATGTACCGGTTGAACAATTAACTTCTTTGCCAGCAAGACAAGCGGCAGGTGGTTATATTGGTGCTGTGCAAATGTGGTTGTTTATGATGTTATTCGGTGTGATCGGAACCAAATTAATCGCTACAGTTATGGTGATTATCAGTCTGATGTTAATTACTCAATTATCCGTTGCTGATCTAGTACAGCGTATACGTGGTTATGTAAAACAATTATCGGCATGGGGTCAAGAAAAGCTGGAATTGATGCAGATTGCCAAAGCTGAACGTCAAGAAGAACGTGAACTGCAAGCAGCGGAAGCCGCCGAGATGGAAGCATATGAAGACGAACTAGAAGAACAGGAACAAGATTCCAAACGTTCTGCATCAGGTCTATTTCCGTGGAGTCGTAAACGGAATCGTCAAGCAGAACAAGATGAGGAAAATCCATATGCAGCGATAGATGCTCAATTTGAAGAAGAAGAACTTACACCAGCATCTGTTGTTACTGCTATGCCAACAAGATCCAAAAGTCGTGTGTCTTCAAAAGCAGAGCTTACTCAACAAGCAGATATCTTATCTTCACCTGCGATAGCTACTACGCCTGAAAGTGATCTCTGGGATAATGCAGATGCAGAAGGACAGGTAGATGAGAAACCACCTATTATTCGTGATTTTTTTGCACAAATGCAGTATGAACGTGGAGAACGTAATGAAGAGGACACACATAGTGAGAATATAGGCACTGATGCTTCAACAACAGATATAGAAGCAGAAGCTTTAACAGCTATTCTTCAGACTGATTCAAATGACACCAATGGAACACCATTACAGGTAGTTGAAGAAGATATCACCCATACAGATGAAGAATCTATGTCGTCTGAAAATAATCAAGCTGGAGAAGGACATCCACATTCCAATAGTGGTTCTGTAGTAGAAGGTGGAACCCTTATACCACCTCCTGTGCCACAGCCTAAGCCTTACAAATTGCCTTCGTTTGCATTATTAGCCAAACCGAAGAATATTAGTACTGCTAATGATCAGAATGATTATATGGTGATTGCACGTAAGCTAGAGACTACACTTGAAAGTTTTGGAGTACGGGCGAAAGTAGTTGAAGTTGTTCGCGGACCAGCGGTAACTCGTTATGAGCTACAACCCGATGTAGGTGTAAAAGTAAGTCGTATCGTAGGCTTAACCGATGATATTGCACTGGCACTAGCTGCCAAAGATATACGGATGGAAGCTCCGATTCCGGGTAAAGCGGCAGTCGGTATAGAAGTACCGAACAACGAAGTTGCTATGGTCACGATGCGTGAAGTAATGGAAACATCTATTTTCAAAGAATCCGAAGCTAAATTGTCGATTGCTTTTGGACGGGATATCGCAGGGCAGACGATTGTAGGTAACTTAGCCAAAATGCCCCATTTACTTGTAGCAGGAGCTACAGGTTCGGGTAAATCGGTATGTATTAACGGGATTATTACAAGTATTTTATACAAAGCTAAGCCTGATGAAGTAAAATTCTTAATGGTCGATCCCAAAATGGTAGAGTTGAATATTTATAACGGTATTCCACATTTGTTAGCACCTGTAGTAACCGATCCTAAGCGTGCATCATTAGCACTCAAAAAGATCGTTGTCGAAATGGAAAAACGGTATGAGCTATTTTCCAAATCAGGTACACGTAATATGGAAGGTTATAACAACCTGATGAAAGATAATCCAGCAGCGGTTTTACCGTACATTGTTGTTATTGTCGATGAGTTAGCCGATCTCATGATGGTAGCTGCGGGCGATGTAGAAGATGCGATTGCACGTCTAGCACAGATGGCGCGTGCAGCAGGGATTCATTTGATTATTGCTACTCAGCGTCCTTCAGTTGATGTTATTACCGGCGTGATCAAAGCGAATATTCCTTCGCGTATTGCCTTTGGTGTATCTTCACAAATTGATTCACGTACTATTTTGGATATGGGCGGAGCCGAGAAATTGTTAGGGCGCGGAGATATGCTATTTATGCCTGTAGGTTCTTCTAAGCCTACTCGTGTACAGGGAGCATTTATGTCTGACGAAGAAGTTGAAGCGATTGTATCTTATTGTCGTGGTCAAGGTGATGCACAATATGTAGAAGACCTTGTGCCAGAGATTGATGATACAGTTAACAATATAGATGAACAGTTGGATGAATTGTATGATCAAGCTGTGCAGATTGTAGTAGAAGGGAAGCAAGCTTCTGTATCGCTATTACAACGCCGAATGAGAGTTGGATATACTCGTGCTGCACGTCTGATTGATTCGCTGGAAGCTCATGGTATTGTGGGGCCTTATGAAGGCAGTAAGCCTCGTGAAGTGTTGATTACTGTTGAACAATATCAGCAGAAGTTAGCCAGTAATTCATAATATGCTTTAAAATAGACGGTAGAAGATCCAATCTATCTGTCTAAAGTAGATGCTTTCGGTATAGACTAGACTATAACAAAAAGAAGCGCCACTCCTATGTATTAGCGAGTAGCGCTTCTTTTTGTTATGAGTATTCAATGCTCAACGAACGGAATCTTATGAACCGTTATAACGATCTAAAATACTTGTTTTGTTAGAGCTATCATATACAAATCCATAAATCTTTTTGTTCATATTGCTATAGGCGCTGTCAATTTCTTCAGCAACACTATTGAACAAAGTATTGGTTTGGTATGAAGTTAAAGAATTCCAATCGCCTTTGTTCGCATAGATACGGAATACGATTTCTTCATCATTATCGTTAGACAATTCAATCGATAATTTAACACCTTTGTACGTACCGAAGTCGTTATTCAAAGTCGTTTGAACTGTACTCAAATCAACATTTGAACCGATGATGATACTGTTACTGCTATTTGTTGAGAATGTTAGCAATTTAACAGAGTTTTTGTTAACTACAGTTCCTGTTACTGTAGCATCATCATAAGTGCTGTTATCATGAATAGCGTCTACGATATTTTGTAACAATGTTCTACGGTTAGAAGTAGACAGATCATTCCATACACTTTCAGTGACTTTGATATTCACTTTCAATTTGTCTGAATTACCTGTTAATTCAATATTAGCACTTGTACCTTTGTAATCAGCATAAGAATTGTTAAGCGTTGTTTGTAATTTGTTCAAAGTAGTGCTGTTTGAATTTGAGCTAGTGTTATTGTTTTTCAAATCTGTAATTTGAGTATTTAAGCTTGTGATTTGAGCTTGCAATTGAGCAATCGTTGTATCTTTTGTTGTATTTTGTGCTGTTGCTGTATTCAATTGCAATTGTAGATTTTGAATTTGAGAATTCAATGTATCTACAGTCGTTTGCGGTACTTGAGTTGTTTTGTCAGCAACATTTACAATTTTGTTCGTATTGTCCCAAGTTACTTTTTTATCAAATACATCACCCATCATACGAAGTGGAATGTATGTAGTACCATTGACCATGAATGGTTCTTGGCTGGCATCTACAGTCACTTCCTGGTTGTTGTAAATGACTTTAATATTGTTGTACATCGCTTTCAGTTGCTTGGTCGCTTGCGAAGCATAAGTGCTATTTACAAAAATACTGCCGGAAATAGCAAGAGCGGACACAGTAGCAATAATCACAGGTTTTTTTCTTAGTTTCATGTTGTTCGTCGAGCTCCTTTTTTTCTAGATTTGGAGATATACTTTTTTACTATACGTAATCTAAAGTATGACCCCTTCGTAATCCTTTTTGTTTTTGCTCGGTAGGTTGAGCATGACCATTCCTCGTATAGTATGACGAAGTGTGTATAAAATATGTTGCTATAAAGATGCTGATTTCCAGAAATTCGACATTAGAACGTCTATATTCCTCTATCAGAGACTAAATTTTATCACAAATAGAGGTAGGAAAGAAACCCAACGCCTTTTTTGAATACTTTGTCTTATATTGCAGTATAACGAAATACCTACCATCTCGTTTGCTTCTTGTATTTCGATTAGTATAAAATAAGTAAAGTTAGAGTATTACCAAATTGGCTTGATAAAGGAGTTTTGACGTTGAATAATACCGGATTCGAACGCGGTGAAGTAAATGGGATACGTGTACATGTAATGCCAACTACACGATTCAAAACATTTGCCGTTTCACTTTATATGGGAACCCCCCTTGCAGAAGATACAGTTACTCCTACAGCTTTGATTCCTTTTATTTTGCGTAGAGGAACAGCCAAGTATCCAGAAACAACACAATTTCGTGAAGCTTTAGAAAATATGTATGGTGCAGGCTTTGGATTTGATGTATACAAAAAAGGCGATTATCAGATGGTGCAATTCCGTATGGATACGATCAATGATTCGTTTGTATCTGCCGATGAATCGCTGTTAAAACAAAGCATTTCTTTTCTAGGAGATGCCGTAACCAATCCTGTACTTGAAAATAATGCATTCCGTGAAAAATATGTAACCGCAGAACGTGAAAATGTTCGTAAACGCTTGGAGTCTGTAGTAAACGATAAAATTCGTTATGCTGCTGAACGTTGTATTCAAGAAATGTGCAAAGATGAGCCTTATCGCTTAAACGCTTTGGGACAATTAAGTGATCTGGATGGGCTTAATGGTGCTAATGTATATGAACGTTATCAACAATGGCTTGAAAATAGCACGATGGATCTGTATGTAGTAGGTGATACTACACTTGAAGAAGTGTTAGAACTTGTAGGCAGTCAATTTGCTCGCAAAACAAATACACTACATGCTTACAAAATATCGATTCCACGCTCTGCTGGTGCAGAAGTCAAACATATTGTTGAAAAAATGGAAATCAGTCAAGGTAAACTAAATATGGGATTACGTACACCGATTACGTACGGAGATAATCGTTATGCTTCCGCTTGGGTAGCAAATGGTATTTTGGGTGGTTTCCCGCATTCTAAATTGTTTACCAATGTACGTGAAAAAGAAAGTTTGGCTTACTATGTAGGCTCACGCTTTGATCCATATAAAGGCATTACAACGATCCAATCAGGAATTGAAATACAGAACTTTGATAAAGCATTAAATATTATCAAAGAACAATTGGCTAATCTACAAGCTGGAGACATCAGTGAATCAGAGATTAGTCAGACCAAAGCCATGATCCGTAACGATTTGTTAGAGTCTCGTGATTCTGCGTATCAAATGATCGGTTATGACTTTAATGGTCGTTTTGCAGATAAAGATCGTCCTGTAGAACAATTGTTGTCTGAAGTAGAATCGGTTACACCAGAGCAGATCCAGTCTGCTGCAAGTGTATTAACGCTTGATACGATTTATTTCCTTACGACAGAACAGAAGGAGGCATAATTATGGAAAGTATCCGCTATGATCGTTTACAAGAAACTTTATATTTCGAAACTATGGATAATGGATTACAAGTATATGTGCTTCCCAAAGAAGGATTTCAAAAAACATATGCTACATTTGCTACCAAATATGGCTCTGTAGATAATCATTTCCAAGTAGAAGGACAAGAAGAAGTTAAAGTACCGGATGGGATTGCTCACTTTTTGGAGCATAAAATGTTTGAAGAACCTGATGGTGTCGATGTATTTTCTAAATTTTCGGTTAAAGGTGCTTCGGCTAACGCATTTACTAGCTTTGAGCAGACGGTATATTTATTTTCTGCAACTGAACAGATTGAAGATAATTTAGAAACATTGCTTAATTATGTACAAAACCCTTACTTTACTAAAGAAAATGTAGATAAAGAAAAAGGGATTATCGGTCAAGAAATTCAAATGTATCAAGATAATGCCGACTGGCGTGTATATTATGGATTGTTAGAAGCAATGTATCAAAAAAATCCATTACGTATTGATATCGCAGGTACGATTGAATCGATCAGTACGATTACAAAAGATACACTGTATGAGTGTTACAACACGTTTTATCATCCTTCCAATATGATGTTATTTGTAGTAGGTGGAGTAGATCCTGCGACAGTGATCGAGCAAGTGCGTGCTAATCAGCAAGCCAAAGATTATCAACCACAAGGTTCGATCAGTCGTTTCTTTGAAGAAGAACCGGTAGCTGTAGGTGAACCATGGCATGAAGTTCGTTTGCCTGTATCAGAGCCTAAATGCCTATTAGGTCTAAAAGAAGTCAAAAATGGTCTGACTGGTGAAGCATTGCAACGTCGTACATTAACGACCAAGCTGATGCTTGATTTGTTACTTGGTAACAGTACTCAGTTGTATCAGACATTGTATGATGAAGAATTAATTTCCGATGATTTCGGTAGTGATTATAGCAGTACAACAGAGTATGGTTATTCGATGATGGGTGGAGATACCCGCGATCCTAAATTACTTGTACAACGTCTGCAAGAAGAGATCAATAAAGTGATTGCTACAGGATTTAGCCAGGATGCATTTGATCGTGCATTGCGTAAAAAAATTGGTGGATACTTGCGTATGCTGAATTCACCTGAAAGTATCGCTCATGAATTCACACGCAATCGTTTCCGTGATAGCGACTTTTTCGATATTCTTCCAATCTATGAATCGCTTACAGTAGAAGATGTGAATGCTCGCTTGCGTGAACATATGAACTGGGATCAACTGGCTGTATCGGTGGTTGTTAGTCCGTGAATCAGCCCCAATCTGTAGCTGCAAGTAGCAAGCCTTTTTCGCAAATGACTGTACTGATTACAGGTGCAAGTAAAGGAATAGGGGCTGCTACAGCAAAGCGATTTGCTATGGCTGGAATCAATGTAGCTGTTCATTATCGCAGTTCGCATGAAGAAGCAAATGATGTTGCTCGTATATGTCTGGAATATGGTGTGAAAGTGTTGACCATTGCCGCAGACTTACGCAGTATGGAGCAGATTAAGCGAATGCGTGATAAGTTAGAACAGCATGATATGTTGCCTGATATTTTGGTAAATAATGCAGGAATTGCTCATTATGGCATGCTTACCGATATGACAGAACAAGATTTCGACGATGTTATAGCGACAAATCTCAAAAGTGTATTTCTCTGTACTCAAGTCTTTATGCCTCATATGATCAATCAACGCTATGGGCGGATTATTAATGTATCTAGTATCTGGGGCATTACAGGCGCTTCTTGTGAAGTATTGTATTCGGCAAGTAAAGGTGGTATCAATGCTTTTACTAAAGCGTTAGCCAAAGAACTAGCCCCTTCAGGTGTGACAGTGAATGCTATCGCCCCCGGAGTCGTTCGGACTGAAATGATTGCTCATCTGGAACCTGCAGAGATTGAGTCACTAGAAGAAGAGATTCCAGCAGGACGAATCGCTGAACCAGATGAGATTGCTTCGATGGTTTACTTTTTGGCTTTGCCGGAATCAGGTTATATGACAGGTCAAGTCGTGAGTCCTAACGGTGGATTTTTGACCTGATATTGCTATCGATCCATAAGATATTATACGATGAAGGAGCTTCTATATTTAGGTATAGAAGCTTCTATTCATATCATGCTATAATCTTGTAGTTTGAGTGATTACGAAGTTGTTACTGTCTGCTTCTTGCCTTTCTATTTTATTTTATATATCATTAACGTGTTAATGACTTTGCATTGAATAGCAGAAAAGGGTCGGAGTTGGTATAGACTATCTGCTTTGATGACTATATAGCAGTGCCGTTATAAAAATAAATGTGTGATCCATCGACATAGGATTCGGGCTAGAAAGTATTCATGCGATAGAAAGGTTAGAGGTGAACGTGGAACTAAAACAGTGGTATTTGGAATACAGGATACATAAAAATCGTCCTGGTCTATTGGGAGATGTAGCGTCTTTATTAGGTATGCTGAATGTTAACATTTTGACCATTAATGGTGTAGAGGGTAAGACACGTGGTATGCTATTAGAGACGGATGATGATGAGAAGATTCGTCTACTTGGTGATATGCTTGCCAAAGTTAGCAATATTACAGTGACGGCTTTGCGTCAACCCAAGCTTGTTGATATTTTAGCGGTACGTCATGGACGCTATATTGAGCGTGATTCGGATGACAAAAAAACATTCCGTTTTACAAGAGATGAATTGGGCTTACTGGTTGATTTCTTAGGTGAAATCTTCAAACGTGAAGGCAATCAAATTATCGGTTTACGCGGAATGCCTCGTGTTGGTAAAACAGAATCGATTATTGCAGGTAGCGTATGTGCGATGAAACGCTGGACATTTGTATCCTCGACATTGCTAAGACAAACTGTACGAAGCCAATTATCGGAAGAGGAAAACAATCCAAACAACATCTTTATTATCGATGGGATTGTCAGTACGATTCGTTCCAATGAACGTCACCATCAATTGCTTCAAGATATTATGGCGATGCCAAGTACCAAAGTGATCGAACATCCCGATATTTTTGTGCGGGAATCTGATTATGAATACAGTGATTTCAACATTATTATTGAATTGCGCAACAATCCGGGAGAAGAGATCGTCTATGATACATTCACGGAAAGTTATGCGGATGATATATAAAAAAAGTCAAAAAACATTCTAAGCAGGAGGTAATAGTATGTCAGATCTAGGTCGGCAGTTAAGGGATGCCCGCCTTGCGAAAGGTTTATCACTTGATGATGTGCAAGAAATGACCAAAATACGTAAACGCTATTTGGAAGCAATTGAAGCAGGAGATTTTAAGGTGCTTCCAGGCAGTTTTTATGTACGTGCATTTATTAAAACGTATGCGGAAGCGGTAGGTCTTAGTGCGGACGAGTTGTTACAAGAGCATCAAGACGATGTTCCAGAGACCGAAACAGAAGCAGTGATGGAACCGGTAGTGCAACAAAGGCGAGCGGCAAGAAGAACATCTTCATCAGGAGGACGAAGCGGCAAATGGTTATCAACCACATTAATGTGGATATTCCCATTGTTAATTGTCGTGTTGGTCTATATTTTTGTAGTACGTAACGATAATGGCGCTCCTGAAGTGGCAAGTAATAACAAAGGTCAACAGCAACAAGAAACAACAACGAAGCCAACGACCACCACTACACCGCCAGCGACTACAACACCTGAAAGCACAACAACGACTCCAGAAAGTACAACGACAACACCACCTACTGGAGCAGGTACAGAGCAAGAACAATCAACACCTGATGCAACTGGGACGGATGAAGAAGCAACAGATTCTACAACACCGCCTACAGATACAGCATCACAACCTGTCGTTACACAAGCAGGTAAAGAAGGAAGAAATACTATTTTTAATGTGAATTACACAGGTACAACACCGCTTAAAGTAAGTATCAAAGCAACAGGTCAAAGTTGGCTTGAAGTATACAAATCAGCAGATTCTAGTGGAGAACGTTTATTTTTCAATAATACGGAAAGTGGACAAGACCTTTCTTATGATCTAGGTGATACAGGATTATATATCAAATCTGGTAATTCTCCAGCGACTGATATTACAATCAATGGACAACCAATCACAGATGGTAAAGCAACTTCACGTATTGTTCTAAAATTAGTAAAAGAAGCTGCTACAGATAGTAGTACTGATTCTACAAGCACATCTACAGATTCTTCTACAGATGGAACTACTGACGAATCAACTTCTACAGAGACAAGCGGAAATTAATGGTCAGTCACACAAAAGGACATACCTTCAAGCTGCCATAAGACAGCAGATTAAGGATGTCCTTTTTGTGCCATTAGACTTGTAACAACATATATTCTATAATTTTATCTAAAAGGGGGAGATCACATGGCAGATAGTTCATTCGATATCGTATCCAAAATGGATATGCAAGAAATGACCAATGCTATTACTCAAACGGAGAAAGAATTAGCGAGCCGTTTTGATTTTAAAGGAAGCAAAAGTAGTCTAACTTTGGAAAAAGAAACATTAGTTGTTGTTTCGGATGACGATTATAAGTTGGGTGCTTTGATCGATATTTTGCAATCTAAAATGATCAAAAGAGGATTGCCGATCAAAAATATAGAATATGGAACAATAGAGTCTGCTTCGATGGGAACAGTACGTCAACGACTCAAATTAAAACAAGGCATCGATCAAGAAAACTCCAAAAAAATCAATACATTGATTCGCGATGCGAAGCTGAAAGTAAAAAGTCAGATTCAAGGCGATCAGATTCGGGTTACCGGAAAGAATAGAGATGATTTGCAAGCAGTGATTCAATTGCTTCGCAAAGCTGACCTTACTGTGGATCTTCAATTCACCAATATGAAATAAACACGGTATTATCCTATTTGCTATAGAATTGATGGAGGCAGTAAAAGTATGAAACAAAAGATGCAGGCGGGAGCAATTACATATCATTGGTTCGCTGTGGACAATAGATACAGCAAGGAGGATACACAATGAATTTACCTAATCGCATAACGCTTACACGTATTTTCTTAGTACCAGTGATGATGTTGTTCCTGCTCGTTAATTTTTCGTTTGGAGAAGGGCTTTTAAAAATTGGAGCATCTTTTGAGGTCAGTTATAACGATCTGATTGCAGCATTAATTTTTATTATTGCAGCCAGTACAGATGGAATTGACGGACATATTGCCCGTAGTCGTAACTTGGTAACGAATCTAGGCAAATTACTTGATCCTTTGGCTGATAAATTATTAGTATCTGCCGCTTTGATCTCTTTGGTTGCACTGGGTAAATGTGAAGCATGGATGGTTGTAGTTATTATCAGTCGCGAATTTGCAGTCACAGGACTTCGTCAGATCGCTTTATTAGATGGTAAAGTAATGGCTGCTAGCAATTGGGGCAAAGCCAAAACGATTACACAAATTATTGCGATTTCTGCTTTGATGATTAACAATTTTCCATTTGCTCTACTAGGTATTCCATTTGCAGAAATTATGATCTGGATAGCTACGTTGATTACCATCTATTCAGGGATTGATTATTTTGTCAAAAATAAATCGGTTATTCATTTTTCCGAATAAACTACCTGTTTCTGTTTAACAGCAAATAGGTGATATAACAAGTAATGCAGCGTAAGTGGCAATAGGGTTCTCTCTATTGCCTTTTCCTTTTGCCATACGTATGATTGGTTTATTTTTTAAGTACTTACATCACAGAGCAACCCTAATAACGAGGAGGCACTTGTAATGAAAGCAGAAATTATCGCAGTAGGTACAGAACTATTACTAGGTCAAATTACGAATACGAATGCCAGATATTTATCTCAACAATTATCCTATATAGGAATAGATGTATATTATCAGACTGTAGTAGGGGATAACTTAAATCGACTCAAACAAGCGATTGAGCTTGCCAGTAGTCGTGCAGATGTTATTTTATTTTCAGGCGGCATCGGACCAACACAAGATGATTTAACCAAAGATGCATTAGCTGAAGTGCTAGGCAGATCTATTTATATAGATCCTGCTTCTATGGAAAAAGTCGCAAGCTTTTTTGAAGGTAGAAATATTACGATGACTGAAAATAATCGTCGTCAAGCACTGGTTATTGAGAATAGCCATGTATTGGCAAATTCCACAGGGCTTGCTGTCGGTATAGCAATTGAAGATAAAGAAAAATATTATATTGTTCTACCAGGCCCACCAAAAGAGTTACAGCCTATGTTTGAAAATGAAGCAAAACCATGGTTGTTAGAACATGTATTAACAGATGAGCATCCTATTTATTCGAAAATGCTTAAATTTGCTGGTATTGGTGAATCTGCATTGGAGGAAGCATTGATTGATCTGATTAACGATCAAAGTGATCCTACAATTGCTCCATATGCCAAAGAAGCCGAAGTCACGATTCGTTTGACAACCAAAGCCGCTACAGAAAAAGAAGCCATGGTCAAACTCAAACAGATGGAATCTCAAATTCGGGAACGTTTGCCTGACCATATGTATGCTGATCAAGATATCGGAATCGAAGAACAGATTTTGCTGATGATGACAGGTATGAAATTGACACTCACAGCAGCAGAAAGTTGCACAGGTGGTCTATTGATGCAGAATCTAACTGCTATTCCGGGAAGTGGAAATGTATTTCTTGGTGGAATCGTCTGCTATTCCAACGAAATGAAAGAAAAAATGTTAAATGTACCTCGTGAATTGTTAGAAGGCGAAGAAGCTCCAGGAGCAGTAAGCCCGGAAGTAGCCGAAGTATTAGCCGATGAAGCAAGAAAGATATTAGATACTGATTTTGCTGTTTCGATTACCGGTGTGGCTGGCCCAGGATCTTCAGAACGCAAACCTGTGGGATTGGTCTATATTGGACTCGCAGAACGGAATCAACCTACACAGGTATTTGAATTAAATATACGTGGCAATCGTGAGTCGATTCGTGTTCGCGCTGCCAAAAGTATTCTATACCGTTTGTGGCTTCGTTTAAGTGAACTTCAGAAGGAATCTTTATAACAGTAACAAAATGCGTACAGACGTGTGTGACAGACGTCTTATCATGCCAAGCATATGTTGCAATGTATAGTTCTACTATGTTAAAATAAGCGCAGACGGAAGAACCGCAGCAAATTTATTTGTTGCGGTTTTTTTATGTTTACACCCCAAAAAGTAAAAAAGTTACGTAAAAAAATGAAATCCTGATTTATTACCAATAAATGTAATATAATATGGATTTCATATCAAAAACACGAATATATGTTCGAAAAAAGCTTGGCAAATGAGAAAAAAAGTAGTATAATTAGAGTATAAATAAGAAGAAGAGGGACGTGAGTTTATTGTCAGATCGTCGTGCAGCGTTAGATATGGCGCTTCGTCAAATAGAGAAGCAATTCGGTAAAGGTTCAGTTATGAAACTTGGAGAATCCACTCATATGCAAGTTGAAGTTATTCCTAGTGGATCTATTGCATTAGATATTGCTTTGGGTACAGGCGGTATGCCAAGAGGACGTATTATCGAAATATACGGACCAGAATCTTCTGGTAAAACAACTGTAGCGCTTCATGCAATTGCAGAAGTTCAAAAAGCTGGAGGACAAGCAGCATTTATCGATGCAGAGCATGCTCTAGATCCTCAATATGCTAAAAACTTAGGCGTTAACATTGATGAATTACTACTTTCTCAACCAGATACAGGTGAGCAAGGTCTAGAAATCGCTGAAGCACTTGTACGTAGTGGTGCTGTTGATATTATCGTTGTCGATTCTGTAGCAGCATTGGTACCAAAAGCAGAGATCGAAGGCGAAATGGGAGATTCTCACGTTGGTTTGCAAGCGCGTTTGATGTCTCAAGCTTTGCGTAAATTGTCTGGTGCAATTAGCAAATCCAAAACAATCACAATCTTTATCAATCAGCTTCGTGAAAAAGTTGGAGTTATGTTTGGTAACCCTGAAACAACTCCAGGTGGTCGTGCGCTTAAATTCTACTCCACTGTACGTTTAGACGTACGTCGTATAGAAGCAATCAAAAACGGTAACGATGTTGTTGGTAACCGTACACGTATCAAAGTTGTTAAAAACAAAGTTGCTCCTCCATTCAAACAAGCTGAAGTAGATATCATGTACGGAGAAGGTATCTCTAAAGAAGGTAGCTTGATCGATATCGGTGTAGAACACGATATTGTAAATAAAAGTGGTGCTTGGTACTCTTACGAAGGTGAACGTATGGGTCAAGGTCGCGAGAACTCTAAACAATTCTTAAAAGAAAATCCGCATATTGCAGATATCATCGAGCAAAAAATTCGTGTATCTAGCAATTTAACAACAGTGGTTGAAGAACCATCTGCTGAAGAAAAAGAAAAAGAGAGTCTTGAAGAGCAAGAATTATTCTCTAAAGCAACTGAATAATAACTTTAAGATGCTTCAAGCTTAAATCCTGTAGCGCCCAGGACGTGAAATACGTTCAGGGCGTTTTTTATTTATATTTAATAAGAGATTCATATGAGCACTATACACTGATTTAAAATATAGATAGACGAAAGGAAACAATTATGGCTGATTATCGTCGTTATTCCAAAAAAACATCAAATACTACATCTGAACCTGAGGGCGATGAAGAATGGGATATCTATGCAGATGAAGGAGAACGCTTAGATGGGTTTCCCGAGGAAGGTGAAGTAGAGATTACGGCTGTAACCCCTCTACGTAAGCCTAGGCATCATTACAAGTTATCTTTCGGGGAATTGGCTCTTATGGTACATGAAGATGTTATGATCAAATATAGGCTGTTAAAAGGGATGTCTTTTTCTAAAGAAGAACTAGAAAATATTGTTATTGCGAATGAACGTCAAACAGCATATGCAGAATCTTTAAATTATTTAAGCCGTAAAGCAAGAACTCGTACCGAGATTGCACGCAAACTTAAAGAAAAAGAAATCCATCCTGAAATTATCGAAACGACTCTAGTTCGATTACAACAAGAGAAATTGATCGATGATGAGTTATATGCTCAACAGTGGGCGAAGCAGAGAGTCAAAAGTCAGAAAAAAGGTAAAGTATGGATCAGACAAGAATTACGCCAAAAAGGTGTAAATAAAGAAAATATTGAGCAAGCTTTGGAAGATATCGATCCAGATGATGAGATAGCCAGTGCTACTATATTGGCAGAAAAAAAATGGAAATCCACTTCGGGAGAAGTTTTTGATAAAAAAAGAAAAACAATGGCTTTTTTAATGAGAAGAGGATATTCTTCGGATATTGTAAGGAAAGCATTGGAAGCTGTTCAACAAAAACCAGAAGATGATTGGGAATAACCGCCAAAATCCAAATATAATAAAACAGAATAACCGCTTTATTTGGGGTAACAAACTTGACATCTATAAATACGGTTACGGCAATTGCTTGACAATGTCTTTTGGCAAATAATAAAATGTACTTGTGCAGATTGTCATTTTTACGTCATCTTTTCCCGGCAGGTGATAAGATGAAGGTGATCATGGATTCTGTAGCAAGGCATTTCTGAAGAATTTTAGAATGTTTGATCTCCCTATGAACAGGGAATTAGCACATGTACCCGCATGAGCAATGAAACAAATGCATAAGGGACGAATCATCGATTAACCAATGAACATGTAATTCCCAGGGAATACCTTGGAGGAATCAGCGAGGAGGTGAACAGAATGGAAGTTCTCTGGACCACAATTCTCGTTGTTGCCGCATTATTCTTTGGGTTCTTGGTCGGATATTTTATTCGCAAGTCTCTTGCAGAAGCTAAAATTTCTAGTGCTGAACAAGCTGCTATCCAAATCGTAGAAAGTGCGAAGAAAGAAGCAGAAGCACAAAAGAAAGAAACAGTTCTGGAAGCAAAAGACGAAGTGCACAAACTCAGAACTGAAGCTGAAAAAGACATTCGTGAGCGTCGTAATGAAAATCAACGCCTGGAAAGACGATTGTTGCAGAAGGAAGAGTCGCTGGATAAAAAAATTGAATCATTAGAACGCAAAGAAGAACAAGTGGCTAACAAAGAGAAACGTATTGAAGAGACTCAGCAACAAATCGAACAACTTCACACCAGTCAGGTTGCGGAACTCGAACGAATTTCTAATCTGTCGATGGAAGATGCTCGTGGTATCATTTTGAGCAACGTGGAGCAGGAAGTTCGCCACGAAACATCACAAATGATCAAGGATATTGAACAACAGGCGAAAAATGAAGCAGACAAACGTTCTCGTGAGATTATTACTCTTGCTATTCAACGTTGTGCTGCTGATCATGTAGCCGAGACTACCGTCTCTGTTGTCACCTTGCCTAATGAAGAAATGAAAGGCAGAATTATCGGTCGTGAAGGTCGTAATATTCGTGCATTGGAGACACTTACAGGTATCGATTTAATTATCGATGATACACCGGAAGCTGTTATCCTTTCTGGATTTGACCCGATTCGCCGTGAAATTGCCCGTACAGCTCTTGAAAAACTGGTAGCAGATGGACGTATACATCCTGCAAGAATTGAAGAAATGGTGGATAAAGCACGCCGCGAAGTGGATGAGCGTATCCGTGAATACGGTGAGCAATCTACATTTGAAGTTGGCGTACATGGACTTCATCCAGATCTTATCAAAATTTTGGGTCGTCTCAAATTCCGTACCAGTTACGGTCAAAACGTACTCAAGCACTCCATGGAAGTGGCTTACCTTACCGGCCTAATGGCTTCCGAATTGGGACAAGATATCACATTAGCGAAACGTGCAGGCTTACTGCATGATATCGGTAAAGCACTAGATCACGAAGTGGAAGGTTCTCATGTAGAGATTGGCGTAGAGTTGGCTAAGAAATACAAAGAACATCCAGTCGTTATTAACAGTATTGCGTCTCACCATGGCGATACGGAAGCCACTTCTATTATAGCGATGCTTGTTGGTGCAGCAGATGCATTGTCTGCCGCAAGACCAGGCGCACGTCGTGAAACATTAGAAACGTATATCCGTCGTCTGGAGAAACTAGAAGAAATCTCTGAATCCTTTGAAGGCGTAGAGAAATCTTATGCTATTCAAGCCGGACGCGAAATTCGTGTTATGGTTCAACCGGATAAAGTGGATGATGCAGATAGTTTCCGTTTGGCACGTGATATTACCAAAATGATCGAAAATGAACTGGATTATCCAGGACATATCAAAGTCACTGTAATCCGTGAAACGAGAGCAGTCGATTACGCAAAATAAAGAACGATGCGAAAAGTGACCTGGCAATCAGGTCACTTTTTCTCTTCGTGGACGGAGGAATTATCATTAAAGTTATTTTTATTGGAGATATTGTAGGAAGTACAGGTCGTAAAGCGATTAAAGAGACGCTACCTCGGTTAAAATCAAAGTATACCCCGGACATCATCATAGCGAATGCCGAAAATTCTGCTTCAGGTCGAGGAATTACACGAGGGATTGCACGTCAACTTTTTGAAATGGGTGTACATGGTATAACGATGGGTAACCATACATGGGACAACAAAGAGATTTTTGAATTTATAGATGATGAACCTCGTATGATTCGTCCCGCTAACTTTCCTCCAGGTACACCTGGTCGTGGATATACGATTATCAAAGCTGGCGGTAAGCAGTTAGGTATTGTTAATCTACAGGGTCGTACCTTTTTACCAGCGATCGATTGTCCTTTTCGCAAAGTCGATGAGATTATGGATGAGCTTAAAGGGAAAGTAAATTGCGTATTAGTTGATTTCCATGCAGAAGCCACTTCTGAGAAGATTGCTATGGGATGGCATTTGGATGGTAGAGCTTCTATGGTCGTTGGTACACACACTCATGTACAAAGTAATGACGATACCTTACTACCCGGCGGAACAGCTTATCTGACCGATACAGGGATGGTAGGCTCGTATGAAGGCGTACTCGGTATGCAGCGTGATGCGGTATTATATAAATTTCAGACACAGTTGCCAGCACGTTTTCAAGTTTGTGAAGGCAAATGGCATTTTCATGCTGTGTATGTGGATATAGACGATCAGACCGGTAGAGCGAAAAAGATCGAAAAGATTCGCATGTATGAAGATGAATGGCATATGGAATAGTTTCAAGTAGAAGCAGGATGTTTAAAATCTTTATAAATTTTCTCTGAAAATAATCGATTTTTGATTTAATTCAGCAGGAACAGTAGAGATGTTGTCGAATATTATCTACTAATCATGGAATCAAGCCATCATTCATTCCCAGGGGAGGTACTTATCATGGAAGTATTAAAAGTTTCAGCAAAATCCAACCCGAATTCTGTAGCAGGAGCATTGGCAGGTGTATTGCGTGAAAGAGGTGCCGCTGAACTTCAAGCCATTGGAGCAGGTGCCCTTAATCAAGCGATTAAAGCAGTAGCTATTGCCCGGGGATTCGTAGCACCAAGTGGAGTTGACCTGATTTGTATTCCAGCCTTTACGGACATTGTGATTGATGGAGAAGACAGAACCGCCATGAAATTGATTGTAGAACCTAGATAATACTGCTGCTATCCTGAACGTAAGTAGATACCTATAGTCCTAACGATCATAGTGTATACCTCTTGCAACAGAGATGATGGTGAAAGTGGTCATTTGTTTGCATACTTGGGACCTGTAAGCTTGTTTTATAAGCTTGGAGGTCTTTTTGCTGAGTTGCTTTTCATTTTTGGTACAAAAGATGTATAATAAAGTAGCATGCATTTTGCAAATGTACGAGTATGTGCGTTTTGTTACAAAGTGCAAATGAAATAGAGAATAATAGAGGAGTGAGTGATTACATGAGTAAAATCGTACCTGTAGGCGTGTCAGCACGTCATATTCATCTAACCCAAGAACATATCGAAGTATTATTTGGTGAAGGTTACCAATTAACAGAATTCAAACCGTTGTCCCAACCAGGACAATTTGCTGCTAATGAAACGGTTGCTGTAGTAGGAAGCAAAGGAACGTTTGAAAAAGTTCGTATTTTGGGACCTGCTCGTCCAGCAACACAATTGGAAATCTCTCGTACGGATTCTTTCGCTATTGGTGTGAAAGCTCCTGTTCGTGAGTCTGGTAAAATCGATGGTACACCGGGTGTACTTCTAAAAGGACCAGCTGGTGAAGTGCAAATCGAAGAAGGCGTGATTGTAGCTGCACGTCATATTCATTTCCATACTTCTGATGCAGAAAAATGGGGAATTAAAGATCAAGAGTTGTTAAAAGTGCGTTTGTCTGGTGAACGTGGTCTTGTTCTTGAAAACGTCATTGCACGTGTATCCGATTCTTTCGCTTTGGATATGCACATTGATACAGATGAAGCAAATGCTTCCGGTGCTGCGACTGGCGACACTGCTGAAATTATCGATTAATCATAAATAGATATACCAAAAGCCTATTTCGCTTTATAGAAATAGGCTTTTTTGTTTATGTTTTTTATGGTACATTCCTTATTAAAATCAAATGTACGATGGAGGAATATAGATGTCATGTAAAAGTATAGGCAAATGGATATCGTTAGCGATCATTTTGTATACATTAAGTGCTATCACGAATACAATCACATCGGTAAGTATAGCAGCATCCAATCTGCCTAGCGCTCAACAAGATGCGTATCAGCAAAATCTTTTTCGGACATTTGATCAATTGCATACAGAACAGGTGGTTCTCGTTACCGCTGCGCACAACAATACATTTAAAGGCAGACTTCAGGTATATACCAAACAAAATGGACAATGGACATTGCAATTATCGGCATTACCTGTGGTCTTGGGTAAGCATGGACTGGGCAAAACCAAAGAAGGTGATGGTAAAACACCAATCGGTACATATTCATTAGGAACAGCGTTTGGCACAGCATCTAAGCCTACAGGGTTACAAGTAGATTATGAACAATACACCGCTCAAGATTACTGGGTCGATGATGTGAATTCTAGTGATTATAATCAGAAAGTGACAGAATCGGGCGACCCCAACCAACGCTGGGCATCTTATGAGAAAATGAATAATCCTCTTTATAAATATGGAATGGTGGTTAAGTACAATATCAATCCAATTGTAAAAGGTAAAGGCAGTGCGATTTTTGTACACAAATGGAGAAGTTCCACCCAACCGACAGATGGGTGTATCGCTTTATCAGAAGCCAATTTGTTAAAAGTATTAAAAGCAATTGATCCTGCCAAATCACCTAAGATTCGTATCGGTACAGTAAATGCTCGTTAAATCTTGTTAAGTAACTAAGAACATGAACCATTGTACTGGTGGAACAGGTACGATTTGACAGCTTTTTATAATAGAGTAAGCATGATATAATTAGCAGTAATGCTTTTTTAAGATGTTGGAAGAGGCATACAGAAACTTTAGAATGATGCTTACAGTGGGGAGTGGCAGCATGTCAAAAGAAATTAAGGATTATTCCAAGTACTTTGATTTTTCGGATGCTAAAGTGATTTCAGAAGATGAAAACGGCAAAAAAATTCGTATCCGAGGTCGGGAAATCCATATTATATCTGAACCGAATCAACGTGAAGAAAAGAAACGTGGTAAACAAGATGTGCAAGTTGTCTATGAGGAAAGTATTCCAGAAGAACTACGTACTGTTGGGATAGGCAAGCATTATCTTGTCTATACATTTGGTTGTCAGATGAATGAGCATGATTCTGAGACGATCAAAGGTATGTTAGAACAGATGGGCTATCAAGCCACAGAAAGTCGTGAAGAAGCAGATATTATTTTGTTAAATACGTGCGCTATTCGCGAAAATGCAGAAGATCGAGTATTTGGTGAATTGGGTCATCTCAAAACATTAAAACTTGAAAAGCCAGGCCTATTATTAGGCGTATGCGGTTGCATGTCTCAAGAAGAAGGCGTCGTTAATCGTATTATGCAAAAGCATGGTTTTGTCGATATGATCTTTGGTACACATAATATTCACCGTCTGCCTTATTTGATTCAAGAATCGCTATTCAGTAAAGAAATGGTCGTCGAGGTCTGGTCCAAAGAAGGAGATATCGTCGAAAATTTACCGAAAAAGCGGCAGGGTATGCGTGGTTGGGTAAATATTATGTATGGATGCGATAAATTCTGTACGTATTGCATCGTGCCTTTTACACGTGGTAAAGAACGCAGTCGTCTTCCGCAAGATGTGATTGCTGAAGTGCGTGAATTAGCGCGTCAAGGATTTAAAGAAATTACACTACTAGGTCAAAATGTTAATGCTTATGGCAAAGACTTGACAGGTATGAACTATACATTTGGAGATTTGATGGATGATATCTCCAAAATTGATATCCCGCGTGTTCGCTTCACCACATCGCATCCAAGAGATTTCGATGATCGTCTGATCGAAGTATTGGCTAAAGGTGGTAATCTGGTAGAACATATTCACTTGCCTGTACAATCAGGTAGCAGTGCTGTATTGAAAAAAATGAGTCGTAAATATACACGCGAGTTGTATTTGGATCTGGTAGGTAGAATCAAAGCATCTATTCCGAATGCTGTACTGACTACCGATATTATCGTAGGTTTCCCTGGCGAAACAGACGAGCAATTTGAAGAAACATTATCACTTGTACGTGAAGTTGGATTTGATTCGGCATATACATTTATCTATTCACCACGTGAAGGCACACCGGCGGCTGTGATGGAAGACAATGTACCGATGGAAGTGAAAAAAGAACGATTGCAACGCTTGAACCAAACGATTAAAGACTACAGCTTAATCGGTAGTGAAAAATTCTTAGGTCAAGTGGTTGAAGTACTGGTTGAAGGTGAAAGTAAAAACAATTCAACGGTTTTGGCAGGACGCACGCGTTCTAACAAATTAGTTCATTTTGAAGGATCAGCAGACTTGATCGGTCAATTCGTACACGTACAGATTACCGATTACAAAACGTTTTATATCAAAGGCGAACTGGTTGCTGAACCTGCTGTAGCCTATTAATTAAATTTGAGCAAGTAAACGGAGGATTGTCGATGGAGCATCATGATCGCAATGTTGAATCAACGACAGGCGGAGCACCACTTGAATTAAATACACAGGGTCTTTTTATTCGTGAAGATATTATGGCAAAAACCAATGCAATTGGCTGCGCTGATCTCAGAAAGTGAAGAAGTGGATCATTTCAAAAGAGCAGAAAAAATGATTCAATCTCATCCACGAATCGAAGAATTAATTCGTACGATTAAGAAAAAGCAAAAAGAAGTTGTTGCTTTTGAATCGATGAAAAACGAAAAAATGATTGCTAGAATTGAAGGCGAATTAACAGCCTTACAACAAGAACTGGATGATATTCCATTAGTATCGGATTATCAAGAAAGTCAGGTTGAAATTAACGACATGTTACAAATGGTTATTTCAGTTATTCATGATACCGTTTCTGAGAAAATCAATGTAGAGAGCGGTAAGGATTCACCTCCATCGTCCTGCAATGACTAGAACAAATCCAAAGACGCGGAGCATATAGCCGCGTCTTTTTTGATTTTTGTAGAACTCTATGGGCTATCTCTATAGGTACCTGCCATATGATTTCATATTGTTGACTCTACATGCAGAAAGAAGTGAATGGTCATGGAATCTTCTAATTATGGTTATGATTCTGTGTTAATCCGTACTCAATCCAATCACGAATGTATACCTATTGCATTATTAATGCTTGCTGATCCTGATCTAGAAGCGATACAGCGTTACAAAGCATATTGTCGTTGGTGGACAGCAGAGATAGCGAATCATATAGTAGGAGTCTGTGGAGTGCTTCAACGTACAGCACAAGAATGGGAAATTATGAATATCGCAGTCGAAGAGGGTTATGAAGGGCAAGGTATAGGCAGTAAGTTATTGGACGAAGTATTAGAGCAACTCAAGCAATTCAAAGCTAACGTTATTACAGTAGCTACAGGTAATTCCAGTCTGGGCGCACTTGCCTTTTATCAAAAACATGGGTTTCGCATCATAAGAATAGAACATGATCATTTCACTACTCATTATGAACATCCTATTATTGAAAATGGTATTGTATGTCGGGATCAAATTATTTTGCAAAAGAGTTGGGGCGATTCTAACTCTCTATCTTATATGTATCCTTATAGCAAAGAACCTTATTTGGCGATGGTTGTCTCTGTACGAATTGCTCAGATTCGAGATTCTGGTGCTTTGATTCGGATGAAGCAGAAATTAGACGAGCAGACTACCTTTATGTTGCTTGAGCCTGGTGAGCGGAATTTGAATGAAGCAGAACAACGGGATATGATTCGTTATGCACTGCGTAGTGCTAATTCTAATATTTTTCTAGCTGAACACGAAGGTCAGATTATTGGATATTTGGAAGCGATTGGTGGCAAAGTTGCACGTAATCGCCATAGTGTATATATTGTTGTAGGTGTACTGCAAGAGTATGCAAATCGTGGTATAGGACGACGGTTATTTCAGACAATGATTTACTGGGCGCAAGATCGTCATTTGCACCGTCTTGAATTGAATGTGCAAGGTAATAATGAACGCGCTTTACATTTATATCGTTCATTGGGTTTTCGGATTGAAGGGATTCAAAAAAACGCATTAGTGGTTGAACAGCGCTATGTAGATTTGATACAAATGGGATTGTTATTGTAACAAGCCGTTTTGAACAGGAGGAGCATTTTTTTGACACATTGGGATGAAATATTAAAAAAAAGCGAACAATTATACTGGGGACTACTAGGTTGCCGTCTTATTGCAAGTGAACAGGATTATATTACGATCGGGCTTACAGCGACACCTCAACATTTAAATCATATGCATATTGTGCATGGTGGTGTACAGATGTCGATGATGGATCAAGTGATGGGGATGTTGTCGATGGCGATTCAAGATGGACAACCTTGTGTAACCACAAATATGAACACTCATTTTGTAGAATCGATGAAAGAAGGCGAACTGTTTGCGACAGCTCGTATACTTCATCTCGCTGGTAGAACAGTGACTTTGCAAGCAGAAGTATCTAACGCAGAAGGAACAATAGGAGCTATCTCAACTGCAACATTTATAGCAACTCGCAAATAAAGATTGACCTATTTGAGAGAATCATTCATAATGATATTATCAAATAGATAAAATGAACAGTGGTGATAACGATGACGGATAACAGCAAACAGCATTCGTATGATGTCAAAAAGTATCGTACGCCCGATGGCGCACCAGCCGATATTGTTATGTTTACTTTGACTAAAAAAGAGCGGAAGACTTTTACCAAAACATTACCTTTACGTGAATTGAAAGTAATGTTGATTCGTCGCCGCTCATGGCCTTTTGCCGGGAAATGGGCGTTGCCTGGTGGATTTTCACACGACGATGAATCGTTATTTGAAGCAGCACAACGTGAGCTCAAAGAAGAAACAGGAGTAGATGGTCGCCATCTGGAGTATCTCGGTGTCTATAGTGAACCAGGGCGTGATCCTCGTGGTTGGATTATCTCTCATGCGTTTTTTGCTTTAGTAGAAGAGCAGGTGTTAGAGAAACGGCAGGCGGCTGACGATGCAGAAGAAGTAGGTCTATTTACGATTGAAGAAGCACTGGAAAAGCTAGAACTTGGATTTGATCATCATGATATTATTCGTGATGCATATATGCGGATTCAAGAACAGATGCTTAGTACAGTCATCGCTAAAAAGTTTTTACCGCCAGAATTTACATTAAGTGAATTGTATCAGGTGATCAAAGCAGTTGTGCCTGATTTTGAAGAACCGAATTTTATTCGTAAAATTACATCAACTCGTAGTCGCAAAGGGATTATTGAAGAGGTTCACGATGAAGAAGGGAACTTGTTAAGTTCTAATCAGTATTCTCAGCGTCCTGCACAATTATATCGTTTTACAGGTCTTGTACCACGTCTTTCAATTTATTCGTAAAGATATTCTGAGTCGTTATTGTTATTTCGATATCTGGAGGCGTATATTATGAAAGCTCTAATTGTAATCGATTATACTCGTGACTTTGTAGATGGTGCTTTACCTGTAGGACAACCTGCGATAGATATTGAACAGCGTATGGTGGAGTTGACCGAGAAATTTGTTAATAACGATGATTATGTAGTGATGGCTGTTGATATGCATGAGCCTAATGATGCTTACCATCCAGAAACCAATCTTTTTCCACCACATAATATTCGTGGTACAGCAGGTCGAGAATTGTATGGTGGACTGAGTGAAGTGTATGCGAATCATCAACAGCAGATCGTATGGATGGACAAGACTAGATATAGCGCTTTTGCAGGTACTGATCTTGAATTAAAGTTACGTGAACGTGGAATTACAGAAGTGCATCTGATTGGAGTATGCACAGATATTTGTGTTTTGCATACAGCGGTAGATGCTTATAATAAAGGGTTCAAATTAGTGATCCATACGGATGCAATCGCAAGTTTTAATCCAGAAGGCCATGTATGGGCAATCAGTCATTTTGAACAAAGTATGGGTGCAGAACTTATTGATAGCTATTAATGTGCAATGATTCACAATTCTGCTTGTGCAGCAGAAAGACGTGCAAGCAGAGTTGCTTTTGCATGATCAACAATGAAGAGGTGACATGGTAATGAATGAAATGGGACTGGCTTTACATACAGATAAGTATCAGATCAATATGATGTATGCTCATTGGATTAATGGTACACATCATAAGAAAGCAGTGTTTGAAGCTTATTTCCGCAAACTTCCTTTTGGTAATGGCTACGCCGTTTTTGCAGGTCTGGAACGGATTGTGAATTATATAACCAACTTGAGTTTTCGTGAAGAAGATATTGCTTATCTGGCAGAACAGGAAGAAAACTATGACGCTAAGTTTTTAGAAGAATTGCGCCAGTTCCGTTTTCATGGCAATCTGTTTTCGATGAAAGAAGGAGCAGTTGTTTTTGCAGATGAGCCATTGATTCGCGTAGAAGGTTCGATTATTGAAGCACAGTTGGTAGAAACGGCTTTGCTTAACTTTATGAACTATCAGACCCTAATCGCTACCAAAGCTTCACGTATTAAGCAGGTGGGCGGTAACGATATTCTATTGGAGTTTGGTACAAGACGCGCTCAAGAAGCAGATGCGGCGATCTGGGGAGCCAGAGCAGCCTATATCGCAGGCTTTCATGCAACATCCAATATGTTAGCAGGAGCAAGATTTGGCATTCCAACCAAAGGCACACATGCTCATGCATGGGTACAGAGCTTTGGCAATGAACAAGAAGCGTTTGATCGTTATGCCAATGCGATGCCAGACGGAGTAACATTGCTAGTCGATACCTTTGATACATTAGGTAGCGGTGTTCCTCATGCGATCAAAACAGCTAAAGACTTGGAAGCTCGTGGTAAAAAGATGATCGCTATTCGTCTGGATAGTGGTGACCTTGCTTACTTATCGATTCAAGCGCGCAAAATGCTGGACGATGCCGGATTATCGTATGTCAAAATCGTTGCTTCTAATGATCTGGATGAAAATACGATTCTCGATCTAAAAGCTCAAGGAGCACGTATCGATACATGGGGCGTAGGTACACAGTTGATAACAGCATCCGATCAACCTTCTCTAGGTGGAGTATACAAATTAGTCGAATGTGAGATTGATGGTGAAATGGTACCAACGATCAAAATCTCAGCTAATCCTGAAAAAGTATCTACACCGGGCACCAAAGAAGTATACCGGATTATTAATCCAACCAACGGTAAAGCGATCGCTGATTATATCTGTTTCCCTGATGAGAAAGATCCGCTCGAAGGCAAGCGTCTTAAATTATTTAACCCGGCACATCCATATATCCGTAAATATGTATCAGATTACAAAGCTGTTCCGATGTTAGAACCTATTTTTATCGAAGGCAAGCAAGTGTATACGATGCCTAATTTGGAAGAGATTCGCGCTTATCATGTGAGTCAATTGGATGAATTCTGGCCTGAATATTTGCGTAAATTAAATCCTGAGATTTATCGTGTAAATGTAAGTGTGAAAGCTTGGGAAATGAAGCAGAAATTACTTGCGCAATATTTACCAGAAGAAGAATTGTAATTCATATTCAATCCTATACCAGACCTGCCTTTTGCTAAAGGTAGGTTTTTTGGTTATATACATAGGAGAGTGTTGTTCGTATACTGTACAATTTATCGCTGCCTTATTATACGTTAATCATTATAATCAACAAGGAAATACAGAAAGGATGAATCACATGGAACAGACATTTCGTGCTTTTGTTTTAGAAAAGACAGATCAAGAAGTTACAGGTGGGGTTCAATCGTTACAGTTGGATCAATTACCAGAAGGGTCTGTAACTATTAAAGTATCTTATTCAGATGTCAATTATAAAGATGGACTGGCAAGTATCGCAGAAGGCAAAATCGTCAAGCAGTACCCATTTGTACCGGGTATTGATCTGGCAGGAGAAGTAGTACATTCTACTGATGAACAATTTCAAGTAGGAGATCAAGTACTTTGTACAGGCTATAAGCTTGGAGTTAGTCATTATGGCGGATATAGTGAATATGCTCGTGTACCAGCAGAATGGTTGATCAAGCTACCTCAAGGGCTAACTGCCAAAGAAGCGATGATTATTGGTACAGCTGGTTTTACAGCGGGCATGTCTGTCGACGCATTGGTTCAACATGGAGTGAAACCTGAAGATGGCCCTATTCTTGTCACTGGAGCTACCGGTGGAGTCGGTACGATCGCAATATCGATACTAAGTGCATTAGGCTATGAAGTCTATGCAGCAAGTGGCAAAGCAGAGCAAAAAGAATGGTTAACCACATTAGGTGCTACCTCTATTATTTCTAGAGAAGAAGCAGAGCAGACTGTAAAAGGTCCATTAGGTACATCTACATGGGCAGGTATTATTGATCCTACAGGTGGTAAAGGATTAGGAGAGCGTCTCAAATCATTAACATATCGCGGTGTAGTAGCTGTATCTGGTATGACCGCAGGTAATGATTTTGAAAGTTCAGTATTTCCGTTTATTTTACGTGGAGCGCATCTAATCGGTATTGATTCAGTGTTCTGTCCGTTAGAGATTAGACAACGAGTCTGGAATCATCTAGCAAGCGACTGGAAACCGACAACAGCGATTAATCAGGCAGTGACCGAATATACACTGGAAGAGATACCACAAGCGTTAGAAACGATTCTAGCAGGCAAAGCAGTAGGTCGTCAGTTGATTAAAGTAACATCTTAACGTTCATCTCATGTGACTGTATCAGATAACAAATAACATAGAAAAGCACACTGTTTATCAATCACAGTGTGCTTTTTGCTATATTTTTTTGCGCTAATTTCATCTATATATTGTAATTAGTATAACCAGCGGTATACATCATTTCTTATCGAGAAAATAACTATTTTATAATAATTACTTTCCATTTTTAACTATTAAAATTATTTTTTATAAATTTCTCGCATAACATGACCTAATTCGGGAATAATAATTCGTTCCATTGCTAGCTTAACAGCACCTCGTGAACCAGGCATGGAGAACACAGCGGTTCCTCCGATTGTACCTGCAATTGCACGGCTCATAATCGCAGCCGAACCAATATCTTCAGTAAAACTCAAAAAGCGGAAAATTTCTCCAAAGCCAGGCAATTCTTTAGTTAAAAGACTTTGTACCGCTTCAAAAGTTACATCTTGTGGTGCGATACCTGTTCCGCCTGTTAACAAAATAGCTTCGACTTCCGGACGTTCTGCGGCATCATGAAGCAATTCACGAATACCTACATAACTATCTTTAACAATCGTATAATCGATAACCTCATAACCATGTTCAGTTAACAGAGATTGCAATAATTGTCCACCTGTATCCGTTTCTATCGTACGTGTATCAGATACTGTAATTACCATACAGTGTACAGTATTAGGTGCTTCTGCGCGATGTTCATCCACTGATCTCATATGATTATTCACTCCTTTGTTCTCATTCAAGCATCTTTGCCATTGTAACACAGGTCATGATTGATCATGAACACTTGCCAGGTCAGTGTATAATAAAAGAGTAGACCAATAATGAACAAAGTAAAGAAAGAGGCACAAGGAGGATATCAATGACAACACCTGTATATATTTTGTCTGGATTTCTAGGCAGTGGCAAGACTACATTGCTTCAACATATGATTCAAGAATGGAAAGCACTTGGCAAAACACCTGCTGTCATTATGAATGAGATCGGCGATGTCAATCTGGATGGGATGATGGTTGATCAAGATGTAGCAATGGCTGAATTATTAAGTGGATGTATCTGTTGTTCGATTCGTGCAGATCTCAGTATGGAATTGTACAATCTGATGGAAACCGAAAAGCCTGATGTGATTATTATCGAAGCCTCTGGAGTGGCGAATCCAATCGAAATTTTAGATGCTGTCACCGAGACTTCATTATACAACCGTATGGAATTAAAAAATTTGATTACCGTTGTCGATGCTGCTCATCTATGGGAATTGTATCAAGAGCAAAAAGGTAAAACGTATCGTCTTATGCAAGAACAGATTCGCTGTGCTTCTGTATTGATTTTGAATAAAAGCGATCGTGTTGATACGGAAACGATTACTCAATTAGAAGGCATTTTGCGGGGCTGGAATGCGTATGCACCTATCCATACTACTATACGCTGTGAAGTACCAAGCACACTGTATACAGACCTGTCATCGGTAGTCGATGCCAAAGAAACACTGGACAGAAATAAGTCTACTTCATCTGCTAGTGAACATCAGCACGATCACTCTGAACATGACCATACTCATGATCATGCAGAGCATATGCATGGTTCTCATAGTCATGTGATGGCCTATACACATTATTTTGAACATCCGATCAATAGTGAAGATTTTGAGAATGTGATTCGGTCTTTACCAACGGAAGTATATCGGGCGAAAGGAATTCTAACATTTAACGACACCGCAAGTCGATTTTTGTTCCAGTATGCTTATCGCGAAATGGATTTTATGAAGATTACTCCGCAAAAAGAAGTACCGGATGTGGCTGTTTTTATCGGTGAACATTTCGACAAACGGCAGATAAAGGAACAGTTGTTAGCATTAGAAGAGCAAGCTGCTAAATTATCGTAAGTACACAGTTTCAATATGAGTATAGCCGGGGTAATAGTTCGATATAACTATTACAATCTCAACGGAGGTCATACTAATGATGACTAATCAAAAATTATACCATGCTCATATTGAAGCTTGTGTCGAGGCTATGAATGCTTGTAACCTTTCGTATGTGGCTAATTTGAAAGAATATAATCTTGAAAAATTATGTGAATGTATACGTATTACTCGTGAATGTGCAGAAATCTGCTCTTTTACCGCGCAATCGCTAAGTCAAGGTAGTCAATTTGCAGGTGAAATTGCTGAATTATGTGCAAAAGTATGTGAAGCTTGTATCGCTGAATGTGCTAAGCACGATAATCAACATTCTCGTGAATGTATCGAAGCTTGCCGTCATTGTGTAGAAATGTGTAAAGACCTAATGGTAGCTGCATAATCTACTACTTTATACATAGATGACTGTGATAAATATCTATTGCTAAAGACCTTTGCATATTTGCGAAGGTCTTTTTGTTTGAGTGTTATTGATAGCCTAGCGGTGAATGCATTTTACGAAAAGAGAAAACATTTTTTTTAAAATAAAGTTGCTTCAACCTAACATGGTATGTATAATACATTCTAACTTTAATATTTATCGTTAATGAACGAGAGAGTAGCCATAACGATCACTGTTTAAGCAGCGAGCCGGGAGAGTGAGAGCCGGTAAAACATTCGTAGGTGAACCGCACTCGGGAAATGATTTATTGAAAGGGCGATCGCATAGATACTGTTGCGAACCTGTATAGATAAGTCCGGCTGACACCGTTATCGTAATCAAGTGACAGTAAAGTTGATGAATGTGATAGGATTGTATGTCCTGATCGATCATCAATACACTGTACAAAGAGTGGTACCGCGGGAATGCTAATCATAAGCACTCGTCTCTTAAGTGATAATTCACTTAAAAGATGAGTGCTTTTTTGCTGTTTTTTTGAGTATTACCAACGTACCATCATATTATTCAAAGGAGACTAGAACGATGAAATTAGCATCTTTTTTCCAACACCAAGCCGTTTCGATTTTACAACCATTAACATCGCTTACTGAAGAACAATTGATACATATGTTAGAAGTTCCACCACAGATTGAAATGGGTGATCTGGCATTTCCCTGTTACTTACTTGCCAAAACATGGAGACGTTCCCCTCAAGCGATTGCACTTGAATTAACAGCTACGATTCAAAATCATCCCGATTCTTGGGTTCAAGCTACCGCTGTAGGTGCTTATGTTAATTTGAAATGGAATCGTGAGCATTATGGAGCTCAATTATTATCCAGCTTAGCAGAAAAGCAAAATACAGAACTTAAGATCGGCGCAGGGCAGCGAATTGTGATCGATATGTCGTCACCTAATATTGCTAAGCCATTTGGCGTAGGGCATTTACGTTCTACCGTAATCGGAGCAGCTTTGCATCGGATCTATGAGGCAGCAGGATATGAAGCGATTAGAGTCAATCATTTAGGAGATTGGGGAACGCAATTTGGTAAATTAATTACAGCATACTTACGCTGGGGCGATCCAGAACAGCTCAAGCATCATCCGATTCGTGAATCGTTAAGAGTGTATATTCAATTTCATGAAGAGGTTCTACAAGCACCGGAGTTAGAAGATGAAGCAAGAGAATGGTTTGCCAGATTAGAACAAGGTGATGCTCAAGCGATAGAATTATGGAAGTATTTTATAGATGTGAGTATAGAGTCACTTCAGCCCATGTATCAACGGTTAGGTGTGGAATTTGATTATGTGTTGGGAGAAAGTTTTTATAATGATAAAATGCCTGCGGTGATCGAACAATTGCAGAGCAAAGGATTGTTAGTAGAAAGCGATGGAGCGCAGGTAGTTAGATTGGATGAGCACCAATTACCACCATGTTTGATTTTGAAATCAGACGGTACAACGATTTATCCTACACGTGATCTGGCTACTGCTATTTACCGCAAAGAAGTGATGGGTGCAGATCAATTAGTCTATGTGGTTGGCGGAGAGCAGACTCTTCATTTCAAACAAGTCTTTGAAGTACTTCGCAAAATGGGCTACACATGGGCAAAAGATTGTACACATGTATCATTTGGATTAATGAAAGTCGATGGCAAAAAAATGTCTACACGTAAAGGAAAAGTCGTCTTTTTAGAGGAGGTACTGGATGAAGCAGTAGAACAGGCACGTCGAATTATTTCTGAAAAAAGCCCTGATTTACCGGATAAAGAGCGTGTAGCTGAACAAGTAGGTATTGGTGCAATTATTTTCGGTGATCTCAAAAATAATCGTCAAAACGAAATCAATTTTTCATTACAACAAGCTGTAACGTTTGAAGGAGAAACAGGGCCTTATATTCAATATACGTATGCTAGAATCCAGAGTATTTTGAGAAAAGTCACATCAGACCCTAATGCTGTTGAACAAGAAATATCCAACCATCCTTGGAGTGATGAAAGTTGGGCTTTGTTGGTTCATTTATCTACGTATACACAGCAGTTAGAGCGCGCGGTTGCTCAACATGAACCATCCATTTTGGCTAGATATATTATCGAAATAGCGAAGTTATTTAACCAATTTTATAATAAAGATCGTATTGTAGATGCCCCTACAGCATTGAAAAATCAGCGTGTAGCATTAACGGTACAAACCGGATTATATTTAAAACGAGTGATGACGTTATTAGGAATAGAGACGCCAGCTCAGATGTAAGATAAGATCAAAAAGGTGCAACAAATAATTACTTCTGTACGTCTAGGGCATTGTAAGGTTGAATAACATACCATTATTCAGCAACAGACCTATTCAAATGGAGGGAATATAATATATGTGGAATCATAAACAAAAAGCGGTAGCAGTATTAACATTATCATTGGCAATTGCTGGGGCAGGAAGTGCAAGTGCAGCTTCTACGTTTACAGATGTAAAAGATAAAGATAATCAAACAATTGTCAACGCGTTACATGACAAAGGGGTTATTAACGGAGTGAGCTCAACTCAATTTAAGCCGGATATGACATTAACACAACCACAAGCCATTCAAATCCTTGTAAAAGCATTTGATCTTAAAGGTGATGTAACAGAACCAGGTGATGATCTTGCACGTAAAGCATGGTATACCGATTCTTTGCTTATTGCCAAAGCAAACAACTTATCATTGCCAGAAACATTTAATGCTGAAGAAAAAGTAACACGTGAGCAATTTGCTTTATGGTTACATGAAGCGATTAATGTTACAGGAACGTACCCGAGTACAAAAATGTTTGTCGTCTTTACCGATCAAGACAAAATCAGCAAAACAGCTTCAGCAGCGATTCAAGATTTGGTCAATATGAATGTGATCGATCGTAGTACAATGGGTAAAGCATTTATGCCTACCAAAGATATTACACGTATGGAAGCAGCAGAGTGGGTATATCATGCCGTACAAATGGTAGATCGCTACAATAAAGCTAATGATGATACAACAACTCCTACACCGGGCGAAACGGATGGTGGTCAAATGGGTTATGATCCAGAACTTAGCATTGCACCCGCCGATACAGCAGATCAACAAACAGTAACATTGACAGTACAGCTTCCTAACCCGGGATACTCGGTCAAAATTACTGATGTAAAGTTGACAGATGATAAGCGTGCAGTGATTAGTTATACTACAGCCAAACCAGCTCCAGGTGAAATGAATCCTCAAGTGATTACAGAAGGTAAAGTAACAACAACAATACCAGCAGGTTATACACCAGAACTAGCTAAATAAAGCATTAATTCCTGTATATCTGCAACGTTAATAAATCTTTATACCAAAAAAGACCTGAATCCCACTGTGCTGACATAGACAGTCGGTTCAGGTCTTTTTGATGGATTAATGTAATAAGAAAATCGCAATACACGTTATTTCATTAAGGCTTGATAACAGGTGGTTCAGTTGCTTTTTTGGTCTCATATAGATTGGAGCTAACTTTAAACCAATCGAATAGATGAGTCACGATTACTTTGAGTACTGCATATCCAGGAACAGCTAACCAAAATACCAACCACTCCGAATAATTTACCAGCTGTTAAAATCACAAAGATAATCGTAATAGGATGCACTTTAAGTGATTTACCCATAATTTGTGGCGAGATAAGCTTACCTTCAACCAATTGAACAATCGTCCATACAATTACCATTTTGAGCAACATAAATGGCGAAGTCACCAAGGCGACAATCAATGCTGGTGTGATTGCAATCGCAGGTCCTAGATAAGGAACAATACTCGTACAAGAAGCAACAATGGCTAACACTAATGAATAATCAAGTCCGATAATCTGATACCCTATATATAGTAGAATCCCTATACATAGACTTACAATAATCTGTCCACGAATATATGAGCTAATTTGGTGGTTCATTTCAGACATCACTTTGCCTGTCTGACTACGTAAAGTGACCGGTACAAATTTCATAATAAAGCCCGGTAATTTGGCACCATCTTTTAATAAGTAAAATAAAATAAATGGCACTGTAACGATAGATAATATCGTTTCTGTTAATGCTCCCAAAAACCCACCGATACCGGTAAACGTCTGATTGATAATCGAAGAACCTTTTTCCGATAAATTTTGTACCAGATCATTAGGATTGATACTAAATGTATGTTGAATTTGTTTGGAAACATCGCCGCCCAACCAGTATTGAATCTGATTTACAATTCCATCATAAAAGGCAGGAATATTACGGATTAATTCTCGAATCTGTGTCTGAATGACAGGAATCACAAGACTAACAATTAATACGATCAGACCGATAATAAGAAGGTACAGCAAAATGATGGAATAAATTCTTTTTACTTTACGTTTTTCCAGAAAATTCACTAATGGATTTAGTAAGTAAAACAATATACCACTTAAAACGATCGGTAAGATGACCGTTTTGACCAAAACAAACAGAGGAGTAAACACATAAGGTATTTTGGAAAGTAGAAAAATATTTAGTGAGATTAACAATAAGACGAGTAAAAAAATAACAAACCGATTGTTTAGAAAAAATAATTTGAATCGCTCGCTCCAAAGCCGAGTTCGTTCCATAGTGATTCATCCCCTTTGACGACGTTATGCTCTAATTAGGTTAGTGAAAAAGCTTTAAGTTAAGAATAGCTTGCTACAAGCAAGAGAGCAAGTTACATATACAAGGATATGTAAAAAGACACAAAAATAATTATTGCGTCGAAAGACTCATAAAATTTACTTTGCTATGACTTTTATCACACCGATTTCTCTTATTTTTTGCTAAAATTTAAATTAATAAGTGACTCAAGTGGTAGAAAAGTAAATACAAGTAGGAGCAAAGTATGGCTCATCTTTTGACTCATTATCCAGTATATGACCTTATTTATTTCTACTCCAAATCTTAGATATATGAGGTGTATCATGAAATTATCTTTAGGTTCAAAATTAGTGTTGAGTTTTATCGGCGTATCTATTATTACGTATGGAACAAGTGCTTTTTTTATTTTTTACTTGAAAGCGTATTTAGCAACAGCGATGAGTGATTGGTTATATGTATCTATTATATTGCTTATGGGTATTACATGGAGCGGAATATTAGGATTTGTTATTTCTAAATTTTTAACTAAGCCAATTGTTAATTTATCCAAAGCCGCCAAACGGGTATCAGACGGTGATCTGATGGTAGATATTCCAGAACGTCGTGAAGAAGATGAGATCAAAGTGCTTAACGATGCGTTTCGCGTAATGGTTACTAATATTAAAGATATTATTAATGATATTTCTAACAATACCACTACAACATCGCATAATGCAGAGAATTTAAGTCAATCTATTACAGAAGCGACTAGCCAGATTGAATCGATGGCAGCAGTAGCCGATGATATTTATCATGGTGTCGGTAAGCAACGTGAATCTTCTGAATCTTCACTACAGACGGCAGAGCAGATGTTAGGTTCTTTCCAAGAAATGAAAGAGAAGTCATCTCATATGCGCGCATTGTCCAGTAATATGGAGCAATCGGTAGAAGCAACCAAGCATATTTTTTCATCGTTAAAATCAGGTATGAGCACCCTTGCAGACTCTCAGACACAAGCGGAACAAACGGTACGTCTACTGGATCATCAAGCTTCTGATATCGGTGCTGTTACAGGAACGGTCAAAGAATTAGCCGAACAGACTCATTTGTTAGCATTAAATGCTTCTATTGAAGCCGCGCATGCAGGGGAGCATGGAGCAGGATTTGCAGTAGTAGCGACAGAAATTCGTAAATTAGCCGAACAAAGTAACGATTCTGCGCAAAAAATTCATAGTCTGATTATGGCAGTCCAATCTCAGATTCATGATACAGTGCAATTGATTCATAATCAAAATGAACTGGTACAAAATGAAACATCCAATACGCATAAAGTCGAATCTACACTGATTGAATTTGCAAATGTAGTTTATGAATTTATGTCTGCTGTTCAAGGAATGGAACATTCGATCACAGAACAAACCGATCGTGTAGAATTAACATACCAGAATGTGCATACGATTCGTCAAATGGCTGATAAATTTTATGAAGGAGCCAAACAAATCTCAATGGCTACTCATGAAGAAACAGCGATTATGGAAGAAATCTCATCATCGTCTGATGAACTGAGCATGATGACCAGTCGTTTATTAGAAAAAACAAAAGCGTTTTCGTTGTAAAAATTGAGAGAATAAGTAAATAAAAAGAAGCCTGCTTTATCCAAATTGACGGATAATGCAGGCTTCTTTTGTTTATTATGTGGTGCGTCCAATTAGATGAGCAGGTACAGGAACTTCTTTGTCTTTGGCAGACTCTGTACCATCAGCAATAGCGTTAGAACCAGAACCAACTTGCATTCGGTACATCTGGCGATAGCGTCCGTCGATTTCCATCAATTCATCATGGTTACCACGTTCGACGATTTCACCGCGATGTAGGACTAGAATCTGATCTGCACTACGGATAGTGGATAAGCGGTGAGCAATAATAAAAGTCGTACGACCTTTTTTCAAAACATCCAAAGCCGATTGAATCAAAGCTTCGGTCTCAGTATCAATATTGGCTGTAGCTTCGTCCAGAATAAGAATCGCTGGATCAAAAGCAAGTGCTCTAGCAAACGAAATCAATTGACGTTGTCCAGCCGACAATGTGCTTCCTTTTTCCATAACAGGTTCATCATAGCCTTTAGGAAGATCAGACAAAATCTGCTCGGCGCCGACATCACGTAAAGCCTGTTCGATGCGTTCGCGTGAAATCTGTTCATTTTCCAAATTGACGTTAGAAGCAATCGTTCCTGTAAATAGATAAGGATCTTGCAATACAATGCCCATATGCTGACGTAACCATTGTTTGGGCAACTGTTGTACATCTTGTCCATCAATCGTAATCGTGCCTTGCTGTGGATCATAGAAGCGGAACAGTAGATTAATGATAGAACTTTTACCCGAACCTGTATGACCCACCAGAGCGACTGTCTGTCCTTGCTTCGCTTCAAAGGTGATATGCTTGAGAACAGGATCTTTTTTATAAGCAAAAGTCACATCTTTAAATTCGACATTACCTTTGTAACGAGGCATTCCACCATCGGTTACTGGCTCGCCTTTTTCATCCATTAATTCAAATACACGTCCTGCAGATACCATAGAAAGATCGAGTGCTGCTAATTGATTGACCATACCTGTAACCGGTTGGAACAATCTTCCCAATACATCGACAAACGCATATAGTACCCCTAGTGAAATGACACCTTCAACTCCGCCCAGTGCAGAAGCACCGAAATACCATAATACAATAGCAAATGTAAGACTACGCAACACATTGACTAGATTATGCGAAGTAAAAGCATTTAGATTTAACATTTTATTCTGATAAAACAGATAATCGTTGTTTAGATTTTCAAATTCTTCTTGAGTCTGACGTTGCTTACGGAATACACGAATAATCGACATTCCTTGAATCGATTCATTGATAATAGCGTTAATCTCACTAAGTCTAGAACGGATAATAGTGTTGTATTTGGTTGCAACTTTGCGGTATAACACAATCCACAAAACAAGCAATGGAACAACAAACAAACAGATCAGACCCAGTCGAAAGTCTAGTAAAAACAGTGCAATATAGACACCGATCATATATACAATTCCTGAGCTGAAGTTAGCCAGTACTGCGACAAATAAATCTTTGACCGCTTCCGTATCATTGGTAATACGTGATACGACTTTACCTGCTGGCAGATTATCAAAAAAAGGAATTGGCAATCGCTGAATATGAGCATATAAATCTAAGCGTAATTGCTGAATAACTTTGTTAGCTGACGATTGCAACCAGTAGGTTTTCCCGAATTCCATAATGATTGTAATAAGCAAGAATACAAAGTACCAGCCAATCAGCTTATAAATACCTGATAATTCTGGTTGGTAAAATGAAAATAATTTGTTGGCTGTTAACGGCACCGCTGGATATTTCGCTGTACTTTGGTTATTTTGAATTGTTAAGACACCATTACTGTACGTGCGTTCTCCTTTGGTTGATTCAACAGCACCTTCGATAAAATAAAAGCTCGTCCCACTTTGGATCACATGAGCCTGTGCGCCTTTGGTTTCGCCTGCTGTCCAGAATCCTTCGCGTTTATAATAGTTACCGTTATACAAGACAGCATTGGTACTAGAAGAAGTCTGATAAAAAGGTTGTTCAATTGCAAATAAATGATTATCAATAATATTTTTAGCGATAAAAGGGCCGGCAAGCTCAGCCCCTACACCGATCGCTAACATAATCAACGCGATAATAAATGTTTTTTTCGAACGTAATGCGTATTGATAAAGCCTTTTGGTAATTGTTTTGTTATCGAGCTTCGTTGTGGGTTGCTCGTTATAATCTTGAGTCTCCAATAAAGACACCTACCCCTCTAAGGAATCTGCCAGTTGCTGACGTTCATATTGCTCACGATACCAGCCATCCGACTGTAGCAATTCAGCATGAGTTCCTTCTTCAATAATTTTACCGCGATCGAGTACTACGATATGATCTGCATGTTCTACCGCTGATAGGCGATGAGTTGCGATTAGAGTTGTTTTACCCGCACGTTTGGTACGAATATTCTCGATAATTCTAGTTTCGGTACGAGCATCGACAGCAGATAAAGCATCATCTAAAATCAATACTTCAGGTTCAGCGATAAATGCACGCGCCAGAGATACACGCTGCTTCTGACCACCGGACAAAGCAACACCGCGTTCACCGACAATCGTATCTAGACCATCAGAAAGTGTATGCAAATCTTTGTCAAATGCTGCTGTATGGATCGCATTCAATACTTCATCATCGGATGCATCTGATTTGCCGAAACGAATATTTTCACGCACACTGCGCGAGAATAAGATCTGTTCTTGCGGAACATAACCGATCCATCCATGTAATTGGTCTTTGGCGATATCGTGGATAGATACACCACCAATTTCAAGTTCACCTGTTCCTGTAGGATATTCATAGAGTAGTTGTTTGAGTAGAGTAGACTTACCACTACCTGTTCTACCGACTACGCCTAGCGTTTCCCCGGCTCGAATCTGTAGATTCAGATGCTCTAGATTATCCACTGTAGAAGTAGGATAACGGAAAGTGACATCTTTAAATTCAATCTTATGAAGCGATGGTACATGAACCGGTTGAGCGATATCTTCGACATCCGGTTTGACATAGAGAACTTCGTTCACACGATCTAGCGAAGCGCTACCACGTTGCATCAAATTGATCAATTCACCAATTGCAAACATCGGCCAGATCATCATTCCTAGATACAAGTTAAACGATACAAGATCGCCAAGTGTTAACTCATTATGAAATACCAGATAGATTCCATAACCGAGTGCAATAATATAACTGAGTCCAACAAATAGTCGGATCGTCGGTTCAAACAGCGCATCGACCATAACGACACGTAAGTTTTTGCGATAGACATCATCGGTAATCTTTTCAAAACGATTCTCATCAAAACGTTCTTGTACATAGGCACGGATAACACGTACACCTGCGACTGATTCAAGTACCTGATCATTCATATCCCCGAAAGCATCTTGCGCCAGAGTATAGCGTTCATGTACGACTTTTCCGTAAATCGCCATAGCAAGAGCAATAAAGGGAAGAGGGAGAATCGCAGCGATCGTTAATTTCCAGCTGATCACAAATCCCATCGCTAACAATATCGTTAATAAAAAGAATGTGGAATCGGTAAGAGTAAGCATTCCGAATCCAACCGTCATAGAAACAGAACGTAGATCATTGGTAGCGCGAGCCATCAAATCACCTGTACGGTTCCGTTCAAAAAAGGGTGGAGTCATACGCAATAGATGAGCCATAAATCGAGTCCGTAAAAGACGCTCTACTAGATTCGATCCACCGAATAGACTGTGCATCCATACATACGTAATTCCATAAATAACAACCAAAATAACTAACGTGACTGAAATATAATAAACCAATGAAGAGACAGTAATCGTTCCTCCTGAAATCTCATCAATCGCACTTCCTAACAGCTTGGGAGGCGCTAATTCAAGCACGCCGGCAATGATCAATAAAATAACACCGATCAAGTACCGCTTTCGTTCACGACTGAAAAACCAGCCTAAATTTTTGAAAACTGCAAACATATCATCACTACCTTTCTTTCGAACACTGGTCAAAATCCACATAAAAAGACACGTCGTCTGCAAACGCAAACGACGTGTCTTGTATGGACATCATATAGCGCGATTGCTGAGCAACCGCCATATGAAAAATAGATATCATTGTGGATAAAGATCAAGCGTGATTTAAAGTACACAATCTACTTGAAGAATTCCATCTGCCGGGGTGCTCCGATATTTAATTGTGATAAAGCTACGGGAATATAAGCGTCAATATGTACGTTCATCATTTTATCCATGGAGATTCACCCTTTCTTCTCAAATGTAGTATGCAGATGGTAATAACTTCTAAATTAGTACCTGTCTGCTGTTGATTGTATCATTGCAATTTTTGCATTGTCAACGTAAAATTCATAAAATCTTCATATTTTTTTAAGGTATCGTTATTTGGATATACGGAAATGAATAAAAAAGCAATAGTGATATCGTGTTATAATAGGCTAGAGAATAGGGTAAATGTTAAAAAGAGAGGTGGTATAAATCATGAGTATAGTTGTATCTGATGAAGCCGCACGCTGGTATAAAAAAGAATTGAGTTTAGCAGAAGGTGATGCTGTGCGCTTTTATGCACGATACAGTAGTAATAGTGAAATTCATCCTGGATTTTCATTAGGTATTTCTGTAGAACCGCCAGTGAGTCCGGCACTAACGCAGGATGTCGAAAATATCCATTTTTATATGGAAGATCAAGATTTGTGGTATATCAACGGATATCAATTGAATGTAGAATATATTGAGCATGAAGATGATATTCGGTACGCCTATATGCCGCAATCTCAGTAAACAGAACAGACCTGAAAAAAGCTTCTTCCTCGAATAAGGAAGAAGCTTTTTTGCTTATTGATCCACATATTACAACTTACATTACACTGTAGGTGTTCCTTCAAGCGCAAAAGAAAAGTCTTCAATATCATACACTTGAACAGGGATTTTAGCTTCAATAATCCGATGAATCATTTCAAATTGATCGGTTAACATAGGAACTTCTTTTTTTAGAGCAGAAAGAATCATTTCGGTCTCAATCGGATCAAACGATTCACCATAATGAGCATTATCCATTGCATTGATAATTTTCAATTGTACTTTTTCACTGAGTAAAATAGCTGAACTTTGAGCCCACGGAACATTCAGTGAACGTTGAATTTTCTTTTTGTTAAGCGGTTCTTCGAAATAAGCAATCAATTGCTGAATTCTTGTTTTGACATACTGATTCTCATTGTCTTCATTCATTAGAGGTTCAGTACTTTCAGCAAATTCGTATAATTCCATAATACTTGTGTATGGCACAATATATTCTACCGGTTTTTCCGGATCAAGCAGTTGACCATAGATAGCGATCATAACCGCTTCAATAACAAAAGTTTGAGACATAGGTGTATCCTCCTGGATGATGCTAACACATTCAATATAAGCATTTTATCATCGATTCATATTTAGAAAGTATACCACACCTAAGCCTATCGGATAAGCACAATCGTTGAATAGAGTTTGTCCTCATGTAGAATAGTTGCTAGGATTTGCCGATTAATAAAGAGAGCAGACCTGCTGCAATCAATGGCCCAACAGGAACACCTTTGAAAAAAGCGACACCGATCAGTGTTCCGATCAATAACCCGGCTACTACTGTCGGTTGATTGGTCATTAATATGGTTCCTCGTCCGCCCAAATAAGCGACAAATAAACCGATCCCGATCGCAGCAAGTGATTTCCAACTTAAAAAAGAAGAAAGGATCGTATCTAGTGAAATTTTGCCACTTGCGAGTGGAGTCATCACACCAATTGTCAAAATAATAATTCCGATCGTTAAGCCATATTTCTGCAACCATGGGAATGCTTGATGCCAGCCTAATACACGAATAAGCAATAACACAAGCATTGCAATCGTAACGGTAGAGTTGTTGCCGATAATCCCAAGAGCGACAAGCACTAACAAAATTATTGCCGGTGTATCAATCGCAGCCATTTTGATAAGATCACTCCTTTCATGATGTCTTTACATAGCAAAATGCCCGCCTAAGCGGACACTTTTTACAGGTAATCAACTACATGTAATTGATCTGTATAAATTCTACAATGATTAATGAGCCATTTGCTTATGAATATGGTTAGCAATTTTGTTACCATGACGACGACCGGTTTCGATAAATACTTCATTAGCATTACGACCAGAAGCGATAACGCCTGCTACATAGAGGCCTGGAATATTGGATTCCATCGTTTCCAGATCGAACTTCGGCTTATCCATGTCATCACTCATTTCAATACCAGCAGAAGTGAGTAATTTACGATCAGGATGGAAGCCTGTCATCGCAAGTACAAAATCATTTTCGATCGTCGCTGTTTCTCCATCATTTTGCGTAATAATAACTTGAGATGGAGTGATCTCGGTTACTTTAGAATTAAGATGAAGAGTCACATTGCCTTTGAGTACCTGACCTTCAAATACAGGGCGTACCCATGATTTGATATTTTGCGAAAGATCACTACCACGATAGACCATATCGACATGAGCCCCTACACGTACAATTTCAAGCGCAGCATCGACAGCAGAGTTGCTTCCTCCGATTACTGTTACTTTCATACCTGCATAAGGATGAGCTTCGCGGAAATAGTGAGTGACTTTATCCAATTCTTCGCCCGGGATACCCAAGTAGTTAGGATGATCAAAATAACCTGTCGCCAGAATCACTTTGCGTGCCGTATAAGTTTTGTCTTCACCATGACGATTGGTGGTCTGAATTGCAAATGTCCCGTCTTGTAGTGGCTGTACCTCAAGCGCTTCTGTATAAGGTTGAACACGCAGATCATAATGACCTGCTGCACGACGATAATAAGCTAAAGCCTCATGGCGGAAAGGCTTGTCATACGGAGTTGAAAATGGCAAATCTCCGATTTCTAACAGTTCCGGGGTACTGAAAAATTGCATATTCGTGGGGTACAAATAAATAGAATGTACCATATTATACTTTTCGATCAATAATGTCTTCATACCTAAACGTGTGCATTCGATTGCAGCAGACAGCCCGCAAGGCCCTGCACCGATAATAATTACATCTTCCATCACAGTGGTCTAGCTCCTTCCATAATCTCTTTTCTGTATAAACGATCTTATCCGTTCAGATCGTTATTAAAATAGAACCATATTTATCCTACCTTAATATGTTATAAAATTCTAGCGTACTTAGGCACATAGACACAATTTAACGTTCAAAACGCACAAATTTGTAAAAAATTGAATCAATGTATGTTAAATGAGGTACAATGATAGTAAGCACAAAAAAGTTAGCAACTTTCTTTACACGTATCTGAAAACGTTTTCGCACTCGATCGCTTAATAATCCCAGCTTGAGGGAGGAGAGACCGATATGTCTGTACTTGGACTATTTAGAAGAAAAGACAAAGAAGACGTCAATAAGTTACCATCTGTTCATGTCACATTAGATGAGTTGCGGTGTGCCGTATTGCAATTTGAACGCGAAATGGATAACGGTATTAATCGTACGGTGTTGATGAAAGAAGATCGAAGTCTCGATCTGCCACGAATTGCTCGTTATTTAGGCGGAGTGAGTGACCAGAAGTTCTATTTATCACGTGAGACATTTGAAATTTTTGCAGAAGAAGAACAGTCTATTCCGTACCATTTGGATCGTGTACAGCTTGCTGTCGATGATTATATGAATGAGACTGGAAAATTACCGATTGTAGAAGATTCTGTGTATTTCGAAGTGGATTGTCGTATGTTGTATCAACAGCATTATTTGCATGAGATTCCTGAATTCAAATTGTATATGACCGATCAAGAAATGATGGTTACCCATCGTCAACCTGTGGCATTACCTGATGTCAAAGCACAGGAAGATCATTCTTACGTATTATTGTAAAATGATTTACAGGTTATCATAAAGTTGAATATTCACAGACCAAAGAGAGATTATTCTCTGCAAACTGTATACTTAATAAAACCCGCTTAGCAATGTGCGGGTTTTTTGCTGTGTTGTTTGCTATTTTGATAGATGTTTAGGATAGGCAAAAGCGAAGCCAGACAAGATTTGGTATACTTTTAGCAGAATGTATACATAATTTACTTGTAGGAGTGGATAGAATATGAAGATTAGTGCAATTATTTTTGATTTGGATAATACATTGATGGATCGAGATTATACGTTTCGAGCCTTTTCGCAAAAGTTGATCAGTCATTATTTAGGTCATATCAATGAAGAGAAAGCGAGAGATATACTAGGGTATATGCGTATTGCTGATGCCGATGGGTATCGTCCTAAACGTGGATTTTTTGAAGAATTAGTTGAACTCCTACCCTGGACAGAGAAGCCTACTGTAGATGAATTATTTGCTTATTATACAGAGCACTATATGAAAGAAGCCCGACTAATGAATCATGCGCTCGATGCTATTCAAGCATGTCGGGATCAAGGGTATAAGTTAGGCATGTTAACCAATGGAGCACATGAAATACAATATGGCAAAGTAAAGCATTTGGGATTGGAATCTTACTTTGATGTCATTTTGACTTCAGGTGAAGCAGGGATCAAAAAGCCAGATCCGAAGATTTACGAGATGATATTAGAGAAATTAGGCACAACCGGAGAAGAAACAATATTTGTCGGTGATCATCCTACCAACGATATCTGGGGAGCCTCCCAATCAGGCATGCGCGGTATTTTTCTACGTCGAAGTTTTGAGTGGGATAAGCAGTTGGGTGTAGAACCCTGGTATGTGATTGAGGAGTTGAATGAGTTGGAGGATATTTGGCAGGGGGTTAAGAAGTAACCTATCGATAAACGAAGACGATTATTAAAGAACATCACTAAAGACCTTGATTGTAAGGTCTCTTTTTTTCGTTTGCTAAAAGCTAGGTATATTGTTGAAAAGAGCATGTCTATACCTACAACTTACATTTACATACCTAAGCATCTATTTTGAATGTATGTACTATATAAACTGCCAACCATTCAAGCTCAAAGTAGCGCTATTTTATTAATTACATATTAAATCTAAACAAAAATAGTTTTCAATATTTACGTAAACCTATATTTCGACATATTTTGCGAAAATAAATCATTTCTATACTCAGAAGTGTCAGTGATATAGACGTCTAAACAACTTTGGATAACTAACGTTTAAGAAATAAGCGCTTTGTGAAAGTACATATGTTCAGATCAGTGAGAGAAAGGAATGAATTATGAAGTGGTATTTACATGCGTTAGGTAAACGCAAAATTGTAGAGTTTTTGTTGTTGATCGTCTTTGTGATTTTTTTTCTTGGACCATTGCTAAATTTATTGATATTGGCTGTATCCGGTAAGTGGCAGTACCCGTCAGCTTTACCACAGAGCTGGTCGCTACAATGGTGGCAATTTGTGTTGAGTCAGGATGATGTGTTGCAATCTATTTCGCTGTCTTTTCTGATTGCGACGGTAGTAACGGTATGTTCGATTATTGTGTGTGTACCAGCTGCTTATGCTTTTGCACGCATCTCATTTCCGCTAAGTAAATGGTTTTTATTTTCGTTTTTGCTTACTCATGCATTTCCGAAAATGGGCTTGTATGTCTCTATTGCTGTTCTGTTTTACAAATTCGGCTTAATGAATACTTTTGTAGGCATTGTACTGATTCATATGGTCAACACTTTGATGTATATGACATGGATTCCAGCGTCTGCTTTTCGCAGTGTGCATCAGGCTCAAGAAGAATCGGCACGCGATGTAGGAGCAGGCCCGATTCGAGTATTTTGGAAAATTACATTCCCGATGGCTTTTCCCGGTATTATGGTCGCTTCGATTTTCACCTTTTTAGCTTCATTGGATGAAGCGCAAGGCACGTTGTTGGTAGGGATTCCTGATTTCAAAACGATGCCGATTATTATGTACTCTATTATCGCAGATTATCCGAATACGACAGGTGCTGTATTCTCTGTAATTTTGACATTACCGACAGTGATTCTGTTAGTAGCTGCCCGCAAATTTGTAAGTGCAGATGTATTATCTGGTGGGTTTCAAGTGAAATAAAGTGGACTATATTGCAGATTCTATGGTTACCCAAGAAGCAGGAGGAGTTATGAATACAATCATGCAGTCTCAATTATCTATTCGAAATATAAGCAAAATATTCAAAACAGGCGATGGTGTGAAAAATATTTCGCTTGAGATTGCCAAAGGCGAAATGGTGACATTACTGGGCCCATCGGGTTGCGGAAAAACCACTGTTTTACGATCGATTGGTGGCTTTTTGGAACCGGATAGTGGAGATATTTTAATTCGTGGGAACAGCATATTACAGTTGCCTCCTGAAAAAAGACCAACTGCTATGGTATTCCAAAGTTATAATCTGTGGCCACATATGACGGTATATGAAAATTTGGCATTTGGTCTGAAAATCCGCAAATATACTAAGGCAGATATGGAGCGTGAAGTGAAAGCCGCTTTAGAAATGGTGCAACTCGGTAGTGCAGCAAGCAAGCATCCTACCCAGTTATCCGGTGGACAGCAACAGCGGGTGGCTCTAGCCAGAGCACTACTATTAAAGCCAGATGTATTACTGCTAGACGAACCTTTTTCCGCTCTGGATGCCAAGCTACGGATGGAGATGCGTGAAGAATTACGTGATATTCAGATGGCTACCGATATGACGATGGTTTTTGTAACACATGATCAAGAAGAAGCTTTATCGATCTCAGACCGAATTGTAGTTATGCATGGTGGTCAGATTGAGCAATTGTCTACACCACAGGACATCTATGATACGCCACAATCGCTGTTTGTCGCTAATTTTATCGGTCGTATCAATGTATTAAAGGGGGTGAGTGATGGACAGCATATTACAGTGGGTGGATTGCGTCTGCCTAATCCAAAGTTAGAATTGCCTATCGGACATTGTATCGTTGCTGTTCGTCCAGAAGACATGTACCTGTCTGAACAAGAAGAAGGCTTAACAGGTCATATTCGTCAGGTCATGGTACTCGGTCATTATGCAGAAGTATCAGTCAATTATGAAGAAGAAGTTCTTAAAGTATTTGTACCTCGTCAACAAGCGGCTACCTTACATCCAGGTCAACCGATATCGCTGATGTTTAGTAAAATGAATGTTTTTCCAGAAATCAGTGTATCGGAAGCAGACAAATAACAAGAAGCTCATGCTAAATTCATCTCAAAAGCAGTTATTTTAAAGGAGGATGTTCTTGTGTTAAACAAAGCAAAAATGAGTATTCTACTGATGGTTGGATTATGTATGGTTATGGCGTTAGCCGGATGTGGAGGCAAATCCGCGACCAACGAAGCCAATGCAAGTAGTTCTTCTGCAAACACCACAGAGATTTCTTTGTATACCAGTGGTTCGTTAAATGTAAAAGAATTATGGGAAACGTTAATTCCAGAGTTTGAAAAAGCTAATCCAACGATCAAAGTTAAATTGGTATATCTTCCATCAGGAACAGGTGGACAATCTGCACTGGATCGCCTTTTAGCTGCCAAGCAAAGTGGACAGACCAATGTAGATGTAGATCTATATGAAGGTAGTCTGGACGATATTACAAAAGGCAACAAAAATGGAATCTGGGCCAAATTAGATACAGCAAGTGTACCTAACCTCAAAAATATTGACACATCGATATTAAAACAAGTAAATGATATGGCTGTTCCTTACCGCGCTTCGTCAGTAGTACTGGCGTACAATAGCCAAAATGTACCTAACCCTCCGAAGACAGCAGACGAGTTATACGATTGGATTCGTCAACATCCCGGCAAATTTGCTTATAATGACCCTTCTACAGGTGGAGCAGGCAGTTCATTTGTAACTACAGCCATTTATAATTTTTTACCCCCTGAAGATATGAATAGTAGCGATCCTGCTATCGCACAGAAATGGGATCAAGGATTTAATTTGTTAAAACAATTAGGGCCGTCTATGTATCAGCAAGGAATCTATCCGAAAAAAAATCAAGGCACACTCGATTTACTTGCTAATGGTGAAGTAGATATGGTTCCAGCATGGTCAGATATGGCACTAGAACAGATCAACAAACAGCTATTACCAGATACAACCAAGCTAACTCAGATCAGCCCTGCTTTTACAGGTGGCCCTGCATATCTGATGGTTCCTGAAATGTCGACCAAAAAAGAGGCTGCGCAAAAATTGCTTGATTATATACTTACACCGGAAGCTCAGACGATTGTAGTGAACAAAATGTACGGTTACCCTGGGATCAAATGGGATCTAATGTCCAAAGAATTACAAGATAAATTTGCAAGTGTGTCTGCATCGTACCGTCAATTTAATGGTGGTGATCTACAACAAGAGATTTACAAACGCTGGCAGACCGATGTTGCAGGTCAATGATGATGAATTCTACTGTAAAAAAAGGGATACTAGGGCTTGCTCTAGTTATCCCTTCCTTTCTTATTTTGTTTTTTGTCGTGATCTTGCCTATTTTGTATGCTATTCGAGAAAGCTTAATCGATGAAAATGGTAGTGGATTTGGATTAGCCAATTATATTCGTTTATTTACAGAGCCAACGATGCGCAAAAATATTATCTACACATTAAATGTAACCGTTGTTTCTACTTTGTTATCGTTAGTGATCAGTTATGCGTTAGCCGTCTATCTGCGGTTTGGTCATGGGTGGGTGGTGCAATGGATCAACCGCTTATATTTTATCCCCATGTTTGTACCCGGTGTGATTGCCACTTATGGTCTGATTACGATGTATGGTAATCATGGTTGGTTATCAAGACTGTTATTATTGATCGGAATCGATGTATTTCCCAAAATTATTTACGATTACAAAGGGTTATTACTTGCTAACTTATGGTTTAATATTCCATTTTCAACGATGTTACTAAGTTCTGCTCTAGCGGCAGTACCTAACTCGGTTATCGAAAGTGCACGTGATGCAGGGGCAAATATCTGGCAGTTATTTTTTCGATTTGTTTTGCCACTCTCTTACAAAACGATGTGGGTAGCAATCACATTTATTTTTATGGGCGTAATCGGTAGTTTTACCGCTCCTTTTCTAATTGGTGCTAATGCTCCTCAAGTATTAGGGGTCGCTATGCAACAAGTCTTTTCTAATTATCAGGAGACTCATACTGCAAGTGCGATGGCTGTATTGATGTTTTTACTGTGTTCAGTCATGGGTTATTTCTATATTCGAACGATGGGGAAAGAGGGATAACATTGATGAACAACACTCAACATGACGCTAACGTTATTAGTACAGCAACATTAGATGTTTTATTGACACGTGCTCAACGTTGTTATTTTCAAATAGATGTTCCAGCAAAAGGGTTTGTAGAGTTGCATCTAAAGGCTATGAGTAATAGTCACTGGCAACAGAAAAATCATGAGTCAGCTATGGTTCGTATCTATGTCAATCAACAGTACAATCAAGATTTGATTTTATTTTATGGTAAAGACTCTTTTGTATATCCCCGCTTGCTCGGGCAACTGGAAGCAGGAACTTATGAGATTGAATTGGAATTTCGTGATCCTGAATCTCCTTCCAAAGTAGAAGAGATTCGCTTGGAAAGTTATGAGGCACACTGGATCGATGTCACTTCTTCGTCAGCACTGGTCTACCAGCATACACCGATTGTCTATGGACGTAATCTGACTCATGATTATGAAAGTACATTTACAGATACACCGCTTCTTGTCATGTATTGGATGCAACAGAAAGAAAATCGCACGGTAATTGAATATCATATGGTATTCAGTCATGAGGATGAAGGTACACCTTCTGGATTATTGATGAGTAAATGGGGCAGAACTACAGATATTGAATGGATGTATCGTGTCGAAATTGATCATGCAGGTCATGTATTATCTGCTACATATCAAGGTCCTCATCATGTGACAACTTCATTTCAAGGTAAAACCGACTGTGGTGGTCTACCTGTATTACAAGCCGCTACAGCTAACGGTAACTTTGTAGATGAAGTATGGTCGAATTATCGCTTGATTCTGCCACCATCTTATCGTTGGTATCCTGAACAAGAACCACGTGAACAGATTATGAGTGTGTATCCGTTCACGTATCAGATTACCAATTGGGAAATGAATCGTCAGTATATCGTAGATCGTAACAACGATCCGTCTTCATGGAAATTGGGAGATCAGCGTCAATATGTATTTATTCAGAGTTCGAAATATGCTTTGGATGTCTATAATGCTCGTATAGATGTCCAACAGACTTGTCTTGATTATCAAGTGCGCTTACAAGGACAAGAAGAATGGTGGTCATCGAGCTTTAACGATTTGCGAGTTGCTGATTTTCGCGCAGCTTATCAAGGACCAGATTTACATTTTTCGACTACGATTAAGTTACCACCGGGCACTCAGATTGATCATATTGCCGAGATTCGGGTGAATCTTTTGCCAGAAGGGGTAGAACGTATCGGTGTCAAAGGAATATATGCGTTTATGTTAGATCAGGAATATAGACCAACCATCGGTATCCAATCACAGACACAGGTTGAATTGACTTCGATCTCTCCTGTACAGACATTGTGGAATTGCTTGACGTTGATTTAGAGAAGTGGATATAGCAGATAAGGAAAAGGAGACAGTTGTCGATGGAAAAATGGTTACACGTATCTGGTAGTATTGATCCGTTAGCTTCACAGACTCATATTACGTATACTTTTCCGATATTAGAACAAGCATCGATGATTCGTATCGAGTTCAAGTATGCTCCCAAAACGTTAACAGATACCGCTCAAGCTCAAACTATAATTGAATCTGCGATGGTTCGATACGGCTATGATGCGCCACAAGAGCATGAATGGCAAAAGTATGCTCCGCTACAAAATCTGATTACACTATCTGTCGATGATCCACAAACCCATCGCGGACAAGCGCATCGGCAAGACTCACAACAGACTCATTTTTTATCAATAGATCATGCTTCGCCAGGATTTTGGAAAGGTTCTAATCCTGTAGGAGAATGGAAAGTAATATTAAGTGTTCATTCGATTGTGACACCAGAATGTCATTATCAACTTGAAGTATGGGGGGATTAACAATATGAAATGGATACCTTCTGAATTGCATACTCATACACTTCATAGTGATGGACAACACACTTTAGATGAGCTGGTACAGTCAGCTCTGCATCTAGGTATTGATTGTATTGCACTCACCGATCATAATACACAGTCGGGTCTACAAGATCGTCAGCGTATTCAACACGAGACAGGTATTCATATTATTCCTGGTATGGAATGGACTACGTTCTACGGGCATATGATTACGATGGGAATTCATAAATATGTGGATTGGCGTAATCTGGGTATACATGATATTGAAAAAGGGATCGATCAGGTACATGCACAGGGCGGTCTTGTAGGTATTGCTCATCCATTTCGAATAGGTAGCCCTATCTGTACAGGTTGTTATTGGGAATATCCAATAAAAAATTGGCAAAAAGTAGATTATATTGAAGTCTGGTCTACATTAATGCCAGCTATCAAAAAAGACAGCCAGCGTGCTTTTGCCTGGTGGACGTCTTTACTAAATGAAGGGCATCAAATAACAGCTACCAGTGGTCGGGATTGGCATCGCACAGAAGATCACGATGCTCCAGCGGCTATTACATACATAGGTACAGAAGATGAAGAAAAGTTGTGGCATTCATTAGATATGTTGCAGACTTCAGATGTATCGTATACAGATCGTGTAGAGCTAGAACCCAAAGATCATTCTGCTCTGACCGCTCTTCGTCAAGGAGCACTCACTGTTACGATGGGGCCTTTGCTTACTTTTACTGCTCATATTGCCCATCCAATTCATGATGATCAATCTAAGCGTTATCATATTGGACAAGAACTCTATTGCCCACCCTATGAAAAATTAAAGTTAGAAATAGCGTTAGATACGATTTGTCGTCAGCAATATTACACATTAGCCGATCAATCGTTACGCTTAGTAGTAAATAGCAACCGGGGAATATTGTTCGAACAACAAATTCCAGTGCAAACAGAAGTATATGATTGTGAATTAGAACAGACCCAAGTATTAAGCTGGGTACGGGTCGAGCTGTATGGATATTTTGCGGAAACGTATAGCATGATTGCTTTTACCAATGCTATCTATATCACTCATTCACTATAATGAACTGATTATAATTACGACACTCTTATATTTTGCCTATAGAAAGGATGTATAGATTCATATGTCTGCCAAGCAGGAAACCGTCAAACTTCGTATCGAGCAATGGATCGCAGAACATCATATTCATGCTGGAGACCAATTACCTTCTGAATCTACATTAGCTACTGAATTTAGAGTCTGTCGTACTACTGTTCGTGGAGCCATTCGTAAGCTAAGAGATGAAGGGAAATTGTTTGTCAAACATGGCAGTGGTACGTTTTTGACACGTACATTGCAACATATCCCAAGTTCACTGGATCGACTGTATAGTATAGGAGATATGATTCGTTCGGCAGGTCTAACAGAAGACCAGCGATTAGCTTATATTATTTCAGAAAAGTGTCCTAGTGAAGTGGCTGAACGAATGGAACTATCTGTCGATGAACCGATGATCGTTTTGGAACGTTCACGAATGGCAAATGGCGAAATTGTCGCTCATTCAATCAACTATATGCCGGTGCAACTTGTGGGCAATACATTTGATGAAAGTGTATTTACAGGATCTTTATTTCAACATTTAGAACAACAGGTAGGTATTCAGATTGTAGGAGCAGACTCAGAATTGACAGTGCCACTTTCTGCAGATCCACATAGTCAAAAGTTATGTGTTCATCCACAATCTGCTGTTCTATTGCTTAAACAGACGCATTATGATGAAATGAATCGGAAAGTATTATATTCTTACGACTATGTTCGCAACGATATTTTCACATTTTGGATAAGACGAACACGATAAATAAATTAAAATTAAATGATAATCATTATCAATGGAGAAAATTAATGCTATAATAGCCATCTGGATGTAGTTTTATACTACACCGGTGGTTATTTTTTTAGCTACAATACATATATTTCTAAATTACACATCAATGATGTGGAGAAAAGGAGACAGCAATGTTAAAACGTTTTTTTGCTTATTATCGTCCTTACAAAGGATTATTTGTGATCGATTTTGGCTGTGCGATTATTGCAGCTATTCTTGAATTAGCTTTTCCATTAGCAGTAAACCGCGTTATCGATGATTTACTTCCGGGTGGAGAATGGCGTGTCATTTTATGGGCATGTGTGGGATTATTAGGCATATTTGTCGTCAGTTCATTTCTCAATTATGTCGTAACTTATTGGGGACATAAGCTAGGAATCAATATTGAGACCGATATGCGCAAAAAGCTATTTGATCATGTGCAGCGGTTACCGTTTCGCTTTTTCGATAATGCGAAGACAGGGCATCTCGTATCTCGTATGACCAATGATCTGATGGATATTGGTGAGATTGCTCATCATGGACCTGAAGATTTATTTATCGCTGTGATGACACTTGTTGGTGCATTTGCTTTGATGGCTAGTATTAATATGGATCTAGCAATTTTGACCTTTGTAGTTGTGCCTTTGATGATCTATTTATCACTCTTTTTTGGACGCAAAATGTCAGTCGCTTTCCGGCGTATGTTTGGAGATATCGCTGATTTTAATGCACGTGTCGAAAATAACGTTACCGGAATGCGTGTTGTACAAGCTTTTGCTAACGAAGATCATGAAATCAGTCAATTTGCGATCAACAATGGACGTTTTCGTCGTACTAAGCTTGTTGCGTATCGCATTATGGCGTGGAATTCGTCAATTAGCTATATTTTGATGAAATTCGTTTCTATTTTTGTACTCGTCTGTGGTACATGGTTTGTGATTGAAAAAGGGATGAGTTACGGCGACTTTATCGCTTTTGTACTGCTATCTAATGTATTTTTAGCGCCGATTAAGCAATTGAATTCAGTTATTGAAACGTATCCTAAAGGAATAGCAGGCTTCCGCCGTTTTGAAGAATTGCTGAATACTGATACAGAGATTCATGATCTACCTGATGCTCAAGAGGTAAGTGGGCTTAAAGGAAATATTGTGTATAACGATGTATCGTTCGGTTATGAAGGTAAAGATTATATTTTGAAAGGGATCAATCTTCATATTCGCGAAGGAGAAACAGTGGCTCTTGTAGGCCCTTCTGGTGCTGGTAAAACAACAATATGTAGTTTATTGCCACGCTTCTATGATATTGCTGAAGGTGAAGTGACGATAGATGGTATTGATATTCGCAAGATGACATTATCTTCATTACGCTCCCAGATCGGTGTTGTACAACAAGAAGTATTTTTATTCGATGGTACGATTCGTGAAAATATTGCTTACGGCAAATTGGGAGCAACCGAAGAAGAAATATGGACAGCTGCTCGTCAAGCACAGCTTGAAGAAGTGATTACTTCGTATGAAGAAGGAATGGATACAATTATCGGAGAACGTGGCGTGAAGCTATCCGGTGGACAGAAGCAAAGGCTATCGATTGCTCGTATGTTCCTCAAAAATCCACCGATTTTGATTCTAGATGAAGCCACATCTGCGCTTGATACCGAGACAGAAGCAGCAATTCAGCAATCTCTAAATGAATTGTCGCAAGGTAGAACAACATTGATTATTGCGCATCGTCTGGCTACGATCAAAAATGCAGATCGTATTATCGTTGTTACCAAAGAAGGTATCGCTGAACAAGGCGCTCATGATGAACTCATTCAAGCTGGTGGTGCATACAGCCGTCTACATGCCGCTCAATTCGGTACGTAATCATTATATTCTTGATAAAAATATCGTTTAATCTTTTTAATCTACTTCAAATCCAGTATTCTTCTAGAGAACATATTGTTCTTATAGAAGGTACTGGATTTTTGAATAATAGGACGATTGTGTCTAGCTAATCATCATAGAACAACACAAATAAGTATTTGATCATACATGCAACAAAGGAGGATAAATCATGAATTCGAATATCTATTTAAAACCACTCACTCTAGCGAATGCTGAGCAAGTTCTGCAACTACGGAATCGCAATCGAGATTATCTCAAAAAATACGAGCCTATTCGTCCGGAATCGTATTGGACACTTGAAGCTCAGCAAGAAATGCTAATTAATGGGGAACATAATTTTGAAGCAGGTCAAGGGTATGTATTTGGGATATTTGAAACGGCTAGTGAACAATTGGTAGGAAGAATCGAAATTAGTGGAGTGGCTCGTGGACCTTTTCAAAATGGAAATCTTGGCTATTTTGTAGATCAAGATCATCATGGAAAAGGATATGCTTCAGCAGCGGTTCAGCAATGTCTGCAATTTGCTTTTACCGAAGCACAGCTTCACCGGTTACAAGCAGGAGTGATGCCATGGAATACGCCATCATTACGTGTGCTAGAAAAGTCTGGATTTCGCCGTGAAGGTCTAGCTGAACGTTACTTACATATCAATGGTAATTGGGAAGATCATGTTCTATATGCGATTACGATAGAAGATTGGCAACGTTTTGCGATAAATTAAAAGCCAGATCTTTCTTACGATGTAGAAAGCTAGTAGAATACATGACTTTAAAATCAATCTAAAAACCCCTTTGACTTCATGCTTATAAAAGCGCTGTGTCAAAGGGATTTTTATTTTAAATATATTTTATTTATAAAATAATGCTAATTCTGTTCTGTTATTCGATTGTGCCTACACTACCCAGTTTGCCTGTTAATTCTATCGCATTGTATAACATGACTGCGGCTTCTGCGCGGGTAATCGGTTCATCGGGATAAAATTTGCCTTTTTGATCCAGCGTAGCGATCTCATTATGAATCATCTGTTCTACCATTTGTTGATCTATAGCAGATAGTGAGTGATGATCAGCTATTTGTGGATCAGATTTAGTTGACGTTATATTATTACCACCGGATTCATTGATATCAGGATCGACTTGTTCGACAGCTTGCCAGAGTAAAGTAGCAAATTGACTGCGTGTCATTGCTGTCGTCACATCTACATCTGCTGGAAGATCCAGTCCATTATGATGAGCGACAATCATATCATGGCTATACCATGCGTCATTACTGATACGTGTATAGTAATCACTTGCTTCTGGCTTTTTGATAAATCGCATATTATCGATATTGAGATCAAGCCCTTTCACAAGTGAGCTTACCCCTTGTGCAACATTTAATGAACGTTCTGGAGCATAGGTAGTTTCGGTCATCCCTGTCAAAATATGATATTCATCCAAATATTCAATCTTCTTTTTGTCTACGGTGTTATCCAGATCATCGAAAGCGGCAAAAGCTTGGTTACCTGAAGCTAGTAATAGAAAACTTGCAAGCCCTAATGTACATTTGCGAACCATCATTGAACTCACCCCACTTGGATAGATTAGAATAGATAGACTTTACAAAAGTTGGATTATCTACAGTGTAACTTACAGTTTCTTATAAATCTATATGAGGATTTGGATCGTGAACTTTGATTTTTTGTGCAGAAGGCGTTACCTTATATAGAGGAACTTTTTGTTCATAGTTAATAAATAACATATAAATAGAGTGGAGGAATCACATATGACTAACCCAAATGAACGCTTGCTTGTATTCGCAGGCTCTTATGCAGAATCAACAGATAACGGTGTGTATGTATACAGTTTTGATGAAGCAACAGGTGAACTGACTCAGACCGATGCTTTTATGGGACTTAAAAATCCTACATTTCTAAATATCGATGCTCCAGCAGGTCGACTGTATGCGATCGGGGAAGCTGCTTATTCTGATGGCACGAAGATTGGTGAAGCTTCGTCTTTTGCTATTGATCCGGCAAAAGGAAGTATCCATTTATTGAATCGTCTAAATACAGTAGGGGCTCCTACTTGTCATATTCAGCGTTCTGACGATAGTAAGTACTTAAGCGTAACCAGTTATCATGGAGGTATGGTAGGATTATTTGCTATCCGTGAAGATGGTCAAATTGGTGAATCGTTAGATGTACAACAACATGAAGGGCATAGTGTACATCCGAATCAAGATCGTCCACATCCTCATTCTTCGTTCTATGATCCTACTGGAAAATATGTATTGGTTCAGGATTTAGGATTGGATCGTATTTATACGTATGCACTCGATCAAGAAGAAGGCAAATTAGAGCGAGTAGCAGAACAAGTGACTGCACCAGGCGCAGGCCCTCGTCATCTTGTATTCCATCCTAATGGAAAATATGCGTTTGTGATTAATGAGTTAAATTCAACTGTAACAGCTTACCAATATGATGGTAGCAACGGTACATTAAGCGAAATTCATAGCATTTCTACATTGCCAGCTGATTATGATGGTGAAAATGGTTGTGCAGAAATTGCGATCTCCAAAGATGGTCGCTTTGTCTATGGATCTAACCGTGGTCATGACAGTATTGTGCAATATGAAGTTGACCAAGCAACAGGTCAATTAACTCTAGTACAACATGTATCTACAGAAGGTGGACATCCAAGACATTTCTCATTGACACCGAATGGTAATTATTTGCTTGCTGCGAATCGCGATGGCAATAATATTGTTACTTTCACTGTAGATGCTGCAACAGGTAAATTAACATATACAGGTAAAAGTGTAGAAGTCTCCAAACCTGTATGTGTATGGTCTGTATACATGTAATAGAATGTAATCTTTATTGAATATAAGTTCTATTCAAATCATTTTATCTGTAAATAAGGAAATCGTGTCTTTTAGTCGCTGTAGAGTGTTCTAAATAGACACGATTTTTTTGTTATGTATCGCATATGCTTTTGCAGAGAATAAGTCTAATTCTGATAAGGATGATGAAGAAATTGTTTCAATTTTTCGTAGAGAGGTAAAGTACAGTAACTACTATTAATTCTATACTTTCTATGATGTAGATATAGCCAAAGGAGAGATTAATGATGACTGAGCCAAGAAAAAACGATAAAATTGAAGAACAACAAGGCAAGCGTGATCATCCTGAACATTATCCAACTGAAAATGAAAGTCTGTTCGATCGTTTTGAATCCGAACAAAATGTAGACCCTATGCCTATGGAAGATTTAAATATGGAGAAAAAAGAAGAAAAAGATAAAGATGCGACTAAATCTTCGTCCTCTAGTGAAAATGCGTATCCTGAAGGTATGGCTAAAAAGCTAGAAGAGCAAGAAAAAGAAAAAAATAGTTAAGCGCTTGAGTGCGTTCGAATAGAGTAAGATCATTAAGGCAACAGATCAGCTGCTGACAATAGAGTTGATCTTTTTTGCTACAGTTATTTCCGATAACACTTTAAATGAAGATATGTTTGTCTAAGAAAGGTGAAAAATATGGCATTTGGTATAGATCGATCACAATTAAACTATTGGAAGCAACAAGTAAGTGATGGACAAATCGCTTTTTTAACTCATTATTGGATCGATGATCGATTTCCCAATATGCGTACAGTGACTAAAGTAGGTTGTGCAGATATCGAAAAGTTGCAAAACTGGTGTAGAGAACACCAACTTAACCCTCGTTATATTCATTTTCGTGATCGTTATCCACATTTCGATTTATTTGGAGTAGAGCAATTGCGTATTTTAAAACAAGAAGGACTACAAGATCATATCGATCGATTTGGACTTGATTGAAAAAAGACACCTTGTTTAACCCGCGATTCACACCACTACATTCGACAAAATAACAAAAAAATTTTAAAAGGTATTGAAATCGGTTACAAGCAGATATATAATAAGCGTGTAGAAACGTTTCGACAAAATGATATAAAACTCTACATGATGAATTTTATACAGAATCCATTAATAATTAGTGAATAAACCGTATAAAATTAGCTTTTTTAGCTTAAAATCCATAAAAATCCATTTTTATAGCTCTTTGTTTATCATCTGGATAGAAAAGGATAAATCATTTTTTTATGATTTTATCGAAACGTTTCGATTAGCTAATTAACACCAGGGGGGAAGTCAATGGGAGCAACGATCAAGGATGTAGCCGCTTTAGCGGGTGTCGCAGTATCGACTGCGTCCTATGCGCTAAATGGAATCGGAAGAGTTAGTCCTAAGACACGCGATAAAGTGATTGTTGCTGCTAAGCAGTTGAATTATCAGAAGAATGGGATTGCTTCTGATCTTAAGCGCTCCAAAACAAATACGATTGCTTTGTTGTTAAGTGATCTGTCTGGTCCGTACTATTCTAGATTGATCAAAGGCGTGCAAGAAGTCAGCCTCAACAATGGATATGACTTAATTGCTTGTAGCTCTATTGGTGGGGAATCATCAACAGCGGTCAAATTTATTAAAGAGAAAAGGGTAGATGGAGCTATTATCCTTGCTCATAATATTCCAGACCGTACGATTTTGGAATCGGCTCGTGAAGGATTTCCTATCGTAATGTTAGATCGAAGATTAGAGCATGAAAGTGTCTGTTATGTTGAAGCAGATAATGAAAAAGGTGGCATTTTAGCTACTGAACATCTAATCGAAGCCGGTCATCGCAAAATTGCTTATGTATCTGGGCCAGCAAGCAGTAAGCACAATAAAGATCGTTATAACGGTTTTGTGCAAGCGATGAACAAACATGGATTGACGATTGAACCACGCTGGAATCTAATCGGCAACTTTACAGAAGAAGGCGGTTATCGCGCAGTCAAATTAATGATTGCACAAGGCGAGATTCCAGAGGCTGTATTTTTTGCAAATGATGAGATGGCATTAGGAGGAATAACTGCTTTAAATGAAGCTGGTATTGTTGTTCCTGATGATATATCAGTCATAGGCTTTGATGATATTGTACAAGCGCGGTTTTTGACACCGTCTTTAACGACAGTACGTCAGCCTGATTATGAAGTAGGGGCATTAGCTGTACATCTGATTTTTCAGATTTTAAAAGGAGAAACGGTTAGTCCACAGTATAAACTGGATACTGAATTAGTTTCTCGTGGTACTGTACGTTCTCCATAATGGATGTACCTTATCGTTTTTTTGAAAGCGATATCGAGCAGCAAGCATTTTCTATCATAACAACGAGGTGAATTTAATGACAAAAACATGGAAATCGGTTGTAGCTTGTATGTTGATCTTTTCTCTGATCTTGTCAGCATGTGGCAACAAAGAAGAAGCAGCTGCAACAACAGCGGATGGTAAGCGTGTTCTAAAAGTATGGGGAATGGGTGCGGAAGGTACTGCTCTTTCCAAAATCGTACCTGATTTTGAAAAAGCAAATCCTGATATCAAAGTCGAAGTACAAGCGATTCCTTGGGATAATGCCCATGATAAATTGCTAACAGCAGTCGCTTCCAAAAAAGGCCCTGATGTTGTGCAAATGGGATTGGGTTGGATTCCTGAATTTGCAGACGCTGGAGCTTTGCTAGATTTATCTTCTTATACAGACAAATATCCGAATCTGAAAGTCGATAACTTCTTCAAAGGCGCTCAACAAACAATGACATACAACGATCAACTTGTAGGCATTCCATGGTATATCGATACTCGCGTATTGTTCTATCGTGCAGATCTACTTAAAGAAGTAGGCTATAACGAACCACCTAAAACTTGGGCTGAATTGAAAGATGCAGCAACCAAACTGGCAGCTAGAGGAAATGGCAATTATGGTATTTTGCTAGACAGCCAGGATCAAGTATTTACACTTCCATTCGCTTGGGAAAATGGTAGCGAAGTTATTAGTAGTGATAACAAAGCTCAATTTAACCAACCACCATATGTGGATGCTGTCAAATACTTGAGCAGTTTCTTTACAGAAAAATTAGCACCTTCGCAAGTAGATTTAAAACTTCTACCATCATTTGGTGAAGGTATTATCCCTATGTTTATTAGCGGCCCTTGGTCTGTACAACAAATCAAAGATGAATTGCCTGATCTAAAAGACGATCAATGGGGAACAGTTACGATCCCGGCTAAAGATGAAAGCGGTAAAAGTGCTTCGATCTTAGGTGGATCAAGTCTATCGGTATTTAGCAGTGCTACGAACAAAGATGATGGTGCTAAATTTATTTCGTATATGAATGAACCAGAAGTACAAGTGAAATGGTACGAATTGACAAAAGATTTGCCTTCTACTACTAAAGCATGGGAAGACAAATCACTTGCATCTAACAAAGATATCCAAACGTTCCGTACACAAATGGATACAGCACGTCCAGCACCATTTGTAAAACCGTGGGAAAGTATTGCAGATCTAATCAAAGCAGCTATGCAAGAAATCACAATCGGTGGTGCTGATGTTCAAGAACAAATGGATCAGGTGAACAGCCAGGCTGATGACTTGTTAGCCAACTAATCTAATGATATCCACAGGGCAGAGGTTCTGCCCGTTCAAGCTTTGCATGTTCGTGTAGTACCTTTGCCAAAGATTCATATGCCTTTACTAAACTAACGGGGTGAAATGGATGTTTAAAATGTGGAAATCAATGTTGGTATTGTTACTGATCAGTTCATTAGTATTAGCGGCTTGTGGAAATAAAGAAGAAGCAGGCGTACCTACAACATCAGATGGTAAACGTGTATTGAAAGTATGGGGTATGGGTGGAGAAGATAACGCTATTAGCACACTCATCCCGGCTTTTGAAAAAAAATATCCGGATATCAAAGTAGAAACGCAATTTATTCCATGGGATAACGCTCATGACAAATTGCTTACAGCGGTCGCTTCCAAAAAAGGACCGGACGTTATCCAAATGGGTACAACATGGATTCCAGAATTTGCTGATGCTGGAGCATTGCTTGATCTGACTCCTTATACAGAAGAGTTTCCTAATCTCAAACCAGAGAACTTTTTCAAAGGTGCACAAGAAACGATGACGGTCAATGATCAATTAGTGGGTATTCCTTGGTACTTGGAGACTCGCGTATTGTTCTACCGCACAGATTTGTTGAAACAAGTAGGTTATAACGAAGCTCCGAAAAGTTGGGCTGAATTGAAAGATGCTGCAACCAAATTAACAGATAAAAGCAAAGGCAGATACGGTATTTTGTTAGATACTCAAGATGCAGCTTTCACTCTTCCGTACGCTTGGGAAAATGGGAGTGAAGTCATCAGCAGTGATAACAAAGCACAATTTAATCAACCTGCTTATATCGAAACGATTGAGTATTTGACCAGCTTCTTCAAAGAAGGTCTAACACCTAATCAAAGTGATATCAAATTGTTACCTTCATTTGGTCAAGGATTAATTCCAATGTTCGTCAGTGGTCCGTGGTCTGCCAATCAGATCAAAACCGATTTGCCTGATCTAAAAGCAGATCAATGGGCAACAGCTATTATTCCTCCAAAAGAAGAAGGTGGCAAAAGCGCTTCTATTCTTGGTGGTTCCAACTGGAGTGTATTCAGCAGTGCAACAAATAAAGACGATGCCGCTAAATTTATTGCTTTCATGAGTGATCCTGAAACACAAGTTGCTAAATATAAACACGATCAGGATCTACCTGCCAACATGAAAGCTTGGGATAACGAAGTATTTAACAATAAACCTATTGTTCAAACTTTCCGTGACCAATTAGACACAGCACGTCCTTCTCCATTTGTGAAATCATGGGAATCTATCGGTGACTTGATCAAAGCTGCTCTACAACAAATTACAATTGGTGGAGCAGATATCAAAGAACAGATGGAAGAAGTGAATACAGGAGCAGATAGTTTATTAGCTGAATAAGCTTCCGCAATAACAGCATCTATTTTATGTACATCAACTATCCTTCTCGCCAGATTCATACTCAGATATAACCAACTGATATGGATCTGGAAGAGAACGATAGCATATCAGAACGTCAAAACTTCTGTGAAGGAGGGAATCCAATATGCAAAACGCTTTGCAAAAATTAAACAAATATAAATATCCATATTTGTTTATAGCACCTACGCTAATTATTTTGTTTTTGTTTTCATTTATTCCTATCTTTATTGCTATTTTTATCAGTTTTACGAACATGAACTTATCGGGATTGGCGGACTTCTCAAATATCAAATTTAATGGATTTGATAACTTTGTTCGACTGTTCTCGGATGCAACATTCCAGAAGTCGATGTTTAATACGCTTATTTTTGTAGTGGTTGGTGTTCCTTCAGTTGTTATTATTTCTATGGCTATAGCGATTTTGATTAATCAAGGAACCAGTTGGATTTTCAAATCCTTCCGAGTAATTTACTATATGCCTTCGATTACAAATATCGTAGCAGTAGCTGTAATCTGGGGATATTTGTACAACTCACAATACGGTCTAATTAACCAGATGTTAGGCTTTATCGGGATTGATCCGGTGAGCTGGTTACAAGATCCGGTTATTGCTAAATTCTCATTGATCATTATGGCGGTCTGGAAAGCAATCGGTTTGAATATGATTATTTTCTTAGCAGCCTTGCAAGGGATTCCGCGTACGTATTACGAAGCTGCTCAGATTGATGGAGCAAGCCGCTGGGCACAGTTGACTAAGATTACGGTTCCTTTACTAAGCTTTGCTACTTTTTTCGTATCGATTACAACACTAATCGGCTGGATTCAATTTTTTGAAGAGCCGCTTGTTATGACCAAAGGTGGTCCAATCAACAGTACGATGTCTATGGCATTGTTTATTTACAATACAGGGTTCCAACGCAATAACTTTGGTTATGCAGCAGCAGGCTCTATTGTTCTATTTGCCATCATTATTCTTGTAACTATGATCCAGTTTAAAGTACGTAAAAAAGACAGCGATGTAGAATACTAAGTTCTGTAGATTAATGTAAACACAGAACAAAGTATGAAGGGAGGTTCCAAAATGGATATTCAAGTCAAACCGATGTATAAAACAGTCATTATTGCGCTTCTACTTATTGGTAGTATAGCGATGTGTATCCCTTTTGTATGGATGATTCTTGCATCCTTCAAACCAGAAAGTGAAGTAGTTGCATTAACGCCGAAGTTCTGGCCTCAACAAGCTACGATTGAGAACTATGTACGTCTATTTACAGAAATGAGATTTGCGACCTATTTGTGGAACACATTAGTTATCGTATTTTTCTCTTTTATCGGTCTATTTTTAAATGCGGCAGCAGGATATGCGTTTGCCAAATTTGAATTCCCGGGTCGTAATGTTCTGTACTATCTTGTACTCGGAACAATGATGATTCCTTCTCAAGTAACAATGATTCCAGTGTATCTATTGCTGAATCAAATGAATCTGACCAATACAATGGCAGGTATTGTTTTACCAGGTATGGTTAATGCGTTTGGTATTTTCTTATTCCGTCAATTTATGACGACCATTCCTGCTGACTTGATCGAAGCAGCACGATTGGATGGAGCAAGTGAGTTACGTACCTTTTTCCAATTGGTTATTCCAATTGCGAAGCCAATCTTTGCGGTACAAGGGATTTTGACTTTTATCGGCGGTTGGAACAGTTTCCTATGGCCGTTGATTATTGCCAATGATGAAAATCTATACACATTGTCTGTTGGATTATCATTGTTGAAAGGTCAATACGGTGGTGACTTTGCGATTCAGATGGCAGGTGCTTCATTCATGGTAGTGCCAATCGTTATTCTGTTTATCTTTATGCAGCGTCATATTATCGAAGGATATACTATTTCAGGTATGAAGTAATTTCATACCTGAGTGCACAACACAGTCATGCAGTAGCACTAGAGACAAGTCGTTCTACGAGAACGTATTTTGGATAGAATATAAGTTTACTTTTTGGAGGGATATTGAATGTCAACGATACAAAATCAAACACAGCAAACAGGACTTTTCCAAAATGAATATGGTTATTTTACAGAAAATGGTCGTGAATATGTAATTACAAATCCACGTACACCACGTCCATGGAGTAATATTATCAGTAATGGCGATTATTCCTTTATGGTATCGCAAGCAGGTGGCGGTTGTTCATGGCGTGGAAATGCAGGGCAGAACCGGATCACTCGTCTTTTCCAAGATGTAATCAAAGATTCATGGGGTAAATTTATTTATCTACGTGATCGCAATTCAGGCAAATTCTGGTCAGCAGGCTGGAAACCGGTTATGGCTGAATATGAATTTTATGAAGTGCGTCATGGTATCGGTTATAGCGTATTTACGCAACAAGTGGATGGAATTCGCAGTGAATTGACTGTATTTGTAGCTCCAGATGCACCGCTTGAAATTATGCAATTGAAAGTAACCAATAACAGCACAACAGCACGCGAATTGGATGCAACGACTTATTTTGAATGGGCTCCAGGTTTTGCACCGGATGAACATCGTGAATTCCACAAAATCTTTATGAATTCTGAATATAAACAAGATCTGAACGCGATTCAGCTTGAAAAATACTTATGGAGCTTCCCGGATGAGAAAGGACGCAGTAACAATGTAAGCTGGCCTTACACAGCGTTCCATGCGGCAAGTGAAACACCATCTTCATTTGATGCAGACAAAGAATCATTTGTAGGTATGTATGGTGAAGAATCTCGTCCACAAGCGATGATTGACAAAGAACTAGCAGGAAATAGTGGACGCTTTGGAGATGCTACTGCTTCTCTACGTGTCGCTATTAATCTAGAAGCAGGAGCTTCACATACGGTTGTATTCACTATTGGTGCAGCAGAGCAAGAAAAAGAAGATGCAGATGCATTGATCCAGAAATACACTACTGTTGAAGCAGCAGAACGTACTCTTCAAGATGTACATGCATTCTGGAGTGAATTGATCGATGTGGAAGAAATTCATACACCTGATCCAGCAATGAATATTATGACGAACGTATGGTTGAAATACCAATCGATCTCCTGTCGTCTATGGGGTAAAACAGCATATTATCAAACAAGCGCAGGTTATGGATATCGTGACCAATTGCAAGATTCTCAAATCTTCTTAACAAGCAAACCAGAATTGATGCGCAAACAAATTCTTATGCATGCTTCCCAACAATTCCAAGAAGGCGATGTACTTCACTGGTGGTTCACGATTCGTGGTGGCGGTCCTCGTACTCGTTGTTCTGATGACTTGCTATGGCTTCCGTTCATCATGGATGCCTATCTGAAAGAAACACAAGATTACGATATCTTGGATGAAGTCACTCCATTCTTAGATGGTGGCGAAGCTACAGTGTATGAACATTGTAAATTAGCGATCGAGAAAACATTCTTACGCTTTAGCCCGCGTGGTGTTCCATTGATGGGTGAGCATGACTGGAATGATGGTCTAAGTGCGATCGGTTACGAGTGGAGAGGTGAAAGTTTCTGGGTAGGCGAGTTCTTGTACCTTATTCTAGGTAACTTTGCACCAGTAGCTGCCAAACGTGGCGATCAAGTTTTTGCAGATAAAATGATTGAAGTACAAGGTAGCTTAAAAGCAGCACTGAACAAATATGGTTGGGATGGCGAATGGTATCTACAAGCAACCAACGATGATGGATTAAAAGTCGGTTCAAAAGAAAACGAAGAAGGTCAAATCTTCTTGAATCCACAAATGTGGGCTGTTATTTCGGGAGTAGCTGATCAAGAACGTGGACAACAAGCAATGGATAGCGTAAGTAAACATCTATTACGTGATCATGGTGCATTGCTTCTATATCCTGCTTATACCAAAGTCCGTCGTGATATTGGTTATATTACACGCTATGCTCCAGGGTTACGTGAAAATGGTGGTGTCTACACGCATGCTGCTACATGGGCAGTATGGGCATATACATTGATCGGTCAACCAGAAAAAGCATACGAAGCATACAGCAAAATCTGTCCTCCTAACCGTTCTGACGATCCAAATGGTTATGTAGGCGAGCCATATGTAACACCAGGTAACTCTGATGGCCCAATCTCACCTAACTATGGTCGTGGTGGTTGGACTTGGTATACAGGTTCTTCTCAATGGTTACAACGCATGGCAACCAACTGGATTCTAGGTGTACGTGCTGAAAATGAAGGATTGTTAGTAGATCCAAGTATTCCGAAAGATTGGAAAGAGTTCACTTATCGTCGTGCATTCCGCGGAGCTACGTATAATCTACATGTAGATAATGCAGCAGGTGTGGCTCGTGGTATTAAAGAAATCAAAGTTGATGGTAAAGTGATTGAAGGCAATATTTTACCAGACTTCCGTGATGGCAAAGAGCACGAAGTGAAAGTGATTATGGGTTAATCTGTTTACTACATCTGATCTGAATAGATCGTTGTAACATTATTCGATGTAACCTAATAATGAAATACTAAGCAAACTATAAATAGCTCTATCTGTTCATTATGCTAACTTAGAACAAGTGGCAGTATTGGATAGATTAGAGCTATTTTATATTATTTGTTCGTATAGATCATTGAAATGAAGTGATTGGAAAGCGAGTGGTATCTTTGCGAAGCTGACTCCATGTATATCGTAATAACCATGCATCCCAGTTAGTAATTGTTATCGAACTGCCTACCCACATCAATGTTTTATCTGGGAATCCGCCGGGTGGACGATCTTGTGGTTCATAAAAGTCAGGAAAACCAAAGCCATGACCAAGTTCATGTTCCATAATTTCATCTTGATCTGCTTTTAAAATGTTTAAAATATAATCATCAGCCATCCGTTGTCCCCAGTCTCCACCAGCACCTCCACCAAAGCTAGTTGTTGCCCATAGATACATATCGAATCGTTTATCTAAACCACCTGGATACATATATTGTGGTTCTTCAAAATGTTCAAAACGAGATAAGCTTGTAGGAGCAATTGGTAATTTAGCTGGAATAGTAGGTACTGTTTTATTTAATTCGTCTATAATATAATCGGTATAAACTATTTCATTAGCTTGTTTATTTAAAATGAGTGCAGGATTTGTGCAAGCCCAGCCGACCACTTTGACTTTAATCGAAGAATAAGGCCAATTTTCATAACCTACCAATAAATCGTTCCAATGATTAACCTGTCGACTTAACATACTTTCGATTTGTTGGCGTTGTTTTAACGTTACACTTTTGTCAGATTGCCAGCGTACTACATAATTTAAAGTTCCTTTACCTGCAAAAATCTGATCAAAAATAAGATTTTTACGAAGCGTGGATCCTTCTTGAACCATCCGATTTTTCCAGACCCATTCAATCGAAGATTTGTAACGGGCAGGCATATTTTTTAATGTAGTCTTAACGATAGAGGCTGAATGAGCAACAGTCGGTTTCTTTTTGACTGGAGTAGCGAAAAGAGAATGGGGTGAACATGCAAATAGTGAAGCACAAACTGTAATAGAAGTAGATAAAAGTAAAGCTTTACTCCATATACTCATTTTATTGCCTCCTGCTAGAAAGATATAATTTAAAATGTTTATTGTACAAATAAAACATTCTACTTTATTATTATCGAAATTATTGTTTTAAATTTTAATCAAATATAAAATCTTGATATCGATTACTAAAGAGTGTTCCGCAAAAATTCAAAAGATGATACAAAAGGAGAACAATAATGACCTGGTATATCAAAAGATTTGACGAATTAACATCGTTAGAAATGTATCGTATTTTACAAGAACGAACGGCTATCTTCGTTGTAGAGCAGAACTGTCCTTATCAAGAAGTCGATGGCAAAGATCTAGCTAGCTATCATTTATATAAAGAGGAAAATGGAGAGATTGTAGCCTACTCCAGACTTCTTCCAGCAGGTATCGCTTATACAGAAGCTTCGATCGGCAGAGTGATTGTTAAGCGTGAATATCGTGGCAAAGGATTAGCACAAGAGTTATTTCGCAACAGTGTCGAATTTATTCAGCACGAATTAAAAGAAGATAAAATTAAAATTCAAGCACAACATTATCTGGAGAAATTCTATAATAGTTATGGATTTGAACCGATCTCAGACGTATATTTGGAAGATGATATTCCTCATATTGATATGATGCGTATCACAACAACATAACTACCAATCACTCAAAAAGTGAACAAAAAAAGAAGGATATGTGAAGCAGTGGTGACACTTTTTCATCTATCCTTTTTGGCTTGAAATCAATCTTAGGAAGATTTGGGTAAAAATAGTAAGCATTTAAATTGGAAATTCATACCTATGTATTGTAGAATGGGAAGAGTAAAGAGTAATTTAGTACGAATGAGGGGGCATGCACTGCTCAGTATTCAACTAGAATATGCAGAATGATATATACAAAATGCGATATATCTATTCTCAAAATCTCTGTTTTCCTGTATTTGGATTAAAAATAGCCGTAAAAGGGCTAAAAAACCTGAATAACTCTTTATGTGCAGCGAGAGAAAACGTTTTCTTGAAAAAAAGACGTTTTACTCGTTCATAGTCTAATTTTAGGCTATTTTGTGATCTATCATATAGAGGTATAATTAAATATGTTGCAATTCCGTCACAAATATATTCACAAAAAATTCAAGACGGAGGGAATCCTCGATGACTATCGACGAATCAAACCAACCATGGCTGTGGGAATCGTATTACGGACCCAATTTGGGGTATGTACAAGAACAATATGAACTGTACAAACAAGATCCGAATTCTGTAGATGAAGGATACCGTGAACTTTTTGAACGTTATGGAGAGCCTGTTGCTCCTGTTACCGTATCATCTGGTCAATCAGTGGTAAGTAGTACAGAAACACCAGCTAAAGTAGACACTAATCTGTTGAAGAAAGCGGTTGCAGCCGAACGTTTGGTATGGAATATCCGTACATACGGGCATCTGGCAGCGGATATTGATCCGCTTGGACTAAGTACAGCGACTGATGTTCGCTTACTCGATCCAGAGCAATACGGACTGGGACAACGTGACCTCGCACAACTACCAGCATCTTTGATCTGGGAAAATGCACCTCCAGAAGCAAAAGACGGATGGGAAGCTATCCAAATTTTGCGTAAGAAGTATACAGGTCCACTGGCTTATGAATTTGCACATGTACATGATGAAAAAGAACGGAACTGGCTTAACCGTCAGGTAGAAACAGGTTCATCTACACTTTCATTAGATGATGAAGAACGTATTGAGTTATTCAAGCGTCTGGTAGAAGTGGAGCAATTTGAAGAATTTTTGCATCGTACATTTATTGGACAAAAACGCTTTTCTATTGAAGGTAATGATGTCCTTGTACCGATGTTAGATTCAATTGTACGTATTGCTGCACGCAGTGGTGCAAGACACGTACTTATGGGAATGGCGCATCGTGGTCGTCTGAATGTACTGGCTCATGTTCTTGGTAAGCCATACAGTAAGATCTTCTCCGAGTTCCATCATTCACCGAACAAAGATACAATGCCTTCTGAAGGCTCGATGGGTGTTACTTTTGGTTGGACAGGTGATGTGAAGTACCATTTAGGTGCACACCGTTCTGTAACTCCAGAAGGACAAAGCTTTGAAACCCGTCTGACACTGGCAAATAATCCAAGTCACTTGGAATATGTTAATCCGGTGGTTGAAGGATTTACACGTGCTGCACAGGATGATCGTACAGACAAAGGTTATCCACGCCAGGACCCTGACAAAGCAGCAGCAATCATCATGCATGGTGATGCCGCATTTGCAGGTGAAGGTATTGTTGCAGAGACGCTTAACTTTAATCAGCTGACAGGTTACCAAAATGGCGGTACAATTCATATTATTGTTAATAACCGTCTAGGCTTCACAACAGACAGCGGAGATTCACGTTCTACTCATTATGCAAGTGACCTTGCTAAAGGATATGAAATTCCTATTATCCATGTGAACGCAGATGATCCAGAAGCTTGTCTACGTGCTGTAGCAATGGCGACTGAATATCGTAATCTATTTAAAAAAGATTTCTTGATTGATCTTATTGGATATCGTCGTTATGGTCATAATGAAACGGACGATCCTGAGACAACTCAACCTATCATGTATAGCAAAGTGAAAAATCACCTTCGTGTGGCTTCACTTTACGGTAACAAACTGGCACAACAAGGTGTAGTTGATGACAAACGCTATGAACAGTTCAAAACAGAAATCCAAGATCATCTCAAATCGATCTACGAAGAAGTGAAAACAGATCATACGGAAGATTCAAATGCACCAGTAAATCGTCTTGATACAGATAGCAAAGCACCTGAAGCTTCTACAGGAGTCTCTGCAAGTCTGCTACAGACAATTAACGAAGGATTGCTGAAATGGCCGGAGAACTTTAATGTGTATCCTAAATTACAGCGTATTCTAGAACGCCGCGCGACTGCACTGAACGCTGAAGGAAAAGTCGATTGGGGACATGCTGAAACACTGGCATTTGCTTCGATCTTAGCAGATGGCAAGCCTATTCGTATTACCGGACAAGATGTAGAACGTGCTACATTTGCTCATCGTAATCTGGTATTGCATGATGCTCAGACAGGTGAACCTTTCTGCCCATTACATCGTTTACCAGAAGCGAAAGCATCATTTGCTATTCATAATAGTCCATTGTCTGAAGCTTCAGTACTTGGATTTGAATATGGATACAATGTATATGCACCGGAGACATTAGTGATCTGGGAAGCACAATATGGCGATTTCACCAATGCAGCGCAAGTTATTATTGACCAGTTCATCTCGGCTGGCCGTAGTAAATGGACACAAAAATCCAGTCTTGTAATGTTGTTGCCACATGGTCATGAAGGTATGGGTCCTGAGCATTCCAGTGCTCGTCCAGAACGCTTCTTGCAATTGGCAGCAGAAGATAACTTTACAGTGGCTAACCTGACTTCTGCATCACAATACTTCCACCTACTTCGCCGTCAGGCACGTAGCACTCAGGAAGAAACTGTGCGTCCATTAGTCGTTATGGCACCGAAAAGCTTGATTCGTAATCCACGTGTGGCTTCCTCACCTGAGGAATTCAACGAAGGAACATTCCAACCGATACTGCAACAAAAAGGGTTGGGCGATAAAAAGAATGCTGTAGAACGCGTGATTCTTTGTACGGGTAAAGTAGCGATCGATCTAGAAGAAGCTTTGGATAAAAACAAAGAAGAAGACTACTCTTGGTTACATGTGATTCGTGTAGAACAACTGTATCCATTCCCGAAAGAAGAGATCAATGCAGTCCTTGCAGAATTCACGAACTTACAAGAAATTATCTGGCTACAAGAAGAACCGCAAAACATGGGATACTGGAGATATACCGATGCACGCTTGCGCGATCTAGCACAAGAAGGTGTAGCTGTAAGTTATATCGGTCGTCCAGAACGTTCTAGCCCTGCTAGTGGTTATCAACATATTCACGCCATCGAACAACAACGTATACTAGGATTAGCACTCAAACAAAATTCTTTACAGAACAACATATCCCTGGGAGGTAGTCGGCTGTGAGTGAAATTAAAGTACCCGAAATGGGCGAGTCTATAACCGAAGGAACGGTATCAAAATGGGTTGTGAAAGAAGGAGACACTGTCAGTCAAGGTGATGTACTACTTGAACTTGAGACAGATAAAGTCAACTTGGAGATCAGCGCTGAAGAAGACGGAGTTGTAGAGTCAATCACCAAGCAAGAAGGTGAAACGGTACAAGTCGGTGAATCTGTAGGTGTGATCGGTGCTGGAAGTGGAAGTAGCAAACCTGCTGCTTCTGAATCCAAACCAGCTCCAGAATCCAAGCCTGAAAGCAAATCAGATGATGTAGTTACAATCAACTATCCAGCTAAAGGTTCTGAACCGGTTGCTGAAAAAACAACAGATAAATCCACTAACGCTGTAACGAGCAAACCAGATAATGGAGATGCTATCGGTACACCGGCTGCTCGCAAGTTAGCTCGTGAGCGTGGAATCGATCTAGGATCTGTACAAAGCAATGATCCGATCGGCAGAGTGAATCCAGACGATGTACGCAAACATGGTGACAAACCAGCACCAGCGAAGTCTGAAAGTGCTCCTGCTAAAAAACCTGTTGAACATAACCCTGCTAAGCCAGCAGATCGTCAACCGATGTCACGTCGTCGTCGTACGATTGCTAATCGTTTGGTAGAAGCTCAACATAATGCTGCAATGTTAACAACATTTAATGAAGTGGATATGACAGCGATCTTAGACGTTCGTAAACGTCGTAAAGATGCTTTTAAAGAAAAATATGATGTAGGTTTAGGATTTATGTCTTTCTTCACCAAAGCAGTGGTAGGGGCGCTTAAAAAATTCCCTATGGTCAACGCTGAGATCGATGGCGATGATGTAATTGTGAAGAAATTCTATGATATCGGTATTGCGGTATCCGCTAAAGAAGGTCTTGTGGTTCCTGTTGTTCGTGATGCAGACCGTCTAGGTTTTGCACAAATCGAAAAAGAGATCGCCACACTAGCTTCCAAAGCACGTTCTAACACCTTAGGATTGTCTGAGTTGCAAGGCGGTACATTTACAATCACTAATGGTGGTGTATTTGGTTCCTTGCTATCTACGCCGATCTTGAACGCACCGCAAGTAGCGATTCTGGGTATGCACAAAATCCAGCTTCGTCCGGTAGCGATTGATGCAGAACGTATGGAAAATCGTCCGATGATGTATATTGCATTGTCTTACGATCACCGTATTATTGATGGTAGCGAAGCAGTAAGCTTCCTTGTAAAAGTAAAAGAATTGCTTGAAGATCCAGAAACATTGTTGATCGAAGGCTAATTTATAAGTAAATAAAAGGAGCTTCCAGAAGGTTGGGAGCTCCTTTTTGATGTTTTATTTATCATCTGTTCAGTATAATAAGGTGAGCTGTGAGAAAAATAGGATATCTAACTTTTCAGATAGAAGGGAGCAAAGTGAAATGAACAAATTGTTATTTATCTGTAGTCGTAATCAATGGCGTAGCTTAACGGCTGAAAAAATATTTGAACATCTGGAAGGATATCAAGTACGCTCAGCAGGCACAGAAGAAAATGCACGCATCAAAGTAACCGCAGGTCATATCGGTTGGGCAGATATTATTTTTGCGATGGAAAAAAAGCATAAACGTAAAATCCAATCTAAATTCAATGAAGAACTAATAGGTAAAACGATCATTTGTTTGAATATTCCAGACGACTATGGATTTATGGATGAAGAATTGATCGGATTACTAGAATCCAGTGTTAGCGAATATATTGAGATTACATAACGTATAAGATTCAATAGTAAAGGAGATAAAATGATTAAAAGATATATTTTATTGAGCTTGCTGTACGTAGCAATCTGTATTGGATTAGGTCATACCAAGCATCATATATATCCAGATTTAACTTTTTATTCGATAGCTTTGGGTCAAAATAAAGAACAAGTGAGATCGATTGAAACATTAAAGCCTATGGATGTAAGTATAGAAGATGAAAGCTTGGATATGTTGGTTTATCAGGATACGAATCGTCAGATTGTTATTATGTATTATTTTGATCGAAAAACTGAAAAGTTATATAGAAAAATGATCAATTACTATGATTATGAGCATAAAGATCAATATTTAACTAAAGCAACAGATGTATTCAATCGACAATATGGAAAGGCTACTGTGTTGAAGAATAAAACAGGTACAACGTTGAAGTGGACAGATGAAAAAGTACAAGTTGAAGTAGTCGATAGTTTGTTTTTAGAATTTGTTATTGAACTGTATAGTGACACAAAATATTTAGATCAATAGTAAATGATAAGTATCAAGTATCTTTGATCTCTCCTTCTATCTAATTACTATATGTAATTTCTATCCTCTTGATAATGTTATTCAATATGTATGCTTTTGGGTATATTGATTACAGGTTGAAAGTAAATGCGTTTTTTCTGAAACTAAAGTACGTTTAGTCATTGCTAGAATCAATCGAGTACACATCTTGATTTATCGAAAAGTGTGTCAAACGATAGACTCAATAGTTGCAAGTACATAGACAGAACAAGTTGCAATGACGCTTTAGGAATCAATAGGGAGAGATGATGATGGAAAAGGGAGCAAGTCAAAAAGCTTTTTTACGCAAAATAATTTTAATATCTACATTAGGTGGATTGCTATTTGGTTATGATACAGGGGTAATCAATGGAGCTTTACCATTTATGTCAGCTGCACTAGGATTAAATTCGTTTACAGAAGGATTAGTGGCTAGTATTCTTTTATTTGGTGCAGCATTCGGAGCTATTGCAGGAGGGCGACTTTCAGATTATTTAGGACGTAAGCAAAATATTATTTATTTAGCTGTTTTGTTTTTCGTTGCTACAGTGGGTTCGACACTCGCTCCTAACGTAACTGTTATGGTGATTTGTCGCTTCTTACTAGGGCTTGCTGTAGGTGGTGCTTCAGTAACAGTACCCTCTTATCTAGCAGAAATGTCTCCTGCTAACAAACGTGGCGGTATCGTTACACGTAATGAACTGATGATTGTCAGCGGACAATTGCTTGCATTTATCTTTAATGCGATTCTAGGTATAACAATGGGCGATAATACACATGTATGGCGTTACATGTTAGCAATTGCTTCGATTCCAGCAATTTTCTTATTTTTTGGAATGCTACGTGTTCCTGAAAGTCCACGCTGGTTAGTTGCAAAAGGTAAAAATGAGCGTGCATTAAAAGCACTTCGCAAAATTCGTACAGAAGAACAAGCAAAAATCGAAGTAGAAGAAATCAAAGCTTCATTTGATGCAGAAGAAAGTACAGAAAAAGCAGGATTTAAAGATCTTGCTGTACCGTGGATACGTCGCCTGATGTTTATTGGATTGGGTATCGCAGTCGTTCAACAGATTACCGGTGTCAATTCAATTATTTACTACGGAACTGAAATTTTAAAAGATGCTGGTTTTGAAACAAAAGCAGCATTGATTAGTAATATTGCTAATGGTGTCATCTCTGTAGCAGCAACATTTTTAGGAATGTGGTTGCTAGGTAAAATTGGTCGTCGACCTATGCTTAGAACAGGTTTGATCGGTACAACATGTGTATTATTGTTGATCGCGATTTTCTCAACAGTACTGGAAGGTTCACCTGCTTTGCCTTATGTGATCTTATCCTTAACTGTTACATTCCTTGCTTTCCAACAAGGAGCGATCTCTCCGGTAACCTGGTTGATGTTATCTGAGATATTCCCTTTACAATTACGTGGATTCGGAATGGGTGTTACCGTATTCTGCTTATGGATTGTTAACTTCTTAGTCGGATTAACATTCCCTGTATTGATGGCAGGTATTGGACTATCGGCGACGTTCTACTTATTCGCTGCTTTGGGCTTATTGGCGATTACATTTGTACAAAAGTATTTACCAGAAACCAAAGGCTTTACGTTAGAAGAATTGGAAGAGAAATTCCGCAATTATGGTAAAAAGAAACCTAAAAAAGCTAAAGTTAAACCAGCTCCTGCTAAATAATATAATTATTATCTAACGTTACAGAGAAGCGACTTCGTGAGGATAGAATGATCCTGGGAAGTCGCTTTTTATTATAGAAATTACTTTTTATACAGAAGTCGTATTTACATATATTCACGTAGATATTGGTTTAAAAGTAGCCTTTTGCTTTGTATATCGCTTATCGTTACAATTAAGGTAGAGTATAACTTCTATACATAACTTATCGTCAAAGATTTATTTTAACAGTAATGGTGGGGCGATCTGGTTGAGTATACGTTAGGTAGTTGGAAAGTATCATTTGCAGATAGTATGATTTTGAAGTTCAGGAGGAGAAAAGGATGGATCACAAGAGGGTAACAGAGCAACTTTTGCATGAGTTAGAAGGAGAGAAAGGTAGTTTTATTTTGCGGTTACGTGTAGACTTGGAATGGGATCATGAACATATAGCGCAAGTATTACGAACGATGGTTACATACATAACTGCTTTGGAATCGAATATTTCTTTAGAGCGTCATATCGCACGCGGATTTTGGTTTTTTACGAATTTTGTAAAAGATTGGTCTTCTCATGAATCGTTTCGCGCTAAAAATCCTTACCCTGAAACCTATTATCAATCAGTCTATGAATTGATCTTTTTATTAACCGATTGGTATTTTTCAGGGGAATGTCCATTTGTCGAACAAGAAGCATTTGAGCAAGAGATAGCTCGCTTGGATACTTTATTACAAGCAGAGGAATCATAAGCAAATAGCGCATCATCTACAGTCCACGTTCACTAAGAAAATGCGCTATTTTGAATGATTGATTATTAATAGACTCTACTTGTAGGCGATATCAATGATACATTGTATATTACTTGGATGCTGATTGAATATCTTCCCATAGTACACTGTTCACATACTGGCTTTGTCCGGTAACATCTTCACCAAACCAATCAGGCTTTTGAAAATGTTCTACATCCGTTGCTTCTGCAAATTCAATCTCAATTGTGATCAGATCAGGTTGGACAGTGTTATGATAAATATCAAGATCAAATTGATCATCGTTCCACTTTACTTTTTTACGTGTTTTTATCAATGGAATCACATCCAACTTGCTGATCAATTGCTCGTAAATACCAGCACCGATATCAAATTCCGTTTCTTCTCGAACCAGACCTTTACCCGCTTTGTGTGTCATCGTGAATTGTTCTTGACCATCAATCACTAATTTACGTACACGTAGTGTCTCTGATTCACTGGTAGCCAGATAAGTCTGATGAATTTCTTGGGTCTGTATAATATCTAAATCTGCTGGATAGGTATGTAATACGTATTTTTTTTCGATTTCTTTACCCATGATAAGCCCTCCTGAATAACTATTTTCTTTATTTTAGCATATTGTACAAGGTTTATTGATACAGTGTTTGGTTATACCTATAATGATAGGGACATTTACGGAATAATGAAAAATAGGTAATGGAGGTGAAAGGAATGAAATTAGCAGAAGCGTTAATATTACGTTCTGATGTGCAAAAAAGAATCGAACAGATGAAAGTACGTCTGAGCCGAAGTGCCAAAGTCCAAGAAGGTGAAAAACCTCCTGAGCGTCCTAATGAATTGTTGAAAGAAATGGGACATTTATTGACCGAATTGAATGTACTGATCAAACGTATTAATCGCACTAATTCACAAGTGATTTTTGAAAATGAAATGACATTAGCAGATGCTCTAGCCGATCGAGATACATTAGGCTTACGCCGAAATATATTGAATGATCTTATGCATACTGCGAGTATCAAGCAAGATCGTTATACAAAGTCTGAAGTTCGATTTCTAGCGACAGTCAATATTGGAACACTGCAAGAAGAGATGGACAATCTTGCTAAAACCTATCGCCAACTGGATACACGTATCCAAGAGTTGAACTGGAGAACAGAATTAGTCGATTAATCATTAAAAAATATAAACTTACAAGTTGGTAGTCTATTATCTATTGAGGCGAGCATACAAACCGCCAACTGGTTTAAGTTGGACGCTGGGTAGGAATTAGGGGCAATTTCTGAAGGTTCGAGTCCTTTAATAATAAATTAGCCTTGTATTGTTACATGAGTACAATTCACATATTATTGTTACTACCACATGCTGATCATAGATATAGGCGAGGGCGGGTTCGGGGATTTGTAAGATGAACTTCATTTTTACATAAATAAAGTTAAATCTGTTAATATAATTAAATTTATAAGTATAAAGACTCTATTAAATGATGCATAAAATAAAATTAGGTAATTTGAACTATTAAATAATTGATCCCTAAGACTTATACTGAATACATATTCAGAAAGGGGATACAAAGAAAAGATGAAAAAGAAAAATTTGGTTTTAATGTTAACAGCAATGATGTTAGTCGGAGGAACGACTACATACGCAGCATCTAGTAAAACAGTACAAGCAACAGTAGCCAACTTTAAGTACACAGTAAACGGTTTTAACTTCGCACCTTCTAATTCTACTAAACCGGTCACGATCAATGGACAGACATACATACCGGCAAGTGTTGTTAAAGAAGCTTTAAAAACAAATGTTACTGTAGATACTAAATCAGGTAAAATCAATTTTGGTGAAAAGTTAGCAGAAACACCAATTATGAATGAGAAAATTGATTATGATTTTGGCGTGGCTTTAACAAAAGATAGTAAGTTTGTTTCAGGTGATGGAAAAGAAAATAAAGAAGTTATTTTATTCAATGATGCTGTAAATCGAATAGCCTTATATCCGAATAATAAATACCAAACTGTAGTTTTGAATATTCAAGCTATAGAGGATGATTTAGAAGTAGAAATAGAAGATGCTAAAACTTTTGAGCCAATGCGAAAAGAATTTGTAAAAGTAGAAGATGGAATAAGTCAAGTTGAGTTTAGTGTAGTTGGTAAACAGAGTGTGTATGTTAAAGTGTCTCCTGTGGAATTGAAAAGTAAAACTAATGTAGTAATTTATCCAAGCTCGTATTATAAGTAATAAATAGAAAAAAATGACTCCTTATTTAAGGAGTTATTTTTATTTTATAGTCCTAAAATTAGAGATTTCTTTCTACTTCGTGTACAATAAACAAGAGACTGAGAATGATTATCATAGAGGAGGAAGTTATAGATGAGTATTTCAGAAAGTATTCGTAATCGTCGTTCGATCGGTAAAGTGAAGCAGGATGCTATTCCGCGTGAAAGTATTGAGCGTATTTTGGAAGCAGGAATTTGGGCACCAAATCATCGTTTGACTGAACCTTGGAAATTTTTCGTTTTAGAAGGTAACGGACGTAACAAGTTAGCAGAAGCACTTGCTAGTGTAGCAGGTAATGGTGAAGTAACCGAAGAAAGTCTTTCTTCTGCACGTAAAAAGGTAGAACGCGCACCTCTAATTATTGCTGTAGCGGTAGAACCTGCTGATAATCCTAAAATTATTGAGCTTGAAGAATATGGTGCAGTATTTGCAGCGATTCAAAATATGTTGCTGGAAATTCATGAGTTAGGACTGGGTGCAGTCTGGAGAAGTGGCGAACCTTGTTACCATGAATTGATGGGCAAAGCATTTGATCTAAGCGAAAAAGGTAAAATGTTAGGCTTCCTTTATATCGGTGTACCTGAAAATAACGATCAACAAAGCAAACGTACTCCTTTTGCTGAAAAAACAGTTTGGATTAGTGAGTAAACTAGGAGGAACACGATGATTACATGCTATCTCAAATATGTGATAGATCCTTATCAAGTAAACGAATTTGAACAGTATGCTAAGATGTGGATACCGCTAGTTCACAAATTAGGTGGGACCCATCATGGGTATTTTCTTCCACATGAAGGTGCGAATAACATCGCCTATGCTTTGTTTTCTTTTCCAAGCCTTGCTGATTACGAAGAATATCGTCAGAAGATGATGGTAGATGAAGAATGCCAGCAAGCGTTTGAATTTGCCAATCATAACAAATGTATTATTAGTTACGAACGTAGCTTTATGCGTCCTGTGTTTGAATAAGTAGGATATGTATAAATCAAAAGCCTTTCACGATCAAGAGCATCTGTCGGAATATGCTCTAGTCATGAAAGGCTTTTATGTGCAATTAAAGCTTGCTTGCGCTCACTTCTTGTCCTAATTTGTGACGGATATCGTCTGCCGCTTCAACCATTAATTGAAGAGCAGCTACCGTTTCAGGATGAGCACGTGTTTTCAATCCGCAGTCTGGATTGATCCAGAATAATTTGGGATCGAGTACACGTAGAGCACGTTCGATCAATTGTACCATTTCTTCTTTGGCAGGCACACGTGGACTATGGATATCATAGACACCCAGACCAATACCTTTATCATAGCCATGCACTTCAAAAGAAGAAATCAATTCGCCATGACTACGTGAAGTCTCAATAGAGATAACATCTGCATCCATATCTTTAATAGCATCAATAATATCGTGGAATTCCGAATAGCACATATGAGTATGAATTTGAGTCGTTTCTTGTACAGCCGCTGTAGATAGACGGAACGAGCCTACTGCCCAATCAAGGTATTCCTGCCATTTGTTACGTTTAAGAGGCAATCCTTCACGTAGAGCAGGTTCATCGACCTGAATCATTTCAATACCTGCCGCTTCAAGCGCCAGAATTTCATCCGAGATAGCGCGTGCAATCTGATAAGACACTTTACTACGTGGAATATCATCCCGTACAAAAGACCAGTTCAGAATAGTAACCGGACCTGTTAGCATCCCTTTGACAGGTTTGCTGGTTAGAGATTGAGCATATTTGGTTTCTGTCACCGTCATTGGCTTCACAAAATGAACATTACCGTAGATCACAGGAGGTTTGACACAACGAGAACCATACGATTGAACCCAACCAAAGCGTGTAAATGTAAATCCATCTAACTGCTCTCCGAAAAACTCAACCATATCAGTACGTTCAAATTCACCATGTACCAATACATCCAAATTCAATTCTTCTTGAATCGAAATCCAGTCTTGAATCTGCTCTTCGATAAAACGATTATAATCTGCTGGAGATAATTCGCCTTTGCGCCATAGTTGACGGGCACGACGTACTTCTACAGTTTGCGGGAAGCTACCAATTGTAGTCGTCGGCAATAATGGTAATTTCCATTTGTCTGCATGAATAACTTGACGCTGTGCAAAAGGAACATTACGTGTAGCCGAACCTTCATTTTGCTGTAGATGTTCTTCTTGCGGAGCGCGCCATGACGAATTGGCAATGCGTTCAACAGCTTCACGACTGCGATCTAATGCTTCTTGTACAGCAGGAGCACCGATATTAGCTGCTTTGGTTAATAGCGCAAGTTCTTCTAATTTCTGATCGGCAAAAGCAAGAGCGTCTTTAATAATTGGATCAAGAGACGTTTCACTGTTAGTTGTCACAGGTACATGTTGTAGACTGCAAGACGGCTGAATAAGCAAGCGATCCGCAGGTACCGTTTGAGAGATCGTTTGAATCAATTGAATTTTATCTTCTAATTTGGAGCGCCAGATATTACGTCCATCGACCAGACCTACGCCTAGAATTTTGTCTTCAGGGAAGCCCCAATCATCCAGATTATTCAGATTCTGCTCTAATCCATGTACAAAATCCAAGCCAATTCCTTGAACAGGGAGATCGATTAATTTACCAAAATCATCTACACCTTCAAAATAAGTCTGTACCAGCAAATTGACATCAGGAGCCGCCTGATTGAATTGAGTGTAAATCTCTTGCACCCATTGCCATTCTTCAGCAGATACTTCTAGTGCTAGTGAAGGCTCATCTATTTGAACCCAGCGTACACCTGCTTTGTTCAATCCTTGCAATATCTCTACATATAAAGGAGCTAACTGATCTAACCATTGCTTAAATTCAGAAGCTTCATATCCTTTAGAAAGTTTGAGGAACGTATACGGGCCGATCAATACCGGCTTGGTCTCAATACCTAATTCTGTTTTGGCTTCTAAATATAATCGCAATGGACGGTTTTCTGTTAATTGCGGTGTAATTCCACCCAGTTCAGGTACGATGTAATGGTAATTGGTATTGAACCATTTGGTCATTTCACCTGCGGTTGCTTGATCTGTACCACGAGCAATCGCAAAGTATTGTTGTAAGGATACTTCGCCACCTGTATAACCAAAGCGTTCAGGTACTAATCCGAAAGTAACAGCCGTATCTAAGACGTGATCATAATATGAAAAGTCGCCTACAGGAATTAGATCGATACCAGCTTTGCTTTGTTTGCTTAGATGAGCAAGGCGTAATTCTTTCATCGTTTGTAAAAAGTCAGCTTCCGAAGATTTGTTACTCCAGAATGCTTCTAGCGCTTTTTTCCATTCACGTTGTTCACCAAGACGCGGATAACCAATATTGCTACTGAGTACTTTTGGCATTATTATTCCCCCTGAAAGTTGATTGTTTAGTACAATCATCATAGCGTATTCTGGCAGGATATGGTTATACGTTTTGCCTATATCCTATCATGATTCCACGCTATAGCTAGATTTGCCTTTTTGGTAACAAAGTCATTTGATGGTAAGATAGAAAGGAAAGAAACAGTATACATAGTTAAAGGCAAGGAATAAAAAGGGGGACAACATGAGTATTTTGTATTTGTTTTGGGCTTTTGTAGGTCAAGCTATATTAGGAATAGTGATTACAGGATTGAACAGATTAGGATTAGCCGCAATCTGGTTAGATTATTTCCCGACTGTCATTGTAAGCATTTTGTATTTTATTGGATTTATGAAATTAGAAAAAGTAAATCCGCAATTCGCCAAAGGTAAACCATTTGCGATAGCTGCGGCTGTACTTGCCGTTATTCAAATCTTTTTACCTGATCAAGCCAATGTATTACCTTTACCGTGGTGGCTAACTATTGTATCGTTGTTAGTCATTATTGCTGATTTGTTTATTATTTATACGGTATGTAAAGGGATAGGGCAGATGGCAGAAGCGCAGAACTTGCCAGATTTCAAAAAAGTATCTTATCAGCGCTGGATTATTTATGTATGCAATCAAATTTTAGCGTTAGCAGTATTAGCGATAAGTGCATTTGTATCATCTACAAGTACAGGAAGTATGGTGACGTTAGCTGGGTTGCTAGGAGTGATCTATGTTGTTTTTGGTCTACTTGTTTATATTTTAATGGCTACATTCATCTGGAAAGCGCACCAACTACTAGATATAAAATAGGAGGAATGAAGAATGACTAACGTATTGGTATTAGGTGGAACACGATTTTTCGGCAAAAATCTGGTGGAATTATTACTGAAAGAAAATATCCAAGTTACCTTGCTGACTCGTGGTCAGACTGAAGATGAATTTGGTGATCGGGTTCAACGGTTAGTTGTTGATCGCGAAGATGCTGTCGCTTTGGAAAAAGCGATCGGAGATCAGCAGTATGATGTGGTCTACGATAATATTTGCTTTACACCACAGCAAGCACGTGAAGCTGTAGCGATTTTCCAACACAAAGCAAAGCGTTATATTCTAACGTCAAGCTTATCTGTCTATGAGTTTGGGCAAGCGGTATTGCATGAACCGGATGTCGATACCTATCATTATACAATTGATGAAGATCCAGAAGCGAAGCTGAGTTATGGAGAAGGCAAGCGTCAAGCGGAAGCTGTATTTTTTCAACAAGCCGATTTTCCATTAGCGGCGGTACGATTCCCTATTGTGTTAGGGCCGAATGATTATACTAAGCGGCTCCATTTTCATGTAGAACGTGTGTTAAATAATGAAGTAATAGGCATTTCGAATATCGAAGCACAGATGAACTTTATACATGAGCAAGAAGCCGCAGAATTTTTGTTCTGGTTAGGGATTTCATCTGATCTAACAGGACCTGTAAATGCACGTTCTGATGGAGAAGTCAGCTTGCGTGAATTTATCAAATGGGTAGAGCAGGGAACCGGTCAACAGGCTATCGTACAGAGCGAGACAGATGAAAAAGCACAATCTCCTTTTGGTGTTCCTGATTCGTGGATTATGGATACATCCAAAGCGAAGCAAGCTGGATTTACATTCTATGTATTGTCAAAATGGATGCCTGAATTGATTAAGCATATTGCTTCAGCAACTAAATAACAGTATTAATAAAAGAAGTAACGGAAGAATGGAGTACGTCGATGGTAACTGATATTTTTATAGCAGATATTCCTTTGGTAGATGGAGTTATACAGCAAGTGATACTTTTACCGGAACAGGTGAAAGTATATTTTCAGACAGAACAAGGGGATTCGATTATATTTTCGTTAGAACAAGTAGCGGCTGTATGGGATCGTCGCTCCGCCGGACAAGAAATAGGCGGAATGCGAACTGTTCCCTGGTCACGTACAGAAGCTCCTGTACGTGATTATCTGTTAGCTCAAGTAGAGCAAGGTGAATTAAGCGAAGAATGGTTAAGTAGTCTTTCCATGTATTCGTTTGTTAGTAGCTGGGGTGATCATTCTATTCTAGATATTGTAGCTAGTGAGATACGTACTCAGCGCCAATGAGATCAATGTTTATGAGATAGATTCATACGCCGATAAGCACCAATAAGAAATGGCAAACCAAGTGCACAGGTCAATGCTAGTGGTACAAATATTTGCATACTATGTTGTGCGCCTCTAACATCAAGTAGAAAACCTCCAAGTATAGGGGCGCACACATTACCTAAATTGTTAAAGCCAATCGTTCCAAAGTACGTTCCTTTCCATTCTGGTTTCGCTATTCGATCAATTAACATATCCATCATCGTAAATAACAAGACTTCCCCTATTGTGAAAATAACAGTAATGATCATAAATGCCAGACCTGTACTGGCAAGCCCATACAATAGTAAGCTCGTAGCTACAAAAATATTACCGATAATCAATGAGACTACAGGAGCAAAACGTGAAGCCCATTTGACCAAAGGATATTGTACTATCAGTACTGTGATCGCATTCAGTGTTAACATATACGCAAACCATGTAGCACCATCGTGCAGATCAGGAACTAATGCTAAATATTGCGGCAACGTTGAATTGAGATGACCATAACCGAGTACACAGAATGTTGTTCCAATCAATATGTATAAAAAGATTCGATCTTGAGAAATAACTCGTAATGCTTTTTTCAAAGTAATTCGTTGTTCTGTCGTAGAGGTAGATTCAATATTGTATAGGATGTTTACCAAATTGAAACATAAGAACAACAGTATAAAGTACATAGATACAGCCAGCCATTATAAAAGCACTGCTTGATCCATTGGTACTGAACCATAAACCTAACAATGGGCCAAAAACAACACCGACATTAATCGCTGTATAACGCATATTAAAAATTAATAATTTTTGTTCTTGAGGTGTAACTTCAGATAATAATGCACGCGAAGTCGGTTCAAATAAAGAGCGGCATAGTCCATTTAAAGTGTTGACTACAAAAAACATCCATATTTGATTCGAAGCAGCAAAAGCGAAAAATACAATACTCCAACCAGCTATCGACAAAATCATAACCTTTTTGCGACCAATACGATCTGATATATAACCTCCGTAAAAGCTAGCAAATACGCCTACTAAAGAACTCACAGCTACAGTAATTCCTGTCTGTGTAGGCGAAGCTCCTAACGATTGAGTCAGATAAATCGATAAAAAAGGAATACTCATCGAAGTCGCCATTCGTCCAAAAAGTGTGCCTACAATGATCGTCCATGCCAAAGGATGGATACCGCGCAATTGTAAAAAAGACGTTCTCATCGTTCCAAATCACTCCTTTACTCTACATCGTACAAAAAAATATTTTCTCACCGTTATAAAAAGCTGTCAAGATCGCTTACTAACTTATACTTATCATTTCCTATTTATTGTCATATAATGGGATGAAATAGACAAAGGAGGTCTTGAAAATGTCGGAACAAGTAGCTAAGTTTTATCAGTTATACGATGAAGATTCACGATTTGAGCGTCCATCTCGAGCGGTAGAGTATATTACGACTATACATATTATAGATACATGGTTATCCCAGTTACCTCCAGTATCTTCTATTTTAGATAGTGGAGCAGGAAGCGGAGCATATGCGATTCATTATGCAAAACAAGGGCATCAAGTAAAAGCGATCGATATTACCCCTAAGCATATACAACAGATTCAAGCCAAATCGTTACAACTAGAACTTAACTATTCTTTACAAGCTGAAATTGGAAATGCTACTACATTATCTACAATAGCTACTGAATCGCTGGATATGGTGCTTTGTCTAGGGCCGTATTATCATCTTACTTCTGCTGAAGATCGAGCATCTTGTTTATCTGAAAGTATGCGTGTATTGCGTCCAGGAGGCATATTGATTGTTGCTTATATCAATAAATATTCGATTGTGCCTATGTTAGCTGTCAAAGAGCAAGGTTATTTACGTTCTTCTGTGATTGACAAAGTATTGCAAGAAGGTGTGTTTTACGATGGAGCAGAAGACAGCTTTTGGACAGACTTGTATGTAACATCACCTGAACAAATGGAACAGGATATATTAGCCGCCAATGCTCAGATTATTGACCATGCTGGCGCAGACGGAGTCACTCATACGATAGACGGTTCTATAGATCATCTTGAAGAAAGTATGTACCAGACATGGTTAGATTATCATCTCCGCACTTGTCGAGAACGTAGCATATTAGGCTTGAGTACACATGGAATTATTGTAGGACGCAAATCAAAATAGATTAATTTAAAAATAAAATAATATATGTGTAAAGCTAGCTATCTCAAGGGATACTGGCTTTTTTATATACCAATAATGATATATGAATTATCAATATATGTTTGCTTATCTATAGACAAGGGTAAAGAATACGAGAAGCTATTGTAACAATAGTAATATACTAACTAATTGTTATGATTTAGCTTTTAGTATTTATTTTTAGCGTTCAGTTAGAATTTGGATGTGTAGCAGTTTTTATAAATACAAATAAATTCTTTTACAAATTTCTCAACCTGAATCAAATAACAAATACCATTCAAAAATGTATGTCAATGGATTAATAACAATATATAACGTACACCAAGGAGGATATTACAATGACATTAGTACAATCGAAATACGCACACTGGAATAAACAATTTATCGCTGGAGAATGGGTAGAAGGTTCTTCAGATAAAATGATGCAAAATAAAAATCCTTATACAGGAGAAATATTAGTAGAGTGGCGTTCTTCGGATGAGAATGATCTGGATAAATCGTACAAAACTGCACAAACAGAAGGTAAAAAGTGGTCTAAAATGCCACTTGCTGCTCGTGCTAAAGTAATGCGTGAAGCAATGATGCAAATGAATGAGCGTAAAGAAGAAATTGTAGATTTGCTTATCGCTGAATCAGGCAGTACTCGTGTCAAAGCAGAACGTGAATGGATGACAACAGTACGCATTTTGGAAGAATCTTCTTCATTCCCATACCGTATCAAAGGGGAATTGATTGGTTCTGATATTCCAGGTAAAGAAAATCGTGTTGTGCGTGAAGCAAAAGGTGTTATTGGTGTCATCGGGCCCTGGAATTTCCCGTTACATTTATGTATGCGTTCGGTAGCACCTGCATTAGCAGTAGGTAACGGTGTTGTAATTAAGCCAGCTTCTGATACACCGATTACAGCAGGATTACTCATTGCTGATATTTTTGAAAAAGCAGGCTTGCCTAAAGGAGTACTCAGTGTTGTAAGTGGTAGTGGTAGCGAAATCGGAGATGCTTTTGTTAAGCATCCAATCCCTAAATTAATTTCCTTTACAGGTTCTACCGAAGTAGGACGCGGTATTGGTAAATTAGCAGGTGAACATCTGAAAGATGTCGCTTTAGAACTTGGCGGAGACAATGCGATGATCGTATTGGATGATGCTGATATCGATAAAGCTGTAGAAGCAGCAGTCTACGGGAAGTTTTTCCATCAAGGACAAATCTGTATGGCACTGAATCGTATCGTTATTGATAATTCTATCTACGATACATTTGTAGAGAAATTCACCAATACAGTCAAAGGTCTAAAATTCGGCGATCCTGCTGATGCCAAAACATTAGTAGGCCCATTGATTCATGAAAAAGAAGTAGACCGTCTACTTGAAGTTATCGAAAATGCGCAAAAAGAAGGCGCAACATTGTTATACGGTGGTAAAAGTAAAGGTAGTGTACTTGAACCAACTGTTCTGAGTGAAGTATCTCCAGAAAATTCAGCAGCACAACATGAATTATTCGGTCCGGTTGCTTTGCTAATTCGTGCGAAAGACGAAGCAGATGCGATTCGCATAGTAAATAGCAGTGAATACGGATTAAGTGGTTCTGTATTTACATCGAACTTGGAGCGTGGTTATCGTGTGGCTCAAGAAGTAGAAAGTGGTATGATCCATGTAAATGATCAACCTGTAAACGATGAAGCACATGTTATGTTTGGGGGCGAGAAATCTTCCGGTCTAGGACGCTTTGGCGGAGAATGGGCTATTGAGAAATTTACGCGTACACGCTGGATCAGTATTCAACACGAATACCGCGAGTTTCCTAATATTTAATAAAAAGCGATAATATTTATTAGTTTTTTTATATAAAATTAAAAAAATCATATGATATAAGCCAAGCTGCTTTATGATTCTTTAGGGATCGTAAAGCAGTTTTTTTGTACAAAGATATGTTAAAGAATAGATATATTTTATTCAAAAAAAATGATAATCGTAGTTTGAAAAATAGGAAATGCGGTTATTAATTCTTACCGGAAGATTTACCATAATCTTATTATAGCTTCTGTCATTGGTAACGATGCTTCTGGTGAATTGAGAAGGAGTTGAGCAGGCATGTCAATAGATCGTTTTATACTCCGTAAATTAAACCGTGAAGCCGATGAGCATACTCGTACCAATTTACTACGCTTATTTGTTATTCGTATTCGGAGTGCAGAAAAGCAAGAAGCAGGCAGAAATAAACAGTATATCAGCTAACATGATTTTATATGATGTGTAATACTAATCTTTTATTGTAAAGAGTTCTTTTATCTTAAATAGATAATCATTGAGATTTGATGATGCATATAGTATAAAATGATAGTTCACAAAAAAACATCCGTTCTCCTTAAAGGGAGCGGATGTTTTTTATAGTTATCATGGTTGTTTATTTAGCTGTTTGAGCATACTCGGCTTCTAAAACCATTGCTTCTGGTTCTACCCATGATTGAGACCAATCCTGAATACCGCGTATCACAGATTCTAATGCCAATCCTTTTTGAGTTAATTCATATTCAATTCGTACCGGCGTCTCAGGGTATACATGGCGGACAACCATTCCTTCATGCTCTAGATCCTTCAGGCGTTCGGACAAAAGACGACCGCTTACCGGGAGTGATGATTGAATAGAGCAAAAGCGTTGAGGACCACCCATCAGTTGATAAATAATTAAGCCATTCCAACGTTTACTTAAAATCTGCATCCCCTTTTCGAATCGAGGACAAAGCATTGATGTATCCATCTATATCACCTCTTTTAATAAACCTATTATATCACATAATATACATTTGATACAGACTATCACTTCAGTAATTTAATAACTTTAAAGATATTTCTTTTTAAATTACACTAGATTACTTAAAGTTAATTGGGGAACAATTGATTATTAGGCATTTTTGTTGAAAACTATAAAATTGTATGCAAAAAATCGATAACGCCTATAGAACATAATCTGTTCATAAGTATTACCGATTTGATGATAGACAAGTACGTCATTTATGTAAGTAGAGAGTAGCATCAGACAGAAAGGGCCGTACGGAGTCTTCCCGTTGTTAGGCCCATCGTAATGTCTATAAAGAAGTAGGAAAAACACTTACATTTTAGTATAAAGATAAAGCTAGAGTGTCACTTTCACGATAAGTATGCAAAATCGCTTCAGAACCTACAACTTCAATACTAATAACAGTATCTAGACACGTTTTAATCATTTTTTTACCATTTACAATTTTGTGTTCAATCGTTCTGCGTAATAGTCTTAACAGCTTGGACATTGGTTGTGTATTCTCGGCGTTAAAGTAAACCGGAACCATCTTGTTCTCTAAAAGAATTGTCGTTTTCACTATTAATCACCTCGTTTATTGTTATAAGTAATTTGATTTCAAAAGTTGATATGTGTTAGCCTTTCGACTAACTTGACTTTATTGTAATCACCTTTCCTTAAAGAAAACTTAAAATTACATGATTTTCACCTAAAACCTGAGCATTAATTTTAAAGTGAGACACATAATGTTCATGAAGCTACATTAAAACCTACATACCATATTACTTATAATAATCATATATGGGTAAAAATGGAATATATTTTGTGAAACAATTGACAAAATTAAGTCTATAGTGCTACATTGGAATAGGTACTAAGAACCTTTATTGTATAATTTACTACATCATTGCCCTTTATATAGTTACAAAAGCTCACATGTCAGTATTGAAGGGAGAAGATGGACCTACATGTTAACTTTGAACTCTTCCAAAGAAACTATGATAACGTTGACAGACAAAGAACTGTTCTTTTTAGGCAATGTGCTTGGATTTGATCAGATCATGGGAATGGATAATCCGTTACAAGATAGTACAGTCGAAGAATTGGCTGATATATGGAAGCAAGCAAGTACATCTCTTGTACAAAAAGGATGTTTAACGATAGATAATCAAGATGAAATATCGCTTCACCCGCCAGATGCTTATTTACAAGGGAAATTCGTAGGCACTTACAAGCGTGGCTGTTGTATCCGTTACTTTTATGCTACAGATACGACTAATAAAGTTCGTGAAGGAAATAGCTATTTTACTCATGAGACAGTAGTTGATATTAAGCAAGCTTCTGCTTTGCCAGGAAGTTACACTTTAACAGAACTCGGAAGTCTGAACAAAGCCTGTACTTTATTGTTACGACGAATGAAACTAAGTAATAATGCTATTGGAGAAATGCCTGCTTTAACTTTTTCCAAACATTGGTTTGATCAGTATTTTCATCATGGAGAACATATTCATTTAGAGAAGATCACAACAGAATTGACGCAAATGACAGGTGATTCAGAAGGTTCACGTATTTTTGCCAAAGTGTTGCATAACTATAGTTTGCGTGCTGAAATTCAATTTTCTCAATGGGAAGAAGATAATTGGCAACGTCAAGGAGCGGTATTGTTAGCCGATCAGAATACAAATTGGATCGTTCGAATGAGTAATCAAGATGATGAAGATTGGGTAATTGCTGTTCCTGTAGATAAAAAGCAATTACGACGTATGTTACTTGATTGGGTACAACAACCTGATCCTTCTTAAATTAAAAATCGACAATATAAAACCGAGCAGAATTGTGCTGTTCGGTTTTATATTGTCGATTTTGCTAAATAAATAAAAAAAAGTGATTCCATCCCTATCTATATTGGGTAAATTGTTGAAGCACACGGTAGAATGCCTGTGTATACATATTTTATTCAAAAGGGGTGGAGCAAATGATGGAATCTACAATCAATATACATCGCTTTGCAGGAAAAACAGCGTTGGTTACCGGAGCAGGTTCTGGCATTGGTAAAGCGACGGCTCTTAAATTCGTAGCTGAAGGAGCGAATGTGATCTTATGTGATCTATCGCTTGAACGTATACGTGAAACAGAAGCAGAAGCAAATGCGATTCGTCCTGATGCAGCATTGGCTTTTGAGATGGATATTGCAAATGAAGAACAGGTAAAACATGCTATTCAAACAGGAGCCGAGCATTTTACAGGTCTGGATATCGTTTTCGCTAATGCAGGTATTAACGGAGTTCTTGCTCCAATAGATGAAATTAAATTTGAAGATTGGCAACGTACAATCAATACGAATTTGGGTGGTACTTTCCTCACCATCAAGTATGCGCTTCCTTTCTTAAAAGAGCATGGTGGTGGAAGTATTGTGATTACCAGTTCAATTAATGGTAACACGACATTTGCAAGCTTCGGTATGTCAGCATACAGTACTTCCAAAGCAGGGCAAGTTGCTTTTGCCAAAATGGCAGCTCTTGAACTGGCTAAATTTAAAGTACGTGTCAATGTAATCTGTCCGGGAGCGATCTCTACAAATATCGATCAAAGTACAGAAGTAAATGAGCTGGTACGAAATATAGCGATTCCTATCGAATTCCCACATGGTCGTCAACCGTTAGCTGGACAATCCGGTTCAGCAGATAATGTAGCAGATCTGGTCACATTCTTATCTTCTCCAGAAGCGGCTCATATTACAGGAGCACAGATTACGATTGATGGAGCCGAATCTCTATTGTGTTAATCTATTGCTGACTATCTAATTACAAAGATCAAATGATGGTATCATATCAAGAAGCTCTGTTATAGGAGCTTCTTTTGTTATATTATCATGTCATTCTATCGATCGCTGTGAATTAAATAGGTATAATGAAGATGATATATACAAACATTATAACAAAGAGGTGACTATCCTATGTTATCGTGGTTAGCAGAACAGAAAATCAATGAAGCTATACAACAAGGAGAATTTGATGATCTGGAAGGTAAAGGAAAACCGTTAGCACTGGAAGATTTATCTCATGTGCCTGAAGAATTAAGAGCGGCTTATAAAGTTATGAAAAATGCAGGTATTATTCCAGAGGAGTTACAATTGCAACAAGAGATGTTGACGTTAACCGATCTGATTGCAGCTTGTGAACATGCAGGTGAACGACAAGCGTTACATCGCAAATTGGATGAAAAAACGTTACGTTTACAACTAATTACTAGCCAGCGAGGGCTACAAGACAATGCTTCTTATCACCGCTATGAACATCAAATTCGTAAGCGATTAACTTAACATCATACTAGATATCTAAATAAAAATGATCAATCATATACCTACTATTTTAATGCTATTATCTTGATAGTATATCTGACTTGAATAGAAGAGTTTAAATCATTTTGTGCTAACCATCATTTTGATAAAAGTAGAACAAATAGTGCTTATATCGTCAGGCGCTTATAGAAAGGAATTATGTTTTGACTGAATTATTGAATTTGCCTGTAGATGCGTTGATTCCTGATTTGAAAATATATTTAGAGCAACAAGGAGTAGCCGTAGTCACAGCAGAACCCGGAGCAGGGAAAACGACTCGTATTCCTATCGCTTTATTGCATGAACCGTGGTTACAAGGAAAGCGGATCATCATGTTAGAACCGCGGCGGGTAGCCGCTATTTCTGCCGCACGTTTTATGGCAGCTTCCTTAGGAGAGCAAGTAGGCGAAACGGTAGGTTATCGGGTGGCACTGGATAACAAAGTAAGTCAGAACACAGTGATCGAAGTCGTTACTGAAGGGATTTTGACAGCGATGTTGCAACATGATCCTTCATTAGAACAAATTGGTTTGATTATTTTTGATGAATTTCATGAGCGGAATCTGCATGCTGATCTAGGGCTTGCTCTAACGATAGAGAGCAGGTCTATTTTGCGTGAAGATTTAAGAGTGATAGTGATGTCAGCTACGATGGATCCTAAGCCTGTAGCTCATTTATTAGGAGATGCTCCTATACTGTCTAGTGTAGGTCGAACTTATCCTGTGCATACGTATTATATACAGGGTGAATCGATTTTTAAAATGTATCAACGTCCTTATTCCGATTGGGCGAAAAAAGTAGCTAATATCATCCAAGAAGCATTACAACAACATGAAGGTGATATTTTAGTCTTTTTGCCAGGTATACGTGAGATTCGAGCTGTACAGCGAGAATGTAGATCATCTATCGACTTGATCAATAATTCTACCGAATTGCTGATTCTGCATGGTGGTATGACTGCATCGGAGCAAGATCAGGTTATCCTTCCTTCTGCAAAAAAGATGCGTAAAGTAGTATTAGCTACTTCACTGGCTGAATCAAGTATTACGATTACAGGGATTCGGATTGTGATTGATAGTGGCCTAACCCGTATTCCTGTCTTTTCCGCTCGTACAGGGATGGAGCATCTAGCTACAGAACGTGTATCACAAGATAGTGCAGATCAGCGTAGAGGTAGAGCAGGGCGCACAGAAGCAGGTATATGTTATCGACTGTGGAGTGAAGAAGAACAATCTTATTTAGCAACTACTCGTTCACCAGAGATTGTCCAAAGTGATCTAACATCTATGGCTTTGCATATTGCTGTCTGGGGAACTGATATAAATGAATTAAGCTGGTTGGATCAGCCACCGCAAGCTGCTTATGAGCAAGCTTGTCAGTTGCTTATTGATTTAGAAGCATTAGACGAGCAGAAAGGCATTACAGCGCATGGACGCGAATTGTCCAAGCTACGTGTACATCCCCGTCTCGCTCATATGATTGTACATGCTATTCCTTTGGGCATGGTTCAACAAGCTTGTGATCTTGCGGCATTGTTGCAAGAACGTGATCTGTTATCTTTTCATGAAGCAGGTGCAGATATGGAACATCGGGTACAGGCTCTTCAGGGTGATTCTTCTTATCAAGTAGATCCTAGAGCTATTCAGCGTATTAAAGAATGGAGTCGGCGTTTTGAACAACAGTCACGTCTGATTCAAGGATATGATACTCCTAGCTCAATTGATCCTGATCTTTCCACATCCAATACAGGGATGTTGTTATCGTTAGCGTATCCTGATCGTATCGCCAAAAATCGTGGTAATGGTACATTTCTATTACGTATAGGGCGTGGTGCTTCATTTGCTTCTTCTGCACATCGTTCTGACTATCTGACAACAGCTTCTTATATTGTAGCAGCACAACTAGATGATACAGGAACAGATAGTGTGATTCGACTAGCGGCTGAAGTGAATGAATCACAACTTCGTCGAATACATGCCCATCATATTCAATCTGTACACCAAGTTGATTATGATGAAGAACGTGAATCAATATCTGCACGAATCGATACTTATCTAGGCGCAATCTTATTGCAATCGGTATCTGATCCTAAGCCTTCCGCAGAACAGATTCAATTAGCTATAATGCATGCGATTCGTTATAAAGGTCTGAATAGCTTGAACTGGACCAAAGCTGCCATACAATGGAGAGAACGGATCTCTTTTATGCATCAGCTTGACACTAATTATCCTGCAATGGATGATAGCACTTTATTAGCAGAAATGGATGAATGGTTACTTCCTTATATAGAAGGAATCCGTCGCTTCAATGAATTAAAAAAAATAAATCTAGCGGAATTATTGCTACATCGCTTATCCTGGGAACAACGACAAGCCATAGATAGACTAGCGCCGACACATATCGAAGTGCCTAGCGGATCACGTATTGCTGTGAACTATACTGATCCAAAGCGCCCGTTTATCGCTGTTAGATTACAGGAGCTATTTGGATGTATGACTACACCGATGATTGGTCATCATATTCCTTTGACGATACATTTATTATCTCCAGCAGGACGACCGGTACAGGTTACTAATGATTTGATCAGCTTTTGGCAACATGCTTATTTTGATATTAAAAAAGACTTAAAAAGTAGATATCCCAAACATTATTGGCCAGATAATCCGTTAACAGCGGAACCTACACATCGAGCGAAACCTCGCCAATCTTAAATGCTAAGTGTCTAACTACAAAAATATTGATTTGTCAATACATTTTTTCTGATTCCGATTGAAGGTATCTAAGGACGGGTAATAACTTCACAGACAACCTTATAATAGTAAGTTAAAGAAGGTTCATACTCGGGAGGTAATTACAATGGATAAGAAAATTGTAGGTGTATTTAATACAGAACAAGAAGCTTCCAATTCGATTGAACAATTAAAAAGTCAGGGCTTTTCTTCAGAAGAAATCTCTGTTATTACTAAAGATCGTGAAGAGTTACGCAATATTACAGAAGAAACAGATACCAAAGCACCTGAAGGCGTAGCGACAGGCGCAACAACAGGTGGAGTGCTTGGAGGAACAGCAGGATTGTTAGCAGGTCTTGGAGCATTAGCGATTCCTGGTATCGGTCCAATTCTAGCAGCAGGTCCAATTGCAGCAACGATTACTGGTGCCGCTGTTGGAGCAGGCGCAGGCGGTCTTTTAGGTGGTTTGATCGGTATGGGTATTCCAGAAGATGAAGCTACAGAGTACCAAGATTATGTAAATAACGGTAAAATTCTTGTCTTAGTAGAAGATGATGATCGTTATGATAATGTATACGGTGTATTCCGTAACAACCGTACATTGAATGAAACACGTTACCGTGCAAAAGAAACGAGTACAACTACTCAAGCGCAACCTGAGACACGTACTACCGAAGATCCCAATGCATCCAAAGTGCACAAAGGTGTCGATAAAGATAGCCTAAATGATGATAGTCAGGGATCAGACAACAAATTAACTTCGTATTCTAATGGCGGTTACGGCGTATAATCGATAATAAATTATCTAAATAGATAGACAGCAGAGAAGCTTATCTTTGGTCAAATTATTGACTGGAGGTAAGCTTTTCGTCATTATTCTACTAGATTCGCTAATGAATTTCCCAAAAAAATGTGCATTAGGTTATAAATGCCCTGTTAGATTATCGTTAGAAGAGGTATACTGACAGTGAAAGGGTATGTATTATGTCCCCTTTACTATATCAATGAGGAGGTTATAATCATGGACGTACAGGATAAACTGACTCAGCCTACATCTGGTTCTGCAAAGGACAAAAAGAGAAATCGTCGTAAATGGATCAACAAATTACGCAACGAACTTCGTCTTCCAGGTGCACCGTCACCATCACCCAAAAATGAATCACAGCGTATGCCAACACCAACAATGTCTAATACAGCAAGCTGGGGTTGTGGGTCACGATTGACTTCATAAGACCGACTTATGAAGAAGTATTGAATATTCCTTCAGGAGTACATTATGACAAAAAAACCTAGATTAAGAGAAATCGAGATTCTGCGTGGTATGGCTTTTGCCGCTGTCGTGCTTCAGCATTCGATTGCTCATTTTTCTGTAGTCCCAGAATTGAAAATGGAGGATGGGGCTCGGCTTACTCTTTTGCTATTAGCGGCCAAATTTGCAGTACCGGCCTTTATTTTCATCACAGGGCTGGTGCTTTTTTATAACTATGAAGGCAAAATCAATTATGTATCGTTTGTACGTAAACGGTTTAAAGATATTATTGTGCCTTATCTGTTATGGTCCGTTATCTATTCGTTTATGGTAGGCATTTATAACCATCCCTTCTGGGAATCGATAACTACAATGATTCGCTTTTGGCTTACTGGCAAATCAAGTTACCATTTATGGTATATTGTAATGATTATTCCGATGTATTTATTGTTTCCACCTTTACGTATAGCTGTCAGAAAAATAGTGAAATGGGTCAATGGTCAACGAAAACGTGCATGGTTACTAATCATCGGATTGATTGCTGGATATGAGCTTATTTTATTCGCAAGACCTTTGATTACGGATACCGCAACATCGTTGCATATTCCGGTAATTAGTGCCTATTTTACAACCTATGCTGATCGTAATGTGATCTATTATTTATTTTATTTTCTATTAGGTGCCTTGGCTGGATTACATATAAATGTGTTCCTGGATATCCTAAAACGGGTTAAATTTCCTGTGATAGTGATATGCGGGTTGTTTGCGGTGTATTATACAGGGCTCGTTTTAGGGCATTTTCCTCCAGAAGTTCCATTTGGTCGACGTTTTATAGCATTAACATTATTACAACCAGCTATGGGATTGTTTTTGATTGCTTTTCTAGCGTTGATCTATATTGTAGCTTTGAGTATTCAATCTAATGGTGGTACGTATCATCGACAATTATGGATCACATTGAGTCGTTACTCATATGGTGGTTATTTAGCTCATGCTTTAATGTTGAGAATCAGTTATATCATTGAAGAATCATTATTAGCAGGAATGAATATTACGATTAGAATGTTATTGGTATGGATTATTACACTTGTGTTATCGGTACTGGTAACCTATGTGATCTCGCATATTCCTTATGGACACTGGTTAACAGGTATGTCGTTACGTAAAAAGCGTGAAGTTAAAATATGATCATAAAAAAAGCAGACATCGATTGTAGACCGATGTCTGCTTTTTTCTGTATATCTACTATAAGATATACGCCAAAACGTAGATTTTTCAAGGGTTTAGATCACCAAAGTTGAAACTGATAGTTGATCCAGTTTATAGTATAAGTACGGAATGAATATTCATTCCGCTCTTATTAAGGTAATAATTAAGACAGGGATTATGTAAAAAATATGATGATGAATTTTAAAAAGTATAGAACATGCATATAACGAATATGGAAGGGGTGAAGTCAATGGAAGCTACATTAAACAAACAAGATTTAATTTTATCGGCGGCTCTTTCTTTATTTGCTGATCGTGGATTTGATGGCACCACAGTGCCTATGATTGCAGAAGCTGCGAAAGTTGGAGCAGGGACCATTTATCGTTATTTTGAAAATAAAGAAGCTCTGGTGAATACATTGTTCAAGCAAGGTACATTGGCATTAACAGAAGCTACCGTAGGTCAATTGTATCAAGAAGGCGACGATGTTCGAACACAGTTCAGGCATTTTTTTTATGGAATGGTTACCTTTGCCAAGCAAGATATTAACGGACTGCACTTTCTGGTTACTCATGCACAGGGATGGTATTTAACTCTAGAAAATAAACAATTATTTGAACAGTTACAAAAAGGATTATATGCCTTTTGTGATTATGGAATCGAACAAAAAATGATTCGTTCTATGTCATCACCTGTATTAATAGCAATTGTATTTGGAGCTTTCAAAGAATTGTATAATGCCGTTCGTCTAGGAGGCGTCGTATTATCCGCAGAATTGATAGAGCAAGTGGAAGAATGTTGTTGGAACGCTATTGAATATAAGAAATAAGGAGGAATCATAATGACCACCTATACTGATATTCCGCAACCGAAAAAAGAAGGCTCACTTGGCAATTTACACTTACTTGATGCAGAGACACCGTTACAGTCTATTATCAAATTATCTTATGAATACGGACCGATTTTTCGTATGGAATTGCCAGGAAGAGAACAGATTTATCTTTCCGGCCATCGGTTAGTAAAAGAAGCTTGTGACGAATCTCGATTTGATAAAAATATATGGACTCCGCTTCAAAATGTGCGCCCATTCACAGGAGATGGATTATTCACAAGCTGGACACATGAACCTAATTGGAAAAAAGCTCATCACATCTTACTTCCTAGCTTTAGTCAACGGGCTATGCAAGGATATCAGAACATGATGGTGGATATTGCGACTCAACTGGTACAGAAATGGGCGCGTTTGAATCCTAATGAAAGTGTCAACGTTCCTGAAGATATGACTCGATTGACACTGGATACGATTGGATTATGTGGATTCAATTATCGTTTTAACAGCTTTTACCGCGATCAACCTCATCCTTTCATTTTAAGTATGAGCCGTGCTCTTGAAGAAGCGATGGGTCAATTGCAAAATGTAGACAGTCAAGATAACTTAACGATAGATCGTAAGCAACAGCACAAGGAAGATATTGAACACATGTTTGCTACCGTAGATCAAATGATTGCAGAGCGTCGTGCAGGAATAACAGAAGGTACAGACGATCTGCTATCTCATATGCTCAATGGTAAAGATCCAGAGACAGGTGAAACCTTAGACGATGAAAATATTCGTTATCAAATGATCACTTTTCTGATTGCCGGGCATGAGACAACAAGTGGACTGTTATCGTTTGCTATTTACTATTTACTTAAAAATAAAGATAAATTGCAAAAAGCATATGAAGAAGTAGATCGCATACTCGTTGATCCAGTGCCGTCGTATAAGCAAGTGCGACAATTAGATTATGTGCGTATGATTTTGAATGAAGCTTTGCGTCTATGGCCAACAGCACCTGCATTTTCTCTATATGCTAAAGAAGATACTGTTCTAGATGGACAATATCATTTGAATAAAGGCGATGCAGTCAGTGTATTAATTCCTAAGTTACACCGTGATACAGAAGCATGGGGCGAAGATGTAGAAGAATTCCGTCCTGAACGTTTTGAAGATGATAGTCAAGTACCTCATCATGCCTACAAACCGTTTGGAAATGGACAACGTGCATGTATCGGGCAACAATTTGCTATGCATGAAGCTACTATGGTACTGGGTATGGTATTGAAGCATTTTGAATTAATAGATCATACTGATTACCAGCTCAAAATCAAAGAATCTTTAACACTCAAGCCAGAACATTTCACCATGCAAGTCAAAGTACGTAAAAGTCCGACAGCTGTAGCAGTTATGGAAAAAGCCAATCCAGAACAAGAAAAAGCTCAAAAAATCGAAGCCGATCCTCAATTAGCAGGTCATCATACACCGCTACTGGTCTTATACGGTTCTAATCTAGGTACCGCAGAAGGCATAGCACGTGAATTAGCAGAAACCGGTCATTATCTAGGGTTCCGTAGTGAAGTGGCTACACTGGATAATTACGCAGCCAAACTTCCAACTGAAGGCGCGGTGCTGATCGTATCTGCTTCGTACAATGGTAATCCGCCGGATAATGCGAAGTATTTTGTAGATTGGTTGCAAGGAGCAGAAGCAGGTGAATTACAAGGTGTGAAATATGCAGTGTTTGGCTGTGGAGATCATAACTGGGCAAGTACGTATCAAAAAATCCCCCATTTGATTGATCAACGATTGGCTGAACTAGGAGCAGGTCGTATCTATGAAGCAGGTGAAGGCGATGCCAGTGATGATTTTGAAAAGCAATTAGATGATTGGAAAGAGCAGCTATGGCCGCAATTGATGGGTGCTTTTGACCTGAATTATAGCGGTGGAGAAAAGAAAGAACATAGCAATCTATCAGTTAGTTTTGTAAGTGGTATGGTAGGTACACCGCTTGCAGAGACATATGATGCTTTTCATTCGGAAATTCTAGAAAATCGTGAACTACAGTATCATGATAGTGGGCGCAGTACACGTCATATAGAAGTGTCTTTGCCTGCTGAAGCAACGTATCGTGAAGGCGATCATCTGGGAATATTACCGCAGAATCCAGCCAGTCTGATCAAGCGAGTAACAGAACGTTTTCATTTAAAATTATCAGATCATTTATTGCTAAAAGGCAGTGGACGCAGTGCAGCACACTTGCCGTTAGAACGCCCTGTAAGCTTACCGGACTTGCTAGGACACAGCGTAGAATTACAAGATGCAGCCACACGCGCACAGATTCGAGAAGTTGCTGCTTATACGATATGTCCTCCACATCGCAAAGAATTAGAAGCTTTATTAGATGAAGAAACATACAAAACAGAAGTGCTTGCTAAGCGAATTACGATGTTAGATTTGATTGAAAAGTATGAAGCTTGCGAAATTCCATTTGATCGTTTCTTAGAATTGTTGCCACCGCTCAAACCACGTTACTATTCAATCTCTAGTTCGCCCAAAGCGTATCCTGATCGAATCAGTATTACAGTCAGTGTGGTACGCGGGGCAGCACGTAGTGGTCAGGGAGAATACCGTGGTATCGCTTCTAATTACCTTGCCGAGCAATCGATCGGATCATCTGTTGTGATGTTTATTCGTAGACCACAATCAGGTTTCCAATTACCGGACGATCCAGCTACACCTATTATTATGGTAGGACCTGGAACAGGTATCGCTCCTTTCCGCGGCTTTTTGCAAGCAAGAGAAGCGTTACAACAAGAAGGCAATACACTCGGTCAAGCTCACTTGTACTTTGGTTGCCGTCATCCCGAACATGACTTTTTGTATCGAGAAGAGTTAGAAAAATATGCAAGTGAGGGCATTGTCATATTGCATACTGCATTTTCTCGTGAAAAAGAAGAAGTGAAAGTATATGTTCAACATCAAATGAAAAAAGATAGTCATTTATTAATCGAACTGATCGATCAAGGTGCTCATTTCTATATCTGTGGGGATGGAACCAAAATGGCTCCTGATGTAGAACAGACATTATGTGAAGCTTATCAAGAAGTGCATAAAGTGAATCAAGAACAATCTGTTCAATGGCTAGACCAATTACTAAGTAAAGGTCAATATGCCAAAGATGTATGGACAGGAATCTAAAATAAGCAAAAATCTAAAAAAATATTATCATCCTTTGTAAATCACACCTTCAATATTCATATCAGCTTATTCTTAGACAAGTTGAAGTGAATAATTGAAGGTGTTTTTTCATGTTTCATGTGGGGTGTTCAATCAACGATATCTCATGATTAAACATATAGATTTTACGAATATAATTCCATACTATAAGATTATTTAAATACATGAAAAATTCATAATAATTAACTGATAATATATCTGAACAAATAGAAGACATTGATAATAGTTCTATCATTACATAACGAAAAATAGGAAGAAACAGGATAAGAACGATTGAAAATAGACGGAAATAAACAGGAAGAAGAATAGAATAGCAAAACGTGAAATAGTACTCCAATAACTATTATTATAATTATTTCAACATATGAAAAATTCATAATAAAAAAATCAAAATCTCGTATCAACCGTGAAAGCTAAAATCCCAAAATCATTAAAGACACAAATCACAAATATATGACTATCCATTCCGCTTGTATTACAGTTGTTATTGACTTTACTTATGTCATTACAGACTGCTTAACTTTTCAAACCAGTGAAAATTTCATATAATAGAACATGGACAGATGTTCTGATGGGTTAACCCTTTGGATAACGGGTCACATACCAGTATGCAGAAGGGGGACGAGGAAATGGCATTTATGATCGCACAACGAGCCTTTATCAAATTATATCTAATTTCTATGGTTGAAGAACATCATGGGTATGGATATGAGATGCTAGAAGAGATGAAAGCACGATTTGAGTCGTTTGGTTATTCTCCTCCACAGAGCGAAATTTATCGGGCTTTGCACGAATTGGTGCATGATGGTGTGCTTTACCGAACCAAGCAATTGAAAGGGAATGATCCCAAAGTAGATTTTCAAGAGATTGTTATCTATCACTTTACCGATGATGGACATGAGAAAGCGAATCTCTACAAAAAACAAGTCAAAGTGGATCTCGATCGTTGTATTGGTATGCTCACCAAAGCCGCCACAGACAATTATAAATAAAGTCCTAAAAGGATTAATCTGCAAGAAACGAAGCAACCTCCTTGCCGGAAAGTTAAAATCATTTAATTTAAAACGAAGGGAAGGAATACAATCATGACTGAACGTAAATTAAAGTGGGGCATTATGAGCACCGCCGGGATTGCTGTAAGCGCCGTCATCCCTTCTATTCATGAGTCACTACGTAATGAGACACTCGCTATCGCAAGTCGCTCTCTAGAACTGGCGCAAGTGGTTGCAGAACAATGTAATATTCCAAGAGCTTATGGTAGTTATGAAGAGTTATTAGCAGATCCTGATATTGATGCAGTCTATATCCCATTGCCGAACCATTTGCACAAAGAATGGACGATCAAGTCTGCGGAAGCCGGCAAGCATGTATTATGCGAAAAGCCTGCGGCACTAGATGCACAGGAAGCGGCTGAAATGGTAGATGTCTGTCGCAAGTCAGGCGTACTATTTGCTGAAGGATTTATGTATCGTTATCATCCCAAGCATGCACGTGTACGGGATATTATTGAATCAGGTGAAATAGGAACGATTCGTTCGATGCATGGAAGGTTTACATCTAACAATGCTGAAGATATTGATAATGTGCGCTATCGTCGTGAAATGGGCGGCGGTTCCTTATACGATCTGGGTGTCTATCCTGTATCTGCTGCACGTATGTACTTTGGATCAGAACCTGTCGCAGTGACGGTTCAAGGTTTCTTTTCTGCCAAGCATGATCATGTTGATATGATGGCTTCCGGTCTGATTGAATTTCCCGGATCAGCGGCGTTAACATTTGAATGTGGAATGTGGGCGTATCCTAGCTGTGCTCTAGAAATTGTAGGTACCAAAGGACGCATTAAATTACCGTATGCTTTTGGACGCAATGATAGCGAAGGCGAGCCTCAAGTAATGATCTATACCGATGAAGGTAAACGCGAAGAAAATGTACAGGTAGCGAATCATTTCGCTCTTCAAGTCGATGCGTTCGCGGCGGCTGTCATCGATGGCACGCCATTGCCTTACAGCCCTGAAGATGCTATTCGTAATACAAAAGTAATCGCAGCATGCCTAGAATCTGCTAAACGCGGAGAAAAAATCCGTTTGGTTTAGCGTTTGGCAGTATAAACGCGACTTCTCTAATGAAAAGTAATTTTCGCCAAGCAAACTATCTTACATCTTACAATAAGAAAAGGGGAATTTGTTCATGTCTAATCTTACCAGCGCTTCTGAACAATCGTATCAAGGAGAACCTGCTATTGTATTGACGTATGCTAAGCAAGAAGCGATTGTATTACCAGCGATTGGAGCCAATCTTATTGCTTATCGTGATCATGAAAAAGGATATCGCTTTTTGCGTGAACCCAAAGAAAATGAGATGGATGCTTTTCGTGCGAATCCAGGGGTAAATGGGATTCCCGTTCTTTTCCCACCGAATCGCTATGAAGATGGAACTTTTACATGGAATGGCAAAACATATACTTTCCCGATCAATGAAGTAGAAACACATAATCATTTGCATGGATTTTTGCATACCATTCCTTGGAATGTAGATGTGTACGAAGCTAATGAACAATCCAGTTCTGTATTGCTTAGTGTAAGTGTAGATGAACACCATGAAGTATATAAATATTTCCCACATCAATTTACAGTGAAGTTGAAATATACATTGTCTGTCGATGGATTGTTGCAACAAATACAAATCCGTAATGACGGCGCAGAAGATATGCCAGTGATGCTTGCTTTCCATACCGCGTTAAATGCTCCTTTTGCGAAAGATAGTTCGTCAGAAGATATGTCATTTAAAGCGACTATTGGTAAGCGTTATCAGATGACAGAGCGTATGTTACCAACTGGCGAATTCCAACCATTGTCGGCATGGGAAGAACAGTTCCAAGCAGATGGAGCGAATCCTTCTGGTGAAGAAGCAGACAATCACTATACAGCTGTACCTCAGCGTGGACGTAACTTTACCGAAATTACAGATACACGTCTGGGTGTAACATTAGTCTATGATGTAGGAACAGCATATAAGCACTGGATGATCTGGAACAATATTGCGTGTGGTGAATTTATCTGCCCTGAGCCACAGACTAATCTGGTGAATGCACCTAATGTAGATCTACCTGATGATGAAAAAGGATTATACCGTCTACAACAAGGTGAAATCTGGGAAGAAAGTTCTCGTTTGTATACCATTCAGAAGTAACAGATATAGAAGTGTTGTGTTAAGTGAACTTGAACATAATATTAAAAACGCTATCGATAGATTGATAGCGTTTTTTTATGCTTTTTTACAGCGTTTTATAAATTTACATTGCGTTGATATTAGTGAGGTTTAGAATTCACAAATGATCGGTATATTGAATATGGTTGTTGATACATATATTTTCTAATTGATAAAAAAGGGGATTTGTACAAAATGAAACAAACGATGAAAAAAATGATTACGATTGCGGCGCTTGCTGGAATCACATTGACAGGTGGAGTATCGCAGACTGCACTTGCTCAGGATGATGGCATGACCGCTTTGAATCAACCAGCTAAAGTAAAAAATGTTATTTTCTTAATTGGTGATGGTATGGGGCCTTCTTATATGACTGCTTACCGTTACTTCAAAGATAACCCTGCAACAAAAACAGTTGAAAAAACAGCTTTTGATGCTTATCTTGTAGGGGCACAGACTACATATCCTGAAGACGATGCAGAAAATATTACCGATTCGGCTTCAGCTGCAACAGCAATGTCAGGCGGAGTCAAAACATACAATGCTGCAATCGCAGTAGATAACGACAAATCGAACGTGAAAACGGTGTTGGAACAAGCGAAAGAAAACGGTAAATCTACCGGGCTTGTAGCAACTTCGGAGATCACGCATGCGACTCCAGCGGCTTTTGGTGCTCATGATCCGAGTCGTAAAAATATGGCTGGAATTGCTGATGATTATTTTGATGAAATGATCAATGGTAAGCATAAAGTCGATGTACTGCTAGGCGGAGGAAAAGACTATTTTGTACGTAAAGACCGTAATCTAACGGAAGAGTTCAAAAAAGCAGGCTATGCTTATGTAACAGATCGCAATGGCTTGTTGAACAATAATACTACTCAATTACTAGGATTGTTCGCTCCAGGTGGATTAGACAAAGCGATTGATCGCACGAACAAAACACCTTCATTAGAAGAAATGACCAATGCAGCGATCAAACGTCTGGATCAAAATGATAAAGGATTCTTCTTGATGGTAGAAGGCAGTCAGATCGACTGGGCAGGTCATGATAATGATGTTGTTGGCGCAATGAGCGAAATGGGCGATTTCGAAAAAGCGTACAAAGCAGCGATCGACTTTGCTAAAAAAGATGGTGAAACATTAGTCGTAGCAACAGCAGATCACTCTACAGGCGGAATGACATTAGGTGCTGGTGGCGAATATAATTTCAAAGTAGAATCGTTAAAAGCAGCTAAACGTACACCTGACTTTATGGCGAATGAAATCGCGAAAGGTGCCAATGTAAAAAGCACACTAAGAAAATATATCTCTATCCCGTTAACAGCAGCAGAGATTCAATCTGTACAAAAAGCAGCTGTGAAAAAAGATGTAACTACTATCGATAATGCGATTGAGAAGATTTTTGATACGCGCTCCTTTACAGGATGGACAACAGGCGGACATACAGGTGAAGATGTTCCTGTATATGCTTTTGGCCCACAAAAAGAAAGATTTGCTGGCTTAATTGATAATACAGATAACGCTAAAATTATCTTTTCTTTATTAAAACAATAATCATTGAACATGAATACATGAATACATGAATACATGAATACATGAATGAACAAGCTCTCTTCTTACCTTGCAGACGTAATAGTCGAAGGTAGGGACAGGGCTTGTTTTTTTGCTTTTGATAGATCATGTTGAAGTAATTTAGACATCTAAATGAAGTAAATGAAACGAAAAAATCTAAATCGTAATTATTTTGTTTAAATAGGTTGACAAGAGGAATAGCATAGGAGTAAAGTTATTCAGGTGGTATTCGTAAAAATTACGATAAGAACGGAAACAATGAAAGGAGCGCTATATCTTGTTATTAGCTTCGATGCAAGACGTTATCTTTGGATATGATCGTGAACCGGTAGTTAATCGATTATCGATGGAAATATATAGTAATGAATTTTTGGCGTTAAGCGGCCCCAATGGTGCTGCCAAAACCACTTCACTCAAATTATTGTTAGGCATATTAAAACCCTGGAGTGGACAAGTACAGATTAAGCGCAATGAAAAAGGATCCAAACCTGTAATCGGTTATGTACCTCAGCAGGTATCTTCATTTAATAGTGGATTTCCTAGTACAGTCTATGAACTGGTTCGTTCCGGTTGTCATATGAATCTAGGATTATTTCGACGCTTTGGCCCTCAGCAAGCTCAATTGGTTCAATCATCACTAGAAGCGGTAGGCATGTGGGAATTGCGTGATCGTAAAATAGGAGAATTATCTGGCGGACAAAAGCAACGTGTCTGTATCGCTCGTGCACTCGCTCAAGAACCCGATGTTTTGATTCTGGATGAACCGACAACAGGGATGGATCTCGAAAGCCGTAAAGGATTTTATGAATTGATGCGTCATCATGTGCAAAAACATGGACGTACTGTAGTGATGGTAACACACGGATTAGAAGAAGCAGAGCCGTATTTGGATCGTATTATTCGTTTGGAGAGAGAGGAGGGTGGAGGATGGGCATGTTTGACTACGAGTTCATGCAGCGCGCGTTTTGGGCCGGAGGAATGATTGCTGTTATCGCTCCACTGCTCGGCGTTTACCTTGTTTTACGCAGACAGGTATTAATGGCTGATACGCTTTCTCACGTATCTTTGGCAGGCGTAGCGATAGGTGCTGTACTTGGTTTCAACCCATCAATTGGTGGATTTATTATCGCTTTATTAGGCTCATTGATTATCGAACGATTAAGACGTAATTTTCGTGGATATGGAGAAGTATCTGTTGCTGTGATTATGACAGGTGGTCTAGCACTGGCATTGGTATTAATGAGTATGAGCTCATCGTTAACCCGTAGCTTTAGTTCTTATCTCTTTGGTTCGATTGTAGCCGTCAGCACCACGCAACTATGGATTATAGGCACTGTCTTTGCACTTGTTATTATTTACTGGGTGAGTATGAGACGTCCATTATATAACCTAACATTTGATGAAGAAACTGCACAGATCGGTGGTACTCATGTACGCTGGTTATCACAGACATTTGCTGTATTAACAGGAATGACCGTAGCAGCAGCGATGCCGATTGTAGGCGTGTTGTTAGTATCTGCTTTGATGGCTTTACCGGCTGCTCTAGCGCTTCGATTTGCCAAAGGATTTACATCTGCACTTATTATTGCTGTAGCGATTGGTCTGATCGGCATGTTCGGAGGATTAACGACTTCGTATTATGTGAATACCCCTCCAGGTGCTACAGTAGCGCTATTACTGCTTACGTTCTTATTAGTAGGTATGGGGATTCAACGTATCTATTATCGCTTGAATCGTAACAACAGTGATGGATATACACCTGATATTGATAGTCGCCGATTCTGGCAACGGCAAAATCGTAGTGAGCAAAATAGCAAAGTGAAAACACAAGTGTTGAATAAACGATAAATCCTATCAACACATATCATATATAAATAAAGAGGAATCAGGAAAGGTGAGTGATTACACATGAATATGAAAAAAAAGAGTTGGATCAAACTTCCTTTAATCGCTTTGTTAAGTATGAGTACGTTGCTGGCAGCTTGTGGTAATAATTCCGATTCAGCATCATCAACAGCAGGTACGAGTAGTTCTACCGCAAGTGGAGATAAGTTACATATCGTGACTAGCTTTTATCCAATGCAAGAATTCACTTCCAAAGTTGCCGGTGATCTAGCCGATGTACAGGTGTTAGTTCCTGCAGGTACAGAACCTCATGATTGGGAACCTACTGCTCAAGATATCGCTAAAATGACCGATGCTGATATGCTCGTATATAACGGTGGTGGCGTAGAGTCATGGATCGATCAAGTGAAAGATACATTAGGAGACAGTGGTCCCAAATTAGTCGATGCAAGTAACGGGATTCAACTGATGGCAAGTACAGAAGAAGAACATGAAGGCGAAGAAGCAGGTCATGAAGAAGAACACGCTACTGAAGAAGGTCATGATCATGGAGAATTTGATCCGCATGTGTGGTTGTCTCCTATCCAGGCACAGACTGAAGTACGTAATATCGAAACCGCTTTGACTGCACTGGATCCTAACCATGCAGCCGATTATAAAAAGAATGCAGATGCGTATATTGCAGAACTGCAAAAGTTAGATGCTGAATACAAAGCAGGTCTATCTAACGTAAAACGCAAAGACTTTATTACGCAACATGCTGCTTTTGCTTATTTGGCTCATGATTACGGTCTGACTCAAGTACCGATTGCAGGTCTATCCCCTGAACAAGAACCATCCGCTGAAGCAATGGCCAAAATCGTAGATTTTGCTAAACAAAATAATGTAAAAACGATTTTCTTTGAAACATTGGTTTCTTCTAATGTAGCCAAAACAATTGCAGATGAAGTCGGTGCCAAAACGGCTGTACTGAATCCATTAGAAGGCTTAACAAGTGAAGAAACGTCTGCTGGTGAAAATTACATCTCAGTCATGCGTACTAACTTAGCAGCGCTTGAAAAAGCTTTAAATGAATAATAACGTATGTATACGTTAATGTTTGCGTTGCGTTTATCATTATATATCTAATCTTAAAGACAGTTTCTCTATCGTATATAGAGGCTGTCTTTTTTGTTATACATAGAGATGTGTAAGGCGTTATCAAAAATATCGATCAGATGGTGAAAGAAAATTTTATGAACAATTTTACATATTTTATTGGTTGCAAAGATTGACTTCATTCGTAACGGGGTATAAAATAGTAAGTATAAGAACTACAGAGTTTCGTGAGTACTATAAAGTTTTTAGGCGTTTCAATAGAGAGAAAATGTGTGAAAGTATAGTGCAGAAGAGGTTATGAATTATGGTAGAAGAACGTAAACGTTTGATTCTTGTAGCAGGAGGGCAGTTGTTTGCAGAAAAAGGTTATTTCTCAACAACTGTGCAGGATATTGCAGAACAGTGCAATATGTCCAAAGCCTCGATCTATAAGTTATTTGAATCGAAAGAAGACATTTTGTTGCAGATTGTGAAGCAGATGCATGAAGAGATTTTATTAGCAGCGAATCGATTACATTTTGAAGATCATGTATCACCCAAAGAACAATTTACACAGAAACTCGTAGTACAATTTCAAGAATTTGTGTTAAAGCATGAGTTTTTCTTAGTGTTGAATCAGACTATGCCCCTAGAGTTAAGCACACAAATTCGCACAGCGATGTTGCAGTTCAAGCGCACTATGTTGAACTGGCAAAAAGAAGCGATCCTTCAGGCTTTTGGAAACAAAGTAGAGCCGATTGTGTGGGATTTAGCCTTGTGTATGCAAGGAATTGTGAAAGAATTTATGTTTTTATTACGTTGGAACAACAACACTGTTTTTGAGCTGTCTGCTTTATCTGATTTTGTTGTTGAAAGTCTGGAAGCTATGATCCAAAAACATAGTCACAGTGTGCCTTTAGTTACCGAGCAAATGGCGCAACAATTCGATTTGTCTGTTCCAGATGTTAGACAGAAATATTTTGGCGAAAGTGAATGGCGTAAAGTGATGAGAGAACTGAATCTGGCGATTCATCAGCGTTCGCCTGAATCTAATCGTCCTGATCTGATTGCCGCCACCGAACGATTAAACACAGAACGCAAAAAGGTTATACCACAAACATTTATGATGGAAGCATTAATCGCATATTTACAGAAGAGAGAAGAGCTTCAACAGGAAGTAGCTCAACTACAACATGTATATCGTGCAACATGGGAGGAAAAGAAAGATGGAGAATATCTCAACACAGAATAAGCCGAAATTAAACGTTACGCTTATTGTCGCTATTATGCTAGCAGGTGCTTTTGTAGCCATACTGAATCAGACGCTACTGGTCACTGCATTACCGCATATTATGGCTGATCTGAATATTGATGCAACAGCAGCCCAATGGTTAACAACGATTTTTATGTTAGTCAACGGAATTATGATTCCAATTACAGCGTATTTGATTGATAAATTTTCAACACGGGCGCTTTTTATTACGTCTGTAGGATTATTTGCATTAGGAACATTGATCGCAGCGATTTCACCTAACTTTGGAACATTGTTAGTAGGTCGTGTCGTACAGGCAGCAGGAGCAGGTATTATTATGCCGCTGATGCAAACTGTATTTTTAGTTATTTTTCCAAAAGAAAAACGTGGTGCCGCAATGGGTATGATCGGGTTAGTTATTTCATTTGCCCCAGCTATCGGACCTACATTGTCGGGTTGGATCGTAGATTCTTACTCATGGCGTACACTGTTCTACATTATTTTACCTATCGCAGTGATCGACCTTGTAATTGCTGTATTTGCTCTCAAAAATGTAAGTGAACTTCGTAATCCTAAGCTAGATATGACTTCAGTAACGTTATCGACACTTGGATTCGGTGGTCTATTGTACGGATTCAGTAGTGCTTCCAAAGGCTGGAGTGATCCAATTGTTATTATTAGTATTTTAATAGGTGCAATCAGTTTGTATTTATTTGTAACTCGTCAATTCAAATTAAAAGAACCATTGTTAGAATTCCGCGTATTTAAAGATCGTGTATTTACTGTCTCGATGATTATTACAGTAATCGTATTTACCGCGATGATCGGTGCATCAACATTGATGCCTTTGTATATTCAAAATGCACGTCATATGTCGGCATTACATTCAGGATTGATTGTGTTACCTGGTGCGATCTTAATGGGAATTATGTCGCCGATTACAGGACGTATTTTTGATAAATACGGTGCGAAAGTAATCAGTACGATCGGTCTGGTGTTAATGGCAGGTGGAACGATTCCGTTTGCGTTTTTAACGTCTACGACTTCGATTACTTATATTACGATTATGTTTACATTGCGCATGTTCGGGATGTCGATGGTATTGATGCCTGTGACAACAGCAGGTCTGAACCAATTGCCTACACATCTGTTATCTCACGCATCAGCGATGAACAATACATTACGTCAAGTTGGTGGCTCAATCGGAACAGCCGTATTGATTACAATTTTGACGAATGCTAGTTCTTCATCTGCTCTATTAGGAAATTCTACTGAAAATGCTTTGATTCATGGTACCAATATGGCATTCTTAGTGGCATCGGGCTTATCGGTGTTAGCATTAATCTTAATTTTCTTCTTAAAAGAACCACCACATAAACGTACAGCTTCACAAGAAGAAAAAGCTTCATCGTCTCAAATGAGCAACAAACGCAAAGCTGTTTCTCAATCATAAAATAGCTTGTAATACAGATAGACAAAATACCTATTGTTCACATTCATTGTAGGGTGACAATAGGTATTTTAATATACCTAATTATTTTTAGTATATTACTTGCATAAAATTGAATTGGTTACTATAATATATATAGTCACATTAAATAATATGAACGATAAAGAGAATAGGAGAGATATCCTTTGAATACAAAATACAAATCTTTATTTGAACCTTTCCAACTGAATGACGGTATCGAATTAAAAAATCGTATTGTCCTTGCTCCTATGACACATTTTTCTTCTAATACAGATGCTACTGTATCTGATGCAGAACTTGAATATTATGCACGCCGTACAGCAGGTGTAGGCTTGGCTGTAACAGCGGTTGCTTATGTAACCAAAGGCGGTATCGGTTTCCAAAATCAATTCGGCGCAACAGGTGCTGAATTTACAGAAGGTCTACGCAAACTAGCGACAACGTTGAAATCTAACGGTGCCAAAGCTGTTTTGCAAATTTTCCATGCTGGTCGTCTAAGTCCTCCTGATCTAGTGAATGGCGATGTAGCGGCTCCAAGTGCTATTCCAACAGATCGTACGAATGATGGTACAGAAGCTCCAGCTCCTCGTGAATTGTCAGCTCAAGAAATCGATGATATTATCGTTGATTTTGGTAAAGCGACTGCAAATGCAATCGAAGCTGGATTTGATGGTGTAGAGATTCATGGTGCTAACGGATACTTGGTGCAACAATTCTTTTCTCCACATGCGAACCGTCGTGAAGACAAATGGGGCGGAAGCTTAGAAAAACGTCTTACTTTCCCATTAGCTGTGGTAGACGAAGTACAACGCGCAGTCAAAGAACATGCTAAAGGACCTTTTATCGTAGGTTACCGTTTCTCTCCAGAAGAACCAGAAACACCTGGTATCACAATGGCGGATACATTGACATTGATCGATGCGCTAGCTGAGAAAAACTTGAGCTACTTGCATGTATCTCTTATGGAATATGCTTCTACTCCACGTCGTGGTGTCGATGACAAACGCTCCCGTCTTGAAATTATTCAAGAACGTGTAGGCGCTAAAGTTCCTGTTATCGGTGTAGGTGCTGTTAATACACCTGACGATGCATTAAACGTATTGAATACGGGTGTACCATTGGTAGCACTTGGACGCGAATTGATCGTAGATCCAGACTGGGTAGAAAAAGTAGAATCCGGTCGTGAGTCAGAAATCGATTATTCGTTAACCAAGCATGATCAAGATCGTCTGGTCGTTCCAGATCCATTGTGGAACTCTATCATGTCTATGACTGGTTGGTTCCCGGTGAAAGATGCAGAAGAATCAAGCACATTAACGAAATAAGCATTCAATATACAGACTGTTCTTTTTCTGCTACGGTAGAAGAAGGGCAGTCTTTTTTATGATGTAAAACGAATATATATTATGAATAGATAGCTGTTATTGGCTTGAATAGAAGCCATACAGAATTGTAAAGAAAGAAGGAAAATAGCAATGATATATGATTACCATGTTCATACAAATCATTCGTTTGATTCACGCGCTGTGATGAGTGACGTATGTGCAGAAGCAGTAGAGCGTGGACTGCAAGAGATTTGTTTTACAGAACACTATGCGGTCAATCCTGTATTGCCTACGTACGGGCATTTAGACTTTACACAGTATTTGGCAGAGATCGAAAGGTGTAAACAGCAATATGAAGGGAAATTAATCATCAAAGCAGGCATTGAATTGTGTGAACCTCATTATATGCAGACGCAATACGAAGAAGCATTGGCGCATCAACCGCTCGATTTTATTCTCGGATCTGTACATAATATGAACGAACGCAAGCTAAGACTTTTTCTGGCTCAAGAAGGTATCGATCATTATGAACTGTATTTTAGAGAAGTATTACAGATGGTACAGCATGCAGACATTGATATAATTGCTCATCTAGATTTGTTAAAAAGGTACGCAGTAGGTACTATCGGAAATTATAAGCTGAGTGATTATCACGATGTTATCGAAGCGATATTGCAGACCGCGATCACACGTCATATCGGTATCGAAATCAATACGTCTGGCTGGCGTGGTGGAGCAGGAGAACCTTTTCCTTCCAAAGAAGTATTACAGTTATATCGTCAAATGGGTGGAGAATTGCTAACGATCGGTTCTGATTCACATTTTGTAGAACATACAGGAGCAGAGATTAGTGATGCTATACAATTGGCAAAAGAATGTGGATTCAAGGCTATATATACGTATAACCAAAGACAACCACAAGCTGTTGCACTAGATGAATACTATCTTGATAAGAAATAGATACAAAAGCAACAGGGGGTGGATAAGAGCATCTTAGCAGGTGTCTATCAAGCCATTCAATGATAAACCAATACATGTCAGTAGATATATAAAATAAGAAAAAAAGTTCAACATAGAAAAAAAGCTCGAGATAGAGACTAACTTTTTCTCTATCTTGAGCTTATACGTATTCTCTGTAAATTATCTGATCTTTAGATATAATCAAATGAATGATCAAGTACAAAATTTGTCGTCAGATATAATGTTAATTGCCGTACGTATTGCCTTGCTCATCTATATAAACAGATTTCACTAATGTACGACGATAAGGATAACCTGCTTCTGTATAGCCATCAATATCGGTTGTCACCACATAAATAGACGGTGTATTGGTAACAGGTGTAGTCACCGATTCTGAAGTAGCCATCGAGCGATTGCTCCGCTCTGTAGGAGGAGCAAGCTTGCTACCGTCCGGATGGTAATAATTCACTGTATAGTTCAGGTGAGTACGTTGTTGATCCAGACCTTCTGTATTCACATTCATACGTAGTTGGTTGTTAGAAAGATTTGTTTTCAATTCGGCTTGCTCTGCACCTGGTGTATAGACGGCTGTCATTAGATAAGCGCCTTTCGTTGCACTGGTTGCTTGTACTTTCCATTCTCCTGCTTCAGGTTGTGGTAAAGTAACTAGCTGGTGATAAGCCCCATGGAAAAATTCATCGTCTGGAGTAGATTGCAATTTGACTTTTTGCACTTTGCCACTTGGGGAGATCAGTTCTAAATGCGTTAATGGTTGATCGCTGATCCAATCAAGCGAGATTTGATTTACATTATTTTCGACAGTTAAGATTTCATTGGCTGTGCCGGAATGTTGACCTCCGCGAATATAATATTGTCCATGACCTTCTTCTGAGGTAGCACTATTAGTATTGGTCGAAGGAGAAGATTGAGCTATATAATTAACAGATGCAGGGGTGTCTTGTATATCTGAGTCTACGTTATACGTGTCTTTGGTTACCGCAGAAGGAGCATGTAGACTAGCAACAGCAGCAGGCACCGTACCTAGATAAGATTTAAATAGATCAAAAGTAAAAGACCCTGTACGAACGGTCTTATGATTCCAAGCACCAGACTGAATCAATGTAGCACCTGGCAATAGAGCGCTCTCTGTAGTCACAACACCATCATTACTACCGAACAATGATAAGTAAGACCCACCGAATGTATAAGAAGCTTTACCAGAGCCAGACCATTTGTTACCGCTCATTGTGTAAAAAGGCACTTTATTAACATCAGGATCTTTTGCCATTTCAGAGCGGAAATAATCCATATATGATGTCTGAAGAGAGCTAGTTCCCGGACTTTGCGATCCTACAAGATCTGCTAACCATCCTGCCCAACTGCTATAAGCTAGATCGGCTAATTGTGAGCCATGATGGGGTGTACTGAGTGTAATGACGCGAGAAACATAAGGGTAAGCATTATAACGCACTAGCGCAGATTGGGTATCTACTCCACCTTTACTGTGAGCCACGATAACTAATTTTTTGCCAAAATATTTGCTGATTTCTTGAATTTTGCTCGCAAGTAATTCTCCGTCTTTCCACATGTCTTCCGGTGTGCCTGTAATATCATACATATTGATAAAAGCAGTCTCATATCCATTTTTGTATGCGTACTCATACATATCGTTATCTTCATACCAGACATTCGCTTTACTGGTCAGACCATGTACAAATAAAATAGCAGGTTTGTTGGGAGAAACATTGGCAGGAGTCTGTCCTGTTGCCCATGCACCCGGTGAAGGTGCTACCACAGGATTAATGGGAGCCATCCATGCTTGTTGTGGCAAAGCAGTTAATCCAAGAATCATTGTAAAAGATACCCCTAAAAGCGTGCGCTTGATGTTCATTATATTCCTCCTGTAATGTGGTCTGGATAATAAGTATTATCCTCAGAAAGATTTTAATTTTGAAATATTAGAAGCGATACTTATTTATGTATAAAATGGTTTTACAAATCTAGTCTTTTTATTGGAAAATTAATACATAATCGATCATCTGATTATATAGATATGCTTATTATTAATAAAAATTTAAAATTTTTATAGCTGAAATGAAAAGATGAGAGGTATATTTTTAGAAATCTGGTTATAATAGAATTCGTGAACATGCTATATTCACTTTGGACGATAGCAAAGAGGTCATCTGTTGTTAGCGATCTCTACTATAACAGTAGTGTTAGGAATAGAACTGCTGTTATACACGTCCACATCGTTCATTTTCGATGAGCGGATATTGAGTTTGGCAAAGTATGTAACAAAAAGTACAAGCGCAGAGAAAGAAGGGGCAAAGTGCATGAATAAGTTAGAAATGTTGCAAAATCCAAAGCAACGTAAGTTGCTGGTTAGTGCTGGATTTAGCTGGATGTTTGATGCGATGGAAGTGGGAATGATCTCATTTATCGCAGCAGCACTTGCAAAAGATTGGAATCTTGCACCACAACAAATTGGTTATCTAACTAGTATCAACTCGGTAGGGATGGCAGTAGGTGCAGCAACTGCTGGATATCTGGCAGATCGTTATGGACGTAAATCGATTTTGCTATGGACACTACTCATATTCTCTATTGCTAGTGGGTTGTCTGCATTAGCAACAGGATTTGGAATGTTGTTAGTGTTACGATTTATCGCAGGTTTTGGTCTTGGTGGAGAACTTCCTGTTGCTTCTACACTGGTTTCTGAATCCGTATCGGTACAAGATCGCGGACGTGCAGTTGTATTACTGGAAAGTTTCTGGGCATTCGGTTGGATTATTTCAGCGGTTGTTGCGTATTTTGTTATTGCTCAATATGGATGGCAATGGGGCTTTATTATAGGAGCTGTTCCTGCGCTATATGCATTATATTTACGCCGAGCCATCGAAGATTCGCCGAAGTTTGTGAAAAATGGAGCAGGCAGACGGGCTTCGTTTGTGAAAGGATTAGCAGATATTTGGAGCAGTGAACATCGCCGTACAACGATTATGGCGTGGATATTATGGTTTACAGTCGTTTTTTCTTATTATGGTATGTTCTTATGGTTACCTTCTGTGATGGGATTGAAAGGTTTTACTTTGATCAAAAGTTTTGAGTATGTGTTAATTATGACGTTGGCGCAGTTGCCAGGTTATTTTACAGCTGCTTATTTTATTGAGAAATTCGGTCGTAAATTTGTATTGATCGTATATCTTGTTTTGACAGCGGTTAGCGCAATTTGGTTTGGATTTGCTACCACAACAGCATCGCTATTGATGGCAGGAATTTGTTTGTCTTTCTTTAATCTAGGGGCATGGGGCGGATTATATGCGTATACTCCTGAATTGTATCCAACCAAAGTACGCTCAACCGGTGTAGGTATGGCGGCTGCATTTGGACGTATAGGTGGAGTTATCGCTCCATTTCTTGTAGGGATGCTGGTAGGTAAAGGGGTAGCGATTAGTACGATTTTCACTATCTTTTTTGTTACGATTCTTATCGGAGTAGCCGCAGTTGCTTTTCTAGGGAAAGAGACTAAAGGGTTAGAACTGGACTGATAAAGTGGAGGCCAAGCCATGAAATATTCATTTATGACTGATATCGAAGTGTTACTCGCTTATGAAGGTATTCGTACAACCAAATCCCGGTACTGTCGTCTTATTGATATGAAGCAGTGGGATGAATTAGGCAATGTATTTGCTCCTGATGCAGTAGCTGATTTCAGCACAGAAGGCAATCCGATTCCTTTGTTAGAGGGCAGGGATATCATTGTAAAAGTATTCAAAGACCTCGTTCATCCTGCGGAAACGGTGCATCAGGTACATAGTGCCGAAATTGAATTGATTTCTGCAACCGAAGCAAAAGTAATCTCGCCGATGGAGGATTACGTCACTTTTCCTGAAGGAAGTGAACATCTATCATTTCACGGGTATGGTTATTACTATGAGACGTTTGTAGCGATAGATGGTCAATGGTATATTCAACATACACGATTGGAACGGTTGAAATTTGATGTGATCTAGTGCTGAATAAGTAAGCTCACCATAATGGTATTGCTCTTATCATCACGAAAATAAAAAAGCCTTTATAGTGGAGTTGTAGCTATAAAGGCTTTTTATTTTGCAGTTTTTACGAAATGAGTAGTTGATCTGATAGAAGTAACCTGACTATTTGCATAAATCATTGTTAATATGTTCGCTAGATAGAATATCGTCGTTTACATTCTGTAAAATAAACTACTAATAATTATAATTCTAGTCGTTATCGTTAAACAGCTCATCCAGAATTCTTTTTGGATTTTCCAGAAATCGTCTGGTGATCTGGTAATGATCGGTATCCTGATAGTCTATCGGTTGTAAACGATCTTGATCAAAGCTAATAATCTCAGCATTAGGGTAGCCGAGTAAGATCGGAGAATGGGTAGCGATAATGAACTGCGATCGTGGCGAAAGGTCTTTGATGATCCGCATTAAAGAGAGTTGTCTGGCAGGAGATAAAGCGGCTTCGGGCTCATCTAGCAGGTAGATCGATTGTTCGCGTGCTTTGGTGAACTTTTGCGTAAATAATGTTAAAAATGATTCTCCATGAGATTGATGATGAAGTGACTTGCCCCCGTAATTATGAGTACTATCTACATCATCGATATGAGAAGCGAACTGGTAAAAAGATTCGGCTCTAAGGAAAAAGCCATTTGTTAATTTGGGAAGCCATGACAAACGCAGATATTTACCTAAAGCAGAGTCGGCTTGATCGACTTCATAACTGTTATTACGCGAACCACCTGCTGTATGAAATCCACATTGATAAGCAATCCCTTCTAACAACGTCGATTTACCCGATCCATTTTCACCCACAAAAAATGTAACTGGATGTTCCAGATAAAGCTGATCCATATGCCGAATAAAAGGAAGCGAAAATGGATAGCTATCGAAATCTTCAATTTTGTCTTTCAATAACGTAATTTTTCGAAGAGACATGATAAAGAACTCCTTTTTGAGATATCTATCTTTGTAATACCTATCAAATTGTTGACATAAATAAAAGTGCAGCAACTAATGAGCATCTATAAGCCATCATCAGGTACTACACTTCTAAGACGTACAAAGAGTTATGTTTGAAACAAAAAATAGCGATCTGATATAGCCATTATTACAGAAAGTCCGCTAAAATCTGATCTTGATCTAGTGGAGACAATGGGGTTTCCTGTTGCTGAGTATGTATAATTACTTTTAATTCACGCTGTAAATAAATCGAAAATTGATCCGTAGATCAGGCTCACTCCTTAAACGCTTAATACGATAAGCGCTAACTGTTCTTATTCAAAAATAATATTTGCAAAATCATCTTACTTTACAACATAAAAAAATCAGGAAACAGGTATCCCTAATAAAACATCCATTTGCGAAAGTAGAAGGAAGGGGCACCATAGCCTGATTATTTCTATTATAAGGAAGTGTAAAATGAAAAGCAAACGTTACCAACTTCATCATATCTTCATTCACATTTCAGACATAAATTTAAAAATAGTACACTATTTGTACAAAAAATGTTTTATAATGTGCTCAGGCAGGTAAAAAAAGGTAATACTTTTATTCTCTTTATTCATGATTGTACGTTGTATTGATGTACATTCTATTGAAGGAGATTAGAGTAGAAGCAATTGTACAATTTGCACCTGTGTATTATTGTTCATTTGGAATACAGCAAGTTCATACTTTCTCGAAAGGCGGACTATCCATGGCAGACGATAATCAGAAGCACCCGCAAGCAAGTGAACACGATGAAGAATTGACGTTAACGAATCGTCAGGGACATCCGGTCACTGACAATCAGAATGTAAGAACAGTAGGTAATCGAGGTCCGATTACTCTGGAGAACTACAACTTTTTAGAAAAAATCTCTCACTTTGATCGGGAGCGTATTCCAGAGCGTGTCGTGCATGCTCGTGGTGCTGGAGCACACGGTGTGTTCGAAGCATATGGAACGGCTGGCGATGAGCCTATTTCCAAGTATACACGTGCTAAGCTTTTTCAAGAAAAAGGAAAGCAAACGCCTGTTTTTGTACGTTTTTCTACCGTTGTGCATGGTAATCATTCACCGGAAACTTTACGTGATCCGCGTGGATTTGCGACTAAATTCTATACCGAAGATGGGAACTGGGATTTGGTTGGTAACAACTTAAAAATATTTTTTATTCGTGATCCTTTGAAATTCCCTGATATGGTTCATGCATTTAAGCCTGATCCAATCACAAATGTGCAAGATATGGAACGCTTTTTCGATTTTCTGGCAAATAGTCCGGAGTCTACACATATGGCAACATTCCTCTTTTCACCATGGGGGATTCCTGCCAACTACCGGCAAATGCAAGGTTCCGGTGTGAATACGTATAAATGGGTAAACAAAGACGGAGAAGCAGTGTTGATTAAGTATCACTGGGAACCGTTGGAACAAGGTATTCAGAATTTGAAGCAAGAACAAGCGAATCAAGTGCAAGGGTTAGACTTTAATCATGCAACCGTTGATTTGTATGATGCGATCGATCGTGGCGAATATCCAGAGTGGGAATTATGTGTACAGATTATGAGTGATGATTATCATCCTGAATTGGATTTTGATCCATTGGATCCGACCAAATTATGGCCGGAAGATCAATTCCCATTCCTTCCAGTAGGTAAAATGACGCTCAACCGTAATCCAGTAGACTACTTTACAGAAGTAGAACAAGTGGCTTTCGGTACAGGTGTACTGGTTGATGGATTGGACTTCTCGGATGATAAGTTGTTGCAAGGTCGCACATTCTCTTATTCAGATACTCAGCGTCATCGGGTAGGAGCAAACTATCAACAATTGCCGATTAATGCACCGAAGTCTAACGTAGCCACTAACCAATCGGGTGGACAAATGCGTTATGCACCGGATGCGGCACCGAAGCAGAATCCTCATGTCAATTATGAGCCTTCTTCTCTAGGTGGTCTTAAAGAATCTCCCAAAGCAGGTGCTGATCATGAACCGCATTATTATGATGTGAATCTAATGCGTCAGAAGCTAGATCGTCCTAACGATTTTGCACAAGCAGGTCAGACTTATCGTGACTTTGAAGATTGGGAACGCGATGAATTAGTAGCAAATATCGCCGCTAATCTGTTTGAATGCTCTGATGTGATCAGTGATAAATTTATCGCTAATTTACAACAAGCAGACACAGAGTATGCACAGCGTGTAACAGATGAATTAGCTAAACTCAAAGCTGATCCTTCTAAAAAACCAAGACATCGTGCTCATAAAGCCGCTAATTTAGCAGAAGAAAAAGGAAATGACGCGAAGCCGTATTAATACGGTCGTTATTACTGACTTTGCTCTGTAATTAAATGATTAATACAAAGTCTTATAGAAGCTCTCTATTGTATTCGCTGATCATAGCGATGCGATAGAGAGTTTTATTTTGCCATAAATAGAGCCTGATAGATGCACAGATTGTCAGCTAGTCGTTTAGTCTATGATGAAAACGGTTTAATGATAAGAAAGACGATATACATATAGCAAAGGCGGAGAAAACAATGAAAATTATTATTACACGTGAAGAAGCAGTCCAAAAAGGAATCTGGGACAAAGTAATGCAAATGTTTGGAGTCGATCAAGACGATGATACGTATGCAAATGAACAGTTTATTTTGACTGAAGAACAGGCGAAAGAATTGCAATTGATCGCATAAGTACAAATATCATCATCGTAAATACAAGACAAAGGGAAGCATTATACCAATAAACATTTCAACACAAAGATCACTCTTTTCACTAAGAGTGGTCTTTTTTATTGGGTAGTATCTCTGTATGTTTATATTTCCAAAATAGGATATAAAAGGTAATATAAACCCGTACCAATAATATTTAAAAATATATTTATTTTAGTGATTTATGTAAGCGTTATCTTTTTCTGGGGAAATTATCTCATACAAGGAGTGATTGGATGAAAACATGGACAGTGCTAGGAACAACAGCGATTGTTACTGCGTTATCTTTATCTATGGTAGGAACTACTTCTGCGGATACAAATCATATTTCTTCTGCACCTGCTAATTCTCTCACATCATCAAGTGCTACAGAATTGGCTACAGCTACAGCGTCTATACCGTCAGGCGCCATAGTGGTCGATCTGAAAGGCTCAGGTCAATACAAAAGTGTACAAGCGGCGATCAATTCGATTCCAGCTAACAATACTCAACAGAAAATTATTTATATCAAAAATGGAACGTATACAGAGAAATTAACAATCACTCAGCCCCATATTACATTACAAGGTGAAAGTGCAACAGGCACGATACTTAGCTACAATGCAACCAATGCTAGTAGTGGAAGTACAACCAATAGTGCAAGTACGACTGTCAAAGGCGATTATTTTCAAGCCAAAACGATTACGTTCCGCAACAATGCAGGTATGAATGCAGGGCAAGCTGTAGCTTTCTATAATAATGCAGATAAAGCGATCTATACCGATGTACGCTTTCTAGGGTATCAAGATACTTTATATACACCGGGTACAGGCAGACAGTATTTCAAAAATTGTTATATTGAAGGAACCGTTGATTTTATTTTCGGATCAGCGACAGCAGTGTTTGATCAATGTCAGATTCATAGTCTGGGTGCAGGTTATATAACTGCCGCTTCTACAGGAGCAGACACGAAATATGGCTATGTATTTCTAAATAGCCGTCTGACCAGTGGTGGAACGGCTAATCAATCCGTGTATCTGGGTAGACCATGGCGTCCTTATTCAGCAGTGACGTATATCAATACAGATATGGGAGCACATATTCAACCTACAGGCTGGGATAACTGGCGTGATCCAGCGAATGAGGCGACTGCTCGTTATTATGAATATGCAAGCAAAGGTGCAGGAGCCAACAACAATGCACGCGTGAAATGGGCAAAATTTTTAAACGATGATCAAGCCAAAGTCATTACTATTCAAAGTGTACTTGCTGGAAATGACCAGTGGAATCCTACACAAGCGAATTAATACATCATTTTGCTTATATTCTCAATATACTTTTATATACACATCATTATTGAAAAAGCAGATCTTCCTTTTGTCATCGGCAGAAGTGGTAGATGTGCTTTTTTGATCTGTCACTAAAACGTCATATGAAATACAGGTAATCCGTAGCACTTTTTGGGTAAAAAAAGTACATAAAACCGTTGTTATACGTTATTAAAACATCTACATATCAACATTGCCATAACAAAGATACTACAATGAATAGGAGTGGTGGAATGGAGTATTATCGTCAAGAAGCCGATCAAGTGCTACAGGATGTCGATAGTTCTACGCAAGGGTTATCCGGGCAAGAGGCTGAGAAGCGTATAGAAACAGAAGGATATAATGAACTGAAAGGTAAAAAGAAAACACCGACATGGAAATTATTTTTAGAAAATTTTAAAGATCCGATGGTTATCGTATTATTAGTCGCTGTTACTGTACAACTGGTATTAGGGCAGTGGGTAGAATCGATTATTATTTTCTTTGTGTTAATACTGAACGCTATTATCAGTGTCGTACAGACGCGCAAAGCAGAAAGTTCTATAGATGCACTGAGGCAAATGTCTGCGCCTGAAGCCAAAGTGATTCGAGATGGTAAAAAGCAAAGTGTAGCAGCCAGAGAATTAGTTCGTGGAGACATTGTGTTACTGGAAGCTGGAGATTATGTACCGGCAGATGGACGATTATTAGAATCAGGCAGTCTCAAAGTCGATGAAGGCATGCTAACCGGAGAATCAGAAGCTGTAGACAAACATATTGATGTGATCGGTGCCGATGCGCCTATCGGGGATCGCCGTAATATGGTCTTTAGTGGTTCACTTGTCGTCTATGGGCGAGGTACAGTAGTGATTACAGGAACAGCATTGAATACCGAAATAGGTAAAATCGCTGGACTGATCGAAAGTGCAGAAGCCAAGCAGACTCCTTTACAACGGAAGCTTGAAAGTTTTAGCAAAAAGTTAGGCATTTTTATTTTATTATTATGTATTGTGATCTTTGGCGTAGAAGCAGGACGGATCTGGTTTGCTAATGAAGTGGTAGATATGACAGCGGCAATCTTAAATGCATTAATGTTCGCGGTGGCTGTAGCTGTAGCCGCTATTCCAGAAGCATTATCATCGATTGTCACGATTGTATTATCCGTAGGAACAAATAAAATGGCAAAACAGCATGCTATTATTCGCAAATTGCCTGCTGTGGAATCGTTAGGTTCGACCAGTGTAATCTGTACAGACAAAACAGGGACGTTAACACAAAATAAAATGACAGTTGTCGATTACTTTTTGCCAGATGGAAGTACTGACGATTTCCCCGATGACCCAGAACAATGGTCAGAAGGAGAACGCCGATTACTGCATATCGCGGTATTATGTAATGACTCTAATATCAATGATGAAGGCAAAGAATTAGGTGACCCCACCGAAGTAGCATTGATCGCTTTTAGTAATAAAAAGAATAAAAACTACAATGAGATTCGTGAACAATTTCCACGTGAAGGAGAAATTCCTTTTGATTCTGACCGCAAATTGATGTCTACAATTCATACCTTTGATGATCAAAAAGCGATGTTAACCAAAGGTGGGCCAGATGTATTGATCGGTCGATGTACACAAGTATTTGTAGGGGATGAAGTTGTTCCACTGACCGATGAAATTCGTGAGCGGATGCAGACTGCGAATGAAGACTTTTCCAATCGTGCATTACGTGTACTGGCTTATGGATATAAGATTATACCGAATGATCAGACTGAAGTTGGTATAGATGATGAACAGGAACTGATTCTGGTAGGATTGAGCGCTATGATCGATCCACCTCGTGAAGAAGTTGCCGGTTCGATTGCCGAATCCAAAAAGGCAGGTATTCGTACTGTGATGATTACCGGTGATCACAAAACAACAGCGCAAGCGATTGGTAGAGATATTGGTCTTATGGACGATCAGGATATTGCTGTTACCGGTCAAGAACTGGATCAAATGTCTGAACAGGAGCTAGACAATCAATTAGAAAAAATCGCTGTCTATGCGCGTGTCTCTCCTGAAAATAAAATTAGAATCGTTCGTGCATGGCAGAAAAAAGGTAAAATTACAGCCATGACTGGAGATGGTGTAAATGATGCACCAGCACTCAAGCAAGCAGATATCGGAGTTGCGATGGGGAGTGGAACAGACGTAGCCAAAGACTCGGCAGCAATGATACTGACAGATGATAACTTTGTATCTATAGTTAATGCGGTCGGTGTAGGTAGAACCGTATTTGATAATATCAAAAAAGCGATAGCCTATCTATTTGCAGGCAATTTAGGGGCTATCATTGCTATTTTGTTTGCATTACTTATGGATTGGATCAATCCGTTTACAGCGATTCAATTGCTTTTTATTAACCTAGCAAATGATTCTTTACCAGCTATTGCATTAGGGATGGAAAAGGCAGAACCTGACGTGATGAGTCGGAAGCCACGAGATATCAATGAAGGTATTTTTGCAGGTGGAACGATGCAAGCTGTTATTACACGCGGTGTGCTGATCGGTATTGCAGTGATTTTGTCGCAGTATATCGGCTTACAACACTCTCCAGAAATGAGTGTCGCTATGGCATTTACAACATTGATTTTAGCGAGAACATTCCAGACTTTTGCTGCACGTTCTAATGTACAGACAGCATTTGAAGTAGGAATATTTAGCAACAAATATGTATTGGGAGCAGTAGCTCTATGTCTGTGTCTATATGGAGTCACATTACTTCCAGGCGTACGCGATATATTCTCTATTCCTGTAGAGTTTGGTGTACAGCAGTGGGCTGTAGCTACCGGGCTTGCATTAGGAGCAGTATTGTTGATGGAAGTAGCTAAATGGATACGTACTAGAGTAACAAGGAACCAACAAGTAACTTCGTCCTAAACGTTAGAAATTACATTTCAAATGTAAAATAACAGATAAAAAACAGCCTGTGATCGAAGCGGATAAATGCTTGATCACAGGCTGTATGTTGTAATAGTAGAGTAGATCTATATTTATTAATGATACTGTATAGAATCAAAATAGGATTTACTCTAGCATATTGGATTTAGATTAAAAAGAGTTCTGACAAAGATTACTCTTTCTCAGTTTTATCGTCATCTCCAGCTGCTTTTGGAGAAGGTTTGGCTGTCCATTCATCGGCTTGCGGTTCGATATTGGAGCCATCCTCTTTTCTCTTTTTCTCCATCAGTGTATCTTCTGAATGAGTTTCGGGTTGTTTGTTTTCTTCTGTCATGGTTAACTCCTCCTCGAAATGAAATCAGTATAGTGTTCCTTTTTATATATACCCGTTATCGCTTCGGACAAACATTGTTTTGGATTCGATTGTGATCGACTATGGATTCTGCCATAATAAAATTAGATGAATTATTGATATTCTTATTTATGAAAGCGTTATATTTCTAAGGAGGAGATCAGATGAAAGATATACATATTGGTATGATTGGGTATAAATTTATGGGGAAAGCGCATAGTAATGCTTATCGCAGTCTGCCGATGTTTTTTCCACAAGCAACCAAGCCTCAAATGTCTGTAATCTGTGGTCGGGATTCCAAGCAAGTAGAGCAAGCAGCAGAGCAACTTGGTTGGGCAGAGCATGTCACAGACTGGCAAGACTTAGTTGCTCGTCCTGATATCGATCTGATTGATATTAATGCACCTAGTAATATGCACAAAGAAATTGCGTTAGCAGCAGTACAAGCGGGTAAACATATCTTTTGTGAGAAGCCGTTAGCATTATCTCTTGCCGATTCGCGCGAAATGTTAGCAGCGGCGAAGCAAGCAGGCATTGTGCATATGATCGGGTTTAATTATCGCTTCTCCCCGGCAGTACGTTTAGCGAAAAAGCTAGTCGATAGTGGACGGCTGGGCAAGATTCATCATTTTCGCGCCTGGTTCTTACAAGATTGGTTGCTTGATCCCCAATTCCCTTTAGTCTGGCGTCTGCAAAAAGAAATTGCTGGCTCCGGGTCACATGGTGATCTGGGTGCTCATTTAATAGATCTTGCTCATTATTTAGTAGGCGATATGAAAGAAGTCATCGGTATGAGTGAGACTTTTATCAAGCAGCGTCCGCTAGCTACTGAAATGACAGGATTAAGTGCAAAAGGAAATCAAGATGGCCCGCAAGGTGAAGTGACTGTCGATGATGCTACGTTATTTATGAGTCGATTTGTGAATGGAGCTTTAGGAAGTTTTGAAGCGACTCGTTTTGCAGCAGGGCATCGTTCGACCAATTCATTTGAAATCAATGGAAGTCTGGGAAGTGTAAAGTTTGATTTTGAACGGATGAATGAATTGGAAGTTTATTTCACTTCTGATGAAGCAGATACACAGGGATTCCGCCGGGTAGTAGCGACAGATGCTGTACATGATTATATGGATGCCTGGTGGCCACCCGGACATACGATCGGATTTGAACATACTTTTATTCATGAAATGTTAGAACTGATGAATGCTATTACAGAAGAACGACAAGCTTCACCGAATTTTGAAGATGGGGTGAAATGTCAGGCGGTATTAGAAGCGGTTGAGCGTTCGATAGAAGAACGTCGCTGGATCGATATCGCCGATATGTAACGCAATGTCAGTCAAGTAAGAAAAGATAGCGATATAAAGGAGGGACATTCAATGACTACACACTGGGATGAATTACAAGTGCCAGACATGCAAGGCAAAACAATCGTGATTACAGGTGCAAATAGTGGTATCGGTTACGAGGCCGCTACTATACTAGCTGGTCGGGGCGCAGAGATAGTGATGGCTGTACGCAATTATGACAAAGGTCAAAAAGCACTTCAAGCGATTCAGAATGTTCATCCAAGCGCCAAATTACAATTGATGCGTCTGGATCTGAGCGAGTTAGCGAGTATTCGTCATTTTGCAGAAGAGTTCAGACAAAATCATCATCAATTATCGATTTTGATCAATAATGCAGGTGTGATGATGCCTCCTTATAGTCGTACACAGGATGGATTTGAATTGCAATTTGGTAGTAATCATTTAGGGCATTTTGCTTTGACTGGCTTATTATTACCTCAATTGTTAGCTACACCTCATGCTCGTATTGTGACGTTAAGCAGTATAGCGGCATATGCAGGTAAGATCGATTTTGACAATTTAGATGGTAGCAAAGGCTATCGTTCTTTCAAATTTTATAGTCAAAGCAAGCTTGCCAATATGTTATTTGCCCGTGAATTACAGTTGCGTCTAGCCCAGCATCAAGTAGATACGATTAGTGTTGCTTGCCATCCGGGATTCACGCATACCAATCTGGCTTCACGCGGTTCAGGCAAGCCGGTCAGTGGCATATTTGGACTGTTATCTCGTTCATTTGGACAAAAAGCTTTGATGGGTGCATTACCTACATTGTATGCGGCAACCTCTCCAACTATTCATGGCGGAGAATATGTAGGACCGGATGGCAAAGGTGGACGTAAAGGATATCCCAAATTAGATGATCATATTGATAAGCTATATCAAGCCGATATTTCTCAGCGATTATGGACACTATCTGAATCGTTAACAGGCGTTCAGTATGAATGGAAGCAACCTGAATTTGCAACACTGTCTTAATTTTGGCACGATCCATTAGACGACTAAGGAGTGTTAAAGATGAGAAAAGCATTGATTGTATGGGGTGGCTGGGATGGACATGAGCCAGAACAAGTCTCCCGAATATTCGCAGATGTGCTACAGGAAGCTTCATTTGAGGTAGAGCTTGCTAATGATCTAGAAGCATTTAGAGACGCAGATAAATTACTTGGACTTGATCTCATTGTACCGGTATGGACAATGGATGATATTGAACAAGAATTGGTGGAACATGTCTCTGCTGCGGTACAACAAGGTACAGGGCTTGCTGGTTGTCATGGAGGAATGTGCGATGCTTTTCGTAAAAATGTCGATTGGCAGTTCATGACAGGTGGTCAATGGGTCGCTCATCCGGGAAATGATGGAGTAGACTATACCGTTAATATCAAATCAAGTTCCAGTCCGCTTGTCGAAGGGATTGCCGATTTTCAAGTGACATCAGAGCAATATTATCTGCATATTGATCCCGCAGTAGAAGTGTTAGCGACAACTACATTTCCAATCGTAGACGGGCCACATCGCCTTAACGGTCAGGTGCAGATGCCTGTGGCTTGGACCAAACGATGGGGTGTCGGAAGAGTATATTACAATTCGCTCGGTCACCATGCGGATATTGTAGATATGCCGCCTGTCAAAGAAATGATGCGTCGTGGATTACTATGGGCAGCAGATGGCAAAACAAAAGCAAATGCAGACACCAATACTACAAGTCAACTATATTCAGGTATGGCAGATAGTCAATAAACGCTGTAGTAATATGTAAGGAAGCATTATTAATCAATAAAATAGATGTACCAAATTGATATAATATTATGAAGCCATTGTAGAAGGTGCTTGATCAGCATATTACTCTATTTATGTTATGAGCAATAACTGACGCACATACAATGGCTTTTTATCTGCAAATTGATTACAAAGGAATCTTTATTATGTTGGTTTATTTTCTGTAATATTTTGAGTAAGCGTTAACAAAATGATTATAAAATCCGTTTATTTTTGTTTTATAACTTTTCAAACGTATTCAAAGATGATATACTCCTATCAAAGCAAAACAAACATATTCAAATCATTATCCAAACTTTATAAATCAATGGAGGAATATCATGATACCGAATCAGTGGAACACACAGCAGGTTGCAGACATAAAAGAAGGTGTAGATCAACTGGTGTATCGCTCTAACCTGATTGGCTCAGATCGTCGTGTATGTAACTGGGGTGGAGGAAATACCTCTAGTAAAGAAATCACTACCGATTTTCGAGGTCATGAGATTGAAGTGATGTATGTAAAAGGTAGCGGTTCTGATCTGGCATCGATGGAAGCCAAGCATTTTACAGGATTACGACTTGATGATATTCGTCCATTATTTGAAAAAGAAGAGATGCCTGATGATGAAATGGTTGCTTATCTTGCGAATTGTATGATTGATGCCAAAGCACCTCGTCCATCGATTGAGACATTACTGCATGCCTTTTTACCATTTAAACATGTGGATCATACCCATCCTGATTCGATTATTAGTCTGTGTTGTGCAGATAATGGTCGAGAAATTGCTAAAGAAATTTTTGGAGATACGTTTGTATGGGTTCCTTATATTCGTCCGGGCTTCACATTATCTAAAATGATCGCTCAAGGCGTACTGGATCATCCAAATGCTGAACTGGTATTGATGGAAAAGCATGGTCTGGTCACATGGGGAGAAACACAGGAAGAATGCTATGCCAAAACAATCGAAATGATTAACAAAGCAGCTCTATATATCGAGCAAAAAGCATCAGAACAACCTTTGTTTGGCGGCGAAAAAGTACAGTCGCTAGAAAGTAATACACGTCGCGAACTGGTAGCTCATATTATGCCAGCAGTACGCGGAGCAGTCAGTGACAGCAAGCACATGATTTTAACTTTTGATGATGCAGAAGATGTACTTTCTTTTGTAAACGCCAATGATTCTCACTCTTTATCTCAAGTAGGAGCAGCTTGTCCCGATCATCTTGTACATACCAAAATGACACCACTATTTATTGATTGGACACCAAGCGCTGAGGACAGTGAAGGACTCAAACAAGCTGTTATCCAAGGAATTGACGATTACAAAAAGAAATACCAAGCTTATTTTGAACAGAATGCACATGAAGGCGATGTGATGTTTGAAGCCGCTCCGCGTGTCATCTTAATTCCGGGAATCGGCATGATTAATACTGGCAAAAGTCATGCGATGTCTTTGGTAAGTGGAGCCCTCTATCATCGTGCGATTGCAGTAATGCGTGGAGCAACTTCACTTGGACAATTTGTGTCCCTAAGTGAATCAGAATCATATAATGTAGAGTACTGGCCTTTGGAATTGTACAAATTATCACTTGCTCCTGTGGAAACAGAGTTTTCGCGTCAGATTGCTTTGATTACAGGTGGAGCAGGAGGAATCGGCAGTGAAACGGCTCGTCGCCTTGTAAGCGAAGGCGCGCATGTAGTATTGGCAGACTTGAACTTAGAAGGTGCGCAAAAAGTAGCCGATGAAATCAATCAACAATACGGACCACATCGTGCTTTAGCAGTACAAATGGACGTAACAAGCGAAGAGCAAGTGTCACAAGCGTATGCTCAGACAGCAATCCATTACGGTGGAATCGATATTATTGTTAATAATGCAGGGCTTGCCACTTCGAGTAAATTTGAAGAGACAACGCTTAAAGAATGGAATTTGAATATGAATGTACTGGGTACAGGTTATTTCTTAGTTGCCCGCGAAGCATTCAAAATAATGAAAGAACAAGCACTAGGCGGAAGCATGGTATTTATCGGTTCCAAAAATTCAATCTATGCAGGCAAAAGTGTAACTGCTTATAGCTCTGCTAAAGCATTGGAAGCCCATCTTGCCCGCTGTATCGCCGCAGAAGGTGGAGAATACGGTATTCGTGTCAATACGATATTACCAGATGCCATTTTACAAGGATCAGCGATCTGGAATTCCAACTGGCGTAACGAACGTGCCGCAGCATACGGCATCGAACCCGATCAATTAGAAGAACATTACCGCAAACGCACCACATTGCTCGTCAATATTTATCCAAAAGATATCGCCGAAGGTATCGCATTCTTTGCTTCATCCAAAGCCGAAAAAACAACCGGCTGTATGCTAACCATCGACGGCGGCGTCCCAGCCGCATTTACCCGATAATCTTTGTTAGAAAAAAATAGAAGATACTAAACAAAAGCAATACAAATCACAACTATCAATAAACTCATTTCTATTATTCAACAACAGGTATAATATGGAAATCATAAATCATCTATATCATAAGAATTCTTTATTCAAACTTATTATCATCATTGCATCCCGATCATAATGATTAAAAAATAGCCAAAATCAAACTCAAAAAAACAAAAAACAAAAATATAAAATTAATCAGATAATCATTCCAATGATTAAATGAACATCCTATGCTAAAAAAGTACTCTAAACACTCTAAATGATCTCCCAATAAAGTAACATTAGCTACCCGAAAACCTAACCTTTAAAATCTTTACTTGATAGGTATCTCACCTCTTGGAACGGAGGGAATACAATAGTTCTGAAAGAGCTAAAAGCTTTCGCAGAAAGCTACTTCGAAAGCATAAACTGCGCTCGCCTTTGAAGCCATATCCCTACCGCAAAGCGGAAATCAAAGGGATATGACTTCAACAGCGACGACAAGAACAATTGTATTCCCATAGCGGTTCCCCCTCAAAGATACCTATCCATAAAATTGCCAAAGGAGCACATATGATGAATGCCTACACCTTATTTGAAGCACAGCAACAGTCCCGCGGAATCGACCTGACCACTGTCCGTTCAAGATTGAAAGCGCTACAAATCGAAACCCCTTCATGGGGATATGGAGATTCAGGAACTCGTTTCAAAGTATTTCAAAAAGTCGGTGTGCCTCGGACGCCGTTTGAAAAATTAGAAGATGCGGCTCAAGTGCATAAAGTAACAGGTGCTTGTTCATCCGTTGCTATTCATATTCCATGGGATAAGGTAGATGATTACAGCAAGTTACGAAGTCATGCAGAAAGTCTGGGAATTACGATCGGAGCAATCAATCCCAATCTGTTTCAAGATGAAGATTATATGCTAGGTAGCGTGACTCATGCAGATCCTGCTGTCCGTAACAAAGCTATTGCTCATCTGAAAGAGTGTGTCGATATCGCCAAAGAAACCAAATCAACAGATTTCAGTCTCTGGTTTGCAGATGGAACGAATTATCCCGGTCAAGGCAGTATTCGTCAACGGAAACACTGGATGTTAGAAGGATTACAAGAAATGTACAAAGTGCTAGATCCTCATATGCGGATGCTGATTGAATACAAATGTTTTGAACCGGCTTTTTATCATACGGATATAGCCGATTGGGGCATGGCGTACAATTTGTCGCTCAAATTAGGAGAGCAAGCACAGGTATTAGTAGATACCGGTCATCATTTACCCGGAGCCAATGTCGAACATATTGTATCGTATCTGATTGATGAAGGTCGCTTGGGAGGATTTCATTTTAACAGTTATAAATATGCAGATGATGATCTGGTTGTCGGTACAATGAATCCGTATGAGCTGTTTTTAATCTTTTATCAGATTTTGGATGCGCTGGATAGTCAGGAACAGAAATTAGTCAATACCGTTAATAACATGCTCTATATGATTGACCAATCGCATAATATTGAATCCAAAATTCCTGCGATGATTCGCTCGGTGATGAATGTACAGACTCAATATGCCAAAGCACTGTTGATCGATCATCAAGAAGTTGCTGAAGCACAGCGTAAAGGCGATGTACTTGGAGCAGAAGATGCGGTACGTAAAGCATTTGAATTTGACGTCACTCCATTGTTACATTCGATTCGCGAAGAGATAGGTGTTCCTGTTGATCCGATGAAAGCATATATGGCTGATCATTACGGTCAATCGATTCTAGCGAGAGGCAAAGGTGGTGCAAGCTGGTGAGTATCCTTGCTTACGATCTAGGAGCAGGCAGTGGACGAGCGATTATTGGCAGACTGACCGATAACCGGATCGTGACACAAGAGATTCATCGTTTTGCTAATGATCCGGTCAAAGTAGGCGATCGTCTACACTGGGATATTTTGCGTCTATATCATGAAATTCAGCAAGGATTGATAATTGCCAAGCAAGAGCATATGTTGCCAGATAGTATTGGCATTGATTCATGGGCTGTCGATTATGGATTGATCGGGCGACATGGAGAATTATTAGGCAATCCCTATCATTACCGAGATTGGCATACGCATGGAGTGATGGAGAAAGTACAGGAACATCTATCTCAGAGTGCTATTTTCCAGACGACAGGGATTCAGTTTCTTTCGTTTAATACGATCTATCAGTTAGCATCATTACGTCAGAGTGATTCACCTTTACTGAGTGAAGCCGAACGCTTTTTGATGATTCCTGATTTATTACGTTATTTTCTAACTGGTGAAATGATCAATGAATTTACGAATGCGACAACAACCCAACTTTTTAATGCTAGACAGAGGGATTGGGATCGCAAATTGTTATCTAGTATCGGTATTCCAGCTTCATGGTTCAGCACACCAGTTCAACCTGGAGCATCGGCAGGACGCTTACGCTCATCATTAATGGTTGATCTTGGTATTCCGTCGATCCCTGTGACGGCTGTAGCCGAACATGATACTGCTTCTGCTGTAGTAGCTGTACCTGCTGTATCGAAAGATTTTGCTTACTTGAGTTGTGGTACATGGTCGCTGATGGGTACAGAAGTGAGTGAACCGGTGATTACAGAACAAGCGATGCAATGGAATTTTACTAATGAAGGCGGCGCTTACGGTACCTATCGTTTGCTCAAAAATATTATGGGATTATGGATCTTCCAAGAAGTGAAACGTGAAGCCGAGCGAGAAGGACATCACTATTCATTTGAACAATGGATTCATGATGCAGAGCAAGCTCCAGCTTTTGCCGCTCTTATCGATCCAGATGATGTGTTGTTTCTTCATGCAGGTGATATGCGTTCACGGATTAGGCAGTATTGTCGCCAGACGGGTCAGCAACCACCAGATACGTATGGAGCGATTACACGCTGTATTTTTGAAAGTCTAGCTTTGAAATATCGCTATGTGCTGGAACTTACCGAGCAATTATCAGGTAATACTTTTGAAGGATTGCATATGGTAGGTGGCGGTATCCAAAATAAACTGTTATGCCAGTGGTCAGCGAATGCAATCGGTCGTCCGGTATGGGCGGGGCCTGCAGAGGGAAGCGCAATTGGCAATTTAGCGGTACAATGGATAGCACAGGGGACATTCAAAAACATGCAGGAAGCAAGAACAGTGATCCGTCATTCTTTTCCTATCGAAATCTATGAACCGGAGCAGGTACAAGCTTGGGAAGAAGCGTACGGGCAATTTCTGCGATTGATTACAGTGTCTACCCAATAACGATACGGAGTGTGGCTGATATGTTGGTGGCAGAACGATACGATATGATTGTAAGACTGGTCAATGAAAAAGGAAGTATGCGTGTAACAGAACTCAGTGAACAGTGTCAGGTGACCGAAGAAACGATTCGGCGTGATCTGGATCGACTGGAACGTCAAGGATTACTACGTCGCTCCCATGGTGGCGCAGTCAGTGTCAAAGATGAACAACCGGAGACCCCATTTTCAGAACGTGAGATCACATATGCAGAAGAAAAACGGCGTATCGCTAGAGAAGCGATTAAGCTTATTCAACCGCAAGATCGCATTATACTGGATGCCAGTACAACGGCATGGTATATGGCAGAAAGCCTACCAGATATTCCGTTAACGGTACTGACCAATTCGATTCGTGTTGCGACTCAACTTAGCAATAAAGAAAAGATAGATGTCATTTCGACAGGTGGATTGTTATTGTCACGTTCATTGTCTTTTGTCGGGCCGTTGGCTGAGCGTTCACTGGATACGTATTATGTAGATAAAGTATTTCTGTCCTGCAAAGGGATTCATGTTGAACGTGGCATTAGCGAGTCTAATGAAATGCAAGGACGAGTGAAGCAGAAAATGGTTGGTATGGCGGATAAAGTGATTTTGCTTGCGGATGCAAGTAAATTCGGTGTACAAGCATTCACTCATGTGATGGATCTTAGTGAAGTACATGAATTGATCACAGATCGTCGTCTATCTACTGCTGTCATCGACCAATTCAAAGAACAATCGATCAATGTTACGGTAGTTTGAGGAAGCTGATATTATACAAATGGAATTAGCCTGTAATGAGGCAGTCAAGATACATGGTTGTCTGTTGTCTAATAAAATGACGTTATTGATATCGAAAATATAGCATGGATATAAACAAAGACATGAATAACAACAGGATACAAGTATAGGTAGCAATAGCGCATAGATATGTAAATAACAGATGGCAGTCGTAGACGATATGGCTGTCATCTTATTTATAAATGAAAGAGGTGTGCAGATTGAAAGTATCGTTATTTATTACTTGTCTGAGTGATGCAATCTATCCCAAAGTCGGTGAAGCGATGGTACGTCTATTGGCTGCACATGGTATCCAGCTTGATTTCCCTCCAGTGCAGACCTGTTGCGGTCAGCCTTCTTACAATAGTGGGTACTGGGATGAGACGAGAACAGCAGCACGCACGATTTTGAAAGCGTTTGAATCTAGCGACTTTGTTGTATCTCCATCTGGTTCTTGTACGTATATGATCCATCATTATCCTGAATTATTCAAAGACGAACCAGAATATCTAGCATTAGCCCATGAGCTAGAAAGCAAAACATATGAATTTACACAATTTCTAGTCAAAGTATTAGGAATTACCGATATCGGAGCAGCCTTTCCTCACAAAGTTACGTATCATCCGTCCTGTCATGGTAGCCGCCTACTCGGGATCAAAGACGAACCGATTGCATTGTTACATCAGGTACAAGGATTAGAGTTAGTGCCGTTACCTTTTGCGGAAGATTGTTGTGGATTTGGAGGGACATTTGCTGTAAAGATGGCAGATATCTCAGGTGCTATGGTGACCGAGAAAGTCGATCATATCAAAGAAACAGAAGCTGAAGTATTGGTCGGTCTTGATATGGCATGTCTGATGAATATAGCGGGCAATCTTAGACATCGTGGTGAACAGGTGCGAGTGATGCACCTTGCAGAACTTCTATATGAAGGAGTGAATATACGATGAATCCAGCATCTTCGACACGTGGAACAGTGAAAGAACGGGCAGATATCGCGCTGAATGATGATTTTCTACGCAATGCCGTTCGTTTTACAACCGATCGTCTACGTAGTGGTAAAAAAGTAGCATCTACCGAACATGGTAACTGGGAAGAGTGGCGTGAGCGCGGTAGACAGATTCGTCTGCATACGATTGCTCATCTGGATTATTATCTGAATCTATTTGTAGAAAATGCTCGTAGTCATGGAGTCCATGTCCATTTCGCAGATAATGCAGTAGAAGCTACCGACATTGTTATGACCATTGCCAAGCATAAAGAAGCGCAGTCTGTGATCAAATCCAAATCGATGGTATCCGAAGAAGTGCATATTAACCGCACGCTTGAATTGTCCGGGATCGAAGCGATTGAAAGTGATCTAGGAGAGTACATCATTCAATTAGCCGGTGAAGGGCCTTCGCATATCGTTATTCCAGCTATTCACAAAAATCGTTATCAGATTGCGGAATTATTATCTGAAGATGCCGGGGAAACATTAGAACCGGATACTACGATTCTAGCAGGATATGTACGGCGCAAACTACGGCAGAAATTTTTAGAAGCTGATATTGGGATGACTGGATGTAACTTTGCGATTGCAGAGACCGGTTCTATGGTGCTATTTGAAAATGAAGGCAATGCTCGGATGGTGACGACCGTTCCCAAGACACAAATTACTTTGATGGGTATGGAGCGGATTGTGCCTTCATGGGCGGATCTTGAAGTAATGGCTACACTTCTGCCCCGTTCAGCTACAGGACAGCGCTTAACGATGTATATGTCTGGAATCAGTGGCCCGAAGCGGACAGCAGATGCTGATGGACCGGAAGAAATGCATATTATTATTGTAGATAATGGTCGCTCTCAGCAATTGGGTGATCCTGAATTTCAAGAATTGCTAAATTGTATCCGTTGTGGGGCTTGTCTGAATGTCTGTCCGGTATATCGTCAGATCGGTGGTCACTCTTATGGTGGAACATATAGTGGGCCGATCGGAGCAGTCTTAACACCTGCACTTAACAAAAATGTTGCAGAGTGGGACGATATCGCCAGTGCATCCAGTCTATGTGGTGCTTGTTATGAAGCTTGCCCTGTCAAAATTCCGCTCCATGATATGCTTGTCTCATTACGACGACGCAAAGTGGAAAGAGGTCATGGCGATAAGCTTGAAGCACTGGGCATGAAAGGGTTCGCAACTCTTATGGCGAATTCCAAACGGTTCGCTATGGCAATGAGACTTGGTAAAATCGCTCAAAAACCGTTAGTGCATAACAAAGGCATCACACTCAAATTAGGCCCTTTAAAAGGATGGAATACGTACAGAGTAGCACCCACATTAGCTGATCATTCTTTCCGTGATCAATGGGAGGAATTATCGACAGACACTGCACGTCAATCGAAAACGATAGACCCTGCTGTACAGAAGCGGATGGAACAGGTACTTGCAGATCGTCAAAATGGCAAGCATACAAGCCGAACAGGAGGGATGTCGCATGACCAATAAAGATACATCACATACTCCTTCTTCTAGCAAGCCACCAGTTATACCCAATCCTGTGAGTTCTCATCTTACATCTGATTCTGCACAATCTATATCATCACAAGCAGATTGGCTTAAAGAATTGGAACAAAAGTCCAAATCCAAACAGCAGGCGTTTATGAATCATATTGCTGATCGTCTACAGCGTCCACGCATCCAAGAAGCACCCTCACATCCTTTTCGTGGTGCACCGGATTTCTGGCACGATTTCAACTGGGATGAAGCTGAAAAGATCGAAAAATTCACCAAGCATTTTACCGAAGTAGGTGGCAATGTCTTACGGATGAAGTCGTTGGAAGAAGCAGGCACTTTTATTGCAGACCAGAGTCATCTGCTCAAAGCCCGTTATATTGTTCGCCAGCAATTACCGGAAATGCAAGCATTAACACTGGAACAACGCTTACCAGATGTGCAGATTTCAGCATGGAATAGCGATCCAGAAGAAGCATGGAAAGCACGAGCCGCCGAAGCTGATATTGGGGTTGTATTCGCAGATGGAGCCGCCGCTTATACAGGCACAGTTATGGTCACATCTTCTGAATTACAAGGTCGATCGGTTAGTTTATTACCGACAGTCTGTATAATCCTACTTCCTATAGATCGACTGCATACACGGTTAGGTGAACTACTACTACCATGGGATACGAAAGGCAGAGAACATCTACCTGCGGGTATTCATTTTATCTCAGGTCCAAGCCGTTCTTCGGATATTGAAAATGAACTAACGATCGGTGTACATGGCCCTGGTATTGTGTATACGTTGTTGATTGAATCTATCGATTAACGAACTGCTGATAACTAGCTAGATATGTATATAAAACGTACTGATTACAGTTATTTGTAGTCAGTATTTTTTATATAGCAAAGATAAACTGATAAACTCCCATCAATACAAATAACATCAAAATACATAATAGAACTATCCAAAACATCTTCCATTTTTGACGGTGAGATCGATTGTGCTGTTTCATTATTATCATCTCCTTTAGTCATTTTAAATAGATCATTTGGCGTAAAATAAGAAGATGTTAAATCACTAAGTATAGAGCGTTGTCGGTATCACTCCATCCCAATAATAGCTTATTTTTAAACGGTTTTATCCTATTTAAGCTATCGTTTGTGTAAAAATGGGTATATGAATAGAAGTCCTATTTTTATAAATAGATGGAGGGGTATACGATGAAAATGTCAGGAAATACAATATTGATTACAGGTGGAGCTTCAGGAATTGGCTTGGCTTTTGCCAAACGATTTATGGCACTGGGCAATACTGTTATTATTTGTGGAAGACGTAAAGAGTGGTTGGAAGATGTGCAAAAACAATACCCGGCATTACATACGATCGTAACCGATATCGCTGAAGAAGCTCATCGTGTTGGACTGGCAGATCGTGTGCTAACCGAGTTCCCAAAATTAAATATGATTATGAATAATGCAGGCATCCAGCGTAATTTTTCAATGCAAGATACGCAAATTAGTTGGTCAGCTCATCGCCAAGAGCTTGCGATCAATTTGGATGCACCAATTCATTTGACGACGTTATTTTTACCTCATCTTCGTCAGCAGACAAATGCGGCTATTATCAATGTCACTTCAGGGCTTTCGTTCTCGCCTAAGGCGTCTGCACCAATCTACTGCGCAACCAAAGCAGCATTACATTCGTTTACCTTATCGTTACGTCAACAATTATTAGGTTCACCGATCGATGTAGTTGAGATTATACCACCCGGTGTAAATACGGATCTCGGTGGAGTAGGATTACATGATTGGGGCGTGCCTGTAGACGAATTTGCAGATAGTATTATGGAGCGAATTGAAGCAGGTGAAGTAGAAGTAGGTTACGGTAGCTCAGAGAAATCCCGTCTGGCTTCACGAGCTGAATTGGATGAAATATTTCAAAATATGAATGGTCAAAAAGCTTCTCCGCAGATATTATAAGTGATACTTTATTGCCTATTATATATCTAAATATAGTCTATCCATAGATACATCCCCAATAGAACTTCGGTTAATCACAGGTCAAGTCAAAGACTTGTGGTTAGCCGGTTTTTTAGCGTTACTAACCAGAATAGTAGAGCAATAATACTGACTCCACCACCAAGATAACATACTCCGCTCCAACCTGCATAACTATACATCATCGTTGAAGCCATCGAACCGATTGCGCTACCGATAGAGTAAAAAATCATATAACTGGCGGTTAAGCGACCACGTGCTTCTGGCATAATAGTAAAAAGCATGCTCTGATTGGTCACATGAACAGCTTGTACCGCTAGATCCAATAATACAATCCCTAAGATCAACCAATACAACGAGTGCCCTATCCAAGACAAAGGAATCCATGACAGCAGTAACAATACAAGCGCTATACCTGTTGTCCATTGTGCTTTTCCCTGATCTGCTAATTTGCCTGCTCGTACTGCTCCAAGTGTGCCAGCAATCCCTGCTAATCCCAATGCTCCAATCGCTGTATGTGTAAGTGAAAATGGAGGCTCACTCAAAGGCAATACCATTGAAGTCCATAATATACTAAACACTATAAAGATCAACATCGCGAGTACACCTCGTATTTGTAAAAGGCGCTGTTGTTTATACAATTGCAGCACAGAAAAAAGTAACTGAGGATAAGATAACGAGGATTTCACTTGGCGGTCAGTCGGCAATATGTTGAACAAGATGATAGTCATAACACTCATAAGAAAAGCAGATACCAGATAGACAGACCTCCAACCTGCTAGATCAGTCAACCATCCTGCAAGCGAACGGGCAAATAAAATTCCGATCACAATTCCACTGGTGACGATACCTACGATCTGTCCACGCTCTATAGGCTTAGCAAGAGAAGAAGCATAAGCCACCAGTGTCTGAGTGACTACTGCCAACAATCCTACCACAGCTAATCCTCCAAACAAGATGTATACCGTTGGAGACAACCCTACAACGACAAGGGCAATCACAGACAATGCCATATGTCCAATAATTAACGGTCTTCGCGGTATCAGATCTCCTAGAGGAACAAGTAGAAATAGACCTACTGCATAACAGAGTTGAGTGACTGTGATCACGATACCGATCAATGAATGAGTAATACCAAATGCTACAGCTAACGAGTCCAATAAAGGTTGCGCATAATAAATATTGGCAACAGCTAATCCACAAGTAATAGCAAATAAAAAAGCGATAGAACGAGTAAATGGTCTATGTACAGTCTGTGTTTGCATGAATCAATCATTCCTTTGTAGTCATTTTTTTCATTAAATACCGATTGGTATAAAATGATTCGCAAGAAATATACCTTTAGCGCAAAGCGTTTGTCAATAGAAAATCATTACCTTTGACATTAAGAATAATAATATGTAAAATTATATTGTACTGATAAGTACAGAAAGGTGTGTGAAATTCTAATGGTACGTAAGCGCGAATTTAACGAAGAACAAGCGTTGGATGCGGCAATGCAATTATTTTGGGCAAATGGATTTGAAGCGACCTCTCTAACAGATCTAACAACAGGAATGGGCATACAGCGTCCTAGTTTATATGCTACTTTTGGCGATAAGCGAGAACTATTTGAATCTTCTTTGCGCAAATACAATCAATGGCATGCGGTATCTGTTCATCAGCAGTTGCAGAGTCATGTATCGGTACAAGAAGCATTTCGTGCTTTTTTTGAACAGATTGCTGAGGAAGCTTATGGAGAGAATCCAAGCAGAGGATGTTTTTGTATTAATACAATGGTGGAGCTAGCCACCCATGATGAGAAGATCGAAATTTTAACGCGCGAACATCAGATGTATTTGACGGTTATTTTTCAGGAACGCTTAGAAGAGGGGGTACAAGCAGGACAACTACCAAAAAGCGTCCATACCAAGTCACTGGCACAGACGCTAATCGTATCGTTAATAGGGCTTACGGTAATGTTAAAATCACGACCGGAACGTTCTTTTATCCAACATTCGATCACAGGCATTTTGTCTTTGTTAAAAGATTAATTGTATGTCTACTTTGTATCTGAACTTCAATTATCGTTGCTCTCAGATAATTGTTCCTGCACATATTCGTGCAACTTGCGATTATCTACGCCGATTACTGAAGCACCTTTAACTTTGATTTCTTGCAGTAAATGATTCGGAGGAATCTGCAATTTTTCGGTTTTATCGAGATTGATATCTAAGCCGAGTGAAGATAATTTGATCATATCAGTCAGCGAAAGATTGGTATGCAGATAAGGTGCAATCGAACTCAAAATACTAGGTAATTTGACAATCGAAGTCGAGCTTTGCAATTCTGCTGCTAGAGCAGTTAAAAACTTACGTTGACGCTCGGTGCGGGTAAAGTCTGATGTAGCATCATGACGAAAGCGTACATATTGAAGCGCATGCGTTCCATCCAAATGCTGTAATCCTTTGGTTAAATGAATATCATATCGGTGCTGATCACCGCCATCGGTATAATTCATATCTTTTCTCTACATCGATTTCAACACCACCGATTGTATCGACCAACGTTTTAAATCCTTCAAAGTCGATCGTTACATAATAATCGATCGGAATCCCCAGTAGATTACTTACCGTTTCTTTGGCAAGTTCTACACCACCATACGAATATGCCGCATTCAATCGACTGCTTCCATGACCCGGAATATCTACATACGTATCTCGCAAAATAGACATGATATAGGCTTTTTTGGTCACAGGATCAATCGTGGCAACCATCATCGAATCCGAGCGTCCATTACTATCTGCATCCCGGGTATCTGTACCCATCAATAAAATATGTACAGGTTCTTTACCATCCCATTTGGGAATCGATACAGGAGTAGCTTGCTCGTGATCAGTAGCAGGCGAATGATAAGTATCATCTGCAATCGAAATGGTATGAGCAAACTGGTAAATCGAATATGTATAATATCCAACTGTACTTACACCTACAATAAGACAAAGGCTTACAATCCATTTCCATTTCTGTAGTATCTTTTTTAGCAAATGACCAACCTCACTTATTATTATAGTTCAAACGTCTTTATAAATCATATGGATGTATGAACAATTTGTCAATATTATAGATTATTTACTTTATAAATAGATAACATATAACTTTAAAACTATCGAAAAGATAATTTTATATACATAATGATTACAATATGATAAATAAAAAAACCTTTTCAAAAGTAGAGAAAGATATCTACTGTCAAAAAGGCTTTCATAAGATAGAGCTACAAAGTCATAAGAGTAGCAAATTTCAAACTTGTAAAAAAGCATCTATTCAAAGTATATGTTCAACTTCGTCTTCTCAAAAAATAGTGAAAAGTACTTGCTGAATTTAAACGAAGCAATAGATAATTTTACGCTAAAAATACATCCAGCAGGGAAGCTGTATATTCATGTCGCTCTTTATGATACAGATCATTTGCAACAAATTGATCTACAATCTGTCCATGACGCATGACCACAATACGGTCGCTCATCTGGTACACTGCCGCTAGGTCATGCGAAATAAATAAGTAGGATAGATGTAGAGATTGTTGCAGTTCTTGTAGCAATTTCAATACAGCCGCCTGGCTAGTAACATCCAGACTTGCTGTAGGCTCATCCAATACAATCAGATCAGGTTCAGCGCTAATTGCCCGTGCTATCGTTACACGCTGTTTTTGTCCACCGCTTAATTCATGTGGATAAGCAGATAACAATGTTGCCGGCAAATGAACCTGTTCTAACAATTGAGTCGCGATCTGTTGTCGATTGTAGTGATAAGACGAGATAAACGAAGGACGTAATGCTGGCTGTAGATCAAGTGGTTCCATTAATGAGTCGATAATAGTAAGCTTCGGATTGAGTGCGGCTGTCGGATGTTGAAATACAGCTCCAATACGTTGACGGGCTTGGCGCAAAGCAGATCCTTTTAGCGAATGATACGGTTGTTCTCGAAATGCAATCGTCCCTTGATCTAGCGATTCCAAACGCAATAGACAGCGTGCCAGTGTACTTTTACCACTACCGCTTTCACCAACAATCCCTACGCATTCTCCTTGACGGATCGTCAATGATACATCAGACAGTGCAGGATGATTATGATCGTTGTACGTTTTGGTTAGATGCTCTGCTGTTAAAATAGTAGGCAATAGAGTAGTCATTATATGTTCACCTGCTTATTTTGTAATTCTAGACGATAACGAGAAGGTAACTTGGGAATCGACGATAACAGTTGAATCGTATACGGATGTGTAGGATGGAAAAAGATACTATGACTTTTCCCAGATTCTACGACTTGACCTGACTTCATAATTAGCAATGTATCTGCTGTACGCTGTACTTGACGTAGATCATGAGTAATCCACAAAATAGCAATACCTGTTTCTTGCTGTATACGCTGAATCAACGTAATGATAGAGCGAGAAGTTAGACTATCTAGTGCTGTAGTGGGTTCATCAGCAATCAATACTTTAGGCGATAAAAGTAATGCTGTAGCAATCGCAGCACGTTGTAACTGTCCGCCACTCAATTCAAACGGGTATCTATGATAGACTTGCTTGGCAGGTAATTCTACTTGTTCTAATCGTTCTATACAAATAGAGTGACGCTGTTGACGAGACAAGGAAGTATGAGCACGTATCATTTCATCCATTTGCTTGCCAACTGTAATAAATGGAGTGAATGCTCCCTGATAATCTTGAAATACATATGCAATATCACGTCCTCGAATCAATCGAAGTTCGGATTCTGGCAAATGCAATAATTGTTGACCTTCTAACTCAATACTGCCATGAGCATGAAGATCTGCTGATAGCAATCCACCTATCGCCAGACTGGTTAATGTTTTTCCGCTTCCACTTTCACCGGCAAGAGCTAACCATTCTCCACGTTCTAGCTGAAGATCAAGCGGATGGACAAGGGTATGTGATTGGTGATGAACAGTCAATCCTTGTATAGATAACATAGGTTACACTCCTTTGCGCGATAGAATCGAAGAAACAGAACGTTTGGATAATACGGGTTGAACATGAACATCGTACCGATCACGTAGGATATCACCCCAGCTATTAGTCAGTAGAACAGTAATCACAATACATAATCCCGGGAAAATCATAAGATGCGGAGCAGTCTGAAAATACGTTCTTCCTTCGCTTAACATCGCTCCCCATTCAGGGCTAGGTGGCTGTGGCCCAAGACCGATATACGATAACGAAGCGATCATCAAAATAATTTTACCGATATCAAGCGTAGCCAATACGAGAAGATTACCGATCGTATGAGGCAAAATATGCTTTATCACTAATGTCCATGGCTTCATTCCGCTGATTTCTGCAAGACGGACATAATCTTTTTGTCGTTGTTCCAGTACAATACTTCGTACTAACCTTGCATAACTAACCCATTTGACCGCTGTAATCGCAAAGATCAAGTTCACTAATCCAGGCCCGAGTAATCCACTTAAAATCAGAGCAAAAATATAATCAGGCAATGTCATAAATGCATCTATTATTTTTTTGAATCCTTTATCTAACCAGCCGCCGATATAACCGGATAACAATCCAAACGGAACACCGATAAGAAGCGATACGAACATAATCGTAAGACTGATCCCTACCGTTGTCCGAGCACCTTCCATAATACGAGATAACAGATCTCTTCCAAGATGATCGGTTCCTAACCAGTGCAGTGCACTAGGAGTCTGAAGCCTATCACTCATTTGAATATGATAGGGGTTATACGGTGTCCAGACTAGAGCGAGAATCAGGAATAAAAGGAATAGACTCAAGAGGAAATAACGTAGTCCTATTCTTAAATTCATCATGAAGTCGCTCCTTTTTTCCGCTGACCGATAGCAATCGCTGGGTTGATATAACGATACGACCATTCGACAGCCATATTCAGTAATACGATAAAAATACTCATAAATAGCATATAGCCTTGAATAATCGGATAATCCCGCGCTGTAATCGCATCGACAATCCATTTACCCAGACCAGGATAAGCAAACAGAACTTCGATCACGACCGTTCCTCCAAGTAGACTACCTATACTTTCACTAAAAACAGTTAATAGCGGAATTAGACTATGACGCATGAGATGAAAAGTGAAAATACGCTTTTTGCCAATTCCTCTAGCCCGAGCAGAACGAATAAATTCTTGATGACTACTTTCCAAAATGCTGGCTCGCACCAATCGCACATATACCGCAGACATAGCGATACCAAGTGTAATAGATGGCAGAATAAGATGTTGCCATGAACCTTCTCCCATAGAAGGCAGTATTCTAAGCTTTACTGCAAATAGATCGATTAATAATAAACCTAACCAAAAGCTTGGAATCGAAGAACCGATTAGCGCAAAAATGCGACTAATATGATCAGTCCATCGACCCCGGTATAAAGCAGATAGAATCCCGAGTGGTAGCGAAATGATCATCATGACTAATAGCGAAGTACCTGTCAGCATCAGTGTATACGGAATTTTTTCGATAAATTCAATAAATACAGGTCGTCCGGTCATATATGAGTTCCCCAGATCTAATGAAAATAGATTTTGAAGCCAGTACCCATATTGAACAAACACAGATTGATCTAATCCTAATTGTGCTCGCATCTGCTGAATCTGCTCATTGGTTACAGCTACATCATCTACCCGCAACATACTACGTACCGGATCACCGGGTACAAGCTTGAGCAGGCAAAAGCTGATAAACGATAAGATGAACAGAAATAGCAATAATCCTGTTATTTTTTGTATCAACATACGCATAATTAATTCACATCCAGATCTTTCGTTAACATGTAATATTCGCTTTTGCTTGTAACCCAGCCACTCACATTTTTTTGATGAGCGACAAAGTTATTCGGATGAATAATGTACGAATGTAGCAAGTTGCGATCAATCATTTCGACAGCTTGTTGAGCAATACGGTTACGTTGATCACCATCTACCGTTTGATTCAATTGTTGGATTAATGTATTTAATTGAGCATCTTTCACTTGTCCGTAATTCAGTCCGCCTGTTGGGGTATAGACCGAATTGAGCAGGTAACTTGCATCACCGCGTGGTGCTGTAATAAAGCTATAGATCGCCATATCCCAATCTTTATTTTCTGCTAAATACTCATCCGCATTATCCACTTGTTGAATCTCTAGCTTAATTCCTAATTGAGCAGCATTAGCTTGCAATAACTGTGCAATCAAAGGCAACTCAGCACGTGATTGATAAGTGATCAGTTTGAACGTTAGCGGTGTTCCATTATCAGTCACTACTCCATTGCTTACTGTATATCCAGCTTGAGCGAATAAGGTACGTGCACGCTGTATATCAAATGGCTTGTCTGTGTATGGGGGAGAGAATGGTGAATCTGTCAAAAAAGGCCCTTTGGCTACAGAAGCTTGACCTGACATGACAGCATCTACAATCTCTCGACGATTCAAAAGGGAATCGATGGCTTGACGTACAGGTAATTTTGCCAGATGTGTATGGTTCATATTGTAAATTAATTGATGAGCACGTAAGCCGGGAACCGATTCGATCACTAGATTAGGATCGGTTTGTAATTGAGATAGACTTTCTACAGGAAAACGATAGACCACATCGGCGTTCCCTGATTGTAGAGCCAGTAGACGAGCATTAGCATCTTCATTAAATGAGAATGTCGCTTCATCTAACTTCACCTGTCCATCCCAGTACGTAGGATTACGCTTCACATCGACTTCTATCCCCGGCTTAAATTGAGCCAGTACAAAAGGACCTGTACCACTGGGTGTACCTGCATCTACAGTTGTATCTATAATACCGGTATTCGGATGTACCAGTTCTGACGGGAATTGAGGAAGAGGGGTATCGGTCACAATCTGTAACGTTTGCCCTTTAGCAGTTATCTTCTCGATATGTAGAGCATTACGAATCGCAGGATTGGTTTGAATCACACGTTCGAGAGAATCTTTAACTGCTTGAGCATCGACGGGTGTACCACTATGGAAAGTGACATCTGGACGAATCTGGAATGTCCAGTGTTGTCCATCTTTACTTTCCCAAGAAGTGGCTAGCCAGGGTTGTAATTGTTGCTGATCATCGACTTTAACCAGTGTTTCACTAATTCCTGCGCGCGAAGCGGTATAGTTCACATCAGTATGTGGATCAATCGTATTGCTTTGAACATTAAATAGAAGTGTTAGCCTTTTGGGAGTTGCTTCACTAGTTGTAGAAGATGGAGATGGCGAAGTACAACCGCTTAATAGTAGAACAATTATCAATAATGAGACCGGGTAACGTAATGTGCGAGCAAAAGATAGTAACAAGAAAAATCCCCCTTATATATAGTCAGTCTGTACATACTATGCTTACTCCTGTTGATTTCTTCCAACGTAAATGAAGTACATTATCAACAGATCAACCTCTTAAATAATAATCGTTACGATTACGATTGTAAACTAAAAATTGATATACATGATCATCGTATGACCGTATTTTCATATCATTTATATTTTGAAAATCATTTGACAAATCAGAAATAAGAGGAGTACAGTGTATTCATAGAATTAATAGTAATAATTACGATTAAAGAAGTGGAGGAATCAATCATGACGATGATCGAACAATCTTCTAAGATTCCGGTAACGGTATTGAGTGGTTATCTAGGCGCAGGGAAGACGACATTGCTTAATCATGTGTTAAACAATCGCGAAGGCTTGAAAGTAGCAGTTATTGTAAACGATTTGAGTGATGTGAATATTGATGCAGACCTTATTCGTGATGGCGGAGGATTATCGCGAACTGATGAGAAATTAGTCGAAATGTCTAATGGTTGTATCTGTTGTACATTACGCGAAGACTTGCTTGTCGAAGTAGAACGGCTTGCTCGTGATGGACGTTATGATTATTTATTAATCGAATCGACAGGCATTGGCGAACCAGTTCCTGTCGCTCAGACATTTAGCTATATTGATGAAGAACAGGGAATCGATCTGACGCAGTTTACCCGTCTGGATACGATGGTCACTGTGGTGGATGCTCAAGGCTTCTGGAACGATTATTATTCGCGTGAATCTCTTGCAGATCGTGGACAAGCCGCAGGGGAGGACGATACACGCCGTATTGTGCATTTATTGATCGAACAAGTTGAATTTTGCGATGTATTGATTTTGAATAAATGTGATCTGATTGAGCCTGATGAATTAGAACGATTAGAAACAGCACTACGAGGACTGCAACCGAATGCCAAAATCATCCGTTCCACTTATGGCAAAGTAGATCCACAGGAGATATTGAATACAGGGCGATTTGATTTCGAACAAGCGAGTCAATCGGCAGGCTGGATACAGGAAATGATGAAAGAAGAGCATACACCAGAGACAGAAGAGTATGGAATCAGTTCTTTTGTGTATAAACGCAAAGTTCCTTTTCATCCAGAGCGCTTGTTGCAATGGATTACACAATGGCCACAAGAAGTAGTACGTGCGAAAGGGATTCTCTGGTTAGCTACACGTAATCTGACAGCGATCTCGTTCAGTCAAGCAGGCAGTTCCAAGCAATTATCGCCGGCTGGCTTATGGATTGCTGCTCTGACGGAGGAAGAACGACAATATCATTTGGGAGAAAATTATCCTTTACCTACAGATTGGGATGAGGTGTGGGGCGATCGCGTAACCAAGCTTGTACTGATTGGAATACATCTGGATCGTGCGCAGATTGAACAGTCTTTGGATCAGACTTTACTGACTGAAGAAGAAATGAACTCCAATTGGAAAAAGTTCAAAGATCCTTTTCCACAATTAGGTCAATAAGCAGATCGATAAGGTAGTAATATCGTTATTTTTTTTAGTGTCATAGATTGATTTTAGAATCGACACTAAATATATAGCACCATATCAACAAGAGAATAATCATGTGCTACAAAATGAATAAATTGTTTTGTAAATAAACAATAAATATTACGAATAACAAAGGAGTTATTACACTATGGCTAAAAAATCAAAAGTCGTTCGTCAACAACAACGTGAGCAAATGGTTGCTAAATATGCAGATTTGCGTCGTGAACTGAAAGCAAAAGGAGACTATGAAGCATTGCAAAAATTACCACGCAATTCTTCGCCAACTCGACTCAAAAGCCGTTGCCAGATCACAGGAAGACCAAGAGGATATTTACAAAAGTACAAAGTATCCCGTATCGTATTTCGTGAGTTAGCACACAAAGGTCAGATTCCCGGGGTACAGAAAGCAAGCTGGTAACAGTAAAATGGCATATTCTAAAATATAATTTTTGCACTACCGCATTCTATTAGCCTGAATATATTAAATAGAGTTAAATAGGATCTAGTAAAATAAATCTATTGATTAGAATGAACTTTAATTTTGCATATATGTTACTAAAAAGGTGCACACTTCTACGATTTTTTACATAGAAGTGTGCACCTTTTTGTTGTTAGTATAAATAATCAACATACTACTCAAATCCGCATTGATCAAATCTGTACCGACTCAAAATCTGATCGGTATCAAAATAAAATACAGGAGAGTAGCCATCTCATTTGAGAAGAACTTTGGTATACACCAACCATAAAGCAAAGTTTTGAGAATTGGTAGATAAATGATTTTTCACTTCAACGTATAAGTTACTTGTTGTTCATCTTCAGAGTCTTTACCGTAAGTGAAATAGAGCATGTTATGAATACGCTTGATATAAGTTAAGCGGTCGTCAACACCGAAAGGCATGGTCGTAGGATCGACTAATTTTTGTTGTTCAGTAGTAAGCAATTCTTTATATAGAACAACAGATTGACCCGTTTTGCGGTCAATTAATGTGAGATGAGAGTCACTGATCGCCCGTAGTAACACAATATCAGACTGAAGAGATTCAACGACATACTTATCTTTTTTACCCACCAGTTTGACCAAATCTATATTTTCTAATACGTTGCCTGTACCATCTTCAATGATTCGTAAGTTCTGACCATCGTTAAGTATAATATTGCCATTATACATTGTACTATTGGTGTGTTTATTTAAATGATAATCCATAGAAGATTGACGGATTAAAGATCCATTTTTGAAAATCATGGTGAAATCTTCATGATAAATATGAGGTTCTCCTGAAGCATTTTGGATACGAACCATCTGTAATCCTTTGGAGGTAGAACTTACACCTATATTAGAAAATTCAAAAAAATCTAAAGGAGTGTGAATTGAAGCGATCTTAACAGGTTGGCTATTATGGTGAGAATGGTACAGATCGCCATTGATCTTTCTCATCGTATACGTATCACCTTGGTATACATCTGTAATGACGTTAAATGCTTGTAATTGATCAGCAGTAATCACATGCTTTTGTGAATCCATATGTAAAGAATGTCCTCCAAGAAATTGTACAACAGAGCGAATCGGCACATAGATTTCTTTTTGTTGAGTTGTAGGATTTTGCAGTATAAATGGTGCGCTAGTCATCGCTATAGACTTACCATCCACTGTGGCTGTACGGCTATCTATACGAAAAACGATCTTTTTCATAAATCCGTTAAAAGTCGCTTGTTGTTTACTTTGATCCCAATACAGCTTCAATCCTAATGTGCCTGCTAATAATTCCTTCACTTCAATAAAAGTAACACCATGTCGAGTGATCGTAGTACCACTTGAAGAGCCATAATAATTGTTCTGATCTTGAGCATAATTGAAGTCATAGGTAGGCGAAGATATAGAAGCAGCTTGAATCGAAGTAGAAGGTGTAAAGCTTGAAAATAATGCACTCGACACCAATAGAGCAGCAAAAGCTAATTTATGATTCATGTCTGTAATTCCTTTCTACTTGTCTATGGGTTAAGTCAGATCTTAAAAAAAACTACACCTTTGATCACTCTGATCTTATACGCAACGATGCAGTAGTGATCAAGGTGTATTTATACTTTTTATATCAATAACAACAGAGATGGAATTGTAATAGATTACAGATCACATATCATTTCAACGTATACGTTAGTTTCTTCTCATTTTTAGAGCCTTTATCATATGTGAAATAGAGGGTATTCCCATTACGCTTCACGTAAGTCAGTCGATCATCGCTACCCATAGGGGGTGCGTCATCTTCGACTTTTTCTTGTTGATTCGCATTCAATAGTTCTTTGTACAAAATAACTGATTTCCCGGTTTGGCGATCTATTAAAGTTAAGTGTGTATTTTTAATAGAACGTACTACTATGAAATCAGGCTGTAATCCCTCGACAGTATAGATGTCTTCGCCACCGCCAAGTTTGAAGAGATCAATGGTGTCTACTACTTTGCCTGTACCATCTTCAATCATTCGTAAGGTCTGACCATCATTTAATACAATATTTCCATTATACATTTCAATATTTGTACCTACACCCCAATGATAATTCATATGTGATTGCCTGATCAAAGCACCATTTTTGAAAATTAAAGTAAAATCCTGATAGTTAATATGAGGTTCTCCATAGGAATCATGGATACGCATAATTCGTAATCCTTTAGGCGTAGCCGTGACTTCCATACCTGCCAAATCCAGTGTCTCATTGATAGAGGCGATTCGTTTAGCCAGATTTTTGCCTTGCGCTATATAAATATCTCCGTTTGCTTTCTTAACTGCATATGTTGTGCCTTGATAACTATCTTTGAGAACATTAAGAGATTGTAGATGATCTGCAACTAGCATATGATTTGCGGCGTCTATACGAAGCTCCGTTCCACCGAGAGCTTGTACAACGAAGCGAATAGGAAGGTATAATTCTGACTTTTCACTTAAAGGATCTATTGCTTTGAATGGAGCTGCACTTAAAGTCACTTTTTGGTGATCTAACAGAGCAGTACGGCTACCTACACGAACAGCGATTTTTTTGATAAAGCCATCTAAAGAAGCGCGTGTACCACTTTGATCCCATGTAATCTGTAATCCAGATTGATCAGTAAGCCAATCATTCATAGCGACAAACGTTGTACCTTGACGGGTAACTGTGCTTCCATGTGACGGACTATAATAACCTTCTTTTTGAGCGTAATTCAATTCGTAACTATAAGGAGTAACAGGTGTAGCAGACTTAGCATACATAGGGGGAAATGTCGATGCTAATAAGGTGGTAATCATAACTGCCAAAGCACATTTTTTATACATCACTTAAATTCTCCTTTGGATGATAACGGCTGATTTTTATACTATAATTGACAATTAAACAATAAAAAAGATAAATTATATATAAATAGTAACACTTATTGCTTTTGTGTTAGGAAGCGATAGTGTTACTTTTTTTGAAAGCAAAGATACCACTACTGCATAGAAAGGAGTTCATTTAACGATACATAGGATGTATGAAGCAAGTTTAGTTTTGCTATTTAAGTCATAGAGAGCAGGGTATTAGTAATGGAAAAAAATAAATCGACATCAAGTTCGAACTTTTGGGCAAAATGGGATAAGCCGAAAAAAGTACGTGTTATTACACTTACCGCGCTAGCATTCATTGTATTGCTCGTAGTCGTACCGATCATTACGTATTACAATATACAATCAGAAGAGACTCAAGTGATTAGCAGTCCAGATAACAACGTGGCAAATAATACGATATTAGCGCCGGTTGATCCATTACCTTTCGTATTAAGTTCTAAAGTAGGAAGAATAGAAAGAGTAGGAAGTTCTTTCTTCAAAAGAGAGTCTGGCATTCCTACTATGTTAAAAAAAGATGATCCTAAAAACCCACCGCAATCGACTCAAACGGTATTGGTTGAACGCTTAACAGGGACACAGATGTCCAAGCCTTTTACAGTAGAAAAAGGGTATCGTTATGCGAAAATCTGGGTCAATAACAAAGGGAAGCAACGAATTGCTATATCCATATCCAAAGATTCACCAACAGGTGACCTTGTGACTGAACGTGTAGTTACTATCGCAGGTGGAACCAACTGGTCGATATATACAACCAAGCCTTGGGAATCAGGTACGTATTATGTTAATTTTACTTCTAATGGATCACCGATCAAAGGTGTTGCTGTAGCTAGAGTAGGTGCACGATTAGCAGAATTGAATTCGTAATTGTAACTGTTGTAGCTCATTGCTCATAACAATCTAATACACTTCAGATAGATATGAATAGCGTTCAACGTTGTCTGGTATCTATCCGAGGTGTATTTTTATTTGAAAATGTAATAAAGATAGAGTACGAGTAACTTGCCACACACATGCGAAAAGCCGATCTACGATTTCAAAGTATAGGTGAAATGCTTTTCCTGATTAGATCCTGCACGAAAAGTAAAATAGAAGGTGTTATTAACTCTTTTATCAAATTGCAGATAATCCCCTGAGCCAAAAGAATCGATATCTACATCTTCGCTAATCTGTTTTTGCCACGAAGCATCTAGTAGTTCTTTGTATAATGTGACAGATTGGTTGGTATGGCGATCGATCAGCAGAAGTCTTCCTTTGGAGGCAGTCCGCATAAGAATAACATCATCGTACAGTCCTTCTACCGCGTATTTTTCGTTACTCCCACCACCAAGCTTGACCAGATCAAGTTCATCGACAACATTTCCTGTACCATCTTCAATCATGCGTAATATTTTCCCATCGCTTAGCACAATCTTATCTTGGTACGTAGCAATGTCGGAGTCGTTGACTCTGGTAAAGTCTGCATATGCTTTTCGGATCAACTTTCCTTTTTGGAAAATAAGCTTTACTTGCTGATTATGAATATGTGGTTCTCCGTAAGCATTATTAATCGTAAGGATCAACAATCCACCCGCAGTTGACTCAAACTCCATACCTACCGAATCAAAATCGATGCCGAGTGAGACTAACTTCACCGGAGCCTGCTTCCCATAAGCTACATATAAGTCTCCACCATCCTTTTTCAAAGTATAGGTAGAGCCATTGTAGACATCAGTAATGACATCATAATACTTGATGTTGCGGGCTGTAACATGAACTTGTTGTCGATCTACTTGGATATGATCACCACCCAGTAGTTGTACACCAAATCGAACAGGGACATATACAATTTCATTATTAGTCTTTTTCTCTTTCTTTTTAAAAGGGGCTGCGCTCAGTGTAACGATTTTCCCATCTAGCATAGCGGTACGACTTCCTAAGCGAATCGCTGCTTTTTTCATAAATCCGTTAAGCGAAGCACGTTGACCTGTTGAATCCCAAGCCAATGTTAACCCTGAATCTTCCGCTAACTCACGAATATCTAAAAAGATAGTACCATTCTGGATAAGTGTAGAATTTACAATAAATCCTTTAGGATCATTAGCCAAATAAAAAGTGTATGTAGTTGGAAAGGAAGAACTAGATGCTGATGCAGGATTACATAAAGATGATTGCAACAGCAAAGTGGACGACAGTAAAGCAGAGAAGATCATTTTTTTCTTCATGGTAAGGATTTCCTTTCCTGGTTGTGATAAGGTGGTTATGTATATGGACGCATATGAAAGGAAGAAGTTGCAGAAGGTCAGATATAGATTACATCGATAGGTGTAATCTCAAAAAAATTAGCCTTATATAAAGTGATGAGCTGTAGCAATTCTATGCTCATTTATAAGGTAGAGTTACCAAAGTATAACGACGAATGATATACAGTCGTAAAGGAACAGAGAGGAGATTACTATGGTTAAAGTCATGATGGGGTGCAGTTTATTTCTCGCTTCGATTGGAATTCTATGTACAGGATTTATCATTTCTGCAATAGGTTCATCGGATCGTATGGTAAATATGAATTTTATGTATAGTGTTTTGAATATTAATATATCGTGGACAGTTGTACCGATTATTTTGTTTGTTGTAGCTTGTATACTTACATATGGTGGGTACAAAGAATATTCATATGATCGGACAGAACAATAACATAAAGGAGAACTAGCGATGAACATTCATTCTGCAATCCAAGTGATCAAAAGCTATGAGAAACGCATTATTAAATGTTTGCTATATGGATTTGTATTTGGAATATATTATTCGGTACTTACTGATCAACGTAAAGTTACGGAGTCAACGGGAGAAGGAATGTCTATAACGTTAGCTTTGCCATGGTCAGACTATTCCTATCTCTTATTATCTACATGTTTAAAATGGAGTTTATTTTTTGCTGTGGTTTATATCGTGTGGCGCATTTTTAAATATAGAGTGTTGGATTCTAAGGTTTCTAGTAACGATCGTAATAATGAAATTAGATAATTATAAATAGTAATAGTTTGCTAATTTAGCAATTAAAATTGATGAAAATAGATTATTGCTCTTTGTATTTGATGATTTAGCAAATCTATTTTCTTGCTGTGAAAAACATGCTAATGTTTAACTAAATTACAACAAAGGTAACGAATATCGTTGCCTTTTTAATTTATGCAGATACTTAATTATGTAGTAATAGCACATATAAGCGATCTCTAAATCTTCTTTTAAATACATATCAACTCAACCAAAGGAGCACTAAACATGTGGATCAGAAGCCAAGACCGTACAACATTTATTGATGCAACTGTCCTAACATTAGAATTAGAAACTGCTGATCATAAATTTGTAATCTCTGCTTATGCTGGTAACGGGTCTGTTGAATCTGCGTTTACAGTGGGTGAATATGATCAAGAACATCAAGCACAGGATGTACTGCAACGTTTCGCAGTTCATTTACAGACAGGAATGACAGGTGCTTTTCAGGTATAATATAGATTGGCTGAGGTATTGTGATCAACCACTAGAAGGAGGATATGATGAAATTATTTGAGAAACTACAAAAGAAAGTAACTGTGAATGACTATACATTCCACTGCGTGATCGACCAGACACCTTCTATACCTATGGTTAGTATCAAAATCTATTCTTCCAAAACGTCTCATGTTGAATTTCTTTTTAGTTGGAAAAGAATGTATGATGTTAATCCAAATCGTCCTGTGGTCTGTGCGCGTCTGATTCAGTATGCTATTGATCAGGGATGGGATTATCAAGAAGAAAAGCAAGTTAGAATCTTTGAGCAAAGTGATGATGTAAGTGATCTGTTACAGTTAGAGAAGTTGGATTATACATAACATATTAATCCGCAATAGAGTAAATTATGTTTATCTTTTGTTACAGGAGGGCGTATGCATACTGAAGATCAGTTTATTAAAAAGTATCATTCTTTGAATGAACAAGAAAAATTTGATTTTTTAAAAGGTTTTGATCAGATATTAGATCAAGCATTAGCACATTTCTTTCTTTTTATTGCTACAGATACGAATAACGATGATGATATCCGAATAGAAGCAGTTACCATTTTAGGGTTGTATAAAGGCGATTACGATGATACAGATATCAAAGAAAAGCTTATGACCATCATAAAGGCTGATGCTACAGAAGATGATAGTCTAATCGTGAATTGTATCAATACCTTGTCACTACTAACAGTAGATGCCCAAGAGATCGAGTGGGCTTTAACTATGATCCAAAGTGATAATTATAGTTTATTCCAAAGTGCAGCGTTTGCTTTATTAGCTCAACACAAAAATCATCCTAAAGCGATAGAAGCGCTCAAAAGTTTAGTGAATGATAAAAATTATGGAACATCTTCACAACGAGAATTGGCAGAAATAGAAACATAAAAATGATTTAATACTGCCAAAATGTAAAAGAAGTACAGACGTTGGAGGAATAGAATAATGGATAATGCAAGCACAATTATTGATCAAAATGTGAAAGGAAGTGAAGGAAGTTTTATTCATGATCTTCATGAGTTAAATATTTTTAATATCGGTGCGTTTAAAGCTTATGTCGATGCGATCACTCAACTGACTCAGCAGGCGCAAGATGACCAAATGATCGAACGTGCTCTTATGGATCAGGTGTTTTTTACATACAGTTATATACTGAAAAGTGTGATCTGGCATCTGGATATGAACGATCATTCGTCGATAGAGAATGTGAGCGATGAACAACTGACTGAAATGATAGAACGTTTGGAAACTGTAGTTAGAAAATTCATCCAAGGAAATGCAAAATAAGAGCCAATCATAGTTGGCTCTTATTTCTATGGTAGCACGTATTATTCAATTTCATGATGAAGCGTAGGCAACTTTACCAAGACATACTGCTTTTCTAACATTTCAAATCCTTGTTGTGCCACATCATATGTATTTAAATCTATTACTCGATCCAACTTGATATTGCGTGGCTCGTCTTCTTCGCCTGACCAACATGTATACAGTTCAAAATCTTCTGCATCGCCCCGATATTCTTCCATTAGTTTAAATAATTCACGACAACATTTCAGCGAAGCACGATAAGCATCTAAATCCTCATACTGATCTGGATCAGCTTCAATATTAAAGTCGCCTGATTCGGGAGAGATCATGTATATACATGGATGGTGAAAATGTTTTTGCAGTACGCCAGCCCAGCGTGGAATTTCTTGAATAAAAATACCCGCGGCATCTTCTTGCGTCTTATAAATCATGACATCTCGATCAGCAAATGTAGAAAAGTCTACAATATCTGTTAGCGGAACCATACCATCAGCTCGTTGCTTTTCTTGATTGGCAAGATACTCTGGTGAAGTGATCCATTCGCTATACGGAAGGGTGTGAAATATACCTCCTCGCTCTCCTAAGGGAAGCTCATAACTTGATGCAATATAATAGAACCGACTCATTCAATCTTCCTTTCTATATTACGTTTCTTATTTTACTGTTGTAATGTCATTTCTTCTATGTGGTTATTCCATTCAATAGTTAGCTTTATAGGCTTGGAAAATGGATCAGAAGTTTTAGGATTAGTCGAAATAGTAGTATTAAAAGGCAAGGAAGGAGCCGAATCTGTCCCACTTACACTTATAGCATCACTGACCAATTTAAATTTGAAATCATTGATTGGATCTTCTTTACCTATGTATTGAATCGTAGTTTGAACCATTTCTGTATTTTCTTGAGGCGGTATTTCAGTAACTTTAACACTCCAGTTTTTCGTGTTTCCAGAGACTTCTTGATAATTAGAGCAACCACTTATTAGTATAGCTATTACTAAAATGATCATACATAATTTCATATAAATCTCCTTAGTTTGAATTTGCTATGATTGTATACTGTATTTTATTTCATGCATCCTAACATTAACCTCACAAATTAACATAGCATACATAGAATCGGCTCCTCCAATCTTCCTTTCTTAGCTAGTTATCAACTATACTGTATATATTACCAATAAAAAGGAGTAATACAAAATGATACAAGATGCAATATTTTGGAACTATGTCAAAGATGCTGAGCAAGAATTCAGCGGATGGGATTTCTCGTGGGTCACTGAAAATGGAAGAATGAAAGTACAGCCGTTGTCTTGGAATTTTGAACAGATGATCGTACCGCACATTAAGAAGTCTCAATCGATGTTAGATATGGGAACTGGGGGCGGAGAATTTTTATCGAGTTTGCAACCGTTCCCACCATCAATCTATGCCACAGAAGCTTATGCTCCTAATGTACCGATTGCTAGAAATCGTTTAGAATCTTTGGGCGTAGAGGTTGTACAGATTGATAATGATGATGATCTACCATTTGCTGATCAACAGTTCGATCTTATTACGAATCAGCATGAAGCGTATAGTCCAAGTGAAGTAAGACGTTTGTTACAAAAAGATGGATGGTTGATGACTCAGCAAGTAGGTGGATTGAATGATCAGCAGATTAATCAACATTTACATAAGCCTTTGAATCAAGAATTTATAGATTGGAATCTAGCAACAGCAGTCTCACAACTCGAACAGAATCATTTTGAAATAGTCTACCAAAAAGAAGAATTTCCAAGTGAACGATTTTACGATATTGGAGCATTGTTATATTATCTCAAAGCTATTCCATGGCAAATTCCAAACTTTCAACTCGAAGAACATATGGATGATCTATATGCTATTCATTTATTAATTCAAAAGCAAGGTTACTTTGAAGTGAAACAACATCGTTTTGTGATTCATGCACAGGCTAAATAGCTTAGTGAATGTCAATATTTTATAATGAAAGAATATCGTTTTTCTTCTACAGATGGAAGTTAAGATCTAACTCTATTGAAGTTTAAGGAAATAATCATGAACAGTAATTACGTTTACTAATGTTACTAAACCGCAAAATGGAAAACCAATTGATTTGTTTATTTATAACAATCGTGCTGATAAATTAATTACATCAGGAAACGGTGTTACTCTTTAGTTTTGAAAGGATGATATTAGTGAATAAAAGTTGGAAAAAGAGAAGTATTATTATTGCTACAATATTTGTTTTTGGTTCAGGTTTGCTTTTATATAATAATGCGAGTAAAGAAGCAGAAGCTGCTAATAAAGAACCTTCTGTTGTCGAAGTGAATTTATCTCCTGCATTTATTAAAGATGCTAAAGATAATGTTACGACTATCTACGCAAGTGATTATTATTATAATCTTACTTCTCAGCCAACAAATGATCTGCCAGCCGATCAAATTGCGTATGGTGCTGAAAATGCGAATAGTAATACTGTATTAATTATTGAAAATGATGGAAAAACTTATATTAGAGCTGGAATCGCTCAATACGAATGACATAACTTTAATAAATGTTAACTTGATCTTATATTCAAATGTTTTTATCACATATTGTGATCCTTGCACAGGCTAAATAGCTTAGTGAACGCCAATCCTCTATAATGAAAGAGTATCGTCTTTATATGACTCAGTACGGTTAGAATGTGTTAAATAAGATACAACCCGTAATTATAACGCTTCATCCCACTGGAGGAATATCAATGACCAATATTCAAACGATAGGCTTGGCGAAAAGCAAAACAACGCAGTGGCAGACTGTATTAGAAGATCATTATGAGAAATTTTTGAGTTATGGTCAGAAAGCAGTTAAAGATTTTGATGATGAAGATGTGCATCAAGCCCGGGTCAATTGTCGTAAGCTGATGACCTTGTTGCGTATTTTGGATGCTTCGGATCAAGCAGGACTGATTCCGTTATTGAAAAAATCGCAAAAAGCACTCGGTAAAGTAAGAGATGCTGATGTGATGATTGATGCTTTTAAAGAAAGAAAAGAAGATGCCAAAGCAGATAACCATAAAGAAGAATCTGATCTGCTCAAAGCTGTGATCAAAGCTCACAAACAAGAACGTAAAGCATATCGCACCAAGCTTGCCAAAAAGTTACCTAAACTACAAGGCAAAATACTTAAAAAGAAATGGAAAACACTCATAGAAGAACATCTGGAATCGCTGGCAGCTCAAGCCGATGTGAATCGCATTATGCGCGAACTTGAGATCGCTTATGAACAACAGAAGCGTACTTACCGCCAGACCGCCAAAACAGAAGGCATCGATTCAGTCGAAGCTTTACATGAATTACACCAATTACGGATCGCTGCCAAAGAGATTCGGTATACTGCTTCGGCTGCTGAATTTGCGCTAAGTTCCAAGTTCCGTGATTCGGAAGAAGTATACAAAAAGATTCAAACTCAATTAGGGCACATCAACGATAAGCGAGTATGGGTAGAGACATTAGAAGATTATAATCCCAAAAAGCTTAAAGTTAACGAAGAAGTCTGGAATGCATTTATAGAGCAATTACAGCAGGAACTGAATGAAGCTGTACATGAACAACAATCATCATAATAGGTGTATTTGTATAAATGAGTGACGATATACCTGTGCTGAATATTTAAGATACCTGTACTTTGTATAACATTAGTTAAAACGTCATTTTGAATAGCATTGCTTTTGGCTGAATAGATTCGGGTATATATAGAAGAAACGTTTTTTTATTAAAGGAGCGATAGATATGTCCAAGCGATCATCGAACTGGGTACTTGCTACAGGAGATAAGATTGATCTGAAAAAGATTGATCCTAAAAACACAGGCGAGTACAAATCCAAAGAAGATACCGAAAAAGAAACCAAAGAACTGATGAAACGATTTGAGAAGCTACAAGACAAGCTATTCTCAAGTAAAAAGAAATCGCTTCTGTTTATTTTTCAAGGCATGGATTGCAGTGGGAAAGACGGCGTAATTAATAAAGTCTTTTCTATTTCTCATCCACAAGGTGTGCAGACGCATAGCTTCAAAACACCGACTCGCGAAGAAATGGATCATGATTTTCTCTGGCGTGCTCACAAATTAGTATCAGGCGTTGGCTATATTACAGCGTTCAACCGTTCTTATTATGAAGATGTGTTGATTACGCGTGTGCATAAGATGATTTCAGATAAAAAAGCACAACAGCGTTTTAAACAAATACGACATTTTGAAGAAATGTTAGAAGATAATGGCGTTAAAGTGGTCAAAATCTTTTTGCATATTTCTAAAGAGTTTCAATTGGAAAAATTAATTGCACGTATCGAAAATCCGAAAAAGAACTGGAAATTCGATGAAAGTGATCTGTTAGAACGCAAATCGTGGGATACGTATCAAGCGTATTATGAAGACGTATTTGCACATGCAGCAACCAAAGATCATCCGTGGCATATCGTGTCTTCTGATAATCGCTGGTATCGTGATCTAGCAGTGTTACAAATAGTAGTGCGTACATTGGAAGATTTGGATTTATCATATCCTGATCCGAATCCGAAGTTACAAGATCACTTGCCGGACATGTATGCAGAGCGTGAAAAATTGTTAAAAGAGAAAAAGTAAGCACTATTTATACGTTATTTAAATTGGAATAAGCTATTATGATGGTGATCTACAATAAAATGACGGATACAAACTTAATGCTGTGTTATATACTGTTGGATTTTACTAACAGTGATATGACCAGCATTTTTTAATCATACTCCGTTTATTTATAAGCGATCTATCTTATCCAGAAAAGAGGGAAATCCCATGGAACATTCAGATCAAGAGCGACAGATTATCGTAACCGGTGGAGCGATTATTCGAGACGAGCAAAATCGTATATTATGGCAAAAGCGTTCAGATTCTAACGATTGGGGTTTGCCTGGTGGTGGAATGCATGCAGGCGAGACTATTGAAGAAACGATGTTACGCGAGGTAAAAGAAGAGACAGGGTTAGCAGTGATTTCTTCTACATTGTATGCTGTATACAGTGGAGAACGATTGAAGTATACGTATCCCGGTGGAGACGATGTGGTGTTTGTAATGTTTATTTTCGATGTGGTTGCTGATCTGGAAGGAAAGTTAGCTGAAGATGGAAAAACATTACGATTTGAAGATGATGAATCTGTTAAGCTTTTATTCTATAAGTTAGAAGCAATGAATATAGAGCAGATCAATCCAGCACAACGTCCATTAATTGAAGATTTAATGGCTGCAGATCAGCAGCAGGGCATATTGAGAAATTAATTTTAATACCATAACGAAATCGATAAGCTATGCAAATTCTATAGCATAAGAGAAAAAGCTCTGCCATTTCTACCATACCTATACCAACATAGGAATGAAGAAAGGGACAGAGCTTTTATTTTTTTATATTCTAGATATAGAGAGCATATTTATTACCATTTCAATGTAACAACCGATTTACCCGGAACAGTGTAGTTAGTAGATTGACCATTCCACTGAACTTTTACTGTTTTAGTAGCTGTTTGAGAATTATACAATACAACTACTTTAGTACCATCTGGATTTTTAAAAGCTACATTTTGAATATCATTGGATGAATTGGTATCAATACGTGTAGCACCGGTTACTACAAATTTACTGAAATGTCCTAACAGGTAATATTGTTTGTTATACGTCACTTTATCTTCTGGATTACTGTTGCTGTTATCCGAGTTCTGGATCGTAACCATACCTTTGTTGGTATTGTTATCTCCGATCACACTAGGACCATCTTTTTGATCCAGCGCAGCATTCCACAAAATAATCGATTTGGACCAATTACGAGTAATTCCGATAAATTCATTGATCATATTATCGAATCCTTGAGTTGTTCCATCGACTTTATCATTCCAATCGCCAAATCCACCTTCAGTGAACCAGATGTCTTTATCTGGATGTGCATTATGCATTGAAGTCATAGCCGTATAATCGCCACCATAATGATGGAAAGCACTACCAGCTACAGCGCTAGATTTGCCACTATTTTTAAGCCCTGTAATGACTGTATTCGGATAAGACCAGTTATCATAGTTGTGGTCATAAGTGATCACTTTTGTATTTAGACCCGCATTTTTAATTGCAGGGCTGAGGTAATCACCGATCATGCCAATCTGATCTTGCTCATTCATATTCATACCTGGATAACGTCCTGGCTCAAATAGTGGTTCGTTTTGCGGAGTCACCGCATAGATAGGAATACCTTGTGCCTGATAACTTTGAATAAATTTCACAAAATAATTCGCATAAGTTGGATAGTATTGCGCTTGTAATTTACCTGTACCGTTTTTATCATTGGTTGTATATTTCATCCATGCTGGAGCACTCCAGGGAGAAGCGATGATTTTAAGATTAGGATTTTTGGCAAGTGCTTGTTTGGTCATAGGTATGATATAAGGAAGATCACGTGCAATCGAGAATTGGCTGAGCGAAGTATCTCCTGCCGTATCATCGTAAGTATACGTACTCCATGCAAAGTCGCTAGCACCCATCGTCTGACGCAGCATACTCATTCCTATACCTGTATTTCCAAATAGTCGTTCCATCACTTCGGCACGTTTGCCACTGCTTAACTTATAATTCATTAACCATGTCGATGAATCTGTCAAAGAAACACCGAAGCCATCCATCTTCTGATACGTTTTGCCTTCATTTACATTGATCGTATAATCGGCATTTCCTGTACTGCTACTGAAGTTGATATTAGCTTTTTTGGTAAGACGAGCGTTTGGACTGAGTCCTACAGCAGGTTCCGAGTTGGGATCGGCAGTTGTTAACCAGACTTCTACCGATTCATTAGCTGCATACGTCTGCGCAGGTAACGAGATCAATGGTGTAATCATCAACGAGCTTAACAAAACAAGATTAAGGCTTTTTTTGAACATAGACATGAACATATACACCCTCTTCGTATTTTTTTGTAAGCGTTTACTAATATTCGGATTGATATTAGCAAAATAAACCTTTTTTTACAAATGTTTTAGGTCGGTTATGTCACAAATCGTAGAAACGCACAGAGGATGAATAGAATTGCCTATACAATTGAAAATAAAAAAGACGACAAAAACCTCTTTATGATCAAAAGAATAAGAAAGTTCTTATATCCATTGATACAAAAGAGGTTTTTTGTTAAGCATATATATTGTAGTGATATTCTTCAAAATATCTTTATATATAGCATTCTATCTTAACGAAGATATAGGCACTTATTTAGCAGTTAACACATATTGTGCACGTTCTGTATTTAATTTAACATGAGTATCGTCTATATGATCGATCCGTAGATCGTGTAGTGCAATTTCATACGTATTTTGTGGCAAAGGCACATTGTCGCCATCTGCATTAGATGTAGAACCTTCTCCATGTAAGATCAAAGAGCTTTCTACATAATCATCAATAGCATTGTCCTCGCTACGAATATCGACTTCAGTCACTGTGAAATGAACTTCATCTGTATCGTCAAGTTCATGCTTTTCAATAATGATAGTGCGTGTAAGATGATTGTTCAACCAATCTGATAGTGTTTTTACATCTTTTTCGTGTTCCATTATTCATCATCCTTTTGTATTAGAAATAGTATTATGAAGCAAATGAAGTGTTGTAATGCTTTATTTACCCGTTCTCAAGGGGATGGAATCTGGTGATATTTATTTCTGCAAATGCACGAATAGGCAATCAAGTGGGTCTTTTACCATATTTACACATGAAGCAGAATAAGAGATACTTTTTTTAGTCAGTCTTTTTGTAAAAGAATACATTAATGTACAACGTATAAATATAGTATTCACATTATGATTCAACAACCTGATAACAGAGTAAATTAGAGAAAGAGATTACGCTCTGGATAGGTAGCTATCCGGGTAGGAGGTTAATCATGAACAATAAGTCTAATCAGGTATTTGATGAAGATATATACACAATGGTTGAGAAACATATCATGTATTGGAATCCTATGAATTTGATTGAATGGTGCTTACCCGATGAATACTCGATTGAAGTCGATCATATTGTCAAAATCCTTCCATATATGAAGTCTGCGGATGAATTAGGGAATCAAGTGTATTGTATTATGCAAAAATATTTTGGAAGTTATTTCAAACGTTCTTCTGAAGAATGTTATCAAATCGCAGATCGAATCTACAAAAATTTAGAACATATAAATAGCTTAAACACGTCTTTTGTTTCTTTTAATTTATACTTTAACTCTTTTCGAGGAATGCGTAGAGATTGAATATAGATCGAAGTAGAAAATAAGAGATCGGCGGAGAAGATAGACACGTATACTGTAGCTTGTTATGATAAACCCAACTGAGAAGTATAGGAGGGCGAATATGAAACAGACTACAGATACAACAGCAATGAACATAGAACAATCTGAACAATACATTACATCTATTGAAGAATTGAGAGCATTTACTGGTGTTCCTCATGAACATATTGTCAAAAAGACCGTTGCGTCTATTGATCCGCATATTGCATACTACTTATCATTATCTTCGTTATTTTTCTTATCTACTTCAGATCACCAGGGCAGATGTGATGTGTCTCCACGCGGGGATGAACAAGGATTTGTCAAAGTGTTAGACGATCAACGACTTATTTTTCCAGAACGTCATGGTAATCGACGTGCAGATTCATTGTTAAATATATTGGAGAATCCCAAAGTCGGTATGATCTTTCTAATTCCGGGTATGAATGAAGTATTACGGGTGAATGGTCATGCTCGTATTACCAAAGACAGTGAATTACTGGAACAGATGAATTGGACAGGCAAAACGATGGGACTTGGTATTGTCGTGGAAGTAGAAGAGTGTTTTATCCATTGTCCGCGTGCACTCAAAACAGGTAATGCGTGGCAACCAGAAGCATGGGTCAATCCAGAACAACATCCTTCGACCAAAGATATGTTTATCGCTCATTTAAAAATGAATGGCATTGTGTTATAAAAAATATTGAGCAGACTATGCGAAATAGAAGAAGAATAAAAACGATCATCGTTTACTCTTTTTTGATAACAAGAAGATAAATAGGTTTACAGCTTACTTATTCTATGGTATTCTTGCGGAAATGAAAACTATGTCTTAATACCTATATTCTCGCGAAGCACGCGGATTATTCCTTTTATCGGGAGTAGTCCGCTTTTTTTGTATTCTTATCTTATTTTCAAAAGAGATGCTAACTAAATAAGTACTTGGAAGAATCCTATTTATCCCATATAATGATGCAAGTGGTACATGAAGTAGGCGTAAATACCTAGATGTATAATGTTGTGAAAAAGCTTAGATGTGTAACTGCCGTTGAGTACGTATAAACCATTATCTTACATAATAGAGGAGTATTTTAAAATGAAAAAAATAATCAGTTCGTTATTTGCAGTAGCTACCCTTTCAGTCATGTTAAGCCCGTTGATGCAGACTACCAATGCAACTACATTCAAAGATGTATCATCCTCTCACTGGGCAAAAGCAGCTATCGATGAAGCTGTATCAAAAGGATATTTTAAAGGATATGCAGATGGAACATTCAAGCCCGGTGCTCAAGTAACACGCGCTGAATTTGCTGTTTTGCTAGATCGTGTATCTTCCAATGAGAAAGTTGAAGGCAAAGGTACTTTTACAGACCTTACAGGTAACTGGAGTGAAAAAGAAGTGAATGAAGCTATAGCGAAAGGATTTTTGACTCCTTCGGATTATCCAAACGGCTTCAAGCCAGCCACACCACTTACACGTAAAGAAATGGCAAAATGGATGTCATCTGGTCTCGCAACATCTAGCGCAGATTACAAGCAAGCCCTAAATGATACAGCAAATACTGTTGTACCTGTAGCAGAATATTTCAAAAAAACTATGAATCCAAGCGAATATCCGTATGTCTCCCTAATGATGGGCACAGGTCTAATGTCTGGATATGCAGATGGAACTTTCGGAGCTGGCAAAACCACCACACGTGCAGAAGCAGCAGTAATTTTAGTACGCTTAGCGAATGTACAAAAGCAATCGGCAGATTCATTTGTAGGCTTGAAAGAGTTAAGAGCGGTAGGGACGACAGGAACGAATATGGAAGTGATCACACCATTTAGTAGTGGAGTGACTTCTTTTAAAAATGTTCAAGGGAAAAAAATGAAATTCCGTAATGGAGCAGGTTACTCAAGTTTGAATTATTTGATATTTGTAGATAGCCGGGATTGGAACAACAAAAAAGGTATCTATGCACCTGTATTTTTAGGGAAAGAAGATAAAACCACATATGAGGATGAAATTTACAGAGTGTATGAAAATCAAACTATTTATCCTACAAAAGCTGGATTTACTATTGATCATTACATGAAAAGTAGTTTAAATCCCTTAGCTATAGGAGAAGCTATTAATAATTCATTGCCTAAAGCATATGGCTATTCAACGTTACCTGTATTTAATCCTGTAAAAGCATTTAGTTCATATGTAAATAATGAAAATGGAATGCAGATATGGATGAGTAATTCTATCGAGATATCTAATCCAGGTAGCTCATATAGAACCGAAGATGGATCATCTTTTGGAATTTCTGTATTAACTAAAAATTAAGGAGAAACCATGTGTTAAAAAAGTATAGTGTATATATTATTTGCCTTTTAGTTTGTATGAGTACTTTAATTATGGTAGCTGATCATACTATATATGCAGTAGATAAAAATGAATATCCTAGTGATATCATCATGATCCCTAATACTGCGTCTAAAATTCAAACTTTAAAAATACCTGTTACAGGTATATCAAATCCAACTCCTAAAGTCATATGGACTCAAGTTGATTCAGGAGGGTGGGTTGCTTCTCGTAATGAAGGTATGGATAATTATGAAGCTACAGCTATTGGAAAAGGAGAAGATTCGCGACCAACAGCTACAGAAGTTGTAGATAAAATAACTGCTGAAAAATATCCTCCAGAATCAGTAGTGGATTCGAACAATAATCCATATAATCAAAAATATATTAATGATTTAAGTTTTGAAAAAATTGCTTTCGATAGAGCGAGTAGTTTTGAAGGAATCGCTATTGATTATAAAAAAGGAGATATTTTTGCGATTATTCATACATTGACTGGACGCAAGAAAGTAGGAAGTGGATATAATGAGAATGTTTTTGCACCTTATACTTCAGAAAACCAAAGACCAATTAAGTATATAGCAGAATATTACACACCTCTCCTAATCAATTACACCGGACATGTCATTGAAAAGAAAGAAATTCAAGTCAAATCAGATGCGACTTTACAGATTGATGATACCGAACAATTAACTGCTGAAGTGCGTACCAAAGCTTACAATGAACAAGAATTTACAGATAACTGGATTGATGTAACGCATCGAGATCAGACGAAATGGGAGTCGTCTGATCCTGCGATTGCAAGTGTGGATCCTGCTACCGGAGAAGTCACCGCCCATGCTACAGGAACAGCGCAGATTACGGCATATTGGACAAAAGATCCGTGGACTCTTAAAGATAGTGCTACTATCACTGTGGGTGCAGCCGAAGAGCCACCGACAACAGGTTCTTCAGCAATATGTACGGTTCCTCAAGCAGGTCAGCAATTAACTGGCAAATACATGGATCCGATGGTATCCGCGATGATCAAAGCTGATCGACGAGGAAGCGAAATGTTCGATGTTGCTCAAGGGATTCCTACTTCGGAAAGTCTATATGGTAATGTATTTGCACTGAATTATCTTTCTCAACACACCTTTACAGAATATACAGGCGAATGTACATATCGAATATCGGTTAAGCGAACGTACAAATTAAAATGGGATCATGGAGAGAAGAAAGATACCAAAAACGTCAATTACTCATTTAATATTCAGCGACCTTATTCATTTTGGAAAATAGATCAATTGGGAGTATACGGAATTAAGCAAACCACGCTGAATAACTATGGTTTTGCAGATAATAAGATTATAATTTCTCCTAACAACTATGTAACGCCTTCTTATTCAGCGTTAACGACTGGCAATTACTATGCTCCTGAGAACCCTGGTAACCAGAATGGCGGTACCAAAAATATAACGAAAAGCGGCAGTGGTCGTCCTACAATTCCAGATGAAAGCAGTGATATGAAGAAAAAGGCAGAAAATGCTGTAGATGATGTAGAGGTCGAAAATGACTTTTTGAAATTTAATAATGAAGTGATTATGGATAGTACACGAACGATCGAAAAAGGGCCAACACCTAAAGCAATGCCTGTACCTACTATGATTGGGAAAGATATATTATATAGTCCCAACCATATGATACCCAAAACCAAAACAAATCTAAAAAACACACCAAGTACCGGAACAATCGAATATGATGTGCTACCCGGTCATATTAAAGGAGGAGCTAATCAGACGTTCCCGATCAATGGCATCAATCCGGTCACAGTGCATACACCTGTCGTCAATTATTCATTGGTATCTGATGATCAGCAGCATAATCAGAAAACAGTACCTGATATTTATCGTTCAGCTCTTATTTTGGATCGCCCTTTTTCTGTGCGTATTCCAACCACGGGACAACATACAAATTATCCAGGTTACGGTTATCGAGATTATGCGAAATATGTACGTACCAAGCAGGTTCAATTTCCTTTTGATGTCTATAACAAAGAGCAGACTACATTTATTCCTAAACATACGTGGATCGATGTACCTGTTAATCAATTAGACACCACATTCTTTTTACCTGTCTGGGTGGACGAGGGGAAATATGATGTTTTATTCCGAACGATTGCAGAAAATGCCCCTTCATCTTTTACCGTACAACATCATGCTAACATCACTCTGGATAACCATGTAGCTGTTGAAAGTATAGCTGTAGAAGTGATAGGACGGGTGTACGATTTTCATATTACAGATATTGCAGACTATGACTGGCAGATCGTATTTCGTCCATGGCAAAATCTAGCTGTACCGCAAGGAACTTCGTATTGGGTAGGAGATAAAGGCATCGATGGAGAACCGCGCGGAAATACAGCGCCTTATGTATTGCCTGTACGTCAGGGAAGTCATCCTTTTTATCGAAATTTAGCTGTTAAAACAGGATATCATTTCAAATTTGATCTCAAAACGAAAGGTAATATGTTCGGTGAAGCAGATGGTATTCGAATTACACCAACATTTCGCTATGTTCCGCGTCAAGGAGGGACTCCTTTTCCTGTAGATATATATTATTCAACAGATACAGACAATTTGATTCGAATGGGATCACCACAAGATACGGTACAACGCTATACTATTTTGAATGATACAACTCGCCATGTAGCTGAAGAAGAATTAAAAAATACAGCATTATATATGTATGATCTTCTCTTACAAGAGCAAGCCATATCGCCTTCATCGAGCAAAGGTAACAAAGCTCAATCGAGTACAGTTTCTCCTTCATTTTGGACTATCGTCTGGGAACGTGCCGCTTCTTCAATCTGGCAAAACCTGACCGGATTATCTTGGGAAATTGTAGCATCAGACCGTGATCTATCGTCTTCTACTACGATCACTATTCCGACAAGTGCAGAAGAAGCGATAACGATGTTTGCAGAAAATAGCCGTAAGCGCAAAGTGAATATCGGCAATTTTACACATTTATTATTGACTCAGCCATTACGAACATTGATCGGGCCACAACAGCATTTACCTGAAGGAAACAATACTATGCGTTCTTTAGCAGCTGTACAGAAATGGTATGGAGAATATAGCTTGCCTTCAGATGTATATGTAGTTAAACAAGGAACTGCTTTGCAAGAAATGGTAGGTTCCACGAATACCAATCGTCAACCATCGGCTGAAAAAAACGAGAATTCTAATATGCAGACTCATCCAGCTAGCAACAGTGCTAAAGGATTAGATGAACATTCATCGGTCTTTTTAAAAGATGGTTATATTATTGTGAATTTTGATATCGAAACGATCCAAAAAGGAGATACTGATCATCCTCATCTTCAATACATTCATGCACCTTTAATGAATCAATGGCAACTTGAAGGATTCCAACAACAGTTCAATGATCCATGGGGATTTCAATTCCAATTGCAAGATGGAGATGTGATTTTTTATCATGCTAATAAAGGCAGTCGAGATGACTTCCAATCTTCAGTCACACATTAGCAGGTATTAATCATTTATAAAGTATGACTAGGAATAACTAAGAAATAGAACGAAAGATTATAGAAATAACAAACGACAATGTTCGCTAATTTATGTTTATTATGCTTGAAAAAGATAATTAAAGAATGAAAAATCTTATTTATACGAACTATTATTAAAATAAGTGCTTGACCGTTCGCTTATTTTTCTGTAAGATACCACTGTAGCCTATTGAGAGTGATATGCGCTACAGTGGTATTTTAATGTATAAATGTTATAAATTTCTTGCTATGTTTAGTAATTATTTTACATTATGAATATTATGGCAAAGTAAAATATCTTACTTTGTTCGATGACTTGTTCATTATGATTTTAATCATTAGTTATATCCTATATATTCGTATATCCCCGAAAATAAGGTTTGGGGGTTTCTACAAGGGACCATAAATTCCTGACTACGAATAGTGTGCTTTGGCATATCTATTCAGCAGTCAGGATTTTTTGTGTTTTGACCCCATATTATTCATCTTAGGAGGACATTATGAACCATTATGATTGTATTGTTGTAGGTGCAGGACCAGCAGGAATTTTTGCATGTTATGAATTGACTCGTCAAGCACCGGATTGGAAAGTATTGCTGATCGACAAAGGGCATGATATTCATCGCCGTAGTTGTCCAATCATGGAAGAGAAGATTCAATTATGCCCGCCACCGGCTGGTAAAAAAGATTATGCTGGTTGTCTACCCGCTTGCTCAGTAACCGCAGGTTTTGGTGGTGCAGGTGCTTATAGCGATGGCAAATTCAATATCACTACTGAATTTGGAGGTTGGTTAACTGATTACCTTTCTCCTTCGAAAGTGATGGAATTGATTCGTTATGTGGATGATATCAATCTAGAACATGGAGCCACTCCTAATATTACTGATCCTACAACAGATACGATTCGTGATATCGAGCAACGTGGATATGCATCCGGTTTGAAATTGCTACGTGCTGAAGTTCGCCATTTGGGCACAGAACAGAACTTAGAGATTTTGAAATCCATTTACAGCTATCTGACTTCACGAATCGATATGGTGTTCAAAGCAGAAGTGGAAGATATTATCACGACCAAGATAGAAGGCAAGCACCAGATTACAGGAATCATGACCAAAAAAGGTGAAACATATGAAGCTCCTATGGTGATGATTGCGCCAGGACGTGATGGTTCAGCGTGGTTAACTGAAATTTTGAAAAAGCGTCGTCTGAAAATGTACAACAATCAGGTGGATGTAGGTGTACGTGTAGAGACATCTGATGTGGTGATGCGCCAGATCAATGAACATTTATATGAAGGTAAATTTATTTTTAATACATCGGTAGGGACAAGAGTAAGAACATTCTGTAGTAATCCATCCGGTCATGTTGTAGTCGAGAACCATAGTGGTGTTATGGCAGCCAATGGTCATTCTTTCAAAGATCCAGTGCTGGGATCTAGCAATACGAATTTTGCTTTGCTAGTATCACATAAATTTACAGAGCCGTTTGATAAGCCTAATGAATATGCTCGTGAAATCTGTCGTCGTGCTAATGATCTTTCTAGCGGTGGAGTGATTGTACAGAAATACGGTGATATTCTTCGTGGTCGTCGCTCGACAAGAGAACGAATTAATGAAGGATTCTTAGAACCTACACTTAAAGAAGCTGTTCCAGGTGATCTAGGATTGGTATTGCCTTACAACACAATGAAAAGCTTGATCGAAATGGTCGAAGCGCTGGAAGGCGTAACACCAGGGATCGCTTCTGAACATACATTGTTTTACGGTGTAGAAGCGAAGTTCTATTCTGCACGTCCCAAGTTAGATGAAAATCTAGAAACTGAAATTGATGGATTATATTGCGGTGGAGACGGAGCAGGCGTGACACGTGGTCTAGCACAAGCAGGTGCAGCAGGAGTATGGATTGCTCGTAATATGGTTACCAAAGCAGGAACAACTACGAAAGTGCCAGCCACTGTTGTATAACATCCCAAGCAAATCGTAATGATAAAAACAACAAAATAAAATATGTAGAAATAAGTAAAGATCAGATCCCTTTGATATGAAGTGGATCTGATCTTTTTGCATGATATCGATTTTGATAGTATATCGCCTCTATGTCTGTTATATCTATGATGTATACATGTATTGTTGGAACTCACCAGTTATATCTATAATGTATACATGTATTGTTAGAACTCATCGGTTATATCCATGATATATACGTGTATTGTTGAAACTCACTAGTTATATAAATGTCTGCTTTTTCCTTGAACATCTATGATTATGTCCTTCCTTATTTGCTCTATCTACAAGGAACATGGTTCAATAGAATTAATCTATGCAAAGTATAATTATAGTTAGATTCGTACAGATCAATCTATACATAGAAAGGAGCATACAACCTTATGACATGGGTGATGGAACCGTTGGGAGATTCAGCAGTAGTGATCGAATTTGGAAGTATTATTGATAAGTCTATTTTAGAAAAAGTAACAGTAGCTGTTGCTGTCATAGAGCAACATCCATTTGACGGTTATATAGAGTGTATTCCTTCTTTTACTACGGTAACGGTGTTTTACGATCTGGATCAGATTAATTTGCATGATCTATACTCATGGACAGAACAGCAGAATACTGATAAGGAAGTTTCTGTTTTTGATTATGTATGTTTTCTAATTCAGCAATCGTTGGTATCGATCATATTACCGTCAGAGGATAATATACAATCAACTTCTAGCGCTGAATCACAATATCGCAATCACGTTATTCAACCTGTGCATAAGGTAATAGATATTCCTGTATGTTATGGCAATGAATATGGACCTGATTTGGAATATGTAGCTACTTATAATCATCTTTCGGTCGAAGAAGTGATCGCTATTCATTGCAGTTGTGAATACTTGATTTATGCGATAGGATTTGCGCCGGGATTTCCTTATATGGGTGGAATGTCGACAAAGATTGCTACTCCTCGCAAAGCAACACCTCGGTTGGTGATTCCGGCAGGTTCGGTCGGTATTGCGGGTACACAGACAGGTATTTATCCATTAGCAACACCGGGTGGATGGCAATTGATTGGTAGAACACCATTAACTCTTTTTCGACCGAATCAACATCCACCTGTTTTGTTAGCAAGTGGGATGTCTATTCGTTTTCGCGCGATTGATGAGGAAGAATATCACTATTTACAGCAACTCCATCCTTTAACAGAAGAGGGAATATGATGACTATTTTGATTCACAAACCAGGACTGCTCTGTACGATTCAAGATCGTGGTCGAAAAAAGTATGGGAAATATGGAATAAGTATTAGTGGAGCAATAGATACATTTGCACATCAAGTTGCGAATCGCTTAGTAGGCAATAACGAAGATCAGGCAACATTAGAGATTACGTTATCAGGATGGGTAGGCGAATTTCAAAGTGATCAATGGATAGCGATTACAGGCGGTGATCTTGGTGCACAGATTGATGGAAAAGAAGTTCCTATGTGGCGTCCGGTATGGGTGCGTCAGGGAAGTATACTTGTATTCAAACGTGTTGTTAGCGGGTGTCGTGCTTATCTAGCAGTAAGTGGTGGTCTGGCTATAGATAAAGTGATGGAAAGCAGGAGTACGTATTTGCGTGCAGGTATAGGAGGGTTAGAAGGAAGAGGGCTAAAAAAGAATGATAGTATTCATATCCAAAAAAGTAATCTTCGACCACCATCTTCTGCTGATCTATCTACAGATCCTTTTTATTCTTTTCACTGGTCTGTAGCCTATTCGGTACTGCCTCATTATTCTCAATCCCCTGTAATACGGATTATTTCAGGTAGACAATGGGATGATTTTACCCAACAAAGTCAACGATTGCTTTGTGAAAATGAATATCAGATCACACCACAATCTGATCGAATGGGTTATCGTTTGCAAGGCGCTACATTACAATTACATCAACCGCATGAATATATATCTGAAGCAGTGGCGGATGGGACAATTCAAGTTCCTGTTGATGGACAACCTATTGTATTGATGGCAGATCGCCAGACATTAGGGGGTTATCCCAAAATCGCACATGTTATTACAGTAGATCTACCTGTGCTGGCTCAATTGGCACCGGGTTCATCGATCCGCTTTGATCGGATTACGTTGGCAGAAGCCCAATCGTTATCTATACATAAGCGTCATCAACTACAATTACTGTATCGAACGATAGATGAAGCGCTACGTCCGTTGACGATTGGATAAGTAGTAAGTGATAGCATATGCTTCAATCAGGAAAAGTATAAACAAGTACAAAATCATTCGTGATAAAAGGAGAATCCTATGCATACGATAGATATCAATTGTGATATGGGAGAAAGCTATGGTGCGTATATGATAGGAGCAGATGAACAACTATTTCCATACATTACATCTGCAAATATCGCTTGCGGATTACATGCAGGTGATCCGGGTGTAATGCGTCAATCTGTGCAATCTGCTTTGAAATATGGAGTGAAAATTGGAGCACATCCTGGATTACCCGATATACAAGGATTCGGACGGCGGAAGATGGATATTTCAGCAACAGAAGCGTATGATCTGATTACTTATCAGATTGGAGCATTAGCGGCTTTTGTACAGCAAGAAGGCGGAGTGTTACATCATGTCAAACCGCATGGTGCTTTGTATAATATGGCTGCCCAATCACGAAGTCTAGCAGAAGCGATAGCACAGGCTATATATCGTTTCGATCCCAAGTTGATTTTATATGGACTAGCAGGGAGCGCATTGATTGATGCAGGCAAGCACATAGGATTAACAGTAGTGAATGAAGTATTTGCAGATCGTACGTATGACGATGATGGTCAGCTTACACCAAGAAGTGATCCACTTGCTTTGATTACAGATACAGAGCAATCGGTACGTCAAGTCATCCATATGATCCAACAGCATAGCGTTATATCGACCAATGGAAACTCTATTCCACTTATAGCAGATAGTGTCTGTATCCATGGAGATGGTCAACACGCTGTAGATTTTGTGAAAGAGTTGAAATCAAGATTAGAAGTCGAGCATATTCGTATTCAACCTGTTATGCAGATCAAATCATGATTAGATAACAGTGATATAGAAATGCCATGTATTGAAGTAGGGTTTGATAGAAAAGGGGTCAAGACGTTGTTTAACCAATCTATATCTTTGTATCTACAAGAAGACGATTCTACGATAGAGTCACCTCTTCATTATATTTATACGTATGCTTGTCATGAAGATGAAGTCGAATTATGTGATCTAGAATTGCGCTCATTATTAGGTCATTCACCACAGACCCGTTATATCAAAAGCGATATAGCGATAGCACCAAATCGAAGTCCTTTTATTCATTATCGTATTGCAACGCAGTATGAAGCATCTACACTAGAGCAATTGGAGCGTATCGTTCAATCGATTGCATTAGAAGATCAGACTTTTAAATTAATATGTATTGATGCTGAACAGCTATTCACTTATGAAGAAAAGCGTCTGTTAGAACGTCGTATCGGTATGAATATTAAAGGAACAGCTCATATGAAACAGCCGCAAATTTTATTGGGATTAACATTTGCTGATCAACGATGGATTGTTGGAGAATGTATAGCTTCTGAACCGATCTGGCTTCACCATAATGATAAGCCCAGACATTATTCAACTGCACTTAGTACAAGAGTAGCTAGAGCAGTAGCCAATATTGCTGTGCCACAACCACAAGGGATGACAATGATTGATCCTTGTTGTGGTATCGGAACTGTTCTGATCGAAGCATTGTCGATGGGGATACAGATTGTAGGGTATGATCTTAATCCTTTGGCAGTGCAAGGAGCAAGAGAAAATCTAATACATTATGAGATGCCCGATATTGTGAAGATTGCTGATATGCGAGCATTGGAAGGACGATACGATGCATTAGTTTTGGATTTGCCTTATAATCTGTGCTCTGTTCTAAGTCAGCAGACACGATTAGAGATGCTTGCTAGCGCCAAACGACTGGGCGAACGTATTCTTATTTTAGCGACAGAACCTATTCAAGAATCAATCGCAGAAGTAGGCCTGCAAATACTGGAAGTCTGTCATATTCGTAAAGGAAAATTTGTACGCTATCTATTTATTTGTCAATCTTATCAAGCGGATATGAGACTATAGATGCAATTTTTACTATTTATTCGACCATTGGATAAAAAAACTGTAAATTGTGTGTGAAATTTAGTAACATGTAAACAACCGGTGTGTTCCGGGAACTTACATATAGAGAGGATGTCTACCGATGAAATTTAGTGAATTTCCTTATGAACGCCCGAATTTGGACGCTGTCAAAGTTACTTTTGATGAGTTATTGAGTCAATTTGTGAATGCGGTAACGTTTGCAGAACAAGATGTAGCAATGTCTGAAATTAACAAGTTGTTCAATACGTATTCTACTCAAGCTCAACTTGTCTATATTCGCCACTCCATTAATACAAATGATGAATTCTACAAAACAGAGCAAGATTATATGGATGAGATCGATCCTCTGTTCCAAGAATACATAGATACGTATTATAAAGCGCTGGTTACTTCTGCATTCCGCACTGAATTAGAGCAAAAATGGGGTAGTCATTTATTTGCATTAGCTGAAATGAAACTCAAAACATTCCATCCTGACATTATTGCTGATCTGCAACAGGAAAATAAATTAACAACTGCTTATGCTCAATTGATTGCTTCTGCAAAAATTCCATTTGAAGGCGAAGAACGTACTCTTTCTCAGTTAGCACCTTTTAGCCTTTCTAAAGATCGCGATATGAGACAACGTGCTGGAGAAGCTCGTTATGGATTCCTTGCTGAACAAGGCGAAGAATTGGATCGCATCTATGATGAACTGGTGAAGATTCGTACGACTATTGCTCATAAATTAGGCTACAAAACATTTACAGCATTAGGATATGCTCGTATGGGACGTACAGATTATGGCCCTGAACAAGTTGCTAATTTCCGCAAACAGGTTCAGGAATATATTGTTCCAGCAGCAGCGCGTCTCAAAGAACGCCAACGTCAACGTCTTGGGTTGGATCGTTTGACTTATTTCGATCAAGATTATTCATTCCCAACCGGTAATCCTACACCTAAAGGCGACCCTGACTTTATTATCCAAAATGGTGCACAAATGTATAAAGAATTGTCACCAGAGATCAATGAGTTCTATGAATTTATGATGGAACATGAATTGATGGATCTATTAAGTAAAAAAGGTAAAATGGGTGGCGGTTATTGTACATTTATCAATGATCACCAAAGTCCGTTTATTTTTGCCAACTTTAATGGAACATCCGGTGATATTGATGTACTAACTCACGAAGTAGGGCATGCTTTCCAAGTGTATGAAAGTCGTCATTTTGAAGTACCTGAATACACATGGCCTACATCAGAAGCAGCCGAAATTCATTCTATGAGCATGGAGTTCTTTACATGGCCATGGATGGAATTGTTCTTCAAAGAAGATACAGAAAAATATAAATTCGATCATTTATCAAGTGGACTTATCTTTATTCCTTATGGAGTAGCTGTTGATGAATTCCAACATATCATCTATGAAAATCCAGAATTTACTCCGGCTGAGCGTAAAGCAGCTTGGAAATCGGTAGAAGAGAAGTATTTACCATTCTGGGATCAAAGCGATAATCTATATCTACAAAGTGGAGCGTACTGGCAAAAACAAGGTCATATCTATGAGTCTCCGTTCTACTATATTGATTATACGCTTGCACAAATCTGTGCTTTCCAATTCTGGAAGCGGATGAATGAAGATCAGAAGCCTGCATGGGCAGACTATCTGCAACTATGTCGTGCTGGCGGAAGCAAGCCATTTACAGAGCTTGTCAAAGTGGGCGGACTAAACTCTCCATTTGAGGACGGTTGTGTCGCTTCAGTAATTGGTAATATTGAAGACTGGTTGAACAGTGTAGACGATAAGAAACTGTAAAAAATATTTTAACCAAGCAATAAGATTCATATATACGTGAGTGTGGAAAAGGCTGACTGCGATCTTGGATCAATGTCAGTCTTTTTTTGCATTTAACAAATTCATGGTATAAAACGATACTTTGGCTAACACTTGACTTGTAATATTAATAACGTACTTTACAAATGAAGGAGGCTAACGATGTCTATGGATGAGTCTATGCGTATGCCTATTCGTTGGATCGTTTCTGATCTGGACGGCACTTTACTGGATACACACCAACATATTTCTCCTTATATGCAACAACGTATTCACACTTTTATAGCGAATGGTGGACATTTTACACTGGCTACAGGCAGATCATTAATCAGTGTTCAACCTTTTATAGAGTTATTACATCTAACTGATCCTATTATTCTGTACAATGGAGCCAAAATATATGACCCTTTGCAAACTTGCTTTCTAGAAGAAAAGTTTGTCTCGTTAGCTCATGTACAATGGATATTTAATCATTATTACAATATACGTCAACCGTTTGATCTGGATTTGCTTCTTTTTTATCAAGAACAGATTTATTGCACACGTATTACTCCCAAAATACAACGGTGGATCGATAAAGAACAAGTTGAAGTACAAGTCGTTACGTTAGCTTCTTTGGAACAAGTAGCATCCCAGATCACCAAAATGATGTTGCTTGGCGAACCGGAATCCTTAACCCTTTTTCAGCAACAGATCGAATTATTAAATACAGTGAAATCCGAACATGATATTTTAGAAATATTGCCTTTTGGGACAAGTAAAGGAACAGCATTGCAACAATTGATCACCATGACAGGCGGTCACCAAGATGAGTTTTTAACGGTAGGCGATCATCTTAATGATATTGAAATGATTCAGTTAACACGTCATGGTGTAGCGATGCAAAATGCTCATCCAGAGCTTAAACACGTAGCCAATTGGATCACTGCCAAAACGAATAACGAAGATGCATTGATTGAAGTGATAGATTATGTAGAACAGAGTTGGATCACACAATATAATCCAGTGATTAGATAAAATAGTAAGCAAACCTACCTTTGACCACATGTAAAAGGGTACAGGTTTGCTTCTTTTTTTGTAGTTGTTTCTGTATTTTTGTTATGCTAAGCTAATCTACATTCTAATACATAAAAGGAGAAGATATGATGGATCGACTGTTTCAAAATCATCGTACTCGTATTAGAGAATCATTAGAAGGTGTATGGGATTTTGGCAAATTGAGAGCGTTATCATTCGATGAGGTATCTGAAAATATAGATTATTCCTATAAAGTTGCTGTACCTGGTTGTTGGGAGATGCATCCTCAATTACTGACTTATCGTGGACAAGGCATTTATCGCCGTTCTATTTATATTCACCATCCATCACATGTTAGATTGCTATTTAAAGGAGTAAGTCATACCGCCAAAGTCTTTTGGGATGGTCAACAGGTAGCCGAGCATTATAATGCCTATACTGCATTTGATACTATGATTACAAATGTTCAGCAAGGGTATCATGAATTGTGTGTAGCAGTGGATAATTCGTTTGGTCAACATTCTGCTTTGCATATTCCTAATGATTATTATACGTATGGTGGTATTATTTGGCCATTGATAATGGAAATAATTCCGCTACAGAGTTGTTTGATTCAATCGGTTCAATTCACCCCAGTTAAAGAAGACTGGACGAAAAACGAGCACGGACATTGGCAAGCGAAAGTACGGATAGCTTTACAATCTCATGCAGATCATACGATCAAAGGGCATATCAAATTTGGATTATCACCTCTTCAGCAAGCGACGATCTGGGAGCAAGAATTGCCAGAGATTACGATAGAAGCTGGACAACACTTGGAATTTTTGCACACGTTTACATTTTCGGATATAGAATCATGGTGTCCTGATCATCCTTATCTGTATGAATGGCAGACTTTCTGGTATCAGCATGAATCATCTTCTATAGAACTTGTAGACGATTGGATTGAACGTGTAGGTTTTCGTACTATTCAGACCCACGAAGAAAAGTTGTTATTAAATAATGAACCAATCGTTTTGAAAGGATTCAATCGACATGAAGATCATCCTATGGTTGGTGCTTCTTTTCCTATAGCATTGATGGTGCAAGATCTGGACTTGATGATCCATACAGGTGCAAATGCTGTACGTACCAGTCATTATCCAAATGATGAACGTTTTCTAGATTTATGTGATGAATATGGGATATTAGTATGGGAAGAAAATCATGCTCGTGGATTAAGTATAGAAAATATGCGTCATCCGCAATTTATAGAGCAGTGTGAACAGGTTAATCGGGAAATGGTTTATCAACATTATAATCATCCATCGATTATTATATGGGCTATTCTAAATGAATGTGCAAGCGATCTAGAAGAAGGTCGAATTCATTATCAACGCCAATTGGAGCAGATTCGCAATTTGGATAATAGTCGACCTCTTAGCTTCGCTTCTCATCATCGAGAAAATGAAATCTGTTTTGATCTAGCAGATATTGTATCATTTAATCTCTATCCAGGTTGGTATGGTGATGAAGATCCGGAGGAATTATGCGATCTAGCACGTGGATGGGCAGATCAAGCAGGCGGAAAAGGTAAACCGATGATAATGAGTGAATTTGGAGCAGATGGATTTTATGGATATCGGTCGCCTACACGTGTCAAAGGTACAGAAGAACGGCAAGCAGATATTATCGAAAGTAATTTAACAGCGTATACTCAGCGAGAATATATATCTGGGATGTTTATTTGGCAATTCTGTGATTGCCGTGTGACAGAAGAAGGTATCTGGCCGATGATACGGGCACGAACACAAAATAATAAAGGAATTGTAGATGCTTATCGTCGCCCTAAACTTGCATATGAAGTGGTAACACGATATTTTAAAGGAAGCGATGAAGCTTTGAATGGAGAGTGAACACCACAATGAATGATATAGCCAAGCACCTGTTGCAACAGTATTTAGAACCCTATGATCCAGCACAATCTATTCCCGCTTATATAGAAAATACATTTCGTAAACATCACCATCAAGATACATGGCAACATAGCTTAAAAGTAGCAGAACAAGCTGTTATACTGTCAGAACGGTATGGAGCTGATCCGCATATTGCTCAATATGCAGGTTATCTACATGATCTAAGTACATTATTTACAGATCAGCAGAAGTATGAACTAGCTCAACAATTAGGCATACAAATACTTAAGGAAGAACAACAAGTTCCTTATGTGTTGCATCAGAAGTTATCTAGCTGGTTAGCATCAGCATGGTTTGGCTTGGATCATCCAGATCTGCTAAGTGCGATTAAATGCCATACTACTCTTTATCCAGAGCTGGGATTGATGGATAAAATTCTTTTTGTCGCTGATAAATGTTCATGGGCATCAGAACATTCTGCTCCCTTTATTCATCAGATGAAAAGTGCATCCGAGTATTCATTAGATGAAGCTATCATTGTCTATTTGGATTATGTGTGGCAACAGCGTGATCAGATGGTGATCCATCCATGGCTTGAAGCGACCAAAGCTATATTTGATATGGAGCAGACCAAGCAGTTATTACGTACATTGCCAGCACTTTCTCAAGATATTCATTGGGGCCCGGTTACAGCTAAATTTCAACCGATAACTTCATTACACGAAATAGATGCGTCATTGATTAGTAATGTGTCTATTGTACCGATGGTAGGGGATCAAGTAGTGATCATGCAATTGGAAGATGGACGCTGGGAATTGCCAGGAGGTACGCTGGAAGAAGGAGAACATTATATCGCCGCATTAGAACGTGAAGTGATGGAAGAAATGGGAGCCACATTGATCGACTACCATGTCTTTGGTTATTTTCAATGTACTTCAGAAGCGGAGACTCCATATCGACCTTATATTCCACACCCTTCATTTATTCGACTGACGGTGTATGGACAAGTGCAATTGGATCATCAACCTCTTAACCCTCCCGATGGAGAGCAAGTAGTGCTAGTGGATCTAGTAAGTATTGAGGAAGCTATCAAGCGCTTAACAAAAACAGGTCGACAAGATCTTGCTGACTTTTATCAGATCGGATATGATATCAGTCTGCGTTCGTGATGTCTACTCAGGTATATAACAGGAATTGATCTAGAAAGGTGTGAATATATGGTTATTCGTACAGTATGTCTTTGTTTGCTTCAGCAAGATCAACGCTTTCTTTTTCAACGAATAGAGAATGTGCATGAAAGTAAAACAATGTATCGTCCTATAGGTGGAACGATGGAATATGGAGAAAGTAGTCTGGTCACCGTCAAGCGAGAAGTGAAAGAAGAAATTCATGTAGATATTATCCATCCAGTATTGCAGTATGTGATAGAAAATCATTTTGAATATACAGAGCAAGATCAATCTACAGGAGTCTCAGTGCAAGGATTAGGGCACGAGATTACATTTATTTATAGTGCGCATGTTGATGATCCTTTATTTTACAAGCAAGATATCGTATACGGAATCGAAAGTAATGAAGTGTCTTATGAAGCAGAATGGAAAACATTACATGAACTAAAAGAAGATCCTGATGCGTTGGTAGTACCCGAAGGATTGTTAGAATTATTACTCCAAACCAAAATCAAAGAAAGCAGTTCTTCTTTGTATCATCAGATTGCTTCGGCTACATAATAGAACCCAAAGTGATTATCACGAAAGCGCAGGATGTATGTTATGAAAAAAGTGTCTGTACTTTTATTAAGTATCTATACTCCGCTGTTATTGTATTGGATGTTTTTCGGATTCGGTAGAGAATATGATCCTCAAGCGGCATATCGGTATAATCTTGTTCCTTTTCATACGATCACCGATTTTGCTTTGATGCGAGTCGGGGGACGGATCGATCAGTGGATTAATTTATTTGGCAATGTCGCTGTATTTATCCCATTTGGATTAGGGATTCCGTTTATAAAGCCATATAGATTGTATTCTTTGCTACTGCGCTTCGGATTATGTATTATTATCGTCGAAATAGTGCAAATGCTCAGTAAACGAGGGACATTTGATATCGACGATGTGATCCTTAATTCTATTGGTGTAACGATAGGTTGGTGTCTATGGCGCTATATCTTTCATGTTAGCCAAAGGTCATCATAAGAAAAGCATCCTGCAATATCACAGGATGCTTTTTTATATGTTGGTATATTGATCAATGATAATTATGACGAAGGAACAGCTTGAACATGATTATTTGTAGGCTTACGGAACATAAAGTAATATAACAACGAAGAGATCGTATAGAGTACACCCGTAATACTAAATGCAATCGCATATCCCCAATAGGTGCCATAGCTAGTGACCAGATATGATTGTACCGGCCCCATACTTGCCCAGCCTAACATAAATACCGTCTGCATCAATGAGTTAGCGATACTGCGCCTTTTGTCAGATACCCGATCAACCATAATCGAAGATTGAAGAGGATTGGCAGCATTCATCAACGCTTGTCGGAACAAAAAGCTCACCGAAGCGATAATCAATACATTGGTGAATCCTGTAAGTAATAAGAAGGGTAATGACAATAACTGAAATACTACTACCGCTCGCACAGCACCGATTCGTGCCGCCAAAGAAGGCCCTAGTAACATCGAGACAATCGTCATTAATTGTCCTAACGAGATCAATATACTCATCGATGTTAACGAAACGGCAAACCGATTGGTAAAGTAAAGATTTAAGTAAGGAACAACTAATCCAGAACCTAGCCCTGTCAATAACTGTGCTAGTAGAAAGCGGCTAATAAATACAGTATCTGAATGAGTAGTAGAAGGAGCGGCTGTAGATGTTGGTGAAATAACAGGTGCTGATTGTTCTGCCGCCTGCTTATGTTCTATTGTGTTGACAGAAGGTGCTGAAGAAACCGCTGAAACAGGATGTTCACGAATCATCGCCATCGGGATAAATGAAGCTAGAGTCGCAATACTACCAAGTAATAGTACTAACTGTAAGCTTAATACATATGTAAGTCCTGTAAATTGCAAAAGATCTGCAAGTACACCACCGCCTGTATTACCGAGTACTTGCGCAGCCAGTGTAAGACAGGCAAGGTAACTAAACATTCGTAGACGCTTTGATTTTGCTACATTTTCAGCTAGAAAAGGAATAGCCATCACTTGAAAAATAGAAGCAAATATACCGGAACAGATCGCTAATAATAGTAGACTTTGTTCACCTATCGCAAATGACCTACCCACAAAAAACAAACCACTGGCTAAAGCACCGAGTACCAGTAACTTTTTACGGCTAAATCGGTCGCCCATCAATCCGACAGGGATAAATAAAATAGCTGTAGCTAACGATTGAATACTAATAATACGTCCATTCATTACATCGGGGTAACCAAGCCCTTGAATATACAAATTATAAAGCACACTGAACATTCCTGTACCTATTTGGTAAAATAAATTCGCCCAGAAAAATAACCGCACATTGTGCGGCCAACTGCGTATTTCATTCCAGATCGATAGTAGTACACGCATGTGATATGCCTCCCTTGGTGTATGTATCCGCAATCAACCTTCGTAGTATAACAGTTTGTGGTTTATTTATAAAGCCAACGTGAAGGAGAAGCAGATGCATACAGCAAAAGAGTCTGTGTATTAAGAATAACGAAGTATCGTTTTCTCTATTTCTTTACCGATTTGATAAATAAGAAAAGGAGCTCCAATAATAACAGTGATCGGCATGACCGAGATATCAAAAATCGGATCAATCGTACGTGATATAATATCCAACCCTAGAATCAGAACACTACCATAAATAGCTGAACCTAGAATAAGCCAGCGAATCGGCGGATTTTTGAGAAAAAATCGTAATATACTTGGAATAATAATACCTACCAATCCAAGTGGTCCTGCTAACATAGTAGAGATACTCGTCATCAAGATCACCATGAGCATACAAATAAGAGTTGCCCAGCTTAAAGAAACAGAACGAACAGCATCCGAGCGATGTTGTACTCGTAATGAGAGTGACCAGCAGATTAAGATAGCTACTACAGTAACAGGCAACAATACCCAGATCGTAAAGCGTGGATTCCCTAGCATAATCGGATTGACTAGATGATCGATATAATCAATCGTAGAATAAGAAGAATACATCATAATCGAAATACAGGTAATAATGCATACCGCCACAATACCGCCGCTAATTTGCCGTAACGATTTTACTTTCCAGGGTAATAACTTCGCAATACTGTAAGCGAATAATCCTCCTAGAGCTGCTCCTGCAATAGCCCATACCATAATCATCCACTGATTCAATGAAGGAGAAAAAATAATAATAATACATAACGCTAATGCAGTTCCTTGAGTTAGTCCCATCGTAGAAGGAGAAGTCATCGTATTGCGTGAAATATACTGCATCACTGTACCCGATACCGCCAGACAAGCACCAACTAGAATACAACCTAATGTGCGAAAAATAGATGAATAGCGTGAATAAAAATTTTCGTTATTAATAGTTACTGAAAAATAACATTCGATGATTGCTAAAACAACACCAATAATCAGTACCATCACAATATAATGAGGTACACGTTGAGGAGTTGCAGAAGCATCTGGAATCGCTGTAGAGCGAGACATAAAACAATTCACTCCTTTATGATATTGAGTATTTATCCAAATCTACATATGTAAGTGCTACATGACTATCTTATAAGAGGTCAGCCTATAGATATTGCTTTGTAGAGTACTTTATTATTATCGGAAAGAACCTTGTTATTTTTCACTGTTGGAGCAAAAATTTACATAATTAATAAAAATACAACAAAAATTCAAAGCTAGCCGACTTTTAATATGGTAAACTTTGTTAAAATAAACAAAAGATTTCATCAACGAATCAATTTACAGACAGGTGGGGTAAAGCAGTGAATACAATCAAATCACAAGAGCAGATTATCCATATGATTATGACATGGGCAGCACAGACAGCCAATATTCGTGCTGTCGTATTAGCAGGAGTTCATGCAAATAATCCAAGCAATACTAATCCTTTAGAAACGTATCATTTTCAACTTATTGTCAACGAATTGAATACGATGATCTGGCAAGAAGATTGGTTACACATATGTGGAGAGCCATTAACTACATTACAACATATTCGTCATCATTCTGTGACAGGCGCCGTTGCTTGCACCCAAAATGTGTTATATACCGATGGGGTAGAGGTTGAATTTCAAATATATCCGATCAGTGAATGGGAAAATCAGATCGATAACGAATTGTCTGCTTCTACTACACCTGTATATCAAATATTACTGGATAAAGATCATCGGATTCAAGATTCGATCGTTGTACTGGATCAGCAATCGGTACGCTTAAATAAACCAGTTCGACACGAATATGAGCAGGTTCAGCACGAATTTTGGTGGTATTGTATGCAAACAGCCAAGAGCCTTTTACAACAACAAGTGTTGCTTGCCAAATATCAACTAGATCATATTCTTCGTATTCGTTATTTAGAAAAGATGCTTGATTGGTATGCAGGTAGTCAACATCAATGGGATATTCTGTACCATCATGATCGTGCAGGATACCGACAACAGTTAGAACCGGAATTAGCTCGATCATTAACACAGACGTATGCTGGCGATAACATAGAAGAGAATTGGAACAGCTTACTGCATATGATCCATTTGTTCCGACATTTATCTATCCATGTAGCAGAAGCGACAGATTATGTGTATGATCATGAACAAGATCAACGGATGATTCAATATGTACAACAACTCAAACCTGAATAAATATAGATTATGCTCTTTACACTATGTATATTCAAAAAGACTGAATCCCGGGTTCTCCCAAGATTCAGTCTTTTGTTTGGATTTAACGTAATACTTGTTGAACAGTCCCTGATCCGATAGCCGTCTGAACACGAGCCATAGCTCCATTGATTAGTGTCAGTTGTGGAGGAATATGTCCAATATCTACATTATAAATAACAGGAATCTGTTGCTCTCCAAATACAGATTGTAACGCATCTTGAATTTCAAAATTTTTGACAGGTGTATATCCAGCAGGTCTACCGATAAGAACTCCGCGTGTATGCTGGAACCAACCTGCTTGATTCATTTGCCAGAGGTGGCGGTAGATATCACCAGCATTCATTTCACAGCTTTCCAGATACCATATAAACCCTTCGTCTTGATGATAATGCTCAATAAAATCAGGCACAGGAGACCATGGTGTCCCGATTAGTGCAGCAATCACATCCATACATCCGCCAATTAAGCGACCTGTGAATTCAAGTGAAGCTTCTGGTTGATCTTCATGCCCGAGAATCTTCCATTCTGTAGGTGTATCCAGATTAAAATTAGGCTTAGAATAATCGCTATGAGTCTGATGATAAGCTGAAGAATGTTGTTCTATTTGATCTCCAGAGACAGAAGACAATAGATCTTGCCAGCGAATAGTGAGATCATCATCCGCTCCAGAGATATCAATAACTCCCGGCCCATGAGCAGAAGCGTAACCTGTCATCAAAGTATACGTAAATGTTAATGTGCTAATATCTGAAAATCCTAAAATCCATGTAGGTGTAGCTTGACGAATCTTCTCCCAATTCAATAATGGTAAAATATCCATTAGAAATTCTCCACCCCATGGAGGAATAATCGCTTTAACTTTGTCATCAAGCAAGAATTGCTCCAGTTCTGCTGCACGTTGTTCTTTAGGTAGACTTACACATTTATCATTTGTCCATACACTACTACCTACGCGTGTCTGATATCCTAATTGATGTAGATAAGCAGTAGAACGATGAATCAAATGATGAATCTCTGCTTCTAGTCCGCTAGATGGAGCGATAATACCGATAAGGTCACCTGCTTGCAAAGGAGCAGGGTATATAATGTGTGAATGATAATTAGATGAATGATTTGCCATAATACATAAGCCTCCTACGAATCGGATACAATATTAATTTAAAATACTTATAGATAGCTACTTTGATTATATGCGATAACTAGCAAAAGGTTCACCATTCTTATTCGAGCGACTCATTTCATCTAATCGTGCTTCTACTTCTTCATTAATGATATAGTCCAGGCTGTCCAGATTATTTTCCAATTGTTCAGTACGGGTAGCACCTACAATGACTGTAGCAACCGCAGGACGTTTTAATAACCATGCTAGCGCAAGGGTAGCAGGTTCAGTAGAACGATTTTGAGCATATAGTTTTAAAACTTCTCCTAGATTGATCCGTTGCGTATTAAAAAAGCGCTGGAATGAAGGGTCTGTCTCCGCACGCGAACCAGCAGGAGAAGAGTGGTTGTCCGAATATTTACCTGTCAGAATTCCACCTGCCAGCGGAAAGTATGGAATAATACCAAGTCCTTGATCCAGACAAAGAGGAACCATCTCCTGCTCTGGCGTACGATCAGCTAAAGAATACGAGGTTTGAAGCGATACATACCGATTGAGATTCAACTGATCGCTGATACTTAAAGCTTTCATTAATTCCCATGCAGCATAGTTAGAAGCTCCGATATACCGTACTTTGCCTGAGCGCACCATATCGTCTAATGTGCGTAATGTTTCTTCCAGTGGAGTATAAGGGTCGAATGTATGAATTTGATACAAGTCTACATAATCAGTCTGCAACCGTTTGAGACTTTGATCCAGTTCACGTTCTAGATGATAACGAGAAGAACCGCGATCATTAGGGCCTTCTCCTGTCGGAAGCCCTGCTTTGGTTGTTAATACCACTTGCTGACGTTTACCACCTTGCAAGCCTTCCCCGATAATTTGTTCTGAAGCTGTTCCTGCATAGATATTAGCGGTATCGATAAAATTAATTCCACGATCGATAGCCGTATGTAAAATACGAATAGACGTTGCCCGATCTGCACGTTTACCAAAAGAGTTGGTTCCCAGACCTAATTCAGATACTTTTAATCCACTTTTTCCAAGATAACGATAGTTCATAGTTATACCCCTTTTATGATATTTATTCTGTGTTGTATCTCTTTTGTGAGTTATTTACAATGACATATAGAACTTGGTACCGATTGAATAGATGATTATACTAAGCGAATAGAGTAACGCTGTCCGGGTTCGGATCGTACTTCTACAGCAGTATCGAAAAAAGAGCTGAGTTGATTGGATTCTACCATAGCCTCTGTATCTCCTGCACCGAATACTGCACCATCACGAATCAATAACGTTTTGTTAAAGCAAGGCATAATCTCTTCGATATGATGAGTCACATAGAGCAGTGTAGGCGCATGTTCTTGTGTTGCTATCGACTGTACACGATGCAGTAATTGATCACGTGAAAAAATATCAAGCCCTGTACAAGGTTCATCTAAAATAAGCAATTCCGGCGAAGCCATCAAAGCTCTAGCAATCAGAATACGTTGCCGCTCGCCTTGAGATAAGGTATCATAAGTGCGTCCTACTAGCCTTTCAGCATCCAATTGCTTCATAATAGATAAAGCTTGTGCGTGGTCTTGTTCTTCAATCTGATCGTAAATACCAATCGAAGCAAATTTACCACTGAGAACAATTTTTTCTGCTTTTTCATGACCATGTAATCGTTGTTGCATCGATGTACTGACCCAACCGATCTTTTTGCGATGTTCTCGTAGATCCACTGAACCAAATTGTTCGCCCAGAACATTGATACTACCTGTTGTAGGCCAAATATAGCCGTTGATCATATTTAATAATGTGGTTTTGCCTGAGCCGTTGAGACCGAGTAAGCACCAATGTTCTCCTGATTGCACTTGCCAGGAAATATCATTGATAATCATAGTCTGATCTCTGCGCCAGCTAGCGTGTTGTACATCAATAATCATATAGGCTCACTCCTCATAAGTTTGGAAATTATTATAGCATTAAATGATTTACACTTTGAAATGTAAAATGAATTGAAGAAGGAGACTACATAATATGACATTTATAAACCATTCTAGTAAAGATGGAATCATCGGATTGTTAGTTGGAGATGCTGTAGGTGTACCTTATGAATTTTTGGATCGGGAAACGATTGCTCGTCATCCTGCTGTAGATATGATTGGTTATGGCACTCATCAACAGCCAGCAGGCACATGGTCTGACGATGGAGCATTGACTGTAGCTCTATTAGTAAGTCTTATCCATCACCCTGAATTGGACACCATTGATCTGGGTAGACGGTTTATTCAATGGTATCGTCAGGGCATTTGGGCAGCTCGTGGTGAGGTGTTTGATATTGGAATTGCTACTCGCAAAGCGATTGCTCATATCGAACAAGATCCGACTCGACCAGAACAAGCAGGGGGCAATGATGAGTATAGCAATGGAAATGGATCTTTAATGCGAATCCTGCCTTTAATTTATAAACTGGTGAATAAAGATGCGGCTACACGTCTGGACTGGATTACACGTGTCTCTTCTTTAACACATCGTCATCCTGTATCTATACTTGGCGGTCTTATTTATGTTGAAATCGGCATACAGTTATTACAATCGCCTCCATCGACGACGTTGAAACAATGCTATCAACAAGCTTGTCAGCATATCAATGTTCAATATGCAGATTATCCTGAAATAGAACGGTATCAACGTTTACTAAGTGGCGAGATAGATCAATTTCCAATCGAAGAAATCTCTTCAAGCGGTTATGTAGTGCATACTTTAGAAGCAAGTATCTGGGTATTGCTTCATACTTCTAATTATCGGGAAGCGATTTTACAAGCGGTGAATCTAGGAGAAGATACCGATACGACTGCGGCTGTAGCAGGAGGACTTGCGGGTATTTATTACGGATATGAGCAAATACCTAAAGAATGGCTTCATCCATTAGCCCGACTGGAAGAAATGGTAGAATATTGCGAGCAATTTGATCAGCAAGGGGAATAATAATGAATAATAAATACGATATCTGGGGAACTAAAGTCTGGACAGGTAAAATCATAGTATTAATCATATTGTTACTCGCTACAGGCTTTTGTGTAGCACTGGGCATTCATTTGCGAAATGCTACAGGGCGAGATATTTACCGTTATCTCAACTGGGACATTTTTCTAGGATGGGTTCCTATCGGACTGGCTTTGTTGATTGATGGAGTGATGAAGTTACGCCGATCATGGATAAGAAATGTATTAGTACTCGGAGCCGGTATTGTCTGGTTATTATTTTATCCTAACTCTGTCTATCTGGTAACAGATACATTGCATCCATTTGTGCATTATGAAGCACCTGCCGGGCAACGATTTTTATTTCAGTTAGAGTTTTGGTATCATCTCTTTTTGTTTTTTGTAGCAGCGATCTTAGGTCTGGGATTAGGCACGTATTCGCTATCTTCTATCCAACAATTGGTTCGTGAGCATTATGGTGTAGTGCGTTCATGGATATTTGCTCATATCGTGCTCATTCTTAGCAGTATCGGTATTTATATTGGACGCTTTATTCGTTGGAACAGTTGGAATGCGATTACTCATCCCCAATTGATCTGGAAAGATGTTATTGATATCGTTACCGATCCTGTACAATTGCATTTTATGTTCGTTTTTACAGGAATGATCTGGTTTATCAGTCTTGTAGGTTATTTTATGATGCGTGGCGGAATGTTTATGACAAGACGAGGATGATCAACGACTATGTATCGATATAATTTATTTACCAAAATTGTACTGTTAATTGTGATTATGTTAATTCCTATTATGATGCTGTATATCTACTCTAATCGCACCACAACAGAAGTGCTACGCCGTGAGCTGAATCAATCGAATATCAATCAATTGAATTTTTTTCAGACACAGGTGAATACCAATATAGAATTGTTATCTTCATGGCCTAATTTATTGATTCATGATCCTGATATTATGAGTTTTAATGATATTTATTTGCAAAATGGATATCTGAATCTGGATGCGATCACACTGGTCAAACGTATCCAAAGTAAACTCGCGATTCAAGAAAGTTCATCCAACTGGCGCAGTCATTTGTCGATCTACTCGCCAAGCCTTATGCGCTTAGTAACAGACAACGATATGAGTGAATATCGTATCAGTCAGGCGCAACGCTGGGCGAAGCCGGGCTGGCAAGTGACTTCTTTACACGATAACAATCGAACAACATTTAATTTCTCATGGACCACTATTTCTCCTTATACTGCCAGTACGCCTGATTTGCGTGATGCAAGTACAGTGATTCGGGTCGAATTTGATAGCAGCAATATTCAAGATATGCTGGATAAATTCAAAAGCGATGGACGACGTGATCCTTTTTATTACAATCCAGAATTAGGTGTCGTCTATAATCGTTCTGCTGACCATACGTTAACAGATGAATTGATCAGTCATCTTCGAGAAAAGCCATTACAAGAATTAGAAAGTCGTACGATTGAAATATCGGATCAGCAATATATGGTCAATGCAGTTCGTTCAGAAGTAACAGGATGGTATATGGTCGATTATATTCCTCTGGATGATGTGTTACAGCCGATCCATAACTCGAATCGATTATTTTATTTATCCATGATTGCTTTGTTATTGATGAGTTGTCTTGCTTCGTATCTGCTGTACGCGCAGGTGCAGGTTCCGATTCGTCAGTTGATTGCTGGATTCGATCGGTTAAAACAAGAAGATTATTCAGTACGGATACGTCCAAAAGGTAGAAGTGAATTTGCTTATCTATCGATTCGCTTTAATTCTATGGTGGCGCAGATTCAATCGCTATTTGAAAATGTGTATATGGAGAAAATTCATGTGCGTGAAGCAAGACTGAAGCAGTTACAGTCGCAGATTAATCCGCACTTTTTTTACAATTGCTTTTCCTTTATTACCAGTATGGCGAAGCTAAATAACCAGCAGGCAGTTATCGCGATGTCCAAAAATTTGTCTCAATATTATCGCTATACGACCCGTCAAGAACGTGATCTTGTGCCGATGATCGAAGAGATTGATTTTGTACAGAATTATTTGGAGATTCAGCAGATGCGGATGTCTAGATTGAATTATAATATTCATTTGCCAGAAACTATCAAATCGATACTGATTCCGCCCCTTATTGTGCAGCCATTGGTTGAAAATGCAGTTATTCATGGGATTGAGCGTTATTCTTCCGCAGGCTTGATTACGATTACAGGCTGGTATGAGAACGATCAGTGGTTTTTGAGTGTAGAAGATGATGGTAAAGGCATGGAACCAGAAGCATTAACACGTCTGCAACAAAGTCTTTCTGAACCGCTGGGGGAAGAAATGGGTTGTGGATTATGGAATGTGCATCAACGTTTAACATTACGCTTTGGCGAACAATCCGGTGTGCATCTGACTGCATCTGAGTTAGGTGGACTCAAAGTCACATTAAGTTGGACGCCAAATCAAGGAACTAACATTCAGGAGTGAACCGTTACTATGAATATTTTACTTGTCGATGATGAATCTTATGTTACAGAAAGTTTGGAACTCACGATTCCATGGACAGAATTAGGCATTGAAGAAGTCTACCGCGCGGATTCTGTAGATCAGGCGCTATTGGCTTTGAACACATATGATATTGATATTGTAGTCACTGATATTCGTATGCCTGACCGTGATGGATTAGAGTTACTGGCAGAGATAGGGAATACATGGCCACATATTCGCACACTTGTATTGACCGGTTATTCGGATTTTGAGTATGCACAGAAAGCGATTCGTCTCAAAGCAGGTGATTATATTTTAAAACCTGTCGATGATGATCCTTTTATGGAAAGTATTCGTCGTGTAGTCACAGAGATCGAAGCCGAATGGGGACAGACAGATAAATACAATCAGCTTGCTTATCAGCGTCAATCTGAACTTGAGTTGTTGCGTGATGGTTTATTAAATGATCTGTTATTAGGTCGCGAAGCATCTGATCGTAGTATGTTGTCGCGTCTGGACACGTACGGTATTCATATTAAGCCTGATCATACTGCTCAGATGTTATTTGTTCCTCCAGGTTCGTATACGCAGGATCAGACCGAAGAAGCGATTCGTTTGTTAGAATATGCTATTGGTAATATAACGAATGAGATTTTGGGAGAGCATGGTGCTGTCTGGTTAGGACGTGCTCCTCAAGGCGGTCTGGTGATTTTATGGCAGTATGATGCTCAGATGTATGCAGGTTATAAGCTACACATTCGTGAATTGCGGGATAGTGTACATCGTTATTTAAAAACGAACTTGTCATTCTGGGTGAGCGATCCTTTTGTATTCCCGACTGAAATTTCCTCGACGTATCGTCAGATGATGCGTTTTGCTCATTTGGCGTATGCCGCAGCTGAACAAGGAATTCATTTTATTCAAGAACAGCACCAACCATTAGAACGCCCATCGGCAATGAAATTTATGGAGTCGCTCTACAAACCACCGGCATTGATTCATTTGTTAGAGTCAGCTCAATGGAATGCAGCCAAGCAAAAAGTAGATCAAGTATTAGATACGATGGAATCGTTACCTCTTACACATGAACATTTATATGAAGTCTATCTAGCTGTCAGTAATGCACTGGTGTATATGGCTCATCATCATGGATACAAGTTAGCAGCATCGGATTCCGGCGGTCTTGACCCTTTTTCTGCGCAACAGATCACCGGTTCACTAAGCAAACTTCGTTTGTGGTGTAATAGTGTGCTGACTCGTATCGAACTGCAAGGTACACCTTCTGCTTTAGAGCCAAGTCGTAGTCGTATTGTGAAGCAAGTACAAGAAATGGTCGCTGAAAGTCTAGGTCAAGATGTATCGGTCAAAACGATTGCTGATCGTGTATTTTTGCATCCTGTATATCTATCTAAAATCTACAAAACCGAAACAGGTGAAGGACTGGGCGATTATATTATTCGGATTCGCATGGAAAAAGCATTGTATATGCTCAAACATACCAATAGCAAAATTTATGAGATTACCGCAGCGTTAGGTTATCAAAACCCCCAATATTTTAGTAAATTATTTAAAAAACATTACGGAATGACACCAAATGAGTTCCGAGAAACATAAATGATTGCAAAAGGTGCAGGAATGTTATATTCGTGACATAGGCGATTGATGTTCTTGCACCTATACTTAAGAAGTAAGCAAGAAGCAACATGCAAGGTTAACGAACGTGAGTAGAAATAAGCTTGAATGTAAAATAAGGGGGAGCAACATGGGAATCAAGAAAACAGCGACGATCGTCATGAGTACATTACTTGTAGCGGCAAGCCTAGCAGGATGTGGAGGCGGTAAAGAAAGCGCACCTGCGGCGGTCAATACTGAAAACGTATACAAAGAGAAATACGATCCACCGGTAACGATCAGCACAGTATGGGGAGTAGATCCAACATTACAATTTAAAAATGGAGAATCTGCTGAAAATAACGTAGCCACTAAATGGGCAAAAGATAAATTTGGGATAGATATCAAATCTCTCTGGTCTGTAACAGATACGAATGGTGCATTTGCTACCAAAGTTAGATTGGCAATGTCTTCCGGACAAGAAATGCCAGATGTTGTGACAATCGGAGATACCGATTCCCAACTAGCGCAAGACTTGATCGATTCAGGTATGTATAGCGAAGTTGGCCCATTGTTCGACAAGTACGCTTCAGATACATGGAAAAAAGCAATGTCTGAAGATGCTAATGTCTGGAATCCTTATATCCGCGATGGTAAAAAAATGGGTATTCCTGTTCTAGATTATGCGTATAACCATGATTATGTATTATGGATTCGTCAAGATTGGTTAACCAAGCTAAATATGAAAGCGCCTACCACTATGGATGAATTAGAAAAAGTGATGGAAGCTTTCAAAAACAACAATCCAGATGGATTGGCACCAGATAAAGTCATTCCACTGAGTATCGGATTCAAATCTTCTATGAATACATGGATGGGCGATCCTTCCTGGATCTTTGGAGCTTATGGAACGATTCCTCAACAATGGAACTTGGCTTCTGATGGTACATTGCAATACGGTTCGATCCAACCAGGAATGAAAGAAGGTCTGGTGAAGATCAAAGAATGGTTCGACAAAGGATATATTCCGAAAGAAGCAGCACTATGGGATGAAAACAAAACATCTGAACCAGCAGTGGCAGGTACAGCGGGTATTTTACCAGGACCTTACTGGATGAGCGGATGGCCTTTACAAGATACAGTGAAAAACGTACCAAGTGCAGTCTGGAAACCAATCACCATTCCAGTTGGGCCAAATGGCAAAGCAATGCGTCATGGTACAACAACAACGAACGGCGTAACATTAATCAATAAAAACATGAAACACCCTGAAGCATTCTTTACGTACCAAAACTACATGTTCGATCAATTAGCGAATCCGTCTGCAAATAGCGAATTTGATAAAGGTTTATTTAAAGGATATGACTATGATGTAGATTCTTCTGGTAAATTGCTAACAGGCGAAAATATTCCAGGCGGTTATGTAAACAGTGTACGTTATCTATTGGTTCGTGATGGTGCACGTATTCCTAATGCTCAAATGGATGCTTTGATTAAATTAGCAGATGGCGGCAAAGCAGAGACTCGTCTAGAACGTGATATTCAAAATAACTATGGTCCTTTGACACCGGAAGCGGCTAAAGTATTGATGTCTCAGAAAGACAGCTCATATCCAAACATGTTCACAGGTCCAACCACACAAAGTATGAAGACGAAAATGGATTACTTGAACAAAATCGAAAGTCAAACCTTTAACGAAATCATTTATGGTAAATCTCCTATCGATTCATTCGATACTTTTGTACAAACATGGAAAACATCAGGTGGCGATGAAGTTACCAAAGAAGTGAACGATTGGTATAAGAGCGTTCATAAATAAGTAACAGATATCAAGTCCTATTGATCGAACAGTAACAAAAGGATATGAGAAAATAACGACTCTATCCAGAGTCGTTATTTTCTTCCTATCTACTGAACAGCAATATATAGAGATATAGAAATATAGAGGAAATACGATATACAAGGCATTAGGAGGAGAGAAATGAAAACACTACGCAAAAATTGGCCGTTTCATGTCATGCTACTACCATCTATGATTTTCTTACTTATTTTCAGTTATGTACCGATGGCTGGAATCGTGATGGCTTTTCAAGATTACAAACCATGGTTAGGATTTACAGGTTCAGAATGGGTAGGACTTGCTAATTTCCGCTATTTATTTGAACGACAAGATAGTATACAGGTAATCTGGAATACATTGGTTATTGCAGTGTTGAAATTAATTTTTAATTTATTTGTCCCCTTTATTTTTGCTATTTTGTTAAATGAAATTCGTCGTGTGAAATTGCAACGTACGATCCAGACATTAGTATACTTACCGCATTTTCTTTCATGGGTTATTTTGGGTGGTATTTTAATCGATTTGCTGGCAACCGATGGATTTGCTAACCGTATTTTAAGCACATTCGGCGTACAACCGATCTTCTTTCTCGGGGATAATGACTGGTTCCGGTTCACAGTCATTGCATCTGATGTATGGAAGGAATTTGGATACAATACGATCATCTTCTTGGCAACTTTAGCAGGTATCAATCCTTCTCTTTATGAAGCAGCAGAGATGGATGGAGCGACTCGTTGGAAACAAACATTGTACGTAACGATCCCTTCAATGATTCCAATGGTAGCCGTAGTAGGTACGCTGGCACTTGGTAATGTATTGAACGCTGGGTTCGATCAGATATTTAACTTATACAACCCGCTTGTATATGCGAAAGGCGATATTATCGACACCTTCGTCTATCGTACAGCGATTTTGAATGGTGAAATGGGCTTTGGTACAGCGATCGGATTATTCAAATCAGTCATTAGTATGATTCTTATTCTCCTGTCTTACCGTTTGGCGTACAAATGGGCGAACTACCGTATATTCTAAAGGTGATTTGGTAACCTTCGTACAACATCAACGGATCATTTAAAAAGCGAAACGTAAAGGAAAGAGGGAGAATATGTATTTCAAAACTAAAGGATATCGCGTGTTTAATGTATTTAATACTATTTTGCTTATCCTATTATCAATTATGTGTATCATACCTTTAGTGCATGTATTGGCGATTTCACTCAGTTCCAAAGCAGCCGCCGATGCGAATCTAGTAGCACTATGGCCGATTCAATTTTCATTAGAAGCATACAAAAAGACCATGTTTAACCCGGTATTTTTACATTCGATCTGGATATCAGTATTGCGTACTGTGATTGGTACAGCGATCACATTATGTCTAACTTTTTTAGCGGCATATCCATTGTCCAAAGACAATTCGGTCTTTAAAGGACGCAATATTTACTCTTGGATTTTTGTATTCAGCATGGTATTTACAGGTGGATTAGTACCATTTTATATCGTTATTCAGAAATTAGGCTTAATCGATTCATTCTGGGTACTAGTATTGCCTGGCGCTGTAAATACATTCCTTGTTATTCTAATGCTTAACTTTTTCCGCGGAATTCCTAAAGAACTGGAAGAAGCCGCATTTATCGATGGAGCAGGGCCATTCCGTACCTTGTTTACGATTTACTTGCCGATCTCATTACCATCAATCGCAACGATCACTTTATTCAGCATGGTATTCCATTGGAACTCATGGTTTGATGGATTGCTGTACTTAAACAATGCTAGCCAATTCCCATTAGCAACATTCTTACAAACCGTTATTATTCAACAAGATATGAGTTCAATGAGCTCCAGCCCGAAAGAAATGGAATTGATCTCTCAAACAACTGTCAAAGCCGCCCAAATCTTTATCGGCGCAGCACCCATCCTAATCGTCTATCCTTTCTTACAAAAATTCTTTGTTAAAGGTATGACTCTAGGTTCCGTCAAAGAATAGTAAAACCAACTCAAATCTTTCAAAAATCTCTCCCCCTGCTACCCAGTCTATAAGGGCGTACTTTATTTTGTAAAAAGTTGCACCCCTAGCAGAGCGCAGGGAACAAAATCAATTCTAAAGGAAGCCTTTAAGGTTGGATATCGACTGCTTAGCAGTCGATATCCAATCTTACCAGCGACCGACAGAATGATTTTGTTCCCGGAGCGGTCTAACATCAAGCAAATATGTAACCATCAAAGGAGCCAATCATGACCACTATTGAACCAACCTGGAACCATATGCTTCATGGAGCCGATTATAACCCTGAGCAATGGCAACACCGTCCAGATATTTTAGAAGAAGATATTCGCTTAATGAAATTAGCCAAATGTAACGTGATGTCTGTAGGTATTTTCTCTTGGGTAGCATTAGAGCCTGAAGAAGGTGTCTATAACTTTGAATGGCTAGATCGTATATTAGATAACTTTGCAGCGAACGGTATCTCTGCATTATTAGCTACCCCAAGTGGAGCACGCCCGGCGTGGATGTCTGCGAAATATCCTGAAGTGTTACGTGTAGAAGCGAATCGTGTGCGTAATCTGCATGGTTTCCGTCATAATCATTGTTTTACTTCTCCGGTCTACCGCGAAAAGGTAGAAACGATGAACAGCAAATTAGCAGAACGTTATGGGGAGCATCCAGCAGTAATCGGCTGGCATATTTCCAATGAATACGGCGGGGAATGTCATTGTAATTACTGTCAGGATGCATTTCGCACTTGGGTACAGAACAAATACACCACACTGGATAATCTCAATGAAGCTTGGTGGACGAACTTCTGGAGCCATACCTATACCGATTGGTCTCAAGTGGAATCACCTGCACCGCACGGGGAGACACAAGTACATGGTATGAATCTGGATTGGCGTCGTTTTGTGACTGATCAGACGGTAGACTTTTGCCGTCATGAAATAGAGCCTTTACGTAAAATCAATCGTTTGTTGCCTGTAACGACTAACTTTATGTTTACTGGCAATTTCGATGGATTGAACTACTGGAAATTTGCTGATCTATTAGATGTATTGTCATGGGATAGCTATCCAACATGGCATGATCAAGCAGGAGACGCTGTACAAGGAGCAAGTATTGCATTTATGCATGATATTGTTCGCTCTATTAAACAAAAGCCATTCTTATTGATGGAAAGTACTCCAAGCTTAACGAACTGGCAAGATGTCAGTAAAAATAAACGTCCGAATATGCATATGCTATCTTCATTACAAGCAGTTGCACATGGATCGGATTCTGTACAGTATTTCCAATGGCGCAAAAGCCGTGGTTCAAGCGAAAAGTTCCATGGGGCTGTTGTTGACCATGTAGGGCATGAGCATACACGCGTATTTCAAGATGTACAGGATGTAGGGCAAGCGTTATCGAGTATACAAGATATCGTAGGTAGTCATGTTCATGCAGAAGTTGCTGTTATCTATGATTGGGAAAATCGCTGGGCGATCAAAGACAGTCAAGGGCCTCGTAATATCGGCATGAAATACGATCAGACTGTACTTGACTGTTACCGTCCTTTCTGGGAGCGAGGGATTCCTGTCGATGTGATTGATATGGATCAAGATTTATCTAAATACAAAATCGTAGTAGCTCCTATGTTGTATCTTGTACGCGATGGCGTAGGCGAGCGCATGGAGAAATTTGTAGAAGCAGGCGGAACACTCGTAAGTACGTATTGGTCTGGTATCGTAAATGAGACAGATTTATGCTTCTTAGGTGGATTCCCGGGGCCTTTACGCAAAGTACTAGGCATCTGGTCAGAAGAAATTGACGGATTACATGACCATGAGCGCAATCAATTGAAGATGTCAGACAATAATACATTACAATGGCAAGGGACGTATGAAGTGAAAGAACTTTGCGATTTGATCCATTTGGAAAATGCAAAAGCATTAGCTGTGTACGGAGACGACTTTTATGCAGATCGTCCGGCACTGACAGTGAATGAATTTGGTCAAGGCGAAGCTTATTATATTGCAGCTCGCACAGAGTATTCTTTCTTAAATGAGTTGATCGGAAAATTAACCGAACGTCAAGAAATCAAGCGTACATTAGCAGCCGATTTACCTGAAGGAGTGACTGCTCACTCACGTACAAACGACAAAGATGAATTTCTGTTTATTCAGAATTACACATCAACTTCGCAACAGATTTCTTTGGATCAACAAACCTATTATGACATGTTAGCAGAGGCAGACAATACTGGAATATCCAGTAAATTAGAGGTTCCAGCTTATGGAATTCGTGTTCTCAAAAGAAGCATTTAAATCCCAAAAGCAAGGAAGGAATGGAGTACTCGTTCCTTCCTTATTTTTATATACACTTCAATTTTAATCTTTATTTTGATATATATTTGCTGTAAAAATCACCTTCAGATAAATTATATGTCGAAACAATTAAAATAACATTGAATATTGTTGTACTTTCATATATATTGAAATCTGAAAGAAACGTATATAGCGATAGAGAGAAAGTTAAACCGTTTACATTTATTACTTATTATTCAAATTATCAAGAGGGGGAGAGACATGCCGACCATACATGATGTCGCCAAACATGCTGGCGTCACTCCAACAACAGTATCCCGGGTATTAAATAACAGGGGCTATATCAGTGATAAGACTCGTAAAAAAGTGTACTCTTCGATGGAAGAGTTGAACTACCAACCGAACGAAATTGCACGTTCACTCAAAAATAAGCAATCGAATATTATTGGGTTGATTGTGCCGGATGTATCACATCCTTTTTTTGCTTCATTTGCTAGTCATATTGAGTATTTTGCGTATGAAAAAGGAATGAAGGTATTGTTATGTAACTCGCATCTTGATCCGGTCAAAGAAAAAGAATATATCGATATGATGCGTGGTAATCGAGTCGATGGCATTATTATGAGTAGCCATACACTGGAAATAGAACAGTATCAAAATGTGCAAAGCCCTATTGTTACATTTGATCGTCAAATAGGCGATATTCCTTTTATTTCTTCGGATAACTATATGGGAGGCAAGCTGGCAACCGAATTGCTGATTAGTAAAGGCTGCCGTAAGATTGCTCATATTTGTGGAAATTTACAGTTGAATCTACTTGCGAATGAGCGAAGTAAAGCTTTTTTGGATGTAGTCAATGTACATAATGTTGATCATGTTGTCATTGAAACAGATATGAATGTTTTCCATACACGAGAATATCAGCAATTAATCCGCGAACTGTTATTGGATCACCCAGATCTGGATGGCGTGTTTGCAACAAGTGATATTATCGCAGCGTATGTGATCAAAGAATGTATGGAAATGGGCATCCATGTACCTGACCAAATTAAAGTCGTTGGTTATGATGATGTCAGTGTTGCTCCCTGGATTACGCCTTCACTTACAACGATTCGTCAGCCGATTGAAGAGATAGGAAAGTTGTCGATCGCATTATTGAGCCAACAAATTAATAATGAAGACTATATCATCAAAAATCAGCTAGATGTTACTTTGATTGAAAGAGCTTCCACGATGTAGTGTGGGGGTTTTTTATAAAGGGTATGTTAACCGATTGATAGGCATTATTGGGTAATTGCTACCTGCATATGACACCTTGTCACTTTGCCAGTATTTTATATAGAATACACAGGCAGTAATGTGTATGATTGACTTCAACAAATATAATGATTTAGCGTTTCAATATGTGGTACATTTTGAAAGTATGATCTATCATAAAACACTTTCTTATTCGAGCGAAGAAGGGGAAGATTACAGATGAGCTACAGTATTGAGCGGGCTAATGTATTTATTGCTGAATCCAAGCATTTATTAGTAGATCAATATCGTTTACATTATCATTTTATGGGCGAGTTTGGTTGGATTAATGATCCCAACGGCTTTATTCAATACAAAGGTGAATATCATTTATTTTATCAATATCATCCGTATCAACCAGTATGGGGACCGATGCACTGGGGACATGCTGTAAGTAAAGATTTAGTAGAGTGGAGACATCTACCGGTTGCTTTGGCACCGGATCAAGAATACGATCGTGACGGATGTTTTTCAGGAAGTGCGATAGAACATAACGAAGATCTGTATCTATTATATACAGGGCATATCATGACAGGGCCTGATATCACCAAAGACTATTATCAAGTTCAGAATATAGCTGTATCCAAAGATGGGGTTCTTTTTGAAAAAGATGCTCATAATCCAGTGATCAATACCGATCAGATTCCAGCACATACCAGTCAAAAAGATTTCCGCGATCCTAAAGTATTTGTGCGGGATGGACAATTTTATATGGTACTTGGTTCTAATGACGATCAAGGCAAAGGGTTGATTTTGCTATATCGTTCTGCTGATCTGTACACATGGGAATATGTAAATGTCATGGCGCAAAGCGATGGTACATTGGGTGATAACTGGGAATGTCCTGACGTATTCGACTTGGATGGGATAGATGTATTGATGATGTCTCCGCAACGGATGGCTCCTCAAGGCAATAATTATCATAATTTGCACTCCACAGTCTATATGATAGGTAAGCTAAATACAGATACAGGTGTTTTTGATTATAATCAGTATGTTCCGATCGATTATGGTTTTGACTTTTATGCTTGTCAGACTACATTAGACGAACAGGGTAGACGTATTATGATCGGTTGGATGGATAGCTGGGAAGCTGTTATGCCTACACAGAACGGGCATCATTGGGCAGGAGCTATGACATTACCACGTGAAGTGATTCGTGATGGCGAACGATTGTTATTCCGTCCTGTAGCAGAATTAGAGCAATATCGCTTAGATGGATTACATGCAGAATCATTTGAAGTGCAAGGACAACAAGTATTAGATTACAGAGGCGAAAGTTACGAGATGGAACTGACCGTTGATGTTACCAAAACCGAACAATTTGCGATCCATTTGCGTACAGGCGAAGCAGAAACAACAGTGCTTAGCTATTCACCACTAGAGCAATTGTTCCGCTTCAACCGCGATCAATCCGGTATCGGTCCGGGCGGTGAACGTATCACTTCGTTACCCATATCAGAAGGCAAACTACATGTACGCATTTTTGTAGATACATCTTCTATAGAAATCTTCCTACAAGATGGCGAAAAAGTCATGACCGGACGCATTTATCCACAACAAGAATCACAAGGTATTGCGTTATATTCCAATGGCATTACTCAAGTAGAATCTCTACACATCTGGAATCTAGCCCGTCCTGAACGGGTATAGATACATGATGTAAAAAAAGAGCTATTCCTAACTGTATAACAACAGTAGAATAGCTCTTTCACTTTATATTTGAACAATATTTACACACATTTTGTCTACCCATTAAATGATTTTACTTTTTAAATCGTTCTATTCATATTAGACTCAATCTCATCTTAAAAACAATTTACAAACATCCTAATAAAATAATAAAACAAATAATGAAAACTATATTTCATGCCATTCCAAAATAACAATCTTAACGCTTGAAAACTTATCTATAAAAATGAAATCCACAATCCTATAAACCAACTACCTACTACGCAACCCAAAAATCACAACTAAAAGCCACTCCCACCACATTCATCTTTTCTTTTTGGTGTGCTCTAATCCAAATCTACCTCATCGCACAAGCGAAAGGGAAAGTATAGTCCTGAAAGAGCGAAGCGCTCGCCTTTGAAGAAAAATGCCGACTGCCTAGCAGTCATTCCAGGCATTCTTCTTCAACAGCGACGACAAGGACAATACTGCCCCTGAAGCGAGTTCCCTTTTCAGCACCAAACTCAACTATCACTCAAGCTTTTAGTTCAAAAACGCATCTAAAGCAATAGTCACTTTCCCTTTAGAATCAAAAGCACCTTTGGTATAAGCGTACCATGTACCGTAAGACTGAGGCTCCCAATAGAATACGCCTAATCCTTTACCACCGGATACCGAACGTGTTTTGTTCAAAATATCAGTCAAAAATGCTTTGGAGGTTGTAGGATCGCTGGCATCCATGCCAACTTCACAGACCATCACTTCTTTGCCATAACGAGCCACCATATCATTCATATTGGTTAGCGTTTGTTGTGTTAACGTCTGCCAGTTGTTTTTATCAGGATATAATGACATACCGATTACATCATATTTAGCACCATTTGCTTTGAGCCCGTCAAACATCCAGCGGTATAACGAGTTGTCATATCCATTAGATAAATGAACGATAACTTTAGTGCTACTATTTACCGCTTTGGTTGCATCATAACCGGAATTAATCAACCATGCGAAGTTTTTCATATTTGCTGAAGCGCGTCCTTCTTCCCATAACATACCATTGTTCGTTTCATTACCTACTTGTACCCATTCAGGAGTAACACCTTGAGCTTTGAGAGCGGTCAACACATCATACGTATGGTCATAGACAGCTTTCATCAATCCATTAAAATCTTTATTTGCCCAGTCTTTCGGTTTGGTCTGATTCGCAGGATCTGCCCATACATCGCTATAATGGAAATCGATCATAATACGGAATCCCATTTTTTTAGCACGAACGGCTTGTTTGATGACATCTGCTTTATTAGAAAAGTTTTTAGCTGGATTTACCCATACACGTAGACGAATCGAGTTCATCCCATGATCTTTTAAAATTTGTAGCGCATCTTGTTTGACACCTGCGTCATTATAAAAAGCCCAATTGTACGATTCCATCTCTGATAACCAGCCTACATCTGCACCTTTGGCAAAAGTCGCTGCATGTACTGTAGGTGTAAGCGGAACAACACTATAACTTAACCCTGTAAGAATAGAGAGACTAAGTACAACCCCGGATATACGTTTCATGATTTTACCAGACCACTTGAACATAAATAACCTCCTAGAATTTTATTGTATGCGTTTACATTAAATCTTAAAAAATAATTCCTTTTAGCAAGGAACATCACTTATTGTAGCTTGACTATCCTGCTAACGTAACCTATAAAAACTCAATATTTTAGCACTTTTGACAATAAAGATTCGTAAATTCCATTTTTCGTACTTAGGTATACAAAATAATGATTGTTGCTATATCAAGATAGCTCTTACACAATATGTTAAAAACTACAGACTGGTGATTTACAATGTAGAAAATACCCTTTATGATATAACTGCTGTTACATAGTAAAGATTACGTATAACAAACTTAATTTTGCTTACAAAGTTGCTGTTTATATAAACGATTTTTCTTTTTAAAAGGAGTTGCATACGTAATTGGCGAAATAAATAACAAGAATGTTATAAAAATGTTTCAATCGCTTAAAGGTTATGTCTGAACTTACCGATAAATAAGGTATTCAGTATTTCCTTTTGACCACACAATCGGGCTTCTTGACACGCAGTTGTATCACAATAATGACTGGGACATCGCATCATACATAATGTGAACCAGGGAATGGTAGGGATAATATGAAAAAAACAGGTTTGTGGATGCTAACGTTAATAATGATCTTCATGATAGTATTGCCTGCTACAGGACATGCTGCAATTACAGAAAGCACGCATATTAATTTGGATGGACAAGAGCTAGCTTTACCAGCAAGCGGACAAGTAGAGACTGTTAATGGCACAGTGATGGTACCGTTACGTGTGATCGTTGAACAATTGGGCTACAAAGTAGGCTGGTCGAACCGTACACAAACAGCAACAATCAAGCAAGGCAAAACAACATTACAATTAGCAGCAGGAAGTCATACCGCTACCGTTGATGATAAGGCGATTGATTTGCCAGAAGCGCCTTTATTGCAAAATGGAACCACCCTTGTACCGCTTCGATTTATTAGTGAAAATACAGGCACAACTGTGAAATGGGACAATACAGCCAAAACGGTGTACTTGACTACTCCTAAAAAAGTAGTCACTCCTGCAAAAGGTAACCCTACAGACACAACTACGACAGCAGATACGGCTGATCAATCTGCTTTGCAAGCTATTAGCTTTAGTGATAGTCGCTTAACAGTTACATTAAATGGAACAGCATCGCCTAAATATAGTGCTTTGACTAATCCTAATCGGATCGTTCTTGATTTGCCGAAAACAGCTTTTTCTGAATCATTTTTAAATGGTAAAGTGATGAACCTGGGCAATGTAGGCAAAGTAGATGTCACAGGTGATCCAGATGTAGCAGGTATTCGGTATTCTCTATTTAGCAACGAACCTTCTACAGTGCGTGTAGTGATGGATCTTAACAATGCACAGAAATATAAAGTCATTAACAATAACAAAGGTGTAGTTATTGTAGAGTTAGATGGAGCAGTTAAGCCATCTTCTACGATTACGAATGGAAATGGTACAGCCAATAATGGAAATACACAAGTCTCCAGTAATCCAAATACATCAACAGACCCAGTAGTAGTAACCAATCCAGATGGTTCAACATCTACTGATCCGAATAGTGATCCTACGGCTACACCAACCGATACACCTTCCAAAGCTGTACCGGTGACACCAAGTTCTGGCCCTGGTAAAGATGGCAAAAAATTAGTTGTTATTGATGCCGGTCATGGTGGCAAAGATTCAGGAGCAATTAGCATTACAGGCAAATATGAAAAAAAACTTTACTTTACCTGTAGTGCTCAAAATTCAAGCGTTATTGGAACAAGAGCCTGATATTGATTTTGTATTAACACGTAGTGATGATAGCTATCCTACATTGCCGGATCGAGTAAAAGTGGCTAATGATCTGAATGCAGATGTATTTGTATCTATTCATGGAAATAGTACAACTTCTGCTGTTTCTCCAAGCGGTACAGAAATGTATTATAGCCGTTCAAGTAGCTTAACCCTTGCACAGATTGTGCATAAGCATGTAGTAGCTGCGCTTGGATTATCAGATCGTGGTATTCATCAGAAGAGCCTTCATGTGACAAGAGAAACAACAATGCCTGCTATATTGATCGAGGCTGGATATTTAAGCAATCCGACAGATGAAGCTTTGATGTATACCGATGCTTTTCAAGAACAATTGGCAGAAGCAGTTGTGGCTGGAATTAAAGAGTATTTAGGTGTCTCGTAAGCAGGTTATACCATTTCATTGAAACTTTAATGTTTCATTTTAAAGAGTGTGTGGTAATAAACCACGGTAAACTAATGACGAACTTGTCATTTTTAGTGGTTCATACATAACTCTACATATCAGACAGAAGGCAACAGCATTTTCAAGGAGGGCATCTATGAAACGAAATCTCATCACTCTGGTAACAGCAGCTGTGTTACTGACTTCTACGCCTCAAATGATGGAAGCAGCAACAACGCCTGTACCTGTGGGTAAAGTAAATCTACCTGTCAACTTCCGTTCAGGTCCTACACCAGATAGTACAGTATATGGTACACTTCAACCAGGCACTAATATTAAGATTCTGCGCGAAGTTAACAGTTATTGGCTACGGGTAAAAGTAGGAGTCAAAACAGGCTATGTATCGGCAAGCTATATCAATTACACGCCGAAGCCAAAAGAATCTAATCCGGTGAGTACATCACCAGCATCGAATACAGTATCCAGTCAAGAACAATCTTCCAAATTGCAGACTGCTAAAGATACACCGTCAACATTGCAGACTGCTAAAGATACACCGTCAACGCCAACGATTACTCAAGCAAGTGCGCCTGCTCCGGCACCTACAAGCACACCGGTAACACCTATACCACGTACAAATGATCCTGGTACAGGTATTGTAGAACGCGGAGTGAACTTTCGAGCAGAGCCTACAACAGGAAGTGATGTGTTACGAGTATTACCTGTTGGTGAGACATTCAAAGCGTTAGAACAACCTAGTGTATCTTGGATCAAAATTAAAGACAGTACTGGAACAGTAGGGTATGTATCTACAGATTATGTTTCCTATACACTACCTGCATCGGCTACACCTGTTTTGACAAGTCTACCTGTAGATGCTATTCCAGAAGTGGATGATACTCCGTTTCAACCACCTGTGACGGTTACACCGCCACCTACACTTGCAACAGGTTCACCATTAGATGAAGCTACAGCGGATCTTATTTTAGGTAGTGCATTAGCATTACAAGGTATTACACATTATGGATATGGTAAAAATGAAGCACCTACGTTATTCGACTGTTCTTCATTTACACGATATGTATTTGGACAAGCAGGAATTGATCTTGCCTGGGGCACACAATACCAGAAAAATGTAGGTATTGAAGTTGAACGTGGACAATGGCAAAAAGGGGACTTGCTCTTTTTCTCAGGTGGCGACCCGAATGTGATTTCTCATGTAGGCATATACGCTGGCGATAATAAGCTAGTTCATAATAGTGTGAGTTTGGACGGAATTGCTATTTCTAATCTTGATCTAGATTATTGGGTGAAGCATTATGTAACAGCCCGTCGTGTTTTACAATAAATAACAGTGATGTTAAAGCTCTGGTAAATATAAAAGCAAACCGTTATTTTCTTTACAAAGTGTAGAGAAAGGAACGGTTTGCCTTTTTTTATAAAACTATTGTAAGCGTTATCAGAAGTGTGTATACTACACATCATATAAAGGATTGTTACTGCGTGTAGCAGGCAAAACCTAATTTAGCTATAGAAGGACACATCACTGTGTATTTCTAGCGCCGAATTAGGTTTTTTTATGTCTATTTTTAATAGACAGCGCTTATTCGTACACTTTTCTTTGTATATTCACTTGATGCAATGGCTTGCGGTACATAATGAAGGAGGTATTCAAATGAAGATGAACAAAAAAGGAACATGGTTGTGGTTGCTCGTATTAATGTGTATATTATCTAGCAACGGTACTGCTGAAGCAGCCGTTCAATCTAACCAAACAAAGAGTGATACGATGAACTATAAATATCAAAATGATGTAACACAACCAACAAGCACCGGTATATTCACAGGGTTACAGACAGGTAACAACAATACATTAGTATGGTCAGGTATTCCTTATGCACAAGCTCCTGTAGGAGATTTGCGTTGGAAAGCACCTCAACCTCTATCATCATCTGCGAGTGAACAGTATAGCGCACGTCAGGCAGGCAATATCTGTACTCAATTAGCAGATGGCAAAGTCGTAGGCGAGGAAGACTGTCTATATCTTAATGTCTATCGTCCACATACGACAGCTACTGATCTGCCTGTACTTGTATTTTTGCATGGAGGAGGTAATGTGACAGGTAGCTCTGCGGCTTTGGAAGCAGAATCATTGGCTACCAGTACACAATCGGTTGTGGTTACTGTTAATTATCGCTTAGGATTATTAGGATGGCTTAACAATACTGCAATCAAAAGTGGTAATCCGCTAGAGGATTCAGGCAATTTTGCGCTGTTAGATCAGATTGCAGCACTCAAATGGGTACAGCAACAGATAGGTAGTTTTGGTGGTGATCCAGACAATGTTACACTGGGCGGTCAATCTGCGGGCGCGCGTGATGTGTTAGCATTGGTCATTTCACCGCTCGCCAAAGGGCTATTCGCTAAAGTAATGCCTTTAAGTGGTGGTATGACTACAGCTACGCCAGCGGAAGGACAAGCGTATTCGGATAGCAAATTAGCCGCAGTACTAGTTCAAGCAGGCAAAGCCAGTACAACAGCAGAAGCTATGACCTATCTTCAAAAAACGGATACTCAAACATTACAGCAAACATTACGTTCATTAGATAGCAAACAGTTGGTGCAAGCAGTCGGTAGCGTGATGATTCGAATGTCTGAATTTCCGCATTTATTTGCAGATGGTCATGTATTACCGAAAAATGGATTTGATGTCGTGCAGACTGGACAATACAATCGTGTTCCGATGTTAATTGGTAGTATGAAAAATGAATTCAATGTATTTGCTGCCTATGATCCAGAATTTAGTAAGCAATTCACTTCAAATTCATGGCCATCAACAAAAGAAAAGCAGTTCTGGCAAGCTACCCAGTATGGAAGTCAATTATATTCTGCTTTTAATGCAGATCAAGTAGCAGATAGATTTACAAAAGATACTCAAGCATTACCGATCTATGTGTATCGTTTTGCATGGGGTACAGAAGTGAAAAGTCTGCAAGCACCAGCTAAATATTTAGCCGCTACACATGGAGTGGATATGGACTTTTTGAGTGGTCATTTTGCTGATAGTAATTACGGGTTACTATTCAAAAATCAATTTTATAAAGACGATAATGAAGCGGGAAGAATACAATTGATGCATCGTTATCGCCAATATATCCGTCAGTTTTTACATGATCAATCGATGCAAGTAAACGATACACCGGCTTGGACATCGTGGCAACAATCGCGTACATTATTGCAATTTGATGCTACCAATACCAAAGCAATATTAAAGACTATCCAGCCAGCACCGACTTCAGCTAAAATGATGGCGACTATTCAATCATCGTTATCGAATACTGCGAAGTCTGTGGTATGGGATAACGTATTAAAAGGTAGATTCTTTATGGATGCTCAATATTAAAAAAATACATTTTTTTGGAAAAAGTACTGGATAAGTGAGTGATTTTCACGTATTCAGTACTTTTTATTCTAAATTTATGATAGAAATTCGTTTGAATAATCATATACTTGTTTAAATTTAGCTATAATTATATGATAGATACAACTGATGGTTGAACTTGATAACAATATTTGGGAGGCACCATGAATATAGATCCTAAAATAGCAGCAGTCGATTGGGAATATGTGGTACAAAATTTAAAATCTTCGGTAACGATTGCTGATGCAAGAAGAAGTGATTTCCCGCTTGTTTTTGTAAATAGTCATTTTACCGAGTTAACTGGGTATACCAAAAATGAAGCGATCGGATACAATTGTCGTTTTCTACAGGGTGTAGATACTGATCCAGCAGCAGTTAAAAAGATTCGTGAAGCTTTAGCTAAGCAAGAATCTGCTGTGATTGAGATTTTGAACTATACCAAAGAGGGAACTCCTTTTTGGAATGAAATTAATTTAGATCCTATTTTTGACCGGAATGGTGAATGTCATTATTTTGTAGGGATTCAATTTGACATCACAGATCGCAAAACAGCGGAACAACAAGCCAAGCGTGCAGCAGAATTAGCAGAAGCAGCTAATCGCGCGAAAAGCCGTTTTATTGCAAATATGAGTCATGAGTTTCGGACACCATTGAACGGAATTATTGGAATGACTGAATTGATCTTATTAAGTGAGATCGATCAAGAACAACGTGATAATATGAAGATTGTCCAAAATAGTGCGGAAACGTTGTTGACGTTAATTAATGATGTACTTGATTTCTCCAAAATCGAAGCGGAAAAGATGAATCTTGAGAATATAGAATACAATATTCATGAGTTGATGGATATTACGATCAAAGCGCATCGTCCGTTAGCATTGGAGAAAAAGATTGATCTATTATTGCACATTGGCAAACGTGTACCTAAAATCGTGGTCGGTGATCCACATCGATTAAAACAAGTACTGAATAACTTGATTGGTAATGCGATTAAATTTACGAGTCAGGGTTCAGTGAAGATTTCTGTCGAAGGGCAGGAATTAATCGAAGATAAATTGATGCTTCATTTTAAAGTAAAAGATACAGGGATCGGTATTGCAGAAAAAGATATGCCCAAGCTATTCAAAAGTTTCAGTCAGGTCGATGATTCACAGACACGCGAATTTGGCGGTACTGGTCTAGGGCTTGTCATCAGTCAGCAGATCGTTGAGTTAATGGGTGGACATATTACAGTAGATAGCGATGAAGGAATCGGGACTATTTTCCAATTCACAATACCTCTGGCTTATGCTCATACATCAACAAGTGAAGGTGTAGATACAGAATATGCTCCTTCTCATAAGTCTATAGAACCACCTGTAGAGACAGAAGAGGAATCTAATGCTAGTGGACTGAAAGTACTTTTGGCAGATGATGACCGAATCAGTCGTCTAATTACGATGCGTATGTTAGAAAAGTTAGGTCACCGAGCAGAATCTGTCGAAAATGGTCTGGAAGCTGTGCGCACGTTAGAAAAAGATTCTGGTTATGATCTTGTACTAATGGATATTCAAATGCCTGTTATGGATGGACTTCAAGCTACAGACGAAATACGTAACTCTGGCAAAGTCAATCGCAATGATATTCCAATTATTGCTTTGACAGCTCACGCGTTCAAGGACGACCAAAAGCAAATTATGGCTTCCGGTATGAATGGTGCATTATCTAAGCCATTGCCTATCCAAAAGCTTGCAGAAATTATTGATTCTGTGAAGCAAGAACAACAGAAATAAAAGAATACCGTCTATAGATACAGTAAAATATAGCATGATAAAAAGCCGCCTTTGATATACAAGGGCGGCTTTTGGTCTATCACAAATGAAATAGATATAGAACGTTAATCTTCGATCGTAGAGAGATCACCTGTAGGAAGCTCCAATTCCCATGCTTTCAGCACACGACGCATAATTTTACCACTGCGTGTTTTGGGAAGCTTGTCTTTAAATTCAATCTCACGCGGAGCAGCATGAGCGGACAATCCTTCTTTGACAAAGCGAGTGATCTCTTGCTTCAATTCTTCTGTAGCTGTATATCCTTCCCGAAGGGAGATAAATGCTTTGATCACTTCACCACGTACAGGATCAGGCTTACCGATAACACCTGCTTCAGCTACCGCAGGATGTTCTACCAATTTACTTTCTACTTCAAAGGGACCTACACGCTCACCAGACGTATTGATGACATCATCAATTCGACCCTGGAACCAGAAGTATCCATCTTCATCCATGTAAGCAGAATCTCCTGAAATATACCATCCCGGAATACGAGTATATTCTTCAAATTTGGCAGGATTGTTCCAAATTTTGTACATCATTGATGGCCACGGTGTTTTGATCGCTAAATTACCCATCCGTAGTGGAGGGAGTACATTACCCGCATCATCGATAATAGCAGCTTCTACGCCCGGAATCGGACGTCCCATAGAGCCAGGGCGAATATCCATACGCGGATAGTTACAGATAAGCTGTGCGCCTGTCTCGGTCATCCACCATGTATCATGAATCCGTTGTCCGTAGACACGATATCCCCAGCGAATAACTTCAGGATTTAGCGGTTCGCCTACACTGAGCACATGACGAAGCGAAGAAAGGTCATATTGCTCAACCACTTCATCGCCAGCTCCCATTAACATCCGGAAAGCTGTTGGAGCACTATACCATACCGTTACTTGATAGCGTCCAATCGTCTCATACCAATCTTGCGGGCTGAATCGCCCTCCACGCACAACATTGGTCACTCCATTTAGCCAAGGAGCAAAAATACCATAAGACGTCCCTGTCACCCAACCAGGGTCAGCAGTACACCAATAAATATCATTCTCTTGAAGATCAAGTACAATTCTGCCGGTATATTCTTGCTGAATCATAGCTCTATGAACATGATATACACCTTTAGGCTTGCCTGTAGACCCAGAAGTATAGTGAAGGATTAGACCATCATCTAGATCTACCCATTCTATCTCTGCTTCTGTTGAAGCTTGTTGCATTTCTTTGGCAAAATCAATATAAGGAGCTGTAATGTCTTGCTCATCCCCAACAAGAATGACATGTTGAAGTTCAGGTAATTCGTGACTAGGCACCCGTTCAACTAATTTGGGTGTAGTGATGATAGCTACAGCACCACTATCTGCCAGACGATCTTTCACAGCCGTTTCCATAAAGGCTTCAAATAATGGCCCAGCAATAGCACCAATTTTAATAATACCAAGCAATGTAAAATACAGTTCAGGAGTACGAGGCATAAAGATAAACACGCGATCTCCTTTGCCAATGCCTAGTTTGCGTAGCATGTTAGCAGCTCGATTCGATTGTTGACGCAATTGTTCAAAGGTATACGATTCGCTTCGTACAGGATCACTATAATGCAAAGCAATATGATCACGACGTTCTGAAGCAGCATGACGATCGATCGCTTCGTAAGCAAGATTGATATTGCCCGTTTCATGCCAGGAGAATCTTTTTTCTACATCTGCCCAGTCAAAAGAACGACTAGCTTCCTCATAATCCATCATATTGGCTTGTGTAGCTTCTACAGCAATGATTTCCACGTTATCTTTTCCCATAATGACCTCCATGATTATTGAGATACGATCTTGTGTTTCGATTACCATATATAGCGCTTACAAAAAACAATACTACGATTTCACAAATTGTTCAATTTTATATTTTCCTGTAGTATAGCATAGCGAAATATTATTTTTTTTACAATTTATTTTGCATCATAATCATGAAAAAAATCATGAATTTACATTTTAACTATAAATTATGACAACTTTGTAGTAATATATAACGAATGAAAATGATTCAAAGTGAATAATTAAACTGTTTTATAAAAACATAGTAATTCAAAATGAATAATAACACACTATAATCATCTTCTTTTTGATCTATATTTCTATGTCTAATATTACAGTTGAACCAAAAGTAAGGAGAGATGTCACACGCTATCATTGAGCATTTTAGGAATGGTTAATTGAAAAGGAGGTTATTAACGGAATGAATTCAAACGCGATCTCTACTAAAAAAACGATCAGCGAAGTAGGCTTGATTCGCGCGATCGCTTGTATGAGCGTTGTATTACTGCATTCGATTAAATTTACAACAGGGGAAAGTACAGAGGGTGCTATTCAGTTTGGACTATGGACGCTAGCTGGACTTCTTTCTTTTGGAACATCGACTTTTGTATTTATTTCAGCATTGGTTCTTGCTTATTCTTATCCTAATCAGTTACCGAAGCAATTTTATAGCAAACGTATCAAGTTTCTTTTGATTCCTTTTGCTTGTATGGCTGTATTTTATGCTGTGATGTCTGGTGTATTGAATGGATGGTCGATTCCTAAGTTAGTGGTCTACAATATGCTCGGAGCTTATCATGGCTGGTTTGTACTGGTTATTTTCCAATTTTATATTCTTCATCAATTGTTTAATAAGTATATTGCCCGTTTTGATCCGCGGTGGGTTCTAGCTATAGCTCTTATTATTAATGTAGCGTATCTCGCTTTCTTTAATCTGGTAGCACCGCCTAGTAGCAATCAGTATATTGCTTATATTTGGGATCGAGGATACTGGATGCCATTTACAGGTTGGGTATTTTATTTTGCTCTCGCTTATTATTGTGGTAAACATTATCAAACATTTATGCAATATATCGAAAAATACAAAGTCTGGATTTACGCAGCCTTGCCTGTATCGTTAGCCATCATTATTTATAACAATATGTATGCTAGCTTCGGATTTGGATCGAAGCGTATGGATATGATTTTGTTTACAGTTTTGTTAATTTTCGTATTGTTTTTAGCTTTTCGTAATGTAACCAAAATGCCGGCTGTATTATCAATTGTCAGTCAGTATTCATTTGGGATCTATTTATTGCATTGGTTCTATCTACAAATGATGGATATAGCGATCGAGACGTTTGCTGTATCGCTTGGCTATTTTGAGATTCCATTGTTGTTTGTAGGAGGATTGCTCTGCTCTTACGTGACTATTAATCTATTAAACCGAATTAAGATTGGTAAATATATTGTAGGTCGCGTCAATGTACCCAAATCTTCTGCTCCAGCTTCCAGCCGTAGCTTGGCTACTGAAAATTAAATTATAACTTGATCTATAGAAATCAAAACCTTCTCGCATAATGAGAAGGTTTTTTTCTGATCTACATAGCTACACATACATTTACCTTGAAAATCAGTATAATAAGAACATAAGGAAAGCGTTATCATAAAAGTAGACGATCTCATTTACAATATTGAATACTTCCATAAAGAAAGGAATCCCAGTATGGAGCATTTGAAAATTCCACAATCGGAAACACTTGTGTCTCCTCGGTGCACGTTACAACTAGAAGGACCTGTATCGCCAGCACATATTCGCACCAAAAAAATGCATCCTCAATTAGACGCATTTCGTCGTCCAGCCGAACAATGGGAAGCATTGATCGAAATTGCTGAATTGGATGAAGGGCGCATTATTATGGCTTGCGATGGCGAGGTCATTGTCGGATATGTAACATTTCATTATGCAGATGAATATGAGCGCTGGTCGGAAGGCAATATGGAGGATCTAATCGAACTTGGAGCGGTTGAAGTAGCGAATGATTACCGTGGACTTGGTCTAGCCAAAAAGTTGATACAACTTTCTTTTCGCGAAGAACAACTTGATCGAATGATTGTATTTACCACAGAGTATTACTGGCATTGGGATCTTGAGAATACAGGGCTAAACGTCTGGGATTATCGCAAAATGATGGAGCAGTTAATGAAAAATGTTGATATGGTCTGGTTCGCAACCGATGATCCTGAAATCTGTTCTCATCCAGCGAATTGCTTGATGGTACGTGTAGGAAAATATGTACCGCAATCTTCAGTCGAAGCATTTGATCGCCTACGATTTCGGCAACGATTTATGTATTGAATTTCAATCACAGAAAGGAGAATTGATGTATGGATAAAGCAATATATGTATATCATCCTGATAGCTTGAAGTATGTATTTCATCAGAATCATCCATTTGACCAGCGTAGATTAACGCTTACTCGTGATCTACTACAACAAGTAAATGCTTTATCTGTAGATCAAATCTTTGTGCCTGGCGAATTGCCAGATTCTCATTTGTTACAACAAGTGCATATTCCTGAATATGTAGAAGCTGTCAAACAATTAAGTCTGGAGCATCCTTCACAGCAGGCTATTGATCGTGCATTCCAATACGGTCTTCATCAAGGGGATACGCCGTATTTTGCAGGGATGCACCAGAGTGCATTATCGATTGCTGCTGGCTCGGTGACTGCTGCCCAGATGGTAATGGAAGGTCAGACGACTCATGCTCTTCATCTAGGGGGTGGACTGCATCACGCTATGCCACAGAAAGGCGCTGGATTCTGTATCTATAATGATGCCGCACTTGCAATCGCTCATGTACGGGAAACGTATGGAGCTAAAGTGCTCTATATTGACACAGATGTGCATCATGGAGATGGTGTAGAGATGTGTTTTTACACTGATCCAAATGTTTTTACGTATTCGATTCATGAGACGGGTAAATATTTATTTCCCGGTACAGGACGGGTAGAAGAGCGCGGTGCAGGTGAAGGATTTGGTTACACTGTAAATTTACCTTTAGAACCGTATACCGAAGACGATTCATGGCTAGAGTGTTTTGAGACGACGTTGAATCAAGTGTTAGAACGCGCTAAGCCCGATCTTATTATTAGTCAACATGGATGTGATGCCCATGCGCTTGATCCATTGTCTCATGTGCATTGTTCTATGCGTATCTATCAGGAGATGCCTCGTATGATTCATCAAGCTGCTCATCAGTGGTGTGAAGGACGGTGGGTAGCGCTGGGAGGCGGCGGATACGATATATGGAGAGTAGTACCTAGAGCATGGTCATTATTATGGCTTGAAATGAGCAATCATCCACTACTGCAACAGCTTCATACTGATCCGTTGTTACCGTTACCTCAAGACTGGTTAGATCATTGGCAAGCAGAAAGTCCTGTCTCTTTGCCGCAAACATGGTTAGATGATGTGAAGCGCTGGGAACCGATCCCAAGGCGAGAAGAGATCACGCAGTCTAATCGAGCGATCAGTGAAATAGCAGCAACTTATTTGAAATAAAGCAAAGGTTTATTTGCCAGTATCCAAGTGGATCAGAATTGGTATAAAATAAACATTATACCAGTCTGTAACAAAATCGTAATGACTTAAAAGGGGCGAAATGAACATTTTCGGGTATATATATTTTGCCGGGAGATTGGCAGATGAACGATTTTCACATACAGAGCATAAAAGGGTAAGTTAATATAAGCGGTAAGCAGGGACAATAGCTACGTATGTAGAAATAGATACTATATTCAAGGAATGAGTTGTATTCATCATTCATTACTATAGTATGGAATGGTCTGCCAATCCCGAAAGGAAGAGATATGTATGTGCTATATCCTGTCACCAGCAAATGTGTATCCGGATCGTTACTGGTTTAAGTACAATTTCAATGATTCACCGGATCATTTGAGCTTCAAAAAAGGCACACCTCAACGAGATTGGGCGAAGACGCCAAAGTTCCATTTGCAAGGAGATATCGATCTTAATCATTTAATGCATTTTGATTGGTTTATGAGCGATGGACCCGATCTAGTGGGACCTAGACTTGCTAGCGTTATCCGACAATATGCTGACAAAGATGTACAATTGGTCGATGCAGAAGTCACTGTTAACGGTGAACCGCTTAACGGGTTTCAAGTACTTAATATCTTGACTGTTATCAATTGCTTGGATGTAGAAGAATCGGTTCATGTTCCTTTACTTCCAGGAATTCATGGAAGCCCTGTTCATTATATCTCGGTTGCTTTTCAACCGGATGGACTCAAAGGTCATGGACTGGTGCGTTCGAATGAAGATATCAGTCTGATTGTAGCATCTTCTGAATTTGTAGAAGCTTGTCGGGTACAAAACATAGCAGGTATTGTTTTTAAGGAAAATCTCTAAGTGGTATTTTGAGCAACATATCCTGATGGACGGTCTCCTTCCTTTTATCGATAGCAATTATTGATAAAGTATTCATTGTATGGCATCGTCTCTCGGCGCTACATGTCTCTACAAATTATATGACAATCACATGAAGGGGGCTTTTCCATGAGTAAGAAAGAAGTAGTAGCTATGTTGCTTGCCGGAGGTCAAGGCAAAAGACTCAAAGGTTTAACAAGATTTCTGGCAAAGCCAGCCGTTTATTTTGGCGGTACTTATCGCATTATCGATTTTCCTCTTAGTAATTGCGCCAATTCACGTATTGATACAGTAGGTGTATTAACGCAATATGAACCCATGGTCCTTCATGCATACATAGGTGTTGGTAACGATTGGGATATGGATCGCAAAAATGGTGGAGTATTTGTATTGCCACCACATGAACGCGAAGAAGGCAGTAGCTGGTATCAAGGAACAGCGGATGCGATTTATCGCAATCTAAACTTCGTGGAAAGATTCGATCCTGAACATGTTCTTATTTTATCCGGTGACCATATTTACAAAATGGATTATGGCAAAATGCTGGATTACCATAAAGAAAAAGACGCAGACTGCACCATTTCTGTTGTTAATGTCACGCTGGAAGAAGCTAGCCGTTTCGGTATGCTGAATACAGATGATGATCTTAAAATTTACGAGTTCGATGAAAAGCCAGAACATCCAAAAAGTACACTTGCTTCTATGGGTATTTATTTGTTCAAATGGGATGTTCTAAAATCTTATCTGATTCAAGATGAGACCAACCCGACCTCTTCTTATGACTTTGGTAAAGATATTATTCCGTTATTGTTAGATGATGCCAAAACATTATACGCTTATCCATTTGAAGGATACTGGAGAGACGTGGGTACAATCCAAAGTCTATGGGAATCCAATATGGATATGTTATCTGAACATCCAGAATTGGACTTGAATGATCCGAACTGGCGTATCTTCACACGTAGCCCGAATCAGCCTGCTCAGTATATTGCGCCTGAAGCTAAAGTGAGTGATAGCATCATTAACGAAGGTTGTATTGTCCATGGTGAAATTAATCATTCGGTTCTATTCTTCGGTGTAGAAGTAGGCGAAGGTAGTGTGATTACTGATTCGGTTATTATGCCTAATGTGAAAATCGGCAAAAATGTTCGTATCCACCGCGCGATTATTGACGATGGTATGATATTGCCAGATGGTAAGCAAATTGGTGTAGATCGTGAAGATGAGAGCGAAATCTTACTAATAACGAATGAGTCATTATAATAAAGAGGACGGTGATGGGAATGAAGGGCTTCGTAGGAGTTATCAACCTGGATCATGAATTAGACCAACTAAATGAATTAACATATTTCCGTTGTGGTGCAGCCGTTCCATTTGGTGGACGCTATCGTTTAATCGATTTTGCTTTGTCAAATATGATGTATGCAGGTATGGAAGATATTGCTCTATTTGTTCGTCGTAAATATCGTTCTTTAATGGATCATTTGGGTGAAGGTAGACCATGGGACTTGGATCGTAAACGGGGCGGACTCTTCATCTTGCCACCGGATTGGCATGATCCAACCGATACTTCACTTGGAGATCTGCAACATATTCATAATAATATGGATTATTTCCATCGCAGTTCTGGTGATATTGTCGTCAATAGCGGCACCCAACATGTGAACAAAGTAGATTTTAATGAAGTCTACAAATATCACAAAGAAAAAGGTGCAGATGTTACAGTTGTCTACAAAAAAGTAGCAGAGTTGGAGCCAGAACATGGCCCTTGTCGTCGTGTAGAAGTAGATGAGAATGGCTATGTATCAGGTATTCATCATGAGCGTGATCATAACAATATTTATCTAGAAATCTTTATTATGGATAAAGCTCTGTATTTGGATCAAGTTCGTTACTCGATTGCTCATGGCAAAAGCTATTTCTTCCGTGATGTGATTCAACATAACCCGAACGGTCTCAAAATTGCCGCTTATGAATATACAGGCTACAATGCAGTGATTAATTCAGTGGAAAGCTACTACAAAAATAGTCTAGCTTTACTTAACCCTGATAACTACATGAAGTTATTTCATGAGAAACCTGTGCAAACGAAGATTAAATACGAAGCACCGACCAAGTATCTGGAAAGTGCTAAAGTAACTAATTCTTTGTTAGCGAATGGATGTATTATTGGCGGAGAAGTGGAAAACAGTATTTTATTCCGCGGTGTCAAAGTCGAAAAAGGCGCACGTGTTGTCAATTCAGTTATTTTGCAGAAATGTACGATTGAAGCAGGCGCTGTATTGGAAAATGTGATCTTGGATAAAGATGTTCATATTTCAGGAGATCGTACATTGATCGGTGATGTGAAAAAACCATATGTTACAGCGAAGAGCACTTCCGTCTAAATGTAGATCAGAATTAGAATAGAGGAGGAACGCCCTGTTGTTTACGAGCAAAGAGTCATTCAAAAGCATATTTCAGAATAATGTAGTTTCCAAGTTGGGAAAACCGTTGGAAGAAGTATCAAGTGAAGATGTATATACGATTTTGAGTCGGATGATCCGAGAATTTGCCGGTAAGGAATGGGCAGCAACCAACCGCGAATTTCGAGATAATGAGGAAAAACAAGTCTATTATCTATCTCTTGAATTTCTAATAGGTCGTCTACTAGGTAACAATCTACTCAATATGGGTGTTCTTGAAATTGTGCAAGAAGGTCTGGAAGACTTAGGGGTATCTCTTTCTGAAATAGAAGAACAAGAAGCAGACGCAGGACTAGGTAATGGGGGTCTTGGTCGTCTGGCTGCTTGTTTTATGGATTCATTGGCTTCTCTTGGATATGCAGGACATGGTTGCGGGATTCGTTATAAATACGGTCTATTTGAACAAAAAATAGTTGATGGCAATCAGGTAGAATTACCGGACAACTGGTTGCAAAAAGGAAACGAATGGGAAGTTCGTCGTGATGATCGCAAAGTGGAAGTTCGCTTTGGCGGTAATGTAGAAGTTCATGAAGAAGCAGGAGAGCTTACTTTTTCACTTCATGATTATGAAGGGGTATGGGCTATTCCTTACGATGTTCCTGTTATTGGATACAAAGGTAACAGAGAGAATTCGCACATGAATACACTTCGTCTATGGAGCGCAGAACCCATGCGTGAAATGGCAAGTCGTGGTTCTTCTTCAGGCGGCAACTATTATAGCTATCTGGATTACAATCGTTCGGTTGAATCGATCTCCGAATTCTTGTATCCAGATGATTCTCAATATGCTGGACGACTATTGCGATTGAAGCAACAGTATTTCCTTTGTTCTGCTGGTCTGCAAAGTATTCTACGTACGTATGATAAATTAGGGCTTAGCTATGAAGAGCTACCGAAAAAGATAGCAATTCATATCAATGATACACATCCTACATTGGTCATTCCTGAATTGATGCGTATTTTGCTGGATGAAAAAGGATATGGATGGGATATAGCTTGGGAGATTGTAACTAAGACTGTATCGTACACCAACCATACAATTTTAAGCGAAGCCTTAGAAAAATGGCCAACTCATATGGTGCGTGAACTGTTACCGCGTGTGTATATGATTATCGAAGAGATCAATGCTCGTTTTTGCCGTCTGCTTATGGATAAATATCCAGACGATCCAGATCGTGTAGCGCATATGGCTATTATTTTCGACGATCAGGTTAAAATGGCACATCTAGCGATAGCCGGTACTCATAGTATTAACGGTGTAGCCGCATTGCATACCGATATTTTGAAGCATCGTGAGATGAAAAATTTCTACGAACTGTATCCAGATCGGTTCAACAACAAAACAAATGGTATCACTCATCGTCGCTGGTTAATGCATGCGAATCCTGAGTTATCACAGTTAGTGAGTGAATCAATAGGTACGCGTTGGATTACTCATCCGCAAGAAATGGTCGGCATTTTGAAATACAGTGAAGATGCAAGCTTTCAAGAGCGTGCTGCTAAGATCAAGCTCAATAATAAGCAAAAATTGGCGACATATATTGAACAAAAATATGATGTCAAAGTGAATACGGATTCGATCTTTGATGTACAAGTCAAACGTCTGCATGCGTATAAACGACAATTTTTGAATATTCTTCATATTATCCATTTGTACCATCAGATTAAAGAAATGCCATCACTGGATATAGTGCCACGTACTTTTATTTTTGGAGCCAAAGCGGCACCGAGTTATTATTTAGCGAAAAGTACGATCAAACTTATTAACAGTGTAGCCAATGTAGTGAATAATGATCCTGATGTGAAAGACAAGCTGAATGTCTTTTTCTTAGAAAATTATTCCGTTTCTTTAGCTGAAAAGATTATTCCTGCTGCGGACGTGAGCGAGCAAATCTCTACCGCTAGTAAAGAAGCATCTGGTACAGGGAATATGAAATTTATGATGAATGGTGCTCTAACTGTAGGTACGATGGATGGTGCTAACGTAGAGATGCATGAAATGTTAGGCGATAATAATATGTTTATTTTCGGACTGAATGCAGATCAAGTGATGGACTATTATCAACATGGTGGCTACAATGCACGCGATATTTACAACAGTGATTCACGGATTCAAGAAGTCATGAATCAACTGATTGAGCGTGGCCCATTTACTAATCATAATAATGAATTTGATATTTTGTACCGTTCGATTCTCGATATGAATGATGAGTATTTTGTACTCAAAGATTTCTCAGCCTATACGGAAGCGCATGTTCAGATTGATCTCGCTTACCGTAATCGTAAAGAGTGGCTCAAAAAATCGATTCATAACATCGGACATTCTGGTAAATTCTCTAGTGATCTGACAATAGGGCAATACGCGTCAGAGATTTGGAAAATCAAACCTGTGGATCGTGGGTAAGCTTGACTCAATTGAACATAAAGCATAAATGAAGGAAATCCTTCTTGGTATTGTGATTGTCTGCGGATGATTATGATAGTGGGGAGGATTTCTTTTTTATGTGGACGCAAATTTTAGTTAGTGCATTTTATTATTTTAGTTTTTATGAGGATGGATGGACATCGCTACGTCAAAGGATGATCCTCTCGATCGCTGTTAAGAATGGATATTTTGAACAACTGCTTGCGCAGTAAATATTTATTCTTAGTGTATGCTTACGAAGTAGTTTTCTTGCGGAAACTTTTAAGGCGAACGCTACGCTTCTTACGGATCATTCCTTTTCCTTCGCTAAATCGGTGTCTTGAATGTATGTAGAAATGGATATAAAAAAAATAGTTATTCAGAGTTCCATAATTCTTGATGTAATTTGAACCCGTCTTTTAAACCTTGATAGTACATGATACGTTCAGACATACCCTGAACTAATGTAGAAGCTTGTTCATATTCCTTTAATATAGAAAAACCATTTTCTTCAATAATAGAACTTAATTGTTCAAAAAGACGCAGACATTGTTTAATTCTTGACAAGCTATATTTTCCATACGTAAAGATATAAATTGATCAAAATCAGAAATTAAGTTATTCATACTTATGCCTCCAACATTTAATTTTACATATAAATATTTAACAAGTTGAACTTTATTTTAATATAATAAATTATTTAGATGTGAGAAATCAAACTTTATTTTGATAAACAAAATATATCTGCTTATAATTAAATAAAACTTCGCTTTATTGAAAGGAATATTATGATTAGTTATAAAAAATTACAAAAATTATTAATAGATCGAGAGATCAAAAAACAAGAACTGGTTAAAATGACGGGTATTTCATCTGCTACGATGGCAAAGTTAAATACGAATGAATATGTATCTTTAGAAGTGATTGATAAAGTCTGTGAAGCTTTAGATTGTCAGCCAGGGGATTTGTTAGAGTATATTTCCAAAAAAGAATAAACGATTGAAAGATATAAGTTGCGTATTGAACTGTATTTTTTTATATACTTTAAGAAAATATTTAATTCAACGAAAATGATAAAGGGGAACATATCTATTTATTCATTTAAAAAAGTTTGTTGTTAACGGGTTAAGCTACATAAGAGTAAAATTCATTTATTTTTAGTAGCTGTAGTTAACCAACAGATTGTCGGATTTTCTAGATGTACAGGAAATACGCCTAAACGATTTGCTCATAAAATAGAATTTGGTGTGTGCGTGTTAAAAGATTTTTGGGGATATGGAATAGGAAAAAATTTATTACATGAGTCTATTTTGTGGGGAGATAATAATCATATTGAAAAGATAACGTTAAGTGTGACTGAAACCAATTAAAAAGCGATTGATTTATATCAAAAGATGGGTTTTAAAGTAGAAGGAGTATTGAAAAAAGATAAGTTATTAGCAAATGGTCAGTATTACGATACAGTAATAATGGGAAGATTCAAAAAGAACAATTTTGAGAATATCACCTTATAAAGATCAGTCTATCGATCAAAGCATATTTTATTTTAAATGCTAAATAATTTTAAAGAAGATTACAAATCGATGATCACAAATGTAATGTCTATTATTAATCGTACATAGGATAAAGTTACACAATTCCACTGAGCGTAGGGAGCGATATTGTTCTGAAAGAGCGAAGCGCTCGCCTTTGTAAATGGATACCTACCGCAAAGCGGTTAATCAAAGTATCTATTTGCAACAAGCGACGACAAGAACAATAACGTACCCGGAGCGCTGTAACTCACACCATCCCACACCAATACATTTCAAAACACCCCCACACCCATCCGCTCCCCACCCGTACGATTCTTCTGATACTGCTTCGGTGTAACCCCAGTGTATCTTTTAAAAATCTTCGTAAAATAACTCTGATCATGAAACTGCAACAACGTCGAAATTTCAGCTAACGAATAATGCGAGAGACTGATTAATTTTTTCGCTTCATCAATACGTTGTTGCTGAATATAGACAACAGGCGAACACCCAATTTCTTTTTTAAATAACTGTGATAGGTAATCCGCATTCAGCTTCGTTTCTTTCGCTAAATCTTGTAGATGAATCGGTTCGTACAGATGGCTGAAAATGTAATGACGTGTCAGATTGACTTCATGGGAATATCGTTGCTTCTGACCTTCCAGCACTCGATCGACAAAGTCAGCATTGCATCGCTGGGTAGTCATATGCACTTGCGCTGGATTTTCACATTCTTCGACTGCTTGAATATAAAAATCACTTAATGTATAAGCAATTTCGGCGTTCACTCCGCCATCCATCGCCGCACGTGTGACCAGCGTTACCGAGCAAATACCTAGATTCTTTTCGTTGCGTAACAAGCTTTTTTTCGAAAGTACTCCCAATTTCTCTGTCGGAAATCCCAATTCCCATTGAATTAAATCTTCTTTGCGACCTTCTCTTATATATTGCAGAAAGATACGTTCCATCTCAGGATTATGGTGATAACGATCAGGTGGTGTATATTCGGCTTCCTCGTGATAAGACAGTAAGGTAGACGAAGACAGATGTGGAATCGAGTCCAGATGAACACGATGTATAGAAGCGGCAGGAATATGCAAATTATGTTGAATCAATTCGGCGATATCCAATTCTTTTTGATATAACATAAAATAAATCATAACGGCTGCATTGTATATACGTTCTTTAGAGATCAGTGGCACATTTTTGTAAAATGCCCATACTTCATCTTGCTGACGAAAAGACAATTGGTGATCTACAATAATGCCTTTGATTAACTCTTCCGGTACAATCGCATTGAAAAAAGGCCCCGCTATCAGAGCGCCTTCGATATCGACAGAAGTACTCTCTGGCATAGGCAACGGATGAGATGAAGCAGGATCTATAGGTTCATTACTATTAGCTTGAACCGTAGGCTGAGCAGGTAAAGGTACGATCAGATACTGCTCTACAAAATTCGTTGCATGAATCAGTGGGTAATGTCCTTGAATATGTTGAGTTAATAGCTCAAGCCCTTCGCTTTTACTAGCATATAAAGGATTGAAGTTCTGTGCAGGATATTCTTCAATTAGCGCACCTTGTTGATCCACAATATAGAGTGGAACCTGATATTCAATATGTAAGCATTTTATTATAAATTTAAGGGTATTCAGCCAGGTTGTGTTCATATGATTGTGCAACTCCTATCGTTTCAAAATACGCTATGCATAAGATACTAATGATAACGTATTTATTATTTTACTAAAAAAATAGGAATAATACCATAAATATAATGTCATAACGCTTACATTAAAGCAGTAGACAAAAGCGATCCCTATAAAGCAAAGATAAGATCGCGATACAACACAAATAGAGAATAGCATTGGGAAACGAGGGCATACGAATGATAGGAATATGGAACAGTACATCACAATTACAATCATCCAAATGGAAATTTTTATTTGAGGTTCAGCAAGAGTCTCCTAAGCCAACACCACAAGATTATTCTTTAACGGTACAGATGGAGCCATTACCACTTGCTTTGGATATCAAGCATATACATGTAGAAGGCAATACGCTAAAAGCAACAGGAAGTGTAGTCGTTTTGCCACATGGTGAAGGCGAAGCTACGATTGAAATGGTTTTTGAAGAAGATTGCTTTACAGGCTTTATCTCTTTGCCTTTTACAGGTGTGATGAAGTTAGATGGTACAAGAGGTAGAGGACAGTCGTTGAGTGAAGAATTGATCAACGTGGTTGCTCCTTACCATAAAAATAATGTTGTCGAACGCACAGCAGAAGATATTGAAGCTCAAGTAGAACAATTGCTTGGACAGATGACCGTTGCTGAGAAAATCGGGCAAATGAGTCAGTGTATGGCTTCTGATTTTGCTTTTGGTGGCGATATTGAAGCCGAATCGGCAGATGTGCTTGTAGAGCAAGGTCGTACAGGCTCCATTCTAGGTGCTTTTAATAGTAGTCGTGTGTTTGAATTGCAAAAAACAGCAGTAGAAAAATCGCGTTTGGGTATTCCGTTGATGTTTAACGCCGATGTGATTCATGGTTTCCAAACGATTTTCCCTGTGCCACTCGCATGGTCTTGCAGTTGGGATATTGAAGCGATTCGTGAAGCATGTGCGATTGCAGCCAAAGAAGCCACAGCTACAGGAATTACGTACAATCATGCACCCATGGTTGATATTGCGCGTGATGCGCGTTGGGGACGTGTAGTCGAAGGCTCAGGCGAAGATCCTTATCTAGGTTCATTAATTGCTAGAGCACAAGTAGAAGGGTTTCAAGGCGCAAGCTTATTTGATAAAGAAACATTGATTGCTTGTCTCAAACACTTTATTGCTTATGGTGCTTCCGAATCCGGTCGTGATTACAATACGGTTGATATTTCAGAATGGATGTTGCGTAATCTGTATTTGCCTCCGTTCCAGGCTGGACTTGAAGCTGGAGCAGCATCTGTGATGAATGCGTTTAACTTCTATCAAGGGATTCCTATAGCAGCTAGTGAATTTATTTTGAAAGATTTGCTACGTGATGAATTAGGGTTCGATGGTATTCTAATCTCTGATTATGGTGCAGTCGAAGAAATTTATACACATGGTGTTGCCAAAGATCGCAGTGAAGCTGCACGTCTATCCTTAAATGCGACAATGGATATCGAAATGGTATCTCAGACGTATGAACAATTTTTACCCCAACTTGTAGCAGACGGTAAAATTCAAGAACAACAATTGGATGATGCGGTACGACGCATTTTAACATATAAATATCAGATCGGTATTATGGATGATCCTTTCCGTTATGTACGTCCTGATAAAGAAGTGGAATATCACTTTAACGAGAATCATCTTCAAGCGAGTCGTGAGTTGGCACAGAAATCGATTGTACTACTCAAAAATGAAGCTCAGACGTTACCGTTACATGTTGCTGAATCTAGCGCACGTATTGCTGTAATTGGACCTTTTGGTGATAACAAAGATTTGTTAGGGCCATGGCAGTTTTCTAAATATGGAGCAGATACTGTTACTTTATTAGAAGGATTACAAGCCAAAGGTATCCAAGAAGATCGTTTATTATACAGTGAAGGTTCCAAAGTGAACGAACCGATTGCAGGTGGAGTAGAACAAGCACTTGAAGTAGCCGGACATGCAGACGTTATTTTGTTAGCATTGGGTGAAAATAGTGATATGTCTGGTGAAGCCGCGTCTCGTATGAATATTACGATTCCTGAACCACAGCAAAAACTAGCTGAAGCTATCGTGGAATTAGCGAAGCAATCCGGTAAAGCTGTTGTGCTTGTTCTCACCAATGGACGACCGCTAGTACTGGATTGGTATGAAGAGCATATGGATAGTATTGTAGAAACATGGTTCTTGGGTTCACAAGCCGGACATGCAATCGCTGATGTATTAGTCGGTGATTATAATCCATCTGCGAAGTTAACGATGAGCTTTCCGAAGCAATTGGGTCAAGTACCGATTTATTATAACCACTTTAATACCGGTAGACCTGTAACAGCTGAAAATGAACATGAGAAATACATTTCTAAATATTTGGACGGCCCAAATGATCCTTTATATCCTTTCGGATACGGGCTTAGTTATAGCCAATTTGAATATTCAGCAATAGAATTAGATCGTCAAGCGATGCAACGTTCTGAATCCATCACAGCGACTATTCAAGTGACCAATACAAGTTCAGTATCAGGAACAGAAATTGTACAGATGTATATTCAGGATCTATACGGAAGTACTGTTCGACCTGTTAAAGAACTAAAAGGGTTCCAAAAAGTGACTTTAGCTGGAGGAGAGACTGCTCAAGTACAGTTTGAAATCACCGAAGAAATGCTTAAATATTGTAATTCACGCTTGCAATGGGTAGCGGATGCTGGTGAATTTAAAGTGTATATCGGATCAAGTGCCAAAGCAGTACAAATGGCAGAGTTTGAATTGATCGAAAAGTAAGCTTGAAAATTCCTTTTTACATCACCACAAAGTAAGTGCTTACAAAAAACTATTGCTAACGTTTTAAGGCTATGTTACTATGGATTCACAGAAAACCAAAAACACACGGATTGTTACTGTTTACTCAGGCAAAACCGAAATTGACGTTCCAAGTCATTTTTGGTTTTGCCTTTTTGACTATTTTGATAGTAAAAGGTGATGGGAATGAAAATAGCACAAGTTCTGAATAATAATGTTGTGACTGTCATCAATCCTGCTGAACAGGAAATGGTTGTTATGGGGCGAGGTATAGGTTTTAAAAAGCACCCCGGCGATCTGGTGGATGAGACAAAAGTAGAAAAAGTATTCAAGCTCGAAAATAGGGAAGTCTCACAAAAGTTGATGACATTATTATCAGACATTCCCATCGAATACGTAGATTGTTCAGATGAAATTATTCGATATGCGCAGACGATACTGGGTAGCAAATTGCATGATAGTATTTATATTTCATTAACCGATCATATTCATTTTGCGATTGAACGTTATCGACAAGGGATAGAGATTCGAAATGCAATTCTTTGGGAGATCAAAAAGTTATACCGCAAAGAATATATAATCGGAATGAAAGCTCTGCAAATGATTGAAGATAAATTAGGTGTGGAACTGACTGAAGATGAAGGTGGATTTATTGCACTGCATTTCGTTAATTCGCAATTAAACGGCGAGATGAGCGAGACGATCAGTATGACTAATATTGTCAAAGACGTGCTACGCATAGTGACCAGACATTATGTATTTGAAATGGATGAAGAATCACTAAGTTATTTCCGCTTTTTGACGCACCTGAAGTTTTTTGCACAGCGTGTACTTCATGATACGGTCAGCGATTCTGGCGACAATCCTCTACATGATATGGTCAAAGTCCAATATCCTAATGCTTATGCTTGTGCACAAAAGATTCAATCGTATACAAGCAAAATTCATCAGCGTACTCTTTCTAAAGATGAATTATTATATCTGACAATTCATATCGAACGTATTACCAAAGCAGAACATGCAGAAAGATCAGAAGGGTAGATCATTGAACCGACCGATACAAATAAATACACCAACGAATGGGATTGTGACTTTAATTAGGCAAAACCTGAATGTGGATAGATGACCATGCAATATGCGGTACACGTATTGTATGTACTGTCAGTATAGACTGACTCATTTATAGACATTTAGGTTTTTTTGTATCTTAATCGTTCAGTCGCCCTATATAAAAAGGAGAAAGACAACATGGATAAAGAGAAACTATCGCAAGACATACTGGATTTGGTAGGCGGTACAAGCAATATTGATCAAGTGACACATTGTATGACAAGACTTCGTTTTAACTTAAATGACGATAATCTGGCTAACAAAGCTCAATTGGAAAAAACGCCGGGCGTTATGGGTGTTATGAAAAATGGAGGACAATTTCAAGTTATTATCGGAAATGAAGTAGCAAATGTATACAAAGAATTAGTGAAAAAGATTCCAGGAGCAGGTCAGCTAGAAGAGACAGCTTCAACCAAGCCGAAAAAGAAACAAAATCCGATCAGTACACTGTTTGATTTTATTTCAGGAATGTTTACCCCGATCTTACCAGCGATAACAGGCGCAGGAATGATAAAAGGGATTGTCGCGATCCTTGTTGCTTTAGGCTGGATGTCGAATACCAGTTCGACGTATATTATTTTATCGGCGATTGGAGACGGAGCATTTTACTTCTTACCGATTATTTTAGCGATTAGTGCTTCTCGTAAGCTAGGCAGTAATATGTATATCGGGGCAGCCTTAGGAGCAGCTATTATGCACCCGACGATTACAGCATTATTATCTTCAGGTCAAAGTGTGACTTTTGCCAGCATCCCTGTAGTTGCGGCAACGTATTCTTCTACCGTTATTCCGATCGTTATTGCGATCTGGATCGCTTCTTATGTTGAGAAAGCAGTAGATCGTTATACGCATGTTTCTCTCAAATTGCTAGTCGTACCTACAGTTACATTGCTGGTCATGGTTCCACTCACATTGATTGCTATCGGGCCGTTAGGTTCTATTATTGGTAGTGGGTTATCTGGAGGTATTGCATGGTTATTTGAAAATATGTCGATTGTCGCAAGTATTCTGATCGGCGGCACGATGTCATTGCTTATTATTACAGGAATGCATTACGCATTAACTCCAATCGTTATCGGTTCAATTACAGCATTAGGATATGACTTTATTATTCCATTGATGTTCGCGGCGAACTGGGCACAAGCAGGTGGAGCACTAGGTGTAGGACTTCGTTCCAAAAATGCTCAAACCAAATCGCTCGGTTTCTCTACAGGCTTAACTGCGATTATGGGTATTACTGAACCTGCGATGTATGGTATCAATATGAAATTCAAAAAGCCATTTATAGCTGCTCTTATCGGTGGAGCTATTGGTGGAGCATTTATGGGTATCTTCCATGTAAAATCATATGTTATTACAGGCTTAGTAGGTCTACCAAGTGTAGCGGCATTTATTAGTCCATCCATCAGTACATTGATCTATGCGTTATTAGGTGGTCTGATAGCATTAGTATCTGCAACAGCGATCACTTACTTTATCGGTGTGAAAGAAAGCTCCGAAGAAGCTGAAACGACTCAAGCTACAGCAAATGAAGTAAACAGTACTCCTGTAGCATCGAATACTGTAGCAGCATCCAATGTGATCGATATTCATCAACCTGCTGTACAACAAGTTATCGCGGCTGATATTTTCAGTCCGGTTGCCGGCGAAGTGAAGCCACTAAGCGCTGTAAATGATCCTGCTTTCTCACAAGAGATTATGGGGAAAGGCGTAGCGATTGAACCAACAGAAGGACGAATCGTATCACCTGTCAATGGAACAGTGTTCTCTGTATCCAAAAGCGGGCATGCTATCGGGCTTGTCAGTGATACAGGCACCGAAATGTTGATTCATATCGGAATTGATACCGTCAAATTAAAAGGCAAACATTTTACACCACATGCCAAAGCAGGAGAGACTGTGAAGATCGGCGATCTATTGATGGAGTTCGATCTCAAAGCAGTGCGAGAAGAAGGCTATGAGACGATTACACCTGTTATCGTAACCAATATTAATGATTACAATAATCTTCAATCGTCTACACAGTCCAATACACGTTCTGGTGAATTATTGTATAAATTAAGCTAATCTTATATCAGGTAATAGATAACAGATATAAGTAGTGAAGAGTGTTAGACTGATTCTGCACTTATAGTGAATTTGGAGCCATCATTAGCAGGTAAGCCGAATATACTATATAGAAGTGAAAGAATACGCTATATAGAAGTTAGCAGAGAAGCAAAAAGAGCTTGAACAATGTCGTGGGTGATTGCTCACCGGCATCGTTTAAGCTCTTTTTGTTGCTTTACCATCTTGCTGGCATTACGCCGTTATTGTTGAGTTCAAATTACAGATCTCCGCTGAATGCTTTAATTACAAAAATACCACCAAATACAATAGCAATACCCAATACAGCATACCAACGTTCTTTCACTACATTGTTCACGAGTAGACTCCTTTAAATCGTTATCGAAATCATTTAGCATTGCTCACATAACCAATCCATATTGTACCAAAATCTATTTTTAATTCAACCCTTTTTGTAGGAATAGGCAAATAAATATATGTACAAAGCAAAAGCCTTTCAGCGTAAAATACTGAAAGGCTTTTTTGTATTATGATATCTACAATCAACAACTTATATCGTTCTGATGACGCTTACTAATAACGCTTACATATACTGCTTATCAAGCTACATTATACTTTAGGTACAGCTACCATTCGTTCTTTGTTTTGCTTCGGTGTAACACTTCCTACAGGCTCACGTTTATTTTTATCATTAGATAGTCCAAAGATCGAAATAACCGTAATTAATAATACAATAGCACTCAAGAAGTAATACGTATTTTGAAAACCAATACTGGTGTACATATTACCTGCAATACTTGAAAAGACAACGATTGCCGCTTGTTTGGCAAAGTTAAACGCTAACAAATAGATCGTAGCAGACAAACGAATATCGAACACACTTGTAATGTATTTGAAGATAGATACTAACAATAACGGCATTTCAACAGCAGCGATCAGACGTAGCAATGATAAGCTGACAGTATCTGTTGCGATAGCGGTTCCAAAAATACGTACAAATGTAAGTAATCCGAATAACAGTAGTCCATTTTTAGCACCAATTTTGTTAATAATAAATGGCATAAAGATCATCAATATCGCTTCTATTGCTGTCTGTAACGATACCAGTTCACTAAAGCGCTGTGTACCTAATGAAGGCGATGCAAAAAATTGATTGTAATAGTTCGGGAACTGCTGATCGAACACATCGTATACACTGGCTGTACCGACAATCAGTAGAGACAAGAACCAGAAGTTTTTGAGTTTGAAAATCGAAAATACACGTTCTTTTGTAATTTCACTAGAAGCTTCGTTGGAATCCGCAGGTACACCTGCTGCACTCGCAGAAGGATCAACTTTGGCTGTATGCAATAGAATCCCTAGTACAGCCGCAGAACAAGAAGCGAACCAGAAAATACTAATTGGATTATACAGATACATCATTCCACCGATTAATGTTGCCGTAGCACCAGCTATCGAACCGAACAGACGTACACGACCATATTCGATAGAGCTTGCACGACTTGCACGCTCAATATACGCTTCGACAACCCCAACGCCACCCTGGAACACAGCACTTAGGTAAATACCGCCAATAATCGCGCCTACCCAAATATTATATTGAAGAAGTGGAATAAATAAAAAGGTGAAGAAAGGTCCCATAAATAAAGCAACAATAACAACAAACCAGAATAGATTTTTGCGGAATCCTAGTTTATCCGAGATCACTCCGAAAAACGGTTGATAACATAAAGCAATTAACGAAATCGCTGAAAAGACAAGTCCAGTATGGCTAGCATCAAGTCCTGCTTCTTCTTTTAACCAGATCGGTAAGAACGCAAGAACAACCGCCCAGATTAAAAAGTAGAAAAAGAACAATCCGCCGAAATTCCAAAAATTCCATTTTGGTAATTTGATATTGTTTAACTTCATGATTCATTCATCTCCGTATCCATATCGTTGTCTCTATTTATAAAAGAACAAAATCTGTATTTAAGAACATCTGTATTTAAAATCAAACAAAGTCTTTATTTATGAACGAACAAATCCTGCATCAGGAACAGGTTTACCAAAATTCGGTGTACCATCTTCATTCCATGTAATCACTTGTGCGCGTGTATGACGGTTAGGATCGTATAGCGGATCGCCTGTAATTTCAGTGTAATTACGTCCATGATAGACAAGTACATCATGTTGATCATCTTCTGTACGAGTAAAGCTATTATGACCAGGGCCATATTGTCCATTTTCAGCAGCACTTGTAAATACAGGTTGTGGTGATTTGTGCCATGAGTTCGCATCTAACAAATCGCTATTCTCGTCAGCAGTCAGTAGACCCATGCAATAGTTCTCATCGGTAGCGCTTGCAGAATACGTAATAAAGATTTTACCGTTGCGTTTAAGTACAGCTGGCCCTTCATTTACAAGGAAACCAATCACTTCCCAATCCAGTTCTGGCTTGGTCAACATCGTATATGTTCCTTTAAGTGTCCATGGATTTTCCATTTCCGAAATGTATAAATTGGAATTGCCCGGAATATCATAATCGCGTTGTGCCCATACATAATACAATTTGCCTTGATGTTGGAAAGTAGTTGCATCTAGAGCAAAAGATTCCCATGCTGTAACAACCTGTCCTTTTTCAACCCATTGACCTTCTAAAGGATTAGCCGCATCTGTCTCGATCACATACATACGGTGATTAAACGTACCATTCACTGGTTCAGGTACATCAGCAGCAGCAAAGTAGATATACCATTTCTCATTGATATAATGAAGTTCTGGAGCCCAGATTAAGTTGCTAAGAGGTCCCTGATCTGGTTTGCGCCATACGGTTACCGCAGGAGCATCTGCTAATCCTTGAATCGTCTGAGCACGTCTAACGTCTAGTCGATCATATTCAGGTACAGAAGCAGTGAAATAGTAATATCCATCTGTATGTTTGTAGATCCATGGATCAGCACGTTGCTCCACAATCGGATTTTTGAATTCAGGTAAGTTGGTCATGATATCGTCTCCTTGAAGTGAGGTATAGCATTATCCTGATTTCTTTTCAGGTAACGCTTACAAATTTAATATTAAAAATATGTACGTACATTTATAGTTTATATAAACATTAATAATAAACTGATACATACACTAATTTTCTAAATAGTAGCACTTATTTAAACATATTTCAAGAATATTGATCAAATTAGATCATATACTTGTCTGCAATCGTTATTTTTCAGTGCTAAATGTACGTACATGTAGATAGATCAAGAAAGTAGTAAAGAATATGAACCATTTGGTCGATAAAGTATATATATAGGCAAATGTCAGATTATATTGTTCGAGGAGCTAATCATAATGAAAATCGAATTGATCGTATTTTATGTAGCAGGTCAAGCTTACGCTATTAACTTTAATGAAATTGATGAAATTCAAACTGCTAAAAAAGGAACACCATTGCCATTTTCAGAAGATTGGCATGAAGGATTAATTACAATTCGTGGAGCATTATATCCGTTGGTTAATCTGCGTAAAGTACTAGCTGTTTCTTATGAAGAACCTAAAGAAACAGACAAAATGATTTTGCTTCGTCGTACTCGTGTTGCTTTATTGGTAGATGAGTTAGACAACACAGCAACTGTAGAAGAATCCGAATTAAAAGAAAATCCAGAAGCAAATAGTCGCGATATTTTACCAAATGCTTTTGAAGTGAATGGCAAAATTATTCCGATCGTTAATGTAGAATCTTTGTTGTCTTATACACGTAACGCGTACGTCTAAACATATGCTTAAGTAACAGAACATCATATTTTGCATCTACAGCAAATAAAAAAAGCGCCACATGCTTATTGCAGGGCGCTTTTTTGTACTTTAAATAGTACATAAGGATGTACTTAATATTTTTTGTATTAAGAAAGTAATGATTATGTACCCTCTACATACATTTCTGTACCGCTAATATGAGATGCTTGATCAGATCTGTAACGCTAATTTAAGATACCTGATCAGAAAGTAAGAAAAATACAAGATTAGCCACTTGCTCGGATGTTGTTCATAGGCAATATCAGCCTTGATTCCAAGAACTGTACCACCTGTTTGTTCTATTTCTTGAGCGGTCTGTTAAGCTGTACTATGAGTTGCTGTATGGTGAATGATAACCATGTAAATGAAGTCAATCAAAATGATAAAATAAAGATATTTTTATTTATACGCCATTATTTCGAGCGCAAAGTTCCTTAATTGACGAAACCGGTATTAACTACTAAAATGGCTGTATTCTGAATATGTGAGAAGTTCACTATACCCAAAAATATATCAAGGAAGGTGTGATGATCATACATACAATATTGTTTGTGACTGATTTATATTATCCTGCCAAAGGAAGAAACTATTATGAAGAAGATTTGTTTTTAACCTCAAAATTAAGAGAAACTTTTCATCTGGTTATTTGTCATCCCGAAGATATTGAAGCATTTGAAGATCATGCAGATTTAATCGTTTTTCGAAATGCAGGTCCTATTGCTAATTTTAAAGTCAAATACGAAGCATTTCGTAAACGAGTTATTGCTAAACATTTAAATACGTATAATTCGTTGGATGGAAAAGCGGACATGAATGGGAAAGAATATTTGATTGAATTAACAGATGCTCAATTGCCTGTTATACCGACTATTGATACTATTGATCATTTGGATAAACTTCCTCACGGGCATATGTACATTATAAAACCTAAAGATGGAGCAGATTCAGTTGGATTGAAGTTTGTTGAAAAAGATAAACTGGTTGAAGAAGTGAAGGCTCATTCAAAAGATACATTAATACAGCCATTGATCCATTTTGAATATGAAGTTTCTTTTTATTTTATTGACAAACAATTTCAATATGCGCTTTATGCACCTGATAAAGACAAGCGATGGGAATTAAAAGAATATACACCTACTGATAAAGACTTGCATTTTGCTAAACGGTTTATTGAATGGAATAATATCCATTGGGGTATTCAGCGAATTGATGCCTGCCGAAATGAACAAGGAGAACTCTTGCTAGTCGAATTAGAGGACTTAAATCCTTATCTTTCTTTGCTAGAGTTGTCTGAAGAAAAGCGGAATAACTTTGTAGAAGTGATGAAAGATTCTTTGCAAAAGGCTTTAAAAGGATAAAGACAAGAAGTAGTTCAATGAACTGCTTCTTTATTTTGTAATTAAAAATATATCTTTTAACTTATATTGTAAGCGTATACTTTTAATTCAATACAGAATCAGGTTATGATAGAAGTAGAAATGAACACGTTAACAAAATAGATTATAGGAGGAAGTTAAAGATGAGCTTACGTCCCAATGAATCATTTTACAACAATCCTATTATTCATGAAGATTATTCTGATCCTGATGCTATAGCAGTAGGTGATGATTTTTACATGGTTGCTTCTAGTTTTGCGCATGTTCCGGGATTACCGTTACTTCATTCTACTGACCTTGTGCATTGGAAATTGATTCATTATATTTTGCCAGAGCTCCAATTTCTTGAAGGATCGTCTGATTATGATCTACCCAGACATGGAGAAGGAGTATGGGCACCTAGTCTTCGTTATCACAATGGGCGCTTTTGGGTATTTTTTAGCACACCAGATGAAGGGATATTTATGTGTTCTGCCAAAGAACCAACCGGCCCATGGACAGCACCGCATTTATTGAAAAAAGTAAAAGGGTGGATCGATCCATGTCCATTTTGGGATGAAGATGGTCAAGGGTATCTTGTTCATGCTTTTGCTCATAGTCGTACAGGGATTCGAAGTAAGTTACAAGTATTCCGTATGAGTGCAGATGGTCGTGAACTTCAAGGGGAAGGGCAGATCATTTATGATGGTGGATTAGTGCATCCAGTTATGGAAGGGCCTAAATGGTACAAACGAGAAGACATGTATTACATATTTGCTCCTGCAGGCGGTGTCAGTCATGGTTGGCAAGTCGTGTTGCGTTCGGAGCATATTTTTGGGCCTTATGAAGATCGAATTGTACTTCAGCAAGGCAATAGTCATATCAATGGCCCTCATCAAGGAAGCTGGGTAGAGACGACAGCGGGAGAGTCATGGTTTTTACATTTTCAAGATAAATACGCTTATGGACGGATTACACATCTTCAACCGATGGAGTGGAGTGATGGGTGGCCGATTATCGGGCAATATCAATCAGGTGATACAGCAGGCGAGCCTGTGGAGACGTGGCGTATGCCTGTTGTTCCTCCATCGACAGCATCTGAAGATTCCTTGAGTTCCCGTTATTCATTGTATGATGAACAGATTCAACTTATCAGTAAAGCGACTATGGCATTTGGATTACAGTGGCAATGGCAAGCTAATATTCAAGCAGACTGGTATGCTACCGATTATGAACATCAAGAAATACGATTATATGCTTGTTCATTTCCTTCTCAGTTAGCAAATGTGACTGATCAAGCGTTATTGTATGAAGCACCTCAATTGTTATTGCAAAAACTACCTTCGACAGATTTTACAGCAACGACCTGTATACACATTTATCCTCAATCTGTTACCGAACGATTCGGAATGACATTATTTGGACGAACATATACGTATTTAGCGATAGAGAAGAATGCAGAGCAACAATATCGATTATCGTTGATCCGAGGTTATACCTATCAAGATGAAGATGGACAAGAGCTAGAGCATCCTGTAGAACAAGAAGTGTGGCATACTATACTTGATGATCTGGAAGCCATTTCTTCACAAACGTATATGCCTAATCCTATCTATATGCGTGTATCGGTATGGTTAGACAATGAATCAGCCCATTATTTGGCACCGATCAGTGATGCGAGAGAAGATCAGATTCCAGTCTCGATTCTGCATGCTGCTCAATCTCAGTTTAGCTATAGTTTGGACGGTACGAATTTTGTAGATATTCCATATGTAGCATCAGTTCATCCAGGGCATTGGGTCGGAGCCAAAGTAGGGATATTTGCAGTTGATCTTAACAAAGTCAGTGAAATAGTCCAATCAACAGATCAAGATCAAGGTACGATAGGATATGCGGAGTATAGTCTTTTTGTGATAGAGCAACAGAGTTAATATAACAGATTAGTGCACATAGTATAATTTGATTGTTGCACGTTCATTATAGCCATACGTCAGACTTCTTAGGATAAGCATAAGAAGTCTGACGTATGGCTTATTTGTGGTCTACCTTATTTGTATATATTATCGTCTGCTATTGGTATGAAGCATTAACAATCAATATCTAATTAAAGGGTAGAGATGTTACGAAATACATGATCAAATCCATGTTGGGAACGCTCCCATAATAAACTTGTCGAATCTGTTGGAGATTCTGGGGTTAGAATTTCTTGCGTGACCACGCCTGTATATCGGATATCTTGTAAAGCCTGTAGAAAAGCAGGCAGATCAATCACACCTTCAGCAGGATATAGCCGATCATTATCGAGAACTTGATCAAGTGGCACGTCTTTGGCATCATTAATATGCACATGGACAATCTGATCTGCGCGCAATTGACGAATATCATCTGCTGTAAATTCAGTGGTATAGCAATGATAAGCATCGACCAACAAGCCAACATTACTACGATCGATCCCATCAATCATTGTGAGTGTATCTGCAACCGTGTGAATAAAGGGATGCTTCCACGCAGTACGCAAATGATGCGGGCCTACAAATTCCAGTCCCAGTCTAATACCGTAAGCATCTAAGATCGAGGCAATATGGCGCAGACGTACAATACTTTGTGCCATGTAGGTAGCAGGCAATTCATCTGTTGCAGGTAAAATATATGTACAACAAGATTTACATCTAAGCAAAGAAGCATGATAAGCGGTGACAGCAAGTGATGTTAATTGTTCACGAAAAATAGCATCGGTCTGACGCCACTCTACAGGTAGACCGATAGAGCCTACGATAACATGGTGATCTTCCAGCAATTGACGTGTTCCTTCCAAACCATGATCAGCAATTAGTGTATCTGTATTGATATCTACAGCGCCGAATCCATACTTACGAGCAGAACGTACTAATTCCTCTGTTGAAATAGAACCTAATCCAGCCTGACTTATTCCTTTAATCATTGTATGATCATCTCCAAATTGTACAGGATGGTTATACTATTCGTGTTGTAGAGAGTGAACTCCTGTATGATATCCAGATTATAGGATATATTCTGGTGCAATTTTGATTACAAAGATCATTCGTTTATAATAAAATGTATTGATTTGTTGGCAAATTGCAGTAAAAGCAGTCTCCTTGGTGCCAATCATAACAATACGCTCACAAATACAATGATAAGGATGAGCATAGAACGAATTTGTTTTACAAAGAAAGGGTTTTGCAAATTATGACTATATTACGTCGCAAATTCTGTCTGATAGGTATTCTTTTGACGAGTACAGTATGGATAGTAAGCGCATGTTCCAATACGTCAAAAACGATCTCTCCTGAAGTCTATTCTGTTCCACTACATGAGAACTCCGGTTATGTCTCTTCTACAAATATGGAATCTTCTCCATCGGCTTCCACAGATGCCAAAGCAAAAGCAGGCACAACAATTGATTATGTATTTACTTCGGAAGGGCAGAAGCCCGATCAGTTGATTATAAATCTGATCAATCAATCACAAGCTACATTGGATGTAGCGATTTATAATTTGTCACGTGAATCGATTATTCAAGCATTAGTAGAAGCGCAAAAGCGTGGTGTACAAGTGCGTATTTTGACAGACAAAACAAAAGTAGAAAAAAAATCTCAGATCAAAGCGTTACAAGCCTTAGTGGATGCAGGAGCAATCATCAAAATTAATACATTTGAAGGCAAAATGCATGAAAAAATGCTAATTGCTGATCGTAAAATAGCAACAGTAGGATCATTTAATTACACAGATGAATCGAGTGAAGAAAATGATGAAATATTAGTGGCTATCCATGATACTAATTTAGCAGAGCAATGGGTTACCATTTTCAATAATATGTGGAATGATGATAAACGATATCAGATATGGACAGCGGATAAGTAAGATTTATCAATCGGGAACTGATTGTTAATTTATTTCAAATAGAGCTATGTATGATAGTGAGTATCACCATACTATTGAAAATTTAAATATTCCTTTTATTGTATATTTGACTTAAAAAATGGTTTTTACTACAATAAGAAAATATACTTCCTATGTGGGGAGTATATTTTTATTCATTTTTGTAAGCGTATACAAAATAAAAGGAGGCAACGTTATGAATCTATGGTCTACAAGGAAAAAATGGGTACCCCTTGTCTGCGGGTCAGTATTATTATCTTCACTCATCATGCCTGTACAGATGTCTTCAGCGGCAACTTCTAGTACTCCATCAGAAATGAATATAGCTGCCAATACGTCATTTACGCCCGGTGCAGTCTGGAATGATACCAGCGGTGTACCTATTCAAGCACATGGTGGAGGCGTACTGTATAACCAGCAAGATCAGACTTACTACTGGTATGGAGAAGATAAAACAAATGGATATCTACCTGCTCGCGGTGTTCATGTGTATGCTTCCAAAGACCTTTACAATTGGGAGGATAAAGGGTTAGCTTTGACAGCGATTGAATCGGAAGATGATTTTACAAATGATCCATTGATTTCTAAGCTATATGCTGGACGTAAAGATACGGCTAACATACTTAATGATATTGGAACAAACCGAATTATAGAACGTCCTAAAGTAATTTATAATGAGAAAACTGGTAAATATGTAATGTGGATGCATACTGACGGGCCAAGTGCTACATCGACAGCGAACTATGCCAAAGCTCAAGCGGGGTATGCATTATCTGATTCACCTACAGGGCCTTTTGTCTATGGAGAAGGGCATCGTATGGATCGAGCTCCCAAAGATGCAGAATATAACGGACAACCGGATCAACCCGGTATGGCAAGAGATATGACTCTTTTTAAAGATGATGATGGAACAGCATATCTCGTCTATTCCAGTGAAGAGAACTTGACGATATATATTTCCAAATTAAATGATTCTTATACTGATATTACCGGCTGGCATAAAGAAGGCAACGTAGAGCGTGATCAAGAGTATCAAGCTGTATATGGTGAAGACTATGTACGTGTATTCCCGGGTGCGCAACGTGAAGCACCTGCGATGTTCAAGCACAATGGCAAATATTATATGGTGACATCAGGAGCAACAGGATGGGACCCGAATGTGGCTAAGTATACAGTAGCAGATCATATTTTTGGCCCCTGGGCACCTTTGAAAAATTTTGCACCTGCGAGTCAAACAACATTTGATTCTCAAAGTACACACATTCTTCCGGTAGAAGGAGCACCTGGTACATTTATTTATATGGGAGATCGCTGGAAAAAAGATAATCTCAAAGACTCACGTTATATCTGGTTACCGATAGAGATTGCTGATGATGGATCTATCGTACTCAACTGGCGTGATCAGTGGACATTAAACGATAAATAACTTTGTCTAGTTAGCTATGATTTACATCTATTTCACATGATTCGTTATCGCCTTTAATCTTAGAAGAGTAGGATAAACATAAGCTCTTATTACAGAAAGAAGGCGATCAATCATGATTAGTCAGATGCTGAAGCCCTTACTGAGACAAGTTAAGAAATATGAAGTCACTCCTATGCAGACAGCTACTATGCCTGAACCGCCTCATGAACCTGAAGAGACATTGACCCTGACCGATCTTCTTCGTAGTGCTCCTCATGTTACAACCAAGCAGACATGTGAACAGACACTGAAAGTTATGTTCAGTTATCCAGAAGCTGAAAGTATTGTTGTATGCGATAAGCTACATCGTCCGGTAGGGTTGGTGATGTGTGGCCGTTTTTTCTTTCGAGTTAATGGATGTGCAGGAATGGACGGATTCTATATGCAGCGTGTAGTCAAATTAATGACTCAAAAACCTCTTATCGTGGATGTGAGAGCTACTGTAAGTGATGTGCAACTGCAAGCAGAACAACGTGCTGAATATTTCCGCAATGATAGTATTATTGTTACGGAGCAAGAACGTGTATTAGGTATTATTACAGCGACTGATCTACGCCACGGATATCGAAGTTAATAAAGACCAGTTCTTATTATTTCATTCTTATTATAATGTTAATGAAAGCTGTCCTAAAGGGCGGTTTTTTTGTATATTATTATTCAAGATTTGGTAATCACGCTTGAAGCACATATATGGTAAAATACATATAACCTATTTCAATCAAAGGAGCAGATACATATGAAAATTGAAGATATTTTTGGAGAACTGCCTGTATTGGAAACGGAAAGAATGATTTTGCGTCCGATTACGATGGATGATGTAGAAGACATGTATGCTTATGCTTCCGATCCAGAAGTCACTCGCTATGTAACCTGGCACGCTCATCAATCGATAGAAGAAACCAAACAATTTATTTCATTTTTGCTAGGGAAATATGCAGAAGGTGCTGTTTCTCAATGGGGTATTGAACATAAAGAATCCGGTCGCTTAATCGGGACAATGGGATTTATTAATTGGAACACCAAGCATTTCAAAGCAGAAGTAGGGTATGCGCTTTCCAGAGAATTTTGGAATCGCGGGTATACTTCGGAAGCGATGGAAGCCATTATTGACTTTGGCTGGAATCAGATGAAGTTGGTACGAATTGAAGCACGTTGTATGCCGGATAATATCAATTCTGCTCGTGTGATGGAGAAGGTTGGTATGAAGTATGAAGGCTTAATGCGCAAAAACTTATATGTAAAAGGTAGATTTCACGATGCCAAAATCTATGCTATTGTTGCTGATTAATACGCTTACCTGATCAAAGGAGTTTGTTCTATGACTATTTCTACTACAGTAGAGTTAACATTATATCGTCCTGAATATGTTGCAGACCTGACTCAATTTCATTTGCCAGAAGAACAACTTCAATTTACAGCTTTACCTGTCGATTCATTAGAAGAAGCGCTGACTGATCCTCAGCGTTATCCGATAGTAATTATAGCTGAACGTAAAGTGGTTGGTTTTTTTGTGTTGCATACAGGACAGGGCATTTTGGATTACGATGATTATACAGATACTCTACTTGCAGAAGTGATGCTGATTCGAGCACTATTGATCGATTCTCGACATCAAGGTAAAGGGTATGCCAGACAAGCGATGGAGTTATTACCAGCATGGGTTAGATACCATTTTCCATTTATCCATGAGTTATTATTAGCAGTTAATGAACGTAATCTCGCTGCGCAACATACTTATACGGTTGCAGGTTTTAAAGATTTGGGTCATCGTCCTATAGGATTAGCAGGCCCTCAACGAATAATGCATTATTTTTTGTAAATGGAGGCGTACATTAATATGAGTGTCGTTCGATTTGAACCGATCGAAGAACAGCATTTGCCTGAAGTGCTATCGATTTATAATCATTATGTAGAACATACAACAGTCTCTTTTCACACAGAGACGTTATCACTAGAACAGATGCACGCACAGATTATGAATGTACCTGCTCATTACAAATCATATGTGATTATAGATGAATCGTCTTCAGATACTGAATCGGCGTCTTCTTTATCTAGCTCCGGTATTGCTGGATACATACTGATGACTCAACACAAAAATAAGCAAGCATATGATGTGACCGCAGAAGTCACTGTATATCTCAAGCCCGGACAGACGGGACGAGGATTAGGTGGCAAATCTCTTTCTTTTCTCGAACAAGCGGGTATCGATAGTGGATTTCATGTATTGATTGCCACAGTTTGTACCGAAAATATAAACAGTATCGCTTTATTTGAACGTTATGGTTATGAGAAATGTGCACATTTTCGTGAAGTCGGTTATAAATTCGGTCGTCGTCTCGATATTGCAAGTTACCAGAAAATTATCGGTTAATTATAATGGGAAAAGACAATAAAAGTGTTAATTACATTTGAATAGTATAGTGATAATGAAAGTACCTGCTAGATTGAGGTACTTTTATTACACCCTGTAGTCCTTAACTTGTAGTCCTGAAATGAAAGGAATGTAGATCATGTTTTTGAAAAAGCAAACCGTACACAAACAAGGGCAACAGTATACTTATTATCGTATTGTAGAATCTTATCGAGACGAACAAGGCAAAAATAAACATCGTACTGTTAAATACATAGGCAGATTGTCAGATGAAGAAGTGGTTACGATCACCCGTCAATTAAAAGAAAATGCATATCCATTTGTAGAAGGAAATAGACTATCCCATCAGGAGAACAAGCAACAGACTCATATGTTATCCAATCAAGTATGGGTTCCTTTATCATTGACGATTATGACTTATTTACCAGCACATCTTAAAGAATGGATGGTAGCTGAACATGATACTCTTATTATTGTAAAAGAAGGACAAGCAGAAGCACAGATTCAAGGTAGCCGCTTACCGATCCATGCCAATCAAGTTTTATTTTGCCCTGCTGGAAGTGGTGTCTTTCTGTATAATGTGTCTTCTCAACCGCTGCAAGTGTTCAAATTAATATTTACATCTCATGATCCCAGTTCTTCTAGCTGGTCTACTATGCATCTACCTTCTATTATTGCGACACATTCGCCTTTGGAAATTCAGCGGTTATGCAAAGAATGGTTAGAGCTGACCGAGTATTCAAAAGAAATGTCTGTAGAAAAACAGATCTATAGTCAGTTATTATTTTACCAATTGCTACATCTGATATGGAATGATCAGTCAGTCGCTACTGAAGCCAGCCATCTGACACTGATCGAACAAGCTGTTCATTATGTAAAAACGCATTATCGTGAAGAGATTCGTCGTGATATTATCGCTGCTCAATTAGGAATTACACCTGAACATTTTTCAAGAATATTTCGTAAGTATAAAGGTTGTTCTTTTACCGAGTATGTATACCGCTTACGTATGAATATAGCTAAAAAAGATTTGCAGTATTCTAGTGCAAGTATCAGTGAAATTGCCAAACGTAATGGATACCCGGATGAGCATTATTTTAGTCGACGGTTCAAACGGTTATTTGCTTTATCACCCAAGCAGTATCAATCTGCTAAAAAGAGGTATGCTGCATGGAATTATCCTTTTACAGCCATGTTATTGCATCTGAATATCGTTCCTCAAGCAGGTTACCTTGAATCATGGAAATGGGACATTTATCATCGTAAGCTTGATCTCAGTACTATGAATATTCTGCATACTGATCTAGATCAATCGATCCAGCTTATGAATATGTTACAGCCTGATCTTGTATTTGCTTATCAAGACAATGCAGGTAAAGAAATGCTTGAGGAATATGTGCCTTTACAGACGATTCGAATTGACGATTATGATTGGAAGCAACAATGGCTATGGTTAGCTGAACAAGTAGGAAAAGTAGAGCAAGCAGAGCAGTGGTTGTATGACTGGGATGATCAAGTAGAGCAAGCGAGAACATATTTAGCAAGCCATATTCCATCTGATCAGACTGTAGGCATTTACAAAATTGTCTCCGAAAAAATATATGTATACGGGGATCAGCGAAGTATGGGCGGGCCCCTTATTTATCAAGAGTTAGGTCATCAGCCACCTTCAATCGTACAAGAACGTATTATCGATCAGCATATCATTTGTCAGCATATTGAAAGTTCGGAACTGAATGAGTATGCAGCCGATCATATGATTGTGATTCATTATCCGATAGAAGGGGAAACGGCTGCGCTGATCGAACCTGTTATACAATCAGCAGCATGGTCTCAATTACCAGCTGTACAGAACAAGCAAGTGTATATGATGGATCGTAATATTTTTTATGGATTTGATCCTTGTTCACTTGAAGCTCAATTACAGTTGTGGTTACAACAGTTCCCATCATGATCGTCATAACAAATGATCATGTTTGTGCATAGACGTTCTAAATTAAACTTGATATGATTCCAACTGATAATGATTATCAATTAAATATCAGGGGGAAATTATGAATTATTGGATAAAGATAAGAAAAAGTATGATGTCGTATACGATATTACTGCTAACCGTAGTATTGCTTGCAGCTTGTAGTAACAATAATAAAGTGTCATCTGTAGAGGCTACCAACACAGCAACATCAGCTTCTACAAGAACGGTAGAGACTGCAAAAGGGCCTGTTACGATTCCAACCCATCCACAGCGAGTCGTATCCACATATTATCATGGTACATTAATTGCACTTGGCATTACTCCAGTAGGCGCTAACAAAGAATGGTGGATGGGCAGTCCATTTTTGAAAGAGCAAGAAAAAGGCATAGCAGATATCGGTACACCTACATCTTTAGAAAAAGTAGTTGAGCTAAATCCCGACTTAATCATTATTAATGATTTTGATGTTGAAAAGTATGATGAATATTCCAAAATTGCGCCAACGATCTATATTCCTTATACGGCATATCACAATCCTCAAGAAGAGATTCAATTATTAGGCAAATTATTAGATCGACAACAACAAGCACAAGCATGGTTAGATCGTTATCATCAGACAGCGATGGAAGCCCGCGAACAAATCAAAGATATTGTAAAACCGGGACAAACAGCGACATTATTGAATGTACGTGGCAAAAAATTGGCTGTGTTGGGTGAAAATTATGGACGCGGTGGATATGCTATTTATGACGCGTTGCAATTAAAACCTTTAGATATCGTAAAAAAAGAAGTGATTGATAGTGATGCTCAAATTAAAGATATTTCATTAGAAGCATTACCTGAATATGCGAACTCTGATTATATTTTTATCTGTTTTAACAATGAGACCGAACAAGCTGATATCAGTTCAGTACTGGATAACTCACTCTGGAAAAACTTACCCGCAGTGAAAAAAGGTCATGTCTATACATTGCCGTATGATGTATTCTCTTATTATGATCCTGAATCTATTATCGGTCAGATTGGATTAATCAAAGATATGCTTATAGATAACAAAAACTCTTAAACTCTTCATTTTATGATTTTATCATTGTTATTTTCACAATAAGATTACAAGATACTTGATATAGCTATAGAGAATGATTTCTCTTGCTGTATCAAGTATCTTTTTTTATTTGGTTATTAGTTAGCGCAACAACTGAATTTCGTGAACATAGCATGGTCTGTTATGATAAAGGATAAGTGAAAACAGAGTAGATACAGCAACAAGGAGGAACAGAGATTGAAAGAACATATTTTAATCGTAGAAGATGAACATAAAATTTCTCGACTGCTACAGATTGAGCTTGAAGCAGAAGGGTACGATATTTCACAAGCCTATAATGGAGCGCAAGCATGGGATTTGTATCAAGAAAGTACGTATGATCTGATCTTATTAGATGTGATGCTTCCTGAAATGAATGGAATCGAAATCCTTAGACGTATTCGTGATATGGGTGGATTGACACCGGTTATTTTATTAACTGCCAAAAGTTCTGTTGAAGATAAAGTATCTGGCTTAGACTTGGGAGCTAACGATTATATTACCAAGCCTTTTCAGATTGAAGAATTATTAGCTCGTGTACGAGCCGCTCTACGTCAGCGTCCACAGTCTTCGGCTACAACAGATCACAATGAAGATGGTACATGGTTAACAGTAGCTGACCTCAAGCTGAATGAAGGAACAAGAGAAGTGATCCGAGGAGAACAACAGATAGAACTTACTCCGCGTGAATTTGATTTACTGGCTTATCTGCTCAAAAATAAACGTCAAGTGCTTAACCGCGATCAGATTGTGACTGCTGTGTGGGGGTATGATTATTATGGAGATACCAATGTAGTTGATGTCTATATTCGTTATGTCCGCAAAAAAGTAGATCAAGATCCTGAGCGGGAACTTATTCATACTGTTCGCGGAGTAGGATATGTAATTAAGGATAACAGTTAGAAGAAAGGATACCGGATGAAGCTAAGAAGTAAAATACATTTGTATTCTTCGGTCTTATTTGCGTTGTTATTTATTTTGACCAATCTGCTCGTCTATATCGTATTTAGCCGTCTATCGATTAATGAACAATTGGTAAGAGTCGAATCGCAAACAAATAAAACAGCAGATAATATTAGACAAATTGCAGGATCAATGACTACGGCTGAATTGCTTCGTGCCTATGTGCCTGTAGATGGTATGATTCGGATCGTCACTGAAAAAGGAAATAACTCATTAGTGGTGACTTCTTCTTCAGAACAAGAACTAAGTAAACGTACGGTCACATATAGCAAAGAATTACAAGCCGAAAAGATTACGTATCAAGCCAATGGATATGTATTTGTATCCATTCCTGTTATCTGGACAGATGGTTCTGTAGTCAATGTGCAGGTAACCGAAAGCCTGCATCAGACGGAAAATTACTTACAAGTGCTACGGATTGTATTGATTACTGTTACAGGTATTGCGATGATTCCGGTCATTTTATCCGGTCATATTTTGGGACGAATTATTATGCGTCCGATCGGAGCAATGACTTCAACCATGAGTGAGATTAAGCGAAGTGGACGATTCAAGCGATTAGCATTAGATCCTAAGTCGAAAGACGAATTGTTAGAAATGGGTCAAACATTTAACGCGATGATCGATTTATTAGAGACAAATTATGATAAGCAAAAACAGTTCGTTTCCAATGCTTCTCATGAACTCAAAACACCACTCACGATTATCGAAAGTTATGCCAGTCTATTAAAACGTAGAGGAATGGATCGCCCGGAACTGTTTCATGAATCTGTCGATGCTATTCACTCGGAAGCTGTACGGATGAAAGAAATGACCGAGCAATTACTATTATTAGCCAAGCATAAAGAACAATGGAACTTATCAATAGAACCTATTAATCTAACAGAAGAAGTCGATGAATTAGTCAAACGATTCCACAATGCGTATCAACGACAGATCAATGTAAAGGTTACACCTGAATTGCTATCTAAGCCTTCTTTATTGGTCATTCAAAATGATGCAGGCAAACTGCGACAATTGTTATTTATTTTGTTAGACAATGCGCGTAAATATAGTGAAGATCATATTGTGATTGAACTTGGGGAAGAATCACCTGCTTCAGATGATTCCGGTACTGTAACGATACAGCGCCGATGTATTCGAATTATCGATCAAGGCATAGGGATTCCAGAAGCAGAGCTATCCAAAGTGTTTGACCGCTTTTACCGGGTCGATGAAGCACGTAGTCGTACCGATGTAGGTGGTTCAGGGTTAGGTCTGACATTAGCGTTAGAGATAGCAGATGCAATCGGAGCGACAATACGTCTAGAAAGTGTAGAAAAGAAAGGTACAACAGCGATCGTTTCGTTACCGACTATTTTTGTGTCGGCAACTACAGTATTCTCAGCAAATTCTAATAAAGATTCTGTACAATGACAATGCAATTAGAAATTATATTGGGGGAAGTGATCCTTAGATGCGACGCAGAGAGATGCATAGAACAGTAGCACCGTCATCTACGAATACTTTATCTGCTGTAATTAAAGATAAACGATGGTGGATAGCTGGAGCAGTCGTTATTTTATTAATTCTGATGTTTGTTATGACATTATGGTGGAAGTCTATCGCACAAGCAAGTCCAGCGCTAACATCCACACAAGCCAAAAATGTAGTGCTCAAGCAATATCCGGGTAAAGTCACAGAAACTGCATTAAATAACGGAATCTATACAGTACAATTACAATCAGATCAAGGTATGTATCAGGTTCAAGTAAACGGAAATAGTGGAGCGATTCAATCGATTCAACAGATCGGACAATCGGCAGTAGCGACAACGACAACACCAAATAGTACTACGAATACCGATTCATCTAACTCAAGTTCAACCAGTGATTCGAATTCATCAAGCTCGGCTGTAACAGAGCCTACAACAGCTACTAATCCAACAGAATCTACAAATGATAGCAGTAATAGTACTAATTCATCATCTTCAGAAGGATTGACAGACACTAATAGCAATCCGGCGTCTTCTACAGATGATTCATCCTCTGCTACAACAAATGAAGATGATCATCGCAATGACAGCGGATCAGATAACAACCAACCGCAGGTTAATGAGCAACCGGGTGTTGTAAATCCTGATGCTACCGTACCACCGGGAGGCGCTCCTGTACCGCCTGTAGACAACCGCGAACACAAAGATGATCGTAAAGGCAAAGATAAAGAAAAAAATAATGCACCCAAACCAGCACCTGTATTAATATTGAAAGAAAAAGATGCAGAAAGAATTGCTCTTACTCAAGTGCCAGGTAAAGTCGATGATACCGACTATGAAGATGATGAAGATAAAGGTCAATCGTATTATTTAGTCGATATTGATACACCTGATGAGCGAGAAGCAACAGTACAGATCAACGCTGTGTCTGGAGCAGTAATGTCGGTAACATGGGATGATGCAGACGATTCAGATAACGAAAAATAACAATAGTAACAAGCATATCGCCTTTCTCATCAAATTCTAATCTTATTGTAATCGACATCTCATTTGTAAGCTTTATATTAATAACAGAGGCAAGAACAAATGAAATTCAATAACAATATTACTAGGAGGAACTATCACATGATGAACAAAAAACTAGGTATCGGTGTATTATCAGCGGCAATCGCTTTGGGAACAATGGGAACAGTTACAGCAGCTACAACGAATAATTCAAGTGACTCCAACAGTACAACAGCAACAACTAGCAAGTTAATTGGTGAAACAAAAGCGAAGCAAATCGCATTAACGAAAGTGCCTGGTGGTACTATTGACGGTGTTGATTTGGAACGTACTAATAATGGAAAATTATATTATGAAGTAGACGTGGACAAAGCGAATTCAAATAAAGATGTAGACGTTCATATTGATGCTGTAAACGGAACAGTATTAAAAGTAGTCAATGATGATAATGACGACGATGATAACAACAGCCAAGCTACCAATAATGCCAACAATAAAGTTAAAACGGCTGCACAAGCTAAAGCAATCGCTCTAAAAGCAGTTAAAGGAACTGTAACTAAAGTAGATCGTGATAGCGATGATGGTAGAGTAACTTATGAAGTAGACTTGAACATTACAGGTGGCGAAGCTACAGTTGAGATTGATGCCGCTACAGGTAAAGTACTATCTGTTGATAAAGATTATGACAACGACAATGATAGTGACGACTACGATAACGATTAATATAATATGTTATAGGTAACATCGATATGCGATGATAAGCAATATAAATGTACTATCAATCAGCTCTTATTCTGCAAATGATCTTAGGATTATTTTACAGAGTAAGAGCTTTTTGCTACACTGTAATACATAATTTACTTAACTATATAAAAAATAAATAGATACTTTTATAGGATTTTATTGAAAAAAAATATAGGATCACCTAAAATTTATAACTAATAATACGTTAAACAATTACTTAATAGGTTAATAAATAGATATCTGTTATTGTAAATGAATAAAAAAGATAGTGAATATGGGAAGGAAGAAAGAGTACTCATGCATAAAATTAGAAGAGACAAAACAATAGAAGGAACGACGATTCCGGGATTTATCCGTAATGGACAATACTTTTATATCAATGTAGATATTTATGAAGATGGAATGGTGAATTGCTGGGAGCTGGCGGATCTTAAAGGAGTACGTGACAAAATCGATCTAGAATGGTTAACACCGCAGGTGCCTGATGGAGAATCAATTTCTATTTTTGGTCTGGGTGATTATAAAACAATCAGTGGTTCTTGGAACCATAATGCACATACCTACTATGACTACATAACTAACATCGTGCAGCAACTGAATCCAGGTATGGATAACATCTACGAGATTTCATTTGCCGAAAAAATGAAAAACGAGAAATACAAAATCGTTCAATCTCCATATGCACAAGACTTTTATGTAGAATCAGAAGTAGGGTACAAAGTCGTCACAGGAGAAGGCTTTTTTATTTTTATGAAATATGAAGGTGCCAATTATCTAGTGTATTTAAGCGTATACAAAGATGGAACTATAGAATGTCAAAATGCCAGCTTTCAAAAAATGTTGAAAATAGAAGAGTTAGAAGAATTATTTAGTAACGGAACTTTTTTTACAGAATTAAAAGAACCTACGGTTATTACGCTCGATCGTCTAGGTGATGTAGTGATGGTGAATGGAAGTTATATTATAGATATTACCGATAAATACAAGCAAGTACTAGATATTTATCAAAAATTGAACAAACATCCGGGATTGTTAGATATTTGTCGTAAGCGTTATTATAAATATTTAGAACATCCGACAGAAGAGCATAAAGAAGATCTTCGGATAGCTTATGAAGCGATTCCTGAACATGAGCGCATGTATCTAGGTGATATGGATAATCGAGATGAGGATTATATCCGTATTTTATATACAGAAGAGAAAAGACAAGTCTAAACATAATAAACCCCTTTTCCTATGGATATGGAAAAGGGGTTTATCTTATGAACGAATCATCGCTGTGGTGAGATCGTTCAATCGTTAGATTGAATGTATTCATAGTCCATCCTTTATTATAACGTGTGATGTTCAAGCAGATCATACCGATTGCGAAGCTCTAAGTGAAAACGGATGCTTTGCAGCAGAACTGGATTATTCTCAATCTCTGCTTGTTCAATACGTTCTTCTTTCACTGGATCGGGACTGCACAGAAATTGGGTCATCCATAGAGATAAGTTATTATCGTTATTCATCGTAAACCCTCCTCGGATGAAATAATTGGATCAAGCTGTTTATCTATCACAACAGAAACGAAGTTTGGATAGAATCGATATCGTTTCTGTATAGTTATTATATCGTGCCTAGTTTAACAAAATGTGATGCGTAGCTTAAAATAACATTAAATTCTTAAAATTATTTTATGAATTAAAAGTAAATTTGTATAATAAAACCATTTATTACCTTTTATATCCTCATGTATGACTTTCTTATTCTATTATTCGCATCATCTAAGATTTTGGATGTATGTATCCACCAGCCTTTTTATATCAAAAAAAGCGACTAGCCCGATGAAGAACATCCGGTATAGTCGCTTTATCCATATTCATAGGATAGTACTTATTCAGCACGAGTAGGGGAAAACATAGACGATTCACGTACAATAAGACGATGAGGAACAATATGACGCTGTGAAAGTAGACTATGATCATCACCACGAATCGCTTGAATCAATGCTTGAGAAGCTGTATATCCCAGATGATAAATACCGATATCAATACTGCTTAATGGCGGAGTCGATAACTCGGACAAAGCAATATTGTTAAAACTAACGATAGAGATATCTTCAGGAACTTTATATCCCAATTCATGCAATCCGCGCAAAATTCCAAAGCTTACAATATCATCGACAACGACTAATGCAGTTGGACGTTCAGGCAAATTCATAAAAAAGGACATTGCCCGATAACCACTTTCCTGCAAAAATTCACCTTCAACGATCCAATCATCCCGTAGTGGAAGTCCGGCTTCTTTCAAAGCTTGTTGATACCCGCTCATACGATCGATCGATACAACCAATTCCGAAGGGCCACTGACAAAACCAATCCGCTGATGCCCTAATTGGATCAGATGTCGGGTAGCATCTGCTGCGGCTTCAATATTGTTAGTATCCACAGAAAGGACATTAGCATGTTGCTCACTACGTCCAATCAATACAGTAGGGAACTCTTTTTCACTAAGAAAATCAACAACAGGATCATTTTGACGAGAATAGAGCAAAATAGCACCATCGATCCGTCCACCAAATACTAATCTTGATACCGCATCCACTTCTTCTTTTTCACTAGCGCCCGAAGTTAACACTACATCGTATCCACTTCGATTGGCTTGTGTCACAATGCCACGTATTAATTCCATAAAAAAAGTATTCAAAAACAACTCTTCCGCAGGCTTGGGCAAAATCACGCCCAGACTTTTGGTTGTTTTGGATACCAAACTTTTTGCCATCATATTCGGATGGTAGCCCATCTCCTCCATAATCTCTCTCACTTTTTCTGAGGTAGCATGGCTGATTCGCGGATGATTAGACAATACACGCGAAACGGTAGAAGGAGATACGCCTGCTCTTTTAGCGACATCTTTGATCGTAACCGACATGTGTACCTCCCTGGTCATGGTTTTTGGAATATAAATAACCATCACTATCTGTGTTATCTATGTTAAAACATATGCTATATAGATGTAAACTGCAAAATATACATCACATAAAAGAAAATAGGCGATATTTTATGATTTTCAGAGAAATAGATAGCATATAAGCATTTATATTTAGAAAAAGCCTGAATATGGCGTTAAATTGTTTGTGCAAACGTTTTTACAATTTCCATATTTCAGTTATGATGGATTTGCTGGATAAAGCGCTTACTTATAACATCATTTACCTTTAGTGGTGATTATTAGACTTTTATGACTGGAGTAAGGGGTATCATATGCTAATATGAACAAACGTTTGCGCAAATGATATAGTCAAAGTACATAGGCAACATAACCCTGGATAACAGTACATAATAATAGCGCTCGCCATCATACTATAGAGCGGAGGAAAAAAAGAATGATGAATCGCAAAAAGTGGGGAATTATGAGTTGCTTGTTAATCATGATGTTACTGGTATCGGCATGTAATAGTGGGGGAGCAGGCACGACAACACCGGGAGCAGCAACCGATTCTCAAGTACCAGCAGATCAGCAAGAAATGGCTCCTGAAGAAGGCGCTAAGCTAACAGTATGGGATAGTGGCGATCAGAAAACATTTATCGAAGCAGCAGCGAAAGCATTTAAAGAAAAATATAATGTAGATGTTAGCTTTGCAGAAGTAGGACCGGACAAATCAATGGGGCAAATGGTTACAGATGGCCCTGCTGGTGTAGGTGGCGATGTATTCGCTGGTGTTCATGATCAGATCGGTCAAGGGGTATCCGCAGGGGTCGTATTGCCAAATGACTGGTTCGAAGAAGATACCAAGTCCCGTAACAGTGAAATTGCGATCAAAGCGTTAACGTATGACAATATGTTATATGGATATCCAAAGTCTGTAGAGACTACCGCTGTGTTTTATAACAAAGATTTGATCAAAGAAGTACCGCAAGACTGGAACGGTGTTATTGATTTTGCCAAAACATTCAACGATACCAAAGCTAATAAATTTGCGATCATGTGGGAAGTCGGTAACGGTTACTATGTATTCCCATTTATCGGTGGATACGGTTCATATGTATTCGGTAGCGATGGTACAGATGCCAAAGATATCGGCTTAAACAATCCAGCAGCAGTAGAAGCAGCAACATTTATTCAAGGATTGAACAAAATTCTACCACTGAAAACATCAGATATTAATGCAGATATCAAAAAATCACTATTTACTTCTAACAAATTAGCGATGAATATTAGCGGGCCATGGGATACAGGTTCACTGAAAGAATCGGTTAAAAATATCGGTGTAGGTATGTATCCAAATCTGCCAAATGGTAAACCGATGACTCCGTTCTCGGGTGTAAAAGCTTATTTTGTAAACGCTTATACGAAATATCCGAATGCTTCTAAATTGTTTGCAGACTTTATTACTTCTGAAGAATGGCAGACCAAGAACTTTGAAATGAATGGAGCACTTCCATCCAATACCAAAGCGGCTGCAAGTGAGCAAGTACAAAGTGATCCGATTGCAACTGTATTTTTGAAGCAATTTGAAAATTCAGTTCCAATGCCTTCGATTCCAGCAATGGCGCAATTCTGGTCTCCGATGGAAGCAGCGATGTCTTCCATCTGGAATGACAATAAAGATCCAAAAGCAGCACTGGATAATCTAGTCAGTCAAATGAAGAGTAATATTGAGACAGGGCAATAACAATGGGAAAAGTATTAATCCATCCTGAGCGAACAACGGGCGTAGGTAGTGGGCTTATAGCAGCGATCTTATCGGCGCTGATTATGGGACTCGGGCAAATGTATAATCGCCAGTGGGCGAAAGGCATTATTTTTCTAATCGCTGAACTGGTTAGTGTATATCTGATTATTACCAGTCTGGCGAATAATATCTGGGGGTTGATCACGCTTGGTGATCAGCCTTCCCGTATGGAAAAAGTCGGACGACTGTATCAAAATGTACCGGGAGATCATTCGATTTTTATGATGATCTATGGACTGGTAGCACTATTGTATATCGCATTATTGTTATGTTTTTATATTGCGAATATCAAAGACGCTTATCGTATAGGCAAAAAGCGAGAACGTGGCGAAGTTGGAAATACGTTCCGTCAGACATGGAAAATGATCGGTAATCAGGGATTTCCATATTTGCTTTTAACATTGCCAGCGATTGGTGTACTGGTGTTTACGATCGTGCCGATTATTTTTATGGTATTGATGGCATTTACGAATTATTCTGCACCGGATCATATCCCGGCGAAAAATCTAGTAGATTGGGTGGGCTTCCGTACCTTTACCAATCTGTTAACACTCAAATCATGGAGTCATACCTTTATCGGTGTACTGACATGGACGATTATCTGGGCAGTTGTGGCAACAGTCACTACATATTTTGGCGGTATTCTGGTTGCTTTACTGATTGAACAAAAAGGGATTAAATTCAAAGGCATGTGGCGTACGCTCTTTATTTTGCCGTATGCGATTCCGCAATTTATTTCTTTACTGATTATGCGTAATCTACTGAACTTCCAATTTGGCCCGATCAACCAATATTTGCGTATGATGGGTCTGGGTTCAGTGCCGTGGCTTAATGATCCATTTTGGGCGAAAGTGACTGTTATTCTCGTGAATATGTGGATCGGTATTCCAGTGTCGATGATCCTTGTACTGGGTGTCCTGACAGCGATTCCGCGTGATCTTTATGAAGCGGCAGAAGTGGATGGAGCGACAGGTTTTCAGAAGTTCCGCAATATTACGATGCCATTCGTATTGTTCCAGACCGCTCCAATCTTAATTATGCAATTTGCAGGGAATATCAATAACTTTAATGTTATCTTCTTGCTTACGAATGGATTACCGGCTAATGGAGATTATGCGTTCGCAGGTAGTACCGATTTATTAGTGACATGGCTGTACAAGCTAACTCTTGAAAATCAGCGTTATAACTTTGCTTCAGCTATCGGTATTATTATCTTTATTATTATTGCGGCATTCTCGCTCTATAACTATCGACGCAGCCGTTCCTTTAAAGAGGAGGATATGATCCAATGAGAAAACAACAACGTGTCAAATTGGTGTTCAGTTACATCTTACTTGTACTGATCGCGATTGGCTGTATTTATCCAGCGCTCTGGATTATTTTATCTTCACTTAAAGAAGGCGATTCACTCTATAGTGAGACATTGATTCCGCAGAAGTTAACGCTAGAGCATTATATGGACTTGTTCCGTTCACAATCAGACAAAGACTTGCCTTATCTAAAATGGTATTGGAATACGCTCAAAATTGCGATTACCAGTATGATTCTAGGTACACTGTTCCAGGTACTGACAGCCTACGCGATGTCACGCTTCCGCTTCAAAGGCAGACAAACGATGATGTCGCTGGTATTGATTCTAGGCATGTTCCCGGGATTTATGAGTATGATTGCAGTGTATGTCATCTTACTACAAATGAACTTGTTGAACTCTCCGTGGGCACTTGTACTGGTGTATACGTCTGGTGCGGCACTGGGTATGTTTGTCGCCAAAGGCTTTTTCGATACGATTCCTAGAGCGTTGGAAGAATCGGCTTTGCTAGATGGAGCGAGTCATTTCCAAATCTTCAGTCGTATTATTCTACCATTGTCGATGCCGATCATTACGTATATTGCCCTGACCACATTCGCCGGTGCATGGGTCGACTTTATCTTCGCCCGTCTGATCTTGCGATCACGGGAGAACTGGACGTTAGCGGTCGGATTGTATGAATTGGTCAATACGTATTCAAGCACAGAATTTACACTATTCGCCGCAGGCTCGGTGTTGGTCGCATTGCCGATTACGTTGTTGTATATGTTCTTGCAACGCTTCTTGGTACATGGATTGACGGCAGGAGCGACGAAGGGGTAAAAAAGAATAAACAGAAGCAGACTTATCTCGGATCGTGGAGATAGGTCTGTTTTTGTGTATATTTCGAGAGGGAAAGATGCCAATATATTACATATAAAGATTTTTTTTAATTAAAGTGAAAAATAATTAAAAAATGTTAACATCAAAGAATAAAATGCGGTTATCATAAATAGATAATAAAATAATTTTAGTACAAAATTTGTAACTCTGGGGGATTATTAATGAAAAAAGGTTTAAAGATTTTTGCTTGGATTGTTATTCCGTATATTATGATATTTTTCTACTGGAAAAGATTGAATAAACCAACACGTTATTTTGCTGTAACTTGGGCTGTGCTAGCATTAATTATAGGTTCTACAGGCAATGAGACAGATACAAAAGAGCCAACAGTATCTACTCCCATCAATAACTTGAAATCAACAGAGGTGAAAACAGAGACAGTAGAAAAAGATACAGACATAGAAGTAGCCACAGATAATGAAAAAGTAAAACCAACTCCTGTCATAACAGAAACCACTGAGCCTATAGAAGAAGTAGAAGCTGTTTCAGAACCTATAGTTGTTGAAACAAATATTGAGGAATCTAAAAAAGAAGTTACTGATAAAAAAGTAGAAAAGCCAAAAAAAGCGGCAACCATTAAAAAAGAAGAGGTAGTGGTAGAAGAACCATCAGAGCCTGAAGTGGCGGATGCAGTTGAGGAAGAAGAAAGTCCTGTCACAGAAGTGTTTTATCAAAATTGTTCAGTTGCACGTGATGCTGGTGTAACTCCTCTTTACGAAGACGACCCAGGATATAGTACTAAGTTGGATAGAGATCGGGATGGAGTTGCTTGTGAATAGGATTTAATCATTTATTGATGGAAGTTAGAAATAGCTATAGAAAGTTATTGCTAACTTCCGTCAAATGATTATTTTATACTTTAAAATAAAGGAGATAACTTTAATGGAATTGTTTACGGGTTTATATTCAATAGTCGTTTGTTTTTTAATAATCGGTGTGATTTGGAAATTAGTATCAATTCCTTTATCAATTTTAACATTAATATTTTCTGAGCAATTCACAAAAATTTATTTGTTTGTGATTAGTATGATTCCTCTTTATTTTATGGCTTCATGTACTATTTTAATTGGTTCTACTATAAAATCTGGACAACCTTCTTTAGGATTATTAATAATTGGCGGACTTACATTTGTTATTTATTCTTTTGCAGATATTGCTCAAAAAATAGGTGAAGCGCAAGACCCAAATACATATAATATTATTCATAATCAGTACTATGGACTTTTGGCAATGATTATTTTTTATATTTATTCTATTTTCAATCAAAATTTAGTTATGAATTTATGGAATCACAAATTAATAGATTTAATAAATTGGATTTATAATATTCCTATATTAGGATGGGTTATTTTAATAATAGCGATAATATATATGATTTACATACTTATTTTATTTATTAGTATACTGACAGTTATAGTGATGCCAAAACGCTAGAAAATTTTTTAGAATTTAAACTGGTAAATAAGAAAGAAGTATCCTTATTTATCGCTAAATAAAGATACTTCTTTCTTATTTAATCTGATTCAGACGATTCTTTTTTCTCTATTACCATCAGTTCGGATAGATCATCTATTTCTAAAGCATCAGCAATTTTAATCAGTGTTTTCAAATTAACTTGTTCACGAATGTTACGTGACATTTCAGAAATTGCAGCTTGACGCACTCCAGACATTTCTGCAAGCTTCATCTGCGTAAGACCACGCTCTGCCATCAATTCATCTAATTTTATTCGTATCGTTCTCATTATGTAGTCCTTCTTTCCATTATATTGAACTGTTACAAATGCAAAATAAAAAAATAAAGCTTTGAATTGAAGATTGACTATATACTAAAAGGCGTATATAATAATTTATACTAATAAACGTATAATGGCATTGGTTATTTTATCTTGAATATATCTAATAGCATCTTTTACTTTGTAATGTACATTCATATATATTTGATTTCTCAAATTAAAAATTCGATTTATTAAATATATCCAGATTAGCTTATCTCAAATCATTAGTTTGCTCAAGAAATAGTTTTATTTGTTATGTTAAAACATAGATTTAACTTTTAAGGAGAGATACATATGGAAAATAAACTTCGTCACAATCATATAAGGTCTGCTTTTCACCAGTTCATGTCTATACGAATGGATGAGATTGGACTAAGCCATTTATCTAGTCTGCAAGAATATCAATCATTAATGGAAGAATGCACACAACTTTTCGAACACATTTCTAATCAAGTTCCTGCTGAAATACAAGAACTATTTTCAACCTATGAAGAGAAAGTGACTTTAATTCAAGGATTAGCAGAATCAACTATGTATGAGCAAGGATTAAAAGATGGGTTACAACTTCATTATATATTTGAAGATGTGAAGATATAAAATAATGTAGAATCGTAGCAAAAACACTCTAGCCCATATAAATGCTAGAGTGTCTTTAATATAAAAAAGGTAAATGTCTATCAGCAGATTTTATGTCCTATTACGTATTCAAAATAGGAATTTCTGCAAGTAGATTCTTCAAGTTAATTGCATCCCATGGTGTATGTTCGGTGATTCCTAAGCCAACGACTTCTGTTTCTTCAGATAATTCTTTCAGCAGGTGGAGCAATTGAGGGAATTGCATCGTGCCAGCAGGAGAAACAAGGTAAGGCTCGTAAGGCTTCGCAAATAATAGAGAACGAAACGCTTGAGGATCAAGCACATCCAGATCAATATGAATCGCTAAGTGTTTGATACCTCTTTCTTGAATCCACGTTCTAATTGCTTCTGTACTTTGTGCTAACTCTGCTGTTCCTGCTGTACGAATACCTAATCGTTCGATCATTTCAGTGTCGTATTCGTCTACACTGATACCTTGTGCTTCAAAGGCTTCAGCAATCAACTTGTTTTCCTCTTCTGTAGCAACAGCAAGCCCTGCAATAAATACATTCTCAGGTTTTAAAGGAACTTTGACATGGTTAGCAAATTCCTGATCTCCTTCGCCCAACAGGTTGCCAAGTGGGAGGGTATGCCCGTTATCGTATCCAGTATATCTGACAAGATCACTATGAGCATCGATCCAGATCAAGCCTAATTCACCATCGTATTTTTCATTTAAATAAGCAAAAGGGGCTTGTTCGACCAAGCAGTCTCCTCCAAACATAATGATACGATCAGGTTGATGCGCTTGGATAAGATGTTCAGCGGCTTCTAATTGTTGTATGAGTTGTGTTCGCCCATTCATCCCATCCTCATTTTGAAGTGGTGTACCATCATAAGGTTTAACAGGAACATGAATCAGAGGTTGATCATTGTCTGGAGCTAGCCATGCCAGTAGTTCAGCGCCGAAAGAGTAATTAGGATTATTTCCACCTTGCCATTGTGGCATTAAGAGACGTATTGTTTTGGTATTCATGTTGGATCTCCTTTACTTTTAAAGTAAGGTTAGTATAAACTGGACGCAAATATAAAAGTAGTACGCACTATTTGGATAGGTACTACCCGAAAGGATAGTGGTATACATGAGTATGGCTGAATATCATGGCAAAATTAAAAATATTCAAGATACCCCTTTTGGCTACACTTTGTCAGTCATCGGTGGGAAATGGAAGATGGTCATTATTTATCTTCTGTCTGAAAATCAAACGGTTCGCTTTAATGAGTTAAAAAGACAGATCGGTGCAATTACGTACAAAACGCTAAGTTCCCAATTAAAAGAATTGGAAGCAGATGGTATTGTAAAACGTGAAGAATATCCTCAAATTCCACCTAAAGTAGAGTATAGCCTTACAGTCAAAGGCACATCACTTTTGCCAGGCTTGGAAGAATTATGCGAGTGGGGAGTCAAGAATCAAACGATGTAGTATCAGGTTTTAATGTAAGTGGCTATATGGATGATATGCATGCAATTAAATTAAAGCAGTATTAATCCTAAAGATATTCTTTTAAATTTTAGGAATTATGAAGTTTATACTAATTATAAATGCTATAATTATGCATATAGCTACTCAAAGTAAAGGAGGATTCATGATGAGAAAATTTAATGAAGAAGAAGCAAATAGAGCGCTTGAAAATGCCAAAGCAAGTTTGGCAGTGGAGGGTATGTATCTCCCTGAGAATGAACAACAATTGATTAAAATGAAGCTGACAGGTCAGATTACAGAGTCACAATTCAAGAAAATGGCATTGGAGTTGGCAAAAGTTGTCTCGATATAATCATCAGCAATCATCTTATTGCTATCCAGGTACAGATATACTAAAAAACAAAGAAAATATTCGTGATGTCAATACATTAGAGCGTTATGAACGAATGATGAGTAGTTTGCGTAATGCTGAATTATATAAGTATCCAGTTGCTGGCCACTTTGATATCAAGCATATGCAGAATATTCATCATTATTTGTTTAGAGATATATATTCATTTGCTGGCAAATTTAGAACAGAGGATATCTCTAAAGATGGATTCGTTTTTGCACTTTCACAATATATTCCTGAACAAATCGAACAATTATTTCAACAATTGAAAGAAGAACAATATTTAATAGATAAATCAGTAGATTTTTTCGTTATTCGAGCTGCTCATTATATGGCTGAAATCAATGTTATTCATCCATTTAGAGAAGGAAATGGACGGATGCAACGAGAGTTTATTCGTTGTTTGGCTCGTTACAATGGTTATATATTGGACTGGAATCGTACTGATCCACAACAGTTACTACATGCATCTATTAGTTCCGTTATTGATATTAGTGAGCTTAGTAATCACATACATAATTGTCTGGAAAATAAAGAACATGATTTTACTATAGCTAACGAATATAAATCTCATATGTAGCAATAAACTTTAAATAAACATTCGACAGACTAATCACTAGTTTGTCGAATGTTTGTTTTTATATTCTACTACATTACCTTACACCCGCGTCACAACCTGATCCACCAACCCATAAGCCACCGCTTCCTCAGCCGTTAAAAAATAATCCCGATCAGAATCTTGCGCTACTTTTTCCAAAGGCTGACCGGTACGATCAGCAATAATTTCGTTCAATTTGGCTCGACTACGAAGCAAGCGATCGGCATACAGAATCACGTCGGAAGCCTGACCTTTGGCGCCACCGAGTGGTTGATGAATCATAATTTCACTATTGGGCAAAGCCATCCGTTTACCGATCGTGCCACCGACTAACAAAATCGCCCCAAAGCTTGCCGCCATCCCTGTACAGATTGTTGATACATCAGGCTTAATAAATTGCATCGTATCATAGATCGCAAACCCAGCAGACACCGAACCACCGGGACAATTAATATACATTTGGATATCTTTTTGCTCATCTTCGGCAGCCAGGTGAAGCAGTTGGGCGACAATCACATTTGCCATCTGATCTTCCACTTCACCGGAGACCATAATAATACGATCTTTCAATAATCTAGAATAAATATCGTAACTGCGCTCTCCGCGATCCGTCTGTTCCACGACATAAGGGATTGTTGTCATATCAAGCACTCCTTGTTAAGCAGCCTTACCTATCTGTGAGGAGGATAACTGATAAGACTTCTTGTGATATAGCGCAAAGGAATGCACAGCGTTAGAGCCGACAGGTATGAAGCTGTAACTAGAATGCTCCGTCTGAGAAGGTAACAAGTTAATTGCAACAGCATGAACATCTTGCGTCGCTTTGTTCATTCGCATCAAAGTTAACTGCACGATTTGATCTGCATCACCTGTATAGAGAGCATGCACATAATGATGCAAGACCATTAATATCTCTGCATCTTCAGCTAACTGAATAGATTCATCGTTACAATCACTGTTTTTGGCAAGTATTGTCCTTGCTCGATAGAGAGCAGCTTTTACCGCTCCTTCGGTCGTCTCTAACCGCTGTGCTGTCTCTGCCGCTGAATAGCCAAATAAATCACGCAACATAAATACCGCTTGTTGCCAGGGGGATAGTAGATCCATTAATTGCTGTACAGCCAGTTCAATATCTTGTGGACATTGTTGTGCTGGCGAATCGTTCAAGAGTAATGGATACAGTTCGATATAATTATTGAAATAATGTCTTCTGCGCATTGTATCAATCCAAGTATTGCGAGCTGTTCGAATCGTATATGCTTCTTGCTCTGAAATAGGTAAGCCTTTTTGCCGGGCAGATAGTATTTTGAGAAAAGTATCTTGCATAAGATCTTCGGCATCTGCAACATGTCCAGTCAATGACAGACAGTACTTATATAAAGACAGCATTTGTTCTTTACTATACTCATTGATTGGGTTGATAGGCTTTGCCGGACAGTCTATCTGTGGTTGAATGTGTAAAAGTGTCATGAGTGGGGCGCCCCCTTTATGATCGGAAATCATTTTGCTACAACGTTGTATATCTTGTAAACGAATAAGGTGATTCAAAAGATACGCAAACCGTCTAACCATAATAAAGAATACGAATGAATTTGAATAAGATCATACAAGAACTTGGTATTTTTTTAAAGGTTACCTCTAACGATTTATACTAAACCTATGCTAGTATAGTATGTAATACATAAGTGCGAAATGGGCGGCTATCGAGCGAATAGGAGTGAAAGTAGATGACACCAAGGAAGATACATATTATTGGCGCCCATGCAAGCGGAAAAACCCATCTGGCACGTCGATTGTCTCGCAGATTGGGTATTCCTCATTATGCACTGGAAAATCTAGTGTGGAACGGTACGGGAGAAAAGAAACGTAGAAATATACCTGCCCTGCGAGAGCAATTGTTGTTAGATATCGTCTCGCAAGACTCGTGGATTGTTGAGGGGCAGGATTATGAATGGTTAACGTTTAGCTTTGCTATGGCAGAGCAGATTATTTTTTTGACCCCGTCTCCATTAGTGCGAGATGGGCGAATGATTTTGCGTTTTATGCGTCAGAAAATAGGAACCGAAGTCGATCACGATCGCTTTTCATTTGGCACATTAATGAATATGATCGAATGGAATCACCATTTTGAACGACATACGAAAAAAAATATTATCGAAGCGTTAGAGCCTTATAAGCACAAATTGATTATTACCAAATATGTTCAATAAATGTAGCTATTAAATGTAGACATCATTTTGTGCTTCTTTAATAGACGTATGATTATTCATACTTTTTCAACACGATAACTGCATTATGACCGCCAAAGCCGAACGAGTTGGATAATCCAATCTGAAGATCGGCTTTTCGTGCGACATCTGGTACATAATCCAGATCACAGTCGTCATCAGGTTGTTGCAAATTGATAGTAGGCGGAATGATGCCTTCACGTAACATTTGAACCAGTGCGATTGCTTCTGCACCACCAGCCGCGCCAAGCATATGCCCTAACATCGATTTATTAGCAGTAACAGGAATCTGATAAGCCTGTTCGCCGAACAATTGTTTAATCGCATAAGTCTCTGAACGATCTCCTACGCCTGTACTCGTGGCATGTGCACTGATAACATCGACTTGTTCAGGAGTAATGTTTGCATTTCGCAAAGCTGATTTCATCGCTTGATGAGCACCACGACCTTCTGGATGTGTTGCGACCATATGATAAGCATCTGAACTTGCTCCGTAACCAATCACCTCAGCATAAATAGTCGCTTGTCTCGCTAAAGCATGAGATAGCGATTCCAGTATGACAATCCCTGCTCCTTCTGCCATCACAAATCCATCCCGTGATTGATCGAAAGGACGACTTGCGGCGGTTGGATCGTCATTGCGTGTAGACAATGCTGTCGCGTTCCCGAAGCTAGCTAACGCTACCTCATTGATCGCGGCTTCTGCTCCTCCTGCAATAATCACATCTGCATCTCCATAAGCTATCATCCGCATCGCTTCACCAATGGCTGTATTGCCAATCGAACAGGCAGTGACAGGGGAGAGTGTGGGACCCCATGTACCTAGACGGATACTGATCATCGCTGCTGCGCTATTCGCAATCATCATCGGTACAAGTGTAGGGCTTACTCGTTCAGGGCCACGTTCTATTAAGATATGATCTTGATCAAGCAGTGATTGTATACCTCCTGTACCCGAACCAACATAGACGCCTATGCGTTCACGATCACTTTCTTCCAGATTCAATCCTGAATGAGAGATTGCTTGTTCAGCCGCTGCGATAGCAAATTGAACAAAACGATCCATTCGTCTAGCTTCTTTACGTCCAAATAAAGCATCACCATCAAAATCACGCACAACCCCGGCAATTTTGGCCTTGTGTCGTGATGTATCAAAAGCACCAATCGCACTAATTCCCGATTGTCCGTTAACTAAATTTCCCCAAAATGTATCTACATCATTTCCCAAGGGAGAAACAATCCCCATCCCTGTAATCACAACTCGTTCCATTAATTTTTATCCTCCTAAGCGTTTGGCACTATAAACGCGACCTAGTATAATCAAAAATGATTTTTGTGAAGCAAAATATCTAAGCGTTTGGCACTATAAACGCGTCTCAGTACAATCAAAAGTGATTTTTGCAAAGCAAAATATCTTACCATCCATCTATTAGTATTTGATGCGCTAAATGTTGTCTCAGTATATCCTTATTCTGTCATGCAAAATATCCTATTACAAGTTACCGTTTATCCTAGTATAATAAGTAACAGGTTATCGCATATTTTTTAAAATAATTATTTAAATAGAAAATAACAGAATACCAATATGCACAAAAAAGCGAGTATTAAAATTAGCTTCGCTCTAAGGAGGTTATCAAGTGAATCAACAACATCGTTTACAAGCATTATCTTCTTTTCTCAAAGCACAACGTGCAAAGATTCTACCTCAACAAGTAGGATTGATCGTAGGGATTCGGCGACGTACGCCAGGATTGCGAAGAGAAGAAGTGGCTCAATTAGCAGGAGTAAGTACAACATGGTACACATGGTTAGAGCAGGGTAGAGATATTCAAGTCTCGGCTTCTGTACTCGAAAATATAGCGTCAGCTTTATTGTTAACAGCCGATGAACGTAAATATTTATTTTCTTTAGCATTGGATAAAAGTCCGACAGTACTACCTTTATCTGAAGAACTGCCAGCGATTACGCCGGCTTTGTACAAAATTCTACAACAACTTCAATACTGTCCTACTATTATTTCAGATCGTCATTGCCATATTGTCGGCTGGAACGATGCGGCTAAGCATGTATTTCTTGATTTTGAAAGTATTCCAGAACCCGGGCGCAATATGATTGGTTTATTGTTTTCGCGGAAAGAGTTTCGCCGTTTGGCGGTCAATTGGGATGATTTTGTAGGTGGATTTTTGGCGATTTTTCGTGCGTATTATGGACAATATGTAGATGATGAGTGGTATGAGCAGTTTATCGCGGAGATGAGTGAGTTATATCCTGACTTTTACCATTTGTGGGAACAGAGCAAAGTCAGTTCTGCACCGGAAGTAGTGATTGAATTTAGACATGCCAAAGCAGGCAAAATGCTATTCGATCTTACTTCATTGCAAGTACAAGGCAACACCGATTTGCGCTGTAGTATTTATACTCCGTTAGAAGATTCGGCGACAGAAGTGAAGCTAAGAACATTGATGGAACGCAGTAAAGAAATTTTATCGGAACCGTAAACAACTTTTGTAATTTTCTGATCGCTATACTATAATTTCCATATATTCTATAAATGGTTGGCTAGATCGCAAGAGATGAAAGAGGTGCTATATTGCTAGAATATTTACCGTTAATTTGCTCTTCCTTAATCGTTATATTGTTGATTTTTCGTTCATTGTATCATCGTTTTCAGAAGTATAATCGTGAAAATACAGGCTTATCGCTAATGAGTATTATTGTACTGATCCCTTTTCTGACTATCGATAGACTTGCACCGTGGGAAAAAGATACGGCTTATATTTTAATTATTATCAGTGCATGCTTGTTTGTACGCTTTTTGAATTATTGGGTGGTACAACGCAAATGGAGTAAATAAAAGAAATTTTGCATAACATGATTATATAATTTGGGATGCATTCTAAATATAGGATGGGGAGGGTCAGTACTATGAATTCATCGCAATCGCCAGAACATGAACGTGATGTGGCATATGCTTCTTTACAAAAAAGACTGTCTGAATGTAGTGAACAAGATGCGTTACAATTGATGCATAGTTTTGATCGTCAGATTACTTTTTGGAATCAGGAAAAGTCAAAAAAAGAAGAGTTTCGTTCTTTTTGGAAAACGCCTTATCCTTATGTGGGCATTGGCGTAGGTATTGTAGTACCAGTGACAGGATTTGCATTACTTATGTTACTGCCTTAATGATGGATACGATTGCCATATAGAAAGGAAGAGTACTGATGAGTTCTATGCCAAAAGCATTTCAAGGTGATTATATTCAATCGTTGCTAGCTGATAAGCAGATGTCTGCATTAGAGCCTTATTTACAAGCATATCATCATCCTGTCATTCACTTGGAACGCGGACAACAGGGTAGTCAGCAATTGGGCGTTTCGCGAATAGGTGGTTACCCTGATCTACCTGAACATATCAAGTGGCCGCTTACGCAAAATGGTGAATATATGACTTCAGTAGCTCAATTAAATCTAACTCAAATAGCAAACGAAGTTGGTGCCGATCGATTGCCTGATTTTTTTCCGCGTCAGGGATTACTTTGCTTTTTTGTTGGTTTAGATGAACCTGCTTATCAAATTGAGCATCAGATCCTCTATATTCCTGAACAAGAGATGACATCTATAGCTTACCGGGAACCAGAAGAGACTACTATTTTGGAAGAGGATGCTGAACAGCCATTTGTACCATATGAAGTACATGCTCAAGGTAATATTGAATTTCCTCCTTACAGCTATGTAGACTATGATCAGTTAGTGAATCATGATATAACGGATGAGCAATATCTGGAATGGAAAGAACAATTCAACGCTGACCCTGATGAAATGATTGGCAAAATGTTCGGTTATCCAGTATCCCAGCATGGAGACGATTATATTGAAGCCGCTACAGCGATTCTTACCGGTAAGCATACATATGATACAGATAAACGGCGTAACTGGTTAATCGAGCAGTGTGCAGGCAATGAGCAACAAGCAGATCAGGAGATTGAAGAGATGCTGATGCTGTTGGAAATAGAGAGTGATGATGATATCGGGTATATGTGGTGGGATGCAGGAGTTATTCATTTTTTTATCCGCAAAGAAGATCTGATGCAGTTAAACTTTGACCGAACGTATTGTTCCCTCTATTCAAGTTAAAATAAAACATTCGCTATACAGTCTAATTGAGCATAGATATAGATTGCTGAACGATAAATGAATAATAGAAAATGTATTACATGTCCAATAGACCTAACTCAAAACCTGACTCAAATAGACTATGCGGTTCCTTATCATCTTACAGGAACAGCATAGTCTATATTTGTGTGGTGCCAGTTATTAATCTAATTGATTATGCGTTTGTTTATTTTTGATCGGATAAGGAGACTGTACAGTGATCGCTTGAAAGACATGTAGTTTTCCATTTTCTACCTGTCGCATACGTGGGCCTTTGAATCCACGTTTGACCAATTGCTTACGCATGTACAACATTAATGCCCAGTGACTCACTACCAGAATATGCTCTTCTTCCGAAGACAAAATAACATCTAATGCTCGATTAATGCGTGCTTCTACTTCCCGAATCATGCGGCGATATCTTCGACTAAGCAATGGAGCCATTTTGAAAAGAACGCCCCAGCCGATAAAAGGAATACGTATATTCGTATTAAAACTTGGAGGTGTAAGTTCACGTAACTCGGGCATCACTGTAATCTCGCCATCATAAATTGAACGTGCTGTTTTGATCGCACGCGGTAGATCGCTTGCAAAACATTTCTCCCAATTGAATCCACGTAGATCTGTTGTACCATCGTGGATATCAGCGATATCATACTCTTCTAGCCAGGCGATCAGTTCACTCACTGTAACAAATTGGCGAAGAGGAAACTCTTTATTTACTTTAAAATGGCGGACAAGTCCGATTGTCTTCGTCATGAGTCTTGTATAATTCCTCCACAATAGTATGGTCGTGCTGTTCCTGTACAAAAAATAAGTAGATAATTCAAGTTTAACATAGTCGTGCAATGAAGGGACACTATTCGCTATTTATTTTAAAATAAAAGTATACTACTGTAAGGCAACGTTTTGAAACCTGACACGTAATCGTGTATATTTAGTCGTAAGCTTATAATCTAAGATGAATTTGGTAAAAGAAAGGAAGAATATAATGAGTCAATGGGAATATCGTACAGTCAAATTACACGCTGGAGGCTTTCTAGGTGGCAAAGTAGATGATGTAGAACTACAAGAGCAATTAAACGCCTATGGATTTGATGGATGGGAGCTTGTATCGACATTTGATACCAGTCTTGCACAGGGCGGTTCACGAGAAATTATTTTAATTTTTAAACGAAGCGCTTTGCTCGATTAATGTTGTTAGAGCTATATCTAAAGTACATACTGGTCTAGCCCTTTTTGATAAATGATGATCTTTACCTTTAATATCGGTTCATACTTGTTATATTTTAGGTGATATTATCTTTGCGAAATTAGGTATACGGAATAAGGAACGGTATACTTTAACATAGAACGATGATCATGAGCACAAAGAAAGCCTCATGGAACAGGAGGAAACAACAATGATCGGAACATGGTTAGAAGAAATCAAATCCATATTACGACCAGAATTGAACAGTCTTGAAGAATCATTAAAAGCTTCGGCTGGAGATGAAGAAATAGAGCAGGCTGAACATACTATAGGTGTCTCTTTCCCGGATGATCTTAAAGAACTGTATCATATACACAATGGGGAGTCTCGTAGTGGTCCGGGATTCTTTTTTGGTTTGCAATTTTTGAGTCTGGAAGAAATGATTAGCGAGTGGAAAATATGGTCTGAGCTAGAGCCTGAGTATCAGACGATGGGAGATCATTATTCGATTCCATCCGGTTGGATCAAAGAGCAGTATATCAACCGCAACTGGATTCCGTTTTGCCATGATGGCGGAGGGAATCATCTAGGGATCGATTTGGCTCCAGCAGAACATGGAGTAGTCGGACAGGTGATTAACTTTGGACGTGATGAAGAAATGAAGTATGTGATTGCCCGTAGTCTGGGTGAATTTATTCATTTTATGCGTGATACGGTGCGTCATGGAAATTACACTGTCGAAGAAGATGATGGATTCAAGTATTGGATGTATGGTCGCAACGAACAATCACGTATGCTCAAAGATGCACAGGCATATGCGTTAGCCGATCTACCCAAAACCAATACACCTTCTGATGAGCCTGAGATTCCGTTACAAGAATGGTTCCAACAATTAGATCAAGACTGGCAAGAGCGTATTATCAACAAATCAAATACGGTCGAAGAGTTTATCCATGCTCATCAAATCTTTTTGATTCGCGAACAGCTTACAGATATTACACCACTTGAACGTTGCCATGAGGTACGTGAATTAATTTTAAGTGTAAATGAAATTCAAGATATTCGATCGCTTGCAAATTGTCGAGAACTCAAAAAATTATATCTTGTTCGCAATCCGATTCGTGATCTTACGCCATTACGTGGATTGCCTTATTTGCAAATTGTTAATTTAGAAGGGACGTTGATTGAAGATTTAGATCCTTTAGCAACGTTACCGCATCTATGTAATCTGGATTGTACCGATACACGTATTCAAGATTATGCGCCTTTGGCGAAGATGCAACAGCTAACGACTCTGGCTCTTTCTTCACCTTCCCGAGAAGCTGTAGAAGCTTTATCTTCTATTTCAGGACTACGGGAATTGAAAGTGTGTTCACCTGGTGCATGGACAGCAGAAGATTGGCAACAGATCAGTCAGTCTTTGTCTTTGCGCAAACTGCATATTGAAGATGCTTATTTTGCCGATATGAGTTGTCTACAAGCATGTGAACAGTTAGAAATGTTAACGATTCATGATACTCGTATTTCCGATATTTCAGCAATTGCCGATCTACCTAATCTGAAGCAATTGGAATTGAATAGTGGCTGTCAAATTAGCAATATTGAAACGATCTCCAAATCGGTATCTTTGGAGCAATTTAGCGGTTCATTTGCTCAATTTCAATTACTCAAAAACTCGTTCGCTCAATATGTGAAATTCCACAAAATTGTAGGCGAAATGACAGATGAAGAAGAAGAAATCTGGCACAGTCATATACGTTAATACGATACTTTACTTATATCTAATCAGTCCCAAAGACTCTGTATAGCTCAAAAGCGACAGAGTCTTTTTTTGTTTTTTTATTATTTTTTACCTAAAATGATAAAAATGTAGTTGACTATCAATTTTCTAATTAGGTATAATTTACTAATAAATAACATATATTTGAAAAAGGAGTGGTATTTTGAAAACAAAAGTAATAGGTATTACGGCGTTGCTTGTGACATTAGGCATAAGTTGGGGTGGTATCCATACTCAGGCGCAGACTTTAACAGTACATAAAGAATTGGGTAACCCTACCCCTTTGGTTCAGTCTGTTGCACCAAACAAGGAATTGACCAACTCTAAAGATTATTTTGCTACAAAGAAAAAGGAATTGCCTCAGTCTATTACTTTGCCATCTTCTACTATTCAGCAGAGTACAATAGCAGCAGATACGTATGGAACAAACACAACACCTGATCAAGCATTATTGATTCAGACAGGACAAGCGTATCAAGGTTATATCGCTACAGAAGGGGAAAGTCGTTGGTTTTATACACAAGTGACGAGTCCTGCCAAATTAACCTCTTTTTTAAGTGTAGTCAATTCAGCGGCTATTGATTATGATCTTTCACTGTATTACTTAAATGAAGATACATCCCAGATTCAACAAGTAGCTTTTTCTACCAAAGGGCCAACTCAATATGAACAGCTTAGTCATATTGCCAAAGCAGGCTATTATTTTATTAGAGTGAGTTCTTATCAAGGAGCAGATACAACTAATCCATTTACAGTATTTGCTGTAACATCGGATACGTATGATGCTAATGAACCTGATGATAATCCGTGGTTAGCCAAAGATCGCGGAGCTGCTCCTTTTGTCAGTACACAGAATATTGATAACAGCTTTGATGAAGATTGGACAAAAGTCACTTTGACAGCTCAGTCTAAAATGAATTTGCGTTTAGACAACACATCGACGTATGGAACATATCAGTTACAGCTATTTAATGCTAATCTAGTGAGTCAAGGAACACTTGCTCAGAATACCAATGGTCAAGTTACATTACCTGCGGGCACTTATTATATTCAAGTATTAGCACCTTCCACATTCGATCTCACTAAACCATACAAATTATCTGTTAATTATCAGACAGCAGATGTCTCAAGAGTGACTGTTAGTGATATCACTACAGATGGTGGTGTCTATGGATTTATTGATTATGGACAAGGTAAAAAGTGGCGTGTGAAAAGCAATATAGTGATTACTGGTCGTGCATTTGATGCAACAGGTACTCCTGTAGGCAATGCTATAGTAACTACCAATATCACGACTATTTTAAATGGCAAAGTGATTTCTGGAACAGCTACTACGGATGGGTATGGTAATTTTACAATGCCTGTCTATATTAATAACCCGGGTGTAGGACAATATACATTCCAATCTTCTCGGTACAGACATTACTATGATGTAGTCAGAATCCAATTTTTCAACAATGGAAAACAACTCAATTCAGACATCAGCACGTTGTACCATTTTGCTTATGAAATTTATACAGGTTGACATAACAAGGCAAAATGATAGGATGTTGCGTAACAAATGACATAATCGTTTTCAGAATTTACTGCAAAACAATGATTAATATCATGTAACTAAAATAAAAAAGTAGATAAACGATGAAAAAGAGAGAAAATAGGAGCCTGAGATAGATAACTTTTCAATAGTTATCTGAAAATGAAAGCTGTGATGATTCACAGCTTTTTTTGCGTCTTTTCTCAGCTTTACAGTTGACAAGGACAGGCGTATTATTCATTGCAGGCAGTTGATGAATACGATTCAGCAACTGATATAAATGAAGTTTCCAATGTTTGTTGATCGCTGAGTTTTCGGTATTAACCGAAAAACGGGGGAACCAAATTGCGATTTCACAAAACGGTGTGAGAGCCGGAATGTGAATCGTTGGGGTGAATCTGCATACTGACTTAACCATGGTATAGTCAGACAATGCAGTAGGGCGACTCTCACCGCCCGAATCCGACAGCTAACCTCGTAAGCGTGGATTAGGAGAGAAGTGTGAAGCTTGTGCCGATCTGACACAGTGTAATACGACTCTGTGTTTTTTGATATGTTAACAATGTCACAACGCTTAATTTTCATATGCATATGAAAAGCGGGGGAACCAACCGTTGATGAAGATAACTGATACGAAGAGTCAGTTACTACACAACATGGGGTGAATTCCGGTATCTACCGGAACGGGCGATCTTCCAGCCCGAATCCGACAGCTAACTCCGTAAGCGTATAGGGGAGAACTCCTAACCAGCAACTCGGCAGGTACACGATAAGTGTGCGTGTTTGTAGAGGCCTGGGGAAAAGTTCTGCTTTTCTCCAGGCTTCTTTTTTTATGCCTTTTTTAGCAAATGATTACTTACAAAATGAATGCAGGGAGTCTTACACACATGATGGATATACTGATGATTGGTTTAATGGTGATCATGACTTTAGGGTTGAGCGGGTTGCTGCAATGGGCATCTGTAGCTATCGGAGAAAGAAGGAATGAGCGATGACTTGGCTGCTGTGGATTATTATTGGTGGATTAACAATCTATCTATGTTATGCATTGATTTATCCAGAAAAATTCTAATGGGTCAGGGGAGAACATCGTGAGTATCTTTTCATATATCGGAATTGCAGTCACTATTATCATCGCTATACTTATTGCTCGGCCAACCGGACATTATATTGCTTATGCTTTTGAAAATAAACCCAATCGCTTGGATCGTTGGTTTTATCCGATAGAGAAATGGATTTACAGGTTCGGCGGTATCAAAAATGAAAATCAAACATGGAAGCAGTATGCAGGAGCGGTTCTGATCAGTAATTCAGTGATCTTGCTGATTACGTACATGATCTTTCGTTTCCAACATATTTTACCAATGAATCCAGCAGGAATTACTAATATGAGTCCTGATCTGGCATTTAATACAGCGATTAGTTTTATTACAAATACCAATTTACAGCATTATAGCGGAGAAAGCGGATTGTCTTTATTCTCACAGATGACAGCGATCATCTTTATGATGTTTGTATCGCCGGCGACAGGGATTGCAGTCGCTATTGCATTTATTAGAGGAATCACAGGTAAGCCGCTCGGCAATTTCTTTACAGATCTCGTACGAGCAATCACACGAATCTTATTACCATTAGCATTTGTAATGGCAATTGTATTTGTAGGATTAGGTGTACCGCAGACATTGCATACTTTAATCACTGCGCAGACGTTACAAGGAACAGAGCAACAGATTGGTACCGGCCCTATAGGATCATTTCTAGCGATCAAAGAATTAGGTAACAATGGTGGCGGGTATTTTGGAGCCAACTCTGCTCATCCTTTTGAAAATCCGGGAGGATTCAGTAACATGTTACAGATGTTAATGATGTTACTTGTGCCGATGTCACTTCCATTTACGTATGGTAAAATGGTCGGCAACTCGAAACAAGGTAGAGTATTATTTGTATCAATGGTGATGATGTTTGTCGTCATGCTTAGTGTATCTCTTGTCAGTGAATCTCAAGGGAACCCATTGATTAATCAATTAGGTATTCAACATCAGTCTGGATCGATGGAAGGTAAAGAAGTACGGTTAGGTGAAGCACAATCTTCATTCTACTCTGTCGTCACAACCGCTTCAGAGACAGGTGCTGTCAATAACATGCATGACACGTTAACACCTATTGGCGGATTGATTTCACTTGGGAATATGATGCTTAATACGGTATTTGGCGGTTCTGGTGTAGGATTATTAAATATTCTAATGTATGCCATTATTGCTGTGTTCTTATCCGGTCTAATGGTTGGACGAACACCTGAATTTCTCGGTCGCAAAATTGAAGGTAAAGAAATGAAGCTGATTGCAGTCACATTGCTGATTCAACCTTTATTGGTATTAGCGCCAACAGCAATAGCTGTGATGACACAATCCGATACGATTTCTAATCCAGGTTATCATGGATTAACACAAGCGTTGTATGAATTTACTTCATCAGCTGCGAATAACGGATCAGGATTTGAAGGACTAGGCGATAATACACCGTTTTGGAATATTATGACCGGTGTCGTTATGTTTATCAGTCGTTATTTCTCAATGGTAACGTTGTTAGCTGTTGCAGGGTCATTAATGGCGAAAAAACCTGTTCCAGAAACAAGCGGAACATTGCGTACAGATCAAGCATTGTTCGGCGGTATGTTTATTATTTCTGTTATTTTAGTCGGTGCGCTTACGTTTTTCCCGGCAGTTGTACTTGGACCGATTGCAGAAATGCTAACGTTGTAAAAGAAATAGACACACTCATCTCATGATGTAAGATGAGAAAAATAAATGATTGTTACACAATGAGTTATAGATAGAATTCGAATATATAGCATTTATACAGATAAGTGCTAAGTGGAGGAACAATGTAATGAAAAGTAAATCATCAATGATGAGCCGGGACTTGATCTCCAAAGCGTTACAACAATCTGTGATCAAATTAAATCCTAAACTGATGGCACGTAATCCAGTAATGTTTGTAGTTGAAGTCGGTTTAATTATCAGTTTATTACTCATTTTTGTACCGAATGCTTTTGGCGAATCGGTTTCAACAGGATTCAATATAGCAGTAGCCATTATTTTGTTATTCACGATACTTTTTGCGAACTTTGCTGAAGCATTAGCAGAAGGTCGAGGCAAAGCACAAGCAGACTCGATGAAAAATACGCAAAAAGAAATTATTGCAAATCGAATCGAAGGTGAGCAAGTAGTAGCTGTATCATCTACACAACTTCGTAAAGGTGATGTTGTCAAAGTCGTACAGGGTGAAATGATTCCCGGCGATGGTGAAGTAATTAAAGGTCTTGCTTCCGTCGATGAATCTGCGATTACAGGTGAATCTGCTCCAGTTATTAAAGAAGCTGGTGGAGACTTTAGTTCTGTAACGGGTGGAACGATGGTAATTAGTGATGAGATCATTGTTCGTATTACAAGCGATCCAGGTGAATCATTTATGGATCGAATGATTAGTCTAGTCGAAGGAGCAGAACGACAGAAGACACCTAATGAAATTGCGTTAAACACAGTATTGATAAGCTTAACAATTATCTTTTTGATGGTTGTAGTAACACTTCCTTTTATGGCAAGCTATTTAAATATTGTTCTTTCAGTTCCGGTATTGATTGCTTTGCTAGTCTGTTTGATCCCAACAACAATCGGTGGATTGTTGTCTGCTATCGGGATCGCCGGGATGGATCGGGTAACACGTTTTAATGTGTTGGCGATGTCTGGTAAAGCGGTTGAAGCTTCAGGTGATATCAATACGATTATTTTAGATAAAACAGGTACGATCACGTATGGTAACCGGATGGCTAGTGAGTTTGTACCTACAGAAGGTCATTCACCACAAGAAGTCGGCGAATGGGCAGCAGTTAGTTCTGCTTTTGACGAGACACCTGAAGGACGTTCTGTTTTAGAATTGATGAAAAAGCAAAATTGGGAATATTCTCAATCATTAAGTGAAGGTGCTGAAATTATAGAGTTTCGCGCCGAGACACGGATGAGTGGATTGGATCTGGCAGATGGACGTAAAGTGCGTAAAGGTGCTGTTGATGCGATTAAAAAATGGGTCAGTTCTCAAGGTGGAAATATTCCTAGTAACCTGCAAGCGAATAATGATGCTATTGCTTCTGCCGGAGGAACCCCGCTTGCTGTTGCTGTAGATCAGGAGATTTATGGATTGATTTACCTCAAAGATACGGTTAAAGCCGGAATGAAAGAACGGTTCGAACAAATGCGTAGTATGGGTATCAAAACGATTATGTGTACAGGTGATAATCCATTAACAGCAGCAACAATCGCCAAAGAAGCTGGAGTAGATGATTATATTGCTGAAAGTACACCAGAAGACAAAATAGCTGTTATTCGCCGCGAACAAGCAGAAGGTAAATTGGTTGCGATGACAGGAGACGGTACCAATGATGCTCCCGCACTTGCACAAGCGGATGTAGGGATTGCGATGAATAGTGGTACAGTAGCTGCCAAAGAAGCAGCCAATATGATCGATCTGGATTCCGACCCTTCCAAAATTATCGAAGTGGTCGCGATTGGTAAACAGCTATTGATGACACGGGGTAGCTTAACAACATTCAGTATCGCTAACGATATTGCTAAATATTTTGCAATCATTCCAGCGATGTTTATGGTAGCTATTCCGCAGATGCAAGTATTGAATATTATGAATCTACATTCACCTATGTCTGCTATTTTATCTGCGCTGATCTTTAATGCAATTATTATTCCGATTCTGATTCCATTAGCGATGAAAGGTGTCGCTTATAAACCAATGAGCTCGACCAAATTGTTACGTCGTAATTTGTTTATCTATGGATTCGGCGGTGTGGCAGTTCCGTTTGTCGGTATTAAATGTATTGATTTGATTATGCAGACTTTTTTATAAGCATACTTGTATACAGATGAAATGATGGCTTCTATCAATACCAATACGCTACTACTTAGAACCGAAGGGAAAGAACAGGTATGAAAACGGTATGGATCACTTTACGAACAAGCGTTATTTTATTTCTGCTCTGTTGTGTTGTCTATCAATTAGCAGTAACAGGAATTGCGCAAGCATTTATGTCCAAGCAAGCGGATGGCAGTCTTATTTATAATAGTAACAATCAAGTGGTTGGTTCAGCATTGGTCGGACAAGCATTCACTGAACCTCAATATTTTCAAGGACGGATATCAAGTATAGATTACAATGCAAATGGATCAGGATCGCCCAACTTTGCACCGTCTAATCCAGAATTACTGAAACGTCTCCAAGAATCTGTCAGCACATGGCAAAAGCAAAATCCAGATGTTCCTGTATCTTCATTACCTGTTGATCTGATTACCAATTCAGGGTCAGGACTTGATCCTGATATCAGCCCTGAAGCAGCGACTGCTCAGATACCAAGAATCAGTAATCTAACTGGGGTGTCCACAGATCAGCTCCAAACATTAGTTCAACAAAATACGATGTCTAGACAGTTGGGGATATTCGGCGAACCTGCTGTTAATGTACTAAAATTGAATATGGCTCTTCAACAAGAGTTGTCTAAATCATGAGTACTTTTCGCCGCAAAACGCCTGAAGAATTGTTACAAATGATCACCAAATTAAAGCAAGGACGTTTGAAGGTATATATCGGAGCTGTAAGTGGCTCCGGTAAAACGTACCATATGTTACGTGATGGTCAGATGCTTCGCCATGAAGGAATAGATGTTGTGATATGTGCAGTATCTACATTACAACGTCCGGAAACGATGCAACAATTAGGCGATCTAGAACGCATTCCAAGTATCCATTGGATCAAAGAAGATAAGCAAGGACAGACATGGGAACAAAAAGATTTGAATCTGGAAAAAATTATTGAGCGCAATCCAGAAGTGGTATTAGTGGATCATCTTGCTCATATGAATCGACCTGAAGCACAGCATCGGACACGCTGGGAAGATATTCGTTATTTATTAGAACATGGAATCAGTGTAATGGTTACCGTCAATGTGTATGAGCTGGAAGGTTCTGCTCAATTGGCACAGCAGTATATAGGTCGTGAAGTCGAATGTACTGTACCGTCAGATACACTACATCAAGCAGATGAAGTTCGCTTAATCGATGTTACCCCAGAAGTCATTTTGCAACGGTATTCTGCTGGTCTTTTGGATAACAGCAGTGATCGTGCTTTTTTTGAACGTGGAAATCTAGCCGTACTTCGTGAACTGGCATTACGTACTGTTGCTGAAGGGGTCGGTGGAACACTGGAAAAGCATCGTGCAGAACAGGGACTGACCGGCCCGACAGGAACAGCAGAACGCATTATGGTGTCTGTACAATATCACTGGAATGGATCGATTTATATTCGGCGTGGACAACAGATCGCGCGGCGTTTGAGTGGAGATTTGTTAGTGGTTTCTTTTCAAAATAAAGCACGCAAACTCAATCGTGAAGAAGAAACATTCAAACGTTCGATTCGTGAATTATCTACGCAAGTCGGAGGGGTATTTGAAGAAGTTGCGATGATCTCCAAACGCAGACTCCCAAGACAAGTGGTTCGTTATGCCAAAGAACATCAGGTTACGCGAATTGTGATGGGACATTCACGCCAAAATCGATGGCAAGAATGGATCAATCGCTCTGTTATTAATGGAGTTTTGTTAATGACACGTGATATTGATATTTTTTTGATGGCAGATCGTGCCGAGCAAGAAGGCGAACGTATTTTACCTGCTAAAACAACCAAATTACCTGCTATCAAAAAAGAAGATTCGTATCGCCGTTTACCTTCAGAAGAAATCGCCCGTCAAATCGATCATATTCGGCGCGGAACATTCAAAGTCTATGTAGGCGCTGCACCAGGAGTCGGCAAAACATACACTATGTTACGTGAAGGCAATGAATTACGTCGGCAAGGAATCGATGTAGTGATCGGATTACTTGAAACGCATGGACGGCAAGAGACCGCAGACCAAGCCGCATCTTTGCCTTTACTTTCCAGACAAATTATCAAATATGGCGATCATCATTTAGAAGAGTTAGATGTGGAGCAAATCATTGCACGCAATCCAGAAGTGGTGTTAGTGGATGAACTTGCTCATACGAATGTGCCAGGTAGTCGTAATAGCAAACGGTATGAAGATATTACAGAGTTACTAGCAGCAGGCATTTCCGTCATTTCTACTGTTAATATTCAACATCTTGAAAGTTTGAACGATGCTGTTGAACAAATCACTGGGATTCGTGTACGGGAGACAGTACCGGATTCGATTTTGCATTTGGCAGATGAAGTAGAGTTAATCGATGTAACACCACAGACGTTACGCCAGCGATTACAAGAAGGCAAAATCTATGCATCATCCAAAGTCGAACAAGCACTGAGTAACTTTTTTAAAATGGGAAATCTGATTGCATTGCGTGAATTGGCATTGCGAGAAGTAGCCGATGATGTCGATGAACGATTAGAATCGTGGGAACGCAAAGATTCATTACGTGGACCGTGGCAAAGAGAAGAAATTATTTTTGTAGGTGTCAAATTAGATCATGAAGCAGAGCGTCTTATTCGGCGAGGATTCCGTATTGCTTATCGGCTCAAAGCCAAATTGATTGTGTCGTATATTCATATCGGTAGCGAATTTTCGCTGGCAGGTGCAATAGCGGATAAAGCAGATAAATTACACCATTTAACAGTACGTCTAGGTGGAGAATTTGAGATTCAATATCAACCGCTACGTCAACGTCTGGCACAATCTATCGTAGAAGAAGCACAATCTCATCATGCAACACAGATGATTCTTGGACAGACAAGTACCCCACCTTGGAAAAGATGGGGCAGAGATTCGTTATTAAAAAAAGTATTACGACATGCACGCAATATGGATATTCTGGTGGTAGCCGATCGAGAAAGTTAATCGTAGCGATCGAGGCAGACATAACTAATTTGTAAATAATTTATCTATTATATAGTACTTGCTGGTTACTCGATCTCAATATCACCAGAAGAAGTATTTGCTTTGATCGTATAGGGGCTGTTAGTACTATTCGGTGGAACTTCAACATCACCTGAATTGGTATGTGCTTCATAAGAACCTTCAAATTGATGATTGGTATGAATCTCAATATCACCCGATTGAGCAGAAGCTTCTACATTGCGTGCTCCTTTTTGCAGAGTGATCAATATATCACCAGATTGTGAATTGATATGTCCTTCGCCACCTAATTGTTGAATTTCAATATCGCCTGAGCTGGCTGTAGTCGTTACATCTCCATCTAAGCGCTGTGCATAAATTTCACCAGAACCTGATGATAGTTGCAAAGTAGAACCTTGCCAGTGTTCTAAGCGAATATCGCCAGAGGACGTACTTAATTGAGTTGTTCCTTTTAAATCATAAGCTTTCACATCACCTGAACTGGTCTGGAGTTGTATATTGGTAGCTTCTACATTTTTGAGTGTTGTATGAGCAGAAGATACGTCCATAGTAAATTGTTGTAATTGAGCCGGATCGGTTAAAGCCACAGTGATATGTTGAATAGCAGGTGTAATATCAAAGTGAAAAAAGTTAAATCCAGAAGTTGCTTCTTCTAAAGAAAGTTGTAACGTATCATTCTGAATAGTAGTCTGTTGTAGTTGTTTCAAAATCGGGCGATCCAGCTTACCTTCAAATTGAACAGTATCTTTACCATTTGTACTTGCTACAAAATCCACCTGAACATCATAAGCCGAGTTAATATGTAATGTTTTCAATTGACCTACAGGTAATTCCCACATCTGTTTATGTACGATTGAATCTGGTTTACCACCTAAACCTAGATTATTAGCGCTCAAGCCAATAATACCAGCGATAATACAGATAAGACCAATAACGACACGTTTTTTGGTTCTTGTTTTCATATTTTTTTCCTCCACATTCTTTGTATTCTTTCCAATGCGTATAATAATTGTTAGGGAAAAGAATAACAATTATTTATAGTTAAACAATTACTTTCCATATTGATCCGATCATACAAATAGTACAGTACTCTTTATAGAACAGTCAAAGATTATACCTGTAAAAGATAAATATAACAAAGAGCAGAAAAAAACTCCCTATCCGTAGAAGGGAGTTCATTTTCATGTATATGATTGTAGTTATAGTATTTAAAAATGTAACTTAGTACGTATTGCGAACACCAACATTACTGAACATAGCGTCAGTCCATTGACCTTTTACTGCATAATTGACAGAAGTAACAGTTGGAGTGTTTGTACGCATACCATTGTAGATATTTTGTACATCAGCTGTATTTAATTCAATATTTAATGAAGGAATCACTGTTATCGCTGTTTTTTCTTCAGTAGTTGTTTTAGCATTTGGTATTGTTGTTGCTAATTTAGCTTCTGTTGCTTTGAGGATACCGTTGTTGCTGTATACCCAATCCGCAGAGTAACCTAAAGTTTGAAAATCAGCGATAGGAAGAATAAAGTCTACACTATCTTTGAATAATGAAATATCTTCGCTTGTACCTGTTAATGTAGGAGAAACAGTGAATACACCAAATGCTAGATCAGGTTTGATCGTTGCAATATCTTCATTAACATTTTGTACATAAGCTGCTAATTGTTCTGCTTTCCAAGTATTCCAAGTATTTAATTTGTTACTGTTGCTTTTCGTAAAATCAATCGTATCTGGATCAAATCCATTAGCAGATTGGAAAGCATTACGAGTAGAATTATTCATATCAACACGATCCGTATCAAAATCCAAACCGCTTAATACTACACCATCTACATTGTAATTAGTCACAACTTCTTTAATAATCGAACGTTCATAGGTTTGTACATCTGGCTCAAAAGGATTTACATAGTACGTACTTCCGTTATTACCAGTGTAAGCTGAAAATCTACCTTTATCATTGATCGTACGCATTTGCCAAGATGAGTTTTTATCAATAGCTGCTTTATCCTGGAACTGTGGTACAACAGCATTGACTTTGATGCCGTATTGGTGAGCTTCTTCGATCACATCAGCCAGTGCATCAAATTCAGTAAAACCAGTAGCTTCTTTAACTAATTCGCTGTTATAGAAAGCATAACCAGATGATCCATTAACATCACTATCTTGTTTGACAGTCATATTGATTACAGATACATGGTTACGTACTGCTTGTTTGATAAAAGCATCAACTGTTGCTGCATTTGTGAAGTTAGCTTCAGTTTGTACAGTAATTTCAGTTGTAAAAGGAGTCACAGGAGCGACAGCTTCTTCAGCACTAGCTGTAGATGCTTGCCAAGGGATAATTGTAAGAGCTAATAAAGCAGCAGATAAAAGAATAAGTAAGTTTTTTCATAATAATTTAGATCCTCTCTGAAATACATGTGTATTTTTGCTGAAAGTAAGTTATTGTCAGTTATAAATAATGAATAGCTTCTCAATTCAATTATTTTCCTATACGCTCTTATCTTTCGTAACTATACCATTATAATATGAATAACCGATGAACGACACCATGAGAAGTCTATGTCAATTGTCGCATTTAGACGAAAAACAGACATAAAGGTGAAAAACATTCTTTGTTTTCCATGAGAATAATGAATTTTAGCCAAAATTGAAACAATTTGATTAGGTATACTATATAATACGTAACCTACAGGTAAAAAGTTTCACATTTTAATGATATTTTCAAAATAGTTTTAAAAATGGTTACATCAGATCACAATAAGTTAGTTTGTACATATAAAAGAGAACATAAAGTACGCGCAAAAAAACCTTTATAAGTTGATCGAAGTCTATAAGCACTTCAATCCTTATAAAGGTTTTTGATAGTGAGACAATAGAACAACGCTTATTCTTGAATCTCGATCAGTTCCAAATGCACATTAACCGTATCTTCTTCTGTTGCAAGCTTAGGTACAGAAGTCGAATAGTTATGAATACTTCCTTTGAAATGAAGATCGTGAGAAGGCACTTTAACATCAAACGTCTGTCCGTATAAATGTGAAGTCACATCATGATACTCTTGATTACCTGTAATTACAAAATCAAAAGCGATCAGATGATGGGTCTTATCTTGAATAGAATGACTCACTTGCTCATATCGAAACTGCGAAGCGTTCAATTGCAAAGTGTCTAAATAGACAGGAATCGTTTCTGTAGAACGAATAGTCATGGTGTACCAATTCCTTTCTAATTTTTAAAAATTAAGGTTTAATAGGATATTCTCCATTACAACAGATAATAAAGTTGAGTGCTAAAAAAGGTTGCATATTATTGTGAGGTTGATTGCCACCTGTATATTGTACCATAAGTGGATCCATAGGAACTGTAGAATTAGGTACACCGTACAGATTGATTTGTGTCTGAGAAGGACCTACTTTTGGAGATTGCGACCAAAGAGCATTACTTGGAGAATTAGTATTGCCTGGAATAGCTTTGGCTTGTGGGATATGAATATGTGCAGGTATTTGCGGCGCTGTTAATGTGACTTTTTCTGTGCCTGCTGTGCTTGCAATAGGATGGGGAGTTAAGGCTGGATTAGTACCTGTACCTTGGTGCATAGGCACATTACCTTGTAGATTAGGTAATTTGAATGTATTCGAGCTTGTTCCTGCACCATAAGTAGTTCCAATAACACTAAAAAGTAGATTATAATTCATTACATTCAATTCTTGTCCTTGACAAAAAAGCCAGTCTTGGGGTGCAAAATTTCCAGCAAACATTCGAATTTCGCCTACAAATGGATCAGCCATAAGAGATACCTCCATTAATAATATAATGATTGCTTGTATTACACCTATAGATATGAAACGTTCTATCCCTATTAAGGACGAGGTGGATAAAGGCCGGTAGTGGCAATACAGATGGTCAGTGCCAAATAAGGTTGCATATTGTTATGACCTGCACCTGTACCTGCATCACTAAGAGCATTAGGCGCTAATGTTACGGGTGTTGCACCTGTAGAAGGCTTGTAAGTATTTGGTGCTGGTGTTGACCAAGCATTACTTGTTGGTGTTTTGGAAGAGGCAGTTGCAGAAGATGCTTTTATATTATGATTATGTTGAGGCATTTCAGTAACAGTAAGTGGATGATTGGCTTCTCCAGCTTTTTGACCTAATGCATAGGTTGTTCCAGATGCCGCAACTCCTGTTCCAAGTGGAACTTGTCCCTGTAAATTAGGTACAGCAAATGTCGTCCTTCCATCTCCGCCATATGTTTGTCCCAATAATGAAAATAGAGCAGCATTCTGATTGATAGGTAATATTTGTCCATTACAAGCTAGCCATCCTTTAGGAATAAAACCATAAGGAAATATTCGAAGTTCACCTACAAATGGTTCCATAGCATAATCCTCCTCAAATCGTGAATTAGGGTCTTGGTGGATATATTCCAACTAAACTGATAATGAATGAAATAGTGAGGGAAGGCATCATATTATTATGTGCTTGACCGCCAATGTTACTAGAAATGGCTGTTGAATCCATAGACGTTAAATCAGTTGTCGTGACATTAGAGTAGAGATTACTTGCTGTTGAAGCCCATGTATTATTAGCAGGTGTATTGACTGTAGCCGTATCGGATGTGGCTTTGACGAGGTGAGTATGTGCGGGTAATTCACTCGTTTGTAAAGTATTTGTTTCTGAACCTGATTTTTGCCCTAAAGTATAAGCAATACCCGAATTTGTCCCAATATGAATAGGTAGACGACCGCGTAAATCAGGCACAGCAAAATTAGTCTGTCCATCTCCACCATAAGTGTTTCCTAATAATGTAAATAAAGCTTGATATTCATTGATGCTAAGTAATTGTCCATCACAAAAAGCCCAATTTTCAGGTGCATAATTGCCAGCAAACATTCTTATTTCTCCTATAAAAGCTTCACTCATTGTATTCACTCCTAGCATTTAGATTAGGAAGATAGAGTTGATTGAAAAGAGGACGGCATCCATTCCATAGATACATACACTTGATCGGATTGATACGTTTTGAATTCTAACCGTTCGTATAACCGTTGTGCAGGATTACCGATAGCTACTTGTAAACGAAGAGGAATTTTTTGTTGTTGTGCTTCTAGTTGTAATTGTTTGAAAAGAAGTGTGCCTATACCTAGATTGCGGAAGTTTGAGGAGATTAAAATATCAATTATGTGTATTTCTTGAGATGTGTAATCGATCATACAAGAACCTACAGCTTGTTCTTCATACCAAATAACAAATGTGTTCAGGTTAGGAAAGCTATGAAGATAACTTTGATTTTTGGAATTCCATTGCATAGAGATAATACTGTTTTTAAAGTGAGAATCTACATTTTCTAAGCCTAATTCTGCTGTTTTCTGTGCTTCAAATAATTCAAACAAAAAGCTCGCATCCTGCTCAGTTGCGGCTTTTAAAGGCATACGTTGATCGCTCCTTTCTCAAATATATCCTCATTCTAATCAATATTTCAATAATATTCCACTAAATACAAAATATATTTATTGTTTTCGATGAAAAGCTATTCTTTTTTTCTCAGAAATAAACTATGTTATATGTAATATTATTTATTTTATTCTATTTATACCATTAGTATTTAAAATTTACAGATAGAAGGGGGTAAAACTTTGATAAAATCTATTTATTTTAACAGGTATAAAAGATTTTTCTGTACAATGTTGTCCTTCATTTTAGTACTAACCTCTACAGGATGGTCAGGTCATAATGTAGCTTCTGCTGCTACGACATGGACAACAGCAACATCTAATACAACTCAACCGATTTATAAAGTAGCCTATGGAAATGGAATGTGGGTAGGTGCGGCTGAAGGTGGTAAAGTGGTAACTTCTACTGACGGATCTACCTGGACAGAACGGACAGTAGATACTGCTACAACCCCATATGCTCAATCTTTCTTAAATGTTACGTACGGAGGAGGAAAATGGGTAGTTGTTGGGAATGAAGGTCATGTTTTCACTTCAAATGACGGGATAAATTGGACAAACAACAGTATTAATACAGCTAATAATTTGAGCGCAGTCGTATATGCTAATTCAACATATGTTATTGGTGCTAATAGTGGGAATATTTATTATTCTTCGGACGCTGTCACATGGACGAATACCAAGCCTGCTTCAGATGATTTTTTAGGAGTTGCTTATGGTAACAGCATTTTTGTAGCCGTAGGTGCGAATGGAATAGCGTATAGTTCGCCAGATGGTACCACTTGGACAAATAGAGGACCTATTGCAGGAAGTAGCTCTGTATATTCTGTCAGATTTTTAAACGGTTCTTTTTACGCAACATCAGATGGAAAAATAGTAACTTCTACGAACGGTACAAGTTGGAATGCTCCTCAAACGATTTCTGGAGCATCTGGAACTGTTTTGTATGATATTACTTATAGTACTGGTAAATACGTAATTGTTGGAGATCTAGATGGGAATTTTACCAACGGAGTTATTTTGACTTCGAGTAATGGTACATCATGGACTACGGAAACGCCAAATTCAACGCCCGTTTTGTATGGAGTTACATCAACTAGCAATCAATTTACAGCAGTAGGTGATTCGGGAGCTATTAGAACACAGTCTATTGCAGCTGCAAGTACGAATGCGAATCTAAGCGCATTGTCAATAAGCTCGGGAACACTGTCTCCAACATTCGCCTCAGGAACAACAAGTTATACAGCAAGTGTGGCTAATGCAACAACAAGTCTTACCGTAACTCCAACAGTAGCAGATAGTACAGCAAGTGTGAAAGTTAACGGAGTCACCGTAACCAGTGGAACTGCATCAGGAGCGATTGCGCTGGCTGTAGGATCTAATACCATCACTACTGTAGTTACTGCTCAGGATGGGACAACGACTAAAACGTATACCATTACTGTTACTCGAGCAGGCAGCAGTAATGCAGATCTAAGCGCATTGTCATTAAGTGCAGGAACACTGTCTCCTGCTTTTGCTTCAGGAACAACCAATTACACCGCTAGTGTGGGTAATGCAACAACAAGTCTTACCGTAACTCCAACAGTAGCAGATGGTACGGCAAGTGTGAAAGTTAACGGAGTCACCGTAACCAGTGGAAATGCGTCGGGAGCGATTCCACTAAACGTAGGATCTAATACCATCACAACAGTTGTAACAGCGCAAAACAATACAACTAAAACATACACAATTACTGTTACTCGATCAGCAAGTAGTAATGCAAATTTGAGCGGATTGTCATTAAGTGCAGGAACACTATCTCCAACATTCGCCTCAGGAACAACGAGTTACACAGCAAGTGTCTCTAATGCAACAACAAGTCTTACCGTAACTCCAACGGTAGCAGATAGTACAGCAAGTGTGACAGTCAATGGAGTTGCAGTAAGCAGTGGAACTGCATCAGGAGCGATTGCGCTGGCTGTAGGATCTAATACCATTACTACTGTAGTTACTGCTCAGGATGCAACAACTCGCACATATACACTTACAGTCACTAGAGAAGCTGCAACGAATAATGCTAATCTAGCGAATATCTTAATTAGTGTAGGAACACTATCTCCAGCATTTGATACTACTATTACTGCGTATAATGCTTCTGTTACTGCAACAACAAGTAGTATAGATATCACGCCAACGACACAAGACATCAATGCTACAGTGAAAATCAATGGAAATAATGTTTCAAGTGGAAATACATCATCAGTAAATCTTGCTGTGGGAGTGAATACAGTAGCGATTGAAGTGACTGCACAAGACGGTTCGATCAAAACTTATAGGATCGATATTCAACGTCCACAAAATGCTAACTTGAGCAATTTAACGATTAGTGAAGGAACATTAAACCCTGTATTTAATACAAATACAAAATCATATACCGCCACAGTCAATTATTCATCTTCGACGATACAAGTGACACCAACAGCTATCTCTACACCTCAAGCAATCACTGTAGCAGGTATAGAAGCAACTAGCGCAAGTCCAACTACTGTTGCATTAGCTGTAGGAAGCAATACGGTTCCTATAGTTATTACAATGGGAGATGGATCAACTCAAACGTATACAATTACAATTACACGTAACAATATTAGTGATGATGATGCTGTTGATGAAGCGTACAATGCTTTGGTGATTGGTTATGCAGCAGGAGATAGTGCTAGTTCAGTGACTCAAAATCTGACTCTGGCTTTAACAGGAACGAATGGAACGATCATCAATTGGAATAGTAGCAATCCAAGTATTATACAAAACAACGGAACAGTAACACGTCCATCTTATCCTAATCCAGATACTACTATTACTCTAAATGCTGTGATTCAGAAAAATACAGCTTTGTCGATTAAAACGTTTACTGTAGTCGTCAAAGCACTTCCTATTACTGATGCACAAGCAGTTGAAGCAGATATACAAACACTACAAGTACAGTATGCCAATGGAGATAATGCAGATTCAGTAACCCAAAATGTTGGACTTGCTCAAGCAGGAAGCAACAATACGGTGATTACATGGGAATCAAGCAATCCACAACGAGTAAGTTCTACAGGTACAGTGACACGTAGCACATATAGTGAAGGCGATCAGACTGTTCGCTTAACTGCTCAAGTGACACGTGGAATCGTTACAGATACCAAAACGTTTGATCTGATCCTCAAAGCCAAATCTGCTTCAAGCGGAAGTAACCTCAAAGGGCTCACTGTCAATGGACTTGTATTGAGTCCAGCATTTAACCCAGAGATCAATAATTATAATATGAGTGTAAATAACTCCACGAGTACAGTGACAGTGACAGCATCGGTGTATGATCCAGAGGCAACGATAACTGTAAATGGTAAAACACTTGCAGATGCTGGGACATCGGATCCAATCGCTTTGTCTGTAGGAGATAATGTCATTACCATTATCGTCACTGCTCAAAATGGTGCTACACAAACGTATACAATTACAATCAAACGTGATAAAAAATCTGACTCTGGTTCAGGTGGCGGTGGATCAGGCAATAATGATGATCCTAGTACCCCGGGTACAACGCCAGGCACGACAGAGCCGACTACACCAAGTACACCCGCAACAGATGGGTTTGAGATTATCGTCAATGGACGACAAATTGAACAAATTGCTACAGGTGTATTAGAACAACAAAATGGTCAATCTGTTTTTACAGCAACAGTGGATACAGACAAATTAGGTAATCTATTAGCAAATGAAGGCAATGCTCCACAGGTTATTATTCCAGTCAAAGCAAGTGCAGATAAAGTGAATACAGTACTGACCGGAGAAGCTGTACAGATTCTTGCAGGTGCACAAGCAACGTTACGAATTGAGACCGTTCTAGGTAATTACACATTACCTTCAACTCAATTACGTATTCAACAATTAGCAGGAGAGCTAGGCAATAATGCTTCTTCAGCACAATTGCAAGTGAATGTCACAATTACGCGTAGTACCGATGCTATCCTAACAGCGTTGAATAATCGTGCAAGTCGGGATGGATTCACAGTGGCGATGGCTCCAGTAGATTTCAATATCACAGCTTCTTACAATAATCAGGTTTCAACTGTCAATGAATTTACCACTTATGTCAAACGCGAATTACCAATTCCAGCCGATTATGATCCGAATCGAATTACAACCGCAGTCGTTGTAGATGCACAAGGAAATATACACCATGTGCCTACTGCTGTCGCTCAACAAGGTAATGCTTATTATGCAGTTGTAAACAGCTTGACCAATAGTAATTACGGTCTGATCTGGAATCCGAAAGAATTCCCTGACGTAGCTAATCACTGGTCGAAATCAGCTGTAAACGATATGGCTTCACGTTTGGTCGTGAACGGAGTCGATTCAACACACTTTAATCCAAATAGTAATGTGACCAGAGCAGAATTTGCAGCTATTCTAGTACGTGCTCTAGGTCTATCCGACACAGGTACATCTTCCAAATTCTCAGATGTATCGACATCCGATTGGTATATGGGAGCTGTAACGGTAGCCAATAAATACAATTTGATCGATGGATATGAAAATGGTACATTCCGTCCTAATCAAACCATTTCTCGTCAGGAAGCGTTTGTGATTCTGAATCGTGCAATAGCGATCGTCAAATTGCAACAAGCGACAGGCAGTACTACTACATTGAGCAGTTATTCTGATCAACGTAAAGTGGCTACCTGGGCGCAGACTGCAACACAAGCAGTCTTGTCATCTGGCGTCGTTCAAGGTAATGGTAAATTGCTGAATCCAACCGGTCAAATGAGTAGAGCAGAGACAGCTACCGTGATGCAACGCCTACTGAAATTAGCCAAATTGATCTAAATAGTATAGGTAATCAGGAAGTAAATGCACTACCATAGATACCAAAAAGAATCCTTTAGGCGATATGCCAAAGGATTCTTTTTGTAACCATATATAGATAAGAGGAATGAAAAGAGTCAATAGAAACTTGTACGGTGTTGGTACTAACAGAACTTAATTACAAGCACATAATAATCTTCGATATCTCTTGATGATAGGTGTATCCTATCTTAGTTTACGAAGACTTAGCACTGTTTTGCTCAGCAACTTTTGAAATAATTTCTTCTATAGAAAGAACACCTAGATCTGCACCACCATGCTGACGAACAGAAGCGCTATGAGCATTTTTCTCATTTTCACCCACAACTAAGATGTAAGGTACTTTTTCCATTTGAGCTTCACGCATTTTGTACCCTAACTTTTCGTTACGGATATCGATCTGCACACGAATCCCGACTTGCATTAATTGTTGCTTCACCTGTAATGCATAATCAATGTAATGTTCAGATACAGGTAACAACTTGATCTGTACAGGAGCTAACCAGACAGGGAAAGCACCGGAATAGTGCTCTGTTAGAATACCTAGAAAACGATCGATCGAACCGTAGATCGCGCGGTGAATAACAACCGGACGATGCTTGAGATTGTCTTCACCGATATAAGTAAGATCGAATTTTTCAGGCATTTGAAAATCAAGCTGGATTGTACCGCATTGCCAGCTACGCTTGAGCGCATCTAGGATATGAAAATCAATTTTAGGTCCATAGAAAGCACCATCGCCTTCATTTAATACATATTCAATTCCACGATGATCGAGAACATTACGTAATGCTTGTTCCGCCTGATCCCACAACTCATCTGCACCCATATAATCTGCTGGACGAGTCGATAATTCGATTTTGTATTCAAATCCAAATACTTTATACATATCATCGAGAAGTGTCATTGCCTGATTGATCTCATCTTCAATCTGATGAGGCATAGCATAGATATGAGCATCATCCTGACAGAAAGTGCGTACACGCATCATACCGTTAAGCGCACCGGAGAACTCGTGCCGATGCACCTGACCGAACTCCATCATGCGAATAGGCAGTTCACGATAAGAATGAAGATCGTTTTTATAGATCAACATATGTCCGGGACAGTTCATCGGTTTGAGTGCAAAAGCTTCAGCATCAACAGGAGCAAAATACATATTATCTTTGTAATGATCCCAGTGACCGGATTGTTCCCAAAGTCGTTGATTCATCATGAGAGGTGTACGCACTTCTTGATATCCATTTTTCAATTGCATCTCACGTGAAAAGTTCTCCAGTTCTGTCCGCAAAGCCATTCCTTTAGGCAAGTAAAACGGCATACCTGGTGCTTCTTCTGAAAACATAAACAAATCGAGTTCTTTGCCTAATTTGCGGTGATCACGTTTTTTGGCTTCTTCTAACATATGAAGATATTCGTCTAATTGAGCTTTTTTCGGAAAAGCTGTGCCATAGATACGCTGTAGCATTTTCTGATTGGAATCACCACGCCAGTATGCGCCGGCAACATGTAACAATTTGAAAAATTTGATTTTGCCAGTAGAAGGAAGATGAGGCCCACGACAAAGATCGAAAAATTCGCCTTGCTTATAGATTGAAATTTCTGCATCTAGCGGTAGATCGTGAATTAGTTCTAATTTATAAGGATCATGGATGTCTGTAAAAATAGCTATCGCTTCTGCACGACTAACGACTTTACGGACAATAGGGAGGTTCTCGTTGATAATCTTGTGCATTTCTTTTTGAATTTCACTTAATTGTTCTACAGATAATGGATTAGCTATATCAATATCATAATAAAATCCATCTGCAATTACAGGGCCGATCCCAAGCTTTACTTGTTGATCGCCGTATAGACGTTTGATCGCTTGCGCCATTAGGTGAGCAGTACTATGACGATAAATAGCCAAACCTTCTGGATCATCCAGAGTAATAATCTCGGCAGTGCTGTCTTGGTCAATAACAGCGCTCAGATCAACCAGCTTGTTGTTGATCTTACCTGCGATGGCTTGCTTGCCTAGACTTGTACTGATGGAAGATGCCAATCCAGCGATAGATAGGGGTGAATCGACAGAACGGATCGAGCCGTCTGGTAAAGAAATGTGAATAACCATAATAGATTCCTCCAACGAATTAGAATGTAAGCGCAAAAAAGCACACTGTCCCAGAAAGGGACGAGTGCGCTTGGCTCGTGGTTCCACCCTAATTTGACCTCTCTGTAGAAATAGCTAAAGACGCTATAATCATGCAGAGAACAGTCCTCATTGGAATCCATTAACGGGGATTAGGCGGTACGATCTAATAAGATAATCACAATGTATTATCGGTTCAATCATACGGCTACAAAGGGGTAATTGCACATTTGTCGACTGAAAAAGCTCTCAGCAATCGCTTTTCTCTCTGGGCAGCGCATAACGTGAATCATGTCTTTGGTCAAAGCCTGATATAAGTTGGGATGTGTTATTGATTCCTGATTATAGGAGTGTAATCGTAAAAGGTCAAGCAGAAAATAATAAATATAATTATATAAGAATAATCTAACCTATATTATGGATGCACTTAAAAAAGTATAAATATAGAATGATAATTTCTATACATGAAAAATTCATAATAATGAAATAAAAATTATGAATACAAAAAAAGAAAGTCAGTCAAAGGTAGCAATATGGTATATTAGTAAAAATAATTTATCTATCCACCGAGTTCATTTTACACAATAACCCATTAACCAAAGGAGTACTAGATGATGAAGCTGAACTGTGCCATTCTTGATGATTACCAGCATGTTGCCGAGCAGATGGCAGATTGGTCAGTAATCGAATCGCAAGTGAATATTGATAGTTATCACGAATATTTTGAAGATCGAAATGAATTGATTGAAGCGATTCAGGATTATGAAATTCTAGTTATTATGCGTGAACGGACGAAGTTTCCAGAAGATGTACTTCGTAAATTGCCTAATCTTAAACTGCTGATTACTACAGGCATGCGCAACGCTTCGATTGACCTCAAAGCAGCAGGGAAATTAGGAATTACAGTCTGCGGAACACGAGGAAAAGGAGCTGCACCGACTGAATTAACATGGGCGCTTATTTTAGGATTGTCCCGTCATTTAATCCAAGAAAATGAATCGTTTCGCAACAATGGAGCATGGCAAAGTACGATTGGAATCGGATTACAAGGAAAAACATTAGGGCTATTGGGATTAGGTAAAATCGGGCAACAAATGGCTACGATCGGACAAGCCATGGGAATGAATATTCTGGCATGGAGTGAAAATCTAACAGCTGAACGAGCAGAGGCGGCTCATGTGCAATTGGCAGCTTCTAAAGAAGAACTATTAGCTGAAAGCGACTTTTTATCGATCCATCTGGTACTTAGCGATCGTACACGCCGAATAATAGGAAAATCCGAATTAGCTTTGATGAAGCCTTCTGCATACTTGATCAATACTTCACGTGCAGGGATTGTTGATCAGACTGCAATGATCGAAGCATTACAAGATGGGACGATTGCAGGAGCTGGATTAGATGTATTTGATACAGAACCTTTACCGTCAGATCATATATTACGCAAATTACCCAATGTATTAGCAACACCGCATATTGGTTATGTATCCGATGATAATTACAAATGCTTTTATAAAGATGCTGTAGATAATATTGTAGGATATCTTAATAACGATATACAGCGAGAACTAATCTATGTGCGAACCTAAACGATATTCAATATTGAAATGGATATCATATTAAATAATAGTTGAGAAAAGTACTATTTTAATAACTATTTTGCTAATTTATGTTGGAAATAAACTTGTAAATATCGAAACATTATATATGAAAAGTCTGAAATTGTAGATATCACTTTACTCGTGAAAAAGTGGTATTTATAGTTTGAGGCTTTTTTAGTATGAACAAATTGATACGATGAATAAATCATAATTTTGATACAAAATATACATTTACAACACTATAAAAATTATTTCAATACATGAAAAATTCACAATAATAAAACCAAAATAAGATCACCCGAGATACACAGCATAAATAACTCACTATTACGCTCCTGCACGTATCAAAAGCTAACTGATCTTAACGATAAAAGCAAACAAAAAACTGCCACATTATTGATCACGCATAAGTGGCAGTTTTTTATTAAAAACGTATAGATATAAATAATACCTTAAATCTCACAATGTCTACAGGATGATCGTTACACCATAGTACAAATCGCAAAAACGTAATTACTTAGAATCTCCATTCAAATAATTGAAGAATGGCCCATCTACCCAGAATTGATAACTATCCACTTTGAGCGAAGGATCAAGCGCTTTGAAGCCAGCAGCCACATCAGCAGATTTTTCTTTCAAAGAGAACGATTGTACATAATAATTGCCTTGAGTGATTTTGTTATTGCTAATCACGTCATAGTCTTTGATTGCTGTCTGAGAATAGTAGAGCGGTTGCCACCAAGAGTTATAGATCAGGCCTTTTTGATCTTCACTATCTTTTTTCGCATAAGCTAGAATGACTTTTTGGAATTTATTTTTATCAGCACTATTAGCAAATTCAAAAGCCAAATCATATTCTTTAGCATTAGCGATATAATTGCCATTAGCGATCTGAGACACATGATAATCCTCAGTCGATTTAGGCTCGCCCCATTCTTTCAAATAAATAAATGCAGATGTTTTCGGTTCAAATTGTACTTTGGCAGAGATCCCTTCACTACGCAACAAACCAATTAATTGAACAGCATGTTTGATATCATCATGACCGTAATTTAGAGATAGTGCGTCTATAAAATTAGCTTCATAACGGCTATCTTTGACATTATAACCAGTCACCAAGTTTTCTTCTAACGCTTTGTTCGCTAATTCTTGCAATTCTGGTGCTTGAATCAAACGTGACGTGTTATAAGCATCTTGCAATTTGGCATAGATATCATCATCACTGGTGTAACCGAGATAGTGTTTGTATTGCCCTTTAAATTGCAACACCTGTCCAAGCAATGTCTCTACAAATACAGGTGACGGAGAAGTAGATTGTGATGCAGTTACAGCTTTATACAGAGATTTTGGCAATAAACCACTGTCTACAGCTACAGCCAGTTCTTGACCTGTTTGGGTCGATAGAGAAGTTGGTTTGATCGCCAGCTTGGCAAGTGCTGTTTTTACTTTAGCCGGAGGATATGTATACGCCAGTTCCTTGAGACCAGCTGCTTTGACAGCGAAATAAACAGCGGTACGTGCGTCTAACTTTTGATTAGGATGAACAGTAGTACTAGAGAGGATACCATTCTCATACAAAGCAGTGGCTGCTTTATATAGCTTATGGCTAGATGGTACATCGGTAAATGTAGCATTCGACTTTTCTGGGATTAATTGAAGTACTGTAGCAAGGTCTTGGATATACTGCCCACGACTAATCCCGTTCGCTACTGAAATATTGAATTTGGATTGTAAAAATTGTGAGTATTCTGAAGCGCTAACCTCATGCTGTGCGACAACCGCAGTAGCTGCATAACTGGTACTGCTGTATAACACAGGTGAAGCGACAACAGAGACAGCAAGTGTCCAGGCAATAACTGATTTACGAACAACTGACTTTTGTAAAAATGCTGTAGAAAATGGTAACATTCTTAATCCCCTCCAATTAATTACATAAATCCTATAGGTTTTATGAGAAATATTATTCTGAATCATAATATGGAGGGTACGAACTGTCAATCAAAATAAATGTGATCTATTGAATAGAAGATATTAATAATTGATATTAGAATAATAATCATAGATTTATCTAACATAATAGTTAATTTGTACAATAAAATACTTACTCTAAAGGGGAACACAATGAATACAAAGATCATATGGAGTGCTTCTATAATTGGAAAAGGCTACAAAACTATGGGATCGTGCTGTAGATTATTATGCAGATTTTGATGAAAATCTTGATCGTTTACAGAAGCGTGTTAAAGATTGGAAAAACTATCAGTCTACGAATTAAATCAAATTATTAAATTAAAAAAACTCGCTATTTAACCCGAACATTCTTTCACAACAAGAATTCAGGCAGTAGCGAGTTTTTAGTTGTTTATAATATCGGAGAAAGCAGACGAGCGAACGATTCAAGCATTCGTTGATAAAGTGGACGATTCTCATAATCAGCCAGTGTAAGAACTTTGCTATCCAAGATATCTTGTAAAAAGAGTTCTTCTAGCTTGGTGGCTGTTTCGCTATCATAGACAATCGCATTCACTTCAAAGTTCAGCTTATAACTACGAATATCCATATTGGCGGTACCGACCGAAGCAATCGTACCATCGATCACCATCGTTTTGGCATGCAGAAATCCTTTTTCATACAGATAACAACTAACATTCAGTTCTAACAATTCACGCAAATACGAGTAAGAAGCCCAGTAGACCATTTGATGATCTGGTTTTTTGGGGATCATTAGATGCACTTGAACACCGGAAAGCATTGCCGCTTTGAGCGCAGTAATCATACTTTCATCCGGTATAAAATACGGTGTCTGAATCATAATACTTTTTTTGGCTTCATAGATCATTTTGATATACGAATACTTAATCGTCTCCAAGCTACTATCCGGGCCGCTGGATACAATCTGCATTCCGATCTTACCGGTAAATGGCTTGGTTACAGCAAATAGTGAATAATCTTCAGACATTGGAGTATTCAGTGCCAAATGCCAATCGCGCAAAAAGTGAGTCTGCATTTGCAAAATAGACGAGCCTTCTACACGTAAATGAGTATCACGCCAGTACCCGAATCGTTTGACTTTGCCTAGATATTCATCGCCCACATTGAAGCCACCGATATAACCACAATCTCCATCAATAATGACTAATTTGCGATGATTTCGATAATTTAATTTAAAATTAACTTTGGGAATACTAGGTGGGAAAAAGGCAGCAGCTTGACCGCCAGCTTCACGTAATTCATGGATAAATTTTTTGTTAACTTTGGAACTGCCCCACGCATCATAAATCAATCGTACAGTAACACCTTCGCGCGCTTTGGCTGTAAGGGCATCAATTAATTTGCGACCCAATTCATCCCGCTGAATAATATAATACTGGATATGAATATACTGCTTGGCATTAGCAATATCTTCAAATAAAGCATCAAACTTTTCATTACCATCTGCAAAAATACGAACAGCATTATCCTGCGTATACAGCGCATAATTACTAATCAAATTCATATGCACTAATTCATGATAACGACCGATTGAAGGATCATTAAACGAGAAACTTCTGGAATGAAATTCTTGACGCTGATCTTCTACAACGGATTCAATAATCGACCTGAATTCTTTGCGCAATCTAAATTTTTTGACCCGACTCAAATTCTGACCAAAAAATAAATAGACAATAAACCCAACCACCGGTAAAAAGACCAGTATCATTAGCCATGCCCATGTAGCTCCAATATTGCGTCTTTCCAAAAACACAATAAAAAGAGCGAAAAAGATATTAATCGCAATAAAAATCCAGGAAAGATGCGATAAAATAGACATTCACCGTTTCCCACCTTAACTATGTAATAGAGTTCAACATTCAGCATACCAAAAAATAAGATATTACACACTATAAAAAGAAAAACTGCCAATAAAAGCTGGGTATCCAGCTATATTGGCAGTACGTATTGTATAAAATGTAAATGGTACCAAACTAAATTTTGATATGATGATCGGCAGGTTCTGCAGGTTTACTACGCATATACCAGATTAACATGATTAACGACAATACCGTCATCGTTAACAACACTACATAATTCATACGGTAAATTCCTGAAGACGACTCGAACGGATTGCGAGCAATTAATAATCCGAAAACAGCTGTTGCTGTAGCACCACCGAAAAATTGAGTCAATTGGAAAACACCTACACCTGATGATAATTGCTTGCGTGGAAGCATACGAGATACTTCATTTTGTAGAGAAGCGCCTACCGCTGAGAACGAAGAAGCTAGTAACATATAAGCAGCCATCAATACATAAGGTGAGAAGGTTAGAAATCCGATTAATCCAGCAAATGTAACCACCATAATGATATAACCGATAAAAGATAACCGGTAGTTACCATACTGATCGATCCAGCGACCGATAATAGGCGTCATAATCGCTGATAATATAGCACCCGGGAAGATCATTAATCCGCTAAATGAAGCTGATTGACCGAATACCTGATTAAGCACTAATGGGATTAGAAAAACCATACCTAGATTAATTGCAAAGCAGCAAAATGACATAAAGAGCATTTTACGATAAGCGGTATTACGGAACAGTTCAGGCAAAATAAACGGATTGGAAGATCGGCGTAAATGAAAGACCAATACGATAAAAGCTACAATAGCGATCAATAAGTTCACCCATGATAAGCGACCAATACTTAATAGTAGAGATGGGATAACAATCACCAATAATCCTGCTCCAACAATATCGAACTTCTGATCTTTTTTGAAAGAGAATTCCTTTTCAGAAGGAAGCATTTTCCAATAAGCAGGTACAAGCAAAACAATCAATCCTGTGACCAAAAACAACGAATTCCATCCCAGACTATCTGTTAGAAATCCACCTAATACAGGGCCTATACCAAAAGCAAGTGAACCACCTGCTGCAATAAGAGAAATCGATTTGCCTCGTCGATCATTAGGCACATAACGTGTAGCAAGTACAAGCCCTAATCCTTGCATCGGCCCTGCACCAGCAGCTTGCAAAATACGAGCTAACATTGCCATTGGGAAATTATTCGCGGTAAATCCGATTACACATGAAGCAACTAATAGCAGTATGCCTACCATTAATAATTTACGTACAGGATACCAGTCAGATAAGCGACTAAAAATAACAACCGATAAAGCAAACACGATCGAATATCCTGAAATTAGCCATGAACCGAGCGAAGAGCTAATATGTAAATCAGCAAGAATACGCGGTAAAGAAACATTGAACATCGTTGTGTTCATAACAACTAGAAAAATACCAGCTGCCCACAACGGGATAACGACTTTATCTCTCATTCACAAACCCATCCTATCTGTAATCTACTTCTTTATACTTACATACTTACTAGACTATAGCTGAATATAATTGATATGGCAAAATGGATATAACCATTGTTGTTACATTTAATCGCTTACAATTCTGCTAACTACCACAATTCTAATTATTTATTATTTTCAAATAAAATCATATTAAAAATAAAAAGCTGAAATTGTATCTATTTTCTAGATAGTATTGAAACCGTTCATTTTCTAATCTATAATGATAATCATTATCAATTAAGACTATAAAGAATAACTTATCAAATAGGAGAGTGACTGTTGTGACAACTGCATTAGAGTTATATGATGTGACGATTATAGGCGGTGGACCCGCAGGATTATATAGTGCTTTTTATAGTGGAATGAGAGATATGAAAACCAAGATTATCGAATACAATCCGCAATTAGGTGGGAAAATCTTAATTTATCCTGAGAAAATGATTTGGGATGTAGGCGGACTTCCACCTTTGAGTGGAGCACAACTGATCGAAAACTTGATTCAACAAGCAATGACATTTGAGCCAACCGTCGTTCTCAATCAGAAAATAGCAGATGTGGAGCGGCTAGAAGATGGCAATTGGTTGCTTACAGCGGCAACAGGGGAACAGCATTATAGTAAAACGATTATTTTGGCGATGGGACATGGTATTCCAACGATGCGCAAATTAGAAATTGAAGGTGCAGATCGTTATGAAGTGACCAATCTTCATTATACTGTCCAAGAATTAAATATTTTTGCAGGCAAGCATGTTGTTATCTCTGGCGGTGGAGATTCTGCGGTAGATTGGGCAAATGCGCTACAACCAATTGCAGCTAGTCTAACAGTAGTGCATCGTCGTCATGAGTTTGGCGGACACGAGAAAAGTGTAGTAACGATGAAGCAGAACTGTAAAGAAGTACTGACACCTTATGGCTTAACAGCTGTTCAAAGTCATAATGGAACTCAGATTGATGAGATTACAATCACCCATGTAGAGACAGGCGAAGTACGTCATCTGCCTGTAGATGCAGTTATCGTCAATCATGGAATGATCGGTGATCTTAGCCCGCTACTTCACTGGGGAATAGAAGTTAATGAAAATGGACGTCCGATTATTGATGAGAAGCGTCAAACGACTCAACCCGGTATTTTTACTGCTGGAGACTTAATTGAATATACAAATAAATTATACTTAATTGCAGGTACATTCGTCGAAGGAGCAGCCGCTGTAAATAGTGCTAAAAAATACTTAGAACCAGAAGCCTACAGTCAAGCTTATGTATCTTCACACAATAAAAAATTCGAAGAAAAAAATAAAATGCTTGAATCAAAAGCTTCAGTGAATGTAACAGTATAAGTAGCATCATATAGCAGAGAGACAAAAAGACTAAGGCAGAAGCTTTAGTCTTTTTTTATTGATATTTTTGTTGGTATAAGTGATGTGATATTAGGATTTATATGCAATTATGATTCCTATTTTGATTATTTTATTTTTAAGTATGTTAAAGCGCTTAAACTTCTGGTATATTATGGATATGTGTATAGATCTTACATCTGAGGAGGATACATACTTGTATAACATTCTGATGCTAGATGATGATCAAGAGATGATCGCAACAATAAGTCCTTTATTATTACATTCCGGGCTGAATATCCAACATATTTTTTCGGCAACTACATTTTCGCAGGGATTGGATTATATTCGTGAATACGATATTGATCTACTGATTACCGATCTTGAAGTAGCAGGCTTGAATGGAATAGATGATATGCAACAGGTGAAATTAATCAAACCTTCTATCGAAATAATAGTTGTTTCAACACATAATACATTTGAATATGCACAGGCAGCTATCCGTCTGGGTGCCAAAAATTACTTAATCAAACCGCTTGAGCTTGAGCCGTTTCTAGATTCGGTGCGAGAAGTATTGTTACATGTTAATATCGCTAGACCAGCGATTGAACATACTCATTCGGCTCAAGGCAATCATTTTCAGATGCAACGACATACGATTCAAAATCATATCAAGCTAAATCAGTTATTTGCTCCACATGCTTATATACCTCAAGAAGAATCGGTATATCAATCGTTAGGATTGCATGGTCCTTATTACGCTATGATCAAAATTCAGTATCAACCGCTTACTTCAAATCAGGTCGCTCTTACGGTAGCCGATCACTATTTGCTCAATTATGCGGTAATGAATCTGGCAGTCGAATTGGTACACAATCAGTGGAATAGCGTTACTTTTGAGACAGATGAATGTGAAGTTAATATGATTATGCAATGGGATGAGACATCATATCTTCAAGGATGGCATCATAAGATTCGTCAATTGAATCAATTGGGGCAGTTATTGCATAACCATATTAATAACTATTTGCATATTCCAAATGTGATAGGGATCAGTCAGATTTTGAAAGGAAACGAATTTATCAATCAATTAAATATACAAGCTCACCGGGCATTAATGTGGCATACTCAATATCCAGATCATCATGTCTTTTATTATGGAGATATGTACTGGAAAAAGCATGAAGTCAGTGAGCCAACAGCAGTAATAGAAGAGAACAAAGGAAAGAATCCGTATAATCTGATCGTATCTCAGGTCAAAGCTTATATCGAAAAGTGTTATGGACAAAAAGGGTTAACTATTCATGATGTAGCCAAAAAAAATCATGTCAGCCCTAATTATTTAAGCTATTTGTTCAAAAAAAATACAGGCTTTAATCTATGGGAATATGTGATCAAGCTACGTATGGAAGAGAGTCGCAATTTATTGTTAGAAACAGATCTACGTAGATATGAAGTGGCAGAACGTGTAGGATATGAATCTCCTGAACATTTCAGCAAAATATTTAAACGATATTACGGCATCAGTCCTAGTGAATTCAAGCAATTGCAAGCTTAAATGATATAGGGTGCAGATTAAAATCGAGACAAAGATATACAGTTCTTATTCATATGTAATAACCAAGTTAACATGTCAGATTAATTGGCAAAGCCGGAGAAGAACTGTTATGATTTGTAGTATTGATTTGCAAATTATAACAGGAAGCAGGAATCCATGATGACGTACAGTTATGTTTCTCATTTGGAATGTCCGGTATGTGATACAACGTATGATGCAAATAAAATCCAACAACTTTGTACCTGTGGTTCACCACTATTAGTACGGTATGATCTAGAACGTGTCCGTAATGAAGTGAAACGATCTGCTATTCGAGAACGCAATCCTGATCTATGGCGTTATCATGAATTATTACCTGTACAGCATGAAGATCATGTCATCACGTTAGGAGAAGGAATGACTCCTTTGCTTCCTATGCCCAAGTTAGGTGAACGTTATGGACTGACTCATTTATATATGAAAGATGAAAGTTTGATTCCAACAGGAAGCTTCAAAGCAAGAGGAGCGGCAGTAGGTATTTCCAAAGCCAAAGAGTTAGGTGTCCAGCAATTTGCGATGCCAACGAATGGTAATGCAGGGGCGGCATGGGCGCTGTATGCGGCTCGCGCAGGGATCAAAGCAACGATTGTTATGCCTCAAGATGCTCCTTCTATTACTCGCACTGAAGTGTCTTTGTCTGGTGCAGAGTTATTTTTGGTCAATGGATTGATTAGTGATGCCGGTAAAATGGTTGCAGAAAAAGTAAAACACGATCAGATTTACGATGCATCTACACTCAAAGAACCTTATCGGATCGAAGGCAAAAAAACGATGGGCTTAGAAATAGCAGAACAACTAGGCTGGGCAATGCCAGATGTTATTCTGTATCCAACCGGTGGCGGTGTAGGTCTGATCGGTATTTACAAAGCGTTACAAGAACTGAAAGAAATCGGCTGGTTAGCAGGCAAATTACCTCGATTGGTTGCTGTGCAAGCCGAAGGATGCGCCCCGATTGTCAAAGCATGGGAAGAAAAGAAAGAACGCTCTGAATTCTGGGAGCAATCAACGACTGTTGCTTTTGGGATTAATGTTCCCAAAGCACTTGGTGATTTTCTAGTATTGCGTGCATTGTATGAGACAGACGGTATGGCGATTGCTATTTCTGATCAAGAACTGCTAGAAGAGCAACAACATATCGCTGAATATGAAGGTGCGTTTGTGTGCCCTGAAGGTGCAGCTACATTTGCCGCGGCTAAACGATTGGCTTCACAAGGCTGGATCGGTCGTGATGAATCAGTAGTCGTGTTGAATACAGGAGCAGGTATTAAATATCCAGATACAGTGAAGATCGAAGTTCCATTGTTAGAAATTGGTGAATCGATTATATAAGTAATATAGAATAGGGTCATAAGACTGTAGCAGTTTTCACATAAGGTGAGGACTGCTTTTTTATTACATAGACTATTTTGAGGTAGAAGTCATGATTAAAAAATCCTTCATTTATAATAGTGTAACTCTAACTGGAAAAATGTTACAATCTCCATATTAACAAGTACTTTTTGTTTTTGGTACACTATCTGATCAAAAAGGGGATACATCTCAATGAATCCAGCTGAAGAACGTCCAACAGACAAAGGTATTGATACAGAGTCGTTATGCGAAGAAAAAGCATTAGAGCTAAAGCAAGCCGGATATCATTTTATTGCTAGATATTACAATCAGAATAATCCCCACAAAAATCTAACAAAGACCGAAGCTCAAGCGCTAACTCAAGCAGGGTTGTATATTGTAGCTGTTTGGGAAAATGGATATCCAACATCGGTATCGTATTTCTCACAAGAAGTCGGAGAAAGTGATGCTACATCTGCCTACAATTATGCCAAACATACGATTGGACAGCCGCAAGGTTCTACGATTTATTTTGCAGTCGATTTTGATGCGTCACCAACAGATCTAAGCGAGTTTGTTCATCACTATTTTCAAAAGATTATTGATACCTTCAAAGAATTAGGCAATGAATATCATATTGGAGTCTATGGTTCAGGGCTGACTTGTGAATATATACTTAAAAACTTTTCCGAGATATCGTATACATGGTTAGCAGAATCATCAGGTTGGAGCAATTCTAGAACTTTTGAACAATGGAATATCAAACAAGTGGGAAGTGGAACAGAAGTTGGCTTCTCGGTAGACTTTAATGAAGCTCAAGGAGATGGCGGCGGATTTAGATTGGAATCATAATCTTTGTTTGCTTTACGGCTATTTGCGTTACGATATGTTATAGATCGTAAAACAGCAATCTCCAACTTACAATAAAGATCCAGCGATATTAAAAAGTAAAGTCTTATTCTAATCTAATCCAGATTGGGATAAGATTTTTTGTTGTTGACCTTAACGTTACGTCAATGTGTATGGTAAGAACAGAGCTTATGATCTTACTATACAGGAGGCAAAAAATAATGCGTATCCATATTCGCAATACTACGATTTTGACGATGAATAAAGAAGAAGCCCCTTTTCTCGGTGATATTGTGATTCATAACGATCGAATAGAGCATATTATTCACAAAGATCAGCAAGCGATCGATCCTATCATTCTAGAACAGATAAATCATGACGATGTACAGGTTATTGACGGTACTGATATGGTGACGATGCCAGGTTTAATCAATGCACATCAACATACACCGATGAATTTGTTAAAAGGATTTTCTGATGATCTTAAATTAATGGATTGGTTAGAAAAGAAAATGTTCCCTGCTGAAGCGCAAATGACTTCAGAAGATATCTATTGGGGAAGCAAATTGTCGATGGCTGAAATGATTCGTTCGGGCACAACAACTTTTGCCGATATGTATATGCATATGAATCAGATTGCTCAAGCTGTAGAGGAAGTCGGTATGAGAGCCTCGTTAACACGCGGATTGGTCTTTCATGATGATGATCAAGGCGCACGTATTCGGGAAGCGATAGAACTGGTAGAAGAATGGCATGGACAAGCAGATGGACGTATCACCACTATGTTCGGCCCGCATGCACCCTATACGTGTCCACCGGATTCATTGCTAGAAGTGATAGAACTTGCGAAGCAGTATCAGTTACCGATTCATATCCATCTTGCTGAGACCAAAGAAGAAGTAATCACGATGCGTGAACGTTATGACCAGACACCGACACAATATTTATATGAGCTAGGATTATTTGAGCAATTGCATGTGATGTTAGCACATAGTGTTCATCTGACCAAACAAGATATTCAATATTTAAAAGGAATGCGCGGAGGGGTTATTCATAATCCGGTGAGTAATTTGAAATTGGGTTGTGGTATTGCACCTGTTGCCGAAATGATGAAACAGGGGATTACGGTAGGATTAGGTACAGATGGAGCAGGAAGTGCTACAACACTGGATATGTTCCAGGAGATCAAAGCAGCCACATGGTTACAAAAATTAGACTATGGCGATCCAACCGTATTGCCTGCGTACCAGTCATTGCAAATGGCGACCATAGAAAGTGCCAAATTATTAGCAATTGATCATGAGACCGGTACATTAGAAGTAGGCAAAAAAGCAGATATGATTTTGATTAATTTGCGTCAACCTCATTTACAGCCTATCCATCATATTGTTTCTTTACTTGCCTATAGCGCAAATGGAGCAGATGTAGATACAACTATCGTAAATGGACAAATACTGATGAGACAACGCCAATTAATCACTATAGATGAGCAAGAAGTGATACGTCAGGGAAATATACGAGCCCAACGAATCGTAAACGGTATCTAATAGAAATGTATATCCAAAAGCCACTACATCTAGCATATAGATACAGTGGCTTTTTACATTATGTTTACATTAAATTTACACTGAGTTGATAAAAGTAAATGATTGCTTTAAAATATTGGGTTAGGATGTAAAGGAGGAACTGCAATTGAATGTTTCACAGGTGGACTATGAGGCTTTTCGCTGGATAAATGATGGAGCAACCATGTTTTCATTTATAAATCCATTGATGTTATTTTTATCAAAATATGCTGTTGTGTTTTTTATGATTGGAGCATTGATTTATTGGTTTACTCGCGCACACGCTAATCGTCGTATGATTACGCAAGCTTTATTGTCGGCACTAATCGGATTTACAACAAGCTGGATATTAGGTAAATTATTTTACCGGGATCGACCCTTTGTCGATCATGAAGTATTCCAGTTAGTTCATCATGAAGCCAATGCTTCTTTTCCAAGTAATCATGCGTTAGGTGCATTTGTTATTGCTATGACGATCTGGTTATTCCGTCGTCGCGATGGTTGGATATGGTTGATTCTTGCTTCAGGTATCGCTATTGCTAGAGTCTGGACAGGTGTCCATTATCCTACAGATGTGCTTGCCGGAGCTTTATTAGGAGTTTTGATTGCTGTTGTAGTACATAGAGTATTTACACGAATATCACTCGCTAAAAGCTTGATGGAGTTAGGCATTTATCATTATGAACAAATCGAAAGAAAAGTATGGCGTAGTAAGTCAAGTTATCGTAATCGTTAAAATAGCCTAACCATCGCAACAAAAAAATCTGCTTTGAAGTCAACGTGTCTACGATCAGACACTGATGCTTCAGAAGCAGATTTTTTTGATATATATTATTATTTATAAGCAACATAATCTTGGTAGAGGCATAAATGACAAATTGTTTTATTTGTCTGCTTGAACCATACGCACTAACAAGTGAGCTAGTTTGTGACGTTGGTCTTCATCGCCGACTTTCCACAATTCATATAACAATTTCTCTTCGCGGTTACGTGGTTCTTCGTGAGTAGCTAGATAATCAGCAACTTTTTGTGCAATTTTAGCTAACTTTTCTTCGCCTAATCCGATAGATTCACCGAGTTGAATACGTTTGCCCAAATAAGACTTAAACGATTCAAAATTGCTTAAAATATCTTCTTTTTGATCATCACTCAAACGATTTAGTGTAGTTTCCACCTGTCCTGTTGCGATTTCTCCGTCTTTTTTAACGATATGTGATTCTTCTGACATTATGAATTCCTCCTCGTTGTTTGTGGTGTACTACGTTATATATAACCGCATCATACAATTCTAATCTTTTCACAATAAACTTCTTCCAAACGCTTAGAGCAGGTATTAGGACAAGGTATTAATTTTGTTATTCACTTTTAACTTTATTGCAACTTTTGTATAAAATATTTGCAGTATACTGAATATAGAAGTAAGCCACTTACTCACAACCTGAACAAGACAAAAATCATACAAGAATCACTAATTGGAAAAAAGTTACATGGTTCTGTAAGTACGTAATACGGGTAATAAAGGCTACACAAGGTTAATCAGTTACCAACACATTATTGTTGGCGGTCTATTGAGCTGACCGACCATTTTAAGGAGAGATGAAGCGATGTTTAAAACGATGATGGGTATTTTTGGTGCAGGGGCTGCTTCATTGATCCTCTTGACTTCTGGAAGCTTGACTCAGACTTCAGGAACGGTCACAGCCGATGCTGCTACAGTTACACAAAGCGTGTATGCAGATACGTATGCACCTGCTGCTAATGTGCCGGCAGACGGAACTTATACTGTGTTTATCAACAAAATTGACCGTAATTCCAACAATGGCAGCTATGAGCTAACTGTTGATCCTATCAACTGGTACCTCGGAGAAGCAGCGAATGTTGAATTTAATAAAGAAAATCCGAATAGTGGCATTGATGGAGCACCTGATGGTTACTACATTACTAATGATGATACACAAACATATAATTACGCAGTAGCAGCTAATCCAAAAGTATTGATGCAAATTTATGATCATACAGGTCAATGGAAAGATATTGATACCAATTGGAATGAGCCTGTTAGTATTCAAAAGCTAAATGCGATTTTCCAAAAACCTGATCTACTTGATCCTACGGTATTCCCATACCACATTACAGTAAAAGATGGACAAGTAAGTCAAATCGTACAGCAGTATATTCCTTAATATACTGTGCATCAAGATAAATACTTCAAGGGACTGCTGTACTGGCGCAATAATAGACCAGTATCGTAGTCCCTTTTGTATAGATTGGTAAAGTAATAGCTGTTCAGAATCCAAAAGCTATCTCTGCAAAATGACAAAAATTTTGCGGAGTCGTGTCAATCTGGTATGATCTTTATATACGCTTGGATGCTGAATAGGTGATCGTCTGCAACTTTTGCCACAGTTATGCGTTACATTACTTGAGGAGGTGCATTTATGATGCAACGAAATATTCAATTACTACTGAAACGGACTCCATTTGCATTAATCTTGTTAGTCGGCATTCTAATGTTGGCAGCATGTGGCAATAAGGAGCAACCAGCAACAGCTCCTGCTGAAAATGGTAGCACCGGTACTACAGAAACCAACACAACTACAGAGGTGACACCACCTGCTACAGGAACGACAGATGATTCTTCATCTGAAAGTGTAGAGGACAACCAATCTACAGATGATAATACAGCGGGAACAACAGAAGAAAGTGTAGAAGCAGACGATAACAACGAAGCTACTGACACGACAACAGATTCTTCTGCCGCTGAAACGAAAAGTGCAACAGGTACATTTACAGGATTAGCAGACGAACATTCTGCTGAAATCATGGTAGATGGTCAACCAATGGTATTCCAATTAAGTGATGCAGCTCAAACAGTAGCAGGAAACTTGAAAGAAGAATCAAAAGTAAGCTTCCAGTATACTGAAAAAGCGATCCCTGGTGATGATAAAATCAAATCAATGACTATCACCAAATTAGAAGCTGTAAAATAATTAATCGTTATTTATAAGATTGTATAAAAAAGCTCCGAATCCACTGTAAAGTGAGTTCGGAGCTTTTTGTGTCTCTACATGTATCATACTGATTCTGCTTGTTCAGGACGACGTGAGACCAAACGTACCAGATCAAGGGTAAGAATAGGAAGTGCCATCCCTGCGGGATATGCTAGATATCTAGCTTGCCATTCAGGAGAGAACTTTTCTTTGTATCGGCGTAATCCTTCAAATCCATACCAGTGCCCTCCATATTGGAACACCAGACGTGCTAATTTTTCTTCACGATGTGCATTTTGATTTTCCCCTACACTGGACAGTGGAGACATGCCTAGATTGAAATAAGAATATCCTTGTTCTTTTGCCCATTCGATCAAGCGCACAAACAATACATCCATCGTACCATTTGGCGTGTCATTTAAGTGACGCATGAGATCGATGGAAATCACTTGATTCTGGTCATAAGCCGGAGCCAGTGTTGCAAACGCTAAAATCTGACCTTCTGCATTACGAAGTAGAGCCAGTGGAGAACGCTGGATATACGTTTCATTGAACCAACCTAACGAATAAGCTTTTTCTTTACGATCGCCTAACCACTCATTGGAAATCTGACGTAGCTCTGCTAATAGATCCGCTTGATAAGGCGGAGACAGTACTTCGAACGTCTGTCCTTCTCGATCAGATTTATTTTTAGCTGTTCGCAAGTTTTGGTTACTTTTACCACTTAGTGTAAAGGTATCTAATGGTACAAGTGCTTCTTCACCAAGCTTAAAGAAGTTATAACCATTTTCATGATAGATGGATAGATATTCAGGTGCTGCCTGATAAAAGACTACAGTCAAAGCATAATGGTCAGCATAACTTTGGAACTCTTGAATAGCCGCCCCGACCAAATTTTTATTTCCAATTGGATCACCGAGTACAATTAATTTATCACGTACACGAGAATAAGGAATTAAGATTTGATCATTTTGCGCCCAGTAAAAGTTTTTATCACCTAGATACAGAAGGTGAGTCAGCAGATTACCGTCTTCTTTACCAATAAAATCTGTGAACTTTTCGATCTGTGCTTCATCTGGACGAACACCTGTATAACGATGCGGACGAAGAGTGAAGATAGAAGCTATCAAAATCAAAGCCCCGATAAATCCAATCACCGCTGTAACTGCATATTCGTGCGGGTCTAAAAACCAGTGCTGTGCACGTAATGGCAAATGTCGCAAAATAGCAGGATGAATATGTGTACCAATCAAGTAATACGATAATGCTGAAATAAAAGCAAGTAACGCCCAGATCCAGATACTACGTATAGAAATGCTAGTACTTTCACGATTAAAGCGAGCACGTGATACCCATAGTACCAATGCTACGATCAGCAGAATAATCGCTTCTTCGTAATCGAACCCTTTGGCAAAGGTGAAAATAGCCCCTGTTAACAGCAAAGCGCCTGTCAGCAAGTATGCACGCCGAATACGAAGCGAAATACCTCGCGATACAATAATTAGCATAATCCCGATAATAACAGACAATTGTTCAGAGAAGCGCATAATCGGTAAAGACAATAGATGTTCCATAAAACGTAAACGATCGATCAAGCCGGGAGTTGCCGCAGATAACAGCAAAATAACGCCGCTGGCAAAAACCAATTTGCCGAGTGCCCATGCACCTAGATCACTTAATAAGCCAAATTGAGAAGGCCATCCCCAAAATTTAACCCATGTGTTACGCGAAGCATCCAGACTGTTCGATAGCATGTCACGCATTTGCTTAGTGCTTGGACTCATTTCAAAAGCAGCCAATACCAAACCGATCAACCACGGAACAACAAAATAGAAAATACGGAATAATAACAAAATCGTTAGCGCGCGCGATGGATCAACACCTAATGTGTGTAATCCAAGCAAAGCAATCAGATCAAATGCTCCGATACCACCAGGAGCCATACTAATAATCCCTGCAATCGCAGCTACAACGTACACACCGAATACCGGAGCAAACGGTAAATGATTCAGATCATAAAAAGCGAATAGCCAGAACAATGTACCAGCACAAGCCCATTCAAGTAAAGAAGAGCCAATCGAAGCGGCAATGACTTTCCAGGGTAACTTGCCATCTCCTTTATGGAACCATTTCGCAAATAATGAAGAACGTTGCATTAATAAAAAGAACGGTAGATATAATGAGACTCCCCATACTCCTAATCGAAGCCATGGATGCTCCTGAAAAATAGGTTCAACTGGAAACACACCGATTAATGTCAAACAGCCGAGCAAAGACAATCCTACTAATACAATAGGAGATAAGAAAAGTACCGCAGCACCCATCGTTTTCATAGGTACGCCGCTTTTCTTATACAGCAATGTACGTAAGCCTACACCGGTAAGACCAGCAAATCCAATCATATTGTTGAATGTATTTGCGATCCAAGCATACCGATAAGTTGTTTTCCAATTCACATCAAGCTTGAACTGCTTTCGTATTAAATAATCGTAAGTACTCATTGCTGATACAGCGATAAAAGAAGCAATGATTAGTTGAATAACGATATGAACAGGCATCATACGTAACTCATGAATAATTTTAGCTAAATTGATATTCTGAATCTCATGTCTTCCATATACAAAAATAATGGCTAGAATAGCTACAGGAATCAGTATCCTTATAATTTTAGCGCGATATAAAGCTGTGAATAATTGTAAGATTTTAAGCTTTCGAAGCGATTCTCTCATTGTGTCGTCGACTCCACCTTTAGACAGATTAAACTTATGATTTGTAAGTACAGCATATTAGCTTATCCTAATTTGCACATATGATATTCTTGGTAAATGGATGTATATCTGGATGGTGTAACATTCTTATCTATCATACTACATCGGTATGTGTAAAACACAATTTGATAGGATTCTATACATTGCCTGTATATTGTATTTGAAGCGTAATAAAAAATCCCTTCTAGTTGAAGTGTAGGGTTCATTTAGGAATGAACATTTTCTCACTATCTACTACAAGGGGAGAATATAACTATAATAAACAATTATCTTATGGTTTTATTTACACTAATGTAACGAATATCAAAAATAGCAAAAACTTCTTACTCTGAAATATTGCCTGCTTCTGGATCAGGTTGATATTGCGCTTTGTAATCTTCATAGATGACATCAGTCATCATGCCCATAGATGCGTGATGAAGTTCATGGCAATGCACCATCCACATCCCCGGGTTATTTGCGTGAAAAGCAATGACATAAGTGTCACCGGGGCGAACATTGATAGTATCTTTCCAGATCGGTGAGCCTGTTAATGCTTGACCATTTTTGGATAATACTTCAAATGAATGACCATGAAGATGCATAGGGTGATCTTCATTTTTAGATTCATTAATCAACGTTATTTTGACAGCTTCCCCTGTTTTGACTTTGAGCTGGCTAACTTGAGGATAGGCTTCTTTATTAATCGTATATGACATTTTACCATCAATTACACCCATATCCAAATCTAACGTATATTCACGATCAAATGCAGAAGATAATGTAAACTCACTTGTGGTTGGTTGACCATAGGTTGTAAGATCAAGCGCCACTTGGTTACCATCTGGAATAGATGCCATCTGTGCTTGCTGTGCTGTAATCTGTTGCTCTATTTCAGTTGCAGTAGGTTGACTATTATCCTTCTCGATTAGAATAGGAATACGAACAGATTGTGCAAATGTAGACTCTCCGACCATACCTATCCACGATAGACCCACCTGATCTGCTGTAAATTCGATATCATACCGTTCGCCAGGAGCGATAACTAGTAATCCATTTTTCAATACCTGCGGTTGATTGATATCTTGTCCATCAGTTGCTGTGACACGATAAGCAGGGGAATGAATATATAATGTCTGAGTCATATTACCTGCATGAATCAATCGCAAACGTACATGATCCCCTTGATGAACTACAATCGGTTCAATAGATTTTCTGCTTCGTCCATTAACTGTATAGATATTGTAAGCACCTAGATTACTATTGATAGCTAGTGTATTACTTTCACTTTCAGGAGCAGTTGTATTGGGATCTGACCATTCGTCCAGTACCAGTGTATGATCAGCAGAGACAGAATCCTGCTTTTTCTTCACAATAAAAGAGCCGTATAACCCTTTACCAATCTGATTTAAGCTATCTTGATGAGAATGATACCAGTACGTACCTGCATGATTCGCTTTGAACGTATAAGTGAAGCTTTCTCCCGGTTGAATTGCATCTTGAGTCATTCCGGGCACGCCGTCCATATCATTTGGTAAGACGACACCATGAACATGTAGCGAAAGAGGTACATTAAGTTTATTTTTTAAACGGATCGTCACTATATCGCCTTCCGTCACTTCGATCTGTGGGCCGGGTACAGAATGATTGAATGTCCATACAGGCAAATATTTACCTTTTTCAATTTCTAAATAAGACGTTTGGGCAGTTAAATTGATCATTTTGCTTGTGATCGTCTGCGGTGGCGTTGTTATCTGAGCAGGGCGCTTCGTGACACTACCTTCTGGCGCAGTAGCTGTTGTGCCTATATGATCCATCGACATAGAATGTTCGGTATGTACAGATGTACTTGGTGAATCTGATGAAGGGGAAGTTGTTGTTGATGGTGATGCGCTACAGCCGGTTATTATCGCTAAGCCAATCAGCAAGGAAGTGAAGCTAATAGAAGTGCGTATATTGAGTATAAATAGAGATGTTAATAACGATTTCACTGTATATTCTCCTCTACCGATGTAAGATTGTTCTACTCTATTATGCCTTTTTTTAACTTCTCTAGTCTCAATAGGAATTGTCATTTTCTTGACGATTGAAATGATAACGCTAATTATGTACAATGACAAAAATGTTACTTTTTGTTGAATCATGTGTTTAAACGCAATACTTACTGTTTAATAATCATTCACGAGGCTCTGTTGTTAGAGGTTGTGTAACCGCTATATTCTAACAATGTACAGAATGATAAAGAAGAAAGGAGCACAGAAAATCATTACAATATCAACATAGAAGAATAGAGCCGAATACTTAACAGCATGATGAGACGCAAAACAATTTACTAAGCAATTATATCTAAAAACAACAATACGGAGGTATACGATTCATGGGAAACAAATCTAAAAAAGCTTCACTTATACTTGCTGCTACTATTCTGGGAACAACGGCGGGAAGTTTTCTTGTGGCGCCTAGCGTTAATGCTGCAATCGAAAGCAATGTAGTGAAAAACGATATTAACTGGGATACTCCTTCTGCTCCAGCCGCACCTTCTCAAGTGAATGCTCGTGCAGGTTCTGAACAAGTCGTTTTAACTTGGGCTCCTGTTGATAATGCTAAAAGTTACAACGTAAGACGTTATAATGTAGTAAACAATACGTATGACAGTTTTAAAGCCAACGAAACGACTGTTTTGACAACAGGTGTAACCGATGCAGTCTATACAGATACTTCTGTAACAAATGGTCAAATCTATGGTTACGTTGTTAATGCAGTGTACGGTGATGGACAAATGAGTCAATTGTCGATGCCTGTTATAGCTACACCAATGTCTGGCAATGTAAAAGATTCGATCGTATTGCAATACAAATCAGGTACAGCAGCAGGTAGCAACAGCATCCAACCTACATTTAATATTATGAACACTAGCGGTACACCTGTGAACTTGAGTGATATTCGTGTACGTTACTATTTCAATGGTGGTAAAGATTTGACTGCCAAAAATTTCTCTGCGAGTAACGTAAGCTTCGGTTCTCGAAATATCGAGCCTAACTTTGTTAGCCTGGAAAAAACATATGCACAAGCAGATAGCTATATCGAATTGCTATTTAATGCAGAAGCAGGAATCATTAGAGCAGGTGGAGAAACAGGTCCAATGACATTTACAATCCAGAAAAATCAAAGCGGATCTTCTCAAGCAAATGATTATTCCTACAAAGATACTTCTGAATTAACAGAGTGGAATAAAGTAGCTGTTTACTATCAAGGTGATCTTGTATGGGGAACAGAACCTGATTTGAATAACTAATCGTTAGACAATAATGTGCAGTTAATAAATAATCAGTATGTAAGGATATAAGTACGACCCAAAGTGATCTTTTCGAAGATCACTTTTTTTATTATCACTCCCAATTAACGATCTACAATTAACACTTACATATACGCTGTTTATATTAACTTATACTTGCATAGTTACTTTCTAAATGGTAATATACTTATATAAAATAACTAATGAAAAGAAAGGGACTTTCCTATGAATACTCCTATCATTAATCCAGCACTTCAAATCGGGCTGGTCAAACTTCGTATTAGCCAATTAGAACGTTCATTAACTTATTACACCGAGGTTATTGGACTTAAAATATTACGTCAAGACGATACTACAGCAGACTTAACTGCGGATGGACATACTGTTTTACTTCAATTAGAAGAAATCGAAAATGCTCAGATTTTACCACGCCAATCTGCGGCTGGCTTATATCATTTTGCTATTCTTGTACCTGATCGGACTAGCTTAGGATTGGTGCTTCGTAATTTAGCGATGCGTAACCAACAAATCGGGCAAGGTGATCATCTTGTTAGTGAAGCATTGTATTTGAATGATCCTGATAATAACGGTATTGAAATCTATGCAGATCGTCCTCGTTCAACATGGCAAAAAGACGAACGCGGGCAATATATTATGGGAACCGATCCTGTTGATGTAGATGGGTTATTAGCACTGGCTGAAGGCAAAGAATGGACAGGGTTACCCGCAGGTACAATAATCGGACATGTTCATTTCCATGTGCCTACTTTAGCAGCGGCTCGTCAATTTTATGTGGATATATTAGGATTTGAAATTATGCTTACTGACGATCGCAGTGTGTTGTTTATCTCTGCGGGTGGTTATCATCATCATTTAGGACTCAATGTATGGGCAGGTGTTGGCGCTCCTATCGCTCCGTCAAATGCCGCCGGTATCAGTTATTACACATTGAAAATGCCAGATCAGGCTTCTATTCAAGAAGTTGCAGATCGTGCTAGAGCAGCCGGTATCCCTGTAGAAGAAACAGAAGGGCAATTATGGTTGACAGATCCTTCAAATATTCAAGTCCGATTTTATAGTGATGCTTCTTAAATATTGTCTTATATGTAACGCTACGATCAAAAGAACGAATAGATCAACAAAAAAACCGATGCGTATCTGCACCGGTTTTTTCATGCTTTTGGCTTCATGTTACATATTAGTAAAAAGAATCGGTGTTGATATCTGTTTCCACACCATCTTCATAATATGAATCTTCACTATACGATCCTTCAGTTGTTCCATACGCAAATGCCGCAATAAAAGCAAATACGATAAAAGCGATCATAATCAAATGAATGAGTGTGCCTAAAGCACCGCAGATTAATCCGGCTATTGCCATTCCTTGACCTGCTTGTCTACGTGTTTTTAATTCTTTAAGTGCAAGAATCCCGAAAATAATTCCTAATATACCAATAACAATTCCGATACCAGGTAACATCAACAAAGCAGCTAAAGAAGAAATACCTAAAACAAGTGCTGCAATTGCTTTTCCGTTATTAGTCATCGGATATTGTGGTGGGTAAGGAGCAAATGGGGGAGGATTCTGATTGCCGGGCGGATGGTAAGGCTGATTTGGGTCCATAAATGTACCTCCTTTAGATATGTATCATTTACCCGTTTTTAATTCTTATCATACCATTTAATCTGGATATAAAAAACAGGAGTCTTTTCTGGCGGGAAAAGGCTCCTGTGGGGTAGACTACTTATTTGATTGTTAGATCGAAGTGTGACTTGGCAATGGACGCGTTAAGTTCAAGTACATTGCTGTCAATTCGTCAAACCATGTTTTGTCTTTGCTAATCAAAGCGATATCGATCAAGCTTTTCAATTGTTCAGGCTCTAATGTAACTGCATCTTGAAAAGAAATCTCTGCTGAAGCAGTGACAATACCAAGAGAATCTTGTTGCAAATATACACGAATGGTACTGTCCATATATTCTTGTCTCAAAAAGTAAATAATTTCGCTCATTAGAATAGGACGAGAGTGCGTAGGGTATGTGCACTCCATTACTTTAACCCAGTAATGTTTGTTGGTCAGGTGAACGGATCCTTTTTCATCAATTAAGCGTTGGTCTGCTTCAATATGGTAACGAAGGTCAAATGTTTGTATAGGGAAATTTTTGCTTAATTGTTTATGAAGGACAGCATAAATTTCTTGTTCGTTTAATTTAATCATGCTAATCATTCCTTTGCTTTTATATATTTTTAGAAAACCGTTTGAATTGTAAGGGTCAGGTCAACTTTTAAGGTGATAAATGAGTAATTATGAAGCTGTTAAAATATATATCGGTCAATAGACTCATATTTTGTATATATTTTGTCGAAAAAAAGGAAAAAATGTTATAGGAAATGAGGACTATATATGTCAGAAGTTCAAGATCATTTGAAAAAAGGCTTATCGATCTTATTTATCGGCTTTAATCCAAGTCTACGTTCAGGAGAAGTAGGGCACCATTATGCCAATCCACGTAACCGGTTTTGGAAAATTCTTTACGAATCTGGTCTTACGGATCGATTGTATAGACCGGACGAAGATCATGATTTATTAGAAATAGGTTATGGATTTACAAATATCGTTTCCCGTCCTACCCGTGGAGCAGAAGATATTTTGCCTGAAGAATATGCAACAGGTCGTCAACAATTACGAGAAAAGCTAAAAACCTATCAACCCCAAATCGCTTGTTTTGTCGGTAAAGGAGTGTATCTTCAATACAGTCAAAAAGCTAAAGCATCATGGGGATTTCAAAAAGAGCCCATTATAGAAGGAATACGAGAATTTGTAGCTCCGTCTTCTAGCAGTCTTGTGCGAATGCCTGTAGACGATATTATTGATATTTATCGACATCTTTCTATAGAACAATAAGGGAAAATCGAAGGAAAGCGTCATCAAATAAACGAATAAAATAAAAGTTTGACAATATTGCCGAAAACCGTTTTAATTATGTAGACCGATCGTTATAATGAATTTGAAGGATGTGAACATATGGCTGAAAAGTCTAACTCACGCGATCTGATTGTAGAGACAGCTGCGAGACTTTTCTTTTCACAAGGGTATCATGCTACAGGATTAAGTCAGATTATCAAAGAAAGTGATACGCCTAAAGGTTCTTTGTATCATTATTTTCCGAATGGCAAAGAAGAATTAGCCTATGTATGTATTGAGAAAACCAATCATCATGTATTGGAAAAGTTCAAATCTGTTTTTGAACAACATCAAACAACAGGCGATGCAATTCAAGCTTTTATTCGCGATATGGCAGATGATACTGAAAAATCCGGGTTTACTGGCTTTCTGCCTTTTAGTTTCTGGGCAGCAGTAGAAACGTCATGTATAAGTAACAAACTACGATCCGCTTGTCAGGATGTTTTTATCGATTGGCAAGAAGTGATTGCAGAACGTTTGCAACAAGAAGGTGCTTTAGAAGTTCGTGCCAAAGAAGCTGCATTGCTCATGATATCAATGATGGAAGGTGCTTTGATTATTTCCCTAACCAATCAAAGTAAACAACCGATGTTGATCGCCGCCGATTACTTATCGGCTATCATGAAGACAGCTGTATTAACAAAATAAACAATAGATAGAGACAGTTTTAGGAGGATGGGAACGTGGACGTAAGTATGAACGCAGATGCTATCAAAGGTCAGCCAGAAGGAAGACAGTACAAAGTATTACCGATTATGATTTCATTGCTATTAAGTGGATTTATCGGCTTATTCAGTGAAACTGCATTGAATGTAGCGATCAGTTCTTTGATGGGATTACTTAGTGTAGATGAAGCAACAATTCAATGGTTAACAACAGGATATTTATTGGTGTTAGGTATTCTGGTTCCTGTATCTGGATTATTACTACAATGGTTCAGTACAAGACAATTATTTATTACTTCTTTAACATTTTCGATTGTTGGTACGATTGTAGCTGCATTGTCGCCTAACTTTGAAATCTTGTTAATTGCTCGTGTATTGCAAGCTGTAGGTACTGGATTGTTATTACCATTGCTATTTAATACGATTCTTATTATTTTCCCAATTGAGAAGCGTGGAGCAGCGATGGGCTTGATCGGTCTTGTTATTATGTTTGCACCAGCGATTGGTCCTGCAATTTCAGGTCTGATTTTAGCTAATCTAACATGGCACTGGATTTTCTGGATTTCGTTGCCGTTTCTTGTGATCGCTTTGATCTTTGGAGTGATGTTCTTAGAAAATGTATCGACGATCACCAAGCCCAAAATCGATATTCTCTCGATTGTATTATCTACACTTGGATTCGGTGGTATCGTATTCGGATTCAGTAGTGCAGGTGAAGGTTCTGGTGGTTGGGGAAGCCCTGTTGTAATCGGAACTTTGTTGTTGGGTGCAGTATCTCTATTATTATTTGGCTTCCGCCAGATGAAAATGAAGCAACCGATGATCAACTTGCGAGCATTCAAATTCCCGATGTTTACAATCGGTCTGATTCTTGTATTTATTTGTATGATGATGATCTTATCGTCTATGTTGATCTTGCCATTGTACTTGCAACAAGGTATGGCGTTGACTGCATTGGGTGCAGGTCTTGTATTGTTGCCAGGTAGTCTATTGAATGGTTTCTTGTCACCAGTCATGGGTCGTTTATTTGATAAATTCGGTCCGAAATGGTTAGTGATTATTGGTTTATCTATCGCTACGATTGTATTATTCTTATTCACTAGAATTCATTCTACAACTCCGGTGGGTCTGATTATTGGGTTACACGCTTCATTAATGGTGGGTATATCAATGATTATGATGCCAGCACAGACCAATGGTCTGAATCAGTTGCCACGTGAATACTATCCAGATGGTACAGCGATTATGAATACACTACAACAAGTTGCTGGAGCTATCGGTACAGCGCTCGCTGTAAGTATTCTGAGTGCTGGTCGTGCTAACTTCTTGAGTGGTGTCGCTAATCCGAAAGATCCGTCGAATGTATTAGCAGCATTTACAGTAGGGGTGCAACATGCCTTTATCTTTGCTGTGGTGATTGCAGCGATCGGTCTGGTATGTGCGTTGTTTATCAAACGTGTGAATGTTAAACACGGTATGTAATTAATTGGAGTAAGCCAACTTAATTCCTATTTTGAGGAGTTAGGTTGGCTTTTTGCTATCCTTATTCCATTCGATTTGGTAAGAAAATCGTAATTTAGTTTAAAGTATAAAAGGATACGTATTCTATAGAAGAAAAAAAGGAGAATGATTATGATTACGATCGATCCCACATCTATTACTAATATAGATAATTATAAATTAATCACCGGTTCTGTAATTCCCAGACCGATTGCTTTTGTTACCAGTCAATCCAATACAGGGGTGCTTAATCTAGCTCCATTTAGTTATTTTAATATCGTGGCTTCTGATCCACCGATGCTTTCTATTTCGGTTGCACGCAAAAATGGAGAAATGAAAGATACTGCACGTAATGTCATCGAAAATAAAGAGTTAGTGGTTCATATTGTGCATGAAGACTTAACCGAGCAGATGAACCATACAGCCGCTTCACTACCAGGCGATCAAAGCGAACTTGAATTAACAACGCTTCATACAATTCCTAGTGACAAAATAAAAGTTCCTGGTCTTGAAGAAGCGTTGATTCGTTTTGAATGTGTGTTAGAACAACATGTACCGATTAGTAATGATAGCGGTGAAGTTGTACAAGATTTACTGCTTGTACGTATTATTTGTTACCATTTTGATGAAAAAGTAGTTGATGCAGAGCACTTCTATATCTGGGCAGATGTATTGAAACCTGTCGCTCGTCTTGCAGGCAATAATTACGCAGGACTTGCACAACAATTTACGATAGAACGCCCGAGTTAAATCCATAATAAAGTGCTATTGAATAGAATATAAATAGAATAGTTAAACCAAAAAGACTGAGCCTTGATAATAAGGTTCAGTCTTTTTGCGATAGTGTAGGCTTGATCCATAATTTGGACAGATCGATCCAACCAAATGCATCAGGATATAACCCTTGAAAAGAAGGATCAAATAATAACTTTTGATTGGAATGATAGACAGGTATAAATAAAAACGAAGTGTGTAAAAACTGCTCAATCTTTTCAACATGCTTACTATAATCAGGCAACGGTGCCGCTACAAAAGGAACCAGTAATTGATCTAACTCTTTTAACTGAGCAGGATTTAATAATTGACGTACATAAGTCGAGCGGTTACTAAAAAAGTTAAGCAATCCCCAGACGATATTTTCTTCTAACATTTCTTGCCCCATAAATAAATCAGCTTCTTGCATCACTGCTTGAGAAGCAAATGAATCGCGTGGGCATAGATTGATGATCAGACCTATCGAACGCGCACGATCTTGTAGCCATAGACAGACTGCATGGTTTTCTGCTCGATTCAGATAATTCAGGTTCAAAGGTTGCCCTTGATAGTCTGTTTGTTGCAGATATTCACGTGCTTGCTCTAATGAATATGTAGGAGCATGTGTTTGTTTACTTTTCCACGGAAATAAGCTGTAAGCAGGCTTGAGCCAATAATCAGAACATTGCTCTGTCAATAGCGGACGATCCAACAACATATGAATCACTTGCCTAAAAGTGAAATCGTGCTGAATCCCTTCTTTGCAAAAATTGAACATAATAAAGTTACATCCAATCACTTTGTAATTCACTTGAGCTGGATCGGTATAATCGGTAGCTTTATTCTGACGAAATAGCTGATAACGTCGGTCTGCTTGATAATCAGCTGTCACAAAATAAATATCAACCCGATCCAACAACGATCTTCCTTCAAAATAACCATCAAAAGCATCTAATATAATATGATCTTCACTAGCAGTCGTTAAGCGAAAAGCTCCTGTTCCAACCAATTGTCGACCTTTATCAGCCATATCATGATCATGCGGAAGAATCGACATACACAATGAACTAATATAGTTCAAGAAAAAGGGATCAGATCGTTGTAGAACAAAGCTGATCGTATAATCGTTATGAATGACTACAGATTCAACATGTGTAAATTGCCAAAAAGCCGGTGAATCGAGATCGCGTAGACGCTCCCATGTATATTTCACATCCTGCGCCGTTAAAGTTCGACCATGATGAAATCGAACACCTTTACGTAAATAAAATGTCCAACATTGATCGGTATCGTCGCTTTCCCAATAATGAGCCAATTGAGGTACGAACGTCTGCGATTCTTCTTGATATGCTATTAATAAGTTACACATTTGACCGATTAAATGAGATTCAAAAGCTGTAAATACAAATGCTGGATCTAATGACTCTAAAATACGACTCTGGTTAATCCGTAACACATCGAGTGTCTGAGAACCGTGATGTTCGATATGAAGTCCAAACTGCTGTTCAAGCCGATATTGAAGTCGTTGAACATAAGTATGGGGTAACTGTGGATGTTGTAACCATTGCGCAGCTTCTTGCAATTTACCTTGAGTAAGCAGTTGCTCAAAATAGAGACTTAATACATGTTCAAGTGAGTGGAGTATCGTTAGCGTAGAATGATGTCCACGTCCACGACCGCTTTGCCAGTGAATATATCCTTCTTCTTGCAGTTTACGTATAATCCATTTGACATTGCGGGTTGTACAGTGCAAAAGAGAGGCTAAATGTTCAATCGTTAGCGTATGTGTACTATGTATAGCTGGATCATCTAATGACAATAGAATAGTTATGTAATGCTCTTGATGTTTCATATTTTACTCTCCTAAGTGTTGCTGAGTTACGATTCATAAAAGGGGAAACGATTGATTTAATCTTACTCTTTTTCTTCCTCTTTCTCCAGTTGATAATAAAAGAACTGGAAGAGGGGGAATTAGAAATGGAATTTTTGCAACTACATCGAACTATTCAACTGCGTATTTTGACTACATTTATAACCCGGTTAACAGGAACAATGATTTTTCCATTTATGGCGATTTATTTTGCTGGCTATCTTGGTGCAGGTATTGCAGGTGTTTTATTATTTTCTAGCTTAATGGTTCAGCTTATTGCAGGATTGTATGGTGGGTATTTGGCAGATCGGTGGGGACGTAAAACGTTAATGGTGTGGGGAGAAGGTATTCAATGTCTAGCTTTTCTCGGTATGATGCTAGCTAACTCGCCGTACTTGCAGTCTGCATGGATTACATTTGCGATGATGATTGTACATAGTCTCTGCAATGGTCTAATTATACCGGCTTCAGATGCTATGTTAATTGATGTAAGTACACCACAGACGCGTACATTAATGTATAGCGTCAATTATTGGTCGATCAATCTCGCAATTACATTCGGAGCATTTATTGGTGGAGCACTGTTCAGTTCACATCGGATGGAGTTGTTTGGACTATTGACGGTCACAGGGTTGCTGATCTGGTTGATCACAGTCTTTTTGATTACAGAAACGTATGTACCGCAAGCCAGTGCACAACAGACTAAGCAGTGGAATATCCTCACTAGCGGAAAATTGATTATTCGCAATTATCATCAAGTGTGGAAAGATCGACTTTTTATTATATTTGTTTTGGGAAATATGCTATTGTTATCTACTGAATTTCATCTGACTCAATATATAGGAGTTCGTCTGCAAAAAAAATTTGTTCCACAATCGATGTTGATCTGGGGCAATTGGCAGTTAGAACTAAACGGTATCAAAATTCTAAGTATGATTCAGATCGAAAATACAATCGGGATTGTACTTCTTTCTTTATTTCTTGCTGGCGTGATCCGTCGTTCCAAACGTCAAATTTCTTGGATGAATATAGCGGTTCTGATCTATATTACCGGTTTTGCAGTGATGGCATTTAGCAATACATTATGGATACTTGTTGGAGCAATGTTGTTAGCTACTGTAGGAGAGTTAATTCATGTGCCTATTCGTCAATCTTTACTAGCTCAAATTATCAACGATCAATCACGTAGTTCTTATATGGCTGTCAATGGAATAGGGACACAAGGCGCAAGAGCAATAGCAGCTCTAGGGATCACTTTAGGCGTATGGGTTCCTGCATACGGAATGTCGATCATAATCGCTATCGTTGGAGTAATCGGATTCCTGTGTATTTCTTATGTGATCAGTCGGGTACAAGCTTCTACAAAAGCATCTTCAACACAAGGGGTTACCAAAAACCAAGTAACATTGTAAGATATAGAAAGTTGAAATGATTATTATATCTAGTAAGCTATTTTGCTAAAATGAAAATCAATTTTAATTTTATTGGTCGCACTGATATAGACAAGTGTTTAATAGTAGAAACAGAATGTTTGAGGGGGGATTACTATGAATAAAGTAGCCAAGCCGTTGAGTGGCAAAACGATTGTGATCGCAGGTTCGAGAAAATTAGATGAAATGTCATCATTGATCCAAAAACAAGGCGGAACCGCTATTGTTCGATCGTTACAAGGGGTAACCACATTTAAAGAGCAAGAGATGGAGCAAGAATTACGTCTATTTATCGAAAATCAACCAGAATGGGTTATTTTCACAACAGGGATAGGTGCCAAAGCGTTGTTCGATGCCGCAGATCGTCTGGGAATCAAAGACGCATTTGTTCAAACTGTTCAACAAGCCAAAATCGCAATCCGTGGTTACAAAACATATAACTTTCTCAAAACCCAAGAACTAGCACCTAATATTCGAGACTCAGATGGCACGATGAAAGGTCTGGAAGAACAGTTAGAATCAGTTACTTTTACCAAAGAACAAATATGGATACAATTGCATGGAGAGCCTGCTCCAGATTTGGTTCAGGTTTTTGGAAGCGAAAGGTGCTTCATCTGTACATACGTTGTTGCCTTATCTCAATATTGAGCCTGAAGCAGAGACGTTACAGCAATTGCGTCAAGACATCCAACAGAGCCAAATCGATGCAATCTGCTTTACTACGGCTGTTCAAGTTCGTTATTTATTTAAAGACGCTTCTAAGAACGGATATGAGGATGAATTGCGATCTGCTCTGAATCAACAAGTACTGGCTGTATCTGTAGGCAAAGTAACATCTGAAGCGCTCACTCAAGCAGGCATCACACGCATCGTAGCTCCCGAAAATGAACGAATGGGTGCAATGATTGTAGAAATGGCGAAATATTATGAGGAACAAAAGTAGCATTCATGAATACTTTGTGTACTAAAATGAAATTTTTCATTTTATTTCATTGAAAAAGGTTCATTCTCATGTAAGCTTATGCTAAAATAAACTATTATGTAGTGAAGGAGAAATACAAAGATGACTATACCTAAAACGTTAACTATAGCCGGATCAGATACAAGCGGTGGAGCTGGTATTCAAGCCGATTTAAAAACCTTTCAGGAATTGGGCGTATATGGAATGACCGTTCTTACAACGATTGTTGCTATGGAGCCTAAAACATGGGATCATCAAGTATTCCCTATTGATCTGAACGTGGTGGAAGCGCAATTGCGTACCGTGTTAGATGGCATCGGATTTGATGCTTTAAAAACAGGTATGTTAGGTTCAGTAGACATTATTGAACTGGTGGCGCATCATCTGAATCGTTATCCTATGGATCGCGTAGTTATTGATCCTGTAATGGTATGCAAAGGCACAGATGAAGTTCTTCAACCGGAAAATACAGAAGCTATGCTAGAATTCTTGATTCCTGGTGCAGATCTAGTGACTCCGAACTTGTTTGAAGCTTCTCAATTGGCTAAAACAGGTCCTATCACTACAGAAGATCAAATGAAGCAAGCAGCTGCTATTATTTATGAGCGTGGAGCGAAGCACGTATTGATCAAAACACGCGGCAAGATCAAAGAAGGCAAAGCATTGGATTTATTGTATGATGGCAAAACATTTGACTGGTTCGAAGTTGATGCGATTGCAACGGAATTTACACATGGTGCAGGTTGTACCACTTCCGCAGCCGTAACAGCTGGACTTGCTAAAGGATTGTCGGTCAAAGATGCTTATGCTGACGCGAAAAACTTCATTACTCAAGCAATTGCTAACGGATTCCGTCTGAACGAATTTGTAGGTCCAACCCTACATGTGGCACACCGTCTGCAATTGAAATAACAGCATCTGGAGCGGAGGATTGCTCAATGAATCGCTTATCCAAATCGTTACTCGGTGGAGCGCTCGTTTTACTTTTTTTGATTATCAGCGCTTGTTCTGGCAATAGTACACAGCAACCGTCATCCACGAATAATGGAACCACAGAACAATCACCAACCGAATCTGCAACTCCTTCAACAGAAGGAAGTACAGACCAGCCTGCAACAGGTACAGATTCAGCAACCGGTACAGACGGAACATCGTCCAGTACAGAAGGTGCTACAGGCACAACAGATAGTGGAAATGAAAGTGTTCCTGCTGCTAAGCCAGAGCTAACACCTGCGAATGAAGGTCAAGTCGATATTACAATTGTGCAACAAGGACCGGGACAATTTTTTGTACGTTTAAATGAATTTCCTGAAGGATACTTGGTAAGCAATTTAGACTGGACTGGGCCAGGTTACAGTGAATCAGCTACATTTGATGAAGCTGTGAAGAACGGTCAAGAAGGCAATAATGGATTTTATGCAAGTAGCGATCATCGCAATTTCGGCTTTATTTATGATGGACGTATTGCTGGTGAAGAAGGCAAGTTTACTTTAACATTCCGCAATCAAGCGGGAGACGAATTAACCTGGTATAAAGATTTAACATTGCAATAATATCGCAGTCATCAAATATTGAACATGCTGTACTAAATACTCAAGCCTCTGCCGATATATGCGGTAGGGGTATTTTGAGGGGCTATTTTTGCAAAAAGATGTACGGATAAGCTTTATGTATGCAAATGATGTAAATTACATGATTATTCAAAAAAATAAACCAAAGCACTGCATCGATCAGTGCACGAGAGGAACTTTTATAATGAGAATCAATACTTTCAAAACAGAACAAAACTTAGACAGAGGTCACTTAACAGCAATCGCTAACGAAGCTTCACGCTTTGCTTCTGATATTCGTATTTCTTTTGGTAACCCTGACAACCGTAGAGAAGTTGATGTGAAAAGTCTTTTGGGTATGATGTTGATGATTATTCCTGCTGGAACAGAAATCGAATTAACTACTCGTGGTAAAGACGAATTGGAAGCTTTGGAAAGTGTACAAAACTTATTTGAACAAGTCATGTTCGCTCCATCTGTTTAATATTTATATATCACTTTCAAAAAATGAATTTTAAGCTATAAATCATAAAATGTATACCAAAAAAACCTTTAGTCTATCAAAGACTGAAGGTTTTTTTGTTGTAGATAACGGGTAATACCTAAATAAGTCATTCAGTTACCATTTTGCTTAAAAGCGCTCTGTTCTGTACTTTTTAGGGGTAATTCCAGTATGTTTTTTGAAAGCTTTGGAGAATGAGAATAGATCAGGATAGCCGACCGAGTAAGCAATTTCTGCTAATGAATAATTGGTTTCGGTAAGTAATTGACGTGCTTTGCTCATTTTGAGGCTACGAATATATTCAGCAGGGGGAGTCTGATGAACCTGATGGAATTGTTTACTAAAATGAGTACGATGTACACCGACATGACTGGCGACATCTGCTACTGTAATCCCGCGATCATAATGACTATGAATATAAGCGATCGCTTCTTCCATCCAAGAAGTTGTCGATGATAACACATCGGATACATAATGATTCACATGAGAAGGATGGTCAGAAGATAATTCTGCAAAAATGCTATATAACAATTCCAATCGTCGCAATTCACTGCTAAATTCATTGGAATCTTCATTAGTAGCTAAAATCTGTTCGAACTTTTCTTGTAATTGATCAAATAATTCTGCACTAACTTCACTATATCCTTGATGCATACCACTTTGCTCTATAAGTAATCTGGCTTGAGGACCGGTAAAACAAATATAATACGTTTCCAGATCTTCATCCATATTATTAATATATTCAAAAGGCTCATTAGGAGAAATACACCATACGTTGTAAGAGCCAAGAATATAACTTTGACCTTTATGAATAATCACTCCGCCATGTCGATTAGCGATCCAAAAGCAATTATCAATGCCTGTAAATAAACGTCTACTATGGGCTTTGAGAAAATAACGACCTGCTTGAGCAATTCTTAATCCTCCGGATTGTGAGAATAAGGAAGGAGAAATAAGAAACCGTTCAACCACTTCACGATTTGTTTCAATAGAACGAAGCATATTGAACTTTCATCCTTTCCAAATGTAATCTAACTTCTTTATTATATACTACATAATGACAAAATAATACAAGACAAAATGACATTGTTCGTTTACAATCAAATTGCTATGATCTAAATCATGGTATTCCCACTAAAATGATGGGTTTTGACAACAATAATCATTTTTACTGATGTACCAATAGATTCTAACAGCAGATGGAGGACGCGTAATGAAAAATATAAAAATGAAATCTTCTTTTGTTTTGGCACTGACCTTACTACTGACGGTGGTTCTATCTGCTTGTGGAAATAGTTCGGACAGCTCGGCAGATGGAAAAGTAACGATCAGCTTTTTACATTGGCGTGGAGAGGATACACAAGCTTTCCAGAAAATCATTGATCAATTTGAAGCGAAAAATCCAAATATCAAAGTAGATATGCAGACGTTGACTTCAGATCAATATCAATCTACAGCACAAGCTAAATTAACCGATGGTTCTGTAGGAGATGTATTTGCTTCTTTCCCGGGTGCACAATACGCAGCTTTATCCAAAGCAGGTCTATATACAGATTTAACCAATGAATCTTTTTTGAAAAATTACAATGCAGACTTAATTGATGTAGGTGCCAAAGATGGCAAGCAATGGGCGGTACCGTATCAATTGGTGTACAACCAACCAATCTATAATACTGAAATTTTTAAAAAATATAATTTGACCCCTCCAACCGATTGGGATGGATTCCTTAAATTATGTGCAACACTCAAACAAAACGGAATTATTCCGATTGCTTTTGCTGGAGCAGATATTGGTCCAGGGCAGTTAATGAATACAATGGTGATGAATAACGAACCAAGCGAAGATATTTTCACCAAAGTTGAAGCAGGTCAAGCCAAATTAACAGATGAATTCTGGGTCAAAACGTTAACTCAATTTAAAGAGTTGAATGATAATGGTTATTTCCAGGATAACTCGCTAGGAACGAAAGACGCAGCAGCAGGTGCTTTATTTATTCAAGGAAAAGCAGCGATGTTAGCGAGCGGTTCTTATCAACTAGCACAGAATGCAAAACAGAATCCAGAACTAAAACAAGCATTATTAGCACCTATTACTGTATCGGCAGATCAAGCCAAATATGAAGGGGTACACACCAGTACATTTATGTTAGGTGTAAATAGTCGCTCTAAACATCAAGCAGAAGCTAAAAAATTCCTTGAGTTTTTGAGTCAACCGGATGTGGCTAGTCAGTATGCAAATGAAACAGGACAAAATGTAACATTGAAAGATATCACTTATGATAGTCCAGAATTGAAAATTGCTGGCGATTGGGCGGACAAAAAGACTATATTCCAACCTCGTTTTACTATTTTGAATTCTGAAAATCAAAAAGCAGTCACCAACTCTATTCAATCGGTGCTAGGTGGAGCAACACCTGAACAAGCTGCGCAAGATGCACAAGCGATTGTAGATCAACAAATTAAGTAAATCTCAAGATAAGCAGAAAACGCGCTTTAGATCATAGAAGCGCTGAAGGGCAAGGTAATAGGAACTTATGATGAATCGCAAAACACTTTGGTTCTTTATGCTACCCGGACTGTTATTATATACAGGGCTATTTGTTTATCCAGCCGTATCTGGTTTATTTTATTCTTTTACCAATTGGGATGGCGTATCGACTTCTTATGATTTTGTAGGGATATCTAATTATAAAGATAGCTTCGATAGTATTGTGTTTCGCAAAGCATTTTTTAATAATGTGAAATTTATGTTAACGGTTGTTATTATTCAGACGATTGTGTCGTTGGTTCTTGCATTAATTCTTGCTAAAAATACACGTACTCGTGTGTTTCTACGTGCATTGTACTTTTTTCCAGCGATCTTATCGTCTGTATCAGTAGGGTTAATCTGGTCGTTTATTTATGATCCTTCTCTGGGATTGTTAAATACTGCTTTAACCAGTGGTGGATTGGAGCAATTTACAGCGAGCTGGACAGGAGATGCGAATATAGCATTGTATGCTATCGCATTTGTGCAAATATGGGCGCATGCCGGACAGATGATGATTGTATTTATTGCCGGTCTACATGCGATTCCAGAAGAGTTAATGGAAGCCGCACGTATTGATGGAGCGACACGTTTCCAGATTTTCCGCAAAGTCACATGGCCATTACTTGCACCATCTGCAACGATTGTTGTATCGTACACAACGATTCAATCATTCAAAGCGTTTGATCTGATCTTTGTTATGACAGATGGTGGGCCTAACTATGCGACCGAAATTCTGACAACGTACATTTATCATCTGGCGTTCTCGAATTATTCATTTGGTCTAGCATCCGCAGGTTCGATGATTTTCCTTGTACTGCTAGGACTGTTAACGATGGCGCAATTCAAAGCTCTTCGTAGAGGCGGTGCTAACGGATGATCGAACGCCGAATAGACAAGCAGCAGGATGGTGAACTGCGATGAAATGGATCGGACGTATCATTATGGTGCTGTATGCTCTGCTTGTAGCAGCACCATTGTATTTTGTAATAACATCTTCGTTCAAAACAAGTCAGGCGTTTTTTGCTAATCCATTAAGCTGGCCGAATCCCTGGACGATTCAAAATTTTATATCGATTTTTGATGCTCAACCGATGTGGCAGTATTTCTGGAATAGTGCTCGTGTGACCCTAAGTACTGTCGCTCTTGATCTATTTCTAGGCAGTCTGATTGCGTATGCGATTATTCGTCTAGGTGGACGTATGGGAAGATATACTTTTGTTTATTTTGTGGCTGGCTTAATTATTCCGTCACAGGTCAGTATGCTGCCACTGTATTCATTAGTACGCCAAATTGGTTGGTCTGATAATCTTGGTGCATTGGTTCTAGTAACGGCAGCAGGGTTATTGCCTTTAACTGTATTTACACTAACAGGATTTATGGAAATGTTAAGCAAAGAGATGATGGAAGCGGGTAGTATTGATGGTGCAAGTGAATGGAAAATTTACTGGCGTCTAGTATTGCCATTATCCGGTCCTTCGCTGGCAGCAACCGCCGCATTTCTATTTGTAATGGTTTGGAATGATCTATTGATTCCAATGTTGCTGATTAATAGTACTGACAAATTAACATTGCCACTGGCTTTGATGCAGTTCCGCGGCGAGTATGTCACCGACTATACGTTGCTATTAACAGGAGTGGTGATTACCGCAGTACCGATGGTTATTTTGTTTATTTTCTTACAACGTTTCTTTGTTACAGGAATGACCGCAGGATCGGTCAAAGGGTAATACAGCAAATACAATAAATAGCAGTATATCAAAAAAGTCAGTTTACCGAGAGAGAAAACACTCAACGTAAACTGACTTTTTTTGTATATATTCTAATCCATAGATAGATGAACTATTTTACCAACTGCTGACGGATTGCAGTCACGACAGCTTGTGTACGGTCTTTTACACCTAACTTTTGAATAATATTATGCACATGTGTTTTGATTGTACTTTCGGATACATATAATTCTTCTGCAATTTCAAAATTACGTCTGCCATAAGCCATCGCTTGCAATACTTCTAGTTCACGATCTGTTAATGGCTCTAACACAGGCGCAGGAACATAGGAAGAGTTGGGTGGGTATGCCGATTCATTTTCACCTAATAATTGAATGAGTGCTCCTCCAGCAGTTGTACTATTATAGATTGCACCGCCTGCCAGAATCGACCGAATCCCGACAATCATATCATTCATATCAATATCTTTGAGCAAATAACCAGAAGCACCTGCACGTATACCATCAATAACATAATCTTGAACATCAAATGTAGTCAGTAAAATGATTTTGATCTCAGGATGTACGGATAGAATACGGCGGGTAGCATCTATACCTGACAATTCAGGCATCTGGATATCCATTAAAATAAGATGTGGACGATATTGTAAGGCTAATTGGATCGCTTCTTGACCTGTTGCGGCTTCAGCAACCACTTGCATATCGGCTTGTAGATCAAGTACATAACGAATCCCTTGCCGGATAAGAGCTTGATCATCTGCTAACATAATACGTATAGGCTCTGTTGAACTCATATAGAGATTCTCCTTGATTCATTTAATTTTTAGTGATCGGGTGATTATTCAGAGGCAGTGTCACTTTGATCCAGAGACCGCCTTGTGGACGAGCAGCAAATGTACATTGACCATGTATCGTTTCACAACGGCGAATCATATTTTGGATACCGAATCCGTATTGTAACGGTTGATCTCTACGATACTTACCATCATCAGCGATCGAAAGTTGAACATGCTGAGAAGTCTCGGTAATAGTAATCTCAACCATATTGGCTTCAGCATGGCGGATAATATTAGTTAATGACTCTTGTAATACACGATATAACACGCTATCAATTAATTCGCCCCATATACTAAAAGTCCCTTGAGCGTTAAAGCTTAATTGTAACCCTGCACGATGGGTGATCTGAGTCGCTAATTCTTGCAGACCTTCGACACCACCTTCGTGCACAGACCAATCTTTCACCACACTACGTACTTCGGCAAGACCTTGTCTAGATACATCTAGCAACTGATCGACAGTCGATTCAGCGCGTTCAGGATCTTGCTTGATCATCCATTTCAAAGCTTGCATCTGTACAATAAGCGAAGTGAAATGATGACCTAATCCATCGTGAATCTCTCCTGCTATCCGCGTACGTTCGGTTAATGCAGCATATCGTATCGATTGTACGGTACTGTCCTGCAATTCTGCATAGGTTCGTTGTAGCTCCATATGAACTTGTTCCAGTTCTTTAAGTTGTTCACTGTTAATCTTCAGCACACCAATATAACGGCTAAGACTGTGAATGCCAAAATAGATACTGGCAAGCACAACAATCAGACTATACGGATAACCATTGTCTAGCCCGGAAATTAACATCACTACGCCTACTATAATCAATACTATAGTCGCTACTTTTTGCTCTCGACTTGAAATAAAGCTTAATATCACAAACCATGCCCATAGAACAGAATTATAATCTTGAGGTTCTTTGGAAATATAAGCAGAAAGCCAGATCATCGAGAACAAAAACAGCGTAAAAACGATAATATAAGTAATCGACAATTTAATACTAGACCATAGCATAAATACGTAAAAACACATTGTGACAAAAAACAGCATCCACACGAGAAAAGAATGATCCATATAATAAATGGTTAGATTATAAATAATAATCATCGTTAATAATAAACGGAATAAAAATAAATACTTTAAAAAATCTTGTGATTTTTGCAAAGTTTGACTTCCTTTCACATCAAATACTGATTTCTATTTTAGCATGTCATAAGAAGTGATTCAGATTTAAATATAATCAAGTACAACATATTCTTATTATACAGAAGAAGCCTAGTTAACTATATCTTAATAGCGCACACTTTTCGTCATCATAATGATCGGTTTTGAAAAGGTGAAAATCAATCGCTAGGTGGAGGTAATATCAGATAGGTAAAGACTTTAACTACAATGATAGAAGATTTTGATACATGTATAGAATGTATTGATATAGTAATCAATTGACGCTGTGGACAGCAGGGTGCTAGACTTTATGTAATCTTAACCAACTTAATAGGTCGGAATTATAAGATATAATTCAAATGCCAAACCTATTTCCAAAAGAATCACTTTTATTGTAATGCACACCTATATTCAGAGGAGGACAACGACATGTCATCAACAATTGAAACTACTGCAAATCAAGGTCAACATATTATTTTGTGGAGTAAAACAGGATGCCACTTCTGCGGGGAGATTAAGAACTATCTAGAATTAAATAATCATCATTATACCAATCTAGAAGTTGCAGGTAACGATGGTCTACGCGATGTACTTGAAGCTAAATACGGTATCCGGCATGTGCCTGTCGTCGAAGTAGGTCGTAATGGCACATATACTGCATTTTTAGAAACTGATTTGGAAGGGTTGGCTCAGTTGTTAGCTCAAGAAGCAGAATCGGCTCAATCCTCAGCAACCGTAATTTAATCTTCCAATAATACTGAAATACTGACTATAAATATTCTATAAACTATTACCTATGATAACGATAAAAAGAAGGAGTGATCAATGATGACCAATCACAAACGACAATTGAAATTTGGGGCAATCATCCATGGGATTGGAGGAAGTATGTCTACATGGCGACATCCCGAGGTACAAAGTGATGCAAGTGTAAGCTTTGACTTTTACAAACGGCAGACGCTCAAAGCAGAAGAAGGCAAGTTCGATCTGGTCTTTATTGCCGATGGGTTGTTTATCAATGAAAAGTCATTGCCACACTTTTTGAATCGATTTGAGCCGGTTACGATATTGTCTGCACTTGCAGCCGTCACTTCCCGAATCGGATTAGTAGGAACAATATCTACTAGCTATAGCGAGCCATTTACTGTGGCACGTCAATTGTCTTCGATCGATCATATCAGTGGAGGACGTGCTGGATGGAATGTGGTCACGTCTCCGCTAGAAGGATCGGCACGCAATTATAGTCGAGGCGATCATCCTTCTCATCCTGAACGGTATCAGATTGCGGCTGAGTATCTAGAAGTGACCAAAGGATTATGGGATTCATGGGAAGAAGATGCTTTTGTTAGAGATAAAGAGTCTGGTGTCTTTTTTGATCCTGAGAAATTGCATACACTTAATCATCAAGGGAAGCATTTTTCTGTTCAAGGCCCTTTGAATATCGGACGATCGCGTCAAGGACAGCCTGTCATTTTCCAAGCAGGTTCTTCAGAAGATGGCAGAAATCTAGCTGCACAATCAGCCGATGCGATCTTTACCGGACAAGAGACTTTAAGTGATGCGCAAGCCTTTTATACCGATGTGAAAAAGCGTGCGGTTCAGTATGGTCGTCAGGAAGAAGAGTTATTAGTCTTGCCAGGGATATCGCCTATTATTGGCAGAACCGAAGCTGAAGCTGAGCAGAAATATCGAGAGATAGCTGATCTGGTGACAATTGATAAAGCACTTGATTTTTTAGGACGCTTTTTTGATCATCATGACTTTTCACAATATCCATTGGATGAGCCTTTTCCAGACTTACATGATATCGGAAGTAATAGTTTCCGTAGTGGAACAGATAAAATTAAAAAAGATGCGCGTGAGCGTGGTCTAACTTTACGCGAAGTTGCATTACAAGCAGCTACACCGCGTGGAAATTTTATCGGTACACCGGAGCAAATTGCTAATCAAATCGAAGAATGGTTTCTAGAAAAAGGATCGGATGGATTTATTATTCACTCAGATCTTCCAAGCGGATTACACGATTTTGTAGATTTGGTTGTGCCTATTTTGCAAGCAAAAGGGATTTATCGTCAAGATTATGAGTACGATACATTACGTGAAAATTTGGGAGTGCCTATTCCACAGAATCGGTATCAAGCCAAAACGTTAAAAGTGTAAATCGTATTTAATACGCTGTACTCTGATCTAATTTAAACATAAACGATTTTCCCAAAATGGTGATAAGTCAAAGAAGTGCCCGTTGCTCCTGATCCCAGTGGTCGTAAGGGGTGACGGGTTATTTCAAATTGCATATTCTTCCGTTGACAAGTGTCAAAACAGGGAATATGATACATAAAACCAAGTTAGTTAATGGGAAAAGTAAGAAAGGGGATGGAATGATGAATATTGAAAATATAGAGGCATTTGTCTATATCAACCATTATGGCAGTTTTAATAAAGCAGCAGAAGTGTTATTCCTTTCTCAACCGTCTGTATCAGCACGTATCCAGACATTAGAAAGAGAACTTGGCTGCAAATTATTTGAACGTCTGGGTCGACAAATTTTATTGACCGAAGAAGGAAGAAGATTTCTACCGTATGCACAGCAAGTGTTACAAGTGATCCAAAAAGGCAAACAACGTATTCAAACAGCAAAAGTCACACCACAGGAGCTGACCATCGGTTGTACCGTAGCTGTCTCTAATTATGTTATTCCTGAACTGCTTCCCAAACTCAAACAAAAATATCCGCAAACCAATTTTAAGCTGATCACTTCAACGACTGATCAACTGTTGCATAAATTAATGAACAAAGAAATCGATATCGGGTTCGTCCGTAAAGTGATGCATCCGGCGATTCGAACAGTTTCTTTTTACGAAGATCCTATTTCACTATACGTATACAAAGATCATCCATTTGTACAAAAAGGACGTGCAACGATCGCATCATTGCAGGAACAACCTTTAATTTTCTTTGAATGCGGATCATTAGACTGGCTTCGGATTCATCGTGTATTCGAAAGTCTTGAATTTCCGCCAGATATCGCTTTCCATGTCGATCATTCTGAAACTGCCAAAAAGCTAGTGTTACAAAAAGTAGGCATCGCCTTTTTACCCGGACTTAGTGTGCATGAAGAAGTGATGCGTGGCGACCTGGTACCGATCTATATTCCAGAAGTCACAGGAATCTCTTTACAGACCAGTCTAATCACATTAAAAGAACAACCATCAACATTCGCTACCACACTAGCCGAATTGCTACACGAAAACGACTACTTCCGTAGCCAACAACCCGACCAATCACTACTTCACTCTACAATCTAACGAAAAGAGTAGAAGAAAAGACAAACGTATCTTTCTAAAAATCAATAATCGATACACACAAATCATAATCGATATAGACAACAAAAAAGTAATCAAAAACAACCACCATTTCACATGCATATCTTATAGCAAATGAATGACCTATAGAACAAATCAATATAAAGATGCCACCAATACGCCCAATCTTTCCAACTAACATCATCTTTATCTTTACTTGCTACCCTCCCACAAGGGAAACAAATGCACCACCCAAGTAGCATTTCATCTATCGCTACCGTATTGCCAAGCACAAGCGAAGAGGGAAGATTCATTCTGAAAGAGCGAAGCGCTCGCCTTTAAAAGAATATCCCCACCGCAAAGCGGTTACATTCAAGGGATATTCTTTTACCAGCGACGACAAGAATAATCTACCCTCATAGCGCCTGTACTCTATTGCACCACGACACCTATCATTTGTTTCCCCCACACCTATTGATTTGTTCAATACACCGATAGAACTTTCCTATTATCCAGGTCATTGACGCTGAGAAAGGACGATGATAGATTTATCACATGCTAAATCCGATTAAGTTGATATGAATTAGGGGGAAGAAGAAAATGAAGAAAAAAACAGGGTTAACAGTACTTACATTATGGGCAGTTGTTTGGATGCTGGTACTATCGGGTTGCGCATCTGTTAGCGAATCAAGTGGAGGTTCAGCAGGAGGAACATCTTCTGCATCAGATAGCAATAATGCAACAGCGTCTACAGGTGGTGTTAAAAAAATTATCGTCGGTACAGGTACAGCCTTTCCGAATGTCTGCTTTATTGATGAAAATGGCAAGCTTACTGGATACGATGTTGAATTGGTACGTGAGATCGATAAACGTCTACCAGATGTAGAATTTGAATTTAAAACGATGGAATTCTCAAATTTGCTACTAAGCTTAGAAACAAACAAAATAGATTTTGTCGCTCACCAGATGGAGACGAATCCTGAGCGTGAACAAAAATATCTATTTAACAAAGTGCCATACAGCATTTTCCTTAATCGTGTAGCTGTTGCGAAAGATAATAATGCGATTAAAGGATTAGATGATCTGGTTGGGAAAAAAGTGCTTACAGGAGCTACAAGTAATGCGGCTTACTTACTTAATGAATATAACAAGACACATAACAACGGTATAGATGTTGTCTATAGTAGTGGAGCAGCCAATGATACTGTTCAACAAATCGTATCAGGACGTGTAGATGCCACGATCACGACAGATTTTGCTAATCGTTTCAATACAGATGCAGACGGTAATGTAGCACTCAAAACAGTCGGTGAACCGTTAAATCAATCCAATGTCTTTTTCGTGTTCCGCAAAGATGAGCAACCTCTGGCAGATGAGATCGATCAAGCAATCACAGAAATCAAAGCAGATGGAACACTCAAAAAATTAAGCGAACAATGGTTAGGCGATGACTTCACCAAAACGCTTGAAGAAGCCAAAGTAACCAAATAAATAATGAATAGCTAGTAGAAAGGAGCACATCATACATGAGCAGAAAATTCGATATCACCTATGTGTTTGATTTTATTCCTAAATTATTAGCTTATCTCAATATAACACTGCTCATTGTAGGCAGCTCGATTCTACTAGGTCTTGTTATCGGAATGCTTGTCGCGTTACCCCGTCTATACAATGTGCCTGTACTTAAGCGTATCTCGCAAGTGTATGTCTCTTTTTTTCGCGGGACACCGATTCTGATTCAATTATTTCTGATCTATTATGGACTACCGACGATTCTGCAATGGATCAATATTGATATTTCTAGAGTCGCAGTGTTGTACTTTGTGATTCTGGCTTATGCACTGAACAGTGGAGCTTTTGTCTCTGAAATGATAAGAGCTTCAGTCAGTGCAGTAGATAAAGGACAGATTGAAGCCGCGCAATCCATAGGCATGAGCGGATACCAGACGTTTACACGTATTATTTTGCCACAAGCGTTAGCGATCAGTATTCCGTTATTCGGTAATCTGGTGATCGGCAATCTGAAAGACACTTCACTTGCTTTTACGTTAGGTGTGATGGAAATGACAGGCAGATCACAGACGTTAGGAACAGCTACACAACATTTTGTAGAAACATATATTGCTTTATCTTTGATCTACTTTGTAATCAGTATGATCTTGGAACAAGGATTCCTCTGGTTAGAACGTCGTCTGCATCGTCATGAAGCAAGTGTAAGGCAGAGTTCTAAAGTGATGGGGCGTAAATGGCTAACCCGTCCTGTATCTGCACTTAGCAAAGGAGGTAGAAGTGGATGACACTGGATCCATCGTTTATGTGGACAGCCTTTCTAAGCCTTTTTAAAGCATTACCAACTACGCTTATGATTACTTTCGTATCTGTAATCTGCGGTCTATTGATAGGAACGGGGGTAGCCTTATGTCGAATTTATCGAATTCCTGGATTGTCTCAACTTTCTACCGCTTACGTGACTTTTATACGCGGTACACCGATGTTGATGCATTTGTTATTAATTTATTTTGGCTTACCGATTCTGATCGATAGTGTATCTGCTCACTTAGGATGGTCATTTACTTCAGCATCGATTCCGCTCATTGGATTTGTATTTATCGCATTTTCGATTACAGCAGGAGCATATATGTCGGAAGTGGTACGGGCAGGTATTGTTGCTGTAGATCGTGGACAGATCGAAGCGGCTCATTCGATTGGCATGACGACACCACAAGCTTTACGCCGAATCGTATTACCACAAGCGTTAGCAGTCAGCCTTCCGAATTTGTCCAATTCAGTGATTGGGATGTTACATGGATCTACACTTGCCTATACGATCTCTGTTGTAGAAATCAACGCTCAAGCACTAGTAGTTGCTGCGAACAATTGGAAGTACTTTGAAGCGTATATCGCCGCTGCTGTCTTGTTCTGGGGACTGACCTTATTGATCGAACGGGATAGTGGATGGTTAGAAAAACGTCTCAACGCTTATCATCGTGGAGGTGTGATGTAATATGATTCAACTGGAGCAAATATCCAAGTCATTTGGCAAACAGGAAGTGCTTCACCATATCGATCTACAAGTTAAAAAAGGTGAAGTCGTGGTTATTTTGGGCCCGAGCGGTTCAGGCAAGACGACATTACTTCGCTGTATTAATTATTTGGAAAAGCCTGATGCAGGACAGATTACAATCGGTAATCTACGTGTCGATACGAAGCATCCTACCAAAAAAGAAATCCATGCGCTACGTCAACAAACAGCGATGGTATTTCAACAATATAATCTATTCAAACACAAAACAGCACTCGAAAATGTAATGGAAGGATTAACGATTGTTCGCAAAATACCCAAAGATAAAGCACGTGAGATCAGTGTACAGGTACTTGAGAAAGTAGGGCTTGGCACCAAGTTGGATCATTATCCAAGCCAGCTATCCGGTGGTCAGCAACAACGTGTCGGAATTGCTAGAGCACTGGCTTTAAATCCAGAAGTAATCCTTTTTGATGAACCGACTTCAGCACTTGATCCAGAACTGGTGGGTGAGGTGTTAAGTGTAATTCGCAAAATAGCTAAAGAAGGTATCACCATGATTGTAGTAACACATGAAATGGATTTTGCCAGAGATGTCGCTAATCATGTGGTCTTTATGGATGGTGGCGTAGTTGTAGAAGAAGGAACGCCGGAAGAGATTTTTCAACGTCCCAAAGAAGAACGTACCCGTCAATTTTTGAGCCGTATTACACCGCAAGCTACGTATTCCATTTAGAAAATAATACACATAGATCGATTGAGGGAGGAACAGAAGATGAGTATTCCGATAGGTATTTTGGATCAAAGTCCACGATTTGCAGGAGAAAGTGCAGAAGATGCTTTTCGACATACGATAGAGCTTGCTCAAATTGCCGAGGAATTGGGGTATCGTCGATTCTGGGTATCCGAGCATCATGATTCTGCTAATGTGTCTGGTTCTTCACCGGAAGTATTGATCTCTTATTTGCTTGCCAAAACCAAAAAAATTACGATTGGTTCAGGTGGAGTGATGTTGCAACATTACAGTCCGTACAAAGTCGCCGAGAACTTTAATGTATTATCTACACTTGCACCGGGCAGAGTAGAATTAGGCATAGGACGTGCTCCAGGTGGATTACCTCGATCAACACGTGCTTTACAAGGAGATCATCAGACAAGCCCTTTGAGCTTAACCGATAAAATTATAGAAACCCGCAATTATATTTACAATCGAATAGCAGACGATCATGCGCTAGCAGGTATCCATGTAAGTCCAAATCCTGCGCAACCTGCTGATCTATTCGTACTTGGAGCGAGTTCCAATAGTGCAGAAGTAGCAGCCAAATTAGGATTACCCTATGTGTTCTCCCAATTTATTAACGGGGATGAAGAAGTGGCGCTTACGGCTGTACGTAATTATCGTGAACAATTTATTCCTTCGATCGAATATCCTAAGCCACATGTTATTCTGGCTTTATCTGTTATAGTCGCTGAGACCGAAGAAGAAGCTGCTCAATTAGCAGGCGAGAATCTATCTGTTAAAATTCATCTGGAAAGTGGTAAAGTACTTACAGTAGCTACCATCGAACAAGCCGAAGAATTTGGTAGACAATCTGCTGAAAAATATCGTATTGAAGTAAAAGAAGCCAAAGTGGTTAAAGGTTCTCCTTCGTCGGTGTATCAACAATTGTCTGATATTCGTCAGCGATATGGTATAGAAGAATTGGTAGTGCATACAGTGATTCAGAATTTTCATAAGCGTGTGCGTTCATTTGAATTATTACAACAGGCTTTTGTTCAGGCAGAGGTAGAAGCTTCATTGGAGGTGTAAATAGCGCATGGCGTTAATAGAAGGGCTTCAACAGCAACTTAGCGATATTCGTAGACATATTCATCGTCATCCTGAATTATCAGGAGAAGAGATACAGACAACAGCTTATATCCGTCAATTGTTAGAAGCGGCAGATATTCAGATTTTGTCTTTTCCTAATTTGAAAACAGGTGTAATCGCAGAAATAGGAACCGGTGAATCGGTTATTGCGTTACGTGCAGATATTGATGCTTTACCTGTACAAGAAGAGACAGGGCTTGCTTTTGCTTCAGAAGTAAATGGTAAAATGCATGCATGTGGTCATGATTTTCATACTGCTTCTTTGTTAGGAGCGGCGTATTTGCTCAAAGAACAAGAACATCAACTGCAAGGAAGAGTGCGACTGATTTTTCAACCTGCCGAAGAAAAAGCCAAAGGAGCACAGCAAGTGATTGCAAATGGAGCGCTTGAAGGTGTACAAGCGATCTTCGGACTTCACAACAAGCCTGACCTGCCTGTAGGCACAGTAGGGATTCGCAATGGTGCACTGATGGCAGCGGCAGATGGATTTATTGTAGAAGTGACAGGAGTCGGTACACATGCTGCGGTACCAGAAGCAGGGATTGATCCTATCGTGGTGTCTGCACATATTGTAACAGCAATACAATCTATCGTTAGTCGTAATATCAGTTCTCAACAAGGTGCTGTTATTAGCGTGACCCAGTTGAATAGCGGACATGTATGGAATGTGATTCCTGATCTCGCTGTCCTGCAAGGAACGATCCGTACATTTGATGAACAGGTACGGAAGCAAGTGCTATCTCGATTTGAACAGATTGTTGAAGGGGTAGCCACTGCTTTTGGTACTTCTGCCAAAGTAAAATGGTTAGCCGGCCCTCCTCCTGTTCTCAATGATGAGCAGTGGACAGGTGCAGCCCAGATTGCAGCAGAGAAAAGCGATCTTCAAGTGGTTGAGCCTGCGGTATCACCAGCAAGCGAAGACTTTTCATTTTATCAAAAAGAAGTGCCAGGTGTATTTATCTTTGTCGGTACGTCTGGCCCGCAAGAATGGCATCATCCGTCATTTGATGTAGATGAACGTGCATTAAGCAGTACCGCTACCTTTTTGGCAAATACAGCGCGTGTTGCTTTGAAGCAAGTAGAGCAACAACCTATTTCGTCAACATCCACATATTGATTTTCATGTTAATAATCTTTATTTCAATCTGGTTATAATGGAAAGCTGTTTCTTTGGGGAAAGTAGTCATCAACAAAGGCTATCATGATCAAAGAAACAGCTTTTTTGTTGTGGTTTGTAACTAATAACTGACTGCAATTATGATCAGAGATTGCCAAAGTTATCCTTGATACGATAAAATACGCCCAAGAAAGGTTGTGTCTGTATTGAGTGATTCGGTGACGGTTCCCAAGTCAGTATCCTATACAATTGAGCTTCAATTTAACCCTTTATATGAATGTCTTAACAGCTTGCATACGTATATCTGCCGTCCTTCTTACAAAAAGATCGATTTAGATCCTTCCTGGGCCAAATCGGTAGAGGAGCAGTTACCTCCTGCATTTGCAGAGCGTCTTGCTCAGACGGGAATCGATGCAGAGTGGAGATTGATTGTTTTGCTAGTCTGTTGTTGCCCTTACAAGACGCCGGAACAATTTATACAATGGATAGAAGATATGACAGTAAAGCAACTAGAAGTACTGATCGCTGAACATACGTCACTGCCGGTTACCGGAGTGGCTCGTCTGCGTAGCCGAATACTGATGTTGTTCCAACAATGGAATGAATATTACTTTTCCCAGATCGATCAGCAGATCATCACAGGGCTTCAACAAGAATATGAGCAGAAACAAGCGATATTAATGCAAAACCATCATCTCTCTACTTTTGTAGATGAAGTGACCAATGGTATTGTATTTGAACCGCATGCTGAACTCAAGCGTCTGATTCTTGTACCTCATTATCATTTCAAACCGCTTAATATTATTTATGCGTATCATTCATTTGTTATCTGTCATTATCCTGCCAAATTATATCTGGGCGATTCTTCTGAATTACCGCCTTATGAATATCGAGTCATTCGGGCATTGGCTGAACAGAGCCGGTTGAAAATATTAAAATATCTATATAATGGTCCACGTAGCTTTATTGAAATTGTACGTTATTTGGGATTATCGAAAGGAATTACGCATGATCATGTGACCAAGTTACGCAGTGCTGGATTACTTCATGCCCATATTCAAGGAGAAACGCTCACTGTCTATAGTCTGCGAACTCATGCTATTGATCATCTACAGCAGATGTTAATGCATTTTATTGAAGATAATCAATAAATAAAGATTTATATACGATTAGATCGTTTCTATACAGGAGCGATCTTTTTGTTGTGCGCTGAGATATAAGCGGAATTGAACATACGACTGATCTCACCAACTGTTATATATTAACTTTTTTCGGAAATGATTTTAAGTTCTCTCTTTACAGAACCGTTTTAGATTCCTATAATAGCTTTACCGACTAATAACATAGTTAACAGGTCGGAATAATAAATATTAGGGGAATGTATAATGAAAAAAAGTGTAACTTTACTATCCGGCGTGCTTATGGCTTCTTTGTTGTTTACAGCATGCTCTAGTGGAGGAGCTGATAATAGCAGTTCTTCAGTAGCCAATGGTACAACCGAAGCCTCACCAACGACTGCTCTAACCAGTTTGTTCAAAGCACCTGATCTTACCAAGTTACCTGCTACCGCTCAGCAACGTACAGATACGATCATTATGGCGTTAACTGATCCAGCCGGAGCATTTACTCCTTATTTTCATCAAAGTGGATATGATGGCAATGTCTCTTCATTATTGTATGCACCGCTTGTGACAACAGATGATAAAGGGCTACCGGCTCCGAATCTAGCGGAAAGTTGGGATTTGTCCAAAGATCAACTTACATATACGTTTCATTTGCGTAAAAACTTGAAATTTAGTGATGGCTCACCGCTTACAGCAGACGATGTAGCGTTCACATGGACGATTTTGCATGACAAATCGTATGACAATGATTCGCTTATTCCCACATTAGGTATCGTAGGCGGAGCAGATTACAAAGCTGGCAAAGCGTCTACTATCTCTGGCATTAAAGTTATTGATCCACAGACTATTTCAGTTACGATTGCGAAGCCTAATGCAACTGCACTATTGACGTTAGGTAGCGATGTATTGTCCAAAGCTTATTATGGCAAAGACTATAAATTCGGCGAACTGGAATATATCAAAAAGTTACATCAGACTCCACTTGGGAATGGCCCGTATGTATTAACCAAATTTATTCCGGGACAAGAAGTGCGTTTTACAGCTAATGAAAATTATTTCAAAGGCGCTCCCAAAACAAAAAACTTTATCTACAAAACATCAGAAGGGGATACGTGGCAGTATGTAGAGACAGGGGAAATTGATTTTGCTTCCTTTAGTGCGACACAAGAAAATATCGATAAACTCAAAAGTTTGGGATTTGTAGATATTTTGCCGTATACACCAAGCACGTACAGCTTTTTACAAGCCAATCTGGAACATGAAGCTTTGAAAGATAAAAAAGTACGTCAAGCGATTGCTTACGGATTGGATCGTCAAAGTATTTATGTAGACGCGAACCAAGGGGCAGGAGAAATAGCTAATATTCCTGCGGCTCCTATCTCATGGGCATATACAACAGATGGTATTAATCCTTATGCCTATAGCGCAGAAAAAGCGAATCAATTGCTTGATGAAGCAGGTTGGGTCGCTGGAGCAGATGGTATTCGTGAAAAAGATGGTCAAAAGCTGACTCTTCATTATCTAGGTTCCAAAAGTCCACAAACGGATATCTTTATCGCTGTCGCTACAGAAAACTTCAAAGCGATCGGCGTTGATTTCCAACCGGAAGTATTTGCAGACTTTAACTCACTTGCTTCCAAAGTCGAAGGTGGAGATTATGATCTAGCTTCATTCTCGACACCGATGTTAACCGATCCTTCAGATGGATTAGTGCAATTTTTGGATGGAGAGATCAAAGGGTATGATAATCCTGAATTTGTGAAATTATATAACGAAGCATTAGCAACCAATGATATTGAACAACGCAAAAAAATCTATGCAGACATTTTCAAATTATTAAATGATGATCTACCTGTTATTTTCACTAACTACAAAAAAGTGGTCTATGCCTACAACGGACGTATTCAAGACTTAACAGTCAGTCCATTTAACGGTATTGCATCAAGTGTACCGCAATGGAATTTGAAGTAATCGGTAACAAGGAGTTGAGCATATGAGTAGCTATTTAATCAAGCGTCTAGCGTATACTCTGTTTATTTTATTAGCAGCTTCGTTATTGATCTTTTGCCTGTATGCATTAACTCCGGGGGATTTTATAACAGGTAATATCAAGTTAAGTCCTGAACGCAAAGCGGAATTGCGTGAGTTATACGGGCTAAACAAACCATTATTAGAGCGGTATATCATCTGGATGAACAATGCGTTTCATGGGAATTTTGGGTATTCGCTGGATAAGCAACAACCGGTACTCACGTTATTTAATCAGTATGTATGGAATTCATTTTTGTTAGCGATTGTCTCTACATTTCTAACATGGCTTATCGCTGTGATTATCGGTGTAATCGCAGCGTATAAGCAGTATTCATGGTTTGATACGCTCGTGATGGTCGGTATCTTTGCTGCTATGTCGATTCCGTCGTTTTTTATTGGACTATTTCTGATTAAAATATTGGCGGTTGACTTCAAATGGTTACCGCCGGGAGGCATGTTAACGACAGGTAGCAATGCTACAGGAGTCGCTTATCTAAAAGAAGTGATTCATCATATGACGTTGCCAGTGATTGTTATGACATTGCTGGGTGTAGGATCATTAACCCGTTATTTCCGCAGTAATATGATTGATGTTATTCAGCAAGATTATATCCGTACGGCTCGTGCCAAAGGATTGAGTGAGCGCAAAGTGTTATTTACCCATGCTTTGCGCAATGCATTATTACCTGCGATTACACTGGTAGGATTTGAATTACCTGCGCTATTTGGTGGGTCGCTGATTATTGAACGAATTTTCAATTGGCCGGGGATAGGTCAATTATATATGCAATCATTTACAGTTCGAGATTATCCGCTATTAATGGGCTTTACGATGTTTATAGCTGTACTAACCGTTATCGGTACGTTATTATCGGATATTTTGTATCATGTCGCTGATCCGCGTGTAAAAATCTAGCGGACTAAGGAGGATCATATGCCATCTATACAGGCTGAAGTGACGAATGTATCTACCCATAAACCTCAAGCTGTCAAATCGTCTTTGTGGCGACAGTCGATTCGTAAATTAGTCAAAAATAAATTGGCTGTAGGTGGATTTGCAGTCGTTGTATTTATGTTTTTGCTTTGTTTTGTAGGGCCTTTATTTTCGCCGTATACCGACAATAAAGTGAATATGGCAATGATGAATAAAGCGCCTAATATCCATCACTGGCTGGGAACCGATAAGTTAGGACGGGATGTATTAACACGTGTGATGCAAGCAGGAAGAATCTCGTTAACAGTAGGGATTGCATCGATGTTTTTGTCTGTATTTATCGGAACATTGTTAGGAGCGATAGCAGGATATTATCGAGGGATTGTTGATCAAGTGATTATGCGTATCGCTGATCTGCTACTCACGATTCCCAGTCTGCCGTTATTGTTTATTTTTGGAGCCTTATTATCAGAATGGAAAGTACCTACAGATTACCGAATGTATATCGTAATGCTTATTCTCAGCCTTGTAGGTTGGCCTTCACTAGCACGTATGGTGAGAGGGCAATTGTTATCTTTACGTGAACGGGAATTTATGCAAGCAACGATCGTTTTGGGATTACGTGATCGTCGTAAATTGGTGAATCATTTATTACCGAATCTAGTCCCATTATTAATAGTGATTGCTACGCTGAATATTGGTGGCGCTATTCTTAGTGAATCGGTGTTGAGCTTCTTTGGACTAGGTGTTATGCCGCCTACACCTACATGGGGCAATATGATTGATGCGGCAAATAATATGATCGATTTTCAAGAACGTCCGTGGTTATGGGTTCCACCCGGTTTTTCTATTTTTGCAACAGTGATAGCCATTAATATTTTTGGTGATGGGTTGCGAGATGTGCTTGATCCGAAACAAAAAAGGTAGGTGAATCAACATGAGTACCGACTCGTTATTGCATATTCAGCATTTAAGCACCTATTTTGATACCGATGATGGTACAGTCAAAGCAGTCGATGATATCAGCTTGCATGTTCGTCCCGGTGAAATTGTCTGTATTGTCGGTGAATCCGGTTGTGGTAAAAGTATCACTGCACTCTCTGTAATGGGATTGATCGAAGCGCCTGCTGGACGGATTGCAGACGGTGTGATTGATTTTGATGGGCAAAATTTATTGAATTTGAGTAAAAATCATCTACGAAGTATTCGTGGAAATGATATCGCTATGATTTTTCAAGAACCGATGTCTTCACTCAATCCCGTACTTACGATCGGTGAACAAATGAGCGAGCCATTAATCATTCACAAAAAAATGAATAAAAAGCAAGCACAACAGCGAGTATTGGAATTGATTACGCAAGTAGGTATTTCTCGTCCAGAACAGATTGCTAAGTCATATCCGCATGAATTAAGTGGCGGGATGTTACAGCGCATTATGATCGCTATCGCCATCTCTTGTGATCCCAAGCTGTTAATTGCTGATGAGCCTACAACAGCGCTTGATGTCACGATTCAAGCACAGATTCTAGATATGTTACGAGAGTTTCGTAGTCAATCGGATATGTCGATTCTGCTGATTACACATGATCTAGGCGTGGTCGCTGAAATGGCAGATTATGTGATTGTTATGTATTCAGGCAAAATAGTAGAAGAAGGCGAAGTGGTTGAATTATTTGCTAATCCTCGCCATCCGTATACTCAAGGGCTACTGCGTTCTAAGCCTATTATCAATCAACGGCAAAAAGAACTGTATTCAATTCCAGGATATGTACCGAACCCGCTTGAATTGCAAAAATCCTGTTATTTTCATGAGCGATGTGAGCACTGTATGGATATTTGTCGTACCGAAGAACCGCCACTACGTGATCTAGAAAACGGTCAAAAAACGGCTTGCTGGTTATATGAAAAGGAGGCAACCGTTCATGTCTGAAGCACTGCTAGATATTCAGCATCTCAAAAAATACTTTCCTATCAAATCAGGTCTACTTAGTCGCACAGTGGGACAGGTGAAAGCTGTCGATGATATTAGTATTACGATTCAGCCAGGAGAAACATTTGGTCTGGTTGGGGAGTCGGGTAGTGGCAAAAGTACAGTAGGACGTACAGCTATTCGGTTAACAGACAAAACTGCCGGAGAAGTTCGATTTAAAGGAACCGATATTTATCATTTACCACCGGAGCAGTTGCGACAGTTACGTCCCAAAATGCAGTTGATCTTTCAAGATCCATACAGTTCGCTGAATCCTCGTGTACAGATAGGCGAAGCGATAGGTGAAGCTTTGTTAGATCATGGTCTAGCACCTGCTGCCGATATTCGTGATCGGGTCAAAGAAGTACTATATTCTTGCGGATTATCGTCCTACCATATTGATCGTTTTCCACATGAATTTTCTGGAGGTCAACGTCAACGGATCGGAATCGCCCGAGCTTTGGTATTGAATCCAGAGCTGATTATTGCCGATGAACCGGTATCAGCGCTTGATGTATCGATTCAAGCTCAGATTATTAACCTGTTTAGTCATTTACAGGAAAGTAAAGGATTAACGTATCTTTTTATTTCGCATGATTTGAGTGTAGTCGAACATCTATGTTCTCGTATTGGGGTAATGTATCTCGGTTCAATGGTAGAGACAGCTTCCAGAGATGAATTGTTCCGTCATCCGCTACATCCATATACCAAAGCTTTGTTATCTGCGGTACCAATTCCGATTCCCAAGTTAAAGCGTGAACGAATCGTGTTAAAAGGGGATATTCCAAGCCCTGCCAATCCACCTTCTGGTTGCAAATTTCATACTCGCTGTCCGTTTGCAGAACAGCGTTGTAAAGACGAAGTTCCTGTATTTCGCAATATGGGTAGTGATCACTGGGTTGCATGTCATTTGGTTTAGACGTATAAAATAATAGTATAATTAGCAAAAAGCCACTGATCTTTAAAAGATCAATGGCTTTTTTTGATAGTATCTATTTAGTTAGAAGCTGTGACAGCTACTTGCTCACGGCAAGCATCCGAGCAGAAGTGTTCGTGTTCTTCTTTGCAAGATTCGCATACCACATGTTGCAGATTGCAAGTCGGGCAGTTGATATAATCGTCTGTTGGCGCTTCGCAATGATAGCATTTGCCTACAATAATATCTTCATCGGTATGGTTGATTGGAATCGAAATACGTTCGTCAAATACATAACATTTTCCGTCAAACAATCGACCTTGTACTTCAGGGTCTTTACTATAAGTCACAATACCGCCTTCAAGTTGAGCGACATCGTTAAAGCCTTCTTTCATCAAGAAACCGGTTAGCTTTTCACAACGTACGCCACCTGTGCAGTATGTGAGAATCTTTTTGTCTTTGAACTCGCTCATGTTTTCTCTGATCCATTCAGGGAACTCACGAGAAGATTCAACATTCGGACGAATTGCCCCGCGGAAATGACCGATATCGTATTCATAATCGTTACGACCATCCAAAACAATCACATCTTCTTGTTGAAGTTGTTCATAAAATTCTTTCGGTGAAAGGTGCTTGCCTGTAAATTCACTAGCATCCCATTCTTCTTCAAAGCGGAAAGTGACCAATTCATCTTTTGGACGCACAAACATTTTTTTGAAAGCATGTTCTTCTGCTTCATCAATTTTGAACACTGTATCTGCAAATCGTGGATCTGCTAATAAGTCTTGCATATACTGTTCAGTCTGTTCAAAATCACCTGACAATGTACCGTTAATACCTTCTGGTGCGATTAGAATTCTTCCTTTGATGCCTAACTTTTTGCAATATTTCAAATGCTCTGCGGCAAGTGCTTCATGATCATCAATTTTGACAAATTTATAAAATAATAAAATCCGGTATGGACTCGTAGACATATTCATCACCCTATATATAAAAATTTTAATTTTGCACCGACGTACAATATAATCGCAATCATAAATTTTACGCTTCTCTTGGGGGTTAGTCAATGAAAATGTATAAAAAGGGGGATTAAATTCTCATGGGGGGGGTGGGAGTGCTGCGCCAATAGAATCGTTCTTGTCGTCGCTGGTGCTATGGAATCCCTTGAATGACCGCTTGGCGGTCGGGATTTCATAGCAAAGGCGATCGCTTCGCTCTTTCAGAACGATTCTATTCGCTCCGCTCTGCGTTGGGAGTGGGAGGAATTAAAGTCTTGGGTGGGGGAGGGTAGGTGGAGTTTGGGTGGGAGATTTGGAGGGGAGTGAAAATGTAGTGGGAAAGTAATAGATAGTATTGAGATGGTAAGTGAGAGTCAGATATAGTGGGATTATTGTGAGAATGGGAAGAAGATTTTGTGAAGGGATATGTAGTGGGGAATAAAAAAAGGGGCTGTCTAATGGGGATAGACAGCCGGGAGTTTGGGATAGCATATAGAGTTGGGATAGAGAAAGTATCTATTCACTGCTGCTTATCCAACATACCTAAATGTGATTTGATTTTGTATAGTGATTAGCGGTTTGCGCGGTTTTTGGAATTTTGTTTATGTGTTTTGGATAAGGTTTTCCATTTTTGTTTTTCTTGGCGCAGTTGAGTGACGTTATTTTTGCGTTCGTTGTAGGCTAGTTCTTTTTTGAGTTTGAGCCAGTTGTTGTAATGTTTAGTTGGTAGTGTGCCTTCGGTTAATGCTTGTTGCACCGCGCAGTCTGGTTGATCCTCTGTATGTGCACAATCGTGGAAGCGACACTGTTCGGCTAGAGATTCGATATCGTGGAATGTTTCTTCCAGTCCAGTTGAAGCTTGCCCTATACCCAGACTTCGCATGCCAGGAGTATCGATCACGATCATACCATTGTGTAATAAATGGAGTTCACGATGAGTAGTAGTGTGTTTACCTTTGGCATCGTCTTCACGAATTGCATTTGTTTTCATTTTATATTCGCCTGCAAGTGCGTTAACGAGTGAAGATTTACCGACACCAGAAGAACCAAGCAATACCAGTGTGTCTCCTACAGCAAAATGCGCTTGTAGTTCTGTTAATCCGTCACCATGAATACTATCGACTGGATAGACAGGAACACCAAAGCCAGCTATTTCTAATTGTTGAAGATAGTGATCCAATTGATCAGTCAGATCGCTTTTGGTTACGATAATAAGCGGTTGTGCTCCGCTATTCCACGCAATCGTTAAATAACGCTCAATACGATTCAAATTAAAGTCATCATTTGCCGAGCAAACGAGTAGACAATAATCAAAGTTGGCAGCAACCACCTGTTCACCAATATCAGGATCATCACGCAAAATAATCGTTTTGCGCGGTAACACTTGATGGATGAGTGAAGTATCACCAGGATGGCTCTCCAGAGCGACAAAATCACCAATCGAAGGGCGATCGACTCGCAGAGCATCGCGGAATGAAGATGTTTTTAATTTGGCTAATTGTTCTCCATCTTCAGAGACAACACGGTATACATGTTTGAACACGGCACTAATCCGTGCTGGAATAAGACGTTCCGACGTCTTATAGGCTGCAAAGTGTGCAGCAAAATAATCGTTATATCCATAATCATTAATATTCAATTCAGTTAGCTCCTTTGTTGTATCGGGAGCTTGTTTACGTTATCCGTTCATTTCTCCCGATTGGAAATAGGTTCTATGCGGCGTGTGATGGGGTGTACGTTCAATAGTCATCATTATGAATCATCCTTTCTGTTCGGGATTTCACCAACAGTATAACAGAAAATGGATAAAAAGGAATAGCAAAAATAGAAGATACGTATAAACATAACCAGGATTGTAAATAGAGTGTTATCTTTTACACGTTATAAACAATTCATTTATGATCAAAAAGAACTAAATTTGTAAGCAAATCGCAAAAATACCTTTTCAGCCCGCAAAAATACGTTACAATTGAGTTGTGAATATTTGTTGAATACATGTAAATTTAATATCAATGATCCAATAATCATAGCGTAATTACGTTTGATGCGAGGAGGAAGCAGATGAATCCGAAGCGTACAAGTTCAAGGTTGTTGCGGAGTTATATGTTGTCTTATTTACTTATTTTTCTGATTCCTCTTATTTTGATTACTGTTCTGGTCTATCAAAGCGCTGTTAAAAGTCTACGTACTGAAATAGAGCAATCCAATGTGAATCAGTTAAGTCAGGTACGAATGACGATAGATGGACGGATGAAAGAGTTAAGCGATATTGCAGCCCGGATCAGTTATGATAACAATCTGACTTCTTACATGGTGAAGCATCCGTATTATAGTCGTGAAGCGATTAATACACTGGCTCAATATCGAGCGAATAGTTCGATTATTGATGAGTTATTTCTTTATTTTCATAACGATTCGATGATCTATTCTTCTCAAGGATTAAGTAATTTGAATGTGGTTTTTGGACGAACATATGAATTTAATAATTGGACAAATGAACAGATTACACATGACCTTAATGAGATTAATTATCCGATGACTCGCTTAACCGAGCAATTGGGGACTCATTCACGCCAAAGGTCGATGTTATTACATATTGTGCCGATCAAGCCTGCTGATGCGTATCCATATGCGTCTGTAGTGTATTTGATTGAAGAATCCAAATTGACCGGAATGATGGATTCGATTTTGAATGATTTTAAAGGAAATAGTTATATTTTTGACAATACAGGTCAGGTACTTACGGTCAACAACCATGATCAACCGGTGCAAAATCAAGAATTGAATACGCTTTCAGATCTAGGAGAAGGTATTCATAGTATGATGCTAAATGGAAAACCGCAGTCTGTAGTGTCGGTTACTTCAGCGCAAAATGGTTGGACATATGTAACGACTATGCCAAGTGATCAATTTTTTAGTCGGATTTTTCATATTCAGACATTGATTATATTGGTGTTCGGATTGATTGCTCTAGCAGGTATCCCAATCGCAGTATTATTAGCGCGTAGACAGTATCATCCATTACGTGATCTGGTTGAATTTGCAAAAGAAAAAACCAATCATTCAACCATCCCATCTGTCTCCAACGGCACTTCTAATGAGTGGACATGGATCAAAAACACATTGCATGATTATCGATATCAGATGGATATGCAGGAACCGTATGTGCGTCACCAGTGCTTACTATTGTTAATGAAGCATGGCAAGCCAGAAGATCCAGAGACGATACGTGTTATAGACAGTCTGGGGCTGGAAGCCGATCATCATCAATATTTTGTCATGATTGTAGCCAGTGATATGTTATCTGAAGCCAGATATACAGATACATTACAAGCTACAGATACACACATAGCCGAGACTCAGCGCTTGGAGAAATTACTGGACCCGTATTTATTTTTACCGGATATTTTAGCAGAAATCGATCTTCCTCATTTAAATGCACATATTTATGGAATAGAGTACTCATCAGGCAATCGGTTAGCTTTGGCGGTATGCTGGCATCAGCTTGAAGAAGTAGAGCGTCAGCAACAAATGAAGCAGATTGTAGAAGCAGTTAGAGAAATTGTGTTTGAACATTATTATACGTTGCCAACTGTAGGGGTAGGCACAAGTTATACACGTCTGGATGAGTTAAATCAATCTTTTATCGAAGCGGCAACAGCGATGGAATATCGATTAACGGATACCCAGCATAGTGTCACATACTTTGATCAATTAAATAGTGAAGCTGATCGCCCTTCAGGTGAACATTATTGGATTACAAATGAATCGTTATTAAAATTATCTCAAAGCTTGAAGCAAGGTAATATTATGGTTGCTTCCCATATGGTGCAGACGATTGTGGCAGACGTACGCTCACAAGCATTACCACTTTCACTGATGCGCTGTGTTCTATTTGATCTATTAAATACAGTGCTCAAAGCGGCTTCAGAAGTGGGATTAATACGAAGTATACGCGATATGCCGAAACTGGCTTCTTTTGAACGTACAGAAGAGTTAGAAGAACAACTACATCTATTGATTGCACGCATCTGTACATGTGCAGAACACAAAGAAGAAACCAAGCAATTATCTATGATGGATCAAGTGCTTGCTTATGTACGGGAACAGTATTGCGATTATGCGTTAAGTCTGGAAGGTGTGGCTCAGCAGTTTTCTATTTCTAGTTCATATCTTAGCCGCACCTTTAAAGAAAAAACAGGGTATACGTTTTCTCAATATGTATGGCAATTGCGTATGGATGAAGTGATCCGCCAGATGAACGATACCAACGATCCACTGAAAGATATTATTTTGCGTGTAGGATATCTGGATACTGCTAATTTTATTCGCAAATTTAAAAAAGAAACAGGCTGTACACCGGGGCAATATCGTAAGCAAAGTCTGCAAAATGAAGATCATAATCTACCGATTAACAACAGTACAGGATAATCAGGAGCAACACTGTTTGTAGGATAAAAAAGATGATAAAAAAAAGACCTCAATCGCTATCTCTAGCGGAAAGAGGTCTTTTTTTTATGAGTACATTTCTACGTTTACATATCAATCACATAAATTGCATGAATCACATAAATCACATAAATCACATAAATCTCATAAATCTCATCAATAATGTGCTTGTGCTGTATACTTGTCTACCTCTTTAGCTTGATTTCCAGCGATCATACGCTACCTGATAAATCTCTATAATCCGATCTCCACCCATTTGCTTGATCGTTGCTAGATACGTATCCCAACTGGTTAACGGTTCTTGTCCGGTAACAAATTTGGCTTCCATTTGCTCAATATACGTATCCATATCTGCACGTAGACTTGAAATTTCAGCCTGTTCTTCTTGCGTTAGATACAGAATAGGGAAAGGTGGTTGTGGATCATAGGCAAGAATCTTCTCGTCATTTTGCTTGTCTACCCAAGTATCAAATTCTTCTTTTAATCCTTTTTGCAAATCAGGGCTTAATAAAGTAGGCGCTGGCGTACCATAGTTCGGTGTTAATGTTCCACGGTAATCTTCACGACTATTGTACTGGCTTGGGAGCTCTTTCCATTTCTTAGTATGATCTTTTTCGTTAACTGTCTCGTACATTAGACCTTCAGGGCCTTTGTCGAACAGCATAGCACCTTCATAGCTGTACATATAATCGACCCAGCGCATAGAAGCTTCTGGTGAAGGGTTGCTTTCAGTAATAGCGAATGATCCGGTAGATAACCCCGGGTGAATAGCAACAGCTGGCTTGTCTACAGCATCACTTTTCACAGGAACAAACATCGGGTCTTTGGTTGTCGGCTTACCGCCATGTGTAAAATAAGCATGCCAATCTTGGAAAAGACCTAGCTGATTGTTAGCCCCTTTAGCTTTTTTCTGATCAGGAGTTTGTGAGAACGTTTCATGATCTAACAGATTTTCATTCCACAAGCGATTCATATATGTTAAAAATTCACGATATCCTTCTTCGGTACGAGCAAAATGTACTTTACCATCTGCATCATTATAGATATCTTCTCCATAGATACCCCAAGCACCTAATAACCATGAACGAATATCATCTAATTTGACAGAAGCTAAAGGAATTTCGTCTTTTTTGCCATTACCATTCGGATCTTCATCACGGAAACGAACCAGCAGATCGTACAATCCTTCGGTAGTGGTTGGCAGATCTTTGACTTTCAGTGCTTCCAAAAATTCACCGTTATACCACATCGGACTGCGATACCAGATACTTTGCTGATTGATTACCGGTAATGAATAAATATGACCATCCGGTGTAGTGATCGATTTGCGGATAGATGGATCTTCGTCCATTAGCTTTTTGAGATTAGGTGCATAATTATCGATTAGCCCTTCCAGTGGAAGCAAGATACCTTGATTTCCGTAGTTGACTTCGTCTGCTTGAGTGAGAGAAGAAGCATAGAAGATATCTGGATACTCACCGCTGGCAAATACTAGATTTTTTTTCGTTTCAAAGCTATCTAGTGGTGGATTTTCGAAAGTGAACGACACATTTGTTAACTTTTCCATTTCTTGAAAAGCAGGCATGTCTTTCCAGTTCTGTAGACCAACATCAGGGCCCATCATTGATAAAGTAATCTTTTCTTTGACGATAGGGAATCCTTCTTTACTTACATTTTCAGCCGAATTCGACTTGGCGGCTTCTTCAGCTTTGCCACCGGAACAACCAGCAAGTAGCGTCGTTCCTAATACCAACGATAATGCGACTGTACCTGTTTTGCGTATAAAAGTAGAACGGAATCGAAATGGAGATTGATTTGTCATAATAATCCTCCTTGTAAATGATAGTAGACATTCGATCGTAAGCGCTTACCCTTTGACTGATCCTATCATAACGCCCTGAACAAAATAACGCTGAACAAAAGGATAGACCGCAATAATCGGCAATGTGGCAACAATAATAACAGCATATTTAAGCAGAGCCGCCATATCTGCTTTGGCATTCATCGCCATTGCAGCTTCACCGCTGGTAGCGGCACCTTGAGCAGAAGTAGACATTTCTTGCAAAACAAGAATCTGACGCAATACCATTTGTAGCGGATACTTGGATTGATCATTTAAATATACCAAAGCGTTAAAATAACTGTTCCAGTGACCTACACCATAGAATAGTGCCATTACTGCAATAATAGGTGTTGATAACGGAACAACGATTTTTAGAAATAATCTCAAATTCGTACATCCATCCATATGAGCGGCTTCTTGAAGTTCAATCGGAATCGTAGATTGGAAAAACGTCCGCGCTACAATAATGTTCCAGACCGAAGCAGCTCCTGGCAAGATCAATGCCCACATCGAGTTCACCAGACCTAATTGTTTGACGATAAGATACGTAGGGATCAGACCGCCACTAAAAAACATTGTGACCAGAAACATTCCCATAAAAAAACCTCGTCCTACAAAATCTTTACGACTGAGTGCATAAGCCGCAGGTAAAGTGACCAGTAGATTGATTAACGTGCCAACAACTGTGTACAAAATCGTATTTCCATAACCGACCCAGATTTTATTATTTTCAAAAACTCTAATGTATCCTTCAAATGTAATTCCTTTGGGCAACAGCCACATTTCGCCTGAATTGACGTAAGAAGGTGTACTGATCGAAGCACTTAAAATGTAGATAACAGGGTAGAGTACTAGTACAAAAGCGATCGTCACATACAGGTAGTTGCAAATCAGAAACAAACGGTCTGTTTTGGTTTCTTTAATCACAGCAGCCATAGATTATCCCTCCTTAATACGTTATAGATAAGCTATACATGAATTACCATAGACTATGTTCTGTTGTACGACGAGCAATCTGATTCACAGTGATCAATAGAATCGCATTAACCGCTGAATTAAATAGACCTACTGCTGTTGAGAAGCTGTACTGTACATTAATCAGACCGGTACGATATACAAATGTATCAATAACATCAGAAGAACTCATATTAAGAGCATTTTGTAATAACAAAATCTTCTCAAAACCAACGCCTAAGATACTACCTATACTCAAAATCAGCAAAATTGTAATCGTCGGGATAATGGTTGGAATATTGATACTAATAATACGCCGAAAACGACTTGCACCATCCATAATAGCGGCTTCATGTAGCTGTGGATCGACCGCGGAAAGGGCAGCAAGGTAAATGATAGTTCCCCAGCCTGTACTTTGCCACACACCGGATAAGACATACATCGTTTTGAACCATGCCGGATCGGTCAGTAGATTAGGCGCAGTAAAGCCTGACCATTCTATAAATTTGATAATGATTCCTGTGGAAGGAGAAAGGAATGTAATAATAATCCCTGCCATAACTACAACAGAAATAAAATGAGGAGCATACGTGACGGTTTGTACAGTGCGTTTGAAAAATCCATTTTTGATCTCATTAAAAGCGAGTGCTAATAAAATAGGTAAAGGAAAACCAACAGCTAATTCGTATAACGATATACTTAATGTATTCCATAATAAATCCCAGAAATAATAAGATTCAAAAAAACGCTTAAAATGCGTAAAACCTACCCATGGACTATCGGCGATCCCTCGTGCGGGCAGAAAGTTTTTGAAAGCAATTTGAATGCCATACATAGGTCCATAATGAAAGATAAGAAAGTACAAAAATGCAGGTGCTATTAAGATGTATAATTCCCAATTACGTGTGATCCTTTTCCAAAGTGACTTACGCCGATCAGATACACTAACTTCAGAAATAGAATCAGTATGAACGGTATTCGATACATTTCTTTGCATCATAGTCCTCCTTTCTGGTGAAACGATAGAATAATAAAGAAGTGGTGTACCGCTATGTGTATAGTCTTATTGTAGAAATATAACGGTTGAACCGTAAATATGTGAATCATGAAGTGAATAGTAAAAAAGCACATATTCCTTGTCAGTACAGGCTTTATAGAACATAGAGAGTATCAATGTACTACTCAAAAAGATCAAGAAGTATGTAAAATTTGCTGTCATATAAGTAGTCATTTTAACAAAAAACATATAAATAAATGATTTTTCGATTTATAAAACGCTTACAAAATAAATATAAAATATCAATGTTAGTTGTATGCGTTTACATATGTGAGGTTAGTGAGGGGTAGAAGTGAAATGTTTAGTACAAGAGGGTTATGTTTAAAATATCCCCATACGTTCTTTCCATTAAATAGAAAGAAGTTCGTATTCTACATATTACAAATTCGCTTATTAAAGGATGATTATAAAATGGATCAAAACGATAAAGTGTTAGATAAAATTGTTGGTGTATTTGATAATGAAGCTCAAGTTAGTCGTACATTAGAAGATTTGAAAGCAGCAGGATTTACAGAGCAAGATATTTCGGTTATTGCTAAAGACCATGAAGAGATCGAACGAATAGAGCAAGAGACTGATATGGATACAGCAGAAGGCATGGCTTCCGGTGCAGCTACAGGTGGAGTGCTTGGTGGGGTCGCTGGTCTGCTAATTGGATTAGGAGCATTAACGATTCCGGGTATCGGGCCAATATTAGCAGCAGGGCCAATAGCGGCTACTTTTACAGGAGCGATTGTAGGAGCTGGTGCAGGCGGTCTTGCTGGTGGTCTAGTAGGATATGGTGTACCTGAAGAAGATGCACGCCATTATGATGAGCGTGTCAATGAGGGAGCAATACTGGTATTGGTTGATGAATCAACAGGACGTGGAGCTGAGATCTACAATATTTTCCGCAAAAATAACGCTTCTAATGCACAATATGATGAAATGTAATTTATAGATCATAAAAAATCGATCTGCAAGTAAAACACCAATGAATGATAGATAATTTGTAAATAGCCATCAGAAAACAATAAGGCAATTGTACAGGTGATTATACCGTACAATTGTCTTTTTTAATGCCTATTCAGCAAGTCTATACATAGCTACATTTTGCTAAAATAAATAGTCGTTGACAACTTGTATATACAAGAATATAATCCTGTATATACAAGTTAGATGTGAGCGATATTATAAACATTGATAGCAATCTGATTCAAGGAGAAATGTGAATATGAATGCTTTATCCACACAATCAGTCCAAATTACCCGACAAGACTGGTGGCGCAAATCGGTCGTGTATCAAGTCTATCCACAAAGTTTTAATGATACGACAGGCAAAGGAACAGGCGATATCAAAGGCGTTACTCAAAAGTTAGATTATCTAAAAGGACTAGGTGTTGAGATTGTCTGGTTACAACCTGTCTACTTATCCCCACAAAATGATAACGGTTACGACGTAGCCGATTACTACCGTATTCATCCTCAATATGGAACGATGGAAGATATGGAAGAATTGATCGCAGAGATTAAAGCACGTGATATGTATTTGATGACTGATATTGTAGTCAATCATTCTTCAACAGAACATTATTGGTTCCAGGAAGCTCGCAAATCCAAAGACAATCCGTATCGGCATTATTATATCTGGCGTGATCCTGCTCCAGACGGCGGTGTTCCTAACAACTGGCAGTCCAAATTTGGCGGCTCAGCATGGCAATATGATGATCATAGCGGACAGTACTTTTTGACATTATTTGATAAAACACAAGCTGATCTGAATTGGGAAAATCCTAAAGTTCGACAAGAAGTGATTGATTTGTTGACTTTTTGGGCAAATAAGGGTGTTAGCGGATTTCGGATGGATGTTATTAATTTGATCTCCAAAGATCAGAATTTCCCAACTGATACCGATGAAGGCGGTCTGGCTATTAGAGACGGTCGTAAATTTTATACTGATGGGCCGCGTGTACACGAGTATGTGAAAGAGTTGTATGAAAAAGTATTTGAACCTTATCAAGCGGTAACGGTAGGGGAAATGTCATCAACAACACTGGAGCATTGTATACGTTATTCCAATCCAGAGGAAAAAGAATTTTCGATGACATTCAATTTTCATCATTTGAAAGTAGATTATCCGAATGGTCAGAAATGGGAATTAATGCCGTATGATTTTGAAGCATTAAAATCATTATTGTCCCACTGGCAAGTAGGAATGCAGCAAGGAGGAGGATGGAACGCTTTATTTTTCAATAATCATGATCAACCGCGCGCATTATCACGTTTTCTAAATGATGATCAATACCGCGTAGAAAGTGCCAAATTATTAGCAACCACTTTGCATGGCTTACAAGGAACACCTTATATTTTTCAAGGTGAAGAAATCGGGATGCCTAATCCGCAGTGGTCAAGTATTGATGAATTTCGAGATATAGAGTCTACGAATATGTATCGCATTTTGCAAGAACAAGGCAAATCAGCCACAGAAGCATTAGATATTATTCGTGAACGTTCGCGTGATAATTCACGTACACCGATGCAATGGGATAGCAGCACTAATGCAGGATTTACAACAGGGACACCATGGATCAAAGTAGATGAACGTTATCCAGATATCAATGTACAGTCTCAGCTTCATGATCCGTTCTCCGTTTATCATCATTATCGTCAATTGATTACACTTCGCCAGCAAGTAGAAGTGCTCACCGATGGTACATATGAACGATTAGATCAGTCCCATCCTCAGATATTTGCTTATACACGTAGCAATACACATGAGCGTATTATTGTTATTTCTAATTTTAGTGCAGAACAAGCAGTATTTCATTTACCAGAGCAGATCACACAACAATACAGTTCAGCACACTTACATGCGGCTACTTTATTGATCGGTAATACAGTTACTACACCACATGTAAGTGAATCCATAACTTTAGAACCGTATGCGTCTTATATGTGGCTTCTGCATGAAGATCGTTCTGTATCCAATCGTTCTCAATAATTGATCCAAATAATCAATCATTAATCTATACAAATAAAGTATGAGTGGAGTAGAGCAGAATCAATCTGTTCTACTTTGCAAGTACATGAACATGCAGACATAGTGAAGGAGTGGGGTTAGGTGGCAGATATCGATAAAAAAAGTGTAGAGCAGATTATAGCCGCAGTCGGTGGCAAAGAAAATATAGAAGTAGCTACACACTGTGTAACACGATTACGATTTGCTTTGCATGATGATAGTCTGGTAGACAAAGATGCGTTGGATCAGAATGATCTGGTTAAAGGACAATTTTCGTCGCAAGGTCAGTATCAAGTAGTTATCGGTCCCGGACTTGTTGATAAAGTGTACAACGAAATGATAGCGATTACGGGCGGTAATCGTGCTTCCAAAGACGATGTAAAAAGTGCAGCTAGTAAAAAGCAAAATCCGATTCAACGAGCAATTAAAACACTGGCTGATATTTTTATTCCGATTTTGCCAGCGATCGTTACAGCAGGTTTATTATTAGGGATTAATAATATTTTGACAGGCGCAGGTATTTTCTTTGAAGGACAATCTTTAGTTGATGTATATCCACAATGGAAAGATTTTGCTTCTATTATAAATACGATAGCCAGTACAGCCTTTACGTTTCTTCCTGTATTGATCGGTTGGTCAGCCACCACCAGGTTTGGCGGTAGTCCTTTACTCGGGATTGTACTCGGTCTGATTCTAGTTCATCCAGATCTTATGAGTGCTTACAAATACGCAGATGCTGTCAATAGTGGCACTGTACCGGTATGGAATCTATTTGGCTGGGAAATCAACAAAATCGGTTATCAAGGACAAGTGTTACCTGTACTTGTATCCGCTTACGTATTATCACGTATTGAAATATTTTTAAATAAACGAATAGCTGATTCTTTTAAACTATTATTGTTAGCTCCTATTACGTTGCTAGTCACAGGTTTCCTTGCATTTACCGTTATCGGGCCGGTTACGTTTGCAATTGGTAATGTGATTACAAGTAGCTTTGTTTATGTATTTGATACCGTTCCTGCTCTAGGTGGTCTAATCTATGGTGGATTGTATGCATTGCTAGTTATTACAGGAATGCATCATACGTTCCTTGCAGTCGATGTACAATTGATCGGAACACAAGGCGGCACCTTCTTATGGCCAATGTTAGCTTTATCTAATATTGCTCAAGGTGCAGGCGCATTAGCTATGGTACTTATTTTGAAAGATCAAAAAAGTAAAGGTCTGGCGATTACATCGTCTGTATCCGCTTTTCTCGGTGTAACTGAACCGGCGATCTTCGGGGTTAATATTCGTTACAAATATCCTTTTGTATTCGGAATGATTGGTTCAGCTATCGCAGGGGTGTTGCTCACCATTAATCATGTATTGGCGTATTCGATAGGGGTCGGCGGTATTCCCGGATTCCTTTCTATCTTCCCAGATCAGTGGGGCGTATTCTTTATCGGTATGGCAATCGTATTGATTGTTCCATTTACACTGACATTGTTATACGGCAAAATTATGATCCGTCGTCAGCAAAATAACAGTTCTGCTGATGATACCAAAAATGTATCCAAAGCAACGACTCCAACAACGACCGAATCGGTTAAAGGTTCTGCTCATCAAGCGCTATCTGGTTCTCAATCGAATGCTACCAGTGATGCAGATGCAGTGGATGTGTTGGAAGTGTTAGCTCCTGTCACAGGAGAAGCGGTTATGTTGGAACAGGTACCTGATCCTGCTTTTGCTGAAAGACAAATGGGTCAAGGGATCGCTATCGAACCGACAGATGGCAAAATTGTTGCTCCATTTGCCGGAACGGTCGTGCATATTATGGCAAATAGTAAGCATGCTATGATTTTGGAACATGCGACTGGCGTACAGATTCTGATTCATGTAGGTATTGATACTGTAGGTCTCAAAGGCGAAGGATTTACAGTCCATGCGGAGACAGGAGATACAGTAGAAGCAGGTCAATTGTTATTAGAATTTGATCGTGATGTGATTCAGGCAGCAGGGTATCCGATCATTACACCTATTATTGTGCTAGACGGTCAAGATATGATTGAATCGATTGAAGAACTTCCGGGTACAGTCAATGACTTGAAGTATCAGGTTCTAAAAATTCATCTTAAACAATAAGCTTGATCTCGGTGACGTTGGTATCGTATGTAAAACAATTTGCTGATTTCAGATGATTCAAAAAGTGCTACAATAAATGTGGTGATGACAAGTGAATACTAATATTTTTCTACAAATTTATCATGATTATTCAGAACGTATTCAATCCGGTGAGATCGCTGCGGGTACCAAACTTCCTTCTGAAAATGATCTAACGAGAGAATATGGTATTTCTCGCGAAACAGTGCGCAAAGCACTTCAATTGCTTTCAGAGAATGGATTTATTCATAAGATCAAAGGCAAAGGTTCATTTGCACTTGATATTGGACGAATGAATTTTCCATTAAGTGGTCTGGTTAGCTTCAAAGAAATGTCTGAACGAATAGGACGCAAATCGCAAACGATTGTTTACAAAACAGAGCATATTCCTATACCTCATGCAGTAGCTCGTCATTTGGAAACAGATAAACATGCAACTGTATGGCAAGTGATTCGTGCTCGCAATATAGAAGGCGAAAAGGTTATTCTGGATAAAGACTATTTCCGCTCTGATATTGTCCCGTTGTTAACAACAGAAATTGCTAGCGGATCGATCTATGCTTATTTGGAACAAGAATTAAATTTGCAGATCAGTTATGCTAAAAAAGTAATTTCTGTAGAAGATGCAACCACTGAAGATTATGAATTGTTAGATTTAAAAGAGTACACTCATGTTGTTGTAGTACGCAACTATGTTCATTTAGAAGATACGACTCTTTTTCAGTATACCGAATCAAGGCATCGGTTAGACAAATTTCAATTTGTCGATTTTGCTAGACGTTCTCCTGGAGAAGAAAAGTAGATTTATCAATGAACAACAAAAGAAGTTAGTACAAAAAGGTCTGTCCTGTTCGCTGTTATTCAGTGAATAGTGATAGACCTTTTTGTGATCACATATGCTAAAAAAGGCGGAAGTATGGTTTTTCCCATTATGAGAATAAGTGCTGACTTGTTTGACTTTTAACCGTAATCTTACTACACTCAAAGTATAGATTGATAATTCCTACTTGTTTAATTGGTTTTTTTTTATTTTCTTATTTATTGACCAATGGTTTAAAATACAATATTTATTATGGTTATTCATCTAACAACACACAATGATTAGATCATCAAAGGAGCAAACTCGAATGGCTTTATATCGCAGTACTATGGATTTGATCGGAAATACACCACTGGTGGAAATCAATGCGTATGATTTACCAAGAGGTATTCGGTTATTTGCCAAGTTAGAATTTATGAATCCTGGAGGCAGTGTCAAAGATCGGGTAGGTAAAGCGTTACTTCACGATGCACTGGCTACCGGCAAAATCAAACCAGGTGGCACACTTGTGGAAGCGACAGCAGGAAATGCAGGGATAGGTCTAGCGATGGCGGCGATCCATGAAGATATTTCTGTTGTATTTGCTGTGCCAGAGAAATTCAGTATCGAAAAGCAGACCTTAATGAAAGCGTTAGGAGCTCGGATTGTGCATACTCCGACAGCGAAAGGAATGCGTGGTGCTATAGATAAAGCACGTGAACTGGTAGAAGAAATACCGGGTGCGTATTGTCCAGGGCAATTTACCAATCCAGATAACCCCAAAGCGTATTATCAAACGATGGGACCTGAGATATGGAAAGATCTTGAAGGAAAAGTGGATGTATTTGTCGCAGGGGCAGGCTCTGGTGGTACATTTATGGGCACAAGCCGTTATTTGAAAGAGCAAAATCCAAATATCAAAACTGTCATTGTAGAGCCAGAAGGTTCTATTATCAATGGCGGCGAATCGGGATCGCACAAAACCGAAGGAATCGGGATGGAGATGATTCCTGAATTTATGGATAAATCGTATTTCAATACAATTCATACGATCAGTGATGAAGATGCTTTTCACCGGGTCGCTGAATTGGCTCGTCTGGAAGGATTATTGATCGGAAGTTCAGCAGGTTCAGCGCTTCATGCTGCTCTTTTAGAAGTCGAAACAGCGCCAGATGGTGCTCATATCGTCACCATTTTCCCGGATAGTAGTGAACGTTATTTAAGCAAACAAATTTATGAAGGTGGTATTTAAATATGAAACGCAAAACAAAATTGATTCACGGCGGTATCTCTGGTGATCCTTATACAGGCGCAGTTAATGTACCTATTTATCAAGTAAGTACGTACAAGCAAGAAGAGATTGGCGTACACAAAGGATATGAATATTCTCGTACAGGCAATCCGACACGATTTGCATTGGAAGAATTGATTAAAGATTTGGAAGAAGGATATAAAGGATTTGCTTTTGGCTCAGGGATGGCGGCTATTCATGCCGTATTTACTATGTTCAATACAGGCGACCATATTTTGCTTACAGATGATGTCTATGGAGGTACATATCGTATCTTCACCAAAGTGTTAGCACGTCTGGGGATCGAGTCTACTTTTGTAGATACAACCGATCTTGAAGCTATTCGCCAAGCAATACAGCCGAACACCAAAGCTATCTATGTGGAAACGCCAACCAATCCTTTGCTTAAAGTTACAGATATTCGCGCTGTAGCCGATGTAGCCCATGAACATGATCTATTATTTGTCGTCGATAATACATTTGCTACCCCATACTGGCAAAATCCTATTCCATTAGGTGCAGATATTGTGCTTCACTCTGCAACCAAGTATTTGGGAGGGCATAGTGATCTGGTAGCAGGTTTAGTTGTAGTAAATAGTGAAAAGCTTGCTGAAGAGATCCATTTTATTCAAAATGCTGTCGGTGGAATTCTAGGGCCACAAGATGCATGGTTATTGATTCGTGGGATCAAGACATTAGGATTGCGTATGGAAGCAATAGAACGTAATGCACAAGAAATCGTAACCTTTTTAACCGAACATCCAGCAGTAGGCAAAGTCTACTATCCAGGTCTAGCTTCTCATCCACAACATGAATTATCCAAAAAGCAAACAACAGGTTTTGGTGGTATTATTTCATTTGATGTCGGTAGTGATGCCAAAGCAGCAGAATTACTCAAAAAGCTGACTTATTTCACATTAGCAGAAAGTCTAGGAGCTGTGGAAAGTCTTATTTCAGTACCTGCACGTATGACTCATGCTTCTATTCCAGCAGAACGAAGAGCAGAATTGGGCATTACACCAGGATTAGTACGTATTTCGGTAGGCATTGAAGATGGAGAAGATTTGATTGATGATCTTAAAAAAGGTTTAGATCAATAACTTCATATTATACAAACAAGCGATAAACTATCACTAAAAATGACAAAAATGAAATATTTATTTTTGTTGTAAACCAGTGTATAGACGATCGCTTGTTTTTTATTTTATATTTCTTTAGAAATCATCGTATGATCCTTAGAAAATGAATAAGATAGAGTATTACATATAACATTATAGAAATAATATTGTTTGGATAAAGAGAGTCAATAAAGATAAATGGTGATCAGAAGTAGTGATTATAACAGTGTAAATTAGAGGAAAAGCGCTACCATTAACCAAATGTTGGTTGGTTTAATCTTTTTTATACGGTTAATAACACTATAAGCAACAAACACATATAAAAAAAGTGCAGTTCAATTGTCTGCACAATTATTACTTACATGCAATCATTTATACATGATGCAACTTTTCAAAAAAGCGTACTTATCCTGAGGAGGATGAAGAAAAATGATGGACCATAACAATACAAACGAAATGAATAACGAACAAACAAATGACAAAGTTGTAGGAATGTTTGTAGAAGAACAACAAGCAACTCGTGCGATTGAACAATTAAAAGCCGAGGGTATTTCTACAGATCAAATCTCTGTTATTGCCAAAGACAAAAAAGATTTAAAACATATTAGTGAAGAAACAGGAACAAAAGCTCCTGAAGGGATTGCTACAGGTGCAACAGCAGGAGGATTGTTAGGTGGAACTGCCGGTCTTCTTGCAGGTCTGGGCATGATGGCGATTCCTGTATTTGGCCCGATTATGGCAGCAGGCCCAATCGTTGTCGCATTAACAGGAGCAGCAGTCGGTGCAGGTGCTGGCGGTCTAGTGGGCGGTCTGATTGGACTCGGTATTCCTGAAGATGAAGCAGCAGAATACGAGAACAATGTAAATGAAGGACAGATTTTGGTACTGGTAGACAAATCTGCGGGTTATCGCAATATGATTTATGATATTTTTCGCACTAATCATGCTTCTAACAGTCGATTCTATGATCGTAATGATGCAGCATCACCAACGATCCCAACAACAACGGCAACACCAGCAACAGATCATTTGAGTACACCTGTGGATCATACGGTATCGACAGATTCGATGAACAATGATCGTGCTAATATAAATGAAGATGAGCAAACAGCTATTTTACGTGAAGAAGCGCGTCTGGGACGTAGTAATGAAAATGTAGTTGATAAAGATGTTTCTTCTACGCCAACTAATCCATTACACCGCAATTAATCAATAGGACTTATCACATCATTATTTATGATTTATAAATTTACAAATAATGAAAATATTAGAATATAACCAAAAATAGCTGTTTTAAACACTTTTTTACGGTTAATCATATAGCAGAACGATAGAAACAGAACAATACAAATTTGCTTACAATCCAAGGAGGATAAACACTATGGAAACTCATAACACTAATGATTTAAATAACACTAACGAATTGAACAATGACAAATTGGTAGGCGTATTCCAAACAGAACAACAAGCTAGTCAAGCGATCGAAGACTTGAAAGCGTCTGGTATTAACAAAGACAATATTTCTGTTATTGCCAAAGACAAAAAAGATCTGAAGCATATCAGTGAAGAAACAGGAACAAAAGCACCTGAAGGCATTGCAACAGGAGCAGCGGCTGGTGGTACAATCGGTGGGGTAGCAGGATTGCTAGCAGGTATCGGTATGATGGCGATTCCAGTATTTGGTCCAATTATGGCAGCAGGTCCGATTGCAGTAACATTAGCAGGCGCAGCAGCCGGAGCTGCTGGTGGCGGATTAGTAGGTGGCCTTATCGGTCTCGGTATTCCTGAAGATCAAGCGAAAGAGTACGAAAACAATGTAAAAGAAGGTCAAATTCTTGTCTTGGTTGACGAGCATACAGGTCGCCAAGTAACAGTATATGATATCTTCCGCAAAAATCAGGCTTCCAATACAAAATATTATGATACAGATACAACAACTGCTACAACAGGAACAGGTATTGATAGTGTAAATGTTGATCCTGATTTGAATGATCGTAGAGTGGACAGCGAACGCGATCCATTGAACTTGCCTAGAAAATAAGTTGTTGATATAAAGACAACAAATTATAAACTTATGTGTAATTAAGGTGCTAAAAGGCTCTATAAGCTAATCACTTATAGAGCCTTTTTTTGTATTTAATTTTAAGTGTTCCATTGGATATAACTTGGGTAATAGTAAAAGAAGTGAAATATAGTTAATATTCCATTATTTTATTGTAAGAAATCTTTTCTTGTTCACACTCTATCGTACGTATTTATTTACAAATATCATTATACATAACTACATAGAGATGAGATTATAAATAGGAGGCATGTTCATGATTAAATTTGCACAAGTATCCAAACAGTATGAAGATGGAACGATTGCTGTACATCCGATGGATTTACATATTCAAAAAGGTGAATTTTTCGTATTGGTTGGGCCAAGTGGATGCGGTAAAACCACAACTCTCAAAATGATCAATCGATTAATAGAACCAAGCTCAGGATTTATTTCTATTAATGATCAACAAGTCAATGATGCTCCTGTACATGAATTGCGTCAAAGTATAGGATATGTGCTTCAACAGATCGCTTTATTTCCACATATGACGGTAGAAGAGAATATTGCTATCACTCCTGAATTATGTGGATGGGATCGAAAAAAAATAGATAAACGTGTCGATGAATTACTTCATATGGTAGGGCTTGATCCTAAAGTGTTCCGCACTCGTAAGCCGGATGAATTATCAGGCGGACAACAACAGCGTATCGGTGTACTGCGTGCGCTTGCTGCTGATCCACCTGTTATTTTAATGGATGAACCTTTCAGTGCACTTGATCCGCTAGCCAGAGAACGATTGCAAAACGATCTGTTAGAACTTCAAGTGACGATTCAGAAAACGATTGTATTTGTCACCCATGATATTCAAGAAGCGCTCAAGTTAGGAGATCGGATTGGTCTAATGCGTGAAGGGAAAATGATTCAAGTCGATACTCCAGAGCAGTTGTTACATCATCCTGCACATCCATTTGTAAGTGAATTTTTCAGCTCTGTACAAGGGGATTCCTACACATCGACTTCATCTTCGCTGCTCAAAAAAACATCTGTATCTAGCAAAGGAGACGCTGAATAATGAATAATATATGGGAAGTAATGATTCAGCGGCAAGATCAGTTATTACAAGCATTGACTCAACATATACTTATTTCTTTTGTAGCTTTGTTATGTGCTTTAATTATTGCTATTCCGTTAGGCATTTATATCGCACGTCATTTGAAAATATCTGAAGGGATATTAGGTATTGCCGCTGTATTACAGACGATTCCTTCGCTTGCTTTGCTCGGTTTATTGATTCCGTTATTAGGGATCGGGATTGTACCTGCAATTGTAGCGATTGTAATCTATGCGCTATTGCCGATTTTGCGTAATACATATACAGGTATCCGAAAAGTCGATCCTTCTTTATTAGAAGCGGCTGATGCGATGGGAATGACCCCGACAAAAAGATTATTTAAAGTCGAATTGCCTTTAGCGATGCCTGTCATTATGGCGGGTATTCGGACAGCGATGGTACTTATTATCGGGACGACTACATTAGCAGCTTTGATCGGTGCAGGTGGATTAGGGGATATTATATTGCTCGGTATTGACCGTAACGATACAGCTTTGCTTATCTTGGGTGCGGTACCTGCGGCATTGTTAGCGATTATCTTTGATGTTCTGCTACGTGTGATCGAAAAAAGATCATTCCGTCAATCTATTATCTGGTTATCAGCTACAGCATTGATCGTGATTGCGGTAAGTGTGATTCCGTTACTAAATAATACACAAAAAGATCTGGTGATTGCAGGTAAGCTTGGAGCAGAACCAGAAATTTTGATCAATATGTACAAAGAATTAATCGAACAAGATACCAATCTAACCGTTGAACTCAAGCCAGGAATGGGTAAAACACCATTTTTGTTTAACGCCCTAAAAAATAAAAATATCGATATTTATCCTGAGTTTACAGGTACAGCGTTAGCTGAATTTTTGAAAGAAGATGCTGTAAGTACAGATAGCAATCAAGTATACAATCAAGCGAAAGAAGGAATGGCCAAAAAGTTCAATATGGATATGTTATCTCCGATGGAATATAACAATACGTATACTTTAGCGGTTCCTGAGGCTTATGCACAGCAGAATAATTTAGAAAATATTTCAGATCTTCAAAATGTATCATCACAAGTCAAAGTAGGTTTTACACGCGAATTTGCTGATCGCAATGATGGATATGTAGGCATGACCAAGTTGTACGGATTTACATTTCCTAATTTGCAAACGATGGAACCGAAATTACGCTATAGTGCAATCGCGTCCGGTGATATTCAATTGATGGATGCTTATTCTACAGATAGTGAATTGCAACGATATAAGTTGAAAGTGCTCAAAGACGATAAAGGATTATTTCCACCTTATCAAGGTGCGCCATTGATGCGTGATGAGACATTGAAGCAATATCCTGAAGTGGCAGAAGCTTTAGATCATTTGTCCGGTCAGATTACAGATGATGAGATGCGCAAAATGAATTATCAAGTGGATGTTGAAGGGAAACCTGCATCCGAAGTAGCCAAAACGTTTTTACAGCAAAAAGGATTGTTGAAATAAAAAGAACTTGTACATTGTTTATTTTGTACTGCATTTTTGTACAACATCAATGTTAGATCAAAGCCGTACGATTTCAGTGGATTACAAATCATTGAATAGTACGGCTTTTTTTTGTATATTCATATCTATATCTTCAATTGTGAAAAATTTGTTCATAAACAGTTGTACCTTGTTGTTCACATTTGAGGTATAATGAAAGGATGCACTAAATCAGATCACTTGGAGGAATACACGGATTGAACACTTATCCATTTACATTTGATCCCGGACAACCATTTATTAAGCAGGCGAGTGATTGGATCGCGGATGTTTTTTATGATATTTTACCCGAAGCAGGTTTTGAGGTAAGAGACGAACAGATTTATATGGCTTTTCAATTGGAAAAAGCATACGCCGAAAAGAAAACTATTTTTGCAGAAGCGGGTGTAGGTACAGGGAAAACACTAGTCTACCTTTTATATGCTATTGCTTATGCTCGTTATACACGCAAGCCTGCTATTATCGCTTGTGCCGATGAGTCATTGATCGAACAGCTGGTCAAACCAGAAGGGGATATTAGCAAGCTTGCCAAGCATCTTAATCTGGTAGTAGATGCCCGTCTAGGGAAATCGCCGGATCAGTATATTTGCTTGAACAAATTGGATGTCGTGCGTGATGATGCAACAGAAAGTGATGTATATCGCGATATTTATGCCGGTTTGCCAGAGTTTGTACATTACCCGGATACAATGCAATCTTTTTATCCATATGGTAACCGCAAAGAGTATCCTGAATTGACCGATGGCGAATGGAATCGAATAGGTTGGGATGTATTTCAAGATTGTCTGGTATGCCCGCAACGTCATCGCTGTGGTCAGACATTATCGCGTGAACATTACCGTAAATCGTCTGATTTGATTATTTGTTCACATGACTTTTATATGGAGCATGTCTGGACATATGATGCTCGCAAACGGGAAGGGCAACTTCCTTTACTGCCTGATCACAGTTCAGTTGTATTTGATGAAGGTCATTTGCTAGAAACAGCAGCTCAAAATGCGTTAACACACAAGTTAAAACATTCTCTTTTTGAAAGTATTGTTGTGCGCTTGTTAGAAGGAGAAGTTCGTGAGACGTTAGCACTTGCAGTAGAAGAAGTGATTTTGGAAAGTGATATTTTGTTTGAGAAGTTAGCGAAGTACAGTCAGCCTGTACCTGCTTCGGATCGCAAAGAAATCAACTGGAACGAAGATCTGATGAACCAAGTGGGACGTGTCCAAGCACAGATTGCTGTGATTGAAGAAGAATTAGTATTTGAAAGTGCATTATTCACACTAGATGATTATCAGCTCAAAATTGTAGAAGAACATCTAGAAATGATTCAGATCGCATTGAACCTTTGTCGAAAACAAGATCAGTTGATCTCATGGGTCACAGGAGAAGAAGCGGATCTTACACTGGTGATTATGCCGAAAAAAGTAAAAGAAATTCTGAATGAGAAAGTATTTGCTAAAAAAATGCCTGTTATTTTCTCTTCAGCAACGTTATCAGTAGAAGGTTCATTTGATTATATTGCGCATAGTCTGGGAATCGATAAATATCTTGCCTTTTCAGTAGCTTCTCCTTACGATTACAAAGAACAAATGCAAGCGAATCTAATGCCTGTATTGCCAGGTGTGACGACTACATCAGGTGCTTCTTTGGGATTATTGGATCTCAATGCTGTCAATGTACAGTCTGAAAGAGTACTTGGATTGTTGGATCAATCGGGTGGGCGTGCTCTTATCTTATTCTCTTCTGTTGAAGAATTAGCTGCGTTCCGTCAAAGTACACAAAACTTTACAGGGTATGCTAAATATCGTATGTTATATGAAGGATATGCCGAGATCAGTCATTTGATCTCTGCTTTCCAACAAGATGAGACTAGCGTATTATGTGCAGTTACGTTATGGGAAGGGTTAGATATTCCAGGACCTTCGTTGTCCAATGTGATTGTCTGGTCATTACCGTTCCCTTCGAACGATCCATTATTTGCTTCACGCCGCGCGGAAGCAGTAAATGCTTTTGAAGAAGTCGATATGCCTTATATGTTACTTCGTCTCCGTCAAGGCATGGGACGCTTAATCCGTTCACGCGAAGATAGTGGAAGTGTATCCATCTTCGGTCGAGAGTTGGATCAACCGGATGTTCGTCAAGCGGTTGAGCAGTTGTTACCTTGATTTGGATGAAATATAAATAGTAATCAGAATTATTTTGTTAAGAAGTTAATAGTAGTAGTGTAATGACAGATCAAATATATAGATTATAGTACAGCAAAGGAATTGAATAGTCGCTTATTCAATTCCTTTTTGCTGTGCACATATAAGGATAGGATGTAGCTAGTTTTTACTTTATAACACTATGATCATTCAAAATAATATCTATTTTATAATCAATCTTTTATCGTATATACATACTTTTTCACTCCGCTTGTTGAATATCCGTGGTTTTCAAAAGTCAAAGCTCCGCTTTTATTTTCACCTGTAAACAAGAGATCATCTCCATGGTAGGGGACATCATTATCTTCACAATATTCTTGTTCTTCTTTATTCAATAACTCTTTATAGAGCAGAATGCTAGACTTATTTCGTAAATTAATTAATGTAAGAAGACCTGTATGATTAGGACGCACAATTAAATAATGATCACTGATTCCAACTACCGAGTAATTAGTTTTTATACCGGCTAAGGTAGCCAGGTTGCGAGTAGAAGTGATTTTACCTTCACTATCTAGAAATTCAAGTGTATCTTTATTAACAAGCACGGCATTGTCTTTGTATTGAAAAACATTGTCATCGTACCGTTGCCAGTAGTCGACATTCGCCTGACGAACAATCTTATCATCTTTAATAAAGGCTGTATAAAAATCATAATTAATACTCGGTTCACCATAATTATCTAACCATTCCACAACATGTCCACCTGTATTCACATCATAGACTTGAAGACGAGATACATTTTCTAGCTTATTGTTTAACTTTCCAGCAAGTACAGGTGTAGTAAAAGCAGAAGAAGAGAAATATAACTCATTATTTTGGTTATTGAACCAGATTGTAGCTGTTTTGCTATTTGCTTTAGCGAAAGTGATATCAGATTTGAAAGTAATTAACTTTTTCTTGCTGTTCCAATTCACCTGCTGACCGGAAGCTTCGGCGATCATACGTGCGGGTACATAAGTAATATTTTTAATCGTAACTATAGCTTGTGGGAGGTTTTTTACTTTTGTATTAACTTTAACCGTCCCTTTTTGTACATTCAATTCAGTTAAATATTTTGGATAAGTTAGTGTAATTGTATGTTGGGATGCATTCCAATACGTATGAATACCTACTTTTTGACTGATTTCGCGTAAAGGTAGATATACAGAACCTTTGATCATAACAGGGGGTGTTTGGAGATCTTGTGTAATGTTGTTCTCGTTGAGCATGACTTGAATCGTAGATTGAGTTATAGATGAAGTAGCTGCATAAGCAGTTGTTGATGGCTCGGTATACAAAGCAGACAGTGGAGTTGCAGAGAGAGCAGTAGAAAATAAAGCAATAGTAACTATTTTAGCAGTAGAACGAATCGTAGAGTATATCATTGTAAGAGCTCCTTTAGTAAATTAATATGTAAAATATAATATATGAACAATAGTATAGACGTGATCTAAAATAAAAGGTTGCATTTACTTTGAATGGTTAAAAATGGTTATATTTTGAGCGAAAGTGGTATATGTCTTATGGATATGTCATAATAAAGAGGTTACATAGTAACGATTACACTTATAAAATTTGAAGAAAGCACATTTGAGAGGAAATGAAATGATGAAAAAAGTAAATAAATTGGCAATCGGCACATGGGCACTTACCGCATTGGTAACGGCATCTTTATATTCAGCACCTTCTGTACAAGCAGCATCTGCAACTTCAACATTACCTGCGGCTAGTACATCCAAAGCGATGACATCTACAACAACGACTGCAACGACACCAGCAGTTTCCTATTATACAAAAGATGGCGTATGGACTGGAGTGAAAAAGTTAAACCACGATAGTGTAACTCCACTTATCGTTGAAGCTGAAAAAAGATACGTATACACTTCTACAGGCGGCAAAACATCTACAACTGATAGTACTTTTTCTTTAAATAACAAAACATATCGTTACTTATCTACAGATATCAATACGCATGCTAAATTATTAGCGTATTTGACAGAAACGTATACTAAACAAGCAAGTGAAGCTTATATTCAAAAATATGTAATCGAGAACAACGGCAAGCTGGCACAAGTGGTGTCGAATGAAGACAGCAAGTTAGAATTCAATCGTTCTACAGCTAAAATGATCAGCATGACAGATACCACTCGTGTATATCGCTTAACTGTTCCTTATGTTAAAGATGCACAACCTGTCGAGCGTATGCTTGTGAAGTTTGAATTAGTTGATGGTTTGTGGAAAATCAATACTTCGCCAAGTGCATTGTTTTAATATTTAGCAAAATGAATAAGATAAGTACAATAAAGAAATACTTTTTCTAAAGTAATTTATTACGTTTAGGAGAAGTATTTTCTTTTTTTATCACTATTAAAGAATAAAAATCAATTTATAATCATCAAGCTAATGAGTAATTATTGTAAAATACTTAACAAACTAACAATAATAATATCCTTTTTATTGTTAAATATATAATTCTTTTATAAATTTTACAGGATAAATATGTAAGATTATTACTTATAAAAGTATTTATAATGAGCATAATTATCACTAAATTATGAACAAATACAAAACAAAAAGCAGACCATATATATTAATGTGTCTGCTTTTTTAATAAGGACTATGTAAAAGGTATATCAATGTATAAAAAAGTAAGTAGTTTTAATAAGTTGTTAAAAGAATAATTACGATATTTGTTTTCTTCTAAAGGCATATACAATTACCGCTACAATTAGGCCCAAAATGATAAATCCTACTGGAACAGCTATCAGTTCTCTAATAGCAGCTTCGGAACCATAATATGTTTTATTCCCAATTACTAAGGGAACTTCTAAACCAAACATATTCAATACATAGACTAAAACGCCTGCAATAATACCAAGTGGAACAAAGATTTTTAAATAATGTCCAATATAACGAGCCATATTAACCACCTTTCTATTATCCAAATACTGGAATGATCTGCTTGAGTATATATCATCAATTGTTAGAAGTCTATTACTTTGTTCATGTTTTCTAAAATTAATATTGTAAACTATATGTAAAATAATGACGCTTTAAAGCTCTTTATACATGAAACAAGTCTTTAAAATTACCATTTAATGGTTTGACATCCTCTTGATGACTAATCTATCATAAGAATGCAAGTTAGATTAGTGGATAAGCTAATTTGTTAAATATTTCTTTAATTATCAATTTAGAGTATTATTTCCACATCAAATTTCACTTCTTATCATTATCCTACCTTCCTCAATTCATCCTATGTCAAACAGCAACTGTGCACTATGATTTTAGACAATATGTCAATAGATCTTTTGAATATACCAACAATATGGAGGATGAATAATGAATTCATTTGAGCTTTGGGAATCCAATGTACGGTCTTATTGCAGAGCATTTGGCGATGTATTTCAACATGCCAAAAACTCAATCATGGTTACTGAAGAAGGCAAACAATTTATTGATTTTTTTGCTGGAGCAGGAGCGCTAAATTATGGTCATAATCCTGATTTTATCAAACGGCAATTAATCGATTATTTAGAGTCAGATGCTATTATTCACGGGTTGGATATGTATACGATAGCCAAACGCAAATTTATTGATGCCTTCACTGAACTTATTCTTATCCCCAAAGAAATGAATTATAAATTGCAATTTTGTGGTCCTACAGGAACGAACGCTGTAGAAGCTGCTTTAAAGTTAGCTCGTAAAACGACCGGGCGGACAGGAATATTTTCGTTTATGGGCGGATTTCATGGGATGTCTTATGGAAGCCTAGCAGTTACTGGAAATCTTTACAACCGTAACGGTGCAGGAGCTCCATTGCCAAATGTAACTTTTATGCCTTATCCTCATGGATTTATGGGGAGTTTTGATACGATTGAATACATAGAAAATGTGTTGACTGATCCTAATAGTGGTATAGAAAAGCCAGCCGCTATTATTTTGGAAACGGTACAAGCTGAAGGTGGAGTTATTGTTGCACCTATTGAGTGGTTACAACGTTTAAGTGAATTATGCAAGCGTCATGATATTTTGATGATTGTAGATGAAATACAGGTAGGTTGTGGTCGAGCAGGTTCATTTTTCTCTTTTGAACGAGCAGGGATACAGCCTGATCTTGTTGTGTTATCCAAATCGATCAGCGGATATGGGTTACCTATGTCACTCCTATTGATCCAACCAGATTTGGACATTTGGAAGCCTGGTGAACATAACGGAACTTTTCGAGGTAATCAACTTGCCTTTATCGGTGCAACAGCGGCTTTAGAATATAGAGAATCTGCTCAACTTGAAGAAATAGTAAAACGCAAAGAAGCTATGATTGCTACTTTTTTAGAGCAAGAGATTGCTAGCTTGCATTCCAAAATAGAAATTCGTGGTATTGGATTAATCTGGGGAATCGATTTGGGTGGTCTAGAAGATGCAGAAAATGCTTCTAAATTTATCGTTGCTCGTTGTTATGAACTAGGTTTAATCATTGAGAGGGCAGGTCGTAATGATACTGTTATCAAATTAATGCCTGCTTTGACGATAGAAATAGAATATTTGCAACAGGGATGTAATATCATTAAACAATCTTTAACTGAGTATTTAAATCGTCAAACAACGGATTACCAACAACAAAAATATGTAGGTGTGTTGGAATAATTGTAAAACTCCAAAATGGAATACAGATAACGAGTCGCTTCAATCTCGTTATCTGTAATGTTTGTTGTTCTTACAGACCAAAACAAATGGTTCAAAAGATATCAGACAAAGAGAGGAAAGGGATTTGTCATGAGTGGTATTGCTTTATTATTTCCTGGTCAGGGGTCACAGTACAAAGGAATGGGCGTTAACACATACAAATATGAATCTCATACCAAACGATTAATGGAGGAAGCAAGCGATATACTTGGCTATGATATGTATGCATTATGTAATACAGGCGAAATAGAACAGTTATCACGTACTTCCTATACACAGCCAGTATTGCTCACTATGAGTATGATTGCATTTCATGCGTATATGCATCAGATCGGTATAGAGCCAACTTTTACAGCCGGACATAGCTTAGGAGAATATTCGGCATTGGTTGCTAGTGAAGCTCTATCTTTTCAAGATGGATTACGGATTGTTCAACAACGAGGACAATTTATGGAGAATGCTTCACAAGATCATATCGGAAGCATGATTGCTGTACGAGGAATAGCGGTAGATGAATTAGAACTGTTATGCATGCAACATCGTACATCTGAACAACCAGTCGTTATTGCTTGTTATAATTCTCCACTTCAACATGTTGTTGCAGGTCATTCTCAAGCTCTGGAAAGATTGACGAGATCACTTGAACAGCAGAAAGTACAGATGAATCGCTTATCTGTGAGTGGTCCTTTTCATACGATACTGATGCAACACGCAGCAGATCGCCTAGCTACTGCTTTACATACGCAATCATTTCAACAAACTCGCTGGCCTGTTATATCGAACGTTACAGCAGAGCCGTATGCAAGTGATATACATATTGTTCAAGGATTAATTGATCAGATGACTTGTGCAGTCAAATGGCAACAGTCTCTGTTATACATGGTGGCAAACGGAATACATACAACGGTCGAAATTGGACCTCGCAATATATTAACACGCTTATCTGAGGATATTGCTCCTGACCTTTCTGGATATGCTTTTGATAAAGAACAGGATAGACATCGTTTAATTCAAGATTATCCTGTAGATGTCTGGATTAAAGAATGTCTGGCTCAGTCTATATCTTTACCTAATCACAATTGGAATGAAAATGAATATGCACAGGGTGTTATCGAACCGGTTCAACAACTCAAACAGATGCTAGGTTACCTTACTACATCGAGTAGTAAAGATCTGAACGCAGCGGATCTTCGTCAACAAGCAACAGCTTATCTTACTCAAGTAATAGATACCAAGCAGTGTAAAAAAATAAATCAAAAAGACGTTTTGACACATCAGCTTGTAGGGGGATTGGCATGAAGCACTATCTAACATTATTGGATGCTTTTGAAGATCAAGCCCGGTTAGGATCACGCGGGATTACTTATATTTCGGGGGATACGGTAGAAGAATATCAATCCTATACACAGTTGAAAAGTGAGTCTTTACTTGTACTCAGAGAACTTCAAGCAGCTGGAATGTGTGCTGGTGATGAGTTATTAATGCAAGTTGACGATAATCGATCTTTTTTGAATATATTTTGGGGTTGCTTATTGGGCGGAATTATTCCTGTTCCTGTTACAGTCGGCAATAATGATGAGCATCGAATGAAATTATTCAAAATCTGGAACACGCTAAATCGTCCTTATCTCATTACTGATCCTAAAGTTTTTTCTAATTTAGAAAAATATGCTGTTCAGCAAGGGTTAGATGCAACGTATCAACAGATTGCTCATAGAACACTGTTTACTGATGCATTGGATTATAACAATCTTGATCAAGGTCTACCTGTTCAAGTACAACCGGAAGATCTAGCATTTATTCAGTTTTCTTCAGGGTCTACAGGTGATCCTAAAGGTGTTATGCTGACTCACGAAAATTTGATCTACAATACACGCGATATTGCTAATGGTACTCAATTGGATGAAAACAAAGCGTATCTGGGATGGATGCCTTTGACTCATGATATGGGATTAATTGCTTTTCATCTTACATGTCTGGTCTCCAATGCAACTCAATATATTATGCCGACTGCTTTGTTTATAAGACGTCCTACTCTATGGCTTAAAAAATCTTCTGAACATCGAGTTACCCATATTTGTTCTCCTAATTTTGGCTACAAATTTTTCCTTGCTCAATACAAACCAGAAAATGCACTAGAATGGGATTTATCGACGATTGAAATGATTCAAAATGGCGCAGAACCTATCTCTATTGAATTATGTCATGTATTTTTAGAAGCTATGAGCAAACATCACTTAAAAAAATCTTCGATGATTGCTGTATACGGGATGGCAGAAGCTAGTGTAGGCGTTAGTCATCCACCCATTACTGAAGAATTAACACCTATTCATTTGCACCGGGATCAATTGAATATCGGAGAAGCTGTCGTTGAAGTAGATTATAACGATTCCAATCGTATTAGCTTTGCAGATGTAGGGTATGCGCTAGAAAGCTGTGAGATACGTATTAGCGATCAAGATCATCAACCTATACCAGATCGTCATATTGGTCATATTCATATTCGCGGAAAAAATGTAACCCGTGGTTATTATAATAATCCCACAGCTACCGCCAAAGTTCTTACTCCAGATGGCTGGTTAGTTACAGGTGATCTAGGCTTTATGTATAAAGGTCGCCTTGTTATTACAGGTAGAGCTAAAGATATTATTTTTGTAAATGGGCAGAATGTTTATCCTCATGATGTAGAGCGAGTCGCTGAAGAAGTTGAAGGTATTGAACTGGGTAAAGTGGCTGTTTGCGGAGTATATGATGAAAGCATTCAACAGGATCGAATGATTGTATTTGTGATGCATGTTAAGCAATCTATTGATTTTGCACCTATTGCACATCGTCTAAAAAGTCATCTCAATTATCGTGCTGGTTGGCAGGTGCATGAAGTGTTACCGATTCGTCGTATTCCCAAAACAACCAGTGGTAAAGTACAACGGTTTAAATTAGCAGAAGACTACGCACAAGGTGTATTCGCTAATGTGGTGACTCAATCGGTTCAATCTGCAACAGTATCAACAGATTCTATAGCAGAGATCGAAACATCTTTACCGTTAACGTCTTTCAAAGATTCGATCTCTAAACTGCCAAAACAAGCAGAAATTGAACGCCAGTTGGTAGAAATATGTCAACAAATTTTAAATAAAACAACAATCGGTGTGCATGATAGCTACTTTGATATCGGTGTTAGTTCATTACAAATGGTACAAATTGTTGATCAGTTAGAAGAGCGATTTGATGTCAAAGTCGAAGTAACAGATTTCTTCTCCTATCCTACGATAGCAAGATTAGCACATTATCTTATTCATGGAGAAGAAAAAGCTTTTGCTACTCACAAACCGGCAATAAATCAATCCTCTTCTGTGCAAAGTAAAGACATTGCTATTATCGGAATGGATGGTACATTTCCGCAAGCCAAAACACTAGAACAATTTTGGAGCAATATTGCAGAAGGTACAGATTGTATAGGAAGTTATAATGAACAACGAAAAGCCGATGCGCAGTTCTTTATTTCGCAACTCAATACAGAAGGTCGTAGTCATCAATTGGCAGATGGGGGTTATTTGGATGAAGTCGATAAGTTCGATTATTCATTTTTTAAATTAACGCCTCGTGAAGCATCGTTAATGGATCCTAATCAACGCTTATTTCTACAGACCGCATGGAGCACAATTGAAAATGCAGGTTATGGTGGCAATATATTATCAGGTCGTAAGGTTGGCGTATACGTTGGATTTTCCAAAACAAGTTTTGAATATGAACGTTTACTAAGCGAAGTAACACCGGCTTCTATTCCGAATTTTGCGATAGGCAATCTATCTTCTATTATTCCAAGTCGTATTTCTTACTTATTAAATCTAAAAGGACCAGCGGTTACGATTGATACGGCTTGTTCTTCTTCTCTTGTTGCGGTACATATGGCTTGTAAAGCTATTCAACATGGAGAATGCGAAATGGCTTTGGCTGGTGGAGTCAAAACGATTTTACTTCCTTTAAAAGCAGGTCTAGGTATGGAGTCTTCGGATGATCGTGCTCGTGCATTTGATGATAGTTCGGACGGTACAGGATGGGGAGAAGGTGTAGGTGCAGTCTTTCTAAAGTCACTGGAACAAGCTGAGCGAGATGGCGACCATATTCTTGCAGTTATTAAAGGAAGCGCAATTAATCAAGATGGTAGTACAGTGGGGATATCTGCACCCAATGCAATTGCTCAAGCAGAAGTTATTACTGAAGCCTGGGAAGATGCAGGCGTAGACCCAGAGACGATTAGTTATATTGAAGCTCATGGTACCGGAACTCGTTTGGGCGATCCTGTTGAAATAGAAGGGATTAGCCGTGCATTTCGGGCATATACATCACGCAAGCAATTTTGTGCAATCAGTACAGTGAAAAGCAATATCGGTCATCTATATGAAGCAGCTGGTATTGCCGGATTAATTAAATCAGTCTTATCGTTACAACATCAGCAACTTGCACCATTGGTTCATTTCCGTACCCCTAATCAGCAGATATCTTTTGAACAATCGCCTGTATATGTGAATCGTCAGCTTCAACCATGGGTCACAACAGATGGAGTTCCAAGACGTTCAGGATTAAGCTCGTTTGGATTTAGCGGTACCAATTGTCATATGGTTCTTGAAGAATATACTCAACTTCACGAGACAATTCCAACAGAGACAACAATCGATCCTTTAATTTTAACTTTATCTGCTCGCACAGAAAAAGCACTACAGCAATTGATTAAGCAATATATCGCATGTTTGCAGTTGCCTGAAATGGCTCATCGTGTACATGAAGTGTGTTATACCGCTAATACCGGGCGCAGTCATTGGCATTATCGAGTAGCTATTGTAGCGAAATCATCTGCTGAATTAATGAGTCGATTGATGCAACTTCATCAGCAAGGCATAACAGCACCAGGCATTTTTGCAGGCAAAGTAGAATTGCTTCAAACGTCTGCTTCAATGTATCAAGGTAACCTCGATACGTTGATTGCTTTAGAACAATTAGCGGAACAATATGTGCAAGGAGCCGATATTGCATGGCATGATTTGTATTCTTCTAAAGAGTATCGACGTGTTCCTTTACCTACGTACCCTTTTGAACGGAAAAGATGTTGGATAGAAGCACCAACTCCGACCGTCTTATTATCACCTCGTCTAAATCATGAACATCAATCTCAGGAAGTTGTATCGTTGCCAGATAATCATGAATCTACCATGTTAACGATAAAGGAGTCGAAGAATACTGTGAAGGATGTTGTTAGACAAACCATTACGCAGATGATCAGCAATGTATCTCAATTAACTACAGAAGAGTTAGAAGCAGATACTCATTTTTTAGAAATGGGTCTGGATTCTATTAATTTATCTCAAGTGAGACATAGTATCAAAGATACCTTTCATCTAGATATTCCGATGAGTGAATTTTTCGAATCTCTTACTAATCTAAATGTGCTTACCGCATATATTGCAGATGTTTTACCGCAAGAAGCGATAGATTCATTGACAGGCACTACGCATGAAGTAGTTATTAATACTTCTTCTACCAATCATGAAATCAATGTAGAAATAGAAACATCTTCATCGCTTCAAACGGTTACAACAGATGTACAACATCATACCTTTAACAATAATTTGATATCTAACAATACAACATCAGAAACTAATGCTTCATATTCATCAGTAGAACGGATTATGGCACAACAACTTCAATTAATGTCTTATCAATTAGAAGTATTACATGGAAAGGCGACTCCAAATGCAGACGTGCAATCTAATCATTCCACGTATACAGCTATACCCGATTCAATAGTAGAACAACCGACAGCAGTATCGGTTGTTTCAACAAGTTCACCAGTGACTATTAATCAAGAATCCAAACCATTTGTTGCATACAAACCGTTAGAATTGCAGACGGATTATTCTTTACCTGAACGGCAATCCAACCATATCCAACAATTGATCCAAAAATATACTCAACGTACAGCCAGCACCAAACAATATACTCAACAGTATCGTTCTGTTTATGCGAATAATCGTAATATTGCAGGCTTTCGTCCACTATTAAAAGAAATGGTGTATCAGATTGTATCGCAACGTGCGGAAGGTTCAAAATTATGGGATCTTGATCATAATGAATATGTAGATATTACGATGGGATTCGGTGTTAACTTTTTCGGGCATAATCCTCAATTTATTCGTGAAAAGATTGAAGCTGAATTACAGCAAGGTATGTGCGTAGGACCCATGTCTAATATGGCGGGTCAAGTAGCAGAAGCGATCACACGAATGACTGGAACCGAGCGTATTTCTTTGTACAATTCTGGTACAGAAGCAATTATGGTCGCTTTGCGTTTGGCAAGAGCAGCCACAGGACGGAGTAAAGTTGTTATTTTTGCAGGTTCGTATCATGGTACTTTTGATGGGATTCTTGCTCTGGGTAGCGCAGGTGTGGATAAAGAACATTCTACACCTCTAGCCCCTGGAGTGTTACAACATATGGTTGATGATATTGTCGTGCTCAATTATGGTACTCAACAAGCGCTAGATTATATTGAAGCGAATGGTCATGAGCTAGCTGCTGTGCTGGTTGAACCTGTTCAGAGTCGTCGTCCTGATTTTCAGCCTAAAGCCTTTTTACAACAAATTCGTGAGCTGACTCGTCGTTCAGATACTGCTTTTATTTTCGATGAAGTCATTACAGGTTTCCGTATTCATCCTGGTGGTGCGCAAGCTATATTTGATATTCAAGCTGATCTAGTAACTTATGGAAAAGTCATTGGTGGTGGTATGCCTATCGGTATCGTAGCTGGGACTGCTAAATATATGGATGGAGTTGATGGAGGAACATGGGATTTTGGGGATGAATCTTATCCTGCTCATGAACATCGTCGCACTTTTGTTGCAGGTACATTCTGCCATCATCCACTAGCTATGGCAGCATCTTTAGCTGTATTGCATCGGATGGAGGAAGAAGGTCCAGCATTACAAGCGAATCTTAATGCAAGAACAGCTCAATTTGCTTCAGAATTGAACGCGTTTTTTGAAAATGAACAATTACCTATGAAAATAGTGCACTTTGGATCATTATTCCGCTTTGTATTAAAAGGCGATTTGGAGCTCTTTTATTATCATATGTTAGATAAAGGTATTTATATTTGGGAAGGACGCAATTGCTTCTTATCCACTGTACATACAGAGGAAGATATTGCTCGTATTGTACAAGCTGTAAAGGATAGTGTGCAGGAGTTGCGAGCAGGCGGATTTTTGCCTGATGGCCCACCTGATCCAGACCATGATCCAGATAAATTACCTGTACCACAACCAATCCACCAATCTTTGACTCATGACAAGATTATTCCATTAACTGCTGATCAGAAACAATTATGGTTTGCATCTTCATCAGGGAAAACGGAAGCTCAGTCTCTTCATGAAACCGCGATTTTGCGGTTTCAAGGAGAACTGAATATGAACTTTTTGAAAGAAGCAGTACATATGGTGATGCAACGTCATGAAGCCTTGCGTACATACATGAGCCATGATGGGGAAAATCAAATCGTTGCTTCACAGATGGAATTATTAATTCCAGTCTTTGATTTCACGATGTATGATTCTACGGATAAAGAGCAAAAAATAAAATCATGGTTGCAAGAACAACAACAGCTGTCATTTAGTATGACTTCAACCGAGCCATTATTTCGCATTCAATGTTTACAGCTGACTGAATATGAATATATTGCAGTGTTTACTTTCCATCATCTTATAGCAGATGGTTGGTCGATTGGTGTATGTATTCAGGAACTGGAACAGATTTATTCTGCTCTTATACATAATAAACCTGTTCGCTTGCCTGAATCAGTACCTTTTCAACAATATGTGGTATGGCAACAACAACAGTTGAATCATTCTAACAGTCAAGAAGCTGTAGCGTATTGGAATCATCATTTCCGACGGATTCTTCCAGTGGTAGAACTCCCATCTATCTATCGAGGTACTCTTTTGCCATCGGTTCAAGGGGGTCGTTATACAGCGATGTTATCTAGTGAATTGGTACAAAAATTACGTGCCACGAGTATGGAGTTAGGCACAACGTTATTTGTTACTTTATTAACTGCTTTTAAATGTGTACTTCATCGTCTGACCGAACAATCCATAGTAACTGTAGGCGTACCTACAGCAGGGCAAACTCATATGGAAGCCTATGCTTTGATAGGAAATTGTGTGAATCTGTTGCCGATTATTACTGAGATTACTAAAGATATATCGTTTGCAACGTATGCAGATCAAGTAAAACAAAAGATGAAAGAAATCGAAAAGTATCAAATGTATAGTTTTGCATCTTTGGCTGAACGTGGAATAGGGAATTTACCAGTGATAAATACTGTATTTAATATGGATCGTGCAGTGCCAGAACTTCAATTCGATGGATTGATTACGGAACTCATGACTCATGATATTCATTACAGTAAGTACGAATTATTTATGAATGTAACTCCAATAGGAAAAGAACTTAGTATAGAGATGGATTATAATGCTGACCTATTCTCACAAGCTGTAATTAAAGAATGGACAGTGGGATTTATAACCTTTTTAGAGAATATGGTTGCAAATATTCAAGCACCTATGCGGGAGCATTCCTTATTATCTGTATCGAATTATCAACAGCTTGATGAGTTTTGGACTTCATTAGCAGATCCTCAAGGGCATTTTCCTTATGTCCTAGATATGTATGGTCAGCCTGTTGTGGCAGGAGCGATAGGTGAGCTATATGTAGGACAATTGTATTCAACCAATTATGATTCTCAATCTCTACAAGCTGACCAGCATCTAACTACATTGCAACGTACAGGTCAACTTGTCTATTGGGGAATAGATAAACGTATTCAGTACATAGGCGATATTGATCGTGTACAGACTATACGTGGTCATCGTGTTTATTTGGAACAAATCGAAAAGTATATGGCGAACACTTTTTCACTTCAAAAGTGTATAGTGCTTCCTGTCGTAGCCTCTAATAGAGACTCCGATCAGTATCAACTTTGTGCTTACTTGCAAATGGATCAGACACAACATGAATTTTATAATCCTGAACAGATTCGTCAAATGATGAATGAACAAATACCTGATTATATGCAACCGCGTATCTTGATTCCAATGTCAAATATTTCTTTGCTGGAAAATGGACAACCAGATTTGGCAATGTTACCTGATCCAGTACAACAAGGTATCACATTAACTTCTCTACAAACTACACATCATTCTATCGAAAGCGAAAATGATACAGGTTATAAACTTATTCAAATTTGGCAAGATGTGTTAGGGATTAACGACATACAGCGCACAGATAATTTCTTCCAACTAGGTGGGGATTCTCTAAAAGCTACTGTGATCTTATCACGAATCAATAAAGAATTTGCTATACATATTCCGCTTCGTGAAATTTTCAATCTACAGACAATAAATGAAATTGTCCAGTATATTGAGGGCGGAGAACATATCATTTACCTGCCGATTGAATCTGTAGAATCTCAGGAATTTTATCCGGTATCTTCTGCACAGAAGCGAATGTACATCATGGAACAAATCGGCAATGGCGGCTTGGCTTATCATGTTTCTGGACAACTGACTATTCAAGGTCCATTGAATACAGAACGTCTAATTAAAGCATTACAGCAAGTCGTTGCCCGTCATGAATCTTTTAGGACGTCACTAGAATGGCATCAAGATCAGGTCATTCAGCGTGTACATCCGCATGTACTTATGGATATCAATACAACTTATGTTCAAGAACATCAGTTATCAGAAATGCGTCAAGCTTTTGTACAGCCTTTTCAATTGGATCAATCTCCTTTATTTCGTGCTCAATTGTTGCAGTGGTCAGATAGTTATTATGCACTTCTGGTTGATATGCATCATGCTATTGCAGATGGATTTTCGATGGCAATTTTATTAGAAGAATTGGTTCATAGCTATCAAGGTATATGGTTACCTGAACCGAATATTCATTACAAAGATGTTGTGATGTGGCAACAGCAGCAAATAGCAGAAGGCATATTGCAGACCCAGCAAGCTTACTGGCTAAATACGTTAAGTGGCGATCTACCTGTACTGAATTTGCCTACTGATTATATTCGCCCACAAACACAACAATTTGCCGGACATACGTTATCGTTTGCAATCGACAAGTTATTAACTGAAAAGTTATATGTATTAGCTGGGCAAACAGAAACTACATTATATATGGTGTTATTGACAGCTTACGAAATCTTATTATCTAAATATTCTGGTCAAAACGATATTATTATCGGTACTCCTGTAGCAGGACGCAGACATGCAGATACAGAGTCCGTTATTGGAATGTTCGTTAATACGTTAGCTTTACGTGTTCAACCTCAGCCTTCTCAGAACTTTCGTCAATTATTAGAAGAAGTGAAGCAAATTTCGTTAAATGCTTTTGAGCATCAAGAATATCCATTTGAAGAATTGGTAGAACATCTTGAAGGTGTGCGCGATCTTAGTCGTAATCCAGTATTCGATACACTGTTTAGTCTACAAAATACAGGTACAGATATGTTAACAGCAGGGGAAGTTACTTTTATTCCTGAAGAATTTAATGCAGGGATAGCCAAGTTAGATTTATCGCTGTATATGACTGAACAGAAAGATCAACTTAGTTGTACATGGGAATACGCTACTTCATTGTTTAAGCAGGATACGATAGAGCAAATACATCGTCACTTTGTTCAAATTTTACAATTAGCTGTAGATCATGTTGATCTTACGTTAGAAGAATTAGATGTTATGACAGATACAGAGAAGCAAATGGTTTTGCAAGATTTCAATCATACAAAGTTAAATTTCCCTGATAATCAGACAATCCATAGCCAATGGGAATCCCAAGTGAAGTTAACACCTGATTCGATTGCTTTAGTATGTAATACGCAATCTATTACCTATAAGCAATTGAATGAACGTGCTAATCAATTAGCTTATACGTTAGTACAGCATGGAGCAGGATGTGATCGCCTGATCGGAATTATGGTTGATCGATCAATCGAAATGGTTGTAGGTCTACTTGCTATTCTCAAATCAGGCAGTGCTTATGTTCCTATTGATCCTGAATATCCGACAGGACGAATCGAATACATGTTGGAACATAGTGAAGCTTCTATTTTGGTCACCAGTCGTCATCTATTAAAAGAATTAAATTATACAGGTGCAGTAGTGTATGTAGAAGATCAGGCATCTTATCATACGCATACAACAAATCTAGAACTTCCTATACACTCAGAGAATCTTGCATATGTTATTTATACTTCAGGCTCAACAGGGCAACCCAAAGGTGTAATGCTACAGCACCGTTCTGTCATGAATTTTATAACAGGAATGAAGCAAGTGATTCCCTTTACTACTGATAAAGTGATGCTATCTTTAACAACGATGTCTTTTGATATTTTTGTACTGGAAACCATTTTACCACTGTTGGAAGGCATGAAAGTTGTGATAGGAGAGCGTCATCATCAAGCAGATCCTATAGCACTGGCTGAATTAATTAGTACTCATCATATTGATATGTTACAAATGACACCATCTCGTCTACAAATGCTACTTCATGTAGAGCAAGGTATACAAGCATTGCATCATGTCAAAGATATAATGGTTGGTGGTGAAGCACTACCACACCAGCTACTGCAACAACTTCAAGATATTCAAGGATTGCGCATATTCAATATGTACGGTCCTACAGAAACAACCGTCTGGTCTGCGGTAAAAGAATTAACAACATCGCCTACGATTTCAATTGGTAAGCCAATTGCTAATACTCAACTATATATTGTAGATTCTGCTATGCGTATTCAACCGCTAGGAGTTGCTGGAGAATTATGTATTGCTGGCGAAGGTTTGGCTCGCGGATATTGGAAGCGACAAGACCTAACAGACGAGAAATTTGTAGCTAATCCATTTGTATTAGGGGAGCGCATGTATCGTACAGGCGATCTGGCACGCTGGCAAACTAACGGTGAAATCGAATTTATCGGTCGTATTGATTATCAAGTTAAAGTAAAAGGCTTTCGAATAGAGTTAGGAGAAGTCGAACATTGTTTAACAGCTATTGAAGGTATACAAGAAGCTGTTGTCATCGTTCAGACCAATCATCAACAAGAGCCTATGATCTGTGCTTATTTGATTCAAAGTCAAGAAAAAGAGTATACAGGAGCAGAAATACGTCAATATGCTGCCAAACAACTTCCTTATTATGCAGTACCTTCACATTATACTTTTATTGATCAGATGCCTTTAACACCTAATGGCAAAACGGATCGCAAAGCATTACCTGAACCAGAAGAATGGCATGTGACACATACTGACTATCAGGCTCCAGAAAATGAACTGGAATGGCTAATCGCTCAGATCTGGCAAGACATATTGAAACGTGAATGGGTTGGGGTTCACGATAATTTCTTTATGCTTGGCGGAGATTCGATCAAAGCGATCCAAGTGATTGCTCGTTTACGCGAGCAGCATTATGAGCTTGATATCAAATCGCTATTTGAGCATCCATCGATTCGCGAGCTGATCTATCATGTAAAATCTACCGCTCCGCATATTGACCAATCTTTCATAACAGGTGAAGCCATATTATCGCCTGGACAATATGCATGGTTAAAACAGCATCCCGATCTATCAATTCCTTATCATCACTCTGTACTTTTGCATGCGAATCAGAAATGGGAAGAGCAAGCAATTAGCGTTGTTATGCAACAACTGATAGAACATCATGATGCGTTACGTCTAGCATATGTGCCAGTAAATAGTGAAACGACAGAAAATCATGAAAAGGCAAACCGCCAAAATCAGCATCCACAAGGCAAATGGATCTATCAAAATCCTGAAGCGACTACATTTAGTCTTGAAATATCATCAACAATCAATAGTACATTAGATGATAATGCATACCAATCATTTTCAGTATTAGAGAAAGAATATGCCTATATGCAGCAAGAACGTAAGCGGATTTGTCAACAAATTGTTCCTGGCGAAGGCCCATTAATTCGTTTAGTTATTTTCAATACGAGTAGTGGAGATTACCTTTTAATTGCGGCTCATGAAATGTTACTAGACGAAGTATCATGGTCTATTTTATTAGAAGATTTGGCACTAGCTTACAGTCAATATATCACAGAGCAATCTGTGCAATTGCCAGATAAAACGATTGCTTATCAGACATGGAATCAACAATTAGAACATCAATTAGCAGTATCTAATTGGCAACCTCAGATCCAATACTGGAAGCAGATTAAGCCTCACTTCCACAAAGATCTATTCTCAATGTTACCAACCAATGAAACGATATGGCATCAGATGAATCGCATAACACTGAAATGTTCGTTAGAAAAAACAAACCAATTAATAACAGATGTGCATCATATTTATGGAACCAATACACAGGAAGTATTATTTGCTGCTTTTGGACAAGCATTGAAGGCAACTTTATATCAAAACGAACAAGTTATTAGTATCGATATGAAGACAACAGGACGTGAGATGTTATTTGCAGAAAATACGCAGATATGGGATGCAACTCTAACAATAGGTCATTTCAATTCTATGTATCCACTTGTGTTCACTATTGAGTCAGATGATCTTTCAGTTGTATTGAAGCAGGCAAAAGAGTTAGTTAGACAAGTGCCTGATAATGGAATCAGTTATGCCATGCTTCGATATATGGAAGATGTACTACCAGAACACCACACGCCGATTAGCTTTCATTATCGAGAAGAACGGAACAAGAAGTATATCAATTTTGAAGCGGAATGGCTACATGATCTGAATGATGTTGCAAGTGTTCATGATTTAGTAATGAATGCTTCTATAGAAGATGAGCAGTTAACTATCTGTCTGGATTATGATACGCAACAGTATAGTTCTACAGATATCGAGTTTGTATTACAACATTTTGAACAGATCTTGTTCGCTATGATTGATCATTGTATTCACAAAGAAGAGCGTGAATTAACACCAACCGATGTAGGAGCACAAGATATAGATTTGGAAGATTTCGAAGATATCCAGCAATTTTACGAGAATGTCTAATTATGTATCCAGGGAGGATCATCATGAGCAAGCGTCTTGAAATTGAAAAAATGATCTATCTTACTCCTCTACAGGAGGGCATGTTATTTCATTCGATGATGGAACCTCATTCATCGGCTTATATTGAGCAGGTGCAATTATCTGTCACAGGTGAATTAGATCACGCCATGTTAGAGCAAAGTATGCAAATCGTAATTCAGCGCCATGAGACATTACGCTCTAATCTGTATCATAAAAATATTGCACGCCCACGACAAATTATTTTTAAAGAGCGTTCGATTTCGATTCAATATATCGATTGCAAGCATACGTTAGATTGTGGGGAAGCACAGATCCAGCAAGATCGGCAGAAGCCATTTGATCTAATTAAAGATTTATTAGTGCGTATTTCTGTACTTCATACTGGTGCTGATCAATATACCATTTTGTTTACATTTCATCATATTATTATGGATGGTTGGTGTCTGGGTATTGTTTTGGAAGAACTATTAACAGCGTATGCTGCATTGCGTCAGGGACAAAGTATTCAATTAGCAGAACCTGTTGTATACAGCCAATATGTGAAATGGTTAGAGCAACAAAATGAAGAAGAAGCTCAATCGTATTGGCATACCCTATTACAAGGGTATGATCAACAATCAACGATTCCTTCTAGCGCTATGTCAGCATACAAAGAAGAACTTCAAAATAATTCGAGTTCTTCTTATGAAATAGGCGAGCATTCTTTTCAATTAACTTCTTCATTAAGTCAGTTGCTTCGTCAGACAAGTGAGACTTATGGAGTAACAGCAAGTAATCTGTTTTTGACAGTGTGGAGTATTATTCTTGGAAGATATAATCAGCGTGAAGATGTGGTATTTGGAACTGTTGTATCAGGTCGTCCACCGCAGATTCCAGGTATTGAACGTATGGTAGGTTCTTTTATCAATACGATTCCAGTACGTATTCAGATGTCTACAGAGCAGACATTTGTACAATTATTCAGACAAATCCGCCAATCTATGATTGATGCGCAGACCTATGATTATTGTTCATTAGCAGAGATTCAATCTCGTAGCGAACTGAAGCAACAATTGCTTGATCATATTATGGTATTTGAGAATTACCCGTTACAGGATTTTGTACAGCAAAATGACTGGACACAACAACTAGGCTTCTATATTGAAGCTGCACATTTAGCAGAACAGACACCTTATGATTTCAATATTGAAATAGAAGATGGGGAACAATTTCATATTTTATTATCGTATAACCGCCACAAATATGATCAAGTCCTTATGAATCGTATTGAAGGGCACCTGATACAAGTATTGACCCAAGCAATACAATCACCTGAAATAGCAATAAGTGAACTAAATATATTAACGAAAGAAGAATCTATTCAGATTCTAGAAGAGTGGAGTGGCCCGCATACTCATTATGAATCGACTACTTTCCATGCGTTATTTGAAACGCAAACTTTGCATACACCCGATCATATTGCTGTTATAGATGAGCAGGAAGAGCTTAGTTACAAAGAGTTAAATCGACGTGCGAATCAATTAGCACAAGTCTTGCGACAGCAAGGGATACATCGCGGACATCCAGTTGCTATTTTGGTAGAACGTTCGGCACAGATGATTATTGGCGCATTGGCTGTTATGAAATCAGGCGGAGCTTATATTCCTGTTGATCCTACATATCCTGCTGAGCGTATTGCTTATATGTTACAAGATAGTGGAACAAAATTGTTACTCACACAATCACATCTTACATCTCTAATTGAACAAGATAAATACACAGGTAAGATCGTATGTATCGATCAGTTCGAATATCAAATACAGCAAGAAGATCTAGTAATCGCTGACAATGAAGATGTATCTACTTCTGATCTGGCTTATATTATCTATACTTCTGGAACAACAGGCAATGCTAAAGGAGTTATGATTGAACATCATCAATATGTCAATACAGCATATGGATATCGAGATAACTATCGGCTAAAAGATTTCGATGTGAAGTTGTTACAGATTGCTAGCTTTTCTTTTGATGTATTTGCAGGGGATATGGCACGTACTTTCTTAAATGGTGGAACGATGGTGATCTGTCCTCAAGATGTTCGCATTGATCCTTCAGCATTATCTCAGTATCTAACAAAACACGAAATAACAGTGTTTGAATCTACACCTGCTTTAATTTTACCTTTGATGAAAGAAATACATGAGCAACATATTCAAATGGATGCTATGAAATTATTAATTACCAGTTCGGATAGTTGTAGTGTGCAAGATTATCGTCTTTTACTTGAACGCTTTGGATCGCGTATGCGTATTATGAACAGTTATGGAGTGACAGAAGCAGCGATTGACTCTAGCTTTTATGAAGAAAAGTTAGATCATTTGCCACTTAAAGGTACTGTTCCTATTGGTAGACCACTTGCCAATCATTCTTTTTATATCGTTGATCAACATCTTAACCCAGTTCCTGTAGGTGTGGCTGGTGAATTGTGTATAGGTGGACAATCGGTTGCTCGTGGATATTTGAATCGTCCTGAACTTAGTGCAGAGAAGTTTATAATCAATCCTTTTCGTAAGCAAGAACGATTATATCGTACAGGTGATTTGGCACGTTGGTTACCTGATGGACAAGTTGATTTTATTGGACGAATAGATTATCAGGTGAAAATTCGTGGCTACCGTATCGAATTGGGAGAAATAGAATCGGTACTGTTGAGACAGATGAATGTAGAGCAAGCGATCGTAACGGATCGTACGGATGAGCAAGGAGACAAATACCTTTGTGCCTATGTTACAGGTTCTATCCATACTCAAGAAGTACGAGCAAGATTGGTAGAGCAACTTCCAGCATATATGGTTCCTGCGCATTTTATTCATCTGGATGTATTACCGATTACTCCTAATGGAAAAATAGATCGTAAAGCACTTCCTGCACCAATGGGCTCACCTATGACTACTTCTTCTTATGCTCCACCTCGAAATACAACAGAAGTAGAAATGTCTCAAATATGGCAAGAAGTGCTGAATATCAGTCGAATTGGAATTGATGATTCCTTTTTTGAACTGGGTGGACATTCGCTCAAAGCAGTCATGTTAGTCGGACGAATGACCAAGCAATTTGGGATCGAATTGCCAATACGTCATGTATTTGCTTATCCGACTATACGTCAGATGGCACCATTAGTCAGAAATGCTGAAGATAAAGGTTATGCTGATATAGAGTCCGCTCCTAATCAAGCCTATTATGACGTTTCAGCAGCGCAAAAAAGACTATTTATTATTGATCAGTTAGGTGATGCCGAACAAGCATATAATATGAGCGCTATGTTAGAGCTTGAAGGTAAATTAGATCGAGTGCGCTTAGAGAAGGCATTTGAGATCATAGTAGAACGCCATGAGTCGTTACGGACTTCTTTCCACTTTATAGATGGTAAGCCAGTACAGAAAATTCATCCTCATGTTGAATTTCAAGTAGATTATCGAGAAGACATCCATACTGATCCCGTACAACTTATGGAATCTTTTGTTCGTCCCTTTTCGTTAGATCAGGCGCCTTTATTACGCATAGAATTGATTCAAGTCAAACAAGATCATCATATATTGTTAGCAGATATGCATCATATTATTACAGATGGTATATCAATCGAAGTATTTGTAGAAGAATTTAGTCGTTTATATGCAGGTCAACAGCTACCAGAACTACGCATCCAGTATAAAGATTATGCGGTATGGCAACAAAATCAGATGGAGCAGATTAGAGAAAAACAAATGCCTTATTGGAAAAAGTTGTTTGATGATGGTAAAGATGTTCCTGTACTAAATCTACCTACTGACTATAGCCGACCAGTCATGAAAAACTTTGAAGGTAGCACGCTCATACAGGAGTTAGATTCTGAACTGACACAAGGGCTTTATGATTTATGTGCGAAGTCAGGAACTACACTTTATATGGTAATGTTAGCCGCATATTCTAGTTTGTTGTATCGCTATACCAGTCAACACGACCTAATTATTGGTTCTCCTATCGCAGGTAGACCACATCCAGATATAGAGCAATTGATAGGTATGTTTGTTAATACTTTACCGATTCGTACTCATGTAACGCCGGAACAGACATTTACACAATTGCTTGAGCAGACCAAGCAACAAACATTAACTGCTTATGAACATCAAGATATTCCATTTGAAGAAGTAGTTGAAGTATTGAATGTAAGGAGGGACGTGAGTCGTAATCCCTTATTTGATGTAATGTTTGTTCTTCAGAATACAGGCATGAAACAGATTGAAGTAGAAGGAATGACATTCCGTCCGGTCGATTTTGAAATGGGTATTGCCAAGTTCGATCTAACCTTAGCCGTCGAAGAGTTTACAGATAAATTAATAATTTCATTAGAATATGCAACCAAATTATTTCGTACAGAAACAGCGCAACAAATGCTTACACACTATAGAGCTATTTTATCAGCTATCGTATCCAACTCGAATATATCTATAGCAGATTTGCCTTTATTACAACAAGAAGAGCAAGCTCAATTATTTGCTTTTAATGATACTGCAGTAGCTTATGGTGAGCATGATACATTATATCAACTTTGGGAAACTCAAGTGCAGAAAACACCTGACCATATTGCTCTTATTTGCGGAGAACAACAGGTAAGTTATTCAGAATTAAATGCCAGAGCCAACACATTAGCATCGAAATTGAGAGCTCAAGGTGTACAACCTGATGATATTGTAGGTTTGATGGTAGAGCGCTCACTTGAGATGGTGGTTGGGATTCTAGGGATTCTCAAAGCAGGTGGAGCTTACTTACCCATCGATCCATCTCATCCTGAAGAACGCATTCAGTTTGTATTGGAAGATAGTTGTACTTCATGGTTAGTACGACAATCTCATTTAGGAGAATCTGTATCTTTTGCTGGAACAATTTTTCTATTAGAAGAAACTGAACTGTACAACCAGACAATAGCTAATCTATTGCCTAGCAGTCATTCCAAAAATCTGGCGTATGTAATCTATACCTCGGGTTCAACCGGTCGTCCCAAAGGAGCAATGATTGAACATCATTCGGTGATCAACCGTCTGCAATGGATGCAAAAACGTTACCCACTTCAAGCAGAAGATGTAATCTTGCAAAAAACTCCATTTAGTTTTGATGTGTCGGTATGGGAATTACTATGGTGGGGTGAAGTAGGAGCAAAAGTGGTTCTTTTACCACCTGGAGGAGAAAAAGAACCGGAAGTTATTCTAAATGAAATTGAAAAACATCATGTGACCACAATGCATTTTGTTCCTTCAATGCTGTCTGCTTTTCTAGATGTATTGGAAAATTCATCACGTATTTATCAACTTCAGAGCCTTCGTCGTGTGTTTGCGAGTGGAGAAGCATTACCCGTTAGATTAGTAGAGCGATTTAATCGTTTGATTACTGCGCATTATGGGACAGAGTTAATTAACTTATATGGACCTACGGAAGCAACTGTAGATGTTAGTTATTATGACTGTCCTTCAACAAGTGAAATCACAAAAGTGCCTATCGGTAAGCCGATAGATAACATTCAATTATTTATAGTAGATGCACAATATCATTTACAGCCTGTTGGAGCTGCAGGAGAGTTATGTATTTCAGGAGTTGGGTTAGCGCGAGGATACTTAAATCGACCTGAGTTAACCGCAGAAAAATTTATCAATAATCCATTTATATCTGGTCAAAAAATGTATCGTACTGGAGATCTGGCTCGCTGGTTACCTGATGGAAATATAGAGTATTTGGGACGAATTGATCATCAAGTGAAAATTCGCGGATATCGAATAGAATTAGGTGAAATTGAAACTCATTTATTCCGTCATGAAGTCGTTAGCGAAGTTCATGTGATGACTCGCCAATCATCAAGTGATATGCCAGAGTTATGTGCATATATTGTACCTGACTTGAATCGAGAAGTGGAAATAGCAGAATTACGTGCTTTTCTAGCTCTACATGTTCCTGATTATATGATACCTGCTCACTTTGTATTTTTAGATCATATGCCTGTAACATCGAATGGTAAAATTGACCGTCGTGCGTTACCTGAACCTGATTTGAATCAACGTCATACTCAGACCTATAAAGCTCCTCAAAATGAAGTACAGCATGTATTAGCTGAAATATGGCAAGAAGTGCTCGGTATTCGGCAAGTCGGAATTACAGACAACTTTTTTGAATACGGTGGCGATTCTATCAAAGCATTACAAATAGCCTCCCGTCTTAATCGTCAGGGATTGAAGATGGAGATACGTGACCTTTTCCGTTATCCAGACATTATGGGGATTGCTCCATATATTAGTGAAATACAACGCCAGATTTCTCAGGATGAAGTGCAAGGTGAAGCTCTACTCACACCAATCCAAAAGCGTTTTTTTCAATACAATCTTGCTCATCACCAGCATTATAATCAAGCAGTTATGCTTCAAAGTATCCAACGAATTGATATAGATATTCTTAATCAAGTGCTTCACAAATTAGTGGTTCATCATGATGCCTTGAGAACGATCTATATCCAACAGGCAAATCATATATCTGCACAGCATCGAAGTATACAAGAACATGGGCTGTATCAGTTAGATGTCTATGATTACTCTCAATATGCCGAGACGCAAGCATATGAACATATTCAACAAACAGCAGATATGATTCAACATGGTTTTGTTTTGGATCAAGGACCATTAATCCGTATCGGTTTATTTCAAACTTCACAAGAAGATCAATTGTTATTGGTCATCCATCATCTAGTTATAGACGGCGTATCATGGAGAATTCTACTGGAAGATTTGGAAACCGGATATCAGCAGCGGTTACAAGGTCATGCTATTGAGTTTCCTTCCAAAAGTGATTCTTATGCCGATTGGGCTATGCATCTGAAGCAGTATGCTGGTGGACAAAAAGTAATCAATGAATTGGCATACTGGAATACATTAGCGCTACAGAAAAAAGATCCACTTCCACAGGATATACCTACTATCGGAAATGGATACGAACAGGATAGCAGCGAAGAAGTCATGACGCTTAGTAAAGAAAATACACAGCGTCTGCTTCAACAAACAAATCATGCCTATAATACAGAAATTAACGATATTTTGCTGACAGCACTCGGACTTACGTTCCATGAGTGGAGTGGTCAATCACATATTCATGTCAGTGTAGAAGGCCATGGCCGAGAATCTTTATTTAATGATATGGATATTGCACGAACAGTTGGATGGTTTACAGTAATGTATCCTCATGTAATGAATATAGAGCATGCAGACGATCTAGGACATCAATTAAAAGAAATTAAAGATGGATTGAGAAGAGTTCCTAATCAAGGGATCGGATATGGTATTCTGCGGTATTTGACGATAGAGCAAGATCCAATAGCGCTAGAAATCCTGCATTCTGCTCAAGATCCGGAAATTAGTTTTAATTATTTAGGACAATTTGACGAATCAACAAATCTATTAGATCAGTCAGTTTTCCAATCTTCTACACTATCTGTAGGAACTGAAATTCATCCTGAAATGAAGCGCCAATTCGCTTTTGATATTAATGGGATAATAAGTCATGGACAATTAAAAATGACGTTTAATTATAACCGTCATCAATACACGACAGCGACTGTAGCTCAATTAGTAAGCATGTATCAAAAGCACTTGCTCCATTTAATCGATCATTGTACAGGCAAGCAGATCACAGAACAAAGCCCAACAGATTTCACATATAATCAGCTCTCAATTGGTCAATTGGATCAGATCAGTAACATGTTAAGTGGAAAGTTGAAATAAGACATCAGGCAGAAGGTATGTTAATCCAGAAAGGATGAGCACTTTGAGTCAGCCACAAATTCAAGATATTTACCCGTTATCTCCAATGCAAGAAGGTATGTTATACCATGCATTATTAGATCCTGATTCAGACACTTATTTTCAACAAAATGTGATTACATTGCAGGAGACGTTGAACCCTTATTGGGTTCAACAAAGTCTGCAACAGATTGTGAATCGTTATGATGTTTTTCGTACTATTTTTTTGCATAAAGAAACAGAACGTCCTTTGCAAGTAGTTGTCAAAGAACGTGAAGCACCTACAATTATTGTTCAAGATGTACGTCAGAATTCTGAAGCTCAGAAACAACAGCTACTAGAAGAGTTTCAGCAACAAGATCGTGCAACTGGATTTCATCTAGACACCGATGTGCCTTTACGTATTGCTCTTTTTCAATGGGGAGAAGGATTATCGAAGCTAGTATGGAGTTTTCCTCACATTATAATGGACGGTTGGTGTCTAGGTATTGTAGCCAAAGACTTTTTTGCAATTTATAAGTCTTTACGTGATCAAACTACTGTTCATTTAGAAACGGTATATCCATTTAGTCAATTTATTCAATGGATAGAACGTCAGGATAAGATAGAAGCATCAAATTATTGGAATCAGTATTTAGAAGGATTAGATCAAGAAACGCTTATTCCAGGTTATCTTCGTTCAGTGGATAATGGTCTGCATGAATTTGAATTAGCCCAGCATACGTTTCGCTGGGATTCAAAGCTAACCAATCAGTTAGAACAGTTAGCAAGACAACATCAAGTAACAGTAAGTACTGTATTTCAGGCAGCATGGGGAGTGATGCTTCAAAGTTATAATTACCGCCGTGATGTTGTATTTGGTGCTGTAGTCTCCGGGAGACCTGAAGATATTGTAGGGATCGAAGAAATGGTAGGTTTATTTATTAATACTTTACCTGTACGGGTGCAAAGCGCAGAGCAACAGACATTTTCCGCACTATTAGTCCAGATGCAAACTGCAATGAATGAAGGAAATCAGTACAGTTATCAATCTCTTGCTGAACTTCAGAATCAGTCGGTATTGAAGCACAATCTATTATCACATATTCTTGTTTTTGAAAATTATCCGTTATCTGAAGAAATCACTCATAACGGTTCCAACGATAGTACGGATCTGCATATCGTAGATGTCGACGGATTTGAACAAACTAACTATGATTTGACCGTAATGGTTATTCCGGGCGAAGAGTTAGAAATTTCATTTTCCTACAATTTGCATCGTTATGAATCATCATCTATGCTTCGAATGGCAGATCATCTAACTCGTGTGATCGAACAAATTATACATACACCGGATATCCTATTGTCAGATATCCAATTGCTTACTGCTGATGAATGGACGCAAGTTGTAGAAGAATTTAATACTACCAATGCAGCGTATCCTTCTCACCTTACAATTCATGAGTGGTTTGCAGAACAAGTAGAGCGTACACCGAATCAATTGGCTGTAAGAGATACGCATACTTCGCTTACTTACAAGGAATTGGATCAACAGTCCAGTCAATTGGCTCATATGTTGCGTGCTCAAGGTGTTGGTGCTGATCATATTGTAGGTATTATGATGGAACGTTCACATTACATGATGGTTAGTCTGCTGGCTATTTTAAAAGCAGGAGCAGCTTATCTTCCACTTGATCCTGCTCATCCGCAAGAACGTTTAGAATTCATCCTTCAAGATAGTGGTACACAGATAGTAGTAACTACATTGAAGCATGAAACACGCTTACCAGAGCATCTTTATTTGCTTGTTGTAGACAAGCTCAATGATGAACAGAATGAAGCTTATGAGTATGAACAAAATGCTATCGTTACACAGCCGTCTCATCTGGCGTATGTGATTTACACGTCTGGGACAACAGGCAATCCAAAAGGAGCGATGATTGAGCACAGATCATTAGTAAATCGTATTCATTGGATGCAAACACAATATCCACTTACTTCAGAAGATGTTATTTTACAAAAAACACCTTACAGTTTTGACGTTTCCGTCTGGGAATTATTCTGGTGGAGTACACAGGGAGCAAGTGTAGTCTTTTTAGAGCCAGAGGCTGAAAAAGATCCAGCTATGATTATAGAAGCGATTGCCCGGTATGAAGTGACTACAATGCACTTTGTGCCATCAATGTTGTCTGTTTTTTTAGAGCATCTTGAAATGAAAGCAGAAGTGGAAAGGTTGTCTAGTCTTCGGTATGTATTTGCTAGTGGAGAAGCTTTGCAGATGCAACAGGTCAACCGTTTTAATCATCTTTTGTATGATACGAATCAGACACGTCTTATTAATTTATATGGTCCTACTGAAGCTACTATTGATGTGTCTTATTATGATTGTTCACAACAAGAGGAAAGTATGCAATTCGTGCCGATCGGGCGTCCGATCGATAATATTCAATTGTATATTATGAATACTTCTCAGCTTCCTCAGCCAGTGGGTGTACCGGGGGAATTATGTATTGCAGGTGTAGGATTGGCTAGAGGATATCTCAATCGTGAGCAACTTACTGCTGAAAAATTTGTACGTATTCCACATCAACCTCAACAGCTTATGTATCGTACAGGTGATCTGGCACGCTGGTTGCCTGATGGCAATATTGAATACATGGGACGTTTAGATCATCAGGTCAAAATTCGTGGGTATCGTATCGAATTAGCAGAGATCGAATCTGTTTTACTTGAAGACCCATCAATCAAAGAGTGTATTGTGCTCGATCGTCGTGATGAGCAACATCAAGCTGTATTATGTGCTTATCTAGTAAGCGATGAACAAACCATTTTAGTTGAAAATGAGATCCGTACACGTATATCTTCTAAATTGCCCGAGTATATGATTCCGACTCATTTTATTATGATTGCCAATATGCCTGTGACCTCTAATGGCAAAATCGATCGTCGATATTTACAACACATTGAACTAGACCGAACAGCTATAGAATATGTACAACCAACAGGCGACATCGAAAAAAAATTAGCTAGTATATGGCAGCAATTGCTTCATGTTAAAGTCGTTAGTGCGACAGATTCCTTTTTCCAATTAGGCGGACATTCTTTAAAAGCATCTCAATTAGTCGCTCTGATTCATCAACAATATCAGATAGATATACCTTTACGTTATATTTTCAAATATCCTATTTTGCGAGATATGGCTACATGTATTGCGACAAGTGAATATGAAATGAATCAAGCGATTCCATCTGCACCTGAACAAATGTATTATCCAGTTACTTCTGCGCAACGACGGTTATTGATTTTGGATCAATTGGAACAAGATAGTTATGCTTACCATATTCCACATGTACTTATTACAGCACAAGAAGTAGACATTTTACGTTTGCAATCGGTTTTTGAGCAATTGATTCAAAGGCATGAATCTTTCCGCACTTCATTTACATTTATAGATGGACAACCTGTACAGCATATTCATCATCAAGCTTATTTTCAACTTGAAGTGCTACAATCCGACCTTGATTACCAGTCCATTTCTAATACTACAGATAATACACTGGATCAGATTATTGATTCTTTTATACGTCCTTTTGATCTGAGTCAAGCACCATTGCTACGCGCACAAATCATACAGTTTGCTAATGGTGGAAGTGCATTACTGATTGATATGCACCATATTATTGCTGATGGAGTATCTCTGACTATTATTACAGATGAATTTAATCGTCTATATGAAGGTCAGTCACTGCCTGCTCCAAAATTGCATTATAAAGATTATGCGGTGTGGCAACAAACACAATCCGATCATTTTCAGAAGCAACGTGAATATTGGCTGGAACAACTATCAGGAGAATTACCAGTATTAAATCTACCTACTGATTTTCCAAGACCTGCACTTCAGCAATTTGAAGGTACTCATCTTTTAACTACACTAAATGAAGCTGAAACAGTGCAACTCAAAAAAGTAGCAGCAGATCATGGAGTCACATTATATATGCTGTTGTTAGCGGCTTACCATACCTTATTGCATAAATACACCGGTCAACAAGATATTATAACAGGTTCACCAATAGCTGGAAGACCGCATGCTGATATTCAATCTATAGTAGGTATGTTTGTGAATACATTAGCTATGCGTAGCCGACCACAACCAGAGCATACCTTTACACAATTTCTCAAAGAGATTCAACAATGCTCTATCGAAGCTTTTGAACATCAGGAATTGCCGATTGAGCAAATGATAGATGATTTGTCATTGCGACGCGATCTGAGTCGAAATCCATTATTTGATGTCATGCTAATTGTACAAACGATGGAATTCGATACGACAGCAAGCCATGATGTGTTATGGAATTCTTACGAATATAATGCAGCAGTATCCAAAGTAGATTTAACTTTGCAAGTTGAAGAACAAGAGCAACATATTCAATTCCAATGGGAGTATGCTACACACTTATTTAAAAAGGAAACGATTGAGCAATTAGCCGAACATTGGTTATGTCTATTGCGCGCTATTATGCAGTCTCCTGAAGCGCGGTTATCCGAATTAGATATGGTAACACCATCAGAAAAAGAAATATTACTATCTCAATTTAATCCAGTTGCATCATCGTATTCAGATCAGCTTACTATTCATGGATGGTTTGAACAGCAAGTACGCCAGACACCAGATGCTATAGCTTTGATCTGGGCTGAACATCAATTAACGTATCAGCAGTTAGATGAACAAGCGAATCAATTAGCTCATTTATTAATCAGTCATGGTTCAGGTCCAGATCGCCTAATTGGACTGATGACTGAACGTTCAGATTTGATGATCATTAGTCTGTTAGCTATTTTAAAATCTGGTAGCGCATATGTACCGATTGATCCTGATTATCCTGCTGCTCGTGTGCAATACATGTTAGCGAATAGTGAAGCTTCTATATTAATTACACAACGTCATTTGGTTCAAGATTGGGAATACTCGGGAACTGTGATCTTAGCTGATGATCGTGAATGGACTACAGCATCGACACAGCCAGTCAAAGGAATTACAGAAGTTCAAGCAGAGCAATTAGCTTATGTTATCTATACTTCCGGTTCTACAGGGCAACCCAAAGGAGTTATGCTTCAGCATCAATCCGTAGTTAATTTTATCAGTGCAATGCGACAAGAGCTTAACTTCTCGGAAGGGCGTAAAGTACTTGCTTTAACTACATTATCATTTGATATTTTTGTATTGGAAACATTGGTTCCGTTAAGTAGTGGTATGACTGTTGTGATCGCTGAAGAAATTCAGCAGAGAGATCCACATCAATTAGCTGCATGTATTCAGTATCATCATATCGATATGATCCAGATGACACCATCTCGTCTACAAATGTTGATGAATAATGTAGAAGACGCTCAATGTCTCAACCATGTACAAGAGCTTTTGATTGGTGGAGAAGCTTTACCACTAAGTTTATTACAAGCGGTACAATCATTTAAACATCTACGAATTTACAATATGTATGGACCTACAGAGACAACGGTATGGTCAGCGATCTATGAATTAACTCATGCTACAGAAGTTCGAATCGGACATCCGATTTTGAATACACAGATTCATATTGTGAATGAGCACAATCAATTGCAACCTATCGGTATAGCTGGTGAATTATGTATTGCTGGGGCAGGCCTAGCTCGCGGGTATTGGCAACAAAATGACCTTACTGATGAAAAATTTGTTCCTAATCCGTATGCATTATCGATAGCTGATAAAGTACATTCGAATCCTTTTATTTCTTCAGATACCAGTCATTCAATTCAGCATCTATCTTCTAAAATGTATAAAACAGGTGATCTGGCACGCTGGCTACCTTCAGGTGAGATTGAGTTTTTGGGGCGCATTGATCATCAAGTAAAAGTTCGCGGATATCGTATTGAACTTGGAGAAATTGAAGAAACACTTACTAGCCTACCTGATGTAAATGAAGCCATTGTGTTAGCAGTTCAAGATCATAGCGGGGTATATACATTAGCTGCTTATTTGGTATTAAAAGATTCAACATCGAATACGTTAGTGGCTGATATCCAGAATCATTTACTTGCTCATTTACCAGAGTATATGGTTCCTTCATCTTTTGCAATAATAGATACGATGCCATTAACACCAAATGGCAAAATTGATCGTAAAGCTCTGCTACATGTGGAGACAGAAACGATTGTATTAACCGATTATATCGCTCCACGTCACGAAATAGATCAAGATTTAATTGAATTGTGGTCTGATCTTTTACATCATTCTCAAGCACAAATTGGTATTCAACATTCCTTTTTTGAACTGGGTGGACATTCGTTAAATGCATCATTATTTATTGTACGATTGCGAGAAAAGTGGGGGATACAACTCGATCTTCGTCATTTTTTCCAATATCCTACAATTCAAATGACAGCAGATCAGATTATGCTGGAACAAGAAGAATTGCGCCGGTTTGAAGAGTTATTACGAGAAGTGGAAAGTATGGAGCAGTTATAACACGATAACATGCAAAGGGGCGAATCAAACGGATGGATTTAGCACAACGTATTGCCAATCTTTCTCCAGAACAACGTAAATTGCTGGAAGCACGCATGTCTCGTGAAGGATTAGCGCATACTACAACTGTTCAAATCACAAGTCAGCAATCGACCACTATTACACCTGCTTCTCTTCAAGCTTATTATCCTGTATCGACCGCTCAACATCGCTTATTGTTAGTACAGGAAATAGGCGGTGCATCATTAGCCTATCATATGCCGATGATCGTTCAATTGTATGGTGTATTAGATCAGCAAAAGCTTAATCAAGCATTCAAACAATTGATTCAGCGTCATGAATCTTTACGTACTTCTTTTCCGCAAGAAGATGGGAAAAGGGTACAACAGATTCATTCGCTCGAAGAGATTGCTTTTGAAGTAACTCACCATAACTCTCAGCAAAAAACAGATGCAATTATTGATGAACTAATTACTGCTTTTATGGTTCCTTTTATTATAGAAAAGGCTCCTTTAATGCGAGTACAAGTTATTCAGTTCAATGAACAAGAACATTTGCTCATGTTAGATATACATCATCTGATCTCAGACGGATTATCTATGGAGCGATTAACGACTGAATTTATTCAATTATATAGCGGTGAGTCTTTACCACCTTTGTCTATACAGTACAAAGATTATGCAGTATGGCAACAGCATCAACTAACAGAAGGGCATTGGAAAGATCAAGAAAAGTTTTGGCTAAATACTCTTCAAGGAGAACTACCTGTTCTTCAGTTAGCAACAGATTTCTTACGTCCATCTGTACAACAATTTGATGGTGAACGTTTTTCCGCTACGCTGGATAGATCATTACTTCGATCTATGAAGCAATTAGCGATACAACAAGGATGCACGATGTATATGGTATTTTTGTCAGCATATTATATTCTTTTGCATAATTACACAGATCAACAAGATTTGATTGTGGGTACACCTGTAGCAGGAAGATCTCACTCTACATTGCAACCGCTAATTGGAATGTTTGTTAATACACTTCCGTTACGTCAATATCCGTCAGGTGACAAAGCAGTTGCCACCTTTTTACAAGAAGTAAAACAACATGTGTTAGAAGCTTTTCAATACGAACACTATCCTTTAGAACATATTGTTGAAAAGATTGGTGTTCCAAGAGACATTAGTCGTAATCCATTATTTGATACTGTATTTTCGTATCAACATGCTCAACCTGAAAGTATAGAAGTTCAAGGACTACAATTTCAGCCGTATCAGAATGTAACCCGTACAGCGAAGTTTGATCTTACATTAATTGCTGAAGAATCTAGTTCAGCGGATGAGCTAATGATCCATTGGGATTATGCTAGTCATCTATATGACAAACAAACGATTATAGCATTCCATGATCATTATCTAAATATTCTGCAAGCTATGGTGTCTGCACCAGATGCGTTAATACGTACTATTCAGATGCTAACAGCATCAGAGCAACATGAATTAGTTATAGATCTGAATCGTTTGACAGCAACGTATGATCGCGAACAGACGATTCATGGTCTGTTTGAACAACAAGTTTTACTTTATCCGCATCAAAAAGCAATCGTTTATGAAGATCAATTTATGACGTATACAGAGTTAAATGAACAATCAAATCAACTAGCCGCTTATCTGCAACAGCAAGGTGTTGTTCCTGACCATATAATTGCCATAATGCCAGAACGTTCACTTCAGATGGTTGTAGGAATACTGGGAATTCTCAAAGCAGGAGCTGCGTATTTACCAATAGATCCTGAATATCCAACAGCACGGATTGAATTTATGTTAAAAGACAGTCAAACATCATTATTGCTGACTCATCGTCATTTAGATAAAAATATCTCATTTGATGGTAGCATTCTAGATCTTGATGATGCTTCTCTTTATCAACATAACTATACCTATATTCCTACTAAAGTTACTTCCGATCATGTAGCATATGTTATTTATACATCAGGCACAACCGGAACACCTAAAGGTGTTCTTGTAGAGCATCATGGTATGGCCAATATGAGATTAACTTATGAGCACACATTTGAATTGACATCGAATGATCGGATTGTTCAATTTGCAAATCTGTCTTTTGATGCTTCGGTGTGGGAAATGTATATGGCGTTATTTATGGGTGGAACCTTATATCTAGCTCCTAAAGAAAAATTGATCAATATTGATTATTTTACAAAATGGATTAACATGCATCAAATTACAGTAGCAATGTTACCGCCTAATTTTGCTGTTTATTTGGAACCTGAACAGTTACCTTCATTACGCTTATTGATTACAGGTGGTTCTGAATCGTCTATTGAACTGGTACGTCGTTGGAATCCTTACGTAGACTATTGTAATGCTTATGGCCCAACAGAAGCGACGATCTGTGTATCTATTTGGAAAAGTGTACGTGGCACACAGCAAGATCTATCGGGTACGATTCCGATTGGCGAACCGGTATGGAATACTCATTTATATGTAATGAATTCGGATCAGCAATTAACTCCACGCGGAATTGCAGGTGAACTATATATTGGTGGAGATGTACTAGCAAGAGGATACTGGCAACGATCAGACTTAACCGCAGAGAAGTTTATAGTTCATCCTTTTTTACAAGGAGAACGGATTTATCGTACAGGTGATCTAGTACGCTGGCTACCTAATGGGCAGTTAGAATATCTAGGGAGAATTGACCATCAAGTGAAGATTCGTGGATATCGAATTGAACTTGGTGAGATTGAAAGTAAGCTTGTCAATCATCCGCAGATTCAAGAAGCGACTGTCATTGTGCATGAACTTCAAGGGGAAAAAACAATTTGTGCTTATATTACGCTGGCTGATAAAGAATCTATTCGTGATCAGTCGAATATATCTTCAAATCAGTGGCGTCAATATATGCAAGAACAGTTGCCAGCTTATATGGTACCATCTCATATTGTACTTCTGGAGGAATTTCCACTAACTCCTAATGGGAAAATTGATCGCAAAGCACTACCATTGCCGGATACAGAGATTTTGTCTAGCGAGGAGTATGAAGCGCCTATAACAGATACAGAATGTCAGCTTGCTGCACTGTGGGCAGATATTCTAGGCGTTGAACTTATTGGACGGTATGACCATTTTTTTGAACGTGGAGGTCATTCTTTAAAAGCAGTTGTGCTGATCTCGCAAATTGCGAAAACACTAGAGGTCGAAATTTCATTACGACATATTTTTGAATATCCGGTATTACAGGATCAAGCTCATTACATTGAGAGTGCTCGTCCTGCTGTACATACCTCGATTCCGCGGATCGCTGATCAATATTCATATCCAGTCTCTTCTGCTCAAAAAAGGTTACTGATGATTGAAGAGATTGCAGACGTGGGTACGACCTATCATATTTCACTATTGTTACATATTCAGGGCAAGCCTGATATGGTACGGATCAATAAAGTATTTAGACAATTAATTGAACGTCATGAAGCTTTGCGTACTTCTTTTTATCGAGAAGGTGAGGAGTATTATCAGAAAGTACATGATAGTTCACTTATAGATTGGAATATAGAACACCTGGAATATTCAAATGCCAATCATCTTGATATGACAGATCTACTATCCATGTTTGTTCGTCCATTTCATAGAGAAAGTGCACCATTATTACGTACTGGCTTGCTCAATCTTCATAACGATGAATATATCTTAATTATAGATATTCATCATTTGATCTCTGATGGAAGTTCGATGGAAAGACTTACATTAGAATTTAATCAATTATATGCAGGGGCAACACTAACCGAGTTACCTGTGCATTACAGAGATTATACGATATGGCACCAACAACAACTGCAAGCAGGTTTGTTAGAAGAACATCAATCTTTTTGGCTGAAAGAATTAGAAGGGGAACTTCCTGTTTTGAATATGCATACCGATTTCCCTCGTCCGGTACAACAACGTTTTGCTGGACGATCTTTCACAGTACAAGTGGATGTTGCACTGACAGATCAACTACGACAAGTAGCAGGACAACATCAATCAACAATGTATATGCTTCTTCTTTCTGCATATTATATTTTACTTTTCAAATATACCGGACAGGAAGATATTATTGTTGGTACACCAGTAGCAGGAAGAAATCACGCAGATCTACAAGGTATGATGGGAATGTTTGTAAATATGCTGGCATTGCGAAATTATCCAATAAAAGAACAAAGTTTTTCCCAATTTCTAAATACAGTGAAAGAAAGAACGTTAGCCGCATTTCAGCATGAACAAATGCCATTAGAGCTTTTGATAGAGCAATTGAATGTGAAGCGTGATTTAAGTCGTAATCCCTTATTCGATACGATATTTACATTGCAAAATACAGGTTCTTCATCAATCGAAGTGAATCAGCTAACATTTACACCAATTTCTATCGAGGCAGACACATCGAAGTTCGATCTGTCTTTGACCATAGAAGAAGAGGATGGATTATTATTACATTTTGAATATGCAGTACATCTATATGAGGATACTACGATTCAGCAGATGGCTACACAATATGTAGAATTGCTTCAGCAGTTAGTGAATCATCCGCATATGCTGCTTGAAGATATGAAGCTAATATCTGAAGAGCAACAGAAGAGTATTATAGTAGAATTCAATCCACCTTATACAGCATATCCGCGAGAAGCTACAATCCAGGAATTATGGAAACACCAGGTCATCCAACATGCTAATACACCCGCAGTGATATGCGGTCAGGATATCTGGAGCTACCAAGCATTAGAAGATAAATCTAATGCATTAGCTTGGAAACTGAAGTCGTTAGGTGTCACACCGGACATGCTTATAGGTATTATACCGGAGCGTTCACCAAATATGATTATTGGTATTCTAGCTATTCTCAAAGCAGGTGGAGCTTATGTACCTATTGATGCTTCTTACCCGGCAGAGCGCATCCAATATATGCTTGCCGATAGCCAAATCTCTATAGTATTAACTATGAATGATACGTCTGATTCGTATCGTCTAGAATTTGAAGGTGTGATTCTAAATCTGCAAGAATCTACATCTTATGATTCACGTACTGACTCTTTACCATTAATAAATCAAGCAAATGATTTGGCTTATGTAATGTATACATCTGGATCGACAGGTCAACCGAAAGGGGTCATGATCGAACATCGAAATGTGATTCGTTTGGTAAAAGAAACCGATTATATTCAGCTGACTCCATCGGATCGTATTTTAATGACAGGCGCATTAGTATTTGATGCTTGTACATTTGAAATTTGGGGATCATTGTTGAATGGATTAAGTCTATGTCTTGTACCGAATGAGAGTATTCTGGATGCTGAAAAATTACACGCAGTATTGCAGGAGTATAAGATTACAACCATGTGGTTAACATCACCATTATTCAATCAGTTAGCACTACAAAAGTCTGACCTTTTCCAATCTTTACGACAATTGATTATTGGTGGAGATGTTCTTTCACCCAAAATAGTAGCTCGTGTACAACAACAATGCCCTCAAGTAACGATCATTAACGGATATGGGCCGACAGAAAATACTACTTTTTCTTGTTGTTATACGATTCCCCCTATTGTTACTGACCAGTCTATTCCTATCGGCCGATCGATTATGCACTCGACAGCTTATATTGTCAGTACATCAGGTCATGTATTACCACCAGGAGTACCAGGAGAGATATGGGTTGGTGGAGACGGAGTAGCACGTGGATATTTGAATCGAGATGATCTTACTGCCGAGCAATTTGTAAGAAATGATAGTATTTCAGCAGAACGCATGTATCGTACAGGTGATCTAGGTAGATGGTTAACAGATGGTACGATAGAATATTTAGGTCGAATCGATCATCAAGTAAAAATTCGTGGGTACCGAATTGAACCAAGTGAAATAGAAAAAGTACTACTTCATCATGATTTAGTTAATCAAGTGTATATTACGATCCTTACTAGTCAAGATGAACAAAAGAATTTATGCGCTTATATTGCTACTAGAGAACCGTTATCCAATGCAGAAATTCGTAATTATCTTACTGGAAGATTACCAGATTATATGATTCCTAGTTATTATGTATTTTTATCAGAGTTACCATTAAATACGAATGGTAAAGTGAATCGTCAAGCATTGCCACAACCAGAGTTGAATATGGAGTCAGTTCAGGATTATGTAGCGCCTCGTAATGAACAAGAGCATATATTAGCTCAGATCTGGGCAGATGTGTTAGACATGGACAAAGTCGGAATAGACGATCGTTTTTTTGAGTGTGGCGGACATTCAATTAAAGGAATTCAATTGATATCCAAAGCGAAAGAGCAGGGAATCTCTTTGAATATTCACCAACTATTCCAACATCAGACGATTCGGACTTTATCCGATTTGTATTTACACCAGGATGATACTCTTCATCTATCAGTACTTACTAAATCGTATAAGACTATTGATTTCAACGTTGCAGAACAGCAAGAGATTACAGAAGCACAGCTACAACAGTGGAATGAAGAAATCCGTAGTAAGAATACGTACTGGCATCAATACACGATGCAATCATCTACTACAGACGTATACCCGATTGCACCTGTACAACATCATCATATACTTCATCCAGAATGTTCAGGCATTATGATTCCATTGAATAATGAAGTGAATGTAGACTGTCTTGCCCAAGCTTTTGCAAATGTGGTAAATCGATATCCATTATTACGAAGTACATTCATTAAAGATCAACAATCTTGGAAATGGCAGGTTCATGATTGGAATATACATGTAGAACAATATGGAGATTATTTGCCAACATTAGATTTGTTAGATTATACAGAAGAACAACAGCAAACGATATTATCGTTTTTATTACCAGAGTTGTATATGACTTCATATGTAGTAGAAGCCAATCCATTATATCGAGTTCTATTAGTACGACTCCAACCAGAACGCCATTTAATTTTATTTGCTTGTTCTCATCTTATTTTTGATGGTATGAGCGGGGATATTCTCAAAGCAGAATTAACGCGGGAATATGAGCGTGCTAAAAATAACGAATCTGTAGCTTACAACCAGATTAATTATGACGATTATACTCAGCTAATTCTTCAAGGACCACAGCGTATCACAGATGAACAATTAAATACTTCTTTTGAATTAGAAAAGTTCTCTTTCAGTAGCCAGCATATCCAGCAAAAAACAACTTCTTCTCTTCGCAATCATTATAGTAAATGGGAAGGATATTTTGAATATGAGCATCCAGAGACAGCAGATTCTTTTGTACCTATGGATATGCTACTGCAATTAACAGCAAAAGTGTTAGGTACGTATTTTAAAACAAATGATGTTCCTTTATGGTTAACACATTATGGACGTCAATATAGTGAGCATTATTTTTATGAACAAATTGGCGAATGTATTGATCAGCTTCCAATTGTAATATCTAAAGATCAAGCTTTACCTAATATGCAAGCTATATTAAGTACAGTCACTGATCACCATATTAACTTTTTTAATTTACTTTACAATGAATCAATGAGAGAGCTTTATCCGCAGTCTTGTGCGCATTTATTATCTGCTTTTGCAGGAATGCCTATTGTCTTCAACTATTTAGGTGAACAAGAAGAAGAAGGTCAGCATTGGAATCAAATGATTCAAAACGAACAATCTTCACCTTTGTCCTATGCCAGAGATAAAACGATTGAACCGGTTATTTATGTGACTGCACAGCATACTGGTGATCAATTGTATTTATCACTTTTACTTCCGTATGAAGAAGATATGCAAATGATCCAGATGATGATGAAACAACAATCTCAATTATTATCGCTATCTCTGGATACAGACCAAAGGAGTCGAGATTATGATTCAATTATTTAAAGACAGCCGATTCACGCGTTTCTTTATCTCTCGGACTTCAGCTAATGTTGCAGACAGTATTTATTCGATTGTCTTACTGTATTTTGTACAAAAATCAACGTCATCTGTTTCATTCACTAGCTTTACTTTTACAGCCATTTCAGCGGCTTCTATATTTAGCTTTTTATTAGGACCTCTAGTGGATCGGTATTCGCCTTCATTATTAGCAAGCATATCGCTTTTTGCTCAAGCCGTTTTGATTATGCTGGTGCCCTTTTTAATTGGCGATCAATATAGTAGTTTAATTGTGATTTTGATTTTAGTGTTTATTGCATCATGTTTTTCTATGTTATTTTATCCGGCTAATAATAAGATGTTACCTATGTTGATTCGTTCACCCGATCGAATTGTACAGGCTAATTCAATGATTGCATCGAGTGATCAGATTGTTAATATTGGAGGTTATTTATTAGGTGCTTCTGTTATTTTGCTAATAGGCATGGAAAATACATTTTTTCTTGCAGGTGGATTACTGTTACTTTCAGGATTTATCTATATTCAGTTAAAAAGACAATTGGATAAAAGCAATATTATAGTAGTAGAAGAAAATACACCTGTAGCAAAAGTGAGTTCTTATTTTGCAGAATTAAAAGAAGGGTATACTTTTGTTATTCGTAATGCATTTCTCAAAGTAATGTTGCCATTTTATGCTTTAACTAATTTTGCAATGTCTATTTTAATTATTACGGTTCCTGCATTAGCGGTATCGTATGGTTCACCAATCTATTATAGCTTGCTGTATATCGCTTTTTTTGCAGGCATATTTGCAGGATCAGGGCTTATCAATTTAATGAAAAAAAATGGCTTGGTTATTGCGCTATCCTGGATTCTGATGGGAGTATCTCTGTATCTATTCGCTATCGCTCCAGTTCTATGGATGAAGTTAAGTGCAGTATTAATGCTAGGCATATTTACAGGTATTATTAATGTACTGCAAACGTCTATGATACAAATTATTACTCCAACAGAATTAATGGGACGTGTGATGGCTTTCTTGCATACTCTTTCTAATGCTGCACTACCACTAGGCGCTTTGGTAGGTGGGATGTTATCTTTGAAATTTCCTTTGGCAAGCGTACTGTACATTAGTGCTATTATCATTGTAGGCTGCGGTATTATTCTGTTATTTATCCGCTCAGTACGTCAATTCCAAATGCCATCTGAAAAAGAGCAAAAAAACGATTCCTCTCCGATCCCAGAACCTGTTATTGCTGATAAATTGATCTGAATAATCAATAAAAAAGAACCTTTCGTTACAGTACACACTGTAGCAGAAAGGTTCTTTTTATTTGGTACGAATATTTTGTTGACGGAAATGAAGAGGAGTTAGACCACAGCTTGTTTTGAATAATCGATAAAAGTACTTCATATCGTGAATTCCTACTTCGTCTGCAATTTGCTGGATACTCCAATCAGTGTTGATTAACAATTCACAACTTTTTTGTACACGAACTTGTTGCAACATCCGGGTATACGTATAACCGGTTGTCTCTTTAAATTTACGCTGTAGATGACGGGGGCTGATCGATAACCATTGGCAGAACTCTTCCATTTTGAGTGGGTTACGATAATGTACTTGAATATATTCGATCGCAAAAGCTACAGGGTCCACTAATTTATCCGGTTTGGATAGCAGACTGAATTGCTTGAGTCGGTACATCGTATTTAGTAAATCAAGCAAGCAAATATATAATTTGTAATGGTAGCCAGGAGACTGCGAATTGACAGCAAAATTCATACTATACATTATTCTAGCAAATTCGCCACCTTGATCTTTATACCGTAACCACTCTTCACTTTGACGAAAAAATTGGGCTATTGCGTCAAATTCACGTTCTAATTCGTTTTTTGGTGGGTTTTGAGGACCTAAAAACTCTGTTTGGAACATGCAGGTCATCATTTGCAAAGAAACAGCAGGTGTAGCAGATTCGGATTTGAGTAAATGAGGGATCCCGATCGGAATAAAAAATAAGTCTCCTTCTTCAATCTGTAATGAATCTTTATGAATAAATAACGTTCCTTTGCCTTCACATATATAGATAATTTCATAAAATTCATGAGCATGTTCTTGAAAAGAACCTTTTACCGTAACCAGTTGGAAAGAAATAGGGGTTTCGATCGGAAAAGGATGCTGAAACATTTCAAATGATCGAGGCGATGATGTCATTATGAATCTCCTTTATATTTCATAATTAGATGTCGCTTTTTCCTAATTTTTTGTCGTATTCAACTATATTTCAAATTTGGAGATTTAGCTACAATAAAATAGTACAAGAGATCAACAAACACGTTGACAGACTATATTAATCATCACCATTTCAGGAGGAACTTATGACAACAACATCATTAATTACACATTTACCAGATACGTTAGCCCCTTACTTACTTCGTAGAGGAGAAGGACAGCGTTATCTTTTTGGTAAGCAGTTAGCAACTGTGATAGCGAATTTTCAAAGTACAGGCGATATTTTATCGGCAGCTATTATTTCAGGGCCCAAAGGAGAATCGTTCCCGCTTCATACTCATCAACATACTTACGAATCTATCTTTGTATTAGAAGGTAAAATTCAATTTGTTATCAACGGTCAAAGTCATCTATTATTGCCGGGTGATTATGCACATATTCCACCAATGACAGAACATGCGTATCAATTGCTTGCCCATCGTAATGCTTTTATCTCTTATTCGATTGCAGGGAATGTCACAGATATTTATGAAATATTAGGACAAGCACACGCACCATATGAGTATCCGGCTGTAAGCGATCATACGTATTCTACAGAACATCTACAACAGGCTATGCAAAAAGCAGATATTACTTTCTCTACATCAGAGACAGTATTTCCTGATTATGAATTAGTAAATAATAGTGTGATTCCAGATGCTGTCGAATCGTATGTATTAGAAAGTGGTGAAGGAACCAAATTGCTAACAGGTGACCAACTGCATCGTCTACTCGCAACTCAAGCTTCTACAAATGGGGATTATATTATGGTATCTACAGAAGGCCCTAAAGGAGACGCTATCGTATCCCATTATCATGAGCATCATACCGAGACATTTTTCTGTGTACAAGGACAGATGACGATGTGGGCGAATGGTGAAGAAGTTCAATTGTTACCAGGAGATTTCTTGCATGTGCCAGCAGGAACCGTACATTCTTACCGTCTGGATACACACTATACGAAATTTGTAGGTGTACTGGTAAGTGGATTGTTTGAACCGTTTTTCCGTTTGTTAGGTGATGAATATGAACATTATATCTTCCCTGATACACCAGGCCCGCTTCGTATGGATCGTGTGATTGCCAATATTCAATCACTTGATCTCAAAGTAGTTACTCCTCCGGGCGGTCACCGTCCAGAATAATAAGATAAAGGAAAGAATAGTGCTAGTCTGATGCCACCTGTAGAGAGTGTATAAGACTAGCACTCAGGTATATTATGAAAATTATCTACATTTTAGCATTAGCGATGATTATCTCTGTTATGAATTCCACGATGTTTAACGTCGCTTTACCTTCGATTCGTCACGATTTTGATCTTAGTAGCTCTCAAGTAAGTTGGGTAGTCACATCCTATATTATTATCTATGCTATTGGCTCGGTAACGTATGGCAAGCTAGCAGATAAATATCGGCTCAAAAATTTAATGACGATTGGACTATGTTTATTTGCGATAGGTTCTATTGTTGGGTTTGTCGCTTCAGATTATTGGATGGTGATCGCAGGTCGTATTCTACAATCCGCAGGTGCCTCTGTTATTCCAGCATCATCGATGATTATTCCTATTCGTTATATAGCTGCTGAAAAGCGGGGAAGAGCGCTCGGAATTACTTCTTCCGGCATGGCGCTCGGTACGGCGATGGGGCCGATTATCGCTGGCATGATTACCAGTTTTGCAGATTGGCGCTATTTATTTGCGATTTCTTTGTTATCGTTAGTGACTATTCCTTTTTTTCGCAAATATCTCAATCAAGATCAAGTACGTCCGCTGAAAATAGACATCTGGGGTGGTATCCTATTAGCGACAACAGTCACATTGCTTTTATTAGCAATTACTAATGTCAGTCTTATTCTGGCTATTATCACGATTGTCATGCTAATTGTTTTTGTGATCTATATTCGTAAAGTGGATCAGCCATTTTTGGATCCGGCTATTTTCCGCAATTCAACCTATACAACGACGATGATTATCGCTTGTCTGGCGTTGATATTTAATCTATGTGTTCCATATCTGATTCCACAAATGTTAAGTAGTATTCATCAATTATCTTCATTTACAATTGGTCTGATTATGTTTCCCGGTGCATTGATCGCTGCTATATTTGGAATTGTAGGTGGACGGATTGCAGATAGCAAAGGAAATACATTTTTGCTACGGATTGCGTTTGTACTGCAACTGATAACATATGCTCTATTAGCGGTATTTACAGATCGGTCGTATTGGTTGATTATGGGGGTACTTGTGATCGGTAATACAGGGCTGACTTTTGCTCAAGTCGGGCTTGCCAATACAGTCTCTCGTACATTAGATGGTGCACAAGTAGGTGTCGGGATGGGATTATATATGATGTTAAGCTTTATTTCAGGAGCTATAGGTACAACGGTACTGGGATTAATATTAGATCGTGTGAAGTCTCCATGGTCTTTAAATAGTGTATGGTATGCTGGTGGAGCTGATACATTCAGTAATATTTTCTTAGTGTTTGTGATCTGGATCGCGATCATAATTCTCTTTTTATTCCGATATTTACGCGCTGCTAATCATAATACTACACTTTCTAAATAATCATCTGGTAACAACGTATAGATAATCACAATGTTAATACAAAAAGGAAGCCTCGGTGTAATTCAAGGCTTCCTTTTTTGTATATGAATCGTCAGCACAATAAGATAGGTCTGACCTCAACAATAGCTTATTCATTTTCAACAGAATAAGTTATCGATATTATTGCTTAATGACTTCAAAAGCTTCCCAACCACTGACTGTACTGCGATTAGCAATAAGCGGACTATCTCCGTAATTGTCTGCACAGACATAGAGGTTATTTGCTAATGATTTGAATGTTCGCTTCCCATCCGCTGTGGTTCCCATTTGGAATGTTTCCCATGTTCCGATCGCGGTCTTATTAGCGATTAATGGGCTTGCACCGGTATTATCAGCGGATACATATTTATTGTTCGCCATAGAGCGTAGTGCAACATTATTGTTACCAAGATCGATAAGCTCAAATTTTTCCCAATCACTGACTGTAGTAGAACGAGCTAGAAGAGGAGCATTTCCATAATCTTCAGCGGCAACGTATTTGTTATTCGCTGTCGCTTTGAGTGCTACAATATTGCCTGTGTCTCCAGAACGCTGGAATACACGTACATAATCGATAGCGTATTTTTGTGGGAATGTAGTACTTGCGTCAGGATATCCAGGCCAGTTGCCACCTACAGCTAGATTAAGTAATAAGAAGAAAGGCTTATCAAATACCCATTTGTTGCCACCGATATCTGCTGATGTACGAGTATGATATAAATTATTATCAACATACCAGCGAATCACATTAGGTTCCCATTCGATAGAGAAGGTATGATAAGCGTTACTGATATTTTCACCGATTGTATATCCTGCGGATAGACCACCAGCACCGGAATAACCAGGCCCATGAATCGTTCCATATACGGTATTAGGAGCATTAGGTCCTACATATTCCATAATATCAATCTCACCGCTATTTGGCCACTGATTGCTACCGATATCGCTACCTAATGTCCAGAATGCAGGCCAGATTCCTTTACCGTAAGGAAGTTTAGCACGCATTTCGATTTTTCCATATTTCACATCAAATTTGCCAGCTGTTGTTAAGCGAGCAGATGTATAAGGAGCACCATTATAATTTTCTTTCAACGCTTGAATAATCAGATTGCCATTGTCCATATAAGCATTATTGGTACGATTGGTATAGTACTGTAACTCGTTATTTCCCCAACCACCAGCACCTGTTTCTGAATTCCATTTGGAACCATCTACACCTGTTCCATTTGATCCATTGAATTCATCTGACCAGATCTGTTTCCAAGTGCCAGCTGCTTCGGCTTCAGAGTTCCAAGTCCATGACCCTAGTAATGTAAATAAGCATAGCGTGGATAAAAGAATAGCAATCTGCTTGCGTATCAACATGAATACCCCACCTTTTATATGGTTTAATTTCCATTTTATTGTATTTTAAGGATGGAGAAAGATAAACTGCTTTTTATGACATACGTAGAAACACACACACTATACACAAAAATGCCCCTTCAGACCATATAGTTATTCTTTAATATGTTGAAGCCACCGACTAGGAGACATCTGTTTGTATTGCTTAAACACTCTGCCAAAATAATTTAAGCTTGCAAATCCGCAATGATAGGCCACTTCACTGATATTCCATTGCCCGGAGCGTAACAACTGCTCTGCTTCATGAATACGTAACATATTGATATAGTCGATAAATGTTTTGCCAGTCGTCTTTTTAAATAAATAACAAAAATAAGTAGGAGTCAGTTGACATAGATTCGCAGCAGTCTCCACAGATATATGTTCTCGAAAATGATGACTGAGATGCTGAAATAAAGGCTGCATATAAGAAGGATGAAGATTGGACTTTTGTACATGGATACGATCTTGTTCTGCCATTCGATAAAGCCAACCAATACAAGCCAGTAAATACGATTTAATTAGCAGTTCTGAACCTTGCGTAGATTGCTCATACTCGATAATTATCTGTTGCAAATAAAATGTAATGTGCTGAGATAATAGATGATCTCTGGTGAAAATCGCGGGCAACGCCAAACGATTCTCTAAAAGCGGACGAATATAACGTGATTCAGTGTGATCCAATTGTATATTGCGAATCAATGCTTCGTTAAATACGATACATATCAGTTCAGTATCTTCCTCCAAAGGAAAAGCAGCATGAATCTGACGTGTATTTACAAAAACAATATCTCCAACTGTAATATCTTGATGCTCAGTACCGACTTGAACACGAAAAGAACCTTTTTGTACAATCATCCATTCTAAATGTTCATGCCAGTGTAATGGAACCCAGCGCCAATTCGGTTCTGTAACATGAAAAATATTAATAGGAAATGTCTTATCAGGAATTTGTGTAACTTCATAAGGTGGTGATATCTCCATCTGCAATGAACCTCCGTTAGAACACATTTTCAATAAAATCGTAATATTGTGCGAATAATACATAGAATCGGCATAGGTTACTGCTACTCAAAAGTATACAATAATCTCATATGTAACCGTTATCAATTTTGGTCTATTTGCTGTCACAATGACTTTGTACACCATATAGTATAGGAGGATAATAACGTATGATTCGATTATATGATACACCGTTACTTGGCGAACCGATAGACATGAGTAAAGAATTTGGACGTATCGAAAATACATATTTTATGGGAATGCGGGTAGAGGAATTCGATCCTGAGACAGCGACAGGTCGGATACGGTGGGAACGATATTCACGGAAGCCCCGATTGGATTTTGGAAAATATACATTACCATTTACAGCCACAGAATCGTGGGAATTTCCAGCGTATGAAGAATCACCTACTTTTCCTTTTTACTTACAATTCGTCGATGCCAGAACAGTTCGGATTCGGTTAGCAACTCGCCAATCGAAGTTAGAGCCCCGTCATAGCCTGATGTTAGTAGAACAGCAATTGCCTGTCAGTACAGAGTGGGCACTACATCAACATGATGCAGAACAGACTACGTATATCAGTGATTATGGTTCAGTAACGATAAAGTATGCTCCCTGGAAAATAGAATTTCGAGATGCAACAGGCAAGCTGTTAACACGTACACATCATTTAGCAGATCAGGCTTCTATTCTCAGTTCTGATCCAACACCTTTTTGTTTTATCCGATCTGCCAAAGATATGAATCGTAGTCTGGCGGCGAGTTTTGCTCTATCTCCGGGAGAACGTTTATATGGTGGTGGAGAATCCTTTTTGAAAATGGATAAGCGAGGACAAAAATTTAACTGGTTTACTTATGATCCATTAAGCGCCCAGACCGCAGATATGTATAAGCCTATTCCTTTATTATGGAGCAATCGTGGCTATGGTATGTTTTTTCATCATAATTGTCCGATGACCTGTGATGTAGGACATCATTTTGATGGAGCAAATACAATCTATATTGGTGAAGATGAGTTGGATTTATTTTTCTTTTTCGGTACACCTAAAGATATATTATCCAGCTACACCTCATTAACTGGCAAGTCTACCGTTCCGCCATTGTGGTCGTTCGGGTTATGGATGAGTCGTATTACGTATCAATCTGAAAAAGAAGTGAGAGAAGTCGCTTATCAATTACAAGAGCATCAGATTCCTTGTGATGTCATTCATCTGGATACCGGTTGGTTTGAACATGATTGGCGTTGTGATTATCAATTTTCGAGCAGTCGATTTGATAATGCAGAGCAAATGATCACTGATTTACGTAAGCAAGGGTACCGAATTAGCTTATGGCAATATCCTTACTTTATGCCATCTAATCCTTTATACGAAGAAATCATTGAAAAAGAATATGCTATCAATGATGGGAACGGTTATATTGCCGGAGAAGATGCTATTTTAGACTTTTCTAACCCGGAAGCAGTGAAATGGTATCAACAAAAGATCGCTGGACTACTACATTTGGGAGTCAGTGCGATCAAAGTAGATTTTGGAGAAAGTGCACCGATTCATGGATCGTATTATTCTCGTCAGCAAGGATGGAAAGAGCATAATCTATATCCTCTTCGTTATAATCAGGCAGTCTCTGAGATTACGCAAAAAGTCACCGGCGATTCTATTATCTGGGCACGTAGCGCATGGGCAGGTAGTCAACGTTATCCGCTACATTGGGGTGGGGATGTAGAGAATACCGATAACGGTATGGCAGCGTCTTTGCGAGCAGGGATGTCTTTAGGATTAAGTGGTTTTACATTTTGGAGTCATGATATTGGTGGATTTGTCCATCAAAGTCCGCGAGAATTGTATCGCCGCTGGATGCCTTTTGGTATGCTGACTTCGCATAGTCGTTGTCATGGAGCACCACCCAAAGAGCCATGGCATTATGACGAAGAGTTTGTAGAAGATTTTAGAAAAGCAGTATCTTTAAAATATAAGCTGATGCCTTATATTTATACGCAAGCTGTTCTAAGTGCAGAGCAGGGGATTCCATTGTTACGTCCATTATTACTTGAATATCCCAATGAGCCGGGTGTCTGGCAGATTGAAGATCAATATTTGCTAGGTACAGATCTATTAATTGCTCCGATCTTAGAACAAGGAACAACATCCAGAGATGTATATACTCCATCTGGAGAATGGATCGATTATCAGACAGGTCAGAGATATACAGGCTCTACATGGCATCATATAACAGAAGGTGAGATCCCAATTATTATACTGGTACGAGCAGGTAGCTTTATTCCACATGTACCGGTCGCTTTATCAACAGATGCTATAGATTGGACTGCTGTGGAGTGGCGTCATTATCCATCTAGCGAATCGCAAACACAAACAGAACATTGGCAGATAGCACTGCCTATCCACAAGCATTATGTCTGGATTAAAGGTCAATTTACAGACCAACAGATCGTAGTAGATACTACATTACAATCAGATACATTTGATTCAATGCCTTTCAATCCAGAGGAAATACAGAAGCTTATCGGTCAGTGGACTTCTCAAAAATATTCTAAATAATCTAAAAAAAGACGATTTCTATATGCTCCTATATAGAGTCGTCTTTTTTTGTGTGATAACGATTCCTAAAAATGAAGATGTAGTATTTGTACAAATACAGGACGTAAATGTCTATGGAGTCTAGTAATTTATTCCATATACTAGAGAAGTGCCTAATTGAAAATGATTATCAATATCAAAGGAGCGATTATGATGATAGAAACTGTACATTCAGCCGTATCTCAAAATACACGTTATTTGCAAAGCCAATCTGAAAGAGAGTCTAATGCTCGTTCATATCCTCGCCGATTACCGATCGTGATCAAAGAAGCTGAAGGTATTCATATTACCGATATGGATGGCAAAGTCTATTATGATTGTCTGGCTGGAGCAGGAACTTTGGCGCTTGGACACAATCATCCTGTTGTTATAGAAGCGATGCAACAATTATTGACCAGCAAACATCCGTTGCATACATTGGACTTAACGACTCCGCTTAAAGAAAAATTTGTAGAAGAAGTATTTGCAAGTCTGCCACCATCGTTTGCAAAAAATGCCAAAATACAATTTTGTGGACCTACCGGTGGTGATGCGATTGAAGCCGCGATAAAGTTAGTCAAGACTGCAACAGGCAAGCGTAGCATTTTATCATTTCAAGGTGGATATCATGGTTCGACCCATGCGGCAATGAGTCTTAGCGGTACATTGGGGCAAAAAGAACGAGTGAATGGACTAATCCCTGATGTTCACTTTATGCCATATCCTTATGAATATCGTTGCCCGTTCGGAGTAGGAGGAGAACAGACCCATCAGATCAGTAGCAGTTATATCGAAAATCTTCTCGATGATCCTGAAAGTGGTATTGTATCGCCATGTGCAATGATTTTTGAAGTGGTACAAGGTGAAGGTGGTTCTATTCCTGCTCCTGTCGAATGGATACGCGAAATGCGCCGTATTACGCAAGAACGCAATATCCCACTTATTATTGATGAAGTACAGACAGGATTAGGTCGGACAGGTAAGTTATATGCTTTTGAACATGCAGGAATTATTCCAGATGTATTGGTATTGTCCAAAGCAATCGGAGGAAGCTTACCGCTATCTGTAGTGATCTATAACAAAGAGTTAGATCAATGGAATCCGGGCGCTCATATCGGTACATTTAGAGGCAATCAGATGGCTATGGCAGCAGGACTTGCAACACTACGCTATATTCGTGAACACCATATCCCTGAACATGTGACTCAAATGGGTGCATTACTGGTAGAACAGTTGCAACATATTCAACAACAGACAGGATGTATCGGTGATATTCGTGGTCGTGGATTAATGATCGGTGTCGAGATTGTCAATGATCAGAAAATAATGGATCATCTAGGGCACTATCCTGCATATCCACAATTAGCAAGTCTGATTCAACAAGAATGTCTGAAACGTGGATTGATTCTTGAAGTCGGAGGTAGACATTCTACAGTGATGCGCTTTTTACCACCGTTGATTATTACACAAGAACAAGTGTTAGAAGTAACTCGTATTTTTGGTGAAGCTGTAACGACAGCGTATCAAGCTTTGCAGACTTCTACATTATAATGAAGCATCGCAGCTCTAGGTTTACCATTTCGTCTGAATGGATGATATTATGTAGTATTTTATTAGGGACATTTACAGTGATTTTGAATAACAGCTCGCTCAATCCGGCTGTTCCTGAATTTATGAATGTTTTTCATAGTAGTGCTAGTTCAACAAGCTGGATTATTACTATTTTTCTTCTAGGTATGGGAATGACGATGCCATTAACAGGATATCTAGGAGATCGTTTTGGTAAAAAAACAATCTATTTACTCGGTCTACTTCTATTTATTCTGGGATCAATACTTGGATCGCTATCCTGGAATCTAGTGTCTGTTATTTGCTTTCGAGGTTTGCAAGGTATTGCAGGCGGGCTAATGATTCCACTTTCGCTGGCAATCATATTTGATGCTTTTCCCAAAAATGAACGCGGTCGTGTAACTGGTATCTGGGGAATTGCAATTATGGTTGCACCTGCTATTGGACCGACAGTAGGCGGATTGATGATTGAATGGGGAAGCTGGCAGTCGTTATTTTGGATGAATGTACCGATCGGTATGTTAGGACTTATGATCGGTCTGAAATATTTGCCACACTCTGTTGCTGATCGTAAGCGTACTTTTGATAGGAGTGGATTTATTACAGTAACACTCGGAGTCGGCATTATTTTGCTAACACTGGGTCAAATTAAGCATCTAGCCGATATGGTTGTCTGGTCGAATCTGGTTCTTATAGGTGTAGGCATCGTATTGTTAATTATCTTTGTACGTTTGCAATTAACCAAAGAGCAACCGCTACTGTATTTACGAATTTTCAATATTCCTACCTATGCGCTTAGTGTCGTCGTAGTGAGTGTACAGGCTATTGCGATGTTTGCTACGATTTTTATGGTTCCTTTACTGGTGCAAAATGTATACGGATATAGTGCTATGGTTACAGGGTTGGTGTTTTTACCGTCCGCGATTTTTACAGGAATATTTGTCCGTATTGCAGGTAAACATCTTGATCGTAAAGGGCCGAAAATGATTGTGCTTGTAGGTCTGTCGGTGACTTGTATCACTACAGCTATGCTTGGGATGCTCCAATTGGATTCACCGCTCTGGGTGATCTTTGTACTTATGATGTTGCGCGGAGTGGGCTTAGGATTATCGAATATGCCTGTAACGACAGCAGGGTTAAATGCGATTCCTGAACAATTCGTATCTCAAGGTTCAGCAATGAATAATGTAATTCGCCGTATGACTTCTTCGCTTGGTATCGTGATTATTTCGGTCTATTACGAAGTTCGACGTACTCAGCTTATCGGATATGGCAATTCCGATGCCATCAGTACATTGCATACGATCAATGAAGGATTTTGGGTATTGAGTATTATCATTTTAGTAACAATTCCGGCTGCCTTTTTTATGCGTCAGACAGCAGAACCGACGAAGTCTATTCATCATACGAAAAGGAGTGCATAATGTGTCTTCTGTAGATACCCGTCATAGTAATAATAAAATACAGCAAACAACGGATAATCACAATCATATGAATCAATATCAACATCATCTGCATACCGATCATCCGCTGGCATTGACTTCAACAATACAAGCATTGCTTAACAGTTATTTGCGAGAAACCAAACAATTTGATCCTAAGCTCACCACTGTACTTCAGCATTTCCCGCTATTACAACAGCACATTGTATCTGAACAACAGTTGGAAAGTGAACAGTCGTATACATTGATATTGATTCAGCTTCCTTTTACACAGCGCTGGATACAGACAGGGATTACGTATGATTCGCTTATGGGACAGCATCATTATATCGATACATTTGTATTGATCAACGAGCAACAAGTAGCAGAAGTGATAACGGCTGTGCAATTGATTGATTATATTATAGAAGAATTAAGCCATTATACAGAGACCGAGCAACGGGATTCGCAAAAGCAATTGATGCGAGCACGAATCCAGAACAGTCTCACCAAAATGGAACATTATTATACTCATCATCTATCTCAGCATGCTATAGATAAACAAGATTATATCTATTCAGAACAATCGCTGATTGCAGGTCATCCGTTTCATCCATTTCCCAAAAGTTCCGAAGGGTTCTCAATATCTGAACTATCACTTTATAGCCCGGAAATGGGAGCCAGCTTTCAATTGTATTATCTAGCTGTACATTCTGCATATATGGATGAACACTGGTTACACGAGCAAGCAAGACAAGAATCTATCTCGCCAGCAGTACATCAGCAAGCCCAAGAACGATTAGGATCGCTGTGTGATCACTATCATTTATTACCGATGCATCCATGGCAAGTGAACTATATCCAGACATTATCTATCGTGCAACAGGCGATACAGAATCAATACATTATTCTATTGGGATCACTAGGTGATGAAGTATATCCGACTTCTTCTGTCAGAACAGTATGGAATAAGCAGGACGGCAGAGGATACAAGTTACCTTTGCATATCCGAATTACCAACCTTATTCGTGAAAATACAACCGAACAAGCACAACGTACAATTGATGCAGCGCGAATTATAGATCATCAACGGACAGCGATTGAATCGAGTCATTTCAAAGTATTAACAGAAACAGGGTATAGCTCGGTGAAAGTACAGTCGCTACTTACACAATTGAATACTGATCGATCTCTTAATGATGGATTAGATCATAACAAGTCAGCTAGTCATAATCAGACTAATGATGATATCCAGATGACATTAGCAGAACAAGAACAATGGACTTCTGCTATGACAGTGATTTATCGTCCACAACATATTGATCCTGAGCATACGTATGTAGTGGCTTCGCTATTAGAAAAAGCACCTCATTCTGACGAACCCAAATTAATATCGGTTATTCGGCAGGGTTCGGCAGATACAATGCCTGATCTATCCTTATGGTTATCACACTATACAGAGATAACATTATTATCGTTATTACGTGTTTTTGCAGATTACGGAATAAGCTTTGAAGCACATCTACAAAATTCGTTAATTTCTTTAAAAAATGGATTGCCTGCTTGTTATTATGTACGTGATCTGGAAGGAGTAAGTATTGATCGCACTTGCCCGGCGGTAGAAGAGTGGATACAGCCTTTGATCGAAGCAGACAGTCATGTACTATACGATTCTGATACAGCATGGCTTAGAACACAATACTATTTTGTAGTCAATCATTTAGGCTCGCTTATTCATACGATTGCTCACTATGAACAGTGCAGTGAGCAGCATTATTGGAATATCGTACAACAGCAATTGATTAGATGGAATGAACAAGCACAATCAACACAACATGTCCGTCTTTTCCGTCTGATTGAATCTTTACTACACGTAGAAACGTTACCAGCTAAAGCCAATTTTATTAGTTGTTTTCAAGCCAAAGGAGATCAGCCTTCTTTTCTCGATATTCCTAATCCTTTATATATAGCCAAAAGATAATCAACCGATTTTGCAATGCTCACTATTGCTTATCGTATGACTACAATTTGATAGAAACACTACTAATTTTATTTGAGGTGAAATAATGTCTTTTACACAACAACGTCCAACGTATTCAACGGTATCTTCAACACAACCTGCTGATCCTTTTTATATGATTCAAGCGCTACACTCCGAACATTTTCAAGCAGTAGAGCAACGGATTATTCGTCAATTAATGCAAGCGATTATTTATGAAGATATTCTTCCTTATACTCAGACAGCATACGCTTATGATACGGCTATCAATCAACAGTCTCCGCATCTATTCACAATAGCCGGGTCAGAATACAGATCAGCAAGTGGTGCAATATACATGTGCAGGTAAGCGCATGCTTAGTTTTGGCAGAGTGAGATTGCAACAGATGCCTGTTACACGTATATCCGCAGATGGTCAACAAGAGACTGCACGTTTGCATGAATTTCTGAATGAAGTATTGCAACAAGTACAACAAGGTGAGAAGTTACAACAATTTCGCAATGAGCTAGAGCAGACACTTTTGAAAGACTTACAATCTCAAGCAGATACACAAGAAAATGCACTAACCGCAGAGCAACGTCAATATGATTCTTTAGAAGGACAGATCAAAGACGGTCATCCGTACCATCCATGTTACAAATCTAGAATCGGATTCACATTAGAAGATAATGCTCAATACGGCCCCGAATTTCAACAATCGCTCTATCCCATCTGGTTAGCGGTATCAAAACAATACAGTCGGGCGGCTTTTTCAACTAGTGTGGATGATCATGACTCATTTATGCAAGAAGCATTAGGACAAGCGCAATGGCAACAATTCCAAGAGAGATTACAACAGCAACAGTTGAACAGTAACGATTATTATATGATTCCGGTTCATCCGTGGCAGTGGAAAAACAAAATCAGTTCTGCTTTTTACCGCGAACTTGCCAGTCAACAGATTGTTCCGCTGGGTTATGGAAATGATGCTTATTATGCACAGCAATCTATTCGTACATTTGGCAATCAGACTAGACCGGAAGCCCCTTATCTCAAAATGGCACTCAGTATTACGAATACATCCACAGCACGTATTTTAGCAGGGCATACCGTGCTTAATGGATCGCTGATTACAGATTGGCTAATTCAATTGATTCAACAAAATGAAGCAGCACAACAACTTGGATTTGTAGTGTTACGTGAGCGAGCAGGCATTACTTTTGATTATGAGAAATTGCCAGAATATCGCCAAGCACAGACTTATGGTTCTTTAGGAACGATCTGGCGTGAAAGTCTGCATACTTATTTGAAAGAAGGCGAAGATGGAGTTCCTTTCAATGGACTATGCCATGTGCAATCTAATGGTGTTCCTTTGATTGATTCGTGGATACGACAATATGGGGTAGCGCAATGGACATATGCGATGTTACAAGCAACAGTCACTCCGATTATCCATATGTTATATGCTCATGGAATAGGAATGGAATCACACGGGCAAAATATTATTTTAATTCATCAACAAGGATTGCCTGTACGGATTGCACTCAAAGATTTTCATGATGGTGTCCGTTTCTCTGTCGCTCATCTGGCTGAGCCTGAATTATGCCCTGATCTCACACCTGAGCCAGCAAGTCATGCGAAGATCAATCGCAATTCATTTATCAAAACAGATCGCCCTGAAGATGTACGTGATTTTTCATATGATGCTTTCTTTTTTATTGCGGCAACAGAATTATGTATGTTTTTGGAGCTACACTATCAATTCCCTGAAGAATCGTTCTGGAAAATGACAGCCGATATTATTCACGATTATCAACAGCAACATCCACAGCATCAAGAACGATTTGACTGTTTTGATTTGTTCGCTGAGACCGTACTCATTGAAGAGTTAACCAAACGAAGACTATTTGGAGATGGTGAGCTACGCTTCAAAAACGGCATCAATCCATTATATGCTTACCGCCATGCAACATGTTAACTACCAATCGGCTACGTCAACAATTAGCGCAAAAGCAGACAGTGTTTGGATTGATCGCTTCTGTACCTGCACCGATTATGATTGAAGTGATTGCTTATGCTGGTTTTGATTTTGTAATTATTGATATGGAACATGTCATGATTAATCCTGAAACGGTTGAGCATATGATTCGAGCCGCAGAACAGTCAGGCATTACCCCGTTAGTACGTATTTCAGAAATTAATGCCAAAGAAATCTTACGTGTGCTGGATAGTGGAGCAATGGGAATTGTTATTCCGCAAGTGGAACACAAAGAGCAGGTTGAAGCTGTTATTCAATCGGCTAAATATTTTCCTATCGGGCAACGCAGTATGAATAGCGGACGACCGGGCATTTTTGGTAGAGACAATCTAGTGGATTATATGGAACGTGCGAATCACGAAATTATGATTATACCGATGATTGAGACTGTTCAAGGCGTGGAACAGATTGATGAGATTTTGAGTGTAGAAGGAATCGATATGATTCTTGAAGGCGCGGCTGATCTCTCTCAATCTTATGGTGTACCGTGGCAGACCGAACATACTCTCGTGCGTCAAGCATTGGATCATATCCAGCAAGTCGCGGCTTCCAGACAGATTCCATATTGCGCTATTCCACGTCAAATCAATCAATATGAGCACTGGCAGAACAAAGGAGTACATGCTTTTGTATTAGGAGATGAACGTGGAATTGCTTTTCGAGCGTTACAGAGCAAGCTTGCTCAATTCCCTGTCATAAATACAGATAGATCACAAACGGAACTATAAGTAAACTTTTCCTGTGTATGTGTATGTGTATGTGTATGTGTATGTGTATGTGTATGTGTATGTGTATGTGTATGTGTATGTGTATGTGTATGTGTATGTGTATGTGTATGTGTATGTGTATGTCCAGTTAAATGAAGGAGGATTCCTATTGAATACAAAGTTGATACCGTCACTTTCTCCAACTAAAACGCAAGTATCTACTGCAATTATAGATCAAGTTCATAAAATCATCGAAGATGAAAAAGTAAATCGTTCTCCGCATATGATCTCACGAAAACCTGTATGTGCTTTTATTTATGATCTGGATACATTAAGTCAACGTACACGTAGCAAAGTAGAGGATATGCCGGCAAGAACTAACTTATTTTATGCAGTCAAAGCAAATCCTGATCCACGCATTATTACAGCATTAGCGCCAATTGTAGACGGTTTTGAAACGGCATCGATCGGCGAAGTGCATACTATTCGGCTGATCGATCCCGATGTTCCTATTATTTTTGGTGGCCCGGGTAAAAAAGATAGCGAAATCGAGCAAGCGATTGATCATAATGTGATGTTGATTCATGCAGAAAGTATGCATGAAATTCGTAGAATCGCATGGATTGCCGAGCAGAAAAGCAAAACAGTGCGCATTTTACTGCGTGTGAATGTCAGAAAGACTATTCCTACAGGAACCGTCACGATGGGTGGTAAGCCAACTCAATTCGGAATTGATGAAGCGCAGATTGCAGAAGCGATCGAATGTGTACAGTCTTTGCCACAACTGACGCTAGCTGGATTTCATATGCATTCAGTATCCAACAATCTGGATGCACAGCTACATGTCGAATTGGTAAATATGTATATTCAACTGGTAAGTCAGTGGATCAGTCAATACCAGCTATCGATTCAATATGTTAATGCAGGTGGGGGATTTGGCATTTGTTATACAGAGCCAGATACTCATTTTGCATGGGATACTTTTATAAAAGGTCTTGATGATATCTGGAATGAAAAGGTATTGCCAGGAGTAGAGCTTATTTTCGAGCCGGGTCGTTATCTGGTTGCTCATGCAGGATATTATGCGTCAGAAGTGATTGATCTGAAATGCAATCATCATAAACATTATGCTATTTTGCGTGGAGGAACACATCATTTTCGGTTACCTGTCTCATGGGGACATAATCAACCTTTTGAACTCATTGCTATACAGCAGTGGGATTATCCTTTTGAGCGTCCACATCAAGAGCAGATTACGATAACACTGGCAGGAGAACTATGTACACCCAAAGATGTACTTGCTCAAGATGTAAAAGTAGAACAGATTGCTGTAGGCGATATTGTTTTATTTTCGATAGCAGGTGCTTACGCTTGGACAATATCACATCATGATTTTTTGAGTCATCCTCATCCCGATATGATCTATATTGATAATCAAATAGGAGGTTATGAACCGCTATGAATTGGAACGAAGTTTTAGAACCGTTAACTGCTAAGAACAATCCATCTATTGATCTACAATCTGTATCTTCCAATCATACCCATACAGAGCAGACAGAACAGCAAGTTAAGCGAAGTATAGCATCAGAGCAGATTATGCAAGATTTGATCAATACATTACTAGCTGAAAAGGTCTGGTCAGATCACCAATTACAATTGCTGTCTACAGAGGAATTGAAGCATCGCATCATTTCATCGGCATCAGCTCTGTCCACTATCCAGCAAGCAGAATCATTAACAGCGATTTCTTTGCTAACGGATACCAAGACATTAGAAAATAGCTTGTGGTATTGCTGGAGTATAGAGTCGCCCCAACATGATCTATCTGTATCATCTGCTCTGGAACAGGCTATAGATACACCTGCATATACCATTATTTTCCCTGTGAAATCAGCGATTGTTCAACCTTATCGTTATGTACCTGCTAGCACGTCTATGTATGCTTATCATGCTAACTCTACTGATTCATATTCTAATGGCGTCGAGGCAAGTCGGATCAATACTCATGTGTATGCGGTTCGTTATTCTGATACGCTTTCAGCAGATCAACCGTCGTCTGTCCTACAGATCATCGCATTAACACCGACACAATTGATGAAGATTGTAAATGATCAATGCTTTACTGCTACTTATCGAGAACAACCCGGTGTAGAGCGCTTTGTGCAGTTATTAGAAGAGACGATTCAGCAGACCACCTGGTCACTAGAACATAATTTAGCTCCAGCATCTTTATTTGATCTGTCAGCCAGCGAATTTTTTCAACATATGGAGCGATACGCTTCATTAAGAGATCGACCTTTTCATCCAGTATCCAAAGCCAAAGTCGGATTAAATGAGCAAGATTATCGTCAATATAGTGCAGAGTTCACTCAACCCATGACATTGTGCTGGGTGGCTATTAAGCGTCATGTTGTGATGGAAGGCGAAGCTCTGGTTGGCAGAACGGTTCTGGATTATCAATTATATGATTATCGTCAAAATAGTTCATTAGCAAATCATCTGTCTGAACCGATGTCTGATCTATTATCTAGTGATCAACAACAGCAAGTGATACAAGCTATGCAACAGCAAGGGTTAGATCAAGCAGAATATATAGCGATTCCTGTTCATCCATGGCAATTGCAGTATAATTTGCCTCAATATTTAGCAACAGCACAGCAACAAGGCGATTGGGTAGATCTTCAGCTTCAAATCGGTCGGTTTGAAGCTACTTCATCAGTACGTTCGTTATCGCCTACAGATCACAGTCCGCATTATCTCAAATTACCGCTTAGTGTATTTTCATTAGGTGCTTCTCGTTATTTGCCGGCTGTCAAATTGATAAACGGGCAGCGTGGACAATCTATGCTAGAACAAGCGCTGGATCGTGATCAGATATTGAATGAACAGTTATTTCTATGTGATGAAAATCGTTGGTGGGCGTATATGCCTGAAGCAGGAAGTCTATTTGATGATGAACCGAGACATCTAGCCGCAATGGTACGTACTTATCCTGAGTCATTGATTACAGGTGAGCAAGGAGAACGATTATTACCGATGTCCGCTTTATCTGTAAATTTACCTGCACCGATCAATGCTTTGCGTGAAGGACACTTTTTCGATGAATGGATGATTGTACGTCATCTGCAAGTGACAGAAGAATCGGTATGTACATTATTTGGCGAAGTCTGTCAGACCTTTTTCCAGATCAATCTGCGACTATTTCGACTAGGATTGATGCCAGAATTGCATGGACAGAATAGCGTATTGGTCTGGCAAAACGGTCATATCAAGCAGATGCTTTTACGAGATCATGATTCTGTACGATTGCATTTACCATGGCTTCGCAAGCAAAATATCGCTGATCCTCAGTATATGATTCGCCCCGGTTATTCAAATAGCTTATATAATGATACACCGACAGAATTACTGTTTTATTTGCAGACGTTAGGGATTCAAGTGAACTTGTATGCGATTATAGATGCGTTATGTACGGTATACGATATACAAGAAAATATATTATGGACAGTATTACGAGATCAATTGATCGAGCAGTTAGATGAAATTCCTTTTGAAGCAGAAGTAAGACGAGAAATAGATGGTGTATTGTTCAACAAAGCAGAATGGCCGCTTAAATTATTAGTGAAGCCTTTATTAGAACAAGCAGGTGTACCCGGCAGTATGCCATCCGGTCAAAGTACAATTCAAAATCCATTTGCACAACTGTGATCCAAAGACTCATTTGCTACAACAATTTACTTTTGCGTCTAAATCTATATAATGAGAATAGTTCTCAGAAATGTGATAATTATTCTCAATCTATGTAGAAAGGCGACGAGTAATGAGTAAGATATTAGATCAGTATCGACAATTTCCTTCCTATATTTATAAATTACAGACTGTGCAATATGCGGATCAAGTGTTACCACGCTACGACGCTATATTGCATAGTCTTTTACTATTTAAAGAAGCTAAAGGGCAGATCATTATTAACGGTAATCGCTATGATCTTCATCAGCAAAAAGTATTTCTAGTTCCACCACATGCTTCGCTGAAAATCATGGTTGAGAGCGATACTCGTACCGAATATTATATTCTTTCTTTTCATGTACTACAGCCTGATATACAAGGTAGTTTTGTACCGATAGAATTGCTCGGGTTATATGAGCTTCATGTGGCTCACTTTCGCTGGTTTGTTGATCGAGTGCGTGAGATTCAAGAAAAGCACGATCAAGAGAATTTATGGGATCAGATGAAAGCGAATATTATTTTCCAAGAACTATTGATTCATTTGTTCAAAGAAGATGCTCAAGAACAGAAACCTGATATGAATCAAGCGATAGCGGCTACACTGGATCATATGGAACAGCATTATGCTACATCGATTACTCGCAATCAATTAGCCGAGATTGCAGGCATGAGTGCTGATTATTATTCGCGTGCTTTCAAAAAAGTAGTCGGGAAAAGTCCGATGGAGCATCTTACTGAACTTCGGATCACTCAGTCCAAAGAAGTGTTATTGCTGTCTAATGATTCTTTTCGTTCGGTAGCACAACAAGTAGGATTCAGTGATGAATTTTATTTTAGTCGCAAATTCAAAGCCGTAACCGGGCGCTCACCCAAATCGTATATTCACAATATTCGTTATTCGAACAAAATTGCTTCACTCAAACATTTATTAACCGGTCATCTGGTAGCACTTGGAATAGAACCTTATGCAGCCGTTATTAATAATGCTTATCCTGTGACGACTCAATTTGAACATACGATTCCGATCGGAGATAGTAAGCCTGATCTGGAGAAGTTAATGAATGCTCAACCTGATCTAATCGTAACTTGTGAATTTCGAGATTTTGAAAAGTCACAAAAAGAAAAAATGTATGAGCAGATTGCACCTACTATCACATTGCCCTTTTTTGAAGATTGGCGTGTTCATTTTCAAACGATTGCACGAATTGTAGGTAAAGATCAAGAAGCTCAAGTGTGGTTAGAACAATATGCAGATATCGCCCAATTATTACGTCAACAATTGAAACATACATTCGGTTCACGTTCATTGCTAATTCTTGGTGTAGGAGAGAGCAAGATCTGTATCTATGGCAAGCGCAATCTAGGCGCTGTATTGTACAACGATCTAGGATTTACAATGCCTGCCGGAGTAGAGAATATCGCTCATTATTTTGAAATTCAACCAGAAGACTTGTTGCATTATGATGCAGATTGTATATTGATTACTCCTTTTCAGCATGATGGTACCGTAGGAATGCAAGCTGGCATCGAGCAAGGTATTTTCCGTTTATGTGCTCATCCGATCTGGCAACAGCTCCAGGCTGTACAGCACGATTCAGTCTATGAAATGTATACCACTCAACATATGCATACCTGTTATAACTCTTTTTCACATCTGATGTTATTAGAAAAAGTACGTCAATTGTTTTTGGATAAAAACGACAAATGACGGATTATTCCAAGCACTAGACTGAATTGTCCATGTTAAAGGAAAAGACGTTCACTATAATTAATAATGAGAATCAATATCAATTGTAGTGAAAAGAAAGGGAGAATAAAGACCATGTTGAAAGGCAAATCGTTCAAAGGTATACATATGTTGTGCATCATGATGATCATCGTGATTATCCTTGCGGGTTGTGGTGCAAATAACAATAAAAGTGCAGTTGATCCAACAGCGCAAGCGGCAGGCGAAAATGCTAATGCAGAATCAGCAACACGTACAATTCAGCATGAAATGGGTAGCACAGAGATAAAAGGAACACCCAAACGGATTGTGACATTATATCAAGGCGCAACTGATGTATTAGTCGCTTATGGTGTAAAACCTGTAGGTGTAGTAGAAGCGCATACAGGAGAACCTGCTTATGATTATTTGAAAACTGATCTGGCAGGTGTGCCTACAGTTGGACTTGAAACACAGCCAAATCTTGAAGAAATTTATAATTTAAAACCGGATCTTATTATCGGTTCCAAATTCCGTAATGAAGCAACATATGCTCAGTTGTCCGAGATTGCTCCTACTGTGATGGTGGATCAAGTCTATGATTGGAAAAAAACGCTTGATCTGGTCGGTCAAGTCTTAAATGAACAGGACAAAGGAAAACAATTACTGCAAGCGTGGGAAGATCGTGTAGCTGATTTCAAAAAGAAAATGGGAGATCGTTTGCCTATTCAAGCTTCTATCGTAAACTTCCGCGCTGATCATGCTCGTATTTATTATATGGGTTATGCAGGCTTGATATTGAAAGAGCTTGGATTTACCCGTCCAGCATCGCAAGAACAAGAAGAGTGGGGAATCAAAGTAAATTCCAAAGAAAGTATTCCTGATATGGATGCTGATGTGATCTTTGTATTCGATTCAGGTACAGACAAAGCCGCTATCGAAAAAAATTATCAACAATGGACGAGTCATCCATTATGGAAAAACTTAAAAGCATACAAAAACAATCAAATCTATAAAGTCAACGAAGTGAATTGGAATCTAGCAGGCGGTTATATCTCAGCAGGTCTAATGTTAGATGAACTGTATGATATCTACAAATTAGAAAAGCCTCAAACCAAATAAGTACAATTGGCTAGAACCTAGAATTTCTTAATAGGATAAAGGAGGAGAACAGGTAGTTTACATCACCTGCTCCTCCTTTTATCACATTTACTGGATAGGAGTATAGATGTAGTCCTGTGACTGCAATCATTTAACAAAACGTAATCATGAAAGAGTGAATGTCTATTGGTTTTATTCAAAAGCAATACAGCCAAATGGTGCGGATTAATTATTACGTTATTATTATGTATCGTTGTTCTAGCGATTAGCCCGATGCTAGGACGAACTTTTGTACCGCTCAAAGAAGTGATCGCGGCGATACTTCATTACAATCCTGAATCGATAGCAGACGTGGTAGTGTATACAGAGCGATTGCCACGTGCCATTATCGGAATAGTAGTAGGAGCCAGTCTAGCAGTTGCAGGTGCTTTAATGCAAGCACTGACACGCAATCCATTAGCTTCACCGAGTACATTTGGGATTAATGCAGGAGCTATCTTTTTTGTCGTGATAGCTAGTCTGCTATTTTCGATAACCGAAATGACGCAACTGATGTGGTTTGCTTTTGCAGGGGCATTAGTAGCGGCAGTAATCGTCTATGGATTGGGGTCGATAGGACGAGACGGATTAACACCGATAAAGATTGTACTCGCAGGATCAGCGATTCTGGCGTTATTTACTTCATTTACACAGGCGATGCTTGTTTTAAATGAAACAGGTATGCAAAATGTATTATTCTGGTTAGCTGGAGCGATTGGTGGACGAACATTAGCGATGTTACAACCGGTTCTGCCGTTGCTTACGATTGCAGGTATAACTGCATTATGTATGGGACGAGCGATCAATTTATTTGTCACCGGTGAAGAGATTGCCAAAGGCATGGGGCAACGTGTGTTATTACTCAAACTGGTTATTGGTTTGATCATTGTTATTCTTGCAGGTGGTTCGGTAGCTATAGTTGGCGCTGTCGGATTTGTAGGGTTATTTATTCCTCATATTGCACGTGCACTTGTAGGAGCTGATTACCGCTGGATTATTCCATTTTCCGGTGCTTTGGGAGGTTTGTTGTTGATGACAGCAGATCTGGTGGCACGATTAGTGATTATACCGGCAGAGATTCCATTAGGTGTAATGACAGCATTTATCGGGGTACCGTTCTTTCTCTATATCGCTCGTAAAGGAGTGACATGGAAATGAACAAACATAGATATTGGACATTACGCAGTCGTTCTGCGAGATTTCATATGCAAGTAGAAAAAAGATCTGTTCGTACTTTGGCGATACTGACAGCGCTTGTGATCATCATTGGCATTATAGGTGTAGGAATCGGAGAGACATGGATACATCCATGGGAAGTGATTAGAGCTACATTCGGTCACAGCTCAGGCACCTATGATTTTGTATTGTATCGCTTGCGCTTACCGCGTGCTGTTGTAGGTTTGCTAGCAGGAGCGGCGCTGGGCATGTCGGGTGCTATTTTACAAGGAATGATTCGTAATCCGTTAGCTTCACCAGATATTATCGGTATTACAGGTGGAGCGTCAGTGGCGGCTGTTTTATTTCTTTCATATGGAAATAGTGTATTTCATCTAAGTATCGACTGGTTACCTGTGGCAGCTATTACAGGAGCACTGGTTGTATCGGGGCTTATCTATCTATTGTCATGGCAAAATGGTGTGACACCGATGCGACTGGTATTGATTGGGATAGGAATCTCAGCAGGAATGAGTGCACTGACTACTTTTATGCTTGTGATCAGTTCTTCGTTTACAGCAAGCAAAGTATATATCTGGTTAACAGGTAGTGTATATGGGGCTACGTGGAGCGGAGTTTATTCTATTTTGCCTGTATGTATAGTAGCAATTCCATTACTTTTGTACTTTGCCCGTAGTCTTAATTCGCAAGAGCTAGGTGATGATGTAGCGCTAGGTCTAGGTGTACGAGTGCAGAAGCATCGCTTGATGTTGTTACTATTAAGCGTGATTTTGGCAGGAAGTGCGGTAGCTGTAGTTGGAGCAGTTGGGTTTGTCGGATTAATTGCACCACATATTGCCCGTAGATGGGTTGGTCGTACATTTGGCAGTGTTGCACTTGCCTCGGGGTTGCTCGGAGCTTTACTGGTATTTGTAGCTGATGTTATCGCACGAACAGCTTTTTATCCGATTGATATTCCAGCAGGTATATTTACAGCGGCGATCGGTGCTCCTTTTTTTATCTATTTGTTATATCAACATCGGAATCGGTTTTGAAAAAAAGCATATTCACTAATATGAATACATGGAGCATACAAGGAGGAGGAAGATGATGGATCAAATCGAAGCAAAAAATATGACGATCTCGTATGGAACATATCCTATTATCGAAAATCTGAATCTGCATATTCCTAAAGGTGAAATAACGGTTCTGATTGGAAGCAACGGGTGTGGTAAATCGACGATTTTACGTACATTGGCACGCCTACTCAAGCCGAACAATGGATCGATATTGTTAGCAGGAGAAGAAATCGCTCATATTTCCACCAAAGAGATTGCTCGCCGGATGTCTATTTTACCGCAAGGCCCGAATGCTCCTGAAGGATTAACCGTAGAACAATTAGTTAAGCAAGGAAGATATCCGCATCAGAGCTGGCTCAAACAATGGTCTATTCAAGACGAGCAAGCTGTTCAGCGAGCACTGGAATTAACACATATGGTGGAACTAGCTGATCGAGCAGTAGATTCATTATCTGGTGGACAACGTCAACGTGCATGGATAGCGATGACCCTAGCACAAGGAACAGACACTTTATTGTTAGATGAACCGACAACGTATCTTGATATGACGCATCAAGTTGAGATTTTGGATTTGCTGTTTGATTTGAATGAACGTGAAGGGCGTACGATTGTTATGGTACTGCATGATCTCAATCTGGCTTGTCGGTATGCTCATCATATGATCGCTGTACACAATCGAGGGATTTACGCTCAAGGAAGACCTGAAGATATTATGACAGTAGAAAATGTACAATCGGTATTTGAAATGCGTTGTCAGATTGCGCGCGATCCTTTATTTGGTACACCAATGCTTATACCTTATGGAAAGGGGAGAGTCTTACATGAACCGCTCTCTGTCTAATCTTACATCTTGGGAATCATATGAATGGGAGTATCTGAATCAAGAATTAAGATTAACCGATCAGATTGCAGAAGATGATGAGTATAGTGTCACTTCTTCTGCCTTGTTAGACCCTCAGCAATGTGCAGGCTATTTGGATCGGTTGCAACCATTGTATCGTTCATCTTCACGTGCACTTACAGCTTCGATGTTTTCCAAACGTTATGCTTTTATGATGATCTGTCCTATATTGTATGCGATGAGTATGTATCGCAAAACATTTTCGCTGAATATTGATAATTGTCAGTTAGAATCAGCGTATTTCCAATTACCGACTCGCAAAACATGGATGCCTAATCTACTGTTGCGTGATCCAAGTGTATATGAGCTTCAGTCTGCGGATGTAGCCAATAATGAATTATACGCCCAACAGCGGGAAGATATTGTACGACGTGTATTTGCAGAACATCTTCAACCTATTTTACAAAATATCTCGGAAGTGTCTTCGATCTCACGAACTATTTTATGGGAAAATATAGCGATCTATGTATATGTACTGTACGAAAATCGGTTATTGAAAGAAGCAAACGAAGAACAACGTCAACGGATACAGCAGGATCTCTATTATCTGACTCAAGAAGCGCCGAATGATTGCTTTGGAGAAAAGCGTAATCCGTTGACACAATTTTATACTAAAAAGCGCGTAGTACCTCTTTCAGAACAACCGCAACGTGTACGCAAAACGTGCTGTGCTCATTACGAGTTACCGGCTCCATCGGATTATTGTCCAACCTGCCCTAAAATTTGCAAAAGTTAAAGTATCAGTACAGACAGGGTCTATAGAGTAAATCCTATATCAAAATCATGATTGAACTCATTTGTATATTCAATAGAGAAGGAGTACAGCAGATGTTGCGTATCGAACCGCGCGTTCAGGGTGTTACAGCAGAATTAATAACATTGTACAGTCAACTTCAGCCTTCTACATTAGGTCATCTGACAGATTTTGGATTTTTACGAGGGATACAGCCTTTGTTTCGTCCGATTCGAATGCTTGGCAATGCAGTGACTGTACGTATTCCTCATCTTGATTCCACAGCGATCCGACATGCGTTACAACAAGTAATGCCTGGCGATGTGATTGTGGTGGATATGTCTGGAGATGATTTTCGAGCATGTTGGGGAGAATTTCGTACATATGTAGCGATGAAAAAAGAAGTAGCAGGTGTAGTGATCTCTGGTTGTGCAACCGATGTGAAAGTGATTCGAGAATTGAATTTTCCGGTATTTGCGACAGGAACCAGTGCATTAACTACTCGAAGCTTAGACATGCAAGGCGAAGTAAATACACCGATTAGTGTATGTGGTGTAACCGTACAGCCAGGAGACTTGATTATTGGCGATGATGATGGCGTATTTGCTGTTCATCCAGATTATGCACAGATATTAGGTGAGCAAGCTTTAGCCAAACAACAACAAGAAGAACTTAATCGTCAAAAATACGGCTATGATCTTATAAAGCCGTATCCAACACCTAAAATATAATAATGATTTACAAAAAGACATAAACAAACAATAAAAGATAGATGAAATCTTTATTTTGTTTTATTTATGTCTTTTTTTGTTGACTTTATTTTTAAGTAGGACTAATATAGCATTATAGATCAAGTAATTATTTTCACAAAGTATAAATGTAAATGATCATTTGTGTATCATCCTAACCCATATTGAATAGGAGAGATGTAACATGAACACCTCAACAGTAGCTCAACCTATCAAAGCAGGAATGCATATTCCTTTTGTACGTGAAATGGCAGAGACGACCTATAATATGTGGAAGTTCGGTTGGGATGAGCGTAATGGTGGAAATGTGAGCTGTATACTTGATGAAGAAGAAGTCTCGCCTTATATTGATATTCAGCAAGTACAATATAATATCCAACCTGCTTTTCCTGTACATGAATTAGCAGGCAAATACTTTATCGTAACAGGATCAGGGAAATATTTTAAAAATGTAATTGATGATCCTGAAGCCAACTTGGGTCTTTTGCGTGTATCTGCGAATGGAGAACAATTGGAAGTATTATGGGGATTCAAAAATGGAGCTGTACCGACAAGTGAATTGCCTTCTCATTTTATGAGTCATATTGAAAGGTTAAAAGTAGATCCTCAGCACCGGGTCGTCATACACAATCACGCAACAAATGTGATCGCGATGAGCTTTATCCATGATCTTGATGAAAATACATTTACCAAAACATTATGGGAAATGTGTACCGAATGTATTGTAGTGTTTCCAGATGGAATTGGCGTTATCCCATGGATGGTGCCAGGGTCTAATACCATCGGTCAAGCCACTGCGCAGAAGATGAGAGATCATCATGCGGTATTATGGCCACATCATGGTATATTTGGGACAGGGCACTCGATAGATGAAGCTTTTGGACTTATCGAAACGATAGAAAAAGCAGCTCAGATTTATATGCTGACAGCTCATCATTCGGTTCGTCAGAAAATAACCGATCAACAATTAGCCGATCTAGCCATAGCTTTTGGCGTGACTCCACGTGCCGGCATTTTACAAATCCAAACATCATAACCAGTTTACAAATAGCGATTATTACATTTACAAAAGTAGATCAATGAATTAACGATCTACTTTTTTTATGTCTAAAAATAGGTCTTTTGATTTACTTTTTAACTTAAAAATAGAATAAAAGGAAAAAATATTGAATTTTTTTACGAAAATTAGCGAAAAATAAAAAATATTCATACTTTATTAACAATTTTTATGTAAAATGAGTTTAAAGTCTTTACTTTTTGTTTAAATTTATATGATAAAAGACTCATAGTAAGTAGTCTAAAGAACTAATAAGAGGATATATATAGAAACGTAACGAAAGAGGCAGAAAAATGAATACGATTTTGGAAACAACGATACCCGTCCACTGGCTATATGTGTTTATAGCCGCCTTAGCTTCTATGGTAGGTTGTGCTGTCATAGTTATTGGTTCTGCGTGGTCTAACTCTTCGTTGCGTAATCAATATGTGAAAAAAAGACAGCGGATAATAGCTCTCATTGGCGTACTAGCTTTTAGTACTTCTCATATCTTGATCCCCATATCAATGAATGTTCCGATCACAATGAAATATTATGGATTTCATCTTGTTTTTACGATTATTGGTTGTTATGGAGCAGTGTTTGCCGCTTCCCGCTATGCTTTCTCATCATGGCGTGGATCTATGCAATTTTTTGTAACGAGTATGACGGTAGCAGTTACGATTTTAGTATTTGATTATGCGAATACATTATATTTATTTCGAGGATTTTTGATCTGGCAACCTGAACTGATTTTAATGACGATTCCTATCGCTATTTCTATTTGTTTAGCAGTTATGCGCTTATTTTCACTATCTAGTCGTAATCGGGAACACGGTCTACGTTCGCCTACAATGATTTTTGGTATCATCACTTCAGGAATGGGGCTAGCAGGTATTCCGTTACTTTGTGCATATTCCGTATTACCGTTTGATCAAATGGGATTGACTGAAAAATCTTATCTTGTTCCTTATATTTATATGATTTTTGTTACAGCTAGTCTGTATGCTATTCCAGATAGTTTTATCTTTGTCCGTGAACAAAAAGAAAATCGTGCAATGATTCAGCGAGAACAGTATTACAGTTCCTTGTATGAACAGAATCCTGATAGTGTGATTGAATTTGATATCAATGGTGTTATTACAGGGATTAATCGCCGTGCTCAGAAAATGTCTAGTGAACTGGGCAAAACATTGATTGGAGTACGTGCTACAGACCTGTTAGAAGGCGAACAGAAAATTCTTGCTCAAGATCATCTGAAATTAGTGTTAAGCGGACATTCAAGTACGATTGACCTGGAATTAAAATATCAAAAAGATCGTACGTTATCGATAGCGTTAACGTCTATTCCTATCTTTGTACATGGCAAAATCGAAGGTGCTTATACTATTGTCAAAAATATTACCAAACGTAAACGAGATCAAGAAACGATCCGTCATCTTGCCTATCATGATGAATTGACAGGGTTAGCGAATCGCCGTTCTTTTGAAACTCGTTTATCGATGTATACGATGGTAGATAATCATCATTCACCGTTCACTTTATTTTTTATCGATCTGGATCGATTCAAACGTATTAACGATTTATTCGGTCATGCTTTTGGAGATGCTGTTATTCGTCACTCTGGTCTTGTACTGAAAAGTTGCCTGCCCAAAGATAGCTTTGTTGCTCGAATGGGTGGGGACGAATTTACAGTGATTATCCCGGGCTTATCAGATATCGAAGAAATCAAAAAAATAGCTGGCAAAGTGGTAGAACGATTTGTACAACCGTTTCATATTGAAAAGCATGCGGTAAAATTATCAGCTTCGATTGGGATTGCCCGCTTTCCGGAAGATGGGGCATCCGCAGGTGTACTGACTCAGCGTGCCGATACAGCGATGTATACAGCCAAAGAAAACGGCAGTTCTCAGTATCAGTTCTATGACGCAGTATCTGATCAGAGCAGTCTAGAACAGATTATGCTAGAAAATGATCTAGAACAAGCGATCGATAATAATCAATTAAAATTGGTATATCAACCCAAGTTCGATATTCGTACCGGACTTATTATCGGCTATGAAGCACTTGTTCGCTGGTATCATCCTATTTTGGGTGAAATTCCGCCACTTTCGTTTATCCCGTTAGCAGAAAAGTCCGGCATGATTATTGCTTTAGAACAATGGGTGTTACGTACGGCGTGTTTACAAAGTAAAAAATGGCAATGTGAAGGTTATGATGCAGTACCGATTGCTGTGAACGTATCTCCTATTCACTTAATGAAGCCAGACATTTATGAGACTATTATCAAAACGCTACAAGAATTAGATTTCGATCCTACCTTGTTGGAAATTGAGATTACAGAAAGTGCAATGATGCATAATGAAGAGCATGTCATTGATATTTTGAGTAAATTAAAACAATCCGGCATTTCGGTGTCGATGGATGATTTTGGTACAGGTTATAGCTCACTTAGTTATTTGCATAATTTGCCAATCGGTTGTCTCAAAATCGACCGCTCTTTTATCCGCAAAATTACAGTAGATAAAGATAGTCGTGCGATCGCTGAGATGATTATCTCTATGGCGAAGCAATTAGGACTAAAAATTATTGCTGAAGGCGTAGAGACAGAAGAACAAGTAGCGTTACTCAAAGAGTGGAAATGTTATAACGTACAAGGATTCTATTACAGTCGTCCACTTGCACCAGAAAATGCAATTCATAGTCGTGTGTCGTAATGAACGCCGAGTAGTATCAATAAATACCAAAATAAAGACCCTGAGTACGCTGTATGATCCAGCACTCAGGGTCTTTTATAATAGACAATTACTAATCTTGTTAAGAAGCCGTCTTCGTAACTGTTTTCTCGCGGAATACAAAGAACAAAGCAACAAGCATCAAAATGACTCCAATCAGACGCTTGATCCCAAAATGAATCGTTGCACTTTCAAACCAACCAAAGTGATCGATCGCCATACTGGCTACCAATTGACCGACAATCACAGAGATCACCGCAGCCGTTACACCAATCTTAGGAACAGCTAATACCATTAATGAAAGATAGACGACACCGAAAATAGCACAAAGCAATTGCCATTTAGGAACTTCGTGGATATTTAAAATATTGCCTTGTCCAAAGAAGTTTACAATAATAGTCAAAAAAATAGCACCTGTGAAAAAGGTGAAAAAGGCACTTTCGATCGTTCCAATTTTGTTACCAAGTGTACCGTTGATTGCAGATTGAATACCTAAGCCGATACCTGCCAGTAAAGGAATAATTAACATAGCTATATTCATAATGTTGACCTCCTACAAGACTAAGAAAAACGACACAGTAAGCAAAACAACAGCTACCAATCGATTGACATTAAATTTGATTTTGGGTGAACCGAGAAGTCCAAAGTGTTCAATAATAATACTAATCACAATTTGCCCGATAATAACGGCTGTGATCGATATACCTACACCGATTAACGTCACACTGATTACGAGTAGAGCAAGGTAGACAACACCGAGCAGACCGCCAAGCAGATTCCATTTGGGAACTGTAAATATTGCGCCCAAGTTTCCTTTACCGAAAAACAACGTGACCAAAAAGGTCGCCATAGCTCCGATAATAAAAATGTAATACGTACTTTCTAATTCTCCTACATGTTCACCTAGCGCACCGCCGATAGCAGCTTCGATACTTAGAGACATACCTGCGATAATAGCCGCTAGATAAATCAGTATTTTACTCACATTATTCACTCCTTTTATATAAATATCTCGAATAATCGATATATCTTCAAAAAAAGAAACTAGCTTTGTTCAAATTTCTTCATCTAAGAACTTAGCTATTTTCTTAATTGTATCTTCATTACGACGATAATACGTCCATTGTCCATAACGTACCGCTTCAAGAAGACCCGCTTTTTGCATAATAGATAAATAATGTGAAACTGTTGACTGAGATAAATTCACCTTATCGTGGATATCGCCTACGCATACGCCACCTTTGATACTTACCTCCTTAGGCAAATGCGCTTGTTGCTGGGGAAAGTTTTTCTCAGGTTCTCTCAACCATTTCAAAATATTTAAACGCGTCTCATTTGAAAGAGCTTTAAAAATATCGATTTCTGTCATACAGGCTATTATATCGAATAATAGCGATATGTCAAATTAGATCTTTTCTGTTAGTATAGATAGAATTATGACTTTTGATATTAGAACCTGGTCTTAAGACGTGCTATACTATGCAGAAGTGATAACACTTATATTATGGTTGAATAAAGGAGATTACTCATTTGGATTATCAAAAATGGATTGCACCCGAACAATATAATCTGACGTCAGAGATGGAACGTCATGATGCTGATAAGATTGCTTTAAAATGGCTAAGCGAGCATGACGATTATGCTGAGATCACTTATGGTGATTTATTGAAAAAGGCTAATCGTCTAGCAAATGGATTGGTGAAGTTAGGACTTCAAAAAGGAGATCGGGTATTGGTCATGGTACCAAGACAGATTATTGCTTATGTTATTTATCTGGCTTGTCTGAAAAGTGGACTGGTTATTATCCCTTCTTCTGAAATGTTGCGTGCGAAAGACTTAGCATATCGTCTGGATCATTCTCAAGCCAAAGCTGTTATTGCCTGGTCTGATGTAATGGGCGAAGTGGATAAAATTCAAGATGAATTGCCATCATGGGAACATCGGATCGCTGTTTCTAATGAAGCAGTTACTTTATCAGAGAACTGGGTTGGATTAGACTCATTGCTAGATGCACAGTCTGAAGAATTCACAGCAGTAGATACGAAGCGAGATGATACAGCGATTCTCGCCTATACATCAGGAACAACCGGCAATCCAAAAGGTGTTGTCCATACTCATGGTTGGGCGTATGCTCACCTTCGTATTACCTCACCATGGCTTGATATCCGTGAGAGTGATACCGTGTGGGCAACTGCGGCACCTGGCTGGCAGAAATGGATCTGGAGCCCGTTCTTATCGGTTCTAGGAAATGGTGCAACTGGATTTGTATATAATGGATCATTCCATCCTAAACGGTATTTGCATTTGCTTGATGATTACAATATTCAAGTGCTGTGTTGTACACCGACAGAATACCGGATTATGGCCAAAATCGAAGGATTAGACGAATATCAATTGCCTAACTTACGTAGTGCTGTGTCTGCCGGCGAGCCACTAAATCAAGAAGTAATTCATACGTTCAAACGTCACTTCGATATTACGATTCGTGATGGGTATGGACAGACAGAAAGTACACTATTGATCGGTAATTTGATTGATACTGAAATTCGCTTGGGCTCTATGGGGAAATCGATGTCTCCTGGATTGGTAGAAGTGGTAGACGAAGAAGGTGTTCCTGTACCGGCTGGTCAGGTAGGAGATATCGCTGTTCGTATTGATATGCCTGCGTTATTCCAGACGTATTATCTGAATCCAGAACGCAAGCAGGTTAATGTGCATGGTGATTACTTTGTGACTGGAGATCGCGCTTGGAAAGATGAAGATGGCTATTTCTGGTTTGAAGGACGGGGCGACGATATTATTATTAGCTCTGGTTATACAATCGGACCTTTTGAAGTAGAAGAAGCATTAATGAAACATCAAGCTGTCAAAGAATGTGCAGCTGTAGCGAGTCCTGATGAAGTTCGTGGACATGTGGTTAAAGCATTTATCGTATTGCAAGACGGAGTAGAAGGTACACCTGAATTAATAAAAGAATTACAAACCCATGTTAAAGAGTGGACCGCACCATACAAATATCCACGCAAAATCGAGTTTGTGACGGATCTCCCAAAAACCAACTCTGGCAAAATCCGCAGAATAGAATTGAGAGAACAAGAGAAAAAGAACAGTAGTCTTTAAAAATTAAAGGAAAATGAATATTATTGCTCAAAAAGCAACGAAAATGGCTAAATATAAGCTATTTCCGTTGCTTTTTCTTTTTTCTACAATGAAGGAACGATTGGCAAAATTCAAAACTTTTTGGACAATAATAACTTTATAAAACTACCTAAATAAATATTTCAACATATGAAAAATTCACGATAGAAAACCAGAAATGTTATCGCATCATACTCAAAAAACCATACTTTCGACGCTTAATCGAAAAAAAGAAAAACACACCCTCTACAATTATACAACAACAAAAATAACCGACTATACCATAGATCAGAAGCAGTCTGATACTACTTCTGATCTATAAGTATTGCCAGTTTACGAGCAGTATCAAATTCAGGTAAAGCTATATTAACAAGAATTTGTATATCAGGAGAATCTAAAGATTGAAAAGAAATATGTTCAAATGCAAGTTCTTTGACAAGAGGATGAAGAATAATTTTGCGACCTTCTGGCGCATCTAATACTTCATGCAATTCCCATAACTCGCGAAAAGGTTCACTTACTTTTTGCAAATTCATCACAAAGTCGGTATACCAGGGATCTTCGATAAAACGAGCATATCTGGCACGAAATTGAGCGACAAGGCGAAGGGCGTGTTCTTTCCACTGTGATCCTTTGAGAGCAATAAATTCAGTAGAAGTAAAGGTTCGCCATAGTAGATTCCGATCCTGTTCGTTCAAATAGCTATAGTCTCCATATACGACTGAAAAAGCTTTATTCCACGATAGGACATTTAACTTTGGATCAATAGCACAAGCAGGTGCATGACCTAATTGATCTAAAAAGCGTTGCACTGTATCGCTAACTTGCAATTGAGGTGGATGTATATAAGGTGGTAATTGGCAATGGGCTAACACAAAAAGATGTTTACGCTCAAATTCGTCTAGTTGTAAAACGCGAGCGATACTTTCTAGCACTTGAATAGAGACTTGTATATCGCGTCCCTGTTCCAGATACGTATACCAATCTACACTTACTCCAGCGAGCATAGCCACTTCCGCACGACGCAACCCTGGAGTCCGTCTACGTCCATTTTCCGGTAATCCAACATGTGCAGGCAATATTCGGGCACGACGATTTTTTAGAAAATCTCCTAATTCTGATTGACGATCCACTTCTAACATAGTGACCTCCTACCAAGCATATTTATAAATATCTGTCCAGATGAGACAGGGATAATGAATCCTAGGATAAACGCCCATCTATGTCATAGAATTCTTTCATTATACACTAGGATCAAGCAAAGGAGAGGATCACAAAATGGATACAATCTTGAATAAAGTAGTATTGATTACGGGAGCAAGTAGCGGAATAGGAGAAGCGACAGCACGTGTATTATGTAGAGCAGGAGCGTCGGTAGTTCTCGGAGCAAGACGAACAGAACGTTTACAAAAGGTAGTCCAAGAATTAAAAGAAGAAGGCGGACAAGCAGAATATTGTACGTTGGATGTCACTAACCTTGAACAGATGCACGAGTTTGTAGCTTTTGCCCAGCAAAAATTCGGACGAGTAGATGTGTTTATCAATAATGCTGGAGTTATGCCATTATCTCCACTTCACAGTTACAAAGTGGAAGAATGGAATCAAATGATTGATGTGAATATTCGCGGTGTTTTACATGGTATTGTTTCAGGATTACCTGTTATGGAAAAGCAACAGACAGGGCATTTTATTAATATCGCTTCTGTAGGGGCTTATCAAGTAAGTCCAACAGCAGCAGTCTATTGCGCTACCAAATTTGCAGTACGAGCTATTACAGAAGGATTGCGTCAAGAATCAGGTGGACATATTCAAGTCACTCTTGTATCTCCAGGTGTCACTGAATCTGAATTAGCTGATCATATATCGGATGAGCAAGCTCGTGCCGAAATGAAAGAATACCGCCGTATTTCGATCCCGGCTAGCGCTATTGCTAATGCGATCTTGTATGCGATTGAGCAACCTCAAGAAGTAGATATCAATGAAATCATTATAAGACCAACCGCTACTTCATAAACTAAAGTACAATAACGCACTATTTTAAATTCATAATCTAAAAAAGTTGCCTCTATATAAGGAGGTAGCTTTTTTTAGATTGATCATACAAATCACAAAAATATTATACATAAATTTACTTATTTAGAAAATAAGGATATGAATCATTAAGAATAATCTAAAAGTTATTCGAAGATCACTTTTAACACTAATCTTTTTGTCTAAATTGTTCGATATTTAAGATATAACGTTATAAGTGACGTTAGGTTGGAGGATACGATTATGTTTATTTTTGTGATTAGTGTAATCAGTTTGTTTGTACCCTTTTTATTTCTTACTACTTTAGCGATCAATGTTATTTTGAGAAATCCCAAACATTCTTTGCATCGATTAACGATGATGGTTATGTTTACATTAGGTTTAATATTTTTAAGCGATTTTCTTATGCATACCTTAGAATTTCAATACGGACAACTTACCTTTACTTTTCTAGGATATAATCTTTCATTTTTAGCGATGACATTGCTGATTTATTTTTTTGCTAATTTGAGTCACTTGCGTATTCCTAGATATATGGTTCATATTATGGCTTGTATTCCGTTAATAGGTATTCCTTTACTTAATGTGTATCCGTACCTTTTTAATATTACGATTACTCAAAGTAAATACTGGCGAGTGGAAGATCGTTCACTCTCGTTTGATTTGATGTTTATTGTTATTGCTCTTTATAGTCTAACTACCCTTATTACATTTGTCGCACTTACTTATCGCAAAATGAATGGCTCTTTAATGTATCAGCGTGAGAAGCGCATGATGGGTACCATTATGCGAGGAAGTATTCTAGCCGCATTATGGTTAGTGATCACTTTCGTAATTACTTCGATTTATAAAGAAACCCCCTATTTTCCAATTGCAAGTCTACCGGCTTATTCAGGTGTGATCTTAGCTGTAACATTGCATATTGCCATGCATAAATATAACTTTTTGGCAGCAGCAGAACGCCGCTATAAGCTTTTATTTACATTATCGAGTAGCGGGATTGCTCTGATGAATCGAAATGGAATTGCAGTGGAAGCTAATCCTGCTTTTCGCTTATTGGCGGCTGTCGATGAATCGGAAGGCGAGATTGATATTTTTGCTATGATTCAGCATGAAGATAAACATAATTACCGGGAACGGTTAAAAAAAGCATTTGAGAATCGTACGATATTGCAGAACTCTCAAGTACAAATACGTAATTTAACAGGGATGACCTATATTGTTGAAGTGAATAATGATTTTTTGGAGATTGATGGGGAACTGTATTGTTATCTATTAGTGCGTGATATTACAGCGCAACAATTGAATGAAGCCCAGTTGATCGAATTAGCTTACAATGATCCACTAACAGGACTGTCTAATCGCTTTCAATTTAATCGCAAATTATGGATGGCTGTCGATAAAGCAAATGAAGATGGCACTAAAGTGGTTGTGATGCAGATTGATTTGGATCATTTCAAATGGATTAATGATACGATGGGTCATTCTGCTGGAGATATTTTGTTACGACACGTCGCTCAGCTTTTACAAGAATATGTACCTCCTCATGCTGTTGTAGCTCGTATGGGTGGGGATGAGTTCTCTATTATGATTGAACTCGCTCCAGGAGAAGGTGAGCAGTTGGCGATCGATATTGCGAATCAGATTATACATGCTTTTGAACAACAGGTCGTTATCGTAGGCAAATATTATAGAGTTTCTTGTAGTATCGGTATTAGTATTTCTCCTGATGATGGGGAAGATTCGGAAACGTTACTGCGTCATGCAGATACAGCGATGTATGTAGCCAAACGTTCCGGTCGCAACCAATATCATATATTTACCAAACAGCTCAAAAGATTAGCTGAAAAGCATCTATTATTACAACAAGGTTTAGAAAATGCACTAAGTCTTGGAGAGTTCTCTCTTGTGTATCAACCTCAAGTCGATAGTCGTACTCAACAAGTATTTGGAGTAGAAGCGTTGTTACGATGGAGTTCACCTGATCTGGGGATTGTCTCACCTGTCGATTTTATTCCGATTGCAGAACAAAATGGAACGATTCGTCAAATTGGAGAATGGGTGATGAGAGAAGCTGCTTATCAAGCCGCCGCATGGATTCAAGCAGGGCATACAGATTTACAAATATCTGTTAATGTCTCCGCTAGTCAATTAAGCGATCCTAACTTTGCTAACAAAGTAGAGGCTATCCTTAAAGAAACCGGATTACCAGCTCATCTGTTATGTCTAGAGTTTACAGAAAGCGAAGCGATTCGAGAAGAAGAGCAAATCTTGAAAGTGTGCAAATCGATTGTAGATATGGGCGTCGTGTTGGCTGTCGATGATTTTGGTACAGGATATTCATCATTACGAACAATCACCCGTTTTCCATTCCAATTTATAAAAATCGATCGTTCATTGATCTATGATATCGGAACCAATCCACGAAATGTAGCAGTAGTTCGTTCAGTTATCGAATTAGCTCAGCAATTGAATATGAACGTGATTGCCGAAGGTGCAGAGATGGCAGAGCAAGTAGAAATGTTATCTCAACTAGGTTGTTTTCAAATTCAAGGATATTATTATGGCAAACCAATGAGAGCCAAAGATATCGAACGCAAGTTATATCGTGATTTGGAAGAAAATACACGTATTGATCAAGCTTTATAACGATAGAAAAGCAGTTCGCCTGTCATGAGGAAGAACTGCTTTTTGTTATATTCTGAAATACATAGATTATCGGATAACCAAAAGTTTTGATTTTTTGGAGTTGAACATATATGCTACGATTAGATTGAAATATAACATCTGAATCAAAGTAACGTATCATTATATTGAAAAAGGATGGATAAGGAGGAATACGGTTGACATTGCAGCAGCTACGGTATGCGATCGAAATTGCGAATTGCGGTTCGATGAATGAAGCAGCCAAACGTCTTTTTATTTCTCAACCGAGCCTTTCCAACGCGATTAAAGAACTTGAAAATGAGTTAGGCATTACTATCTTTGATCGTACCAATCGAGGAATTAGTATTTCTATCGATGGAATGGAGTTTCTCGGTTATGCGCGTCAGATCATTGAGCAGACAGAACTGATCGAAAACCGGTATCATGGTAAAAATCGTACACAAATTCATTTTTCGGTATCTACACAACATTATGCGTTTGTGGTAGATGCGTTTGTCAAATTGATGAAGCAAAGTGATGTAAATGAATACAGTTTTCATTTACGAGAAACACAGACGTATCCGATTATTGAAGATGTGCGTTCTCTGCGTAGTGATATCGGCATTTTGTATATTAATGAACGTAACTTCAAAGTGATGAATAAGCTTTTTAGTGATGGTAATCTGAAATTCACCCCTTTGTTTAACACGAGTCCACATATTCTGATTCATAGCAGACATCCATTAGCTAATCAAGAAACAGTGAAGATGGAGGACTTGCTTGGCTTTCCGTATATTACGTTTGAACAGGGAGTTAACAATTCATTACACTTTTCTGAAGAAATGCTCAGTATTCGAAGCAATGAAAAAAGTATTAAAGTAAGCGACCGCGCTACATTGTCTAATCTATTAATGGGTACAGATGGATATACGATCGGGACAGGTATTCTTGTGTCTGAACTTAATGGACATCAGTTAATCTCGATACCTGTTGAAACCAATGAAACAGTAACGATTGGCTGGATTGCTCATAAAGATCGACAACCTAGTGAAATAACAGCTCAATATATCGAATTACTTAATGATATGATTTCTCAGAACTTACTTGATCTGAACCAGTTCTTATTATGATTACACTTATACAGGAGGATTCTATGCTCAATCCAGTCATTGGTACCAAACGAAACAAGCCTCCTTTTCGCTATGATATTGTTGGAAGCTTTTTAAGACCGGACGATCTGAAAGATGCTCGTCTACAGTATGAACAAGGTGAAATGAATGCCGAGCAATTATCGGTTATCGAATATGCAGAAATTGCTCAATTGGTAGACAAGCAAAAAGCTTTGGGATTGCAAGTGATTACAGATGGAGAATTTCATCGTTCATGGTGGCATCTAGATTTCTTTCTCGGTATTCAAGGTACTCAGAAGATCTATCTCAATCAGGGGACAGGTGGACAAGATAGCAAAACACGCACAGAAAGTTTTCAAATTGTAGATAAAATCTCTTTTGCACATCATCCCATGTTAGCGCACTTTCGTGAATTGCAACAATTAGCAGGAGATCATATTGCCAAAATGACGATTCCTTCGCCGGCATTATTTCATTTTGTAGAGCATTATAACGGCAATGATGTGTATTCTGATCAAGAAGAGTTGTTTGCTGATATTATCAAAGTTTATCAACAAGCGATTCAAGCGTTTTATGATGCAGGTTGTCGTTATTTACAATTAGATGATACTACATGGGGAACACTGTGTAGTGGTAGACATCGGGTACACTTGCGTAGTCGAGGACTTGATCCAGATCAATTAGCCGAAGACTATGTACGCTTAATCAATGAAAGTATAGCTTATCGTCCAGATGATATGGTGATTGCACTTCATGTATGTCGGGGCAATCTGCGCTCAACATGGTTTGCTGCAGGTGGTTATGAACCGATTGCTGAGACTTTATTTGCTCAGGCACAAGTCGATGCTTTTTTTCTTGAATATGATAATGAACGTTCTGGAGGATTTGAGCCATTGCGCTTTATTCAAGATCAATTTGTAGTACTCGGCCTGGTCACGACCAAGCATGGAGGACTTGAAAGTAAAGAAATGCTCAAAACCAGAATAGCCGAAGCCGCGCAAGTAGTTAATCTTAACCAACTCTGTCTAAGCACCCAGTGTGGATTTGCTTCCACAGAGGAAGGTAATATGTTAACCGAAGAAGAACAATGGGATAAGATTCGCTTAGTGATTGAAACAGCTAATGAAGTATGGACACAGCCTAGTTCTTAATTTGAAGGGTAACGGAAGATTGTAGTGAAACTCAGCATGCTAAGATTTAGGCTCATATTAACATGACTATCAGTAGGGTAGAAATAAATAAAAAGGACTTGCTATCATAAATTGAGCAGGTCCTTTTTTGGTGTATCTATCACTTTTATTCATCTTCAATAATATAACCCTGTCCAAGTGACTTGCTCTCAAAACCAGCCATATGACGACCTTGATAACTTATAGGTTGATGACCGGCTATAATAATCATATTTTGCGTATCAGATGTTCCTTCAGCCGGAAGAGCAAAACATTCGATATACGTATACACTTCACACAATGTAGTGTATATCGCATTAATGATCCGATCATGATTAGCTTTACCAATCAGATTAATCATCAAATATCCTGTATCATGTAACTTGGTAGCGGTCATTTGAAAAAACGCTCTAGAGATTAAATGTTGAGGAGTGCCTGCTGTCGTAAAAGCGTCTAAAATAATATAATCATACTGGTGATCATTTTCAGCCGATAATAATACTCTTCCGTCTCCGATCTGGACATTATCCAGTGTGTAATGAAAATAAGTCTGACTTAGCTCAAGCACCAGCGGATCTATTTCAGCAATGCGAAATGACTTGGTCGGATAGTGACTCGCAATCGTTCCTATGCCATGCCCGATAACAAAGACATCTTGAAACTCTGAATTGTTAAGCTCCATTAGATGAATCATAGCACGCGGATACTCAAATAGAATCCGATCAGGATGCTGAAGATCAATCGCACCTTGTATGTCTTCATTAGCAAATTGAAGAATCCGAAAACATCCTTTTTCATTATAAAATTCATTAGTCTCATATACAGAAAGTTGATTTTCTTTTTGAAATAATAGTTGCAAGATAGTATGCTCCTTACTGAATTAAGTGATCAAATGTATGGCGGAAAAAGGATAAATAAACACTCTATAATCATAACAAATTGTGCAATATGGTTCATTATACATATAGTTGGTGAATCATAGAATAGAACAAGCTAACATTAAAAAATACATTTTTGGAGGTTACCATCATGGCTAAAATTGCTGTCGAAAAACCATTTGACGATATTAAAGAAGTATTGGAAGGAAAAGGTCATCAAGTTGATCTTGTAAATAGTGATCAAGAACTTAAAGGATACGATGTTGGTGTAGTTCGTGTCCAAAATGATGGCGATACAGGATTGTATGATTTCCCGATCGTTAGTGTAGAAGGTTCATCTATCGATGAAGTAGTTGCACAAGTAGAACGCTATCTCGAACTATCTAAATAAGCAATCAATAGATTTGATAACCAACTGATCCTTTATACAAAGGGTCAGTTTTTTTGTTCACTTTTGCTGCTTATTGACACGTACAATCGTTTGTCTTATATTGTTAACTAACATACTAAAACTATTATTTTTTCATAATATGCAAATAAATGGATATAGAAAATATCGAATTTTATTTAGGTATTATTAAGTTTACATCAAATGTTAAATCGCTTTAAGTTACCCATTTTACACAAAAAGACATTTACTTAACAGGCAAGTTATTTTATCTTTAATTATAGCGAATCTTTTGATGATATCTAATCGTTGTTTCGGCACGTTACATAAAATCAAAAGAAAATATGTAAAAAATTTCGTAGTGTACATAACAGTAGACGACCTGGGAGAGCTATGCCTTCGAGGGCGTTTTGGTCTCAAAATCAAGCCAATCAACCAACATAGACGGGAGGTAGCAGATGAATAAAAAAAACGTACTTATGTTTTCTGGTCAAGGTTCTCAATATTATCAAATGGGAAAAAAGTTATTTGATCAAGATCAGCAGTATCGTCAGATCATGCTTGATTTGGACAAAATAGTGATAGATATGATAGATATTTCTATTGTACATACGATTTACAATAATGAGTTTCGGAATAGTCCGCAATTCACACGTACGTTGCTAACTCATCCCGCTATTTTTATGGTTGAATATGCATTGGCACAAGTATTAATCACACGCGGTATCCAAGTCGATTATGTGTTAGGCAGTAGCCTGGGTGAATTTGCAGCGGCTACTATTGCAGGTGTATTCGATGCTCCTACCGCTCTTACATGTGTTATTCAGCAAGCAAAATGCTTTGAACAATATAGTTCGTCCGGGTCTATGTTAACTGTGTTATCTTCTGTTGCTATCTATGATCAACTACCACAAATACAATATTGTACACTGGTGTCCGTCAGCTATGATGGGCATTTTGTTATTTCTGGACCTGTAGAGAAATTAGCATCTATTCAGAACTATCTGGCTCAGCAATCGATTGCTTGTCAGCTATTACCTGTATCGTTTGCTTTTCATTCATCTGCGATTGATTCAGCAGAGCCATCTTATTTATCATTTTTAAAAACGATATCATTTCAAAAGCCAACATTGCCTTATTTGTCTTGTATGCAAGGAGGTCTCGTTACAGCGATTCAACCTGATCATTTCTGGCAAGTAGCAAGGCAACCTATTTTATTTCAACAAACTGTTCGAGAGAGTGAATCTTTAGGGTCACATCTGTATATCGACAGTAGCCCTGGTGGTACATTATCAGCTCTGGTCAAACGCAATCTAGATACTTATTCGTTATCGTCTACATCAAGCATACTAGCACCTGCTGGAGATGAGATGGTGAATATAGAGCGTCTGTGCAATCAAATAAATAGTGATGATGATTCAACACCTTATTCATCTGTACCGTCTCAATCACAAGGAGGAGAAAAGCTTATGAGAGCATATGTATTTCCAGGGCAGGGTTCACAATTTAAAGGTATGGGCAAAGAATATTTTGCTGAATTTCCAGATTTGGTTGCTCAAGCTGATCAAATTCTTGGTTATTCGATTGAAGAACTTTGTCTGAACGATCCTCAAAAACAAATCGGACATACCGCTTTTACTCAACCTGCACTATATGTCGTAAATGCACTGATGTATTACAACATGATCAAAAAGAATAACATTCCTGATTACGTGGCTGGACATAGTCTAGGCGAATTTAATGCGTTACTAGCAGCAGAGGTGTTTGATTTTGCAACAGGTCTAAAAATCGTACAATACCGGGGCGCACTTATGGGAGAAGCTAGCGGTGGCGCAATGGCAGCGATTGTCGGATTAGATCAGAGCAATATCGAACGAATTGTCAAAGAGCACAGATTCCATACTATCGATATAGCGAATCTCAATACTCCTTCACAGATTGTGATCTCTGGTCCTAAAGATGATCTGGTACAAGCACAAGCGATATTTGAACAACAGGGGGCTACGAACTATGTAATGCTCAAAGTCAGTGCAGCATTTCACTCTAGATATATGGCAAATGTACAGCAAAAATTTGCAGCGTATCTGGATCAATTTGATTTCAATATGCCTACTATTCCTGTTATTTCAAATGTATATGCTAGACCTTATCAATCCAACAATCTGCATGAATGTATGGTTCAACAAATCACTTCGTCAGTACAGTGGACAGATAGTATACGTTATCTGATGGGAAAAGAAGTAAACGAAATTATCCAAGTCGGCCCTGGAAAAGCAGTCACTAATATGGTGGCAGCGATTCAGCGGGATGCCAGCCCATTAATTGTAGAAGAAGATACGGTAGAACAACCAGACAAAGTACATGCATCAACAGCACCTCGTTATGATGCTTCTACACTGGGTTGTAATGAATTTAAAAAGGAATACAATCTTAAATTGGCTTATATTGCAGGGGGAATGTATGGCGGCATAGCGTCTGTATCTATGGTGAGTACATTGGCTAGCTACGGTTGCCTTGCTTTTCTAGGAACCGGTGGATTAACGATGGAACGGATTGAAGCAGACATTATTGCTATCCAGCAAACTCTTCAGCATAGAGAGTCATACGGGGTTAACTTTTTACATAATCAAGTTCAACCAGATATGGAACAACAATTGGTTGAACTTTTGTTAAAACATCAAGTGAATATTATAGAAGCCAAAGGATTTTTAACGATAACACCAGCGCTTGTGTATTATCGTGTATCTGGATTATCACTTGGTTCGAACAGTGAAATAAAAACAGCTCATCGCATTATTGCTAAATGCTCACGTCCAGAGATAGCGACTTTATTTATGAGCCCGCCGCCTCAACATATACTCGATCAATTGGTACAAAGCCGACATATTACAGCAGAACAAGCTCATTTAGCAAAACAGATCCCGATGGCAGATGATATCTGTGCAGAAGCAGATTCAGGGGGTTATACCGATAGTGCAGTCATGATGACGTTGTTGCCATCGTTGTTAAGCCTTCGAACAGCAATCATGAAGCAGTACTCCTATCGCCGAAAAATAAGAATAGGTGCTGCTGGAGGGATCGGTACACCTGAAGCAGCAGCGGCGGTGTTCGTGATGGGAGCCGACTTTATTTTGACAGGATCGATTAATCAATGCACGGTCGAAGCCGGAACCAGTGCGATGGTCAAAGAATTGCTTCAGCAGATCAATGTCCAGGATACCGAATATGCACCTGCTGGAGAAATGTTCGAATTGGGAGCTAAAGTGCAGGTGCTAAAAAAGGGATTGTATTTCCCGGCACGTGCAAACAAATTGTATGAATTATATCGCCAGTATAATGCCATTGAAGAGATAGATGAGAAGACGAAAACAAGGTTACAAGAACAATATTTCAAAAAGAGTTTTACCGATATTTATGCTGATGTTAAACAAACGTACAGTGCACAAGAGATTGAGCGTGCAGAGCGTAATCCAAAAGCCAAAATGGCGTTATTATTCAAATGGTATTTTACGTATTCTACCGAATTGGCATTACGTGGTGATCGGGACTCCAAAGTAGATTATCAAGTCTATTGCGGACCGGCATTAGGTGCTTTTAATCAGTGGGTACAAGGTACTCTGCTAGAGCACTGGCAACAAAGACATGTAGACCAAATCGCAGACAAGTTAATGAAAGAGACTGCCGATTTATTAAATCATCGCTTGCTTCATAGCTTTTAACTACAACTTATTCTAGCGCGAAGGAGCCAAATGAATGCAGATAAATACAGATGTATTGATTGTCGGTGGTGGAATAGCAGGTGTCTCATTAGCTCTGGCGATGGGCAAAAAAGGTCATGATGTGACTCTAGTAGAACGGGTAAAACAATTTAAGCCTATCCCTAAAGGAGATTTTCTACAGCCGGTGACGATAGAGTTGTTAAAAGGATTGGATGTTCTTCCGGAAATTCGTAAACACTGCGCGCTAGTCACCAAAGTTCATTATGGAACAGTAGGCGGAATACGCTGCTTTTCAGGAGATTACAGTACGATGGATATTCCTATTCAATACGCACTAAATGGAGATCATCATAAAATTCATGAAAGTATATTTAATGCAGCAATCGCGCTTCCTAATGTTCACTTCTATGCTGGAGTGAATGCTCAACAGCTATTATACGATAATGGAAAAGTCATCGGGCTAGAAGCAACAACCGATGGAGAACCAATGACTATTCATAGCAAAGTTGTAGTAGGATCAGATGGCATTAAGTCGAAGATTCGAGAACAGTTAGGGCTCAAACACCATTTATATCCTTACGAAGAGAAAAAAGCTAAAATGTTTGCTTTTACTTTTCATATGGACGAAGATCCACCAGCAGAAGCCAGTTTCTTTTTTGGAAGTGGCGTAAGCTGTGGAGTATTTCCATTGCCTAATAAGCGTACACGTGTATATCTCGCACTTCGTAAAGAGCTGTGGCAGAGTATCAAAGATGATGGGATTGATTCGTTACGCCAATTACTGCTATCGCTTTGTCCGCATCTTCAGCAAGAATTAACACAGATAAAAGATTTTAAACAAGTTCAGTCGATTCCGGCATTTTATCTAGATACAGATAAATGGGCGGTAGATGGAGCTGTTCTGTTGGGGGATGCTTGTCATGCATTAAGTCCTGCACTGGGGCAAGGAATGAATCTGGCGATTCAAGGTGCTATGGAGCTTAGTGAAACGTTGACTACAGCATTATCGACTGAAAATTATTCGGAGTCGATGTTGCGTTCTTATGAAAAGAAAAGACGTAAATATGTAAAATTAATTCAGCAAAATAGTACAGCCCACACGTTCTGCTGGTTTGTTAAAAATAGTTCGTTTATCAAATTACGCAATGCGGCTTTTCGCCGGATGGGTCGTTGTCCCAATCTTCTAGAAGCTCAAATGCTAACAACATCGGGATATAGTGATAAGTCACCATCGTTTTCCTATTTGCTTCGTTTTGCAGGTATTATGAAACCTTAATTTGACGGAGGTGAAGAGTAATGGAATCGAAAAGAGCCGATATTGCTATTGTAGGGATATCTTGTCGTTTTCCTGGTGCGAATGGGTATGAGGAATTTTGGAACAATCTCGAAGCAGGAGTCAATTCTATTCAAGAAATCCCCGCGGATCGTTGGAATATTCAAGACTATTACTCTGCCGATGTACTGGAAGCAGGCAAAACCAATAGTAAATGGTGTGGAGCGATCGATGATGTGTATGATTTTGATCATCGGTTTTTCAATATTTCGCCACGTGAGGCAAACAACATGGACCCTCAGCAACGATTATTGCTAGAGGAAACATGGCATTGTATTGAAGATTCAGGTATTTCATTGTCACTATTGCAACAACAAATCACTTCGGTCTATGCAGGTATTATGTCGGCTGATTATTTACAAGAGATCAGCAGTCTGGATCAGCAAGACATCGATAGTTACGCTTGTCTAGGTACATATGAAAGTCTGTTAACCAACCGAATATCATACATTTTGAATTTAAAAGGGATAAGTATGCCTATTAATGCAGCTTGTGCTTCATCACTGGTGGCTGTCCATGAAGCCAGACGTGCATTAATTCATGGTGATTGTGATTATGCTATCGCTTCGGCTGTGAATCTAAATCTTCATCCTATGAAATATGTTTCTTTTGCTCAATCTCGAATGCTTAGTTCAGATGGTCAATGCAAAACATTTGATCAACAAGCGAATGGGTATGTGCCTGGCGATGGGGTTGCAGTCCTTTTGTTACAACGACTAGATCAAGCGATAGCAGATGAGAATCATATCTATGGAGTGATTCGGGGATCGGCTGTAAATCATGTCGGGAAAAGCGTTTCTTTAACTGCTCCCAAAATGGAATCTCAACAACAAGTTATTCAAGCCGCTTATCAATCTGCTGGTGTAAAAGCATCGACTATCAATTATGTTGAAGCTCATGGTACTGGTACATCGCTAGGCGATCCGATAGAGATCGAAGCTTTAACTCAAGCTTTTCGTACAGATACTTCAGATAATGGATATTGTCAGATTGGTTCGGTCAAAACCAATATCGGACATCTGGAAAGTGCAGCTGGAATGGCTGGGATCATTAAAGTGTTAATGATGATGAAGCACCAAAAGATACCAGCTTCTCTAAATATCCAAACACTGAACCCGATGATCGATTTTGACTCTACTCCATTTCAAGTCACTACAAAATGTAGTGTATGGGAACGAATCGATACAGATCAACCTTTGCGAGCAGGAGTAAGTTCTTTTGGATTTGGCGGTGTTAATTCTCATATTTTGTTGGAAGAATATATACCTGTTCCTGTTCATGAGGTTGTAGAATCATCACTCCCTACACCTGTCACTCAATTCATTGTATTATCTGCCAAAACGATTCAAAGTCTTCAGCAATTGATTGACCATTGGAAAAACTGGATCGAGCATATCGAGGAAAAAGAGTATTCATTTCACGATATATGTAGAACACTTTTACATGGCAGAGAATCTTTTGCTTATCGAGTAGGCAGTATCGTATCTTCTATCAGTGATATCAAAAAATGGCTACAAACGGCTGCTTCTCATATTATCAAAGCAGATCAACCGTATTGGAGCTTGGATACAACATGCTTATCTTGGAGAGGTTATGCTGATATTCAATCAAGTTCTATCTATAGTTCTCTGTATAAGCAAAAACAAGAAGAAACGTTAAATATTCTTCGACAGATTACCCAAGATCCTAATCAAACTGAAGGTTATTATCAAGAAGTATGGCTTGATAAAGATATCGAATTATATACATTTATAAGCGGATACAGTTATGCATGTACGTTAATCGAATTAAGTACATTACCAGAACTCGTGACTGCATTTGGAAAAGGAACATGGATCGGTCTTGCTATTAGTAAGGTTTTACCTATTACAACGATTATGAATCTGTTACTTCATCAAGCAAATCAAGAAGAGATGGTGCTTAAGCGTCCTTCTATTCCTTTATATACAGGGAATCATACCTATATCGCACCTTTAGTATGGGATGCTGCATATGTTCAATATCTATCTAATCAATTATCAGAACTTGCGCAATATGAGCAGATATCACTTATTCAACAAGAACATATCAGCAAAGCTAAAACGTTATACAGTCATCAGTACACGTTTAGATCATTGCTAGAAGAATGGAATAAGATTATACAAGAAAAATATAAAATCGATATTATAAAATGGATGATTCAAGATAAACCAATGACATGTGATTATCCAATCGCTCCGATTAATATGATAATACTGTTAAGTATTGTGTATTCCTTACGCAAATTGAAACAAAAATGGAATTTATCCGAGCAATATACTTTTGATCATAAAGCTTGGCAAGAATGTATAGATTTATTAGATGATGAGATGCTTAGCAAGCAAGAAGCATTGGAACTTATTATGCATACTAATCTGGATGCTGAGCGTATAGCCCATTCATTGTCGCAACAACCAAATCAAATCAATAAGCAACATGATTATTCTATACTTTATGCGCATAATCATACGCTTATTGAAATAGATCATCCTTTTGACTGGTTGTCACACCTGTTGTATACAGAGGATGAGTCATCTGCATTGGGAGAAGAACTATTTGCAGATCACATGATAACTAACAAACAATGTGTTATCCATTTAAACGGTTCTTATACAGAACAGTTATTACAATTGTGGCTACATGGTATTGATATTCGCTGGGATGTATTTTACAAAAATCAATCTTACACCAAAGTGAGCTTACCTTTATATGCCTTTCAACGTACTACATTTCGACTGCAAGCCAATACCAAAACAAAGCAAAAATCGATACAAAATGAGATGACTTCACATCCGATGGTACAACAAAATCAATCGACAACAGATCGTATTGCTTTTCAATCTACATTTACAGGAGAAGAATTCTTTTTGTGGGATCATCGGGTACAAGGGGTTGCTGTGCTACCTGGTGTAGCTTACTTGGAAATGGCTGTTGTCGCCCTTCAAAAAGCGAGCGGGATGTTAACGAAAGTTCAAACTGGCTTTGTCTTGAACCATGTAACATGGACGCAACCTATCTATGTTACAGACCAAGCAATTGATGTACACATCTATCTGTATTCAGCAACACAGGAACAATTACGCTATGAGATTGCTGTAAAGCATCAGGATTCTAGTCTTTCTGTATGTGGTCATGGCATGGTTACGCTGAAGAACTATTCGGAATCTCAGCTATTCACTATTGATCCTGAAGAACTTCAGCAGTTATCTACACAACAACAATGGGATGCTACAACTTGCTATCACCAACTGGATCAATGGGGTCTGAATTATGGTGATAGTCATCAAGGTATTGATCATGTATGGATAGATAAGCAACAAGCCGTAGCCAAAATAAATCTGCCAGCGAAGATAGAAACTACGCTATCCGATTATATATTGCATCCGGCGATGCTCGACTCGGCATTACAAGTTGCTATTTTATTTACAATGTCTCAACAGGATACACATTTGAAAGGAAAACCTCAGTTACCTTTTGCTTTGGAAGAGTTAGAGTATATTCAAGCTTGTACGACGACAATGTGGGTATGTATTCGTTGGAGCGAAGGCAGTAGTGCTCAAGACAAAGTGCCAAAGTTAGATATAGATCTTTATAATGATTCGGGTCAATTATGTATACGCATATCAAAATATACAGCTAGAACATTAGAAGGACAATTATTAGAGTCATCCCGAGTACCAGCACTGACTGAATTACCTGAACAGGTAACAATGTTTGCACCGGTATGGGATACCTTATCAGTAGATGAAATTGTAAGCCTAGATCATACTGCAATAAACCAACAAAAAATGCTGGTGATAGGAAGTTCTGATATGCAGTGGACGGCTCTTTCTTCTAATTATCCGAACGCTATACGCTGGGAATGGAAAACAGATCAGAATATTGAGTCTATCTATCAGTCGTTACTTCTTTATGGTCAGATCGATCATATAGTATGGATAGCTTCTGATCTTCCATCAGATGTGACTCATAGTGAAGCGATTATATATGGACAAGAACAAGGTGTGATTCAGCTTTTTCGTCTAATCAAAAGTTTATTTCAACACCATGATGATCGTCATGTATTGGAATGGACGATAGTCACTATGAATACGCAACGGGTATCGCCTGCTGAACCTATTAAACCTATTCATAGTAGCATTTACGGCTTAATAGGTTCACTGGCTAAAGAAATAAAAAATTGGCATTTTCGTGTAGTTGATCTTGAAGAGACCGAGACGATAGACTGGCAACTTGTTTTTTCATTATTACCTCATCCTGATGGCGATGTGATTAGTTATCGTAGATCACAGTGGCATCAACAGCAACTTATTCCGGTACAGTATACAGCTATTCAACACACTGCTTATCGTAAAAATGGTGTGTATATAGTGATCGGTGGTGCAGGAGGGATCGGCGAAGTATGGAGCGAGTACATGATACGCCATTATCAAGCAAAGATCATTTGGATCGGTAGACGTGATATCAATGAACAGATTGAAGCCAGCTTACATCAATTAGCACAGTATGGCACAGCACCTGAATATATCAGTGCAGATGCCGCTGATCCAGATGATCTAGAAAGAGTCTATCAAGAAATCATCAAGCGTTATCCTCAGATTAACGGTGTTATCCATGCAGCAATTTCTTTATTAGACAATACACTGATGCAGATGGATGAAGAGCGGTTTCGCGGGGCGTTGACAGCCAAAGTGAATGTGTGTGCCAGTATAGAACACGTATTTCAAAAAACGAATCTTGATTTTGTGTTGTTTTTTTCTTCGATCAATGCATTTGCTAAGCCAGCAGGTCAAAGTAATTATGCAGCAGGATGTACGTTTAAAGATACCTTTGCGCAATATCTAGCCACTCGCTGGACATGTGCTGTCAAAGTCATGAATTGGGGATATTGGGGAAGTGTAGGCACAGTAGCATCAAGAAACTATCGTGAACGTATGCTCAAACAAGGAATTGGTTCGATCGAACCTCAAGAAGCGATGCAAGCATTAGAATGGTTGCTTGTTTCTCCATGTCAACAGATAGGGCTAATCAAACAAGTAGATGAACGCAATGTGTATCATATCAATGAAGAAGAACTAATGATTGTACAATGATCAGAAAAGGGAGATCTTTATGTCTGATAATGAACAACTACATGATCAACAGCAACAGTTAGATGAACTAAATCAATGGCTTGTTCAATTATTGTATGTGCAGATGCAAAAAATAGGCTATACAGCAGATATGCCTATAGCAGAGCTATTAGATTTACTTCCTAAAACAAATCAAATGTATATGAAATGGCTACAACAAACGGTAACTGTTTTTAATCAGAATTCGTTTCCTTTGCTACATGCTGATGAAGTATGGCACAACTGGACAGGACACAAAGAACAATGGTTAAAAGATGATAATATGCGTGCCAAAGTAATTTTAGCTGAAACAATGCTCTTGTCTTTACCTGATATTTTACATGGTGATAAGCCAGCAACTGACTTGATGTTTTCACATGCTTCAATGGATTTGGTAGAAGGAATCTACAAGCATAATAAGATAGCAGATCATTTTAATCATATGGTTGCAGATCAGGTCATTGCTCAGATTCAGAAAGTAAATCAGCAAAGCAATTCCAAATCATTGCGTATTTTGGAAATAGGAGCAGGCACAGGTGGAACAAGTGCGTTATTATTTTCCAGATTAGAACCGTATACAGCATATATAGAAGAGTATGCGTATACTGATATTTCCAAATCTTTTCTCAACCATGCTCGCAAACATTATGGAGTTCACTACGACTATTTAACATACCATCTTCTGAATATTGAAGAATCTATGCTGAATCAGCAGATTGATATAGGTGGTTACGATATAGTCTTAGCGACGAATGTATTGCACGCTACACGAGATATTCGTTTAACTTTACGTAATGCCAAAGCATTATTGAAAAAAGACGGTCAAATCATCATTAATGAAATTATCGAATATTCTTTGTTCAATCATGTCACTTTTGGTCTGCTTCAAGGATGGTGGTTGTATGAAGATCCCGTATTGCGTATTCCCGGTTGTCCGTTGCTGACTCCTAAGCAATGGAGCAATGTACTGGAACAAGAAGGATATCAGCAGATTACGTATCCAACGGTAGAGACTGAATTTCTAGGGCAACAGGTAATCACTGCTGTAAGTGATGGAATTATTCGTCAGAAAAAAGAGATTGCTATTCCTAAACATCATGATGCAGCAAAAATGATCCAACAACCTGCAATAACACAAGAAGTATCTAACAAAGTCACTGTGACATCAACAACACAACAATCCGAAGAGTTAGTAAAACAGAAAAGTATGGAGCACTTCAAAGTAGTCATTGGACAGATTTTGGAAGTGGAACCCGATAGTATAGATGTTAGTGAAGAACTTGAAATGTACGGTATGGATTCTATTTTAATTATTCAATTAACAGATGAACTGAATAAAGTCATGGAAGAGCATGTGAGTAGTGTGCTCTTTTTTGAATACTCTACTATAGCCTCGTTAGTGGAGTATTTTATTACCAATCGTTATCAAGCATTGATGAAGATGTTGGGAGAGAAAGTAGAGTCAGATCCCGAAGAAAGTACTGATCCTATAGAAACTGCAAATGTGCTAGAAGAGGTTATTCCTTATACTTCTACAGTGACCACAGAGTCAGTAGTTGAACCTGAAACTGAATCTATAACATCAACTGCATCAACAGATTCACGCCAACCAGATATCGCTATTATTGGACTAGCAGGTCGATATGCGCAAGCCGATGATATGGATGAATTCTGGAATCAACTACAACAAGGTAAAAGCGCTATTACCGAAATACCTACCGAGCGCTGGCAATGGCAAAATCATTACCGTTCTGAAAAAGGGCAAACTGGATTTTCTTATAGCAAGTGGGGAGGATTTATCAAAGGCATTGATACGTTTGATCCTTTATTTTTTTATATTTCTCCCAAAGAAGCAGAACAAATGGACCCGCAAGAACGACAATTTTTACAAATTGCTTATTCTTGTATTGAAGATGCCGGCTATATTCCGCAACAATTAAGTGATTCGCAAAAAGTAGGTGTATTTGTAGGTGTAATGAACGGAAATTATCCTACTGGATCATCTTACTGGTCTATAGCCAATCGAGTCTCATATAGTTTTAATTTTGTAGGACCTAGTCTGGCTGTGGATACAGCATGTTCATCATCGCTAACAGCTATTCATTTAGCATTAGATAGTTTGTACAGTGGCACCAGTGACTGTGCAATTGCTGGCGGGGTAAATCTGATTGTAGATCCTGTACACTATGCACGATTATGTGAAAAAAATATGCTTTCTCCTGGAGAACAATGTCGTTCCTTTGGCGAATCTGCTGATGGATTTGTAGACGGAGAAGGGGTAGGCGCTATCGTATTAAAGCCTCTTCAGCAAGCGATACAAGATGGGGATCATATCTATGGAGTGATTAAAGGCAGTATGATCAATGCAGGTGGCAAAACCAAAGGCTATACGGTTCCTAATCCAGCGCTTCAGTCGAAAGTGGTTGCTGATGCTATACAAACATCGGGTATAGATGCACGTATGATTAGTTATATTGAAGCTCATGGTACAGGGACAGCTTTAGGCGATCCTATCGAAATCGAAGGGTTAAGAAGAGCATTTGCACAGGATACTACAGATACGCAATTTTGTGCGATCGGTTCTATCAAGTCTAATATCGGTCATTGCGAAAGTGCAGCAGGGATAGCCGGATTAAGTAAAATCTTATTACAATTTCAACATCAGCAATTAGTACCATCGCTTCATTCTAATCGATTGAACCCTAATATTCAGTTTGAACAGACTCCTTTTCATGTTCAACAACAGTTAACAGCATGGAATAGACCACAAATTGAACAGGATGGTTATGAAGAAGAAATACCGAGAATAGCAGGTATTTCTTCTTTTGGTGCAGGCGGAGCCAATGCTCATCTGATTGTGGCAGAGTATATGCCTGCCTTTGTTCACCAGCAACTACATGATCAGCAAGATTACAACAGTCCTCCTGTAGCTATTGTATTGTCTGCTCGTACAGAAGAACGATTACAGGTAATTATGGAGCGGTTACTTCAATACTTAGAACGTTCGTCTATAAATGAAAAACAATTACCGGATATAGCTTATACTTTGCAGGTCGGGCGTGAAGCAATGGATTATCGTCTGGCTATTATCGTGTCATCTATAGACAAATTGAAGGATGAATTGAAGCAAAGTCTGCATTCTATCGACAAATCTACAAACATGTATAAAGGCGACACATCAAATAGCAAGCAAATCCAAGCGCAATGGTCGGACGAAGATATGCAAGCTACGATCACAACATGGATTCGCAAAAGAAAATATCCTCAATTGTTAGAACTATGGGTGCAAGGTATAGATATCCATTGGTCGTTAGCTTATAACGAGAATGATGTATTACCACAGCGAATGTCTTTACCTGTTTATCCATTTGCCAAAGAAAAATATTGGTATACGCCAGCAACAATACAATCTGATATGGATGTATCAGTACAATCTCAAGTTGCTTCGATAGCTGACTATATTCATCCTTTATTACACCGTAATCATTCAAGATTACAAGAACAAACATTTACTTCTATATTTAATGGAACAGAATTTTTCTTAGAACATCATCAAGTACAAGGTGTACCGATATTACCAGGAGCTGCTCATTTGGAAATGGCTTTGCAAGCGATCAGACATTCTATGCCATTATCAAAGGGATTAGATACAGAGATACCTGTGCCTTTTGCATTAACTCATATCGTGTGGGCGAATCCTGTGTCTATTGAACATGCTTCTAAATCAGTGCATATTCATCTGCAATTAGAACATGCACAAGACATGAGTTATGAGATTTATAGTGAACAAGATCATCAAGAACCGCTGTTATGTAGTCAGGGTAGAGCAACATTCGATATCGCATTACACAAACAAGTGCTAGATATTCAGTCTATTCAACAAGCTTGTCAGTTAAAAAAATGGTCTGCTGCTGAATGTTATAAAGCTTTTGCAGCGATGGGATTATCTTATGGTGTAGCTCATCAGACGATACAATATGTGTCTGTAGGTACCGATCAATTGATCGCCAAATTATCGTTGCCAGATGTATTTGAATCTACTATTCAACCGTATATTCTTCATCCTGCATTGCTTGATGGGGCATTACAAGCTTCTATAGGATTAACGACTGGGTTTGATGGATCTATCACCTCACCATCGCTTCCTTTTGCTCTGCAAAGGCTTGACGTGTTAGGGGATTGTGATACAGAGATGTGGGCACATATTCAATATAGTGCAGGTAGTCATTCTAATGATTCTATGCCTAGGTTAGATATTGATATTTGTAATCGACAAGGAATGGTATGTATACGATTAAAAGAATTTGTGACACGTCGTATGCAATCTCATCATGCTCCAATTCAGCCTGCTGATGCTATAGATACTTTGGCTACAAGAAATACAGAAACAATGATGTTTACTCCAGTGTGGGAGCTAATGGATAGTATTCCTACAACCAATGTGTCTGAATCGATAGAAACAATCGTGTACATTAATACTGAATATAATGTGCCAGAAATCTGGTCAGACTTTATGCCCAATATGAATATAGTCAATATAGATGCGGGTCAATCGATCGATCAGATAACCGATCGTTTATCGATATTCAGCGAAATAGATCATGTGATCTGGTCTGCTTCACCTGAATCGATATCAGATGCACAGGAGCAACAAAGTATTGCTTCTCAACAAAAAGAAATTCTTTTATTTTTTCGGTTTGTCAAAAGTTTGTTAGCACTTGGTTATGGAAGCCGGTCGCTACATCTAACAGTCATTACTTATCAAGCACAACAGCTTGATCCATTTGACAGTATATATCCAGCACAAGCTGCATTACATGGATATATTGGATCACTTGCCAAAGAGTATAGTCACTGGCAGATTCGCCTTGTGGATATAGAAAACGAAGCACATATTCCAGTTGCAGATATAGTATCAATTGCCCCTGATCCACAAGGGAACGCTTATCTATTTCGTGATCAAGAATGGTATCATCAACAATTACTTGCTGTTGAATATGAGCAAAACCAGACATCTACGCTCTATCGTCAAGGCGGAGTATATGTCATCATCGGTGGAGCGGGCGGAATAGGCGAAGTATGGAGCGAATATATGATTCGTACGTACAAGGCAAATATTGTATGGATAGGTCGAAAAGAACAAAATCCACAGATTCAAGCTCAGCTAGATCGCTTGGCTCGATTAGGCAGACCACCAGTATACATTTCAGCAGACGCTACCGATCTGAACCAATTGCAACGTGCATATCAACAGATCAAGCAACACTATGATCATATTGATGGAGTGATTCATTCTGCACTAGTCTTGTCTGATCGTAGTCTAGCCAATATGGATGAACACCAATTTTGCACAGGGCTTGCACCTAAATTAAATATTAGTGTGAATATGGCACAGGTATTTACTCAAGAATCTTTAGATTTTATTGTATTCTTTTCTTCTTTGAATTCATTTATGAAATTACCAGGACAAAGTAATTATGTTGCTGGTTGCACGTATATTGATGCGTTTGCCCGCCAATTATCACAGTCTTGTTCATGTGCAGTCAAAGTGATGAACTGGGGCTATTGGGGAAATGTTGGATCGGTTGTATCTCCAGAAGTACAGCAAAGTATGGCAAGTAAAGGCATTGGATCTATTGAGCCACCAGAAGCCAATCAAGCGCTTGAGTTGCTTTTGACCAATACGTTAGATCAACTTGTAATGATTGAGACGATAGGACAACCAGAGTTGCCATTATGGAACAACAACAAAACGATTATGGTATATCAATAATCGTTTTGTTTGGGTTGCAATAAAAAGGAGTGCTCAGACATGAAAAACTTCAAGATGATGGAATCAGCGAATCAACAAATGGAAGCTGTCAATGAGCTTTTAATCCAATTATTATGGTGTCAATTGCATGCTGTAGGTTGCTTGGATAAAGATTTTGTCTGGAAAAAAGGAATACTATCGTTTTATCCTAAATGGTTAGTCGAAAGTATCGCTATGCTTCAAGCGCAAGTTCAATTTTTACCTGTTGATACCGATCGTTTAATCGATACGAACTTATATAAACAGATGGTCAATACCTATTGGGAGAAATGGGATCAACAGCTGACAAGCTGGTTACAAAATCCTGATCTTCAAGCGCAAGTGAAGCTAGTAGATCGCATGTTACGCAGTTTGCCTTCGATTTTACATGGAGAAAAACTAGCTACAGAAATTATGTTTCCTGAATCATCTATGCATCTGGTAGAAGGGATCTACAAATATCATTCGACTGCGGATTATTTTAATACTGTACTGGCAGAGTCTGTGTCTACCTATGTTGAGAAATGTGCACAAGCTGGCAAAAAAGTACGCATTTTAGAAATCGGGGCAGGTACAGGCGGAACAAGTGAAGTGGTGTTTGAACATTTAAAAGTATGGGAACATCATATCCAAGAATATGTTTACAGTGATATTTCAAAAGCATTTTTGATGCATGCAGAACAAAAATATGGCCCATCTGTTCCTTATTTGAACTATCAAATTATTGATTTGAAAAAGTCATTTGCTAGTCAGGATGTAGATCTAGGCGCATATGATCTTATTATTGCGAGCAATGTTCTGCATACGACAAAAAATATCCGTCATACGTTACAAACTGTGAAAACAGCGCTTAAGAAAAATGGCATGTTACTTGTGAATGAAATCACAGATAAATCGTTAATCAATCATCTCACATTTGGATTACTGGAAGGTTGGTGGGCTTATGAAGATGAAGCTTTGCGTATTAGCGGTTCACCTGCATTATCCACGGATTCCTGGAAAAAAATATTAAAACGCGAAGGTTTTCATTCGATTACATATCCTGCCTCAGAAGCTCTTATGTTCAAGCAACAGGTGATTGCTTCTCAAAGCGATGGAATTGTTATTCATGCTAAACATACAATACCAGAGGTGGATGTACCTCTAACTCCACCACCACAACATACGCCAACACAACAATCTGGAGAACATGCTGATATTAACGCTGTAACCGATCAGTCTGTATACGATTTCGTTAGTGATATCGTGCGTGGAAGTATAGCAGAAGATCTCAAAATAAGTACTGATCGCATCCAGAATAATAGTAGTTTTGCTGAATATGGTGTTGATTCTATTATTGCTGTGCATTTGGTGAATGTAATCAATAAGCGAGGACAATTATCTCTACAGACTACGGTATTATTTGACTATAACAATGTTGATTTGTTAGTAGAGTATTTGCTAGAAGAATATTCGGCTCATTTCAAACAAATGCTTCAGACTATAAAAGAATCGTCTGAAGAGAATAAACAGGTACCAACGATTGAAAAGAATACAACACCTCAAAAATTGGATACGTCTATCGAAACGTTAAAAGATTCCAATACCGATCATTTTTCGTCTGAACATCATACATTTTCAGACAATTATACCAAAGCTCAGAATGTTTCTGCTTCATCTTTTTATCAAGTTGTACTTCACCGACCGTCCGATATCCAAGAATTATCTATTCAAGCACAGGAAGTACCAGCACTTAAAGAAGATGAAGTTCGTATCGCTGTACGCGCGCGTTTTCTTTAAATTTTGGTGATTTATTAAGTGTAAAAGGGATGTATCCTACGATGCCTCCTTATCCATTTACTCCTGGCTTTGAAGCATCTGGAATTGTGGTTGATGTTGGTGATCGTGTTACACATATTCATGCTGGAGAAGAAGTTGTCTTTTTTGCGAGTGAACATATGGGCGCACATGCAACAGCTATTACATGCAAAGCATCTCAAGTATTTGTCAAACCATCTGCTCTTTCTTTTGCTGAAGCTTGTTCTTTACCCGTTGTAGCGATGACAGTTATTGCAGCTTTCCGTAAAGTACAGATCAAGCCAAAACAACGGATATTAATTCAGACTGCTACTGGCGGAGTCGGATTGATCGCTATTCAGCTAGCTAAACACTATGGAGCTGAAATCTATGCCACAGCAGGTTCACAGCACAAGTTGGACTATTTGTTATCGATTGGTGTAGATCATGTGATCAATTATAGAGAAGTTGATTTTGAACAACAGATTAGACAGCTTACCAATGGTCAAGGCGTTGATATGATCCTGAATACTTTATCAGGCGATGCTTTGCAAAAAGGATTAAATAGTCTGGCTTCTAATGGAAGTTATATCGAAATCGCGATGACTGCTTTGAAAAGTGCCAAAGCGATTGATCTTTCTCAGATGGGATCGAATCAATCTTTTTATAGCTTAGACTTGAGAAAATTAAGCTTGGAGCAACCTGAACGATTAGTAGATTATTATCAGGAAATGGTAGATTGGATCGAAAAAGGAGTAATTGTTCCTCATATCGGTCAACTATTTAGATTTGATCAATTGCAAGAAGCTTATCGGAATATTGAAAATCGCGAAAATATCGGCAAAATTGTAGTTACGATTCCAGAAGAATGGCAATATCAAGGTTCACCACAGAATGATCCAGTGCCGTCTTCCAATCAGGATAGAGGTTCGCATGAGCCTATAGCTATTATAGGGATCAGTGGACGTTTTGCAGGTTGTAATACTCCTGATGAATTGTGGGAACATTTACAACAAGGAACAGATCTGATTCAAACTGTATCTCGTTGGGATTTATCCAACTATTACGATAAGGATAAACAATATTGTGATCAAGGTAGCTTTTTGGATGATATCAGTACATTTGATCCGCTATTTTTTAATATTTCAGGGCAAGAAGCAATCTATATGGACCCGCAGCAACGTATTTTTTTAGAAGAATCATGGAAAGCTTTAGAAGATGCCGGTTATGCAGGTCATTCGATCAAAGGGCAAAAATGCGGTGTTTATGTAGGTTGCACTAGCAGTGATTATCAGACATTAGTCGGTGAAAATCCACCACCTCAATCGTTTTGGGGCAAAGCAGGGTCTATTATCCCTGCCCGTATTGCTTATTACTTGGATTTGCAAGGGCCTGCTATTGCTGTAGATACAGCTTGTTCTAGCTCATTAGTTGCGATTCATTTGGCTTGTCAGGCGTTATGGGGAAATGAAATTAATATGGCGTTAGCCGGTGGTGTGTTTCTCCAATCTACACCTCAATTTTACCTCGATTCTAATCGGGCAGGTATGTTATCTCTTCAAGGAAAATGTCACACATTTGATGAGAGAGCAGACGGGTTTGTTCCCGGAGAAGGAGCAGGCACGATAGTATTAAAACGTCTGCAAGAAGCGATAGATGATGGAGATCATATCTATGGTGTAATACAGGGAAGTGGTATTAATCAAGATGGTACAACCAATGGAATAACAGCACCAAGTGCCAAATCTCAGACTAGATTAGAACAACAAGTCTATGATTCTTTCGCTATTAATCCAGCTCATATTCAAATGGTAGAAGCTCATGGTACTGGAACTAAGTTAGGCGATCCTATTGAATATCAAGCATTAACAAAAGCTTTTAGCGCCTATACCAATGAACAACAATATTGCGCAATCGGTTCTATCAAAACCAATATTGGACATTTGGCGACAGCAGCAGGTATTGCCGGTGTTCTCAAAATAGTGCTATCACTGAAAAACAAACAAATTCCAGCTTCTTTACATTTGGAACATGGTAATCCGGGTATCTCTTTTGCAGACAGCCCTTTTTATGTAAATACGGAGACCAAAGATTGGGAAGTTCCGAGCGGTCAAGTGCGACGTGCAGCGATTAGCTCATTTGGATTTAGTGGAACGAATGCTCATATGGTGATCGAAGAAGCACCACAGCATTTGCAACCTTCTCCAGTATCCAAAGCTGGATATCTGATCGTATTATCTGCGCGTACCGAGCAACAATTACGCTTACAAGCACAACAATTACTATATTGGAATATGAATCATACAGCAGATTGTGCTGCGATCAGTTACACGTTATTGAGTGGTAGACAGCATTTGAATCACCGTTTGGCTTGTATTGTACGCAATCAGCAAGAATTGACTACATGTCTACAGCAATGGTTGGAGCAAGGACAATCTCCTCAAGTAACTGTTGGGCAAGTGAACCGAAGTGAAAATCGTGAACAACTGTCATTCAAAAAGTATGCAGAAGACTGTATTCAGAAGTGTCAACAAGGTAGACAAGATCCTTCTTATCTTGAATATCTATTCGCTGTAAAAGAAGTATTTATACAAGGATATGACGGTAATATGGGCGATATTTTTGCAAAAAAAGAACAACAGCGAATCCCGCTTCCAACATATCCGTTTGCCAAAAATCAATACTGGGTTCCGACTACGCCTGCACAACAAAAAGGATTCACCTCTTCTCAAGCAGTAGTTGTTGAATCTATTCATCCATTGATGCACCGAAATACGTCAGACTTGCAAAAACAAAAATATAGTTCTACCTTTACAGGTAATGAGTTCTTTTTCCGGGATCATATTGTACAAGGTGATAAAGTATTACCAGGCGTTGCGCATCTGGAATGGATACGCATAGCGGTTACAGAAGCAGTAGGTGGAATTGCTGAAGATCAAATGATACAACTTAAAAATATCGTGTGGGCCAGTCCTTTACGTCTGGAAGCCGAGCCATTCATAGCTCATATTGATCTATATGTTGAATCCAATGGCGAACTGTCTTTTGAGATTTATAGCGATGCTACAGCCAATAGAAAGCGCCTTGTATATAGTCAAGGATCAGCATCTATTATAGACAATACACAGCCTGTAGGTATAGACATTGTTAATCTGCAACATCAGTATTCAATCAGTCCTATAAGTGCTAATCAATTTTATGAGCAATCACAGAAAAATGGAATAGCATTAGGGGACAGCTTAAAAGGAATAGAAGTCGTCTATACAAAAGCAACAAATGATCATGACGTATTGGCGTGCCTTAAAATGCCTGTGAGTCAGTTACCTGATCAAGAATCATATCAATTGCATCCTAGTATGATGGATTCAGCTTTACAAGTAGCGATAGGCTATACGATAGGAACGGTAAGCAACCCGGCATATCAAGGCAAATCTACACTTCCATTTACATTGCAGAAGTTAGAGATATTTCAGCCATGTCTTCCAGAAATGTGGGTATTGGCAAGATACAGTGCTGGCAGTACAGCGAATGATAAAGTTCATAAATTGGATATTGATCTTTGCGATGATGAAGGTAATATCTGTGTTCGTTTTCATGGATTTACGGCTAGAACATTAGAGCATACAGTAACAGCTTCTTCACATCATCATGATTCTGTATTGCTAACACCAACTTGGACAGAATATCCAGTCATATCCGACTTACAAGATTCTGTGCATAATGATAAAAATATTCATCATATCGTAGTATTATCTCCACCTTTTGCTGCTAGATATGAGGAGATTCGTACACAGCTGCCAGATGTGCACTGTGTTATTTTACAAGAAGAAGAGGTTGCCTATCTCACCGAAGAAGAACAGAGTGCTCATTTATTTACAAGTTGTACTGTGCAACTGATAGACCTGCTCAAACAATCGCTGTCTACTGCTTCCGAAAAGATATTGCTTCAACTGATCGTACCTAATAAAGGAAAGTATCAGATGTTACTTGGGTTAGCTGCGACACTACAGACGGCTCAACAAGAATACAGCAAGTTGCAAGCACATTGTATTCAAATGAACCTTCAAGAAAAAGCTACAGGCATAATAAACAAAATCAAACAAAATCAGCATGAGTCGGTTGCAATTGTACGTTATGAAGATCAGATTCGTTATGTACGTGATTGGAAGAAGTGGGAATCTCCATTATCCAACTCTCCACAGCTCCTATGGAAAGATCAGGGTCATTATTTAATTACAGGAGGCCTGGGAGGTCTTGGCTTTATTTTTGCGCAGGAGATTATTCAACAGACGCATCAAGCAACCATTATTATTGTAGGGCGTTCACCGCTAGATCATGTGATGCAAGAAAAGTTAGACCAATTACAAGATCATCAAGCTCAAATTCACTATATCGTAGCAGACATTACGGTAGCAGAAGATGTGAATACTATGATGTATCAAATTCGCTCGATCTGTGGAAATCTACATGGCATTATTCATAGTGCAGGTGTCCATCGAGATCATTATATTCAGCACAAAGTAAACGAAGAAATCGAAGAAGTATTGGCTCCTAAAGTTAAAGGAACATTATTACTAGATCAAGTCAGCGCAGAGATGCAACTTGATTTTTTTGTGTTGTTCTCTTCTTTAGCTTCAGTGATAGGCAATACCGGTCAAGCTGATTATGCAGCGGCGAATGCTTTTATAGATCTATTTGCTTCCGAGCGTAATCGCAAAGTGAGCTATCAACAGCGTTCAGGTAAGACATTGTCGCTTAACTTTCCGCTCTGGGAAGATGGAGGTATGCAGGTAAATACCGCAGAACGTACACGAATTCAAAATCAACTAGGTATGATCCCTATGGATACCACTACAGGTATGCAGTTATTTTATCAAGCGATGCAAAGTCAACAAGATCAGGTTGTCGTGATGCATGGTAATACGGATAAGTTTCAATCGCTATTACAACCTGTTAGATCAAAACGATTAACGAAGCAGAATCCGTCTACTGTTCTGCATAATGATCAAGATACATCGATACAAGAGCAATCAATCAATAAAAAAGCTGAAACCAATCAGACTATACTGATCGAGAAAATGCAGTCTGCTTTGATTCATATCGTTTCTCATATGCTGAAAGTAAGTCCAAAAGACATTTATCCTGATGTCGAGTTAAGTGAATATGGATTTGATTCGATCTCATTTACAGACTTCTCGAACCAGTTAAATGATAAATATCAATTGGACTTAACGCCAACTGTCTTTTTCGAGTATTCAACTATTTATACATTAGCCAGACATTTGATAACTGCGTATTCAGAACAGTTAACATCTATATTGATGCCAAATGTTCAAAGAAAAACGTCTGTTGCTTCGGATTCGGCGAAAGTAGTAAATACCGAACTTGACCAAGAAGTGAAATCGACCAAGAGTGAGGCAATTGCTCAAGCACGCTCACGTTTTCAAAAGGCAGTAGAGCCAGTACATGAACCTGTATCTTCTACAGAAACAGATCAAAGTCCAGACCCTGTAGCGATTATAGGGATAAGCGGTAGATTTCCGATGGCAGAAGATATTCATGAACTCTGGGAAAATTTAATAGAAGGTAAAGATTGCATTTCCGAGATTCCTGCGGATCGTTGGGATTGGAAAGCTTATTATGGTGACCCGTATCAAGAAAAGAACAAAACGAATATCAAATGGGGAAGTTTTATAGACGGAGTAGCCGATTTTGATCCGATGTTTTTTGGCATTTCTCCTCGTGAAGCAGAATTAATGGACCCACAACAGCGTCTAATGATGATGTATATCTGGAAAGCGATAGAAGATGCAGGTTATGCGCCTTCTAGTCTGTCCGGTAGCAAAATGGGGATTTTTGTAGGTACTGCTAATAGTGGGTATAGTCATCTTTTGTCTCAAGCAGATACAGAGATTGAAGGATATTCATCGACAGGTAGTGTATCATCTGTAGGACCGAATCGAATGAGCTTTTTTCTAAATGTAAATGGCCCGAGTGAACCTATCGAAACAGCATGTTCAAGTTCTCTTGTAGCTCTTCATCGAGCGGTACAAGCGATTCATAACGGAGATTGTGATACCGCAGTAGTAGGTGGAGTCAACACTATTCTTGATCCTGATTACCATATTAGCTTTAACAAAGCAGGCATGTTAAGTCAGGATGGTCGTTGCAAAACGTTTTCGGATCAAGTTAACGGTTATGTGCGCGGAGAAGGCGTAGGAATGATTTTTGTCAAACGCTTAAAAGATGCCGAGCAAGCAGGCGATCATATCTATGGATTGATTCGTGGTACAAATGAAAATCATGGTGGAAGAGCTACCTCGTTGACTGCACCTAATCCAAGAGCTCAAGCCGATTTGATCAAATCAGTCTATAGTCGTGCTCATATTGATCCGGCAACGATCAGCTATATTGAAGCTCATGGAACAGGTACTCCACTAGGTGATCCGATTGAGATCAATGGTCTGAAAATGGCATTCAATGAATTAGGTTATGATGCTACGCTGAATACAGCAACATGCGGATTAGGATCTATCAAGACCAATATTGGACATTTGGAATTAGCAGCCGGTATTGCAGGAATCATTAAAGTGTTATTGCAAATGAAATATAAAACATTGGTAAAAACAGTACATTTTGAACAGCTAAATCCTTATATCCAACTAGATCAGAGTCCATTTTATGTGGTGGATACAAACCGACCGTGGACATCTTTAGAGGATCAAGAAGGGAATATATTGCCACGTCGAGCAGGAGTCAGTTCGTTTGGATTTGGCGGTGTGAATACTCATGTATTGGTGGAAGAGTATATACCTTCTTCTACAGATCAAGCTATAGCAATTAGACATGAAGAACCGGTATGTATTGTATTATCTGCACGAACTGAACAACGTTTACGAGAACAAGCCAAGCAATTACGAACAGCTATGCAGTCTGATCAATATACTGATCATGAGTTAGAGCGGATTGCGTACACATTGCAAGTCGGTAGAGAAGCGATGGAAGAAAGGTTGGCTATGCGTGTCTCTTCGATCAACGAACTTGTCACTCTATTAAATAAATATATTGAGCAAGATGATTCTTCATGGAACGATGATATTTATGCTGGACAAGTTAAACGAGATCAGGAAGTGCTTGAATTTCTAACAGCAGATGAAGATATGCAAGAAACAGTGCAACGCTGGCTCGAAAAAGGCAAATATCATAAGTTGTTAAAACTATGGGTAAAAGGGATGGATATTGATTGGTCAACCTTATATACCCATCGTTCATTACAACGAATTAGTTTACCGACCTATGCTTTTGAACGTACACGGTATTGGATTCCTAACCGATCAAAAGTAGATTCTAATTCATATGCGATAGCCAATTCATCCCATATGCATATGATCCATCCATTGCTTCATCATAATACATCTACACTGACTCAGCAGAGATTCACATCTACATTTACAGGGGAAGAATTTTTCCTAAAGGATCATATGATTAAAGGTCAGAAGATCTTACCGGGTGTTGCTTACTTGGAAATGGTACGGGCTTCTGTCGTACAAGCGATGGAGCTTACTAAGCACGATCCATCGATGATTGTTTTGCAAAATGTCACCTGGGTACGTCCGATAGCTGTAGATCAGCAACCTGTACAGATTCATATTCAGTTGATCCCACAAGAGAATCAGCTACTGAATTATGAGATTTATAGTCAGCAAGAGGATATGCTAACTACTCTGTATAGTCAGGGAACAGCAACAGTTGTACCAACGGAAAAAGAATACAAAGAAATCAATATCGCTTCTCTTGTTGAAAGTTGTGATCAGCACATGATTACAGCAGCAGAATGTTATGCTTCTTTCCAACAAGTAGGACTCTCGTATGGCCCTGCTCAACAAGCTATACAAAATATCTATACCGGGCATCAGCAAGCGATTGCTCAATTGTTATTGCCATCAACCGTATCACATACAGCAGAACAATATATATTACATCCAAGTATGATGGATGCCGCTATTCAAGCATGTATCGGATTACCTTCGCTAGGATATGAATCGGTGACTCCATTTGCTTTGGATCAAATGAACATATATCAACCTTGCACATCTACAATGTGGGTCTGGGTACGTTATCAAGATACGGTAGAACATCAGAGTTCTTTGGACAAAGTAGATATCGATATCTGCAATGAACACGGACAGATCTGTATTGAGATCAAAGGTCTGAATATTATTCATTTAAGCCCTAATCAAGATCAGCTACAGCATACTGATAGCGCTCCACCTGTCGGTGCATTGATGCAATATCCTGTATGGGATAGTGTTATTCCTGAATATACAGCCTCTCATATGGAGTCTTCAACACATATTCTATGCATAGGAGAGAGTCCAGCATTGTGGTTGAATCTGATTCAGGATTATCCACATATTCGCTATGCACAATTAGCAATAGATGCCGATGTCGAGCAGATCGTTGCTCTGTTAGAAAAAGAACCTGCAATCGATCATATCGTATGGTCTGTATCTAATACTGTTCAACTTGATCTTTTACATGTGCCTGTACAGCAACCTGCCAAAGGAATATTACAAGTGTTCCGTATATTGAAATCATTGTTGCAGTTAGGATATGGAGAAAAAGATTTATCATGGACTATTGTGACTGTACAGACACAATCCTTATCGATAGTAGAAGAGGCATATGCAGAACATGCAGGGATTGCAGGTCTGGTCGGTTCTATGGCCAAAGAATATTCAAATTGGAATATCCATCATGTGGATTTGGAAGAGAATATGAATGTAGTTGCTCATGATATATTGACTTTACCTGTTGATCAGGAAGGCAATACATGGATGTATCGTGAACATCAGTGGTATCGTCAACAGTTAATGGTAGTTGATGGCAAAGACGAATCATCCACTTATTTTCAACAGAATGGAGTCTATGTTGTTATTGGTGGAGCAGGTGGAATTGGTGAAGTATGGAGTCAGTATATGATTCAGACGTATAACGCAAGAATGATCTGGATAGGCAGACGACCATTAAATTCACAAATTCAAGACAAGATCGATCGCTTAGGTCAGCAGGGAATCGCACCTCTTTATATCGCTGCTGATGCATCTGATCTACAAAGTCTGACAGAAGCTTACCGAATGATTAAACAATCGTATTCGTCGATTAATGGGATTATCCATTCAGCAGTAGGAATTATGGATACTAGCCTGAGTCATATGGAAGAAGATCATTTTCAAAACAGTCTGTCTGCCAAAATAGATATCAGTCTTGCTATGATGCAAGTATTTGCAAAAGAACCATTGGACATTGTATTATTCTTTTCTTCGATGAGTTCATTTAGTAAGCCGATCGGTCAGAGTAGTTATGCGGCGGGTTGTACTTTTACAGATACATTTGCGAACGAGATGAGAAGAGTATTTGAATTTCCGATCAAAGTTATAAGTTGGGGATACTGGGGCGATATCGGAATTGCGGAGAAAGTGCCTTCTGCTTTCAAGCAACGATTAATACAATCAGGAATAGGATTTATAGAGCCGTCTGAGGCTATGCAAGCTGTTGAATATTTAGTTGGTAATCCTATCGATCATATGGCTTTTATTCATACGACTCAACCGGATGCAGTCCTCAATACACATTCAGATGAGAAATTATGGATTGCACCGAAAGTGGAAGCTGTTGCTATAGAATCATTACAACGTGGTCATACGGATGATTCTAAAGTGAATTCTCTGATACAAACGATGCAAATATTTGATCGAGAATTAGAAACATTGTTAGCGCATCTATTGTATATTCAGTTACAACAGGCACAGTGCTTGGAGCATAATAATAATATTGTGCCTGTATATGAACGCTGGCTAGAAAGCAGTCGATGGATATTAAAACAAAAAAATATAGATGATTCCTATGGAGCTACTGAACAGATGTGGAATCAATGGCAACAGAGAAAAGAAGTCTGGAGTCAGCATCCTGATCTACAAGCACAAGTGGTATTGGTAGATACGATGTTGAAGCATCTTCCTGATATTATTCAGGGTAAGGTGTTAGCTACAGATATTATGTTCCCAGATGCTTCGATGTCTTTACTTGAGAATTTGTATAAAAACAATGCGGTTGCAGATTATTTTAACGAAAAGCTAGCAGATACTATTGTGTCTTATATTCAAGCAAGATTGCAAAATGATCCATCTGCGTCTATTCGTATCTTGGAAGCAGGAGCAGGTACCGGAGGAACAAGTGCTATCGTCTTGAAAAAATTAAAGCCTTATACAGACTCTATTGCAGAATATGCATATACAGATCTGTCGAAGGCTTTTTTGAATCGAGCAGAAATGATGTTTGGTCAAGATTATCCTTATCTTAACTATCAGCTCTTTAATGTTGAAAAACCAGCGCAAGAACAATCACTAGCGATAGGTAGCTATGATATCGTTATTGCTGCAAATGTGCTACATGCTACACAAAATATTAAACGTACATCCAAACATATTCATTCTCTTCTAAAACAGAATGGATTGTTATTGTTAAATGAACTCAATCGTAGCACATTGTTTAGTCATCTTACTTTTGGATTGTTAGAAGGCTGGTGGATGTATGAAGATGCTTCTATACGTATTCCAGGATCACCTATACTAGATCAACATCACTGGCGTAACACCCTTGAATATACAGGATTTCATACAGTGACATTCCCTGCGCAATATGCTGAACCGTTAGGGCAACAAATTGTTGTAGCAGCTAGTCATGGATTGATTCGGTTACCACGATCTCAATCAAGTAATCCTATATATGACAGTGAAAATTACAAGACAGAGGAACGAGTCCAGACCATAGATACGACATCTACAGCCAAAGATATTTATCACTCACAAGAACAAGAACAAGAACCAAAGCAAGAAAAGATTTATGTGAGCGCTAAGCCAGCTACTCCAGAACCGATTACTGAAGAAATGCTACTGCAGCACAGTAAGCCTTATTTTCAACAATTAATCGGGGAACTGGTCAAGCTTCCTTATGAACAGATTGATATCTCAGAACCGCTAGAAAAATACGGGATTGATTCTATATTGATAGTGCAGTTAACCAATAAGCTTCGTAAACATTTTGATCCGATTAGTAGCACTTTGTTTTTTGAACATCAGTCTTTGGCAGCGCTTATCCAGTATTTTATAAAAGAACATCAGCAACAACTGATTGAATTATTAGAGATTAAGCATTCTCCTGCAACAACCGTATCTGCAACTGCATCGTTCACTAACGATAGCTCTCAAGTGATCTCGGATAAAAAGTATCGTCCATTAAAAATGCCTGTACAAGAAGTAAAAGTATCAGAATCAGTAGCACCAGAACCAACAGTATCGGAATCAAAAGTATCACCTATAGCCCAATCAGTGGTTTCAGTTCAACCCACTCCACCGATATCGCAACAAGAGCCGATAGCGATTATTGGTATGAGTGGACGCTATCCACAAGCAGATAATTTGGAGCAATATTGGTACAACCTTGAACATGGAATAGATTGTATTAGTGAAATACCTGAAGAACGCTGGTCTATTGAAGGATTTTATAATGCTGATCGTAAGCGTGCAGCAGCTCAAGGACAAAGTTATAGCAAATGGGGCGGATTTATCAATGGATTTGCAGATTTTGATCCTTTGTTTTTCAAGCTATCGCCACGAGAAGCAATCAATATGGACCCACAGGAGCGCATTTTTCTACAATCTGTATGGGAATCGTTAGAAGACGCCGGGCATACTAGGCAAAAGCTGGCAGAACACTATCACAGCAAAGTTGGTGTATTTGCGGGTATTACCAAAACAGGCTATAACTTGTACGGGCCAGAGCTATGGAAGCAGGGAAGTGATTTATTTCCAATGACTTCATTTAGCTCGGTAGCGAATCGGGTATCATATTTGCTTGATCTACATGGGCCTAGTAAGCCAGTAGATACGATGTGTTCTTCTTCGTTAACAGCAATTCACGAAGCTTGTGAAAGTATACGTAGTGGAGCTTGCGAATTAGCGATTGCTGGAGGGGTGAACCTATATTTACATCCATCTAATTATATTGGTCTATGTGCTCAACAGATGCTGGCAGCAGATCATAAATGCAAAAGTTTTGCAGAACAAGCAGATGGATTTGTACCGGGCGAAGGTGTAGGGGTATTGCTACTCAAGCCACTTTCAAAAGCTATAGCAGATGGAGATGCGATTCACGCTATTATTCGCGGAACAGGTATTAATCATGGTGGCAAAACCAATGGCTATATGGTTCCTAATCCGACAGCTCAAGCTAATCTGATTCGCGATACGATGGATCAAGCAGGCATTCATGCCGAGGAGATTAGTTATATTGAAGCTCATGGTACAGGTACATCGTTAGGTGATCCTATTGAAGTAGCCGGCTTAACCAAAGCATTCCGTATAGATACTCAAGAACAACAATATTGTGCAATCGGTTCTGTCAAAAGCAATATGGGACATCTTGAATCAGCGGCAGGTATTGCAGGAGTTACCAAAATTATTTTGCAAATGAAACATCAAAAAATAGTGCCTACATTACATGCCAGTACACTTAATCCAGAGATTCCATTTGCGCAGACGCCTTTTGTTGTTCAGCAACATTTGTCAGATTGGAAAAGACCGCATATTCATATCAACGGTCAATTAAAAGAAGTGCCACGTATTGCTGGAATTTCTTCTTTTGGTGCAGGTGGATCTAACGCGCATGTCATTTTAGAAGAATATATCGCACAGCAGACTGAGCAAAAACCACAGTCTGAACCTATTGATATTCAGCCAACAATGATTGTAATGTCTGCTCGTCAGTCAGAGCAATTGATTGAACGTGCTCGTCAATTACTTGCTTTTGTAGAGAGCACTGTATCGTCTGAGGTTTCCTTAACAGATATTGCTTATACTTTGCAAGTAGGTAGAGAAGCGATGGAAGAGCGTATAGCTTGGATTGTACACTCAATAGCGGATTTGAAAGAAAAATTATCATCTTTTATTCAACAACCTGAGGATTCTAGTATTCATAATTATCAAGGGACTGTGAAACGTTTATTTGATATTACGTCTGTTTTTGACTCTGAAGAACATATGCAACAGATCGTAAATGAGCATTATGTAAATGGTCAGTATGATGTTCTTTTAAAATTATGGATACAAGGTGCACCGATTAGATGGAACAAGCTCAATCGTTCTGTCACAAGCCATATCATTCATTTACCTGCGTATCCTTTTGCAAAAGAAAAATATTGGTTAGCGCCTGAACAGATGAATACATTGCTACCAGAGCAAAAGGGGCTTTTAAATGAAGTGAAAGTAATGCATCATACGGCTTTGCATCCTTTGTTACATCGCAATACTTCTCAATTATCAGAGCAACGATTTACATCTATTTTCAGTGGTCAAGAGTTTTTCTTTGCAGATCATATAGTGAACGAAGCCTCCATTTTGCCAGGAGTGGCTTATTTGGAAATGGTTCGCGAAGCGATTGCACAATCAACAAGTGCATCATTAGATCATAGTATGTGGTCGTTAGAAAATATAATCTGGGCAACACCAATTCGTATAGAAGAAACAGAGTTAGCTGTGCATGTTGCGTTATATGCAGAAGATGAAAATCATATTCAATATGAAGTGTATACAGAAAAAGATACTGCAAGAACGATTCATAGTCAGGGTAGAGCTGTGAAATCATCTTTAATAGATGCACCTGGACTTGATCTATCGCATATTCAACAGTCTATGACAGAAGAGATTCTACCATCTACATGTTATAAGCAGTTTGAGCAGATGGGTCTGCATTATGGAGATCGATTGCAAAGTATTACTTCTTTACAACTAGGTACAAAAGGTGTTCTAGCCAGATTGAATCTACCTGCAACGCTGGAAGATTCTTTTTCTTCTTATCTTCTGCATCCAAGTATGATGGATGGAGCATTGCAAGCTTCGATCGGTCTGATCTTTAGTGATAATACGTCAGCATCTATGCCAAATCGTCCACGATTGCCATTTGCATTGGAACAGATTCGGATATTTAGTGCATGTTCTACATCGATGTGGTCTTATATTCGTTATAGCGAAGGAAGTGATCCGATGGATAAAGTACAGAAATTAGATATTGATATTTGTCATGAAAATGGAGAAATCTGTGCCAGTCTAAAAGGATTTACCAGCAAACGTTTAGAATATTCGGAAGCTTCATCATATCCTAAAGAAACTGTAATGTTAGTACCCGAATGGTTGGAGCAAGATATCGTCACAGTACCTGAAATTTCATTTCAGCAGCATATGATTATGATCTGTAGTCCTTCTGCACATATAGCTGAACAGGTTCGACAAGAACTTCCTGAAGCATTATGCATACAGCTTGGTTGCAATGAAAGCCTACCGTTAGAACAACGATTTGGGAAAACAGCTTTAGAAGCATTTACTCAAGTTCAACAACTGTTACAGTCCAAGCCAGAAGGTTCTATTTTGGTACAGCTAGTGGTTGTGAATGACCAGGACTATCAACTGTATACTGCGCTTTCAGCTATGTTAAAAACAGCAGAGTTAGAAAAGCCGCAGTTGATTGTACAGATGATAGAATTAGACGCTTTAGCTGCTGCTTTTCATCCAGTAGACAAATTATGTGAATGTAGAGATAGTGCAGGAGATACGCATATTTCTTATCATAATCATCAAAGATATATTTCAACATGGCAAGAATTTGTTCCTAACGCCACCTCTGTAAAACAGGCATGGAAAGATCGAAATGTCTACTTAATTACAGGCGGAATGGGAGGAATCGGTTATCTGATAGCGCAAGATATAGCACAAACAGTTACAGAGCCGATTTTGATTATGACAGGTCGCTCTAGATTAGATAAAGATATTCAGATCAAATTAGATACATTGCAAGCGTATGGTGCTCAAGCTTTTTATTATGTATCTGATATTGCTAATAAAGAAGAAGTATCTGCATTGATGAACATGATTCGCATGAAATTCGGTCAATTACATGGAATCATACACAGTGCAGGTGTGTTAAAAGATAGCTTTATGATTAGAAAAACGCCTGAAGAATGGAATCATGTGTTAGCAGCCAAAGTAAATGGAACTCTATATTTAGATCAATACAGTCAATCATTTGAGTTGGATTTCTTTGTTCTTTTCTCCTCTCTGGCAGGTGTTCTCGGCAATATAGGACAGAGCGATTATGCAACAGCGAATGCTTTTATGGATCAATATGCTCATTACCGGAATAAATTGGTCTATACCGCTAAGCGAACAGGTCATACACTATCTGTAAATTGGCCTCTTTGGGAAGAAGGAGGAATGCAGATGGATACACAAAGTACTTCTTCGATGAAGCAAATGTCTGGCATGCTTCCTATCGATCATTCCACTGCTATACATGCACTACAGCAAGCGTTAGAACATGAACAATCTCAAATCGTAGTGATGTACGGCAATGGTGCACAAATTCGCAGTTTTATGGATGTGGATAAAGGAAGAGAGATGGATGTACAAGATAAATATTTTTTAGAACTATTTGATCATATTCAAAGCGGGCAATATTCGTTAGAACAATTAGTAGAACAGCATAATCAGACAAAGCCATTTTAAAAAGAATAACGAAATGAGGTGTTACTATTGAATGAGTCATTATCACATCTGTACAACCAGATTGAACAAGGAAAGATCGATAAGGTAGAAGGTGCTAAGCAATTACAGCAATTACTTTCTACAAAGACTGAATCTTCTACACCACCTATCGAACATTCTATCGATGAAAATGTGCTAAACGATAATGAGCTTCAAGATCAAGCTGTTCAGTACCTCAAAAAGTTATTATCTTCGGTGTTAATGATGCCTGAACGACAGATTGAAGCCGATGCACCGCTCGAAAAATATGGAATAGACTCTATTATGGTGATGAAATTAACAGATCAGTTGGAAACTGTTTTTGGTTCATTGTCCAAAACACTATTTTTTGAATATCATAATCTAGAAGAATTAACAGAATACTTTTTGAAATCACATCGTAAGCAATTGGTTGAACTTTTGGATACTGGCAAAGAACAGCATACACAGATACAACCCCAGCCAAAACAATCCCTTAATGCGTCGACAATACAAAGAAACATGAGAAATACAAGGTCTTCAAAAGGTTCTACTAATATTAATCGCATAGCTGAACCTGCTAATGATTCTACAACTGCAACAAAATCTTCATCTTCACAAGCATTAGATATTGCTATTATTGGATTAGCAGGTCGTTATCCTGAAGCCGAAAACATTTCACAGTATTGGGAAAATCTTAAAAACGGCAAAGACTGCATTACCGAGATCCCTCAAGAACGATGGAATTACAAAGTGCACACAGAGATGAAACGTTCTACTAATGATGCGACAGTTTCTGGAAAATGGGGCGGATTTATAGAAGGAGTGGATCGTTTTGATGCACTCTTTTTTAATATTTCTCCGAGAGAAGCGGAACGTATTGATCCGCAAGAACGACTATTTCTAGAAAGTGTATATACTGCTATAGAAGATGCTGGATATACTCGTGCTAATTTAGTCCGATCAACAGCGCAGTCAAAAGTCAACAAAGTAGGCGTATATGTCGGGGTAATGTATCAAGAATATCAATTGTATGGAGTAGAATCTCAAAAACGCCATAACGAACCTTTTGCCTTGAACGGTAATCCCGCATCGATTGCGAATCGGGTATCGTATTACTTTAATTTTCATGGGCCAAGTATGGTTGTGGATACGATGTGTTCTTCATCATTAACAGCGATTCATCTCGCATGCCAGAGTCTGCAAAAGCAAGAATGTGAAGTAGCGATAGCAGGTGGAGTTAACGTCTCTGTCCATCCTAATAAATATGTCATGCTAACACAGGGGCACTTTTTATCCAGTAAAGGAAGATGTGAAAGTTTTGGCGAAGGCGGAGATGGATATGTTCCTGGTGAAGGCGTAGGAGCCGCTATCCTCAAGCCGTTAGCCCAAGCTATAGCCGATGGCGATCACATTTATGGAGTGATCAAAGGAACAGCGATCAATCATGGAGGTAAAACTAACGGCTATACGGTTCCTAATCCTAATCAACAAGCAGAAGTTATTGACCAAGCAATCCAAGAATCAGCTATCGACCCTAGAAGTATTAGTTATATCGAAGCTCATGGTACAGGCACATCGTTAGGAGATCCGATTGAGATTGCAGGTCTTACCAAAATGTTTGATCGCTACACATCTGATCGATCATTTTGCGCGATCGGTTCTGCCAAATCCAATATCGGACATTGCGAAAGTGCAGCAGGGATTGCAGGTATAACCAAAGTATTATTTCAAATGAAGCATCAGAAACTAGCTCCTTCTATTCATTCACAACCAGCTAATCCTAATATCGACTTTGCAAAAACGCCTTTTACAGTTCAGCATCAATTAAGTGAATGGCAACGTCCTGTGATCGCTATAGATCATGTAATGACCGAGGTTCCTTTGACTGCTGGTGTGTCTTCGTTCGGTGCAGGTGGATCTAATGCGCATATAGTGATCCAAGAATATAGGTCTCCAATCGTAGCCAAACAATTAGCTACACCTGTACAACCTGTAATGATTATATTATCTGCCAAAAATGAAGAACGATTAAAACAAGTCGTTCTTCACTTCATTCATCACCTAACAGAACACACGTATACTGATCAGGATTTGGCTGATATAGCATATACGTTATGCACAGGTAGAGAAGCGATGGATATTCGATTAGGCATCGTGGCTTCTTCGGTAACGAGTCTTATTAGTCAGCTTCAAGAGTATATCGAATCTGATGATATACCTTCATCTGTATACTACGGCAAAGTTCAAAATGATCTGCCTGCATTACCTTTTTTGTCTACAGATGAAGATATGACAGCTACTATTCAGCAATGGGTAGAGAAAAGAAAGTATTCTAAATTGCTTGAATTATGGGTGAATGGAATCGAATTGAATTGGGATAATGTATATTCAGCTGGTACATTTCAAAAAATCAGCTTACCTACGTATCCTTTTGCTCGTGATCGTTACTGGGTTCCCGAAGTGGAAGAGACGCACATATCAGAAATAGAACCGAAGTTTCATTCTCAATCTATTCTTCATCCTTTAGTTCATACGAATACTTCAAATATAAATGTACAAAAATATACAACTGTTTTTGAAGGTGATGAATTTTTTATAGCAGATCATCGCATAGGAGACGAACATCTTTTACCAGCAGTAACCTATTTAGAAATGGCAAGAGCGGCTGTGGAACAAGCTCTTACAGGAACACCAGTACAAGGACAATCGATATCTTTGCAACAAACCGTCTGGAAACATCCATTTGTAATTGAACAAGAATCTACTGCTGTACACATTGTTTTATTTCCAGAGCAAGAAAATGCTATCCATTATGAAATATACACGCAATCTGATGATTTAGCCGAACCGATTATTCATTGTGAAGGCATCGCTATCATTGAAGATGCCAAGATAGAACAACCTTTACTAGATATACAGCAGATCAAAGAAAGATGTAATACAAAAGAATTTACTGCAAACACATGTTATGAAGCTTATCGTCAACTGAATATGAATTATGGAGATCGTCACCAAACGATTCATCATCTATATGCAGGTTCAAATGAATGGTTAGCTCAGCTCCACTTATCAGAAGAACTGCAAGTAAATAGCCAGGATTATGTTCTTCATCCTGCGATGGTAGATGGTGCTTTGCAAGCTTCTATTGGAATATGGTTAGGTAGAGAAGAACGATCTCAAGAGCAAGAAACTTCTTTACCGTTTGCTTTGGAACAAATTGATATCTATCATCCGACAACATCAACAATGTGGGCACATGTCTATCAAGATGAAGTAACTCAATCTTCTATATCGAAATTAAATATAGATCTAATAGATCAGACAGGGCTTCTTTGTGTAAGATTACAAGGCTTAACAAGTAAAGCGATTCGTAATGAAAAAGCAATCTTACTTTATCCCAAGTGGGAAGAAAAAGCAGTGACTGATCCATTAGTTGCTCAGCATCGTAAATATGATCAGCATATCATCATGCTATGCGAACCTGATCTGGCACTAGAACAACAAGTGAAACAACATTTTCCTAATGCACAGTGCATTTCGTTATTACCAGCTCATCTAACACATGTTGATAAATCAAACCTTTCGATCGATCAACGATTTACCCGATTGGCTACACAAGCATTTGAAGAAATAAAGCATATTTTGCAAAGGTATAAAGAAGATCGTGTGTTTATTCAAATGGTTACTGTTCATCAAAAGTCTCAAAAATCGCCTACTGCTCTTATAGCATTACTCAAAACAGTCACACTAGAAAATCCTAATATAACTATTCAAATGATAGAAACGCAATCTTATCTAACAAATGCTCAAATCATTACACAATTACAAGAAAATCAGTATAGTGCAGATCAACAGATTCGCTATGAATCTCAACAACGCTATATTCAGTCTGATTACGAACAGATCATAATACCAACAAAGACTACTCACTCCCCATGGAAAAATGGTGGAGTTTATTTGATTACCGGCGGTACAGGTGGCTTAGGTATGATTTTTGCAAAAGAAATTATACAGCAAGTGGAGCAACCGATTGTTATTTTAACAGGTCGAGCAGCCAGTATAGATGAATCTATTCTTTATTCATTACGATCAAAAGAAGCGACTGTGTTATACAAACAACTTGATCTGACACAACAGGAAGATGTAACCCAATTAATAGCATGGATTACTCAACAATATGGATCATTAAACGGCATTATTCATAGTGCTGGTATGACTCAAGATAATTTTATCATTAAGAAAACAACCGACGAATTCAATCAAGTGTTAGCTCCAAAAGTAACAGGTACAGTCCATTTGGATTTAGCTACTCAGTCTATACCATTAGACTTTTTTGTATTATTCTCGTCGGTTGCTAGTGCGTTTGGGAATGCAGGTCAAGCAGATTATGCCACAGCAAATGCTTTTATGGATCAATATGCTATTGATCGTCATAAGCAAGTGTTAGCTGGAGAACGTTCCGGTCAGACAGTGAGTTTTAATTGGGGTCTATGGGTAGAAGGTGGAATGCATATCGACAAGGATACAGCACAGTTTCTGTATCGTACGACAGGTATGAGACCATTGCCTACAGTGACTGGATTGCAACTTTTTTATGCAGGTATGGCGTCTAATCAACCTCAAATCATTACTTTATATGGCGATCAAGCTCAGTTATCATCCATATTATTATCAAGAACGAATGTAGTCCCAACGATAACAGATCATAAAGTAGAAAAAGAAATATTACAGATCATGGCTACTATTCTCAAAGTAGATGCTTCTGAATTGGATACAGAAACAGAATGGTCAGAATACGGTTTTGATCAGACGATGTTAGCAGATTTATCCCATCAATTGAATCAAAATTTTCAATTGCAATTAACAGCATTGACGTTCGTAGAATATACCACTATTCAGCAATTAACAAATTGGATTGAATCGGTAATCACTATCTCATCACAAGCAGACACCAATAAAATAGCAGATCAAAAGGGTGTGAATCTACCTGAACCAGAATCTGTTGACGTTCATGAACAATCGAATAGTCTACAATCGGCAACAATGATGTATTTGAAACAAACACTATCTACTATTCTCAAGTTGCCGGTAGATCACATCGAAGCCAATGCTCCGATGGAGAAGTACGGTATCGATTCAATTACAACATTACAATTCACAGAACAATTAGAGCAGACATTTGGACGATTATCCAAAACACTATTATTCGAATATCAGACATTATCAGCATTAACAACTTATTTCATCAAAGCACACTTTGATATTTTGGATAAGCAGTTTAATATCAGTACAGTTCAAAAATCTTCACCTTCTGTTGCTAAAGCAGAATATTTATCTACTAATCAACCAAAGAAAGCAATCCAAGCACAGTTACCTGGTATTCATTCTCGCTTCAAATTGGCTTATCATACTCATCAACCTGTAGAAAAGCATGAAACAGATATTGCTATTATCGGATTATCTGGTCGCTATCCTCAAGCCGATCATGTGGATCAATACTGGGAAAATCTAAAACAAGGAATAGACTGTATTACAGATATTCCTCCAAGTCGTTGGAATAATGATTCGCTAGATGCTACATCATCGCAGAATAGAACTCAGGGCGGATTTATAGATGGAGTGGAGCAATTTGATCCGCTATTTTTTAATATTTCACCTAAAGAAGCAGAGATGATGGACCCGCAAGAACGATTGTTTTTACAAACGGTCTATCAAGCGATTGAAGATGCAGGTTATACCCGACAGACACTTGGTGCTTCTACAGACTCGAATGAAAATCATCAAGTGGGTGTCTATGTGGGTGTTATGTATGAAGAGTATCAATTGTATGGAGCACAAGCGCAAGCATTAAGCCAGAGTTCTGTAGCACTTAGTGGAAATCCAGCATCGATTGCAAATCGTGTATCGTATTTCTGTAACTTTAATGGGCCGAGTATGGCTGTAGATACGATGTGTTCGTCTTCACTAACAGCGATTCATTTGGCTTGTCAAAGTCTGATTACTCAAGAGTGTTCGACTGCGATAGCAGGTGGAGTCAATATTTCTGTTCATCCTAACAAGTATCACATGCTAACTCAGGGTGGATTTCTGTCGAGTCAAGGAAGATGTGAAAGCTTTGGTGCAAATGGTGATGGTTATGTGCCAGGCGAAGGTGTAGGAGCTGTTGTACTAAAACCTCTATCTGTTGCTCAGGCAGATGGTGATCATATTTACGGAATTATTAAAGGTTCAGCAATCAATCATGGTGGCAAAACCAATGGTTATACGGTTCCTAATCCTGTTGCTCAGTCTCAAGTGATTCAGCAAGCATTTCAACGGGCAGGGATAGAGCCGAGAACGATTAGCTACGTAGAAGCGCATGGAACAGGAACATCTTTAGGTGATCCTATTGAGATAGCTGGATTAAATGCCGTTTATGAGCAAAATACAGCAGATAAACATTTCTGCGCTATAGGTTCAGTAAAGTCTAATATTGGACATTGCGAAAGTGCCGCCGGTATCGCAGGATTAACTAAAATTCTATTACAAATGAAGCATCAACAACTTGTGCCTTCATTGCATGCAGATCCATCGAATCCGAATATCGATTTTGATCATATTCCGTTTGTTGTACAAAAAGAATTATCACAATGGCAACGCCCTTTACTTGAAGAACATGGTAAAAAGCAAGAAATACCTAGAAGAGCAGGTCTTTCTTCTTTTGGAGCCGGTGGTTCGAATGCTCATCTGATTATTGAAGAATATACAGTAGAACCAACGATTACAACGTCTACTGATTTATCTGAAAATGATCCGGTACTAATTGTATTATCTGCCAAAACAGAAGCACAATTGCGTATACAAGCACAACAATTATTAGAGGCGCTAGCAACGGATCGTTCAGTGTCTCCTTTACAACAGATTGCTTATACTTTGCAGGTCGGTAGAGAAGCGATGGAAGAACGGTTAGCTTTTGTGACGCATTCGTTATCGGATATGAAAGAGAAGTTGAAATCGTATCTACAACCAACTACACAACCTCATTCATACCAGTTCTATCGAGGACATACGAAAGCGCATAAAGAAATGTTGTCTATGCTGTCTTCAGATCGTGGATTTGAAAATATGATTGCTTCATGGCTCAATCATCGTCAGTATAATCAATTATTAGAATTATGGGTAAAAGGTCTAACAGTCGATTGGAAATTACTTTATAGCGATCGTCAGCCACAGCGTATTTCTTTACCTGTATATCCGTTTGCCAAAGAAAGATATTGGGCTCCAGATCATCTGATGTTTGCAAGCTCTAATCTATCGACATCATTGCCAAAAGCACAACAACAATCTGACCGAACATCAATTATATACAAAAAACATTGGCAAATGAGTGCTATAACGGAATCATTTAATAGCGAGTTTACTTTACCTGCTGATAAACAAGTCGTCATTTTAATGAATAATAAAACAGAAAGTTTAGAAAAGCATCTATCTGCTATAATCCCAAATTTGTTGATCTGGGATGAAGACGAACTAGAACATCAATTGGAGAGCACAGAGGAGCAAATAAAATCGATTGCAAGTTTTATTGATCTGACTGCATGGACAAGTGATGATACGAGTGATAGTAACAGTAACATACGCTACACTTTACACAAAGGCTGGTTGCAATGGTTACAACACTGGATTGAGATCAACCAAAAAACACCGATCACGTTATTGCAGGTAACAAAAGGGTTAGAGTCTTTTCAGAATATATCTGTACATCTTCAAGGAGCAGAACGTGTAGGACTGTATCGGATGTTACAACATGAATATGCTCATGTACGTTCAAAACATATTGATTTTGATATGCATGCATCAGAAGAAAGGACAGCTTTTGCGATTATGCAAGAACTATTGTTTGATTTTCCAGATGTGGAAGTATGCTATCGATCCGATCAGCGTTGGGTAGCTTATCTCGGACTTGTAGAGAATATGCCTGATTTTAATACTACCCCCGCTCAACAACGTTCATTTGATCCAGAACAAGTCCTTTGGATCACTGGAGGAACTAGAGGATTGGGGATGTTATGTGCTCAACATTTTGTAGCTCAATATGGAGTGAAAAAGCTTGTATTAAGCGGTCAAGAAGTATTACCGCCAAGAAAAGAATGGCATTTATATGATCATCAAACTTCAATAACCGCAGAAAAAATAAAATCGATTGTCCAACTAGAAAAACAAGGTGTACAGATCTATGCGACTTCTGTAGATCTAACTTCTGTGCAAGAAGTGCAGAAAGTGATTGATGAAGTCCATTCGGAGTTAGGTTCGATAAGCGGTGTTATTCATTGTGCAGGCACAGCGGATCAGATCAATCCAGCTTTTATTCGCAAACAGGCAGAATCAGTTGAATCTGTAATGAATCCCAAAATAAAAGGACTGCATACTTTGCATCAGTGCTTGCAACAAGAACCTTTACAATTCTGGGTATTGTTCTCGTCAGTTGCTGCGACGATCCCATCACTGGCTGTAGGACAAAGTGATTATGCTATGGCAAATGCTTATATGGATTATTTTGCTGAAGCATCTACAGATGCATATCCGATATACAGTATTCAGTGGCCTAGCTGGAAAGAAACCGGATTTGGCGAAGTGAAAAGTAAGCCTTATGAGCAAACAGGATTACTCAGTATGACTAATACAGAAGGATTATTGTTGCTTGATTGTATTATGAACTCATCCAAAGATAGCGTCATATTGCCTGCTGTTATCGATCAAGAGATTGCGCAACCATCGATATGGATGACATATCAACCGTCTGTATTCTCTGACAAGTTGATAGCAGAGCAAAACGTCCAATCTGCTTACACACCAGCACCATCAATCGCTATGCCAGAGTCAGATGAATTACACCACATGACTTTGGATTGGTTAAGAAAGCTGATTGCAGATGAATTGAAAGTAGACGTTGCACGATTAGATGATCATACGCCATTTGCTGAATACGGAATCGATTCTATTTTACTAGCACAAATTATTACAACATTAGATCGAACATTACAAGGAACTGCTGTAGATCCAACCATGATGTTAGAGTATCCTACAATTCAACAATTAGCAGAACAATTGGTGTACACGTATCCATTGGAATTAGTTACATTATTCACAAATGATACCACTACAGAGCAAGTTGCAAGTCCATCACCATCTATTATTGAAAAGGCACAGGATATGTATACGCCTATGTCTGAGAAACAACAAGAGCCGAAGCAGAAGATTGCTGTGATTGGTATAGGATGTCATTTTCCTGATGCCAATGATCCGTTGCAATTTTGGAATAATTTAAAATCAGGCAAAGATAGTATTCAAAAAGCACCATCTTCTCGTCAGCATCAACAATCTAATAGAATCGCTTCATATGATTCGACAACTCATGTGCGTTATGGAGCTTTTTTACCACATATCGAACAATTTGATCCTGCTTATTTTGGTATCAGTGAATCGTTGGCTGTGCAGATTGATCCGTTACAACGACAACTTTTAGAAGTGAGTGTCGAAGCGGCTACAGATGCAGGATATACCAAAAAGCAATTATCAAATACACAAACAGGTGTATTTGTAGGATCACGTACCAGTAACTATTCTTCTAAAGTCGATCGTACAGCGAAAGATACGATTGTCGGTATAGGGCAAAATTTTATTGCTGCACATTTAGCGCATTTTTATAATTTGAAAGGTCCAAATCTAGTTGTAGATACTGCTTGTTCTAGTTCACTTACAGCGATTCATCTTGCTGTACAAAGTATTCAAAATGGAGAGTGTGAATTGGCTTTTGCAGGTGGTGTTGATATTTTGCTAGATGAAGTCCCTTTTGAAACGTTAGGATCAGCTAATGTATTATCGACAGATTCACGCTGTAAAACATTTAGTGCAGATGCAGATGGGATAGGCTTGGGAGAAGGATGCGGAGTTATGATACTCAAGCCGCTACATCAAGCGATTGCAGATCAAGATGGTATCTATGGCGTGATTGATGGAAGTGCTTTGAATAATGATGGCAATACGATGGGAATCACAACACCTAACCCAGAAGCGCAGAAAGAATTGGTATACAAAGCAGTTCAGAATGCAGATATCGATCCTTCGACGATTAGTTATATAGAGACTCATGGTACAGGGACATTAATTGGCGATCCGATTGAATTAAAAGCATTAACCAGCGTTTTTTCAGGTGTAACAGATCGTCAACAATTTTGCGGAGTAGGTAGTGTGAAAAGCAATATCGGTCACTTATTAAGTGCAGCAGGAGTGGCTAGCTTTATCAAAGTATTGCTGTCTCTTGTGCATGAAGAGTTACCACCTACGATTCACTGTGAAGTCCCTAATCCAAGATTTCGATTTGAGCAATCACCATTTTATATTGTACAACAGCATCAGAAGTGGAGTCATACACAAGGAGTCTTGCGTGCTGGTATTAGTGCATTTGGATTAGGCGGTAATAATGCTCATATTCTTGTAAGTAATGAAGGGATTCCTGCTTCTTATCGTCGTCAATTGCCTTTATCTTATTCTGATGTTGGATTTAATCGTCAACGATACTGGCCTACGGAACCCCAAGAGTATGCAACATCTGGAGTGATATCTTCAGAAGCAACATCTGATTTTTTTGATGTGATTAAAGTTGGCGAAGGGAGTGAATAGGGATGGCTATAGCATCTCGTACCGAAACCTTTTTGCAGAAGCTAAAACATACCGATTATTTTGTACAAGATCATAGAGTGCATCAAATCTGTACACTTCCTGGCGTGGTGCTACTTGATATGATCTATCGTCTCAGTTCTCATGCATTAGGAACTCAAGCTATAGAATTGCATAATGTAATATTCAAGCAACCTATCGTCACGTCAGAACAGTTCGATATTGAAATTTGGGTATCTTTTACAAATCATGGTCACTATACAGATGTAGTCGTATCCAGTCGCAAAGTTTATCATGCTAACGATAGTATAAAAGAGAACGATAAAGTGGTTAATATGGAATGTTCTCTTCATCCTATAACTACAAATCAGAGTGCTAGAACACAGATATCTATGCCTTTTCTAGATAAACAGCTAGTCAGTCAATGGGATATGGATAAAGTATATAGGTTAGCGCGCGATTCGGAGATTCATCATTATGATTTTATGAAAAATTCCGGCACTGTATATCAACAAGATGATAATGAATGGATGCATTTGCATATTAGCCCTGTAGCTACTCCATATATGAATAAATTTTATGCCCATGTCGCTTTGTTAGATGGTTCTACCTTTGCGGGGACATCGTTCCGTTGGGATGCACAGGGTAACGAGAAGTCAATGGAAGGATTCAAACCGTATATTCCATTTATGATTGAGCGATTTACCATTTATGATTCTTTTCCCGAGCAAATTTATACTCATACCGTAAGAACCAAAGAAGACCTTGTTGCAGATGCAGACATTATTAAGCGCGATATTTCCATTTATGATCATGAAGGTGGTCTTCTTGCATCATTTCAAAATCTTACTGCCAAACGAATTCGAGAATCTCAATTAATTACAGGATTAGTGAACGAATCATCTGGTTCTGTTGCTACTATTCACTCCAAAGTGGAAAAGGCAACTACTCTAGATAGCCATACATCAGAATCTCCACTCAAACAAATAGAACAATTTTTACAGTTACAATTAGCAGATATTTTGATGATTGACTCTAATCATATTGATCTTGAAACGGGTTTTTATGAATTAGGATTGGATTCGATTAAGTTACTGGAACTGGTTACTTTTTTAGAACAGTATCTCCAAATCGAATTATATCCAACGTTATTATTTGAATATTCTACTGTGGCTACATTAGCCGCGTATTTGAATGATCACTGGCAGGATACTTTTCTGCAAACTCTTTCTCAGTCCCAATCGTTAGCAGACCGTTCAGTATTAACAGACACGATAGATCCAGTTGAAAGTACAGCAGTTATCTATGAACCTGTATGGGAAGAAACTTTGATCTCAGAATCGCTTCCAACGGCAAGCAACGCTGTAGATCGAATCGTTATTTTGTATACTCCATCTCCAGAGTGGAAAAAAGTATTATCAGCTCATTCCCAAATAGAGCATATCGTTGTACTTCAACACAATAAGCAGTATACGATAGACTATCTACCTTCTCTGATCGAACAGATATTTACATTCATGCAACAACATGTACAAACCAATCGACACACGCCGACTTTCGTTCAAGTGATTGCGGATAATGGGGATACTACGGGAACGATTTGGGGATTAGAAGGATTGTTTAAAACAATTGCTCAAGAATATCCTTTGATTCAAAGTCAACTTATTTTGTTGGATGTGGCAGATGTATCGGATGCAGACCATATTGTACAGCGATTAGAGCAGGAATTTCATCAGGCTTCTACAGCTCTATCAAACAGTATTCATTATCAAGGGGATAGATTAGAACGACATATCAAATCGTTAAAAGAAGTTACGTTGTTACATGCTGACTCTAATGTTACTACTCAGCATTCTTTTCGTAATGGCGGTGTCTACCTAATTATTGGAGGAATGGGCGGTCTGGGATATGAGTTAGCCAAGCATATTGCAGATCATACGGATACAGTGCTCGTTCTAACAGGCAGATCTCCTTCAAGCGATTCATTATCTGTACAGTTAGAATCACTGCGCGCTAAGGGATCTGAAGCGATATATATCCAGACAGATATCACCAAACATGAAGAAGTCGAAAAAATGGTTGATCTGATTCTGGCAGAATACGCTACTATTAATGGCGTATTCTATTGTGCAGGTGTGATTCAAGATAAGTTATTGATTCAGAAATCAATCACTGAACTTCATCAGACGCTACAACCTAAAATTCAAGGATTTACTTATTTAGATCAAGTGCTATCTCAACAAGCTCTTGATTTTTTTGTTGTTTTCTCTTCTCTGTCTGCTGTAGTAGGCAATATCGGGCAATCTGATTATGCAGTAGCGAATGGATATATAGATCAACTGGTACTAGAACGTGCAATCAAAGTAAAACAAGGACAACGTTCTGGAAGCACGTATACAATCAACTGGCAATTATGGGAACAGGGTGGTATGCAGGTCAGTGATACTCATCGTCAATTCATGTATAAGTCTGGAGGAATGATCCCTTTACCAACAGATGTAGGGATGAATACGCTTGATCTGATTATGAAGTCGGATTCACCTCAATGGACTGTATTATACGGTGAATCTGAGCAAATTCGTTATCATATGCGGGAAAATCTAGCTCAGTCTCCTGTAATCTCGCAAAATCAAGATCTACCTACAAAAGAGAGTCAGACAGACAACCTAACAGACATCGCTATTATTGGTGTAGCCGGGCGCTATCCAGATGCCAATACGATCGACCAATTATATAAAAATTTAAAAGCAGGAAAAGATTCAATTACGTCGATTCCAGAACATCGCTGGGCTTCTAATCATAATGCGTATGCTGTAGAAGATTATTATCGTTACGGTAGTTTTGTAGATCGGATTGATGATTTTGATCCTTTATTTTTTAATATTTCTCCTTATCAAGCCGAACGAATGGACCCACAAGCACGATTGTTTTTGCAGACGGTATGGGAAGCATGTGAAGATGCAGGATTTGCTGTACATCGAAATCAACATGATTATTCAGCTTCCAGTAGTCGAAGTGTAGGCGTGTTTGCAGGAGTATTCTGGAATCATTATGAGTTGTATAGTGCAGAGATGTCACAGCAAGGTCAACCTTCTGCTTTTGGAACCAATGCAGCTTCTATAGCGAATATGGTATCGTATCATTTAAATTTTCATGGACCTTCAATGGCTCTGGACAGTATGTGTTCATCATCACTTACTGCTGTTCATCTTGCTTGTGAAAGTATCAAACGTGGCGAATGTCATTATGCTGTAGCCGGTGGAGTGAATTTGGTAACTCATCCTCATAAGTATATATTTTTGAAAGAAGCACAATTTTTATCTTCAGAAGGAAAGTGTAGAAGTTTTGGGAAAGATGGCGATGGATATGTTCCCGGAGAAGGCGTAGGCGCAGTGCTGATGACTTCTGTAGCTGAAGCTCAAAAGCAAGGTTATCCTATTTATGCTGTTATCAAAGGTTCAGCTCTTAATCATTCAGGAAGAACATCCGGTGCTACGGTTCCTGATCCAGTTGCACAATCAGAAGTGATATTAAATGCACTGGCAAGCGCTCATATCGATCCGTCTACATTAAGCTATATCGAGACTCATGGCACAGGAACTTCTTTAGGAGATCCGATAGAATTACAAGCGTTAGAACGTGCTTTTCGTCAAGCAGGTAGTACTGAGCAACAATTTTGTGCTATTGGTTCGCTCAAGTCCAATATAGGGCATTTAGAAGCTGCCGCAGGGATCGCAGGATTGACCAAATTAGTATTGCAATTTAAGTATAAAGAAATTTTCCCTTCTCTTCATGCCGAACCGTTGAATCCACTTATTCCTTTTGGATCAACGTCTTTTTATGTACAACATCAAGGAAAAGTGTGGGAGCGACCTACAATCACGAATGGTGGAGTTGCAAGTGAAATTCCTTTACGTGCAGGGATCAGTTCATTTGGAGCTAATGGAAGTAATGCTCATCTTATCGTAGAAGAGTATGTTCCTGTACCTGCACTCATGAAGCAGACAAACAGTATAAATGATCAACAGCCAGCGATTATTATTCCTTTATCTGCTCAGACTGAAGAACGACTGCAAGTCTATGCGCAAAAGTTACTAGATTTTGTACACACTGCGGACGAATCGTTAGACTTGCGCAACTTGGCATATACATTTCAATTAGGACGTACTGAAATGAAAGCTCGTGTTGCATTTAACATTGTAGATATAGCTGATCTCAAGCAACAATTACATGCTTTTAGACAACAAACGAATATCGATCATCCTCAGCAGACATTGATTCTACCTGCCGAGCAAGCAGATCGTGTTCTATTCATATCACAACTCGTAGCCCAACAGGAATGGAATACACTAGCTACTGCATGGGTACAAGGAGCCAAAATCGATTGGAAGATATTATATCAAGATCAAGTCGGTCAATTTATTCATGCGCCTACGTATCCATTTAGAAAAAATCGATATTGGATTCCAGACATTGATTCTTCTGGCTTAGCGAACGAGCAACGAATATCTACTAAACCACAAGTACCTTTGGAAGAAGTAGCTATATCTTCTTTACATGAACAACCTATTGAAGAGTATAGTTCAACAGATTCTTTATCGATAGTTGAAGAACATGTGAGTACATGGATAAAGACTACGGCTGCCAAAATACTCAAAGTTCAATTGATAGATATAGAGAATGATGTGGAGCTGAGTGAGTATGGATTTGACTCGATTTTATTTACACAATTAGCTGATCAATTCAATCATCAGTTACAGACCGATCTAACACCGGCTCACTTTTTCGAACAAACCACGATTCAACAAATTACAGCATTTTTAATCGATCAATATAGTACAGAAATAAAGCATTTCTTTAGTGAGGCGATAGAACAGCGTCATCGTTCAGCGAAGCCAAATAGCTCTAACTTATCAACATCGTCCAAACCAAAAGTATCGTCTAAACCAAAAATAAATTCAAACCAACAATCAGTCAGTTCTGTTTCATCTTCTTTATCTGTAGATCATCAAGAACCTATCGCTATTATCGGCATGAGTGCGAGGTTCCCGCAAGCGGAAGATGTAACTCAGTTTTGGGACAATCTTGTATCCGGGAAAGACTGCATTAGTGAGATTCCTTCTAATCGCTGGGATTGGAAAAAGCACTTTGGTGATCCTAATCAAAATAACTACAAAACCAATATTAAATGGGGAGGATTTATCGAAGGGATTGATGAATTTGATCCTTTATTTTTTGGTATTTCTCCTCGTGAAGCTGTGCATATGGATCCACAGCAACGGCTATTGATGATGTATGTCTGGAAAGCAATTGAAGATGCTGGATATGCCGCTTCAAGCTTAGCAGGTACACAGTTAGGTATATTTGTGGGAACAGGTAGCAGTGGCTATAACGTGATGATGGCACAAGCTAATGAAAATGTAGAAGCGTACTCTATTACAGCCAATGTACCTTCAGTAGGGCCAAATCGAATGAGTCATTTTTTAAATGTACATGGGCCGAGTCAACCGATTGAGACAGCGTGTTCCAGTTCATTAGTCGCTATTCACCGAGCGGTCAATGCTATCCGTAGCGGTGATTGCGATACCGCTGTAACAGGCGGAGTGAATACCATCTTGTCACTCGATGCACATATTAGTCTGAATAAAGCAGGCATGCTTAGTACAGATGGACGTTGCAAAACATTTTCTGCTCAAGCAGATGGGTATGCACGCGGAGAAGGTGTAGGGATGATCTTTTTGAAAAAGTTAACAGATGCCGAAGCAGATGGAGATCATATTTATGGCGTTATTCGCGGTAGTTATGAAAATCATGGAGGCAAAGCTGGTTCTCTGACAGCACCTAATCCCAAAGCACAGACTGCTTTGTTAAAAACAGCATTTGCGAGATCAGGTATTTCGCCAGACACGATTAGTTTTATTGAAACGCATGGTACAGGAACACCTCTAGGCGATCCGATAGAAATCAACACGTTAAAGTCAGCTTTTCAGACTTCAGGTGAAGAATCTACAGGGCTTGATCATTCTATCGGTTATTGTGGCATCGGTTCGGTAAAAACCAATATTGGACATTTGGAAATGGCAGCAGGAATCGCCGGGGTCATCAAAGTGTTATTACAAATGAAGCATCAAAAGCTAGTCAAAAGTCTTCATGCCGAAACTGTGAATCCGTATATCCATTTGGAAAATAGCCCTTTTTATATTGTGAATGCAACTCAAGATTGGCAACGGCTTAGAGATGAGAATGGACAAGAGATACCACGACGCGCAGGAATAAGCTCTTTTGGTTTTGGAGGTTCAAATGCTCATGTAGTACTTGAAGAATACACTCCTGAGATGTCTCCACATCATAATCAAAATGAATCTTCATATCATCCTGTAGTGTTCTTATTGTCTGCTATGACCAAAGAACGCTTGCAAGCACAGATTCAGCAGTGGATACAAGTGCTTCAACACAATGACTATACAGACGATCAGCTACCTGATATTGCTTATACACTTCAAGTAGGAAGAGAAGCATTTGAGATACGATTCGGATGTGTAGTGAGTTCAATCGATGAATTAAAAGAAAAGCTTCAGTCTTATATATCATCTGAACATCCAGTAGAAAATGTATACGAGGGCGATGCTTCAGCGCACAAATCATTTATTTCTTTGTTCAAAGCAGATGAAGAATTGTCTGAAGCTGTGTATAAATGGATACAACGCTCTAAATATCATAAACTGCTTGACGTGTGGACGAAGGGGCTTGATGTAAATTGGAGTGCAGGGTATGCAGAATCTCAACCACGACGACTAAGCTTACCTACGTATTCATTTTCCAAAGAGAAATATTGGGTGAAGGTATCATCGTCTCGTGCAAGAGAAGTTGAGTTACAAAATGAATACACAGGTACATTACAAAATCAAAAAGAAGCAGAAGAACATCTGACTATAGAGTCAACATTACCAAAAGTTAAAGCGAATTCTACTCTGTCTATACAACAGCAAATTACTACTATTTTGGCTGACTTGCTAGGAATAAAAGATACCTCTATACAAGTAGATGTACCTTTAGATCGTTATGGTATGAACTCTATTCTGATTTTACAAATGTTACAACGATTGCAGAGTCAGATTGATGAATCGATTCAATTAGAAGATATTATGGAGTGCGATACGATCGAAGAATTAATAGCTGCTCTGCCTACTGATTCTAGCCATATGAATACTCATTCGGATTCTATTGCCTATTCTGAGTTAATTCATTTAAATGCAGTGACTGTAGGACAGCCTATTTTTTGGATTCATGGTGGTACAGGTGGAGTTGAAGCTTATATAGAGTTAGCCAATCAACTGAACCGACCATTTTATGGTATTCAGGCTAAAGGCTATTCTAATGATGAGCCACCTCTGCAAAGTATGTATGCTATGGCTGCTTATTACACACGTATTATTCGGGATATTCAACCTGAAGGGCCATACGATATAGGAGGATATTCATTAGGAGGAGTATTAACGTATGAGATCGCTCGTATATTGCAGACTATGGAGCAAGAAGTATCTTCAATCATTATGATTGATTCTTTCTATCCTGATGATTCACATGTTCAATGGACAGCGGATCGTCCAGATCTATGGCAAATGCTTTATCCAAATGGGTCGAACGCTTCCAAAGAAAAATTTATAGAGACTTGTTATCGCTTAGAACAAGCTTATGAGTTAGATCAGTATAAGCCATTACCTTTACTGAATCCGCAATCTATTCGTAGTTATTATTTCCGTAATCAGAACGGTATTTTGGTAGACGATAATAGCATGAATCCTACAGATTACTGGCAGACATGGAAAACAATATTACCACATCTTCAGATGGTAGATATTGATGCAACTAATCATTTTGTGATGTTATCTGAACCCACATCGCTTCAACAGATTACAACAGCTATTCAATCTATTTATACACCGAATGATGTTCCTAATGCAGTGTCTTCTACAACCTTATAAATGATTTATAGCCTACGGTACCCTGTAAAGGAGGTGATGCAGAGAACCGGGGTATTTGTTGATTTTTCTTTTAAATGTATTGATTGTATTTGCTCTACAGAAAGTAACCCCATACGAAAATAAGAGGAGATGTTTGTAATGATGATCGGTATTATTTTAATTTTGCTATGTATGATTCGTGTTCCGTCTGCAATGATATCTGCACGTAATGAGAAACAAATCAAAGCCAATGGTGGAGTAGAGTACGGCATGAATAACAGTAAACTACTGATTGCCGTACAAGGATTAATCTATTTAGGATGTATCGTCTATGCTTTTGTCTATGATGTTCAGTTTAGCTGGCTTACGATTGTTGGACTGCTTGTGTATTTATTCTCTTTGGTTACACTGATGTATGTTATTCGTACACTTAGCCCTTTTTGGACATTCAAGTTGTACATTGCTAAAGACCACAAACTTGTTGAAAGTCCATTATTCAAGCATGTACGTCATCCTAATTACTATATGAATATTATTCCAGAACTGATTGGTTTTGCTCTGATTTCTCAAGCATGGGTAGTCTTTATTCCTTTATTTATTCTGCATCTTATTACATTGATTAACCGAATTTCATTAGAAGAGAAAGTGATGAAACAGACGTTCCAACAGTATTAAGACATAGTGAGTATGTATAAAATAAAAGACTTTTAGGAGGAATTGTAATGGAGAACAAAACAAGAGAGTATTTTTCCTGACTTAACTCAAGTGTCTGGTTTTACAACTAATGAAGAGAAATACGAACCTTTTGCATGGTATCAACAAATGCGACAAAATGAACCGGTATATTATGATGAAGGACAAGATGTATGGAATGTATTTAAGTATGACGATGTGAAAAGGGTCGCTGAAGACAAAGATTATTTCTCAAATGCTGTTTTACTGCCAGATATTATCAAAGATTCATTAATGGGACTCGATCAACCCAAGCATACACTTAACCGGGCATTGATTAATCGAGCATTCACACCAAAAGCTGTGATGTCCTGGATTCCCAAAATTGATCAAATTATCGCTGAACTGATGAATGCTATTGATGGTAAACAGCATATCGATATCGTGCAAGATTTTGCTTTCCCTCTGCCGATGATTATTATTTCAGAATTGCTTGGTATTCCTACAGAAGATCTTGAAAAGTTCAGAGCATGGGTGAGTACACTTACTGTAGCTCCGCAAGATAATACGATTGAGGAATATATGCGTATTGCACAGATTCAAGCAGAAGCCAGCCAGCAATTAATCGTTTATTTCCAGCATATTATAGAGGTCAAGCGTGCTCAACCAGAACAAGATATTATTTCGGATCTTATTCAAGCAGAAGAAAATGGATACAGGCTATCTCCTGAAGAATTGATGGGTAGTTGTGTCTTTTTGCTGATTGCAGGTAATGAAACTACAACCAGTCTGATCACTAACTCGATTTATTCTCTCAATCAAAACAATTTGTTCGGGACATTGCATACACAACCAGAACTTATTCCAACCACAGTGGAAGAAGTATTGCGATATCGTGCGCCGGTTCAACGTACAATTCGTAAAGTATCACAAGATACAGTGATCGGTGGGAAATCACTAAAAGCCGGTGATTATATCGCAAATTGGATCGGATCAGCGAACCGGGACGAAGATCATTTTGAACAAGCAGAATTATTTATTCCTAATCGACGCAATAATAAACATCTTTCATTCGGTAAAGGAATTCATGTTTGTTTGGGATCTCAATTAGCTCGCATTGAGTTAAAAGCAGCATTGACTGCTCTGATACAAAAGTATCCGAACATGAAAGTAAGTCCTAATTATCAAATTGATGTTGCCTATAGCAATATTTATAGCCTGAAAAATTTACCTGTGGAACTTGGACAAAGTACATAGGTTCTTTTTTTGCATAAAAAATGACTACTAACCAATTGAAATGAAATCCTTTCTTATTTTTATTTACTTTTGTATAATAAAAATGGTTTAATATGTAATTAATGTTCTGATTTAAAATTCATTTTATTGAGGAGGCATTATGAGTTGGTATACATTTTTCGTCCAAACCGGTAAAGAAGACCATATTAAAAAGCACATAGACCGACATTATGACGACAAGCAACTCAAATGCATGATACCCAAAAGGATAATACCCGAGAAACGTCAAGGTATTGTCAAAGATGAAGTGAAAGTATTATTTCCTGGTTATATTTTTGTAAAAACGAATATGATTCAAGATGTGTATCATTCGATCAAAACAACGCCTCATGTGTACTATTTGGTAGGTAGTTCTTCTTGTACTACAGCGAATACCAAAGAGTACTTTACCAAAATTCCTGAAAATCAAATGAATTGGTTACTTCAACTGTTTGGACAAAATCATATTATTGGTTATTCTGATATTATGGTATTGGATGAAAATGTTCATGTGATCTCAGGTCCTCTTATGGGAAAAGAAGCGATTATACGTAAAATTGATAAACGTAAAGGTAGAGCCAAAATTGAAGTGCAATTACTCAACGATATTCGACTTATTGATGTTGGAATCGAAATATTATCTCCATGATCGTAAGCTATCGAAAATGTTTTTGGATGTGAGCCAGATCACTTTATAAGGTGGTCTGGCTTTTTTTACATAGATTGCAGTATCGAGGATAAAGGTTTCATTATCGTTGTAGTTGGGGAATCAATCTTTGAGCATAGGTCTACTATAACGAGTGAAAGAAAGGATGTAATTTATTATGTCTGTCGATCCGCAAATTCAACAATTATTGAATATGATTAATCAATTTCAGATGCCTCCCTTTGAGACTATTTCTCCATCAGACTATCGTGATATGGAAAAGATGATGACGTTACCGTTTGCGACAAATAAAACAGAACTTTTTGAAATAAAAGATCAAACGATTCCTTTAAAAGATCGAGATATTGCTATTCGGATCTATCGACCAACCGCAGAGCAAGGACCGCGTCCGACGCTTGTCTTTTATCATGGTGGTGGATGGGTTGTAGGAAGTCTGGATTCTCATGATGAGATGTGTCGCCAGATTGCTCACGAATCCAGTTGTACTGTGATTTCTGTCGATTACCGCTTAGCACCTGAATACAAATTTCCGACCGCTGTATGGGATGCTTATGATGCATTAGTGTATCTGACAGAACATGCAGCAGAATTTCAGATAGATCCGATGCAGATTGCAGTAGGTGGAGATAGTGCAGGAGGTAATCTGGCTACTGTCGCTTGTATTATTGCGAAGCAAAGAGGCGGAGTACCTGCTATTCAATATCAATTGTTATACTATCCGTCTGTTGGGAATGAGAAAGAAACAGATTCGTATCGTGATAATCAAAAAGGGTATTTGTTAACAGCCGATATGATGGAGTGGTTCCGCAAACATTACTTTAATACAGAAGAAGAAAGCCAGCATGTATATGCGGCACCGATATTATATGAAGACTTGAGCGGCTTGCCACCAGCGATGATTATTACAGCTGAATATGATCCTTTGCGAGACGGTGGAGCAGCCTATGCCAAAAAGTTGCAAGAACAAGGTGTAGCTGTAGAATATATGTGTTACGAAGGTATGATTCATGGATTTATGAGTATGCCTCAAATTGATAAAGCCAAAGCAGGCGTACTAAAAGGTGCAGAAGCATTAAAACGCATTTTTAATCTAAGCTAGACATAAGTATATAATGATAAAAAAAGTAGATATTCCGGAATAAACAGCTACACAACACATAAAACCCCGCATCCTTGAATATCAAGAGTGTGGGGTTTTACGTGTTATTTTGAATATACAATTAACTTTTTCCTCCTGAAACAATCCTCCTGCGTGACATGGCACATACTTTCATATTTTCCATGTTGCCGATTATTAGGTCTTCACCATTTCAATAATCGTTTGTACTAATTGTTATACTTATTTGATAATTACTGTAATACTTTGTTCGCCTTACCTCCAAACTTTACGTAAAGGAGATAGCGATATCCGTTCCTCCAATCTTCAAGTTTTGGAGAACTTCATTAAATCGATCCGGCTTCCATCCATACTCATGTCGCTAATGATTTCCCGTATACCCACGATCTCACGAAAAACGTTTTCACTGACGCTTTTCTTGCGTGTTATCGATTCTAGTATACTTCGCTAACATTTTCCAACGGAATCCTGCTCCCTTCCTGTAGATCTTAACTACTAATACAGAAATGAGACTATCACCTGATTGATGCTTGTTTGTTGCTTATGTGGTTCAGCACCTCTTGGTGATGTCTATATAATAAACCTATCTTTTCAAAAGTTAAAGGGGAGTAAAGTTTGTTTTCGGACTGTAAAATGGAGTCTGGATCACTGAGGTCACACATGCTTGATTTCGCTTACATTTACTGTTTATTTGTAGCTTTTTTATTGATTTTATATATAGGAAAGTTGAATTTAAAATGAAATAAAGTTAGACTTGTAAAGGTTCATTTTATTTCAGATTACATCGAACTAAGACTACATTAGATTTTATTAGGAGGATCAACATGTCAGACTTATTTATATTTGGATTATTTGAAAGAACACGTAAAAGTATTCTTGGCTATACGGCGGAGTTGACTCCAGAACAACGTTCTATTGTTCCAACCGGATTTAATAATAATATTCACTGGCAACTGGGACATGTTATTGTTATCGCAGATGCGATTGTACTTGGTTTCGCTGGTCACGCGTCTCAAATACCTGCGGAGTACAGAACCTTTTTTGGACCAGGAACCAAGCCTGCGGACTGGACAACTGAAGCGCCAGCATGGGAAGAGTTGCTTGATGTATTTGCAAAACAAACACAATCGTTACGTGAAACGTTTGCTGGTCAGACAAATGAACCTGTTGCGAATAAAGAAAACTTTGCCAAAGCAGAAACAGTTGGCAATCTACTGGAATTGAACACTATGCATGAAAGTTCACATTCTGGTATGATCAACGCGATGTCTCGCCTTGTTAAACAATCTTAATTAAACTTATATACCAAGTAAAAGAGGAGTATAGCATATGTTGCTGTACTCCTTTTTTTGCTGCGCTAGATTGAACTAGATGATGAGATAACGATAAGATTGACTATCGCTATAAAATAACGTAATATTCGAATTAATTGGAATATAATTACATAAAATAAAATATTATAGAGGTGATTTGATTGGCAAAGTATTATCCATTACCTTTATCTACTTATTATAATAACAACGGATTTAGTTATGAATTAGAACAACGAATTGGCAATTTTACGACATTCGGTTCGTCCTATCCTGGAGATGAAATACCTAACCAAACAGATGTAATTATTGAAGAAATTCCATTTTTATTTCCCGATGCTCAATCGACTTTTAATAATATCGAATTGGAAAATCAACAATTGGATATTCCAGCCGACTATTATACAGCTATGTTTATTTTAGGTGCGGCGGATAATGGATCTTATGAAGAAGATATTGAATACTATTTGAATGATACGTTAGTAGAGCAGATGTCTCTCGCTTTGACCAATTGGACAGATCATATGCCTAAATATCAAGAACAAGTAGTGTATCGCTGTAGTGGCATTTACACCCAAAAGGGAGCACTCTTAACAAGCAAACAGACAACGATCTGGTTGCAAACGTTATCATTTGAACATCCTCTTCATATGAACAGGATCATATTGCCGGATAATCCTTGTATGCATATATTCTCGATAACATTACAAAAAGGAGAATAGACATGAATATGCAGCCACGACCTGAACCTAAAGACGGTGAAGATTGTTTTACCTTATGTGTAAGCAGTATTCTAGCCTATCAAAATGTGTCCGAGTTTTGCAGTGTCTGGAAACAATGTGGGATCGTTTACACGGAACCGAAAGAAGAAGGGCAAGGTCGATTATCTCCAATCTATATGGCTACCGAGAATGATTTACAATGGATTCACCGGATTAAGCTTCAGATCTATCGTGAAAATGATAAAACAGCAGTCGTACAACATATCAAGCAACTGCTTATTCAAGGAGAGCCTGTTATTGTCTGGCTGGATGTTTTTGATATGAAATATAATTCATTGTACCAACTACGTCACTTTGCTCATTGTTTGTTATTAGTAGGGTATGCAGATGAACAATTTGAATTTATTGATGAATTTTACCATCTCAAAGATACGATTGATGAACAGACATTAATCAATGCGCTTGATCTTAGGCAGACAGAAATGATTGAAGAAGGAACTCATTATGTCTATAATGTGGTGGATAGTACTCAAGCAACTATAGAAGTAACCGAAAAAGATATTCACGATGTAATCCAAATGAATCTGAACGTTATGCAAAGTAAGTATTTGCATATGATTACAACAGATCATGGACAACCTGTAAGCAGTGCTTATACTGGATTACAAGCGCTGGAGCGGTATATTGATCATGTTCATAACTGTTTAGCAGATATCACTATGCTGACAGATGAATATGTAGAGCAGATGTATCAAGATCTATCCCGAATGAGCAATAATCGATATTTGTTCACTTATTTTCTAGAGCAAGGTATATCTTATGATGTATCGTTAGAACGGTTGATCGAAAAGTATCAATATGTAGCACAACGCTGGAAATTAGTCTCTAACATGGCACTAAAAAGTCAGTATGTAGAAGGCGAAAAGCGGCAACAAATGGTAGAGCGAATCTGGAGCAAATTACAAAGTATTCGTCAGCTAGAGCAAGAACTTGTCGAATACAATCAATTGATGATAGAAAAAAAGGATCAAAAGATAGAAATGGAGTATTGATGAATGACGTATAGAGTGGCGATCTGTGATGATGATCAGCAGCAAAGAGAACTTGTCCAACATATGTTGATGACATTATCTATGAAAACCAGTATCGATTTTGAGATCGACTATTTTGAATCTGGTGAATCATTAGTCTCTTATTATGAGAATAACCAACAACCTTTTCATATTTTGATTTTGGATATAGAAATGGGTGGTATTAACGGAATCCAGACAGCTCAGAAGATTAGAGACCTCAAACATCTGGATGAACAAATTGTGTTTCTTACCAGTTATCCAGATTATATGATCGAAAGCTTTGATGTAGTGACTTTTCAGTATTTACTCAAGCCAATTGCTGTGTCTACGTTTGAAGAAAAGATTCTCAAAGTTTGTCAATATTTTCAGTCGTTAGATAAACGAATTTTGATTATCAAATCAGATTATGAAGAAGTTGTATTGAAATACGACGATATTATTTCGATTGAAGCTGTCAAAAGTTTAACGATGAAAAACAAACTGCATGTTGTCACTCTTCAGCAGACTCACACAACCAAAGGCATTATTTCTAACTATGCTACTGCATTAAAACAATATCATTTTTTACAAATTCATCGTTCTATTATTATCAACTTGCTTCATGTTAAAAAGTTTGCAGGAGGCATGGTTCTAATGTCTAATGGAGTAGAGCTACCGATTGGACGTTCCAAAGTAAAAGAAGTTAAAGACGTGTATACCAAATTTATGATTACAGGTATGTATGAATAGATGGAAACTCAACTATTATTGCTGAATGCTTGTATTGTACTGGTGATGGGATTTCAAATTAATTTTTATTTCAATGCTGTTTTTGGCAAAGGACACCGCGGCTCTAATCATTGGGTGTATTTGATCTTATTTGGTGTGCTTGATTTCTTTTATTTAAATTCATATACATCTTCTGTATTTTCTTCAGTGTTGGCTTTGATCGTTATTTTTGTATTATCGATTCCTTACCAGACTGAACTAAAGAAGAAGATTGTTTTTTCGATTTTGTACGCAGTTTTACTCACATTAGTTAATTTTATTTCACTGTACATTTTGTATCCATTTAATGCTACCGATCTAGGAACTTCTAATCCTGTGGCTATTGAAGAGTATGTTATTTTATCCAAAAGCATACTGCTAAGTTGCTTAATCATGTTTGTGATTATTCTGATTATTCGATTTATTGTGAAGCGTAGAAGTTTTCCTTTGCATTATCGATATTATCTACTTTTCCTTACGATCCCGGCGATTAGTATTTATCAGGTCAATGTATTGTCAATGTATAGTGAAAGGAATGTGTATTACTTTATCTCGATTTTTAGCTTTCTTTTTTTGAATGTATTTATTATTTATATATTAGATAATATGATCGAGAAATTTCAATTGATGCACGAAAATATACAATTGCAAGATCAGATGGATTATCAAGATGCGAATTATGAGAAAACTGTGCATAGCTTTAAGCAGATTAAGCGAATTATTCATGATACCCATCAACAATTTCTGTATATCGAACAATGTATCGAAAAAAATGAGTTAGATGAAGCTAAAAAGCATATCCAAACCACGCTAAATAAGGTTGAGGATGCTTATCAGCGGGTGAACACAGGCAATCTGGTTGTAGATGCGTTAGTGACCAATGCGCTTAATATCGGTCAAGCCAATGGCATTCAGATCGATACACAACTGCAACTGTATTCTCAACATATCCAGATTGAACGGTATGATCTCTGTGTAGTGCTAGGTAATATGTTAGACAATGCTATTGAAGCTTCCAAAAAGATCAATATCGCTGAAGATCGTTATATATTGATCAAGATCCAATCGACGGATTCCCACCTTTCTATTCATATTTTGAATCATATGGTACAAGGTGCAGGGCAGGTGCAAAGCCAAAAATCGAATCTAGAGTTTCATGGAATCGGACTGACGAATATTGATCGAATCTGTAATAAATACGGTGGGAATATGACAATCGAACGAAAACACCAAGTTTTTAATAATATGGTTATTCTGCCTTTTCAATAAAAAAAGTACACAACCAACAATCTCTCATGTCGTTGAGGGATTGTTTTTTTCGTTTCAGCCCTTTTTGAAGAGGATTCGACTATTTCCATGTAAGATGCAGATAGTGATTATATTTGAACACGTTCAAGGGAGGAATTATATAATGAAAAAGATAGGAAGCTTACTATTAGCTGCTGTATTAACGGTTGTACCGATGACTTCATCTTTTGCACAGGAAAGTCATTCCAATCTATCTCCAGAAGAAAAAGCGAAGCAATGGGCAACGACAGTCGTGACAGATTACGGAGCAAGTGCTGTCCAATATGCTATCGTTGATCATGGCAAAGTGATTCTATCCGGTCATGCAGGTATCAAAAACCAGGCAACCAAAGAAAAAATCACACCGGATACGATGTTTGGAATAGGTTCTGTCAGTAAAATGTATGTTTCTTCCGCAGTAATGATGCTGGTGGATGCAGGTAAAATAGATATTGATCAACCATTAACTACGTATATTCCTGATTTTAAAATGGCAGACGAGCGTTATACCAAAATCACACCTCGTACTTTGCTAAATCATTCTTCAGGATTATACGGATCTCATTATCATAACAGTATTTTATTTGACGATAATGATACTCAGAACTATGATAACTTGCTAAAAGAATTACAAACCGAACATCTCAAAGCCGATCCAGGCGCATTTTCTGTCTACAGTAACGATAGTTTTCAGTTACTTGAGGTGTTAGTAGAGCGAGTTAGCGGAATGAGTTATTCTGAATTTGTCAAAACACGTATTAGTGATCCGATGAAATTCAAATCTACGCATACACCGTTAGACCAGTTCGATCGTAAACAACTATCCAAAACGTACTTTCCAGGAATCGAAAGTGCATTGCCTGTAGAAAATGCGAATATACTCGGTACAGGCGGTATCTATTCTACAGCAGAAGAATTAGCGACATTTGGTGATGTGTTGATGGGCAATAAGCCAGAACTCTTATCCGAGAAATCTGCTCAAGCGATGCAAAAAGACGAATATCGCAATGGAATCTGGGTGCCTGAAGAAAGAAATACAACCAATTATGGTCTGGGTTGGGATGCTGTCAATTTAGCGCCTTTTAGCGACTATGGTATCAAAGCATTATCTAAAGGTGGAGATACTATAATGTATCATGCCGATCTGATTTCTTTGCCCGGCTATGATATGTCTGCCGCAGTTGTGTCCGCAGGAGGATCTTCTTTATATAATACGCAGTTAGCAACGCAATTATTGTTAGAAGAATTGAAAGATCAAGGCAAAATTAAAAAGATATTACCTGATCAAACATTCAAACCTGCTGTGCAAGTAAATATGCCCGCTGAAATGAAACAATATGCTGGATTGTATGGCACATTAGACAAAACAATTCAATTGGAACTCAAAAATGGGAAAATGGAATTACCTGATATATTAGGTGGAATTATACCTGCTCAGACGTATGTGTATACAGGTAAACAACAATTTACCAGCAAAGATGGAAGTACTATCATAAGCTTTGACAAACAGACCAATGGAAAAACGTATATTAAAGTCAATACAACGGTAAGTTTCCCTGGATTGGGACAAGCCGCAATGGTCTTTTATGAATACCAAAAATTAAATAAAAATAAAGTATCAACAGCAGTACAACAAGCATGGAAAGCACGGAATGGTAAACGTTATTATGCGGTAGATGAAAAGATTAATTCTGCTTTTTATATAGCGCCATCGATTTTGACCAAAACGCTAGCTGTAGATGCAAGCAATGGCTATGTTAATGGAGACAAAATCATCGATCAGAATCATGCCGTCAATGTAGTTCAAATTCCTGTTATGACAGGCAGAGACACATTTGATTTTGAATTTGTAAAACAAAATAAGATCGAATATCTAAAAACAAGCAAACAACTATATATCCCAGAAGATGCGATCTCACCTTTATCCAAAGACAAATCATCTACAATCACGATCGCTTCTAATGGACATGTCAAATGGTTCAAAATTGATAAAAATACAGCAGGCAAAACAATAAACGTAGATTATCCAAACAATGCGGGCTTTGTTGTATATGATGCCAAAGGCAACGTTGTAGAATCTTCTATCATCACTTCTAAAAAATCTGCTGTTCTGCCTGAAAATGGATTGATTGTGTTTGGCGGACAAGCAGGAAATGTTTTCAAAGTGACATTAGGTCAAGGTACAACGAAATAAAAGATTTTCGATCATATTCATAAATAAAAAAGTACGTATAAACATTAATAATGTTTGTACGTACTTCTTTTGTATTATACTATTTGAGTAAATACATATTATCTGGGAGTGACATTGGATACGATGGATATGTTAGATATTCACGCTACAACGCAGAGTCGCGAATTACTAGAAGTAGAGACATCACGCTTAGCAGACTTACTCTCAATACATGCGAATAAAGATGGTAGTTATGAGTCTGAGCGAATTTCAGGTTTATATTTTAATCGTTACTCCAAAGTCGAAAAAGCAGATTATACCCATACGATGTATTGGCCGACAGTGGGTATCGCTGCACAAGGTAAAAAGGTTATTGAAGTGGGAAATGAGATTTTTGAATATGGAGGTTCTACAATATTTGTAGCTCCTGTTGCTTTACCGGTAATGATGAAGACTATTATAGCTAGCCCCTCTGATCCTTTTCTGGGTGTGGGTATATATCTTAATCCGCAACGAATTGCTGAATTGGTACCTAAAGTATTCCCGCAAGGATTACCTAAAGTGAGCCAAAGAAGTCCGGGATATATGCTACCAGGCGATTTAGGATTTATACATGCAGTTGCACGCTTAGTGGATTGCTTATCTAGCTCTAGTGATAGTGAATTGCTAGCTCCACTTATTGTGGATGAAATTTTTATACGACTTCTTCGTAGCCCTATAGGTGTATTTGTAGCTGAGACTGTTTTTGTAGAATCTAATGTACAACGTGTTGCTAAAGCGGTTCGATGGCTTCATGAACATTTTGCTCAGCCTTTAAAAATTCCTGAATTAGCAGACATGGTGCATTTGAGTCAATCTTCTTTTCGTGAACATTTCAAATCAGTAACTTCTATGAGCCCTTTGCAATATCAAAAAGCTTTGCGTCTGCAAGAAGCAAGACGATTGATGTTATCTGGTCATATGGATGCGATCACGGCTTGCCGGATGGTCGGGTATATTAGTGATTCACAATTTAGTCGAGATTACAGTCGTTTTTTTGGTAGTCCACCTAGTAGAGATCGCAATAGATGGCGTTAACATATACCAGTAAACATGAATACAGCTCAATTACAATACCAGCCCGAACTTATTACCACTTCAAGCTGGTATACAACCTGCATCTAGCTTATTAGCTTTGCAGGTTTTTTTGTATCTTCAGACGTTCTGGCGAATCAGGCAAGAATTTACGCAGAATAGGCAAATGTCATACTGATATCCAATCTATACTACAAGTAACTTAAAAGCAGAAAGAGTGTGTTTTGGGGAGCAAGGTAGAGACGGAATCAAATACATGATGATATGAGGAGGATATAGGATGCGAGTATTTGTCACAGGAGCGAATGGTTTTATAGGAAGTGCGGTGATTCAAGAGTTAATTCAAGCCGGTCATGAGGTAACAGGTCTGGTGCGTTCCGCAGAAGGTGCTCGCAAACTTACAGCGATTGGAGCAAAAGCCCAACAAGGCAATGTAGAGAGTATCGAAGATTTACGTAAAGGAGTAGCCCATGCAGATGGAGTGATCCATACTGCCTTTTTTCATAAATTTTCGCATGCTCGCTTATCTACACGTGTAAAGATTGTATTAGGTGGTAACCCTCGTCATGCTGGATCTAGATTTATGGCAATGGCTACTGAAACGGATCGGCGTGCGATTGAAACGCTTGGAAAAGCTCTTTCGGGCGAAGATCGGTCACTTGTGATGGCTTTCCCAACTATGGCACTAAAAGCTGGTTACGTAGCAACCGAAAAGGATCCGTCCGATCCTCAATCAGTAGGAGGCGGACGGATTATTTCAGAGAAAACAACGCTAACACTCGCAGATCAAGGAGTTCGCTCTTCTGTTATTCGTATAGCCCCACTTGTACATGGCATCGGCGATAAAAGCGGTTTACTACCGACTTTGATTGACATTGCTCGCAAAAAGGGCGTATCGGCTTATGTAGAAGATGGAGCTAATCGATGGCCAGCAGTACATCAATTAGACGTAGCACGCCTATTTAGACTGGCTTTGGAACAAGCTACCGCAGGTTCTACCTTCCATGCAGTCGGAGAAGAAGGAATACCTTTTCGTGAGATTGCTACTGCGATCGGTCGTTATCTAAATGTACCTGTATCAAGTATCAAAAAAGAACAAGCCAGTGCTCATTTTGGATGGTTAGGTGGTTTTGTATCTGTCGATAATGTTGTTTCAAGTGCATTAACACAGTCACAATTAGGATGGACAAACCATCATCCATCTTTATTTACTGATATGGAGAACGGTCATTATTTTAAATAGAATCAATTTAAGACAGATATAGATTTTTGATTAAAAAGTCATTTACAATTGTCTGTTATGAAGATAAGCATCGATGCGATCTAATGCTTCTTGTGGCCCGCCTGTGTGTTGGAAGCTTTCATTAATGTTCTGTACACCTTTTTTGTATTGTGGATTAGACAACACTTCTTGTACCGCTTCTTGAAGTGATTGTACATTGATCTGATCTTTGGTAATACGATAGCCTGCTTGCAGTTCAGTTAAGCGCTGAGCGACCATTGGCTGATCTTTGTCTTGTGGCAAAACGACTAAAGGCACATTGAAATGGATGCCTTCATTGACACTGTTCATACCGCCATGAGTAATAAATACATCGGTATGCTGTAGCACCTCTAACTGAGGAACATAAGGTAAAATCATGATATGTTCAGGAGCCAGGTTGATCTTCGTAACGTCAACTTTTTCACCTGTAGCAATAACTACAATACCGTTAAAGTCTGTAAAAGCTTCGATACAAGTATTAAAGAATTGTTCGGTGTGATCCAGAACGGTTCCCATTGAAATGTATAGTACTTTTTGATCTTTAAGAAGATGAAGTGGAAATGACGTATTTTCAGTACGTTTTGGAAAACTAGGTCCAATAAAAAGATGTTCATCGCCAAACTGATCGCCATTACGTTGAAAGTATTTACTTGTATAAACAATATTTAGATCACCGTTATTATTCATAAATTGACCCATTTCTTTAGGCATAACGTTGTATTTCTCTTTCATTAGTGATAGTCCAGCTTGAATACTCTCGGAAAGCTGAGAAGTAGTGTCCATTTGACTTGGAAAAATTCGTTTGGTCATCTGATCATTAGATATCAAAAAAGATGGAGACGAGGAAATACCCGGAATATTCAGGAAATCTCGAACTAACTCACCGGCCCCGAACTTATCATAAAATACAAAATCAAATTGCATTGTTTGTGATAGCTGTTCGGTTAACGCTAAAATGTGTAACGAAGTTTGAATATGAATGTTTAAAAATTCATTTATTCCATTGGGGCTACCTATACGGATCGAAGCATTTCTAAGCAGATCAGTATGAACGTGAACAATCGCTCCAACAGCTTCTAATCTATCTCTGAACTTCTCGGTCGTAATATAGTGAACCTCATCGCCACGTGATGTAAAAGCATGAGTGATCCCAAGTGTTGGATTCACATGACCTTCTGCGGGAAAATTAACAATTAGAATACGTAACATTCGATATCACTCCTATTGGATAGTATAAGAAATAGAACCGTTGCTTATTTATGATAACAATAATCTATTTCTTTTCCAATTTTTGCAGATTTTTCACAAGTATAGTGGAGCAGTGAATAGAAGAAAGAGCTCATAACCGTTTGGCTAGAAAATAGTTACTCTCGTATAGTATCTGCTTGTTCACCAAACGTTTTGCCAAAACTATTCATCGCATCCAGTACAGGCATAAGCGCTGTTCCTTTATCAGTCAGTGAATATTCGACTTTGGGTGGAACTACAGGATATACTTTGCGTTTAATTACCCCATCTTTTTCTAATTCACGTAGTTGTTTGCTTAAAGAACCTTGCGAAAGATCACCTAGAAACGCTTTGATATCTGAATACCGGCGCGTATGTCCTTTTAAATACCACAAAATAAAATATTTCCATCGTCCAGATAAAATATTTTGCGTAAAAGCGATGGTATACATATCTGTCTGATCATTAATAAATTCTTTTTGAAATCCGTCTTTACACACTCTCATCGTCTTTCTCTCCATTCTTAAGTACATCTATGTGTACTATGTACATCTAAATTGCCCTCTATGCAACGTCACGATATCACTTTATGATTATTTTATTATGCAAATTGTTATAGATCAAATGATCGCATAGAAGTCTTTATAACAGGTATAGTTAGTAAGCTAATCAATAGTCTAACATATGAATAAATATTAAAGGAGAGAACATACTTGAATCAAACATTAGAATTGCTTCACAACCACTCATCGGTGCGTTCGTACACTAATCAACCATTAACCGAGGAACAACTAGATGCTATTTTCCAGGCAACTATTCAAACATCGTCATTTAGCTTGTTACAGGCTGTTTCTATTATTCGGGTTACAGATCCAGAGCTTCGCCAACAAGCAATGGAACTTTGTGGTCATCAGCCTTATATCGGACAAGCAGCCGAGTTTTGGGTTTTCTGTTCAGACTTTCATCGGAATCATGAAATAGCTCCTGAAGTAGATATAGAATATATTGAATTTCTAACGATTGGTTTAGTAGATGCTGGACTTATGGCGCAAAATGCTTTGACAGCAGCCGAATCTATGGGACTTGGTGGCGTATATATTGGCGGTGTCAAACTCAATATCGAGAAATTATCTGAAGCTTTGCAATTACCTAAATACGTTATTCCAGTAGTAGGATTGTGTATTGGTGTTCCAGCAGAAGAGAAAGCAGAACTCAAACCACGCTTACCGAAATCTATGGTGTTATTTGAAAATAAATACCAACCATTGGACAAAGAAGAACTATCTACTTATGATAACACAATGAAAAAATACTATGAAGATCGTCCGATCAGAGCGCCTTTCACTGTAAAAACGGTCAAAGGATGGAGCGATCATATTCATGATCATCTACAACGAAGTATTCTGCCTAATATGATGAGTTATATGAATAAAATGGGATACGCTAAAAAGTAATAAGCAGTATATATAGGAGTCTATATTTGCACATTAATTTCCACTATGTTATATTTAGCCCACTAATTAGTTTTGAAAAACAATCCGAGAAACAAATCGAGAGTAACTTATTATAAAGTTACTCTTTTTTATGAATAATTTCTAATATGAATACGAACATAAATCTCTAAAGCGTAATAAAGTCATCAAAGATCATCCTATCTCAAGCTATTTTTGTTGGTATTACTAATTCAATGATTCGAAATGGAGCGATGAAAAAATGACTAAAAAGATCAAAGTAGGTATTATCGGTGGATCAGTAAATAACGGGTGGGCAAATAGTACTCATATTCCCGCAGTTCAGCATTTGGAAGAGTATGAGTTAACAGCCGTAGCTACAAGTAACAAAGAAAGTGCAACCAAAAGTGCTGAAGCTTTTAAAGCTACTCATGGTTTTGATCAAATTGAAGAGTTAGTACAACATCCTGATGTAGATATGGTAGTTGTCAGTATTAATGTAAAAGAGCATTATCATGCGGTCAAAGCTAGTATTCCTTCTGGAAAGCCTATTTATAGTGAATGGCCTTTAGGATCAACTACAGAAGAAGCTATTGAAATGCAACAATGGGTAGCAGAGCATCAGATTCCAACTGCAATCGGATTACAAGCAAGACAAGCTCCTGCGATTAAGTATGTCAAAGATTTGCTGAAAGAAGGATATGTAGGAAAAGTCTTATCTGCTCAATTGAGAGTATCTATGGAAGGTATGGGCGGTACAGCTGATCAATCGACTGCTTATTTGTTCGATCGTACATCTGGCGGAAATTTGCTAACTATCGTGGGTGGACATAATATAGATGCGTTTACTTATATGGTTGGCGACTTTGCAGAACTTTCCGCTACAACAGCACAACAATACACTCAAGTAGCGTTAGTAGATACTCAACAAATGATTGAGAAAACAACAGATGATCAAATTCTGGTTACTGGTAAATTAAAAAATGGAGCAGCAGCGAGTATTCATATTCAAGGAGGAGTGAAGCATCAAAAAGGGGTGACTCTTGAAATCTTTGGTGATCAAGGGACGATTGTTTTATATGCGCCTAAAACGATTCAATTTGGAGCACATGAATTGTTAGGAGCCAATTCTGCTGATGCCGAACTACAAGAGTTAACAGTTCCGGATGACTATTATTCTGTACCGGATTCTCTGCGAGATGATACTCCAGTGCTAAATATCGCTCAAGTGTATCGTGCATTTGCTCAAGATCTTCAAGAAGGAACATCATTGACATCGAATTTTGCAGATGCAGTCAAAGTACATCAATTAATCGATGCAATACAAAAATCTGCACAAACAGGTGAACGTCAATATTTTAAATAAGACTCTATGTCTACGTGCTGGGTATTCAAAGTGTGAATCAAAGCGCGAATTTTACTAATAAAATCAATACTAATTTTTGCAAAGTCAAATCGTTTATCTTAAATCTCTTACCTTAAAAAAAGGAGCAGACATCTTCAATGATGACTGCTCCTTTTTGGTACAAACTACACTAGATTTGATTGATTACATTCAAGGCTGAAAGCGATAGCCGACACCCCATACTGTCTGAATATAGCGAGGATTGCTAGGATCTTCTTCTGTTTTTTCACGTAGTCGATTGATATGAACAGCTACAGTCGCATTATCACCAATCGATTCAAAACCCCATATACGCTCATATAACGTTTCTTTGCTAAATACATTGTTAGCATTTACGATCAGAAAGTGGAGCAGATCAAATTCTTTTTTCTTCAACTCTAGTTCTTTACCGTTTAGATAGACTCGGTGAGCTTGCATATTAATCACAAAAGAACCTATTTCAATATGGCTATTGCCATAACGATCAGGTTTTCCTTTTATCCGATCATATTGAGCTAGATTGGACTTTACTCGCGCTACTAATTCATTAGGAGAAAAGGGTTTGACAATATAATCATCTGCACCTAACCCTAATCCGCGAATCTTATCAATATCTTCTTGCTTGGCAGTAACCATAAGAATAGGAATATCTAGCTTTTCACGCAAACGGCGACATACAGAAAATCCATCTTCACCCGGTAACATAAGATCCAGCAAAATCAGATCATAAGGTTCAGATAATGCTTTTTCTGCACCGGTAAGTCCATTATCAGCTATCTCCACTGCAAAGTGATTGATTTCGAGATAATCGCGTTCAATCGATGCGATCGCTTCATCATCTTCTATAATTAGTATTTTTCTCATTGTACTTCCTCCTGATTAATCAATGGAAGCTGAATCTTAATCTGCAAACCGCCTGAAGGTGCATGCATTGCCCGAATCGTTCCACCCATGCGTTCCACAGCTTTGGCAGTAATCGCTAAGCCAAGCCCGCTACCTTTATTAGGATTATTACGCGAAGGATCACTACGATAAAATAGATCAAACAGTTGAGGCAATGATTGATCAGGAACACCGGGACCATCGTCGGTGATACAAATAGTGATCTGATCATCATCTACATTGGTCTCTATATGAACCCATCCGCGCTCTTTGTGCTTGTACTTTAAGCTATTTTCGACGATATTGGTAAATACGCTATCTAACTGCAATTGATCTGCAAAAATTCTGGCTTTCTGATGTGAAAATGACGTGGTGATATACAGACCTTTACTACGGTATTCTTCAGCTGTTGCTTTGACAAGTGATTCTAATTCATAATTCACATCTAGCAGCTCAGGATCGTATGGATAATTACCTAGATCCATTTTGGAAAATAGAAAGATTTTGGCAACCATCCGGTCAATATCTCTTGCTTTGGTCTGTATCATAGTAATGTACTTATGTTGAGCTTCCGGTGTATTAGCCACTCCATCGAGAAGCCCTTCTGAATAAGCACGAATCGAAGTGAGTGGAGAGCGTAGATCGTGTGAGATACTAGCCAGTAGTTCTTTACGGCTTTCTTCTTGACGCTGAATTAATTGCATCGATTGTTTCAACTGTAATGCCATATCATTAAAATCATGACAGATCGCGGCAAATTCATCTTTGCTCTCATATTGAATACGTGTATCTAAGTTACCATCCCGAATCTGCTGAACACCTGCTACTAATGTATTGAGCGGTTGACTGATTCGCTTGAACACAAAATAAGTCAGAAAGCGATTAGTAAAAAAGATAGTGACAATAATCCCAATGCCAAATAAGATCATAAACAGCGTAATTAACATCTGATATCGGCTGTAGTAACTATCATCATTCGTAGCATTTTCATGAAACGAATCAAATGTTGAAATGACATACGTCTGATCATTTACAGTTACTTTTTTGCTATACACATCTTCTTCAGCAAGGTAGATACTACCTTCTCCGTTCAAAGACCAGATCGCTGTCATCATTTTATTATTAGCATCGATCGTCAGTTTCCCCATATTTAACAGAGGTGTACGCGTATTATAATCGTGCACTGTCAGTCTCATTGAATGCTTTTGCAAATAATCTTCTAGTTGCTGTTTTTCATTTGTTTTTTGCTTTTGAGGATGTTGAATAAGTTCTGTCGCAACAGAAGTGATTTTCTCCGGTACATCGTAGATAGAGCTTTCATTATCGTATTTCGTTTTCCAATACTGGTAAGATAAATATTGTCCGGCTCCGATAATAATCGCTGAAATTAGTACAGGTATGACAATCATCAAAATGTTAGAAATGATCAGGCGTTGTTTAATAGTCATACCACGTACTCCTTCGATAATAGATAAGTGATTACGAATGTATTGTAGCATTTAATCTGTACGAAGCGCATAAATAGGTCGTAATCGTGCAGCTTTATTGGCTGGAATAATTCCGAATATAACACCGATCACAAATGAAAATGCAAATGAGATCGTAACCATATTCCATGCATATTGAATCGGAAACGGTGTGAATTTACCAGCCACCCAGACCAATCCAAGTCCTACCCCGATACCAAGCAATCCTCCAAGTGTACTGAGAAATATCGATTCGATCATAAATTGGATCAAAATATTGCTCTTTTTAGCACCAATCGCTTTACGAATACCGATCTCACGCGTCCGTTCATTTACCGATACAATCATAATATTCATAATACCGATTCCACCTACAATCAGTGAAATCCCTGCGATCCCTGCTAGAGATGCTGACATTAATGCATTGGTTTTTTCCATAGATTTGATCATTTCTTGAGCATCAAATATATCGTATGCTGAAGGATCTTTGAATTTCTGTTCAAGGCTAGCTGCAAGTAGGGCTTTGACAGTAGGGATATCCTGTTCGGTCACAGTTTTGACTTCAAACGTCTGAATACCTTTTGTCTGTAAAAAGCGTTCTGCGGTAGCGAGTGGGATTAAAATTTTCTCATCATTGGAGCCCATTAAGCTTGAGCCTTTACTTTGTAACAAACCTACGATTTTGAAAGTTTCGCCATTAAGACGGATATCATGCCCGACTGGATTTTCAGTGCCAAATAAAGTGGTAGCAGTAGATGAGCCGATCACAGCTATCTTTTGTCGGTACTGGCTATCAATATTAAGAACAAATCGTCCGGATTGTACATGAAAGTCTTTGACATGCTCATACGCAGGAGTTACACCTTCTAAGGAAACATCGACATTGTTATTGCGATTTTTGGCAGTCACATTGCCTGAAAGGGTAGGGGATACACCGGATACACCTTTTAACTGGTTATAAGCAATGACTTCCTCATACGTCAGTGAACTGGTTACCCCGCGTCCCATCACATTAACAGATAGTAGATTGGTGCCCATATCTCCAAATTGATCACTGATCTGCCCGTTAAAGCTCATACCCACAGAGACGACTAGAATGACCGACGAGACTCCAATAATAATGCCTAACATCGTCAAAAAAGAGCGGATTTTATTACTGATTACACTAAGTAATGCCATACGTACACTTTGAAAAAAGATCATTACTCATTCCTCCGATCTTCTGTCAAAACGCCATTTTGAATACGAATAACACGTTTGGCTTGATCAGCGATATCCAGATCATGGGTAATCAAAATAATGGTATGTCCTTGTTCATTCAGACTTTTGATCATCTGCATGACTTCTTTACCTGTATTTGTATCCAAAGCACCTGTCGGTTCATCTGCTAGCAATAAAGGCGGATCACCAGCAAGAGCACGTGCTATTGCGACACGTTGCTGTTGTCCGCCGGATAATTGATTAGGACGATGATACATCCGTTCATGTAATCCTACTTGTTCTAACGCCTGACTTGCTCTTTTTTTACGTTCTCGATAAGACAATCCACGATAGATCAAAGGAAGCTCTACATTTTCGATCGCTGATAATTTGGGCAATAGATTAAAACTTTGAAAAATAAAACCGATTTTTTCGTTACGAATTTTGGCAAGGCGATTATCAGACGTTTTGCGTACATTTTGACCATCCAATATATACTCTCCGCTATTAGGCAGATCCAAGCAGCCTATCATATTCATCAAAGTAGACTTGCCTGACCCTGAAGGGCCAATAATCGCTACAAATTCACCATGATTCACCGTCATAGAGATATCCTGCAAAATAGGCATCTGCTGTCCTGCCATCATATAGCCATGATTCATATGACTGATCTGTATCAGTGGCTCCTTATTCATGGAGTGCCACCATCTGTAGAAGAGCTATCACTAGATGTACTCGTATTTGTATCGGTAGTATTACTATTATCTGTTGAAGTACTGCTGTCTGTTGCATTACTGTCAGTTGAACCACTATCTGAAACTGTCGTCGAACTACTGTCATCCAAGCCACCTGTACCAGACATACTGCTATCTGGTGAAGAGGTACTAAGCCCGCTCATATCACTGGATGGGATCACGATTAGATCGCCTTCTTTTAGACCACTTTTAATCTCAATCTGACTATCATCATGAATCCCGATCGTTACTTTCTGTTCGGTCGTAGCATCAGGTTGCGCATTTTGTGTACCTGCTGATACTCTCGCTTTTTGAACTACATATTGGTCACCTTGTTGAATAACCGATTCGATAGGTACTACAAGAATATTTTTTTTCTGTTCGACCAAAATCGTAGCCTGTGCGGACATACCTGCTTTGATCTCGCCCGGTTGATCCAAATGAATCGTTACAGCAAAAGTAGAAACACCATTTTTGATTGAACCTTCATTTGCGATCATTGAGACTGTGCCAGTATACGTTTTGCCGGGTAATGCATCTAGCTGAAGTGTAGCTTTTAATCCGTCGTGAATTTTAAGAACATCTAATTCATCGACCTGAATCGTAGCGCTCAAATCTTGATAATCAACAATAGTAAATGCTTCTGCGCCACTACTGACTGCTCCGCCGGGAGCGACACTCATCTTAGTGATTGTTCCACTAATCGGAGAAAGCAGCGGAGCAGGAGCAGCTTGATCTTTTTGTAAACGCGCGATTTCTGTTTCAGTAACAGTGATATCGTCTTTACCTTTTTCTATTGCTAGCCGAGCTGTATCTAATTCGGTTGGAGTCGCATTATTCATAACTAGCTGTTTGTATTGTTCTTGCTTATCTTGAAGATCGCTTTGTTGTTGCTTCAGGGTGTTGGTTTGTTGAGTGATATCTTTGGAATTATCTTTATTTTTATAGTTGAACAAGACCTGTCCTTTTTGAACACGTGTATTTAGTTTGCCGTTTACCTGATTAATATTGCCTTCATGATCGGCATAGACAAGCGTCTGGCTCGTAGCTTTGATCGAACCAGCCCCTTTGATCAATACTGTAATTTCTCCTTTTTGCACAGGAACAGAAGGGGTAGGTTCAACGACCAATTCATCTTGTGCTTTGGGCCAGAGAACATAAGCGGTTGCTCCGGCAGCGGCTAATACGACAATAATAGCTATAGTGATCCAGATTCGTTTTTTACTTTTCATAGGTTCCTCCGTTAGTTAGCAGATAGATCTGTTGTGCTATTTTTGTTATTACGATCAGTTGAATCTGGTTTGTCCGGTTGATTGGTTGTCGGAGGTGTGCCCGGATTCGTTGTAGGTGTATCTACAGGTGATGTTGTAGAAGGTGTATTGACGATATTGGCCGTGTAATCAATTCTGTAGCTCTGCGTACCGAGAAGGATTCGTTCGCCTTCAAATTCATCGTACACATTGATTAAGAAACGACCACCTTTCATCGTTTTGTACACATTACTATTTAAAGTGGTTGAATACGGAATCGACTTGCCGAGTGTTAAGTCAGTACCCGGAACCATAGTTTTTTCTTGTACTTGACCGGATGGATCTACCCATTGAATGACCAGATTATGTCCATACGTGCCCATATTATAGGTGTTGTCTTTGCTAAAGTTATAGGTCATATTCAGAGCAATACTTTCTTGACCTTCTGACAATGAACCTGTAGCACTTGTAATCGCAAATCGGTACGGGAATAGCTCCATATCGCTACTTACACTAGCCACTACAGGCGGCGTCTGTTTATTGAGTCCCAGTTCAACCGCATTGATATAACCTGTAGGTGTAGTCGTCGCTGTAGACATTTTGCCATCGTTAATCGCTTCACCGATATAAAGTGTTAGTCCGGAAGTATTGATTGACGCAGGGAGTTTGCTCCAGACAGTAATTAAGTTTTTACCATCAGGACCGACTGTTTTGTCCGATTGATTAACAGTAGCTTCATAATATTCATTATTTGGTGTTTTGTAATAAGCGATAAGACGAGCAGGTGTAGAAGTCCGTTTTTCTTCGCTCTTCATTTCAAGTTCAGTATATGCAATTTTTTGACTTGTACCTTCATAGGTAATCGTACGACGTTCTTTGATTTCTGCTTTTTTGCCTATCGTCTGAATATGGAAAGAAGATCCAGGGGCGATTTTGGCAACAGTAGAATTGATCTGACCTACTTGTAGCGATAAGAACGGATTATCTTGATCCAGTGTATTACCAGTAGAAGTTGTCGCATTGGTAGTTGGACTGGTTGAATCGGTATTTGCAGTATCTACATTAGGATATAGTTCGATTTTGAGTTGAGATAAATCTGCATCTGCATCAAAATGACTGACCACATAGTACACACGACTTTGACCGGCATCCAGTGACGTATCTGTCTGTTCTGCTATAATCTGTACTGGGCTACTGATGCGATTATTTTGCGCTTTGATCCATCCGCCAAGTAGAGGCAAGTTAACAGAAGAAGTGCCAGCATTACGCAGACGAATTTTGGCAACTACGATATCTTCAGCAGTCCATGGCATACGTTGAAAGCTTTCAAGCGTTACGCCAAAGTTGCCGTAATTATTATCAAATGCATACTCTGTTTGCGCCGATTGATTCTGTTCTTGGCTGTAGGGAATTATATAAAAAGCAGTGGGTAAAATAATCGCACTTTTCGCTTGTGTATTGTCTGCTACTTGCGTATTTGTCGTTGTATTACTTGGAGTTGTTGCTGATGATTCTAACAATTGCAGTTGAAGTTGTTGCTGTTTCAATTGAGCTGGAATTTCAGCAGATAATTGAATTTGCTTTTCCTGCAATGGCTTGAGTGCTAGATTAGTGAATGCTTTGGTAGTGATCGGGAATGAATACCCTTCTGATGTTTTGATAGATGTTTCATAAGTAGGTAATACTACTGTTTGATTACCGATATTTTTTATTCTAAATTGCATCGTCCATACGGCTTTATCTCCACTGGTAGAGATTGTTGCTGTTTTTAATTGAGTCTCAATCATTGTTCCATCTACAGCGATTTTTCGAGAAGATGCTACAGGAACAGTAAGACTAGACGGACTTACTTTAGGTAATTTGAATGCTACTACTGGTAATTCCAAGTTAGTAACACTACTTGCTGTAGAACTGTCTATTTTGCTATCTGTTGCAACAGTATTGCTTGTAATCTGTAAAGTCATATTTGTAGTATTCAGAGAAGCTGGGATAGCGGCAATATACTTTATACTTTGAGTATCTCCGGGTGAAATAGAGAAATCACGACTAGCATGATCTAGTTGTAGCTCAAAAGTAGAACCGGTAGCAGACTGTAAGTAAGTATGGTAATTAGGAGCCTCTAACACTTCAGTACTTAGATTGCTTACTTGTACAGCTAGACGAGCATATAATTTATTATTAAAACGGATCACTTGTAACTGCTGTGGTTTGAGATTAAGTGTTGTCGTACCAATCGTTACTTTTTTGCTTTTGCCTTGAGCGATAGCAGGTGAGTAATTCGTAGGAACGGTAAATGTACCTAACTTTTTCTCATAATTGGCGGCATTAAAATCCCAACCAAACATCGTAATTTTGCTACTGGTTAGTTTATTTTCTTTTTTCATATCTACATAGTACGTAATCGTTTGAGTAGACTTCGGGGAAATCGTTATCTGATCTTTGTTATCAGGAACAGGTACTCCTTTGATTGGAGAAGTTCGTAATGTACTTACTCTTGAAAAGCTATTCATTAACTTGTATGGGCTGGAAGTGGTGTTGGTATAAGTAAGGGTGTAGGTCAGAATATTGCCTGTATTTTTGCTAGCTAATTGAATATCGGTTAATTTCACACTGACTCCAGATTGGAGTGAGATTGAAGGGAGTGCTGTTAAAGAAGCGCTAGCTGAGGAGTTCATCTGAGTTGCAGACAGATGGGTTGGAGCGGCGAATACGGGATTATTTGTAGTCTGGCTTAAAGCTACCATTCCTGCTAACAGAGCAAGATATGCAGGGTATTTCTTCATCTATCGTTCCTCCTGATCTTCATCACCTGTGTGTACAGGTTGATTTATAGATTGATCTTAGAGGAAGGAGTTAAATTACACATAAACAAAAGCAAAGTATTTCTATACAGGACTTAAATTAAATATAAACTTTTTATAAACTGGGACGATCATATACATCTACCTCAAGATGACGTTCAAGCAATAATCCTAATCGCTTAGCCATAAAAGCGGGAGGGTGAGGTTTTTCATGCTTGATCCACCATTCGACTATTCCTAAAATCGCTGCTCCTAAAAACTGAATATCTACATAATCTTCTTCAGTTAGTGGTTGTTTCTTTTGATCCAGTATTCCTTGTTCTAACTCTTGAAGAAAAAATGCTAGAAATCGTGTGCGAAAAAAAGAACTTCCTTTACTGGCTAGCATTGCAGAGAAAAATGAATACTGACTTTCAAAATATTCGAACCACAACAATCCAGATTCTACATAACTATCATTCATGTCTTGTGAATTGCAAATGTCTCTCATTTCTTCAATATGCTCTTGAATAAGCTTATCTAGCAAATCAAACTTGTCTGTATAGTGAAGGTAAATCGTTCTTCGGCTAACATCTGCTTGATCAGCGATATCTTGAATCGTAATCTGATCAAACTTTTTCTCGATCATGAGATCAATAATAGCCAATTTGATCGCTTTTTGTGATTTCCGTACTCTTCGATCTATTTGCGACATGTTATTATGACCTGCTTTCTTCCAAATAATGCACAGTTTGAAGAAGAACGTGAACTACTGCACAAAATCTGTTGTTTTAATCATTGTAAATGCTGTATTTGTATTTAGTATTATACATAGTTGTTTCTTAATACACTAATGTGCATTTTTAGATATGGATATATGTATGAAATGATCCAGGGAGGAAAGAGAAAAATGAAAGTTACTGTTATTGGAGCTACAGGAGCCACAGGTAAGAAAGTAGTGGAGCGTTTACTTCAATTAAATCATGAAGTTAATGCTGTATCTCGTCGACCTCAAGTTCATACATCGACTGAGCAACTGCATATTTATCAGGGAGACGTATTGGATACATCCACTATGATTAAAGCTATGATAGGTACAGACGTGGTTATCAGTTGTATAGGACCAACCAAAACATTTTCATCAGGTCATATCATGTCAAAAGGAGCTTTGAATGTTATTGCAGCCAATTTCTCACCGGGAACTGTGATGTCAGAAGGGATACCCAATATTTTATCAGCTTGTCAGCAAGCAGGAGTTGGGCGTGTGGTGATGCAAAGCGGCATTAATTTGAGTGATGGAAAAGAATTTTCTGCTTTTAATCGGGTTGCTGTACGTACGATGCGGTTTATTTTCTCCAAAGCGATCAAAGATAAAGCAATCGCTGAGCAGGCAGTGATCGCAAGTAACTTGGATTGGGTGATTGTACGTCCTTCTGTGCTTAGTCATACCGCTGACTCTGTCCAATATACAGCAGGGCCTTTAGCCCGGATTGAGCCACTTCATCCTCTATCATTTGTAGACTGTGCAGACTCTTTGGTTCGAGCGGCAACAAGTGAGCCATCATGGATCAAAAAGATTATTAATGTCGGAAAATCATAACTTGTACTAGCAAAATTTTAAATAATTATAGAAAAAAACACCTCCAACGCAAAATAGCAGCAAGTGATCTGCTTTCGCATTGGAGGTGTTTTGCAAATGAAGAATAGATTAAGACCAGCGATCAAACCAGTGAATATCAGTGATAATATCCTGATCTAACGGAATACCGTATGTTTCATTGATCCATTTTAAGCTATTAAGTTTGTTTTTGACGACTTCTGCTTCTTCTGGAGATAGTTGCTTATCCATCACTTTGATGACGATATAGTCGCTCCAGAAATCATAAAAAATAACAGGAGCGCCAATCGCATCTTCAACAGCCCGATAAAATTGTCCACGCGGTTCACTATCGCCTGCCATAATCGTATCCATAAAATCAATCGAAAAACGAATACTGTGATAATTAACAGATGCTTGAGATGTAGAAGATTGCACAGCAGATGGGGTTCCTGTGGAGGGGGGAGTAGAAGTGCTATTGTATAGGTCACTATCGGATGCTGAAGCAGAAGTCACCGGAAGAATCGAAGCGAATAAAGCAGCAGATAACAATAAAAAAGATAATTTTTTCATTACAAACCTCCTGTATAAGTGTAATAGGGATATAGCCAAAACAGAATCATGTAACACCTCAATAAACAGCTAATCTTTTCCCAATAGATGCTGTTAGTATGTAATACATTCCTCCTTTAGCGCTTAATACATATATGCGGAGAATACACCTAGATTATATAATATTTTCTTTTTCATTAATATACCTAAATTGTAAAAATATTCTTTTTAAAACTTATAAAATAATAACGATAGTATGATCAGATGCTAGGTCAGAAAGTACCGTTGATAAACAAGCAATAAGTCCATATAAATAATAGTTCTACAAATAACTTGCATGAAAAGAAAATATATTTTAAAATGTTGATATGTCAACAGTTGATTTATCAACGTTATTACTTTTGATGAAAATAAAAGCTAATCTAAGGAGAATACCCATGACAAAAACAGCATTAGTGACAGGAGCAAATAAAGGCATTGGATTTGAAATTGCGAAGCATCTACTACAAGCAGGATATCATGTATTAGTAGGGGCACGTGATCAAGAACGTGGAGAAGTAGCCGTAAACACACTTAAAGCATTTGGTCATGCAGAGTTACTATTAATCGACGTAGCTGATCTACAAAGTATTGATCAAGCGGTCAATCATATCAAGCAAAACTATACTGATTTGAGTCTGTTGGTAAATAATGCGGGTATCCCTGGAGATATGCATAAAGTAGGCTGGGAATTTGATGTAGAAGAGTTAGTAGCCACTCACCAAGTCGACTTTATTGGCCCATTCGCTCTTTCCAAGGGATTGTTACCGCTATTGATTGCGAATAAAGGCATAATTCAAAATATCAGCATACCGATTGAGCCACTATCATTTTTTAATGCTTTTGCTTATCAGACTGCAAAAGCTCCTTTGAACGTTATGACCAAGTCATGGGGAATGAGCTTTGAAAAAGAAAATATACCAGTTGAAATTTTTGCAGTTATGCCAGGAGCTGTCTCTACTGATCTGAATGGAAATATGACAGGCGATTTTGTAAAAACTACTGCACAAGCTGCTGAAATTATTGTAAGTTATATACTGGATGATCAGAATCACAATGGACAGGTGATCAATTATGACGGTACTCTGTCTGTATATCAATAAATCGTTATCTATTTTATATGTATTATGATTGTGACCAGCCCTCTTTCTTGTCTATAGAAAGAGGGTTTTATCTATATAGAGTAGTCTGGCACGTAGAAGAACTACTGATTTTTTTCACTACATAGGATAGTCATCTATTATGATGTGCTATGCCATTTTGAGAGTTATATGAATGTGTTTATTATCGAGGTCAAGGAACAGACTTGCTTGTAAAAAAAGGATTAAAGTTGTATATTGTCTAATACGCTGTACACCTATAGTAACAAAATATGATTACGAAAGATGGGATGGTTTTGAAGAAAGATTGGTCAGAAGAGAGTGCGTTGTTATACCAAATGTATCGTGTAAACAATGCGATAAATACGACATTTGATGCTTATATTAGTATCAGCCAATCTCGCTTTGAAATACTTGCTTTAATATATCAAGAAACAGAAATTAGCCAAAGTGATCTACAAAAAAAAGTGACTATTGATAAAGCGGCTGTCGCTAGACATCTCAAACAGCTTGAAGATAACAACATTGTATTACGAAGAAGAAAAGACGGAGATAACCGTATGATTTTAGTACAATTGACAGATTACGGTAAAGAAGTTATTGAGAATTCGCAAAAAGAAAAAGAACAATTTGCCAAAGGGCTGTTGAATAATATTAGTGATACCGAGTTCAATATGCTCAAAAAAGTATTAGATCAATTAAATGAAAATGTGAAACAGATGAAAGATAACACGTAAATCTCCCAAAGCTCAAGCAAATCAAACAATCAAATACTTGCTATCCAAGCAGATAGTAATCCAAAAGTCGGTCTATAATGATCGACTTTTTTTGCATTTATCCAGAGGAAATAAAATCTTCTTGCTGTACATAATATTTTATTGTATATTTGTTGATACATCAACGTTGATACATCAACAAATATAATAATGGAGGAATCATACTATGAATACAACAGAAGAGAAGAAAAATGAGATTTTAAGTGCTTATCAATTTAGACATGCTTGTAAGAACTTTAAAACTGATCTACAAATTGCGGATCACGATTTTCAATTTATTTTAGAAACTGCCAGATTATCGCCTAGTTCATTTGGTTTTGAACCGTGGAAATTTGTAGTGGTGCAAGAAAAAGAACTTCGTGATAAGTTAAAACCTATCGCAGCCGGAGCTCAAAGACAGATACCAACCTCAAGCCATCTGGTATTTATTTTAGCCAAAAGAGCGAGCGAGTTAACGTTTGATTCTGCATATATAACCCATATGATGAGCAATATTCAGCAGATGCCCGATGGAGTAGCGACATTTGTTTCGAATATGTATAAGTTATTTACAGAAGTTGAATTAGAGAATAATGCTCAATTGATGCATGAATGGGCATGCAAACAAAGTTATATTGCAATGGCGAATATGATGACAGCAGCAGCTCAGATCGGAATAGATTCTTGTCCGATTGAAGGAATCGACAGAGAAAAAGTAGCTTCTCTATTTCACGATGAAGGAATTATCGACAAACATGAGTTTGGAGTCGCTTGTCTGGTTGCTTTTGGCTATCGAGAAGAAGAACCGAAGCGTCCTAAAATGAGACAGCCTTTAGAAGAAATTGTAGTATGGGCATAAATTAGTGATTATGTGTATGCGGGTCACTACTTTAGTGACCTTTTTATCATCAGCAGGTAACATATAATCATTTTATTACATATAAATGTATACAAAACGATGCGAAAGAGAGAAACTATACTCAACTACATGTATGATAGCTTTAGCACAAAAGGTCAATATTGAATAGGAGAGAGGCAATCATCATGGAGCATCATTATCAGACACTTCAGTCTATGGCTTATCAAGCTTCTATAACACCTATAGAGTGGAAATGGTTTGTACATGCAACAACAGTAAAGTCTATTGCACATGGAGCGACTATTATTGAAGCTGAAGATCATGTAAATCATGCTTATTTCTGTACACAAGGGTTATTTCGCTTGTATTACACTTTAGCAGATGGACGAGAATATAATGTCGCTTTCACATTAGAAAATGATTTTGCTACCTCGTACGGAGCTATGATTACCGGATTAACATCAAAGTACACTATTCAGGCGATCGAAGATTCTACCGTTATCGAGATTCCTTATTCTACGTTGCAAATGCTTATGGATCAAAGTCATGGATGGGAACGATTTGTTCGCACAGCTCTAGAACGACTGTATATCCGTAAAGAAGAACGTGAACGGGAATTGTTATATTTATCTGCTTTGGAGCGTTATCACGCTTTTCTACTCAAATATCCAGGGCTTGAACAAAGAATACCTCAATATCATATTGCTTCTTACCTCGGCATCTCACCCGTATCCCTGAGCCGCATTTTGCATGAAAATCATTAACCTATGTTAATGAAGTTGTAGATTATGTCCTTTACACTAGACATATAGCAACCATTACTTAGATGAGGTGAAAGACATATGCGACAAATGATGATCGTTTTACTAGAGTTCTATCCTTCCTGGTTAGCGTTACCACGAGAACAACGCAGAGAGCATGCAGAAGTATTACAGCAAATTATAAATAAGTATCGTTCATCGATTACAGTACATTTTTTTGATGCTGAAGCTTTGCCGGGCAAAGATTATACTGATTTTGTAGTCTGTGAGACAGAAGATCTCAAACAGTACCATTATATGTGGGAAGAAATTCGTGACTCCGAGACATATACAAAAGGATATATGAAGATCAAAGATGTGATCATGGGTTTGGAAAATGCTTTTCAATCGTATGAGAAAGAAGCTTTACAGATGTCTTGCGAATAAAACCCTATGCAATGAATCATTAAGATTCGTCCTTATAGATATTAAAGTCTGATCAAATGCAAAAGGAGCGCCTTTTTATAGGCACTCCTTTTTACGTGGATTATCAGTCATTTTGAATTAGACAAAAAGATTATGATTTGCTTGAGAAGCCTGTCCTAAATAATAACCGACGCCTACACTTTTAACATGATCCATCAATTCGTCACGGTGAATATTCATCAGATCCATCGACATCTGGCAAGCTACCATTTCTACACCTTGATCGACGGCACTCTGTATAAGTTCTTCTAAAGATGGAACATTATGATGTTTCATAAGACCACGAATCATTTTGGGACCTGCGCCAAACATATTCATTTGGGATAAGCGTAACTTATGGCTAGTACGAGGGAGCATCATATCAAACATACGACCCATCATCGATTTGGAGATAGCTTGTGGCGGTTGCTTGCGAATAATAGTCAATCCCCAGAAAGTGAAGAACATAGTTACTTTGCGACCACTTGCAGCAGCACCATTGGCAATGATTAAGGAAGCAATCGCTTTATCTAGATCACCACTAAAAACGACCATAGTGCTGGCAGGATCGGCTTCTGTAGAAATGGAAGAGGAAAGCTCCGAGTTCTGCTCTGCTATTGTTTTGCTAATGACCGCTTTAATCATGCCCCCGTTACCACGCTCTAATTGGAGAAGCGTAGACTTAGACATTGCTGTCCATGCTTTTATATCTTCGTAAAAGCCAGGGTCAGACGCTTGCACATGTAAAGTCTGTCCATTGGATAGTTGATCCATTGTTTTCTTAACCTCCATAAGAGGGCCGGGACAGCTTAATCCGCGTACATCCAGTTCAACATCTATATGCATCGGTTGAGCAGTTGGATGTTCGGTAATATGTGATCCATTTTCTATTACAGTAAGGGTTGGTAAAGGATTAGGTTGTCCATTATTATTGCCGTTTGGTTCTTCGAAAGAAAAGGAGCTAGTCTGAAATTGAGCCATACGGTATGTTTTGTAACCGCCGCTTAAGTTTTTAGTCTCAAAACCATGCTGACACAAAATTTGAGAAGCGGTATAACCACGTAATCCAACCTGACAATACACCCAAATTTCTTTGGAACGATCCAGTTCGCTCAACCGCTGACGAAGTTCATCTACTGGAATAGAAAGTGATCCAGTGATATGTCCATTGTGATGCTCCAGTTCACTACGCACATCGAGCAAAATAGATTGCTCAGTGTCACGTTCTGCTAGTTGAGCATACGTAAAGACCTGCACACGTCCCGATACTATATTCTCTGCCGCATATCCAGCCATATTCACAGGATCTTTGGCAGAAGAATACGGTGGTGCATAGCTAAGTTCAAGTTCTGCCAGATCATGAATAGAGCCACCAAAATGAATAGCTGTAGCAATATCATCAATTCGCTTATCTACACCCTCATAACCAACAGCTTGAGCTCCTAAAATTTTACCTGTTGGTGTAAATAGCAACTTGAGTGTAATAGCACTGGCACCGGGATAGTAAGAAGCATGAGAGGAAGGATGAACAATCACACTCTGGTAGTCTATACCCAGACGTTTGAGCTTCTTCTCACTACTTCCTGTAGAAGCACCGGTTAGATCGAATACTTTAATCACAGATGTACCCATCGTTCCTTTATAACTAGAGCTCAATCCAGCGATACGGTCAGCAACAATCCTACCTTGTTTGTTAGCAGGGCCTGCTAGCGGAATCATTGTCTGGCTACCATGAATATAGTCTTTCACCTCAATAGCATCTCCAACAGCATAGATATCTGGTAAATTAGTTTCAAGCGATTCATTGACAACAATATGTCCGCGTGATCCAAGAGCAATGCCACTACTTTGCAAGAAGGAAGTGTCAGGTCTTACTCCGATCGCAAGAATGACCAGATCAGCAGATAGTGGGCTACCATTTTCAAGTTCAACACGAATACCTTGTTCGTAGGAATAAAAGCCGATCACACGTTGCTTGAACATCAGCCTCACGCCATGTTGCTCCATCTCTTGCGCTAGTGCTGTCGCCAGTTCAGGATCGAACGGAGCCAGTAGCTGAGGATTACTTTCTATGAGGGTTACGTCCAGACCGGCTTCGCGTAGATTTTCTGCCATTTCTACACCGATAAATCCTCCACCTACAACAATGGCTGATCGGGTATGTTCGGAAGTAACACGTTCTTTGATACGCTCAATATCAGGCACATTACGTACAGTAAAGATAAGTGGATGATCATTGCCAGGCAAGTTAGGAATAAAAGGACGAACGCCCGGAGATAAGATCAACTTATCATAACTTTCCTCATATAGACCACGTTCAGGATGCTGGATTTGGATCGTACGAGTATTCGGATGAATAGCTATAACTTCGCTTTGTGTACGCACGTCAATTCGAAAGCGCTCTGACATGCCTTTTGGCGTTTGAACAAGCAAGCGTTCACGATCAGTAATAGAACCCCCAATATAGTAAGGTAATCCACAGTTAGCAAAAGAAATATGAGGGCCTTTTTCAAACATAATAATCTCAGCATGTTCATCCAGTCGGCGTAAACGTGCCGCAGCCGATGCACCTCCAGCTACACCACCGACAATCAATACTTTTTGACGTTGTTGATTCATGATTCGCAATCTTCCTCTCCAAACAAAATATGGACGATGCGTTCGATCCGAGGGTCAGCAAGAAGATAGTTAACTTCTAGCCCACAACGTTCAGTGGTAACAATCCCGGTGCTACGAAGCTTCTGTAGATGTTGTGAAATCGTCGATTGTGGAATATCCAGACATTCTTGCATATATGAAACGTTACATTTACGTTTGCGTATAAGTCCACGCACGATGCATAAGCGAATAGGATGCGATAAAGCTTTCAACAGATTAGCAGGCTCATCAAATTGTTTTAAATCTTTTACATCAAAAGCGGTAGTGTCCATATGAACCCTCCTTATATCGTTATATTAGAATAATACGATATAGTGAACAAAGAGTCAATTCAAAGCATTTTTACATTCTATTGACCCAAACAGTTGATACTTATTTCAATTAGTTCAGAATGTATATTAAAAAGACCGACTTCTATAGCAAGCCGGTCTTTTTAGGTTATCAATAAAAGGGGCGAACGATCTGAACGAAAGTGACTTTTACATAGGGCGATCATTTTTCTTCAAGTATCAAATATCAAACGTGATATTTATTTTAAATTGGATTCTCCCCATTCATACATGCTATTCAGGATCGGTAGGAATCTCTTACCGAGATCGGTTAGCCAATATTCAACTTTCGGTGGAACTTCTCGGTAAACTTCCCGGTGCAGTAGCCCATCGGTTTCTAATTCTCGTAACTGCTTTGTAAGCATCGACTGTGTAAGATCTGGATAAGCCCGTCGGATCTCTCCAAATCTTCTTTTATTTTCGGACATGTACCACAATAGAGATAATTTCCATTTACCGCCGACTAATTTTTGTACCTTGTTCAGTCCACACTCGGATGAACTTCCACTGCTCAATTTTTGCTCTTCATTCATCCCACAATCAGATGAATATTTATGAGTATGCTCCATATTTGTTCCCCCTGGATCAATGATAGGCTTCTAAAAAGCCTGTCAGATCACATTAGTATTAAATTTGATAGTATGTTCTAAAAATAATCGTACTTGTTTAAAGTAACATACTTCAATAAGATAATAAAGGCAAGTAGAGTAGTGAGTTTAACAATATTTTTTCTCCACCACTCGGATATTTATTCGATAAATATAGGCTAAAGTCGCTCGTTATGCCGGGATTTATTTTTGTATCTATTATGCTGTGATTGTTCATTAAATTTTCCAAAACGAGATAGGAAATTGAATGGCTGATCATTACTTTAAAAACATTACAATCCAGGAGGAATACAAATGAGATTTGGAATTATAGGTGCAGGAAATATTGGGTCAACTCTTTCACGAAAGTTAGTTCATAACGGACATGAGGTTAAAATTGCAGATGCTCGCAGTATTGATCGACTGGAAGGAAAGGAACTTGTAGGGGATATTGTTACCATAGAAGAGGTAATCAAAAATATTGATATATTAATTACATCTATTCCTTTGCCTGCATTATCTGATATTCGTAGTATTATACAGAAAGTTGAAGATCATGTGATTGTGGTCGATACGTCAAATTATGCTCCAACAATCAGGGATCAGCGAATAGAAGAAATCGAAAATGGCATGGTAGAAAGTGTATGGGTGTCAAATCAGTTAGGTCGCCCAGTGATTAAAGCATTTAACAACCTATTGACTGAAACATTAGACAAAGAAGGCAAACCGGAAGGGACTTCATACCGTATCGCTATGGCTATTGCCGGAGACAACCAGGAGCAAAAGCAAACTATCGAGAAGATGGTGAGTGAACTCGGGTTTGATGCGGTGGATAGTGGGAATTTAAGTGATTCCTGGAGACATCAGCCCGGCACTCCAGCCTATTGCACAGAATTAACAAAAGAAGAACTTGTTCTTGCTCTGGATCAAGCAGACAAACAAGTAGCAATTCAATTAAGAGAACAATTTATTGAAAGAATTACAGAACTTTTTGCTAAAGGTAATGTAGAAAAGCAAGTCGTTGTAAATTTAAAACGAGAAATATACAAACCAATCCTTTTGCCCAAAGAAGGATTGGAAGAAAAGACAGAGACACATCCGGTGCAACAACTTTTACAAAACATTATCCAAAGCACAAGTAACAAAGGTGAGGGAACGACTTTACTTTCTGACGAGTACATGAAGAATACATTAAAAAATTATTTAAAATATTTCAATGAACAAAATGCAGATGCTGTTATTGATCTACTAGCAGATGAGATCATCGGAGAAGATCCTGTAGGCACGAATCCTATAGTAGGCAAAGAAAACCTTGAAAGCTTTATCCGAGAAGGCATCGTTAACGTGAAAAAAGTAGATCTGTTAGCTCCAATTCGTACATCTTTCGCTAATTCGGCTGCAATGATGATCAATACACACATTTTGGTAGAAGGAAAAGAAGTCGTTATCGAAACGATCGACGTCGCACAGTTTGATTCCTCAGGAAAAATAACCCGTCTTCAGGCGTATTGGGGAGCAGATAATGTAAGTCTGGTGAAGTAACTGCTTTTGTGTAGATTAATATCGGATCCTTTCTTCGATCAATCATGTTGCATGATTGTAAGCAATAAGTTAGCATGATTTAGACATTTTATAAGTAAAGATCATCAAAAGACATTTTCTCCGAATCGATGGAGAGAATGTCTTTTTTATTGAGAGTATAGATAAGGTATTCATATTAGTAAAAACATAGTTAGTGAAAGTAAATAGGGTAGGTTTTTATACAATATGTCCTTCATGTGTGTACAAATGACAAAAAAGATGATACATTGAAATCAGTATATTGACTATATTGTAAGCGTTTACTTAAAGATTTAATGTCTCCTGTATGAGGACATATGTTTAATGAGGAGGGAATGAAATGTCTAGTCAAGTATTACAACAATTTTTGACTATGGGTATCGAGGATCTAAAGATGAATGGTCTATATAACGTTATTGACACGCTACAGGGTGCTAATGGGCCTGTTATTCAGATTGCTGGAAAGTCTCTAATCAATTTGTCTTCCAATAACTATTTAGGACTCGCAACCGATCAGCGCCTAATTGATGCTTCAGTGAAGGCGGCGCAGACATACGGTGCTGGCGCAGGAGCTGTGCGAACCATAAATGGTACGATGGATCTGCATATTGAGCTTGAAGATAAGCTTGCGCATTTCAAAAAGACAGAAGCTGTTATCGTGTATCAATCGGGATTTAACTGCAATATGGCTGCGATATCTGCGGTCATGGATCAGCATGATGCGATTCTATCAGATGAGTTGAATCATGCTTCGATCATTGACGGCTGCCGTTTATCGAGAGCAAAGGTGATTCGATATAAGCATTCAGATATGGATGATCTAAGGCAAAAGGCGAAAGAAGCTACAGAATCAGGACAATATCATAAAATCATGGTCATCACTGATGGCGTGTTCTCGATGGATGGCGATATAGCCAAGCTACCTGACATTGTCAATATAGCTGAACAATTCGATCTGATTACGTATGTAGATGATGCCCATGGCTCGGGCGTTCTAGGAGAAGGTGCAGGAACCGTTAAGCATTTTGGATTATCCGACCGTATTGATTTTCAAATCGGTACGTTGTCCAAAGCAATCGGTGTTGTTGGCGGTTATGTCGCTGGTAAGAAACAACTGATCGAATGGTTGAAGCTAAGAAGTCGTCCATTCTTGTTCTCAACTTCACTACCGCCGGCTGCAATCGCTGCTTGTAGCGCATCCATCGATATTTTGATGAATGATACAGAACTGATCGAGAAGTTATGGGCGAACAGCAAGGAATTGAAGCGAGGCTTGAGTCAGCTTGGATATGATGTAGGTCAAAGCGAAACGCCGATCACTCCTTGTATCATTGGCGATGAGTTGACCACCCAGCAGTTCAGCAAACGTCTCTATAAAGAAGGTGTCTATGCCAAAGCCATTGTATTCCCAACGGTACCTAAAGGAACTGGCAGAATACGCAATATGCCTACCGCTGCCCATACGAAGGAGATGCTGGATCAGGTGATCTCTGTCTATGAGAAAGTTGGTAAGGAAATGAAATTAATCTAAACGCATTCACGGGAGTCTACTTCAGGAGGAATGTCTGATGAAAAAGATATTGGTAACGGGAGCACTCGGTCAGATCGGTTCAGAGTTAGTGATGAAGTTACGCGAGTTATATGGCACAGATCGCGTCATTGCTACAGACCTTAAGTCATCCGCCCACGAAATTACTCGCTCTGGACCATTCGAGCTGCTGGATGTGACGAATGATAAGGCAATGTTCGAAATCGCCAAGCGATATGAAGTCGATACTGTCATCCATTTGGCTGCATTGCTGTCAGCAACGGCAGAAGAGAAGCCTCTGCTTGCCTGGAATCTGAATATGGGTGGATTGATGAATGCACTTGAGGTATCTAGAGAGCTTGGCTGCCAATTCTTCACACCTAGCTCGATCGGAGCTTTTGGTCCTTCCACTCCAAGAGATAATACCCCGCAGGATACCATCCAGAGACCAAATACGATGTACGGTGTGAATAAGGTATCAGGTGAACTGCTTTGTGATTATTATTTTCATAAATATGGGCTAGATACAAGAGGACTACGCTTCCCCGGTTTAATTTCTTATATGACACCTCCTGGCGGGGGAACAACCGATTATGCAGTAGAAATATATTATGCAGCCGTGACGACTGGAAGATATACATCCTATATTGCGAAAGACTCGAATATGGACATGATGTATATGCCAGATGCGCTGGATGCTATCATTGATTTAATGGAAGCGGACTCATGTCGGTTAGTACATCGGAACTCATTTAACGTCACCGCAATGAGTGTTGACCCAGAGGCAATCGCTGCGGCGATTCGAGAGGAGATTCCTGACTTCGTCCTTGATTATGATGTGGACCCCAAGAGACAAGCGATCGCAGATAGTTGGCCGCATTCTATTGATGCAACGGCAGCTACAAGAGAATGGGGATTTCATGCCCGCTATGACTTGAAGGCGATAACGAAGGATATGCTGGCAAAGCTAAGTGAGAGATATATACTTCGTAAAGCTTAGAGTTTTGTGAAGTACATGTTCTAATCTAATGTGTTAATAAAATGTGCGGTGTCTTCGAAAACGATCTGTTGTTTGGGCTTAACGTCAGAATATAAGTAGAGTTGGGATAGACGGTGTATGTTTTGTTAGGGTTGGAAATTTTTTAGTAAATCACAGCGGCGTGATCATTTCCATAGCATTCATTAGAATCAGGACTTTGAGATAGACATCCATCTTAAGGTCCTTTTTTATGCGAAAATAAGTTTCCCAAAATTTCCATATGCTAATATGTTGAAGGCGACCATAACTGAGGAGACATCTGATTTTTCTTCTAAAATAGTTTGGACAGCTTCATTCATCTGGAATAACGAGGGGGCTACTAGTGGTTAAAGCAATTGGACTTCAGAGCCGGGCGACTATTATGTAAATAGGAATCGTAGAATACGTAACCGAATGACGCTGTAAGTCTAGATATGCGCAATATAATATAAGATATTCTTCACAAAATTGTCACGTCAAACGCTGATTAATCAGTATTTGACGCTTTTTTTTAAAAGTTAGTACATTTAAAGGAAAAAAGGGTAATAGCATTAGAGAACTAATGTTAGAAACGATTCATTTCCAGTTTAAATGGTAAAAAAGCGAGGTTATCCTAATGTTCACCCATATGGCTGCAAGGTTAATTCGTCTTTTCCCCAATCAGGCGAAAAAGACGCCCATGCTCCCCTTCGAGCCAGTGAAGGAAAAAAAAGAGATGAAAGTAGAGACATCTGTAAAACTCACGGATATTTCCTTCTACTATCCCTCAGAATCTAAACTGAAAAAACTCCCATTGTATATTAATTTTCACGGGGGAGCGTTCATCATGCACGACAAGGAGATGGACGATCCCTACTGTCGTTACCTGTCTAACCGGACAGCATGCATCATTGCGAATGTGGAGTACGCAAAAGCGCCGGAGTATCCTTTTCCCAACCCACTCGAACAAGTCTATGAAGTATTTCGCTGGATCCAGAGCAAAGCCGACGATTTAAATATTGACACGGAAAAAATGATGGTTGGCGGACAAAGTTCGGGAGCTAATCTGGCTGCCGCGCTCTGTCTCTATTTGGAGGAAAAAAAGGAAAAGCAACCGCTACTTCAAGTGCTGTCATGCCCGATGCTGGATTTTGCGACTCCGCACGCCAACAAGCCGGAAACGGACAAATGGCGGGCACGATATCCTCAGGTCGCTCACTTTTTGAACATGTGCTACGTCCCGGAAAAAGGTCAAGCAGAACATCCTCTCGCTTCTCCTGTTCGCGCTGTCATAAGCAAACATTTGGCACCTGCCCTTATTCTCATCGCAGAACATGATGCTTTCAGGCCGGAAGCGGAATGTTATGCAGAGAAATTAAAGGAAGCTGGGGTACATATTGAGGAAAAAGTATTCAAAGACTGCAAGCACGCTTTTACCCACCTGGGTCCAAAAGAAAAAGCGGAGGAAGCCTGGGAAATGATTGCACGTAAAATCAGAGAAACAGCAAATGAGCGGTATGCAGAATAAAGTAAGGCATATGCTGGCTTGGCGCAACAATGAACACCATTCTTGATTGATGGAAGGAGAAACAGGACAAGTGAACACGACAAACAAAAACGTAGTAGTTATCGGAGGCGGACTTGGAGGACTGTCAGCTGCAATTTCGCTGGCACAGGCAGGATATGAGGTATCTTTATATGAAAAAAATGATCACATCGGAGGAAAGTTGAACCGACTGGATCAGGACGGATTCGGTTTTGATTTGGGCCCGTCTATTCTGACAATGCCTCAAGTGTTTGAGAATTTGTTTGCTGCCAGCGGCAAATCAATGAAGGACTATGTGCAGATTGAAAAGCTGAATCATCAATGGCGTTCCTTTTTCCCTGATGGAAATATCATCGACTTATATGAAAATCTACAGGACATGCAGGAGAAGAACGACTCCCTAAGTGAAAAAGACATGCGCGAGTATAAGGATCTGCTTGAATACTCCAAAAAGATCTACGACATGACAGATAAAACTTATTTTAAACATGGTGTAGATAGCACAAGAGAAATTATGAAGCATACGAGTCTGTTTGGTGCGTTAAAAAATTTCGATTTGTTTTCTACTGTTCATGGAGCAATCGACAAGCGGATCAGCAATAAACAATTGCGTGATATGCTGTCCTACTTCATCAAATACGTAGGTTCTTCGCCTTACGACGCACCGGCTGTTTTGAATATGATGATTTACATGCAACATGATCAGGGATTATGGTATGTACCCGGTGGATTGAATAAACTGGCAAACGGTTTGGTAAAGCTGGCTGAAGAAGTGGGAGTTCATTTCCATCTCGGGACACCCATCGTTAAGCTCGAAAAAAACAACAAAGAAATCACGGGAGCTTTTTTGGAAGACGGAACAAAGCTGACTGCGGATTATTACGTTTCCAATATGGAGGTCATCCCGGTTTACGAACGGTTACTGGACGAAGACACACGCTTTGTAGGCAAATTAAAGAAAAAATTCGAACCGGCCAGTTCTGGTCTTGTTTTGCATTTAGGCGTGAAAAAAAGCTACCCTCAGCTTCGCCATCATAATTTCTTTTTTGCGGAAAATATGAAGCAGCAAATGCAATCCATTTTCCATGAACATACCCTGCCGGAGGATCCGGTTATTTATTTGGTTAATGTTAATAAAACCGATCCATCGCAGGCTCCTGAAGGACATGAAAATATTAAAGTATTGCCCCACATTCCTTACATACGGGATCAGAAACCATTCACTCAGCAGGACTATGAGCAATTTGCCGAGCGAGTTCTGATCAAATTGGAAAAAATGGGCTTACACGATCTGCGAGCCAATATCGTGACCAGAGATATGTGGACACCGGAAGATATCAGAAAGACGTATGGCTCTGACCGCGGTGCTATTTACGGAACGGTATCCAATCGTAAAAAAAATAAAGGATTCAAGCATGCCAAACAAAGCGAACGCTATAACAATCTCTATTTTGTAGGCGGAACGGTAAACCCGGGCGGCGGAATGCCGATGGTTACGTTAAGTGGCCAGCTGGTCAGCAAAAAAATTGTGCAGAGGGATGTTTCACATGCCGGACAATGAGAATCATTTTCTGAAGACCTTGCCTGAAAAGCAGCGTGAAGAATTACTACGCCAAGGCAGCCCTTCAAATGAGATGCGTAAAAAAAAGCTTTTAAAGCTGAAAAGTATTCTTGTGGAACGCGAAAAAGAATTAACGGATGCACTTTATTCCGATTTGGGTAAACCGGCATTTGAATCTTTTTCATCGGAGATTGCCGTTCTGTTGAACGAGATCGATTACGTCTGCAAGCATATCAATAAATGGAATCGTACCCGAGGTTCCCGGTACTTGAAATTAGGCTATATCGAATCACTACGAAAAAAGAGACATCCGTACGGAAGCGTACTGGTTATCGGTTCATGGAATTATCCGGTCCAGCTTACCCTAATGCCTGTGATCGGAGCTATCGCCGGAGGGAACTCTTGTATTATCAAGCCGTCCGAATATGCGCCGGCAGTAGCCGAGCTGCTAAAAGAAATCATCAATCAGGCTTTTCCGCTTGAACAACTGTACGTGGTAACAGGAGATTCGCAAACCGCCAGTCTGCTGACTGCAGCACCGTTTGATTTGATTTTTTTCACAGGTAGCGGGCAAACGGGTAAGCGTGTGGCGGATCAGGCAGCCAAGCAGCTTACGCCGGTAATTCTGGAACTCGGCGGGAAAAACCCGTGTATCCTTGACGAAACGGGCTTTTCGGCTGCTGCTGTTAAGGACATTGTGTGGGGAAAATTCATCAATGCTGGCCAAACTTGTATTGCGCCGGATACCCTTTTTGTTCAGCGCTCCGTTTACGAAAAAACGCTGGCTGAAATTTCTACGGTGCTTTCTGATTTCTATGGGGAGCAACCTCAGACAAGCAGAGATTATGGTCGAATCTGTACCGAAGCCCATTTTCAAAAAGTGATAGATTTTATCGAACAGGGCACAGTTCAGTATGGCGGTGTGTATGATCAAGCCGACCGGTTTATCGCTCCAACTGTGTTGACAGATATTGAGCCGGGAAGTGCAGTCCTGGAAGAAGAAATTTTTGGCCCGGTTCTTCCGGTCATTCCCTATACCGATTTGAATTCATTATTATCCAGTGGCAGTCTGCAGCGTGATGCGCTTACCGGATACATATTCAGCACCGATAAACATCGAATTGAGCAGTTTAACGAATATATGCGTTCCTCGACGATCAGTGTCAATCAAGTAATTCATCATGCGGCGAGTCCCCATATTGCGTTTGGTGGAGTTGGCCAAAGCGGATACGGCGCTTATCATGGCAAAGCGGGCTTTCTGGCTTTTAGCTATGAAAAAACGAGCGTACGAACGTATCATTATCTACGCTTTTCGGGCAAATTCCCGCCTTATTCGGAACGAAACATGAAAGCTTTGAAGAAGTTGAGAAAGAGGATTCTGTAAACAACCGGTATCGCAACAAAGAAAACAGGATGCGGAAATGAGGATTTTGTATGAGTAAAAAGGTAATAGTCATCGGAAGCGGGGTGGCGGGTCTTGCCTCTGCCATCAGGCTTCAGGCTGCTGGCTACCAAGTAGAAATCTACGAAAAAGGTTTGACACCCGGTGGTAAAATGAACCGGATCGAACTGGACGGAGGATACAAATTCGATTTGGGACCTAGTATCGTGATGATGCCAGAAATCTATCGGGACCTATTCGAAGTGTGCGGCCGTGACCCGGACGATTATATTCCCATGGAAAAATTAGATCCGATTTATCGGGCTTATTTTAGTGATATTCCTGATGAGCCTTTTGACATTTCCTCCGATATGACCAAGCTGACCAAAACGATCGAAGCGATCAGTGAAGAAGATACAGCAGGCTTTTTTCGGTATCTGCATGAGATTTATCAAAAATTCATCATTGCTAAAAATTATATTCTTCCCAGACCTTTCCGTAAAAGGAGTGACTTTTATAACCTCCCAATGCTGAAAAAGGCAATAAAATTAAAACCTTACGATACCGCGGATAAATTTGTCGGTCGGTATATCAAGAACAAAAGGCTGAGACAGATGATCAGCTTTCAAACGTTATATATTGGCATCTCACCTCTGACTAGCCCTTCTTTTTATACAATGATTCCGATGCTTCAATTTTTATATGGAGTATGGTTTATTAAGGGCGGGATGTATACGATGGCTTTGTCGATGGAAAGACTCTTCAAAGAGCTTGGAGGAATCATTCATTACGGCCAAGATGTACAGCAGATATCTATTCAAAATCAAAAAGCGGAAGGGATTGTCGTGGACGGGCAAAACATTTCTTCGGATTATGTCGTTTGCAACGCAGACTTTCCTTATGCAATCAAACATCTGGTACAAGACAAGTCTGCCAAAGGACAGTATACCGACGAGAAAGTCGACAGCATGAAATATTCTTGCTCCTGCTTTTTGCTGTACCTCGGTATGAACCGCAAGTATGAAGAAACTGACCATGTGCATAATTTTATTTTCAATGAGGATCTGGACCAGAATCTCAATGATATTTTTGATGGAAAAAAACTGACGAATGCTTCTTTTTACGTGTATATCGCGTCAAAAGCAGATCCTTCCATGGCTCCTGAAGGAACAGATGGATTGTATATTCTGATGCCTGTATCAAATGCAGCCGAATCCAATTATGAGTGGGACGAAGAGACGGTTGCTTATTATCGCAGTTACATCTTAAATGAATTGAAAAAGATTCGTGGTTTTGAAAATGTGGATAATGAGATTGTAACCGAAACGCATATCACACCACTGGATTTCAGTTCCAAGTTCAATGCATATAATGGTGCTTCGTTTGGTTTGCAGCCTATTTTAAAACAAAGCAACCACTACCGTCCCCAAAGCAAAGCGAGCGATTGCGAAAATTTGTACTTTACTGGAAGCAGTACACATCCCGGCGCTGGCGTTCCAATCGTACTTCTGTCTGCCAAAATTGCCGCCCAGGAATTGATCCAGGATGATACAGGCAAGCTATTTGATTATTCGGTGAAATAAAGAAAGGGGGCGAATGTTATAACGGCTTTGGACATTATCAAACTGGCGATTGGATTCGGGACAGTGATAGTCGGCTTCCTCATGTTCTGGTCGCTGCCTGTGCCCCGTGCCTCCTCCAGCGGGGCAACCAATCTACCGTTTCTGTCTATTATTATTCCTGCTAGAAATGAAGAAAGCAGGATCGTGCCTTTGCTGCGGTCCCTACAGGAGCAGCGGTTTACTTCATTCGAAATTCTGGTTGTGGATGACGATTCATCGGACAAGACCGTTGCTGTAGCGGAAAGTTTCGGTGCAAAGGTGTTGCAGAACGAAGGAGTAGGGAAATCCTCAGCCTGTTGGTACGGCGCCGAACAAGCTAAAGGAAGCTGGTTATTATTTTTGGACGCAGATACCAAATTCGAAAGCGCAGAGGGGCTAAACAATCTGCTGCAGTTTTATCAAGAAAAGGGAGCAAGAGGTATTACAGCGCTGCAGCCTTTTCATACGGTAGAGCGCTTGTATGAACATCTTTCTGTTATTTTTAACATTATCGTTGTAACCGGAATGAATCTGTTTACCATTTGGGGTTCGCGGTTTAAGACAGCTGGTTCGTTCGGTCCGTGTATTTTATGCAATCGGGATGATTATTTTTTGTCTGGAGGGCATAAAAAAATCGAAGGAGCCATCATGGATGATCTGGCACTAGGAGAGGCGTTTGTTGAACAAAATCTTCCTGTACGCTGCCTTGGGGGGAAAGGTATTGTATCTCTACGCATGTATCCCGAAGGCATTGGCAGTCTGATCGAGGGCTGGTGTAAAAGTTTTGCCGTCGGTTCCAAATCGACGCATCCGGTTGTCATGTTCATGGTCATCTTATGGATATCCGGCAGTTTCATTGCTGCATCGGCTCTAGTTTCTTCCCTGATAGGATGGAATCCTGTTGCGATCCTGTTGAGCGGGATATTATATGTCCTGTATGCCATTCAGACAGGATGGTTTGCCGGCAGAGTCGGAGACTTCAAAAAAGCGATTTTTATTGTTTACCCGATATGGTTTGCGTTTTTTATAGGCATCTATTTATATTCCTTTATCAGGGTGAATGTTTTCCGTTCTGTGAGTTGGAAAGGTCGCAAAATCAAAGTCTGAATACTGCGTGATGTAAGCTAATTGTAAATCAAGTTTTTGGGAGACCTCTTGTACATGTTTTTAACTCACAAGAGGTCTTTTCATATCATGAACATAATCATTGAATATCAAGCTTCACCAAAGTCTAACGAGCATTACCCAAATCATAAGGTGATAACTATGTTGGATTGGATGTGGAGCAGGATGGAATAATAGTAATATCCATTGAAAGGTACAAAATTGAGCGTGGAGAGCGTAATATCTCTTTAGATACTTTACAAAAATTTCTAGTATTACATATTACACCTTCACATTTATTTGAAAACTATGATAATAAACAAACTAAGGAATTGGCAGACATGTTAAATCTCGTTCAATTTTTATTAGAATCTAGGTTTAATAAAGAGATCGCGGTCATCGAAAAAATGATCAGTAATTTGCTAGAATCAATAGACAAATTAAAATAAAGAATAAATATTCAAAAATAATAATTGTACTAACGCATACAATTAAATAAATCCTATGTAGTGATTATAAAAGTAAATTGCATAGAGTTTATTTAATTAAGATATTAAAAGTATAAAATAGCGGCGCTTAATATATGAGCAATAATTATGGATACAAGATAAGATCAAACATAAGTATTTTCAAATCCTACATACATAATCACAAAACTCGTATTTTGTACATATGTATATAGGATTGATATGACTCTGTTTTTTTATCTATTACTGTTGTTATTTGATATAATATTCTTCTCCTTTCATATTTGCAACACAAAATAAAAAAAGTAACAGGTTTTTTAACTAGATAAATCAATTGGAGTAAACTATTATGTTGAGTAATTTTTTCTTATATAGTTTACAATCCTTATTGTGGCTAGATCGTGTATTCTTTTGATATTATATAATAGTAAGCAATTATTTTATATATTGGTTTAATCCTCGAATCGTTATAGGTATTGACCAATATATAAAATAATCCTGCAACTCACACTATTGTCAACTATTACTTTACTACCCAAAGAAATAAAATTAGAAAGCCGATTAACTAACCTGCCAATGCATAATTAAATACCTAAGATAAACCAACTGCTAAATGATATAAAAATGAGATTCTCTTTCTTTATGTCATAGTTCTAATAGAAATATAATTGAATCGCGGTCAGGATAATCATATTTAATTGGTAAGTTCTGTTTATCAGTCTCTTTAAAGCCCACCTTTTTATAGAAACTGTGCGATCTTGTTGCTTTAGATGGAGTATCTAAAATGATCTTAGAAAAACCTTGTTTTTTAGCAAAATCAAGTAAAGCTTTAAAGAGCTTTTTGCCTGTCCCAAATTCTTTGCCTCGATAGTCTTTATAAACGAAAAATTTCTTTAATACAGCAATCTCTTTATTTTTCTTTTGCAAACCGATTGAACCGATAACCTCTTCTTTATCATTTAAGGCTATCCAAAAATTACCGCCGTCATTTATATAATTTGAATGAATATCTAGAATATCTGGTTGTTCTTCAACACTAATACCCACTCCATATTCGACATTTTGTACATGCAATATTAATGTAATAACTTCTTCTTTATATCTATCATTGTAAACTGTAATCATTTGGTAACTCCTCTCGACGTTTTATTAACAGAATTCTATTATATATCTTTTTTAAAATTCCTCTGCTTTACTACTCTTCAAAATACACTTAGATTAGCTTTATTTGGGTAGAGTTACTGTGCTGTTTTCATTATCTCATTAAATCGTTCAAAATCTCGGAAGTGATTTTATTTCTCGTTAATGATTCTGAGTGTATCTTCATCTTCAGGTTTCTTATGTCTAATAACCACTGAATATAACTTTGGCATGTCAATTTTGTCGAGCGTCTCCATCCACTCAACTCAATTTTCGTTATTTCTTTCTGCTGATATATTATTGATGTCTGGCTTAAAGGTTGATCATTTCTCCAGGGTTAAGCACAATGCCTACTCCTTCTTTAAGCAGAGAAGCGAAGTACTGCGGGTCTTGTTCAATAAATGGGAATGTGTTGAAGTGAATCGGCACAACTTGTTTGGCTTGAAGCCAATCTGTGGCTACAGCGGCGTCTTCTGGCCCCATGGTATGGTTGTCTCCGATTGGGAGAAAAGCGATATCGATATCGTTGCGTTCCCCGATCACTTTCATATCGTAGAAAAGGCCTGTATCACCTGCATGATATATCGTTTTACCTTCAGCTGTGAATAGAATTCCGGTAGGCATTCCTGTGTAGGTGATGGTTCGGGTCTCCGGGTTAATATAACTAGAACTATGGAAAGCCTGAGTCAGTTTTACTCGTCCAAAGTCGAAGGTGTGCGCTCCACCAATACTCATAGCATGGGTTCTCACGCCTTCCCAGCCGATCACATCTGCCAGCTCTGCCGAGGCAACAACCAATGCGTTGTTGCGTTTCGCGATGTCTACAGTATCGCCTACATGATCACCATGACCGTGAGTTAACAAGATGATGTCTGCTTGTATGGTGGTTGCATCCAGATCTGTAGTAGTGTTGCCTGTAATAAATGGATCGATCAGAATAGTAATTCCATTTGTTTCAATTTTTACAACAGAATGTCCATGATAGGATACTTTCATTTGTATTTCTCCTTTAATTAATTGGCTATTTCTGCATAGCGAGAGGAAAACCTTTTAACGTATACCCATTTATTTTGCTGGACAGCCGACCCGTAATTTGTCCAATGTAATCTTAAAAGGTTTTGGCGGCTATGCGTGCTTTCTCCACTCCATCAGCTTTAATCTGTAAAGCGCGGTCTCCTGCAGTGGATACTCCTTCTATAAACAAATTATCGAAGTCGGTGATACCTACGAAGTTCAATACGGTTTTCAAATGACGGCTGCCATTCTCCCGATCTGCTACAGGTCCTTCCGAGTAAATGCCACCAGTAGCTTGGATGTGGAACGCTTTTTTATTTTTAAGCAGACCCACTGGACCATTCTCTGTATATTTAAAAGTTTTGGCTCTAACACAGAAAGAATCAATATATGCCTTCATTATAGGAGGATAAGAGAAATTCCACATCGGTGTTACAAACACATACTTGTCTGCAGCAACGAATTCATCCAGCAAAGTACTGAGCTGAGTTAATTTTTTTTGTTGTGCGGCAGACAATTGATCGAATAAACCACCATTCTGAATGATTCCCCATGCTTCCCATACGTCAACATCAATTTGCGGAATGTCGCGTTGATACAGGTCTACATGAACTACTTCATCTTCTGGATTGGTTTCTTTGTATGCTTGTATGAATTGTTCTCCGACAGAAAGGCTGTAAGATGCGTCAAGGTGACCAGGATGTGCCGTAATATAAAGTACAGTTGACATAATTAAAATTTCCCCTTTAATTGAATATATTTTTTATACAATAAACGGAGCGAATCCGTTACCATAAGACCAGTTTTCTTTATTGACTTCGACCAGATTGATGAATACATCTTCCATTCTAATATCGCACTGCTGATGTAGTTGCTGAGCTAAAGCCTCATAGAACTCTTTCTTCACTTCAGCTGAACGGCCGGCATTTAGAGTGATCTGAACGATGAGAAAACTGTCACTTCTATCCATATCCAGAAAATTCCGATCAAAGTTGAAATTCTCATGGTCAAGTTCTTCTATAATCAGAAAGCGATCGTTCTGGGGAACGTGAAGCTTGTCTACAATCGTCCGTAAGACCACCTCGACAATAAGTGCTTTTTCTTCACTGAAGCGCCCTTTTAATGTGGTAATACGAGTTAATGGCATGTGTGTTATCTCCTTTTATTGTTGATATGGCTAATTATATCTGTTAGAATCCAGAACACGAATGTACATAAGTTCGTGTTTGTTCGTTTAAAGAAACGGAAACTATGGAATTCAGGTGATAGGATGGAAGACGAGAAATTGTCAAAAGATTGGCCTCATGAATGGATTAAAAAAATTCGTTCTAGACCTTCCAAGTACGGTTTGTCCAAGCGAATGCGGCAAGTGGACTTGGCACAGCGGGTCGGTGTGGATCCGCGAACTGTGCAGCAATGGGAAAATGGAGACCGACTCCCTAGTGTAGGCAGTCTCAAGCGAATAATCCAAGCGTTTTACGAAGAAGGAATTCTCTTAGAAGCAGATCCGCGTCAAGAAGCGGAAGAGCTTTGGAATACTATAAAACGCTTCTCGGAAGCACGATCAGCGACCTCAAGAGAGTTTCCAGATTTCGACAGTGCCTGGTTCGATACATTGGCTACTATAGAAGCGATCATACCGAAATCCCAAATGGCTGCGTCAAGGTCTTCAATTGTGGCAACACAACGACTGCCAAAGGTCCCTACACTCTTCGTTGGACGAAGTTTAGCTATAGCTGACTTGAAAGAACAACTAAATATTCATTCTATAGTCTCTATCGTGGGTTCCGGAGGAATAGGCAAGACATCTCTTGCTGTTCAGGTGGCTTCGATGCTTGAGGAGACGGATTTGCAAGGAATATGGATGTTTGAATTCGGCTCTCTCAAAGATCCACAAGACTTGGGTCAGTTGCTATTATCCACACTAAATCTACAGAACCAAGAGAACAGAACCGAGCTTCAAACGATACTAGAGACCATATCCGATCAGAAAATGCTCTTTATTTTTGATAATTGCGAACATGTTATTGATGCAAGTGCATCTTTGGCTGAATCACTTTTTGCATCCGCTCCGGGACTGACGATCCTTGTTACCAGTCGAGAACCACTCAATATTCCTGGGGAATCTGTCTATCGGTTGCCTCCTTTATCTTTTCCTACAGATGAGCATTCGCTTGAGCAGCTATCTGAACAGGAGATTATGACCTTTGAAGCCGTACAACTCTTTTTGGAACGGGCGCTTATGATTGCACCTCAGTTTCCACATACATTGCCGAACCTCAGGCTTGTTGGAACTATTTGCAAGAAGCTGGAAGGAATACCATTAGCTATTGAGCTAGCTGTTGCCCGAATGAATATGCTGACACTGGAACAAGTCAAGGAACGTCTGGGAAATCTATTGACGTTGCTGACAGTAGGCAAACGAACAGCTGCTAACCGACATCAAACGCTCGAATCTACAATTGATTGGAGTTATGAATTACTGACTAGCAAGGAACGTCTACTATTGAGACGACTTAGTGTATTTACAGGTGGGTTTACTTTGGAGGCAGCTGAAGAAATCTGCATTGATGATCCTAGAATACCTGAGGGGGAAAATTGCATCACTAGCAAAGATATGCTCGACCTGTTGTCAGGTCTGGTGAATAAATCTCTAGTATCTATCGAGATCGGTGAGGATTATCGTTTTATCCGCTACTTTTTACTGGAAGCTATCAAAGAATACGCAGGCGAGAAGTTGAAGAATGACACTGATAAGCATCCAAGCAACCCGCTTTTTGAACGCCATGCACGTTATTATAGTCAATATTTGGTTCGCGCGGAACCCAAGTTTAGGACTAACGAACGCGAAGTGTGTATTGAAGAAGTACGGCGTGAATATGCGAATCTGCGTTCTGCTCTGGAATGGTCTTACTCCAATCCCCACGCCTATTCATTTGGACTTCATATGGTCTCGAACCTCTACTGGTTCTGGTTGCACGAAGGCAGGTTAAAGGAAGGGTTGTTCTGGCTGGATCGCTTTTTGCATAACGAAACACAAGAACTACAGTCTAGCACTGATTTCGCAAAGGCCTTACATGGAAGTGGTGTCATTCAATTTATTCGTGGAGATATTAAAGGTGCGATGGATTCGACAATCAGAAGCGTGGAACTTGCTCGTAATTTGGGAGAACGTTCTCTTCTTTCCTCCTCTCTTCGTTTGCTCGCATTTCTTCACATCAAACAGAAAAACTTTGAAGAAGCCGAACCATTGGTACAGATGAGCATTGATATCGCTAGAAAAACAGATGATTTGTGGAATTTAGCTTCTTCATTGCATGCTTACGGGAAGCTCCGATTAGAACAAAATAATTACCTTGAGGCGTCTAAACTTCTGAATGAGAGTATACATTTCTTCGAAGTGGTTCAGGATCAATGGGAAGTATCTGGTCCGTACGAAAGTCTAGGGTATTCCGCTCTAAAGCTTGAGCAGCTTACGACTTCTATTGAATATTTTAAAAAATGTATCGCTGTAAGCCAGATCTACAGAGGTTCTTGGATTTTATCACGCGGTATTGAAGGATTAGCCATTGCGGTATGTAACAAGAAAGCTTTTACCGAAGCTGCAATACTTCTCGGAGCTGCTGAGAAAGGGCGTCAAAACTCTGGCGGGGAGGATACACCTAATTTTCCCGCAGAGCACGAAAAGGTAATTGTTGATCTTAAGCATGTTTTTTCTGATCAGGAATTGCATCAATTGTGGAGTAAAGGTGCAACAATGACACGGTCACAAGCGCTTGCGTATTCACTAGAGATTTAGACGATAAACAGTAACAAGAGCCGACCGTTTTCGTTTTAATTTTCGGAAAACGGTCAGCCACTTTGCTTATAGTTGAGGCGAGTATTTTTAATTTAGGTACTCACCTATTTGTTTTTGGCTCACACAATGTATTTGGTCTAAACCGTTGAATTTTTTTATCTGCTTCATATTGTTTCTAAAGTTCCCCTAAAATCATAATAAAACCTCCTATAAGAGCAATAATTCTAGCATGCTTCTACATAGGAGGTTTTCATTTTATAAATTGATTTAACGTTTCACGCTAGTTGCATATATTCTTTATTCAACGGTGAGGTGATGCTTTATAAGTTTCTTGCATAAAAAGAGAACAACATCGTATTAAAGTTAGAACCCACTATAAGTTGTCCCACTAAAGCAAAAAACGCAGATCGATCTAAAGTACGATCAAATAGATAGAGATTACTCCCGTATTTTAATTAAAGTCTTGCATTAAATTGTCTACCACTTCTTTTACAGTTATAATTTCTTTGATTGGTGTGATTCCGGTACCTACAGAAATATATCCATCGTCTGTATTTCCTTCTAGCATCCCGATACGCATGCCATCAAACAAAAATTTTGATGTTTCTTCACGGCTAGCACCTTGATTATCCATTTCTACTAATTTATTCGCTAATTTAGTAGGTAAAGAACGATAGTATGCTGGTAGAGTACGAAACATTAACAAATCTTCTGCTGTAGCATCTACAATCATTTGTTTGACGTTTTCTGCTGCTGGATTTTCTTTTGTTGGAATAAAGACACTACCCGCAAATACACCTTCAGCGCCTAAAGCAAATGCAGCACGCACTCCTCTAACGTCTCCTATCCCACCGGCTGCCATTACAGGAATATTTATAGCATCTGCAATCATGGGTACAATCGAAAATGTTCCAATAACTCGTTCTGGAACTGTTCCCCCTTCATCAAATCCAGTCGCAACATAAATATCGATTCCAAGTGCTTCTGCAGCTTTTGCATCTTTAATAGTAGGAGTAAGCGGTCTATAAACAATTTTAATATTGTTATCTTTTAATGGTTTGAAGATTTTTTCATACGGTAAACCCGGCAAACCGTTCACAAGAACAACAGGAACTTTCTCTTCAATAACGGTTTCTATCATTCGCCACATGTAATTCAGATCACTACCTCCAATGATAACTGTTCCAAATGGCTTTTCCGTTAATGTTTTTGTTTTTTGTATTTCAGTTCTTAATCTTTCAGCAGTTAATTCGGGTGAACGATTAGGAGTCCTATCAACCTGACCGGCAGTTGCTGCTAGAAATCCTAATCCCCCCGCATTGCTAACCGCTGCAACAAATTCCGCATTCGTAAGCCAAGACATTGGGCCCTGTATAATCGGTTTTTCTATACCTAAAATTTCACATATTCTATTGTTCATTATTGAACCCTTCAGGTTTCAAATATTTCTAACACTATCTTGTCCGTAATTACTTTGTCTGCTAAATAAATTCATTTGACTGATTAGAATATCTTGAAGTATTTTGATAATTATTTAGTATACTAAGTAATTATCAAAGAAAATAACTTAGTGCAAGTTATTTTCCATGCGTTTTAATAAATCCCGTAGTATGAGACGTTCTTCATCTGATATGGACTGAAGTAATTTATCTTGTTGTCTTTTCCATTTTAATCTAACTGGCTCTTCTAATTCTTTACCTTTGCTCGTTAGATATATTCGCATAACTCTCGCGTCTTCTTCATCACGTTTACGGTATATGACACCATTTTGCTCTAGCGTTTTAACCATATTTGTGACTGTAGGCGGTTCGCATCTTAAATGTTCACATAGTTGCATTTGCGTTATTCCATCACCCAACCATAAACGCGCAAGTAGATTATCTTGACCTACGTATAAATTAAGTTCTCTAAGACTTTCACTATAATCCCGACGCGTCTGGGAGGAAACCTTATCCAAAGATCCACGGATTTCACAGTCAATATTAACCTTCATAGATAAACCTCCTAGCCAAATATATTTAGCACGCTAAATATATCATAGTCGTTTTTAAGCTGTCAATGGTACTTCCTAGAAAGCGAACATAAACCCCATTTCATTCAAAGAAGGTACAACAACTTTTTTACTCTTCCTCCCTACGACTTCTAATCAGAAATAAATCTAACCAATGATAGAAAAAATTTACCCTGAACGGTATGAACTTGTTTTAAAACTTCATTAGGTGATGTAATCGGTCTTCGGTTCTATTCTGTACTAGCCTAAAGCCCCAAGCAGAGTCTAGGCTTAGGTTTATTCCTCCTAGTTCCATCCACTGCTATACTTTTTATAAAATACACCGATCCTTTAAAGGAGTGAAATCGTTTGGAATCTTATGGAATCAATGACAGAGTAACGAACAAGAAAGACCCGAGCATCGTTCAGAAATCTAGAAAAGGACTACTTGTTTTTTTCGCATGGCTGGTTCCTCTCACATTCCTTAGCTATGTACTTGCAATTCATGTATCGCCTATATTTGGTCTTCTACTTATGTGGTCACCAGGATTGTCCTCTTTCTTGACTCGTCTCTTGTTACGTGAAGGATTTGCAGATATTTCATTTCGCTTTCGAGGGAAATTAGCTTTTAAATCAATCCCGTTTGTATTGCTTTTTCCAGTGATTATTGGAACACTAGCGTACGGTTTAGCATGGATAACAGGATTGGTTGACTTCGTACATACTGACAGCTCATATATGTGGCCATTGGTGGTAAGTATTGTTTATCAGATGTTTGTAGGTACATTACTCGGTGTGATCAGCAGTGCGGGTGAAGAGCTAGGCTGGAGAGGTTATATGCTCAGCCGATTAATAACAGCAGGCGTGCCCAAGCCGATTTTAACAGGTGGACTGATTTGGGGCGTTTGGCATCTTCCTGCTATTCTATTAGGCAGTTATTACTCTGGCCCTTCATTAGTATTATCTATCATCTTGTTTATGATTACGATTAGTTCATTCAATTTTATTATTAGCCATCTTCGCTTAAGTACTGGAAGCATCTGGCCAGCGATCTTGCTTCATGCTTCATGGAACGCTGTGATTCAAGATTCATTTGATACAGCTACCAAAGGCGAAAATGCCTATTTATGGACAGGTGAGTCGGGCATATTGGTTACACTTGTACTGTTTTTGGCAGCATGGATGTTTTCGAGAAAATCCGATTTTATGTATCGTCCTCACTGAAATTAATATGCAATATAGTATTGTCATAACAAAGTACTGTTTATTCAGCAATTAATTGCTCATTTTTCAAATCGAGTCTGTAATGAATATCCTTAGCATCTTGTTCTGATGTACCTGCTCTAACAGATGGATGAATGACAAGTGTTTCTTTCTCAACAGCTGGTAGCGATGTAGTGTCAGAATAGATAAGGCTTTTAGAAACTATTCCATTTTTATTAATCTCTAAATGAGACGCATCTCCGCTCTGTTTATCAATAGCAAATAAATAACTTTCTTCTCCATATCCTGTTTGGTATTGCGGAGTAAGAATGTAAATATCAGCAGAATGAAAGCTTATATGCTTAAATGTAAGCTTTTTTTCCGTTGGTTGAACATATTGAAAGGCTGGAAGAACTAATAAAACCTTCTCTTTTTCTTCTTGTCTGTATACAACTGAATAATTGCTTTGGAAGGTGTAATCTCCTTCTTGTCCCCATACGCTTGATACAAGTAAATGACCTTTCTCTTCTCGACCATTTGAAACCATCAATAAAGTTCCTTTATCTGTTTTTTGTTCTGCACGAATTGATTGCTCATTAACTGCAGAATCAACAGCAATTGAATCACTTAGTTCAGTTTTAGGAAACGAGGTAGAGTTGTCTACAGAAACATTTTGATATTTAGCAATTGAAGTGCTGGAATCAAGCTTAGTTTGCTTTATTTTCCCCTCACTATTGCAACTTATGATTATACTAAATAAACATATTGATGAAACCCATAACAATATATTTTTTTTGATAAAAACCTCTCCTTCTTGTCATTATTTCAATTTAATTATATATAATATGGAATTTTAAGAAGATTATTGTAAGTCTATATAGTGAACAGTATACAGCAAAATAAAAGAGTTGTTCTTAACAAAAGAACAACTCTCAAAGTTTTAACCTTTATTCATTATCTAAGATACTACAATCAGCTAATATTTCTGGTTTAAAACGCATACTGTCTAACTCTGTAATCGGTCTAATTACCTTGCAAGGAACTCCTGCTGCAAAAGAATTTGCTGGAATATCTTGAGTGACCACACTACCTGCACCAATAACACATCCATCTCCAATCGTCACACCACCGCATACTGTCACATTAGCAGACAGCCATACATCATTTCCAATAGTAACTAGTTTGGCATAGCATAAAGAATTTGGCTCTTGATGTTGATCGATCATCTGGCGACGCTCGGAAGCTATAAATGGATGAACAGGTGTAACGATAGTAACATTCGGTCCAAAACTAGCATGATTGCCAATCTTTACTTTCGCATCATCTTGAACCGTAAGATTATAATTAGCAAAAAAGTGATCACCTATTTCAGTATGAAGACCATAATGAAAAAAGATAGGTCCTTGCAAGAAACATCTTTCTCCTTTACCACCGATCAGTTCGCTTAGCAAGGCTTCACGTTCTTCTACTTGATCTTCATAGGTGTTGCTATACTGTTGGCTAAGTTTATGAGCATTCAATTTAATTTTTTTGAGATCAGGATGACCTGGATTAAACAATAATCCATCAAAAATACGTTGTTCTTCGCTCATATCATACCTCCCTTTAAAAGTACTTACATCCTACTGTTGCTTGAGTTTCAATTACTAACAAATCTTCTTCTAAATTAAAATTCCTTATTGATGGGAAACTTATTTATTAAATAACTTAGTATTGGAGACATTACGATCAATGGAAGCCATATGACTCATAATCATTTCAGCAGCCCGTTTATAACCGCCCGCTTGTCGTAAAGATTCACCGATGATACAAGCCTGCTGTTTATAAGATGGATTGCTTAGCACCTCTAGTAATGCTTCTCTCATAACAGCTACACTAAGCTGATATTTATTTAAAGTGATACCTGCTCCTAACTCCTGTACTCGATTAGCTACAAGCGGCTGATCCGATGTTAGCGGAATCATCACTAACGGAACATTGTAATAGAGCGCTTCACTTGTACTGTTCATTCCGGCATGGGTAATAAAAACATCTGTATGCTGTAGCATCTCCAGCTGTGCAATGTAGGGCATCACGATAAAATTAGAAGGAATTTGATCAGCCAAAGGTTCCATATCTGTATATTTGCCTGACGATAGCACCACATTCACCGGCAGATCGCCAAATGCTTCAAAGCAAAGCTGATAAAAATCCAAGTTTTTATTTAAAATAGTCCCCATAGCAATGTACACCGTTTGCGGATAACGTTCACGAAGCCGCTCGAATGAAAAAGTCTGAGCATCTTGACGCGGAATGATCGAAGGACCTGTGAAAATAAAACGATCGTCCAGTTGTTCTGCTTGTGGCTGAAAATAACGACTGGTATACACAAGCTTTAACTCGCCTGCATGCACTGGAATTTCTTCTATAGCGGGAATACTCACTTGAAATTCTTGCGCTAACGTACTCGTTATCTTCATCGTAGCATCATACAATTCCTTCGTACTCTCATCCATCTCCTGCATACCTTCTCCAGCTCCTAATGGATTGACAAAAGCAAAGGAAGCGACCGAACACACTGCGGGAATTCCTAATTTTTCTGCAAGAATAGTCCCTCCCCAACCCATCAGAGAATCAAAGATCAGATAGTCGAACTTTTGATTTTCGATCACTCGTAGCACCTCGGGTATAATCCTCTGAATAATACCGCCTACCATCATATAAATGAACTGATAAGGATGGGTATACTCCTGCGGTTTCAACACAGGATCAAGAGAGAAAGCATCTTGAGGAAATGGATATGTAATCAACAGGGCTCCAGTTTGTTCGATTCGGGAACGATACTCTTCTGTGCACACATAGACAACTTCCTCACCACTGTCGATCAATTGAGTAACTAATCCTAACGACGGATTCACATGACCTTCAGCCGGAGTAATGACAACTAATACACGTGCTATTGTGCCCACCTCCCTATTCAATTTTTTCTGCTATCATAATATTTTAAAAAATATAATATTATACGTTACAAAAGAATATTATCTTGTGACTAAACAGTCGGATCATGTTCTTGAGGAACAGGCTCGGTGATGCGTAAAGATGCTAAAAAACTTAATAACACCCATAGTAATTGCAGGATTAATACTATCATCACGCCTGTAGATATGCCCCACTGTAACGTTTCTGACAAAGCGATTAAAGCGCCACCAACTCCGATGCTTACTCCCATATAGAAAGAATCGACGAATTGCAGATTTGCAGACATTTCTCCTTCTTGTCTAGGTGCTGCATGTTGTAAAGCAATAGCAGCAGTTGTAGGATTAGCCAATCCAACACCGAAGCCAGTAATCATTTGTGAGAGCAGAATGAGTATAATTCCACCATTGGATAACATAAGGGCTAGGATGACAAGTACAGTACCGGCGATCATAATTCCAATACCGCTCATCACTCTACGCTTTCTTCCATGACCTTGATCTCGTACATCAAGCTTGGCTTGCAACCACGCTGCGGCAGACCAGCTTAAAGAACCTGCTGCTACAATAAGGCCAGCAAGATCTGCTGATAACCCTTTTACTTCAGTTAATGCCAAGATTACAAAACTCTCTGTTGTAAAATAACAAGCTACATATAACCCTCTGGACACCAATGTAGCAGGTAATCCTTTTTTCACTGCAAAAGTTCCTTTAGGAAGAAGTTTTTTCATTTGTGGGATCATGATCAAAAAGCCAACCAAAGTAAGTACTATTCCTTTCCAATCGGTTATCATCCCAAGTCCTGTAAGCAACAACCCTGTTCCAATAGCAAGTAGAATCGCATGCAGAGTCTTGGAATCAGCTTTGAGCGCTATACCTGTCCGTACTTGCCGAAGCTGTAGATCACGGAAAGAGCGGAATGTAAGACTCAATGCTAATGCAATCAGAGGTAACACAATCCAGAAAACAAATCGCCATGATATATACGAGGCCATAAGACCTGCCAGGTAAGGGCCAATTAAAGAAGGTAACACAAATGCCATAGAGAACGCCGCCAAAATTTGAGTACGAAGAGCATCTGAATAATGCAAAGTTACACAAGTATATACACATGTGATCAAAGCTCCTGCCCCAAAACCTTGAAGTGCTCTTGCTACAATAAGCATATGCATATCAAAAGAAACAGCGGCAACTACAGTTCCGAGCACAAAAATACTAAACGACACAAGCATAGATGTAAAAACGCCACGCTTATCAACCTGCTGACCCATAACAAGAGTTCCAATCAGTTGAGATAATAAGAATGCGCTGAAAATCCATCCGTATAAATGAATACCTTGCAAGTCTTGTGCCATTTTCGCTGCTATTGTCGTAATAGCCAGTCCCTCAAAAGCAACAGTTGTTAGAACTAGCATAATACCAATCGTCAACGCTCTGTGCTGCTTATCAAAAATTCCAGTCTGATTGTTAATTGTTTTCTACACCTCCCTCATAAAATATTTTTGGTAAAATTAACCTTTTTTAAGGTCTGAATATATAATACTCTTTCTACTTTGTAAAGTGAAATGTTTAATAACTAATATTTAATAAATAGTAAAGATGCAAATGATCTTTCCACTACTCATAAAAACTACCATAAGTAACTTGAAAGTAGTCGATACCTAAAAGTATGGGATAGAAGTTACTCTCCTAAAATAATCACTTCTGTCTCCAAATCAATCTTAAATGCCTCATATACTTTTTGTTTGATCAACTGGATTAACTCCAAATAATCGTCAGCGGTTGCATGATCTGCATTAATAATAAAACCTGCATGCTTCAGAGAGATTTCCGCTCCTCCAATACGCGTGCCTTGCAAGTTACAATCCTGAATCAATTTTCCTACAAAATGTCCTTCTGGACGTTTAAAAACACTACCACATGAAGGATATTCTAGCGGTTGTTTAGATTGTCGTTTGAACGTCAAATCCTGCATGATACTATAGATGACATCTTGATTTCCTTGTGCAAGCTTCAGCTCGACCTCAAGTATGATATAGTCATTTGTTCTAAATATACTGTCCCGATAACCAAGCTTCATATCTGCTCGGGGTATATCCAGCACTTCTCCATCTTTGGTAATAACACTCGCACGCTCAACAACTTCAGCCATCTGACCACCATAAGCACCAGCGTTCATATAGAGAGCTCCTCCCGTGCTACCCGGTATACCACATGCAAATTCCAGCCCTGTTAAGCTATGATCTAACGCCATGCTAGAGACATCCATAATATTGGCTCCACTTTGCGCAACCATGTTATTCCCGCTCACCTGAATCTGATCGAAATGGCTCAAAGAAATAGTGATCCCTCTTATGCCGCTGTCTTTAATGATGACATTTGAACCTTTGCCGATAACAGCCACAGGCAATTGCTGTTTTTTTGCAATTTCAACGATACTTTTAATTTCGTCTTTCGTGGTGGGATGAATAAGGATGTCTGCTTTACCACCTAACTGTATATACGTGTGATCTTTTAAAGGCTCATTTTGTTTTACTTTTTCCAAAGGTATGTGATTCTCAAATAGATTCATGCTATTCTCTCCTTGAGTTGGCACAGAGATAATATAGGTGTTACAGATAAACCCTGCGAATCCAAAGGCTATTACTGTCAAAACGATCCCTACAAATAATGCAAAATAGATAATGAAAAATAACTAGACTGAAAATACGGTGATGACCAGACCATATCAAATGTGACTTTAAAACATGAGTATGTATACCTCGTATCCGGATACTTAGTAAACATTTTTGTTTATAAAGTCTAAACTACAGTTCAATTTTGACTTTGTCAACATTTTTGTTTAAAATGTAGATAGCGATATAGATTAAGTTGTTTTAAAAGGAGATGTACTATGAGCCGGGATCAATTTAAAAAGGATGTCTCCAAAAGTACTCGAAGAGGGATCATTCATCTGTTAAAAGAGCAAGGAGGAATGGATGTTGTAACACTCTCCTCTCACTTTTCGTTGTCAGGAATGGCGATTCGTCAACATTTGAATGCGCTCAAAGAAGAAGGGTTAGTTACTAATGTGGAAGAAGCTCGTCCTATGGGTCGACCCACTAAGCTATGGGTATTAACTCCAGCAGCTAATCGTTTTTTTCCAAATGGCTATTCAGACTTATCTGTCAGCTTGATTCATTCGATGAAAGAAGCGTTTGGTAATGAAGGGCTGGATAAGCTACTAGATATTCGAAATAAAAAGATGCAAGAACAATATCTTCAGCATCTTGGTGATACATCAGACATTCGAGAAAAACTGGAAAAGCTTGCCGAGATTCGAACAATCGAAGGTTATATGGCCGAGGTGAAGATGCAGGATGATGGCAGTCTTCTACTTATTGAGAAGCATTGTCCAATCTGCGAAGCTGCTGCTGTATGTACCGGATTGTGCAAAAATGAGTTACATTTATTTCAAACGGTTCTAGGAAATAATGTTCATATTGAACGCAGTGAGTACATTTTAGCAGGAGGAAGAAACTGCATATACACCGTTAGACAACATAAGCCATAACGAAAAGAGCAATCTCATTGGAGATTGCTCTTTTTATTACTGCATATCTTTTCTTTACATACTCGTCCTACGTCTTTTCTGCTCTTGCTATCAGCCTGTTCCTTTTTCTTATACTCCATAAAAAATGATTGTTGAACGCATGTATCTGTAATATTTGGTTTCTTGTTTTTTAATAAAAATATGTATAGGAAGTCCCAGTTTCCCGAGGAAGAAATACATTTGTTCTTTGTAGATCCCTTCTCCTTGCGTAAACTTCGTTAAATTCTTCTTATTTAGATCCAACTAATGTGAAGATCAGGAACATCAGTAGCATTATTCATCTTTGAAAAGCTTTGTTTTTAAAAGTAATCGAGTATAAAAAAAGGTGCTACACGTCATGTGCAGCACCTTTTTTTCATTTGTTCAATAATCTATAAATCACCACAGCTGTTTCTTCTTTGGTAATCTTCTGCTTAGGCTTGAATTGACCATTCTCATAACCAATAAAGAGTTCTCCGCCTAATGTATTGATCGCTGTTTTTGCCCATGAAGGGATCTTTGTGTTATCAGTAAACTGATATACAGCATTTCCTTGTTGCTTTATAACACTTTGCAGAATTGTAGCCGCTTCTGCTCTTGTTATGATTCGATCCGGTTTAAAAGTTCCGTCTGGATAACCTGAAATGTAGTTCATCTCAGTTGCTTTCACTATATTTGCGGTATACCATTTTTCGCTTATATCACTAAATGTATTGGATGTTGGCAGAGAAGCAGTTGTAACTTCAAGCTGTTCATTTCTGGCGCGAAGTAACATACTTACAAATTCTGCTCTTGTAATACCTGCTGTAGGGTTGAACTTACCTGATTGATCACCATTTACAATGCCGCGGTCAGCTAGATCATTGATAGCACTCTCTGAATACCTTGACTTCACATCAATAAATCGATTAGCTATATCATTATCGTTAGTAATTGGGTGCACAGATAATGTATTATGATCATCTTCTATTTTATCAGGATTATGCTGGTCTATCGTCACTGCCGGGTTCAAAATCGTCGAAGGCACATTTCCTACTGGTTTGTCTTTTGTTTTAAACGTTATACTTTGCACTTCTGATCTAATCCCAGATGAATTTTCAGTCCATACCTTTATGGTATACCGATGTGCATCTGACAAATTGTTAAGTTCAAGTGTTGACGATGATGATCGCTGAAGCTCATTTTTATCATCTTCAAAAACAAATAGATCTAAATCACTTCCATTTAGCGCATGTACAGTTGCCGAAGATGTAGTGATATCTGTTGTATCGAGCTGGAACTCTGAAAAAGGATTCGTTTCAAATGATAACTTATATAAGTCTCCCATAATTCCAGATGAATTCACTGCACGAATTCCAAAATCATTATATGTTGTACTACTTGATAAATGATCTATACGTACCTGATTGTCTTCGGTAGTGTGAATCAGTTGATTACCATCGTACACAAGATAAGACGTTGCCCCTTTAAAAGACTCCCACCCGATCGTAGCAGAATCAGACTGTAGATCTAAAATATTGAGCACATCGGCTTGAGATGGAATAGGTGCTCCTTGATATTGTATCCATAAGCGCTCAGGGCTTTCGCCATTTTTGCCTACAGCCGCAATACCAAAAGAAGATAAAATGCCAGCACCCGGGCTAGACAAGTTTACATGTAATTCACTGGTTGTTTGGATCAATTTCCCATGTGTATCATAAATACGATAATACAGAGCACCTTCAGAAGGTGAAAATGCTAATTGAAAATCAACATTTGTATTGGAGTGTACGTGTCCCGATTTAGGAGCAAGCGGTATAGTCTGAAATTGAAGAGATTGTACAGCAGACTTTCCACTTTCATTGACAGCATACACATGTACCGAATATATCTCACCAGCGGTTAGACCGTTTAAATCAATCGTTGAAGTTGAACTGATATATTCTTTTCCGTTGATGGTCGCTATATAGCTAGAAGCTCCCTTTACAGGGCTAAACTTTAGTTGTGCTGAAGTATATGCAATATCTTCTATGCGCAAATCTTGATGAATAGATTCAGGCAAAGTGATAAACGTCGTATCCGCAGCTTCCCCTGTACCAAAATCGTTAAAAGGAACAACAGAAACTACATGTACACTACCTGCATTCAGTCGAGTAAACTCATAATCTGGATGCTCTGTTGTTGCTGTTTTGATACCGTCCAGATAGATATCATAACCTGTAGCTCCTCGTACATCTCTCCAGACATAAGACGCAGAGTCAGTAGTTACATTTTTCTTTATCAACTCTGTGGCAACAGGTAATGTCGATAATGAGATATTTTTAAAATTACTTTGTCCAGATGCATTGGTTACAGCAATAGCATAATTATAATGAGTCCCTGACATAAGATTATGATCAGCAAAAAGAACATTTGAACTAGGATAAGCTACATTGTATTCGTTATAAGTATTATCTGTAACTGTTGTATACGTTTCTTTGGTAACAGTCACGATATGCTCATCATTGCGTTTGACATCATAATAAACATCTCCTGTTACGCTGTCCCATGATAGTTGTGCAAAATTAGTTCCAACTCCTGTTATATGTAGACCAGCAAGTGAAGGTATTGTCAAAAATGTATAGCGACTCTCCAGACTTTGACCGGATGCATTGACGGCATGAATACTCAATGTATAGCTATGGTTAGGAGCAAGTTGTTCGAATATATGACTTGTATTCATACTTCCGTTTGAAATGATTACTCCATTTTGATCAGCAAGTTCATATAAATAATGTGTAGCAGATGGAACAGATTCTAGCTGTACACGCATAGAAGTCTCAGATAGTGCATAGACTCCTTCTACTCTAGTAACAGCAGGAATTGTTGTATAACTGTAGCTTATAGATTCTCCTCTACCTGATACATTAATAGGTGTGATGACGTAAGTATATTTAGTGCCTGGCGTTAGATCGGTATCTACAAATGAGTTGCTACCAGCAGGTATATTTAATATATTTCCTGTTTGCTGGTTAATCACTTCATAAGATTCATCTTTTCTAGACGGTAATATCCCTTGAATACTGCCTGATGATGAAGAACTTAACTGAATATCATCATGGACAAGTTTTTCTGGTAAAGCTTTAATTTTGATTTCTTTGGAGCGTCCATATGACTCATTGCCTGCTGAATCTAGTGCAAGCACATGAATATACCAGATTCCCTGTTTTTCAGATGGTAATGTAAGAGAAAAGTTCTCGTTACCTTCGATCCACTGTGCATTGACGTCTGGACGAGTACTCTGTTGATTTACAATATAACGAACAGATTGTAATGATCGATCAGCAGTCAGAATATCTACATCCACCTGATTAGCTTGCCAATCGGAGCCATCTGGTGTAAATGAAATTGTCGGCCCTTCTTTGTCAATATTCGCAACTGTGATTGTTTTCGAAGAGGAATTACCTATCCAGTCATACGTAGTAAATGTATAATCTCCATTCTCTGTCACATCATATGTAGTGACTCCTGTTGCTACACTATGGCCATTAGGAAGTGTTGTCTTTGTAATCCAAGTGTCCGGATCATTAGCAGATACATAAATCGTATTTCCATAACGATTTAATTCATTGGATGCAAGCGATAGATTCAATTCTGGTTGGCTATTATCTTGTAAAGTGATCGTTTGTGTTGGGCCGATATTACCATTTCCATCAACTGCTGCTACATGAATAAATGGAGCAGTGGCATTAGGATTTATCGTCATACGAGTATCAGAAGTAGTTATATATCCAGATGTGATTACTGTATTAGGATTATTATCCGGAGTTACAATGTATCCTGCGATGCCAGAAATGACTTTCACTTGAGTAGGATCTTGAACTGAACCTAACGAGCCATCTCTTAATTGACCTTGAATAGTGTATGTATAGTCTGATCCATTATCTATTGGAGCTGCCCATGTTAGAACGACATTTTTATGTGAAGGAGCAAATGTGTAGTTCAGACTTTCAACTTTGTTAGGTTTCTCCATATCTACAGCAGCATTATCGTTATAATTTGAATCGTAACCAGCATAGATTTGTTGACCATTTCGGTAAATAATTGCTTTTTGTGCATAACCGATTTTGAACTCATCCAACTGCATAATACCGTTGGTAGATGAAGTGAAGCTAAGATTTGCTCCGTATTTACCGAGGTCAAACTGTGTCGTATCTGCCGGAATATCAAGGCTGCGACTGTAAGTTGTCCAATCTGGATGATACCCTATATCAGCCATCCCAGTACCAAAATCTCCATACGGAAAAGTAACGAGCGAGTCTCCCGGCTGAAATGTATATTCTCCATTACTAGTCATACCTGATGCTCCTATCGTTGTATACCAGAACGAAGAATTCGAAGAGTCTAGCACTAGTGACTGAGTTGCAGCTTGATATTTATAATAAGCAACTGCCCAGTGCCAATCGGTATTGGCAGAACTAAGTATCGTTAGAAATTTTCCATCAGGCCAATTGGGAGTCCCTCCATCCACATATACAGGAATGATTTGAGGCGTATTTGCTGGCTTGCCCGGAACAATAGAGGTGGTATTTCTAAAGCGGACAATCCTTCCACTATCATCTGTTAATTGGAGCCCTTTTTTACCACGAATATCACTAAATTGAACAGCGCTTTGATTGGTTGATCCAGATAAAGAACGCATATCATATTGAGCTTGAAGTCGTGCTCCTTGTTGCAGACTTGCTATAGAAGTTCGAGCTAAGCTTGTATCGCTAGATGTACTAGGATATCCATATGCATTACCTTTACGGTTAGTGATCGTATCTGCAATTTGTAATGAAGTACCTTTATCTGTAGAGACATAGGATTGATTCCCCTGGTTACCGCTACCACCGTAATAGGTAGAAAATTGGTTGGATTCAAAGTTAGTTTTATACAGCACCTCACTATCTGGCATAATTACAGAAAAATTTAATGAAACCAAGTTAGTGCTGGCTTTTGCAGATGTGATATCGGCTGTCACGTTTGCAGCATGAACACTTGGGATTGGCCCGAATACAGATGTTAAAATAAGAATACTTAACGAAGTTTGAAGTAGTTTACGATTAAATACTAAGCGATGGAATTCATTATAAATAGTTGGTATCGCTTGCTGATCAATAATTTTTTTAGAATTTTTCATAATATATGCTCCTTTATAAAACAAAAAAAGCACCTCGCCGCAGATACAGAGTATCTACAAGCGAGGTGCTTCCTCGTAATTTCATTTAATTGAGTATATCATAACTGCATTTTGAAGAAAAAGCAAAGAGAATTCGCAAATATATAGATAAGTTAACTTGATATTATTCATTTTATAAAATAGTTTACTCAAGCAACTTTTTTATACATTTTGTATGATTAAGAAAACGTTGAGTAGCAGACAATTATCCTACTCTTTTTATTACGCTTAATACGTTGATAAATTTCTTCAATACCGCTTATGAACATAGATTATATTGATATCTGCGATCAGTGTATATCACTCTTTCTATAATCCATATTAACAATCTTTTTATTTATTATTCCTACTCTTTTAATAAACTTCTTATCAATACCAAAAAAATATAAAGTTGAGTTACTTGACTTTGTATTAAGCTTACCTTATATTTATCCATGTAAGTAATTTGCAATGGAGGTTTGAACATGAGTAGACTTAATGGTAAAAAAGCACTTATTACAGGTGGCACTAGCGGAATTGGTTTGGAAACAGCTAAGCAATTTTTAGCAGAAGGTGCTAGTTTGATTGTTACCGGCGTAACTCCGGAAAATGTAGAAAAAACGCAAAAGGAACTTGGAGATCAAGTCCTTGTGCTTCAAGCAGATTCTCGAGACCTTAAAGCTCAACGTCAATTGGCTGAACGTGTTGGACAACATTTTGGCAAGCTAGATATTGCTTTCTTAAACGCAGGTGTATCCCACTGGCGTCCATTTGATCAAATCGATGAAACTAACTTTGATCGCTTGTTCTCTATCAATGTAAAAGCTCCATTTTTCTTAATGCAAGCATTAGTTCCTGTAATGGCGAATCCATCCTCTGTTGTACTTATGGGATCAAGCAGTTCTCATGCAGGGTATACAAATTCTAACGCTTATGCAGCTACCAAAGGTGCTATTTCTACTCTAACCAAAGCATGGAACTCTGACTTATTGTCGTCTCATGGGATTCGTTTCAATACAGTGAGCCCGGGACCAATTGATACACCACTTTATGATAAAAATAAACTGGGTATTACTGAAGAAGTTCGTGACATTGTTATGGACGGTATTCGTGATGGTATTCCAGCTGGACGCTTAGGTACAGCTGAAGAAATCGCGAAAGCTGTCGTTTATCTAGCTTCAGATGAGTCACGCTTTACTATTGGGGTTGACTTGATTCTGGATGGCGCTCAAACGATTCTTTAAAAAGTTAAAATTAATGCTGCTTAGAGCCCTTCATGGGCACTTAAGCAGTTTTTTCTTTTAGAATACTTTCAATTGTTGTATAGTATACAAGAGGGTTTTACCCCTCCGATAGGACTTAAATCCAACTTTGGAGTGGACATATGGGCATAAAATCAACTTACCATGAACGTATAAAAGAAGAAAAAAGAGCATGTGTTATTGCTGCAGCGCAAGAACTTTTTTTTGAAAAAGGATATGCACGTACCACATTATCTCAGATCGCAAAAGGTGCTGGTCTCTCTACCGGAACATTATTTAATCATTTTCCAACAAAGGAATTGATCTTCGAAACGATCGTCAAGCATTTTTGGGAGCTTGATCCTGAATGGGATCTTCCACCAGTACTTGGCTCTCCTTTGCAAGGATTAATAAAATTCGGACGAGACTATGCATGCGTACTGACTCGTGATGGAATGGCTCCTTTGTTTCGAGTTGTTATTGCAGAGGCCAAGCAGTTCCCCGAACTCAGTCTTTTTCATTATGAACTGGGCGAAGGTGCTGTGCATCAGAAGTTGACGCAATATTTACTCGATGAAGTTGAGCTGGGTAATATTAGTTTGCCTGATGCGTCAAAAGCGGCTAACGAATTTATGAGTACAATTGCAGGACAAGTGCTATGGCCTAAAATGCTACTACTCGATTTCAGTATCTCTCGAGAACAGGCTTTTCAAATATCAGATGAAGCTGCTTATATGATCATCAATAAGTACGATAGCTAAAGTAGACGAATACAAGTAATCTCATAAGATGAGAGCTCTTGTATTCGTCTTTTGCATTCTAATTACTTATTATTCGTGTTGATTTATACCATATATATGCGTTTTTACAACATAAAAACAGCCTATCAAATGATAGACTGTCTCAGGTATCTAGCTTTTATTTTGGTTTGGAATAGTCTACTAACATCAATACTTTATTAGGAACCCAACCCTTTTCCCCGTCTGTCGTATGTACCAAACTCCATTCATTCAACTCATATTCTTGCTCTACGATCATACCGGGATTTACGGTTAATTCATAAGCAGAATAATCTGTTAAAACGGTAGAAATTTGATTTGCATCAGGCGAGCTTAATATTTGCTTGGGAACCCAACCATGCTTTTGAGAATGAACATCTTCACAAAAAATCCAATTCGGAAATTCGGTATCTTCTCTTCCATATAAGACAGTATCGCCTTTAGCCAATACAATAGGATCTGGATAATTTGAAAAATGAGAGTGAACCACTTGATATCGCTTCATTCTCAGTACCTCCATACATATCATTGCAAAATATTTAAATGCCAAAGTGAAGAATAGACTTATTATTGCTATAAGCTTCAATAGCTAGATTTATTAATAATTGTAATTCGTTTTGCACAGTCTTGCGGAGAACTCGATTTCTAGTACTTTCCCAGTAGCCTTCTTCGTGCTCTGTTTCTTTCCAAACGGTCTCACCTCTCAAACTAAATATGTCTGGTGCTTCTTCTATAAAATTAAGCCATTTTTCTAAAAGCTGTTTTAACTTTCCAGACTCTGTTGTAGATATAATAGTTAAGCCATAATACGTTAATCCTCTGGTACTTTGTTGTGTTGCAGGATCATAAGTAGGTATCCAGTTCAAAAAATCCATTAGATACAAAATCATATCATCAGATATACTTGCTTTTTGTGTCCATGTATAACGATTAGATCTGTACCATTCATACACATTTTCCATATCAAAATCGTTGTTAATTAGAAAAAATTCATGTTCTAAACTCATTGTATCCACCTGGGTTGACCCCGTGTTTATGTATTGGTATTACATCCACTATATTATCATAGTTAGAAGCCATAAAAAAAGCCGCTATTTAGCGACTTTTAAGAATATCTTATTGTAATCCTCTGTGTAGTTTTATTGAATAGAAAAGACTTCTTTCTTCAGCAAGCTTTCTGGTTTCTTCCCAATAGGATCACTGTGGAAATAATCGCGAATGACTCCATCTTGTAGATAGTTAGCGATAGATATCATGATCATTCCTTGATCAAGAGCAAGATACGCTTTGGCAAGCTCACCTGTCTTTACATTCACAGAGTCATAAAAACCGTACTTTCCAGCCATCTTTAATTTTTGAAGTGCTTTGATGTTCTTTTGTGCGGCTTCAGGTGCATATTCTAAGGCTAGAAATGTTGCATGAGCCGTTACAGTTGTACTGTCTTTGTATCCTGATATTCCAAGCGGTGTAGCTGCAAATTCACTATATCCTGTTGGTGTTGCAGCAGGTGAGAATCCCCATGCAGCATATCCTTTATCTTTGGCATATTGAATTTGTAATTGAACATGGCGTTTATTATTGAGTCCAAGTGCTCGGGTACCTAGTTCTTTTTCTTTGATGACCATGCCTGGCATCAGTGCCTCGAACATGCTACCGCCCCAGCTTGGGACGAATTTTTTATTTTTATATACATAGCTTCCTTCAAATAACTTTACTCCATCGTACTTGACTGTTTTGCCTTGAGGAACTTGAGATTGCCAATCGAATTCCGCTGGCATTGTGCGGTACATTTTCCACCAATGCTCTTTGGGAACATCGCCTTTGCCGATCGCAATATAACTTGCTACACGTGGCTCTGTATAAAAAGAACCATAATGATGTTCTGTCAGTTCTCCTTTAGCTACATCATATCCACCATGGAATTGACCCACTTCGGGATCGTATAATGTTGTATAGTTCATAGCGTTAACCAGTTGGCTCGTCTGCTCATGAAGTTCTTGGTATGCCTGACCTACTACAATCAGACCTGCTGACATCCAGCCATTATCTACTTGAGAAATAAATTGCCCCCAGTCTTTTTTCAGTGATCCGTCTTCGGTATTGTACCAGTTGTAAAATAACCCGTTCCATTTATCCATCTTTTCAAGAGAATTTAGTGTTGTTTGCAGTCGTGTTACTGCTTCTTTTTTGCTAATAATACCTAATTTCTGGGCAGAAACAGTACTCATCATATACATAGAGATATTAGTAGGTGATGTCCGTTTTGCTTCTTCTGTTCCTTTTTCAGTCGTTCTAACTTCGTCGTATGTTAAGCCAGTCACCGTATCTGTATAGTCTGTAAAGTATGCATATGTTTTCTTTGCAACCGCTTTCAATTCAGTGTTGAATGCAGCCTTTTTACTTGAAGATGGTGAAGCTGAAACCATAGGAGTGAAAGTTAAACCCGTTAACAGGCAAAAAGCTACAAATAGACTCAATACTTTTACTTTGTTCATTTACTTTTCTCCTTCCAAATAAAATTTGAAACGTTTCGCCATTTATAATAACATGAATGTTTCATCACAGTAAACCATTAATTGATAACGCTTACTAAAAGGATAGAATCAGACTACCTTTTCTGCTTGCGATGCGAAACGTTTCTTTTTTACTATATTATTGATGGCTATAGCGGTTTTATTTGATTTATATACTTGGCATTACTTTGATGTACGCTAATCATATATCTGCAAATACCAAAAAGAGAACGATCTATAATAGACCGCCCTCTTCTTAATCAGAATCGATATGTTAGTGATCCAGAAATACAAGCTGAATCAAGAATAATACTGCAAAAATATAGAAAATCGGATGAACTTCTTTACCTTTACCACGAAGAAGCTTGAGCAACGGATAGAAAATAAAACCAAAACCAATCCCTGTTGCAATACTGTGTGTTAATGGCATTAAAATAATAATTAAGAAAGCTGGAAATGCTACTTCGAGATCTTTCCAGTCAATTTTGTTAATTACGCTGATCATAAAGTAACCCACAATAATCAATGCCGGTGAAGTGATCGCTGAAATACCGGATAATACACTGACAATAGGTGCAAAGAATAACGTAAGTGCGAGTAGAACACTGACTGTAATCGCCGTTAGCCCTGTACGACCGCCAGCAGCAACACCTGTGCTAGACTCGATATAAGCCGAAGTTGGACTCGTTCCAAGTAAAGAACCTGTTGTCGTTCCTACTGCATCTGCTAGTAGCGCACCACGAGACCGCGGGAATTTGCCATCTTTGTTAAGTAGTCCTGCTTGTTCAGCAACACCAAGCATGGTTCCTGTAGTATCAAATAAAGTAATTAATAAGAATGTGAATATGATCGTATATAGACCATTTGAGAATACTCCTGCTAGATCGAGTTGGAAAGCGGTTGTAGAAAGCCCTTGCGGCATAGCCATAATCGATGCAGGCAATTGGAACAATCCTAAAATCCAAGCAAGAATAGCGGTAACGACCATACCTATAAACAGGTACCCTTTTACATTATAAGCCATCAGAACGACAGTGATCAGTAATCCAATAATCGTTAGATACGTCATTGGCTCTGTCAAATTACCAATCGTAATTAGATTGGATTCGGAAGCAATAATAATACCAGAGTTCTGTAAACCCACTGTGGTAATAAAAAGCCCGATCCCTGCGGTAATCGCATGCTTCAAACTTGCCGGAATTGCATCCAGCAACATATAACGGAATGAAGTCACCGATAAAATAATAAACAAAATCCCTGCGATAAATACTGCGCCTAAAGCAACTTGCCAGGTTACACCATATCCACCGACAACACTATAAGCAAAAAATGCATTCAGACCCATACCCGGTGCTAACACAATCGGATAATTAGACCATAATCCCATAATCAGAGTTGCTACAATACTTGCTAGAATCGTAGCAATAAATACCCCATTAAAATCCATACCCGTACTACTAAGTATTCCCGGATTTACGATAACGATATAGACCATCGTAAAAAATGTAGTTAAGCCTGCAATAATTTCTGTTGAAACGGTGGTGCCTCTTTCTTTGAGTTTGAACCAGTTATCCATGGTAAAGCCATCCTCCACTCCGTATCTATTCATAAACGCTAAAAAATCCTAATTCTTTTATAGGATGATATGAGTTGTACTCCTATAATAGTCATAAGGATTTAACACATAGGCTTATGAATAAAATCAAGGCAATAATAGTTATTATTCGCTTTAAATCTGACGTCCATTTCGAATTTTAATGAATATAACGTATATTGTCAATGAAATATTGTTCTTTATGTCTTTATTTACGAACTATCTATTTATTTTTCGGATTTTTATTCGTTTTTATTTCAAGCATTTTATTCATTAATTATTGCTTTATTTTATCGTATCCCTTTTGCCGCTAGAATATTTCGATCATATGTGACTACAGAAATCTGTATAGTGCAAAGAAGTAAAAAGACAGCCCTTTTAGGCTGTCTTTTGTTTTATTATCGTTAGTATTAGTTGTAAGAATATTATTAATTACTTGTATATCTTACCCAATCATATTCTGCATACAATGGATTGGCTCCATTATAAGAACCTAACCAATCGTCTACTCCTTTGCCATTCCAGATATTCATCATAATTTTACCTGCATTGGTTGGAATATTAGTAGTTGCTGTATGTTTGAGCACGCCATCGACATACCATTTGATTGAATTAGGCTGCCAATCGAAAGCATACGTATGGAAACCTTGCGAAGCATCAAAGCCCAGGTTAATAACCTTCTCATGATTTCCTACACCATTGGTATAGTAGTTTAATTGTACTTTAGTCGTATCTTTACCTAAAAATTCAATATCAATCTCATCCCAAGGTGTACCATCTGTAGGTCCTGTATACGTGAAGAAGGAAGAAACAATACCTGTGTTTTTGGCAGGTTTCATACTAACTTCATACAAACCGTACTTATATTTGTTGGTTGAGCGGTATTCTGCACAGTCAAATTTATTTGTCGCTGAACTGGTTAGGCCCAATCTAAGCTTACCATCACTTGTAAAATTAGCATTGTTGGCACGCCATGTACAATTGAACATATCTCCATTAGAGTAGCCATCTGCTTTTTGCCATGTGCTTGCATTAAAATACGTTAATGGCTCCCAAAATACAGTTCCTGCAAAAGCACTAACTGATACAAACAGCGAGATAATACCTGTAGTTACTAATGTGATCCAAGATTTCTTTTTCATAAATACCTCCATCTGAATATGAGATAAAAGCAATACTATAAAATGATGTTTACACTTTTACAGATCATTTCCTAGTCATTCCATCCTTACAATGTTGCTTACATATTAAGAACCAAACTGCCAGTAATCTAGATTGAACAGATTAGCATTGCCTGATCCTGTAAATACAAGATATACATTATGAACACCAGTTACATTATTGATCGTTGTCTGCATTTCTTTCCAGTTCTGCATCCCTCCAGTCGAAGTTACTTTCAATGTACCTACTAATGGACCGGTATCACTATCCAGTCGCACTTCAATATTTCCACCGCTAGTAGCAGCTACATTAGCTTTGAACGACTTGGCTCCACTTGAACCAAAATCCGCTCTACCTACAGCTACCCAATCACCATTGTTAATATTTGTTACATTAAGATTGCTAATCGGACCACCGCTTGCTTGGGTTGGTTCTGTAGCAATTCCAGCTTGCCATCCAATTGTCTCTGCTTCTACTCTTGTATAAGGATTGATATTCGATAATTGAGAGACTCCAGTCATATTTGCTTGTACTTCAGCAATACTGCCATCTCCGTTATGAACTAACTTATTGATATGCGGTGAACGATAACCTTTGCCTGTGCCAATTTGAGCTTTACTGACCGTTTGCGCATGGTACACGACATACCATTCATTTTTAAAATTAAATACAGCATGATGGTTGTTACCACCTACACCAAAGAAGTTATACGGATTTTTGAGGAAATGACCTTTGTACGTAAAAGGCCCCATCGGATTATCACTTACCATATAACCGATCTCACCTGCTGGATATTGTGCAGGATGTGTACCTGCAAAATTGATGCAGTAGGAATAATAATATTTTCCGTTGTATTTATGAATACCCGAATCTTCAAACATATAAGGAGCATCAATAGTAGTCGCACTTCCATTCACACTAATCATATCTGCTCCCAATTTGATCACTCTGGCTGTTTTCGGATTGGCAATAGAAGCAGGGTTAGATTCATTAGGGATTCCGCCTCCGCTATACAAATATCCGTTACCATCATCATTCACAAGAACAGCTGGATCGAAAAGCCATGTGACCCCTGCCATACCCGGCGTACTTTGAGTCACCAAAGCTTTGCCTAGTGGATCTGTCCAAGGTCCAATCGGAGTATCAGCTGTTAAGACACCGATTCCTGCTCCGCCATTAGCAAAATATAAAAAGAATTTATCTTTACCATTTATTTTCTTAGTCGCAACTGCTGGAGCCCATGAATTGCCAGCCCATTTAGCGATTCCTTTTCCACCGTTTTTGTTATTAGCTCCGGCAACCGGTACTGTTCCATGATCGGTCCAATTCACCATATCTGCTGAAGAGATCACTTGAATACGATCGAGTGAGCTAAAATCATTTTCTTTGATTGATCCATCACTGTTATACACATAAGTATCGCTAGACATGTAAATATACACTCTTCCGTTATAAACCAATGAATACGGATCAGCTCCAAGTTTGTGATCCATCAAAGGATTCGAATTCCCCGGAAGCTTGGCTAATGGTCGATTAGCAGCATCAACACTTACTGTAGAGAAAATACTGAACAATAAAGCGAAGGAAAGAAACAAAGCCAAACATTTTCTACTCATCTGCGTACCTCCATAGTTTTATATAGTATAAAACTGAGCTATCCATTATTTTAGAGATAGAGAATAGACTCAGATTTGTACTTACAAGAAAAATAATCATACAAAAACACAAAATGTTAACGCTTACATAATCCATTAAAAAAATAATTACCAACGTCTTATGGCATCAGTGATACCGGCACAAAAGTATAAATATGTATTTAATTGAAAATAATGTTTTATTCGAAATTATCATAACATGACCTCTGTAATATAACAACATTCTGACATATAATAATAACGCTATCGCCAATAGATCAGATAGATTAACAACAGAAAGAGCCAATGAAGGAATTCATCGGCTCTTTTTTTTAAGCTTGTAGCGGTCTAGCTTCGACCATGAGCATGTATTCTTTACGCTCTTTAATGAGCCATTTTCCATTTTGATGTACATAAAGCTCATGATATTGAATACTGTAATCAGATAAAATATCCACTCAAAGAAGCAAAGGCCATTATCAGCCTGTGCTCTATATGAATTCTATTAAGATAATCGTTTATCTACACCATATTGATAAGGCACACCAAGATTTTCTCTTAATGTATCTCCATTATAATCTTCATGGAATAAACCACGTTCCTGTAAGATAGGAACCACTTCTTCTACAAAACGTTTAAAGTCGGTTTCATAAGCATCTGGGAGTATCCAAAAGCCGTCTGCTGCGCCACTTTCAAACATTTCAGTTAGGTAATCTGCAGTTTCTTTTGCATCACCTAATGTTGCAGGATGGTAATCAATCACAGAATGATAAATGATATCGCGTAATGTCCAACCTTCACGTGCCACTTTTAAAACGTTCTCGGCACGAGGATCAGAGTAACCGCCGATTTTTACTTTGTCTAAAAGTTCTGGTGCGATCGGGCGTTCTAAATCTTCAGGAGTTAAGCTGATTCCTAGTACCATTCCGATATGAAATGCACGTTGTTGTACTATATTTTCATCCATAAAACTTGCGTGACGATCTATTGCTTCGCGTTTAGAATTTGCAACAACCGGCATGAGTCCTGCGATAAATTTAATCTCATCTGGATTTCGACCCGCGTCTATCGCAACCTGGCGTAGTGCATTTCTTGTAGCAATACCTTGTTCTCTCGTCCATACTTCACCAATCATTGCACTCGCATAGCGTCCTGCAAATTCAATACTATTTGGAGATCCACCAGAGTGAAAGATGACCGGTTGTCCTTGTGGTGAAGGTGGAATTGGCAAGGCTCCAATTGCCTGTATATATTTACCAGATATATGGACAGGTTTTACTTGGCTATAATCCGCAAATATACCGGTTTCTTTATCAGCTTTTAGAGCATCTTTTCCCCATGTTGCCCATAAGTGCTGTACAGTTTCTACGAACTCATAATGACTTTCATAACGTGATCTACTATCCATTAGTTTTACACCAAAGTTTTCTGCTACCTTTGGACTTGATCCCGTAACTGCATTCCAAGCAATACGTCCACCACTCATTAAATCTATCCCTTTAAATTGACGTGCTAAAGTAAAAGGATTATTCCACTGAGTATGTACAGTTGACGCCACACCAATGTGTTTTGTTTGTTGTAATATTGCAGTGGCAGTAATGATAGGTTCAAGCGTCATCGCTGGCACCTCCCTGTTATCATCGGGTATTGCTCCAGGGAAATCACCTACAAATAGAAATTGAAATTTACCTTTTTCAGCAAGTTGAGCATATCGAATATCTGCATTAATATCTGGATAAGTAGTCACATTGACACCTTCACTTTTCCAAGCTTTAGCATTTGCACCGTATGCCCCTGTAAATCCTAAACCAAGCAACATTTGTTTTTTTTCAGACATAAATAAATCCTCCTAATTTATTTTCATATGGTATCTACTTGCTAAGCCCTGTAAACAAACTTCAAGAACCCTCTCAAATCTGTCAATTAAAGACATGGGACGACGATACGATTTAACCGATGAAGAATGGAACGCTATCAAGCCTTTTCTGCTACCTGCCCGAAAAACACAAGGAGGACGACCTTCGAAAGATCGTAGACATCGACTGAATGCGGTACTTTGGGTCGCGCGCACCGGAGCGGCTTGGCGGGATTTGCCCTACCTGGTATCCGCCAAGCGCTAAATTCTCCCCCATATCCTGAAACCATTTGTATCGCTCTTATCATGAAAACAAATTTAAAAATTCGTATAAGAAATAATTTAAGAAACTCTATCTTTATTTAGCCCACTAAGTATTTTCTTAAAAGTCATACACCAAAAACTGTCGGTTACATTTCCTCACTAAATTTCTCTGTGAAAACAAAAAAATTAGCGGACTAAATATTAATTTAAAGAAAAATCAAAATAAATTTTTCTCCATTCGAATCATCAATTCTTTTAAAATAAGCGTTCTTCCTCTGTAAGATAGATTCGCATTAATCTTGCATTTTGTTCATCCCGTTTACGATGTACAAATCCATTTTGCTCCAACGATTTAACCATATTTGTCACCATAGGAGGCTCACATTTTAAATGTTCATATAGTTACTTCTGGGTAATCCCATCCCCTGAAAACAAGCGAAAAAACAAATTATCTTGACCTACATAGAGATTAAGTTCTCTCAAACTTTCGTTATAATCTCTATACATTCGAGATGAGATTTTATCTAATAATTGACGAATATCGCAATCAATTTGATTATTCACTGCTGAACCTCCACTACCCAAAATATATTTAGCACACTAAATTTATCATGAGAGAATTTAGCTGTCAACAGAATTCCTTAGCATGCTAATAAATATTTGCCGTTTGACCGTTCCAATTGATCTAAAGTAACCGAAAAAGTGAGCATCGCACAGGATCGAAACCTTTTGACCTGAAGCTTGGGATGGCCATTAGTTAGAAAAATTGTTTTTAGCAGAAAGCTAGTCACAGTGCTTCATATCCAAAGAAAGAACAACTCGTAGCTGATTTGTTCTTTTAACCCTGCTTTTTTGTATGGTATAAAATTAAAAATTCATACATAATTATCATATTTCATTTAAACTAAAAGGTTTTTCTCACGACTTAATTTTACCTACATATCTTTTTCACAAGTTAGGAACGATTGAATGGTGGATTGTCAATCAGATGCCACAATCGCCTGATGAGATTTCTAATCAATTATGGGGGTTACTCAAACGAAATCAAGTTATTCATTAGTCACAACTAAAATAACTAAAACAAAAAAACGACTCCAATGTGTAGTCGTTTTTGTTTTTGGTGCTACTGTATTCATCATATGGTTTACACTATGCTTCTAAGATTCTACTACTCGCTCTAATAAATCTCCTAATTTTTCTGCCATTTCTTTAGGTGTGTAAGGCATCTCATTTTTGATCCACCACTCTACGACACCTACATATGCATTAGCTACAAATTCAGCGACAACTTCTTCATTCTGGCCTTTATTTCTACCTTTAGTAATATCAATATCTTTTTTGAATTCTTTAATATTATGCTGAACAAATTGATTACGGAAAAAAGAAGCACCTTCACTAGCTAGCATAGTCGAAAAGAACAAATAATTTTCTTCCAAATACTCTATACAAAGTACCGTAGATTCGAACCAATCCAGTTCAGCTTCTGTCTCGCAGATCTCAGACATATTTAAAATATGCTCCTCAATAATCTTATCGATCAGATCGAATTTATCCAGATAATGAAGATATACTGTCGCACGATTGATATTCGCTCGATCAGCTATATCTTGAATCGTAATACTTTCAAATTTCTTTTCTGACATTAATTCTAAAAATGCTTTTTTTATCGCTTCCTGAGTTCTCAACACTCTTCGATCTACTTTTACCATGTGGGTTCTACACATCCTTATTTATTATCAACAATATTTATAAAATTGTCGTATAAACATCATCTAGAGTGAAATTAACGATTTGCATATCTTGTAATAGATCTACTCCAGTTATAAATTATAGACAGTTGTTGTAAAAACATCAATTGTAGTATCCCCATCTAAAAATATCGCTTTTAGGATAAACGTACGGGATAAAGATAGGAGTCGGACTATGAATAAAGGAAATCGTTTACTGCTCATCATACTTACGATCGGTGTATTTGGTATCATCAATACTGAGATGGGCGTGATTGGCATACTGCCCTCTATAGCAGAGCATTTTAATGTGAGTGTGACCAAAGCAGGACTGTTGGTCAGTTTATTTGCTTTGATCGTAGCTATCTCAGGACCGACGATGCCATTACTTTTCTCAGCTATTAATCGGAAATATGTAATGTTACTGGTGTTAGGCGTGTTTGTTATAAGCAATACCATGTCGTTATTGACTACTGATTTTACAGTGCTGTTGATTGCTCGGATTTTGCCTGCTTTTTTTCATCCTATCTATTGTTCGTTAGCATTTACAGTCGCTGCTTCTTCAGTAAGTGAACAGGAAATGCCTAAAGCTGTAAGTAAAGTCTTTATAGGTGTGTCTGCTGGAATGGTAGCAGGTGTACCGATAGTTAGTCTGATCAATACAGTCTTTTCGCTACAGATGGCTATGGCCTTTTTTGTTGTGATCAATGCAATCATATTTGTAGCTACTTTATTCTTTATACCTTCGATGCCTGTTGTCAAAAAGCTTTCTTATCGTAAACAATTATCTGTTATGGCCAAACCTGTATTATGGATTTCTATAATGGCTGTTATTTTTTTGAATGCATCTATTTTTGGTGTTTATAGTTATTTTGCAGACTATCTAATTACAGTTACACATATGGCTCCAAGTTTGATCAGTGCTACGTTATTTATTTTCGGTGGTGCTAATATAATCGGAAATATCGTATCAGGACGATTGCTGATATCGCGTACCACTCAGACTATATTTGGTTTTCCTTTGTTATTAGGAGTTGTCTACCTGATCATGTTTGTAGCAGGTCAATCCACCTTAGCTATAATGATGATTACTTTAGTATGGGGAATCTTAGTCGGAGGAATGATGGCAAATATCAATCAATACCTGATTGCTACGACAGCGCCTGAAGCACCTGATTTTGCTAATGGCTTATTTATATCTGCTTGTAATCTAGGCACAACGATTGGTGCAGCCGGAGGAGGGTTATTGTTAGCAGGATTTAATACATCCTATATCGTATTTGTAGGCATTCTATCCTTAATCATTAGTCTAGTGGTGCTATTATTTAGAAATGCTATTAGCAAGAATGATAAGCTAACTGCTGTTTCTTTATAAATAAGTTTGCAAATCTATCAACTTAACTATGATTAAGTAACGATTCATATAATTCATATCAAAAAGCTAGTAAAGCCCTCTGTATGAGTGACTCTACTAGCTTTTTTTAGTTTTAGTTTACTTGGATGGTGGCTGGTATCGACTGTTTTATATCAATCTTTTTTTGAAATGCGTTGTTAATATTTCATTAATATTATAAATGATTGAACCATTCATCTTCTACCGGTTCAAGCCAATCTGTTTCTCCCGGAGTCATCGCTAAATGAACGAACCAGCTATCTTTCGTTGCGCCATGCCAGTGTTTCACATTAGCCGGAATATTGACAACATCCCCTGTCTGAAGAGCTTGAGCAGGCTGTCCTTCAGCTTGATACCATCCTTTACCACCAGTGACTAACAATACTTGACCTACATGATGAGAATGCCAGTTATTGCGAGCACTAGGAGCGAATGTCACATTACCAATCGCTGTATTTAAAGGAGTAGCATCGGTGAAAATCATTTGCAAATAAGCGTCCCCTACAAAGTTAGCTTTTACTTTTTCACCTAAAGGAAAAATAGTACTGTTTTGTAATTGTTCGTTTTCCATAATATATCCCTACTTTCTTTTGATAAGCTTATCTATTAGTTACAATAAAATACCTTAAACGAATCATCGATCTGACTATTTTGATTGCTGGGCGGCTTCTTCTACACAACGCAGTGCATTCAGACTTCGTGGATATCCGATATAAGGCAGACACTGAGAAATAATTTTAATCAGAAAATGCTTATCCTGACCTAGCCTAATATTAGCGACCGCATGACTGGTTAATTGAGGTTCACAACCGCCTTTTGCAGACAAAAAGCAAAATGTAATCATTTCTCGTTGCAAATGGTCTAGACCTGTTCGAGTATAATAATCGCCAAAGCAATTAGCCGCTAACCACTCATTTATATGTCTGGTTTCTTCTGCACCCGATTTCCAAAAATCTTGCATATGATTACCAAAAATATCTACCTGTGCTTGAATCCCTGCTGTTAAACGGTTAGCTATAGTCGTTGTCGATTGAGAAGGCAAAGGCAATTCTACACCTTGTGCAGTCAACATATCATTAGTAGCATATAAAAAAGGTAACACACGTCCTATACCGAGATAAGCTACAGATTGATATACGATTTCCTTCACTTCGACAGCTGTTACACCAGTGTTAAGCGCTACGGGAAGTATAACTTGGAATTCATCGATGCCCTGACATCCGATTAATGTAGCGACAATAGCCATCATTCGAGTACGATCATCCAGATCATCTTGATCCGCGACTTCATGTAATACAAAATGATCAAAACGTTCAATAAAGTCAGGATCTGTTTGCGTTAATGGTAAGCGATCATTGGGAAATGTCTTGTCATGATTATACATGTATCTACATCCTTTCTTTGGAATAGTGTACGTCAGGGTGTCTTGCCCTATATGACTATTATGACTCATAAGATCGTTATTCTAATATCCTGATTATCTTAAATGATTGCCTGATTCTCTTACAGTCATTAGAAGTAAACTCTAAGAACTCTATAACGTAAAAAAAGCCGCTACATGAGCGACTTTACATCTATTTCTATATGATATTAGCTTTTTAATAAGTTTATAGAGACATCTATCGTATGTGATAATTGGGCTTTATCTACAGAAGATCTTCCCATGACTCGTATACCGATAGACACCGTATGCAGATATTTGGCTAGTTCTTTAGCGCTCTGCTTTGAAGTAAATTCTCCGTCCTGTTGACCCCATAAAATAATCTGTTCAAACATATCTTCGATGCCTTCAAATGATTCGATAGATTTGGCATTTACCTCTGCATCGCGTGCCGCCAGTTCTGTTACTGAATTGACTACTAAGCAACCGGATGGCAAATCTTCTTTATCTGAAATCATAAATTGAAAAAGAGAATACAATGCTTCTGTAGCCGTTTTGGATGGCTTGATTTCACTCGTAAGATTCGCTTTTACTTTATCCATATAACGAGTGATCGCCTGTAGAAATAGTGAGTGTTTATCACCAAATGTATCATATAAACTTCTACGATGAATACCCATATGTGTGACTAGATCACTCATCGATGTTTTCTCATAACCTTGATCCCAGAAAAGGATCATAGCTTTATCTAATACTTCATTCACGTCAAATTCTTTGCTTCTGGACACAAAACTCCCCCCAATACGAAAAATGTAACATATTGAGAACGTTAAGTAAAGAAAGATTCAAACGTTAAATATATCTATCAATTATGACTCTATTTTTATTGAAATAGTTGCGGATATAGAGCAGGAATACCACCAGCAAGACCTTGTTGTACTTGTTGGCTGATCTCATCACCAAGAATCTCATAATGGTCAGCTTCGATTCCATCTACAGCGATTTTAGCGATATCTTCTGGAGCAGATTTAGGTGCATCACTACCAGCCATCATATCTGTATCCATAAAGCCTACATGTAATCCAGCTACTTTGATATTTTTAGGAGCTAATTCAAGACGTAACACATTGGTTAATCCCCATGCAGCAGCTTTGGCAGCCGTATATGCTCCTTCTTGCCCTATACTAACCCAAGACAATACAGATAAGATATTTAGAATAGAACCTCCACCATTTTTTTCAATAATCGGTGCAAATGCACGAACCATAGAAAGAGTACCGAACAGATGAGTGTTAAATTCCAAATGAATATCGTCTAAATTTCCTGTAAGTAAAGAAGCTCCTGTTGCTGTACCTGCATTATTAATCAAAACAGTGGCATCACTTGCGATTTCAGTTGCTGCCATCACAGAGTGAGGATCAGTGATATCCAGTTGTACTGCGATAGCTCCCGGTAGATCGACAGATTCTGGCTTTCTTGCACCTGCATAGACTTTAGCTCCTCTTGATAAAAGCTCAAGAGCTAATTGCTTACCTAAACCTCGATTAGCACCACTAATAATAACTACTTGTTTTGAAATGTCCATGTTTTCACTACTCCTAATTTAGAATGATCGTTCTTAAATAGTCAAAAAAATAATGTCTTACTCAATAGCTTATTAATGATCCAACATGTAACCTTTCGAGAATGATCGTTCCCGATGAATAAAGTATAATTTATTTGAGAACGATCAGTCAACTATTATTTTTAATTTGTTTTAATGACTTTCTGTTTTAGAAGTTGTACGGTGAACATGCTTGTATTCTTGCTGAATATAATAGAAACAAATTTATACATAATCATGTCATTATAGATACATGCAAAAATATAGAGGCATAGAAAAAAGACCATAACTTCGATAAAGAAGTTACGGTCTTTCCACTTATTGTATACAGATCGTTATAATGCGTGTTCAAGTCACATGCACTATTTGCTAAACCATTACAATTGTACGACACGTCCTGTTTTTTGCGATTCAAAAGCACCCAAAATTACTTTAACCGCACGTAAACCTTCTTCGCCCGAAATTGTAGGAGGAGTGTTCGTAGTAATAGACTCTACAAATGCATCAATAACACCACTAGGAACTTGTTTTTCATTGGTAGACATCATGCCTACTTCGTATGTTTCTACGGTTCCGTCTGTTAGTTCTACAATGACTTCGTTACCATGAACTGTTCCGATTTTCATTACACCGTTTTCACACCACAAGATAGTACTGTTGTCTCCACCTTTGTACTGTGTCCAGCTTGCTACCAGTGTACCGATCGCACCGCTCTTCATACGTAACAAGCAAGTAGCGTTATCGTCTACTTCTGTACCTTCTTTATGCAAAGTACCGATAAAGCTAGCGACATCAGCTACTTCATCATTTAACAAATAACGAATAAAGTCAGATTTGTGTACACCTAGATCGCCCATTGCACCCATAATCGCTTCTTCTTTACGGAAAAACCAGCTATCTGCTCCATCTACACTCCAAGCTTCAGGACCAGGATGTCCGAAAGATGTGCGGAATGTTAAGACTTTACCTAGTTTTCCTGAATCCAAAATTTCTTTTGCTTTTACATGAGGAGGCATTAGACGTTGGTTATGACCTACCATCAAGTATACGTTATTTTTTTGAGCTGCTTCGATCATTTGCTCTGCTTCTTCAATCGAACACGCCATAGGCTTTTCAACCAATACATGTTTACCTGCATTTGCTGCTGCAATGGTCATAGGAGCATGCAAGTAGTTCGGTGTACAGACGCTTACCGCATCGATCTCTTCATTCGCTAGAATTTCTTCGTAGCTTGCATAGGCTTTACCGCCGTATAGGTCAACCATTTCTTGTGCACGTTCTAGATTAGGATCAGCAAAAGCTACCAATTCTACTTGTTCATTTTCTGCATATTCTGGAATATGTCTGCGCTGAGCAATAGCTCCGCAACCGAATACAGCTACTTTAATCTTGTTCATGAATAATAGTCTCCTTTGATTGGGTATCGATTGAATGTATGTGTACGAAATAGACGAAATTAATTTAAGTAATTTTGTTTAAGCCAGTTATAGCTGTTGGACACGCTTTCAAGTGGAGGATTCTGACATACATCTTGTTCCACGATCAGCCATTGTACGCCTGCTTTACCTGCTTGTTCGATCACTTGTGGCAAGCTATTAACAATACCTTGTCCTAATTCTAATGTTTTCATTTGACCTTGCTCATCTTTGTCAAAGTCTTTGAGATGAAGAAGTGGTAAACGTCCTGCATATTTTTGAATATATTCTAACGGATCTTGTCCTGCAAATTGTACCCAACATACGTCCATTTCAACTTGAACTGCTTCTGGAGTCGTTTCTGCAAACATACCATCAAAAGCGTTAGTATCTTTGAATGCACCGTGGAATTCAAAATCATGGTTGTGATAACCAAAAGTAAGTCCTTGTTTGCTAGCTTCTGCACCAAATTGTTGCAACTCTGTAAATAAAGCGCCCCATGCTTCACTGCTTTGCGGACGATCTTCTGGCATAATATAAGGACAGATCATATACTGTGCACCGATCACTTTTAGGTAATCGATCTCTTTTTGCAAATTATCGCGCATAGATTGTAAAGGAACATGGCTACTGAATCCTTTGAGTCCAAGTTCGTCTAAAAGCGCCTTCATTTCTTCTGCGGGAATATCTCCATAACCTGCAAATTCTACACCTTGATAACCAAGTTCAGCCACTTTGCGTAATGTTGCCGGGAAATCTTTAGCTGTCTCATCACGAAGTGTAAATAATTGCAGACCAATATTTAATGTTGTCATTTCAAAAGCACCTCTTTGGATTATTTTTATTCTATGTGTAAGAGTTATCTTTCATCTATTATTTTAGAACAAGACACGCTAAAATGAACATACACAATATCGTAAAAACATGAACTATTTGCTCAACTTTTGGCTAGGGGGATTATTTTGGACACATCTCTTTTGATCTGTGATCATTCATATCATTACAAAGCATTTAATCATCAAATAAAAAATGGACTACAACATTACATTTTTCGCTTACAAACAGAGGGCAGTTGTGAAGCATTCACCTGTGGAAATCGTTATGTATTAAAAAGTGGAGATTTACTGCTACTCAAACCTGGAGATGATTATCATCTTGTTGTGCAAGAACCGGCTAAAAAAGATGGATTATCTAGCGGAGATTATTATTTGTTCTGTCAAGGAACTTGGATCGATGAATGGTGGCAACGCCAGCCACGCTCTACAGTATATTCTATTGGAACAGAAAGTAAATTGATCGGCTTATGGCATAATTTGTTATTGGAAAAGCGGCGCGGGCTTCCTGAAGAAGATACTGAATTAGAGGATGTACTATTACGTAGCCTCTGTCTGTATATCGATCGTGCGATTAGCGATACGGTACAAATGGATCGTAAAGGTTCAGCGACTCTTTTGCTAAAGCGGTTTATTGAAGAACATGCTACAGTGACTTTCAAATTAGAAGAAGCCGCTAGATATGCAGGGCTTAGCCTTTCAAGAGCAGTTAAATTGTTCAAAGAACATTACGGCAAAACGATGATCCAATATGCGATTGAAATTCGTCTTAAAGCTGCGATTGAGCAAATTCAATATAGCGAAATGACGCTCGAACATATTGCAGAAACATGCGGCTTTGCAAGTTACTCCTATTTTCACCGGGTATTCCGCAATCAATTCGGTATGTCACCTGTAGAATACAGAGCGTCTAATCCGATATTGAAGCTATATGATACAGAAAATAGTATGAGATAAGGTGTATGCCTTATCTTCTTTTTTTGAAAGCGTAATCATGCTATGATCAGTCTGTCATATTACTCTAGAAAGGAAATTGTAAGATGGTTATTGTTTTTTATCCATTTTACATAGGTGCTTATTGATGAAATATAACAATCCTATTATTAAAGGCTTTTACCCTGATCCAAGTGTCTGCAAAGTAGGCGATACTTATTATTTAGCTACCAGTACATTTCAGTATTTTCCCGGTGTGCCGATCTTTGAAAGCCATGATCTGATGAATTGGAAGCAGATTAGCCATTGTCTGACCCGTACGACTCAAGTTCAATTGGATCAGGTTCAAAGTTCTGGTGGAGTGTTTGCCCCTACTCTACGTTATCATAGAGGGCGATTCTATATGGTCACAACTAATGATACTACGCGTCAGAACTTTTTTGTCTGGACTGATGATATTTATGGAGAATGGTCAGAGCCTATAATTGTTGATCAGAGCGGCATTGATCCTGATCTGTATTTTGAAGATGACACCACTTACTTTATGAGTAATGGACACGATGTAGATGGGAACGAAGGTGTGTTCCAATGTCAGATCGATATTGTAACAGGTCAGAAATTAACACCAAGTCGTATGATCTGGCAAGGAACAGGTGGGCGTTATCTGGAAAGTCCTCATATGTACCGAATCAATAACTGGTATTATCTACTGGTGGCTGAAGGCGGTACAGAGTATGGTCATATGGCAACCTATGCACGCTCGGCATCCCCTTCGGGCCCATTTGAAGCCTATGCACATAATCCTGTCTTAACTAATCGCAATCTAGGTGGTTATGAATTACAGGCTGTTGGTCATGGCGATCTGATTCAGGACAATAATGGCAATTGGTGGTTATATCATCTTGGATTCCGTCAGATCGGTCAATGGCTTACATATCATCATCTAGGACGTGAAGTATTTCTTACACCAGTGACATTTGATGAAGAAGGATGGTTTACTGCCGGGTATCATGGGACTACACTCTCTAGCTTTGAGACAGATCGGATATCTGACGATGTGATTCAGCAGGAAAAACGTATCTATACATTTGAGAATACAAATTGGGAGCTAGATTGGTGTTACCTTCGGTTTCCACAGACTGAAAACTATCAATTTGAAGATCATAAGCTGATATTAAAAGGGACTGATATTACACTGGATCAACCTCTTTCTCCGACCTTTCTCGGGTTACGTCAAAAGGATTTCTATGCTGTGATCACTTGTGATGTAGAAATTATAGATGGAGAAGCAGGCATAACGTTATATATGGATGAACATCATCATTATGAATTAGCTATACGCGGTCAGAAAGATCATTATGAAGTGATTGAACGATTAAATACGCAAGATATCAAATCTGTACAGCAGACAGTTGCATTAACAAGTAATAAAGCTTCAATTATGGTCAAAGCTGAGCCAACATGTTACCACTTTTTTGTAACTGTTGAAGGCGAAGATATACTACTAGGCACTGCTCAGACCAAGTATTTGTCTTCAGAAGTTGCTGGAGGGTTTACAGGAGTGATGATCGGATTATACGCTACCAATCATCCAGCAGGTCATGCTGCGACATTTTCAAATTTCAAATGTGAATATCTTCATTCAATAGATAGAGAAAACGTTTAGTGTATCTGTAGAATAACCAAAAGCGCAACGATCTTATAGCAAAGATCATTGCGCTTTTGGTGTTCATTAGTGATCTGCGCCAAATACTAAGCCAGCAGATTGTTTGGCTTGTTGGATCACATGCATTACTTTTTCACTGTGTTCGAGCATTTCAGAGACTTTGAGCATATCTTGTTCATAGATGATTCGCTCAAATTCTACAAATTCATCATACATGCGATGCGGATGATCTTTGACATCTATTCGTACAGGCGAGTTGGAATCATTTACATATTCGAAATGATCCACAATATTAGTAGAACCTGCAATTGAGATATAGCCTTGATCTCCTTGAATATTGGTGCGATTCGGTGCACTCGTATCTTTGGAACCGATACAGACACATTTGAAATGATCATAATCCAGTAATAATATGCCGGACGTATCTATACCACGCTCTATATTAGCATGATAATGAACAGACTTCGGCAGACCAAATAAACCCACGACAAGATGAATATTGTACAAGTTAATATCCATTAATGCTCCACCTGACATCGCTGGATTGAATGCAGATAAGACTTCTCCATTTTTGAATCTGCGGTAACGTGAGGAGAATTGTGAATAGTTACACTCTACGATTTTGATATCTCCAAGCTTGGGCAATTGTTCGCGGATAGCGAGTACATTTTTGAGATATTGATTAGAGATTGCTTCTATTAAGATTCGATGTTGACGTGTAGCAAGTTGTTTGAGTTCTAGAAACTCTTGTAGATTCGATGTAAAAGGTTTCTCGCAAATCACATGTTTGCCTTGCTCTAATGCTTGCTTGGCATAAGCATAATGCAGATGATTAGGGAGTCCAATATAAATAGTATCTACTTGCTGATCAGCAAGCAATTGATCATAGTCCACATACACTTTCTTAATATGGTATTGATCTTGCCATTGAGCCAACTTCTCTTCATGACCGGCTCTCGCACAGATCGCTTGCAACTGAATCGCTGGAATATCTCCAATAAAACTTAGTAAATCTTCGACAATCATTCCTGATCCTACAATACCTAACTTCATTTTAAGAACACTCCTTTATCCCTTTTTCTAATATTTCTATCACTTTTGATGTTTGGTGATCTTTAATTTGTTTTTCTTTGCCATGTATAATCGCTTCGTATATATCATCATAAATGCGTGTATAATCTCCTTGCTCAGAGATCACTTTTTCTTCGTGATGTTGTCCTTGATCATCTATATAAGTCAATGTACCGTAATGCTCGGGTCTATCTATACCAAAGTCAGCATGTCCTTTTGGTAAATAAAACAACTTTAAATGTTCTTCTTGTCGATCTTCGGTTTGCTTGATAAATACCCCTTTTTTACCGTACAAGGCAAAACTTGGTCTAGCTATCAGACGAAAAAAGCTTGATTTGATAGATACTTTCAAGCGATCATAATAAAAGTCCAAATCAAAATAATCATTCATTCTACCTGTACCTAGTAATTGGCGCACATCATAATGAATATGCTGAGGTTCACCGAAATAAGAGATCACCTGATCAATCGTATGCACACCATGTCCGTAGAGATAACTTTGGTAGGTGGAGAAATGATCTATACTTTCTGGTGTCTCTGGTCGGTAATAATCGTAATGCATTTCCACTTCTAGCAATTCACCCAGTTTGCCAGAGGCAATCACTTTTTGCATTGTTAAGAAATCAGAGTCATATCGTCTATTTTGATAGCATTGAATCAATAAGTTCTTTTCTTTAGCATATTGAAAAATAGAATCTGCTTCGTCTTTGGTTAGCATAAATGGTTTTTCGACAAGTACATGTTTGCCATGATCCAGTGCCATTTTGGCATACGTATAATGAGACTCGGTATGGGTGCAGATCACGACTAACTGAATATCAGGATCATGAAGTATATTTGTGATATCATCGGTATAGAGGATATTATCCATTCGAGTCCAGTCTGTTTTATAGAGATGACGTGCGTAGATTGTTTTGACATTCAAATAATCGCGATTCATAGAAAAAGGCAAATGATAACGATTTGTACTTTTTCCATTGCCAATATAGCCAATAGTTAACATGATGATTGCTCCTTTTATCACTTGATTTCTTTTATTATAAAAAAAGAATCTATAGCGTAAAGGGATTAGCTGTATAACGGTATATTCGACCAGTATTCGCTGATTAATCACACCAAATATAAGGTGTTCTTTGAACAAAATGTTCAATACAAAGAGATTTCGAACGTTATTGTCGTATCGGAATAGGAGTGAAATCTTTTGAAAGTGCTTTTACAATTAGCTGAAATGAAACAATTTACAACCAATGAACAAAGTATTGCTACTTATATTTTGACTCATCAAGAGAAAATGTTACCTTTCACTATTCAGGAACTGGCGAAAGCTACCTATACTTCTCATTCTGCAATCAATCGGTTAACACATAAGCTTGGATTATCTGGGTTTAAAGAATTTAGTCTTTCTCTAGCACGTGAATTTGAGCAGAATCAACATCAGTTGACTGAAGTTGATGTCAATTATCCTTTTAGTCTAGGAGAATCTTCTATACAGATTGCTAAAGAAATTGCTGATCTGATGAAGAATACGATTGATAAAAATCTGTCTCTAATCGAGGATGAGTTACTTTCACAGACAGCCCAATTACTAGATCAAGCTGAACGTATCTTTATCTATGCTTTGGGTGATTCACAGATTCGTGCCAAAAGTTTTCAAAATAAACTATTTAAAATCAATAAGTATGTTGTGATTGCAACAGAGCTATCAGAATGGGCACATCATACGCTGAATGTGACAACTCGTGATTGTGCACTATTTTTAACTTATCATGGCAATTCACCTAGCTACACCAAAGTGTCTCGTTACTTACAGCATGAACAGATTCCTTATGTCACGATTACAGCGAATCATCAAGGGAAACTAGCTACATCCAGTACTATTTGTATTAAGCTTCCTGACGATGAGGTAAAGCTAGCGAAGATTGGAACTTTTTCTTCCCAGATTGCACTCGAATATGTACTGAATGTGATCTATGGTTGTATGTATAAAATCGACTATAAGCATCATATGAAGAACACCGAAGAATCTCTACACAAATTCAATCGTAGCGATATGATTGACGATATCTAGACAGTTACTAGCAATATGATTGATATACTGTAACGATCATACTCAATCTGAATATAGTCATATCGCATATACAAAAAACACCCCTACTCTATATTGCAGTAAGGGTGTTTGTATTTTATTTCTATTTATTTAGCTTCTTGCATGTATCTTGGAATCATCGTTTCAAAAGAAGGGAATGCATAGATCAGTTTGTCTACATCTTTGGATGTTAAGCCTAGTGTAATAACAGGAGTTAAGCTATTAATAATCTCAAGCGCTTCCTGACTATATGCTGCTGCACCTACAAGCTTTTGCTCTTGATCATAGATAAGAGTCAAGTGAGCTTCGGTTTCATTACGACCTGCAAAGTCCCATTGTTTGCCTAGATCGATCGGCTTCACTGTAAGTCCGGTAGATTCAGCTTCTTCAACTGTTATCCCAATTTGCGCAATCCGAGGTACGGTAAAAGCAATCGTAGCGATTGGTGGATATTCAATCCCTTGAGTCTGAGCACCTAAGAAAGAAGCCGCTAGATATTTCGCTTCAAATACAGCAGTTGGTGTTAGACGTGGTTGTTTTTTATCCAGAATATCTCCACTTGCATAAATGCCTTTTTGGGTAGTCTGTAAATACTCATCAACTACAATACCTTTACTGTTGTACTCGACACCTGCTGCTTCAAGATTCAAATTTTCTACATTCGGTACGCGACCTGTCGCATTAATAACTAATTTGGTTGTTAATGTTAGACCATTTTCTGTCGTGATCTGTAATTGCTCGTCTTGTTGTTCGACTTTGCTTAGTTTCTCATTGAAATGGAATTGGATTCCGTCTTGTTGCATCTTTTTAAGTAATTTTTGAGCATATGGTTGATAGAACTCATTTAGAATATGATCGGAGGATTGGATCACATGCACAGTCGCTCCTACTTTGACAGCGATAGAAGCCAGTTCCATAGATACATAACCTGCACCTACAAATACGATATGATCGGGAAGATCTTCTAAGTATAAAAATTCATTGCTTGTTTTTAAGTATTCTTGACCAGGGATATCTAGTGGTGTTGGACGTTGACCACTTGCAATCACAATTTTGTCTGCTGTGTATTCTTGACCATTCACAGATACTGTTTTTTCATTTACAAAAGATGCTTCGCCTTTGATCACTTCAATGCCTGCTTTTTTGAAATTTTCTTCCAACATCACAGGTAATGCGTCTAGCACTTTATTTTTGTGAGCCATTAGTTCAGACCAGTTAATTTTCATTTCACTTGTCATGCCGATTCCGTTGTATGCTTGCGCATCTTCCATAACTTTGATTGGGCCATCCAAAATAATTTTCGGGTTACAACCATAGTTCGTACATACACCCGCAATTTTGTTACGCTCAATAATCGCTACTTTTTGACCTGACATACTAAGTGGCATCGCTGCATTCCACGCACCCTGACCACTACCTATAAATAAAACATCAAAGTTACTCATTATATATTCCTCCATTTTCGAATGTAATCTAAATAAATGTAATATAAATATTTGAATATGATTTGGTATTTGTATTATAACCAAAAACAACCCCAATCAATCGCACACGATTAATTGGGGTTGGTGGTAATTAGACATACAAAAAGATTCTGCACCATAATAAAAGGCAAATCATCAAGATCATGTGATCTAAAATGATTTGCCTTTTTATTCTAAATCGCTTATTTATTTACTAATTCCAAAGCAATTTCTGCTTTTTTGAGGTCATGCTCTACTTGCTCGTCTACATCATAAGCATGATACATTTCGTTTTCGATCATATAGGTTGCAATTTTCTCATGCAAATCAATTGCTTTTTGTAATTGAGCTTTTAATGTTTTGCGAACACTAGGAGTTGCTGTTTCTGTAATCGCAACAGCATAATTACGTACACCAGCTTTGGCAGACATCAGTAAATCAGTAGCAATTGCTAGATCATCCAATGGAGCCGTTGCATTAACTAACATTTCTTTTGTCATATTACTTGTAGCCATAATTACCCCCCTTTATTTTTGTAAAATAGATTTCAAGTCTTCTATTGCCTTCGTCGAATTTTGGATATCTTCGTCAATGATTTGTTTGAGTTTTTCATCTTTAACCAGTTCACGCATTGCTACAGCTTTGGTAACACAAGAAGTTTTGAAAGTTAAAAGTTCATGCACTTCAAGCTTTTCGTGAGTTGCTAACTGCTTTGTCATCACTTTAACACTCCTTATTATCTTCTGATTAGTGAAGCTGTTCCCAATTTATATATAACCTCTATTATTCCAAATATATCATGATTAGGTAAAATAATTAAAAAGTTTGAATGATCTATTTTTATAATGCTTGTTTATACAACAACTATCAGAAAATAATAAGAAGATGTTTTATTTTAAAGCAAAGCAGTCTGAATATTATAATCGTTCAGTTCAATATCTACGTCCATATCTAGTGCTAACTTAGCTAATTGATAGCCGATAAAAGGCCCCATTGTTAAGCCTGATGCTCCAAGTCCATTCGCTGTTATAATGCCTGTCCAATTCGGAATACTACCGATCACAGGTAAGAATCCTGGAGTAAACGGTCTAAAGCCTACACGTACTTCTTGCAGTGTACTCTGTGCCAGATCAGGTGCAAGTTCTAATCCTTTATTTAATACTTCTTGCATACCTCCAGCTGTGATTCGAGTATCATAACCTTCGATATCATTTTCGTGAGTAGCTCCGATGACCATCTTTTGCTGTTCAAACGCAAGCAAGTATTGATCGGCTGGCGGCATAACGACAGGCCATGTTCCGGTATCTGCTGATAGATCTTCTATTTGTAAATGAATAATCTGAGCTTTCTGATAACTGACTTGAAAATTGATACCTAAAGGTTGTAACAATGGATTCGCCCATGCACCTGCACATACGACTACAGTATCTGCTTCAATCGTCTGTCCATTCACTATGACTCCGGTAACTTGATGATCTTCATATAATAGCGTAGCGTCGCCTTCGATTTTGTGTGCTCCATAGTGCTGTGCAGAACGAATCAACGCATCCCGTAATGCACGACCATCAATACGAGCGGCTCCACTGATATGTACAGCATGATATCCTTTTTTTAACAAAGGAAATTGATCATGAGTCTCTTGTTCATCCAGATAGGTAATATCTCCAATCTCTGGTGCCTGTTCTTTGCGTAGCTGTGCTCGCTCTTCCATTTTCTTAATTTTGTCCAAATCTTCATGAATACTAAGTGCACCCACCCGGGCATAACCTGTATTGGTTTCTCCTGCATCTTGAAGTTCCTGAATGAGTGCAGGATAAAATTGTGCACCTGCTTTGGCAAGTCGATACCATGCTTGATTACGACGTTGAGACAACCACGGGCAAATAATGCCTGCCGCCGCATCTGTAGCTTGCCCCTTATCTTGGCGATCAATAAGAAAGACTTCTGCCCCCATTTTACTTAACTGATATGCGGTAGAAGCTCCCAAAATCCCTGCGCCTATTACAATTACTTTCTTCATCACTGCATTCCTCTCTATTGTACGAATATATATATTATAACGAAAATACTTGTAATTCTCTCGTATAGTTACAATAGGTATAACAAAAAGCAGTAGTGCTAAGACTACTGCTCTTCATCAAAACGATTGAGTTATCTATCATCTGTTATCGATATGAGATTATAATGGATAAGGAATTAAGCCTACGACAGGATGTGGAATATACCCTTCTTCAAGAGAACTCACTTCTTCTGGTGTTAATTGTACATCAAGCGCTGCTACAGCATCTTCAAGATGTGATGATTTGGTTGCGCCTACGATTGGAGCACTAACAGGTTGCTTTTGTAATAACCATGCCAGAGCAATATGAGAACGTGGAACGCCTCGTTTTTGAGCAATGTCTGCTACTTTTTCTACGATAACTCGATCAGCATCAGCCGTACCATCGTACTTCGATTTCTGAATATGATCTCTTTCTGAACGATAAGTCGTTTCTTCTGGATCACGCGTTAATCTTCCAGAAGCAAGCGGACTGTATGGAATAACACCTATTCCTTCTTCCAGACAAAGAGGTAACATTTCTCGCTCTTCTTCACGATATAACAAATTCAGATGATTCTGCATCGATACAAATGAAGTCCAACCGTTAGCTTTGGCTATCTGAATCGCTTTTAAAAATTGCCATGCATACATAGCAGAAGCTCCGATATATCTTGCTTTACCAGCTTTGACCACATCATGCAAAGCTTCCATCGTTTCTTCGATCGGTGTCTCATAATCCCAGCGGTGAATCTGATACAAATCTACATAATCTGTTCCCAAACGCTGAAGACTTTTATCGATTTCACTCATAATAGCTTTACGAGATAGTCCGCCGCCATTAGGGCCTTCGTGCATTTTTCCATGAACTTTGGTAGCTAATACGATTTCATCGCGGTTCGCATATTCTTTCAGTGCACGTCCTACAATCTCTTCACTTGCTCCTAGTGAATACACGTTCGCTGTATCAAAAAAGTTAATTCCAAGTTCTAACGCTTGCTTAATAATCGGACGACTATGTTCATCATCCAATACCCATGAATGAGTCCAACGTTTGGCATCGCCAAAACCCATACATCCCAAGCAAATGCGTGATACATCTAATCCTGTTTTTCCTAATTTGACATATTCCATGATCATTCTCCTCACTTTCATATCGTCAGATTCAAAAGCGCTTGCTTCGTTAATGAACAGATGTCTATAATAGTAAACACATTAAACAGATCATCTGTTCAACGGCTCCTCTATAGTATGCAATATATCCCAAATACACAGGTATCGTATTTATCTTAAATGATTGCCTAATTCTCTCACGACTGTGATCGCTATTCAAAATTTATACAAGAAAGGGTTCTCCTATGTCTCAAGAAATGCAACATAAAAAAGACGAACTTGCTAGCTTGATCAAACGTCATTCTACTGCTGAAGGTGTTCAAGAAACAGCTATCTCTTCTTTGTTTTTTGTACGTTATTTGTATACAACAGAACCAGCTTATCATGTAGCCCGTCCTGCACTATGTTTTATCGCGCAAGGTTCCAAAGAAATCTACCTAGCCAAAGAACGATTTTTGTATAATCCTAATGATTATTTAGTAGGTTCTATGAATTTGCCTGTAGTCGGTCAGATTATCAAAGCTTCTGCGGAGGAACCATATGTAAGTTTTAAGCTGGAATTTACTCAACAACAGATTCTGGACGTGCTTAAAGATTCTTCGATTCAAACTGTGACTGGTGAATATGCTGAACGTGCGCTATTTGTAGGGCAAATTAATGCTGGGCTACTCGATTCTATTCTTCGCTTAGCTCGTTTGTTAGATCATCCTGAAGATATTCCTTTTCTAGCTCCATTATGTATCAAAGAAATATTGTATCGACTGCTACAAAGTGAATATGGATCGACGTTAGCACAGAGCGCTATGGAGGGAAGCAGTACGTATCGTATTCAAGATGCGATTCAATATATTATGAATCATTATGATCAATCGTTGTCGATTGAGACGCTTGCAGAAGTAGCCAGTATGAGTATCTCTTCATTTCATCGTAACTTCAAAGACATAACAACTATGACCCCTCTTCAATTCCAGAAGCAATTACGTCTGCAAGAAGCAAGACGCTTATTGTTAGCTGAATCAGCAGATGCCGCCGATGTGGCTTTTCGGTTGGGTTATGAAAGTGCTTCTCAATTCAGTCGTGAATATGCACGTATGTTTGGCTCACCGCCGCGTACCGATATTAAGCGTCTCAAAGAAAAATACGAACTTACTTTTAACTTATAACGATATAGATATACTTTACGAAAGTCTGGTGCACTTCTTATGTCCAAAATAGATCGCCGTATTCTTAAATCACAAGAAGCGATGAAAACAGCAGTCATTGAACTAATGACAGAGAAAAGCTTTGATGAAATTACATTACAAGATATTGCTGAGCGTGCCAATATAAGTCGTGGGACCATCTATCTTCATTATGCAGATAAATTGGATCTACTGAATAAGCTGATAGAAGAACATATTGAGAAATTAAGAAGTATTTGCCGATCAGTAGCTGAACTTGATTTTAGAGAAGCGATACTGCCATGGTTTGAATATTTAGAGCAGAACTATCTTTTTTTCTCGACGATGTTAGCTAGTAAAGGTGCTACTTCTTTCCGCAATCAATTTGTTGAATTTCTTAGGGAAGAATTCCAAAACGAAGTCAAACAGTCCGGTGAGAAAAATGACAGTATTAGCGAAGATATTCTTTTGCAATTTATCGTTACTTCGTATGCCGGAATTACCGAATGGTGGATTATTAACAAAATGCCTTATTCTAGTGAAGTGATGGCTGATCAAGTGGGCTTATTATTAGATCGCAACTTATAAGCACTTCTACAGAAAACAAACATATGAATTAATGAACATGTATGCAACTATTGTTCATTAATAGACAAATCGCTCTTTTTTATCGATTGTAAGCAATCTTATTTTGGTGATAATATACAGATGTACATTAAAGTATAGATGTTTTACTTTGTAGTGAAATGTTTTATACCTGTAGTACACTAAAAAATTGATCACTTTAGCATTTCAAACGAAATTGATATTGCTTAAGGAGAAGGAGCAGAGAAACTTATGTGCAAAACACACGTACTCAGTGCTGCAAGTCCAAAAGCACCATTTGAGAAAACAACGATTGAACGGAGAGAATTACGTCCAAACGATATTTTAATTGATATCAAATTTAGTGGAATCTGTCACTCGGATATCCATAGCGCGTATGATGAATGGGGCGGCGGTATTTTCCCGATGGTTCCAGGTCATGAAATCGCTGGTGTGGTTGAAGCTGTAGGAACAGACGTGACTAAATTTGCTGTAGGCGACCGTGTAGGTGTAGGTTGTTTTGTAGATTCTTGTGGTGAATGTGAATATTGCCTGCAAGGTGACGAGCAATACTGTACAAAAGGTGTTGTACAAACGTACAACTCTAGAGATTATGATGGTAACCCAACTTATGGTGGATATAGCCAAAAAATCGTTGTTACTGATCGCTTTGTAGTCAGTATTCCAGAAGCATTAGGCTTGGATGTAGCTAGTCCACTTCTATGCGCAGGGATCACTACATATTCCCCTTTGAAACATTGGAATATCGGTCCTGGTAAAAAAGTAGCTATCGTTGGTGTTGGTGGTCTAGGTCACCTTGCGATTCAATTCGCTCATGCACTAGGTGCAGAAGTGACCGTATTGAGTCGTTCTATGAGCAAAAAAGAAGAAGCAATCGGTTTTGGAGCAGATCATTATTATGCAACAGGTGATGCAGAGACATTTGCGACACTTGCGAATAAATTTGATCTAATCTTAAATACAGTATCTGCTAACCTTGATGTGAATGCGTACCTTTCTATGCTACGTGTAGATGGAACGCTAGTAAATGTAGGTGCACCTGCTGATCCAGATCAATATAGTGTATTCTCACTAATCATGGGTCGTCGTAGCCTTGCAGGATCACTTGTAGGCGGTATTCCAGAAACGCAAGAAATGCTTAACTTTGCAGCAGAACATAATATCGCTCCAATGATCGAAGTGATCGGTGCGGATTATGTAGGCGAAGCTTACGAGCGTGTTGTAAACAGTGATGTACGTTATCGCTTTGTTATTGATATCGCTACTTTGTAAAAGATCGCTGTCTATTTGGACAAAATTATCCGTTTGTATATATAAGCGCAGATGGCTAATTATAAAATCAAATCAATTAATCATGATCATACACAAGATTATGGATAATACAAATAACAAAAAGAAGCCTTTCGACGGTGAAGGGCTTCTTTTTGCTATACATGTTATCGTTATTATATTGATATTAGTCTGTCACTTTAAGCAATATCCATTTCTGATTGGTACCGCCGTTGTCTGTCCACTGAATTACATCGCCACCATTACTGGTTGAACCACTACTGATATCAGCGACTTTGTTACTGTTGCGATTGATTAATTTCAGCGTATTATCTGTAAACACAGGCTTCCACTGTTGATTGGTGCCTCCATTATCTGTCCACTGAACGACATCGCCACCATCAGCTACAGATTGTGCAGACACTTCCAGTGCTTTTCCTGTTTTGCGATTAATTAATTTGTAATAACCATTCGTTGTCGCTACGAATTTCCATTGTTGATTTGTACCACCAATATCCATCCACTGGATAACATTGGCGCCATCTGCGGTAGACGCTTCGCTTACATCAAGTAATTTGTTACTGTTTTGGTTGACGATTTTGTAATAAGCATTAGCATCGATCGTCGTCCCTCCACCTGTTGCCCCAGAGATTCCTGTAATCACAAATGTACTGACCGAATTAGCTGGTTGGGTATTAGTAAATTTCTTATTTGCCAATGACAATCCGCTAATTGCCGCCATATTCTCTGAACTGCTTGTCCGGTAACCGGTCACATTGCCTGTCAACGTAGTGAATTGAGACAGATCGTAATTGACTGTATTTGGTGACGTTGTGCTATTCACAGTGACAATGACTAATTTTTTACCTGCTGTATCATAAGCAGCCACCGAGTTGTTATCGACAATATCAATAATTTTGTATCCTGGACGAATAAATTTACTCCATTGTGCCATCATATGATATTTCTTTTTGACTGTATACGTGCCTAGATTAGCACTCGCATTATTTAGATCCGTTTCGATCATGCCCCAACCGCCTGGCGTTTCTATCGCTTGCCAGTAGACCCATGCACTATTTTTCATATATTTGAGATCCGATAAAATTGTACGGGCCAACGTCATACCTGTATCATCACCGTCACCATGCTCGGAGTTCCACAAACGTTTGCCATTCGCTGAAGTATTCAGCCCTGTGCGGTCACTACCCTGATACGTATGAGTATTGTATTGCACTAATTTGGACTTGGTAGCCGCTGAATAGCTGTCGATACTTTGACGAGTTAGATCAATACTTGTTTCTTCAGGAGCACTAATGCCGATCGGCAGACCTTTCGCTGCTATCGCACTGGATAACTGCCCGATCATCACTTGTTGATTAGGCGCAAACATCACATTACCTTCTTGACGATTACCGAAATACCAGTAATCTGAACTGGGCTCATTAAAAGCAGATAATGTACGGAAATTAATGCCCCATTGATCGCGGAACTGTTTGGTTACTGTAGTCAAATAATCAGCAAAATCATCATACATATCATCTTTCAGATTTTCAGCAGCATTGGTATTACCCGTGACACTTCCACTCTTCGTCATCCACCACGGTGGTGAGTTGGAGAAAGCCTCAGCAATAAATTCGCTAGATGGGATGCGAGATTTGGCTGCTTGTAAAATCGAGCGTTGATTACTATCTCTTGTCCAATCATAAGCAGATGTAGCTGAATCTTTGAAACCTGGAATACGTGCACGAAGTTCCATATGATTCGGATAGGCTGGGTTCTCGCCACCACCGATATTGTAACGAACAATATTCATTTGTAGCCCGTTACTGCCAAATAATTTGTCAGCATAATCATTACGTACCGATTCAGAAGCACCCCCTACCCGATTCGCCCACCATGCAAGTGATGTTCCCCAACCTTCCCATGTCTGATACTGTACATTCGGATTAACCGTTGCATTATAACTTGCCGCAGACACATTTTTCATCGGAACCACTCCATACGTTGTGATTAGTAATGCCAGAATGAGTAGACTGTGGTTCAATACCAACAACCTTTTTTTTAATTTTGATTTGACCATCCTAAGTCTCCTTTAGCCACTTATTTTAGTTAATCAGGTAATATGTATACGCTTACAAAATGATTTTTGAAGAAAAGATCGCTCTTTATGAATCGATCTCTTTTTCTATCATACACAGAATTAAAGGCTATTTCAATTATTTTACAATAAAGAACATACTTTTATTAGCACTTTTTCCAATAGCCTATATCTTCTAAATAGCAATGTATTCATTCTCAGTAAGACTTAAGAATTCAATATCAGCACAATAAAAATGGATAATTCCGTTCTCGTAATCTTCGATTTCATATTTCATTGGATAATAACCGTGTTCTGTTAAATCTTTAATATTAAATCCACTTATGTGAGTTAATGTTCCTCCAGATTGAAAGCGTAGAGCCTCTATATTCATAAATCTTATAAGTAATTCATAAGTTGTTTCATTTTCTTTAATTAAGAATGTTATATCCAGTATAGAAATATTTTCAAAGTATTTATCTTGAGTAACTTGAAAATGTAATTCTGAAAACCACTGAATTCTATGGATCGAAAAATTATCGATGGTAGGTTTTATATTTTCTATATTCCTGATCATTTTTGAAAATGCTCCCTAAATATCTAATTTGCGTATAATGCTACTGTATTTACGGTAGACATCATGTTCCCTTAGAGTCAATTTGTAGCTAGCTATGACTTGTTAAACACTTAACGAATAGACATCTTGAGTCATTAGTAAATGGATGTGATACTTCGTTTCCATGTGTAATCCTAACCTCAATATAGTTTCAGTCAAAAGAATTTCTGGAAGCAGCCATTGCATGTATAGCCTTCTCAAAATTACGATATACTTCATCTGCAACTCCCAGAAACTCTTCAACATCTACATGACTATCCAAGTAACAAGTATACAGATAATCCACTAAAGCAGAGTCAATCTCACAATAGGTTAATATGGCATTCTTCATCTTCACAAAGTCATCTTCCCATACACCTGTATTTTCCAAAACCAAAGAGTATAATGCACGAAGTAATCGCTTAGAGTAACCTTTGATATATCTCATTTGCATGGTGTGATCGCTAGCATTAGAAAGTGAATGATGTATACGAGCTACTTCTTCCTTGGTGTCTGTATTCAAATCTACAATAAACTCTGGAGAAATCTTGATCGGTGGTACTTGTTCACCAACGTCTTGACCATACACGCAAACACAAATGATCTTCACCCAAAAGCCCCACTCATTCGGTTTACTCAATACACTATCCATCGAGCAAATGATCGTATCAATCTTAGTAACTACTGGATATTCTTTCAAAAGCCTGTCTTTAATAGTGGATAACCTCTCGTAGTCTATATCTTGAGGATCTACACATACAATCGTAAAGTCCGCATCTGACTTAAAAGGGGTAGCCGTTCCTTTTGGAATCGAGCCGCACATATAAATGCTATGAACCTTATCTTTAAATTCAGTAAGGATGGTATCGATATACTGATCAACAAAATCTTTGTATTCGCTCTGTATCTCAATTTTATTTATGACTTTTTCTAATATCATATAAAATCCTCCTGGATTAAGATTTTGCTAGCAGATGTGCTAATTTCTGTGTATTATCGCAAAAGTTCTGCAATCGCTTTTAAAGGTTTTAGGGTATCGCCGTATGTATCACTTGTTAATGCAACAACTATATTTTGAGAATGATCTACACAGATATACTGCCCGCCCATACCCATAGCGAAATAAAAAGGGTTCTCTAACGATTCATTGGCCACCCACCAGTGATGACCGTAATAACCGATGTCATCATATGTTAAATACTTGGGTTGGGTTGAAGTCGCTATCCATTTTTCACTAAGTAATTGACGCTTCCCACAACGTCCCTTGTTTAAATACAAATAGCCGAATTTTTGCATATCTTGTATAGACATATGTATCCCAAAACCACCAATATTCACTCCCTGAGGATCTACATGCCATATGAAATCTTTCATTTTCAAACTAGAAAATAGATGCTTTATCGCAAAATCTTTTGCACTCATTCCTGATACCTGTTGAAGTATGGCTAATAATAGATGGCTACAGCCAGAATTATAGTTCATTCTTTCACCAGGTTCAGCATTTAATGGGCGCTCTAATATATAATCAACCCAGTTCGGACTATGTATCATGGCGGGCCAACCATTCCATTCACCCAACTCTGGCCAATCAAATCCTGCACTCATGCTCAATAAGTGCTCAATAGTAATGCTTTGTTTGCGGATGTCTTTATCCTGTTGAAGCGATGGAAAATAATGAACAATCGGCGTACGAAGATCTGCAATTAATCCCTGTTCGACAGCAATTCCAATTAAGCATGAAGTAATACTTTTCGTACACGAGTTGATTTTGTGGAGCTTCTCTTTCGATTTATTGTTTCTAAAATATTGAAGTACGATATCTGAACCCACACTGACCAAACAACTCTCGATTTTTTCTTTTTTCAAATAATGAACAAATGATTTTATTTTTTCATCGTTGATTTGAGACTGATTTAGAGATTCAATGATCATAGGCTTGCTCCTATTCATTATTATGAAGATCATTTGAAGATTTTTTGTTATCATAACGTTGGTTTATTCATTATGCTAATTGGTACCCTCTATGCATGATATCCACCTTCTAATAAGTACTCGTTTGTCTCTTTATAGTGTTTGTAAATTTTGCTAAATGCTCTATTTGCTTTATGCTGAGATTCCGTGTCACTAATACACGGTTTAATCACTTTCACCACCTCTCTCATATCAGTATTAAATGAAGTTTCTCCCGATATTAATTTTTCTAAATCTAATTCAAATAGACCTTCAAAATTTTCGGAACAATCCCCATACAGATATAATGCTTTAGTGTCATTTATTCGAAGTAACTTGAAATCAATACAAAACGCCATAAAATTCATCTACTCCTTCTTTAATTTATTGATTTTCCGATCTTTGTATAGCGTTGCTGTATTTACTAAGATCTATATCTGAATCATCTCACTCAGCATCTGAAGCCCTCTCATCTAGTATTATTTCAATAATCTTTTTCCAATTTTCCATAATACTCTCTTAATATTCATGTCTTTTATTGTTTGGTTATGTTATTCGCAAGCTTTACGTATCTTTCCTATAACGTCATATCTATAAACTTCGTGAATAACTCCATTTGTAAAGTATTCGCGAAATTGATCAATTCCCCTGCTGTCAGCTTAATAAAGTAAATACATAGTTAAATGCTTATCTAATCAGTAATCTGCTCATGTTCTTATTCTTTTCGGTACTCGGTACAAGTTCTTGTATTCGGATCTGGACAAGAACTTGTACCTATAAAACAAAAAAGCCGCTAAATATAGCGACTTTTAGTGGGTTCAGTTTCTTGTCCCTCGACAGCAAGACATAGTCCCTTTTAAGACATAATGTTGAATAAAGCTTTAATCTACAGTTGAACGACTTTAGCATTTAAGTCTTCTTAATTCCGTTGATGAGTGCATTGACACAAATCCGTGCTAGATGCTCAGTCCCACCTGGCCTAGACGTAATCGGCTGCATGTGGTTTTCAATAATTAAAAGGGCGGTTCCGTGAATCGTAGATAAAAAGACACAAGCTAGTTCTTTGCTATCATCCAAATTCAATATACCGCTCTCTTGACCTGAGACGATTACATTTTCAATCAATCCAAATACCTTCTTGGAGGTGGCATAAAGGGACGGATACATGTTGTGATCAATCGTCAATCCGCTAAACATTTCCCGTACCGACCAGGGATTTTTAACGGTGAATTCGACGTACGCCAGACTAATATTTTGTAATTGATCTATAGTATTAGCCTCGCTCATATTAACTGCTCGTTGTAAAGAATCGTGTAATTGAGAAAAGCCCTCTTCAATAACTGCGGCGATGAGATCACTTTTATCTTCAAAATGACGATAAGGAGCGGCATGACTTACACCAGCTTTGCGAGCCACTTTTCGTAGATCCAACCCCGTTACGCCCCCTTCAGATAGAAGTTCCAATCCAGCTAAGATTAATTTTTCGCGAAGATCTCCGTGATGGTAGGGACTTTTTTTATTCATAGATATCATCCTTATAATAATATGTTGACAATGTAAACAAGTAAGTTTACGATGTAAACATACTAAAGCATTGTTTCATTGTAGTATACACGAAATGGAGGTTTTTTGAAATGTCAGATAAGACTATGAGCAATAATCCAGAAAAAATGCACTATATGTTATGGTCAGTTCCTCCTAGAGAATCTCAACAGGATATGAACGCAGAACAACAAAACGTTTTGCAAAAACACTTCGCCTATTGGACAGATAAGCAGAATCAAGGGATTGCACTTTTTTGGGGACGAGTTCTAAAACCGAACGATCCTCATGGAATGGCCATCATCGAGGTTGAGAATGCAGACGAAGTCACGCAACTCATCGCTGAAGATCCTGCTGTTATCGCAGAAATGATTACGGTAGACTTTTTTCCGATGATGGTTCCGCCCAGAACAGTGAGCACAAACGAACCTAACGTGATGTAAGATACCTGTAGCGTTGTCTTTCGAAGCTTAAAGAAAAAGTGAACTGTGGTTCAATAAATTTCGGATCGTAGCTAGCTACAGGCATGTAGTGAACGAAAGTGAACCTATATCTATAGCACGTGAGGCTTATGCTGACCGCTTAGCCAACAAAATAAAGACATGCTTAATTCTCCATTAATTGAATTATTTCTCTAAAGCTTCTTAGTGATTCAAGAGTAGAATCAGGTCGAAGACTTAACCTCGGAGGTATTGATCACCTGACTTGGTTTCTTCTCTTCTGACGATTCAAGAGATGCGAAGGCCTGTTGCATGAATATCATGTTACCTGAAGAAATCTGACATCTTGAAATACTCACAAAATCTTTATTAATTCTAAATTTGCATATGTGTGTTCTGAATATTCACTGTCTCCATAAATTCCACTCACATTATTAAATCCAGATTTTATCCAGAACTTTATGGCTAGCCAATTCTTTATTGACACGTTGATTCGTATTTCTTTATATCCTAACTCAGTAGTTAATTCGGTAAATTTATTTATAAATTCTTGTCCAAACCCTTGTTTTTGAATACTTCTATCAATATACAAAAATTCAAGATATATAGATTCAATAGCTGGATAACCATGATACACACTTAATATTCCTATTATTCTTTGGTCTTTATTGTTTCGAATCGTTTGTATTCTATAGTTTTCTACTTTCCCATCAGGAGGCAAATGGCCCTCAACGAAACAATTTCTTATGTGTTCTGGATTATATTCTTGACCATCCCACTGGTTCATATATCTACTTGTCTCATATAGATCTTGTACTAAAGAGATTTCTTCTTCTTTCAAATTTGACATCATAAGCCTTTGAGAATTCCATTTATCTAAGATGATTTTCATAATTCTACTCCTTCTTTTGCTTTTTTATCTACTCTTCAGATTTTTTCAGATAACGTTAACTGTATTAATGACCCGACATATATCGGGTGTCTGGCGAATGCCCACAGCTTGAATATTATGTTAGACGATGGATCACTCTTCTTTGAATAATCTCTCCAAATAATCTCTCCAATAATCTACTATCCAATCATTATACTTGATATAAAGTGTTCTTAAATGTTCTTTTGAGTTTGAATGGATGATGCAACCTCTATCATCATACATGTGAAATATAATGTCCTTATTCTTATTAATGAAAAATACACTTTGACCTAGTGACGGCTCTCTTCCCTGTTCGTAATGACTAATACCTTCAAGGATTTTGCGATAAGGAAATGAGGAAACAAGTCCATTTAAGACTTTAATTTGATATTCATTTTTTATTTCAATCGTGTTTCCTTCTTCGTCCTCATCTTCATCTAATTCAAAGCCGATTTCTTCTTCCATGACTTTTCCATTGAGTAGCTCATAGAGATAATCGGGTGTGGTATTTACAAACATAGGATCTTCTCGATCCTCCCAATCTTTAATGTATAAAAAAATAAAATCATTTGGGTCAAAAATCTCTTGGAATATCGTTATCACTCTTTTATTCACTTGTTTGATTCTACGGTCTGATCCGTTTGGAAAAGGTTCTCCAAGTTCAAATCTAATATGTAGTTCACCACTCAAGTTCGGAAAATTACTGTTCAAATATTCTATAATCTCTTTTTTCATTCGATCTCCTCTAGTTTTTATTTTTCTCTTTTAGTGATCTTTCGCCTAACGTTCCCGTATTCACGACTCAACGCATGCCGGGCCAAGGACGAATGTCCGCAGCGTGAATATTATTTTATATGATACTCCTATCTTCTTCGAGAATGTTCTCCCTACAAATTTCTATCAGAGTCCTTTCTTATTGAAGTATCCTGAAATTGCCTTTAAATAATCTCTAGCCTTCACAGGGTCATCTAAGTAGTTATAAGTGTGCCTGACTTCACCCTTCTTTGAAATGGCATATGCTCCAAGCATCTTTAATAACCATTTCTCTTCTGGGATAATAATCTTTGGATTATAAAAAAAGAACCAGCAGTATTCTGCTTCTAGCGTAACTTCATGTAAAAAAAGTACATTAGGTTCTTCAACATAATCCAATAGATCTTGATGAATGAACTTCTCTGCCATATCGGTTGCTTGTTCAAGGCTTATAGTCTGTTTATAATCAATTGCTTGTTCTCCATACAAAAATTCACCTATATCAAAACTATCTTTATCGATCTTTATAGTGACGATTCCTTCAGACATAATGCTAAGTTGGGAAGATTGCTTATTACCTATAATAATTTCTTCAATACAACTCAAATTAGAGCTTAAATCGAACACGTTAGATTTAAGCTTAATCGTATCAAGCGCTCTACCTTGTATTGTTATTGCACTGTTAGACATAGATAATACTGAATGTACTGAAAAAATAGGAAGTCGGATCACTATACTTCATCCTTTTTATTTATAAAATCTTTTGGGAATTTCACATAGTGTTCCTGTATTCGCGACCTGATTTTGCCTGAATCACTTTCAGCTCATATCGTCGGGCGTTAGCCATGGCCCCATAGCTACAACGAAATAATGAGCTTAATTCGACAGTGACCGCATGATGTTGGATTTCGCCTCTGCCGCAATCGCTGCATTCCCGTCATCGACCGCTTGCATAAAGATCAGTACAGGGATGTATACCGCGATCAGTCGCGCCAGTAGCTTCGTTTCCTCGTTCGCTCCTCCGTATGTTTCGAAAAACACGCCGCGAGCGTAAGGTGGTAAAAAGCTGTAAGCAATGCTCAAATCGCAAGCTGGATGGCCTACGCTTAGATCGCCCCAATCAATGATTCCAGAAACGATCCCGTTCTCATTCACAAGCATATTTTTGAAATGAAGATCGCCATGTAGCAGTGCATTCACTGCTTCGACACGCGCCTTTTGCAAACTGCTAATATATGCTTCGATCACACCGGATTCCTCAGACGACAAGTGTTCAACCATCTTTTTTAAAAAGCCCTCCAATTTCACTTTGCGCGATGCGATGTCCGTCAAGTTTCGATGATCTTGCTGAACTCCATACTTCAGCGCTGTCTGCACCGGAAACTCATGCAATCTCCGCAAAAATTTCGCCAGCGTCTCTGCCGATAAAGCCCGGCGTTCTTCCGTCAAACCGATGGGGAAATCTCCTGGCACGTAGGTATAGCCGAGAAACGGTACCGGGTATTCGTCACTTGCTTCGCCATAAAACAATGGTTTCGGATAGGGGATGGTCATATATGCCTCTAGCTTCGGTAGCAGCTCCCCTTCCATACGAATCGAGCCAACTGCAATCGTTCTTCTTGGAAACCGAAACACGTACTCGTCACCAATAAGAAAAACCGTATTGTCCCAGCCCCAACCCAATCGTTTTACTTGCTTCGATGACAGCTGGGGAAATTGTCTGCCGATCAGCATCCGTGCTTGCTCTTCGTTAACCTCCCACTCCGCATCCCACAGATTCGTTCCTCCCATAAAATTTCTGCCTCCTCATTCCTTACTTTATTTAGACGTTTACATTCCCTGGAAGTTACGTATAACTAGCCATTAATTTAGTAGCTAAAAGGATTATCTTTTGTTCTTTCTAGTTTTTGCACTGATTTTGTCTAACGTTCCTGTATTCACGAACCCGGCAGGCTTAAGGCAGTGCAACGGTTGGGCCGTTAGACTTAGCCATTACATGATTGTTCGCTGAATCTGCTTTCTAGTAAAATTATCTACTAGCCGAGGAACTAATGAACAGATGCGTGAACTTATCGTTATCCAATATCAGTGACTACTTTGATACACTTAAATTAAGTTTTAACTATCTAATTGATCATCAGTTGCTTGAATAGCTAATTCCAATGATCTTATTCTTCTCTGTAGAAGTGTCTTTTGAGGACTACCTTCTCTTGCCTTATCATAACTGGATTTAATCGATGGAAGTAATCCAGCGAGAACATTGCGAGCTGCTATTATTTCTTCTTGTTTATGCCCATGTGGTCTTTTATTCCAAACGAAGTCTAGTATGGCCAAGCCAATGTATAGAGCTTTAAGTCTTTTCGTTGTTAATGTGATATTTGCTCCTTTCTTAGTGATCTGAGCATTGGCATTTTCTAATTTATTGATTGTAGATTGAAAGGACTTTATAGATTCTAATTTCTCTACATCAGTGACATTTTCCATTCAAAGCACTCCTCTCTAGATTTATATTTGAAGATGATTGATATGTTTATTATTAAATTTTACGCTGATTTCTGATAACGTTGTTGTATTCACTAATCCGAAAGGCTTAAGATCCGCAAGGGTCGGGTAGCTCAGCTACTTAGCCCCACAGGATTTGTCTGCTGAGTGTCGGGTAAATGTCCAAAGCTTTAATAATTCCTTACACTTTTTTAACAAGGCTCAATATCTCTGTTTTCAGAGATATACCTAGATCAGTCAATTTTTTTTGCTAGGGGTAGCGTCAGGAAAATGCGGATTTACAACGCTAAGCACATTTTCGAGACGATTCCCCCATTTTTAACAACGTTAAGAAAATTTCAATGGTCTTAAAGAATCTAACGAGACCATTTTCTCGGAATTAAAATGGTATTCTCCTAGCAAATTAATATGTTCCCAACCTAGAGGCGACATATGGTGCAATAATTCTTCATTAAAACTACTAGCCTGTTTTTGATATTCAACTGCTTTTGTTAGGTGTAAGGTATTCCATATACTGATGGCATTAATGATTATGTTTAAGGCACTGGCCCTTTGCAATTGATGTTGTATAGTCCGTTCCCTAAGCTCACCTTGTTTTCCGAAGAAAATAGCTCTTGCTAATCCATTCATGGCTTCTCCTTTATTCAATCCTCTTTGTATTTTTCTTCTTAATGATTCATCCGATATATAATTCAAAATAAAGATCGTTTTTTCTATTCGGCCCATCTCACGTAAGGCCGAAGCCAAGCTGTTTTGTCTTGAATAGGAACCTAGTTTCCCCATAATAAGGGATGCTGAAACTGTTCCCTCTCTTATAGAATGAGCTAATCGCAAAACATCCTCATAATTTTCTTTAATGACCTTTGTATTTATTTGTCCACGTAAAATGGCTTCTAATTTTGGATATTCACTTGCTTTATCTATTGTAAATAATTTTGAGTCTGATAAATCTCTTATTCTAGGAGCAAATTTAAATCCTAATAAATGAGTCAGTCCGAATATTTGGTCTGTGTAACCGGCCGTGTCTGTATAATGCTCTTCTATATTTAGATCCGTCTCATGGTGCAACAATCCATCCAAAACATGAATCGCATCCCTTGAATTTGTATGAATAATCTTTGTGTAGTAAGAAGAGAATTGATCACTAGTAAAACGGTAGATGGTGGCTCCTTTTCCAGTCCCGTAATGTGGGTTTGCATCTGCATGAAGTGATGAAACACCTAGCTGCATTCTCATACCATCTGATGAGGATGTTGTACCGTCGCCCCAATTGGAGGACAACTGTAATTTATGATGGAAATTTACTAATATGGCTTGGGCTTTATTCATTGCATCTTCATACATACGCCATTGAGATACATTGGCTAGTTGCTTATATGTAAGTCCGGGTGTGGCCTCGGCCATCTTGCTCAAGCCAATATTCATACCCATTCCTAAAAGGGCAGCCATGATAATGATTGTTTCTTCCTTATCTGGTTTTCGATTATTGGAAGCATGAGTGAATTGCTCATGAAATCCTGTTATATGAGCCACATCCATGAGTAAATCAGTTAACTTTATTCTTGGTAGTATCTGATAGAGGCTTGCGCTAAATTTTTTTGCTTCTTCTGGAACATCTTTTTCTAAGCGTGCAAGTGACAGTTTTCCTTTTTCAAGAGAAACTCCATCTAGCTTGTTGAAATTGGCAGCTAACCACTTTAACCTTTCATTAAGGCTTCTAGTTCTCTCTGTTATATAATCTTCAAATGATAAACTAACTGATAATCTCGTATTCCCCTTCGATTGATTCCATGTATCTTCCGAAAACAAATATTCCTCAAAATCCCTATATTGTCTGCTGCCCACAATGGAAACATCTCCTGCCCGAACATGCTCCCGAAGTTCTGTTAAAACAGCCATTTCATAGTAATGACGATTAATTGTTGTACCATCATCCTCGTATAAATGCTTTTTCCATCGTTTTGAAATAAAATCCACAGGTGAGTCGTCAGGCACTTTTCGCTTTCCGGATTCGTTCATTCCTCGGATAATCTCAACAGCCTGTAAAAGTGGCTCATTTGCTTTTGTAGAATGAAATTCCAATACTCTTAATAGCGTTGGCGTATATTTTCTTAGTGAATAAAACCGTTTTTGCAGTAAGTCCAAATAATCATAGTCGGCAGGACGTGCAAGCTCCTGAGCCTCTTCTACTGAAGAGACAAAGGTATTCCATTCAATAACCGATTCTAAAACCTTAAAAACATCTAATTTTTCCTCTTTTGCTTTAATTAATGCTTGTCCGATGTTCGTAAAGTGTATAACTTTCTCATTTAGCTTTTTACCATTTTGTTTCTGGATTTCCTCTTGAGCCTTACGACCTTTTGATAACAAACTAAGTATTTGCCTATCATGAATTTCAAACGCTTTATCCGTTAGCTCCTGAGTAAGTTGTAATAAATAGACGGTTAATATCGAATAACGTTTATTTTCTTGAAAGTCACGGAATGCATACGGCTCGTATCTTGAACCTAAGCGAGACAGCTGCAACAGGCGGTTGCGGTGCAAATGACTAATTTGTACCGTTTCCAATTCCATTCCTCGTATATATTCGAGTCGTTCTATTACTTTTAGAAATGTTTCGGGTGAAGGATGACCCGGTGGTTCCTTTAACCAACCCAATATCGTTTTATTAGATTCAGATGGATGCTGCGAAGTAATAATCTCTTCAAGCTTTTCTTTTTGCTCATTTGTAAGAGATTTACTAACTGTATTAAATAGCTTCTTTTCAGCCATCGCCCTTGCTTCCCACACCATTCTTTCAAGTGTAGTGATAGCAGGCAGTATAATTTTGTTTTTTCTTAGAAAATCTATGCATTCATGCAGTAGATGAATGGGATCACCATTTTCCAAAGCTAATTGATGAAGGTACTTAAATGTCATTCGATATTCACTCAGGGTAAAAGTTACAAAGTCGTATTCACTTCGAATTTCTTTCAAATGATCCCAAAGTGTATTTTCCCTTTGAGGATAATGACCAAGCGAGGATGGACTAGCACCAATCTGTTTCGATATATATTGTATGACCGAATCTGGGATGCTTTTGATATGAGTGTATGGCCAACCGGGATACCGAAGAACAGCTAATTGAACGGCAAACCCTAAACGGTTTTCTTCCCTCCTTCGCTTATTAACTATTTCTAAATCACGTTTGGAAAAAGTGAAGTAGGTCCCCAATATCCATTCATCTTCAGGGATTTGCATAAAAGACTGTCTCTGTTCCGGTGTAAGCAATTCTCTACCTCTCGCAATTTTCATTCAGTATCATCCCATTTCTGTATTTTTCAATTTATTAGTTCAATTATATATCAATAGAGTGTACTCTATTGATACAAGTGTAGTAGACAGATAAAATCATAGTAGGGAGTGTCTCATAAGACTTGTATCAAAAACGAGGTGGTATGATGCGAAAAATCGGTTATATACGTGTCAGTTCAACTAGCCAGAATCCTTCAAGGCAATTTCAGCAATTGAACGAAATCGGAATGGATATCATTTTTGAAGAAAAAGTTTCTGGAGCAACAAAGGATCGTGAGCAACTTCAAAAAATGTTAGAGGATTTACAGGAAGGTGACATTATTTATGTTACAGACTTAACTCGGATCACTCGAAGTACGCAGAATTTATTTGAAATGATTGATTTAATACGCAGTAAAATGGCAAACTTAAAATCACTCAAGGATACATGGTTAGATTTATCAGAAGATAATCCATACAGCCAATTCTTAATTACGGTAATGGCTGGCGTTAACCAATTAGAGCGAGATCTTATTCGTATGCGTCAGCGTGAAGGGATTGAGCTAGCAAAGAAAGAAGGAAAGTTTAAAGGTCGATTAAAGAAATATCATAAAAATCACGCAGGTATGAATTATGCAGTTAAACTATATAAAGAAGGAGGAATGACTGTAAATCAAATTTGTGAAATTACAAATGTATCTAGAGCTTCTTTATATAGAAAATTATCTGAAACATGAAAAGGATTAAAGAATTAAAGGATTATAGGAGTATTAAGGGCTTTACCTTATGGTAAGCCCTTAATTTGAAGAATTACTTCTTAACAATCAAGACAGGAATTTCGGACCGGTGTAACACCCCTTGAGCAACACTGCCCACCAATACTCGATCAAAAACACCTCTTCCATGACTACCCAATATAATAAGATCTACTTCCTCTGTTTGGGCAACATGACAAATGGTTTGACTTTGGTGACTTATTTGATGATTATATTCAAGACGATCCTTCCAAGGTTGAAGGACTCCTTCCATAATTTTCTTTTCAATATGTTTACTAAGTTCTTTTTCGTATCGATCCACTGCTTCAGTTGCAAAATCATAGGCGTAATTTTCTTTAACCGTGACGTAAAGCACAACACCTGTTGCATTTGGCCAAGCTTCCAAGAACTCCCCTGTCATTCTTGCGGCATGTTCAGAATAAGCCGAACCATCAGTAGGAAATAATATTTTATTCATTTAAGAAACCTCCTGATTTACAATTAATTACATTGTGAAGTATGTGATAACAGATAACAAAACAGATGTAATAGCCATTGCTAGAAGTGGTCTTAACGCTTTCGTTCTAAGGTCTTTTAGACTAACATTTAAACCTAATCCAATCATAGCCATAGTTAGGATAAAGGAAGTGAAGAAAGAGATGCTATTCATGACACTAGTTGGGACGGTAATCAAATGACCAAGGACATAACTTCCAAATAAGCTCATGATAATAAAACCTATGAGAAACCATGGAAATTCAATTTTAGCATCAGAATCTGATTCAACTTTATTTTTTCGTTTCATCCAGTACATAAGAATAAAACTAAGTGGAACGAGTAAGAAAACACGACCTAGTTTCGCTAACAAAGCAATAGCAAGTGCATCTGGACCAGCAGGCGCTCCTGCTAAGGCAACATGAGCAATTTCGTGTAGACCTACACCTGACCAAACACCGTATTGAAGGTCTGTCAAAGGGAGAAACGGACGTAAGATAGTGTATGTTATGGCGAAAATGGTACCAACTAAAGCAATTATACCTGCCCCAATAGCAGTATCTTCATCCTTTGCTTTCAAAATGGGTGAAACGGCTGCAATTGCAGCAGCGCCACACACCCCTGTTCCAATTCCTAATAACAAGGATAAGGAAGAATTCGCTTTGAATAGTTTTGCAAGCAACATTGTAAGAAGGATTGAAAAAACGATGGTTCCAACATCTCTTGCAAGCAAACCTAACCCTTGATGAAAAACAACATCAATGTTTAGTTTTAACCCAAAAAGGATAATAGCAAGCCTTAACAACCTTTTGGCAGAGAATTGGATTCCAGTACGGAATTTCTCAGGATATCCCCAAATTTGTCGATAAACTACTGCAATGATGATTGCACAGGCGAGCTGACCAACATGATCTAACCCGGGTATTTGTGATAATCCAAAACCAACTAATGCAATAATAAAGGTAAATCCAACACCACCGAACCAAAGTCCTCTCGAGGATGATTTTTTATGTTTTGCTAATGATGTATTCATTTTAACAACTCCTATATTTGCTTCCTTGTATTAAGAGTATATTTGTTTTGATAATAAGTAAAATAGATTATAATTATAGCTGTAATATAAAATTACTTATCATTGAAGTTTCTTAGACCCCATTTTATTCTAAGGAGGAAGACTCATAATGGATCAATCTTTACTTGTATTTACTACAGTTGCAGAACAAAAGAACTTTACTCGAGCAGCTGAACTTCTCCATATGACACAACCAGCAGTCAGCAATTATATACAAACGTTAGAAAAAAACATGGGGATAAAATTGTTAGAGAGGACAAACAAATATGTTCGACTTAGCAAGGCTGGAGAAATAGTATTTCATCACGCCAAGGACATCTTAGGTCTCTATACTCGAATGGAAAGACTCATTGATGATTTAAAACATACTGCAAGTGGTCCTCTTTCTATTGGTGCAAGTTATACTTTCGGAGAATACATTCTTCCTCATAAAATTGCCAGTTTGCTTAAATCCTATCCATTATTAAATCCAATCATTACTATAAAAAATTCTAATGAAATTATAGATTTAATAAAGAAACACGAGGTAGATGTTGGGATAATCGAAGGAGAGGCTAATAATGAAAATATAAAGGTTATACCATTTTCTCTTGACGAGTTATCAATTACAGTCCCTTCAAATCACCATTTAGCAGAACAAAAGGAAATAGACCCCTTGTTATTAAACCTAGAGACTTGGTTAGTTCGTGAAGAAGGTTCTGGAACGAGAGAAATGCAAGAAAAGGGATTTAAACAATTGGGGTTTTCTCCGAAGAAGTATATGACATTTGGGAGTACGCAAGTTATTAAGGAATCTATTGAAGCTGGTCTAGGAATTTCTATACTCTCACACGCGTCAATAAAAAACGAACTAGAACTTGGTAAAGTGAAGTTACTTGATATAAATGGGTTTCCAATCTCACGAAATTTTTCACTTATAACTCCAAGAGTTGAATTTTATACAAAAGCAATCGAGATATTTATTGAATCCTTAGTTATAGAATGAAATCCAGTCAATTGTGAATAACGAGGTGAAAAGCAAGCCCTATCAACGTGGAACAAGTTCATCCAATGTCAGATAAAATAAATACCAATCCTCCACGTATCGTTGTTAAAATCGGGTTATTAATCTTGGGAGTGATCTTAGCGTTGTAAATCCGCATTTTCCTGACGCTACCCCTGCTATCGCTGTTTCCATATTCACTTTGAAAGTTTCTATTCCATCTTTTAATTGGGACGTTGTGGTTAACTTATAAATATGCTCATCATCTGTTGGAGAAATTTCAATCAGTCTTATGTTTGGAGGAAGGTTTTCCACCGCTTTAACTCCTTCAAAGTTTAAATCGATTGTAATACTCTTTTCGACATTGTTAGTTAAGTTACGAATAGCGATATGTGCACGGGGACTATCGGTTAGCCTTCCAATTAAATAAAAAAAATATTCATACTTTCCATCCACTGTAACTTGCCTACTTTGCTCCATATATTGACGATTTTGTTCATCGATTTCTCGCATTAATTTTTCGTAATGTGGTTCACCAAGAAGTGTTGCAGAAAAAACAAGTGAAAATATCACCAAAAACATAATTAGAATACTCTGAGAGGTTATGTGAACTGGCACCTTATTTTTAATCAAAAGAACAATGGATACACCAAAAAAAACTAGGACTGGAAACCAGATAAAATAAAGAATAAAAGGACCTGCCGGTCCAAGATCAGTTCTATTACCAATTAACAAAAACATAAACCACATCAAAGCCAATCCTGCAATCACAACCGCTATGATCCATATTATCTTTACTATCTTTTGCATTATGTAATCCCTCTTTAATAAATTTATTGTATTCGTTATAATTAATTATAAAAAGGAGTCTCTTTCTGATTTTATAGTTTGAAGTTTAGTTCAATCAAAGTGATTCCTTGCTTCAAACGAATTATCTTCACTCTTTTAATTCACATTCACAGTTCATTATGTAATTCTTTAGTTAGATATATCATTAGATCATCGTGTAACATTAGTTTCTCTGCGGGTTGTACTTCAATATTCGTATAGGCTATTTGATTATATACACACGTTTATTGTATATCATTTGAGCATGACCATAATCTTTATAGCCCTATTACTAAACCGATGAATCTTGATTTCTTTGATTCTGTTCTCTCAAATTCATCAAACATTATACTTGGGCTCCCTTTCCTTCTATATTTTCTTCCAGACACTTATAGAAATATTCATTCGAAGTAACTTGAATTCAAGACAAAATACTATGGAATTTAACAATTCTTTCTTTAATTTATCGATTTTCTTATTTTTTGATCTTTTGTATAGCATTGCTGTATTCGAAACCTGACGTATGCACGACTAAGAACGAATGTCCGTAGCGTGAATATCATGTTATATGATGATCTCTTATCTTAAACTAATTCCTAAAGATATTTCAATTTATCTTGTCTTTAGATACGCTATTATGCAAAAAGCTTATTTAGAACTTTTTCCTCTAAATAAGCTTTTTTTATTTTTATTTAGACTCAAATAATTCATGATGTAGTTCTTCTATTTTTTCCATTCCAGCTGCTGTAATTTTAAATTTTATTACAGTTTCTTTGTGTTCTAAAGATTCTTCTCGTATTAACTGTATATAATTTTTGTCTTTCAAATACTCATAAGCTTCTTTTTTTTCTAAGAATAAGTTATTATATTCGTTTTGTTTATAAATATGTTGGTTTTCTCTCGTATAAAACAAGTCATTATATATCTTTTCCAATAATTCTATTCTCAAAGATTCTCGATGATAAATAGGCATCTTTCCATCTGCTACTCCTTCTATAATCTCACGTCTCAAGCTAATTAAATAGATTTCACTAGGATTATCCCAAGGTTCACCAGGAGTGAAATAACGAGAGTAAACTTCCTCAAAATGAGATTCTTTCACAGTATCTTTGAGTAATTTAACTAGAAATTCCTTCTTTTTGTTTTTTGAGTAACTTAAAGCTTTTTCTAAATCATTTATTGAATACAAAACTGATAGCTTATCTTTATCTATTAAGCGATTTGATCCCATTGCTCCATCAATATCATCTAACTCTAAGACCAAAGCTAATTGCCACATTCCAAAAAAAATAATACTTGATTTGAAAAATGTATCATCCAATTTTATTTCCTTCTTCTCTAAACTATAAATATAAAAGTACTTTAAAACTTTGAAATACAATTTTAGTTCTTCTCTCCAACCATCATTAGAAACATCTTCATATAACCGAATCTTTTCAAATTCATAATAAGAAACTAAGATGTCAGCATTAGCGTACTCTATGTTTTTATCGAATATTTCGAAAATTGCTTTATTCTGATCCAAACGACTTATACTCTTTTTTAATCTATCTGGTCGGTAAGCTGTGGTAGTCTCAAACATTTGATTAATTGCAACATACAAAGGCCAATAAAATTTATATTTTGAATCTCGCCATTCCTTTTTTTTCTCTCTTTGCTGAATAATTGTATGATTAATAATTTGTCCTCCAGCAGCACCTATAAGCAATGTAATCCATGGGTTAATTGGGAGTAATATTATCCATTCTTGAAAAACTTTATTTATAACAGGTATTACATCTTCTTGCAAAAAAGAATGTAGAGGTTCCAATTTAATAATACAATTAAGTATCACAATTAATATTGCTAACAACAAACATAATAAAATTTTACACTTACGTTTAGAACGAAAACACAATAAACACTTTTTGAAATTATATTTTAAATGGTAATGATTTTCGATCCTAAAGTTTTTAATATTAATCTCCCCCCACTCTATATATTCTATTTTCAATAACTTAACTAATTTAACACCAAGTTGGCTTTCTCTTATCTCTTTTGTACTTTTAGAGATTTTTATATAATATTCCTGTGTTCACGACATGGCATATGCTAGGTATCAAGCGAAATGCAGGATCGAGAACGAATGTCCAATAGCAAATAATATATTAGCTGATATTCATTATTTCCTTGTATCTCTTACAAACATCTCTAATATTTTTTCTGCCTCTTTAACTGGAAGATTGTTGATTTTAAAATCTAGACTATCTGAGTTTAAATGTATAAGTTTATCCTCAATTGTTACCAATGCAATATCTCCAACTACATCTTTATAATCAATTTTAAACTTATAAATAATTAGAGCTGATTCGACTAATTTATTTGTGTCATATAAGTTAATAGCTGTCTGATGTATTCGTAATAAACATTTAAAAGCTTGCTCAATATGAGGTAATAAATCAAATTCTTGTTCCATTTCATTAAGTTTTACTTTGTTGGGCCATTTATAATCTGACATTAAACGGTCTCTGTTTACAATGACACTAAGTAGTTTATTTTCATTCTCATCTAACATAGTGTGTACTTTAGAAATTGGAAAATCGCAGTGTAAAGTAAAGTTTCTCAACTCATAGACGAACCTATAGGAGAAGTAACTGTCAAACTCCACTGCCGTTGATGCTTTGAATTCTTTAACTTGATTTGAATCATTACCATATAGTCTTTTTAAATGCGTTTCCCAATGATCTAGAAATGATTTAAAAGACGCTAGATATTTAAGCAATAATGACGGTAATTCACTTAGAAAAGAAGCTGTATCTATATTATTTGCGTCATCTAAATAATCAATTATAAATTTATTCATCACCTCTTTATCTTTTTTTACTATTGAAATTCTTTTATAATTGTTTACAAATTTATTTATACGTTCCGAATGCTCTACAAAATACTGGAATTCTACTTCAGAAATATCTTTAAGATTTGTTAATGTATTTCCATAAAAACTTGCTATACTTTTCATAAGATAATCCTTTCCTATTTAAATTTTAGCTAACTTCATATTTACGAACATCTATAGTTCCTCTCTAAACAAGACATTCCCGATATTAATACTTGCTCACCTTCCTTTAGCATTCTGCTATCCGTAAAATTTAGTGTTCAAGAAACTCAATCGTTCTATTCTCTAGTAGATTGATAGCAAAGAAATGCTTACTTGGCTGAGTAATAAAGCATGTTTTTTTACAACAATATAATAATTATCCAATTCAAAAGTAACCATATCGAAGAAAAAGGACTGAATTTGTAAAGTATAACCGGTGATCATATTATCGCTATATTCTCTTCACTTCAATATTATGGTTTTAACCCTTATATTATCATCCAATCCAATATTCTGGAAATTATTTTAATCACAAAAGGGCTTCCAGATGATAACCATCTAAAAGCCCATTTTCCTTCAGCACTCATCATTATTCTTTAAAATAAAGTACACTATCCATCAACTCGGTGACCAGTTACCATACCACGCATAACCCGTTCTTCTCTCCTGATCAATATCACTCAATTTGTACTTCACAATACCATCACGTCCGACAAAGATAGGCTTGTTCGTATTCAATTCATAAAATCTTGCCCAGATCGGCTTGGTAACACTGGCATCATTGACTACGACTACATCATTATTTGCTTTCACCACTTTGATCCCTACAATTTGCACAGCTTTGAACCAATCTTCCGCCGCTTTGATCGAAGTCGCGATCTGTGAAGTGGAAGGTCTAGTTTTGAGGAATTTCACGATAGTCGCACTTTCTTTGGAGCTCAGTGAAGGCACTTCATAGATGCGCGCTGGTGCAGGTTGGAGTGTATTGGAATCATGTTGTTGACCCCATACGGTTAGTTTGCCTCCTGACGTGACTTGAGTTTTCAACAGGCAAGTGACTCCTTTATCGACAGACTGTTTGCTTTTACTCGCTAGATTGCTATCGACAAATGCAAAGTCCCCTTTTTTATTAGAAACTTCGTCCAGTAGAATCATCACATTGATCATCGCATCATCATTATATGTAATATGCGTATGATACCCGGAGCTTTGATAGACTTGTGGCCATCCGCCGTTAGCATATTGCATATTAATTAGAAAATTAACGCCTTTGATCGCAGCAGCCGAATATTTGCTATCTTTGGTTTTGGTGTATTCACTTGCCAGTCTGCGAATCTCGGTATACGTTGCTTTGTTGTCGATCGTCGATTTCGCCCAATCTCCACTCGTTTCTGCATAATCCTTTTTCCAGCCACCATCTGCTTGTTGATTTTTGATAATATCTGCGAGGCTTGCTGTTGTTCCCGAAGCATCTGCCGCCATAATCGTAGTAGTAGGTTGTAACAGCGCCACCGGTACAGACATGAGCATAGTGAAAGCGAGCGCAATCGATATTCTGTTGTTTTTCATATCAATAAATCTCCTTTAGAATCCATTTTTTGATAACGCTTACAGATATTAATAGCGAGTTTAGTCTATTTTTTTATTTTTGTAAATAATTTCCTTTTAATTTGATATTGGATATAAAAAAACAGATCAAAGCTATAATAAATAGCTCGATCTGTTATGTGATTGGTCATTATTTGTGTTGTTGAACCGAAATTATCTTTACATTTATTCGATCTTCGCACCCAAAGAACGTGCTAATAAGACAGCCTGTTCTCGATCTAACTTGGTGTTTTTGATCACCAATACTTTCATATCTACCCCTTCAAGATTTGCACCTCTGAGGTCTGTTCCATGTAGATTGGCTTTGATTAATACCGCTCCGGTTAGATCACATTTTCTCAAGTCTGCTAGGGAGAGATCCGCATTAGAGAAATCTGTTTCGTAGAATTTAATCTCTCGCAAATCTTGCTTTTTGAATATCGTATAGCTCAAATTCGTATACGACCAATCGCCCTGATTGAGCGTGATTCCATCCATTTGAGCGCCGGCAAAGTCCGACCCTGTCATTTTGCACAAGTTAAATTTGGCAACAAACAGATTAGCACCAGTAAATGAGCAATTTTCAAAAGCGGATTCGGTATGTATCGAACCGTTCAATGTTGCTCCTTTAAAATCACACTCGATAAATCGGCAATAACTGGTTTCTATTTCATCCATCGATACATTCATAAATGTACATTTTTTGAACGTACAACGAATCAGTTCACCATACCGCAAATCTCGTCCATCAAATTCAACTGCATCGTATTCTTGATCTTTATATTGATACACAATAGACCTCCAAAATAAATAAAATCATCTAAGCAAATCCATTTTAATATACCATATAGGTGTCAAGTCCCTGCTTAAATGATGTTAAAAGTCAATCCATTTTTTTGTAGATGTAGCAGTATGGTTTTGACAAATTTCTGGATCTCATGCTATCGTATAAAGCAATTACATATCTGGATTGTAACCGCTTACGTGGGCAAAACCTATAAGACTATGTTGGAAGAAGACTGCTCTTCTTTCTATCGTAGCTTTGGGTTTTGCCCTTTTTGTGTATTTACAAAAATCATTCCAGATGAATCAAGCTAACATTAAGGAGGAATTATGTTGAGAAAAAAAGTAAGTATTTACGGGGTGACAATCTTTGCTTTGTTAATGATTCCAGTAGTATTCATCTCCAAACCTTCGATCGCAGAAGCTTCGTCTGTACAGTCGGTAGTCGCCAACACGTATATCGGTGACGCAGGAACTATGGTGGAGTCATTTGATATCACTGTGAATAACATCAGTACATATGATGATCTGCAATCTAGCGATCTGGATATTACAGGTAATTATAACGGTTATCCGCTAAATGAAGCTGGCGAGATTGTACAACAGAATTACGATAATGATGGTATAGAACTATCGATCAACGATCAGACGATTCATATGAAAGTGGCTCCATTCCGATATCCGGGTGGTTATGTATCACCATTTGCTGTTACAAGCAGTAGCTATCCTGAATTATCTTTTACGAAAGACAATGTGAGCAAAGTGAATACACGTACAGTCGATGATTTTAAATCCAGTTCATTTACAGCAAGCAATGGAGCGACTTTACCTTATCGGTTCAAAGAAATGTCATCTGCAAAGCCCCAACCTCTAGTCGTCTGGCTTCATGGCGGTGGTGAATTTGGAACCGATAATATGAAGCAATTAACCGAGAATCGCGGAGCTACGGTCTGGACAGAATCAGGTAAAGACACTTCTGTGCTCGCTGTACAATATCCGCAAAATTACGGTTGGGCGATCTATAATAATCCGGTAGAATTATCACAAATGCAAGCGTACTTCACTCTTCAATATGAACTGATTCAACAGTTGGTAGATGAAGGGAAAGTTGATCTAGAACGAATCTATCTGGTCGGTGTATCTAGTGGTGGCGGTGGTGCACTGCGATTTATGATGCAGTACCCTGATCTATTTGCAGGTAGTATTGTGATTGCAGCCAAAGATGCTGTTGCCGATTATAAAGGAAGTGTAGAACCATTCAAGCAAGCACTTCAACCTTTAACCGATACTCCGATCTGGCTGATCCATGCAGAAAATGATCCGACTACAGATAGCAGAACTACTACATTATCTTATCAAGCATTGACTGAACTGGGATCAACCAAAGTCAAGCAAACGCTATATAGCGATGAGTTTATGACAGAACACCATTTCTACGATAAAATGTTGCACTGGTCATGGGTTCCTGCATTTAACAATTCTGAAGTCGTTAACTGGTTATTTGATCAATCCCGATCCAATCAGATTGTTCATGCCAACCTAGCAGACGATGCAACAGTTACACGTGCTCAATTAGCACATGCACTTGCGAATGTTCTTCAACTACCTGAACCGACAGCCACACCATCATTTGCAGATATTTCAAATTCAAATATGAACAAACAGATTCAACAGGTGACTGCTCAAGGGTTAATGAAAGGAATGACGGCAACTACATTTGCACCAGATGACAAAGTGACTCGTGCTCAATTAGCTACAGTTATCTCTAACTGGATTAATATGACGGAGCAATCTACAGAGTCGAAGTCTCCAATTGTTATTACCGATGTACCTCAACAACACTGGGCCTATGCTTCTATCGAACATGTCTTGCAGATGAAATTAATGAAAAATGACTCAACTTCTCTATTTCACCCTGCTCAACAGGTGACTGGCAAAGAAGTCAATCAGCTACTAACAGAGATAGCACAATCTTATTCATAATGAACCAAATAAACAGCAAAACGGTATCTAATTAAAAAGATACCGTTTTTTTGTTGCTTCTATTACGAATTTGGGCTACTTTTAATAGATATGACTTGTATCATATCGATGTATTTTTCACAATTCAATTACTAAGTGTTCTAAAATTGTTCACATTTAAATGACATTATTATTAACGAAGTCAAGTTACAGAATTCACCTACTATAAACAGTGATATAATTACTACATTATATAGTATAAAATTTTAATTATATAGAAATGGGTAGATAATAATGATGAATAATAGTGCGCAGTCTAACATTACAGTGGAATACAGTTCAATACCAAAAGCTTTTTTTGATACAATTAAAGTCGGTATTATTAAATCTAATCTGATTGCTGTTATTGCTGGTCTATGTATGGCACTTTATGTATTTAATGAATCCGTCTGGGGACAGATTGTACCGATTATTCTTGCTATGGTGGGTTCGACTTTGATTATTGCTTCCGCAGGAGCATTTAATAACTTGTATGACCGGGATATTGATGCGATTATGGAACGAACCCGAACCCGTCCGACAGTTACCGGCCAAGTGGATACCAAAGTAGGTTTGATTATCGGTTTTACGATGACAATTTTGGGTGCTATTGTATTGTATATGGCTACGCCAATGGCGGCTGTATTCGGTATATTGGGGCTTTTTCTTTATGTCGTCCCTTATACCATGTGGACCAAACGTACAACCGTATACAACACTGAAGTAGGTAGTCTTTCAGGAGCAGTTCCTCCACTAATTGGTTGGTGTGCGATTTCACAAGATTTAGGGCATTTCGAAATTTGGGCACTTGTTGTAACAATGTTACTATGGCAGATGCCTCATTTCTACGGTATTGCAATTCGCAGATTTGATGAATACAAAGCAGCTGGCGTACCTATGCTTCCGATCGTCAAAGGAATCAAACGCACGTATATTCAGACGAATGTGTATATCGTTTTATTATTATTCTCAAGCTTTTTATTCTGGACACTCAGTCCATATGTAACACTTGTATCATTCCTAGTAACACTCGCTTGGTTGTACTTGAGCGTATCTACATTTAAGAAATACGAAAACAAAAAATGGTCACACAAAATGTTTATCTTCTCGATCAATCATATTACAATCATTTTCTTAATGATTATCGCTTACTGTTTGATCGCTTAAGATAACCAATTGTTATTGATTATGTAAGCTATTATCGACTCTCTCTACTACAGGGAAATCGATAATAGCTTTTTTTATTTTTGCATTAGAGAAACTTTTTTTCCTTACGTGAGTTTAACCTTTTAAGCGGGCAAACCGAATATACATAAGTGAGTACTATTCTAACCGGAAAGAAGATGAGATAACGATGAATCGAAATCAACGAAATGTATGGATAACGATAGCTTTTGCGATGGTCATGAGCTTTTTTATTCTACTCCCTTCAACAACTCAAGCTGCATCTACACAGATTATGCTCGATAACCAAGCTGTCGAAGGCGCAGGCGATGTAATGATCACCAATCAGACTACAATGGTTCCTATTCGAGTGATCTCTGAAAAGTTAGGCTATAAAGTCAAATGGAAGCAATCCGATCAGCTTATTACGATTTCTAACGCTGCCGCCACGATCAAGCTAATCGTAGGTCAACCTCATGCAGATGCGACCAGTGGTACTGTTGTATTAGAACAAGCTCCATTTATGAAGTCTAATACGACTTATGTACCTTTGCGCTTTGTCGGGACGCAGATGGGCTTGAAAGTAAAATGGGATAACATATCCAAAACAGTCTATTTGGAAAAAGTAGCTGCTGGCCCTGATACCAATAACGGTTCCACTCCTGATCCGAACAATACAACGATTGAAGGTATTAGTTATAGCGACAATCGCTTAATGATTTCGTCTAGCAATCAGGTAAAGCCGGTAGGCTCGGTACTGACTAATCCGAATCGGATCGTTATTGATTTCCCGAATACGTCTTTTGGTAAAGGATTCTTACAAGGAACTGAATTAAAACAAGGTGAAGTCGGAACAATCCCTGTTACTGGGTCAGCAGATGTGAAGCAGATTCGTTACTCTATATTCAGTAGCCAACCTTCTCAAGTGCGTGTTGTGATCGATCTAAATCAAAGTAAAACGTACAAATTGTATCAGCAAAATGATCTAACGTTTGTTGATCTGAATACAACTGCAACAACCAAGCCTGTAGGTTCTAATGGCAAAAAAGTAGTTATTATCGATCCAGGACATGGAGATACGGATTCTGGTGGTATCGGAGCTACGGGAGTACTTGAAAAAAATGTAGTACTTAAAGTAGGTAACAAAGTAGCGGCACTGCTCAAAAAGGAACCTAAAATCGACCTGATTATGACGCGTACAGATGATACATTTATTCCTTTAGACAGTCGGGTCAAAATTGCTGAAGATGCTAATGCCGATGTATTTCTATCGATTCATGGGAATGCGGCTCCTAACAAAGATGCCAGCGGCACAGAAACATTCTATGCAGATACCAAGCGCAGTAAATTGTTATCGGATATTATTCAAAAACATGTACTTGCAGCTACTGGCTTCAAAGATCGCAATTCCAAGCAAGCGAACTATCTAGTGATTCGCAAAACAACAATGCCAGCAGCACTGCTTGAAATTGGATTTTTGACCAACAAAAAAGAAGAAGCCATCATGGTACAAGATGATTTTCAAAATAAAGTAGCTGAAGCGATTGTTGCCGGACTTAAAGAATATTTGAATATCTAATAACCATTGTGCATGATAAGATCCGCAATATAACAATGAATGATCCGATTCTATACCAAAAGAGCGTTCTTCACTATCTATGAAGAACGCTCTTTGTATGTTGTTAGATCAATGTCGATAATGATTCAGGTGTGAAATTATGCAGTTCTTGAGTACGGTTTTCACGTATTTTGATCGCCCAATCAGGGTCACTAATCAGCGCACGTCCTACAGCGACAAGATCGAACTCATTAGCATCTAGGCGTTCCAACAAACCGTTGATATCCTTCTGTTCTGAGCCTGTTCCTTCGGTGTAAAGCGTTGTAAAATCGCTATCCAATCCTACCGAACCGACAGTAATCGTTGGCTTGCCTGTTAACTTCTTGATCCATCCTGCTAGACTAAGAGGTGATCCTTCAAAAGCAGGCTCCCAGAAACGGCGTGTCGAGCAATCGAAAATATCTACTCCTGCCTGCACTAATACGTCAAGAAATTCTCCTAGCTGTTCAGGTGTATCAAACAATGTAGCTTGATAATCACTCATTTTCCATTGAGATAAACGAATAGCTATCGGATAATCTGGCCCGACTTCTGCGCGGATACGCTGAATGATCTCGACAGCAAATTGAGCACGCTTGATGAAGTCTCCTCCATAACGATCGGTACGTTGATTGGTTTTCTCCCAGAAAAATTGATCGATAAGATAACCATGAGCACCATGAATCTCTACACCGTCAAAACCGATTTTTTGCGCTTGCACCGCCCCATCTACAAAAGCTTGTATCACTTCATCTATATCCTGCTGAGTCATTGGATCAGTTACAAGATTACCATCAAAATCAAGACCCGATGGAGCCAATGATGGTGCTTCTGGATGAGGCAAAGAACCTGCTGGACGAGCAATTCCCATATGACCGAATTGAGGGAATATTTTGCCCCCTGCTTCATGTACCTGACGTACTACTTCCGCCCATCCTTGCAAAGCTTCTTCTCCATAAAAGTTAGGGATATTAGGTTCACTGATCACCGCAGGATGATCGATATTGGTACTTTCTGTGATAATAAGACCGACTCCCTTTTCAGCACGGCGACGATAATACGTAGCTACATCTTCTCCAGGCACACCATTGATCGAAAACATACGACTCATCGGAGCCATAACAATTCGAGTCGGTAGCGTTAATGTCCCTAGTGTATATGGTTGAAATAAAGCTTCAGTTGAATGAGTTTGTTGTTGCTGTTGATTGTTCAAAATAGCACCTCCTGATTGGTATACATCGATCCTATCAAGCTTTGATATGCTCTACAACCAACAATGTTTCTGTTATTTTGCTTAAGCAACATATTGATGATATTGTTGTTTATCTTTTAAATGCTTGTTGCTACAATAGTGTGCGTTTATAATAAGAAACAACAACTGAACCGAAAGTGGTGTATAACTATGGCAAGCGTTCTTTCTCCCAATCCCAATGACCCCCGGGTTATTCGTACAAGACAGTTGATTTTGGATTCCTTTTTGGCACAACTTCATAATAGTGATTTTGACACAATTACGATTAGCGATATTACCAAGCATGCGACGATTAATCGCGCGACATTTTATGCTCATTTTCCTGATAAATATGCGTTACTTGAAGCGATTTTTTCGGATAGCTTTTTGCAATTCGTTGTTAATAAAGTAGATAATCATATTAATCTAACAGAAGAAATGATTTATGAGCTAGTGATGGCGCTATGTGAATATCATGATTCAAGTATGACTTGTATTAAAAAATACGATTCGGTTTCTGCCATTATGGAGGAAAATATTAAGACCCAACTAGAGAAATTTATACTTAAGTTAATTACTCAAGAACATGCTGATGCAGATCCTAATACATTAACAACGGCTGCTACAATGATCAGTTGGGCAATATATGGAGTGGCTTACCAGTGGAAAAAAAATAATCAGCAACAATCTTCATCTGCTCTGGCTGAAAGTGTAGTTCCGATTGTGATGAGCGGACTTCATATATTACATGCAACGCAAAAAGGCTGATATATAATATCAGCCTTTAAGTTATAACGTATTTTTTTATAATGTTTTTATAAATCCAATAATACGATTGGCTAATCGCTCATGCCCTTTTTGATTAGGGTGCAGTCCGTCAGGTATACCGTTTTCTCCTGTAAAATACATATTTTTGTGAACTTCCAGTAGTGGCTGAATCCCTGCTGTATTCCATAGGTCACAACAAGGAAAAGAATAGAGCGAAGCGACTTCTCGTACAGCTTGAACGTAATCGCTATAAACTTTACCTGTTGTTCTGTTCGGTAAATGCTCAGGTACGATATTGCTTGATCCATGAGGTGGAGTCAAAAAGATAATTAAGCGATCAGGATAATATTGAATAAGTCCCTCAGCAATATGTTTTAAAGCCCCATAAAAAGTATGTGTATCGTCCACAGAAGTATTTATATCTCCAAATTCATTTTCTACTGATGAGAAATCATTTCGACCTCCCATAAAAAAGATGATATCTGCGTGTTTATTCATATGTTGATATCGTTCACACATCGGTTCCCATCCGCCACTAGATACACTGCTTCCAGAAATCCCATGATTTTCATAAGAACTCAAACCTAAGCTTTCACTAACTAAAGCAGGATATGCTTGTTCTCCTTCTTTTAATTCATAACCAAATGTAATACTATCTCCTAAAAAAACAGCTGTTTGATTCTGATATAATGCACACATATATGTAGCTCCTTTCTTTTGTATACCGATTACTAATATAGCAAAGGTATTTATAAGAAAGATAGCTTACTAAGCATTTGAAAAAGGATTTCTATAATAAAGTGCTTTGTTATAAAGGAAATAGATAAGCAAATGGATCATCTGGTTTAGAGTTCTTCTTTTCTATATCTGATACTTTATCTGTTGCTGCATAACTAGCACTGAGTAAAATGAAAATACATAATAATATCCATAGAAGTAATCCTGAAATGAGTAACATAATACTCCCTTCTTTCTATTTTGATTGTCTTTTTTGGATGGCTATATTAACAGATTCAGAGCTTAATAGCATCGCTACTATAAAAATTAGCACGACAACAGGAAATAGCTGAATACTCCATTGAGAAGCTAAAATACCAAACAGCGGTGGCAAAAAGGTGGTACCTGTATAAGCGACAGCCATCTGGTAACCGATCAATTTAGCCGAATTGGCTTTGCCAAAGCGATGTGGCGTTTCATGGATTAATCCTGGATATACCGGTGCAAAGCCTACACCAATCAGAATCAGTCCGATCATACTAGCGATGTCTGGTAAAGGAAGTAACATGATTACTCCTCCACTAACCGCTATAATCTGACCTGCCAAAATCAAAATACGGTTATTGACTTTGAGCGTGATAAATCCTGTAATCAATCGACCAACTGTAATTCCACCATAATATAAAGACACCCATAGAGCGGCTGTCTCAGCAGTCATGCCTTTTGCACCTACCAGATAACTAGCACCCCATAATCCTACAGTGGATTCTACTCCGCAATAGAATAGGAATGCGATTAATGTCATTTTGACGCCTTTGATACGGATCGGATGAACTTTTTTCACATTCGAATCTGTAGACGTATCAGATATGGATGATAATGGATCAGATATATCAGTAGCTTCAGCTTTAGATTGCTGAAGATCGGCTACTTTTTTCCAGAGCGGTAATGTCACCAGTAAAATAAGTACCAGTCCCCACTGAATCATAGAAACGGTTGAATAGCCTTCACGCCACGATCCATGTTGAGCAATAAAGTAAGACATAATGATCGGGCCTGTCATAGCGCCCACTCCCCAGAAGCAGTGTAACCAGCTCATATGATGAGCTTTGTAATGATTGGCTACATAATGATTAAGTCCAGCATCTACCGCTCCTGCACCAAGCCCTAGCGGAATCGCTAATAGAGCTAACCATAACAATGAAGGGGCAAATGAGAATCCAAGCAAAGCACCAGCAGTTAAGGCACAGCTAAATAATGTAAGCTTACCTGTTCCCCACTTCTGAATAATAGTTCCACTTACTAGGCTGGATACAATTGTACCTGCGGCAATAATCATCGATAATAGACCCGCAGATTCAAGGGAAGCGCCAATTTGTGGATGCATAACTGGCCATGCTGAACCAAGCAGTGCATCTGGAATCCCCAGACTGATAAAAGCAAGATAAATAATAATCAGAAACCAAGTAGCCATAACGATATAATCCCTCCGCATTTACTATTTACATTTAAATAAACCAACTTAATAAAGATTATTTATTAAGTATGCAATAGAGAACATTGCCTGTCAATATGATTCTAAACTATTTATAAAAAATACTCCCATTATACAATGAGAGCACTTAAATATTAGGAATATGTGAAAGAAAAGGTTCTAACGCTTTGAGAGTTAACCATTTCATCCCTACTTCAAAATCTTGAAGAAAAGAATCTAGAAAAATTAATTCAGGGTATGAAGGCATCAAGCGCTTGACTTGATAAGCTTCCCAATACGGATGCCATTCTTCTTTCTCAATATAACTTTGATACATAATAATCTGTTGTGGTGCTAGAATCGCATTCGTTGTCTGTACCAATTGACATAGCGTTTCGATAAATGTATCTTTGCTCAGATCGCTTTCCCAATCAATATCGATCGGCAAAAATTTGATCTCTCCTGCCATGCCATGTTTTCCTTTGATCAATTGTCCATTCAGATGGATACCCATCCCCGGACAATATTTTTCTGGAAAGTACATGCCAACTATACATTGCTCTTGTGGAGAATCTTGTTTTACATAATATCCAGTGATCGCGGCATTAATATCATTTTCCAACACAACAGGAATCCCAAAATGAGATTGGATATCTTCACTCATTCGTACACCTTGCAAGTTCGGATGACTACTTACAATAATCTGTCCGTCGATCGCTTGACCGGGAATACCGACACCAATCACTTTAATCGCTGGATAACGATCAAGATAATAAGCGATCATTTCATAAAAGCTAGTACGTTCAAAGATCGGCATATGATATTCTTGTTTCTCCAAAATATCTTCTCGCAAATTGATAACGCTGGCTGAAATAGTATCTTTGCCTTGCTTCACGTTCATATAGATCACTAAAGCCATACTGAAATCATAATTATAACGATACGTTAGAGCAGGTCGTCCACCATTCGAAGGAATCATTTTGTCTTCAGCAATCTCACCTTGCTCTACCAAATCTCTAATCAGCGAGTTGATCGTTACCACACTCAATTGAGTCAATTCAGCGATTTGCGGTTTGGTGCCTACTTCGATATCTTTCATCACCCGGCGCACATTGCTTAAATTAATTTCTTTGATTAAATGTGTACTTATCTTTTTCATAATAACCTTTCCTGACATATAATAAATAGGGTTTATTTAGTATGTGTGAAATCCTATAGACTTGTCAAGAAAAGCAGTATTGATCGAGATCAATAGTTATGTGAGCCGTATCTGCAAGTATAATTCAGATCATTATATAAGATCGTTATACTACTATTTTGACACCGAATCCGATAAGCGCAAGCCCGTAAATTTTTGGGAAATAAGCTGAACGTTAGGTTTTTGCATAGAGGTTGAACATGTTGCAGTAACCACACCAGTACGACAAACCAGAGCACTGCAATGGAAGTAAGAATCAATTCTAAATACAGTAATTGCGTATGAATATGATCCTGTGTATTGATAAATTGAAGAATAAACGTAACCTATACGCTATTAACCTGTCGTTAGACCATACATTTTGCAAGCTTCTTCTAATCCACCGACAAAATACGTTTCTGAAGTGGTAAATGCCCATTCCCCATCAATTTTGCGGAATTGACCTAATACTAACGTATCACACACCGTACTCGGCATATATTCGAAAGTATGATACAAATTCAATTCATTATCTATTGTTAATTCGACTTTTTGCTTGTACGCATCCAGTGAACCTACAATAACAATCTTCTCGCAATAAGCCGGCAAGCTGGATAGATCAATATACATCATTTTTTCCCATGCTGTATCATTAATTAGTCGTATACACCCACTGGGATGATCGGTCTGATTATAGAAAATAAGATCTTCATCACTTTCACATTGGTCAGATCCATTGACTAGAAAAGCAGAGATATCAATATCGATTTCATCTTCTGCATCTTTTTTGGAAAGTTTGAGCTTGAGCTCATTTTCATCAGAGACACCGATACGTGAGCGTAGACGATCTTCGACTTTGGCTAACTGCATTTTGTCCCATATTTCTACATCTAACTGTTCTGCTAATTGCAGAGCGGCACGACTAAAGTAGTTGGTGGCTACCACCATATATTTATCACAATTGTACATACGTGCACCTGCATAGACTTCTTGCACCGCTTTGATCGGTACGACATTACTAAAACATTTTAACTGTACAGCTTTGCGTACTCCACCTTTGATAGCGATTAGGTCTACACCATAATCCGGTGCATATGGATCGCTGGTAGGCACTTCGACTTCATAACCCAATTTGGTAAACAAATCCTGCATATGATACTCAAACGTTTTCCCATTTAGAGCGATATCTTCTAAGACTTCAGCTGTAAAATTATACGTATCTGTTAGATCAGGGATTCCATAGTTTGCACCGATTTTTTCCATGCCTGCGTTATAACCATTCCCAATCGCATTAAAGCGCCATTCTTGCTTGTAATAATACAATGCTCCTAATTCCAGAGCAGTATTCGATGCGCAGGTCTCCATATCGATCTGAAAACGAATCAATTCACGATTATCGTAAGTTAGCACACGAATATACAATTGTTCAGGCGTACCATCAGGCATAACTAATGTAAATAGAATCTTATCTTGCCCTGCTTGTTCTATCGCGGATAGATTAACTGTATATTGTTCCATATCTTCTGTCGGTAGTTCTCGACCATCTACATGCGTCATACCAATCGTTGATTTGTTACCGAAAAAAGCGATATTTTCCGCATCTGCTAATTGGTTATTAGTCAGCAACATTGCAGCGCTTAGACATTCTCCTTCTACCGTTTTCCAACCTATGCCTACTTTTAGATTGGTTTGTTCTACTTTAGACTTGGAGCCTTTGATTACATGTTGCGAATCCGCCGTATTTTCGATCTGGCTGATTCGTACTCGTCCATGCATTGGTAGATCAGTTTTGTTCACATACTGAGCAAATTTATTAAGCAATTTGCGATACAATACAGACGTGGCTAGACTGGATATTTTGGGAATATGGGTCAGTATAATATTTTTGGGTGGCTTAGTAGCACAGCGTAACGGCGAACCTTTGATCGAGACAAAATTCCAGAACATATGCGGGGCATTCATCGATTGAATCACTCGTGTATAAGGTGTAACTTCTTCGTCTGTGAACCAGATAATATGAGTTAATTCGCTAGTATGAAATAGTTCTGCAAATAAATCTATTTTTTCTCCGCGTAATGCGTCTTTGCCATAAATCTGTGTTTTCATATATTGGGAAGCGGTATGCTCTGTAAAATCAGGCAATTGATAAAAAGATCCTTCGATCTGCGCCACGACTTGAATCTCACCAAACATCGATAATGGAGAAAGCTTGGTCAATACGGATTGCATATTATTACGTTTCATATATCGTTGTAAGCCGTCGGCTGTATTAATGATAAATATGTACCTCATTTTGGAACCATCGACATCCTGGCGGTTAAGGTAAGACTGATATGATGCTCTATAGTTAGTCGTCGAACTCATGTGAAAACTCCTTTAGTGAAAAAGATAGAAACGATATTTAGGTGATCTAATAATCATTTATATTATTCTAACTTTACCTCTTTTTTCCTAAGAAGGAAATGAAATATTTTATAGTGATTAGTACATCGTGCTTTGGGTCTAATATAATGAGGAGAGCGATATCGTGGAAGGAGAAAAAGAATGACATCATTAAAATGGGTTACTACATCAATCTGGGATGAATCATTATGGCAAAAGATTCAACCTATTTATGAAGAAGCATTTCCACATGGAGCCAAGCCTAAGCGAATTTTGCGGATCATGCTTGAACAGAAAAATTCATTTATTCATGCCTTATTTGATCAAGAACAGGTTATCGCTATGGCTATTACCGGTCTGGTCGGTTCTGCTGCTGAATCTATATTAATTATTGATTATATGGCTGTGCATCAAGATTGGCGAGATCAAGGAATAGGTCTATCTTTTTTGGAACAAATCAAACAGTGGGCTATTGATGAACATGGTATCGCTGCTATTGTGATCGAGGTCGAAGCAGAAGATACTCCGCTCAATCGAAGTCGATTATTATTTTGGGAAAAGTGCGGGTTTATAGCGACTTCTTATGTACATCAATATATCTGGGTTCCAGAACCTTATCGTGCAATGGTATTGCCGTTACAGACTGATTTTGCTGTAACCGATCAAGGCGAATCGTTGTTTCGTTATATTACTTCTTTCCATGAAAAAGCCTACCGTAAAAGGTAGGCTTTATTGGTTATCTATCAAGTTATAGAATGGGATGACAGTACATATTTAGTATATATCGTTGTTGTACTTTAACGTAGTAGATAGTAGTATACGCACGGCTCTTCTTTATACCTTTATAGCGCAGGAGCTGTGAAAGAACGTCCGGCAAACTCTGTATCCATCATATAAAAAGCATTACTATCTTGCTCAATACGACGTAATTTTTGAATCAGATTATCAAATAAAGACTCTTCTTCAACTTGTTCGTCGATAAACCATTTTAAGAAATAGATCGTTGCATGCTCACGCTCATTAAGCGCTAGATCTGCAAGATGATAGAATTTTTCTGTATTTCTTTTCTCATGTGCATAACCATGTTCAAAAACATCAAGCATAGATGTATATTCATTCGTAGGTTCTGGCATAGCTGTCAATGTAGCACGATAACCACGATCATTTAGAAATTTGTAGATTTTCATTGCATGGAAACGTTCCTCTTCTGCTTGTACAATAAAGAAATTTGCAAATCCATCCAGACTTTCTCCTGAACAGTATGCCGCCATCGCCATATACGTATGTGCAGAGTAAAATTCAAAATTCATTTGTTCATTTAGTGCATGTACTAATTCAGTAGCCATGATTCGAACACCTCAACCTCTATGTAATATAGATTGATTATAACACACAATTGACGCACTAATTTTGAATATCCAGTGACACCAAATTGTGACGAAATTGGGTGTAGTCAATATCCCTAGCATAAGCCCTTTTATGCTCTACAGCAAAGTAACTAAAAAAACAGGATCATTTGCACCAAAGTATGCAGATGATCCTATCTGTATGTGTTATGCCTTGCAATAATTAACGATTAGACGATTGAAGCAATCTTGGATTTTCTACTGTATTTTCAGAATACGTCGATGGAGCACTTTCCAAAGCCGGCTCTTCTTTCATCGAAAAAAGGGCTTTTACTTCATTCAGACATAACTTGAATGAGTTACCGATTTCTTTGGTATTTTGCCCTGCACCTTTAATCGTAGCCATAGCTACTTTCAAATCGGCTGACTTCTGCCCTGCTTGTTCTTTAATACGATCGACATTTTTCTTTACGCCATCCACATCTTTTTTGACATCATCTAATGTCAATTTAATCTGATCTGCTGTGCTTTTGCACTTATCGATACTTTTTTTGATATCTTTAATCGGGTTACCCATAGGAACGCCTCCTTGTGTCTTTCTTAATGTTCTCATACTCTCTATTACCCAAAATGACCAACTTAACGTAAAAGATTACTTTTTGCTAAATCAATAATCTCGTCGCCACGTCCATTTAAGATAGCTTTCATGCTCCATACTGTAAATCCTTCTGCTTGTTTGAGAGTGATTTTCGGTGGCATGGATAGTTCTTGACGGTTAATAACCACATCAAGCAATACAGGCCCATCATGAGCGAGCATGCGTTCAATAGCAGAAGGCAAATCAGCCGGATCTTCTACTCGAATTCCCATAATGCCCAGTGCATTAGCTACAGCAGCAAAGTCAGGATTAACCAGCGAAGTACCTGTTTCAAGGAATCCAGCGGCTTTCATTTCCAATTCAACGAATCCTAGTGCTCCATTGTTAAATACAACCGTTTTGATCGGCAATTGGTGTTGTTTTAACGTTAATAGATCGCCCATTAGCATTGATAGTCCACCATCACCGGATAAAGAGATCACCTGACGCTCTGGAGCGGTTGCTTGTGCTCCAATCGCTTGTGGAAGAGCGTTAGCCATTGTTCCATGATTAAATGAGCCTAGAAGACGACGTTGACCGTTCATTTGCAAATAACGAGCTGCCCATACAGTCGGTGTCCCTACATCTGCTGTAAAGATCGCATCTGCTGTAGCTGCATCGCTTAATAATTTCATTAAATATTGTGGATGAATCGGAGTATGTCCTGGTTTGCCGACAGCCAGTTCATCTAACCCTTCGCGTACTTTAGTGTAACGATCTACACATTTCTGCAAATGATTTGAATCATGTTCTGTTGTAAGTAAAGGTAATAGTTGTTCTATCGTATGTTTGACATCTCCACATAATCCGTAGTTCACATTGGTGCGTCTTCCGATATGGGAAGGATCGATATCTACTTGCAAAATAATCGCTTTTTCAGGGTAAAATTGACGATACGGGAAATCGGTACCTAGCATGAGTAGTACATCACAATCCATCATCGTATGATAACCGGATGAATACCCGATCAATCCAGATAAACCTGCAAAATAAGGATTATTGTACTCTAAATGTTCTTTTCCTCTAAGTGCTGTGACCATTGGAGATTGAAGACGCTCTGCTAATTGCATCACTTCTGCATGTGCTCCTTTGCAACCTGCACCACATAAAAGACTGATTTTTTTACCTTCGTTTAAGTAAGTAGCCAGCTTTTGCAATTCATCTGCTGAAGGATGAACGACAGGACGAGTAACATGAGCCGGAATGTCGGATACCGGGTGTTTTCCCGATTCTAGAGCAGCAATATCTCCTGGTAAAATAATAACAGATACTGTCGATTGAGCAATCGCTGTCTGAATTGCCATATTGATCGTACGTGGCATTTGCTTCTCTGTCATAATCGTTTCGCAAAAAGAACTACATTCTTGAAAGATCTGTTCAGGATGAGTCGCTTGAAAATAGCTACTTCCAATCTCATCGCTTGGAATATGAGCGGCAATCGCCAATACAGGCACACGATTACGATAACAATCATACAGTCCATTAATCAAATGCAGATTTCCCGGTCCACTACTTCCTGCACACACAGCAATACTACCTTCTAATTCTGCTTCTGCGCCTGCGGCAAATGCAGCCACTTCTTCATGACGAACATGAATCCATTCTATTTTGCCAGATCGACGTACAGAGTCCATAACTGCATTCAATGAATCTCCTACAATTCCGTAAATGCGTTTAACACCTGAGTTAATTAATGTTTCTACAACGGAATCTGCAATATTTTTTTTCATACACAGTCACCTTCTCTTTTCCTATAGTCTATGTTTTATTTGTTCTTTCGACATAATTCATTCTTTACCCGCAGATAAGGTATTCTCAAACAATATGTAAATATATACAAAAACCCTTTACCACATAAATAGGTAAAGGGCTCTTATTGATAAAATATATACTACGATATCCGATAATTATAGATCAAAATATTACATATCCCTTTGTCATCCAAAAGGATAGTTATCAAATCTTAATCTTCGAACTCTACGTTGTGATAGACCTGTTGTACATCTTCCAAATCTTCAAGTGCATCAATCAATTTCTCGAATTGTGCATATGTCGCTTCATCAGGAAGAGTCAGGTAGTTTTGTGGTAACATCGTCAATTCAGCAACCGTAAATTCAGTTACACCCGCTTCTTTGAACGCTTCTTGTACCGCATGGAATTGATCAGGTTCTGCATAAACGATTACCGCTTCATCTTCTTCAAGAATATCGCGTGCGTCTACATCAGCTTCCATCAGAATTTCCAATACTTCATCAGCCGTTTTGCCAGTGATTCCGATAACAGCTGTAGAATCGAACATGTAAGCTACAGAACCAGCTACACCCATATTACCGCCATTTTTGTTAAAAGCAGAACGAACTTCTGGTGCAGTACGGTTTACGTTATTGGTTAACGCATCTACGATAATCATCGAACCGTTTGGACCAAAGCCTTCATAACGAAGTTCAGCATATTGCTCATCCCCACTACCTTTTGCTTTTTCAAGTGCACGATCAATAATCGCTTTAGGTACGTTATATGTTTTTGCGCGTTCTACAACGACTTTCAAGGCACGGTTAGATTCTGGATCTGGATCGCCTTTTTTCGCAGCTACATAAATTTCAACTCCAAATTTAGCGTATACACGACTTGTGTTAGCATCTTTTGAAGCTTTTTTCTCTTTAATATTATTCCATTTACGGCCCATAGTTATCCCGCTCTCTTTCTAATATTAAATCTATATAATCAGTCAGTGTATAATTATACTCGTAAAAAGATGCGTGAACAAGTTCATTCCTGCTGTTTTTGTTCATTTTGGTTCATAATAACGTATACATGAAGTAAACGCTTGATGACAATAGCACTCTTTACCCATATCTATTTGCCTTACAGAAGGAATGTTTTATCATGGTAATTTGATAAATGTGATAATCGACATAGGTTATTCTATTCTTCTGGATCATATACAAATGCAAACTAGATCGCACACAAAATGCAAAAAAGCACCACGATATAGATAGTGATATCCATACTGTAGTGCTTCTTAGATGACATGTATTTACGTTGCTTTTATAAGCATATGAATAGACTCGCTTATGACTATGCAAAACGATATTTATGTACCTACTTTAAATCAAGCATCATTTACAGCGATCCACCTGTTTTGAACTTGCGAATATTGACGATAATATTATAGATGGTGCCTACAATATACACAGCAAGTAATACATAAGCGATCAGATTGGCTCCAGAAGACTTAACATAGATCAGTAGATAAAGAGCAACAAAAAGAAATTCAGTATTGATAAATACAAACAACAGCTTTTTAGCGATTTCTTCCGGTGTGAAAGCAAGAATAGCATTATTTTCGACAACAGTCTCACTTTGCGTACGCTTTTTACTCAAGCTCATCCAGCGTAATCCGGTGATGACAATTCCTACAGCAATCAAACCAATCACTATCAATAAAGCAATCTCCAGCTTGTTCATTTGATTCTCCTTTGAAGTAAATAAAAAGTAGGTGATCTTCTTTTTTTCCAAATAATGATAGACTTCGTTTTACATTATACAATAACTTTTATATCAATATATACATTTAAAAATAATCAACAAAAAAGAGTGCTTTAGAGCACTCTTTTGCAATCTATACATACATTTGTTGATCTTAAAATACTTTTGTTGTCCAATCTTCACAGTTCCAAGTCTCTGTCACGATATCACGATAGAATTCAGGTTCGTGAGAGATCATCAAGATACTGCCTTTGTATGCTTGAAGTGCACGTTTTAATTCATCTTTGGCATCGACATCCAAATGGTTCGTCGGCTCATCGAGTACCAGAATATTGGTCTCACGATTAATTAATTTACATAGACGTACTTTTGCTTTTTCGCCACCGCTGAGGACAGCAATTTTACTTTCGATATGTTTGGTCGTTAGACCACATTTCGCCAGTGCAGCACGAACTTCAAATTGGGAATACGAAGGGAACTCTTTCCAAATTTCTTCGATACAAGAATTGTAGTTATCGCCTTTCATTTCTTGTTCAAAGTAACCGATTTGCTGATGTTCTCCACGTTGCACTGTACCTGAAATAGCTTGAATTTCGCCCAAAATACTACGTAGCAAAGTCGTTTTACCGATACCATTCGCACCGACCAATGCAATTTTCTGACCGCGTTCCATTTTGAGATCAAGCGGTCTGGACAATGGCTCATCATAACCAATAATCAAATTGTTCGTTTCAAAAATTAATTTACCTGCGGTACGACCGACTTTGAAGTTGAACTGTGGCTTCGGACGTTCTTGCGCAAGCTCGATCACATCCATTTTATCCAGCTTCTTCTGACGGGACATCGCCATATTACGAGTGGCTACACTGGCTTTGTTACGTGCTACAAAATCTTTCAATTGTGAAATTTCTTGCTGTTGACGTTTGAAAGCTGATTCTAACTGTTGCTTTTTCATTTCGTAGACTTCTTGGAAATAATCATAGTCGCCAACATAACGGCTTAATTCTTGATTTTCCATATGATAAATAATATTAATTACACTGTTCAAGAATGGAATATCATGTGAGATTAGAATAAACGCATTTTCATAATCAATCAAATAGCGCTTCAACCATTCAATATGCACTTCATCCAGATAGTTGGTCGGCTCATCTAGCAAAAGAATATCTGGTTTTTCAAGTAGCAATTTGGCAAGTAACACTTTGGTACGTTGACCACCACTCAGATCGTTTACGTCTTTGTCCAGACCGATATCAGTTAATCCCAGACCACGCGCTGTCTCATCGACTTTGGCATCGATCAAGTAAAAATCCTGGTTGGTTAATGTATCTTGAATCGTACCTACTTGCTCTAGCAATTCTTCTAATTCTTCAGGAGTCACATCTCCCATTTTGCCGTACATATCATTCATTTCTTGCTCCATATCAAGCAAGTACTGGAAAGCGCCTTTTAATACATCACGAATACTCATGCCTTTATCCAGCACAGCATGTTGATCCAAATAACCAACACGTACCCGCTTCGACCATTCCACTTTACCTTCGTCTGGCTGTAATTTACCAGTAACGATATTCATAAAAGTAGACTTACCTTCACCATTCGCTCCGATTAAGCCAATATGTTCGCCTTTTAACAGACGGAACGATACATCTTTAAAAATAGCACGATCACCAAATCCGTGACTTAACTTCTCTACATTCAATATACTCATGGTTGATATAACACCTTTTCTGTTAGACTTTTTTCCTCGTTTTATTATAGGGGGAAATCGCTAACAACTCAACGGAATAATCTCATGATGTACGAATAATTAGTAAGAATATACAAAAATCCTTTACAGCATCAACGGCACTGTAAAGGATTTTTGAACAATCATATCAATCTACTCTTCTATAATAAGCATTAAGCATGAAATTGCATACCATCTAATACTTCTGCTACATACCCTGCACGAATCACAAAATCACCGAAATGTTCGCCAGCGATCCGTTCTTTGGCATATTGATTGACCATTGGACGTAGTGAATTTAGAATCTCTTCTTCGCCAATATTTTCTTTGTATAGCTTGTTCAGACGATGCCCTGTAAAGCTACCAGCTAGATACATATTGTATTTACCTGGAGCTTTACCGATAAATGAAATCTCAGCCAGTGCCGGACGTGCACATCCATTCGGGCAACCGGTCATCCGAATCACGATATCTTCATCGCGCAGACCTGCTTCTTCTAAGATCGGTTCGATTTTGTCGATCAATTCAGGTAAATAACGCTCAGCTTCTGCCATCGCCATTCCACATGTTGGTAATGATACACAAGCCATCGAATTACGACGAAGCGCTGAATAATGAGCACCTGCGGTTAATTGATAACGCTCAATCAGTTCTTCTATCTTTTTCTTTTTGCGACTGCTTACATTACCGATAATTAGATTTTGATTGGCTGTTAGACGGAAGTCACCATCGTGAATTTTGGCAATTTCACGCAAGCCCGTCATCAATTGATAATCACCATCATCCATAATCCGTCCATTTTGGATAAATAAAGTTAAGTGGGATCTACCATTGTTCCCTTTCACCCAACCGTAACGATCTCCATTATGGTCAAAATGGAATGGACGTGCACTCTGTAACTGCCAGCCTAGACGTTCGTGCAATTCATCCACGAACCACTGTAGTCCGCGATCATCTATAGTGTACTTGAAGCGAGCATGCTTACGTACAGCACGATCACCATAATCACGTTGAATGGTAACTGTTTTCTCAGCAACATCAATCATTTGCTCTGGTGTACAGAAGCCGATTACTTTAGACACTTGCGGATAGGTTTTGTCATCTCCGTGTGTCATTCCCATACCGCCACCAACCGAAACGTTAAATCCGAGCAGGACATCATTTTCGATCACAGCGATAAACCCTAAATCTTGTGAAAATACATCAACATCATTAGAAGGCGGAACTGCAATCCCAATCTTGAACTTACGCGGCAAATAGACGGCGCCGTAGATCGGTTCTGGATCTACCTCATTGCTGTCGATAATCTTTTCTTCATCTAACCAGATTTCGTGGTAGGCTCTTGTTTTGGGATCTAAATGTTCACTGACTTTGCAAGCCCATTCATACACTTGAGCATGAACATCTGATTGATATGGATTCGGATTGCACATTACATTACGGTTCACGTCACCACAAGCCGCAAGTGTGCTTAGTAGCGATTCATTCACTTCACGAATCGTATTTTTGAGATTCCATTTCAGCACACCATGCAACTGGAATGATTGACGGGTCGTTAAGCGAATCGTATCATTGCCGTATTTATGAGAAATGCTGTCCATCATCAGCCATTGTGCAGGAGTAACTACACCACCAGAAGCACGCACACGTAGCATAAATTGATACGCAGGTTCTAACTTTTGCTTATTACGTTCGGTACGCAGATCACGATCATCTTGCATATAGCTACCATGATGCTTCATCAGACGGTTATCATCTTCTGGAATCGAACCGGTAATTGGATCTTTCAATGTTTCTTCTAAGCTACCTCGTAAATAATTACTATTGCGTTTAATATCCTCAACATCGCTATGTGCTCGATCATGCGGAGGATATGGTTTTTCTTTTTCTAGATTCCCCATCTAACTGTCTCCTCTCGATATCTACAGAATGATTGACGTTCAACCGTTTGGAACCTTGAACGTTTAATACACATCCCGTTGATAACGTTTTTCCTGTTGCATACATGTTAAATATTCAGTCGCTTCTTCAGGGCTTAATTGACCTTCTTGAGCGATAATTTTTTCTAGGGTCAAATGGACGTCGTTCGCCATCTGTTTCTCGTCACCACACACATAGATAGCTGCTCCTTCTTGAAGCCACTCGAACAACTCTTTACTACGTTCTAACATACGGTGTTGTACATATACTTTCTCAGCCGTATCGCGTGAAAAAGCAACATCCATTCGTGTTAATACACCATCTTTAAGCCAGCGTTGCCATTCGGTCTGATACAAGAAATCGGTCGCAAAATGTTGATCTCCATAGAACAACCATGATTTACCGGAAGCTCCTGTTTCTTCACGCTCACCGACAAATGCTCTAAAAGGAGCGACTCCTGTACCCGGCCCAATCATAATAATCGGGGTATCTGGATTCTCTGGCAGACGGAAATTATCGTTATGTTGAATATAGACCGGCAATGTATCACCAGCTTCCAGACGTTCTGCTAAATGTATAGAACATACTCCATACCGTTCACGACCTCGTGCTTCATAGCGTACAGCACGTACAGTCACATGAACTTCTTCTGGAAAAGCTTGCGGACTACTTGCAATTGAATACAATCGTGCAGGAATTTTACGTAATACCGATGTGAAATCTTGTGCAGATACACCTGCAAATGAATGATCTTGTATCAGATCAAGCAGATCGATTCCACTGATATAAGTACGTAGTTCTTGTTCACGACCAGGCGCTACTAATGCTTTCAATTCATCACTTGCAGACAACGCTGCTAATTGCTGGACAATCGGCTTCGTAACGGTTGTAATCTCATAATGATGAAGCAAAGCTTCGTGTAGAGAAGCTTGATCTCCATGCTTGCTGATCGTAACCACTTCATCACTATTCCAGTTCATCGCAGAGATAATGTCACTTACCAGTTGCGGATGATTCTGTGGATACACACCCAGACTATCACCAGGTTGGTATTCTAAGTTAGAACTTTCTAATGAAAGTTCTATATGACGGGTCTCCCGACTGGAACCTCGTCCATTAAGATTTAAGTTTTCGAGCACTTCTGCTTGAAAAGGATTGGTACGTGTATATTCAGACTCTACTGCTACACTAGCAGTAGCCGAAGAATTTACAGCTACAGCAGGGCTAGACGTCTCCGCAGATTGCGTCAAAGCTGTCAGTACATCGTTCATCCATGCTGTCGCTGGTTCTTCAAAATCCACATCACAATCGACGCGTGGTACAAGACGTTCTGCACCCAGTTCTTCTAAGCGTTTATCGAAATCTTTTCCAGTCTGGCAAAAGAATTCATATGACGTATCGCCCAATCCAAGCACTGCAAAGCGTGCATGATCTAATTGAGGCGCTCTTTTACTATGCACAAATTCAAAAAAAGGAATCGCATTATCCGGCGGATCTCCTTCTCCTTGTGTACTTACCACGATCAGCAGATTTTCTACTTTTTTCAACTGATTAGTCTTAAAATCACCCATCGATGAAAGTGTAATCTGAAAACCTTGCTCTTCTAATTTTTTCGCCATTTTTTTGGCTAAACCATTACTATTTCCGGTCTGTGATCCAAAAAGGATTGTAACGTCTTTGGAAAGGGTTACGGTTGCTTGTCCATTGCTTGTTTCTACTGGCGCAGCAACAGCGTTTGCTGTTGTCGGACCTGCCGCTGATTCAGGCAATGCTGCAATATATCCACTAAGCCAAATACGTTGTGTTGTATTAAGTGTAGGCAGAAGACGATTAAGCAGATCGACCTGCTCTTGATTAAAAGGACTATTCATCACTTGAAGTTCCAACAATATCCACCCCATCTGTAGCATCCTGCGATACTAATTCCTAGTATTGTGATCAGAATTAATTTACTCCTTTGAACTTATCATAGTGCGATGTAACGGTCAATTCACTACCAATCAGAATGCCTTATAGTACTTATCAGTTCTGCTGATAAACGTATAGCAATAATTCTTCACTATACATCTAAATTAACGAGCAAGATGAAGTTGTTGCTGTGCAAATTCATAAAATGCGATAAGATCAGCTTCAGAAGTAAAGGTAGCTTGCGCTGAAAGATCACTTCCTCCGCCTTTTCCATGAAAAGTAGCTAGATGTTCTTTGAAAAAAGCACCGCATTTTAAATGAGGATGACCGTTTTGAGCTAAAAAGACTTTGTATTCGCTTAATGTTGCGAACAGCACTGTCACTTCTTGCTCGGCGATCAGCGTAGCGGCGATCCGTTGTAAGTCTGATAATGTTTTGTGTTCAAATATATGTGTTATGTGTTGATTTTGCATCTGAGATAATAATTGATTGGATTCATAAGTATCGTTAGCTTTACGCAATTGTTCTAATTCAGCTTTCAGTTGTTGTTGATCTTCTTCCCATTTGCCAAAGCGTTCCAAGATATCTTTGCGACCTGTATTAAATTTGGTAGCAAGCGTATTCAAAATATGCAGACTGTCATTATAATCAGCAAGTGCACGGGCACCACATTTGAAATAGATACGGATACTGCCTTTTTGCTTTTCAGCTTTGAATAGTTTGATAAGTCCAATCTGTCCGGTACGTGACACATGCGTTCCTCCGCAAGTATTGTATTCGACGCCTTCTATTTCGACGATGCGGATATCCTCGGTCACTTTCGGCATTTTCACTACAGGTAATTGAGCTAATTGCTCTGCATTAACAAAATAACTGCTGACAGCTAGATTATCGTAAATTCGCTGATTGACTGCTTGTTCAAGTGTAGCTAATTCAGTGTCATTCATTGATTTACGATCAATATCGATCGTGACCATATCTTGCCCTAAATGAAAACTGAGTGTAGGTGCATTGAATAATTGTAATGCTGTAGCCGACAATAAATGTTGTCCGGTATGGTGCTGCATATGATCCAATCGACGTTCCCAGTTCAATTGACATTGCGCTTCATTATCATTTGGTAATTGGGACACTTGATGCCAGATATACTCGCCTTCTTTGACAACATCTAACACATCGATCTGATTGATCGTCCCTGTATCACAAGGCTGTCCTCCACCGTGCGGATAAAAAGCAGTCTCTTCCAGCCGAACAAAGTACTGATTATTTTGTTCACGACGTTCTACAATCATTGTTGTCCATTCTCTCAAAAATGAATCGTTATAATATAAAATAGCTGACATAATCATTTCCTTTCTTTATCCAATGTATACGTTCTAATTCACACTTTATTATCATATCTTCCTTATACATCAGTCGTCTAGTGAACATGCTTCTGTAATCTGCTTTCAAGCCTAACAAAAAAACGTTAATAAAATACCTGCAACAGAACATTCTACTGCTCTGAATACCGATACTTCACTAACGTTTTATTGATTTACTGGATATGTTTGATCATTTTACTATGATTAATACCCACTTCTGTAAAAGGTTCTCCAACTGATGAATAATGAAGTTTCTTATAAAAAGGAATAGCATTCTCACGTGCATGTAAAATGATCGTACGATATCCTTTTGCTATAGCGATCTGTTCTGCTAATTCGACTAGCTTTTTGCCAACTTGCTTACCTCGAACAGCTTCACTTACAGCGACTTGCTTCATCTGGATGACTTGCTGATCGATTGGACGCAATAAAAGAACACCTATAGTATCTTGCTCCAGAGTCGCGCAGATATGAATATCGTTACCTTCTTCTTGCCAGAGATCGTCCCATATACTGAGCCCCAAAGGTTGCCGTAATACTTCGTCACGCAATGCTAGACATGCACGATATTGATCTGTATTCCATTGTATCTGCTGCACGATTATATTTTCCATAGTTCCTCCTGAGGACTGGTTTACCCTGTTTGGCTTTTACTGCGATTAGAACGACTTGGATGATGCTTTAATAATAACTTCATTTTAGGTTCAACTAACCATTTGAATAGAAAACGAATACTGCTAAATGATAACAACATCGTTAATATGATCCCGAAAGGAATTAACAGTAACTTTTCGGTCGTCGTTGTAAAATGAGTATAAAAATCACTGGCTGTCAGTACTAACACAATAAATCCATGGAGCAGGTATGTATACAGTGTGTTGGTTCCCATGGTTGATATCCATGGAAGTTGGCGCTCAGGAATTAAGATCATTATCATTCCTCCAATCAACACAGCAGCACCATATACAGCGATCCGATATATACCTGCGCTCCATTCGTCATGCCCTAACGATTCATACGAAAAGCTTCCAAAAAACCATTCTTTTTTGTACTTATATCCATACGAAGAGATCATTACATACGTAAGGATCAATCCAATACTTGAATAGATGCGCATCCGGGTTGTACGTAATCGATCAATCCATGATTTATCTAAATAATAACCGATGAGAAAAAATGGGAAAAACACAAGCGTCCGTGACACACTAGCATAATATTGTGCGTCATTAGCATATCCTGCTAGTATCGCTATCCCAATTACGATCGGCAAAGCATAACGAATACGAATGATATAAGGCATTGCTACTTTCCACAAAATCATACTAAAAAAGAACCACATCAACCAGTACGGAGTAAAATAAGAAAATTTCAACTCTGCTCGATCATAGATCCAGAAATCAAATAAGGAATATAACGATTCAAATAGCAAATAAGGCACGATTAATCGACTGATCACTTTGTTCAAGTAATCACCACTACCGATATTTTTAGCAAAGTAACCGGATATCAGTACGAATAGTGGAATATGAAAAGTATAAATCATCAAATAAATCGGTCGTAGTAGCGGATCTTCATTTAACGGCTCGATCAAATGACCGATTACTACTAGCGTAATCAGAAGAAATTTCAAATTATCAAAATAATAATCTCTCGTGTTCATCTCTTTCGCTCCTTTGCCAGAAAACACACTATTGCTCAACATCTGAACAGCAGTCACTTCTGGTTCTGTGCTGAGAGGGCACGTTGTATCATCGTCTCAATATTAATTTTATTGTAAATTTATGCATGTTTTACCCTGTAAATTTATCAATGAATCGTTAACACATTGCGTATGATTATAACAGTGCTTGTATAGCGATGCCACTTTTGCAACCATCGCAGCATATAGAGGGATAGCAAAAAGCTCTGTTCTATATCGAAGCAACAGAGCTTTTGAGCATTATTTTGGGCGGCGTGGAATACGTATTTATACTAATGTTGTGATCGGCTGATATTGGTATACAAAATGATAATGACCGGAGCCGATCGTTATGATGATTGTGCTTTGCATTTCTTGTATATTATGAATGCCTTCAATCTCATGTAATAGCTGACCGTTTTCTTGAATAGAGGACAATATTGCATGATCCAGTACAATATCAGCGGTTGTATTAGCAGGAATGATTACTTCTAACTGTCGCTGATCCGCCTGCTCAATCCAGCTAGATTGAATTTTGCCATAAGCAGATTCCAATATAGCACTGGCAGAAGTAATCTCTCCTTCGCCATATCGCGGATGAATTTTACTTTTTTTGTAGGCAGGTATACTTTCGTCCATATCTAGTCCAGCCACATAACGATACAGCCATTCTCCAATAGCTCCATAAGCATAATGATTATACGAGTTCATATCATCCGGCCAGAATGAGCCATCTGTCTTAATGCCGTCCCAGTGCTCCCAGATCGTGGTCGCTCCTTTGGAAAGAGGATATAACCAGGATGGATATTGCTCTTGAAGCAATAATTTGATCGCTGTAGCGTGGTGTCCATGATCTGACAAAGCAAAGCATAGATACGGTGTCCCTACAAATCCAGTCGTTAAATGATAATCATTTTTGATCACAAGATTATTCAATTCGGTTGCCGTACGCTGTTGATCACGTTCTTCTAACAAATCAAACATTAACGCTAGCGCATGTGCAGTCTGAGTCGGCGCAGCTAGCCTTCCTGCGGGTGTCACAAATTCATGACGGTATGCCTGAATAATCTGCTCCAGACGCTCACTGTATAATTTCACATCTGCTGCTTCTCCCAATACTACAGCAGTATCCCGTACAATTCGGGTAGAATATGCAAAATAAGAAGTCGCAACCAAATCGACAGGTGTTGCTCCCATATAACTATTTTCTTTGGCATCCAGAGCTAACCAATCTCCAAAATGAAATCCTGTATTCCAGAGATAATGATGACTACCTTGATTGTAAATGTAATCAACCCATGCTTTCATACTGCTATATTGTTCTTGTAATAGGTTCTGATCTCCATAATGTAAATACATAACCCACGGACAGATTACAGCCGCATCTCCCCATGCCGCTGAAGCAGGGAGCTCAGTATCTCCTTTTTCCTCGTCCAGTACACTTAATACATCAGGTATAACAAAAGGCACACTACCATTTGAACGTTGATCTGCACTCAAGTCACGTAACCACTTTTGGAAAAAAGGAGCGATATTATAATTGAACGCAGCTGTACGTATAAATACCTGTGCATCCCCTGTCCAACCCAAGCGTTCATCCCGTTGCGGACAATCTGTAGGCACATCAAGAAAATTCCCTCGCTGTCCCCATACAATATTACGCTGTAATTGATTAATCAGAGGATGAGAACATTCAAATGAACCTACAATCGGCATATCCGAATGCATGACCTCTCCTGTGACCATCTCCAATAGTTGCTGATCGGTAAGGTGATCTAATCCTTCAATCTGGATATAACGGAAGCCTTGAAATGAAAAGCGTGGCGCATGATTAATCTTACGGTCTTGTTGGTCATTAGCGATATAATGAACAGCTTGCTTGGCAGTTCGCAAATTACCCCGATAAAAGTTACCTTGTTGATCCAAAATCTCAGCATGATGTATAACATAGTGCGTATTGGCAGGTATTATACCTGTTACACGTATGCGACCGACCATATTTTGCCCCATATCCAATACCGTTTCTCCGGCAGGCGTATGTATCACTTCTACAGGAGTCAGTATTTCTGTAACACGAACCGCCCAATTTTCTTGAGCGATCAGATAATCATAAGGCAATTCGGCTACTTTTACCCCTGACCATAAAGAATCATCGTAGCCAGGTTGATCCCAATCTGGTTGTTCTAAGCGAGCATCATAATGTTCTCCATCGTAAATAGATGCTAACGTTATTGGACTAGGTGCACTATGCCATGATGTATCTGTACCGATAATCTCTTCTTTGCCATTTTCATAACGAACATGAAGTTGTAACAATAATGCTTTGTGTTCTCCATAATGCTGACGCTTATTTTCCCAACCGAGACGACCGGTATACCATCCATCAGCTAGACTGATACCGATTGCATTATCTCCTGCTTGTAGATACTTTGTAACATCGTAAGTCTGATATTGGTGACGATGAGTATAGCTAGTCCATCCCGGTGTGAACCATTCATCGCCTACACGAGTCCCATTAATAGACAGCTCATATAATCCTGCTGCTGTCGCATAAATACGCGCAGAACTTATATTTTCAGTTAATGTAAATGATTTACGTAATTGAAAAACAGATTCTAACTGCGGATGATGCCATTCTTCTTCAGGAGTGATCCATTGCGCTTGCCATTCTGTATGATCTAGCAGAGCAGTCTCCCACCACTGTATCTCACTCCATGCTGACGTTCTTCCCTGTTGATCTTGAATCTGTACACGATAATAATAACGCGTGCGAGATTGTAAAGGTGAACCTGCATACTTGACTTGAATCGATTGATCACTAATGACGATTCCTGAATCCCATAGCAGTTGTGTCCAATCCTCGTTATCCAATCCAACTTGTATATGATAGCTATACTGCATTGTGGATCGTTGATTAGATTGAATAATCCAGCTAAATTGAGGACGAAGATGATCGCTACCTAACCAGTGAGTACGATATTCACATTGCAGTTGTATCACTTCTAATCCATTATTTGAAGCAGACTGATGATCCATACGATACACGCTCCTTCAATCGTTAAGATAGATGCTTATGCTCTCAATAAGCGCACTTGAGATGCTTTCTTTTTTATCATACGATAGTTGTAAGCGTTTAAAATGGGCTATTCAGACATATTCAAGTGGTAAATCGGACATTAGAAAGGATGGGAAATAATACGATGACGATCAAACGTAGAATCGATACGCTAATAGGTGATTACTTTTTTACGAAAGACATCCCAATCTATATTAATCGGGTAGCCGAATCGTATGAACTTCATGAACATGTGCATGATTTTTTGGAATTGAATTATGTCAGTGAAGGTACAGGCAGTCATGTGATCAATGGCGTCTCTTCTCCTGTCAAAAAAGGAGACCTTTTTCTGTTGCCGATGGGCATATCGCATGTATACCGTCCATCGCCTGCTAGCGATGCTGATCCGTTGATTGTGTATAATTGTATTTTCGATGCCAATTCGTTATTAGAGGTATTGTCTACGTATCCGGGGAGTGAAGTCCTAAAGCCTTTGTTAACTGATCAGCAGTATCGTTATAGTTATGATCGATTTCAAGAATTTCATCGGTTATTTCAACAGGTATACGAAGAGTATCATCGCGAACGAGCAGGCTGGATAACGGCTGTGTATACGTATGTTATTCAAATTTTACTGTTGTTGCATCGATCAGATACTGAAAGCGAAGTCTTACTACCACCATCTTCTTCTACATGGGAGGATGTTCTACACGAACTTCATACTCATTACCATCAGTCGATATCAGTATCAGAGATTGCCGCCAAAATGAAGATTAGTGTTCGTCAGCTTCATCGGTTATTTGTAAAACATACCGGTTCATCGATGTCTCATTATGTACAGATGTTACGAATTCAAGCAGCTTGTGATCTATTACGTACGACAGATCAGCAAATAAGTGATATTTGCGAGCAAGTCGGCTACCATGATGTATCTTATTTTCATCATTTATTCAAAAGAAAAACCGGCTCTGCTCCGAAAGCATATCGCCGGTTTATTCGTTCTATAGATCATACCCAATAATTAACTATTTACAGTGTTACGAATCTCTGCCACTTCACTAATAATTTCATAAGAGCGTAGTCTAGCTTGATGATCATATAACATTCCTGTCACAATCAATTCATCGGCTCCTGTATCTGCAATAAATTGTGTTAGTTGTTGTTTTACTTTTTCAGGGCCACCTTTGATTGTCGATCGTAGTTGTTTTTCTACAGCATCTTGTTCATAAGGTGTCCATTTGCTAGACATATCTGTAGGTGGTTGAACTTGACCTGTTTTGCCACGAATAATATTAAGGAATTGCTGTTGCATAGTCGTACCTAACCATTCTGCTTCTTCATCTGTATCAGCAGCGATCGCGTTCACACCGACCATAGCATACGGTTCTTGCAAAATAGCTGAAGGTTGGAAATGATGACGATAGACGGCTAATGCACGCTGTGTATAATCAGGTGAAAAATGACCTGCAAAAGCAAACGGCAATCCTTTTTGACCTGCTAATTGTGCACTAAAGTCACTAGAACCTAATAACCAGATCGGAATACTCAAGCCTTCACCCGGTACAGCACGAATCGGTGCATGATAAGAAGTCGCTGACGCATCGAAAAAGGAAGTTAATTCTTCCAGCAATTCTGGAAAGTCTTCTCCGCTATCCAATTGTCTACGCAAAGCAAGCGTTGTACGACGATCACTACCCGGTGCACGTCCAAGACCTAGATCAATCCGTCCTGGATACATAGATTCAAGCGTACCAAATTGCTCTGCAATCACAAGCGGAGCATGGTTAGGAAGCATAATTCCACCTGAACCAACACGAATTGTTGAAGTTCCAGCCGCTAAATAACCGATCACTACCGAAGTTGCAGAACTCGCAATCCCTGGCATATTATGATGCTCTGCTACCCAGTAACGATTGTATCCCCATTTTTCAGCATGTTGTACCATATCAAGGCTATTTTTAAAAGCATCTGATGCTGTTGCTCCTGCTGTTATCGGTGCAAGATCAAGTATAGATATGGGTATATTTCCTAATTTATTTGTAGAATGTGATGAATCTGATTGTTGGTGTTGTTCAGACATAATGAATACCTCCTTCTTGTTAATTATGGATGGTGTTATGGATTCACTATCTCTATAGTATACACCTAATTGTTATTAATTATAAGTTATTTATTAAAAATAACTAAATATAATTCAATTTATTCTATATTTCGTAATACATCTTCTCCGCAAATCACCTGATTACGACCTGCTTTTTTCGCTTCATACAGATGATGGTCTGCTAAAGCCAGTAATTCTGCACTGGATTGAGCTTGATCTGTAATCGTAGAAATACCGATACTTGCTGTCACCGGTAAGTTGCCTGTAATGGGACTCCAATCTGCTGAACGAATCGCTTCACACAACATATTGGCATATACTCTACCTTGCTTGAGATCTGTTTCTGGAAATACAGCTACAAATTCTTCCCCGCCTATACGTGCTACAGCAGCAGTTGAAGGAATCGTAAGCGATAAGATTTTCGCGACATGAACCAGTACAATATCTCCTACTTCATGAGATAATGTGTCATTGATTAATTTGAAAAAATCCAGATCGATCATAGCGACAGTCAGAGGTTGCTCCAGCAGAATACAACGCTCTAACAATTTGTTCATATGCACATCCATAAAGCGGCGATTATGCAGACCTGTCAAAGGATCGCGTAGCGCCATTTCTTTAAAATACTCGCTATCGCGTTTGGCTTCTTCTGCATCATATACAATTTGTAAAATACGTGCCCGGGTCTCGCGCTGAGTGGAACGCAATGTTTCATTTTCTTTAAAAAACAAGCGATGTTCTTCATAAGCTTCTTGATACCGATTAGAAGCCGCATACCATTCTGAACGTTCAAGTCTGACTTTAACACTCAGACGTGCCAGTCCATGTTCTTCCGAGATATGTGCAGCTTCTCGTAGCGTTTTTTCAGACTCTTCTAATTTGCCTTGTAGACGTTGCGCTTTGGCTAGCGTTAACAAACATTCTGGTAAAGTAGCCAGTTCTCCTAACTTACGCGTTCCTACAGGTTCATGAAGCATCGGTTGCAATGTTTTCTCCGCTTCTTCTGGACGACCGGCTTGAATCTCAATCACAGCAATCGTATCTAATTGTTGCGCTTCTAAAGGCACTTTATATTTAACACTTAATTCGCGCATTTGAGCGATTAATTCTAACGTTTCAGGAATATTTTCACGTTCATACTGGGTATAGGCCATATTATTTAAAACAAACATCGAAATTTGAAAATCATTCGTAGCGGTTGCGATCTCTAATACTTCTTGAAAACGATGTACCGAATCTTCATATGCCCCTACCTCATCCAGTGTTAACGCAAGCGTCATCAGATGATCTGCACGAATCGGCAGTGAAGTGTCCTCTGGCAAGTATTTAAAAGCAATCACAGCATTTTCTAATGCACTTTCATTATCTCCAATACGTCTATAAAAAGCAGCCAGTAATCGATGACTGCGAGCTAACAAATAATGATGGTTATGATCCAAAGCCCATTTATTGATTTTACGAATTTTGCGTCCGCCTTCAGCAATTTTACCTTGTCTGCCCATAATATCGGCATGGATAAGCTGAGTACGAATAATCAGGTCTTCTACATCAAGAGATTTCGCAATTTCTAGACTTTTACGAACTTCATATACAGAAAGATTGATATTGCGGTAAGGCATCATTTCAAGCGTATCTAACATGTTGGCAAAAGAAGCAGGAGTATGCACAACGGATGTATCGCTTAATAAGGATTTGGTATGCAATTCAAGATTGAATGTAGATTTGTCCTGATGGGAAAAATGGGAATGATTATATTTTTCGGACAAAATAGTTCCTCCTTATAGCCTGTCATCATAAGATCATCATGCATAGTTTTTTATAAAATGAATCTGTATTGGATAGGTTGAATGTACGTTTTTATAAATATAAATAAACCAATGTATACTTATATTACCATTATGTATATCGAGAAATGAACATTATCTTAGTATCAAGAAAGTAAGTATACTTCATTTCTATATCTAGTCTTTATCTACCTTAGTCTATTCAATATATAAGAAGCAAGATTGATGTAAGCTATTTGTTAGTATTATCATTAAACTTAGCCTAACTTCACTGTTTGGAAGGTCAACAGAACATGTCATAAACGTTTTAGAGGTTTTTCATTGTAAAGTTTGGTACACTAGAATTAAAAAAATTCTCAGAAAGTGAGAGCACATGAAACGATATTCGCCATACATCGAATTTGATCGCAAGGAATGGGCTTCCTTAAAAGATCACGATACACCATTATCTTTGACCGAGGTTGAATTAGAAAAGCTACGCGGATTAAATGAAAAGGTCTCTCTGCAAGAAGTGGAAGAGGTCTATTTACCGCTGACTCATCTGATTCATCTTTACGTGGGTGCTTCTCAACAGCTCCATCAGTTAACCACTTCTTTTTTGCAGAAAAAAGCCCGCAAAACGCCTTATATTATCGGTATTGCTGGTAGTGTAGCTGTTGGAAAAAGCACCACTGCTCGCTTAATCCAGACCCTTCTTACTCGCTGGGATACGCATCGCAAAGTCGATCTGGTCACTACGGACGGCTTTCTATATCCAAATGCTGTGTTAGAGAAAAATGGGATTATGAACCGTAAAGGATTTCCTGAAAGCTATGATATTAAGCGCTTAATTCAGTTTATTGGAGAAGTGAAATCCGGTAAACCGAAAGTAAAAGCACCCAAATATTCACACTTAACGTATGATATTCTTCCTGATGAGGAAAGCGTTATTGATCATCCTGATATTCTAATTGTAGAAGGCATTAATGTACTACAAGTGAAAAAGGATAGTCCCTTATTCGTGAGTGACTTCTTCGACTTCTCGATCTTTATTGATGCAGAAGAGAAAAATATTGCTCGTTGGTATGTAGAGCGCTTCCAATTGTTACGTCAGACTGCTTTTCAGAATCCAGATTCGTACTTCCATTCTCGATTTGCTGATCTATCTGAAGAAGAAGCGACTGTAGTGGCTCATCATACATGGGAATCGATCAACGCCAAAAATCTACATGAAAATATTCTTCCTACCAAAGGACGCGCACAGCTGATTTTGAAAAAGGAAGCCAATCATACGATTCAAAATATTTACTTACGTAAATTATAAATAAAGATATAGGGATGTCTATTGGAGGTGGATAAAATGCAAACGATACTGATCATCGGTTGTATCATGATGGTTCTGGCTGTAGCTCTTGGAGCTTTCGGTGCACATGCGCTCAAAAAGAAGCTCAACGCTGATATGATGAAAGTATACGAAACAGGTGTACAATACCATATTGCACATGGACTGGGAATGTTGTTGATAGGCACACTTGGACAGAATCTAACCCACTCTACTCTTGCAGTAACCGCCGGTTGGTTGCTTTGTATAGGGATTATTTTATTCTCAGGCAGCTTGTACGTCCTTAGCTTTACAGGTGTTCGTAAATTAGGGGCGATTACTCCTCTAGGCGGACTTGCCTTTATAGCGGGTTGGATTGTATTGTTAGTCGCTGTTGTACAAGGATAATACAGTAAAGCGTATAGATTCATCTGTATTAGCTAATAGAAAAAGCCTTGAACGTGTACACTGTTATGCTAGATGCATACCGTAACGTTCAAGGCTTTTTTGTGTTCATTTATTTGTGCGAAAAATAGATCAAATCGTATTATTTCGTAACTTGTACTGTCATCGTATTACTTTTTGTTGTACCGGAAGCATTAACCAATTCAGTCACATACTCGTACGTACCTGCTGGACGATTAGCGATTCCACTGATTGCATGTTGTGCTTGTGGAGTACCTTCTTTTAATGATTGAGTATCGATTAGTGTACCATTCTCATATAAACGGTATTCTGTCGCATTTGTTCCCCACCATAGATTCATGCTTACTTGATAGTTACCGTCTCCATCCCAGTTGTCATTGGACAACACAGGTTGAGCAGGAGAAGCATCCGTTACTTTTACAACTAAAGGCTGGCTTTTTGTTGTACCGAATGAATTGGTTAATTCTAACGTATACGTGTAAGAACCGTTAGCTTTCCCTTTGATATCAGCTTGTACAGTCTGTGCATTTGGTGATTGATCGGCAAGCTTACCACTGCTAATCACTTGATCACCTTCATACAATTTGTACGTAGAACCATTATTGCCCCACCACATATTCATAGTGATCGTGTAGTTACCATCTCTAAGCCCTGTATCGTGTCCGTTATTATCCGTTAATACAGGTGTTCCCGGTACGTCTGTAGCTAATGGATCAGTAACAGGTGGTTCTGTCGGTTCAGTTGGATCGGTAGGATCTGTAGGAGGTGTGCTCGTAACTGCTGTAATATCTGCTGCACTTCTTGGTTTCAATTGGAATACACCTTTGAAAATAGCTGCTACTCCAGTGATATCTACAAATTGTCCATTTTGATAAGCAAAATCAGCTTGAGTTAATCCTGTACGTGCATCTACACGAGCATGTGTTGTTACAGGTTGATCGCCATATACATTGCCAGTTACATCAAATTCAAAAGAACCTGTAGGTGTAGCGGCAGCAATATTGCTGATCTGTACATTTTTTAATTGTACCAATTGTCCTTGATTATACGTATCTACAGCGACTGCTGTTGTTGCCACAGGCAATGCTGCTGTTCCTGTTTTCTCAATTGTTACCGGATCCGTTAACTCTAGCTCTGTATTATACAGTGCTAGTGGAGCCGTTACTTTGATCACATCACCTTGATGAAATCCAGCTTGATTCTGGTATACATAGATGCCTGCTGTTTTATCTTGTAAATAAAAAGCTTGTCCACCAAAAGCGCCCGGTTCAGTAGTCACTACACCTTCGATCGTGACCAGTTTACCTTCTGCTTGAGTACGAGCATTGGCAATCGTTGTTAATGCGGGTGCAGGCTGTTCTCCACCATTTTCTTCAGGCAATGGCTCAGCAGGAACATTGGCTATCGTTACCGGCGTAGTAATCAGGTTGCTACCATTTAGTCGTAAACGCAGACTTGCTGTGCCTGTTGTACCTGGTTTGACGCGTACTGTAATATCTTTGTACGCATGACCTTTGCTATCTGCTGTTAGACTATACGTCGAACTGTAGCCGTATGCTGTCGGCCATGTACCATCAGGATTCTGTACTTGACCAACCTGCGTACCACCGGTTAAGTAAATACCACTGCTATAACCGGTCACTGTGCTGTTCGCTGCTAAATTATCAGCTACAATACGAATTTGGAAAGGTTCTGCATTTGGCAATTCAGCTTGGTGTACTAAGCTATACGTTGGCGTAGTAACCGAAACGGCGCTACCGTATGAACCTGGTTTGAATGTAGAAGAATCCCACCATTTGTAACCTGCTGCTGGAGCTGCCCATGGTTCTGCTTGAGGCTCTGTAGACGTCTGTGGAGTCTCAATTGGCAACAATGCTGTCGGTTGATCCAATTGCAGACCATCTACCTGACTAAAGTTCGTATAGTTTTCTTTGTCTGACAACCAATTGATTGTATTAACAAGCAATACGCCGTCATCTACTTCTTTAAATCCATCATAGGTTGTTTTTTTGGTGCCTGTTTCTTCACGTAGATATTTAGGCGAAGCATCTTCAACAGGAGAAGAATCTCCGATAAATGCAGCTTTACCTGCTCCTAATTTGGAAACTGCTACATAAGGGCCTTCAGCAATACCGCCACCGTTGTATACCCCTTGATCCACTGCATTTCCCCAAGACGCATTCGTTTCTGGCAAATATACAATTCCTTTTGCTTTGGCAGGATCAGTGATTGCAAGTGTCGAGCCAGCGTGCATCGCTACACTACTTACACCTTCTGTGATACCAAATGCTTGATTCGGAGCTACGATCTGGTTAGCATTAATATCTCCTAGTGCATTGTAACGGAAGCGAATCCCGAAGTTATCAGATAACCAATCTGAACTCACTACACCTTGCATCGCCGCAGAATTTTTTTCTTCTGTGCTCATGCCTTTTGTTGGATCTTCCCACGCACCACGACGATAACCGTTAATAGCTTCTGATCCGTCCCAACGGTTTTTGTTACGGTCTGCATTGTAATGATCGCCTACAAAGAAAATACTGCCACCGCTTTCAACATATTGTTTCATTGCTGCTTGTTCTGTTGTTTTGAACGGAATATTAGGCTCTGCAATAACAAATACATCATAATCGCTCAAGTCACTATAAGTGATTGGTGTACTTTTGCGAAGTTCTTTCACATAGTAACCATCATTAGCTAATGCGTTTGCAAAATCAGAAAAACCTCCATCAATTACCCAATCAGCCGCCCCTGCTGTCTGAGCATGGCTATTATCGAACAATACTTTTTTACCATCATTGTCGTTAACCACTTTAGCCGCGATAAATGGAGCGGGATCAGTTGGGCCTTCTGCATGAACAGCTGTTAATCCGCCTAGCCATCCTGTTTGCATAGGTAAAGCAATTGCCACCATCAACGCATACTTTACCCATCTTGATTTCATTCCACTACGTGTTACCATGTTTTGCCTCCTATGTACTGAAAGAATAGATATCTCACTCATATTATCATGGAAATATATTCAAAAGTAAGCTATTTTGTAAAAAAAGCAAAATAAATGGGTAATATTTTAGTCTGATTTTACACAGTAAGGGAGTTAAGTTTACATTCATATTATAAAAATGACTTATGGATACTAAAAGAGGGTTTATTCAATGTGGTATTTGCATATTATATAAAAAAAGAACAACCTTAGTAACAAGGTTGCTCTTTTTCGATAACGTTATTTATTTCAAAGACTTCAAGTCTTCTTGATCAAATGTTTTGATATCATCGGTACGTTGCTCATGTAATTTGGTAGCCCATGCTGCATCGCCAATCAATGCACGACCAACAGCGACGAGATCAAATTCACCTGCATTTAATTTTTCATCCAATTCTTCCAGACGAATACTTTCAGATACATCTTCTGTTTTATTACTCAAAAAGACTTGATTTAGTCCAACAGAGCCAACAGTAATGGTTGGTTTACCTGTGATTTTTTTCGTCCAACCTGCAAGATTCAGGTCAGAACCTTCAAATTCAGGCTCCCAGAAGCGACGAGTCGAACAGTGGAAAATATCAACGCCAGCTTCAGACAGCGGTTGTGAAAATTGAGCTAACTCTTCTGCTGTCTCAACAAGGCGAGCATCATAATGATTCATTTTCCATTGGGAGAAACGGAACACGATTGGATAATCTGGCCCTACAGCAGCGCGGCATGCTTTGACCACTTCTACACCAAAGCGTGTACGTGCTACTAGATCGCCACCATATTCATCGGTACGTTGATTCGTTTGTGACCAGAAGAACTGATCGATTAAGTAACCATGTGCTCCATGAAGCTCTATACCATCAAACCCTACTCTTTTGGCATCAGCTGCCGCTTGAGCATACGCTTGAATCACTTCTTGAATCTCATCTTTTGTTAACGGTTCATTTACTTTCTCACCGTTGATATCAAGACCGGATGGGCCAATCGGTTGAGCTTCTACATTCGGTAGTGAGCCGACCGGACGTGCCATACCTACATGCCAGATTTGCGGCATGATTTTGCCACCGACTTCATGAACTTGTTTGACGACTTCTGCCCAACCATTTAACGCTTCCTCACCATGAAAAACAGGAATATCAGGAGAAGAGACTGCCGCAGGATGATTGATCGCTGTACCTTCCGTAATAATCAACGCAACTTCATTTTCAGCACGACGTCGATAATAAGTTGCTACATCTGCTCCAGGTACACCATTAGGTGAAAAATTACGTGTCATCGGAGCCATAACGATCCGATTGGACAATTCTAAGTTAGTTGTATGAAAAGGTGTAAATAGTTCTGATGTTTTTGGTGAATTGACGCTCATATAAAATCCCTCCAAATATGAATAGTTGTATACCTAAGTAGATCGATATGTTTATAAGGATATCATGCTCTATAATGAAAAGCTAATCCTATATGTAAAATTTTTGTAAAAATAAAAAACGCTTATGGCTGTTATATTCAGCATAAACGTTTTAAATATACTACAACGATCCGATCATTTGTAAGAACAAATCGCTTATTCTGTGCCTCTCTTTTTACGCGTCACTCCGATCAAGTCGAGGAAAAATACAAATAACGGAATACCTATAATCAATCCCCATGGGCCAATAAAATGCTCGGAAAAAATAAGAATAACAAACGTATAAAAAACAGGTAAATTGGTTTTGCTGGACATCAATTTCGGATTAAGGAAGTATGCTTCAATCGCATGAATCACAACCACCAGAATCAGCAGATAGACAATATATTTGACTCCACCAATACTAAATGCAATCAATCCCAACGGCACAAGCGAGATAAACACCCCTGCAACCGGTATTAAGCCTAACATAAAGATAATTAGTGCTAACCCTAACAAGTTCGGGAAACCCATAAACCAGAGCGCTATAATCGTAATAATACAATTGATCAATGAAATCAATAATTGAGCTTCAATGACTTTGCCAAATGTATCTAAAAACATTTTACCGAAATATCCTACTTCTTTAAAAAACCAACCCAGCTTACTTTCTTGGAAAGAAGCTGTAAAACGTGTAATATGCGTACGATCTAATAAGAAGAATAAGCTAAGCAATAATGCTATAAGTAATTGAGAACCTAATTTACTAATTTTTAAAATCACATTAAAGCCTGGCTCTATAAAACGCTGTACATTTAATGTATTCAAAAAGTTAATAATGTACGGGTTCCATTCACTCTCGTGAGGATGGCGATAGGCTTCGATAATCATCTGATATAACTGAGTCACCTGCATAATCACTGTAGGCACCATTCGATATACGCCCCAACCAATCACAGCGAGCAAAATCAGATAAACCAATGGTAATACAAAAAAACGTGAGACATTAGGAATAAACTTTTGAAATAACTTCATTAGTCCATCATACATACTACCGATTAATATCGTCAGCAATAATGTAAGTAAAATAATATTCATCATACTTTGCATTGCAAAAATCACCAGAATCAGAATCGCAAGCACAATAATTCGCCGGATTCCATCGTGATTTATCCATTCCCTTACCTTCATTCATAGACCTCATCTCTATTTATGTCCGCTCCTTTTATCATAACGGTTTTCTGCTTACTTGTCATCGTAGTATCCAAGACAAAACATATCGCATACAAAAAAAGGAACCCACAAGTATATTACCTTGGGATTCCTTTTTTCAGTGTAATGTATATCACGAACGAGGGTGACGTACCTGTTGCAATTGTTCTGTTCTTACCTGACTTACCATATCCATCATCCAACCCGGGTATTCACTAGGAATCTGGCTGATCTTATCGAGTGTCTGCAATTCTTCTTCAGAAAATACAATATCGACTGCACCTAGATTATCTTCTAATTGATGCATTTTCTTAGTACCTATAATAACGCTGGTCACTGCACGCTGATGTAGTAACCAAGCTAGAGCAAGCTGAGCTACCGATGCTTCTTTTTGCTTAGCCATCTCGATCAAAGTATCAATAATATCATACGCACGATCTTTATCTACAGGCGGGAAATCAAACTCATTTCGTCGACTGCCTTCAGAATTTTGTTGCTCACGGGTGAACTTACCGCTTAACAAACCTCCTGCAAGTGGACTCCATACAAGCAATCCCATATCATTATGACTATGTAGCATCGGGATAATCTCGCGTTCTAACTCACGACCAGCAAGGGTATAATACGCTTGCGTAGAGACGAACTTTTCAAGTCGATGTTGATTCGAAATACCGATAGATTGAGCGATCTGCCATGCTGCCCAGTTGGATACACCAATATATCGAACTAATCCTTGTCGTACAAGATCAGTTAATGCTTGTAACGATTCTTCGATAGAAGTTGCAGGATCGAATCCATGAAGTTGATACAGATCAATATGATCCATTTGTAGACGTTCCAGACTGTTTTTGACACCATCCATAATATGATTGCGAGAAGAACCTTTCTGATTAGGAGAAGACCCCATCACTCCGAAAACTTTAGTTGCAATCACCACTTCTTTTCGTTTGACGCCCAAGTTGCGTAATGCTTGTCCGGTAATTCTTTCTGAATTGCCTTCTGAGTAAATATCTGCGGTATCGATAAAGTTAATTCCTGCTTCCAAAGCACGTGCTAGTAAAGTATCTGCTTCTTCTTGCTGCACTTTACCAACTACATCAAAATTTGCTCCTCCTCCGAACGTCATTGTGCCAAAACATAATTCAGATACAAATAGCCCGCTAGGACCTAATTGATTATAGCGCATATATATTTCCTCCTATTCAATTCATAACATAGATTGGTTACCTTCTATATCCTATCCTCTATTGATATACACAACCAGAGTACGCTTATACTAGTAAAAAAACTAACAGGCAACATGTAAGCTACGTGTTGGTTTGGAAAATAGATAGAAATAAGATATAGCGTTACTATACGGATAGACGGACTGTTACGATACTGGCGAATAGATGCACATATGATAATTTGGATTGTTATCCAGTGTAGAGACCGAATTGGAATCAAAAGCAATAGATTTCTGAGCATCAGGCATGTAAATGTGTAACAGACATGCTTTTTGAATTTGAACACGATGGAGATTCCAGATCGATTCAAATTCAGGGCTATCCAGACAGAGACGCTGTACAAATTCTCTAAAAAAAAGACTTTCAGGATGCCGATCATAATAACCACGATATACAGCTACGCAATTGATAGCATATTCTTCCCAATTTCCAATACGACTCCGAAAATCTTTATTCAAAAACACCATTCGCATAAAAAAGCGTTCTTCGGGTGACATCTCATCTAGATTCGAAAATAGTGTATTTGCCGCCGGATTCCAAAAAACAAACTCTGACATATGATTAGTAATAATCGCTGGAGAATGAAGTTGATTAATAATCAATTGCCACTCCGGACTCAAAGCTTTTGTTACATCAGAGATAGTCTTAGGTTCATTCGGATTCCAGAGCTGAAGCAAATGTATTCTTTCATCAGGAGTTAATTGTAGCGCTCTGGCTATATTCTCAATTACATCCCTTGAAGCTGTCACATCTCTTCCCTGCTCTAACCACGTATAATAAGTAGCACTGACACCGGCAAGCACTGCGACTTCTTCCCGGCGTAGCCCGGGGGTTCTACGTTGACCATAAGAATGACTGAATCCTGCTTGTTCTGGTTGTAATTGATGACGGCGTGATTTGAGAAACATTCCTAGTGTTCTCAGTTTGGTATTTTCTTGGATCATAGCGATCCCTCCTGTGCCTTACAAAATATCTTTTAATGCTATTCAGCAGATACAAATGTATTGCTCAACCTGCCTAGCTTTTCAATCTCAATTGTGACCTGATCACCTGACGTTAACCAGACTCTATCCTGTTCCGGCTGTCCCAAAATCACTCCTTCTGGTGTACCGGTCAAAATAATATCACCAGGATGAAGTACTATATGCTGAGATAGATAATGAATAATATAACGACAATCGAAGATCATATCGGATGTATTAGAATGTTGAACTTGCTCTCCATTCAAATAAGCACTGATCTGTAACTGGTTAGGATCGCCTACTTCATCTGCGGTTACAAGATAAGGGCCAATCGGTGCAAAACGAGGACAGGTTTTACCAAGTAACCATTGACTGGTGAGCATCTGTAGATCGCGAGCAGATACATCATTAGCCGCACAATACCCAAAAACATAATCGAGGGCATCTTCTGTACTTACCCCACTTGCTTGCTTACCGATTACGATACATAATTCAGCTTCATAATCGACTTGTGTACTGGATTGTGGCAAAGGCACTGATTGCAGATGACCTGCGACTACATCAGAGAATTTGCTAAATACTACAGGTGTTTGCGGAATAGGTGCATTTGTTTCCTCTGCATGACGACGATAATTTAGACCAATACAGATTACTTTCCCGGGATTCGGTACAATAGGAAGCCATTCAATATCTTGTTCCGCTATCGCTTGATTCATAAGTTCTGTGGTGTGTTGTTCTAGAATATGTTGAATCTGAGTATGTAGTTCAGGTTGAGACCAGAGATCGTCAATGATAACAGGAAGGGATAGTGAGGAAGAAGCAAAACGTTGTAGTGCAGACATAGGTACGATTACATCATCCAATGCAATCCCAATCTGCGGCTGTTGTTGATAACTAAAATGAACATATTTCATATAAGAACACCTCCAACACTAATCATGACAGGCTGAAGGCGTTCTTTCAACTATTGTCTATCGTCTATGAATAGAAATGTAGGTTAAGAATGATAATGAAATACTTCAGGAATCACTTCCGATGTCGTTCCTTGCTGATTAGGAATTAACATATCAGCCATAAATTGCTGCCAGCGCTGATTGGCAGGATGTACTGCCAGTTGATCCATAGCTTCTTGATAATTGTCCACTTCCATATAAGCAAATAAAGTACCTTCATGTAGAAAAATACTATACGTATGAATCCCTACCTCACCAAACGCTTGCAGTAGCTCTGGATAGACGGCTTGATGACGCTCAATGTATTGTGCTTGATCTTGCGGATCAATATGTAAAACAAAAGAAACTCGTTCCATATTCAACATCCTTCCTCAATAATTTATTGTATCTACTACTCTTAAATTGTAAGCGTTATCCATTTAATAATCAAAAGACTTTTCCTACTTATTTTAGACATTTTTCGACTACTTTCATAAATTTATGACTTTATATATTGTTTCAAATTAATAAATTAGGTCTAAATACATGGAGCTCAGTTAATTGTTATATGTATGATGAACTGTTCGCAAGATGTATCCTTCGTGTGACGCTATACTATGTTCATTTTGATATGAAATAGCATACTAATGATCAACCCACCCCTTTTTCGATCAGAATCATTATTCGAATGTCAATGGTTGTACATACGATAGTTATAGCTTACATTCAAGCAGCTATAAGGTAACGTAAACAAAAAAAGAAATAAGATAAAGGAGTACAATTTATGATTAAATTTGAAAATGTAAGCAAAACGTATCCCGATGGTTTTCAAGCTGTAAAATCACTTAATTTTGAAATCCGTGATGGTGAGTTTCTAGTCTTTATCGGTCCGAGTGGATGTGGTAAAACAACAACGATGAAAATGATCAACCGTCTCGTCTCTCATACAGGAGGTACTTTGTCTGTAAATGGTAAAGACATCAAAAAGCAAGATGCAGTGAAATTGCGTCGTACAATGGGCTATGTTATTCAACAGGCTGGATTGTTCCCCCACTATACGATTGAGCAAAATATCGCGCTAATGCCTGAGCTTAAAGGCTGGGATGAACAGAAGAAAAAAGCTCGCGTGATCGAAATGCTTAATCTGGTTGGGCTTGACCCTGAATTATTTGCGAAACGCTATCCAAAAGAATTATCCGGTGGACAGCAACAACGTGTTGGTGTAGCCCGCGCGCTTGCAGCTGACCCTGATATTGTACTGATGGATGAGCCTTTTGGAGCACTTGATCCGATTACACGAGAACAATTGCAAGATGAATTACTACGTTTGCAACGTGATCTGAAGAAAACAATCGTTTTTGTTACTCATGATATGGATGAAGCTTTGAAATTAGGAGATCGCATTGCTGTTATGAAAGATGGCGAATTGTTACAGCTTGATACTCCTGATATGTTGTTGCGTGAACCATCTCATGGTTTTGTAGAAGAATTTATTGGTAAAAACAGATTGTACCAGAATCCAGAGTATATTCCGGTTACGGATCTTATGCGTAAAGATCCATCGACTTCTCTTCCGGATCGTACACCTGCCAAAGCAATTACTTTCATGCGTCAACGCAAAACAGATACATTATTGATCACCGATGCACAAGGGATCTTACTTGGAGTCGTATCTGCATACGATGTACTTGCTAACATCGACACTGTAGCAACAATTGGCGAAATTATTAAGCCAGTACTTCATATATTAAAACCAACAGATACAGCGCAAGATGCGCTATTAAATGTAGTAGAAGCAAAAAACGGCATTCTACCTGTCGTAGATGAACAAGGAAAATTGGTAGGTATAGTGACTCGTGGTACTTTGCTGACGATGTTTGCTAATCACTGGGCTGGAGGCGAAGTATAATGGAAAACATATCGTTGTGGGAGCAATTTATCCGTCAGTTCAATCTTCGTGGCCCTGAGCTGCTTGGAGCGACTGGCGTTCATATTAAATTAGTATTAATCTCGATGTTAATCGCTATTGTGGTAGGTGTACCCGCAGGTATTCTTGTCGCACGTATCAAAGGTCTGCGTACACCGATTATTGGCGTAGCTAGCATTTTGCAGACCATTCCCGGTCTGGCTCTACTCGGCTTTATGATTCCAATCTTCGGGATTGGTACGATTACAGCCGTAGCCGCATTATTCTTGTATTCTCTACTTCCTGTTATTCGTAACACATTTACAGGAATCAAAGACGTAGATCCAGCGATTATTGAAGCAGCCAGAGGCATGGGCTTAACCAGTCGTCAAATCCTTTTCCGTGTTCAGCTTCCGCTTGCATTGTCTGTGATTATGGCGGGAATCCGTACAGCTACTGTTATTAACGTAGGTACAGCGACGTTAGCTGCGTTTATAGGTGCAGGTGGTTTAGGAGACTTTATCTTCCTTGGTATTACTCGTAATATCGATGCCCTTATTCTGTTAGGTGCTATTCCTGCGGCAATCCTTGCATTGGTATTTGATTACTTGCTGGGATTGGTAGAACGTTGGACAACGCCACGAGGATTGAGATAAGGAATCTGAACGCAGGAGGAATAGTGATGAAGCTAAATAAACGCCTGAGCATGTTATTGATCTGTATATTGACGACAACTGCTCTGCTAACGACAGCCTGTAGCAACTCGGCAGCTACTGAAGGAACGACCGGTGGAGAAATCACTATCGGTTCCAAAAACTTTACCGAAAATATTGTACTGGCTTATCTAATGGCAGATATGATTGAAAACCGTACCGGTATTAAAGTAAATCGTAAAGTGAATCTAGGCGGATCAAGTGTTGCCTGGACAGCTCTTCAAAATAACAATATTCAATTGTACCCTGAATATACAGGAACGATTGTTGCTAATTATTATCAGCAAGAGACGACAGATTCCAAAGGAACATTAGCAAGTGCCAAACGTTTGATGAAAAAAGACGATTTGCAATTTATTGCTCCGTTTGGATTTAGTAATACGTATTCTCTAGCTGTTAATCAAGAAACAGCGCAAAAATACAACTTAAAAACGTTTAGCGATCTAGCGAAAGTATCGCCTAATCTCGAATTAGCTTCTGAATTTGAATTTACTGATCGTGCAGATACGTATCCTGGATTGAAGAAAAAATACAATATGATCTTCAAAGATGTTAGAGGTATGGATCAAGGCATCAAGTACCGCTTGATTGCTCAACATGATACTGATGTTGTTAGTGTCTACTCTACCGATGGTCAGATCAAAATCAATAATCTATTTGTTCTTAAAGACGACAAGAACTTTTTCCCACCTTATGATGCAGGTGTAGCTGTTCGTTCCGAGACACTAGAGAAATATCCAGCAATCAAAGGCGCTTTAGAAGCATTACAAGGCAAAATCACTGAACAAGATATGCAAATGATGAATGCTAAAGTGGATCAAGGTTACCGCGAAGATGATGTAGCTCACGAATTTCTTGTTTCTAAAGGATTAATTAAATAACGATAAAAAGCAGTCATCCCCTTCTTATTTGCATAGGAAGGAATATGACTGCTTTTTTTATGTTAACGATCTATATTAAATCTGATGTGTCCAGAAGCGTTCTTTACCGAAACGCTCTTTGATTTCTTTATCTTTTAATGGGTTCTGACCTAGCATTTCAACCGCTTGAAATTGAGAACGGTGTGCCTGGATCGATTTCATTTTATTTTCTAAATAATCACTCACATCATTTTCGATATCAGGTTGCCCTAGCTCAGCATAGCAATTTTTAGAAAATGCCATCGTATGCAATAACGGACGTTCTGCTTGAGGTAGACGTTCTACTGCACGTACAACAGCCGCTCCTGTAGCATCATGGTCTGGATGAACGCTATACCCTGGAGAGAATGTAACGATCAATGCAGGCTTGAGTTCAACGATCATATCGTAGATAGTACCATCTAGTACTTCTTTTACTTCAAATTCAATCGTTTTGTCATGGAAACCAAGCATACGCAAATCTTGAATACCGATCGCTTGTGCAGACTTTTCCAATTCGCCTTTACGAATAGTAGGCAATCCGATACGGTTTGTAAAAGGAGGAATCCCCATATTACGTCCCATTTCACCAAGAGTTAGACAAGCATAGGTGACTTGACCTCCGCCAGCAATATGTTTGGCAAGGGTACCGGATAAGCTGAATGCCTCATCATCAGGATGTGGCAATACGACAAGGATACGAGAATCAGCAGGAATAAGAGAGAATGTTGTTTTTTTATTATTGTCCATTAGAAAGGCTCCTTACTTAGTTGCAAGGCAACTACTAATTTACCTTGAGTATCATGACCGGCTAGAATAAGACGCTCTTGCTCGGTTTCTTCATAATGGGTTAATCCTTCGGAATATACCCAACCTAGCTCTGTTTTGAGCCCTACACGATAAGGACCTTCACCAGAGATAGAGCCATGAATATAACGTAACGTCGCATTGCTGATAAAGGTTGCTGCTGGATGCTTCGTACTATCCAGATGAGCCGCATATGCTCCAGTGGTCATTTCCAAATGAATATACAAATCTTGATCTTGTAGATCGTCGATTCGTTGTTGAATCAAAGTTGGTTCGATAAGTAACATAATATATCCTCCATCAGGTCTGATCTTTTATAGCCAAAGATCGGATTAAGTTATTCATAACATTAAAAGGCTAATCGTATATAGTCTACCTTTCAAAGTACTTCATAGCAATACTTAAGGTATTATACTATAATTTCTTTAGTTATGTATCAACATCCTTACACCAAAAATCACCCAAACCCTTTTACGTTAACAAACGAAGAAGGTTCAGGTGATTTTTTTTATTTATGATTGTCATGTATAGCAAATACAATCATCGAATCATACATTATCACTAATAATCAACACGACGACTACACAATCAGTACAATCCTTGAGCTTTCATATTGTCTACTACAATACGAGCTAATTCCGTAGCACCTGCATAATTAGGATGCAACGTATCCCCATTCATATACAGAGCAAGTGTTGCATTCGCACCAATTGAAGTGAAATAAGAAGAACTGAGTACATTAAGATCGATTAACGGCACTTGCTCTTCTTGCGCTAGTGCAACGGTAGCTGCTCGATACCAACGACCTTCTGCATTATGAACGCCTGAACTATTGAAGTCTGTAGCTCTTCCTTGAGGTGTAGATAAGATAACAGTTGCTCCTTTGGCTTTGACTTGCTTCACCATATCGCGCATAATCTCTTTAAATTGTGCTTCTGTTGTATTATTTTTGACATTCGTATCATTAATACCAAGCTGTACTATAAAGTAATCGCCCGGTTTGATGTATTTCAAAATTGCTTCAAGCTGTCCATCATCACGAAATCCACGTGCAATCTGTCCACCGGATGCCATATTACGTACCAAGTAATCATTTGGGTTGATGAATTTAGATAACATCTGCCCCAATCCACCTTGTACACTATTGGCTAAAGGATAGTAGTTAGCTACTGTCGAATCACCGCCTACATAGATCGTAGGGTGTGTTGTAGGATTAGTAGAGACTTGAGTAATCTCTAATGCGCTTAATGTAAATGCTGCTCCTACTTTGCCTTCTGTTACTAACAGATTAAGTTGACCATCTGTAATCGGAATCTGAAATTGATCGGTGGCAAGATCACCTGTCATATTAATAAGCTGATATACTCCTTCTGCTGCTACACTAGAACGAGAAGTATTGCCAAGCGTTACTTTCACTTCATACAATCCATTTGGCAAATCAACATTAAATGTATTATTACTTTTCGTTCCGAATGTTACAAATTGAACAGCATCGCTACCTATACCTGTTCCTGAAGCAGATACATTTTTGATATTTGCAGGTGTATTGAATCCATATCCTGTAGAAGCATTATACGCAGTCGAAGCTTGAACGCCTGTATATCCTGATGTAACACCATTAGCGCCAAAATCAAATTTGTAAGCGGTTGCAGAAGCGTGTATAGAAGATGATTGTCCCCAGCATGTACTTAGTAGTGCTCCTACCAACAACATACAGCTTATTGTGCTCCATTTGCTTCGAAATTTGCTTTTCATTATCCATCCTCCTCTAAAATGTTAACGTTTTCATTACTGTGTTACTTATTCGCCTGACAAAAGAAGTTATCCTTTATATCGATCAAAATATCATTTATCAAAATCTAGAAATAGTCGGTATAAGAATATAGATACTCTACAATCTCATAAGATTACAAAGTAAAACGATACGCCAAATATCCTGCTCTCCCAAAGGAACAGGATATTGGCTATCTTTATTTATTAATCATCAGTTATTGCATCTAACTTGTTTATTTCACAATCATTACTGGAGATTTGGCACGTTGCGTTACATAATGACTAACACTACCCATTACGAATTCACTCACTGTCCCTAATCCGCGACTACCCATAATAATAAGATCGGCTTCAATACGATCAGCGTACTTAACGATACCTTTGCCGGCACTTCCTTGAATAACAGTAGCTTGCGCATTCGGAATGGTTGAGATCAAGCGGCGAAGATTAAGGCGTACATCCTCTTCTTCATGGTCAAAATAAGATTCCAGTTCATGAGTAGGAATCACTAACGGCTGTTCTAAGATTTCTGTAGAAGTCGAATCCACATACAATACTTCAATTTGAGCGTTGAGCTCTATTCCCAGACCGACTGCTTTTTCCAACGCTTTTTGAGAGTGTTCTGAGCCATCATAAGGAACGAGAATGTGTGATAATGACATGGTTAACGCCTCCTTTTGGAATAGTACAGATCATTGATACGCGAAAATCTTATTCAGTGCGTCGTAACATTTGGCAATATAGATGCTTTTTTTGGATAAAAATCATAGAGCATTCCTGCAAAGCAACTATCTGACCAAATGTCTTGCTGTAGACTGGCCTTTCCCTTCAGCTTAGTGGCTACCTGCCGGATGACTTATAGGGCTTGGAGCTGGCTTGACCAGCGCTGTACGAATCCATGTGATTCCAAAAGTAACAATAGCAATCCATAGTAAGTGAATCACAAATGAGGAAACAGAAGCCCCACTATAAATTAACCTTAAATAGCCCTGTATAGCATTCGGAGCCGGTAAAAAATATCCTATATTTCGATATAAAGGAGATAACATAGCAGCAGGGATAATATTTCCGGCTGTCATCAACTGAAGCGGGATCAGCGCCACATTGAATAATGGAGCGACATTGCCGAATAAAGCGAATGCCATCTGTGTAACAGCAATACAGGAAATATAGACCAACAGATGAAAACTCCACATTTGCCAGAACGAAGCAACCGTATCTGCAAATAGCGATGCTACTGTAGTAATCACGAATGAAGCGACTACAGAGATCACAAGCAGTAATATCTGTCTGCCCCAAAAGATCTGCCACTTACTATGATCACGCTTTAACATCATAGATGCAATATTTAATTGGATATTCATGGTCATTACACCAACATATGTGACGAAACCTAAAATCATCGGCAACATCGAAATTGCAAAATTTGAAATATCATGTGTTTTGACAATATTAGTGGTGACGATTTCTTGATGAACATCTGCAAAAGCATGTTCTCCAATCGTAGAGGAAATTTGCGTAGCAGAACTTTGAACGATCGATTTGGCAATATCGGAATTACCTTGATTGATATAATAATTCATTTGAGTCGTTCCGTTCGATGCGACATTTTCTGTAAAATGAGCCGGAATCGAAATGATCATCGTTAGATCACCATTGTCCATTTGTTGCTGTGCTGTAGTTAATGAATCATAAGATTGGGTCTGATAGGGAACACCTGTAGTGATCGCTTGAGCAATGCGTTCGCCTTGTTGTCCATCTTCATTAACAATTCCAACAACCAGTTGATCTACTCGTTCGGTGGCTCCATGATATCCAGTCATCCAAAATAATAAAAATACCAAAGGTACAAAAATAGAAAACACAATCCCTACTTTGGTCTGTGTAATCCCTAAAAAATCTTTAAACGTTTTGAATACAGTCATTTGTTTTCCTCCAACTATCTTTTCTCTTTTTTAAAATACATGCATAGGATATAAATGGTTGTGCATGTATTAGGTTAAAAAATATCCAGCTGACAAAATCAGCGGGATAAATGTTCAAACGTCTGATTGATCATCGCAATAAATTGCTTGGTTTGTTCCGGCGTGAACAATGCGTTAATCTCATCATCCACTTCTTGCATAATCGGCTTGGTCTGCTGAATTAATTCGTGCCCTTTTGTTGTTAAATGTAGTAATACTGCCCGGCGATCTGAAGGATCAACCGTGCGTGTTAGCAATTTTTTATTTTCCAGACGATCCAATGTTTTGCCGATACTGGTCTGGTCTTTGGAATTTAACTCTGCTAATGCTTTCTGTGAGATACCATCATGACTGACCAGATTATTAAGTACACCAAATTGCTCTGGAGTAATATCATAATCAAGTAATAAATGAGATGCTTTTTTCTTATAGGATAAATAGGTTCGAGATAATAACAAACCTAACGGGTTCTGCTCTTGATTAAATGGCATGATTATCCTCCTGAAAAAATACTAGCATAGCCGACTATCGACTATGCTAGTATATTCTGGTTATGAAGGATTTGTCAAAGGTATTTATTTAATCTCTTGGATAGTTCACACCCATGATATCCATAAATTTCACTTTGTTTACTTCTTCTTCATATTGTACATGTACTCGACCTGTACGTGGATCCATATTTACAATCTGACCGCGTACAGGTTCTTCTGCACCCCACACTGTCAGCAAAATTTCCGATTTCTCTTGATAGGCTTCAGTAAGTTGATTACCAATTTCTTCTAGTGCAAATTCATCCCGTGTTGGACGTTTTGCTACCTTTGCTTTAGCCAAAATAAACCCCCCTTTACACTTCTCTATTCTATTTTACATTTAACTTGATATCGATACAATAGTTTACACTAAAAAATAAGCACAAACGTTCGCTTTTTTTGATAATTTGACATTTTTTCATCTAATTTTCTGCAAAATAAAGAGGCACGACATTAATATATCGTACCTCTTGGGTTATGTGGTTAGTTTTTACGAATCCAGACAGCCATATCGCCTTCACCACGATTCGCCCAGAGAAAGTAAGGAATCGCTGTAAAAGGCTGTTCCTGAATGGTAGGAGGACTGTCTTGGTACAAATGGTCATCCCAATCACTGGTCAGCTCACGAGTCGCTGTACCTTCGATCACCACAGCTCCACCTAATAATTCAGCATCAAATCGTGTCGTTAATGATTGCGCTGGATCAATGGATAGTGCAGAGATTAATTCTCCATTATCTGCTTGCTCCAGACAGTAGACCAGTGGCCCATGTTGTAAAGCAATTTTGCCAGAAGCAGCGCGCAATCTAGGATGGCTATGAATCACTTGCACATGCATCTCCATATTCCACTCTACACGATCATCTACCGACCATTCTCGCTGAATATAGATATATCCATCCTGTACAAGTGATTGATATTCAATAGACTCACCGTTGATCGTTAGCGAAGCTTTTTTGCACCAACCTGGTAAACGTAAAGCCAATGTAAAAGATTGTGGTTGTTCCAATTGGAATGAAAAGCGTGTTGCCCCATTCCATGGATATCCACTTTCTTGCTGGATCACAACCGATTGCTCACCAACTGTTAACTCTGCTTCGCCACCAATATAAAGATGTGTATAGATCGTATCTTGATTGGTGCTGTAGATGTATTGCCCTAATGAACTTACAAGACGTGCAATATTAGGAGGACAGCAAGAGCAACCAAACCATTTCTGACGAACAGGCTTCACATGATGCTTGCCTGGGTTATGATGACAAGCAGACGGCCATACTTCCAATGGATTCACATAGAAATAATGTTTACCATCCTGTGCCATTCCGCCTATCACTGTATTATAAAGCGCACGCTCTAACACATCAGCATACTCGCCTTTGGCTTCAATCTGCAACATCCGATGCGCAAAAAAGACAATTCCTACCGCAGCGCAAGTCTCCGAATATCCACTATCATTAGGCAGATCATAATCGATCGTGAATGCTTCACCATGATGAGTAGAACCAATCCCTCCAGTCACATACATTTGCTTGTGTACCATGTTGTTCCATAAAGTCTGACATGCTTGATAAAGACGGGTATCTCCTGTTAATCCAGCAAGATCAGCCATCGCTGTGTACATATAGACCGCTCGAACAGCATGCCCTACTGCTTCTTTTTGCTCTCGTACCGGCACATGTGCCTGACTGTATTGAAGATTGATGTCATTTGTTTTACCTACAAAAAAGTTAATCCGATCCCGTTGCTCCCATTCTTGTTCTAGAAAGTTAGGTTGTTGTCCACGCTCATCAATAAAAAATTGACTCAATTGCAAATACCGTTGTTCTCCTGTAAGACGGTACAATTTAACAAGCGCAAGTTCGATCTCTTGATGACCATCATATCCGCGTAATTGACCTTCACCTGTTCCAAATACAGTATCAATATAATCTGCTAGACGGCAGACCACATCCAGCAGTTTCTTTTTACCTGTTGCTTGATAATAAGCAACTCCTGCTTCAATCATATGCCCGGCGGTATATAGTTCATGACAATCGGCTAGATTGGTCCAGCGCTTATCCGGTTCTTTGATTGTAAAATATGTATTCAGATAGCCATCTTCACCCTGTGCTTCTGCAACAAGATCAATCACTTGATCGGTCAAGCGCTCTAACTCTACATCAGGATGAGTCATTAACGAATAGCCAACCGCTTCAATCCATTTTGCTACATCTGTATCTTGAAAAACAAAGCCGTTAAATTGCCCTTCTTTGCGACCGGCAGCAATTTCAAAATTCTGAATAGCATAACTAGGTTCAGCATCAGCAATACGGTCATGCAGCGCATCATATTGATAAGGAATCACTACCTGACGCACCAGATCATTGTATTTTGTCCAAAATTCATCTACGATACGAACTTCTTTAGGTGTAACCGTATTCAGCACTTTATTTACAGTAGACATTAAGTATTCTCTCCTTTAGATAGGTTCTATTGGATATGATTTCACTTTAAAATGAGTACGCTTTCAAAATAATTGTTTATGTTATCATTAATTAATATCACATTTGTTAACGATATACAATCATTTCATCTATAAATTAGATCACTACATAGAGTTATAGTTTAATCGTAGTTATTTCGATTAATTTATGGTATAACAAAAGTATGAAACCATTACAATCTTCTACTCCATTACATTATCGTAGTTATCTTGCTTTGAGTATTCCGTTAATTATTTCTACAGTTACTACTCCTTTACTTGGTGCTGTAGATACCGCTGTTGTTGGTCATTTATCAAGTAGTATTTACATAGGTGGCGTTGCGATTGGTACCCTTATTTTTAATACGTTATACTGGCTATTTGGCTTTCTGAGAGTAAGTACTTCTGGATTTGCAGCCCAAGCCAAAGGAGCCGGACAATTAGAACGGGGCTTTTCTGAACTGGTACGCCCTACTATTATTGCGATCCTTATTGGTGTCCTTTTTATTGTGTTGCAGTATCCTATTTTGCAAGGAGTACTGGCATGGATCAGACCGGGTGCTGATATTCGTGAGCAAGCTTCTATTTATTTTCATATTCGTATCTGGGGCGCTCCGGTTACATTGCTTAATTATGTTATTCTAGGCTGGCTTATTGGTATGGCACATGTAAGGCAGACTTTGTTTTTGCAGATCGGTATTAATGTGCTTAATATGATTCTGGCGATTGTATTTGTACATGTGTTCCACTGGCAAGTCGCAGGTGTAGCTTCTGCTACATTGATTGCAGAGATAGCGGGTCTGGTGTTCGGAATTGTATTGATCTGGCGCTCGCCTTATTTTAAATGGGGATCGATCTCTCAAGCAGGCGTGTTTAATCGCGAAGCATTGCGGCGTATGATTAGTGTAAATAGTGATCTATTTATCCGTACAATCTGCTTATTGGCTATGTTCAATATATTTACAGCGAATAGTACTTCGTTTGGACCTGAAATGCTGGCAGCTAATGCGATCTTATTGCAAGTCCATTATATTATGGCTTACTTTTTCGATGGCTTTGCCAATGCCAGTAGTATCTACGCTGGACAAGCTGGAGGTTCTCGTAATCCACTGCTGTTACGGCAGACCATTCGGTGGTCGTGGTACAGCTCATTTCTACCCGCTCTACTCATTGTGCTACTCTACTGGATATTCCATGAACCGTTATTAGGATTATTTACAGATTCAGCGGCCACGATTGCACTTGCGAATGAATATAGCTTCTGGTTATTATTATTTCCTTTAGTTACAGGTGCAGGTCTGGTATTCTATGGTTTATTTACAGGGCTATCTGTAACAGCTCCTATTCGCAACTCGATGATCATTTCGTTTGTATTGTTTCTAGTAGTTCTCTGGGTAGCTGTACCGATATATGGTAATCATGGATTATGGTTAGCCTTTATCGCATTCGGTCTGGGACGAAGTATATTTTTATTAATCCGTCTGCCTCGATTACTGCAAGCTATTCCTGATCAATAATCTATCTTTTTGTAAAAGAAATGCACAACAACATAGCAAAAATAGGCACCTTATAAATAGGGTGCCTATTTTTATACAAATATGGTACATTATATATGTTATTAACAGATTTTTAAAATTCTTGCTGTGTCGGACGAATCAACACTTCATTAATAGCCACATGTTTGGGACGAGTCACCACATATTCAATAGCATCTGCAATATCTTGTGCTTCTAGTGGTGTAATATTACCAAATAGTTTGCCCATATCTTCCATTACTTCAGAACGTACATGAGAAGACAACTCGGTCTGTACTACACCTGGCTCGATCAATCCTACACGCACACCGCGACCTGTTACTTCTTGACGTAACGCTTCACTAAATGCAACGACTCCAAATTTGGTCATATTGTATACAGCAGAACCTGCACCAGCCCGACGACCTGCAACTGAACTAATATTGATCAAGTCAGCGACCTGACGATCAGATTGCTCTGCGGCTTTGAGTAAGTGTGGTAAAGCAGCATGAGAGATATGCAGTAATCCATTCACATTAATAGATACCATGCGTTCCCATTCTTCAGCAGGAGCATTCTCTGCTGGCCCCAATAACATCACACCTGCATTATTGACTACAATATCAAGACGATTATATTTGCTAATGGTTTGTTCAATCGCTTTTTGAGCTTGGGCTTGATCTGTAATGTCTGCTTCAATAACAAAAGCAGAACCGCCTTGTTCGCTAATTTCTGTAGCTAATTGATCCAGACGATCTTTACGACGTGCTACCACGACTACAGTTGCTCCTTGTGCAGCTAGAGATTTAGCTGTTGCTTCCCCTATTCCGCTACTTGCTCCTGTAACTAATGCTACTGTTCCTTGTAGTTTTTGTGCCATGTATAACACTCCTTTATACAGATTAAAATACACATATCTATAGTAATATACCCTTATTCAGAAGAACACAATCAAATTTGGAACAATTCATTTAAAAAAAGAAGTTAACCTTTTCTTCATATCTGCTCTATACATACCGATTAAACCTAGTATATATTAAAAATAATTTTAAGATTATGATCAGTATGGTAAAGGAGTGGACCTAAATGAATAGCGAAGATTCACTGATTCATCCGCTTCTTAAGTTAGCTTTTGATGCTATGGAAGATCTAGTGTATATTATGGCTGTCCAAAATCGACAATTTGTATATTGTTATGTTAATCGAAAAGCAGAATTGTTCAGTGGAATCTCGAAAAAGGATATCGGAAAAAACTTTTTCGATCTTTATAGTGAACGCAATCAGTATGAAATGGCTCAGTATTTGCATAACAAATATTCTAAAGTACTGGTACAAGCGCAAAGTGTACGTTTTGATGAAGGTCATTTGTTACCTACAGGAACGTTAAGTGGAGATAGCATTATCTCGCCTATTTTCAATGAGAATCAGACGATCACTCATCTAGTCTGTATTACTCGAAGCTATGAAGAACGCCATCAGTACAAAGAAAAAATGCAGTATTATGCTTTCCATGATGAATTGACTCAATTATTAAATCGACGTTTTTTGTATGAGTTTGTTACTCACCCTGCGTATTTATTTATGTTTGATATAGATAATCTCAAATATGTAAATGATACACTTGGCATGGAAAGCGGCGATGCTCTATTGGTCGAAGTGGCAGGTCGACTTAAACGTAATTTCAGTTCGGAATATATCAGTATTCGTCTTAGCGGGGATGAGTTTATACTGGTGTCTAATCGTCAACAAGAACATCCTGAACAGATGGCTCAGATTATTATTTCTTTAATGAATGAACCGTTCACCTTTAACAATCGTCAGATCAAAATCAATGTGAGTGTAGGTATTGCTTATTTCTCAGAAGATATCAATATTTCTATTGCGTTACGACGTGCAGATATTGCGCTTTTTCATGCCAAAACAAACGGTCGTAACAAACATCATTTATTCTGTGAAAAAACGCAGTATGAACAGGTTGTTCGCTTTAATTATGAGTTAGCATTAAATAGTTGTCTCGAAAAAGAAGAATTACAACTGCTGTATCAGCCGATTTATGGGAACAAACAAAAACAAGTGGTAGCTGTAGAAGCATTACTACGTTGGAAAAAAGATCATAAATATATGGTCTCGCCTGCTGACTTTATCCCGATAGCAGAGCAAACAGGTCTGATTATTCCTATAGGCGAATGGGTGATTCGTCAGGCTTGTCATGATCTTGCTATCGTTCAAGCCAAGTATGGACAACAGACTAAGATTGCGATTAACATTTCTAGAATCCAGTTAAGTGAGCCTGATTTTATAGATCGTATTAATCAGATTCTGCAAGAAGAACAAGTTGATCCTCAGTATATTGATCTTGAAATTACAGAAAGTGTGGCTATGATTGATACCGTTAGTGAATGCTCTTCTCTACTTCAGTTACGTGAGCAAGGATATACGATTTCGATAGATGATTTTGGTACCGGTTATTCTTCATTGAGCACATTAACCCGCCTGCCGGTCGATAATATCAAAATAGATCGTTCTTTTGTAGCTCAGATGAATCCTCCTGTATTAAAAGCATTGCTGGCAATGGCAGAAGCTTTGGAGTTGCATGTGGTTGCTGAAGGTATTGAAGAAGAAGATCAATGGAGAAAGTTGTTAGAGTTAGGTTGTAACGATTTTCAAGGATATTGGATCAGTTATCCGATGCCACTTGAGAACCTGCCAGATCTCCCTCAATTTCTGTTGTCTGTACCGACCGATTATGTATAACAATTAGAATGCTTCTATATATGCGTAAAAAAAGACCTTATCCATTATAGGAGTAAGGTCTTTTGCTATTGATTATACTGTTAATTCAAGCATGATTAGGAGTGAATACGATTGATTATTGTGCTACTCCCCATGCTAATGTACCGCCTTTGTATAGTGTTACTTTGTTCCAATCAGCATATGCTGTTTTGGTAGCATCGAATGAATAATCGTTGCTTTCATCCATTGGAGTCCAATCATTTTTAGCCATACGAAGCTGGATATCTCCTGTTTGCGATCCTGGTTGAAGGGCTCCAGCTCCAGAAGTGAATCCAACTTCGACATAATTAGGGGTAAATGTAGTCGTTACATTACTTTGACCCACTTGCGCCCAATCGACCCAAGCTGTCATATCAGCCGATCCATCTTTGGAGAAATAGTAACGTAATTTGAGATCGCTAAGATTGACAGCAGCCATACCATTGTTTTTGATATTAAAATAAGGTTTGATCTGGCTATCATTAACATTGGTATCTCCTGCACGATATTGTACGACTAGATCACCGACAGGTGTAGGTGTTGGCGTAGTTGGATCTGTAGGAGTCGGTGGTGTAGTGGTCGTAGCTTGTGGCTTAGCACTCACTACAGTCGAGTTCACACTCGAACCTACTGTGTTATTTGCAGTGATAGCATAGTAATACGTTGTGCCATTGGTTACGGCTTTGTCTGTGTATAATGTGGTTGTAACATTAGCCCCTACAGTTGTAAAAGCACCTGTAGCGCTGGTTGCTCTTTTGACAGTATAACTTGTTGCTCCTGTGACAGAAGACCAGTTTAATTTGACCTGACTATCTTCAGCAGTTGCTTTGACACCTGTTGGTGCCGTTGGCGCAGTTACAGGAGGAGTTGTAGGCGTTGTAGTAGAACCACCTACAGCTGGATAAGCATTGTTGATCAACATAACGAATTGATCATGGAACCATGCACCAGAGATTGGAGCGTTAGGCAAAGCCCCTGTTAACACGCCATCTGCTGTAGTAAAGGTAGGATCACACATGCGGTCAAATCCTTTACCTTCATTGTTCGGAATTAGTGAGCTAGAACCATCCGATTCTCCTGGAGGTTTCACCCATACATAAGCATCCAAATGAGCGCCCGGAGCTGAAGTTGGAGCTACCCCAAGACCTGCTCCACTTGCATTACACCAGTTCCCACGATGATCGCGGCGGTCGACACGTCCAGAGTTGACGTACGTATTGATATCATTTCCGATAGCGGCTGTTGGGCGATTAGGGCCACCCCATCCGTTACGTCCAGTATCAATCAAGAATCCAATACTACTTGGCCAGCCGGCAGCGACAAAACCGTTATACAAAGCGCCTGTAAAGTCGGTCTCATCAAAGTATGGATTCCATTCGTAGAATTTAGCCGATTTGATCGGTTGTCCACCGACATTCAGATCAGGATTCGGCAGATTTGGCTCATTAAGCGGTGTAGTATTCGCTGTGTTAGTGACAAAACCATCTACACTTGCCAGACCTGCTGTAGTACTTTGAACGACTTTGGTATACAAAGAGATAGTTGCTGTACGGTTGTTATCCCAACCCAACCAGCCAGAGTGACCGATATCTAGATAGTTGTATACATTTGGAATTGCATGAAGTTTGTTTAATGCGTATTTAACGCCTGCTTCATAGATACCTGTCGAGCTTGCTTGAGCACAACGTGCATCATTTAAGTTGGTTACCAGATTCGGCAAGCTGTCCGGTTCAATTACATTGACGATACGAATATCTTGATATTTAGGATTAGCGAAAATATCAGCAATCACATCAATATATTCAGTTTTGTATCGTTCTAAGCCTGCCGGTGTTAAAGGCAGTTCCCCATTGGATGCTAAAGCATGACAATCGCGTCCAGGAAGATCATATATAACAAAGCTTGCTGTGATTGGTGTATTTCCTTTTTTCTGTGCTAACGCAGCATCCAGATGACCTTCCAAGCTAAGACGACCTGCATTGTTCGCACCACCGCCTATCGCGTCAATCCGATCTAACCAGACCGATGTAGGATAGGATTTTATGGTTTCCATTTTTGCTTTGAGTGAAGCATCACTTACTTTCGCAATTGAGGCATTAACTTCTTTGGCATAATCAGGATTCACATACGCAGTCGCGCCAACAAACGGATTATCGACATGAGCTTCGGCATAAGCAGCCGGTGTAGAAAGGATAGGTAAAAGACTTCCAGTTAATAGTGAAACGGCCATCGTGTATTTCAATGTTTGCCAGATACTTTTTTTGGATTTCAAAAAATTCACCTTTCTTTCTCAAGTAATTTGGTTGGATAGTGTTTACCCATTTCAAAAGTAAGCGTTATCTTTTTTCTGGATTAGCTTGCTTGTTCCCCTTCTGAATCACCTCCTCAGGGCTGATTATACTTAAAGTTTTTACTGGTGTAAATTGGTAATTATGGATTTTAATTGTTTATAATTTCAAAATTGTTAACGTTTTCATCGGTTTTTTTATATATCATAATGACACTTATAAATGCTTATGCGGAATAAGTTATATCCCTTTAGAATAGACTTACTTTTCTACTTCCTAATTACCATATAATTCCATTAATAAATATATACTCTATCAGCACAAAAAAAGTGCTTTTCCTACCCTCAGGCAAGAAAAGCACTTCATTTTATTTTAACATATAGACTCTATTTTAGAATCAAAAGTATGTTATTGAGCGTTGATTGACCAGTTCGATACTGTTAATTTACCGTTACCACTCATTACATCTGTACCGAATTTCACGCCACTTACATAATCAAAAGATTTCAATTCATTACGATCTAGCAAGTTTTTGATAAAGTCAGAAATGTTTAAGTCTACGCTATCTGCATTTTCTGTTCTAACAAATGTGTACACATTGCCATCCATCGTATTAAAGTTGGATTGACCTTCCATATCGCTATTCATACCTTTACGGTATACATCCCAATTAGCGCCATCTAGACTCACTGTACCTAGAGATTCACCCCATGTTGCTGTCGTTGTGGTCATATCTTTATTGGTAGTTGCGGTAGAATCGTTTTTGTTTTCCATGACTGTAGAAGCATTTTGTGAAGTAGATGTTACTAATTTTACAATCGCAGATGGTTTAGATTCTGCTCCAGCCCATTGTGTATTATGAATAAATACAGTGTAACCAGTGCTGTAATCCCCTGTTGCGTTTTCTGTAGAATAACTTACAGAAGTATCAATATCTTTCATTTGACTTTGACGAGAGCTAGAGCTTGAACTATTGTTGTTACGTCTGTTTTCATTATCTTTATAAATTTGTACAGGGAAATTACCTGCGTTCTCATAACCTGGTGTCCAATTCCAACCATAAGAGATCGCTGGTGAATATTGTGTACCTGTCATATCTTTGGCATAAGCCCAGTTATAACCGAAAGAGGAATTGGTATCATAGAAAATCGATTGTGCAGAATCTTGATTCTCACCTGTCATTGTATCTTTAGTCGTATTCATACCCGCCCAACCTGTATTAGCTAAGTATCCGTTGCTTCCCAAACTATAACTGTCATTCATGTTAGAAGACTCTGCTGCTGAAGCGGCACCTGGTAAAAGCAAAGACGCGCTAATTGCAAATGTAGCTAAAGCAAAAATAGGTTTTTTAAAAGTCGTTGATTTTTTCATGATGTTACCTCCAGTAGAATAATAGTTAGTAATAAATGAGGAACACAATCGATTGACATAGGTGTAGAAAGAACGATCCACTTTTTAACTGTGCACAAAATAAGCACAGTATAGTCCATAGTAGAACAATTGCTGCTCTCATTCTCTCTATTTTCAAATGAATAGGTCGTTTATCCCCAAGCATAACGTTAAATATTACTAGATCATGCTTCGGGATAAACGTTTCATTTGTATTAATCTTCTGTAATGTAGAAGATGTATCTATCGACTACTTCCTATTCATAACTTACCCAACCCTGGATTAAGATAACCGAATTTGATAACCATTTATTGTAAAATTTTTGTTTTGTCTTAAATTTGACATATTTTCAATTTTCCATCAGTATCCATTTCTCTAAATCTTGAACAAAATGGCGCATTTTACGAGCATGTTGACGATCAATTTCTCCACTTTCATACAGCTCTTGTACTTTATCGCGCTGATTCTGGATAGCCGTTGTAATCAGATCAAGCTTTCCTTTATCCAGTGTAATATCGGGTAACGCCTGCCCTGTCTGATATTGAATAGCATGGATCACTTTCTCATAGCGGGCGATAATTTTAATTTGAAGCTAGTTGATTGCTTGGATTGATATGTTTTTGAATAGATTCTATCGCAGCAATCGATGTATGCAATTTTAACTTTTTCAGCATATGCGTTCGCGCGGCCTCGTCTTGAGGTTCGAGTGATTCAGGATGTTCTACATTGTTCAGTGGGATCATGCCTTTCCACTTGTCCAGACATTCTACAATCCCTGTATCTGATCGATCTCGAAGTACCGTCTCCAGACGATCTAATCGATATTCAAAAGTCATAGCCATCTCTGCTGTAATCTCACCACGATCACGTAATCGTCTTACTTCGGTTCGTTCTGCATGAATACCGTGTAGATAAATTTCCATCTCTTGAGGTCCCATGCCGTTGATCTCCATAATACGCTTTTGGAACGCATCGCTTTTGGACATATATCCTTTAACTTCAGCGATCAAATTACGGGCGGCTTCCTGATTGGAATCATTCATATTCGAATGAACCGATTGTACAGCCGCTTCTAGAATTTTTAGACGAATATCTTTTTCTGATTTTTTCTTTTTATCTGCCAGTGTGACGACAGGCTCAGGATCAGAAGATAATAATGGCAAGAAGATACTCGCTAATATAAGACTAAGCAAAATAACACCTGCTGCAATAAATAAGATCAATTCCCGCTCAGGAAATGCTGTTCCATCATTAAGCACATAGGGAATAGAGAAAGCAGCAGCTAACGTTAATGCTCCTCGAACTCCAGATAAAGAAGTTAACAATATTCCTCTCAGACTAGGTCGATTCGATTCAGAAGGTGTCTGTAACAAATAACGAACACTCCAGAAAGCATAAATCCAGATAAAGCGCAGTACATATAGAAGTAACGTAATAAGTACTACATAACCTAGTACACGCCCATTGTTGAAATTAACATTTTGGAATATCGTACCCATCACTTCTGGAATCTGTACGCCCAGTATCATAAACACCAAGCCATTTAGCACAAATACAAGCACAGACCATGTACTGGTAGATACCAGTTGCATTTTGAGTTGTACCGATTCAGCACGATCCCGCTCCATTGCATGCACAATACCGCCAGCGACAACTGCCAAGATGCCGGATACACCAATTTCTTCCGCCAGTAAGTAGATAACAAATGGAGTTAAGATTTGCCATAATACATGAACTGTAATATCTTCCATGCCCCAGCGTCGCAACCACACCTGACAACGAATAAGAATAAAAGACATCAATGCTCCAAGTGCCAGTCCACCAAGCGCTACAAGTATGAAGCTAAATGAAGCTTGCCATAATGAAAAAGTACCGGTGACAGTAGCAACGACTGCAAATTTAAAAGCAACCAGACCAGAAGCATCATTAAGTAAAGATTCACCTTCTAATAGACGATGAATCGATTGTGGTAAATGTACACGCTTGGCAAGTGAACCTACCGCAACAGCATCTGTCGGCGACAAAATAGCCGCTAATGCAAAAGCCGCTGGTAAAGGAATACTTGGAATAAGACTATGAATCGCATAACCTGCAATCAACACCGTCGCGAATACAAGACCAAATGCTAGTGCGATAATCGGCACCCGCAGATTCCATAATTCATCTCTTGGTGTTCGTCGTCCATCGTTATATAGCAATGGTGCAATAAACAATACAAGAAACAGCTCAGGATCAAGAGGTAACTCTACGCCTACAATCGAGACGATAATCCCGAGTGCAATCTGGAATAAAGGTACTGGAACCAGCGGAACCAGACGATTCAAAATATTAGAAATACCAATCATTAAAAGTAGTACAAGTACAGCGATAAAGTACTCCATAGCCTTCCCCCTCTTTTTGCTCTATTGGATATGCAATAAATCTTGTCATTATTCCCCTTTACAGTCAAGAAAGAAACAATATTTTTGAACTCAAACAAACGTATACGCTACAACCGTATCCTCTGATGGACTTCGGTGTAGCGTATACGCTCTAATTTTGCATACTGCATAATTGCATAGACATAAGCATCGTCTAGGATTTTAGATAAGAGCTTTTGGGATCTAACCGATCTCTAAGATCATCTCCTATAATATTGATCGCCAGTACAAATACAGTAATCGCTAGACCGGGGAATGTGCAGATCCACCATGCAACAGTAAGATAACCTCTGCCTTGAGATAACAATGCACCCCAATCTGGAATCTCATGAATCACTCCCAATCCCAGAAAGCTAAGCCCTGCCCCTGTAAGAATCGATGTACCCAGACCTAACGTAGCCATTACGAGAATCGGTGAGACTGCATTAGGCAGGATATGCTTCCAGACTATACGTAGACCCGAAGCACCCAGCGAACGAGAAGCTTCTACATAACCACGACTACGCAAACTTACCATTTGTCCACGTATAACGCGTGCATACCCCGGGATCGCTGATACTGAGATAGCGATAATAATATTGATAAGCCCGGGACCAAGTGCAGCAGCGATCGCTAATGCTAATAATACCCCCGGAATCGTCATCAGAATATCGATCAATCTCATAATCATCGTATCCAGTATGCCACCTCTATACCCTGCTAGCGTTCCTAGCAATACGCCTACAAGTACACCTATGACGACTGAACTGAATCCAATTAATAACGAATCCCGGGCACCATACACAACTAGACTGAATACATCTCTGCCAAAATAATCTGTTCCGAACCAATTGATCATATTCGGTGCTTGTAAAATGCGATCAGCTAGCATTTCTACAGGCGAGTATGGAGCGATCCACTGAGGTACAAGCGCGCACAATATGATAAATGCAATAATTAGCAATGCGCCATACCACATATAACGATTGGCAACTGCTTGCCATGACCACTTCTGGACGACATTAGATTGAGCTTGCTCTGCTTCCCAGTCTGCTGTTAATGTAGCGGATGGTGTGATCTGCTTCATCGATATCCTCCTTTCGATCTTATCTAAAATTAATTATGTGAGTGACCGCCGAATACGAGGATCAATATAGGTATACGAGATATCAACAAGTAGATTAATAACGACATAGAGAATAGCTGTAAAAAAGACAACCCCCTGTACTACCGGAATATCGCGCGCCATAATCGCATCCGCGAGAATACGCCCTATTCCTTGCCTTGAAAAAACAGTCTCAATAACTACCGTTCCTGCTAACATTTCTCCTATCTGCATACCGACTACAGTCACGACAGGAATTAAAGCATTACGCAGTGCATGCTTATACAAAATGACATGACGAGAGATTCCTTTTGCCCGTAATGTAGTGATAAAAGGTTCACTTAGCACTTCTAACATACTATTGCGAACCATACGAATCACAAATCCTGCTCCAACGATTCCTAGCGTGATCGCCGGCAACACCAGAGTAGATATACCGTCAGAACCCATCGCCGGGAACCAGCCCAGTTGAATTGAAAAGATTAAGATTAGCAAAATCCCTGACCAGAATGTCGGCATCGAAATACCAAACAATCCAATAGTACGAGCCAGAATATCGATCCACCCATTACGATGAACAGCTGACAATATCCCGAGGATCACACCGATCAACACTGCTATACACGTACTCGCTAAAGTTAAAATCAATGTCGAAGGAAAATTCGCTATAATTTTGGGTAGTACTGGATCAGAATTGACCATAGATACACCAAAATCACCACGTAACATATCTGCTAGATAATGACCAAATTGAATATAAAACGGCTGATCTAATCCTAATTGGATACGTAAATTCTCTATCATTTCAGGAGTGGCATATGTTGGATCTATCATGGATAGAACAGGATCGCCCGGTAACAGGTAAAAGATTGCAAATACCAGTGTTAATGATCCTAAAATAACCAGTAACGATGAAATCGTACGTGTAATGATCGTCTGTACCATGTATATCCTCCTTATCCTCCAATACGCACATCATTAAAGAGTGGATAGCCTAAATAATCAAACGAAATGCCCTGTACAGTCTGAGATGCCGCAACCGTATACGGGAAAATATAGACAGGAATAATCACAGATAGTTCGTTAATACGTTGTTGTATGTTGTGATAGATGTTGGCACGTTGATCTTTATCTTTTTCAACAGCGCCTTGTTCTAGCCATTGATCAATTTGTGGATCAGAAAGTCCTGGCAGTGTAGGGCGTGCAGATGGCTCAGCAGTATGATAGAAAGCTGATAACGCATTCGGATCAGAGTTCACCTGACTATTGCCATACAGATCATATTCTCCATTTTGATACACAACAGTAGCAATATCTTTGGTGATATTGACTTGTACATCAATACCGACCGCTTTTAGTTGCTGTTGAATCATCGCTGCAATATCATTTCGTTTTTCCCGATTAGGAGAGCCATCTACATATTTCAGGGTAAGACGTTGACCGTCTTTGACACGTATACCGTCTTGTCCTTTCACCCATCCTAGTTCATCGAGTAGATTATTGGCATGTGTCAGATCAGGTTGATTTGTATTTTCTAATGATTCATCATATCCCAAAATGCCCGGTGTTAGAGCAGACCATGCACGTTCATACGTCCCTAGATATAACGTTTTGACAATCGCATTGACATCAATAGCCGATTGGAGCGCTTGTCTTGCTTTGACATTATCCCATGGAGCATGACGCTCATTAATAAATAATGTATATGGTAACCCTAATGTGTTAGCCTGAAGCAATTGTAGATCAGGGCTATTTTTTAATGCCAATATATTTTGTGGAGGGACAGTCTCTGCGGCAAGTACCTGCTTACTTTGTACACTACCGATTCGAGTCGCTTCTTCTGGAATGATCGAAAATGTTATTCCGTCTATATGCGGCGCACCTGTATTTTTTACAGTTTCAGGTGCCCATGTATAATCAGGGTTCTTTTTCACAGCAATTGAAGTATTATCTTTCCAATCGACATATTGATAAGGCCCTGAACCTACTGGTTTTTTGCCAAATTGTTCGCCTTCTTGTTTGGCGGCAGTAGGTGATACTATCCCGAGCATTGCTTGACTGATATTCCCTAGAAAAGCTTCTGAAGGTGTCGACAGATTAACTTGAACAGTATACTCATCAATGACTTTAGACGATGTATACGGACGAATCAGTGCAAGTGCATTTGCCGCTTTGGTCGCTGGATCAATTACACGATCAAAGTTGAATTTTACCGCTTCCGCATTAAATGGTGTTCCATCATGGAATTTTACATCTTTACGTAATTTGAAAGTATACTTTTTACCATCTTTGGATACAGTCCACGACTCCGCAAGCCAAGGCTTAATTGAACCATCGGCTGTCTGTACAACAAGACTATCATAGAGGGTACGCATAACCCTTACCGATACTGCTAGACCACTTCGATGTGGATCAAGTGTATCCGGTGAAGTTGCTAATGCGTAAGTCAATGTACCTCCATTAGCAGTAGCTACGCTACCTTGTGCATTACTTTTCTCTACAACTCCACCACAACCGGATACTACCAGGGATATTGCGATTAGCAGACCACTTACAGTCAACCATAATCGGTGATGGGTATGATTTCTTTGGGTATCTGTCATAAGTTATTCCTTTCACCATAGTATCAGGGATATTTGTAGAACCTCAGAATGTATAGATCAAGCGATGATATCAATACATACGTAGTGATTAAGCGAGCGCATCCAGTGCAAATTGAATATGCATTTTAGCTCCTAACAGCAATACACGCTCATCTATATCGAACTTTGGATGATGTAACGGATAAGCAGATGTTGCCTCCTGAGGACGGCACCCGATAAAAGCAAATACACCCGGGCGGTGCTGGGTATATAATGCAAAGTCTTCACCTGCAAGAAAAGGTTGCTCTAATTCCAGTACATTTTCTTTACCAAAAATAGGTTCTGCCGCTTGTATTGCTCGATCTACTGTGGACGCTTCATTATTCAGCACTGTGCCTGTACGCTGTGTAATCGTTGCTTTTCCACCATGCAGACAAGCAATACTATGAGCATAATCAGCGATAGCTTTGGTTATGCGTTCGACAGTTTCTGTGCGAAAGGCTCGAAAAGTGCCAGTCACTTCACTTTCGCCTGCAATCACATTTTTGACCGTTCCCGCATGTAATGTTCCAAACGATAACACTTTGGCTTCTGTAGGATTGATCCCTGTCGTCATAAAAATCTGCATATCATTTACAAATCGCGCTGCCATAATAATCGCATCTGAAGATAAATGTGGCGCACTATGATGACCAGAAGTCCCTTGAAAATGAACTGCAAAATGGCAGGATGCCGCCATTGCTGTCTCCTTGTGTATACCGATACTCCCTACAGGAAGATCAGGCCAGACATGCATCGCAAAAGATTGAGACACTCCTTGTAAAATGCCATCTTCGATCATATCTCGTCCTCCGCTAATCCAGCGATCATCTAAAGGAGAACGAAGAGCCCCTTCTTCCGCAGGTTGAAAAACAAATTTGATCGTTCCCCGAAAGTGCTCCCGATGATCGCTCAATACTTTAGCAGCTCCAAGCAACATGGCAGTATGAGCATCATGACCCACATGCATGCATATAACCTTCACGCCGGGAAGCATACGCATAATCATGTTCTTCTTGAATCGGCAAAGCGTCAATATCAGCACGTAATAGGATCGTCTCGCCATCTTCTGCTCCATGCAGAATACCAACTACGCCTTGACCAAAATGCTTGCCTACTCCGCTTTGTACTTCTAGCCCCCATTTGCGTAACAGCCCAATAATCAGTGTGGTTGTATGATCGACATCGAAAAGAACTTCAGGGTGAGCATGCAACTCGCGACGAATACGAATAAGGTCGGACTCAAGTGTGTCCGGCAAAGATAAAGCAACAGCAAGTTCACTCATCCTCCATGTCCTCCCTTTCTTTTTCTAATGTTGTTAATTCCTATCTACTTAATTGGTATTGTTACATAAATGTAGACTTAATCAGGCTCAAGGTCAATGAATTCGCTTATAGATAAGATTGATATAGATATAGAACATATCAATCTTATAGCTATAGCCAGTGAGATACAGTTCTTTTGAAAATAAAAAAAGCCCGTTCACCTTATACAGTGAACGAGCTTGGGCTATATCTGTATTTCGTTTATACATTTATTTCTTCCGCTGATTTTACTTCATTTTGGTTATCTGCTTTGGTTATTTCTTTTTGATAAATAGTAGTACGATTTCGGCCTTCTCGTTTGGAAGTATACATAGCTTCATCCGCATGACTAATCAAATCATTTGGTGTTTTGCCATGTTCAGGGAAAGCAACTACCCCACTTGATACAGTGATCAATTCTCCTGAAGGACTCACAGTACCATGAAGCAATTCACGTAATCGTTCAGCCACAATATAGGCGCGGGTCACATTACATCCACGTAATAAGATTCCGAATTCTTCTCCACCATAGCGAAAGCATACATCTCCTTCGCGAGAGACATTACGCATCGTGACGGCTAGAAATTGCATGACTCGATCTCCGGTGAGATGACCATACGTATCATTGACTCGTTTGAAATGATCGATATCTAACATCACCATAGCAAAAGGTTCATCCCCGATACACCATGTTTCTAGAGTAGAATCAAAATTACGCCGATTAGCAAGACCGGTTAGACCATCAAGTGCAGTCTCATTTTTTAATTTCACAATATACTTCTGTAGTTGTCTGGTCGTAAAACGAATACTTTGATACAGTACTTTCACTTCATATGTCCCCGAGCGAATAGGCGGTAACGCTTCACTTTTCCAATCATCTACCATACGGTTGGAGTAATCTGCTAATACCTGCAAAGGACGCACAGCTAGATACGTAATAATCCAACCCGCAGCTAACGTAATCAATAACAAAGGTAACGATAACAAAATACTTTTTTGAAGTAATTCTCGCAGCGGAACACTTATCACCGATGCAGGTGTCTGTACAATCACACCCCAACTGCTTTTCATATTATAAGCATATCCTGTATAAAAGGTCTGATTCTGCTGATCTGTAAATTCAATCTTACCAGCTAAGCCAGCCATCACTTTCCATACAGCTTCATCGGCAGCTTTATTCGATCCTACTAATTTTAGATTAGGATGGAAAATAATATTGCCTTTCGGACCGACTGCATATACATAAGAACCATCTGATGAATAATCTTGCTCCAGAATACCTTGTAATACATTAGACTTCTGTAAATAAATCGTTCCGGCAATATAACCGTAATACCGTTCTTGTTTGTCAAACAACGGGCTGGTCACTAATACAATCCATCTACCGTCTTTGCTCATAAAAGGTTCGGTAATATGAGGGATCTGAATTTCTAGTAGCGTATTGTTAATAGGTCCACTCAATTGTTGCCCTGCTTTGACGCCTGATGTTGCGGGTACTGTATTGTTTACGATCAAATCTTTATTTACAATAACAATCGAATTAAAATAATTTTTGTTATTCGTATACAAATCTTCTAACAAATCTTGATCGATTTTATTTTCACGTTGCCATATTGTAGCCAATGCATCTATACTTTCTTGCATCGTACCTAATATATTACCTGCCGCATTTGCAAGTTCAGTGGCATGCTGGTAATTATTATCTAAATAATTATTAATCAGGGCTTGCTTACTAACGATATAGGCCGAATAAATCGAGATAATCATCGTAAGTAAAATAGAGAAAACAATGATAGTGCTTACAATGGTGACAAGCCTGAATCCTTTTTTAGGATATAAACGCAATCGGACACCCCACCTGACAAATCAAATATTAATCAACTTTAATTTTAACACAACCTTTTTCACAAAAGAAAGCAAAAGACACTTTAAATCGTCTTTTGCTTTCTAGAATATTATAAAAAGAAGATTACGACCGTACTGTTTGTTCTTTACGGCTCGTTTTCATTTTAGATAACGTTTTATTGATCCAAATAGCTGCCTGTGCGCCTTCACCCATTGCAATATTAGCTTGCTCTGAATGTGCACCCAGATCTCCAGCAATCCAGACATTTTCAATATTGCTCATTTTGGAACGAGGATCTGTCTCGATATGATGATTATGAATAGTCTCTACACCTAATTGCTCTGCAAGTTCTGAATTCACATGATTGCCTCCAAAAGCTATAAAACCACGCTCTGCTTCTATCACCTGACCGCCTTCTAACTCTACACTATGGATAATACCACCTTCGTGATAATTGACCATATCTACAGCCGATTCAATATACGATATTTCTTTTTCTTGTAGACGTTCCATCGTTTCTGGACGGAATGGCTTGGATTCATGATTGATATAGATAAGGTCTGAAGTACGCTCTGATAAAATCAAAGCCATTTGAGCGCCTGCTTCACCTGCACCGATCACGACAGTACGGCGATCTTCGATCTCATATCCATCGCAGTCCGGGCATACATATACACTATACCCTAATGTTTCGACCAACCCGGGTAAGCGTGGGAATCGATCGATCAAGCCTGTCGCTAGCAATAAGGTTCTAGCTTTATAACTTTCTCCTTGTGCTCCTTTAAGCAAGAAATGATCTTCTTCTTTTTTCGCTTCCAAAATGCGATCTTCATGAAATTGTACGCCTAATGGCTCAGCATGTTCCCGTCCAATTTTGCGTAATTCCTCTCCTGAGATTCCATCAGGAAAGCCAAGAATATTTCCATAGTTCTGGCATAATGTTGAACGTCCATGCCCTGCATCGATGACCAGTACCTCATGAGCAGAATATCTTCCTAGCTGAATAGCTGCTTGTAATCCTGCTATTCCTCCTCCTACAATAATGCAATCGTATAAAGTATTATCACTAATCATCGTTGTTGACCTCCTTGAATTGATGTTGCATTTGATCACTTTTTTATCGTTAACGACCACTTATTTCTGTTCATAACAAGGCTAGATGGATAGATAAGAGTATGTTAATAAATGTTTGATACTTACTTACGATTAAAAAGATTGTATAAGATAATATGTAAACCTCTTATATATTATGAAACGCAATCGACTACATATTACAAAAAATCCTCTTCTTCTGTAGCCTAATGTCTACAAGAAAAAGAGGATTTGATTTGTACTATCGTATTAATTAAGATCTGCTGGTGTTATCTCATATAAAGAACCGCTCATCATACCACCGAATCCACCGCTATTGTTCGTGCGGTTCATCCCATTCATCGGGCTGTTCATCGTAGCAGTAGGCACTTTAGCATTATTTGCACCGGAAAGGCTGTTTTGCAACACCGTACTTGTAGTATCCTGCCACTCTTCTGTTGGAATTTCGGTACCATGTTCTTTGATCCATGTGATGATCTCATTCGATTCTCCACCACGACCACCGATCCCATTAATCATAAAGTATTTTATTTCTCCTTTACTAATCAATGCTTTCAAAGAATCGACTGTCAGAATCGGATCACTTCCACCGAATCCACCCATTGCCATAACAGGCTTACCGGTCTGAATAATATATGGAGCGGCTGAACTGGCATTCGATACAGCAAATAGATATTTTTCACCTGTATTGTGTTGAGTTACATATTGCAATAATTTTTCGTTGGCTGTTTGATACATTCCACCGCGATTAGGTGTTCTTGCAGGTGCTGTATTAGTATTCTCTGAAGGCAAAGTATTTTCGGTAGGTGTCATCGTAGTATCCGGGTTAGTAGGTCTTATAGAAGCATTACTGCCTCCTTCACCTATCATATTAGGAGGATTGCCACCGAATCTACCGAACCCTTCCTTAACTTCAGGGCCGCCAGCTGGTATTGCTACATTGCCAGAAGCATTAACAATCGAAAAAGAAGACCAGTATAATGGAGTCAACATCAGTAATATGATCGCTCCAGAAGCTAGATATAACTTGTTCGCTTGAAGAATAGAATCTTTTTTACCAATCAGTAAGCCTATCGTTAGTACCAGTCCTACACCACCAATAATATAAAACCATGCAGAACCGATAGTCGCATTAAATGGATAGATGACATACATTTGAAAAGCTGTAGTGACAGCCACGTTAATAGGTAACAGCCACGATAACCATCCACGCCCTTCACGATAATATCTCCATTGAGCCATAAAACCTGTTGCAGCAAGTACAGCTACAGGTGGGGCTAACATAATCAGATAATATTGATGGAAAAATCCTGCAATACTAAAAAATCCAGCTACAGGCAGTAACCACATTACCCAGAATATACTATCAAGGTACTCTGGACGGCGCCATGTATTTCGGCGTACTCCTGCAAATAAAGCAATTAACGATACAATGGCAAACGGCAATAATAGACTTGCTTGACCGGATAGACTGGATTGAAATAACCGAAGTAGGCCAGCATCTCCAATATTGAACATTTTTCCTGTATTTCGATTCCCTGTCGGAGGAGACATTTGGCTATTGGTCATGCCTGTTATCTGGTTGTTGCTATTACTGGTAGTCGGGGGAGCTGTAACTTGCGCTGTATTCTCTTCTGGTGATAGTACAGACGTCTGCCCTGTTAAGCGATTAAGACCGTTATACCCAAAAGCCAGTTCCATGACAGAGTTCGTCAGACTACTTCCTTCATAAGGTCGTTCACTTGCAGGTACACTATCGACAATCATTGCCCATGAGACCGAGATCCCTGCGAGTAATACTGTTCCTATCGCAAGCACCGATAGTTTTTGCTTCCAATTCACTTGATAAGCCAGTAGATAAAATACATATAAAGCAGGCAGAATCATATACGCTTGTAGCATTTTCACATTAAAAGCAACACCAACCATAGAGAAACCAGCGATAATCCACAGTGCTTTCTGTTGCTTTACACCTTTAAGTAGCATCCATGTCGCTAATAGTAAAAAGAATACCAATAGACTATCTACATTGTTGGAACGTTGTACTGCTATCGCTACAGGAGTAACCGCCATCATTAGCGCTGCAAGCCGTGCTGTATTTACTCCAAAAGTAGGCTTAACAATCAGATAGATCAATCCAACCGAGCCTACACCTGCAAGTGCCATAGGCAACGTAACGCTCCATCCATGCACTCCAAAAATAGATGCAAATAATGTCTGCACCCAGAACGCTACAGGAGGCTTATCAATCGTCACAAATCCACCGGGATCGAACGATGCATAGAAAAAGTTGTGAAAACTTTGAAGCATACTTGTTACTGCCGCTGTATAGTAGGCATTGGCGTTTCCATTTTCCCAAATCTTCCACACATTTAGAAAAGCAGAAAGGATTAAAATCAAAATCAGCGGAATATCTATTCTTGATCGTGATTTTGATAAACTGCTTGCTCTTACTTCCATAGGTATTCCTCCCCAATCATCCATCATTCAGATATACTTTTTATGTAGATTTCATTTTGGCGCATTAACCTTAAATTTAGATCATGAATTACTTAAAAAAAGATTAAATATGCAATTTCTGATACATCTGGCATCTGAAAATATACGTTTACTGTTTACATTGTTATGCACAAAAAAGAACCTCCATACTCACTACGATGTGAGTTGGAGGTTAAATGTTGTATTTATAGCAAGGGGGGATTTGCTAAGAACAAGGACAAATAAGGGTTAGTGTTGGGCAAACATATGCGCAAATGCTTGAGCTAGCCAAGCATTAATATTCATTAGTATTGAGTGTTACCACTTTCCGTAATGTTTTTCACACCGATAAATTTAGTGCCTACATTATGGTAACGAGTATTAGTCATTTTCACTGTACTGGTAGAACTATCTGTACGGAAAATCGCTTCTTTCATATCAGAAATATCGCAATTGTCGATCGTTACATTTACTTTAAATGTACTTCCGCCCAATTGACGAATAAATTTACCTGCTTTAGAACCTTTAAAGTTGCTTACTTTGAACGTAGAAGCTGCATTGATCTGGAACATTTTATCATCACCATTGGTAGCCGAACCACCTTTAAGAGTAACTGTTCCACTTTCTTTGATCGTCATTGCATCTTCACCGATATCTTCCCAGACGATGTTCTCCAGAGTAGCGTTCCCATAAGTATGTACGCCATCAGCCGCTGGATAACCAAGTACTACATTTTTCAATGTACCTCCATTTTCAACGCGGAAAATAGGTTTTTGACCTTCTTTTTGACTGCCATCTCCAAGAGCACTTCCTGCGATGAAGCGTGCTCCTTTGCCATCATACACTTCGCCTGCTTTGACAACGATTGTAGTGTTAGTGACACCGGCTGCTTCTACTGTAGTTGTTGGTACAGCAGTTGTCGGCACAATTGTTACAACTGATGCTAACATCGTAGCCGCTAATACCGTTGTTACCCATTTTTTCATCCAAAAATCGCTCCTTTTGAATACATTTTTTTAAACCTGTTACTTAAAATGTAATTTATCAGGTTTAAGTTAACAATATCATTTAGAGTATAATTTTTCCATATGAATATAACGAAACCTTTTTGAAAATAATATGCAAAATATCGAAAAATTATCCAACAATACATACAGCTTCTTCCCTATATAATATTTAGAAAAATCAATAGAAAATTCCTTTTAATACCATATTGTAAACTATACTTTAGCTCAATAACTTGTTGTACCCAAAAAAAGAGAAACCTTGGAATATAAGGCTTCTCTTTTTTTGGTGTTATTATTCTTTATCAAAAAAGAAATGTTCGGCTGATACTTGATCGCCTTCGATCGTAATTTTACCGTAAGAGTATCTTGGTTCACGACGCTTGTCTGTCGGTGACCCTGGATTGAATAAGAGGATATCTTCCCGTATCTCAGACAAAGGCGTATGAGAATGCCCGAATACGATGATATCGACAGCTTCATTAGGAAAAGTGTTAAACGCTCGATCCGGCGTTGTACCTCTCCATCCATCTCCATGAACCAGACCAATTCGCTTGCCAGCAACCTCTATTATTTTCTGCAATCCAAGTCGTTCTACAATATCGTCTCCATCATTGTTACCTGCCACTGCTTCGACAGGAGCCAATTCAGATAACTTCTCGTACACCCACCAATCACAGAAATCTCCTGCATGTACAATAAGGTCTACCCCTTGCAAACCTTCTAATAAATGAGCTGGCAGATAACGATTACGACTAGATATATGTGTATCGGATACAATGCCAATAATCAATTAGTTCCCCTCCTTACTCTGATAAGCGAGACGACGTTCATCTCGATCGGTTTCACTAAGCTTAGGACAAGAGAAACAATAATCTCCGTCATCCATACGATGATACAAGCAACAAGCGCTTTTTAACGGAATTGATTGATTTCCTTGAATACTGGTCGTATAACGAGTGGGTATATGGAGCGGATTGCGTGATAAGCCAAACGTTTCCGCTTCCATTCGTGTTGTCACATAGTGATGATCTTCTTTAATCTGCTCTACAATAGTTGTCGATGAAGCTTCTTCTTGCCATGCTTGAATAAAATAATTAAACTGACTTGGGAATTGCCGCCAGAATACACGGGCATGAGCGCCTGTGACCGCCGATATTGCTTCGATCAAAGGACGAAGCGTTTGTTGATACAACTGTTTGAGATGAGTCTGGCGAAATAATTCTCGCTCCGCAGAAGCACCGGGCCCTTGCTCTTCACTCCACTGCTGAATCCGAAATGCAAACTGACAATATCCATTACTTTCATACATATCCATCGTTAGATTTTCTAAGTCTAATGCGATACTTCTATTATAAAAGGAAAGATAATATTGCTCTGCCAAAGCGATGCGACCTAACCAAGAACAGAAAAAAGTTCCTGCTGGCTCTGTATCCGGTGCTTTCAGCAAAGGAGCATAGAACTGTAAAAACTTCTTCATGCCTTCTACTGTACTCAATTCTGCAAAAGAAGCGCTATATATGGCATCCGGATGTGGTTCCATTATGAGATAAAATTTAGCTTTTAACATATCACGATCCAAGCTAAGCTCCATACTTCCCAAACCCTTCCTTTATTAAGATTCATTATCATTTATCCTATACCAATCTCTTCGATTCTTCAAATCAACATAAAAAAAGACAGCCCTTGAATAAAGGACTGCCACATAACGGAAGGTATAACTATGATTTGATTAAGAAGAAGATTTCGATTCAACCGGTTGCTTTTTGGTGCTTACAACAGATTCTACAGCCGCTATACGGCGATCTTCAGGCTGTCCGGTTGCTTGAATTTTTCTGACTTTGTGAAGTACTTCTTTGTTCGGTAAGTAATGAAGAGATTTGATATAACGGATCGTTTTGGTTTTGGCACGCATAACGATTGAATGCGTCTCTGCACGATCATCCGCCAGATAACGAACACCACCCAGGATTTCACCAGGCGTTACACCTGTTGCGGCAAAAATAACATCGTCGGTGCCGATCATATCCTGCATTGTAAGAATCTGGTACGGATTTTCGATACCCATTGCCTGACAGCGTTCAAACTCCGCTGCATTGGCTGGCATCAATCTACCTTGTAGTTCACCACCAAGGCAGGATAGTGCAGCAGCAGCCAGTACACCTTCCGGTGCGCCTCCTGATCCTAAGTAAAGATCAATCCCTGCTTCGGGGAAAGCAGGAGCCATAGCGCCTGCTACATCGCCATCGCTGATAAATTTGATCCGAACGCCTACTTTACGCAATGTTTTGATAATACTTTCATGACGATCACGATCTAATATCATAACCGTGATATCCGCCATATTTTTACCGAGTGCTTTGGATGCTTTATGCAAAGTCACATCGACAGGATCTTCAATACTGAGCTTGCCTACTAATGCAGGGCCTACAGCTAATTTCTCCATATACATATCAGGAGCATGCAGAAGGTTACCTTTATCGGCTACAGCAATAACCGAAAGTGCATTATTCAACCCCTTCGCCACAATGGCTGTTCCTTCTAACGGGTCTACTGCTACATCTACTTCTGGTGAATCTGTGTTTCCCACTTTTTCTCCGATATACAACATCGGAGCTTCATCCATCTCACCCTCACCGATTACAACAGTACCGTTAATCGATACAGAGTCGAACATCGCACGCATTGCTAGTGTAGCCGCCTCGTCTGCGCTGTTCTTGTCACCACGTCCCATCCAGGGAGCCGAAGCCAATGCCGCGACTTCTGTTACTCTTACAATTTCCAATGCCATCTCGCGTTCCATGTCTTCCACTCCTTTAATTGGGATTTCAAAGATAAATGTTGTTTACTAGAGCATATAATATCACTATTTCAAACAAAAATGTTGTTTTTAACGAAAATAATCTTCTAAAACAAATTTATATGTTTGATAAATAAATATTATAAAGGTTTTTAAAGTACAGTATAACTGATAAACAACATATTTCTTGAATACAGAAATTAAATCTGTGTTTTTAATTTCATTTTATATACATAACCACATTTTCACGAATGAAACCAAAAAAAAGAAACAGCAAACAATCTCTAAGAGATCATTTACTGCTTCTTTATTTACGACGATTGGAGATTAGTTGATACCAACAGCGCTCAAAGAGTTTTTAACAGCTGTTGTTTGAGCAGAGTTTGCACCATACAAATCTGTAGATGCTTGTATCATTGCAGAACGGTAAGCAGAGAAGTTAGAGCTAGAAGTCAAGTAGTAGTTCAATGCACGGTATACGATTTGGATCGCTTGTGAACGACCGATACCTGTTGTATTTACTCCACCAAATGTTCCACCTTGCGCTAACAAGTAGTATGCTTTGTTCGGAATACCACTGTTTGTGTGTACGCCACCGTTATCACTGGATGTATTTACATAAGCAGACATTGAAGCTGGTTGTCCACCTTTAGCAGGGTTATCCATGTAACGAAGAGCATCACCAGAAGTACCTGGAGTATAGATTGCATCACCGATCAACCAGTTTTTACCTTCGATCGTGTTACCGAACATATCAGAGATTGCTTCATTCAAAGCACCGGATTGACCATAGTATTCAAGGTTAGCTGTATACTCAGTTACACCGTGAGTCAATTCATGACCTACAACATCCAAGTCACCAGACAATGGAACGAATGTAGAACCGTCGCCATCTCCATAGACCATTTGCGTTCCGTTCCAGAATGCATTGTTGTAGTTAGTAGAGTAATGAACGGTAGATTTAAGAGCTAGACCATTACCATCAATACTGTTACGTCCAAAGTTAGATTTGTAGAAATCATATACTCTTTCTGCGTAAGTATGAGCATCTACAGCAGCAGGATCATTAAATGTACTGCTTGTGCTGGATACTGTTGATCCTGGCAAAGTACTACGGTTAGCTGCCGTATATGTTTGTACACCTTTTCCACGTGTACTATCGATTAACAAGTTGCTAGAACCAGATACAGTTGTTGTGAACGACTTCGTATCGCCCAATACCCCTTTACCTGTTCCTGTAGCATGCTCAATCAAGTCATATTGGAACAAGATTGAACCATCTTTAGCATCGATAAAGTAACGTGTACGAAGTGGTTCAGGAGTAAGTACGTTTACTTCAGTTACATAAGCTAAGCTAGCTTTATCTTCTGGAGCATATACATACAATTTAGCACTTGGTGCTTTTTGAGCTTCACCTAATGAACCAATTTTAGAAGCAGCATCTTTTTCAGCAATTTTGATTGCTTCAGAAGCGCTAATTTTTGGAGTTACAGCTGCTTTTGCATCTTTAGCATCGCTTAATTTACCGTAGACATCTTCAACTACGCTACCCAAGTACAAAGATACATTTCCTGTTTTATCAAAGTGCAATGTTTGTTCTGCACCGTATACTGGAACGCCTTCGTAGATTTGGTTGATGCGATAATGTTCTGTACCTGTAGAGGAATCTGCTTGACGTTTAGTAATATCAAAAACTTGTTGTGCAGTTGCTTGTTGATCTCCGGCAATTGTACGTTTTTGTCTGTCCAAGAATTTCCATACTTTTGCATCACCAGCCAATCCGCTTGTTACCAAAGTAGATTGTGTAATTACTTGTGGAGTGTAATCTCCTAGTGGTGTTACTTCATTAGCAGAAGCAGCAAAAGCTGGAGCCTGAGCACCAATCAACAAACTACCGGCAAGTATAAATCCAAACGTCTTTTTCAAAGTATTCTCCCCTGTTCACTTGGTTTTTTGGTATTGCCTAATAACAACTTTTTGTGCTTTTTCTTCTAAGTACCTGTGAGCCTTTGCCAAAATTCAATGATAGCATTCGTATCGAACGCTCAAGCGCCAGCTACAAACTGCGGGCAACATCTACAACAACAATCAGTAACCGGTACCCCTCCTTTTGGACGCTCATATTTTACCAAATAAATCATTTTGTGGATTTCTTCTTGCGTCTGAAAGGAATCGTATCATGATTCCTAAAAAAAATAAATACCTTTTTAGATAAAAATATGGAAAAAGATGAAAATAGCTGATTTATCTGACATGAGCTGTACAGTTTAGTATCATTTGGAGAAAACTACCTTACTTTTCGCACGTAAAAAAGACTTAATTCTACTTTTCAGCAGTAATTAAGTCTTAATTAAATTCAGATTCATAAAAAGAGAAAAAAGGTTATAAGAATCAGGGCGCTCATAAACAGATTTTTATCAATTTAACTGGAAATTATTTTGGTGTACTGGCTTATTTTTTAAAGACTACTAACTTAGTCTCTAACATTTCTTCTAACGCATACTTAATTCCTTCACGACCTATTCCACTTTGTTTTACTCCACCATATGGCATATGATCAACACGGAACGAAGGGATATCATTAACGATCACTCCACCTACTTCTAATTTCTCAGCCGCTTGAAATGCTGTTGACAGTTGTTGTGTGTAGATCCCTGCTTGTAATCCATAATTAGAACGATTGACTTCACGAATCCCTTCTTCCATATCTGCTACAGGATTGATCATCACAATAGGAGCGAATACTTCCTGACAAGCGACACGTACCTCGGGATTCACTCGTAACAAGACAGTAGGTAAAAGAAGATCTTCTTCTATTGTACCTCCATACGCAATCTCTGCTCCTTGAGATACAGCTTCTTCTATCCATTCTATTGCTCTTGTCTGTTCTTTGGGTGCGATCATAGCAGACACATCAGTATCTTCATTCATCGGATCACCTAGCTTCAGTTGACGCGTTGCTTGGACAAATTGATCTACAAAATCTTCAAAGATGTCTTGATGTACATAAATACGCTGAATAGAAATACAGACTTGTCCCTGATTGCCAAATGCACCGGAGACGGCACGCTGAATCATTGCAGGAATATCGGTATCACGGTCAATAATTAGTCCCGAGTTAGAACCTAGCTCTAATGTTACCTTTTTAAGACCTGCTTTGGATCGAATCGAGATGCCTACTGCCGGGCTACCTGTGAATGACAATGCTTTGACACGTTCATCGGTTACGATAGCATCACCTACCACTTTGCCATCCCCTGTTACTACATTTAGCGCTCCCGCAGGTAGACCAGCTTCTTGTAATAATTCTGCTAATAAGAAAGAAGATAATGGAGTCTGCTCCGCAGGTTTCAATACCACTGTATTTCCGGCAGCAAGAGCGGGTCCTACTTTATGTGCAACCAGATTCATAGGGAAGTTAAATGGAGTGATCGCTCCTACTACACCTACAGGCTCTTTGACTGTATAAGCGATTCGTCCTTCTCCACTTACAGAAGCATCCAGTGGAATCGTTTCTCCATGAATCCGTTTGGCTTCTTCTGCGGCAAATTTATACGTTTCTACTGTACGTCCTATTTCTGTTCGAGCAGCTTGTAGCGGTTTAGCACCTTCAAGTGCTATCAATTGTGCTGCTTCTTCTGAACGTTGTTCTAACAGCCGTGCTAGATTTTCCAAAATAGATGCGCGTTGGTGTGCTGGCATAGCACGCATCGTTGCTCTAGCTTCATAAGCAGCCGCTATAGCCTGCTTAGTTTCTTCCTCATTAGCTTCGGCAACTTCCGCAATAAGGGAACGATTGTATGGAGAATATAAAGGCGTATAGGACTGAGCTGTAACCCACTCCCCGTTAATATATAAATGTTTTTTATCCATAATGTTCTTCCTTTCTTCATTCAAAATAAAGCTACGCTGGAAATAAGCGCTCCTACTCAATACCCTTTTTTACAACAAAGTATGTTTATTTATTTTATATTCAGCAAAATAGGGTCTTTTATACTAAATAAATTACGACTATATTCGACAATTAATATTTGTTTATTTATTTTTTAGATAACTATACATTTTTTAAAAAATTTGCCGAAATATAATTTGTTACAACAATAAAATGTTAATAAATGCTTTTATTCAGGGATTTATAGGTTTTTTTCTAGTTACCATTTTAATATTAATGTTTGCTTAAAAATACATTAAAATACATTTAATGAAAAAATGTTTAAAAATCTATCGACATATTCGACAAAATGTGAGATATTTACATTACTTAAAAACCAAGACTTATTAACTACTAATTATTAATGGAATGAGATGAAGCTGATGAAACATTTAAAAGTACAAACCAAAATTATAAGCTTAACGTTACTCAGTGCTTTGTTTATGATTATCGTTGGATTTGCAGGTTACAAAACAACGGATCTTATGTCTACCGAATCCAATGAAATGTATAACCAGAATGTCCGAGCCATTAGTGATGTAAGTCAGATCATTATTGATAATAGAACAATTGAAGCAGCATTACTTGAATTTATTATTACTACAGATAAAGATCGCAATGCAGCATTAGACTCTTCGATCAAAGAACGTTTGACCCAAAATCAAACTTTATATACAGATATGAGTACGATCACTCTTACTCCAGAAGCAACCAAGCTTTATGATACTTACAGCAAGTCACTTACAGATTACACTTCCAAAATTGAAGAAGTACTCCAAAATGCATCACAAAATAATAACACTGAAGCTTACCGTATCTTCCAAACCGATGTCGAACCATTACGCGTTAGTATGAATGATACAACCAAAGAACTAAACGCTTTACTGAAAAAAGAAGCACAAAACAATAATGAACAAGCTATACATCTAGCATCTGTTGCCAAATTAGTATTGATTATTGTATTTGTTGCTGGCGCTCTAATCTCTGCTCTTGCAGGTCTTTGGATTAGCCGTATAATCAGTCGCCCTCTCAAACAGTTACAACAATTAATGGGTAGTGCTGGTGAAGGTGATCTTACCGTTAACGGTTCTTATCAATCTCGTGATGAAATTGGACAAGTGACTACTTCATTTAATGCGATGATGACTAATGTAAGAGATATTATCCGTAAAGTCGATGAAAGTGCGATGACGTTATCTGCTTCTTCAGAAGAATTAACAGCAAGTGCAGATCAGACAGCCCAAGCAGCAGAACATATTGCAGTGGCTACCAATGAAATGTCTACCGGAATCGAATCTCAAGTCGAATCTGTTAACCAGGTCAACCAATCAATCGGCTTGATGTATGAACGTATGGGTCATGTAGCAGCAATAAGTAACGAAGTTAATCAAATGACAGAACAAATGAATGCTGATGCCAAAAATGGACTAAGCGAAGTTACCGAGATTACCCAGTTAATTCAAGGTATCGCTCAAGATATGCAAGATAATCTAGCCGTTATGACTAATTTGAATGACAAATCCAATCAGATTAGTATTGCTTCATCTGCAATTCAACAGATTGCACAACAAACGAATTTGCTTGCTCTTAACGCTTCGATTGAAGCGGCTCGTGCAGGTGATGCAGGTAGAGGATTTGCGGTAGTTGCTGAAGAAATTCGTAAACTTGCTTCCAGTACAGCGGATTCTTCTACATTGATCTCTAATATGGTTCAGTCTATTCAACATGATAGTCATATGGCGGTTGAACAGGTTCATAAGTCGTCAGATAGTATTCAAAGTACAGTAGCTAGTAGTACTCGTGTAAACACAGCATTTGAAGCGATTCAACATTCTGTTAGTAATACAACAGAGAAAATTATTCGTACAGGTTCTTTGATTCAAGAAGTTGCTAAGCAATCCGAGACGATTGCAGAAGCTATGGGACATGTAAGTGCAATATCAGAAGAAAGTTCTGCGGGTATTCAACAGACAGGCGCTGCAAGTGAAGAGCAATTGTCTACAATGGAAGAAGTCTCAAGTGCAGCACGTTATTTGGCTGATTTAGCTGAGAACTTACAAACAACTCTTGCCCGCTTCAAAATATAATATATATTCAGTCAGGAGAAAACAGCATGAGAAATTGGAAAGTTAGAACTAAAATCATTACGCTTATTGTAGTAAATCTACTCGTTTTAGTGATGTTAAGCGCTACAGGCACATTAATGACTAATCAAATGTCCAAAGTCGCTTCAAATATGTACGAAGTCAATATGCGCTCTCTTACGATTATGGATCAAATTATTATGAACTATGGTGATAATGCCGCTAGCCTTCTTGAATTAATGCAGACGACTGATCCAACCGTTAATAAAAGTTTGATGAATCAAATTAATGTCACTGCGGCCAATAATAAAGAACAATTTGAAATGATGGGACAAATGACACTGAGTCCTTCTAATCAAAAGTTAGCTGCTGAACTGGTTCCGTTAGCAACAGCATTTTCAGAACAACGCGATAAAATTGCCGCATTAGCAGCCGCTAACCAGAATCAGCAAGCTTTTCAAGCCTATGCGAATCTTAATAGCCAACGTACTCAACTAAACGAAGTATTGAATGCTATGCGTACTAATCTTATTGATGAAGCAGGCAATGCCAAAGTAGCTGCTGATCAACAATATAGCCAGTCCCAATGGATTACAGGTATTCTATTTGTAATAGGATTGATTATCTCCCTACTACTAGGTGGTTGGATCGTACGCTTGATTGTACGTCCTCTCAACAATGTAACACAATTAATGACTAATGCTTCAGATGGTGATCTTACAGTTCATTCCGATTACGCATCCCGAGATGAGATTGGTCAATTGTCTGCTGGATTCAATACTATGATATCGAGTATTCGTGAAATTACGAAAAAAGTAGACGAAAGTGCAATGACTCTCTCTGCTTCATCGGAACAATTAACAGCTAGTGCTGAACAAACAGCCAAAGCTTCTTCCCATATTGCTACTTCTTCTGGTGAATTATCAACTGGATTCGAATCTCAAGTCGAAACGGTTAATCAGGTAACGAATGCAACAAATGAAATGACCGATAAAATGAAACAGTTACAAACAAGCAACAAAAATGTTCAAGCTCTTACGAATCATATGGAAGAAACCGCTGGTAATGGAATTAGTGAAGTGCAAGAAATTACTCATTTGATCAATAATCTGGCAAGTAATATTCAGGATAACTTGAATGTATTGACTAGCTTGAACCAAAAATCAGATGAGATTGGATTGGCTTCACAAGCGATTCAACAAATTGCCAAACAAACCAACTTGCTTGCTCTAAATGCTTCAATTGAAGCGGCTCGTGCAGGTGAATCTGGACGTGGATTTGCAGTCGTTGCGGATGAGATTCGCAAACTTGCAGAAGGTGCAGCACAATCTTCTACGCAAATTACAGCATTGATCTCAGACGTACAATCAGAAAGTCAAAAAGCAGTAGAACAAGTTCATACGTCTGTAAGTAATGTACAAGCCGGGGTTCAAAGCAGTGAACGCGTGAATGTAGCGTTTGAAGCGATTCGTCAAGCGGTTGCAGATACTGTAGAACAAATCGGTGGCACACGTTTGATGGTTGGATCTATCACTGTACAATCTCAACAAATCTCTGAAGCGATGGAACATTTAAGTGCTCTATCTGAACAAGGCTCTGCAGGTATTCAAGAAATGAATGCTGCGAGTGAAGAACAATTATCAACTATGGAAGAAGTATCTGAATCTGCTCGTTACCTTTCTTCACTTGCTGAAGATCTTCAACAACTATTAGCTGGATTCAAACTTTAATTTGCAACTTGCTTTAGTTACGCTTTGATTTCTTTTTAACTGTCTGCTTTATTATAAAAAGGAAGCTCTCTACAAGATGATGTAGAGAACTTCCTTTCTTTTTTTATTTCATATATTTAGAGAACAGTTCGCCTGCTCTTTTTGCAAATTCTTCAAGATCGATATTCGTTTTACCTAGACGTGAATACCAATTTTTGACCGTATCGAGTACCCATGACGGAATACTTTTCCCGGATATCCGACTATAAAATTGATAATATGCCCATACGAGATGATCCCAGCGCTTATCATCACCTTTTTGAATATATTCAGATACATCGATTACTTTAGCATGTCCATTTTGTACAATTACATTTTTTAAATGAATATCCCGCGGATTCAGACCAATGCTACGTACATACTCTCTAGCAGCTTCTACATCCAAAATGACTTGCTCGGGAACTTCAATCCCTTGTAACAAACAATCTTGTAGTGTCGGCCCTTCTTCATAACTCATTACCAGATAGTTCGTACCTCTACCATAACAGGTCGGAAAATAAGGTGAACCTGCTAATCGCTCATATACAAATACTTCAGATTGAATTTTATCAATCGCTTCCGGTGTAAACAGCTTAAAGGCATACTCAGGAACTTGATCATACGTAAATACAGCCGCATCTGTTCCTATCCCTATACATCGTGCTCCATCTGCATAACCAGATATAACTACCGGATCATTATCATCACTACCACTGACACCTATGCGGCGTAATGCTTCTTCTGCTACTCTCCAATCGGATACCATCCAGATTGCCCCTCTCTTACCTCACATCAACCGATAACGGATTCATAATAAATATATCAATTTATACAGTATTCTAGACCATTTTTTTAAAGAAACCAAATTTTATTTTTGGATATGGAAATTTATACATTTATACATTTTGTTTTCTTTGTGAATAGATTCCTGTAAAATAGATAAGACGGATCATAAAATGATTCTTTGACACATTTTTGTATTTGAAATGGAGGAATTTATCAATGTCAGATTTTCAGAGCAAATTAGAACAGTACGCCGAACTTGCGGTACGTGTCGGTGTTAATATACAGCCAGGTCAGCGTTTGGTGATCAATGCTTCGATTGATGCTGTTGAATTTGTACGTGTAGTGACCAAAAAAGCATATGAAGCTGGTGCTGTTCTTGTTAAAGTCAATTGGAGTGACGATCAAATCGCACGTATGCGTTATGATTTGGCTCCAGATGAATCATTTGAAATTGGTCCAAAATGGTATGCTGCTGAAATGGAAGAACTTGCAGTAGATGGCGGAGCGATTTTGCATGTCGTTTCAGATGATCCTGACTTGCTCAAAGGAGTTAATCCAGAACGCATTTCTACCTATCAAATGACTGCAAATAAAGCATTAGCTAAATATCGTGAATACGTACAATCTGAAAAATTAAGCTGGTCGATTGTTGCTGTACCTTCAGAAGCTTGGGCAGCTAAAGTATTCCCGGATGTAGCTAAAGAAGAACAAGTATCTGCTATGTGGGATGCGATCCTCAAAGCAGTACGTGTAGGTAATGGCGATGCGATCGAAGCATGGGAAAAACATGTTGAATTATTAAATACCAAATCCAAATATCTAAACGATAAAGCATACAAACAATTGCATTATGTTGCACCTGGAACAGACTTAACGATTGGACTTCCTGAAGGTCATCTATGGGCAGCAGCAGAAAGTACAAGCGAACGTGGATTTACATTTATGGCAAATATGCCAACAGAAGAAGTATTTACAGCTCCACTGAAAAGTGATGTTAATGGCTATGTAAGTAGCACTAAGCCATTAAGTTATGGTGGTAACATTATCGACAACTTCAAATTAACATTCAAAGACGGTCGTATTGTAGGTATAGAAGCACAGCAAGGACAAGATACATTAGAGCGTCTGGTAAGTATGGATGAAGGTTCTCACTATCTTGGTGAAGTTGCATTAGTGCCTCACAAATCACCGATCTCTGAGTCCAATATTCTTTATTACAATACATTGTTTGATGAGAACGCTTCGAATCACCTTGCGATCGGTAGTGCATATGCATTTAACTTGATCGGTGGTAAAGAATTGTCTCGTGATGAATTGAATGAACGTGGACTGAATAACAGCCTTACTCATGTCGACTTTATGATTGGTTCCGGTGAAATGGATATCTATGGTATCACTAAAGACGGCGAAAAAGAACCTGTATTCCGTCAAGGCGAATGGGCATTTTAATCGTATTTCTTTGATTATCTATCTGTAGTGTGTTCATTCATATGAATAACGATAAAAGACCTGTCATTTGTGATATGACAGGTCTTTTATTATAATTATTTCAGCTCATTTTTTTCACAATACATAGAACCGAAGATATTTTTAGAGTCGAAAGGAATGAATACACGCTATGCAATATTATGTTTTGGAATATCAGTATCCACGCAAAGGATTTATTTCAGGAGGAGCAACATTCCTGCCTGCACTGGATCAATATTACGATCCAGACCACACAGAATTACCGACACATACGACTGCTGAAGTCATTCTGGATTCTAACTTGAGAAAAATGGATGTTGATTTTTTCTATACGGGTAATAGAGCTACTGTTGTATCCGATGCATGGAAGCAACTGCTAGAACAATGGAATGTAGTCGCACAGTTTATTCCTGCACAGATATACTATTATAATCAGGAGCCTGTACCAGGAACATACTGGATTGCTCATCGATTAAAGTCTCTTGATTGTGTCGATTACGAACAATCTCAATATGCTGGCAAGAAACTGGTTCTACGCTCTATCGAGCAACCACCACGCCGTATAACCAAAGGGTTTGAGCAGATTATATTAGATGAACAAAAAATCAAACAAGATGAATTTTTCACACTAGAATATACATACATTTCGAATCCGATCATTTCTGAGAAGCTATATCAACAGATCAAAAAACACAAATTAAAAATTCATGCAACACCGATTGAGCAGTTCAGACCTTAACTTTTCGATAATACTCAATACTTATCAATATTTGTTAATTCTTCATCCGGCTCATTCGTCGTCCACATACCAGTGCAAGCATCCGTACATCATGCATTAATGCGGCATATTCTTCTGTTGATAAAGCTTGAGTCGGTGTAGGATAGGTGCTGGCTTGATTATTTTCAGCCGTAGACTTCAATTCTAATAATAATCCATCAGCTCCTGCTGCTACACAGGCTTTGGTCAGTGAGTTAAGCGTATTTCCATTAGAGATACAATGTACAGGATAAGCAATAACCGGTAGATGAGTTAATTGGCGCAATTCTGGAATCGCAGCTATATCTAGCGAGTTATATTGTATATTTTCAAAAGGACACATACTTCCTTCACATAAAATAATATTGGGATTACCATGAGATAATAAATATTCAGCGGCTCCTAACAAATCTTCATACGAATCTTGATGACTACGCTTCAAAATAATCGGGCGCTTCACACTACTTAATCGGCGTAATAATAATTGATTACGTAATAAACGAATATCAATAGCAATCAAGTCCGCATATTCTTCACATATTTTCAATTGTTCATGAGCTGTTACTTCGAGCATTGTCAGTAGTCCATATTGATTGGCTACACGTTGTAATGTACTCATTTTACGAAATGGAATGCCTTCATTCTGCTCTTTCCAATGACCGGCGATGATTTGTGCTCCTGAACGACTAATCGCAGCGGCATCTTGCTCCATTTCGATTCTTGATTCTGCTTCTGTCGACACAATCGCTACAAAGCGCCCACCACCAAACTGTACTTCTCCTATTCGAATAATACTGTCTGGTTGTTCAGGCTTGCGCAAAGATAATGTATAAAACGCATGGTGAAATGCGGGAAGAGAGATATTCATTTCAACGCTTCCTTTCAGAAATAATAATTCGAATAGCGATAATCATATTTGATTTTCTTTCTCTAATTGAAAATGATTATCATTATCAAATTATAAGATGAACATATCGCTTTTGCAAGATCAGAGCACAAAAAAAGTGCAGACTCCGCGAGGAATCTACACTTTTTATGATCGATAAGATACATATTCTTAACGGCTAGTCTACTGATTAATAACCTATTATGGTTTCAGTACGACTTTGATACAGTTCTCTTCTTTGCTATCAAATACATGGTAACCATGCTCTGCTTCATCCAAAGAAAGACGATGAGTGATAATATCAGCAGCGCTGAACTGTCCTGTTTGAATTTGTTTGAACAACTCTGGCATATAGTGAACTACAGGCGCTTGACCCATTTTCAACTGAATATTACGTTCAAATAAGTGACCTAGTGGGAATTGGTTATAGTTCAATCCATATACCCCTGTTAATTGAATCGTACCGAATTTGCGTACTACATTACTTGCTAATTGAAAAGCTCCTAGTGAACCACCTTGAATTTTCAAAGCTGTTTCTACTTTCTCGATCGTTGATTTCTCTGCATCTAGACCTACACAGTCGATAACAACGTCTGCTCCACCGCTTGTAAGTTCAATCAGATATTGATCTGCATCGCCTACATCTTTGAAGTTAACCGTTTCTACATTATTAGTACGCTTCGCATGAGCTAGACGGTAATCGATATGGTCGACAGCGATAACGCGTTTTGCTCCTTTTTGCCAAGCGAATTTTTGAGTGATTAAGCCGATTGGACCGCAACCAAGTACGATAACCGTATCGCCTTTTTTCACGCCAGCGCTTTCAACACTCCAGTACGCTGTTGGGATAACGTCAGACAAGAATAGCACGTCTTCATCAGGAACTTCCAAACTATCTGGAATAACAAATGGTAAGAAGTTACCATATGGTACACGTAAGTATTCTGCTTGTCCACCAGCGAATCCGCCATAAGTATTGGAATAACCGAACATTGCGCCTGTATCTTTTTCAGGATTCTCATTTGCATTATCACATTGGCTTTCCATTTCGTTTTTACAGAAGAAACATTCGCCACAAGATACGTTAAAAGGAATAATAACACGATCGCCTTTTTTCACTTTGGTAACTTCTGGTCCTACTTCTTCTACGATTCCCATCGGCTCATGCCCGATAACATAATCTCCATCCATACCCGGGATATTACCATTAAATATATGCAAATCAGATCCGCAAATTGCTGTAGATGTAATACGGATTAGAACATCATCTTGTTTTTGTAACTTCGCATCTTCTACCTCTTTGACTTTAACTTTACGCTTACCTTGGTATGTTAGTGCTTTCACATTAATTCTCCCCTTTCAAATTTTAATGTTGCTAGTTTTGTATTAACCAAACTTTCCCTTTTATTAACAAGCGATTGATTTTGAGTGTAGTAGGGTAATTGGAGAATAGATTATACAAACTAACATATACTTAATAACTTGACGATAACTCGTTTTGAAAGGGGCAATATCCAATGAAACATTTAACATCTGCACAAATTGAGGAATTGAAAAATAGTCTTTTAGAAGATAAAGAGGCACTTGAACGCCATTTTAATATGGAAAATGATACAACTGATGGCCAAGTTGAATCTGAGCTTGATTCTACGGGTGAATTGTCTTCTGTAGATAACCACCCTGCTGATTTGGGTACAGAAACATATGAGCGTGAACGTGATATGGCTATCGACGACAACATGGATGATAAGCTAGATCAAGTCAATGCTGCACTACAACGTATCGAAGATGGCACATATGGAGTCAGTGAAATTAGCGGTGAGCAAATTCCTTTCGAACGTCTACAAGCACTGCCTTATACGACTATGTTAGTCGGTGAAAGTGCTGAAGAAGGCGGCGGTGTGAATGATTACCGTCCTATCGAGGAAGATTTGATTACACCTGCTGCTAAAGGTGCTGGTGAAAACCGTCAAAGCCATACCGGTAAATTCGATGATGCTGGCGCATGGCAAGCTGTCGAAGAATATGGTGTAGCTGATTCACCTGCAATGTCTACACAACGTGATGTAGAAAGCTACAACGAACTTGCTGAAGGTGGAGAAAATAAAGACACTGGCACTGTAGAAGATATCGAGAAGTTTGCTGGTAACGATATTGAAGGCGGTCAACGTCATATACAGCGTGGTGAAGATTTAGACCGTTATGTAGCTGATGATGAAGGCGATACTGAATTACAGGTAACGGAAGAGGACGAAGAAATCGACGCTGAAAGCGAAGATGCAGATCGCCGTCGCTAAGTCGTTACATCGTTACATCGTTACATCGTTATAATGAATTATATACTTCATTTTTAAGTATATAAATATAAAAAATAGCCACAACTCTCTTCTATTTCTGTTAAGAGCGTTGTGGCTCTTTTGGTGTTTACTTTTATTCTTTTACTCTTCTATTCTATACGTTGTTATCATTTTATATTAACATATCAACTTTTCTATTCTTTATCTGATTTCTTTTAGGCTACGATACTTTCCAAATCAGGCTGTAATTTGTTACGCAATATATACAGCATGATAGCTCCTACCAGAAATGCCACGACATCCGAAATAACCAACGACCAGATCACTCCGTGAAATCCATTCATTTGATTAGCGATATACAATACAGGGATCAATGTTATCCCCTGAATAATAGACATCACAAATGCCGCAGTTCCTTGTGCGGTTGCTTGAAAAATACCTGTAAATAACACAGTGATTCCATTGATAAATAAAGATAAAAACGTTACGTGTAGAATATAACTTCCCATTTCGATCAATTGTATATCTTGTGTAAATAACCCTATTAAATGATCTGAAATCAAGTAAACAACAGCACCGAATACAGTCGCTAATATCACAATCATTTTAATCGTAAATGTAATCGTTTGTTTCATCCGTTCTTTATTTGCTGCAAAATTAAAAGCAATCATAGGTACAATACCTTCACATAATCCCATCAAAATAAATTCAGGAAATTGTAGCAAACGTGATGAAATTCCAAATCCAGCTACAGCTTGTTCCCCATATTCGATCAGAAAACGATTAAAAATCAAAGACATGGCTCCCATAAAAAGACTCATAATAAACACCGGTACTCCAATTTTGAATACATTGCTTACTATTTCTGTATTGATTTTGAACGCTTTGATTGAAACCGTCAAAAATTGACTACTGTATCTGATATGAAAAATATAATACGCACTTGCTACCAAATTAGAAATAACTGTAGCAGAAGCCACTCCAATAATACCCCAATGAAAAACGAAAATGACTACCATATCCAGAATAATATTTACGATCACATTCAAAATCATACCCATCATCGAAGTAGTAGCTGCACCTTCAGCACGTACAATATTTTCAAGCATAAAAAATAATAAAATAAATGGTGAACCAGCAAGCATAATCATGACATAGTCTTTGGTAAACGCAAATGATTCTGAATTAGCTCCTAAAAAATGCACGATGGGATCAAGCAAAGGAAGTCCGAATACTACCACCAGTAAGCCCAGTATTAGACTACTATAAAAAGCAAATGAAGATACATGTTTGACATCGTTATATCTTTTCTCCCCTAATAAACGAGAGATAAATGCTCCGCTCCCTATCCCTAGCAAATTGCCCAACGCCATAATCACCGCAAATAAAGGTAATGTTAATGCTAATGCAGTTAACATCGCTGTATTGTGGAGTGTACCAATAAAATACGCATTTAAAATCGAATAGATTACACTCATCGACATTCCTAACATCATCGGCACAGCAAAATGAGCTACAGACTTTGCAATAGGCGCTTCTTCAAAGTAATACAAGTTTTTTGCATCCATATCAATCACTACTTTCTTTTATTATTTATTAGCAACTAGACTATTCGCTACAACTTTATGTATAGCTCAATAGCTACAAGGCAGAAGAGAGATTATTTATCTAATTATATCTAACACCGTTAGATTATCTCTTACAGTGTTAGATGATATCATCTATATCGGCATCTGTAAAGAAAAAACTTACACTGTTAGATAAAAAGAATTAAAGTATATTTTTTATCTGCAAAAACTACCTTTATAGCCTCCGAGTATAAAAAAAGACATAAACGAAAATGCTCGCTTATGTCTTTGAGGTGTATATGTAATAAAAGAGCAAATGACTGAAGTGATCAGTCATTTGCTCTTTGTTTTACTTGCAAGATGTTCAGGCTCCTGCCTGATTATGAGTTGTTGCGAATTGCGTAATGACTAATTTCACCCTTGAAATACGCTTCTGTTCCGTCTCTTCGATCACAAACAGATGTCCTTCATGTGCCACACTTTGCCCGGTTTGCGGAGGTAAAGACTCCACTCGGGAATACAGCCAACCACCAATGGTATCGTATTCTGTCGAATCCAAATCCAATGAGAACCGTGTGTTGATCTCCTCAATTAACATCATTCCATCAATGGAGTAAGTCATATCATCAATAGGCTCTACAGCTGGACGCTCATGGTCGAATTCATCCTGAATTTCGCCGACAATTTCTTCCATAATGTCTTCAAGAGTTACTAGACCCGCTGTACCACCATATTCATCAATCAAAATTGCAATCTGTGTTTTGCCACGTTGCATGAGCTTCATCAGTTCACTAATTTTGATTGATTCAGGTACAGCTATAATGGGACGGATCAATTTGGCTGAATCTACACTTTGATAACGCATCAAATCTTTAATATGCACAAATCCGACAATATGATCTTTGTCGCCATCGCATACAGGATAACGAGTACGCATTCCTTCAAAAGCCAGTTCCAAATTTTCTTCTTTGGAACCGTGTAGACTCAGACAGATCATTTCTGTACGTGGGATCATGATCTCATGGGCGGTTGTATCAGCAAATTCGAATATATTATCAACCAGCGCCAGTTCGGTATTATCGATCAGTCCGCTCTTGTTGCTTTCCTTCATAAGTATACGTATTTCCTCTTCTGTGTGAGCGGAATCTTCTTCAGAGACCGGAGCAATGCCAAACATTTTGAGTAAAGCGTTCGCCATGCCGTTCAACACCCAGATAAAGGGATACATGATTTTATGGAATAAGAGCATCGGTGCTGCTGTCCATAAGCTCACGATTTCCGCTTTGCGGATCGCCAGAGACTTCGGAGCAAGCTCTCCAAGTACAATATGCAATACCGTGATTACAACAAAAGCAATCACAATAGAAACAGTGTGTACAGCTACATCATTATTCCAGCCAAATGCCGTAAATATAGGTCTGATCAGGTCAGCAATTGCTGGTTCACCAATCCACCCCAATCCAAGCGATGCCAGTGTAATCCCTAACTGACAAGCAGAAAGGTAAGCATCCAGATTGTTTACGATCGTTTGCGCAAAGCGCGCTCTTTTACTACCACCATCGACTAATGTTTCTAATCGACTACTGCGAATTTTAACCATTGCGAATTCAGCCGATACAAAAAATCCATTGAGCATCACCAGAAATGCCACCAAAACTAAATTAAGTAAACTGGGTAAGGGGTCAGTCAAGTGTATATCCCGTACTGTCAAATTGATAGACAGTTACGGGTTCACCTCCTTCGTATATTTGTTTTTTGAATTTGCCGCCACATCACATGCACCGTCATTTTCCCAAGTGTCCTCACTCCCTTCTTTTAGTTATGTATGATTATACATGTTCCTTACTTTATTATATCGTCTCAAACCCTCCCGTCAAATGCTCTATTCATCCGATTACAAATCTTTTACATAGATAATCATTTCTCTTAACATCCTGTATTTATACTGAACCACGTAGCAAGATGATCAAAAAGGAAGCAAATGATGAAAGTGAGGTAAGTGTTAACTTGGATAAAACGTCAGTATTTTCAACGAAACGTTCGATTCGAAAAACTCGTTCTATCGTGCGTTATCCCCGTCAGACCCGCCGTTACAGTGAATATATACTTGCAGCTTTGTTTCTAGCTCCTTCTATATTACTGTTTGGTATATTTCTTTTTTATCCACTGATCAAATCGGTGTATCTCAGTCTTCATTCCACTACACCACGTGGAGATGTTGCCAAATTTGTAGGGTTTAAAAACTTCACAAATTTATTTACTTCCGATACATTTCTCAGCAGTTTGTGGGTAACTACTCAATTTATGTTGTTTACGGTACCGACAACATTAATCCTAGCATTGATCTTAGCTGCATTTTGCCGAAGCCGTATAAAAGGTAGTCGCATCTTCCGCTTTATTTTTGCTCTACCTCTCGCTATATCGGTAAGTACGGGTTCAGTGATCTGGATGGTTCTTTTTCATCCTACGCTTGGAACGTTAAATTATTTTCTGAGTGTTGCGGGATTACCAACGATTAACTGGTTAACCGATCCGAACTGGGCGTTAATCTCAATTTCTATAATGACGATCTGGATGAATCTAGGCTTCTTATTTATCCTTCTACTCGGTGGTATGGAAGGTGTACCTGAAGATATTTATGAAAGTGCACGTATGGACGGAGCAAGCCCTATTCGTACTTTTGTTCAACTTACTTTACCACTCATCTCGCCTACCATTTTCTTTGCTAGTGTGACGTCGATGATTGGTGCATTTCAAGCGTTTGGACAGATTAATATTCTAACTAAAGGTGGACCTATGAACAGTACCAATGTCATTGTCTACAATCTGTATCAAGATGCTTTTATGAATTTCCGCTTTGGGACAGGGAGTGCTCAAGCATTGGTATTATTCGTTATGATCTTGATTTTAACTCTGATTCAATTCAAATTCGGTGAAAAGAAGGTGCATTACCAATGAGACAAGGTCTAATGCGCACAGGAATGGCTTATTTCTTTATGATTGTAGCTGCGGTGCTTATTCTTTTACCTTTTTGGATTGCCGTTTCCAATTCATTTATGACTGAATCTGAATCAGCTACATATCCGCCGCGCTTTTTGCCATCAGGTATCAATATCGATAACTTTATAACGGTAATGAACAATATTCCGATTATTCGCTTTATTGTAAATAGCTTTTTGACAAGCAGTATCATTACGGTCGGAAATTTGATTACTTCCTGTATGGCGGCTTACGCATTTGCATTTCTACGATTTCCGGGTCGTAAAATTTTGTTCGGTCTATTTATGGCTACAATGATGATCCCGTGGGAAGTGACTGTAATTCCCAACTATCTAACTGTTCGTAGCTGGGGCTGGTTAGATTCCTATCAAGGATTAACGGTTCCTTTTCTAGCGACTGCTTTTGGTACATTTCTGATGCGTCAGTTCTTCCTACAATTGCCTAAAGAATTAATGGAAGCTGCTCGTATTGATGGTTGTGGTCATATTCGTATTTTTGCTTCACTGGCTGTGCCTTTATCAATGCCAGGGCTAGCTACACTGGGTATCTATTCTTTCCTAAATCATTGGAATATGTATCTGTGGCCACTACTAATTACGAATAGTGAAAGTATGCGTACAGTACAGATCGGTATTAGTATGTTGCAATTTGCCGATGTTACTGCGTGGAATGTCGTTATGGCTGGTATTGTGTTGGTGATGCTCCCTTCTCTTGTTCTTCTTGCTGTAGGTCTGGGTCGTCTTGTAGGCGGTCTAACAGCAGGTGCACTGAAGGGCTAACTCATAGATTATCTATTCAAAATTTTGTCAACCAAAAGGAGAATACGAAAAGAAATGAAAATCAATCGTTCGCGTCAAACATGGAGTTTGCTTAGTTTATGCCTATTTTTATTCCTGGCAGCTTGTGGTGGAGGTCAAAGTACAACAGGTTCTACAGCATCTACAGGTACAACTGCTGATGCAGCTAGCGAGACTTCTTCCGGTCCTGTAAAAATAGTCTGGTGGCATTCGATGAGTGGCGATTTGAATAAAGTAGTTGATGAGTTAGTTAAAAAGTTCAATGATTCTCAAAAAGATGTTCAAGTCGAAGCTATTTTCCAAGGGGATTATGACGCAAGTATCAACAAATTCAAAACATCGATGGGATCAGGTAGCGGCCCTACAATGATTCAAACGTACGATGTAGGTACACGTTATATGATCGATTCTCAAGCGATCACACCGATGCAACAATTTATCGATGCAGATAAATTTGATACTTCTCAATTCGAACCGAATATTTTGAAATATTATACATTTGATAATCAGTTGTACTCTATGCCTTTTAACACATCTAATCCGATTTTCTACTATAACAAAGATGCTTTCAAAAAAGCAGGTCTAGATCCAGAAAATCCTCCTAAAACATTAGATGAATGGGAAAAAGCAGCTAAAGCTTTAACCAAAGATGGACAAACAGGAATGTCATTGCCGATCTACGGGTGGTTAATGGAGCAAATGTTTGCAAGCCAGGATGCTACATTATTAAATAATGATAATGGTCGTACAGCACTTGCAACTGAATCTCAATTAGGTACTGAGCCTGGTGTGAAATTTTTAACATGGTGGAAAAAGTTAATTGATGAGAAATATATGCTCAATCTAGGTCGTAAAACAGATGATACGAAAAAAGCATTTGCTGCGGGTCAGGTTGCCGTAACGATGGATAGTACAGCTTCTCTTCGTGGATTGATTAGCTCGACAGAAGGTAAATTTGAAGTCGGAACAGCTCCATTGCCTAAAGTATCTTCTAGTGATATCGGTAAAGGTGGCGTAGTTATCGGTGGTGCAAGTCTTTGGATTATGAATGACAAGCCCGCAGCAGAACAACAAGCGGCTTGGAAATTTATCAAGTTCTTAGCAGAACCAGAACAACAAGCTTACTGGCATGTAAATACAGGCTATTTCCCTATTACCAAAGCTGCTTATAATGAAGATTTGGTCAAAGAAAACATGAAGAAATATCCACAATTCGAGACTGCTGTAGATCAATTGCATAATACCAAAATCGATCCAGCGACTCAAGGTGCTGTAATGGGTATTTTCACAGAAGCACGTCAATTAACAGAGACAGCGATTGAAGAAGCTCTTAACGGTTCCAAAGAACCTCAAGCTGCTCTAAGTGATGCAGCAGCGCAAATCACACAGAAATTGAAAGATTATAACGATAGCGTTAATCCTTAAATTATAGCTTGTCTGTTAACAAAGAATGATAAGTAGATATAAAGCGACAAATAGATAAAAAGCGCCAGTTCAACGGTTGGATTCAACCACTGAACTGGCGCTTCTTTTATCATAAATACAGTTTATGTTATTCAGCTACGATTACATACGTGTCGATGGTGCATGAATAGAAGGATTCTGTCCGGAAATATGGGTATATGCACCATTCGGTTCTGTAAATACGGCATAATCCAGTGAAGTCAACGGCAATACATGTCGAAGCCCTGTATTGAGATCACGAATAACAATATGATCTTCTCCTGTAGCTTCTAATAGACCACGATAATCACTATGGATAACCTCACGACTAGGAATCATATAGAACATTCCGTTTTTACCAAGATTATTTTGTAATTTCTGATGCAATGACAAATCAGTAGTACGAGTATTTAAACGATTAGGTTCACGATAAGTTGGTAGTGTTGGATTGTTCATTTGAGTCGGAATAGGTTCCATGCCAGCAAAGCTGTGCTCAGTTCGATAAGCGACCGGACGATAAGGTTGAGTCAACATGATTACATTCCTCCCAATTTTAGAAAATTGTTAGACATGCTAACTCTTAATATTACCCTTTTATGTATAGCTCCAATCGTTTATTTCGCTTGATACCATTATATTATGTTTGGATAGACATCGAAAAAAGGTATATCTCTGAATCCATCTCAGCGATATACCTTCTTCTATACTTCTATTATTTTTGTTTACTTTTATATTATGAAATTGATGCTCCGGTTAGTTTAACCGATAAGTCCCACAGACGTTTGGCTTGTTCAGGATCAACTGCATATTCTTTGACACCGACAGAAGGTACACCTTCGACAGCCGGTTCAGCAATATCGCAATCTTCACAGTATACGCCGCCTTTGCCTTCTAACTGAGGAGAAGTGGCTGCCCATAGTTGAGTCGCTGCGCCTTGTTCTGGCGTTTTGAAAGCAGAGTTGATTGCATTTCCATCTTCATCGATCCATTTCAAAGCTACCATTTCTTCTTTAGGTAAATGACGTTGTAATGGTGTTAAGATTCCGCCTGGATGAACAGAAAAAGCACGTACTCCCTGCTCGCTACCACGTCGATCCAATTCAACTGCAAATAGTGCATTAGCTGTTTTGGCTTGTCCATAAGCTTCGAATTTCTGATAATTTCCATCGAAGTTAATATTGTCCCAACGGATTGGAGAAATATGATGTCCTGCGGATGAAGTCGCAACCACTCTTGCTCCTTCACCTGCTGTAAGTGCAGACCAGATCAAATTAATCAATGTAAAGTGTCCCAAATGATTCGTTGCAAATTGTAATTCCCATCCCGGACCTACTCTAGTCTCGGGGCAAGCCATTACACCTGCATTTAGAATAGCTAGATCAATACTGCGTCCACTCTCAACAAGGCGACCTGCAAATGCACGTACACTATCCAGATCAGACAGATCAAGCTCATCCACTTCTACATGTTCTAACCCTTTCAAAGCTTCGCGTGCTACATCAGGGCGACGAGCGGGAACGATAACGTGAGCACCTGCTTGTACAAGCGCACGTGTTGTCTCAAGTCCCAGACCCGAATATCCACCTGTTACTAGGGCTAATTTACCTGTAAGGTCGATTCCTTGTAATACCTCACTAGCTGTACTGTCATGTCCAAATCCAGAATTGATGTTGTGTTGTGGTGTTTGCGTATAAGCATGTTCCATATTATTTCTCTCCTTTTCATTGGAATACTATTACTGTACAATCTAGAGTTCACTCTAGGTCAAGCCCGATTTTTTCGAAAATATCATTTGATTCGTAACGCCTATTACTGACATAATTTATCATTGTCTGTGTTTGTAGAAGTCAAAGATTTATTTTCCCACGTCTGTTCTGGTTCATTACGATTCAAATAGTTCTCATACACATTCGTTTTGAGTGTAATGACTTCCAAGCAGTCATTTAAATGTTCCATCTGACTCACTACACGCTGTTGATGTTCTTTCAAAATATCCAACCGTTCATGCTCATTGCCAGGGCCTGTACGTACAAGCTCAGCAAAACGACGAATCTGAGCAATCGGCATACCTGACGCACGCAGTCGTGTACAAATATATAACCATTCTACATCTACTTCACTATAACGTCTCCGTCCGCCTTCATCTCTTGCAATGCGTGTAGATAGCAATAACCCTTCTCGTTCATAAAATCGAAGAGAATGCACACTCAATCCTGAACGTTCTGCTACTTCTCCGATACTTAACTTATTTTGCTGTTGGATATCAGTACTCATCGTTAGATCTCCTTTATTATGCTATAGATAAAATGCTACTCAATTTGCCGAATACTTTGATTTCTATCTTAACGCAAGCGACACTCTTTCACCACTAGACTTACATATAATATGACCCAAAATGATTTGACACACTATAACGGAAATGCTAGTATCATTTATACCAAGTATGCTTGTCGGATTAGTTTATTAATTGCCATGACAAATGATATATTTAAAATATAGATGATTTTTTAAAGGAGATATTACTATGTCAACATCTGATCATATTCAACGGGATGAAGTAGAATTTGGCTGGTTTTTACCTACAATGGGAGATGGAACACGTTTTGGACAAGAATCGGAGCGTCCACCCACACTTGACTATTTAACAAATGTTGCTCAGACGGCTGAAAAAGCAGGATTTGAATTTGCTTTGATTCCTACAGGTGGTGCTTGTCTGGATTCATGGGTAGTTGGATCAGCGATTATCGGTGCAACGACTACACTCAAACCTCTTGTGGCTCTTCGCCCGGGGTTGATTGCTCCTGTATTAGCCGCACGTATGGCAGCAGGGCTAGATAACTTATCCGGTGGACGAGCACGTATTAATATCGTAACTGGCAGTTCTCCTGATGATCTAGAAGAATTAGGCGATCCACTTGCTCGTGCTCATGATGAGAAATATGCCCGTACTCGTGAATATGTGCATATTATGAAAAGTGTGTGGGAACAAGCTGCTGGTCTTTCTTCAACAGAGTTTGGCAGTAATAATCATTCTTCTGTATCCAATCACAAAGTGGATTTTAAAGGAGAATACTATGAATTAAAAGGCGGTACAAGCCGTCCGGCGACTGTTCAAAAGCCTACACTTCCGATCTACTTCGGCGGTAGTTCTGCAATGGCAAAATCTGTCGGTGCAGCATATTCAGACGTATTTCTAATGTGGGGCGAACCTCTTGAAATGATTCGAGAGCAAGTCGAAGAACTCAAGCAAGCTCAAGCAGACTATGCGCAAGAACATGGCGAAGTGCGTCCTCTTCGTATTGGTATGCGTGCTCAAGTTCTGGTTCGTGATACTGAAGAAGAAGCATGGCAAGCCGCACGTGATCTGATCAAAGATATCGATCCAGAAACGATTGAACGTGCCAAAGCTTCCTTTAGTCAGACAGGTGCTACAGGTCAGACGCGTCAAAATCAGATTCGCGATGCAGCCGCTCAAAACGACTTTGTAGTTGGCCCTAACCTTTGGGCAGGATTATCGAATCTTCGTTCAGGTGGAGCTTTGATGTTTGTCGGTACACCAGATCAAGTCTCAGATCGTCTGATCGAATATGCAGAGATTGGCATCACATCTTTTATTCTATCCAGCTACCCTCATTTAGAAGAAGCACAGATTTTTGGTGAAAGCACATTGCCATTATTTAAAGAAAAATGGAGTAAGCGCCTAGTGACTTCTAATTAATAGCATGTGATCATTCTATTGGAATTGGGCTTGAGTTATATTTGAAGCTAAATTTATATATGCTTACCAATAGATACACTACGATACAAATTCAACAGATTGCATGTATATACAAAAAAAGAGGTGCGACTATATCGCATCTCTTTTTGTTATGTGCATTATACTCTGTTCTACTCTACATAGATCATTTTGCGTGTCATTCCACCATCTACGATTAATTCTGCACCTGTAATAAAAGAATTTTCTGGATCGGTCAAAAATAAACAGGTTCTTGCAACATCTTGAGGTGTACCTACACGTCCAGCAGGATGTTGCTCATGGTCTTCTTTCTTCAATGCACTATAATCACCTGTCTCGATCCAGCCGGGGCTAATGGCGTTAACAGTAATATGATCAGGGCCTAGCGATACAGACAAAGCATGCGTAATCGCTGTAATACCGCCTTTAGAAGCAGCATAAGCTTCAGAGTGAGGCTCAGACATATGAGCACGTGTTGAGGAAATATTGACGATCGAACCACCTTCATGATCACGCATGACTTTGGCCGCTTCACGTGATACCAGAAAGCATGCTCTTACATTGGTATTCATCACATCGTCCCACTCATCTAGACTTAATTCATAAGGAGATTTCCAGCGGGATACCCCAGCATTGTTGATTACTATATCTATCTGTCCGGTCGTATTTACAATTTCTTGAATCGTATCGATTACATCTTGTTCACGACGTACATCACACGGTAGAAAATGAGCCTGTCCACCACTTTCACGAATAGTCGCGGCAGCTGAAGCACCTTCTGGCTCTAACGTATCTGTTAAAAATACAGTAGCTCCTTCTGCGGCATAACTTTCGGCTACGGCTTTACCGATTCCTTTGGCTGCACCGGTTACGATAACTGTTTTAGAAGCATATTTCATAATGTATCCCCTTTGGAGTTCGTCTATAAGTACGATGGTTCTATACTGCTTATTTCAACGATTAAGAGCATTACGAAACATACCTGTCTAGCTCATATGTAATCTGGTAGTCTAAAAATCAACAAAGGAACACACTTCTTATGCATCTGTGAAGTGTGTTCCTTTATGAAGTGCCGGTATATAATCCTTTGGAATGTCTAGTCTGACCTGTAAATAAACTTGCTGATCGATTATGCATAATACGCTTGTAAAAGCTCCTGAGTATCATCTTTAGCGGCATCCAATACACCTTGATCTGCCCAACATGCTTTGCAAGCTTCTTCTTCACGACATTCATTAGCATCTAGACAAGTGTAGCAAAGGTTCATGTAAAAGTTAGTAAGATTTTCATTAGTATTGTTTCTCATCTTAATCATCTCCTTGTTTTTTCTACATCCCAAGCATAACTGATTTAAAAGCACATTAATGTGATTTATTTCACAATCAACAAAGAATTTTAAATTATTTTTTGATGTTCTAAAAAGAAGCTATTGTGATACACAAAAGATCGATGACACAACCCCATAATGGCGTACGTCATCGATCTTTTTTACTTATCTGCTGTTATTTTTTTATAGTACATGCCATGTTTTGCCACCGTCTGTCGTCTGCATTAATAAAGAACGTCGTTCTTCATTTTTGGCAACTAATAACCAGCCTACATCCGCAGAGAAAAATTGCAATTTAACCAATTCAGGATATTTATTCAATGTGTTCTGCAATGTGTTATTAATAGGTAAAGCTTTCCATGTTTTGCCTTGATTAGCTGTACGGTACACGATGCCATTGACTACAGACCAACCGATTTTATCATTTAAAAAAGTAGGTCCCATCGATTGATTGACTCCGGTCTGCGCTTGTAGAGCAAATGGAGCAAAGTTCCATGTCTTCCCTGCATCGTGAGTAAAGTATCCGTTATAGCTAGTCTGGCTATCTTTCACACAACCAATATTCATCCAACCTGCTGTTTTGCTATCACCAAAAAATTGAGGTTTGCCTGTGGTGAAAGAATGACAAGCTGGCAATTTTTTATTTTTATCAAAGTCTGGCCCTGTTTTCCAGGTTTTGCCCCCATTACTTGTAATATATAAATGAGGTGTACCATGTTGTTCCAGGGTTACAAATCCATTGTTACGATCTCGAAAAGACATTCCTACAAGCTTACCTAATTGCGGGATCGCTTGAGCGGTTGAACCTTCAGTTACAAATACGCCTGTGTTTTGCATAATTTTTTTCCATGTGTTACCACCATCGGTAGTGGTATATAATGCTTTCTCTTGCATATCTGCTGAATCTTTTGATGAATCCAAAGAAGTCATTACCCAACCATTGCTACTATCAATAAAATAAATGCCCAATACAGTAGCTTCATCATTTAATGTAGCAAAGTTCCAATTTTGCCCGCCATCGGTAGTATGCAGAATCAATGTTTCTCCTACACCTGACGCATTGCGAATCACCCAGCCGTTATTTTGATTCAGGAAAAAGATATCTTTGCCATACGTAGGTGGTTCTGAAAAAGTGACCGTTTGTGCAGGAGATACATTATCCCATGTGTCTCCACTATCCTGTGTAACATATATACGTAATTCGTTACGGGTTACACCCCACGCAAGCCCTGCACTAGCACTTAGTAGTTGAAAGTCTGTCAGTCTTGTCTGAATCTTATATCCTCTTTCAGCAGAAGATCCCCCCTGCTTCGTATCGGATGTTGCTGTATGGTTAAGGGTAAGTGTCTGCCCCTGATCTTCAGTTTGCATTTTTTTGAGTTCTTGAGTTGATGCTTTGTCTGCTGCTGGATCATAATCACTTGTAGAAGATTGACAAGCACTAAGTACAAACACAAGTGTAATCCATATAAAAAGCGCTTTGCGCATAGTTAACTTCATTCCTTCGCTCCTTCCGCACTTACATAAAGCTATCGTATTTCAATTATTCATGACCCTTATAAGAGTAAACTAAAATGAACATAGGTTGTTTACAGAAAAGTTACAAGCGATTACAGATTTCGCCGTTTTAGCAGGGTTTTCAGCGACTTTGTACATTTGCTGATGTGTGATCCTTTTTACATTGGTCGCGCTTTCCGTTACAATAGTAGCGAATCTGTAACAAAGATCAATTAAGGAGATGATAAAAAATGACAGTATCTGAATCTGTATCCAAGCCCCACCGTGTCGTTGTTATTGGCACAGGAGCCGTAGGCTCCACAACCGCTTACACCCTTCTACTCCACAAGAGAATGTCTGAACTCGTCTTTATTGATGCGAATCACAACAAAGCTCTTGGCGAAGCACTCGATATGAACCACGGACTCCCATTTGTCGGCGGCGTCAAACTATGGGCAGGTGATTATTCGGATTGCAAAGACGCAGATATTATCATTATCGCTGCCGGTTCAAATCAACGTCCAGGCGAAACCCGGATTGATTTGTTAAATCGGAACTCAGCCATCTTCGAAGAGATTATTTCGAATATTACGAAATATAATAATAGTGGTATTCTACTGATCGCTACTAATCCAGTAGATATACTCAGTTATGTATCCTGGAAAAAAAGCGGTTGGCCATCTAATCGAGTGATTGGTTCCGGTACATTACTCGATAGCGCACGCTTCCGTTATTTAATTGGTAAAGAAAAAGGCATTGATCCTCGTAGTATTCATGCTCATATTATTGGTGAACATGGTGATTCCGAGTTGCCGGTATGGAGTCTGTCTAATATTGCAGGAGCTCCACTGGATTTTGAAGAAGACAAACAAAACGAAATCTTTGAAAATACGAAAAATGCCGCTTACGAAATTATCAATGCTAAAGGCTCTACATCGTATGCAATAGCACTCGCTCTAGACCGCATTGTAGCCGCTATTTTACAAAATGAACACGCTGTATTGAATGTATCTTCTCTACTTGAAGATTATCATGGAATCTCTGATGTATATCTCGGTGTACCTGCTATTGTCGGTCGAGATGGTATTCAGGCAAAACTACCGATTCCTATGAATGAGCATGAAGAACAATTACTACGTGATTCTGCGAAAAAACTGAAAGATCAGATTGCACAGCTAGATATTTAAGTCGTATATAGATAACTATAGACTATCTTCTATTCATATGACAAATCTCTAATTCATCTATATCTATAGAATGACTTCTCAGTATAAAAAAAGTGGATTTAGGTGTAAAACCCTGAATCCACTTTTTTTGATTGTATAGATCAAATTTTGCTGTTATCTGATCAATAAGGAATATCATCATCACGTTCAGGTGCTTCATTGGCGCGATCTACTAATCGTCTAGCGACCACTTCAAAAGACTCCGGCTGTAACAGTTCGACCGGGGAAAATCCTTTATCAAATGTAAACGCATCGCCTTCAATCACCATTGCATAATGATCGCCTAATTTGGCAATATGCAGTCGGTATCCGTAATCAGCTAGTAGTCCACGAATACTGGTATCCCCTAGCTTCATTTTGATCTCAATCTCTGGCTTGATCTCTACGATACGCTCTGCCGCTTCGATCACATGTTGAGGTTCCCATTTTTCTTGAATATCCCGCTTTTCACTGGCTGCCCATAATTCTAGATCATGCTCTTCTTGTTGACGTTCCAGGTTAGTCGCATCCGGCCACTTTTCTTCCACATAAGTCTGTACATAATCCATCACACGTTCATTTACAATCTCAGGAATAGATTGTTCATACGTAATATATTTCAAAAAGTCTTCAAAGTATCGCGCATGGGACGATTGATGAATTTTGAGCTCCCATTCTTCAATCATGCCTTCTTCTGGCATATGAGGGTATTGGATCGATTTCATATTCCGAGCACTGATCGCCATTTCGACTTCGCTAATCAGACTACGTTCATCAGAGATACGTGCAATCCGCTGTTCAAAATCACATTTCATTACAAAAATAAATGGATCATCAAAATGGGTATCCAGCTTTGCTTGTGTAATAATCAATGCTCCTCCACGTACAGAGCTTGTTTCTAGATAGCTACGTACCAGATCGTCGCAAGCATTTTTGAAATCTTCTTTGTTATCAACAGCTCTAAGGCGAGTAAATAAATTGAAGTTGGGATTACTGGTCAATTCATGTCCCGGTTCTACTAAAAATGTACCTATTTTGGTAGGCGGTTGTTCTGTGCCTGGATTTTTTTCTACTTTGCGCTTAGCGGTACGGGTAAATTCAGCATGAAGAAACTTTTTGATTTCACTTTCTTCATACTCATCGTCATCTAATGTCTGATAATGTTTATAATTTTTGTTTGTCTGCCCTTCTTTGCCTTCAACTTGCAGTACAAAAAAAGATAAAAATTGAATATCAAATCGCATAATAAACTCCTTTAATATCGCTCAATTATTCGCATAATGATCAATGATAATAATCTGATCATGACCGAATTGTAGATTATATCCGAAAAACATTACATCACCGAATGATTGGATTTTCGCTTACGAGTGATACCTGGTTCACGAATCGATAACCATGCGTTAACGCCCATGCCACCGATCACCAGTATCAATCCTACCCACATTCCTATAGAGGATAGCATTACACCCAGAAGCAACCATTCTCCCAGTAAAGTGAATACGACTTCTAACGCTTGGGTTGCTTCTACAGTTGCTAGACGAGCAGGATGGTGCCTTACTTGATCGGTAGCCCCGAAGAATAACACGGTAGCTACAACGCCGGAGAATAGCGCTACTAGAAATGTCTGTCCTGTCTGTGCAGTAGAAGGCAGTCCCGAGTGCATATAACCAATCCAAGCCAAAATGATCCATACGGGAAGACTGGCAATACTCATTCCCAGTGTTCGCTGAAAAGCATCCAATCGTCCATCACAGACTTCCATCATTTTACGATTGCCTAACGGATAAGCAAAAGCAGCAATAGTGATAAGGACAATGCCTTGCCAGCTAGCACCTTCTGTATGTTGTCTAATTTGCTCCCATTGCATTAATGCGATTCCTGTCAAAATAATTAATGCTGCTAACATCCCTGCTCTCGGTATCTTACCCCGTTCTTTGATCGGGCCTTCAGGTGTATACCGGATAAATAGAAATAATGGCGACATAATCATACCCGCAACAATCGTCATTTCAAAAGCCGCTGCGGTTAACCAACCTGGTGAATAGATAGCCGCCGCACACAGCGGTGCATAAAACAAACCAAAACCGATAATACTCCATATCAACCACTGGATAGGAGATTTCTTCATTTCAAGCCATAACGATTGTAGATTACCACGTAGAATAACCAGTATAGCCAGTAAAGGGATCATAAAAAAGTAGCGAAGCGATGCACTCCATAACCAGCTTCCTCCACTAACTTCCATCGATCGATTCAGTACAAATGTAAAAGCAAAAAAGAATGCCGCCGCGACACCAATCAGAACAGCTTTCATCGTTCACCTTGATCGGTAGCAGATTGGGCATGATCAGCAGAAGAAGCTAACCAATTGCCCAGACTCATCCAATTCTGTTCTATTCGTTCCGCAGTTAATAGACTGTCTTTTGCTTCACAAGCTTCTATAATCAGTCGATGGTCTTCCGGGGAATGCGTATGATCAATACTGCTGAATTTGGCGTATTCTAATCGTCTAATCTTTGGCATAACCCGGCTTAATGCGGCTATAATCTCGGGATTATGGGCTTGTTGTACGAATACATCATGAAATTGATCATCTGCTTGAATAGCAGCAGAAGCATTCTGCTGTTGAAGAGCAGTAATCAACTCTTGATTGAACTGTTTTAGCATATCATAATGTGAGGTATCCAAGTAAGGAATAGATAAGCGTGCCGCCAAACTATGTAATACTGCCGCCACTGTAAAAGCATGTACTGCTGATTGTTCATATAAAGGAGCAACCCGCGTAACAGCTCCTGGAAAAGACTCGATTAACCCTTCATCCTCCAATCGTTTGAGTGCTTCACGTACCGGAGTACGGCTTATCCCGAATTGCTCTGCTAATTCTGTATCGTTTAATTTTTGCTCGGGCAATAATTCTAAAGTGACAATGCCTTGTTTGAGCGTATCGTAGACTTGATCACGTAGCGTCGGTCGACTTATTTTTTGTATAAGATTATTTTTCATAAAACCAATATATTGCATATTGGATATAATCTCAATAATTTTAGCCTTATCTGTTGATCAATATCCTGCAATATAAGCAAAAAATCCTCCAAACTGAGATATCAACCACAGTTCAGAGGATTTTGTTTAGAATTACAATACTGTTATAAGATTAACGATTTTTGCGGTTTGGATTCAGTAGACTATGATTACGTCCATATGCGAAGTAAATCAATAATCCAACAAACAACCAGATAAAGAATACGATCCAAGTTAATGGTGCAAGGCGAGTCATTAAGTATACACAACCTAGCGCACTAATGATTGGAATCCAAGGAACCAATGGCACGCGGAATCCTTTTTTCAGATTAGGATGATTACGACGAAGCACAATAATCCCTAGACTTACTACAGCAAAAGCAAACAATGTACCGATATTGGTCAATTCAGCTAGATCCCCCAATGGGATAAAACCAGCGAAAATAGCGATAATGATACTTGCAATCCATGTTCCTTTAGCTGGTGTCTGCCCTTTGCCACTAATTTTCGAAAAGACTGGAGACAATAGTCCATCACGAGACATCGAGTACAATAGACGACTTTGTCCATACATCATAACAAGCAATACTGTAGTGATCCCTGTAATCGCTCCGAGAGACACAATCCAAGCGAGACCATTCAAGTTTACAAATTCAAAAGCAAATGCTACAGGATCACTAACATTCAACATTTGGTAAGGTACAATCCCTGTCAAAATTAACGAAACAATAATATACAAAACAGTACAGATTGCTAACGAAGCAATAATACCGATCGGCAAGTCACGTTGTGGACGCTTAACTTCCTCTGCCGCTGTAGATACTGCATCAAATCCGATATAAGCAAAAAATACTGTTGCTGCCCCTGTCGTTACACCTGCCATACCGAAAGGCAAGAATGGATGCCAGTTCTCAGGTTGTACATAAAATACACCTACACCAATAAAGATCAATACAACGATCAATTTGATAGCAACCATAATTCCGTTTGCACGCGCTGCTTCTTTCACTCCGCGTGTTAACAAGAATGCGATAATCAGTGTAATCGCCGAAGCAATCACATCAAAGTATGTCCCTTTTTCCGGACTAAACGCACTGGTCAGCGCATGTGGGAGTTCTAATCCAAATCCGGATAGTAGACTCTGGAAGTATCCAGACCATCCACTAGCTACCGCCGCACTCGCGAAGCCGTATTCCAGAATCAAGTCCCATCCTAGAATCCAAGCAATCACTTCGCCGAAAGCTGTATAACTGTATGTATACGCACTTCCTGAAGCCGGTACAGTTGAAGCAAATTCAGAATAACATAATGCTGCAAACGCACAGATAATACCTGCTAATAGGAAAGATAGTACCAATCCAGGACCTGCATACTTAGCAGCAGCCACCCCTGTTAATACGAAAATCCCTGTTCCAATAATAGCCCCAACTCCGAGCGTCGTTAGATCAAGAGCACCTAATACTCTTTTAAGCCCTTTTTCTTCCGATTCTGCTATAGGTTTACGTCTGAATAAAGAAGTCTGTTCTTTATTACTATTCATACACAAAATCCTTTCACTGTGAGGTATTATGACATTTTTTTATAATATTAAAGGACACCTATAAAAAACTACATAATACTACACTGTGATGCGTTGAATTAATAAATTTATTTACGAATAATCAATAAATTATGAGATAAAAGCTTTCATTGGCTCCAATTTGGTAAAAAGTTTATCCTTATTTCATGATAAACTATGAAAAACGATCTATTGATCTATCTAACATACAAATAACATCCTCATATATCAGAGTGTTGAATAGTAAAGGAGTCATGCAATCTATGATTACACGAGAACAGTTGGAGCAATATCAGATTTGGATTTATATCGTTGTGTTAAGTATAGCTGCTATATTAGGATTAAGCGCTCCTACTCTAATGTCTGTATTAGATCATCAGATCTTAATTTCTATAGTAATTGCTATCTTAATGTTTGGTATGTTTACCCAAATCCCTTTTTTACAGCTAAAGCATTCTTTTGGTGATCGACGTTTTATAATGGCTTTGTTAGTCGCTAATTATATTGCTGTACCGATTGTCGTCTGGGGATTATCTCAGTTATTGCCACAGCAAGCGCCTATATTATTAGGAGTATATCTAGTGCTCCTCACGCCATGTATTGATTATGTTATTGTGTTTACACATCTAGGACGTGGAAATGAAAAAGCAATCTTACTAGCCACCCCTATTCTTTTTATAACTCAAATGATGTTATTACCATTGTATTTGTGGCTATTTATGGGGAAGCAAGCAGCCGACATAGTGAATCCTGCTCCTTTTATTGAATCTTTTCTTATGATTATCGTATTGCCACTTATACTCGCGATCGGTATTCAACTTTTGGTCAGAAAGGTAGCTTCACGTGGTCAATGGTTAGTAGAAGGATCAGCATGGATACCTGTCCCATTTATGGCGCTCACTCTATTTATAATAGTATCGTCTCAAATAAGTAAGTTATCGATGTATAGTCATATTATTATTTATGTAATTCCGATCTATATCGCTTTTCTATGTCTGATGCCCTGGATAACAAAATGGATTGTGAGATGGTTTCAGTTAGATATTGCCTCAGGACGAGCTGTTATTTTTAGTGCAGGCACACGTAATTCTTTGGTCGTTCTTCCGCTTGCTTTATCTTTGCCGGATCAATGGAGCACTGTAGTGGCTGCTATTATTGTGACCCAGACGATGGTGGAGCTGGTTGGTGAACTGATTTATATTCGTATCATTCCTCAATTGGTTTTGCGTGATAGAGCATAATGGGATTTGGCTATCTATACGATGAATGAGAATAGTTATAATGTATAATCTTATTAGGTTGAAATATATGTATAAAAAATAAGGATAGATCGACAGTAACTGTAATCGATCTATCCTTATTTTATTTCATTTCGAAAGGAAGCTGTACATCCAATTTGGAGATTGCTTCTTCTTTCTCTCGATTACTAACATGCGTATAGATAGTCGTCGTCTGGATCGAAGAGTGACCTAGCAATTCTTGCACAGTGCGTAAGTCGGTACCTTGACGTAACAACATAGTGGCAAAGGAATGTCGTAATTTATGACTGGAATACGGAAGCCGTTGTTCAGGTTCGATATGACTTTGAAAACGATCAAATGTATCAGTAGCGATCTGTTGAATATTGCGAATCGATAATCGTGTCCCTTTTTGCGAAATAAATAGAGCCGTCTCTCCATCTCTCCATGGGGCTAATCGTTCTTCGATCGCTTGGTTGAGGATAGTAGCTACTGCATTTGGAACAGGTAACGTACGCCATTTACGTCCTTTTCCCAATACTTGCAAAGTTCCCCGTTCAGGATTGTAATCGTTAAGATTCAGACCATGCACTTCGCCTACCCTTAATCCCATATAAGCCATAAACAAAAAGATGGTCAAATTCCGAGTCCGATATTTCCCTTCTACGGACTGCATAAATTCAGTAATCTTGCTCTCATCCAAGTAAACCGGAGCTTTGTTATGTTCTGTTTTAGCTTTTTTGATCCCAAATGCAGGGTTATGTTCAGCCATTTCAAGTTCTATTAATGCTTTGAAAAAACAACTGACTGCGGCATGCTTACGGTTTCTTGTAGAATCACTTACCCCGCGTGTACGTGCACTACTGAGAAAAGAAAGCACATGTCTTTTTTTCATCTCATCTAGCGGTTTATTCCGAATAGCATGAGAATGGAGAAATTCGTACACATCGCTCAAATAAGACTTCTGTGTATAACGGGTGTAACCTGCATCTTTCATCCAATCGGTAAAAGCTTCAATCTCTTCATGATATATAAAATCCTCTTCTTCAGAGTCGTAATAATTAGCCATCAGACCAAAGTCATCCTTTCTATATAAGCTTGCTTTCTTCTATTATACAACAGCCTAATAACGGTGTTGTTATTTCTCTATCGGAAATAAAAATACAGAAAAGTGCAGATAATAGCGTTTGAACGTTTCAAAACGGGTAAAATAGAGTATAACTTATATAGAAACAAACAGTGTAAAATTTTATTTTGCAAAATTAATTTAGATACGATTTTAAACAAAATACTTATTTATAAAAAGGAGATTCTACGATGACCGAATTCAAAAAAGTTTATCTTGAACCTGCTGCTCAAAAATTTGCAGATGACAATTCTAAGCCTCCATTTCTACCTGACTTGGGTCCAGAAAAAGGTCGCGAAACAGTAGATGAAGTGCAATCTGGTGAAGTGTACAAACCAGAAGTAGATATTGAAGAACTATCTATTGCAGGCGGGCCATCTGGAGAAGTATCGGTTCGTATTTTACGTCCTAAAAATGCTCCTGAAACGTTGCCTGTCTTAGTCTATATTCATGGTGCAGGTTGGGTATTCGGTAATTCCCATACTCATGATCGTCTAAGTCGCGAACTGGCAACAGGTGCTGAATTAGCTGTTGTATTCGTTAATTATAGCCTTTCTCCTGAGCATAAATACCCTACAGCAATTGAAGAAATCTATGCTGTTGTGGAATGGATTGCTAAAGAAGGTTCCACTAAAGGTCTGGATGCGTCCAAACTATATGTAGGTGGCGATAGTGTTGGTGGTAATATGACTGCGGCGATTACATTAATGTCTAAAGAACGCAGCGGCCCTACTATCCAAAAACAATTGTTATTCTACCCAGTAACAGATGCTTCTTTTGACACTGAATCGTATCAACAATTTGCAGAAGGTTACTTCTTGCAACGCGATGGTATGAAATGGTTCTGGGATCAATACACTACAGATCCTAATGAACGTGCTCAAATTACAGCCTCCCCTCTTCGTGCAACAACAGAACAATTGAGTGGTCTACCAGAAGCATTGGTAATCACAGGTGAAGCTGATGTACTGCGTGATGAAGGCGAAGCTTATGCTAATAAATTGCGTGAAGCTGGCGTGCCAGTTACAGCCGTTCGTTTCCAGGGAATTATCCATGACTTTGTTATGCTGAATGTCTTAGCAGATACTAATGCTAAAAAAGGTGCTATCAAATTAGCAACTACATTCTTGCGCGAAGGATTCTAAGACTTTTCTTTTCGAAAAATATAAATAAAGAGAGACTTTCTTTTAAAAGAAAGTCTCTTTTTTCTTTGTAGAATGTGATGCAAATACATATGCTTAATATAGGTAGACATTTAATGTTCAACATTGATAGTTTTAGATTATTTTCTATAGTTTACATAACTTATATTATGTTAATAAAATACAGAAATATGAATCATACTGATTCAATCTGATACGATCATTCAATTTACAAAGTGTTTATCATTTTTTTCATTTGACCTGCTGCTTTGGCTTTGATTCGTACAAACTCTGAAGTTACATACGCCATAGGTAATTCTTCCAAATCAATTAATTCTACAGTATCTGGATCAGCCCCTGCTATAATCGCTTTTTGAATAGCTTCTTGCTTGGCTTCTTCTAGCACATCTTGACGATGACGTCCTGCCATAGAAAACATTTTATCAATATCACCACTGACTTGCGCTATTGCCGCTCCAAGCGCATTGGCACAACCGGAATGTTCAGGACGAATCACTTCAGAAGCTCCATCCATTTCTCCAGGGATCAGAATAGCACCACCGCCCACTAGAACAACAGGCATATCATGCGCGCTTGTTTTGATCTGGTCAACCGCGATCTGAATTTTATTATTAATGATATCTATCGCCTGTTGCCATACTTGCTCAGGGATCTGGGCTAATCGAGTACGATCACAATCAGGATGGTCTATCTTTGCCTTTCCTGAAGCTAACAAACAATCTGTTGCAGTTAACGTATCCCCACCAAAAGCGATACTTTCACGTACAATATGATAACCCACACTATCTGGTCCTACAGTAATACCATTTTCAGTCTGACGAACAATACTCCCTCCTCCAATACCAATTGAAATAATATCAGGCATTCGAAAGTTCGTTCGTACTCCACCTATAGACACCGCTACACTTGATTCGCGCGGAAATCCATTAACTAATATACCGATGTCTGTGGTGGTACCTCCAATATCACAAATAATACACTCTTTTAATCCACTTAATTCTGCTGCTCCGCGGATACTATTGGTTGGGCCGGAACCAATCGTTAAAATAGGATACTTTTTGGCATATTCTAACGTCATCAATGTACCGTCATTTTGAGCAAAAAAGATTTGTGCTTCTATCCCATAACGTTTTAACGCCATTTCTAAACCATTGGATACCGCAGAAGCCACTTGTACTAATGCCGCATTCAATGCAGCTGAATTTTCACGCTCTAACAATCCTAGACTACCGATCTCAGAAGATAAAGTAACTGGAAAATTAGCACCTAATATTTCATAAGTCCATTCTGCAAATTGCTTTTCATATCCAGACAATACGGGTGAAAAGATCGAAGTCACGGCAATTGACTCAATCTCTTTGGCTTGAATATCATACAGTACTTGCTCACACTCAGCACGATCCAATGTGGCCTGAGCCAACGGACGACCATTAGACTCACAACCACCATGAATATAATAGTACGTATCTCCAGCGGCATCTCGTAACGATTGATCCCATGTGAACATCGGTTCGACAGATGTTCCAGCAGGCAAGCAAATACGTACACAAGCGATTTTGGCTAAACGATTGCGTTCGATAATCGCATTGGTTGCATGAGTGGTACCTAGCATAACAGAAGATATTCGACTAGCCGGAATATCAGTTTCTTGTAATATACGTTCTAACGCTTCATAGATTCCTGATTCTACATCTGAACTGGTAGGTGCTTTTACTTTTGCAATCACCTGATGATGTTCATCCAAAATAACAGCATCTGTATTGGTACCCCCAACATCAATCCCAATTTTATACATGTTTGTGTACCTCGTCTCTGTTGAATGATCTCAACGGATTCATAATCGGTATCATAACCAAAATAACGGGGACCCCATACTTCTAATGCTTCAGGAGTACGCATAATATCCGGTGTCGGGATGGCTAGACAAATCACCCGAAAGCCATATTTAATACTCTCAGTGGTGATAGGCATTCCTGTTTCTTGATCTAGGAACGTAATTAAGTCAGGTACCATTGCTATAGCTTGACCATCTACTGTTGCAAATAAATTCTCATTTTGAAAATCTACTTTTAACTCTTTTCCTTCATATTCTCCTAATCCCGTAACTAATGCTTTACCCCGTACAAATCCATCCGTAGATTGACGTTCAATATCTGTCACTTTACCGCGAAATACAACGATTGCTTCTCCATAAATCGAGTTACGTGTTACTTCTTGAATTGCTTCTATAGGATTACGTTTGGTTTTTTGAGCATGACGAATAGATTGACCAAGTGCCATACATAAAGTCATCGTGCCATGAATAGCTGTTCTTTTGACATCTGCTCCTGTCATCATATATTCAGCTACATGGGCTGCACCACCCATACGTACAGCAATACCACGCGAAATATGTTCTAACATATAATTATCTAGCGTCTCTAACAGTACCCGATCACCACGTTCATTGTGTAATACCATCGGGGTACCACTAATACCATAGATATGGAATGTTTCCATTTGCAATTCAGGAAAAGCACGTCCCATACCATCTCCATCCACTAAAGGAATGCCTGCTTTGGATGCCACTACAAATGGAACTGTTGAATTTAATCCTCCACACTCAATAGGCATTGTGGCATAAGCGCTGATCCCTGTTTGTTTTTCTAACATACGCATTGACTTGAGCGCTTCGTCTCCATTCGGAATCTTTTCCATCATGATTGTTGGAGCGCCCATCATAGCGGTTGGAATCACCCATGCTTCATCAGGAACCTCTGTAACATCTATCATCTGAATCGGGCCATTGTCACGAATACATTTCTGAACCATTAACTTGCCCAGATAAGGATCGCCACCACCACCAGTTCCCAGTAACGCTGCTCCAATAGCCAAATCTTCTATATCTTCTTCATCTATCCATCTCATATGCAGTAAAACCTCCTTAGATGTATATACGGATTACTCACTTTCGCTAAGAGTGATTACCTTTTGGGGAACCATAACTTTCATTCCTATATAATAAAATAGAGTGCTCACTATAATAGAAGTTAATGCTTGTACACCCCAGGTAATCAATAGACCTGAGGCAAATCCAATGATCCATGCAAAAATAGCTATCCAATTAATCTTTTCGCAATATTCTGGCAATGTACCTTTTGCACGACTAGCATCCAATTCACTGCGATAACGTTTGAGTATAAAATAATCAATCGCCATAATCCCTGCAATCGGTGGAATAGCCACGCCTAAAATAGTCAGAAACGTAATAAATTTATCCAAGATACCCATAATTGAAAGAACGGTACCTATCACCCCTAAGATCAATGTAAGCACACCGCGATTCATTTGTACTTTGAAAATAGTACTTAAAAAATTGGTGATTCCGAGTGATGAAGAGTATAAATTAATATCATTAATTTTGATTGTAGCAAAAGCAACAATCGCTCCACCCATCAGACCAGTTAATTGCATAACAATTGCCATCACATCTGAACTTCCGATAGCATGTGCCATTAATACGGCAATCAGATTGACTCCTAATTCGCCCAAAAATGTACCTATCACCGTAATCCAGATTACATCTTTAGTGGATTTAGCAAATCTAGTCATATCAGGTGTGGTTACACATCCAACAATAAATCCACCTGCTACCATCGTGGTCGCTGCTCCAATTGTTAATAAAGGGCCGGGAGGTTCCATCGTTGCTAATGTAGCTAATGAATGATTTTTGAGTACTTGATATACTCCAATCCCCATAACAATTAGAAAAAGAGGAACTGTAATTTTCGCAGTCCATGTAATCCATTTGAATCCGAAATATACGAGTAAAGTAGTCGCTAATCCTGTAATAATAGAAGCTATTACAAAACCAAGCTTACCTCCAGTAACGGCGTCTATTCCTTCTGCAAAAACAGAATTTTGTACACCAAACCAACCTGTTAAAGAGATAGCAAATACTAATCCAATAATGCTTGATCCATAACGTCCAAACCCTGACCATCGTGCCAATAAGCTTGTCGACATACCCTCTTTTGCACCCGCAATTCCGAGAACACAAGCAACCACTTGCAAAATAATGCTACCGAACATCGTTGCTAAAAAAGCATCCCATAACGTCATTCCATAACCTAATGCCGCTCCAAGCAGAAATTGTGAGATACATGTGAGTGCTCCGATCCGAACCAACAAAATGCTAAACATAGATTGGCGTTGATCCTGGGGCACACGGGATAATGAGTAATCATCTATTGCTTCACTTTGACTCATATTGAAACCCCCTTTATCCGGTAACTTCCGGGTATTCTCATATCTTAATGTATTCATTCTCTATTGCGAATAATGAGGTTCACCAAAATAATGCTTATTTTATTGTTCAACTGACCAATTTGGTATATACATGACAAAAAAACTACCACAATTGCGGTAGTTTTTATAATTTATTTATTTTATTTATAGTCAAATCATCTGTTGTTTACATTTTATAAAGTAAAATAGCGAGCTCAAATTGTAAGCGATATGGATTCTCAAAAGGATTTACTTGTAAAATTTCTATAATACGTTGTTTCCGATAATTTAGCGTATTACGGTGAATATGCAAAATATCTGGTAATGCTTGTTGGTCAGGATAAAATAAAAAGTATTCCAATGTAATCAAAAAATCAGCATTTACTTTACAATCATATTCCACCAAAGGTTCTAATAAGCGTGTTAGTGAATCGAACATATTCTGTATATTTTCAGAACGTATCAGAGTGAATAAAGGCAAATAAGGAGCATATAGTATATACGGTAAAGCCGGCATTTTTTCTTTAAAATGCAAAATATGCCGTAATTCTTTGTACAAAGATACTACTTCTTCCAAAATACTTTTTTGTGCTTGATGATAGGCTATATAAAGAGGAACCGAACTTGATTGACGCCATTTCTGAAATAACTGATAGTATTGTTCTTGAAATTGCTTGTGATCTGTACATCGAGGTAATAGCAAAATACACTGATATCCGTCAGGAATAATCATCACACCATGTTGTTTAGAAGAAGCGTAATTACGTTCTATTTCATATATAAGCATATGATGATCTGTATGATCAACAGCAGCGACTACAGCAATACCACCCATTTGTGATAGATCGTATCCTGTTTCTTTGCTATTTTTTTCGAGATGTCCCGGAGAAATATCTTGTCCATTTAACCAGTTAATAATCATCGTCTGCTGATAGTTTTTGGTCACATTTTGAATAGCTTCTTCTTGTGAGAAATATAAAGCTAGACTAACTGCTACAGAATGATACAGCATCTCTTTAAAAGGGGGTAATCTTTCTTGGCTTAACACACATAAATAACCATATACTTTATGAGTTGAATAAATCGTTTCTACGATATGGGTATACTGTTCTGTTTCGGAAAGTACAAAAGAATTGGAAGAATGGACTGATTGTTGTTGGCGCGCAAAAGCTGATTCTAGCGCAGATTGAAGTTCTTTTTCGCTATAAAATAAATCTGTGTGATAACTCGCTAATTGTTTGAAATTATTATCAAGTAACAGCAAAGAGTCATCTAAAATTTCACCGATATTGTAAATAATCGTATGATAATCGAATTGGAGCGCTAACCATTCAGTCAAACGATTTTGAATTTCGAGCATTTGTTTAATTTCTTGTGAACGATTTTTTTGAATTTCTTGAACAACAGGAGAAATAATATCAATATATGGTACATCACGAGGAATCTCGATAATAGGAATTTGTAATTCATCAGCACGTTGAAGCACTTTTTCAGAGAGCTCTCTATAATGTAATCCTGGATAGCAAAGCGCTAGCGCAGACGCATGAGTATGCTTCATTTTCTCTAATAAAGAAAGCTGCAATTGTTCATCATCTTTAATATGATAAAAAGCAGTAATAATAAGTTCATTTCCTTTAAACCATTCTTCAGCATCTGGTATTTCAAGCACAGTGACATGTTCAATAGGATTACGTATACCGCTTTGCCCGGCAATTATTGTTGCACGAGTTAAAGCTCCTACAGTCATCGCTTCTTCTACTGTAATATGACTCACAACAATCACCTCTTTCATAACAACTTCCCTTTATCATTAAGCTTGTGGTCTATTATATGATGTTATCGCAAAAATAGGCATGGTAATTCTCTCCATTTCGGTAGTGAAGTATAAAGAATTTATTTATAAATATAGATATTGTACATATGGATATGATACGTATTGATTTGTTATTTTAAAATAAACTTGCATATATTATTTTAATTAATAGCGTAAATACGATTTTATAATTTTTTTATAAATTAACATAATAATAATTATGTAAACTATTAATCACAAAAAAAGAGAATGTTTATATTTCACATTCTCCTACTACATCATAAATGAAATTTTTTGGTCGCATGTTATATTTACTACTTACTTCCCACCGGCTTGACGAGAATTATAAAATTCCACTGCTTTTTGAATCAATTGTTGCATCGAACCGAAAGAAGTACTTTCTTTCACCTGATTATCTAGTTGACCTTGCGGTACTTCTTTTACTTTATCTGCTGAATCTGTAGGAGATCCAACGCCTGCTTTTTGCAACAATTCTCCAATCGATTGAAATGGAGTATGCTTTTGCATAAATTCAGGAGTAAGTAATTTGTCCAATGGAAGTTTTTGTACAATTTGATCTAATGGTAAATTTTTAGCTATTTCCATCAAACCACCTGGTGTTTTCGCTTTTTCAATCATTCCTTTAAGATCGCCCATTCCACCTAAATTAAATCCCATAATTATATCCTCCTTTAAAAATATCATTTGATTAGCTTTTACAGCTAGATTGTATGAATGTGTAAAAACAGACAATAATGAAGTATGTCTTCTTGCTTATTACCCTAATCTATAGCTTGTGATTGATGAATCATATGAAGTGCAGTAATATGTAAAATAGCAATATCTCTATTAGTTTACGTATTATTTGTTATGTAAACTAATATGCAAAAAACAAAAGCTAATAGAGACAGCTAAATAAATAACGTTTATGTGTATAAGATTTCGCGTTTCCTGTTATTCATTTAGTTGTAATGATTATATAATTTCCAAAACGCGCTCCCATGAGTTCAAATACTCCAATTCTTCTTCTACTCGTTGCTTTTCTTCCGAATCCATATCTTCTTGATTACTGAACTCTTCTACCTCTGCAAATTCATTATTCATCAAAGGGGTAAATAACCAGATGATTTTATCCGATATCTCTTGTTGTTGATCGTTATATTGATTCTCTGCATTATAGATATGACTCATTGTCTATCCATCTCCTTCTGCACGCTTTATATTTATGTCGACACAAAACAACATTCTTATAAGAAGATCCAGCAAAATAGTTTTTTTCTTTTTTATATCATAATACAATCCCCTCTTTTTCAAATCGGCTCAGAGGATGAATTATGAACTACAAAATATCATCCTCTAGATGGAGTTAATTTTTGCAATCTTCTTTGTTGAAATGATCCTAAAAAAGAGATAATGAATGTGATTGAAATTAGTCGTCTGTAAAGTGTAAATGTAGTTCAGATTATTAGTTTACATAATAATAATTATGGATTCTTATAAATTTATAGAGTTTTTTAGGTATTTCTCATATGGAATTTAATGTTAAATAAAACAAAAAAATCACGAGATTAAATACACAATAGTGGTCGACTAGATTAATTTTAATAGATTCTAACAAAAACAGCGTATAATTTATATTATACGCTGTTTTTTTAAAAGATTTTTTCATACCAAATATGTAGGTTTTTAAAGCTGTCTCCCTCTCTGCTATTGAGATTAGCCACCATTATTTCCACTAATATAGAGCGATTTCAATTAATTCTGTATAAAACTAAACTGTTCTATATGTATTATGCGTACTGATCATCAGAAAATATATGCTACAATCTGAAAGAAATATACGCTTTAAAGAAATATACGCTTTTATGTAAGGTCTTAATTTTTGATATCATATACAAAAAAATAGTTATACATAGGTGTAACCTTCCCCTTCTCTACATGATCTAATCTAATGAATACAAAAAAATAAATAGCATATAAAATTGCAAATGGATTACGTTAGAAAAACACATAACTAATAATGCCAAATACAAGAAGGTGAATTTCAGATTGGATATACAGCAGCAAGTCGAACGTGCACAGGATGGAGATCATCAAGCTTTTGTAGAACTCATGAAAGGAATCGAATTACGACTTTATCGAATTGCTCATTCTATCGTAAAGAAAAAAGAAGATATCGTGGATGCTATGCAAGAAACGATTTTAAAAGCTTATGAAGCTTTACCTCAACTACGAGAAAGTCGATATTTCGAGACGTGGATTATTCGGATTCTGATCAACGAATGTAATACAATTCTTAGCAAGCGTAACAAGGTTATTCCTTTTGAAGAAATTAGAACTATTCATTTAAATACACAAGTGTATGATGCTGTCGATATTCGTGAAGTAGTTGATCAACTTGAAGAAGAAAAAAGACAATTGATTATTTTGCATTACTTTCAAGACATCCCTTTAAAACAAGTAGCAGAAATGATGAACATAACAGAAAGCACAGCCAAAACTAGATTACACCGAACACGAAAATTATTATCACGTTGGATAAACGATCACGAGGAAGGAGGTCATATACATGAAAAATGATAAATTAGAACAGATGTTAAATCATGCTAAACAACAAGAATCTTTAGAAATGAATCAGATCCCTAAAGAAGTAGAATTGAAGCTTCAAGATATATATCAAGCTATAGAACAAAGACAATCTGCACAGCAAATTAGAGAAATACTTCCCTTATCTTCTGATATGCAACAAACTACAGAAAAGATGACTCCATCACCTGTACGTACGAGAAATAATACAATAAGACGTTATAGCGCTACTGTAGCAGCAACATTAATTATAGGCATAGGCGGTATTATAGGTTCAGGTTATGTATCATCGAATATGGCTTATCTAGCAAAAAAAATACCAGGAACAAATCAAATATATCAATTTACTTCCAAATTTGGATGGATTCCTGCCGATGATTTGCAGTCTTTTACCTCTCAGCCAAGTGTTACACAAGAAGGGGTTACTCTAACTCTTAGCTATGTTGTATATGATGGTAAGAAAATATATGTTCATGTTCAGCAACAATCGAAGACAGAACTCTATAGTTATCAAGCTATTCATTTATCAGTTGATGGTAAGTTATTAACTTCTGCCGACAATACCGATACTAATTTGCAATGGTCAGAAGACAAAGAAAAAAAGACATCCGATCTCAGTTGGCAAAAAGACCTCACTTCTGAAATGCTACCCGCACAGTCTAGCACTTCTGATTCTCTCGAAAAAAAGAGATCAAATTCTGATTTTCTACAAGAGCTAGATGTGCAACTAAATATACAGTTACAGGACATGCCTGATCAGCCCTTTATATTTAATGTTCATGTACAACGTGATATTCCGCAGACTTATCTATTAAAAGAGCCGATCAAAATGAAAGAAGGAATTACGTATAATCAAGTTACAGCTACTGGCACATCTGTATCAACTTTTATTGCGCTAAAAGCGTCAGGTATTGAAAAATGGAGAGATCAATACTATCGGCAATATGGTCATTATCCTGGTAGTATTGATTATATTTTGTCTGATTCTATGAACAATGTATATCGAACGCACTCAAGAACAGGAGATCTTACCAATGAGACTTTAGAGTATGATGCCCTTCCCAAATCAACAAAAGAAGTGACATTGATTCCTTGGACATTTAATGAAGAACCTGTATTGAAAAATTACCATTTTTCTAAAGAATCCAATTTAAATACTTCACCTGCACTCATTGATATGGGACAGACAGGAAAGGTTAATGTATTGGAAATAGAATCAACACCAGAAAAGTATATTTTGCATATTCAACCTCAAAAAGTATATCAAACTTATATGATAGCTTACTCATTCTGGTATGGTCAGCTAGATCAAGATAAACATGAGACGTATCCAACTGAAGTTATTCCTGATCCTGAACATAGGGGGCAATTCCTTGTATCCTTTGAGAAAAGCAAATTAAAAATAGATGATCAGCTTTACTATTCAGTGAATAAAATGCGCTATCTGGAACCGATTCATATGAACCTCATCAATCAATAAGTAAATGTACATCTATATGCAACAATACTAAAAAAGAACACAGAGAAGACAGTTGCTAATAATCTGTCTCCTCTGTGTTCTTTTTTAATTATATATTTTATAGTTTACATATAAGAAGTGTATTTCAAAGCAAAATAAATAATTGTTATCACTTATAACGATTATTAAAAAAAGCGACTATCCGTATATATTCTTTATATCGGATAGTCGCTTTTATGCTATTGATACATCATAGATATTGGGTATACTAATTACTCATCGGCTCCAATATTCACTGCACTGCCAGATACTCGATTTTGCCCATCAATATCAGCAGTTCCGATAATCGCTGTATCCGTTGATCCTTTATCTACAGCAGGTGAAGTTGTCTGAATATGATAATTATCTGCACTTACATCTACAAACTTAGGATCTGCGAAGATGGAATGAGCATCATTACCTGATCCTGACTTGTAAGCCGCAAATCCATTGTACTCTTTGTTTTTCCAAATCCAAAATGTAGAATCACTACTACCTGAAGCAAAGTACAAATTGTAGTCGACTACGTTGCCTGAATTTTTGGTATATGGATTTGTGATCAAAGCATTCGAAGAACCAGCTACCATAATATTGTTTTTGATAACGTTATTAGAAGTATCGTATTGTACTAATAATTGTCCATTATCGTCACCTAAGGTATCGTTTTTGTACAGCGTGTTATTCACGATTTTGGAGTTAGTGGTTGAACCACGACCTGTATCATATCCACCCATCGCAATACCTGTTAAGCGGTTTTTGTAGACCATATTGCTACGAACTGTAATGTTGTCAGTTGCTTTGCCTGCATGCTCAGAAGCAATTTCGATACCGATATCGTTATTGTAACTATAGTTACGCTCAATAATCGTATCTTTTCCACCATCTACATAAATACCATCTGCGGAATTGGTATTATTCGGTACAGGGCCATAAGATACATTATTATTAGACGTAATATTATACACTTTATTACCTTGAATCAATCCATTACGAGCTTGATCGTAAGCAACGGTTGGAGACTTGCCTTCGAATCCAATCACATCAATCCCAATGTTGTCGGCATCATGGATCGTATTATTGAGAATTGAAAATGTATCTACATTCCCGTTTACAACTAATGCTTCACTTGTACCCAATACTAAATTATACAATTCATTTCCGCTAATTGTCAGATTATTGATGGAAGCTGGAGCTTGGGTTCCATAGACAGCGATACCATGAGCATCCCGTCCTAACCAGATGTCTCCACTTGATGTAGAGGTAGGTGTAGCTGTACTTTTGATATCATGGATCTTATTATTGAGGATCTTAATATTGCTTCCTTTGCCATGGACATAGATACCAATTGGTAGCAAATCTTTAGTCGCTGTTTTATAATTGCTAAGTTCTAACCCTTGAATAGTAATGTAATCGGCATTTTGAATATCAATTAATCCTTCTAATCCTGTAACACTTAATCCCGTTCCATCAATGATAGGTTTTTCAGAAGCATAGTTGCTAAACGTGATCGCTCCTGTAGAAGAGCCTGATTTAGTAATTTTTAGCTTCTGATTATACGTGCCTCCACGAATATAGACCGTACTTCCTGCTGTAGCTACATCTGCTGCATGTTGCAGTGTTTTCCAAGGAGCATTCAATGTTCCTGCATTAGAATCACTACCACTGGTGGATACATAATATTGCGTTTCTGCAGCTACCGCTTGAGAAGTATTCCACTGAATACCTGTAGTTACTAACAACACCATACTTGCGCCTAGCACTACTTTTTTGATGGACTTAAACACTTCATCATCAGCTCCTCTGAAATAGTGAATTGCGATACATTAACGTTGTTGCTTACCCCTTGTATAGCAGCATAAGTATTACAAGCTCACCCCCTTTAAAAAATAAACACATTAAGAATGACTCATCTGTATATGGTCTATCTGTTGTAAAGTTGGTAAAGCTCCTGTACCACCTATGCCTTGAGTAGATAAAGCACCACAAGCATTGGCGAATTCTAACAAAGTGGCTCTTCGATAACCTTGCAAATATCCATAAATGATCCCAGCATTGAAGCAGTCTCCTGCTCCTGTCGTATCAATAGGTGTTACCGGATAAGAGCGAATCGTAAGTGGTTGCTTGGTTGCATCAACAAGTAACGAACCTTGAGAACCTAATTTTACGATCATATTTCCTACAAGATTAGGTAATTGCGTAATAACCTCTTCCATATGTGACGTGTTATAAATATGCAAAATCTCTTCTTCACTTGGAATAAACAAGTTAGTGTATGTTAACAATTGTTCGATTCCTGAACGATCCCATAGATTACGAATATCCCATCCGGTATCAAAAGAAGTGCTTACGCCTAGTCGCTGTGCCTGTGCAAACAAGGTTGACCAATGTTCTCTCATCTGATCTTGTAGATAGTAGGAACCAAAGTGTAGATGGTCTGCCTCACGAAGTAATGATTCAGTTACCATATCAGGTGTAACACACGGAATACTTCCCGGATAGGTGACAAGACCACGATCAGATGAAGTGGAAAATGATAATGTAACACCTGTTTTGATATCGGAACGTATGTGAATATGGTCTGTATTTACACCCATTCGCTGTAATTCTTGTATACAAAACTCTCCGAAATAATCTGCTCCCACTACACTTACAAATTTCACTTCAACGCCCAGACTAACAAGTGCACAAGCCGTAATCGCTGAAGATGACCCCAAAACGATTTCGAATTGATTGGCTACCTTTTCTCGATTCCATTCGGGTACAATATCTTCTCCAGTTAGAATCATATCGACATTCAATTCACCAACGACAACAATACTAGCAACAGGTGTATGTGATGCTTGAGTATTCATCATTATTTCATATTCGGGATAAATTCCCGTTCCACTTCATATAATTCATCAAACATATTGCTGATTTCTTCAAGTGAACATACGGCTGCTGTTAATGGATCAGACATCAATGCATGACGTGCCATTTCTTTATCATTACCGAGTACAGCACCTACAGCTAGTTCAAAAAATGCCATATTCGAGCGACACAACGCAGCTAAATGTTCTGGTAGACTACCGAACTGACAAGGGTTAATTCCATTACCATCAATCATACAAGCTACTTCGACCACACCATTTTGCGGTAAATTATGAATAAGCCCTTGATTAGGTACATTACCATAGATCACTTTAGGTTCGTTTTTTAGCATCGCTTCTATAATAACTGCGGCATACTCATTACTATTTTTCAATTCGATAGGTAAAGTACCTTCTAATTGTTGCAAGATGCGCTCATCATTTTCTTTTCTCCAGATAGGCCAGTTGTCTGCATAAAATCCTGTTGCACCGTTATATCCTGTATTACAATGCTGATCTATTAACTCCTGACGTTTACGATAATAAGGAATATATTCCGAAAAGTGTCCGCTGGATTCCGATACAAAAGCACCTAAATACTTCATTGCGTCTAAGCGCACAGGATCTTGACTCAGTAACTCTTCGTCTTTTATTTTTTCAAGTAATACAGGGTACAAGTCTTGACCTTTATGCTTGAGTTCAACGAACCATGACATATGGTTAATACCACCTGCTCGCCATTCTAATTCGTTGTAAGGTACACCTGCATACTCTGCTAATTGACTGGATGTGTTCTGAATCGAGTGACACAGACCGACTACCGGAAGTTCTGTAATCCGTGAAGTCAGTAAGGTGACTGCTGACATCGGATTCGTATAATTTAAAATGGTAGCATGAGGAGCAAGGTCTTCAATATCTCTCACAATATCAATCCAGCTTGGGAGTGTCCGCAACGTTTTGAACAAACCGCCTGGTCCAAGCGTATCTCCTATACACTGATTTACATTATATTTAAGAGGAATCTCATACTCGTACCTTACATTTTGCAGTCCACCGACTTCAATCTGATTAATAACAAATTGAGAGCCGCCAATGACTTCACGTCGATCTGTAGAAGCGATAACTTTCCAACGATTGCCTGTCATTTCGACCAACTTTTCGACCATACGACGAGCAATATCTAGACGCTTTGCATCAAGATCGACCAAAGCGATCGTGCCTCCATCGATTCCTTCGATTTTTAGAATATCTGTAGTGATATCTTGTGTAAAAGCACTACCTGCACCAATAATAGATATTTTTGTCATTATAATTCTTCCTCTCTGCATGTTTATGATGATGGAATATTGTTATTTCATACCTGTCATGGTTAAGCCTTTGATAAATTGCTTTTGGAAAATAAGAAAAACAATCATGACAGGTAAAGTAATTAAGACGGCAGCAGACATCACAACATTGTAATTGACCACATGAGTTCCGTTAAAATACACAAGTGCTAGAGGTACAGTCATATGATCGGTATCATTCAGTACGATTAACGGCCATAGATAATTATTCCACGCATTCATAAATGTAAAGATACCAAGCGCTGATAGCATCGGCAAAATAAGAGGAGCAATAATTCGAATCATCAATCGTAATTCACCAGCGCCATCTATTCGTGCAGCATCTAGCAAGTCTTGCGGGATATCTTCAATAAACTGTTTGGCTAAGAACACTCCATAAGAACTAACGAGATTAGGCAAAATAATAGCGGCTAAATGATCAATCAATCCAAGTCTTGCAGTGATCAGATATGTGGGAATCATAATCACTTGAAAAGGAATCATCATGGTTGCCAGAATCAACATAAATAAGATGCGTTTACCTTTAAATTGATGCTTAGCAAAAACGTAACCTGCAAGTGCACTTGTAAATAGTGTAATAATGGTGATAATAACTGCTGAAATAGCGCTATTCCACATCCATTTCACAAAGGGAGCATCTTCAAAAACAGTGAAATATCCTTCTAATGTTGGATGATTGGGAAAGAAACTTCCCTGACCTGACATGATGTCCATATTGCTTTTGAAAGAAGATACTACCATCCATAGATAAGGAATCATCATTGCCACCGCTGTCACGATTAGAAAAACCAATACGATCGAATCCAACCATGGGCTTTTTCGTTGCATCTGTATCTCCCCCTCTTATTGTTCCCAGCTAGCACGTCCTAATCGGAACTGAATTAACGTTACGATTAAAATAATGATCAGGAATATCGTTGCCATTGCAGAAGCATAGCCCATATTGGAATTGGAAAAAGCTTGGTCGTAAATATTAAGTGCTAAGACCCTTGTTTCGTTAAATGGTTCTCCTTTGGTCATAATCTGGAATTGTGGAAATGCTTGAAAATATGAAATCACTGTAGTGATCGTTACAAATAACATAGTTCTACGCAATAATGGCAACGTCACAAAAAAGAACAAATGCCAGCGATTAGCTCCATCCAGAATAGCCGCTTCATAATACATATCAGCAATAGACTCTCTGCCTGCTATAAATAGCACAATATTATAGCCAATATCTGCCCATAGCGTCATCATAATAACGGATAACAAGGCATACTTGGGATCACTTAACCAGTGAACAGGAGCAATATGTAGCTGACCGAGAATCACGTTGAACAATCCACTGTCATAATTCAAAATAGTTGTCCAAACAATAGCTGTCCCCGCTAGTGGAGCAATAGCTGGTAAAAAGAACAAGGTACGAAACAAATTTTTAAGCCATTGTATTCGTATTGCATAGATCGCACTTGCAATAATTAATGTAATCACAATATTGCTGATCACAGTAATACCAACGAACTTAAAAGTGACCCAGAGCGATTTTAAAAAGACTGCATCTTGAAGTAACAATGTATAATTTTTCATTCCTGTAAAAACAGCATGATTACTGAGCGGACTATAATCATAAAAAGATAACAACAAACTCCAAGCAATCGGTAGAAAAGCAAATACTCCAAAAAGAAGCAGAATCGGGGCTAGAGCAATACGCACAAACCATTTCTCATTTTGATATGAACGAGTGGTTCCTTTATCGAATGTTCTTTTACTGGTATTTCCAGCTTCGATACTTTTATTCATTCGCTATTCACCTCGACTACTTGTGTTGGTCTTGACTTGAATTGATAGATTGTTCTATATTACTTAGACCCGTTTCGACGGTGATCTGTCCGCTTACAATCAACTGAAAGTTATCATTAATCTGTTTGAAAAAATAATCTCGATCTGCAACAGGGCCAATCCATTGACCATACTTCAAAATATCAAGCGGTGCTTTCATGTACGGATTTTCCTTCAGAAATTTAGGGTTATTTGCGACTTCTTTTTTAGGAGGTACCGTAAATGTACTTATATTCCATTGAAGCAGATTTTCATTTTCGCTTAGGAATTGAATAAAATTCAAAGCTTGCTTCTGTATTTCACTTTTACTGGCTACTACTACACCCCATCCTGATTCTGCTGCAAAATAAGGATTCTCATTCGTAAATGAAGGAACAGGTACATACTCAAAGTCTTTTACCTTATAGTTATCCAATCCAGAAGCAACCGTCCAAGGCCCACGATAAGTCATAGCAGAATTGCCACGGAAAAAGTAGTCTGAGCTATCCAATTGACCGCCAAATACAGAGAGATCAGTCACTTTATCTACACTCACTAAAGAAGTAAGCGTATTCATTGCTTGGATAGCTTCTGGAGTTTGAAAGTTTACATGGTTATCGGTTCCCCAGTACTTTCCATTCTGCTGCAAAATCATAGAAAGAAAGGTAAACGTAATATTGTCTAAAGAAATAAAATCAAATCCTTTGATTTGGATACCGTTATCATTACGTACTGTTAATATTTTGGCATTTTCGACTAAATCGTCCCATGTTTTGGGTGGGTACTCGAGTCCTTTGTTTTTGAACATTTCAGGATGGATTAACATACCTCCGTTTTCGAGGTTGTATTCAAGTGGTAAGCCATACAACTTTCCATTGTATTGATAAGCTCCTAATGGTGCAGGATAATACTCTTTGCTGATCTTATCGATATTAGGAACTTCGGTCAGTGCTCCATTTTTGCTATACTCAGGAACCCATGTACCAAACATCTCAGCTACATCAGGAGGGTTTTGTGCAGAAAAAGAAGCTTTAAGTTTTTGATTATACACATCATAAGGAAAAGTCTGAAAATCAATTTCGATATCGGGGTGTTTGGCTTCATAGGCTTGGATCAGCTTGTGATATGCATCATTCATTGCACTTTCTTGATGTGCCCAAAATACGATTTTAGTTTTACCGGAGGAACCTACATTTTTAGAATTTGATGCACACCCTGCTAGCATTACAGTAATCAAGACTAGTAAGATGAGATAGTTCAAAACCTTAGTAAGCATATCAATGAATTCCCCCTTTCAAATTCAGTAGTCTTACATGCTCTATTGCTATTACATATAACGTATAGACCAAAGTTGGATATTCGATATAAACAACCTTGTCTATACGTATAAACAGCTATATCATCATATAGATATCCCGATCATTAGACTAATTGCAGTTGAACATGTTCTTTCTCACATAATTGCTGTAACCAGGAGTCAGCATGTACATTAGTGATAATGCCGGTCACTTCTTTTAAAGGCATAATCGTAAATAAAGCTGTTTTTTCAAGTTTACTTTGGTCGAATACCGCATACACTTCACCAGCACGTTCACTTAATTGCTGAGCAATCCGTACTTCTAATTCAGAATGCATCGTAAATCCTCGTTCAGATGCGACACCATCTACACCCAGGAACATTTTGCTCAAATTAATCTTCTGAATAACACTTTCAGCTAAAGGACCGATTAATTCATAACTTTGTGAGCGCATTACGCCACCAGTTAGAACCACTTGAATCCCTTCTGCATCTGCCAATTCAAAAGCAATATTGACGGCATTGGTAACCACAGTAATATTTTTATGATGCTTTAATGCCATTGCTATCAAAAAAGTAGTTGTACCACCTGTAAGTCCAATAACATCACCATCAACGACTAATGCAGCAGCAGCTTCTGCAATTTTTTGCTTATCTGGTTGCTGAGCCAACTGTTTATCGACAAATGGAACTTCATCTTGATTGATTTTGCTTCCACCTTCGTAGACGGCTCCACCAATGGTACGAATAAGCTGTCCTTCTTTCTCCATGAGGTCGAGATCACGTCTAGCTGTAGCTTCAGAGCAACCAATAACTCCAGTAATTTCTTGAACAGATATTTTGCCATTCTTTTTGATCATATCCATAATTTTTGTACGTCGTAATTCACTTTTAGAATACTCCATTTCTGCAATCTCCTTTGATTTTTATGAGCATTATTAATATAATTTTGCTCTTTTTAATCATTTTGTATGATTACAGAATGAATTGCAAGCATCTATTATAGGATAATTTTGTTCACCTTCATAAGGGAATGACCTGAACAGCAGATTCTAACTCCAGGTAAGTCGCATAATCCATATCGCCTGCTTTTTCAGATAATGCATTTGCAGTGGCAACAGCAGAAGCTAACTTTAACTGTTGTATAGGTTCATACTGTTTTGATGTTGCAAATGCCATCCCTGCTACAAAAGCATCACCGCACCCCACCGTATTAATGGCTTGAATAGATGGAGATATCACTTGATACACTTGCTTATTGATAATCGCAATAGACCCCTGACTTCCTCGGGTAATGCAAACTTTCTCTATACCACGATCAATTAGAAGCCAAGCGGCGTCAATGTATTGTTGATCCGTAGTCAGCGAAGTATTGGTCCATTGCTCTAACTCTTGTTGATTCGGTTTGATAAAATAAGGCTTAGCTTGGATCGAATCTGTAAAAGCAGCTCCGCTTGTATCCAAAAAAGCATGTGCGCCTGCCTGCTGTACAATTTCGATGAGTTCAGCATATCCATTCGTCGCCACTCCTTGAGGCAAGCTTCCTGAAAAAACAATAATCGTAGACATCTGTGCAAGTTGCTGTATTTTCTGTTTGATAGCTATCCATTGCGATGAAGAAATGATAAGCCCCGGTTCTAACAATTCAGTAGAAGCATGTTGATTGGATTCATCAATAATATTGAGACATATTCTAGATTCACCCGATGTCATAACAAAATCTGTGCTTATTTTTCGTTTTTGTAGCAAATGGTCTATTATCTTTCCATTGTCTCCTCCTATACAACCAGAAGCAGTCACTTCGCCACCTAATAATTTGATGATTTTTGCTACGTTATTTCCTTTACCACCTGGTTCTGTAAGTACACGTCTAACCCGATTGACCTGATGTGTAGCAAATGAATCCATATAATAGGTTTTATCTACTGCTGCATTTAAGGTCACCGTAGTAATCATTGTAAAACGCCTGCTTTACCTGCCGATCCGCATAGTCCAATTTTTTGCATCGCTAATTGTTTAACAGCTTCTTTAGCAGGAATCATATATTTACGTGGATCATTTTCGGAAGGATTTTCATCAAAAATGTGTTTAATCGCATCTGAGAAAGCGATACGTAATTCAGTAGCTACATTCATTTTGGACATGCCTAGAGCAACCGCTCGCTTCACTTGTTCTGCCGGAATACCTGAACCTCCGTGAAGAACCAGTGGAATATCGACCAATGCTGCAATTTTCTCGATTCGTTCAAAATCAATATGAGGATCGCCTTTGTAAATACCATGAGCTGTTCCGATCGCAGGTGCTAATGTGAGTACTCCTGTTTGTTTGACAAATTGTAGACATTCTTCAGGATCTGCTAATAAAGCATCTTGTTCATCGACAACGATATCGTCTTCTACCCCTCCTACTTTGCCAAGTTCTGCTTCTACATTCACACCAGCAGCAGTTGCTATTTCCATGACTTTGCTAGTGATGGCTACATTATCTTCATAAGGATGCATTGAAGCATCAATCATGACTGAGGTATAGCCTGCTCGTATACACTCAATAATAAGATTGAATTCTGTACAGTGATCCAAATGAAGTGCAATAGGAATAGAAGATTGATTCGCAGCAACTGTAGCTGCTTCGACTAGATACTTCGCACCTAAATGACGAACAGTACCTACTGTCGATTGGATAATAAGTGGAGATTCCATTTCTGTAGCAGCATCTACAACAGCCTGTAGCATTTCCAAAGTATGTACATTGAAAGCAGCTACAGCATAGTGATGTTCTCTTGCCTTTTGGAGCATGACAGTTGATGAAATAATTGGCATATTAGCATCTCCTTAATGATTGAATAAATCATTTAAATTGATTCTTTAGATCATTTTTTAATTATAATACTCTTAATTAATGATCAAAACAATCTTTTTTTATTATTTTTTGTTAATTTATTTATTTTTTGATTAAAAATATAAAAAATAAGTCTAAAATATATTTATTTGATTTATTACGTCATAATAATGATTGAAAAAATCATATTAAAGAAATATACTATATGGTAAGTACCATTGTAATGATTATCTTGCAAAATAGACTATATGGAGGTCAATTCATGAACTTAACGTATCAGGAAGTGAAAAAGCAATATACAGCCCTACATCAGACATTCGATTATATGCTAGAACATCGTCAAGCTATTCAAGACTTACTCCAACAACTTCATCCTACTTCTATTACCTTTGTAGGTTGCGGTTCTAGTTACTGTTTAAGTGAATCGGCTGCTTTTTCTACTCGTTTGTATACTAATATGCCTGCATCCGCATTAGCAGGGGGCGATCTCATGCTAAATGCAGAGCGATATGCTCCCCTTTTGGCAAATACATTATTGGTCGCTCCCTCACGCTCAGGGAGTACAAGCGAAATTATAGAAGCTATTCAACGTGTACGTAAACAACAACCTCTTTCTGTTCTTTCTCTATCTTGTGTATCCAGTTCTCCTTTATCTACAGAAGCTGATTTATCGTTAGAATTACCATGGGCGTTTGATCATAGTGTATGCCAGACTCGTACAGTGACGAATTTGTATGTAGCTAATCTATTGATTAATGCTTTTTGGAGTAATAACGAGAAATTAATTGAGGATATTCAAAGTGCCATTCAAATGGGCGAAGCTTATATGGAAAAAGTAGAAGCTTCGATTCGAGAAGTAGCTGATTTCGCATGGAAACGTGTCATTTTATTAGCAGATGGTGAATTACAAGGATTAGCTAATGAAGGTGCAATTGCTATCACTGAAATTGCTCAAGCAGAAGCTCATGCTTTTCACTTATTAGATGTTCGCCATGGTCCAATGGTAACTATTGATCAAGATACTTTGGTGATTGCAGCACTAACTGGAGAAGGCACATCGTATCAACACAATCTTATTCAAGATATCCATGCTCGTGGAGCACGAATTATTGCGTTAGCAGATCACTCCAATCGGATTCCAGACGCATCGGTAAATCTAGGCATTGTTTTAGAACAACCTTTGCATCCAGCAGCTCAAGGGATTCCTTTTATTTTCATCCCACAAATAGTAGCATTAGCCAGTGCAGAGCGTCAGAATATTAATCCTGATCAACCGGATGGATTAGAAGCATGGGTCAAGTTGTAAAGATCGATTTTTGATAGCTATAATGTCTTATATACAATAAAATCAAAAAGAGAACAGTCCTGTATAAGGATATGTTCTCTTTTTGATTTTACTATTTTGCATGTAGTTTATTTATTTCATATCACACCCAGACCTGCTAATAACGTCCAAATTCCCGATAAAATGATCAAACCAAGCGAATACTTTTTAAATTTCTGTTCATTCAAATACTTAACGGCTTTGACTCCTACCCATGTACCAATTAGCATCACCGGTAACATCCAACCTAGATATAGGCTCATCTTCTGATCGATCAATCCACTATATACAAAGGTAATAATCGTCACTCCATTTAATATCACACCGACTAATGCTAAATTCGCTCGAAACATCTGCTTGGACATGCCTTGATTAGACAACATCAATGCCATCGGAGGCCCACTCACAGATATGCTTCCACTTAGTAATCCGCTGATAGCTCCTGCTAAGACATAAGCGACTTTTTCATTAGCAATCGGAATAATTCGTCCACTCATCAAAAATACAGCAAATAAAGTGATCAGTATACCTGTTATAATTTTAAGAGTACTTCCACTAATAATAAGCAGAAACAACGTTCCAACCGGAGCCATAACCACACTTGCAATAATCAATAATCCTATTTTACGTATATTGGTATCCTTATAGACAGAGCACAAAACCAACAAGCAAATCAGCATACTTAATATGACAATCATCGGTACGACACGCTGAATCGGTAGCAATAAACTAAGTAACGGCAACGCAATTAAAGCAAATCCAAAACTTGTTAATCCTTGCACAAAGCTTGCAATAAGGATAATCCCTGCCCCGATCAATAAAGCATTTATAGTAATCATGTATACTCCTTTATAACAACTAGATTCTACAGGTTCACAACTTACTTTTTCGATAATGATGATCCCTAAATACATAACGATAATTTGAGCGATTTTTTCTTTTAAAATATCAGTTTTTCATTTGCTCCAATTGTCGCAATGCTTCAGCAGAAGATTTTTGAACAGCAGGATTATGATGCAACGTATATGATTATACAACTTGCTTATATTATACCGCTTATAGTATGCATGCTTACTTTTTTAAAATCTAACTGTCCTTTGTCTAAATCCACCAACATCTTTGATTATATTCTAAGGTATACTGTTATAGATTAAGGAATAAAACAACTCACTATGATCCAAATAAATCATAACAATAGGCGGGATAATGCTATGAAATTAGAGCGATTGATTGCGATGATCTACAAATTGCTTAATCATGAAGTGCTATCTGCTTCTGTATTGGCTGAGCAGTTTGAGGTGTCGCAACGAACGATTTATCGGGATATTGATGTACTCTGTGCGGCTGGATTACCGATTGTATCGTATCAAGGAAGTAGTGGTGGATACGGAATTATAGATGGATATAAAATGGACAAAAGTCTGCTTGGTGCATATGACGTCGATTCATTAATTACTGTGCTAACCAGCCTTTCCACTGTCTTTCAAGATGAACGTGCGCAAAGTACAATTGAACGTCTACAGACCATTGCACCTGAACATCACAATTCTAATCTAGCAATCAATTTCGATACATACCGAACAGAACCTTATGCTCTTGTTTATCTACGTCAAGGGATTACAGATACCAAAGTAGTCCATTTTGATTATATTAACGCCAATAATGAACATACTCATCGGAAGATCGAACCGCTCTGGCTTCATTTCAAATACAGTACATGGTATGTACATGGATTTTGCCAGAGTAAACAGGATTATCGAGAGTTCCGCTTATCTCGAATGATGAATGTACAGTTAACGACCGAAGATTTTCAGCCTCATCTATGTACTCCACAGAACATTTTACAGACTGAGCCAGAATGGGGAAAGCAATTAAAAGAGATTGTGATTCGAGTAGCTCCTCAATCTTTAGCAGAAGCTCTGGATCAATTTCAGCAAGCAGACAAAACATTTCAGTCTGATGGAAGTATGATCATGCGTATTCCTATCTATAAACCTCTTGAAGCCAAATGGTTATGGTCGATTTTGCTTAGCTTTGGGAGTGGTGCTGAAGTGTTAGAACCTGCCGAGTTACGAGTCATATTAAAACAACAACTTGAACAAGCACTCCACCTTTATAAAGAAGTATGACATACTGCTGTCATACTTCTTTGGCTATGATGAGAACTGTAATACCATTCATTATCATTCCAAAGGAGCTGTTATTGATGTCTAATCATCCTGTAGAAATGTTCAAGTACCACATCTGGGCAAGTCGTATTATTATGGAAAGAATTCAAGAACTTCCTGACTCTGTACTACATCAGGAGGTGAATAGCTCTTTCCCAACGATAGCGCATGCGTTAAGTCATATGTATGCAGTGGATCGAATGTTTTATCAAGTGTTACAAGGTGAAGAAATGCCGGAAGCCCTACAAGAATGTATGGCTTTGAATCAGACCACACTGACTTCTATCGATGAGTATATCACTCGTTTTGCAGTATTAACGGATCAGTATCAACAATGGCTACAAAGTGGAATAGATTTAGAACAATCTCTTCTACTGAACAATCCTTATGTCGGCCCAAGACAGACGCGCTTAGCAGAAATCGTACTCCATGTCGTAAACCATGGGACATATCATCGAGGAAATATTTCTACTATGCTTCGTCAATTAGGTCATGCTTCTGTAATGAATGATTATCTATTATTCTGGTATCAGGAATCGGCATCATCTATCTAATGATCGAAAGGAACATGATACATTGAATAACATTGACCATCTTATCACTATACATTCCAGAATAGAATTAAGAGCATGGTTACAACAGCATAGTAATGATATGCCCTATTGTTGGGTAATTGTGAGTATTACACCTGTTCCCGATATTCTACTCTATCTAGATGTGGTCGAAGAATGTTTATGCTTTGGCTGGATTGATGGGGTCAAAAAGAAAATATCTGATACCCAATTAGCACAACGATTATCTCCTCGTCGTTCCAAAAGTTCATGGACTGAACTGAATAAAGAGCGTGTTCGCCGGCTAGAAAAGCTAGGCTATATGACAGATGCAGGTAGAAACGTATTACCTGATATGAACGAAGATGCTTTTGTGATACATCCACATATTCTACAAGCTTTACAAGAAGATTCTGAAGTATACACTCACTTTCTAGCGTTTCCCGAGCCCTATCAAAGAATACGAATAGATACGATTCAGAGTACGTATCATCAACCTGAAATATTCTATCGCAGACTTCAGAAATTGATAACTAACACCAAAGCAAACAAAATGTATGGTCAATGGCATGACAATGGACGCTTATTAGATGAATCCTGATTGTTTATAAATCATCATTTACTTGTCTTAACTAACCATAAAGTTCTAACTACAAAAACGTGTACTTCCATGTCGATGTCTGACATAAAAGTACACGTTTTGATTTTACGATAAGGGAGCTGACTGTTATACGATCATTTCAACCTATATGAGAATAGGATTGTACTAGATCGATTGGGAATCTATCCAACTTTTCAATTTGGGAAAGACTTGAAGCGCATTATGATAAAATACATTTTCCCACTGTGCTTCAGGTATAAGATTTTTGATAAAAGCAATATAAGCATCTAAAGGTACTAATGGCCAATCGGTTCCAAAGACCAGTCGATCATACTTCTCTGCGAATACGATAGCTCGCTTAAAATGATCAACATACGTTTGTTCCCCCATGAGACGATATACTTTGGAGCTATCACCAACGATCCAACCGGATAGATCAGCATACAGATTCGGATTTTTTTCAAGCAAAGCTGCTGTATCCATCACCCATGGATCACCTAGATGACATAACATAAAAGTAATATCCCGATGCTTGAGAAACGTTTCTTCCATTGATAAAGGATGAGAGTATTTGAGTAGCCCATGATCTGAATAGGTCAGTCCACCATGAATAACGATAGGCAGCTGATACTTGCGAGCAAGCTCATACACCGGAGCATAGATAGCATCGCCTACATTATAATGATAATATCCGGCATATAACTTAATGCCGACCACATGATCCCATTGTAAAGATTGCTCGACGGCTTCTAATTGCCCTTCTTCACGAAGAGTCACCGGATTAATACCTATACATGTAAAAAGATTATCTGGCATATGCCCCTTCAAATCCAACAACATCGGATTGCGTACCGCAGTATCGGGGAAACCTCCAGCAGACGTTTCGGTGACTCCCATACCGACAGCTGCTACTACTTCGGAACGTGCAAATTCATCCAATAGCCCTTTTTCAGTATAATCAATAGAGGCTAACGACTGAGCAGTATCGTAAAAAGAATCAATTTCGGAAAAATGGATATGTGCATCTATGATTTTCATGGTGTACTCCCTTCTTAATCCGCTGTTACAGCATTGAAATCGAATTGAATATTAAACAGATCCGTTAACGTTGAATCCGGAATATCCGTATCCGAAATCATATAAAACTGTGGTTTACCCCATACCTGTTGCTGATGATTAGCAAAGATTTTCTGAATAACGACAGATGCGATCAGATGTGTATTTACAAAAACAGCGCAAGTCTCATTATCTGGATGATCGACAACGATTAATTGTGACTTCCGTTCATGAGAACCAAAGCGAATAACTTTATCTTTCACTTCTGCTTCATATTGAACTCTACCCGCTTTATAGATGATATTTTCTTTTGCTGTATTTGTAACATATGCTTTAGCATCGGTGATCTCTTCACTCACTTTGTAAAAGCTAAAATGATTCGCTCCAAATGGTGCTAATGTTGTTCCTGTTTGTTGATCAAGCTTAATAAAGTGACAAAGCACTGGAACACCCGGAAGCGTGACATAATACTGCTGAATCGATAATCCTTTTAACTTGGCATTGTTCTCAATATCAATAGTAATACAGATGCCTGACCATGTATTTCCTAGATTATCTTTGATTTCTGTAAATTCTACAGATCGTTTTTCTTCCAATAATGTTCGCTGCGACAAACCATGCACTTCTAATGAAATACCGCCAATCCACGGATTCCACCATGATCTGGCAATCGGTTGTGGAAATGAAGAATCTAACCATTCTAATCCATCATATTTAAGTGAAAATAAAGTCGGTGCAAAAGATTGACTAGCTTGAAATTCCAACACACCGTTACGCACCGTATGAATATCTCCATGTTCTGTTGAAATCACTTCTTGAATAATTGCCTGTTCAGATACTGGAAATACCAAACGCTTCTCTTCCAATACATACGAGTCCATATCCAGTTGTAATGTAAGTACATCTATTGTAGAAGATGTCTGTAGAGGAAGTTGCACCTGAAAATCATGTGATTCTAAGGTTTTGGATAATTCATATTGAGTCTGTTCCACACTACCCAACTGAGATGAAATTGAGAGTGTTCCATCTAATATTGCATTTTTGTGTTCTATAATCTGTACATCTACTGATTGCTGGACGAATGGATTGCCTTGATTTAATTTACATTCAAGAGGCGCAGTCGTTGTTAGATTGTGATCTGAACTATTCTGTACCGCAAATTTTCTAAAATCTTGCCAATCATTCCATGTACCGATAGCGAACAGAAGTGCAGGTGTTTTGACTTTATCTCCTGCATTGCTTAAAGACAATGGATGTTCTAATCCATACAGCCAATGATCGGTCGTTAATGTTATATCTTTTGACCATATTACACCGTATGTGGAATCAGAAGTATAGGAAAACAACCAATTTTCTGTAATATCGCTAGCTTGCCAGTAATCTATTGCAGAAGCGTCTGAACTTTTAGCTGTATCAATATACTGATTACGGTAAGGAATAATGCTATTTTCTAACGGGAAACGAAAATGCTCTTTCAAAAATAGCGGCTCACTACGTTCCTGCTCATGTTGATTCTCTATAGTGTAATAACGGCTTATCACACCGTTCGCATACAATGTAACGATCGTTGTTAAAACAACCCCGATATGGTCTACATCGTACCTTGCTTCCATGATCATAGCATCTTCATGACGGAACGTGACTTGAGACGCACGATTTTTTTGAAATTCATTTTTATAAGGCAGTCCAAATTTAGGATAAAATAGACGAGCAGCTTCTTCTGTACCTTCATAGATCGTAAAATTATTATTGATTTTATTTAAATATACGCTGTATTTACCATTGGCTATCACCCAATCTTTAGCAGTCTCGCCTCCGAATGCGGATTGTATGCCTGGAAATACAAGACTTATGTGTTGCTCCAGTATGCGACTCTCTTCAGTACATTCTGGCTGTGTATAGATTGGAATAGCGTGATGCCAGATCCCGTATTGAAGTAATGTGGCTGTAAGCGTAACACAGCGACGTGATCGAGCAGGTACTTCAATAGCTACCCTTGTATCTTGAAATGACAAAATATTATCGTTAGGGCATTGCAGGTAATAAGTCATCTGTTGATCGTACTCATTTTCGACTGTTAATTCTAGTGCGACCTCTTCCCCTACTATTAACGTACGGTGAGGAGCTTCTACTTTTAAGCGTACCGGGAACTTGGGTTCAACACCAATTTTGAATATAGCAGATTGCCCGTTGATGATTAATTCTGCTTCTACAACAGGATGTGTCTGAAACGGATCTTGCTCTTCTTCAATCGGCTTAATCTGAAAATGCCCTTCAATCGTAGCTTGTGATTCTACTATTCTGGATTCTTGCAATTCAAAAGCAATATCATCATTACCAATAGACTTAATCTCAAGCGATAATGGCTTACCTGTTTTGTTAATCACTTCATAGACGATTGGATAATCGGTTCCAAATGGCAATTGATGAGCAACAGGAATCGTAGCCTGAATCAGATAATCATTCGTTTCAATCAATCGTAGGCCACGACCGGTTCGTTCATATTCCATTTTGAGTTGTAGATCATCTTTGCTCCACTGATATGTGAAATAATCAAACCCGTATTCCTGTCGTCCATCAGGTTCGGTTACAATCTCACGCGTGCTATCGGTATACCAGTCAATCTGTTCAAAATAAGACTGTACTGCTGGTGTCTGTAACACTGCTGGAATCAAATTAATAAGATGTGTTGTATCGTCACGTCGTTCCCAGAAAAATCCTGCTTTTTTATACGTAGGTACAGCTTTGATATTACCCGGCCATGTATATAAATCCAATCTTGGCCAACCTCGTTGTAATGTTTCTTCGACTGCTCGTAATACTAATCTTTTTCCAATTTTGTATCCATGATAATCTGGACGTACATTCAGTAATGGAATATAAAGTGCTCCTGTGTCTTCTTTATAATGAGAAAAGCTACAGTATCCAACCACTTCATCGTCTTTTACAGCTAGAAAAACATCAATATGTGTATGATTATGGTGCTCTTTCAAAATCATTTCTTCGGTCTGGACCGTATTATCACCGCCCCAACTCTCATGACTGGCATTCCACATCTCTGCAATCGATGCAGCAAAACGTGGCTCGTAGGTTACAATTTGAATAGTATCCAATTGGGTCATTGTCGTGGCTCCTCTTATGTAGATAGAATATCTATATTGGTGTCACTAATTATGCAAGTAAGATACAATTGTCGCTCCTTTCTATCGTATTGTCTCTTATCATACTATGTGTTTGAACGATAATCAAAGTGTAACAACCATTATGTGTATATCGCAAAAAGGAACAGATATCATAAGTAAAAAACCTCCTTACTAGCAGGAGGTTTTCTATCTGTCTTGCATCATTATTGTAAAATCATTACACCATAAGCCGGTATCGTCGTTGTTCCTTCAATTACAGTATCTGTTAACACATCTGTACGTTGCTGTTTGATCTGAATAGAAGCCTCTTGATCGCTATAATTGAGCAAAAAGATGTATTGGTGTTGCTCATTCTGACGAATCCCTATCTCCACCTGTTCCGGCACTTCTAACCAATCAGTTACAGGGGAGGATATCTCTAAGATCGACAATAATTCATCGACAACATCTTCATGAAAAGCTGCCCCATAATATAACACTTTACCTTTGCCGTATATTCGCTGCGTTAATGCAGGAGCATCTTCATAGTAAGCGGAGGTGTAAGTTGCTAATACTTCTACATCGTCTTCATTTACTTGCAAAATATCGTTAAATAACTCCGCTACTTGCGCCATATGATGATGGTTATGTTGCCAGCGAAGTCCTGGCACTTGAGCATTACCAGTAATCGAAGTGAAATCCGCTACAGAGATTCCGCATAAGGAAGCGACAGGGCCCGGCATAGGCGCCATTCGGCAATGACCGGATAACTCTTTGTATCCTGTGCGTGCACCGAAAATTAGTGTTCCACCTGCTTCTACATACTGAGTCAATAAAGTCGCTGTCTGATCAGACATGATTGCGGCATGCGGATAAATAAGCACTTTATATTGTTGTAATTCTGCGAGTGTCTGCTTACGTAAATAAATAATATCTGTTGGGATATGCTGATATTGAAGTTGCTTGAACCATGCGTTGATACTTTTACCTGTTAAAGGGCCATGCCATATATCGTATTCGCCATCCCAATCGTTATCATAATCTTTGACGATAGCTATATCTGCTTGATAAGTTGTACCTGCAATCTTGTCCCCGATCGCCACAAATTCTTGCCCTACTTGAGATGCTTCTTGAATACGACGGTTCGGTTGATTATGGTAATCATTTAAGCCATGCCAGTAGATTTCTGTACCAAATGTAGCCGTGCGCCAGCGGAAATACATTACCAGATCAGCGCCATGTAATACCGATTGGTATGTCCATAATCTTAATTGCCCCGGACGTGGAGCAGGCATATTCATTCGATTCACCCATCCACCTGGCCCGGCTTGCTGTTCCATAATACAGAAATTGTTAGAGATATTACGGACAACGCTCAGATTCTGACTCCATTTACGATCCAACAATGGCTTAGGTTCGTCACTGCCAAAGATGGTTGAAAATTGCGGATATGAATCATAGGAGAAAAAGTCGAGCATTTCTTCTGTTAACGTATGACTATCTAAATGTCCAAACAGACCATTCGTTGTAATCCAATGATGAGGAGCGATCTCTCTTAAAATATCTGCTTGAATACGAGCAAAAGCGATAGTATTGTCAGAAATAAATCGTTTCTCATCTAACACCAGATGCGGATTAGGAGAATGTGCTGTAGTAAGACGTGGCAAATACACTTGATTCCAATCTGTGTAAGTCTGACTCCAGAATACAGTCCCCCATGCTTGATTAAGCGCTTCCAAAGTATGGTAACGTTCTTGTACCCATTGACGGAAAGCAATATGGTCAGCTTCTGCATAGAATTCACTGACTTCACAATTCAGTTCATTATCAATCTGCCATCCGATAATAGCTGGATGATCTTTAAAATGATTTGCCATTTGGCGCGTAATATTTGCACATAGTTCCTGATATTTAGGGCTACTATAATTGTAATGTCTCCGCATACCATGCTGATATGTAAAACCTTCGATCGTTGCATTCAATACTTCAGGATATTTCTGTGTTAACCATGCTGGTGGTGTAGCAGTAGGTGTTCCCATAATCACTTTCAGACCATATTGGTGCGCTAAGTCTAATACGCGGTCAAACAGATCAAAGTCGTATACTCCCTCTTGCGGTTCAAAAATACTCCAAGCAAATTCACCAATTCGAATATGAGACAGATTCATATCTTTCATACGTTTGAAATCATCTTCCCAGAGCGAATCAGACCATTGTTCAGGATAATAACATACTCCTAATTGTAAAGAATCAAGTTGAATCGATTTGTTCATGACAATCACCTCTAATGTTTGGATATCTTTATTTTAAAGCTATGTCATGTTTACGTATATAACGAGTAATTATCCTGATAACAATATTTTGCGATGAACATTTCAATATATAGCTGGTATTGCTATAACATAGACTGTAGTATAGTATAAATTTCATCTGAAAGGAGTACTGAGATGAGAGAACATATTTTCTTCCCCAATCCGTCATTTCCACATTATAGTTGTTATCCAGACTTTATAGGAGGTTATCAGAACCATTCTTCTCATACCGTCGATCGTCCGGCAAACAGTAGTGATTTCAAATTAAATCGCTTGTATAACCTACACTTTATTTTGAAAGGAAAAGGTTATGTATACAGTCAAGGAACCAGGTATGAGTTGAGTACTGGTCATGGATTCTTATATGGCCCCGAGTTAGCAGAACGTTATGAAGCAGATTCTTATGATCCATGGGATATCCGTTGGATTCACTTTTCCGCTTCTGGTCTGGAATCGTTATTAGGTAAACGTGGAATTAGCGAAGTATGGTTATTTGAACTACACTCTATGCAGACATTGAATATATGTATGGAAGAACTGTTAGCTTTAGGTCGTAACTTTGATCTCAAGCAAGAAATACGCGCTTCGACTGTACTTTATAAGATGTTATTACATATTACCAAAGATGCAGTATCTCTTCATTTGCCCAAAGATCCTGCCCTTCCAGGTATTCATGCAGCCGCTAATTATATGCGTGAGCACTGTACAGAACCATTATCAATCAAAGAGATCGCTCAATTTACAGGATACAGCGTACCTTATTTTACGCGTAAATTTCACCAGTCTATGGGAGTAACACCAACTGCTTATTTACTGGAATCACGTATTTTATATGCGAAAAAGCTTCTTCTTTCTACAAATAAGACTATTCAAGATATCGCCTTAGATTCAGGATTTTCGCAAAGTAGCTATTTTATTCACTGCTTCAAAAAAGTCGTTGCTATGACACCAGAACAATTCAGAGTGAGTTGGGATTCTTGATAGATCATTAGTATTAAATTCCAGTGCCATTCTACAACAAAAAAACCAATCCGAAACAACCATATACTATGATCGGGATTGATTTTTTTGATATTTAAAGTTATATCCACACATTTTCAATGCAATTCGTATCGTCTTTGTTCTGTAACTCCCACAGGATCAAGCATAATGATCGGATATTGTTCTATACAGTGAAGCAATGTCTTCACCAGTTTACATCGTTCTGTGGTGTTCATTATTTCCTGTTCTACCTGTTGTATTTCAAGCCATTTATTGCGTTTGGTATCTATAGTTGCATTATCACCATGCACCCTTATTTTTGAATGATACAGATTGTGTTGAATATCTAATGCTCGGGATAATGTAAGACTATTGGACTGCTTGATCTGTTGGCGCAAATAATCTGTATTCCATCCTAACAAATTAACACTATCTAGCTCATATAACACAGTATTCATGATTTCTAGAAGTAAAGCACTCAACTTATATTCCAGTCGTTGATAAGCATAATAAATTATGGAATTATGCCATTTATTTTTGTCGATCACACTGTTTTGAGATACATGCGGATAAACAAGCATCATATGCTGCATATAGTTTTGTATATAGGCGATTATTTTTTGTTCTGGCGTGATATGTTGATCGGCATAATTGTAGAAAATAAGATCATCAATGTCCTGACCGATTGTATCCAAAACCAAGCAATACGCATGATCTTTACTTTTCAACTGATTAGCAAAATCGGCTTCTGTTAGATGACATATTTGCATAATATCTTGTGCTGAAGTATCTTCATATCCCTTGGTAACAAACAATAATTTGATTTGTTCAATCATCGGATAGGTGTTATTCATCCAGTACCTCCTTGGCACAATGACATAGATAGCAACAACATACATCGTTATTACTATCTACGTATAATAACTTTGCTTGGAGAAGCAATTATAATGACGAACTACTCTATTACATCGGTTGTTGATGTTTGGCTAACCGTTTGTTTTTACGTGCTAACTTGGAAGTCATCCGTTTATCGGTATACCGTGCCATAACCATATAGAGCGAAGGTACAACAAATAATGTTAAGACCGTTGAGAATACCAGGCCGAAAATAATAACAACACCTAATGGACGGAATAACAGTTCACCCACTGTAGCAATTGGAATCATCCCTACTATAGCTGTTAATGATGTCAAAATAATCGGACGGAAACGTGCGGATGCCGCCAGAATAATTGCTTCCGTTAATTCTATGCCTTCATGTCTGGCATCTTCTATAAATTCGATCAATACGATACCGTTACGCACCACAATGCCTGCGAGTGCAATAATTCCCATTACCGCCATAAATCCAATCGGCGTCTGAGTGACAAATAGTCCTAACACTCCACCTGCGGCCGCTAAATATACAGTTGTCATAATAATAAACGGAATCAATAACGAATAGAATTGCATCGTAATCAGGATAAAGATAATAAATACAGCGACTAAAAATAATGCACCCAAATCTGTAAAGGTATCTGTCTGGCTGGATGTTTCTCCGCCAACTTCCCATGCATATCCTTCTGGAAGCTGAATTTGCTCAAGCTTAGGTCTAATATCTTGCATCGCTTCTGTTGCTGTAGGTCCACTGAGTTCTGCTTCTATTGTATTCACACGCTTGAGATCATAATGGTTGATCTGTTGAATTGAAAATACAGGCTTGATATCGACAATTTGAGATAATGGAATCTGTATACCAGCCGCATTGGTGATATTTACCTGTTGCAATAATGTATTTGGACTGCTGTTACGTGAATCTTTGATATATAACTTGAGATCAATCAAATCACTACCATTATCAAAATCACCTACACTAAATCCGCTACCCATCATCAGCAATGTTTGAGTTAAATTTTTGTATGTGACTTGATAGCGATCCATCGCTTGTTTGTTGACAGCAAAATCTAATGTATAACTATCATTTCCGGTACTATCTGTAATCCCATACGTACCTGGAGACTCTGAAATAATCTGCTTGATCTGATCGCTCAGATGACGCAGTTCTGGTAATTGATCACCTGTTACACGGATCGAGATAGGCTTTCCGACTGGAATCCCAAGTGCAGCACCTTTTACAGAGATTTGAGTACCAGGATATTCTGCTTTTAATGATTGTGACCATAGCTCTACTATAGAATCGACATTCATACCATGTTTTCCTGTAACCAAAATCTGACCGGAATTTGCTCCACTTCCAGATTCAGAAGTACTATTGAATAGCTTGGGAGCTGCTCCGCCTACAGCATAAGCTAACTTATCAATATCAGGTTGCTTTTTCACCCAACTAGCAATATTTTCTGTAACTCGATTAGTTTCTGCCAGTGATGTTCCTGAAGGCAAGTTAACATCAACAGAAATTTGCGGTTCTTCTGATGTTCCGAACAGCTCCACAGGTGTTGCCAAAACAAGGCTATACACTGCTGTACTGATCACTAACCCTGTTAAAGCAACGATCAATGGACGTTTAAGTATACCTGGCATTAAACGGAAAGCATATCCATTTGTTAATTTCTGAATTTGTTTTCCTAATAGACCTGCTGGCTTATCAATATGACGTTTGCCTTTTTCAATTTGTCTATTTTCATACCATTCTCGGAAAATAGGAATAATCGTTAATGACATAATCATAGAAGCTAGCATACATAATGAAATAATCACTGGAATCGGTCGGATAAACGAACCCATATCCCCGGGTAGCAACATTAACGGTACAAAAGCAGCAATTGTAGCAAGTGTTGCTGTAATAATCGAAACGGCTACTTCTTTCGTCCCTCGTACAGAAGCTTCTTTGGGATTTTCTCCAAGTGTGGATAGCCTTCGCTCGATATTATCATTGACTACTACAGCATCATCCACCAGAATCCCTAATACAATAATAAGACCCACAATAGTGATCTGGTTCAATGTGATGCCTGCTTGCGGTAATACAATTAAGGCTAGCGCAATAGAGATTGGAATCGAAAGAGCTACAAAACCTGCTGTCAGTAAATTCATGCCTAACGTACAGATCAGAATAACAGCAATAATAGCGATAGCCATTTCTCGTATCAAATCGTTAAAGATTCGCTGTACTTCATCATTTTGTGCAAATAAAGAATCTATTTTTAGATTAGAAGGTAATGTTTTTTCTAAAGAAGCTATTTTAGTAGATAACGCTTTATTCATATTGATAACATCTGAACCGGCTTGACTACTAATATCCATCGTGATAGATGGTACTCCATTGTAGTAACTCAGATAAGATGCGGTAGTAGGAACCATTTTTACATCTGCTACATCTTTGAGATAGACAGGAATACCGGCTTCTGTCTGAGCGATCAGAATATCATTTATCGTCTGAAAGTCGTCTGATTTATCGACTTTGAGCTGATACGTACGATTTTCATAGGTCAGATTTCCGACAGGTATGCGGTCATTTTCAGATTGAATCGCTTGCATTACCGTCTCCCAGGTAATATTGTATTGCTTTAACTTAGTAGTATCTGCTTCAATACTGATCTCCTGCTGAGGTAGACCTTTGATAGATACTTCAGTGATCCCTGGAATAGCACGAAGTTGCTTGCTCCATGTGTTCATCAGATCATTTAGAGCATAGATATCTTCTTTGGTTTTGCCATAGATCGCAAAAGACTGTACAAAGCTTTGTGCCAGATTATCGTTAACGATCGGCACATCTGCATCAGCAGGTAAGCTCGACTGAGCATCTTCTACTTTACGTCTAATTTCATTCCATACACTTTCTGCATCTGCTTTATCTTCCGCTTGCACAACAATCGTAGAGATGCCGTTGCCTGACGTAGATGATATTGTTTTGAGATCAGTCACTTCTTTGATCTTTTGCTCTAACACTTCGGTAACTGTCTGTTCCATCAGTTCTGGTGAAGCACCAGCATATGTGGTAGTGATTACCGCAGTTTTGACGACAACATCAGGTTGTAATTGTCGTGGTAATCCTAGACCGGAATAGACACCATACGCAATCAACAATACAAAAAATAATAGCGTAACTTTACGTTTTTTGATAAAAAATTCAATCATGTGCAGTTACCTCTTGTTGATTCTTTGTAGTACTTTGATTTGTCTTAGCCGTAGAACTATTGGCTGGGGTAGCAAGAGCATCTCCATTGAACAAACGGTCTGCCCCTTGTACAACGACTTGATCTCCGACTTGAAGCCCGCTTTTAATCAAATATTGATTGTTATACGATTCACCTATAGTGACAAACGTCTGAACCGCTTTGCCTTTGTTATTTCTAAATACATAAGGTTTATCTCCTGTACTAATGACTGCTTCTACAGGTAATAAAATTCCTTTTTGAGTAGTTGCCTGGCGGGAAGCTTTGATCACTTGACCGGGCTTCCAATCTTGCTTCGGATTGCTGACAGTTACTTCCGCATTGATAGAACCCGTACTTTCATTGGTTTGCGGATACAATTTGGTTACTTTACCTGTACGCACATCATCATACAGACTGACGCTCACTTGTTGCCCTACTTTCCACTGATTGATTTCACTATCAGCGATTGGAAGTAGAACTTTTAAGCGTGTTGTTTCTCCAATCACGAATGGATCAGATGAACCACCCATTGCTCCGCCACCACTTGAACCTGCACTGACAGTTTGCCCTACAGATACATTTTTTTCTAAAATCACTCCAGATGCTTGGGCTTTGAGTGTTGTATACGATAGGCTCAATACGATTTTATTTTTAGCAATAACGGCTTGATCGTAACTTGCTTGCGACTTTTGTATGTTTGCTTGAGATTGTGCAATACCTGCTTCAGCTTGAGCTACACCGGCTTTGGCTTGTTCTATCGTTGCCTGTGCATTCGCAATGCCTGTCTGCGCTTCTTTCACTGTCGATGCTGCACTGGCACGCTCTGAAGCACTTGCACCTTCTACGATTAAAGAAAGCTTGGCTTGAGCATCTTTGAGACTATCAGTTGCATCTGCTAGTGCAGTTTGTGCTTGCTCATTTTCTTGTTGCGTTAGCAATCCATTACTAGCTAGTGTCTGCGAACGAGTTGCTTCTGCTTTTGCCTGATTATATGCAGTTTGTGCTTTGTTTACTGCATTTTGCGCTTGTGCTTTTTCTTGCGAGCGTGCTCCAGATAGCACACTTTGTTGACTCACACGAGCACTTTCAATTTTGGCTTGAGCACTTTCTAGTTGCGCGTTAGCCGAAGAGACGGTAGCTAATGAATTTTGTTTAGCTGCTTGAGCATCTTTTAAAGAAGCATTTGCACTGGACAGATCTGCTTGAGCAGCAGCGACTGACTGATTCGCATCTGCTAACGACAGTTGTAGATCAGCAGTATCCAGAGTAGCTAATACCGCACCTTTATTGACTTGCTGTCCAATTTCGCCTTTTACAGAAGTGACTGTTCCAGCTGTTCGGAAAGTAACAGGCGTTTCGTTATACGCTGTTAATGTGCCGGATAGATCGTAATTTACATCTAACGCTTGTTGCTTAATTGTTGTAAATGTGACATTGTTGCTTGTTGTCTGCACAGCAGCAGTCGATGGTTCTGTCGAGCAAGCTGTTAGACTAACCATCAGCAAGAGCGCTATCACAATGGAAGAACGTTTTGGGTTCATAGATCATATTCCTTTCTTATCTCTATCCAATATAGTGTTCTTTTCTCTGCTTTGATCCTACCAAAGCTTGCGCTCTAGCGAATCGTCCATCCGTACATCCAGCTATTGCCCTTTCGGGCATGTACGCAAAAAAAGAACACACCACTATAATTATGTGATGTGTTCTTTATGTTGTTTGGCTAGATATGCACTAATCCTTGTTCTACTGCTATCGCAACAGCTTGTGCTCTTGAATCTACACCTAGTTTATTATAAATATTAGTCAAATGTGCTTTGACGGTTCGTTCGGCTATCCCCATATCAAAAGCAATTTCTTTACTCCGATGCCCGTAAGCTGCTGCTTGTAGCACAATTTTTTCTTTTTCCGATAAAGAAGGGAACGAATTAGAAGTACTCTGTTTCTTCGGTGTCGCCTGACGCTTGGCTTGAAAAACGATCTCCATAATCTCGGGTTGTAATAATGTCTCGCCTCGAATAGCGGAATCGAGTGTACGAAATAAATGCTCGCGTTTGGTATCTTTGAGCAAATAACCTTTTGCTCCTATGGTAAGTCCTTTGATCATAAGATCATCTTCATTGTAGGTAGTCAGGATAACGATAGGGATAGAGCTGTGTTGTTCTTGTAATTTTTCTATCGCTTCGATCCCATTCATAACAGGCATATTAAGATCCATCAAAATAATATCAGGCTTGAGTTCTTCTATCCGCTGTAGAGCCACTTGACCATTTTCCGCTTCGCCTATCACCTGATACTCTTCGCTTGTCTCCAAAATAAGCTTAAGCCCTTCTCTTACCACAAAGTGATCATCGACTATCAATACGTTATGTTTCATTATATTCTCCTGCTCTCCAGGGAATCTTCAGATGAATTGAAGTTCCTTGAGGAATACGGTTAGTAATCGTTAGTGTTCCATGTATAATACGTGTCCGTTCTTGCATACCGATCAGCCCATAATGCCCACTTAGCTTACCAATCTGGCGAGTATCAAATCCTTTACCATTATCACAGATATCGATAATCAGATCATATGGATTACTGCTAATCGTTAACTCCACTTGTGTCGCCTGAGCATGCTTAATAATATTGGTTAAACATTCGCGCATAATCTGAATACTATGTTCATGAATAAGCTGTGATACTTCTATAGGAGCTACAATCTTATACTCTATCGGTATACCTGTAGATTCAATAAAATGTTGTATTTCTTTTTCAACAGATTCGGTAAAATCAATCTGTAGCCCCTGCACACGCAAATCATCAATAGCATTACGGGCTTCTGCTAATGTATGACGAGCACCATTCATAGATAAATGAACGATTTCATGCGCCCTTTTGATATTATTTACTGACAAATGAGCATCGACTGCTTCTAATTGCATGACTAGACCCGCTAAGCCCTGTGCCAGTGTATCATGCAAATCTCTTGCCATCCGCTGACGCTCATTCGCTACGGTTAATTCTTCTACTTGATAATGAGCAATCTCTAATTCGTTCAAAAAATGCTGTGTCCGCAAACGCGCTGAAAATTGGCGTAAAGTTAATCGAATAATTCCAGCCACCATGATATTCATCAATGTGAATAAACAGATAAACAGGATACTAATATAGACGGAATCAATATACCACATATAAAAAATACATATAATATAACTAATAATAACAAATGATATGATCTTTACTTTGGAGTAAGGGGAATATAACATCTGTCCAATCATAATCGGATAAAGTCCGATCATCACCAAATAATAACCGGAAGTCATAAAATAAGCAGCTATGATTAAAATACCACTTTGTAATATAAAATACATCCATGTCCTTTTCTCAATAAAACGTGAGAAATGCCAATTTAAAAATATAAAACAAAAAATACTTATATTACTAATAATGATATGAAGAACACGATTATGATTCAATACTTCTAATAATGTGATCCCTATATGTGCAATAATAATCCATATCATGACAGGTTTACGCAATTCTCTAGCAATCTCAATCAAATGCTTTTTTTGCATAATGCCCTCCTTTCACAAGCTTCTTATAGTATATCAGTTGCTTGTGAAAGGATATTGTACTTTCGGGCATGTACGTTTCAAAATATAGCAATAAAACGGTTAAAGCTTAACTCGCTGATTCTTTCGAAAAGCGAATATGATTTGTAAGGATTTGCTTAGCAGATGTCCACTGTATGCCAGAATAGCGATTATTATTAATTTGTTCTAACTTTCCTAATCCGCTGAACATACCATGAACATACTGCATACCTTGCCAAGCAGGATATAGATCATCGGTTGACTTCGAGCAGGTACGTGCAATCTTAATCAATGTCTCTAAAAAGTTACGGCTTCCTGCTTTGAACAAACGGAAGCGCTGACCGGTTAGCGAGCTCATCAACACCGCTAATTGACGTGCGCTGATCTGATCTCCTGCAATATAGACAAAGCGTGGAGTATGATCATCCAGAGCAATTTTGGCTGTAAAGGTAGCGACATTGTCTTTGGTGGTAAAATCCATCGGTTGATCGGCATCGTCCCAATACAGGATTCGTTTGTGAGAAAACAAAACAATCGGCGCCATACCGGTTAGCATATCTGCAAATGCTCCATTTAAAACCGATGTTGCTGTGATCGGAGCCTGATCCAGTATTTTCATAAAGTCACGACGTAACTCTAAATTGCGATTCGATCCTACAGGCAATTTGGTATAATCCATAGAATAATCAGAAGGAATAAAGCGAGGAACACCTGCTGCTACAGCCGCTTCTAATAACAAAGTCTGCGTTTCTATAATTACTTCGTCCAATCCACTAAGAGCTGACACTACACAAGATACATCGAGACATGCTTCTTTCATTTCAGTAGCGTTATGATAATCGACTTCTACAATGTGTATTCCTAGCTGTTCTAACGGGACTATTTTGTCTAAAGGTGTGCCCCGACGGATTAAAGCTCGTACAGTTGCTCCTTCATCGACAAGTGCTCTAGCAATTCGTCCTCCTAGATCACCTGTACTGCCTGCAATTAGAACGGTTTTGTGTTGTGATATCAATGAGATGTCCTCCTTTTAATCTAGGTCTACATTCTACGACTCTATTATCTATAACACCAAATCGCTTAAATGATGCACTACAAAAAAAGCTTATGCAGATATATAGCATAAGCTTGAACGTATAAACGATTCTATTTAACTATTCCATTCATCTCCAGAAAAGCGTTCTGTAGCTCTAGCGTGTTCTTGCTTGGCTTGTTCACTAAGACGATAACGAATCTCTTGAAGCATAATCGACATGATTTCTCTGCGTTCTCCCAGATCAATCAATGCTTTGCGCAATCCATCTCGTACCATCCCTTGTTGCTCACCTTGCTGATAACTGGCTAGCGCATTCGCACCTTTTTCTATTTCTAATTGCAAATCTTTAACATACGAAGTAATGAGCAATAACGATTCTTCGTATACGTCGCTAGAAAATCCTTTGAGCGGAGAACGAATAAATCGCTCCTGCACTTGATCTTGAACATTAACCATTACAAAAGCGGGATTACTCAACAGCAATTGCATACTTTGCATTTGTAAATCTTCAGGCATCCGATCAATTAGAATTGCTTCATTTTGTTCTAACAACTGTTTTAAGCAATAATTCAGTTCGGCATCACCTTCTGGTAATTTCTCTACTTGGTTTTTTCTCACGAAATAGATCATTGTTGTCTCCTTTAGGTTACTGAATACGTTTACTAAAATAGCTAAACAAAGTATATCGTTGTTAACATCATTATGAACAAGAGTCTTAGTAAGAAGATACGCAATATTTTAAGTATTTTTTTATAACTTAACCATTTTAAGTACATTGTTAGCATGTTCCACTCAAAAATAGACTCTTATTTACAATAATCGGCTTAAAACAAAGAAAAAGTTATGTATAAATGCGAATATTAGACAAATTATGCACTAAGACCTATAACGAAAAAGACGAAAAAGAACAAAGAAATTTCATTTTTCCTTGTTCTTGCCACATTCAGGACGATTGTTACATTTTAACTAATAATAATACACTTGCTATCACTATTATGACCGATTCCTTTGGATTTTACGATAGGAATAGGACGCTGTGCAGTCAGTTGTAACAGATATTGCTGAATCTGATGCCATTCATGGTGTTGTTCTATTTCGGTAAATGTACCTAACAGTATCCCCGAACAGGTAGAAAACACACCGATTTGATGTAGCTGATCCAGCATAGACATTATGCGTGCTGCACGTCCACTCCATGATTCTAACAAAATAACTTTACCCGATACATCTGGAAAATAAGGAGTACCGACCAATTTCAAAAAGCAACGAATATTGCCTCCAATCACATCACCATTCAGATTTTCACCTTGTATAAAGTCAAAATCAAATTGATATAAATCTGAACCACCTTCAAAAAAGGTACGATAAAATTGTTGCCGTTGCTCGGCTCCATGTTCTTTAATTATATTCATGATCTGATAATGGTACGTCTGAATCTGTGATTGCTGTACAATTGCATTTAAGACTACTGTTAGATCACTCATACCAAAAAATGCCGTTTGAGCTGTGCGGATCTGCGCATAGTTTAGATACGGAAGTATTCCATTCGCCAGATCGCCACCAGAAATATCAAAAATCGCTTTGATTTGTGGATCAGCAAACAACCGATTCAATTCGTTTGCTTTTTCTTGTGCCGTATGAGCATCAATCAATGTGCTAGCTTCTACCACTTGAAGCCCCCATTGTTGTAAATGCCCGATCAGTTCATTAATCTGTACTCGCCGATCCTGTGAAATAGGGTCTGAACAAGCAATAAGTGCTACTGTATCTCCTGATTTCAGTTGCAGTGTCATTTATGTATTGCTCCTCTCTGTTGAGTGTAAAGAATCACGTATAAGTATTCCTTTGTTCAATAGTTCTACTTGTTTACTGTTGTAATCTTTACTGATATCTTTATTCACCACTATACTATAAAAGGAATTCATATTACGTAAAACAGATTGTATGGTTAATTGTGTTAACTCATACTCTTGATGTGGATATTCTAGATTAGAATCAAACATAAAGGTAGCATCCTGTTCTATGGCGACCCCTCCAGCTACAAACTCTAATTTTTCAAAGATTTGTACAAGTAAGGCTGTAAACTCATCTAATTCGGAATATTTAATACCAATTTGGTTCCATTCAGACACATCTGTTGAGCTACCATAAAAACACATTGAAAAACATAAACTATTGTTAGCAATACGTTGAATATAAAGGTCACTTCGACGAGTTCTAGATGTATGAACATTAAGAGGAACACATATTTGATGAATTCTTCTACTATTAGAGTCTTGTTCATCATATAGATATCCTTTATGGAAAGCTTGCAAAAGGTCAGTAGTCATGTGCATTTCTATCTTTATTGGAAGATCGCACAATTTATCTAATATGACTTGAATAGATTCAGATTCAAACATTAGAAAGCTAATTTCTAAAAAAGGACCACCTTGCAATCTATCCATAGCTATCTCCTTTTTCTTATTACGAATTCGCTGTGACGGATAACTGATAAAACTTTTTATCCACTTGCATTACTGGAAAAGAAGCAGGTAGTTGGGTTACTTCTATTTCTTGAAAGCTATTTTTCTCATAAAATCGATGGGCGGCTATAAATTGTAGAGTTGTGCCTAAATATATATGCGTCAATTGCTGTTGGGTTGCCCACGAGACGGCTTGTTGTAACAATAATGTAGCTGTATTCCACACTTTTCCTCGATAATCAGAATGGACAAACATTTTGCGAAGAGCGACCTGTTGATTCCCTATATCTAACAAAGCAATCGTACCCACTACTTGATCACCATCACAAGCCACCCAGAAGTTACCGTTCCCTTTTTGATAAAAAGATTGAATGGATAACAGGTCTGGCTGATCTTCCTTAGTAATCGGTATATTGTATTCTTGTTGCTGAATATGGAGAATAAGCTGTACTACTTGTTCTTGATCACTATCTGCGTAATTTCGAATACTTAGCGATGAATTCATTGGCGATACTCCTTTAGGAAAGAATTCCATTTCTTTTTGGAAAAAGGTTTATACAACAACGTCTCAAACCCATCATATTGTTGTTCATTCATACGTAGAACTATAGCTTTTTTAGCAATTTTAGCACAGGGTTGTGAAGAATAGTTTGGACTGCCTAACTTTCTTCGGACAGGAATATTAAATTGCAACAGATCCGCTAAATCGTACCAACCTTCCCAGCTCCATCTAGCTTTGCGTTTCCAATCTATCGCATATAATATGTAATCAGATGTAGAGTTATTTTGTTTTTCGATCATAATCCATGTAGCAGGAATGACTTTTTGAGCTTGTCGTTGATTCATATTTGCTCCCTCGCAATATCATTTCGTTATTGTTCTATTTTCATATGAATAGTCTATAAATTCAACGTTCAATTATCAATATGCAAAACAAAAAGCCATTCACCGGAAATCTTTCAGCGAACGACTTTGATTTAAAATTTATTTTAAAATTAAAATGTATGATCTAAAAAAACACATTTTACAATAAAATCGAGATTAAGATAGGTAAAGAAATTAAGGATAATACCGAACTAATAACAAAAGAAGAAGCTGTTTCAACTTCAAGCGTTTCAAAGCGAGACGCAATCATTGCGGCGACTGCTGATCCTGGGAAAGATACCAACAATACAGCCATCGTAATATCTTTTGAAGATAATCCAAATGCTAAAGCTAATACATACGTTAAAATAGGCAATCCGACTACTTTTAATACCGAAATACTGATAGCATTCGCACTAAATTGAATACGATTCAGACCAATAGTTACACCAATTGCAAATAATGCCGCACCGGATGTAATACTACCAATTTGATCAAGTGAACTTTGCAGCAATTCAGGAGAATGGAATCCAAACATCGTAAGCACAACCCCTAATAAAGGAACACAAGCTAAAGGTTCTCTAAGACCATGTAAAATCGAATGAACAGTCAGTTTGAGCAAGTTTTCAGGATGTCCATCTTTTTGCCCTGCTTGTGTTTTTTTACCTACAGAACTGACAATAGTTGCGATTGGATCAAGTAACGCATTAACAACAATACCTGTAATCGCAATCGGAATAGCAACTTCAGCAGCTCCAAACAAACTTCCAAGTACAGGTATACCCATAAAAGCGAAAGAAGGTTGAGTCGCATTTAAGGAGAAAATAGATGATCTATTTAAATCCTTTTTGAACACAAGTCTTAGGATTAACAGCAAAATTACATAAAACCCGATAATCCCTAAAAACATTGTGATAAAAAAAGGCCATTTATCGATTAACGTTTGTTTACTTGTTGTAGTAATTCCGATAAAAAGGTGAGCAGGTAGTGCAAATTTGGTAACTAATGTATTTAAACCTTTAGACGATGCGGAATTGAATACTTTAAAATGACCGCCCAAAAAGCCAAGAATAATAACAAAGAAAATAGGTATTAAAATAATAAAAATATGACCGACTGACATGTTGTAGGACCTCCATTATATTTTCAAATCTACCCTGTAAAGGGCAGACTGCCTATCTGCTATAGATAGACAATCTGAGAGTGATGCGATTTAGTAATAAAGCGTTATTTAGCTTAATGGCGTCATCTCTGTAGATTTAACGGTTCTATATACGGGATGCCACATTGCGTCTTTGACAGCTTGTTCGATATCGGTTGGAGTATTTTGTGCAACGCCATCTTGAATAGCGGCTTTGGCAACAGCTACAGCAACATTAAATGATACTGCTTGTAGATTTTTTACTCTAGGTAATAGTGGAGCTCCTAGATCTGAAGAATCTACAGCATGAGCAACAGCATCGGCTGCCGCTGTAAACATTCCTTTGGTAAATACATTAGCTTTGGCAACAATCGCTCCAAGACCAAGTCCGGGGAATACAAAAGCATTGTTAGATTGACCAAATTCAAATGTGGTTCCTTGATATTCGATAGGTTCAAACGGGCTACCGGTAGCGATCAATGCTTTGCCATCTGTCCATTTGATCAAGTCAGCCGGTACAGCTTCAGCAAGTGATGTTGGGTTAGACATTGGCATAATCATTGGACGTTCTACATGTTTAGCCATTTCTTTAATGATCTCTTCTGTAAAAGCACCTGTTACACCAGAAGTACCGATCATAATAGTAGGTTTTACTTGTTTAACGACTTCCAAAAGACTTACTTTGCCATTTTCATCTGTTGCCCAATCTGCAATTTCAGACATTTGGCGAAGATATGGTTTTTGGAAAGCAAACACATTTTCTGTTTCTTCAGTAAGTAGACCACGATAATCGTATGCCCAGAAGCGATCTTCTGCTTCTTCTTCTGACAATCCTTCTTTCATCATCGCATCTCGAATCTGATCGGCATTACCAATTCCAGCCGCACCCGGTCCAAATACAAGTACACGTTGATCTTTCAGTGATGTACCGCTAACTTGTAGACCGGACATCACAGCTGCAAGTGTTACTGCGCCTGTACCTTGAATATCATCGTTGAATGTCAAAATTTGATCGCCGTATTTTTCAATGATATTACGTGCATTCACATTTCCAAGATCTTCCCAGTGCAATAATGCGTTAGGGAATAATTTCATCGCTGTTTGTACATAACGATCTACGAACTCATCGTATTTGTCACCGCGAACTCTTTCATGACGATTACCGATATATAATGGATCATTCAATAATTTCTGATTGTTCGTTCCGGCATCAAGTACAACTGCAAGTACACGACTAGGATCAATACCTACAGCAGCAGTATATACTGCTAGTTTACCAATAGCGATATTAATACCACCTACACCCCAGTCACCAATTCCTAGAATACTTTCAGAGTCGGTAGCTACGATTAGGTCGATATCTCCAGGTTGTACGCCTGTATTACGGAAAGCTTCTTCAATCCCATCCATATTATCGATTGAAAGATACACACCGCCTGGTTTGTGGTATTGCTGACTGTATTCTTGAATTGCTTGTCCTACTGTTGGTGTATATACAATTGGAAGAAATTCGCTCAGGTGTTCGCTCAGTAGACGATAGTATAAAACAACATTACGATTATATAAATCGTTTAACATTGTATTTTTGCGAAGGTTATTCGGTTCAGTACTGATCTGGTCATATACACGATTAACTTGTTCTTCAATCGTTAAGATCATAGGAGGCAAAATTCCGTTCAGTTCCAAATCTGTTCTTTCTTCTGCTGTAAAAGCAACCCCTTTATTCAAAATAGGGTTAGCTAAAATTTCTTTTCCTTTAAGAATCGTTTTAATAGAGCCGTCATTATCCAAATAAAATGCGTTCATGTTTAATTCCTTCTTTCGTAATATTGTCATATATGTGTTTTTTCTGTGTCTAAATAGTGATTACCTTATTAATAATAGTATCATATTGACATATTGTAAAGGTCATTTTCTATGATAAATAATCTAATCATTGTTAAAAACTATGATTAAATTATTTATTACATATTTTAAATTAATTTTCAGAAAAATTATATATGCATAAATACGTTTTCATTGTTGTCTATTATGATAAAAATGATATATTATGTACATAATCAATAATAATGGTAGAATGATTTATCATAGTTAAAAACAATGATAAAAAGAAAAATAAATCTATTATTTTACCGTTAATCATAAGATTTAAGAAAGGAATGCTTATGGAAATTAGACAACTTGAATATTTTGTAGCCGTTTGTGAGGAATTACATTTTACCAAAGCCGCAGAGCGATTGGGGATTACTCAACCTACACTTAGTATACAAATTCGAACGATGGAAGAAGAAGTAGGTACACTCCTTTTTGATCGGATCGGCAAAAAGATTACTCTTACTGAAGCAGGATTTATTTTATTACGTCAGGCACGAAGTATTTTGTTAAAGTTGCAAGATGCTTTCGATGAGATTAATGGATTACGCGAATATACAGGCGGGAATCTGGTCGTAGGGGTAATGGCAGCAGAGTTGGATTATCGAATTACACCGATCTTGATTGATTTTCATCATCAATTCCCTAATATTCATCTTAAAATCTCTTCTGCGATTGAGGTAGCAGAGATGGTTATCAATAATGTAGTCGATATTGGTATTACATTAATTGAATTTACAGATCCTAGATTAGTTACAACCCCACTCTATACAGAAGAATTTGTTCTGGTTGTCTCCGAGAATCATGAGCTGGCGGATCAAGAGTCGATTTCACTTGCCGCTTTACCTTCTATTCCGTTGGTACTTTATCCTAAAGGGTTCAAAGGACGGGAATTAATCGAGCGTCATTGCAAAGAACATGGATTAAACTTAAATATTATTATAGAGACTTCTACAGCTTCTTCATTGTATGGCTTTGTCAAATCGAATGTAGCAGCATGTATTCAGCCTTATTCATTATCCGCTTCTCTTAATGATCCGACATTGCGTCTGATTAAAATAGCAGATTTCCCGCCTACCCGTCAGATTGGTATTATGCATCGTACGGATAAGTATCTTGGTGTAGCGGCTTTAGAATTTATGAAGATGATCGAGAAGCATTTAAAAATGTAACGATACAACAAAAAAAGAAGGATAAGCATATAACAAGCTTACCCTTCTTTTACTTTCCTCTATATTAACTGTCATCTACTGTTCCTTAATGATTCCTTTTTTAACGGATCACTTTACTTTGCCATGCTTTCTCTAATAACTCACTGTTTATACTTATTGCCGCCATCGAACCCATTGACGCAGCAGCGACCACCTGATATTTACGTGAAGCCGAATCTCCTGCACTGTAGACACCAGCGATATTGGTTTTACCAAACTCATCTACAATGACCATTCCGGTATCTGCTAGTTCGCATCCTAACATCTGAGGCACCTCTGATCCTGCTTCCAATTCAGGTGCAAAAAATATTCCTGTACACGAAAGTGATGTACCATCTTCAAATACAATCTGCTTGACCATACCTGCGTCTGATTGTATTTGCTGAATCGGTGACGTTACTATCGGGATATGACGTTGTTCCAACTCTTCTTTTTCTTCTTCACTCCAATCCTCTGTTCCATGGGTACAAATCGTGAACTGGTCTGTCCATCCAGAGATTGTTTTGGCAAGATGCAGTGCCATCGCTCCGCTGACGATTAAAGCTAATGGCTGATCTCGCAATTCCCAACCATCGCAATACGGACAGACGAATGCGCTTTTACCATAGACTTCTTGTAGACCAGCAATAGCAAGAGGACGATCTTTCATTCCAGTAGCAAATAGTATCTTTTTGCCTCTGTATGTATTGCCTTGTATCGTTGTCATCTCGAAATCTCCATCTTGACCGGTTGCGCGGATAACCGTATCTTTTACAAACTGTACTGAAGAATAGACACTAATCTGTTCTCTAGCTATCTGGCGAAATGTAGCAGGTGTAACTCCATCTCTGGTTAAAAATCCATGCGACTCCTTAGTCACTCGATTACGTGGAAGTTCTTCATCAATCACCAGCACCTTTTTTCGCGCTCTTCCTAAAACAAGAGCTGCATTCAATCCCGCAGGTCCGCCGCCAACAATAATTACATCTACTAATTGTTCCATATTCATAAGCTCCTTTATCATTGGTTTTAAGGTAAATTTCTATATTGTTATATGTTCACTTATCTATCTAGCATTTTAAGCGTAAAGATTTTATTTGAATAAGTCGGTATAGATTCTACATTATTGGACAAATTGAGCAATCCAAGCTGGCATCGGTATCCCTTGCGGGTTCCAACCTAGTAGATGACGAGCATGTACAGCCACAGCACTGCCAATATAACCAGTGACACCTGTTATAAAAATCTTCATCTAGTTTACCCCTCATTTCTAATAAAAAGGTTATTTATAATCAGAGACTTTAAAGACTTATATTATCTCTAATTATTATAAAAAAATGAATAGAACTACGTGTGAGAGCGTATCTTTAAACTATATAATCTTTTATTTGATAATTAGAGACTTTATTTGTCTATAATATACTTAATCCATTTTAGAAGTCAAGTTATGATCGTTTTTGTGCTTTTTATCAGATGAATAAATGTGGATCACCAGCATTTTACTAGGTCATTTTATACTATTATTTTAAAATACATATTCTTCTATTATTTTATATAAATGCCTATTTCTTTTTTGTAAGCGCTATCTTATAATAAGTTGCGTAAACGTTTGCACAAAATATATGTACAGGAGGAATGGTTATATTGGCATCGGGTAAACCGCATTTTAAAAAGATTATTTTAATTTTATTCGGGGTATTACTTTTATTTCCGTTGCTGTTCAGTGGTTCGTATACCACTAGTCATGCAGCAGACAATTCAGTGACTGTGTATTACAAAAAAGGGTTCACTACGCCTTATATTCATTATCGTCAAGCAGATGGCAATTGGACTACGGCTCCAGGTACTAAAATGGCTGATTCTGAAGTTAGTGGTTATACCAAAATCACTGTTAATATCGGTTCAGCTACACAATTAGAAGCTGTATTCAATAATGGTAACGGAACTTGGGACAATAACAATTCCAAAAATTACTTATTTAATCCAGGTACATCCACGTTTACACCTAATTCTAGCAATACAGTAGGTACGATTACGACAGGTGCACCCGGTGGAACAACCACACCTACCAATCCTACACCGACTCCAGATAATTTTGGCCCGGTAGATTGGAGTAAACGTAGTATTTACTTTATTATGACAGATCGATTCAGCGATGGAGACACGACCAACAATAATTATGGTGGCTTCGCTTCTAACAAAAGTAATCCTTCGCAATGGCATGGTGGAGATTTTCAGGGGATTATTAACAACCTCGACTATATCAAAAATCTTGGATTTACCGCAATCTGGATCACTCCTGTAACGATGCAAAAAAGTGTAAATGCGTATCATGGTTATCATACGTATGATTTCTATTCCGTCGATGGTCATTTAGGAACTATGGCTAAATTCCAGGAATTGGTGAAAACAGCACATAGCAAAAACATCGCAGTCATGCTAGATGTTGTTGTCAATCATACTGGAGATTTCCGTCCTACCAATGGAACAGCCAAAGCTCCTTTTGATAATCCAGATTGGTATCATAATGCTGGAGATATTACACAAAACGATTACAATACTAATAATCAATCTCGTATTGAAAATGGTGATGTTGCTAGCCTAGATGATCTTAAGCAAGAAAATACAGCAGTGGCTACAGAGTTGAAAAACTGGGGTAAATGGATTATCGCTCAATCTGGTGTAGATGGTCTACGTGTCGATACAGCGAAACATGTACCGAAATGGTTTTTGAAAGATTTTGATACGGCTGTTAATACATTTACTATCGGTGAAGTATTTAACGGTGATCCTGCTTATGTCGCTGATTATTCTAATTATTCCGATGCAGTGCTTGATTTCCCTATGTACTATACGATTCAAAATGTGTTTGGACATGACGGTTCAATGAACCAGATCAAAGATCGTTATAGCCAAGACTATCGTTACAAAAATACTAATTTCAATGGAACTTTTTTAGACAATCATGATGTTAAACGTTTCTTAAATGATGCTTCTGGTAAGCCTGGCAATGCATCAGACAAATGGCCACAATTGAAAGCGGCACTTGGATTTATGCTGACTTCTCGTGGTATTCCGATTGTGTATCAAGGAACAGAACAAGGATTTAGTGGCGGAGATGATCCTGCCAATCGTGAAGATATGACATTTAATACTAATAATGAGCTGTACAAATATATTGCGAAATTGAACGCTATTCGTAATAGTCACCCTGCGCTACAAAATGGTACTCAAAAAGAAAAATGGGTCGATACCAATTTCTACGGATTCCAACGTTCTAATAGTGGTGACGAAGCCGTTGTATTAATCAACAACTCATGGGAAAGCCAAACACGTACTATTCCGAACTTGGATAACTTCTCCAATGGTACAGTGTTACGCAATCAAATGGGGACTGATTCTGTAACTGTTAATGGTGGTTCGATCACTATCACACTAGCTCCAAAAGAAGTGAAGATTTTAACGAAATAACATTCTCATACAAGTAAAATGATTATTCTGTAAAATACCCCAAAGCAGTCTGATTTCTGCAAAAGCTATCAGATGACTTTGGGGTTATACATATGAGTCTATACGAGGATCTACTTTTAAAAGTTATGGATACGTGAAAGCTACAGGTACACCTATAATGCTATTAACTTTTTTGATTGTATTGAGCCATAAAAGGTTCTGCTAATCGGGAAGGTTGTAACTTGGCACTTAGTCCAAAAAATTCACAGTAATTCATAATCAATGGATGCCACTTTTCAGGATCAATATAATCTTGATCAGGATGAAGTAAAATACTTTCTTCTACATGCACGCGTATCATCCGTAGTTCTATTGCCGCAATTGTACCTGTTTCACTAAAAGGAGAAATCTGTTCTACACTAGCTTCTAATTGAATCGGACACTCTTGCACCAATGGCGCTTGGACGAGATCTGCTGGAATAGCTGTTAGCCCTGCACATTCAAATTTATGAGGTTCATAGTGATAGCCCATAGTAGCTTTGTATACAGGAACGTCTTCTTTTCCAGTTGTTAGCGCTAATCGATCAATATGGTTGACTAACTGAGCAGAAGGAAGATTAAGTACGCAACTTTTCTCTCTAATTAGATTCTGTACCGTCTGTGATTGATAGCTCATTCCTAACATACAAGATTGATTAACCCACCATGCCGAAGACATCGGTGCTAGATTAGGAGAACCATCTGGATTTATCGTACTAATAAGAACTACAGGCGTTCCAAAATAAAATACTTTAGGGTGGACAATTTTGTGCATGCGTCACTTCCTTTATAAAATTTGAGGATCACAGGAACGATACATAAGATCAGGTGATATGCTTATTATAAAAGAAGTACCTATGCAAAACTTTCGATGTATTGCGCTCTTATTCGAATCTTTTACTCCTTATGTAGTACATGATCTAGTAAGATAGCATCAATAATGGACAACAAATTATAAAAATAACTCAAGAAACAAATCTATATATATCACAGACTATTTCTTGAGTATTTATGGGATGTAATCTATTTTTATCATAAATGCTTATATGATATCTTTTGACATTAAAGCTGAATCCACCACTCGTCCATATGACTAGCGACTTCACTGTACATTTAAGAATGGAGACTTTGAGCTAGCTCTGTAAAAATAACACCAAGTGCATGTGCACCTGCATCAGGGTAGCCAATACTACGCTCGCCTACGGTGCCTGCTCGTCCCATACGTGCCACAATATTTTTTGTGCTTTCTGCCCCTTGCACTGCGGCTTCTGCACCTTTTGTTAGAGCCGTATGCAAGTCATCTCCTGCTTGCGCACTGGCTGTCCATGCATCTGCGCAAGGTACAAGGGCATCAATTAACGTTTTATCACCGACAACAGCTCCACGTCCAAATGAACGTTCACCTGTCGCCTGAATCCCTTTCACCGCAGCTTGCATCATTTCTGCAAATTCTGCTACAGTGATCTCTTTCTTATCTCCAACACTTTTGCCTGCCGCCCGGAAAGCTGAACCCCAGATTGGACCTGATGCTCCACCGCAAGCTTCCATAATGACCAGTGAGGAGTGATCTAGAAAACGACCGATTGTCAGATCATCTTCTGCTAGAATTATACTCCATTCATGTTTGAGTTCACGGAATCCTTTAGCAATACTCATCCCGAAGTCACCATCACCTGCATGAGAATCCAGATCACAGAAAGGAACTTCATTTTCGATAATGATCTCACTCATTTTGTCTACAAGATAGATCATATTATTCAAGGTAAGTGTATTGCCTTGCAGTTGTGCATAACCTGGATCTGTCTGCACTTGATAAGATACCGGCTCATCTGGAACGTCTTCTACTGCCGCCGCTTCATAATGAACAGGTGCTACAGCACCGGATACTTTAAAAGCAGGGGTATCACTTTCTTGAGAAAGTAATGTTTTGAGTTCTTCGTCTAATTTCATAATCGTCACTGAAATACCATCCATATCTATACTGGTCATGTAGTTACCGACAAATTCACGATTGATCTGGATACGACGATTAGACAATTCACGTGTGACCGCATGGTTGAATAGATATAACTCTTGTAAAGGAGTTCCTCCAAATCCATTGATCAGTAATGCGATCTCGTCTGCATGTCCATCTTCTATTTTCATATCTCGCATCAGATCATCGACCATACGCTTAGCAAGTGTATCTGCTGATGCCATCTCTTCGCGCTTGATACCTGGCTCGCCATGAATCCCTACGCCGTACTCGATCTCATTGTCACCTAATTCAAATGTCGGGCTACCTTTGGCTGGAACGGTGCAAGAGGTTAATGCAAATCCGATACTGCGTACATTAGCAGCCGCTTTTTCTGCAACAGCTTTGACACCTGCTAGATCGCGTCCTTCTTCTGCCGCCGCACCTGCAATCTTATGTACCAGAACTGTACCCGCTACTCCGCGTCGCCCGACTGTATACAGGCTATCTTCGACAGCAATATCATCTTCTACCCGTACATAATCGACTTTGATCCCATCTTCTTCACATAAATAAGCGGCATTTTTAAAATTCATCATATCGCCGCTATAGTTTTTGATAATCATCAAAGTACCTTTTTCACCGGCAGTTGCTTTGATTGCCTGATAGACTTGAATCTGAGAAGGAGAAGCGAAAATATCTCCGCATACAGCTGCATCTAGCATGCCTTTCCCTATGTATCCTGCATGAGCCGGTTCATGTCCGCTACCTCCACCACTGATCAAAGATACTTTTTGCGGATTGAGCTGTTTCTTTTTAATGACTTTATATTTTGAAATGAGCTCAAGTTCAGGGTGAGCCAGCACCATTCCTTTTGCCATTTCCAGTACCATATCTTCTGCTTTGTTCATTACTTTTTTCATATATTTGTCCTCCTTGTCTTTCTATTGTTCAGTGTAACTTCTTATGTATCATTACCCTAAACCTTACATTTCAAAAAAAGCTATACAGATCACTGACTCTGCATAGCTTTTTACATACATGACAAACAAAGTATTCGATTATTTAAATAATCGCTGAAATAATGATTTTTTGGCAAGTTCAGGAGTATCGATCAAAGTACCGCTTAACCAGAAAGAACCCTTTACAATATTCCCTACCTCGATAGGTTGTAATAGTAACTGTTCATCTGTCACCATATCTATCGTCCCGCCTAGTGTTTCGATCAATGACCAGTTGAAAAATTCACCTGTTATTGTATTTTTCATCCGTTTTGTTTCTAATACATTGCCTGTAAACATAGCTGTAGCTTGCGCCACTTCACTATCTCCAAAAAGACCTGTCGGAATAAAAGATTGAGCGGCAAACTTCACTTCTCCGTCTTGTTGTGCAAAGTAATCTTCTTCATTCTGATAAACGTTCAACTCATGGGTAAAAGCCGCCAGTTGTATATGTAGTAGTTGGGGTAATACGATATCAGGATACAGATTACTATTCGGTAGATCAAATACAAAAGGATATAAACCCGATTGTTCTATCGTTCCTTCTGGCTCTGCCCACGCATGTAAAGCTCCATCCAAAATACTGTCTGGACGATTTACCGATGCATTTAATAAAGTATACATATTGGATTTGCCGCTAAAATGAGGGTTCATTCCTATACATTCATTTTTCTTATTTACCTGTACCCATAATTCACTACCACTTATATCTTTCAATGCAAAATAATAACCATCTTTTACTTGGATTCGATTGTTCTCTGTACAAGCCAGTTGAATCGCTTCATCAAATTCTTGCTCATTTGAAACGTTAAATCCGATCGATGTCATATGATTAACCATTAGATTGTCTCCCTACTTTCTCAAAAAATTCTATCTTTATACTGACACATATAAAGATAGGGCAACAGGGCGAAAGTATTACGAACTGTTAGCTTACTCGGTTTCTTCCTCTTGCAGAGCGATCTCTACGAATTTAAAAAAATCGCTAGCTTCGACAGAACGATATTCCCAATCATGCCAGAAATATAACACTTGCCCTATCGTACCCTCTTCTGTCGGATCTGTATCTATACACAAATAATCGCCTCCACCATTACTAGCAATCGGAATCCATTTGGAATTCCATGCTAACGGTTGGACACCTGGCTGTGCATCTACTTCCCAATCTTCAGGGTCAAATTCTTCTTGCAAGAAAGTCCAATTTTCAATGATTTCAGGTATAGGAGATAAAGTAAGATTTCGCACAAAGCATGTCGTTTCTATCTGTTCTTGTTGACCATTATGTATGCGATAAAAAGCTTTAATCTGTTCAGGTATTACTACACCAAGAGCATCTTCCAACCCGGCGATGTCTTGATCTGTAGCCCCAGACTGTAAATGAAGTTTAGTTTCAAATTGATGATCATCGACTGATCCTTTCGCAATAATCTGCTCCCATAATTTTTGCGCTTGAGTCTCCATACTATTCTCCTTGTCTATTAGTTGATAGATTTAAGATGATGTAGCTAAATAAATACGATCTAATTCATTATAATAACTGTACTTATCAAATTGAAGTGTAGGTATCTCTTCAAACCATTGTACTGTATCACCAATATTATGATAACTATATAAAATATCACTAGTGTCTATACCTATACGATTCCACCAAATTTCATTTTCTTGTATAATCACTTCTGCTACAACAACAGTACACCACAGATCACAATCGTCTGGACACATTAGTATGGGCAGTATCACTATTTCTTGCTTATCTCTATATCGTTGAAGGACTAATTGTTGTTCTGCCTCTGTACTGATCCAATCATAGATAAAAGGAATAAGTCCAAGATAATTTTGATCAGGATAAAGTCTATCTAACCATACATCTAGTTCTAATCCATCAATCAAAATACATGGATGAGGTAGATTGATATATATACTTTCTTGTATGTTAACTTGTAATGTATTCATATCTAATAATATCCTTTCGTTTACAAAATAATACATTTTATAGTAGACTAAAAAGCTGGTATTGCTATTATGTAAGAAAGGAGAAGCAGATGAAGAAATGGGAAAAGTATTTGTTCTTGTCGATTGTAACAGCTCTGATCGTTATCCCTTTAATTGTATATGTAGCTAATCGTAATCATACGTTTGCAGAATTAGTAACCGAACGAATGACAGCTAGCGAACCTGTTGTATCCCTCTCTCTTACAAAATCATCAAGTGAGAAGCAGATAAAAATCAAAGATCCTGTTCAGATTCATCAGATTATGGATAACTTATCTACAACGGAATTAGTCAAAGTCCAGTCACCCCATCTACAAGGTACCTATTCTTATTATATTCATCTTAAAGTCGGAGATAACCAGCATAGTCGGGCACGGTACGGTCTTATTTTGTATAGTAACAATTATATCAGTATTTATGATTTTGAACGCAACGATAAATATAACGGATTAACCTATCAAATAAAGTCTCCTTATTCTATACAACAGATTGATCATTTGTATGCAGCTCTATCCCATAATACATAAGAAAAAAACAAGCCAACACGAGATTAAGTCTAATGTGTTGGCTTGTTTTTATATCGAAACTATATACTTCTTTTATTTAAATACTAAATATTTCATATACAACGCCGTCACCAATACCTAGCATATTCAGATAATTTTCACCGATATAAGACCAGATTTCGATCGTATGTCCATTATCTTTAGTGACTGTCTTTTTATCAGGATTTCCCCAGGATAATAATACTTGTCTGCTAGTCATTCCCTCTACAACTTCAGCATTAATAATGCGATTCCATGTTGCTTGTGACCAGTTGTATTTACTGCGAATATCGTAATTAAAAAATTGCTCTGTATCTGATAATAAGCTTGTAATCTCTGCACCGGTTAATCGGTCAGATAAATATTCTTTACCTTTACGATCGCCAAATTGGATCACAAATCGTGTTCTATTATAAGCATCTTTTTCTGCGTTAATATCTTTGATCGTTACTTTGCTAAATCGCTCACCAGCTTTATGATAATAATTTACCCAGTATGACTTACCAAGTAGCCTTGTTAAATTGCCAATCTCTTCTTGTTTGATTAACTTTAAAGTTTTATCTGATTGAATCGCAATCGTTGAACCATTTACTTGTACCAGAGCCTGTTGATATTTCGTATCCCAATTAACTTTAGCGTCTTTGGAAATGCTTGATAATAAGGTGGCTGGAAATACAGTCTGATTTCCAGAAGTTTGAACTTTACCTTTCATCTTCACTGCTTGATTGTTAACTTGAGCAACTGCACTATTTTTATTTAATACTATGCTAGTAGTTCCCCAGTTAACTTTGAATTGATTGCCATCGACTAGAATCGTACTACCCATCGCTTTGAATACAGTCTGTAAAGGTAGATAGACTGAACCATCGATCATTACTGCGCCTGTTAAAGCTTCTTCTGTTGTTCCATTTAATGGAGATTGAGCTGTTAATGTATCTGTTGTTAAAGTAATCGTAGCATTCCCGATCGCTTTTACTTTGATCGTACCATCGCTTAATATTTCCGCAATAGGAGACGGAGCTACACTCAATTCATTGGCACTAGCCGGACGAGTATTTATAGAGCCGTTAGAATACACTTCTTGAATCTGTGCATTTATTTTATCTCCTACTGAAGCGTTGGTTTTGGATAAAATCAATTTCAACTCGCTAATAGATGGTGCTTGAAGTGGAGTTACTGTTTTGTTAGCATCTTCTACCCAATCGCCATTTTTGGTTTGAGCATATATTCCGTTAGGTGAATAGACCACTTTCGCAATATTGGCGAGTTCGCTGATCTGTTGAGGGGCAAAGCCATTAGAACGACTATATGACCATACCGATCCATCTTTTTTCACTACCAGTAATGAACGTTTAGATCCTTGCCATTCTATAGATGTTGCATCATTTGCAATGACTTGAGGCGCATCACCAGATAACAGATCAAGCAAAGTCACGCTACCATCACTACGTAGAACAGCTATTGCTATTTCATCTTGTTTTATCGATACAGCATCAGGATAAGATCCAATTTTACGACCTAGACCATTTTGATAATTGTTATAATATAAAATATCTCCAGATTGCTTGAGTATGGCATACGAATCATTAAATGCATCAAGTAACTTCACGCTGTTCGGTAAAGTATCTGGTTTGCCTGATCCGATCATATCCACTTTGCCATCTTTATGTAATACAATTCCATTCCCTGAGATGTGAGCAACATTATTCATTCCTGCAATCACTTCGATTTGTTGAGTGATATCATCCCATCCCATAGCTTGTCCACTTGTCGTCCAACCATAATATTGATGATTCGATCCTACGCTAATCCCTTCAAATTGATATTCAGAATGCCAGGGTCCTTTCATAGACATCGCCCACATTGAACCATCAGATAATAAGTAATGATCTTTATCAATAACGCTTACAATTTGAAGATTCGAATGATTAGTTTCTGCTGCCGATACCTTTAATATAGGAGAAAACAATGGTGCATTACTTCCTAAAGATATTCCTACTACTAGCGTTGATGATATTACCCATTTAGCCAATGGAATTTTTTTCTCAAGCATGTTATAACCCCTTTTTCTATGTATTTGATGTGTTGTATAAAGCCTATATCTAATGTAAGCCCTTCTTTATATCGGCATATCAGTGAATAATTTGTAATTTTGTTTGAAATACATGCGCCATATTTTATTTGACAAAGGGGTTGAGATGTTTATAATTTTCTTTTTTCATGATTTTGATGTTATTATTGTGAATTTTTCATATGTTGAAATTTTAATTTTAGTGATAGTATGGTTATAGAAATATGAAATATTTGTTGCCGCTTCCCTCGCTATTTTGGGCACAAAAAAAGGACCAAAATAGGATCCTTTTCGTTGTTACTTATTATGTTTTTACTTATTATTCGGTTACAAAAACACCTTGTTGATGGTATACAGAAGTATGCAGTTGATCAATCATAAAATCAGCTAGATTAGCACGAGATAGCTTTTTCTTACTGGAAGTGCCTTTATTGATGTGTGGCTCATGGATATAAGTTCCTGTTTTCGCTCCTGATGTTAGAATCGGAGGTTGAACTGATATCCAGTCCAGCCCACTGCTGGCGAGAAAAGCTTCTTTTTCTCGGTGATCTGCGATTAAGTTCTTCATCGCTAGTGGGACGATATATTTGTATAGTGCTCCTAATTGAGACGATTCTTTGCGAACACCTATAAAGGAAACATGAATAAATTTGCTTATCTGATTGGCTTGAGCTGCTTTGATAATGTTTTTGGTCGCTTCGGTAAGTACAGGATCTCTTTGAAAAGGAGTCTTCGCTCCTAAAGCTGAGAAAACAGCGTCATATGGATGTGCTCTCATAACTCGATCAATATCATCATAATGGGATAAGTCCCCTTTTTCGATGATCAGCTTAGGATCACTAATAGTTAGTTTTTCCGGATGACGTACCAATGCAGTGACTTGATGCCCATGCTCTAACGACTGCTTCACCAGTTCAAGACCTGTTTTGCCTGTGGCTCCAAAAATGATAATATTCATTGATCTCACTCCTTTAGAATGGTATTCATTTTGTATTTATTTTTTAGGTTTCACTATTGTGAATTTTTCATATGTTGAAATTTTTAAATTTACTGTATCGTTGGTTGATCATAGGTTCTAATTTCTTATAATTCTCTAAAGAATCCTGCACATGGTATTCACTAGGTAACGAACTTGCCAAACAATCGATATAATCTGCTAAATATAGATTATCATCTTTATTTAGATATTGACGTGCAAATGCATTTCCTTCTTCTAATAGATCATTTGAACTAAGTGAACCATCAAGATATTCCCCAAAAAAATGTGCACCGCTCATTTCACCCTGCTTTACTAGATTTATACTTGTTTGATATTGATCTACAATTTTCTGAGTCAGTAGATTATTTATTATAAGCCAAGTGACAAACATTCCAGTATGTATATAAGCTTGGAAAGGCAATAATGTTTTGGGATAGTCCCCATCATAGTGCCATTTCGCTTTGTCATATACATAAGCTTTTTCTCTTCTACTTAAATTAGCATATTTTATATCTGTATCTTGTAAAATTTTCGTATCTTGTTTTGTAAATCCTTCTTTTATTAGCTGTTCAATCAATTCGTCTACACGAACTTGTGCTTCTTTAAAATCCTTATACTGTTCAATGTTTTCTCTCTTTGTTCTTATTCGTTCAAGCATACGCCCTTTTACAATATAGAGAATACTTTGATAAGACAATCTTTCTAATCTCAAATGCATATATTGGGTCGATTTCTCACCACTTTTAGTCAGAAAATTTTCGAGTTCTGTTTTATATTCCATAAGCTTATTCACTCCATAATACCTTTTTGTATAGCATACTCTTTTTTATTTATTTTTGATATCTACACCCTTCTCTTCTACTTCGTTATCACTATTTCCAAATAAAAAACCTAGACTCACTACCAGTGCCATACACACTCATAGTAACTCTAGGTTTTCCCATCAATGATATAACGGACCTTTTTGAGCAATGATCATAGTTCTAATTACAAATCATATTAATCCCAAGCTGTAGCAATCTCTTGTTTTCGTTCTTCTAACAGCTTTTCTTTGTCATCACGATAAAATAGATTGTACGTATCAAAAGGAATAATGCGCCCATCTGGATGGACAATATGCACACATGATTTTTTGACAGACCGAACATCAAAGTTATAAGCATCTAAAAACTGCATAATAATGACGCGGAATACATTATCATAGTTAATTTCTTTCGGTACTGCTGCAAGAGGTAGACAGCATAACAGACTTTTGAGCGATAGTGCCGAAGAAATCGGTGAGTGACCCGTCGATAATAGCTCAAATAATTTACCACGAATCACCGGATCTTGTTCAAATACAATCGTATTGCTATCCCCTTCTAACAAGATTGAAGGCTCAATCATACGTGTTAATGGTAACACTTCACGTCCTAATTTGAGTGCATAACCCATTGCCAGACAATCAGGATGACAAGGAACCGGTAAAATATCATCTTCTTGAAATACTTCTGATTGATCGATAATCATTTGTCTGACTTCACTTACGGTTAAGCGATCTGTCGCCGGATCATATCCTTCTAAGCGTCCTGCTGCTTGAATCGGTTGAATAGTGACACCACGAACAGCTTTTTGTTTGAGTCCATATTGAATAATTTTACCGATTTCTGTATCGTTTAATCCTTTTTTTAGCGTCACTACCAGAGTGGTCGACAAATTATATTTATTGAGATGACGAATCGCATCTTCTCGTATACGCCTAAGATCAGCACCACGTAGTTCTTTCAATACATCAGCTTCAAAGCTATCAAATTGCAAATAGATTTCAAAGCCTGGCATATACGAAGCTAATCGCTTGGTGAACTCACGATCTTGCGCAATCCGAATCCCATTTGTATTGAGCATAATATGTTGAATTGGACGGCTTTTGCACATATCTAAAATTTCAAAAAATTGTGGATGCGTTGTCGGCTCTCCTCCACTAATCTGTACGATATCCGGTTCGCCTTCATTTTCTACAATCCGATCTAACATAAATGCAATCTGTTCTAACGAACGATAAGAAGTACGATGAGGTGAAGATTCAGCAAAGCAAATAGGGCATTGCAGATTACAATGATCAGTAATCTCTAGTAAAGTAAGACAGCTATGTTGCTCATGATCCGGGCATAACCCGCAATCATAAGGACAACCGTACTTAATCGGTGTGTTCCAGACTAAAGGCATTTCTGAAGGCTTAATAAATTCTCGTGTGCGATGATAATACTCTACATCTGTAGAAATAAGTACTTTTTCAGGCCCATGTACAAGACAACGCTTGAGCATATATATTCGTCCATCTTCTTCAATAATTTTGGCTTCGACTTTGCGGTAACAAGTCGTACAGATACTATTTGTCAATTCATGATATAGATACGGTCGATTTTTAGGCATAATATATCGCTCCTTTTATGGTAGAGATCCTAAAATATATTGACGTAACAAGTATATACAGCATTGTCTGATAGGTTGGTTGTAATCATAATATGTAGAGCTTAGTAGAATGTAAGTGTAAGGATAATGATTAATTTGCTTTCAATATATTGATCAAATATTGCACTATATTGCTTTTACCTGTTGAGAATTATTTCTACGTTTGCCCCAGATCAGCCAGCTATAATAAATTAATCCAGCCACACAAGCCAACTGAATATTATTATGTCCCCAGTAAGGATGCAAAGTAGGCTTGATATATTCAATTACAAATCGAAATAACAGATAACTTGCCATAAACCACTGGAACATTCGACCGGATACATAGGAAGTGTACGATGTGGATGTCTGACCTTCAGACGATAATACAGATAATAGACGACTTTGACGATATAACGGAATCAAGCAGACTGCCAGTATAATTAGAAAAGCAATCTCGTATAATTGCGTCGGATGACGCATAACTCCATCACCAAAATTTACACCTGTTATCCATGTTGTTGCTATCCCATACGTATGATCATCCAATCCGGTCAAAAAGCATCCTATTCGCCCTAGCGCCAGACCAAGTATTAGCGGATAGACAAAATCGTCTCCTGTAGAGCTTTTCCAACCGATCCAGCGCTTGGTCAATTCTACACCGATCAGCCCTCCTAACAATCCTCCGACAATCGTTTTGCCACCCCGCAACAAGTGAAACTGACGTAATTGTTCCCATGTTGCTACTGGATTTTCGAACCAGAATAATAATTTAGCACCTAACGCCGCTCCGAGAATCGTACCTGCTAATATTTGCAGACTCATCAGCTTGGACATTTCACTAGGTCGACGTGTCCACAAATAGAGACGAAATCCTAAAAAATAACCTAACGATTCAAACAACACATGGGGATGAATACGCCATGACCCTAAATAAAAATAGACAGGAAACTCCATTCAAGCACTCCTTTAGTAAGAATAGATCATCGCTCCACAGATCGCTGCTAACAGTAAAGCCAATGCTCCCACAATCGCCAGTAAAGCTACAACAATTTGCCAGAATGTATTTTTAGGTTGAGGTTGTTGAGGTTCTACAGTGCTTGCGGTAGCAGGTTTATTGCAATACGCACGACAGGTCTGCATCTCAGGGTTATAACATTCATCACATAATGGCTTTCCACACCTTGTACATTGATGAACCGCTGCACGATCTGGATGATTCATACAATGAAATTCTTCCATTTGAGCACCTCCCTTGTCATTTATTTCTATTGTAAGCGTTGATACTTAATTGAGCCATCAAAAACCTTATAGACTCGCTAAATTTCTAATTTTTATTGATTTGGTGTAGTATTAGTATGTATTTAGCTTCTATATAAATGATTCATTCCTAACAAAATGATTGCCGATACGGTTGATAGGGTAAAATGGTAATGAGACTATTTCAAGGAGGAACCATCGTTATGTCTATTTCACTTAAAAAATTAAAAGATCAAGTTATCGTTATTACAGGTGCTTCAAGTAAAGTTGGTATTGCTACAGCTAAAATGGCAGCAGCTAAAGGCGCAAAAGTTCTACTTACTTCTAAAAATGAAGATGCGCTCCTCCAATTAGCTACAGAACTTCGTGCTAAAGGATATCCAGCAACATGGGTTCCCGCAGATATTGGAAGAGAAGAAGATGTTCACAAGATTGCCGATGCCGCTATTCGTACATTTGGACGGTTTGATACTTGGGTGAACAGCTCTGATGTCTCTTTACTTGGCGATTCTACAGAAGCAACTCAAGACGATATCAAGCGTATGTTCAATATGAATTATCGCGGAATTATTTATAGTTCGAAGATTGCTATCAATCATTTCAAAGAACGTGGCGTTCCTGGCGCATTGATCAATATGAGTGCTGTCTGGAGTGATCGTGGTACAGTGATTCCTGTTCCTTCTTCCGCTTCTAATTTTTCTGTAAAAGAATGGACAGATAATCTAAGAGCAGAGGTTGCTAAAGATAAAGTTCCTGTATCTATTACGCTTCTTCATCCGGGCAAAGCAGTAACTCCATATAACGAAACGATGAAAAAACATAAAGTTATGGTCTATCCAGCAGGTTCTGTTGCTGAAAATATTATCTATGCCGCTCAAAATCCTAAAGAAGATATTCCTGTGTATGTAAAAGAAAGCAAACACCCTATTTTATCTTCTCTTGCTGTTGCAGGTCTTGGTGTTATTGTCTATGCTTCGATCAAGCAAAAAGACCAACCATACCAATCCAAAGATCAAGTGTAATCGATACTTACTGTTTTCTATAAAGTGTAATACCAGTACTTATGTTATTCAAAAAAGACGATCTTCTGTGTATAGAAGATCGTCTTTTTATATTGAAGTGACTCTATAAAATAGCTATAGTAAATGTAATATACAGCTCATTTGAAGTAGAAAGGATTATACAATGACTACGAATAACAACAAATTGTACAAACAAAAACTAACAATATTGAAAAAGTTATATCATTATCAAAACAGTGATTATGATGCTACACGTCAGGTCATTATTTATCGTGAAGAAGCATTAACACCAGATGAACGTGAACGATTGCAACAAGATCACTGGAAAATTAACGAGATTATATCGATCGATCATAATACGCTTATTGAATCTATTAGAGTCTGGGGACAAGATGAACAGTTATCGCTAGAACGTGCTAGCGCTGAATTTATAGCGGCTGTAGGTGGCAGTTACCCTCGTGGAATGACCACTTTACATAGTACACTTTTTGCACAAACCGTACCTGAGCATGATTATCAACCAGCACGTCGCCTGATAGCATGTGGAGTGTGTGGATTTTCAACTTCCAATGCAACACCGCATGATGGACATTGGAGTAATATTGCTTCTATACGGAACTCGTTGTATCAAGGTAGACTGTACCATTCCGTAATCGGTGTTTATACCGATCTACAAGAAAGGCTCACCTTACCTGCTGTCTCGCCTACAGAAGAAGATATCAATGTTTTTCGCAATCTACTCCATCATTTGGATCAAGCCCATGAAGATGAGACTCCTAGTTCATATGAAAAGCGTCTTACTGCTACCAAATTAATCAAAGGAAATGCAGGCACAAGGCGAGATATTTTACAAACGTTAGCAATCGCAGGGATTCTACCTAATTCACAGATATCACTTGACCCGTTAACATGGACTTCATTTGAAGATATGGTAGATCCTGAGGTGAATCTCAACAATACCAAAGGTCGTTCCGATATGGAGATGCCCTGGGCAGCTTGGGAAGGCAAATTAGGAGTCAATTGGGATCAAGCACGTCTATTATTCGGAGCTTATTTATAAAAAGAATAAATACAGAAAAAAACCTGCCACTCTCTAAAGTAGGCAGGTTCTTTTGTTAACCAGTAGAATATTTATTATAAATAAAGCCAATCATATCTTATTGATGTTTACCTTGTTCTTTTTCCATGCGAATTTTATCGGGTGTAACATCATTTCCTAATTCATCCACAACAGTCAAACCTGAGAAAGTACTCAGTACCTGTCCACGGATTTCGCTTAAATATTCTTTACGCAAGACTTGCTGTTCCGCTTTCTCTTCAGCAGTCAGACCTTCTTCACGCTGTTTTTTAGCCAATTCATTAATACGATTCAAACTTACTATCATTTGTACTCTCTCCTTTCACTTCCTTGTTCCTATTATACACAAACACATGTGATTAGCGAAATTGTATAATTGTATATCTATTGGAAGTATCTGATTCTCTTGATATTAACGATAACCTTTTATCTTAATGTTAAGATAAATATAATATACTATATATTTGTTGCTAATACAAGTTTTTGCTTAGAAGTGATTAAGGATTACATAAGAACACATACAAAAGCTGATCAAGATACCGCTTATACATACAATCGTATTGAAGTATTTCTGATTTTTATGATCTTTGTAAACTTTAAACTGTTTTTGATTACTATAGAACGCTAAATAATTGATTCCTAGCCATAACAAACCCCAACATAATAGGCATATATACCATATAAAATCCAATAAGATTGGCAAAAGCCTGGATAGCTATCACTCTCCATACTACCAACCTGGGATACTCTCTGGTTACACTCTGTTCTAACATATTATTATTCTCCTTTGTATTTCCCAAACAAAAAAAAACACGCGCTACCCTGTTAAGGATGGCGCGTGCTTCGCGTTTGGTCATATTGAATTTTTCTTATTCTACCATGTCTATATTTATGGAGCAAATACTATTAGTATTTTGATTCTACAGTTGTCTGCTCTACTTGGATAACTTCTCCTGCTTGTTGTTCAGACTTTTTGAATGCTAATGGATAAGCAATAAGGGCAATCAATAAGCTGATCAATCCTATCAAGCTAAGTGCCAATATATCTTGCACAATAGCGGACATGCCCTGACCTTTTAGCGTAATAGCTCGTACTGCGTCCAGATAATAAGTTAACGGTAACGCTTTAGCAACCATTTGCAAAAACGTAGGCATCGCTTCTAACGGCCATGTATAACCAGATAACATAAAGGAAGGTACAGCGATAAGCATCAATGTCTGGGTAGCATCGACTTTGGTACGTGAGAACAGACTGAACAAAAATCCTAATCCACATAAGGCTAGATTAAAAGCAATCGAAATGAGAAGAAAAGGCAACAACTGTCCTTTGAATGGAATATGAAATGCAAACGCCGCTATGCTGAATACGGTGATCACATTGACCATTCCGGCTAGAAAATAAGGTGTAAGCTTCGCAATCGCAAGTCTCCACGGGGTATGTCGCCAGTGGTAAAACCGACTCCATGTGCCAAGCTCTTTATCTCTTGTACATGATAAAGCAATACCTAACAATAAACATTGCTGAAGCGCTGTAGAGATAACACCGATCGGCATAAATAATTTGTAATTATACACCGGATTGTATAATACACGTGAACGAAAAGGAATCGTGCTAAAAACAGAATTGGCTTGATCGCTATTCATTCCTTTTTGCTCCAATGCTTTCATTGATGCCCCTGCACTCACACTACTAATGACCTGATTTGCAATTCGACTAGCGCTGTTGGAGTACATTAGATTACTACCATCAATCACTGTCAGTATCGGAACATTTTCACCATGCTTGAGTGACGCTGAAAAGTCATTAGGTATAATCAATCCTACTTTAAATTGCCCTTCTTCGACTTGCTGGACAATATCATCTTGATTCCAGCTTTGCTTGGTAACCGCAAAGGTATCAGTAGCATCGAATGCTTGAATAATTTGCCGGCTTAATTGCGAATTGTCGCCATCATAGACAACGATCGGAATTTCTGTAATCCGTTCATGTGAATATAAAAATCCAAATAATACAGAATATAAAATCGGTGTAATTAATAAAATAATAATCAGCTTTTTGTCTTTAAGCATCAATCCCAATTCTTCGCGGAATACTTTTCCTATCGTAAGCCGTTCCATATTACTGAACTCCTTTACCATGGAAAATAACCGTCGAACCTGTAGGTACTGTAGCAGGCAGATTGAGCAATTCTACTTTGACTCCGAATGAACGGATATCTGTATCACCAGAAGTTTGACTTGGTTTTTGAATCGCAAAGTCAGCCGCGGCATCAATGACACTTACTTTTCCTTTAACGACTGTATTTCCAGAAAGTAAAGTCACTTGAACAGGATCACCTACTCGCAGTCCATTCAGATCGGTTTCGGTTACGTAAAATTTCGCCCAGCGTTGGCTAGTAGTCTCCAGTGCATAGACCGGGAAGCCTGCACTTGCCATTTCACCAACATTTAATGACTTGGATTGTATTACTCCATCGACAGAAGCACGCAATACGGTATAGCTAAAATATGTTTGGGCTTCTTGCAAAGCGGCTTTCGCCTGACTCACTTGTGAACGGGCTGCTTTGACTTTGGATTTGGCTTGGGTGAGTGTAGCTGTTGCTTGTTCGATAGCGCCTTGGGCTTGAGCAACAGCACCTTGAGCTTGAGCTACAGCGCCTTGCGCTTGATCAATGCCTGCTGTTGCCGCTTTGACTCCTTCTTGTTGCAAAGCCACTTGCCCTTGTCCGGCTTCCGCTTCTTTTATACTTGCTAATGCTTGTTCATATTGCGCTTGCGCCGCCGCAATTTCTTGTGGACGACTTCCTTTTTGTACTAATTGGAGTTGTTGGACTGCCGCATCATATTTCGCCTGTGCTTGTTTTTGTTCAATAGTGGCTTGATCGAGTGCGGCTTCGGTAGCTAACCCGTTGGTATGTAATTGCTGCACACGTTTGAGACTTTTATTCACAGTTGCCAGTGCTTCTTTAGTTATTTGCATATTCACTTTCGCTTGTTGAATCTCTTCAGGTCTGGCTCCACTTTTGAGCGCTTCCCATTTGGCTTTAGCGGCTTTGGCAGCAGCTTGAGCTTCTTGTAATTTACTAGAAGCGGTATTCGCTGTCACATCAACTGTCATTTCGCCCTGACTTTTTTTCACCTGTGCAGCATTCACTGCGGCTTGGGCTTCGGTCACACTTGCACTCGCTTGTACTTTGCCTGCTTGTGCCTGAGTTACTCCAGCTTGAGCTTGTTCAACACCGGCTTGGGCTTGAGACACATTAGCATTGGCTGTCTCAACCGCAGCTTGAGCTTGCGCTACTTTATTCTGCAATTCTTTACTTTCAAGACGAGCAATAATCTGCCCTTTTTTCACTTGCTGTCCTTCTTGTACTAACAATTGATCCACTCTACCAGCTACTTTGAAGCTAGCATTAATGACATCTGATTCGACATAAGCAGTTGGTGTAGAAGTCGATGCTTCTGCATTTAATAAATGACCTTGTTTTCCCCATGTAAACACCGCATAAAAGCAAAGCAAGATTGCGATCACAATCACACTGTATATAGCGTATTTTTTAAATTTCATGTAAGACTCCTCCTGTAGATTGTAGTTGTAAATTAAGGTTAACTCGTAAATAAACCAACCTGTGTACGCATAGGTTGGTTAGGATTATTCGCTTGTATAGGGATCTAGATTCCAACGAATAACGAAAAGAATAGCTATGTAGTCTCAATATAACATATACTTGTAGTACACTATATCTACCATAAGTAGACTTGTATAATCTTTTAGTTCACTTAAAATTAAGCTAATGATTATCAACTATTATTATTAACAGTCATCAACAATATGGAAGCCGAAAAAAGAGAGGATTACATATGAATATAGAGCAAATGGAATATATTATTGAAGTAGCCAAATGCGGATCATTAACCAAAGCCGCTGAAAATTGTCATATTACAGTAACCGGAGTCAGTCGTGCGATCTCTTTATTTGAACAAGAAATCGGTATGCGAATATTTATACGTTCTCGCTCGGGAACTACTGTGACTCCTGAAGGACAAAGCATCATTACCAAAGCGAGTCGAATTCTCAAGCAAATCGAAGAACTCAAATCAGAAGCGCAAAGTTATCGAGAAATGAATAATGCCAAATTACGCATTTCTACGATTCCCGGACCGATCTCTTTATTAATAGATGTAATCACTGAACTCAAAAAAGAATTTCCAAATAGCCGTATAGAAATTAAAGAAAATAGTACAGATGCTGTAATTGATGATGTGGAGCATGAACGTAGTGATATCGGCTTTTTTCTTTTAAAAGAACATCATTTACCGGCTACATCAGATCTGATATTTGAGCCGTTAATGAAAGATAATATGGTGCTGGGTGTTAGTGTACACAGTCCTCTCTCCAACCAATCCTCAGTTACTTTGCAAGATTTGAAAGACTATCCGTTTGTACTATATAACGATCCATATATTATCGCTTTTGTTAATACGTTAGATAAGCCAGATATTTTATTTCAAAGTAATAACGTAGAAGCTATTCTCAAAGCCGTCAAAGAAGATATAGCAGTAACGATCGGTACCGATTATTCGTTTCGCGGATATACGATGTCTCAAAATCGAGGGATTGTCACAATACCTTTTGAAATATCAGCGGAAGACCCTTCTTATCTATGGTCTGTCACCTCGCGTAATAATACAGCGTCTGAAGCAGAGCAGCTATTTGTCAAAAGAGTCAAAAATCTATTACTCCTTTAAGTAGATACTCTGCAATACAAAAAGAATGATCCCTTTATTAATGAAGGATCATTCTTTTAAAGTTATGATTGAGTAGATATATTTGCTGGGACTTCCATCGTATACATGCTGCGATCTTGCAGTCGTATCAATACTTTGCCAAAACGTCCGCCTTCTTGAATCGATACGATACCTGAAGGATATTGTTGATCTAAATAATCGGAGATCAATTGCTTAGCATCTGCACGTATATTGACCTGATGTAAATGAAGTATCATCATCACATGTTGTAACGCATCGTGCTTGGACATTTCAACTGTTTTCATTTCATGCGTAACAATTGACTCGTATGCATACCCTTTTAGATATAACAAATGAAGTAAATACCCCATATCTGAGCCATGATGTTGTATCGGTTGGTTATCTTCACTGACCAGCGGTAACACTTCATTCACCAGACTGTTTTCTCTTGGCCCGGCAGTTGAACTAATATAACAGAATTGACTAGCACATTGTAGTACTTTCTCTACACTTGGCCAATCATAGATGACCGGACACATCGAGACAAATACTAGATCAAAAGCTTGATTCCACCCTTTAGCTGCAACATCAATATCTTGAAATTCTTCTGGCACAATCGTGACTTTACCTGAAGCCATACGATCTGCATTTTCTTGTAACAATTGTTGTAAAGGAACACAAGGTTCAACCGATGTAACAATTCCACCTCGCTGAGCAAACGGAATCGAAAATCCACCAGATGCTGCTCCAATATCAAGAATAGAAGCATTTTCAAATGGAACGCCTTGTCCTTGAATCCAATTTAGGATTCGTGTAGTTCTTTGTTGACCTTCTGCTGAGAATACGTCTTTGTTAAATGAGACTGCTTTGGTATCAAAGGAATGAGCAGGGTCTATGCCTGCTGCTTTCATTTGTTTCACCGCTGTAAACGAATCATTCGCCCATGCTTGCTCCCATACTAACGGATGAAATAAATCATTTGATATATCGTTTGTCATTGATATCCCTCTTTCATTATTCAAAGTCTATTACAGATATATAATATCTATAATGTATGTAATAGATGCTTTTGTCAATGATTATAATGATTTGAATGTAAAAATATGACTTTATTTGGGTGCTTGAGAGCCTTTTTTGGCGCGGAATCGTCTAACTTTCATTAAATTCCCACATGTTTTATCTTCACAATAACGCTTGGTACGACTACGTGTATCATCATAAAAGACCCAGCGACAGTCTGGATTATCACAGATACGAATACGATGAATATCTTGATCTAGCACAGTATGCACGAAATCCGATACAATATCAGCCATCACGCTATTCCAATCCCCAGTTAACGGTACATAGGCTAACTGTCTGCTTCCATCACTATTATTCCACTGTCTAATCACAGGAACTTGTGCCATAATCTTATTCAATTGATCCCAGTTGATCTGATCTGCTGACGAACCGTTGGCAAGCGCTATTGCATAATCATGCAGTAATTTTCGCAGTGAGTGTAATGACTGTAACTCGCTTGTGGATGCCGGAACAGATGCTGTTAATTTCCAATCCTCTACAAAACGTTGTTGCCATGAAGTCAGTACCAATCTATCTTCATGCTTACCACTTTCTCGAAAATCATGCCAATCGCTGTTGATAAAATCTGTCCATAAAGTATCCATTGACCTGTACTCCTTTTGCCTTTTTCTTGATGTTCGATAATCAGTAACGACCTTTATCACAAAAAGATGGTTACATTGCTTTGTTTTGTGGTATATGTATTGTAACGCTTTAGTATATCATTAGCCAGTTACATCTACTGGCAATTAGGAGGATCTTATGACGAATACGAACATGTTAGATCTACTTCTTTTGCAGAAAAAAGATATTTGGGAACACGAAGATTGGATTGTTCCTTTATCTGTAGCGTTAGAAGGTCTTACAAGTGAACAAGCCGCATGGATTCCACCTGGTGGCGGCAATAGTATCTGGCAATTGGTACATCATATGAATTATTACAATCATGAATTATTATGTCATATGCAAAATATTGATCCAGGCCCTCGTGCCGAAAATAACAATAAAACTTTTGAGTACCATGATAGTGCAGACCATGAAGAACAATGGCAACAAGCTCTTCAAGAGATCAGACGACTTGCCAGAGCGATTGAGTTAGAACTTGCCAAATGGGATGAAATAAAATTACAGGAGATTCGCCCTGCTGGCGATCAGACGTGGGGACAAGCTATTGCGCGTTGGCTTCCTCATGATGCTTATCATGCCGGTCAAATTGTACTTATCCGCAGATTGCAAGGAAGCTGGAGAATCTAATCATAGACAAAATAAAAATCCCTTATGATGACCAAGGGATTTGGAATATTCACAGCTTATGTGATAAATATACGTATAACGTTCAAAAGGATTGCGATCATAATCGCGGTCTTTTTTTATTTTTCTTCCATCATACTTTGATATGCCCATTGACTTACAACATGTCTTGCCGTTACATAACGATTTTGGAAATAAGCTTCAGACAGACTGCTGATCGTTACACCATGACTTGTTGAAGCATGTGCAAAATTTCTACCATCTACCATAACGCCTACATGAGATATTCCACGTCCACTTGTATTAAAGAAAACAAGATCACCAGCACTTAAATTACTTTTTGATACGTATGTACCCATTTTCGCTTGCACACTAGCTGTGCGCGGTAATTCTATGTCGAATTTATTAAAAACGTAGCGTGTAAAACCGGAACAATCGAATCCGTTGGTTGTTGTACCTCCCCAAACGTAAGGTGTTCCCATTACACCGCTAACGGCTTGATCAAGATTAGATGTGCTAGCAAAAGTATTTGTTGGCTGAGCTGAGAAAATGATTGCAGCGCCAAGTAGCGATAATACGACTTTCTTCACTAAAAAAATTCTCCCTTCGATGCCTATAGAGTAAATCAATTTGGAATTCAAATTTGAAACTCGGCAAATATTAATATTTTGTAACTATTGACCACTTTAAGGCATAAGGATGTATCTTGTCAAACTTTATAACAAACTTTTTTGCTTGTTTTTCGCTAAAAATGTGTATATTTCGTGATTTTCGCCAGTTTTTAAGGTGACAGTCTTACAATAAAAAAGATGACAATAGTAAATTTATTGTCATCAATTATTTTACAAAAAACTGTTTCAAAATCAAAAAGCCTTCATCTAACTTCGAAGGCTCCTGTTCTTTTTACTTACTTTTGAGTACTCTTAAACTGTTTAAAATCACTAATAATGCTGCCCCTGTATCACTTAATACAGCTACCCATAATGTGAGCCAACCGGGAAAAATAAATAATAAAGCTATACATTTGATCGTTATCGAAAACCAAATATTTTGTTTGATAATACGTAATGTCTGACGACTTAGATTGATTGCATAAGGTAATTTTTCTAAATGATCTGCCATCAGTACGATATCCGCCGTCTCAATCGCTGTATCTGCTCCTGCTCCGCCCATCGCTATACCGATATCAGCTGTTGCGAGTGCAGGCGCATCATTGATTCCATCGCCTACCATCGCTACTTTTTTACCTGTTTGTTGCCAGCTTTTGATATGATTCATTTTATCGGCGGGTAGTAAATGAGCAAAATATTGATCTACTCCTGTTGCACTAGCCACTTGATAAGCAATATGTTCATGATCTCCTGTTAACATTACTGTTGATTCGATTCCTGCTGATTTTAATTGTTGCAATGTCTCTGACGCTGTAGAGCGAACTTGATCAGCAACAGTAATAATACCTAGAATACGTTCGATAGAACCAACAACCATAATAGATACACCTTTATCATGAAGTTGTTGCATGTGCTCTGTAATATATTGTACCGGGGCGCCTATCTCTTCTAACCATCCGTAATGTCCTACATAATACGTCTGATGATCTATACAAGCTTGTACACCTTTTCCTGCGATAGTCTGTACAGAAGTTACAGGTAATTGCGGAATATGATGTTGTTCTGCATACGATGTAATCGCCAGAGCAATAGGATGAGACGATTGCTGTTCGATCGAACTGGCAATACTCCATAATTCTGCTTCTGTAACGGCTACAGGAGGATACGTGTTCACTACATGAGGTCTGCCTTCTGTTAATGTGCCTGTTTTGTCCAGGGCTATCATCTGCAAGCCTGCTATCGCTTCCAACGCAGAGCCACCTTTGATTAACACTCCCTGCTTGGCTGCAACTCCTATCGCCGATACAATCGCAACCGGGGTTGAGATCACTAATGCACAAGGACATGCAATCACTAACAATTCCAATCCGCGATAAAACCATTCTGACCAACTGGCATTCCATACTAAAGGTGGCACAACCGACACAATAATCGCTAATCCAAAAACGATCGGTGTATATCTATTGGCAAATCGATCTACCAGTGCTTGTAGTGGAGATTTGTTAGCTTGTGCTTCTTCAACCATATGAATCATACGCGCTACTACAGTATCTTTGACCGTAGTGGTCACCTGAATCGTTAACAATCCTTCTTCATTTAATGTACCTGCATATACAATATCTCCATTTTGCATGATTACCGGCTGTGATTCTCCTGTAATCGGTGCTTGATTTACATGCGACTCTCCTGTAGTAACAATTCCGTCTAAAGGAATTTTGTCGCCTGCTTTGACGATAATGGTCTCACCGATCGCTATATCGTCTACAGAACGTTGGATCATCTTCTCCCCTTGCATGATCCATACAGAGGCAGGAACCAGATTTAGTAATCCTTTGACAGAATGACGGGTACGTTCTAATGACCTCTGCTGCAACGTGTTTCCTAGTGCAAACAAAAAGACCACTGTTGCCCCTTCGCCCCACTGTCCAATACATACAGCACCTAGCGCGGCTACCGACATTAATACGTTCATATCAAGCGATCCACTTTTGATTGCAAAAAAAGCACTTTTAACCGGTTTGTATCCACCGATCACAAGAACAGCACCATATAATATCGTTGCGATCATCGGTAAAACCGATAACCATGTACAGATAAAAGCAATAATTAGCAATCCTCCAGATAATAATGTAGGTAGCCAACTTTGCCAAAATGTAGGCTGATTCGATATCTGGTCTTCTGCTGTAGGAGCTATACCAAAGCCTACTCGCTTCACTTCACGCATGATTCGATCAGGTTCAGTAGTCGCCGCAATATTCATTTTGCCTGTAGAGAAATGAACTTGAACCGATTGCACGCCTTTTAATTTTTTAAGGCTTTTCTCAATCGTCATTGCACAAGAAGGACAATCCATACCTTGAATAGCATATTCAGTAGACGGTATTCCATTTACCGTTAGAAAAGAAGGAGGAGATGCACTGAGAGACACAGTATCATTAGCACGCTCTTGATCTGTAGCACTGATCTTGCTTGAACACGTAGACGCTGTAGAACAACATGACTTGGTTTCTTCTTTATGCTCCATGCTCTACACCGCCCTGTGTAGGAAGCAATGTTTCATTTTGTTCACAGCAAGCTACTTTAGATTCAACTTCTTCTAAGGCTTCGTCGAACATAGCCAATAATAATTTGATTTTTTGATTTGCTAGCTGATAATAGACGTATTTTCCTTCTTGTCGCCCTGTAATAATGCCGCATCCTTTAAGGCAAGATAAATGTTGAGAAATATTTGATTGATTTCCCTGAATAGCATTTACAATTTGGCTTACTGTTTTTTCTTCTTCCAATAAGCAATCTAGTATTTGCAGACGTGTTTTATCTGAAAATCCACGTATAAATTTAGTGCGAGTATCTAGCGATGTTTTGGTTTCGATACAATTGTTATTTTCCATTTTAGTTTCCATTATTGTACATCCTTTCATTATCATATTAGTCTACACTGATACGTTATATATTAGTATAGACTAATACGTTTGATAATAGAAGGTTATTTTTTGTGATACGTTCTATTTTTCACCCATCTTCTTACTCTGCTATTTATTATAAATATTATGCTATTCGTAATCTCAACGATCTTTGGTATACTAGATGTACGAAAAAGATTCTATACAACTTTATTACTTCGTGTTAGGAAGGTGAGCATATTGGAGTCGGATGCTATTATAGACGAGTGTAACCATAGCAGTGAAGCTTCACAACAGATGCTTGCACAAATAAAAGATGAGCTTATTGACGGTACAACTGCTGTCGATATGGCTGAATTGTTCAAAGCATTAGGAGATCCAACACGCATTAGATTAATCTATGCTCTGTCGCAAAAAGAGTTATGTGTTCATGATCTGTGCAGTGTATTAGATATGACTCAGTCTGCTATTTCGCATCAATTGCGTTATTTACGTAATATGCGTATTGTGAAGCGACGCAAAGTTGGTAAAACGGTTTTTTATTCATTAGATGATTATCATGTAGAAGAAATCTTTCTACAGACCCATGAACATTTAACCCATAAATAAAAGCAATTTGATGTATACACAAGCTAATGTAAGCGACTGAAATAGAAGTTTTGATATTTCGGCTTACTTTATAGCTTACGATTATCACTATACAAAAAAGGGATCTACACCATGACAGTGTAGATCCCTTTTTGATGTTCATCGGCTATTGATGCGCAATATTACACTGAATACCTGGTGTATCCATCTGGATAGTAATATGCTTAATTTCATAATCTTCTTTAATTAATTTCTGTGCTTGCTGCATAACGACACTATGATAAGCCTGATCTTCAGTAACGATATGACAGCTCAACAATATAATATCTGAAGATAACGCCCATACATGCAGATCATGTACTTCTACAACATGGTCTATACGAAGCAAAGACTGTTCTAACTCATCGGTGTTGATAGTAACAGGTGTACCTTCCATTAGAATATGGATCGAATCGCGGGTCACACGATACGCACTAAGCACTACCAATACTGCTACAATTACACTTGCAATCGGATCAGCTAGATTCCAACCAAAGAACATAATTAACAAAGCGGCAACAATCGCCCCGACTGACCCCAGTAGATCTCCTAACACATGTAGAAAAGCACTGCGTACATTCAAGTTTTCCGAAGTATCGCCTTTCATTAATATAAATGCCGCTGCGATATTAACCAGCAATCCAATAACAGCAATCGTTAACATCCCCCCACTCATAACCCCTGGAGGATTCGCAAACCGTTGAAAAGCTTCCCAGAAAATATAAATAGAAATCACTGACAAAGCTAGACCGTTAATAAAAGCAGCTAACACTTCGAATCGTTTGTAACCGAACGTTTTGGATTTACTCGCTTGTTTCTGACCCCATGTCATCGCTAGATAACTCAGTCCAAGAGCCGCTGCATCACTAAGCATATGCCCTGCATCCGATAACAAAGCAAGACTGTTAGTCATAAGTCCACCGATAACTTCGACGATCATATAACTTGCAATCAGAAAGAACGATAATTTCAACGCATTTTTGTTAGCACCATGTCCATGGGAGTGTGAATGTCCGTGTCCATGGGAATGTCCATGACTGTGCGAATGACTATGCTTTTTCCCTTTAGAATGTTGATGATCTTCATGATCGTGGTCGCATGCAGTATGTTCTTCATGGGTATGACTTTTACTACTCATTGACCTGCACCTCTATTCTTTATTAATAGATATTATATTGATTAAAATAACATATGAGCACTTATTCATATATTATAGTTTACCTACATCTAATCTGCAAGTTCTGCAAAGTGAATAGGACATTATTTCACTAAATCATCAATTAATGTTCACTATGGATTAGCAGATTGATAAATGCAGATAACGTTATAGAAAGTGGGGTCTGCTTCGAAACCACAAATTGAATACGCGCTTGTTGCAACGGTATTGGTAACGTATGACTATGAAGTTGTGGATAAGAACGAACGATCCGCTCTGGCAATAAGGATATACCTAGTCCGTCAGTGACTCCACGAATAATAGCTTCTACTGTATCTACTTCTATTACACGAGGTAGTTGTTGAAGGGAATGACTTTTACTCTTAGTGTGATACCACTCTTCTAAACATTTTCGATACGGACAATCAGGAAATGTATTAACGATTAACCGTTGTTGGAGTAATTCTGATTCGGTATGAATATGATCAGCAGATACAATAACTAATTGTTCATTGTATTCAAAGACCGATTGAATATCTTGATGATGGTATTGACTGCTAATAAAAGCTCCATCCAACTTATGATTAACAACTTGATTCATTAGTTCAATCTGTCCATGCGTTTGAATAGATACGTCTACATCCCTATTTTCTTCATAATAAGCAAGTAACCACTGCGGTAATCTGGAAGCCGCCACAGTCGGTGTCGCTCCTAATTGTAATTGATATGACGGCAACTTTACTTTCAAAACGCGAGTAGCTTCATCTAATAAATCTACAATCTGATCAGCATAGCTCCACAATTGTTGCCCTGCTTCTGTAATTGTTATGCCTTTATTACTACGATCGAATAGAGATTGACCCAGTTCTTTTTCCAACTTCTGAATACGTAATGTAACATTCGACTGTACATATCCCATTTTCAGTGCTGCTTTGGAAATAGACTGCTCTTGAGCTACAATCCGAAAAATACGCAAATCACTACTTTCCAAACCCATTGCCACCTTTCTTTACTATTTTTCTTATATGTATAACACAGTTCATTTGGATATCATTATTTTTAATACCCAGTATCATTTCTAACTATTATACAGACCTTTTATCTTCTTTTACACTATACAAAGAAATAACAAACGAGTATAAAGCTAAAGGAGCGCTAAACATGGACTGGATTGACAAAGTCGTTATCGTTACAGGCGGGGGTACAGGAATAGGACAGGCAACATGCTTACAACTTGCTGAACAAGGAGCAAAAGTAGTTATCAATTACTCCCGTTCACAACTACAAGCAGAAGAAACTGCTCTACAAATTACACAAAATGGTGGACAAGCTATCACGATTCAAGCTGATGTATCTAGGCAACATCAAGTACAAGATATGATTACAGAAGTTATCCATACGTATGGTAGAATCGATGGCTTGGTGAATAACGCCAGTATAACCAGACAACTGCCTTTTGCTGATTTGGAACAGATCACTGATGATATCTGGGATGAGCTATACAATATTAATGTCAAAGGAATGTTTTATTGTGCTCAAGCGGTAGCCCCATGGATGAAAAAGGCACAGCAAGGATCTATTATCAATCTAGGTAGTATTGCAGGCAGTACAGGCTACGGTTCTTCGCTTCCTTATGCTGTCTCCAAAGGTGCTGTTCATACGTTAACCAAATCGTTAGCAAGAGCACTTTCTCCACATATACGCGTTAATTGCATTATTCCAGGTGCAGTAGATACACGTTGGTGGATTGGAAATGAAGACAAAATGAAACGTTTGACAACACAGTTATTGTTAGAACGAATATCGACTCCTGCTGATATTGCTTCATTAATCTGTGCTATTTTACAACAAGAATCAATGACCGGTCAGCTAGTGACTGTCGATAATGGGCAAACGTTATAAGTTGTCTATATAAAAGATTTCTTTTTATTTAAGTATGATTTGCAAAACGTTATCTAAAAAATTGTATCAATCGATTGCCTACTTCTGCTGGCTTATCATGCTGTATCCAGTGTGTTGCATCGTCATAATGATGAATCTCGGTATTTGGTACCCATTCCGGTAGTGGATCAGCAAGGTCTTTAGATAAATGTGGATCAAGATCGCCAAATAAAATAAGTACAGGTTGCTCAATTTTCCGCATCTGTGCTTTTTTGGTTTCTGCTGAACGGCGGAACATAGCCCGGTAATAATTAATAGCCGCACTAAGCGTTTCTTTTTGCTCAAAAGCTTTGAGATACACTTGCACTTCTTGATCGGAAAAAGGCTCTTTCGGTTCTTTTTTGAAAATAGTTCGTAACATATGATTGTTATCTCGTGCTAGAGCTTTCTCAGGCAACTTGGGAATCTGGAAAAAGAACATATACCAGCTTCTACGCAGTTGCGGTAATGTACGCAATCCTGTCTGCAAACGCTCAGGATGGAGCATATTGAGTATCGCCAAACGGCGCACACGATGCGGATACATCATTGTAAAATACCACGAGATATTGCCACCCCAATCATGCCCTGTCAGAAACACTTGCTCTTCGCCTAAATGCTCAATTAATCCATTGACATCTGCACATAATGTATCGATACTGTAATGATCGACACCTTCTGGCTTGGAAGAAAGATTGTATCCACGCAGATCAGGAGCCACCACACGATAACCCGCTTCTATTAACATTGGAATCTGTTCTTTCCATGTATACCAGAAATCCGGGAATCCGTGCAATAACATAACCGTAGGACCTTCTCCACCGATCACATAATGCAATTTCACTCCATTCACTTCAGCAAATCGATGTTCGATAACATTTTCTACTTGATGAGCCATATCTAATTTGCCTCCTTAGCGGTATATATTACTGTGATGTTTGCTAATATATCTTTTTCAACATATCTCTTTAAGCATTACCCAATAATGAGACACATTCTACAATACATAGCAAAAAGACTGTTTACCGAATAGATCAGTAGACAGCCTTTTTGCTTTTTATTATGGTGCATCATCATTTAAAAACTTTATATCTTACTTATATTATGTGTATACTTTCTCTAGTGTACGTTGTCGCCACTGGGGATGATCTAATTGATATAATCTGTGATAACGCTCAGAAGAATCAATTAAGTATTCATGAGTCCCTTGCATCGCAATCTTTCCTTGATCCATAAATATAATATGATCCATCTGTTGTACTTCAAGCAGATGATGGGTAACCCAGATCAATGTTTTGCCCTGTAAACTTTGCAGTATCGTACGAATAAGTTCACGTTCCGTACGTGGATCTAGACCGACTGTAGGCTCATCCAGAATCACAATCGGCGTATTTTGCAACAATACACGTGCAAGAGCAATACGCTGACGTTCTCCTCCTGAGAAGCGCTGACCGGCTTCACGCATTGGAGTCTGATCTCCTTCTGGTAAAGAAGCAATCAGCTCGCTTAATTGTGCTTGCTCTATCACCTGTCTGACTTCCTCTTCTGTCGCTGTTGGACGACCAAGACGAATATTATTTAGTAGGCTGGTATCAAAGAGATAAGGTTTCTGATTCAGTACAGATACTTGTTCTGTAATCTGATCGCCCCACTCTGCTATCGTTTTACCTTGAATATAAATCTGCCCTTGCTGAGGAAGATAAGCGCCCTGTATTAATTTAAGCAAGGTCGACTTGCCTGCTCCACTGCGACCGATAATAGCTATTTTTTGACCGGACTTTACTTCTATACTTATATTGTTGACTGCATACTCATTTGGCTCATGATAACTATAACAAATCTCTTTTAATGTAATAGCAGGTGGTCTAGTAGCTTTCTCAATAAAGAATTGATCATCATTGGAAAAATCATTGATGCTAGCAAGATATGTGAAGTTTTGAGAAGATTGAGCATGTTCTTTATTGGGATAAACTGTTGATTGTTCGATCTGTGCTAAACGTTGAAGTGATTCTTGATATACAGGAATACGCTGCACCGCATCAGTCACAGGGATAAACGCATCTGCAAGTGGAATAACGACTAGAATAAAAGCAGCTAATAATGTCGCATCCATTCCATTTTCGCCTACTTGTGACGTTGCCCAGATTGCCATCTGTGCGACAATCAATCCTATAACTGTCTGAGTAATTAGACCGATATAACGTTTGTGACGGCTTAATTTACGTTCATATACGGCTGCCTGACGTTCACTCTCTTCATACTGATTCACAAATTCACTTGCTCGTCCACTAATCATCAGATCGCTTAGTCCAAGTACAGCATCGGTTAAGTGACGGTAGAGCGCAGATTGGTTACTTTTAAGTCTTTTCTGAAATGTACGTGTCATCAGAAGCGAAAAGATCGGTACAATCACAATCAGAATCAAAATATACACAGCAATCAACATTGCAAAAGACATATCAAACCAACCGAGCGCACAGACAACCGCTCCATACATAATCAGTGCAGTGATACCTGGAAAAATAGTACGAACATACATATTTTGCAGAGATTCGATATCGTCAGACATCATGCCTAATAGATCGCCTGTCTGATGACGTGACTTCAGTTGTAATGCTTGAGGCTCCAACGTTCGATATAGACGCACTCTCATTTTGGATAATACACGCAGTACCGCATCATGAGCTTGCAGACGTTCTACATAGCGCAACACCGATCTGCCTATCCCAAATGCGCGTACTCCTACAATCGGTACATATAACATCAGTATATTTTCTGGACATAAGGCTGCTTTGGAAATTAAAAATCCTGATGTAAAAGTCAACATCCCTGCTGACAGTAGCGTCAATGCGCCAATAGCAATAATACCTGCAAATCGAAACGCATGAACACGCATATAAGACATTACCCATCCCTGACTGCTCATGCGCTCTCCCCCCATTGACTATCAATCAGACGACAATAAGCACCTTGACGTGCTAGTAATTGTTCATGAGTGCCTTGCTCTACAATCTGTCCATGTTCTAATACAATAATCCAATCCATATCCACCATCCAGTGCATGCGATGAGTAGCTAGAATCACAAATCGATTATTAAAAAGCTCTAACATAGTCTGCTTTAATTCATACTCTGTTTCTATATCTAAATGTGCTGTCGGCTCATCTAATAACATAATCTGCCGTTGCCCTAACAAAGCGCGTGCAAGCGCAACACGTTGTTCTTGACCTCCACTGAGTGTGCGTCCAGCTCCTCCAACCGGTTCTTCGATACCTTGAGGCAATTGGCTGACCAGATCATATAATCCTGTATCACGAATGACTTGCCATAATTGCTCATCGGTTGCTTCAGGTTCATACAATCTAAGATTATCTGCTAATGTGCCACTGAATAGATAAGGATGCTGTGGAATATATGTCGTTTGTTGACGCCAGACATTAGAATTGAGCGGATAACTTTCTCCTAGACTATCCTTCCATAGGATTTCTCCTTGTGTAGGTGTAAGAAACCCACTTAATACATCGATCAGTGTTGATTTGCCTGCTCCACTTTCACCAATAATACCAATTTTGCAATAACCTCCAATACGAAGATTAAGCTGTTCAAGAGAGAAGTTACTTTCTGCATCATGCTGTACAGAAAGCTGATTCAATACCATCTGACTGGAAGCTGACCATACAGGCTTAGAACGATGCATATCGCTAGTGTTCTGTGCATCTACTGTACCGATCGTGGTAGAGGTATGGATAATACGCTGAATATCTTCACCAGCTTCTTTGCCATCCATCGTGGCATGATAGTCCGCTCCTAATGAACGAATAGGTACAAAAAATTCAGGTGCAAGTATCAAAATCGTTAACGCCGGTTCTAAAATAATAGTGCCATGGACAAGGCGAAGCCCCAGACTCACCGCTACACAAGCAACAGATAACATCGTAAAGAAATCCAAAGCAAATGAAGATAAAAAAGCAACACGCATCGAAGAAATCGTTGCTTTACGATAACGTTCACTGGTGCGTCCTATCGTTTCTTCATGCGCACGACTCCGACCGAGAAAGCGTAAAGTCTCAAGCCCTCTTAATGAATCGACAAAATGATTAGATAATACGCGATATGTTGCCCATTGCTTATCCATTTGTTTTTGCGCAGCCAAGCCAAGTAAAATCATAAAAATAATCAATAACGGAAATACAGCTCCCAGAATCAGTGCCGAGATCCAATCTAACTTTAAAATAAAAATCCCAATCAATAACGGAGTGAGACTATTAGACATCATACGCGGAATAATCAGCTCCAGATATGTTCTATACTTGGATACACCTTCACGCACAAGTGTTACAAGATTACCTGTCCCCTGTCCCATTGCAAATGTAGGTCCAAGTTCAAATAATTGATCCATCATCAGCTTGCGCATACTTCTGCCTGTCCGCTCTGCGAAATCATATGCTATTTTTTGCATGATTACTGATAATAATTGTCGAACAACCAGAGCACCTACGAATCCGAAGACATGACCAAGCTGATGATGAAGAGAATCCCCGGTAAATAAACCGGAGACCGCTTCTGCCAACCATAACGACTGCATAATAATAACGATTGTCTGCACGAATGTGAATAGACCTGTTAATGCCATAATCGGTTTGATGCCTTGTAGTTGGATTAGCCCTTTACCCATGATTAATACTCCAAATGTGTTTTTTCGTGTAGACGTTTGTGAAACACAAAATATGTCCAGATTTGATAACCAAGTACAAACGGTAATAATGTACAGGCTACAATCGTCATTACTTTTAACGAATAATGCCCGGAAGCTGTATTGTATAAAGTCAGATCATACATGGCTCCTAGCGAGCTGACCATTACACGCGGGAACAAGCCGATAAAAACAGAAGCAATCGATAAAATAATCAATCCGCCTGTCATACCGAACGCCCATCCTTCGCGCTTTTGTTTCATAAAATATCCTGCAAGTATAAATACAATCACACCTACGACTGCTATAGCGATTAGAATCGGACCACGTACAGTAAAAACATCTGTATATACAGAGGTCAAGATAGCAAGTAAGACCAACAATCCTGCAAGTGGGATCAGCAATTTACGTGCCATTACACTTGCTCGTACTCGAATATCGCCTGTAGTGCGTAGTGCAGCGAACATTAAACCATGCACGATACAGAGCATAACCGTTGTTACACCTGCTACAAGAGAATAAGGATTAATAATATCTCCAAACCCTGCATGCATCTCCATATCTGCTCCTATTGGTAATCCTTTGAGCATCGTTGCAAAAGCCACACCGAATAACAAAGGCGGTAACAAACTACCGAAAAAGATACACATATCCCACGTCTTGCTCCATGCAGAATGACCGACTTTACCACGAAATTCAAAAGCAACACCACGAGCGATCAAAGCCAGCAATAAGGCTACAAAAGGAAGATAAAAGCCACTAAACATTGTCGCATACCAGTTCGGAAATGCCGCGAACATCGCTCCGCCTGCTGTAATTAACCATACTTCATTACCATCCCAGAAAGGCCCAATTGAGTTAATTAGCATACGACGTTCCATATCATTACGAGCTAACAACTGCGTAGACATACCGATACCAAAATCAAAACCTTCTAAAAAGAAAAAACCAACAAACAATACAGCGATCAATACAAACCATACTTCATTAAGAGATAGCATGTTTCAACTCCTCCATTTCAAACGGATCATTGGAATGATCGTCATGCGAATGTTCATCACCTGGGCCTTTTTTTATTTCACGAACAAATAAAACCACTGTGATTGCTCCAAGAACGGTATAGACCAGAGTAAACGTAATCGTCGAAAATAACACAGAACCTGCGGATACACTTGGTGATACACTATCTGCGGTAGTCATGAGTCCAAATACTGTCCATGGTTGACGACCCACTTCTGTCATAATCCAACCGGATGTATTGCCGATAAAAGGTAACGCAATCCCATACATCATCGCATACCAATACCATTTCGGTGCTTGTTCTACTTTGCGTCGGAACATTAGATACACACCATAAGCAGATAAAGCGATCATTAACATGCCGCTAGCTACCATAATACGGAAACTCCAAAATGTTGTTTTGACAGGTGGTATGTAATTGCCTTCGCCATATTTTTGCTCATACTGAGCTTGAAGTTCTTTCATCCCTGTCACAGAACCTGTGAATTTTCCATATGATAGATAACTGAGTAATCCTTTAAGTGGAAAGTTAATCTCGAATGTATTTTGTTGCATCTTGGTATCAATTCCACCTACTAACATCCAGGGTGCTTTTTCAGCAGTAGTGTTCCATACCCCTTCAGCAGCAGCCATTTTCATTGGTTGCGTTTCTACTAGATATTGAGCTTGAGAGTGACCGCTAAAAGCTACTCCTAACGATGATACGATGCCTACAATAATCGCAATTTGAAATGACTTGCGGAATACTTCAATATCTTCACGCCGCAGCATTTTATATGCGCTGATTCCTGCCATAAGAAAGGCTGAAGTAACAAAAGCACCAAATACGGTATGTGGAAATTCAACCAACACTTGACCATTGGTAATAAGAGCAAAAAAGTCATTCATTTCGGCACGTCCATTATTGATCGTGAATCCGACAGGATGTTGCATAAATGAGTTCGCTGTTAATATCCAGAATGCAGATAATGTTGTTCCGAACGCTACTAACCATATACAGAGTAAATGTACTTTGGCAGACAAGCGTTCCCAACCAAAGATCCATAATCCAATAAACGTAGACTCCAGAAAAAAGGCAAATAAAGCTTCTACTGCAAGTGGTGCACCAAACACATCACCTACAAAACGTGAATAATTAGACCAATTCATGCCAAATTGAAATTCTTGAAAAATCCCTGTAACCACTCCAACAGCAAAGTTGATCAAAAACAGCTTGCCCCAAAACTTGGTCATTACTTTGTACTGATCTTTTTTAGTGATAACATACATCGTTTCCATAATAGCTACCAACAATACGAGCCCAATCGATACCGGTACAAAGAAAAAGTGAAATACGGTCGTTAGCGCGTACTGAATCCGGGATAGCATAAGAACATCCATCCGATAACTTCCTTTCTTTTCTGAAAATTGATTAAAAAACTAAATACATTGTAGTCAAAAAGTCATAGATACGATTGTGATTAAAATCACAAATTTTCTTTAAAAATGTAACAAAAAGTGACAAAATGTGATTGAGATCACAAAATAAAAAAAGCCGATGAAATTCATCGACTTTGAGATCACTACTTTTATATTATTTATTTACATGATAACAACTTAATGATAGATCGCTACTAATATTAATGGCCCGATAAAAGAAGACACAATCGCACTGATTGTTAATGCTAATGATCCCATCGAGACCGCGATTTCTCCATGTTCTAACGCTTTAGCTGTTCCCAGTGCATGGGATGAGACACCTAGCGCAATGCCGACACTAATCGCATTTTTAACCCGAAATAATTTCAGGCAACCAAGCCCCAAAATAACCCCTGTAAAGCCAGCAATCATTACAAAGACAGAAGTAAGCGAAGCTTCTCCACCTAAATTATTCGAAATTTGAAGAGCGACAGGTGTCGTAACAGACTTAGGAATAATAGAAATAATATAAGGTTCACTGAATCCCAATACCAAAGCCATCCCCACTCCGCTCAGCATTCCTACGACAACACCAATTAATGAACTTCCCAGAATAGATAACCCGTACTGCTTGAACAAATGTCGTTGTCGATACAGCGGATAAGCTAAAGCTACCACAGCAGGCCCCATTAATTTACTGATCCATTCTCCACCGATCATATAAGTAGAATACGAAGTATGCGTAAGTAGTAAAATAACAACAATCATAAAAGTGGTTGTTAGTACAGGAATTAGAATTGATATCCGTACATGTTTGTACAATAGACTAGCTACAACATATAACGCCAACGTCATCACAATCATTAATAAAGCTATACCTATATTCATTTGTGCTGATCTCTACTTTCATAGATCAATTTGTGTTCAGGTATAAGAGCAGGCGATTGTGCATTAGATTTGGATCGATCAGCCAGTGTAATAAACCACTGCGCTACAAAACCTGTAATGCCGATCGTAAACAATGTACTAATAACAACAATTAGAATCAATAATAGTCCTTTACCTGCAAATAAATCGAGATGCTCTATAACTCCTACTGTCGCCGGGATAAAAAACAACGGTAAATAGAACAGCAAAGTATTGGCTCCTGTCTGAATCCACTTTTCAGGAAAAACATTTAACATTAATAAAGCAAATAACAACAACATTCCTAGCACACTGCCCGGTATAAACAAATGAAAATATTGCTGAATTAACGTTCCAATTATGTAAAATAGGTATAATACAGCAATTTGAAGCACCATTTTAATAATCTTCATACGTATAGCTCTCCTTTGTCTTTCACTCTCTATCTCTATATCTCTTTTGGTGTAAAACCTCTCCAAGTTTTACCCTTATAGCAAGATCACATCAAAAAGATCATCCTCTTCTTTTTAAGAGTGATGATCTTTTGTGATGTAAAATCTTATCTTACCTGACACATATAAGCGTTATGCTTTTGCAGACTTATTTTTACTTTGATTGGCTTGGCGAGCCAGCTTTTTGGCTTTTGTGTTACTTATGGCTACAGGCTCTAACGTTTCAGGTTCAGGTTCGACTTCAATTTCAAGTGCGGTCTGAACAGGAATACTATTCGGATACATTTTGCGGAATAATAAAGTCTGTACTAATAAGAACGATCCACTCACCATCCAGTATAAAGGCATCGCTGCCGGTGCACTAAATGAGAAAAATGCCATCATAATTGGAGACAAATACCCCATAATTGCAAATTGTTTTTGTTGCTCAGGTGTCATATTATACTGTGAGACTTTGGCTTGAAGCATATACAGTAATGCTACAATAATCGCCATAATCCAGTTAGGCTCTCCTAATTTGAACCACAAAAATGAATGAGAAGCCAGTTCCGGTGTAGCACGAATCGCTGTATACATACCTGATAAAATAGGCAATTGAATCAAAATAGGCAGACAACCGATATTTAATGGATTAAAGCTATGCTTTTTGTAGATCTCCATCATTTCTTGTTGTTGCTTTTGTTTGTCTTCGGTACTGGTTTTATTCTCATATTTCTTTTTGAGCTGATCAAGTTCAGGTTGCATAATGCTCATTTTACGCTTCATGCCTTGTTGACCTTTAGCTTGACGCATCATCAATGGGAATAAAGCAAACCGTACTGCCAGTGTCAAAGTAATAATAGCCAGCCCGTAACTTCCACCGAACCAAGTTGCAATATGCTGCATACTATAGGTTAATGGAAAGACAACGTAATGAGTAAAAAAGCCGGGTGTGGATGAATTGACTTCTTGTACAGATGAGGTACCGCATCCTGCTAATAATACCATCATCATTAAACCTAGTATTAAACCGTAAATACGACCTTGTTTTCCCGTAAAAGTGAATCCCTTGAATAATTGCATGTTGTTCCTCCTCGTTGATGTTGTTGCTTATGGCTCAACGAGGATAGGCAATCTCCTGCATCTTCATCAGGAGCTTCTTTACGGCGTATGATTCGTGCCAGTGTTATCGGTGTATGATGTATCGTTTTGAAAATGATCAAAGGTAGATCATAATGTCCACGAAGTTGCCGGTTACTGATCCAAAATTCGGTGATTCCGCAATACAAATGAGCAATATATCCATAACTCACTGTAATTAACAGACCAATCGAAAATAAATACGGTATCCAATCATGCATTTCAAACAAGGTATTCACCCCCTCTGACTATCATAAGATAGTTAATATGTTAATTATAACACTACTCGATCCTTTTTACATAAGACAAATTACGACAATTATAATATGATTTGACGAATAATGGATAAACATTAGAAAAAATCTGCAAATCACTCTTGTAATCGCTTTTATTATATACTACAATAAAGTTAGTTAAAGGATTGTGACCGGTTAAGCGGGCAATGCCTGAGATTATTGTAATATCATTTTGTAGAAAAATGGTATTGGAATGATTTCGGGCATTTTTTATATTTATATACATGTATTGCTGTATATTTTCTATAAAATAACCCCCGTTCATTTTAGAATTGTAGGTGGAAGATTATGATTATAGAGAAAATATTAAATAATAATGTACTACTGACCAAAAATCAAAAAGGCAAAGAAATTATTGTAATGGGTCGAGGTATTTCTTTTAATAAAGTGATTGGTGATCCGGTAGATGATACCAAAATAGATAAAATCTTTATGTTAAATGAGAACGAATTCACAGCCAAGTTAACCGAGTTGTTGAATGAGATTCCTGTCTCCCATCTAGAACTAGTCAATCAAATTGTAAATCATGCCAATGCGGTGCTAGGCACAACATTGAGCGATAATATTTATTTGACACTGACAGATCATATTCATTTTGCATTAGAGCGTTATGAGAAACAACTTCATATCAAAAATGCGTTACTTTTTGAAATTCAACGCTTTTACAAAAAGGAATACAGTGTCGGTCAAGATGCTTTACAGATGATCAAAGACAGTACTGGTATTTCATTAGGCGAAGACGAAGCTGGGTTTATCACTCTTCATATTGTAAATGCTCGTATGGATGGTAATGAAATGCAAGCTACGATCAAAATGACAGAGATCGTACAGCATGTACTCAATATCGTGACTTATCATTATGGAATTGTATTGGATGAATCGTCACTTAACTATTCTCGCTTTGTTACTCATCTGCAATATTTTGCGATGCGGTTGTTACGCAAAGAGATTCATTATAGTGGAGAAGAATTCCTTTATAATCAAGTCAAAACAGCATATAGTAAAGCATTTGAATGTGTCTCCAAAATCAATGATTATTTAGAAAAAACGTATGATCAATCATTGAGTAAAGATGAATATGTCTATCTCACTATTCATATTCACCGGGTAACCGAACGAACAACGATTGAAGAAGAACAATCATAATTAAATACATTCCATCCATTAGGATTGTGACTGGTTATGCAGGCAAAACCTAAACTGATGGTGAAAAGGACGCGCTAGTTCGCTGTCTATTTCACCACGAGTTTAGGTTTTTCTTGTTTATAAAAGAAAATAAAGAGTGCCGGCAATTTCTCTTTGTTCTTTTATTGACAGTAAAGCTTTCCTTTCACCCATGTCGGCCAACATGTCGTGAGGATCTTGTACTAATCGATGTATTTATTCATAAAGGAGCTATCAATCATGAGTAATCAAGATTTATCCAAACAAATTATTAATCTGGTCGGCGGAGAATCGAATGTCAATTCGGTATTCCATTGTGCAACACGTCTACGCTTCAGCTTAAAAGATTCCAGTAAAGCAGATAAAGCAACGCTCGAAAAAACACCGGGTGTGATTACAGTCGTCGAAAATAGCGGACAATTTCAAGTCGTTATCGGCAACTCTGTTAGTCAGGTGTACGATAAAATTATGGCGGAAACGAATTTGCAAGATGTAGAGAAATCGACTGAAGCGTCAACGACGGCTACAGATAAAGATACCAATATACTAGGTAAAGCAGTCGATATTATTTCTAGTATTTTCTCTCCTCTACTTGGAGCTTTGGCAGGTGCAGGGGTATTAAAAGGATTAGTTGCTTTATTTCTAGCACTTCACTGGCTAGATAACACATCAGGCACCTATCTTGTTCTGAATGCAGCATCAGATAGTGTATTTTATTTCTTACCGATCTTCCTAGCGGTTACATCTGCGCGTAAGTTCAAAACCAATCAGTTTGTATCGATTGCAATTGCAGGCGCGTTAGTCTATCCTACGATTTTGACAGCATTAGATAGTGGGATCAGTTTAAGCTTTCTGAATATTCCGATTGTACTGGTTAACTATACATCCAGCGTTATTCCGATTATTTTGGCAGTATGGGTACAATCGTATGTAGAACGATTTGCAAGCAAATTTATTCATGAATCTGTTAAAAATATTTTGGTGCCTATGGTGGCTTTGTTAGTTGTTATTCCTCTAACATTCCTTGTATTCGGTCCTGTAGGTCATTTAGTGAGTCAAGGATTAGCATCAGGATTCACATGGATTTATAATTTGAGCCCTATTCTAGCAGGTGGTATCGCAGGGGCATTCTGGCAAGTATTTGTTATTTTCGGCGTCCACTGGGGCTTTGTTCCGATTATGCTTGGAAATATTGCAGCTAATGGATTTGATCCAATGTTGCCGATGTTAACAGCTGCGGTTATGGCTCAAGCGGGTGCAACTTTAGGTGTATTTTTCAAATCAAGAAATAAAGATACCAAAGCATTAGCCGGTTCTTCTACACTTGCTGCAATCTTCGGGATCACTGAACCAACGATTTACGGGATTACATTGAAATTGAAAAAACCATTTATTTATGCTTGTATCGCTGGTGCTGTAGGTGGCGCAATTATCGGTGCTGGTGGCTCAAGAGCGATTGCTTTTGCTCTACCTGGTTTGCTTGCTCTTCCTACGTATATCGGTACAGGATTTGCCGCTGTTGTGATTGGACTGCTAGTTGCTTTTGTTCTAGCTGCTCTGTTGGTATATATTCTTGGATTCAAAGAAGAAGCTACAGTCGTTACAGCCAATGATGCTCCTGCTCCAACAGGAAATGCAGCTACGACTACTGCAACAACCGCTTCTGTTATTGCGAAAGAAGTTATTATTAGCCCATTACAAGGAACAACAATGCCACTAGAGTCACTTGAAGATCCAGCTTTTTCTTCCGGTGCTATGGGTAAAGGTATTGCGATAGAACCTACTTCAGGTCTACTGACTTCACCTGTAAATGGTACAGTAACGACTGTTTTCCCTACCGGACATGCGATAGGTATCACATCTAACGATGGCGCTGAAATGTTAATTCATGTCGGTATGAATACCGTTCGTTTGAAAGGTCAATTTTTTGAGAAAATGGTCAAAGAAGGCGATATCGTAGAGCAAGGACAATTGTTGCTCAAATTCGATATTGAGCAGATTCGCGCCGCTGGTTATGTTCTGTCTACACCTGTTATTGTCACCAATGCAGCTAGTTATCTAGATGTACTCAAAACATCTGAATCCGAAGTCAACAATCAAGACTATCTATTAACCGCTGTTGTCTAAGATTCACGTTAGATTTATGGCAGGTGCTTGAAAACGCTATTCTTGTGTATTACAATAAGAAAAGATAAATAAATAACTCAGGATTGTGACTGGTCATGCAGGCAAAACCTAAATGGATGATGTAAAGGTACTCTTACGTGGAGACTTCCTTTCATTTTCTGTTTAGGTTTTTGTTGTTTTATAGGGTATTTTCGCCTGATCATCATAATTCTCAATTATAATTTTATACTCTATGACGAAAGAGGTAATGAACATGACGAATGTACAACAAGGATTTCCTAAAGACTTCTTATGGGGCGGAGCAACCGCAGCGAACCAACTAGAAGGCGCATATAATGTAGATGGTAAAGGTCTATCCAGTGCGGATATGATCGCTTATATTCCAAAAGAAGAACGCGGAATTACCAACCATGCTATGGAAGTTTCTTCAGAACGTATTGCACAAATTCTAAGTGGTGAATTTGAAGCACGCTTCCCTAAACGTGACGGGATCGACTTTTATCACCGTTACAAAGAAGATATTGCTTTGTTTGCAGAAATGGGCTTCAAAGTGTTCCGCCTTTCGATTCATTGGTCACGTATTTTCCCTAATGGTTATGATGAGCAACCGAATGAAGCAGGTCTTCAATTCTATGACAATGTATTCGATGAGTTGCGTAAATATAATATAGAGCCTTTGGTAACTCTTTCTCACTATGAGACTCCACTCGGTTTAACTGAAAAGTATAACGGTTGGGTAAATCGTGAAGTCGTTGATCATTTTGCTCGTTATGCAGAAACGGTATTTACTCGTTATAAAGACAAAGTAAAATACTGGTTAACGTTTAACGAAATCAACGTATTGACGATCAGTGCTTTTACAGGCGGCGGCGTTGTTATCGATCGCGAAGAAAACAAACTACAAGCAATGTATCAAGCGTTGCATCACCAATTTGTAGCTAGTTCTATCGCTACTAAATTGTGTCACGAAATTATTCCGGGTTCTCAAATCGGTTGTATGTTAGCTCGTATGGAGACATATCCGTTCAGCAGTAATCCAGCAGATATTCGCCAGGCACAACATGATAACCAGATGAACCTATTCTTCACTGATGTTCATGCACGTGGTGAATATCCAAGATTCATGAACCGTTATTTTGCTGAAAATAATATCGTGATTCAAAAAGAAGATGGCGATGATGAAATTCTTAAAAAATATACTGTCGATTATATTTCCTTTAGCTACTACATGTCGATCACTGTAACTACAGGAGCAGATGGTGACAAAGCGGCTGGTAACTTATTCGGCGGTGTAAAAAATCCTTATTTGGAAGCTTCAGATTGGGGATGGCAGATCGACCCAATCGGTCTACGTGTAACATTGAACAACTTCTATGATCGTTACCAAAAACCATTATTTATCGTTGAAAATGGTCTGGGTGCATTTGATAAAGTAGAAGAAGATGGTTCTATCCATGATACGTATCGTATCGAATACTTGCGCAAACATATCGAGCAAATGCGTGAAGCAATTGCCGACGGTGTAGAATTGATGGGTTACACAAGCTGGGGCCCTATCGACCTTGTAAGTATGTCTACTTCTGAAATGTCTAAACGTTATGGATTTATCTATGTTGATCAAGATGACGATGGTAATGGTACACTCAAACGTTCCAAAAAAGATTCTTTCGAGTGGTACAAAAATGTAATTGCTACGAATGGAGCAGAACTGTAAAACAGCAACACACTTCATATGGTACTATGATTGCACTCTTTCTGAGCGATTAGCTGACTAGATCATCAATCTTCAGGTAACTAACAAGAAAGAGTGTGACAAAGTCATAAAAAAGACGTATCTTCTCTGCATAGAGGATACGTCTTTTTTTATATGCAAATATACTTTTACGTGTGACGGGCTAACATTCGTTCGCTAACGACCGCATCACATTCATGACTATTGCGATCGGGATTTTGCGCTGTTTCCATATAATGTTCAATCGTATATTCCAAAAAACGCTGGGTTTCCAGTAATTGCGTAATACTGTCCTGTACTTTAAGATGATGTTCTTTAAGTATCTGTAATCTTGTATCTAATGTACTGTCACCGGTGACTGCTAATTCCCGATACTGCTTCATCTGTTCTAACGTCATCCCTGTTGCTTTCAAGCGGGTCAAAAAGATAATCCCTTGAATTTGCTGCTTATTATACGTTCGATGTCCATTCGGCTGACGATCTGCATAAGGCAATAACCCCAATTTTTCGTAATACCGAATCGTGTCTTCGCTTAGACCTGTTAATTCAGAAGCCTGTTTAATCGTTGTATATTGTTCAGTATTATCGATTGTACTCATATTGTGATCTCCTTGATGTAGATTGGATATTACCAAGGAACAATTCCATTTTCATCAAAAAATTGTCCTGTTGGTCCATTTTCATCTAATGTAGCAAGTTTTACAATAATCGTAGCTGCTTGCTCTACCGAACGAGGCCCTGTATTACCATTAAAGTCAGTAGCCGTATATCCTGGATCAGCAGCATTGATTTTGAGTGCGGTATCTTTAAATTCTTTGGCAAACATCACAGTTACTGCGTTCAAACTTGCTTTGGAACTAGAATAAGCGAGTCCGTTAAACGCTGCATATTCATAATTAGGATCGCTGTTCTGAGTCAGTGAGCCCAGTCCACTGGATACATTGACGATACGTCCTGCTGAAGATTTTTGTAATAAAGGCAACAATTGTTGTGTTAATTCAACGACGGCGAATACGTTAGTATCGTACACCTTGCGCATATTTTCTACTTTATATTGACTAGGTGGCGACATCTCGTCGATTGACACACCTGCATTATTTATCAATACATCTAATGATCCTGATTGTTGTTCGATCTGATGAACAGCAGATTGGATTGTTGAAGAATCAGTAACATCTAATAATACAAAATGGGCTTCTATTCCTTGTTGTAACAATTGATCCACAGCCGTCTGTCCACGAGACTCATCACGAGCTCCTATAAATACAATATACCCTTGACGACCTAATTGTTGTGCCGTCTCATAACCAATTCCTTTATTAGCTCCTGTAATTAAAACTGTTTTAGCATGACTCATGAATGTAGCCTCTTTTCTGATTTAGATTAATTGTGCTACATCTACTGTACAACTTGGAGTATACTCCAAGTCAATCATATCTTTTGGAAAATGAATATTTTAAAGCCTATTAGAAAAAGAAAATTAGATATTGATGAATCTTCTGTTCTCGTTTTACCGTTTATACTTTAGCAGATTTTTCGCTGGCTGAACGACGATTTAGCATAGCTCGCACCCAGAATATCACTTCAATAACTAGCAATACACTTATAATCCATACTCCGCTATTCAAAATCCAATGATGAAGCTTTATCACCCACTCCAGTTGTGTATAGGGATGATCCAACATACTCAAACGCATAGTGAACAAATAGAACATACCCAATGTAAACAAGCGCGTCCACTGTACTATATTGTAAATACCTATACCATAACGCCAACCTTTGTCTACAATACGCTGCACCGCACGAATCAATTCGATCACTTCGACTACTAGTAATATCGTAAATGTAATCCACCACAAAAAGATAAGAGCTGTAGTAGACCAGATATGACTCGCTTGAACAGCTACACCTGTAATAGCCAGTGCTCCATACAAAATACAATTAGTATCTGTCCAATCTTGAACCATATGATCACGATGATACCAGTATCGGTATACAATCAATACCAGACTGAATAGGTAAAAGATTAACCCTAGTATAATCATGATCTGATTAATCCATGATGGTATATCGCTTGTTGCATAGACTTGATTTAACATGAGTACAATAGACTGGGTGGATACGGTAGATAATAATATTGTACCATGTACACGTTTGATCTGAGATTGATGTATGATTTGATACCATCCTAGACACATTACATATAATACCAACAACCACAATCCTATATTGAATATAGCCATTATACGAATACTTGCTTGTACCCAAGATATATCAAAGGATGCATGAATTGCAATCAATAAGGTAGATGTTGCTGCTACCCATGTTCCCATCGCAAAGCGCATAACAGGATCAGCCAGATGCTCTTGAACAAAGCGACCACGACGAATGGAGCGAATATAATGTATGAATAAATAGATCCATATACAGGCAGTTATAATGACGAAGCAACGTGTCGATAGACTATCTGGACTTTGTCCTGATAGATCATGCCATACTCCTTGTATAAAAATACCAAGCGCCATAACAATGCTACCTGCCGCAGTTGGAGCGACAGGTAGTGTCCTTTTGCTACTCCATGCAATCGAAGCTACAACCATACAGCACAGTAGCAAAATAATAACCATAATGAATCTCCTTTATCGATTATTCCATGTATTCATATTCCTTGTTCGATATTCATCCAATATCAAAACGCTATTCACTATTAACATAACGTAGTTATGCTCGACCTCGTTGCGGAATATACGGTGGAATCGGTGTATTTAACACTGAGATTGGTACTTCTAATCTCTGCCCCATCTGAATATCATAAGGGGTAGTAAGACGGTTCGCTTGTAACAGATGCTCTACTGTCATATTGTATTGTTCTGCAATATAATCAGCCGATTCTTCTCCTATTACAATATGCTCTTTGCGCAACTTCTCTATCCGACAAGCAGCTTGCTTAAATGTAGGCTGTTTGGATAAAGGATCGGTAAAATCAGCCGTTAGTTCGTTAGCAGCCTGATTGCCTTCCCAACTCCCATAATGAAACGGAACAAAGACTAATCCTTTTTGTACAGATTTCCCAATACGTGCAGGCACTTCAATCCATCCACGAGGGGATTGAATCCGAACTACTTCTCCTTGCACAATAGACATCGCTTTGGCATCTTCTTCATGTATTTCTACATAACCATGGGGAGCAGCCATTTGTAAATGTGGAGCACGAGCTGTTTTGGTACGGGTATGCCAGTGCCAGACTAATCGCCCTGTTGTCAGCCACATTGGATAATCTTTATTGGGCTGTTCTGTTGGTGGTAGATAGCGCGTCGCATGCAGAATAGCACGACCATTAGCTTCTTTTTTGACAAATTCATCATGAGACAACGGACGACCACTGAACTGGTCTTTCGTATAGCTTTGAGCATAATCTGCATAAGTCGGGAACTTGTAATCACTATATAATCGCGGTGTTCCTTCTGGATGTTGGTCATTGGTAGGCCAGCGTAATCCGTTATGTTGTTCTAGCTTATCGTAAGTCATCCCTGTCATATCACATGGACGACCGCTCGATACTTTTTTCCATTCTTCAAAACACTCTTCAGGTGTAGAGTAACCAATTAACGGCTGACCGTCTTTATCTTTTAATTCCATCCGCCGGGCAAAATCCAACAAAATCTCTAGATCGCTTTTGACCCCTTTAGGTGGTTCGACGGCTTTACGCAAAATATTAATAGTACGATCAGCATTTTCCATCGTGCCTTCTTTTTCTCCCCATAAGGCTACAGGTAAAATAACGTCTGCTACTTTAGCTGTTTCTGTCAAAAAAGGATCTTGTACTACTACAAAGATTTTTTCTAATGCTTGACGTGCACGACGACGGTTCGGCAGTGACACCATCGGATTAGTACCTATATTCCAAAAAAATGTAACTTTCCCCTGCTCGATCATATCGATCTGCTCTTCTATTCCTTTTTCCGGCCCTGTTGGTAATGTATGTGGTTCTACATTCCATAAGTCCGCCATTTCTTCAATATGCTTGGGATTCATAGGATTACGTTGCGCAGGATAAGTACCTACACCACCAGCAGTTCGATTCGCAGATGAACTTGGCTGTCCTGCCATATGTAAAGGACCACAGCCAGGCTTACCAATAAGCCCGCGAAGCAAGTGCATATTGTTAATAGCTACACAAGCAGTCGTTGCATCTGCACTTTGAAAAGTACCTTGCAATGTTGTTGTTACCATAGATGAAGTCTGACCAATCACACGCCCAGCTTCTTCTAGTTGCTCTACAGGAATACCTGTGACTTCAGAAGCACGTTCCGGTGTCCAATCTTGAACTGCCGCTGCCATCTCATCATAACCGATAGTGTATTGATCAATAAATGAACGATCTACATAACCGTCTCGAATCAATATATGGGTTAGTCCATTTAATAATGCTACATTGGTACCGGGGCGAAGTTGTAAATGCAAATCAGCATTACGAGCTGTTAATGTAAGACGTGGATCAACAACGATAATATAAGGATTACCTTCACGCTCTTTACGTTGCATAATACGTTCATGCAAGACGGTGCCAGTCTCAGCAACATTATGTCCGAATAACATCAATGTCTCTGTTATATCTACATCGTCAAAAGAAGCTGGTGTCCCATCTGCTCCAAAAGATTGCAACAAACAAAATTCTGTTGTTGCTGTACAAAGACGTGTGTTCGCATCTAACAGATGAGTATGCAGTCCTGCACGACCCATTTTGGCAATTGTATAGTAATCTTCTAGATATCCTTGACCGGTTGAATAAATCGCTATACTATTACCACCTTGATCTGCTATCGATTGACGTGCTTTGGCAACGATGAGTTCCATCGCTTCTTCCCAGCTTGCTGGTTCCAATTGTCCATCGCTATTGCGAATCAATGGTGTTAATAATCGGTCTGTACTATTATTGGCATACCACTGATTTTCACCTTTAGGTCCTAATCTTCCACGATTAATGGGATGATTACCATTACCTTTGATACCGACAATCTGATTGTCTTTGACAGCGACATGACAGCCACAACCAATCGAGCAAATATTACATGTACTGTATACCCAACGATCAATTTCGCCTTGCGAATATACATTCATATCTATACGTTCGCCTTGCCAGCTCATGCTTGCACCCCCAGATAAAAAGATGGAATCAGATATTTAATAGCCGCTTCACCGTAATGTTGTTTCATCAGATCGGCTATCTTGTTAAGCTGTTCTCGAATACTACGATATAACGATTCAATCTCTTCAACATATTCAGTCTCAAAAGAAGGCATCCATTCTACCGCTCGCACCCAAGCCCGCATCGTCGGCTCACTCACTTCATTATTTTGATAAATAATAGCTAAATGAGGACGAATTTCGTCTAATTCAGGTGGATGGGATAAATTATCAGATGCATCATCTTTCTGTTGTATTGCTATTAACTTATCCATTGCTTCTCGCTGTTCATTAGTTGTATAGCGAATCAATTCGATAAGTGGATGTTGCATAGATTCTGTTTTGGCTAATATTTGATCAATATCTTCAGATATTTTTTCTAGATGTATTGTTAAAAAGTTCATTATTTCCCTCCATCATGATATGGCTTTGCTTGCCTTTTTAAAATAATATTTGCTTAATTTCTTTATTATTACCCACAATCATTGATCTATCTTCCGATCTATATGTAAATTTTTATAAATAATTTGATCTAAATATAAAAAAAGCGTATCGATCCCCTTCGTTAGAAAAGAGTCGATACGCTTTTTGCAATTATTTTACTTTTCGAGAATGTACATGAGGTATTCGTTGAACAGGCACTTCTACTACTATAGAACGATGTCTATAAGCTTCGATCGATAGCACACACTGCCAGAGCAATAATAATACGGTAATCCATGCTGTGATAATCACTATTCCATTCTGTAGAGACAATGCCGACTGATGAACAAACGTACTTACATCGATCATAACCAGACGCCATGTAAATAGATTGAATATTCCCAGTGTAAATATTCGACTCCACTGGGTCACATCATACGTACCAACCGCTGTTTTCCAGCCATTTCGTCTGATTCTCATTACAGCACGAATCATTTCAATACATTCCACGACAAGTAAAATAGCGAATGTCACCCACCATAATACAGATACAGTACCCAATGTCCAACTGGACGTTTCAATAACAGCTACACCTGTAATCGCCAATGCTCCATACATCATCACATTGTTACTTTGTGACTGATCTGCTGTATTCCAGGCATACCGTACATAACGATAGATCATTAAGCTGGCTAATACGACATATAGAATCAATCCCCAACCAATCAACAAACGGCAAATGATCAACATCGCTTCACTATGTCCAAAAATATCATACAACAACATCGCAATCGATTGAGTAGCTACTGTTGCGAGCAATACAATCCCGTGCACATGTCGTCCACCTTGCATTCGAGCGATATCAATCATGCTTTTACCAACCCAATACATAAAAAAGACCCATAATCCTATCGTCATTACTGCTAAGATCAACACGGTCTCATATACCCATGAAGATGGAAACGAAGTATAAATCGTAATCAACAAAATTGATGTTCCTGCAATCCATGTCCCTATCGCAAAGCGTCCGACTGGATCAGCCAAATGTATATTAAAAAATTCATCTTTACGAATAGAAGTAATATAACCCAGTAATAAGTAAATCCAAATAGCAATCAATATGATTACAAAGATAGAAGTCGCATAAGAATACACAGATAATCCTGTAATTTCACTCCATGCTCCTTGTATAAAAATACCTCCGACCATCAGTATACTTCCTGCAGCAGTAGGCATATCAGACTTTCGCCTATACGTATGTGTAGTCATTAAGCCTACAATGATGCAAGCGAGCATCAAAATAATCAGCATCTCTATTGATCTCCTTTTTACTATTTGCTATATATTACTAATCATTATACTTCATTTAGCATCAAAATTGGTTAATCACTTCAATTATACAGATTTCGATAATAATCATAATGGCATATATATTAAAAATGTCTTTCTACTTAGTTACCATTCTATCATGCCATTATCATCAAAAAATCCACCATTAGGTCCTGTATTATCAAGAGTTGCTAGATGAATAGCAATATCAGCTCCTTGTTCAGGTGTACGTTTACCTTTGAAATCATTAAAATCTGTTGCTACATGACCAGGTGCTGCTGAGTTTACTTTGATGCCTTCGTTTTCTAGCTCTCTAGCATAATGGACCGTTAGTGCGTTCAGTGCAGTTTTTGAAGAAGAGTATGAGATCGAAGGCTGTCCAACAAAAGCTCCTTCATTACCAAGCGATCCTCTCAAACTAGATATATTCACAATTCGTCCAGACAACGATTTCCTAATTAAAGGTAACATTTCATTTGTGACCGCAACAACTCCAAATATATTTGTTTCATAAATAGTTCTAAATTCATTGACATCTGCTTCTCCTGGTTTAGTTCTAGATGCTGCAACTCCTGCATTATTAATTAGAATATCCAAATGCCCATACATACTCTCTATTTTTTGATAGGCTGCTTTGATAGAATCAGCATTAGTCACATCAATTTCTAGTAGATGAATATCTCCATCATTTTTCAGATCATTTACAGCTTCTAGTCCACGTTCTACATTTCTAGATCCCAGTAGTACAGTGATCCCTTTTTTCGCCAGACCTTTTACAATAGCTTTTCCGATTCCTTTATTAGCACCTGTAACAAGCGCAACTGTTTTAGATTCCATTTTTACTCCTCCATTTTTTTCGCAGGTTTAATTTTTTTAAGTTTGATCGTAATTATATTTTGAAGTTCTATCATTTGTTGCTCTAGTGTTGTCTGATGATCTTGAAGCATGTTATATCTGCTTTCAGATGTATCTAGTTGCATGTATTTTTTTATATTTTCTAATGACATTCCCGTTTTTTTTAGACAAGCTATGACGTTGAGCATATCCACAAATTCTGAATTATATATTCGATAACCAATGTCATTACGCATAACTGGTGGAATCAGTCCGATTTTTTCATAATAAAGAATAGTATCTTTTCCTATCCCAGTCATATCTGAAGTTTGTTTCAAAGTATTCATTGTATGCATCTTATCACCACCTTCTTTTCTCTACATATGTATACTACAGCCCTGAGTTCACTCCGGGTCAAGCTTCTATTTTTAATTTTGTATAATGTAAATTAATCCAGATAAAATACATATCAAACATAAAAAAAGGAGATCCATTATAAATGGTCTCCTTTTGCTTATTTCTTTTATTCCACTTTTGAACTTTATAATTATTGATCTTCTTTTGTGACTAATTTCAGAGGAGCTGGAATAGATTTCTCGACCGTTTTCCCTTGCAATACATCACGAGCAGCATCGACTGCCATTTGTCCGATCAATTCAGGTTGTTGAGCGACTGTAGCTGTCAATTTGCCGTCTTTGATCGAATTGAGCGCATCCTCATTACCATCGAAGCCGATCACAGGAATGTCTTTACCTGAACTTTGGATCGCTTCTATCGCACCGAGTGCCATTTCATCGTTATGAGCGAATACCGCTTGTACATCTGGATTTCCTTGAAGTAGATTTTCCATAACGGTTAGACCTTTAGTACGGTCAAAATCTGCTGCCTGACTAGCGACTACATCTAATTCTTTATCTGCGATATCATGAAAACCTTTACCACGTTCACGAGTAGCAGATGCACCAGGTACGCCTTGTAATTCGATCACTTTAGCATCTTTGCCTAATTGTTTGACAATATATTCAGCCGCCATTTTACCACCTTTAGCATTATCGGAAGCGACCAATGCTTTGACATCTCCTTTGTCCGCAGAACGATCTAACGTCACAACAGGAATATCTAGTGTATTTGCAGATTGAACCGCCGCAGAGATCGCTGCTGAATCAGTCGGGTTGATTAACAGTGCGTCTACCCCTTGCTGAATCAAATCATCCACATCATTACTTTGTTTGGCAGAGTCATTTTGAGCATCAACAACGATCACTTGGATATTTAGCTTTTTCGCTTCTTTCACGACTCCGTCTTTGAGTGATACGAAAAATGGATTATTTAAAGTAGATACAGAGAGACCAATCTTAATCTCGCCTGCATTTGCTGATTTTTTGGATTTGGCCCATGCTGGAGGTTGAAGTGAACATCCTGCTAATAGGATCACAGTCATTATAACTGCAAGTAGCGATATACCTTTTTTCATACTGGATTCCTCTTTTCCTTTTAAAATCAATGTATTATGCAGATTTTTTACGATCAATCAATACCGCTATAACAATAACGATCCCTTTTACAACCATCTGATAGAAAGAAGATACCCCTAGCAAATTCAGACCGTTATTCAATGTACCAATAATCAATGCACCAATCAGTGTACCTACAATACGTCCACGTCCACCCGAAAGACTGGTTCCGCCTAGTACGACTGCTGCAATAGCATCCAGCTCATATGATGTACCTGCTGTTGGTTGCGCAGAATTAAGACGAGATGTTAAGATTGCGCCTGCTAATGCAGATAATGCACCTGCTAAAGAGTAAATCATAATTTTAACGCGTGGTACTTTAATACCGGATACGATAGCTGCTTTCTCATTACCACCAATCGCATATGTTTTACGACCAAATGGTGTTTTGTGCAAGATCACCCATAGTACGATAAATGTAATTGCCATCGTAATCGCCGGTACAGGAATCCCTAAGAAATATCCACGTCCGAATAATTGAAATGCCATACTGTCGCCAAGCCCTGTGATAGGATTACCATTGGTATATACGAGAGTGAGTCCACGGAATATAGTCATTGTCGCTAGTGTAGCAATAAATGGAGCCATTTTACCTTTGGTGATCATCAGTCCATTGACCATACCCATAACGCCACCTGCTGCACATCCGATAATAATTGCTAAGATCGGATCAACCCCTGCTAACATCAGATTCGCTACAAATGCACTGGACAAAGCCAGAATCGAACCAACCGATAGATCAATACCACCTGTCAAAATAACAAAAGTCATACCAAATGCAATTAACGCATTAATCGCCACCTGGCGCAACAGATTCAAAATATTAAGCGGTTCCAAAAAGTCTGGATTCAATACCGATACAATAATGACTAGAATAATAAATCCAAGCAACGGACCGAGCTTTTGTGTTACATTCGATAATTTGAAATTTTTCTCTGGTTTTTCTTTCGTTATGGTTGTCATATTACTGTCCTCCTGTAGCTAACGTCATAATATTTTCTTGCGTAGCTTCTTGACTGGATAATTCTCCGCTAATCTTACCTTCATGGACAACTACAATACGGTCACTCATTCCAAGTACTTCTGGCAATTCAGAGGACACCATAATAATCGCTACACCACGATCGGTAAGTTCATTCATCAATTGATAAATTTCACGCTTCGCTCCTACATCTACCCCGCGTGTCGGTTCGTCCAAAATCAATACGCTTGGGCCAATACCAATCCATTTCGCAATTACGACTTTTTGCTGATTACCACCGGAAAGGCTACGTGCAGGTGTCTCCGCAGATTGAGTTTTTACTTGCAATCGTTTGATTAATGTATCTACAAACTCCGCTTCTTTTTTACTAGAAATAAATCCTTTCGAAGAGAAACTAAATAAGTTAGGTAGCGCCATATTTTCACGAATTGAAAAATCAAGTACTAATCCTTCGTCTTTACGATCTTCGGTAATAAAGCCTATACCATGCTTCACTGCATCATCCGGTCTGCGAATATTTACTTTTTTACCACGTATCCAGATTTCTCCGCTATCGAGCGTATCTAGTCCAAACAACGTACGCATAATCTCTGTGCGTCCCGAACCCATCAATCCGGAGAAACCTACAATTTCTCCTGCATGAACCGTAAAACTCACATTCTGGAATTGACCTTTTTTGCTAGCATTTTTCACTTCCAAAATCACTTCACCAGGTTGCGGTGTACGGGCAGGATAACGTTCTGTCAATTCACGACCTACCATTTTTTTGACTACTTCATCGAAATGAGTATGTGGAATTTCTTTGGTATCGACTGTTTTGCCATCACGCATAATTGTAATTCGATCACAAATCGCAAATATTTCTTCCATTCTGTGCGAAATGTATACAATCGACACACCTTCTTTTTTGAGCGCCATAATCACTTCAAATAACTTTTGAATTTCACGCTCGGTTAGTGCAGCAGTTGGTTCATCCATAACGATTACTTTCGCATCTGTCATTAAAGCTTTGGCGATCTCAATCATTTGTTGTTGTCCTACAGAACAATCTCCTGCTTCACCTTGCAAAGGTAAATCGACTGCTAATTTGCGGAATTGCTCTTTTGCTAGCGTTTTCATTTGTTTGGTATTGAGTAAACCCCATTTGGATGTCATCTCTTTACCGATAAATAAATTTTCAAGTACGGTCATATCACGCCAGATATTAAGCTCTTGATGGATAAAAGCGATCCCTTTTTGTTCAGCGACTTTGGGATTATCAAAATAGGTTTCCTGTCCATCTATTACAATTGTGCCTTGATCGCGCTCATGCAGACCAATCAAAATATTCATTAATGTTGACTTGCCAGCTCCATTTTCACCCATCAGTGCATGAACTTCGCCTGCGCGGAGATCAAAATCGACTCCGCTCAAGACTTGGTTTGTACCGAAGGATTTGTAAATACCATTCATTTGAATCTGCATAGACAATGCCTCCTTTAAATCTGTTATGCTATTTATGCTTGCTGCTCATGCTGTTCTTTTACTGCTGTGTTGCTCCAAAATGAACACCTGCATGCAAAATGCAATTAGCATAGGGTCTGGATTCACCCGTACGAATAATTACTTTTGCTTTTTGACAGTAACGCTTGAACTCTTCATGACTACATCTGGACAATGGAATACTTGCGAACTTATCTTGCATATATAAAAATGTATCTTCATTCTGCTGTACCATCTCTTCTGCGATTGTAATCTGTTCGATCTCCATATCTTCTGAGATCACATGAACGACATCGCGGAAGCTAGGCACTCCATACGTAAGAGCAAGATCAATTTTAGGCACTCCATCCGGTACAGGTAATCCTATATCAGCAATCACAATATAATCCGTATGTCCAAGATCAGCCAATACTTTAGCAATATGACTATTCAAAATTCCACTTTTCTTCATTACAATTGTTCCTCTACTTCTTGACGTGTAGGCATTCCGCCTTGTGCACCAAATTTAGTGACTGAAAGAGAAGCTGCGCGATTGCCAAAACGTAGTGCATCTTGCAAAGACTGACCTTCTGCTAATGCCACCCCAAAAGCCGCATTGAACGTATCTCCTGCACCTGTTGTATCTACAGCGTCTACTTTGTACGTCGGCACAACGACTTCTTGTTGCCCATCATAATAACGAACACCGTTACTACCTTCGGTTATGAACAAACGGTTGGGATGTTGACGTAATGCTTCTTCTAATGTCAGCCCTTCAAACACAATTCCTGCTTCATGTTCATTCGGCGTAATATAAGAAAGATTGTTGATCACAGTCTCGTTAACATGACGAGCCGGTGCTGGATTTAACAATAAAGGCACATTAGCATCAGCGCATATTTGGCTAACATACGTTACCGTTTCTTCTGGAATTTCTTGCTGAATCATTACAATATCGGAAGCTTTAATCACATCAATCGCTTGAGCTACATACGCTGGAGTTACATGATCATTAGCTGCTTTCACGAAAATAATACTGTTATCTCCTTCAGCTAAAATAATATGTGCTGTACCGCTCTCCATATCTGTAACCGGTTCCACATAGTCTACATTTACATTATTGTCTTTGAAGTTTTGTAAAATCGTTGTTCCCAAATAATCATCACCCACACGACCGATCATAATCACTTCTGCTCCTAATCGTGCGGCGGCTACAGCTTGATTAGCTCCTTTTCCACCGGGAACCGTTTTGAAACTTTCTCCAAGAACGGTTTCTCCTGCACCCGGGCGCTTCTCAGAAGTAACTACTAAATCCATCGAACAACTACCAATAACACAAATTTTAGCTTTAGAAGAATGATGCTGAGATTGAGACATATTAAATTTCCACCTTTCTACTTCTTTTTATTGGGCAATCAAGACATGCTATTTTATATTTAGTATCAATTAACTGTACTTAACAATGATATCTTATACAAAAATAATAGATTACAGCTTACGTGTTGTCTCGCGTTCTATAAATTGAACAGGCATCTGAATCGTTCGTTGTTCCCCTGCTGTACCTTCAATCAATTGAATTAATAAATCTGCCGCCGCTCTGCCCATATCATAGGCTGGTTGACGAATTGTAGATAATGCTGGCGATAACAGACTACTTAAAGGAATATCATCAAATCCGATAATCTGCACATCTTGCGGTACTTTTTTGCCCAAACGATAGGCTTCTTGTATTACTGCTGTCGCTACAATATCATTACTTGCAATCACACCATCTGTATTAGGATATTGTTCAAACAGCTCTTTTGCCCAGCGATCTGCATCGGTAAATGAAAAAGATGAAGTCTGTGTCGTATGATAATCGATCCCCATATCTTGTAACACTTCTATCGCTCCTTGAAAACGATCTTGTGCAGGGCGAATATGAATAGGTCCTTGCATCACTGTAATATGATGGCTTCCACGCTGAATCATTTGCTGGGCTGCAAGTCGTCCACCTTCTCGACCATCTGCATATACAGCAGGACGATCACTAGATATACGATCCAAAAAAACGACCGGAATTTTGAGTGAACGATATGAAGCTGTACCTGGATCATTGGTAGATGAGATCACACCGACAACATTGTTTTGGACAAAAGTCTGTATGTAATCTTGCTCTTTCTTTTGACTTTCGTCACTATTGCCAAAAATTAAGCGGAATCCACTTTCCTGCATCCGATCTTCTACCCCACGAGCTAATTGAGGAAAGTAAGGGTTCGTAATATCAGGTAGCAACAGACCAATTAATCTGGATTTACGTTTATATAAAGAACGTGCTACTTCATTAGGTGTATAGTTCAATTGTTGAACAGATTCTTCTACTTTACGCCGCGTATCTTCATGCACATAACCTGTTTCATTGATCACTCGTGAAACAGTAGCAACAGATACACCTGCATGGCGTGCTACATCTTTTATCGTTGTCATTTTCTTTTCACCTCGATGTGTAACCGGTTACAGGTATAAATTATCATATGTTTTTCGTTTTGACAACTATTATTTTAGATTTTATATGTTGATGGGGATAATGGAGTCACCTCTTCCTTTTTACATTTTGCATTTGGATACCTTAGAAGTATGGATGATATGTGTAGTAGCAAAGTATATTTTTTATTTTATTATTATGAATTTTTCATATGATGAAATTTAGTAAAATAGAGTTGATAAAGGCTATATTGTACTAACCTTATCGCACAAAAAAGCTACCTTCTATAATTTCTAAGAAGATAGCTCCTATTTATGATGAAAATAGATGTGTTTATTATATCAATCGAATCTATATTACGTTTGTCCTACCCATTCTGGTTCCGCAATTTCTTGCCAGCGACTGCGTATTGCTTCGAAATGTTCTTTGGATAGCGCTCCTTCTTTTAATAAAGCAGCATTTTCTGTCCAACGACTTGGCTTTGTTGTTCCAACAATCGCTGTATCTATTCCTTCAATACTCAATGTAAAACGTAGTGCACGTTCGATACTTTTTTGCACTTCTTCATCTTGCAAAAATCCATAATTCAGATCACGCAATCGATTCCAATATACAAATGGATATTCTTGCGCACCGACCGTTTCAAATGTCCATGCAGCATTAGCAATAGGACGCTTGGCAACAATACCCATTCCTTGCTTGCGTGCTTCTGGAATAGTAAGAGCGATCGCTTCTTGGTCAGCAATATTAACAGATGTTTCAAGACTATCAAATACACCTGTATTGATAGCATACAGGGCATTAGTATGATCACCACTATAACCGATATAGCGCGTTTTGCCTGCTTGTTTGGCACGTTGTAGTACTTCAATCACTTCGCCACGACGAAGCACTTCTTCAGAGCAACTATGTAAATGTATAACATCTACATAATCTGTTTTGAGTCGCTTCAGACTGCGATCGATACTTTGCTTTAACATCACAGGGTCCCAGTCTGGTGCATCAAAATCTGCGGCATGACCACATTTAGTAAATAAATAATAATCATCCCGACGATGAGACAGTGTATTTCCAATTAATTCTTCACTTTTTCCATAACATTCAGCAGTATCAATTACATTTAAGCCAGCATCTAATGCGCTATTCAGTAATTGTTTAACATCACTTTCGCTGACTCCACTGCCTATTTCAGAACCACCAAATCCCAGTACACTGACTTCCATATCTGTTTTACCATACTTGCGCTTCTCCATGATTGTAGCCTCCCTGGTCATCTTGATTCGCTAATTTATTACCCTTCAGCTGTAAGCGTAATCACTTTATTGGAAAATATTGATTTGGATGATTCCAAGGAGGTTGATCCCAGACTACTTTTCGTGCAAATACAGTGTGATCTATTCTAGTTTCAGTATAAAACGTAGATTGCGGAGGTTGTATATTATCCATATCCAATTGATTCGGTATAATAGCTGCATCAAATGACCAGTAATTGCTTTGAATTTGCTTACTGATCAGTGCTTCCCAAGGTTGTCCATCTGTAGCTTCATCCGTAAAATATATCGCCGTCTCACTAAAATGTTTATGAAAAAGACATATAACGTCCCAAATTAACGGTTGCCATTCTTTTTTTAAATGAGCATTTATATAATCATCTATAATATGATCACTCTCAAAAAATAAAGCAAGTTCGACGACATTCTTTTGAAGTTCTGTAAAAACATACGGTGTTAATCCTATCAAAGCAGGCCAAACGCTTACCCATGTATTATTTTTTAAAAGAGAAGTACGTTCTGCATTACAACCTGTATACATAAAAAAATTATCAGATAGCTCCCATTCAATCGTACCAAAATACGTTTGTAGATAACTATGTTCAAATCCATATTCAGATAAACATCGTATAAAACGATCTCTGACCTCTTTAAAGTCTGTTTCAGCACATTCTATATACAGTTGAACTTGAGAGTATTCAGGCATAATTGTTCATAACTCCAAATCAAATTCATCATCTTCTAAACGTTCTGGACTGATCCAGCTCATTTTTTGAAGATTCAGTATTTCTTTAAATTGATCCACCAAATCATGCATAAAATCTAACTGATCTAGATGCTTTTGAGTCATAATCTGCTTTAATTGCTCAATCTGTTCTGGACTCACTTCAAATAGAGTAAATTGCTCTACATGACAATTTTGAAATAGCTGTTGGAGTTGTTCTTGGTATGCCGGATTCTGATGTAATTCAGTCAGCAATTGTGAACGAACTCCTTCAAAATCAGGATTAGTATATAACAGCTCTACTGGATCTTCTTCAGGGTAACGATCCAGTGCCATTTGATGCAAAGATATTTCTTCTAATTCGTAATTATAATCAAAGTGAGCTTTTGATATGCCGTTCGATATAATTTCATAACTCCATCCATGATCTTCTGCATGATCAAAATGGAGCACAGGTACCGTATTGGAAATCTGATAAATAGAGTCAGGAACTTTTTTCTTAAAACTGGTATCTTTCATAAAAAACAAAGTCCAATGTTCATTAAGATGACCTGTAAAAAGAGGATTAAAATCTTCCAATAACTCACTATGTTTGCGCTGAATCAAATGTCCAATCGTATATTCACTCATTAGGCAACTCCTTATTGTATTAGAACTTTTTTATGGAAGCTGTAACATGGCTTTGATCATGGCTAGGTATTCACGCAACATATTTTGAGGCAATAAATACCCTAGTGACGGGCTTGCTATACCATGCACTTTGAAGCCAAGTGTAGAAGCGATCATTTCTGCACGATACAGATGATAATTGCTCGTCACGATCATATTCGAAGGTTGATGGATACCTCGTGCTTGCAAAATATCTTGAGAAAACTTCAAATTTTCAAAAGTGCTAGTCGAACGATTTTCTTGAATAATACGAGTCTGATCAATGCCTTGACTAACCAGATAGCGACTCATTGCTTCCGCTTCTGTAATATCTTCCCCCGGGCCTTGACCACCGGATACGATAACAGGCATATGAGGGTGTTGCTTCAAATAAACAATCCCTGTATCAACTCGCTGTTGCAAAATAATCGATAACTGTGAACCTTTCAGCCCTGAACCCAAAATAATCATATAATCTACATGAGAAGCTTGTGTATCATTGATTTTAAAACCAGATATGATCATAGATTCAATAATTGCAAATGAAAGTACAACTACAAAAATTACTGTAACGATCATTCTTTTGAATATGTCATGACTGCCTATCTTTTTCAAACGTTTTAACATGATTGTTCTCCTTATGTACAAGCGAATTGCTATTGAACCGATGATCTACTCTATTTTTTAATTTTTTAAATTCCTACTGCAAAAGCAATCAAAATAAGTATGGCTGTTACCCAATACATATAGGCTAAAGATTTTCGTTGTTCTTTAAAAAGAGATATCCCTGCAGAAATCATCATCAATCCAAGAAACAAATAAGTATAGCCAGTATATTTTTTTGTGACAAATTCCCAAATAGAAAGACCAATAACTAATACTACCAAAACAATAGTAATGATTTTAAAAGATAATTTATTACGTAACATCATATCCCTCCTTTCTTTTTTAAAATTATAACATCATTACAGATGTTTGCGAAATGTATGCTAAATGTACAGCAAATCAAAACTATCAAAAAGACTCCACTGCTACTTGAGCAACAGTGGAGTCTTTGACAAAGCAATTCTTGTACTTGTTTAGTTCTTTTCTTGATGTATTTCTTTGTTCATACCATTTACAATACGTAATAATTCTTTCCCTGTACCTAACTTGTATCCTTGCAAGCAGTATCGAACTCGTTGTTGTGCATCTACAACGATCACAACAGGTAGTTGATCTCCTCCTAATGAAGTGAGGCACTCTGACCATTGTTCTAGAAATTGGTAGTTTGAATCGATTGCAATCTGAGACTGAGCTGGCAAAGGATCTAAAATAACCGCTCCATATTCTTGCTCATCTGCAATCAATAACTGAATATCACCCGCCCATATTTCCAATTCTGCTCGCAGTTCTGCCAATTCACGTAATAAATGCTTGGTCGGTTCACGTTCAGGCTCTAGCCATGCTAGAATATGACCTTCTTTTCTATCCTCTTTTTCATCGTTTGGTTGCAACGAATAAATATGATGTTGTAAAGGTTCTGGCAATGTTTCCAAAAGAACAGGTATCTGTTGCTGTTCTGTACCGAATACTAACTCTACTTCTATTTGCTGATCAGGTTGTACATTAAAGTAAGCAAAGGTACCTAACACACTCCCATCTTCAAGACGGGTTCCTGTTGTCAAACGATAATCCCCTGCTAATACATCATACGGTTGCTGGTACACCTCTTTTTCGCCATAAGGAATATCCAATGTGCGATAAATACCATTTTCAAAAATAGCGACCGTAAAATTATGCTGATATTCTGCAACCACTTCTACATCATCTGAAGCACGTACAAATTGTATTTGACCCGTAGCCGAAGCCAATACACTATCCTCAACAAATGTAGATTGCTCTTGCTTCCATTTAACTGAATGCCATGTACCTTGTAACTGATATTGGGGAATAGCATTTAGTGGTTCTAAACGCGCCGCAATACCAAGACTACGTGCAGCCGCTACAAAAGCAATATCACGACTTACCGAATCAGTCACTCCTAATTGATGAGCCGCCGCAGGTGTTGCCATTCCTGTATAACGATCTATATGATTATTAACTGCGATCTCTTGTTCCAGTACAGTAGCTAATAGCATAGGATCAGAGCGGAATGCCTGTTGTTGCTCTGTATTCCATTGATCAGCGAAATAGTTACGATACGGTGTAAGCATTTCAAAATGGACTCGTGGACATAGAACGTATTGATCCCAATCACTTGAATAGATATGAGATGCTTCGTCTAATGATATAACACCTTGCAGATGATCGTGTAATACTGGTCGGAACGTATCTGTTAGATCTTTAGGACGTAACGATTCTAATAAACGCAACCCTAATGCACGTTCAGCCAGAGTACATTCGCCAAGAAAAGCAGCAATCTCCTCTCCGTTTCCTTTCGCTGTTTGCAGTATATTCCACACCCGATCTGGCGGTAACTGCCATTCTTTTGCATATTGACGCGCTTGTTCTTGATCTATAAATGTGTGTTCAAAAGCAGTACGAATCGCTGTGCCTGCTTTGATTCTTTGTACATGTTGATGAGCAGTAGATTCGTCTACTTTCGTTCCACTATCAATAACAGGAGCAACAGGTGGAGTCATTTTCCATTCTTCTCTTACAACCGTTGGACTTGTATTAGTGGTAGTCTGTTCTGCATATACAGAAGTGTTATACCTTTTTAATACTAATGTTATTTCAGATGATGTATTCGTATTTAGAAAAACTGTTCCCCATACAGAAGATGTATACGCATGAATAAACAAGTCACCATATCCTGTTGTTAACGAAGCATGTCCTTGATCATCGGTCATTAACGAAGTCAAAGGATAAAATTCAGCCGAGTTGTACAATTGAAATTGAACTTCGGCTATTATAGGCTTTCCTGCTTCATCGGTTACATGAATATGAATCGTTTTGACATCTGCATAATGAGCCAACAAATTAATTTCGGTATACCAGGGATGTGTTGTTGTTACTTCTTCAGGGCCATTGTAATCTGCAAATACACGTGTGTGTACTAACATTGCACGCTTAGCAGGTAAGCGAAACCATCCTTCGTCAAGTACAGGTTCCGGTTCACACGCTCCTAGAAAGTGCCATTCTCCATCTGCCCATGCTTCTACCCATGCATGATTAGAATCGCAATGTGCCCAGCGTGGTGTATAACATTGACGAGCAGGAATTCCAATACTACGCAGTGCAGTTACAGTCAAGGTCGATTGCTCCCCGCAACGGCCGAGTGCAGTCCTCATGATTGTAAGCGGAGAAACAGTGCGTATATCTGTTCCAATATAAGTTGCACGCTCATGACACCAATAATTCGTTTCCAATATAGCATCCGTCATAGATAAATGCTGTACCCGCTCTGCTAATTCCTCGTAAATCACTGACCGACTGTGATCGATATTCTCGTTATTTACTCGATAAGGCAAAACATAATTTACAAAAATTTCATCAGGGATACGTGCGCCCCAAGGCATATCTGCTTGTACTTGTAGCACTTGCCGAATATGGTTTAGAAAAAAAGCACCATCATAATCAGCCAGATCATGTAATGGCATATACGCATATAGAAATTGAAGCAACTGCTTTTCCTGCTCTGAAAGGTCTTGTTCAAATACAGCAAATAATGATTCCTCGCGTCCTTGAGCTTGTTCTTTTTTCCAAGCAAACTTTTCTTCGATTACATCCATATTGAGTCCATAAGCTGTATTGACTGTCATGAATATACCTCCCGATTCATAATGATCACTGTACCATTATGATTGTAGTATTTTCCTTATTTAGCAATATTCATTCCCAATACTAATCAAGCTTCTTGCCATACCCATCCATCTTGACGAATACAGAGGCGAGTCTGCTCATCAGGTATTTTGATAGAAATCTGGAACATACTACTTGTCGTCTCCAATTGAAGTTGTTCTATGTCTGCAATACTTTGAATGTCTTGAGGTAAAGTCTGATATATCGTTGCCAGTTGATCACAATACTGTTGATGTTCACTTGCATACTGACGCTGACGATAATAGAGCTGTCGTAATAACCATTTGTACTGTTCAACCGTAGTCAGATGCAGTTGGTGTTCGGTATGATTGACGTTCTGCTCATCTGTAAAGATTACATATCCCCATAGCTCAGGATAGTGCATATTTACAATTCCCATTGGACTCCATACCCAGTTGTCTTCTGGAAAAGAACGACCTGTCGCTGGATCAATTCTTTTGACATATTGATCATCTATAATATCTACTTGCCATTGTACACGTGAGAAATTAACACGCCAGTGCTCACCAGCTATCGGAGCACGTTTATGTAGCGAACACTCTTTCAAAATCGACCATGGCATGGCAATCTCTACACTCCATTTACGATTGGTAGCTAGCGGATTGTTCAACTCTCCATCAATATAAACGGCTGTCCGTAGTCCGCTCATATCCCATCCATTTATTGCAGGCCCTTCATCTCGATACGGCTTCACCAGCAACAAATCCCAGACTGTATTAAGCGCATTGATTTCAAACTCATAATACTGATGTGTATCTCCATCAGGATCGATAAAAACTTCAAAATCATTATCATAAAAAATAACAGAATCTCGCTCTGTCTGTGTTGCCCATATTTCATTGTCTTCTAATTCTGCACCTATATAAAAATAATCATCATCCCAAAGCATTTTGACACGTGTCTGCTTGGAAGGTAATGGCTTCAAGTCGCCTTCAATATCTACAAATGAATCTGTCCAACTGGTTTGCTCCCAAAAAGGCTGGTCTAATTTCCCACTCCAGTCGCTTTGTCCTTCTGCTTGTTTACATACATAATGTTTGGGTTGGTATTGAATATGAGGTTCAGGAACCGTAGATAGCTTATGCACGATGTCATCTCCTTTGTTTGTCAGCAATTCTTACATTTATTCTAAAATAGATCATAATGTTCGTAAATATGGCATTTATACACTTCAATATATGTCGTATTTGTCTTTATGATGACTAAAATAGTATAAAACAGCGTTATTTGTACAGATAATAGTCAAAGATGCTTACAAACAATAGCAAAAAAACTCCGGTATACGTGGATAGCGTATACTGAAGCTTTATGCTTGTGTTGCTTTATTTTATTGAGAAGGACTGATATGCATATTCCAAAACTCGGCGATCGGAACAGCTTTTTTACTACTTTGATCAGACGATCCTTCTTGCGTCCAAAGAGGTGGATAAAAATGAATCGCACAATCAGGCGCTAAGTTCGAGATATCTTCTTGCCAACTGTTCCAGCGCATCGTTTCATAAAATTGAGATAATCGTCCAGAAGCTAACCAGATCACAAATTCAGAATAAGATAACTCGGTATCTTCCCATTCTAATGTGTCTGGAGCAAAATAATAGATAGTAGGTTCCTCACCTAATCCTCCACCATTTAAAGCAAAAAATCCTCCTACCACATCGTAAGCTACTACTAAGGCTTTGGCGATCGGTTGTATTGTATTAGACTGTTCGGCTTGAGATTGTCCATTCCATGATAACAAATCTCCATAAATTCGTTCGTTACCTGAACCTAATAGCTTAATCCAACCTTGATCAAATAAAATGCCGCCAGTTTCATATGCAATACAACCAAGATACGATTTCGTTGTAATTTGCATCTGCAACAATGTCGATTGTGCTTGTAGATCTTGTTTGGGCAAAATAGTATACGGCGTTTCCCCTTGATTCAAAACATCCTGTATTTCTTGCCAAGCATGTTCCTGTGTATTGACCAATTGTTCAATTGATTTCATATTGAGCTTCCTCTCTATTGTCAAAGTAAAATAGATGTTATAGTTATTTTCTTTTATGGTAAATTATTTTCATAGTCATCTAAACTAGTTCCATTGTCTAACTTCCAGTCCTTTCTTCCATTCGTTGAACTATTTCTTACAATAGCTCCTGCAGCAGATGGTGATTTAAAATCAATATCTTTTAACAATATATAAAAGTCAGTATCTTCTGATACTGTAAAATAGTGTTCATCTTCTAATTGTTTACGTAATTTAGAATAGTTATGTGATATAAATCCTCGATTATGTTCTTTTCTAATATAAGAGCCCTTTAATAACTTATATATTCCATTTACAATTTGAAGTTTAGCTTGTTTTTTAGCTATATTTATTTTAAAAATGGGACTATCTGATACAGGTAATCGATTTAAATTAGAATGTTCTAAATTATTAATATCTGTACTACTTGTTTTAGTAAAATCCATAATTCTTAAATTTTTTAAAACAAATGTTATATTCTCACTAAATTCATCCATATCTTCTCGATCTGATTGAGGCATTTTAGAACCAGTAGGTATATTTGTATTATCTACTTTTACAGTAGTTGTATTATTTTTAGCTACAATATATAATTCTTTTTCTAAATAGCGTACATGTGCTTTGGTCAGATTATTATCTTTACTAATAAAAATAGCAAATGTACTCCACCACTCTTTAGACTTATAATGATCTTGTAATCTTTGGTTTACCTCATCTGCTTCTCCTATATATATACGTTTCAAGTATGATTCTTCAATATCAGATATTAAAAAATATATACCAGGCGCAAATAATTCTTCAAACTTTTTCAAAAGTTGTACATGTTTTCTTTCTCCAATGTATACTTTTCCTGTCCAATTGCCTAACTCAGCTATTTGCAAATTTTTATATTGTTCACTCATTGTATAGAGTTTAATGGTTCTCCCTCTCATAACAGCCCCCTGAATTCAATCCGCTCATATTCTATATTTATTAATTATTGTTTTTGAAATAACTCAAACACATAATCAAATCTAATAACAATTATATACTCAGTATTTTATCTATAAATTAATATACTTCTCCTTCTTCTCCAATAACTTTTGCTTGTAATTTAATTGCTATTTTTTTCATTTTGTTAATCATCATATCGCCATACTTAGAAAAAATATTACCATCACTATAAAGTAGATATATTTTTTGTTTTTCGTTTTCAATTGTATATTCCCAAATTGCCATTCCTTCTTGTTCTTGAGACAATATCAATCCATTAGGTAAAGTTGTCTCTAATTTGTCTATAGCTTCTAACTCATTATCTGCACGAATAATATCCTTCCATTCTTTTAATGAAATTCGAGAATCTTCATTTTCATAGATATCTTCTGCTCTGGTAATATAGATATTGTATCCCATTATCTAACTCTCTTTAATTATATTCACTACTGAATCTCTGTTCGTAAATACCTTGCAGAGAAAATTTTTGCGGTCTATTAATTAGGCATGCGCATGATAGCTGCTCTAAGTGCATTCGTGCCTTGTTCAGTTTGCAAATAAGACAGCGGTGTTTTGTGATCTAACGCTGGGATAGTCCGTTCAATCCATTGAAATGTATATTCACCTAACTTAGCAAGCAATACGATTTGAATATCTTTTGGAAGAGTAGTCTGGCTCATTTTTGTTTTTAATAAAGGATCAATAGGATCATATAACTCTTGATGAATTTCCACAAATTTTTGCCAACTGTCTTTATTGTATTCTTCACCATAAATATCGTATATATCAGACATATCTGTTCTCCTTATAAAGTAAAATGTATAACATACCAAAATACACTAAGCATGTATACTTAGTGTATTAAGAATGATAGTTAATAACAAGTTCTCTAAAATCCAAATACAGACATTCCACCATCTACCATAATCGTTTGTCCTGTAATATACCCTGCCGCTTCCGAAGCTAAAAAGACTACCGGCCCTACGACTTCTTCTAGATTACCTACACGTTTCATAGGAGTGCGATCCAGAATGTCTTGCATGTACTGTTTATCTGCTAAGATCGTCTCGGTAAGAGGAGTACGGAAATACCAGGGGCCTACACCATTGACTTGGATGCCGTATTGTGCCCATTCCATAGCTAGAATTTTGGTCATATGGATGAGACCTGCTTTGGTTGCGCCATAGACCACACCTGTACGCAAAGCAGTATGCCCACCGACAGAAGCAATATTAATAATTTTGCCTCCACCATGTTCTTTCATTAAATGTGCAGCTATTTGTGAAGCGATTAGCGCTGAATGTAAATTCGTTTCTACAATCGTATGCCATTCACTGTCAGTGACATCCAGCGCTTTGGAACGAATATTCATCCCTGCATTATTAACTAAAATATCTGGTGCGCCAAAAGCCAACTCAAACCGATCAAAAGCAGCTTGCATTTGCTCACGATCTGTTACATCAGCAGTGATACAGATCGCTTTGCGACTGCTATGCTTTTCAATTAATTGCTTGGTCACTTCTAGATCTGATCCTGTTCTAGCGATCAATCCTACATCTGCTCCAGCTTGAGCAAGTCCAACAGCCAGAGCTTGCCCGATGCCTTTGCCTGCTCCGGTTACGATAGCTTTTTTATTAGATAATGAAAATGATGGTAAATACATAATGTGTCTTCCTCTCTATGCTGTGATTAGGTGCAAATGATATTATTCAGCTTGTTGTGTATCAAAATACTGACTGGGATTTCCATAGTGTGGATGAACCACTTCCCGATACTGCTCTTTTGTATACTCTCCAATCACCTGACGCCAAAATAGCTGTGCCGGACGATTAGTCTGGACTTGAGTTACTTTCCATGTGCCTGCATATCGTGAGAACAATTGATGAGCAGCCCACTTACCGACTCCTGTACGCCTGTATTTTTTTAACACAAAAAATTCGGTCATATAATAATCTGCTTCTAAAGGATCTTTCAACCGATCGACCAGAGCGAAGCCAGCAATATACGAATCGACATAAATTAAAAATGGAAACTTTTTACCAGGTTGACTCCAATATTGATTTAACCCCGGGTATTCTGGAAAGCGACCTTTCTCATCAAGATCAATACTCAAATAATATGTAAAATCATAAAGATACAATTGCATCATTTCCCGGATTACACGTCTGCGACTACGTGGCACTTGCTCAAGCTTTAATCTCATGATGAACCTCCATCACCGAAGTCAGGTCGTTTAGCGTTGCACATGTACGTTTTTCTTTTCCTTTTACTATATACTTTTCTCTCTAAAAGAAGCAAATCATTTCCAATTGAAGAAACAGATGATCTACTCCTATTTGTGCTACAATCGGATAAGAGGTGAATATCAACATGAGTGTACAAAAAATAGCAGATCGATTGAAATTAGACGAAAAATTGCCTTCTATGCCATGGTTTGTAGAGCAATTTATCAATTATAAATTACCTGATCTTTCTCCATCTACATTGCTGGAGTACATACGAGATTACGAGTCTTTTTTCGGTTGGATGATCGTAGAAGGATTATCTACAGCCGCTGATTACAAACAAATTCAATTACTAGAATTGGAAACGTTACGGATGGAAGATATTACGAATTATCGTCTTCATTTAACGACTCGAACCGAAGGCACCAATACGCGGGTAACTGTATCTCGTAAATTATCTTCTCTTCGCTCGCTATTTCATTATTTGAGCCAGATTGCTGAAGATGATGATTTTTATCCTTTGCTTAGACGTAATATTATGGCAAAAGTTGAAGTGAAACGGATGCACAAACCCAAAGATACTGCCGCCAAATTAAAAGGTAAGATTTTGGAAGATGAAGAACTGCTGGAATTTGTCGGTTATATTCTGGAAGGATATCGTGAAGATATTGCTACTAACAAACAAGCACTGTATTCATATGAACTTAATCGTGAGCGAGATGCTTGTATTACGAGCTTAATTTTGAACTCAGGCTTGCGTGTATCAGAAGTGGTCAACCTTAACTTAATCGATCTTGATCTCAATCAGAAATTAATGTATGTATCGCGTAAAGGGAACAACGACGAGACATTTAAAACGCCTATCTATTTTCGTGAGCAAGCCAAAGACGAGATTCAAACCTATCTACAATTACGTGAGACTCGTTATCGCACACCGAAAAAAGAAACGGCCTTATTTGTCGCCCGTCCCAATGGACAGTCTTCTGGCAAACGAATGACCAAGCGGGCGATTCAAGCGATGATTATGAAATATGCTAAAAGCTTTGGCAAGCCTTATCTTACGGTGCACAAATTACGTCATTCGTTTGCAACCGATTATTATTTACAGAATGATATTTACAAAACAAAAGAACAGTTAGGTCATGCTTCTACCGAAACAACAGAAATTTATGCGCATCTTACCGATAAAACGATGTCCGAAGCGATCGAAAAAAGAACAGATTTGTAGTGTTCAGATTGTAACTATATGCCCATTCTTATCACACTGTATAACAATCTTATAAATTAGCAACAAATAATATCTATAGCAAAATCCCCTTACTATGTCAGCGAATACTCACTATAGGAGTAAGTTCCATGCTGTTAGTAAGGGGATTTTGTTATTTCAATGCGTTGTTGAATACAATACTTATGCTTGTGTATCCAAACAGCAAACTTAATATTGCTTTACAATCTATTTCATTCTGTATAAGTATATGGTCAAAATAGTACAGCTATACTAAAATCAGCTTATGCAGACGCACTACTTAATTTGGATGCTAGCTCAATAAAGTTTTCAACTGCTTTGCGAATACGCAGTTCTGTTCCTTCATCGATCGGTTCTCCGTTTTCATTAAATTCACGCTGTGATCCACCAATCGAGATCCATTCCGGACAGTTAATACCATGTACATTACGAACAATAGTCTGTAAATGTAACAAAGAAGCTGTACCGATCAATCCACCTGCTGAGTTCGCAGATAACACAGCTTTATTATTAAAATAATCGCTACCCAAGAAGTCTAATGCATTTTTGAGTACGCCTGAAATCGAACCATGATATTCAGGTGTCGCTAATACAAGAGCATCCGCAGACTTCGCAGCTTGTGCAAGCTTCTGTACTTCTTCATGTCCATACGCTTCACCTGGTCCGTATAACGGCAATTGGTGTTCGTACAAATTAAATACTTCTGCTTCATGTCCATGCTCTTGAAGCAGACGGGCAATATACTGGCTAAGTAAAGTAGTTGATGCGTCCGGACGATTACTGCCGGCGATAAGTGTGATTTTCATTTCTGATGTTCCCCCTGAGCTTCAATGTAATTTTCCAATTCATGGATTATCGTTATAATACCATCTTTTTTAGCATCTATAAAAGTCATTTCTTTCAAATTTGAAGATATAAATGAATCATACCGATTGTAAACCCATTTCACATGCGATAATTCAGCAGGTAAAGAAATGCCTTCTTGATCGGCAACAATCACAATTTTGGGATAATGAGCTTGCTTGAATCCTTCTACCAGAATCAAGTCATATCCAACAGCAAATCTAGCGATTAATTGTTCTAATGATGAAGGTTGTTGCTCTATGATTGCTGTTCGTGTAGCTGAACTAATCGCTATCGCTGCGGCGCCTGATTGGGTATGAGCATACGTATCTGTACCTGCATGATCCATGTCAAATTCATGAGCATCATGTTTGATAACAGCAATTTTTTTTCCTTGCGTAGACCAGTGTTGCAACAGTGCTCCGATTAATGTAGTTTTGCCCGAATTTTTGTAACCTACAATTTGAATAACTATCGGCAAACGTACAGAATGATCATTAGATGAGAACATAGTATCTGTCATAATATCAACGACTCAGACGTAATACAGATACCGTCGTTCCTGCTGGCAGTACTTCGCTCGTAGGTGGAATGACGATTAAGCAATCACTATCTTTGATCGTGACCATTACACTTGATTCATCTAAACTAGCCGGATAAGCAACAATCTTACCTTCTTCTACAGCTATAGTTCCACGTACATAACGGGTAAAGCTATTGATTTTATGATAATCGTGCCCTAATGTTGCTGTCCATTCTGGTAAATAATCTTGCTTGGAGTTCATCATTTGACGAATCGTTGGACGTACCAGTAATTCGCAACCCACAAAACAAGCGCCTGGATTACCCGATAAGGCAAATAATAACTTGCCGTCTTTGACTGCACCCGTAGTGACACTACCCGGACGCATAGATATTTTGTTAAATAACATCTCTACTTCATCACTACGTACCAGATCACCCATAACATCATAATCGCCTACAGACACACCACCACTTGAGATCACAATATCGTAAGAAGATAAAGCATGTAACATTGTAGTGCGTGCCAGTTCCAGATCATCCATAATAGCACCTAGTACATGTGGCTCTCCGCCTGCTGCTTTGACTTGTTCAGCTAACATGTATGAATTACTATTGCGAATTTTGCCAGGTTCAATAGGTTCTTCTACAGATAATAATTCTGTACCTGTTGAAAAAATAGCGACTTGCGGACGGCGATACACTTTAACTTCATGCACACCAAATGTAGCTAATACCGAAATTTCTCCTGCGCTAATCTGTGCACCTTTGGTTAATAAAATATCTCCTGCTTCGATTTCAAGTCCAATCGGCGTAATATTACGCCCCTGCTCCACCGAGCGCTTAAAGCCTACCCACTCTTGCCCTTCTGCTTGTTTTGTCTCTGTCATTTCTAACATTACAACTGTATCTGCTTCGTCTGGAACCATCGCTCCAGTCATAATACGTGCGGCTGTGCCCTGTACTAATTGCACCGATGGTGTCTGTCCGCAAGGAATATTATCGATCACTTGTAACCAGATTAGATGGTCACTTGAAGCTTGAGCAATATCACTAGCAATCACTGCATACCCATCCATCCCTGAACGTCGAAAATGCGGATATGGATGAGGAGCTTGTACATCTTCCGCCAAAAATCGCCCGCCTGCTGTATAAATTGATACTTTTTCTGTATCGATTATACGTACATAATCAGCAATCTTTTGTTGTGCAGTTGCTGGAGTAATAGGCTTACGGTTAAATTTAGCTGGATTATGGTCAACAGGATTTGAACTTTCCTGTTTATCGAATAACGATGATTGTGGTTCCTTCATATCGATGTTCCTCCTGTATGTAGCTATTTGGCATGTATATACTTTTCTATTCTTTTCTTTTATAGACTAACATCAAAGATCATGCAAGTTTTGTTGTTCATTTAAAAGCAGATCAATAGAGCTATTATGTATATTCACTCCACGTTATTTATTGAATCATTTATAGTAGATATTTATTTTATATAGAAATCCTTTGATACGAGAACTTGGTTTGGCATTTAAGGTTTATAGGGTTGGGGTTGAGATCTTTTTTTGATTTATTATTATGAATTTTTCATGTAATGATATTTTATTTTATCATTCCGTATAAAAAATAAGTCATTTAATACTACCAAATCATATACCCCTACTAAAATAATCTTTATTTAGATTTACCTGTAGATTTATCTAGTTGAAGATTATAGATAGTTTACCTACAATAGGATAGCTATACAGTCATTCAATAAAGTCAAAAAAGTCAAAAAAACCGTACCCCATAATATGGATACGGTCTTTTAGCAGATGAAATATACAATAATATAAAAGGTGGAGCTTGTATCGATCATCCTATTTCTACACTTATACGTTTGACAGACTACCTTCGACCTCGCTTGCGTATTTTGCCTGATCCTGAGCTGGTCTTCGGTTTACTGCTACGTGAAGGAGAAAAGAATCCACCACCTGACGAATCTGAGCGGCTGCCTCGATTGATTGTTCCACTTGATCCATTGGAAGAAGAGGAACCACGATTGAAAATACTACCGCTATCTTTAGAACGCTTGGAACTAGAAGATGTGCCACGCTTGAAGATAGAACCTGATTTGTTCACTGTTAAAGGTGGAGCTTGTTTGATATCTTGAGCGGTTGGTTTTTTGTATTGGATCGTGGGCTTATAGGTGTTGTACGTTGTATATCCACGATAACTGCCACCATAATGATATCCACCGAATGAGTTAAATAAATTACTGATAATACTCGCTGTAAGATACCCTTGTAAAAAGCTAGAATCATAATTTCGAGCAACATATTTGTCCGAATCGACTTCTATCAAAGTATCTTCTTTTTTCTCAGGGTCTTGTTGAACTTGGATCAATTCATTATCATAGACCAAAAACATCCGCTCAGGATCTTGTACACTCATCTCTTGCGGTGTGCGTTGATCCGATAATTGCTCTGCAACTACAGGAACGGTCTCTCCTGCTGCCCGGTATACGTATGAAGTCGAATCGCCATCTCTACTTACAGATTCCAGTGGATAATTGACTTCAACTTTGGAATTACCACAGCCTGATAATAATGAAGTTAATAAGGCAAGCATTATTGCGATTTTGAGCAACCATGATGCACGTTGTTTCATTCTTCTTCGCTCCTAACTAGCACGGATAACATGAACGTCTCCGTTAAGTACGAATTCTCCTTCATACAAAGTAAAACGTCCAGCTTGCCATTCGACACGAAGTAATTTACGATCATCTGATTGATATTGCCATACCGATTGATCTCCACTTTGTAACGCTGGTGTTCTGCCTGTAGATATCACTGTTCCTTCATATTGTTCTTCTAAGTAATAATCGGTATCATCCATTTCAATATGGCTAGGTACTTGACTTGAATCTTCAAGACCGCCATCAATTGGATAATACAGAGCATAGCGTACCGTTTCTCGCTCTTCGATATGCAGATAAGCAATCGCATTGCCATCTTGTATCGTAAGAACCACTGCATTACGAGCGCGGTTACGAACGCTTCCTTTAACTTCATATGTAACCAATGATACTTCACAAATATCCCCAACACTCAAGTCCATCGGGCTTTTTTCAACTTTAGCCGGTTCAGGCTTTGATACGAGGTTTGTAAGTCTTTTCCACAATCCCATCGTCACTCTTCCTTTCGTGATCTTTTATAATGAAGCTGAAATAATCAATGCACCTACAATTTGCAATGCTCCGCCAAGTAAACCGTAACCGATTTGACCTTGCTTAGTGCCTTCATCTAGATCAAGACCCATCATTTGTTTCAATAAGAAGCGTACGATTAATTCTAAGATTAATAAGATTACAAATGATACCACAGACACAAGAACAGCTTCGCCAAGACTCCATGATGTACCGATCGCTACCGATAAGATATACCCTTGAGCAAATAACTTCATAACCAAACGAGTTGCGACTGCATTATTTCCTGCTTTAATTTCTGCAATATCTTTGTACTTGGTAAATAAGGAATCGACATACATCAAAACAAATAAAAGTACTGCTCCTACTGCTGTCCATACCGCGATTGACCCTAAAATGTTCCAACTCATACTAGACATCCTCCACATATTCAACATTGTAAAACTATTTGTAGCGTATTAAAGCGTGTACTATTTTCGGCATATCAATTAACATCATCAACCAATCACGATTCATCAAAAATCCATACAAAAAGCGAAGGAGAACAAGCTGTATCGTTCCGACCTTCGCTTTGTAATAAGATATAAGAATAGCCTAATTTATATTGGGATGAAATTAAGATTTGTTTTCGTATTGTTTCATCAATGCTGCTAATTCATCTTCAACAGCTTTGTCTTTACCAAGCGATGCGAACTCATCATCTAGTGATTTGTTCTGACCATTCACTTCTTCACTCGCTTGTGCTTGAGCTTCCATTTGTAGCATTTTTTCTTCCATACGTTTCAAGCCAGATGTTGCAGAGTCAGAGCTAAATTCGCTCATTGCATGATTGATTTCTTTTTGCGCTTTGGCTGCTTGATAACGAGCGATTAATGTATCACGTTTGTTTTTCATTTCAGTCAATTGCTTACGCATTTCATTTAATTTGGCACGAAGATTATCAGCAGAAGCTTTGTTTTGCTCATAGTTCGCTTTGAACTCATCACGTTTGGCTTCAGCGTTTTTTCTTTTCTTCTAGTGCACGACGAGCCAGATCAATATTTTGCGCTTGAGCAGCCATATGTGCTTGCTCTTCACGTTTTTTGACCAATGCTTCTTGCTCTTCATACGATTGTTTGAAACGTTTCTCAATAGCGATCTGTGATGCAACAGCTTTCTCTGCATCTTCAAGGTCAGCAGACATATCACGAATATATTGATCTGTCATTTTAATAGGATCTTCTGCCTTCTCAATCAAAGCAAACACATTGGATAAAGTTAGATCACGTAATCTTTTGAAAATAGACATAAATAATTACCTCCAATTTAATAATTGATCACTATTGTCGTGTCAATGATAGATCATAATACGAAGCATGATATTTAACGTTTCAATAATTTGTAATTTGACCGCTATTCATCGTTCTATATTCTGACTATATGACTGCATATAAACACCAATAGGTTCCTTATACTACCTATTTTACGGGATTATGGGTCTTTCGTCTATATCACCCTGCTCATTGCAATCTATACATATAAAATTAAACATATTTGAAACTAAAAAAACACTCTCGGTCGATAAGACCAAGAGTGTTTTTATTTATATAGGCGTCAATCACACCGAGATGGGTTGGCTATGGGCATAACCGAATATCTCACTAGTAGTGAACGCTATCTTACATCGATTTTGTTAACGTAATCGAACCATCTGCTTTGTTCCATTTTACGTCCCAACCTAATAATTCAGTAATCGAACGTAAAGGTACTAGTGTTCTGCCATCGCTATTCACCATAGCATTTGCACTTAACATTTTAGTAGTTCCATTTACATCTACTTTTTTGTTATTAATCCAGAATTTCATTGTATCACTGCCTGCCATTACCGTTACTTGACCGGCAGATTTATTCCAGCTTACTTTAGCACCGATTCCTTCACCCAGGTAACGAAGTGGGATATACGTTGTGCCATTTTTAACGACTGGAGCTGTATCCATCATCGTTGTTTTGTCACCAATTTTGAGCTGTTTGCTATTCAACTTCATCCATACCATCATCATTGAATCATTCGATGTTGTAGGAGCAGTTGTTGTTGGTTGTGTTGGTGCAGGTGTTTGTGTGGTTGGCGCTGTAGGCATAGGTGTTGTTGCTGCTGTTTTAAATTTATCTGGATATTGCGCTACGATCGCACCACCCAATGCTTTACCAATACCGAACATCGTTTTGTATCCTTCACGATCTGCTGTATATGCACCTGCATAGTTTTTAGCTGCATATTGATCGATCACAGATTGCACTTGATCTTCATGTGTACGTAATGCTGCTAATGCTGCATCTGCTGGCAAGTTGTTTGCTGTAGCTGTACCTAAAAATGTAGAGAATTCTTTAGTGAAGTCAGTAATACGATCTTTGACAGCTTGTAAAGAAGTTTGGTTATTTGATTTGAGTGCATCTACATAATCGCTTTGTGCTTTGATATGATTGGTCACCCAAATTTTTTCAAATTGGTTAGCACCTTCTGCACCATAGATTGATGAGATAGCTGCTTTAAAGTCTGCTGTATTGCCTGCTTCAGCTGCGATTAATGCATCAGAATCAGGTTCACCGTTATATTGTTTTTGCATTTGTAGTACAGATAATGCAAAGTGTTCTGCTGCTAGATGATTAAGTGCTGAACGCAAATCTGCTGCTGGTGTGTCGACAGAAGTGTTATCGAATTTAGCAGGGAATTGAGTTACAATCGCACCGGATAACGCTTTACTTACGGTAAACATCGTTTCCAAACCTTCACGATATTCGGTGTAAGCACCTGTATAATCACCGGCTACATATTTTTCAAATACATCTTGTACTTGATCTTCATGGAGACGAAGAGCATTTTCAGCGGTTTGTTCAGGTAATTTACCGCCTGTTGCTGTAGATAAGAATTTGGCAAATTCATCTACAAATCCTTGTACTTTTGCTTCTGCGGCTTTGATTGCATCTTCATTTTTCATTTTGGTCGCTTTTACCAATTCATCGGTGTATTGATTATGAGCGCGGAAGATTCTTTCGAATTCAGCTGCGCCTTCTTTACCATACAAAGACTCAATAGCAGGTTGCATATCTAATGCATTTTTATCCAATGCGTCTAACGCTTGTGCAGCATCAGGAGCACCTTCATATGCTTTGGTCATCGCTACAACAGCTAGCGCAAAATGTTCAGATAATAGATAATCAAGATCCGAACGAAGGTCTGCTGCTTTGGTGCTTACAGTTGGCATTGATGCTGAAGTCGCATCTGCGGCAAAAGCACCTGTAGTGGGAACTAACAAAGATAAGCTAAGTACCGGCACTATTAATTTTTTCATTTTCATCATCAAAACTCCTTTATGTGTTTGTTTTAGTTTTTGTTGTCGTCCTTACACAGATGAACGGAAGAGATTCATTTTTGGATCACTTTGTTATTTTAATTTTTAGAAATAGATTTCAAAAATAGAGCGTTTCAATAATCGAATGTCAGCCTATGTACGATGCATTCCGCTATTACTTTTAAGCAAAAAAAGAGCCTGTATCCCTTGATGTACAAAGGGTACAGGCTTTTTAAAATGATGACTTATAATTCGTTATTCTTTTTCTACATAACAGTTATCTAGCGTCAAAAAATTTTTATTATTGTTCAAAAAATACAATGACATGATAATCAATATTTTGGTAAATATACATATTTAAGTATAATTATCTATGATATCCACGTGCATATTGTACCGGAACTTCTACTTCTAATTGAAGTTCTTTGGCAGCATGTGTTGCCCAGTATGGATCACGTAACATAGCTCGACCTACCGCTACAAGATCAGCTTGATCGTTTTCGATCACTTTTTCAGCAACTTCATACTCATCCAAAAGACCTACCGCAATCACAGGCATATTTAACGCTTTTTTGATATGAGTTGCTAATTCTACTTGATATCCCGGACCTACTTGCATACCACCAGAACCGACAGGGCCTTCACCACCAGAAGAAATATGCATCATATCTACTCCTGCTTCTTGGTAACGACGGCAAACGTCAGTAATATAATCGATACCGTATCCACCATCAACGTATTCACGTGCAGATACACGCATAATTACAGCCATCTCAGCAGGAATAACTTCACGAATCGCTTCTACTACACGTACACCGAACAATGCAAGATCTTGACCGTATTCGTCTTGACGTTGATTGACAAGTGGAGAATGGAATTGATGAATCAAATAACCATGTGCTCCATGCACTTCAACAGTATCAAATCCAGCTTCTACAGCACGACGTGCACCTTGACGATACGCTTCGATCATGTCTTCAACTTCTGCTGTTGTCAGTTCATGAGGTGTTTTGTAACCATCTCCATCATAACGAACAGCCGAAGGTGCCACAGGTGGATTAGCATCTTCTGCTTTGCGACCAGCATGACCTAATTGAATACCGATCTTCGCTCCATATTGATGTACTCCATCAACAATTTTGCGATAAGCAGGAATAAAAGAATCGTCCCAGATCCCTGTATCGTTGTCTGTAATTCGTCCGTCTGGATGTACAGCAGTCATTTCAACAATAATAAGTCCTGTACCGCCTACAGCGCGGCTAATATAGTGAACGTTATGCCAATCATTTGGCATGCCATCTTTAGTATCTACAGAATATTGACACATCGGTGGCATAACTACCCGATTTTTAAGCTCTAAATTTTTGAATGTGTATGGTGTAAATAGATTAGTCATTATTTTCCCTCCAACAGTATATGATGATCTGTATTATGCCAAATTTATCGTAATAAATAATAACATACTTATTATTATATACTAAAATGAACACAACAAAACATCGCAAAACTAATATTAGCTATTTTCACTAAATCTTCATAAAGTTGTTCCAACAAATAATTGATATCATTCTTACGAGAAGTTTCTGTATTTCTTATTTCTATGATGAACAGAAAAAAGAGCTGATAAATATATCAGCTCTTTCTCATTTGCTTATTTTCACCTTACTTATAAGGTTACAGTTATTGATTTATAATACTTTGCTCAAAAAGTCTTGGGTACGTGGATGACTTGGAGCTCTGAATACTTCTTCCGGTGTACCTTGCTCTACAATTTGCCCTGCATCCATAAAAATAATACGGTCGCCCACTTCACGCGCAAAGTTCATTTCATGGGTAACTATGACCATTGTCATACCTTCATGAGCAAGCTTCTGCATTACTTCTAGCACTTCACCAACCATCTCAGGATCAAGGGCTGATGTAGGTTCATCGAACAACATCACATGAGGTTGCATCGCCAGTGCACGCGCAATCGCAATACGTTGCTTTTGTCCACCGGATAACTGACTTGGGTAAGCATTGTATTTATCTGCTAACCCTACCGTGTGTAACAGATCTTCTGCGATTTTATTAGCCGCATTGGTATTCATTTTTTTCACTTTGATCGGTGCGATCGTTAGATTTTGCAATACCGTTTTATGTGGAAAAAGGTTAAAGTGCTGGAACACCATTCCCATTTTTTTACGAGTATTATCAATATCATGCTTACGCGCTGTAATTAATTCATTTTCAAAATGAATCTCGCCTGCGGTCGGTTGCTCTAACAAGTTGAGACAGCGTAAAAATGTACTTTTACCCGATCCACTCGGTCCAATAATAACAACCACTTCACCTTGAGCGATATCCATATCGATGCCAGTTAATACTTCATTTTTACCGTATGACTTTTTAAGACCTTTAACGTTGATCACTTGCACTCAACCTCCGTTCTACAATACCTAGTAGTTTGGACAATATAAATGTCATAACAAAGTAAATCGCTGCCGCAATAATCAACGGGCTCAATGCAGAATACGTAATACTACGAACTGCTTGTGCCTGGAACATCAAGTCAGCTACTCCGATAAAGGAAACGATTGATGATTCTTTGATAATGACGACAAATTCATTACCGATCGCTGGCAATACACTTTTGATCGCTTGTGGAATAATAATATGACGCATCGTTGCACCATAAGACATACCTAGTGAACGTGCTGCTTCTGTCTGTCCACGATCCACGCCTTGAATACCTGCACGGAAAATTTCAGCTAGATAAGCAGAACTATTAATGGATAATGTGATAATACCAGATTCTAAGACGGTAAAGTTAATATTAAAGGCTTGTGCGATACCGTAGTGAATAATTAACAATTGAACAAGCATCGGTGTACCACGCAAAATCTCAATATAGGTCATTGCTAACCAACGGAATACAGAGATTTGTGATAAACGTAACAATGATACAATCAATCCAATAATAAATCCGAACAATACACCCATCGCTGATAAGAACAATGTGTATTGAATGCCTTGCCAGTAGTAACTACGATAATCCCAGAAAATCTGGAAAATATTCGGCTTCGGTTTATCTTTGATTTGCTCTGCTGTTTCACCATCAGTTTCACCTGAATTAAGCTTGAAAGCTGCTTCTACGAATTTATCAATTTCATCATTAGCTTTGAGTTCTGCTAATGTTTTGTTAATTTGACCTAATAATTCAGTATTTCCTTTTTGTACAGCAATCGCCATTGGTGTATCGCTATCTGGAATTTGAATATCGGTGATTGCAAGATCAGGATGATTGAGCACCTGACCTTCTGCTACAGGGCCTTCCATCACTGCTGCATCTACACGATTCGATTCCAACTGCAACATAATATCAGATACTTTATCAACTGGAGATAATTTAGCTCCTTGAATACCTTCTGCGATATCTTGTTGAATCGAACCTCTTTGTACACCGATCGCAGCCCCTTTCAGACTATCCATCGTTTTATATTTCGTTTTGTCTTCTGCACGAGTTACAATCACTTGACGAGAAATATAATACGTATCTGAGAAATCTACATTTTGACGACGTTCGTCTGTAGGTGTCATCCCTGAAATAATCATATCAATCCGTCCGCTATCTAGCGCGGGTAACAAACTGTCAAACGCAATATCTTGAATTTGCAGTTCTGCTCCCATATCGGCAGCAGCGACTCGCTTAGCGATCTCAATATCTGATCCTACAATCTCATCTTTACCATTTATATTTTTACGAAATTCATAAGGTGCAAAATCTGCACTTAAACCTACAACTACTTTTTTACCTGTGTCTTGTGCAGCCGATGCTATCGGTGCTACTGCTAAAAATACAATCAGCACACTAAAGCAAACCGCAAATAACGATTTACATACTTTCAATTTTTTATCCCCTTCCATATTATACACGTAGACTTGACCAGTCTACCGGATCGAAGTAAGTTGACCTACAATCATATCCATTACAGAAACCTTATTAAAAAGTCTAACCGGGTTATTATAAATGAATATGTATGATTATTCAATCATTTTATCGTAAGTTTAGTTCCACTTTATGATATACTACTTTGGTCGAAACATTATATGATAACTTCTAAAGGAGACGATACTATTGTCTATTACATCCAACCTCAAATCACAAATAGCAACAACGATTGACCAACATGCCGAACGTTTCAAAGCAGTTTCTACATATATAGGAGATAATCCTGAACTAGGTAATGAAGAGTTCAAAGCATCTGCCAGATTAAAAGAAGAATTGCTATTCCATAACTTTACTATTGAAGCGCCTATATTAGGGATCGAGACTGCATTTATTGCTACTTACACTGCTCAAAAGTCAGGACCTGTTGTCGCATTGTTATGCGAATATGATGCGTTACCTGAAATTGGACACGCTTGCGGTCATCATCTCATCTGTATGATGAGTGTCAGTGCAGCAGTAGGATTAAAAGCTGTGGTTGATGAGTACGGTGGCACGATTCGAGTCTATGGTACACCAGCAGAAGAAACACGTGGTGCTAAAGTGCCGATGGCAGAAGCTGGCTTGTTCGATGATTGTGATTTTGCGATGATGGCACATCCTTATTATGCCTATGAAGAATCAGGCATTTCTTTAGCGATGGATGCTTTGCAATTTGAATACTTTGGCAAATCTGCTCACGCCGCAGCTAGCCCACAACACGGTATCAATGCACTAGATAGTGTTTTGCAATTGTTTAATGGAATCAATGCTCTTCGTCAACAGACACGAAGTGACACGCGGATTCATGGCATTATTAATCAAGGCGGAGTAGCTGCTAATATTATACCGGACTACGCTTCTGCTCAATTTTATGTTCGTTCTGCTAGTCGTGAATATACCAATGAACTTGTAGAAAAAGTAAAACGTATTGCTGAAGGATCTGCTTTGCAAACAGGATGTACTTTAAAAGTGTCGAATTATGAATATTCGTATGATGAATTAATTACCAACACTACGTTATCCGAGGTATTTACTAATAATCTCGTCTCGCATGGAGTAGCACGCTCTGATATTCATAGTGGCAAAGACGCTGGGTCACTTGATCTGGGAAATGTATCTACACACTGCCCTGCGATTCATCCTTATATTCAAGTCACTACAGAAAAGCATGAATTGCACAGTATCGGATTCCGTGATCGTGCCCAGCAACCTGAAGCTTTAGATGCGATGATATTCGGAGGCAAGATTTTGGCTGGAACGGCGTATGATGTGATAAGTCAACCTGAACTATTACAACAGATTAAGCAAGAATTTGCAGCACGTTAAGATGTAATCATTTCCAGTCGGACTCTAACATTGTAATTAGCTATTATTTTATTCATTTAGAGATAATACTAGGTATCTGTCTGCTTAACTGTAATGCAAAAATGATTTTCTTATAGAGATCGTTTTCTACAAAATAACTTTATAATCGGCTGATTGTAAAAGACAGGAGTGGTTGTAAATGTCCTTTGATCTTTTATTATTAATAGCTTTTATTATTGTGTTTATTGTTATGTTCCGTAGAATCGCTCGTAGACATCAAGGCGATTCTTGGTCAATCAAAGCGAATCAGCGCTTTTTCCGGTCTGCTGTTGCGGCACCTACATCGATTGTGCCTGCTGGTCATCCTTGTGTACCGTTAGTTCTTAGATTAGAAAATGCTTTGCCTGCTGATTATGCTCATCAATTAAGACAGCGTGTGATGACAGAACATCCTGATATGACAGAGGAAGAATGGAATTGGCGCTGGGTCGAAATGCGTCGTTACTTTTTGATCTGTGCGCTTTTCAATCAAATGCCGATGTTCAGCAGTAAAGTCGATGATATCTGGCATGAAATGTTGATGTTTACGCGTGAGTATCAGCAGTTCTGTGATCGCTTTTTTGGATATATGTTGCATCATTCTCCACATGGACAATCGGTATCACAGCCAGATCAACGGGCTTTATTTGACTGGGCGTATTCGCAACTGTTCCCAATTACTCGTCCCAACTCTAGATTGTGGAATGGATTTTTCAATTATCCGTTGGCACTTTCAACGATGAATAACTTATATTCTTTTAATGAGTATCGTATCGATCATAGTCTGTTTAACCGTCATACATTTAACTATATTCCTGAAGCCAAAACAGCCATTTTATATTTGAGCAAACAATTTCAGGATCACAATCAACAAGCATTGCAAAAAACACCACCGGCGCGGTATAACAAACAAAGTAAACATCATACCTACGATAACGGAAATTACACTTCGCCAAGTGATAATTATGGTCTGGGTCTGTCCGGTTGTGCTGCTGTATATTATTCGCAAAATGATGTACAACACTTCTGCCCGGCAGTGAATCAGTATTTGCCAGCAGATGTGCAGACGTTGCAATCGTATAATGCTAGTTCTTCTTGTGGTACAGGATATATGTCTACAGACTCTGGTTCAGGACGATCAGGGCATCACAGTCATGGAAGCGATTCTTATGATTCTTCTCACAGTCATAGCGGAAACGATTCAAGCAGTAGTTCTTGCAGTAGTGATAGTTCTGGAAGTAGTTGTGGCGGTGGCGGAGGAGATTAATTACATTGATCTTGGGTGTGAGCCATACGTTGCATACAGACTGGGTCTGTATCTTTATTTGTGAGAGCGCTTTATAAAACATTTGTAGAAAATAAAAAATAAACAGATGATATGGTGGAGGATTATTGTATGGCTCGTTCTTTTTTTTCACGCTTGGAAGGCAACAGCCGCGGCTGTCTTGCCTTTGAACCTTTTTTTCTGATTCCTTATAGTATGTTTGCTACGTATGCGACATTATATATGTATCAGCTAGGCATCAGTGAAACCAATATTGGTTGGATCACGACAATCAGTCTGGTATTTCAAGTATTTTCTTCATTTATTAGCGGTTATTTGACAGATCGTATGGGGCGTAAAAAAGCACTGCTCTATTTCGATATATTTAGTTGGAGTGTAGCTACTCTAGTATGGGCAGTATCGCAAAACTTTTGGTTTTTCCTTGTCGCTGCAATTATTAATGGATTTCAGCGGGTTCCTGCGACTTCTTTTTATTGCTTACTCGTCGAAGATACGAAACCTCAAGATCGAACATACATTTTTACATTACTTCAGATTATCGGTGTAATTGGCGGGTTGTTTGCTCCTTTGGGCGGTCTGTTGGTATATGAATATGGATTAGTTCCAGGAATGCGAATTATGTACGTCATCGCTTTTGTGTTAATGACTTTTCAATTTATTGGTCGCCATCTAACTACACGTGAGACAGAGATGGGTTATCGCAAAATGAAAGAAACACGTGAACTGGGACTCAAGCAAAGTCTGGTTGACTACAGTGGTGCGATTCATGATATTTTGCAAAGTAAAGGATTGTTATTGATTTTTAGCGTATATATTTTGTTTAACTTTCAGACGACATTGAAAACGACATATCTTTCCCTATATCTAGCCGATTATTTACATATTGACGATGGTATTATCTCGCTCGTCCCTGCTATTTCGTCATTGATTATGTTGCTGACTTTATGGTTATTGACTCCGCGTATACCGGAAGGTGCTGTGTATCGGTCGATGATGGCTGGTTTTGCATTGTCTGTTGTTTCCAATATTATGCTTGTCTTCGGCCCTGTGCACAGTCTACTCTGGATTGGAATCAGTACGATTCTAGCAGCCGTTGGTATGATGATTAGCTCGCCTTATCTAGAAACGGCTGTAGCCAATGCGATTGATGATGAAAAACGTGCTAAAATTTTCTCTATGTTGTCTGTATTGATCCTACTTTTCACTTCACCTGCTGGCATTATCGGTGGTTGGGCGTATACACTTGATCCACGTATTCCAATCTGGCTCATTACCGGTGCTTTTGTCGGTTCGTATTTGTTAATTTTAATGTATCGTCAAAGTGTTAAGCGTATACGTGCAGTATAAATATGTATTACAAAGGGACTTGATTAGATATACAAAATATCTTTTTGCTTACACGTACTAAAAGCACCTTATTTCCACTACAAAAAGCATCTTCTCCTCTGCATATTAATAACAGAGAAAGAAGATGCTTTTTTTCAATCTATATTACTGGGCTGATCCTAACTGAATCCATGCTTGTTGAATTTCTTCGACAGCTTGATCTTTGGTTTTGCTTTTACCGATATAGGCTTGCATGATCTCGCCGAATTTCTGGTGGAATGTATCTAATGAGTAGTTAACAGATAGATCGCCAGATTTTTCGGTTTTTAAGATTTCTTCCATTTCTTTAGGCATTTGCAAGTCTGGAAGTGGAGCGTCTTTGATCGGTGGAATGACTTTTGCTACTTGAGAGAACCAACTTTTACCGTAATCTGATGTATACAACCAGTTGAAAAATTCGATTGTTTCTTTGGCTACAGGAGAGTCCGCGTTAATACGTAATGCTTGATCTGCGCCAGTAATAATCATCGATTGATCGGCTTTATCACTCACAGGGTAACCCATAATTCCCATTTTGAAATCAGGATTGATCTTGATAATCGCTTCTTCATCCCAAGCCCCTTTACCTGTCATCATAGCAGCTTTACCAGAAGCAAAATCACTTACTTCAGCATTGCTATCACGTTCTAACGGCTTGTCTGTACCATATTGTACGGTTGTATCGATAAAAGCAAAGAAGTTATTGTATAGTGCAGGATATTCTTTAATCGTTGTTTCACCTGCGATAAATTTGTTCACCAAGTCTTTGGAACTCATACCTGCATCAAGTGCAGCTGCATCTACATAATGTTGGAAAATATGTTTCCATACCCACCACTCTTTGTAAGCGTTCGCAAAAGGTTTGATTCCTTTAGCTTCTAGCTTTTTGATAGCTTCATCCATTTCAGCAATCGTTTTAGGCGGTTCGGTAATGCCTGCTTTGGCAAATAACTCTTTATTATAAATCAGTGCAAATAGATTCCCTTTAACTGGCAAGCCTAATACTTTACCATCTGTAGACGTCATATTCGTGCGCACAGCATCTGTCATAGCTGCTGCTAGCGGTTCATTGGTCAAGTCTGCGCTGTAATCAGCATACGTATCAATATCTCCTCCTGCTGTAGTCTGGAACACATCCGGTGTACTTCCAGCAGCGATCCGAGATTTAAGAATTGTATTGTAATCAGCCTGCATAATTTCAAGATTAATCGTGACATTCGGTTTTACTTTTTTGTATTCTTCGATATAAGCATTGAATGCATCTGTATACTCTGGAGAAGCGGTAAACATATTGATTGTTACAGCACCATCTGTACTTCCACCTGAAGAAGCGCTCTTGTCTGTTGTATCTGTACTGTTACCACAAGCTGCTAACATGGATAAGCTCAGCACAAGCGTAATGGGTAAGACCATCATCTTTTTGAACATGTATATGCCCCCATATTTCAAATTAGTCAGCCCCAAGCATTGATCAACCAATGCCTCTGCTATACTGTATAATCTTATTCTAGTGAAACTCGGTTCAGATAAAAATGTAGATAAGTAATCTATTAAGGGTAAAAAAGTGAATTTATGAATACGCTTACTTATTTGATATTGCTGATCGTTGCGCTCTATATTCAGAAGGCGATAATTGATAATAATTGCGAAAAGCTTTGCTAAAATAATTTTTATCTTTATACCCTAGCATCTCTGAAATTTCCTGTATTTTGAGTCCTTCTTCATTCAGTAATATTTTGGCTTTGTCCATTCGCAGTTGCTGTACATATTCATGAATCCCCATCTGATACTCTTGCTTAAATAACTTCATCAGGTATTCACGACTAAGATAATATTTATCGGTGAACATCGAAATTTTGATTTCTTCAAAGTAATGCTGATCGATATAAGCTCGAATATCACTGATATGAAAAGATTGGCGACTCCCTCCTGATTTCCGTACCATTTCTGCATAATACGTAATAATATCGTGTACATGTTGCTCCCACTGCGCAATATTCATCATATCCAGAGTATGAATCTGTATTCGCTCTTTTCTAGCATTCGTAATAGCTGGTTCATCTGCTAATAATCGCTGATCTAATTCTCTGGTGATCTCATATAATTGACCTTCAAAATCATGCAGACTGTATTCAGCCATATGCATACTCAAATAAGGAGACTGCTTAATCATCGCGATCAACTCATCTGCTATGCGGTGGATTTGCGGGAAATGTCCATTTTCAAGTAAAGTGCGTATCTGTGGCATACGTGAACAGAGACTATGAGATTCTGCGATAGCATTACGCTGTTCGTAAGGGATAATCATTGAGCGATTCAGCTCCAGGATATTCATTTGCTCAATCATATGTTTACCTTGCTCATACGCTGTCGCTAATTGTTGAATATCATTCGAAGGTGTGCCTGATCCTGCTATAATATAGAGATCTAATAAATGCTCTAAAGTCTGAATCAAGCTTCGTACCCGTTGTTGTACAGCAAAACCAAGTTCTTGTGGATAACGATGTCTTGCATGATAGATCAGAATCATTTCACGTTCTAAGCGCTGATTAGCAAAACAAAAATATTGAATATCATCTTCTGTACATTCATTCAGCACATTAGCGATAGCAAAGTATAACAGACTGGTATCTCCATAAAAGCGCTGACGGCGCACTTGCTCTATATTAAGAATACGTAAAACAACAGCTCCATGATAACAAGTATCATCTTCTGCTCCAATCATAGCGAGCATATCTTCATTGCCTTGCTTTTTGAATCGTTTGTCGATTAATGATTGATAGATATTTTCTTTTAATTTGGGTAAAGACACATGCAGTGCACGGTGTTGTTGAATCTTCTGCTGATGCTGTTGCTGACGTTCTTGCAATAGATGAACCGCTTTGCGTAATGTATCGTTTAATTCATGTCGATTGACAGGTTTGAGCAAATAATCTAATACGTTCGAGCGAATCGCTTGATGTGTATATTCGAAATCGTTATATCCACTAATCACAATGGTCAGCATATCAGGATATTCCTGCTTCACTTTTTTCAAAAATTCAACACCGTTCATTCCTGGCATCTTCATATCGACCATAATAAGATCAATATGATGTTCGCGTAAAATAGACAATCCCTCTTGTCCATTAATTGCTTCATAGATCTCACTAATCTTCAGATTGTCCCATTCTCCCAGGATACGAATCGCTTCACGCAACGGTTCTTCATCATCCAGAATTAAAATGTGATACATGTTACTTTCCCCCTTGTGGTATATGCATACTTAACTCGGTACCTGTCTTATCGCTAGCAATCAGTAAACCCGCTTGTTCACCATATAAAATTTGTAATCGGGTATGCAGATTTTGAAGACCGATATGACTGCCTTCACGCTCAATAAATGTTTGTTTAAATGATGCCAATACCTGCTCCAACCGATCTGGCGAAATACCGGGTCCATTATCGCGTACAGTAATCAACACATCTTGATCTGTTAAATGGGCTGTAATTGTAATCATAACCGGCTCGGATACTTGTTCGACTGCATGCTTGATTGAATTTTCGACCAAAGATTGAATCGATAATTTGGGAATAGGTAATTGAAGTAACGAATCATCCCAATGAACTGTCATCTGTAAACGACTGCCGAAGCGTGCTTTTTGCAAAGATAGATAACGTTCTATATGTTTGAGTTCTTCGCTTGCCATAACAATGTCTTTGCCACCGATACAATAACGAAGCGTCTGCGCTAGATTATCAACCATATCCGCTATATCCAGTCTGCCACTACGCAGTGCTTTGGTTGAAATTGCTTGCAACGCATTATACAGAAAATGAGGATTAAGCTCTGCTTCAAGCGCTTTCAAAATTGCATTTTGCTCGACTAATTTCATTCGATAACGCTCATTGATTAATTCATTGGTATTGCGCACCATATCGTTAAAATGTTTGGTGAGATGAGCAATCTCGTCTTGTCCTTTTACAGTAGCTTCAATCTCAAATTCTCCACTGCTAAATCGGTTCATTTGCTTGGACAAATGCCCCAAAGGTCGAGTGATTTCATTCGCTAATACAGTCACTAATGCAAATGAAAGTAGCAAAAATCCTGCACCGATCAAGTAACTGAGATTACGGGTAGTATTAGCCACTTCATAAATCTGGCTATATAAAATAGGCTTCATTAATGTCCATTGATTAGAAGTCGATGTATTGTACATGACCATATACCGTTGCTGATCTATCGTCCATGTTAAAGGGTCACTAGTCTGGTATTGCAATTGCTTGATCAGTCCACTTGCTAACATAGATTGATAAAAAAGAGGATCGTCTACATAAAAAGGAATATGATTGGCATCGGTAAAAATAAGATGTTCACCTGCATCTATCGAAGTATCTTGCAAAATCGTATCTCGCGCAGAAGGATTGACATAGAAGGTTAAGATCGCTTGTGGTTGACGAGAAGCGATAGAGCGTAATACACGATGATATGCCATAAAACTATCGGGCTGAGCCAAATGATTATTGTCTGCTGGAGTCAAAGCTAGGGATTGAAAGTATTGATTATCGGTTCGATGAAGCACTGTGTTATACCACGGTTGATTGGCAATATCTCGATCATATCCAGAACGAGAAGCAATATTATACGATTCACGACTAACTGAATAATACTTCTGTTCTTGCACAATATATAGAGAAATACCATCCAGATCACTGCGACCAAAATACAGTCGTCGTAAATAATTTTCCAGATACATACGTGAAGCATACTCTTGCTTCTCATTCATAATCGCATGAATCAGATCATCATATTGTAGTTGTGGCAAAGAATATTGAGCGATTCCATCCATATAATCTTGTAAATTGCGATTGACCAGCAGTAGATTATTCGCTGTACTCTCAATACTATGCTTAACTGATTCTTTGCGAATCATCTGATAAGAGATTACTGTCAAAGAAGTGACCACCAAAATAATAATAGATGTGAATAAGATCACTAGCTTATACAACAAGCGACTGGATAAGACATGCCAGATCGCTGTTATTTTTAACTTTGTAACCTTTACATATCTACCCAAATAGGGATGTTTCGTGACCGGCAGACGATTCCCTTTTCTCCCCATTTGCTGTTCATCTCCTGTAATGATATTTCTTTTGCTGTTCACCTTTTTACCCTTAACTGTTTTCTTAAATCCATTTTGAAGAGCGTAACGCCATTCTATAATACAAGTATCAGAAAAAGCTATACATTTTATGTAACCGCTTTATTCTAGAATATGATATCGGATATTATTTTCGGGAAAGAGGTATAACTAATGAAAATGGGGCGAAAATGGTCTGATCGATTGCAATTTGGCATATTTACTTTACCGGTGCTGATCTGTATTGCGGTTGCTTTTTATATTCCATTTGTGATGACTGTACGTTATTCATTGACCAAATGGAATGGAATCGCCAAGCATCCCAAATTTGTAGGGCTGGATAATTTCCATCAAATTTTTACAGGGGATGCGAATTTCAGTAGCGCCGCATGGTTCACGATCAAATATATGGTGCTGTATATTGTACTGGTCAATGTGCTGGCGATTGTACTGGCATTGATTTTGGATATGAAGTTACGTTCTACTACATGGCTACGAGCGGCATTTTTTGTCCCTTATATTCTGAGTCTTGTTATTGTGGGCTTTATCTGGAAATTTATTTTTATGCAAGGATTTGAATCGCTGGGAGCCACTACAGGCTGGGGGATATTTGCGATGAGCTGGTTAGGTGAACCCGGGCTTGCTTTTATCTCGATTCTAGGTGTGTCGGTCTGGCAATCGGTTGGATTTTATATGGTGATCTATATCGCAGGATTGCAGGCTGTACCTGAAGATCTCAAAGAAGCCGCTACTGTGGATGGTGCAGGCGCATTTCGCAAATTTTTCAGTATTACTTTACCTCTACTCGCTCCATCGATTACGATCTCGGTCTTTATGGCGCTCACGAACTCGATCAAAGTGTTCGATGTGATTCTATCACTTACCGGTGGTGGACCGGGTGGAACAACCTACAGTGTCGCTTATGATATTTATCGTGATACGTTCCAGAACAACTTATACGGCTATGGAACTGCCAAAGCACTTGTGTTATTTATAGCGGTACTTGTAATTACATTTATTCAACTTGGTATCTTTAAACGCAGGGAGGTTGAAGCCTGATGACATCCGCCAAAACAGGTCGCTTGATTCTAGAAATAGTGATGATTATTCTGTCGCTTTTGTTTTTATATCCGCTTATTCTGGCAATTATCAACTCTTTTAAAAGCTTTTCCGAAGTGATGAGTGATGTGATTGCGATGCCCCAACAGTTTAATTTCGATAACTATGCGTATGTATGGAAATATATCAATTATCCGCGTTTATTTATCAATAATACGATTATTACTTTGATTGGTCTGATTGGGATTATTTTATTTTCATCCGTTGCGGCTTACAAATTATCTCGTACCCAGTCCAAGTGGAGCAATATGATCTATTTGCTCTGTATTATACCGATGTTAATCCCATTTCAGTCGATTATGTTAACGGTATTGCAATTAGCTAAAAATCTTCATTTGTCAGATAGCACATGGGGATTAGGCATTTTGTATTGGGGATTCGGTGCACCACTAGCGGTATTTATTTATCATGGATTTGTGAAAGGAATTCCGCGGGAAATAGATGAGAGTGCTACCATTGATGGTGCTTCTGGCTTCAAACTATTTTTCTTAGTTATCTTCCCTCTACTTCAATCGGTAACTACTACGATCATTATTATTGATGTAATGTGGATCTGGAACGACTTTCTATTGCCATTATTGATGGTAAATGGTTCACCTGCCACCAAAACATTAACGCTTGCTGCTTATACATTTGTCGGGCAGTATACCTCGGATTGGCAATATGCGATGACGGCTATGGTCATGGCAGTTATGCCTTCGATTATCGTATTTGTTCTGTTGCAAAAGTATATTGTTAGAGGTGTTGTAGCTGGTGCTGTGAAAGGATAATATCTTTTCTATACCAAATAAAGAAAGAGTATTCCGTAAGTTATTATACGGAATACTCTTTTTTACCAAGGATAAGAAACATTTAAATACTCAAACAATCTTTCATTGTACGGTTTAAAATGTTGCTGAAGAGTATGACGAATAGCTTCATTTTCTTTATGGTCATAACCACCTTCATGTAAATGCTCATACTGTTCGAGTTGAACATCCGGGAGTTCTAAAAACCGAGTGACTTTTTGATACGTTTGTTCAGGATTAGTAAATAATTCTTCACTATTTATAAAGCACATCTGATCCATAGAAAACCATTTTAACCAACGACGAATTTGTTCTATATATTGCCCTCGGCGTACATACGAGTAGCTTGCTAGATCACCATTATGATAATTAGAGTCTGCCATCATTTGTAAATAAATTAATTCAGTTCGTTCCAATTCTGATGCTACCGCTTCTTCAAAAGATAAATTTTCTATTCCACGTCTTACCATCATTTGATAATGAGAATACGCACGATCTATAGGATTACGTAATAAAATAATAAGTTTGACGTCTGGTAGCATATGATATACACGCTTAGGGGCTTGAGGATGAAATAAATAATAAGGTGTAGCTTCACCAGTTATACTTTCTGTAAATTTCAGATAAGGAAAATGAGATTGGTACCATTCTACTCCATTTCGCCATTGTTCATCAAAATAATGAACTTCTTTTACAATAGCGGGTTCAATCTGAGGATGCTGAATCAAATAATGATATAAAGAGGTAGTACCTGCTTTTTGTGCTCCTATAATTAGAAAAGAAGGTAGTGTATATTGGTTATCATTAGTTAAAATATGACCTTCTCTAAACAAAGGAACTTTACCAGTAAAACCCACTTATTTTTCCTCCCCAATATATATAATTTGTACCGTCTAAAAATACCTTTAACTGTAATAGTATTATAATACAAAAAAGCTACACTCAACAGGGTTCTGTCAAGTATAGCTTTTGTTGCTGTGATTAGCTCAATCACTTCAATTATTGGCTTTTCACTTTACCATTGATAAAGTCCAATGCATTTTGTCCAATTTTCTCAGCAGGTGTGATGCCACGGAATCGAGTCCAGATATCACGATCTACCATAAAGACTTGGTTGTTTTTAGCAGCTTTCAAGTTTTTCCAGACTGGTGTTTCTTTCCACTTATTCGTGATTGCTTCAGAATCATCCGTTGCTATAAAGATCACATCTGGATCAAGCGTAGTAAGCGTCTCTAAGCTTAGCTCTACATAAGGTTCGTCAGTATTAGAGATAGCATTTTGGAAGCCCATTTCTGTCATGACCTGACCTGCATAAGAATCAGATGTATGTACATCAAATCCGTCTTTACGTGCAACACCAATTAATACTTTTTTACTTCCCATCGCTTCTACTTGTTTTTTGAGATCAGCCATTATTTGATCATGCTGTTTGACACGTGCTTCTGCTTCTTTTTCCTTACCAACAGCTTTGGCAATGACTTTGAAATCATCAATACTTTCAGCATAAGAACCTTTACGGCTATTCAATACAATCGTAGGTGCGATCTGATCCAATTGATCTTTAATTTTGGTATGGCGGTCGCTATCTGCAATAATTAGATCAGGCGAAGCTTCAGTAATCTTTTCCAAATGAGGGGTCTCACGTTTACCTAAAGGCATATATTCAAATGCTTTACCTGCTAATTTGGTCATCGCTTCTGGCTTATCATCATCAGCAATCCCTACAGGTGTTATCCCAAGTGCCAATAGATCGTCTGCAAATGACCATTCCAGTGCAACAACTTTTTGTGCAGGTGCTGGCAAAGTCGTTGTACCGACTGTATCTTGAATTGTAATCGCGTTGGCGGTATTCATACTAGTCGTAGCCGCTTGATTAGCTGTGCTTGTATTGCCACACCCTGCTAGAATCGCTGTTAATGCACCCACCGTCAAAATCGTTTTGGTTAGCTTTTTAAGTATCATGTTCCTGTCTCCTTCATATCCGTATTATTATCTTTTTTATTTTTATGATAATGATAATTATTCTCAACGTTTGCTATTATAATACGTTGTTCCTTTAAAGTAAACCTGTAATGTAAATTGCTGAAACAACGCAGAAAATTCCCCTCTTCTATTGTAACAATACAAAAGGGGAACAAATCTTATATTATAGCGTATTACAGGTCTTTTTCTAGATCGATCTGTTCTACTTCATGTTGCATATGATGGAATCCTTTAAGCGTTTGGGAGATAAAAGAAAGCACAGTATCACTCCAACCGTAAATATAAAACGTTTGACGATCTTTAGGTGGAACCATAGCTGTCTGATATGGAGCAATATCTACAATAAATGCTTTTGTGTGAGGGTTTATTTTTTGGCGATACTTTTGCAGTTCACTATAAAAAGCACTACCCGTGTTTTGCTGTTCATCTGTAATTATAATAATCTGATCTACTTTTTCTTTGATATCTGTTAACTGCTTAACAGGAGCTCCTGTATTGGTTCCTCCATATGCTTTGACCTGTCGAGCTTGACCCATAATACTATCACGACGTGAAGGTTTGGCATCATGTACAGTTGTATTAAATAACCAGAATAAAGAATTCCCTTTAGTTTTTTTGTACAATGCATAAGCAAATACAGCACCTGTCTGTAAATACTCACCATTCATCGAACCTGAAATATCCAAAAAGATAGCTGTTCTTCCCGGTAGATCAGGTAAGTTATCAAACGATAAATCTACTGCTTCGCTTAATGTATCTCGTAATTCAGGATGCTTTACTTCATTGTAGGCTTTGGCAAATTGAAAAGGTAAAATCTTGGCTTTACGTAATGCTTCTACATCTGTTAAGCGTTGCTGTATATATTGCAAATGCTCGGGATGATCCAATACATCATGACGATGTAGCGTATTTAGATGACGTAACAATGCAGATACAGGCATCTGGTACAATAAATGTGCCCAGACTTTAGTTGTTGGTGTAATGACACTTGTGACAATTTCATAGGGTAGCTTGCCTTTTTGAATCTGCTTGATACGATCTTTATCAGTGGTTACCTTTTTGAGTTTTTCCATTGCTTCGATCTGCGGAATTAATGCAAGATTTGTCTCATGTCCTCGCAGATAGCGGAATAATGCTTGTTGCTTAACATCTATAGGGATAGGATGGGAAGTCACTATAGCATCGCTCAGATTGAATCCACGACCACGACCGTTATATTTTAACGCCCAGTATTCAGAAGTGCGATTTAGAAATAAAGCAACTTGACGCTTCACTGCACGTCCACCCTGTCCACGACCGATACTTTCCAAAATAGTCAAAAATTCAGTTAGATCTGAAGGAATACGTACAACTTGTGCAAAAATACGGGCGAACAGTTGAGGACTAACTTTAGACAAGATTGCTAAGCCATAAAGTGGTTGTAGTCTCATATATCCTTGATTACGTGCAAATACCAATGCTTTTGCCATAAATTCAGGATCAAGTTCACTCATTTCTTGATGTAGTACTGTAGCTTCGATTAATAGCTCACCATTGTTAGCATATACCGTATTTCCTAACGTATTCGTTAACAATGTTTGTAAATAACGTTCTCGCAGATTGCGCTCATATGCGGGATAGACTGCTCGGTTTAACATTTGTGGTATTGCTTGTTGAAAAATATCTTTTGCCTGGCTCATTCTGTTCGCCTCCTTATAAAGTATGATATGTAACCGAGGAAGTAAGCTGAAAAGGTGTAAAATACGTCTCTACCATTGAGATATTCCGCCATATAGCGGAATTCGGATTCGAACCGGCCACCGTACGCCATGAATGCGAAGTAACCCTTTCAAGCGCCTCGGCTATTTATGTGCTTATCTATGTTCCTATACATCTACTATTAAAAAGTATATCCGAAGAAAAAGGTGAAAAGGTACGTGTACCGCTCTACCTCTGAGCTATTCCGCTATATACAGCGGAAGCTGGACTCGAACCAGCGACCTGTCGATTAGAAGTCGAAGTAACCCTTTCGAACGCCTCGGATATACGATGAACTAACGTAAGCGTTATGCTTTTGTTGCTCTCTCTTTGATGAATTCATCTTCTCATGTTATCGATCTAGCGAACAGGGCAAAAGTATGGCGACTTGTATAGAATAATAAAAAGCTTGATTTCATAGAGAACCTGTACAACACTAACATATAGAAATAAATGCTTGGAGGAACACAAATGACTAAAGAAAGTTTTGATAAAGAAATTCAATATCTACGCATGTTAGCTTTGACAGGCAATGCGTATAATCGACAACAATTTGCTGGTAGATTGGGCATTTCTATACATACTTTTGATAAAACAATTCGTAAATTACGCGAAGTTAATGGAGAGCAAGATCTAAACGATCTATTTCGTTATAGCTATGTTGATTCCGCTGAACCTACCCTACTGTTTCTATATCGAGCCAAATCGATCAAAGAATCAGAAAGTCAGCGCTTGCCTATGATTTTGACTGCTTTAAAACAGCAAACAATGACTGCCACCCAGCTATTAGTCTATTGTGATGAGCAACTGATCGATAGTGATACTGTTCCACCGGACGAGAAAACGATTCGTTCGGATCTGCGATATTTAGAAGAGATCGGTGTGATTTGTCGTGAACCCGGCACTCGTCCATATTACTATCGCCTCAATAATGATCTAACCGATTGTCTCTCTCAAGCTGAATTGATCGAATTGTATGAATTTGTAGATATTATGGCAAATACACAAATTCCTTCAGTGCAAGGATATTTACTGCGTGATAATCTCAAAAAAGCACTTCAAGCTACGATACCTGCTGAACAATGGGATCAGCGATTAATTGAACCGTTTCATTATAAATATCATTATGATGCTCGTATTCTGGATGAAGCACACCTATATACATTGCTTCAGATGATTCGTGTACGGCGACAAATATCGTTTCAATACTTTTCTACTAAAGTCAAAAATAATTACAGTGCGCGCCAGACCAATCCTTTATTTACCGATGAAAATACGGTTGTGCACCGGCATATCGTGTTGCCCCTACAAGTGGTCTATGATCATCAATATGGTCGCTGGTATCTGCTTGGTGTTAATCCCAAAGGACAAATCGTTAAATTTCGTATGAGCGGTATGGTTGATATTGTAGAAGAAGAGCAACAATCTGAAGAACATGTTGCAAAGTATCTGGCAAAGTTACAACGTAAAACGCAATATAGCTGGTTAGTCGATACGGGAGATACGATTACAGTGCAAGCACGCTTTTACAAAGCAGATCCATTACCAACAGATTTTATTCGTGAGCGTGTCGTATTGCAAGGACAATGGGGACAAATTACAGATGAGAACGATGAATGGTTTGTATATGAGATCCAAGTGAATGGATATATCGAGATTAGACCATGGCTACGTAGCTTTGGTTCGAGCTGTGAAGTGCTGGCTCCCGCAGAATTACGTCAGTCGTTGATCGATGAATGGAAGGAGATTCAAGCTTATTATGAATCTGTTCGAGAAGATTTTTAGTTATCAATTAACATCAGTCTTAGAAGAACATGGAACGTATACGTTAACCACTCAAGAACGGATATGGCTCAAAACGATGTTAAATCATCCTATTTCTAGTGAAGCATTATCTGCTGACCTGATTGCCAAAATCATAGATTGTATACCAGAAGAGCAACAACTTCTTTTTCAGCCTGCATTGGTCGAAAAAGCAGGTAGTCATCACCATCATATGTATCATACGTTAATTCAGCCTTTACGAAAAAGTATCCGTCAACAAGAATGTGTATCTATCCAGTATGAGAACAAACATGGACAAGTCACAGGGATGCAACCTGCGGTTCCCTGGCGTTTAGAATTTTCTATGGTCAAGCGTGAATGGTATCTAATCTGGTACAATTTGCGTTCTCAAGTAGCGATGACTACAAGATTGATACGGATTACCCAAATTGAAGATCTCCCTGCTATCGAGAGCACTCAATACAATCAGATTCAGCAGTATATGGAGCAGAAAGCAACAGCGAATCAGCATCAAGCTTTAATCCAAATCCTGCCTCAATACAATATAGAACTCAGTCGTATTTTGCATGCTTTTTCATGCTTTGAGAAACAAGTGAAATTCAGTGAAGATACACAGACCTACCGCATCCATCTTGTATTTGATGGTAGTGAAACACATTATGTGCTTAGCAAGTTACGTTCACTCGGTAAGCGTGTTGTTGTACTTGAAAATAATTATCTGCAATGGCGATTATTCGATGCGTCTACCAAAGCTTTATCTAGGTACGGTATAGATCAGATCTAACAATAGTAGCAATCCACTGATCTTCTATTTGGACAAAAATATACAAAAAGGAAGCCTGATCGTACATATCGGCTTCCTTTTGTTTTATAGAAGATTGTGACGATACATTAGTTGGTATCTTTATAAATCGAGGTGCTATCCCAATCGCGATGTACATACGAGATAGGATTATCGATTGTTCCGTACCATTTGTTGTTTTTAAAATCGCTAGACTCTGGATATTGTGTCCATGGATACGCTTGGTCTTGATAAAATAAAGACACTTGTACATTATCATAACGTTGGTTCATCGTGCGCCCTTCAATATTTGTACCATCAAAAGCTTTTTTAGCAATTGAAGTAACTTTCTTTACTGAAGTGGATTGAGCATCACTATCGGTAAATTTAGTCGGAGCAATCGTTACTTGCGTTCCACCTACGACCATATACGCATTGTAATACGTATCTGATGTTGCTGTTTTGGCTAGATAAAATTGTACGCTGTTGATACGATTACCATCATACTTCTGGTAAGCAGAATCGGCATAATAAAACCCATTGGAACGAATATACGGCAACCATCTAAAAGTACCTGTCTGATACGCATAACCTGCTTCAATCGAAGCATTATCAGAATCAAATCCATAATACACCCATGGTTGTTCGCCTGCACCTAGACCACTTACTTTAGGAAGAGTGATATCTGATGTAATACTATCAAAGCCAGAGTATGCTAATTGCTTACGTTCAAAAGCTCCGGTTGTGCCTCCATTTACATCTTTAACGGCAGGCCCATTGCCACTGATGGGTGGACTCGGTTGATCGCCAACACGTGAAGCTTCCAGATCATCATCTTTTTTAGCTGCTCCTAAATAACCACGCTTGGAACTATACACCTGACCATCTTCACTCATATACAAGTAATCGGCATTTTCAAGCTTTTGCACTTCTTTGGATGCACTTGTATCATTACTGGAATGAGTCGTAGTCTGATCCATCACCACTTGCTTTTGTTTTTCAAAAAAAGCATTATCCACTTTCAATGGATCAGCAGAAGCTGTATGTACAGCTGTGAGCGATGCTCCTAGCATGAGCATAATGCTCACCGTTCGTAATGTTTTTACTTTTTTCATGCGTACATTCCTCTCTGTTGTGTAAATATAGCTGACTGCCTTCATGTCTCACTATCATGATTAACCAAAAAAAGACACATAGCGTTCATTGTTACGTGACTATTCTATAAGAAAACGAGTCAGATAGCAAAAATCGCCTTTTTCATGTTACATAATCTATACTTTGAAACTCGAAATCATATTGAACATGTAGAAAATATCGGGAACTTATTCATAGAGATGCTATTGTATTATGGTTCTTTCAATGACACATCTTATTATACTTCTATCATCATAATTCCTTCTGCATACGATTCTAATGAATCTACGTTTAACCATGAACGTTCTTCTTCTCTTAATGTATGAAATCGTAAAACACAGTCCTCCCCATCATAGGACAATATAATGATAAATCTTTTTCTATTTTTAAATTGATTAGACAACGTTATTTTCCAGATTTCGATAATTTCAATAGCAGTTTGTAATAAATGATATGATCCAGAAGTTGAATTTATGCAATCATTTAAGTGTATATGATTATAATAGGCTTCAAAGGCGGTTCGATCCAATAAATATGAATTAGGTACAAAAGAAACAGGTAATTCTTCTACACTGGATTGTTTTAGAAGAACACATTGATCCCACTCAAAAAAATAAGGCGTTACAGATTTTGAATTTCTGCTTGATCAATAGATATATTCATTTGGTTGGTTTGTTCATCTAATAAATGACTCAAATATTGTTCCATTCTAGAATTGACAATCATCAGCTTTCCTCATTTCAAAAAATCGATTACATTAAATCTCTTATGCTAGCTAAGACGTTATATTTTAGTAATGATTCTCTTTTTTTTTGATAATATTAGATTATTGTAGGTACTTGATGATGTAAGGAGGACGAATATATGTTGCTACAACGTAAAGTAATTGGGTTCATTTTAGCAGGTGTATGCTTGATTCTTCTGGGAATGTACAGCAAAAATATATTTGCTTATGCTCCAACTATAGGGTGGTTAGGTGGTTTGTTATGTATATTGGTTGCTACTTTTTTTGTGCTAAATAAACCTTCCACATCTTCTAAATAATACGAAATGGAGTATTGACGATGAAGCGACTATTTAAGATTATTTTTATCACTTGTCCTATTGTAGCGGTGATTTGTTTGCTATTGAGATTAGTTTATCCGCAAGCTATTGGGTTACTGGCTTTAGCAGCTTTTGCCTACTTTGTACTTACATTAACACAAGTCATCGAATTTTCTACGATCAATCCGCAAAAGTATCCTAAGTTTCATCGAATTTTAGCTGTTCTTGGATGTTTGGTTTGTTTAGCAGCATTGGTTTATATTGGTTTTATTTATAACCAATAATACTTAGATCGCTACATAATATTTCATTTTATAGAACTTAACATATTAGTATATAATTTCGCAGTAAATGGTATACCTACACCCATGCCAACACTAGCACCTGCAACTACTGCTATCACTAGCTTAGGAGTACCGATTACAAAATATGAATTATGATAATTGGATGTAGAGGTGCTTGGATAGTCGCCTCACTTTGTCTTGATCCTATTGTAAACACACTACCTAACCATCCAATGACTGCTACACTCACAATAGCATTTCGAAGCCATTTCATTTTATGACTATGATGATTTGAAGAATGAATGTTCATTAACTTCCCTTCTTTCTACTCATAATTATTCTGCTAGATTAAAATAATCATCTTCTACATGATGATACTTGGTTAATAGTGCATATCCTGACACGCTTTTCAGTTTTTTAAGAAGGATAGGTAAATCTTCAATTCCATATGTACCTACAGCAATGGTTATAAAACTATACGGTTGCTCTGCAATATAAATATCTGCTTGTGTAGTAGGCTTTACTTTAACCAGATGCACATGTTCTTCTCCTAATGTAATCGCATATGATTGATCTATCAGCAACCCTATTTCCACATACTTAGCATATTGTTCACCTTGTGGTATTACAATAATTTTTTTCACCGTTTTCCACCTCTAGAGTATATTTAATATTTATTGTATTAAAATAACATATATGGATTCAGCAAGTGGTACGCTGTAACGTATCATAGCTAGAAAAAGAACTCTCCTAATAAATAAGAGAGTTCTTTTTAATATGCTATCTATCATCTTTCTTTTAAAACGAATTCGGTCTTGATAAAATTCCTGGATGTTGGACGAAAGACCAGTGAGCATTGACTGTGCGCCACTTACCATTAATTTGGCGAAAAACTGCTGTTGAGTTCCAAAAATTCTGAAGTTGTTCTTCTCCATGTTCTCCTGCTACAAAATTACGTAAATTGTAACTCAGTACAGCGAGATCACCAGCTTCGCTAATAGCTACATCTGGATCAATATATTCGCTTCGGATAATATTCGGATTTTTATAGTGTGCCAAAATATGCTTTTCTACAGCTTCTTTACCCACGAGAAGTTTTTCAGTAATTGGATCAAAGTAACTGATGTCGTCACTATAACTATCCAAGTAACCGTAGCAATCTCCCTGATTCCAACGCTCATTATTTGCGCGCTCGATATTCATGACAATTTCAGCAATTTCGTTCTGGTTCATCGTGTTCATTTTTCAAACTCCTTTTTTGTGTTATATTGATAAGATACTATATGATCATTTTAGGTAATTTTTGATATGAAATAAAGGTTATATAAGGACTAAAAAAGATATAAAATGGACATTCTATTGTTTTGCCTCTTATCAATGAAAGGAAAGATATACTATGAATTTTAAACTGAATAGTGATTCCAAAATAGAACCCTTAGGATATAAGCCGCCGTCACCTTATTCATACGACTTAGAAATTTTCAGTTTTTCCGAATTGAAAAAGCGTACACTTGAAGGAAGAATGTACATTACGTATAGATATAAATTCTATATGCTTATTTGTGTAACTCAAGGCGAATGTACTCAATGGATTAATTTTGAACCGGTTTTATGTAAATCTGGAACTTTACTTGTGGTCTCTCCTAATCAAGTCCATAACTTGGGAAAAGATGAAGATTGGGAAGGTTGGATTATTTTATTTCGTTCTGAGTTTCTGATCCCTATGACTTCAACTTTAAATGAGCACAAGCTAGCTTTTGATATTGAAAGACTACCCAAAGTGCTAACACTAACGAAGACAGAATTGGCACGAGCTGTTCATTCGATTACTAGAATGACAGAAGACTCTCTGATCCCAGAACCAACTGAAGATGTCCATATGTTATTACGTTATCAACTGTATGCTTTAATGACATGGCTTCATATTTTGCACAAAAATGTTCATTCTATGACATATACTCAATTGTCACAACGTTTTATTCATTTCCACAAGCTTGTTGAGACACATTTTACTGAATGGAGTCATGTCAGCGAGTATGCTCACTATTTAAATTGTACTGAAAAAACGTTAACAAGAGCTACCATAGAAGCAACCGGCATGACTGCCAAAGCTTTTATTTCTGCTCGAATGATTTTGGAAGCAAAACGATTACTTGTGCATACCGATCAATCTATTAACCAAATTGCAGAACACCTTAACTTTAAGGAACCAACCCATTTTAGTAAATTTTTCAAAAGAGAAACAGGATGTACTCCTTCCGACTTTCGAGAACAAACCTTTGAATGGTAAAGATCCAAAAGCTTACTTTCCATATAAAATAGTGAACAAAAAAACTCTCTAGCATTAAGAGAGTTTCTTTGTTGTGATATTATTATTTTCTATCGTTAGCATGATTGCGAATATACTCTGACCACTTCTCTAACTGTGCTTCAATATCAGTAATACGCAGTGGCTTAGAAACAAAATCTTGCATCCCACTTTCCATACACAATAACTGTTCTTCTTTACGAGCAAATGCAGTAACAGCCACAATAATCGGTGTAGGCTTGTGACGATGTTGTTGACGAATACGACGGGTGGCTTCCAGACCATCCATAATCGGCATATTCACATCCATAAAGACCAGATCATATGACTTGCGATTGGTCGCTTCCACAGCGGCCGCACCATTTTCTACAAGATCTGCTTGATATCCTCGTTTACTTAAAATGGTTAGCAATACTTTTTGGTTGGTTTCATTATCTTCAGCTACCAATATACGCAATGGGCCATATAATGAACTAGGAACAGATGGTGTAGCAGGTAACAACTGTTCTGCTGTTGGAATTTCGGGATAATCGGCTGCATTCAGTGTGAGGGTAAATGCAAAAGTCGCTCCACGATTGCTATTACTTTCTACACGAATAGAACCGCCCATTAACTCAATAATCTTTTTGCAAATCGATAATCCAAGCCCTGTTCCACCATATCTGCGATTGGTCGCTGTACCGATCTGGGAGAACGGTTGAAATAACTTCGCTTGTTGATCTTCTGGTATACCATGCCCTGTATCTTGCACAGAGAATTCGATAACAATAGATTGAGCATTATTTTGTGGCTTCAAGTGAGCCGAAATAAGAACTCCACCGTTATCTGTGAATTTGACTGCATTGCCGACCAGATTAATAAGAACTTGTCGTAATCGATCTTCGTCTCCGATTAGATAGGAAGGCAATCTAGGATCGATATGCGTATTAATAAATAGTTTCTTTTCTTGTACAGGCATCGCAAAAATATCGGTCACCTGATCTAACAAATGCTGAATACTTACTTCACTGTATTCCAGTTCCATACGTCCAGCTTCGATTTTACTAAAATCCAGTAATTCATTTAGAATTTTAAGTAATGCATTATTACTATCCATAATAATCTCTGCATATTCACGTTGTTCTTGCGTTTCTAACGTATCAAATAATAGCTCAATCATGCCGATCATCCCGTTCATAGGCGTACGCAATTCATGGCTAATAATCGCTAAAAATTCCGATTTGGCGCGGTCTGCTTGTTCGGCAACTTCACGAGCTCGTATAACTTCATTTTCTTCAGTGCGATCTTGAAATACGATAACAGCCCCTACACGCTCTCCATTATCTATAATAGGGGTTACACGATAAGACGCAAGGAAGCTTGAATTATCTTGTCGCCATAGTACTGCTTCTTCCCGATAAAGAGGTTGACCGTCTGAAAGAGAACGTAGAATCGGTGTATCCCCTGCTAGTGATGGACTACCGTCTGGCTCACTTTGCTCGATTTGCTTCAAGTGATACTCATTCATCATAGCATCCACATCATAGCCTAACATCGCTGATCCAGCCGGATTAATAAATGTGGTATTACCTTCCAGATCGACTCCGAATATCCCTTCAGATACCGAGTTCAGAATAAGCTCTTGTTGATTGCTTAGATTTTTGATTTTAGCTAGATAATGATTGCGTTCTGTAATATCGTTAATAATCCCGTAGACACCTACGACTTCATTTTCCACATAGATCGGTACATTGGTAACATGTACTTCAATAATATGACCATCTTTGTGAAAAGTACGTATTTCGTATGTCTGTGTCTCGCCTTTTTTGGCTAACTCAAAATGATAGTTGGTTTTAGCGAGATCATCAGGATGAGCAACAGGTTCAAAAGGTTTATTTCTCAAATCCTCATTTGTATAACCTAAAAGCTGTTCCATGCTTTTATTCATAGACAGATAGGTTCCATCCATACTTAATGCGTTAATGCCGATAGGATTATGTTCAAATAAAGATTTATAGCGACTTTCACTTTCACGCATTCTTTTCTCTTGTTCGCGTCGTTCGGTAATATCACGTGACACAGCTACCACATATTCAAATTCGCCTTGATCGGTATACGTATAACGACAAGTCGTTTCAGACCACATATACGTTCCATCTTTGCGCCGGAACCGAAAAATTACCGCTTCTGGATCAACTTGAACCTGTTGCACAGAGATTAAGTAGTCTCGTACTTTCTCTACGTCTTCTTCATGTACATAGCTAAGCCCATCTTTGCCTAACATTTCTTCAGGCTCATAACCTAATAATGTTTTACAAGCCGGCGAAGCATATAAATACTCAAGATTGTCTGATGCTTTATGACGTGAAATAAAGTCCGAGGTGTGATTGGTAATCAGACGCATTTGCCATTCATTTTGTTGTAGTTGTTCTTCAATCAATTTACGTTCAGTAATATCCCGGGTGACTGCTAATACCTCAATTTCTTTGCCATACTCATCATAGACATAACGGCAGACAGACTCCGCCCAGAAATAAGAGCCATCTTTACGCAAAATACGATATGCCGCTGTAGCATAATGGCTAATAATCAAGCTCATATTGATATGTTCTATTACTTGTTCTACATCATCAGGATGAATATAACTAAATCCACTAGTACCTTTTAACTCTTCAGGCAGGTAGCCCATCATTTCATAAGCTACATTAGACATAGAAATATATGTCGATCCTTTGTCTATACGATGACGACTGATTAAGTCATTAGAATAATTAATAATATTGTGGTAATGCTTTTCATTTGATAATAGTCTTTCATATTCTTCTGTGCTTATCGTTACTTCGCTCATATCTTTCTAACGCTCCCTTATGTTGAGCAATGCTGTAGCCTACTATAATGAAATTGATCACAATACATAGGGCTAGGAAAACTGTTGTAACAATTGTTCCTTTACACATATATCGTCAGAACAGTGAGGACATTTCACTCTTCCTCCTAAATAAGGAAGCTGTGCTAACCAAGATGACATTTGTAATGAACCCATATACGTATATAACCAATTCAGATCCATTTGGTGCTCATATTCTAGATCAGGTATTACTTTTTCAAATGTAGCCTCTGTATGAATAACCGGGTCTTCGCTATATGCTCGCCATTCAGTAATATTGCTATCAGTAGCTGGCCAAATATAGATCGGTTGATCACAGTGAGAACAATCCAATATATATTCTTCACCATCACTGTACGTTAACAAACATTTTGCCCACTGCCGATATCCATGCAAAGCTGCTGTTGCAGATAATATATACATTTTTTCACTTTCTTCTACTTGATCGATCTGCATTCTCACTTCTGCCATACGTTGCTGAAGCTGTATAAGTGAATCTGTATATGATTGATAGATATCTTTGACTTCATTTTCATCAAAATCTGCAAAATAAGAACGCCAGGCATCTGCAACATCTTCGTTATATGACGAAAGGGGTAGCTGATTCCATGCTTCAAACAGGCCACATACGATATAAATATCTGTAAGAATGTAATGTTCTGAAGTATGTAAAGCCAGCTCTACTAAATAAGGTACTGTTACATATGTACAAGGATAGATCGTATTTTGATGATACAACTCTTCATAATATAAAGCTGTTGCTTGTTCTTGATCGTAGTCTTGTTGTAAGTGCTGAATTTGCAATGGAATATGTCCACCGTTACCATAAGGCCCATCTAAAAGTTCCCACTTTGCGCTTGTTAGGCTTAACATCGCTGCCTCACTCCTTACCAATGATTGAGATAATCTATAGCTTAATCCAAAGCAAGAACACGTTCTAACTCTCGATTGATCTATAGATATGAATGATTAGCATATTAATAATGTTGAAAATAACAAAAGGCTACCCGTTATTCTATATCGTTTGGGTAGCCTTTTATTACATCTTACGTGTTACACTTTGGATCTTTAATGCAATTATTTACGATTCCGATGCTTGTCGATACACTTCCAAATATTCTTGCGCAGATACCTGCCAGCTATATTCACCGGTTATCGCATTTTTCACAACTTTTTTCCATTCTTTTGGTTGATGATAAATGGATAATGCACGACGAATTGTAAACAACATATCATGAGCATTATAGGCTGCAAATGTAAATCCAGTACCTTCTCCTGTAAATTCGTTAAATGACTGTACAGTATCATTTAATCCGCCTGTTTCGCGCACGATAGGAATACTACCATAACGCATCGCTAACAATTGACTGATCCCACAAGGCTCGAACTTAGAAGGCATTAAGAACATATCACTACCTGCATAGATACGGCGTGCTACGCCTTCGCTGAATCTAATCTCCGCCGCAAGCTTGGTTGAATGACGAGCCACTGCTTCGCGGAACCAATCTTCGTATTCTTGCTCACCTGTGCCCAAAATAACAAATTGCACATCATCATAATATAAAAATTCATCCAGTACACGAGTCACTAGATCCAATCCTTTAGATTCAGTCAGACGAGTAACCATCGCAATCATAGGAATTTTGGCATCAATAGGCAATCCCAATTCTTCTTGCAAAGCTAGTTTGTTAGCTGTACGCTTGGCAGTTGCACTACGATAATTACTGGTTAAATACGTATCTGTTGCCGGGTTATAACTTTTCGTATCGATTCCATTTACAATTCCATGCAATCGATCTCCCAGAGAACCAAGCAATCCTTCTAATCCATAACCATAGTATGGCATTTTGATCTCTTCAGCATATGTTGGGCTTACTGTAGTCACTTGATCAGCGAACACCAATCCACCTTTCATAAAGCTTACATTTCCATGATATTCGATTCCATCTGATTGGAAATAACGATCATCCATACCAAGCAAATCTCCTAGAACAGAGTAAGGGAAAATGCCTTGATATAATAGATTGTGAATCGTAAATACGCTGTGTACGTTAGCGTAGAATGGGTTATAACGATATTGTGCTTTAAGCAACATTGGTACCATTCCGGTATGCCAGTCATGAGCATGAATAATATCCGGTTGGAAATCGACTTCAGGTAAAATATCTAACACTGCGCGGTTAAAGAATGCGAAGCGCTCTCCATCATCTCCATATCCATAGATACCATCACGACCAAAATAATATTCATTATCTATCAAATAAACTGTAACGCCATTTTCGATATATTGCATAATTCCGCAATATTGACTACGCCATCCCACTTGCACTTGAATAACTTTCAACAAAACCGATTTTTCGCGAATCGGTGCCGGAATACTTTTATAAAAAGGTAAGACGATCCGTACGTCTGCCCCTTCTTTTTGTAGTGCTTGAGGTAATGCTCCTATAACATCAGCAAGCCCCCCTGTTTTGATAAAAGGATTCGCTTCTGCTGCTGCAAATAAAATATTCATCGTTTATGTCCTCCTTCTATAATTTGCGTCTATTTGAAGTTCGACGCTTTAAAATAATGACACTAAGTGGTGGTAAGGTCATTTCAATACTTTGTTCTTGCTGATGGAACGGAACTTTCTCCGAGAATAATAACGATTCTGTTCGTCCACCTGTTCCGCCAAAGCGAGGTTCATCACTATTCCAGATCTCTTCATAAGTGCCTGCTTTGGGTACACCTACACGATAATTCACCTGCGGAATCGGTTGGAAATTAATCGCTATAATCAGTGTATCGTTTGTTTTCTTTCCTTTACGCATATACGTAATTACACTGCGTGCAGCATCATCTGCATTCAACCATTCGTATCCTTGCCACTCATGATCTTGTTCCCATAGAGCAGGTAATTGAAGGTATAGATGATTTAGCTCACGTGTATAACTTTTCATTTTCTGATGCATATCGTACTCAAGCAACAACCAATCCAATTGATCTTGATCTTTCCATTCGATAAATTGTCCAAATTCGCCACCCATAAATAACAGCTTTTTGCCCGGATGAGTCATTTGATACGCAAGCAATAGACGCAGACCTGCAAATTTTTGCTCATAAGCGCCCGGCATTTTATCTAACAACGATTTTTTGCCATGTACTACTTCATCATGGGACAGTGGTAATGTAGCATTTTCAGCAAAAGCATAGGTGATAGGGAATGTTAAAAGATTATGCTTTTCTGGACGTTGCTCAAAATCAGATTCCATATAATCGAGCGTATCATTCATCCAGCCCATACTCCATTTATAATTAAACCCAAGTCCATTTTCATGCGCAGGCTTCGTCACACCCGGCCATGCACTTGATTCTTCTGCCATCATTAACGCATGCGGGTAATATTGGAAGATCGTTTTGTTAAGCTGTTGCAAAAATAAAATAGCTTCTTTGTTTTCAGCTCCACCTTGTTCATTCGGCTTCCAACCTCCAACTGTTTCTCTACCGAAATCAAGTCGAATCATGCTGGTAACTGCATCAACACGCAGACCGTCAAAGTGGAACATCTCCATCCAATATAGTGCGCTTGAAATCAGAAACGAACGAACTTCTGGCTTGCTAAAATCAAACGATAATGTACCCCATCCGATTTTCTCTGCTCGATCTGGATCAGCATACTCATATAATGGTGTACCATCAAACATCCGCAGTCCATGTGCATCTTTGGTGAAATGCCCGGGAACCCAATCCAAAATCACTCCAATATTCGCTTGATGACAAGCATCTACGAAGTACATTAGCTCTTGTGGAGTTCCATAACGACTCGTTGGCGCAAAGTATCCTGTACTTTGATACCCCCATGATAGATCATACGGATGCTCGGTTAATGGCATCAATTCTAAATGCGTATATCCCATATCTACCAAATAAGGAATCAACAAATCTGCTAGCTCACGATAAGTGTAAAAGCTACCATCTTCTTTTTGTTTCCATGTACCAAAATGCATTTCATAAATATTGAGTGGTTTGCGATAAGGAGCACGACGTTTGCGTCTCCATACCGCATCGTTCCATGTATATCCAGATAAAGAAGCAACTACCGAGGCTGTAGCTGGACGTACTTCAGCATAGTGAGCATACGGATCAGCTTTGAGAAACGAATCACCATTAGATGAAGTAATATGATATTTATATAAAGTGCCTTCATGAATATTCGGTAAAAATCCTGTCCATACTCCCGAGTTTGGAAGTTTATGTAATTGATAATGTTCTCCATCCCAGTTGTTCCAATCGCCTGCTACGCCAACACGTGCAGCATGAGGTGCCCATACACTAAAACGCACACCGGACTCTCCATTTTCTGATGTCACATGAGATCCAAAATGACGATACGTATGAAAATTGGTGCCTTCATGAAAAAGATAAAGCTCTTCTGGAGTTGGCTCTCCGTAGACTGTCCGTTTTTGACTCAAAACATCACCCCGCTAACTAATAAATGTATACATCATTTTATCATCATTTGATATGTTCTTTATCTATTCTAATTTATTATTGCCCTGATTAGAATAGGTAAACCATTTAAGTCACTAACTACAACTATTACCCTTATTTTGCACACTTGAAAAGACTACATTTGATGAAGAAAGGGGAACATAAGATTAAGAATGAAAATATTTTACAATAACTTGTTTCAAGCAATATCTTTCAAGGTTATAAATTATTACATCATCATGAGCGTTGTCATTATATAGTTGGAGGGAAAAGTTAATGAAAAATCAAAAGTGTGTTGCTATGTTGCTGGCCGGAGGAGAAGGGCGCAGACTCGCACCACTTACATCAATTGTGGCCAAACCAGCTGTACCGTTTGGCGGAGACTTCAAAATTATCGATTTTCCTCTTAGTAATTGCGTGAATTCAGGCATCGATACGATCGGCGTACTGACGCAATATGAAGCTGCTTCGCTTCATGACCATATCGATCAAGGGGATGCTTGGTCCACATCCAATCTTCAAATGAACATCTCTCTGTTGTCTTCAGAAGCAACAGGTGAATATATGGGAACAGCCGATGCGATCACGAAAAATATCGCTTATCTTGATGCGCTTAATCCTGAAAATGTTTTGATTCTTTCTGGTGATCATATTTATCATATGGATTACAGTGATATGATTGCTTACCATGAACAACATCAAGCGAAAGCTACTATTTCGGTGATGGAAGTACCATGGGAAGAAGCTAGTCGCTTTGGTGTTATGAGTACTGACTCTTCAATGAATGTTACTAAATTCTCTGAAAAGCCTGCTCAACCTGAAAGTAACCTGGCATCTATGGGTATTTATGTGTTTGACTGGCAATACCTAAGACGTCATCTGATTGAAGATGCTACCAAAGCAGATTCTAATCATGACTTCGGTAAAGATATTATTCCGCAAATGCTTGCTGAGCATCAAATTGTTGTTGCTTACGAATTCCAGGGTTACTGGAGAGACGTTGGTACGATTGATAGCTTATGGGAAGCTCATATGGACATTCTAAGTGACGGTCAACAATTCGAGTTGAAAAATGAAGCTTGGCCGATGTTCTCCCCTAGCTTAAATGTAGAGACTACTATTGTTCGTGAGCGTCAAGTACCGAATTGTTCTATGGTAAGTGACCAAGCTATTTTAGAAGGTGATGTACAACGTTCTGTTGTATTCAACAATGCTGAGATTGGTAAGTTTGCTCATGTTCGTCATAGTGTAATTATGCCTGGTGCTGTAGTTGGCAAGCATGCTCAAGTAGAATATGCTATTGTTGCTGAAGGTGCTGTGATCAAAGAAGGCGCTGTGATTAAAGGTACTGCTAACGATATCAAAGTAGTGGCTCCTTACGAAATCATTCATGCTAAACCTGTGGTTCGTACACAACCTGCACGTTTACTTCAAGAAGTATACGAGAAGTCCAGCCGACTACGTGCTGGTGGACTATAATTTAATTACGATAAAATACTGTTCATTCATTTATTGAATGATAGTCATTATAAATAAAAAAGCGGTAGCCATCAGGCTATCGCTTTTTTATTTATAATGTGGAGCGCGATTGCAATGCTCTCCACTCATCTTCAAGAATACTCATTTCATACACACTGTAATATTGTCCATCTAACCAAGAAGAATCTCGCATTAATCCTTCTTTGCTAAATCCACAAGATTCATATAACTTGATAGCAGATACATTATAATCGTACACACCCAATGTGATACGGTGCATTCCTAACGTATCAAAACCGATCCGTAATAACTCGTTAAGAATTTGGCGACCATATCCTTTACCTCTAGCTTCAGGATCACCGACTAATAATTTGGAGATACGTGCAGATCGATTAGTACGATCAATTCTACTTAAAGCAACATGACCAACTTTGTGATTGGTTATTCGATCGACTACGATATAGATCAATTGATCTGAAAACATAGGATGATTGGCACCTTCTATATGAGCTTCCAGATCGGAAGTATCTAGTGGATATTCCCACCCTATTCCACTCCACTGTTGCAAGAATTTAGCGTCTCCTGACCATTCTAATAACTGATCAAAATCTTTTTCCAGAAAATATTCTAACCGAATCTGATGATCTTCTGCGGGTGGAAGCTTCTCATAGAGACTTGCCAAGCGACCTTTTACATCATGAGTTCCCATATAGCGAAAATCTTGACTCTGATAAAAACGATTCAATGTAGGCAAATGCGCCATACAATCTAATCGAAGCCCTTTTTTACCAGATGTTAATGCATAATTGGTAGCCCACTGAATCAGAATAGCACCTAATCCAAGACTCCGAAAATCTTGATGCACCGTCAACCGATGCAAATATAAATAACGATCATCATCTAGATGTTGCCAGTAATCGGGATCTCCTGATTGCAGAGTAAACATCGCTGCTGGTCGATCATCTACATAAAGAAGAAATACTTCTCGCTCCGCAAAATAACTATGGATTAATTCAGGAGTAAACATTTCCTTTTTCCATTGTTCAATTCCTTGAGATTCCATCCATTCTGCCGCATTGACTAACAAAGAGGTTACCTGTTCGGCATGTTGCTCATTGGCTTGGATAATACGAAGTTGCAAATCTCCAACTTGAGGTTGTTGTAATGTCAAATGGTGTTCCTCCTTACATGATCAGTTTACGTAAGCTGTAAAATTTCTTGTTGTTTTGTTAAAGGTAGCTCAATCATAACGGTTGTACCTTTTTCCAGTTCACTATCAATATACATATCTCCATTATGCAATTGTACAATCTGCTGGGTGATGGCAAGCCCAAGTCCTGTACCGCCTCGGTTCGGATTCACTTGGAAAAAGCGATCTTTTACTTTTTCTAAATGTTCTTGGCTAATACCTATACCCGCATCTTGAATCGATATGCGTACTCGTTCAGGTGAAACTTCTGTCAGCATAATAAAGATAGTAGATTCTTCCGGTGAAAATTTGATCGCATTATCGACAATATTTAGAAAGACCTGTTTTAGACGGTTTCCATCAGCTTGTACGATAAAAGGGCGTTCGCCCGGTTCTAATTTGAGCTGAATTTTTTTCTGTTCTGCTTTGGCCCAGACATTCAGCATCGTTTCTTGTAATACTTCTTTGAGATTCACTTCACCTATAACCATTTTCATCTGATTTTGTTGTAATTTTGAGAAATCAAGCATTTCTTCAACCAGTCCAATCAGACGATCGGTTTCTTTAGAAATAATACTCATACCAAGCTTTGTCTCTTCAGGATCAAATCCTCCCGAAACTAACGTCTCACTCCAACCTTTAATACCTGTAAGAGGTGTTCGTAATTCATGTGAAATCGAAGAAATAAAATCGTCTTTGATCTGATTACTACGAATAATTTCTTCCGCCATATAATTCAGAGTAGAAGCAAGCTCACCAATTTCATGAGGATAATTACCTTTGATACGGGCGTTAAAGTCCCCTTTTGCCATTAGCGTAGAGACTCCAATAATATTGTTAAGTGGTCGCACAATAGAATTCGCTAATCCTAGACTTACTACCAGCACAATAATTAAGACAGCGGCTCCCACACCTACAGCAACCATAGTAATCGTTAATAACTTCTGATTTACACGCTCTAACGATGTCACATAACGCACCAGATAATTATCACCGTTCACTTGAATTTGTCTGGTCACTGCCATAACATTTTCACCAGTACCTGCTTGCTTACCAATCCAGCGACCAGTAGAACCTGCTAATGCTTGTGGAATATCACCAGTCTGGATCGGCTTATCTACTCTAAAATTGGTCGAGTTTTGCAAAACATTTCCCTGAGTATCCAAAAGTTGAACTTCAACCGTATCGCCTAACTCATAACGCTGAATAATCTCTTGATATTTCACAGGGCTCGACTGATCGCTGATAAAGTTTTGCGGTACATCTGTAGAACTATTGAGATAATTGTAAATACTGTCGTAATAATACGTACGCATAGAGAATAAAAACACTAACTCTACCAAGAGCAACGCCAGAAATACAACAATAAAGTAATGCAAAACAATCTGGCGGCTAATGCCTTTTTTGATCATTAGGACTCCCGGCCTCTCCATTTATAGCCATGTCCCCACACCGTTTGTAGGAATTCAGGTTCAGACGGGTTGTTTTCGATTTTTTGACGCAAACGACGAATATTTACATCTACAATTTTGGGATCACCCATATACTCTTTGCCCCATACATGATCCAACAGTAGATCACGACTAAGCGGTGTATTTTCTTTTTCAAGGAAAAATTGAACCAATGAGAACTCGGTTGGTGTCAATTCGATCTGTTGTCCTTTTTTCTTAAATTGTTTGGAGATCAGATCCAGTGTAAATGGGCCGGATTCAAAGGATACTTTGGTATTCGATTCACGTTGTACATTGACACGACGTAACAAAGACTGAATACGAGCAATCAATTCAGTAGGGCTAAATGGTTTGCTGATATGGTCATCTGCACCAACTGATAAAGCATATACTTTATCTTGTTCTTGTACTTTAGCTGTCAAAAAGACAATACCAATACGTTCATTTTTTTCACGAATACGACGACATACTTCAAAACCGTCAATACCCGGAACCATGACATCAAGCAAAGCAATATCAATATCAGGAACAGTTTCTAACATATGCAAGGCTTGCTCACCGTTCTCTGTCTCTATCACTTCAAATCCATTTCGCTTCAAGTTAATAATAATAAAACTGCGGATTGATTCTTCATCTTCCATAATTAACACTTTACTCATAAAAATAGACCTCCTCAATTCAATATCAGATTATTTTTTGTATTTTGCCAGAGTGCAATATATTGATCATTGGAGGTTGTAATAAGCTCCCAATCTTTATTTGTCTGATTGTTCCATTGAGCTGAAGTAAAGAAGCGAACTTCTGCTACTTTTTCTCCTGTATCTTTCAATATAAAGCGTAAATCTTGATCTTTGTTAGACTTCGTATCGAGAGTGATTTTATCGTTCCATTCCGGTGCAAATTTCAACACAAATCGTCCTTGATCATCTCGGTATTGCTGACTAACTAATTTGAGTTTGTTATCTCCATCCCACTGATAATAATATATAAAATAAGGGATTTCGCTTGTTTCGATATTTTCCCAGCCTAATGGAATTTGTAGCATTCCAATTTCCAATATGCCATCTCCATTTACATCATCACTATAGATCAAAGAGTCTTTGAATGTAGCGGCTTTGCTAATCGGGAATACATCTCGAAGCTTATTATTGTCCATAACAATCAAATGAGTAAATCCAGAGAATGAACCTAGTAACTGATCCATAATGATTCCATTTTGATCTTTGGATACTTTTCCAGCGACTACATTATAAAATCCTAACGTAATTGTTGAATCCAGATCGATCGAATCGACTTCTTGGAACCCATCTTTGTAACGGAAATTCGTGATTGTTAAATAACTATTACGGCTCATGTACATCGTTGTCAGATCATCAACACCATCACCGTTCATATCCAAAATCTCATAATAAGTGTAAGGCTTTTTGTCTACAATATTCAACTCACCTTTGTCATAACTATAGATCACCAGATTTTTCTGCATGCTATCTACACCACTATTCGTCGTATTGATCGCATTTGAATATCCAACAATCAGATCTTTATGTCCATCATGAGTAATATCTTTGATTTCTACACTTTCCAGCACATATCCTTGCCCTTCAATATCTCTTTTTTTAATCCAGTCAGAACCGGATTGTTCAAAAATCATACCGTTGATTCGAGCATCGGAAGTCGTGTAGAAAGCAATAGCTTCCATTTTGCCATCTCCATCAAGATCCGCTTGTTGAATCCAATCATTGGCATTACCATTTTTGGGGTTGGCAAGCTTGGCACCAGGGGGTAAAGCTGCTTGTATCGTACTACTTAATGTCTGCTTATCCGAAGGTAACTGCGGTAATTGCATAAGCCCTTTCGGATCTGAAATGAGTTCACAACCGCTTAACAGGATCAATAACGTTGTTATTGTCGCCAAGCGTACCCATAGATTCCATTTCAATAGTATCACTCTTTTCATTAACTAAATCTGTTATAACAATCGACGTTCTGCACTGGTCAATCTCCGACCTTTAATATCAAAAGCAATATGTCCTTCTTGCAGTCCAATAATACGAGTCGCATATTTTTCTGCTAATTCTAAAGGAATCACTGTAATAATAGTGACACGCTCACTACTGCATAATGCACGCAGTGTTTTGATTACATCTTCTCCAGATTTGGGATCAAGCCCTGTGATAGGTTCATCTGCAAGAACGACTTTCACACCATGAGCAAGAGAACGAGCTATTGCTACACGTTGACGTTCGCCACCGCTTAATGTGCTTGCTTTTTGATGAGCTTTGTCGAGCAATCCTAGACTTTCTAATACATCCATCGCTCCCATATAATCGTCTGAACGCACCATACCTGTGAGCATGCGCCAGATTGGTGTCTGTCCAGCTTGTCCAATCAATACATTTTTAAGAGCTGTTCGTTCAGGATGAAGCTGAGGGCTTTGTTCTACATAAGCCCATTCACGCGAGATTTTGCGTTTACCGCTAAAGCCTGCTTTCATAATATCGATATCGCCTACTTGAAAGCTACCGTCTGTCCATGATTCTTTCATCGCCAGACATTTAAGTAATGTACTTTTACCGCTACCGCTCGGCCCCAAAATAGCAATCATTTCACCATGTTGAATTTCCAGGCTAATCCGATCCAATACTTTGGTTTTATTTTCACCGACCGTTTTTGTGAGATTCTCTATTTTGATCATCGACATCTATCGTGAGCCGCCCTTCTCTATCTGGTGATTACTGGAATGTGTATGATTTCTATCGCTTCTCCTATTGATCTGTAGCACTTTGGTATGCACATAGAACCATTACTTATTAGTTTAGGGGAAAAAGCAAAGAAATGCCATCTACTGTACCTGATTATTTCGATTTTTCTTTAAATATAAAACCAGTAGCAGCAAAAATCATATAACAACCACCCAAAACCCAAAACAAACTAGCTGGTGAACCCATCTCTATTCCTTTTCCTCCAAGCGCTGGCCCAATAATACTACCTGCATTAAAATGAAAAGAAGCTAATACGTTAGCAGCAGGCAAATACACTTTCGGTAACATATCAGCCGCATACGCTAGTCCTAAAGAAAAGAAAGAACCGATCAATCCACCGGCTAAAGCAAAAATAGCAGCGATTGCGATCATATTCGTTTCTGCCATCGGAACAAATAAAAATAGTAATCCACCCAGTCCTCCGCAGATCATCAACATCTTTTTACGTCCATACCGATCACTTAATATCCCCAAAGGAAGCTGAAGGATTAATCCCCCGATACCGATAAAAGGAAGTAAGAACGCAATATCACTTGTTGAAAATCCAACTCGTAATCCATACACAGGGAAATTACTGTTCATAGCAGCTTCCATATATCCATACAAGAAAGCTGGAATAAGCGCATACCAGGCCCAGCTATAACTTTTCGTAAATCGACGTTGTGCAGGTTCATCGGTTGCGGTTTTCTCTGGTGTTCCATGTGGCAATTTCCAGATGACCAGAATAACCACAATTAAGAATAATCCTGCCAGTAATAGAAACGGAGCATATACTCCCCAATCAAGCAATTTGATTCCAAGCGGGCCGATACTGAAACCTATACCATACGACATACCATAGATTGAAAGATTACGACCGCGATGTTCGGAAGGCGTCATCATCAATACCCATAATTGAGCAGAATAATGAACAGCGCTATCTCCAACACCGACTAATAATCTTAATACGAACCAAAAAATAATACTTGGGTACAGTGGAAATAACGGTAATGTAATCAGCACCAGCAACAAACCGCCAAGCATTAACTTTTTAAATCCTAAAACGCCTAATAGTCGTTCTGCGACCAGTGTCATGCCGAATGAACCGATATACAATACAGCAGCATTTAAGCCGTTTAATGTTGAAGACACACCCATTTTTTCCAGAAAAATAGCCAGTACAGGTAACAACATCCCCTGACTGATACCAGCTACGATAATAGCAATAATCAAAATAGCAAAATGAACTTTGGATACAGAATGAATCGATTGCGAATGCTGGGACGATGTTTTGAGCACGATAGTTCCTCCAATTATGTAATGAAACAAGATGTAAATGAATCATAGAATTTCTCTTTTGCAAAATACCATCCGAACATTATAGTGGACAATATACAAGTAAACAAGCCATAATAACATGATAATAACCGATATATTGACTTGATTGTAGACGTATAAAAAGGTTATATTGTTACACTATGTTGAATCTGAAATAAGATTCATCTATTGTTGAATAGATATTATTTGGGAGGGTTCTGGTTTCATGAGCTATGACGTGAAAATAGATGTGTCTCCGATCTACGATTTACTCGGAAGTTTTATGGTCTATGTGACCAAAAAATGGATTCGTGATATCGATCTGGGTTCAGAATGGATCAGAGACATCGACAACCAACTAAGCCCTGGAGTGCGTTCTGCTATATTAGAAGCATCTTCGTGGCCTTTTGATGATTTTGATGTATTATATGCCTGGGCAAGCTGTCGTCATGCTGACGGTTCTGTTCGTGATTTTTTAAATCATTTAGAAAATGCTTCTGAAGATGAGATGTGGAATGAGATTCACGAACTGCTACCGACTATGACTTTACTCGATACTAGACGTATTCAGACCAGTTATGCTCCACTATTAAAATTATGGTATGAACATTACTTTCATCATATAGAAGATGAAATTCTTGAATTAATCACAGAAGATGCCAAAGAGAAAAAAGGGTTACTGGACAAAATGGACCCTAGTGCATTAATTGAATATGCTTCAGGCGGCTTAGTGGTAGATCCTTTTCCCGAGTTAAATACGGTGATCTTATTCCCAACGGTACATAACCGCCCAATCAATACGTATTGCTTTTACGAAGGCGTGTTATTGATTCAATATCCAGTTGATGTACCTGAACAAGATGAAGAAGATCCACCAAATGTTCTTTTACGTATGACACGAGCATTATCAGATCCAGAACGCCTACGTATGCTGCGCTACATTGGCGGTGAACCACGTTCTTTACAAGATATGGCTCACTATCTATTACAACCTCAAGAGTCGCTTATGCATCATCTGATGATGCTTAGAGTGGCAGGCTTACTGCGTATCCACCTCGGTAGAGGGGATATTGAACGTTTTAGTATTCGACAGGACGGTGCTTCTGAGCTTCAACTGTTCCTCGAATCGTATATCCGTATTTAAGGAGTGAATCACATGAAAGACATCCGACATCAGCACCTTATCTTTGATATGGATGATACGCTGATCCATTGTAACAAATATTTCAATCTCATTTTAGACGAATTTATCAGTCTGTTATCCGAATGGTTCAATCATCCAGCAGTAACGATGGACGCTATTCGTCAAAAACAAATCGAAATTGATGTAGCTGGTGTGCATAGAGTAGGTTTTGCTAGTGAACATTTTCCCAAATCATTAGTTGAAACGTATCATCATTTCAGTCAATTAGTAGGACGACCTGTACATGAAGCAGAAGAAAATCAATTGCGTCTACTAGGCAATAGCGTATATGAGAAAGAAGTAGAACCTTATCCTGGCATGGTAGAAACGCTAGAAATTCTTCAACAAGCAGGTCATACTTTATATCTGTATACCGGCGGCGAGACTGTTATTCAGCAACGCAAAATCGATCAGATGAAATTAACATCTTATTTCGATTCTCGCATCTTTATCCGTCAGCACAAAAATATTCATGCGCTTGAAGAGATTATTAATTCTCATGTGCTTCCACGTCAGGACACATGGATGATCGGTAACTCTTTACGTTCTGATGTTCAACCTGCTCTACATGCTTCTCTCAACACTATTTATCTGAAACAATCCCATGAATGGGCATATGATGTAGTTCAACTTCAACACGACGACAATCTTCCGTTCTACACCATATCGCAATTGGTTGAAGTTCCTCAGGTCATTCATGAAAGTCTATCACAACAGCAAAAGAAACGGACATCGGGTTAATTCCCGGTCCGTTTTTTTGTTTTTCATTAAAAACTTTGTTTTCCTTTTACTGCATAACATAGATTAGCCATTATCTATGATTATTTATCATCATCTACTACGTTTATTTCACAGCTTCTACGATCAATTTGCCAGATTCCTGATCGACCAGTTTGATTCGTCCTTTATGCGTTTCATTTCCTTTTTTGAAAGCAAGAGCTTGAGTCTCGCCTTTTTGTAATAACGTTTTGAGCATAGAGACCGATATTTTTTTACCGGCAAATTCTTTCCAGATCACAAAAGTACATCCTTGTTTGAAATGCGAACAACCGTATCCTTTGCGCCCTTCTATAATTTGTCCGCCACAATTAGCATTCGGGCATTTACCAAGTGCTGTATGTTCTCCAGCCGCTCCCATCGATACAGTAGCTGTAGCCGATTTGGCTGTTGATGCAGAAGAAGTGGATGCTGATTTAGCAGTTGATTTGCTTGTAGCACTGCTTTTACTACGATTGGTTGTACTTGCACTTCCTTTACTTGCAGTAGTACGTGTAGATTTCGATGAACGGTTACCTTTGCCTGTTGAACGTGATTCATCGCCAAATCGCCCGGCAATAGCAGGTGATTGTGTTTTTACTTTTTCGATTACAGAGGCGGCGAATTTCTTCACACTTTCTAAAAAGCGATCAGAATCTGCTTCTCCACGTGAAATCTGATTAAGCCGACGCTCCCATTGCCCTGTCATTTCTGGCGAAGTGAGAAGTTCTACTCCAGCCGCACGAATCAATTCGATAGCAGCACGTCCTTTTAACGTTAACTCCATCTTTTTACCTTGAGTATTAATATATCCGACTTGCTTCAGTCGTTCTATCGTTGCCGCTCGTGTAGCTGGTGTACCCAGACCCGACTCTTTCATCGCATCACGCAATTCTTCATTCTCGATCTGCTTGCCTGCACTTTCCATCGCTTTGAGCAAAGTACCTTCTGTATAATGCTTGGGCGGTTGAGTCGCTTTTTCTTTCACTTCTGCTTTGCTACATTGCACAGGTTGCTTATCATCAATAACAAATGGTTCTTGTACTTCTTCCTCTGGCTCTTCTTCTTTACCATTTTCACTTTTGGTTGAAGATCTACTGGAAGATTTGGATTTATCTTTATCAGGCAATGTAGCTTTCCATCCCAAAAACAATAATTCTTTGACTGCTGTTTTGAATGTTTCCTGCTCTACAGTGGTCATTACAGTATGATGCTTGTATTCAGCAGGTGGATAAAATTGTGCTAGAAAACGGCGTACAATCAGATCATACAATTGCTGTTCTTCTTTGCTCAGTGTACCCGGCTTTTTCAACGTAGGTAAAATCGCATGGTGATCTTCCACTTTAGAAGGATTGCAAACCGCTTTATTGTTAACATGGACGCGTTTGCCTTCTGCGCCTTCTGCCAATTGTTCATACGGCGTGTTTTTGAGCATTCCTAACACTTTATGCATGCCATCAATATTTTGTTCGGTAACATAGTTAGAGTTCGTACGCGGATAGCTGATGACTTTATGCTTTTCATACAGAGCTTGCGCGGTATCAAGCGTTTTTTTGGCTGAGTAACCAAATTTGGCATTTGCATCCCGTTGTAGCAAGGTAAGATCATACAGTTTGTATGGGTACTCTTTACTTTCCCTGATATCGTATTTGGTAATACGTCCTTCTTTACCTTTTACTTTATCAACAATCGCTTGTCCTTTGGCTTGATCGGTAATACGATCACCTTGCCACACACCTGTATAACTTTTATTGTCCTGCTTGAATGTAGCTCTCACTTCATAAAACGTTTGCGAATCAAACGCTTCGATTTCTTTCTGGCGATCATAGATTAAAGCTAGTACGGGCGTCTGTACACGTCCTACAGACAATAAATTATTATGTTTAATCGTAAAAGCGCGAGACGCATTCATCCCGATTAACCAATCCGCTTCACTTCGTGCTCTCGCTGCCCGGGTTAAATTCTCAAATTCCTGTCCGTCTTTTAATTCAACAAATCCTTTGCGAATACTTTCCGGTGTAAGATCTGATATCCATAAGCGCTTGACAGGCTGTGTAAGCTTCAATTGACGCTGGATTAACGCAAATATATGCTGACCTTCCCGCCCGGCATCACAGGCGTTTACAATGCGGTCACAGCGCTTAGCAAGTTCTCCGATCGTATTCAATTGATCTTTGGTTCGAGGGTTAGGTACAATTTTGAATTGCTCTGGAATAATAGGAAGATCGCCGAAGTTCCATTTTTTATATTTGGGATCATAAGCATCGGGTTCTGCAAGTCCTATTAAATGACCGATTGCCCAAGTAATAATATATTGTTCCCCTTCCAAATATGTACGGTGATTGCGTGCTTTAGGCTCCATCACAGCAGCAATATTCCGTCCCATATCAGGCTTTTCTGCTACGATTAATATTTTCATTTCGTTCATTCCTTTCCGGGAATGGATTGTATCTTAGCGGCAAAAAGGGACCACACCCTGGAGTGTAGCCCCCTTGCCCACGTACTTGCTATTGCTATTTATTATAACATAGCATCGTTCAAATTTCGATTGAAGTTTTGTGTTTCTATGTTTATGCCTACCTTGAAATAATAATGATTGATAAGACAGATCAACATAATAAAAGCTACCGTCAGCTAGAACTATTCTTAGCTAACGATAGCTTTTATTAAATGATATCTTGGTATGGCATTGGCTATCACATAGAGATCACTCTACTGCTTCATTGATCTATAACTTCTGTTATACAAGCACTGTTGAACCCATCAAATATTTATCCACTTCACGCGCAGCTTCGCGTCCTTCATTGATCGCCCATACGACTAGACTTTGTCCACGACGCATATCACCAGCAGCAAATACTTTATCTACATTGGTATTGTATTTACCATAACGTGCTTTAACATTCGTCCAGCGATCTGTTGCTAGACCTAATTGTTGTGGCAACGTTTGTTCAGGACCATCAAATCCGATAGCAATTAGTGCAAGTTCCGCAGGGAATACTTTTTCTGTACCCGGGATTGGTTGGTAGATTTTACGACCGGTCTCATCGACAATACGTTGAATCTGAATCGTATGCAACTCTTTCAAGTTACCATTTTCATCACCAACAAATTTAGTCGTCATGATTGAGAATTCACGTGGGTCACTACCGAATATTGCTTTTGCTTCTTCTTGTGCATAATCCAATGTGTACACATTAGGGAATTGTGGCCACGGGTTACTAATAGGATCACGTTCTAAAGGCGCTTTGTCATGCGTACCGAATTGAGTGACTGTACTGCAACCATGACGAACCGAAGTAGCTACACAGTCAGAACCAGTATCACCGCCGCCGATCACAATAACATTTTTATCTTGAGCAGATAGATAATTACCATCTTCAAGATTGCTATCCAGATAACTTTTAATCGAACCGTTTAGGAAATCCATAGCATAGACAACACCGTTTAACTCGCTGCCTTCAATATTGAATTCACGCGGTTTCGTTGCACCGCCACAAAGTATAACAGCATCATATTCATCAACCAATTGTTGTGCAGGAATATCTTTTCCAATTTCTGTACCTGTAATAAATTCGATACCTTCTGCGATCAAAAGGTCAACACGACGCTGAACAATACCTTTGTCTAATTTCATTGTTGGAATACCATACGTTAGCAATCCACCAACACGATCAGACCGCTCATAGACAGTAACAGAATGACCTGCTTTATTTAATTGTGCTGCACACGCCAGACCGGCTGGACCTGATCCGATAACCGCTACACGACGACCTGTACGTTTTTCAGGTGGTTGTGGAACAACCCAACCTTCTTCAAAACCTTTTTCAATAATCGCTTCTTCAATGGTTTTGATCGTTACCGGTTGTCCGATCAGACCTACCGTACACGAACCTTCGCACGGTGCTGGACAGATACGCCCTGTAAATTCAGGAAAATTATTTGTTTTGTGTAGACGCTCTAGCGCTTCTCTCCACAATCCACGATACACCAAGTTATTCCATTCAGGAATCAAGTTATGAACCGGACAACCAAAAGTTCCACCAGCCATATCCATTCCTGTGTGACAGTAAGGTGTGCCACAATCCATACATCTAGCGCCTTGTGTACGGAGCTCATCTTCTGCCATATGTTTGTGGAACTCTTGCCAATCTTTTACGCGTTCAAGCGGATTGCGATCCGCGGGAATTTGTCTTTTGTATTCCATGAATCCAGTTGGTGTAGACATTTTAACATTTCCCCCATCCGTTCTGTCACTGCTAAGCTTGTTGTACAGATATTTTTATGATATCCAATCTTGTTACCTTCTCTTTATTTAGTGAATCTAGATGTCGTCTTACTACTTGTAAAACACAATACTTGCTTGTAATAAGTTTATTTTCTAGATTATCATTCACACAAATAAATACAAAATGGATTATGCGCATGATTGTTTGTACTTTTTACATAGAGATTACACCGTGGTGAAACATCTTGCAAGCTTATTTCTTGGCGTTGCGTACTTTTCCACTGTAATTATTGAATGTTGTGATAAAGCATATACTTTTAATACATGTTCAAATGCATATTAGTGCTGATTATAGTTTACTGCATAGATAGCTGATTTTTATTTTCGCATAAATATCTCATAAAATGATTAAATATGCAAATATTCTTTAAAATAATAATTATAATCGTTTTTGTCATCTCGCACACCTTGAGTAGTAGAAACTTCTTTCCATTTCGACCAATCTACCTCTGGAAAATACGTATCCCCTGCAAAATCATGATCGATGTCTGTAACTAACAAACGATCTGCATGATCCAAAAACTGCTTATAAATTGTAGACCCGCCGATAACCATTAATTCCTGCTCTGGATCTGCAAGCTGGATCGCTTCCTCTACTGAATATACAACTTCAGCATCATTAGCTTTAAAATCATGACTTCGTGTCAGAATAATATTACGACGATTGGGTAGCGGCTTACCACCAAATGATTCCCATGTTTTGCGTCCCATTATTACCGTTTTGTGCTGAGTCTGTTGTTTGAAATAAGCCATATCGCGAGGCAATCGCCAAGGTAAGTCGTTATTTTTGCCAATGACTCCGTTGTTTGCTTGCGCCCATATCATTGTAATCGTCATTCCACTTACGACCTCCATATGTCCAAAATATACGTTAAGACAGGTTTATACTGTATCATATCATCAAAACCTGTCATTGGCATCACATTATTATCCAAATCCCGAACCTTTTATAAGCTTACATACTCAATCATTTGCCAAAAATCAATATATAAAATATTTTATAGATAGTCATTCATAAATTTAATCATTACCTATCTTTTAGTTGATTTGCTTCTTTCTTTTTGCTGATCTACTTCGTTTTTTATTGATGTAGTAATTTAATTTTAATCTACTGGATGCACAGACTTGAGAGTAATACATATGGCGCTTCTCAAAATTATTTACTATACAAAAAAACTCTTAATTCTTTTTCTTGTTATAGAAAAGATGTTAAGAGTTCTTTGTAAAACAACAGAATATGCTATTTTATTATACCGAAATAGGTGCTTTGATTCCTGGATGATACTCGTAATTTTCAAAAACAAAATCATCAAAATGATAATCAAAAATCGAATCCGGTTTGCGAGCCAGACGAAGCTGAGGCAACGGATATGGTTCTCTGGTTAACTGTAATTTCGCTTGCTCCATATGGTTAGCATAGATATGAACATCTCCACCCGTCCATACCAGATCGCCCACTTCCAGATCGCATTGCTGTGCAACCATATGAGTGAGAAGTGCATACGAAGCCAGATTAAATGGTAATCCTAAGAAAGTATCTACCGATCGCATCTGGAACATGCAGGACAATTTGCCGTTAGCTACATAAAATTGGAAAGCATAATGACAAGGTGGCAAAGCCATCGAATCTACTTCTGCTGCATTCCAAGCATTTACAATATGGCGACGTGAGTCTGGATTGTTTTTAATACTTTCGATTACCGATGTAATCTGGTCAATCACTTCTCCACCGGGACCGCGCCATGTTCTCCACTGTGCTCCATAGACACGTCCTAGATTTCCTTCTTCATCTGCCCACTCATCCCAGATCGTAACGCCATTATCTTGCAAATATTTAATATTTGTACTCCCACTAAGAAACCATAACAATTCATGTATAATCGAACGAGTATGTAACCTCTTCGTTGTTAGTAAAGGAAAACCTTTTTGCAAATCAATACGCATTTGTCTACCAAAAACAGATGTCGTTCCTGTTCCGGTACGATCTGATTTTTCTGCACCATGATCCAAAATATCTTGTAATAGCTCTAAATATACTTTCATAATTCACCTCATCATAAGACTTCGCTAAAAGTTCAATATAGAATATACCCATATCCGTATCTATCTAGCTTCTTATTATGATAGTAAAAATCAGATCAACATACAACTCTTAGATATTGATAAAATAGATAATAATTATATTCAATACTAAAATACATGTATGAAAACATAACGCTGAACAGCGAAGTACGGTTTTATACATTTCACTATAATGCTAAAAGCTACATAGTACTCTAAAAAGGTTCTAAAAAACACAAACACCCATCTGTATAAAACAGATGGGCGAACGTTTAGACGTTAATAAATATTAACGAGTTTCACGATGGATCGTGTATTTTTTTAGACGTGGGCAATATTTTTTCAACTCAAGACGTTCTGGATGATTTCTTTTGTTCTTGGTTGTAGTATAATTACGGTCGCCAGTCTCTGTGCATGCCATAGTTACGATAACGCGCATGTGAATTCACCTCACTTCACTAATTAATAGACAAAAATATTCAACTATACTAATGTACCCTAATTGTGAAAAATGTTCAACTTCAATTTTCAGAAAAACACCATATTCATTAAAGGATAGGTTAAATCTTTTCTCAATCTGTTCACTACCGAACAGATATGATGTCCAACAGCCTTTTCTATTATATCATAGATTGTTGTATATTTACATTGAATACGCTTGATTTTTTGAAAAGAAATGTACAACATAGGATATGAATTCACCTGCAATTATCACCAAACAAATGTGTTACAGCTTCATTCACATGATCCTCTTCCGGTGTTACCCAGGGTAACGGATTATTCAGTGTGAACCAATCTAGCTCCATCTCCTGATCGGTTAACAGACACTGATCTAGTTCAGACTCCATTTTCAATTGATCCAATTCTATGCCGATAAAAACGACCTCTGTCATACGATCTCCCCACTGCTGATCCCATTGTTCTAATAGTTCTGGTTCTTCTGCTAAAACCTGCTGTCGTTCAACTTCAGGTAATGCTGCTACCCAATGACCAGCAGGACCAAATTGAATCGATGTGCCTGCTTGTCCTAATGTAGCTGCTACATCTTCGCCTGTAGCTAACCAGACTAATCCTTTAGCTCGTATAATCGATTCAGGCCATTCTTCCATAAAATCGTACAATCGCTGTGGTGCAAAAGGACGTCTACGTCGATATACAAAAGAATGAATACCGTATTCTTCAGTTTCAGGAGTATGATGATCTTTTTGTAACTCTTGCATCCATCCTGCGGAAGTAGAAGCTTTCTCCATATCGAATAAATGAGTATTTAAAATTTCTTTAGGATCAATTTGACCTTTGGTAGTACGGAGGATACGTGCACTCGGTTGAAGTTTATGAATAACCGCTTCTAATTTATTTAATTCTGATTCACCAACAAGATCGCATTTATTCAAAATAACTACATCACAAGTCTCAATCTGATCGATCAATAAATCGACCACATCCCGAGTATCATCCTCCCCTACCGCTTCTCCTCGCTCTAAAAGAGTTTCACCAGACTCATAATCATGCCAGAACCGATTACTATCTACAACAGTCACTAGACAATCCAGACGTGTAATAGTCGTTAAATCAAATGCTAGTGAGTCATCTGCATAACTAAATGTCTGAGCAACAGGAATAGGTTCACTAATCCCAGACGACTCTATCAGGATATAATCAAATCGACCTTCTTCTGCTAACTGCTTTACTTCTAATAAAAGATCATCCCGTAATGTACAACAGATACATCCATTCGAAATTTCTACTAGCTTTTCTTCTGTTCGAGATAATGTACTTCCTGATTTGATTAAACCTGCATCAATATTCACTTCACTCATATCATTGACGATCACAGCTACTTTTAATCCATCACGGTTATTAAGTACATGATTAAGAACTGTTGTTTTGCCTGAACCTAAATAACCACTAAGTACGGTTACTGGAATTTTCGATTGTTGATTGATTAACATAATATTATCCCCCATCACACTTTTAATCGTAATAATTACTATTAAAAGATTATACACCTAGTGATAGCATAATTGTCAATTATTTTGTGGAAGATCCCTATTTTATGTATTCACAAAAACAGCAAAAAGCCGTCAGAAATGTATTCTGACGGCTTTGAGTAACCACTCATGCTATATACAGTAATGTAGATAAGAGTACGATGATATATAACATAATTGTTTATTTATTATTTTTTGCGTGGAGCGATAACATGGATAGGGTGACCCATAACCAATTCAGCCGCTTCCATTACGATTTCACCCAATGTTGGATGCGCATGGATAGTCAATGCCAAATCTTCAAGAGTTGCGCCCATTTCGATAGCAAGACCCATTTCAGCGATCATGTTAGAAGCTTCCAAACCTACGATTTGAGAACCAAGAACAAGACCTGTTTCTTCGTCTGCTACGATTTTCACGAAACCTTCTGTGTTGTTCAAAGAAGTTGCGCGCCCGTTACCTGCATAAGGGAATTTACCAGCAGATACTTTGTAACCTTTTTCTTTTGCTTCTGTCTCTGTGTAACCAACACTAGAGCATTCTGGATCTGTAAATACAACAGCCGGAACACATTTGTAATCAATTACAGAAGATTCACCAGCAATAACTTCAGCTACTACTTTAGCTTCGTAAGAAGCTTTGTGAGCTAGAGCAGGACCAGCAACGATATCACCGATAGCAAAGATGTGAGGAATGTTTGTGCGTCCTTGGTGATCAATTTTGATCAAACCACGATCGTCTAATTCCATCTCGATTAGATCAAGACCCAACTCACCATCAGTGTTAGGACGACGACCAACTGTTACTAGCAAGTATTCTGCTGTAACTTCTTTAGCTTCGCCACCAACGCTGAATTTAACAGTTACATCTTTATCTGTTTGCTCTGCGCTTTCCGCTTTCGCGTTCGTGAAGATTTCCATACCTGATTTCTTCATGTTTTTAGCAACAAGGCTAGTCATATCTTTATCGAATCCTGGCAATACTGTATCCAGACCTTCGATGATTGTAATTTTAGTACCGAATTTAGCATACATTTGGCTAAGCTCAGCGCCGATGTAACCACCGCCGATAACAACCATGCTTTTCGGAATTTCAGGTAAATTCAATGCTTCTGTAGAAGAAAGAATACGTCCACCAAATGGGAATGCTTTAAGTTCGATTGGACGAGAACCTGTTGCAATAATACAGTTTTTGAAACGGTAACGAGGAGATTCATGATCGTTGAATACACGTGCTTCATTTTGGTTAATGAACATGCATTCGCCTTGGAATACTTCTACTTTGTTACCTTTCAACAATCCAGCTACACCAGAAGTCATTTTTTTAACAACGCCTGATTTGAATTCTTGAGTTTTGGAGAAATCCACTTTTACATTTTCAGCTGTAATACCGAAAGCTTCGCCATGTTGTGCAGCTTCAAATTGGTGAGCTGCAGAGATTAGCGCTTTAGAAGGAATACAACCACGGTTCAAACAAACGCCGCCTAGTTCGGATTTATCTACGATCAAAACTTTTTGACCCAATTGAGCTGCACGAATCGCAGCTACATATCCACCAGGTCCTGCACCAATAACTAAAGTATCAATATCGAGTGAAGCATCGCCTACTACCATTGATTACACCTCCATAACCAGCAACTCGGGATTAGCGAGAAGTGATTTGATAAAGTTCATAAAGTTCTGTGCTGTTGCACCATCGATAATACGGTGGTCAAAGCTTAGGGATAGAGCCATTACAGGTGCTGCTACGATTTCGCCATTTTTAACAACAGCTTTTTCGCTGATACGTCCAGTTCCCAAGATCGCAACTTCTGGGAAGTTGATGATTGGAGTAAAGAACATACCGCCAGCAGAACCGATGTTAGAGATAGAAATTGTGCTTCCACGCATTTCATTAGCAGACAATTTACCTTCGCGACCACGTACAGCCAAATCATTGATTGTGCTTGCGATCATGAAGATGCTCTTACGATCTGCATCTTTAACAACAGGAACGATTAGACCGTTATCTGTGTCTGTAGCAATACCTACATCATAATGTTTTTTGTAAACAATTTCGTTAGAAGCTTCGTCGATAGAAGCGTTCAATGCTGGGAATTCACGAGTAGCAGCAACAAGTGCTTTTACGATGAATGGCAAGTATGTTACTTTGATGCCTTTTTTCTCAGCAAGTGGTTTCATACGCGTACGGAAAGCTACCAATTCTGTAACGTCTACTTCGTCCATAATCGTTACATGTGGAGCTGTGTATGCAGATTTAACCATAGCGTTAGAGATCGCTTTACGAATACCTTTGAATGGTACGCGCTCTTCGTCTCCACCTGTTGCGATAGCTGTAGGAGCTGCCGCTGGTGCTACTGGAGAAGATGTTTTTTCTTCTGCTGCTACTTCTGTAGTTTGAGAAGAAACTTGTCCTCCACCTTGTTTGAAAGATTCTACATCTTCACGTGTAATTTTACCGTTGTTGCCAGTGCCGCTAACTTGTGCTAGATCAACACCTTGCTCACGAGCAAATTTACGAACGCTTGGAGTAGCTAGAACATCTTTGTTAGGAGCTGCTGGTGTAGAAGCATTTGTTTCTTTACCTTCTTTTGCATCAGCAGGGCTGTCAGCAGCAGGAGATGAAGTTGTATCTACTCCGCCTTGAACAGATTCTTGTTCTTGACCGCTCTTTTGTTCTGGAGCTGTTTCTTCTTCGTCTTGATCTGGAATGTCACCTTCAGCTTCGATAATTGCTACCGTTTCGCCTACATGACAAACTTGACCGTCTTTTGTCAATACTTCAAGTACTGTTCCATCAACTGGACAAGGTACTTCAACTACTGCTTTATCATTTTGTACTTCCATGATGATGCTATCGTCTGTTACTTTATCACCTGGTTTGATATGCATTTTGATGATTTCGCCTTCATGCAAACCTTCACCAAGCTCTGGAAATTTATAAATAAATTTTGCCACTTGCAAAACCTCCCTATTTAGATTGCTGAACAATTGATTCCACTCCTATCATTCAGCAATATCTCTTTACCTAATCTATTTAGTGCATATTTCAAAGCCAAAAGGCGTCCGCAAAATTATATTCTTCGATTTAACGAGTATCCAAAGGACGATCATCAAACTGAATGAATATGCTCATGTACCCGCCTTTTGACAATAAAAACTATTTTAGAATTGAACTACTTTTTTGACTGCATCAATAACACGTTTAGGTGATGGCAACCAAGAATCTTCAATTTGTGCAAATGGATAAACAGTATCCGGTCCTGCTACACGAAGTACTGGAGCTTCCAAGTGCAAGATTGCTTTTTCATTGATTTGTGCAATAACTTCTGCTGCTACGCCAGCACTTTTTTGTGCTTCTTGAACAACGATTGCACGATTTGTTTTTTGGATCGAAGCTACGATTGTATCAATATCAATCGGGCTTACTGTACGAAGGTCAATAATTTCTGCTTTGATTCCTTCTTCAGCCAATTGATCAGCCGCTTTAGTAGCTGTGTGAACCATCATGCCGTAAGCGATGATTGTTACATCAGAACCTTCACGTACTACGTTTGCTTTACCCAATTCTACTGTATAAGCTTCTTCAGGTACTTCTGCACGGAATGCATGGTACAAGTTCAAATGCTCCATAAAGAATACAGGATCGTTATCACGGATAGATGCGATCATAAGTCCTTTAGCATCGTAAGGGTTAGAAGGGATAACCACTTTGATACCTGGAGTTTGTGTAAGCAAGCCTTCTAGAGAATCAGTATGCAATTCTGCCGCTTTTACACCGCCACCGAAAGGTGTACGGAAAACGATTGGAGAATTGTATTTGCCACCAGAACGGTAACGCATACGAGCTGCTTGAACAACCATTTGGTCAAGTGCTTCAAAAATAAAACCTACGAATTGGATTTCAGCAACAGGACGGAATCCTTGGATACCCAAACCTACTGCCAAACCACCGATAGCTGACTCAGCAAGAGGTGTATCAAATACACGATCTTCACCAAATTCTGCTTGCAGACCTTCTGTTGCGCGGAATACGCCACCAACATGACCTACGTCTTCTCCGAAAAGGATCACATTAGGATCATTTTTCAATTCAACGCGAAGCGCATCACGAATCGCTTCTTTCATATTCATTTGTGCCATTTGCTTCATTTCCTCCTTAAACATTTCACTGTTCATGTTCACGCATCAAGGATCTAGATTAACGCTCTATTTTTAGAAACCTCTTATTCGAAATCAGCTTTTTGCTCTTCCAAGTGTTGAGGTGTTTGTTCAAACATGCTATCAATCAAGCCAGAAACAGTCATTTTCTCTGTTTTCTCTGCTTTTTTGATTTCTTCATTTACTTTAGCTTTAGCTTCTTCTCTTACGCGCTCTGTATCTTCATCAGTCCAGAGACCTTTTTCAGCCAAGTATTTAGCAAGACGAGCGATAGGATCTTTTTCACTCCAGATACCTTCTTCATCTTTAGTACGATATTTACTTGTATCATCAGACATGGAGTGAGGACGGAAACGGTAAGTAACAGCTTCGATCAATGTAGCACCTTCACCATTACGTCCGCGTTCAGCAGCATCTTGGACCGCTTTGATAACAGCAAGAACGTCCATACCATCTACTTTTACGCCTTTGATACCTGCTGCAACCGCTTTATGAGCGATCGACAATGCAGCTGTTTGTTTTGCGAAAGGAGTTGTAATTGCATAACCGTTATTTTGTACAAAGAAAATAACAGGCAATTTGTATACACCAGCATAGTTAAGACCTTCATAGAAGTCACCTTCAGAAGAACCACCATCACCTGTGTAAGCAATAACAACTTGTTTTTGTTTTTTCAATTTGTAAGCCATAGCAATACCCATTGCATGCAAAATTTGTGCACCAATGATGATTTGCGGCATTAAAACGTTAACGCCATCAGGAATTTGTCCACCGTGTTGATGTCCACGAGAGTACAAGAATGCTTGATAAAGTGGCAATCCGTGCCATACCAACTGAGGAATATCACGGTAACCCGGGCATACGAAATCTTCTTTTTGCAAAGCGAATTCGCTACCAACCATTGTAGCTTCTTGACCAGATACTGGTGCATAGAAACCAAGACGACCTTGACGACCTAAGTTAACTGCACGATCATCCCAACTACGTGTGAAGACCATACGATACATAATTTCTTTCAATTGATCATCGTTAAGATCAGGTAGTAAATCTTTGTTGACGATTTTGCCTTCAGGAGAAAGAACGGAAAGAGCTTCCACGTCCTCCGTATAAACTTCATAAGGAACCTTGCTCATTTTATTCACCTCAATAAAAAATTTGAATATCATGTCCCGCTGTTATAGAATTATTATACACCTGTTCTACTCCATTCGTCAAAACATACATTGAAATTTAGTAGATATGTGTATTATTGTATGTATAACAGCAGGTTAATATTTGTATAACAGTTTTACGATCTCTGTATTCAAAGACTTTACGACCGCACGAAACAATCTTAACGCATTGTGATACGCAATGCAAAAAATATTCCCGAAAAAGGTGATCACTGTGACAGATTCCCGTTATCTTAAAAGAACAATACTGAAAGAACAAATCGAAAGCAGCCATCTTGGTGAAAGTCGTACATTACGGATTTACTTGCCGCCAGGCTATAATGAAGTATTAAGTTATCCTGTAGTGTATTGTCAGGACGGTGAAGAATTTTTCAACTTTGGTCGAATTGCTACGTATGCCAACCAATTAATTTTAGATGAAAATATCGAGCCTTTTATTATCGTAGGTGTAGAAGTAAATACGAAGATTAGAACGCAAGAATATGCTCCATTTGGCGATCGCTTCGAAAAATACACCGCTTGTTTTGCTGAAGAAATCATTCCATATATCGAGCAAAAATATCCTGTGCGACGCACTCCAGATCAACGAATTCTAGCTGGCGATTCACTTGGCGGCAGCGTTTCGATCCATCTGTCCCTGTTATATCCTGAACTGTTTCAGCAGGTGATTAGTCTATCCGGTGCTTATTATCAACAAAGTCAGGATATTATCGCACAAGCTCAAAATCTTACAGATTTGAATGTATACATGATTGTCGGTCTGCAAGAAACAGATTTTGAGAGCGATACAGGTATTTACGATTTTGTACAATTAAACCGCGACACTCGTGATCTTTTGCAAGCACGTGGAGCAACTGTACAATATAGTGAAAAAGATGGTAAACATTTGTGGGGCTTCTGGCAAAAAGAACTTCCTGCTGCATTAAAATACTTTTTACCCGAAATCTAAAATTTGTAGTTCTTTAAGTACTTACAGTAGAAATCGAACTTTCAAACGGCTTATATCGATGTTCGCGCTTTCATAAGCAAAAAAATCTATAACTCGTTTGATTGCTCGTCTTTTCTATTGTATCTGTGTGATAGAAAGTTATGCAACTACAATTTCAATATATCTTTTTTTATTTATACCAAATTCACATATAAACGATACAATAGATCTTTAGTATGAGATGAAACGAGGGCTGATTCATGTTGATGAAGCGTGCTATTATTTTCTCGGGTGGTCAATTACATCCTGACTTTTTGCAACAAATTCAAGAAGACGATTTGATTATTGGTGCTGATCGTGGAGCACTATTTTTAATTGAACATGGTATTCATCCCCATGTAGCTGTAGGAGACTTCGATTCACTGACCGATCGCGAACATGATCTGGCAAATATCAAAGCTAACAGTGATCAATTGATTGTCTATGATTCGGTTGAAAAAGATTGGTCTGATACCGAAGCTGCTTTTGAAATAGCGATGGAACGTCATATTCGTGATATTTTAATTTTAGGAGCATTGGGTACACGATTTGATCATACGTTGGCAAATGTACAACTTCTTGTACGGGCGGTTCAACATCAGGTAAGTTGCAGCATTATGGATATGAATAATTATATTTCCCTTACCAGTACACAAGCCGTTATTGAAAATCGTGGGTTCCCTTATATTTCTTTATTGCCTATTACATCTGAAGTGACCGGCATTAATCTTACCGGATTTCAATATCCATTAGAGCAAGCTACTCTACGGATGGGTCAATCCCGTGGTATTAGTAATCATCTAATCAACGAAGAAGGTACAGTCAGTATCGAAGGCGGTCTACTGTTAATTATTCAGAGTAGAGATTAATTGTTATATTGTTTCTTCAATACAGTTCTCTACTGAATAAGTAACTACAATTGAATCGCTTTGTTTAACTCTTTTATGCACTTTACTACTTTTATTTACTTTGCTATATTTGTTTGATCCTTTTATTTTGTTACATATGTAAAAATAAATCATCACTAAAAAGCACCAAAATCAAAAATCCATCGACCAGAGAGCATTGCTGGTTCGATGGATTTTTTGTGTAATGAGCATTCGTAATGAGAATTAATAAAGCAAGTAGAATCTTCCGTATCTAATAACAAGAACAAAATAAGAAGTAATACACGCTTATCCCTTATTTTGATCAACTATATATAGATTCTTACTCTATACTCTTTCATTCCTAAAGATTATATTTTGTCATGATGATCTAGAATATTTTGCACAAATTCTGTTTTGGCTTGAGTGTATGCTTCTCGATCATCTTTGTTGTCTATTGCTAAATGTTGCTTCAATTGACCGTATTGCTCTGCCCATTCTGGATGTGCGATCAATCGATCCCGAAACAGAAGTTGATTTTGCCATTGCTGACCTTGTTGCAATACGATATGCAAATGAGCTGCCCGCTTATCATTGATCACTTTGACAAAAAATCGGCGATGCTGTTTACCATCTAATTCAGGCGGAACGTAATGCCAATCTTCTTTTTCCAATATAGGAATAATAACTGGTAATTGATCAAATGAATCTGTGATTGCCATCATATCTATAATAGGTTTGGCAGGAAGATTAGGTATCGCTGTACTACCAAAATGCTTAATATGTTGTATATCCACAGGAGATAGTAACTGCGTTAATTCATTTGTATAGAATTTGCCCTGCTCTATCCATTGTGGATCAGGTGGTGCAATCTCTACTGATTCTGTTGCCCAGATCGGCCATGTCGATTCATTCTCAATATTAGTCATCCTATTCCCTCCTTTTCAACCAAAATAACGATGATATAAAGTGCGTGCTTCTGCTATATCTTTTGTACCATGCACCATAACACGACCATCACGGAAAATAACAAAACGCTGTTCATTTGGCATCGTCATAGATACTAAAAAAGGAGTAACACTCACTTGATTTTCTTCAAGCTTGGCTAAGCGTTGAGCGGTCTGCTCTAGATCTATTATCATTTTTTGTGCTGGACGAATCTGTACCGTATCTCTACCACATAGTACTTCTGTTTTACTTTGACCCGCTTGAGTGAGATGTGGATACGTAGGTTGGGTACCACAAGAAGGACAATTCGACTTGCGTGCACTATTCATTTTGATAGACACCTGTTCATTATTCCATAAGTCAAATGATAACAATGTACCACGCAGTTGATCTGTATTACCGCTAAGAATCTTAATGGCTTCTGTACACTGATGAGCTACAACCATCTGAACAGCAGGAGGAATAATACCTGAAGTATCACAAGTATCTCCTCCAAGTGGTGCAGATTCCATTAAGCATTGTAGACAAGGTGTCACTCCGGGAATAATCGTAAATGTAATGCCGTAGCTTCCTACACAACCACCATATATCCAGGGAATATTATATTTTTGCGAAATATCATTAATCATTAATCGAGTCTCAAAATTATCTGTCGCATCCATGATCAGATCTACCCCTTTGGCTAGATCATTCATTTCATCAGCCGTTACGTCTGCAATATGTGCTTCAATAGTTACGTCAGAATTAATCTGTTGTAGACGACGTTGAGCAGCGATAGCTTTGGGCATACGATCTTGAGCATCTTGTTCTGTAAACAGTTGTTGCCTTTGCAAATTACTCCATTCTACATAATCGCGATCTGCAATAATTACTTTGCCTACTCCTGCACGAACCAGTGTCTCTGCAGAGCTAGAACCCAAAGCTCCAGCTCCTACAATAAGCACAGTGGCTTCTGTCAAATGTTGCTGACCTTTTTGACCTAAAGGAGTAAATCGCACTTGTCTGGAGTACCGATTATGTTGTTCTATTTGTTGCTGATTATTGGTATTATTCACGTTCAAGTCGTGATCATCCCTTCTGCTGGACTGCTCGCCACAGCATACTCACGTACAGGGATCATGCCTGCTTCCCTTCCTAATCGTCCTGCTTCCACACCTAGCTTCATAGCTGTTGCCATTTTAACAGGGTCCGTTGCGCCAGAGACAGCACTATTAAGGAGTACCGCATCGGCTCCAAGTTCCATCGCATACGCAGCATCTTTCGGTGAGCGTATACCGGCATCGACAATCACAGGTATAGTCGCTTGATCGATAATCCATTGCAACGCTGAAGGATTAAGTATTCCTTTACCAGAACCGATCGGGGAAGCTCCAGGCATAATCGCATGTACACCAAGTTGCTGTAAGCGTTTGGCTAACATATAATCATCAGAGATATACGGCAGAACAATAAATCCTTCTGCTAGCAAGGCTTCACAAGCTTTGACTGTCTCCAAAGGATCAGGTAAAAGCAATGTATCATCTCCGATAACTTCTACTTTTATCATATCACATAATCCAGAAGCTTTTGCCAGACGTGCTATCCGAATAGCTTCTTCGGCTGTTTTGGCTCCTGCGGTATTAGGCAATAGTTTATATTTTTGGAGATCTAACATTTCTAGAAAATTCGGTTCATTCACTTGATCTAGATTCAATCGTCTTACTGCAAATGTTAGCACTTCTGTGCCCGATGCTTCTACCGCCTGATTCTGAATCTGCAAATCTGTAAACTTCCCTGTGCCTAGTAACAGTCTCGATGTAAATGTATGTGTACCTATCGTTAACAAATCAGCCACCTCCTACAAAATGTACAATCTCTAATATATCTTTGTCTGCTAGTGTAATATGCGGATGCTCTTCTTTTTGCAAAATTTGTTGATTATGCTCGACAATCACTGTTTTATGACCTAATGATAAAGATTCTAGCAATTTGGATACAGTATTCAATTCAGGCTCTATCCATTTGTGATGACCATTGATAATCAGTTCCATGTAGTCACTCCTTTCGCTATAACTTGATCGCTTGATTTTTGTAAAGCTCGCTTTGGAGCAAAACAATCTGGAATATGCGCTGTATCATTGGTTATCAAAGCTTGTGTCATCCATTTTGCTGTACCTGCCGCTAGTAAAATACCATTGCGATAATGACCTGAAGCTGTCCATAAGCCATGAATAGGCTCAATCCGACCTAAATAAGGCAATTCATCCGGTGTTCCAGGACGTATACCTGACCAGCAACGGACAAACGTAGCTGAGCCAATAGCAGGCAGATATTGTTCAGCCTGAGACAATAACTGTGCAATAGCAGAAATATCTACACTAGTATCGATTCGATCAGATTTACTGGTAGCACCGATCCAGAGTCGATGATCACTTTTGGGAATAATATAAATTCCTTCTCCATAGATCGTATGACCAAGCCACTTTGACGGAGTGTTGACTTCGATTAATTCGCCTTTGACAGGAATAAAAGGTAATTCATATTGCTCGGTTGCTAGCAATTGTTGTGTACTCAATCCTGTTGTTAAAACCACCTGTTCAGCATATAACTCACCTCTGTTACTCACTACACCTTTAATTTGAGAGTTATTTTGCTGATACAGTAAACGTAAAACTTCTGTTTCCGAATAAAAATCAACTCCATATTGAGTTGCCGCTTGTACAAGTGCTTGATTAAGTAGCGCTGGAATTAATTGCGGTTCGTCTGGATTATAGATCATCCCTGATGGAGCATGCAGTTGTGGTTCTACTTGTGCCAGATAAGAGGGGCTCCACCACTGTTTGCGATCTGTTTTTATATTGTTAGCGTTCGTGATAGCAGAAAGACTGTAGTTATCGTTAAAAGTATGTTGATTGTTATCCAGTTGATGTTGAGGATTTCGATTAGGATGATTTGAATTTGGATCAATAGCATTTGCCTGCCATTGAACTTTTGATTGTTCTGCATGTAATGAATTTAACTCTATTTCAGTGAGAGGAAGTAAAAATCCCTCTGTTCGCAATCCAATATCTATGCCTGTTTGTTCAAGTAAATCGATAGCAAGCTTGCTATACAAGGATTGACTATACAGCGCCAATTGATGCAGTTCTACATGTGTAAAATGCTCAGAATGAGCAGCTAACATTCCACCTGCCGCCCCTGATGCACCAGAAGCTGGTTTACTTTTCTCAATTAATGCTACTTTGACCCCTTGCTGTGCTAGTTCATATGCCAAAGCAGCACCAATCACTCCTGCGCCTACAACGATTACATCATAATGATTAGTATTGAGATTGGATAAATGACCCATGATCTCATTCACTTCTTTCCTCGTAGTTATAGATTGGCAAACGTACGATTTGAAATACTTGCCTTATATTGCTGACAGATATGTTGAGGATAATCTGCTTCGAAAATACCAGACATTACCGCAATTCCTTTCGCCCCAGCCTGATAAATATCCTGACAATGGGCTGGCTGGATACCACCGATCGCAATCACCGGTATAGACACTGCATGACATACTTGTTCCAGTTGAATCAATCCCCGCGGAGATCGATCAGGCTTGGAAGTAGTAGGATAGATATGCCCGTAAAAAATATAATCTACTCCTTCCTGCTCAGCTTGTAGTGCTTGTTCTATATGATGAACAGACCGTCCTACTTTCCATGTCAAAGGTCTATGATCAATCGAAGGATAAGCCATATTTTCGCTTAAATGTACCCCTCCTATATTCATATCAACCGCTAATTGCGGTCGACTATTGATCCTTAGTTGTGAGCGCGGAACACCTTTATCTACCATTTGCTGAATTGTATTGATGATCTGAAGATCAGACCAATTTTTTTCGCGAATATGAATAGCAGTAACCCAGGGGTATACTTGTGATGCGATCTCTATCAACTTAGTCATCGATTGCTGACCTGTACTAATCGCATGAATTTCCATACTTATAAGATGCCTCCTTTACGTTCATAGATATAATAAAACGCAAAAAAGCCACTTCTTTTTAATAAGAAGTGGCTAGTATAGATCTAGAAAATAATGATCGCTCTGTTCGATCAAACAAGATTATTTAGAAGGAACGGAAATTGTATAATCTTATTCATCTATAGTAATAAGACATTTAGTAGATTATCACTACTTCATATTCTCTATTACTGGATTATTCCGATTATTGTATCGAACATTTCCGAAACTCTGCTACCACTTCCCTACGCTGGTATGATCCAGATCAGGTACAAAGGGTCCGAAAGCAATATCTGCTTTCATCTCAGCCTCAAGCGGCCCCCCTAGTGCATTCAAGCTATTCAATTTGTTATTCATCTTAGCAAAGACTATTCAATAAAGCAAATGATTCTCAGACTCTTTATAAAGTCATCTTTTACAGTTCATTTTAAAAATAAATGAGTACAACTAGCTATGACATCTTAAAAAGATGGAAAATCTTTTATTTCGCTTTAGCTTCAGACCACTGCTCAACATCCCAAATTTTAGTAACCCAATCTTCATAAAATTCAGGTTCGTGAGACACGAGTAATACTGTACCTTTATATGCTTTTAAAGCGCGTTTTAATTCATTTTTAGCATGAACATCCAAGTGATTGGTCGGTTCATCGAATAATACCCAATTGCTTTCACGCAGTAATAGTTTGCACAAACGAACTTTCGCTTGCTCTCCACCACTTAACATACGCATTGGGCGCGTGATATGCTCATTTTTCAGACCACAACGTGCCAGATGACCACGCACTTCATTTTGACTTAAATGTGAAAATTCATTCCATACTTCATCTATCGGTGTCAATTGGTCTGGACGTACTTCCTGCTCAAAATAAGCAGAATGCAAATAATCGCCCAGATATGTTTTACCACTAACCGGTTGAAGTTTACCTAGAATAGTTTTGAGCAATGTTGATTTACCTACACCGTTACAACCAACAATCGCAATTTTTTCGCCACGTTCAATATTCATTGTCATTTTAGGCAATAAAGCATGTGTATATCCAATCTCAAAGTCTTTACCTTCAAAGACTGTTTTACTACTTGCACGAGCTTCTTTGAAATTAAATGTTGGCTTAGCAAATTCTTCTGGTTTGTCGATACGTTCGATACGATTTAATTGCTTTTCACGACTTTTTGCACGACCGGATGTAGATGCACGTGCTTTATTTTTTTGAATAAATTCTTCTTGTTTTTTGATAAAATCTTGCTGTTTTTCAAAGGCTTCGATATGTTGATGCTTTTGAATATCAGCCATTTCTAAAAACTTATTATAATCAGCTGTATAACGATTTAATTTGGCAAATTCCAAATGATAAATTACATTAACGACTTGATTCATAAAATCTGTATCATGTGAGATCAATACGAAAGCATGTGGATATTCTTGTAGATAACGAGTTAGCCATTGGATATGCTCTACATCCAGATAGTTGGTAGGCTCATCCAGCAACAAAACATTAGGCTTTTCGAGTAATAGCTTGGCAAGCAGTACTTTAGTACGCTGACCACCGCTCAAAGCTGTTACGTCTTTATCAAGTCCAATAACATTGAGTCCAAGACCGTAAGCCATATCTTCAACTTTGGTATCTAATAGATAAAAGTCTCCTATTTCCAGTTGCTCTTGAATATCACCCATTCGTTCTAACAATACTTCCAATTGTTCCGGGGATGCTTCAGCCATCTGGTTGGTGACTTCATTTAACTCCTGCTCTAATTCTAGCAACGGAAGAAAAGCATCTTTCAGTACATCACGTACTGTTTTTCCTTCTGTTAACTTAGTATGCTGATCTAAATAACCATAACGTACACGCGGAGCCCATTCGACTTTACCGCTATCTTTCAACAGTTTACCTGTCATAATATTCATCAATGTTGATTTGCCAGCACCATTTGCACCGACTAAGCCTACATGCTCTCCAGCAAGCAGACGAAAAGATACATCCCGAAATAATGTTCGGTCTCCAAAATTATGTGTTACATTTTCTACTGATAACAAACTCATACTAAATAATGCTCCTGTCTATGTTAAATATCTCTTTTTTAAATATACATCATCACAAAATTGCTACAGAGTGTATTGTAACATAAGCAGAAGCTGTCTAGAACTGAAAATTTTCATTTTTTTACATTCATTTTCTGATGTGTAGAATAAATGTATGCTTTTACGAACGGTTTGAAAGAATTGAAGTAATCTTATTATCGTTGAAGATTTTGCCATTTTATGAAAAGATCAAAGCTTTTTTACTTACTTCTAAAAATTAAATTTAACTGTCGGTTGTTACTTTAAGAAGTAGATTGTATTAGTTTTAAGACATAGCTTGTTAAGAATATTATAAACGACTGAATACTTTGAATTTGATTTTGACTTTAGTTAATAAAAAGCCTAGTATGAAAAAGAACCTTAGGGTTTATTCCTGATTTCTAAGGAGGAATTAAAAGCCATGAACATGTTTTTACAAAGTCACTTTCAAAATTAATTAACTCTCTCAAAGTATTGTTTTTATAATGTTACTTTACTATTTGCAATACTACATTTGAGGGAGTTTTAAAAATGAATGATCAAAGAATAAATACTACAGCTGAAACAACATTGAATTTGCTCTTAGAAAAAGCCCACAAATTGCGTGAAGAAGGGCGTGCTAAACAAGACCCAGAAATTCTGAAAGAAGCACGTTCTCTTCTTTTAGAAATGGTCGCTACCTATCCAGATCACGCTGAGGTAAATTACCAGACTGGAATGGTTCACGATAATTCCGGATATCCGAATGAAGCTATCCCTTATTATGTAAAGGCAATTGACCAAGGTCTTACAGGAGCAAATCTGCAAAGATGTTTGCTTGGTCTTGGCAGTACCTACCGTTCTTTAGGTTACTATCAAGAAGCGGTTGAAACTTTACATCGAGGTGTAACAGAGTTTCCTGAACACCGTGGCCTTCAAATCTTTTATTCAATGGCTCTGTATAATGCAAAAGATTACAAACAGGCTATGGAGATTGTTTTGGCTAATCTAATGGAAACGACTTCTGATGAACATCTTCAATACTTCAAAAGAGGAATTTCTTACTACGCTCAACACCTTGATGAAACTTGGTAAATTTTTATCGTTTTAAAATTAAGCTTGATGCACAACCTGCCAAACGATGATCGGTAGTTCAAAACCAAAAACCAGTAACCTTTTATAAGGTTATTGGTTTTTTTGTATGACTTTTGAGTTAAAAAAGCTATTTTATACAACATTAATGAATTAAAGGATTACGGCAATCACGTAGAAAGTATCCTGATTTCGCAGCTTCTTTGGCATCGGTGAATAAATCTTGAGCTGGTGCAGGTAACTTACAACCATTAGGATAAGCATACTTGATACCTGAATCAGGATCAGTCGTTCCTAACCATGAAGTCTTTTTCACTAATCGTCCTCCGCCAAGCGCATAATTATTATAATAACCGCTTCCTGTCGGAATCCCCTGCAAAAAAGAAATAATACCGATATCGTTAATACTGTTGTTCCATTCCTCTTGCGATATCGTTGGTAATGTAAATGTATAAGAAATCCCATAACGAGAAGCATATTCATTGTGTTTATTGATATAGTAAGCCAAATCTTTTTGAATTGAACTCACTATCGCTGTACGTCTCACTTGCTCAAATGTATTGATCTGATCTAAAAGCGCTATATTCGTCTGATCCGCTAACTGCTCTGCTTCTCCATCTAACACTTTTCCTGTACTGGCTTCGACAACATGCACATAATGATCTAGCGTAAATTGGATACTATTGCCTTGTGCATCAGAATACGCATATGGCTTTTTCGGATGCCAAATATGTCTAGCATTAGGCAATCCATCACTTCCTGCATAATCTTCAGTCGCATAGATGTAATAACCATCATAATCAATCACTACGATTGCAGGGATATAGTGCAGTAGATTTTGCTGTGCAGACTCATCTCCACGAATACCAAAATTCAAATACAATGTATTCAAAAATGTATGTAATGCTAACTCTTTATCTGCTCGAAAAAACTTTTCTGAAGAGTATCCTGCTTCGTATTGTTGCTGCTCATTCGTACTCATCACCTGACCTGCATCTTGAGCAGCTGTACGAAGTGCTGTAGTATACGAAATTTGTAGACTTGATGCTTGCGCCTGTTCGTCAGTATGTAAGCCACTCAGCCAAAATAGCGGAAAGAAAATAATAACAAACAAAATAGCAAAATCAGTAATCTTCATTCAGCACCATGCCTCCATAACGTGCAAGTACAGCAGAACGATTCTGATTTCCTTCGATCCCTAACATTCCGCGCAATATCGCTGCCATTGTTCGATTCGTACTTTCTACTTTCACTGTAAAATAATCTCCATTTTGTAAACGATATTGTCTGCTTTGATCATCTTTAGGTGTGCTATTATCTGGATACAATACAGGCATGATAGCATTCTCATAGTATCCCTCATACACAGTTGTAAATTTATTTTGAAAAGTATTTACGTTCGCTGGATCTGTATATTCAGGATGATATGTTTTGTGTAAATGTTCGATTTGAATAGTATACTCATTGCCTGTTGTATTAATTTCACGCGTGAAATCATTATACATAGTAGGTGTTACGTATCCTTTGGTGCGTACAGCATCTGTAAATTGAACAACTGCATTATAAACTATCATCTGAGAAAGATCGTCTTGTCGCTCTGCCGCTTGCATCGTAGGAAATACATATAATAAAGCTACCGCAAGAAAAGCGGCAAATACTTTGGACATCGAATTCATAGCGTTCTCCTTGATCGTTCTGTGGTATAGCACTATGGGCTACTACATCATATTGATTAGCTAAATAGAATAGTAACCACTTCACCTTGTGGATTCGTCTGGTAAGTCACTTGATACGTACGATTGACTTCTATTCTCAGTAATGCAGATGGTTCAGGTTTTACAGCATGAGGATAAAGCACATGATCGATTTGCATATCTACACCGATCTCTTGAATCTGAGCAATCGATTGTCTGACCTGTGCACCTGTATACGTCAACTGTTCTGAAATGCCTATATACTGCTGAACGCTTTGCTTTTGTCCTTGCATCACAGGTTCTGATAATTGATTTACTTTCTGAATACCACCACTTAGATAAAGTGCCGCAAGGCAAGCTGTTCCGAACAAAAATAATTGAACAGCGAGCCACAGCATACTTTTTGTACTATTATCCATCGATTAGTCCTTACTGCTGAGTGAAGACAAGACCACGTACAACGTTAGAACGATCTTTAATAATCGCAGCTTTGAATTTACCGCTCGGATTAACATACTCTGGGCTTGATTCTGTCATCGTATTATTCATATCACCATTGGCTTTAGCTGTTACGGATCCATAAGAATCTGAAGTTAATTCTCCACTTGTGTTTAAAGTATTACCGTACCATTGACCATTTGAACCTTTGTTTTTACCCGTTGTTACCTGAACGCCAAATTGTTCTTTACCGCTAAATTTACGTAAAGCATTGGTTACTTGAGAACCACTGATAGTTGTACCATCATAGACTGTATAAGACGCTTGAGATAATTCAGTTTGGATATCAGCAAAGTTATTTTGTGCCGTTTTGGTAGCTTCTTGAGCAGAAATAAATAAGATTACTACAATCGTTATCAAAGCGATCGTTAAAAATATTCCTGCGGCTACTTTTAAAGCGGTTGAAGCATTATTCATTGTAAAATCCCCCGTTATTTGTTTTGTAGTTTATCAGTTTTAACGTGTATCAATAGCTATATTCTTTGAATCTGATCGTAATAGACTTCCATCTGACTAAAGCTCATACCTATCAGTGGTAAGACTAGATAAAGGAATATCAGAGCATACATCGGAGTAAAACCGATCATTTTGCCCCATGTTGCTTTTGTTTCGATCATTTTTTCGTATTCTTGACGACGTTGTTCAAAGTAATAGGACATATCACTTTCAAGATCATCAAATGCTTGCGGAATCGGAATTTTGTCTACTGCCAGATGTAGTTTGTCTACTAGCTTGCCGAATTCAGGGAAAGATACTTCGTCTTTCAACTGTTCTAGTGCGTCTTCAGGCCCATGCTCATAATGCAGTAAACATTTCTGTAGTGGCAATTTAAAGATCACAGCAAATCGATTCATCCATTCTAAAATCACTTCCACAGACATACGATCCATTCCACTTAGCATAGAGATCACTGTATGGAATTGGTACACTTCATGCTTCATATCCATACTGCGTGCTTTTTTCTGGAAATAAAGCATCCATACAGGCACTTGATAAGCAATAAAAGCAGTGAGTAAAGCAATCAGTAATTCCCACCAGCGAAAATACTCGGTATCATACGCTTTGAGCTTGAGCAAAATTCGATCAGTTGTCGTATTGATCTGCTCCTGATCTCGAAATTTTCCCGAGTTGTTCACTTGTGTAGCAATCTGTTCATATGTCGCTTTACTGGACAATCCAACAGACATCATAATTTGACGATCCAAAGTTGCTAAATCTTCTGCATTTTTTTGCTCATCTATAGACATAGAGCCAAATAACATATCGTTTTTGACAGGTGCATACAGAATCATTTCTTTAGCTTGTTGATGCAGAATAATTCCTGCTGATAATGTAATGCCAAAACATAAAATGCAAAGTACTAATCTGCGTACTTGCAACCATTCCACCGTGATACGAGCATTGACATCATTCAGTAATTTGTCTAAACGATACTTATGAAGTGGATTTTCTCCGGCTGAGGCTAGAAATACGATTTTGCTAAACCATTTCCATTTCAACAATACTTGCTCCCAGGAGCGATAATCTTTGCCTGCTCGATAAGTGGTTTCATCGTAAGTCTGTAATTTTTGCAGTAACAGATAACTGATCAGAATAAGGATAAAAATAAAAATTCGTGCGATAAATCCTAATTTACTGGTATAAAAATCATCCATTGCTGGAAAGTTACTACGTGCCCATTGTTCAATCGGATTGGTAAAAAAGATCGGTACAAGCACGATAATATTTAGACTTTTGAGTAGATAATCGAGCTTATCGCGTCGTAAAATTTCTAAATGGATCTCTTTGATCAGATTACTGAGTCCTCTAAGATACATCGATCCGTCTTGCCTTACTTTATCTCCGTATTCCATTACCATACCGGATATACCCGCAAAAGCTTTGAGAAAGCGATTAGGCGCTGTCTCGTAATATTGCTCTAATCGTTCTTCGGGATGTTGGTCGGTTAATGCTTCTACAATCAAATTAGCATGTAGAGCAATTTCAGGAGCAGCATATTCCGCTGCTTCGTATAACGATTCATCAACCATGCCATGACGATGATAATGATGTCTAACATCAGCTAACAGATCAACCATTTGACGCAACAATCTTCGTTCTAATCGACCTGCATAAGCTTCGATAAACATGCTATTTAGTACGACCGCTGCAATACAAAGCATAATAAAGAATAACGGATCAGGATTGCGGATAATTAGGATGACTATTGATCCACCTAATATGCCTATAATCATCCATGTTACTGCCATTGTACGGCGACGTAATTCCCATTCTTCATAAGCATGAATACTGGTTAGTCGTTTGCGAATACGTAGAACATAATTGCCTAGAAGCGGGATTTTCATCGCAACCATATAGGATTGTTGCAACGTTTGATAATGCCATGCTTGCCATTTTTTACGTAGATCCTGATTTTTTTCAGAAGGCATCATTGCTGTCAGATGTCGACTACGATTATGTTGTATCCGATAAAGTAATATCACAACTGCCATTCCGACTGCACATATAATCAAGACAGCGATAAGCAAATGCTTGATACTCATACAGCTTGCCCCCAATACGTATTTACAAAACGCTCAAATAAAACACGATCTTGAGTAGTCATTTGCTCTTGCATTTCAATTTGATTTTTTGTGGACATTGGATGAACAGCTACATAGACCCCATCATGATATTCAATAATATTACGTGCAATAAACGTATAACGCTGATTGTGACCTTCTTCTTCGCTTAAATCTGCTACCGGCACACACTCGGTGATCCGTTCGATATAACGTTGACCTTCGGCATCTCTTTTTAAATGGATATCAAAGTTAATAACGCTGACCACTTGCTCTTCGGCGATTACTTCATTTTGAAAAACACCTGTTTTGAGTAGTGAGTTACGTAAAGAATAGATCAGATCGCGAAACGTTTTCGCATGATGGGTGAAAATAGTGAACAAACTGGCAACCTGTGCCATCTGAATCATCCAGGCAGCTACTTCATCTGTAGCAACCTCTCCCAAAATATTAACTGTTCCATCGGTTTTCTTTTGAACATCAAGCCCTTGTTGACCTGATACATTCTCTGTTTCACGAAAGCTCAAAATATTACGACGACTATAAATTTCACGTAAATGAAGCTCTGATGCCATCTCTTGTACCCTTAACGTGTAAGAAGCGTAAATATGTTTTACCAATGCCATTAACAATGTCGTTTTACCGGAACCTTGAGCACCTGTAATCGAAGTGATACGTGCTCCTTTCATTAAGTAAACCAGCATTTCGATGACCATTGCAGATTGATCGCCACGAATCAGTTGTTCCAACGTAGCGTTTTGCACATCGAACTTACGGACAAAAAATGCCCATGATTCGGCAAAAGGAGGACGCACCACAACTATCCGAGATCCATCTTTCATTTCATTTACTTTATAACCATTGGCTTCTGACAATTGTCCGGGATGATTGTATTTGTAAATATTTTGACAGACCCGTTTTAATTCACGTACAGAACCAAAGCTGAGAAACGACAAATGAATCGATTTTCCTTTATAAAATAGCCATACACTTTCCCATCCTTTGGCAGGTGGTTCTGTTACTTGGTCTTTAGGGTTAGGCATATAACGTGGTGTTAATTGGCCGGAATCTTCAAGTACACCACTTACCCCACCGCTGACGCCATCGACCCGTTGATCTCTAATTTCATCAATTACAGAGAATCCTTTATAATGCTGATAGACTTTTTGCGTCACGATATCTAGCTTTTCTTCAAAAGTTAAGGATCGATATTCTTGTCTGAAAATTTGCTGGATATCATGCTCTGTAATTGCATAAGACAAACTATCTCCATCCGTCTCGATTAACTTAGGCGCTGCAAGATCATATGTATCGATCAATATCGATAATCCATCACGTCCATATTCGCTAATGTAGCGATATAACAAAATATCAAACTGTTCGCCTGTAGTTAGGCGCTCTTCTTGATCAAACGGAATAATCTGATTAATATTAGTTTCGTTAAGCCCGTATCCTTTGTGCAATAGACCTGCGATAAAGTCTTTCACATAACGCTTATCCATCACATCTCCAGATATACATCCTTTTAACGCTTGGCGTAATTCAGTACGTTTTGCTATTCTGCGTCGGTACTCTTCTTCATTCAGACCATAATCGGATAGACGGCTATGGCTCATATCATGCAATTGATCTTTGACGTATTGAATCAATGCAAACAATGTATGCTCTTGACTGTGATTAATAGCAATATCGTTACCTGCAAGGGCTGCGCGACGATGACGTGCAAATAATAACAGACCAAGAATCAGCAACACGATAATAATCAAAGTCATATTGATCCCATTTTCAAATAGCATGAAGCTTCCCCTCTCCAAGCCGCTTATGATCATGCCCTTCATTTAACTGTGTCAGTATATGTTCTGTTAACATCGTCGTCTGCTTAAACAACTCTGTATATTTACGCGGCTGCGTTACGCCAAGATTACGACGCACAAATGAGAGTAATGTTTGTGCATTCCATGCATCTCTAAATTGAGCATCATTTTCTATCGCAAATAGAGGTTGCTTTAAGCCAAATTTGCGACGAATATTAGCAACCGCACATTTGGAATCAGAGTCATAAGCTCCTAGAACTGTTGTCCATGGCTGTTGATGGATATTCCCCCACTGATTAGCAGTATTAAAAAAGGACTCTAAATGATTAATATTCTGGCTCATATTCACAACTATGCTATCTGCTTGCTTTAATAATTCCACTTTGTCCATCCCTGACCCTACATCTACTATCACAAGATCATAATACTCATTAGCAATATTTAAAATGTCTTGCCAATCTGAACCTTCTTCCAGAGACGAAGAATGGGATGCAACCATAGTTCCTGGTAGCAGATCTAACCGATCTTTCAATAATGGGATTGTATAATCCGAGATATTATTTTTGTTCAACTTGCGTGAAGATAACAATCTACGCACACTATCAATGCCAATATCTGATTCTTGATAAGCAGTCGATACGATAGTTCCTTGTGCCATTAATCCACTTTCTATACTTTCACCTTGAGCTTGATTATGGCAGACCAATATCCGTAATCGATATTGTAATGCTGCTGTTAATGTCACTAATGCAGTATGTGAAGATGTTCTGCCATGACCTGCTTGTGGGCTCCAAAACATTACTGTACTCATGCTCTTTTCCTTTCTGCTTGTTTCAGCGCTCTTTTGATTTCTTTATTTTCCATGCCACTGATCTGACCTGTTAGTTCACACAATCCTTTTTTGAACAAACGAGACAATGGACGAATACGTAACTTTTCTGCATATTCATTTTCTAGTTTTAAAGCCATATCTGATTCTGTCCATGGAATCGTAATCACCTCTGTATTCCATGCAATATGCAAATGCTCTAAATGGCTACGAATATACTCTGATTCAAGCGAGCAATCTATCGTATGAATAAATGTTAATTGAAATGAGGGTACAAAATTAGCTTTGTCTTGAGCTTGCATCTGCTGATACCATTGCTCAAACCAAGCAATACTTTTGTCGATCGTTAAGCGGTCATAATCGCTCACCCAGACATGCTCTTGCGCATCTGTCCATTGTTCTCGATTATAAAAAGACAACTGTTCCAAATCACAAAGAATATAATCGTAATGAGTACAATCTTCACCTGTATGGGATAATTGCTGATTAATCTGTTCCAAAGATTCAAAACCTGTTGCCAAATCAAATCCGGCAAATTCAGTGATTGTCTGTATATATTCTGAATTGCCACTGTAATAGCGATAACGATGTTCTAATGTGGCATCGATCAACAATACTTTTTGCCCGGCTGATGTCATCAAAGCACAAAGCGATAACATCAAATCTCGTTTATCGCATAATCCTGTAAATATCCAGGTTTTCAAAAAACTCAATCCCTTCTTGGTGTAAAAGGTTTATTTTATATGATTCTTTCTATTGAGAAGTAAATGCTTCTGATGCGTTGTTTTTGTAAATAGTACTTTCGCTATTAGTAGAATTACTTGTATCTGTTGATGACTGTTCGTTGTTAGAAGTATTATTATCATTATTAGGATTGCTAGTATTCGAACTTACACCACTTGATTGATTATATGATTGTCGTGTAGATATAGCTGATTCGGCTGCGGATTGAGCAGACTGAGCAATATTGAGTCGTTGTTCATCAGATAACGCTTTGAGATCTAATTCTAATTGCTTGCGTACATTATCTAACAGATAACGCTCTGCTGTTCCTACAATATTAGGATCTGCTTTCATTAAATTAAGTACTTCTGCATTTGAAGGATATGTCGGTATAGCTTCTTTTTGTAATTGTGGTTCTACATAACTAACTGCATACAGTGAAGCTTTGTGTAGTAAAGCATCAACGGTTGCACTGGACAATGCTAACATTTCATCTTCTTTTAACGTAGTCCAGATGGTTGGATAATCCAGATTGTTTAATTTCTTTTTGGTTAATACAATATAATCTTGTCCGGTTGGAAATTGAATTCTGATATCAACAGTATCTCCTTTTTTGATATCTGTAGGCATTAAGATAGTATTGAGCTCACGGTTACGCATATCATCTGTTGTCGGTTGTTCTTCATAGATCATCGAAGTGGTAATCGGCATATTACGAGTCAAATTAATTTTGGTTGTTTTACCTACCAGCTCATTAACAGTTGGTAATAAATGATCAGGTAAAGATTGCTTTGGTAAATAGATACCGACCAGGTCTTTTTTAGTGATCTCTTTGCCTGCGGTTACTTCTTGTGCCGGTACAAATACGGTGACACGCTCTGTACCTTCTTCTAATGTGCGTATCTGTTGTTCATATCGCGCTCTCAGTTCATTCTGATTATGCTTGAATTGAGTACTAGAGTAGATGACATATCCTGCAAAGCAAAGACCGATCACTCCTGCTCCACATAAACCCGCATAAATTAAATGCTTGGTGCGTTGTCTGATTTTAGACAATGTTATAATCTCCTTCATTTTCGTTTTTTAACGTAGACTAAAACGAAACTTTTTTCTTTTGATAGGTGCTGGAATAATACTATTAAAAACACTTTGAAGCGCTGTATCCATCTGTGGATGTTGATCAAAAGGATCAGGTTGCCACGGTAACGCATATACTTGCTGAGTCTCTAATTCTTTGCTTATCCGCTGCGTCACTTCTGATGTAGCTAAAGGCAAACAATACTGCCATTTACTTTGAGGGTGACGTTGCAATTGTTCAGCAAATTTCAAAATATCTTGATACCGCCATTCTGCTCCTGAACCTACAACGATCGGAATATCTGCTCTCAAAAACTCTTCTAAGCGTTCATTGTCTTTGTAACATCCCAAATCAAGTACAAGAAAGCGATAACTTCCACCTAGCAGATTCACCACTTCAGCCCGTGCTGACTCTCGCCAGTAATCTACATGCTGGATTTGAAATTTACGTTCAAGATGGTGTGAGCTTCCTCCTGCAACCGATTGAATTCGTGCAAATGTTCCAGGTATACCATTCATTTCAGCTAAAGCTACGCCACCACCTTGCCTTGCCAGATAATGTGCAATCGCTATAGCCGTATGTGTCGTGCCTGTTCCTGATGCTGTACCAATCACTGCTACTACTATTGTGGCTTGCTGTACATGAACAGAACTGGAAAGTGAATTGGGATATATTATAGGTGATGTATTTTCTTGAACAGCTCTACGTAATGCTTCACGAGCTTCAGTAGCATTTTGAAACCGATCTACCGGACGATGTTGTAACATTTTGCGTAATACAGGAATCATGCCACGCGGAAGATCACTTCGGATAAATTTCTCCATACCAGGCATCCATTCGCTATAATGACCTCCTGTAGACAAATAAAGAAGTAATGCTCCTAACCCGTATAGATCTGAACGATTATCTGTCTGCCCACCGCCATACTGTTCTGGAGCTGCAAAGCCGACTGTGCCCAATTTGACCGTATCTTCTGTTTCTTGTGGCTTAAAATTACGTGCAATTCCAAAATCAATTAATCTCATATCTTGCATAGGTGTAACCATTACATTGGAAGGCTTCATATCTCGAAAAACGATAGGTGGCTCTCGATCATGCAAATATTCTAATACTTCGCACAATTGATCTGCACAGCGCATAATAAACGATGCTGTAATCATTTCCGGATACTTTTTAAATTGCTGATCTAATGTAATACCTTCAATGTAATCCATAACTAAGTATGTAAATCCTTCATTATCAGGCTCAAAAAAATCTACGATTCTTGGTAAAGAAGGATGACTAAGTGTAATTAACATCTGAGCTTCATCTGCAACATTTACAAATTGTGAAGGAGCAGATACGCTTTCTTTAATCGCCCATGATCTTCCGGGTAATTTCAAATCATGAGCCAGATAGACATGGCTCATACCGCCACTCCCTAACTTTTGCTCAATCTGATAGCGATCTCCTAATACCATTCCATAGGTTAATTTGGATGAATGAATCATATATATACCTCCTTGATCGCAGTTTTTTATTGAGCTTTGTGGTCTCTATACCAAAAAATGCAACAAAAAAGGGAAAGCTTCCGCCACACTGAAAATAACCCTCTTGAGGATTAATTTTTTCAGTGGACGGGATGCTTTCCCTGTCCGTTGCATTTCAATTTGAATTTATTATAAATGATAAAGTCGGGATTTGTAAAGAGTTTTTATAAGACTATTTTCCTACATAGTTCAATATGATCATTTTTGAGCAACGTAAGCATCACGATTGCGTTGCACTTGTTTCACATGCAATTCTAAATGAGACACACAGATTTTCTCTGCAATCGTACGTGCAGTCAGTGTTCCATCTTCTGTATGCTCACCTGTACGTTCCCAATCTTCATCACGAATCTGTTCCAAAACAGGTGCAAAAGCCCTACGCATCGCGATCAATGCTTGCAGATGATGTTCCATATTAAGCGAACTATATTTTAGATTTTGCGCCCATAAATCTTGATCAAATGCTCTGATGACAGGATTTTCTTCAGCTAAGACTGATTTCAATCGATATTGAAGCATAATTTCTACGTCAAACAAATGAACAACAATTTCATGAATACTCCATGCTTCTGGTGCTGGTTTAAAGTCAATTTCTGCTTCAGGAATCGCGCGAATCTGTTCTACAAAATGCTCCATATCCGGTAAATAACGATAAATTGCGTTTTGCATAAGTACACATCCTTCTCCACATTGATCTTTGTTTGGGGTCTAGCCAATTATTTTAAGCTATTACATTATCAGTATTTGACCATATAAAGCGTAATCTCATCGCGATTATGGAATAGTTGCTTCGCACGTTGAACTTGCATACGAGCATCTTCAAATGTACTGATGACTTCTTTAATTAAAGCCAGCGGCTTTTTGTTCATTAATTTGACGGTTACAATAACGGTTCCACCTGGAACAACAGCATCAAGCATGCCGATCACAAGTTTGGCTGTTAATTTAGGGCTCCAACTCATATCGCATACCAGTAGATCAAATTCATTCGGTTTGAATTTGACATCGGCTGCATTTTTTTTCACTACTTTAAGATTAGGAATATTTTGCAGAGAAGGATCCATTTTGGCTGGGTCTACTGCTGTAACTTGTAGCCCTTTATCCAGTAAAAACGAAGTCCAACCTCCAGGAGCTGCTCCTACATCAACGGCAGAACGAAAAGCGGTAAAGTCGATTCCAAATACACGTTCTGCTTCAAGTAATTTGAATTTGGCACGTGAAATTTGTCCTTCTTCTCGTTGAAAACGTACAGCTCCGCCATTCCAATCGGATAGGTTATCAGTTGGCACTGAAATACCTGCATACAGTCGCTCTGCTGTCCAAAATACAGATACCACTTTATCTGCATCCTGCACTGTAAAATCAGACTGCAAGCCCATTAGACGTTCTTCCAGCAGATGACGCAGTTCAGAAGCATTTTCTTCTGGTGTAGCATCTGCTGTTTTGCGAATATGCACTGCTAGTTTGATATCTTTCAATTCATCGCGTTTCAATAATAAATGGGCTAATGCATCAAATGGATGTTGTTCAGAACCAATTTGATCCAGTACCAGATCATAATGAACCGGTTGAATATGACGTAAGAACATAGGTGGTTCTGCTAATAAGCGTTGTACGACTTGCTCTGTAGCCACAGGTAACGTTAATAAAAGGACTTCAGCAGGAACAAGAACAGAACTTTTAACAGCTCCAAATGCTCTTTTTAATTCTTCCTGTGCATAAGGAGCAAAGCCATGATTCGCTGTTCCGATCCAGCGAGAATCACTTTGTTGCTCTTGTGTATTGTTTTCTTGGTCATTCATGAGTTAATGTTCAGCCTCCAATAATTTATGCAATTGCACTACGGATATGTTCAAGTATACGCGGAACAGATTCCATGCGGTATAAAAAACGTGGAGTTTTTTCTCTCCACGCTTCAAATACGATCAGACACGGTATGCTGCTAATTTCGTAAGCTTGTACAAACGTAGGTGCAAAATTAACATTTAATGCATATACCGTATGTTCTGGTAAAAGTGGCAACGTGATTTCCAGCATCCGTCGTCCCATTTTACAAGTACCACAAAGTGGTGTGTACGCATATATCGCAATTGCTTGTCCTGATGTAGTTGCCATCTCTAGTGCTTGCTGTTCTGTTAGTTCTTCAATCATTGCACTCACCCTTGTCCTTTAGAAGACTGGTTAGCAATATCGTTTAGAACTTCAGCAGGCATAGCACCATCATGCAAAATGACATGTTCAGGTTTTGCTTGATATAACAGTTCATACATCCGTTTGCGACCAGACAAGCTTGACGTATGCAGATAAATCTCGTTTGCAAATAGACCTTCATGCACCATTGCTTTGACTACATCGGTGCCATCCATTTGCCCAAAACCAAGCTCATGATCAAGCGAAAGAATATTGACTTCACTTTCTCTCAGCATCATCAGACATTCTTCACCATCTCTAGCTAGAGCAAAACCTTTGGGGCAAGGACGATAATCATCCAAATAAAGATTGATCATAAAGATTGCCTCCTCGGTTCATATGAATTGATATTACTTTTCAAATTGTGTAGCTGGACAATAATAGGCTTTTTTGCCAGACACTTCGGTTTTGACAATCAAATCTTTCGCAGAACGTACAGAAGGTTCACCTTCACGCTCATATACACGACGCAGCGCATGGAATCCACCTGTTAAGGAATCTGTTACTGTTAGCGGTTGCCCTACCAAATGTCCACCCGTCTGAATAGCTTCTTCCAATACATTTTGCATAGCAAAGTACAAGCGAGATAATGCTTCTTCATCCAATTCTTGTACTTTAGCAGAAGGCAATAGACCTGCTGTAAAAGCTATCTCATCTGCATAGTAACTTCCAATACCTGCGACTAGATTCTGGTTCGTTAGCGCTGTTTTGAGCGAACTACGACGACCTTTGTATAATTTGATAAATAGCTCTTCTGTTAATTTGCGATCTGTAGCTTCTAATCCCAGTTCGTTCAACTTCGCTCCTGCTTCTTTGGCAGTATAGACGTAGAACATTCCTTGACGAGCACCTGTAAAGTAAAGCGAGTTATGATCTTCAAATTGAATTTCAACATCTGCTACACGATCAGCATTCTCTTTGGTTTTGCCATAAAATAAAGAACCACCTGCTGCAATGCTTAACAGCAAACGTTGTCCATTGTTCGTATGCATATTTAAATATTTACCGCGACGCTCAATAAAAGCAATGCGTTCGCCTACGATTTGACGATTTACTTGCTCGGATTCCAAGTTAACTGCTTTGGCACGTTTTACCTCAATTTGAGTAATTGGCACATTTAAAATGTAATTGCTTAATTGCACTTTATAATTTTCTAATTCTGGCAATTCTGGCATAAGAATTCTTCCTCTCTCTATATCAATTAATGGGATGATGAATACAATCCAAGAGCCGAGCTTACTTCGGCAAGATCTTGACATATGATATCTGCTTTGACCCCTGCTTTGGCTTCATGTGTAGACATATTATCTGTTGTTGTAATACCGCTTAATACCAGCACTGTCACACAACCGGCAGAAGCCCCAGCAGCAATATCAGTCAATAGATTATCGCCTACTACAATAGCATCCTTTGCAGGTAACCCTAAGCGTTCTAATGCATATTCCATCAAAATGGCTGATGGTTTGCCAATCACAACAGGTTCTATCCCTGTTGCAGCAACAATAGAAGCACCAATCGTACCTGCTCCTGGCAACAAACCATCATGTGAAGGAAGCTGAAGGTCGGGATTGGTTAGAACAAATGTAGCCCCACCTGCAATCAGGCGCAATGCCTTTGTCAGCTTTTCATATGTAAATTGACGATCGATCCCTTGCAGGACATAATCGGGCTGTTCCTCTGTTAATTGTAACCACCTGTGTTCTGTTACCGCTTGCTTCAATCCTTCTTCTCCGATGACATATACACTCGACGCAGGCGATTGCTGTGCAATATAATAAGCGGCTGCCATTGCAGAAGTGCATACTTGTTCAGCAGTAGCAGGAATACCTAAATGAGTCAGATGATCTGCCACTCCTTGCGGTGTACGAGAAGAGTTATTTGTAACAAATAAATAAGGAATCTGCTTGGACTGTAAATCTTGAATCCAAACACTGGCTCCTTCAATAACGGTATCGCCATGATACAATGTACCGTCCAGATCAATCAGTAATCCTTTACGATTTGTTGTCATATAGACACCCTTTCTATCACTCACAATCTTCATTGTAAAAAAAGTTGCGGCATAAGGCAAACGGTATCCTTATATCGCCGCAACCAAAATGCTTTAAACCGACTTCGAAGTGATCGGAAATAAAACATGTTCTTCTGCCAATAACGTATTTTCAAATATACTTTTGGCTTCAAGCAACAATGGTTCAAGCTGTTCACGATCTTTATAACGGGAACTAAAATGAGTCAAGATCAATTCTTGTACATTCGCGTCTTTAGCCGCATGAGCTGCTTGTAAAGTCGTACTGTGATAATAATTGTGAGCGGTCTCTTCCATATCTTGCAAAAACGTAGCTTCATGCACCAGCACATCAGCATCTTGCGCTAATACACCTACATTTGGACAAGGTCTTGTATCTCCCAAAATTGTAATGATTTTTCCTTTTTTCGGCTTGCCTACGACCTGATGAGAATGTAATGTTTGCCCATCTTCTAATTTGATACTGCCTCCATTTTTTAATTTTCCATATAGAGGGCCTGGCTTAATGCCATGATGTTTCAGTACTTCAAAATTCAATTGTCCGGGACGATCTTTTTCAATAATACGATATCCGTAACTATCGATACGGTGTTCTAATAACGCTGATTCTACACGAAACATATCGTCTTCAAAAACGACGCCACCTTCGTGTTCAACGATATTCAGTTCATATTCAATACGTGATTGACTGAGTTCTAGAGAAGTTCGAATATACCGTTCTAATCCGACAGGGCCATATACCGTAAGCGGTGTGACTCCTCCTTGATAAGCACGACTCGATAATAGCCCGGGTAGACCAAATAAATGATCTCCATGCAAATGAGTAATAAAAATCTTTTCTAATTTACTTAATTTGAGCAAAGAACGTAACACTTGATGCTGTGTACCTTCTCCACAATCAAATAACCATAATGCGCGGCGTTCTTCATACATTCGTAATCCAATAGAGGTCACATTACGCTGAAGTGTAGGAACGCCTGCATTGGTTCCCAAAAAGTACAATTCCATCTCTCTCTACCTTCTTTCTGTATTCGCCAGGTTCCGTAACAAAAATCCCCCGATTTATCGGAGGATTCTGCAATGATGATACATAATGCAATACAATCTATAGTTATGCTTTATCTACATTAAAATAACGAGCTTGCGGATGACTAAATACCATAGCTGATACTGAAGCTTCCGGTTCCATCATAAATCCTTCGGTTAATTCGACACCGATATCTTCAGGCTTTAACAAAGCAAACAAAGGGCCTTGATCTTCTAAATCAGGGCAAGCTGGATAACCAAATGATACTCGAATCCCTTGATAACGTGCTCCTAAGCGCTGTTTCATCGTCATCGTCGCCGGATCAGAGAATCCCCAACTATCACGCATCATATGATGAACACGTTCTGCAAGCCCTTCTGCGGTCTCTAATGCGACTGCTTGAAGAACATGGGAGCGCAGATAATCACCTTTGTCTTTCCACTCTGAAGCCAGTGCACTAATTCCCTGACCAGCAGTAACTACCATAAAGCCTACATAATCCATCATACCACTTTCTACAGACTTCAAAAAGTCAGCTAGACAGAGATAAGGCTCGACTTGTTGGCGCGGGAATGTAAATGTATGCAAAATTCGGCTATGATCTGTTGGATCATATACAATCACATCGTTCCCATTCGATTGAGCCGGGAAAAAGCGATACATCCCATGCGCTTGAATAATATGCTCTGTTAATGCTTTTTGCAATATTTCATCTACAACTGATTTGAGCTGTACTGCTTTCGGATCTTGCTTCGCTAACAATTGCTCTACCGATCCTTTAAGTCCTAGATGATGTCCAAGAAGCATCTGCATATTCACATACGGTAAAATATGACTAAGCGGATAATTACGCAATACATGGCGATCCAGATCAGGCGGAAGATAGATCGGCATATTCGGATCAATATCCGATTTAACCGCGCGAGTGAGCACAGGTAATGGTGCTACTTCTACCGCTACCGCTGTATCGATCTCATTTTCAGCCGCCACTTCTGCTTCAATAATCGCTCGCTTTTCAGGATTCATAAGACGGTTGGCAATATCGAGACCATCCATAGCGTCTTTGGCGTATAATACCAAACCTTCATATTCCGGTCGTATCCGGTTTTTGGTGAATTTGCGTGTTAACGCTGCTCCGCCTACCATAATAGGAATAGCGATTCCTGCACTACGTAAATCTTGCGCGGTTGTAATCATTTGCTGAGCAGATTTAACCAAAAGACCGGATAGACCTATCGCATCTGCTTTTTCATTGCGATACGCTTCGATAATACGTTCAGGTGGGACTTTGATCCCTAGATTGATAATTTTATAACCATTATTGGATAAAATGATTTCGACGAGATTTTTACCGATATCATGTACATCGCCTTTGACAGTTGCCAGTAAAATCTTACCTTTCACAGACGATTCATTTTTCTCCATAAATTGTTCCAGATAAGCAACAGATGCTTTCATAACCTCGGCACTTTGCAATACTTCAGCTACGATTAGCTCATTATTATTGAATAGTCGTCCTACTTCTTCCATCCCTGCCATCAGCGGACCATTGATGACTTCGAGGGACGAGTATTTTTGCAATGCTTTTTCCAAATCAGGCAGTAAACCTTCTTTGGTTCCTTCTACCACATAAGAAGCAAGCCGTTCTTCTAATGTAAGATTAGAATCTTGCACTTTCTTTTCTACTTTTTTATTACGAAAAGCAGCTACAAATTCAGCTAATGTAGCATCATTGGTATTATAAAGTAATTCTTCTGCTAAATGACGCTCATGTTCAGGAATAGACGCATACCGTTCTAATTTCTCGGTATTGACGATCGCGTAATCCAGACCTGCTTTGGTGCATTCGTACAAAAATACAGAGTTCAACACTTCACGTCCTGCTTCAGGTAAACCAAACGATATATTACTGATCCCCAAAATTGTATGACAACCTGGAACTTGTTCCTTAATTAAGCGAATACCTTCTATCGTTTCTTTGGCAGAACCAATATACTGCTCATCTCCTGTACCGACAGGAAATACAAGTGGATCGAAAATTAAATCTTCTGTTTGAAGTCCGTATTTGTTCACTAACAATTGTTGCGAACGCTTAGCGACTTCTAACTTATCTTGCGCTGTTATCGCCTGTCCTCGTTCATCAATCGTCCCTACAACTACAGCTGCACCGTATTTATGGATAAGCGGGGTCACATCTTCAAACTTTTCTTCCCCATCTTCAAGGTTAATTGAGTTAATAATTGCTTTCCCTTGCGAATAACGAAGAGCGATATCAATAACAGCTACATCTGTCGTATCGATCATTAATGGAGCTTTAACTTTTTTGACGACTAAATCTAAAAATTTCTCCATATCATACGTTTCATCACGATCGGGATCTTGTACACATACATCGATGACTTGTGCACCATTTTTTACTTGAGCACGAGCGATCTCAGATGCTTCTTCATATTTGCCTTCTACAATCAATCGCTTAAATTTACGTGAACCGAGAACATTGGTACGTTCTCCTACCATATAAGGACGATTGTCTTGCTCAATATAAACAGGTTCTATCCCTGACAAAGCAGGTGGATGTGTACCTATCATCGCACGAGGTGGATATTGAGATAATAATTCATCCATAACACGAATATGATCCGGTGTTGTTCCGCAACAGCCTCCTGCTATATTCAGCCAACCTTGCTCAGCAAAAGCCGCCATTTTGCGTCCTAACGATTCTGGAGATTCATGATAATTCCCATTTTCATCAGGTAAGCCTGCATTGGGATAACAGCTAACCGCCGCTCCTGCCATTTCAGACAATGAACGAATATGATCACGCATAAATTCTGGTCCGGTCGCGCAATTCAAGCCTACTGAAATCGGGTTCAAATGTTCTAATGAAATATAAAAAGACTCTATATTTTGTCCGGCAAGCGTTGTACCCATCGGCTCGATCGTACCGGATATCATCAAAGGTAGCTCTATTCCTGTCTGCTTAAACGCATTACGGATACCGATACTACCTGCTTTCACGTTCAGTGTATCTTGCGAGGTTTCTAATAGAAGTACATCAGAGCCGCCTTCTATCAAAGCTACTGCCTGTTCCTGATAACTCTCTACCAGTTCATCGAAAGTGACTCCGCCTGTAACAGACAATGTCTTGGTTGTAGGTCCCATAGCGCCTACAACATAACGTGGACGTTCAGCTGTACTATATTTATCAACAGCTGCTCGGGCAAGCTTAACGGCTGCTAGATTTAATTCACGTGCTTGATCTTGAATATCGTATTCAGCCAGTACTACTGAGGTGGCACCAAATGTATTCGTTTCTATCAAATCTGCACCAGCAGCTAAATATTGCTCATGAATTTCTTGAATAACATCTGGACGTGTTAGAACCAGTATTTCATTACAACCGTCTAGATCATCACTGCCAAAATCGTCTGCCGTTAAATCTCTTTGTTGAATCATCGTCCCCATAGCGCCATCCAAAATCAGAATACGCTGTTCAAGTCTTTCTTGTAGGTCAGGCTTATTCATCTATTCGATCCTCCCCGCAAAACGTTAGGCTTTAGTTTAACAGAAACCTTTTAACTAGAAAAGAATCTTATTTGTGATGTATAAGTGTATTATACTTGTAATTATAAAAGTGAAGATTTTTTATTTAAACTATAAGATGAAGTTTGAATGAAAGTATCGACAAAAAACGCTTTTTCTTTTATAATACAACATAAAAACATTGAAAGAAGGGTAATCCGATGGCTGAAATCAGAATTAGAAATACCAATGAACGAATTGCTGGAGATGACAAGGTTCTGGAGTTTTTGAACAAACATGAGGTTGTATATGAAAAATGGGATGCTTCCAAATTGGCTCCTGAATTGCAAGATAACTTCACACTGACAGATGAGCAAAAACAAGCGGTTTTAGATACGTACGAAGCAGAAATCAAAGACCTTTCAGCACGTCGTGGTTACCGTACATGGGACGTGATCACTTTATCTGAATCTACACCTGATCTGGAAGCTAAATTAGCTAAATTTGAAGAAATTCATACCCATACCGAAGATGAGATTCGTGCGATTGTATCAGGTAATGGTATTTTTATTATCAAAAGCCCTGAGCATGGATACTTTGATGTTGAATTAGAACCAGGTGATGTTATCTCTGTACCTGAGAATACACCTCACTTCTTTACACTGGTTGAAAATCGTAAAATTGTAGCTGTTCGTTTGTTTGTAGAAACAGACGGTTGGATCGCTGTTCCTTTCGAAGACAACTCTTTCCAAAAAGCTTAATGATAGAAATAACAAAATCCCTTACCGATCTACTCGGGCAAGGGATTTTTTGTTATGTTTTTAGCTATATGGCTAAGAACTCATTTGGTGAAAATATAGTTTATGATACCAACTGAGCCGTAATCTGATGAATATCGGTTAAACGTGTAATTTCGTAGTCTGGCTTAATCTCACTATCGTTGACTTTACCATTACGGTTCACCCATACCGACTTGATTCCTGCTGCTAATGCACCTTTGATATCTGTAGTCAGTTTGTCTCCGATCATCAACGCTTGCTCTGGCTTCACATCCAATAATTCAAGTGCATGTGCAAAAATCTCTGCATTAGGCTTACCTTTACCAAATGCACCGGATACAACGATCTGATCAAAATAAGGAGCTAACTTGGGTACACCGTCTAACTTCTCTTGTTGTAACGCCGGACAACCATTGGTAAGCAACAATAGCTTGACCTTACCTTGTAATTCATCCAAAATCTGAAATGTCTCTTCATAGATATGCGGACGATTACGTCGTTCTTGTACGAATCGATCAGACAGTTGGAGTGCTAAAGCTTCATCTTCGATCCCCATTGCACTTAGACCTTTACGCCACGATTCTTTGCGATATGTCGGTGCAATCTTTTGCAATTGACGGAATTCAGGTTGTTCGCCTGCGGAAAATTGAGCCCACAAACCTTCAAACGGATTAATTCCAATCCATTGTGTAAAAGGAAAAGTCTCATAGGATTCATACAGTGCTCTCGCTTCTCGGCGTACTGCTTCTTCCAAAGCTATAGGATCAACACCTGTCGCTTGCTCAGCCACAAGACATGTCTCTGCAAAAGCTTCTTCTATACTGCGTTCATCCCATAATAACGTATCATCTAGATCAAACAAAACCGCTTCAATACTCACTGCCTGTACCTCCTCAACGATCATCATGACTTTAATTATGATAATAGATATTTAGATTAGATAGCATATATAACGATCGATCTCCAAAAAGCTTAAGCTTTTTCTTGAATCGAAATTTTGTGTTGTGCAGCAAATGTGCGTAAATGCTCGCTCATTGCATCTGTATCATAACGGTTTAATGTGCGTGAGAATACCCAGCTTCCACCTTTAGAGCTATGTTCAATCACTACATATCCTTTTTGAAGGCGAATACTTTTTACTTGAGAAGAAGAGATCAGACGATCACGATTAAATTTGGTAGTGATCAATGAATCTCTGCCAATTTTCAAGTACGGTTTGCGGAAATAAAGCATTACGCCAAGTAAAATGTACAAAGCTACGGTAACGATAAAGATTACGCTAAAACCATCAGCTGTTGGATACATAATACCCATCACTGCATAAATAATTCCCAATATAATTAGAGCAGCTGGAAAAACAATGTTTCTTCCTTTATACGCTGTATATTCGGAAATACTGGTTTTGCCACCGATAGAAGATTGACCTTGCTTTCTACGTGCAGCATTAACTTGCTTTGAATTGCGTCGAACTTGCCTTTCCCAGGAACGGGACATACTTTGTTTCCCCCTAATAGATAATGTAAGCCTTACAACAAAAGCAGAAGACTTCGTTCTATCTTATCATGCCAGAACAAGCCCTAAATTTCCATAGCAAAATAGGATGCTCTCTGTAATAACAGCTAGAGCACCCTTCAGTTAGTTCACTTCTTTGCATTTATTAAAGCTATTATATGATTCTAGTGATGACTATTTTTTGATGTTATTCGATTGTTCTACATCATCTACAATTTCAATCGTATCTAGTTGTTGACGGAAATTACTGCGAATATTATTTAAATAAATAGCACGTAACTCGTCACGCTCTACAGTTTCTTCGGCTGTAAGACCTGAACTTTTTTTCTTACGAGCTAATTCATTAATACGTGCAATGAGTGTATCGATATCCATAACTAACCTCCATGTAAGTAATCATCTTGTGACCATCACTAACTTTGACATGTAAAAAAAAGCTTGTCAAGATCAACATATCTTAACAAACTTTCATCCCACTTAATGAATATATGTGCTTATCTAGTGATATCATTTATACAATAAATATATTTAGAGAACATGTAAATCAATCGTAAGGAATTACCAGAACATCGCCTGCTTGAATCTCACTTGTAGTCAATTGATTCTCACTACGAATCTCAGCGATATAGTCACGTGTATCTGTCTGGGCTGATTTGTATTCACTAGCGATACTCCAAAGACTATCCCCTGAATGAACAACAACTTTTTGTGCAGGGCCTTCTACTTTGTCTGCTACTACAAAGTTATGAATCACTCCGCCGTATAATAATACACCTGCAAACACAAAACATACCATTAAACGTCCGCCAGACTTCCACTTCACTTTTTGAGCTGTGCTTTGAATAAGATGTAGCGTTTTTTGACGTAATGTTTTTTTGCCTTTAGGTTGAGCTGGCTTACGTATCTTTTGCACATTCGGCAAATATGTCCACTCATCCACCACTACATCTTTGTCCGCTCGTGTGGCATGAATAGCTGCTTGCTGGGATTGTTTCTCCGAATAACTTGTTGATGTATGATGTATATCTGATCCAGATGTATCAATCTGTTGTTCACCATCTTCAGATTGATTGTGGATGCTACGATATGTAGTATATTTTAACATTGTCATCACGCTCCAAACATTTGTTCTTGTTTTCTTAAATTCACTATAACACGAACATATGTTTTACTCAATAGTTTTTTACGAACCTTCGTTCGTGTTTTTTATTGCACCTTTTAGACTATAGATTATGCCTCTTATACGATGAATAGACTACAAAAAGTAATGAATAACAAAATAAATATACAAATTTTAGAACTTATGTTTGTACGAACGGTAGTTCTATGTTATAATTTTGCCAAACGTTACTAGCATTGGGGTTGATAAGGTATGTCAAAAGTTTCAAGTCGCCAACAGGCCATTTTGGAATTTATCCGAAATGAAGTCAAACTTAAAGGTTACCCGCCATCTGTACGTGAAATTGGTGAAGCTGTAGGTCTTGCTTCTAGTTCTACTGTACATGGTCATCTGGATCGTTTGGAGAAAAAAGGACTGATTCGACGCGACCCGACCAAACCTCGTGCCATCGAGTTGTTGGGTCAAGAAGAGTCTGAAAGTAATATTCTTTTCGCTCAAACGGTATCTCGTGTTCCTATTATTGGAAAAGTAACCGCCGGTGTTCCGATTACAGCTACAGAACATATTGAAGACTACTTCCCTCTACCACAGAATTTTACAGGTGAAGGACAAGTATTTATGCTTTCTGTAGTTGGAGACAGTATGATTGAAGCAGGAATCTATAATGGTGACTACGTAATTGTACGTCAACAACAGACCGCTGATAATGGCGATATTGTTGTAGCCATGACAGAAGACGATGAAGCAACTGTCAAAACGTTCTACAAAGAAAAAGATCATATTCGTCTACAACCTGAAAATCCAATGTATCAGCCACTTCGTCTGACACATGTTACGATTTTGGGTAAAGTTGTAGGATTGTTCCGTAACTTGCACTAAATCACTACTGTACGTTGCAGTTCATAGAAGATAGAAAAAGACCGCTACTTTCTAGTAGCGGTCTTTTTCTTATTTATATGAGAATAATTTAATTTATTTAGATTCAGCACAATGTAATTATTGTACATATCTCCACAATGCAGTTTTAATTACATGTTCGGCTTCTACTTCACTAAAAGCAACTTCAATCTCTTCTTTGCCTTGTAAAACTTTGTACATCCATACAGGATGCTCTGTTGGATTCAAGTACAATAATTCTACCGCAAGTTTAGGTTTTCCAGAATCATGAGAGCATTTGTATTTGAGATCAGCCTCTCCATAATAATGTTCACTTACATTTTTTTTAACTACAGTTATAGTAATGACAACGAGAGCAATTGTAATAATCAGTTGATTTTCATCTTTCTGAATACTGCAATCTTCTTTAAAATGTTTTTTGATCTCTTCTAAAATGGTAGAAAATTTCATCCATAAATTTTCACAATATTCTAAAAAATGCTCATGAATTTTTAAAGAATATGAAAAAGCTTTTGCGTTCTCTGCTTTCTCTTCCTGTGCACGTATTACCGCAGATTCAATCCAACTCATAATTGCTACCTCCTTTAACTGTAATGACTGAACATATTGAGTACCCAAATTGCAACGTCTTTACCTAACCCTCTACTACTTATTGGATGCCTTTTATACAAGCTGAATACGGTACTTTTTGTTGATATACTCTTAATTTTTTATTTGATTTCTAACGTCACTCCTCTTATTCATTATATGATTTCTTCATCATAACCTAATAATAGGAAATTGATACCTTTTAATGCCAAATAATTACTAAATATCTTATATTTTTTAATAGTAAGCTACATTTATCCAAATAGCTTTGTATCCATTAGTTTGGCAAGTAATGCTTTGAAATCTTTACTTTCTGCTTTTTCAGCCAATTGGGCTTCAAGTGTATTGAACTTTTCAGCTAGAAAATAAGCATTTAAAAATACACCTAGATGGTCTTTAGCCACTGCTTCGGCATTATCTTTATCTGATGAATAACTTGAAATGACAGTATAGGCAAATTTCTCAGGATCTATTCTCATTTTTGATTTCATCAGGCACTCTCCTTGTCAGTGTTGATTATGCTTGGTTATGCCATACACGCATTTCACCGGATTGTCGGTTAGCCCAGCAATAATAAGGAATAAGTCGTAATGTTGTAGTAGCATACGTGGTAGCTGCTTGAGAAGCATATAATACATCTTCCCACTGCGAAGTAATGATTCTTTTACGTGCCTCTACATGGATCGTACCTATCCCTCCTAGCAACTGTGGATCAAATGTATATTGATAGGTCTGATCTTTATTTAACTGAATTAAATGCAAATGCTCTCCATTATCTACTTCTTCAGCGCAATAAATAAACGGGCCACGTCCTATAGCTACTTTGCCAATATCTGCTCTGACTAGCGGATGTGCTGTATATTGTTTGATCTCCATCGGTAAAATAAACTCGATCTTGTCATTAGACTGCCATACACGATCAATGTGTAGAAATCCGTTAATGTTTTCCGCTTCTATATGCTCCCCATTGACTATCAATGAATAATCATCTGCCCAGTAAGGCAATCGGAGCGCCAATGTAAAAGCAGTTGGTTGGTCTGTCTGTGTCACAATCGAAACATGACCTTCCCACGGTAGATTCGTTGTTTGTTCAAGCTGTACTTTGCGATGATCTATCTCTAATGTTGCTGTGCTTGTAATAAATAGATTGGTATATATCGCTTTTTGCTCTGATTGAACCGTATACATATATTTATGAAGTGAAGTTAATAATCTTGCTAGATTCGGTGGACAGCAAGCACAACCGAACCATTCGGGGCGTGTAAATTTCACATGACTTTTTCCTGGATCTTTACGGCTGTTCTCTGGACGTACTTCTAACGGATTCACATAGAAAAAATGTTTGCCATCCAGTGCCATACCGCCAATAGCTGTATTATATAATGCTCGCTCTAACACATCGGCATATTCAGAACGTGCTTCATTTTTGAGCATATTAAAAGCAAAGAAAATCAATCCGATCGAAGCACATGTCTCACAGTACATCGTATCATTAGGCAAATCGTAATCCAGTGTAAATGCTTCTCCGTCTACTGTTGATCCTATACCGCCAGTAATATACATACGTTTGGTAATCATATTTTTCCAAAGGCGTCGGCAAGCTTCTAACATCGCGGTATCGCCTGCTAATAAAGCAACATCTGCCATAGCTGCACACATATAGACAAGTCTAACAGCATGCCCTTCTGCGGTCTGTTGTTCCAAAATCGGTTGATGGGCTTGATAATACTCTAGTGGACGATGACTCATGCCTGCTATAACTGGCTTGGTTCCTGCGTCTTCTGTCTGTTGTCTGGCGAAAAAGGTAGTATCGGTTCCTCGCTCATACAGAAAATAGCGACTCAGATTCAGATAACGTTGTTCTTTTGTCAGTGAATATAATTTGGTCAACGCCAGCTCTATTTCTTCATGACCGTCGTATCCTTGAATCTGATGTTCTCCTTTGCCAAAAGAAGCATCTATACAATCCGCTAATCGGCAAGCAATCTGGAGCGCTTTTTCATTACGAGTCGATTCATAATAAGCAACTGCTGCTTCGATAAAATGACCTGCACAATACAATTCGTGACTTTCAGCCAACTTCTTGAATCTGCGCTCTGGTTCTTCAATAGAGAAGTACGTATTGAGATAACCATCTTCTTCTTGCGCTAGAGCAATAAGATCAATCACTCCGTCAGCCAATTCTTGTAATTCAGTATCCGCATGAATAGATAATGAGTAAGCCACCGCTTCCAGCCATTTGTATACATCACTGTCCTGAAATACCCAACCATAGTGATTACCTTGCTTCAATCCAGCAGCAATCTTGAAGTTTTCGATAGCATGACTTTTTTCAGACGGAATACTGTTATCATTTCTTTCTTTTTCGATCGTAATATCAGCATTATCATTCAATACATTCCATTGATAAGGAATCATTTCTGTACGGACAAGCTCCCGATAATGAGACCAGAATTGATCTGTAATTGTAAGTGATTGTAAATGTAATGACATCGTATGTCTCTCCTCCTATGGTAGATACTCTATGATCGTCTATAAACCGAATATTTATTTCACTTGCGGTTCAGCATGGTGTTCTTTAATTAACAACTGTCTACGAATATAGCCTTCATTTTTTTCAAAACGTCGATAAAATAACATCGGAATAATTCCTAGTGCAAATACGATAGCAGGTAACCAGATAAACACAAATTGAATACCTGATAATGATTGTGTACTTTGCGCAACATTAGGCACATAACCGAAAGATGACATAAATTGTGTAGGAATAAATCCACCTAATCCTGAACCTGCTTTGATACAAAAAGCACTACCGATTGCTGTTAAAATACCACTTCCACGTAGACCTGACTTCCATTCGCCATAATCGACAGTGTCCGATAACATTGCAAAAGGCATAGAGCAAGCAATACCTGATCCAATACAAGCAATAATCCATCCGACAATCAAAAAGCTGATATGATCTCCTGCAAAAAAGAGTACGATTTGTCCCAAAACAGCTAATACAAAGCCAAAAATCATCGTTGAATATTTGTTAGAAAATTTTACGATAAACGGAATCAATACCATACCAATCACTTGAATGACTGAAATTCCGTTGATCAATGGCACTAACTCTTTATGACCGATATTGTATTCAAAGTAATAAACTAATGTAGAGGTACGAATCGTTAAAGCGATCCAGAATAGTAAATTAGCGATTACTAAAATAATCCAGGGCCAGTTACCTTTCATCGCTTTAAAGCTTGATTTGAATGGAATAGTTTTGATCTTTTCGGTATTGATTTCTTTGAGATCAGCAAAAGCAATCAAAAACATAATGATAGATACTATCCCGAATACACAAAGTGTCCAAAAAAATCCTTTCTGATCATTACCTGCTCCAAAAAAAGCGACTAATGGCAAAGTAAATGTGACTGCTGCAAAATTACCAACATTTCCACCTACCATCCGAAATGAGTTCAACACTACTCGCTCATCGGTATTTCTACTCAAATTTGGCAAAATCGAAGTGATCGGTGTTGAAATTCCGGTATAAGCTATCCCTGCTAAAATATAGGTAACCGCTGCATAAACGACTTTCCATGTCCCATCCAAGTTTGGAGTGGTAAACGTCAATACTGTAAATACTGCAAAAGGAAAACATAGCCACAAAAAATAAGGACGACTTTGACCATACTTGGATCGGGTACGATCGACAATAATCCCCCATAGTGGTGCATCTACTGCATCCACTAATCGTGTTACCAACAATAAAGTACCTGCTACTCCAACCGATAAGCCAAATACATCGGTATAAAAATAAAGCAAGTAAGCACCAATAATGCTGTACAACAAATTGCCACCTGTATCTGTGAGCGCATAACTAATTCTGCGATGAAAAGGAACTTTATCATTCAGAAGAGTGGTTTGAGGCTCTGGCGAAGATTGAGGTGTAGACTCCATAATGTAACCTCCTGATTCAATCAAATAGTGATGATTTCTTTATCTAATAGTAAGCGCTTACGAAAAGAAGATAAACTTAGGATTTCGTAGGAAAGGTTTCTATTTCCGACTCATTGAGATATTTAAAAAATTAATTATTTTCATATAAAATTGTGCTATACTACCTTCAAAGTGCAGGTTATTCGTAATGAATATGACTAAGGTTAACAAATCCGACTTTTCCTATCCAAAACTGACTTTTCGATAAGGAGTGATTACATATGCTGCTCAAACCGATTTCAAAAATAAATATCGAGCGTCCTCTTGCCTATTTTAAATGTGGACAATTTGTAAGTGATGAAGGCTGGCAACACAAAAAAATGAAGCTTGAAAAAGATTACGAAATCATTATTGGCTTAAAAGAAATTGTCTATCTTCAAGTTGGAGAAACACAGTATGAAATTAAGCATGGGGACGTGTTATTGATTAAGCCAGATGTCGAATATTTTGGTTATCAAGCTTCCACAGCAGGAGCTAGCTTTTTTTGGTTACATTTCTTTCCTCGAGATATTACCAAAACAGAATCAGGAGATGAATTTATCAATCATTTGTTTGGTACTATGATTACGGAACAGAAAAATGAGATTAATCCTTATGTATGCTTACCTGACTTCTTTTCATTACCTTATCTCGACAAGCCTATTATCTTGATGAAGCAGATTCTAGATACATCTAACACTTCGTATTACAGCACATATGCTGTCGATTATCTGGTGACTGAACTTATGATCGAATTAACAGATAAGTATCTACAACCTCTTATTCATAATGAACTATTGCACAAAGAATACAATCAGAAGTTTATGCAAATTTTAGAATGGATTCGGGTGAATATTTATCATGATCTTACCGTACAGAAAGTAGCAGATACGTTCTGCTTTAATGCCGATCATTTAACCCGTTTATTCAAAAAAAATCTAGGTATGAGCACTATTCGTTATATTAATACACTCAAGCTCAGTCTGGTCAAAGAATTATTATGCACAACGAATTCTTCGATCAAAGAAATTGCTTATGAACTACATTTTCGAGATGAGAAGTATATGATGAAGTTATTTAAAAATTACGTTGGGATGACACCTACCCAGTTCCGTGATACGTATACAAATACGTATATCAATACAGTGACTGTAGATCCTGATATTCCTATACCTAAGCATCTTCTTACTGAATAGATAAACAATCACAACAATAAGAATTCACACCAAAAACCTTGCTCTCCTATTCTGTTATCGAATAGGGTGAACAAGGTTTTTGTATGTTGTAATAAAATTATTTCACTTCAATATAATCAAGTTCTGCATAGCTAGTACCTTTTTTAAATACGATCGTATTTTCTCCCTGCTTCAATGTTACAGGAACCGTCATGATTTGGCGTGTACCTACATTTGGTAAATTCGCAATCCAACCTCCTGTTTTTGGATACGTAATAACAGTAGATGCTTGATTGTTTACCGATAGATTGTGAGTCGAGTTTCCTGTTGTTCCATTACCATAACCGATCTCCATATTATACGTTTTACTTGCTGGAGCATAGACTGAGAACGATACAGAACTATCTGGATTATCTATTTTGCCTACAAATTGACGATTAGAAGCAAATGAACTTCTGGATACTGTCGCATCATTAATTTTAGCATCTTCGGCTTCTACTCTTACTTTGAAATCACCTACAGGTTGTAATTGGATATAATCAAGCTCTGCATAACCTGTTTTTCCTTTGTTGAATTTCAAAGTATTACTACCTGCTTTTAAAGAAACTGAAGTCTGAAGCGTATTGCTATTTCCTTGAGATAACCAACCATCTGTTGTCGGATATTGAATAGTTGTAGATGCTTGATTATTGACACTTAATTCTTGTGTAGATTGAGCGTTTGTACCATTCGCATATCCAATCTTCAGATTATAATTACCAGCTACAGGAGCATTTACTGTAAATTGAACAGAACTATCTTGATTGTCTATCGTACCAACATATTTCCGATTAGAAGCATTCGGGTTGTTAAAAATGTTAGCTGAAACAATAGTTGCATTTTCTGCTTCATAACGACTGATCGATGATTGCTTGCCCGGAGTAATCACCAATCGATAAGCAGAAGATTCTTTTAACTGACTAAGCGGAACAGAAATCTGTCCATTTTCAATCGTAAAATCACCTTCAAATTCATTAGTAGGTTGACTTACTGCGGTATCTACTCCATACCATGGTGTGCTTTCTACTTTGACATGAGCATTACCTGAGAAATACGGTAATGAAGCGAATCCTTTAACGACTATATTTCGATTGCCATTTCCTCCGCCTACGATCACATCTGCTTGTTGTTTGGCATTATTTACACTAGCAATACCATCTAGATCCAAAGCCGTTGGATTAGCAGGTGTAGTCATCGCCATCTGACCGGACATATCACCATACCATTTGTATAACCACCATGCCCCATTAGCTGCTCCTTTGTCTGTCACAAGGTTGCTTAGACGACCTGGACGGAACCAAAATGCAATATTCGCTGTATCCACATCAGAACGTTCAAATTGAGCGATATACCGCGTCATATTGCCTGGAACTGCTTGTTCCGATACGACTCCATATTCGTTAATACTGATCGGTACATGCTTGATCCCTAGCTCCGTTTCCAAAGCACGATAAGCTTTCATATGATTCGAAATGTACTGCGGTGCAGGGCCATCTAAATATTCACCTTCCGGCGCTCCTAGTTCGTGCCACGATATAATATCGGGTAATACATTATTATCTCTTGCATACGTCAAAAAGTTTCTCAGCCAGCTTTCGTTATAATGAGTAATACTTGGTCCTATGATTTTGGTGTTTTTATCTTTAGCTTTGACTCGCAAATATGTTTTTTTCCAACCTTCGTTAAATGAACCTGCTGCTCCGGTATTCCATGTACCATCGGGTTCATTCCACAATTCATAGCCGTATATATTTGTAGCACCTGACTTCAATCTTGCATCTACAATACTATCTACTTTTTGATACCAATCGTCCCAACCTACCCATTGATACGGGAAATTCGGATAAATATCTGGCATCCGTATCGTCACTTGCGCTCCATTCCGTTCAGCGATCGGTGCTACTTTGAGTGCATCGCCAATAGGTGTTGTTTCACCATTAGGCAATTGACCACCATTTGGAGCCATTTGTGTAAACATTTTCGGCTTGGTCGGAGCGATTAGATTGTCTGCGGGTCTACCTTCTTCGGCTAATCCATACAATGAACCAGAAGCTACATGAGTAACCGGTCGATATTGGTTAGCTAGATCTACTGTAAATGTCGCTGGCACTGCTGCTGTAGCGGGTGCAGGTGTAATAGGAAAAACAGTCAGTAAAAGTGCCCCACTTAATAAAACCGCTAACTTTTTCAATTCTCATCACCTTTTCTCATCATATTTTGAAACTAATTCTGCAAAATAGAACGCTTTCAAAATACGGTGGCCACCGTCGGTATCGATTAGATCAAGTTATAACTTACACTATAAGGTTATTGGTTTTCCATTTCTGAGTAAACTCCAAAAAACGTAGGAAGAGTGTAAATTACCGACTTATTGGATAGGATGTGGCGATATGTAAGTGATGTGGGGAATGGATATCAGAAAATAATTTGTACTTTTTCATATTATAAACTTGGCTTTTGCACATGCTTGATCAATTTAAGAGATCTACTTATATGATCACTCAGAGAATTACCGTTTTATTCTCCTATCTACTTTAATTGTTATCGTTTATTATAAGTAATATATTGGATACTATTACAGGTAGGAGAATTGATATGAAATTTGTTGTTATTTTGTTATTTGTATTTACATTATGCGGTTGTTCTTCACTCTCAAATACAGGACAACAAAATGAAGATGATTTTAGCAAAAATATGAATTCTGGAAAATCAGCTATGAAAAATGAATACTATCGTGCTGCCCTTCATTATTTTAGATTAGCCAAGATTGATAAACCAAATGATAAAGATTTAGAAGTTTTACTTAACATGGCGAATGAGAATATAAAAAAAGAATTAAACAATATGAAGATGCCAGAACCAGATCATACTATGTATGATTTAACTGATAATTCTACATTTTTAGAGAAAGAGCGAGCAAAATTACATGAATATTCTATTAGGGATCAAGGAATAGATACTAATGGAGATACATTTGAAGATATAGTTACACAAAAAGAGTTATCTACTTCTGCTCCTGATCAAGTTGATTATGAACAAGTTTTTATCGATTGGAGAAAAAACTATCATCAATAAAAAGAACTCCTGACCATTACGGGCGGGAGTCCTTTTACTTTATTAAGTCTATTAGACTTTAGATCAATAAATATTTTGTGGGCATTGATTAAAATATGCGCCATAAATGATATAGCTTCCCACAAAATAAAACCCTCAATGCTAGTAGCATCAAGGGTTTAGAGGTATTAATACATGGTCAAGTATTGGTCACGTTCCCATTGGTGAACTTGAGTCCGATACATATCCCACTCAATTTCTTTCAATTCATAGAAATGAGCAAGAGCATGTTCGCCAAGTGCAGAGACAACGATCTCGTCACGCAATAATTCGTGCAATGCTTCTTTCAAGTCGCCTGGAAGACTAGGAATACCTTCGTCAATACGCTCGTCTTCAGACATCACATAGATATTACGATCTACTGGTTTTGGCAAGTTCAACTTACGCTCGATACCATCAAGGCCTGCTTTTAACATTACCGCTAATACAAGGTACGGGTTAGCAGTTGGATCTGGATTACGAACTTCGATACGTGTACTCAGACCACGAGAAGCCGGGATACGGATCATCGGACTACGGTTACTTGCAGACCAAGCTACATAGCAAGGTGCTTCATAACCCGGTACAAGACGTTTGTAAGAGTTCACAGTAGGATTCGTGATAGCAGCCATTGAACGAGCATGCTTCAGAATACCTGCCATATAATAACGTGCTGTTTGGCTTAGACCCAACTCATCACTTTCTTCATAAAAAGCATTCACATCGCCCTGGAACAACGATTGGTGACAGTGCATACCTGATCCATTCATACCAAATAAAGGCTTAGGCATAAATGTAGCATGGAGTCCATGTTGACGAGCGATCGTTTTAACTACTAATTTAAACGTTTGAATTTGATCTGCTGCTTGAAGCGCATTGGTATATTTGAAATCGATCTCATGTTGCCCTGGAGCCACTTCATGATGAGACGCTTCAACTTCAAAGCCCATTTCTTCAAGTGTAATTACGATCTCACGACGACAGTTTTCACCTAGATCCATAGGAGCCAAGTCAAAATATCCACCCTGATCATTCAATTCGTCTGTAGGGTTACCATTTGCATCAGTACGGAACAAGAAGAATTCAGGCTCTGGTCCTACATTCATTGCTGTAAATCCTAGTGCTTCTGCTTCCTTTAGATTGCGCTTCAAAATACCGCGCGGATCTCCTGCGAATGGTGTACCATCTGGCATGTAAACATCACAAATCAGACGTGCTACACGATTCTCTGTTACCCAAGGGAAAATAACCCAAGTGTCTAGATCAGGATACAGATACATATCTGATTCTTCAATACGTACATAACCTTCGATTGAAGAACCATCAAACATCATTTTGTTATCCAATGCTTTTTCCAATTGACTTACTGGAATTTCCACGTTTTTGATTGTGCCCATCAAATCGGTGAATTGCAGACGGATAAATCGTACATTTTCCTCTTTCGCTATGCGCGAAATGTCTTCTCTTGTATAACTTTTGTAACTCACGCTACCCTCTCCTCTTTACGCTATTTATTTTTTGTTAAAGAATCGGGATAATTCCCCTTGGATAAGCGATACTTGTCCCGGGCGTTTGCCTGTGACAAGCTGCTGCTTAAGCATACGATGAAGTTGGGAATCTGACAATTCCCTACGACGTTCTTCTGTATCTGCTGTGATCACAGTAGCTTCTTCCGATTCTTTCGATACCGGATTCATCACTTGCTTGATACCAGCGATATTTACACCTTTTTCAATCAAAGCTTTAATTTCAAGTAAACGTTCTACATCATTAAAAGAAAATAAACGCTGATTACCTGACGTGCGTGCAGGTACGATCAAATTATGCTGTTCATAATAGCGAATCTGTCTTGCAGACAAATCCGTCAATTTCATAACAATCCCTATAGGGAACAGCGCCATATTTCTCCGAATTTCATCACCCATATATTCATCAACCTTCCACTAATCTATTCACTATTCTGTTACCTATTGTACATATCCTGATATAAAGCGTCAATAACATGTTAACTTAACTTACAATAATTTTATAAAACACTAACATACTCATGATAATAGCACTTTAAATAAGCGATATTTTACAAACTTCTTGAAGAAGTCTTTACCATTTACATTTGCTTGATATTGAAATACGTTATAGCAAGCCGCGCTCATGCATCGTCTGTAACGCCATTAGTACACCCAGCTTCACATGAGAAAAGGTAAGTCCACCTTGCATGTATCCAATGTAAGGTGCACGAATCGGAGCATCTGCGGATAATTCCAGACTACCACCTTGAATAAATGTACCTGCCGCCATAATGACTGGATGATCATATCCTGGCATATCCCACGGTTCTGGTACTACATGGCTGTCTACCGCAGCTGCACGCTGAATACCCTGTACAAAAGCAATCAGTTGATGTTCATCTTTGAAAGAAACGGCTTGAATGAGATCGGTACGTTTCTCCTGCCATGCTGGTTTGCTATTGAAGCCAGCCAATTCAAACATAGCCGCCGCATAAATACTTCCTTTGACCGCTTGCCCTACAATCGTAGGAGCCATATATAGCCCTTGATATATACTGCGGGTTGTACCTAACATTGCTCCTACTTCGCCACCGATACCCGGTGCTGTTAGACGGTAAGCTGCCAGATCAACGTACTTTTGCTTACCACAGATATAACCACCTGTTTCCGCTAAGCCTCCACCCGGATTTTTAATCAAAGAACCTGCCATCAAGTCGACTCCAACATCGGTAGGTTCACGAGTTTCTGTAAATTCGCCATAACAGTTATCTACAAAAATAACAGCTTGCGGACAAATCTCACGAATCTGAACAACCATTGCTGCTATATCTTCTATAGTAAAAGAAGCACGCCAATCGTATCCACGCGAACGCTGGATTCCGATCATTTTGGTTTTACTATGAACAAGCGATTTGACGGTCGCCCAATTGACTTGCCCTGCTTCATTCAAAGCTGCTTCTTGATACGTAATACCAAAATCAGCTAAAGATCCTGTTCCATCTCCCGGCTTGCCAATGACTTTATGTAACGTATCATAAGGTCTACCTGTAATGTAAAGTAATTCATCGCCCGGACGCAAAATGCCGAACATTGCTGTCGCAATCGTATGCGTTCCAGAAGCAAAATGAGGTCTCACTAGAGCTGCTTCGCTACCAAATACTTCAGCATATACACTTTCTAAAACTTCCCTACCTCTATCATTGTACGCATAGCCAGTCGAACCTGCAAAGTGATAATCACTAACCCGATATTTTTGAAAAGCTTCTATAACTTTCCATTGGTTGGCATCTACAATCTGATCGACTGCTTGTACTGCTTGTCCGATAAGTTGTTGTGCTTGTTCTGACCATTGTTGAATCTGTGTATCAAAAACTGCCATACCTTGTCTCTCCCCATAGTGATAGCCCGCCGTAATAATCTCTGGCAGGCTTCCACAAATTTATATCCAATTGTTCATTAGCGATAGCATTGACTACCGTTAAGGTCCGAAATCCATAATATAAACATTTAAAATGTAAACTTTCGCGCTTCATATTTTACACGTAACGGTAGGATGAAGGGAAGTCTATTATACAATTGTCGTAATTTTGTCACTTTATTTCATATTCTTGTAAGCGATAACCGTACTTTTCATAGTCGACAGCATTAATTTCGACTTTGATTAATGCATCGTTTTCTTCGTACTCTTGTTCCAGTACACTACTAAACTGATAGAGCTGTGAAATAAGATCACCACGTTCTGCTGGAATACGATACGTTTTGATGCCTCCAGCTAATTGATCTTGAATAACATTCAAAATGCGCTCCAGATCACTTTCTTTGTAAGCACTGATCCGCATATGTGTCTCATCATCTGGTAACATTTCTAACTGTTCCGGTGTACACATATCCGTTTTGTTATACAGAACTACATGTTGCTTCGTATCAGAACCTAATTCTTGCAGAAGATCATCGACTACTTTCATATGCTCGTCTCTCATCTCTGAAGAAGCATCGACAACATGTAAAATCAAGTCTGCTTCATTTACTTCTTCAAGTGTTGCTCGGAACGCTGCAATTAGATCATGAGGTAGATTCTGAATAAAACCTACCGTATCGGTTAGTACGACTGTTTTACCACCAGGCAGATCCAAATTACGCGATGTTGGATCTAGCGTAGCAAATAACTGATCCTGAATATACACATCTGCATCGGTTAACTGTTTTAGCAATGTCGATTTCCCTGCATTGGTATAACCGACCAAAGCAACTTGTACAGCTCCAGATTTTTTACGGCGCTCTCTGTATAATGTACGGTGACGTGTCACTTCTTCAAGCTGGCGCTTCAAGTCAGTAATCCGCGTACGAATATGACGGCGATCCGTCTCTAGCTTGCTTTCACCGGGACCTCTTGTACCAATACCCCCACCTAGACGAGATAAGTTACTTCCTTGTCCAGATAATCGTGGTAATAGATAGCTATGTTGAGCAAGTTCGACCTGAATAATCCCTTCACGCGTTTTGGCACGTTGAGCAAAGATATCCAGAATCAACTGTGTACGATCAATAATTTTGGCATCTAAAGCAGCTTCTAAGTTACGTACTTGAGCTCCAGATAATTCTTGGTCAAAAATAACACTATTGGCATCTAAAGAATCCATTAAAATGCGAATTTCTTCTACTTTCCCTTTACCGATAAACCATCTAAAATCAGGTTTTTCTTTATTCTGGATCACCTGTTCTAATACTTCTACCCCTGCTGTTTTGGCAAGGCTTACTAATTCTTGCATCGATCCATCTGCATTTACACCTGCGCGCTTGTCATTCTGAGTAACCAGACTAACTAAAATAGCTCTAGGTTGAATCTCTATTTCTACACCATGAGTTTCGTTTTTCATTTGTATATCCCGCTCCTTGTAATCTTACCTACTTCTTATTGGTATATTAAGCTTTATAATGGTCATGTTAACATACTTATCACATTTTTTGATATCAAATCATGAATTACTATCTTTTCCAAACAGACTTTGCCGGTGCTTGATCGATAGGGTAAACAAAGGAAAAGCATGAGCATCGATCTGTACTAGCAACTTTTGAGCTGTCTGTTGAGCTAATTCGTAATCTTGATCTGTAATAATCTGCTTGCGTAACGCATCATCTAATTCATCTTCATCGAGCAAAAACACTTGACCGTCTTTCATTACTACAATATCTAAATACAGATCGTCAAACCAGGGTACACCTTGATCTGTTAATCCTTGTGTTTTGCAAATATCAATATACCATTCGATAATTTCACGCTTATCATCAAACATTGCAGTGACTACATAGTTCGCATGTTCTGGATAATATTGCATCCACGAATAACCTGCTGCTGCAATACAGAATCGTCGTCCTCCATATATTTTATATAAGGGTTCACGTAAACGATTCATACGGTACAGCGTGACATACCCTGTAAATAAACTATTGTTTACATAGCGTCTAGAGTAATTACGTTGAATCACTCTCCGCCAGTTCGCTCGATCCGCAAATTTACGTTTCATGGAAGTATCCCTTTCCCAACAAAGTAACTTCAGAATAGCATATTTGCGCCACGCACTCAAAAAAAGCCTCCAATTATATCACTGGAGGCTTTTCTGATAACCGATTTAAGGGGTAGACGGTGGTGCAGTCGTCGGTGGTGATGTTGTACCCTCGGTTGTTCCTGCTGCTGGATCTGTAGTTGTGCCCGGTGTTGTGGTGTCAGGAGTGGCTGGTGTTGTTGTTCCATTTTGACCACTATCTGTACTACCGTCAGGTGTTGTCGTTCCTCCATCCGGTGGAACTGTACCTTGATCAGTATTCGGATCTGTTGGTGTTGTGCCTGTGCCTTGATCCGTTCCTGTACCATTGTCTGTACCCGGTACTTCTTCACCTGTTGGTGGAGTCGTTGGTTCACCTTCTGGCGGCACTACACCACCTTCTGGATTTTCTTCTGGTTCAGCAGGGGTCTCTGTTGCTTCATCGACTGTAATCTGAACTGTATCTGACGCATCCGATTGTGATCCATCTTTCATCGTAGCTGTTACATAATACTCATACGTTTGTCCAGGTGCCGCACTGCTATCTTGAGCAGAAGTATCACTTAATCCGCTAGATATCGCGGTAAATTGACCATCTCCGCTACCTTTACGATAAACAGTATACGAGCTGGCATTTTCTAAAGCTTTCCAAGATAAAGCAACCACTTGATTGTCTTTATCATAAGAAGCAGCCATACCGCTTACAGCAGATACTTCCGGTTCCGGTTCTTCTTCCACCGGTTGCTCGACAGGAGCACTTGGTGTAGGAGCTTCAAATTGCTGTACTGGATATCCTTCAAGTGAAGGTCCCATAACCGCTGCAAACATCGCTGCTGCCATTCCACTACTTTCATTCAATAAATGGGTACGGTCTGGCTTGTCATATCCCATCCATACAGCGGCTGTCCACTCTTTCGTATAACCGACAAACCAAGCATCACGGTTCGCACTACTTCTGAATCCTTCGATACCATGCTGAGTTGTACCTGTTTTACCTGCTACAGGACGGTTAATTTGAGCACGTTTACCTGTACCATCATTAACAACATCTTGCAACATTTGAGTCATTTCATTCGCTGTTTGTTTGCTCATGACTTGCGAAGTATCTGCTTTATTTTTGTAAATTTCATCGCCACCGCTATCGACAATACTTTTCACAGCATAAGCAGGAGTATACGTTCCTCCATCTGCAAATGTACGATACGCTTGTGCCATCTCTAACGTATTGGTTCCTGTGCTTAATCCACCTAGCGCAAGCGCTAAATTGCGATCTTGATCTGTTAACGAGAATCCTACCGATTTAGCAAAAGCAAGCCCTGAATCAATACCAATCTGATTCAGTGTCCATACTGCTGGAATATTAATTGAATCTTGAATTGCTTCATCCATCGTTACTGTAGATGAATATCCATGCAAGTTCGTTGGACAGTAATTGCCAAAACATTGTTTTTCATTACTTAATAATGAATTAGGATTGAATTTACCTGATTCCAATGCAGGTGCATAAGAAATAATAGGTTTGAATGCTGAACCTGGCTGTCTACGGCTGGTCACACGGCTGAAATTACCTGTGTTGTAGTTACGTCCACCAAGTAAAGCTACAATACCTGCGGTATCATTATTGACGATAACCATTGATCCTTGAACAGGTACATCATCTGAACTTTTTTCAAAGAGATCGTTATTTTTAAACGAAGTCTCCAAGTTCTGTTGAGCTTTGGCATCCATGGTCGTGTAAATTTTATATCCACCACGGTTCAAATCATCCGATGTTAAACCTGTTACATCTTCTGCTTCTTGCATAGCATATTCTATAAATGCTTCATAGTTTTTATCTTTATCATTCGCAGAAGAATTGTATTTATAATCCACTGCGGCTGCTTCTTTAGCTTCTGCTTGTGTAATATACCCTTGATCTGCCATCAATTGCAGTACAACACCACGACGTTCTTTCGATAGATCAGGATTCGATTGTGGATTGTAACGTGATGGAGCTTTAGGTAGACCTGCAAGTGTAGCAATTTGCCATACTTTTAATTTGTTCAAGTCTGTTACACCAAAGTACGTTTCTGATGCTTCTTTGATTCCGTAAGCACCTTTACCGAAGAAAATACGGTTTAAATACGTTGTAATAATTTCTTCTTTGGTCATTTTGCGTTCTATCGCTAAAGCAATCGATAATTCTGTTGCTTTACGGAAAAACGTTTTGTCATCATTCAAAAATACGTTTTTCGCTAACTGCTGTGTAATCGTACTTCCGCCTTCTACAGCAGAACGTGCTACAACGTCACGAACAGCTGCACGACCGATTGACCAAATATCTACACCCTGATGTTCAAAAAAGCGACGATCTTCTGTTGCTACAAAAGCATCGACAAGCAACTTCGGAATTTCATCGTATTGTACAGGGTCACCTGTCCTTACAGAGCGTTCTTGAATCAATGTGCCGTTGCGATCAAAGATTTGTGTAGGGCCGTTAATCGCTAATTTATTAATGTTTTGTTGATAGATTTTTTCTCCACTTACCATAATAAACATGTAACCGGCTAGTGCACAAAATACGCCCAAAGCAGCGACAATAAACAATGTCCAAAATACACGTTTACCTGTTATTTTTTTCTTTTTCTTTTTTGGTGTTGGCTTGGACTGTCCCGGTCTTGTTCTTGTTTCCGGCTTACTTTTGTCACTGCGGGATAGCTGCTGTCTTGGCATTTTTCGTTCTGACTCCCTTTCAGTAAAACAATTTACATCATTTATACAGCAAATGATTTTGAAGCATAGATATCGTTCTGTGATGCCTAACGCTAGAAAGAAAAGAACAACCTATAGAACAGGTTGTCCGATTCTTTGTCCTATAGTTAGACGATGTTGAAGCATAAAAAGTTTCATTTTAATATTAGTTGTCGCTTTGATTATCCTGCATTAGGGATACGTTACGTGATGGTGTAAATGTAGATACAGCATGTTTGTAGATCATTTGCTGACGTCCATCGCTATCCACCATAATGGTAAAGTTATCAAAAGCTTTGATCGTACCACGAATTTGAAAACCGTTGACCAGATAAACAGTCACTGGAATATTTTCCTTACGCAATTGATTTAGAAACGTATCTTGAATATTAATAGACTTATTCATTAGCCGTACCCCCAAGTGATTATTAATTCAGCATTGAAAATGCTCAATTCATGTAAGAATGTAATCTCAGTGTAATCAATGTTTTTAGGTTGTTGATGTATATTCCATATCCGCAGGGAATGTTCCTGCTATGATATTATGAACTTCACGGGTATGTTCGTCGCTTCTGTCCACATCGCTAACATCAACCCAATGAATATTATTCATATGACGGAACCAGGAAAGCTGTCTTTTTGCAAAACGACGTGTATCTCTTTTCAGCAGCACTACTGCTTCTTGAAGCGATACATGACCTGCAAGATGAGCAGCAATCTCTTTGTATCCTAGCCCCTGCATTGCGACCATTCCGGGGGTATACCCTTGATTCAAAAGGTTTCTTACCTCTTCAACCAGCCCTTCTTCTAGCATCTGGTCTATACGGGCTTCAATACGTTTATATAGCATTTCCCTATCCATTGTCAAACCTACAAAACATAACTCATAAGGAGATTGCTTATTTTGCCCCGATAATTGATCGGAAAGTTTGACTCCTGTCATATGATACACTTCCAGAGCGCGAATTACGCGTCTTTGGTCATTAGGATGCAATCGTTTGGCAGAAGGTGGATCAATCTCTGCTAGGCGGTCATGGAGCGCTTGAGCGCCATGCTCCTCCGCATACGCCGCCTGTTCCTGACGAAATGCTTCATCAGCTCCATTTTCGCTAAATTCAAATTCGAAACATACTGATTCGATATACAACCCGGTTCCTCCTACAATAAAAGGAAGATTCCCTCTAGCTGTTATCTCTGGAATCAATTTGCGACAACGCTGTTGAAATTCAGCAACTGAAAAGGATTCTTGAGGATCATGAATATTGATCAAGTGATGAGGAATTCCTTGCATTTCTTCCGGTTTGATTTTGGCTGTCCCAATATCCATACCACGGTAGACCTGCATGGAATCACCTGAAATAATTTCGCAGCCAAATGTTTTGGCAATTTCTATACTGATTCCAGTTTTACCAACAGCTGTTGGACCCATTAGGACCAGTAGCCTTGGTTTTTTAACCGTTTGGGTCATGGATAAATCACTCCGTATTCAATTTTTGATGTTTTGCGCTGTATTCGCTTAAATCCAAGTCGTTCATATTCTGGACTATCCCATTTTTCTTTGAGCAGAACAGACTTACGAGCGACTCGAATCGCTTGCTTAACCGCTTCTTCTGTTAACGCATTATGATTGGAAAATCCTCGTAAAGGTGCGATGGCAGCCGACTGATGTACCGCTTCACGAAACATCGGATCGAAATAAATCACATCTACACTTTTATCGGGTTGGTTGCTTAAATACGTCACATGATCTTGCTGAATCACTTTGATTCTACGCATCGCTTCATTAACAGCTTCGAGAGCCGTTACATGACTTCGAAGTCCTTCAGTCAGCAAAGCTGCAAGCGGCATCGAACTTTCTAACGCTACTACTTTTCCCTGCTCACCTGTATAAAGTGAAAATACAAGAGAATCTGATCCTAGTCCTGCTGTACAATCGATCACATGATCTCCAGGCTCTATCAGCGAGTGAGTGATCATCGGGTCTGCTTCCCCTTTGAGCAAGCGCTTGGCTCTGACGTACGCCATGCTAGGGTGAAACTGCATAATAGGCTCCCCTGGACGCATAATTCGCACTTCTTGCTCGACCAGTACAATAAAATCAGTCTCATTATAGGTAGAGGCTAGCTTGGGGATAGAGCGCCCTGCACGCTTAATATAAGGAACAGCAAATTCAGCCGCCAGCTTTTGTGCACGCTGGATTGTATAAGTTGCGGCATCATCGCCAGTTGTAATCATCATTCTGTTTTTCTCCATTCCAGCATTTAAAAATACAAATCTGCATTCACTTTCGAATGCACTTCCAGATTGTTCAGTATGAGTATATGCATCATACAAATCATTCTAGTTATTGTATGCCATAATACCATAACTCTGCATTACATCACACGTTTGAACATTTTTTCCAGATCATACGAAGAAAAAGAAACCACTATTGGACGTCCATGAGGACATGTATATGGCTGACGACAAGTCGCCAGACGATCTAGTAACGATTGTGCTTCAGCCTCGGTTAGCTTTTGATTGGCTTTGATCGAAGCTTTGCAAGAACACAATGTAGAAGCTTGCTCCCGTAACTTCGCTAGATCAATCGCTCGTTCACTAAGCACCCATTCTGCCATCTCTTCTATAACTTGTTGTTCTTCGCCTTTAGGAAGCCAGTATGGATAAGCGGTTACTCGAAATGTCTGACCACCAAAATGCTCTAAATACACCCCTACCCGCTCAAACCAATGCAATCGGTCTTTCAGCTTATTGGCTTCTGCTAAAGTAAATTCAAGCGTAATTGGCAACAACAATTCTTGCGATACTTCTTCAGGGCGACCGAATTTTTCATAATAAAATTCGTAATTAATTCGTTCATGGGCAGCATGCTGATCAATCAGAAATAATCCTTCGTTATTTTGAGCAACCAGATACGTACCATGATGCTGACCGATCAAAGTCATATCTGGAAATTGCGGAATTTCTGGTTCTTCAGCAGTGCCATATAACAATTCCGCACTAAAATTACGATTGTTATTATTGTTATAATTGGGTCGTTGTGGTGCTTGTCTTGCAGATGAACTAGCCGTACTTTTGGAAGCTGTTGCATTCTGTTTCTGATATTGCCCTGTGTGACTGTGTTCTTGAATTTGCTCAGCAGGCTGTTTCTGGATCGGAGCCGTATAAGCAGGCGGCGCATAAGACGGCTGATCTAAAACAGACGAACTGGCTTTATTAGATGATGTAGCTTGAACAGGTGGTAACTCTTTTCTGTCTTCCTGCACATGTGGTGCAATAGGTTGTTCCTTTTTCTTATACGTTATATCTTCTTCATTTGAAACAGAAGGAGACTGAATTTTAGATTCTGGTGGTAGATCTGCATCTGTAAATGGCGGAATATACGGTGCATCCAGATCACCCAATTCGCTTGAACTATGGCTTGGATTATGAGTATTTTTTTGCGGCTCCAAGTATTCCACAGGTGCTTTGGTAAAATTAAATTGCTCTTGTATAATCGATTCACTATTGCCACGCTTAATCGTCTGCTTGGTTGCATGTGGAATCAAAATCTCTTTACGCAATGTCTGACGAATCGCTTCTTCTACAAACAACATTAATTCGGCTTCTTTACTAAAACGCACTTCCATTTTGGATGGATGTACATTCACATCTACTAATGAAGGATGCATCGTTAATTGTAATACAGCTAATGGATACCGATTAATAGGCAATAATGTATGATATGCACGCAAAATCGCTTGATTGACTGCATAATTGCGAATATACCGACCATTCACTACAATAGACATCGCATTGCGACTAGATTTGGCAATTTCAGGTCGTCCTATATAACCACCAATCTGATAATCCAGATTTTCACCTTCTAATGGCAATACCATTTTGGCAGCAGAAGTACCATAGACTGCCGCAATTACTTGTAGCATATCGCCTGTGCCCGGCGTCTGAAGCAACAGATTACCATTGTGCCGAAACGTAAAAGCAATTTCAGGATGAGCCAGCGACATCCGGTACATAACATCAGAGATATGTCCAAGTTCGGTTTGCACTGTTTTCATATATTTCAATCGTGCCGGTGTGTTATAAAATAATGAATTTACACGAAAATCTGTACCACGCGGCGCCGCTTCATCTTCATTGACTTTGAGTGTGCCACCTTCAATCACTAACCGTCTTCCTGCACCATCATCTGTAGCACTGGATAGCAATTCTACTTTGGATACAGCGGCAATACTCGGTAAAGCTTCACCACGAAAGCCTAGACTTGTAATTTGATATAGATCACGGTCATCGGTTAATTTACTTGTGGCATGACGATAAAAGGCAGTCTCACAATCATCTGCGGCGATCCCTTGCCCATTATCTTGCACACGAATATATTCAAGTCCACCTTCGCCAATATGAACATCAATACGACTAGACTTAGCATCTATGGCGTTCTCAACCAATTCTTTTACAACAGAAGCTGGGCGTTCTACAACTTCCCCTGCAGCAATCTGATTAGCAATATGTTCATCTAACACACGAATTTGACCCATCTATAATTCCTCCTTCCATCATTTCATTTCGTAATATTTAGCAAAATAAATAGGGTATCGATCTATACCATCAACCGTTATTATGAATACGTTGCTTTCACTTTGAGATCGTTCAACAACTGCATAGCCTGTAAAGGAGTCATATTCATAATATCTGTATTTTGAATCAATTCTACGATTTGTTTGGCTATCGGATCTTCTTTGATTATCGTCTGAGTAACTTCTTCTTCATCTCCGAAAATAGACAACTGTACAACATCTTGAGCTTTGGATGTAGCTGAATTAGCAGAATGTCTGCTTGGTGAGACAGACTGTTTATTCAGCGTATTTATTTCTATATCAGATGGTTGATTGGCTGACTCTTGCTTATGATCAACAGAAAGTATAGAACCTTTTTCAGCAATCTGGACAGAAGAATGATTGTTATTTTCAGCAGAAAACGATGTTTGTGTTTGTTCATTGGATAACAGTTGAGATTGTGTATCATTATGTTGTTGCTCTTCTGATTTAGCAGATACCGCTACAGCCGATTGATCTGCTACAACAGTGCTACTCGCCTGCTCCATCCGGCTAAGTATACCATTCGCGCGATCAATAATACTTTCTGGTAAGCCTGCCAGTTGCGCGCAATAAATACCATAACTGGTACTAGCTGCACCCGGAACTAATTTGCGTAGAAAATGAACTTTATCTCCGCTTTCTTTTACAGCCATTGAAAAGTTTTGTAGATGTTCTAACGTTTCTTCCAGATGTGCTAATTCATGAAAATGGGTAGACACCAATGCTTTACAGCCGATCTCATGATGCACATATTCAATCACTGCTTGAGCTATAGACATTCCTTCACTGGTTGATGTCCCTCGGCCTAATTCATCAATAATGATAAGACTTCGAGGTGTTGCACGCTCGGTCATTACTTGAATATCTGCCATTTCTACCATAAAGGTACTTTGTCCACCGATCAGATCATCTGCGGCTCCAATACGGGTAAAAATGCGATCGATCATTGGAATTTCTGCTTGACTTGCAGGTACAAAACATCCAATTTGCGCCATAATAGATACCAAAGCCACTTGACGCATATACGTACTTTTACCAGCCATATTTGGACCTGTAATCAGTAAAATATTAGCTTTATCTTCTGTGATTTCTGTACTGTTCGATATAAACGATGTATTATTCATTACTGCCTCTACTACAGGATGACGACCTTCTTTGACGATCAGATCATAACGATCTGTCAATACAGGTTTGACAAAAGCACGCTCTGCACTAATCGCGGCAAAAGACTGATAAACGTCGATCTCTGCTACTTTTTCTGCTAACTGTTTGAGTCGTGGAATTTCGTTAGCGACTTGAGTTCGCAGATCAGCAAACAACTCATATTCAATATCGACCATTTTTTCTTGAGCTTCCAAAATAAGTGCTTCTTTGGCTTTCAGTTCAGGTGTAACATAACGCTCTGCATTTGCTAACGTCTGCTTACGCTCATATCTGCCTTCTGGTAAAGCATTTAAGTTAGAACGAGTTACTTCTATATAATAGCCGAAAATTTTGTTATAACCGATTTTGAGCGACTTGATACCTGTTGCTAAGCGCTCTGCTGCTTCAAGTTCAGCAATCCAACGCTTACCGTTGACGCTAGCTTCACGTAGTTCATCCAGATGAGAATGATAGCCTTCGCGAATCAATCCTCCATCTTTTACCGATACCGGCGGATCATCTACAATCGCTGTACTGATTGCATCCGTTAAGTCTGTACATTCATCCATTAACTGCGCAATTTGTTGCAATGTAGATGAAGAAGAATCTGTACATTGACGACGCAATTCTGGAATTTGAGCAAGCGAGTCACGTAAAGCTAACATATCCCGTCCATTTGCTGTTCCAAAAGCAATCCGTCCCACCAAGCGTTCTAGATCATAGATCCCTTTCAATTGAGATCGCAAATCTTCCCGCAAAATCAATCCTTGATGAAGCTTCTCTACCGCTTCTAAACGCTCTTCTACTAATTTACAAGATAACAACGGCTTATCGATCCAGCGACGAAGCAATCGTCCACCCATCGGAGTCTCTGTACGATCAAGCAACCATAGCAAAGAACCTTTACGAGAACGCTCACGTACCGTCTCTATCAATTCTAGATTACGACGTGTAAATGGATCGAGAATCATATAATGTTCAGGCTCATAAGCACTGATATGTGTTAATTGTCCAAGCGAACGCTTTTGCGTTTCACTTAAATAGCCAATGAGTATAGAAATACACAACTGACGTTCTTCATCCAGTCTTGCCCACGCTGCTTCACCAAATTGACGACGTGCTAATTCCTCACGTGCTTTGTCCCATGGTGTATAGAGTACTTTGCGTCCTAGTTGTAGCGCTTGACGATAAGATTCATCAATCAGATCAACTTGTCCAATGATTTCAGACGGTTCATACAGTCCTAGTTCATCACGTAACCATTGTTGTGAAGATAAAGCAGATGTCACATGCAGTTCACCTGTAGACAAATCACAAGCCGCTAAAGCCATTTTCCCTTCACGTTCTGTCAAACAGATCATGTAGTTGTTCGCTTTGTCGGTTAACCCTTTGCTTTCCATCATCGTACCCGGTGTAACGACGCGGATAATTTCACGTTTGACAATTCCTTTGCTTGCGCCTGCATCCTCTACCTGTTCACAGATAGCGACTTTGTATCCTTTTTCAATCAAGCGATGAATATAGTTCTCTGCTGAATGATAAGGTACGCCGCACATCGGAATCCGCTCGGGCACACCAGCAGCTTTGCCTGTCAACGTGATCTCTAATTCTTTAGATGCTAGAATCGCATCGTCAAAAAATAATTCGTAAAAATCCCCCAATCGAAAAAATAAAAATGCATCTTGTGCTTGTTCTTTTATTTTGAGATATTGCATCATCATCGGTGTATACGTAGTCATGTTTCCCCTCCAAAAAAGCATTCCAGAATATCGTTAAGCATAGATATAACATGCTTGTTTTTATCGAAATATTATCGTACTCATACTTATTGCGATATGCAATCTTTTTTCGAAATGCAAATACCTGTTCGTCTCTTTATTATAACGAAAGAGCTTGAAAAGTGCTACGGATCAAAAAAGAAGTGCAAACCTAATGTTACCGGTTTGCACTTCTTTGGTTGTCCTTGTAGTGAATATTTTATTGTTGTACTTCTGGTTTGTCTGAAGTCAACTCGATTTCAGCTAGTGAATCGTAGCTTCCACCATACGTAATGTCATAATTTTTAACACGTTTGTTTACAGCTTGTACTTCGTAACGATACAAAGTAGGAATAACTGGTGCTTGATCGATCATCAACTGCTGCCATTGATTGTAAATATCTTTACGATATGTCATATCAAATGCTTTAGGAGATACACCTTCTGCAAGCAATTTATCATTTTCTTCACTTACAAAGCGAGAATAGTTGAATGATGCTTTGCTACCGTACAATCCAGCAGGGTTAATATCTGTACCTGTTCCCCATGCTGCGCCATATACATCGATGTCTGGATCATCTTTTTCAATACGATCATAGAAAGAGTTGAACTCTTGTAGACGACCATCTAGTAATTGAACGTTTAGACCAATATCTTTCCAGTTTTGAAGATAGAATTGAGCACGAGCTTCTGAGATGGTATCTCCACTCATTGCAGCATAGTTAATCGTTAATTTGTTTCCTTTAGGATCTTCACGCAATCCGTCTCCATCTTTATCTACATAACCAGCTTGATCCAGCAATTGTTTCGCTTTTTCAGGATCATAGTTATATCCTTTGATGCTATCATCGTGATATTGTGCAAATGCAGGAATAATTAATGAAGTTGCAGGTGTACGCAGACCGTGATACAACTGTGTACCTACTTGTTCATTATTCAATGCATAACCCATTGCTTGACGTAACTCTTTGTTCGCCATTTTAGCATCCGGGTTCATTACACTTTCACCTTTAGCTTTATCGAATTTACCTAGTTTGAAGCCAATATAATCATAAGACATTTCTTGTCTACCCAAGAACTCTACGTTAGTTGGTACATTTTTACCATCATATAGACTGTTAGGGAATGCAGCTAAATCAATATCACCTTTTTTCAAAGATTCAATGACTACATTAGGGTTAACTACTTTAAGATTTACACCAGCTAATTTAGGTGCGCCGTGGAAATAGTCTTTGTTCGCTTCAAATTGTACAGATTCACCTGTAACCATCGCTTTGATTTTGTAAGGACCATAACCGATAGGATTTTTACGTACTGGATCAGAAGAAGACATGTCTGCTACTGGAATATCTCCAAATACTTTTTTCTCTAAAGGATAAGACCAAAGACCCGATTTTACAGAAGGATCTGCTTCTTTAAAGTCGATTTGTACTTCTTTATCGTTTATGACTTTGATACCTGAGATTGTTTTCGCTTTGCCAGCATGGTAATCTTCCATACCTACAATATTCATAAAGCTTGTATCATAACGTACGCCGTCATAATCTTTGTTACCAATGACTTCAAAAGCAAAAACATAATCTTCTGCTGTAACAGGGTTACCATCAGTCCAGTTTAATTTGTCGTCAATTTTTACATTTACAGTTTTGTTATCGTTGGAAAAGCTAATATTAGCAGCTCCACCGTCTTTCACATCAAAGTTCTCATCTGTAGCAAATAAAGAAGGATAGAAGAATTGAATAACTTCAAAATCCGGGTTACCACTGTAGAAAATAGGATTCAAAATACCTTCAAATGGAGTATCCGAAATCAAACCGTAATTCATTGTTCCGCCTGCAATAGCAGCAGCAGTGTTCGTTGTTGCTTTTGGAAACTTACCTGATTCCTTTACACTTTCGCTTGTTGCTGGTGTTTCTTGAGCCGTTGGTGTTGACTTTCCACTTGTACAAGCAGATAGCACCAACACAAATGCAATGAACAGAATAGATACGATTTTCTTCTTTGTATTTCCCAACATAAATCTTCCTCCTTTTTGATGATCGTACTGTAAATTTATTATCCTAATCGCTGTCTAGCATCTGTCGCACGTTTGAGCGCTTGACCGACAAAGTTAATCGCTAGAATAAGTACCAAAATCAGCAGCGATGCTGGTAACCACATCCACCAATAGTTCTGCAAAATATCAGGATCTGTTGCATTACTTACAATCGTACCCAGACTCGGTGTACTCTGTGGCAATCCAAATCCTAGAAAAGATAAACCTGTCTCAATCCCGATATTACCAGCAAGATTCAATGTCATATTTACAATAACGATTGAACTCAGGTTAGGAAGTATACCAAAAGCGATAATCTTCCAGTTGGGTGTACCTAATGTTTTGGAAGCTTGTACATAATCCAATTCTCGTTCAGCAAGGACTTTGGCTCGAATTAGACGAGCTTTACCTACCCAGAGAAAGGCGGTCATAATGAAAATAAATGACCATATATTATATTTAGGTACAATCGTTACAAATACGATAACTAACATTAAAAAAGGAAGTACAAGAATAAAGTCGATAAAACGCATAATAATATTATCTACGATTCCGCCAAAGAAACCTGCAATTAAGCCAATACTCAGACCAATAACAGCAGCAAAAATCGTAATTGCAAAAGCAATCGTAATTGAATTACGTGCTCCTATAACGACCTGTCCAAAAATATCACTACCAGCGCGGTCTGTACCTAACCAGTGATCTGCACTAGGTGGAGCTTTAATAGAAGTTAGATCCACTTTAGTTACAGCTTCTTGGTCGATAAAAAATACAGAACCATAAATAACGATCAAAAATAAAGCTAAAAAGATTAATGAAAGCATAGCCATTTTATCTTTGATTAATTCTTTACCTAAAATTGACCAACTTGAAGGCGATTTTTGAATCGTTTCTTCAGGCGCAAATGTTTGAGCTCTCATTCCCATTACAGGCTTCCTCCGTTCTTATTCTGATAGTACATGCCAGATGTATTGTTTTGCATTAGCTTAGCCAATCCGAATACGTGGATCAACCCAACTCAAAATGATATCCGACAACAATGTACCGATAAGAGCAAGTAAGCCGGAAAGCATAACCAATATGGTGACTACAGAATAATCACGCTGTGTAATGGATTGCAAAAATAGCTGCCCTAATCCTGGATAACCAAAAATAGATTCAATAAATAAGTTTCCAGCCAATACTCCTGTTAAGTCATAACCAAGAAATGCGGCAATAGGAAGTAAAGAGTTACGCAAAATGTGTTTTGAATACACTTTGGATTCTGGAACACCTTTAGAACGAGCTGTTTTGACAAAATCTTTAAGTCTAGTATCGATAACTTCATTACGAAGGTATTGAATCGTTGCTGTAGTACTCACTAGTGCCCCTGCAATAGCAGGTAAAATCAAGTGATAAAACTTATTCGCATAATAGGAACCAGATCCTGGCTCTATCCCTACATCTACACTACCACTTGTTGGAAACCATCCTAATTGGAATCCAAAAACGAATAGAATTAACAATGCAAAAATAAATAACGGTGTCGCAAAACTGAGATACGTGTACCCTGTAATCGTTTTGTCTAACAAACTATTCTGATAACGTCCACTCAAAATCCCCAACGGGATCGAAATCAGATACGTTAATACTAGAATTGCTACACCGAGGTAAAAGGTATTCGCCAAGCGACTGCCAATTAAATCAGCAACGCCTATTTTATGTACATATGACTTTCCCAGATCCCCTTGTACTAAATTTCCTATCCAACGTCCATATTGTTGCCATGCTGGATCATTTAGACCTAATTTCTCCCGTTGTTCTGCTAATACTTGTGGACTGACATTCGGATTCGCTTGCATAGCACCCGTTAAAGCGTCGCCCGGCATTGCTTTCGCTAAGAGGAAGATCAGCACGCTCAGTACGAACAATTGGGGAATCATGATCAGAATGCGGCGAAGCGTAAATTTCCACATAATTTAATTTCCCCCCTATGGTAATGCGACTTGATGTGACGAGCTGATCGACTTCAATGCCAATGGCTTGCCCTCTGGGTCTAATAGATTATTCAGATCTTGTTGATATGAAGATAGAATCTGTTGACGTGCTTGTGTGCTTGCTTGACGCTGAGCAGGATCGATATTCGGAATAGCCGATATTAATCGCTTGGTATAAATGTGCTGTGGATTCTCATAAATATCTTCTGTATTCCCTTGCTCGACTAAGCGACCACGATACATAATGCCAATCTCATCACACATATGACGCACAATCCCTAAGTCATGACTGATAAATAAATAGGTGAGGTTAAACTCTTTTTGAATTTCTTTCATAAAGTTAAGCACTTGTGCTTGCACCGATACATCAAGCGCAGATACAGGTTCATCTGCAATAATCAGCTTCGGATTCAGTGTTAATGCTCTCGCAATCCCTATCCGTTGACGCTGTCCACCTGAAAATTCATGCGGATATTTAAATGCCGCTTCTGGATTTAGTCCTACTTTTTCAAGTAAATCCTGCACCCGTCTACGCTCTTCTTCTTTGGTCAAATTCTCAAAATTACGCAATGGTTCTGCAATAATATCCAATACGCGTTTTCTACCATTAAGCGAAGAATACGGATCTTGGAAAATCATTTGAATATCACGACGTAATGAATGTTGATTTTTGTGAGCAATTTTGGTTAAATCTTGCCCTTCAAATGTGACATTTCCATCTGTTATTTTATTAAGTCCGATAATTGCGCGTCCTGTTGTTGTTTTGCCACATCCGGATTCACCGACAAGCCCGTAAGTTTTACCTGCTTCGATCTGAATCGATAGACCATCTACTGCTTTGACATGACTGACAACACGCTGGAAAAAGCCACCACGAATCGGATAATGTACTTTTAAGTTATTGAGTTCCAGCAATGCCATTCAACACAATCTCCTTTCCATCTTCTACTTCATCTTCAAAATGAAAATTCTGGTAGCATGTACAACGTACCCAATGCTTTGGAGTCACTTCATTCAGCTCAGGGTGTTCTGCATGAGCAGTCTGTGGAATCCATGGAATACGTTCTGAGAAGCGACAGGAACCACGAGGAATATTCTGTAATGAAGGTACACGACCATCAATTACATGTAAGCTCTCCTGCCCTACATTTGCTCCCGGCCATCGAAGCCAGTAATGAGCGAGTGTACGGATGTTTGGGATTGTTGAATAACTCATTTACATCAGCAATTTCTACAATTTCGCCAGCATACATGACGACAACACGATCTGCCATTTCAGCAACAACGCCAAGATCATGAGTGATCAGAACAATACCAGCGTCGTTTTCGGCTTGCAGTTGCTTCAATAAATCCAAAATTTGAGATTGAATCGTTACATCTAGAGCTGTTGTTGGTTCGTCAGCGATAATCAATGAAGGGCGACATGCAATCGCGATCGCTATCATAATCCGCTGTCTCATCCCACCAGATAACTCATGTGGATATTGGGCATATACCCTCGTTGGATCAACAATGTTTACATTTTCCAATAATTCGATAACACGCTTTGTTTTTTCTTTTCGAGATAACGACGTATGATAATCGAGATTTTCTTCGATTTGTTTGCCGATGGTCATCAAAGGATTCAATGCTGTTAATGGGTCCTGAAAAATCATACCGATTTCGGAACCACGAATTTTGTTCATTTGTCCAGGTGACAATTTGTTCAAATCCTGCCCTTTAAAAAGCAGTTCACCTTCGATGTGCGTATTTTTGCTATCATGAAGTCGTGTCAGAGAAAGTGCCAAGGCACTTTTACCACAACCCGATTCACCTACAATAGCCAAAACTTCGTTTTTGTTGATCGTTAAGTTCAGTTGATCGACAGCAGGATAATACTCATCTTTGATACGAAAAGCTACTGTCAGGTCTCTGATTTCCAATACCGATTCTGTGTTCAAAATTTGGGTTGCCTCCTCGCTTCAAACTTTAACGCAATGTAAACATTTCTTGTTAATTGTTATCATTTTATATTTATAATCTTCCAAAGGTCAATAAAATTTAACTTTTTTCCAAAATGGTGAAAAGAATTTAGCATAAAAGCTATCATAACGTGTGACGATATAGATAGCTTCTATGATTAAACTTATATTCTATTTTACCTTATTATCCATACCTAGCAAGGGGTTACGCAATTTATCACGTTTGGATATTTTTAGGTATTGACCCAATTCTCTGCATAATTGCAATATAGCGGAACGCATTTCAAATTCTTCACGAGTTACTGGTAAATCCATATTTTTAAAATCTTCTTCCAGTGCTAATAATAGGCTTTCCGTCTTGCCTGTATAATATGGCGTCTTCACATCTCTAGATAATTGTTCAAACATTTCTGCTGCTGCATCCGCTTGAGGCATTTTACGATACACTTGCGCGACTAGCTGCATCATATTCTGAATCGAATCTAAATGTTGTTTTCGCATATAAAAATATACTGTCCATGATTCATCTGTATACAACATCTGATTTTCCAGTTCACGCTTTGATTCTATTAGTCCCTGCTCTACTTTGGCATAGGCTTCGATCACTTCTTTACCATCCCAGGCAAAAGAAGGACTCCGTAGCGTTTTGGCAATCTGCTCACACATTTGAGATAACAGTTCATTGACTTCACTGCGAATCGCATCAAGACGTTGATGAGGATTAGGCATATAGACCAGATTGACAATAGCTGCTGCACCCAGACCAATCAGTAGCAATTCAATCTCTACTAACATCGTATGAGCTGTCAAAGTTGCTCCGTTAAAAATATGCACAACCACTACAGAACTGGTCACGATTCCTGCACTAAAACCTGCTCGTGTAATCAATGGGAAAGCTACCAAAATATAAAGTGCAAATACCCAGTGATGAAAACCAAATAACGAAAACAATACAAAAGCACAAATCATTCCAATCAACGAAGCAAAAAATCGAGCTGCAATTGTTTTAAGACTTCGTTTACGTGTAACATCGACTCCCAGTATAGCTAACAAAGCTGCTGACATCGCACTTGGAACGCCTAGCGTACTAGCTACAACCACTGCTAGTAATGCTGCAATAGCTGTTTTGATCACGCGAAAACCCATGCGTCTGTCTCTCCTTACTCCACTTCTTTTTCTCTATCTGTATTTTATAATATTTATTACTCTTTTGGAGTATAGGTTTTATCCTACTTGATTTATAAGTATTCGACAATATCGATTTGGTGCTATATCGTACAATTGTTTAACAAAATAAAAGCTTTCACCTGTTTCGTAGTGACCACAGATGAAAGCTTTTTGTGTTATGAATTCGTAGATTGTAGACGGTAAATCTCGTTATACTTTTCTTCCAAATAATCAGCAAGATAGTCCGGGTTCAACTCTTCACCGGTAATATTCTGAATCAACTCGGAAGGAGTACGGCTTTTACCATATTTATAAATCTTATCTGTTAACCATTCTTTGATCGGTAACAGATTTCCTTCAGCTATCCATTGTTCAAAATCAGGTAATTCTTTACGCATCGTATGTGTCATTTGCGCAGCATACATATTTCCTAAAGAGTATGAAGCAAAGTATCCGAAGTCTCCACCAGACCAGTGCACATCTTGCAATACTCCTAATGAATCGTTTGGAGGCGTAATCCCAAGATATTCTTGATATTTGCTATTCCATACTTTAGGCAGATCTTTGACATCTAGATCTTCGTTAAATAACATTTTTTCAATTTCATAACGAATAATGATGTGTAAATTATACGTTAACTCATCTGCTTCAATACGGATCAATGTATTTTCTACGCGATTGGCAGCACGATAGAACATATCTAACGATACCTCCTTGAGCTGTTCAGGGAATAGAGCTTGTAGATCACTATAATAACGATCCCAGAATGAACGGCTACGTCCTACTACATTTTCCCAAAAACGAGATTGAGATTCATGAATCCCCATCGATGTTCCTGTAGCAAGTGGAGTTCCTGCTAAAGCATGTGAAATGTTTTGTTCGTATAATGCGTGTCCACCTTCATGAAGAGAACTGAAAATCGCACTCATCACATCTTCAGGCATATAATGCGTGGTGATACGCACATCCCCTGGGTTTAGACCTGTAGCGAAAGGATGTACACTTTCGTCCAAACGTCCTGCATCAAAATCAAAGCCCATTTCTTTTAGCAATAAATGACCGATCTTTTCTTGTTGACCGATATCATATTGTTGCTTCAAGAAATCATTATCTGGTTGATGCTCTGATTGTTTGATTTTTTCAAGTAAAGGTACAAGACGTGATTTTAAACGATCAAATACAACATCTAATTTGGCTACTGTTAAATCAGGCTCATACATATCGAGCAATGTATCATAACGTGTGTCTTTAACACCCCAATAATCGATAAAATCACGTTTCATTGCTACAATTTCACTAAGTAATGGCTCAAAGCCTTCAAAATCATCATTATGTTTGGCTTCTTCCCATACCGTTTGTGCATGAGTCGTTAAGCTGGAGTATTTTTGAATTTTTTCAGGTGGAATTTTTTCATTCAATTCATACTCTTTGCGTACATCTTGTACAATACGCTTGTCATTGTCTTCTAACTGTTCAAAAACATCTGGACGTGACAGCATTTCGATATAACCGCCCATTTCTTTCGATACAGACAGTTTGAAGTGTTCTGTCGCTAGTACCCCAATCGTATCGGCACGTAGCTCTGCTCCTTTACGTGGAGCTCCTGTGCGCAAGTCCCATCCCATTAGTGCAAGCGCTTCACCATAACTGCTAATTTTGCGAACCAATTGCCGAAATTGTGTTAATGTCTCTTGTACATATTGTTCCATAATAAGGTTCACCTCTCTGCTTACATACACAACACTTGGTTATGGCATGCAATATTGTTATTTTTGTAAAAATACACCTCTTGATGATACGTTCTTCTAGTCGTATAATCAATGGTACACAATTAAATATTATAGACATATTTGATTGTATTGTGCTATATGCACTGACCGATTGTCTATAAGAATACATTTAACCATTTTTGCTCATGTCATAATATAGATAACTTCTAAGGAGTGAATATCGATGGTAAAAGTAAATGTAACCCCTCAAGCAGAACAATATTTATCACGAAAAATTGGTGATAAAAAAGCGGTCATTCGTATTTTCGTAGATAATGAAGATTGCGGATGTACAGGCGGTATTCCGGCACTTCGTTTAATTGACGAGCCAGGTAAAAGAGATACTGTTGTTGAAAGTAACGCATTGTCTTTAACTATGCATCAAAGTGGCGAATCTTATTTTGATGATGATGAACTTACTTTATCGACAGATGATTTGGGTTCTTCGCTCAGACTTAGTAGTGCTTCTCAGTATTATAGTCGAAGCATACGCGTTCTTGACGGACGCAAAGCACTAGCCTAATTTTATATTATTAATCTGTAAGATGACCAGGAGGATACTCAATGAACTCGATCACAACGATTATGCAACACAATCAGGAATTTGTGACTAGCAAAGAATACGAAGCTTATCTTTCCAGTCCTTTCCCTGAGAAAAAGTTGGTTATTTTGACTTGTATGGATACCCGTTTAACCGAATTATTGCCTAAAGCAATGAATATTCGTAACGGTGATGCCAAAATTCTAAAAAACGCAGGTGCTATTATTTCACAGCCTTTTGGTAGTGTAATGCGTAGTATTCTTGTCGCTATTTATGAATTAAAAGCAGAAGAAGTGATCGTAGTTGGTCATCATGGATGTGGTATGGCATCACTGAATTCGGATCATATGATCGAAAAAATTCATGAACGTGGAATTGCACCAGAAGTGCTAACTACGCTTGAAAATTCAGGGATTAAACTTAAAAGATGGCTTCAAGGTTTTGATAATGAAAAAGAAGGCGTTATGCGCAGTGTAGATATTATCAAAAACCACCCTCTACTTCCTGCTAGCGTACCTGTACACGGTATGATTATTGATCCAGCAACAGGACAATTGGAGTTACTTGTGAATGGTTATGATCAAGTTGAGGTTCCTTCTAACTCATAATCAGTACACCATATTAGCTTGAAAGAATGACATAATCAACTGTAGATAAGTGTGGACGTGGATGCGATTGCTCCACGTCTTTTTGCTGTTTATTTTTTGTGAAATGATGTAAATATCGCTCTTTTATTAAATTTGAACATTCTTTGTCTATCTTTTTTATATTTCAATAACTTTATATCAAATCGCTTCTGGCTTCCTTGCGAAAGCATACAGTTGTAGTGTACACTTTATCTTAAATCGGCCAAATGGCTGTTTTAAAAGATAGGAGAGAATGCCCTATGAACACGCTATCTTATGGTTTACTCGCTTTGCTTGCACGCAATAATTCGTCAGGTTACGACCTGATGCTCAAGATTCAACCGTTTTGGCAAGCAAAACATAGTCAAATTTATCCACTGTTGTCACGTATGGAAGAGCAACATTTGTTATCCGCAGAATGGATTCAACAAACTGATAAACCGGATAAAAAGATTTACGCAATTACTCCACTAGGAGAACAACGTCTGAAAGAATGGATGCAACTTCCTGCAGGCGAACCAGTCAGTCGTGATGAATTAGTTCTCAAAGCTTTTTGCTTATGGACAACTGATCGCGAAAACGCTATCTCATTGTTTGGTACAAGATCAATTTATTACCAAGAACGTATTCATTACTTTGAGCAAGCGCTTCACAAAATGCCTGAAGAAGTTCGTCAATTTGGTACACGTGATTTTGGATTGTACATTTTGCGTCAAAAAGCTTTATCAACAGCTAAAGCAAATTTGGAATGGACGACATGGGTTATCGACATGCTCAAAAATTCTACAACTGAAAGTTCCTCACAACCTCAACACCAATGAACAGTTGATACGAGGCTAATGGTTCAAAATCAAGAGAATCAATATTAAAACATTTTGAAACCGAAGCAGATGTCATGCGTATATTAACTATACTGTCATTGAAGACAACTACTAGGAGGATCATGAACACAATGAAAAAAATGCTGATGGTTTTTGTAGCATTCACATTATTCTTCACTTTATTTAGCGGCTTTGCTAATGATGCCGATGCAAGACGTGGTGGCGGATTCAAATCTTCACCGAAGTCATACACAACAACACCTAAAAAATCAACAGATAGTAATAGCAGTACGATGAACAGCACAAACCGTACAAAAAATACTACAGCAGGTTCAACAGCAAATCGTGGATTTTTTAGCGGTGGTAGCTTTTTCAAAGGATTAATGATTGGTGGTCTTGCCGGTATGTTATTCGGCGGAATGTTCGGTAATATGGGAATGTTCGGAGACTTGTTAGGATTAGTCATTAACTTATTCGCCATTTATATTCTATTTATAGCGGCTCGTGGAATTTACCGTATGATTCGTCAACGTAAAAAATCTGCTGACCCGTACAATAGACGTTAATGCCTATGCGACTCAGTATGGATGAAATCACCAATGCAGTATGCTTGAATATCGCTGAACGCAAAGGACTGAAACCTACTGATGTAACGGTTCAACTTTCCTGGGAAGAAGATACTGGTTATACCGCAGAAGTATGGACAGAAGGACGAAGCCAATATTTAGTCGAAAGTAATCTGAACGAAGCGATTTTACGTTATATGTTCAGTGAGTATAATGCACGAGTATTTAAAGAACAAGTAGAATTAGTTATCAATGATGACGAAGAAGAAATTCAAGCGATCATTCACGATAACTAATGCCTACACTATTCATCGTATAAGTTCTATTTTGTAAAGCTTGCGAGACAGACTATTTGTTCAGTCTATAATCGCAAGCTTTTTTTGTATCCAATCATAAGCATATCTTCCACTGATCTCATGAGTACCTTCAAAGATATCACTTGCAAATTGTTGTTCAGCATCATGTTGTTGATAGATCTGTTGTAGTTGTGCTATAGCTTTCTGAACACCTTGTATCGGGAAAATACGATCATGTCTCCCTGCTTCTACAAATAAAGGTCGTGGCGCAATCAGACCGATCCATTGTGGTAAGTCTGCATATAATGCCTGGCCCGGAATATAGTTACAGATACAATGATGAATATGAAGAATACTATTCTGATATGTATTGGGAAATCCGGTTAAAACAGTGGCACGTATACGCTGATCTAATGCCGCTGTAAGATAAGCGATCAACGCTCCGCCTGAAAATCCCATAATCCCGATCCGCTCTGAATTTACTTCTGGCATATCGCTAACAATATCAATCACTTTGAGCATTTCGTGTACTCTAAATCCAGCTAATGTTTTACCCATTAACAACATTCGACTGGAAAGCGAATCACACGAATTAGCGATATCCGCATTATTAGCCATATCTTCTGCCAATCGTCTTTCGCCAAATCCGATTACATCAGGAGCAATAGTAATTAATCCCCGATTCACTAACTGAATAGCATAATGCTGATGAATACCCGGTGTATCCAGATCTGGCTCGCCATCAGGTAACAATCCTACAATTTCACGACTTCCATAGCCATGACCATGCACAGCAATCACTGCTGGAGCAGGAGCTGTAATCTGTTTGGGAATTAACACATATGCTGCAAAATAACTATAAGGTGAAGCAGAACATTCTATCCGTCTGCGAATATAAGTCCCGCAATCTACTGTTTCCAGAAGTGTGATCGAATGATCATCCTGAGTAGCAAATGTACCGATTAATTGTGGTAATATGTTGCGTAATTGAGTCTGTTGCTCGATGATATTCAAATAAGAAGAACGGTCTGGATGATTAGATATCAGTTCTGTATACCATTGTTGTAGTAATTGATCTCCTTGCCATCTATTCATAAGTATTCCTCCTTTTCAAATGCACACGTTATCATTTTATAATATTCCCTTTTCATTTCTTTATCCCTGCATTGTAGATACTCTTATTTCTGTATCTTCTATTGTGTCTATGCAATATAGACTATCGTAATCGATAAGAAGCAAGTTAATGATAGTTACTTTCTACTATCATTAACTTGCTTCTTCTAAAAGCATATCAAATTCTAACAAAATTGAAGTTCCTTTCGAACTGGTATGCACCATAATTCGATCGGCTGACGTATACATCAAAGCAAATCCTTTACCTAATGAACGCTTACTACTATAACCAGAAATTAATATCATTTTAGGCAATTCATGAATCGGAATACCAGAGCCTTGATCGGTAATATAAATTTGCAGTACGTTACACTTGCTATAAACCGACAATTTGCCATTGGCTGCGTGTTTGATCAGATTGGTTACACCTTCCGATACAGCCAGCTTAATATGCATCAATTTTTTCGGTTGATTTATTTTTAACTCTTCAGGGATATATTCCATCACTAAAGAGCGACCTGACGATACGTCACTTTTAGTTATAATATCCATTTGAGCTAAAGGTATTCCCAAATGCTGTTCTATTTCTTGTTGTTCTAAACAAATATCAATTTTACTTTTTGAAAGTGTTTCGATCACATCTTTATACGACCGCATAGTACTTTGATGTAATTGTTCACGGTATTCTAGCGCAGGCGTAATATCGGTTAATACGATGGCTACCCAGCTATTTTCAGGATAAAAATGAGCTTCAAATGTTTTGTTTTTACTTTGAATGACTTCATAAAAATTCTCGGACACACGAAGTGCATGTTCAGCCAATATCGCTAATTGTTCTTTGAGATTAGCATCTTCCATATCATGCAAACTATCGTTGTCTCTGTATTTAAGCAATACCGTACCACCTGTAAATCCGCTCATTTCTTTATGTTCTTCAATCGATTGGAGTTCCACATGAATCAAATCGGTTTCTTGCAATAATGGTTTGGTAATAATCAGTTGTCGTACTGTAGTAATCATTTCTAACGTGATTGCTTGAATTAATTTGGGATCTAATACTTTACCAGAAAGTTGTTGTAATTGACGTAACACTTCCCCATCTTCAGCATAACGATTAAGCAAATGTTCTAGATGATTACATAATGCGATAATTCGGGATTCATAAGGGATATCGTTTCCTTTTAACCCTGCCGGAAATCCTTTTCCATCATAACGTTCATGATGATGAAGTACCCATTCTGCTGCTTTTTTATCTCCACTAATCGATAGAATAATATTAAAACTTTCTGTCGTATGGGATTGGTATTCTTTTTCTTCTGTTAAAGAGAGCGCACCACGTTTTGTTAAAATTTCCATGGGCAATAACGATTTGCCGATATCGTGCAATGTAGTGTAATTAATCAGATCTGTTCTTCTTTTTTTCGGGTAGGCAAGTAGTTCTAACATGTATTGACAAAGAATACCTGTGTTTTTACCATGCCCTTCATTTCGCTGTGAGATTCTTAATTCACTCAAGCGAATAAATTCTTCAGAAGACTTCATACGAATCTGCAATTGACGGATAAAGCCATGAGATAAAAAGATAATCAGTAATAAAAACAATAAAATATAGACCGTCTCATACATTATATTTCCTAATGAAATATGTCTCAAAAAGTGCGGAACAATAATCGTACATAATAAAACAGGTACAATTAATTCTTTTAATTTGAGCACCATATCGTTGAGAAAAGGAGTACCAATAATCGTAGTTGAAGCTCCTGCCACTAGCAACATATAGACCAGACTAAATACCAGTGAACCTAATCCTGCTCGTAGATATGTTGAAAATGGATCAAAAAACTCCATGACCTGATATGACAAATACAAACTAATTACACTTTTGCCCAAAGCAGAGCATATTCGAAATAGGTTCATTTGCCGAATATCAAAATTCTTTTTACGTGCATACGATACAATCGTGCTAATTACGATCCCTAAAATAGCCGGGCTATATCCAAAAGCAAGTGCAAGAATAAGAAATCCAACCAGACTTCCGCTATATTCCTCACCGCTTAGTAATCTGACCGGAAACAGATCGAGTAAAACGATAAGAAACAAAATAGGCGCAATCGTAAATAATACAATTGAATGCCATTCGCGGACCATATATACCATACTAGCCAATCCTACCAGGCTGAGTAATATGGTATAGCCGTTCTTTTCTTTCATTATCTAAAAATTTCCTTGCCCAGAATCTCATCCAGTTGAAGCAATTCAAAAACTTCCATAACCTCCGGTTGAGTCTGTTCAATATACACATTACGTCCTAACTCTTGTAACACTTGTACCAAACGAATAATAAGACCGATCCCTGAAGAGTCTACAAAAAACACTTTTTCTAAATTTAATACAATATTCGTATACGGCGATACAGCCGGCTCAATCTCATCTTCCAATACATCTCCAGCATCTATATCAATATCACCTTCAAAATGTATTGTGGCCTGTACTTCATCTGTGATTATTTTATATGCAAACATGCTATTCACTCTCCTACCATACGAATTGGCGATCATGATTCAATCGTGCTTTGACATTCAAGGTATCTTCTTTAAAATGATGCATTTTAGATCCGATCTGTAGAATGGTTCCACCTAGTAACTTATCTACATGAATAACTGCATCTTCTTTGACTGTTAATTTGGTGGAATTGCTACCTATCGTTCCTGCTTCTTGAATATGCATTCCTTTGGCAGCATAGTAATCGCCACCGCGTAGAAATCCGGTTACTTCTAGCACACCCGAGCAACGTAATTGTGTGTTATAACATCCTTTTTTCACTTGTACCGGTCCACCTGCAAGAATCTGACTATTCTGAATATAATGAAATTGTGCAAAAATATGATCCAATTGAGGCAAAACGACTCGATCTAACAGATAAGCTGTTCGTTTTACAAATCGTTCCAAATCATTTGCTGTTCTAAAATGACTCATCGCCACATTCAAAAAACCATTTTTAATTTCTTTAATATATTTTTGCCATTCTTCATTGATTAACGATTTGTGTTCTTCAGTGGTACGAATAAATAATTGTAATTGTTGATGCAACTCTTTAAACCGTCCACGAAATAACACATCAAGCAGAGGAGCAAGCCCATGTTGATCAATATCTGTTATTTTAAAAGCTGCTGCGCGGTTTAACTGTTCTATCGCTGTCGTCAAAAATTCAGTCTGTTCTAAAATCATTTGCAAAATCGGTTCAGCTTGACCGTAAAAAAGAAATAACTGCCCTACTGCGATTTCGCTTCCGATAACATTAGCAGTTACTTGTAACGATTGAGTCGCTATGATCTCCGCCATATTCACATTGCCTTTAATCTGAATATTTCCATCTGCTTCGACTTTCATCGTATCTTGTACAGTTCCATTAATATCGACATCGCCTTGAAAATGAATATTGCCTGTTTGTAAAGTAACATCTCCGCGATGGTCCAACTTAGGAATAATAGCAAGCTTAATATGACGACCTTGTGTAATCACTTCTGGCATACCTGTACGTGTAGCAGTCACTTCTAATCCATCTTGAGATACTTGAACACCCTGCCCTGTTAACAAAATAACACCGGTGACAGGCGGAGCAGGTATAGATTCTCCAAAAATATTTAATCCGTTAATTCCTAAAATAGGGGGATGAACAATCCCTATCAAATCACCATCATCTACACAAGGGAATTCTTTGATTTCACGATAATCGATTGTTCCATTTTCACGCATTTTAGGTTGTACTTTACGAGTTTTGGTATCGACTTTGATTTCAAAATGTCCATTTGTTCCGGCAACAGGTGGTTTTCCTTCTCCAATTAGAAATGTACCATTGACTGTTGTTGCACAAGCCCGCTTAACTTCATCATGATCCAAGCCGTAAATTACTTTTTGCTCAACCAATTGTTTGCGTACTGCTATTGGTTCGATCGGTATATACTGCTTCTCTTCTTCCGCTCTAAGTACCAATCGTAACGTAGGTTGCGCAGAAATAATTTTTCGGATAATGACATAGCCCACTTCGATATTCAAGTTGACCTTCATCGCTTTATCATCAATATGAAGATGCCAGACAGGTTCTACTATTTTATCTTCGACTTCATATCGTACAATATCGGTAGCTGCTAACTTTACAGTCTCTCCTGCTATAATCGGCACATCATTAATCCAGAGATATACATTATCGGTTGTGCTAATAGTGGGTTGTTGATGCCCTTGTGAATGAAAATGTATCTGTCCTTCTTTTACCCATATTTTTCCTTCTGTTCCATCCATAGCAGGAGAAGCTACTGGCTGTTCGAGATGTAGCGCTTGCATATTAATGATCGTTTCAGCTTCTGCTACTAATATCGGTAACGATTCTTGTGTATCTTCTATCGTCTGGTCGGTGATTTCTTCTGTTTTCAAAGTGACTTTGACTACCGCTTGTTTGGAATAGAGCCCTAGCATGCCTTTAGCTTCACTCTCCATCACTTCAATGCTCACTTGTTGCTTGGTGGCATCGAGTAAAGAAAGTGCTTGTTCTACGGCTTCTTGCACTGTTTTGGCTCTAGCTATCACACTACGCTCCATCAGGGGTGCCTCCTCCATACCTTGCTTATGGTAACTCGATCGAAATAATACACACATCGTCTTTACGATGCTGAATCAAGCGTTCTAACTTTACAACAAACGCTTCATTTTCCAAATAATATAGACTTTGAGCATAATGCTCTAGCTTTTCAATACCAGCATGAATAGAGACACCGGGTTTTTCGACTAATCCATCTGTATATAGAACGATTCTTGCAGGAGTATCGTACGTCACGATAGCAGTATCCAATTTCATATCATTTTGAATACCGATCGGTACGGTGGTTCCGGTCAATTGTGTAGGATACTGGTCTTTGAGAAATAGCAATCCCGGCGGATGACCTGCATTAAAATATTCGATTTGCTTTCGTTCCAAGTCGATAAATAAATAGATTGCTGTAAAGTAAGCAGCCCGACGATTTTTACCAAACAACGCTCTCATCTTCTTGTTCAATTCTTCGCATACCAGATGAGGTTCTTTGACGACGCCTACAATACCATCGAGCAATGAACGAATCGACATACTGATCAGGGCAGCAGATATTCCATGACCGGACACATCGATCAGCAGTACACCGCAATGCTGAGGATCGAACATTTTCCAATACAGCATATCGCCAGATACTTCTGTTGATTGTAGGTAGCTGCTATGCACTCGAATCATAGTTTCATTGATCGGTGGACTGAGCACGCTACGTTGTAAATGCTTGGCCAATTGAAGTTCTTTGTGTACTTTTTCTTCTCGAACTTTACGCGAATCCATTTCTTTTTTGAGTCGAATTGCAGATTGAACTCGTGCTAGCAGTTCATAATCAGGCCCGCCTTTTTCAATAAAATCCATACCGCCTGCATTAAAAGCTTCTTTGAAATGAATCCGATCTGCGGTTAGAAAAATGATAGGCAAATCCTGATAAACGGTACAACTTTTAATAATGCGACAAGCTTCAATACCATCAATCCCTGGCATCACAATATCAAGTAAAATCAAATCGATTGCCGCTGCTTTACGAGGAGAGAGTTGATCTCGAATACTTAGAATATCAAATGCTTCTTGAGCTGAAGAAGCGGTCTGTATATTCTTGTATCCTGCTGCATCAAGTACATTTTGCAAAAAGACAAGATTAAGTCTGGAGTCATCTACAATCAATATACTCATGATACTTCTCCTTCAGAGTAGGTTTATATGTTTATTTTCGTCATTTTCTTCCATTTATGTGATAGGTAACGATTACAATTATGTAGAGTAAGCGATTGTATCAGATCATTTGGAACTTATTTTAACAAAAAAAGCCTACTTTGCTTGCAGCAAAATAGACTCTCAATATACACACCCATGATGATAAAGATGCTCATAATTACATATTTTTATTCAAATTCAAAGGATATTCGGTCTGTGATTGTGGCTGATATTGCTGTTCATATAAGTAATTATCAAGCGCTCGATTATTTACAATATACGTATCTGCAATCATATCATGAATCCCTTGCTTATACTTGGTAAATCCGATAATAATATATCCTATACCTAATGTGAGATTACATAATAATCTTAACCAATAGCGCGCTACTGCACGTCCAAAACCTATACGTTGCATAGAACGATTAACAACTTTGATGCCAAGTAGCATTTTACCTGGAGTTGCTTGGTATTTAGACTTTTCAAAACATCCAAAATACAACCACGTTGTTAATCCTGATAATAATTGAAAAATAACAGGCAGTAGCGAACCTATAGATACTTCGCTCCCCAGTGAATCATCTGTTACATGGACAATACCGACAATAACTATACTCAATATAAAACTGATGATTAAATATGAAATGCTTAAAATAACGACATCTATTAATATCGCTGCGAACCTCTTCCAAAACCCTGCATACAGTATAGTAACCACTCCTAGATTAATCTTCTTAAAACTTATTTCCACTCTTGCTGGTCTTTTTGTAAATAAGGAGACATCTCTGGTTGATTCCAAGATGCTGCTTGTTGCTGTTGTTGCATATACATATATTGTTCCCAATCTTTTTTATTTACAACATACGTGCTAGCGATCATATCATGTAGTGCTTGCTTGTATTGTGTCCAACCTGCCATCATATAACCGATACATAAAATCATGTATGACAAATTTTTAGCCCAATACCTTCCTGTTGCTCTACCGAATCGAACCGGTTGAAAATAACGATCAACTACAATAATACCTACAGCCATTTTACCCGGTGTGGCGTGGTATTTGGATTTCTCAAACAAGCTATAATATAGCCAGGGCACTGCCAATTCAACAATGGCATAGAAAATGTAGAACATAATCAGAAAAGTGATATCTTGCGTAGTATATTCATATTCTTCTTTCAACCATACTCCATTCACAAATCCGAGGATAAACGGAATCCCTAGCAAAATAGATACCCCAAATCCTATAATAAAACCATCAATCAATGTAGCCGCTGTTCTTTTCCAAAATCCTGCGTATCCATAAGTCGTTGTTGCTACTCCATTCATTTCATCTAACTCCTATTCATCTATGTATATTACTGCTAACTTTGTTATTTTATACGATACGATTTTAAATTACTAGAGAATCATAGAGATAAAAAATAAGCGCACTCTACTTAACTACATGTAGAATACGCTTATATGAACTATTGACAATAGATTGTAGTAATATGTTGTTGTTATTTTAATAGTATAGAAAATAGTAGATCAGGCTTTGGCTTCTTATAGACTTAACGCTGATTGATGCACATTTTCGCGTAGCGCTTCGACTGTCGTCAATGGTTCATGACATACAAAGCCTTCACAGATATACGCAGTCGCTTGACTCTGCTGCATACCTTTATCTTGCAAATGAGGCAGCAACTCACGAATCGCTTCACCTGATGTTCCATCAGCATGAATAATAAGAGAAGCAAATGGTAAATAAGCTTTTTGCACTTCAGCAATCATTTCTTGAAAATGGATATCTTCCACTTTTCCTGCAAGCACAATTTCTTGATTACCTTGTAATAATTGTAGCCCTGCTAGCAGTAACATAGAATAACCTGTTGGATATTGCTCAGCAGTCCCTGTAAATGTAGTCACAATTTGTTCGGCATATTGACGTAATTCTATATCTTGGGTCACCGCAGCTAATTTGGCTAACGTCCATGCAGCCACAGAATTACCAGATGGCATTGCTCCATCATAGATTTCTTTTGTACGCGTAATCAGTTGCTCTCCATCTTGACCTGTAAAATAAAATCCACCTTGCTGTTCATCCCAAAATAGAGTGATCAATTGCTCTTTGAGCGTTATCGCATATTGCAGATACTTTGCCATCCCTGTCGCTTCATATAACTCCTGTAAGCCCCAGATCAGATAAGCGTAATCATCTACATAAGCACTATAGGCAGCTTCTCCATCACGATAACGTGCAAGTAGACGACCATCTTCACGGCGCATATGTTCCCAAATAAAATCAGCCGCTTTGACTGCTGCTTGTGCATATTCAGGCTTTTGCAACGTTTGGCTGGCTCTAGCGAGAGCCGCAATCATCATACCGTTCCAAGCCGTTAAGACTTTATCGTCTTTGGAAGGATGAACACGTTGCTCCCGGTAATCAAATAATTTCTGACGAGCTTCTTCTAGATCGGTGCGTAATGCCAGTTCATTGAGATCACGTTGCTCCGCTATTTCTGCTGTCGAAAAAGGAATAAGGTTAGGAATATTGTTGCCTTCAAAATTGCCTTCTGGTGTAATATCGTACACATTACAATACTTATGCATTTCTTCTAACCCTAACACTTCTTCAATCTCATCGCGTGTAAATACATAAAACTTTCCTTCGACCCCTTCGGAGTCAGCATCTTCAGCACTGTAAAAAGCACCTTCAGGTGAAGTCATATCACGTAATACATACGTAAAAATAGATTCTGCAATATGCGCATATTTGGTATCACTTGTCAGACGGTATCCATCCAAATAAGCGATCGCTAACAGTGAATTATCGTATAACATTTTCTCAAAATGAGGAACTAACCATTTCTCATCTGTGGAGTAGCGAGAAAATCCAAATCCAATATGATCATAAATCCCACCACTGTACATATGATCTAACGTTTTGCGTACCATATTCAATGCTTGAGGTTCTTGATACACATGAGAATAAGCGCTTAGAAACATCAAGTGATGCGGTGTCGGAAACTTAGGTGCTCCTCCAAACCCACCATACACTTCGTCAAAAGAACTGACAAATGTTTTGTACCCACGATGTACAAGTTCTTCGCTAAATTGACCCGCCTGTGTAATCTTCGTCTGCTGACGATTCATCCGTTCTACAATATCATCACCGGATTTAACAATATTTTCACGATCTTCTGTCCATTTATCACGAATCTGAGACAGCATATCCATCATACCGATGCGACCATACTTAGTGTCTTTTGGAAAATAAGTACCTGCATAAAACGGCTTCTGATCAGGAGTTAGCAATACCGTTAAAGGCCATCCCCCTTGCCCGGTAAGTGCCTGACAGTACGCCATGTATAAATTATCAATATCCGGTCGCTCTTCACGATCGACTTTGATCGAAATATAAGATTCATTGAGAAGTTCAGCTACTTCCTCATTTTCAAAAGATTCTTTTTCCATTACATGACACCAATGACAGGTAGAATATCCTACACTGAGGAAAATAGGTTTGTTTTCAGCTTTGGCTTTGTTAAAAGCTTCTTCTCCCCAAGGGAACCAATTCACTGGATTATGAGCATGTTGGAGAAGGTATGGAGATTTTTCGTTTATTAGACTATTTGTGTGTCTGGGGATTTCTTCAATAGATTCGTGCATATATGATTCCTCCTTAAGATTGTTATTGATAATATAACCAAATGCGGAAGAAAAGAAAAAAGACCTTCATTTAAAATATGAAGGTCAGTATAAAATAGTTTTTAAAAGGAAATTTTTATAAGAATTTCTTTATGTTCAAATTAAAGAAAAACAGCATTTAAAATTGATATTAAGCTCTTTCATTAGATATAAATTTTGATTGTATTTATTTTAATAATTTGACATGTATATATTAAATTTCCTTTTTTCGAACTTAGTACTAATGGTACTGTAAATCTTATTAATAAATTTAAAATATTACAATTTAAATTTATTCTCTCTGACTAAAACTGCTTTCTTTTTTATTTTAGTCTTTTTGGGCAAAAAATATTCAACTCCAATGTTATTATGTTTATATAAACACTCTTCGGTACCATCAGAATTTATAATAATACATACTTCTTCACCAGTTTTCCCAACATACCTTAGGCACATTCGTTCCTCTCTTAATGTGGTATATTCGAGCTCTAAAAGATTGATTTCAATCTGTTCTCCATTTAACATACCTTCGATGATTGTAGGAACATAAATTTCTATGTCTTTTTCAACTACGCCCAATTGAATAGTTATTTTCTCTTCAACATGTTGTCCTGATTGTTTTATTATAAACCAATCTAATTTCAGGATAACATTTATAACAAAAGGATTTTTTCCATATTGATTAAATCTCAAATACGGTATGCGGTAATTTTTTTCTTTCTTTATAATATTTTTAAACCACTTATATCCTTCAGTATAAATAAACCTACTATTTGGTTGAGTAATTATATTATGTAAATCACCTGTAACATTCATATCCTGATACGTGAAATAAGACCTATTGTCTTGTTTATCTTTTATATTTTCCTTCATTTTTTGTTTTTCTTCTTTTAAAACCTCATCTTTTCTCTGACGTTTGTATTGTAATGAGAATAATATCCATGCTGAAAAAATACCTACATAACTGCCTAAAAATGAAAGCCAAGACCTGCTATCAAGTTGTAAACCCGGCATATGCCAAGTTAAAAGACCATAATTAATAATTATTGGAAACAAAATCAGTAAAATTAAAGCAATTACAATTAAATTCATTAATTAACACTCCAATGATCTAGATAATTTTTTTATATCAAATATATCAAAAATATAATTAAATTAGAAAAATAATATTTATTTAAAATCTAAATAAATTCAGATTATTCTATCAGTAGTTCGCATTAATTTCTTATAGAAAAAAATTATATCATTTTATTATCTTAGCTATGAGTACATTGCATCTGTTAAATTTAAGTTTCTTTCTAATTATTTTATGTAATAAAAAACTAACAAACAGATATTCACAGATGTTTGTTAGTTTTAAATAATCCTATTGTTTAAAATAAATATATATTTTAAACATCAAATATTTTTTTATAAACTACTTCTTCTGACTCAAATTCAATTCTATTGATAATTTCCTCAAGATGATGCGATTCTGGATTAGCTTTTGAATCCAATGAAGGTTTACTTCCTTTACGTTGTCGTGAAAATGTAAAATTTGATGCATCTTTTATTCCATGTTTTTTACAGTATTCACGTAAAGACCTTAGATTAACAAAATTACCATGTTCATCTGGTTCTCCATCTAAGAGTTGATTAGCAATATCTACATACTCTTTTTCTAACTCTGCACCACAAAAATGACGATTAAATTCTTTGGCAACTAGAGCAGTTGTTCCAACACCCATAAATGGATCAAACACTGTATCCCCTACTTCAGTTGATGATAAAATTATTCGTTCAATTAAATCTTGTGGGAATTGTGTAGGATGATTTGCATCTTCATCGTGATTATGTCTCACATTCCGAAAAGCCCAAACATCTCCTGGATTTTTCCCAAAAGGATCACAAGTCAATTCGCCTTTGTTTTCGCCTTTATGTGATTTTTTGTTTGCATATTTTTGTGGAACTCTGATCGGATCAAGAAAAAATTTATAGTTTGTAGTCTTTGTGAACCATAGAACTGTTTCATGTCTACCCGCAAATTTTTTATCTGCGTGTAAACCATGAGGTCTTAACCATACAATACGATTGCGAGGATACATTCCTAAAGATTCAAATATAGGAAAGAATTTAATATCCAAAGGAATATGAGAACCAATTTTATCTACATAGGTTCCAACTTGCCAAAAAATTGATCCAGTTGATTTTAATGTTCTATGGCATTCTATAATAATTTCCTTCTGCCAATTTAGATACTCATCTAATGATTTTCTATCATTTTTAAATTTGTTAATATTGTATGGTGGTGAAGTTACTATTAAATCTAACGATTCATCTGGTAAGGATTTTAGTAGTTCCATACAATCACCATTATATATATTATCTATTATATTCTCTGGAATAATTGGCTGAGATTTTATGATTTCCTTGGGCTTTTCATCGATGTCAAAACCCATATGAAGTTGTATGGCAATTTTCCGCTCTTCTATCAATATTATTACCTCCAAAATATGGTGCTTATAGTCATCACTTATATTAAGTTTAACATTAATTTATTTATTAGTCGATAATAATTGAAGACATACTATTTTTTCTTGTTGATAATATTTTACATGATCTATATTCTTGAGTACCAATTGTTCTTGAATATCTTAATTCTGAATATGTAGTATACAGAATTTCTAAAGAAGTATCATAATTCTCAAAAAAACCAACTAAACGAATGGGAACATCAAAAACGTCATTAGAAGAAAGTTCATCCAATTGCTTTTTTGCCTGCTCATAATATAAAGTACTATTTGATGAAGGAAACATATGGGCTTTAGTTACTATCACGGCAATCTTCATAGGAGCACTATCTATATTCATACCACTTTTATAAAATAATTCAGAACGTATAGTATTATTTAGTAGAAAAGGATAATTTGAAAATTGAACTTCTATAAGCATTCCTCTCTTACCAAAATCAATATCTTTACCTAGAAAATCATATTTCTTAGGAATAGGAATATTATTTAACCATCCTCTTTGTACAAGTCCATTTTTAATATAAAGATTTGTTCCTATAGCATCAAAAATTGGAGCTCCTTGTTTTCCTTTTTGATCAGATGCCTTAAGATGTAAAGGCATTTTTGTTATAGTTTTTAATATATCGTTCCATTCACTTTGAAAAGAATTTTGAATTATATTACTTGCTCTATTATAATCTGTTATTTCAATTATCATATTGTTCCACCTTTACATTTTCCATTTTGAACAATTCCCAGACTTCTAATTCTAACGCTTTTGCAATTCTCTCAATATTCACTAAAGATATATTTCTCTCTCCACGTTCTATACTTCCAATATAGGTTCGATCCAAATGAGCTTTTTCTGCAAGTTGCTCTTGTGATAACTTTTTTTTTTTTCTAAAATACTTTACAGTGAAACCAAATTTTATTCGAATATCGATTACAATTCACCACCTATCATATATCTAAATTTAACAACATGATGACAATAAATACACGGACTATAAGTATCTTTTTATAGGTGAATTATAAGCCGCCACGTTTATCAGTTTTTAATTTTCATTTGTATTTAAATAAAAACAGGAAAGAGAGCTTTATATTATTTATATAAAGCTCTTTTTTACGATAAATCTTCTTATATAATCTTCGCTACCTTCTGCGCCTGAATATCTAATATCTGAGCAGAGTAAGCGATATCTGTAAAAGCTTTCATTGCCGTATTGACTTGCTCTTCCCCTTGTTGCACACTTTGCCTTACATCGTCTGTGCCATTAGAAATTTTCTGCACTTCTAGACTCATCGAATCTACGCTTTTTTTCACTTCGATAATCGAATCTTGTACCATCGAAGATAGCTTACGTACTTCTCTAGCCACTACATTAAACCCTCGTCCAAATTCACCTGCATGTGTAGCTTCTATCGCTGCATTTAGAGCCAGCATATGTGTTTGTGATGCTATTTTACGAATCGTCTGTACAATGCCTTGAATCTCTAATGCTTGTTCTTGCAAATTAATCAGTGTTGTTGTATTCGTCGTCGATGATTCCACAATTCTGTTCATGCTATTGAGTAGTTCTTGACTCTGCTCGATGCCTGCGGATGAACGAATGTTAAGTGCTTGTGCTGTTTTTTGGAGATCATCTACGACACAAGAGAGGTCACCTTGACGCTCTGTAATATCTGTAGCCACTTTGGTCACGCCAATGACTTCATTTCTATTTTTGTTCCATACCGGCATATAAGTGGCTTCTAGCCAGATTGCATTACCGTGTGCATCTTTGCGTTCTATTTTATCGTGAAAGGTTTCGCCGGAAAGTAGACTATCCCAGAACTTTTCATACTCGATACTATTTGCAAATTCAGGAAAACATAAATTTTTATGGTGCATACCAATCATTTGATTTGGTGAATATTTAACGACTTCTGCAAAAATAGGATTAACATAAGCAATTTTACGATTCGTACCAAAGCGTATAATAGCCAAATTATCTTGCAAAGTACGTATCACCAATTCGTCCGTCACCATTTCAAGCTGACTCATTTCGTTCATGTTTTCCCTCCAATGTATGTGTAACATTATCGTTATTCATTGCTCGATATCACTCTATTTTACTGTATAACAAATATTTATTTAATGTGCAAATTTAACCAAATTAAGTATTCTTTATCTATATCGGATAAAAGAAAAAAATAATAAATTTACAAAATAAAATAAAAAAGCAATAAAGTTAGGCTTACATCTAACTGATATTGCTTCTTTAATATGATTTATAACTTTATTTTTATAGACAACCTTATTCAATAAGTCCGTATTTCTGAAAGCTTAAAAATAGACCATCTTCTTCTATAGTTGCTGTAATATCGTCTGCAATGTTTTTCAGAGCTGGCTTCGCATTTCCCATTGCTATCCCAATCGCACAATACTCTAACATCTCAGCGTCATTCATGCCATCGCCAATCGCAATCGTGTCCTCATGAGACATACCCAGATGTTCGAGCAAGTCTGCTATCGCTAGTGCTTTATGTATTCCAGGGATGACTAGCTCTCCACTACCTTCGCCAAATATAGGAACAGTACATTGCATCACTTGGAACTTTCCTTCAAATTCTTGCTTAATCTGTTCAAAAGGAATCGTGGAACTTTCTAGAAAACAGACTTTATTGACATCGTCTTTGTACAGATCAGCTTCGCCATACGTTAATCCTGTGATAAAAGGATGAGGTCTTAATTCTTTCTTTTCCCGTGCGACTGGATCATTCTCAATATCTCCATAGATGCGTCGTTCCAAATGAGGTTGAAGATTGCTACTGGCATATAGCGCCGAATTGGATTCTAAGTAAAAGTCGATCTGATGATGATTGAAAAAATCGACCATATGTCGTACATCTTCTGCGGTTACCTTTTTATGATACAAAACATCTTCTCCGAACTCGACATATCCTCCACCTGCTCCAATTAGTCCATCAAACCCAATATCCCAAATACTATCGTAAATCTCCGCTTTGGATCGTCCTGTACACAAATAAAGTAAATGTCCGTTCTGACGTGCTTGCTGACAAGCTTGTTGTGCAGAAAGAGGAATATTACCATCATCATCTACCAGTGTGCCGTCAATATCAATAAAGACTATTTTTGGGCGAATACGTTCTGTCATGATTTAACCTCCATAATATATAAGAAATTAAAAATAGTGATAGCTATTTATTCGTAGTAATCATCCATCTTTTATGCCTGATTATCTTTTCCAAAAATATCAACCATCATCAAAGTTCCTATTTGATGTCCATAGCGATAAGCAGAAGCTAAAGAAATGGAAGTTAATATCCCCTGTAATTCTAAGATTTCTTCTACTTTTTCGTAGTTTTTTACAGATAAATCTACTTTAAGCTTATTTAGCATATCTGATATTTTAGCTACGTTATAGTGATATTCCGAACTTTTCGGTATTATTTGCTCACTTGGATTCAATTTCCCATAATACAAATCTTCAATAATACTCATCTTCATCCTCCTTTTCGGATATAAAGATAAGCATACTTTACTCAAATGAACTCTAGTGTAGATTAGCGAATAATTCGCTAAAATTACCATTTTTATTACATATGCTTTTTGAACAAAGATTAAACAAATTTAATAATTATGTATTAGAAGGTAACGAAGGTTCTATGTATATGAGATTGAAGTTAGGCTGTGTTCAAGCAGGAGTTCGACGCCAAGTGATCTATACAAATGCAAAAGACCAAGATTTGATCTTATTTGGACTCACAAAGGATAAATTTATAGCAGATCATAGAATCTAAATAAAAAAGACCAATCTTTGCATAAAAAGAGTGGTCTTTTACTTATATTTTCGTACTTATATCAATTCATAATCTATTTATAGTACAACAAAGATAGTCCATAATTTCAGCTAGCAATATCCTTCGTATTCTAAAATTAATTCTGCTTGCTGATCTACAGCATACCAAGTATCTACATCTTCATGATCAGTATACCTTTTCCAAGAGATATAAAAATGGAACTGACAGATCTTATGACTTTCTATAAAAGGTAAATAGATACCTATTTTATTCATATTACTAAAAGTTAACCCTTCCTCATCTTCAATCGAAATAGGCATAAGCTTGTTATTTTTCATCCGATCTAACAAAGCTTCGCTATCTTCAGTTCCTATACATACACAATAATGATCGTCTTCCCATGTGGAAGCTTCTAAATATTGACCGGTATTACTTCCACCTGTGATCCATTGGTACTCTGACCAATACGCTGTACATTTCAAAGATAACTCGCTACCTACATTCATTACTCTAATCAATAGACCACAACTACCATCGACTACCATATGTACTGGAAGCGGAATGATTGGATAGGAAAGGATCATTTCAATGTAGACGTGTTCATATTTCCATGTATAGATGTACCCACCATTTTGCAGCTGCTGGCATGTATATGTGTCATCAAGCAGATTACCTGCTCCAGCATCTAGTGCTAACCGAATATTTCCCAATGGCGTGATTATTTCTAAAGGGGGATTAGCAGTCTGAAGCACATCATTGTTTTTGGATTGAAAAAGTAGCATAGTTTTTCCAACTTTCAATTGATTAAGTCATACTATTTATACTGTATATTCTAATAAAGATACGATTCGTATTGCCTACATGCTTTTGCTATACTAATTACAATCCATTCTATATTTATACACGAAAGGAAAAAATGATGCTACCTCAAGTTGGAGATATCTATTGTGTTTTTTCTCAAAAACTACAGCAATATGTAGCCTGTCAGGTCACTCATCTTAAAGAAGGATCATCTCCAAAAGAACCTCCACTAGCCGCTATTCTAGCATTAGACTGGACAGGAGATACACTGCCTGATGAAGATACTTTACATACGATGAAGCCGTTAGTGTGCAACTCTTATTTTTGGAATGATCAATTTGATCATAAATATGTGAGTGCCAACGTGCCTCCGGAATACTCATTTGTAGGAAATATTCCTCCTCTGGTGGATCAAGAAGTAAAAAGCTACGCTGGAGGTTGGCATATCGGCAATAGCATCCATAACCAACGTCGCTGGGAACGTATTGATGTAACGAAAAGAAACCTATTCAAATCGGCTTCTCCAGATATTGAAGTAGTCGTAGGGGGTCAGACACTACCTCAAAATACGACAAGAATTAACGATCTGATCTTGCAAAAGATAGAAGATTTCTCTGAATTGGATAAGCTTCCTTGCCTGATATCGATTGAGACTGAACAAGGTACCCTAGAATTGGCACACTATATCAACCAGAATCCTCTTATTCATGAATTACAATGGAAATCTTCGATAGTGACTGAACTTGATCTCAGGCAGAGCCATTTAAATCGTTTGATGCTAGAACCAGATCATCTTATTACAATTTATCTTAATGATGATCTTATACATTTTATGCTCAATAGTGAACCTTCTCCTGATCTTCATATTCATAGTGTGTCTGATGGACGATTTATTGATTTACAATGTTGGAACCATTTTTTCCAGTTTCATGGTCTAGATCATTTAGCCGGACTATCTCTAGTTCGTATACAAGAGATAGATATCAACACTATAGTGGAACGCTTTCCTTATCTGACCGAACTGCGAGTATCAGGCAAGCCAGGTGTTGTACATCATATACAAAATCTAGCAAAACTACCTCATTTGCAAATTTTGAACACAGATGATCTATTTGGATTCGAAGCAGATGAGTTCCCATCTCCTGAGCAGTTACCCAAGCTATCGGTGTTATGGATGAGCAGTATTCCAGCCAATGTAGCCAAATCGGTCAAAACGAAATACAAAAAAGCTGCTACTCTCGGGCTGGATCTCTGGATCACCAAACCTCGTAAACCAGAATGGCTAGCTGAAAATTTACTCAACCCTTTCCGCGATTGGGATGGACGTGAACACATTTCGGCTGCAAATGCTAAGAAAGCTGCTCAATCTTATAAAAAAATGCTGACTACTACACGTATGATCGATGCATCGATTCAGGCAGATACAGTATATTCGATGTTAGAAAAGATGGTCACTGAATATACCGAAACGTTTAACAAAATGGATCGGGGTCGTGGCATTATTGACACGATTGAACGCGAAGAAATCTATACTGTGTTAGATGAACTATTAACAGAACTACAAGAACAATTAGGTGAGCAAGGCAAATTGCTTGTAGATAAAGATGCTTTATACGAACTTTTTGATGAACTTCGAGATTTTTAAGTGTACACAACTATGACTGCTTATACGTTTTGACATAACCTAATTTGATCCCTTTAGTTACAGCTTCTAATGCTGAACTGACATGCAATTTATCAAAAATATGTTGAATATGATTAGATACCGTACGTTTACTAATAAACAGCGTATCGGCTACTTCTTCTCGTTTGTACCCATCGCTTAACATTTGCAAAATTTTGGTCTCTTGCTCAGTCAGTTGCTCGATCTCTTCTTCTTCATCGGGAAAATATGTACAACCTGCATGAATATGAAGTAGGATATGTAACAACTGATCAGGAGATACATTTTTGTTGATAAATCCACGTGCACCTGCTTTTTTAGCTTCATAACGGTAGACCGGCAGGTCAAATCCTGTCAAAATCACTATATTCAAATCAGGATATACTTTTGATACCGATTCAGCTACGATCAATCCGTCCTCTTCACTAATATTGCTTAAATTGATATCTACGAGTAAAATATCTGGACGTTTTACCTCTATCATCTTCATCATTTCTGCTACTTCTTGTACCGATCGAAAGCTACTGACTTCTGAATAAAGACCTGTCTATATTGAACAGGTAATTGAATATAGTCTGTCCATTGTTCTAAGGCTTCATTCGTTGTAGATACAAGCTCTGTGATGATTCGCTCTTACAGATAAGTAACTGTTTTTAATTTGCAGATATCTAATAAGGTTATGGTTACTCTTTCCCTTTATGTTAGGTGGCAATTATTTCTTTCTGAAGCTATTATAATCGTGATCTTTTCTATTGGATTGAGTATTACACGCACACTTGCGCATGATAAGGCGTATTTTTAACAAAAACACGCAAAAAAGACTTTCCACAGATTGAGGAAAGTCTTTACATCGCTATTGTTTACTTTAATTCACACTGAAATGCCTAAGCTGGCAAATTCTTCTCGCAATTCTCGCTTTAACTTCGCTTTTTCACTTTCTTCTAGAAAAGCAGCATGAGCTCCATTCATAGCGATTTGACCTAATTCCGATGTAGTGAACCCGAAGCGCTCTGCTAAAATACGATATTCTTTGGTCATACTTGTTCCAGATACACCAGGATTATCGGTATTTACCGTAATCATCAATCCACGTTCAAAATAATCACGAATCGGGTAGCTTTCCCAGTTGGATACCGCTTTGGTCTGAATATTGCTCACCGGACACATTTCAAGCGGAATCTGACGGGCAATCATCATATCCATAATCGCTGGTGCTTCTTGCAATCGTACGCCATGACCGATTCGAGTAGCGCCTAGATTGGATACTGCTTCATGAATATTAGCAGCTCCTGCCGCTTCTCCAGCATGAATCGTAACTGGAATATCTCTGCGATGAGAAGCTGCAAAAATCTCACGAAACAACTCGGGTGGATATGACGCTTCATCACCGGCTAGATCGACAGCGACCAGACCTTTGCCTATATATTTTGAAGCAGCATGAATCACTTCCATATTTTGTTGATGATCATGATGACGCATGCAGATCGCGATACCACGTGCTCGTACCCCGAACTGTTGTTCACCGCGCTTCAGACCTGCAAGCACATAATGAATCACTTCTTCTGTATAAAGTCCGCGTTCCCGATGCAATTGAGGAGCAAAGCGAATTTCGATATATTTACAATGATGTCTGTTTGCTTTTTCCACAATTTCAAAAGCGACCCGTTCTAACGCAATAGCCGTTTGTAAAAAGCGAGTTGTAAAATGAAATTTGCTTAAATAGTCTTGCAGACTACTGCAATCTTCATTTACCTGCATATGGGAGAGTAATGCATGCTTATCTGTCGTCGGCAATTGAACCCCATGACTTTCAGCTAAATCAAGTACTGTCTGCGGGCGTAAGCTTCCATCCAGATGAACATGTAAATCTATTTTAGGCAGAGAAGATATATCAATACCGTTCAGATGACTATTCATTATTATTCCCTCCTCTTATGATCAGACTCATTTAAAAATGCGTCATTTAAATGTTCATTAATATAACATAATAACACTAAAAAGTACATCTTTAATTTATTTAATGTTATATTAACTAACATATAAGAGGTTTTATATTAATTTCGCAATAATAATGTTAGACATATGGTATTAATCTATATCTTCATCATCGTCTATGTATTCATCTTCTTCAGATTCCCCTAATTCTAACCCTTGATTTACCCAGCGGATAAAATGATCGGTAACATGCATTCCATCATCAGGGCTCATACTTCCACCATCCACAATCCATACGTCTTTCGCTCCTGCTTCAGCTAGCATAATCAATACTCTGCCGCCGCTATCGTCACCAACAGCTACATATCCTTCTGCATACAGATCGGTCTCCCATGTCTGATTGCGTTCTGCAATTTGTTCTGCTCCATAGATCAATACGCCTTCATCTGTATATAATCCATCACTTTTTTTCCATAATTGTTTTAGTGCTTTGGGAAATGTCGTATTCATCCATTTTTCTGCATCACGAATCGTACTATTTTCAGCCGGTGGATAAAATTCACATGATCCTAATTGAGACAATTCTAATTCCATCTTCAACACTCCTTATTTGGCTAACGGATATAAGCGATATGATCTATTATAGTATAATTATACAGACGGTTGCATCTACACATCATTACTGGAAATATTTGAATACGATCTTTTCTAGATTTCTTCATAACAAAATAGCTAATGTAATACGATATTGTTTGCTTTCTACAGGCACAGGTATTTCACCTGTTACTAGTGTCATGTCATAGTAAATTAAAACTTTCATCACCTATAAGTCTGTTGTAGTGATGATCTGCCTGGGCGAAGCAATGTCTGTTATACTGTTTGCATTAGCAACACTGTTGTATACGATGTGCAAGATGAAAATGAAGGATCTTTATAAAGAGAGGGTTACACTCATGTCCAAAAAAATACTAATCGCAGATGATGAAGAAAGTATTCGTAACTCGATTGCTTATGCTTTGAAACGAGAACATTTTATAGTAGAAACAGCGATAGATGGTGAAGACGCTCTTGCCAAAACAGCTATATTTCAGCCCGATGTTATCGTGCTTGATGTGATGATGCCTAAGCTTGATGGATATGGGGTCTGTCGTGAACTGAATCATCGCAAAGGTATCGGTATTCTTTTACTTACTGCCAAGTCTGATATTATCGACAAAATATTAGGTCTCGAAATGGGCGCAGATGATTATCTGTCCAAGCCTTTCGATATTCGTGAATTGATTGCTCGTATCAAAGCTTTGGCACGTCTGATGGAACGTGAAAGTACACCTACGGTCAATGATCTACCTGCTACCTTAGGATCTGTAGAAGTATACAGCAGTAGCCGTAAAGTATTGGTAGACCAGCAACCGATTGAACTTACACCCAAAGAGTTCGATTTATTGGCGCTACTGGCTAACCATCCTAACCGAGTGTATACACGTGAAGAACTATTGGAACTGGTATGGGGAATGGATTATCTGGGAGAAACGCGCACGATCGATATTCATATTCAGCGATTACGCAAAAAAATAGAACCTCATCAAGCTTTGCTTCAAACCGTCTACGGTGTTGGCTACAAAGCAGAACCGCTATCGTGAAAAGTTCTCTATTTAGCCATACTTCACCGGATCGTAAAGCACCATTTTTTTGGTCACGCGGACTTAGCTTACGCTGGAAGTTTCCACTGCTTTTAGCAGGCTTACTTCTATTTACTGTAGGTGTATTAAGTACGCTAGTGCTGATCGGCATTCAATCGAATCAGAAAAATCAGATCGAAACTACACTCAAACGACAAAGCGAAATCATAGGTCTTACTATACGTCAGGAATATCTAGCCGGTAATCAAAAAGACCCTCAGCAATTTATGAAATTGCGCGCTACCGAACTTGCCGGTCAACTTGGAATATCCAGTAATATGCGTATTATTCTGTACGATGCTACAGGGCAATTAGCTGGCGATTCATTACCCGTTGCTCCTCAAGTGAATGTAAAGCAAGCTCTTGCTTATGCTTTGAAAGGTCAGATCGCTTATATTACAGCAGGTTCTTCGGTTATCTACTTGTCTCCTATTCAAGGACCAGATGGTCTGCTTGGCGTCGTTCAGCTTCATCTTTCGATTGCAGAACAACAAGCATTTTATCAAGATATTGTACAACTACTTCTTACAATAGGGGTATCGGTGTTGATTATCAGCTTTGTAGTCGGTTGGTTATATATTCGCAAGCAGATTGCCGATATTCATCGGCTGACTCAAGAGACTCATTCGATATCTCAGGGACACTATCCTCTCCCTCGCACTGTTCTTTTTACTCGTAAAGACGAATTAGGGCAATTGGGAGACGACATCGTGCAGATGGGACATATGATTGCTCAAAGTGTGAACGAGCTGGAAAATGAAAAACAACAACTGGAACAAGCGATTACCAAATTAACAGCGCTAGAACAATTGCAAAAAGCATTTATCGGCAATATCAGTCATGAACTCAAAACACCGATTACATCGATTCAAGCCTATGCCGACTTACTGAATATGTATGGTGACGATCCTACACTGGTACACGAAGCCAGTGAAAGTATTGCCAAAGAAACCAAACGACTGATCGAATTGATCGAAGATTCGATTCGTTTGTCATTGTTGGAGAAATACGACTTTGAATTACAAGTAACTTCTGTGCAATTAGATGAACTGTTAAGCGATGTCGCCAAGCGTACACATGGCAAAGCATCCACTTCAGGTATTGATCTACAGGTACAGACAGTTGCTGTAACATTGACGACCGATCCCAAGCATCTGATGCATATTTTATTAAATTTGCTAGACAACGCAGTAAAATATAATCGTAATGATCATGGATGGATTAGACTCTCTAATGAACTGTACGATCACAAGACGATCATTCGTATTATCAACTCCGGTGCTATTATTCCAGAAGATCAATGGGACAATGTATTCGAGCCTTATGCCACATTAAGCAGTGATCGAGCACGTACAGGTAGCGGAACAGGTCTCGGTCTTCCACTTGCCCGCCGTCTAGCAGAACGTCTACAAAGCAAGTTGTATATTGCTCAATCGAATGATTCGGGTACCGAATTTGTTTTGGAACTTCCGGTGTAATAGGCTGATTAGCTAGATTATTTACAACTTGGATACAATTCGATATATTTACGAAACGTCTGCTGATTATAGTAAAGACATCGATCATATAAGGGAGATGTTCTTTTGTGAACAAAATAATGTTATTCTGCCGATTCTATCGTCTCTATCGGCTAAGTATCGGCATAGGATGTATCCTATTGCTCAGTGCGTGCAGTACGTTAACCAATACAGGCGGACTACGTTCATCAGAACCACAACTGACGGTATTACCTCTAGATACTTCGATGCAAAAACAAGCCGATGAAGTGATGTTAACCTCAGTAGCACCATTAAAAAATGTATATGGACGGACATGGTTATCGGATACAAAGCTGATTATCAACAAAAAAGATCGTCTGTACATGTATCATCTCGAAAATGGTAAAGAAAATGCTTTAACACCCGGGCGCACATCACCTCAGTATCTTGCGCTGACGTCTCAAGATGGTCAGCATGTGTTTTTTACAGAAGGTGTAGACGGTGATCCTTATCAGATTCTAGGATATATATGGGATGTATCAACAGGCAACGTAACATCGATTGGTCAACTGGATATTACCAGTACAGTGAGTTGGGCAGATAATAAACACTTAATTACTACCAAAGTAGGCGGTGGTATGCGCTTAATCGATCTGAACGGACACTCTTCCGATGTGGTTCTGCCAGATGCAGTGCAACAACAAGACAGTCTGGATTCGGTACAAAAAGTCGGCAAAATTATTTACTATTTGAGTCCAGATACCAATGTCTATCGGCTGGTACAATATGCGAATCAATCCGAGCCTACGATCACTCCGATCGCCAACGATGTTAGAGCCTTCTCGGTATCTCCAGATGGACAGCGAATCGCTATAGAACAACGTGTATGGAATACAACTGAACCCGCCAAATTAATCATGATCGATACAGAAGGTCATGTAGAAGGCACATTAGGTCAAGGAAGCTTAATCAGCCGTAGTGTATGGTCTCCAGATAGTCGGATGCTTGCATTCTCTATCCATCAGGTGAATCAGCAAGGTATGAACGGGCTGTATATTTTCGATCAACATACAGGTAAAACAACGCCTGTTTTTGCCAAAATTCAAGATGCTAATACTTCTATGCAATGGAATCCATCGGGTGATCACTTGTCGCTGTATGATGAGAGTCGCGGAGTCATGACCTATATTATAGGAATCGAAAAATGAGCTAAAGCCAACATGATCATAATGTATCTGTGGCTCTAGCTTATTTTTGTTGTTTTAGATTATTTTTGTCATGATAATTGCTTAATCTGACCTGCTTCCATTTCATCCAAACATCCTTATAATATTCTGCTTAAAGATTGTAGCTGTCATACGTTCCAAATATAATAACACGTCTAAAGTGTCATAATTCTACTTCTACATCTGTCTTACGAAATAATTGATACTCTCCATTCAACTGCTTGATTAACAAATGATGATCTGCCGTCTGAAAGACTGGAGTGCCTTTATCTACCGCATTCGACATCAGATGTTCTGGCGGGTACATCCCTGCTTCCACGCGTTGTACAATTTCACCCACTGGCTGAATATCTGTATACTGCTTCATATCTACAGATTGTCCGCCTATATATTGTTGATCATTATAATTAATAATAGCTGCATAGGAATCCGTATGATCTGCACTGGTATTACAACCTACAAGAAATAATGAATATCCAAGTATACAGAAAGCCATAATGAGTATTTTCATAGTTCACCTCTTTAGTTCGGAATAGATCGATTTTTCCTATAACTATTTATGTTATTTTCCGTTGCTCTGCAATTGTTCTAATTGCCATATGCGTTCTTCGGTAATAGATTTTATATTGTTATCTGATGCCAGACCGATTACTTTTATTGCATAATCACTAGCGACGATTGCGTGTTCTTTCATATGTCCTACAGCTACGGCTTGTCCGGCAGTTCTTGCCCCTGTTTTAGCTATTTCATTCTGACATTGTCTAGCGACTTTGTGAATCTGTAATCCAGCTTGCCTTACTTGATGTACAGTAGCTTGTCCCACTTGCCATAGCTCATTTACTTTAAATGCTTTCTCTACTTGTTCAACATTCAGTAACTCTTGCTCAAGATAAGGCATTACATGCCGGGCAATACTAAGCGCCCATTGTGCTAATTGTACATGACTGACCTTTTCTATCGTCTGTTCAATCTCGGCTCGTAGAGATAAGTCGTCTACAATTTTAATCTTGGATTTACTCAATATTGCTTTCTCCTTTCCAAAAGAGAAATAAAGAATTCCATCCGATCATCGTATGTTTCCCAAAATACTTTATAAACTCATTCCTGCTTAAATGTTCATCCGTCAAAAGTAATTCTAAAATCCCAATCGTTGCTGCTTCCCTTACATAATGCTCACCTTCCGTAAGAAATTGCTCTATGACATGAAAAATAGACGGAAATTCATCATGCTTACCACTTCGATACAATCGAATAAGATGTCTTACAAAGTCAGAGAGTTCCAAATAATATAATCGTTCTTCATCTATATCTTCATCCTTTATATAGTCGTTCCAGGACTCTTGATACGAAGGACAAGCTTCTAATAATAAATCTATCATTTGCTCTTTCATAATCATCAGAGTGGTATTCCTTTCTACCTTTATTTCTATATATTATGTGTATTACAAAGGCTATATACAGATATATGCCTCAATCTAACTAACAGCTATGACTATACAATGCTTATCCTTCGACAAGGGCTTTGTATACTCGATAATCCTCTTTACCTTTGATCGCTAATTGATCTACGTTGACTGCATTTTTAATCTCATTGCTGTACTATCATTATACTGAATTCCTTTTGGAGTCTGTGCTGTGTTGAGACTACAACCTATAAGCATTGCTAATAAAGTGAGTACTATAGTTGATTTCAAAATAAGTTCATCCCCTTCCAACCTATTTCAAAATGGGTATGTAATACAGATAGTAGAACCAGTATATATCAATCAACAATGATATATACATGAAGAGTATAATCGAACATAAAATAAAGTGATAATCTTGAGGAGGTGTACATATCTTGCACATTAGAAAAGCAACACTTCAAGATGCAGAAGATATTGCCAGAGTTCATGTAGACAGTTGGAAAACAACATATAAAGGTATCATCCCAGATGAGTTTCTTAACAATCTATCCTATACCCAGAGAAATGATCTATGGATGCAAGCCATAGCACAACAAGATCACTTCGTTATGGTAGCAGAGAATTTCGAAGGTCAGATTGTCGGATTTGCAGATGGTTGGAAAAAAGAAACCAACACCGTACCTCACTCTGGTGACTTAACTTCGATCTATATACTGGAGTCTTATCATGGTAAAGGTATAGGTAAGCAACTACTTCAATCTTTATTTAAGATATTCAAGCAATTGGGCTGGCAAAAGGTATTTGTTGAAGTGCTAGAAGATAATAAAACATGTGATTGGTATGAGTATTATGGTGCGACATTATCTAAGACTGTGAATATCCAAATAGGTGGCGTGCTTCTCAATGAACGAGTCTATGAATGGAATAATATCGACGACGTATTAGCAAGATGATGAACATAAATTAATACTACTTCAAGTAAAAAAGCCTATTCGGGAATAGTCGAATAGGCTTTAACATTAAACAGCATATGATGCAATGCAACAATAAAGTTAGGCTTCAAGATCGGGTTGAATATAAAAAGGCTCCATATTGATCGTAGACAAATATTGGCGGAAGCGAGATAGTTCTTTAGCTGCCCTTTCCTTCTGTTGAAACGTACCTACTGTAAAAGCAGATTCGACTGAACCGTCTCCTACGTAAGCGGAAAGAACCGTTCCTTCGGTTGATGTTTCTAGGGTAAGGGCAACAGATTTGACGATCGTTTGCTCATCTTGACTGATGATCCACATAGTTATTTTCTCCTCTCGGGGTATGTATAAGAGGAGTATAAAACAATTTAGTGAAAGAAAGAATATGAGGAAACAAATCGTTGCATTATGCATAATAGTAGAAACATATTGTTTAAATATAAATTAGCTTTCTCTATATTGTTTCAATAATTTTTTAGTTCTGTAATTTTCAATAACTTTCCCTTTATTTATATTTTCTTTGCCTTTTGAACCCCCTACAATATCAGCTATTAAGTTCTCATACATCTGATCACTATCTTTATTTGAAGATCTCAAATAGTAATAAGAAGTAACCTTAAATAAAATCATATCGTATATATAATTTCTATTAACGTTTTTAACTAACTTAATTATATTATCAATATATTTATCTTCTTTTAAATCTGCATATAGAAAAACTAAAAGAAATTTTTCAAAATCAGAAACTTTGTTGTCTTCAATTTTGGTATCTATCAATTCTTGTAGTACAATACTTAGTTTTTTTGTACCTATAAAAGAATGAATAACAGATTCATGAACTAATGGCATAAATTCTGCTAATCTACTTATTTTTTCAATATTGTCTCCTTCTTTTAATTCTGTTTTAGTTAGATGCTCCTGTAATAAAAATTTGTATAAGGCTGCAAATGCCATAGAACAAAATAATATTTCATTAAAAGCATCGCTTTTTAAATTTTCAACTTCTATTTCTTCCGTATTTTTTAAAACTTTTGCGGCTAGAGACCATGACCTAAAAAGTTTTTCAAAAGAGCTTATAGATTGTTCTTTTTTTACTATACCGTTCTCTTGTTTTCCGCTTTCTAACATATGATCATTCATTTGATCTAAATCTTCTTGAGTTGGTTTATTTCTACCGATTAAATTTAATTTTTTATTTTCTAAACGACTTGCAATTGAAGTTTTAATTTCAAAAAAGGAGTCCAAACCATCATTATCTTCTATTAATTTCTCTTTTAATTCTTTGAATTCTTTATTCATACGCTCTACTAATAGCTCTAAAATTCCAGCTTCATCTCTATTTATACCTGTATAATAATCTATTTCGTCTTCAAACAGTAAATAATTATCTTCATTTAAAACAAAATCTTTAAACTTTTTATTATATCCAATGTATTTCATTATAAAATACTTTATAAAACAGTTAAATCTAAAACTAACATAACTTTCTTGTAAATCATATTCTAATACAAATATTCCACAATTAATAAATTCTTCTAAAAGAGTTTCTACATCAAAAGCGAATTTTCTACTTACCAAATACTCTCTTATAAAAATGGTGAGTTCAATCTTAGATAATCTATAATTACTTTGATTTTTTTTAAACATTTCATTAGCAATATGTGCTAATAATCTTTCTTTGTTTCTATAATCAAATTTTTCAGAATACCCTTCAACTCTAGAATGCTTTTTTAATAATCTTTCTATAAAATTTTCTAGCATTACAGCATTATTAATTGGTCTATAATTTTCCTGTTGTTCTATGATCCATAAAAACATAGAAATTGCGAGTGGCGTTCTAGGAATATTTAGAGTAGTAAAAATATTTACAATTTTATCTAATTTATCAGGATCATAAGTCTCATTATTTGAAAACCACTTTTTTATTAAAGATCTAATCTCTTTTGTTCTAAATTGACCTATTTGAACTGTTTTACAAAGTGATATTTTAGAATAACTTTGCATGGCAAGCAGATTTTCTCCAGCTAAAGTTCCTGTATTAGATAAAATGAACTTAACACTAGGATGCTCAGAAATAAATTCATTTAAAAGTTTCATCTTATTTTTTTTGTGCTCTGAGAATGAAACATCATCTATCAACAATATTAAATTATATCCATCAATAAACTCTTTAATATTTACTATTCCAACATTTAGAAATTTACTAATTAAAGTTTCTATTCTATTAGTAATATCTTCAAAGTTAAAAAAAACTGGAATTAATTTATAATTTTCGTATTCATTAACTAATTCAATCATGATCTTATCAAGCAATATAGTTTTTCCTGATTCTTTATCACCATTTATTAATATATTTTGTGTATTACTACAAAAATCTTGTATACTAAATATTTCTTCTTTTTCATCTTCTTTTGTTTTAACATTACTAATTATTTTAGGAAGAACAAAAACTTCGTCAATATCTTTAGGAGCTTTAGTATCTGTACTATAACTCAGCAAGTGTTCATTAATTTCAGGCATATAAACTAATTTTATCTGTTCTACTATTTCTTTTCCTTTATTTTCTTTTACTAATTCTTCTGTATCGGGAAGCCTGAATATAGTTTCTCCTAATTTTTTACCTAAGTGTACGTTTATTTCATATTTATTTTTTTCATAAATATATATTTTGTGATTAATTTTAATTTCTCTTCCTTCATAATCAATTATTGAATAACCATTACAATAATTATTATCGTTGCTTCGTATAGCATATGTCCAATTTGCAGGAGCTATAGAAAAGAATAAATCTCCATACAGATTTGATTTACTCCAAGCACTACCTTCATGCACATGACCACAAAACAGCATGTTATATTCTCTATTTATCATACTTTCTATAGCTTTTATTTCAAAATTAGCTAACCAATCTAATGGATGATGTATTAATGCTATTTTAATATCACATTCACTAAGAAGGTCAATTGATCTAGTGATTTGTTTTTCTCCTAAGATAATTCTATTTTTATCTTCATCATCATAACAACGCCAAGAAGAATTAAAACAGGTTATTCCAATTTTTTCATTATTTATATTAAGAATATAGTTAGATTCAAAATCTGTTATTTTAAATTCGCCTTTAAATGATCCATGAAAATCCCGCTCAAAAACTTTAAATGGGAGTATTCTTTTTCTTCCTTCTTCATCTTGTTTAAGTATATAATCATTCACAGATTCTATACTATTAAGAGAAGTTCTTAAACCATCTTCGATATATTTACTATCTAAATTCCTATTAACATCATGATTACCTGGTACAAATAAAAAACGATCTCTTTCCAATTGCAAAGCTACTAAAATAGGATCTATAACATTTTCTACAAAACTATAAAATGCTAATTCAATATCTTGAGAAAATGAGTTTCCAGCTTGATGCACTAAATCACCTGTAAATATAATCAGATCAATTTTTTGTCTTTTATTTTGCTCTTTTAAATCAAATATAAGTGCTCTCATAATAAAATCGTTCAAATCGCTAATACTATTAGAAGTAAGATGAAAATCTGAAAGATGTATAATTCTCATTTTTTACCCACTCTTTCATTTAGTTTAATAAAATTTATTTGTTTAAATTTTTTCGCTTTCTACATGCAATGTGTAACTCCCCTTTGAGAATGTTCTAAAGTGTGTTCTAGGATTTGAATCGTTGTTGCTTCTTCTGTTCAACTGCATCACTTGCTTCGACAACCTTTTCCTCAAGCCACCCTGCAAATCCCTCAACCTTGCTATAACTCAAGAACAACCAGTCCATCGCTCTCGTCATTCCGATATAAAATAACGAAACTTCTCGCTCTGGATGTTCTTCTAGCTTGAATGGCATACTGTCGACATTGACGATAAAAACGGCTTTGAAGTCTAGTCCTTTGGAGCTGTCGAGTGTGGATAGCTTGACGGCTTCTTGGTGGCGTTCGAATGTGCGTTTGGATGCTGTATTTTCGGTGAACCAGTTGTATGGAATCTCATGCTTGGATAGTTCTTTTTGTAATACGTCTATATAAGAGTACGAATAGCGCTTTTGTACCCGATACAGGACAGCCATTTCGGCGTAAGGTACTTTTTTCTGCTCATGTAATATCTTCATCTGCTGTGCGACCCATTGTACTTCTTCTGCAAATGAAGCGCAGTGCTTGATCTGTGGCTCTATCCCTTTACGCTTGGTGCTTTGCGGTGGGATAATCTCTACGCCTTCTATACTTGTGCCTTCTTTGACCTTTTCCCCTAAGCTCGAATGGGTACGATAGAAGTCCCATGCGAAGTTGACGATCTGAGCGGTGTTACGGTAGTTGATACTGAGAATTTTGGAGCGTCCACGGAAGTCGAGTCCGGTGTTCTGGCTCAGACTGGTTTTGCGTTTGTAAATATTTTGCGCTTTGTCTTCGACCAGTAATAGTGATTGGGTTTCCGGGTTAAGCACCTTACTTAGCAATTCTAGCCATGACGGTTCGAAGTCTTGTCCTTCGTCGATCAGGATCGCATCGTATTGCGGTAAGATGGTTTCGCCACGATTGATCTTTTCCAGATAAGATTCGATCAGCTCGTCTTTGATACGCATCGTGCTCCACAGCCATTCATGGAATGTAGCAATCTGTAGGTTGGATGACTTCTCTATAGAAGGTGTAGCTGATGAATTCGTCTGACTGTTAGCAAAATCGAACAAATCTTCCGGTTCTTCGAGCATCCGATCAATCTGACTGCGAATCACTCTTGATAATGGAATGCCATAACAGAGGACAAGAATTTTCCAATGTGGATGGTCTTTGATTAACATCTTCGCTCTAGCGGCTAGAATTAAAGTCTTGCCACTACCTGCTACACCGCGTATTAATCGATTCTTATCTCCCAACTGTCTGGCAAGTGATTCCTGATGCAAGTCCATCGCTTGAATATTATGAAGCGATAGTAAGAGTTGGTCTTGATAATAAGCAGGCTCCCGATATTCTGCACTAATCCGTACTTCAGGAAATAGATGATAACGAATCGCTTTGATATCTTCGTCGGTTAGCATCTGATTCATATGAAAAGGGGTATCGAACATATTGGTAATGCGCTCTAGTAGATGATCTGCGGTGCAATTCTCATCTTCGAGGTCTATTTCTTCTCGTGTGAGCATATATCTAGGGTCGATCACCCGATGTAGACTATGCTTGACGATATGGGTCTGCTTAAGACGGGTAAAAACAACTCCATGTCCATAGCGGAACTTGAGATTATTTGCATACACGCCGCTTTGTTGTGTAAGATTCTGATCTTTTTTAAGCTTATTATTGATTCGAAAAGCATAGTCTCTTGCTTGGAGTAGCGGATTTTTGACCGTTTCTACCGATCCTGTTCCTTTTTGGGTATGTAGCTGCCATTCATGAGTATTGAGTTCGTAGAGGGTATTTTCGGTGTAGTCTTTCACTTCTAACACCAATAGTCCAAGATCCGGACCGATAATGACGTAGTCTGGTCGTCTGCCACCGATCTCTGGTTCGTAGTAGACAATATAATCGTCTGGAAGATGTTCTTTGAGCGTTTGAAATAAAAGGCGTTCGCCTGCGGTTGCTTTTCTCGGGATGGTGTCTGGAATCGTATATGCCATAGCTGTGTTCTCCTTAGTGCAGGCAGAAGATGTACGAGTTAGAGTCCAGTTCTTCTGGAAATCTGCGATAATTTTGCTTTAAAATGAAATATTTCAATTTTTTTAGGTCTTAGGTAGCGTATACATTTACCTATATCATACTTCGTTTGACTCATATTGGAAATACTTTTTTTCAAGATAATGGATTTAAACCAAAAAAGCAGGACATTTTCCATCTTAAATTGGAAAAGTCCTACTTTTATTAGGTCTGTTGGTAGTGATCTTCTTTAGTTGCTATATGCTTTAATTCTGTTTTTCTATTGGGGATACAAGTACTCTTTTTAAGCTAGTGGCTCTAATCGATAAACGACACATCCGTGTGGTGGAAGTTCTATTTCCCATTGTCCTTGTACAGTTAATTGTTCTGTAGGCTGCCATAGATTATGCAGATTCACTGGGACTGTTATATCTAATAAAGATAGATCCAGTGTTACGGTGTTCTGCTCTTCTCCTGCATTGAACAAAGCGATATAGCGATGATTCGTTCCATCTTCCTCTGCTACCCAGATGATTCGATCTTGCTCATCACGAGAAAGTTGATAGGCTTGACGGCTCTTGTGATTCATTTCTAAAATCAGCGGATTGTTCAGCAATGACAATGTCCATTCATCGTTATCCCGTAATTCTCCTCCGAACATTAATGGCGAACGGAAAATTGACCACAGTGTCATCATAGTGCGCTGTTCATCAGGTGTGAATCGTGTCCAGCGATCTGCTCCGCCTCCATCTACAGAGCGAATACCGATATGACCGAGTGGCAACATATCACAATCCGGCCAAGAACCTTCGCCTACATACGGTGACCATTTCTCACACCGTTCGAACATCGCATATAATAATGACCAGATATCCCAGAAGTCATCGGTAACACGCCACATATTCGCATGGTCTCTTAATTGTTGTTGGTATTCTAATGGCGCTGGCCCTGGAGATAGACTGAGTACCATTGGACGACCACACTGATCAATTGCGCGACGAATCAGTTCAATTTCTTCCAGATGAGTATCATACAGACGTGAAGCCGCAATATCATCGACTTTGACAAAATCGACTCCCCACTCTGCATACATTTCAAATAATGAATTGTAATATTGTTGTGCTCCTTCTTGTGAAGCATCTACTCCATACATATCTGTATTCCACGGACAGATCGAATTAGGATGTGCAATCTGTCTGGCGGTGATATGCGTTCCTTTGATCGCTGTATTCTGATGCACCGCTTGTCTTGGAATACCACGCATAATATGTATACCGAACTTTAATCCTAATTGATGTACCCGATCAGCTAACAGACGGAATCCTTGACCATCTTTACTGGAAGGAAAGCGATTGACTGCTGGAATTAATCGGGAATAGTTATCCATTTCTAATGGCTCAAACTTGCGATACGCTGAGGATACAGCACCTGCTTCATACCACTGAATATCCACTACAATATATTCCCAACCGTGCTCTTTGAGATGAGTAGACATATACTCGGCATTGCCTATAATTTCTTCTTCTCGTACAGCGGCTCCATAACAATCCCAACTATTCCAGCCCCGGGGTGGATATTGTGCCCATAGATGATGTTCCATATTGGATCTCCTTTAGATATATCTATTTTGGAATAATATGCTGTATTTATTTTAAACTTTTTTTGGAAACGGTTGCAATAAATAATATATATATTATCCTACATTATTTATAATTTTATAATCATTTTGCATTATAAATTCTTACAACAACGGATACACAATATTATATTTTGAAATAAAATGTATTTTATTAATTTGAAATATATAACTATTAAAACATTTATTAGTTTTTTTATTATTTATTAGAAATTTTATTCTTTTTAATCTGTAAGACCTAAATATATAGCGAATTTTGTCGATATAGGTATTACGTTATATGTTTAAACAATGATGAGGAGTGAAATAATGCGTATTAATATTCAAACTAAATTATTAGTCGGCTTTTTTAGCGTGATTCTATTACTGGTATTGGTTAGTCTTTTATCACTATTCAGTATGAATACGTTAGGATCGCAAGCCAAGCAAATTGATAGCAAATGGATGCCTAGTGTAAGCACAATGGGTATGATGAATGGTGATATCTCTGATGTACAGCGTCTAGTCCTGAACATGGCGATCGAAAATGATCCAGAACGAATTACTAAAATTAACACTACATTAGATGAATTGTTAAAACGGATCGAAACCGAACGTGTACAATACAAAGCATTGATTCAATCGGATGAAGAATCCAAATTATTTGAAACATTCAACACCAATTATGATCAATTTTTAACAACATTTCCTGCCTTAGTCGATGCGGCTAAAGGCAATGATATGGATAAAGCGCGCGAATTGCATCGTGCTTCTTATGATGCCTGGTATACTGCTAATGACACAATTGCTCAATTAATTGCTTATGATAATGAACAAGCAGGTATTTTGACAGATCAATCTGTAAAATCAGCAACTTCTGCAAGCACGAACATTATTATTTTAAGTATTATCGCTGTTGTTATTGGTATCGTAATTGCTTATCTTATTGCTAGATCTATTTCCCGTCCTGTGAAACAAATTCAACAAGCGGCTGAACGTATCTCTGCTGGTGATCTAACAGGCGAAGCGATCATTATTCGTAATAAAGACGAAGTCGGTCTACTGGCTGTTGCTTTCAATCAAATGGTAGCAAATCTTCGTAGTTTGCTTGAATCTGTAGCTGCTACTTCTGAATTGGTTGCCGCTTCTTCAGAGCAATTAACAGCAAGTAGTGAGCAGAACAAACAAGCATCTGAACAAATTGCTGAAACGGTACAAGAAAGTGCTAATGGCGCTGCTACTCAAGTTGATATTGCTACCAAGTCTGCTCAAGCGATGCAAGAAATGGCGATCGGTGTAGAGCAAATTGCTGTTCGTGCACAGACAGTATCCAGTTCAGCAACCGAAGCAGCAAGCAAATCGTCTAATGGTAACAAAGCGATCCAACAAGCAGTCAATCAAATGGATTCGATTCAGACTTCGCTACACTCGTTAGGTTCTGTCGTGAAAGAATTAGGAAGTCGTTCACAAGAAATTGGAAATATCACTAAAGTCATTACAGGTATTGCTACACAGACCAATCTGCTTGCTCTAAATGCTTCCATTGAAGCGGCTCGTGCAGGTGAAGCAGGTCGAGGATTCGCTGTCGTTGCTGATGAAGTCGGTAAATTAGCAGAACAATCTTCTCAATCGGCGAAGCAAATTATTGAACTGGTTACATTTATCCAGAAAGATACAACCGATGCCATTGACGCGGTAGAATTGAATAATCTTGAATTTGATAAAGGATTAGCTTCGGTATCGATTGCAGGTGAAGCATTCCGCGATATTTTACAGGCTGTTAATCAAGTCGCTGGTGATATTGAAGAAGTCTCCGCAGGTGCAGAACAATTATCAGCAAGCACGACTGAGATTGTCCAATACTCCAAACAGATCAATCATATCGCTCAAGAATCTTCTGAAGGTATGCTAAGTGTATCTGCGGCTACGCAAGAACAATTAGCTTCTATGGAAGAGATTACATCGTCATCGTCTTCTCTAGCGCAGACAGCAGAACAACTTCATAACGAAGTTAGCGCATTTAAAGTGTAATATTCTAGCTTACTTGTGTTACTAGCTGTATAGCAAATAGACAATACCCCTTATCCTTTTATGATCAGAAGATCGCATATAAAGGATAAGGGGTATTTTGGTCTATCATTGTGTACCATGTGTAAAGATAATAACTTGAATTTACATTTTAATCTTTTTCGTTTTTTTACCATGATCATCTAGAGTAGAGAGCTTTCCTTCTGCTCGCTCCATTTCTATAATCTTTTCCGCCAAAATCTTACTGGAGTTCGCCAGTACTGCCATTTTGAGCGAAAGATTACTTAACATTTCTTGTTCTGTCGTAGTCGTCTGACCGAGCAATCTGCTTTCGGCTTTGGCTTGTTCCATCGTATAACTGGATGCTTGCTCTTGTTCTGTCACAAAGTGATCATACACTTCAGCAAATGTTTTGGTCTGTAATTGAAATTCGATAATACCTTGTATGACTGCTAAAGGTAATACAGGTTTGAGGGTGCACAGCATCATCAAGTAAGCAATATGCGTACGGGAATAGCGCTTTTTGATCGTAGGTGGAATAATGCCCTGTTTGACATAATTGTTGATCATAGAGGGTGAGATTAACTTGCCTGCACTCTCCCCGGGGAATTTGTGAAAATGCTTTTCTAATAAAGCGACCACTTGATCCATATATAAATCAATGTCGGGAATCTGCTCCCATCTGGGAAACTTATAAGCCACTTTCTCTTTACCCCATGCCTCTAATTCTTGAGCCAGTTTGTCTTGCATTATGTATTCCTCCTTGAGCTGAGCATGTATGATAAGATTCATTGTCTGTAATTTGTGTTTATGATTGTATATGGTTATAATAACTATATCATAAAGTTATTAGTTTTATATGTTAAAATTTTAATAAAATGAATATAGCATTTTTAGTATATTCTATCTCTGTGTAAAGAAAGAGTGGTTTGGATGAAATCAATTGCTTGGGTGACAGATAGTACAGCTATGATCGATACTGATTTTGCAGCAGAACATCATATTTATATTGTACCTTTACGTCTGATTGTGAACAATGAAGCGTACAAAGAAAATGTTGAAATTACAGCAGAACAATTTTATGAGAAAATGCGTCAAAACGAAAGTGTAGGTAGCTCACAGCCACCGATTGGCGAATTTATGGAATTATACGAATCTATTAAAGATAAATATGACGATATTATCGTGATTCATTGTTCTTCTGAATTAAGTGGTACGTATCACACTTCACTACAAGCGGCTGAGATCACCGAGACTTCTGTGATCGGGATTGATTCCAAAGTCGGCGCTTTTCCTTTACGTGAAATGGTTATGCAAGGAGTCAAATGGCAACAACAAGGCGATACGGCTCTGGAGATCAAAGCCAAAATCGATATGATTATTGAAAATATGGACTTTTATCTGATTCCAGCAAGTCTTTCTCAATTGCATCGTAGTGGACGGGTATCCGGTACTCAATTGGTGATCAGTCAGTTACTACGTATCCACCTCCTATTGCGTTTTGTAGAAGGGAAAATTATTGTAGAAGACAAAATTCGTACTTTCAAAAAAGCCAAACACAAACTGATGGATATTCTCAAAAAAGATATCGATCTGGTCAAAAGTGTATGTATTATGCACGCTAATAATATTGAAGAAGCATTTCAAATGGAGAAAGAAATCAGTGTATTTGCTCCGCTACTCAAAATTGAAATTGCTCCCTTTATTCCTGTGGTCGGTGTTCACGCTGGTGAAGGTACAATGGCATTAGCATGGATTCGTCAAAATTAAATCCTATGTAACACATTCATTCTATATATAAAGGATTACCTATAAATCTCATCAAAAAGCAACTTGTAGCTATATGCTACAGGTTGCTTTTTTGTTGTCTGCGATCACTGGTCAGCATTTATAACTATTCAATAAGATAATCCAAAAAATGAATAATGACTCTGACCATATCTTTTTTTGACTATTCTTCACAATTACAGCTTCTACCTGTGATTTATTAAATTGAAATGTAAGCATTGCATTTAGAACCTTAAGAACTACATCTTAAGCACTAAAATTTACAAAATTGTCTAATATATAAAAAGAAATTGTCGATATAGATAAAGTTGAATGCGTTACACATTACATATTGGGGGACAATATTATGAAACGTTTGCGTGTTGGTAAAGTCAAAATGAGTATACAGACCAAATTGTTAACTGGCTTTTTAAGTGTAATTCTTTTGTTAGTCATAGTAAGTTTACTTGCTCTAACAAGTACACGGAGTATGGGTAATCAAGCAGTCGATGTAAATACGAAATGGATGCCAAGTGTTACTTTATTAGGAACACTTAACGGAGATGTGTCCGATCTAGAGCGTCTATTGCTCAATATTATTGTAGAAAATAATCAAGATGAAGTTGCCAAGCTCAATCAAGATTACGAGACATTACTGAAAAAAATTCAAACAGAACGTACTGCTTATGAAAAGTTAATCGAAAGCGATGATGAACAACGTCTGTATCAACGCTTCTCTACACAATATGAAGCGTATATTAAAGTTTCACCTAACGTGCTTAATGCAGGTCTGAATAATGATTTGAATAAAGCGATTGCTTTGCACCGTAATGCGTATGCTTTCTGGTACACGGCTAATTCTACTATTGCAGAATTGGTAGCTTATGATAACAAACAAGCCACTCAACTTACAGATGAATCGGTAAGTACATCGCAGACAGCAAGTTTTAATATTATTTTGTTAAGTGTAATCGCTATTGTTGTTGCTTTGGTTATTGCTTTCCTTATTGCTCGTTCGATCTCCAAGCCTGCTAGATCGCTACAAAAAGCAGCTGAACAAATTGCTGCCGGTGATCTAACTGGATCTGATTTGATTATCAAAAACAAAGATGAGATCGGTTCATTAGCGGTGTCATTTAATGATATGAAGCACAATTTGCGTCAGGTGATCGAATCGGTCGCTTCTACTTCGGAGTTGGTCGCGGCTTCTTCAGAACAATTAACAGCAAGTAGTGAACAAAATAAACAAGCGGCTGAACAAATCGCCGAAACCGTACAAGAAAATGCAGTCGGTACAGCCAAACAAGTCGATATTGCCAATAAATCTTCTCAAGCAATGCAAGAAATGGCGATCGGTGTAGAACAAATTGCGGTTCGTGCACAGACAGTATCTAACTCTGCTGTCGATGCGGCAAGCAAATCTTCGGATGGTAATCATGCTATCCAACAAGCGGTATCACAAATGGATTCGATTCAACAATCGCTACATTCTCTAGGTTCTGTAGTAAAAGAATTAGGTAGTCGCTCTCAAGAGATTGGTAATATTACCAAAGTAATCACTGGCATCTCTTCGCAAACGAATTTATTGGCACTGAACGCTTCGATTGAAGCCGCTCGTGCAGGCGAAGCAGGTCGAGGATTCGCAGTGGTCGCTGATGAAGTCGGCAAATTAGCAGAACAATCTTCCCAATCAGCGAAGCAAATTATTGAATTGGTCGCTTTTATTCAAAAAGATACGTTAAATGCGATTGAAGCGGTTGATCTAAACAATCGTGAATTTGATAAAGGGATGGCTTCTGTCGCGATTGCAGGGACTGCTTTCCAGGATATTTTACAAGCAGTTAATCAAGTAGCAAGCGATATTGAAGAAGTATCTGCTGGTGCAGAACAGATGTCTGCAAGCACAACTGAGATTGTAGAGTATTCCAGACAGATTTCTCATATCGCTCAAGAATCGGCTGCTGGTATGTTAAATGTATCTGCTGCTACACAAGAGCAGTTAGCATCGATGGAAGAAATTAATGCTTCCTCTTCTTCGCTAGCAGAGACGGCCGAACAGTTACACAGCGAAATGAATGAATTCAAAATTTAACTCGGGACAATCTGTACCAGCACTACGCTAAAATAGATATTACAACCTATAGATCAAAAAGCCCACATTACTCTAAAATGAAAAGGATTGCTTTTCTTTAAAGAGCTGGCGGGCTTTTTGATGTCTACTTGTATTGGCTATTCGTAGTAAGATAAAATAAAGAATATCTATAGTTAGAGGTTAGCAGAAAAAAGTAACAAAAGTAGCTTTACCACCGATATATACAATAAGTACTTAGCAGACCAGAAATTTAAAAATAAGCACACTACATTTTATAATTATGCCTTATAACTAAGCAACTTCGTCAATTATTCTGAATCAGGAGGAATGGTAGCTATGAGCACATCCAAAAAAGATTCTTCTCAACCATCTAACAATCACCTACATACAGAACAACCTTCTCTATCTCAAATGTCTCATACCTCTACTCTTACAGATGAGGAAGATGTACTAGAAGCCAAACGAATGCAATCACGTTTTCCATGGTTGGATGCTCGCTTATTAGTCGTTGTGGGCTTTACTTCGGTAGTCATGCTGATCCTATTGATCGTTCCTATGCCTACACAAAGCACATATACCACTGCTAATTCATGGGGCAAATTAGAACCTTTTCACCAGTATCAAAGTGATGTTATCCAGAACCAGAGCTTAATATCTGCTATCAAGCACAACTATATCCAATATGTAAATGAGAGCGCTGAAAAAGACGGCTATATCGTTACTGTCAATGCTGTGACCGCTGATGAAAATCAATTGATTCTCCTCTATACCGCCAAAAGCTTAAATGGACAAGAAATATACGGGATGAACAGTGTCAAATTAAGCAGTATCGCTACAGGAAAGCCTCTAGGTCATTCACGCAACAACGGAACTCATGATGCTGATAGTGAAAATGTATTTCGTGGCACAACCACTATTCGTTTGAAATCAAGAGAACCTTTCCCGCAAGAAATTGCCGCCAAATTCCAAATTGCTTCTGTAGATGATGGCAGATTAAGCGATCCAGTAACCAATACTAACACAGAAGATATGCATTATTCTCCTACCCTGCTGATTCATTTCTCATTAGCTGGTCAATTCAAACGACCTGAGACTGAAATTGTCTATCCGAATCATATTATTCAATTAGGAGATCACAAAGTTGCTCTGACCAGAGTCGAAATGTCTCCTTTAGAGATGCGTGTTCGCTTTACATTAGATCAGCCATTTGAACCGTATAACACCAAAAAATCATGGGTAGAAGCGACAGGCATTATTGCAGGTGAAGGCGATCAAGCAGTGCTGTTACGGGCGTTAAATCGAAAAATGGCTTTCGATGATCCGAACAGTTATGAATATATCTTTTACAGCAATTTACTCGATCAACCCAAAACACTGCAATTGCAAGTCGTTACCCGAGAAGCTGATAATATTGGAGATACTCAACTTATACAAATCAAATAAGCATCAAATTATGTAACTGCTGGCGGTGTCCAGCGGTTACTTTCGCTTGTCTGTGGATAATCGATCCCATGTGGATAAGACAGTAATTCTATCAATGTTCCCCACGGCGCACGTCCATACACAAATAAATGCCCTTCTCCCTTTTCTTCATTAGGTAATGGATTAGGAGAAGACAGCAAAATGCCACCCGCCGATTCAAAATGACGGATAGCTGCTGGCATATCATCTACATATAACGCTATATGTTGGATACCATAATCTACTGCTAATGCGGGAGAGCGTTGTTCTGTATTTTCAAATTGGAACATCTCGATACTTGCACCCTGACCGATCTGAATCAGTCGCATATGAAGCACTTTAGCGCCTTGTGGCAATCCTAACTTCTGCTCAGTCTCTGGGCCTTCTTGAGCAGGCTGTTGAGGGGTAAGCGTATCATAACAAATCGAAGCTCCAAATGCTTGCTTAAAAAACCGAGTCGCTTCTTCGATATCGGGAACGGTTAGACCGATATGATCGATACCTCGTATAGATCGATAATCTTGATGTGTATATTGAGATGATGCAGACATATGTATCCTTCCTTTCTAAATAACAACAGATTGGATATGATGCGTATGTCTTTTTTTACACTTGTTTTCTGAAAATTAAACGGTAGATCCTAATGCTTTTTTCAATAATAAGGGTGAGCTTACTGGTGAAGTGATGATTCCAGCAGATAACGCCTGACATTCGTGAAAAGCAAAATGCTGACAACCACGACAACGTTCTAGATCAAGATACCCCAGCGCTTTATTAATCGCAATACCTGTACGCTCATAGAAATGCTCTGCTCCAATCATCGTATACAAGCCTGTTTTTTGTAACAATTCAAGTGGTTGGTGCTGGATACCAGAGACAATCACTATGCCACCGTACGATTGTACTTTACGCACTAAGATTGTCAGGTTAGCATCTCCTGTTGTATCAATCATCGGGACTCTACCCATACGAAGCAATACGATCCGAGGTTGATTCGCAATAGCTTCATCTATCGCTTGTTCGATCAGATGGGTACTACCGAAAAAGAGTGCTCCTTCAATCGTGTAGATACTAATCTGCGGGCAATCATGATTTTCAGTAACCATATGACTTTGTACTTGCTGATTCACAGCTTCTGGATCAGGGAGTACTTTGGTTATCGTTAATCCTTGACTCATTCGTTTGACAAACAATATAACTGCTAACAACAATCCTACTTCCACAGCAGTCGTCAGATCAGCAAATACGGTCAATATAAATGTGATCGCCAAGACGAGCGAATCACTTGTTTTGATTTTCAAAATATGCATAAAATGCTTACGCTCACTCATATGCCATGCTACTAACATTAAGATCGGAGCCATACTAGCAAGTGGAATATTGGATGCATAAGGAGCAAATAACACTAATACAAGTAAAACCACAATCCCATGTACTACACCGGAGATAGGCGATACAGCGCCATTTTTGATATTCGTAGCTGTCCGAGCGATCGCTCCTGTAGCTGGAATACCACCAAATAAAGGAGTGATCATATTGGCGATTCCTTGCCCGATCAACTCTCGATTACTATTATGACGTGTGCCTGTCATCCCATCAGCAACAACGGCTGATAACAAAGACTCTATACTGCCTAACATTGCAATCACTAATGCCGGGCGAATCAAAAAAGTAATTTTATCCCATGTTAAATCTGGAATATGAAAATGAGGAAGTGCTCCTGAGATCGCGCCAAATGAAGATTCGATAGTAGCCACTTTGCCTTGAAAAAATAGCACAGCCACCCCTGTCGAGATCAATAATCCGATCAATGAACCTGGCACTTTAGGGAAAAAGCGTGCGGTTACTATCATAGCTACAAAACAGATCAATCCGGTGATAAGGCTGTATATATTAAATGTGTTCAGATGAATAACGATTTCACGCATATTCGAGAAAAAATCTTCATGTTTGGCAAGTCCACTTAATCCTAAAAAATTGGCGATCTGTCCGCCAAAAATAGTGACAGCAATACCTGCGGTAAATCCTATCGTGACCGGTCTTGGGATAAAGGCAATCAATTTGCCTAATCGACACAATCCCATAATAAGCAAAAAGACACCTGCCATAAAACCAGCAATCAATAAATTTTCATATCCATATTGCATCACTACAGCGAATAATATAGGAATAAATGCACCTGTCGGCCCACCGATTTGGAATTTGGAACCTCCACACAAAGAAATGATTATACCTGCAATGATGGTTGTATAGATTCCATATTCAGGCTTAACTCCTGAAGCAATAGCAAAAGCCATCCCGAGTGGAATAGCGATAATACCTACGATCATGCCTGAAATCAAATCTTTGCGTAAACTATTGCGGTTATATCCAGCAAATCTTCCTGTCCACTTCATTTGTCTACCTTCTTTTTGCATATTTTAATATTTAATTTCAAATATCTGATTATTTGAATATACAGAGATAGTACGCCTGCATACACATTGTGTCAATGATATTTTATGCACATCAAAAAAAGTATCCCTTATTTATAAGAGATACTTTTTTTGTGTATAGACAATTGTGGTTTGGAAATGATCTATTTATCGTAAACAGGTTCGCTTATTTTATTTCTCAAGATGTCTGCTTGCTTCAGGTTCATTGCGCATGCCTTCCAATAAAGAAATCGCGTCTACCAGATGATTATCAAAAATGCGCTTGGCTACTGCTAACAATTCTTGAATAAGCGGATCACGTAGTGAATAGATTACCGAGGTGCCTTCTTTGATTCCTTGGACTACATTTTTACTACGTAATATCGACAGTTGTTGGGAAACAGCCGATCCTTCTGATCCGACAATCGTTTGTAATTCATTGACTGTCTTATCTCCTGTACAAAGTGCTTCTAAAATCTGAATCCGCATCGGATGGGCTAAAGCTTTGAAGAAATCAGCTTTGAATTGCTGTATATTTTGATTCATGAATCCATACCCCTTACTGTATTATCTTCAACAGATACGGATATCATAACACAAAATAATCATCATACCACCAGATGCCCCCGCTTCTCGGCTAGACCGATCGTTGCTGTCATGCCTGAATTGAATTCCAGAAAGTCACTTTCTACGCCATCACTAAAGATGACGCCATTTTCAGGCATCTGCGATACAATGCGCAATGGCTGTTGTTCGTGAATCTGTCCAAAAACGCATTCGGTAGAAGTGGTACGGCTAGGAAATGGTTCTCTCACTGTAAAATACAACTGTGGTGTATCCCATGCCAATGAAGTATAAGTGGAGCTGTGAGTCTCTTCATACTGCATACTACCTGTTATCTGCTGATAGCTTTCACTGTGTACAATACCGTTTGCTCCTGCAAGAACACTTTTGAACCAACCTGTTGCACCCATCCCTGTTGATACAATAATGCCACTTGAAGATTGTTGCTCGGTATGCCCTGCTAACTGCAATTGATAACGAGCCGAGACATGTGTTTTGCGCCCGATAAATAAATCATTTACACCGTATAGCGTCTGTCCGTCGTTCAATTCTGCTTTGGCTAACATCACTTCTTGGATCGCGCGGCGACGATTCAATACATCAGGTACCACCTGAATCAGATCACGAACTTGAAAAGGAAGCAAAATCCCATCCCAGCGTAGTGGATCAGGATTTACACCGATTAACGGTTGATGCGTGACATACTTCATCGTATTCGCAACCAATCCATCTTGCCCGAGCACCACTACAATATCATCTTCACCAAAAATAAAATTCGGTACATGTTCACGCTCTAACAGTTGTACTCTTCCGATCGTTTGTAACACAAGCATCGATTGTTCTACAGCATGACGATAATTCTGATCTTCTTGTATATAGTCGGTAAAATCAACACCCAGACGCTCAATATAAAATTGTGCTTGCTGGATCGTATTGTAACGAACAATCAATTCTTCTAGTCGTGTTTTACGCTTGACGAGTACAATTTTATTTTCGCTTATCCGGCTATTCATCTATTCCGACCTCCTTGCTGTTGTTGATGGTTATTTGATTCGGATAATAGTCCTTGCAATAGATCTGGTGTGATATTCAATTGTCCGATACGACCTGCATTTTCAGCTAATCCCTGGAAAGCAATCGCGATCAATTTATCAGGATTCATGCCCATATTCGCCATCGATTGTAATAATGCAGGATTAACGCCTTCAAGCGACTTCATTACCGCAGACATTTCGTAGGCTTTGGCATCGGCTTGTGCTTTGGAATTGGCAATCGATAGTTCTGTTAATTGCTGTTTCTTTTCTTCCATCATCGTATCGAATTGCAATTGTTCTTCTTTGATCTCATTCTTTTTCACACTTACCGAGCGCTCAGCATCTAATTGAGTTTCCCGAATTTGTTTTTTCTTGGTTTCTACTGCAATTTCGGTATTCAATTCATTTTCTTTGACCCGTCGTTCTTGTTCAATCGAGGCATTACGGCGTTCATATAGAGCATCATCCGCATTGCGTAGAATCTGCTCACGTGCTTGTGCTTCTAACGCTCTCATCGTTTCTTTATTAGGCAAAATCGCTAAAACAGAGAAGCCCATCAATTCGATGCCTAACTTTTCTAATTCGGCATTTTGCATAATTTCGCGTGTAATACTTTGAGCTAAACGTTCACTGGATTGAATCGCTTCTCGCAGTGGCATTTGCTCCAGATGTTTTTTAGTTAATACTTTGGCAATATTGATCACCCGTTGAGCCAGTTTGTTCGGATCATCTGAAATATATTGATTTTTGCGTAAATTATACGTGTAATTTAAGATTTGAGTGGTTTTACGGTAATCCACAATCCGGTATGTCAATTGCCCTTGTACGGTTACGGTCTGATAATCATTCGTTATTTCCTCAAATATAAAAGGAACATCTATCGATGATACCGGTACTACGATCACAGAAGTAGTCGGTGCATAATAGCGGAAAGATAAGCCGACTCCTTCTTTTACTATTTTGCCATTTCTTACTTTCATCACATATTCACTAGGTTGAAATTTGACGAAGCGAAATCCAAACATAATCACTCTCTCCTTTGTTATTTCCTTTTTGTTAATAACAATATAGCACGCTATTTTGATATTTACAATATGATAATAACAATTTGTTAATTATTATTAGATTACGATCATTTCAAATCATGTTACACTAAACGTAAAATATCGATATCTGGTGATATTGCTGTTATTAGAAACATCCATCGAATGCTATGTATTGGAAAAGGAGTGCTGGCATGATATATCGTCCTCTTCAGCCGCCTAAGCTACAATCTCATTTACAGAATGATTATTATCATTATCAGGAATATGCTCCACAACCGGTATTGCAATCTACAGTAGCTTGTTACTGGTCGTCTACTTTTCAAGTATCTTCTACTACTCTGCCTCATACTTCTGCTTATCGTATTATTCCAGATGGATGTATAGATATTATTTTTGATCTGGATGCTATTTCTGTAACTCAAGGGGCTTTTGTCTCTTCATGGATGTCTACGTATGAAGTTTTTTATCCTAAAGAATCTATGAATTTCTTTGGTATCCGAATGTATATTCAGTCTGTACAAGCGATTGTTGGATATCCTATAGCTGATCTTCAAGGACAAATATTATTAGAGGAATTGTGGGGACATTCTGCAAGCACGTTCTGGGAGCAAGTGATAGTTGCAACAGATACTACAATGCGGATCAATATTATCGAGCAATACTTACAACAAGCGCTATATACATATGATATTCACCCTCGCCCTGTTCATCCGTTACTAGCGCACAGCTTACAATTAATGTATGCCTATGGCGGACAGATGGATCTAGCGACACTTGCTCAACAAGTACATTACAGCGAACGAACTGTACGCCGTATTTTCCAGCAAGAGTTCGGTATTCGTCCCAAAGAAATATTAGATATTATTCGCTTTCAGTCTATTTTGCAGATGATGTATCGCTATCCGCAGTGTAGTCTTGGTGAGTTAGCCATCTCTGGTGGTTATTATGACCAATCTCATTTTATTCATCATTTTCAGCGTTATTATGGTCTATCTCCAGGGCAATTATCTGTACAGGACGTTATCCAAGCTTAGTCTGATTCTACACAATAGATATCTAGCAGATATTCCCAATGATATGACCGTTTTTTCCAATCTTTTTGCAGGAAGATCATTCATAATCAAACTAGATCAGAATCATAATAATGAACTGACAATAGAAGTGACTAAGAAAGGGTTGGATCAATCTATGAAATTAGCAATGAAGTATATTATTTTGTATATTCAAGATGTAGAGCAGACGATGCATTTTTACAGAGATATTCTACAATTACCAGTCAAAATGCAAGTGGATACTTATGTGGAATTTGATACAGGCATGACTACATTGTCGTTTAACACACGCCAGTCTGTGCGACAAGAGATTGGACTTGAAATTGCGGAAGAGATCGCAACATCCAGTACATTTGAAATTGGATTTGTCGTCGATGATGTAGTAGCAACGATAGAACAATTGCGTCAGCAACAGGTAAAGATTGTAAAAGAACCTGTAGTCAAACCATGGGGACAGACAGTCGCTTATATCGCTGATCCTGATGGACATTTTATCGAAATCTGTAGTGCGTTAGAATAACATTATCATTGTTAACCGCTTGCAATTTGGAGTCTTATCTACTGTCTATTTGATCTATCAACAACTTGCCATCAAGAAGGCGAGTTGTTTTTTTTGTACTAAAGTGATTGAAATTTTTACGATTGCTTTATATAGTACAGGAACTTACTTTGTAAATGTGTTAATTATGCTATTATTACCCTGCAAGCCCTAATACCTACATACTCAGGATTATTTTATTGATTTCGACAAATTTCATGTTTTTTTGTATACTGTATTGTTATCTTATAACCGATATAGTATTATGTACCTATATCTTAAAGACTAAAAAACAGATGTAAGGGGTGATTGTGTTGACTCTAATGGTGGATTATTGTGCGAAATGCGGTTCTATTTTCCAAAAAAATATGCGTAACTTATGCTCTTCTTGTAGTAATCAATTAGATCTGGCTTTGAAAAACTGCATGGATTACATGTGGAGATTTCCTAAAGCGACGACAGAAGCTTTAAGTGAAGCGACCCAAGTTCCTTTAGCAGAGTTGCACGATCTGATCAAACAAGGTAAATTATCTAACGGCTACAAAAATTTGACTTATCCTTGTGAATGTTGCTTGCAACCTATTGCTCAAGGACGTCTATGCTCAGGTTGTTCTACTTCGTTCAAAGATGCTTTTCAAGCGACTCCCAAAGCACAATCTACAGTGGTACATGGTGCACCTAGCCTGAATAGCACCGGACAGAAAGTATTATTCACTTCCAAAACACGTTCATCACGACGTTAAAAGTATCGTATAGCCGCCACTATACGCTATATATAGCCAAATCATATACAGCAAAAAACCGCCAATCTGCTTTTACAGACTGGCGGTTTTTTGTAACGTATTATACATTTTCTATTTAGCTTGCTCTGCTGTTGCTCTAGCTTTGGCGTATTCGGTATTCATATAAGTAGACAATTCGTCTGCTCCTGAACTTTTGAACGTTTCGATCGCTTTTTGCTTATTGGCTGCAAAGTCTTCATCCGTTTTGGACAGAATCATAGTCGCTGCTGTACGTGCAGCCACTTCTTTGAGCTGTGTTTCTTTTTTGAGTAGATCATCGGTAAGCACTGGCAACACAATCGTATTTTCTATAATAGTCTGTTCTGGTGTCAAATTTTTGAGCGGTGTATTTTCATCGTTCAATTTGCCTTCTTTGACCAAAAATTAGCGACCACTTCGCCTGGATAAGAAGCATGATAATATTGACTAAAGTCTTTCTCTAATGCCGTCGCATTGTTCGCTAGTGCTTCTTCTGTAGCAAATAGATCAAGTGGTGTCTTGGTCTTAGGATCAATTACATTTCCACCTAATCCGATTAAATTAGGATCAAGCGCAATCCCTGTACGTTCCCAAGCATCGCCTCCTGTGACTTTGAGCTGAGAAACTTCTTTGCTTAATTGCGGTACACCTTTTTCAATCGTCCAATTAGTTCCTTCAATACCGCTATACATCGTTCTGGCACCTTCATATGAATATATATAATTTAAAAATTCCATCGCTTTTTCTGGATATTTAGAACTTTTTGAAATAGCATAGCTTTTGTCTGCCCAACCGATCGGACGAACGCCACCTGACCATGCTTGCTTGCCTACAGGTAATACAACAAATCCTTTGCCATCTTTAGCATATTTGGAATTAAAATCTCCCATTGCCCATGTAGCTGGCCCTAATATAAATTGCCCTGCTGTCGCTTTCGCCATATAATCATTATTTTTCATCGTTAATGCATCTGGATCAAGTAGTCCTTCACGATAAGCTTTGTTATAAAAATCTAAAGCTACCCAGTAATTTGAATTGGCATCTGTCAGTACATTAATTAGCTTCTTACCACCTAAAGGCTTCGCAAACAAATCGGAATTGCCTGCTGCGGTCTGTTGAGTAATCCATGTAAACGGAATAATATACGGCCACAATCCCCAATCTTGCCACATCGAGACTCCATATACTTTTTTACCTTCATCGGTAGTAGGGTGTTTGGCTACAATTTGTTTGAGTACATTTAGCATATCGGTTGTACTGTTAATAGCAGGTGCTCCTATTTCTTTATAGTAATCCCAGCGAATTGTTGGGCCGATTGAAAGGTTGGCGTAGACCGGGCTAGGATCTGCTTGTACTTGAGGAGGTAAAAAGTACAATTTGTTTTGCCCTTCACTCCAATTCTTTTGACTGTATTCTACAACGGTAGGGATATTTTTAGAAATGTCTTTACCATATTTGGCAAGTAGATCATCCATCGGAATGACCAGATTTCCATCTATTAATTGCTTTCCATATTGCGTCGGATCGGAGCGTACGATATCTGGCAAATCTCCTCCTGCTAGCAATACATTCATTTTATTAGAATCAGCTTCTACATATTCGATTTTGACGCCGATCTTTTTTTCAATCGCTTTGGCAATTTCATTATCTGGATACGTGTTCCATTTGGTTCCTGTCTCGTTTACCAAAATACGCAAAGTGACAATACCATTCGCATCTACTGTGCCTGCTTGTGTAGCCGAACCATTAGTATTAGCTGTATTATTTGAACATGCTGTAAGCGTTATCAAAATTAGCGCTAACAATACACTAATAGTACGCTTGAACGGCTTGATTCTCTCATCTTTCATAAAGCTTCCTCCTCATATTCTTCTATATTGCTACAAGTTATCATTGGTTTATGCAATGATAAGATTTTTTTGTCTATCCTTTGACTGCACCCATCATAATACCTTTGACAAAAAAGCGTTGTAACATAGGATATACAATCACAATAGGTAATGTGACTAACATCGTAATCGTCATCTGAATCGATTGAGGTGTCATCACTCTAGCTTCCGCAGACATCGTCAAATCAGCAGCACTCATATTTGAAATACTATTAGATTGGCTCAAAAAGTTATAAAGTAACAATTGTAATGTTTGTAATTTGGGATTTTCGACTAAGAAAAAATTATCGAACCATGTATTCCATTGTCCGACAGCCGCAAATACAGCTATAGTTGCTATAATCGGCGTAGAAAGTGGAAAAATAACTTTAGTAAAAATAGTGATATAACCAGCACCGTCTATTTTAGCAGATTCCTCCAGAGCAGGTGGTAACTGCTCGATAAATGTTTTGATCAAAATAATATAAAATCCTGTTAATGCAGTAGGCAGAATATATAACAGGAAATTATTTTGTAATCCGTACATTTTCATCGTTAAGTACCATGGAATAAAGCCTGCATTAAAATACATCGTAATCAATACAAATCGGTAAATAATTTTGCGAAAAGGCATTTCTCGCTTGGTAATCAAATAAGCAAAAAAAGAACAACATACCACCGTAATCGCAGTTCCTAATACAGTACGCAACACAGAAACGATTGCGGCATCGCCTAATCCTTGAAGCTTAATCGTTGCTTTGTAACTTTCTAGCGAAAAGCCAGCAGGCCATAAAAAGACACCGCTCTGGGCACGAAATGAATCGCTAATCGAATAAATAAAAATATAATAAAATGGATAGATCGTCACAATTAATAAGATCGTCAACAATGTGTAATTGATTGCATTAAATAGCCAGTCTGACCATTGAATCGATTTAGTATTTTCCGCTCTGATCATGGATTGTCCTCCTTATGCTCTTAATGATTAAATAATACTTTCGCCACGTACTCGTTTGGATAGGCTGTTGATCATAAATAACAGCGCAATACTGATTACAGATTTGAACATACCTACAGCAGTGGAGTACGGATAATCATTAGTGACCAATCCCAGACGATACACATATAGGTCAAGTACTTCAATTTTGTCAGCAACCATAATATTGTTAAATACTAAATATTGCTCAAACCCTGCTGAAAGCAAATTACTAACCGCTAACAAAAGTAAGACAATAAACGTTGGCATAATATTCGGAATCGTAATGTACCAGATACTTCGTAATCGCCCGGCTCCATCAATCCGCGCTGCATCATATTGTTCTCCATCAATTCCTACAATCGCCGCAAGATAAATGATCGCATTCCAGCCAATCGTTTTCCAGATTAATAACAACGTTTGTACTAACCAGACATGATCTGCATTTCCCAATACATTGAGCGGAGTATCACTTAACCCCAGTCGATCTATCGCTGTATTAATCGCCCCTTCAGAACTGAACATACTGAAAGCTAATGAGAATACAATGATCCAGCTGATATAGTTCGGTAATGTAGTCGTTGTCTGAATAAGACGTTTAAAAAATCCATTACGCACTTCTGACACCATAATCGCTAACACTAGCGGCAAAGGGGCAAATAAAATAGATAATACACTCAAAGCTAATGTATTGATCATCACTCTTCCCATATCGCGGTCATGCAACATTTCGCGGAAATGTTCTAATCCTACAAAAGCTGTCTGGCTGAGTGGTATACCCGGCTTGTAATCAAAAAAGGCATACACCCAACCAAACAATGGCACATAACTGAAAGCGATTACAAAAAGAAGGAAAGGAATAGTCATAAGTAATAAACGAATTCCATCGGCATTATATTTCCGCCTTTTGATCTGAACGACCTTTTCTTTTTTGTACGTAATATCCATAGCGGAACCCCCTTCGATAGATGACTATTGAGTGCAGAATCTATAGATTCAATAGTTGTATAAAGATCGTTTGCTTGCTTTTAATAGTAAAGGTATACCGGTACAGACTGAATGAACAATCTGTAGATAGAATTGAATAATATACAGATAGTTCTTCACTATTCTTGAATCATTTACAGATTAAGTTGAACAAATATAACACAAAAAAGCATTCCAGATTCACTCTAGAATGCTTTACACGTTGTGATTACTTTATATTCGGTTAGATATTATTCAATCGTGTATATCTTAATAGGCTGTCCAACCAGCATCAGCCACAATCACTGTCCCATTTACAAAGCTAGCATCTTCTGAAGCTAAAAACAAAGCCACTTTAGCAATATCTTCTGGCTGACCATTCCTAGGATTTAAGCCCATGCCAATCATAGCCCGTTCCATCCCAAATGGATTCGGTTCACTAATCGTAGTGCCAATATTAGTAGCAACACCGCCCGGAGCAATCGCATTGCAACGTATCCCTAATGGAGCATATTGAAACCCGATATTTTTGGTTAATCCTACAACAGCATGCTTGGAAGCAGTATAAGCCGCTCCTGCTCTTGATCCATTTAATCCACCTGCTGAAGCAATATTGATAATAATCCCGCTTTGTTTCTCTGTAAAAATAGGCAATGCTTGACGGACTGTTCGCATCGTTCCTGTTGTATTAATCGCAAATACTTTTTCCCATAATTCATCAGTTACATCTGCTGCCGGTACAAAGTTATCCATAATGCCTGCATTATTTACGAGAATATCTAGTGTGCCATAGTGTTCAACCGCTGTTTGAATAAGCAATTGCACTTGCTCTTCTTGCGTGACATTGGTAGCGATAGCGACAGCCTCGCCACCTTGAGCCAAAATATCATCAACAGTCAATTGTGCTGAAGCTTGCGCAATATCAGAAACGACCACTTTAGCGCCTTCCTTTGCAAACAGTAAAGCAATCGCTTTACCCATTCCTGAAGCGGCTCCTGTAATAACAGCAACTTTGTTCTTTAATCTCATCGTGATTCCTCCCGCGATCTATGGCTTCTATCGTTATTAATCAACATCTGTTGGTTAACAAACATCTGTTATAATTATCTTAAAATCTAAAACATAGACATGCAATCAGCAAAAAAGAATCATTATGTTGAAAAATAAACAGTTATCATACTGATTGTTGATTATCTTTTTTTAGACTCGATAAAATTACAGACTAATCACAGACTAATTATTGATCAATGACGAAATGATGCCAGACAGAGGAGAGTCACTATGATAGATCGACGAATACGCAAAACCAAACAAGCGTTAACAGATGCGTTGTTATCATTGTTGCAAACAAAAGAATTTCGCAGTATTACCATCACCGATATCGTCACGATAGCAGACGTGAATCGTGGTACATTTTACAAGCATTATACGTACAAAGAAGACTTGCTCGACGATATTATTGAACGTGTAATTGTTGATCTCAAAGATTCGTATGAAGAACCTTATCGTCATGTCAGCACATTAATTATTCAAGAAATGGTAGCATCGGCTATTAAGATTTTCGATCATGTGGCGACTCATCGGAACTTTTATCAGTTGATTACACATTCCAACGCTTTGCCCGGATTTCAGCAACGTATTTGTTATGAATTGCAACAGTTGTGTATTCAGGATATGCACAATGTAGAAGCGATTCGCACGATGAATCAAGCAGGGATCAATATCGATCTATATGCTAGTTATCAAGCTTATGCTATATGGGGACTTATTATTGCCTGGATCCAAAATGACTTCCAATACAGTGCCAATTATATGTCTGAACAGCTACTACAGATCATTACTCAACAAAATGGACACCGGAATAATCCCTTATCTTAGTCTATTGGTTCAAGATGGCGGTGGTAAAATAATCGGCTGATATGCTAACGCTTCGTCTACAATTTGAGTCGGTGTCCACTCTTCTTCATTCCAGAAAATCAGATTGCTGATCTCAGGATGAGGTACATGTTGCTGTACAATAGTTAACCAATCATCAATCTCTGCTTCACTGCCTTCTGCGCTGATAATGCGTTCAACCCATTCTATTAATTCGGTTCGTGTAAGCTGGCTCATAGTGATTCGGATATCCTTTCTTTTATAAGATATGATCTTTACTTTCTAATAAGCGAGGTAAATGAATAGCAACTTCTGCTCCATAAGGAACTTGAGGTAATTGAATACCATACTCTTTGCCAAAATAAAGCTGTATGCGCTTATTCACATTATATAATCCGACACCACTGCTGTATTCTTGTTGTTCCGAAGTATAGCTGTCTCCGCTCTGCAACTGATTATTTAATTGTTCACGCATCTGTGGATCGAAGCCACGACCAGAATCTATCACTGAAATCCACAGATCATTATCCTGTTCATAGACTTCTATCGCTATATCAATCACGTTATCATCCGGTCTGCCTGATTTGGTCGAATTCTCAATCAATGGTTGCAAAATAAAGCGTGGAATCCGATAGTCCAAATAAGAAGGCTCAATGTCAAATGTGAATGTAATCGTATTGTTAAAGCGATAATTGATAATTTTGATATAATTCTCCAAATAATTAATTTCATCCCGTAGACTACACATCGTATCTTTACTTGCAAATACAGGACGCAAAATATTGCCTAATGCTACTACACTATTAACAATGTGATCTGCTTTTACAGCGGAAGCCATCCAGCGAATCATATTGAGTGTATTGTATAGAAAATGCGGATTGATCTGATATTGTAACGCTTCAATTTCTAATTCGCGTCGTTTCTCTTGAATCTCATTATTGCTACGAAGCAATTCTACGATACTCAGCGACATCTCGTTAAATCGCCTCATCACCATACCAAATTCATTGTTAGGAATCGTTGTAAATGTTACTCCTAATTCTCCTTGACTGACATTTTTCATTTTGTGAGCCAATAAATGAAGTGGACGAATTAGTTTACGTAACCAAAAATAAGTCGCGCAAAAAATAACCAGAATACTTAATGAGAATACGATTAACATAATCCGCTGTACTGCAGTAATCTGTTCTGAAAATAAAGTTAATGGCACTTCACGTACCAGATACCAATTGGCATCTTGCAGTTTGTAATAGACGACTTGTAACGGCTCATGATCACGCGTAATATCATAACTACCAAAATTAGCATAACTGTTTTGTAGCGGACTATAAGGACTTTGTGTACCTACTTGTTCAGCCCGATTAGCCGAAATAATCACGCCTTGCTCATTAACAATATACATATCTCCTTCTGCCATATCAAGAGAAGCTGCATACGTAGAAGCCAAGTACGTTTCATCAATATTGAATACCAGTGTAGCATTGGTACGTGGTTCATAAATAGGTCTAACTCCACGAATCAAGCTCACCAGATTCCCATCATATTGATCCACATTATAAGGATTATAATAAGATTCTTTAATTCCGCCTTCGATAATCAGATTAGGAAAAGCTTGCTTGGCTTTCTCATATCCATCGGATTGAAAAAAGCGATCGGTCCATGTTTGCTCTCCATGTACCAGTGTCTGCGTGGTATTGCCCCCTAATGCTCCCCGCGTATCTGAAATGATATAGATCGAATGAATATAGTTATAATTGCTGATAAAATTGGTGATCCGCCCATAGATCGCCTTTTTCAAATCAATCATATCGATTTCTGTGTTCATATTCGTGTTTTGAATATAATTCTGCACATGATCATCCAGCAGAAAAAGCTTGGATAAGCGATCTACATCTCCTACAAGACTATGAATATTATGATCCAATTGCTGGAATTGTTGTAATAGTAATTTTTCGTTTTGTTCTTTGATCAATCCCAACATAAATGAATATAGCGAATACGAAGCAATCGAAAATACGATAATACTAATCGCCATAAAAAAGACGATTAATTGCGTACCCAAATGTTGTACTTTACCGATTTTTTTAATTTTTTGTATTTTACGCCAGCGTAGCTTTTTCATAACGAGCCTTTCAGCGATTCAGATGGTGAAGAATGATGTAAATTAGAAGTCCCTTCTCCTTGTGTCCAATATTGACGGCGATATTCGTTAGGATTCAGTCCGGTTACTTTTTTGAACACCTTACTAAAATACGTATATTCTGGTGAAAATCCGACTTGAGCTGCAATATCGTACGATTTGAGCGAAGTTCCGACTAATAACTCTTTTGCCCGTTCGACCCGGTAGCGATTCAGATAGTCTATAAACGTAATTTGCAATTCTTTTTTGAACAAATTACTCAAATAACCAAAACTCAAATTCACATGGGCAGCCACTTGTTGCAAACTTATATTTTCGGTGTGATGTTGCTTAATATATTGAATCGCTTTGGTAATTTCACTGCTCATATGCATCATTGTGCGTGATTGCTCTACCACTTCAGACAGATATAATTGAATTTGGGCAAGCATTTCAGGCAATGTATCACACTGTTCTAGCTGATCTGTAATATTGAACAAAATCGTTTTTTCATTTTGATGATAATCATATAGACTGGTACTGATCCATTGTACCAATTGAAATAGCAAATGCTGAATCGATCGCCGATCTGCATACAGATGTTCATCCAGTATACGGATATAATCGTCATATCGCTCTTGCTTCATCGGAGATAATAATTCGCGTAAAGGACGATACAGACGAATCTGTTCTAATTGAGCTTGAATCGGCGCAACATCTATATGTTCCTGCCCTGTATGATACAATCCTGTACCGGTAAGAAATTTATGCTGTAATCGTTCATAAGATTCTACATACAAGCGAGGAAGCGATTTGTAAGCGTTATCTATTTCGCTAATACCAAAAGAAACTGAACTATTAAAATACGTTCCGATCACATGTTGTACCCGTTGTAAAATTAATAATGTCTGCTGACGGATCTGTTGCTCGGAGAATATATCTTCAAAGCTCAGCAATACAAGATAATGGGTCTCATCAATATACAGACTTTCTCCTTTTTGAAAAGCAGTCGTAATTTCATTTAACATATTAAGTAATGTCATTTTGATTAGATGACCATGTTCATCTTTAAATTTTTGCTTTAATTTGGAATAATGATCCACTTCCATCATACAAGCGACCAGACGTACAGGTGACAACTGCATCTGACTCTGTACAGCAAATCGTTCAAATTCTTCGACAGAATAGATACCGTATAACAGGAAATCTTTAATATACTTTTCTTTGATCAATTCAATATTAGAAGGCAATAATGAAGGGCGATCTTCGACTACTCTGGTACGTTGCTGATGATCTAGTTCATTACGAATCGTCTGTAATATCGTTTGAATTTCTTCTTCAGTCATCGTTAGTTTGAGGATATAACCGGATACGCCTAGAGACATTGCTTTACGCGCAAGTTCAAATTCTTCCAGACAAGATAAGACAACAACCCGAGTCGATTTATCTTCTGCACGCACATGAGCAATCAATTCCATACCGTCCATTTTGGGCATTCGAATATCGGTAATAATAATATCAGGGCGCTCTTGATGATACTGCTCCCAGGCACTTTGCCCGTCTGGAAGATCAGCAATCACCTGCATATTGAACTTGCTCCAGTCTACTGAATTTTTCAACCCGATGCGTACAAGCATCTCATCTTCTACGATCATCACTTTATACATTCAACCTCACTCCTTACGTACAGAATGAATATATAACACCCAATCCTGACCTCGTCCACTGGATGGAGCGATTAGTGTATGTACTCCATCATTCGCTACTATATCGATCGGATATAATTGTCCGCTTCGTGGACAATACCAGTTCAGACTGACTTGATCTGTATTCAGGATACCTAATCTTACTTTAACATACAGACCTTGAGGGCAATAGACTAGAATATAATCTACGCCACGACTAGCCACTTGATAGTTAGCTCCTGCAAAGTTAGCTGTTACTACTGATTGATCAGGTACACCTGTTACAAAATCAACCGATTGCATCAGTTGGCGCAACCACTTCATCTGCTCAGCACCAGGACGAGTTAATGCTTGTTGCCACGACATTATAATAAAATCACCAATTGCATCCAATGCTGTAGAAGCATACATCCCATCACTCATACACCATACTGAATGATGCCCATACGTATACCCCAGTGAACCAGCAAGTACAGCATAATAAGCAGTCTGCCGTACATCTACCTCGTCAAAATATCCATTACTGGCTTGAAAATCTATCGGAATATCTTCATAACAGGGTTCTGCTTCAAGTACAGGTTTGATCGGTTGTAATTCATAATCATGCTGGATCATCACATAATTATTACGTACACCTGCGGCATGACCGGATTGAATCATATGAAAGTCTAGCCACGATTTTGGATGTACATATTGAGATGAAGAAGCTGAACCTTTGGGATGAAATGTGATCAGATGAGTATGACCATCACCTGCTTGTAATCCTTCTGCTAGACGATCGATAATCTGTATATGATGAGGTTGATCAAGCGAACGATCACCACCGAGTACCCAGACAATATTATTACAATTCCGATACCGTTCTCCTAACCATTGTCCATATGTATATGCGTTATCTGCTGTAAATATTTCAGGGCCTTTTCCCCATAACTGATTGTATTTATCACCCCATGTCGGTAAAAAAGCAATATAGATGCCAAGTGTAGCCGCTGTATTTACAATATAATCAACATGATCCCAGTACGAGTAATCTCCTGTAGTATCAGGCAGACAAGGATCATATACCCCTGCTTTATTCATTAGCAAAGGCATTCTATGATAAGCATTTCCTGTTGTGATACCATCAAGCTCAGCTAGCGCGACAGCCTGCACAACATTAAAACCTTGCTCTGCCCGGCACGTTAAATACATCAATGCTTGTTCTCGATCCAAGCGGTGAAATAATTCCCATGCAGTATCCCCTAACCAGAAAAAAGGCGTACCATCTTCCTGTATAACAAACCGCTGATTCGGACTGACTTTCAAACGAGACATCTGCGGAATAGATTCATGTTCATCATATATTTTACTCATATCTATAACACTCCTCTCAAACTCAAACTCAAACTCAAACTCAAACTCAAACTCAAACTCAAACTCAAACTCAAACTCAAACTCAAACTCAAACTCAAACTCAAACTCAAACTCAAACTCAAACTCAAACTCAAAAAAAGGATGCAACCGCTGATGTATGATTGCAACCTTTTTTTGGGATATTGTCTGAACTTTATATTTTTAATACACAGAAATAACAGGGTTGCTAGTTAAGCCAAATGTCACCATACAATAACGTGGTGTATAGATATGTTCGGTATCAATATCACCATCTGTCCAGCTCGGTGTATCTTTAAAGCTATCCGGCCCTACCATCGTTAACTCTCCGCGAATATGATGATGCGGCCCTAACAGATTACGACAACTGGAAAATAATTCGATAATCACTTCATTTGCACCGCTCTGCACATAAGAAGTAATCTCCACCTCATAAGGAGCCCACAAAAAAGTATGCACTTCTTGCCCGTTCAACCATAGCTTGGACAATACCGCATCAGGACAATCCCACTGAAAATAGATTCTGCGATCTGCTATATCTTCTGGTAGCATTATAGATTGTTGTAATTTTACATTACCTGCATAAAATAAAAGCCCTTGTGTAGTTAAATCTCCTGTATGCGCTGTAGGAGTAACTTCTTGCAGTACAAACTCCCCTTGAGTATACAGACTATGATTGTCGCCTGTTTCGTATTCATACGGGGTAAGACTATGCACATCAAAATCTCCCAAAATATAAATACTTTCAATCTCTGCTTCATAACTCAACTTGTTGCTTTCAGATTCAAAGACTTGTGCTCGTGCTACCGCATCAAATGTGGTTTGTGAATTTTGAAAATGACGTTCTAAAACGATCTGATTCACACCTTGATGCAAATGATTTTGAATATTGATTTTGCGAAATGAAATATCTCGCCACCATCCACTATCCTGAAGATCTACAGATGTTCCATTGATAGTCATACGATAATAGTGAGGTTGTTCTATCACCAGATACATTTCTTGATGATTTTGAGGTTCATATTGTAGCTGTACTTCAAAAGACAACCCAATATCAACTGCTTGCCCTATTTTCACTAATTGATCTTGCAAAAAAATAATCGGTTGCGGTTCACTCCATTCATTTTTATCGATCTGTAATCGACACCGATCTAAAGTTAAACTGTTCAGATCACTTCGCATCACTTGCCAGTTCGAACTCATTTCTACACTATGCTGGTCGCTTATACCCGAACGAGAATGTAGCGAAGATTCAGCAATCGGTAACAGATCAGTTGCTTGTTGAGCTGGCAATATGCGAAATAGATAAGATTGAGCTGGTGCAAATGTAAGCTTGATATTCATAGTATGACTATCACTTGGAACGTTTATTGCAGTAGATACAGTATGAATATCACCTGTTTGAAGATTGATCTGCTCTAGATGCCCCTGACAAGGAAATTCAATCTCTGTCGTATAACTGATATGACGATCAGTATTGACGAGATAATATAATTCGTATTGCTCCAATGTACTTCGCTGGGTCAGAATCGGAGAATGATCTGTCGCAGATAAAGATATTGACTCTTGCTGTGCAGGTACAATAGGTGTGAGCTGATGAAGCTTGATCGTCGCAGATAATCGTTGATCCAGTTCATATGATATTAATTCTCGATCAATATTCAATACAGTTACATGATGTTCAAGTTGAAGCAGACGTTGATCTGGTTGTCCATCAATCAAGACAGGTAATGTACCTAGAGCTATCGCCTGTCCTCCTTGTGCTAACCATGACAGTAACAAGTCTATTGTCTTACTCGCTATCGTTATCATCGGAGGCAAAATGACTAATTGATACGAAGCTTCACCTATCCACAATTGCTGATCTTGTATACGCCCATGATGAGCTATAATCGATTCTGAACCGTAATCATGACTACGCTGAAGTTCACATAACCATTGACTAATTTGCACAAAATCTTGATGTATCCGTTCACCTTCGGTATTGATCTGATCATTATAAGCAATCCATGACGAACGAATAGGATGTAACAACAGAATATCAATATGCTTTTGACTTTCAGCCATTAGCATAGATAGTCGCCCAAAATAATCATTAAACTTATGATATTCTTCCCACCATGGTTGCTGATAATACAATGAAGGTGGATAATCCCGTTTACGGATTCCACGCAAGCTATACCCTTCCAAATGTTGACACATCAAATTAACACCATGTACATATTGCCATTCTGCAATCCATTTTAGATCTGCAAAAGATACATTCCATCCACTACAGCCAAATGTTTCAGATAAGACGAATTTCTGACCTAATTGATGTGCAACAGAACTTACTTGCTTGGGTGTTAATGGATGATCGATGCCTCTGCCTAACCAGTCGATTCCCGGAGTCTGCATATACTCGTAGGAAGCCATAGCGTCGCCTACAGAACCGACTTGAGCTGTCAAATGATCTTCACATACCACATGCCCGGTCAAGCGTATATGTCGCTCTTCACACCAATCCCCTATTTGCTTCATAAACGATTGACTGAATAATGCGGTAACCAGTTGCCAAAATTGATAGCGAAATGTTTCATATCCTTTGCTTTCTTGAAAAAGAAGAGGTAATTCGGTAAGAAGCGAATATCCATATGTCTGTTGAAATTGCTGTTCTAATGTAAAAGACCATGGAATCTGATAACGTCCATATTGAGGTTCATCTGTAAATACACCTGCAATCGCTTGTCCAAAATGGGTAGCAAATTGTTGATGATATTTCTCATACGTAGATTCGATAAAAGCTTGTACGACTTGGGCATCTAATGTATCGATATAGTATGGATTCACTTCATAATAAGCTCGATATTGAGCAATTTCTTTATAGCGTTCGTCCAGCACAACCCATTGTTCATTTTCGATTCGATACCATGCAATTGTATTATCATCTTGTATATTATGATCTTCTTGTTCTGATAGTGCTTCTAATTTAAGCCATTTTTGCTGATAGTCCAGCCCTAACTGGGGCACTACACCATCGGCGAATCCGCTAGGCCAACCATTTTCGTCATAACACCAGACATTCATTCCTAATCGTTGCCCTTCTTCAATACCTGCCTGAATACATTCCATCCAACGTTCGCCCATGTAAGGTGTTTCTAATCCTGCACGAGCGTGCATAATATATCCACCTAAGCCAGCCGCTTTCATTTCACCGACTTGTCGACGAATTTCTTGCGGGTCGAGATCATCATTCCATGACCAGAAAGGAATCGCTCGATACATCGTTGGCGGATTCAGCAATGTATCAAATATTGATACCGAGGATTGCTGATCAATATTAGGCTCTGCTGATTGATCTGTTGATATATGATTATTGTCTATCCATGAAGATCGGTTCATCTATATCTCCACCTTTGAAGTTATCTGCTGATTAGTAGTAGATCATACGCAATAAAGTTCTCATTATTGAGACTGAGAATAAGCTTGTCCTGTATAACTATTCCATGCTTTTACGTGCAAAGAACGATGATCGGTTACGCCGATCCAGCGACTTTCTCCGGCATCTAACCAAAAAAAGTTATCACTTGCTACCAAAATAGACTGCTCTACATCATCCGATTGGTTATACAACTCTACGCCTACTGCGGGTAATGTCCCTGTATTTTTCACTTCAATCTCATAGGGAAAATCAACAGAGGAATGCAATAGTGACATCTTAGAAGCTTGAGGCTGACCTACTGTTAACGAAGTCTGTGGTAAGTTCCATAGCACTCCCTGACGATCAGCAAAATTTAACCAGTAAAACGTGCGACATTTGACTTCATTACCCTGCATAATCTCAGATACGATCAATAACGGAGACTCTGCTAGTGGTGCCTGTTGAAGTTCGATAGTACCGATAAGATGTACTGATGGCACTGTGCCTTCTTGTTGCCAATTTTCTGCCTGAATCACTTGTAATTGCTGGTCATATACGCGTACCCCGACCGACCATGACTGATCTAATACCCCTTGATCGTCTAACACGTAGACAGGTAACGACTGATCTTCATGAGGACTGTTTAATTTGTTAAATAACACAGACGCTAACAACGGTTGATAAGCATCCTGTGTAAAATAGTGCGACATTTTCGGTACCCCGTACCAATCAATCGTCGCCCACGATACGCCGATATACACATCATTTAATTTATAAGTCACTACACCTATTTCATCTGGAAAATGACAGCGAGCAGATTCCATTTTGTGACGTAATGAAGTGACTTGAGCAAGCTGTGTTCCGATAACAAAGTGCTCCAATCGATCACATATTATAAATGCATCTGCAAATTCTGATAAAATGCGTAACTCATCCCGTGTATCAAAAGCAGGAAGATGATGATAAAAACTTTTGTCCGGTAGTGGAGGCCATTGCTGCTGTTCTTCTGCTGGCATATAACGCAATACCGATTCCAAGTTAGGTGCAGATGCTAATCCAAATTCACTAAGCATAATACCGCCCAAATTAGCGTAATAATCAAAGCTATATGCTGGTGTCCATCCATTCCATACAATATGATCATGTGTACTTCCACCCCATGGATCAGTGCGGTGAAAAGGTCGAGTATTATCAAGTTCTATACTGTAACGTCCCATCATCTGGATAGCTGGATGATCTAGTTCAGTACTGGTCTCATTGCCACCACACCACATCACAAGAGAAGCATGATTGCGCAATCGTAATGTATTGAGGCGCACTGTTTCTTCTAAAACGTCCTGCGGTTGACGCGCATGACTTCCCCAACACGTCGGCCACTCTTGCATCACCATAATCCCTTTGCGATCACATAGATCATAAAAATCATCTGTCTCTGGAATACCCCCACCCCAAGCACGCAAAAAATTAGTATGTTGTTGAGCCGTCAAACTCAAAAAATGATCATATCGTTCTCTTGAAAAATCCATCAAGGCATCTAACGTGCACCAACCACTGCCCTTAATAAAGACAGCACGATCATTTACGGTTAATGTCCAGTTGTACATATCGGCTTGCTGACCGCAAGGTAACGGTTTCATTTCGATATATCGTAATCCAAATGTAATCTCTTGTTGATCTATCAATACAGGATTGTGCATGATCATAGAATCTTCTGATATAGCTGGACTATCTGGAATAAATATTAGTTGTAATCGGTATAAATATGGCTCACCCATATCTAGCGGTGACCAGAGATGTGCATCTGGAATCGTCAATTGTAGATGTACATTACGAGTGTAATAAGGAGACACATGATCTGGTTCAGATAGATAAGAATCCTGTTGGATAGATTGTTGGAACTTGATCGATTGCCCTGCAAAATTATCAGGAACAATTTCACCATACAACACACCTTTATATGCTGATTGCTGACTTGCTAATGCAAAAGCAAGATCAATCTCTCCTTGTTTGGCTTGAGCGGTACTGTTTACTTGAACAAAAGGATGTTGGATCTGGACTAACGGAATAGCTTCAATACGTACAGAACGCCAGATACCGACTGCTGGTAAATTCACATAGTGCCATCCGTAATTACAATTAAATACAACTGTCGACTCCCATATATTCCATTCATTGCCGAGTGGTGCTGGATGAACTTGAACGATCAATGTATTGGTCGACTGCAACAGGGAACCCAGATCATATATCGGCCCACCAAATGCTCCTTGATGCTCACCAAGACGAGTACCATTTAACCAGACAACACATGATGGAGACACACCTTCAAAGATCAATCGGGATGAAGCAAATACAGCGATATCTTCGATATCAAACGTACAGCGATACCACCATGTCTGATGACTATACTGTTTGGCTTGAGCGGCATGTTCACCAAACGAAGGATCATCTAATATACCAGCTTGTACTAACCCTTGATGAATACTGCCCGGTACAGGAACGGAAATAACCGATTCCCACGATTGATAGATTCTTTGTTCTGCTTCACCTCCCTGCACCATTTCCCAGTTACCATCTAAATATTGTTGTGGAGCTTTTATATAAGATGGATTGACAGAATAAGTAGCTAGTAAGTCATTCATATTATTTGAAGAAGATGTTGTAGGTTGTACTGAGATTTTTGCAGCAGGTGCATCCCATGGTGTATGTGTAGCAGCAAAGCTTTGTCGATCTTGTTCATCAAGACTGCGGGCTTGCTTTAGATTCATATTGTGATTCTCCTCTTGATAACAACAACCGATAAGACAGATAGAGAGCGGTCGTCTTATCGGCAATTGTTATTTTATCTGGGTAAAGTGATCTGTATGAGATACCTATTCATGATTCACAATTACGTTTTTACGTTTTCATCTTTCACTTTTTTATAAAAGTATTATTTTTGAATGAGTTTGACTTGATCGATAAAAGCAGTATTGTCTCCAGTCGATGTAGTAGCTACGAATTTGATAGTGTGCTCTCCGGCAGTAACTACAAAATTATTAGTTGTATATGATGTATATGTGCCTGATGTTGGCGAATATGAACCGACCACTTTGTTATCTACATATACATCAAATGTTTGCGTTCCTCCTACACTGGTTCGTTTGGCAGCTTGAAATGTTAATGCATAAGTGCCTGCTGGAAATGTAATACTTTGACTAATCGATCCTGCTACTCCACTATCTGTTTTGAGATAAGCCGTTTGCACTCCGTCTGGAGCATTGGCGGCTGGATTGAATACACTACCATTACGCTGAATACCTGAACGTGTACTGAATACCCAATCGCTTGTAAAAGGGCCTACTTTGGTATTGGTTGTCGTAGGGTTTTCAAAGCTTGTATTGGCTATTACCGCTTCAGGATTTGACGGTGGTACTGGTGTATCGCTAGCTAACTGGATCGAGATTTGATCAAGAAATGCTGTATTATCGCCTGTTGTGGTTGTCGCTACAAATCGTATTGTACGTTTTCCATTAGCTGTAAAAGCATTGGTAGTATACGTTGTATAATTACCAGACGTAGGAGCATATGATCCGATCTTGGTCTGATCTACAAACACATCAAAAGTCTGTGTTCCTCCAAAACTGGTTCGTTTAGCAGCTTTGAAGCTAAGCTTGTATTCCCCTTGAGGAAAGTTTAGTTGTTGCGTAATACTGCCCGATACACCGCCATCGGTTTTGAGATAAGCGGTTTGTTGTCCTTCCGGTGCTGTAGTTGCGCCAAAAGCACTGCCGTTTCGCTGTACTCCAGACCGACTATCGAATGTCCAACCACTTGTAAACGGCCCTGTTTTGGTTGTAGACACTGTTGGCTTTTCAAAGCCTGTATTATAGATCGCTACAACAGGTGTCTGCTCGGGTACATCATTGGTATAATAGCAACGCTTCGGTAGATTAGGTGTTGGATCACCACCAAAAGCTTCATCTGTACATGCTACGCCATTCGTAAATGTGCCATATTTGAATAATCCATCTGCTCCATAGGCTACACTGGCTGTGCCGTCAAAACTACATGTACCCCCTTCATACATACAGAATTGATACCCTTCAGGTCCTGTGCTATTTTGCAATATTTTGTACAAAGCAGAAGTAACACCCGAAGCAGTTAATCCTGATTTAAACGCTTTTGCTTTGAATACTTTTGTTCCACCTTCAGGTAAAATAACAGGCTTGGTATAAAGACTTGAAGAAGTGGTAGGCACACTACCGTCTAACGTATAACGAATCTCTGCTCCTGCTGTGCCTGTTTTTACAGTGACCGCTTCAGATGTATCATACACACCGGACTTTAAGCTCAGTGTTGGTGCGTCTACCCGACTTGCTATCGATTGCGGAATAACCTTGATTAAAGCAATTCCATATCCATTCGGGTCTGCTACACTTGTCGCTTTGATAGCTACCAATTTCTCGGTCGTCACATCAGGTGGAGAATATACGCCGGTACTGCTGATTGTGCCATTGCCTGATCCAACCACACTCCAGGTCACATCTGTCGATGCAGAAGAAAGTGTATATTCTTCGGCTGGAGTAGCATACGTATCTGAAGTTGCTGTAGTGGTCGAATCATTATTGACAATATCCTGTTCAACTTTCGTTTTTACGTCATTTTCAGTAACAGGTAATATATCGTCTGTAGTATACGTATCTGCTGCTACACTTGTCTGACTATAACTAGCGTCAATCACTGTCGCATTCAATGTTAATGTACTGCCTGAAGCTACGGTTGATTCGATCGGTGTCATCTTCACCTGTGCCTGTGGCTTCGCTGTTGTATAAATAGACACGTTATATTCGCTATTGATAGCAGAATCGGTGAATGATTGGTTCGCTGTAAATGAATTTTCTACTGCTGGCAATAACGCGTTACCATCGCGCTGTACATCATCTTGATAATTCATTTTGTAAAAAGTTTTGCCGATCATGGTTGTTCCAAAATCGAACGTAACATTTTTACTTTGTCCACTTTTCGATTCCAATACAATCGTATAATTACCATCTTTGGCTTTGAAAGCGGCTGCACGAATATCGCTGGCTCCGCCTGTATTTACTGTAAGCACCTGACTGTGTTCAGGTACATATCTAGCTAACAATCCGGCAGAATAATAGGTTTTGTTAGGTTTTAGTCCTAACGGTAATCCATCCCACATCGTATAACTGCCGTTTGTATCACCATCAGGATCAGAAGTCCATGCACCGTTAAGTTGCCACATTAGTGCTCCTTGCAGACCATCATTAGCAGCGCGAATGACAGAATTGGCAAAGCCTGAATCCCAATTGCTCGCATTATCATCGCCCCATCCAAATTCAGTCATCACAATCGGCTTGGAACCAACTGCTGATTTGCGTTCTGCGATTCGTGCTCCCAGATCGTTATAGCTGGCTCCATAGACATGAAAAGTATATGCATCAAAGACATCGTCTGCATTTTGCTTCATGTATTGTGTCCAATCGAGCGCTCCTGTTTCTTCCGGTCCCCATAACTGAATCCGATCACGTAATCCATCTGCTTTTAACTGTTCACTAACTGCCCGAGACATTTGAGCAAAATACGCTTTCTGATCGGTAGGTCCTTCAAAATCCCAGCTTCCATTAGGTTCGTTATAAAAAGTCATATATTTGATATTGTCGTATCCACGCTTATTGATTAATTCGTTCAACAATGCTGAAGCAGAACGAGCATACGCCGGTAGATCAGTCGGTGCGCTGACATATGGATCTTTTAGATTAGGAAAGTTAAACCAGCTTTGAATACTGGAACCTACTTTCCATCCAAAGTTCAATTCCACTTCGGTTCCTGACGCTTTTAAGGCATCAATATACTGATAAAATTTTTGCATTTTTTCACTGTTCCATGTGTATGTTCCTTTACTTGGTTCCATCCAATCCAATTGAAACCAGACACGAGCTACTTTGGGTTGAAATTGATGAATCCGTTGCGTATCCATCGCCCAATAAGCGTCGTTATATCCATATTTAGCACCCAGCGCCATCAGATTGGTTGGAATAATATTAACGCCGATTCCCAAAAAGTCGGACTGAACTACATTTGAGGTGTTAATAGTGACTGTGCGGTTAACGTCTGCTGACACTGCTGTTGAAGTTGCTGCCAAAAGAGGGCTTTGAAAACATGGCAGTAAAAGGGATAACATTAAGATCGCAATTCCAATACTACTGCATACCGATCTTGCTTTTTTCTTCATCCTGTTCTCTCCTTTTATGATAAGAATAATAAACAGTTCGTTTGTGAGCTTCTTAAGCATATTACAAAGATAGCGCTTACAAATTGAAGAATCGTTAGAATTAATTGAATAATCTACAGATCTATTTGATTATTTCTGCAAAAACTATTGAAAAATCTAATGATCAACTTGAACAAAATCACAGCGTAATCCAGTCTCCCAAATTCTTATTTTCCAATTCAGGTATTGCAATTCTAAAAAAGAGGGATTATACTAAGCCTACGATTTTGATCGATCAATCGCTAATCGTTTTTATCTATTGCATGTAATGATTCCACTTATAAATAATGATGAAATATATACACATTCTATGACGAGAAAGAGTACGCTTGTAATCTGATCTACAGAGAGTTGGGTACGGTGCAAACCAACGTTCAGATGCTAGCTGAAGCCATCTCCGAGAAGCAGGCTGAAATAACCAACTAGGTGCTGCCGCATGTCCAGCGTTAACGGGAACACGTATTGATAGATACGTAGCAGAGTGTCATTTTGTGTACGCACAAAGTGGAACTAGGGTGGTAACACGGGTAAAAGACTCGTCCCTTTTTAGGGACGGGTCTTTTTTGTTTTCTTTTCCCTCATCCTCTACTGAATCTTATACGTGAACAGATCGTTATTCACTATTCAAAGACTTTTGAGGAGGAACAACCATGACAACATCAACTATTAGCCAATTTTTAACCCCTTCTATACAGCAAATGAAACCTTCAGGTATTCGCAAATTTTTTGATTATTCGTCAGAACGTACCGATATTATTTCACTTGGTATCGGTGAACCTGATTTTCCTACACCTCGTCTAGTACGTGAAGCTTGTGTTCGTGCGCTAGAAGAAGGCAGAACAACATACACTCATAATGCTGGCTTACCTGAATTGCGCGAAAGTATCGCTGATTACTTGCATACGAATTTCAAAGTTAATTACAATCCTGTCCATGAAATGATGGTGACCATCGGTAGCAGTGAAGCACTTGATCTAGCATTACGTGTATTGATTAATGAAGGTGATGAGATTCTTGTCCCTGCTCCCTGTTATGTATCGTATTCACCGATTACGAATCTAGGTGGCGGTGTTGCTGTTGAGGTAGAGACGTTTGCTCAGCACAATTTCAAATTGACACCTGCTTCACTACTTGCAAGTCTCACACCACGTTCCAAAATATTGATTTTGAGCTATCCGAGTAACCCGACAGGTGGAATTATGACGTATGAAGATTGGTTGCCGATTGCTAAGATCGTCGAAGATCATAACCTAGTTGTGATTACCGATGAAGTATATGCAGAATTAACATACGGGCAAAAGCATGTGAGTTTTGCAAGTCTACCGGGTATGAAAGAACGCACGTTGTTACTTAGTGGCTTTTCCAAAGCTTTTGCTATGACTGGTTGGCGTATTGGATATGCTTGTGGCCCTGAAGAATTAATTCAAGCTATGCTCAAAATCCATCAATATACCGTTATGTGTGCACCGATTCTAGGTCAGATTGCTGCGCTGGAATCGCTCAAACCTCATGGTCTAGCTGCAAAAGATGAAATGATGGCTTCTTATAATGCTCGTCGTATATCTTTTGTACAAGGATTACGTCAAATCGGGCTACAATGTCATGAACCACTCGGTTCCTTTTTCGCTTTCCCTTCTATCGCTCATACAGGTTTAACTTCAGAACAGTTTGCAGGTCGATTGTTACAAGAAGTGGGTGTATTGGCTGTACCGGGTACAGCATTTGGTAAAGGTGGCGAAGGATTTATACGTTGCTCTTACGCTACATCTTCTGTGCAATTAGATGAAGCATTAGAACGCATGCGTCAATTTTTGCAGACTCTTTAGTAGATCCTTTTATAGATAAATCCAGTGATGTATAATCAATCATTTAGAGCTGAACTGATATTGAAGATTCAGCTCTATCGATTGGATCATGTTCTATTCCCCACTCGATATGAATCACTTGTTGCAGACGTGTGATGACTTGCTCCCAGCTTATTTGCTGTTGTAGATGATAAATACCGTAAGGCATATTTGAAGTATAGAGTATCTCTGCGACAATCGCTGTCACTTCAGCAGTAACAATCGACTGATGATAACCTGTTACCCAACCAGAGACCGATACTGATTGATTGTCGTATAAGCCAATCGCTTCTGCTTTGATACCATATTGCTCAATCCCTATATGCACATTGCTAAATATAGCCACAATAGCTCTACGTATCCATGGGATTGATAATAAACGAAAACAGCCTATTTTTTGCAGACCAGCGATTATTCTGGTTATTGCTACTGAATCAAATCCAAGACGTGTAGATATGGTTGGTATCTCTGTTGTTCTGGCTAATGCTTGTTGATCTGAAAATGGAAAACGATATACATATTGATAAGGTAATGCTGTGCCCAATGACACCTTGCGTCCTTCGGTAAAACTATGAACTTCGCTCCATTCTCCTTGCTTTTTCACCGAAAAAAAGGTATTCGACTGTCCATTCGATCGCTGCTTGACCATGATGTTCTCCTAATCCTAATACAACAGACAATTCTAGATGATCGATATGATCCAATAAGGTACAGACATACTGTGCTAGTAAATTGGTTAATCCCGGTGCCAGCCCTACACTCAGTAATGCTGTCGCTTGCCAAGAAGCTGAATTCAGTTGTTCTAGCTGAGATAGAAAAGAATCTTTAGCCGAAATATCAATATAATGAATACCTGCACTCAAGCAATATTGCACCCATATCGTATCATGCTGATCCAGACACATAATAACTAATTTTACGTTTGACCATTGATATAATTGTTCAAATTGATCTTGAATATGAGGCTGGATAATGATATTTGATTCTACATAATCATGATCTATAGTACTAGCTGGATGTTGCTGGATATCCCATTGTAAAGGTTTTACTTTTCCATGAGTTGCACGGCTAAATTGCTCTGCTCGGGCTATATTTCTTCCCGCAGCATACACTTGTTCTGGAAATAATTCACTCAAGCGCTGACAAATAGTCTGCCCTACACTTCCATATCCTCCTACAACAACAATCTGTTCTTTTTCCATCGGTTACACCCCTACTGTTTATCTCTATATTTTGGATATGATTTATGCCTTGATTGCACTGGCAGTCCATCTTCTGTTAGCCTGTATAGATACTCATAATCTGGAATCTTGTGATAAATACGCTCCATGTACTGTTCTGCTGGGGAATTGTTACAGCTTATAGATATATCGGAATTGGTCATCGTCATGCTCCTTCTGGTATAATCGGTAACTATTATTAAGTATATACAGTTATCGTAAGATCACTATCCCAGAAAGATGGGATTTGTATCGCACACATGAGCAAAGATAGAACTGATAGGATAGAAATCTAACAAAGGTAGGCGATCATTATGAATACACAGACTTACATGCAAAAGCTCGAAGAATTCGCGCAACGTTCTCATTCTTCTTATGCGTATATCCACTCTTTATTAGAAGAATTAAAACCAATGATTCCTTTTGCAGGTGCTTGTTGTACAAATATTGATCCGTATCGCTTACTGTCTACTGGAGCAGTAGTCGAACACAATATCGAGTCGATTCATCATCAATTGTTAGCTTATGAATACGGACATGAAGATATCAATCACTACGATGAACTGGTTTATTCTGATCATCCTGTAGTGACATTGCATCATATTACAGAAGGTCAACCTGAACAGAGTTCGCGATATCGAGATATTTTGGAGCCTGCTGGCTTTGGAGATGAATTACGGGCAGCGTTATTGTATAAAGGTAAATGCTGGGGATATTTGACCCTTTTTCGGAAAAAAGATCAGTCTTTATTTAGCGAACAAGAATGTGGTGTATTAAGTGAAATTGCTCCTGTGATTGCCCGGCATTTGCGTCAATTCAGTCTAGCGATTCCTTTTGTCAATGAGATCAAATTACGTTCGCCTGGCATTATGATGTTCTCCGAACAATTAGAATTGTTGTCATCCAATTCGGATACTTGCCACTGGTTAGACGTATTACGTCAACATGAAGGCATTACCGAATCTGTACTTCCACGTCCTATTCTTGCGGTAGCCAGTATGGCATTAGCTGATTATACTCATACAGCAAAATCATCACATCAGTGGGAGCACCCTTCGACAGAGAACTCACCGATTCAAGTATGTGTACCTGTACGTCAACATGATTATGTACATATTACAGCGTATGGTCTGTATGGCAAGACCACCGGTATCCAATTGATGATAGCGATCCAATCGGCTTCTCCACTTGATATTTTGCCGTGGATGATGGAAGCTTATCATTTATCTGAACGTGAACAACAGATTGTCGATCAAGTGATCGAAGGATTATCAACACGCAAAATTGCTGATATTTTGCATATTTCACCGTATACTGTGCAAGATCATCTCAAATCTATTTTTAGCAAAACAAAAACGACCAGTCGTAGAGAACTGATCGCTCGTCTATTATCCCGAACAACATGCACAGAAGATAATAATATACCTTTATCATTATAAAATCTCGACATAATAAGTAGACATTACACATATACATGAGATCTTCAAATCAAAGTGATTTTTCGATTAAATAGCAACTTACCCAATCGATAGCACTCTTCGTTTATTTCCAGATTGCGGTAATATGCTTGCTTTTACGTCTCATGTATCGTTTCAGCGCACTTTCGCTTTTGCGAGTCGCCAGTGTCTGCTTAACACCTTGCATTAACAATTTATAGCGCCAATCATCATCATGGCTAATTTTGTGTAATTCATCCAAAAATTCTTCACTCATTGTAATCACTCCAGTTCCAGAATACGAACTCTATACTTATATTATACCCAATGTATATGAATTCTTTATGGAAACTAGCTTAAGATTAGCTGAAAAATGTATGAAGAATAATTACTTATTCTTGTGCTCACGTTTAGTCTTATTTCGATTCGTACTACACATGGTAGAGCGTTTGCTATTACAGGGCTTGTATTAGGATCAGTGCAGATCTTTTTGCACTTCTACTTGTGTTTCTAGTCAATTAAGTCGATAAAACTTAACCTTTGATCGCACCTTCAGCCATTCCAGCTAATACTTGTTTGTTGAACACAGCGAATAAAACTACTGTTGGAATGGTAGCGATCATAATCGCTGCGAACATCGGTGCATAATCGGTTGTATATTCCCCTGCAAAACGGGTCAGACCAACAGGAAGCGTGAGTTTGTCAGGATCGGAAATAAAGACAAGTGCTAATAACAACTCGTTCCACACCCCAACAAAACTCAAAATCGTAACTGTCATCAGCGCAGGCTTCGAGATCGGTATAACGATCCGCCAAAAAATACTATACACTGTACAGCCATCCATCACAGCCGCTTCCAACATTTCTTTCGGAATACCTGTAAAAAATCCGCACAATACCAGTACAGCCGCTGGCAACCCAAATGAAATATAAATCAGAATCAGACCGAACTGAGAATCCACTAATCCGACTTTGGTAAAATATACAAACAGTGGAATCAATGTCGCATGAATCGGAACCATCATTCCTAATAGAAAATAAACAAACGTCGCTTTTGATAATTTCCAACGTAACTTGGTTAAAGCATATGCCGACATCGCACTAAATACCAGTACAGCGACCAAAGTAGCTGAAGAAATCCAGACCGAGTTCAGCAGATATCTGCCTGTATTACCTGTTGTCCAAGCATTCCAATAATTACTCCACATCCAGTGTTGGGGCAATCCCCATGGATTAGTATAGATTTCAGGTGTTTCTTTGAGCGAATTAAGCAATAACCATAACAATGGATATACATAGAAAATCGCTACAAAACACAGCACAGCATAAATCATGATTTTACCTAGCGGAAAAAAACGTCGTGTATCTACATTACTTTGCTGTTTGGTTGTCTCTACATAAGGCGAAGATTTCATCCTTCCTGTTCACCCCCATCGCTATCCGATTTAATATTCAATACTTGATTTGCGGAAAATCATATTGATCAGTACTGTTGCCGCCAGACACATTAACAACAAGATCACTGACAAGGCGTCTCCATACCCGTATTCAAATTGACGGAATGATCTACCATACAGATAAGAAGCGAGTACCTGTGTCTGATTGGCAGGCCCTCCACCTGTCATGACAAATACGAGATCAAAGAACTTGAGTGAACCAATTGTTATCAGAATCGTTGTTACTTTCATAATCGGTTGTACCAGTGGAATCGTCATATGCCAAACAACTTTCCAACCCACCGCACCATCGATCCGAGCCGATTCAAAAATATGCGCAGGGATATTCTGAATAGCAGCAATATACAGAATCATCGTATACCCGAGGTATTGCCAGCCCACCACAAAAGATACCGCCCACATTGCTGTATCCGGTTGAGATAACCAATCGTTAGCCAGTGAGGACATCCCCAGCACTTCTAACAATTTATTAAGCATGCCAATTTCAGGATTATAGATAAAGCTCCACATCATCCCTACAGCCACACTAGAGATAACCGCTGGAAAAAAGAAAATATTTTTAAACCATTCTTTGCCTTTGATCGAACCTGTAATCAAAATAGCAAGCAAAAACCCGAGTCCTTGCTGAATAACCAGACTGACAAACAATAAAATCATCATATTTTTGATACTGGTAAAAAAGACCGAATCTCTGGTAAACATACGTGTGTAATTATCCAGACCGATAAATTTCATCGGACTAATAACATCCCATTTGAAAAAGCTAAAGTAAATCGAAGCCACAATCGGAATAAACACGATCGCTGTATACAGTAGCAATGCAGGCAACAAAAATACAATAATTGCTGACTTATTTCGTAACATTCGTTCCATCATTTTCCGCCTTTCCAGAACTACAATGGTGTTTAATATTTACTTTGCAGATTATCTAGCTGAGGAATAAGCAGTAAGAAATCACTATCACTAAGGCTCCTTATCATTCAGATGCCAGAGAATTATGATTTCTTACTGTATTTTTTTGTAATGAATACTTTGCTGTTTTTTTATTCTTTGTTATCTTGAGTGAATTGTTCTAGACTTTGAAAAGCTTCTTCCGGTGCTTGTCCTGCTAATATCGCTTGAATTGTTGTATTGTATTCATCGCCGATCTTCGCGCCTAGACCTACATCGTAGAAAATAAACATGCCTTTCATATCAGACATTTCTTTTTGCAAATCTTGTGCAACAGCAGGCACTTTGTCTTTATCCAGCTTCACATTGACTGCTGGAATATCTCCATTTTCTTCTGCCAATTTGGTCTGGACATCATTACTTGTCCAAGCTTTGATATATTCAAGAGCCGCATCTTTATTTTTGGTATTCGCACGAATGACTAGGTTGTAACTAGGTTGCCCTAACCATGTGTTTAGATCACCTTTACCACCTTCAAATGTAGGGAATTTGGCGATTCCTATTTTGCCTTGAACTTTGGAATCTGCTGCTTCTACTGAACCTACTGCCCAGCTTCCCATCACGAACATAGCCGCTTCACCATTTTTGAACATATTCGTAATTGCAGTATTATCCAATCCCAAGAATCCAGAAGGAAAAGCACCCATATCTCGTAATTCATTCATTACATTTCCTGTCTGAATATACGAAGGGTCCATCCATGTGCCTGTTCCTTCCATCAATTTGTTAAATGGCTCGTCTCCACCGATTCGATTCGCTACCATTTCGCTAAATAGAGCGCTTGTCCATGATTCTTTGGCTCCAAATGCAAATGGTGTAACACCATTATCTTTAAGTACTTTAATAACATTTTTGAGTTCTTCGTAAGTAGTTGGTGGAGTCAGATTATATTTTGCAAAAATTTCTTTGTTATAAAAAAGAGGTACTGTCGCAAATGCTGTCGGGATCGCATACACTTTATTATCAAATGTCAGTAGATTGAATGCCCCTGAAGTAAAGCTTTTTTTCCATTCAGGATCTGCATTTAAAATCTCGGTCAAATCCATAATTCTGCCCGAATCTGCATATGTTTTTAACTTACCAGCAGCGTGACTTACAAATACATCCGGGCCTGCATTCGCTGCAAGCTCTGCATTAAGCTTCGGATAATACCGATCAGTTCCCGGAATATGCTGTACTTTCATCGTGGTTGTCGCATCTTTACGTTCATTGTATTCTTTGGCTAGTTGTTCCGACATCTTATACACATAACTATCTGCATTTTGCCAGTCATAGATAACCGTTTCACTTGTTCCTCCTGTAGAACCTGATCCTGTAGAGGATTCTGAACTATTTCCACATCCTGCAAGTACACTGCTTAATAAAAGAACACCTGTGAGTACACCGATACTTTTTTTCCAATACCCCTTTGTCATGACTCTTTTCATCCTCTCATGCTTTCGGTATAGAATACGCTTTCATCATATAAGGTGATCGGCATATCGACCATGTGGTATTTCTGACATTTAGCTTGAAAATTCCGACCTTTTTTCCATTAAAAGTCTATTAGGAATACGCAAAATGATCGTTGTCCCTTGCTCTTCTATACTGTTAATCTTCAGACCATATTCTTCTCCATAATGCAGTTGTATTCGTTGATGCACATTGAGTAGCCCTATACCTGATAATGTAGAATCCGAAGGATTTTCCAGATAATGACGTAACGTTTCCAGTTGAGCGGTGCTCATTCCCAATCCATCATCAGCTATCGCTAACACCAGCGTATCTTCACTTTCATACGCATGAATACGAATATGTCCATTATCCATCTGCATCTCTAATCCATGTACAATCGCATTTTCAATAATCGGTTGCAAAATAAACCGCGGTACAATAACAGACAGTACCGCTGGATCAATATCATATTGCATATCAAATTTATCGACATATCTTACTTTTTGAATATAAATGTATTTTTTGACGCTTTCTAATTCTTCACTCAGTGTAATAAAATCTTTGCCTTTAATTCCTTCTCGCATTAGATCGCCTAACGCTTTGGACAGTTTACCTACTTCCGGTACCCCTTCGATGCGTGCCATCCAATTCATCGTTTCAAGCGTATTGAATAAAAAGTGCGGATTGATCTGGAACATCAGAAATTTGAGCTGAGATTGCTGACGTAGACGTTCTTCTTCATACACTTGATTGATCAAATAATGAATACGAGCGATCATACGATTAAAGTTCAGACTAAGAATACCTATCTCATCTCGTGACGGATAATTAAAGCTAATCGACCAATTTTCACGTTCGGTATTTTTCATAATCGAAGATAATTGACGAATCGGTCTGGAAATACTGACTGACAAATAATAGCCCAAAATAAGAGTGATCAAAGCAACAACGACAAACAAAATAATCATCCATTGTTGCAGCATAATCGATTGTTCCGAATAGCGAGCCGTCGGAATAATACTTACAATTTTCCAATCTGTATTCTGAATACGTTGGTACGATACTATCTGCTGTTTATCATCAATATCATCTGCAAAATCACCTGTATCACCACTGGTAATAATCTTTTGTAAATACGATTCTGATGGGGTATGGTGAATCAGTTCTTTGTGCCTGCTTGAGATAATCTGTCCATGACTATCAATAATAAATAGCTCACCCTGTTCATTGAGCTTAATCTGACTGTACACTTTATAGAGAGCTTCCTCATGATAAGTCAACAAAAAATAGCCTATCTTTTGCAGGCTATCGACATCATAAATAGTACTTACAGCGGCGACTACCGATTGTTGCCCTGAAGGATTGAACCAGGATAAATCACCACGATTACGTTGAAGCACTTGCCAGTTCTGATCACGCAAGTCTAATTTTTTGGCATACATACTGGTCTGAAAAGAAGTGCCGTTGAGCGCATACAGACTAACCCCTTCTACGTCTTCTCGATCGCTGATTAATCCATACAAAATATTACGTATCTGCTTATCCGCAGAGACGTATTGCAGATCTGTCCATTGTTGTCGATTGACTGCTTTGAGCGATTTGCGAATTTCTTGATTGGTAAAAATCGAATAATACAATCGCTCAATATCATGCATATGCAGTTCTATATTTTTACTAACTTCACTTAGCATATCCATCGTATAAATATTAGTCTGTTCTTGAATAAGCGAACTAGATTTCTGGTACGTCCAGACACTTATCACTGCTAACGGAATCAGATTCAGTACGATAAAAGCGATAAATAATTTATTGCGAATATTAAGATCACGAGCCGCTTGAATCAGTCGATATAACATCACTTCAAGCATGAGGATGATCTCCTTTTTTGCGAAATTCATTCGGTGTTAATCCATATCTTTTTTTGAATACTTGTCCAAAATAGCGAGCATCACGAATCCCGACTTGCTCGGCGATTTTGTAAATTTCCAGATGAGAATTGCCAAGCAATTGAACGGCTTTTTGCATCCGAATCCTTGTAAGCGTATTCAAGAAATTATCGCCTGTTTCTTTTTTGAATAACCGACTTAAATAGTCTGCATTAAAATGATTTTTGTCTGCCATCTGTTCGATAGTAATATCTTTCATATATTGCTTTTCCATTGTTTGTAGCATCTGCTGAATCACAGGATGTAGCGAAGGCTGATCAGGATGAGCGGTATGCTTGCCTTGTAAAGTCAGTGCATATTCTTCCAACTGGTCACGTAACTCTTCTTCTGTACTCTGCCGCTGGCGTTCTTCTATAATCATTGCTTTGGCTTTGAGACAAGCAGCGATAATCTCATCTGGATCAGTCGGCTTCAACACAAATCCTAATGCTCCCAACTGAATCGCTTTGAGCGCATAATCCAATTGATGATAAGCGGTAATAAAGATCACTTTAGGTGCACATTGTTGCTGATTCAGACTGTCCATAAGTGCTAACCCATCCATGCCTGGCATACGAATATCGGTAAGCAATAGATCAGGTTTTTGTGTAAGACTTAATTGTCTGGCTTCGATTCCGTTCGCAGCTATGCCAATCAATTGAAATCCATGATCATGCCAATCTAACATTTCAAGCCCTCTACGAGTCATCGCTTCATCATCTGCTATCATCAATGTAATCATCTGTTCTCCTCCTGTATTCCATGAATTAAGCAATGAAAAGGTATAGCTGTCGCCTGACTCCATTGTGGTGCACGCTGAATATGATCGTTATAACTCCAGACAAATTTGAAATGATGTCCATAATCCCAATCGGCTTTCGCTAGATTTTGTTGCCAGAATTCAATGTCTGTATAGCGAAAAAGTACAGGAATAGCCTGTTGAAGTGGCAAGCGATCTACAGGTGAATACAGTCTATGTCTATGTGTATCTGTTGTGTGTCCATCCCAGTGACGACTAGCTCGCAACACTTTGCACATTTGTAATAAAGGATGCAATCCACGTCTAAATAATGAAGATTGTCCTAGATCATGCAATATATTTAGCGCATGAGAAAAGGTTAACGTATGACCGATCAGATCGTGATGAGCTTCGGCGATATAGATAGGGTCGGTCTCTGCTAATTCTTGCAAAATAAACGCTGACAACTGCGCAGGAGATTCGATACTTGGAAAGGAATCGGTGACAGTAATCTCTAATTTTTTCACTTCAGATGCTTTGTATCCAATCCATGAACGTCCAGCAATGGTGCGATCAAAAGCTTGAATTAATTGCTGAATATGTGTGATATGTTCTAGACTTCCCCATGCTTCTAGTTCTCGAATAGCAAGTAATGAGACAGCAGTATAGATCACATTATGCCCGACCCAATGCAGTTGATCGATATTGGCATCTAATGCAGGTAGAATAATAGATAACGCTTCAGCATAAGTGACAGGTACAGACTCTATCAATAAAGCCTCGCTAGATTCCTGTGTATGCTCTCTAACCATCTGTTCTGCTTGATTGATTATCGCTTGCGCGACTTCAGTAGTGATCGAAGAAGATTTCGCTAGAAACGATGCTGCTATACTAGCTGTTCCATAATGAGCATCCCAGATATCTCCTGTCTGCTTCTGACAATCAGCAATAATAGCTAATCCTTGTTGCAAAAGTGATCGGGGTGACATATATATCCCTGCTTTCTTATGTGATATAAGGTTGACGAATCATTTTTTTTCGTTAATGATAAAAGAAGTGAGTTATTACGGTAGCTGACGATGATTGATGAATCTACATAACAGAGGAGCGTTTATAATGAAATATCGTAATTTGGGTCGTACAGGACTGAAAGTTAGTGAGATCAGCCTTGGAAGCTGGTTAACATATGGCACAGCGGCAGAACAGCAAGCAGCCGATGATTGCGTACGCACTGCTTTTGAATTAGGGATTAACTTTTTCGATACCGCAAACGCTTACAACCGTGGTGAAGGTGAAAAAGCGATTGGAGCGGCTCTTCGTTCCTATGAACGTTCTAGTTATGTATTGAGCACCAAAGTATTTTTCCCGATGGGCGATGGGCCGAATGACCACGGATTGTCACGTAAGCATATTATGGAACAATGCGAAGCCAGTCTCAAGCGTCTCGGTACAGATTATATCGACGTTTATTTCTGCCATCGATTCGATACAGAGACACCAACGGAAGAAACATTACGTGCACTAGATGATCTTACATCACAAGGCAAAATTTTGTATAGTGCTGTAAGTGAATGGACAGCTGCGCAGATCAGTGATGCGGCTCATATTGCAGATCGTCTACGCTTACGCCCACTTGCGGCTAACCAACCGATTTATAATCTATTTGAGCGTTATATTGAAGATGAAGTTCTAGGTGTATCCGAGCAACATGGATTGGGACAAGTTGTCTTCTCCCCTCTTGCTCAAGGTATTCTGACAGGTAAATACAAACCAGGTCAAGCACCAGCCGCTGGAACACGCGCAGCCGATGATTCAGTCAACCATGTTATCAATAGCTATCTACGAGATGATGTACTGGAAGTAGTCGGCAAATTAGATCAATTGGCTCAAAGTATGGATATCAAATTATCGCAATTAGCACTTGCCTGGGTTCTTCGTCAACCTGGTATCAGTTCAGCAATTATCGGTGCTTCCAAGCCTCATCAGATTCAAGAAAATGTAGAAGCGGTAAATATTAGTTTGAGCGAAGATACATTATCACAGATCGATCAGATGATGGAAGATATTCAAGATTTCTCACCGATGCGTTAATGATATACAGATACATGGGAGTAAATCTGAATATGTGAAATAGATCTGATCCATCATTGCTAGGAGGAGAAGATATGGATAATATTCAGATTGGACTACTTCAAGGAGATATTACAGTCCAACACGTTGATGCTATTGTGAATGCTGCTAACTCTAGTCTTCTTGGAGGTGGTGGTGTTGATGGAGCTATTCATTGCGCAGGTGGGTCTGCTATTCTAGAAGAATGTCAGCAGATTCGTAATCGTCAAGGCGGCTGCCCGACAGGAGAAGCTGTAATCACCACAGCCGGACGCTTGCCAGCCAAGCATGTTATTCATACGGTAGGCCCGGTATGGAATGGAGGGTCTAACAATGAACGCCAGTTACTGGCTGATTGTTATGTTCACTCTCTTCAGCTAGCAGATGAGCATCAGCTTACATCGATTGCTTTTCCTAATATCAGTACAGGGATTTATCATTTCCCCAAAAAAGAAGCAGCTACAATCGCTTTGCAAACAGTAAAAGAGTATGTAGAACAACATCCAGACACTACATTACAACAGATCGTTTTTGTCTGCTATGATGCAGATAATCTTGCACTGTATCAACAACAAATACAAGCTTTATAGATTGATATCATTGTATGGTCAGTATCGATCATCATGAAGAAATATAATCGATCACAGCCAAAAAAATACCCTGTTCTTTCTATCACAGTACTTGTCTGTGAGAAAGGGCAGGGTATTTGTGTACATTAGCTATAATTAACGTTCGTCATTCCAGAAATTGACCGGATGGTTTTGTTTGCTTAGTACTTTGAACGTATAACCATCTTTTTTCAACGTTTCTAATACTAATGGCAATACTTTAAGTGTAGCAGGTTGATCATGCATCAATACAACAGGAGCTGTACCACGTTTTTCTACAGAATTGACCTGACTCATAATATTTTTGTAGACACGTTGATGATCTTTTTTGTATTTCCAATCCAATGAATCTACATTCCAATCCCATAGATGGAAGCCACCTTGATTCAGCATCACATCACGATAACCTTGTTTCATATAAGGCTTACTACCATAAGGCGTACGCACAAGACTGGTACGAACACCAGCTACTTCATACAGACTTTCGTTTGCATCACGCATTTCTTTATAAGCACTGAATGGTGAATTATAGAATTTTTTGACAACATGAGTAACTCCATGCAATCCCAGTCCATTGCCTTCTTTTACAATACGCTTGGTTGCTGTCTGATACTGTTCCATATGAGGTCCTAACATAAAGAATGTTGCTTTAGCATCGTATTTGTCCAATATATCTAGCAATTGCATTGTATGCGCTGTTGGGCCATCATCAAATGTTAGATAAATAACTTTTTCTGCTTTCTCAGAACGTGTAGTACTTTGACTCTTTGTAGCATTTTTGCTTGTGTGTGCACTGGCTACCACAGTATGTGTAGCGAATTGCGGAATCAACAATCCAATTAAAATCGTAACTAACATCCATTTTTGATAACGTGACATAATAATGTTTCCCTCTCCCTTATCTTATGTACTTTCGACATCTCTCGTCATTATTATATCTAATATGCGCAATACAATTCATCCTTCAATAGCTACTTTCAGATCACATTTTTGTTACGATTGATAAAAACAAAAAACAATTTCGTAAATTTATCTGTTATAAAATGCACAAAAAGACTACATTTTTACCTGTAGCCCTTTTTGATCGTATGATATTTATTACTTGTGTAGCTGTATTTATGACTGTGCTGATTTGCGTTTCATCAGGCGTATCTTTGTTTTGGTATCGGAATCTATTCGATATGATTCGGTTATTTTCTGTAACGATTTATTGTACGTAAATATATCTAAGTGATTATGCTGCAAATAATGCATCGTCGGTTCAGGCAAATGAATATAACAGATCGAGATCGCCCATGCGACAGCCATTTTGACATAATATCCGTTATGCTCAATCCGATCCAAGCGTTCCAATACTTCTTGAATATAGACATCATCTACATAATACGTCAGTAACATCACGACTGCGAAGCGAACTTCATATTCATGCTCAGAAGAAAGATAAGGTGTAATGAAATTCCATACTTGTTGCTGATGGAATGTTGTACATTTTAGCCCACCACAGAATCGATCACATACAGACCAATTATCAATTTTCGGTACAAATGAAGTGATATATTGTAATCGTTCATCAATATCCATCTCTGCATACCCGATGACCATTCCTTGTAGCATCACTTCTTCAAAATATTCCTGCTCTGCTTCTTGTAAATACGTACGCCAATCGGCTTTGGCAATGCGCTGAGCCATGATCCGCAACTGCGGTATACGTACTCCTAATATATTTGTAATTGTGGGTAGCAAGCTTGATGCAAATTTCTGATAATCATGATCTACTTTAGCTAGTATTTGCTCGCGAATAATAATACCTCCTTGATAACATTGGATAATCTAACCGAACGATCATTTAAAACTCCAATTTATTTGATAGTACAAAAGGATAGCTAAGACGTATACCTATATTGTTTCCCCTGCTGGAAGCAGTTCTTTTTCCAAATCCAATAACGTTGTTTTCATATCCAGTCCTCCGCGATATCCTGTTAATGCTCCGCCTTTGCCAATAACCCGGTGACAAGGAATCGTTATTAGAAAAGGATTCGCTCCGATCGCTGCTCCAACTGCGCGTACTGCCGCAGGTCGTCCGATATGCTGAGCGATATCCGAGTATGACCATGTCTGTCCATAAGGAATCTGCAACAATGCTTGCCACACTTGTAGTTGAAAAGGGGTCCCTTGAAAATCATGAGCAATCGTGAATTGTTGACGCTCTCCCTGTAGATATTGAATTAATTGCTTCGCATACGGTTCAAGCTTCTGCTTATCTTCGACTAGAACACTTCCACTGCGTCTAGTGTGTATCCATGTCTCCATTTCTGCAAAGGGTTGACCTTGCGAGCCTACATAACATAGTCCATTGCTTGAGGCTGCAATATAGAATTGCCATAGATGATGATTGATCTGTGTCCAGTAGATATTGGGCTGAGCTAGATCTTTATTTCTGTTGTCTGTTGTTGTCATAAGCGCTACTCTCCTTTTACTGATTGGTCAGCATGATGCTGTTTGCGATATTGTGCGGGCGTGATGCCGATTTTCTTTTTGAATAAAGTGACAAAATATGAAGTGTTCGGTATGCCTATATTCAATCCGATTGCAGTCATACTATGATTAGTAGTAATCAGTTCCTGACAAGCTTGATCGATACGACAACGCTGAATATACTCTACCGGCGTAATATTCATTACTTTTTTGAATGTACGATGTAAATGATACGGGCTACCATGACCTATTTCTGCTAACCCATGTAATGTTAACGGCTCTGTATAATGCTGATCGATATATTGTGTAATGACAGCGATCCACTCCTGATCAGGCAATCGTTCTCCTGTAGGCTTGCACCGTTTGCAAGGACGATACTGAGCATGCAGTGCTTGATCGGGATCTGCAAAAATAGTTACATTCTGTGGTCGAGGTGCTTTCGATTTACAAGAAGGGCGGCAAAATATGCCTGTCGTCCGTACTGCATACCAAAACTGACCATCATATGAAGAATCATTATTAACAATTGCTTGCCATTGTTCGGTAGTGATATGTGGACTATCTGTTATATGCGTTGCGGTATCATTCATCGCTATTCACCTCTATCTGTAGTATATCTGTTGAATATGTATTTGTACGCTGTTTGGAATGTAAAAGCAAGATAACAACATTTTAAGATAGATGATACCTATCCATCAAGATAGCAAAAAAAGCACCCCGTTCATAAGAACGGAATGCTTTGGACGTGATTGACTTATTTGTCTAATGTTAATTCCAGTTGAACACCAATATCATTTTGTGTACTCAATACTACCGAGTGAGGATTTTTCATGCCAAAATCTTCAAACGTTACTGTCGTTGTACCGGATAGTAGAATTTGTCCACCTTGATATACTGCTTTACCTGCAACCGTTACATCTTTATCAATACCTTTAACAGTTAAGGTGCCTTTCATTGTAAAATCATTAGTAGCGCCTTCTGTCCATGTTGTTGGCAAGCCTTCAAAAGAAGTAGCTTTGAAAGTCGCTTGTGGGAACTTGGCAACATCGAAGAAATCAGCTTCTTTTACATGCTCATCACGTTGAGCTGTTCCTGAATCAATAGCGCTCATATCGATTTGTCCTTCAGCTACCATTTTGGTAGGATCGTCTACATTCACTGTCCAGTTACCCGTTACTTTGTTATCTACAAAGTTTACTGTTTCCTGTGAAGTCGTTACAGAGAAGTATACTTTAGAAGAATCGGTATTGATTTTCCAATCGCCATTCAGTTGGTCTCCTGCTACACTTGCGCCAGAGGCTGCTGTTCCGCTAGATTCAGTAGAAGTGTTTGTCGCTGGAATAACTTGCTCAATAGCTACTTTGTTCCCCATATAACTCTTCATAAATTGATAGCCGCCAATCGCCACGATCACTACTACAATAGCAACGATAATGAGGATATTTCTTGTTTTTTTATTCATGATTTTGATCTCCTTTTATAAATGCTTCTTAATATCCTTATCTTAAACGGCGAATGTGTCGAGAAGATGTCCAAATGTACAAGAAGTAGAAAAAAATAAAGATTATTATAAAATCACTTGATAGTTAAAGAACGGTAGGTACAATAAGTAGACAACAGATAATGTACTTATTAAAATATAGTCCATGCTAAACGTAGATATAAGGAGCCTTTGAAATATGAACTTAATACTTATCGTAGAAGATGAAGAAGGTATTGCCCGCGTTCTATCTGCTTATTTGAAAAAAGCAGGGTTTGAAACGTTGCGCGCTGCCGATGGTCATCAAGCATTAGAGCTATTCAATTCCTCTTCCCCTGCACTGGTGATACTGGATATTATGTTGCCAGGAATGGATGGCTGGGAGTTGCTCAAAATGATTCGTAGTAAAAGTGCTTGTCCAGTGATTATGCTGACTGCACGTGACGATATTCAAGACCGACTCACTGGACTTGATGGTGGAGCCGATGATTATATGACCAAGCCTTTTATGCCTGAAGAAGTAGTAGCTAGAGTAAATGCTGTACTACGTCGTCGTCCACACTGGAATGATGGCATCAGCAAACGTAATTTCGGAAATCTGGTGATTGATATGGCAGCCAAACGTGTGTATTTGAATGGTGCTGAAGTGGCACTTAGTCCACGTGATTTATCTTTGTTACTTTTTTTATCAGAGCATCCGAACCGTACCTTTACTCGTGATCACTTGATTGAACAGGTCTGGGGAATGGATTACGACGGGAGTGATCGAGCAGTCGATCTATCTGTCAAACGATTGCGTCAGTCACTTTCTCACTGGTCATCGCAAACAGGTGAACTTCGAACATTGCGCGGAATGGGGTATCAATTTTGGCTAAGCGAATAAAAAAATCAAAACAAACATCTATTTTATCGTATTGGACGATTCGTTATTTTATTATTTTATGTATCGGATTGTTGATTATTGCTACCGCTGCGGTCTATTGGGTGCGAGATACAGCGATGGATAGTCGCCTAAAAACAGCAGGTTTACTCGGACAAGAAGTTGCTGATCGAGTTACATCTGCTAATGGAACGATAGTTATTCCGAATAAGCTGGATAAGATTATTGATAATCGGCTGAAATTTTTTAATCTGGATGAATATATGTGTATTATGATTGCGAATGAAAAAGGGCAGTTCTTATTCTCTATGCCTAATCTTCCGCAAGATAAACTAAGTAAAAAGTTAACGCCTGATCTTGCTGAACCGACAGATAATCGGTATATGGCTGTGAACACTCCTATTTATAATGATCAAGGAGTCAAGATTGGTCAGGTGACGTTACTTCAATCTAAAAAGTCTCTGACCTATAGTCCTAATGAAATTGTGTTAGTAGTGGTTCTGTTAAGTACGCTTATTATCTCAGGTTGGCTTACGATCTACTGGTTATCTCGCAAATTATCCCGACCGATCCAATTAGTAGCCAATGCAGCCAAACAGATTCGTGCAGGTAACTACGATGTGAATTTGCAAATAGATACGAAAGAACAAGAAATCACAGAGCTGGTGCAGTCTTTCGAAGAAATGGCACAGCGATTGAAACAGTTAGAAGAATGGCGCGCTCTCTCTCTAGCCGGTGTAACCCATGAGCTAAAAACACCTGTTACCTCGATCAAAGGTCTGGTGATGGCTGTACGAGAAGAAGTGGTCACTCAAGATGAAGCCAAAGAATTTCTTGATATTGCACTCAAAGAATCAGAGCGTATGGAGCGTATGATTGCAGACTTGCTGGATTATAATGCGTTTACTTCTGGTAGTGTAGAGATCCAGAGTGATCGGTTACACTTGCAACTGCTCATCTCCGAGATTGCTTATCAATGGAAATTAACACATGAATCGTATCCAGTCGATATGGTTCTCGATCTGCCTGAAGAACCACTTTATACGATGGGCGACTCTTTACGGATTCAGCAAATCTTTGTGAATCTGCTTAATAATGGATTACAGGCTGTGGATAAAAGTATACCGATTCAATTCCGTATTCGGATGTATGCGGAACAGCAATATATTCATGTAGAAGTAACCGATAATGGTACAGGCGTAGCCCCTGAAGATCAGTCTCATATTTTCGAACGCTTTTATCGGGGAGATCGCAAAAAGCGTAGTGTACGCGGCTTAGGATTAGGGCTCACTTACAGTCAATTGTTAGCCCGCGCTCAAGGTGGCGAATTGCGATTGCGTCAGAGTTCTTCGTCAGGCAGTACGTTTGCTTTACAATTGCCAAGATAAATAAACAGCAGGTATTATCGAGTTTTTTATAATCATTCAATATCTATGTATACAATGAAAAAAGGAACCTTGACTCTCTGCGAAGAGGACAAAGGTTCCTTTTTATTTTTTATATGGAAAAGGAATAGACTATTCGCAAGCGATTCCATCTTTATCACGATCTAATTTTTTGCTATATCCCGGTTGTCCTTTGTATAAAGGAGCTTTTCCTGCTTTGCGAACAGCACTACAGTTTTTGTAATATACTGTTTTGGATTTGGTAGCTACATAACTTCCAGCTTGACTGGATTGTGCTTGTACTGTTGGTGTAACGGCTACCGTTAATCCTGCTAGCAAAGATAATGCAATTAATCCTGAACATGCTTTGTTCATTTTTTTCATGAGTATACCCCTTCGCGTATGAAATATTATTTTATACTTTTTTGGTACTATATGGATTATATCGGATAGTTATCTAAATTGGTTAGTTTAGGTTATAAGTTATTTTTTCATAGCAAAAAGCGTACCTTATGAATAATCTATTCAAGTACGCTTTTATATAAGAAATAAGTTAACTTTATGCGATTTTATTATGTTCATGCTTTAAATATTTTTTCAAAAGCTTGAATTACTTGCTGATCTTTGGAACGATCATAGACTGCGAAAATAATCTGCTTGAACAATAAAGCATACTTCTCTTCTAGTAGCACCTGACGGAACCACGTCGCCACTTCATACGGATCATTACGGAATACACCGCATCCGAAAGCTCCTAATACCAGATATTCATCGCCCTGCTCTGCCGCTACTGCTAAAATATATCGAATCCGCTCTAACATGACTGCGCCGATCTGGTCTACATGTTCAGGTTCTCTTTCTCTAACTACCCCTGCATTTACAGCCGGTGCCGTAATGATAGATACTTGATAGGTCTGTGCTCTCAGCGAACCGCCGTCTTCCCGAAAGACCGTTACTTGTGGCGAGTAGATCATATAATCAGAGTACAGACAACTTTTTTGCTGTCGATTATAGTTATACATTTCAGTCATCTGAATCTGGCTAGGATAAAGGGAAGATGAACGAGCTAGACTTTCTTCTTGTGCCTGACTTCCTCCTAGAAATCCACCACCTGGATTACGTGCAGAAGCAAAATTGAGACAAGCAACTTTATCACGTCGTTGTCTCATGGTGAGTTGTTCGACTGCTTTGAGCGTTGAATATGGGTTTACAATAATCTTTGACGCACAGCGCTCATCATCCGACAATGACGACTCTTCCGGTTGTAATGACTCTGCTGTATATGGACTTTTGATGTCATTTGTATGTTGTAAAAGAGTGTTGATCTTTGCGACTGCTTTTTCTTTAACTGTTGGTAATTTTTCAGGTGTATACAGAACAGAATTGTTAATAGTATATTCAACTTCTGATTTGATATCGACCTGTTTACCTGATAGTACTTTGTAATGACCTCGTTCTAAAATATCTAATGTTTCCTGCGCCCATTTAGAGCGGATTTCTCGTGATGTCATGATTGGCAACTCCTTACTTCTCTTTTTCTAGTTATACTTGCGATAATAAATCTTCTCGTAATTGTGTTAATACTTCGCCTAACCAATTCGTTCCCCGCCATGTAGCACGTTGATGAATACGAGGATCATCTTCAGCAAGCCCGATTCCCCAGATTCGGTCTGTAGGGCTAGCCTCTACCAGCGTATGACCGGCTGTAGCTAATAGAACCAATAATAATTCTGGATTCTGGGTAAACTTGGCATGATTCCCGCGATACACGATATTTTTGGCTTCTTGATTCCAGAGATCGTTATCGAATCGTTGCACTTGCCGTCCTAATGCTTTTTGCTGACGAGGATGTGGCGCTTCTATTACTCGTCTAGCAATTTCACGATCGCCAAACAATTGAGCTTTGCCATACATCATATACTGCTCTGCCGATGTAAATTGCTGTCCTTCTAATATAAAAGATGCTGGATACCACTGTGAAAATGGAGAAGTATCCCGATAAAAAAATAAAAATGATTCTGATGGCGATTCAGATCTACTCATTGTGTGATTCCTCTTTTCTTGATCCAAAAACTATTTAACAACCTCTTCCCAAGCGGGACGAAAACGAAACAGTTGGGACGGTCGATGTCCTGCATCTTTCGTATATTCATTCGTTGCTATAACTTGTGAAGCGATTTTCCGACGAAAGGCAGGTGCTAATAGTTCTCGATCCAAAATAATTTCATACACTTGTTGCAGTGCAGATAATGTAAATAACGGTGGCATCAAATTAAACGCAATATCGGTATACTCAATTTTACTACGTAGGCGTTCTACACCATATGCAATCATTTTAGCATGATCAAAAGCAATTCCTTCACTCTCAATCACTTCCCAGCGTACATCATTAATCGTTCCGCGATAGACATGAGTAACCCGAACCAATCCAGATAACTGATACTCTCCATGGTGCAAATGAATCCGAATATCTCGCTCGATCTCACATCCATCAGGTAAGCGAACTTTCTTTTCCTGCATAATATGATAATCTAGCTTAAACCATCTAGCATCATCCGCATCTTCCCCTGCTTGTACTTGTTGGGTGCTAGAATCCACTAATGCCATGTACGAACAACTAATGACCCTTGTACGAGGATCTCGATCCACTTCACCCCATGTATATAATTGCTCCATATAGATATGTTCTAGATTCGTTTCACTTCGCAATTCACGTGCGGCGGCTTCATCCAGACTTTCATCGATCGAGACGAATCCCCCTGGCAATGCCCACTGTCCTTTATACGGATGTTCACCACGTTGAATCATCAATAACTGCAATGACTTTTCCGGTAATTTACGATAGTTATCTTGCTCTTGATTCATTACAGTAAAAATCAGCATATCAACCGTAGCTGAAGGTCGTTCATATATACCAGCATCGTATTGTTCCAGAAATTGTTTTTCGGTAAGTCCGTTATGATTAAGAATGGGATTAGCATCGTTGATTGACGAATCCGGCATAGATATAACCTCCATATAAGATATAAGTACATTTAATTTAATTATTGATATTCACTTTTTGTTATTAACATATAGTTATTATTAATCAAACTCATTTGAAAAGTCAACCATTTGCAGAAATTGGATATAAAAAAGACTTCCTCTATTTCTAAAGAAAGTCTTTTTTGAGTGCTATACATCATGTTACCTATTTACGTCTACCGCGTTTATTTTTACGATTGGTTGTAATCGTCATAAAAGCAAAAATAACAAATACTACGCCTGCACCTACTAACATTTGTATAAAAAAATCCATTCGTTCACCTCAAGATTGTTGTTATGTATAGCTTATTGATAACTTAACCGTTTACGTAACGCACGCCACACTTTTACAAGTAAATAAGCTGTAATATAACAACCCATTAATGATACAAAAAAGCTATCTGCTCGAAAATATACTTTTTCAGTATGCATTATAATATACAATAGATTCTCATATCCTGTCAGATCATCACTTGTCTGCAATGTCAAAAACGAGGAGAACTGACCAAAATGATATTGCTTCACAATCTCTGGCGGGAAATTCCAGACAATATTGACTCTACTCGGCATAATCATAAATAGCAACATAACGATAATCGTTACGAACCATACCTTTTTGTGATCGAAAAAAGTCATCGCTTCCTCCTTTGTTAAGATACATCGTATATTCAGATTGTATACTTGATTGCGAAATAGATCAAAATCGATAGTAGAAGTATCTTTATTTGCTCAAACAAAAAAGCCTGACATATGATCACTCTCTTGCGATAGCGACTTGTTAGGCTGTTATGGTTGGTTGAATACCCCATTATGATATTGTATTAATCCAAAATACGTAATGTTGTATCAATAATACCGTTTAATTTTTGCTGGTCTGCTGTTGTTTTGACCATAGCACGCAAACCTAACCATGCATTCATAAAATAGTGAGCAAGAAATTCGGTATCAACATCCGCTTTTATTTCACCGTTATTTTGACCGATCAGAAGTAGCTCACGCAAGTATTGTTCTGTTTGTGTATAGCCATTTTCTACAAATGTAGATACTTCAGGATCAAGTATACCTAACTCTACACCCGAGTTCACCATCATACATCCTTTAGGAAAATCTTTGTTATCCACCATAGTGGTTAGAAACCGTCGCATCAGTTCTTTAACAGGTGCTTGTTTTTCTATTAACAATTGTAATCGTTCTGCTTGAAGAGATTTGTACCGTTGTAGTGCTTGAATAAACAGAGCGTGTTTGTCTCCAAACGTATCATAGATACTTCTTCGATGAATCCCCATCGTATCAACCAATTGTTGCATCGATGTTTTCTCATATCCTTGTGTCCAGAATAAAAACATCGCTTTATCTAATACTTCATTAATTTCAAATTCTTTATGCCTTGCCATTGTCTTCACCTCGCTTATTTATTATATAGGGAAGTGAAAAATCAGCAAACTTATGACTTATTCAAAATCCAAATAGTAATAAATATCAGAATTGCCTCGTTCAGATGTAAAATGATAGCTTTTATTATTCAAACCGCCGATTTCAAACCCATATTTTAAATAGAATTTGTTAGCAGCGAGATTATACGATTGGGCAATAGTACTCAAACCTTTACAATTCTTTTCTTTGGATATAGTCATTGCCAAATCAAGCATGTCTTTAGAGATACCACTTCTACGATATTTTTGATTTACTTTCAGATCACTAAGGTAGCAATATTTATTCCATTCGATCTCAAATACAGCCAGTCCAACACAGATATCATGATCAAATGCAGCTATAGCAAAACCATCTTGATCGATTTTGGCAAATGAATAGTTCTCTTCTGGAAATATTTTTTCTTTGGTCTTATCAAAGTATTTCTCTTGATATTCCCATGAATCATTAGTCTTTGTCACAACTAATTCACCAAACAAATAAAATGTCTCATTAGGTAATTGCAAACAATCTTTGGTTGCTTCTGTTATCAATTCAATTTTAATACGATTCAATGTGTAGCCTCCTTCAATCTCTAAATATTCAGCTTCCAGAGTCTACAAAACTGAACGTATCAGAATTGTATAATAACTTTACCTTTTGGTCGACCATTGGCTACAAGCTCTAATGTTTTATTGATATCGTTTAGCGTAAATGATTGAGGATGAAGAAGTGGAACGATATCATTTTTTTCAACGATTCCCGTAATTTTTTTCAATTGTGTACCGTCTGAGCGAACAAAAATAAAGCGATATTCTATATCTTTTTGCTTCGCTTTTTTATCGAATTTGGCACCAACAGCACCAAAAAGTTTTTGTTTCCACCATGGGAAGCCTTGATCCTCTGCAAAACGTTTATTAGGTCCTGTACGAAGAGAAAGTAATCGTCCTCCAGGCTTTATAATTTGTAATTCATTATCAAATTCTTCTGCTCCCAACGTATCGATCACATAATCAATCTGGGATAAAACATCTACATAGTTTTCTTTCGTATAATCCAAATATCGATCTGCACCAATTTGTAGTGTACGTTCGCGTGTCTGTGCGTTACCGCTTACGATGACTTGTAATCCCATGTTTTTGGCGATAGGAACAGCGATTTGACCAAAACTACCTGATCCACCTGGAATAAAAACAGACTGCCCCGACTTTGCTTCTAGTTCTTCATGTAGTCCTTGATAAGCCGTAAGTCCGGTCAATGCTACCGCAGATGCTTCTGCATAAGACAAATTTTTGGGCATATGTGCAATAGCACCCGCGTCTACAGCGACATACTCTGCAAAGGCACCTATTTTGTTCAAAGGTAAACGTGTATAAATATCATCGCCTACCTGAAATCCATGTACATTTTTGCCTACGTTTTCAATCACACCTGCCAGTTCATTGCCGATCGTGAGCGGAAAATTATAGTCTTGAATGAATTTGACACTGCCTGTCATGATTAACATTTCCAGTGGATTCACAGCGGCGGCTTTGACTTTGACCAGCACTTCATGATCTGCAATATCTGGAATTTCAATAGTGTTCACTTGTGCTTTTATTTCTTTAGAATATTTCGTGATCTGAGCGGCTTTCATAGTGCGCTTCATATCTGGATCAGCATCCTTTTTATCATAATAAATACATCAATAACAGTTCATGTATAGAATAAAAATGACGTACAATTCTCAAGTTGTACGTCATTTGCAATAGTATTCATAATAGAGCTCTAGTACGCATCATTTATTATCTAACGATCATTAACGCAATTATGAGATCGTAGGGTAGATAGGTGCTGTTAATTTAAAGTTATACTCTGAATCCACAATACCTACAGTCTCATTACTTTCATACAGATTAACCATGAATCCTGCCATTTGTTGGGCTGTGTGGTATTTAGGAATATTGTTCTCGTATTGATAATCTTCCACATCATTAGATACTTTGATAAAATCTGTTTCTGTAATAGCAGGTGCTAATACTTTAGCTTTGAGATGAGCGCCTTTGAGTTCTAACTCTTTAGCAAGCCCTTCCGTAAATGCACTTACATAATATTTAGAAGCAGAGTATGCTACAGTTCCTATAGCAATAATATATCCAAGTGCTGATGATACGTTAATTAATTGAGTACCTTCAACATTTTCATAATCTCTAACATAAAGGGTAGACAGAATCGTTAAAGATTCTATATTCACTCGTAACATCGTTTCGACTTTTGTTAGATTTTGATCAACCACCATTGCACCTTCTCCAAGCCCTGCATTATTGATCCATGTTTCGATTTGATAATTTTTCAAGCTATTGTATAGCTCATAAGCTTGCTCGGTAACAGAAAGATCACTTGTAACAACCACTACATCTAATTCTGGATGTAATTCTTTAATTTTGGCTTGAAGCTCTTCTAACTTGTCTACTCTTCTTGCTACAATAATCAAATTTTTTCCTTTAGCAGCAAATGCCAATGCACTTTCATAACCTATTCCTGAGCTAGCTCCTGTAATAACGGTATATTTCATTTTAGTTGCTCCTTTTAATTCTATTTTTGATTTCAAGAACGATCGTTCTAATTTTGTTATATGCTATCCTTATTCTCTTGTTCGCTACAAGCATATCATTTATAGAACGATCGGTAAAGTATTATTTCACAGCTTCACGGGTGTCTATGAACTGCTTAGTGACCGGCTCGATCTTGCATCGATCTTACAATACGAGTGATCCATTTGCGTGGTAATAATCGTGGGCTAAATGCTAAAAAGCGGTTACGTGCTCCCGGTATAATAATAGTATCTCCTCGCAAAAATCCGCGATATCCCATTTGGGCAACTTCGTCTGACTTCATAATAGAACCATTTTGTATCATTTTAGATGCGCCCATACCTGAACGATCTACAAATCCTGTAGCTGTGACTCCCGGGCAAAGTGCAGTCACGGTTACACCTGTTCCACTTAATTCATTTTCAAGTGCTTCTGTGAACGATAATACATACGCTTTGCTTGCATAATAGACAGACATCATCGGTCCAGGGAAAAAGCCTACTAATGAAGCTACATTCATCACGCCGCCCTGTCCTCGCTTCACCATATCCGGTACAAATAATTTGGTCATAATCGTTAGCGCTTTGATATTTATATCGATCATATTGGTTTCTTGTTCCCAATCTGTTTCTAAAAATTTCCCGTATAAGCCAAATCCAGCATTATTCACAAGATAATCTACCACAATTCCTTTTTCTTTTAACTCTAGAAAAATAGCTTCCGGTACACCTGTAACCGATACATCTTTGGGAATAACAATAGAATGTGTACCATGTTTTTGTTCATAATCTTTCGCCATTTCTTGCAATTTCGCTTCATTACGTGCAACCAACACCAGATTATATCCGTCTTTAGCAAATAGATTAGCTAATTCTTTCCCAATCCCGCCAGATACACCTGTAATCAATACTGTTTTTTTCATAGTTATAACTCCTATTCAGCTCATAATTAATATTAAAACCTTTTTAAGAACGATCATTCTAATAAGGATAAAAAAATAAAGCTTGCTGTTGGAAAATGTTATTGTTGTAGGAAGGTGGTTGTTATATGGTTAGTTAGCAACTTCTTATTTAGAACTTTATCATATTGAGAACGATCGGTAAAGTATTATTTTTAAAAATTATTTATATGATTTCTGTAAGTAGAAAGCCTCCAGCTTTTATTAGCGACAGACTTTCTTTTACCACTACCTGTATGATTGAACTAAGCTTAGTTCTCAAGCACCTGTACTTATATATCGTACTATAAAGGCTGCTGCTATCCATAATACAAATATGATGCCAACCACTAATAAGATTTTAGACTGTTTACTTCTGAACATGTACTATTCTCCTTTCTATACTCTATTTGTTGTATGCTAACGACTATGTAAATGTTATCAAAGTCTTTGGTTATTGTTCTACTTATCATCTATTTAATTAGAATATTAAAATTACATTCTTCCATATTATACCATTCTGTTAGCAAAGTATAGGCAGAGATCGTTTGTAGATGATGGACTACCTTTTCCAATTGTTCTATAGAATCTTCACCACAAGCCACTTTAATATATTGATGACTATGTACGGCTCTATAAATATCCGCATGATCTGTAGGTTCGACCTGTACCAGATGAATATGAGAATCGGCTGTATGTCCACTGCCTACAACAGCATAATGGTCATCAATGAGAAGAGCTTTATCATGATGATATTGTAAATGTTTTTCATGCGGAATGACCCAGATTGGCTTCATATGTAGATGTCCTCCAGTACACTAATATGTAATATCATCAGTATACTGGCTAGGACAACATACGGTAATAGGCTAAAACGTATCAATTGTATGATATGTATACGTATCACACGTTTCTTTGCAAATTCACATCTAATTCTGATTCTTCGCCTGTAACATAAGATATATAATTTACTGACCCGCTAAAGTCTAAATACGCTTGATAACGAAAACGAATAGACGGTAATGTTATCCAATCGAGAACCGATTCTTTTGGAATCCATTTACAATCACTGGTCTCGTCAGAAGTTGTTAATGTTCCTCCTTCACATTTACATACAAAATCAAACATTACTTTTGTTGGTACATCTGTTATGCCATCATGCCATTTAGGTATTCCCGTATTTGAAATAATGCTTATAAGCTGAACTACGGTTGCATCGATTCCACTTTCTTCTTTGATCTCACGTATTACTCCGTCGATCAAATTCTCTCCAACTTCGGTGATTCCACCAGGGTATACCCAACCATCGTGTTGTGTCTTAACTAACAAAATATTACCCTGACCATCTTCTACTATTCCACCTGCAGATACAATATGTGTCGGGAAATTCATTATGTAACCTCCTATTATTGATATACCTGTTCTATACTGGTTGTTTCTTTGCTTATTTTAAAAAGCTCTATTTATATTACTCATCTCATCTTAAATTTTTCAACTACCGATGTTCTTCTGGAAAATGTCCTTACAACCCAGATACTACACATTCTTTTTCCTCTACCATTTAATAGAGAAATCATGATAAATATTAGATAAAATGTATCCATCGTTTTCTTTGGCATAAATATAGCTATAGTAAGCAAAAATGAAAATATAAAAGCAGCAGACTATTCGGTTCGTATAGATATCGGAGAGCTGCTACTTTCACATTTTATCTAGCTTTTATATTCTTCTACATACCAGTCAATCATCTTACGTGCAATACTGACTCGCGGTGGAATATTAGGAAGTTCGTTCGCATGGAACCACTTCGCTTCGGCGATCTCTTCACCATCTACTTGAATCTCGCCGCTATCATATTCAGCGATAAATCCGATCATGAGTGAATGTGGGAATGGCCACGGTTGACTATCATAATAGCGAATATTTTTGATCTTGATGCCTATCTCTTCCATCGTTTCCCGTTGTACACAGTCTTCTAGTGTCTCTCCAGGTTCTACAAAGCCTGCGATCAGACCGTACATATTATTTGGAAAATGACCTGCACGAGCAAGCAAGATCTGATCGCCTTTTAAAATAATCGTAATCACAGCAGGTGATAGACGAGGATAATGGGACAATCCGCAATTTGGACAAACTTTGCTACGCTCATGATCTGCATGATTCAGCGCATTGCCACAGCGTCCGCAGAACTGGTTCGTTGCATCCCATGAGAGCATTTGCAGACCACGTCCGGCAACATGGAACAAATCTTCATCAATTCGATCATATAGGGCAAAGAGAGGTGAAAAAATCATACCTTCCGGTACAGTACTGTCTTCTGCGACTTCAGCTGTATAACAGGAAGCCCCTTCGATCGAACCGAGATAAAGTGTGCGACTAGATGTTAATCCATACTTGTCCAGACGATCTCCAACTGGAACAGCCAATAGGTCGCCTATTTCATGAACAAGTAGTTGGTTCCCACGAAAGATAAACCAGTACCCTATGGAGTTTTCCTGCTCTACAGGTCGAAGTGCAGGACTATATCGTTTATAAATACTTTCAATTGTCGGTTGCATGGGCTCAGAACCTTTCATGTACGTACTTTTTACGTCATTTATGATATGTTGTACATCATTAGTTTACCCTAAGAACAGAAGGGATCAAACGTCAATATATAAGTCTTTACATTATCTAGGAAAAGGATGCTAGTTTGCTTGCAAGTTCAGATTAAATTGACTGGTAGCAAGTGTACAATAACTTACTATCTAATAAGATGATTCCACCAGAATATACCCAACCATTATGCTGAGTCTTAGCTGACAAAGTATTGCCTTGATCCTCTCATCCTATTCCACCTGCGGATACAATATGTGTAGGGAAGTTCATGTTGTAACTTTGTATTATTGGTATACCTATTCTGTACTGATTGTTTCTTTGCTTATTTCAAAGAGTTCGATTTACATTACTCATATCATTTTCAATTTTATATTTTCAACCATCGATGCCCTTCTGGAAATTGTCCTTTCAACCCCGATACTATCCATTCTTTTTCCGCTATTGTTAAATGTGGCAACATCATCTGCCAATCTAGATCATCCTTTTCTCGAATCACTGAACTGCCTCCTTTATATAGAAGCTGAATCTCTGGTCGAAGATAGCGAATATGATCTGTGGTCGTTAAAAAAATGTCATTAGCTTTTCGACGAATCACCGGATGTCTGCGGTATACCCAATCTTCATCCACTTGATCTACAAGCATTAACTGAAATGCCCATGCAGAATGCTCATCTTTTTTCACCCATATATCATTCACTTGCTCTAACTGTTCTCCTTCCCAAAGCTCTAATGTGCCTTTATATGCTTTGTACAATATCCAATCTTTGCTCAAATATTGATATACTTTATACTGATCTTTGCGAAATAAGATAATATCGATATCTTTATGTTCTCGGGTTTGTCTACCTACATGTAGATCCAAAGCCCATCCTCCTGCAATCCCCCAGATAATTGATATATCTCGGAATAATAAGCTGACTTCTTCTATAGTAAGCGGTTGCCAGTTATCGATATCCATCATATCCTCTACTCTCTTTACAGTATACTGATCGCATGTTGTATAGTTATTTTTTTTATCGTTTCATCTATACGTGAGGTGTAGTCGTTTTTTTGCTTATTGTCATCATAAATAAAAGTCCAATAATACATAATGTTCCTACCCATTGAAACATGCCAAACGGTTCTTTTAACCAAAATACAGTTGTAAGAACAGCGGATAAAGGTTCTAAGCTACCAAGTAAACTTGTTTCTTTTGGCAAAAGGCTTTCCAAGCTCTCAATATAAAACCAGAATGCAATCATAGTACCAAAAATAATAACAAAGATAAGATACATATACATTTCAAGAGTTAGGCTCTGAAAATCAAATTGCCAAGGTGGATGAATAAAGCTAAATGCTAACCCTCCTATAAGCATTGCCCAACCGACAATAACAAGAGAATCGTATTGCTTGAGTAAAGGTACAGCGTACAATGTATAGAATGCTAGTGCTGCTCCAGATAATACTCCCCATACGATAGCAATAACAGGTACAGATAATTGAGAGATCGAACCGTTAGTCAGCAATAGAAAACAACCTATGATCGCAAGCATAACAGTAATGATGTCTTTGGAAGATAAGGTCATTTGTTTGCGTATAATCAAATAAACAATAATCATAACTGGTGATAGATATTGTAATAAGGTGGCTACAGCAGCGTTACCATGTTGAATAGAAGCCATATATGTATACTGCACAGCTAGCATCCCTACAATACTAAAAATAAGCATTTGCATAGCTGTTTTTTTCTGTGTCCATATCTTCCATATTTGTGAACGATCTTTAACAACACATTGAATACCTAATAGTAAAATACCTGCAACAATCATACGCACAGTTACAAGCCAATTAACATCAATACTTGAATATTCAAAAAGAAACTTGGCAACCGTTCCTCCTACTCCCCAAAATATAGCTGCTATTGTAACTAATAGTATTCCTGCTCTTTTTGATTGCTTTTTCATCTTGATTATTCCACCTTAAAGTATAATGATAGTATTATCATAAAGGAAACTATTAGATGATAATACCTATATTAGACTAAAAAATATAAGTATATTGAGGTGATATTTCTGTGTTACACAAAAGTTTTGGTATTGATCAAAACTTAAAAGAACTTACCGAGCATCGTACTGTTCTTTTACCTTTTGCATGTTACGAAAACCAAATCAATCAAGATATACATGGATATATTCCTCTTCATTGGCACGAAGAAATTCAGTTTGTTGTCGTCCAAAAAGGGGAAGCTCTTTTTCAAATTAATGAAGAACAGATTGTAGTTAAGCAAGGAAATGGATTATTTATTAATAGTGGCTGTTTGCATAAGGCTGAAGAGGTAGAACAGTCTGAATGTATGTATATTTGTCTAAATATTGCTCCTCATTTTATATTGGCAAAAGAACTATATATGAACTATGTGAGTCCTTATATTCAAGCCACCAATTTCCCTCACCTGGAAATAAAATCCACAGAAACATGGGGAGCTACAATAATAAAATCTATTCGAGAAATTAATGAATCGATCAAGCAAAAACAAACTTTTTTTGAAATTGAAATCAGTGAATATATTACCTCTATTTGGAAAACTATACTTGTACACGGTATATCTTTGGAATACGATCAGCTCAAATTTATAAAAAGTTACCGGATGAAACAAATGTTAAATTGGATACATTTGCATTACACTGAAAAAATTATTCTGGATGATATCGCCAAAGCAGGACAGTTAAGCCGTTCAGAGTGTTGTCGTTATTTTAAGCGCATTTTGAAAACTACTCCTTTGCATTATGTAATTGATTATCGGATTCAAAAAAGTTTAGTTTTGTTACAACAAGACGAATCTACGATTACAGAAGTTGCTTATCAAGTCGGATTTAATAGTACCAGTTATTTTATTGATCTTTTTCGTAAAAAAATGAATACTACCCCTCTTGCTTACAAAAAACTAAATTTATAAAAAGGCTCTATCTAAATACAATCGTTTATATGCCATTAACTGAACATAAATTCATCAAATTTGAACATTAGTTCAAACTATTTTAAAATCAAATATAATCATTTTAAATCTAATAAAATAACTAGATCACATCTAGGTCTAGATACCAAAGGACTGAATATCTTGAAAACAATTAAAGAAATCCAAGCAGAAGTTCATCAGAATGCTATCGAACATGGATGGTGGGAAGAAAAAAGAGAGTTTGGAACAATGATTGCTTTGTGTCATTCTGAGTTATCGGAAGCTCTTGAAGAAGTTAGAAAAGGAAGAGAAATTAATAAAAATTACTATACTGAACAAGGTAAACTTGAAGGTGTACCTTCAGAATTAGCAGATGTAGTAATCCGTATTTTAGATATGTGCGGCTATTATAATATTGACCTTCAACAAGCTATTATAGAAAAAAATGAATTCAACAAAAAGCGAGAATTTAAACATAATAAGCAATTTTAATTCAGATACTAGCCATGTGTCGCCTTAAATATACATTTTCATATTGTAAAGGGGTCTTTTAAAATGATGTTATCTAATACAGCACGTAATCGAATCGGCATGCCTATTGTTGGTTTTGGTACCTATCAATTATCTAAAGAACAAGCAGAATTTAGTGTGAAAGAAGCCATACTCGCTGGTTTTAGACATGTTGATTCTTCGGAAATCTATCGTAATGAAGAAGGTACAGGTAAAGGAATAAAAGCAGCCGGAATATCCAGAGAACAGCTTTTCATTACTACAAAACTTTATCCCCTATCTAAAGTGCCAAAAATAATGTCAAAAAATCATCAACAAACTATAGATACTTTAAAAAATCAATTAGTGCAACTACAACTTGATTATGTAGACCTTTATCTGATACATGCACCATTATCCGCACTACGATTAGAACAGTGGGCAGCATTAGAAGAATTGAAAAAACTAGGCTTGGCAAAGCATATTGGGGTATCCAATTATAATATTTCAACACTAAAAGAAATAACTGATGCCGGGCTGACAATCCCTGAAGTCAATCAAATTGAATTTCATCCTCTATGTACTCATGTTGAATTGACCAATTATATGAACAAAAATGCTATTGCGCCTATTGCATATAGTTCACTTGCTCCACTTTCAACATGGAGAGCTGATAAAAAACAAGAAAACGATCTTGATCATATAAAAAGAGACTGTCAATTAATCACAAAACAAATTGCAGACAGATTTCATGTCTCTGAAGCGAAAATATTATTACGATGGGCTTTACAACGTGGTTATGCTGTATTAAGTAGAAGTAGTAAACCTGATCGTATCCGAGAAAATTTAGAATTATTTGATTTTGAAATTCCTGAGAGTGATATGAAACGTTTGAATCATTTAAATCAAAATCAGCCATTAGCATGGGCAAATAGTGGCATTAATCCTATGGAAGCTCCACCTATCCAATAAATCATTACTTATTATACAAGAACGGCTCAAAGAACGTGATCATGTAGTGCTCTTTGAACCGTTTTAGTTACTATTTATTATTTAGCAGTCTTTTATTCTGCTACTGTAATTAACACTTTACCACGAACCGTTCCTACTTCTGCGCGGTGATGCAGTTCGGGGAGGTCTTTGAGTTTTACTTTTTCAGCAATCACAGGTTTGAGCACACCTTCATCGGCCAGTGTAGCAATCTGAGCCAATTGTGTTCCACTTTGCTGTACGCTCATATTGACTACATTGACTTTGAGCTCTTTAGCGACGGCTTCATCTGCCGGGCTAGTAACCGAGACGAATGTTCCACCTTCACGTAGTAAATGAAGCCAGTTGCTTACTTCATTTGTGCCTTCTGGCGATAGATTGAAAATAAGATCTAACTTGTCTTCAATACGATCTTCGACCATTTCTTGATTGTAGTCGATAAGCTCATCTATGCCGATTTCTTTGAGCATTGGGAAACTGGCTTCGGATGCAGTACCGATCACATAGGCACCTTTCCATTTAGCCAATTGAACCGCTAATGTACCTACTCCGCCTGCGGCTCCTGCAATTAACACACGTTGTCCACTTTCCAAATGACCATGATCGAATAGCGCTTGCCATGCGGTTAAGGCACCAACTGGAAGAGCAGCTACTTCTGGAAGTTTGATCTTTTTCGGTGCTGTCGCTACATATTCCGCTTTGGTCGCGACATATTCGGCAGCGGCTCCATTAGACAGAATATTCAACAATGCAAAAACAGGTTCGCCTACTTTTACATTTTTCACGTTTTTGCCTATTTCCGTAATCGTACCGGATACTTCTACATTCGGAATATAAGGTAATTTATGAGGGAACGTTTCTTGCACCACTCCCATACGAATCAAGTGATCTAACGGGTTAAAGGCTGTTGCCGAGACTTTGATTAATACTTCATCTGCTTCAATCTTCGGCATTAATACGTTCTCATAGTGCATTTTTTCACTATTGCCGTAAGCATGAACTCTTATCGCGTGCATCATTTCTGGAGCTGGCATATTGAACACCTCTTTGGTTTTTTGAGTAGCACATTCCAATAAATAAGCGCTTACAAATATTTGCTCATTAGATTTATTTTACGCTTAACTTGAATGTAATACAATGAACAATAAGATAGACCACTACAGAATAGCCTTTTATCGTATAATATAGACACTTGTTAGAGCATAATGTATGGCTATTATCTTATATCGAGGTCTAATCCATCAGATCGTTTCATATACAGTTTCTCATATTGTGCCACTCTACTTTGTTTTAAAAGTTGGATAGCAATCATTCAACATACAGGAGGCGATTCGATGGAACCTATAGATTACATACAAGACTTGATCTATCGGATGAGTATCAAAACCGACGAACAAGGTCAAGCCGTAAGAAGTTCAGGCGATAGTGTAGGCTGGAAAGCTCGCAAAGAAGCCAAGCAATTGAAAGAAGAGTATTGGATAGATATCGTAGACAAGGTATGGACACAGACTACTGATGTGAATGATCGCGAACATCTCTTTTTTATATGGAGTTATCTTGCATGTCATACTCAAGGTACACGAGCTGTAGACAAAATGTTGTTGTATTTCCGCGCTGCTCCTCCTCGTGAACAAATGGTTCTTTTGTATACTTTTACCTATGTGCCCTTTATTCCAGATGCTACACCTTTCTTATCTTTATCTTATGCCAAAAAATCTTCAGTACGTCATCATGCTATCGAAATCTTAGGTCGTTGTGATCGTGAAGTTGTAGGTGAACGCCTGATTGAACTATTATCGATATCCAAAAACTATCTTGATTTATTTCATATCCTTTTGGCTATTCAGAAGGTCAACCTATATATAGCTGCTCCTTACCTAGTTCCTCATTTGCGTTCCAACAAAGTCGATATTCGTGCATTATGTATTGATATGTTATCTACATTCGATGGCAATCATTATTTATCTATTTTTGAACATCATTTAGCCAAAGATTTATCGTCTTCTGTCAAATGGAATGCGATGAAAGCTATTGCCGAGCATGGCACTCCTTCTCAAGTCAAGCTAGTGCTCAAACGAGTTAAATCTATCGTTTCTAGACCTCGTGCAGGTCGACAACATCTTATCAGTGAGTTGATGTATGGCATATCGTTTCTCCATCGTGTAGCTAGTGACGATCCTGCTGTAGTGAAATGGTTACAAGAGGTGCGAACCACTAAGTATGATAATCTATTTGAACATGAGCAAAAGTGGCTCAGCGAATTATTGGCTGAATGATATACTAACCACTTATTGATATCCTTTTCTCAAGAAATCATGACTTTTGTACATATCCCTTGAGAAAAGGACGTTTTTTTATATAGCCGCTTCTCCGATCATTTGCCACTCGATTTGTTTCATTTCATAGAAATAGCCCTGTTTCTCCATAAGTTCCGAATACGAACCGATCTCTACCATCTTGCCTTGATCCATCACTATAATCTGATCCATCTTTTCCAATCCAGTCAGGCGATGCCCTATCAGAAGAAGGGTATCTTCAGTCGCTCTAGCCAAAAGTTGTTGTAAAACACGTTGTTCGGTTACATAATCTAGCGATGACGTGGGTTCATCGAGAAGCCATAATCGTCCTTTGCGCAACAATGCGCGCGCCAGAGCCAGTCGTTGCTTTTCGCCGTCTGAAAGATTTTCTCCTTTTTCATAGATCATATCGGTTAACAGAAGATGAGGAAGTTGCATCTGATGCAGTACCTGTATTAATTGTTCGTCCGAATATAGTTCGTCGCTTAATAGTAGATTGTCACGAACAGTCCCTCTAAAAAAGTGCCCTTGCTGTAATACCACATTCGTGTTTTGCCAGATACTTTGTTCATCCAGTTCTTGTACAGATATATCATTTAATCGTATAGTTCCTGCTGTAGGCGTACGAAGCTTGAGTAACAGATCGATTATCGTGGACTTACCTGATCCACTTGCTCCTACAATCGCTGTTTTGGAACCTGCATCAAGATGTAATGACAATTCTTGTAGCGCTGGTCTCCATTCATCTTCATATTGAAAAGTCACTTGATCTATATCAATAGAAATAGCTTGATCGTTAGATAATTTTTTTGATGATGTAGGTTGTATAGCTGTATGCCCTACTGTTTCATTTAGTCGTGTAGCCGCATGTTCACTATCTTGCTTGTACGCGGGTAAAGTAGCCATCGCTGCCACTTCTTCAAAAACAGTCATCGATGCCATAATCAGCATAGCTAAAAATACACCTTGAAGCGTACCCTCTATAATCAACCATGCCCCTAACGCCAGCACACTCCATGAAATAAAAAAGGAGACAAAGGTATGCATAGATTGTCCACGTAGTAGGTTGTCGGCTTGTTGTTGTTGTTCTTTGGTTAAAATTGTAGCCGCTTGTTCCAGTTGCTTCTCTCGCTCTGTTAATTGTCCGTAAATTTTCAAATCTCGAAAGCCGTATAGTACCTCAGTTACTTCTGTAGAGAGCAATGCTCGTTGCTCGCGAACACGTCCATTGATTTTGCGCTGTCCGATCAGTACGATACCTGGCACCACCAGTGCTGTTAATAACATCCCAACGACTAATACACAAGCAATCCAGATTGAAAAAGCAGAAGTAAATAACATAGTCGCCAAAAAGACTGTCATAGCAATAATAGGCGGATAAGCTACACGCAAAAAGTAATGTTGTAGACTTTCTACATCACCTACGATGCGTGCCAACAGATCACCACTGCGTCGTTTGTTCAATATACCGGGTGTAATCGGAATAAGCTTGGCGAAGAATGTGACCCTTAATCGGCTTAACATTGAAAATGTTGCCCGGTGTGAATACAGACGTTCACCATACCGACTTGCTGCTCGAAGCAGACCTAGTAGCTTGACCATAGAAGTAAGAATAATCAACGTATATAGTGGTGGTGCAAATACAGTCTGTGAGATCATATATCCACTTGCTGAGAATAGAGCCACTCCTGCGATGCCAGCAATAAATCCTCCCACTATCGAAAAGATGATATCTTTGCGCTCTTGGAACATCGCTTTGGACATTATAGCGAGATCATTCATACTACCACTCCTTTTTGTTGCACATTCACCATATCTGCATATGGAGATAGACGAGCTAATAGTTCATGATGATGACCTGAATCAACTACTACCCCATTGTCCATATACAGGATCTGATCGGCATCTTGAATCGTGTATAATCGGTGCGCTACTGTAATCATCGTTGCTGCTTGCGATAATATAGCAATAGAACGTTGCAAGATTTGCTCGGTGTGCAGATCCAATCCTACCGTAGGCTCATCAAACAAAATAATATCCGGTCGCTTGAGAAAAGCACGCGCCAGAGCAAGTCGTTGTTTTTCCCCACCTGAAAGTCCTCTACCCCCTTCTCCAATCACCGTATCTAAGCCCTGATGAAGTTGAGCGATTAGCGGGGTAAGTCCAGCTTCTGCGGCGGCTTGTTGAATCTGCTTGCGTGTCACTTCTCTCCCTGCTCCTATAGAAATATTTTCAGCAAATGTCCCTGCAAATATATAAGGATGCTGTGTAATATAGCTAATATGTTGGAACCATGCAGACTCATTAGATGGCGATAATATATTTCCGTTGATCACCACTGAACCTGTGGTAGGCTTGAGCAAGCCAGCAATTAGATGAAGTAGTGTTGTTTTTCCAGATCCACTTTTGCCCACGATAGCAATATGTTCTCCTGCTGTAATCTTAATTCGCCCTGTCTCCAGTTCAAAAGAATCAGGCGCATATTGAAAACCCACCTGCTCTAACTCGATCAATAACGGTGTAGAATCTGTTGCTGTAGTTGATCGATTGCTCGCTTCTGTTATTGGTTTGTTGGTAGTGATTAATAATTCTTCTGTTGTATTGTCTGTTGAGTCTGATATACGGGATTCCGCTAGCAACTGCTCTACTTTACGAACAGCTCCCATACTTGTGCGACCACTATGAAAAGCAGTTCCTGTATTTTTTAATAAACTATAAAATTCAGGGATCAACAACAAAATGAGAAACGCACTGTGAAAAGTCATCGATTTGAAAACAAGCAATTGAATAGCGAGTTCTAAAGCAACAATACCAATACTCAGCATTACAATGGATTCCAGCATAAATGTATTGGTAAAGGCAATTTTCAAAATACTCATCGTTGCATCACGATACCCTAGACTACTACGTTCAATCTGTTGTTGCTGATGATGCGCACGTCCGAATATTTTTAACGACACTAGCCCTTGAAGAGAGTCGAGAAATGTACCGGAAAATTCGGCTAACTGTTCATACTTTTCTTCTGATTTATGCTTTGTTTTTAATCCTACCAAAACCATAAATAAAGGAATAAATGGAGCAGTACAGATCATAATTAAGCCTGTATTTACATGAAGCGAAAATGTAAATGCCACAATTAAAATCGGAATAATAGCCGCTTCCATCATTCGAGGCATATATTGGCTAAAATAACTGTCTGCTTCATCTACCGCATCGAGAGCTACACTGACTTTTCCACCGGTCTGTCCGACTAACATGCCCGGCATAGACGTGCGAGTTAAGCGTTGTATAACAGCCGCTCGCATATTCGTTTTGGCAAGAGCAGCCATATGTAGCCCTACTTTTCCATTGCTATAAAACAATAATGTCCGTAATGCCATCACAGCTAGCAATAATCCTAGTAATACTGTGACCGATGAGAAAGATGCTTTTTCAACAAAGATCCGTTGCACGACTTCAGCTAATAATACCGCTTGAGTAATTATCGTAATGCCTAAGATCAATGAAATGATCATCAGTAGAACTCTATTTTTTCGCTGTAAAGACATTTGTTCACTGATAAGACTGGATGTTCTGCTCATAGCACTGTCCTCCTTTATCAATCAAGGCATAGTCGGAAGCATCCTTCTATGCCACTATAAGTTGCAATATGCTTTATTTTTTCCCTTTCACATAATCTGCATCAAATAAAAACAACTTGAATACTAGAATGAGCGAAGGAATTAACAGACAGAGTCCACCTATAAATACAACCACTAATGCAAAGCCCATCGCTGGTGAAGTTCCGCTGCTCTGGATAGTGATATAAGGATCGAGAATATATGGATATTGCCCGATACCGTAAGCAAAAAATGCACAGAAAAACTGTAGCATAATACAACTAAATGCTAATCCGTAGCGACGTCCGTTATATAACAGCCACATAGCGATCATAAAGAAAGCTATCGAAAGAGCAAGCAACCACCATAAATCCATCATATTTTGAAAATGTCGTGCATTATGCTGACCTAGATAAATAAAAGCGGTTAATGCCATCACAATAGTAGGTGTACTCCAAAATAAAGCATACCCTCGCATCAACTTTAAAGCAGATTCATCTTCTGCACGTGAAGCATAAAAGGTTAAAAAGGAGCCACTAATAAACAAAACAGATACAATCGCCAGCCCGACAATACTCCATGACAATGGATTGGTGAACAATTCCCAATAATCCAGAGACACAATATCTCCTTGCTTGAGAATAAATCCTCCCTCAGCCAGCGTCAGGGCTACAGATAACGAAGCTGGAATCAGCAATCCTGTTGCTCCATACAAAAATAGAAATACAATATTGTTTTTGGAACCATAATTTTCAAAAGCATAAAATGAGCCCCTGATTGCAAGCAGAATAATAGCAATACTTCCGGGAACCAGTAAAGCAGATCCATAATAATACGCAGTATCCGGGAAAAATCCGACAATGCCAATATAGAAAAAGACAAAAAACACATTGGTGATCTCCCAGACCGGTGACAAATAGCGAGAGATCAGTCGATTAATTAGATGATCTTGCTTCGTTAAGCGTGCATAGAAAGCAAAAAATCCTGCGCCAAAATCGATTGAAGCTACTATTAAATAGCCATATAAAAATATCCAGAGTACCGAGATACCAATCAATTCATAACTGATCATGATTGCCCACCTTTCTCAGTCCCCTTGTCAGGATGGTCTTTGAGCCACTTCTCAATCTCTACTTCAGCAGGATTGTTATTGAATAGTCGTCGTAATACCAGAACACATATCGTGCCAAGTACAATATAAAGAAGTAAGAAAACAAAAAACAAAATGCGGACACTTGGCGAAGATGTTGCCGCTTCTTCTACACGCATATACCCTCGAATAATCCACGGCTGTCTTCCTAGTTCTGCATAGAACCAACCCATTTCAACAGCTAAAAAAGCAAGCGGCGCAGATAGTGCCACCATACGAAGCATCCATTTGTTGAGGTTAAGCTCCTTGCGTTTCTTCAAGAACAGCAGTAGAAAATACAGACTGGATACGGCAAGCAATGTAAATCCAATTCCCGCCATCGCATCAAATAAATAATGGACAAGTAGTGGTGGACGTTCATCCAAAGGGAATTCATTCAGTCCTGTAACCTCTGCATTAAAGTCACCGAATGCTAGAAAACTAAGTACTTTCGACAAGTGAAGTGCGCCTATCACTTCATGCTCTGCATTCAACCATCCCAACAGAATCAAGTCTGCTCCACGTTCAGTTTCAAAATGCCATTCTGCCGCAGCAAGTTTCTCCGGTTGATGTTCTGCCAGAAATTTAGCCGACACGTCGCCAGCTAATGTATTGAATAGACTGAATAACAACACCACTGCCATCATCAGATTTAAGCCTTTTTTGTGATACGCAGATACACCTTTTCTTAACATAGCAAAAGCAGCAATTCCGGCTAATAATGCCGCACCTGTGAGATAAGCTGAACTCAGTACATGGAATACTTTAGAAAATGTCGCTGTATTGAGCATCGCTTGTACAGGATTTACAGCTACAAATTGCCCTGCCTCCATTAGAAATCCTCCCGGTGTATTCATAAATCCATTGACTGTTGTAATAAATACAGCCGACATTCCAGCTCCAGCCACAATCGGAATCGTTAATAACCAGTGTAAGTATGGATTTTTTTTGAATCGATCCCATGTATACAAATAAATTCCTAAAAAGATCGCTTCAAAAAAGAACGCAAATACCTCCATAAATAAAGGCAATGCAATCACATTTCCAGCTAATTTCATAAAATTAGGCCACACAAGAGCCAGTTGTAGAGAGATTGCTGTACCTGTTACTACACCGACTGCAACAGAAATCACAAATCCTCTTGACCATCTTTTTGCCATAAGTATGTAGTGATGATCTTTTTTGCGAATACCGATCAACTCCGCTATAGCGATCATTAATGGAATACCGACACCCAATGTTGCAAAAATAACGTGAAATCCAAGTGTCAGCCCTGTCACAAGCCTGCTCCATAACACCGTATCGATCTCCATCTTTATCGTTGTCCCCTTTCATCTTGCAGAATAGATCAAGCTACTATATCCATGGATATTTAAAATTTATTGTATTCTAATTTTGGCCCAATACAATCGTAGTCACATTTTTGTCCTCAATCGTTCCAAGAAGAATCATATCTTTCTGACAAGTTGGTGAAAAGTAAGAAAAAGACTCGAACGGGCTATTGCGTTATTTTCTATATCCCCGTATAAATGCCGATCGGTTCAGCCTCAAATAAGAACATTTAGATAGTAAAACAACAAAAAAAGCCGCTATAATAGCGACTTTGTCTGTAGATAGAGTATATTTAAAAAGCTTAGTGTACTGATCTTTTGATCAAAAAAGGATGGACTACTTATAGGTAGCTCATCCTTTTTGTGTATCATTTTATTCTATGATCATAGTTATTGATGGTTATTCTTTACCTTTTTTAATCGCTTTGATATCGTATTTGCCGTTTGTAGAGTTAATGATATAGTCAGGTTTGGGTTGACCTGCTTTTTGGCGGTGCCCTTGAATATGAGCATCACTTTTCTCCCAGTTCTTCCAAGCTTCTTCAGACTCCCAGCGGAATAAAAGCACAACTTCTTCTTCCCCTTTACGAGTCTGCTTAACCAAAATCGTCAAATCAACAAAACCAGGCTGTTCTTCCAAAATACCAGGTTGGTTAAAACGTTCTACCACTTGATTGGCGTTACCTTCTGTTACTGTGATACTACGCATAATAGCAAACATAGCCAAGCCTCCTTCAAAATCTGTATCTTACACTATTATAAATGATAATAATTATCATTGTCAAAACAACTATAGCCACACCTATTATATTCATAATCTGTTCTCTATAAGACAGACAAAACTGCGCACAAAATGACCGGATAGAACGATTGCTTTCCTTTATAATAAACAGCAAGGAGTGAACAATAACAATGAACTGGATAACCTCTTTACAGATAGCTATTCATTATATGGAAGAACATTTGTTAGAACCAATAACGATCGAACAAATTGCTGCTCAAGCGCATCTGTCCCCTTTTTATTTTCAACGTAACTTTTCGTTGTTAACGGATACCACCGTGGCAGAATATTTGAGACGTAGACGATTAACATTGGCTGCACATGAACTTCTACATAGTGAGCACAAAATTATTGAGCTTGCGCATAAATATGGATACGATACACCGGAATCTTTTTCCAAAGCTTTCCGCAGGCAACATGGGATTGCACCTAGTGAAGCACGCAAACACAGTAGTTCACTCAAGTCTTTCAATCGCTTAACGATTCAAGTCAATGTCAAAGGAGCGGAACCGATGAATTATAAAATAATCGAACATCCTGCATTTTCATTAGTCGGTATCAAGCAAACATTCTCTTATGAAAATGGTGAAAATCTGCGCGACATCCCTAAAATGTGGGACAAAGCGTATCATGAAGGTGTAGAAGATCGTTTATTTGAATTGAACAACGGTGCTCTAAAAGGATTACTAGGAGTCTGTGTAGATCAGACTGAACTGCAATCTAATCAAATGGAGTATTGGATTGCTACAGCTTACGATGGGGAGATTCCTGAAGGATTATCAAGCTTACACATTCCTGCTTCCAAGTGGAGTGTATTTGAAGTAGAAGGCCCGATGCCAGCTAGTATGCAAAAAGTCTGGAAACAGATTATCTCCGAATGGTTTCCTTCTAATGCTTATGAACATGCGTATCTGCCTGAACTAGAAGTATACGGTGGCCCTAACGTGGCTCCGCAAATCTGGATTCCGATCACTTCTTAATTACAATCTATCACTTGTATTGTGTTAGTTGACTTGTAGTATGCTGGCATGATAAATCACAAAAAGCTGGAACTCGTATGTACCACTAACGAGTTCTAGCTTTTTGAATATTTCATATCATCGTTATCGTTTGTTTAGAACATTGATGTAATCGCACCTGTTTTTTTATCTACATAATACCATCCATAAGTAGCGGTATGACCTTCGCCTGTCGCTGCATCATCGACTACATTTTCATAGACATGGACAACATACATATTGTCTTCTTCATGATCTACATCTGCGACCAGATAAGAAGAACCATTCAACTTATATTTGTCTTTCACCAACTGAATAGCCTGAGCTTCATTTACTCCAGATGTATTGGTAGTAGTAGATGTACTAGATGATGAAGATGGTGTAGCCGGTACGGTAGGCGCACTTGGAGTTGGTATCGTTGGAGCTGTTGTATTTGCCGAATTAGAAGAGGATGATGAACCTGCACTATTCGTCTGATTAATTCCAATATACAAATTATTGTTCGACAAACGAATATCTTTGCTCATAGCTATACTCATCGTTCTAGCTGGTACATAGGTTGTTCCTTTATAAATAATGACATTGGCGTCCGACTTTTTGACTTGATCGATATATAGACCTACATTTTTAAAAGCTACCTGAATACTGGTGGTATTTGCTGCCATTGCTACACCTGTTCCTGTTAACAATGAACCGATCGCTATCCCTAATACCAATCCTTTTACTTTGTCTTTCATCATTATTTCCTCCTTATTCGATATATTAATATTCACTGGCGTACAATATTTCCCCTGTACGAGATAAATCATATCCACCGATGGCTTGTAGTTCACGTTTAAATTCATCGGATGACAGTATTCTTCTTAATGTAGCTATCCATTCTGCATTTTCGGTTTTATTGAGTATCACCAGATCATAACGCTCAACCGTTAATGGAATAAACTCTACTCCTACTAAAGCAGCAGCTTTCTCGCTTCCGACCCCTACATCGGCTTGACCACTAGCTACTTTGCCAGCGACTGCTATATGAGAAGATTCTTCCTGTGCATATCCTTGTAACTGTGATGTACGAATATCGTTCAATCGTAGTTGCTCATCCAGTAAGACACGTGCTCCTGCTCCGCGTTCCCGGTTCACCATTGTCAGTCCAGCTTGAGCTAAGTCTTGCCATGAACGAATCCCTTTTGGATTGCCTTTAGCTACATATAATCCTGCTCTTCTCGATGCTAAATTAATCACTGTACAAGGATGAGAAACTAGAATTTTACGAATATACGGCAAATTATAATCGCCTGTCTCTCCATCAAATAAATGAGTGCTAACAATATCGGAATTGCCCATATACATAGATACCAGACTATCCATACTCCCTGCAAAAGAACGAAGAGGACGATAGCGACTATCTTCTTTTTCCATATAACGTGCCAGAATATCCAGACTGGTATCCTGCCCTGTAATCACAATCGTTCTTCCACTGGTTGGTGGGGTGACAGGTTCCTGTGTTATAGGATTCATCGTTCCTGTGTTCCGCAAAATCTCTTCTGGACGGGCATAAGCTGCATGTACAAATTCAGGTGTAACTGTTGCTTCCGCATCAGATGTATGATCTTCATAATCCATATGTGGAATATTACCGACTCCCGGTTGAAGTGGAGAAACGTCTGTTGAATCAGACGATGAAGAAGTCTGCAACATGCTATCTAGTGGGGTAGCTGTCATATTAAGCTGTCCCGCATTTTCTCGATTTTCACGAATCATGCCGTTTTTGGCTTTTTGTTTGTAAGCTTCTAGATCATAATGATCGACTCGCATTTGTTTACCAACACGATAGGCAGGCAGATCGCCTTTTTTGATCAAATCATAAACCGTTAATTTGGAGACTTTTAGTAATTTGGCGATTTCTTCAGTTGTGTATGACACCTGCTCATTCATAGGTGGTTCCTCCCTAACAATATACGTTTATCTTAACGTGGATCAGAAGTGTTTTCAATTTAATCTATAAGTGAATCGCTTATGAATCATTATATTTAATTATAACTAGATATAATTAGAATGATTTAGTATGATCTAATATATAATAATGAGTGTAATACATAGTTGTATTATAACTTTAAGGAGGAATATTTGTTGAAATCTCTAGTTTCTTTACGTTCACTTCGTTCTGCTTCGCTTACATCTCGTCTAAGTATGACTGCTATGCTTGTATGTGTGCTCTTGATGCTCAGTGCTTGCTCATCCACCACAACAACATCCAGTACAGATAACTCTACTACTCCTACAACAACTTCCACTGAAAATAGTGCTACAGCTACTCAAGATGCACCTGTGCAATTAACGATTTCGGCGGCGGCAAGCTTAACCGATAGTCTGCAAGAAATCAAAACGTTATATCAGCAACAACATCCTAATGTGAGTCTTACTTTTAATTTTGCCGCTTCAGGTACATTACAGAAACAAATTGAACAAGGTGCTCCAGCAGATCTTTTCTTTTCAGCAGGTAGCAAACAAATGGATGCTTTACTAAGTGCTAAGCTGATTGATACAGCTCACGAAAAAGATCTATTAGCTAATCAGCTTGTACTTGTAGTACCCAAAGATAGCTCTTTCTCTTTAACTTCACCAAAAGACCTCACTAATGAAAACATCAAAAAAATAGCTGTCGGTACACCTGAATCTGTTCCGGCGGGTATGTATGCGAAGCAGACTTTAGAATCTGCAAGTCTTTGGGATTCATTGCAATCCAAACTTGTGCTTACCAAAGATGTGAAGCAAGTTCTTTCTTATGTAGAAACAGGGAATGCTGAAGCAGGATTTGTATACAAAACAGATGCGATGGATTCAGATGGCGTAAAAGTTGCTTTTACCACAAAAGCAGATAGTCATGATCCGATTCTATATCCTGCTGGAATCGTCTCTGCAACTACTCATCCTCAAGAAGTCGCTGACTTTTACGATTATTTGCAGACAGATGAAGCGCAAGCCGTTTTTGTCAAACATGGATTTGTGAAGGCTTCTTCAGGCTCATGAGTTCTTTTGTCTGGTCATGGGATATAATCGGTTCGCCGATCCTGCTTTCTTTACAAATTGCTAGTATCGCTGGAACACTTGCTTTTTTACTGAGTATTGGGATTGCAATGGCAATGAATCGTTATTCTTTTCCCGGCAAATCTATAGTAGAGACTGTATTTATGTTACCGCTCGTCTTGCCTCCTTCTGTTGTCGGTCTACTATTATTAACGATATTGGGTAGACGCAGTTGGATTGGACAATTAGCAGAATGGCTTACACATCAACCGATTGTATTTAGCGTAACAGGAGCGATTATTGCTGCTACTGTAGTTTCATTTCCACTCGCTTATCAGACACTCAAAACGGGATTCGCTCTGGTTGATAAAGATGTACTGGAATCCGCCCGCTCTCAAGGGGCTACCGAATTGCAATTACTCTGGCATATGATTTTGCCACTGGCATGGCGCTCTCTGGTTACAGGATTTGTGCTTGCTTTTGCCAGAGCGCTCGGAGAATTTGGAGCTACTCTTATGGTCGCTGGTAATATTCCCGGTAAAACGCAGACCCTCCCGACAGCGATTTACTTTGCTGTCGATGCTAACAATATGCCACTAGCATGGAGCTTAACGATTATTACGATTCTAATTTCATTTATTCTATTATTATTAACTGGACGCATTCGTGGTTCTACCTGACCGGTGACTACGAATGCTTTTTTATTTTGTAAAACTTAGATAGCTTTATCTAGTATATTCCTTATATAATTATACGTAGACTGACCAAAATAATAGGCATTGGTTACATGTGCAAGATCAACTTTATGATCTTATCGGCATAGCCATCGATAATGTCTATCGATCATCTTTTTATTAAATACAGAAAAAAGAGGTACAGCTATGCTCAAACTTCAGCAGTTATCAGATATATTGGAATTGCAGGCTCTTTGTGAAAAAGAAGATTCTATTATGCTCAAATTAAACTGGGATATGCTTAAAAATCGTGCTCCCGGAAGTGTAGAAGACTTTTTCCATTATGAAGGTAAATTATTGATTGGATTTCTAGGCATTTATCGTATGGGACAAAATATTGAAGTATGTGGAATGACTCATCCTCTTTATCGTAGACGGGGTGTATTTACAAAATTGTGGGAACACGCGGTGAGTCGCGGGCAATTGGTAGACGCCGAGCAAGTACTGCTCAATGTGCCTCGTGATTCGGTCTCCGGTCAAGCATGGGTGCATACCAGACCTGTCGTTCTACACAGTATTGAGTACACGCTCAAACTGGATAACGAACACAATCATCTTATTGTAGATGAACCGGAAACGGCGGTATTGCGTCCCTTTAATGATAGCGATATTCCTTTGTGGTTACGATTGGATGCAGATGCTTTTGCTATTAGTGAAGCTTCTACACTGGCGACACTCGCCAATCCCAATCGTTCCAAAACACGTAAATTGATCGTTATTGAGCATGCAGGAATAGCTGTTGGGAAAATAGAAGTAGATTATGAAGGAGAACATAGTTGGATCTACGGATTTGTGATCGATCCAGCGCTACGTGGACATGGTATCGGGCGAAGTGCATTGCGTCAGGTCGCTCTTACTGAAAGTCAAGCAGGTCATAGTGTGTGGCTTAATGTAGTGTCTGATAATGATCGTGCACTTTATCTGTATGAATCATGCGGGTTCCAACATCAAGATATTCAAGATTATTATCTGTACTCTCCACCGATGCCTGAAATTTAAACCTAATAGCAAACACAGAAAAAGCGTTTATACCAAGCACGGAGGTCCGGTCCATGCCTGGATAAACGCTTTTTCTTAGAGGTTCATCTATCTTAACCGTATCATGTGACTGGAACGGAAGGATAAATGGTCTCTATTCCCTGTAACAGGAAAGCCGTATGTTCGTTGGTCTTGCTTATATTGTGAAAAGAATCCGGGTCAAAAAGATGGGGGGATTTTGACCCGTTTCTTGGTCCACCTACATGAGGCTCCACGAAGGAGCTAGGGATGTCACACCAGCGTTCTGTCTGCAATGTTCACAGACTTGAGTTCCGCCTGGTACGACATGTTGTAATAAATGAAGATAATCCAGTGAGGCAGACACTTTTTCCGGTGAAGGATAATGTCGCTGTACTGTCCCTTCCATAATCGAAAAAATATCGATTCGTTCAGGTAATCTACCAAAAGCAGACTGGCAAAACACAGAAGATAGATGAATAAAAGCTTCTGCTGTATAAGGATCATCATCAACGATAAACTTCTGAACGATCAGGCTCTTGTGTCCGGATGAATCATCCGGTTGCGCTGTTGGTTCAGACACTTGCCATGCTACTTGAAAAATAACCGACAAGTCTGTTTGCAGTTCTGGAACCAAAGTCTGATGCTGTTCATACAACATCATCGGGTAAGGTGCATATTCATTAGCTGCAAGCAACTTGCGAATATTATTCGTTACCAGATCTTTGACTTGCCAGTACTGTTGTTCATGATCAAAGTAAGAGATACGCTTGGGCCAACGGAAATCAACCAGTTGACCAATATCACTAATCCCTCTTAGCTCTGGTGACATACTGTAATAACGATTAATCGCATGTCCTATCGCAAATTGTACCCGTTGCTTCCAATGAATAGGCGAAGTCTGGTTACGTGATGCTTTGCGTGTAGGTACGGACTGATCTTGATTACGATATGTCATGCGTAGCCATTCTTCCAGCTTGTAGTCCTGCAAAACAGGTGAAGCCTGATCGGTAGAATAATTCATATATGCTTAACACCTGCTTTCCAGTCATACGAAGTCTTTTATTACATCTACTTTTGTGTCAGCTAGTGAGCAAGTTATTAGGAATTACCCTACACTTACTGCTACACTTGCAAATTTTTTACCGAATTCACGACAAGTTTCCTTCTCGTCGGATGAAGGATTTAATTCGATCTTCAGCCCTTCTACTACGATATCTGCACCACGCTCTTGCAACTTATTCGAAAGAATATCGACAGCTGCTGCAAATTGTTCGTAACAAGTGTCTCCACTTCCGAATACAGCGGCTTTTTTACCGGCAAGGTCTAATTGATCCATATCTTCGTAAAAGTCGAGGAATTCATCTGGCAATTCGCCATCTCCCCAAGTATAAGCGCCAAGGAGTACTGCGTCGTATTCCAAAAGAGTATCCGCATCACAGTCCATTGCTTGCTTGAGTTCAACCTCTCCACCTGTGGATTGTATTCCTTCAGCAATCAAATCTGCAATTTCTTCTGTATTCCCAGTCATGCTGGCGAACACCACTAATATTTTAGACATTGTAATCCTCCCGCATATGTGTTTTCCATGGATTGATCATACTTGATAATGATTCTCATTGTCAACAACGAATTTTAAATTTGTAATTTATTTTTGTTTTACGGATATTTTCGTCTGTTATTTAAATGTTCTTTTTCTTCTGACCAATAGATAATGCGTAATAAAGTGTATATAAAAGCACAATATTTGCTTAATTGAACTTATGTTTTAGCTAATCTAATATGATATAAAAGATTTATACCGTACTTTTTGTTTTTTTGAGAGTAGAAATCAAATATATCTTCCTTTCATCTATTGTTATACAATGAAATGCGGTAAACTGATAAAGATGGCTTTATAGGCTACTCTGTATATAGATGATTGTACCTAGACAATATCTATCGAGAAATAAAATATAAGGATGGATTATTACATGTATATTGCTGATCAATGGAAAGATTATGAATTAATTGATACGGGCGCAGGTGAGCGTCTGGAGCGTTGGGGAGAAATCTTATTACGTCGTCCAGACCCGCAGATCATCTGGCCTCTCCAATCCGCAGATCGAGACCCGCGTTGGAATCAAGTCCACGGGCATTATCACCGTAGCGCTTCAGGTGGTGGCGAATGGGAATGGAAACGCAAAATTCCAGAACGCTGGAATATTCGCTATGGCGATCTGAATTTTCATATCAAACCGACAAATTTCAAACATACCGGTCTATTCCCTGAACAAGCAGCGAACTGGAGCTGGATGATGGACAAAATCAAAAATGCAGGTCGTCCTATCACTGTATTAAACTTATTCGCTTATACTGGTGGAGCGACGACTGCTGCTTCTTATGCAGGCGCTGATGTCGTCCACGTAGATGCGGCTAAAGGCATGGTGCAATGGGCAAAAGAAAACCATCAATTGTCTGGTATCGGCGATCGCCCGGTACGCTTTATTACAGATGATGTATTTAAATTTGTACAACGTGAGCAACGTCGTGGTAACAAATACGATGCAATCATTATGGACCCTCCTTCCTATGGACGTGGCCCTGGTGGCGAAATGTGGAAATTGGAATCCAGTCTGTATCCGTTCCTGGAATCTTGCTTGTCGATTATGTCTGACAATCCATTATTTATGCTGATCAACTCGTATACAACAGGAATCGCTCCTACCGTGTTGTCTAATATTTTGAATATGACAATGCAACAACGTTACGGTGGTACCCTTTCTTCTGGTGAAATTGGTCTACCTATCACGAACTCAGGTCTGAATTTACCTTGTGGTATTCTTGGACGCTGGGAAAGCTGAGGAATAACAAATGGAACAACATTCAAATACTAAAGGTAGAGAACCGATTCCTGTTCTTTATGAAGACAATCATATTATCGGCGTTGTAAAGCCAGTAAATATTCCTTCTCAAGAAGATCCAACAGGTGATCCAGATATGCTGACGTTGATCAAAGAAGATCTCAAAGAGCGTTATAACAAAGCAGGCAATGTCTATTTGGGATTGATCCACCGTCTGGATCGTCCGGTAGGCGGAGCGATGGTATTTGCCAAAACATCCAAAGCGGCTTCTCGTTTGTCCGAATCTGTACGTAGTCGTACGATGGTAAAACGTTATGTAGCGGTTGTACGTGGTATTCCTACTGTATCCAAAGCAACACTTAAAGACGTACTTCTCAAAAATGCACGCACTAATACAGGTGCAGTAGTACCAGCAGGAACTACGGGTGGTAAAGAAGCTGTACTGGATTATGAAGTACTCGCTCAAAATAAGGATTTGAATCTAGCGCTAGTCTTAATTCATTTGCATACCGGACGTTCTCACCAGATTCGGATTCAAATGTCTCATGCAGGTTATCCGTTATTTGGGGATCAAAAGTATGGTGCTGAAGTAAACCGTCGCGGTGAACAATTAGCATTATGGTCAGTCCTGACTGCTGTTCCTCATCCTGTCGGTGGTCGAATGATCTCTATGATCTCACTTCCTCCACAGACTAAGCCATGGATTGAATGGTCAAGTGATATTTATGAGCAATTGAAGCAACGATTAGAGCTTGAATTGGAGCAAACGAAGTTGAAGTAATTTACGATCGATATTATATGTTGAAGTATATCTCATCAATTTTAAATAAAAAAAGCTTTTCCATTGCCTTGTAATCAAGGAGCGGAAAAGCTTTTTTTTAGCCATGAAATTTTATTATACATAATAGTTGTTTAGCATTACTTTCTTCAATAATCGGATAAATCAAATCATTATTGATTGATTGCAGTATAAGGAACTTTAATATCTATCGTTCCTTCTGAATAAGGTGCAACTTCGTATTGATTGAAACGAATAACAATGCCTTTATTGTAGAAGTAAAAAGTTGTTTTATTGTCAATGTTAAAATCTAAAATAGCTTCTTGAAATATATTTTCTCCAGCATCGTATTTAGCTTGCAAACTTTGAGAAAGAGACGTTTTCAAGTTATTCATTTGCTTTTTATTGGTAATTACACTATTTAGATGTAATAACTTTCCTGTTCTCAAATCAAAATTATAATCTATCGATGCAGGCATACCATGTGTTCCACCTGTATACAAGTAATCACTATAGATTATAGATATTTTCTCATCATGATTGTACTTCACACTTACATCTGTCAAATAAAAATAACTTTTATCTGTTTTTTTGTTTTCAGTGTCATACTTCGCTGCATGCACTGCATGAATTTTTAAAGTCTTGTTAATTTTAGCTATAATTTCTTTGTTGCCACCTGTCAGTTGAACATACGGCTGACCTTTGTATTTATAGGTTTTGGTTTGTACGGTGATCGTATTTGCTGCATCAACAGGATGTATAGCTACAGTAGAGATCACAACTAACAAGGTAATCATAACGTATACTATCGTTTTTAATTTCATTTTTCCACCTCAATTATTAGATAAGTCGATTCGCTTATATGTAATACAACTATTAAAATCACATAAAATTTATTCTATCATGAATTTGCTTCTGTAGCGAAAGGAATTATTTATTGGTAAAAGCCATATTGTATGATTGGCTACATTAGAATTATAATATTAGAAATGGCTTATTAACTCTGTTTATAAACATAAAGTGCTCTAGCTAATTGGAACGTAGCGAGAGCACTTATGTTGTATTTCTAGTTTATTTTCACTTAAAAAATTAGGTAGAGCCGTTAGATGATAAATCTTCTACAATTCCGGTAATCGTATCTGCTTTGTCCATTTCGACAATCTGTTTACCAATATGTCTACGTTCATCGGTTTGTAGTGCGGCTTTGCTATTGAATCCGATCATGCGATTAGGAGGTAAAATAGCTAGGAATGAACGATGTTCTTCACACACAAAAGCACCGATAATGCGATTGCCATTAGGTTTGGAACGTTTACCTTCTTTGAACTCAAAAGTAGATAATCCTTTACCACCGCGACTTTGCGTCTGATACTGTAACAATGAAGTACGTTTGGCATAACCGAGATCGGTAATGACCATCAATTGTCCTTCTTCTCCATCTACCCATAAGACTACAGCAACTTCATCGTCTCCAACCAATTGAATCCCACGTACACCTGCTGCTACACGACCCATTGGATTGACTTCTTCGGCGCGGAAACGGATACTCATACCGTCTTTGGTAATTAGCATCAAGTCTCTTGCTTGTCCTGCCCGGGTGACTGAGATCACTTCATCCCCATCCCCTAGCTTACAAGCAGCGACTGCTCCTGAACGTTTGGTTGCATACTCTTTAATTTCTGTACGCTTCACTTGACCTCGCTTGGTGACAAAGATCAAATCTGCTTGTTCTTCTTCAAAATTGCGAACCGGAATCATCGTTACGATTCGATCTTCACGAGTCATCGGGATGATATTTACAATCGCTTTTCCTGTTTCTTTCCATTTGAAGTCAGGAATCTGATGAACAGGCAATAAGAAGTATTGTCCTCGCTGTGTAAATACAAGCAGACTATCGAGTGTATTTACATTTATCACATCACGAATATAATCATCTTCCTTAGCACCTGATCCATTACGTTCTCCACCGGAACGATTGAAAGACATCATACTGGTACGCTTAATATAACCATCGTTAGAAAGGCTAACCAGTACATCTTCGGAATTAATCATCACTTCAAGATTAACTTTTAATTCTTCAACTTCATCTTGAATAATCGAACGACGATTGATACCATGCTTATCATGAATTTCCATCAATTCTTTTTTGATCAATCCGACTAGCTTTTTATCGCTACCAAGAATTGCACGGAAATTCGTAATTTTTTTCTGGATATCATTCAGTTCTTTTTCAACCTGATTAATTTCTAGATTGGTTATGCGATACAATTGAAGCGTCAAAATAGCATCTGCTTGGCGTTCAGTAAGACCAAACATCCATTGCAAATTATTTTGTGCATCCTGACGGTTTTTAGACGCTTTGATCGCTGCAATGACTTCATCCAATACATTTAGTGCTTTAGCCAGACCTTCTAATACATGTGCACGATCTTCAACTTTATCAAGATCATGTTGTGTACGACGGGTCACCACTTCACGTTGATGAGCAATATAAGCTTCTAGAATACTTTTAAGTCCCATTTGCTGAGGAGCTTTATTTACGATCGCTACCATATTGAAGTTATAAGTAACTTGTAGATCGGTTTTTTTGAGCAAATAAGCAAGAATTCCTTGTGCATCTGCTTCTTTTTTCAGTTCAATAACGATTCGTAGTCCATCGCGTCCACTTTCATCACGAACTTCAGCGATACCTTCTACTTTTTTCTCAAGCCGTATATTTTCCATCGCAGTGACAAGGCGAACTTTAACAACTTGATAAGGAATCTCGGTAATAACGATCTGTTGTTTGCCGCCACGTAATGTTTCGATTTCAGTTTTAGAACGTACGTAAATACGTCCTTTTCCTGTGGAGTATGCATCTCGTATGCCGTCTCCGCCCATAATTGTACCACCTGTTGGAAAATCAGGGCCTTTGATATAATTCATCAATTCAGGCAATTCCATTTCTGGATTCTCCATTAACGCAATACAGCCTTCAATCACTTCGCGCAGACTGTGCGGAGGAATTTCAGTAGCAAAACCAGACGAAATTCCGCTTACTCCGTTCACTAACAAGTTAGGATAACGAGAAGGTAGAACGACCGGCTCTTGCGTCGTATTATCGAAATTATCTTTAAATTGTACAGTGTTGCGATCAATATCACGCAAAATTTCCATCGCTATCGAAGATAGACGTGCTTCTGTATAACGCATCGCTGCTGCTGGATCATCATCAGGAGATCCCCAGTTACCATGTCCATCGACAAGCGTATGACTCATTTTCCATGGTTGTGCCATCCGTACCATACCATCATAGATCGATGAATCACCATGAGGGTGATAATTACCCATCACATCACCGACCGTTTTGGCAGATTTGCGGTATCCTTTTTCAGGAGTATTGCCCGAGTCGTACATCGCGTACAAAATACGGCGTTGTACCGGCTTTAATCCATCACGAACATCAGGAATTGCGCGGTCTTGAATAATATATTTAGAGTAGCGACCAAAACGGTCTCCAACGATTTCTTCTAGAAATGCTGGCAAAAATTTATCGTTATTTTCAATAGCCATCCGTTCACCTTACCTTCCGAGCTTATCGCCGGATAATTTTGAAGCCGCCGCAGAGTACAGAGGGAAGTGAATACCATTCCAACCAAGTACGGTATGATGCTCACTTCCATCTGCACTAACGCAGCGGCTCATTTAGTTTCATCATTACTAAAATTCAATTTACATATTATCTAGTGTATTACTCTACATATTCTGTAAAGTCTACATTTTCTACAATCCAACGTTTACGAGGATCGACTTTGTCACCCATTAGCGTAGATACACGACGCTCTGCTTTGGCAGCATCTTCGATCTGCACCTGCAATAACGTACGACTTTCAGGATTCATCGTTGTCTCCCATAATTGCTCGGGATTCATTTCTCCTAATCCTTTGTAGCGTTGCAAATCGACGTTTTTGCCAAACTCTTTCATCGATTGGTTCAGTTCTTCGTCTGTCCATACATAACGTTCTTGCGATTTTTTACCTGCACGTTGAGAAATTTTGTACAACGGAGGTTGAGCAATATAGACTTTACCATTATCGATCAATTGCTTCATATAACGGTAGAAGAACGTCAGTAATAAGACTTGAATATGAGCACCATCGGTATCCGCATCGGTCATAATAATGATTTTGGAGTAGTTGCTATCTTCTATCGCAAATTCTGTTCCTACTCCTGCTCCAATAGCAGAAATAATCGCCCGATACTCTTCATTTTTCATCACATCAGCAAGTTTGGATTTCTCTGGATTCATCGGTTTACCTTTGAGTGGTAAGATCGCTTGAATTTTGGAATCTCGTCCTTGCTTCGCAGAACCACCTGCCGAATCTCCTTCGACGATAAATAGTTCGTTTTTAGAAAAATCTTTGGATTGCGCAGGGCTTAGCTTACCGTTCAGATTCGAACTTTCACTGCGTTTGCGTCCTGTACGCATATCGTCACGTGCTTTACGAGCCGCTTCGCGTGCACGAGAAGCTTGAACCGCTTTTTTAATCAGTTTTTGGCCGACTTGTGGATTTTCTTCAAGAAAACGTTGCATATTTTCAGCGACGACAGCATCTACTGCTCCACGTGCGGAAGAACTACCCAGTTGGTCTTTGGTCTGACCCACAAATTCTACATCTGACATTTTGACGCTGATTACCGCCATCATGCCTTCACGTAAATCTCCACCTTCGAGGTTTTTATCTTTTTCTTTGATAAGCGCTGTTTTGCGAGCATAATCATTTAATACGCGAGTGTATGCTGTTCTGAATCCTGTCTCATGTGTACCGCCGCCCCGTGTAGGAATGGAGTTAACAAATGAAGCAAGCGTCTCGGTATACCCTGCATTGTACTGCATCGCTACTTCGACTTCGATATCTTCACGTTCAATATTAAAATGAATAACATCATGCAATACATCTTTACCTTCATTCAGAAATTCTACGAATTGACTAGCTCCACCTTCATAATAAAAACGATCTTCTTTATCATTACGGTCGTCTTTTAGCAAAATTTCTAGTCCTGAATTTAGAAAAGCAATCTCTTGCAGACGTTCAGCAAGCGTATCATAATTCAATGCTATCCCTTGTTGGAACACACGAATATCTGGTTTGAATGTAACTTTTGTTCCTGTAATTTTGGTTTTGCCAATCACTTCTAGACCACTTACAGGTTCACCGACATGTTCTTTGCCTTTTTTATCAACCCAATATTCAAAACGTTGACGATGAATACCACCATCACGATAAATTTCTACTTCCAGCCACTCAGATAAAGCGTTGGTTACAGAAGCACCAACTCCATGTAGACCTCCGGACTTTTTGTATCCTCCACCGCCGAATTTACCTCCGGCATGCAAAATGGTAAATACAACCTGTGGTGTAGGTACTCCACTTTTATGCATTCCTGTCGGAATACCGCGTCCGTTATCAAAAACTGTAACTGAACCATCTTTGTTCAGTGAAATCTCAATTTTTGAACAATGTTTTGCCAAATGCTCGTCAACTGCGTTGTCCACAATCTCCCATACGAGATGATGAAGCCCAGATGAACTTGTACTACCGATATACATCCCCGGACGTTTCCGTACGGCAACCAGCCCTTCAAGCACCTGAATGTCGTCAGCATCATACCCGGAAACTGGCGGATTAACATTACCACGGGATGAATTTGTGAGTGAATCGATCTTTTCGACCATTCATGGTCCCCCTCTTTAATCTAAATATTGCTTTGTTCTGTTAGACCTTCGATTAGCATTATAAATCTTAGTCGAAAATTATACCATAGGTAAATCAATAATCGCGCTTGACCCCGAACTATCATATCATACGCTTTTATTTTGTCGACCATTTTGATTTACATAAAATGTAATTATCGCTCAAGTTATTTCTATAATGCAAACACATGTTTCCATTTATCTTTTAAGTGTAATCTAATCTTTTCATTTCGTAAAGATACTTCTAGCATTATTCTACGATTTCCCATTATATTAGCATGGATGATCTTTTGTAAATAAACTTGCCTGCTGATCCTAAATAAGATTAGCAGGCATACAAAACATACTTTTTAATTGAGTACATCTCTTTTTGTAAAAACAGCAAACGAAATAATAACAGATACGAATGCCCATACAGCTAATACCCCTAGTGAGAATGGCAAAGTCATTCCTTCTATTGGTGCCGGGCTACCTGACAGGTAATTCGTTAATCCCAGATTGACCATAAATAAATATTTAGCAGTGCTCCAAGAAGCCGCCATATTGGTCAATATCGTTCCTGCGATCAACGAAGCCATCATAATCACAATACTGGCTGCGGTACTACGCACCAACACAGATACCATAAAGGCAAGTAACCCAACTGTCAAACCGACAAACCAGATCAGTCCCATTTGCATCAAAATAAATTGCCATTGTGCTACAGCATGTACTGTACTCATATCGGTTCCGGTATCGCTTGGCTGGAACCCGGTAAATACAGGGATATTAAATCCACTATAGCCAAATGCTGCACCTGAGATCACATAGGAAATAATAAAGGTACAGACGACAATCAGCGAGACAAACATCGTCAGCGTAATCAATTTACTCAATAATACTTTCCACCTGCGAATCGGCCTTGTCAGCAACATTTTAATCGTTCCGCCTGTTCGTTCAGCAGATACAAGATCAGAAGCGATAGTCATAATCAGCAGTGGAATAAATAAACTACTGGAATTGTCCAAAAACTCACGCGTAAATGTAACTCCGCCCGGTTCATTTGGATTCACGTCATTTTCTAAATAATATTGCATCTGTTGTACAAACACACGACGATACTTTTTCCATTCTTCGGGTACACGATCACTACCTAAAGAATTCTGATTATCGGTGATCGCTTGCTGTAATTCCACACGCCAGTCTTCACCAAACTTTGTGCGATTCTCCTGAGCTTGACGCATCTGTGCATAAGTAAACATCGGTACCAGTACCAATAAAACCAATAGCACGACATAAAATCTTTTTTTCTTAATGATTTTGATTGTCTCATTCTGTACCAATGGCCATATACTATTCAATAAATTCACCTTCTGTCACGCCCAGAAATAGTTGTTCCAGCGTCGGGCTAAGTTTGCGTACATTATGAATCTGAACCCCTGCTTGTACAAGAGTCGCTATCGTTGTTGAGATATCTTCTTCCGGTGTCGCTGTGATAATGGAGTTCGTTCGAAGCGAAGCGGCTGTATCGTTATCGATATTAGAACTTTCTAAATCAAGCACTTGAATAGAAGGAATAGATTGTAGAATCTGTTCTCCTTGCATCTGAGGCTCTAGTTCCCAAATCACCAGATGCTGTGTATCTTCTACCAGTTCAGTCACTCCACCTACAGCAATCACGCTTCCTCGCCCTACAATCGCTACCCGATCACAAAGCAGTTGGATCTCACTTAATAAATGACTGGATACAAATACAGCCATACCTTGCGCTGCTAATTCACGAATAAAAATACGCATATCTCGAATCCCTTTAGGATCAAGTCCATTGGTTGGTTCATCCAAAATAAGCAATCTAGGGCGACCTAACAACGCTTGAGCAATGCCGAGTCGTTGACGCATACCTAGTGAGTACTTGCTTACTTTATCGTGAATACGCTCATCCAGCCGAACGATTTCAGTCACTTCTTGAATCCGTTTCTCATCAACTCCTGGCTGCATACGTGCAAAATGCTCCAGATTTTCCCATCCTGTCAGATAGGAATACATTTCAGGATTTTCAACGATTGAACCGACATATGCTAATGCTTTTTCCGGTTGCTTGGTGACATCGTAGCCACAAATATTTATCGTTCCTTCAGTCGGACGAATTAAATTGACTAACATTCGAATAGTCGTTGTTTTACCTGCACCATTAGGTCCTAAAAAGCCAAAAATTTCACCTGCTTTGACTTCGAAAGTGACGTCTTTGATAATCCACTTTTTGCCGATTTTCTTTTTGACATGTTGCACAGATAATACAATCTCTTCTTGAGATGATGTAGACTGCGAATGGGTAACTGTAGACTTCGAATCGATCATGGTCTAGCTCCTCTCTCATTTCCATATACGCTATCAATCATTATTCGATACTTTGGACGACACGTTCTGCAATTTGTTCATAACCTGTACCATTAGGATGGAAATGATCAGAAGATAAATATTTATTTATATTTTGCTGAAATAGATCAAAGGTAGGGATCAGCGACATATTAGATTGACTATTAATAATATTCATTGCTGTCGTATTCCACGTGGTAACTGCTTCATTACCGGGTATACGCAGTTCAGGTAAATCAGAAAATGGATTATACAGTCCGAGGTACAAAATATGAGCATCTGGATTAATTTTAGCGATCCGCTCTAATATTTGTTGTAGTGTTTTACTTGCTTTGGGAAGATTAGCTAGTAGTTGTTGTTGGGTTGGTGCTTGTTGCTGATTATTACCTAGTGCTTCACCGGCGTTAAATAAATCATTAGCACCGATCGATAAAAAAATCATATTCGATTGTTGCAAAACATGTTGTACACCCGGTTGTTCTAGTGAAGATAAAACCGCTGCTGTTTTTTGTCCGTTAATGCCTAGATTAGCGATTAATTTAGCATCTTTGCCGTCTTTTTGCAGTAAATCTACAGTACGACGAGCAAATCCGCTACCATCATCGTCTCCTGTACCTTTAGCAAGCGAATCGCCCAACACTGTCACCCGAAAAGAACCGTCTGCATTAGCGGTGGATGTCGCTGTTTCACTTGTGGCAGGATCTGTAGATGCCGTACCTGTATACGTGCTACCTACAGGATGTAATACATCAGAAATCGCATAAATAAAGCCGCCAATCAATACAATCGTGGCTACAATAGATGAGATACCTGTGATTCGCCAGATACGTACTGACGATTTGGATGATTTCATAATTTGTCCTCCTGTGCTGAAAATATGAACAACATCTGCCACTTGGTATGATGACTCGCGGTTCATTATTAAGATAGGTTATCTATCTATTATATACAGTACGTACGCAACTTCCAAACAGTTAGAAACTATCACATCGATTTTAATAATAAATATAGCAAAAAGAAGATGGTTGAGATTGATCTACCACCTTCTTCATATCTACTTATTTACATTTTAATATTATTGTTTTGCTTTCTTTTTTTCTTTTTTCCCTTTTTTATCATCCGAAGCATGAATCATTTCGACCAATTTGGCATACAATAGTTCAGGCGTTTCTTCGCATATAAGAGTTTTTTTACCTACTAAAGCGATCGGTTGTTTACGACAAGATTTACATTCACTCAAGCAACTTTTTTGTTTTTGTTTGATATCGGGGAACTCTTTTTTAAGTGCTTTATATACTTGCTTTGTACCTAATTTTTCATTTTTTGTACAATATTTGATCGTTTTCATCGCTTGTTGTCTCCTCTATGTGTTGCTACATGACGATAATGTACTCTTCTTTACCCTAATCACTATCGATATGTAACGATTATACTTCTTATAAGTATATAAAAATACCTGCTTCCTTCTCAAAAAGAAAGGAAACAGGTATTTGGGTATTTCTTTTTAAATCTTATCACTCAAAAATCACTATACTTTTCTTTAATTTTACTTTTGTCTGATTTTATTTTCCTATAAAGTCCTGTACCCATACTCCATTCTGATATCCTACGCCTATAGCAGTAAAATTGGAACTGAGAATGTTGGCTTTGTGACCGGAGCTGTTCATCCATGACTTCATGACTTGAGCAGGAGAAGTCTGCCCTTTGGCGATATTCTCCCCAGCGGCACGATAACTGATACCGTAGGTTTTCATCATTTCAAAAGGGGTTCCGTACGTTGGTGATGTGTGATCAAAATAATTATTTTTGAACATATCGATTGCTTTATCCTGTGCCATCGTTTGGAGCTTGCTGTCTACAGATAACGCTTTGAGACCTACTTTGGCACGTTCCTGATTCACTAGTTCTACGACTTGGTCTGCAAATGCAGAGGTATCGGCTGTAGCGCTCTGACTGGCATATAAAGGTTTAGAAGTTGATTTCACATGGTACGTAGCAGCTTGAGCAGGAGCTGCTATCGTTACAGCTACAAGGACTGCTGCGGCAGCAGTTGAGGTGATACGCTTGAATAAAGTACGTTTATTGTTCAATGGTGTTCCTCCTTTAGATTCAGAATCACCATGTATTTTACCATCTAATGGTATTTCATTTCCAACTTTGCTCCAAATTGCAAAGCAAAAAGGCACCAGAGATAGCTCTGATGCCTTTTCTAAAGGTGTGGCTGTGTATAGCGGAATTACATTTTTTTAATGTACCGGCATCCGATCTTCTCATAGCCCATATGTTGATAAAAAGAGCATGAGGATAGACGTTCGTCACGGTTCATTCCTGTTACATAGACAGAGTGATCTCCAGCTTCATTTGCTTGCTTTTCAGCTTGAGCAATCAATTCACGTCCAATACCTTGACCACGATAATTCGCAGAAATGATTAGACCTGTAATTTGTGAAGTCTGTTGTCCTGTCTCATATGAAGTCTCACGGTACATAGCGATCATACCGACGACCTGTCCTTCACGTTCTGCAACAAGAGTCAAAAATTGCGGTTTGCCTTCCAGCGCTTCCATCCGGTCGCGCAGTACACTTTCCGTCATCGGATAACGAAGTTCACGCATTAAAGCAGTTAGAGCTTGAACATCTTTACTTTCGAATTTACGGACTTCTGCAACAGGCATTAATACACTAGTCGACATGTACATACTCCTCTTTTAGCAGAGCTGCCGCTTGCACGGCTCGCTTCCGCGCGATTTCCACACTTTCATCCGCACTGAGAGCTACAGCCATTCGGCGACCCGGCTTGGTCTCCGGCTTACCGAATACACGTACTTGCGTACGAGGTAACTTCAATGCTTCATCTATTCCGCCAACGACAAAATCTTTGGAAGCTTGTGTTGCTTTGAGTGTCGCTGATGCACCAGGGGTTAATAAGTGAATACTCGGGATCTCAAAACCAAGAATCGCTCGCACATGCAGAGCAAACTCTGATAAATCTTGAGTAATCATTGTAACCATTCCTGTATCATGCGGTCTTGGCGACACTTCGCTAAATACAACACCATCCGGGGTTAGAAAGAGTTCGACACCGAACAATCCGTATCCACCCAGACGTTCTGTAATGGTTGCAGCAATACGTTGCGCTTCTTCTAGCTGTGATGCAGTCATTGGGTGCGGTTGCCACGACTCCACATAGTCTCCATCGCGTTGAATATGACCGATTGGCGGACAAAACAACGTTCCAGAGGCACAACGCACCGTAAGCAGTGTAATCTCACTTTCAAAATGAACAAAAGCTTCTACAATAACACGAACTGATTTGCCTCTTGCTCCTTCAAGCGCCGCATCCCAACATGCCGAAGCATCTTCAGGTGTACGACATACGCTCTGCCCTTTGCCAGACGAGCTCATAAGCGGCTTTACTACGCAGGGTGTTCCAAGTACTGCAACAGCCTCTTTCAGTTGCTCCAAATTATCAGCGAATCGGTACGCAGCAGTAGGCAATCCAAGTGTCTCGGATGCCAGACGGCGTATCCCCTCACGATCCATCGTTAATTGGGCTGCAACTGCGGTAGGCACTACATTGTAGCCTTCTTGCTCTAGTTCTACCAGAACATCTGTCGCAATCGCTTCAATCTCAGGTACAATGTAATCCGGTTGTTCACTGATAATGACTTCTCTTAGCTTGTCGCCATCGAGCATATCAATCACATGAGAACGATGAGCAACCTGCATCGCAGGTGCATCCGGATAGCGGTCAACAGCAATACATTCAATACCGAGCCGCTGAGCTTCGATCACTACTTCCTTGCCAAGTTCTCCACTCCCAAGCATCAACATCCGTTTCGCTTGACGAGAATTTGGGGCCCCCCACATGATAGACAGCACTCCCTTATACACATGTTTTGCACTGCAACCTACATGGTACTGCTTACGTCATTTTGCGTATTGAATCTTCTACAATTCAACAATTGCTAGCACATTGTAAAATTTCCGACGAATTTCCTTTTAAACTTTACAATGTGATGACACTTTCTATTCTCTTACCTAATGAGCAAGATTGCAAGTCACTTTACCTAAATTTTTTGACAATTCTCGTATAATTCGTGGTTTCAAAGCTTATTTAAGTCGAAAATTGTCACAAAAAGCGGAATTGCGCTTCGATTAATCCATTATAAATTCCCTGTTTTTGAATCAATTCTGCATGTGTTCCTTCTTCTTTGATCTGACCGTGATCCAAAACAACAATATGATCGGCATGACGGATCGTAGATAGACGGTGAGCTACGATAAAAGAAGTTCGTCCTTGAAGCAGTACTTTTAGCGCTTCCTGAATACGTAATTCTGTCTCGGTATCAATGCTGGCTGTCGCTTCATCCAAAATCAAAATTCTTGGATCAGCAAGTAAGGCGCGGGCAAATGATAACAGTTGGCGTTGCCCCATAGAGAGCACATTTCCACGTTCTTCGACTTCTGTATCATATCCTTTAGGAAGCTTCTCGATATACGCATGAGCATGTACTGCTTTGGCTGCATTCTCCACTTCTTCATCGGTTGCATCCAGTCGTCCGAATCGAATATTATCTCTAATCGTGCCTGAGAAAATAAACGTGTCTTGAAGCACAATACTGATCTGTCCACGTAGACTTTCCAGCGTCACATCGCGGATATCATATCCATCGATCTTAATCGTACCGCTTTTGATATCATAGAATCGACTAATCAGATTAATAATCGTCGATTTACCTGAACCGGTATGTCCAACAAGTGCAATAGATTGTCCTGCCGTAACATGTAGATCAATCTCGCGTAGTGCAGGACGATTAGCTACATATTCAAAAGTGACTTTGTCAAAAACAATATCTCCGTTGATACGTGGTATCGGTTGTGCACCGGGCTTATCAGCGACTGAAGGCTGTTCATCCATAAATTCAAAAATACGTTCAGACGATGCCATCGCTACAAGCAATTGATTGTACATGTTGCCCAGACGGTTAATCGGGTCCCAGAAGTTCCCTACATAGCTGGCAAAAGCAACCAGTGTACCGATCATAATCTCGCCGCTCGCTATTAAAGTCGCTCCATACCAGAACAAAATCATCGATCCAAGTCCACCGGTAATTTCTATTAATGGCCCGAACGATTGGTTAAGCGCAGATGCTTTGTCCCACGATTTTTTACTAGAAGCGTTCATATTATCAAAGTATTTCATATTTTCTTTTTCCTGTGTATACGCTTGTGTAACACGAATACCTTGAATCGATTCGTTCAAATGCGAATTGATACGTGAGTTTTTCATCCTTACTTCTTGCCATGATAAACGAATAATTTTGCGTAGCTTGGTAGATACGAAGAACATTAACGGTACGGTTAGCATAACTGCCAGTCCTAATTTCCAATTGATCAACATCAAAATAACGACGATACCGAGCAATTGTACACAGTCGATCATAACGTTAACTGCACCGTTAGTAAATAAATCTTGCAAAGAGTTCACATCATTCGTAACCCTTACCAACACAGAACCCGCAGGACGTTTATCAAAAAAGGAAAACGATAAGCGCTGAATATGACTGAACAGATCGGAACGAAGATCGTAGATCACGCGCTGTCCAATAATATTTGTATATTTGATCCGGTAGGCATTGGCTGCCCATTGAATCAGGTATAATCCTAATGCTAATGCGGTGAGACCATAGAGTAAGGTTAGACTAGGAGCACCTGTAGCCGGTTGAATAGCTTTGTCAATCGCTACCCCTGTAATGTAAGGAACAGCTAACTTGGTGACTGTACCTAGCACCATCATTAAGATAATAAAAGGTAATAGTTGCTTGGCATAAGGCTTAATATAACCAAATAATCGAGCAAATTGTGACCAGTTAAAGGCTTTATCAATCAGTTCATCATCTTGATAGACAAATCGATCTTCAACACGTGTTATAGATGAAGATGATTGCTTTTGTTGTTCTTTCAACGATTCTTTGGCTGAAATATTACTCATATGTTCTCACCTGCTCACTATGTGTATCATTAGGGACATCTGTTTGATTCTTATCATGAGAGAGATACAGATCGTCTGCTGCTTGAAGCCGTTCGATATGATCTGCATACTGAACACGATAAATATCTTGATATGCGCCAGGTACATCGATTAATTGTTCATGCTTACCACGTTGTACTACCCGTCCTTCTTCTAGCACTAGAATCTCATCGGCATGTCGTAAAGAAGAAATACGGTGAGCAATAATAAATGTGGTTCTGCCTTTCATTACTTCCTGAAATCCAGATTGGATCTCGTGCTCTGTCTCCATATCTACTGCGCTGGTTGCATCATCAAGAATAAGAATTTTGGGATTTTTAAGTAATGCACGAGCGATAGCAATCCGCTGTTTTTGTCCACCGGATAATCCCATACCTCGTTCTCCTACAAGCGTATCGTATCCTTGAGGAAGCTCCATAATAAAATCGTGTGCTTTGGCAAGCTTGGACACGCGAATAATATCTTCCATTGTTACTTTGTTCATGCCATAAGCGATATTATTTTTAAGCGTAGATGAGAATAAGAATGTCTCTTGAAATACCGAAGCAATTTGAGAACGCAAATCTTCAATTCGAATATCTCGAATATCTACTCCGTCTAATTTGATACTTCCTTCACTCACATTGTATGCGCGCATCAGTAGCTGAATAATCGTCGATTTACCTGAACCTGTTCCACCTAATAAGCCAATAACCGAGCCTGGAGGCGCATCCAAATTAATATCTATAACAGCAGGCAATTGATTACCATAAGTAAATGTCATATGTTCAAATGTAACATGACCTTTCACTTCATGGATGTTCATATGACTGGTTGTATCTTTATCTTTGACATCTACGCGCTGATACAATATTTCTAAGATTCGTTCGGTAGAGGCTTTGGATTGCGTGTAGTTATTAATATGAAATCCCAGTCCCCACATGGGCCCGATAATATACCAGATCAGTGTAAAGAAAGCGACCAATTCTCCGAGTGTAAGTGAACCGTTAATTACTAATGTTCCGCCAAATCCAAGCAAAATCACTATACAGACCGAAGCAAGTAATTCCATCACCGGAAAGTAACGACTCCATAGAGTTGCTGCATGAATCTGATTGGTACGATAGCGTTCATTACGAACAGCAAATTTATCCACTTCATGAGGCTCACGAGCAAAAGATTTGACGGTTCGTACACCTGTAATATTTTCTTGAACCGCTGTTGTTAAAGAACCCAGAGCAAGTCTCATTTCTTGAAAAGCAGGGTGAATACGAGATTCAAATTTGAGAGCGACAAAGACAAGAAAAGGGATCGATATCAGTGTAACCAGTGTCAGTTGCCAGTTCATTGAAAACATGACGATCGAGCCAAAAATAACCATCATAAACACATTCAATAACTGAGCAAATCCAAAACCGATAAAGTTACGGATTGCTTCCAGATCACCTGTTAGACGTGACATTAAATCGCCTGTCTTCGCCGTATCATAATAACGGAAGGATAAAAATTGTAGTTTTTCGTAGCAAGCGTTGCGAAGTCGATATGCAATATAATTACCAAGACGTCCTCCAAAAAAGCCATGTAAAAATTGCATAATTCCTTTCAAAATAGCGACACCAAAAATAGCTAGTGCTAGCATCGGAACTTGATCAAATCGCCTCAGCTTAATCACATCATCAATCAAAATTCTGAGTAAATTTGGATATACCAGTCCGAGCGCGGTAGCGGTTGCAAGACATAAAATAGAAAGGTACAAATAACTCCTTTTACTGCGATAGTAGTCATGCAATTGCTTGAGAACGTCCATGTGTCTCCCCCTTTGATTCTCTTGTCGATTATTAGCATAATGAAGCTTACCACCGTCCTCAAAAGCCCGCAAAGCGGATACATGTTCGTTTATCGTCAATGTCCTTAAATTTATGCCATAATTTAGACATAAACCGTTAATTTTAATGAAATAATACAAAATACTACGGTTCACGACCATTTCGTAACAGAAGTAAAATTTTGTAAACTTGTTTATGCAATTATTTGGTAAAAGCGTTATCATTTTAGGCATTTTATTCTGTGTTTATTTTCACAATATAATAATAAGGAAATTATATATAGTTAAAAAAAGAACGCCTGTCTTTTGACAGTGCGCTCTTTTTATTTATTATTTAGTTCTGATATGACTTTATAGTCTAATTTTACAAATTATAGGCTTGCTTGATTCTTGCTTGATCTTCTGCGGACACATGATGACTTAATTCATACAGATCACTCGCTAATGCTGACCAACGGTCTGCGCTAACGTCTGTTTGTAATGATGCTTCTGTTCCTTCGACCCATTCTGCAATTTGACGCTGCATATCGTCAGCTGCTTCTTGTAATCTTTCATTTAGACCGACAATATAATATTGTGACAACCGTTCACGTTGCTCATCCAACATCGTCGCAATCAGCTGATCCAATCGCGCAGATACTTCTTCGCGGAATTTCTCACGTCCACCTTGCTCGAAGAAATAGCGAGGATTACGGAACAACGACCAGAGTGACTTCCAATCCAGTACATCTGCTATTTTCATTTGTGCTAATTCTGGTGTCTGCCATTTCGTTAATTCTGGCTTAGACAACGTCAAACCTGCGGCTGCCGCTTCTGCTTCACGTCCATACACTTCTAATCGTTCACTTACCACTCGTTCAGAAGCTTTTTCCATACGTAACGTTGTTGCTAGCACTTCTTGTTCTAATTCTGTTGATAAACGGCGCAATAGCTCTCGTCCACAAGCGGCAAAATCTGCTTTGAGATCAGGTGATTCACTATTAAGCAGAGATGGATTAAAGATTTCAGGCATCCAATCTAGCGCCTTCAAGCGTACCCGTTGACGAACATGGAATAACAGTTCGCCACTTTCTTCTTGAATTCGTCGATCAGGTTCAGTCTGGAACATACGCATAGCGGCAGCATGTGCGGCGGCTCGTTCTTGCACCAATTGTTGCATCCGTTCTACACGATAAGCTTCTCCACGCTTCGCCGCATCTTCCCATGTGAGTACCGTTTTGCGCACCCGCTCCACTTCATCATAAGCGGCTTGAATAGCCAGCCCTGCTAATGTCTCATCGGCAAAGCTTGTAAAATGCTGTTGGAATTGTTGGAATCCTTCATCATTTCCTTGAATCGCTCTACGACTAGATAATGCATAGATATTAGGCTTACGAATTCCGGTTGTATTTAACTCATGCACTATACGTTCTACTACTTGATTCTTTTCTTCTTCTGACGAAGCAAGATCAGAAGCATTAACTACAAAGAACATATTGTCTAAAGCAAGACTGCCTTTAACCCGTCCTAATTGTTCTAACAACTGACGGTCTCCATGAGTAAACGCATGATTATAATACGTAACAAATACGAGTGCATCTGCTGATTTCATGTATTCAAAAGTAACTCCGGTATGACGAGCATTAACAGAATCGGCTCCCGGTGTATCTACCAGTACCATCCCTTGAGCTGTCAATTCACAATGATAATACAGATCAATACGGCGGACAAAACAAGATTTGGTTTCTTCGGATACAAATCCTCTAAATTGATCCAGCCCTATTTTCAGTTCCTGTCCAAGCAAAGGTTCTGCTTCTTGCCAGCCTGCCGCTGCTGCGATCACAAAATTATAATGAGCGCGCGCAGATGGATGAATACGGGCAGGAGATAACGAAGATATCTGTTTACCCCAATCTTGCTCTAACGTCATCTCAGGCAATCCTAATAAGCGAAAAGCACCGCTAATATCTTCTTGCATTTCGGTTCTGCTTTTCATAAATACTTGCGCTGTACCATGACCATACTCACCTTCAGGTGCCATAATCTGTGTAATAGCAGCTGTCATCGGATGCGGGGAAACAGGAAGAACCGCTTCTCCTAGCAAAGCATTTGCAAATGACGACTTGCCTGCGCTAAAAGCACCGAATAAAGCGAGCGTGAATTTACCATTTTCCATAACATGTGCACGGCGACGCAATTCGGTAGCCGGTAGGCTTAATCCTTTAATATGTTCAATCATATCGGACGCTTGACGTAATTGCACAGCCGTTTGTAACAGACGCTCTTTGCGGTGAGAAGATACTGTATTTCCTTTTGCTTGTATTGCTGCATCATCTGGATTATTGCTTGCACTTTTATTGAGTATAGAAGCATCTGGTGATTGTTCTGCTGTTGCTTCTTTCTGGACTGTCTGTGATGCATTGATCTGATTTACAGATTGAGCTTCTATAGATTCTTCCTGAATAGCAGGTAGCCATTGTGCTTGAAGTTGTTCACGTGCAGGCAATAATTTGCGTACTGCTTGATCGCTTTGTTCTTTTTGCTGTTCTAACTGCTGTTGATGCATCAAAGATTGATAACGTTCAGATAATTGATCACGTTCTTGTTGTAATGTATGCTGTTCGGCTTCTACTTTGGGTTGTAATTGCTCAAATAAACGCTCTATTGCATCCAGTGCAGCACGACGATAAATAGCTACTGTTTTTTCACGTAAGGCACGCGTATAGTTCAGTACATATTCACCTGATATCGCTACATCTGTGCCTGCGCCTGCTTCAATATCACGTTCTGTGATCTGGGGCAAAGAAGAAGTTAACAATGTTTCTTGTTCTTCTGTCCATAGCTGTTGTTCCTGACTCCATCCACGCAATAAGCCACGTACATGAACATCCAGATTAGCAGCAACTTGCTCACGATAAGCGTTCAAAAAAGTAGACTTGCGTTGCGCACGTTCTTGCGCTGTTTTGTCTTTTGAAGCGAAAAATCCTTTTTTAAATCCAGGTCGTTCACTTTCCAGATACAGTTGAGCGAGATCGCGTACAGGTGCAGGCGTAATATTGGCTTGATCGACCAGACGTCCGATTTCCCAGCTCCATGATTTGCGATAATCTTCGATTTTATTTTGCGCTGTAACGATCTGTTGTTCAAATTGTTCTAATTGAGCATTGAGTTGTTCTACAGTCATATCATCATGCTGTTCATCTTCAGTATCAGACTGCTCTTGTTCATGGTTCATTTGCGCTTGCAACCATTTGGTATGTTCTTCTGCTAATTCCCATATCGCTTGTGACAGGCTATACATCCGTAACGGCTCCCGCTCTATAAGCAATTCACCAATCACTGTCCGCAGTCGTTCTAGCTTGCCATGACGATGCTGAGGCTCCTGTCTGGATACATATAGGATACCTGCTGGCTCAATGCCACGTCCTGCAAAAGACTGAGCTACACCTCGCTGGTAGTCGGCAAAAGGCAACTCTAAATCATCATGCTTATCAATTTGATTGACGATCAAATATAAAGGTTTGCCTCGTTCAGATAGTGTTTTGGCAAAAGAAAGATTGGTTTCGGATTGAACATGATTGTAATCCATCACATAAAATACAACATCAGCACGATGCAGAGCAGAGTACGTAGCCGCTTCGTGTGCCGCATCTGTCGAATCTACACCCGGTGTATCTAATAACACGCCATGAGCGCCTAGAAGCTTAATATCGTCCCATAGATCGACAGATTCGTACTCACCGCCGTTTTTGCAATATTCATCTAATTCATCTAACCCTATTTCAAATGATGGTTCTTGATTATTTAAATGTACAATAGCACGCGGTTCTCCATCACGAATCGCAGCAATATTTGCGGTTGTAGGAATAGGACTGGTCGGTAATACCTGTTTACCACATAACCAGTTCATCAGACTGGATTTACCCGCAGAAAAGTGCCCACAAAAAGCAAGCACCAATTCTTCGGAACGATGCTTCTGGATTAAATCTTGTGCTTTATTCGCAGCAGCCGTATTTCCTTGTTGTTCCAGTGTTGATTTTAATTGTTCTAGTATATGATCGAACGAATCTTTCGTCCTTGGTGTAATCGCTTGCATCAGTATGCCCTCCATCATGCATGATCTCTGCTCAAATTTACTTTGCTGATATTGTACCATTGTGATACACCTGCTGTAACTATTGGATTACAAGCTAGCCGATCTTATATGCTACGACAGGCTTTTCCACTTCTTGTATTTTAATCATAAAAAAGGCTTTTTACGAATAGCATCTATAATAACCGATCGGAAGATCGTATAGATACTTTCATAAAAAGCCTTATTTGAGCACTGTTATAGTATTACTGAATTAGATAACACTAGCTTCTTTTTCAGCAACAGGAACTAGAATTTCGAACAATTTACCATGTTGCAAAATAGTAATTCCTTTACCTTTGTCTTTCATCACAACAACATCGCGTTTTTGTGCCATACGCTCGATATAGTAATCAGGTACATCGCCAGAATAGTTAACAGTAATACCGTCAACTTCTTTTTCTTCGTTTTCAGCCAATTCTTCTGCTACCACTTGCTCAAAGATATCAGAAAATTGTTCAAAATTATCAGTGTATACGGAAATGCATTTCATAACGTTCGACCTCTTTTTATGTTGTAGTGTTGTTTTTCTCTACTGACTTTGAGATTTTAGGTTTGACCTTTTTCTCTTTGATCACTAGAGAAGTTTTCATTCTTTTTTTGCCTTCACGACAAATGTCCAATAGTGGACATACCTGACAAGCAGGATTTTGAGCTTTGCAATGATACCGTCCAAAAAAAATAAAGCGATGATGACTAATCGTCCATTCATCCCGGGGTACACGCTTGTTCAGCTTGTTTTCCACTTCGGTTACATTGTCTTTCCAGTTTGCGAGTCCTAGCCTTTTGGATACACGTTCAACATGAGTATCTACTGCAAAAGCCGGCACATCAAATGCATTGGATACGACCACATTCGCTGTCTTACGTCCAACTCCTGGAAGCTGTACAAGCAGGTCATGTTCACCAGGCACTTCTCCACCATATTTTTCAATCAGGATCTGGCATAAATTTTGAATATGCTTCGCTTTATTGCGATACAATCCAATACGCCGTATATCTTGTTCCAATTCTTCGAGTGGTACAGAGATATAATCCTGTGGTGTGTGATATTTCTGAAATAAATCTGCCGTCACCTTGTTGACTGTCGCATCTGTGCATTGTGCCGAGAGCAGTACAGCAATCGTCAGTTCAAACGCATTGTTATGATTAAGTTCGCAGTGCGCATCTGGGAACATGCCAGCGATGGTATCTAAAATATGTCTCACTGTAGTGGCATTCATTAGTATTCCTCCTGCAAAAAACCGCCTGTCCACGGCATTTTCCGCGACTCAGACGGTATCGTCTCACTGTACCTGCATGATAGGGATTGCTGCGTCTAGCATTAGATCTCGTACCCAATCTTCAATGACAATACAATTCGTATCTTAACATGTTCTGTGACGAATTGCACGCATCGTTTACATGAATTTTCAGTAATTTTTTACTTACGTCAACAAATCGTTAAAAGTTATCTATGATTTATTTTTTTCCAAAAACAAAAGATCAGTCATCTATGGAATATATCCTATAGGACTGATCTTTTGGCAATTCTGTATTTTGTTTTAGGATACACCTAAATATTCTTTGATTCCTTTAACGACACCATCAGCAACCGCTTGTTGTCTGGAAGCATCATTCATTTTAGCTTCTTCGGATTTATTACTGATAAATCCAACTTCTAACAATACTGCTGGCATTGTCGTTTCGCGGATTACATGGAAATTACCATATTGTACACCACGATCTTTAAAGCCTGTTGCAGCTACTAGATACTTGTGAATCGTCTGTGCTAGCTTTTTGCTATTGCTGCGTTGGTAATATGTTTCTGTACCGGAAGCCGCAGAAGAACTACTGCTGTTCGCGTGAATCGAGACGAATAGGTCTGCATTCAGCTTTTCAGCTACTTTGACACGTTGTTTCAGTTCAAGGAATGTATCATCTGAACGTGTAAGAACTACATCAATATTTGGATCTTGTTTTAAAATAGCTTCTACTTTCAAAGCGACTGCAAGATTCAATGCTTTCTCACTACTTACAGAACCGATCGCTCCTGGATCTTGATATCCATGTCCTGCATCAATAACGACAACTTTTTTGCCATCATTTCCTACAGAAGATCCGCCTTGCGTTGTTCCTTCTGTCGTTGTTGGAACAGTAGGCTTAGGTGTCGTACCGTTATCTGGTGTTAGATCAACGATCAACAATCCATTGCCTTCGTTAAAGACTTCGTAATTCTGCTTGTTGTTCAGATCAATAACGATCCGAACAGAAGAAGGATCTGTGCTGTACTGTGAGTAACGAATTTGAGAAACTTTATCATTGTTTTCTACAGCAAGCGTTTGAATTTGTCCGGCACTTGCTGATTGACCAAATCCTCCACCAAAATCAGAGTTAGGCAGATCAATCACAATCCGATTAGGTGAATCCATTTTGGATACTTTCGGTGCTACGTTTTTGTCCAGTGTAACCAATAAGCGGCTTTCACTGAAGCTAATACCGTTCACCAGTGCAAGACCGTTCTCGGCGTTTGATCCTGATTCCGAAGTCGTTCCTCCGCCGGTGCTCGTGCCTGTTGTTGCCAACGTGACAATTTTGTCGCTGTTATTCCAGTTTACTTTGATCCCCATCTGTTCACTGACCAGACGAATCGGTACCAATGTTGTTCCATTTTGAACCACAGGTGCTGTATTCAGCGTGTACGTTTGGTTGTCGACAAAAGCCGATTTTTTGCCAATATTCAATGTGATTGATTTACCTTCACCATCAATCGCAACCTTACCAGCATCTTGATCCCAGGTTACTTGGTAACCCAATTCCTGAGAAATCACACGAATCGGCACCATCACCGAACCATCAATATTCTGCACATCTTCCGGAATACTAAGTTGCTGTCCATCTAGTACAACACGTGTGTTCGTGGCAGCATCACTGATGTGGGGAAAGGACCACATAAACGCAAACAAAAATAACAAAAAAGCAAATTTCTTCATTCTTCACCCCTACCATTCCCGTTTTTTATTACCGAACTTCTTGTACGGCTCCTACCGGTTTTCACATACAACCAGACGATTTATTAGACGCTTAACTTTATCAAAAGTTGCGAGTCTTTTACAATCTTAACAGAATGAGCGCGAGCTTTCCTTAAATTTAAAAATGTTACGTCAATGTAACCTTAAAATCCAAAGCAGATTTGGCAAAATAAAAATGCACAACCCGCTGTCATAAGTACTATCGACAGGGTTATGCATTTTTTTAAGAATTATACGAATAAATGTTGAGCTTTGTTTTTTTCGTATGCTGTAATATCAGCTTCATGTTGTAACGTCAAGCCGATATCATCCAGACCTTGAAGCAAAAATTGACGACGATGCTCATCAAGATCAAAATCTATCGTCAGACCATAATCATCAGACAATTGTTTGTTTTCCAAATCTACTTTTAAGCGGTATCCTTCATGATCGGCAGTACGTTGGAAAATATCCTGTACTTGCTCTTCTGATAATTTAATTGGCAAAATACCGTTTTTAAAACAGTTATTGTAGAAAATATCAGCAAATGATGGTGCGATAACACAACGGAATCCGTAATCCATAATCGCCCACGGCGCATGTTCACGAGAAGAACCACAACCAAAGTTGGCACGAGAAACAAGTACAGAAGCGCCTTCATAGCGAGGTTTATTCATTTCGAATTCTTGATTCACATTCCCTGCTTCATCCCAGCGCCATTCGTAAAATAGAAATTGTCCAAAACCAGTACGTTCAATTCTTTTCAAAAACTGCTTCGGAATAATAGCATCTGTATCTACATTCACGCGGTCTACAGGAGCCACGATCCCATTTAATTGTTTAAATTCTTCCATGGATAATTACCCCTCTCCTAGTTCAATACTTCTGATTTGAAATTCCAGTCACGTACATCGGTAAAGTGCCCCGTAATCGCCGCCGCTGCTGCCATTGCTGGAGACACAAGATGTGTACGTCCGCCACGTCCTTGACGACCTTCAAAGTTACGGTTCGATGTCGAAGCACAACGTTGTCCCGGTTGCAATACGTCAGGGTTCATCGCCAGACACATACTGCATCCTGCTTCACGCCATTCAAAGCCAGCTTCTTTAAATACGACATCCAAACCTTCTTTTTCCGCTTGAATCTTCACGCGTCCAGAACCCGGAACAACAATCGCTGTCAAACGGTCTGACACAGTATATCCTTTGGCTACAGCCGCCGCTGCGCGCAAATCTTCAATCCGTCCATTCGTACACGAACCGATAAATACATAATCGACTGGAATTTCAGCCATTGGTGTACCTGGAGCCAAATCCATATATTCAAGTGCTTTTTCAGCAGCTCTACGTTCATTTTCAGTGGTGAAATCAGCAGGGTTCGGTACAGAAGAAGTGATATCAGTACCCATACCCGGGCTTGTTCCCCATGTCACCTGTGGAATCAAAGCATCAACATCAAATTCAAGTACAGTGTCATACTCTGCACCTTCATCTGTTGTTAACTGTTCCCAGCGTGCTACAGCTTCTTCAAATGCTGCACCTTGAGGCACATATTGACGACCACGAAGATATTCTACAGTTGTTGCATCTGGTGCGATTAATCCTGCTCTTGCGCCACCTTCAATAGACATATTACATACAGTCATACGCTCTTCCATCGTCAAATCACGAATCGCTTCACCTGTATACTCCAATACATAACCTGTTGCAAAATCGGTACCGTATTTAGCAATAACGCCCAAAATCATATCTTTAGCTGTTACACCCGGTTTGCGTGACCCATTAAAACGAATTTCCATCGTTTTAGACTTGGATTGTTGCAAACATTGTGTTGCCATTACGTGTTCTACTTCACTTGTACCGATTCCGAAAGCAAGAGCACCAAAAGCACCATGAGTCGATGTATGGCTATCTCCACATACAATCGTTTTGCCCGGATGAGTCAATCCTAATTCTGGACCCATAACGTGGACAACCCCTTGATCAATCGTATCCAGATCGAACAATTTTACGCCAAAGTCCGCACAGTTCTGACTTAGTGTATCAATTTGTTGCTTGGAGATTGGATCTTTAATGTTGAAACGATCTGTTGTCGGTACATTATGATCCATCGTTGCAAATGTTAATTCAGGACGACGCACTTTACGATTGCTCAAGCGCAATCCTTCAAAAGCTTGTGGAGACGTTACTTCATGCACTAGATGTAGATCGATATACAAAATACTTGGTTGATTTTCTTGTTGAAAAATAACGTGATTATCCCAAATTTTCTCGTACAATGTTTTTTTACTCATTATTTTCACCCCATCATAAGATTCGGACTAAGTCAGTGAACATTCTCTTGCAGCAAATAGTGATGGCTGCAATGAAATCTTGGACCTGAGAATGAAGCACCGCTTTATATTGAATCTAATATAACATTACGTGCTATATTGTTCCAAGATATAATAACTATAGAAGTTATAGGCTATACTTATAAGTGAATTTTGATTAAAATAGATGTATAAAAATAATACGTGTACGAAGGAGCAACGTCATATGGAACTTAGACAACTGCAATATGCACTACAGATTGCTGCTGAACGTAACTTTTCGCGCGCAGCAGAGAAACTACATATCGCTCAACCTTCACTTAGTCAGCAATTATCCAAATTAGAAAAAGAATTAGGTGTGCTCCTTTTTCAGCGTAATACCAGTACAGTTGAATTAACACATGCAGGTACTAATTTTGTAGAACAAGCTCAAAAGATTATTGATGCTGTAGAACAGCTACGTCAAGAAATGGCAGATATTTCACAATTACAAAGTGGACGTGTAGTGGTCGGTAGTATGCAGATTACCGGTTCCCATCTTCTCCCTCATGTACTCCCTGCTTTTCGTGCTGCTTATCCGCAGATTGAAGTGATCTTAATCGAAGATACATCACTCAATTTAGAAAAGTTAACCGCCAGTGGTAAAACCGACCTTAGTCTACTCGCTCTTCCTCTTACCGAACCGTCACTTACCTATGAACCAGTAGGCGATGAATTGATCGATCTGGCTGTACCGCCTAATCATCCGTTAGCCCAGCGATTTGCGAATGGCGATCATCGACCTGTAGAATTGAAAGAATTAGAACATGAACCTTTTATCGTGCTCAAAAAAGGACAAGGATTCCGCAAAATTGTATTCGATGTGTGTAAAGAAGCAGGTTTTGAACCGCAGGTCGTATTTGAAAGTAATAATATCGAGACGATCCAATCTTTGGTCGCTACAGGAATGGGTGTTACTTTTGTTCCTCATTATATAGCGCGCGCCAGACGTGGCGAGTTTTTACCCATCTATCTTCCTTTAGCAGAACCGATTCCAAGTCGTACACTTGTGATAGCACGTCGCAAAGGTAGATATTTATCCAAAGCGGCTGAAGCATTTGTAAATACGTTTAAAGAAACAATGATTAATGTAGTACATCCTGAACAATAAAATAAGGAAATGCAGTCTATGCATTCCCTTATAATTTTATTTTGTTTCTATATATATGCTAATTGCCAGACATACTGTATATGATAGGTGTTAATTCATTAAGAAATGTATTCTTTTTAAATATGTTGTAGAAAATGAATATATTCAGAGATATTTTCTTCAATCCGTACTGGTGTCGATTCATGCTCTGCACTATAAAAAGCGGTAAAACCTTGATACAAAGCATGAATATAATCAAATGTCATTTCAAAAGGCAGTAATATTTGTTCTAACGTATAGCGGTATTTTCCGTCAGGTTGGTAATCTGCTTCACTAACGCCTACAGTCACAGCAATAGCAACTTTGCGATCGGTAAAGTGTTTACCTGTTGAACCATACGCCCAGCCATACGTTAATACTTCATCAAGCCATTTTTTCAACAGTGGCGGGCAATTAAACCAGTACAACGGAAACTGAAAAACGATATGATCATGTGCTTCAACAAGTGCTTGTTCTTGCTCTACATTTATGTTTTCATCAGGATAGACTTTGTAAAGTTCATGAATCGTGAATTGATCAGGGTACTTTTCCAGTTCTTGAATCCAGCGTTTATTGATGACGGAGTCTTGCATATTAGGATGCGTTACGATTACTAATGTTTTCATATGATAAACCTCCATTGTATTTAGCTTGGTTGGACTTGCTAAACCTATTGTAAGACGGATACTTATCATAAAAAAGTACGCACTTTAAAGTTAGGTACTAACCTCAAAGAAAGTATGGAATGCCTGAAAGGAGAATTAGCAATGCATATTGGTGACTACAGTCTGACAGGTGTTAACCTGAAAGATACGGGATTTGGCTATACGCTTTCACTGGTAGGCGGAAAATATAAAATGATTATTATGTATTGGTTAGCAGGAGAAAATAAAGTAATGCGTTACAATGAACTCAAGCGTTCAATCGGCACGATTTCTTTCAAAACGTTAAGTGCTACATTAAAAGAACTAGAACAAGATCAATTGATTATCCGTACAGAATATCCTCAAGTGCCGCCAAAAGTAGAATACCGTTTATCAGAACGTGGGCAATCGTTAATTCCAATCTTAGATATGATGTGTGATTGGGGTGAACAGAATCAATTAGAAGAGGTTTAATTACAAAAAGTAATAAAAATACTATTAATAACAATCAATTCAGGGTATACTATTTCTAATGCAACTATAATGGTTACACCTTTTGCAATTCTATTTTTGAATATCATTATAAATTTATTGTAGTGGAGGATTATCCGTATGAAAATTGAAGTATGGTCAGATTATCAATGTCCTTTTTGTTATATTGGCAAAGCTCGTCTAAATAAAGCTCTGGAACAGTTTCCTAATCGGGATGAAGTTGAAGTGAGTTTCCGTAGCTTTGAATTAGATCCGAATGCAGCTAAAGATATTCCGATGAATATGTATGAAATGTTGATGAACAAATTTGGCTTAACCTTAGAACAAGTCAAACAAAACAGCGCTAACTTATGGCAACAAGCCAAAAACGAAGGTTTGGATTTCCAATTTGATACGATGGTATTAACAAATAGCTTTGATGCGCATCGTTTACTTAAATTTGCTACTGCTCATGGTAAAGAAGCTGAAATGAATGAAGCTTTATTCCGCGCTTACTTTACAGATTCATTGCATATCGGTGATCATGCTACATTGTTAGATATTGCTGAACGTGTAGGCTTGAATCGTGCAGAAACAGAAGCATTTTTGAACAGTGAGCAATTCGGTAAAGAAGTTCGCCAAGATGAACAACAAGCGAATCAATTAGGCGTTACCGGTGTTCCTTTCTTCGTTGTGAATAACAAATACGGTATCTCTGGCGCACAACCGACAGAAGTATTTCTAAATACATTGCAAGATGTATGGGCAGAAGATCATCCTTTACAAATGATTAACAGTACCGAAGGCGATGTATGTGCTGATGGCTCTTGCATCGTACCTGATACTAAATCTTAATTCTTAATTCTTCTTTGGATCATCTCTAACAATTAGATAGATATCATGATAAGTAGAATAATGAAATAAAAACGCTATTGCTGCACTAAAAGCAATAGCGTTTTTTATTTGGATTGATAACGATAGATTTCACTTTTTATTTGGATAAAAATATTTTTATAAAAAAATCTATAATCATAGCTGTTTATATGAACGCATAGTTACTACATTTCTTTTTACGATGTGAACTGTTGATTATACCATTGTACTGCTGCTTCCACTTCCGTTGCTGTTAACTGATGACCGTAATTTTCCCAGTGTAAATGCACTTCTGCATTGGCATCGATAAAATATTTTGCCAATTCTTCTGTCTCAGCGCGAGGAATAATCGGATCGTTAGTTCCTGAACCCATAAAGATAGGAATGCCAGCTAGATCAGGTAACGCTATACTGCGAAGTGGAACCATCGCATGATGCAAAACAGCGCCTTTTAACGATTGATTATCATGGAAAAGTAAGCTTGCTGCAATATTCGCACCATTTGAATATCCAACGGCTACAATATTGCGACGATCAAATCCGTATTCTACCGCTGCTTCATCCAAAAATGTATTAAGCTCATGAGTGCGAGCAATCAAATCGGGTTCATCGAATACCCCTTCAGCCAAACGACGGAAAAAGCGTGGCATTCCGTTTTCCAACACAGCTCCACGTACACCCAAAATCGAAGCTTCCGGCGCAAGACGTTCTGCTAACGGAATCAAATCGTTTTCTGTTCCTCCTGTACCATGTAACAATAACAAAACAGGTTGTGATGCATCTGTACCTTGCTTGAAAATATGTTTTAATGTTAGTGTCATCTCTGTTCCTCCTCTATACGTGCTTGATAATATACGGGCAATTTTTTTCTCATATTATAAAATGATAGTGCAAAGTAAAATATCTTATTGAAGTTGTTATTACGATTGAGGAGCTATTTTACGAACTTCGATCGGTAATAGATTTTGTGTTCAATCAATTCACGTTGTGGTTCATACCATTCTGGTAACATTAATTTTTGTCCCAATTGATCTGCTGGTTCATCATTTGCAAATCCTGGAGGATCTGTAGCAATCTCGAACAAGATGCCACCTTCTTCACGGAAGTACACAGCATTGAAATATTGACGATCAATAACAGGTGTAGGTTGGAAGCCACCCGCTTGTACTTGTTCACGCCATAGTTCATGCTCTGCAAAGTCAGCCGCACGCCATGCGATATGATGCACTGTTCCTGCACCGGCAATACCTCTTGGTAATTCACGAGAATTTACATCAATAATATTTCCGATCTCGCCATCTGCTTGAAAACGAACATATCCGTCTTCTTCTGCAATTTTGGTAAGTCCAAGAACATGTTCTACGGTATGCAATGTTTTTGCAGGCGCTGCACTAAACAATACACCGCCGCCAAATCCTTTAATCGCTTGTGCAGATGTGATACCATCCCATTCCCATGTACTTGCTGCGCCGCCTTCACGTTCAACCAATTCAATTCGTAGACCATCATGATCTTCAAATCGTAACAATTGTTCGCCAAAACGTTGTACTGGTTCAAAACGAATACCTAATCGTGTTAACCGTTCTTTCCAGAAATCAAGTGATCCTGTAGGAACAGCAAATACGGTAATTCCCAATTGCCCTGCTCCAACAGCACCTTTACGTGCACCTGGTTGTGGGAAAAAAGTAACGATTGTTCCCGGGCTACCACCAGCATCTCCAAAGTATAAATGATAAACATCTGGTGCATCAAAATTGATTGTTTTTTTGACCATGTGTAGTCCAAGTACACCTGCATAAAAGTCAACATTGCGTTGTGGATCGGCTACAAAAGAAGTGATGTGGTGAATACCTGCTGTACGAAGTGTCATAATAATGATCTCCTTTATGTTTCATTTTTTTAGTATTACATCATGTTTGAATGCTCTTATTTAAAATATCTTTAAGTTAAACTAATTACGTATACCTATTTCGTGGTGATGTGTTGCTGTTGTATATCTTTATTATAAACAGTTTGCTCAATAACAAAAGACCTTTGCAGAAGAATGTTGCTGAACACCGAACTAACTAACTTTTAGTAAGTAATATAAATGAATTTGATGAGTTTCTTTTTTGGTACAGGGCAGTTGTTTTCCGTTTTCATCTACTCTTACAGAATAACAGTATACAAAAAGCAGAAATAATAACACACCATATGTGCTGTATTATTTCTGCTTGTGTAAAATCAATCTTTTTACTATTGTATTGTTTTACTTTTGCTTATGCATATACAATTCAGGACGACGATCGGCAAAAACAGGAATACGTCCACGTACTTCATCTGCTAGATCAAGATCGATTGTGGCACTAATAATACCTTCTGCTTCATCACCTTCTGCTAATACTTCGCCCCACGGATCGATAATCATTGAATGACCGAAGAACTCACTATTTTCATCACGTCCTACACGATTACAAGCCACTACATACATTTGATTTTCGATCGCACGTGCTGTTAATAATGTACGCCAGTGATGCATACGTGGATGAGGCCACTCCGCAGGAACGAACCAGATTTGTGCACCTGCCAGAGCAAGACTACGCGCTAACTCAGGAAAACGAAGATCGTAACAGATCGAAGCCGCAGCAGTTACATCATGTAATGGAAATAAAGCAGTCTGCTCGCCTGGTTGCATAAACTTCTCTTCATTCATTAATTTGAACAAATGAATTTTGTCGTATTTGGCACTACGCTCACCATCCGCGTCATACACATACAATGTATTATAAAATCCACTTTCACGTTGTTCTGATATGGAACCTCCTACCAGCACAATCTTATACCGCTTAGCCATATCGCTCATCCATGTAGTCAGCTTCCCATTTTCAGGTTCAGCTAATCCTGCCAAGCGATCCAGAGCATACCCTGTATTCCACATTTCAGGCAGTACAACAACATCCGGCTTCTGCTCTGCTGTCATCGCTTGAGCAATCCACTCTTCAGCACGTTGTTGATTCACTGTAGGATTGGCAAGTTCAATATCCATTTGAATTAAAGCAATATGTAATTGGCGTGTATTTGTCATGAGTGATCATTCCCCTTTATCCAAGCTTAAATAATAGTACAAATCTGTTCTACTTTTAATGTATCATGAGTTTATTGTTTTTGATATCCTCTATATACCATTAGCTAAGAATAGAAACTACTTTCTATTCCTTTAAATCTCCTCTATACTGATCGGAAAAATCATGATAGATTAGGAAGACTTGAGTTCTTTTAAAATTGTAGCAATCATAACATGAATTTACCGGATACGGAGTGATAATGATGAACACCCATTCAAACCCTAACTCAACAACAAATAACGTGCCAAGTATATCTATTACACCTGCTAGTGTCATGAACCAATTGCCAGAACAGTTTTTTGCGAAGCTTGTACAAAATGTGAATCGTCAGGTTGCCGCAGGACATGATGTTATTAATTTGGGACAAGGCAACCCTGATCAACCTACACCTGCGCATATTGTTGAAGAATTACGTGAAGCCGCAGGCAATCCCCAATATCACAAATACTCTCCTTTTTCAGGTTATTCTTTTTTGAAAGAAGCGGCCGCGCAACGTTATAAGGAAGATTATAATGTCGATCTTGATCCTGAGACCGAAGTGGCTATTTTATTTGGTGGCAAAACAGGGCTAATTGAAATAAGTCAGATCATGCTCGAACAAGGAGATATCTGCCTTGTCCCTGATCCGGGATATCCTGATTATTGGTCTGGTGTCGCTTTATCCGGTGCAGAGATGTCATTTATGCCTTTAACAGAAGAAAATAAATATTTGCCAGATTACAGTGCTATTGCACCTGAAGTATTAGAAAAAGCCAAGCTGATGTTTCTTAATTATCCGAACAATCCGACATCTGCTACAGCTCCTTACTCTTTCTATGAAGAAACAGTACAATTTGCAGCCAAACATAATATTGTAGTTGCCAGCGATTTTGCTTATGGAGCGATTGGATTTGACGACGAACAACCGGTTAGCTTTTTACAGATTCCCGGTGCCAAAGAAGTCGGTGTCGAGTTTTATACGTTGTCCAAGACATACAATATGGCAGGTTGGCGGGTTGCTTTTGCTTTAGGAAATAAAGAGATTATTCGCCTGATCAACTTGATGCAAGATCATGTGTATGTGAGTTTGTTTGGAGGTATTCAAGCGGCGGCGGCCAAAGCTTTGACCGATTCTCAACAATGTGTAACTGATCTAGTCGCTACCTATGAATCCCGCCGGAATGCTTTTTTTGCGGAATTGGAAAAAATCGGTTGGGAAGCAAAAGCGCCTAAAGGCTCGTTCTTTGCATGGCTACCTACGCCTAACGGAATGGGTTCAGAAGAATTTGCAACCTTATTACTGGAAAAAGCACATGTTGCTGTAGCTCCAGGAGTTGGCTTCGGCACCAAAGGTGAAGGATATGTGCGTATCGGTCTACTCACTTCAGAAGAACGATTGCAAGAAGCAGTTCGCCGAATTGGGAAGCTAGACTTATTCAAATAAGATTCAAGTGTGTGATGCGGTGCTTGGCAAAAGCGCTTGATCATGCTATTCTAGTTTGCAACAGTTAGCGTGACTTTGATGCACGTTATCGATATGAATCAATCGTGATGACGGGAACAGTACGTAAGCCCGCGGTGTGTATAGAGAGTGAATCCCAGAGGCTGAAAGGATTCGCCACCAGCTCTTACCGAACCTACCCCCGAGCTTTTAGCGCCTATAACGCTGAACGGATACCTACCGTTATCTTGGACAAGTAAGCCGGATAGAATGATAGAGTCTATCAATAAAGGTGGTACCGCGGAAGCTCAGACTTTCGTCCTTTGCATCGTATAATGATGTAGAGGATGAAAGTCTTTTTTGTCTATATTTTCAAGAAATATCATAGTAAGTCAGGCAGTTATAAAGGAGTGAAACGATTGTCAAATCAGCGTATTGTTGTCAAGATTGGGAGCAGCTCGCTAACCGGATCACAAGGAGGACTCGATCATCAAGCTGTTGATTTTTTTGCAGATGAGATCGCATCATTACAACATGCAGGCTACTCCGTGCTGTTAGTCACTTCTGGAGCAGTAGCCGCAGGTTTTAGAGAAATTGGGTATCATTCACGCCCCAAATTATTACACGAAAAGCAAGCCGCCGCATCGGTCGGTCAAGCGTTATTGATGCGTGATTATCAACAAGCTTTTGCCCGTCATGGGATTGTCAGTGGACAGATTTTGTTAACACGCAGTGATTTTAATAATCGTAAGCGTACAGGTAATGCGACGATGACGATCGAAGAATTGCTCAAGCAAGGGGTTATCCCTATTTTTAACGAAAATGATACAGTGTCTGTCGATGAATTAAAATTCGGCGATAATGATACGTTATCTGCACTTGTGGCAAATCTAGCTCGTGCTTCGCAATTAGTTATTTTGACAGATATGGAAGGATTGTATAGCGCAGATCCACGTCATGATCCTACAGCTACACGATACGATCGAATCGATGAGATTACTGATGAGATCTATGCAGTTGCTGGAGGTTCAGGTTCAGCGGTAGGTACAGGCGGAATGCGCTCCAAGCTTGATGCTGCCAAAATTGCTACTCGTGGCGGTGTCCCTGTCTTTGTCGGTTGTGTACGCGAAGTCGGCGATCTCAAAGCCGCGATTGATCATCATGGGAAAGGGACTTATTTTGCTACTCATGTGTCTGCTCTTTCGATCAAAAAGCAATGGCTTGGATTTTTATCAACTCCGCTTGGTACGCTAATTGTCGATGATGGAGCAGCCTATGCATTGAGTCGTGAGAATCGTAGCCTATTGCCTGTCGGCATCAAGCAAGTCGAAGGACAATTCCATGCCGGTGATGTGATTGAAGTTGTTAATCTTCAACGTGAAGTACTTGGTCGAGGTATCGTCAATTATGACCATGATCAATTACAATTAATCTGTGGTCTTCCAAGCTCTGAAATATCTACACGATTAGGTATTGAAGATATCCACCGACTAGAAGCTGTCCATCGAGATGAATGGGTTTCATTATAATGATTGATTTGTACGTGAACTGATTATGATAGAGGAGGTTTTTTATTATGAGTGAAGTAGTAGACAAGTCCACTCTTGCAAAACAAGCTTCGACTAGACTAGGAGCACTATCGACTCAAGACAAAAACGAAGCATTGCTTATGATGGCAAAAGCATTGATTTCTCATACCGATGAGATTATTACAGCAAATATAGAAGATTTGGAACATGGACGTGCGCAAGGAACTTCTGAATCTATGTTAGACCGCTTGCGTCTGGATAGCGTACGTATTGAAGGCATTGCTTCTGCTTTACGCCAAATCGCTGATCTGGATGATCCTATTGGTGAGCTATTAGAAACACTAGAACGTCCAAATGGATTAATTATCGAAAAGCTACGCGTTCCTATTGGTGTGATTGGCATTATTTATGAAGCTCGTCCTAATGTGACTGTAGATGCCGCAGGGTTATCGCTCAAAACAGGAAATGCAGTCGTATTACGCGGCGGTTCAGCCGCCCTTTCATCCAATCGCAAAATAGTAGAGATTCTTCATCAAGCCTTAGAACAATCCGCTATTCCACGTGATGCTTTACAACTGATCGAAGATGCTGATCGTGCTTCTGTCAATGAAATGATGAAGCTTAACGGTATTATAGATGTGATTATTCCGCGTGGTGGTCATTCGCTAATCCAAAATGTTGTGCAAAATTCTACAGTTCCTGTTATTGAGACTGGCGCGGGGATTTGTCATACTTTTATCGATGCGACAGCAGATCATCAAATGGCGCAAGATATCGCTATCAATGCTAAAGTACAACGTCCTTCAGTCTGTAATTCGATGGAAACCCTGTTGGTGCATACCGATTACGATCAGACTGCTTTTATAACACTTGCAGAAGCGCTACGCCAGGATCAAGTAGAGATTCGTGGATGTGCACTTACACGTGAACGCATTTCATGGGCACATGAAGCAACAGAACAAGATTACGCTACCGAGTATAGCGACTATATTCTCAATATCAAAATCGTAGCCAACCTTGATGAAGCTCTGGAACATATCGCGACTTATAGCACAAAACATTCAGAATGTATCGTGACGGCTGATGAAGAAAATGCAAAACGATTTATGCAAGAAGTTGATGCGGCAGCTGTATATCATAATGCTTCTACTCGCTTCACCGATGGATTTGAATTTGGATTTGGCGCAGAGATTGGTATTAGCACACAAAAGTTACACGCTCGTGGTCCTATGGGATTGCCTGCTCTTACCTCCACCAAATATCGTATTTACGGAAACGGTCAAATTCGTCAATAATATAAATATGTAAGATATTTTGCTTTGCAAAAATCACGTTTTGATTTAACTAGAAGATAGCGCGCTTATATTGCCAAGCGCGTGAAAGGATGGATATAACGATGAGTCACCCTCAATCGATGCAAACGTTAATAACAGAACCTGTTTGTTTTTATGGATCAGGGTCTATGGCAGAAGCTATTTTACGAGGTCTAGTGAATCGTGCTGTAGTGGTTCCTGATCAAGTGACGATGCTGAATCGTGGTAATCAAGATCGTTTGAATTATTTAGTTCAACGTTATGGCGTATCTGTAGCTGGAGAAGAATCGGCGCGTGCTGCTGCTTTGCAACAATCCAAAGTTATTGTACTTGCGATGAAGCCTGTCGATGCGGCTAATGCGCTTCGTCAATTAGGCCCCACATTAACAGAAGATCAACTTGTTGTATCTGTGATTGCAGGCTTGGAAGTAGCAACGATTCAGCATCTACTTGGTCGCAAGCAACCTGTAGCACGTACAATGCCTAATACGTCTAGCAGTATTGGACTTGGAGCGACAGGTCTTGTCTTTTCCGAAGAAGTCACTCTAAAACAACGTCAATTGGTTCATCATTTATTTGAAGCGGTCGGTACTGTAACTGAGATTGAAGAATCGCAAATGGAAACATTGACTGGTATTTCTGGAAGTGGACCTGCATACATTTATTATGTGATGGAATCGATGATTCGTGCAGGAGTCGAAGGCGGATTATCAGCGGAACAAGCACGTGAGCTGACTGTTCAGACAGTGATCGGCGCTTCTCATATGGTACAACAGACTGGAGAAGAACCTGCTGCTCTACGTGCCAAAGTCACTTCACCTAATGGATCAACCGCAGCCGCTATCAAAGTATTTGAAGAGGCTCATATGCAAGAAACGATTATGCGTGCTGTAGAACGCTGTGCAGAACGTTCCCGCGAGATGGGCGCTGCACTCAAGGAGGACAATTCATGAGTTACTGTATCGCTTCTTATCGTTGTTACGATAGCAAAGCTGATTTTCATAAAAAAGCATCTTCGATTGCAATCGGAATGACTGTCGGTAGCTGGACAGAATTACCTGCTGCCAAGCAACAATCGATGAAAAAGCATCTGGGTGAAGTTATTTCAGTAGATGTGCATGAATCCGAACAAGGTGAGCGGTATGCGGATATTCAGATCGCTTATCCTGATGCTAATTTTAGCTCGGATATCCCTGCTCTACTTATTACAGTGTTTGGTAAAATTTCGATGGATGGTCAGATCAAATTAACCAATTTACAATTTTCAGATACTTTTTTAAAAGCTTTTACAGGTCCCAAATTTGGTATTGAAGGTGTACGCCGTATTCTTGGTATTCCTGAACGTCCATTATTGATGAGTATTTTCAAATCGGTTATCGGTCATGATCTGGATGAATTAACACGTCAATTTACTGCACAAGCGTTAGGTGGCGTCGATCTGATTAAAGATGATGAGATTTTGTTCGAAAATGATTTAACACCGATTGAAAAGCGGGTAGCGGCTTGCCGTAAAGCTGCGGATGATGTACAAGCTCAAACTGGTAAAAAAGTACTTTATGCTGCTAACTTAACCGGTCATACTTTTCATCTAAAAGAACAAGCCAAAAAAGCGATTGATTCCGGCGCTAATGCACTTTTACTTAATGTATTAGCTTATGGATATGATGTTCTTCATGAACTGGCACGTGATCCTGAAATTAATATCCCAATCATGGCGCATCCATCGCTTGCAGGAGCATATTATCCTTCGCCTTATTATGGAATCTCTGCTTCGGTATTGCTCGGTCAATTGATGCGTATTGCGGGCGCTGATCTGGTACTATTCCCTTCTCCTTATGGCTCTGTTGTAATGCCTAAAGAAGAAAATATGGCTATTCGCGAGCAACTGGTTTCTCCAGAACTGCCTTTCCAGCATAGCTTCCCTGTACCATCAGCCGGGATTCATCCAGGGCTTGTACCGTTGATTTTAAAAGACTTTGGCAATGAAGTGATTATTAATGCAGGTGGCGGTATTCATGGTCATCCAGAAGGTGCTAGCGCTGGCGGTAAAGCGTTCCAACAAGCTATTGATGCTGCACTAGCAGGTACTTCACTGGCTGATTATGCCGCTCAAGGACATCACGAACTTAGACAAGCATTAGAACTTTGGGGTGGAGAACGATGAGTGTAAGTAAACAACCGATTATTTTTTGTGATTTTGATGGAACGATTACGAATTCAGATAATATTGTCGCTATTATGAAGCATTTCTCCCCTCCTGGTTATGAGAAAATTATGAATGAAGTCGTAGGAGGACAGCGCTCAATTCGTGATGGTGTAGGCAAAATGTTTGCACTACTTCCTTCTTCACAAAAGCAAGAAATTGTTGATTATGTGATGAGCACAGCGGGGATTCGTGAAGGATTTAGCGATTTTCTAGCTTTGGTTCATCGTCATCAAGTTCCTTTTTATGTAACTAGCGGTGGAATCGACTTTTTCTTAAAACCATTGTTAGCACCTTTTGATATTGCAGAAGATCATATTTTCTGTAATGGTTCTGACTTTAGTGGCGAGTATATTCAGATCGTATGGACACATCCTTGTGATGAACATTGTCAAAATGATTGCGGAATGTGCAAAACAACAGTCATGCGTCAATTCTCACCAGATCAATACGAGCGTATACTGATTGGTGACAGCCTAACGGATTTTGAAGGAGCTAAGATTGCGGATCTAGTCTACTCTCGCTCTGTATTAACAGATAAATGTGTAGAATTAGGTGTAGATCATGTACCTTTCCATACGTTTCATGATATTATTTCAGATTTCGGACAAAGAATAGGAGCGATACATTCATGAGTTTTGTTAATATCCCTTTAGAGCATAAGCAAGCAACATTACAAGAGCTTAGTGGTATCAAAGAGCAATTTGCAGCAAGACATTGGTTTCCAGGTACAAGTGGTAACTTATCGCTGCGTGTAGGCGATTATACGCCTGAGAACTTTCATTTTGCGATCACAGCTAGCGGAAAAGATAAATCGGTAAGTACACCATCCGACTTCTTATTCGTCGATCAAGATGGACGTCCTTGCGAGACTACAGGATTGAAGCCAAGTGCAGAGACATTGATTCATTGCGAAATTTATCGTGAAACAGGTTGCGGGGCTGTATTCCATGTGCATACTGTATTTAACAATCTAGTGAGCGAATACTTCGGTGAACAAGGCGCTGTACCAATACAAGGACTTGAATTAATCAAAGCATTCAATATCTGGGAAGAAAATGCGGCAATTACGATTCCTGTATTACCTAACTACGCTGAAATCCCTAAAATTGCAGAGTTAGTACCGGGTGTATTGAATCAATCTATTCCAGGTATCCTTCTACGCGGACATGGTATCTATGCATGGGGTAAAAATGCGTTTGAAGCAAAACGCCATCTTGAAGCATTTGAATTTATTTTCGAGTATATTTATCGTGATTTATTATTGAAAAAATAATACAGGTCTCTGGCTATTTTTAGATAATCGCCAAAATGATAACAAGATCTATAAGTGAACTAATGGTATTACTCAGTGATTTCACGAATATCAGTTGTGTATTTATTCTGATCCGTTCGGGTTTGGCACTTAGATACGGATCAGAATCGTATTTTTTCACAAATGAAGCGTTATCATTTTGGAAATATTTGAAAATAACGTACAAAAAAGCTGACATTATGATTAATGTCAGCTTTTTTTGTATGTAAAACACAAATAGTTGTTGCCCTTCATTACAAATACCCGTATACTGATTATAAATTAATAACAAGCAAACAGATCAACTGAGTTATCTGCATTCCTTGACTTAAATATGTTGCATTTCGTATAAGAAATACCATAATAGAAACCATCTATGGCAGTAGATGGCTTCATGTATATCTTTATTGGTATTTTTCTATCCTATGCTCTTGGCCGATCAGATGGATAAATCTTATTTTTGCGGAATAGTCAATTGGTATCCAGCTGGAAGAAGATTGTTAGCAGCAATCAACTCATCTACAGTTACACCATATTGAGCAGCGATTTCAGTAAGGCTAGCACCTTGTGGAACAACTACAGTTACGTTTGTTTTAGCTTGAGTTTCAGTAGCAGGTGTCTTAGCGGCATCTGTTTTTTCTTGTTCTGGAGCAGTTGTTGTTTCGTTAGAAGAACCGAACATTGCATTTACTTGTGCAGATACAGCAGCTTGGTAAGCAGCGTTGTCAGCACGTTTTTCTGCTTTATCTTTGTTTTTCTCATGGTTAGATTCGTTGCTTGCAGCAGATACTTGGTGTGCTCCCAAAGGTGCTACTACAGATACTGCTCCCAAACTTGCTGCTACTACTGTAGACAATAATACTTTTTGAATTTTGCTGTTCATCATTTTGTATCTCTCCTAATTGAATGTTTTATTTTGTATTACTCTGTGTTACGTGTTTATCTTGATTTTAGATCACTCTATACTCTAACCACTTTAGCTTGTTATGAATAATTATGAGGTAGTAGTCATGTATTTGTAAGTATTCAGTACTTGTTTATCAGGGCAAAAGTAACTTTACTCCTATTTCAAATAAATTGCAACCCTACTGAAATTGATTTTATTATATTTTGCAAAATTAAATGTGCACAAAGAATAGAAACATACCTAATTAGTTTAGCGCTTACATTTTTAATAAACTTTTTTCCAATTTAATATTTACTGTATATTTTTTCACATTCCGTTTACATTTCTGATTTCCTTCTCTTTTGTCCATAATATGTACACATTTTCGTATCTGTGTTATATAAAGTGACATGAAAGTTCATAATTATATAAAAATAGTTTCATATAGTTACTTTAAATAAGGTTATTTTCTTAGATTCGTCTTCTTATTCCTTCTAAAAATCCTTCTTTTTTATTTGTTAACCTACATAAATTCCTTTGATAGCCTATACTTATTTGTTTATATGTTAACATTTCTCATCTATTATTCATTTTTAAGTATCACATCATGATATTACTCCTCATGTCATATATACCTCACACCTAAGTAGCTAACTATAATTTATGCTCCTCTCACATTTAGTCAAACTCCTTTTTCCCAAATATAGGATAATGTATAATTATACTTTTATATGAATATTAAATCTATAATATAAATTAATTATCTTTCTTGATATTACCTACAAAAATGTACAAAAAACGATGATTTTATAGCGAAAAAAAATTTAAAAATATTTTTTAAAATCTTATTTTTCCGTATGTTTTGATGTTATTTTCATTATTTTTAATCGTGACTATACTATCTTTTTCTGTATCGAGTATCTTATTATTTTAAAAATATGATGCTGTATAATTTCGCATGTGCGTTATATTTTGATAGTTATTACGTAATTATATTTCAATACAGTGCTATGATCTGAAGAGAAAGCTTCTTATCGGATCATAGTTAAACCTAATATATTTGTACATATGATAAAAAGAAGGCTATCTCCTCGAATACATATCGGGAAATAGCCTTCTTTGGCTCTAACTCTATCTATAAGGTTATACTTTTGCTTCATGTACAATAGATAATTTCCACTTACCGTTGACGGAATTTTTGGGTATGTGCACGAGCGTCTTCTACGGTGCGTACACGATTCCGATTCCATTCTAGTAAAATACGATCAATGTATCTGAAATGAAGCTTACCAGCAAATACAGCTTCTTTGAGCGCCATTAGAATCAATTCTTCTGCATACCGATCCTGATCAATCCAACTTGAGATGGTTTCACATTCCATCGGAGATAACGGACGAGCGAATTCTTTTTCAAAAATGATAAAAAGGTTACGTTCGTTTTCTGCTTGCTTATCCGCTTTGGACATTGGTTTAACCGGTTCTGGTAATACGTCTGAAGAATCGATACGATCTTGCTGCTCTGTCGCCAGTACAGTCCCCAGTTTCTCATACAATCCGCTTAGATCATAACGCTCATAGCGAATCCCTGTTAACGGGTCTTCTTCATCCTCAATCAAAATAAATCCTGACTTCATTAACTTCTGGATACGAGTAGCGATCAATGAAGCATCTGCTCCTGTTCTCCACTGTAGTTCTTCAAGTGTCGGGAATTCATTATTTTCAACTTGTCGAAAAGATAGAATTTGAATGAGCAACATTGCTTCCGCATCATCCAGATCTAATGCCTGATAATATTTGAGCAATGCATACGGCACATTCGCTGTCTGCAAACCCAAAGCAAAGGCAGCACCTTTAGACCAGGACTTCCATTGTTCTCCGCCCATGTGATTCACCCTTTCTATTGCTCTACGATTAGACATCATCCTACGTAGAGACTAAGGGTACAGACGGTACAACATACGTGGGAAGGCAATCGTTTCGCGGACATGATCCAATCCACAAATCCACGCCACTGTACGTTCCAGACCTAGACCGAAGCCAGAATGCGGTACACTTCCGTATGTGCGTAGATCCAGATACCATTTATAAGCTTCTTCTGTCAGGTTATGCTCTTCAAAACGCTGTTTCATTAATTCTGGATCGTCGATACGTTGTGATCCACCAATGATCTCTCCATATCCTTCAGGTGCGATCATATCTGCACACAACACTACTTCAGGACGTTCAGGATCAGGTTTCATATAGAATGCTTTGATATCTTTAGGATAGTTGGTGATAAATACAGGCTTGTCATACGCTTCAGCAATCGCTGTTTCGTGTGGCGCACCAAAGTCATTACCCCAAGGAATATCGAAATCTTTACCTTTTAAGAACTCAATCGCTTCGTCATAAGAGATACGTGGGAATGGTGCTTGAATATTTTCCAATTTGGAAATATCGCGCTCCAATGTTTCCAACTCTGTACGGCAGTTTTTAAGAACAGATTGTACGACATATGATACAAATTGTTCTTGCACACGTAGACTTTCTTCATGATCGGTAAATGCCATCTCAGGCTCGATCATCCAGAACTCGATCAAATGACGACGTGTTTTGGATTTTTCAGCACGGAATGTAGGTCCAAATGAATATACTTTACCCAGTGCCATAGCTGCTGCTTCCATATACAACTGTCCACTTTGTGTTAGATACGCATCTTCATCAAAATATTTGATATGGAACAATTCTGTAGAATCTTCTGCCGCAGACGGTGTCAAGATTGGTGGATCGACTTTGGTAAATCCGTTGGTGTTGAAAAATTCTTGTACCGCACGAATAATTTCAGCACGAATCACCATAACCGCACGCTGTCTATTCGAACGTAACCATAGATGACGATGATCCATTAAGAAATCTGTACCATGTTCTTTAGGTGTAATCGGATAGTTTTCAGTTAAATGAATAATTTCGATACCTGTAACAGTCATCTCATATCCAGATTTACTGCGTGGTTCTTCACGAATAATACCTGTTACATACAAAGAGCTTTCTTGTGTTAAGCTTTTCGCATCGTTCCACAATTCTTCGGACACTTCGCTTTTTACAACAACGCCTTGAATATATCCTGTACCATCACGTAATTGTAAAAACTGAATTTTACCGCTAGAGCGCTTATTGTTGATCCATGCGCCAATCGTGACAGTCTGTTCAACATGCTCATTTACTTTTTTTATAACGGTTTTGGTAGACATTTATATACTCTCCCTTTTGCTTATTGAGCAACATCAATGAAATAGGTAATGACTACAAGCGATTTTCAGCAAGAAATCAAAGCAAAAAACGACTTTGCTTTGATTTCTACTGAGAAGCTTTTATATTATCATTATTCAAATCATTTGAATAACATCCATTTACCTATTTTAAATCATTATACAATAAACATCTGCTTGTTTATGATCTAATATGTTGCTTACTTTTGAATCAACTTGTACGTATCACGTGCAATAACAAGCTCTTCATTCGTAGGAACAACCAGTACTTCTACTTTGGAATCCGGTGTAGAAATACGACGTGGATCACCAGAACGGATTTTATTCAATTCTGGATCCAATTTCACACCAAGATATGTTAAGTTTTCACATACTTTTTCACGAACGATTGCAGAGTTTTCACCAATACCTGCGGTAAAGACGATAACATCTACACCGTCCATAGCAGCTACATACGAACCGATGTATTTACGTAAACGATATTCAAACATTTCAAAAGCAAGTGTTGAATTAGCATCGCCTTCTGCCATAGCATCTGTAATTTCACGCATATCACTGCTCGAACCAGAAATCGCCATAAGTCCACTATGTTTGTTCAACATAAAGTTAACTTCACCGATACTGAGTTCTTCTTTGTTCATTACATAAGGTACGATCGCTGGATCAAGGTCACCACTACGGGTACCCATGATTAGACCTTCAAGCGGTGTCATTCCCATTGATGTATCTACAGAGATACCGTCTTTAACAGCTGTTAAGCTACCACCGTTACCGATATGGCAAGTGATTACTTTAAGCTCTTTTAACGGACGTTTAAGGTATTCAGCCGCTGCAAGACTTACATAATAATGAGACGTGCCGTGGAATCCATAACGACGTACTTTATGTTTTTTGTAAAGTACTTTAGGAATAGCATACAAATATGCTTTTTCAGGCATCGTTTGGTGGAATGCTGTATCAAATACAACAACCTGTGGTACGTCAGGCATATTCAACTCAACCGCTTCAATCCCCATGATATGAGCAGGGTTATGAAGAGGAGCAAGATCGAATAAGCGACGAATTTCTTTTTTCACATCTTTGTCTACAAGCACAGATTCTTTAAATGATTCTGCCCCTTGTACTACACGGTGACCTACAGCATCAATTTCGTCTACAGATTGCATAACACCGTGTTTTGCATCTGTTAAGCTTTCGAGTACACGACGAATCGCAATTGTATGATCTAGAATTTCGCTTACAGTATTGTATTCTTCGCCGCCTGTAGGCTCATGAACAAGGATAGAAGAATCCATTCCGATTCGTTCTACGCGTCCTTTGGCTAGAACACTTTCGTCTGTCATGTTGTACAACTGGTATTTTAGAGAAGAACTACCTGCATTAATTACGAGTACTTTCATATCCGGTCACCATCCTTGTCATACTTGAAGAATCCTTCGCCTGTTTTCACGCCAAGACTACCTGCACGAACCAATTTTTTTCAAAATGATCGCTGGACGATATTTCAACTCTCCGTATTCGCGGAACATACGCTCAAGTGCTGCATTTACTGAATCTAGTCCAAAACGGTCAGCCATTTCAAGCGGGCCATATTGGAATTGGTAACCAATGCGCATCGAATCATCGATATCTTCAGCAGAAGCTACGCCTTCTTCAAGTACATGCAATGCTTCATTGATCAATAAACAAATAATACGGCTTGTTACAAATCCAGGAGATTCGTAAACCATGATTCCGCGTTTGTTTACTGTTTGCTCAATAAAGTTTTTTGTCACTTCAAATGTTTGATCGGATGTACGAAGACCACGAATGATTTCTACAAGATCAATTTTGGATACTGGATAAATAAAGTGCATTCCAATAACACGTTCTGGATACATCGTTGAACTTGCAAGTTCTGTTAAGCTCAGTGTAGATGTGTTACTTGCTAGAATAACGCTGCTTGGACATACTTGGTCCAATTGAGCAAATACTTCTTTTTTCGCTTCTGGATCTTCACTGATTGTTTCAATAACAAGTTCACATGTACCCAGATCTGCAAAATGAGTCACTTTAGTGATTTTGGACAAAATCAATTTTTTCTCTGCTTGAGTCAATGCCCATTTTTCCATTTGCTTGTCTAGACTTGTCTCAATCATATCCCAAGCATGGTTCAGCTTGTCCTGTGTTTTCTCAACAAGTAATACCTCGATGCCTTTTTTAGCAAGCATTTCAGAAATACCTTGTCCCATTGTACCGCCGCCGATAACGCCGACTTTTTTAAAATTCATGGTTTCTTTCCACCCTTCCAATATTCATAAAGTGTACAGACTATATATGCTCAGCCTATATCCTTTGAAGCCTTCTATTCGTTGTTGTGTCTTCTCTAGCTTGCCTTTATACAAAATACATAGATACTTCAAAATCAATCTTGTGTACTTGCGTATTGAAGCTGAAAAAATCAAAACATAATGTCAGGCTTTGATATACTCTCCAACATCTAATAATAGCGTAGCGCAGGCAAAAAGTAAAAAAAAAGTACCAGCATTTTAAATTATGCTGGTACATTTGAACTTTTATTGAACTGTTGTCGAAATTGTTCGCCGGATAACACTTCTTCTTTTAACAAAATGTCTAAAGATGTGTCAAAAATAAGGCGACGACTATCTAGAATTTCTTTGGTACGTCTGGTTAAATCTTCTAAAATTGCATTATTTTCTTTCATAATTTGTTCTTTAGGAACCATATTCATACTGACGATGCCAAGCTTGGTAAGACCGGATTCCATCATTGTCTGAACAATATTGAGCGCTTGATCGAAATCGCCTCTAGAACCTGTACTGCGTCCTTCATAATACATTTCTTCAGCAGCAGCTCCGCCGAGAGCAATCATAATTTGCTCTTCCAAAAATGGCTTCGTATACAAGTATTGCTCTTGTGCAGGGTTGTGACGTACATAACCTAGTGCTTGTCCACGTGGACTAAGTGCGACTTGCCCTACACTACCCGGACGAACTACTTCTGCCATAATCGCATGTCCTAGTTCATGAATCGCTACACGACGTTTTTCTTCAATACTGGATTCACGATCTGTTTTTTCACCCATCATAACTTTATCAATCGCCATCGATAAATGACTTTGTAAAATATGATCTGCATTTTGACGCATCGCATAAATAGCGCCTTCATTCATTACACTTTCCAATTGAGCACCAGAGAAACCATACGCTTCTTCTGCTAATTTATCTAGATCGGTTTCTTTTGCAAGCGGTTTGTTTGCTGCATGAAGTTCCAAAATGTGTTTACGACCTTTTTTATCAGGTAGATCCACTTGAATATGACGATCAAAACGACCTGGACGTAACAATGCACTATCCAGCATCTCTTTACGGTTGGTAGCAGCAATAATCAAAATACGTGGTGCTTCATTGCTATAAATTCCATCCATTTCGGTCAACAACTGATTCAGCGTCTGATCATACTCTCGTTGTTGTCCACCTTCACGTTTACCACCAATAACATCTATTTCATCGATAAAAATAATCGCGCTTTGCTTATTTTCTTTGGCAGCACGTGTACGAGCATCTTTGAACAAATCACGAATACGTCCTGCACCAACACCAACATACATTTCTACAAATTCACTACCAGACGCACTGACAAATACAGAATCAGTATAATGAGCAGCAGCTTTGGCCATCAATGTTTTACCTGTCCCCGGAGGACCTGTAAGCAGTATTCCTTTTAACGGACGAATTCCGAATTTGTTCATTTCATCATGACGTACTAGAAAATCAAGAGCTTCACGTAATTCACGCTTCGCATTATCCTGACCACCAATTTGTTCAAATGTTAATTTAAGCGGGCCATTTTTTTTACGTTTACGTTCTTGCGCAGCACCGACCGCTAAGCCACCACGCATTTGCATCACCAAGAATGTTCCACCTACTAGAGCAGCAATCAATAACAACGGTAAAATATTATATCCTACAAAAATAAGAAAAATTAACAAGACCGGCACAAATCCAACAACAATCTCTTTTGTCCATTTAGGCATTAGGCGCTTCCTCCTGTGACTTGAGAATTACGTGGCAAAATCAGGAATTTGCTTCCCTTCCCATTGCTCAAAGATACGTATACGTTACGTTCATCCATTTCTGCTTTAACTTGAATATTTTTATTTTGTTGCATGATACTTTCAACAGTTTCCGGAATTTCAGTATATTTTTGTGTAGCCATTGCTTGAGAAACAGAGAACATTGCATTTTCCCATACTTTGTCGAGTTCTGTATTCGAGTGATCTGTTACTTCTAATTGGAGTGTACGTGTACCCCAGATATCGGTTCCTTGCTTATTCAAAGTCTGTACCAAACCACCTAAATCTGCAGAAGGAGCAAGATCGAGTTTCAACATGACTTCTTTTGGGTTAATACTAATATGAGAGGCATTTACCCCAGGATAGTTCTGTACAATTTTCGTAAGCGGACTGTAGAGAGTCAACTGACGATACGTAAACCATCCACCAAATAATACAGTGGCAGATACGATGACTGTTATAAAAATAGGCATGACACGGAGTTTCATATACGTCCTCCTTTAATGTAGTAAACACGGTGTACATAACAACATATATTTTACTTCGGTATTTTAGCGCCTATCGGTAACAGTAAATAGATAGGTTTTTTGGTGTGTTTACAATTATTCATCTATATATAGTATATCATACGTGTTTTTTGATTTCTAATACCGCTACTTTTAGATACCAGAGTAGCGGTATTTTTATTTATTTATGCCTTTCTTAGTAGAATTTAAATCGGCTCTAACAAAACCCCTACCCTTTGTCGATAATGCCTTTATAATCTTGTCACATTTTGTCTTTATTTTAGATAATGCACAAAATGTAAACGTTATATTCGTTTGAAAATGACTAGTATGGAGGTTAGATAATGCGCCTATGGTTTAAGTATCCCCCTATTTTGTTGGTAGTAGCTCTTTTTATGTTTATGGCAGGTTGTTCTGCAACTTCATCTGTAAGTCCTAATTCCTCAACTTCTACTGCATCTACTTCCACTACTACTGAAGCAACACCCACAACTACGACTAACACAACTACAACAGGAAAAGTCACTATTGGAGTATCTATCCCAGATATGAATGACCGTTTTATCAGTTATGTAGCAGCCGGCATGGAAAGTTATGCCAAAAAACATCCTGATGTGAATGTAATTTATGCTGATGCCAAAAATGATGCTTCTACTCAACTTCAACAAATCAAAGAATTTATTGCGCAAGATGTCAAAGCTATTGCTTTTCTACCGATGGACCCCTCGATTTCAAAAACGATTGTTGATCTAGCCAATCAAGCGAATATCCCGATTGTGGCCGTCAATCGTACTTTCAAAGAATTAGATACTCTCACTTCTTATGTAGGTTCAGATTCATTAACCGCTGGTAAGCTTCAAATGAATGAAGTCGCCAAACTTTTGGGCGGAAAAGGCAATATTGCTATTATGGATGGCGATATGGGTAGCGATGCACAGGTTAACCGCACCCAGGGAAATAAAGACGTTATCGCTAAATACCCTAATATGAAAATTGTTTTTGAAGAAACAGCGAATTATGATCGCGCTAAAAGTATGGCACTAATGGCCAAATGGTTAGCATCCGGTCAACAAATTGATGCGGTTGTTGCCAATAATGATGAAATGATTATTGGGGCTATTCTCGCAACTCAAATTAATGGAAAAGATCAAAATATTGTATTTGCAGGTGTAGATGGTACGATGGATGCTTTGAATTTTATGAAAGCTAATAAATTAAAAGTTACCGTTTTTCAAAATGCATCTGCTCAAGGTAGTCAAGGTCTTCAAACAGCAATAGAAGCTGCTAATGGTAAACAAGTTCCTAAAGAAATCAGCATTCCTTATGAACTGATTACCCCAGCTAATGAAGAAAAGTATATAGCGAAATGGAAATAAGTATATATGAAGGAGTGGTCTGCGATGCGTCTATCTATCCTGCATAAGCTTTTAGCTGGATTTCTTGCTATTGCTCTTATTGCTGGCTGTGCGGGAGTGATCTATATTATGTCTCTTCAACAAATTCAGCAATCGATGAGTACAATTTTGGATCGTTATGTCACTCTAAAATCACAAGCAGATAATTTGAAATTTTATGCTACTACTCAAAATGGATATATGCAGACCTATATGCTGAGTCGCGATTCGTACTATGGTTCTCAATTATTAAGTACGAATGATCAGACGACCAAACTTTTGAATGAGATGAAAAGCTTAGTCGTCTCCAAAGAAGATACCGCTCAATTAGATTATATGCTGAAAATGAACGAGTATTACAAAACCCACGCTCAAGAACTGTTCAACCTGCCTCCTGCTCAAGTGGATCAATCTTATCTTGATGTGATTACCAGTGTTATTCCTGTAGGAAGTATTATTGTTAAGTTTGCTCAACAATTTTCAGATCAACAAGATGCTTTGATGACGGCTGCCAAAGATGAAAATACACAAAAAATAGCACATGTTCGCCAGCTAGCTATCGCAATCAGCATCATTAACTTCGCATTAGCGATTATTATTGGCATCTTTATTTCACGTCTTATCTCCAAACCATTACAAAAATTAAGTAAAGCAGCCAAATCTATTTCTACAGGGGATCTCAATATTGAAGATGTAAATGTTAAGCAAAAAGATGAATTAGGGGAGTTAGCGGTTTCCTTTAATAGTATGAAAAATAACTTGCGTCATCTTGTTCATGAAATTAATGATAATGCTTCGCACGTTATTACGATTTCTAAAGATGTTGCTAGTGGTACGTCTGAAACAGGTAAAGCTGCTGAACACGTTGCAGACATTATGTCTGATCTATCTAACAGTACACAGGATCAAGTTAAAATTGTAGAAGGTGGATTACAAACTGTCTATGATGTTAATAAAGATATTCAGCAGATTGATCAAAGTAGCCAGCAAGCGATGAGCGTTGCGCAACAAGCACAAAGTCAAGCGCTACTCGGTAATCAAGAAATAGTACATGTTATGAACCAAATGGATCAAATTCATCAACGTATGAGTAAATTGGAAGTGATTATTTCTTCGTTAAACAAACGCTCTGGAGAAATTGAAGAAATCAATAATGCAATTTCTTCGATTGCAGCTCAGACGGGTCTTCTTTCTCTCAATGCAGCAATTGAAGCTGCACGTGCAGGTGAACACGGACGTGGATTTGCTGTAGTTACTTCCGAAATCCGTAAACTTTCTAACGAAACCAATGAATCCGTAGATCGGGTGAGAGCACTTGTCAATGCTATTCAAAGTGAAACAAAAGGTGCTACCGAATCGGTGGAAAACATGGTTAAAGAAGTAAGTCAAGGTATTGCTGCGGCTCATTCTGTAGGTAATTTGTTTAATACCATTAAATCTCTAACCGATCATACCACTTCTGAAATTAAAGAAGTGACTGATTCTATCCATCATTTATCTGAACATTCACAGAAGATTGTCAAATCTATGGAAAATATCTCAAGCTTGACCGATCATGTTGCTTCTAACACTGAAAGCGTAAGTGCAGCTACAGAAGAACAATTAGCTTTTTTGGAAGAAAGTACAGCTCATACCGCCACACTTCATTCTATGGCTGAGAAATTACAAAATACGGTACTGCAATTCCGCTTATAATCTATGTTTAATTAACAAAAAAGCATGATCTTTGGATTCAGTATATGAATTCCTTAGATCATGCTTTTTTATATGGTTTGAGCTTGATGATGTTATTCTTGCCCTGTTCCTTTTAAAGTTGCAGGCAATTCCATAGGTCCACCTAATTTGGTTCCATCACGGAAATTGTAGAAAAGATAATAATAACGTTCATTCAGTTTGGCAAAAACTTGCCATGCGTATTTTCCATTATATGAGCCAGGTACAATTCGTACAGCTTCTGCTCCAGGCAAATCTTTTTGCAAAAGATCGGTGGCGGCTTGATAGGATACTGTACCTGCTGTTTTCTCAACATGCACTGCATTAGCTCCTTCTGCTACCGAACCGTCTATATTAAATTTGACCCAGACCATTAGATCTTCTTGTGCTGTATTTTTACCTTCTACGACCCAATACGTTGAACTATCTGTCCAGACGGAATTAAACGTACGCGTCACAGATACAATATCTGCTTTTTCCTGTGCGCTATTAATAGCCAGTTGTTCTTTACTCCATGGCTTTGCCATTACATGCACATAAAATTGATTTACACCTAATATCAGCAATCCTACTACAACGATAATGATTGCAATCCACTTGCCACTTCCCAAATTTCGCAAAACACGCCATCCTTTCCTGTCGACTTCCAGTTAGCGTTTAAGCAAACCTTCAAAAGCACTTTGGGCTTCATGACGAATTTTTTCTTCATCCAATGTTAATGATATACCGTCTTTGATCAATTGCTTACCGTCTACCCATACATGCAATACATCTTTAGCAGATGCAGAATAGATCGTATGTGAAATAAAATCAGTACGTGGTAAAAAATGCGGTTGATCTACATTAAGTGCTGTAATATCAGCTTTCATTCCTACAGCGAATGTACCTACATCATTCAAAAATACAGATCTTGCACCGTATTCAGTACCCATTTTCAATGCTTCTAATGCAGGCACAGCTGTTGGATCGCCGGATACTCCTTTATGAATAAGAGCAGCCAAACGCATTTCTTCAAACATATCTAGATTGTTATTACTTGCAGGGCCATCTGTTCCCAAAGACACAACAACGCCTGCACGCAACAGATCCGGTACACGCGCTACACCACTTGCTAATTTGAGGTTACTGCCCGGGTTATGAGAGATCGCTACTTTATTCTCAGCAAGTACTTCGATCTCTTCATCATTCAAATGAACAGCATGAGCTAACAATGCTGGACGAGTGAAAAATCCTAATTTCTCCAAATGAGCTACAGGACGTAGTCCATAATCTGTAACGTTTAATTGAACTTCTGCTAGTGTCTCAGACATATGTGTATGCAGCGGCAAATCCAAATCATGAGCTGCTTGTACAAATTGTTCGATGTATGCAGGTGGACAAGTATACGGTGCATGTGGAGACATCATCGTTGTAATACGTCCATTCGCTTGACCATGCCAATCACGTGCAAAGTCGATTGATTGTTTTAGCTTTTGCTTTTGTTCTTCTTCTGAACACAAGCCGATTACACCACGCATCAATACTGCACGCATACCCGATTGTTCTACCACTTCGGCTACACGTTCTGAGCGATCATACATATCGAGGAATGTAGTTGTACCGCCTTTTAACATTTCTAATACAGACAGAGCAGTTCCCCAGTATACATCGTCACTTGTAAATTTCGCTTCCATCGGCCACATTTTTTCTTGTAACCATACTTGTAGAGCAAGATCATCTCCATATCCACGTAACAACGACATCGCTGCATGACCATGACTGTTGACTAGACCCGGAATAAAAAACAAATGATTGCCATCTACTACGGTTGTGTCTTCTTCGATCACAGGTTCTTCTTCTCCAAGATACGTAATCCATCCATCTTCAATCACCATATGTCCAAAAAGCATTGATTTCTCTTCGCTCATTACAGCAAACATACCGTTTTTGATGACCCATTTGTTCGAGGTGTTATTCATTAGTTTCATGTTCCTTTCCATCTTCCAGATAATAGGCAAGGCTTAATAAATCCGTTGTAAAATCAGCAGTATGCACACGAATATGCGGTGGAGCTTTCAAAATAATCGGTGCAAAGTTCAAAATAGCCTCAACCCCTGCTTCAATTAACTGATCCGCTACACGCTGTGCTTCAACATTAGGCACTGTAACAATTCCGATACGAATACTTCTCGCTTTGACTGTAATTCCAAGTTCATCAATAGGCTGTACGACTAATGTATTGATTAAAGAGCCTACTTTCGAATCATTAGAATCAAACACAGCTACGATTTTCATTGTTTCTTTTAGATACATATTATAGTTAGAAAGGGCATGCCCTAGATTACCAGCGCCTACAAGTGCCACATTGATTTGTTGATCTAATTTTAAAATATGACGTATTTTCTCAATCAAATACGATACATCATAACCGATCCCTTTACGTCCAAAATCTCCAAAATAAGCTAAATCTTTGCGAATTTGTGCTGGATTCAAGTCTAGTTTTTGTCCCAGTTCTTGCGAAGACACTGTAGGAACTTCACGTGTGTGAAGTTCGTTCAGATATCTAAGGTATACAGGTAGTCTTCGCACGACTGCTTCTGATATTTTGTCGGATTTCATGCTTGCTCCCCCTCTTGATTTACAGTTTCCTTTTCAGGTTCGGCCTGGCTAAGCCATTCTGTAATACGGGGTACCATCTGCTCTGTCGGCATATGTTCCATTTTGGGACCGGGCAATGAATATAGAAAATGCTTGCCATAATAGGACTCGATCACACGAGTGTCATAGACAATAACGATTCCCCGATCACTAGATGTCCGTACTAATCTACCAAAACCTTGTTTGAAACGGATAACTGCTTGCGGTACAGATAATTTCATAAATGGATTTTTCTTTTCTTTTTTCAGCCGTTCACTTTTGGCTTCAAGCAGTGGATGATTAGGCGGTTGAAAAGGTAAACGTACGATCGCCAGACAGGTTAACGCTTCGCCTGGAATATCGACCCCTTCCCAGAAGCTACTTGTACCCAGCAACACCGAAGCGGAACGCTCTTGGAATCTTCGAGTGAGCTTGGTACGACTTCCTCCATCGACCCCTTGTCCAAATACTGCAATATCGCTATGTGATAACTTCTCTTTCAATGGCTCATACACCTGCTTGAGCATCCGATAAGAGGTAAATAACACCATCATTCGTCCATTGGTCGCTTTGGCAGTCTCCGCTAATGAGTTCGCTAACGTATCTACAAAGAACGCATCACCAACACTGCCTTTGACACTTGGAAAATCTCGCGGAATTAACAACAGCGATTGCTCACGATAATTGAAAGGTGAAGATAACTGTTCGGTCATCAATCGACCTTCTTTTTCCGCCTCTACAAGCCCTAACTGTTCAATCATATATTGGAATTTCTTTTCTATTGATAATGTCGCTGATGTCAAAATAATACTTTTCTTTTTATCAAAAAAGTACTCTTTCAATTGCTTGCTCACATCAACCGGTACAGCATACATCTGTAAAGACTTGCTACGGTAATTCCCATTAGCTTCATACCAGTAGACCGTATCTGTACTTTCCAGCTTCACAAATTGACGCAGATCATCTCGTACCACTGTTAAGTCTTTGAATAGACCTGATACGTCTGTTACCAGACTATCTGTGCCTAACTGCTCATCGCTGTCTTTGATCTGATTCATCACTTGCTCGCCTTTACGAATCAACTGGCTCAGTCCGATATGAATCTGATTCTCAAGCTCTGTAATCACATTCCATTCGGTCGGTTGCTTGTCTGGTAAAAGACGAAGTGTAAACTGCCCGGCTTCACCAGGAGCGGCATCACTACGCTGAGGTAACAAAGCAAATAGTAACTCGCTCAATTTATCCCAGTTTTCTTTGACATCTACAATTTCAGGATATAGATTATCAATCGCTATCGCCCAATCCATACCACGTTCATTGCCAGAAGAGCCTAATTGTTGACGCAAAATCGCTAACTGACCATTTTTGCTGTCTTTGAACAATCGTAACAGTGGATGAACCAATGTGAAATATTTCATATGCATACCCAAGTGCTTGCCTGCGACATCTTCTAGATGATGTGCTTCATCAATAACCAAGCGATCATAAGCAGGTAACAATTGATGTCCTGCTTTGACATCGGTAAATAATTTCGAGTGATTGGTAATGACTACATCTGCTGTACCTGCTTCATGCTTCGCACGATGGTAAAAACATTTGCGGAACCATGGACATGCACGACCCAGACAAGAATCGGTATCACTGGCTACCGTTTCCCAGAAGTCAGCACCACGATTACCCATATTGAGTTCTTCATCATCGCCAGTTTCTGTCGCATTTAACCAGACAATCATTTGAGCTGCAATCAATACATCTTCTTTAGGGCTTTGAAATTCTTTTGTATTTATTTTATGCTCAAATTTGCGCAGACACAAATAATGCTGGCGTCCTTTGAATACGGCAGCACGAAATGCAAATGGAACAACTTGAGTCAATAATGGAATATCGCGTTCTCGCAACTGTTCTTGCAAGTTAATCGTATGCGTACTTACCATGACACGATCGTTTTCTTTGACACTATGATAAATCGAAGGTAATAAGTATCCTAGCGATTTGCCTGTTCCTGTTCCTGCTTCGATCAATAGATGCTTATCATCGGTCATCGCTTTGATCACTTCTTCAAACATACGATTCTGCGGTTCCCGTTCTTCATAGTTAGGAAGCAGATTACGTAAGTTTTGTTTCACTTGATCTAAAAATTCATCAAATGAAACATCTGCAAGTGGCATATTACCTCGCTCTTCATGAGCCGGCAAAATTTCATTCCAATCGCCTACTTTTAACGCCAATTGACGGAAAAAGCGATGTTCGTCCAAATCTTGAATCGGCTGTGCTTCTTTCTCCATCCGCACGCCATCAAAATACCAACCCAGATCACTATCCTGATTATCAAATAATTCAGATAAACGCTGGACTGTAATTAATGGTAGATCATTTAACTCTTCCAAGCACTTTAGAAATACATGAGCGGTCGCTAACGCATCACTATCTGCTTGATGAGGACGATCATGGACGAATCCCAAGTCTCTGCTCACCATGCTTAACTGGTAGCTCGATAGATTCGGGAAAAAGATACGTAACAGATCCATCGTATCCAGCACTCGACCTGTAAATGCCAAATATCCGGTCTGATCTAAAGCACGTTGCAAAAATCCTAAATCAAAACCGACATTGTGCCCGACAAGCACAGCATCTTCTAATAGAGGAATCATCTCCAAGATAACATCGTCTAACTCTGGAGCATTCTCTACATCTTCATTTTTAATTCCTGTTAAACCTTCTATAAAAGGAGGAATCGGCACTCCCGGCTTCACCATAGAAGAATATACAGTGGAAATACTTAAATCATGATCTATAATGGCAAGCCCAACTTGAATAATATCATCGGTGGACTGAGTACCTGTGGTCTCAAAATCCAGTACGGCAAATTTCATGGATGTCTAAATCCTCTCCTTGCTGTCGTCTCAACCTGATGTCGAAATGTTCACCTATCAGCATACCAGAAGAAGACCGTTTTGAAAATCAAAGGGTGGGGAGTTATTCAAATTTTAGCTTTTCGTGGGGTGGCGCTGCGAGGAGAAAATCGTTATTGTCGTCGCTTGTTGCAAATCAATCCTTTGAATGACTGCTTTACAGGCAGGATTCGTTTACAAAGGCGAGCGCTTCGCTCTTTCAGAACGATTTTCTCGTCTCCGCTGGTGCAAGTGGATAAGCATAATGTTGAATAACCATTTAGAAAGTAGCAGGAAAAATATGCAGGAACTAATCTATTCTCTAAATAAAAAGAGGATCTAGTCATATATATACTAGATCCTTTTCTTTATCCCTGTTATATAACTAATAGACAATGTCTAAAAATCCTTCAATCTATAAAATGTTCTCCTGCCAAGAATGCTCCGGCAAGCCAACCTGAATAAAATCTTTGGATAGGGTAGTAGATATCTCCTCTAGCGAAGGGAATGGAAATTGTTCTGAAAGAGCGAAGCGATCGCCTTTTTACTATAATCCCTACCGCTATGCGGTATATTCAAGGGATTCTAGTAAACCAGCGACGACAAGAACAATTCCATTCCCGAAGCGAGGTACCTACCAACACTACCAACCCACTTTTATTCAACCCTCATTCTCACATAATGGTTGCGTGTACTTCTTTATGAGCTTCCATAACAGGTTTGTTTGTTTCATCTACAAATACAACCGTTGGGCGGTGAGTCGCTAATTCTTCAGAACTCATCATCGCATACGAGATAATAATTACAGTGTCTCCCGGCTGTACTAGGCGTGCTGCTGCTCCGTTCAAGCACACTACACCACTACCACGTTCACCAACGATAACATACGTTTCTAAGCGAGCACCGTTGTTGTTATTAACGATTTGTACTTTTTCATTTTCAAGCAAATCCGCTGCATCCATCAAATCTTCATCTATCGTAATACTACCTACATAATTTAGATTAGCTTCAGTTACAGTAGCGCGGTGAATCTTGGATTTCATCATCGTTCTATACATGTAAGGCAACACCTTTCGTTTCCAAAATAACATTATCAATCAGACGCGTACGTCCAAATTTCACAGCCAGTGCAATAATCACTTCATGATCCAATGTAGCTAAAACGGTATCTTCTGCTAATGATTCTAATCGTGGAAAACTTAAAATGTCTGCATAATCAATTTCAGCAATATCGGACTGACCGATTGAGGTACGTAGAAATGCTCGTACTTGACCTGCTGTCATCTCTTCTTGCTCTCGCATTTGTTGCTGTACCTGATGTAAAGAGCGTGAAAGTACTAATGCTTGCTCCCGTTCTTCACGAGATAGGTACACGTTACGAGAACTAAGCGCTAGACCATCTTGTTCACGTACAATAGGGCAAGGAACAATTTCAATATCCATATTCAAATCAGTCACCATTTGACGAAGCACAGCGACTTGCTGTGCATCTTTGGTACCGAAGAAGGCATAATCTGGCTTCACAATATTAAAAAGTTTGGTCACTACTGTAGATACACCATCAAAATGACCGGGACGTGAAGCACCACATAGGGTATCGGTAAGATCTGCCACAGTAACATGCGTTTTGATCGGTGTAGGATACATATCTTCTACACCAGGCATAAATACCAAATCGACTCCATTTTTTTCAGCTAAGGCTAGATCACGTTTTTCATCACGAGGATAACGTTCGAAATCTTCATTCGGTCCAAATTGAATCGGATTAACAAAAATACTGATTGCTACAATATCGCTCATTTCAGTTGCTTTTTGCATAAGGCTTGCATGCCCATCATGCAAAAATCCCATCGTGGGAACAAGTCCAACTGTTGCTTCATGATCTATAGTAGAACGCTGTTTGCGTAATTGTTTTACTTCTGCTCTCATTTCGGTGATGCTACGTACAACTTTCACGATTGAGTCTCCACCTTCCGTTTGGCTCCATATAACGATCCCAAAGCTTCTTGATCTCCACTGAATACATGCTGTTCAGCTGGAAATGCACCGCTTCTCACTTCATTAACGTACTCTTGCAAAGCAGCACGAATCGTATTCCCTACATCTGCATACGTTTTGACAAACCGTTTTTCACGATAAGACGATGTGTACTTCACAGCATCATGAAAAACAAGCACTTGACCATCACAGCCACGCCCTGCTCCAATACCGATCGTTGGGATCGATAATTGTTGGCTAATTGTGGTAGCTGCTTCTTCGGTAACCAATTCCAATACAATTCCGAATGCGCCTGCCGCTTCTAATGCAAGTGCATCATCCAATAAACGTTGTGCATCTTTTTCGTCTTTCCCTTGAATCCGGTATCCACCAATTTGGTGTACAGACTGTGGAGTTAGACCGATATGCGCAATGACAGGTACCCCTGCTTGCACAATAGCTTTGACCGTATCTGCAATCTCTGCGCCACCTTCAAGCTTAATCGCATGCGCATGACCTTCTTGCATTAATCGACGTACACTTTTCAGTGTCTCATCGATACTTCCGTGATACGTCATAAACGGCAGATCAGCTACAATAAACGTTGATCCCGCACCGCGAGCAACTGCACGTGAATGGTATACAATATCATCTATAGTTACAGGAATCGTCGAATCATATCCAAGCACGACATTACCTAATGAATCTCCAATGAGCAACATATCTACGCCTGCTTCTTCAGCAAGCTGAGCGGTTGGATAATCGTAGGCTGTAATCATCGTAATGGGATGACCTTCCTGTTTCATTTTTTTCATTTTCAAAATATTAAGCGGCATTTTGGCTGCCATGGTGACATCAAGCTCCTTTTAAGTTGGGTATAGTCTTTCGAACAAAATAAAAAACCTTTTAGTCTAGTCGTTCACTAAAAAGGTCCTGAGTCCAAAAAAGAGTCACTTTGCGATCATCTCTTCTGTCTCGGTCCTATAAAACGGCTCAGAGCAGAATTGAATGTAAGCCAACACCTCGCTTCACATATGTATCCTGGATGGGATACCTATTCAGTTATTACTCTAATTAGCGACTCAAAAATTGTAGGTTTATTTCTGCTGAATAACAGTGATCTATTCAACAGACAGATAACCCCGGTTATTGAGCTAATCCTTAGAGTGGCTTGCGTTAAAAGCTTATACTGCCAAGCGCTGATGGAAAGATATTTTGCTTTGCAAAAATCATTTTCTCATTGAACTTGGTCGCGCTTATACTGCTAAGCGCTGGTAACATCAAGTTAACATCAGAAAGTACGGTTCGGTCTTGCCGATACCGTCTTCCGATATAGTATACCAGAACAAATGGTTAAATTCACTATTTTATCTAACAATTATTTCTAGATTAAAATTCAATATCTCCTGAATAAATAGGAATAACCCGATCATCAGCAAGACGTAGTAGAAGTTCACCGTTCATTCCTAAACCTTGAGCGATCCCTTGAAAAGAACCTTGAGCATTGTGTACTTGAATCGATTTGCCAATCGAAATCGCCATACTTTCCCATAGCGCAGCAATCGGTGTAAAGCCTTCGTCTGTATACAATTGATACAATGACTCTAATTCAGAGATAACTTCTGCTACTACAGTTGTACGATCTATTACCTGACCGGATTCGATACGCAATGAAGTCACGATCGATTGCAAATGCTCTGGCAAATCTTCTGCTGTTAGATTCGCATCTATACCGATGCCTGCAATCGCATAACGTACACGTCCATCTTCTGCAGCCGATTCGATCAGAATCCCGCATACTTTGCGTCCATCGATTAATAGATCATTTGGCCATTTGATCCCGATATCTAATTGTGTAGTGTTACGTAACGCTCTACATACCGCTACAGCAGCCAGCAATGTCAATTGAGACATATACTGTAAAGGTTGTACCGGACGCATCACCAGACTCATCCAGATGCCTCTACCGGATGGTGAGTAGAAAGGTCTGCCTTGTCTGCCACGACCTGCTGTCTGTTCTTCAGCAATTACTAACGTTCCTTCAGCAGTCTGTTGTTCTGCAAACATGCGTGCTTCATCTTGTGTAGAAGCCACCGATTCAAACAAATGTAACGGCTGGCCCCATGATCCTTTTTGACTCAAAGCTAGTTGCAAAGCTGTCACATCGAATCGATCCGGTCGACGTGTGATTCGATATCCTTTGCGAGACGTTGATTCAAATTCATAGCCTTTTTCTTTCAAACGATTAATACCTTTCCAAATTGCTGTACGACTAACAGACATTCGGCGACTGATTTCTTCGCCTGAAATGTATTGTCCTGGATGTTCATTCAGCAGTTGAAGCAGATGTTCATCATTCATCGTAATCCCTTCCTTCCTGAGGCTTGATCCGCATAATGCAATATAACCTCTTTGTTATTGTCCAATTGTCCTGTAGCAACTAGAAGTAAAATTTCATGCAGTAGTTCACCTAGCCATTTGCCTGCGGCAATTTCTAAATGTTGAAGAACGTCTTGCCCTTTGACAGGTAAATCAGCCAGACTATATACCGTTAACTGTTCTAACCATCTATCTGCTTGATTGCCTATGATCGCTAAACGTTGTTGATATGCGTGTGGCAATACAGGAAAAAGAGTATGCCAGTATTGTGCAATCTCTTTGCCATAATCTAATACACAACTTACAAATAGCACATACGAGTGATGTCTATTTGCATCTGTATCTATAGACTCTTTATGTTCTATAGTAGCTAAAGGTACAGCTTCACGTTGTACTATCCCATTATATAAACGCTCATTCATCCGTATTATTTTGGAGACTTGATCAGTTATAATATTCGGAAATGTCCAGGATTTGAAAACAATTTTGATCTGCTGTTCATCCATGCCAAGTCCTAGTGCAATTAAAGCCCAGCGCAAAATAGATGGTGATGCAGGTAATTGTTCTAATGAACGCAGCAGATCTTGATCTAATGCCTCACAAGGTACAGACACTTTCATATGTGGAATCAATCCACTGCTTAACAATAGTTCAATACCCTGATAAGGATAAGGCCCTGCAATCATTTTTTCCATTTCGACGCGAATACGTTCAGTAGCGATATGATAGATTAATGCTTGATGATGCAGAAGAGCTTGCCAGGTCTGCTGTTCTATTTCAAAATGAAATACAGACGCAAATCGAATCCCTCTTACCATGCGCAACGCATCTTCTTCAAAACGTTCATCAGCGATACCTACACAACGAATAATCCCTTTATTCAAATCATCAATCCCATGAAAAGGATCAGTATATTCTCCATCAATCCCACGTGCAATAGCGTTCATCGTAAAATCACGACGGCGTAAATCTTCACTCAATTCTCGCACAAATTGTACTTGTTCTGGACGGCGATGATCAACATATTCAGTTTCAGTACGGTATGTAGTGACTTCAAAAGGCTCATTGTCAATCAACACGGTAATCGTGCCATGTTCTAGTCCTGTAGGAATCGTACGTTCAAATAAAGAAATCACCTGCTCTGGTGTTGCATTGGTTGCAATATCCATATCATTGACCGGTCGTCCTAATAATTCATCACGTACACATCCACCTACAAAATATCCTTCATATCCCTGATCAGTCAAACGGCGGAGCAGAGATTGCCCCCGCTCCGCCGTCTGCGGATCTACCCAATTCCATTGCATGGTATAATCCCCTCAACCACATACCGGAGAAGGCTGAGACAATTCACGTCCAAGTACCCGGTAATAAATTTTTTCATATTCAGCCATCATACGTTCATTGCTGAACTCACTTTGTGAACGATCTAGACAATTTTTGATCATCGTCTGCATCAATTGATGGTTGGTTAATAATTCGATAGCATGTTCTGCCATCTTATCTGTATCACCGATTGGCGCAAGAAATCCAGTCTCGCCATGAATAATCAATTCTGGAATACCACCTGCTTGTGATCCCACGGTTGGAACACCACATGCCATTGCTTCCAGTGCTACCAGACCGAAGCTTTCTTTTTCAGAAGGAAGCAACAAAATATCAGCTAGTGAAATCACTTGCGGGATATCATCTTGTTTCCCTAGAAACATAACGCGCTCGGTCAAGCCTAGTTCTTGAATCTGAAATTGAATTTTGGGCAGATCAGGGCCTTCGCCAACCAGTAGCAACCTTGAAGGAATCTTCTCATTGACTTTGGCAAAAATCTCTACCACATCGCTAACACGTTTGACCGGGCGAAAGTTAGAGACATGCATTAGCACACGATCATCACCGAACGCATAATCTTTGTGCAGTTCTGTTGTATCGCGTGGATAATACATTCGTTTATCTACAAAATTGTAAGTTAGATCAATATTACGTGTAATATCTAACAATTCATGTGTCTCACGAATCAAATCTTTGGATACTGCTGTTACAGCATCACTTTCGTTGATCGCTAACCGAATCAAGTCTTTTAACGATTCATCCTGTGCAAGCACTGTAATATCTGTACCATGTAAAGTGGTTACGACTTTTAAATGATCGCCTACCATTTGCTTCGCTAAAAAAGCACACACGGCATGAGGCACAGCATAATGCACATGTAACACATCCAACTGCTGCATTTTAGCCACTTGAGCCATTTTATTAGCTAACGTCAGATCATACGGTGGATATTTAAACACATAATAATCATTAACTTCTACTTCATGATAAAAAATATTTTTATGAAATGTTCCTAATCGAAAAGGAACACTGTGCGAAATAAAATGCACTTGATGCCCTTTTTCAGCAAGTAATTTGCCTAATTCTGTTGCCACGACGCCAGAGCCGCCAAGCGACGGATAACATGTGATGCCGATTTTGAGCATCGTGTCCATAAGGGCTGTCTCCTTTCACTTACCTCATTAATCATGATGTAAGCTCTACGTTTTATATCAGGTAAGTTCATTACTTTATATTATATACATACTCTTTATAATTGTGTTAGCAAAAAAAGAGATTTTAACGAAAAAGATCAACGACAAAAGGAGTCTTAGTTACAAACCCTTCTGCATATTGAATCTGACTGCGTTGACCTGCCAGACTATCCCGATATCGCACACGCTCTACGTATCCTTGGGTAAGTGGCGTCTCTACCATATCTACATCTGCTAAGCCGCCAAATTGGGAACGATAACAAAGCAATGCTTGCTCTTTCTGTTCATATACATCGGTGACATCTACAAGTAGATCTGTAGGTGCAGGATCATTAATAAAATAATAATACGTCTGTTGTACGGTGACTGGAGGTAGTTCTGGCATATAACGGCGTAGCTTCGCATTGAATACTGCTTCTTCTACAAGCTGACTACAGATCATATGATCTGGATGACGATCAATCCAATAAGGAGCAAATACAATCTTAGGCGACAGCTTACGAATCTCCGCAGTAATCGCATCCAGTTGCTCTGTAGAACGTGCTAACCGGCGATCTGGCAATCCTAAATTACTGCGATACGCTAATCCCAATACTTTGCCAGCGGCTTCTGCTTCTTGCTTACGCAATTCTACATTCCCGTTAGAAGACATCTCTGCTTCAGTCAAATCACAAATACCTACTTTTAGACCTGCGGCGGCATGCTTGGCAATCGTACCTGCCATTCCAATCTCTGCATCATCTGCATGAGCACCAAATACAAGAATATCGACAGAAACACTCATTACAGTGTCTCCGGCTTGTATTTATGAACTAACTCACGCCAAGCAAAATCGCCACGATCTAACGCTTTGACCAGAATCTCAGCTGTTGCAATATTGGTAGCAACAGGAATCCCTTGTACATCACAGATGCGAAGCAATGCACTAATATCCGGTTCATGAGGCTGTGCCATCAATGGATCACGTAAAAAAATAATCAAATCCATATCATTTTGCGCGACCATCGCACCAATCTGCTGATCTCCACCCAATGGGCCTGATAAATAACGGTGGATTTTCAAATTCGTATGTTCCATAATACGCATACCTGTAGTACCGGTAGAATATAATTGATGCCCGTCAAAAACATTTTCATATGCAATCACAAAGTTGACCATCTCATCTTTTTTGCGGTCATGGGCAATAAAAGCGATATTAAACATCGAAATCTCCCCTATACTTCTGTATTATTCAAATTAATCGATAAAACGCTCAAATCCATACACCATACCGCTATATTCCATTACTTTCTGAATACCTAGCTTCACGCCTGGCATATAGCTAGAACGCTCATACGAATCATTGCGAATTTTGAGTGATTCTCCAGCACCGCCAAAAATCACTTCTTGTTGAGCGAATACGCCTGGCAAACGGACACTGTGAATACGGAATCCATCATATTCTCCGCCACGAGCGCCTTGTATATTTTCTTTTTCATTAGGATTACCTTGTTTGATTGGTTGACGAACTTCTGAGATCATTTCTGCTGTTTTGACAGCTGTACCGGAAGGAGCATCTAATTTCTGATCTCCATGATATTCAATAATCTCTACATTTGGAAAATGCTTCGCCGCTTGCGTTGCAAAACGCATCATCAAAATAGCTCCAATCGAGAAGTTCGGAGCAATCAGTCCGCCTAGACCGGCTGTCTGGCATTTCTGATCTAATTCTTGTATTTGCTCCGGTGTATATCCTGTAGTACCCATAACCGGACGAACCCCTGCTTCAATCGCTAACAACGCATGTTCATAAGCAAATTCAGGTGTTGTGAAATCCACCAGTACATCTGCTGGATAATCTGCTAATGCTTGCTTCAGATCAGCCACTACTTCTATATTGGCTGTCGGCATGCCAACTAACTGCCCTGCATCTTTTCCAGCATCAGAACGTCCGATCGCCGCGGCTAATTCTAACTGTTTGTCACCTAGTACTAATTTTACAACCTCTTTACCCATACGACCGCCTGCTCCGGCGACAATTACTTTAATCAATGTTGTCATTATAGACTCCTTTTACTTGGAAATAAATTTCTTGCACTTATTTTTCTTCCGTATTATTTTCTTCTATACGTGTCCAGCGATCTTTATCGCGTGTATTAAATTTATGCATCACTTGATTGTGTGCTTGTGTCAGATCAATCCCCAGTGAATTGGCAAAACACATCGTAATAAATAAAATATCACCAAGTTCCAGTTCAATCGAATTGTCATCTTCATCATTTTTTTTAGGTTTTTCGCCAAATGAATGATTGACTTCACGCGCCAATTCGCCTACTTCTTCAGACATGCGCGCTAACATTGCAAGTGGTGAAAAATAGCCTTCTTTAAATTGCGAGATATACGCATCAACTTCACGTTGCATTTCTGCTAAAGATTTCTCTGTCATTAATTATAGCCTCCATTGCACATTTTCAATCTTATGTACCTTTTATACCCAACAAATAAACGGTATTCATTGTTACTACAATGTTATCCTAAAGCGATTTTGAACACAAATCAATATTTTCAATATTTATTCAGTTGCTTATTTTTATAACTTTTATGCAATTATGCATAAAAAAATGTATACTATTAAAGGTTAGTTTATTTTACGGAGGTATCGGCGATGTCGAAGCACAAATATTGGAATCAGCTCAGATTGATTATTCCGATCATATTCGGAGCCAGCGTGTATGCATTTGGTTTGTTGTATTTTATTATTCCCAACACCTTGATGGAAGGTGGAGTTACAGGAATTACAGTGCTTTTGAATTATGCGTTTGGTATATCGCCCTCCTTATCTACATTAATTCTCAATATTCCTTTATTTTTAATTGGGCTCAAATTGCTAGGTAAACGTCAAATGATTTATACTGGCGTCGGAATCGCTTCGCTTACCTTTTTCTTATGGTTATTTGAACGAATGATTAAAATAGGCTGGATTGGTACATTTCAGACCAAAAATGATTATATTTTAGCTGCTTTGTATGCTGGCGTAACGTTAGGTACAGGGCTAGGAATTGTTTTCCGCTTTGGGGGGACTACAGGTGGTTCGGATATTATTGCACGTATTCTTCATTTGAAATTCGGCTGGAGTATGGGACAGATTATGCTTGTGATTGATATTGTGATTATAGGCTCGTCGTTATTTTTTATTAGCAAAGAATTAGTATTGTACACATTAGTGACTGTCTATATTGCTTCGAAATTAATAGATTTTATTCAAGATGGTGCGTATTCTGGAAAAGCATTTACGATTATTAGCGATCATGCTGGTGAAATTGCTGAAATTATTATGAAAGAACTGGATCGAGGGGTAACTTTAATTCCTGCAATCGGCGCCTATTCTAAACATGCCAAAGAAATTGCATATTGCGTTGTATCCAGACAAGAGATTCGCCGTGTACAAATGATTGTACGCTCTGTTGATCCACGTGCTTTTATGATTATTAATGAAGTCAATGATGTGCATGGCGAAGGATTTCGTGAAGACAGCTGAGTTGGTACAATTGAAGTAAACGAAATATTCGCTTTTGCATCATCCACTCTAGCAACATCGCTGTTGTAAACGAACACTTTGCTTAACTGCTTAGCAGTCGTTATTCGTTTACAACAGCGAGCGATTCGCTCTCCAGAACAATGATTTTACTTACGCTATGTTGTGGAGTGCTATATTTTTCTTTTCATAGATAAAAAGAACCACAATCCTTAAAAAGGTTTGTGGTTCTTTTGTTGAATATACTGTTTTTAGTGAATCTTTGTAACGTGTTCTTACATTTGCAGTTTTTTTCGACTTCTACAGATATGCAAAAGTTTATTAATTAAACGACCGTATTTTACGGGCTTGTCGTAATGCTAATGCTCCAGCTAATGCAGATACAAAAGTTAGCACCACTGTGAAATTACGGACTTGATCTAGACGTTCGACTAAAAGTGGAGTCAGCCATGGATAGATATGTTGTGAATAATCCATATAATCGTTGAGTAATGTCCATGCCAGAGCGATCACAAGATATTTCCAACCAAAAACAAAAAAACGAACAAATAACAGCGATTCTACTGCCATAGTCAAATGAGAAGCAGTTAACATCCAATCTTGCCAGTATAATGGATCACCTAATGCTACGCCCCAGAAGATCATAACGACTGCCCAGACCCCGTATTTAACAGAAGTGACAACAGCCAGTGCTTCAAATAATTTACGAATAACAATCAGCCATTGTTGCTTGGGTGAATATAAAATAAAAGCTAATGCTACTGTAAAAAATAAACTTGCAGTTGGACTATCAGGTACAAAGATAATCATCCAAGTTGGCTTGATCTCTAATGTGTATTCCAACTGTAATCCATACCATATGTATCCATACACTGTTCCTATCGCATTACAGATAAGCAGTAACCATAACACTCTACGATCGGTTAACAGCGCTTTACTCCACAATAATGAAATCGACATAAACATTCCCCTTTATCTATTACCACTCTGCTGTATTCTTGGTTAGCCACGAATCTATATCATTTTAATAGGATGTCTAATTACACGCAAGTGCTATGAAATTTTTATCATTTATGAATACGCACAAAAAAGCCTGCCTGATATAGGCAGACTCCGCCGGCTAGTATACATTGCCTTTTATAATCAAATTCCGTTTCTTCCTAAACGTCCGACAACGGCATCCATACGACTTCTGATGATTCTGCTTGTTACGCTTACAAACAGATATTGAGTATCATACACTTTTGGCATTAAAACGATAATGATTTGCGTTCAACGATTTCGACGACAGGCTCTAACACTACAACCGCAGAAGCTAGCGTACGTAATTCATTCGTTAAACGTTGAAAAGCATCTTCGTCTCTTTCTGCAAGTGCTTGATCAATCAATAGGTGTAATTCATTCATACGATGCTCACGTAGTACTTGATCCCATACCATTTCAGCCGCTAGTCCCAGCATAACTTCATAGGTTACTTTCATCTTGTACATAGGGCGCACCTCCATAATGCTATTTCATGGATTCCTGAACTCTACTCCTTTGTCCACATAACTCTGTGTTGTACGTGCCATCCGCTCTAAATCTTGTTCGGTTAGCTCTCGTATAACGCGTGCCGGTGAACCTAAAGAAAGAGTATAAGGTGGTATTATTGTGTTCTCAGTGACAAGTGAACCTGCACCAATCAATGCATACTCTCCAATATCAGCGCCGTTCAGAATAATAGCTCCCATTCCAATAAGAGAACCTTTACCTATTCGGCAACCATGTACGATAGCGGAGTGTCCGACAGAGACATCATCTTCGATCCATAACGGATGTTTCTCATGTACATGTCCTACAACTAAATCTTGAATATTGCAGCGTTCCCCAATGATGACTGGAGCTAGATCGCCACGCAGTACAGCATTGAACCAGATACTGCTATCTTTGCCAGCAGTCACATTACCAATTAATTTGGCACCTTCTGCAACAAAAACACTGGGATCGATATTCGGTAGTTGATTATGATAAGGCAATAACATGTGATTAACCCCTTAATGGCATTTAACCAATTTATTTGTAAGCGCATCACTTATTATACAAAAAAATAAAATAAAAAATAACCCGTCAAAAGAAGGGTTATTCTAAATGCTGGATATTGTTGTACAAAATCGTAGTCCATTCCTGTTCGGTACGCTCCAAAATCGTCAACGACAGATTACCAATTCGCTCGGTATGAGCCTCTTTTAACAGGAGAGTAAACAGTTGAGACAGAAATCCGCCATGACTAACCACTAGAATATTTTGCTCAGGATATTGCTCTATCGTCTGATTCAAAAATTCCATACCACGCGCTTGAATATCTTCTATTTTTTCTTGACCTAGTTCTAATGTCTCCCAATCTGCGCCCCACTTTTCTTCGCGTTCTTGCCATGTTAATCCTTCAACTTGTCCAAAAGCACGTTCTTTTAAACGTTGATCTGGTTCCAAAAGTGGAATATGTAACCGATCTGCTATTATTTGAGCGGTCTCTTGTGCGCGGGATAATTCACTAGCCACTATAAAATCCCATGATATAGCTTCACTTTCTGTAGCCAGACGTTCTGCTAATCGTCTCGCTTGACTTCTGCCTTCATCATTTAATGGAATATCGCTATGTCCTTGAATACGTCCCAAAGCATTCCAATCGGTTAGTCCATGTCTGATTAATCCTATACGCATCGATAAATATCCTACTTTCTATTGATATTGAATATAAAAGTGATACAAATGAATAATCTATACTACCACAGTTTGCACCTATTCCAAACAAAAAAGCAGTTCACAATCTCCATGTTCCGTTCATGGATACGATTGTGAACTGCTCTGATACCTATCACTTATGAATGACGTGCTTTGGCAAGCCATCGTAATGAAAGTAATGCTAGCATCATACCTACTACTGATAAAATCATCCAGTATTGAGGATGACTTGGACTCATAGGAATGACCAAAGGATCGATTAGACCGCGCTCAGAGCCTACAAAATGTAACGAAGAATTCGCTACTGTTGCATTATCGCTTGTAGCAATCGCTGTAGGTACAATCCCTGATACACGTTCTTGTGCTGCATCCCGATCGAATGTTCCTGAGAAATCAAGTGTTAGATATAATGAACTACATACAAATATAGCAAACAAGCAGAGAATCCAGGCCGATAAACGACGGCGGAACAAACGCAATATAGGTCCATGCTTACGATCAGTCTGTAACACCCATGGAGATTCAGCGTAAATACGATCCATAACTGTAAGGTTTATTTTTTCTGCCTCAGCAGTCATTATCAGCTCAGAAGCTTTGTCTTCTTCCACCTGAGCCTGAATTAAATCATAACTTTCCTGCCATATTTGAAATTCCGCCGCACAAGCCGGACACTGTTCTATATGACGGTCAAGTGCCTGGCGGCGCGAATCATTTTTCGGAAGATCATGATATATCCCGAATAACTCTTCGGCCTCTCTGCAATTCATTTTCTTTTCATCCCTTCAATAGGCTCATCATAGACCGAATCATAGAAGTACGGTTCTAACCGAACTTTTACACTCGCTCTTGCCCGGAACAAAAGAGACTTGACGGAGCTTACACTCTGAGAAAGAATTTCAGCGATTTCCTGATAATCCATCTGGTCATATTCGCGGAGGATCAATGCAGATCTTTGCTTTTCAGGTAAAAGATCAATTGCTTCACGTACCATCTGTACACGTTCGTTACGCAATGCAGCTTGTTCTGGCACCATGCTGTTCGGTGCTAAAGGAACAAAACCACTTTCTTCGAGTGGTACACTGCCATTTTTTTGTTTGCGCAGTTCACTAAGTACGGTATTGCGTGCAATTGTATATAACCATGTCGAGAACGAAGCATCTACTTCCCGGAAGGAATGAAGGCTTTTGTAAGCCTTGTAGAACGTCTCTGAACATAAATCTTCTGCCATCATCTCGAGATTGGAGTTTTTAAGCATATGATATACAAATGCTAAAATTTTGCGCTGATAACGACGCATCAGCTCTGAATATAACTCCACGTCACCGTTTTTAATTTCCTGAATCAACAGGGAATCATCTGTCATTCTAATGCGACCCTCCTCGTTGCTGCCGCCGCATCTTTCCGTTCCTTGTATATTAAGTAATACCGAAACGGACGGCAAAAGTTGCGGTAGAAAACGAATTTCCCACAACTTTACAACAACTTCTCTAGTTTAAAATGGATTTGAAATGATAAAACTACGAATGTAACTAAACTGCAATATAATAAGCGATGAATTATCGTTAGTTGGTACGATTGAGAGAGCTTTATTTAATAAAATAAGTCTCAGAAAAATGTCCTTTTGTATCCTATCTAATTATCAGACGGAGTACAAACAAAAAAGGTTGCTGATTTTAGAAAAAAAATTTAAAAATTCATTATTATTTTTGAAGCTCGATTGCAAGATGGGAAAAGAGGAAGTTATAAAGGTGATACATTCCCTTAATTTTGCTGTATCTATGCTTCTTTATGTAGGTCTCCTTTTGACTATAAATCATTATCGGTTGGAGATAGATATTTTATGAAGTTATTTAGCAAGGATTAGTTGTCATCTGTATTTTGATCCCAATGCCAAAGACTCAAATATCCTTTAGCAGGTACAGGATTTTGCAATCTTTTCATTTGATCCAATTCCCACACGTACCGGCCTTCCGTATAATCCCCTACCTGTTCTTCAAAATCTGTAATTGATCGCATTCTTCCTGCCGATTCTAGAATTACCTGATCTTCCTGTGTAAAAGACTGCCAGCAATCGATTAACATTCCTGTGGCAATAATAGCCCCTGTCGGAAGATCACCTGGCGTCATATATCCATGCTTGGTCAATATGATTTTTATAGCTGGATCTTCACAAGCTTTTTTATCTATGGCTTTGCCAGCATGAATCGCTATTTCTCCGCGATGTTTGGTTGCCCAACTGCGAGTTTCAAATCTTTTTTCTCCGATAGCAATCAATGTTGCCCAAGGTTGTCTGATCGTGACTGCTCTCATCTTTGCCTCCTTTTACGATAAATATTCATATATAATCTGATAACTGTAGTCCATAGGAATTGTAAGATAGATTAGATCATTCTACATCAGACACTCCCTGACTATTATATTCAATCTTATCGTCTATATACAATCTTGTTCAAAGATTTTTCTTATAGTGTATGTATTTGGGGTATAACAAAGTATTAAATATCCATTTTACTACAGTCTTACGATATCAAAAGACAAAAAGAAACCGCTAACATAAGTTAGCGGTTTGTTCCCACCTAAGAAGGGGGATCTAGTATTGGATAGGAGTGGAGAGAAACCATACTGTACTTTCAGTATACTGTATACGCTTTCATTCTGTCAACACTCTTAGCTAATATTTTCATAATTTCCTAAAAATAATTTAAAAATCCATATTTGGAAGCCAGTTTACTGTAAGATGTAGACTGGTTTCCTTAATGTTTTACTTTTGATGTTTCGATTATTCGCTGAACAAATGCTTGCTCTTACTACCTATACAAACACACTGTATTGTTGATCTTGAAGCATAATTTTCGCTTTTTCCATATCGTGTTCTTGTCTAAATGATAACCGCATGACACCCGGTACATCTTCTCGGCTCTCTACGATCTGAACATTGCTAATATTGATACCTTGATTACCGATTTCCGTCGTGATTTTGCCTATAATCCCTGGATGATCGGGAACTTCCAAATAGAGATCATATAACGAAGCAATCATTCCTTTCCGGCGTTCAGGCAATTGATCACGAAAAGCACCGGCTTTTTCAAATTGTTCTTCAATGCCACGAGAATCTTGTTGACGTAATAGCTCGATAAATTCAGCTACCCCACTATTCCAATCTTCTAGCAAAGACAAGATGATCTGCCGATTATTGAGCAAAATATCGCGCCAGACGATCGGATCACTTGAAGCGATACGTGTGATATCACGAAATCCACCTGCGGCTAACATACGATACAATGGATTTTCTTGATTGTACTGACGAATCTGATTGACCAGTGCTACAGCAATCACATGCGGTAAATGACTAATGGCTCCCACAATCTCATCATGCATTACAGGTTCTACTTTTACAATCTGTGCTCTTGTTGTCTGCTCTATCAGATTCCCTAATCGGTCTACAACGTCCTGTGGTACGTTTTCAGGAGGAGTCAGTACATAATATGCATTTTCAAATAAAAGCGCTGAAGCCGCTCCTACTCCTGCTCGTTCTGAACCCGCCATAGGATGACCACCTATAAAATAAACGGAATCTAGATTCAATTGTGCAGCATGAGCAATAACAGATGCTTTGGTACTACCTACGTCTGTAATAATGCAACCCTGTTTTAGAGGCAAATGGCTTAATTTATCCAAATAAGTACCGATCAGACTCACAGGCACACATAAAAAAATAAAGTCGGCATCCAGTGCCGCCTCTTCGATCGAAAGTGTAGCATGGTCAACAACTTCCCGTTCTTGATACGTATGTATTAATTCCGGGAGGTGCGTGTAGCCCGTTACATATAGATCAGGCTTGCCTTTAAAACATAGTGCAAGCGAGCCACCAATCAGCCCTACACCGAAAATTGCAATTTTAGTTGTCATCACATATCCCACTCATTCTTTATCTGATATCAAGTATGATCAATATCAGGACTATGTCTGCTTATCGTTACAAAAGCGGGCATAGATCCTGATATTGTTATACTTGCACTTACGAAGTTACACTGTTGTTGATTGTTCTTGCATAGATTCTTCTAATGCACGAATAAAGATTTCATTTTCACGTGCTGTTCCGACAGTAACACGAATGTACGTTGGGTATTTCTGATGCCCTGCACGTACAATAACGCCGCGACGTAGCATCGATTGGAATATTTCTAATGCTTGATGCTTCACATCTACCATAATGAAGTTAGTCTGTGACGGGAAGTAATGAAGTCCCAGACGATCAAATTCTGCTGTTAAATATTGAATGCCTTCTTTGTTTTTATCATGACATTCTTGAACAAAATGTTGATCTGCTAATGCTTGACGTGCCGCAGCTTGACCAATTCGAGACGTATTGAACGGTTCACGTACTTGGTTGATCAATTTGATCACATCAGCATGACCTACACCATAACCAATACGAAGCGCAGCTAGACCATAAATTTTGGAGAATGTACGCAAAATGACGACATTTGTATATTTTTCTAGTAGTTTAAGACTTTGCGGGTAAGCCGCATCTGTTACATATTCATAGTAAGCTTCATCCAGAACAACCATTACACTACTCGGAACCTGTTCCAAAAAGCCGATTAATTCTTCATGCGATACAATTGTACCTGTTGGATTATTGGGATTACACACCCAGATAATTTTAGTACGTCCATTGACTTGCGCCATCATACCTTCCAGATCGTGTACACCGTCTTTTAAAGGCACTTCATGGACAAGTGCGCCTTCGATATCGGCATTGCTTTTATATACCGAAAACGTCTGATCTGCCATAATAGTCTCATCACCCGGCTCTAAAAAAGCACGTGTAATCAAAGCAATAATTTCATCTGATCCACAACCAAAAATAATCTGATTCGGTTCAACACCCAAATGTGCGCCTAGCTGTGCTGTTAATTCTACAGCTCCACCATCAGGATAAATATGTAGCTGAGTTAATTCTTTAGCAATCGCTTCTTGTACTGATGGAGCAGAACCGTAAGGATTTTCGTTAGATGCTAATTTGATTACTTCACTTAGACCGAGCTCACGTTTAACTTCTTCTAAAGGTTTACCTGGTTGGTATACAGGAATGTTAACAATACGAGATTTAGGCTTCATTCTTTTTAACTCCTTCATGTAAAAGTTGGAGCCGCTATGATAGGGCTCCATCTTTATTAATATAGTAATTTTTTATTCTTTTAATTCTGCCACAAATTTGCGAATTTGCAATAATCCTTCGATTTTGCGTTCAGGATTGGTTAAAAGAGGAATTTGCGATTCGATCTGACGTACAATCGCACTACCTACTACCACGCCATCACAGAATTTAGAAAATTCTCTTACTTGTTCGCTACTCGAAATCCCAAATCCAACGGCTACAGGAAGATCGGTATTGCTTTTTACATCGCGGATAAATTGCTCTACATTATTATGAAACGAAGCTCGTTCTCCAGTTACTCCAAGTGAAGATACGCAATATACGAATCCTTGAGCGCCATCTAGAATCGCTGCGATTCGGTCATTGGATGTAGGAGCTACAAGAGGAATCAAGCTCACACCTACTGCTTTGGCACGTTCTCTCATTTCACCAGACTCTTCAACAGGTAGATCAGGAATAATCATCCCGCTGATTCCATGAGCTTGCATCGTTTCAAAAAAAGTATCCAATCCAAATTGCAATATCGGATTATAATACGTAAACAAAATAAATGGCATTTCTACTCCACGCTGACGTGCTCCATCTGCTACTTCTAGACAAGTATGAATCGTCACCTGATGAGTAAGCGCACGCTGAGAAGCACGCTGAATTACAGGCCCATCTGCTAGTGGATCGGAATAAGGTACACCTAACTCCAAAATATCGGCTCCAGCCGCTTCCATTTCTACAATAATATCAATAGTAGTCTGTGGATCAGGATCACCTACTGTAAGAAAAGGAATTAAGGCTGTTTTGCCTTCTTCTTTCAGGCGGGCAAACGTAGCGTCCATACGATTCTGACTTTGATCGGTCATGCTCATTGTACGCCCTCCTCATACTGCATAATGGACTCTACATCTTTGTCGCCACGACCGGAAAGGCAGATCACTAGAAGTTGATCACTGCTCATATCTTTAGCGATTTTGACCACATGTGCAATCGCATGAGAAGATTCCAAAGCAGGAATAATACCTTCGGTACGGCAAAGCAATTTCAAAGCATCCAAAGCTTCTGCATCGGTTACAGGCACATACTGTACACGCTTAATGTCTTTTAGATAAGAGTGTTCAGGGCCTACTCCCGGATAATCAAGACCGGCTGAGATCGAATGTGCAGGTTGAACCTGTCCGTATTCATCTTGCAATAGATAACTCATCGATCCTTGAAAAACACCTTTCGTTCCCAGACTCATCGTTGCTGCATGTAGAGGTGTATCAATACCTCGTCCAGCGGCTTCGACACCGATCAGGTTAACGTCTGTATCTTCTATAAACGGGTAAAACATACCGATTGCGTTGCTACCGCCTCCAATACAAGCAACAACTGTATCTGGTAAACGATTTTCGATGTCTAAAATTTGGCGGCGTGTCTCGTCTCCAATAATGCGTTGGAAATTACGTACCATCATTGGATATGGATGAGGCCCTACTGCTGAACCTAGAATATAAAATGTATCTTCTACATTACTTACCCAGTAGCGTAATGCTTCATTTCCTGCATCTTTAAGGGTCATTGTGCCCGAGGTAACAGGAACCACTTCTGCTCCTAGCAATTTCATTCGAAATACATTTAACTGCTGACGACGAATATCTTCTTCGCCCATAAATACTTTACATTCAAGCCCGAACAATGCCGCTACCGTAGCTGTAGCTACACCATGTTGACCTGCACCCGTTTCAGCAATCACTTTCTTTTTCCCTGTGCGCTTGGCGAGTAACCCTTGAGCAAGTGCATTATTGATTTTATGAGCCCCTGTATGGTTCAAATCTTCACGTTTTAGATAGATTTTAGGGCCGCCCAATTCTTCGCTCAACCGTTGTGCATAATATAATGGTGTTTCTCTTCCAGAATATTCTTTAAGCAAATATTTAAGTTCTGTCTGAAATTCTTCATCTTCTGCATATTGATAATAAGATTGTTCCAATTCAATAAGTGCATTCATCAGAGTCTCAGGCACATATCTTCCTCCAAAATCGCCGAAACGTCCTTTTGCATCTGGTAATGTAGTCATTATGCCTTCACCCTTTCTACAAATGTTGTTATTTTCGTGATGTCTTTGATTCCGTCCGTTTCTACTCCACTTGATACATCGACGCCTTCAAGCGAATGATGATGGAGCAGAGATGATACATTGTCTGGTGTTAATCCTCCAGCGACAAGCAATGGAATATCATGTGTAAATGTCCACTGATGATAAGGTTCTATTTGGTCCCAGGCAAACGTTTTACCTGAACCTCCTCCATATAGAGGATCATACGTATCTAATAAAAAGGCATTGACAACGCCTTGGTAAGGTAAAAGTTGTTGTTCTACAGATTGTTGTTGTGCTGTATTTGTCAGTGAAATCACTTTGAATACCTGCTTCTGCAATTGCTCTTGAATCTGTCTGCACAGTTCAGGAGACTCTTGACCATGAAGCTGGATTACATCAAGTGGCGCTACCTCAACGATATCTTTTAATTCATCCAATGTCGGATTTACAAACACACCGACACTTTGAGGAACCGTATCGTTTTGCCATTGATGCAACGTTTTGATCAGCATAGCTGCTTGATCACGATTCACTTGACGCTTGCTTGTAGCAAAAACGAAACCGATGTAATCAATCGGTAATTGTATCATAGATTTTAGCACTTCAACGCTTTGAAGTCCACAAATTTTTACGTATTTTTTTTCGCTGTTCCTTTGCTGAGTGGATGATTGTTGAGCTTTATTCATGTGTGCTTTTAGAATCATTGAAGTTGGCAGTTTTGGTAGGTTCCATAAGCGTTGTTACAGCGTTACGAATATCGTCTTTACGCATAAAGTACTCTCCAACCAGTACGCCTTTAGCTCCTGCACCTGATAAATAAATCATATCATCCACTCCAGAAATTCCACTTTCACTGATTAAAGGAACATTGGCTGGAACGAGATTAATCAGTTCAACCGTAGTCGCAAGTGATGTCTCAAATGTTTTGAGATTGCGATTGTTTACACCAATTAATCCATGTTCAGCGGCTCCTTTAATTTGTAATACGGTCGCTAATTCTTCGCGATCATGTACTTCAATCAATACATCCAGCCCAATAGATAATGCCAGATCAAAAAACGATTGTAATTGTTCTGGTGTCAAAATAGCTGCGATTAACAAAATAGCATCTGCACCGATTAAGCGTGCTTCATAAATCTGCACCTCATCAATAATAAAATCTTTACGCAGTAACGGAAGTTGTACTGCATGGTGAATAGCGGTTAAGTATTCTTTATTTCCCTGGAAATAATCGACATCTGTTAATACAGAGATACAATCTGCCCCTGCATCTTCATACGCTTTAGCAATTTCAACAGGATCAAAGTCCGGACGAATCAATCCTTTTGATGGAGAAGCTTTTTTCACTTCTGCAATCAATCCCATCGAATGATGCGGATGTTGGATTAATGCTTTTCGAAAACCTTTTGTTGCAGGTAAAGTTTTAATCTGCTCTTTGGCTTGTTCTACCGAAAATGACTTTTTCAATTGTTCAACTTCCTGTTGTTTGGTTACTACAATACGATCAAGATACATGACTTAATCCCTCCGTTGTGTCTATTAATTGTTGTAACTTATGAGCAGCAGCTCCTGAATCGATAGCTTGAGCTGCTATAACGGCTCCTTGCGCAAGTGAATCGGCCTGACCTGAAAGGTAGATACAGGCTGCACTATTTGCGACTACGACATCACGATAAGCACTTTCTTCTCCGCGCAGTACACTGCGAATAATATCAGCATTTTCCATAGCGTCTCCGCCTAATGTATGTTCTATTGAATGTGTAGGTAGACCAAAATCTGCCGGACTAATCTCATAGGTGTGTACTTGACCATCTTTTAGCTCTGCTACTCTTGTAGGGGCAGATATACTAATTTCATCAAGTCCATCCAGACTAGCTACAACCAGTGCACGCTTCAATCCTAGTAAATGAAGTGTATGGGCTACTGTCTCAATCTTACTAATATCGTACAACCCAATCAACTGACGGTCAGCTCCGGCTGGATTGGTTAAAGGCCCTAACATATTAAAGACCGTACGCACTCCTAACTCGCGGCGAGTAGCAGCAGCATACTTCATAGATGGATGAAACACTTGCGCAAACATAAAGCAAATACCGATATCTTCCAAACATGCAGCCGCTTGATCGGGATTTAGCGTAATATTTACACCGAGAGCTTCTAATACATCTGCACTTCCTGCTTTGCCAGAAGCAGATCGATTACCATGCTTGGCAACACGGACACCGATAGAAGAAGCAATAATCGCAGATACCGTTGAAATATTAAATTTATGAATCCCCGAGCCACCTGTTCCGCATGTATCTAACAATCCATCTGACAATACAGGAACACTACCTCCATTAGTACGCATCGCTTCGGCTAAGCCGGTAATTTCTTCTACTGTTTCTCCTTTGATTCGAAGAGCTGTCAGTAAGCCTCCGATTTGAGAAGGAGTAGCAATACCGCTCATAATCACATTCATCACTTGACTCGATTGTTCGCGTGTTAAGTGCTTGCCTTCAATAATCGTAGCAATTGCTTGTTGCATCAGTTCATTTCCAACCATCTCTGTCTCTCCTTTACCTCTTTTATCTTTATCTATTTATTTACAAGGATGTTTAACGATCATATCCGTACATATAATCTTGATTGATTTCAGACTCGTTCTCTTGTTCTTTTGGTAAAAACATCGCTTCAGCAACACGAATCGATTTGAGCATTCCTTTGGCTTTGTTCACTGTTTCTTCGTATTCTTTTTCTGGAACCGAATCCCAGACGATACCTGCTCCTGCTTGTACATAAGCTTTACCGTTTTTGAAAATAATCGTTCGAATCGTAATACAAGCATCCATATTGCCGGAGAATCCTAGATAACCGATTGCTCCTGCATAAGCACCGCGTGCTTCATTTTCGATTTCAGCAATAATTTCCATCGCTCTTAATTTCGGTGCACCAGATACGGTTCCGGCAGGCAGACAGGATAAGAAAGCATCGAAAAAGTCTTTATCTTTGTGCAATGTACCTGATACGCCAGATACAATATGCATCACATGGGAATACCGTTCGATTTCCATAAATGTATCTGTTTTGACACTTCCGAATTCAGATACTCGTCCTAGATCGTTACGACCGAGATCGACTAACATTAGATGTTCTGCACGCTCTTTCTCGTCTTGAAGCAATTCTTCAGCTAATGCTTGGTCTTCGGCTTCTGTCTGACCACGAGGGCGCGTTCCAGCGATAGGACGTGTCTCTAAGCGATCGCCGGCTACTTTTACAAGTGCTTCTGGCGATGTACCTACAATGATCTCATCATCCATTTTCAAATAATACATATACGGCGATGGATTCATTGTGCGTAATACACGATATACTTCAAGCGGCGATACTTCTGTCTCAATATGAAAACGTTGAGATAAAACCACTTGAAAAATATCCCCAGCACGAATATATTCTTTTGCCCGATCTACACCATCCAAATATTCTTCTTTGGTCATATTGGATTGAATTTCGCCCATCTCTACATCTTCTGATACCGGGCTACGTCCCATCGTGCTAATAGAAGGTTGGGTTTTTAATAAATCTTCTGTCGCTTCTAGCTTACGACTCGCTTTGATATAAGCTTCACGAATTTGTTGTTCTGTAGCGTTATCCGGTACATGCACATTACCAACTAACAAAATATGTTGTTTTACATGGTCAAATACTACAATCTGATCACAGAACATAAATTGAATATCATCCATCTGCATATCATCTATCCGATGAGCAGGTAATTTTTCATAATACTGTTGTAGATCATAGCCGAAAAATCCTATCGCTCCGCCTGTAAATGGAGGCAATCCATCTACTTTGGGGCTACGGTAACGTTGCAATAATGTTTTGAGTTGTTCAATAGGCTTGCCTGCTAATTCGGCTTCCTGACCGTTGATTTCAAGTTTGATTCTGCCCTTTTTGCCAGAGATCAGAAGAAATGGATCACTACCGATAAACGAATATCGCGCCCATTTACTACCGCCTTCTACACTTTCCAGTAGAAAGGCACGTTTATGATCAGCATAACGTTGAAAAATCCGAATCGGGGTCTCCATATCGCCTAGCAAACGTTTGACAATAGGAATCAAATTATATTCTTTCGATGTTGCAATCACTTGTTCAATATTGGGCTGAATCATAGTATTCGCTCCTCAGATTTGTATTTTGGGTACTAAAAAAGCCTTCACGCGTGTCGACGCATGAAGGCTGCAATAGACGTACAAAATGTACAAATGTCAGAATCGATTACTTGGGATTCCGGCAGAATCGAAGTATTCCCACTACAAATAGTACAAAGAAATAAGTAAACAGATATTATACATCTGCATACTAATATTCATCATCTGTCAGCTATCTAGTTAGCACCACTTTGATATGATTACCCATTTATGATAACAGTGATACACTCTTGTACCTCTCGTTATATCCATAATTCTGATAATCATCATTTTAGGTGATACTTACGATTGTGCTATACAGATACTTCTATTGTCTATTTCTAGCTGTACCACGTTATACTGCTTGAAACGTCTTCGCTATTGTCTTCCTGCTGGCACACGATCCGAATTGAATAACATACAGTGTCTTCACACTTATGGATCAATCCGCTCTGCCCGCCGACAAGGCTTACGTTTCATTCTCATCTATACTCTTCTCTACCTCTACTTGCATCTCAGCTCATTACACGGCTCTTACTATTTATCTTAACGACTACTATACAGCAAAAGAAACGTCTAACGCAACCCTTACATCATATCCCTATTCTGAAATGACTAAATCTGGACGTAATCGCTTGGCTTCGTTTAAATAGACATGTTTGATTTCTTGTTGTGATTTTGTCGTATTTACTTGAATCATCAGTCGGATACATTTAGGTAAGCTGTTCTGTACTGCTGCTTCCACCGCACACATTAAAGGAACCATATTCCAACCTTCCATTTCACGAATCGCTAATGCTGGAAAAATAGCATCCAGATCAGGTGTCATCGTAATCCAGATACAGCTGATATCTTCAGGTTCAAATTGATTACGGCCTACAATCTCCTTCAGCAATACTACGGTTTCATCCAATATTTCCTGTTTGTCATTATTGATTACTGTAGTAGCCCCACGAATTCCTCGATTGTACATCGTTTACACCTCTTCCTTTAATTGCTCGACTACACGGCGTACCAGATCATAATCAACATTGTGATTGATCTCTACAACACCAATCGATTTGGGAACGATAAATGTCATTGATCCTTCTTGAAACTTTTTATCATGCATCATCGCTTCCATAATCCGATCAGTATCCAGACGCTCAGGCAATACAGTAGGCAGTCCAAGTGCTGTTAACATCCGACGTGTCGTATCCACCAGACCGGGTTCTCCACCTAATTGTTCCCCGATCAGCGCAGAACCGACCATACCAATAGAGATCGCTTCTCCATGAATAATCTCACCATATCCTGCTACCGCTTCAATAGCATGTCCTATAGTGTGTCCTAGATTAAGAATTGCTCGTAGATCATTTTCGCGTTCATCACGTGAAACGACGATTGCTTTGATCGAACATCCTTTTTCCAGTCCATAACCCATCGCTGTCATGTCTACAGATTTCAACTCTTCAGCATGTTCGAGACACCAATAAGCAAATTCTTTATCCCAGATTAAACCATGCTTCACCATCTCTGCAAGTCCAGCATTAATTTCACGTTTGGGTAATGTTTGAAGTGTTGTCAGATCATATAATACGAACTCTGGTTGATGGAAAACACCGATCATATTTTTAGCCAGACGATGATTAATCGCTACTTTTCCACCTACACTACTATCATGAGCAAGTACGCTAGTCGGCATCTGAATAAACCGGATACCGCGCATATAGGAACCAGCAACAAACCCAGCCAGATCACCTACTACACCGCCACCCAAAGCGATGACAGTTGATTTGCGATCCAGACCACCTTGAATCGCTTTGGTCATGACTTCTTCAAATACAGACATCGATTTGGACTGTTCTCCTGCACCTACAATCGCAGTCACGACTGTAAATCCAGAAGCAGTCAATGACTGCTCCACAATATTCAGATAAGGATCAGCCACATGTTCATCGGTAACGATCAATACCGGGCTTTGCTTAGAAATGTGATGATTGTCTAAATAAGTTCCTGCCTGTTGCAACAAATCTTCTCCAATATAAATTGGATAGGAACGTTCGCCAAGTTGGACATCAACGGTTCTCACCGCAGACATTAGTATTGCTCCACTTGAGCAAGGTAATTTTTAAGATTGTTACGAATCTCATCCATCGAGTCGCCGCCAAATTTCTCAAGGAAAGCCTTGGCTACTTCCCAGGCAACAACACTTTCAAGCACAACGCTAGCGGCAGGTACAGCACAAGCATCAGAACGTTCCACTTGAGCAGTAAAAGCTTCTTTGGTATCGATATCTACACTTTGTAGCGGTTTGTACAATGTTGGAATAGGCTTCATTACTCCGCGGACAACGATCGGCATACCATTCGTCATTCCACCTTCAAATCCACCCAGACGGTTGCTAGCACGATGATATCCACGCTCTTCGTTATATAAAATCTCATCATGTACTTGTGAACCACGAAGTTCTCCTGCTTCAAAACCAATACCGATCTCTACACCTTTAAAAGCATTGATCGACATAACGGCTTGAGCGATACGTGCATCGAGCTTACGGTCATATTGAACAAAACTTCCCAGACCGACAGGAACGCCTTCAATAATACATTCAACCACTCCACCGATCGAGTCGCCTTCTTTTTTGATTTGTTCGATATAAGCTTCCATTTTTTGCTCGGTTTCTTTATCAACCACACGTACAGAAGATTCTTCCGTTTGTGCAATTAACTCATCCAGTGGAAGATTATGAGGTGGTGCTACAATTTCACCGATACGAATGACTTGTCCGGCAACTTTGATACCAAATGCTTCAAGAAATTGACGTGCTACAGCTCCACAAGCGACACGAATCGCTGTCTCACGTGCACTAGAACGTTCTAACACGTTACGCAAATCTTTGTGATTATATTTAAGACCGCCATTCAGATCAGCATGACCTGGACGTGGACGATGTACACGACGTTTTTCTTCGTCTGTACCTTCCATCGGCTCAATATTCATAATTTTAGTCCAGTGCTTCCAGTCATTATTAGCTACAACCAAGGCTACCGGTGCTCCTGTTGTATATCCATGACGTACACCGCCTACGATATCAGCTGTATCTTTTTCAATTTGCATCCGGCGACCTCGTCCATATCCTTTCTGACGACGTGCCAATTGGAAATTCAATGCTTCAAAATCCAGCTCTAGCTGGCTTGGTAATCCTTCGATAATCGCAGTCAATTGGGGACCATGTGTCTCCCCTGCTGTTAAATAACGTAAACTCATTGTTGCGTTCCCACCTTTAAACTGTTAAACTGTGCATTGCTAAAATCCGTAATTATCTTTGCTTATTATAGTACAGCATCTATTGGTTTGACAAGAAAGGGTAAAACATTGATGTAATCTATTGTTACTAGCTATTTATCATAAAAAACACGCCACCTTTTCGTCATAGACGATACCAGCAGCGTGTTTTTATTTAAATGGATTGCATAGATTCTCTGTAGATTAGATCTAGAAAATGAGTCTATACATGAATAAGTATCGCGTATTTCTAGCCTCAGTCATGTGCACTTTTTATTACAGATCAAGCGAAAATCAGCCTTTTTTGTAATAAAAGAATGTTTCCGATGTCTCGAACCCATATTGTGCCGGAGAAAAAATCTGCTCCGTACTGCCTACAAATAATACTCCACCAGGACGCAGACTGTTTGCGAATTTATGATACAGCATGTTTTTGGCTTCTTCTGTAAAATAAATCATCACGTTGCGACATACGATTAGATCGTATCCTGTTTCAAACGTATCGGTCAGTAGGTTACCTTTACGGAAATTTACCGCTTTTTTCAGCGAGTCACTAATATGGAACATGTGACCATCTGCTGTAAAATGGCGTTTGGCAACATCAGCAGGAACATCTTTTAATGAACGTTCCAAATACATTCCTTTTTTAGCTTTTTCCAATGCACCGTCATCAATATCCGTAGCATGTAAAGTAGTACTGGATAAAAGATTTTTGTCAGACAGGATCATCGACAATGTATATGGCTCTTCACCTGTAGAACAAGCTGCGCTCCATACTTTTAAGTTTTTACCGTTGTTTTTTTGCAATTGCGGTAAAATCGAATCACGCAATACTTCCCAACGGTTGGGGTTACGCCAAAATTCAGACACGTTGATTGTCATACGATCCAAAAATTCATAAAATAACGTTTTGTCTTTCAACATTGCATCGAAAAACGCGCTAAATGTAGAAAATCCATTTTTGGTACGTAATGTTGTCAGACGACGCTTCATTTGAGCTTCTTTGTATTGAGACAAATCGATTCCAGTATTATCTTTTACTTTTTTTATAAAACCTACATAGTCCGGGTCTGAATGAATAGTATCATTAATAAGCATGGGATCACTTCCTTGATCATCATTATAAGTGCAGTCCATGCGAGGGTATGTTTAGATCCATGCTGAAATATTTTTGTCGTAAACGCTTAATTCGTTCTCGTCAAAAAAATTAGCAATCTCCCGTTCAGCACTTTCAACTGAATCGGAACCGTGAATCAGATTGAGTGGAGTATGATTAGCAAAGTCACCACGAATCGTTCCAGGTTGTGCTTCAGTTACTTTGGTTTTGCCGATAACCATGCGAGAGATTGTGATAATATCATCACCTTCCCAGACCATAGCGAACACCGGACCTGAAGTAATAAAGCTGATCAAACCATCATAGAATGCTTTGCCTTCGTGCTCTGCATAATGACGCTTTGCCTGTTCCTCTGTTGCGGTTACGAACTTGCCACCTACCAGCTTAAAGCCTTTGTCCTCCAAACGACTGACAATGCGTCCTATTAACCCCCGCTGCACACCATCAGGTTTAATCATCAAAAATGTGCGTTCCATTGGTTCACTCTCCCATTATCTACAATGTGATCTGCTACTGGGCATAGTTGGTAATGATGCCCACCTGTGTATTCTAACAGAAACCACTGTTTACAGAAAGGAAGCGTTTCATAGCAATTTTCGACATTTTCTGATTGTACTCAAACCTGAACGGTATACATTACTGGACATATCGAATATTTGGACAAAATAGTGATTTGAACCGCTATTCAATATGCTTTGTAATGTATATATCGACCGTATGATCCCACTCTATTAGCAATTAGTAAATATTTTACGTATAGCCAAGCATTTTATTTTGCACAATCTTCTATATTCTGCAATAAAACATAAAATTGTCGAACATTGTTGTAGATTAATGTGAACGATTAGCTACAAATTTAGCAATCTCTTGCAAGTGCTTTTGCGTTCTACCTGCTGGCAACTGACTAAGCGCATGCATCGCTTTTTGAATATAACGATCCGCTAATAATTCAGCTTCTTGTATTCCCTGACTTTCACGTACCATACGTACTGCTGTAGTGACATCTGTCTCGCCATTAGCATTATGGATTCTTGTAATCTCTGCAAGTAACGGCTCTCTACGTGATTCATCTTGAAGTGCATACAAAACAGGAATCGTAATATTCCCTTGACGCAGATCGCTACCAGGTGGTTTACCTAGTTGTTTCTCGGTTCCGCAGAGATCCAGCACATCATCACGAATCTGAAAAGCCATACCGACGTTATAACCGTATCGGTATAATTCACGCGTGATTTCTTTGGGCGCATTAGCAGCAATTCCACCCAATTGACAACTGATTGCGATCAATAGCGCTGTTTTGCGACGAATCCGTAGTAAATAACGACGAATACTTTGTCCTGTATTGAAAAAGTCTCTAATCTGTTCCATCTCACCAATAGACATCTGTACCATCGCTTTCGATAATACCTGATGAATTTGCGGATTTTCCAAACGTGCTACAATCATCAATGCTTTGGCATAAATATAATCGCCTGTGTACATGGCAATCCGGTTATCCCATTTGGATTTGACGGTCGGTTGACCGCGGCGTGTGTCTGCATCATCAATTACATCATCATGTACAAGTGAAGCCATATGAATCAATTCCAAAGCAACGGCTACATTGCTTAGACGATCCAGATCGTACGTACCATACTTGCCTCCAAGCAACACAAAAGCGGGACGAAGCCGTTTGCCTCCCGCTTTGAGCAAATGAAGTGATGTTTCATTTAATAGAGGATGTTCACTGTCTATACTATGACTAAGCTGTCGTTCTATCACATTCATGTCTTTTTTTAGTGTCCCGAAAATATCCAGTAGTTTCATTCGTTCACCCGTGTTAGTGTATTGTCAGTCCATAATTCCATGTGTACTTCATGATCTAGCAATCCAAGCTCATATGCATATTGAAAATACAATGCTAAACCTTTTTGCTCTGCTTCTCCAAAATCATACCATAATTGCTGAAAATAGTGTTTCCAATACGCATGATCGCCACCCATTTTTTGCTGAGCTTCTTGAATCACTGGATTCAGATCGGCGATAGAACGCTGTTTACTTTTTACCAATTGCTGTGCTGTTTCGGTTACAAATTCAGGATATGTAGCTGCAAATTGTTTGTTAACAGCCCATACAGCAAATGTCATACTTAGCCCTGTCCATGACTTCCATTCTTGTCCTAGATCAGTCACGATATAACCTGTATCTTTTTGCGCGGCGGCAATCGCATGATCACCGATCAATAAAGCTGCATCCGCTTGTTCCATCATTTCATCCAAGCTCGGGTCCATCGAAATGTATTCTGGCGTAAGGTGATAACGCTTATTCAGAATAATTTTGAGAAGATTGATAGAAGTAGCTGACGTATTAGTCAGCGCGATCGTTCCATTTCCCAGTTCTGCAATTGGCTTTCTGGAAAACAGAAGAATCGATCCGACTGCATTTTTAGCACTCACAGATAGATCAGGCAATAACCAGAAATCAGACGAGCGCGTACCATAAGCAAATGAAGACACCGGTGTAAGATACAATGTTTCTTCTAACAAACCCCGATTCAAGTTAGCAGGAAGATCGCTATGAATCTCTGCGGGCAAGGATAGAGCCGACGGATCAAAATGATGATACACCGGCCAATCGTTTGTATATTCTATTTTACCAATTTTGAAAGGTTGTTCAAAACTTTTCACGACCATTCCCCCATCGTTCAAATAATTGATGTTCGATGTCCAGAATATCGAGCACCTTGCCAACCATGAAGTCGACCGTATCATCCAATGTTTTGGGACGATAATAAAAAGCAGGCATAGCCGGAACAATACTCACGCCCATACGTGCTAGTTTTAACATATTTTCTAAATGTATCGCTTGAAGTGGAGTCTCTCTTGGTACTATAACCAATTTACGCTCCTCTTTAAGCACAACATCTGCTGCTCGTGTCATTAAGTTCGCTGACATTCCACCTGCAATATTAGCAAGAGTCCCCATCGAACAAGGAACAATGATCATCGCTTTAACCCGAAAAGAACCGCTAGCAATCGTTGCTCCGATATCAGAAAAGGAATGATATACCAATTGTTCTGACCATTTACCAAAATATTGCTCTAACATTTCTTCTCTGCTAGACGCTTCCCAATCCATCTCTTCTTTAAGTACGCGCCAACCCGCATTCGAGATCACTAAATGAACAGTATAACCGAGGGATAACAACACCTCGGTTAATCGAATACCGTATATAGAACCACTAGCTCCTGTAATTCCTACAATATAGCGTTGTTTCGCTGTATGTTCTGTAGAATTTACCACCACTGTTTCACCACCAGATCGATCAATGTAAATACAAATACGATCAGACTAAGTGTACTATTTAAGGTGAAAAAGGATGTTTGTAGACGGCTTAAATCTTTTGGTGTCAAAATATAATGCTGATAGAACAAAATAGCCAGTGCGATCACAGCACCGATAAAATACCACCAGCCCAGTCCAGCCATAACACCAATCGCAATTAGACCGATTGCTGTAATCACATGAAATCCTTGTGCAATTTTAAGTGCTTTAGCAATTCCGAAGCGACTTGGAATCGAATATAATCCTTCTTCGCGGTCAAATTCTTCATCAGCACAAGCATAAATCACATCAAAACCTGCTGTCCAAAACGTAATCGCAATATAAAATACAATCGCTGTCCAGCTAAATTGACCGGTTACTGCTATCCAACCACCTAATGGCGCTAGACCTAGTGTCATCCCAAGCACGACATGACACAGCCAAGTAAAACGTTTGGTATAGGAATAGATCACAAGCATAAAGATAGCAATCGGTAATAATTTTAATGCTAACGGATCTAATTGTGTTACTGCCCAGAAAAAGATAACTAACGAAATTAGTGTAAATAGTACAACTTCGCTTGAACGCAAAAGACCGGCTGGAATCGCACGCATCATTGTACGTGGATTTTTACCATCAAACACCTGATCAATTAGACGGTTAAGACTCATTGCAGCTGTACGCGCACCAATCATCGCTAGCAAAATCCAACCAATCTGTGTCCATGAAGGCAAGTGACCATTGATTACATATGATCCTAAAATGGTTCCCATAAAAGCAAAAGGCAACGCAAACAGCGTATGCTCTATTTTAATCATTTCTAAAAATACTTTAAATTTCTTAAACATTCTACTTCTCCTTGATCCCAATATGAAGTGCCGCAATACCGCCTGTTAAGGGGTACGCCTGAACATTATCTAGCCCAACATCTCGGAATATTTGCGCCAGTTCTGCACGTCCCGGGAACAGCTTGAGTGAATCAGGCAGCCATTTGTATTGCTCGTAATGTTTGGCTACAAGTTTGCCCATAAGTGGCAATAAGTTTTGGAAATAAAAATAATACAGCCCTTTAAACGGTTGCCATGTTGGTTTGGAAAGTTCTAAACAAACAACCATACCGCCAGGCTTTACCACACGCTGCATTTCTTTTAACACTTGCACCAGATCTGGCACATTACGTAGTCCGAATCCTATCGTTACATAATCAAAAGAATTATCTTCGTATGGAAGATCCATTGCATTCCCTTGAGTAAGTGTAATATTGTCTCTCCAGCCATCACGATTGATTTTGTTCTGACCAACTTGTAACATATTTGGACTGAAATCCAGCCCTTTGATTTGACCGGTACCGCTAGCTTCAGCAATACTGAGTGTCCAATCACATGTTCCACAACATACATCCAGTGCTGAACTGCCTGGTTGTACATTCATTTTTTTCATTGTAAATTTGCGCCATGCTTTGTGACGACGGAAACTAAGCAAATCGTTCATCATATCGTATTTTGGAGCAATCGACTCAAAAACGGATTGTACGAATTGCTCTTTCGGTTTGACAGCTTCTGGTTTGGTCACGATACAATCACCTCATTTTAAAATAGGTACTCTGGCAATATTCTGCTTTCGCACTAACATTATTGCTCTTGATTCAACACTAATGCTTGATAAGAGTCCGTTAACTGTAATACTTCAGTCTGCAACTCCGCATGACCTGCTTGTTCTAGACGTTGTGAGATATCCGCTAATACACTGCTTAGCTCTGAACGAAGATGTGCAGTGATCTGATAAGTCTGATCCCATTCATTCCATTGTTGTACTGTTACGTGATCATTCACTAGATGCTCTTTAGTCTGTGCTTGTACATGCTCAAGTACCTGATACAAAGCAAAGCTGCCAAATGGACCTTGTTCTCCATGTAGACGTGTTAATTCGTTAGCCAGAATCTCAGCACGGCTAAAATCAGTCAACAACGCTTGCCATAATGACGATACTTCTGTAGAAATATACGGTGTAAACAAAATAAACAGCTCCATTTTAAGCTGTGTAAGCGACTGCACATATTGCTCAGCAGTAAAGTGTTTACTTTGAACATCATGATATAAATTCATTTTAAGACGGTTCGTTTCGCAGATTGCCGCGCTAAGCAAAGAAATCATCTCAATCTCGCCAGCTTTGGCTAACAACTCGTAAAAGCGACTACTGAAAAAGTCTCCTGCTAATACATTCAACTGTCGAGAACGCATCGCTTCTTCTTCCTGATGGACAGCCAGTGTATCGATCATATCATGAGTATCCATTGCCATCTGCACAATACCTGCTACAAGTGGGAATAATTCTCCACGATGTGAGACACTTTCATCATGATCTGTCATATTCAAAAAGGCATGAAGTAAATGTACACGAGTGTCTGGAAACTCGGGAACTCCTGTATGCTTTTGAATCATATCGTATTCTGTGTATTTTCGGGATGTTTCCAACAAACGGTATGGTTTCATCTCAGCCTCCGACGCCTTTATAGTGCAAGTCTTTATTTTCACAAACATAGTATAGCCTAAAACATAACTTTTAAGCCATTTCAGTTCATTATACCATATGTTTTTTTGACAAGACAGGGCTAGTGAAGATTTGTAAGTCAATGAATGGCATAGAAAAATACTGGTTTCCTCAACCTTAATCAACTATTAAACATGAGGAAGCCAGTATTTAGGTAGATTGTTTATTTACGATCAACTGTAACATATATCAATCTTCTGTATTCATAGAGCCATGCTTGGTCATCACTTCTGCTTTGCCACGTACTTTAATCGCTGATGTATTCTCTGTAAATTGAACGACCATGATTTCGCCTTTATCCAACTTCTCTGTATGATGAAAACGAGTATCGCGTCCGCGGGTTAGACCGATTACCTGTACTCCGTTGTCTTTCGCCTTGATCACAATATAGTCACTATTCGTATAATGGTTGTCCGGTGATTCCATAAATGTTATCCCCTTTTCGTATTTAACATAGATCAGATATGGAAAAGACCGTGAACATGATCGTCACGGTCTTTCCTGCACATGGAATATGTAATAACTTATTTAATTCCATCTTTCAATGCTTTACCAGGTTTAAAAGCCGGGATTTTGCTAGCTGCGATATCGATCTCTTCACCTGTTTGTGGGTTACGTCCTTTACGTGCAGAACGCTCACGAACTTCGAAGTTACCAAATCCAACCAATTGTACTTTATCACCACTTTGTAGTGCACCAGCGATAGCTTCAAAAACAGCATCAACTGCTTTAGTTACATCTTTTTTCGGCAAATCAGTCGTTTCTGATACTTGCGCGATCAATTCGGATTTGTTCATATATTTCACCTCCCAAAGTATTTATATCGATTGCTCCACTTGCTGCTTGGTTTTTCGTTTGCACGAAATATAAGTAAACACCGCGGAATTTTCGAAAATATCACCTGCTGCCTATAGAGCGCAGAAGGCGGAACAAACCTATAGTAATATACTCACCCTTTAATTTCAAGCATTTTGCGCTTTTTTGTCTACCAATCACTCAGATCTTCGTTTTGTTGCTCCATTTGTTTGCGAATCGCGGCTTTTAGTCGATCTTCGGGCACTTCCACCGTCAAATCACCAAGTACTCTAGCTTGACAGGATAATCGTACACCTTGTCCTATGGAACTTCCTAATTTACGTGATTCGGCTGGCTCTGCGGCTGAAATACACAAATGACCTTCATCATCATAAGGATGAGGGGTATTCACTTTGCACATCAAACAAGCAGCTTTGCCGTCACAGCGAACTGCAATATGAACTCCTGCTTTGCGTGCCGCTGTCAGCACTGTTGTTCCTGTATTGACCTGAATAGATTTACCGGATGGCAAAAAGGTGACTTGAGCTTTGTCTGTTCTGGACATTGTTTTCTCCTTTTACCGTTCTATTCCAGCTAATCGAAGGATACGTTGTCTAAATTGAGGATGAAATCCATTATGTTGTATCATCTGCTCGATAAGTAACGCATGATCCTGAGAGTTCTCACGTATTCGTTCACTAATCGGCTCATAGCGATCTGGTCGATCACGTAATAGATTAAAAATCAATTCATGTGCTAATGGCATCAAATGAACATTTCCAGCCTCTAGCGTATATACAGGAGCAGCAGGATAAAGAACAGGCTCTACATGTACACGATAATACGATTCTCTCGCCCGTACTTCAAATCCCCCGACTAATTCGACAGTGTACGCATCTAACTGGTAATGACTAAGTGTCGAGCGATATGTTCTTGTCTCGTCAAGTACCGGATAATCTAACACAGGCAATTTACTAGCTAACTGTCCATGAATATGTTCTATTCGAATCTCATCTGTATAAAGATCTATATCGCGTGGAGCTTTATCTAACTTCACACCATGTAGTAAAAGACCACAGCTTCCACCAAGCAACCAGGGAGATTGCTCCTCCAACGGTTGAAGCAGACGAACAAGCTGCTCCAGAGATGGTATCAGCTCTTTTTTCTGCTGTACCTGCTGCTGCGTTTCCACCATGATTTCCTACTCCTTCCTGTGCAAAAAGAACGAAAGGATTATTGATACCCCATCGTTCCTGCCTATTTCTTTATTAGGAATGCCATTGTTGCCATGTTTCTAGCTTCATGACTTCCATTTCATTTTTGGGATTACGTCCCATAAGTGTCTCGACGGCTGTACGAGGATCACTTTGCTCAAATAACACATGATACAACTGCTCTGCGATCGGCATTTGTACATTGTATTTTAGCGAAATATCACGTGCTGCTTCTGTAGTCCGTACACCTTCAACTACCATATTCATCGAAGCCATCACTTCATCCAGTGATTTGCCTTGACCTAACATATAGCCTGCTCTCCAGTTACGACTGTGTTGACTGCTTGCAGTTACCATTAAGTCACCAATACCTGCAAGTCCAGAAAAGGTCAACGGATTAGCGCCCATTTCACTACCAACACGTACCATTTCAGCCAGTCCGCGGGTAAGTAAAGCCGCTTTGGCATTATCACCAAATCCAAGACCATCTACCATACCGGCTCCCAATGCAATAATATTTTTAAGTGCACCGGCAAGCTCTACTCCGACCAGATCCAGATTTGTATACACCCGGAAATATTCTTCATTCATAAATAAAGATTGTGCCGCTGCTGCCGCTTTGGCATTGTGAGAAGCGACAACTACCGTAGTCGGTAAACGCTTAACCACTTCTTCCGCATGGCTAGGACCAGACAAGACCACTACATCTGACTCTAGACAGTCCAGTTCTTCGCTGATGACAGTAGACATACGTTTGAGTGTCTTCGTTTCGAATCCTTTGGTAGCATGAATACAGAGCATATCAGGATGGTAATATGGTTTAAGATCGCTACATACTTGACGCATCGCTTTGGAAGGTGCCACAATCACAACTGCTTTTGTTCCATCCATAGCAGCAGCAAGATCAGAAGTTGCTGTAATTTGAGTGGACAGAACTGCATCTGGCAAATACTTTGTATTGGTGTGCTGTTGATTAATCTCGGCAACTTGCTCTTCACTGCGTGCCCATATTGTCACTTGTAGACCATTGTCTGCAAGAACAGAAGCAAGCGCAGTTCCCCAACTACCAGCTACTAGAACGGTCACTTTTTCAGACAACTTTGTTTCCTCCCTTGTCCGCTTTGGATCCGATTTTATTTTCAGTGCCTTTGAATATTTTGACAATATTCGTCTGATGCCGCCATACTGCAAGCAACCAGATGATAATGCTCACTGTAATGATCGGTGCAGAGTAACCCTGAATCAGTAAAACAATAGGTGTTAACGTTACAAAAATTAACGATCCTAAAGATACATAACGAGTAATAACAATGGATGCAATTGCAAATACACCTGCAATTAATGTGGGCACAATACATAATGTTGCCAACACGCCAATTGTTGTCGCAATTCCTTTACCTCCGCGAAAACGGAAATAAATCGGCCAGTTATGCCCTAAAATAGCAGCTATTCCGCACAAAGCAGGAACCCAGTACATGGTATGTCCTGATAACCCGATACTGAACCAAACACCAAGCCATATAGCTGCCACACCTTTGAGCGCATCTAACAAAAGTACAAATATAGCAGGTCCTTTGCCTAGTACGCGCAATGTATTGGTTGCTCCGGCGTTGCCGCTTCCGTGATCACGGATATCGATTCCTTTCAGCCATTTAGCAATAAGTACACTAAAGCTGATCGAACCAATCAGATAACTAATAATAATAGCCACGACTGATAAAATCACATGCTTCTCTCCTTAATTATCTGATGCTGATTTTCGACGTGTAAATATTCGAATCGGCGTACCGATAAAGTCAAATGCCGCTCGAATTTTATTTTCCAAATAACGCTCGTACGAAAAGTGCATCATTTCAGGTTCATTTACAAATACGATAACGGTTGGTGGCTTAACTGCAACTTGAGTTACATAGTTAATACGCATCCGTTTCCCTTTATCTGTAGGTGGAGGATTAATAGCAATTGCATCAGATACTACATCATTTAATAAATGAGTAGGAATACGCAATGCATGTTGTTCAGCAACTTGTTGTACAACCGGTAACAATTTGTGAACACGTTGTTTGGTCAATGCAGACAAAAATACAACAGGCGCATAACTCATAAATAAGAAATGATCGCGAATATTCGATTCGAATTGACGCATCGTTTTGTCATCTTTTTCAACAACATCCCATTTATTGACTACAAATATAGCTGCTTTACCTGCATCATGTGCATATCCAGCTACGTGTTTGTCCTGGTCGATAATACCTTCTTCACCATTGATTACAGTTAATACAACATCTGCACGTTCAATCGCTTTCATCGCACGCATTACACTGTATTTTTCTGTATTCTCATAGACTTTACCACGCTTACGCATACCTGCTGTATCGATCAATACATAACGTTGTCCATCACGTTCAAAAGGTGTATCAATCGCATCACGAGTCGTACCTGCTACATTACTTACAATAACACGTTCTTCTCCCAAAATTGCATTCACCAATGAAGATTTACCTACATTTGGACGACCGATTAGAGCTACACGAATAACATCGTCGCCGTATTCATCTTCAACCGTTTCAGGTAATTCTTTGACAACCGCATCTAGCAAATCACCCATACCACTACCATGACTTCCTGAGATTCCAATCGGATCGCCAAATCCTAAATTATAAAATTCATAAATATCATTCATACGACCCATGTTATCTACTTTATTAATCGCAACAACAATAGGCTTGCCTGAACGATATAGTATTCCAGCTACTTCTTCATCAGATTGAGTCAATCCGCTTTTGACATCACACATAAATACGATAACATCTGCTTCTTCGATTGCAAGTTCAGCTTGCATACGAATCGACTTCAGCATCATATCTTCCCCATCTAATTCGATACCTCCGGTATCAATAACACTGAATGCTTTACCATTCCATTCAGATGTTCCATAGATACGGTCACGCGTAATACCAGGTTTATCTTCGACAATTGCTAGCCGATCACCGATCATGCGGTTAAATACTGTGGATTTTCCCACATTCGGGCGGCCCACGATTGCAACTACAGGTCTTGCCATACGATCCATTCCTCCTGTTCATTCTTTCCGCTTTTCATCATAGCAAAAAACATTGCACTTGGCTAACATTATGATGAACTTTACAACGGATTCATTTATTCCTTTAAAAGCAATAATCGACGAATCCATTGCGGATTCGCCGATTGATTGAGTGACTTTTACTAGAAAGGCGGTCGCTTTACTATCAATGGACCGTCCATAAAAAGCCCGTACTATGATTTAGATTATTTTGCGAGAAAATCACTCGCTTATGATTAAGGAGTAAACGTCATTAGAACGTTGACGTTTACCGAGCGAGAAAATCACTCGCTCGTAATCACTTGAATTTGCTTAGTTTGTCACCGAAACGTTCGCCAAGAGTGATGCTCAATCCTTGGTTGCTTAAAGATACGTTAGGGTTGTTTAATTCTTCTTGTTTAGGAGCTCTGTCGCCACGGTTGTTGCTGCGTTCTGGTTTAGCAGATTGCGCAGGAGCTTCTTCTGTTTCTTTAATACTCAAGCTAACACGTTTTTCTTCAGTGTTCACATCAAGTACTTTAACAGAAACCGTTTGTCCTTCTTCAAGAACTTCTTGTGGAGTACCAATGTGTTTGTGAGAGATTTGGGAAATATGAACCAAACCTTCTACTCCTGGAGCGATCTCAACGAAAGCACCGAAGTTCACAAGACGTTTTACTTCACCAGTAACGATATCACCGATGTTGAATTTGTCAGAAGCTGAATCCCAAGGTCCTGGTTGAGCAGCTTTGATACTCAAGCTGATTTTACCTTTTTCAGGGTCAACACGAAGTACTTTTACTTTGACTTCGTCGCCTTCAGACAATACATCAGATGGTTTGTCTACGTGATTCCAAGCGATCTCAGATACGTGAACCAAACCGTCTACGCCGCCAACGTCTACAAAAGCACCGAATTGAGTCAAGCGTTGTACTGTACCTGTCAATTCTTGTCCTTCTTTAAGACTTTCCATCACTGTGTGTTTGTTAGCTTCGTATTCAGCTTCCAAAACATCTTTTTGTGAAAGAATGACTTTGTTGTTTTCGCGATCCAATTCTTTTACTTTAACGCGCAAAGTGCGTCCTTTGTAATCGCTGAAATCTTCTACGAAATGACGTTCTACCATAGAAGCCGGGATAAAACCGCGTACGCCAACATCAGCAACTACGCCACCTTTAACCACGTCTGATACAGTCACTTCAAATACTTCGCCTGATTCGAAATTCTTTTCAAGAACTTCCCAAGCATTTTCGCTATCAATCGCACGTTTGGAAAGAACCAATTTCTCTTTCTCATCGTCGATACTTACAACTTTACATTCTACTTCTTGTCCTACTTCAACAGCTGCAGCAGCATTGTCTACTTGTAGTGAAGAAAGTTCACGGATCGGAATGATACCGTCATATTTATATCCGATGCTTACATAAGCTTGGTTATCTTCAATTTTGACGATCGTTCCTGTGACAGTGTCACCTTTGTTCAGTGAGACGAACTGATCAAGCGCCTCCTGGTTTGTAACTTCGGTAGTTTCTTGGTTATTATTTTCTTCCGACATGTCAATACCCTCCTCAATTCAAACCCCATTTATTTAAACCCGCAAAATGCAGAGTTCAAAACATCATTAAACATTATTGATTTTCTTGAATTAATTGGCGTATAGCTAGCATGATTTTGTCTGTCGCTTCATCTACAGTACCTATTGCCCCTTTACCTCGATAATCATCAAGATTAATAGGTGGCCCATAGACTACTTTTGTTTTGCCGAATAGCTTGTAATGACCTACAATCGCTACAGGCACGACAGCCGCATCTGTTCGTAGTGCAAAGCTTGCAGCACCATTTTTGGCAGCAGCATCCCCTGCATTACGACTACCTTCAGGAAAAATCCCCAATACACCGCCTTCACGTAAAATCAGAAGAGATGTTTTGATCGATTCTTTACTTACACCGCCACGTTTGACAGGATAAGCACCAAGTTGTCTAATCAAAGGTCCCAAAACAGGAACTTTGAATAACTCTTCCTTAGCCATAAAGCGAACTTTACGATTCAGCATAATGCCTACAGTAGGTGGATCCAAATTACTAATATGATTAGAACAAAGTAATACTCCACCTTGCTCGGGAACATGCTCTTTGCCTACAGCTTTTAGCCTAAATAAAAACATATACAAAATGCGTAGAATCGTACTACAAATGGTGTATACCATGAATCAGACTCTCCCTGACTGCACACTCTGTGCCATTGCAATAATACTTTCAACAACTTCTTCGATAGACATCGAAGTCGTATCCAGCACTGTTGCGTCTTCTGCACAAACGAGCGGAGAAAATTCACGCTGTTCATCCAATTGATCGCGCGCTGCAATTTCACGTTCAAGTTGCTCTAATGTAATACTTTCCGAACCATCCATTTCTGCAAATCTTCGTCTTGCTCGCTCTTGGACAGTAGCAGTCATAAATACTTTTACTTCTGCATCCGGAAGCACATGAGTACCGATATCGCGTCCATCCATTACAACGCCTTTGCGCAAAGCCATTTGCCGCTGTAAAGTTGCAAGCTTCACTCTCAGCCCCTCGATTTGCGCATATCGTGACACAATCCGGTTTACGGCAAGACTACGAATATCTGCTGTAACGTCTACTTCATTAGCTAGAACTTTTTGTCCATGTTCATCCGGTATCAATTCAATCACCAGATTCTTCGCCTCTTGAAGCACTTCTACAGTATTTTCTGGATCGATATTTCGCTGTAGCATATGCCATGTTACTGCTCTGTACATTGCACCGGTGTCCACATATACGTAACCGAGACGTTTAGCCACTAATCGGGCTATTGTACTTTTACCAGCCCCAGCAGGACCGTCAATCGCAATGTTCATTTTCCCGCTATATTCTAATGCTTGGCGTACCAATCGGGAATCCCCCTCAACCTTCATACTACAACTCGCTAAAAAAGCAGGCATTGCCTGCGACAAGCAAATTATACCACAGTCCTATATAACATGCAAAAACCCCGAGTCATTTACAACACTCTAAAATCGAATTGGCGTTCAAAACAATAGCGGATCATTTTTTGCCGATCGGTTTCCGATATCACTGTATACTCCAATAAATATCTTGGTGTAAGTGATGTGGAGTCAAGCACATTCATTACTTTCGCTGTTAATGGAATATGATCGATCTTTCCATTTTTCATATGGATCAATAACCAGCATTCTAAAACATCATTTTTTTGCACTTTGTTCATTACATCTGTTGTAAATGATAAACCGCCAGCGCTTACATTATCAGTGATAGCTACAAATCGATGATCTTCTTTTTTGACTGCTACTTCTATTTGTGCTTTGACTCGTAAATATTGCCGTCTTTGAACGACTGAAATTTCTTCTTGAAGAGGTTTGCGAATACGACTCAAGGAAGAGGTGGAATCGAAGCCTGTTACAATAGTACTGAAATAATGTTTGATTTCGTTGTCGATTAAATAATAAGCATACAACTCTTCGCCCAACGTTAACTTTTTGCCAGAAGAAGATTTTTTATGACTTAATGGGCCGATATATAATGAATCGTCATCCGCTCGTCCTACAATCGATTGATATATCTCTGTCTGATCTCCTTCTACCGCTTGAAATTGAAAATAAATCATGTCACCCGACTTCACTGACATCCTTTCTTCCCCCTTGAACAATATCTAACCATTTCTATACTTTTTCTATATTTCTGCCTTGTTTCTTTATGATCATATAGTTATACGAATTATACCATCTTGTTGTATAAATGATACTTCATAAATTGCTATTTTAGACAAAAAAAAGCAATCACACTTTTCTGTACTATAGCTACAGATTAGCGGATTGCTTTTGATGACAATATTACAAATTAACTTCTTCCTCACGTTTGATAAAGCGGAAAGGTGAACGGTTGCTCGCTCGGGTGATCTTACTCATTCCTCCATACCAGAGAACGATCATCAACGGGATAATGTACCATAACCAATATTGACTCATCATATGCAAAATCAGATCGTATAATCCATGCCAGAAAATAGGAAGAATTAATCCTAAAGCAAGGAATATATTACGTTTGCGTTTGGTAGTAGTAAATTTGGCTTTACCAATATAGTCACCCATGATCACTCCAAAGAGCGCATGTCCTGAAACAGGAAGCAATCCCCGTAACAATAACGACATGACTGACATCGAGTTATATAAGGCATATAGCACATTTTCCAAAGTTGCAAATCCTAATGATAGCGCTACTGTATACAGTATTCCATCATAAGGCTCGTCAAACTCTGTATGATTGTACAAAATATGATAGATAATAAACCATTTGGCAAATTCTTCTACACCTGCTGAAGTGAGAAAGGAAAACACATAAGGACTATCGCCTAATCCAAGCACCATAGCCCGTTGTATAATCATAAGCGGGAATACAATCGCCACGCCTAAGAAAAAGAATTTGATAACCAAATGGAGTGGTTCTGGTTCATATCTGTCCTTGAGGTAAAAATAGATCAACAGAGCAATACCCGGAGCTATTGCTGCCATCATGATCGAAAATAAAGACACTCGATATTCTCCCTCCATTCTTGCGTAAACCCAGTCCGACGTTGTGCCAAATCATAATATTAGGAACTCCTTCCGGTCGGTTCACGCTATGAAGATGAAGGATATACCTGAGGTGCCTTTATATTGGACTTAGTCGTTACGATCAAAATGTTCACAGATTGTCGCAATTGCATTTTCAGCCATAACAACTTTTCCGTATTCTTCTAATACTGCTTCCGTTAACGATGTGGTATCGCCAAATTCAGCTAATACCGCGATCAAAGCGGCGTGTTTGGTCAAATCAACATCCGCAGGATCCATAGTCAAAATCCATTTATCTTTATAATGGTACAGCCGTCCGGCTTCAGTGACATTTTTGGAGAGAGTATGAGCTGCTTCGATAAGAACTTCAAAATCTTTGAAAGAATACGCAATAAAATCAGTTTCTTCTAGCGTAACTTCCATTTCATATATTTCGTCAGCCATATCTTCTTCATTGATCGTGCCCAAGTGTTGGTCATACTTGCCACGCGTCACGATAACAACCATTCCTTGCGCAGGAAGTGCAAATACTTCGACTGCAAGAGGACCGGTAGCATCAAATCCAAGCTCGCTATAAGCTTGATCCATCATTTCGGTAAAAAGATCATGGACTTTTGGAATTTCCTGCCACATGTCTTCTTTTTGAATTCCACGCTCAGTAAGATCATCAAACGTAAGGAAAATCCGTATTTTGTCTGAGCTTAGTCGTTCTATTTTCATAATAGGATCCCCCTTGGAAAACATAGGTCATAACCATCGTAGAATACAGGTTATGTCACTGCCTATTTATATCGATGATAGATATAGCAATGCTATATTAGGTATGTTACCATTTATTATCCTTAAATGCACGCACTAAAACGCCTGAATAAGAATAATACGTATTGTCAATCTTTTTTTCGGAATTTGTTTCATTTCTTCCTCTTTTGGTTTAAAAGATAGTTTGTGCATTTAACGTCGACTGCTATTTATGGCTATATTGTAACTTATCGTTACATATTTATGGTTGACCTTACGTATGCTTTAAGGATTTAATTTACATATGCGGAATTTTGCTCCACCGTGCTTTTGATTGATTTTATTTTCTAACAATTCAGACAGAAAAGAGCGTGAATGTATGTTAAAAAAAACAGCAAGTTGGTTGTTGTTATCTGTAATTATGTTGTCTGCTTGTAGCAATCAAGCTCCAGCATCCACTACAGAGACACCTGCCGCCACTACCGAACAAAGTACTAGTAACACACCTGCAACAACGCCAGAAAGTAGCGAAACAGCTACCACACCAGCAACCGAGGGTACAACTTCTACTGAAGCGACTACACCTGAGCAGTCTTCTGAAAGCACAACTGCTAAAGATACTGAAGCTACCGCTCCTGCTGAGTATACATATCATATGAACAAAAATTATGATATCGTACCTAACGAAGAATCCAAAGAAACTCCTAAAAAAGTAGTTCTTTTGACTTTTGATGACGGTCCGAAAGAGAAAAAAATGATCAATAGTATGATGGATACATTGGACAAACATCATGCCAAAGCGATCTTCTTCGTAAATGGCTATCGGATCAAAACTCATCCTGAACTGCTGAAGCTAATTCATGATCGTGGTGGTATTATCGGTAATCATACACAAGATCATATCGTACTTAAACATGAATCCAAAGCTAAAGTAACCCAGCAAATTGAAGACACTCAAAAGCTGATTGAAGATACGATTAATGAAGCACCGCGCTTTTTACGTGCTCCAAATGGTGCTACCAACGATACAGTACATGCATTAGCGAAAAAACATGACATGCTGTATATGAACTGGTCTGTAGGTTCACTTGACTGGGTCAATCAAAAAGATCCGGACGCTGTTATTTCGAACGTTATGGATCAATTGCACTCCGGCAGTATTATTTTGATGCATGAATTGCCTTGGACGGTAGAAGCTTTGGATGAACTTTTGACCAAGCTTGAAGCTAAAGGTTATACCTTTGTTGATCCAAATGCGATTGAACCTAAAATGCGTTAATTCACTTTAAACAATGATAAAAAGCAAGGGCACCGTTGAATAACTGGTGCCCTTGCTTTTTTCATGTTCATAATGATAACCAAGCTAGTTATTATAGACCTGAACGACCCGCTAAATTCTGAAGCCAGTACCAATTCGGCATAAACCCAGACAGCTTAATCCCCCACCATAACAACATAATCGTCAATGCAACAAATAAGAAAATAAGATACCCGTAAAAAAACTTGGCAATTTTAATTTTGCGAGATGGATAAATCGTACTTCTAGGTACGTAATCTTTATCTTTTTCGTTCTCTTCTTCGTCTGTTTCACTAACTTCACCTGTTCTAGAACGCGTCAACACTCCTTGTTCGTTGATAGCTCCACGAACAGTGTTGGTAGCATTCTTTTTACGACCCGCAGGTAAGCGAATACGACTTCCTGTTAGAAGCCCTTCTTCTCCAGAACTATATCTGGCTACTCTACTCGATTGTCTGCTTTCTCGTGTTGCTGTATTACTATAACGTTCTAACCTGCTTAGGCGCTCGCTCATTTTTCCCTCCGCAATGAAATAATTAGACCGGATATCAGGTCAATCGCAAAGTGACATAATATAGGTGCCCACAATGTTCCGGATTCAATATATATATACCCAAGTGCGTAGCTACTGACGAATACCCATGCTGTAGGAATCCAATGTCGTAGGTAACGGAAATGAATAGCTGCAAATATAATGCTGGTCCAATAAGGCCCAACTGCATATTGAATAGCTCCACGGAACAATATTTCTTCGCAGACCCCTACCAGTAGTGTAATAATAATAATATGCCATAACGGGCGATTTTTGAAGATCATTTCATTAATTCCGCCATCGTCCATACTATTTTCAGGAACAACTTTGGAAATAAATAGATCTACGACGAGCATCAGCGCTGCAAGTCCCAATCCCCATGCGATAAAAGTAAGTTCTGTTGGCAATTGTAATAATGTTAAAGGGTTGCGTCCTTGTAACCAAATCCATATCAATCCAACAAGCAAGGTCAAGCCTTGAGTTAAATACAAATTAATCAATAATAATTTATCGGTTAATTGTTCAGGTTGTACGCGTTTAATTTTGAATGAACGGAACTTGCTTTTTCTCATAATCACAATCCTTTGGCTGCATAAAATAGTGTATCGGTCTATTATATCACTTTATTGAATACAAGCTTCTATCTCTGCTCCTAATTATTCAAGATTGGCTGTTCTCACATCTTTACGTTAGAATACAATTATCGTTTCGTGTAAAATTCATTTTGAAATTTTCTGATTACTTTCTCTCTTTGCTGTATTGACATGATATGTAACCCATGTTACATTATGAAAAATTAAATGATTCTAACGTCTATGAAGGAAAAAAGTAGCATGATGGTTTTCAGAGAGCCGGTGGTTGGTGCAAACCGGTAAGCCAAATGTTATCTTTGAGCGATCCTGAGTCACTGTATTGAAATCAAGTAGGTACAGTCGGTTGATCCCGTTAGCGATCCGGTCAAAACATTGACCATAAGGCTGATTCTTGTGAGAGAACAGCGAATTAGGGTGGTACCACGACAGCTCTCGTCCCTTTGCTACAGTAGTAGTGTGCGGATGAGTGCTTTTTTTGTATGATTTTCACTTTCATGCGGTAGTGCGTTCACCCGTTGAACTTTCAAATTCAATTAGGTACGATATTAACATTGTATCGCTGTTTTAGCGCTGACAGCAGATACGAATGTTTATATAGATGATAACTCATTATTTTACAGAGACTGACCATTTTGGAGGAGGAAAGAAATAATGTTTAAGGTATTGGTATCAGACCCGATCAGTGATCTAGGAATTCAACAATTGGTAGATGCTCAAGATATTATTGTGGATAAGCAGACTGGACTTAGCGAAGATGAATTAGTCGGTATTATCGGTGACTACGATGCTCTACTTGTACGTAGTCAGACGACAGTAACCAAAAAAATCATGGAAGCTGCCACCAAGCTCAAAGTCGTTGGACGTGCGGGCGTAGGCGTAGACAATATTGATCTAAATGCTGCAACAGAACGCGGTATCATTGTGATTAATGCACCAGACGGTAACACCATTACTACCTGTGAACATACTTTTGCGATGATGATGGCTCTTGCTCGTCATATCCCTCAAGCTTATGCCAAAACGATTGGCGGTACTTGGGATCGTAAATCTTTCCTCGGGGTTGAATTACGTAACAAAACATTAGGCGTACTGGGTATGGGCCGCATCGGTAGTGAAGTAGCGAAGCGTGCCAAAGCATTCGGTATGGAGATTCTAGGATATGATCCTTTCTTAACACAAGAACGTGCAGATAAAATGGGCGTTACTTTAGCGAGTGTCGATGAAATTATACGTAATGCTGATTTTATGACGGTACATACACCGTTAACACCAGAAACGAAACATATGATCTCTACAGCACAATTCCAGGTCATGAAAAAAGGCATGCGTATTATTAACTGTGCACGTGGCGGTGTAATCGACGAGACGGCTCTAATCACTGCTGTAAATGATGGTATTGTTGCAGGTGCTGCTTTTGACGTATTCGAAAGCGAACCTCCTCAAGCTGATCATCCATTTTTGAGTCATCCGCAAATTATCGTTACTCCACATCTAGGTGCATCTACGATTGAAGCACAGGAAAATGTAGCGATTGATGTATCCGAGCAAGTATTACACATTTTACGTGATGAGCCGTTCAAAAATGCGGTTAATATGCCTCCAGTAGCTGCAAGTGTGATGAACAAATTACAACCTTACTTCTCCCTCGGTGAGAAACTAGGTAGTTTTGCTGCTCAAATGGCAACGCAAGCGATTCAAGAAATCCGTATCGATTATGCAGGCGATCTATCTGAAGTCGATACACAACCATTAACACGTTATATTCTAAAAGGGATTCTTGCCCGTCATATGGGTGATGAAGCGAATATCGTGAACTCGATGCACCTTGCCAAAGTACGTGATCTTAATGTGATTATTACAAGCGCTCCATCGACAAAAGGCTTTACGAACTTGATCACTGTGAGTCTTAAAGGACAAAATGGTGAAGAACCTCGTGTAGCAGGAACATTGTTAGCAGGTTACGGCGAGCGTATCGTCCGTATCAATGATTACTCTGTCGATGTATTGCCAAGCGGTCACCAAATCTTGATCTCTCATACGGATAAGCCGGGTATTATTGGTAATGTAGGTTCATTGCTTGGACAAAAAGATGTCAATATTGCTTCAATGCAAGTAGGACGTAAGCAAGAAGGCGGCGAAGCGATTATGATCTTAACAGTTGATAAAGATGTCAACAAAGATGTTCTATCCGCTCTTGTCGAATTGCCTAACTTGAACAAAGCACAAGAAGTGGTACTGGTATAAAACACTTCTATTATAGTAGTGACTCATATCTTACTTCATAAAATCAGCAAAAAAGCCAGCTGTTTTAGGATATCATACCTAACAACAGCTGGCTTTTTATTTTGCTTTTCAGAATAAATTATGAACCCGTTCTATATACCATGTAGTTCATAAAGACGTGCCGAATATGCTGATGGTAATTCTATACTGAGTAGTCCAGTAATCGGATTCCACTCAAATGTACTGTCTTGTACAGCAGGATAAGCTTGTTTTATATACAGTTGTTTGTTAGTCCAATCAGATAAAGGTATAGATTGTACAGGTTCTCCTGTCATACGCCATACCGCCAAATAAATGACTTTATCACAATTCATTGCGAAGGCAAGCCAATCATCTCCAAAACTAGGTAAGCCTAATGGCCAAAAAGGTTGTCCTTGTGCTAACTGTTGACGGATCGTTTTGTAATACGTTATAGCTTCACGAATAAAGGCTATATGATCTGCTTGAATTTCTGCTATATGTCCACTTTGATGAATACGCAATAATAACGTATTAACCATATTCATAATCACTTCTTCGCTATGTCCATCACGCAATGGATAAGACCAGACAGCAGCTTGCTCTGGTGTCACAGCTGAAGCCGATGCAGCTGCAATCACAGCATTTTTGCGATAATCCGTTTGATCACTTGTTGATTGAATACTATGTCTACTGAGCAAAGCGTAATCCATTCTCAATCCACCACTACCACAGTTTTCAATCACAAGATCAGGATATTGTAACCAGATCTGATCAAGCCAGTTCAGATAGGCTTGATTATGTTGTAACAATCCATCTCCAAAACTATCTGCTTGCCATTCGGTGCCTACACCTGCATTGATATTATAATCCATTTTGATATAACCTACTTTGTATTCGTTCACTAAGCGGTTAATCACACGATTGGCATGCTCAATCACTCCTGGATGGCGGAAATCAAGCTGATAACGAGCATGATCAATAACACGATGTCCATGACGTGTAAAAAACCATTCGGCTGGCACTTGATCCGCTAACTCGCAAGCAACTCCCATCACTTCAAGTTCTAACCATAATCCCGGCACCATACCTTTTTGACGAATATATGCTAATACTTCTTCAATTCCATTAGGAAAGCGAGCTTGAGAAGGCAACCATTCCCCTACTCCATCCCACCAATAACCGTCTGAATACCAACCACAATCAATACAATAATATTCACATCCTATTTCAGCAGCGGCATCAATTAAAGGAAGCAATGCTTCTGTAGTCGGTTCTCCAAACAGACAATTCATATAATCGTTAAAAATGACAGGCAATTGTTGATTATCTTTATTAGGTCTACGGATAACACGACGATAATCTGTCAAAATGGCTAATGCTTGGTCTATACCTTTTGCTGATAAGGCAACACTAACAGCAACAGAAGTAAAGCTCATACCTGGTTGTAGATTTTTCCACCATTGATGTTCTTGTTCTGTCGGTCCGCTCGCCTGAATATACAACATGTCTACCATATCACTTATTTCCCAGTGCCAAGACCCATTGTGCTCAATTTGCCATGCTAGACCTGATCCAGTTTCTTTATTTTCGATATAAGCTAAAGGTAAATACTGAGAGCTTGACCATGTTCCTGTCGATTGATAACTCAATCGTTTCATCGAAAATTCATTGACATGATGCAACCCAAGCTGTGCTAGAGTATAGTGTTGCCATTGTACTTCACCGTACCACGTATTATGGGGAATCGATAATTGATAACGCTGATCTCTCGGTTGCTTCCCGCCGGGCAATAACCCTGTATACACAAACGATGAAACATATTCTAATCCAACCGATTGGTTTCCTTTATTCGTAATAGTGGTCCAACAACGAATTACTGGAATTTGATTATAAAACTGAATATGAACTTCTACTTCTAAATCTGTTTTTACATCTATCATCTGAAATACAAGTTTTCGACCTTTATCTGTAGGCATATCTTCTATCTGCTGTAAATGAAGCCTTTTAGCAGGTAATGTACCGGTGTGCTTAGAACCATGATGATCATCGTGATTTTCACCACTGGCTTGTATTTCTACCATTCTGAATTTAGCTCTCTTTTTTTCAGACCATTGCTTGGCTTCTGGATAAGCATGTGTCCCAATATACAATAATCGTACATCTTGGTCTTCAGTAATTTCGATTAATATATGAATACCATTTTCTTCAATTTCTAACCATTGAGCGGGTTGTAAAAACATAAAGTAGGCTCCTAGTTCATTATTTTTGTGATTGCGTTATAGTTAACCTTTTACTGCACCTGCTGTCATACCTTCTACAAGGAAACGTTGTAGAAATAAAAACATAATAACTACAGGAAGTACGCTCAATACAGAAGAAGCCATCATGCTACCCCAATCGGTCTGATACAATCCTTTAAATAAGTATATTCCCGGTGTTAGTGTACGGTGCTGTTCATCATTAATAAATACGAATCCGAACATAAATTCATTCCATGAATTCAAAAACCCGAACATACTTGTAGAGACTAGACTGGGTAATGACACAGGTAACAAAATCCGAAAAATAGTACCTACTCGTGTGCAACCATCGATTTCAGCGGACTCTTCCATATCAATTGGAATCGAGTCAAAAAAACCTTTCATCATAAATGTACATAAGGGTACTGTAAATGTTGTATATGCCAATATAAGCGAACTATACGTATTAATTAAATGAAGTTCTTTCATCGTTAGGTATAAAGGAATTAATAATAATACTCCTGGAATCATCTGTGAGAGTAACATCGCTACACCAAACAACTTCACACCGCGAAAGCGAACAAATCGACTTAACGCATATCCTGCAAAAATAGAAATGATCAACGATGCTGCTGTTACTACTAAAGAAACATATACGCTATTTTTGAAAAAGGTTAAAAAGCTAGAACTTGTTAATACATTAGTAAAGTGTTCTATTGTAGGATGCTGAATCAAAAAACTGGGTGTTAATGTACGAATCTCATTATCAGGTTTTAATGAAGTCACTACCATCCATAAGAATGGAAACAAACAATAGAAAGAAAATCCGATGAGTACAATATAAGTAATACTTTGTACTATCCATTGTTTCCGTTTGCTTATAAGCATATCTATCTACTCCTTACCTATAGTCTAGTTTTTAGATTTACGACTATTGATCACATAATACATAATAAATGCTGTCATCATTACTCCAAGCATCATAGAAGATAATGCCGAAGCATTTCCAAAGTTATAATCTTCCATCGCATAGCGATAAATCTGAATCGGCAACGTCTCTGAAGAATACAATGGGCCACCTTGTGTCATAATCCATATAAAGTCGAAGTTGATAGCTGTCCAAATTAAATGTACAAAAATAAGGGTTAACGATATCGTTTTTAATTGTGGTAATACGATATAAAAAAAGCGCACGCGGATGCCTGCACCATCAATAGCTGCTGCTTCCATCACTTCTTTGGATACAGTTTGTAATCCAGCTAATAAGCTGATTGTAAAGAAAGGAAAGCTTCTCCATATGTTTACAAAAACGATAGTGAATAAAGCAGTATTCATTTCTCCTAACCAATAGTACGGTTGATCAATGACGCCTAATTGGATCAACCAATAGTTAATTACGCCATAATCAGGTGCAAGCATCCATGTCCAAGTCATCCCTGCAATAACGATCGGCACTACCCACGGTATAATAATGATTCCACGAAATAATGTTCTCCCACGTATAGGTTGATTCAAAGCAATAGCTGAACTTAAACCAAGTATATATTCTCCAGTTACAGACAATAACGTCCAGATAATTGTATTTCGCAATGCAGTCAAAAAATATTCATTTGATAATACTTCTCGATAATTGGCTAAATGAGCAAAACCCGTTTGAGCTGCATTGAGCATATTTTTGAATTGAAAACTATCCCACACTACTGTAATTAAAGGGTACGCATTTAAAAGTAAAAAAAAAGCAAAAGCAGGTAAAACAAAATAATAAGCAACTAATCGTATTCGTTTTTCTCTCAATGTCAACATCATATTCACCACTTTTTTCAAGATAACCTAAATAGATAATGTGGTTTGAACAATATCTATTTAGGCTTTAGCTCGTTCAAGTTAAACGAAATTAACTGCCACTCAATTGATTGGTTTTTTGCAAATTCTCATTAATAGCTTGTGACAACCAACTAGCTATTTGTTCAGGTGAATCGTTTTTGAGCATCAAGCGAGCAATAGAGTCTTCCATTGATTGACTGATCCCACTTAAAGATACTGGCGGAAACGAAACGCCTTGGGATGTCAACTTCATAAACTCTTTGCCCCATTTATCACTTTCTACATCGGTTCGAGCAGATTTGGATGGGTTGACAGCTTGTTGATATTCTTTGCTCATTAAAAATGAAGCAAATTCCCAAGCTTGTTTGGTATGTTCGGTGTTATACACAAATAATGGCGCTACCTCCATAAACGTAGCTGGTCGGTCGCTATGCGGTGGAGCAGCAATTTTGACATCACTCATTCCTTCTGGATTTTCGGATGTACGTCCTTCAATCCAAGCTCCATTTACAACCATTGCGTATTGAGCCAATACAAAGTTCTGATCTTCTTCTTCCCAACCCCATGTTTTGGCATTAGGATCTACTACTTGTTGCGCATTCATATCTTTATAAAATTGGAACACTTCTGCTACTTTTTGTAATGCTTGCGGATTATCTTGCCACGTATTTTTATATTTTCCATCTGCTTGTTTTTCTGCTATAGATAGACCTTTTTGCGCTAAATATGTCATCAACTCTTGTGAAGCACGAACTCCTGTACCAGCAAATCCAAAAGCATATTTGTTCGTTTTTGCTTTGATAACAGGTCCCATTTGAAGTAACTCATCCCACGTTTTTGGTGGTGCATCATAACCAGCTTGTTTTAAAATATTTTCATGATATAGCAATGCTCTTATACCTAAATAGTTAGGCAAAGCTTTTACTTTTTCATCAATTGTTAACGCCTTCATTACATTTGGATAAAAAATATCTTTGTCTTTCCATTCATTCATATAAGGTGTCAAATCAGCAAGCGCATTCATTTGATTAAACTCGCCTACCCATTCGCCTAGCCCCCAACTAAGATCAGGAGAATCACCGGCTGTTATAGCAGCTACTAATTTGTCATGCAATACATCATACGTAATCACTTGTAGATTGATATTGATATCTGTATGTTCTTGATCGAACTTTTTGATCTGTTGTTCTATCGTTTTACCCTCCGTCGTACTAGGATCAAGTGCAGCCCAAAAATTTAAAGTTACTGCTTGATTAGTGGAACCTTCATTAGATGTTGTAGCGTTAGAAGCACTGCCACTACAGCCTGTCATCATAACAATTGCTGCCATAGCTACAATCGCTAACTTGCTCATCTTTTTGTATCTCATTGGTTGTTGTCTCATGGTCTTCTCCCCTTTGTATTTCATGAATGAAGTAGTTTCTGAATTTATTGTAAGCGATATCAATAATCCTTTATATGTGAATAAATTCAGATAAATGTTTAATTTATTCAACATTATTAAGACTCATTATTTTCGGTTTTATGATGTTGCTTAAATAGACTTGGTTGAGTACCTACTATTTTTTTGAAAACCTGACTAAAATAACGTGCATCGCTATATCCTACTTTTTCAGCAATTTCATATGTTTTTAAATCTGTGCTTACCAATAATGTTTTAGCTTTTTCTATCCTGATTTTTGTCAAAAACTCTAAAAATCCTTCACCTGTTTCGTTTTTAAATAACGTACAAAAATAATTTTTATTAATAAAAAATCGTTGTGAAATATTTTCTAAAGTGACAGTATTATAATTTTCTTGGCTGTATACTTTGATTGTTTTGATTAACTGACTACCTGATTTGGTACGTAGATTCCTGGAAACTTGTTGTACATGTAGCTCTATTATTTGTTGAAAGATATATTTTACTTTTTCAATATTTAGTTCTACTAAATGGAATTTGGCTTCTACTAATAACAGCATAATTTGAGCATGATCAGTGCTTGCTTCGACCCGGTTAAGTAACTGAACAATACCTATCTTGATTTCTCGACTACTCATCTTGTCGATTGCTTCCTTCTCAAATACGTGATTGAGCTGTTCTATAAATTGTTGTCCACTACGTTCTGATGCGGTTTCAATTGTAATTTTCAACAATGTATTTAGCTCTTTCCATATTTCTTCACCAACAGATTTGTGATGTTGAACTTCAGCTTCATCTTTACCAAAAAAAGAAATAGTATCTGTGTGGGATAGTGTTAAATGATCGATAGCATGAATCGATTCAGTATATGCTTTCTTTATAGCTGTAATACGCTGCTTTTTAGCACTCACACCAATTTTGATTGTAATATGCAAATAAGCAGTTAATGCAGTATGAATTCTTTTAAGCCAATGTGTAAACAAATGTTCCGATATATCTGCACGTACAAAAAATAAAAATTCATTCAATTCATTCAAGTTTCTAAACACTTCTGTTTCTGCATAATACGTTGCAACGTTTTCTTTAATAATATTTCGAGCAGCAAAATAAAAAATAGACAAATCTCCTTTGTAACGACTATTCATATTAGAGGTTAAATCAAATAATTTGATAGTAACGATATAATACGGATACTCTGGTAATGGAAATTTAAGTTGATCTGCTTCAACAATCAATTCATTTTCTTCTCGTTGCGCTGTACTTAAAAGATGACTTAACCATTCATCTTGCATTAATTGGATACCTTGATACAATCGAGCATTCTGATTACGAGATTCATGTTGTTGTTTGGATTCTTGTTTTATTTGCTCTTCTAATTTACTTAGTAAGATTAGCAATTCAGCTTCATTTAAAGGTTTGAGTAAGTAATCGACTACATTTAATAAAAAGGCAGGACGTGAATAATCAAAATCGTTATATCCGCTTAAAGCAATCGCTTTGGCAGTATAAGAGGAATTTTTTAACCATGCCAAAAATTCTAAGCCATCCATATGAGGCATTCGAATATCAGTTAAGATCACATCAGGTTGATGTTGTTCTACCATTTGACATGCTTCTTCTCCGTTATACGCATGACCTACAATAGACCAACCATAGTGCTCCCAATGGATACATTGTTTTAATTGATTGTGTATAGTCATTTCATCATCTACAATAAGAACTTTCATCTGGGGTTAAACTCCTTTAATGGCAGACGGAACACAATCATGGTTCCAGTACCTGCCTTACTATATACTTGTATGCCATATTGAGTTCCACAAATTAACTTAATACGTGTCTGAATATTAATTAATCCGATAGAATCTAATGTTTGTTGTGAAGCGGTATGATACTGCTCTAACACAGATGACAATTGGTGAATATTTTCTTCAGATATGCCTATTCCGTTATCTAATAATCGAATAATAATTTCAGAGTGAATATAGTCTATAGAAGCGGTAAGACGCATTAATTTCCTACTATTCAGCTGTGGAATTAATCCGTGTTCAACTGCATTTTCAATAACAGGCTGCAAAATAAGTTTGGGAATCCATACCGAGTTTATTTCAGGACTTACATGAATACGAATCCCTATGCCTTCTGGCAATCGCTTGTTGATAATTAATAAGTAATTACGAATATGAGAAATTTCACTTTTGACTTGAACCCATTCTTCATTGATATTGATATTGTATCTATACATATTGCTAAGCGATTGACAGATGATACGCATCTCTGGAACTTGATTTACAGCAGCAATATTAGAAATTAGTTGTAAGGTATTGAACAAAAAATGTGGCGATATCTGCGCTTGTAATGCTTTAATTTGTGACTGTTGATTGATCAATTGTAATTTCAATTCATAGTTCATATGATTTTGGATTTTGTCGATCATACGATTAAAATGTTTACTCAAAAATCCGATTTCATCATAAGCTAAAATCTGTACTCTAGCATTGTAATTACCTTTTTCGATTTCATTCATTTTTTTCCGAAGTTCAATAATAGGACGAGTGATACTATAACTCAGCAAAATAGATAACAAAATCATAATAACAAGCGAACCTATGATAATTGCAAATGCCAAATGTCGGAAAAAGATTAATTGCGGATTGGTTTGAAATTCATAATGCAAAATAAGACCATTTGAACCGAGTGGGGTTTGGATCATTTTGCTCTGTTTATCATTATCCGCATAATGATATGTCGTACCGATCTGACTATGATCAGAATGATAAATAATGTTTTGATCATGATCTGAAATAATAATTTTACCTTTATAAAAGGTATTGTATCGTTCTACCATCGTTGTGAATGGTTGTACTTGCATATCAATAGTTAACACAGCGAATGGATCACCCATCCATTTAATAGGATATAAATAATGAATAATAGGCTGATTATAAGGACTGTTATAATCAAATACGAGTGTTGGGGTTTTGTAAGGGGCATGCAAATGGTTAATTAGCGATTGATTATAAGAAGATTCTAATTGCAAATAATAATTAGGAAAAAATCCATTGTAATGTCTGCCTTGAAAATCAATTACATACATTCCTAAAATATGTTCGATATTAGAATTGTTATATATATTTAAATAAAATTGTTTGATTTGTAATCTTGTTTCATAATCCAATTCTTGTCGTGAATTAGACTTGCTAATAGTATGTAGACTGTTCACAAGTTCATATTGAGAATAGATTAAATAGGAGCTTTCTTGTAGCTGATCTAGATACTGCTCTAATTGGATTCTCAAATCTTGTTGGATTCGATTTTGAGCAATATTTTGGTCTTCTCGATCATTTTGAGAGATTTGATATAAAATAATAAGCGAAGTTAAAATTAGTGGACAAATCGTGGTAACTAGCATTGCTAATAAAATTTTTAAACGTACACTTTTATGCTTTATAGACATCAATCATCCCACCTCATTCTCGGATGTATTTATTATAATGAATATATTTAAAATTTAGTTAATATCTTGTCACTCTTATTTTCTTAGGTATGTAAGGATTAGGCATTGCGATTTTTGAAAGAAAACAGAGAGAAAACTGCCTTGTATCAGACAGTTTTCTCTGCAATGCCGTTTAACTTTGATTCGAAGAATAAACATCAGCTATAACTGAATCGTTATTTGCTATTGAATTGCCAGTATTATTAATAATCGGCATTGCGATTTGAATACGATCAATGTTTGGCGCATAGGCTGAAGCGTTAGTAAATTTAATCGTATTTGTACCTGCTTTCAAATTCACATCAAATACCATAGTCTTATAATTATTCCACTGACGCGTATTAAAGAAATTAGGACTTTGCGCTTGATTTCCATTAACTGTAATAGTAGCTACACGTTCGACAACGTTATTATTGTACGAATGTTCCCCTTTTACTTCTGCATTTGCAAATGTGACAACCATTCGGTACTTCCCTGCTTTTGGCGCAGTAATATCGTTAAATTGTAAAGTATTACTCGCTCCATTGCCGATATAACCAACATATTTTCCACCAGATGCTGCTGCATCATCTGTTACAATTGCAGTCCCTCCTAACACATTGCTGTTACTTTCAGCTTCATATGAATTGATCGCTGTTGTATTGGGGCTAATCTCTAAATAATCCAGATTCACTGCATCGGATTCATCCGTTGTGAAAGCATTGTAACTGATACGATTAATACCTGCATTTAAAAATACAGAAGTTGTTTTTGTATTCCATGTATTCCAATTTGCTGTAGAATCCAGATTAACAGTTGTTAAATCACTTCCATTGAGAACTAATTTTAATTGACGGGTAGTAGGTGCATTGCTAAATGGGCCAGCACTATAGCGCAGATTCAAATTATAATAACCATTTGTAGGTGCACTCACTATAAACTCTGTTGACGCATTATTTGTATTTCCATAACCTTCTACAAAATAAGTGCCAGAGTATCCTGTATTTGAACCATAAGTCACTTTAGCTGTTCCATTTAATTTTGCATATTCGGCTTCATAACGATTTGAACTGTTGTTAATGGTTTGGCTATTTGTATTAGGACTTACAATAATTTGATAAGCAGAAAGAGCTTTTAAATTATGAATAGGTACTGTAATCTGACCATTGGTAACTGGATAATTTTGCTCTTGCACACTATAAGGATCATTTGCAGGATTAGTACCTGAATTATCTACGCCTATAATAGATACATGCACATTTTTGCTCATGTATGATGCAGTATCCAAACCTTTAATCACAACATCTGTTGAGTATACATCTGAAGGATTAACAGAACCGCCAAATAGGATTCTAGCTTGTTTTTTATCGGGATCAAGAGCTGCTAATGCTTGTAGTGATCCATTGGTTGTTGGTGGAGTAACTGTAACCGTATGACCTGTTAATTGACCATACCATTTGTACAACCACCAACCGCCTGTAGGTTTATTGTTCTCGGTCACTAGATCATTTAATGTTCCGGCAGCCGTCCAATAAGCTAGCATTCCATCTACTTTGCTATTTTCTAAACGAGTCATCCATTGTATTAAATTACCAGGTACTCCAAGATCGCCAGAAATACGTGCATATTCGTTAATTGCAATCGGTGTAGCTGAAATTCCTAATTTTTTTTCAACATTACGATAATGATTATAATGGTTATACCAGTCTGTAAAGAAATCATTGCCCAGCTCATGCCATGTGGTGACATCCGGTAAAACATTATTATTTTTGGCATAAGTAAAGAAATCATTATAGAATTGAGCATGATAAGCAGCGAGATTTGGCCCAGCTATTTTGGCTTGAGAGTCCAATGAGCGAATATGATTATAGACTGTTTTCCAATCTGCAAAAAATTTATTTCTTGCTTCTTGTCCACTCGCATCATTGTAATTATTTATGCCTTGATACCAGATGCCATCAGGCTCATTAAAAGGAACATAGACGAATTTGGAATGATTAGGATCTGCTACTACTTTAGGTACCATCACATCAATCTTTTTCAAATAATCTTGTAATCCCAAGTTCTCATAAGGCCAATTTTCATAAATATCCTGCATATAAATTTGAATTTCTTTGCCGCCGGCTTTAATAAATTCCGGTGCTACTTTTAAAGCATCACCATTCGGATGTTGTGCGCCATCAGGAGCTTTTTGCGCAATCGCTTGAGGATTTAGAGGTGCTAGCATAGTAGATGAAGGAACTCCATCACTGCCCAACCCATATAAAAAACCAGATGCTCCGTACTTAATACTGCCAGTATTGCTAGCAAGGTCTACTACAATCTGCGGGCTAGCTGCTTTAGCTGATCCTGATCCTCCCCACATACTCACTAGTACAGTTGTCACTACTAAAACTGAACTCCACTTTCTACTTCTCATAGCATCAAGCTCCTTTTAACATATAGTTTTTACAACCATCAAAAAAGTAAGCGATTACATTTTCGTTTACAATACATACTTTATCAGTTACAAAAGCGGCTTTATAGGAGACAAAACTTAGAATACTGTTTTTTATATTCAGAAATTCGATATTTTTGACAAATAAAAAAGACTAGCATATTTGCTAGCCTTTTTTTATTTGGTATATGTTCCTATTGCATTTGACGACACTTCTTCAGAATGCTGAATCGGGAGCAATAACGTAAATTCAGTGCCTTTGCCGATAATACTATCTGCTGTAATACTTCCATGATGAGCTTCTACGATATTACGTACAATCGCAAGACCCAGACCTGTACCACCAGCTTCGCCGCGTACACGAGCTTTGTCTGCTTTGTAAAAGCGTTCAAAAATAAAAGGAAGATCGTCCATCGGTATACCGGCTCCTGTATCCTGGAACACCACACGCACATGCTCTTTTTCCATATGAGCCGTTACGGTAATTGTTCCACCGGCAGAAGTATGACGAAAAGCATTATCAAGCAAGTTGGTGAATATTTGCTCTAACCGATCGACATCGGCATACAAATGCAAGAACTCGTCACGTACAAAGTTAAGTTTGAGTTCTCTTTCTTTGGCTCGAACAGTAAATTTGCGATAGACTCGATCCATTAATTCATTCAGATCAATCTCATCAAAATTCATATCGATATGACCAGCTTCCATGCGTGCAAGATCTAATAAATCTTGCACTAATCTACCCATACGTAATGATTCATCATAGATGACCTGCACCAATTCGTCGCTTTCTTCTTTGGACGTAGCCATCCCATCAAGCAATGCTTCACTATACCCTTGAATCATCTGCAAAGGTGTACGAATCTCATGAGATACATTAGCTACAAAGTCACGACGCATCTTCTCTGCTTTGACCTCATCTGTCACGTTACGCAATACCGATACGGTTCCGCGTACATCGTTACCCGAGTATAAAGGAGCCATATTAACAGACCAGACTTGCTGTTTGACATGAATATTAGAACTTTGATCCTGACGTTCTCGAATAACGCTCTGGAACATCGGATATAGAGGTTCTGGCACTTTGCTATCAGCCGTTGTTCCATCTTGTTCTTGACGTTCCCAGCCCGCTTTGTGCCACGTATCCATAATCATTTCGCCTGGTGGATTATGCAGAATCATATTTCCGGATTTATCGAATGTAATCACTGCATCTCCCATACTGCGGAGTATGCTTGCCATTTGTTCTTTTTCCAGCTGTAAATTCTGAATATTTTTTTCCAATTCTTCTGCCATATGATTAAATGCACTTGCTAATTGACCGATCTCATCACTGGTTTGCAAAGATACGCGGGTATTGTATTTTCCTTTGCGAATCCCGTCTGCTGCTTGAATTAATTGCTGCATCGGTTGTGTAATTTTGGTCAATAAAAAAAGAGCAAAAAAAGTAGTCATCGAGAATCCTACGATCGAGACATAGGTAAATAACCGTTTGATCGAACCGGAATTGGTAAATGTACTATCGATATAAGGTAGCAAAAATAAACCGAGTGTTAACAGTACACAAGCCACTAATGCGCTAATCGTCAGCCACAACTTACCGACAAGCGTTCTCCAGAAGTCCACTTATTTTGGAACCTCTAACTTGTAACCAACTCCCCATACCGTAGTGATCATTGCGGCTGATTCAGGTGATACTTTGTTTAGCTTTTCACGCAACCGTTTTACATGGGTATCTACTGTACGCAAATCACCAAAAAACTCATAATTCCATACATCTTTGAGCAATTCTTCACGTGAGAATACTTTATCCGGCGATACCGCTAGAAAATGGAGCAATTCGTATTCTTTCGGCGTTAAGCTAATCTCGTGTCCACTTGCGGTTACACGATGCGCATCATGCTCAATAATCAGGTTTGGAAATACGATATTGTTGCTTGAGTTGTTTTCTTGAGAAAGGTACGCTGTTGCTGAAGAGCGACGCATAATCGCTTTGACCCGATAGATCACTTCACGCGGACTGAATGGCTTAACGACATAATCATCTGCGCCCACTTCAAATCCTTGCACACGATTGACTTCTTCCCCTTTAGCGGTAAGCATCAATACTGGTGTTGATTTGACTTGACGTAGACGACTACATACTTCGATACCATCGATTCCCGGCAACATTAGATCAAGCATAATTAAGCCGTAATCTTCTGCTACTGCTTTGCGTAGCGCAGCTTCTCCGTCTTCAGCTTCATCAATCTCATAGCCTTCTTTTTCTAAATACATGCGTAGTAAACGGCGAATACGTTCTTCGTCATCCACTACTAAAATGCGATTCATCTGGTCACTCATTCACTAAAGCCTCCTAGCTGTCATCAATGGATATAAATGATCTCTATGTTATGCTTTACCGCTGCTTTTTAGCTTATCAATTTCTTCTTTGGTCAGGTGGCGATATAGACCACGTTTCAAATTACCTACAAGTAATTCGCCAAAAGAAATCCGTTTCAACCGAATCACTTTATGAGATAAAGCTTCGAACATACGACGAATCTGACGGTTTCTACCTTCATGAATCGTTACACGTATCGTTGCTTGCTTCTTCTCTGTATCAATATCATAATAATCCGCTTCAGCAGGTTGAGTCATTCCATCTTCCAATTGAATTCCTTGGCGGAATTTCTCTAGTGCTGTACCGTGTGGTACGCCTTCTACCGTTACATGATATGTTTTGGGTACGTGATGTCTTGGATGAGTTAAGCGATTAGCCAGTTCTCCATCATTCGTCAAAATTAAAAGACCTTCTGAATCGTAATCCAGTCGTCCTACAGGGTATACACGTTCACGAACACCTTTAAGATAATCGCCTACAATTTTACGTCCTTCTGGATCAGAAGCACTTGTAATAACCCCTTTAGGTTTGTTGAACATAATATATACTTTTTTCTCCGCAGCAATCGATCGTCCATTAACAATAATCTCGTCCACTGTTGGATCTGCTTTGGTTCCAAGCTCAGTGACAACTTCACCATTGAGAGTTACTTTACCTGCTACAATTAACTCTTCACATTTACGTCGGGAAGCTATACCTGCTTGTGCTAATATTTTTTGCAATCGTTCCATAATAGTTAATTCACCTCACACTAATGATACTCATCTATGCACAAAATCACAAGACACTCCCCAAGTTTATTGTGATTTTAGGGAGTTTCATGTGATTTTGAAAGGATATATAGAGAAGCACAACTGACTATTTCATCAATCTAGATCAAATCTTACGAAATATGGATAAAATCTGCCATCGATTGAACTTGCAAATCTTCTGGCTTCGCAGGTACAAATTGTGGTGAATGAGATACCGATGGTTGTACAATATTGGATTCAGACTGCATTTCGTTAGCATGGTGCACATCTTCTAGTGTCTGTAATTGCTTGAATTGAATTGTTTTGGTCACTCCAGGAATCAGATCAAAGAAGTTGTCGCTAAAGATGCCTTCGCTGGCTGTATTTAACCATATCTGACGCGCCAACACATCTGTGGTCAATTCATAAGCAATAACGCCATCGACTTCTGTTTCTACGACTTGAATATTCGGTTGTTGCAAAGGTAACTCGGTTGCAGATACAAAATAAGCAATCTCTGTATGAAGTAGTTGATTTTCGTGTTCTAATTCTGCTACCAGAATCGCTTCTGCTGGATTCACGTCTCCAAGTAACTGTTCTGTCGTCAAAGATAGTAATTGAATCGCTTCTCCGCCTGCAAGGGTAAGAGATTGCGGCATTTCTTTGTACAATGTACCGTCTATTCCAAGTACTTTGACACGAACTGTTAATGATTTGGGTGCAATCAGATCAGAGACAAGATGAATATTGACTGTACCTGAAACTGAATTATCGATCGATAGTAAAATATCTTCAAAGCTACGTTTGGCATAATATTGAACAGCTTTCCAGCGACCATAGTAATCCATACTCGACCATGATGCAACAGGCCAGCAATCATTCATTTGCCAGTATAATGTTCCCATACAATACGGTTTACGACGACGATGAGCTTCGATGGCAGTTTTCATCGCTTCAGCTTGTAGAACCTGACTCATATAGAGAAACGAAGGAAAATCTTTAGGTGCTGGTAAATATTTATCCATGTATTCTTTGATCAATCGATTGCCTGCTCCATTTTTCTGATGACGAAGCATGACTTCAGATTCTAATTCCAAATCGGATTCTTCAGCATACGTACGAACCGATTTGTATTCTGGAAACGATTGGAACCCATACTCACTCATAAATCGACCGATATACGTATTGTAGCGTTCAAATGGCTCACTGTTATGCCATACACCCCAATAGTGGATATCTCCAGAATCTGTTATGCCGTGTGTATGTTGTTTTTCATTATTTGTCACTGCAACAATTGGCGATGACGGCCAGTATGAGATACCCGGATGCTCTACCCGCACTACTTCTGGTAATAACTCATGGAATAATGACTCATAATCAGCCCAGATCTGTGCACGCTGTTCTGTATTGTAGTCTTTTTTCCAACCCCAACCACCATCTTCTACATATTGAGACCACGCAGAATCGATCTCATTATTACCACACCAGAGTACAATACTTGGATGATTACGTAGTCGACGAATATTATCTTCGGCTTCGGCTTGAACACTATCTAAAAACTCTTCATCACCTGGATACATACTGCAAGCAAACATAAAGTCCTGCCATACCAGAATACCGTATTCGTCACAGAGGTCATAGAATTCATCATTTTCATAAATACCGCCACCCCATACACGAAGCATATTCATATTGGATTCTACAGCCGTTACAATCTCATGACGATAACGCTCTAATGTCACTCGTGGTGAGAAGCTGTCATTCGGAATATGGTTCGCCCCTTTAGCAAAGACAGGTACACCATTCAGTTCAAAATAAAACGAAGTGCCCGGATAATCTGGATGAGGTTCAGTCACCAGACGGATGGAGCGAATACCTGTCCGTTCTGATTTCACAGCCAGTGTCTGATTCTGCTCTAACACCTCTACTGTAAACGTATACAGATGAGCTTCTCCTAGACCTCTTGACCACCATAATTTAGGATTATCCAGTAAAAGTGGAATCTGTACAGCATCTGTACCTTCCGCTAATGTCACTGTCTGTTCCCAATTCTGTCCATCTGCATATACACGCAAGTTCACCTGACGTTCTTGTTCTGAATAAATTTGGACAACAGCTGTAAGATCAGCAGATTCTACATGCACTTGATTTTGACGAATATATACATTTTCGATACGTACGTCTGACCATGCGACTAATTCAGCTTCACGCCAGATACCGCTAGTTACAAAACGTGGACCCCAATCCCAGCCATAATGATAAGGAGCTTTACGAGCAAATATACTCACTCTTTGATCTCCTAGCTCACCAACTTCAGATTGATCATTGCTCGCAGGTAATCCGTAACCTAATGCTTTTAGCTTCGGTAAGTCTTCCATAATAGGAGAGCGGAAATGAATACGAATATCGTTAGCGCCTAATTTTACATAGGGCTTTACATCTGCACGCCATGTGCGGAACATATTATCTGCTGATAGTACATGCTGTTCATTAACATATACATCTGCATAGGTATCCAGACCAGCAAATACAAGTTCAATATGCGAATGATTGAGCACAGGTGCTTCTACATCAATCGTTGTTATGTACTCCCAATCTTTTTTATCAATCCATTGTACGTCTTTTTCATTCGTACCATAAAAAGGATTCGAAATTTTACCATTATCTAATAAGTCAGTATGCACTGTTCCGGGCACAGTAGCCGGTAACCATTCTGATTCATCGACAGCTTTGAAAGTCCATTGCTTTAACGATTGACGAAATTGTAGCGCTTGCAAATTAGTCATAAGACAAATTCATCCTTCCAATATTAGGTTATGAGTACACCTTACTACGACTGCATTTAAGAAGCAAATCGACTACTACGCTCTAACGTCTATGTTACTAGATTACATGACTGAATACGACAATTTGCAATCGATTACACGGTTTTACTGTTTTTAAGACTGACGTATCACTTGAATATTTTGGTATCTATTTTGCTTTCAAACTTACCCTCTTTCTGCATGATTTTGATTACATTTTTAAAATAAATATTGACAAAAAAATCACATCGTTTTAAAGTTTGAGAGTCGTTGTATGATAATGATTATCAATTTCATTCTATATTAAAGGGGAATTTACGTATGAAAAAAATGTTGTTACCATTAATGATGGTGATTGTGTTGGTATTAAGCGCATGTGGTAATCAGTCTAGTAATACGGCTACTACCGATAAAGCAAGCTCTACAGAAACAGGCACTTCTGCTCCAGCTACTACCGGTACTATCACTTATCAATCCGAGACAGGCCCTGTAGAAGTTCCTGCTAATCCACAACGTGTAATCGCTCTAGCAGGTTATGCAGGTAACTTAATTGCTCTTGGTGTTCCTCTAGTTGGTGTAGATTCATGGACCAAAGCTGATCCTAACTTTGCAGAGCAATTAAAAGATGTCGCTGAAGTATCTGATGATAATTTAGAAAAAATAATCGAACTCAAACCAGATCTAATTATTGCGGCAAGCGATACTAAAAACATAGAAAAATTAAAAAAACTCGCTCCAGTTGTTACTTATACTTATAACAAAGTCGATTATTTAACACAGATTGAAGAAATCGCTAAAGCGGTAAATCAAGCAGACAAAGGCGCTGCGTGGATTGCTGACTTTAAAGAACGTGCACAAAAAGCAGGTGCTGAAATCAAAGCTAAAATCGGTGATGATGCTACTGTAACTGTTATGGAAGGCGATTCTAAGCAACTGTATGTGTTCGGTAGCGCTTGGGGACGGGGTACAGAAATTATTTATCAAGCGATGGGTCTGAAAATGCCTGAAAAAGTAAAAGAAATGACTTCGAAAAAAGGATATTATGATCTATCGCTTGAAGTATTGCCTGAATATCTAGGAGATTATGTTTTCTATAGTAAAGACCCTAGCGTAGATGCTTCGTTCCAGGATACAGATACGTACAAAAATATTCCGGCTGTTAAAAACAACCGTGTATTTGAAGTGGATGCACGTGGATTCTACTTTAATGATGCAGCATCACTTGATTATCAGCTTGACTTTATTACCAAATCGTTGCTAGGTAAATCTTAAATGTAAATGACAAATGAAAAGAAGGAGCGCCTAGCGTTCCTTCTTTTCTAAATACAGAGAAGGAAACGATCCGTATAATGAAAAATGCTATGACTACCAAACATTTTCAAGCTTTTCTGATCAAGTTAATATTGATGTTGTTGCTATTTGTTGTTGTATTTGTAATCGCTATTATGGTCGGTGCTAAAAATATTTCATTATCTGATATCTGGAATGCGATATTTCATCCGCAAATCACAGGTGGCGATATTTCGATTATTCGTGAATTGCGTCTGCCGCGTGAGATTGGCGGCGTGCTGGTAGGAGCTGCGCTCGCTGTGGCCGGGGCTATTATGCAAGGTCTTACGCGTAATCCTTTAGCCGATCCCGGTTTACTCGGATTAAGTTCTGGTGCAAATGCTGCACTGGCTGTCGCTCTCGTTTTTCTACCAAGCGTTGGTTACTTCGGTATTATGATCGCTTGTTTTATCGGAGCTGCTGTAGGCATGTTACTTGTTTTTGGATTGACCGCACTGCGTAAACGGAATATGTCGCCATTACGTATGGTGCTGGCAGGAGCAGCCGTTTCGGCTTTGTTATTGGCTGTCGCTGAAGGAATCAGTCTACAATTTAAAATTTCTAAAAGTGTAACAATGTGGACATCTGGCGGATTGATCGGTACTACATGGGGACAGATTCAGAGTATTACCCCTGTTATCGTAATCTGTATTGTGATCGCTATTCTCTGTTCACGTCAATTAACCATTCTTAGCTTAAATGAAAGCACTGCTGTAGGATTGGGTCTGCAAACACATCAGATCAAAATGATTTTATTTGTACTAATTACATTACTTGCAGGAGCATCAGTAGCACTGGTTGGAAATCTGACATTTATCGGGCTGATGATTCCTCATCTTGTGCGTATGATTGCAGGTACTGATTATCGTACGATTTTGCCACTATCTGCGATAGCTGGCGCTACCTTTATGGTATTTGCAGATACGTTAGCACGAATGATCAATGCTCCTTTTGAGACACCGATTGCAGCTATTATCGCTATTATTGGACTGCCTTTCTTTCTACTGATTGTGCGGAAAGGAGTGCGCTCATTATGATGAAGCAACTACAACCTGCCCGTCAGCAAAAAATGATTCTTGGTATATTGACCATTATTATTTTAATTACAATGGTGATTGCACTCAGTGTTGGTGCTTCTTCTGTATCGTTTGACCGACTGATTCCTACATTGCTGGGAAACGGTACATTTGTAGATGACTTTGTACTGTTCTCGATTCGATTGCCACGTATGTTAGTGACATTGTTAGCAGGAATGGCGCTTGCTTTGGCGGGTTCTGTGTTGCAAGGTGTTACTCGCAATGAATTAGCTGATCCCGGGATTGTCGGTATTAATGCAGGTGCAGGTCTGGGTGTAACTGTATTTTTCTTATTTGCCCCACTTGAAGTTGGAACATTTGTCTACATATTGCCTGTCGTTGCTTTTGCAGGAGCATTGATTACCGCTATATTGATTTACCTCTTTTCCTATAGTCGTACTGAAGGTATGCAACCGATGAAATTCATTATCACAGGAGTCGGATTTTCATTAGCATTATCCGGTTGTATGATTGTGTTGATCTCTTCGGTAGATCGAGTAAAAGTCGATTTTATTTCAAGATGGTTAGCTGGCAATGTGTGGGGAACAGATTGGCCATTTGTGATCGCACTGCTACCCTGGTTGATTGTGCTGGTTCCATTTGTATTGTACAAATCCTGTTCGCTGAATCTATTAGCACTCAATGAAGGAACAGCGATTGGTGCAGGTGTACCGATTCAAAAAGATCGCATTTTGCTTATGTTAGCTGCTGTCGCTCTTGCCGCATCTGCGGTATCTGTTACAGGCGGTATTGCTTTTATCGGGCTGATGGCTCCTCATATCGCGAGAGCACTAGTAGGCCCACGACATCAACTATTTGTACCTGTATCGATTTTGATCGGTGGTTGGTTATTATTGCTTGCAGATACAATCGGTCGTAACCTTGCTGATCCTGATGGAATGCCTGCGGGAATCGTAGTCGCTTTGATCGGAGCACCGTATTTTCTTTACTTGCTGTTGAAAAAGTAATACTTATCGAAAAGAACTGTATAATTACCAGTAAAAAGATACCCAAAAAGCCAAAATGATTGTCGGATCAATTCCCAAACATTTTGGCTTTTTTTGGATTATATCATCTTATCTAACGATTCTATTTAGATTACTTGTGTGCTGGATAGCTCAGGTTAATCTAGTGGTGTATTTTTGGAAGAGTCCGACGGTGTAGAGATAGTCTGATCAGAAGTAGAACGTTCTTCTGCACCTGATCCCTGATCAGATACCATATCTTCTGCTATTTCTGTGAGCTCTTCACCCAATTCTTCTAACGCTTCTATATCTTCACTATGAACCTGTTCTTCCAAACGTTCGAACAATAGCTGTGTTTCCCCTTCGAGATCTTCCGCATTTTCAAAAGCAGACGCATCGGGAAGTTCACGAATATTGCCAAGTCCGAAATAATCTAAAAATGATTTGGTCGTACCGTATAAAATAGGGCGTCCTATTGCTTCAGCCCGTCCTGTTTCTTGAATCAAATCTTTATTGACTAATGTGTAAATTGCACGCTCGGATTTGACACCACGAATCTCTTCAATCTCAATTCGTGTAATCGGCTGGCGATACGCTACAATTGATAATGTTTCAAGCGCGGCTTGAGATAAAGAAGAACGGGAAGGTGAGTATGCCAATCGTTCATAATATTCAGCATGCGCGCGTATTGTAGATAACTGATAGCCACCTGCGATATTAACCACCTGAATCCCCCGTCTTGCTTTTTTCAGATCAGCTTGCAGTTCTTCGATAGCGATCTGTACCGTTTGTACCGGTTGATCGGTTACTTCTGAAATCTGCTTCGCATTCAATCCTTCTTCTCCAGCCAGAAATAACATACCTTCAATAATCGACTTCAATTTCTGGGACTTCATTGTTACTTATTTCACCTCTCCACTCCATCACGATATCGTCAAAAAGCCGGCTTTGGTAGCAGGAAATTTGCTTCATTTTCATTAATTCCAGCACAGCCAAAAAAGTCACCACGATCTCATGACGATACATTTCCTGGTGTAGCAGTTTGGAAAACAACAAGCTTTCTCCTTTTCCTAACCCTTGAAACCGGGTAGACACTTCACGTATCCGATCCTTCACCGAAATCTCATCACGCTGAATCCGGGTCACCTGTGTACGGCGTACGACTTTACGAAGAGCTTTGCGAAAAGCCTCCATCAAATCTATCGTATGCAGACCTTCCACTGGATTCACATCGTCTTTCGGCATAAAAGGGGTCAAATCTTCCGGTTCTTTTGTAAAAATCAGGCTACGCTCGGTTTCCATTTCTCGCAAATGCACAGCAATTCCTTTGTACTTGCGGTATTCCACCAGCTTGCGTACTAACTCTGCACGCGGGTCCAGATCGTCTTCCTCATAATAATCAAAATCATCCATCTCCATCACAGGCGGACGTGGCAATAGCAATTTGCTTTTGATCGACAATAATGTCGCTGCCATCACTAGAAATTCACTGGTCACTTCAAGTTCCAATTCTTTCATGCTATGAAGATATTCCAGATATTGATCTGTAATTTTGCTGATCGGAATATCCTGGATATTAATTTCAGATTCATCAATTAAATGAAGCAACAAATCGAGCGGCCCTTCAAACGTTTCCAGTTTGTACAGTACAGTCGTCACTGGACCACTCCTCTTAATCAATAGATTCTCATCTCTTATTGTATCTTAATCGCGCACTTTTCACAGTATATATTCAGCAAAAAAAGGGCAATCCCTGTTTCTGCCCTTTTTTTCGCTTATTATTTTATTATCATACGATAAATATTGTAGATATAATATATACATTTGCAGTAAACACGATATCAATAACATCAAAACAATCTTTTATTGTACAAGATGAATGATTACCAAATGAACTAAAACATATACCATATCAAACTACATTCAAGCGCACGTGCTTATTGCTCAAAGATAGACTTGATATATTATTTCATCATTTTAGTTAAATTCGCCATTTCGATCGCTGCGTTAGCTGAATCCCAACCTTTGTTACCTGCTTTGGTTCCTGCGCGTTCAATCGCTTGTTCAATACTTTCAGTCGTTACAATACCGAAAATAACAGGTACGCCTGTTTTCAAATTAATGGCAGATACACCTTTGGCTACTTCATTACATACATAATCATAATGAGTTGTAGATCCACGGATCACTGTACCTAATGTGATTACTGCATCATACTTTCCGCTTTCAGCCATTTTTTGCGCAACTAAAGGAATTTCAAAAGCTCCTGGAACCCATGCCACATCAATATCATTTTCAGCAGTACCATGACGCTTGAGCGCATCAAGTGCTCCACCTAACAATTTGGTGGTAATAAACTCATTAAAACGTCCAACAACGATACCAAATTTAAGATCCTGCGCGATTAAATGTCCTTCAAAAATATTAGCCATAGTGTTCATCCTCTTTTCGGTAGGTTAGTTTGAGTGGGTATTGACGGTTGGAGACGTCTGCTCCAAATAAGCTATTAAAGCTTGAATGCTGATTAATTGAAGATGGTGTTGCTTGGCGATTGCTTCGAGCTCCGGCAAACGTGCCATCGTGCCGTCTGTATTCATAATTTCACAGATCACACCAGCAGGTGGAGCATCACATAAGCGTGCCAAATCAATCGCTGCTTCTGTATGCCCGGGACGTTGCCGTACACCGCCTTCACTTGCGATCAATGGAAACATATGACCCGGGCGGCGAAAATGAGCTGGTGTAGCTTCTGGATCGGTCAGACCTATCACTGTCATAGATCGCTCTTGTGCAGAGATACCTGTAGAAGTGCTAATATGATCGACGGATACCGTAAAAGCTGTTCCATGATAATCAGTATTTTGCGCTACCATCGGAATCAGTTCTAACTCGGCAGCACGTCCACTTGTGATCGGAGCACATACCAAGCCTCGACCTTCTGTGACCATAAAGTTAATCACTTCAGGGGTAGCACGATCTGCCAAAGCGATAAAGTCGCCTTCATTTTCCCGATCTTCATCATCGACTACGATAATCACTTTGCCCTGTTTAAGATCAGCTACTGCTGCTTCTATCGCATCTAAGTTTGTAGATGATTTGTGATTCATCGATATAACCTCCCTCTTGAACCTTGTCGCGCTTATGGTGCCAAGCGCTTACTGTAAGATATTTTGCTTTGCAAAAATCATTTTTTTATTGAATCTTGTCGCGCTTATAGTACCAAGCGCTTACTGTAAGATATTTTGCTTTGCAAAAATCATTTTTTATTGAAACCTTGTCGCGCTTTTACTTCCAAGCGCTTACATATATCCATTTTCTTGCAAAAATTGGCTTGTGATTGATGGCTTTTTCTGACTGGTGGCATCATTTGCTGTATTCGATTGGTATTGTAGTAAATGTTCTACATACTTACCAAGCACATCGCATTCAATATTGACCATATCGCCTGCTTTTCGATAAGCAAGTACAGTTTCTTTGAGTGTATGTGGAATGATAGAGATTGTGAATGAAGTCGTTGTTACCGATACAACCGTCAAGCTGATGCCATCGACAGTGATAGACCCTTTCGGAATAATATAACGAAATAGATCATGATCAGTCGGAGCAATCTGGAAAATAACAGCATTCTGGTTGCTTTGTATCTGTTCAATATGTGCTGTGCCATCCACATGACCTTGTACGATATGCCCTCCGAAGCGTCCATTCGCTATCATTGCTCGCTCTAGATTAATAGGGCTGCCTGTTTTTAACTGTTTAAGGCTAGAAGAACGATACGTTTCTGGCATGACATCTACGGTAAATAGAGAATCAGCTATCGTGGTAACCGTTAAGCATACCCCGTTGCATGAGACACTATCTCCGATCTGAAGTCCGTCCATAATACGTGATGCTTGAATACCAAGTACCATCGTTTCACCGCGCCGTCCATTTTGTCGGAGTGTACCTATTTCTTCGATTAGTCCGGTAAACATAGACATCCTCCTTTCTACCAAGATGGTCTGCTATTTGAATATTAGAGATGATGATAACGTGGTAATCCACTGATATAAATATTGTCATCTAACGTCTCTATTTCGATCTCATCTAGTGTTACAGCTTGATTCATTTTTTCAAATCCATCAAAAGCGAATGTTGATAACGTACCGCCAATAATCTTAGGAGCAAAAAATAAAGTGACTCGATCGATCAGTCCTGCTTCAAGCATCGAACCATTTAATGTACCGCCACCTTCTAACAAAATCGAAGAGATCTCAAGTTCGCCAAGCTTTTTCATCGCAAAAGGAAGATCTACATACGGGCCCGCTACCACAGATGATAACGGTGATACCACGTTCTTGCAGTTCATGGATACGATCCCGATCCGCTTGATAAGTAGTGACAATAATCGTAGGCGCTACATCTGTATTCAATAACTTGGCGGTATCTGGAATGCGTAGTTGTGAGTCAATCACAATACGGGTAGGCTGAACGCCAGTCACTTCTGTACGTGTCGTCAGCTCAGGATCATCGGCTAATACTGTGCCGATTCCCACCATAATACCTTGATGACGATGACGCATCGTATGAACGATCGCACGAGCATCGCTATTAGAGATCCATTTGCTATCACCGGTACGAGACGCTAGACGACCATCTAACGTACTGGCTGTTTTGAGCGTCACAAAAGGGAGCCCTGTTGTAATATATTTGTTAAACGTTTCGTTAAGTCGTGCCGAGCGCTTCGCCAATACACCGGTCACCACTTCGATTCCATGATTACGCAGTCGTTCGATTCCAGAACCTGCTACCTGTGGATTCGGGTCTACAGCAGCAACAACGACTCGTTTTACTTTTTCTTTAATCAGACGATCACTGCAAGGTGGCGTTTTGCCATAATGACTGCATGGTTCTAACGTCACATATGCTGTAGCGCCTTCTGCTTGATCTCCTGCCATATTAAGTGCATGTACTTCAGCATGTCCGGTTCCTCGCTGTAAATGTGCACCCATTCCTACGATTCTGCCGTCTTTCACAACCACACAACCGACCACAGGATTAATATCTGTCTGCCCTTGAGCTTTTTCTGCCAAGTCCAGTGCTAGAGTCATGTAAAATTCATCATTGATTACGTTCATTATTCAGGGCTCCTTTGACACCATAAAAAATTCATAACTGCATACTTTGCACTTGATCAAAGTGCTGTTACGAGTTTGATCGTAGTATCATCATATTTAGTTACTATTCATAATTTAATAACTAAATTATAAAGTGTATACCGATACAATGACAAGCAAAAAGCCCTGTAAACCGGAATAGTATCCGAATGTTTACAGGGCTTAACATAATAATGTATAGGAGTAAGAATCTAATGTACCTCTTATAGAGTGCGCATATGTCTGTATATCTACAGCGCAAAGACTGTATACCTACTGCTGGTTTCAGTTTAATCCACTGATCCAATTTTTACATATGTGCTACGTATAGAACCTATTTAGATGCCAAAGAAACCTAAAGATGCTCAGGTATCTTGCTTCATCAAAATAGTAAACTATACACTCAAATAAGTGCACCTTAATTCAGAAATCGCTGTGCAAGCGACCTCTGTATCCCTCTCCCATCCAGACTATACTGTCGGCTCCGGATTCTCACCAGATCCACCGTCTATGGTTATTACACACATAGCCGGGTCACGGACTTAGAGATCACATATTATCTTGATCTCAACACCGCCGGTGGGGAATTTCGCCCCGCCCCGAAGGATAAATTATGAAGTTATTATCACTATTTCACTGTGATGCTGAAATCATATCATCCACACACGCAAAAATCAAGAAACCTAACTTTTTCTATAGGCTACATGCTCTGATATCATCATTATTTATTTTATCTACAAGTGCTCTCATGACTCTACTACCTCTATTGTTGTATAATAAATTCGCGTTTTATTTTTTTTAAATGATAGATTGTTTTCCGTCTAATATCCTTACCATTATACTAATCGAAAGGTGATTATTATGTTTTTAATCAACAAAAAACTAATCCGCAAATTGACTGCACCTTATCAAGAAATGAATATGCATATCTGTTATACTACACCTCAACACTTTTCAGCGTATTCCAGTAAAGCTATATTGCTACTTAATGATGAGAAACTCATCGTCTTATTTCTTAACTTCTTTTCTTACAAAGTGATCCATACTGCTGAATTACCGATTGCTGATCTACAAGAGCATCATTATAATCAAGGAATTTCGCTGGCTTCAATATGGTCATTTCAAAGTAAAGGACAATCATGGCGCTTTCAAATTCTCAAAAAGATTATTCCACTCGGTAAGATGCAACAAGAGTTTTTAGATTTTTTACATGACCATATAGTCAATACATAAATAGAGCGCAAAAAAACCCTAATTAACCCTCTTCTACAGTTGTAAAAGAAAGGTTATTAGGGTTGTGAAATATCTGTATCTGTGTATTTAGTAGATATACCTTAACCTTCTACGCTTGATAAGCAATCTGTCCATTCACCACTGTCATATGAACAGTCGTCTGCAACAGAGATTCGGAATCGGTAGTAATATCTCGATCAATCACTGTAAAATCAGCCGCTTTGCCAACGTGAATACTACCACGTTGTTGTTCTTCGCCTGCTGCTTGTGCACTGCCTACTGTAAACAAATGAATCGCTTCAGCAATACTAAGTCGCTCTTGTGGTAAATATCCTTCGGCTGGCTCTGTAACATAAGGTCTACGACGGGTAACGGCGGCATGGATACCAAGCATCGGATCAAGCGGTTCAATAGGTGCATCGCTTCCACCTGCACAGATCACACCAGCATCTATTAACTTTTTCCAGGCATATAAATAATCAGTACGTTCTGCACCTACACGCTCCATCACCCAGGGGAAATCACTGGCAACAAATCGAGGCTGGATATCTGCAATAAGTGGTAATTGCGTCATTCGCTCAAGCAGTTGTTGATCCAATACCTGCGCATGGATAAATCGATCGGGCAAGTGTGAAATGCCTTGCAACGGATGGGCTTCCATCGTCGATAATGTAAGATCTGCCGCACCATCACCAATAGCATGTACAGCAATCGGATAGCCTAGCGAACGAGCATATGATGTAATTTCATTTAACTGTGCCGTCGTATGAATCGCCATTCCGCATGTATGAGGTGCATCACTATACGGTTTTTGTAATAGCGCTGTACGCCCTCCAATCGCTCCGTCAGAGAACAATTTGGCTGCACCAATGCGTAACCACTCATCTCCATCACCTGCCCGTAATCCCAATGCTTGGGCTTCTTTTAAATGAGTATAAAAAATCAATTGATGAGTGCGGAATGGTAGTCCTTCTGCACGCAATTCACGATAAATCTGTAGCATAGTCTCTATACTTCCCAAAAATCGTAAATCTTCGGTATGGGATGCGGTCAATCCTAATCGAAGTGCATCCTGACAAGCGCGCCGAATCGCTTCTTTTTTGGTAGTATAATCTGGTTCTGGCTGTACTGCGGTAAAAGCCGCTGAAGCTTCTTCATAAATCCATCCGTTCAACTCTCCAGCTTCATCCCTTCCAAACGAACCCGCTTCAGGATCAGGTGAAGATGAAGTCACTCCTGCTTTGGCAAAGGCTACACTATTACCTAAAAAAGCATGAAAACATGTACGGGTGAGATAAATAGGATGGTTCGTCGTAATCTCATCCAACTCTGTTCGTAGTGGCGGAATCGGTGGATCAAAATTATTTTCATTCCAGTTCAATCCAACAATCCATTCGCCTACAGGTGTTACTTCTGCACGCTGACGGATCAACTGAATCATGTCTTCTTTGGAGGTCACGTCTGAAAAGTCGAGCATAGATAATTTCATTCCATGCATAGATAAATGCATATGTGAATCGACTAAGCCAGGCAATACATAAGCACCATCCCAGTCCACTTGACGGTAATCTTTGCCTGATAATTGTAGTGATAGCTCTTGCGTCGTACCTATTGCAGAAATGATTCCATTTTCTATGTAAACTGCATCTGCTTCTGCGGGAAGATGAGAGCTAAATGCAAATTTGCCATGCGTGAATAATGTTCCTGACATTGGTTTACACTCCTTTTCACTGTTATTACTCTACTTAATTTACTCAATTGTCTTTTCTTTAGCAATCATATACATATTACTTACCAAATGCTGTCCTCTATATGAAGTAGATAAATTCAAATCTTTTTCTCGCACAATAAATATAACATTTCTACGAAACGCTGGATGAGCTTGTTCTTCTTCAAATGTATGCTCTGATATGATTCCCTTTAATACCTGCCTACCGGAAACAAAAAATAACGGACATGAAGAAATTGTATCTGTTTTTACATACACGGAAATAATAAATATGATGACTAATAGAGAAAGAGCTACATTCATTATAGATGAATAATCCAATGCAATACGAGGTAGTAATAAAGTGATCAAAAAGAAAGAATATTCGCTAGCCGATAATTTTTCAAAATGACGCACAGCATAATGAGTGCCTATACTTTTAGATATTAACTTTTGCTCGATACCAGCAAGTAACCACATAATCACAATTCGATATAATAAAATAGATAACACCAATACAATGACAATGAATACAGCTTCACCTAGCCATTGATTAGTAAACCACAACTGTACATTTTTCTTCTGAAGCCATAGCGGTAACAGATCGTTCTCATATAAAAATCCAGCAATCATTAAAAAAAGAAGCGGAAAATAGGCAGTTGTCCATAAAATAATTTGTTCTTTTTTAGACCACATTCTCAATCTCCTTCTCAAGTTACTTTAGATGGGAAGATACACTTTATACATCTTCACTTATTGTGTCTATATCTAAAGCAATACTAAAGTTTTTAGTTAAAAAAGATTGTTTTATTTTATCAGCAAAAAAGTGAATTAATGTGGTTGGTTTTTGATTAGGCTCATATTTAATTTGATAGTGCTCAAGATCAATAAAAGAATACAATTCCCAGATTGCTGCATATTTTTTTAGATATTCTTCAGCTTTTTGTGGATTTCTAGGCAGTCTTTTTTTAATTAATTTCAGCTCATCACAGCGTTCTTCAAAATTTTCTTCTAATGCTGCTAGATTGTCAGAATTCAATTGTGCCAGACTTCTCGAATAGACATGTTGTTTGCAATGTTGCTCAAAGATATGCTTATTGGAATGTTCTCCTGCAAAAAAAGGCAGATTCAAAATTTGATTCAGATTGTAGTCTCTAGCTTCGTGAATATGATCACGATAATCAAACATATTTTCAAAAGATAGTAGATTGGAAATATAGACCTCTTTATTGATCATAAAAAAATCAATTTTCCCACCTAATTCTAACAAATCATCGTTAACAAAATGAAAAACATTAGAGTCTTTTATCGCTAATTTTCTCTTTTTTGCGCCTGCTTTGGGTTTACGATAAAAACAACAATATATTTTATGTTGCTCTATATCTAATCGTATCATTTGAAAATGGGTATCCTGTTCTTCGATAGTTTGATCTGTTTCTGTTAAAGCATGAAGTAGGCCGTTTTTACGGGTATTCAATGTACGGTATTGTTCGTTGATGACCAGCTTAGCCAGTTGCTCATTTTTTTGGACTTCTAAATGATAATCGCTCACTGCAAATATAGCTTTCTCACCTTCTGTATGCTGAAAACTTTTAAAAGAATCAATCAATTGATCTTTTAACCAGATTATGACCTCTTCTGCTAATATAATGACTTTGCTCCGGTAATAGTGGTCAGCTTCTTTCTCTTTGCGAACAAGAAAAAATTTGAGATCAATTTGATATTTCTTTTCCTCTGTATCGCATGCTATTAAAAGCTGTACAGGATGTTCAGCATGATTAATATTCATATATTCACCTTCCTTTTTTATCCAATTATTCGATATGTTCAATTATTAACATGAAAAGCTACAAAGTCAAAATGTATATATAAAAAAAGAACCTGCTCTCGAAAGAGAACAAGTTCTTGATGATAATTATTATAAGTAATTGAATCCTATTGTTGTTGAAAAAAGCTTACGCTTCTACAATTGCAACAGTTTCCATTTTGTCGCTACCTTTAAGAGCATCAACATATTCCAAACCTTTTACTACTTTACCGAACACTGTATGTTGTCCATCCAAGTGTGGTTGTGGTTGGTAGCAGATGTAGAACTGGCTTCCGCCTGTGTTGCGTCCTGCATGAGCCATAGCCAAAGAACCGCGCTCGTGTTTGTTCGGGTTGATTTCGCAGTTGATTGTGTAACCAGGACCGCCAGTACCAGTACCATTCGGGCATCCACCTTGAGCTACAAAACCAGGGATTACACGGTGAAATGTTAATCCGTTGTAGAAACCATCATTTGCTAATTTTTCAAAGTTAGCAACCGTATTCGGTGCATCTTGATCAAACAGGTCGATAACGATCTCTCCACCGTTTGCAAGTTTGATGTTCGCTTGTTTAGACATAATATAATAAATCTCCTCTCAATTAAAAACAGAAATTAGGATGCTTGCCACTACTTCACTCGAGTACGATTAAACAACAATTAGTTCTGTAGGACAGCATCCTATTTAGTTTACTATGAAAATCAATTCTGCGCAAAGGCATGTTCACTCATTTATCGTTTGATATGCTGAGCAATACACTCAAAAATCCAGTTCATATAGAGATAATAATGTTTATTTGCTTCATAGACTATTATGCTGAACATTTATATGTTGCTCAATTCTTGTTGTTTTAAGATACTATATTATCATATTATAGAATAAATATAGTGATGTACTATCGGTGAAATATTGTCTATCAAACGATCTATCAGACTCATGTAGATTGCATAGTTATATTTGAGAAAAAATTCACTTTCTTTTTCAAATATGATTTGCTCTTATTTTATAATAAAGAGTGGCTGGAATTGTATACTAATTATGGTTGTTATTTAATCATTCTTTTTTTATAAATATCATCATATAAAGGTGGGACTTGGATGTTTTTTTTCTTAATATGGCTTATATTTTTTGGCTTATTCTGGTTAATTTCTTCTTTCTTTCATACGAGACATAAGGTGATTATATCATTATTCAGTTCACTATTGATCAGTACGATACTACAAGTGTTAGAACAGTTTTATTTAAGCAGCATTTTGGTAGTAGCGTTTATTTTTTATTTTATTATTGGCAATATCAATACATTTAAACACGGGCAACTAAAACTCACTTTAGCTGTGTTATTCAGCGTATCTGTGGTAACGGTTGTATTATCTTTTACATATTTTAATCAAACGATAGCCCCTTCCGATTCTGAGGTTCTTCGTGTAATGTTTATCTATTATCCGTTGCTTATTATATTTATCGCTTGCTATATGTATATGCTACTCTGTGTATTTAATTTCAAAATATTACAAACATCCAATCCGTTCGGGTATGTGATCAATCAGATTCGTCGTTTTAGACGTATGGTTCATCTATTCTGGATCATTTCGCGTAAAGGACTGAATCATTTAATTCAACAGGATCATGCCCAACTTCCTTATGCAATAGCTGATGTGCTAGATCAAATGGGCGGCGTTTTTGTTAAATTTGCTCAAGTATTATCTACAAAAAAAGACGTACTCCCTAGTCATTATATCGAAGCTTTCTCCAATTTGCATGATAATGTACAGCCTCTTAGTAAAGATGAGCTGAAAGCGATTATTGATAGCAAAATTGGCAATATTGAAGATATGTATGCTTCATTCAATATGGATTCGATTGCTGCCGCTTCGATCGGACAAGTGCATCTAGCGCAGTTAAAGTCTACTAAAGAACAGGTAGTAGTCAAAATTTTACGCCCTCAAGTGAAACAAAAGATGACGATAGATCTTGATCTGCTCATTCAATTTGTATCATGGCTATCTGAGCGTTCAAAACAAATTAAAAGACTGGGCTTGATTCAGCTTGCTGAGGGTTTTAAGCAAAATCTACTCGAAGAAACAGACTTTGATATCGAAGCACTCAACACCAATCTATTAGCTAAAGCATTTCAAGAGAATCGTATTCCGATTATTGTGCCTAAAATTTACTCCGAGTATTCAAACAAACAGGTACTTACTATGGAATATATTAAAGGGAATAGCTTTACTCAAGCAGTGAGTCATGATGTTGCCGAAATGCTTATGCATGCTTTTTTAACTCAAATTTTGATCATTGGTGTCTTTCATGCAGACCCCCATCCAGGTAACTTAATACTAACAAACGATGGAAAAGTAGCATTAATCGATTTTGGTTCGGTTGGTTATTTATCAGATGATGAACGAAACGGTATGTTAAGTTTTCTGATTGGTTATGGTAATCAAGATATTAAACAAATGGCAAAAGGCTTGATTAACGTTTGTGAAGAAAATTCTTTGCTCGATGAACGAATAGTAGAACAGCGGCTAAGTCGCCTTCTAGTAGAAGCATCCTTTTCACATGATCCTACCAGTACCATGATGAGACGCTTGGTCATCTTGATTACTGATATGGGACTTTCTTTAAAGCCCACTGTTGCTGGTGCATTTCGGGCCATTATCACCCTAGATGGTACATTGTCTTCTGTTGATCCAACTTTTTCTTTATCGGAATCAAGTCAATCGTATGCAAGTAGTATGAATAAAGAACATATGGTCAAAGATCGGCTCGATAAGGTTAAAGGGCAAATAGAAGACTATATTCCCAAGTTGTTAGAATTGCCCCTTCTTAAAAACAATCGAATTATGATTGCTCATGATGAAAATCATAGTTCGCGTGATATGATGATGACTTTTACTATTAGCATCTTTACAATAATCTGTCTGGTGGTCATGCTAGCTAGCTTTTTCATTCATGGTGAAATGATACGATTTGTACTTTCTCCGTTGTCGATATCCGGCTTTGGTGTAGGCATGATCGTTTTGATTACATTAGTGATCAGACAGCTTAAGCTTAGGTGGTAACATGTAAGACTTTAATAATCCTTTTTAGTACATTATTTTTCAGTGCATTAGTAGTTAATAACTGCTTTTTTGTTTATTTTTACGAAAAAAACAGTATACAAGCAAAACAATGTTTAGTCGTTTTGCTTGCATACTGTTTTTTCTTTGACCATTGTGTCAACAATTCTCATCATAGATAAAGTGCAATCTTTGATAAGTTTAATTATGTTAACAAACGACATTACTAGCAACTAACTTTGCTATTCAAATCAGCTTATGAAGCGGTAATCGTAGCTTTGCTTAGGCGCGCAGGAATAACGTCATTGCCTGTAATATCTGCAAGTGTTTCCCGTTCTACAATCACATCACTTTTACCGTCTTTGACTAATACAACTGCCGGGCGACGAATTCGATTGTAATTGCTTGCCATTGAATAATTGTATGCACCTGTGCACGCTATAGCTAATAGATCGCCAGCTACCGGAGAAGCAAGCTCTATATCCCAGATCAACATATCGCCACTTTCGCAACATTTACCAGCTACGGATACCAGTTCTGTCTCTTCATCTGTTGCTCGATTGGCAATCACTGCTTCATATTTTGCTTCATATAGAGCGAGACGCGGATTATCTGTCATGCCGCCATCGACCGATACATATTTACGTACATTGGGAATATCTTTGTTCGAGCCTACTGTGTATAATGTCGTTCCGGCATCGCCTACAATACTGCGACCGGGTTCTACCCAGATTTGCGGTAATGTTCCTTCTAATTTGTCAAAGTGTTCTTTCACTGCTGTCGTGATCGCTTCTACATAATCAGCTACTTGTAATGGCGTATCTTCGGCTGTATACCGAATACCGAATCCTCCACCCAGATTGATCACCGTAAATGAAATACCTTCTTGTTGCTGTACTTCAAGCGCAAAAGCCGCAACACGCTCTACAGCTACTTGAAAACCATCCACTTCAAAAATCTGTGAACCGATATGAGAATGAATACCAAGCAATTTAACATTTTGCAATTGATGAGCTTCTTTGACGGCTTGATAAGCTGTTCCATTGCCTACATCGAATCCGAATTTGGAATCTTCTTGACCGGTTGAAATATATTCATGGGTATGTGCTTCTACCCCTGGCGTTACACGTAACAAAATATTAGGGATCAGATTTTTGGAAGCGGCTATCGCATTTAATACTTGCAGTTCGACAAAGTTATCGACTACAAAGCAACCAATTCCTGCCTCTAAAGCCATATCTAATTCATCAGGTGTTTTGTTATTACCATGAAAATGTATCCGTTCTACAGGGAATCCAGCTTGCATCGCTGTGTATAATTCACCTTCAGATACCACATCCATCGACAATCCTTCTTCTTCTACAATCCGGCACATCGCCATCGTACAAAAAGCTTTGCTAGCGTAAGCTACTTGAAAAGTTAATCCTGATGCTTCAAAAGCTTGCATATATTCCTGACAACGACTACGAATTAAATGTTCATCCATAATATATAAAGGGGTACCATATTGTTCTTTTAACTGAACGGTATCACAACCACCGATCACAAGATGACCTTGATCATTTATTTGACTTGTTCCATGTAAATACATCTGTTGTCCTCCGTTCATTCACTTGAAGTGTATAGTCAGTATAACCATTGTGCATATTATAGCAGAATGGACTATTTTGCTGAACATTTGTGTTTTATGTGACTTTACAAAGAGTGGACTTGCTTATTAATGTACTTACATATGGAAAAAATAAGCATTTACGATACTTCAAATAAGATGCTACTATGCTGTATAGAGACACCGTAATATCGCATTACATCAGGGTTGTAGATGATTACAATCCCTATATTTTATCATTTATTTACCGAGGAGGATGGCATTGAAAAAGATTGGATACTTTATGCTTACATTTATACTATTTGTACCGACTCTACTATTACAGAATGTAGCAGAAGCGGCAAATCATACGGTGGTTAACCCGTCTGTCACTTATACATATGCAGCGATGACCCGCCATATTCAATCGTTAGCTCAGAAGTATCCTGATCTGATCCAGTACAAATCGATAGGTAAAACCAAGTATGGTCGTGATATATGGGCAGTAGGACTGGGTCATGGACAAGCTACTGTATTTATCAATGGTTCTCATCATGCGCGCGAATGGATGACGACTACAATCAATATGTATATGTTAGAGCAATATGCGATAGCGTATACTGCCAATCATCCATTTGAAGGATATAATACACGTCAGATTTTAGACCGGACAACGATCTGGTTCGTCCCGATGGTCAATCCAGATGGAGTAACACTACAACAGCAAGGAACGGGTGCTTTTCCAGCTTCAGTTCGGCAAGCGTTAGTAAAAATGAATGGCGGAAGCACTAACTTTAAACGCTGGAAAGCTAATGCTCAAGGTATCGATCCCAATCGCCAGTATGATGCTTATTGGCGCACGATAGAAGATAATATTCCATATCCATTCTGGAAAAATCATAAAGGAACATCTGCTGTTCAGACTGCTGAAAATCAAGCGACCACTTCATTTACATACGAAATCGATCCTGAGATCGCTGTTTCGTATCATTCTGCAGGACGTATTCTGTATTGGAACTTTCATACCCTTCCGCAAAATCTCAGTCGTGATCAAAGGTTGGCGAACATCTTCACAAGCTTTACCGGATATCGTCAGGTGCGTCCAAATAACAACCCTTCTGGTGGCGGATATACGGATTGGTTCATCACTACCTTTGGCAGACCTGCATTTACACCGGAGATCGGAATCAAAACAGGCGAGACCAATCTGCCCTTGTCTGCTTTCAACGAAGAATGGCGCCGAAATAAAAAAGTTGGACTATGGATTGCTCAAGAAGGATATTCACTCTGGTTGAAAAAGAATCCAACTACACCTGCTTCACCGACAACACCAACACAGCCACCAGCTAATCCATTACGTCGATCTTTAAATGTCACTTTAGACGGCGTAAATGTGAAAAAAGAAATCCCTGCTTTTGTCCAAAACAAAGTTGCTTATATTTCATATAAACCATTACTCACACCGTACGGATTCGCTTTTTTCTGGGATCAAGCTAACCAGAAGATTACAGCAACATCCAGCGCTTCCGGTACAGCCACATTTACACTCAATCAAACAGCCGCTGAAATTAACGGCGTATCGACTATACTGCAAGGTGCACCTATTAATCTCGATGGAACTGTCTATGTACCTATTTCATTGATCAGCCAAGTAACAGGAATCGCAATCACTATGAATGACAAAGGAGACACTTTAACACTGACCAGTCCAGACACTACCACTCCATCACCAGCAGCAGAAATCATAACAGAAGATGCTAATCCTTCTTCAACGCCTATACCAGAGCCATCACCTACAGAACAACCCACTGTAGCCCCCGACCCTGATGCAGGCGAATCCTAAGTAAAACAAGCGTCACTTTCTTCTTCAAACTTATTTGCACTATGACGATAAAACGATAAACCATCAAAAAACTCGCTAGATCAACAATGATCTAGCGAGTTTTTTTAATCCCAATATATATGTAAGATTATTTCCAACCTCCAATCATCACCAACCTACAAATAGCTAAAACAAAATATTTAAAATAAAAAAATCTATCTAACATCTATAAATTCATATCACCAAACACATAAACAATTAATATCCCCATTCTTATACATAAAATCTATAATAAGCTTAACTACATTTAATAGATAAGCTATTCTTAAATCCAAACAATTTCAAACCCCATTTTGAAATCAGCCTACTTCCAAAACGAAAGGAATCATGACCAACAATCATCAGTATTTTTCCCATCTAACTCAAATTCTCTCGAATACTACATCCTTTCCAACAAAAAAGCTTCCAATCCTATACCATAGGATTCAGAAGCCTTTTTCACATTACCTATATATTGATTTACTTCTATCGCACTACCTACCTGCCAACCCCACCATAAGCCTGGCTTTTGTTTCATGACTGCGGTCTTCCTCAGCAGAGCGAAAGGAAAAAATCATTCTGAAAGTCGCCTTTGAAGTGGAATCCCGACTGCATCGCAGTCTAATTAAGGGATTCCATTTCACCAGCGACGGTAAGAATCATTTTTTCCTGTAGCGGTCTCCACCCACCCCAGTCATCTTCAAAACCACCCCAAAACCATTACATTTGAGGAATAATCGCCAATACCAATTTCAAGAACTGATCACGTACACGATCAGCTGTCTCCATTACTTCATCATGAGATAACGGTTGATCCAAAATACCTGCTGCCATATTCGTAATACAAGAAATACCCAATACTTCGATCCCTGCATGACGCGCTACAATCGTTTCTGACACCGTAGACATTCCTACAGCATCTGCACCCAATGTACGCAACATCACGATCTCAGCAGGCGTTTCGTACGTTGGACCAAGCAATCCAGCATACACACCTTCTTGAACTTTCAATCCTTGTTGTGCTGCTGTTTCTTTGAATACAGCACGTAGACGACGGCTATACGCTTCAGACATATCAGGGAAACGTACACCCAGTGCAGAATCGTTCGGTCCGATCAATGGGTTGCGACCTGTCATATTCAAATGATCGCTAAGTACCATCAGATCACCTGGCTCGTAAGAAGTATTTACGCCACCCGCTGCATTGGTAACCAGCAATGTAGAGATTCCCAATTCTTTCATGACACGTACAGGGAATGCTGTTACTTCCGGGCCGTATCCTTCATACATATGGAAGCGACCTTTCATCATCACTACAGGGCGACCTTGAATCGTACCTAGTAACAATTCGCCTTCATGACCTTCTACTGTCGATACAGGGAAATGTGGAATATGATGATAATCAATCGCTACGCTATCTTCGATCAAATCTGCTAAAATACCTAATCCTGAACCCAAAATCAATCCGATTTCTGGTTTGATATCACTTTGACTACGAATATAAGCAGCTGCTTCTTGAATCGTTGCTTGTGTAATAGTTGTCATTACTATATCCTCCTTGAATATCTATTCATTTATAAAATGACTGCAAGCCACTATATACATAGTCGTCTGCATGTTATTTTAATTTATCTAAAAAGCTTTCTCCATGCAATGGACCACCTGTTCTAAAATTATCTGCAATCGTGGCACCAATATCACTATACGTAGCCCGAATCCCTAGATCCGTACCCGGTTGAAGAGATGGACTATAGACTAACAAAGGTACATACTCGCGTGTATGATCGGTTCCTTTGTGCACTGGATCATTACCATGATCTGCGGTAATAATCAGCAAATCTTGTTCACCTATAGCAGATAACATATCAGGTAAAGCTTGATCGAATTGTTCTAATGCTCTAGCGTATCCTTGCGGATCACGACGATGTCCGTATAACGAATCAAAATCAATCAGATTGGTAAATAACAATCCGTTAAAGTCCTGTCGCAACAAGTTGGTTGTCACTTGAATCCCATTTTCATTTCCTTTGGTCGGATGGGTTGCTGTGATGCCGTGACCTGAGAAAATATCGTTGATTTTGCCGACTGAAATAACATCATAGCCAAAGTTCTGCAATGTATTCAATACAGTAGGTTCTGGTGGATTCACCGCAAAATCACGACGATTGGCGGTACGCACAAATTGTCCGGGTTCCCCGCGATAAGGACGAGCAATAATACGTCCAACAGAATGTTCAGGCGACATGGTCAGTTGACGTGCGATTTTGCAAGCTTCATACAATTTATTTAGTGGAATAATATCTTCATGAGCCGCTATCTGCATCACACTGTCGGCAGAAGTATAAATGATCCATGCTCCACTTTTCATCTGTTCTTCGCCATATTGTTCGATCATATCTAACCCTGCACCCGATTTGTTACCGATTACACGTCTACCGGTAAGCTTTTCGAGTTCAGTGATAAGATCCTGAGGGAACCCATGCGGATACGTATTAAATGGAGAACTAATCTGTAAGCCCATCATTTCCCAATGACCGGTCATCGTATCTTTGCCGATCGACGTTTGTGCCATTTTGCCATAATACGCTTGTGGTTGTTCTACCGGTTCCAATGGTGATAAAGACGTAATATTTGCGAGTCCCAATTGTTGCAAGTGAGGGATCTTAATATCTGGAACTTGTTCCAAAATGTGACCTAATGTATGTGCACCTTTATCACCGAATTTCGATGCATCAGGTAATTCACCGATACCTACACTATCCATTACAATAACGCTAATACGTTTAAACCGTGTGTCTGATTGTGTCATGATCAATGCCTCCCTATTCTGTGGTGAATCAGGTTACATTGGCACGTGGATGGTGAGCTTCATACACATCTTTCATATTCTTTTTGGATACCTGTGTGTAAATCTGAGTCGTCGAAATATCAGCATGTCCTAACATTTCTTGTACTGAACGCAAGTCGGCTCCGCTCTCCAACAGATGAGTCGCAAAAGAATGACGCAACGTATGAGGTGTAATATCTGCTTCTATTCCAGCTTCACGAGCATACTTTTTGATAATTTTCCAAAAGCCTTGTCGTGTAAGTCTTGTGCCAAGCTGATTCACAAAGAGTGCCAGTTCTTCAGGATGATTACGAATGAGTTGCTGGCGACCCTGTTCTATATATTCACCTACACGCTTCGCTGTGACACCTGTGATCGGAATAATCCGTTCTTTGCCTGCATTATTCGCACAGCGCAAAAACTTCAAATCCAGACGCACATCATCGACATTGACCGATATTAATTCAGAAACGCGTATACCTGTAGCATACAACATTTCTAACATAGCACGATCACGTCTGCCTTGCGGTGATTGACGGTCAGGAGCATCGATTAAATGCCCTACTTGTTCGATCGTCATCACATTCGGTAGACGCTTTTCTGCTTTGGGCGCTTCCATATGTACTGAAGGATCTTGCTGAATAATCCCTTCTCTTACAAGATGATGACAAAATGAACGAATTGAAACAGTCATCCGCGTAATCGTGGACGATGCTCTTCCCATTTGTCTCATTTCTCCTAAAAAAAGAGCGATATGTGTTTTACGAATTTGATCCGGCGTTTGTAAATCGCGCTGTTTTGCAAATTCTAGAAATTGATTTAAATCACGTTGGTACGATTCTAGGGTATTTCGAGATAGTGCTTTTTCTTCGGCTAAATAGCGGATAAACGTCTGCAAATATTCATTCATCGGAAATCAGGTCCCTTCATAGGAATGGTTACGGCAAAAAGACTCTCTCCCGAACAGCCAAATATCGGGCGAGAGTCTCTGGTATCCATTTTAGTTGTCAGGTTGTTCGTCTTGATTGCTATCGTTTTTGTCTTTGCAACGGTAGCAAATTCCGTAAAAGTCGAGTCTATGGTCCAGAACCGTAAAATCGAATTCTTTATCCAGTCGTTCTTCGAGTGGTCCTAGCCAATCTTCGCGGATCTCATCCATACTTCCGCATTGCACACATATAAGATGATGATGATGGTGCTTGCTGGTGTCGGTACGCAAATCATATCGCGCTACACCGTCACCGAAGTTGATTTTTTCCACGACATGCAGTTCACTCAGAAGTTCAAGGGTACGGTACACAGTGGCAAGACCGATTTCGGGAGCTTTTTGCTTCACTAACATGAAGACATCCTCTGCACTTAGATGATCTTCTTCATTCTCAAGAAGCACTCGAACGGTGGCTTCCCGCTGGGGCGTTAATTTATAACCTTTGGATTGCAATTGTTGTTTAATTTTATCGATCCGTGCTTCCATTCTATACCTCCCCCTGTGGAAATCACTGCATCGTGTAAATGCTCACTTCTATTATTATAGGGGGAATTCTTTGACAAAGTCAAACTTTTTAGAACAGGTGTGTCTGCTTGCAATTCAAAGCAAATCCCTAAGTTTATCACGTCAATATGCTATGATGTTACTTCTTCATGACTTTGCCATATGTTCCGCCACCACCGGAGCTTAACAGCAATTCGCCACTGCGCGCTTGAACAATCGACAAAGCTATTTCAGTACCTACAATATCGGTGAGTTGTTGAGTCGAACTCTGGTGCAATATATTCATCTCTGTCCCAAATTCAGCCAGCAATCGATTCATCTTCGCAGGCCCTAAGCCCGGAATAAATGAAAGGGGCACCTGATAATGATATGGAGGACGCTTAGCATCAACAATCGATTGTTCTCGATCTGCAATCTGAAGAATCCGATCCATCACACCTACTGTTAATTTGGTACTACCACAATAAGGGCAACGCTCAATAGCCGGTGAAGCATCATCAATAATGCTATTACAGTTCATACAGTACGTACGATGGTATTTGCCGAGTCTAGGATCTAGTCCATAATTCGCAACAATATGACGTCCTTCTTCTCCGCGTAATACCGATACCCATTCATCAAAACTTGCTTCACGCATCGCAAAAATATTGTATTCCCGTCCAATTTTGCCAAGTGAATGCGCATCTGAATTAGTCAGTAGCGGATAGCGATCAAGTTCACTAATATAACTCGACATCGTAGTGTCGGCACTTAACCCCAGTTCTCCACCATCTATTTGATTCAAATCTAACACTTCACTCATACGTGCTACCGTACTTCCGTAGATTCCTTTATGCGGAGTAAACATATGCGCAGGCATAAAAATACCGTTACGTTGTTTCACTTGCTTCTGTAATTCGTGAAACGATACATGCAGACGCTGTGAACTTAGCTGGACATTTTTCATATGCTTGCTCATCCATTGACTAAAGTCAGTGATCGTCGCTAGATCACGAAAATAGACCAGTACATGGGCTTCATGATAACCCGGTTCACGTATCTCAATCTCTGAACCCAGTAAAATGGTTGTATCCTTATAGCGAATACCTCCACCGGGCACTTCGACCATTTCACCGCTAGCGATATAGTTGCGGATATCTTGCTGTACACCGGGAGAATGACAATCGATAATTCCAGTTAATCCGATTCCTTTGCGTTCTGAAGATTCTTTGGCGATATTAGCAAAAGTCAGATTACGGCTACCACTGATCTTCACCGGTTGTCCATCTTCACTTCTACCGATATGAATATGAAGATCAGCGTAGACAGATTGCAATTCACTCACAGACTTGGTTTGCCTGTCACTTTGATTAGATGCCAAGCTTGTACCGCAATAATCGTCTTCGCATCGCTAATACGTCCATCACGAATCTGTTCATATGCTTCTTCCAGTGTAATCTCTGTCACTTCCAGAAATTCATCGTCATCTGGATTGAGCTCACCTGCTTCTAGATTTTCAGCAAGGTATAAATGAATGATCTCATCTGCAAATCCTGGTGATGTATAAAAGGAATTCAGCAAGGTCACTTGATCACAGCGATAGCCTGTTTCTTCTGCCAGTTCACGCTTGATCGCTTCTTCCGGTTGTTCCCCTTTTTCCAATTTACCAGCAGGAATTTCCACTTCTGTCCGACCTAATGCTTGACGATATTGCTCTACGACTAACATACGATCATTGTGAATCGCCAATACAGCTACTGCTCCCGGATGACGAACAATCTCGCGCTTACTGGTATTGCCATTAGGAAGTTGTACAGTATCCACTTGTAAAGAGATTACTTTCCCTTCAAAGATAGATTCGGTGGACAGTGTGATTTCGTCTAATGCTTTGTTCGCTGTCATCTCAATTCCTCCACTTATCGTTTATCGTTCAATACGTTGGTTGTTTTATTTCCACTCTGTTAATTGAGCAGTCTCACGTACAATTTCTGTTACTAGATGGGCTGCACGAATCAATTCGTCTTTGTGAATACGCTCATCTGTTGTATGAATAAATTCGTAGCCTACCGCTAGATTCGCTGTCGGAATCCCAAAGCTATTGAAAATATTCGCGTCACTACCGCCACCTGTATGAAAAATATCGTTAGGTACGCCTAGCTTGCTCGCTGCACGTTGCGCCAGTTGTACTACTGCATCGTCTTCTGTAAATTTGAACCCTGGATAGACGATAACACTTTGAAATTTACCGGTCGCTCCAAAATCGGCACATGTGCTCTCTAAAGATTGCTTCATAGCCGCTAATTGCACTTCTACTTTTTCATGTACAAGACTGCGTGCTTCTGCTTCCAAGCGTGCATAATCACAGATTACATTGGTTGCTTCGCCGCCTTCAAATTTACCAATATTCGCAGTCGTCTCATGATCGATCCGTCCTAATTTCATCCGTGAGATTGCTTTGCCAGCCACTTGAATTGCACTAATGCCATCTTCAGGATTTACCCCTGCATGAGCAGACTTGCCAAAAATCTCCATGACAATGCGTGCTTGAGTAGGTGCAGCCACAGCAATCGTGCCTACTGTTCCATTGGAATCAAGCGCATAGCCAAAGTCAGCATCGACCAAAGATGAATCCATTGAACGTGCACCCATCAGACCTGATTCTTCACCCGCAGTAATAATCAGTTGAATCTGTCCATGCTCGATTTGTTGTTCTTTTAATACACGAATCATTTCAAAAAGAGCAGCGATGCCTGCTTTGTCATCTGCACCTAGAATCGTATCGGTAGAGCTTGTAATATAACCAGCTTCATCGATAACCGGTACGATACCAATACCCGGCTTAACTGTATCCATATGAGAAGTGAAAAATAATTTAGGGATTGCTTTGTCTGTATTAGCAGGCAATGTTGCAATCAAATTCCCTGCCGCATGACCGGTCTTAGCAGCAGATTCGTCTTCAATCACCGTGAATCCAAGAGCGATTAGCTTTTCAGTCAAATGATCGGCTATTGCACGTTCTTGTTTAGTTTCACTATCAATTTGGACAAGCTCTTTAAATTCTTCTATTAAACGAGATTCAGATATCACAATATTCGCCCCTTTGAGTTTACGTAAATATACACATATTCGCGTACTTCCTTTTGCAAAATAGCCTTATAATCGGTATGATGAGATGGATTGGTACATGTACCAATCCCTATTTTACAGACATAAAGGAGTACGCTTATGGAAAAGAAAAAATGGTTCAAAGTCTTTATTTATATCATGTTGATTGCAATGGTCGGTTCTACTCTACTGATGGTCATTCAACCGTTTTTATAAGGATAATGGTTCGTCCGGCTGTGCATACTCAAAATGGCGCATAAAATGTGGCAAAATCTCCTGTGCCACTTGCTCAACTGTAAATGTACGGCCGGTAATATCCTCAAGCGAAGTCACTCCATATTGCTCGATGCCACATGGAACTATACCGCTAAACCCTTCATTTTGAATCCCCGAAGAAATATTAAACGCAAATCCATGACTGGTAATAAACCCTTTGCGATGACGACATTTATTAAATTTAATGCCTATCGCAGCGATTTTGAGATCACCGATCCATACGCCGGTGTATTCTTCTTTGCGTCCAGCTTCAATACCCTGCTCTGCTAAATAATCAATAATAACTTGTTCCAGTGTTCTCAAATATCGATGAGGATCGATGCCTTTGGCGGCATCCAGTAGCAGAATCGGATAACCGACCAACTGCCCTGGGCCATGGTATGTAATATCACCGCCTCGATCAATCTGAAACAGTGTAATGCCTCGCTCTGCCAGCTCTTGTTCATTCCATAATAAATGTTCTGGATGACGCTGAGAACCGATAGTATACGTCGGTGGATGCTGAAGAAGCAGAAGGTGTTCCTCTTGCTCACCGGCATCAATCCCGCGAACAATCTCCTTCTGCTTCTCCCACGCTTGCGCGTAATCCATCGAGGGCGTATAGGAGACTTGAATGAATTTACTCATATGCAGACACGTCCCTTCCCTGATGACTATTCTATTGTAGTGTACCTTTATCTTAATTTACCGTATTGAGGTTCTTAATACAACTTTGTATCGGTATTATAGCTTTCTAAGTTGTCTTTGACACGTTGTAAGAAACGCCCACAGATAACCCCATCTAGAATACGATGATCTAAGGATAGACACAGATTCGCCATTGAACGAACGGCAATCATATCGTTAATAACAACAGGTTTTTTGACAATCGATTCAAATGTCAAAATCGCTGCTTGTGGATAGTTAATAATCGGATACGATAAAATCGAACCAAATGAACCTGTATTATTCACTGTAAATGTACCACCCTGCATATCATCCAATTTGAGCTTACCATCACGTGTACGGCGTGCCAAATCTTCAACTTCATGGGCAAGACCAGCGATATTTTTTTGATCTGCTTTGTGAATAACAGGCGTCATCACTGAATCTTCTGTACCTACAGCAAGCGCAATATTGATATCGCGTTTGACGATAATTTTATCAACTGCCCAGACAGAGTTCATAATTGGATAATCTTTAATCGCATTGACTACCGCTTTGAGCAAGAACGATAGATAGGTTAAATTGATGCCTTCTTTACGTTTAAATTCATCTTTTACTTTGTTGCGTAACATAACTAGATTTGTTACATCGACTTCAATCATGGTCCATGCATGTGGAATCTCGGATACACTTTGACGCATATTACGTGCAATCGCATTACGAAGAGGCGTAACATTGATCAAATGCTCGCTTTGACCCAATTGATTCGCTTGATCTTCTTCCATAACGATTTTAGGAATAGCTGGTGTCTCTGATAAATGAATACCGGAGTGACGTACTTCATATTCAGTAGAAGATGTCGGCATATTTGCGGCTGTTGGTGCTGTTGTATTGCTAGCTGTTGAAGGTGCTTGCTGTGCTGCATTGCTATTATTCGAAACAGGTGTAGCTGTTGGTGTATGAGCTGTTCCATTATCCAATGCTTTGAGCACATCACGACGAGTAACACGTCCACCTGCTCCTGTACCTTGAATACCGGATAGATTCACATTATGTTCTGCTGCAAGAGACTGGACAGCAGGTGAATATCGTCCACTCATTGATCCATTATTAGAACTTTGAGCTGTTGCCGGACGTGCAGATGGTGTAGATGCTACAGATAATGTTGATTGAGAAGTAGCTGGTGTTGCTAACGTCTCCGCAGGTAGATCATCATGCACTGTAATTTCAGGTGAAGCTGGAGAAATATCTTCTGTAGTCGCAGATGGTGCTTGCTCGGTATGAATCTGACAGATCACTTCACCGACAGCTACTTCCTGACCTTCTAATGCAATAATATCGCCCATAATACCTTCTAATACAGAAGGAATCTCAGCGTTGACTTTATCGGTAATCACTTCACAGATCGGTTCATATTGATCTACAGATTCGCCTGGTTGTTTGAGCCATTTGGCAATCGTTGCAGATACAAGAGATTCCGCAAGTTGTGGCATTACCACATCTGTCGGATTTCCTTTTGCAGACATATCATTTCACTCCTAAAGGATTAGATATTTTGCTATGCAAACATCTTCTCACAATTTGTATAGTTACGCTGATGGCATCAACACATCAACACATCAGCGTTAAAGTCATTCGTTCATTTTAAAATAAAGCTAGATCACGCATAGCTGTTTTTACTTTATCTTTGTTCAACATAAAGAATTTCTCTTGCGGTGGATTGATAGGCATTGGTGGTGTATCCGGTCCAGCAAGACGACGAATAGGCGCATCTAGTTCGAATAAACATTCTTCTGCGATAATAGCCGCAACTTCTCCGCCTACACCGCCTGTTAGATTATCTTCATGCACAATCAATACTTTACCAGTATGACGAGCAGCATCAATAATTGCTTGACGATCTAACGGTTGAATCGTACGCAGATCCAGAACATGACTGGTAATGCCATCTTCTTGTTCTAACTCTTCTGCCGCTTGCATAATAAAGTGTAACGGTAAGCTATAACTAATCACTGTAATATCATCGCCTGAACGTAGCAGATTCGCTTCACCGATTGGCACAACATAATCATCATCAGGTACATCACCTTTGATTAGTTTGTAACATTTTTTATTTTCAAAAAAGAGTACTGGATCAGGGTCACGAACAGCGGCTTTCAATAGACCTTTAGCATCATAAGCCGAATAAGGTGCTACAATCTTCAATCCTGCTGTACCAAAAAATACTGATTCCATACACTGAGAATGGTAAAGACCTCCGAATACGCCACCCCCGATAGGAGCACGTACCACTAATGGACAACTCCAATCGTTATTGGAACGGTAACGAATTTTGGCAGCTTCACTAATAATCTGATTCGTTGCTGGTAACATAAAATCAGAATATTGCATCTCTGCGATAGGCTTCATCCCGTACATCGCTGCTCCGATAGCTACACCTGCGATAGCAGATTCTGCAAGCGGTGTATCCATTACACGATCTTCTCCAAATTGTTCCTGCAATCCTTTGGTGGTTGTAAATACGCCACCTTTAAGTCCTACATCTTCTCCCAAAACAAATACATTATCGTCCAGCGCCATTTCTTCTTTCATTGCCAGACGAATTGCATCGATATATTCCATCATAGCCATTACTGATTACCCTCCTCATCGCCTGCAAACACATGCAGCAATGTATCTTCAGCGCGCGGATAAGGGGCATTGTCCGCATATTCCGTAGCTTCTTTCATAATTTGAACGTATTCTTTGCTTAATTCTGCATCTTGCTCTTCTGTCCAAATACCACAATCCATCAGGTATTTTTTATAACGAGGCAAGCTATCTTTTTTCCAGTTCTCATCTACTTCTTCTTGAGTACGATAAGCCAGATCATTATCTGATGTAGAGTGTGGAGACAGACGATATAACATCGCTTCAATCAAAGTAGGGCCTTCACCATTGATCGCACGTTCACGCGCTTCTTTGGTAACACGATATACTTCAAGCACATCATTACCATCTACTTGTACACCCGGGAATCCATAACCTAATGCACGATCGCTGATTTTACCACTGATCTGCTTATGTGCAGGTACAGAGATCGCATACTGGTTATTTTGACACATCATAATAACTGGCAATTTATGTACGCCAGCAAAGTTACAGCCTTCGTGGAAATCACCTTGATTGCTTGACCCTTCACCAAATGTAACAAAAGAAACTAACTTTTTATTTTTCATTTTGGCTGCAAGTGCAACACCGACTGCATGAGGAACTTGAGTCGTTACCGGACTGGAACCTGTCACAATGCGTAGACGCTTGCTACCAAAGTGACCTGGCATTTGTCGTCCACCACTATTCGGATCTTCTGCTTTGGCAAACGCAGACAACATCAATTCACGCGCTGTCATACCGACAGATAGAACGAATCCATAATCACGATAATACGGTAAAAAATAATCTTCTTCCCGATCTAGAGCAAATGCAGCACCCACTTGCGCCGCTTCATGTCCTACACCGGATACGTGGAAATTGATTTTACCTGCACGTTGTAATAAATGACAACGTTCGTCGAATTTACGTGCCAAAAGCATATATTTGTACATCTCGATTGCTTGAGCATCGGTCAATCCTATTTGTTCATGTCTAGTTTGTTGGTCAATAGTACCTTCCGCTTTCATAGCAGGTACCTCCTTAAAATTAGATAAGCTTTATAGCGAAGCTAGCTTGTCTTTTTGATTAAAATAGAAGATTGTACAATACGTGTCCGTCACTACAACAACCTTTGATCAGTTATTTTAAGCTACTGGAACAGATTATTCAACAATCAGGTTGTTCGACTTCAAGTACAGGTTAATGCTTGTCTTAAAACCTGGTACTAAGACTTGAGCCTAAACCTATTATAATCACATCACGGACAAAAAGAAAAGACGGATTTCTCCATCTTCGCTTATAAATCGTTATATTTAGTGTCAAAAAGAGTAGAATTGAGATTACATTCCGATAGATTTACCATCTACAGCTAACATTGCTTCACCCAAAATTTCGGCAAGTGTCGGATGAGCATGAACCGTCTGAGCAACTTCCCACGGCGTGGCATCAAGGAATTGCGCCAGTGCCGCTTCGCTAATCAAGTCGGTCGCTTGTGGTCCTATAATCTGAACGCCGAGCAGATCATCTGTCTTGCGATCGGCGATCACTTTCACAAAACCGTCACTTTCTCCATAGACTAGAGCTTTACCGATCGCTTTGAAAGGAAACTTGCCTACTTTGACATCTATTCCTTGCGCTGTTGCTTCTTGTTCTGTAATACCTGTACTTGCCACTTCCGGACGTGTATAAACGCAACGGGAAACTTGAAGCGGATTGTAGTGAACCTCTTCTCCGCAAATATGATTCACTGCTGCGATACCTTCATGACTGGCTGCATGTGCTAATTGAAGCCCGCCAATGACATCGCCGATTGCATAAATATGTGATTCTGTAGTCTGCATTTTGTTATTGACTTTGATAAATCCGTTCACGATCTGTACATCGGTATTAGCAAGTCCGATCGTTTCGGCATTGGCTTGGCGACCGATCGATACCAGTACTTTGGATACGGTTAACACATGCTCTTGTTCTTGATGACGGATCGTAATTGATAGTTGCTGTTGATCCGATGCAGGTGCATATGTATCTGTAAGCAAAGTCGCTTCTGTATAAATAGTTACTCCGCGTTTTTCGAGCAATTTACGCAATTCGCGAGCTACTTCTTGATCTTCAGCAGGTAGAATTTGAGAAGCCGCTTCAACCACAGTAATCTTCACACCAAAATCACTTAACATCGAAGCCCATTCCATTCCGATCACACCGCCACCGACAATTAACATCGATTCAGGCAATGATTCCAATTGAAGCGCATGATCACTATTCAGAATAAGTTGACCGTCTGCTTCAAGTCCTGGAAGAGCACGAGGACGAGACCCTGTAGCGATAATTAGATTTTTGGAGACGACCGTTTCCATTTCGCCATCTTCATACTCGACAGCAACTGCTCCACTTTGCGGAGAAAAGATAGAAGGCCCGATTACACGTCCTTTACCTTGAACAACTTTGATTTTATTTTTACGCATCAAATACTGTACACCTTGATGCAATTGATCGACAATACCTTGCTTACGAGCTTGTACTTTGGCAAATTGTAATGTGATATTGTCTGCTGCGATGCCATAGTCTTCGCTTTCTTGCATAAGTGCAAACACCTCTGCACTACGCAGTAAGCTTTTGCTTGGAATACAGCCGCGATGTAGACAAGTTCCGCCTAATTTATCCTGTTCAATAATCACTACTTCTTTCCCTAATTGAGCCGCACGAATCGCAGCCACATAGCCACCTGTTCCTCCACCTAGTATTGCAATATCACAATTAATCGTCATCGTTAACAGTCACTCTCTTTTCTATATCTATATACAGTACTATTGCGTTAAAATGAGTTTTTTATAATTTTCGTTTTAAAATAAGCATTGATTCTGCACCTTTTTGAAAAATATAAGGCGTCGGCTTTTCTTCGCTTATCCATTCTCCTGCACTTGCTGTAAAGATCGCTTCTTCTATAAAAGAAACACGTTCTCCTTGCAGATTGACTAACGGAAAAATGCGTATTTCTTGAGTAGTTACACGCATCATCTCACGCAAACATTGAATATGAAACGACAAATCTAACCGATCTGCATACATAAACAAAAAATGAGCAGACAAAGTCAAATCTACAGACTTATCCGGTAATGGTAACTGTGGCAAAGTAGCCGAAATATAACGTTGGTCATACTGTGCTCGATCCTGACAGAACGTTTCCAGTGCAAATAGTCGTGTATTGCCTAATTGCTCTATCGTTCCCATCATCGTCCAGTCATATTCATGATGTGCTATCTGCATATGTTCTAACATATGGGCAATATCTTGTGTTCCTTTAGCGTGCAGAGCATCAGTATCAAATGTATACGCGATATCTGTAGCTATCACATCCAACCCATACTTTGAAGCTTTAGCTGTAAACGAGCATGCACCTGCCGGACAATCCAATATTCGTCGTCCTTGCAACTGCTTTTCGGTTAGATCAAACATGGACATATACTCGTTGTACGTTCTGCCTATAAATATAATCCGATCTAAATGAAGACCACCTGCATGTACCTTCTCACTCATCTCAGCTCAATTCCTTTCTCAGCTCAACTATGCTCGGCTCATCTACCATTTTGGTGCAACCTCTATGTTGCCCGTCTATTTTAACATATCTATAGCTACAAGTCTGCTCAGTTCTTATGCTGCTGCGCTCATTACCGTACTGCACAGCCTGTTCATGATGTTCAATGATACACAGATGCAGGAAATGATTGAACGGCTGCAAAGTATCGAGACTATTCAGCAACTTTGTATATGGTTATTCATTTTAGGTATCCAAAGGAGAGCTGATTCATGAACACTACCGTCAAGAACATAATACATTATGATTTACAAATGAGGCGATTTTGACCCACTTATAGGAGCAGCCTGCTTCCTTATTTCATGAGGAAACAGGCTGCTCCTATGCTACGATATCGGCAACAGTTGCTCATCTGTATGTGGTCGATCATATATAAATGCAAAAAAAGAATGCCGCCGCATCCTATGGTTGAAGAGCTATAATCAATTCTTGATTGAACTATTTTAGCATATCATAATGTGGGGTCGGCATAGAATGAATAATTATATATAAAAAATCCTCTAAACTGTGGAATAGACCACAATTCAGAGGATTTTCGTTGAGAGAGATTATACTATAATTACGTCCAAAAGCGAAGTAGATCAATAATCCTACCAACAACCAGATAAAGAACACGATCCCAATTAATGCTGTAAGGCGAATCATTAGGTATAAACAGAGGCAATAGTTCTTAACTGGCTCACTTGATTCAGTTTAATCATTTACTCGTAATCGGTCATAAATTATTGATACCAGACAGCTACAATTTAGGACTGCGATTGGACAGTGAGCATGTTGTAGTGAATATGGAGATTATGGAACTTCTACAGCGTTAGCTCAAGCTGGCAATTTCCTTAAATTCAGCTTTTTGATCTAACGGACAGGACAACTCATAGCAACGCAGTATCTTCTCTCCTTGTAGCTCAAAAATAGCAATTAGCTCCACCTGTCCACGCTTGCCGTTTTTCTTTTCCACATCGACTGTATAACGTAAAGTGGCTGTTTGTAACGGTTCGTCATATACATAATGGGTAAATGGCGAAATTTGTACAGATTGTAACTCTTGTCGTAGCATACGAATATGATGCTTAAATTCCGCTAGATCACTACGTACACCATCGGTAACCTGTACGTATTCTGGTACAAAATACTGATCAATACAGGTATCATCCATACCGATAACAATATCGCGGTACATTTCGTTTAAAAATATCATTGCTTCGGATTTGTTTAATTGTCTAATCATTGTGTAATCCTCCAGTTTGTATAAAAGTGATTTATCTATATTTCATTAGATGCGCGCGTTTTTGTACATTCAGGCAGATTCAGCTACTAAGCCATATCGATATCAAATATCAAAGTCATTATATATACTCTGTCCACGTATGCAAAAAGCGAATAATTGTAGACAGTTCTCCCTCATCAAACTGACTAAACAACTGCTCATATTGTTCCAGTAGACGATCATGAAGTCGTTCATGAATGGTGGCGAGCTGCTCGCCTGTTGGTGTAAGTGTATAATAGACTTCTTTCAGATTATGGGGGCTGCGCACTTCTCGAATTAGCTCATGCTTCAGAAGTATAGCCGTCGCTTTTGTAACAGCTGGTCGTGAAATGCGTAATTGCTCAGCCAGATGCATATTATTTACCTCACCCTGTATGTGCAAAATAGACAATAGATGTAACTGCGTAATCGTCCATTTGCGAGTGGGCGCCTCCATCTCTGCTGCCATTTGTTCAGCCAGTTGCTGTTGTCGCTGTATATTATCTTCACGTTTCAACAATAGCTGCTCTACCGCTTGAAATGCTTTCTCATGCATTGAATTCATAACTGCACTCCTTTTTATATTATTAACCGGTTAATAATAATAGTTTACTGGTTAACAATATGTCTGTCAACCATGCTTTTTTGCCAGACTGTTCTACCTGTATGAGTTGTATAAACCATATCAAGCCAGTTCTCCTATCCAACTGATTATGAAATACAGTGGGTAGAAAAGCTGGCTTGTTATTGATCGGGATAGCTGTAAAGTAATAGTCTTATATCCGGTAGTTAACTATTCTATGCAATATATTCGTATCACAATGATGTGTTTACTCGTGATTTTTTTAGAAAAACTATTCGTATAGAGCATCACGTAAACGACTGGACATTTTGGGCTGTTGAGCATTCACTTTAAGCAATGCTGTACGCAGACGTTTATTTTCGGCAGACACGGTCTGTAACGTATGAAGTAATTGCTCAATTAAAGGAGCATCACCTGCTGTCCATTCTGATCGTGTTAACAACTCATTCAGTTGTTGTTCTAAAGAAATTCGCTCTTCTTCATTCATCGGTATTCTCCTCTGTCATACATTATTATTCATTATTGTGTATGTTGCTTGATCATCATTGGATTCTACCTAAAAGGTTATATCCACACCTTATCATATTTTACGATGACCGCTATTGTATATACTGTATCTGTAACATCAACAAACCGGGCAACAGTGTGCGCCCGGTTCAATACTAACAATAGATTAATACTTATCAGGTACATCAGTACCCTTTTATAGTTCCACAAATGATAATAATCGTCAATCTATTTACGTTACAGATAGATCAAGCTTGTTCTTCAATAAGCTTCCGGTGTGAACAATCCTTGCTTACCTTGAAGTTTCACTAATGCTTCTGCAAAAAAGTAATCTCCATAAATAATCGAGACATTTAGATACTTCTGCTCTGGATAATGAACCGTTCCTTTGGAGATCAATCCTTCGCCCCCTGTTTCTCGCGACGAAAATTGTTCATATAATCCTTGCACTAACAATTCACCTGCACGTTGATAAAAAGACTGCTCTTGCTCTGGTACATGGCGAGCCAGTTCTAACAATCCACTGGCTGCTATCGCTGCGGCTGACGAATCCCAGGCTATCCGATGCTCATCCGGTGCACGAAAATCCCAGAAAGGCACAATGTCTTCGCCTAATTCGGTCAGGAAAAATTGAGCTGTTTGCTTCGCAATCTCCAGATATCGTTGTTCTCCTGTGTAGGCATAAGACAAAGCAAATCCATGAAGTGCCCATGCTGTTCCTCTAGCCCATGCTGAACCGGGAGCGAATCCTTGTCCGCCATGTTCTTTTACCTTTTCGCCGGTAAATGGATCAAATTCAACTGCATGACAGATCGAATGATCTTCCCGTACAAATTCTTTTGCTATCGTATCGGCATGCTCTATCGCAAGTGCTTGATAACGTGGATCTCCTGTTTCTTTGGATGCCCAGTACAATAGCGGTAGATTCATCATACTATCAATAATAGCCACCCCGCGTGTATCCATAAAAGTAGAGCCAAAATTCCATGCACGAATATAACGACCACGCACATTATATCTTGCTGCCAATAGATTCGCTGCTAGCAATCCACGACGACGAGATTCTAAATTACCGGATAATCGGTAATGTGCTACTCCGCTAAGAAGCCATGTAAATCCTAGATCATGATCGACTTTTTCTGGATCATAGAGACATTGCTCCAATTGAACTTCACAACTTTCCGCCCATGCAGAGACATCGATATGGTTGTTAATCGCTTGTTCTTGCGTAGAGGAATCTGTAGCTGAATTCGGGCGTGCAGGTGTAGAATGAACCAACCATAACAATCCCGGCCAAAATCCTGCTGTCCACCACTCTGCTTCACGACGATCATATTCACCTTGTTCAGCCACATGAGGAAATTGATCTTGAATCACTGTGGCTGTAGTGGATGTTTGTTGAACGACCCAATTCCATGCTTCTGTCTGCCAGACGGTCGGTGCTGTAGTATTCATATCGTATCTCCTTTGCTTTTCACAGGCGTATGCCCTGTATACAATTTGTATAGCTTGAGAAAATAGCTTTTATACTGATAACCTAACATCTGGGATACTTCATCAACTGTACCATTTCCTGCGGTAATCCATTCTTTAGCACGCTGCATTTTGACACGTGTCGCATATTCAATAAAGGTCTCACCGGTTTCTTTTTTGAACAATCGACTAAAATAACTGGCATTCAAATGTAAATGTTCTGCCACCTCTTCTAATTTGACCAGACGATTCATATGTTGTTCGACATAATTGCGAGCATGAATAATTTCAGAGCGACAATTGGCTTGTAATGTCCAATCTCTTGATAATATAGCCAGCGCTCCAAAGCGGATATTCATCCATTCGGTAAGTTCATGGATATGACGAATATGCCCCATTTCACGGTGTAATTCTTCCACTGAGAACGCAAACGGTCGCTCATGCAATTGTTGTTGCTTTAATTGCCAGTCGATTGCTAATTTGAGCATAAATGTTTTGACTGTTTCTGGATGATAACGTTCTTGCTTGAGACGTTCAATCCAATTGCTAATCCAGAGATTAATCTCACCATCAGGCAAAAGTGCCAATGACAATGATTCTGCCGCAGTTCCATAATTGGCAAATAAATCACTTTCTTTTTGAAAATCTAGTCGATAGCTAGAATCGCATAGTGTAGACGGTGGTAAGTAAAAATAACGATCAGCTTCTGCTTGCAATTGAATAGTATCGTTTATCGCTTCTTGCAAATGCATTGTTTTGGAACCACACACGGTAACAATCTCTGCTTTGGCAAATTTCTGCACACTATAGATCAATTGGTACATCACTTCATGCAGTATTCTTTCTTGTTCAGCACTAGAGCGAATCGGCAAAGCAAACCAGATAAAGCCTTCGCCAGGGCTTTTGCTCAAATGCACAGCGGTTCCTGAATGTTCTACTATTTCTTCGACAATATTTTCTACAGTAAATGAAAGCAAATCTAGATCATGAAATCGCTGTTTGCGCTCTTCATTGGCTGTGACAGTGTAATAGACAGGTAGAATCAATTTGCCACGTGTGTCTAATCCAAAATGAGTCAATCGCTGAATCCCATATTCTTCATCTTGAATACTACCTGACAACAATTCACTGGTGAATTTGCGCTTAATTAATAATCGATGTCGCAAATGATCTTCTTGTAACCGTTGATGTTCACTGGAATGCGATTGAGCTTGATCCAGTCGCTGGCGTATCTGTTCAAGGATAGGTACCAATTGATCTGCGGTTAGATTTTCTTTGAGCAAATAATCTTGTACGCCTAACTTCACCGCTTGTTGTGCATAAGCAAATTCTCCATGACAAGAAATAATGACTGACATTAGTGATGGATGTGTCTGCTTGAGCGTAGAAATGAATTGAATCCCATCGATCTTAGGCATTCCAATATCGGTAATCAATACATCTGGAGTGTGTTCCTGCCCATAAGTAAGCGCTTCCTCTGGATCACTAAAAGAACCTGCTAACTGAAAGCCCAGTTGCTCCCACGGGACAGCGCGAGACAAATAATGAAGTACGGGCATGCTATCATCGACCAGTATGACGCTATACATCATCATCAACCTCCTTTGATATCTCAAGCTAAATTATGTTCTATAGCTAGGGCTCCAATCTATTGCTTATGCGGCAATCCGATCTTGATCTCTGTTCCTTCGCCGGGATGACTTTCGATGTGTACTTGTACAGCAGAACCATAGATCATTTGCAAACGACGGATCACATTCGTCAAACCAATTCCTGAGATGGCAGGCACAGAGGGTGAACTTGACTTGTATTCTGCTGAGCTATGATCGGATGATGTCTTTTCACTCATGTTGTCTGTATCTGCTGTTGCTACATCTGTTTTGGATAAGTCCGTATGTGTAGATGCTGATAATGATAAAGGATGTTGAGCGTATTCTATGTTTGGTTTCTGAATCTGATCTATCACTTGTTGTACTGCTTGCAAACGTTCTTCGTTCATCCCTTCGCCACTATCACGAATACTGATCCATAGCACATTACCTTTCAACCAGGATTGTATCCACAAAATACCGCCGTACTTCGATAATCCATGATGGTAAGCGTTCTCAACCAATGGTTGAACAATAAATCGTGGAACATAAATACCAACCGTATCTGTAGCTAATTCCATTTCTACATGTACTTTAACTTCGCGCTGAAAATCCACCAAACGAATATAATGTTGTACCGTTTCTATTTCTTCTTGTAGTGGAATACACTCATTGCCCCGATTCACTGTCATGCGTAGCAATGAAGATAGTGAGCCTAGTAACACTGCCGCTTCTTCAGAACCTTTTAACAATAGATCCATCCGGATCGCACCTAGAATATTAAAAAGAAAATGAGGATTGATCTGTGCTTGGAGCATTTCCAGCTCTGCTTTGCGACGTTCGCTTTGTTCGCATTCTATCTGGATAATCATCTCTTCAACTCGATCTAACATCGCATCTAGCGATTGACCGAGTACACCTGCTTCATCTTCTCCACGAATACCGGAACGAATACTGAGATTATCGTTATCAATTTTGCGAACAACTCCTGTTAATTTGACAATCGGACGGGTCAAACGTGCAATCCCTAGTACCAGCAAAATCAGAAAAACGATCAACACTGCCATCTGTACAAAATTAGTCACTTGATAGATACGATTAATCTTTTCAGCGGCAACGCCATAAGGAACTAATCCTTCCAATCTCCATCCAGCGACAGACATGTCTCTTTCCAGTTCAAGAATACCTTCTCGTTGTTGATATAGCTGTGTAAAATCGCTACCGATCCATGCGTTATTCGGATGAGAAATAATCTTGTTATCGGCTCCAACGATCATCATCTGAATCGTAGAATTGTACTTATTGAGTACGGCTTTGAGTTGTTCTTCATTCATACTCACGATCACATAACCATAGACTTTACCTGATAATAAACGTAGACTACGAGCTACCGAAAGCATATATGTTGGTGGTTCTTCTTTCGATTGCAGATACGATGGATGAAGTAAAAAATTCAGCTTCCCACCTGTTACAAATGAACCGCTATTGGTCAGTTGATGGATATCGAGCTTATCAAGCTGGTATTGATCCGACTGGAAATTGCTATATACCATTTTACCATTTCCTGTCCAGACCGAAATATAGACTTGTTCGCCTGCATAAGAAAGATTGTCTAGCTTTTTGGTGACATCAGATGCTTCGGTCTGTCCTACATAGATTCCGCTACGCCGATATTTAAGTGCTAGATTGAGTTCTTGATCCAAGTACAGGTAATTGGAAATATAGATCAGCCGATTGATCTGATCGGTTAAGTACAGATTCGCTGCATCCAATGAATTGCCTGCATTTTGCAAAACGGTTTCTTTCATCATGTCTTTGGTTAGCCAGCTAGATAACATTGTGCCTGCGCCGATCGTTAACAGTAAGCAACAGGCTACGGAGGCAATTAGCTTGCCCCTTAGTGAAGTGTGCCAGATTCTCCTCCATGCCTTCATGCTCATATGACCTTTCATTGTGGATTAAAAGTTTACATCAAAAATGGTGGGTGGGAGCGTGAAGGAGGTTGTCCGCTGCGGTAAAGGAATTGTCCTTGTCATCGCTGTTGAACAAAAATACCTTGATTGACCTGAACGGTCGGTATTTTTATTCAAAGGCGACCGCTTCGCTTTTTCAGGACAATTTCCTTTACCTCCGCTCCGACGCTCCTTAGCTCCCACGCAATTTCTTGATGTAAAGCTTTCTTAATTTGGGGTAGCCGTTTTAGGGCTGAAAGAAATTAGTTTGTTTTATAAGAATAGTTGGTTTTGTGGTGATTGGGATTTCTTTGTTATGGGTTTTGTAGCTTTAGTATAGAGTTCTTTAGTATAGAGTTTTGGCTATTTTATAAGAATGTTTTAGATGAATGGTGTGATTTTATTTTTAGTTGGTTTAGTTAGTATATAGGTTTGTTTTTATTTTAGAGAAATTCATTTCATTTTTTTTGTTTGGTTTATGATTTGGTTTTTTTATAGTCTTTGTATAGATGCTATAGATTAGCTTTTGTTGGCGTCTATGATTTGTTGGACGATGGCTTTGGCGTTGGTGATGGTGGTGTCGATGTCTTGTTTTTGTAGGATATATTTTTCGAACTCGGCGTTGACTTCTTGTTCGATTTCACTCAAATATGGGACAGCAGGAGCTTTGTTGATGCCTTTGCTGACTTTGAAAGTATAGATGAGTGAGTCTAGATCGACATTTTCTGGATGGGTACCATTGTTGATAATACTCTCCAATGCTTTGCTTACATCTGCTTTTTGCCAAGAAGAAATATCTGTGCCTTGCGCTTGAATACCTTCTGTAGTCATCCAGCGGATAAATTTCATCGAAGCGTCTTGTTTGTCTGAACCTGCACCGATTCCATAGTAATCGTAGTCATTGCTAGAATAGATTTCTTTGGCATCTGCGCTATTTTTGGGATAAGGTGCGACAGCTACTTTGAAGTCTGGTGCAGATTCTTTGCTACCTGCGATATTAGAGTTCATCCAGCTTCCCATGACTAACATACTTGCCGATCCACCTAGAAATTGATCACGATAGTTTAACTTTTGGGAAATAGCATCGCTATAAGGAACAGCGGATTTGTCTTCATGTTCTGCATTATACCGAAGTTCAAACGATGCTCGGAAATTCGGATCGTCCATATTGGATGTTCCGTCTGCTTTGAGATAACTATTGTTCTCCGGTTGATTCAATAGTTCTAGTAGCGTCTGAGATGCCCATGTATGGAAGTATACACCATAGTAGCTATGATCCGGTGCTGTTAATTTTTTGGCATATTCTCGAAATTCGTCCCATGTCCAATCGGTAGGTACTTTTAAGCCTGCTTTATCCAGACGATCTTTATTTAACAATACATACGTAATTGCACGCTTACCTGGCAGTGCATAACGTTTACCATCGACAGCGAAGTCTGCTAGATATTCATCTTCATATTTAAAATCAATCAGATCGTCTAGCGGTGCAAATAGTCCCATATCGACACGTTGAGCATACGTATTGGCATTGTTGACCATCACAACATCGATCGGATCACCCGAACCTGCGGCAAGGTCTAACTTTTTGATATATTCATCAGTATCACTTTTTTCAGACAAGCCTACATATTGCACTTCGATATCTGGATTCTTTTTTTGCCATGCTGTATAGACATCATCCCAATGGAATTGATCTTTGGTATACCATGTGTAAAATGTGATTTTCGTTTTACCATCTGCGGTTGTTGCTGCATCTTTAGCCGGGCCACATCCTGCGAGTACCAATAGTAGACAGCAACTTATAATAATCATTGATTTCCATCGTAGATTCAATTTCATGATAATCCCCCTTAGAATGTATACATTGTGTATAAAAATAAATTACGTTTATCCTTTGACACCACCGAGTGCAATGCCACCAATCACATGTTTTTGAGCCAGTAAAAAGACGATCACTAGCGGTAAAATAGCCGAGCATGTACCTGCCATAATCAGCGAATAGTATTCGCCGGTCGCATCGGCAAAGCGGTTAATTCCTAGTTGAACCGTAAATAGTTCTGGCGAACGTAGAAAGATTAGAGGTGCTTGATAATCGTTCCATGTCCAGATAAAACGCAGAATCGCATATGTAGCGATAAATGGTTGCACTAACGGTAATGCTATTTGAGCAAAAATTCGTAGATGCCCTGCTCCATCAATCTTAGCGGATTCAATAAATTCACTATGAATCGACATAAATGCTTGTCGTAACATAAATGTGCCTAGTGCGCTGAACGATTCGAGCAATACCAATCCGATATGGGTATCAAAAAGCCCTAGACTGCGATACATAATAAATTGAGGAACCAGTACCGCCTGCCCTGGAATCATAAAAGTCAGTAAGACGATAATAAATAATGTATCCCGACCGCGAAAATAGATTTTGGAGAACGCATATGCTGCCATTGCTGAGGTAATGACTGAGATTAGAATGGTCATCACCGATACTTTGATCGAGTTCCAGTAATACAGCATAAATGGCGGATCACCGAACCAGACAGCACGATAATTTTCGACTACATTCCAGTTATGCGGAATCCATTGCACCGGATATTTGAATACATCAGCTTCTGGCTTGAACGATGCTGACAACATCCAGATAAAAGGTAGTAAAAAGATAACGCCTATCACCAGCATGATAACGGTTACAATAATTTTCGTCAAAGACAGTTTATCTTTTGTCGGACGTTGAGATGAAGATACATGTGGAGCTGAAATCGGATGTTCCAACAGCTACACCTCCTTATAGCATCATAATAATTTAGTAGTTAACCCACTTTTTCTGACCCCAAAATTGAACAACTGTAATCAGTAAAATCACAGCGAACAGAAAGACCGATTCTGCGGCGGCGTATCCCATTTTCAAATTTACAAAAGCTTGATCATAAATTTCATAGACCATAACATTGGTTGATTTGGCAGGGCCACCTTGTGTCAGTACAGCGATCAGGTCGAACGTTTTGAACGAATAAATGATACCTGTAATCAATAAGAAAAATGTAGTTGGTGATAACATCGGTACAGTGATCGAACGGAACTTACGCCATGATGAAGCTCCATCAATATCGGCTGCTTCGTACAAGTCTTTGGGAATCGACTGTAACCCTGCTAGATAGACGACCATATTGAAGCCTATCGATGTCCAGACTGTAATCATCATAATCGAAGGTAGCGCATAGGTAGGATCTGCTAACCATTTCGGTGGATTGGTAACACCTAGAGACATTAGAAATCCATTTACAGGCCCTTGAGAAGGATGAAATAAAATCTGAAATACAATTGCTACGGCAACCACACTTGAAATATACGGCATAAAGTAAATAATTTTGAAAAAGCTTTTGAAATACACTTTCTCATCCACTACAATCGCTATAACTAATGAAAATAAAAGTGTGAATGGTACAGCTAATAGTAATTTGATATTGTTCAGCATCGATACAAAAAACGATTTATCTTGGAACAAATGACGGAAATTATCAAGTCCGATCATCTCAACTCCGCGAAACCCTTGAATAAAGTTCCACTTGGTTAGACTTATAAAAAAGAGTGAGACCATCGGAATTAAAATAAAAACGGTAAGTCCGATCAACATCGGAGCAGCAAATAGATAACCAGCAATCGTTTCTTTGGCTGTTGTTGAAAGCCAGCGCTTGGACGAAGATGAAGCTGTAGATTGCGATGCAGAACGTTCCACGATTGGTACCTCCTTGTAGAATAGTGCCACAGCCGCGGACTGTAGCAGGTATTCAGTTGATATCTTATGTTCTAAGTGTATCGTGGAACAGTTGTTCATTTAAGACACAGAACTGACCTGTTTACAAACAATTTTTACCTTTTACGATTTCATGAGAAATTATTTTTCTGTTATGAACTATTATTAGGATCTATTAGTTGTTTATCAGCAAAAAATTATATTAAGTGTCTTCACAACTATAGATAATAAAATAGACAACAAAAAAAGCAGTCTGGTTATTGTATCCAGACTACTTTCTGTATAAGCATCATCAGCTAGACTATATTTTATGCTCAATCCTATCTGATTATAAAAAGAGTTCAAAAGAAATACGTGAACCTGTGGCTTGAATTCTTGCTCCTCGTAATAATCCGTTACGACTGGCTACCTCATTCGCTTCGTTAGGAAACGTAATCGTTGCTTGCGGGGTACGTGGTACGATTCGTATATACTGATCACGATAAGTCACTGTAATCACTTCTACCTGTTCTTGCTCTATCATCGTTGCTGACGATGCCCCTGCCGTATCTGCTGTATCCCGTTCATTCATTGATTGTTCTGCACGAGCTATTAATGATTGACGATCGATTCGTTCTGTCTTAATCGCAGACGATGCTTGTCCGTCAGATAGAAATAAAGGAATCCACGCTCCGATCTGCTTGATCTGTTCTGTAGATGGATCATGCTCTGCTTCATCATTAGCAACAACTTCATACGTTACCACGATATGTCCAGGAGACTGTTCATGGGTCGCAACTACATGATTAATGCCTTGTAATGGTCCCTTCCATCGTATGACCAGATGATTATGATCTGCGTTGGTCGAAGATTGCTCAATACGATAAGAACCTCCACCATCAGACGGATCAACTCCTGCATCACGATCAAAAGGAATCGCAGTCGGTATTCCTTCTGCTAGATGATGCCATACGTTATCTGCTGTCTGCCATGCAGGCATATGAATAAGCGGGAAAATATCACCTGCGTTAAACTCTGTAAATCCTTGATCTCTATGTCCGGGAGAAGAAGTAGCTAGATTCGCATGTAATCCGGCACGCTGAATACGTGCTATACCTGGAATGATATACGGATCATTCAGCGCAGTATGAATGACTATCTGCTGATCTGGTACTGAACTAAAGACCGTCTCAAACCAACCATCTGCTTGAAGAGTACGACTTCCTAACTCTGCCGGAATAGGATAAGGTGTAATCTCTTCTGTTTGTTCATACCAGAGCGTATAGGTCAGTGCAGCCGCTGTCCATAGATTATACGTCGTATGATTGCTATACACTTCATATCCATGTCGTTGCTCTGCCGGAAAATGATTACGAACGATCTGCACATATCCTTCAGAAGTTTGCCACTTTTCTATCGCTGCCCATGTCTTATCCGCTGCACGCCGAAATGCTCCAGCCCATTGTAATGCTCCATCTGCATACGCTTGCTGGGCTTGCATCGTAAATACAAATGCTGCTGCCGCTTCATTCCATTGATGCTGTGCACTGCGCCCTCGCGGAGGTAATTCTCCAAGTGGTGATAATGTTAATAATGAACTGATCGCTCCATGCTGTAACTGACTTTGCAAAGCGGTTGCTGTTGTGCCAGCATATCCCGATAACATCATCACACCCAGATGATAACGAGTCGCAATATCGTAAGCAAACGGGCTATTGGGTCGATCTAGCGGCCCATCTTCATACCAGCCAAGTGATGTAAAGCGAGGCAGATGGTACTTTTGCAAATAGTCGTCTATCCATGTTGTATCCTTAGAAGCTATACCTTCGGCTTGCCGTATCACTTCTCCAGACAACATAATCGCATTCCAGTTGATCATACGATTCGGATTTTTCATTTTGCTCATCGTAAATAAATAAGTCTGTTCCGGTTCAATCGTTGCCAATGCTTGTCGCCACCGTTCGGCTTGTGCTGGCATTTTTTCTTTAAGAATACGATAAGCTCCCATAATCATTACAATAAAAAAATCAGGATGTTGATCCGGTGTTCGCTCCGATACTAACAACTCAATACTATGAGTTAACGCAGACGCCGCAGAATCAATTAAGTCTTCTCGTCCGCTACTCACTAACACCGCCGCCGCAAGAGCATACGAAGGTGTCGAATAATAACGTTCGGCTTGCGAATAAGGATCGATAATCGCTCCATCGGCTTGCTGATGAGTCGCATAATAATCTACCATTTGACTGAGCATCTTCACTTTGCGTTCATGTGTCCAATCCGATGCAGGTAAAGGCTGACTTTGATGCAATAATTGTTCATATTCACGTGCCTCATCTGCCCACCCATAAGAAGATGGATTCCATCTATTCCACTGTTTCAAAATAACACCTTCTTTCGGTCTTTTGATAGTTCATGATTACGTCTATTTCTTCATGAGTTCAGTGTAGCACCTTGCTTGATCCGATAAGATTCACAGATTTGACTGATTAAGCGACAATCTTGACTCTGGTTATCATGCTAAAGATGGAATAGATGTAATTACAAATGATAGATCGATTACTACAGTGATTGTATGTTCTGAATGTGAGATGCCTTCTAACGAAGGGTTATTTGCTGTAATACTCTTTTGCTCTATAGATTGTTGTTGTATTCCTTGTTCTATAGAAGCAACATGCTGAATCGATGTTCGATACAATACGATTGCCGCACCATGATGATCGACATGTTGGATCACTTCCACTGTGACCTTTTCTTGAGCTTGGGCAAGCTTTACACAGACTTCTGCTTTGTTGCCAATCCAGCGCACAGTATCAGCTTCTATAATCGGCTCTATAGTACTCATAAATCGTTCAACAATTGGCGGCGTAGCGTGATCTAGTGAATGAGTACTACTTTCCTGTGCACTAAATCTATTCTTCTCTCCCTGCGGTTGAAGATTAAATGTAAATCGATCGATCAATTGCAACGTGGCTTCTGCTTGATCTTGTGAAACAGACCAATCCAGATCACGAGTATACTGTTGTAAAGTCGGATGTGCATATGCTTTGGTGATATCTAGCTTCCATATCGCACGATCTGTCTGCCCCTCTCTCCATAGACGCTGTTCTAACACATGAGACTCTGCTTCACGTCCAATTTGTTGCTCCTGACCATTTATCTGCGGAACCGAATGCCCTGCTGACGAAATATTCAAAATCTGTTCTCTGCCAGGTGCAAAATAAGCCTGTGTATAAAACCCTGCTCCAAGATCAGATAATATATTTTCTCCACCAGCATGAATAATGAACGAACCCAGATCATTATGATTATGAGGTTCATCATTATGCCCGCCTTTGGTTGCCAGCGCTATCGTCATATCAGACTTGGAAAGATTACTTTTGCAGATCATCCAATTCAGATCAGGTAAATAGATCCCACCTTCCTGTCCATTGACCTGCACAGAATCATCAGACGCAAAGTAACTTTCATCTGACCATAACAAATTACGAATCAAATGCGCCCATCGGCGACAAGGATCATCTACCAATAGATTGATCTGAAAAGGTAACGAATACTCATGCTCTGTCCATTTGCCTAATTGCGATAATAATCCAGGTGGCAATATCTCTTGTTCATCACTATCCGAGAAATTAACAAATACTCCGTCTGACAAATGAAGATGTTCTGGAAAAGCCGCCATCTGTGCAATCTTAGTAGAACGCAATAGATGTTCATATTGTGGTTCTGCACGTATCAACATATCTGCAAAATAAGTATAATAACCGAATCCATAGACCCAATACCCTAATCCCTCTGCACATCCTCCATCTTCACCATACCCTGATAAAAAGTGACTCATTGCTTGAATCATCCGTTCCAGAATCTGAACCCGTCTAGGATCATCTTGCTTCAGTAATAATAAAGCGGCAATTCCGCATCCTGATCCACAGACAGCCGACCAATTATGATCTGCGGTCTCCCAGCCGAATAATGGATTAGGTTCGCTCAATGGCTTGAATATCCGTCGCTGCACTTCGGACTCGATCCGTTCTATAATGCGATCATCTAACCGCCTCCGAAATAACGTACTTAGCTCCGCTAACATACCGGCTGTCTCTGCTGCAAACAAATCAATCTCTTCCCATACCGGTCGTTGTGCGTGTTGGTTGGACTGTGGCAAATGTGCAGGTAAGCACCATGTATACTCATTGCAGATATCCCATAATGCTTCTTCTAATGCTTCTATGTACGATGTACTCTCATCGGTTGTGTGTAGGCTTATGATCGCCAACGCTCCGATACGCCCTCTTTTTTCAAAATAAAGCTGTTGATACTGCTCCCGTCCTCCATGATCAGCAAATTCACGAAAAGCTTCAAACGACAGTACAGGGATCGGAAGAATCAACGCTTCATTCGCTAAATGCTGTAACTCTGTCCACCATGCTGCATAGTTAGGATTGCTTAATGTATGTTGTACTCGCTTTTCCAGATCATCTATCCCCCATAGTAAAGCAGAGGACTTGGTAGAAATATTCATAATATTCACCCCTTAGATAGAATAGTTGTTGATTGTTTTGAAGATAACGCTTTCAACGATAAATGTATATCTATTATGAATTTTTCATATAATGAAATAATTATAAATGACTGGATATTTGAGCATTATAGGTTATGCTATATAAAAATATATACCGAATTGGAGGAATAATGATGAGTGTAAATATTGAGTTGGAACAACATATTACTACCTTGACCGACGAGGAAAAAAATGATTTTATCAAACATGTCTATTTAATCCTAAATAATCGTAGCAATTCGGATCTAATCGTTAGAGCTAAAATTAGTGAATTAGTAGGTCGTTATATCAATATCAGTAAATAACATACATCGCCTACGATGATGTAACTATTCATGATATCATTCTGCATTTTTAAATATAGAATAATCATTTTTGGCAAATAAAAAGTCGCTTTTTTATCAAAGCGACTTTTTGTGTTGCATGCTATTTTTGTATTAAATGCTATTGGTATAGATGTCTAGCGAAACCGAAGTCCGCTCTTTTTATGCTTGCGTCTACGGATCAAAATATAAAATAACATAACCAATACGATCCCAATTCCATCGACTAATGTATCTGTAAAATGCCCTGTTCGTCCTGATATGAATGTCTGATGCCATTCATCCGACAACGCATATAGATAAGATACAATACCTGCCCAGATAATCGGCGCATACTCTCGGCGTGTCAGTGGAGAAAACACACGACATAACAAAAACGCCAGAATTGCAAATTCAACCACATGCGCTATTTTACGAATAAAAAATTCAAAAAAATCATAAGGCGATGTGCCACTTACCAGATAACCATCATACGAAAATTCAATCGTAGGTGTAAATGTAGACAACGTGGACTCTGGAATCAAGTCTGCCAAAAACGGCTTCAAATCCTGCTCAATATACGGTTGATTGGATTTGTAAAAAATAAAAGCCATCCATGCTAACGCCAGTACCGTCCATATGATCCAGCGAACGTACGGAAATTTTCGACTACTATAGATAGAACTCATTCAGCTTATCCCTCCAAACATATGCAGCATAGTATATCATATCCTGCACATCTGATCATCCCACTGTCCAAAGCAACATATCAAAAAACAGCCCGATCTTTACCAGACTGTTTTGGTTATTACACTATGTATTTTTCAGCACATACGGCTATCCTAGTATGTTTTTATCTTATCGACCCTATCGTGTCTTTAATCAAACATACTAGCTAGTCGTTAACCTATTTATCAAGTACAAACTTGTCTAGACAAACAGTCATTTTTCACGTTGCAATTACAGAATTCTTATTCTATTCGATAGGAGCACGTTCTACAAAATATTTATTTGTCATATAGAAAGCTTCACCACGTGATGTTTCCACTTTTCCTTTTTTCGGATCAAGGAACACAATCTCTTTACACTTTGTGCAATACCATTTGGTACGCATAAATGGTGAATCTGTAGTATAAGCTGTTCCACATTTACAATCCACTTTGATCAAAATCTCATTCGCTTTATAAGCAGTGCTCAAGTCCTCAGCAGGATGTTGTTCTTCCGGCTGAATCGGAACAATCACACGTTGATGATCAGAGAATTGATTTTGTACTTTAAAATCAGCAACTAATTCGGGATTCAACCCAAAAAATTCTTTACCTATATTAGTCACATAACGCGTATTGCTTCTATAACTTTCAAGCCATTCCTCGATCTGCTGGTTCGATAAAGGTACAGTACCTTTTATACCACTGTTCAAGGTGTATGTCATGATGTGCAAAGCATCGCTTGGTCTGCTTGAGTACATTAGAAACCTCCTCTTTCTTCAAAGCTAATGTACTATAAATCATCGTTTTTATCAAAGCACGAAATTAACTAAAATCCCATGATATTGAATTCGCTAGTACATATATGCCGTTTTATTCCCGGTAAAACGGATTATTACATTTTTGTTACAAATAAGTCAGCAAGCATCGGACCCTACTTTCTAGCCTATCCCCCCTATTCGCGATGATTATGTACCATTGCTTAACTTATATAATCGCCCAGATCGACATGCCAAGTTATCTGGTTGCGGGCAATCCACAATTGGACAGCATCATGAAAATGCTGAGCATATTGCTTACGGGAGACCTCATTTACAGTACAAAAATGCTCTATTAATTGATATTTTTCTACCCAATCATTCATCGTAGCAAAGCCAATATGCTTGATCATATGACATTGGAAACATAACGACTGAAACCCGTTCAGGTACTGAACTTGTGCGTCTGTATCAAATGTCCATATCTCATGACAATGTAGCTTATCGATCGTATCCCCTTTGACACGATGACAGATACAGCAGGTATACTGATCACGCTTTTGAATATCCTGGCTGAATTGTCGCCACTGATAAGAAGTTAATCGATTACGAAGATTCAAGTGCATTGTCGATTCGGGAATTAATTCTATTTCTAACTTTAATTCATTATGATTCATAGAAGTTTCCTGTACCCAATCATTTTTGAGCTTCCTTAGATTATAACACTAATGTTAATAATTTATAACACTAATGTTAACATTAAGGCAAGACTAGAACTTGATTCAACATACATAATTAATACGATTAAACTTTTGATCATTATATATCAATTATTCGTTTTTTGAAATCGTTAAATCTAAGAAATGTAGATTTGGATCATTTTATTTGACAGTTAATTGAAATTTGCCGTTGATATTATTACCGATCTCATAATTATTGATCGTCATATATACAACCGTCTTTTTATTCCACGTCGGTAAATATTCACCTTCTGCATATAATTGGTGGACATCGTCAATCATCTGCTCACATTTGGCTTGTACCTGCTGATCTGGTAAATTATATACCCCCTGCGCGCTATAATACGGTTCCATCTTCGGTTGATTGTAAATATCAATATATAGATACTCTAATTGATGAGATGGATCTTTGTAAAAGTAAATTTTATTGACTACAAAATCATCTGTCGCCACATAATCTTCGATCTGATGGGTCATATCATGAATAGCGGTATCTTCTTCTATTGTCCTCACATTCTTTTGGACGGTTGTTAACTCTTGTTGATACCTCTCAAGCTTCTTGGTTAGCGCCTGATTGCTCTGCTCACTCTGGTATATGGTTGTATAAAGCTTCTGATTGCTTATCCACAATACGCCAGCCAGTGCAGTTACTACTATTAGTAGAACAACGGCTATGATCCAACCGGTATGCCTTCTTTTATGCTGAATAACAGAAGTCGTCCAGTCTTTTTCTACAAACCGCATAACAACCTCCTTCAATATTATTCTCGTTTGCATTATACATGAAATGAATCATAAATCAGCACTTTTTTTACAAGTATGAGTAATGAATCAAGACTTTGGAATGAGGAAATAACAGCATTAGGTCTATCCACTTATTTTATAAATATTTGTCAAAAACACTAGCTGTTTATGTAAACCTATGGTAATATTAGTCCATACAGAAAGGAGGTGCGTCAACATTCAGATTAACATGTTGAACGCGTCCTTTACCCAATCCGAGGTTCTTGTCTAAACTACACGAACTTCGGAGGCGCGGGATGCGGATCAAAGATTTCAATTAGCGCCATCGGGTTAGAAAGACCACCTTCGGGTGGTCTTTTTATATGCAAAAAAATATTTTTCCGAGTAATTCATATTTTTTTTCATATAAAACTAACTTATTAAGGAAACTATGTTAATATGAAGTTAAATCCTATTACATAAGCCAAATAACTTCCTGAATATAGGGTATCCGTAACATCAAAGGAGGTTTATGACGAAACGATAGATTGCACTTTCATTTAAATGCGTATAGTTCTTTCTGTTTGTCTACTCTTCATAGGGAGCATCCAACTCTATAATATTATGATCAGGATCAAGAATATAAATCTGTGCAAAGCCGGCCAAACTATGGGGACGTGCTTCATAGAATACATTTTGTTGATCTAACCACTCCAATGTCTGACGATAACTCCTTACCCAGATAGCTAGATGTCCATCTGTTGAATCAATATTCCCCTCACGTAATGTTTCTCCTTGCGGTTGCTGTATCAAATGCAACTGTTGCTCACCTATTGCATACCATATTCCTACAGAATCAAATGGCGGACGCTCAATTTCTTTCAATTGAAGTACGTCAGAATAAAAGACACGAGATCTATTAATATCACGTACTGCCAAACTCATATGATGAATATATTCAAATTCAATCATGTTTGTGTTCTCCTTTTGTCTTTTTTTATTCATTGTTGGAACATTCTTTTTCTATATTATCCTGTATGTATGGATAAAGTAAATTCAGTTAGAGAGTGAAACGTGAAAAAGGGATTCTATTTACTAGGCATATGCTGTTCAAATTAGTATTCAAAGGAGAAATAAATAATGAAAAAAACATGGGTTACATTGGGTCTTACAACAGTGACAGCACTAGCGCTCGTAGTTCCTTTCCATTCATCTGCTTATGCGGCTACTTCTACAGCAACTCAAGAAACTACTCCTTCTTCGATCGATAGTCAGAATATTGATCTCAATTTCGACCTTGTGCTTCAAAAAGGAAACTCTGTTGTCAAATCGAGTACATTCCCTTCTTATAAAGATCTGGTATCAGCAACAGCTGATCTTACCCTTCGTTCGGATGAACGTATCGTTTTATCCTATGAAGGCTATGATGTAGTTAAGAAAAAATGGGTTCCTGTTAATGTAAACGTATACGATTATTCTTATAATAGTGATATCAGTCTGGCTCCAGACCCTAATGCAGATGGTGGTCGTGGTGCTGTTCAATTCCGTTTTGTGATAGCAGGATTCAATATCCAACAAACATCTCACCAAAAAATATCGGTACACTATTTTGCTTCTTAACGATAATATCTACAACTCATTTTAAAAACGTATAACATACAGATAGATAACCCTCTGACTTACGCTTGTTATCATAAGCAGAAGCTAGAGGGTTATTATTTAATTTCTCTACTTTGGTACATCTATTTCTATACACCCTGTGAAAAATAATTGCCAACTTTTAAGAGAACGCTTACAATATGTAATATTAATATTCAATTAGCTATCTATTTTTTAACGCAGGAGGTACATTCATAATGATATCCAGCGAAAACGACTTACATCATTTCTCTCAAAAGCCTATCCGCTTTATTCTCACCCCTTCTCCTGTCGCTCAATCCACTTATCTGTATATTCAAGAAATCGGGTATCATTATATCGATTCATCTTCTTCTATTAAGCATGCCAAAATTGCGTCCTATCTGTTCTTATATACATTGTCCGGTAGTGGTTGTCTGTATTATCGAGGACAGTCTTTTCTATTACAATCAGGTGATTTCTTCTGGATCGATTGCAAAGAAGAATACCGCTATGAAGCGAAGTCCGAACAACCATGGGAAACGTTATCGATCCATATGTATGGAGCCACAATAGCGGGCTATTATGATCAATATGACAATAATCAGATGCCGGTATATCATTCGCAATCGTCTTCGCTTATCCTGGAGCTGGCTCAACAATTACTCAATCTGCAATACACACGTACACAGAAAACAGAGCTTCTGAATGCTCAACTCCTCACCCAATTGTTAACCGAGGTCATCTTAACGACGATCTATGCCAAAGACAATACATACAGCATCCCTTCCAAAATTCTGAATATGCAAACTTATCTCGAACATAACTACACGCAAGCGATCACACTCGACCAGCTTGCCAGACAATACGGGATGAACAAATTTCAACTAACCAAAGATTTCAAACAATATATCGGACTCCCTCCGATCGAATACCTGATCCATATTCGGATCAATGCTGCCAAAGGCATGCTACAATATTCCGACAAAAGCGTCCAAGAAATCGCCAATGAAGTCGGCGTAGACAATGTATCTCATTTTATCAATTTATTCAAAGCCAGAGTCAATTGCACCCCGCTTAGTTACCGAAAAGAATGGTCGTAACGTTGGTGTCTATTACTCATCATGTACTGCAATTTCCATCTTTCAATGTACTTTATAGATATATAAATAAGTATTGGTTACGTTATTCTCATACACTTTACTTAAAGATACCAATTCATTAAAATTATGATCTTTACCTAATTTTTTGATAGCTTGATTGTTAAAATGCTTACCTTCTAGATGTTTAGGGGATAAATAGAAATCAAATGGAGTTGATTGTTGATTAGAAAAGATATATTCATATCCATTATTTAAAATATATTTATACATGACTTGATCTGTTAATAATACAAAAAATTTATGGATGCTAATAGAAGATAATTTTAATTTGATGATATCGATATAAATACTTGCAAGTCTTGAAGTTCGATCTTCTTTTTGACTAGGTATTTTCCGATAATATTTAAATTCAAAAATAGCAGTATAAGCATCATTATTAACGACTAGATCAATTTCTTTTCTCTTTAACAATTCATGATCATGTGGATATTCAGTAATCAGATCATCACTTGCAAAATATTGAAGCAAAGTAGCATAGAAATCATATCGAATACAATCTTCAGTAATTAGATTGTTTGGAGCATTTTGATAACGTTTTAAGCGAGTAGCTACCTTGTTGAAAAAAGATTCGAATACTGCTTCACTGATCATAAGTAATATACTCCTCTACGTATTATGATAGTTTAAAAGTATATTATACTAAATATAATGTATAAGTTATTAATTACTTCTAAGGAGAATGCTATGCTTATTTCATATGATCATTTAACAATTCGTTCTCTTACCATTGAAGATAAAAATAACCTTGCAAAATGGATGTCCGATCCTACAGTTTTGCAATATTATCAAGGTCGAGATAAACCTCTGGATCTGGACAAAGTCACTGAAATCTTTTACGATCCAGATAATGAAGATGTTCAGTTTATCATTGAATATGATGGTGTACCGATAGGTTATATTCAATATTACCTATTAGATCAAGAGAGCAGAGATACATACGGATATCATGACTCTAATGAAGTGATCTATGGGATGGATCAGTTTATCGGCGAACCAGACTATTGGAATCGGGGTATTGGTACTCTACTCATCCAGACAATGATCACCTTCCTCACACAGCAAAAACAAGCCCACCGCATCGCAATGGACCCTCAGACATGGAATACGAGAGCACTCCATTGTTATGAAAAATGTGGATTCCAAAAAGTAAAATTATTACCCAACCATGAATGGCATGAAGGTGAATATCGGGATTGTTGGTTAATAGAGTACAAAAAGTATTAAAAGCTTATAATGAGGTTAAACGGAATTGAAAAATATGCAATTGTACGTTATGATTTGGCTGATATACATATGTAGGACATGTTTATTTTAGAGGATATGCAAATTCAATAACTGTACAACACCTGACTTAATTGCAAGCCATCTTTGATCCCCTGCTCATACATCGTCGATTCTGCTAATCCTTGAATAAGCGTCACCACTTCTTCGTATTGGGTGAACAGAATTTGGATATCTGACGGAAGTTGATCATAGATAGTGGCAAATAGTTCTGTACATTCGGTAGTGAGAGCTTGATACTCAGGCGAAGGCGAAATAGCATCCTCACTCACTTGATCCATACGTGTGGATATGAACTGATTGAAGGCTTCTTTGATTTGGGCTTTTCTATGTAGTAGTTGGGTCATATTATACCTCTACTTTCTGCATGATTAATTACCAGGATTGCATAAGCTGTACATACAATTACACCATTTCAATATACCGATATCGATATATTCCCTTCTTTCAAAGAATATCACGATATCGATATATAGTCAATACTTTCAGGAGGAAATATGGTCAAACTTGTTATCAAACTAAAACAAGCATTAAAAGATAGATCAATGACTCAAAAAGAACTCGAAGCTCTTTCTGGTGTCCCTCAATCTAAAATTTCAATGCTTTGTAATAATAACTATCAAGAACTGAATATTGCTAATCTTGAAAAGATTGCAGATGCGATGGATATTAAAGATATATCTGAACTTATGGATCTTGTCGAAGATAATAGTTTTGAGAGTTAATATGCTTTTATAAAGAAGCTATTTAGAAAAGAAATCTTACTCAAATACAACTATCTGAATTCTTTTTTATCAAGTAATTATATTGGAATTTTAGAAATAATCGATTTAACAATAAAGTTATTAAAAAAGATTAAGAATTCTTGATCTTTTTTTTAGGTATCTTCTTTCTTAAATCTTTAGCAATTATAATCTCAGGTACATATCCTAAAGTTCTAATTTTAATTAGCCATTCAATAACTTCTATTTTAAAATATATAGATGAATTCTTTGAGAAATCAATAGTTCCATCTTCCAAAATTACTCTAAAAGAGTCTAAAATTAAAAGCATTGATATTTTATTGACTTTGGTAATATTATGAAATTTTAGTGCATTTTCTTGAGTATTTAGTATCTCTGCACTATGAGTAGATTGTTGAATACAGACTCTTAAATCTGGTGTAGCGCCTATCTTAACATGTATCAATGCTTGACTCGTATCATCATACAAATCGGCAAACTCTACACTTTTATAATATTCTTGACCTTTTACCCGGTCTAGCAATTTATAGTTGTAATTTTTTTCTAAAAAAATATTGAAAGGATATTCAGCATACGAAACTTGATCATATTTTTCTATATCAGCTTTTTGAATTTTTCTTCCTTTTAGTAAGACATCATCTGTAAGATTGAATTCTTCATTATATAAAGCAATCTCATTTACATTCAGAATTTCTTGTTGAATAAACTCTAAATAAGATTTATTAAAATTTGCCCATTTACCTTTATAAAGACAATAATTTTTCCCTCTATAAACTGTACTGAAATCCAATAAACGAACTAATTTTATATGTTTATTTTTATCTGATTTTGGTCTTATTTTAACAGAATTTATATCTTCACAATTAATTTCTACTAATAATTTAGAGATATTTTCCATATTATAAACTGGAATATCATAAGCTTTGTTATATACTAATTGCACGGTATCATCCATTACTATTTCGCTTAACATATCGCCATTTTCTTCAACAAAGTAAGACAGTGAAACACTTGATTTTAAGCTTTTTAGACTTTCTAATAATTCCTTATTTAAATCTGCAATCATAGGTTTATTGTCAATATTATTTTTTAAAATATTCATTCTAGGCAATTGACCCGATTTTTTCTCATTTTTTAGAATCCATTGTAATTCATGCACAATATCAAAAATTTCAGGTGGGTTGTAATTATTAATTTCTAACTTAACAGATACTCCAAATTTCATTTTATTCTCATATTTATATAGCAAAAATTTAGAGAACTTTTTATTCATAATTATTTTACTAATTAGCAATTCATGACTTTCTCCAATTTCAGTCATTACAAATGAATTACTATTATACTGAGTTAGCGACTTATTTTTGGATTGTTTGAAAAATTTAGAGGATTTAACATCTATTGAAGCATCATCATGTATAATTTCTGCAATATCAAACCCGAAATCAAAATCAGCGGATGAACTAGCATAATGATGTCCACGACCTAATGATATAACATAAATTTCTCTTTGTATTTTTATAAATATTATGCCATATGCTGATTCTATAGTTTTAGAGTTACTAGCGCTACCTCCAAAAAAAGTTCCCCAATAATTTAACCACTCAATTTGAGATTGTTCTGATTCGACTTTTGAGAAAAATTTAATTTGCATTTTTTTGATTAATTCTTTATCATCAATAAAAATTTTACTACTGTATACTTTAGATTTTCCTACTTGTTTAAGTTTTTTTTCGATTAGATACTCTAAAAATATTTTTTCAGTAGTGATTTCTTTATAAATAGAAATTTCCATAAACAATCATCCCGTCTGAAATATAATAAAAAATAAACAGTTAATTTTGGTTACAATATATATTAATTATCAAAATAAGACAATGATTAACATTATATAAAATAATATTTAATATATTTCTTTAAAGTAGAAAAATTTATATAAACAAAAAAGACCAATACTATTATTAGCATTGGTCTTTACTTTGCTTTACTACTATAATTTCAACTTTTCTCCACCAAGATTTTTGGGCAATCCTAATGCTTGAGCTAAATGAACAACAGCAAATTGATTAGCCGATACGCCTTCTTTTTTAGCGGCATTTAGCAATTGCTTGTGCATAGTTTTAGGCATACGTAAAGGTATTTGTCCAGATGGCAAATCCTCGTTGGGCTCTATGATTTCTGCACCAGACTCCAATTTAACTTCTAAATAATCACGTTGTATTTCTTCTAATTCAGCAATTGCTTCTGCAATGGTAGGTGCATCAGTGTGACAGCCAGAAAGTTCTTCAATTCTAGCAAAGTAATAGATACCATCCCCATCATTTCTTTTAGTAATTTCTATAGTATAAGGAAGATTCATATAATACTCTATATCTTTACTCATTCCTTTTCACTCCTTCTATTTAATATCTATACATTTATAATAATCGATCTATCATTTCTTTTATGTATGAAATCTTTAAAGGATCTTCTTCTTTTAAAACAAATACATTTCCATTAGAATCTCCATATATTCTATGAGAACCTCTTTTACGTTTTAATTCATATCCATAATAGATTAAAACTTTTGCTGCTTCGCTATATGATACACCTCTTGGTTGATTTCTCATCTTATCTATTATTTTTTCAACAGATGCCATAAATAACAACTCCTCCTTTAAAATAATGATATCATATATGATATCATAGTTCAATACAGTACTAGTTTGAATACTAAAATAGCACTTATTTCTAAGAAATAGTATCTTAGAAATAAGTGCTATTTTTAATTTACTTCATTAGTGTATTATTACTATTTAATTCGGAACCTTATGCTCAATTCTCAACTTATCTGCTACCATCGCAATAAACTCACTGTTAGTAGGCTTACTCTTACTAATATTAATCGTATAGCCGAACAAATGACTGATACTATCAATATTCCCTCTTGTCCAAGCCACTTCGATGGCGTGGCGAATGGCGCGTTCTACGCGGGAAGGGGTTGTTTTGAACTTGTCTGCGATTGCAGGATATAAGGTCTTGGTGATCGACCCTAGAATTTCGATATTGTTGTAGACCATCGTGATCGCTTCACGTAAGTATTGGTAGCCTTTGATATGTGCAGGAACGCCGATCTCGTGGATGATTGCTGTAATATTCGCATCCAGATTTTTGCCTCTTGTTACAGGCGGTAGACCGTTATTGACTTTGTTGCCCATGCTATTGCTGCTATTACCTGGTTGCATATTGCCACCGCTATTGGTAATCGGCGATCCTACCAATTGGCGCACACGACTTACCAGTACTTCCATATCGAAAGGCTTGAGGATGTAGTAAGACGCACCCAGTTGTACTGCACGTTGTGTAATATTTTCTTGACCGAATGCAGTCAGCATAATAATCTTCGGTGCTGGAGATAGATTCATATCCCGCAAGCGTTCTAGTACGCCCAATCCATCGAGGTGTGGCATAATAATATCCAGGATCAACACATCTGGAAGATCTGGTAATTGATCGATCATCTGCAATACTTCTTCCCCATTAAATGCGATACCTGCTACTTCCATATCTTCTTGATTGGAAATATATTCAGCAAGCATATTGGTAAATTCACGATTATCGTCCGCTAATAATACTTTGATATCTGACACGGTATAATTCCTCCTTATGAGTTTTCTTTGACTATGATATAGCGGTTCGTTGGACTTGCATCATTAGACTGTTTGGGAATGATTGAAGACTATATTTGAACTTTAATCACAGTGATCACAAAGTCTTTACAGAAATTTGACTGTTTTGGACTCTTTAGTATAGTTTTCGACATCAACAAGGGTATTCCTGCTGTCGAATGTAAAAAAGCGGATTATTTTTCCATATTTGCTAACTTGGTTGATGAACAGACCTTATCTATATGTATAACACAAAAGGAAGAGCTTTAAGCTCTTCCTTTTGACTTGAGCATCACTTGTGCATTTGCTTAGTGTACTGCATACGTAGAACTATCTTTACGCGCTTCAGCAAGCTTCAACATTTCATGAGCATGATGATTCGTTTTCTCGGTAATCTCTACTCCACCTAGCATACGAGCCAGTTCACCGACACGTCCATCTTCATGAAGCGAAGTCACACGAGTCGCTGTGCGATCTCCAATAATATTCTTTTCGATCAGGTATTGATGATCTGCCATACAAGCTACTTGCGGTAAGTGAGTAATCGAGAATACCTGACAATCAGCAGATAATTTGAACAATTTCTCTGCAATCGACTGAGCTGCCCGACCACTCACCCCTGTATCAACTTCATCAAATACCAGTACAGGGACTTGATCATGACGAGCAAAGATACTTTTCAGTGCAAGCATAATACGTGACAACTCACCACCGGAAGCAATTTTACCCAGTGGACGTAAAGGTTCACCCGGGTTAGGAGAGATCAGGAATTCTGCATTATCGATCCCTTGACGGGTAACGCGAATTGTTCGTCCATTCCACTCTGCTCCATTAGGATCATCAATATAATCCATATTGACACGTAGTGAAGTACGTTCCATTTGCAAATGTTTAAGCTCTGCTTCGACTTGATTAGCCAGTTCATCTGCTGCTTTACGGCGAATCTTACTTAGTTTCTCACCAGTCTGAAGCAATTTATCCCGTAAGCGATCCCGACGTTCTGTCATTTCAGCCAGACGTTCGTCTTTATTTTCAAGCAGATCTGTCTCATGTTGAATTTTCTCATAGTAGGTCAGAATTTCTTCTACATTGTCTCCATACTTACGACGCAGACCAGAGATCTGATTCAGACGAGTCTCTACTTCTTCCAGACGACCTGGATTAAATTCGATATTTTCACGATAGCTACGCAATTGATAAGCAGCATCTTCCAACTGATAAAAAGCCGATTGTAACTGCTCTAAAATTGGATCTAATGCTTTGGAATCGTAACGAGCTACATCTTCTAGCTGTGAAATAGCGACCGTTACAGAACCCATACCGCCGTCTCCATTGATCGAATGATATCCACCTACGATCGCTTCCATCATTTTCTCACTATGAGATAGACGTAGACGTTCTTCTTGTAATAGATCATCTTCTCCTACTTCAAGTTCTGCTGACGCAATTTCTTCAAGTTGGAAACGGTATAGGTCTAGCATTTGATATGTTTTCTGACTGGTTTCTTGTAGATCACGTAATTCACGTTCTACTTTGGCATAGTCTGCATATTGTTGTTGATATTGAATTTTCACTGGATTGATATCAGCAAATCCGAATGTATCTAGCAAGCTCAGATGACGTTCTGGCTTCATCAAAGATTGGTGCTCATGCTGTCCATGAATATTGACCAGTTGCTCACCGATCTCACGCAACATCGTCAGATTCACTAACTGTCCATTAATACGCGCAGTACTCTTACCACTCGCTGTCACTTCACGGCGAATGACTAGATGTTCTTCTGCGGTTCCCTGAATGCCAAGCCGTGACATCGTATCCCATACCGGGTGATCTCCACGTAGCTCGAATAACGCTTCCATCTCAGCTTTATCATTTCCGTAACGTACCAATTCCGCTGAACCTCGACTACCTGCAATTAGACCTAATGCATCAATAATAATTGATTTACCTGCACCTGTCTCACCGCTCAGTACATGGAATCCTTTATGAAAATAAACGTCGATTTCTTCAACAACAGCCAGGTTTTTAATGCTCAGCATAACTAGCATGAGCCTCACTCCTCTTCGTATAAAAGACTATAGAGCAACGCTTTTAGACCGAGATGGATCAAGCTCATGCTGTTAGGCTGACCGCTTGTGTGCCGAGCCGAACATTAATGTATCCATTACAACGAGATTGATGATTACGAGATAAAGCTCATAATTTGATCAATCACCTGTTGGCTGTCTTCCGGTTGACGGCAAATAATCAGTAGCGTATCGTCTCCTGAAATAGTTCCCATAATCTGAGGCCATTCCATATTATCGATAAGCGCTGCGATTGAATTCGCTGTACCTGGTAAGAACTTCATAACCACCAGATTAGTTGTAAAATCTACTTGCAAGAAATTGTCCACCAATGCACGCTTTAACTTCTGCACCGGGTTATAACGTTGATCCGTTGGTAATGAATATTTATACCTTCCGTCATCCGTTGGAATTTTGATTAGTAATAGTTCTTTAATATCCCGTGATACGGTTGCTTGTGTTACTTGAAAGCCTGCATTACGCAATGCTTCGACTAGATCGTCTTGAGTTTCGATATCTTGATGGGTGATAATCTCCCGTATTTTGATATGTCGTTGTCCCTTCATAAAGACCTCCGTTTGTGATGTGCTCTCTATAGTCTTAACCTTCCGCTATCTCTATCTGTGTGTATTTATGCACCATACACAGAACATGCTCACATCTTTATTCGTGAACATATACGTATATTCCTTTTTGTGAATGGAAAATACTGTAGATATGAGGATCATTGATCATTAGCCGAACAGATTATCCTATTGTAACATCCAGAACGAGAAGGTCCAAGCTTCAGCGATCTCAATTGAGTCAATTCGCTATGAAGCATATAGGCTACACTGATAGTGCTAAGCGCTATAGTCGGAACGTTCGTTCTCATTATATAGGAATACCTGTTCGTAAATCAATAGTCTTTTGGAATTAGTTTTTTCTTCCAGTTGAATCAATACATACGAACAAAAAAACCTGAGCTCAGTAACATACACCGAACATCAGGTCTTTGTTGTGTTTGAATCCATATCGATCGATCTTTATTATTTTTACTTTTTAGCGGAACCCCCGCGAAACGTATGAGCCGCTTCAAGCGCCGTCTGCGAAGCAAGTGCAGGAATATCGATAACATCCAGTTGCTCGGCAGTATCGTCTCCTTCACCGGAAGGCAGATACCAGTGAGCTAGAAATTCAATATTCCCTTCTCCCCCGGTAATCGGTGAAAAAGTAACACCTTTCAATACGTATCCGATTTCTCTGGCAAAAGTAAGCACATGTAGCAATACTTCTTCATGAATCTTCGGATCACGTACAACGCCTGTTTTGCCCACTTTGTCACGACCGGCTTCAAATTGAGGCTTAATTAGTGCTGCAATATCAGCAGGACGATCTAGCAAGTCTTTGAGCGGTGGTAACATCAATCGTAGCGAGATAAAGGATACATCGATACTTGCAAAATTAGGTCGTGGACCTTCCAGTTGATCCGGTGTCATATAACGGAAGTTCGTCCGCTCCATTACCTGTACTTGTGGATGATTTCGAAGTGACCAATCAAGCTGGTTGTAACCAACATCAATCGCATATACATATTCGGCTCCATGTTGTAATGCACAGTCGGTAAATCCTCCTGTTGAAGAACCAATATCAAGCATCGTTCGTCCTGTCATCGGGATTTCAAAATGTTTGAGTGCTTTCTCTAGCTTCAATCCGCCACGACTTACATATGGATGAACAGAACCTTTGACATTAAGATCTGTATCCCGAGCGATCTTCATGCCGGGCTTCTCCAGACGTTCTGTGCCTGCATAGACTAATCCAGCCATAATGGCTGCTTTGGCTTTCTCACGACTCTCGTAGTAGCCTTGTTCGACGAGTAAGACGTCAATTCGTTCTTTATCACTTGCCATGATTGGATATCTCCTAGCTTGCAAAATGAGATAACAACATGAAACGAAGCGGACAAAATACTCTCCGCTTCGCTTCTGTTGATCTTATGGTGTATTTATAAAAAGATTAGACTGAGTTTTTGTGAAATGTAATCGCTTCGCCTGGCGCAAGCGCTTTGAGAGCAGTAGCGATATTTTCAGTAGTTAATCCTGCTTCACGTTGTTGGTCTTTGATACTGCCATGTTCGATAAATTCATCCGGTACACCCATGATGCCTACAGCAACATCGTGTAATCCTTTTGAAGCATAGAATTCAAGCACAGCACTACCCATACTACCTGCTTGGGAAGCTTCTTCGACAACAAGCATACGTGTACCTTTTGCAGCTAGATCAAGCAATAATTGCTCATCTAACGGCTTCATAAAGCGCGCATTCACTACAGACACATTCATACCGTCACGTTTCAGTTCATCGGCTACTTCCAATCCAAGCTGAACCATCGGCCCAGAACCTAGAATCGCGTAACCTTCCCCTTCACGTACCGTTTCCCATTGTCCGATAGGAATAGCTGTTAACACTTGATCCAAAGGAACACCTAAGCCGTTAATACGTGGATAACGGTAAGCGATAGGGCCTTCATTGTAATCAAGAGCTGTTTTCATCATATGACGAAGTTCATTTTCATCCTTCGGCATCATAATGACCATATTCGGGATATGACGCATAAATGCGATATCATATACCCCTTGGTGAGTCTCTCCATCTGCACCGACAAAGCCAGCACGATCAATGGCAAACATTACATTTGCATTATGACGACAAATATCATGCACAATCTGATCATACGCACGTTGCATAAATGTAGAATATACCGCATAGACAGGTTTCATGCCTTCCATTGCAAGTGCCGCACACATCGTAGCTGCATGTTGCTCTGCGATCCCTACATCAATCATACGATCAGGGAAACGCGCTGCAAATGGGAACAATCCTGAACCACCTGGCATCGCTGGTGTCACTGCTACAATCCGCTCATCTTGCTCTGCAAGTTCGATCAATGTCTGACCGAATACTTCAGTATACATCGGATGACCGCCTGCTGCTTTGAGTACTTGACCGGATTCAATTTTGTATGGTGTAATTCCATGCCATTTGTAGGAATCCGCTTCTGCTGGTAGATATCCTTTACCTTTGATCGTTACGACATGAATCATTACCGGGCCTTCTACATTATCCGCTTGTTGCAACGTTTCCAACAATTTAGGAATATCATGACCATCGACAGGTCCTAGATAAGTGAATCCTAATTCTTCAAATAGTACACCCGATACCATAGCATATTTCAGCGTATCTTTAAGCTTTTCAGCCGTTTTGGCAATTTTATCACCGATTGCTGGAATCTTTTTGATCAATGATTCCATTTCATCTTTAGCACGCAAATAATTTTTATCCGAGCGAATTTTGCCTAGATATTTGTGCATTGCGCCTACATTTGGAGCAATCGACATTTCGTTATCATTTAAAATAACTGTCAATTTACGTTGCTCATGACCGATATGGTTCAATGCTTCAAATGCCATACCGCCTGTTAACGCACCATCACCAATAATCGCGATAACTTTGTTATCTTCTTTTTTGAAATCACGTGCAAGTGCCATACCCATAGCCGCAGATAAAGAAGTGCTGCTATGTCCAGCTTCCCATACGTCATGTTCACTTTCATTCCGTTTGACAAATCCGCACAATCCTTTATATTTACGCAATGTATCAAAACGATCCATCCGTCCTGTCAATACTTTGTGCACATACGCTTGATGTCCAACATCAAAAATCATTTTGTCTTTTGGACTATCGTACAAATAATGAAGTGCCAGGGTGAGCTCCACTACACCCAGATTAGAAGCAAGGTGCCCGCCAGTTGCTGACAATTTTTCGATCAGAAATTGACGAATCTCACCTGCTAAATCGGCTAATTGCTCTGTTGTTAGATCTTTAAGATCACTTGGTTGATGAATCTGTGGAAGCAGCACACCATTTCCCCGCTTTCCTTGTTGAATGCTTATCTACATCCAATTGGTTTTAAAATTATAATGTTTACCTTGCCTAACTTTTCATCTATCTTTTATATTATTATTCACTATATCACAACATTCCATTTTTTTCGAAAATGCCTAAATGGATGTATCTGAATAATGAATGTCTATCCTATATACGTATAGACGAACAAAAATGATCATACCTTGCGATTAATGATCTCTTTTCATCAAATAATCTGCAATTTCGGCTAGTCGTTGTGAATCTGCTAGATTAGCTTCTGCTAATGCTTGCTTCGCACTTTCCGTTAAGCGTTCTACCTCAGCTTGAGAAGCTTCGAGTCCTATAAAGTAAGGATACGTCACTTTTTGAGCTTTAATATCGCTTTGTGTCTTTTTACCCAGTAATGCCTCGTCTCCAATCACATCCAGAATATCATCCTGAATTTGAAACGCTAGACCGAGGTCAGAACCGAAGCGTCGTAAGGCATCTAGCTGTTCTTCAGTTGCACCCGCTGTACGTGCACCAGCAGTCAAAGAGAACATAAATAGATCGGCTGTTTTGTGCAAATGAATATATTCCAGTTGAGCAATTTCGGTCATACCTTGCTCGCCTTCCATATCAGCCACCTGACCGCCTACCATCCCGCGCGGTCCTGCATATTCAGACATATCGCTAATAATCGCTAATACCGCTTCAGCAGGCACACCGGCTTTGGCTGCTTCGGTTACGGTGTAAAACGCTTGCGTTAACAGCGCATCACCCGCTAAAATCGCCATCGCTTCTCCGTATACTTTATGATTCGTCAATTTACCACGACGATAATCGTCATTATCCATTGCTGGTAGATCATCATGCACAAGTGAATACGTATGCACCATTTCTACAGCACAAGCTACAGGAAGAGCTGCTTGACGGCTTCCACCCAAAGCTTCAGCGGCGGCAATCACGAATAATGGACGCAGTCTTTTGCCACCTGCCATTAATGAATATTGCATCGATTCTTGTAGATTGACCGGTACACTCCACTCAATCGGTAAAACAAATTTCAGTTGATCGCCCACATAAGTAGCAATCTCTTGCATATATGTTTGTAGATCCGGACGATTAGTCAATACTGCCACCGCTTTCTGATGCATCAAACGGCTTTTTGCGCAGTTCGCCATCTTCCTCTACGATCATTTCGATTTTGCGTTCCACTTGCTCTAATTTCGAACCGCAGACTTGAGACAATTTCATTCCTTGTTGAAAAAGGTCGATTGCTTTTTCCAATGGAACATCTCCATTTTCCAGTTCGGAGACGATTTCTTCCAGACGATCCATTGCTTCTTCGAAGTTTAACTCTTTTTCTTTTTCAGCTTTTGCCATCGGTTGCCGCCTCCTTGATCTCTGTCACCTGACAATTCAATTGTCCATCTTCTACATTGACGATAATAGCATCGCCTTGTTGCACCTGCTGTACAGATTTGACCAATTGTTCTTTTTCGTCATACACCAGACTGTACCCTCTAGCCATCACTTTAAGCGGACTAAGCGCATCCAATTGCTTCATACCGAAGCCCAACTTTTGTTGCTTTTGCCGTAAAATACTGCTCATACGAAGTTCCAGTTGTTGACGTGCTACGTCTGTACGACGACGAGCATAAATCAATTGTTCTTGCGGATTATGACGGGCTAAGCGCTGGTTGAATCGTCCCAGACGATCACGCTGAATATGAGCACGACGCTGTAGACTGCTACTTAACCGTCTTTCTAACATATCTAATCTCGTCATATGTTGAACCAGATGACGTTGCGGATGTAACAACACAGGTGCACGACGTAGACGTTCTAGTCGTTCACGTTGACGCTGAGATAGACGTAACAGCCCTTGCTTAAGTTGTCTACGCCGTTGTTCTACTTGAGCGCGTAGTTCATTGATATTCGGTACAGCTAGCTCTGCCGCCGCTGTAGGCGTTGCAGCACGAAGATCGGCTACAAAGTCAGCAATCGTAAAGTCAGTCTCATGACCGACCGCAGAAATAATAGGAATCGTTGAAGAAGCGATAGCACGTGCCACGATTTCTTCATTAAACGCCCATAATTCTTCGAGTGATCCACCACCACGACCGACAATCAATACATCTGCTTCTTGCATACGATTGAAATTTTGGATCGCTTTGACGACAGAAGCTCCTGCTCCTTTTCCTTGCACCAGTACAGGGTAGACTTCAATCTTAACGATCGGATATCGTCTACGAATCGTTGTTAAAATATCTCGCACTGCTGCTCCTGTACCGGAAGTAATCACACCGATCACTTTGGGATACAGAGGTAATGGACGCTTACGTGTAGAATCAAAAAGACCTTCATGTTCTAACTTCTGCTTGAGCTGTTCATAGGCAAGATATAGACTTCCTATGCCATCCGGTTGCATTTGCGTCACATAAAATTGATACTGTCCGTCCCGCTCAAATACAGAGATATTTCCTTTTGCCATCACTCTAGCGCCTTCTTTAGGTATAAAAGGAAGACGCTGATTGTGAGAAGCAAACATAATCGTTTTGATACGACTGCTTTCATCTTTTAACGTAAAATACATATGTCCACTGGAATGATGGGTGAAATTCGAAATTTCACCGCGTAACCACACCTCGGACAACAATGGATCGGATTCCATTTTCATCCGAATATATTTGTTTATTTCTTTGATTGAATAGACTTTTTGCTGCTGCATACCATCAGCCGCCTTCCTTACTTCAAGCCGTGAGCACGTTTCGCAGCGACCAGAGTGTTCTGCATTAACATCGTAATCGTCATTGGGCCTACACCGCCGGGTACAGGAGTAATTGGACCGGATACTTGCTTCGCACTTTCAAAATCAACATCGCCTGCAAGCTTACCGTTATCCAGACGATTTACCCCTACATCGATAACGACAGCACCGGGCTTGATATAGCTAGCATCGACAAAGTTAGCTTTTCCGATCGCTACTACCAGAATATCTGCTTGTTTGGCTAATTCTTTCATATTGCTTGTGCGGGAGTGACACATCGTTACTGTTGCATTTTCACGTTGTAATAACAGAGATACTGGTTTACCTACAATGTTACTGCGTCCAATGACTACAGCATGTTTACCCGAAATCTCAACGCCTGCATGCTTGATTAATTCAATTACGCCCACAGGTGTACAAGGCAATAGGCTATCGTCACCAATAACCAGATTTCCTACGCTGATCGGGTGAAAACCATCGACATCTTTTTCTGGAGAAATCGCATTGATAATTGCTTTTTCTTCAATCTGCTCTGGCAATGGAAGTTGCACTAAAATGCCGTTAATATTTTCTTGCTTATTCAATCGATCGACCATCGCTAACAATTCTTCTTGCGAAGTTGTAGATGGTAGACGGTGTACTTCAGAGTAATAGCCAAGATCATGACAAGCTTTTTCTTTATGGCGCACATATACTTGTGAAGCAGGGTCTTCCCCTACCAGTACAACAGCGAGCCCTGGTTGGAAACCTGTTGTTTTCAATTGTTCCATTTCTTGACGGATACCTTCACGAATGTCTTCTGCTATTTGTTTACCATTGATAATTGTTGCTGTCATGATAATCGCTCCTTTACCTGTTCGGAAAATTAAGTTTTATCGTTCAACTGCTTGACGTTTATCGTTGATGTCTGATGATCGTTTACTCTAAAAAAATGATTATTCTGCTTCTGTACGCGCTTCTTTTAATTTATCCAGATCTTGAATCATTTTACCCAGTACACCGTTAACGAATTTACCGGATTCTTCTGTACCAAAATGCTTGGACAATTCGATCGCTTCATTGACAGCGACTTTGGCAGGTACATCATTATGGAATACCATTTCATAGACGGCTTGACGCAAAATCTGGCTGTCTACACGAGATAGACGGCTGATCTGCCAGCCTTTCAAATACTCTTCCAATAAGTGATCAATCGCTTCTTTGTTCGTAAATGTACCGTTTACGATATCAAGTACATATGCTTTTAATTTGGCTTCATCACGAATTTCAACTTCAGATTCGTTTTCTTGTGCTGCTTCTTCCAGCAACATTTCGATCGCTTCTTCTGCTTTTACATCGTTCATTTCCATTTGGTACAGACTTTGTACAACGATCTCACGTGCTAATCTTCTTTTCATTCTTGGGTTCCTCCCGGTATGGATAAGCAGCTATATCTACATTCAGCCTACTATCCTGTGTACCTTATTATTTTCAATTCATTTATTGTACTCACGACAACCTATTCGCATCTATCGATCTTTCAAGTTCATATCTTCTAGCATACCAAAAAACCTGTCGTACATCATGCCCGGCTGTATAATTTATGATCCAATACGTAGTCCGGGAATGAGGTATGACAGGTTCATTTAAACGGGCGCCAGCGATCCGATATCCACGCATTCACCCGTTCCCAGGGAATGACAGAGCCTAATCGCATATCTTTATGCTTGCCGACGCTATAGCCTATGAACACTAACAGTGCAAAGAACAACATATCCCAAAAACCAACTACCACATATAATACTCCGAACAAAAGACCTGCGGCTACACCTGTTATCCGTCCTCCATGAGTTTCCCAGATCGCTTTCCATATCATAAGGAGAACTCCCTTCTACTCCACTCTGCTTTTGAATGCAGGAGATTGAACGATATTCGCTATAAACACCGATACCGAGGATACCGGAATACCTGTAATTTCTTCGACCTGATCATGAACCGATTTTTGCATATTTTCCGTCAGTTCTGGAATAGAACTTTCTCCGTCTACGATCGCTCTAATCATAATTTCAAGACCCGATTCGATCACCCGCACACGCGTTTTGACATCACGTACACCACGCGAACGTTCGGCTACTTTGAGGCACATATTTTCTACCGTTTCCAGTGAAATCTGAATATCCCCAAATTCTGTACGTTGATGCACCGAATGATGATGTCCACGCTCTGAACGCACAGATAGATAGAAAAAGCGGATACTTAGCAAAAATAAGATTACAGCTACAATCACAATCGTAATATACAGATTTTGTTCGTTACGATCATTCAATTCTACAGGCACTTTGCCACTTAGTAAAAGGATTGCAAGCACAGACAAGATTCCAATGCTCAGACTGTAAATAAATAAAAGCAGTCTGTCTATAATTTTAGCCAAGAGTGTGCAGCCCCTTTACATTATAGTAAACATAGTAAACCCCTGACTGTTACGTCGGGGGTTTATGATTGCTTTTCGTGCTTATTTGACCCGCTGTGAAAATTCTACTTCTTCGCTTCTGCTCTTCTCTGTCGTCTCTAAATGCACATCATGAATCTGTACATTTACTTCAACTACAGTTAGACCAGTCATCGTTTCAATAGAACGTTTGACATTACGCTGAATCTCAGCTGCCACTTCAGGTAGACGATGTCCATAATGAACAATCACAGAGACATCTACAGCTGCTTCACGTTGTCCTACTTCTACTTTCACACCACGAGAAAGATTTTTGCGACCGAGCAATTCAGCAATACCACCGGCAAAGCCGCCACTCATGCCTGCTACACCTTTTACTTCAATTGTCGCTAGACCTGCGATCACTTCAATGACCTCGGGAGCAATCTGAATCTCACCTATATCTGTCCGCTCAAATTCAGTCGGTAACGTACTCATATTTATCTATACACCTCCTGCTAAGTAAACTAAATATAACATGTGAATGATTCATTGACAAACAAGCTTAGACTTCGTTTTCCTCAAGGAACTTGATGTCAAAATCGCCACGTACAAATGTCTCATGATTCAATAGACGCATGTGGAAAGGAATCGTAGTATAAATACCTTCAATCGCAAATTCATCTAAAGCACGTTTCATTTTGGCAATAGCTTGCTCACGAGTTGGAGCCCAGACAATCAACTTCGCGATCATGGAATCATAGTAAGGACTGATCGTATATCCTGGATATGCGCCACTATCTACACGTACACCCGGACCACCTGGTGGTAAGTAAAAATCAATCTTACCTGGACTTGGCATAAAGTTACGTTCAGGATCTTCGGCATTGATACGACATTCCATAGACCATCCGTTGATCACTACTTCATCTTGACGGAAAGAAAGTGGATTGCCTTCTGCTACAGAAATCATTTCCTGAATCAAATCTATTCCCGTTACCATTTCAGTAACTGGATGTTCGACTTGAATACGAGTATTCATTTCCATAAAGTAAAATTGTCCATCTTCTCCAAGCAAGAATTCCAGTGTACCTGCACCTGAATAATTAACAGCAACAGCAGCACGTACAGCCGCCGCTCCCATTTCTTCGCGCAATTCAGGAGATAATACAGGACAAGGTGCTTCTTCAACCAATTTTTGACGACGACGTTGTACCGAGCAATCACGTTCACCTAAATGAACTGCATTACCATGTTTGTCTGCAATAATCTGCACTTCCACATGCTTCATCGACGTTAAATATTTTTCTAAATAAACGCCACCATTACCAAACGCTTTTTGCGCTTCTTGTTGAGCAGCTGTGATTTGTTTGATCAGTGATTCTTCGTCTTCTGCAAGGCGAATCCCTTTACCTCCACCACCTGCGGTAGCTTTGATAATGACAGGGTAACCAATCTCACGCGCGATCACGATCGCTTCGTCCATATCTTCTACGATTCCGTCAGAACCCGGAATAACCGGTACGCCTGCGGCAATCATCGTACGCTTCGCTTCAGACTTATCACCCATACGTGTAATCGCATCTGGTGATGGTCCAATAAACGTAATATTGCAAGATTCACAGATCTCTGCGAAATCTGCATTTTCAGCTAAGAAACCATAACCCGGGTGAACAGCATCGCATTCAGTCAATGTCGCAACACTCATTAAGTTGGTTAAGTTTAGATAGCTATCTTTGGATAAAGTCGGCCCGATGCAGTATGCTTCATCAGCCAACCGTACGTGCAATGATTCGCGATCTGCTTCAGAATAGACAGCTACAGTAGCTATGCCTAGTTCGCGACAAGCACGGATAATACGAACCGCAATTTCTCCACGATTCGCTATCAGTATTTTATGAAATTTCATTTTACGTTTCCTCCTCCGGGATTTGGCAAAAGCAATGTCTTGCTTATTCCGGTTTTACTAAGAATAATGGCTGTCCGTATTCAACAAGCTGTCCGTTTTCTGCCAAAATCTCTACGATTGTTCCTTTAGTCTCTGCTTCAAGCTCATTCATCAGCTTCATCGCTTCGATAATACATACAGTCGATTTATCGTTGACTTGATCACCCGTGCTTACAAAAGGAGCCGCTTCTGGTGAAGAAGAACGATAGAACGTTCCAACCATAGGCGATACAATGGTATGTAAAGAAGGGTCTACTTCCGGAGTAGTCGGTGCTGCCGCTGGGGTAGCAGATGTTGGTGCTGTTACAGGCGCTTGCACCGCTTGAGGTGTAGCTACTGGTGCACTTGCCGCTTGCTGTACATAGACAGTCTCAGCTTTGCTTGGCTTACGAATCACTAAACGTGATCCTTCATTTTCGATTTCTACTTCTTGTACAGATGTCTCGTCTACCAATTGAATCAATTCTTTAATTTCATTTAAGTTAAACATCTATTTTTCACTCCTTTAGCTTCATTGCCCGTTGTACACGGAAAGTTACACATAACGCTATGTATTATAGCACATTCATTAAAAAGGCGTGAACATCTTTGTTCACGCCTTTTTAATAAAGAATCCATCTACCAGTTATCTGGTAAACAACTCCTTATTGATTTTCAATTTTGCGATTGGAAGATTAACCAATGCTCTACTCTTCATCTTGCGGAATTATTCGACCGATGCGGACAAGCAGACCACTAGGATCACTCACTGCAAATTCGTATACTCCCCAGGGTTTTACGCAAGGTGTTCCTTTTTCGATAATCAAATCACTTACCTGTGCAGCTATCTCATCTACATTTTCCACATACAAATATAAACCGAAAGGATTGTCTTCGACTGTTTTGGGCCAATCTGGTACATAATTCAAATGCAGATGCCAACCGCGTCTATCAGACAGAATACGGTAATGACCATAATCATGGAGTACATCAAATCCTAATCGTCTATAGAAAGCTTCACTCTTATCAAGGTCTTGGCTCGCTATAATTGGAACGGAATAATGATTCATACAGCTTCCTCCCTTATAAACAGTACTGCATTCAGGTTAGCCTTGCATCGGAATAATCTCTTTCAAATTTTATAAATGTTATGCTTTATTATGCAGTTATATCGCAATACAATTCATTTAACGACGGTCTTGAGGGCCGCCTACAAATGCTTGTTCTTCGGTATCCAGACCATATGCTGTATGAAGTGCAGCCACTACATCTTGCAAGCGACTTGCTTCGATTACACAGGATACTTTGATCTCAGATGTACTTACCATCTTAATACTAACTCCCTGTGCAGAGATGGCAGCAAACATTTGCGCAGCTACACCCGGATGACTGACCATACCTGCACCCACGATCGATACTTTGACTAGATCAATTTCAGAAGTGACTTCACTGAAAGGAAGTTCGCTACGCAAGCTTTCCATAACTGCAAGTGCACGTTCACGATCTGCTAGACTTACTGTATAGGAAAAGTCTGCTTTGCCATCCAACACACCGCTCTGTACGATAAGGTCAACGTCTATTTTGGCAGTTGCGAGTTCTCCAAACATTTTCGCAAGTACTCCCGGTAGATCAGCAACGCCACGGATTGTAAGACGTGCTACATTTTTGTCATAAGCAATGCCGTTAACGACTGCTCCCTGTTCCATAGTTGTCTCCTCCTTCACAACGGTTCCTTCATTATAGTTAAAGCTAGAGCGCACAACGAGGCGTACATTGTTATGCTTGGCGTATTCTACAGCACGCGGATGAAGTACCGCTGCCCCTAAATTCGCCAGTTCTAGCATTTCGTCATAAGATATTTCTTGCAGTTTGCGAGCACATTTCACAATACGTGGATCAGTGGAATAAATACCATCAACATCGGTGTAAATTTCACAAGTATCGGCATTAATAGCTGCTGCAAGTGCAACTGCTGTTGTATCTGATCCTCCGCGTCCAAATGTTGTAATCTCGCCTTCTGCTGTGATTCCCTGAAATCCCGCTACGATCACGATTTTACCTGCTCCGATCGCTTTAAGTACACGTTCAGGCTGAATATTACGTATGCGTGCCTTGCCATGTTCCGCTTCTGTCTCAAAACCTGCTTGCCAGCCGGTAAACGATACGGCTTCTCTACCTAGATGCTGAATCGCCATCGATAACATCGCCATCGAGATCTGTTCACCTGTCGTCATCAACATATCCATTTCACGAGCAGGTGGATTCGGATTGAGCAGACGTGCCTGATCAATCAAATCATCTGTAGTATCTCCCATTGCCGAAACAACGACTACACAGTCGTGTCCTTCATCTTGCTTCTCAATAATGCGCTTTGCTACACGTTGCATGCGCTCGGTATCCCCGACGGAACTACCGCCGAATTTCATGACATACAAAGCCAAGACCTCTTCACTCCCTACTTGATACGGGTATATTATCTCTACAATATTTTACCCGGATTGAACAGCGTATTTAGGCGTTTCATACATAATAATGCATGAACATGCTTAGTCTTTAACAGTATAATACGAGAACGCGTTAAGTACTACCCGTAAATTAAAAAAGCTACACTAGAATGTTTACTCTATGTTAAATCCTTTTCTATTTAATTTCCATTGATTTCTAACTGATGGTAATAGATCAGTATGTTTTGTAATCTCGATTAGACACATATCTTTATCAGTAGCAGGTTCATAACCAAATTTGATAGACGGTATATGATAAAGTTGTATTAATTTTTGAAAATAATTAAGCATATGTAAGCATTTCATCGTGTCTAATACACCTTCGTAACTCAACTCAGTCTCAACAAAATTAAATTCTACAGTGATGTATTCTGCATCTGAAGAAATGATAAGCAATACCTCTTTTAACTCTGTTCCTAGTTCAAGAACTTTAAACAATATTGTTCCGGTACCTGGATTTAATAAAAATGCCGAGAAGGAATATATATCATCAAACTCTATATCTTTAGTAGTCGCTTGATCATAGAAGTGGGAAGATTTTATATTTGCTGAGATAATGTCTAGTTCATCTGTTAATAGCTTATCTATATAAGAAATATGTATATCAAACACAACTTCAAGATTATCCATCTTCTATACTCCTTATTGTATTTTATTCTAAAAAAAGAATGAGCAGGCAATAAAGCCACTCATTCTTTTGATGGTACATATAGTAAGTACTACGCGCGAGAAACGTATTTACCTTCACGAGTATCGATGATTAGAACGTCACCTTCGTTGATAAACATAGGAACTTGAACCGTGTGTCCAGTTTCTAATTTTGCATTTTTAGTTGCGCCTGTTGCAGTGTTACCTTTGATTCCTGGCTCTGTTTCTGTAACAGCCAACTCTACGCTTGTTGGCAAGTTAATTCCAAGAATTTCACCTTGATAGCTAACGATGTTAACTGTCATGTTTTCTTTCAAGAATTTCAATTCCCATTCCAATTGCTTGGAGTTCAATTCGAATTGATCGTAAGTTTCGTTATCCATAAATGCATGCTCGTCACCACTTGCATACAAGTATTGAACTCCACGGTTCTCGATTTGAGCACGAGCGATCGTTTCACCTGCACGGAAAGTACGTTCTACTACGTTACCGTTACGCAAGTTTCTCAATTTAGAACGCACGAATGCTGCGCCTTTACCTGGTTTTACGTGTTGGAATTCCAAAACGGAATAAATATTACCTTCTACTTCTACGGTCAAACCTGTTTTAAAATCATTTACTGAAATCAAAATAACGCCTCCTCAGATGTGGTAAAGCTGGTCTCTTGCATAATTCTATGAAGCCTATATATTGTACTATACCCCATAACAATCGGATACTATATCATCATATACAGGTATTTTATTCGGCAAAAGATAGTCATCATCCTGCATGACAGAACAATCTTTTCGTTATACCGGTAAAATCGTAAGTTCTTTGGTGGAATGAGTTAATACTCGAATGCCATCTTCTGTGATTAATACATCATCTTCAATACGCACGCCGCCAAACCCTGGAATATAAATGCCCGGTTCTACGGTTACGACCATACCCGGAGATAATACCGTATCGCTCATTTTAGACAAGCGAGGCTCTTCATGCACTTCCATACCGATACCATGACCTGTGCTATGTCCAAATGCTTCACCGTAACCATGAGAAGCAATAACATCACGTGCCAGTGCATCTGCATCTCTACCGCTCATACCTGGTTTTAAATGTTTAAGCGTATTCAGTTGTGCTTCTAGAACGATATTGTAAATTTCAAGATGCTTTTCAGTTGGTGTACCTACAAATACAGTACGGGTTAGATCAGATACATAGCCTTGATAAATTGCACCAAAGTCTAAAGTAACAAATTCATTTTCACCGATTACTTTTTCGCTTGCTACGCCATGAGGCAAAGCAGAACGTTCACCTGAAGCGACAATCGTCTCAAATGAAGTCCCTGTTGCTCCTTGACGGCGCATAAAGGATTCCATTTCAAGTTCGATTTCTTGCTCTGTTACACCTGGTTTGATGTAGTTCAGGATATGGCTAAATGTGCGATCTGCGATATCAGTCGCTTTTTCGATAATAGCAATTTCTTCAGCGTCTTTGAAATTACGAATCTCTTCCATGATGCCGGATACAGGAACCAGCTCCACCGGTGCTAAATGTTTGCTGTACATTGCATATCTGCTATAAGGCACCAAATCTTGTTCAAATCCAAGCTTACTTATATTGCCTTTGGACAACAATTCTTTCATCGTATCGACTACATTTGCCGAATGTTCGACAACTGAAAAAGCTGTGGCTTGTTCTGGCGCTTGAGTCATATAACGGAAATCAGTCAATAAGTAAGCTTCCTGTGCAGTCACTAACACATAACCCGCAGAACCTGTAAACCCTGTCAAATATCTGCGATTCACACTACTTGTAATTAACAATGCCTCTAATTGTTGCTCTTGCATCGCTTGACGTAACTTATTTAAACGTTGTGTACTCAATTACATCTCTCCCCTTCAGCGTTTTAGAATAAAATACGACGTCTGCTAGTGAAATCAAAAATAATTTTTGCAAAACAAAATATCTTACCTTCGCTTGGTTCTTTGTATCGTCGTATTGTGATCATTTTGGACAAATGTAAACTGAGAAATAGCCAAAAATTATTTTACCATACCAATTGCAATTTTGAGAATAGGCAGTACAATATCTTATCTGTTCTCTCTAGGCTTTCTCATAGTGTATTCTGGTAAAAATCAGCTAAATCCGCTACAATTAAAGGATAAGCTTATTTCTATCTATGATCAATGAACAGATAAGCTTGATCAGGCATTTCGTGAGTCACGATAATGTCGAACTACGGAAGGGTGACTGTACTTGTCAAAACAATCTGCTCCTCCGAGCTATGGCGGCCAAGCAGTAATAGAAGGCGTTATGTTCGGTGGAAAAAATGTGAATGTGACCGCTGTAAGACGTAAAGATGGTGAGATCACCTTTTTAGAAGTACCTAGACAGGATAAGTCATGGGTCAAAACATTACGCCGCATTCCATTGTTGCGAGGAATTATAAGTTTGATTGATTCAAGTGCCAAAGGCTCCAAACATCTGAATTATGCTGCTGATGCTTATTCCGAAGATCAGATGAGCCCTGAAGAATACGCAGAGCAGAAGCAAAAAGAAGAATCGAAAATGAGTCTTAGTATGATGCTTGGTGTGGCAGTAGTCGGTATTCTTTCTTTAATCGTAGGTAAGCTTGTGTTTACACTGGTTCCTGTATTTGTCGAAAGTTTATTATTTGGAAAAGCTTTTGACAATCATGCACTGCATACGTTGCTTGAAGGGGTTATCAAAATTGTTCTGCTGTTGATCTACCTCTGGGCGATCTCACAGACACCTATGATTAAGCGACTGTTTCAGTATCATGGTGCTGAACACAAAGTCATTACAGCTTATGAACATGGTGAAGAATTAACACCGGAAAATGTGCAAAAGTATAGTCGTCTGCATTATCGCTGCGGAAGCAGTTTTATTATATTAACCGTTATTATCGGAGTGATTATCTATGCACTATTCAGTTGGGATAGTCTAACTGAGCGTATTATCCAACGTATCGTTTTGTTGCCTGTCGTAATTGGTGTATCGTTTGAATTTTTAAAATTTACGAATAGCTTGCGTGAAGTACCTGTATTGCGCTATTTGGGATATCCCGGATTGTGGTTACAATTGTTAACAACAAAAGAACCGACACTGGATCAAATTGAAGTCTCTATTGCTTCATTCAACCGCATGCGTGAATTAGATGCTGCTCTTGAACAACAGCATGTTCATTCTGCTGTTACCACTTCTTCGCCTGACCCTGTGAAAGGATGATAAAAATGAGAAAATCACCTGTTCAACTGATTGTTTTTGGAGTAGCTATGTTACTGGGTGCGGTCGGGCTGTTTCTTGAAATATTCCAAATGGTGGCTTCTCCTGCAACATATAATTGGGCGAATCTTATTGTACCGATCATCTTAATTGTTGTATTGTTTTTGGTTCTGCGTTCTACTTCTGGTATGTCTGGTCGAAGTTACAATGGCCCCAAAGTCAAACCTTCTGCACGCACTATGGCTAAAATGAATGGATCACAGAAAAATAGCTACAAAACAACTTCTGCTAGACCATCTAGCAGTCATTCATCCAAACCGAAAAAGAGCTATCCTTTTCAAGTGATTCAAGGCAATAAAGGAAAAGATGATGATGAAGCTCCTAAATTTCACTAGATTAATGAATAGAATCCAGATCCGTTCACTATAGCAATTATTATCATAAAGCTATTTATATCTATAAAAAAAGCATGACTTTTCCTTCTGACCGAGGAACAGATCATGCTTTTTGTTTGCTATCTAGGTATTATGTTCTCAGATTTTAATGTTCTATATTTATTCATATTACTTTTTTAATCAAAAAAAGGGATTCTATCGCCTCAGTATCTGGCTGATAAAATCCCTTTTTTGTAATCTTATATTATCTTACAATCCCCAGTATGAACGTAATTTTGCTAATACGCCTTGCGGATTCTTTTTCAAATCTTTAGCACTGAAGAAAATACTACCTTTGATATTGCTGTATTTCTCATTGTATTTGAGCTGGTTAATGATTTCGTTAGAACTGTTCCAGCCGATTTCTGGTGTACTGATTTTGTAAAGCGCCTGACCGATATACAGATCGACACCTGTATTTTTGGTTTCATTTGCCCACCAGTCTACTACTTTATCATAACGAGCTACAGGAAGTGTCATGCTCCAGTATACTTGCGGAGCAATATAGTCGATCCAACCATTTTTGATCCATGTGCGGGTATCTGCATACGTTGTATCGTAAGCTGTTACGCCTGCTTTGGTATCTGAACCTGTAATATCTGAAGATTTGTTACGCCATACACCGAATGGACTGATTCCGAACTTCACAGCAGGTTTGGAATTGTGAATCGATGTATTTAGTTGTTGAACAAAACTGTTGATATTTCCACGACGCCAATCCGCTTTTGTTTTGAACTTACCACTGTTGTAACTAGCATAGGTGCTATCATCGCCGAACTTGTTCGAAGCGGTCTCTGAATATGGATAGAAATAATCATCCAAATGTACACCATCAATATCATAGTTATTCACAACTTCCATCACTGTATCAATAACCGATTGACGAGCAGCTGGAATTCCCGGGTTCAAATAATATTTATTATCGAACTTTATCACCCAGTCAGGATGTTTGAGTACTACATTGTTGCTTGCCAATTTGCTTGTATTCGCATCGGTTGTTGCGCGGAACGGGTTAAACCATGCATGGAATTCCATACCACGCTTATGAGCTTCAGCAACCATATACTCTAATGGATCATATCCAGGATCTTTGCCCTGTGTTCCGGTTAGATATTTTGACCATGGCATCAGTGAAGATTTGTACAATGCATCTCCAGCAGGACGAACCTGTACGAATACTGCATTAATCCCCATACCTTGTAGATCATCTAACAATTTTGAAAATTCTTGCTTTTGCTTGGTTGCACCGGATGTAGCCGGCCAGTCTAGATTGTAGACAGTAGAGATCCATGCACCACGAAGCCCATCTTTGGCTACAGTGCTCGTTGGAGCTTTTCCACTATTACTATTATCTGTTGTTCCTGTATTGGTAGTAGGAGTTGTAGAAGGCTTGCTACTGTTATTTTTACTACCTGTACCTTGATAGCTACTTGTTGCTAGATTTACCGTTTGGTTGGCTTGATCCCAATTAACATCAAGACCAAGACCTTCCCCGATAAAACGTAGCGGAACCATCACACGACCATTTTTCATTTCAACCGAAGCATCTAAGCTAACCGATTTGTTATTGATCGTAGCGGCATTCTGACCGGAAGTCAGTACCAGCACTTGCTTATCGCTGGTAATCGTAACAGTACTTGTCGATTGATTCCAGCCGATTTTGGCTTTTAAATTTTCACTCACTAAGCGCAAAGGAACCATCGTTACATTGCTCTTGCTGGTTATGTAAGGAGCAGCATCCCCTTGTATCTGTTCTCCATCTAGCATAATCTTAATATCCGAATCTGCGGCGTGAAGTGTACTACTGATCGAAGGGACAATCATCAACATGACTAAAAATACAGCGATAAAACGAACCATTTTCATAAATTCAAACCTCCAGTAAATCGTTGCTTGGTGCTTATAACATTAGACGACTGACAGTTACCAAAGTTGCGAACAAAATAAAAGACATCTGCCAAGTGATCGACAGATGTCTGCCTTACGAGTCGCTAATCAGCTCTTTTTGTAGATTCTGTAGCGCTTCCACACGTGACGGATCACGACGGAAGTATTCTAGCAATGTTTCAATTTGAGTGATCGAATTCCAACTCAGGTGATGCTCTATACCTTCTACATCTTTGTATATATAATCCGGGTTAACACCGATAACATTCAGGAAATCTTCGAGTAATTGATGGCGCTCTACAAGGCGTTTGCCCATCTTTTTCCCTTTGCTTGTCAGCACTAATCCCCGGTACTTCTCATAAATCAAATATTCATCTTTATCTAATTTTTGGATCATCTTTGTAACGGACGAAGGATGTACTTCTAACCCTTCTGCAATATCCGAGACACGCGCATATCCCTTTTGATCGATTAATTTATAAATGCGCTCTAAATAATCCTCCATACTGGGCGTTGGCATCTTGCTCCCCCTTTTTCACTACGTACTGTATTCATTTAGCAAATATTGATTCAATAATCATACATTTAATTCGCATGAGTTGGCAAGTTTTGCACGCGATTCAAACGATAGAAAGAACCTTCCATGTGTACACCATATATGCTGTTCCATGGAAGGTCTTTACTTATCTTTTGAAAATACTTTTACTTCACAATAGCACCGTTCGGCATACCGTCTGGAACTGTAGCTAGTGTCAATTGATCGCCATGAGAAGCTGCTAAAATCATACCTTTAGATTCTTCTCCGCGTAATTTCACAGGCTTAAGATTAGTGACGCAGATGACTTTGCGTCCTACTAATTCTTCCGGTGTGTAGAACTTCGCAATACCAGATACAACCTGACGTTGCTCTGTACCTAGATCCAATTGTAATTTAAGCAGTTTGTCTGCCTTTTTAACTGGTTCAGCAGAGATCACTTGAGCTACGCGCAGTTCGACTTTGGCAAAGTCGTCAATACTGATCTCAGGCGCTTGTGACTCTTCTACTTCTACTTCTACAGGTGCAGAAGCTGGTGTAGTTTCAGTTGCTGCTGTTAATACGCCACCCATCGCTTCTACGATATAAGCTACTTCTTCTTTGCTATCTAGACGAGGGAAAATAGGGTCACCTTTAACAACAGTCGTACCTGCTGGAATCTGACCATACGTACGAATACTTTCCCAAGCGGTAAGTTCGCCTTCTGTAATGCCAAGTTGTGCCCAGATTTTTTTCGGTGCACGTGTTAAGAATGGTTGCAATAACACAGAAACGATACGCAAAGTTTCTACAAGATGATACATCACCGAATCCAATTGCGGTTGATTAGCTTCGTCTTTGGCAAGTACCCACGGTTGCGTCTCATCAATATATTTGTTAGTACGACTAATCAACTGACTGATCGCTGTTAGAGCTACAGAAAATTCAAGATTTTCAAACGCATTTTCTACTTTCTCGATCGTCTGTGCAGCGATATCTTCTAATGTTCCATCCACTTCAAGTAGACGACCTGGATAAGCAGGAATAGTACCACTACAATACTTATCGACCATAGCTACCGAACGATTAAGCAAGTTACCTAGATCATTCGCCAAATCTGAATTGACACGATCGACAAAACTCTCCGGTGTAAATGTACCATCAGAACCAAAAGGTACTTCACGTAGCAAATAATAACGCAGAGAATCTAGACCATAACGATTGATTAAAGTTACCGGATCAACCACATTGCCTTTAGACTTGGACATTTTACCGTCTTTCATCAATAACCAACCATGTCCAAATACTTTTTTAGGTAATGGTAGATCTAGCGCCATCAACATAATCGGCCAATAGATTGTATGGAAACGAACGATTTCTTTACCTACCAGGTGAATATCTGCTGGCCAGAACTTGTTGAATAATTCTGGATTATCTGTTCCATAGCCTAATGCTGTAATGTAGTTAGAAAGTGCATCGATCCATACATACACAATATGCTTAGGATCTCCTTTGACTTGTACGCCCCACTCAAACGTAGTACGAGAAACGGCCAAATCTTCAAGTCCCGGCTTGATAAAGTTGTTGATCATTTCATTTTTACGAGATTCAGGTTGAATAAATTCAGGGTTATCTTGATAGTATTTCAATAGACGGTCTGCATATTTGCTCATACGGAAGAAATAAGATTCTTCTTTAACTAATTCTACAGGATGTCCACTATCCGGACTTTTCCCTCCAATAATCTCGCCATCTGCATTACGCTCAATATCGACAATTTGCGTCTCTGTATAATAGGTCTCATCTGGAATACTATACCAGCCTTCGTATTCACCTTTATAAATATCACCTTGTTTGAGCAAACGATCAAAAATTTCTTGAACTACAACTTTATGGCGCTCTTCAGTGGTACGGATAAAATCGTCATACGAAATATCTAATTGATCCCACAATTTTTTGATTCCTTCTACTACACCATCAATAAATTGTTGTGGAGTCTGTCCTTTTTCTAACGCTTTACGTTCGATCTTTTGTCCATGCTCATCTGTTCCTGTAAGATAACGAACATCGTATCCTCTTAGGCGTTTGTAACGAGCCATCGCATCACCGGCTACAGTTGTATATGCATGACCGATATGCAATTTGTCGCTCGGGTAATAGATTGGTGTTGTCAAATAAAAAGTAGGTTTGGCTGACATTATAATTCCTCCTTAAATATGTTGAAATTGCTATGTTCTCATTTCCATATCTGGACGCAAAAAAGCCCCCGCCCCTATATGGGACGAGAGCATAGACTCACGCGTTACCACCCAAATTCTCTACTCCTTTACAGAAGTAGACTCTTTCAGTCTTTTGCAGACTGCCCATTAACGCTGGTTCACGCTGAAGCCTTACATATGTATACGTGACATATGCTTGACTACAGTTCCTCCCGGACCATATTCGATGACGCTAACCATACCGGTTCCCAGCTACTCCGGCTCTCTGTACTGGTGCATTTTTCATCTACTTATCCATTCACAGGAAATAATATTTGATGTTATGAATATACCGAACTTCCAAATCACCTGTCAAGCATTTTGCTGTTCCTGATTAGTGACTGAAAAAGATGTATCCTTCGATTTGGCAGGCGGTACAGGGTCAAATCCTCCTGGATGAAAAGGATGACATTTCCCTATCCGTCTGGCAGCTAATCCTACACCTTTGACGACACCATGAATATCAATTGCTTCTAAAGCATACTGAGAACAAGTCGGATAAAAGCGACATGTTGGTGGTTTGAGTGGTGAAATGAATTTGCGATACACATGGATCGGCGCCTGAACCGCACGACGACTCAATTTGCGCTTCACTGGCTTTTACCTGCAGGCTCATGAGTATCATATTCATGAGCAATCAATTTAGATGGTTTGAGATGTAGAGTGGGACCTTCTTTGCCATCTCCAGCACCCATTTCTTGACGACAATCTTTACAATATCCGAACACTTCAAATTTGTGTTTGACCACTTCAAATTGTTCAGGCATATCTGTCATATCCATCGGGCAAAAAGCAATCGGATACGTTTTTTCACATTGTAAGCAGATCATATGATGGTGATGATGGTCTTGACTGCAATGACTTTTAAATTTGACACCATCTTCAAAAACGATCTGTTCTAATACACCTAGCTCCTGCATCACACGCAAATTGCGATAGACCGTATCAAAGCTAAGCCCACTGTACTTTTTACCCATATAGTCATATACATCTTTAGCGGTCAGATAACCGGGAGCTTCTGCAAATAAACGTGCTAATGTGCGACGTTGATCTGTAATTCGCAACCCTTGTGCTGACATCGTATCGATGATTTGTTCTGTCGACAGCATGAGTTATTCCTCCTGTCCTAATCTATCTTTTATCGTTTACATGAATTATTGTATTATTCGTAATAATAACTATTATACAACATAACGGTGTGCGATGCGTAATTATTCGTCAAAAGTTTATGGCGATTACGTTACTAATTGAAGCGTATTGGAACATCATTACACATTTCTCCATCATGCCTTATTTGAACACAATCGTCAATTGATTCTAGTAAAAGTTAATGATTATATCAGAACAAGCAAAAAAGCCCGAATCAGTAAAAACTGACCCGAGCTTTTTGATAAAACGATTATTGTTTTTTAGCTGGCAATTGTGTGAATAACAAGTTGACTGGCAAGTTACTACCAGGCGCTGCTGTAAACCACAATTCTACTGCTTCTGTATCTAATGTTCCTGTACGATAAAGCACAACATTATCATTCGCTGTTGTTGCTGCACCATTATTTTTAATTGCTGTGATTGCTCCATTTACATACATGTAACCAGAGTAACGACCACCACGAGCATTAAAGGAAATCATTGTGTTAGGTGCAACCATATCTAACTTGATTTTGTATAACACACCGAAGTTACCTGCGTTAGAAGCTTCAGTCATTGACATTGGATCTGTACCCATTAAGTTAGGATCACTATTATTGTCTCCGATAGGCATACGAACTGTTGTGTTACCGATCAAATCAGCTACATGAATATTACGTACAGAATTATCATACGTACCACGGTTATGAATACCATCGCGATCCAATTTAGGTTCTGTAGCAAGTGCCGCAATAGGATCTGCATTTTCGTCAATCATCATCACTGTGTATTGTACATTAGAATCACTCACTAGATCACCGAATAATGAAATAACGGTATCATTCTTCATTGCAGATGCATTAAGTTTATTGAAGATTACTTGGCTTTGTCCTGGTTGCAAAACAACTGTTTGTGCATCTGCTCCACTTTGCATAGATTGGAAATAACGTTGAACAGATACTTTACCTGCTGCTGTAGCATAAGCAACCGGTCCAGCAAAACCTTGATTTTGAATATTCAAAGTTGCAGGCGTAGCATTTGGATTCGTTGCTACTACATACATTTTTTGAGTACTACCTGTTTCGTTCAAATGATGCACCATAAAGCGTGTTGGTCCAGAAGCATATTCTTGATATACAATTCCGTGTGTTAACACTCTTTCTGGACTATTACTACGAATCAGGCGACTTGGATCATCGTTTACTTGAGCATTTGTTACTGTTGCCCATGTTGGAATCAATGAACCGTTAAAGTCGAAAGAATCTCCAGTTGGTGTAAACAGCGGATAGAAATCTTCTGCTGTATACAATGTTTGATCTGTTATATTGATCGTTTTACTATATGTGCCAGTTACACCATGTTTATCAGTTACTGTTAATGTAATCGTCTGTGGACCTGGTGTAAAGAATGCTAATTGCTTATTATCCCATTTTGTTTGAGTAATCGCATTTTCATCATCTGTACTCATATCCGTGTAAGTTACCAATTCACCCATGCTATATGTTTCTTGATTCGTATTAAACATCGCTACTGGCGGTTGGTTAGGAGGAAGTACGTTGATCGTAACCGTGTACGGATCACTCCATTGACCAGATGAATCCATTACAGAATACGTGATCACATGAGGACCTGCTTCTGCAAAAATATCTTCGCGTCCTGTCCATGTCTCATTAGCGATAGGACTTCCATCAGAAGTGGTAGATTTTGTTTTGTATGTTACCAATGTTTGACCTGCATAAATAGCAGTAGGTGAAACAGTAAAGGAAGCTGTTGGTTTGACAACTAGATCCAATACCACTAATTTACCTTGTACAGTATAAGGAATATTTAATGCTTGAGTGATCGAAGTCAAAGGAACCATAAATACATTTTTTTGTTGAAAAGCTGGGCCTTTCATCAAAGTGCTCACACCATTTACAGTGTAGTACTTACTGTCTGTTTTGAAGCGTAATTCTTTACCATCTTTTTGCATAATGGTTTCTTTGGTCTTAGCATCATATGTAAGCTTCAGACCGACACGGGTCACAAGTGCGCGAACCGATACGTAAGATACTCCACTTTTCACAGCCATAGGTTGATCTGAAAAGTATAATTTACCATCTTGATAAATCTGGTTAGAGTTCATCATAAAAATCACTTTGTTAGGACCAGCAGAATACACATCAGTCACCACAGTAGGTGTTGTCGGTGTAGTTACTGGAGGTGTAACTGTAGTAGGTGGTGTTGTCGGAACAGTGGGTACTGTACCAGCAGGATCTGTCGTCGGATCAGTCACTGCGTTAGGATCTGTAACTGCATTAGGATCAGTCACTGTAGTATCGTCTCCTACAGCACCTTGAGTATCATTGTATACATCTTGTACGATACTGCTATCCACATCGCCTTCAGCAGCATGAACTTGTGCTCCTGGAACAGTCGCAACAGTCTGAGCTACAGCGAGTAATGCAATTAGTAACGTCTTCTTGAATTTCATTATTAGGCTCCTTCTCATAGCAATTTACTGTCTTGTACATCTAAAAACATTGGTCTTTCCCCCGAATTGGCACATTAATAAGACGCACCAAACGTTAAAAAGTTTCTCTGTTGTTGAAGAAACCTTACAACATGCGTATCTGTTCACACTTCAGCCACATCTATTACAACGAAAAATCACATAAAAAACAGCCTTATCCATCAGCGATGAATAGACTGTTTTTGACTACATGATGTGCTCAGAAAACGTCATTAGTTATACTTTACCACAAATAAATCCAATAACCTATTTTAGCGATAGATATTACCTATCAGCTATAGATAGAACCATATCCTAGGCACAAAATAAACGATATCACGTTCTATAATTGAATCTGATATTGATCGTTTAAGCTAACGGGTAACTTGCCAAGTGCTGGCTTCACTCCTGCGATTACAGCGGCTAATGCTTCTACAGCATACTTTCGATTTTCATAACTACATATATACGTCTTGATCTCAGGTAGATCATTTATATCATAAGGATTACGTACAGAAGCTACGATCAATGCTGTATCTGATAACAAAGATAACTGACGAGCTAGTTCTGCCTGTCCAAGAGGTAACAGTCCTGATGATGTATACGCAGCAAAAATCACTTTAGGATAATAAATAGCTTGCTCTAACACGTGCTGAATCTCTTCTGGTTCTGGTCTAGAATCGATAATAATCTGCGTAGCATTAATGCCATAACTACGAAGCGCTTGAGCAAAGCTGATATCATGCCCTGTTGGTTCATCGACTTCTGTTAGACGGGTGACCTGTGGCCAGATCACTAATACCTGATCGTTTTTTTGTAAAGGCAATTGCCCTTCATCTTTGACAAGTGTAATACTTCGTTCTGCAATATCACGTAAAATCGGTTCGATCGTTGACGGCCCTAACCGCTCTGTCCACTCTTCTACCGGGTAAGGTTCTGCGTTCATTTGATGCTTTGCTTTGAGCGCAAGTATACGTTCGACCGAAGCATCAATTTGTGCTTCAGATAGATGACCTTGTTGAACAGCTTCTTTGATTGCTTCAATCGCAGCGATCTGATGCTCTAACGTATGACTAACCAGTAATAGATCGGCTCCTGCTTGCGCCGCCATCACTGTTGCCTGTGGAATCGGAAAATGCTTCGCAATCGCATGCATTTCCAGACAATCGGTTACGATCAATCCGTCAAAACCCATTTCAGTCCGAAGCAAATCAGTCAATACTTTACGCGATAAAGTTGCTGGAATCGACTCTGGTTCAAACGCTGGAAAAATCACATGTGCAGACATAATCATATCTACCCCTGCTTGTATAGCTGCCCGAAAAGGAAGTAATTCTATCTGTTCCAAACGAGCCTTGTCATGAGGCACCGAAGCCAAGCCGTAATGAGAATCAACTTCTGTATCTCCATGTCCTGGAAAATGTTTGGCTGTAGCGGCTACCTGTTCTTGTTGAATCGCTTGAATGGCAGCCGCTCCATGATTCGCTACTACTTCTGGTTTCTCTGAATAGGAACGCACACCAATAACCGGATTACGCGGGTTATTATTTACATCTACACATGGGGCAAAATTAACATTAATTCCAAGTGTGCGTAGTTCGCGTGCACTTATCGCTGAAGCCGCAGAAGTCAGACTTACATCATTTACAGCTCCTAATGTCATATTGCCTGGAATCAGACTCATCTCGTCCTGGTCAATTCGGCTGACCATTCCTCCTTCTTGATCGATTGCTATCAATAATGGAGGTAATCCTTGCCTGTGAGCAATCTGTTGCAATCCTGCTGAAAGGTCTGTAATCTGACGAGCTGTTCCTATATTACGGCGAAAATAAATCACTCCACCTATATGATATTTCTCTATCAATTCAGTAATATGTTCATTCGGTACATTTGTATGAAATCCACATACAAACAATTGCCCGATTTTCTGGTCTAAGGTCAGGTCTGATAATTGAATCGTTTTCATATGTATCCCCCTTAAGCTTGAGCCTATTTTGAAAAGATGTCTTTATCCGAGCATGAAATGACTAGCTAGATCCTTATTTAAGTATAGATAACTATATGTAAGGCAACAAGCGGATAAAGTTTGGGTTTTGGGGAATTTTTTTAAGTAAGGACACTGTATAGCTAGCGAAATATATAACATACCTATACACACCAAAAAGACATACCAAAAAGCCCTTTCCCTGATTACACTGGAAAGGACTTCTGGTTTCACGTTCGTATACCCTTTTTACTGACTATGGTTGTTATTCTATCTATTTTCATAAAGAGGAGGATTAGACACAAGAGACTTGACGACGACCTTGTTCGATCAGACGATAAGCACGATCTACTTCAGCTTCGGTTGGCGAAGGAACCCCATCCAGCGGATAGATGCGTCCCAGCGCTTCCCATTTGTAGATGCCCATCTGATGATAAGGTAAAATTTCGAACTTCTCTACTCCTTTTAATGTACCGATAAATTCGCCTAAAGCGATCAAATCTTCTTCAGCATCATTAATTCCCGGTACAAATACATGGCGTATCCACATTTTGCGTCCATTGTCAGACAGCCATTGTGCAGTGTGTAGAGTGCGTTCATTGGATACACCAGTCAATTTTTTGTGCTTTTCATTGTTAATATGCTTAATATCTAGCATGACTAGGTCTGTGACTTCAAGCAGTTCATGGATTTTACCAGGTTCGTTGAATCCATTACTGTCGAGTGTTGTACTGAGATTCCAACGTTCTTTGACTGCTTTGAACAATTCTCTAACAAAAGGAGCTTGCAACGTTGGTTCGCCGCCGGATACAGTCAATCCTCCACCAGAAGAACGGTAGTAACTCAAGTAAGGTTCGATTTCAGCTAGCACTTCTTCTAGCTCCATCACTTTACCTCCGTCCAAATTCCATGTATCAGGGTTATGACAGTATTGGCATTTCATCAGACAACCCTGCATAAATAGTACAAATCGTATGCCCGGGCCATCGACGGTACCGAACGTTTCTAGCGAGTGAACACGGCCTTTTACCATGATCAATCACCCCTTTCGTCTGAGTTGATGTATATAAGTTATGTGAAAATGTATCGCTCTAGCATGCTCCGTTACGTCAATAGATTATTTTTACGATCGCTGTTAAGATCGGATATCTGGAATGAACTGCTTTCGCAGTCGATATCCGAATCTTAAAGGCGAACGCTTCGCTTCTTCAAAATAATTCTATAGCCTTCACTCAGCAGATAGAGTTACATTTTCAGATATAACTTATATCATTCATTGTTGGTTAGCAGTTAAAAGCTTTGGTTAGTTTTATTGCTTTATTATTTTTAAAAATTTGTATTACATTGATCCGTGGAATGTGCGGTTGATGACATCCATTTGTTGTTCACGAGTCAATTTCACAAAGTTAACAGCATATCCAGATACACGGATTGTTAATTGTGGGTAGTTTTCTGGGTGTTCCATAGCGTCTAGTAGTTGTTCACGAGCAAACACGTTCACGTTCAAGTGATGAGCGTTGCTACCAAAGTATCCGTCTAGCATAGATACAAGGTTTGATTTACGGATTTCTTCTTCTTTACCTAATGCTTTTGGTACGATAGAGAATGTGTTAGAAATACCATCCAAGCTATCTTCGTATGGTAATTTAGCAACAGAACTTAGAGAAGCAAGTGCACCTTTTGTATCTCTTCCGTGCATAGGGTTAGCACCTGGTGCGAATGGTTCGCCAGCTTTACGTCCATCTGGTGTTGTACCTGTTTTTTTACCGTATACTACGTTAGAAGTGATTGTTAGTACTGATTGTGTTGGTGTTGCACCACGGTATGCTTTGTTTTTGCGAATCATACCCATAAATGTTTCTACCAATTCAACAGCAATTTGATCGACTTTATCATCGTTATTACCATAGCAAGGATATTCGCCTTCAATTTTGAAGTCTACAGCAATACCACGTTCGTCACGGATAGGTGTTACTTTTGCATATTTGATAGCGCTCAATGAGTCAGCTGCTACAGATAGACCAGCAATACCACAAGCCATTGTACGTAAGATATCACGATCATGTAATGCCATTTCGATACGTTCGTAGCTATATTTGTCATGCATGTAATGGATAACGTTCAATGTGTTCATGTACAATTTGCCTAACCATTCCATCATTGCTTTGAAGCGTTTCATGACTTCGTCATATTCAAGCACTTCAGAAGTGATTGCAGGATATTCAGGTCCTACTTGAACGCCTGATTTCTCGTCACGTCCACCGTTAATTGCATATAATAATGCTTTGGCAAGGTTAGCACGAGCACCGAAGAACTGCATTTGTTTACCGATACGCATAGCGGATACACAGCAAGCAATACCGTAATCATCGCCATAGATCGGACGCATAAGATCATCGTTTTCGTATTGGATAGAACTTGTTTCGATTGAAACTTTAGCACAGAATTTTTTGAAAGCTTCTGGCAATTGTTCTGACCACAATACAGTCAAGTTAGGTTCTGGTGCAGGTCCCAAGTTGTATAATGTGTGCAAGAAACGGAAACTGTTTTTAGTTACTAATGTTTTGCCGTCTACAGCCATACCACCGATAGATTCTGTAACCCAAGTAGGGTCACCACTGAACAATTCGTTGTAGTCTGGAGTACGCAAGAATTTAACGATACGCAATTTCATAACGAAATGGTCAACTAGTTCTTGAGCTTGTTGTTCTGTTAATGTGCCTTCTTTTACATCACGTTCGATATAAATATCAAGGAAAGAAGATACACGTCCTAGAGACATCGCTGCACCATTTTGTTCTTTGATTGCTGCAAGGTAACCGAAGTATACCCATTGGAACGCTTCTTTAGCTGTTTGTGCAGGTTTGGAAATATCGAAGCCATGCATTTCAGCCATTTTTTTCAATTCGCCTAGAGCACGAATTTGTTCAGATACTTCTTCACGAAGACGAATAACTTCTTCATCAATTACGTCAACTTCCATGTCATTCAAATCTTGTTTTCTTTCATTGATCAAGAAGTCTACACCGTATAATGCTACACGGCGATAGTCACCGATAATACGTCCACGACCGTAAGCATCTGGCAAGCCTGTAATGATACCTGCTTTACGTGCTGCTCTCATATCGGAAGTGTAAGCATCGAATACACCCTGGTTATGCGTTTTACGAATATTAGTGAAGATATCAATGATTTGTTCTGGTACTTCAAAGCCATACGCTTTACAAGCATCGATCATCATTTTGATACCACCGAACGGTTGAAGCGAGCGACGGAAAGGAGCATCTGTTTGAACACCGACGATTTGTTCTTTGTCTTTGTCCAAGTATCCAGGACCATGTGAAGTGATAGTAGAAGGTGTTGCAGCATCTACATCCCATACTCCGCCACGTTCGATCTCTTCTTTAGATAGTTTAGAAATAATATCCCATAAGTCTTTTGTATTTGAAGTAGGGCCAGCTAGGAATGTTTCGTTTCCTTGATATGCGCTAATGTTTTGCTCAATAAAATCACGAGTATCTACATGTTTTGCCCATTTACCTGATTTGAAATTGCGCCATGCATCTTTTTTTAAATTATCCTGTACATTTCTTTCGATAACTGACATTGATAATCCCTCCATTATTGTGAATAAAATCACAAAAGCGTTTAAGCTAATGCTTGTCTCGCCTGTACGATACCGGAAGCTGTTATTTTCTCCCTCCGGCTATGTCTTTATTATGATGTAATTCATAAGCAGAGTATGTGACATTTATCACAAAATCGCATTTTTATTATGATTTTTATCACATTCTGTATCTATAACAGTTTTTAAAAATAACTATTACAGATATTCAGAAATCCTTTTACAGCATAAGCAAGCAACTAATTATGCTGTAAACACAGTAATATCAATCTACTAATACAAAAATATACATAAGATTTTGCAACAAATAACTGTAGCATAATACCGGAATATACGACTTCTAACAACGAAATATATCACACTATTTCTGTATTATTCTATCTACGCACTATAGAATAATGTTGGACATTGCATCACTCCTCTCTACGAATAAAAGAACGACTCTCATTAGTTCTGCTCATATCGCAAACTAGGAGATCGTTCTTTTGTTATGAGGTGAATTTCCATATTTGCTTTATTTTTTATTTTCAATAGCATATCTTGAGAGCCTATTTTTAGAGATACCATTTAAATAAGAAGAAAAAAAGGATCATCTCCAACGACTCTGCTATAAAAGCATTTGTGGAGTGATCCTTTTTTCAATCTACATGATTACTATTTCAAAAGTATACTTATTCAAATCTACCGTAGAATGCGTTACGGTATACATCAGCTAGTTCAGTCACTAAAGGTAATTTAGGATTCGCTGTTGTACATTGATCTTCAAATGCACGGTCAGCAAGGTAATCGACACGAGATTCAAAGTCTTTTGCATCAAAGCCCAAAGCTTCAAATGTTTCTGGAATACCTAATTTACGGTTCAAGTCACGGATAGCATTGATCAAGCTGTTTACGCCCTCTTCAGTTGTACGTGCTGGCAATCCTAGGATGCGTGCAATTTCAGCATAACGTTCGTGAGCGATAAAGTGAGAATATTTAGGGAACGATGCGAATTTAGTTGGTTTTTTCGCATTGTAGCGGATAACGTGTGGCAACAAGATCGCATTGGTACGACCATGTGCTGTATGGTATTGTCCACCCCATTTGTGTGCCAAGCTATGGTTAATACCTAAGAATGCATTCGCAAATGCCATACCTGCAATCGTAGAAGCATTATGCATTTTTTCACGAGCCAGTTTGTCGCCTGTTAGAGCAGACTGTTCTAGATATTGGAATACCAGTTGAATCGCTTTGATTGCTAGTCCATCGGTAAAGTCACTTGCCATTACAGATACATAAGCTTCAATCGCATGAGTCAATACGTCCATACCTGTATCAGCTACAGCTACGCGAGGTAAAGAGTATACAAATTCAGGATCGATAATCGCTACGTCTGGTGTTAACTCATAATCAGCCAAAGGATATTTAGTGTTACCTTTTTCTTTATCTGTAATAACTGCGAACGATGTTACTTCAGAACCTGTACCCGAAGTTGTAGGAATAGCTACGAATTGTGCTTTTTGTCCCAAATGTGGGTATTTGTAAATCCGTTTGCGGATATCCATGAATTTTTGTTTTAAGTTATCAAATTCAGTATCAGGGTATTCGTAGAACATCCACATGCCTTTAGCAGCATCCATAGGTGATCCACCACCAAGAGCGATAATGCAGTCAGGTTGGAAACGTTCCATCATTTGACGACCACGTTCAACTGTAGCTGTAGATGGATCTGGTTCTACATCAGAGAACACTTCAACAACTACTGGAGTCTGACGTTGACGCAAGTAATGTTGTACTTTTTCTACATAACCAAGTTGTACCATCATCGCATCTGTTACGATCACAACACGGCTAATATCAGGCATTTTAGCAAGGTATTGAGTTGCACCTTTTTCAAAATAAACTTTAGAAGGTATTTTGAACCATTGCATATTCACAGTACGACGAGCCACCCTTTTCACATTAATCAGATTCACTGCACTTACATTAGAAGAAGTAGAGTTACGACCATAAGATCCACAGCCTAGTGTTAGAGATGGTAAGTTAGTGTTGTAAAGGTCACCGATAGCTCCGTGTGTAGAAGGAGAGTTCACGATAATACGTCCAGTTTGTAGACGGTTAGCGAATTTTTGAATAACTTCATCATTATTAGAATGGATAGCTGAAGAGTGACCCATACCGCCAAATTCTACGATTTGTGCAGCACGTTCAATCCCTTGATCCGCATTTTTAACTCTATAGCAAGCCAACACAGGGCTTAATTTTTCAGCAGATAATGGGAATTTCGTACCGACACCTTCCAGTTCAGCAACCAATATTTTGGTGTCTGCTGGAACAGTAATTCCACAAAGTTCAGCAATTTTTACAGCAGATTGTCCTACAATAGAAGGATTCACTGCACATTTATCTGTATTCATTGCACCGTTTGTTAATTTGCCTGCTTCTTCTTTTGTTACAAAGTAGCAACCGTTATCGATCATTAATTTTTTCACTTTTTCATAGACAGGTTCTTCAATAACTACAGCCTGTTCAGAAGCACAGATCATACCATTATCAAACGATTTGGAAAGAATTAAGTCATTAACAGCTTGTTGTAGATCAGCACTTTTCTCGATAAAAGCAGGAACGTTACCAGGACCTACGCCAAGTGCAGGTTTACCACAGCTATATGCTGCTTTAACCATTGCGCCACCACCAGTAGCTAAGATCATGGCTACATCAGGATGGTTCATCAAAGCGTTTGTTTTGTCCATTGAAGGCGCATCAATCCACTGGATACAATCTGCAGGTGCACCATGTTTTACAGCTGCTTCAAGCAAAATGCGAGCTGCTTCTTTACTACAATTCTGTGCAGATGGATGGAAGCCGAAAATGATAGGGTTACGTGTTTTAATTGAAATTAATGATTTGAACATCGTTGTTGATGTTGGATTCGTTACAGGTGTAATCCCCATAATGATTCCGACAGGTTCAGCGATTTTTTGGAAGCTTTCATAATCATTGTCTTCAATAACACCGACTGTTTTATCATTTTTGATGCTGTGGTATATATATTCAGTAGCAAACATGTTTTTGATAATTTTATCTTCATATACACCTCTACCTGTTTCTTCAACAGCCAGTTTAGCAAGATACATATGTTGATCCAGACCAGCTAACGCCATTGCTTGTACGATGTTATCAATTTGTTCTTGATTCATATTCATAAATGCAGCGTGCGCTTTGTTAGCTTTATCAATTAATTTTTGAATTTCTTCCTGTGCACTCAATTCCACGTTGCGACTAGCATCATTTTTTACAGCCATTTCTCTCATCCTCCTCAGAATGTGTATTGCTTTTGTCTACGCACTGATCATAGCATAGAGACATAAATCATAATGTGATATTTTTCACAATCAATTTTTATTTTTTAAATTTATTCTATTTCATTTTTTCCTTTTGCATTTTAATATAAAAAGATGTATGATAATAGTGAAATTAATCACAAAGTACGAAGAAGCTTTTCTTCATTTGTAAGTCATCATTATTACTATATAATGTAGAATTTAACTAATCATTTAATTTCCAATTTTTTTCCTAAAATGTTATGCATTATGATTAATTTCACGTATAATTGAAATAAAGGGGCGAATAATAATGAACAAGTCTTTAGAAGAAACTCAACCACGTCATAATACAGCATGCTTTTCGGAAATTAATCAGGAACGATTACTTAACCATTCTACAGAACGTAGTATCGCAGCAGGATCTCATTTATTCTGGGAAGGCGATTTATCCGATAAATTATATTTCCTTAAAAGTGGACGCGTTAAATTAACGAAATCAACCGATGAAGGTAAAGAATTGATTCTATATATGTATCAAGCAGGAGATATGATCGGTCAAGCTGACCCATTCTCTGGTACACGCCTTGGATTTACAGCAGAAGCAATAGAAGATACAGAAGTTGCTGTGATCGAACATAAAGAATTAGAATTAATGATCTGTCAGTATTGCGACTTTGCAATCGACTTTATGAAATGGATGGGAACGCATCACCGTCTGACTCAGACTAAAGTGCGCGACTTGATGTTATATGGTAAACCAGGTGCACTCTGCTCTACATTGATTCGTTTAAGCAATACGTATGGTGAAGATTACAATGATCAAGGTTCTATTTTGATTAACAAAAAAATCACGCATACAGACTTATCGAATATGATTGGTGCTACTCGTGAAAGTGTAAACCGGATGCTTAGCGATCTACGTAAAAAAGAAAGTATCGAATATGAACACGGTATGATCATTATCCATGATCTTGAAGCTTTACAAGAAGTATGTCACTGTGAATTATGCCCTAAAGAAATATGCAGAATCTAATGAATATTCAGTATCTTCTATACACTTACCTGTTTAGACAACTAAAGATACCAAAAAAGCTTTCCGTGTGTTACTCATAGCGGAAAGCTTTTTTTGATTCATTCATAGCGTACTATTCTACCCAATGCTCTGCCCAGTTCTGAATCTGCTCCATAACCGGCTTAAGTGCACGACCTTTGTCTGTTAACTCATATTCGATTCGAACAGGAGTCTCTGGATATACCTGACGAATCAGAATTCCACTGCTTTCTAGATCTTTCATTCGTTCAGATAGCATTTTGTCGCTCATCATCGGAATCAGATTAGAAATATCTTTAAAACGTTTAGGACCACTCATTAATGATTGAATAATTAGACCGTTCCATCTTTTTCCTAAAAATGAAAACGCGGTCTCAAAACGGGGACATAATCCCAACTGGTGTTGCTCCATGTTCTCTCACCTCTTCAATTGTTCCGAAACACGGGATCGGATAGTCATAAGCTCGTATTTCATCATATTACGATGTTAACTTACGATTAGTTAGTACATATATTTTAGCATATTTTACCTGAAAAGAGAACGAAAACATTACATAATTACAGATTAATGCTCAATCTTTCAACATTATATTATGATTGTAGCGTTAAATCGATCAATTCTCGCAAAATGACCAGATCTTCTACAATAATAGTTGTCAATGATCTATTATACAATACTGCCGCAGGATGATACATAGGAAAAATCCAGTATTCCTGTTCTGACCAATGATATCCCTGATCCATATGATCGGCATCGACTTGTTGAATATGACTGCGCCGTGCTTGACCATGAACCTGAGAGACTTGGTATCCTTTGCCTAGTAATCGTTGTAAAGCAATATTGCCAAGCGTAATAATAATTTGCGGTTGTACCGTTTCAATCTCAGTATCCAAAATAGGTGCAAACGCAAATACTTCATACGAAGTCGGCGTACGATTCGATCGACTTGATCGTTCGGCTGTATGTTTACCTTGAATCATTTTGTCTTTATATGGACGACTACGTACAGTACTTGTAATATATAGATCATTTCTTGTGATATTCAAGGCATCAAAGTAACCATCTAACACTTTACCTGCTTGTCCACAAAAAGGAATCCCTTTTTCAACCTCATTTGCTCCCGGTGCTTCCCCTACCATCATCAATCCACCCGGAAATTTACCATAACCACCTAAAAATCCTTCTAACCGATGTCCGGCTACTCGCTCCAAACATTCGCTAATTCGTGTTGGCGATAATGGAACATTGCCAATCTGTGATTCTCTTTGTGCTTTAGACATCCATGCACTCCTTTCTATCACTAATCTACATGGTAGAGTGCTTTCATCAGTGTATAATAGCGATCTTGCTGGATAAAATCCCAAAAAAAGTACGCCTGTAGGCTATTAACCATACACGCGCACTTTTGAAAGATTTATTTTCTATGATTAATACTGTCTGGAACTCAGTTTGTTTGGTATAGCTGTTACGCCATTACTTTACTACCAAGTGCACGTGTAGGTTCTGTGCGACCGAATTCAGGACGTGTATTTATTGCAGGATACGCCCAGCGTACAGCGTTAGAGATAATGTGCATAATATCCTGATTGTAATACGTTGGATACGTCTCATGACCTGGACGGAAGTAAAACACTTTACCATGTCCACGACGATACGTACAACCGCTACGGAATACTTCTCCGCCTTCAAAGTTGCTCAAGTATACCAATTCATCAGGAGCAGGAATATCGAAAAATTCACCATACATTTCTTCTTTATCCAATGTGATTGAAGGGTTAACACCTTGAGCGATAGGATGCGTAGGATTCACACACCATAGAATTTCTTGCTCATCGGCTACACGCCATTTTAGATCACAACTGGTTCCCATTAATTGTTTAAATGGTTTGGAGAAATGCCCTGAATGAAGAACGATTAATCCCATACCTTCATTGACTCTTCTTGCTACCGCTTCTGCAATATCATCATCTACTAATTCGTGAGCTGTATGTCCCCACCATAACATCACATCGGTAGAATTCAACACAGACTCTGTCAAACCATGTTCCGGCTGATCGAGTGTAGCTGTACGGCAGGCAAAGCCTTCCTTCGATAGCCCATCCGCCAGAACAGTATGAATCCCATCAGGATATACTGCTTTGACATCATCACGGATTTTCTCATGTACAAACTCATTCCAGACCGTTACATTAATCATAAAAAACTTCCTCCTCTATATTAGACCCACCACATCTCACCAAGTTCTTCCTCAATCAAAACCTGCTTCAAGTTATGGACAGCTTTTGTGAAACCTTCATTTACTGACATTAGACCATCTTCGTGCTCTATACTTACAACATAATCGTATCCAACTAGACGTAATGTGCTGATAATATCAGCCCATGTTTTGTTATCATGACCAAAGCCTACTGTACGGAACTGCCATGCACGATCTTGCATTTTGGTGTAGTCTTGCATATCTGTTACACCGTGCATATTAACATTATCGGTATCTACGAGCGTATCTTTAGCATGAAAGTGATGAATTGCATTATTTTTCCCTAAAATTTTAATCGCTTGTACCGGATCAATCCCTTGCCACCACATATGACTCGGATCAAGGTTCGCTCCGATCACTTCACCAGCAGCTTCACGCAAGCGTAATAGTGTACCTGGAGTATGCACAGAGAAACCACCATGCAGTTCCAAACCAACTTTTACATTATGATCAGCAGCGAATTTACCATTCTCTGTCCAGTATGGAATGACTTTTTCTTCCCATTGCCATTTCATAAGATCCTGGAAATCATTCGGCCACGGTGCTACAGGCCAGTTCGGGTATTTCGCATCATCACTATCACCCGGACAACCGGAGAATGTATTTACAACCGCTACATCTAACTTCTGTGCCAGTTGAACGGATTTGATAAAGTCTTCATGGGATTCTTTGGCAATCGCTTTTTGCGGATGCAAAGGGTTACCATGACAGCTTAATGCACTAATCGTTAAACCACGAGAATCGATCGCTTGCTTGAATGCTCTAAGCTTACCTTCATCTGCAAGTAATTCGTCAGGCTTACAGTGAACATTACCTGGATTACCGCCAGAACCAAGCTCTACCATTTTAACGCCTTTTTCAGCTACATAATCCAATGCTTCTTCAAAGCTCATATTGTTGAGCAATACCATAAATACGCCTAATTTCATTTGTCCATCCTCCAGCTTCATTCGTTAATTTTATGAATGCAATCTGGTGAACTTATCACTTGAATCTAATCAATAGAGCGAACGGTGAGTTCTGTATTTGTCCTATCAGACAGTTGAGAATAGTGTAAATGCTCTATTATTAAATAATACGTCGAAACATGTCATAAAGTTCACCTAAATTGCGATTTATATCCATTTTAGTACAATTATTAGGATTGAACAGTAAGAGTTAGATTACACGCTTACTTTTCCACCTTTAGCACCGTATGATTTCACCCAGTTGATGCTTTGCTCGATACTTTGCAAAGGCGGTTGTAGGCATGAATCTTGCTCTACGACTAACCACTCTGCTCCTGCTTTTTCAGTAGCATCGGCTATCGCTGCAACAGGCACTTCACCTTCACCAAGTTCAACCGTTTGTGCACCTTTATCCGTGCGTTTGAAATCTTTCCAGTGAACAATCGGTAAGCGTCCAGCGTATTTTTGAATATATTCAATAGGATCATATCCACCATACTGTACCCAACAACTATCTAATTCAACTTGCAATAGTGATGCAGGCACTTCAGTATACATCGCATCAAATACAGTATGTTCCCCTAATTTTTCAGTAAATTCAAATTCATGGTTGTGATATAACAACACTACATCGTTTTGATTGCACAGTTCTCCAAGCTTACGTAGATTAGCAAAAACTTCTGGCCAGTTACTACGGTGCTCTTCAGACAAGAATGGTACAATAATATAACGATTGCCAATTTCTTTGTTATAATCGATTAAAGACTGTGCATCTTGTAATAATTCTGTATATTGGGTATGAGAACCCACAACTTCAAGGTTGTGTTTTTTGAGTAATTCGTTAATTTGACTAGCAGTACGTCCGTAAAATCCGGCAAATTCAACACCTTGATATCCGAGCGATGCAACTTTAGCAATTGTACCTTCAAAATCTTTTTCTAAATCGTCTCGTACTGTGTATAATTGCAGTCCAACTTTAACCATTGCTCCATTCACTCCCACAATTTATGATAGTTGTATAGGATGATGATATTTAATAGCTGTTACCTTGTCTGTAGCCTGCACGACTTTTGATAATCACATGCTTGCCTTCTAATGAAGAACGTTGGAATGCATGCATCGCTTCAAGTACATGGTATGCTAGTTCACCACTTGCGCGGTGAGGTTGATTGTTACGAATCGCTGTTACCATTTCGTTCAGACCTTTACCACGTTCATTACGAGTTCCTTCAAATACAGGAGGCACAATCTCAAACTCTTCTGAACCTGCACGTCTCAAGCGAACATCACCATCAAAAAAGTTAGGATCTGGAATATCTAATGTACCTTCTGTACCGTAGATTTCCATCCGAGGCAGTTGAGAGCCTCCTTTAATATCAAAACTGGTGATCATGGTAACGATTGCACTGTTTTCGAAATCGATCGTTCCTGCCAGATGTGTAGGTGTCTGTACACGTAATGGCGTACCTTCTTTGGGACCACTATGAACATGACGATCAGGAATCTGTATACCGGCTGATGAGCTAATTCTAGTCATCGATCCTAACAAGCTTGTTAATGCTGTCAAATAGTAAGGCCCCATATCGAACATTGGTCCTCCACCTGGCGCATAGAAAAATTCAGGATCAGGATGCCATGATTCAGGCCCACCACTCATCATAAAAGCAGAAGCTGCAATCGGTCGACCGATCAATCCATCGTCGATCGCTTTGCGCGCTGTTTCTATGCCTGAGCCGAGAAATGTATCCGGTGCACTGCCTACGCGGCGACCTACTTCTTTGGCTCGTAACAGTGTACGTTGACCATCTTCTAGCGATACTGCAAATGGCTTTTCAGCATAGACATGTTTGCCTGCTGCTAGTGCCGCCAGATTGACAGAAGCATGTGCCGCAGGAATCGTCAGGTTGATAATTAATTCAATATCTTCCTGTTGAAATAATTCCTCCGGAGTGAATGCGTTTGCAATGTTAAATTGTGAAGCTCTTGCTTGAGCCTTCTCAATCACCATATCTGCGCATGCTACCACTTCAACAACTGGACTTGATTGTAAATTTTCTAAATAGATCTCACTGATGTTACCGCATCCGATTAAGCCAGCTTTCATTCGTTCCACAGGTGATCCTCCTTTGGGCATCTGTTTTTCTAGGTGCAGAAAAGCTTTTCCTCTGGTGATAAGTATATCTAGGATTGCCCTGCATAACGACAATCTAGCAATGCTATGATAAACCCTTTATGTATGATGGACTTATACATACCATTGTCCTTTTTTGTTGATGATGTAATCTTGATGTTTTATAAGCTCGTTACAATAGTATTACTATTTGGTTTCAATTAAAATGAATAATATGATTAAAACATGAACTATTTGGTCAAATTTTAAATTTGTTGCTGAAAAGAGGATTTTTAATGGAATTAAGTGGAGAAATTTGTAAAGTTTACACCGCAGGTTATTCGTTTCATCGAAAACCTTTTTATATGAATGAGCCCGAAGGTGTCAAAAGTTACTTATTCCGTTTTCAAACCGAAGGAAACTGTTTGCTCCGTTACAAAGGAGGTATGGATGAAGTCGAAGTAGGTGATCTACATCTGTATGCACCTGATGAACCGTATGAGTTAAAAATTGATTATACGCCTAATGCGGCAGGCTTACCTATGGTAGAAAGCGGCGACTATCATATCTTTTTCGGTGGTGAATGGGCAGACAAATGGTGGAAGCGTACAGAGCGACCTGCTAAAATAAAAATTCCGCTTAGTGATAATATCGTTGATTTATTACGTCAGATTTCAATGGAAAAAAGACGAATTGATGATCCTTATCCTGAGATTTTGTCTTATTATATGAAAATTCTGTGCTTATCGATCGATCGTTATTTATCCGAACAGCCTAGCAGTGGTCCAAAAACCTATCTTGCATATCAAATCAAAAATTATATTGAGGAAAATGCGTCTACTGCGTTCAAATTAGATGATGTAGCAATGTATGTAGGAATTAGTGTTTCGCGGGCTGTTCATTTGTTCAAAGAAGCATTTGATACAACGATTATGCAATATGCCCTTGATGTTCGGCTGAATATGGCACAAGAGCGAATCGTATTTAGTCCAATGCCACTGGAAGAAGTTGCTGAATCTTCTGGGTTTGCAAATTATACGTATTTTCACCGGGTATTCCGTTCTCGCTTTGGCATGTCACCCAAAGAATTTCGGATCTCAAAGCGTGAACATATCACTTAAATAGGTAACAGTTACGCCAAGATTTTACGGACGGATCATCTATTAGGTAGAGAGATTCTTTGATCTAAAGAACCTCTCTTTTTTCATGTATAATAAACAGAATACACATTATAGATTATTTCATCACTTGATAGAGCATTTCATTGCTTGATAAATCAGTTCAGCGCTTGTTCTATCATTTTTTTATGAGCTATCTCAATATTTTGGATCTTTATAAGGAGCTTACAGCTATGAAAACGATTATCGATATTGCTCAAGCTGCCGGTGTTGCCAAAAGTACAGTATCACGCTATCTGAATGGCGGCTCGGTCAGTGACGAAACAAGAGAAAAAATCGAACTCATTATTAAACAATATAACTATGTCCCTAATACATTTGCTCGCAGCTTAAAAGCCAAAAAAACAAGTATTATCGGGATTATTGTACCGCGACTCGATTCCTTTGCTGTATCTCAAATGTTAATAGGTATTGATGATACTTTGCGCCAAGAACAGTACCAGATGTTACTTGCTAATGCTAATCAAGAAACAGCTCGTGAGATCGAAGCGATCTATGAATTTTCCCGTCAAAAGATTTCGGGATTGCTGTTTATGGCAACCAAAATTACAGATGAACATCGCCAGGCTATTGCGAAATGCAATATCCCTGTTGTACTTATTGGTCAAGATGACGCGCTGTTACATAGTGTTATTCATGATGATCGTCAGGCTGGTTATATGTTAGGCAAATATGTATTATCCAAAGGGCATCGCCAGATCGCTTATCTAGGGGTGACTGAACAAGATGATGCAGTAGGTATCCAGCGTAAACTAGGATTCCAGCAAGCTTTTGAACACACGACTGATTATGATATCCGTTACTATGAATCAGGCTTTCGAATGGATCAAGCAGTCATCGCTGCTAATGATCTTCTAGATCAATGGAACCCTTCTATTGTTGTCGCTGCTACTGATAATATAGCGATCGGTGTATTCAAAGCAGCCCTCTCCAGACAGATTGATATTCCGACTACTTTATCGATCACAGGGTTCGGTGACTATGATATTACAGAGATTATGCATCCTGCTTTGACAACAGTCAAATTTCACTACAAAGAAGCCGGGCAGTTAGCCGCTACCAACCTTATTCAGATGATTCATGGAGATTCTGTTCAAAAAACAACGATTTCAACTTGCGAACTTATTGTCCGAGAAAGCGTTGACAATCGTTAAATACCGACTTATAATACATTGGAACCGGTTCCGGTGTATTTTTTTAATTCAAATTGGAACCGGTTCCGTAGAAAGAATATATCAATAGCGATGGAGAATAATTTATGAAAATGAGTCGAACACAGTTATATCGCACCTTAGATCAAGCTGATGTTGGAGAATGGGAAGCACTGAAGGTATTAGCCGATCAAAGCCCGTGGCGTCAGACTTTTCATATTCAACCTGAAGCTGGACTACTTAATGATCCGAATGGATTTTGCTTTTTTAACGGAGAATATCATCTTTTCTATCAATGGTTTCCATTAGGAACACAACATGGTATCAAATACTGGTATCACACTTCTTCTACTGATCTGGTTCATTGGCGTAACCAAGGGATCGGGATTGCTCCTGATACTATATATGATTCTCATGGAGCTTATTCTGGAAGCGCTATAGAAAAAGGCAATCTGTTATATCTGATGTATACAGGTAATACGCGTAACAAGGATTGGAAGCGTTATCCATTTCAATGTATGGCTGTGATGAACACACAGGGTCATATCTCAAAGCTACCCCCTGTGATTGAGCGTGTACCTGATGGATATAGTGATCATTTTCGTGATCCGAAAGTCTGGCAAGATGGAGAATATTACTACTGTGTCATTGGCGCTCAACGAATCAATCATACCGGGTGTACGGTTATGTATCGTTCGCCTGATCTACAGACATGGACATTTCAAGGAGAATTACAGACATCCCTACCTTCATTCGGTTATATGTGGGAGTGCCCGGATTACTTTGAACTCAACCAACAAGGAATATTGTTATTTTCACCGCAAGGAATAGAACCGTTTGCAGATTCATTTCAAAATATTTATCAGTCCGGTTATATGATTGGCACTCCTTTGGATCTGAATACATGTGAATTTGATCATGGAGACTTTTGCGAGTTAGATCATGGATTCGATTTCTATGCTCCACAGACGACACTTGCACCGGATGGACGTAGATTGTTAGTTGGTTGGCTAGGTATGCCAGAGATTGATTATCCTACAGATCATCAAGGATGGGCGCACTGTCTCACATTGCCACGTGAATTAACGATCGAACAAGGGGAACTACGACAACGTCCTGTTCAAGAGCTTACTCAGCTACGTGGACAACGTTATTATGTTAATCATACAGTCGATAATCAACACCATCTGCTATCTTCTATGCAAGGCGTACATTATGAAATGCTTGTTCAGATCAGTGATATTCAAGCTACCCGAATAGGCATAGAGTTACGCGTAGGCAACAATGAAAAAACCGTTCTGTATTATCAACCGGAACTTGAGAAATTAACTCTAGATCGCTCATTATCCGGTCAACCTCTAGCGCTTGAATATGGAACAACACGAAGTTGTAGCTTATCTCTAGATGAAGGCACACTAACACTGCATCTATTTGTAGATACATCTTCGATTGAAATTTTCGCTAATGATGGTCGTAAAGTATTAACAGCTCGTATCTTCCCTCAACCTGATAGCACAGGAATATCGTTATTTGCAGAAGATGGAAGCGCATGCTTTGATGTTACACAATGGGATTTGTTAGCTAAGGAGGAACAATAATCATGTCTGAAAATCAAAAAATTGCTCAACAGGTAATCGAAGCTGTCGGAGGTAAAGACAATATCGCCTCATTTGCTCATTGTGCTACTCGCTTGCGGATTATGGTACATAACAAAGAGCTTATCGATCAAGAACGTACCGAAAACATAGATAAAGTAAAAGGTGCTTTTTTCAATTCAGGTCAGTACCAGATTATATTTGGTACCGGTACAGTAAATCGTATATTTGAAGAAGTTGAAAACTTAGGCGTAGAAAGTACTTCCAAAGACGATATCAAAAGTCAGAGTAAAAATGCAGGGAACTTTTTTCAACGCTCAATTCGTACATTTGGTGATGTCTTTGTTCCTATTATTCCTGTTCTTGTAGCTACAGGTTTATTTATGGGATTACGAGGATTGTTAACACAACCTCAAATTCTGGCTCTTTTCGGTATGACACCTGATCATATCTCAGCTAACTTTTTGTTATTTACGCAAGTGTTAACCGATACAGCCTTTGCTTTTTTACCAGCACTTGTAGCATGGTCTGCTTTCCGTGTGTTTGGCGGAAGTCCAGTATTAGGGATTGTACTTGGTCTGATGTTAGTCAATCCTGCGCTCCCTAATGCTTATTCTGTGGCCGATGGATCTGCGCATCCGTTAACATTGTTCGGCTTTATTCCTGTTGTCGGTTATCAGGGTTCTGTATTGCCAGCATTTGTTATTGGTCTGATTGGAGCAAAGTTAGAAAAAGCATTGCGTAAGCGGATTCCTGAAGCGATTGATCTGATTTTAACACCATTTTTAACGTTATTGATTATGATTACGCTTGGACTATTTGCAATTGGCCCTATTTTCCACTCACTGGAATCTGTTGTATTGAATGCGACCATTTATGTATTGGATATGCCTTATGGAATTGCAGGGCTATTGATCGGTTCTTTGCATCAAATTATTGTGGTAACTGGTGTTCATCATATTTTCAACTTTTTAGAAATTCAATTGTTAGAACGAACAGGTGTCAATCCATTTAATGCTATTATCACCTGTGCGATGGCAGCTCAAGGTGGCGCATGTCTAGCGGTAGGTCTCAAAACCAAAGACAATAAGCTCAAAGCATTGGCACTTCCTTCTTCTTTATCTGCTTTTCTAGGGATTACTGAGCCGGCTATTTTTGGAGTCAACTTACGTTATATGAAGCCATTTATTATGGGATTAATCGGTGGCGGTATTGGTGGTTTTATGGCTTCTTTGTTCCATTTAGCAGGATCAGGAATGGCGATTACCGTTATTCCAGGAACTTTGCTTTACTTGAACAGTCAACTTCCACTGTATATCTTATGTAACGTAGTAGCGATTGCGATCGCATTTACACTCACATGGTTGTTCGGATACAAAGATAAAGTAGTGATTACTGCAACAGATTCCGTTGTTGCTGATTCTATTGATTATACAGAACCATCCACTTCTTCTATTGAATCAAGCTCATCTGCTATCAATAATACAATTTCTGCTTCTGCTAGCTCTAATGTAATTAGTGACGTTCCAACTGATACCGCTGTATTGAATATTATAGCTCCGATTAGTGGAACACTGGTTCCGTTAGAACATGTGCCTGATCCTGCTTTTGCCGGTAAGCATATGGGTGAAGGTATAGCGATTGAACCGAACGAAGGTAAATTATATGCGCCTTTCGATGGAACGGTGGCGCATGTGATGGATAAAAGTAAACATGCTATTATTGTCGAACATGCTAGTGGTGTACAATTATTAATTCATATTGGATTGGATACAGTGTCTTTGAAAGGACAAGCATTTACTTTACATGTGAAATCAGGTGATTCTATTCAAGCAGGGCAATTGTTGATTGAATTTGATATCGCTATGATCCAATCTTCTAATCTCTCTGTCATCACACCTGTTATTGTGCCCGATGGTATCGAACATATTCAGCTGATTCAACCTGCTGAACCTCAGCAAGTTCAAGCAAATGAACATTCTATTATGCAAGTGACTTACACCATCTCATCCTAACTATCAAAAAGAAACCTGAGGCGAACCAACGTTATGTTGGTGTATCGCCTCAGGTTTTTATCATTTATTATGACTGTGTTACAGTGAATATTGAGTCTTAACGTTGCGTGCGGTAAGCTTCCATCAATTCTTCAATAGCACTACGGCTAATCATTTTACCTTTAAAATAGATAAGGTCTTCTGAATCGCCTGTGAAAATGCAAGAAGGCTCATATTTTTTCAAAATAATACGATCACTATCGACAAAAATCTCTAAACCATCTTTTACATCAATATTCATTACACGGCGCAATTCGATTGGAATAACGACCCGTCCTAATTCGTCTACTTTTCTTACAATACCAGTTGCTTTCATCATGTTATTTCTCCTCCAATTATATACTAGTATAACCCCTATATGACACTATTATATATCATTCTACAATTTTCTACATTTTTTTCAAATCGTAATAGTTATTATTAAATCATATTCAGTGTAATATGCCAAGTTAAAATTTTCAAATTTGCAAAAATAAATAAAAGCTTCTGTCATTTCCTTTAATTTTCAGGAAATAACAAAAGCTTTGTATACATGGTTATTCTACTCTTCTTCGCCTTCTTGTGAAGCCAATCGACGCTCTGTAGCTGCTCTTGTATCTATCGCTTCGCTAATAACCAGAGCAAGATCTTCATTTCCATACATCGACAATACACCGAATAATGTGTCATCAGGAATATCGCCTGCTTCTTCTTTGGGCACTGTCAAATTAATGCCTTGTTGTAGACGTGGATTATCTACCTGATCTGGATAAGCGGTCTGGTACAATTCTTTAGCATCAAATCCACGATTTACACACCACTGAGCAAATACCAGAATCATCATATCTTCATCTTGACGATAGCTTTGTACAATCTGCTCTTCTCTTAATTTCTGTTGCTCTTTGCTTGTTAGGTTGTCGTAATCATAATCATCCATCATATTGCATCCTTTCGAGGTGAACTATTTCTGTTGTTTATAAATCAGACGTTAATCGATCTGCTAAAATATGTGATTCCAATACCAGATCTGCGCGTATACTGCATTGTTCAGGCGTTGATAAACGATCTAGAAAATGATCAACCACTCCCATAAATCCGCGCCGTTCCCATATTGTCTCCCAGCTACCAAATTGTTGCTGTTGAGGTAACATATCTTTTTCATATAAATAAGCACTATCCATATTCATCACTTCGGCAGAACGTCCGCCACCATGCAAAATCAATCTTTCCATATCTATCCCTGCACTGCGAGCCATCGTATAGCTTCCGTATCGTCCATTACCTAACGACAACATGCCAGAAGCGTGAAGCATCGGACCGTTGCCATTTCCTTGCTGACGAAGCTGATGAGCCATAACCGTATACGTGTCATTACCCAACCACATTAATAAATCCAACATGTGGATCAGATCATCATATACCGTTTCTTTAGCAGGTACACTTTGTAAACGAGTACGATGTTTGACCACTTCGCACAATTCAAACCCGCCTGCTTCAGCTAGCCAGGCATAAGCATTCATATATAATGGAGCAAAACGACGATTAAATCCAACCGCAAGCAACAAATCTTTTTGCTCTGCTGTTGAGGTCATCTGGCGTGCTTCTTCTATATTATAAGATAACGGTTTATCCACATATACAGGCAATCCATATTGCAGACATTTCATTACAATATCATAATGCGTCGAAGTTGGGCTATGTACAAATACCGCATCCAGTTCCCACTTTTGAATATCTTCAATGTCAGTACTTCCTTTTGTCAGTCGAAATGTATCCATCGTCTGGCGCACAGTCTGCTCTGAATGACTGATAATTCCTACGACTTCTATATCTACACGATTGATCAGCAATGGCAAATACACTTTACGAGCAATATCCCCTATTCCGATCAAAGCGATCCGTTTGCGTTTTATATGTTTATTCTCGTGTTCTGTCATCATCTAATCTCCTTCGATCACAAGTATATGTATCTATCTCAGCACTACTTCTACTATAGAAGCAATATCAAAAAGATAAAAGCGATTTTTAAATTTTATCTTTTTTTGTATTTATTTTGAAATTTCATATGGTTTTAAGCTATAACTCATGTGAATTTAATCGCAAAGCTTATAATAAGAGTATACAACATGACAGAAGAAATATTTTAAAAATAACATCAAAAAAATATACATCATCTATTGCAATTGTCGAATCATGGTGGTATATTTATATCATAAAGTTACTAAATGAAAGTAAGTTATAAAAAATTATGTAATTACAGAGGAGAAAATATCATGAACACAACATTTAAAAAAGTCTTATTGTCTACTGCTTTAGCTACTAGCCTGGGAGCTGTTGCTCTTGTTGCACCTATGGGAGCAAGCCAAGTATCGGCTGCTGCTGATACAAGTAATCACCAAAAAGCAAAAGACAAAGCAGAACAACGTGCAGATAACCTAGCTTACCAAACAGCAGTATCTCAACAAGTAGAAGCTATGTTTGGAACAGCTAAAGAAACACCAACTGAACCAACAACTCCAGCAGTAACACCAACTAAAAATGCAACAACTGTTATTGTTCCACAAGGTGCTAGCTTGACTGAAATCGCTGCTCAATACGGTGTAACTGTAGATGAATTGATTGCTGCTAACAATCTTTTACCTGCTGGATACCAATTGACTATTCCACAAAAATAAGATTGATCCATCTGATCGGCCAACCGGATATCTTATAAAAACCAAAATATGATTATAGACCGCTCACATGCCAACATGTCAGCGGTTTTTGTCCCTTTATTTATAAATAAATGTCATCCAAATGAACAGTTTATACGTATCTAATGTTTGAATACCCTGTTTTTTTGGGTTTTATATAGTGTAAGATATATTATGTATTCTTTAAATTTTAATTATTTATTCAAAGAAATGGAGTGAACGATAAATGAGCAACTCACAATATGAAAAGGCTACTTTTGCAGGCGGATGTTTCTGGTGCATGGTATCCCCTTTTGAAGAACTACCAGGCATCATCAGTATTCGCTCCGGATATACAGGTGGACATACAGAGAATCCGACGTACAAAGAAGTATGTACCGAAACAACAGGACATGCAGAAGCTGTACAAATCGTATATGATCCAGAAATCTTTCCTTATACTAAATTGCTAGAATTATACTGGCAACAAATAGATCCTACTGATGCAGGTGGACAGTTCTACGATCGTGGTTCTTCTTACCGTACAACGATCTATTATCATACAGATGAGCAACGCGAGTTAGCAGAAATCTCCAAACAAGAAGTAGCTGCTAGCGGACGCTTTGACAAACCGATCGTAACACCGATCGAGCCTGCTCAGACTTTTTATGAAGCAGAAGAATATCACCAAGATTATCACAAAAAAAATACAGGACATTACAAACGCTATCGTAAAGGTTCTGGTCGGGACGCTTTTATCAACGAACACTGGTCTACCAAACTTGATAAAAGTGATCTAAAAAACAAACTATCCGAAATCCAATACCATGTTACTCAAAAAAATGGTACAGAACCTGCTTTCAAAAATGAGTTCTGGGATCATCATGGTGAAGGTATCTATGTCGATATCGTTTCTGGCGAGCCTTTATTCAGCTCACTCGACAAATATGATTCCGGTTGCGGATGGCCAAGCTTTACCCGTCCAATTCGAGATTATCAAGTGAAAGAAAATATGGATTTGAGCCACTTTATGGTTCGTACTGAAGTACGTAGTCGTGAAGCAGACTCTCATCTAGGTCACTTGTTCGATGATGGCCCGGGTCCAAATGGATTGCGTTATTGCATTAACTCGGCTGCTCTACGCTTTGTTCCTAAAGAAGATCTAGAAGCTGAAGGATACAGCGAGTACAAAGCAATGTTCCAAGAAGCATAATACTAGATTCATCAATAAAGGCTCTTACCGCTAAGGTGAGAGCCTTTTATTATGCCCGGCTACCGTTTCGTCTAAGCATAGACGGGTAAATGAACTACATGGAATCCTTCTTATTCATCCTTTTAAATGGTTGAATAATTAGTGATCGTTGTCTTTTATTCTATTTTACTGATAAGGAGTGTTTATGATGCCGTGGACTAACGGAGATTATCCCCCATCTATGAAAAATTTAGATACTCGTGTACGTCATAAAGCGATTGAAATCGCGAATGCTTTACTAGATGAAGGTTATGAAGAAGGTCGAGCAATCGCGATTGCGACTGCCAAAGCTGAAGAATGGGATAAAGATCATCCTAAATAATGATCTAATGATAAAAAAACGATTGAACACAATGTTCAATCGTTTTTTCATTAATATCTTTATTTATGAAAATTTTATTACATATAGCGATATAGATATTATTCATCATCGTCATCTTCCCAAGTGTCATCATCTCTGTATGCAATATTGGATTTGGATTTGGATGAAGAAGAACTAGACCCGAATAAAGTAATCCCTTTAGAAGTATGAGTATGATAATGGTTGACTACTTTAGTATTATTCTTTTGATTTTGTAATTGACGTGTACGATAACGTTCTTCTGTTTTTGCTTTTTTTAGTGCTTGTTGTTGCGCTGTTATTTGATCATAAGCTAGTTGTAGTTCTGCAATAATACCTTTTATATTTTGTAATGATGCAAATGCAGATTCGTACTGACCATTCATTGTTAAATCTTCATAATCTTTTATAAATTTTTTAAAAGAATTTTTATAACGTTCACTTGCTCCCATGGGTAGATACCATTTTACTGTTCGATAGTGAAGCTTAAAATCATTTTCTAATCTTAACCTAAGGGGCACAGCATCATCACGGTAATCTATTAAGGTATTGATTGTACTAACCCATTGTTCAATAGATTCAATATAGGCTGTACATTGCTGTTGCAATAGATTTAAATTTTGGGGGGATTCTGAGAAAAGATCATGCACTTTATCGTGTTGTTTCTGTATAGATTGATACTCCTCATCTAACATTGTGTTCATATTCCACTTGATCGCTTCTTGTTCAGCTTTAGCATAACTATATTTTAATTTATACTCAGCTTGCTTTACTTTTTCAGGAAGCTGTTGTTGTAATTGTTGCCACAATTGCAATTGCTCCTGACTAGCATGTAATTCCTGTTCGATATAGATTAATTTAGAATCTAATGGTATAAGGTGTTTTTCAGCTTCTATATATTTTTGAATATCTTCATGAAGATACTGTTGAATATGCTCTAAATCTGATTCAATCGTTTGTAAGGCTCTACATGCTTTCTCAAAATTTTTAAATGTATGATTCCAGACTGAAGATTTCCAATCTTGACGAGCTGAAACCCATGTTACAGATAATTCTAATTCAATACTCTTTAATACTTGCAACCGTTCATGTGCTCTTCTATGCTGTTCTCGAACTTTTTCTTGCAGAGCTATTCTATTCTCAATAATAACAATTGATTTCTCAATAGAGTCTTCTAATTGATTCCACAAGGATTGGGCTTGCAATAGATCAGCCTGACGAATAGAAGAATGAAAGGCTTCTAAAGTGTTAATGCTTTTATTTATCCATTGATAGGGATCAATCTCAACAGTTAATAAGCTATGCTTCTCTAGAGAATTATGAATTTCAAGGCGTACTGCTTTTATTTTGTCTTCAAACTCAATAGCATATTGATAATATATTTTTAGTTGTTCATACTGTTTTTGCAATATATTCACTTTTTGCTCTACTTTTTTTAAAAGTTGAAATGATTGAATAGTATCTGAATACTGCCATTGCTTACTTTTGCTGAGTAACTCTTGAATTTCTTTTTGTTGCCTAGACCACTTGGATAAACTTGATCCTATTTCAGTGGTAAAATGGTAAATATGTTGTTCTAGTATCTTAAAGGAATCTTTCCAATGAGTATAATAATCTTGTGTGTACTGCTCTGCTTCTAGTAATTCATTTATTTTGACACGATCTAAATTAATTTGTTCTTGAATCGTTTTATGTTTCTGCAAATATTTTTTTAATTCTTCTATCAGTTCTAATGAATCCCAAAAGAATGATGTCCAAGGTAACTTAATCTCAATTTCAATATCTTTTAACTGATCGAGTGTTTCTTTTAATATACTATATATTAATAAAGCATCTTTTTGAGTAATTCCACTTTTATTTTTTAAGATATGATTAGAGTGTTCTAACAGTTCTTCAACTTCCTCCATAAGATTATTATTTTGAACATCAATAATTACTTTAATTTTGCGGATGTAAACAAATTTAGATTGTTTATATAACTTGATTATCCCTGTGCAAATAATGATCAAACCTGGTAAAAAAAATATACTTGCTACAATCCAAAATATAATAATCCATCCGTAGTTTGCTAAAAATCCATTCATTATTCGTACTCCTTGCTACTATGTAATGTATGTAGTTGATAAGTTTTTATCACTATTCTTATCGACAAAAATACTATAAATGTGAAGAATATACAAAAGAGGCACAGACTAATACATCGTCTGTGCCTCTTTTTCATTCATTTATAAAATAGCTTCAATACTTATTCCATATTCAATCAATGTTTATACAGACTGAATCGCTTCTTCAATAGCATCATCACCAGACACAAGGTCGAAGGAACGACGATACGTACTGGATTGATCTAAAATGGATGCGATCACTGAAGCGACATCTTCGCGTGGGATACTGCCTTTTTCTCCTAAATGTTCAACCAATTTCACTTTACCTGTACCACTATCGTTCAACAATCCACCCGGACGGATAATTGTATAATCAAGTGAACTGGCTTCTAGCATTTTATCCGCATAATGCTTAGCGACATAATAAGTTTTCATATCGTCTGGCCATTGTGTACGATCTTCTGCATATAATGCGCTCACTAGCACAAAGCGTGAAATGCCTGCTTTCTCAGCAGCTTCCATACTTTTGGCTGCTCCATCTAGATCAATCAATAACGTTTTGTCTGCACCTGTGCTACCACCAGAACCTGCTGCAAAAACAACAGCATCTGCTCCTTGAAGCACTTTGGTTAGATCTTCTACTGATCCTTCCAAGTCTGCAAGTACAGCTTGAGCACCTACTTTTTCTAATGCTTCCGCTTGTTCCGGTTTGCGGATAACGGCACTGACTTTATGTTGATTTGCTGCTAATTGAGTAGTTAAGATTTTACCAATCTGTCCATTAGCTCCAATAATTGCGATATTCATTTTAGTGTCCTCCTATAGGCAAAAAAAGATTCGGTCTTTACTATGTATACCCCAATTACATACTATTTATTCTGTCTGTGTTCAAATTGTACTTGAATCTTTAGGTTTCTGATTAGAAAAAACAATGACTATACGTCAAAAAAGCGAGCATTCATCGTCATTAGCTACGAATTCATGCTCGCCCAAATGTTTTTGATATAAATTTAATTCCAAGAAGCTGGTTTGATCTCGACAGGCTTGATCTCAGCCACATCCATATAGTGTTTGCCCCAGTTATACATCGCATCCAGAATAGGCATTAAAGTTTCGCCCATTTCGGTTAATGAATATTCCACTTTGGGTGGAACGACTGGATAGACTTCACGATGCACAATAAGATCTTCTTCCAGTTCACGTAATTGACTGACTAACATCCGTTGCGTAATGCCGGGGATCAATGCTTTAAGTTCACCGAACCGTTTTGTTCCGCTTTTACCCAGATGCCACAAAATCAACATTTTCCATTTACCACCGATCACAGATAAAGTTAGTTCTTTTTCACAATTAAATATACGTTCACGCATGATTGAGATTCCTCCAATTCGGCTAATAACATATGCTAAAGGATTGTTTTTATACGGATTTACCTTTTTACGTTACCTTTATTATAACTGAAAAAAGGTTCACAGTATACTTTTAGACACTATGTAAATAAAAAGTGCGTACTTACATAAAGAGCACCTTTTACTTTATACTAGCAATACGTCGATGATAGCTGTCTACGCTATGTAGCATGATAGTAATCATCGAACGAGTTATTATACCGAACGAAACATACAACTAGGAGGAATTATATATTATGGAACTTCAATTAGCATTAGACTTGGTTAACATCCCTGATGGGATTGCACTTGTAAAAGAAGTAGAACCTTTTATCGATATCGTAGAAATTGGTACACCAATCGTAATTAACGAAGGTCTTCATGCTGTAAAAGCAATGAAAGATGCTTTCCCTAACTTGAAAGTACTTGCTGACCTTAAAATCATGGATGCTGGTGGTTATGAAGTGATGAAAGCTTCTGAAGCTGGTGCAGATATCGTAACTGTTCTAGGTGCAAGTAATGACCTAACTATCAAAGGTTGCGTAGACGAAGCTAAAAAACAAGGTAGCAAAGTATTGGTAGATATGATCAATGTCAAAGATATCGCAACTCGTGCTAAAGAATTGGACGAGCTAGGCGTAGACTATATCTGTGTACACACAGGTTATGACGGTCAAGCAGCAGGTCAAAATCCGTTTGAAGATTTGGCGACTATCAAAAGTGTAGTTAAAAACTCTAAAACAGCAATCGCGGGTGGTATCAAATTAGAAACATTGCCAGAAGCAATCAAAGCTAACCCTGATCTAATCATCGTTGGTGGCGGAATTACTGGTCAAGACGATAAAGCTGGCGTAGCTTCTCAAATTCGCGACTTGATCACTAAAGGTTAATTTGATGAGTAACCAAGCAGGAATCTCTACACATTTTGATCGTATTATTCAAGAATTAGAACGTACACTTGCAGCAATTCCTGAAGTCGAAGCAGAAGCATTGGTACAACAAATTTTGACAGCACGTCAAATCTTTGTAGCTGGTGCTGGACGTTCCGGTCTAATGGCAAAAGCGTTCGCTATGCGCTTGATGCAATTGGGTCTTGATGCTTATGTTGTCGGTGAGACAGTTACTCCGCGTGCTGGAAAAGGTGATTTGTTAATCATCGCTTCCGGTTCTGGAGAAACACAAGGTCTTGTCCTAATGGCTGAAAAAGCGCAAAAAGCGGAAGTGACTATTGCTGCGGTTACCATTTTTCCTGAATCAACAATCGGTCAGAAGTCTGCTCTAACTGTCAAATTGCCGGGTTCTCCTAAAGATCCAGCCGATCACAATCAATATGAGACTGTTCAACCGATGGGTTCATTGTTCGAACAGACTGTATTATTATTTTTCGATGGATTGATGCTTCGCTTAATGGAACATCGTGGCGGAGATTCAGCAGCTATGTTTACTAATCATGCTAATTTAGAATAGATTACTTTCTAAATAAATAGCATACAATATCCACAGAAGGATTCCCCTCCTTTTGTGGATTTTTTGTGTGTAATGGGACAAGATGAATGATTTAGGTTACACTATTAAAGTAACATAGTATCGAAAAGTTACGATGATCACATTTTATCCCAAACAGAGGTGACTATATATGTTGAAACTAGGCGTACTGGATCAATCCCATATTAACGAAGGCGAAGATGCCAAAGATGCTTTGGCCAATACATTAAAATTAGCGCAAGAAGCAGATCGATTAGGCTTCTCCAGATTCTGGATGTCAGAACATCATGCTTCTCCAAGTCTGGCTCATTCCAGCCCTGAAGTCTTAATTGCTCATGTAGCCGCGCTGACGTCACGAATTCGTGTCGGTTCAGGCGGTATTATGCTACCTCACTATAGTGCTTACAAAGTAGCAGAAAATTTCCGTCTATTAGAAGCACTTTATCCTAACCGTATCGATCTCGGTGTTGGTCGTGCACCTGGTGGTATGCCACTGGCTACACGCGCACTTCAAGAAGGTAAACTTCCATCGATGCATGCATCTGATCGCTATCCACAACAAATTGTTGATCTCATTGCGTATATGAATGATGCTCTACCTGCGGATCACCGTTTCCCCGGATTGATAGCTGAACCTAGTATCGAGACAGCTCCTGAGTTGTGGTTACTCGGTTCGAGTGGTGGAACTGCTGATCTGGCTGCAATGACAGGCGCTTCGTATGCATTTGCTCAATTTTTCGGGACAGCCGGTGGTGAAGATGCAGTTGCTCATTATAAAGAGAACTTCAAACCTTCACTGATGTCTAACACTCCAAAATCACTTGCAGCCATTACTGTTTCTTGTGCAGACACAGAGGAAGAAGCAGAATACCATATGCGCAGCAATGATCTGTATTTCTTAATGCTACGTCAGAACAATCCAATGCCTTATTTACCATCTGCCAAAACAGCAGCGCAATACCCTTATACCGATTCAGAAAAAGCACATATTCAAGATACACGCCGCTTCCGTGTTGTTGGTACACCTGATCAGGTTAAAGAAAAAATGCTACAGTTTGCTAAAGACTATCAGACAGATGAATTACTTGTGGTCTCCGCTATTCATAACACCGAAGCTCGCTTAAAATCATATCGTTTGTTAGCAGAAACTTTTGATCTTCAAGCTTAAATCAGTGATGTTCGTCAATTGTACTCTGATATGCTATGTAATTTGACCGTAATCTTATCTATTGAAAGTACATTGATAAGTTATTGATAGCTGTCAGACTCCTAATTAAATACTTATCTGTATAATGGATCTGTATTTGCTAAAAGTAAAAAAATAAACCAACAAGGGAGCGACTCATTATCGCTCCCCTTTAATTTGCGTGTCATATGCATATGTGTTGTATCAATGATCGATAAGAGTTATATCTTTGTTTATATGCTGACTATATCTATTATAGGTGCATCTTTATACCTGTGTTAAACAATGAGCAGGAATATGATCGGACAACCAGACTTCATGCCCTGCAAAATAAAAAGTCACCCCTGCTTCTATCGCGCGCACAGTATCGACTTGTAAAAGGACTAATTTGCCTCTGCGCTTACCTGCTAATTCGGCAAAATGTGTACTCGCTGATAAATGCACATACTGGCGATTCATAGACAGAAGCCCTTGCTCTAATATGAGTGGTAATGCTTTCTCATGTGTACCATGATATAAGATTTCAGGCGGTGTACCTTGTTCATATTGCACCTGAGTATGACTATGACCATATCTAGCTTTGATACGATCTTCATTGATTTCAAAGCGTTGCTTGTCAGATTGTGTGACTACCTGACGAATATCACCTTCTGTAATCTCGCTCCATCCTTTTTGCTCACGTAACACATGGACTAACTCTTCCAATGTACACGAACCATCACGAGCATCTAAGAGGATTCCATATTCTTCAGGCGTATGACGCAAAATCAGACTCATATATTTACTTAATTGTACTTCTTGTTTGGATGTTAACATCGCCAAGCTCCTTTAGTATGAATTTTGAGTAAGTGTATACTCACTTTGAATTTTAAATGTTACTATGTACATACAGAAAATTGTACAAGCATTTTAGAGAAAAATAGTTCATTTCAGAAAATAGGAGATCATGTATGCAACCATCTGTAACAAAAGAACAAGTTTCACCTCAAAATGACCGCTTTCCAGCAGCTCTGTTCTGCCTGACTGCTGGTGCTTTTGCTATTGGTATGACTGAATTCGTCATTATGGGACTGCTACCTAATGTAGCTAACGACCTTCATGTCACGATTCCACAAGCAGGGCAATTGATTACGAGCTATGCACTTGGCGTAGCTGTAGGAGCACCTGTCTTAACTGTATTAACCCATCGTATTCCGCAGAAGCAATTACTGTGTTTGTTAATGATTATTTTTATACTGGGTAATGCTCTGGCTGTGATTGCTCCTAACTATGGATTATTAATGGCTTCAAGGTTAGTGACTGCTCTAGCACATGGTACTTTTTTGGGAGCAAGCTCACTTATAGCGGCTAGACTGGTACGACCGGAGAAAAGAGCCAGTGCCGTCTCTATGGTTCTTGCCGGGCTTACGATCGCCAACATTATCGGGGTTCCTTTTGGAACATTTATCGGACAGTATTTGGGCTGGCGTTCTTCATTCGGTGCGATTACGATTATGGGTATGATCTCACTAATCGGTATCTTTTTCTTAATTCCGAAGATTGAGCAGTCTGGACCTTCGAGTCTTGCCAAAGAATTCCGTAGTCTAATCAATCCACAAGTGCTGCTTATTCTATTCACCGGTGCTTTTGGTTGTGGGAGTATGTTTACTGTCTTTACATACATTACCCCTTTACTCACAGATGTGAGCGGATTTCAAGAACATAGTGTAACATGGATTCTGGTGATGTTCGGTGTAGGTGTAACGTTAGGTAATATTATAGGCGGTAGGTTAGCAGATTGGAAGCTAATGCCTTCTCTGATTGCGACGTTTACTATTCTTGTGATCTTATTGGTTATTCTATCAAGCGTACTTCACAATCAGATTTTAACGTTAGTATTTGTTTTTCTCTGGGGTGCAGCCGCATTCGGGATTATGCCAGGTATCCAGATTCGAATTATGAATCTGGCTCATGAAGCACCAAGACTTGCAGCGACTTCCAGTCACTCTGCACTGAATTTGGGCAATGCAGGTGGTGCTTTTCTCGGGGGTGTGGTGATTACACATCTTGGATTACCTTATGTACCACTGATCGGTGGTGCTGTAGCTGTAGTTGGCATTTTGGGATCGATTCTTAGTTATTATCTTGTTGAAAAAAGAGCTGGTACCAAAACGATATAACAAAAAAAGCCGTTCGGTTGATCTTAATGATCTACCTGACGGCTTTTATTTTATACTTTGATACTTTTATGATTGATTTGTAGTGATTGCGGAGTAGATGTTATTGGTTTGACGGCTACTTTACTTACAGATACAGCTAATGTGGATGTACGTTTGATCGGCAATAAGTGACGTACTTGCCATGTTGTTGTCATCGTCCATGTGATCACTTTACCTGCAATCCATACCGCCAAAACGGTATATATGGTTTCTTTAAGCGGTAAATAGAACAGACAGATTAACAATACAATCGCATCACTTGCAAAAAATACATTACCGATTTTCCAACCGCTCCAGTCACTGATCAATTTGGACAACACATCATCGCCTCCGGTCGCCCCACCATATCGTAGAACGATTCCTGCTCCTAGACCGGTTAACAACCCAGATAATACAGCGGCTGCTAGCAGGTTACCGTGCAGGTCCACCACAAACAACGATAATTGCTCAAATAATGAGTAAAATAGTGAAAACGATAGTGCTCCAATCAGTGTAAATAGCATAAATCGGCGGCCTTTTAACCACCATGCAAGTAATATCACTGGTATATCCAGCAGTAAAGCTGTCCAAGCCGGCGACCATCCAAATGCATATTTTCCTAATAAGGCTAATCCTACAAATCCGCCTTCTGATAATTGATTCTGAACATTAATGTGATAATAAGCAAACGCTAAAATCAAAGTTCCAAGCAGTATTATGGCAATCTGCCTTAATACTGTTTTATCCATTTGTTTTCTCCTCATACAAGCTCCCTCTATTTCTCGTAAGTTTGATCGATATCGACCGACTCTTACGTGAGGCAAACTTGGAGGACTTTGTCCTTCGCATACATGATTCCCTCTTCCGTTCGAGTTGGTCTATAGTGACTTGTTCTCTACGGAAGAGCTAAGTATAAGAGAGATCATAACGTTTCCAAACCGTCCTTTGGGGAAGTATCCTTCGGGGACCCATGGTATCCTGATCCTTTCGTTAATAGATTCTAAAGCTAAATTAATTATACCACAGGAACAGCAATGCTAAACAGCTTGCTTGTGTAAAGATTTTCTGGGAATGTATATTCTGTGTTAAAAAAGTAGCTGTTCACGTTCTACTTCAAACCGAATTTGCATACTCATTTGTATTTCTAGTCGCTCATAGCTTTCAATAATACTGAACTGCTCATCCTGATCAAAACGTTTCTTTAAACATTCCAATATGGATTCGTCTGTACCTTCATTATTACTTGAATACAATAATTTATAGAGAAGTTCAATATTATCATGATCAGTATTAGTAAATTTAATATCTTTGGAAAAGTACGTTAAATTAAACGTTAACAGAAAATGTAGAACATCTAAACGATATTCTAATTCGCGATTAGATGTAATCTCTACCAAAAATCGCTTCATATCGTCGATCAATTCTTCAAATGTTAAACCCACATATCCCATTGCTTGATAAGTCCATTTCCCTGTGCCTGTACCCATATCATGAGCTTGCCAATTCGAGCTCCAAATGATGTTCTTTATCGTTTCTTTCTGCTCTTTGCCATACAAAGCAATCCCTAGAATCAGTCCTGCATTACAATCGATAGAAGCATGTTTATCTCCCCATTCATACAAACGTTCGACAAAAGTATCATCATATAAACGGAAACTAAATATTGGCAAAAATTCATTAAATAGAGATTTATTGATAGATTGTTCTAATCTATTTTTTAATTCTTGCTGGTATTTTTCAATAGATAAATGAACTAATCCCAGACAAGCGACTGTACAAGTATCCCAAAGTTCACTTTCTAACACATATTTTATTAATACAGGTGCAACTTGCTCTAATCCCATATAGCCCAAAGCATGTAATACTTCATAAGGCACTTCTTCTGTCAGGTCATTATCTACAATAGAAAATTCATATAATGTTTGAGCTAGATAATTATCGCCTAATCTCATAATAGGCTCGATTAATTGAGTTTTTTCATAAGCTAAAGGATCTTGGATAAAAACAGAATATAAAGCTTCTGCATCTTGTTGATCGCCATAACGAATAATTGTACCTATATACCCTTGAAATTTCTCATAATTAATATCTTGTTTAGAATACAATTCATTTATAAATTTCTGTGTAATTTTGAGCATCTACTTTTATTCCTCCAATTGATATTACGATAAAAATGAATGTACTTGTCTATTTCTGTCTTTATAGGATATATCACTATAATACACAAAAAGCCTGCATCATATACATGTGCAGGCTTTACACATTTTTACTTTTTAATAGTTGGCTTCTGGTGATTAGCCAGCTTCTTTTTACCATTCATTAGAATAAATTTGCGCTCCCATAGACGTTCAGCACGCATTGCGACTTTGAACCATTTGAGAGAAGCACAACGTTTGTCTGCGGATACAGCAAGTCCCCAATGAATCACTCTTGTTAAAATAGGAGAGACTTTAGTCATATCACGCAAAGGTTCTAACGTATCATGGAACAAACGCTTCGGCACATCGATAGGTGCTTTGCCCTGACAGCAAAAATACATGGTAGCCGCTAAACTATAAATATCAGATACAGGGCCTTGCACCGAACGACCCGAATAAAATTCAATCGGTGAGTATCCTGCTGTCGTAAGGATCGTATGCGTCTTTTCTTGATAACGTACAGCCGAACCAAAATCAAGCAACTTGGTCTGTCCATCTTCCCCAATCAAAATATTACTTGGACGAATATCACGATGAATATAACCGAGACTGTGTATGTATTCTAGAGCACGAATAACCAGACCAAGCCGTTCTAACAAAAAGTCGTTAGTAATTTCTGTAGGATGTTCTTCAATAAATTGATCCAATGTCATACCTTTGCAATACTCTGTCACTAAATAAGCCGTACCATTTTCTTCAAAATACTGCACATAACGCACAATCCCTTGATGATCAATCTGACTTAGAATCTCAGCTTCAGATCGAAACGTTTCCAGCATTTCTCTATATTTAGAACCCAGACCTGGTTCATGACAATCAATATTTCGACGATCTCTTTTACGTTGTACTACTGCACTTGGAAAAAATTCTTTTACCACATGAAGTGTACCCTGCTCGATATGCCTTGCTACATAGACGATAGATAGTTCACTAACCGATAATGTCCTGCGAATCTGGTATGTATTCGCAAGTGTATGGTTTCGGGCAAGGGCCGGATTGACTATTATTTTATTCATTCTACACCCCTTCGCACCTTCCCACAGCATAGCGGTTCCCCCATGTATGCGCCCTGCCGGTGAAGAATATGGATAACAGTCATAGATATGGCTGTCTACACAGACATTTTAGCATGAAACTTAACAAATGTGAGCAATTTCTCTGACAAATTTCACTTATTTCAGCAAATACTCTGGTTTTTTTGCATAATCCCAGAATATTTGCTGTTTTGCTGACTAATATCAACATTTATTTATAGTATCTCCCATTTTATAAACGTTATCAACGTTACTCCAGCATACCCAAATCAAGCTTCATCTTACATCGGTTACGCACGTTCAGATAGCCAATCACTATCACGCATAATCTGAATAGCACTTTCTGCAATTTCAGCAACTCGCGAATCAGGGTCATGACTAGCCGTATAGACTAACATCTTCTCGAACTCTTGCCATCCGATAAAGCTGGTAGCAAATACAGCGGATTGACGTACACGTACATCTGGATCACGAAGATATAATTCAAAAATGTGCAATACTTCAGCAGACGGTTCTCCGTAAGAAGCAATACCAAGACGACAAATCGCATCAATTTTCTGATCGACATGTTGATCATGCAGACAGCGATATACAATATCTTTACTTGAATATACAAGTCCACTTTGATATAAATCATAAGCTAATTGTTGGCAAGCAGGTCCTGAAATCAACAAATACGGAATACTGGTAGATTGATCGTTAATTAAATGAACAAGTGTCGACTGGTCTTCCATCACAAATGTAAAATATTCTGCTGTCGCATATTCATGGGTATCTTGTTTGATGTCTAGCCTAGCTATATACGGTAAATTTGATAACGCTTCCAATATATGAAGAAAAAGTAGATTAGGTTTGGTACATAAACGAATATCTTTCATACGAATACCTCCTCCTTTACATCATGGGATAGAGTTAGTCTTACTTAAAGTATAACGATATCCGCCTACAAACGAATCATTTTGCTAAAAAATGTAAGAAAAAGTAATATAGAAACAGCTTCCCTTAGTGTGTAAGAGAAGCTGTTGATTTTTATAATATAGTTAGATTATGAATGAACTTTGCACGTATTCGCTTTTAGAACATATTAACTACGTGCTGTATGAGGTTTGGCAGTCCATTTTTTCTCGTCTGCTGTTTGTTTTTCTTCGCTTGCACCAGCTACTGGAGGTTTGATCCATAGTGCAATCAAGAAGGACACGATACACAACATACCGATAACGATAAATGTAGGTTTGAATCCACCCATCCAAGCGGCGATAAACGAACCTGCTAAAGCACCAATACCGAAACCTTGATATACGATACCATAGTTTTTACTGTGGTTTTTGAGTCCAAAGAAATCACTAACAATTGCAGGGAATACAGTGATATTACCACCGAAGCAGAAAGCAATTGCAGCTACTGCGGCAAAGAAAATACTATAGGTTAGCGGGATAAAGCTAAGGACTGCAACCGCAGCGGCTGTTACGATAAATGTACCGCAGATGACTTTCATACGTCCTACTTTATCAGACAAAGCTCCCAAAATAATACGTCCTGCTGTGTTGAAAATAGCGATCATAGCAACGGCATTTGCGGCTGTAGCTAGATCCAGGCCTGCTAATTGTACACCGATATCTTTGACAATACCAATTAAGTATAACCCACTCATACAAGCTGTGAAGAACATAATAAATAGTAAGTATACTTGTTTTGTTTTGAGCATTTCTTTTACTGTGTAATCATGAGCAACAACTGTTGTTGGTTTGATTGCGGATGGCTGACTATTCCCTACACGTTGTTCTGCACCTTTAGCTTGTGGAGCAGTTGCACCATATACATTCGCTTCACGAATCAGACGAGAACCGATCACAATCATTAACAATACGATAATGCCCCAGTATAAGAAGGTTGCCGATACACCGACAGAACCGATAAATGCACCATTAATGTATTTGAAAATAAGACTTCCTGTTCCATATGCGCCGACCGATATCCCCGAGATCAATCCTTTACGTTCCGGGAACCATTTGATCAAATTAGAAAGTGAAGTGATATATGCTGTACCATCAGCAAATCCGACGATCACCCCTGCTAACATATACAGTAAAGGTAAAGAGGAAACTTGCGAACTAAGCATTAAGCCTAGACCAAGTACAATACCTGCTATACCGATCAGACGACGGATACCCCATTTTTCTTGTAATTTCCCAGCAAATAAAGTGGAAAATGCTAATGCAAAACTGGTAATCGAAAATGTAATCGCTACTGAACTTAGACCCCAACCGAATTTATCAACAAGAGGCTGGTTAAAAAGACTCCATGTATAAATCGTCCCCAGACCCATTTGTACAATAATTGTACCGAGTGCAATCAACCAACGATTGACTGGAGGTTTGGTAGATTGTAAGTTAGTTGTGCCTGCTTGATTGGATACGTTTTTCATGATTGATGTTCCTTTCCGTAAGGACCGCAAATTGTAGTGTTATATGGTTCGGAGAATTCTCTGTTTCCTATGACCAAATTATAACCCTACCTTTAATGTCACATTCCAAAAAAGGAATGAAATGCAGTATATACGGAATGAAATGCCTTTAGATACTCATGATCTGCCTGAACTCTTTGACCTTACTTCGGCTCACAGGAACTTCATAATCCAGATCATGTAAACGCAGTAAATAAGTGTTATTAAACCACGGTACAATTTCACGGATTTTGGTAATATTAACGATATATGAACGATGACAACGGAAAAAATATTCGTCTGGCAACGTATTTTGAAATTCTGAAATGCTGGATGTCACTGTATATTCGGCTCGCTTGGTAAATACATTGGTTACTTTCTCACTAGCAGATGCATAATAGACATCATCTACAGGGATCACCTGAATTTTGTCATTTTTCCATAAGCTGATTTTGCCTTGAAGCACATGAGAATGATGCGGCACATGAGTGGTACTTGCTGTTGTTGATTGTCCCAACAATGGTTGTGCTTTATGCGCATCATAATCTTCTGAAGAATGATCAGCTGGTTCTTTGTCGATCGGCTGTGAAAATATCGGCTGTGCACCATGATCACGTTCATACGTACTTTCCAACTTGCGTAGCATCGAAGTCATACGTGATTCACTATACGGCTTCAAAATATAATCAAAAGCTTCAATTTCAAAAGCTTCTGCCGCATGTTCTTTGTATGCTGTAATAAAAATAATATAAGGCTTACGTGAAAATTTGCTAATCGTATGTGCCAAAAATACCCCGTCTAACGAAGGGATATTAATATCTAAAAAAATAGCATCGACTTCATGATCCTGTACATATTTCAATACATCCATTCCATCGTCAAAACTACCTACAATCTCGATCTGACTATACGTGCGAATATAATATTCTAATTCTTGTCTTGCCAGAAATTCATCTTCCACTACGATTGCTTTCATGATAGCTCCTTTTTCACTTTAAACTGAATACGTGTGCCTCGTTCCAGACGCTGAATCTGTAATCCTTCACCATAGATTAATTTAACCCGTTGATGTACATTAGACAATCCGATTCGATTTTCAGGCATTTTACCATTATAGACATTTTGAATAATTTCTGGATCGATACCTGCTCCTGTATCTTCAACACTAATCAGCACTTGATCGCCGTGATCTTTTACAGATAAGGTCACTGTACCAGAACCCTTCCCTTTCAAAATACCATGAACTATCGCATTTTCAACTAATGGCTGAATAATAAGACTAGGAATTTTCACTTCTACTTCTTCATCCACGTCATAGATTACAGTCAATTTATTACCGAATCGTGCTTTTTCGATCTCTACATAATTCACTACTTGACCCAGTTCTTTATTAATATCGATTAATTGGTCACTCCATTCCAAACTATGACGAAGATAACCGGAAAGGTTAATAATCATCTCGCGCGCATAATTCGGATCAATACGAATAGAGGAAGCAATCGCATTCAGCGCATTAAACAGAAAATGAGGATTAATACTGGTCTGTAACGCTTTGATCTCTGCTTTATTTGCCATTTCTTTCATCTGTTCGATGCGGGATACTTCCATCAATGTTGAAATAATCTGTGACAGACCGACAGCTAAAGTTTGTAAAGAATACGTGATTTTATGAGCTTTACGATAATAGATTTTGAGCGCACCGGTGACGACTCCTTTTTCGGTTAAAGGAATAATAATTAACGATTGGATATTAGGCACTTTACCTTCTGCATCGTTATTACTGATCATAATCTCGCCACTGCGAATCGTCTGCTTGGTCGCATCGGTTATAATTTCATGCCCAATATTATAATGATCTTCACCAAGCCCTACATAAGCTAAAATCAGCTTTGTATCGGTTATAGCTACCGCATCTGCTTGAATATCTTCTTTGATAATACCGCATATTTTGCGCAAAGATTCACTGTTTATCGATCGGAAATAAGGAAGCGTTTTGTTCGCAATATCAAGGGCTAATTTGGCTTGCCTTGCTGCTATATTTTCCTTTTCCCCTTCGACTCCTTGTACAAATAACACAATCAACCCTACACTCACCTGACCGAGAATCATCGGCAAAGCAATAATCGATACAATTTCTCTACCCAATTGAGCAGGTTCTGCCATTACTAGAATCAAAAACATGGTTAACGCTTCGCAAAACATACCTGCGATAATTCCGACAATCCAGCGTCGATTGCGTTTTATTTTTTTGTGAATATAACCTGAGACAATCCCTGCAATAATACTGGTAATAAGGCACGGTAACGAAGTCACTCCATCAATATCGATCAAATAACGATGAAGCCCTGACACTACCCCGGTCACGATACCTACAGGCCAACCAAAAAGGATACCACCTGCCATCACAGCGATAATACGTACATTGACCAGTGATCCTTCGACGTTAATACCGGTATAGGTTCCAAATACAGCAAAACCGCTAAAAATAATCGAAATAATCAATAAATCTTTTTTAAATAAAATATCTTTCTGAAAAATCTGTCTAAAATGAGATAGACGGGTCAAAAAATATAAACAGATCAACAGCAAAGCTGCTCGTTCAAACAGTTGTAATAAAATAATCACAGTCACGTTATGGGTAAGCATCTGTTCCTCCAATATCAATTTCACAAAGTATAAGCTAGATCATATGTTCATTTACTACATCTTTTCTAGTGTACACTATTTTGCGACTATGGATTGTGACACCTTTCAAAATAAACCCAATCACTCTGCTAATCACAGAATCATTGGGTTTAGATTGAAATATATTAGAGAGTACAGTTAACCAAGCACAACACGATCATCTGCCATTTTAGTTCCGCTAATCTGTTCGAATTCAGACATTAGTCGTTCGATCGTAAGATCCTTTTTACGTTCTTCATCAATATCCAAAATAATTTTACCTTTATCCATCATAATCAGACGATTACCAAGACGGATAGCTTGCTCCATATTATGAGTAACCATCAATGTCGTTAGATTCATATCACGTACAATTTCTTTGGTAAGTGAAGTAATCAAATCTGCACGTGCAGGATCAAGCGCTGCTGTATGTTCATCAAGTAGCAGAATCTGTGGACGGGTAAATGTTGCCATCAATAGACTCAGTGCCTGACGTTCTCCACCGGATAACATTCCTACTTTGGCGCGTAATCGATTTTCCAGTCCAATCCCCAGACGTGATAATTCCTGCTTGAATAGATTACGTCTTGCCGAAGTCACTCCAAAAGCAAAGCCACGATTTTTGCCACGACGATAAGCCATTGCTAAATTTTCTTCAATCGACATATGAGGAGCTGTTCCAGCCATAGGATCTTGAAAGACACGTCCGATCCAGCGACTACGCTGATATTCTGCTAAATGCCCTACAGATTGCCCTTCGATCTTCACCAGACCTGTATCTGGTTTTATTACCCCGGAAATAATATTCATCAGAGTTGATTTACCAGCACCATTACTACCAATGACCGTTACAAAATCACCAGGGTTCAAATGAAGCTGAATTCCTATTAAAGCAATTTTTTCATCGACTGTACCAGGGTTGAACAATTTAGATACATTTTCGATATGTAGCATTACTGTTCACCTCCGGTTGGTTTGGAATAAGGAGTGGTCTGGATATTGCTTAGTAATTCTGCAGAACGCTTTTTAGCTAATCCTTTTTGCTTCACTTTACTACGAATAGCCGGGAATACAAGCGCAATAATAACGATAACTGCTGTGATTAATTTGAGATCAGATGCTTCAAACCATTCAATTCGTAAAGCGGCTGTAACCACAATTCGGTACACAATCGAACCTAAAATAACAGCTAAAGTAGCTCTAAATACTGTTTTGGCACCGAATATCGCTTCGCCTATAATGACAGAAGCAAGTCCGATCACAATCATCCCGATTCCTGAAGTTGCATCTGCAAAGGTAGACGTCTGAGCAACAAAAGCACCTGATAAAGCGACTAATCCATTGGACAGACTCACACCAATAATAGTAGTAGTGTCAGTATTCGCCCCCAGACTACGAATCATCTGCTTATTGTCGCCAGTCGCTCGCAATGCTAATCCCATATCGGTACGCAAAAAAGCATCTAATAACAATTTGCATACGATCACAATTATCAACATTAGTGCAATCGGAGAAATATGATCAAATACCATGGCATTGCCAAAAATAGATACGTTAGGACTTCCCAAAATCCGCAAGTTGATCGAATATAATGCGATCATCATCAAAATCCCGGATAACAATCCATTAATTTTGCCTTTCGTATGAAGTAAGCCTGTACATGCTCCTGCTGCCAGCCCTCCTGCAAAAGCACCTAAACAGGCAAGCCATGGGGAATATCCATGCACAATCATAACGGCTGTAATTGCACTACCTGTTGTAAAACTTCCATCTACCGTCAAATCAGGAAAATCCAAAATGCGAAATGTAATATATACTCCTAATGCGAGCAACGCATACAACAACCCTAGTTGTAACGATCCCTCACCTATTTTCAAAACTAAGTCCATAAAATAAGCTCGCCCCTTTCTTCTTCATGCTGCCTATTGCTAATCGCTGTTGGTTACGCTTATCTTATCCAACATCATGTACCAAAATAGGATGAACTCCAAAGAAGCTCATCCCATTTTGCATGATCTTATTTGCTTTTGACGACTGGTGCAATAGGGCCATACGATGTGATCTTATAGCTTTATTTTATTGTGTTAGCATCTAATATCACTGTTTTATCTTTTTATTGAATCAAATTATTCTCTGGATCTTTCACTTTGGCTTTCATTTCATCGGTCACTTTGATTCCCTGAGCTTCTGCGGCTTTGAGATTTAAGATCAAATCTAATTTTTCTTGCATCGCTACAGGTAAGTCACCTACATTTTTGCCATTTTTCAATACATCGACAGCCATTTGCCCTACTTGATAACCATGATCATAATATTTGAAGCCTACTGTAGCAAAAGCGCCTTTTTCTACAGTATCCCGATCACTTGAAAAGAAAGGCATTTTGTTCTCATTCGCTAATTGAATAATTGTATCAACAGCACTTACGACCGAATTATCCAGCGTAATATAAAAAGCATCTGCACGACCGACTAACGATTGTGCTGCTTGTTGAACTTCAGAAGTATTTGTTACTGCTGCTTTGATTAATGTAATACCATGTTTTTTGAAAGCTTCTTCTGCACGCTGTGCCATAATAACAGCATTCGGTTCACCTTCATTGATGACCAGACCAATCGTTTTGATATCAGGCAATTCTGTACCGATAAAGTCAGCTAATTCTGTGATCGCTTCTGGGTTGGTATCCGATGCTCCAGATACATTTCTACCCGGCTTTTGTAGATCACTTACGATTTTGGCGCTTAATGGATCAGTAACTGCTGCAAATAAAACCGGTGTATCTTTCACCTGACTTACTACTGCTTGCGCTGAAGGAGTAGCAATCGCCAATACCAGATCATTGTCACTTTGCGATAATGTCTGTGCAATAGATAAGTTATTAGTAGAATCACCTTGGGCATTTTTATAATCAACTGTTAAATTTTGACCTTCTACAATCCCTGCATCTTTTAAAGCTGCTAGAAAACCTTTACGTGTCTCATCCAAAGACGGATGCTCTACAATTTGCGAGATACCAATTTTGTACGATTTGCTATCTGTGCTACCTGTATCTCCTGAAGAAGCACCTTCATTTGCATTACTGCTACATCCTACTGCTGTCAACATCATCATTACCATACTTAGAGGTAAAATCCATTTCTGCTTCAAATTCATTGACGTGTAACCCCTCTCATCTCTAGTCTTAAGCTGTATATGTTCAGTAAACTGAACTGCATCATTCAAACTACAATGCCGTTTGAATGCGTTGCAACTTTACTTAATGAAAGTAAGAGTATAAAAAAAGGAATCTTTTTATACTTCACATTCGGTGAAATATTCTTAGCGTATTTTAATTTACTTTTAAGAGTATTCTCATCTACATCGATTATGCTAAGTCGGTATCCTCAACGTAAAGCATCAATTGAGAAAGGTGGAGAGCCTGAATGGATATGAAAAAAATCGTAGCGACCAGTTCGATAGCGATGGCGCTAGCTATCAGTGGAACAGCAATCATTAGTCCACAAGCTCATGCATCAACGATTAGCAAAATCATTCCTAGTCGACTGGAACGCACTATCGCTACTCCGTTATCCGATAATCAGACTCCAAAGCGTGATATGCAACAGCTTATTCAAGAACAATATAAACCATCGGTTTCGATCACTTCATCGGCTCCAAATAGTCTGCTATCTACTCATTCATTATGGAGTATGGGCAACTTATTCGATGAGATAGCCAGTCTACTTGGAATGACAAATCATGAACTGAAGCAACATTTGCAGGATGGAGATACGATTGCTCAAATCGCCGAGCATCAAGGTATGGAACAAACGAAAATTGCTGATGTGTTGATCACTAACATAAGTATCATCTGGCAGCAACAACGAGCTGCTGGTCAAATTACACAATCTCAATATGAACAATATATGGTAGAGGCTGAAAATCAAGCACAGAGGATCATTAACAGTGCTATGTAAGAATATAAGTGATAGGGAAAATGTATATTGAATCTATATTAAAGCGCTGGACTATGGGAAGTCAATCTATAATTAGATATACATGTGTAAAAAAATAATTTGCTACCAAAGCGCTTGTTTATCCACTTTTTTCATATGTATGTTATAACGTATACTCAAAAGGAGAGCACGATAATCGTACTCTCCTTTTGTTTGTGATGTTTTGCTATGATCTAGATTTAATCCATTAACTCGCCTTGAAAAACTTGCTGTTTTTCAAGATAATCCCGTAAAGCAGCATATTCTGGTGAAGTCCAGAAAAATTCATTACTCACTAATTTTACAGCATCTACACGAGCAATCTCTAACACTTCGTAATCGCTCATCATATCCGCTACTTTGAACTCTGGCAGTCCACTTTGCTTAGTACCGAAAAACTCACCAGGTCCTCGAATTTCTAGATCGCGCCGGGAAACTTCAAATCCATCTTCAGTCTCAGTCATGGCACGCATTCGTTCTTGCCCTGTTTCCGATTTGGGATCGGCTATCAATATACAGAACGAAGCATGTTCTCCTCGACCGACACGTCCACGTAGCTGATGAAGTTGTGATAATCCAAAACGATCTGCATCCATAATAATCATCAGTGTCGCATTCGGAACATCGACACCTACTTCTACAACTGTTGTAGACACTAACAATTGAATATCATTACTGTAGAAGTGACGCATCGTTTCTTCTTTTTCTGCTGCACTCATACGTCCGTGTAACAGTCCTACTTTGTAATTCGGAAAATCTTGATCCATCTGTATATATAGATCAATCGCATTCTGCACATCCAATTTATCAGATTCTTCAATCAGTGGACAGATTAGATAAGCTTGTCGTCCTTGATCAATTTCACGAGCGATAAATCCTTTGACACGATCCATCATATTATGTTTTACCCAGTACGTATTGATCGGCTTGCGCCCTTTAGGACGTTCGGCAATCGTCGACACATCCATATCTCCGAAAGCAGTAATTGCCAATGTCCGCGGAATAGGTGTAGCTGTCATCGTTAGTACATCAGGATCAAAGCCTTTACGTCTTAAAATACTTCGCTGATTCACACCAAAGCGATGCTGCTCATCGGTGACAACCACCCCTAGACTGCGAAAATACACTTCATCTTGAATCAAAGCATGAGTACCGACCAAAATATCGATCATCCCCATTTGCAGTGAAGCCAGTAGATCCTTCCGCTTGCGTCCAGTGACACTACTCGTTAACATCCCTACAGTTATCCCAAATGGCTCAAACATACGCTGGAGCGAACGCATATGCTGTTCTGCAAGGATCTCGGTCGGAACCATCAATGCGCCTTGATGACCAGAACGTACGGTTGCAAATAAAGCGATGGCAGCAATGACGGTTTTACCTGAACCTACATCGCCTTGAAGCAGACGATTCATACTATACGGCGCACGCATATCTTTCAGAATTTCCAATTCAACCTGTTTCTGTGCATCGGTTAATTCAAAAGGCAAGCTACGAACAAATTCCCGAATCGTTGCGTTATCTGTCGTATGCACAATCCCACCATTTCGCTTACGGTTAATATTGCGATAGGCTTGTAATTTTAATTGAAATAGAAACAACTCTTCATAGACCATCCGGCGACGTGCTTGCTTACCTTCATCGGTATCACCCGGTTGATGCAAATGACGAATCGCTTGTTTGCGTGATACAAGCTTATAACGTTGCATAATCTCTTGTGGCAAAATCTCAGGAATCATTTCGCCATATTGATCCAAAGCTTTGCCTATCGTTTTGCGCATCCAGCCCTGTGTAATATTGCCTCCTACCGAATAGACCGGTTGAAGACTACCACTACGCTGTGTACCTTTATCGGGAAATTCGGAATCAAGTACAGTCATTTGTGAACGACGTTGATCCCATTTTCCAGTAAGTATAATTTCACGACCTGATGTTAATTGTTCTTTTAGATAATGACGGTTAAACCATGTGGCTGTTACCATCCAATCATCCACCATCATTTTACAGGTTAGACGTGACTTTTTGCCATATCGTTGTAGTACAGGTAGACCTACAATTTTGGCTTGTACCGTAATTTTTTCTCCATCTTTCACTTCTATCAGTGACCGCAGACGGTAATCTTCATATCGAAAAGGAAAATATTCCAGTAAATCAAGTATCGTATAGACGCCAAAGGCGTGAAGCTCTCCTTCTTTGAGAGCACTCACGCCGTTCACTTGCCGAACTGTAATCTGTTCTAGACTGATATTCATGTTCATCCCTCGTTTATGGCTGATCCGGCCACGCGAAGATTCCAAGTGTACGCGCTCCTGTATGGCTTCCCACTACAGATCCAATGTCTGGTAGCACCAGCTCACCAATCTCATAATGTTCTTTGAACAACGCTAACAGTGGCTCGGTAGACTGTGGATCAGCTGTATGTCCCAAAGCTAGATTGATTTTATCTACTTTTAATTCTTGACGCATCATTTCTACGATACGTGCCATTGCCTTTTTCTGACCTCTTACTTTTTCAACAGCATAGATTTGACCTTGTTCATCAATCGATAAGATAGGCTTTACATTCAGTAATGTTCCGAGAACTGCTGATGCTCGTCCAATCCGTCCACCTTTACGCAGATTTTCCAGATCATCTACGATAAAGTACAATGAACGACTTTTCAAAATATGTTCTACACCGTCTATAATCTCATCGACTGTTTTTCCTTGCTGAGCCAGTCTAGCTGCATGTACTACAGCCATTCCAAACCCGTACGAAGCCGACTTGGAATCCAGTATCGTAATATGATCATCTTGATCGATCATCGATTTGCCGATTAATGCTGACTGATACGTCCCGCTAAGTCCTGATGATAAATGGATAGATACGATCGAAGCATCAGGATATTGCTCATGAATGGATTGGTACGCTTCTGCAAATTTGGCAGGAGCCGGTTGTGATGTAGTCGGCAATACAGATACAGACACCAGACGACGGTAAAATTCATTCGCCTGAATATCTACACCATCTTCAAACGTTTCTTCACCGAAAAACAAACTTAACGGGATAATCCGTATACCATACTGTTCTGCTAGAGCAGCTGGAATATCTGCTGTACTATCAGTCACGATTATCGTATGTGCCATCGTTTCTCCCTCCTATCGTTCCTATTCTCAAGATTCCACCGAGAATAAATAATGGTATACCGGTTGACCACCTTCATGCATCTCAATCTCTGCATCAGGATAAGTCTCTTCAAGCCAGCTCATCAGAGCAGTCGTGTCTTGATCATCTGCATCGTTACCAACCAATACAGTAACTACTTCTTGTCCTTCTTCAATCATTTTGGACAATAGTTGCTGACAGGTCGTAAGCATCAGATCACTAGCAGCTACAATTTTGGAATTATAAATCCCGATATATTGTCCTTCTTTGATATTCATATCTTCAATCACTGTATCACGTACAGCATTGGTTACCTGACCAGACTTCACATGTTGCAAAGCTTCATTCATATTGCTCTGATTCACACTGACCTCTTCATCTTCTTGAAAAGCAAATGCAGCCGCTATACCTTGTGGAATACTTTTACTTGGAATAACCGTGATCTGATGCGTTTCTTCTAATAAGTCTTTAGCTTGTTGAGCCGCCAGTACAATATTAGAGTTATTCGGCAGAATAAAGATATGATCTGCGGACATACTTTCGACCGCTTTTACAAAGTCTTCTGTACTTGGATTCATCGTCTGTCCACCGGATAAGATAACATCTACACCTAGACTTTTGAAAATATCAGAAATACCATCACCTGACGATACCGCTATAAATCCATAAGGTGCTACTTCTTCCGCAGGCGGTGTCGCTGTTTCTTGCGCAGTTAAAGGTTGAGTTGGCATTTCCGCAAATACATCTGGAGATGGAGCAATATCTAACCCTGCTGACAATAGATCACGATGTTGCTCGCGCATATTCAAAATATGAATCTGTGTAATTTCACCATAACGTAATGCTAGATTCAATACTTCACCCGGTGCTTTGGAATGCACATGTACTTTGACCACTTCATCATCTGCAATCACAATAATCGAATCTCCATTAATTGAAAGTTCCTGACGGAATGATTCTTCATGAAAAGGAGCATTTTTGATATCACCGATCTGACGATTGATAAAAAACTCCATATCGTACAAAAACTCGATATCTTCAGTTTCGATGCGTGATTGAGCAGAATGATCGTGAGTGGATAGATGTGCATCTGTAGTCGTCGCTAATCCTTTTGCTTTATCCAAAGCGACACTCGAACCATGTATAGGCACACTTTCTCCGATATTTGCATAGATATCTGCTTGATCTTGATTAACTTCATAACCGTTTTGCAAATAATTGTAGAATCCTTCATAGATGTAGACTAATCCTTGTCCACCTGAATCGACAACGCCTACTTGCTTCAGGATTGGTAACATTTCTTGTGTCTGTGCTAATGTTTCTTGAGCACGTTTAAGTACTTCGCCCATCAACTCGGTAATATCAGTCGTGCGACGTGAATAATATAACGCATGCTTGGCTGCTTCTTTGGCAACAGTTAAGATTGTTCCTTCTACTGGCTTGACTACCGCTTTATACGCAGATTCTACTCCGCTTTGAAGTGCTGCGGCAAATTGATTAGCATTTAATTCTTCATAAGAAGCTACAGAGCGACTAAATCCGCGGAATAATTGTGATAATATAACGCCAGAATTACCGCGTGCGCCCATTAATAACCCTTTCGATAATACAGTTGCAGTGGAGCCTATTACTGCTGAATGATTACGTTTTAATTCAGTTACACCCGCAGTCATAGTCAAATTCATATTCGTTCCTGTGTCTCCATCAGGTACCGGAAACACATTGAGGGAATTGACGTGTTCTGCATGTTGTTGCAATCGCTCTGCTCCAGCAAGCACCATAGCGGTGAAATCAGTCCCATTTAAAAAACGCTTACTCAATGAAAATTCCCCTTCCTCATCATACCTATACATCCTGCCGGTTCATATTTCGGTCAGGATATTCATTTTTATTTGTAGTTAAGTTTGTCAAAAAGCAATATTTGTATTTCATATGGACTATAACAGACTAGCCTCTACAGATGCCACTCTATCCATTACCACCATACCTATAAATTAGAACCTTGTCCTTGTACCAAGTACCAAAAATAGGCGAGAAGGTATAAAGAATAGACGATTTCTTCTCAAGCCTTCTGAAATCATCAAGTTCATTCCCTTTAATAGCCGACAAAAAGATACACGTCGAACTATTTTACATTGTACTATAACCTACCATAGAAATAAATAAAGTATTTGACACTGTTGACTATAGCCAAATCGTTATGCTAATATGGTAGAAGTGTTGTTTTCATGCAGTTTTTTTGGAAATAGGAGGTGTAACTATGGCTCGCAAATGTTATGTAACAGGTAAAAAACCTGGTAGTGGTAATACTGTTTCTCACGCTAATAACCGCAATCGTCGTACTTGGGGCGTGAACGTTCAAAAAGTTCGCATCTTGGTAGACGGTAAACCAAAACGCGTATATGTCAGCACCCGTGCTTTGAAATCCGGTAAAGTGACTCGCGTATAATTTACGGCTAATACATTAAGTATTATATGTAATGATGAAAAGCATCTCTAGCGATAGGGGTGTTTTTTTGATGTCTTTTTTTGATGTCTTTTTTTGATGTCTCAGTTGTCTTTTCACTATCACAATACAAGATTAAATTTATAGATACAAAAAACCAGTAATTCATATCTATACGATACGGATTACTGGTTTTTTTAGTATCAGATCAATATCGATCTTAATGATAAATGCGGATGATTTAATTCAAGCTATCTCGAATACTTTGAATCGCTTTGGCACGATCAGGAGCTCCAAATATCGCACTTCCTGCTACCAATACGTCTGCACCTGCATCAACTACTAATTTCGCAGTTGTGGCCGAGATGCCCCCATCCACTTCGATATGAAAAGCAGTATGACCTTTTGCATTAGCCCAATCACGTAGTTGTTTTACTTTATCCACCATACGCGGGATAAACGCTTGTCCCCCGAATCCCGGGTTCACTGTCATAACAAGCACCATATCCAAATCATCCAACACTTCTGCAATCGCAGAGACTGGAGTTGCAGGATTCAAAGCTACCCCTGCTTTTACACCATGTTCTTTGATTAAGTGAATTACACGATGTAAATGTACACATGCTTCTGCATGCACCGTAATCATATGTGCGCCTGCTTTTACAAAATCAGCAATATAATTCTCTGGATTTTCGATCATAAGATGAACATCTACAAATAATCCTGTATGTGGAGCAACAGCCTGTAATACAGGAGCACCAAATGTAATGTTAGGTACAAAGTGTCCATCCATAACATCAACATGTAACCAATCTGCTCCACTGCGTTCGATTTCTGCGATTTCGGCACCTAATTTGGCAAAGTCAGCTGACAAGATCGAAGGCGCGATTTTGATAGGATTCATAGTTCAATACCTCCGTTTTTCATCTTTCATTTCTTGATAAAATAATTGATAGTGCTTATAGCGACTTTCTGCAATTTCACCGTTAGCCAAAGCTTCGGTTACTTTACAGCCCGGTTCATGCAAATGAGTACAGCCTCGGAACTTACAACCATCCGAGTATTCATTGAACTCACGGAAACATGATCCCAGGTCTTCTAAGTCCACACCGAGCTGTGTAAAGTTCATTTGACTGAATCCCGGAGTATCTGCTACATAACCGCCACCATCCAGCTCAATGAGCTCGACATGGCGTGTCGTATGCCGTCCACGTCCTAGACGCATACTAATCTCGCTTGTATTGATTGTACTTCCCGGAATAATAGCATTCAGTAAAGAAGATTTACCCACACCGGATTGTCCTGCAAACATACTCAGTCGATTTGATAATTCGGCACGAATTGCTGCGGTACCGGAGCCATCTTCAGCACTGGTTAAAATCACTTTATAACCAATTTGTTCATACAGTTGACGTGCTTGCTCTACTTCAGTCAACGTTTGCGTATCTTCTGGATCAATTAGATCCATTTTGCTAAAACAAATCAAAGGTTCTAGATTCGCATCTTCTACATGAACAAGAAATTTATCTAATAAATGCAGACTCAAATCAGGTTCTTTGACCGAAAAAAGGAGCACAGCTTGCTCAATATTAGCTACAGGTGGACGAATCAACTCTGTTTTTCTAGGCAATATTTCTTCTACTGTGCCTTCTCCATTTTCTGTTAACGAATACAGTACTTGATCGCCAACTAACGGCGCAATTCCTTTTTTCTTAAGAATACCGCGTCCACGACACTGAACTGTTTTCCGGTGATCCCCGCCCGAGGCTATATCATCGACTTGTTGTTGCACATAATAATAGCCGCTTAAAGCTTTGACGATTAAGCCTTGTAGCATGTGATTCCGTCCCCTCATGGATAAAGCTTATTTCTTTTGTTTGTTCATTAATTGTTAATCTTTTATGAATGATCACTACATTACGGTGTACTGGTCGTTCCACCATCTGTTGATCCTTCTTCTGTTGTCGGATCTGTCGGAGTAGTTCCATCTGTCGCTGGATCTGTTGGTGTAGTTCCTTGACCGTCTGTTGGTGGATCTACAGCAGGATCATCAGTTCCTGTTCCTGTGCCCGTATTTCCACTATTATCAACCGGTGGAACTTCAACAGGAGCGTCTGGTTCGATAACTGTTTCCTGTACACTGCCTTTGCTTCGCTTCATTGTATCCAATCGCATACGTATCAATAAATTCGCCATCACGATAGATCGATACTGCACCATCACGATTCGGTCCTAACACCATATTCACTTTTAGAGATTGACGTGAACTGATTGTTTTGGTTCCCCAATCTTTATTTTCACCAGTAGCATCGGTGTATTTGATATTGATTTTACTAGATTTGCCTGCTGTTGCTGGTGGAATAGATACAGAATACGTAAAGTCAAATGCTTCTGGTGGATATCCAGAACTCACCCAGAACGATACTTTACTTCCTTTACTTAATGAATTACCAGCAGCCGGATTTTGACGAGTTACTTTACCGCTAGCTACGGTATAACTTGTCTCTTGTCCTACATCTCCTACAGTAAATCCATTTGAAGATAATTTGGATTGAGCATCAGACTGACTCATTCCTGTGAGATCCGGTACAGAAGCCGTCGCTGTTCCTTTACTTACAGTTACAGTGACTGTTGTTGTTGCAGGATCCACATCTGCATTCGCTCCAGGTGTCTGATCAAATACAGTTCCACTATCGACACTATCATTATTTTCATCGACACGTGTAATCTGATCTTCTTTAAATCCTTCTGCTAGCAACAACTTACGTGCATCTTCATACGTTTTGGCATTTAGATCAGGCATTTTGGATAATTCTTTTTCAGCGGTGACTGTAATATCAATAGAAGCTCCTTGTTTGACCATCGTTCCCGCGTCTTTACTCTGGGCGATAACGATACCAGCAGGCTGTCCTTCTTTGTATTCACTTGTTACTTGACCTCTAACTAATCCTTGCGCCTCTAGCATACTTTCAGCGCTAGCTTGCGTTTGGTTAACTATATTGGGTACAGCCACCTCGGCTACATCGAGAGTAGAACGTACATACATTGTTGCAAGACCCATCAATACCAACAGAATCACAACCGCCGATATCCAGATGGTTGGTTTTACCCATTTACGCTGTTGCTTCGCAGGAGCAGAAGATCGTGACATTTCACGATCTGACTTACGATCATCATCTCCTACAGGAATCGAAGTCGGACGAATCGCTGATATGACGCGTGTCTGCTCTTCATCGTCTACTGTTGGGAAATATACTTTCGTTTCACTACGACGTTCTGGTAACAGACACGTATCTAGATCTTGTAACATTTCATGAGCAGAATTGTATCGTTCTGAAGGGCTTTTACGCATTGACTTCAAAATGATATTTTCTACACTTTGCGGAATCAACGGATTGATTAACCGCGGTTCTTCGAATTCATCTTGTAAATGCTTAAGCGCTACACTAATCGGGCTTTCACCGAGAAAAGGAAGTCGCCCAGTCAGCATTTGATACAACACAATCCCAAGCGAATACAAATCAGACTTTTCACCAGTAGCTACACCTTTGGCATGTTCAGGTGAAAAATAATGCACTGAACCGACAACAGAACCTGTCTGTGTAATCGTGGTAGATGTCACCGCACGAGCAATACCAAAATCAGTTACTTTCACCCGTCCATTACGACCGATCAAAATATTATGTGGCTTGATATCACGGTGAATAATCTGATTATGATGTGCATGATCAAGTGCATCGCAAATCTGAGAAGCAATTCGGATCGCTTCATCCACAGGCAAAGGAGCACGTTCTTTGATCACTTCATTCAAATTGTAACCTTGTACATATTCCATCACGATATAGTGAATATCGCCTTCTTGTCCAACATCATAGATGCTAACCACATTAGGATGTGATAAGGACGCCGCTGATTGAGCTTCCCGACGAAAACGGCGAATAAATTCTTCATCATATACAAATTGCTGGCGCAAAACTTTGATGGCAACATGACGATTAAGCAGCACATCACGCGCATTGTATACAAGCGCCATACCGCCGCCACCGATTTCCTCGATGACTTCATAACGGCCGCCTAGCGTATGTCCGATCATTGTTCCCACCCCTTCGTGCTCAACTCTACCGTAGAGTCATCCATTTCGAATAGGGCAACAGTAATATTATCTTCGCCACCAGCTTCAAGTGCTAGAGCTACTAGATGCTTCGCACGTTCTTCAAGTGCAATACCTGCCAGAGCAACCGTTTCGATCTGTTGATTACCAATCATATTCGTTAATCCATCACTACATAGCAAAAGCACTTCACCGATTTTAAGCTGAATATCGTCTATTTCTACAACGACTTCTGCATCTGTACCCAGTGCACGTGTTAACACATTGCGACGAGGATGCACAGCTGCTTCTTCTTGAGTAATCTGATGATTTTTGAGTAATTCATTGACCAGTGTATGATCTTGCGTTAATAGACGTAATTCTTCTTCGCCTACCAAATAAGCGCGGCTATCACCGATATGACCGATAATGCCGCTATCACCGCGTAGCAATACAGCTACAACAGTCGTTCCCATATTGTGGTAACTGTCGTCCATTTGAGCAGTATGAAAAACAACATTATTCGCATGTAAAATCGCATCATGTAAAGCAGCACGACAAGCTTCCAGCGATAAGCCAGCTTCTAGCCCTTGCAGATCACCGATAATGGTCTGCACAGCCAGTTGACTTGCTGTATCGCCTGCACGATGTCCACCCATACCATCTGCGACTATACCTAGTGTATATTCCTGTTGAATAGAACCGATCCATACTGAATCTTCATTCACTTGTCGAACGTGTCCCCTATCACTATGTTGCGCTGTTCTAATCAAATGTGATCACCTCGCAGTCGACTCCATGTGTTTCGCTCGTAACTGTCCACAAGCAGCAGCGATATCGTGTCCTTGCTCACGACGAATCGTTACATTCACACCTTTGTCAGATAAAATACGCTGGAATTCAAAAATATCTTTGCGCGGGGTACGCACATAATCACGTTCTGGAACATAGTTAACAGGAATCAAATTGACATGACACATCATAGTTTTGAGAACATCTGCTAATTCTTCTGCATGTTCAGGTTGATCATTAACGCCACCAATCAACGCATATTCAAACGTAATCCGGCGACCGGTTTTGTTCAAATAGTAACGAAGAGATTCCATCACATCATCAAAAGGAAAACGACGGTTAACCGGCATCAATTTAGAACGCAATTTATCGTTCGGTGCATGAATAGAAATCGCTAGGTTAATCTGTGTATCTTCATCTGCAAATTTATAAATATTCGGCACGATTCCACTTGTAGAAACAGTGATATGACGTTGCCCGATATTCAATCCTTTTTCATGAATCATAATCCGTAAAAAAGTCATTGTTGCTTCATAATTTTCAAACGGTTCACCTGAACCCATGATTACAATACTGCTTACACGCTCATTCGTTTCATCCAAAATCTTCTGTGCTTGAACAACCTGAGCCACAATCTCACCTGCGGTAAGATTACGTTTCAATCCGCCCAATGTAGATGCACAGAATGTACAACCGATACGGCAACCTACCTGTGTGGTTACACAGATACTATTTCCGTAGTTGTGACGCATAATAACGGTCTCGATCGCATGAGCATCATGCAGACCAAACAAAAATTTAACCGTACCATCTTTAGACTGCATTTTAGTAATCTCATCTAACATAACAAAAGAAAACTGGTCGTTTAGTTTAGCGCGAAGTTCCTTGGAAAGGTTAGTCATTTCCTCAAACGAAGTCACACGCTTCACATACAGCCAGTCAAAAATTTGTCCTGCGCGGAAAGCAGGCTCATTATTTTCCTTTGCCCAGTTCTGTAGATCTTCCAAAGCATAATCATATATAAAAGGTTTCATTACAATTATCACACCTATTCTCAAATTCTTTTCATTTTTTTGATACAACGGATCATATGACGGTCAACATTGAATTTCATCCTTACTATTCTAGCATAAAACAATCAAACCCTAAAGGGTCTGTTCATTAAGATATCGTTACTATTTGTTACTATATTTTTTATATCGGTTGATTATAGATTAGCATTTATTCCTAAACACAGCAAAAGTGGCTTTACTCAGGATAACTATACTCTCCATAAGTAACAAGCCACTTTTATCGTGTCTATTTAGAAGATCAGAATAAACTAGATTACATACTGATTTTACGTAGTGCAGCAATATAGAATCCATCTGAATGGAAATCTTGCGGTAAAATTTGAATCCCTATTTGAGCATGATTCGTATTTACAGGTGCAAAAGGAACCAATTCAAACTGTTTATTTTGCTGTAAAAAAGATTCTACAATCGATTCATTCTCACTACGTTCAATCGTACATGTACTGTACACCATAATGCCATTTGGCTTAAGTAATGTAGAAATATTCTGCAACAGTTGTTGTTGTAATTGTACGATTTCTTTGATATCCGCCATACTTTTATTCCATTTAAGATCAGGTTTACGACGAATAACCCCTAGACCTGAACATGGAGCATCTAACAAGATTCGGTCAAAAGACTCGGCAGGATAACGTTCTGTTAATGTTAACGCATCCCCAACGGTTGTCTCAATAATAGATAGTTGCAATCGTTCTGCTTGATCATCCACTAACTGACGCTTATGTTCATGAATATCATTCGCAATAATATGACCACTATTATTCATTTTTTCAGCTAGATGTACACTTTTCCCACCAGGAGCCGCGCAACAATCCAATACATTCATACCAGATTCCGCTTGCACTGCTTCAGCAACGAGCATAGAACTTTCATCTTGTACTGAAATTAATCCGTCTTGATACCATGATGTTAATGCCATATTCCCGCCACCATGCACCAGAATACCATCTGGAGATAATGGAGAAATTTCTACATCATATCCTTCACCTTGCAGCAATTCCAACATCGCTGTACGAGAAGTACGATGCGTATTCACACGAATACTTACCGATGGTGCTTCGTTATTTGAAATACAGATTTGTTCAGCGGTTGCTTCATCATATTGCTTGATCCAGCGTGCTACCATCCATTCAGGGAATGAGTGTTGCAATGCTATTCTTTTCGCAGGTGGCAAATCTTGAGGAATCACTAATTCTTCCCGGCGACGAATTACATTACGCAATACGCCATTTACCATACCTGATATGCCTTGATGTCCACGACGCTTCGCGATATTAACGGCTTCATTGACAGCCGCATGCGCAGGAATGCGATCAAGATAATAAATTTGATAAAAGCTAAACCGTAACAAATTACGTACCCACGGTTGAAGCTTATTTAAGCCTTTCGCCACAAATTGCCCAAGAAAATAATCAATCGTATTCAGACGTGAAATGGTACCATAAACTAACTCTGTAGCCAGTCCAATATCCGCACGTTCTAGACGAATACGATTGAGCATTTGATTCAATACAAGATTACTATAAGAACCTTCTTCTTCCACTGCTGTTAATACTTCGAGCGCAACTTCACGAGCAGTAGTTGGACGAACCGATTTACTTTTCGGATCAGACTTGGTCTTAGTGTTATTCGCTAACGGGCTATCTGCATTCGGTTGACGTTTGGATTTGTTGTTATGACTATTATTTTGATTATTCACCCGAGCACCGTACCTTTAGTCATTGACGTGCCACGTACAAAGTCAGACGCTTGTAGTGCTTTTTTACCCGCAGGTTGAATCTCTGTCAATGTAACTGTGCTGTCGCCTGTACGAACTACAATACCTTCTGGCAATAATTCCAGAACTGTTCCCGGTACAGCTTCTAGTGCTGCCCCTTTTAATGTAGCATCCGCTGTAGGCTTGCTTATTTTCCATACTTTGAATACTTCGCCATTCCATAATGTAAATCCACCAGAGAATGGTACAAGACCACGAACTTGATTATATAATTCACGACTGGTTTTCGACCAATCCAATTGTTCATCTTCACGAGTCAGATTCGGAGCATAGGTGGATTCTTCATCATTTTGCGGCTCTGCTTCTACTTTACCTTCTAGCAATCGTGGCAATTCTCGACGCAGAATCGTTGCTCCTGCTTCACTCATTTTGGCAAATAAAGTACCAGATGTATCTTCATCTGTAATCGGCACTTCGATCTTCGAGATCATATCTCCTGTATCTAGACCCTCTGCCATATACATAAGCGTAATGCCTGTTACCGTTTCACCATTGATAATACAACGCTGAATCGGTGCACCACCGCGATATTTGGGCAATAATGATCCATGAATATTTACACAACCTAAGCGTGGTAGATCCAATACAGCTTTCGGTAAAATCTGACCAAAAGCCGCCGTAACGATCAAATCTGGCTTATATGCTGCAAGTTGAGCGATAGATTCAGGATTTCTCATCCGTTGCGGTTGAAGTACTGGAATACCATGTTCTACCGCTGCTGCTTTGACAGGAGTAGGTGTTAATACTTTTTTACGACCTTGAGGGCGATCCGGTTGAGTCACTACACAGACTACGTTCATGCCTTCTTCAATCAGAACATTTAAGCTATGCACAGCAAAATCAGGTGTTCCCATAAATGCAATGTTCACGATAGACTTATTCCCCTTCCTCGTCTAGCTTACGGTCATAGACACGCTCTGCGATATCAGTAAATAGTACACCGTTCAAGTGATCGATCTCATGCTGAAAAGCACGTGCTAATAGATCACGACCTGTAATTGTCACTTCTTCACCATTGCGATCTAATCCTTTGACCGTTACTTCCAAAGCACGACGAACTTGACCGTTAAGACCGGGAATACTAAGACAGCCTTCTGAACCTAGCTGCTCGCCGTTACTTTCTATAATTTCAGGATTAATAAGTTCGATTAATCCGTTATCATCGCCTACATCTACTACGATCAAACGTTTCAAAATACCAACTTGTGGCGCAGCAAGACCTACCCCGTCTGCATCATACATTGTGTCTGCCATATCGGTTAACAACTTCTGTACATTCGGTGTAATTTTGGTCACTTCTTTTGCTTTTTTGTGAAGCACTTCATCCGGTTCCGTTACAATAATACGTATAGCCATTCTTTATCCCGTCCTTTATATTATCTCTCTACATGTACATTCGATCTTGTTACATTAATACTTGTGGATCTACATCAATACTGATTAATAACTCTTTATCACGTACACTATCTTGCAATTGTTCTGCCACATGCTCAGCAAGCTTGGCAACGTCCATATCTCCACGCCATTTTATCATACATTGGAATCGGTATCTATTTTTTAAGCGTGGTATTGGCGAAGCGACAGGACCTAATACATCCAATGCTTCATTTGAAAATCGTTCTAGACTCCCTAACCAACCTAATTTAGAAGCTTGATCTTTAATCATCTGTGTATAATTTTCAGCGATACGTACTAATAAGGCTAATTTTTCATGTGAAAAAGTAATCAATGCTAAGCGACAATAGGGTGGATACCCTAGTGTCTGACGATGCTTCAATTCTTCACGCACAAAAGACCCGTAATCGTGACGGCTCGCATGAATTACTGAATAATGCTCTGGATTATACGTCTGTACAATCACTTCACCTGGTAAATGATGACGACCTGCTCGTCCTGCTACTTGAGTCAGTAGTTGGAACGTTTTCTCAGCTGCACGAAAATCAGGTAAATGTAGCGCTGAATCGGCTGCAATGACACCTACTAACGTAACATCTGGAAAATCCAATCCTTTGGCTACCATTTGCGTACCTAACAGTAAATCTGCTTTTTTATCACGAAATTGATTTAATAATTTCTCATGTGATCCTTTTTGCGTGGTTGTATCAACATCCATTCGCACTACTCGAATACCGGGAAATAATTTCGCCAATTCTTCTTCGACACGCTGTGTTCCTGTGCCAAAATAACGAATATGTTCACTACCACATTCCGGACATATTTGCGGAGCAGGTTCAGCATGACCACAATAATGACAACGCAGACTATTAGAACGCTGATGATAGGTGAGCGAGATATCACAATTCGGACATTCCGCGACATAACCGCACGTACGACACATCACAAATGTAGAATGTCCACGCCGATTAAGCAGTAAAACAATCTGTTGCTTTTTCTCCAGCCGATCTTCTATCGCTTGATGAAGAGGTCGACTGAACATCGAGCGATTGCCTTCTTTTAACTCTTCACGCATATCAATAATCTCTACGGCTGGAAGTTCGCTTCCAAGTGCCCGTCCATGAATTTCCAATAATGTTGGCATAAATTCATCATTCGCTTGCGATCGAGCTGCATAATAACTTTCCAGTGAAGGGGTAGCTGAACCTAGAATGACAACAGCATTATGCTGGTGAGCACGATGAATCGCTACATCACGCGCATGATACTTGGGACTTTCTTCTTGCTTATATGACGTCTCATGCTCTTCATCCATAATAATTAAGCCTAGATTGGAAAAAGGAGCAAAGATCGCTGAACGCGCACCAATCGCGACTTGAGATTTACCTTCACGAATTTTGCGCCATTCATCATAACGTTCACCACTAGACAATCGGCTATGCATCACGGCTACACGATCACCAAAACGACCTTTAAACCGCTCAACCATCTGCGGAGTTAGTGCAATTTCAGGCACAAGCATAATCGCTTGTCGATCTTGTTCGATCACACGCTGAATACATTGCAAATACACTTCTGTTTTCCCACTGCCTGTAATCCCATGAATTAAATATTCGCCTTGTTCACGTTTATTAATACGGCTGATAATCGAGTTATATACTTGCTGTTGTTCATCTGTGAGCGTAAATGGTGTACTCGGTGTAAAGTTGCGATCTTGATAAGGATCACGGTACACTTCCATATCCATAATAGCGATATACCCTTTGTCTGCCAGAGCTTTCACTGTACTGGCTGTGACGCCAAGTACTGTCATGATCTCTTTGAGTGGTACATCGCCACCGGTATCTGCAATATAAGTCAGTACTTCTTGCTGACGCTTGGCTTTGGCTGGAAATTCTTCAATAATGGTACGAATCTCATCTTCTGGCAAATGCAAAGAAACAGTTCTCACAGTTTTCTTTTGCACTTTATCGCGTATACTACGGCTTTCTAATAAAATGCCACGTTGCAACAACGATTTAATAATATGCGCTTGTTCGCCAAACCGACGACTTAACAATTCCATCCGCACTTCTTGTTGCTTTTGAATATGAGAGACAATCTGTTCTTCTTCGTCGGTTAATAATGACTCTGTAGCATCAAAAAGAGAATCTTCTCCCACCCAAGATTCACGTTCAGCGACTCGAATATACCGTTCTGCTTTTCCTTTCAAAGCCGCAGGTAACATGGATTGAAGTGCAGTAATTCGGTGACACGCATATTTGGCACTCATCCATTCAGACAATTCAACCAATTCTTCGGACAATGGAGGTACAAGATCCAGTAATTCTTGTAATGATTTGAGCTTATTTGCTGGTGTCTCAGATGTTCCACTTAATCCAATCACGAATCCTTGCAATGTACGCGGGCCAAAAGGAACACCTACACGACTTCCTACTTCTAACCATCCTCGCATCGATTCTGGCACGATATAATCAAATGGACGATCTGTGCCCCGGCTAGGTACATCAACAATCACCTGAGCAATAAGAGTCATAAGGTAGACACTCCATTCAACCGTTTGGCTACAATACTTAGCAATTGGATGGCAACTTCATCTTTACTCATTAACGGCAGATCCACTACTAATCCCTGTGCATCATAAATCTGAACAAGATTCGTATCTGTGCCAAATCCAGCTCCAACTGCGGTGACATCATTAGCGACTAATAGATCACAGTTTTTACGTTTTAATTTGCCCATAGCATGTTCAGCGACATCATTCGTTTCTGCGGCAAAGCCAATCAAAAATTGCCCCTGTTTACGTTGACCTAGACTTTCCAGAATATCGACTGTTTTTTCTAATTCTAGTGTAAGTCCTTCGTCTTTTTTCTTCATTTTGGTCTCGTACACAGTTCGCGGGCGATAATCAGCTACCGCTGCTGTTTGAATCATAATATCAGTATGATTCCATTCGCCTAATACCGCTTCATACATGTCTTGAGCAGATTGAACACGCACCGTTTCTATGCCTTCAGGTAAAGGTACTTGTACTGTTCCTGCAATCAATCGTACCGATGCCCCCATATCACGAGCAGCTTTGGCAATCGCAATTCCCATTTTGCCAGAGGAATCATTGGTAATAAAACGAACAGGATCGATCCGTTCTACTGTTGCACCTGCGGTAACGGTCACTTTTTTACCTGCTAACACCTGACGTAACTGATTGCGGTGTGCTTGAGCTTGAAAAAAATCTTGTACTACTTTAATAATCGTCTCCGGTTCTTCCAAACGCCCTTTGCCGACATAACCACAAGCCAACATGCCACTTCCTGGCTCAATCATCAACACACCACGACTAACCAGTGTATTCATATTTTGTACAACTGCTGGATGCTGATACATATGCACATTCATTGCCGGTGCGACCATGATTGGAGCTGTTGTGGCAAGCAATGTGGAAGACAGCATATCATCTGCTAATCCATGTGCCATTTTAGCAATTGTATTGGCAGTGGCTGGAGCAATTAATACCAGATCAGCTAGATCAGCCAGGTTAATATGGGTGACTACTTCTGGATCACGTTCGTCAAATGTATCTATATGAACCGGGTTACGAGAGAGCGTCTGTAATGTAAGTTCGGTAATAAATTTGGAAGCAGAACGTGTCATAATGACATGCACATCTGCCCCTTGTTTTACCAATCCGCTACACAACGCTGCCGCTTTGTAAGCAGCGATTCCGCCAGTAATCCCCAGCACAATCTTTTTACCTTGCAGCATCTCTATTTCCCCGCTTTCGTTTAATTTTTGCAATTATTCATCCCTTTATTATACCGCTTTTTATCGTAAAAGGGGAATCTATTCCATCGTTTTAGTATATTTTCAAAAAAAATAACAACCTTTCGGTTGTTAGCAAGTGGCGCAGGGGTCCGTATTTAATTAAGCTTCTATAGCGGGCCCCTTTACCGTAGCCTGTTACTTATTTTTCGTCGTCATACTCTGTTTCAGTTCTGCGTTCGATACGAAGAATATCGTTATAGATTTCTTCTAATGCAATCCCTACATATTTGCTCGCATGAGCATCTTTCAATTCACTAACACTACCTTCACGTAGTTGTCTAGCACGACGGGAAGCTGCAACAACAAGCGAGTACTTACTGTCGACTTTAGTCATCATTTCATCAATAGAAGGATATAACATTAGATACACACACCTCTTCGTGTTCTGCGAAATTTATTTCACAGGACTTATTTTGTAATCTTACAATGTTCTGCGACAATAATACTCTGGATTCGCATACACGCTAGATCAATTTCATCATTGACTACAGAGTAATCATAATGCTTCATTAATTCCAACTCGTCAGCAGCTACCGTCATCCGATTCATAATCGTATCTACGGTTTCGGTTCCACGTCCATGCAGACGTTGTTCCAATTCTTCAAACGAAGGTGGAGTCAAAAATATAAATACGCCTTCTGGAAACTTCTCCATGACTTTCAAAGCACCTTGCACTTCGATTTCAAGGAAAATATCGTTACCCGCATTCAGCGTATCTTCTACAAAATCACGTGGTGTTCCATAAAAGTTGCCTACATATTCTGCATGTTCTAACAAACGATCGTTTAAGATCATTTCTTGAAATTGCTCATGGCTTTTGAAAAAGTAGTTCACTCCATCCACTTCACCTGCACGAGGCTGACGTGTGGTTGCAGATACAGAATAGATCAATTCAGGCATACGCGTCCGAAGAGCACTGCATACCGTTCCTTTACCGACACCGGAAGGGCCGGATAACACAAATAATAATCCTTTAGACATGGTACACTCCATTTTAGGCTGTTGCGTCGTCCGGTACATAGTGGATTGATCAACAGCCTCTTTTTGTTTATTCGTCGTGATCATCATCTTTAGTCGATAAGCGATGTGCTACAGTTTCCGGTTGCACTGCGGAAAGAATCACATGATCGCTATCTGTAATGATAACAGCACGGGTACGACGACCATATGTGGCATCAATGAGCATATGACGATCGCGTGCTTCCTGAATAATTCTTTTGATTGGTGCAGACTCAGGGCTTACTATAGAAATAATCCGATTCGCGGATACAATATTTCCGAAGCCAATATTGATAAGTTTGATGGCCATCTTCAGGTTTTTCCCCCTATACATTTGACTCATTTACGCCGAAATGAGGTCGCTGACTTGCATTCATTCCAAATTTGCGGCTTGTTCACGGATCTTTTCCAGTTCCGCTTTCATCTCGACGACATGATTCACGAGAGCCAGATGATTCGCTTTGGAACCAATCGTATTCACTTCTCTATTCATTTCTTGAATCAAAAAATCAAGCCTACGCCCGATTGCATCATTACTTTCTAGCAATAATTTGCACTGCTGAAAATGACTATTCAAACGCGTCAATTCTTCGTCAATATTAGAACGATCTGCAAATACAGCTATCTCCATGCTAATTCTGGAATCGTCCCAATGATAACTTCCATCCTGAAGTTCAGATAATCGCTGTTTTAGACGTATGCGATGTTCTTCTACTACAGTAGGCGCCAATTCACACATACTGCGATAATACTGCTCTAGCAGATTCAGCCGCTCCCGCAAATCGTTAGCTAAATGAATCCCTTCTCGTGCACGCATTTGCAGTAAATTTTGAAGTGCTTCTTGTAGTCCTTGTCCAAGAATCTGTTGCCACTGTGCTTGTTCTTCTTCATCTGCCAATTCCGAAGGTTGCTCGGTAGTCATGACTCCTGGTAATGCAAGCAATTGATTGATATCCAAATTTCCATTCACACCATAACGCTCTGTAAGCTCTTGACCGGCTTGTAAGTAAGACTGAACGTTAGCATGGTTGAGCTTCAAAGACGGAACTTGCCCTGTATCTTGCTCTTTGTTCATAAATACATCTATCCGTCCACGCTTGATCGCATCTTGAATCAGCCTTTTGAGACTGTCCTCCATTTGACCCCATTCACGTGGTAAACGCATCATAATTTCGCAATAACGATGGTTGACGGATTTGACTTCAATCTGGACTTTGTAGCCGCCAAATTGCACGGCGGACTGACCGTATCCGGTCATACTGAATGACATCGGCATCACATCCGTTATCCTATTGTAATTGATTATCTATTGTGAAACAAGGGGTTTGGACGGCGCTTTGCTTTTGCCCATATATATTCAGTTAGCTGTACACTCATATCATAAAACATAAACGGAGTCATAATATAAATTCCGTTAAAATGTTCCATAGCGACATCCAGCAATTCTTTGGCGATGATTACGCCTGTGGCTCTGCCTTCTTCGCCTTCCAGCCCTGCCATCCGTCCGCGTACTTCATCGGATAATTGAATACCAGGTACTTCATTATGAAGATATTCTGCATTACGTCCACTAGCGAGAGGCATAATACCTATAAAAATAGGAATATCTAAATGTTTGGTTGCTTCACGAATATCAGCGATCAACTGCACATTATAGACAGGCTGAGTCATAATATAATCAGCACCAGCCGCAATTTTCTTTTCCAGACGAACAACTGCTTTATCCAGATGTTTGACATTCGGGTTAAAAGCGGCGCCTACTACAAATTTGGCACGTTGTTTGAGCGGTTTGCCTGAGAATGCGATACCTTCATTCAATTGCTTAATCATTTTGATCATATCAAATGAAGTCATATCGTAGACAGAACTTGCTCCAGGCAAATCACCAAATTTAGACGGATCGCCGGTCACAGCCAGTACATGATCAATACCGAGAGCATCGAATCCCATCATATGAGATTGACTACCAATCATATTACGATCACGACAAGCGATATGAATCAACGGACGAATCCCTGCTTCACGTTGCACAATATGTCCGAGCGCCATGTTACTCATACGAGTCACCGCAAGCGAATTATCTGCTAGAGTTAGCGCATCTACTCCAGCTTCTTTAAGTGCGGCTGCTCCCTTGAGAAAGCGTGTAATATCAAGATCACGAGGTGGATCAAGTTCTACAATCACTGTTGGACGTTCACGCACCAGATCTACCAGTGTCGGTGGTACATCTTCTCCATTACGATCACTTTCATCCATAATCGCGTTCTCTATCGTTACACTAATTTGAGGAGTCGGTGTCTGGACATTGGAAAAGTCTAACTTCTCCGGTACATATCCTTCTAGCGCTCTGGCAATAGCGGCGATATGTTCAGGTGTTGTTCCACAGCATCCGCCAATCACTCGTGCTCCTAATTCGGCAAATCGAATACTACGCTGGCCAAAATAAGCCGGACTTGCTCCATAGCGATATTCACCATCTACATAATCTGCTACTCCTGCATCAGGGTACACTGATAATGGCAAAGATACTTTACCTTGAACTGCTTCCAGTGCATGAAGTGTTCCGTTAGGGCCTACACGACAGTTCAGCCCTACCATATCTGCACCCGCATCAGTCAGTAAAGCAAACGCATCTGGCAAAGCAAACCCATCCAGCGTCCGAATCGCATCTTCTACCGTTAATTGACACATCACCGGAATATCAGTCAGTTTGCGTACTTGCCGTAAAGCAATCGCCAGCTCTTCTACTTCAAAAAACGTTTCCAACAAAATTCCGTCTACGCCTTCTTCTAACAAAGACGATACTTGTTGTCTAAAATGCTGACGTAATTCAGACCGCGGAATATTGGTTCGTTTACCATTGCGAATCGCACCTACTGAACCGACAACATAAGCTTGATCACCAGCTGCTGCCCGGGCGATCCGTACACCTGCGCGATTAATTTCATCTACTTTATGTTCAAGCCCATATTTAGATAATCGGTCATAATTAGCAGAAAATGTATTCGTTTCGATCATTTGAGCACCAGCAGTTACATATTGACGATGTACATCTTCTATAATATGTGGACGAATCAAATTCAATTCTTCATAAGAAATACCTACAGGAAATCCTAATTGGTACAAATAGGTTCCCATTGCTCCATCGCCTATAATTACATGATCTGTCCATTTGGAACGCAAATCTGGCTTCATTGTATAGTCCACCCCACTGTATGTCATTTACGTTCTAATGTATCATATAAAAACGATCTATAAGACGTCTGAACGGTGGTATAGTTAAATTATATAACCAGACGCGTAACAAGCATATTATTCGGTTGTTTCTCCAGTGTATACAGTAGCCGCAGGGCCGGTCATATATACTTTGTTACTGGACTCATCCCATTCAATATATAAGTCTCCACCTTTAAGCGAGACATAACCAGTACGATCAGAATATCCATTCAGTACAGAAGAGACCAATGTCGCACAAGCTCCTGTTCCACAAGCAAGTGTCGGCCCTGCTCCTCGTTCCCATACACGCATGTCCATTCGATCACGACTTTGCACCGTTGTAAATTCTACATTGACTTTACGCGGGAATAATGGATGATTTTCAAGTAGTGGTCCCCATTTATTCAGATCGATATTCACAGCATCTTCTACATAAATAACGCAGTGAGGATTACCCATAGATACCGCTGTAAAATGGAAAATCTGACCTTCCACTTCTATCTCTTGATTGATTACTGGATTGCCTTCGATTGCTACAGGAATTAACGTACTATCCAAAATAGGCTCTCCCATATCGACACGAACTGTATGAGCTATCCCGTCTTCAGCTTGCACAGTAACCGATTGAACTCCTGCACCCATCGTTTCTATCGTGATTTCAGTATGAGGCGTTAACCCACGATCATACACATATTTGGCAACACAACGAATCGCATTCCCACATTGTTCTGCTTCTGATCCATCTGAATTAATAATTCTCATCATAAAATCTGCATTTGCAGACGGCAAAATATAAACCAATCCATCTGCACCAATACCAAAGTAACGATTGCAATGCTTAATCGCTAATTCTGCTACATTTGCTGGTAAGGATGGCTCTCCATAGACGATGATAAAATCATTGCCCAGACCATTCATTTTTGTAAATTCCATATTGATTCTCTCCTCCGAAAAACACGTTCTATTGGGTAAGCATACATGATGGCACTATAAATTGCTATGGCTTTGTGGCATGATAGAAGATGATTATGATAGTAAGAATAGGAGAATACTCGATATGGCATTAGATGGCATTGTTACCCGTGCGATTGTTCATGAGCTTCAATCTCTGCAAGGCGCACGTATTAATAAAATTCACCAACCGACAGGTAATGATATTGTTTTTCAGATTCGTGCACAGCGCGGGAATCGCAAATTAATTCTAAGCGTTAATCCTACCTATCCACGTGTTCAATTTACCGAGCAATCCTTTATGAATCCACAAGAAGCACCTATGTTCTGTATGTTGCTTCGCAAGCATTGTGAAGGTGCTATTATTGAATCGATTGAACAGGTAGGTATGGAACGTGTAATTCATTTCAATGTACGTCAGCGGGATGAATTAGGCGATGTTTCTTTCAAACGATTGATTATTGAAATTATGGGTCGTCATAGTAATATGATTGTGATCGATCCTGCAACCAATACGATACTGGACGGAATTCATCATATTACACCAGCAATCAGTAGCTATCGTGTGATTATGCCCGGCTTTAGCTATGTAGAACCACCAGATCAGCACAAATTAAATCCTTTAGAAACCAGTGAACAACAATTCATGGAGAAGCATCGTGAAAATATCGATCCTCCTGCTCGTTTTCTATTGAATACATTTAGCGGTCTAAGCCCATTGATTGCCGAAGAAATTGTATATCGTGCTCAACAAGCTGATATTAGCGCTAATGGAGAAAATGAAAACACTTATCCAGATGTACCGTATATCTGGCAAGCATTTTCCAGCTTAATGGAGCAAGTATCCAAAGGGGAATTTGCTCCGGTGAGCGGTCTCAATGCACAAGGCAAAATTGTATTTTCAGCAGTTCCTTTAACATTGATTCAAGAAGAAGAAAAGCACTATGATTCGATCAGTCAATGTATCGAAGCTTATTATGGTGACAAAGCCGAACGCGATACGGTTAAGCAAAAAACAAGCGATCTGTTGCGTTTTCTCCAAAATGAACGTAGCAAAAATATTAAAAAATTGGATAACTTGCAAAAAGATATTAAAGAAGCTGAAGGCGCTGAAAAGTTCCGTATTCAAGGAGAACTATTATTTGCTTCTCTCCATGAACTAAAACGTGGTGACAAGCAGATCGAATTGATTAACTTCTATGATGAAGAACAGCGTCCAATAACGATTACTCTTGATCCACAATTAACACCGTCTGATAATGCACAGCGCTATTTCAAACGTTATAACAAATATAAAAATAGTCTCGCTGTAATTGATCAACAATTAATCAAAACACATGCTGAAATTCAATATTTAGATTCGTTACTCCAACAGCTAGGTAGTGCTTCACTACAAGATATTGATGAGATTCGTGAAGAATTAGCTGAACAAGGGTATGTACGTAATCGTAATAAACGTGCCAAAAAGAAACGCAAAGACAATCGCCCTACTCTTCATGTCTACACTTCCAGTGAAGGTATCGAAATGTATGTAGGGAAAAATAATTTGCAAAATGATTACATTACGAATAAATTAGCTCATTCGAATGATACATGGTTACACACCAAAGATATTCCGGGTTCTCATGTAGTTATCCGTAGTCAACAATTTGGCGAAGCTACATTAGCAGAAGCCGCTCAGCTTGCCGCTTATTTTAGTCAGGCTAAAGAGTCTAGTAGTGTGCCTGTAGATTACACTCTTATTCGTCATGTACGTAAGCCAAGTGGAGCCAAGCCGGGATTTGTGATTTACGAACAACAGACTACGCTGTTTATCACTCCTGAAGAAGAGGTAGTCAAAAGCTTGGAAAGCACGATCAAATCGTAATGCTCGTCTGACTATAGAATAGGTATGCTTCAATAAAGTATGCTTTAAATAGGCTCTTATGTTGAAATCAAACAAAGAACGGCTGGACTACACCTATTACAGGTGATCATCCAGCCGTTTTTCTTATAACTATATCTAATGTTTTTGCTATCATTCCACTGTGATTACTGTATGATGATTATTCTGCTGTAATCCCTGTCTCGATAGCTGTCTGTAATTGGCGCAGTTGAGTTAAGGTAGACATCGGTACATTTTTGCCACCTAATGGGCCATGAAATACTTTTCCTTGACGCTCTCCATGATAATCAGAGCCACCGGTAACTATTAGATCCCGGCGTTGGGCTATTTCCAGATATCGTTGCTCATCTTCAGGAGAATGATCGGAATGATACACTTCTAAGCCTGCTATAGAACTGTTATCCAGAATACGCTCTACTAATGCATCATCACCATAAATACCTGGATGTGCCATTACAGGAACTCCATTGGCTTCACGAATCCATACCGCTGCATCAGAAGCTGTAATACGTGGTGGAGAGACATATGCAGCCGCTCCTTCTGCTAGATACTTGTTAAAAGCATCTTTTAGATCGACAGCATATCCTTTCGCTACCAATACATCCGCCATATGCGGACGACCGATACTTTCATCAGGCATTAATTCTCTGCCTAATTGCTGGATGACTTCATCCATCGTAATCTCTACGCCCAGATCACGTAACTTTTGCAAAATTTGTACGTTACGATTGTCTCGAACTTCACGTAGTCCTTGCAGACGTTCTAGCAATTGAGGATCTTCTGTATTAAGGTAATAACCAAGAATATGAATATCTTTATTATCTTCTCTAGTGCTAATTTCTACACCAGCAATCACTTCAATATCATACTGCTTGCCTGCTTCTATCGCTTCGGCTACACCAGCCACCGTATCATGATCGGTTACAGCAATCGCGCCCAGACCTGCTTCTACTGCTAACTTTATATTTTGCGTTGGTGTATTCATACCATCTGATGCCTGACTATGAGTATGCAAATCTGCATAACGTTCTTCTTGAGAATTATCCATTATCTAATCACTCCTATGTTATTGCTTCTACCTATCTATTACACTTCTATATTCACACCCACTCATACTCTTGTACAAATTGTAAAAAAGTGACTGCCGGAATAGTCAATAATGTAGATTTAAGATGAATCGAATAAAATTGCCGTTGAAACGAAACATTTTCAATAGTTAATACTTTCAATAATCCTAAAGTAACTTCATGCTTAACCGATGATGGTGATAAAATCGTAATGCCGAGTCCAGCTTCTACAGCAGATTTTACAGCTCCTGTACTCCCTAATTCCATCACTGTCTGAATTTGAGAAAGGTCGACTTGATGTCTAATTAGTTCTTCTTCCATCACCTGGCGAGTTCCAGAGCCTTTTTCACGTAACACAAATGGATACTTCAACACATCTGTTAATTGCACAATCTCTTGATCAGCCAGAGGATGGTTGCCGGGTACAATGAGTTTGAGTTCATCTTGCATCACAGGCTTAATCGTCATATCGGGATGTTCAACAGGCGCTTCGATCAATCCAAAATCTAGCTGATTACGACTAATTTCATCTAAAATTTGAGTGGTATTCATCACTTTGAGCATGACTTTCATATGTGGATATTGCTGACCCAGTGGACCGAGCAGACGAGGTAATACGTACTCACCAATCGTATTACTTGCACCTAACACTAATCGCCCTGCTAGACTATCGGTAAATCTGGACATGACTGCATCGGTTTCCCGCATCAAATGAATCCCTTGCGAAGCGAACGGCATTAACGCATGACCTGCTTCAGATAACTCAATGCGCTTGGTCGTCCGATTGAACAATTTGGTGCCAAAATGATCTTCTAAAGACTGCACTTGCATCGTGACTGCCGGTTGCGTCATATGAAGAGCTTGCGCCGCCGCTGAGAAACTGCCACGCTCGGCAACTGTATAAAAAATGTGTAATTGATGAAAATTAAATGCCACTACCGTTCCCCCTCCTTGCTATGTATATATTGTACCATTTTCAAATCAGCATACAAAAAAGAAGCTCGCTTTAACAGCCGCTTCTTTTCAAAAGTATTATGATTAGATATGTGAGTCGTTTTATGAACATTGCATGTTTACGCAAACTCCTAATACAACGCTATGTCTTCTTTTCTATTAGGCACATCTGCTGTCGATATACAAAGCTTATTTGCGTTTACGACTGTTTTTGATCAAAGTCATCCGACGAGAGTGTCTTAACCATGAATAGTAAGATTTAAGATCGCGAAGCTCAATCGTTTCCGACATTTTACCCAAAAATGTAACGATAATCATTTTGTGCAGTGGGTTACCTGTAAGATCGTATTCACCTGGTAGATCAGCAAATTCAGCAACAACAACAAGGTCTTCATCAATTAAATATACATCTTCTTCTTTGCGATAATACGATACAATACGATTTTGTTTAAGCGTTTCCCACATAAATGAAGCAATTTCTTCAGGTTTAGTCTGAGCCTTAGCGATACGGTCGTTATAACGACTAATAGCATGATTCGTAATTACGATATCTGCAACTTTTTTCTCGCCAAGTTCTACATGAAAAGGTTCATACGTGCTCCAACGTTCCATTACTTTATCTCTCATTAACTATTCACTCCCCATTCTGTATGGGTCTTTCCGTCTAAGTATTTATACCTATTAAGATATATACATCGTTCGCCCTACACAAGACGAAAAAGCTACCATTTTTTAACTCATTTCACTAAATTTATTTAATTTTTAAAGTAAATTGATTTAAATTCAATATTTGTCTTTGCAACCTTACAGTTCTGTAGTCCCACTAAATATTATATCGACAGGGAGTAACGTTTCTTTAACCCATAAATGATAAATCTTCAAAATTATCATAAATAATACTTAGTACATACCTTTAAACGCTGTTAAATGAAACCGTTTCCTACAATAAAATATAAAAAAGCGACCATTAAAGGTCGCTGATAAATGGTAGTCAGAACTGCTCATTTCAAAATACTTGATTAAATACCGTAAAATTGAGTCTGATCAGGTACCGCTTTGGTATATTCCGTTTTGATCTCATTTCGATAAGATCGTTCAACTTTGCGCACGTAAGAAAGACGACGGATATTTTTGAGTGTTTCTTCTGCTTTTTCAGTGTACAAATACATAACTACATAATGCATGCGACGTGAAATATAATGAACACAGCCATATTTTTCAAGATTGCGTGCTGCTTTAACATCATTAACCCAGATAATGTAGCCCATACGTGAAGGCAGTGCTAATTCTTGTTCTTCTGGTTGCTGTGTTACATTTTCTTGTTGTTCGTTCTCAACTGCATCCACATGATCCTCCACTACCACATCCGCCTCCTTTCGGTAAAGGGTTATTGCTTGGAACTTTAATACTTTCAGAGACCGAATGTGCTATCAACTCTGACATTTCGTATAACATTTGATCCAATTTTTCCTCAGCATCTTTAAAGCGCCATACCGCTTCTATCTGTTCCATTTCTCGTTGAACAGCTTCTACCTGTTCTTTGGCTTCATGGAAGTTGGGATGAAAATGTCCAAACCGTTGTGTTTCTTCAAATAATTCTTTTTTGCTGTTGAGCTTGTGCATCAAGCTTATAACTTCCGGGTGAGCCAGCATACGCTCTTCCCAATATAGGTAATTCGCGACTTCGATAGAATTGTTGATCATATCGCCTAATTCATAGGCGCTTGTCAAGACTTCGGCCATATCGACCGTCCTAATCTCGGTTACGCTCATGAAATTCATCTCGTTTCTGTATATAAAGTGGACAACCCTCTAACTTAGTTGTCTTTATTATCATAGCATAAGCCGAGAACAGATTAGAAGTGCTTTTCCAAAAATGGTATCTTTAATACATAAAGTTCACTATATTTAGCGATAAAACAACGATTTTCTTCTAAATACCTTACAACAAAGGTGAACATTCTTTGCGATAATCCATCGGAGATAGACCTATTTCTTTTTTAAATAGTTGGGAAAAATACGATTGCGATTTAAATCCTACAATTTCGGAGATATCCAAAATCGAATAATTCGTAGATTCTAACAAAAATTTAGCTGTATTGATTCTAACCGTAGACAAATATTTAAGTGGCGATATATCGTATGTTTTTTTAAAAGCATGAGATAGATAGTATTTATTAATATGTGCTTCACTGGCTAATACATCTAGCGTAATATCTTTTTTGAAATGAATATCGATAAAATTGCGTACAAGAGCGATCTCACGATTTACTTTTTGGGAAGGTTCTACATGCAATGATACAGACTTTTTACGTAAAATAAGATAAAGCAAAATACGGATCAGATGTCTGCCTATTTCTTCATAAGCATACTGTCTGGCATTGTATTCTTCAAAAAGTTGATGCACATAAAATAAAATACTGTTGTTCACATCATCTATTTTAAGATAAGAAAAAGGATTTTCTTCATTTACTAATGAAATGCCATGAATTCCAATAACAATATATTCAAGCAACTGGTGTGTATCTGAAATTTCCGTATGTTCAACATTGGGATTAATAACGATTACATCATTTTTTTTGATTGCAAATCTCTTATCCTCTACTAGAAATTCTCCTCTTCCACTCGTCACATAAAAAAATTCAACAAAATGGTGTGAATGCTTCATCGTGACCCAATTTTCTCCATCCGTATCCGATTTGTTAATATAAATTAACTCCGCATTGACATACGAATGAACATCGATCGTAGACGAATGTCCTCCACTATTCATCATTATCACCTCTTCATTCTAAAATCATCCACCTTTATAAACAATTCTTTACATCCTATGAACCCAATGTTCACACTATTTAGTCATATTATTTATTTTAAAGCAATAAATCTAAAATACATAGCAATAAAGATAAATTCTAATCTAAATGGCAAACGTATAATAAACTTATTCATACATTCATTTTGTAACACTAAAGGAGGGATAAATGATGAGCAAAAAAGCAGTAAACACCAAATCGTTTTTGTTATTAATCACAGGTTTATTTATCGTAGGGGGTACACTTCTAACTGTTATGCTGTATATGTTCAACTCCAATGATAAAGTTGCCACAGTCGATGAACATGCTATCAGTCAACAAGAATTAACCTTTTATATGCAACAATTACGTCCTAAAATACAAAATGAATTTCAAACCAAATACCAACGTCCACTTAGTAAAGAAGATTGGTACAAAAAAGTTGACGGAACAACACCTATGGATCAGTTACAGCAACAAGCGTTAGCTCAAATTGTAAAAGACAAAACATTATTAATTGTTGGCAAACAGCAGCATTTGATCGAACATATCGATTATGCAGATATTATTCAAGCAATGAATACCGAAAACAAAAGTCGTACCGAGGCGATATCGCGTGGTGAAATTGTATATGGATTAACTTCTTTCACACCACAATCGTATTATTCTCACTTGCTAACCTCTCTTCGAACAGAACTGAAAAAGAAATTAAGCCAATCTCCAAATGACCCTCTTTATATTGATAACAAAGACGCTTACGCCTACTTTAATGCTCATCAAGCAGATTGGACGGTTAATGCGACTACGTACGAAATAACTAAGCTTCATATCCCTTCTACTCAGCAACAGAAAGCAACTACTTTGCAACAAATCACACAAGACCTACAACAAAATATGAGTCTTGCTATGATTCAAAACAAATACAAACTACCTCAAAAAATAGCAGAGACTGTTACACCTGATAGCAATACCTCGCAAAATTCGTATCAAAATGAACTGATTATGAAGCTTAGAAATACTGATGATGCTTCAAAACCAATATTTATCGAGACAAAGCAAGGTTTTGATTTGTATCAATTGGAACACACCGCTATCAATAAAGAAGAAGCTTTCAAACAGTACCAAGCGCAGATTACACAAACATTGCTAGAAGATCGACTGAATACGTATTTAAAACACGTTCAACAATCCCTTCCGGTTACAGTAGATCAACCCAAAATTAGTACTGTATTAGCCACTTCTTCATTCATGATACTGTAGCATTCTATATTGCTTATTCTGTAGTTTGGAAAAGTAAATTCAATTGGAGGTCTATAATGCCTAACATTAAAAAAGCTTGTATTGGCTTGGTATTGTTTACGTTATTATTTACTCTATTCCCTACTTATTCTGCGAATGCTAATACTTCTGTAGACTCACCTAAAAATGCACTTAGCGGCAATGCTCCTAATCCATACGGCGGAACCGATTATTATCTTGATGCAACCAACGGAAAAGATACAAATGACGGTAAATCTATCGATACTGCATGGCAAACGTTACAAAAAGCAAACAATACTACATTTCAGCCAGGAGATCGCATTTTGCTTAAATCTGGTGAGAGCTGGCAGAATCAGCAACTCTGGCCCAAAGGATCAGGAACAGCCGGTAAACCGATTGTGATCGATCGTTATGGTGATGAAGCACTGGGCAAACCTTATATTGCTACCAACGGCAAAGTAGATAACCCTCTTCAATATATAAATGGAGATTTTGTCAAAGATAAAAATAAAGTCGGCTTGACCGGTGCTGTCGTTCTACGCAATCAGCAATACTGGGAAATTCATAATCTTGAATTATCCAATGATGATGATTTCAATACCGATATTAATGTCTCTGCCAAAACCAAGTCAGTTGTTCGAGATGGTATATCTATTTCCATTAATGCTGATTTACTAGAAGGAAACGATAAAATTATGGATTACTTCCGAATCAGTGATAATTATATTCACAATATTGATGGGCCTACAGACTGGCAAAAAATTCATTATGGTGGCATCGTTTTTCAAGTATTTGGAGAAAAAAGTTATAAATCTTACGATGAAGGTGCTTATTATTTCCAAGATGTCCGTATCGAAAATAACCGTTTCTACCAAACAGAACTACATGCGATTGAATTTGCTTTTAACTGGTTTTATGATCGCGATGCTAGTTCTGGTGAATATGATGAAACAGGTAAATTTCATGAAGGTTGGGAACAGCTATGGGTGAAAAACAGAGATTTGTATAGTCGTGATGTGTATATCGGTCATAACTATGCGGAAGATATTGGTCAAGGCGCGATTCAGCTAGCGAATACCAAAGATATGACTGTCGAATACAATGAAGTGAATGGCTATTTGCAACGCTATAATGCCGTTTCTTGTGGGTTGTACTTATGGGCAGGGGCAGATACGGTTATGCAATATAACGAAGTCTACGGCGGACCGTATGGAGAATATGATGGTACCCCGTGGGATTTGGAATTCACCAATTTTAATGTGACCTATCAATATAATTATTCTCATGATAATGCAGCAGGTTGGATGGCTTATATGGGGAATAGCTCTAATTCGATTGCACGCTACAATTTAAGTGTAAATGATAACGGAGTTATTGTTAAAAATATGCTATCTACCAACTATTCACCTACGTATTTCCTGAATAATGTATTTGTCTATGATGCTTCCAAAATGGATTGGTTCCACGATGAAGTATTTAAAGATACCGTTTATTTCTTAAATAATGTATTTTATAACACATCAACAACTACGCCTACTAAATGGTACCGCAAAGAAGGAGCATTGAACAAAGCTGTCTTCTCGAACAATGCGTACTATGAAGCTGGTGGCGTACAGTCTGCACAACAACCAGCCGATGCGCATGCTGTACTAGCAGATCCGCAATTTGTAGCTGATCCTGCGGATTACAAACGTGGTAATGGCGTTGCTAACATTGTTGATTCAGCCGCTAATTTCAAAGTCAAACCAACTTCACCATTAATTGATACTGGTCGCTATAATGTACATGCAGGACAAGCCGATTTCTTTAACAATCATCTATACTATGGCGACAATATTGATATCGGAATTCAAGAAAGTCCAATAGGAACCAAAGTTGAATCACCTGTGGATACCAATCCTATCGAAAATGAGCAACCTGCACCACGTGAAAATCTAGCGCTTCATCAGCAGATTACAGCTAATTATACTCATCCAAATAAAGGCTTAGAAGCTACTAATCTGGTAGATGGCAAAACAACGACACGCTGGGCAAGCCCGGATGAAGTCACCTATCCAATCGAGATTACTATCAATTTTGGTAAACCTATTGCTTTTGATGAAGTCTATTTAGACGAATATGTCGATAGCGGAACCGATCCACGTATTCTTGAATATGAATTGCAACAATATGATGAAGCTACAGATACATGGACTACTTTTCAAAAGCAGACCAACGGTTTGGGAACCAATGTCTCGTTAAAAGATTTTGGTGATATTACAAGTAGTCAGCTTCGCTTGCTAATTGATAGCGTCAAACCTGGTGCAACTGGAACGCCTACACTCACTGAAATTCAGGTATACAATAACAACAGTACTGAAAATCCGCAACAACCGACAACCTCGATCACTTCAGCAACATATGATCTGAATCCGTCCAAACAAAATGATCCTGCGAATCAAGTAACATGGGATGTCTATCTGAATGGAGATACGTTATCCACGATTCGTTATATCGGAACAGAAGGAAATGTGTTGAGTAGTCTGACCGAAGGCAAAGATTATACAGTTAATGGAGATACGTATACGCTAACACGAAGTTTTTTAACATCACGAGCAGTTGGCAAGTCAGGCTTACAGCTTGAATTCGCTTCAGGAGCACAACTCAAAATCGATCTGAATATTATCAATTCTACAGATACTTGAGTGATCATGATGACATGATGGATAAATAGGAACAGCTGGTAGTAAAAAAGATTCAGAATGGGGTGTATTGTTCACCCGTTCTGAATCTTTTTGGTTGCCTAATTTTTTTACAAAGTATAGTTTATTGAATACTTTTCACATCATTATAAATAACACTACAACTCAGTGTTGCAAAATAGATTACGTTTCTACCGCAGATTGTTGCAAATAATTTTCAGCGAGTGCTGTTAATATTTTGGCGGCATTTAACATTCCTGCTTCATCCATATCGAATCTTGGATGATGATGCGGATACGTAATGCCTTTATCTTCATTGCCAACTCCAACAAAAATAAAACATCCTGGCACTTCTTGTACATAATAAGCAAAATCTTCTGCTGGCATCATCGGTGGAGTCACTTCAACATGATCTGCTCCAAAGACTTCAGTAGCCACTTCGAAAAAGCGTTCTGTTTCGCTTGCATGATTCACCAGTGGTGGATAACCCATCATATAATCAATCTCTACTTCTGCCCCATTCATCGCACATACATGACGGGTCACTTCGTCAAACCGTTTACGGATAACTGCTCTAGTTTCTTCATCAAATGTACGTACTGTTCCCGTTATTCGGCAAGTTTCAGCAATTACATTTTTGGCTGTTCCACTATTGATAGTTCCGATCGTCAACACAGCAGGTTGCAAAGGATTTACATTACGACTCACGATAGATTGTAATTGCACCACCAATTGCGCTCCAGTAAGTACACTATCGACAGTCACATGAGGAATCCCACCATGACCCCCTTTTCCTGTAATATCAATCACAAAGTCATCAACAGAAGCCATAATCGGACCTGCGGCACTAGCTAATATTCCGACAGGCAAAGGCGACCATAAATGCACACCATAGATAACATCTACACCTTCAAGAGCACCTGCGGCAATCATTTTCAGAGCGCCACCTGGACATACTTCTTCACCCGGTTGAAAAATAAGACGAATTTCACCTTTTAACGTTGCTCGGTGTTCACTAAAATAACGAGCGACTGCTAATAAACCTGCGGTATGACCATCATGTCCACAAGCATGCATAACACCATCTACCTGTGAAGCATATTCACATTCTTTTTCATCTTGAATAGGTAAAGCATCAATATCAGCACGTAACGCAACTGTTTTGCCGGGTAAATCTCCTTTGATAACACCAATGACTCCTGTATCGCCGACACCGGACGTTGTCTCAATTCCAAAAGATATTAATAGATCAGCAATAAATTTCATTGTATGATGTTCTTGATAAGATAATTCAGGATGACGATGAAGATGCCTGCGCCATTCTACCATATCTGGAAATAAAGCTTCCCAATTGTAATTCCCCATCTGCTCTTCATCCTTTCAATGCTATTCTCATTATTTCATTATACACATAATTATACGTTTCAATACTGCTCAGGTGGTTAAATAATAGTTTATATGACTAGATTCTGTTTCATTATAGTATATTCATGGTAATATCTATGTTCAAACTGACGGGTAAAGCTTGCACCTACCTACAAAACGTACTATCATGAAAAGTGAACTTAACCATAATTTGATATGAAACAAAAAATAGATACATTTTTTTATTACAAAAGGAGGATTTGTGCATGAAAATTAGCAGTTGGTTAACTGCCTTGAATACTTCTGATCTGTACATATCCGTTCTATCCTTGGAGACACGTTATGAATAAAATCAGACATACTTCGCCACGAACACTAAACAACCAGACAACAGCTAATCGCTATCGGAACGCGAATCCTTCTTCCAGTTCTAATGTGCGTAATATACAGCAACCTGCACAGAAAATCACTAAAAAAGGTGCTCCTGATTTTCAATTGTTAATCATGACCGTCATTTTAGTCTGTTTTGGTATTATTATGGTCTTTAGTGCAAGTTCAAGCATTGCATGGACGAACAAAAACTATAACTTTGACTCCTTGTATTTTACGAAAAAGCATATTTTATATGCGGTTATCGGTCTTGTAGGTATGTTTTTCGCTATGAAAGCTCACTATAGTAAATATAAAAAATGGTTTGCGCCCTTTTTTCTAATTACTTTAGCCTTACTGGTTATCGTTCTAATGGTAGGTAAAGAGCTCAATGGTGCTCGAAGCTGGTTGAATATTTTTGGATTTTCACTTCAGCCTTCTGAATTTGCCAAATTAGCTGTTATTTTGTATCTAGCAGCTTTGATCTCCAAAAAAGGAGATAAATTAAGAGATTTACGTAGCGGCTATATTCCGGTCATGGTCGTGGTCGGCTTAATTGCTGGCTTGATCTTTTTACAAAATGACTTAGGTTCTTGTATGATTTTGGTCGCCACAGCGGGTCTAATTATTTTTGCAGGTGGCGCTAGTGTAAAACACATTATGGCTTCTGTGCTTTTACTCGTTCTTGGAGCATCACTTGTATTAGGTATAGGTGCTCTTTTTAATCATGATGATAACACTGGTACAGAAAGTAGCTACAAAGCAGGTCGGATTGAAGCTTTCCTTGATCCGATGGCTGATGAAAAAGGAAGTTCTTACAACCTTGTTCAATCGTTAACTGCTATTGGAGTTGGTGGATTTACAGGTTCAGGTTTTGGACAAAGTATTCAGAAGCTTCATTACCTTCCTAACCCTTACAATGACTTTATTTTTGCAGTAATCGGTGAAGAATTCGGATTTATAGGAACCAGCTTATTTCTACTACTGTACGGGTATTTTATCTGGCGAGGTTTGTTTATCGCATTACGTTGCCCTGATATCTTTGGAACACTGGTCGGTGTTGGTATCATGAGCTTGATTGCGATTCAAGCATTTATTAATATCGGCGGTGTTACGAATACGATTCCAATCACAGGGGTTACACTACCATTTATTAGTTATGGTGGTACATCATTGATTATGATGATGACCAGTATGGGAATCATGTTAAGTATTTCTCGTGAAACTAATCGTGTAGCTAGTGAGAAATCACAAACAACCAATTCACGTATCGGTAATCGTCAATCGATCTCGATGCGAATGAAATAATAAAACGATAGTATAAAAAAGACGACAGAGATTACTTCTGTCGTCTTTTTGTATGTTTATGATCAAAATGTCTACAAAATATCGTCTTTAAAAGCAACGCCTTCTACTTTTACGTTGACTTCAACCACTTTAAGCCCAGTTAGATTTTCTACAGCTTCGCGTACATTTTGTTGAAGCATGCGGCATACTTCATGAATTGGAGTTTCATACAGCACGATAATACGTAGATCAATTGCAGCTTCCAATTGTCCGACTTCTACCGTAACTCCTTTTTGTACATTTTTACCACTTAGACGTTTGGCAAATCCATCGGATAATCCTCCAGACATAGCAGCAATACCTGGCGTTTCTAAAGCGGCCATGCCCGCTACTTTTGCTACGACGTCATCGGCAATTTTGATAATACCCATTTCCAATTGTAATGATTCGGTCATGTCCCATCCTCCTCTAAAGCTTAAGCCATTATCTTTATAAAAGAACTTCTATATCAAGCTGACTTTTCTCCTCTATTGTATCAGCATTCTGCCAAAATCTAAACTTTATCTCACGCAATTGGTTTAAATACACTACTGTTTTGGTTATAATGTTAAAGAATTTACATAAAATATATAGAAAAAGGGGTGCAGAATGAAGAAACATTTATCTACGATTTTATTGGCTATCTTTTTTGTGTTTAGTGCTATTGCTCATTATGCACATTTGAATCCTATTCTACAATTTGTAGTCTCGGCTATAGCTGTTGTATTAGTCGCTGGATTTCTAGGACGGGCTACAGAAAGTGTAGCTCATTATGCGGGACAACGTTTAGGTGGATTTCTTAACGCTACCTTTGGTAATGCCGCAGAATTAATTATCGCTATCATGTTGCTACGTGAAGGATTATACGATATGGTCAAAGCCAGCTTAACCGGCTCGATTATCGGCAATCTATTACTGGTACTTGGTCTTAGTATTTTTGCAGGTGGTGTAAAGCATAAGATTCAGAACTTTAATGTAGCGCTTGCTAATATGAACGGTTCATTGATGATTGTAGCTGTCATCGCACTATTTGTTCCTGCTTTGTTTTTGAATACTCATTCGATCACTCCTACCGAAGTCGATACACTTAGTCTGATTGTAGCCGGACTATTGATCGCTGCGTATGTTGCCTGGTTGATCTTCTCGATGATTACACACAAAAAGTATCTTGAAGATGTGAAAGATCCCAAAGCACCTGAAGATCATGAAGAACCCAAATGGTCTAAAAATAAATCTATTTTGTTTTTGGTGATTGCTACTGTTATGACTGCTTTTGTCAGTGAATGGCTTGTAGGTACGCTTGAGACATTTACAACAGACTTTGGATTCAGTGAATTATTTGTCGGTGCATTTGTAGTAGCGATTATTGGTAATGCTGCTGAACATAGTGCTGCGATTATGCTAGCGATGAAAAACAAAATTGGTGCATCGGTTGAGATTGCTGTCGGTAGTAGTCTACAGATTGCTCTCTTTGTAGCGCCAGTACTGATTTTTGTGAGCTTTTTCTTAGGCAATACGATGGATATTGTATTTACGACGTTAGAACTTGTCGCAATTATGGTATCTGTATTTATCGCCAAATCCATTATTCAAGATGGTTCGACCAACTGGTATGAAGGGCTATTGTTATTAGTCACTTATATTATTCTCGGTGTCTCTTTCTATCTTGTCTAAATTAAAACAAACCAAAAACGCCTGTGCCCTCTTCTGAAGGTACAGGCGTTTCTATGTAACGAAAGTCTGCTACTCAGCAGACTGTTGTTTATTATTCATGGCTTCATACAACACAGACAAATTACGCTCCAGGTTGCTGATCAGCTGTTTGCCTACAGGCTCAGAAACAAATCCAGCACGTATAGCAAAATCTACTTCTTTGGAAAAGCCGTATACTTGAGTATCCAGAACTTCCTCGTACAGAGGACAGTAACGAGTATCCAAATTCTCCATCTGTATTTCAATTAATTTTTCAATTTTATTTGCATCTTCTTGTAGAAGATTCAATGCTTTTATATTCAACTGCTCTTGTAAATCAGATGAAGTCATGCTCTTCCCCCCCATGTTCGAGAATCGTCAGTCACTACTACTATTAATATTAGACGAAATTGGAGGCTAATACAAGAACCCCTAACGAAATTAAAGGAATTTACATTATATTTTAACTATTTATTGAAAAATAGAATTCGGATTGATCCATACAAAAAATGCTGCGATTCACAAGGAATCAGCAGCATTTCGTTAATCATTGACCTTCTGCAAGTTTTACGGCAAGTCCGTGCTTTTCAAAAGCAGCAACTACTGCTTTTTTAGCCTCTTCTTCGTCTGGTCCATGTACATGGAGCTCATAGTCTTGATTTTTCACAAGTGTTGTAAATAGCCCCAAAATACTTTTAACATCAATAAATTTAGATTCGTGTTGTAAAACAATAGAAGAAGTGAACTGACCTGCTGTCTGTGCGATTTCAACTACTGCGGCATTATTCGTATTACTTGTTGCCATTTGAGAACCCTCCTACTCCGACTAAAATTTTCAACAATTCAGGTTTTCCATTTACATCATAATTGAATACGCTTTCTTATGCAACCCATTTCTTACAGCGTATGAGAGCGATAAAAAGAGGTTACGATTGTGAATAGCGTATAAGATGCTCTCAACAATATATAACCTCTTTTACCATTTTCAATCTTTTATAGTATTTATTAAAAGATTATTTCAAGTTCTCTGGATTAAGCGCTTCTAGTTCTGGCAATACAAAGATTCCGTCTTTGCGAATCAATACATCATCAAAGTAAATCTCACCGCCACCGTATTCTGGACGTTGAATAAATACTAGATCCCAGTGAATCGAAGAACGATTACCGTTATCTGTTTCTTCATATGCTTGTCCTGGTGTGAAGTGGAAACTACCTGCGATTTTTTCATCAAATAAAATATCGTTCATCGGATGCAAAATATGAGGATGGAATCCAATCGCAAATTCTCCGATATGACGAGCACCATCATCTGAATCCAAAATGCTGTTTAATTTCTCGGTATCATTACTTGTTGCTTCAACAATTTTACCATTTTCAAAACGGAAAGTGATGCCTTCAAAAGTAGTACCGTTATATACCGTTGGTGTGTTGTAGCTGATAACGCCATTAACCGAATCACGAACCGGCGCGCTAAATACTTCACCATCTGGAATATTGCGTTGACCGGAACATTTTTTAGCACCGATATCTTTGATAGAGAATTGCAAATCTGTATTTTTACCGACTAAGCGAACTTTGTCTGTACGGATCATTAATTGCTCTAACGCATCTTGAGCTTTGTCCATTTTAGCGTAATCTAGATTACATACGTCAAAATAGAAATCTTCAAATGCTTCTGTGCTCATTCCTGCCAATTGTGCCATGCTTGCATTTGGATAACGAAGTACTACCCATTTGGTATGTTTAACACGTTGCTCGCTATGAACAGCATGTTGATAAATACTGTTGTACAACTTTTGTTTGTCATCAGGAACATCGGATAGATCATTGATATTTTCGCCTGCACGAATACCAATATATCCTTGCATCTGCTTCATACGCTCTAGATCAAGTGCAGCCCATGTTTTCATGCTTGATTCTGTCGCATTCATCAACATAGCACGTTGTACTTTACGATCAGTCAATTGAACAAACACATTACCGCCTCGTTCGCCAATCGCATGAATCACTGCATTTAATAGATCACGTTCATTACCGATCATTTCGACCAAAACATTTTCCCCTGGTTGTACATCGATTGAATATTCAACCAAATTTTTGGCTAATACTTTTACTCTAGGATCTTGCATCACATATCTTCCCCTCGTAAATAGTTTTTTAAATATTTTTTTGAACAACGGTTAATTATTCAAAAAACATTGTATCATGATGTTAAGTTTCTTGTCTTTACCTGTCGTTATAAAATAAAAAAAGTAGCTCTAGCATCTATATCGCTTATCGATAATGATCCATAGAACTACTCCTTATATTATTCTCTTGGACTTTCATCAATACAGACTTGATTACGCCCACTTTTTTTAGCCTGATATAGCGCCATGTCTGCACGATAAAATAAAGATTCTACACTTACTTTTTTGTCTTTGCGATCCCATGCTGCAATTCCGCAAGAAACGGTCACTGTTGGATCTGTTTCCTGTTCGATTTTTTCACGAATCCGTTCAGCGATCACTTCTGTTTTCTCTGCATCAATCTGAGGAAAATATACCGCTAATTCTTCTCCGCCCCATCGGGCTGCAATATCGTCTTCACGAATAGAAGATTGAATCATTTTACTGACTTGCTTCAAAATCTCATCGCCGATCTGATGACCATACGTATCGTTCACCTGTTTGAATTTATCTATATCGACCATCAATAACGTTCCGCTATCTTCTTTGCTTTGATAGCTGTGAATCTTTTCGTCTAGATAGCGACGTAGATATAACCCTGTGAGCGCGTCACGGCTTGCCATACGTCTTACTTCATCATGTAGGGTTGCATTGGCTACTGCTAGTCCAATGTGCGTTGTAATGACTTGTAATAGCTTAAAATTACCATATGAAAAATAATGACTGGTACGATGACCTAAAAAGATCGATCCATTGACTTCTCCACCACTCATTAACGGAGAAGCGATCATCGAACAAGAACCTGAAGCATTCATAAATAACGATTCCAGACTGGGATTTTGGCAATAATCAGATAAGATCACAGGCTCTTTGGTTCGATACAGTAATCCGGTATATCCATGATCTTTCCCTACTGACTTGCCTTCCATACTTGGAACGTTACCGGTGACCACTTCAAATTGCTCTGTCTCTGGATTCAGATGGAGTACTGCGACGGTCTCTGCTTTGAATACATCAAGCAATTCTTTACCTGCAATATCAAAAATCTCGTTCAATTGCAGACTTTGGTTGAGCCTTCTTGTAATCTCATTGATGAGACGCAGATCTTCGTTGAGCAATTGTGATTGTTCATATAATTTAGCATTTTCAAATGTACGTCCAGCCGCTTCTGCCATAATCCTCATGAGCTCTATATCTTCTTCCTCTAAAGGAGACTCAGACAATAGATGAAATACACCATAGATCGCTTGCTTCCCGATTAGAGGAATCGCTACTTCCATTCGATCAGAACCTTGAGCTTTGGCGTGTATTTCCATAAGTGGTTGCCCTGCTGTAAAAGCACGTACACACATATCTTCTTTTGGATTTTGCAACGATAAAGGCTTTACTCTAGCATTGTTACTTTTATTATCTTGTGATACTAGCAATTCAAATTCTACCTGTGGATACATCTGATCCACGATAGCAAAAAGCTCATTGATCAAAGCATCGATATCGAATTTGTCGTGCATACGTTGAATCACTTGAAACAAGACAGAACGACGCTGGGCTTCACGCTCTGCTAGTGTTTTGGAATGTAACATATCCGCTACAAATGTATATTCGAAGCGACGATAAAATAGACTTTTATAATGCAACACAAGCAATTTAATTTCTTCTGTCGATAATACATCGGAGTCACGATGGATTTGAGCACATCCCATCATCGCAAATTGTTGATGATGACGGCGAGTATAAATAGGAACCATCGTATATCGATAAGGTCCTTCTTCATATTCAATCACATGCTCCTGATTCGTATGAGGAGTTAAGGTTGCTATATCTATCTTTGGTATCAAATGATCACTTGTCTGATCTCCGCCTATATATTTATGCATATGATTTATTAAAAACCAATGTGCATTACCTATCCGCATTTGAGAATGATTTTGTTGTTGCCAATCTTCCAGACTTTCTTGCAACAGTGGTTCAATATGCGGAAAATCTTCAGGATTAATATCCAGATTTTGCAGCCAGAACGTTTCGTCAGCAGTTGATACAACCGGATAGGAGGCATGTCCTTCTTCGGTACGCCAGGCTTGCACCGGATAATTCCATTGATTGTCTGACATATAAAATGCCTCCTTTCACGAATACTAATAAGTGACTAAATTTCTTAACATTAATACACTCATTCTACAATTTTATGCTATGGTTTGCACACAATATTTAATACAGAAATAACCCGTAACAAATTTTACACAAACAATATTTACAAACCTATTGACGACAGATCCCTATTTCCTATATAATTTATTATTGATGAAGACTGGATAGACTTTAATTTGGGGTAACGTTGTTTCACCCTCACGCTTTTTGTTGCTAGCAAGACTGCGGCTGAACATTTTTGCTAGTAGTACGCTTCCTATCCGAGCCTACGACAAACAAAACGCGGCAACATGAATCACAGACCCAAAGCCCCGGAATGTTTATATTCAAAATAAAACTTTAATTACGAAGGAGCTTATTATAAATGTCACGTTACACTGGTCCTAAATTTAAATTAAGTCGTCGTCTTGGTATTTCCCTAAGCGGCAATGGTAAAGATTTGAAACGTCCTTTCCCTCCAGGTCAACACGGAGCGAACCAACGTCGTAAAATGAGTAACTATGGTATGCAATTACAAGAAAAACAAAAATTGCGTCACATGTATGGTTTGGGCGAAAAACAATTCCGTACTTTGTTCTCTAAAGCACAAAAAATTCAAGGTATTGCTGGTGAAAACTTCATGTTCTTGCTAGAAAGCCGCTTGGATAACTTGGCTTACCGTATTGGTTTTGCTAACAGCCGCGCTGGAGCACGTCAATTGGTATCCCACGGTCATATCACTGTTAACGGTAAAAAAGTAGATATCGCTTCTTACTCCGTAAAACCAGGTGATGTTATTGGTCTTCGTGAAAGAAGCCGTAGCTTGTCTTCTGTTAAAGAAGCTATCGAAAACCGTTCACACTTGCCTGCTTACATCGAGTACAACGAAAACGCTGTTGAAGGTAAATATATCCGTTTGCCAGAGCGTTCTGAATTGTCTCAAGAAATCGACGAAAAACAAATCGTTGAGTTCTACAACCGTTAAGATTTAAATTCAAAGCTGTCAGAGAATTTTCTGACAGCTTTTTTTATTTGGTTATTGATTTGGTTATTGAGCACAACACCAAAAAACCGCCAGCATATTGCAGGCGGTTTTTTGGTCTATCCTATCCATTTGAATCTATTTCATCATCATAAAGAGATCATGCTATCAAGTACGGAATTTAGAAATAAGTTCATTCAAAGCATCTGATACAGCATCCAAAGATTGTGCGGAAGCTTGTAACTGCTGTAAAGATTGTGACTGTTGTGTAGAACGTTCTGTTGCACTTGCTGCACGCACTGCTGATGATTTAGCAATATCCGCCAGGTTGTTCAAAGACGCTGTCACTTCTTCTGCGCCAGCTGACATTTGTTCAGATGCAGATGATACTTCTTGAATCTCACCAGCCACACTTTCAATATCTCCACTAATAGAAGCAAACATCTGCTTCGTATCTTCCAACATGATGATACCGTCGGTAACCTGTGTTGAGCCATCTTTCATCCCATTTACTACAGCAGACGTTTCTGCTTGCATAGAGACGATCTGTTCAGTAATCAATCTAGCTGAATCTCCAACGTTGTTCGCTAGATTACTGATCTCAGACGCGACTACAGCGAATCCACGACCTGCTTCTCCTGCTCGTGCTGCTTCAATAGAAGCATTCAGAGCAAGCAATGTCGTCTGTTTGTTAATCGATTGAATCATATCTATAATGCTACTGATCTGTTGAGAACGTTCATTTAGTGAAGCCGCCATACGTCCTGCTTCATCCATGACTTCTTTAGCTCTATCAATTTGCTGAACCGCTTTGTTCAGATGCTGGTTACCCTGCTCTGCTTTTTGCTCAATAATAACTGTAGCTTCTGATACTTCTTGTACCGATTCTGCGATCCGTTGTACACCAATCGCCATTTCTTCCATCGCTACTGTACTTTCATCAGCAGCTTTTAATTGTAATTCGGCACCACTTTCCATTTGTTGCAACTCTTTGACATTATGACCTGCATCTGTGGCGGCCATCGTTGAATCTTGAGCGATCTCTGTAGCTGCATTTTGAATCATAGTCGATTGTTGATTCAGATGATTCATAATGCCACTGGTAGACTCTAGCACTTTGTTAAACTCGTTAGCCATCTGACCAAATTCATCGGCTCTTTGATTAGACAATCGTGCAGAATAATCGCCTACAGCCATTTTACGGCTGACTTCGACTACTTTACGCGTTTCTCGAATCATCCCTATATTATTCCACAAAATCGCGGCACTAATAATGATGATACCGATTGCGCCTACAATAATTAGAATATGTAGCAATTCTTGAGTAGGCTGTTGAATTTCAGAATCAGGTAATACTACAGCAATTTTCCAACCTGTTTCTTGCACAGTCATATAGAAAATAGTATTTAATTCTCCCTGAATATTCACTACTGTACGACCTGTTTGATTTTTGTTAATCAGGTTAGCTACTGTATCCATACCCTCTATTTTTTCATCTTTCAAAGGCATATCCGCTACAATCTCAGGTCTACCACTTGCTAGTACTTCGCCTTTACCGCTGACCAATATAGCACGACCGGCTGTACCTATTTTAAGATTATTTACATAATCTCGAATATTATTCATACTGATATCTGCCAAAGCGACACCGAGCACTTGACCATCATTATTACGAATCGTTTTGCCTGCTGTAATCATTTTGATTTTACTAACCGAATCGGTAAATGGTTCTGTATAATAGATTTTATCAAAGTTATTAAGAGTTGCAGTGTAATAAGGTTGTGTTAAATAATCATAAGCGGGATCATCATATTCTGTTGTTGTTGTAATTTTGTCTCCATCTCGGATTGCATAAGCAGACCGATATTTAACACCTTGTTCATACTGATTTTCTGCGAAGAAAATACCTACCCCGTACGTAAATGGACTTAACATTTGCCAGCGTTCTGTCAGTTTAAAATAATCGGCAATATCTAGATTATTTCCTAATTCTCCTGTAGCTGCTGCAAGTGATGATACAATCATTGAATTTTGTTTTAATTGACTGTTTAAGCTCTCATTCAGTCCTATTAATGTGTTATTAGCATTGGTATTGATTTCTGTATTAAGCTTCTCCTTTGCAAATTGGTACGATAACACACTAATCCCTACAAGAGCGATAATAACAATCGGAAGTAATGTTAATAATGTGCGAGCCTGGATACTTTTAAACTTGAATCTACGCAATGTAATTACCTATCCTCTCTTTATCTATAATAAAATCCACATTCTACTTATATCGACAAATTGATACATAAAATTAATAGTTTCACTTTGAGATATTGGATAAACAACTGACTATTTTGTGACTGTTTATCCCGTTACCTATAATGAACACAAAAAAACCTTTAGCATTACCGAAGTAATACCAAAGGTTGAAATGCATTTGTATTGAATTTGGATTGAATCTGGATTAAGCTTTTTTGATTTTGGCAAATTTACGTTTACCTACTTGTACGATATCTCCATCAGACAGTTCGATACTTGCATTCACATCATCATGTTTTTGCTCGTTAATTTTGAGAGCACCTTGTTGAATACTACGTCTAGCTTCACTGGTAGATGTTGCAAATCCCAAAGTCATGACCAATTTAATAAGACCGATTTGTCCATTTTCCAAAAGACTTTCATCAATGACTACCTCTTGAATATCATCAGGTAATGCACGCTGTTGGAATACAGTCACAAAATGATTTTTTGCAGCCACTCCTGCTTCTTCATTATGGAACATACGTACATAATTTTGAGCTAGATTCATTTTGGCATCACGTGGATGGATAGAACCATCTGCAAGTCCTGCTTTGAGCTTAGCCAGATCTTCATTTGAAATATCTGTTGTTAACTCGTAGTACTTGAGCATCAATTCATCAGGTACACTCATGGATTTACCAAAAATTTCGTTCGGCTCTTCGTTGATGCCGATGTAGTTACCCAGACTTTTACTCATTTTCTGAACGCCATCTAATCCTTCAATAATCGGTAAAGTGATCGCTACTTGAGTTGCTTTACCGTATTCCTTTTGTAGTGTACGTCCCATCAATAAGTTAAACTTCTGGTCTGTACCACCAATTTCGATATCACTTTCAAGTGCTACAGAATCCATCCCTTGCATCAATGGGTAGAAAAATTCGTGAATACTGATAGGCTGACCACCTTGGTAGCGCTTTGTAAAATCATCCCGTTCTAACATACGGGCTACTGTAACTTTGGCAGCTAGATTGACTACATCTGCAAAATTCATCGGACTTAGCCATTCGGAGTTAAAGTATACTTTCATTTTGCTAGGATCAAGAATCTTTGTGATCTGCTCTTTGTATGTCTCTGCATTATGCTTAACTTGTTCTTCGGTTAATTGCTTACGTGTCTCTGATTTACCTGTTGGATCACCAATTCTTCCGGTAAAGTCACCAATAATCAATTGAACATGATGCCCTAATTCTTGAAATTGACGTAACTTCTGCAAAACAACAGTATGTCCAATATGAATATCTGGTGCAGATGGATCAAGACCTAATTTGACCGTTAATGGTTTACCTGTTGCTACTGATTTGATAACTTTTTGACGCAGTGCATCTTCAGGAATAATCTCTGCTGTTCCTCGCTCAATTACACTTAATTGTTTTTCTACTTCTGCTTGTTGTGCTGATGTTAATTCTTCCCATTTCATTATTTATTCGCTCCCTATCACATCATTATACGGATAACTTCCGTTAGAGTGCCTGCTTGAAAATGAGCACCAAAAAAGACCTACCCATCCCCATAAAGGGACGAGCAGGCCTCGCGTTACCACCCTAATTAGAAGACTGATCTCATACTTATAACATCATAAGATATAGTCAGCTTCTCACTTCATTATATATAACGGAATCTTCATCCCGGCTTGATATTATAGATACATTCATTAATATCAAACGACTCCAGACCTGTAATTCAAAGGAAGTCCGCTTGCCGATTTGCACCAACCATCGGTTCTCTGAGAACGGTAATCTCCACTTCTACTGGGTGTCTTTCTTCGTCTTTGTGTTATGTAATTGTAGATTGCTTAAACGTATCACTTTTATAACATACCTTTTGCAAACAAGTCAATGCTTGTTCACATCCGACTTTGTGCCCATCCTACTTTTATCGTTCAGAAGAAACTGATTATAGCGTAATTTTTATGCTATAATAGTGGCTGGTAAAAGGGGGAAGTTACATGGCTGAAAAGAAGGACAAGCGTCCAACAAATAAGTCCGCTAGCAAGCACTCTGGATTCCACAAATTACTCACTGTGTTCAAATGGGTAGTTATTGCTGGTTTTGCTATTTGCCTGTTCGGTGGAGGTATTTTGATGGGCTACGTTTCTTCGATTGTAAAAGACGAACCTGTGCGTTCGCGTGAAGAAATAGTCAAAAAGATCAATGAAAATGCAGTGACCGGCTTTGCTTATTTTAATGACGGTTCCCCGATTGGACAACTTCGTACAGAAGAAGATCGTCGATTGGTGACTTATGAACAGATTCCTCAACCTGTCATCGACGCCATTATTTCCATAGAAGATAATCATTTTTATGAACATAAAGGTGTAGATATGAATGGTACGCTGCGCGCTGTCAAACAGCGGGTACTGAATGAATCCGTCCAAACCGGAGGGAGTACGCTTACACAGCAATTGTCGAGACGGGTATTTTTGAACTTGGACAAAACAGATGATCGCAAAATTAAAGAAATGTTGCTTTCTCTTCGTATCGAACGCTTTATGACCAAAAACGAAATTTTGACTGCCTACTTGAACAAAATGCCTTTTGGTAAAGGTTCAAGCGGATACAATATTTTTGGAATCAAAGCAGCAGCCAAAGGGATTTTTGCTCTAAATGATCTGAGTAAAATCAATATTGCTGAAGCCGCTTATATTGCAGGGCTACCTCAATTACCAACAGCTTATTCTGCTTTTGATAGCAACGGTAAATTCAATGAAAAAGGATTTAAACGTGCTGTCGGCAGGCAACAACTGGTTCTTGAACGTATGAAAGAGTTAGGTAAGATTACAGCGAGTGAATACAATGAAGCGATTAATTTCGATCTCAAAAGTGCACTGGCTAAACCAACTGCCAAAGCGTATTCTCAATATCCTTATCTTATGATGGAGATTGAACGACAAGGCGCACAAACGATTGTAAAAATGGAAAATCCAGATTTGGATATGTCTACTTTATCTTCAGAAGAACGCAATCAATTGTTTGAAGATGCTCGTCAAAAATTGTTGACTGGTGGTTATCGTGTATATACGACGATTAACAAAACGGTCTATAACACGATGCATGAAGTAGCAGAAGACAGTAGCAACTTCTCGCCTGATAGCAATACTAAAGGTAAAGAACAAACAGCCGCTATGATGATTAATCACAAAACTGGCGCTATTCTCGGTATGATTGAAGGTCGTAGCTTCCAAGAAGAACAAATGAATTATGCTACTCAGATGACACGTCAGCCAGGTTCTACAATGAAGCCAATCGCTGCTTATCTGCCTGCGCTTGATGCAGGGCTGGTGCAACCGGCAAGTATTGTAGATGATGCTCCGATTATTTTGAAAGACGGGGGCAAAGGATATCACATCCCTGCGAATGCAAATGGACGTTATCAAGGTCTGGTAACTGCCCGTACTGCTCTTGATGAATCGTTAAACGTCCCTGCTCTCAAACTATTTAATCAAAAAGTAGGTATTGATAAAGCATGGACATTTGCTAAAAAATTAGGCATTACGACGATTCAGGATACCGATTACTCTGCACAAACCGGAGTACTCGGCGGTCTTAAATATGGAGTGACTGTCGAAGAATTAACCAATGCGTATGGATCTATTCCGAATCAAGGGATATTCAATGATGCTTATATGATCGATAAAATTGTTGATCCTTATAACAAAATTGTCTACAAACACAAAGCTGATCCACAACGAGTCTTTTCCAAACAAACAGCTTATCTTATGACAGATATGCTCCGTACTGTTATTACAGATTCACGCGGTACAGGTAGAACGATGCAGACGTTATTTAATAAATACGGCAAAATACCAATCGTCGGTAAAACGGGTTCCACTCAGAACTATGCCGATGTCTGGTTTATGGGCTTTACGCCAGATGTAACGCTCGGGGTATGGGCAGGTTATCGTGAACCGGTGAACACCCTATCCGAAGATGGAAAAAAACGTGCTCGTACTTTATGGGCAACGATTATGAACAAAGTGACTGATAGTGATCCTGAATTGTTCAAAACAGACGCATTTACCAAACCAGACGGCATTGTAACGCAAACAGTCTCTGGATTCAGCGGTAAATTACCAACGTCTGCTACACGGCAATCTGGTAACCTTGTCACTGATATTTTCAATGCTAAGTATGTACCTAAAGACTTTGATGACGGTGTGGCTTACGCGAAATACATTACGTACAATGGTGTAAACTATATTCCACAAGATGGCACACCAGATGATATGGTGAATCAACGTACTGTAGTCAAACGTGAAATGCCGATCTCTGAATTGATCAAAGATCTGCAACATGCATTAGCTAATATGTCAGGCCCTAAATACGCACTATGGCGTTATCTACCTGAAGATGCAGGCGCAGATGCTCCAACACGTATTGATCCAAGGCAAGATGATGGTGGCTCACCTAATCCGCCTAGCAATGTACGCTTATCTACTAGCGGTAGTGATGCTCGTATTACCTTTAACTCTGGAGGTTCTGGTGATGTAGTCGGTTATCGTCTATATCGTTCAGCTGGCGATGGATCGTATCAATATCAGAAATCAGCACAATTAGGCAGCAGTCAATTCAATTCATTTGTCTCTGCTAATGGCAATTTCTCTTTCTATGTTACTGCTGTCGATGTAGGTGGACATGAATCCAGTCCAAGTAATACTGTTGATTACAGTGCTGCTCCTGTGCCTGTAGAAGAGCCAGATGAAGGCACTTTATTACCAGATGGAACAACTGAAGAACCTTCAACAGATGGTACATCACCAGCTGAAGGTAACGCTACTGACCCTGCTACGACTACAGAAGAAGCTGCTCCTGCTAAAGCAAAAGTAGCTCCTTCTGCTCCATCTTCACTTAGCGCTAAAGGTGCAGGTAAAAGTGCAGTCGTGATCTCGTGGGGCGCTCCATCTCAGCCTGCAACTAATTACAAAGTATACTTTAGCAAAACCAGTGGTGGTCCTTACAATCTAGCCGGATCTACACCAGATACAAAGTTCCAATATAATTCCAGTCGCAAAATTGATGGTTGGTTTTATGTAGTAGCGGTCAATGAGAGTGGTTCATCCCCACCATCATCGCCAATACAATATAAAGTTAAGTAAAAATACTGATATACTAAACAGCGAATACCGATTGAATATAATCGATATTCGCTGTTTTTTTTCTGTTTGTTTATAGATAAAAAGTAATAAACATTGATTTGAATTCAATCGTAACACTCGCCTACTACACCTATAAAACACAACAAAAAAAGCATCTTTCCTTTACAGGAGAAGATGCTTTTATCTATATTCATAGTTATTGATGATATGAACTATTAGTTCAATTGATTTACAGAAAGACGTAGAATCGTTTCGTGTGGCAAAATAACACGCGTATTTTCAACGTTTTCTTTTTTCATCAATTTCGTTAATAGACGCATAGCTACAGCACCCAGATCATACATCGGTTGCGCTACGGTTGTAAGCTGTGGACGAACCATAGAAGCAAGACGAATATTATCTACAGAAATAATAGAGAAGTCGTCCGGTACTTTCAAACCTTCGTCTTGAATACTGTGAATCGCACCAATAGCCATTTCATCGGTTGCTGCAAAAATAGCAGTTGGACGTTTTTTGAGACCGATAAAATATTTCATAGCTTCTACGCCAGATTCATAACGATAGTTACCGATACGTACCCAGTCTTCTTTGTATTCAATATTGGCTGCTTCTAATGCTTTTTTGTATCCTTGAAAACGGGAGTATCCATTTGCAGGATCTTGTAATGTACCACTGATCATTGCAATCTCGCGGTGTCCATGACGAATCAATGTGTTTACAGCATCAAAAGCTGCTGCTTCATGATCGATATCTACTGATGGAATCAATCCATTTTCATCACGAGTTGCACATAATACGATCGGTACAGCTGAAGATTGAAATGCTTGTAAATGATCTTCTGTTACTGTTCCGCCCATAAATAATAGACCATCTACTTGCTTTTCTAACAATGTGTTTACCACACGAATTTCTTTTTCTTTTTTCTTATCTGCATTACAAAGAATAATATTGTAATGATACATATTCGCAATATCTTCGATACCGCGGGCAATTTCTGCAAAAATAGAATTTGAAATATCAGGAATAACAACGCCTACAGTGGTCGTTTTCTTACTTGCCAATCCACGTGCGACTGCGTTAGGACGATATCCTAGACGTTCTATTGCTTCATAAACTTTTTTGCGTGTTTGTGGTTTTACGTTCGGATTATTATTCACTACACGAGATACTGTAGCCATAGATACTCCAGCTTCGCGTGCTACATCATAAATGGTTACTGTCACGGTCCTTCTCTCCATTACCAATAAATTTTCTTCATGTTTTCAAGAATTTGCTTCGTTTTTCATTTAGATTCATGATACGCTAAAATAGTATGACTTGCAATCATTGTTATGATGTTAAGATAACGCTTCACGTAGCGAACTTACTGTAATCTTCGAGTGTGAAGTGTTCCAGACAGGCTCACCATTTTTAACTAAAATCACTTGTGGTGATTCATGTTTGACTTGCAAATGTTCTGCTACTGCATTCGATACATCGCGATTTTCCACTACATAGACCAATCCATAATCGACATCTTCACTTGGATTGCTTTCCAAATACGATTTAAATTCACTATAAGCGCCAGCGCTAATCGGACAACGAGTACTATGTTTAAATACAAGCAGTGGTTTTTGTGTTGTATGATTCAAAGCTTCTTGTAACTGATCGGTTGTAGTCATCTGAGTTACACTTGCCATTATGCACACATCCCCTTTTGCTATTAATTAATGTAAGAACGTTTTCATGAATAACTATCATAAGTATCTTAACAAATAACAGTGTAAAAATCCATTTTTTTGTCATTGTTACCGTTTTTTCAGCCGAATTCAGATGAATGTAATTTTCATAATGTTTTCTTTTCATTCTTCTGAGTCTTTTTTTCATGATCATGGATTTTGATCCTTATCGTTTATTTTGATACAATGAACCTCAATAATGGGATTGATCGGTTCATATCGATCGCTATCTATAGAATATAACTCTGAAAGGAATGATGATATGAGATTGGCAGGTAAAAAAGTCATTGCTTTAGTAGATGAGGAATTTGAAGACTTGGAACTATGGGTTCCTGTGTATCGAGTACGTGAAGAAGGTGCTGAAGTTCATCTAGCTGGTGCGGATCGCGGTAAAAAGTATATTGGTAAATATGGAGTACCTGCTGAAGCAGAATATAGCTTTGACGAATTAGACAGTGCTGATTATGATGGTATTTTGGTTCCTGGAGGTTGGGCACCAGATAAATTACGTCGCTATCCTAAAGTATTAGAACTGGTGCGAGAAATGCATGAGGCTCGCAAACCTATCGGTCAAATCTGTCATGCAGGATGGGTATTGATCTCAGCCGGCATTTTAGAAGGCGTTACTGTTACTTCTACACCGGGTATTCGTGATGATATGCAAAATGCAGGTGCTATCTGGAAAGATGAAGCTGTTGTAGTTGATGGACATATTATTTCAGCTCGTCGTCCACCGGATCTTCCCCCATATGGCAAAGCCTTTTGTGATGCGTTAGCTGAAAAAGTGTAACTATTGTATTTGTGGTGGTCACCATTTAACAGCATAAGTACAGCAATATTTTAATAGACATAACAGGCTAAATATAAACAAAAAAGACATACCGTTAAAAGGTATGTCTTTTTTTGTTCTACACTATGGAATAAAGTAAATCATGTTATGAAGTAGAAGAAGCAAAAGAAGCATCGGAATCTGTTAATGTATTCATATATTGTTGAATACCTTCTTCAATCGCTTGCGATGTTTTTAATTTCATCCATGATAATGCTTGACTGCTCGCTTGCTTGGAATCAGTATTCAGTATACTCTGTTTAACTCGCAACAATGATTGTGGTGACATACTTAGATGATCGACACCCATCTGTAACCAAAATGGAATAGAACGCTCATCGCCAGCCATTTCTCCACATACACTCACAGGAATACCTTCTGCATGAGCTGCTTGAATCGTACTGCGTAACATACGCAACACAGCTGGATGATAAGGATTATACATATGAGCAATATGTTCATTCATACGGTCAACAGCCAGTACATATTGCACCAGATCATTGGTACCAATACTGAAAAAGTCACATTCTTCCGCGAGTAGATCCGCTATCGCGACTGCTGCTGGAATTTCGATCATAATACCAACTTGAATCTCACGATTGTAAGGCAATCCTCGTTGATCCAATTCATCCATCGCTTCATGCAAAATAACATTAGCTTGTTGTACCTCTTCTACAGAAGAGATCATCGGATACATGATTTTGACTGCTCCATAAGCACTTGCACGTAATATCGCAAGAAGCTGTGTTTTGAACATTTCTGTATGTTCCAGACAGATACGAATCGCTCGATAACCGAGAAATGGATTTTCTTCTTCAGGTAAAGGGAAATAATCCAGTTCTTTATCTCCACCAATATCAAGCGTACGAATAACCACTGCCTGTCCTTTGGCTTTCTCTGCCACTAAGCGGTACACTTCAAACTGCTCTCGCTCACTTGGAAAAGAATTACGATCCATATACATAAATTCTGTACGGAACAAGCCTACACCTTTGGCTCCATTTTTCAAAGCGATATCCAATTCTTTAATCGAACTAATATTCGCTGAGAGACGCATAGGGATACCGTCTTTGGTAATAGAGTCAACAGTAGACAACATCTCTAGCTGACGCTTACGGCGATCCTGAGCGGTTCTAATCAGCTTATAATGCTCGATCGTTTGTTGATCAGGATGAACAATAATTTTACCATTATCGCCATCGACAATAATCATTTCGCCTGTCTGAATCGGTGGGTCTAATTGACTTTCTAATCCAGAGACAAGCGGAATACCGATCGCTCGTGCCATAATCGCAGAATGCGATGTTTTTCCACCTAGAATAGTAGCAATTCCAAGTACATTATGTGGATTCAAATGAACCAATTGCGAAGGCGATAACTCTTTGGCGACCAAAATATAAGGTTGTGTATCTGTAGGCAAAGTCACCTCAGGTGCACCAAGTAAATGTTTAAGTAGACGGTTACCGACATCTTTAATATCAGCAGCCCGTTCTTTCATATATTCATCATCCAGTAGATCAAACATCGTTACAAAGTGGTTAATCGCTTCTTGTACAGCCACTTCTGCCGCTTTGTATTGGCGTTCGATAATACCGCGAATCTCATTCATAAATTCAGGATCTTCCAAAATAGCTAAATGAGCATCAAAAATACTTGATTCTTCAGGACCTGCGATTTCCTCGAATTCATTTTTCATCAGCTCAATCTCAGTTTTGGATGTACGAATGCCTTCATATAAGCGCTCAAATTCTTGCGCAAGGTCTGTCGGATCAAGACACTGATCCGGTACATCCCATTCCCATGTTGGCAACACAAAAGCTTTTCCTATGGCTACTCCACCAGCAGCTGCGATTCCTTTGATCATGTTTAGTCCCCCCCACCGCTCTTATCATGCAATACTACCGACATTACAGCCCCTTGTCCTTTTTTTACATTTTTAAATGGAGCATAACTCCATGATCGGACACGATCAGGGTTAGTAATAACCATCGGAGTTGCAAGTGACGGTGCGTTTTTTTGCAATGTTTCCAAATCAAACTTAATCAATAATTGTCCGGCTTCTACTACATCGCCAGCAGCTACAACCGCTTCAAAGCAGCCTTTTTGCTGAGAGGTATCAATACCGATATGAAGCAATATTTCGACACCTTCTGATGTACCGATACCGATCGCATGCATCGTAGGATACAAATGCATGATCGTTCCAGCTACAGGCGATACCAGTTCACCACTTTCAGGCAAAAAGGCTACACCTTCACCGACTAACTTACCTGCAAAAATCTGATCAGGCACTTCAGATAGGGCAATCATTTTACCCTGTACAGGTGCACAAAATTGAACATGTGTCAGATCGCGATCCATCAACTTCCGAATCTCTTCGCGAATCAATTCCGAATATGTTCCAAATACAATCTGTACATTACCGCCACCTAACTTGATCAATCCTGCTGAACCCAGTGACTTTAATGCACGGCTATCTATAGCACGATCATTAACGACCGTTAATCTCAATCTTGTAATACACGCTTCTACGCGTACAATATTTTCTTTGCCACCTAATGCTTGTAAAATAAGCGGTGTCTGATACGGAATATTTCCTACCCAATCGCCTAATGTAGAAGCTTCTTCACGACCTGGTGTCGGAATTCGGAAGCGCCGAATCGCAAATCGGAAAATAAAGTAATATGCTAGTCCATAAGCTATTCCAATCGGAATTAACATCCATGCATTGCTAGATAAATGATAATTCAGCACATAGTCGATCGCTCCTGCTGAATACGAAAAGCCATGATGAATATCTAACGCATACGTAATCCACATTGCGAGTCCAGACAATACGATATGAATACCGAATAACCATGGAGAAGCAAATAAAAAGGCAAACTCAATCTGCTCGGATACGCCTGTTAAAAAGCATACTAGAGCAGCACGCATAAATGTTTTACGTACTTTGGGCTTCAAGTCTTCGCGTGCTTCTTGGATAATCGCTAATGCCGTTGCTGGCAAAGCGAACATCATCACCGGATATAATCCTGCCATATAAATACCGGCTGTCGGATCGCCACTAAAAAAGCGTGGCAAATCGCCTTGTACGATATCTCCATGGCTTTCATACGAACCGATCTGGAACCATACAATATTATTCAATAAATGATGCAGTCCAAAAGCAGACAAAATGCGATATAAGGCTCCATATAAAAAGAGTCCAAACCCGCCCATCGTCGATAATCCCCATGTCAGCCCATTTAATAGGTGCTGTAATATGGGAGCGAACCACAACATGACGTAAGCAAACACAGAAGAGAATAACCCCATAAACAGCAAAACAAAACGCGATCCGCCAAAAAACTGGATCGCTTCGGGAAGACGTACATTTTTGAATCGCCTGTACACTGCCCCGGCAATGATACCCATCATAATTCCAATCAATGTGGAAGGCTGTATCAAATCACTGCTAAAATGCTTGGTCACCTGATCATATAATGCCATTCCGGCAAAAGCGGCAAGCCCTGCGGTGCCTGCTTGATTAGCAAGCCCTAACGCAACACCTATCGCAAAAATAAACGGTAAATAATGAAAAATACTTTGACCTGCTATTGTAGCTACCTCAGAGACGACAGGTAAGCCCCATGCTCCCCATGGAAGCCCTCCTACACTGAGCAAAATAGCCGCTGCCGGAAGTACCATGGTAGGAAGCATAATAGCTCTTCCGAACTGTTGCAGGGAACCTAGCCAATTCAACGCGCCCTCCCCCTTCCTATACCTGATGGTACGCTGTAGGCCATGTTTTGTCAAAGCGGCTCTATATGATAAGAATGTCATGATTTCCTCATTTTCATATATAACATACACCTATTTTAGAATCTATTCTATACCTATTCGGCAAAACACAATGAAATGACAAAAAAATATAGAAAAGCCTGATCAGATATCCTACAGACTTTTCTATATTTTTATGAATTACCTATCCTGTACAGGATAGGATCCGGTATATTGTTCTACATTTATACTCTTACAGGGCGCACAATCGCTTCTTCTACTTTAATACAACGATCCATAATCATATCAATACCCTGTTCTTGTGCGATCTGGGCTGCTTCATTATTGACTACACCTAATTGCAACCAGATCGTTTTGGCACCCACATCTACTGCTTCTCTAGCAATATCTGCGCAATATTCACTACGACGGAATACATTGACCATATCAATCGGTTCAGGAACATCTTTAAGACTGGCATAACACGTTTCGCCTAGAATTTTCTGACCTGCTGCTTGTGGATTAACAGGAATAATACGATATCCCCGATTTTGCATTGCTGCGGATACCATATACGATGTACGATCCATTTTGTCAGAAAGTCCTACTACTGCAATATTGCCTACGTTTTCCAAAATCGTTTTGATTTCTTCTCGTGAAGGATTGGTAAAAGCCATCTTGATCTTCCTCCTTGATGTGTATTTGATCATAAAAAGTGGATGAGTCTATTCAATTATATATGAATGCTTATATTAACCTTGTACCCATTCTATATTAGCCCCAAGCGCCTGAATATGATCAAAGTACTGTGGATATGACTTCGCTACATGATGAGCATCACGAATAACAATCGGTTGTTTCGCACGTAAGCCAACAATAGACAGCGCCATAATAACACGATGATCGTAATGAGCATCGATCGTTACACCGCCTTCTACTCCTTCAGGACGACCATGTACGATAATCTCTGCTTGACGTTCTTCTACATTTGCTCCTGCTTTGCGAAGCTCTGTCAAATAATCAGTAATCCGGTCACATTCTTTATAACGTAAATTTTCTACATTATAGAAGCGTGATGTTCCTTCTGCAAATACAGCCGCGGCTACCATCGCAAGGACAGCATCTGTAGCAGCATCTCCATCAAATTCGACCGCTTGGAGTTGACCTGTTCCTTTAACATGAACAATATCATTTTCATGCGTTAATGGAACTTGCATCATTTGCAATACATCAACTACTGCTTTTTCGCCTTGCTTACTTTCTACAGGTAGACGGTGAATAATAACATCAGACTTTGTCACAGCCGCTGCTGCAAGTACAGCCGCTGACCCAGGGTAATCTCCTTGTACAGTATAAGATTGAGCTACATATTTTTGACGACCAGGTACTTTATATGTCATGAGGTCTTCACTAGCTTCAATTGTAATACCTGCTTGAGCCAATACTTCAAGTGTCTGACCTACGACTACTTTGGATTTGAGATCATGTAGAACTGTAATTTCACTATCTTCTTCTAATAAAGGAGTCAAAAATAACAGCGCACTCAAATACTGTGAACTTACACTACCGGATACAGTAATCTTGCCACCACGCGGCTGACCTCCACGAATCGTAATCGGTAATCTTCCGTTCTGATGTTCTACTTCTACACCTAATTGACCTAATGATGTAATCAGATCATCATGTGGACGTTTACCCAGTGAATCAGGATATGTATTCACAAACGTCACTTCAGGGCACAATGCAACAATGGCCATCAAAAAGCGTAGTACAGCTCCAGCATTTCCTACATTAAGCTCTTTTACATCTACAGGTTTACTACCAAAACCTGTTATCACTATTTTCTCATCGTCTTCTTCCAACACAGCGCCTAAATCACGAATACAACGACGCATAGCATCACTATCTTCACTATGTGCTGGAAAATGAATCGTACTTGTTCCTTCTGCTAGAGCAGCGACTAACAAATAACGAGTCGTATAATTTTTAGAAGATAACGCTCCGATTTCTCCTTTGAGTTCAGGGGTAGGGGTAACAATAACATCCATGAGTTCAATCTCCTTTAAATAAAATAATAGTATTTATATAGTGATACATTTGCTTATATGTTTGGTATTTCTTTGCAGTTATCGGCTCACTTCAATTGACAGTCCAGAACACGCTTCGGTATGATAAAGAAGTTAAAAACACATTCAGAAATGAGGGTATAACATATATGTCTAATCCTACTCAGATCGACACGGATGAACTGCGCGAACGCATAGCGGCAGGAGAAAAATTGCAATTGATTGATGTACGTGAAGATGAAGAAGTGAACCAGGGTATGATCGACGGTGCCAAACATATTCCTTTGGGTCAAATTCCTGATCGTCTGAATGAAATCGATAAAACGTTACCAACTGTTTTGATTTGTCGTAGTGGATACCGTAGTGAACGTGCTCGCGAGTACTTACAACAGTTAGGTTACGACCATTGCCTTAATATGTCTGGCGGTATGATTGATTGGGTAGAAAATCAATAATATATAGCTAGATTTTACTCAAAAGACTTGTTGACTTCATGTAACAAGTCTTTTACTTTCGCACCTAAACATTAAAAAGCTTGAACGCGGTAACGTGTTAAAACATGTGAAGCCACTTCATCAGGATTCAAAAGCGATGTATCTACCATAACATGTGCAAATTGATAAGCATGTTTACGTTGCTCCATAATACTACTTACCCGTTCATACGTATCTCCTGCTAGTAATGGACGGTTATCATCTCCGCCTACTCGCTGTACAATATGATCAATATCCGCAGTCAGACAGACTACAAGCCCTTTAGCGATCATCAGATCACAATTTTCAGCACGTAGTACTGAACCACCACCTGTAGAAACAATCTGCCCTTTTTGCTCTAATACGCTAGCAAGCGTTTGGCTTTCAAGCTCACGAAAATACAATTCTCCTTTGGAAGCGAAAATATCTTGTACACTCATACCTTCTGATTCTGCAATCACTGCATCAATATCAACTAATGGATATTGTAATAAATCAGCTAGTAATGTGCCTACGGTTGTTTTACCTGTGCCCATCATTCCAACCAGTATAATATTGGAATGTACACTATCTTCTGATTGATGCACTATATCTACACCTCTTTCAACAACTATGCTATTTCACCCATCATAGCATAGAGATAAAACATAAGACAATCATTCGTTTTGATGAAAAAAGCGCACTGGCTTTTCCTATATTTATAGGAGTACCAGTGCGCTTTGATATATTTAATATGATAGTCAGCAGACTATTCTTGCATCCATTCGTGATGGAAAGTACCTTCTTTGTCCAAACGTTTGAAAGTATGAGCACCGAAATAATCGCGTTGAGCTTGTAACAAGTTCGCTGGCAATCTTTCTGTACGATAGCTATCAAAGTAAGCCAATGCGCTGGAGAATCCAGGAACCGGAATACCGTATTTCACAGCGATCGATACTACTTCACGCCATGCATCTTGATATTCTTCAACTACACCTTTGAAGTAATCATCAAGCAATAGGTTTTTCAAGCCAGAATCTTTGTCATACGCATCTTTGATGTTTTGCAAGAAACGTGAACGGATAATACAGCCACCGCGGAAGATCATAGCGATGTTACCATATTTCAAATCCCAACCGTATTCGTCAGAAGCTGCACGCATTTGTGCGAAGCCTTGAGCGTAAGATACGATTTTGGAAGCGAACAATGCTCTGCGTACTGCTTCGATAAATTCAGCTTTATCACCTGCAAAAGCATCTGTTTTAGGTCCGTTTAAAATTTTGCTAGCTGCTACACGTTCTTCTTTCATTGCAGACAAGAAGCGTGCAAATACAGATTCAGTGATCATAGACAAAGGAACACCTAGATCAAGTGAACTTTGACTTGTCCATTTACCTGTACCTTTTTGACCAGCAGAATCAAGAATCACATCAACCATCGGTTTGCCTGTTTCTTCATCATATTTAGAGAAGATATCTGCTGTGATCTCGATCAAGTAACTATCCAACTCGCCTTTGTTCCACTCGCTGAAAATCGATTGCAATTCTTCAGCAGATGTTCCTAGAACAGATGTAAGCAAGTTATATGCTTCACCAATCAACTGCATATCGCCATATTCGATACCGTTATGCACCATTTTTACATAGTGTCCAGCACCGTCTGGTCCGATATATGTACAGCAAGGGTCGCCATCGACTTTAGCCGAAATCGCTGTAAGAATAGGTTCTACTAATTTATAAGCACTTTCTTGTCCACCTGGCATAATAGCAGGTCCTTTAAGTGCGCCTTCTTCACCACCGGATACACCTGTACCGATAAAGCGGAATCCTTGAGCTTCCAAGTCTTTGCTACGACGTTGCGTATCAGGGAAGTAAGCATTACCACCATCAATAATGATGTCGCCTTCAGTTAAGAAAGGAATCAATTGTTCAATTGTAGAATCGGTTGCAGATCCTGCTTGAACCATAATTAGAATTTTGCGTGGAACTTCTAAAGAATTCACGAACTCTTCAATAGAGAATGTTCCTGTTAAATTTTTACCTTTTGCTTCTTCAAGCAAATCGTTCGTTTTTTGCGGAGAACGATTGAATACAGATACTGTGAAGCCTCTGCTTTCAATATTTAAAGCTAAGTTCTTACCCATAACGGCAAGACCGATAACACCAATTTGTTGTTTAGACATTTCTGGTTCTCCATCCTTTGCTTCAATATTTTGTATTCATGATTTTGCATAAAATAAGTTGGCTCAATTCATCATTTTACAGGTTTTAATGTCATAAGGAAAGTCTCAAAACGTGATCTGACCAAAATTCATAGAATTGTTGAAAGAATTGTGAATATTTTGGCTATTTCAACAAATTATTTTGGGGATCACGTTTTAAAGTTTACTTTTCCAAACGAATCAGTTCAAAACGAAGATTTTCCAACACTTTTTTACATTCATCAATTTTTTCAGTATCGCCTGTTTTGATAGCTTCATTCAATCGATCAAGGGACTCGTCAATTTGGGTCTCTATATTTTCCAATCTCTCTTCACCTTCCGTTGATAAAAAAAGTGTGTGTAACGCTTCATGCGTTAACGTTGATTCTTTTTGATACAAAACACGTTGTTCAAAACCAGAAATTTCGACCATTCGAATCACTTCGCCAAACAGAATATTCTCAACTAAAATTTGTTGATCTTTAAATCGTTTGACAATAGCATGACCACGCGTATCACCGATTAGTTTTTCCATCCATTCCGACAAACGTGAATCATGGATACGATAATCTCCGATCAATTTGTATCCTTCTTGCGTTTGTTGAAAACGTAATTTGGTCATATGATCATCTGTACGGATCGAGACGATAAATGAATCCTCTGTTTCTCTCCAATACAATGAATACCCTTCTTTGATCAAATCACGAATCAAATTCTGAATATCACGACGTTCAAAACGCAATTCCAAGTTACAATACTCTACTTCATAACTTTTGTTCATAGTAGTACCTCCTTTTTAACATTGGTTTATCTGTATGTGGGTCTATATATCTGTTTAGCTGTTCTGTAGTTAATTGATAAAATATACAAAAAAAAGTATAAATAACGAATACTGTTTCTGAAATGATACCTATGAAGAGTGTAGTTATCTGTTGCATCTTTAGTACAATATATACTTAATATAATTTTACCCCTTTACAAGGTTGTCTAAGCACTAAAGCATACAGTCACATGTAATCTTCATGAAATAATTGCCTGCTCCTATGCTATAATAAACGCTGATTATCTCTACATTGATATGGATTGATTTGGAAAGAGAGGCATGACAAAGATGAATAATATTGAATTTAACGGTTTTGATTCTAAAGACTTTGATGTATTCACGATTGATGGATTAGAACCACGTATGGATGCATTGATTAGCACGATTCGACCTAAATTAACAATAATTGGTGAACAGATACAGCCTTATCTAGCTACATTATGTGGTGAAGAGATGTATGTGCATGTTGCCAAGCATGCTCGTCGTACGGTTAATCCACCTAAAGATACATGGGTAGCATGGGCATCGAATAAACGTGGTTATAAAGCATTGCCTCATTTTGAAGTAGGTATGTTTGGTAGTCATGTCTTTATTGTGTTTGCTATTATTTATGAAAGTCCCCGTAAACTTGATTTTGGAAAAGCGCTTCAGAAAGATTGGAAAAAGGTAAAACAAATGATTCCAGATGAATTTTACTGGTCTACCGATCATATGTCGCCACAAGCTAATATTCAGGGAGAATTGGATGATCAATACTGGGTAGATACTGCTGAACGATTGCAAAATGTCAAAAAATCCGAAATCGTATGTGGATTACGGATCGAAAAAGATGATCCTTTACTTCAAGATGGCAAAGCTTTTATCGAAAAAGTAGAACAGACTTTTGAACAATTGCTTCCGTTGTACCGTATGGCATTTTAATAGATCATTGTGAAAATAAAAAAACCTTATCTACTGTTATGCAGATAAGGTTTTTTTGCATCTGTTTTTTTCATATATTGCTCATTAACTATTTGAGGAAGATAATTTTCGGGTATGACGTATCATAATCCAGTGAATACCGAATAAAATAAACATAGAACTGGCACTAACAAAAAACGGCGCTTGAGGACTGATGATATCCCATAACTTTCCCGATACCAAAGGGCCAATAACAAGCCCTGATCCTTGTAATGTCAAAAATAATCCCCAGATCATACCGCGCTCTTGTGCAGGTACAAGATTAGCCAGTAACGAGTTCCATGCTGGTAAAATCATCGCGTAACTAAGACCAATACCTATTACAAATATCCATATCCAAGCCAGTATCGTTGTAGAAGCAATCCCTATTAACGCTGTCCCTGCTAATAAAAATCCGATATGCAAAAAAAATCGACTGCCCCACCGATCGATCAGACGACCTGCTGGAATCAGACCCAAAGCAGTAACACCACCACCAGCAATTAACAATCCATTAAAATAAGCGGGGGTTAATCCTAACTGACTGATTACGTATAAAGTAATAATAGGCGTCAAAATACCTAAAGCAAAAGATTGCAAAAAAAGGGCTGGATACAATAGCGGATGAATATGTAGTGAACGAATCAACGCTATATATTGCTGTACCCGTTGTTTACCAGTGATACGTGTCACCGATACATGAGGTACAGATAATTGATTTTCATGGAGTGATCCAGTAGTAGCATCGTTGTGTTGCTCGGTTTCATGGTGACTCCCTGTTGCTATAGAAGCTGATTCTTTACGACCGGGTAAGCATAATGCGATAGCTAGTACAACAGTCATAAAAATCAACATCATCCATAATGTAGATTGGTACGATGTATCACTAATCCAATTGACTGTAACCGGCCCAAGCCCTGCTCCTCCAAGAGAAGCAATCTCGATAATACTCATAGATGTTCCGTATTTTCCATCTGCATGTGACAGATCGGTGATCTTAGACATTACACAAGGCCATAATGGAGCACTGCCAACCCCCATCACACCACAAGCAAATATTAACCAGCCTGTGCTTTTTTCTGTTGCCATAATAAATACTGCACCTAAGACAAGGATCATACCAATCGACATAATCATCCGAAATCCTAATCGTTCTGCTAACCAACCCGCAGGACCTCGAAGTGCATTATCACCTACATACTGCAAAGCAAAAGCAATACCGATAGCAAAAGCAGGCAATCCAAGTACATGTCCCATATATACAGGTAATAAAGTAACTAATAATCCACCTTTAACAAATTCAACTAAAAAAATAAGTAACCACAGGCATACGAATACAAAAATATTACGTTGACGATTTTTGGCTTGATTCTGATGATCTGTGTCAGCATTTGAAATTGATACCATTAATAACGATGACTCCCTTCAAGTCTACCCTTGAATGTATACCCATTTATCTTATATGCATTTTATCTTATCATAATAACTATTGCATTCCCCCCACGTTTTGCTATACTCATTTTGTTTGGCAAAATGTTGGATAAGCATTTTAGCCTCAGAATAATTACTTTACCTCAGAAAGGTTGTGACAGCTTCAATGGATCATAAGCAAACGCCGCTTTTCACCGCTCTACGAGAGCACGCGGCAAGCAATCCCGTCCAATTCCATATTCCAGGGCACAAAAAAGGAATCGGCAGTGATCAGGAATTCCGAGAGTTTGTGGGTGATAATACCCTTTCTATAGATCTGATCAATATTGCACCACTTGATGATTTGCACCAACCGATGGGTGTTATCGAACAAGCACAAAAATTAGCTGCTGATGCTTTTGGTGCTGATTATACGTATTTTTCAGTACAGGGAACAAGTGGCGCTATTATGACAATGATTTTGTCAGTTTGTTCGCCGGGTGACAAAATTATCGTTCCACGTAATGTACACAAATCGATTATGTCTGCTATTATTTTTGCAGGAGCGAAGCCAGTATTCGTTTCTCCAGCACGTGATGAAAATTTGGGGATTGATCATGGGATTACGACTTCTTCTGTACGTCGTGCTCTAGATCGTCATCCTGATGCCAAAGCAGTGCTTGTGATTAATCCAACTTATTTCGGAGTCTGCGCTGATCTAAAAGAAATCGTTGATCTTTCTCATAGTCGTGGTGTTCCTGTATTGGTTGATGAAGCGCATGGTGTTTTGATTCATTTCCATAAAGACTTGCCGATCTCTGCGATGGAAGCTGGAGCAGATATGGCGGCTACCAGTGTACATAAGCTAGGTGGCTCGATGACACAAAGTTCGGTGTTAAATCTAAATGTCAAAAATGGGCATGTGAATCCTCACCGCGTACAGACCATTATTAGCATGCTGACAACAACCTCTACTTCATATATCCTATTAGCGTCTCTAGATACGTCACGCCGCAATCTAGCGCTTAACGGACATGATATGGCAGAGCGTACGATTCAATTGGCGCAAGAAACTCGTCAAAAGATCAATGATATTCCGGGATTATACTGCTTTGGTAAAGAATTACTTGGCGGTGAAGCAACATTTAACTATGATCCGACCAAGCTGACTATTCATATTCGTCATTTAGGTATTACGGGATATGATGCAGAGAACTGGTTACGTGAGCATTACAATCTAGAGATTGAACTCAGTGATATGTATAATATTTTGTGTCTGGTAACTCCAGGTGATACGCAGGATAGTGTCGATATTCTGGTGCGCTCTTTGACCGATATGGCATCTCAATATTACAGCACGGACGGTTCTAAAGAAATTCACGAACTGGTTGTCAAAATTCCAGAGATTCCGCAATTGTCTTTGATTCCGCGTGATGCTTTTTACGGTGATACAGAAGTGGTTCCTTTTAAAGAATCCGCAGGACGTATTATCGCTGAATTTATTTATGTGTATCCGCCAGGTATTCCTATTTTGTTACCGGGTGAAGTAATTTCGCAAGAAAATATTGATTATATTACAGATCATGTTGAAGTAGGATTGCCGGTCAAAGGACCTGAAGATCGTACTGTACATCATGTAAAAGTAATCGTAGAAACAGACGCTATTTTCTAAATTCGTACTCTTTTCTATTGAAAGAGACCAGATAGAATACAAAAAAAGCCGGAATGAATACTGTATAGAAATATACAATATCCATTCCGGCTTTATTTATAACGATATTGAATCTTATTCAGATTCTTCGATAAGCTCGCCGTATGCTTTCTCTACAGCTGCCCATTCTTTTTCGTCTTCGATATTTTGCAATTCGAATCCGTCTTCTTCTTCTTCAAGACGCATGATATAACCATCTGCTTCAGGGTTACCACGCTCTAATAGAAGTGCATATAGTTTCTCGCCAACATCAAATGTTTCAACAAGAACCATTTCTACATCATTACCTTCATCGTCAGTCAATGTTAATACATATTCTTCCGCTTCGTGGTCATGGTCGTGATCATGATTACAATTTTCATCATGTACGTGTTTATCGCTCATTAGGATAACCTACTTTCGGTATAAAATTGAATGTCATTTAGGTTCATAAATAGGTGTAATACCTTGCATTCATGAAATAATACTTGTGTATCTTACCACTTTCCCCTAGACAGGTCAATTGAGAGCCACACCTTCTATAGATCATCGCTACTGTGTGTTCATTATTATTGATTTAGCGCTGTAATTACTTTTTGTGAGACAAGCACATAATCGCTAGCTTTAGACTTTTTCATATAAAATCCAACCGTATATTTCCCTGCGGTATTAAAATCATACGTGAAATCATATGTGCGGAACCAGAAGTTATCTTTTTGTTGCGTGATATCCTGACTTTGGATATCTTTTTGATTGCCTGAAGGATCAATAATAGCCACTTTGACGGCCACAATATCTGTTTGTAGATTGTCTACCTGACTAAATACATTGAATTTGAGCTTTCCTTTACTGACGTTGCCAAACGCCGTATCATTTTTGAATAAAAAGATATGTACGTTGGGTTTGGTAAGTTTGACGGTTTTGGCATCATTATCATAATCGACAAGACCTTGAATTTCACGCAAAGGCACATAGGTTTTGCCATCGATCATGTAAGCTCCATCACTGACCTCACTTCCATTAATCCATACTTTAATCTTTTGACTTACAGCATCTGCAAATAGCACCGAACTGCTCATTAAGAAAAAGGCTAATGCACAGACTGCAACTCTTTTCCATATCACGTAAAAACCCCTCCTTTTATATTTAGAAAAAGCTTATCGACTCCAATTCTTTCTGTATTATAAAAGCATTGTATCTCTATGCTGATCTTCTTATAGATATATACTCCAATAGTCCCGTTCAGTTGCGGTAAAAAAATTGTAACCTTTTGACAAGTACGATTCTCGCACGATTGCTGTTTCAACTATCATTAAACTAATTACGTGTAGTTGTATCTTTATCTGCATTTATGCCAGAATCCAATTCCTGCATTTCCCTTCTGGCTTCTATTCATGGTACATTGAGAAGGAAGAATGTCTGATGATTGGATAGACATCTCTTTATTACATGTACCATACAGACAGGAGGAATACTGTGTCTATTGAACTACAGATGCTAGGAACAGGTAATGCTTTTGCCAAAAATTATCATAATAATAATGCATTGATTCATGTAGGTGACTATACGCTAATGGTGGATTGCGGTATTACAGCTCCGCTTGCGTTACACCAGTTAGGCAAAACTGTTAATGAAATTGATGCGATTCTGATTACTCATATTCATGGAGATCACGTAGGTGGTCTTGAAGAATTAGGATTTCAGATGAAATTTATCTATAATCGTAAACCGGTTCTATATATTGCTAGTACATTAGTACGTCCTTTGTGGGAACACACATTATCCGGTGGTATGACGCAAGAAGGAATAGAGCGGATTGAAGATGTATTTGATGTAAGACCGATTGTGGCTGAACAACCGATCACGTTAACCGAAGGATTGGATATCGAATTAATTCAGACACCTCATATTGATGGAAAAAATAGCTATTCGTTTTTAGTAAATGAGACTATTTTTTATAGTGGAGATATGAAATTCCAACCTCATCTATTGGAACATTTAGTCTATGAGCGTGGGGTTCAGACGATTCTGCATGATTGCCAGTTACATCCTCCGGGTATCGTACATGCGACACTGGATGAATTGTTATCTTTACCCGAGCAAGTACGTTCGACTATTTTGTTGATGCATTATAATGATGACAAAGAAGATTTTATCGGCAAAACCAAAGAGATGACCTTTTTGGAGCAACATCAATTTTATACATTGGGTTAATTCCCTTTTGAAATACAACAAAAAAACCGTGCCAGATACAATTGGCGCGGTTTTGCTATGTTAACAACGATTGATAACGATCGTAATAATTTAGATGGTAACCACAAGTTGCTTTTTCATACTAACATGAGCAATACCTGCATCTTCAAAAGGCTCTTCGGAAATTGTGATATATCCCATTTTATTGTAAAATCCTTCGGCTTGACATTGAGAATCAAGTAAAGCTTTTTCAAATCCATTTTGGCGCGCATAATTTTCCATACCCAAAAGAATAGATTTGCCATACCCACCTCTACGATAACCAGGTAATACAGCAATACGTTGCATTTTAGCTGCTCCGTTTTCATAACGAATCATACGACCTGCGGCAATATTCTCGCCATCTTTTTGTAACAGAAAATGATAAGCTACGCCGTCATTGGGCAATTGATCATACTCATCTACTTCTCTGCTTTCAGGAACTTTCTGCTCTACAACAAATACTTGTCTCCGAATATTCAAGCATTCTTCTAACTGTTGTTGAGTTTGTACGCGTATCACTTCTATCGCCATTTTATTTTGCTCCTTCGATCTTCCCATTGTGTACTCTTTACAATTGTATCATATAAATAGAAGATAAAGACGGCTGTTATTAGCATTGGATACATAATTTATATTTAGATCCTATAATCTTCGTTCTAAAACATACAAAAAAACAGCCCTTTTCTATATGAAAAAGAGCTGTTTGATCTGATAATTATTGATGTGGTACAAATGCTTGATTTAACTTTTCGATATCTTGGGCAAGCATTTCTTCTGTATATTTTCCCTGTCCGAAATTGACCATTGCCCGTAACGGCATTCCTTTAACCATCGCTGACATCATATCATCACTAGCGTCGAACAATTGTCCCATACCTGAACGATCCAGCAATTCTTTAGCCAGTTGCTCTGTTTTGGGATGAGTCGTAATATCGCCCATCGTGGTGTTGCGATCAATCGTCAGCGGAAGTTCTACACTGGATTGAATGTTGATCGATTGTTGGACATGAATATCACGAGAAGAAGAACCGATCAGAATCTCAAATGTTCCTGATTCCACATGCCAGTCTGCTAATTCTACATTGTAATAAGCAAATGCACGCTTATCGAGTGTAAAGTCTATGGTCTGACTTTCTCCTGCTTGTAGATGCACTTTAGCAAATCCTTTGAGTTCTTTCTCTGGACGTATCACTATACTTTCACTATCTTTTACATATAATTGTACAATTTCTTTGCCTGCTACTTGACCTGTATTGGTAATCTTCACACTTACCTTTACTTGATCTTGATCGCTGTATTGCTCACGATCGACTTTGAGATCACTGTATGCAAATGTAGTGTAGCTTAACCCGTAACCGAACGGGAATAGAGGTTGGATCTGCTTAGTATCATAATAACGATAGCCGACAAAAATACCTTCACGATATTCTACCCGATCTTGTTCACCTGGAAAATTCAAAAAGGATGGATTGTCGCTTAACTGCATAGGGAAAGTCTCAGCTAATTTTCCGCTTGGACTCACTTCACCAAATAGTAAATCGGCAACTGCACCGCCAAATGCTTGTCCACCCAAGTACCCTTCTAGTACTGCTTTGGCATGTCCTATCCATGGCATGACCACAGGTGAACCATTGCTAAGTACAACAATCAAATTAGGCTGCACTTTGGCAATTTCTTCGATTAAATGCTGATGATTTTGTGGGATATGAAGATGTGTACGATCATATCCTTCTGATTCATAACGATCAGGGAGCCCTGTAAATAACACTACAACTTCAGCTTTTGCTGCTAATTGTACAGCTTCTTGAACTAATTCTTCTTTGATATCATCGCTATCCAGATCATAGCCAGCTGCATACGATACATGACCTTGATCCCCAACAAGCTTGGTCATTTCATCCAATGCTTTATCCAGTTGTGTAGGATTCACATGGGAACTACCGCCACCTTGGTAACGTGGATTCTGAGCAAATTCACCGATCACCGCAATATTTCCTTTTTTAGCAAGCGGTAATAGTTGATCTTCATTTTTAAGTAAAACCATACTTTCTTGACCTATTTTACGAGCTAGTGCATGGTGTTCTTCTGCCTCATATGAACTATCTTGTTGACGCTGTTCTACTGCTTTGAAAATAAATTCTAAGATCCGTGTTACTGCTCGATCGACAACTTTTTCGTCCAATTGCCCTTCTTGTACAGCTTTGACGATTTTGGCATCACCGATACCATTGTTTGCAGGCATTTCAAGTTCTAGACCTGCTTGCAGACCGTCTACACGTTCATTAACAGCGCCCCAATCTGACACTACAAATCCTTCAAATCCCCATTCTTCACGTAATACTTTGGTTAATAGAAATTCATTCTCACCAGTATATGTTCCATTTAATTTGTTATATGAACACATCACGCTCCAGGGTTGAGATTGCTTAACAGCTCCTTCAAAGCTAGCTAGATAAATTTCACGTAATGTACGTTCATCGACAATAGCATCTACACTCATACGACGTTCTTCTTGATTATTAGCGGCAAAATGTTTAAGTGATGTACCTACACCTTGACTTTGTACCCCTTGAATATGATGAGCTGCTAATTCAGCAGAAAGATACGGATCTTCTGAAAAGTATTCAAAGTTACGTCCGCATAACGGAGAGCGTTTGATATTAGTTCCTGGTCCAAGCAAAACAGCGACATTCTCTGCTTGCGATTCTTGACCGAGTGCTTCTCCTACTTGGCGAATAAGATCGCGATTCCAAGAAGAAGCCATTCCTGCGGCTGATGGGAAACAGGTAGCCGGTACACTATCGTTCAACCCCAAGTGATCGGCTTCTTTAGCTTGCTTACGTAATCCATGCGGGCCATCTGTCATCATTACAGATGGAATATTTAGACGTTCGATAGGTTGTGTGTTCCAAAAATCAAGACCTGAACAAAGACTAGCTTTTTCTTCAAGTGTCATTTGCGATAATAGTTGTGAAATATCTGTTTTCATAAGTCCTCCTTAAATGGCTATACCTAAAATTAATCTTCATTAATTCATTTACCCAATATAAGCATAAGCTGAAATGTATAGGCTGTATGGTACGATCCATATGTAATTGGTACTTATTTTGAAAACAACAAATAACACTTGAAAAAGAAACGTATGTTCGTATATAATAAGAATATAAATAAGAACAAACGTTCGGATAGGAGTACATGCCATGTTATCTAAATATGTAGGTGAAATTGTGGAAATTGTATATATGGATCGTTCTAATCAACTGACACAGCGACGCATCGAGATTAAGCATATTCGCAAAGGTCTAGTCTATGCTGACTGTCTACGTACAGGTAGTCCGCGTACATTTCGTGAAGATCAGATTCTTGCGTGGCAACCTGCGAAGTCCAAGCTCAAGCCTACGATTAAGCCTGTTCAACCGCTTCATCCTCGTCTGACTGGATATACTGCATCTCCGATTATAGATGCTACAGCTCGCCAGACTACTGAATCTTTTTCTACTGCTATAACTCAATCTGTCGTCAGACCTACTGCTACCAGACGTAAATTCATCTCGATTACAACTACCCGTTCTCTTCGTCATTCTACAACGCCTAATGTTGCTTCTACTTCTCCTACGCAAGTTTCGTAATCATAGCTGCGCCAGTTACATTTATCGTTATGGTGATAATGTATATTTCTATAATATCCATCTTTCAACTCCATACTCTCCTTTTATATCTATCACAAAAAAGCGCAGCTTCCTATAGAAGTCTGCGCTTGACTTGATATCTTTTGTGTTAGTTCAATCAGGTTTTACAATCATCATAATGTCGAAGAAGCTGACAATCTCAACAGCAATTGATCATAGTTATTGAGTCGCTCAGGGTCATGGATAATCTGACCTGATTCTACATAACTGATCTGACCTGTTCCTTCACCGATCTGAGAACGTTGTTGCAAAATGCGGTACAGATTGCGTGCAGTTCCTTCTCCACCATCAATAATATCGACTTCTTCAGGAAAGAAATGATGCAAATGTTCTCTAAAATAAGGAAAATGTGTACATCCTAATACGATAGTACCATATTGATTGAGATCCAATCCTGCTAGTGCTTGTTGTAAATAAGACTGTACCTCTGCCTCTGCAAACTGTCTTTTTTCTGCTAGTTGTACCAGACCTGGCAAAGCCAAACTTTCCACAATATCAGCTGTATCTATTGAACGTACCAAATTTTGAAATTTTTCTTCTCGTAATGTTAATGTTGTTGCTAAAACGAGTACTTTTTTGTGCTTGATCATACTGTTCTGTACAGCAGGCTTAACTGCCGGTTCAATCCCCAGAATAGGAAAGTCATAACGCTGACGTAGATCATTTACCGCTATACTGGTTGCTGTATTACAAGCGATTACCAATGCTTTAATATGTTGCGCTGCCAGATAATCTACCGCATCAAAAATATACTGACGCACCTCGTCTTTGGGCTTTTCACCGTAAGGCACATGTTGAGTATCTGCGTAAAATAGATAATCTTCTGCTGGCAATACTTTGAGCACTTCATGTAAAACAGTTAATCCACCAATCCCCGAGTCAAAAACTCCAATTTTCAATGTATTCACTCTTCTTTCAAGACGGCAACTTGTTGTCTTTGTAATAAAATCGTTCTATGATTATAACTTTTTTGAATTCATTTTTAAAATAAACTTGAGATATGATTTTAGATTACTCGTTGTTGTCTGTAGATTCTGTAGGATTCAGTTCATCTTCGTCTTCTTGCTCTGTCGATTGAATATAAGTGACTGATTCGTGCAGTAACTGAGCAAATGATTCAGGGTAATCATGATCCAGTTCAGGCAGTTCAATATACTGGTAATCTATATGAGCTTCTTGAAGTGCTTCGATCAGTTCCATTGTGCCCGGTAGACAATCGTCATCCCATTCTCCGCACATAATTGAAAGCTTCACTCCAGCTTCTTGTAACCCTGCTAGACCTTGCTCCCATTCTGATGCTTCTGGCAACCATGGTGCTAATAGAATCAAGCCACTGAACGCTGTAGGCTCTTGAATTGCTGTATATAATGCTACTCTTGCACCTGCAGAAAATCCTCCTACAATCGGCTTGAGTGACGGTGTAGCAGGGCTTTGCGCATCTTCGGTCATAATATCACTAAGATGCCATTTCAACTCTTCTACCCCTTGCTCTACATCTTCCCATTCATATGCATCTGTAAAAAGAATTTGCGAAGATTGAGGTAAAGCTAACCGGTAATGATGATCAAGTAGACTGATCCAGTACGGTTCTACAATCTCAATATTTTCCTGATCACCATGTAGCGCAATAATGGTCTGCTTTATCGTATGATCTTCTTGATCATGCGGATACAGAATTTTCAATTCAGGTGTAGACTCTTCACGTGCTAGTGTTTCTCGTTCTGCGCATAATTCTACTAATTTCTGAAATTCATCTTGATCACGCAAAGACTTCAAATCTTCTTCTTCCAGCAAATACGTTGAAGAATACCAGTACCCTTTTTCCAAAATAGCTTCTTGTAATAATTGCAATGCTTCTGTATTCATGCCTGACGCCGCCGCTAACGAATAACGAAAATTATACACCTGTGCCTCGTTACCTTTCACTTCATGAGCATGTTCAGTTATATAAGTATAAGCTTCTTGACTGCTATTCTCTGCCAAAATTTCAAGTGTTCGATTAATAAGACGTGTGTATGTTAGTGTAGTCATGTCTTCAGCTCCTATACTTTCAAAATAAGAAAAACCCTTGAAATGATTATTCAAGGGTTCTTGCATACGTATTGTACCAAATTCTAGTGCGATAACCTATTCTATCTTATTGCGCGGTTACAGCACCATCGATAGAATATACCGCCCCGTTAATATAAGGAGCTTCATCACCTAATAGGAAAGCTACCAGATTCGCAATTTCTTCCGGTCTACCTAAACGTCCAGAAGGAATACTGTCTACTGTTGCTTTCATCGTCTCTGGATTTTGTCTACCAAATTCAGCGACCATCGGTGTCTCAATCGTACCCGGTGCAATCGCATTAACACGAATATGATCTTTGCCGTATTCGATCGCTGCTGTACGTGTTAAGCCGATGATACCATGTTTGCTAGCGGCATAAGGGCCTACTGTCTGTACGCCTACTACACCTGCGGTAGAAGCTGTATTGACGATCGAACCGCCGCCTGTTTTGAGCATTTCAGGAATTACGTATTTCATTCCATAAAAAGCTCCACGCAAATTAATATTAATAATCTGATCGAATTGTTCAATCGTATGATCTGCTAACTTTAGCCCCGGGCCTGAAATGCCTGCATTATTGAAAAACATATCTATACGCCCAAATGTAGCTACCGTTTGCTCAACAAACTGCTCTACCTGTGGTGCTTGACTGACATCAGCAGCGATAAACAGGGCTGTTCCACCTTTGGATTCGATCATAGATACGGTTTCTTGACCAGCAGTTTCAGAGATATCGACAACAACTACACTCACTCCGTTATCGCTTAACTTTAGTGCGGTTGCTTGACCAAGACCGCTTCCAGCTCCTGTAATAATAGCTACTTTGGATTGTGTATTCATTCTATTCCTCCATCAGAAGTATTCTGAATACATAGCATCATCACATGCTGGTATCAGACTTACTTATAAGTATTTATACTCTAAGTATAGACTGATTTTTATTTTTCTACACGACTAAGAAAAGCTTTGGTACGGTCTAATTGAGGATTCTCAAAAATCTGTTGCGGAGTACCGGATTCAGCAATCTCGCCTTTATCCATAAAGATCACCCGATCCGCTACATCTCTAGCAAAATTCATCTCATGTGTGACAACAACCATCGTGATTTTTTCTTGCGCTAGTTGTTGCATCACTCGCAATACTTCACCTGTTAATTCTGGATCAAGCGCCGAAGTGGGTTCATCAAATAATAAAATATCAGGATTAAGCATTAATGCTCTGGCAATCGCTACCCGTTGCTTCTGCCCGCCGGAAAGATTAGCTGGTAATACATTGGCTTTATCAAGCAATCCGACTTTATTCAGTATCACTTCACTACGTTTGCGAATATCAGCTACACTTTCTTTTTTGACCGCTTTGGGAGCCAATTCCAAATTCTGTTGCACCGTCAAATGCGGAAATAAATTAAAGTGCTGAAAAACCATTCCCATACGTGACGTTATTTTTTTGATCTGACTTGCATTAGTATATTTTCCGTCCTCTACTAATGCTTGACCTTGAAATAAAATGCTTCCGCTGTTGACTTCTTCCAGATGAATAAGACTGCGTAACATAGTACTTTTGCCAGAGCCAGAAGGTCCGATAATAGCAACTACTTCTCCAGGTTCAACTGTAAAATTAACACCTTTTAACACTTCTAGGTCGCCAAAACTTTTTTTGAGTTGTTGTACTTCAATCATAGTCATAGATAGACATTCCTTTTATTCAAATTTAAATCGACGTTCCAATCCTTTGAACAGCAACGTCAATACTAATGTCATTAATAGATAAATAATACCAGCCAAGACAAACGGGGTAATTGTAAAATCACGATTGACAGCTGTTTGTGCAAAGTGAAGCAATTCCGGTACAGCTACCGCATACAATAATGCAGTGTCTTTTACCAGCGTGATTGACTCATTTGCCAGTGCAGGTAATGCTACCCGAATCATTTGCGGGATAATGACTTTGGTCATCGTTTGCCATTTGCTAAGTCCAAGCACCTGTGCAGCTTCATGTTGACCTTTATCAATCGACAATAATCCACCTCTAAAAATCTCTGCAAAATAAGCCGCATAATTCAATACAAAAGCAAGTCCTGCTGCTACAAAACGATCAAATACCAAATAGTCACCTATAATCGGCAACATCGGTAATCCAAAGCAGAAAAAGAGTAATTGCAACAATAGCGGTGTTCCACGAGTAATATAAATAAACGTATGGGCTATCCAAGATAATAATTTGATACTGCTATTAGCTAACAATGTAATTCCAAATCCTAATGGGATCGAAAGTACGATTGCAATCAAAAATAGAATAATCGTATTTTTAGCACCCTCTAGCATCGGGCCTATGATTTGTAATAAATAATCTACACTCATGATATTCGACTCCTACATCTCAACATTTTGAATTCAAGTCTTGCTCTTTACAAAAGAAAACCGGGTTGTATCGCTCAACCGGTTTTCTGATGATTTTTATATGTGGTGCACTATTTTATCAAACAGTTATACATCATCTTTACTGGTGTTATTTCAGAACCTTATCTTCGCCAAACCATGTTGTTGAAATTTTGGCTGCGGTACCGTCGCTATTCAATTCATCCAACGCTTTTTGCAAGCTGTTAAGCAATTCTTCATTACCTTGCTTCACACCGATACCGTATTCTTCAGGAGATAACGATTCATCCAGTAATTTAAAAGTATTCGGCTCTTTAGACATATAATAACGAGCAACTACTTCATCAATCACGACAGCATCCAGACGACCATTTTTCAAATCGCTCAATGCCAGTACATTATCAGGAAACTCGCTTACTTCTTTAAGTTGTGCTTTGATCGGGTTTGCTTCCAACGCATCTGAAGCGGAAGATAGTGATTGTAGTCCTACAGTTTTGCCAGCTAGATCACTAAACGTAGTAATCGGTGAGTTAGCAAGCACTGCTACTACCTGACTATTCGCTAGATAAGGTTTGGTAAATAGTACCTTTTGCTTGCGCTCATCTGTAATCGTATATCCGTTCCAGATCAGATCAATCCGTCCACTGTTTAATTCAGATTCTTTGGCAGACCAGTCTATCGGCTGAAACTCAACTTGTTTACCCATTTTAGCGGCTGCCGCTTTGGCATAATCAATATCAAAACCAACAATATTATTTTGTTCATCACGAAATCCCATAGGCGCAAATTTGTCATCGATGCCGATTACTAACTTATTGTCGTCCTTGTTAGTACCACTAGAACATCCTGCCAATACCAATAAAACAACACTAAAAAGTAATACCCATCCTGCTATTTTTCTCTGTTTCATATGATCGCTCCTCTTACAATTTACCGAACGCTTTAGTTCGTTACCACGTTATCAGAACCACTATAATAACATAGCATGGAAGTGAAGTCGAGCGCTATCGTATAGAAGTAATAGATATTTAGTTATTTAGCATTTGTGACTATGTATCCAACGTCTAATCATAATACTTATCGTAAAAATACATATAAAAAGCACCCGCTTAGGGGTGCTGTTGGAATAGCTATTATACGGCTTCCAGTGCATTCATAAAACGCTGAATATAATAAGTAGGAATATTCTGTTCCATCCAATCGGTAATGTCCTGATACACCAAGCTATATTTTGTATTTAAATATTGAGGATGTGGTAAAACTTCGACTTCCTCAAAATAATTTTTAACTTTGCGACGCAAATTACGCAAAACTTGCTGTTTAGATTCTACATCTTCACGGTCTTCAATTAGCAAATGGTCTTCTAATTGGTTACCATCGTTCATCATAATTTCGCGGCTATACATAAATCGTTCGCCTACACTCAATTCACTTTCATAAAAATTAGCATATACTTTATTGTCTACAATAATTCGTCTACTGTAGATGCGTTTCAATTCGCCCATACTACGATCGAATTTTCTATAAGTTTCGACTCCGATCGTATCAATCAATTCACAGATTGTTTTTACAGCTTGTTGGTAATTTTCTTCTTTACTATCATACAATTCAAAGATATCTACTTTTTTGTAACGAAAACGAATATACGATTTGGATAACTTACCATACATATAAAAAACAATACTAACATCAAGAATCTGGTCATTGTACTGCACATCCATATTGACATATCGGTGCTGTTGACGCATAAGATTCTACCCCTTTTCTTGTTGAATTGATTGGGCTAGTAAATCGTTTATTCGACAAGGTGGATACCTTTAAAATAAATGTACTAAGCTACCATCGTATACAAATAAATCTAATCTATACAAGGATTTAACCTTTTAATTACAATTCAAATCAAAAGAAGCACAGTTATTATCAAAAATATTTACCATAAGTCAAAAATTAAACCATTTTTTTCTGTGCTTATAGTAAACCTATCTGGTATTTTGTTGGAATATTTGTAGATATACAGGGCTTTTTACTGTTTTATTACACCTGCATCGAGCGTATTTTATTGCCTCTTTTTTACTTTGCAGATACATATGTAAGAGGAGCCTCTATGTATGCTTTATCAATCTACACATCAAAAAACAGGCGAACACTAATGTTCAGCCTGTTTTTATATATAGTATGATTTATAGTTGTTGTTAGATAAATGTATGCAGTTTAGTTGGTTGTTGCTGTATATCGGCTAACCAATTCGCTGATTTTGCCTCTTACTGCTAAATCGGAATTTTGACGATTTTTCAAAATAGCATGTACTTGAGCCACAAAGCTATTTTCTGTATCTTCTGTTTCCATTACAGGTGCTGTTACCATAGATTCTAAGTTCATCATAATTCCTCCAAATCAATTAATACGCTCTTGAATGATACGCTTATTTAATATGACCCCGATTACAGTCGTTTAAAACACAATTTCACAAACATATTGGAAATACTTAGAAAATCGTTAGAAGTATATGTAGTTTGTAATCGTTATCAAATAGTATTAATATGTTGTTTGAGGAATTTTATAAAAATAAATAAAGTTCCAAAATCTTTTGGAACTTTATACAGACAGCCTTATCCTTCTGCAATGTCTGCTCGTAATGCACTAGCCACTTCTATCATTTTCGGGATAACAGCTTCATTGGTACCTGATACGTATAGATCACCTTCATAATGACGAAACGGAATTGAAGCTGTTCCAATATCCCACAAGAAGAAATCTCCTTCGATCGACATCGTCGCTTCTCCTTTAACGGTAAACACAGGGGTATAGATAAAGTCCGGCTGCAACGCAAAATAAGCCTGACACTCTTCTAATGTAATCGGATCCACTTGACCTTCTGGTTGTTGCATCTCTCTGGTAATACGGTAACGCTGAATCATATGATGTCGCTCCTTTATTCAAAAAATAAAAAAGCCCTTGAGAGACAAGGACTTTCGGTTATGACCTGTAGTGGGATCGAACCACTGACCCCTACCCTGTCAAGATAGTGCTCTCCCGCTGAGCTAACAGGTCAAAATAAGTATGACAACTTCCATATAATATCAAGAATTTATAGTGTTGTCAATCAATTGCTTGCATACGACTATGCTCTTTCTAGTAGTGATTCACATTTCCGGTTAGGCAGGATACAGACTCCACTACGTCTGTTGTATATGTACTTCAATATTGTGTCCAATAAGACTCTGGAAGAGGCAGTACCGTCTTTTCTTTACGCTCCCAGCCCTGGATCATGACGATACTGTTTACTTCAAGTTTGCTATCCCAGTATATGTATTTTTTATTTTCTAAAGACAATAAGATTTGACTGAGTTCATTTGTCGTTTTGCCTGTCTTAAATGATAATTCTCTCCATTCTGGCATACGACGGTATAACGAAAAGAAGTTATATAAAATACGTAACAATTTGCGTTCGTTATCTTCTAACATTCTGTATCTCTCCTAACAATATCGTATAAAGTCTATCTATAACTATATACGAACTTTTGTTCTTATTTTAAATGAAGTACTGCCTTTTGGCAAGTCGCTCTTCTATATATCTTCTGCTAGCTCAAACTATCCTTGTTATACAAAAGACTCTACCTGATTAGGTAGAGTCTTAAAGTTATATCCTCACATGAAGTGAATCGATATGATTATTGTTTGGCTGGTACAACTTCTTTTACATTTACTGTAGTTGATAGCTTTTTATCGCCATATTCTACTTTAATCGTAGTTGTTCCTTTAGCAAGTGCTGTAATTTTACCTTCTGTTACTGTAGCAATATTTGCTTTAGTACTTGTCCATGTTGCTTCTTTGGTAACATCGACTTTGGTACCTGTATCGTATTCAGCTACGATTTGAACAGATTTAGCATCGCCTACAGTCAATTTCAACGCTTTCTCAGAGAACGTTAATTTTTTCAACTTCGCAGTTACATTCACTTTAACTGTCAATGTTAATCCTTGATACGAACCTGTTAACGTTGTTGTTCCTAGATTCAGTGCTTTAACACTTGATCCTTTAACAGTCGCTACAGAAGGATTCGAAGAAACCCAATTCATTTTAGTAGACAATGTTACCGATTTACCTGTTGCAGCATAGATTCCTACTGCTTTAATAGTTTTGCTCTTTTTGATATTCAACTCAACCACATCTGGTGTAACAGTGATTGATTTAATTTTTGGTTCCATCGTTACCGCAACTTTAACTGTTTTGTTAAGGTACGTTCCTTTAAGCGTTGCTTTACCGTTTAATAAAGCTTTTGCTTTGGAACCTGTTAACAACAAGCTTTCAGAAGAAGATGTCCAATCGATATCATTGCTTACATCAACGGTAGAACCTTCTACTGTCATTGCTTCTACTTTAGGCAAGCTTGCAGTTTCACCAACTACAATACTTAATGTTGTTACGTCTGGTGTCAATACAAGCAATTTGGTCTGAACCGATACCGGTACAGTTACTTTAAGATCACCAATTGTACCCACTAGATTAACGTTACCTTCGCTTTCAGCTTCTACTTTTGTACTTGTGACTGAAGCAATACTTCCGTCACCTGCACTCCATTCTACAAGCTTAGACAAATCTACAGTTGTTCCATCTACTGCTGTTCCTGTTACTTTAGGAAGTGTAGCACTATCTCCTGTAACCAAATCAATTGAATCTACACTAGCTTCTACTTTTTTCATTGTTTTGTAGACAGTTACTTTGAAGCTCTTTGTATAATCTTCATATTCTGCTTTGATTGTAGAAGTACCTTCTACCCATGGAGTTAGCAGACCGTTGTCTGCTGTTACGTTGATTGCATTAGATGAAGTCCATTTCACATCATTCGTTACATCCGTAGGAACGCGAGTGGCATCTGCTACTTCTGCTTTGATTTGTTTTGGAGTATCACCGATAAACATTACTTGATCTTCTTCAGGTGTTAACATTAGACCCTGGAAAGAAGAACGTACATAAATCGTTTGTGTATCTGCAAGTCCTGCATATCTAGCTGTAATTGTTGTTGTACCCTGTTTGATTCCTTTTACCGTACCCAGAGATACAGTGGCTACTGCTGCACTGTATGTAGACCATGTTACTGAAGAAGTTACATCTTCTGAACTACCGTCTGTTTTGGTAGCTGTTGCTTTGAATGTATAAGGCTGTCCGATCGTTACATTTGCTGCTACTTCTGGCGAAATTTTTAATGCTGTATAAGGTGAAGTCACTGTTACTTTTTTAGTAGCAGATAGATCGCCATATTTAGCAGTGATTGTTGTTGTACCTGTGCCAACGGGGGTAATTGTTCCTGCTTTGACAGTAGCTACTGTAGATGCGGAAGAAGTCCATTTTGCATCATCAGATACATCTTCTGTATTGCCTGAACCGTCTACTGTGGATACTGTTAAGTCAGTAGCATCATCATCTAGAGATAGAGTTAAAGCATTGTCGTCTGAAAATTTGAGTGATACCGCACTGCTGTCTGCTGCGAAAACTCCGGCTGGAAATAGTGTACTCGCTACGATAACAAGTGCAAGCATCCATTTTGCCATTTTGGCAGTATGTGTCATTAATTTCTCTCCTTGTATAACGTATTTGTGATCTTCTCTGTCCATTCCTGTATTAATATCGGTTGGAATACTATATTTTTGAAGACAATTGATCCAAAATAAGGCTATAGTCCTGTAAATTCTCTTCTTTTTCTGGAAAATCAAGGTGTATTTTCACGAGTAAAGCTGTTCAGCATCCACGTAGAGAGCGAACAATAAATCGATAATCTGATTTGCGCAAAATACGACCATTGCCTAAAAATACTTGTTGATGATCATGTTTTATAATCTTAGCCTGTAATTCAACCAATCGATCGCCTTGCCAGATCATAACCTGGGAGCCGAAAAGAATAGCATTATCGAATTGCACCGGTAATTTCATAACATACCCGATATGATTCAGTTCTGCGGCAGAAGATTCTAATTCTTGAGGTAACTGTTCTAATTCTTTGATATACAAAATATCATTCAACAGCACATTGATCGCTCCTGGTTGTAAAATCAATCGATTTTTGCTTTCGTCCCAGTATTGGATCGTACCATACAATCTAGAAGTGTATTCATCGTCACGAGTAACCATTACTTTTTTACCTTCCCAATGCTTCATCTTTTCACCTCCCTTGAAGTATGAATCTTTATGTGATATTTGGAATATGCCAGTCGATCGGACGTTCTCCATGTTGCTCTAAAAATTCATTTGTACGTGAAAAAGGTTTGCTTCCAAAAAATCCTTTGCGAGCTGCAAATGGGCTGGGATGAGCTGACCGAATAATCAAATGACGCTCTTGATCGATAAAAGATTCTTTTTCGGCGGCATGATTGCCCCATAATAAAAACGCCATCGGTTCTGAGCGATCATTCAACGCATGAATCACTGCATCGGTGAATTGTTCCCATCCTTTACCTCGATGTGAAGCAGGCTTGGATTCTCTGACTGTTAATGCGGTATTGAGCAAAAGAACGCCTTCTTTGCCCCATTGTACAAGCGAACCATGATTCGGTGTCGGTATATTTAGATCTTCTTTTAACTCTATGTAGATATTACGTAACGATGGCGGTACTCGTACCCCTGGCATTACCGAAAAGCTTAATCCTTCTGCTTGCCCTGCTCCATGATAAGGATCTTGTCCCAAAATTACAGCTTTCACCTCAGCATATGGTGTTAATCGGAACGCTTGAAAAAGTAAATCACGTGGCGGATAGACTACAGCTTCTTCATACTCTTGATCTAACCATGTCATTAGCTGTTGAAAATAAGGTTTCTCCATTTCATCTTTGAGCACTTCATCCCAATCATTACCGAACATATACAACATCCTTTCTTATTCATTGATTTGTAGTCTGACAAAAAAAGGACCAACCCATTATTCATGAGTCAGTCCTTTATACGATAGGTGTACTTATGATAAACACGTATACCTACTTGAATGCTAAGGATCTCACCGTTCACCTATGAGCAACATTTATAATAGAAAGTAAATGTTGCTATGCGTCTGTATTATAGCTTATTTTAGGTTGGAAAGGCAAGAAATCTACATATTCAATGATCGCTCTATATTGCTTCTGATAGCGTGTTGTTGAAAGGATGCAAAAGCTATTTCAGGTTGTGATGTCTGCTCGTTCTGGTCATCCTTAGCGGTATATAATATCGACCGATCTGCTGGAAATAGTTCTGCGGCTTGATCGCAACAAGTCACTACTATTTGTTTAGACTCACCGGGAAACAACGTAAAGTACCCTTCGCTTGCTGTCATCCAAAATCGGTCTGTAGATTCATACGGATAAATATGCAAAGCCACTGTATTACCTTGATTGGTCACTGTGTATTCCCGTTTCCAAAATGACGTATGATGATATCCTGATAAAGAAGAATGAATCCAATCATGATGAGCTTCTACTGCTAAGTCAACATCTGCTTGATCAAGCGTAGGGGCATAGATCGACTGTTGTCTTGTTGAAAAAGGATAGATATTATCTGCAATAGGCTGGTCTCCACATACTGATTGCACACGAATATAAAATAACTGATCTGCGGTCTGTGGAATCTCACAACAGAATATTGTAGGAGTAATAGCATAATCGATATTAGTTGTCCCAACAATAGAATGGTGTTGCAACATCTGACCTGTACTATCTAATAGTTGCATATTGATAGTGAATTCTCTGGACGCATGATTACTTACAACACGTAACGGAAACTCCACCGTCTCACCAACAACATAATGCAGACTGCGATAATCGATACTTGCTCGAAAAGGAGCATAGGCTTCTTTCACCCAATAATAAGCCATTTTCGCCTCATTATAATAATCAATTAGATTGGTACAGGTGACATTCGGCCATGGTTCATTCAATTGCCAGACCATACTTCCACTATTGTTAAATTGACGGCTTCGATTAGAATCCAAAATAAACCGTAATCCCTCGGCTTGAATCCATTGACTACAATCGACAAATGATTCTAAAGTATCGAGCGAACCGAATAATTCGATATCCCGGCTATACGTATCCCACCATTCTCCATGATGTCGCCAGACCAGACTATCTTCCATCGAAGTCGGTTGTCGGTAAGATTGACTTAGAAATTTATGTAGACTGCGAACATGACTTAGTCCATCTACACCGAACTCACTATGAAATAAATGATCTGCTTCACCGTACAACACGTAATGCTGAGGATTACCTTCGTATTTCCAGTGACCATGTACATCATGGCTGACCCCTTTTTCATGGGTGATATACTGTACAGGTCCTGAAGCAGATGTTGGTAAAAACATTCGCTGTGGATCATACTGCTGTACCAGTTGCTGAAGCAATGCTAGATTATGATCATCATAGGTGGAAGGAATATTAGGTGCACTCATCAATTCATTGCCACCACTCCAGATCGTAAGACTGGTATGATTACGACGACGCTTGAGCGCTGAGATCGCATTGCGTTGTAATAAATCCAAAAATTCAGGACGTTGTGAAGGTGTATTATCGATCCCTGAACTCGATTGAATAAATTCTTGCCAGATCATAATTCCATGAATATCACATAGCTCGTATAAAATACTTTTTTCGATAATACCGCCACCCCAGATACGAAGCATATTCATATTTGCTTCCTTAGCAAGATGAATCAGCCATTCATAACGACGAGCGGTTACATTTCCATATAAATGATCGAGCGGAGTGATATTTGCTCCACGGATATAGATTTTACGTCCGTTGATCCGAACAGTATAAGGCAACGCATCGGTTGGACTTCCTTCATTAGATACATATTCCAATTGCCGTATTCCTACACAACATGTATACATATCACATATGGTATTGTGCTGAAGCAATGTAATCTCTACCGTATATAGTGGCTGATCTCCATATCCGTTGGGATACCATAATTGAGGAGAATCTATCATACTTTGTATAGTAAATGTGGACTCACTCTCTGTAAGTGATTGTTCTAATTGAACAACAGCCTTTCCTGTCGGATCAAAAATAGCCACTTGTACTAGCGTAGACTTTTTGCCTTTACTTTTCCCATGTGGCTGGATCTCTCCACCGATCTGAATAACTCCTTGATGTTGTTCGTTTAGATCAGTCTTTACTTGAATATCCTGTAAAGAACAATGTTGATAGGATTTGAGCACTATATCATCCCAAATGCCAATATTAATCAGACGTGTAGAAAAGTCCCACTTGTAGTTGAATCGACTTTTCTGCGTAAATGTTGCTGACGTTTTGCCGATTTGCCCCATTTCATCCGGTGGATGCTTGAGTACAATCAACAGTTCAACACGTTCACTTTGTTGCAGTTGCTCTGTAATATCGAATACCGCAGGTTCGTACATTCCGATATGTTCACCAAGATATTGTCCATTCCAATAAATGAGTGCTTCATAATCTAATCCCTGACAGATTAATTCGGTAGCTACTGTATCTGTCTGAGGATAAATATCTTTCCATTCAAAACAAGTCCGATACACCCACCAGCGATTCTCCACCCATTCACATTGCAGACTATTCATATCTTGATACGGATTTTCTATCCATCCTGCCCGGTACAGATCATAATGAACACCTCCCGGTACAGTCGCTGGCATCCATTCTGTAACTCCTAACAATTCATTCCCAATTTCCATACTTGTGCCTTTGACCGGAACCCATGGCCAGAATCCTTTCAGTTCCCATGTCATCTGGCTTAACGAATATTCACGATCAGATGTATACATACTTGCCAATAGAATCGTTCCCTCCTTTGTTAGATGCTTATCCTTTCACTGCTCCACTGGTAACGCCCGAGAAAATATACTTCTGTAAAAACAAATACAACAAAATCGTCGGAATCATAATAATCAGAATCGCCGCACAAATATTCGTCCATTGTGCTTGATTATTGCCTGCAAACCGCATAATCGCTGTAGAGACCACAACCAAATCTTGCTTGGGCATATACAGAAATGGAATATATAACTCATTGTAAATATTGATCGTTTTCAAAATAATCAAAGTCGCTGTTGCCGGCCCAAGCAACGGTAAAATAATACTGCGATAAATCCGTAACAGACTGGCTCCATCCATCATGGCACTTTCGTCCAATTCATACGGAATATTTTTGATAAATTGCAAATAGATATAAATCTGAATCACATCGGCCCCTACAAATAATAAAATCGGTGCGTAAAGCGTATTATAAATACCCATCGCTTGAATAATCGAAAATGTAACCACTTGAGTCGTAATCGTCGGAATAATAGTAGCGATCAGAAACGCACCAATCACTAACCGTTTGCCTCTAAATTGAATTCGACCTACAGCATAAGCCACCATCGTACCGAGTATAATATTGCCAAGCAATGCGATAATAATAATTAGAAATGTATTCAAAAAAGCGTGCATAATATCTGCCCGGTCGATAACATTTGCAAAGTTTTCAAAATTCAAAAAACTAGCAGGTAACGAGAAAGGATTACTGCCTTCATCTTCTTTTTTGAATGCATTCACAAATACCACATACAGTGGAAACAAAACGGTACATGTTCCTACGATCAAAATGACATATTTGAGCATATGCACGATATCAAACTTTCGATTCATAAGCAGTTAATCTCCTTTCCGGTTAATGACTAGATTTTGTACCACCAAAATAATAGCTGTAAATAAAAGCAGAACTACACTCATCGCTGAAGCTAGACCGTAATTGTTAAATTGGAATGCTGTTTCAATCGTTTTGAACAAAAATGTTTCACTTGCTCCAGCAGGCCCACCTTTAGTTAAAACAAACGGTAAATCAAATACCGCCAAAGCACCACTAAGCGTAAGGAACATATTTAATGAAATAATAGGTGTCAAATTAGGAATCGTAAGCGACCATAACATTTGAAATCGGCTGGCTCCATCTATTCTGGCGGCTTCATACATATCTCCGGGAATCGATTGAAGAGCTCCCAGATAAATGACCATATTGTAGCCCATAAAGCGCCAAAATCCGATAGATGCCAGTGCATAGTTGACCAGCGAAGCATTCCCTAACCAACTTTGTTGCCATGATTCTAATCCAACAAGCCCTAGCAATCCATTTAACGATCCATTAGTCGTATCAAATACATACTGAAACATAAAAGCCACTGCAACAGCATTCATAATAAAAGGAAGAAATAACATCACTCTAAAAAAATTGCGTCCTCGCAATTTGGAATTTAAAATCACAGCAAATACAATCGCTACGATATTTTGAATAATCCCAATCAATACATAAGGAATCTGATGAAGAAATACACCAAACAAATCAGGATTGGTGAAAATTTCAATATAGTTACCCAGTCCAAGCCACTCTTTGACCGGGCTGATTCCATCCCAACTGGTAAAGCTCAAATACACTAATCGCATCGCTGGATAATACGTAAAAATAGCTAATAATGCTAAAGGTATTAACAAAAACGAAATCAATATCAATTTTCGTTGTAATGGATATGAAATATGACTCATCGTTCCACTTCATTCCCTTTCTGTAACAGCTTCATTCAGCAAAGCAAGATCACTCTAATAAAATGAGCTGCTTTGCGGATCTTCTTCATCTGTTCTAGTGTGAGCACAAATAGACGTCTATGTTCTATTGTTAATGACCTAACGATTTTTTGGCATTTGCCCATTCGGCATTATATTTATCCATAATCGTTTGTGGATCAGGAGCCAGTACAAATTCTTGTACAAAGGCTTCTTTGGTAATTTGTGCTTTATTGACGATAGCAGTAACTTTAGGATCATCAGATACTGCTTCTAGATACTTGGGTTTGAAGCTATTAAATTCTGTCAATTGTTCTACAGCCGGCTTTTTATCTTTCAATACAGGGATAAATCCAGCAAAATCATCGAACCCTGAATCTTCTAGCATCCATTTTACAAAAGCTTTGGCTGTTGCAGGATGCTCACTATTTTTGTTCACACCATACGCCCAGTCCGGTGCTAATGTGACATTGTATTTACCAGAATTATCGTAAGGAAATGGAAAGTACCCGATATTGCTGGAATCAGTGCCACTTTCAATCACTTGCGGAATCGCCCAGTTACCGATCACATACATCGCGAATTTACCACTAGCGATATCTTTTTTGGATTGTTCCCAATTGGTAGAGTTAATATCTGGCTCTAAATAACCTTTTTCGTACATATTGCGAATAATGCTCATCGATTGACCGTAAGGGTTATCCAGTTGGTAAGGAGCATTACTTTCAAGTCGTTTGTTGTTGAGATTAGCATCGCCTGCAATTGCAGTTGGAATCTCAGAAGACCACGGATACAATGTCCACTGATCTTTAAAATTAGAAGCTAACGCAACTTTACCTGCGGCTTTGAGCTTGTCTGCTGCTGCATAGAACTCATCAAGCGTTTGGGGAACCGCAGTAATACCTGCATCGGCAAAAGCTTTTTTGTTGTATAAAATACCTGTTGTGGTCGCACCTACTGAAATACCATACACTTTATTTTCAAACGATTTGTAATCTTTAAAATAAATACGATCATTCAATCCGAGATCATCTAATGGGGTGAAATATTTGGGGAGGTCTGAATTAGGAATCGTTGGAATCAATACCACATCAGGAAATTCGCCAGAACCGACACGAATTTTGGTCGTTTTGTCTAGATCTGTAACTGCTTCAAATTCAACATGAGCATCTGGATATTTTTCATTAAAACGTTTGGCATAATCATCATATTTTTCGCCAACCATATCTGTCCGATTTGTTAAAAAAGTGATCGTGCCACTAATTTCATTTTTGTCTGCTGATGTACTCTGATTTCCACCACAGGCTGTTAACAATACCGAAAATATACAAACGAGCAGTACAGACAAATATATCTTTTTCACTTTAAAGCCCCCTAATATTGATATCGCTTACATTCAAACATTAACATAATTAAACTTCTATTTCAACAATATAATTATATTTAATTCAACATATTGATATTTTTGAAATAGACTTTAGATAAACACACACCAAAAAGACACTTAGCGTATAAGTAATACTTGCTAAGTGTCTTTTATAAACTATTTGTATTCCATATCGTTGTATAACATCGCTTTTCGTCGTTTATCACTATGACTTTCTTCTATATCACTGCTTGGGTGCTGTAATCGATGCCCGCTCAATCAATTGGGTAGACATTAATATGTGCTCGGGTGTAACCTCAGGATGTTCGATTCGGCGCATTAACATCTGTACTGCGCGCATGCCAATATCATTTTTGGGAACACGAATAGTCGTTAATTTGGGGTTCATCAATTCTGTTAACGTTAAATCGTCAAACCCGATAATCGATACATCATCCGGACAATGAATATCCCATTTCGATAATAAACTGAGTGTTTCCAAAGCAACTACATCATTCCCACAAAATAGTCCGGTTAAAGCTTGCTCTGAAGTTGTTTGCGTTTTCAATGTATCTGCAAATTCACCTGTAATGTACATCCCTGTCCCACTTACACCGATACCAGCAATAAATGTAGCTTGAATTTCTTCATCATTTTTCTCATTAAAATCACGAATCGCTTCACGAAATCCCCGACTACGTTCACGAAAGCTCCACGAAGCATCTGGATCACCAACAAATCCTATTTTCCGATGACCTTGTGCAAACAAATAATTGGTCGCTTGATAAGCACCAAGAAAGTTATTGGCCAGAATATGATCAATCGAAGGATCAAGTAAGTTAGCATCTAACATAACAAATGGAAAATCGATCGAGCGTAGCATTTCGATATAATTATCCGGTAAATGTCCCATCACTATCGCTCCATCTGCTTTGCGATCATAAATGCTAGACGGCAATCCTTCTTTTGGGAATAAACTAATATCTATTGTCGATAAAATCATACTAAATTGATGATTGGTTAATTCAGCTTCTACCCCTTGCATGACTTTACCCCAGTATTCAATATCATCTAGGTATGCTCTAGGCATCAGAACAACGATATTACCTGTTTGAGTATCGGAAGCTTTTTTGCGAACAGGCTTAATACGGTAACCCATTTCTTCAGCAGTTTGCCATATTTTTTCTCGTGTACCTTCATTTACAGCAGGGTCATTGGATAACGCTTTAGAGACAAGTGCTTTGGAGACTTTCAATTCATCTGCAATCACTTGGAGCGTAATTTTTTTCATGGAGCTAATCATCCCCCTTTGTTCTATAATCTATCTATAGTGAATTCACTTGACTTAACAATAAAGCTTTATTCAACAAATTTCAACTCTAATCCTATTCTCTATATGTATCAAAAAAATCCAAACAGCAACCAAGAGATTTCTCTTAGCATACTGTTTGGATCGATTATTTTACAAGCTATCTAATATGACTTGCTACATACAATAAAATACTTATACTCTAACTCTAATCTTTCCTTTGCTTCACTATTACTTTAACTTCGGTAACTCATCACGTGTAATTACATTAGAAGCATTATAGACAGTCTGGATCTGAGCATTGGTATTCTTTTCAAATGTTAGCTCTGCCCAACTCATAGCAAATGCCCATTTCGGTTGAGCCGCTAACTGACTAGGTGTAGGTAATACATCACATTCACCAATCGCTATCGGCTTGCCATTGGCTACGCTCAAAGCTGTATTGTATTTCTGCGTAGTGAATCCATCAGGATTGTATACGTCTAAAGCAAAGATATCCCAATAAGCATTCCCTGGATTGTATACATTCCAATTCAGATCCAAATCTTGCATATCCCATACCCATACCAGATTACTTAACCCTTTGGTATTTACAAGATAATCATGAGTCAAACGATACAATTCAGCAGTACCGGTACTACCCGGACGACCTGCCCACCAGAATACCCCTTGATTCATTTCATGGAATGGACGGAATAATACAGTGACTTTATTGTCTTCTAAATACTGAAGATATTGTGCATAATTATCTAAACGAGCTTTCCACGCTTTGTTTAATGTACCGCCGTTAGTCGTTAAGTCTTTCCACTGAGCATCGCTTAAATGACTGACTACTCCGCCTTCCCAATTGCCAGCATCCGCTTGTGTAGGTGGTGTAACGTGCATCATCACCTGGACAATCGCTCCGTTATCCCACTGCTTTTTAGCTTCATAGATCATATTCCAACGATTGTTGACATCATTGGTTGAAAACAATAAATCACCACTCCATAATCCTGGATATTTACCTGTAATACTTTTGACTTTCTCTGTCTGTACAGCAGGTGTAGCATTCGGTTCACGATTGTGCATGCCGATTACGGTTTGTTTGCCACTGATGCTTTTAATATAATCAAGTACTCCTGTAGCCGCTTGTGTACCACTGCCGTATATTTCAAATTCGTATAACGAATAACCATAGGTAGTCGCCCGTTGGAACGCATACATTTTTACATATCTAGCGGTAGTCGATGGAAACGTAATCGTATTGGTTCCTCCAGTGTTGCTATAGTTCGAATACACTGTCGTCCAATTTACATTATCGGTAGATGTCTGAATCTGAAATTGCTTCGCATAAGCAGCTTCCCAACGCAAAATAACACTGGATACCGATTGAGCTGTTCCGAGATCAACAATGTAATATTGTGTATCGCTATTTGTCGATGCCCATCTCGTCGATAAATTACCGTCTACTGCATTAGTTGCGATATTACCACTGGCTTCTGTAGAAGACACAACTACATTTTTGCCACGAGCCAGATTAATATCCGCTGCTTCTGCTTGCGATCCCAAAGACATTCCTACACCACCAAACACCAAACTGAACATCACTAGAACTAACAACCACGTATAATTTAGTTTCACCATTATATTACCTCCCTTGTAAGGTTCAGTGTTTTCTGTCTACTCCTATCCTGTAGATTGCACTTTTTATCAAGCTTTTTGCTGAACCTTTTACAATTCCGCTCATCACCTCCTTATCTTTTTTATAATATAATTATACTTTTATTTAAAATTTAATTTTGTTTATTATACATATATTACATAATTTGAAAATAAAAATATATACTTATTTTTCAATTCATTAAAATTATTTACAAACTAAAAAGACCATCTGTTGATACCAGATGGTTTTTGCTTTTGCTAAAAGATCAATTTAAAATGTTTCACACTTCAACAGTGTATAGACTTCCATATCATATATGTAGCAGTATAAGCTCCTGTATGGCTTCAAAATCGTTATTAGATTATATGATAAATCTTTATGCTTAACTTATTAAATAGTGTCTTACGCTTGATCAGAAGCCTTTTACATCTATATCCAAAACCAGCACACTATCCAAAGAAACATTCCACGGTAATTTCACAAAACAAAAAGAGCGCCCCAACCGCTATACAACGGTTGAAGCGCTCTTTTGTTATCTGTACATCTCATAATGCCGAGAACCGGAATCGAACCGGTACGGTAGTCACCTACCGCAGGATTTTAAGTCCTGTGCGTCTGCCAGTTCCGCCACCCCGGCACAGTAACCCACATTGATGTTGAGGGTTATACATGTGCTACTTGTCTTTATGTACTGATTGTATTGCGTTACACTTATATCAAAAATATAAGTATGCCGAGGACCGGAATCGAACCGGTACGGTAGTCACCTACCGCAGGATTTTAAGTCCTGTGCGTCTGCCAGTTCCGCCACCCCGGCACATGTTGAGATAAATAAATTCATCTTCATGCCTGTTAACTTTATCACTTGTTGTGATTGTTTCGCCAACATTTAAGATCATACCATGCTAGATATCTAACTGTCAACACTTTGGATTCGATTTTATTTTCAGTTAACCAAACCGTTGATTTTCTAAGATATAATATCTACATTTTCAAAAGAAATATACTGCGGCAACAATAAATTAAAACGAATAATCGTTCCCTGTTCTCCACTATTCATTTCAAATTCTCCATTCATCAAATGGATTAATTTTCGACTAATTGCCAGATTCAAACCGATACTACCGTATTGCTGATACCATGACATATCGTTAGCTTCTTTTAACGAATCAAATAACTGTTCTAACGTTGTGATATCTACAGTCATATGAGAATTGTGAACAGTAATATCTAATGATACATTGTTATCAGAATCGCTTATTGCTGTTGACGCTGATAATGTTAATTGTCCTAATGAATTGAAACGCAATGCATTAAGCGTATTGATCAATATCTGTCTCAACCGCAAAGCATCTCCATAAATCAACGGAAGTTCACTTGGGTTAGTGTTCATTTTCAATGCGATGGGATTGTCATCCAAAGGTGTGCCGAGTGAAGTCACCACTTCATGAATCGTATGCATGAGATCAAATGGTTCTTGATCAATCTTCGTTGCGCCTTCTTCCATATGACTAAAACTCAAAATATCTTCTACCAAAGTCAACATCGACTGATTACTGGATTCAATAATATCCATATAGACTTGTTGCTGGGGATCTATCTCTGAATCCATCATCAGATCAGCTACACCTACAATATTGGTCATCGGTGTGCGAATTTCGTGTCCCATAATAGCTAAAAGGTTCCGATTCACTTGTGCTGACTTTTCCGCTTTTAGACGGGCTTGTTCTAATTCAATTTCTTTTTGCTGAAGATCGGTTACCATCTTCTCTAGCTCTACTACATAAGCTAAAAAGATCGTCATTGTTTCTAACGTTTGAATATCAGCTTCACTGAACTTGTACGTATTGCGATCCAATGCACAAATCGTTCCATAAAATACTACCATCACGCAAACGTACCGGTAATCCTATAAAAGAACCACCACCTATAGAACGTGTTACATCCATATGACGTGTTAATTCATTTTCATTGGTATTCTCGATAATCAAAGGCATATTACTTTTTGTTTTTTCATTATTGATCACTAGACTGCAATAACTTAATTCTAAAGGAAGTATACTTCCCTCTTCTACAAGATGTTCATCACGATTATAAGCTCGCATAATCACATTATTGAGACCGTCATTGCTAGCGATAAAAATAGTATTAATGTGGATAAGTCCACCTATTATTTTAATAATGTGGTCTGCTGCATCGCCCACATTTTGATATAACATATTACTGATTGAAGAAGTATTCATTATGAACTCCACCGTCTTTCATTAAGAAAATATTAGATATAGTTCTATATACCCAAATTATACTTAAATGTATTATATATTAAATTTTAAATAATGTATTGTGAATTTTTGTACTTTTTTATGATTGTAGAATATGTTTGGATACACATATCAAATCAGTAAAAGTTTATATTTGTGATTCATCTGACGTCACATTGGTTTATTTCGATAACATAGCCTTTATATTGATTTACAATATGATTGATATCTATTATGTCGAAAATCGCTAGATAGACGAAAGGATGACTTCATAATGAGTAAACCGGATGAGTACAAAAACCATGAAGAACGTGGAGCGGGTGTAGATCCTATACCAGATCCAGACTCTAATAAAAATCATTCCGCAGAAAATCTGCTAGAAGAAGCAGTGAGCGAATCGGTAGATAAAGTTAAAGAGGACTTCAGTAAAGATTCTAAAAAAGACTCTTCGACGAAAGATTCTTCTCATCAATAAAAATATTTCTGATTCTTTTGAACTACTTAATCAGGGTTAAAGCTTGGAGGTAATATGCTATGAAATTTATTCTAATTGTTGTTATTGTTGTACTATTAGTTATGTTATTTATGCGACGTAGAAAAAGATAATATCACTACTTATAAAAAAAGACCCTTACAGATGTAAGGGTCTTTTTCTAATGGGCCCAGAGGGACTCGAACCCCCGACCAACCGGTTATGAGCCGGTAGCTCTAACCAACTGAGCTATAGGCCCGCATCTCCAAAAGAACGATTTCAATTGGAATGTAATATAAACAGCGACTCAATTAATATACCGTATTTCACTATTTCACGTCAAGTTAATTTTCTGCATATCTTGTATAAGCAGATGCTTCACTTTATCATGATCGTGTTTATATTTTACAAAATATGTATGTTTATTAAAAGGTAAGGGTACACTGTAGGCAGTATACCCTCTTCTATATGATATCAAAATATATGGATTTTATTTTACAACTATGGCGATGTAGTATCGTAATCTAGATCTACTTATTTACCAAAAGCAGATGGATCTTCACGCCATGAGCGTAATAGTTCTAAATCTTCTGCTGGAATTTTGCCCAATTCTACTGCTTTGTCGATCAAGGCTGTATAGTTAGAAAGAGTCTGTAATGGAAGATTAGCTTCTGCAAAAGCATCTGTAGCTTTATCTAGTTGATAACTAAAGATCGCCAGTACTGCTAATGGATCGGCTCCTGCTTCACGCACAGCCTCTGCCGCTTTAATCGAGCTACCTCCTGTCGAGATTAGATCTTCGATCACAATCACTTTTTGCCCTGATTGAATCAATCCCTCGATCTGATTATGTTTACCATGTCCTTTGGCTTTGTCACGAATATAAGCCATTGGCAAATCTAACTTTTGCGCGACCCAAGCTGCATGCGGAATACCTGCTGTAGCTGTTCCTGCGATCACTTCTGTATCCGGATATTGCTCACGAATAATCATAGCAAACGCATCTGCTATCTGATCGCGTATGTATGGATAGGACATTGTAAGACGGTTATCACAATAAATCGGTGATTTGATACCCGATGTCCAGGTAAAAGGTTCTTGCGGGCTTAATGCTACCGCTTCAATCTGTAGTAATGCAGATGCAATATGAGCTGGAATCTCTTCAATGGTTAACATGTAAACTCATCTCCTCTATAATCTGTTGTGTCGCTTCTCTAGGATCATTTGCACCGGTAATCGGACGACCGACGACTAAATAGTCACTTCCCCCGGCTATCGCTTGTCCTGGCGTTAATATACGCGTCTGATCCCCTATATCACTACCAGCCGGACGTACACCCGGAGTAATCGTAGCAAATGACGCTCCGCATGCTTGTTGAATCATCGCTACTTCTAATGGAGAGCATACTACTCCACCCAGACCACTTTGCTGTGCTAAGCGTGCGTAATGAACCACAGCCTCTTCCACTGTTCCTTGAATACCAATTTCTTGATTCATCACTTGTTGTGACGTACTGGTTAACTGTGTAACAGCAATTAATAAAGGGCGTTCTAAGTCAGTATCTGCTATTAGGGCAGACTCCATACCTTCTACTGCCGCTTTCATCATCTGTACTCCACCTGATGCATGGACATTAAAAATATCTACGCCAAGTCTGGTGATGCTATTAGCTCCACCTTTAACAGTATTCGGAATATCATGCATTTTCAAATCCAAAAAAACTGAATATCCTTTTGACTTTAACTCACGAATAAAATCAGGTCCTGCACTGTAAAATAATTGCATGCCTACTTTGAGCGTACATGGAATGTCTTGAAGATGTTCAATAAATACTCGTGCTTCTTCTACATTAGGATAATCTAGCGCTACAATCAAGCGCTTAGCTATGGATGGGGAGATCGAATGTGTCAACTGTTGTACCTCCTTGAAGATATCGTATTTGTGGTTGATACGAATATAGATATACAAGTCGTATAGACCGATTATATGCACACAAATGACGGCGGACACTAGAATGGTCCGCCGTACTTTAGTTTTGTGTGATATAGTCGCTTATTTTTAGCTCAGAATCGTTTCCTGATCTTCCAATTGACCGACTACGATATCGTTAACAACGTCTTTTTTCGGATTTGCAGTGACTGTATTAGTCAAAGACGGCATAGCATAAGAAGAGAAGTTAATTGTATCTAACATTGTGAGCAATGCTTCAACCGTATCCAGTGATGTCATACATACCACACCATTTTCAACAGCTTCACGGCGGATACGGAATCCGTCACGAGCAGGCGTTTTCCCTTTCGTGAAGGTATTGACTACAAAGTTGGCTTGTCCACTGCGGATCAGATCCAGAATGTTCGGCACACCTTCTGTCAATTTATGAATCACGGTTACTTTGATTCCTGCTTCTTCTAATGCTTTTGCTGTACCGCTTGTTGCAATAATTTTGTATCCTAGACGGTAAAATCCTTTAAGCAAGCGAACCGCTTCTGGCTTGTCTTTGTCTGCTACAGTTGCAATCAATGCTCCGGTTGCCGGGATTTTCATACCTGCTCCGATTAGACCTTTGTACAGAGCTTTGGCATACAGTAGATCGCGTCCCATAACTTCACCTGTTGATTTCATTTCAGGTCCAAGCGTAGGTTCTACACGGCGTAATTTGGCAAAAGAGAACACTGGAACTTTGACCGAGATATATTCGCTTTCTTTCCATAATCCTTCGCTATATCCCAAATCTTTAAGTTTAATGCCTAGAATCGCTTGTGTAGCAATCTTCGCCATTGGAATATCGGTTACTTTACTCAAGAAAGGCACTGTGCGTGAAGAACGCGGATTCACTTCGATCACGTAGACTTCATTTTGGAAAATAACGAATTGGATATTTACCAAGCCGACAGTTTTAAGCTCTTTAGCTGTACGGATCGTGATATCGACCACTTTTTGCTTCAATTCTTCTGAAAGATGCTGTGGAGGATACACTGCGATGGAGTCACCGGAGTGAACTCCTGCGCGTTCGATATGTTCCATAATTCCTGGTACAACGACTGTTTCGCCATCACAGATCGCATCCACTTCCACTTCTTTACCTAGCATATAACGGTCAATCAGAACCGGATGCTCCGGATTTACTTTGACTGCTTCTGCCATATAGAGCAATAATTCTTCATCAGAGTATACAATCTCCATTGCACGTCCACCCAGTACATAAGAAGGACGAACCAGTACCGGATAACCTAATTTTTGCGCTGTTTCTACCGCTTCATCTATCGATAGCACTGTGCTACCTTCAGGCTGTGCAATATTAAGGCGAGACAATAAAGCTTCGAACTTTTTGCGGTCTTCTGCTTCATCAATACTTGCCAAGCTTGTTCCTAGAATTTTAACGCCTGCTTTGCTTAATGGAGCTGCAAGGTTAATCGCTGTTTGTCCACCGAACTGTACGATAACTCCGATCGGATTCTCCTGTTCGATAACATTCATAACATCTTCAAAGAACAACGGTTCAAAGTACAGTCGATCTGACGTGTTAAAATCGGTTGAAACCGTCTCAGGGTTGTTATTAATAATGACTGCTTCATAACCGGACTCTTGAATAGCCCATACCGCATGTACAGTAGAATAATCGAACTCTATCCCTTGACCGATACGAATCGGGCCCGAACCTAGCACTACGATTTTTTCTTTAGGGCTTTCGATTACTTCATTTTCCGTCTCAAATGTAGAGTAATAATATGGTGTAGTAGCTTCAAATTCTGCGGCACAAGTATCTACCATTTTGAATACAGGCATCATATTATTTTCTTTACGATATGCACGAATACTATGTTCGTTATTAAATGGATCTTCTGGATGATTGATATTGCGTAACTCCGCAATCGAGCGATCTGTAAATCCAAGACGCTTCGCCATATATAATGTATCATCGCTCAATGTATCTTCTGATGAAAGTACAGATTCATATGCAACAATACGTTCAATTTTATCTAAGAACCACCAGTCAATATTAGTGAGTTGTTGAATCTGTTCCAAGCTGTAGCCGCGACGGAATGCTTCTGCGACCAAGAATAGACGCTCATCATCTGCTTTTATTAATCGTTCATCTAATACACTATCTTCGATATGTTCTGCATCTTTTAGATGAATACGATGAACACCGATTTCAAGCGAACGTACTGCTTTGTGAATCGCTTCTTCAAATGTACGTCCAATCGCCATTACTTCGCCTGTTGCTTTCATCTGTGTACCTAATTTACGGTTAGCACTGATAAATTTATCAAACGGCCAGCGCGGAATTTTAGCAACGATATAATCTAGTGTAGGTTCAAAGCAAGCATATGTTTGTCCTGTAACAGGGTTGACGATTTCATCCAATGTATAACCCATTGCAATCTTCGCTGCCATTTTCGCAATTGGATATCCTGTTGCTTTGGAAGCAAGTGCAGATGAACGACTTACACGTGGATTTACTTCGATCACATAGTATTGATAGCTTTGTGGATCAAGGGCGAACTGTACGTTACATCCACCTTCAATATTCAGCGCACGAATAATTTTAAGCGATGCAGAGCGTAGCATTTGATATTCACGATCAGAAAGCGTCTGGCTAGGTGCAACTACGATACTATCGCCGGTATGCACGCCTACTGGATCAAAGTTCTCCATGTTGCAGACTACGATACAGTTATCGTTTGCATCACGCATGACTTCGTACTCGACTTCTTTCATACCTGCGATACTTTTCTCTACCAGACATTGTCCGATCGGGCTATAACGAATACCTGCTTGTACCGTTTCGCGTAATTCTTCTTCATTGATACAGATACCACCACCTGTACCTCCTAATGTATACGCAGGACGAACAATAATTGGATAGCCAATCTCATTTGCAAATGCTAACGATTCTTCAAGTGTGGTTACGATAACACTATCAGGAACAGGTTGATCCAATTCACGCATCAAGTCGCGGAATAAGTCACGATCTTCCGCTTTTTCGATCGATTCTAATTGAGTTCCTAGCAACTTCACGTTTTCGCTTTCTAGTACTCCTGCACGTGCCAATTCTACAGCCATATTTAAGCCTGTTTGTCCACCCAATGTAGGTAGTAGACCATCAGGACGTTCTTGACGAATAATTTGAGTGACGAATTCAAGTGTAATAGGCTCGATGTAGACTTTATCTGCCATATTCGTATCAGTCATGATTGTTGCAGGGTTACTGTTGATAAGTACAACTTCTACCCCTTCTTCTTTGAGTGCCTGGCAAGCTTGTGTACCTGCATAGTCAAATTCAGCAGCTTGACCGATAACAATAGGTCCGGAACCAATAACGAGTATTTTTTTGAGTTCATTATTTCTAGGCATATCAGTTAGCTCCTTTCACAGCAGCCATCATTTCGGCTTGACGCGTTTTTTGAGGGTGTTGTTCTTTATATTCACGAATCATTGTTAAAAATTGATCGAATAGATAGCCGTTATCAAAAGGCCCTGGTGCTGCTTCTGGATGATATTGTACAGAAAATGCTGGATATTTCTTATGCTTCAAGCCTTCAATCGTTTTGTCATTGTTGTTGATATGAGTTACTTCCAGTTCTGTTCCTTCGATTGAAGCTTCTTTCACTGTATATCCGTGATTTTGTGATGTAATGTAACAACGACCTGTTTGCAAATCTTTGACAGGATGGTTACCACCACGATGTCCGAATTTCAATTTGTCTGTATCTGCTCCGCAAGCCAAAGCGAACAACTGGTGTCCTAGACAAATACCGAAGATTGGATATTCTCCAAGCAATTCTTCAATTACTTTGACAGCAGCTGGTACATCTTTCGGATCTCCTGGACCGTTAGATAATTGAATACCATCTGGATGTAAGCGGCGAATCTGTTCTGCTGTTGTATCTTGAGGTACCACAACCACATCGCAACCACGCTGAGACAACTCACGTACAATCCCTGTTTTTGCGCCGTAATCAATAAGTACGATACGTTCTTTTGGACCCGGACTTGTATAAATATGAGAAGTTGATGTATGACTTACTTGGTTGGTAGCCGATACGCTACTGTTTAGACGCTCCATCAATTCTTCAGTCGATAATGATCCGCTTGTCAAAATGCCTCTCATTGTTCCTTGATGACGAATACGACGTGTTAACATGCGTGTATCGATATCGCTGATTCCGATAATGCCATGTTCGCGTAGCAACTCATCAATCGTATATTGAGCACGCCAGTTACTAGGTACAGGCTCATGTCGACGAACAACGAATCCATTAATATACGGACGAACCGATTCAAAGTCATCACGGTTAATACCATAATTGCCGATCAGCGGATAAGTCATTGTTACGATCTGCCCGCAGTATGAAGGATCAGATAGTACCTCCTGGTAACCGGTGATTCCGGTATTGAATACAACTTCTCCAGTGGTTTCGCCTTCTGCTCCGAAACTACGGCCTGTAAATAATGTTCCGTCTTCTAATAACAATTTTGCCTGCATCCCGTTTCACTCCTCTATCTATCTTAAAAGTTAGTTATATTCAAATGAATATTTTTATCATTTTTTAGTATATTTATGCTTTGGAAGCCGTAGCTTCCTGCGACCACACGACTTGACCGTCTACGATCGTTGTCTGTGGCCAACCTTGTAATGTCCAGTTGGTAAATGGGGTATTTTTTCCTTTTGTTGCAAATGTAGCTGGATCGACCGTTTGCTCTGTTTCCAGATCGATTAATGTGATATCTGCTGGAGCCCCTTGTTCTAAGCGCCCTGTTGCCAAACGGAATACTTTAGCTGGATCAGATGTCATCCGATCTACAAGCATTTGTAATGTCCAGCGTCCTGTTTGGACAAATTTGGTATACAACAATGGAAATGCGGTTTCGAATCCAACGATTCCAAATGGCGCTAATTCCATTCCTTTTGCTTTTTCTTCTTCACTATGAGGTGCATGATCGGTCACAATAATATCGATCGTTCCATCTTCTAGTGCTTCAATACAAGCTTCTACATCACGTGGTGTACGTAGAGGTGGATTCATTTTCCAATTCGCATCCATACCCGGAATATCTTCATCGGATAAGATTAAATGATGCGGGCATACCTCAGCAGTTACTTTGATACCGATCGATTTGGCTAAGCGAATCAAGCGAATCGATTGCTCTGTACTCACATGGCACACATGATAATGAACTCCTGTTGCTTCTGCTAGTAAAATGTCGCGTCCTACATGGATCGCTTCTGATTCATTAGGAATCCCTTTCAGACCATGTTTGCGAGCAAATTCGCCTTCACTTACAGCCGCTCCTACCACCAGTGAATCATCTTCACAGTGTGCAATAACCGGCATATCCATCGATGCTGCAAGCGCCATTGCATTTTTCATCATTTGTGCATTTTGTACGCCTACACCATCATCTGTGAATCCGATAGCCCCAGCTGCTTTGAGTGCTGCAAAATTGGTTAATTCGCGTCCTAACTCGTTGACTGTGATGGCTGCATAAGGCAGTACTTTGACGCTCCCTGCTTCTGCTGCTTTGTCCAGTACCAATTTCACTACATCGGCATTGTCTGTAACCGGTCGTGTATTTGGCATACAAGCGATAGTTGTGAATCCACCTTTTGCCGCTGAAGCTGTCCCAGTAGCAATCGTTTCTTTATGTTCAAAACCAGGCTCTCGTAAATGTACATGCATATCGATCAATCCTGGAGTGACTAACTTGCCTGTTGCATCGATCTCTGTTACTTCTTGTCCTGCTCCATATTGTTGAAGCAATTCTGCTGTATTTTGATCTCCTGCAAAAATGTGTTCAATCTGACTACCTTCTACCCATATATGTTTGATTTCCAGTTCATTTTGTCCGTTCAATACGTTTGCGTTTTTGATAAAAAGTGTCATTGTTAACCTCCGAAATTGTATTGTTGATTATCGTAGTGCTTAGTTACGTAGGGCTCTTTCAATAACAGCCATCCGAATCGGTACACCATTTTGCATTTGTGGGAAAATTTTTGATTTAGGACTTTCCACCAGTGCATCATCGATCTCAACATTACGATTGACTGGAGCCGGGTGCATAATAATTGCATGCTGTTTCATCCGGGCAGCTCTTTCTTCGGTCAATCCATATTGTAGGCGATATTCTTCTGCTGACTTGAGCATGCCTACAGCATGGCGTTCAAGTTGCACTCTTAACATCATCACTACATCTGCTTGTAACGCTTCTTCCATACTGATATAAGAAACTTCTCCGATATCATCAGCGCGCATATTGCTTGGTGCACAGAAGCTTACTTTGGCACCCATTGTCTGTAAAGCCCAGAGATTCGAGCGTGCTACACGACTATGCAAAATGTCACCTACAATCGCTACATGCAGACCTTTTAACTCTCCAAACTGTTGACGCATCGTGTACAAATCAAGCAATCCTTGGGTTGGATGTTCATTGTTGCCATCACCCGCATTGATTAGGGGTACATTCACTTTTTCTGCTAATTCTTGCAATACTCCTGAAGGCTTCAAGCGAATGATGCCTGCATCAATTCCCATACTTTCAAGTGTTCGAACCGTATCGTAAATGGATTCGCCTTTTTCTACGCTTGATACTGCCGAGGTGAAGTTCAACACTTCTGCACCCAAGCGCTTTTCAGCCATTTCGAAAGAAAAACGTGTACGTGTACTATTTTCAAAAAACATATTCGCTACAAAGCGTGATTGCAAAACAGATACTTGCTTCTCTGTATGTGCATCCCAGTAAGCTGCTCGATCGAGTATTGAAACTAACTCCGGTTGACTCATACCTTTGAGACCCAGTAGACTGCGTTGTTTCAATGTAGTAGTTGTCATAATCATGCAGTCACCTCACGATGTTGCATAATATTGACTTGATCGCTACCGTCGATTTCGCTTAGTCGTACTTCGATTTCTTCCAGCTTGGAAGTTGGTACGTTTTTGCCGATATAATCCGGGCGAATCGGAAGTTCGCGATGTCCGCGATCTGCAAGGACTGCTAATTGAATCATTTCAGGTCGTCCGCAATCCATTAGTGCATCCATAGCGGCTCTAATCGTTCTACCTGTGTACAGTACATCATCGAACAAAATAATTTTTTTGTTACGAATCGTTAGATTAGCAGGTGTTAGCATCGTACTGCTATTCATATCTGTAGGACGTCCATTGTCTTGATCATCACGATATCCTGTAATATCCAGCTCACCACAAGGAACAGGTTTACCTTCAATTTCTTGAATACGTTCTGCGATCCGTTGTGCCAGGTAAATACCTCTTGTACGAATCCCAATCAGAATACAATCTTCAATCCCTTTATTTTTCTCCAAAATCTCATGTGCAATACGTGTAAGTGCGCGTCGGATTGCTGTTTCATCCATGATAATGCGAGTCTCTGTGCTCATTATCGTTAGCCTCCTCAGGTTGTGTACACCCTGGGCCCCGTGGTCAACATCATAACGCGTGTCTGGTTCATACTCTTGCTTGACTCTATTGCACGTTCTTCGGTCAGGGTATAAAAAAGACTCCCTGCCCTAAAACGGCAAGGAGTCTGTAGTCATAGACACACATCATGACAGTCATACTCAGACGCACTGTAGTATGCACCACTCCACACAGAGGGTGTCCTACAGTGAACATCGTTCACGTTACCTTGCCAGTCTCACGGGACTGAATTAAAGGTGCTTATTCATCTGAAATGAATTATGACAGAAACAACACTACCTGTCAACCGCACAACTTACCGTGGGATGATGAAGAAATGATTATATAGTTGTAAAAGAATAGTCATACTTTGTTTCAATAATCATAATTATACAATATATACGAATAAATATCCACAATTATAAGTAAATATATCATTATTATCATTTTTTATTCATAAATTATTCATAGTGCTTAACTTTAACCTTAAACATTTTTGCTCTTTTACATATGGATAGATATAAAAAAGAAGCCAATCTGAATATCAGACTGACTTCTAAAATAAAAATGCTTATTAACGATTACGCAATGATAATAATATTTGTTCCAGATCATCAGGGATGGGTGCTTGAAATTCTAAATATTCTCCTGTAGTTGGATGAACAAAACCAAGTACAGCCGCATGCAGAGCTTGTCCATTTAGTGTAGAAGCTTTGGCTCTTACACGTCCATACATTGGGTCAGCAACTAACGGATGATCGATAAATTTCATATGCACACGTATTTGGTGAGTACGTCCTGTCTCAAGACGAAGCTCTACTAATGAAAAATCACCAAAACGCTCTGTCACTACAAAATGAGTAACAGCATGCTTACTATTCTTCTCGGTAACGGTAAACATTTTACGATTTTGGCTAGAGCGACCAATCGGTGCATCAATAGTGCCTTGATCATGTTCTATATTACCATGAACCAGTGCAATATATTTACGGGTAACGGTATGATTTTTGAGCTGTTCTGATAATGAAGCATGCGCTTTATCATTTTTGGCAGCCATCAATAATCCAGTTGTGTCTTTATCAATACGATGCACAATACCTGGACGCACTTCGCCATTGATACCGGATAAGTCTTTGCAATGATACATCAAAGCATTAACCAACGTATCAGAAGAATGACCGACTGCTGGATGGACAACCATACCACGAGGCTTATTAATTACGATTACATCTGAATCTTCATAGACGATCTCAAGCGGAATATCTTGTGCTTCGATCTCTACAGTAGATAGACTAGGAAGTTGAACAACAACCTGTTCATTTTCTATCAATTTATGATTAGCTTTGATTACTTTGCCATCTACTGTGACTAAGCCATCGGTTATCCACTGTTGTACTTGAGAACGTGAGAAACCTTCTGGCAATAAGTCTGTAATGTATTTATCGATACGTGTTTTAGCATCTTCTGCATCAATCGTCCATTCCATCACTTGAACAGCACCGATCTCTGTCTCATCTTCGCCTGTTTCTTCCACATGTTCTAGATCAGGTAATTCTTGCTCTACCCAGTCTTTATCTTGAACTTCATTCATCTCTGATTTGTCTTGCTTACTCACTAAACATTCTCCTCTTCATGACCGGCAGTTTGTTTCTTCTGACGGCTCATATCCAACAGTGCGTCTATAATAATCAATGCAACCCCGACTACAATACAAGAATCAGCTACATTGAAAATCGGAAACGTATAACTGCCAAAGTTAAATTGTAAAAAGTCCACTACTTCACCCATACGTGCACGATCAATAAAGTTACCAATCGCTCCACCCAAAACAAGTGATAAAGCAACAGGCAATAATTTATCCGGTTGTGATTTCACTTTTTGGATATACCATATAATCGCAACAACGACTATTAACGTAATCACGACAAAAAACCAACGTTGATTTTGCAAAATACCAAAAGCAGCGCCTTGATTACGGTGGGAAGTAATCAAAAAGAAATTGCCGATCACTGAAATCTGATCTCCTCGTTCCATTCCAGTAGCGATCCAGTATTTGGTTAACTGATCTACAATAATCGCTATAATTGCAATCACATAATATATCACAATAATCCTCCACCCTATAGATATCTCGTCCATATGCTTAGTACGATAACCTCACTAAACATAGCTTTGTTTATTGTAGCACAGCCTAGAATCAGTCGTCTATTGAGAACCTTTATAATAAAAAAACATGGGTATGATCTTCCTACTATAAAAGTAGATAGATCATACCCATGCTTATGTTAGATCAGATATATGATCTGCTTCATCCTGTCTTTTGTTACGAAATACGGATACCTACATTTTGTCCCATCAATTCAACTTGTTCCATGCCTTCTTCAGTAGTAAATGCTACATCGTTAACCAATACATTTTCACGTAATACATGATCAAATGTTTGGATTGCTTGACGAAGATCATCGTTCACAGACAACGTTAAATTCACGTATTTTTCGATAGGTAGATCTAATTTTTTACGATAGTCTTGAACCGCACGTACAATTTCACGTACCCATCCTTCTTGCTCTAGTTCAGGTGTTACATCTGTATTGAGTGCCACTGTTAGACCATACCCTGAAGCAGAAGCAAATCCAGACTTCGCTTTTTTCTCTACTAATAATTCTTCATTCGTCACTTGTAGCTCTTCGCCTTCTGGTGAAAGAATATGCAAGAATCCATCTTCAACCACTTTACGTGTTTCTTCTACAGACATGCCTTTAAAGAAGTTTTGCAAGAAGCCTACATTTTTACCGTATTTTTTACCGGCTACTTTAAGGTTTAATTTCAATGTAAAGTCTACAAATCCAGAATCATCGGTTTCGGTATGAATACCTTTCACGTTGATCTCGTCTTTGATGATTGATTCATAGCTGGTCAAATCAAAATCTTTGTCCAGCGAAACGATCAATTCAGATAAAGGTTGACGTGTTTTGAGACCTGTCTCATTACGTACATTACGTGCTAGTTCGACAATGCGACGAGCTGTTTCCATATCGCGTTCTAACTCAAGATCGATCAAGTCTTCATTGGCAACAGGATAATCATCCATATGCACACTTTCGCCACTGCTGAGGTTAAGATAGATATCTTCCGCTAACATTGGTGTAAATGGTGCAATCAATTTAGCTGTTGTTAATAGGACTTCCGTTAAAGTACGGTAAGCATCTAATTTGTCTTCTGTTAGACCACTACCCCAGAAACGGTCACGCGAGCGACGGATATACCAGTTACTCAATTCATCTACAAAAGCTTCAATCGCTTTGGAAGCATTTAAGAAATCATTTACAGCAAGCCCTTTTTCAACTTGCTTGATCAAACTGTTCAGACGAGACAGAATCCAACGATCCAACTTATGCTCTGACGGTTGGAAAGGATGTTCTGCTGGATCGAATCCATCAATCGTTGCATACAATGTCATAAATGCATGTGTATTTACAAGTGTATCCACCATTTTGGATTTCGCTTCACCTACGATACCTTTGGAGAAACGTTTACTGTTCCATGGCGCACTATCAGATAGCAATGCCCAGCGGAAAGCATCTGTTCCGTATTCATCAATGACTTCCCACGGATCGATTACATTTCCTTTAGACTTGGACATTTTCTGTCCTTGTTCATCCAATACATGACCTGTCGCCATAACTGCTTTGTAAGGAGCTTTGCCTGTGATTAATGTAGATACCGCAAGTAGACTGTAGAACCAACCACGCGTCTGATCGATACCTTCACAGATCATATCTGCCGGGAACTGCTCCTGGAATGTATCTTGATTTTCAAAAGGATAATGCTGTTGCGCAAATGGCATTGATCCACTATCAAACCATACATCGATCACTTCCGGTGTACGGAACATCTCATATTGACCACATGAACTACGTACTTTGATATCATCTACATACGGTTTGTGTAGTTCGATATTTTCAGGCACATCACCAATCGCGCGCGCGCGAAGTTCTGCAATACTGTGCGGTGCAAACTGCTCACCTGTTTCTGCGCATACCCATACGTTAAGCGGTGTACCCCAATAACGATCACGACTAATATTCCAGTCCACCAAGTCTTCCAAAAATTTACCAAAACGTCCATCACGGATATGACCTGGATACCATTCTACTTCTTTATTGTTAGCGATCAATTGTTCTTTAACGGCTGTCGTTTGGATAAACCAACTATCCATTGCATAGTATAATAGTGGTGTATCACAACGCCAGCAGAATGGATACGTATGCTCATATCTTTCTTTGCTGAACAAACGATCTTTTTCAGACAACAAACGCACGATATCGATATCGCAATCTTTTACAAAACGACCTGCAAAATCAGTCACTTCAGCTACAAATTTACCTTCTAGATCTACCATATTCACAAAGCTAATACCATTTTCACGACATACACGGTAATCATCTTCACCATGTGCTGGCGCCATATGAACAATACCTGTACCACTTGCATCGGTAACAAAGTCTGCTCCTAGAATGATGTTCGCTTTTTCTGCTGTAAAATAGTTAAATGGCGGAGCATACGTTTTGCCTACTAATTCTGCACCTTTTAATGTGCTCAGTACTTCGTATTCGCCTTTACCATCTTTCATCACATCGTCTACCAAATTTTTAGCAACGATATACACACTTCCATCTTGACTTACACGTACATAATCCATATCTGGATTAACTGCTAAAGCTACGTGAGAAGGCAATGTCCAAGGTGTTGTTGTCCAAGCAAGAACATACTCGCCGCTATCATCAAGCTTGAATTTCGCTGTTGCGCTCAAATCTTTGACATCTTTGTATCCTTGAGCAACTTCATGAGAACTCAGTGTTGTCTGACAATCAGGGCAATATGGACTTACACGGTGTCCACGATACAATAGACCTTTATCATGAATCGTCGCAAGATTGTTCCACACACTTTCGATATAGTTATTTTCAAGCGTTACATATGGATGATCTAGATCAGTCCAATATCCAATCCCAGATGTAAGATCACGCCATTGTTGCTCATATTCGAATACACTTGCTTTACATTCTTGAATAAATTTCTCTACACCATACTCTTCGATTTCATGTTTGTGAGAGATTCCTAATTTTTTCTGAACACCTAGTTCAACAGGAAGACCATGTGTATCCCATCCTGCTTTACGAACAACACGGTATCCTTTCATCGTCTGATAACGACCGACAAAATCTTTGATGACACGTCCCAAAACGTGACCGATATGTGGCTTACCATTCGCTGTTGGTGGACCTTCATAAAAAACGAAGTTAGGCTTACCTTCCCGATTCTGAATCGAACGTTGGAATGTATTTTCCTCATTCCATTTATTTAAAATCCGTAAATCCCGTGTGCGTGCTTTTTCTTTGACATCGACTCTTTGCATGATTTTGTCATCCTTCCCCATCTATTAATATCGAATGCACTCTAACTATCCCGTATGAAAACATCAAAAAACCCCATCCCATAAAAGGGACGAGGTTGCTCGCGTTACCACCCTTGTTTCACTTCGACCTTTATACCTCTATACAAACTAAAATCCAGTATTTCTACTGTTTTTGTCTGTATTCAGGTGAAGTGACACCTTAGATCCGCACAAATGATGCGGTGCCTCTGTAACGGTTGGCACTCCGGCTTAGCTTACTTGATGCTCGTTCAGCCTCGCTTCTCCAGGGGGATATTCAATTATACGATGTTCATTGGCTTGCACCAACCGCCAACTCTCTGTGAACACGATGTATAATTTACTGACCCTATCAATGAATGTTGATGTTCATATTTATATTCGTCTACACGAATCAATTGAAATAAAGTTATAGAATATTTATAGCGCTTTAGACTATAAATGTCAACTTAGAACCCGTAATCTTAGTACAAATCACCTGAACTATGTTGTTCTTCGTTATCGCGGTCTCTATCACGATCTCTGTCTCTATCGCGGTCACGGTCGCGATCTTCTAGACGATCTCTTTCACGATCACGTTCATTGCTTGTGCGTTGAAGTTCACGCGTTTGATTTTCCAAAGCATCCCATCCATCTTGGCTAAGTAGCTCTAATTGAGCTTCTACCAATGTACGGAAACGTGTGCGGTAAATAGAAGCTTGTTTTTTGAGCTCTTCTACTTCCATCGACACTTTGCGAGATTTGGATAAAGACTCATTGATAATACGATCCGCATTTTTCTCGGATTCTTTAATAATCAATTGAGCTTCTTTTTTCGCATTGTTACGAACTTCATCTGCCGCTTCTTGAGCAACAATGATCGTTTTGCTCAACGTATCTTCCAGATTTGCAAAATGATCCAGACGTTCTTGAATAGACATTAACTGACTTTGCAGTTCTTTGTTTTCACGAATCGCCCCTTCATAATCTTTGATCACTTGATCTAGAAATTCATTCACTTCGTCTTCGTCATAACCACGCAAACGACGCGAGAATTCCTTATTATGTATATCCAGCGGGGTTAATGGCATGTTGGACACCTCCTGTAATGTTTAGGCCGTTGAATTGCCTCGTTATTGCTATGATACTTCATTTCGACGCATAAGGATATATCCCTGCCAAAGACGTTAAAAAATAAATAAATTTGCTGTATATTCACGATTTAAATAGAAGCCTATTCTATTCTTTATCAAACAAATTTACCTACTTCGACTCGATATCTTCCTTTTTTTGTAATTCCATCCATTTCTAATACTTTAAAGCGACCAAGCCCTTGAATAGAAATCATATCGCCTTGTTGCAAAGCATGAGAAGGATTTTCTTCTACTTTCCAATTCACCCGGCAACGTCCTGCTTTGATTGGCACCAGGATTTTACTACGGCTTAGTCGGTATACATCACTTGCTATCCCATCTAAGCGTAAAGAAGCTACAGTTAGCTCCATCGATTGCAATTCTGGAGTAGCGACCTGTAATTCAGTAATCGGTAAAATCTCTGTCATTACATGCAAGCGATGAACTTGTGTTAAATTTAGATGCAAATAAGAAGCAATCTCAGACGATACCACCGTATGACAACCATCCGCCAACGCGTGGATATCTCCAATTTTACCTCGCTTGATCCCCAGTCCCAAAATAGAACCCATATAATCGCCATGTTCCAAATCAGCGAATTTACGCCCTTCTGGCGTGATCGATAATACTGATAACTGCATATCTTCGTTATCCAAATCCATATAATCCGGTCCGATGATGGCACGTTTACGTTCTGAATGTTCTGATCCTCCATCCAAACGAATATGCACATCTAGATTACGAGCAGCAAGAATATTCAGAATATAAGCTTGACGTGGATCTAAAAAATCGGTCAGCTTTAGCTCATGATAACGGGCTGCGTTATCGATCCACTCCGCAGCCCGTTCCACAAACTCTCGCTCATCTGGATGAAAATGATGATAAATATTGCTTTGCATGATGTTGTTCATACCTTTCATATTTAGAGCAAGTGTAATAGATTGTTTGTTACAAAATGATCAAGATTAGTAAATAAGACTTCTTAATAAAAATACTAATCCACTAAATGCCAATTGTAATACGAATAAAGCTACAATCGGAGATATATCAATTGCTCCCATAATCGGTGGTATAAAGCGACGGAAAGGAGCAAGATAAGGTTCTACTAATCGTGCCAAAATTTGCCCAAAAGAACTTTCACGCGCGCTAGGCAACCAGGACAGCAAAATATAAATAATAATCATATACGTGTAGATTCGATATAAAGCATTTAAAACTGCAAAAGCCGTTTCCAAAATTGCGTCACCTCATCTTGTTATATTCGTAATCTTCGCCTAAAATTTCAGCGATCGTGCCCTCAATTTCGACGGTATCCGGTGTACACAGAAAAATGTTGCCCCCGATTTTTGAAATACTGCCTCCAAGTGCATAGACGGTACCGCTCATAAAATCAATAATACGTGTCGCTTGATCGATACGAACACGCTGTAAATTGACGATAACCGATCGGTGAGATCGCAAATGGTCTGCAATATCTTGAGCCTCATCATAACTACGCGGCTCATTCAAAATCACTTTTACATTTTTCTGAGAATGAATACTAACTACATTGCTGGCTCTATTGTTCTTACGTAATTCTGTGCCAGAGGTTTCACGAGGTTCTTCATCATCATCCATAATCTGTTCGCGCTCAACAATTTCCTCTTCTTCTTGAAGCCCTAAGAAGTTCATAAAGCGATTCATTACTCCCATCGTTAATCCTCCTCTTTCCCTACTAATATGGAACCCAGTCGCACCAGTGTAGCGCCTTCTTCTATAGCAATCTCAAAATCACCCGACATGCCCATAGATAAATGTGTTAATGGATTTTTAGTTAATCCACGCTTATTGATATCATCTTTTAATTCACGAAGTCCTCGAAAAACAGGACGTGTCATTTCTGCATCATCAACTTCTGGAGCCATCGTCATCAAACCTACTACTTCTAGATTTGAGAACGAAGCAATACTTTCAAAAAACGAATTCACTTGCTCAGGTGGCAATCCATATTTTGATTCTTCACCAGAGATATTAACTTGTACTAATACTTTAACACGAATATCCATAGAACTTGCTTTTTTTTGTATTTCTTTTGCTAGTGATAAGCGATCTAAGGAATGAATATATTCAAATTTGCCAATTACATCTTTTACTTTATTGGTTTGTAAGTGACCGATAAAATGCCACACTCCACGTTCGTGTAATTGATTCCATTTATCTTCAGCATTTTGCCAGCGATTTTCTCCTAGATGTAATAGCCCTGCATCTAGTACCTCCGCCGTTTTGGCAACAGAAACATATTTGGTTACAGCCACAAGCTGAATGTCTTCACGCTTGCGTCCGCTTCGTTCACAGACTTGATGAATTCGTTGTTCGACTTGCTCTATTCGTTCTTGTAATCCCAACTGTATTTCACTCCGTTTCTATACCTATCCAACTCGCCATTCTGCCGGTTGTTCCTCCGTCAGCTCGATACGAGAAAAAAAGATCGTGGTTACGGTAAGTACACCAATTACTCATTTCGATATGGTCAGCAGGTATTCCTGCAAAAATCATGAATTGTCGATTTAATTGTTTGAGGTCTAGCCAAGTTTTACCATTATCACCCGGACGGGCATAAAGAGGTTGTTCACCATTACCCATTAACTTGCTTTTCCAAACGTTTACGGCATCCATCACTTTATCATCGACTTCATAGCTTTCGCCACCGATAGAAGGACCTATCGCAGTATGGATATCAGATATAACACTTCCATATTGCGTTCTCATCGCTTCGATCATTTCACCTGCAATATTAGCGACAGTGCCTTTCCAACCTGCATGAGCAAGCCCTACGACCTGTTGTACAGGGTCTATAAAGTATAGAGGTACACAATCTGCATAAAATGAAGTTAATAAGATACCTAGTACATTGGTGATTAATCCGTCAGTATTTTGAAAAGCACTTTCTCGATCAAGCCAACCCTTGCCTGTATGTTCTGCTGTAACGATCTCTATATGATTACTATGTACCTGTTCACCAGATACCCAGTGAGTATAAGCAAACTTTAATTCATCGCATAATAGTTTGCGATTTTGTAATACATCTTCCGGTTGATCTTCTACATGATACGCTAAATTAAAAGAATCATAAGGCGCTTGACTGACTCCACCTTTGCGTCCGGTAAATCCTGCTGTGATTCCTTGACTATAGGCAGAAGTATCTAACTCAAATAATTCAGGTCCGCTATCTATCGTACGGCTTACAAACTTCTCCATGTATATCCCTCTATTTTTCAAATTTTCAATGCATTAATTATACTCTAATGATATAAAAACAACAAAAAAGTTCTTTCTACTTTTAAATTTAGCTAAAGTAGAAAGAACTTTTTTAAACAAATATCAAATTATGAGGTTGAGCCAATAATAAAACTATTTTTCCAAGAAAATTTATCACCTAGTTCGGAAAATACTATACTAACCGGACCAATGGTAGCAGAACCAGGTACATCTGAATAAGGATGAGTATACGCACTAGCAAAAAGTCCAGTAGTACCTTTAAGACTAACAGGTATTCTAATTTCAGAAGCTAGATAACCACTTCCCCCGCTAGTTAATGTCTTAAATTTAGCATGAACACCATATACTGAAGATTCATCAATACTCTTGAAACCATTGACTGGCTGAAATACTCCTTTAGACCCTACTCCAGTAACTCCTGATTGCCAAGCCATTCCAACGCGATCAGTAGTTGCTATAATAGGCAAAGCACTCCATGAAAAATTTGTTCTATAAGAATACTTAAACTCTTTTGCATTAGCAGTTTTACCAATATATATTAATGAGCCACTACCTTTAAAAATCCCTTTACCATCACTGCCCATCAAACTTTTGTTCTGTGGTATCCCTAAGCTCTTTAGATCATTTTGTTTTATTTGTTCAATCTCAGATTTATTGCTATTATCTATACTATGATTTTTACCTTCTAAATCTGTATAAGACTCTTCATAGTTTTCGGTATTGGTATTTACTTTTATTCCTCCTTCACTGATGATTTCATTTTTTTCTTGATCCGACATCAGACTTATTTCATCCTTATTAAAATTCATTGCTGCTAAGAAATTATCTTTCTCGTTAGTTTCTAGTTTATCTTCAGGATTTTGAATTGCTTCGATTCTTCCATCTTGTAATTCTGTTACATAATTGTTCTCTACTATCTGCGTATTACTTTTTTGTTCTAATTGATTCGCATTTGAAAAACTTGGAAAAAGAGCTAGGGATATAGCTAAAGTAACTCCAGTAAATATTTTTTTGTTCAAAATAAGCCTCCTGTATATATGTATTTTGAATATTTGTAAAGTCTAACACTACTGAACTATAATGTCTAATTTACCAAAAAAAGAAAAAAGTATGTAACTAATAAAAGTTACATACTTTTTTAAGGTTTAATTTTAATCGTTTTTATGACGAGAACGATTGCGTAGGAATGTTGGAATATCCAACTGATCTCCACTAGGTTGTGTAGTATTTGTATTGTTGTACGGACGTGATGTCGGAGCTTTGTCTTCTGCATTCGTTGATGCAGTAGGTGTAGATTCATCGACAGGCTGAGACGGACGACGTACCGGTGGCAATGGTTGTGCTGGTTTGTGTTCAAATCCTGTTGCGATAACAGTAACTTTGATCTCTTCTTTGAGGTCTTCATCAATAATCGCACCGAAGATCATATTTACTTCTGGATCAGAAGCTGAAATAACGATCTCTGCTGCTTCATTGACTTCATACAAGGAAAGGTTATTACCGCCAGTGATGTTCATAATCACACCACGTGCACCTTCGATCGAAGTTTCAAGCAATGGACTCATAATCGCTTTACGTGCTGCTTCTGCTGCACGATTTTCTCCTGTAGCTTCACCAATACCCATCAAAGCTGAACCACGTTCAGTCATGATCGTTTTTACATCGGCAAAGTCAAGGTTGATTAGTCCTGGTACAGCAATTAGATCAGAGATACCTTGTACCGCTTGGCGCAACACATTATCTGCTTCACGGAAAGCTTCTAACATCGGTGTCTTTTTATCTACAATTTCAAGCAAGCGATCATTAGGAATAACGATCAATGTATCGACTTTTTCTTTTAATCCTTCGATACCTAGTTCTGCTTGTGAAAAACGCTTACGTCCTTCAAATGTAAATGGACGTGTTACCACACCTACTGTTAATGCGCCACATTCTCTAGCGATTTCAGCAATAACTGGTGCTGCACCTGTTCCTGTTCCGCCACCCATACCCGCAGTAACGAAAACCATATCTGCACCTTTAAGAGTGCTCATGATCAAATCACGAGATTCTTCAGCTGCTTTTTTACCTACATCTGGATTAGCTCCTGCACCCAAACCGCGTGTCAGTTTATCACCGATTTGCAATTTGTGTTCAGATTTAGCCAAGTGCAATGCTTGAGCATCAGTATTAACTGTTATAAATTCCACGCCTTGAACACCATTCTCAATCATACGGTTAACAGCATTACTTCCGCCGCCACCTACACCGATGACTTTGATCTGGGCTAGGCTTTCCATTTCGAAATCAAATTCTAACATACTTTCCCATCTCCCCCTCGTTGTCCATGAATAGCTTGTTTCAATATAATATTGAACTCTAGCTTATATAAACTCACTGAACATATTTTTTAACCGTTCAATCAAGCCCGGCTTGGCACTGCTTTCCGGGGTCGAGGTTGTTTTGTTACGTGCTGGTGCTTTTTTATTAGCTCCAGCCGTGCTTCCACCACCACGGATATTGCGGATGACATTGTACAAAATGCCTACCCCGCTTGTATAAGCAGGATCACGTACACCAATATAATCAGGAACTGCTATTCTTACAGAAGCTGCCAGTTCTTCGCGAGCTACTTCCAAAACGCCCGGCATTGAAACTGTACCTCCTGTCAGTATATAACCACCAGCAAGCTCTTGATAACCGAGTCTTGTGACTTCTTGACGAATCAGTTGAAAAATTTCTTGCACACGAGGCTCAATAATGGCTGCTAAATCTTGCTGTGTAAATTCTTTGTCTACGTTACTGCCAATACGCATAACTTTGAATACTACATCAGATGCAGCATCATCTATCAAAGCACAACCATATTTCAGTTTTACTTTTTCAGCATGCTCTGTTAATGTGCGTAATCCATAAGCGATATCGTTCGTTACAAATTCTCCACCAATCGGTAAAGTTGATGTCGCTTTAAGCGAACCTTCTTCAAAGATTGCAATAGTAGATGAACCTGCACCAATATCAACTAGAATCGATCCCATCGATTTTTCATCTTTGGACAAAGCCAATTGACCTGCACCTAATGAAATCAATACAAGATCTTTGATACGCAAATCTGCTTTTTCTACACAACGAAGAAGATTATGGATCGAAGTTTTAGCACCTGTAATAATAGTAGCTTCTACTTCTAGACGAACACCAATCATTCCGCGCGGGTCTTGAATTCCTTCTAACCCATCTACCACGTACTGTTTAGCAACAACGTCAATAATTTCCCGTTCAGGTGGCAGAGCGATTACTTCTGCCGCTTTCAAAACACGTTCGATATCTTCTTCACCAATCTCACGATCTTCATTGGATACGGCAACTACTCCGTGGCTCGTTTGAAGTCCGATATGATTGCCTGAAATACCAACGATAACTTCAGATATCTGAATGCCGACCATACGCTCAGCATGATCAACAGCACTACGGATGGATTGCACAGTTTGATCAATATCTACGATCGCACCTTTGCGAATTCCTTCCGAGTCGGCAGATCCAACTCCAATAATATTAAAGGTTCCATTGTTGATTTCCCCGATAATAGCACGAACTTTGGATGTACCGATGTCCAAACTAACAATGATGTCATTGTTGCTCAAGCCCTAGGCACCTCCCGCTATCCTGTAATAAAAACGGTGTATTCGAATATTTTAGAATCACACCATTATGTGTTGGAAATTGAATTTCCGAAATAAATTGTTTCCCAAAATTGCTCTCTACATTAATATTCAACATTACATATGCTTTCCCTCTTTTTTCTCCAAACTTTTTGAACACTGGTTTGCATTATAAAAAGGTTGAAGAAAAAACGATCAGGTAGGCTATTTTCACCGTAAATTTTTAAAAGTTTACAAAACTTTAATATCTACAACTTTCATTCTAGCATCTTTCGGTCATTGCAGAAAGTATTGTATCTATATGATTTTACAAAACGTTCGCATTTATCGATCACAAAAGGCTAAATCTTACGGTGCAACTTCCTGATCTGCTACGTCTTCCGGGTTGAAAGGCGTATAGGCATCTGCTTCAAGCATTGTAATGACACCTGGCGGTTGAGTCTCGATAACCTGATTTAGATACTCTACTTTGTCTGCTAAAAGTGACACACTTGTGATCACTTCAAAGCGAGAACGTGTATAGATTTTGATCCGGTCTGGAAACGAAGGCGTTGGTGAAGGGCTAATTTCAGAAATATCAGAAGACAATTCATTAGGAATAGTCCCTAATACTTTGCATAATTGCACTTTCTGAGCTTCAAAATCAGACCATCCTGTAAGCACAGGTTTTTCAACAGCCACTCCGCGTGTATCTGCTCTTACCAAAGCTCCACTTTGTAAAATAGCTGTGAGTTCTCCTGAATCTTGCAGTTCATAAGCAACTACAGGATATTCTTTGATCGTCACATCAATTTGACCTGGAAAATGCTTGATCACTTCTGCATCTTGGATCGAACTGATCGTTAATAATCGCTTTTCGATCGTTGTAGCCGATGTACCAAAAAATGCATTTCCTTTCGCCAATCCACTTACATTTAACAAATCGGTTTTGGCTGTAAACGTATTTCCTTTAAACGTGATCTGAGATATTTTACCAATAGGCGAAAACCAAAATACAATTCCGATTACGACTAAAAGGATAAGCGACAATAAAATAATCAATCGCGTTTTACGAGTTATTTTTGGATTAAAGGAAGGTCTCCGATTGCCAGCCGGTTTGTTATTTGGAATAACAGTTAATTTTTGCTTTACCATAGCGATCTCCACAAATCTTTTTTAGGTTTTATTCAATATAGTCTTTTGTACCAACTGAATTCAGTCATCCACTTGTCTGAAATAAAGTCTTTGTCATTATATCATGCAGAATGCTGAATACCTAAATGTGCTTTGGCTACGGTTTGATACGGTTCACTTTTACTTTTCACCCATCAGATATACTTCAGGTTGAAGTTGTACGCCAAACTGTTTAGATACTTCTTGTTGCACATGTGATATTAACTCTAATACATCAGCTGCGGTACTTTGTCCCACATTTACAATAAAGTTAGCATGTTGAGTCGATATTTCGGCTCCACCAATCCGGTATCCTTTGAGTCCTGCTGATTCGATTAAGCGAGCAGAATGATCTCCAGGTGGATTGCGGAAAACACTTCCTGCTGAAGGTTGCTGTAAAGGTTGTGTAATCCGTCTACGATCTTTATGTTTATTCATTTCAGCCATAATGGTATCGCGATCGCCTGTTTTCATTTGAAATGAGGCTTCAACAACGATTCCAGGTTGTTCTTGCAAAATCGAATGACGGTAAGCATATTGCATATCTTCTACGCTATAGGTCACGATTTGTCCATCATGAAGAACTATTCGAGCAGACTGCAAAATCTTAGATGTATCTGATCCATGAGCTCCTGCGTTCATATAGACAGCGCCACCTACAGACCCCGGAATACCGCCAGCAAATTCAAGACCAGACAATCCTTTTTTAGCAGCTAAAACACAAAGTTTGACGACAGAGTGTGCACCACCTGCAATAATCCGATCTTCTTCAAATCTAGCGTAATCAAAACCTTCGCCTAATTTGATAACCACTCCGCGAATTCCTTTATCTGCGACTAACAGATTAGAACCTCGTCCTAGCTGTGTCCACTGAATATCATGCTCATGCAAAATAGTCATAAGTGTACTTAGCTCATCTTGATTGCTGGGTATTACCAGTACATCAGCAGGTCCGCCAATTCTCCATGTTGTATATTTTGCTAACGGTTCATTGATAAGAACTTGACCGACAGCATGCTGGGATAAAAGATTCATCCACTGCTGCATTTTGTTAACTTCCCCCTTCTAGCGGGACAGAACACCTGACAAACGCTTCATTTCTTCAACAATCAAAAATGCAGATTGAGGTGTACCCAAGCTTGTTGCTGCTTTGGACATGTTCTGTCTAACCTCTTCATCACTCATTACTTTATCTATTCGAGCTAACAATGATTCCCCTGTCAACTCACGCTCTAATAATACTTCTGCTGCGCCTGCTTTTTGTAAAGCCCAAGCATTAGCTTCTTGATGATTATTTGTAACATTAGGTGACGGTATTAATATAGATGGCGTACCTAATGAAGTGACCTCAGCCAACGAAGAAGCCCCTGCACGACCGATTAACAACGAAGTAGCTGCTAGAACTTCGGGCATATTAGGAATATACGGAAGTACATGAAGATAATAAGGAAATGATCCTACAGCATCTCGAATACGTTCGCGAATTTCTTCGTAATAAATTTCGCCTGTTACAAATACATAATGTACCGCTGGATTGTTTTGTTTGAGCAAAGGAGCAATTTGAACCATTGCTTCTACAAGTGCTCTAGCGCCCCGGCTACCTCCTACAACTAATACAATCTGTGCATCAGCAGGTAGACCTAAGGAAGCAAGTCCACGTTCACGATTTGCATTTTGTACCATAGTCGCCCGCGGGTTGCCTGTAAACATCACATGCTTTGAACGCGGAAAACGATTCACTGAATCTTGAAAACTTACAGCTACTGTACTTGCATATCCACTCAAAAATTGATTCGTTAATCCAGGAATCGCATTTTGCTCATGTACAATAGTTGGTATTTTAAGCTTGGCAGCGGCATATACTACAGGGCCACATACATAGCCACCTGTTCCTATGACCACATCAGGCTTAAATTCTTTCAATAACTGTTTTGAAGTTTTCACACCCTGAATGAAGCGATTTATCGTTTTGAAATTTTCTAAAGAAAATAACTTGCGTCTAAAACCGGTAATATCAATAGATTCAAAAGGGATTTTTTCTTCAGGAACAATTTTGTTTTCCAATCCTCTTTTGCCACCAATATATAAAAATTCAGCATCTAATCCTTCGGTCTCACACTGCTGAGCAATCGCAAGTGCTGGATAGATATGACCACCTGTACCTCCGCCGGTCAATACGACCCGCATGATAAATCACCTCCTTAATTCAAATTTCATTATTGTTATTTATTCGTTAAGTAGCTGAATGATCTATTGTAAAGTAGATGTACGTTTTATGCTACTTATCTCAGTTGAACCTTATAGCTGGTGTACAGCTTCTTTAAAAGCACGACCACGTTCTTCATAAGAGGAGAACATATCCCAGCTTGCACATGCAGGAGATAATAATACAATATTATCCGGTTCAGCAAACATTGCTGCTTGCTCTACTGCTTGCTTGATAGCTAAGTCAGGTTGCTCTGATTCTTCGATAATTTGTACTTTTGTAATTCCAGCAAGTTCTGCTACTTTAGCTAATTTGTGACGGGTCTGTCCCAAAACAACTAACGCTTTAACCTGTTGCTGAAATACAGGTAACAAATCCATATAATCAGAACCACGATCCAGACCCCCAGCAATCAGTACAATGCCTTTATCTTGAAAAGCGGATAATGCTGTCATCGTTGCTTTGGCATTGGTTGCTTTGGAATTGTTGTAATACTGCACTTGATCATGTTCTTTTACATATTCTAAGCGATGTTCTACACCTCGGAAATCACGTAAGACATCAGCCAGATCTTGAGGACGACATCCAGCTGTAATAGCAATCGCACAAGCTGCTAACGCATTGGCGACATTGTAACGACCAGGTATACCCAATTCATGTACAGGTAAAATAGCCACTTCTCCATCTTGATCACAATACATCATTGTACGCGGTAATTCATCTTCCATTTCTGGAATATAGGCAGGAGATACGTATAATCCTGCTGATAATGGTGAATGCGTAGCTGAAGCGGATGGCTTGGCTGCTGATATATAATTGCCCAAGTTCTCTGTGATCGAAAATGGAATTAAAGTACCCGCTTGAATATAAGGCACAAGGCTACGGCAATAACTGTCATCCCAATTAATAATTGCTGTATCGTCTTTGCCTTGATTTTCAAAAATTTTACGTTTGGAAGAAACATAATCATCCATCGAACCATGATAATCCAGATGTGTCTCTGCTACATTTAATAGACAAGCGATTTTCGGATTAAAATCACGTGTGCCTTTCAATTGAAAGCTACTTAATTCGGCTACAATCCAATTCTCTGGCTGAGCGTCACTAACAGCTTCACATAATGGAATCCCTATATTACCACCTACGATAGGATGAAGATGATTAGCTTCCAACATTTTGCCTACCCATGTCGTTGTGGTCGTTTTACCGTTAGATCCTGTAATCCCAATCATGGGCACATCAGAGATACGATAAGCTAATTCAACTTCTGTGATCACTTCTATCCCTAGATCGAGTGCTTGTTTGATTGGAGGAGCTGTATAAGGAATACCTGGATTTTTGACCATAAGAGCGATCCCTTTATGAATCAAACCTTCAGGATGCCCTCCACAAATCACTTGAATATCCAAAGCTTCTAACTCTGCTGCTTCTGGTGATTGTTCTCTTGGCTTCAAATCGTTAACCGTTACAATAGCTCCCAGACGATGCAAAGCTTTGGCTGCTTCTACGCCACTTCGTGCTAATCCGATTACGATCACTTGTTGTCCACGATATGTCTCAGGATCATTCATGTATTACAACCCCTTGCTCAAATAAATTCCGATCACTGCTAATACTAGACTAACTGCCCAGAATGTAGTTACTACACGCCATTCAGACCAACCTGACAATTCAAAATGATGATGAATCGGCGCCATCTTAAAGACCCGTTTCCCGTTTCTTGTTTTGTAAGATACAACCTGTATTACAACAGACAGCAATTCAATCACGAAAACAGCACCAATAATTAAAAAGAGCAATTCGCTTTTGGTTACAATCGCTATGCCACCAATCGCTCCGCCGATACCTAAAGAACCCATATCACCCATAAATACTTTAGCTGGATGCATATTAAATATTAAAAATCCGATCACAGCACCGATCATAGCTGCTGCACATACTGCTGCCGCAGGTGAAGTCGCTTGAACCGCTACTACTGCATACGCTGCAAAAGCTATCGCACTTACCCCGGACAATAATCCGTCTAATCCATCGGTAAAGTTAACTGCATTACTGATCGCCAGCAACATAATCACAATAAATGGATAATAAAACCAAGGACCCCAATCAAATGAAAATGATGTAGCAGGAATACCTAGTGCTGTGCTATGTCCGCTTTTGAGCAAAATATAACAGACAATTGCAGAAAATAACAACTGTCCAAACAACTTTTGTTTTGCTGTTAGTCCAAGTGAACGTTTCAAACCAATTTTAATAAAGTCATCCAAAAACCCTACTAACCCGAATCCAAGTGTAGCTACCAATAACACCCAGAAGTTAGTATCTACTACAGAAAATTTTACGTACGCTAATGTAAAAGCAATCATAATGATAATACCGCCCATAGTCGGCGTACCTGCTTTTTTCAAATGACTCTGTGGGCCATCATCACGTACTTGTTGTCCAAACTTCATACGGCGCAATACCGGAATTAAAAGCGGTGCAGCAATCACTGCCAATACAAATGAAACTGCTGCTGTTAAAAATAATATTCGAAAATCCATGTCGTTTTACTCCTCCAGCGCCTCTGCGTTACTTGTTGAATCAGGCATCAGCGCCTGTACGACTTCTTCTAACTTCATCCCGCGCGATGCTTTAAATAAGATAGCATCTTTCTCCTGAGCCATTTGCAATAGATCGTTAATCAGTTCTTGTTTGGAAAGATAAGAATGAATCTGAGAAGCATCTAATACTTTAGCAGCTCCATTAGCTATCTGTTGTCCAAGCACACCATACGTGAATAACAGATCTGCTTGTCCATCGATATATTTTCCTACTTCTTGATGATATATCGCTTCCTCTTCGCCCAACTCTAACATATCACCGAGTACTGCAATTTTACGATGATATCCTTTGAGATTACCTAATACGTCTATAGCGGCTTTCATTGAAGTAGGACTTGCATTATAAGCATCATTTAACAAAGTGATTCCATTACGACCTTGAATGATCTCAATTCTCATTCCTGTAAGTTGTAGCTTGGATAAGCCTTGACGGATATGTTCTGCTGTGACCCCATAATGTTGAGCTACTGTTATTGCTGCTAAAGCATTGGTCACATTATGCATACCTAGTAAAGGCAATGTCCATGCTTCGTCTGCTTCACTATTTGTTGTGAAAACAGTATGTTTGCCTTGAAACATTACCCCTGTTGGATACACATTGTTCGTATGATCCAGCCCAAATGTTATTTTACGCATCTCTTTTTGCTCAAATGCGGGTTCCGCCAAAATTTGTTTTAATAAAGGTTCATCACCTAAATAGACAAGTAAGCCTTCTGAACGTAATCCACTGACAATTTCTAATTTGGCACGTGCGATTTCTTCCCGACTGCCCAACTGCTGAAGATGAGATTCACCAATATTGGTAATAATCGTTGTCTCCGGATGAGCGATATTTGATAGCAGTTCAATCTCGCCGCGTCCACTCATACCCATTTCTAAAATCAAGATTTCAGTCTGTTCAGGCATTGCTAATATGGTCAAAGGCAGTCCTATATGATTATTGAAATTACCTTCTGTTTTGTGCACTTGATAAGCTTCTGCTAGCAAAGCATAAACGATATCTTTTGTTGTCGTTTTACCATTCGAACCTGTAATACCGACTACTTTTACACCTGTTTGTTGAACATACGCTTCAGCTAGTTGTTGTAGTGCTTGTAGAGTATCTTGAACAATGACTATATTTCCAGACGGTGGTGTTCCATGATCATGTTGCCATAATGAAGCTACCGCTCCTTCAGTTAAGGCTGATGTCACAAATTTATGTCCATCGAACTTTTCACCAACAATAGGAATAAATAATCCGCCTTCAACCAATTGACGGGAGTTAATACTAACGCCTTTTAAACAGGTATCTGCTGAACCTTGAAGCTGTCCACCACATATATCGGCTATTTGACCGAGTGTTGTATTTATCACTTGTAAAGACCCCTTATCGCTTCTTTGGCTACCAAACGATCATCAAAATCTAATGTTTGTTGACCGATAATCTGATACGTCTCATGACCTTTGCCCGCAATCAATACTACATCTCCTGGCTTAGCCATTTCAACCGCTTTTTCAATCGCTTGTCTGCGATCAATAATAGATTCGTATTTGTCTGTAGCAATCTGTTGCTCTTCTAATCCTTTTTGAATATCTTCCAAAATAGTAGCTGGCTCTTCTGTACGCGGATTATCTGAAGTAATAAATACATAATCACTATATTTAGCAGCAATCTGTCCCATCAAAGGTCGTTTGCTCCGATCACGATCACCACCGCATCCAAAAACAGTAATAATATTACCTTCTGCAAATTCCTTGATCGTACGCAATACATTTTCCAATCCATCCGGTGTATGAGCGTAATCCACAATCACTGCAAAAGGTTGACCGCCATCTACAGACTCTACACGCCCATCTACACCGGCAATCTGTTCAAGACTAGACTTTATGTGTTCTAACGGAATATTCTCAATGAGAGCAGCTGTGATCGCTGCTAAAGCATTATAAACATTGAATTTGCCGACCATTTGAAGTGTGATTTCTGTATTGCCTTTAAACGTATCCACTTGGAAAGTCGTGCCTTGAGATGTAATTCTAATCTGTGAAGCATGTACATCGGCAGGATGATCGACTCCATATGTAATCACATCTGCAGCTGTAATTTTACGGAAATATTCAGCAGCAGGATCGTCGTTGTTCAAAACAGCATATTTACGCTTTGCAGGATCTATTTCATAACGGTTCCCCAAACGTGCAAAAAACAGCCCTTTGGCTGCAATGTACTCTTCCATCGTCTCATGATAATCGAGATGGTCTTGACTTATATTTGTAAAAATAGCTGTACGGTAATCTGTTCCTTTTACTCTTCCTTGCTCTAGAGCATGAGAGGATACTTCCATCACACAACTTTTTACATTTGCTTGCACCATTTCGTGTAATAAACGTTGTAACTCTAACGCTTCTGGTGTTGTACGAGGCATAGGTGTTGCTGTACCGTTATAACGCATTTCAATAGTTCCGATCAACCCTGTATTGATATGTGCATCATTCATAATACGCTCAATCAGATAAGAAGTTGTGGTTTTACCATTTGTTCCTGTAATTCCGATCATATTTAACGTTCTACTTGGATATTCAAAAAAATGATCAGATAATACAGCCATCGCGTGACGGCAACTACTAACGATCAATTGTGGAATATCTAATTCAAGTTGACGTTCTACTACTAAGGCAGTAGCACCTTTTTGAATCGCTTGAGCGGCATAATCATGTCCATCTACTGTAAAACCAGGCAGACAGATAAACAGATCACCTGACTTCACTTTGCGAGAATCAATCTCCATACCGGATATTTTCGTGTGAACATCACCTAGCACTTGAGATGTGATCAGCAGATGTGCTGCTTCTGACAAAAGCATAGTTTTACCTCTTTTCTAAATATTAATAACGATACCCGACAAATAGCAGACAAAAGATAGAGTCAATTGCACTCTATCTTTGCTGATGATGCCGGGTGATCGTAGATTACATTAATTCGTTGGCGCCCCGGTAGGCTCTGGAATTTTAAGACTACTTGTAGGGCTTTGCTCTGTACTGCTTTCCGATTTACCCTTACTATCCGTACTACTTTCAGTAGTAGTGCCAGAATCTGTTTTGGTATCGGAAGATGTTGTATCTTTTGATTCTGTAGCATTTGGATCTGTAGAAGTATCTTTGTCTGTTGAAGACCCTTCAGAAGATGTAGATTCTGTACTGTCTGTTGCTCCATCTTTTGGTGTGGTGGCTTCAACTGAAGTCGCTGGATCTTCTTCTGTATCATCGACTCCTGTGACTGTTGCTCGAGCAGATTTAAGTGTAAGTGTTACAGATCGTCTACCACTACTAGAAGACTCTACCTGTTCAGATACATATCCTTCGCCTGTCGCTGTTACTTCTACTTTCATCAACGATAAGATTTGCAGAGCATCCCGCAACGATTCACCTTTTAGATCAGGAATACTCATTTTGGTTGGATCTTCTGTCATCAAATAAATGGTTTGTCCGCCTGTCATAGCTGCTCCACTAGCTGGATACTGTTTGACGACTTTTGTACCTGATCCTACTGTTGTATAGGAAATACCATCTGCAAGCAATTTTTTCTTCGCATCTGCAAGCATTTTACCTGTTAGTGTAGGAGCAGTATAGGAAGCCATTAGTTTTTTAGAATCCACTTCTGCTTTAGGTTTTTTTTCACCATCGTCAAAGACTTTAGAAATACCCATATAAGGCAACACTTGACTCACGATTTTTTTAAATACCGGAGCTGCTGCTGTACCTCCGCCTAGCTTCGAATCTGACGGTTGGTCAATCACTACGATCATAGCGATCTTAGGATCATTAGCAGGTGCAAATCCTACAAAAGATACCACTTGCTTCGTATAATCATACTTACCATTGATAACTTTAATAGCAGTACCTGTTTTACCTGCAACACGATAACCATCAATATAAGCATGACGACCTGTTCCAATTTCCTGATCCGAAACGACCTGTTCCAGATAACCACGTACTTTCTCAGAAGTTAACGGGTCAACGACTTGACGAACGACTTTAGTCTGTGTATTTTCAGTGACTCCTGTATTGGGATCAGTGATCGATTTGACTAGGTGTGGTGTTAATAATTTCCCACCATTGGCTACCGCAGAAATAGCGGCTAACTGTTGAATCGGTGTCACCTGTACCAATCCATGTCCGTAAGCAGCAGTTGCTACTTCTGTCGGAATATTAGGATGGAAAGTAATAGCACCTTTAGCTTCACCAGGCAATTCGATGCCTGTCTGTTCACCAAATCCAAACGAATCAATATATTTACGCAAACGTTCTGCACCAAGCATCTTATAACCAAGGTTAACAAAAGCTACATTACTTGAACGCTTCAGACCTTCTAAGTAACTAATCGTTCCCCATCCACTATGATTCAAGTCATGCAGTGTTGTACCTCCTACTTGAATAGAACCTGATTGATAAGTAGCATTAGGATTGAATAAATTTTCTTGTACTGCTCCAGAAAGAGTAACAATCTTAAATGTAGAACCTGGTTCATAGATCGCTTTGACAGCCAGATTACGAAAATCTATAGGATTGGTAACTTCATTAAACTTATTAGGATTAAAAGTTGGCATATTTGCCATACCTAGAATTTCCATCGTATTAGGATCTGCTGCAATCACTGTAATACTTTCAGGTTTTAATTGTTCATAAGCATCTTTCATAGCTTGTTCAATATAATACTGAATTGTCTCATCAATCGTTAACGTCAGATTATCTCCATCTTTAGCAGGAGTATAGACATCTTTGGAATCTGGTAATTTATCTCCTTGTTTATCACGAAGATATTGAATATGACCATCTGTCCCTTTAAGCTTTTCATCATAATACGCTTCAATTCCCGCAACAGCATTGCCATCTTTGTTCGTATAACCAATAACATGAGCCGCTAATTCGTTTTTAGGATAAAAGCGTTTGGAATCAGCGCTTAAATACACACCAACATCCCATTTTTGACCAGTTTTTTCTTTTAGTTGTTTGATAAAAGCATTGATTTGATCAGCTTTTTCTTGATCGATTAGACGACCACCTGAATTGAGCTCACGCCAAGTACGAAGTTGACCGATATTATCTCCACTGGTCAATACAGAAGTGGCTTGCTTTTCAATTTCTGTTTCATCGGTGCCTAAAATAGCGTGAAGCTGGCTTACAACATCACTTTTAATCCCATACTCAGCGATGATTTTAGGATTAAGAGCAACATTATAAGCCGGAGCATCCATTGCTAGATCATTACCATTACGGTCTGTAATCGTACCACGCTTAGCTGAAATATCATTGTTAGCTGTCCATTGTTTAATAGCTTTGTCAGTCCAGTTACCTGTTTGAACCACTTGTAGCCAGAATACTTTAATAATCAGTACAGCAAAAAAGAGGGTAATACATCCCCCTATAAATAAAGTACGAAGTTTTATTCTCTTATTCACTGTTGTTTCCCCCGTTTTACTTGCCTTGTGTCTCATCCGTCGTCGAGGTTGTTGCTTCTGTTCCCTTTACCCGAGATACTTGGATCGGAGCCGTATCCGTAGGCTCTATGTAACCTAGAGCAGTGGCACGTTCAACAATTTGATCTTGTAACGAATATTTGCGAATTTCGTTTTGTGTCGTTTGCTTTTTAATACTTGCCGTTTCACTATCCATACTTTGAATATTTTTATTCACTTCATAGATATGTGCATATTGAAAAACAATTACACTTGCTACTGTCGCACAAAAAATGATAGTCATCAAATAAAGCAGCTTTTCTTTCGTTGGAAGTGCGCTACGACGTAGGACTACCTTTGTAGTCTCACGATATCGTCGAGCAGCTTTTTCAGCCGATTGTTCTTTGACAGCTAGATTGCCGCGCGTATAAGCCATTGATCCGTCTCCTCTAAATTAAGTTTTCGTTTGTTTTTCCACCTTTTCGGCAACACGCAATTTAGCCGATCTTGCACGCGAATTCTCTTCCAATTCTTCTTCCGAAGGAAGGATTGGTTTGCGATTAATCAACTTCAGTTCTCCACCAGTACTAACGTAGACTGGAAAACCAGGTGGTGAGACGTTTTTTTCCACATATTCCGCAAAAATTTGTTTGCAAATACGGTCTTCTAAAGAATGAAACGTGATAACCGCTGCTCTTCCCCCAGGCGTTAGACAACGTACTGCTTGATGAAGAGCTTCTTCAAAAGCACCTAATTCATCATTTACAGCAATACGAAGTGCTTGAAAACTCCGTTTCGCAGGATGTCCCCCTGTTCTTCTTGCTGCTGCTGGAATGCCTTCTTTGACAAGTTCAGCCAGTTCCCCCGTTGTTTCGATCGGCTGGATACTTCGCTTGGCAACAATGACTTTAGCAATCCGTCTTGAAAATTTTTCTTCACCATATCGATATAAAATGCGGGCGATTTCTTCTTCCGGCCAAGTATTCACTATAGTTTTGGCTGTGAGTTCGGCAGATTGATCCATTCTCATATCCAAAGTTGCATCATGGTTATAGCTGAATCCTCTGTCACCGTCGTCGAATTGAGGTGAAGAAACGCCAAGATCGAACAAAATGCCATCTACTTGCGGAACTCCATCTTTGACCGGTACTCCTGCTGCCAATAGCGACTCTTCCAATTGACGGAAATTGCTTTTGATCAACGTTACTCGATCTTCATAAGGTGCAAGTACTATTTTCGCATTGGCAAGTGCCGTATCATCTTGATCAAAAGCTATTAGTCTTCCGCCTGCTCCAAGTTCAGCAGCAATAACTGAACTATGACCAGCTCCCCCGAGTGTGCAGTCAACGTAAATACCATCAGGCTTAACCTGAAGTGCTTTTGTCGCTTCTTCTTTTAATACTGTGATGTGATGAAACAAGATGTAAACCTCCCGGACGATTACAGGTCGAAATCAAAATCAACCAGCTTTTCTGCAATTTCATTAAAAGATTGTTCAGAAGTATCATAATACTCTGACCATGTTTCTTTACTCCAAATCTCTACCCGATTCGAAACGCCAATAATAACACACTCTTTTTCGAGTTTGGCATACTGCCGTAAATTTCCCGGCAGATTGACTCTGCCCTGCTTATCCCATTCCACTTCGGTTGCACCGGAGAAGAAAAAACGACTAAATGCACGGGCATCCGCTTTCATCAGCGGTAGAGATTTGAGCTTTTGCTCAAGGAGGGACCACTCCTCCATAGGATAGACGAATAGACAATGATCCAATCCGCGGGTGACTACAAACGAAGTTCCGAGTTGTTCACGAAATTTGGAAGGAATAATAATCCGACCTTTTTCATCAATGCTATGTTGAAATTCTCCCATAAACATTGACGTTTCACTCCTCTTAACCATAGTCTCCCACTTTGTCCCACTATCCACCACTACCATAAGCATAATAGATTCGACGCAGAAAATCAAAATCCTTTTTTAATATCATTTTTTTTTAGAAAAATACTGAAAAATTTTATTTTATGTAAATCAGCCAATTCATTTGCAAAAATAGGCATAAAAAAGAACCGATTTCTCTTTATCGGAAAAATCAGTTCTTTTTGTTATGCATGAGTAACTTTTATTTTATTTTTTAAATATATTGAGATTGCTTACAGATTACGACCAGCTATCTAAATATAATTTTTGTTCTTCAGTCAATGTATCAATATGAATACCTAGACTTTCTAGTTTAAAGCGTGCCACTTGCTCATCCAGTTCATAAGGCACACTGATCACTCCTGCTTCCAACTGCTCATAGTGTTCGCTCACATAACGAAGACCTACTGCTTGCAAAGCAAAAGTCATATCCATAATTTCAACCGGATGACCATCTGCTGCTCCCAAGTTAACCAGACGACCTTCTGCAAGCAGATAAATACGGCGTCCATCAGTCAATTTGTATTCTTCAATATTTTTGCGAACTGTACGAATCGATTGAGAACGAGCTGCTAGATCAGGCTTATTCGCTTCAACGTCAAAATGTCCAGCATTTGCAATCACAGCGCCATCTTTCATCACGTCATAGTGTTCGCCTGCAATAACACTTTTATTTCCTGTTACTGTAATAAAGAAGTCACCATGCTTGGCGGCTTCATTCATCGGCATCACACCAAAGCCGTCCATATGTGCTTCTACCGCCTTGATTGGATCAACCTCGGTTACGATAACATTAGCACCCAAACCTTTAGCACGCATCGCTATACCTTTACCACACCAGCCATAACCTACTACTACAACTGTTTTACCTGCGATAATTAAGTTGGTTGTACGAATAATACCATCAAAAGCGGATTGTCCTGTTCCGTAACGGTTATCAAATAGATGCTTACAATACGCATCATTTACAGCAACCATTGGAATTTTCAGCGTTCCTTCTTTTTGTAAAGCTTTGAGACGGATGATTCCAGTTGTGGTTTCTTCTGCTCCACCACGAATTGTTGATAATAGATCAGGACGTTCTCCATACAAAAATGTAATCAGATCGCCACCATCATCAATAATCAGATCAGGCTTCGCTTCTAATGCTTTTAAGTTCAAGCTTTTATATTCTTCAACACCTGGATTATATTTTGCAAATACAGTAATACCGTCTTCTACCAAAGCTGCACATACATCATCTTGTGTAGACAAGGGATTGCTACCTGTAATAGTGACATTAGCTCCACCGGCTTGGATAACTTTAGCCAAATAAGCGGTTTTAGCCTCCAAGTGCAAACAGATCGTTACATTCAAACCTTTGAAAGGCAAATCTCTTTCAAATTCTGCTCGAATACGATTTAATACCGGCATATGAGAAGATGCCCAATCAATTTTAAGATGTCCCTCAGGAGCAAGTGCCATATCGGCAACAATACTTGCTTGAATAGATGATGTCATTGTACAGTTCTCCTTTGTTAGTTGGAATAGATAACCTATTTTTATAAATAAACAAGACGATGCGAACCGTTAAAATCAGGCTCAAGGGTTAACAATTGATCGATCCAGCGCTCTCCGTAACGTCCAAGATAGTAATAGCTGTTGATCGTACGTTCTTGCGGCTTGCCAAACGGATACAACGCATACGCGATTCGATCCAAACGTTGTAATCCTGTCTGATGTTGACGTGCTATCGCATTTTGACTTTTGCGGTACAAATAATCAATTTGCAAATCAATCTTATGCTGAGTCGTTTCTCCGAGATGCGGTAATGAAGGATCGATCTCATGCAAAGAGTCTACAAAAGGCGCATACAATTGTTGAAATTGCTCGCGGAATGTAGTGAATCTTTTTTCTAAATGATAATCTTCTTGCTCACTTAACCAGATCTGACGAATATCATCAAAGCGTTGTCTGACATCATCAAATGTTAATTGATACTGTTGCATCAAAATTTTAACTTTTTCTTCCACCATTGTAAATAACATTCTAGGAACAATCGGAGGCATTTGTAGATTCAAGACAGGAAATGCTTGTTTTGTTAACGCCCAATATGCAATCTCGCCTGTTCCCAAAATGGTACTAAGTACAGGGAATAATGAATCCTGCATCAAAGGACGTGTTAATACATTGTTGCTAAACCGTTCTGGATATTGTTCTAACAACTGTAACAACTCTTGTTTGGTAAAAACAACTAATCCTTTACGATCTGTAAACATCCCATTGCGTTTGAACAATAACAAACGTTCGTTGGTATATACTTCATCACTATGGATATAGAACAAATTAGCACTTTCTTCATCTACTGTCGCTTGTTCTTCATATCCATACTGTCTTACTTGCTCAGCAGCAGACATATATGCTTGCGTCAATTTATCGTTATGTTCTATCAATTGACGAAATACTGGAATTTCTAAGCGACGAATAGCAGCATCATCTGAATCGATGAGTACCAATCCAAAACGGCCAAATAAAAGACCCAATTGTTCAGCAAAGGCACTACTCAAATCTGTAGCATGCTCCATAATATTTCGCAATGTCTGTGTCCATTGATTTTTATTTTCAGTATCCGGTAACAGACTTTCAAATTGATTCAAAATATGTTCAGTATTCTGTTCATGAATAAATGTACGACTCACCGGTGAATGTCCACCACGTTCATGATCTAAGCGAATTTTGACAGCCGCTCCATCTTGATCAGGTAGATACGTATGATTCACTTCATCCCAGTCATGATCTTCACCTGCTATCCAGAATACAGGTACGATTGGACGTTGTAGACGCTGTGACGCTTCACGCGCAGATGCTAACAATGTAATCACTTTGTAAATGACTAACAGTGGGCCTGTAAATAGTCCGCTTTGTTGTCCACCTACCATCACAAGTGCTTCATCTGTTCGTAGTGTTGCTAAAGATTGCTGTACAGCTTCATGATTATTGTACTTACCGTTATATATGGTTAAGCAGTCAACTAAAGCTCCACGGTCGATTCGGGAGTCTTTACTCTGATCCAGCCATTCTGCACGTTTGATCCATGTTTGTGGATCAGAGACATTCATATTATACAAACTGCTTACCGATGCAAAATCATTGATGTACCGCTCAGCGAGCGGCTGATTCGCGGGTAGGCTCTCCGGAATCACATTCATGGGGTGAAGTCCTCCTCATCGCTATTGCTTTTGATTGTTACTAATCGTAACTTATTAAATCTTATTTGATTGTAACGAAGTTAGTACTGTTTAGTCAAAAGCTATTCTTAAAATATTTGAATATTTTTAGTAACAACCAAAAAACCGCCAGCAAATGGCGGTTTTTTGATTTGAAAGTATAAATTAAGCAGAAGGTTGAGAAACCCAGTGACCTTCAGATACTTCGATCAACTGAGAATTTTCTAAATTAAACGGATCTTTAGCTGCCAAAGTTGCTGCTGCTTCTTGAGAAGCGGCAAGATGTTCTTCAGGCAATAAGATTCTACGTTTATTTGCTTCTACTTCTGGATCAGGAATAGGAATCGCAGATAGCAAAGTTTTGGTGTAAGGATGTAGAGGATTAGCATACAGTTCTTCACTTTCAGCCAATTCTACAATTTTACCCATATACATAACCGCTACACGGTCACTGATATGTTTTACCATCGATAAATCATGCGCAATAAACAAATAAGTCAATCCAAGACGTTGTTGTAGTTCTTCTAGCAATTTAACAATCTGTGCTTGAATCGATACGTCCAAAGCAGACAATGGCTCATCACAGATAATAAATTTAGGATCTACAGCAAGTGCACGAGCAATCCCGATACGTTGTCTTTGACCACCGGAGAATTCATGAGGATAACGAAGAGCATGACTTGGGTTCAAGCCTACCATATCCAGCAATTCTTCTACACGTTTTTTACGTTCAGCACGGCTATTCACCAGACCATGAATATCTAGAGACTCGCCGATAATGTCCATAATATTAAAACGAGGGTTCAAAGAAGCATATGGATCTTGGAAGATCATTTGCATATCTTTACGCATGTTTTTCATTTTGCGTGGAGACAGATCATAAATGTCTGTTCCGTTAAACTTCACACTACCACCGGTAGGTTCGTATAAACGAAGAATCGTACGCCCTGTTGTTGATTTACCACAACCAGATTCTCCTACAACCCCAAGTGTCTCACCTTCGTAGATGTTGAAGCTAATATCATTAACCGCTTTAAGGATATTACCTTTACCTAAATTAAAATGCTGTTTCAATCCTTTTACTTCAACCAACGGTTTACGTGGGTCTAGATTAAGTTTAGCAGACGCTAATTTAGGTTTTTTAGGCTCATCCAAACGTGGTAATGCATTAAGCAAACGTTGTGTATATGGATGTTGAGGGTTTTTGAAAATTTCAGCAGTTGTTCCTGTTTCAACAACATCGCCTTCTTTCATAACAACCACGCGATCACACATACCTGCTACTACACCAAGGTCATGGGTAATCAAAATGATTGAAGTACCCAATTTTTGTTGCATATCTTTCATCAGATCAAGGATCTGAGCTTGAATCGTTACGTCTAGTGCTGTTGTAGGCTCATCCGCAATTAGCAATGATGGACGACAAGCTAGAGCGATTGCAATCATCGCACGTTGGCGCATACCACCAGAGAATTGGTGAGGATATTGATTAAAACGAACATCAGAATTTTTGATACCAACCAGTCGTAACATTTCAAGCGCACTTTCTTTAGCTTGAGCAGAAGACATATTTTGATGTTTACGCAATACTTCTGTAATTTGTTTACCTACTTTAATTGTTGGATTCAAGGAAGTCATCGGATCTTGGAAAATCATGCCGATATCTTTACCACGAATTGCTTCCATTTGTTTATCCGTTTTAGCAAGTAGACTTTGACCTAGGAATTCAATCTCTCCACTTTTGATCTTAGAAGGCGGAGAAGGAATCAGACGCATAATTGTTTGAGCTGTTACACTCTTACCACTACCGGATTCCCCAACAATACCTAGCGTTTCGCCTTTGCCAATTTCAAAATTGACATCTTTTACCGCATCAAATTCACCAGCACGCGTTTGAAAGGATACGCTTAAATTCTTTACTGTTAAGATTTTCTCCACTTGTTCCACCTCCTATAGATTTTATTTTCTCAATTTTGGATCCAGAGCGTCTCTAAGACCGTCGCCTAGCAAGTTAAATGCAAGCATTGTCAAACAGATTAGAGCAGCCGGGAACCACATACGCCAAGGATACAAATTCCATCCTGTTAATGCATCATTGATCATAGAACCCAATGAAGCGACAGGAGCCTGTACACCTAGACCCAAGAAACTCAAAAATGCTTCAGAGAAGATAGCACTTGGTACAGAAAGAGTTACAGTAACAATAATAGGACCCAAAGCATTAGGCAAAAGATGTTTGAACAATTGACGTCCAGCACCTGCACCCATAGAACGAGCTGCTAATACGAAGTCTCTACTTTTCAGTTGCATAATTTCACCACGAACGATCCAGGACATCGTAATCCAACCTGTTACAGTCAAAGCAACGATAATTGTTCCCAAACCTGGCTCAAATACAACCAACAATAGAATAACAACTAGCAAATAAGGAATAGAATAAAGAATTTCGGAAAATTTGTTCATAATGTTATCTACACGGCCACCGAAGTAACCCATGATTCCACCATAAATAATACCGATAATTAAGTCAATTGCTGCTGCTGCCAAACCTACGATAAGAGAGATTCGTGCACCCATCCAGGTACGAACCCACATATCACGTCCAAGGTTATCTGTACCAAACCAGTGAACTCCAGAAGGTGGCTTATTGGTATTCATCAAATCATTAGAGTAATAGTTAAAAGCAGAGATCATTGGTCCAACGATCGAAGCGATAATAATAAGAATCAAAGTACCCAAGCTAAACATAGCTACTTTATTACCTTTTAAACGAATCCAAGCATCCTGCCATAAAGAGATACTTTCCTGTTGCAGTGCGATTGGTTCGCCGACCACATCTGTAGTCGCATTTTGATTGTTTTTGTTTCCGCTAGCTGACAACGTTTAGCTCCCCTTCCGACCTGATAATTTGATCCGCGGATCTACCAGCACATATAAAATATCTGTAACAAAACGAGCAAGCATCAACAACACGCCATAGAAAATAGTTACTCCCATAATCATTGTATAATCACGGTTAGTAATACTATCTACGAATACTCTACCAATACCGCCGATACCGAAGATTTGCTCGATAACAACAGAACCCGTTACGATATTTGCAGTCATAGGACCTACATACGTAACTACTGGAAGAATACCATTACGTACAACGTGTCTAGTCATAATGGTAAAACCATTTAGACCTTTTGCTTTAGCTGTTTTGATATAATCTGCATTCAATACTTCTAGCATACTTGAACGAGTTAATCGTGCTATAAATGCAATCGGTTGAACAGCAAGTGCTATAACTGGAAGTACAAAGTCACTTGGTTCATTAAAGCCCATAACATCAAACCAACCTAGTTTTAGAGCAAAAATATACTGGATCAATGTTGCCAATACAAAACTCGGAACAGCGATACCTAATACAGCAATAATCATAGCTACATTATCAATTAATTTGCGATGGTAAAGTGCAGCGATTAATCCCAATACAATACCCGCTACAATCGAAATAATAATAGCGAAAATACCGATTTGTAATGAAGGTGAGAATGTATCAGCGATACGTTGTGTAACCTCCTGATTTTGGTATTTCATCGAAATCCCCAAATCACCTTTAACTAAATTTCCTAGGTACTGTAAATACTGTTCAGCAATTGGTTTATTTAATCCATACTGCTCCATTAGACGTTCTTTGATTTGAGGCTGTACATTTTTTTCTGACATAAACGGATTACCAGGTATAGCTTTCATCAGGAAAAATGTAGCTGATGCCAAAATGAACAATGATAACAGCATATACAAAAATTTACTGGCGATATAACGAACCATTTCCCCAAGAACCTCCTTTATCACATTTTCTAGTTTATTGAATATGTTTAAAAACAGCTCGTCATTATTCAACAACTTTTTCATTTTAAAACTTCATCTAATAGATAACAAGTAGAACTTGAAATTATCATGTTTAGAATAGCAATATATGGAAAAATGATAAACACGCAAAAACGGGATATATATGGATGGAGAATCCACACATACATATCCCGCTGCAATCATTAAACCGAAATCTTACTTAATTATTGGAAATAAGCACGAGTAAAGTCAATTGCACCACTAAAGTCTACAAATATACCTTTAAGATTTGGTTTAACCAATGAAACGCTAGTGTAGTAATAGATTGGCATCATAGCCATATCATCTTGCACTAGAATTTTTTCTGCTTTAGACATATCATCCATACGTTTAGCATTATCTTGAGTTGCTTGCGCATCTTTCAACAATTTGTCATATTCAGGATTGCTGTATTTTGCATCATTGTTGCCATTACCAGTCATCCACATATCCAAGAAAGTCATAGGATCGTTATAATCCGCTGTCCAACCTGCACGTGCGATTTGGTAGTTACCACTTTGACGATTATCCAAGAACACGCTCCACTCTTGGTTTTGTGTTTTAACACTTACACCAAGATTGTTTTTCCACATATCAGCAATTGCCAAAGCAATTTTTTGGTGAGCTTCACTAGAGTTGTAAATCAAAGTAATTTCAGGAAGAGTAGTATAACCTTCTTCTTTCATACCTTCAGCTAGCAATTGTTTAGCTTTAGCAGCATCTTCTGTGAAGTAGCTATCTTTGTACTCTGTACGGAATTCTTCGTTGTTACCTTTGATTCCTGGTGGTACATAACCATAAGCTGGAATTTGTCCACCCAATGTTACGTTGTCTACAATCGCTTGACGGTTGATCGCCATAGAGAATGCTTGACGGATTTTCAAGTTGTTAAATGGTTTTTCTTTAACGTTAAACAAGTAGTAGTACGTACTTGCAATACCTTTAGCTTGGAATTGATCTGGGTATTGTTGTTTTGCAGCTGGAATTTGGTCTGTTGGAATTTCACCAGTAGGTGCTCCAGCATAATCCAATTGTCCACTTTGGTAACTTGAGAACTCAGTAGCTCCAGAGTTAACCAATGAAGAAGTGATTGTATTTAATTTAATACTAGAAGCATCCCAATACTTAGCATTTTTTGTCCAAGCCAATTCTTGACCTGTTGTCCAAGTTGTTAAGTTGAATGCACCGTTAGTAATCATTGTATCCGCTTTAGAAGCCCATTGTGGGTTAGCTTCTACATTCTTTTGATTAACAGGGTAGTACGTGTAGAAAGAAGTCAATCCCAACCAGTAAGAAGTTGGATTAGCCAAAGTCACTTCTAGTGTTTTGTCATCTACGACTTTAACACCAACATCAGCGAAATCTTTAACTTTTCCTTCGTTGAATTCTTGTCCATTTTTGATGTAATAAAGTTGGTAAGCGTACTCAGATGCTGGAGTTGTTTTTGGGCTTAGAACGCGTTCCCAAGCATAAGCGAAATCTTTAGCTGTTACAGGTTCGCCGTTACTCCATTGTGCATTATCACGAAGATGGAAAGTATATTTCAATCCGTCTTCAGAAACATCCCATTTTTCAGCAACGCCTGGAACAGGATTACCATCTGTACCTGGACGTGTAAGACCTTCATACATTAGTCTCAAGGCAGTATTTGTTTGACTATCTTTTGCCTGAGCTGGATCAAACGTTGGAGGCTCAGCGCTCATGTTAATGTGTAAGTCTTGAGCTGCTGCTGTAGTGCCATCTCCTGATTCTCCACTTGTTCCTGTGTTGCTAGAACCGCTGCCGCAAGCTGCAAGCAAAGTTCCGAACGCCATGACAAGCGCCATAAGTACTAACCAACTTTTTCTCTTCATCTAGCAGTTTCCCCCTAAAAAATGTGGTATATGCTTTTAAATTATACAACCAGTGGTCAAAAAAATCTATAACTTATATTTAAAAAATCATCTTTTTTTCGTTATTTTATATAAAACTGTCACATTTAAGCGTATATTATGCTTCACGTCACGGTCGAATACCTAACATCAAGCAAATATATTCCATTTTTCGACAAAATTATTGTGTTATGTATTGCAGAATGCCAGTAATCAATAAAGCAATGTAACCTATACTCAACAATAAAAAAGAAACACGCCAAACGGCACGAAATAATCGTTTGTAGTCCACTTTTCCTTTTAATCGGTTTTGTGCACCACCAATTAGACCAATACCTAACAATAAAATCAATAAGAAAATATAGAATCCTGTTTTGGTATTGAATGTATTATTGAACAAAGCGGCTACAGAAATATATAAAAAAGGAGTCGTTACATCCATAGCCATACCTATCGCTGGTTTCTTTTCTTTACCTTTTAGCCTATTGATCACATATGTTAATACAAATGGAATAAACGGAACTAGACTTAAAAAGATAAACCCGTTCAATAATAATCCCAAAAATACCCCCATCAATTATCCTCCTGTCTATTCATAGCCTCAACTAAATGGTATACCCAGTAATTTGCGGGTGTAGCTATACCGTAATCTTGGCCCATTTTAATAATACTACCATTAATCCACTCTATTTCTGTTGTTTTACCTTGTAATACATCTGCAAGCATAGATGATGTATTGGTAGATGTAGCACGGCATACTTCTAAAATCTCTTCCCACCATAAAGAAGAACTCTCTATTCCTGCGGCTTGATATACTTCAATAACTTCATTATACAATTGCTGCATTACAAATAGTCTCTGTTCAGAAACAAGTAATTCACCATTCATTATACGCCAAATCGCTGTTAATGGATTGATTACAGCATTTATAATAAGCTTCCGATATATATCTTTATCGATATTATTCGACAACCGAATATCAAATCCTGCTTGTTGTAGTTTGTTTAGCAAAGGTTGTATTAATAGTTGCTCTTCTTTATCTATTGATTTGGTCTTATTACCTACTCTAGCACTAGAAAGATTACTTAGACTACCTATAACCGTTTTTCCTATACCGGTATGATGGACTTCGTTTGTAGACATTCTTTTAGCACCCTCTGTGGTAATTGCTGCATAAACCTGCCATGGTGAAGGCCATAAACTATCGGTTCGTACTCCATTTTGCAGGCAGATTATACGAGTATGCTCCCCTGCTCGTTGCTGAATTTTACCAACTAAATCTGCTGTTATATCTTTCTGCTTAACCGTGACTAATATATAATCCGCTTTGGGTATATGAGAATAGTTATTTAATTCATCAATTGCATAAGCATTTTGTGTAACAGAAGGAATCCATAACTGTGGTTCACTATGATGATCTATAGTAGATGTTTGGATCGTTATACCTTGTTGATTGATAATAGATGCTTGTTCTACGGTACGTGTCCACAAATGAATAATAGCTGAAGAATCATTACTTATTAATTTGCTATAAAAAAGTAATCCTATAGCTCCTGCTCCAAAAATATCAATAATCAATTTTGTAACCTCCATGCATTTTAAAATGGGTATAATTAGACTCATATTCAACAGTAATACGTACGATGCTATAATAATGATAGATTATGCATTATTCGGAATAATATTGTAAAAAATTGCGCTTAGATATCCAAGTGCTAAGGAGGGGCGATCTATGAAATACTTATATTCGGTTAAAATCGTCTGCTTCTGTTTGACTTTAGCTCTAACTTCGCAGTGTTTGTTCTCTTCGGCGCAAGCACAAGCATTAGAAGCACCACCACAATTAGACGAAGCAACACGACAGTTATTAGAAAATAGTCTATCTGTGAATGAATTAGATCAAGAAATCAAACGGATTACAGATCAGCAACATGTAGCTCAAACGAAATATACTCAATTAGAAAAAAGTTTGACTCATCAAGAAAAGCTATTGTCACAAGCAAGACATCAAGCAGATTCTGTGCTTGTTTCTTATTATACAGGAGAAAGAGATGATTTTTGGGCTCTTTTTTTATCTACAGGTAGTCTATCGGGAATGATCGCTTTTTACGATTACTATCGAATGATTATTGATCATGACCAGTTGCTATTAAGTGATTATCAAGAGCAGTATACACAACTTACACAACAAAAAAATGAGTTATATGCTACAGCAACAGAATTAGGAGAGATTAGCAGTAATTTATCTAATCAGCGTATACGTGTAGCTAATTTGCAACAATCGATTCATCAAAGTCTTGCTACAAGTTCTAATCCTGAGATTGCTCGTCAATTAATGAATGAAATGAACGAGTATTGGAAAAATATTGGACTGTATGAAGTCAAAAAATATTTCAGAGCTATTGCTATATCGATGCAGCAGTTCCCGGATTACTTGAAATCACAGCCCGGGGCAATCCAGATTAGTGGAACACATTACACCATCTCGATTGATGAGCAACAACTGAATCAATTTTTACATGTACAAGGTCAGTTACCAGAATCATTTCAATTCAAATTTGCACAAAATCAATTGAGTATCCATGGCAAAGAAGGCAATTTAGATTTGGATATTACAGGTCATTACGAAATCGTGAATCAGCCTCAAAATACGATCCAATTTTATGTAGACAAGCTTGTTTTTAATGGTCTGCAATTGCCTGATACTACCTGCCGGATGCTTGAAAACGAATTTGATCTTGGTTTTTATCCACAACAAATTATAGCTTATTTAAAAGCTACTGGTGTAACTACAGAACCAAAACTCATGAAAATTCAGCTAGAGCTATCATTGAATTAATCGGCTAACATGTATGTACTGGATAGGCTAGATATGAAAGGATTTTGTATATGATTAACGAAGCTGATATTTTAAAGCTATTCCAACTCTATACCGACATGGCCAGAGAATTATGTGCTTCTATGCAACAAGTGATTCCCGATCATCAAAAATCTTTGTTATTGAAGCCACTTACATCTACTAATTTCGAATGGTTGTTTGATCTTATTTATGATGTAGAGCCAACCGAGGAATTTGTGTTTTATTCGGGTATGCAATGGACATGGCATTGGCACGGTGAACATTGCTTATTCGAAAGTGAGCAAGGGACAATGATCGAAGCCAATATCTCGAATACAGACTTTGTAGATATCGCTTTTTTTAATCATTTTATCCAAAGTTATGATGGTGCTCAGTATGTATTACAGTCTATCGATCATCTGGATTTTAACTTTACTGCTAGTTTATTTGATCAATTTGCTGAAAAGAATCTTTTACATCAGCAAAATGGTACTGAATTTACTCTAGTGAATCCTTCAGACCATTAAGACATATATTTACGAGTATAGTAATAGATAATAAACAAAAGACTCTAGTGTGCTACTAATGCACACTAGAGTCTTTTTTAATAAATTAATAATGACGTTATAGCAAATCAGCAGCCAGTTGAGCCAGTTTGGAACGCTCTCCTTTTTCCAGCGTAATATGACCACTGATTCCTTCTTGTTTGAAATGCTCTACGACATGCGTTAATCCATTGCTGATTGAATCGAGATAAGGATGATCTATTTGATCAGGATCACCAACCAGCACAATTTTACTGCCTTCACCTACACGCGATACAATCGTTTTGACTTCATGACGGGATAGATTCTGAGCTTCATCAATAATAATAAATTGACCCGGAATAGAACGTCCACGAATATACGTTAAGGCTTCAACTTGAATACTACCCAGTCCCATCAAAATTTTGTCGATATCGCCTGCTTTTTTGGTATCAAATAAAAACTCTAAATTATCGTAAATTGGTTGCATCCATGGACGCAATTTTTCATCTTTCTCTCCAGGTAGATAACCAATATCTTTACCCATAGGCACAACAGGTCTCGCAATGAGTAGCTTTTTATATTTTTGTTCATCTTCTACTTTGGACAATGCAGCCGCTAAAGCCAGTAAAGTTTTACCTGTTCCTGCTTTACCTGTAATTGTGACTAAAGGAATATCATCATTTAGTAACAATTCTAATGCCATTCGTTGCTGTGCATTACGAGCAGCGATTCCCCAGATTGGATCATTACTCAAAAATAAAGGTTCCAATTTGGTAGCATCTGCATTTACTTTAAGCAATGCAGATTTGGCACTACCCAATTCATCTTTTAAGATCACAAACTCATTGGCATAAAAAGAATGTTTGATATTTAGAGATTGGATAGGTAAATAGCGGTTACTATAAAATTCATCAATTACCGCAGGATGTACTGTTAAGGTGCTATATCCTGTATACATTTCATTAGGATCAGCTGCTCGATCAGAAAGATAATCTTCTGTATTAACACCCAATACATCTGCTTTGACTCTAACCAATACGTCTTTACTCACCAGCACGACTTGCGAGCGAGACAGTTGACTTGCTTCTTTTTCCTGTTCTTCTAATTCATAGTTTAAAGCTACTGCCAAAATACGATTATCGTTCGAAATTTCTCCAAACATATCTTGTACTTTAGCAAAGCTACGATGATTTAATTCTACACGTAACGTACCACCATTTTCTAAGTGGACTCCATCATGTAAATATCCTGATTCTCTTAATGAATCAAGAGAACGTGAGATACTGCGGGCATTCCGTCCAATTTCATCTGCATTTCGCTTTTTAGAATCAATTTCTTCGAGTACGACTGCGGGTATAATGACATCATTTTCTTCGAAAGCAAAAATGGCATTTGGATCATGAAGAAGCACATTGGTATCCAGTACAAAAATCTTTTTCATCGAGAGTTCCCCCTTGAGTAGAAAGTCTTATGATCTCTGATGCCATTTACTTTATGGATAACTATGCTTATCCCTTCTTGATCAGCCAAGCCTCACCCTCCTCTTAATACACAAAAACCAGACGCTAAAAAGCATCCGGTTTTTTTATAAGATCATACACGTATAGACATACTCTATCAGACACCAGGGTACATAACAGTATAGAGCCTCTCCGGCACATACGTTCAACATATAGCGTACGATCAAGCAACATGGATTCCTGCATCATCGAGACCTCCAATCACTGGCATGAATATACTGGTGTTTCTTCATTATAGCATAGGTCAAATTCATTTCAAATCTATAATCTGCTGACCCTTATTCGCTGTCTATATGCAAAAAAAAGAGCCTTCGCCTGAGCGAAAACTCTATCATTTATTTCTACATTATAGTTCACTTTATTTATTACAAAATGAATATTATTGACTCTGTTTGCTTGTACTTGCTGGCTGATCAAATTGATCCGTATGCGTAGCTGTACCTGCTAATTCATCTTGTAGTGCTTTTTTAGCATTCGCTAACTCTGTTTCATTAATGTAGACATAAGGACTTTTCCAATCACCTGTTACTGGCATGTATTTGATATTCTGTTTCGGAATATCCCAATAGGTTGTCAGTAAGTTTTTAAATTGTTCGCCTTCAATATCGGTTTCCATATTTTTATCTACAGATTCGATAATAGATCCCAATTTAGTCACACCGCTAAACGATTGAATTTTGTCTACAACAGCATTCAATACTTGATTTTGGCGTTGGTTACGGCTAAAGTCGTCTGATCCTTGTGTACGAGGACTACAATTTGATTTACGATAACGTACATAATCTAGAGAGTTTGCACCATTTAGATGTTGTTGACCGGTAGACAAATTAATATTCGTACCATCTGCTTTATCTACATAACACATTTTCATATCTACATTGATATCAATACCACCTACTGAATCGACAACATCCCGGAAACCCTGGAAGTTCAACACAGTTGTATACTCTACATCTACACCCAAATATTTACCAAGCAATGTTTTCATTTCACTCATCGCTAGATCTGTACCATCTTTTTTATCTTTCGCATAAAACTTCGGATAATAAGAGTTCAGTTTATTGGGAATATAACCTTCGAGTTGTAGGTACGTATCACGCGGCAAAGAAACAATCGTGGCTGATTTGGTATCTGGATTCAGTGTAGCTACCATAACAACGTCTGTTAATCGTGTTCCTGTTTCTTGACGATAATCAGTTCCCAAAAGTGCCATCGTAATCGGTTTTACTTTTGCTGATTTTTCAGGAGCGACAGGTTGACTAATAACAGTACCGCCACTATCTTTTGGACCTACACCATTAAACATACCTTGAACCTGATAAAATAAATATCCTGCATAAGCCATAACTCCTACAATTGCCAAAAGAATAACGATCAGCAAAATCTGCATAAATCGTTTAAAGCCACCGGCCTTTTTCTTTTGCTTTTTTTTGGGATTAGGATTACCGGATTTTTGTGTTTTGGATTTGGTTCCTGCACGCGGCGGAAGCCCACCTGTTGTCGTACTCATTGCTCTCAACACCTGTTCCATCATTTTAGATAATGAAGTTATAGTCTTCAATTATGTTGCCTTATCATACGTTCAGCTTATGCATCTTAGTATGTAGTGGCATGTACTGTTGTCATCCGGTCAATACAAGATTGACCGGATATCCAAACAGTATTTAACCTGTTGAAACAGGTACTTAAGCGCAGTGGTCTATCCAACAATATATGATATTACGATTGCATTGCAGATTTACGTTGTTTTTCCGCACGTTCGCGCTCACTCTTATTCAAAATCTTTTTACGCATACGAATTGATTTTGGAGTGATTTCACAATACTCATCTTCGTTCAAATATTCCAAAGCTTGCTCAAGAGAGAAGCTACGAGGAGTTTTCATTTTAACTGTATCGTCTTTTGTTGCAGAACGAACGTTAGTTAATTGTTTTTCTTTACAAATGTTAACAACGATATCGTTATCACGAGTATGCTCACCAACGATCATACCTTCGTAAATTTCAGCACCTGGCTCAAGGAACAAAGTACCGCGATCTTCAACAGACAAGATACCGTACAAAGTTGAAGAACCACTTTCACTTGAAACCAATACGCCTTCATGACGTCCGCCTACTTGACCAGCAGCAACTGGACCATAGCTATCGAATGAATGGTTCATAATTCCGTAACCTTTAGTCAATGTTAAGAAGTATGTTCCGTATCCGATCAAACCACGAGCAGGAATCAAGAATTCTAAACGAACTTGACCACTACCGTTGTTAATCATATTTACCATCTCAGCTTTACGTGAACCCAAGCTCTCCATAACCGCGCCCATGCTTTCTTCAGGCAAATCAATTAGTAGATGCTCGATAGGCTCCATACGTTTACCATCGATTTCACGTACGATAACTTCTGGTTTGGATACTTGCAATTCATAACCTTCACGACGCATGTTTTCGATCAAGATACCAAGGTGAAGTTCACCACGACCAGATACGATATAAGCATCAGGGCTATCTGTTTCGTCTACACGTAGACTTACGTCTGTTTCTAATTCTTTGAACAAACGGTCACGAAGACGACGGGAAGTTACCCATTTTCCTTCGCGTCCAGCAAATGGACTGTTGTTTACAAGGAAAGTCATTTGCAATGTAGGCTCATCAATTTTAAGAACCGGCAATGCTTCTGGGTTTTGTGGATCAGCAATTGTTTCACCGATATTGATGTCTTTAATACCAGCGATAGCAATAATATCACCAGCACCAGCTTCTTCGATCTCAATACGTTTTAGACCTTGGAAACCAAACAATTTCTCAATACGAGCTGTTTTCTTTTGGCCTTCACGGTTAATAACTGTTACCGATTGACCTTGACGGATAACACCACGGTTAACACGACCTACCGCAATACGACCCAAATATTCGTTATAGTCCATCAATGTAACCAAGAATTGCAATGGCTCATCGATTTTCTCTTTTGGTGAAGGGATATGTTCGATAATTGTTTCGTACATAGCTTGCATTGTTTCGTCTTGTTTTTCTGGATCAAGACTAGAAGTACCATTCAAAGCAGAAGCGTAAACAACCGGGAATTCCAATTGCTCGTCACTTGCACCAAGTTCAATAAATAGATCCAATACTTCATCAATAACTTCTGTAGGACGAGCAGCAGGACGGTCAATTTTGTTTACGACAACAGTAGGAGTCAAATTTTGCTCCAATGCTTTACGCAATACAAATTTAGTCTGAGGCATACAACCTTCATAAGCATCAACAATAAGAAGTACTCCGTCTACCATTTTCATGATACGTTCTACTTCACCACCAAAGTCGGCGTGACCCGGTGTATCCACGATATTGATTAAATAGTCTTTATACGTAATAGCTGTATTTTTTGCAAGAATCGTAATACCGCGTTCACGCTCCAGATCATTGGAATCCATCGCACGCTCCTGTAAAGTCTCGTGATCCCGGAAAATACCTGACTGTTGCAACAATTTGTCCACTAGCGTTGTTTTACCATGGTCAACGTGGGCAATGATTGCGATATTGCGAATTTGTTCTCTTGATTGCATAAATTTCTCCAAATCCTCTCCATAAAAGGAGCGTCGGTCAACTAAGCCGACGCTCTACTATTTGTTAACACAGTGTTCAAAAAATCGGCATCCATAATCTTGCTTATTATAATTATACGTCATTGTTGCTATAAATCAAGCAAATTCGCATTTTATTACCAACCTGTTTTTGAATTACTCCGGCTAGCTAGTATCCATAATCCAGATAAGATCAACAGTAGCGCAATAAAATAAAAAGCAAAATTTCCTAATAAACTAAAAATAAGCAGAATTACTGATAACCAAGTAAGTGCAAATGAAGCAAAACCAACGTTGCGTGATACTGGTGAGGCTGCACATACATAATACTCATACATTCCTATAGAGACTCCCAAAATAAGCACAGGCCATAGATGTCCCATGAGCCACCATCCCCAAGTATTGCAAAGGAAGAATAATGCTCCATATACTGTAAGTATTCCAGCCGGAATCAATACAATAGCAGGTGCACTACGGCTAAAATACAGTAATTGTAATATAATACCTGGCAAAAGAATCGCCAGTGGCCAGAAAATGTGACCAATAAAACTGAATACGCCCAATTTGCCAAGTAGGATAATCAAACCTGCACATACAATAAACAGTCCGATTAACCCTTGATTACGATTGGTCATTCCAGCTTCCTCCTTCATCGATCTGTCCCTATTTATATCGGTTTTCATTTTGGCATCATGAAGATATAAAAGGTAATCTAATCTTCTTTAAAACCAATCTTCATTTATAGCAGTAGAAGCAAGCTGTAAAGGGCTTCCTGCTTCGATCGTTAACACTTCTGTTTGCTCTACAGCACGTTCAATCATCGGCTCCAGTTTCAAAAACGATTCTACTTTTTCAATAATTCTCAAATTAGGATTGGTTGTCGGTGATTTCGGGATAAATAGTGTACAGCAATCTTCATAAGGCAAAATCGATAAATCATATGTGCCGATTTCTTTGGCAATTTGAATAATCTCATCTTTACCTGTCATGACTAACGGGCGCAAAATCGGTAACTCTGTAGCTCGTTCGATAGCGTTCATACTGGATAATGTCTGACTGGCTACCTGACCCAAGCTTTCCCCGGTGATCAAAGCTAATCCTTTTTGCTGCTCAGCGATCTTAGTCGCAATCCGCAACATCGCCCGGCGCATCAATGTAATCATTAAATTATCTTGTCCTGTAGTCGTAAAAGCAGTCTGGATCTCTGTAAAAGGTACTACATGCAATTTGACGACTCCTGCATATCCTGCTAATACACGCGTAAGATCGACGACTTTTTCTTTAGCACGTTCACTGGTAAACGGGTAACTATGAAAATGAATACATTCCACTTCAAGTCCGCGGCGCATCGATTGCCATCCTGCGACAGGGCTATCGATCCCTCCAGAAAGAAGCAACATTGCTTTACCATTACTTCCGCGCGGGAATCCACCTACTGCTGGAATCAATTCACTATAAATATAAGCCGCTCCATCTCGAATCTCTACTCGTAATTCAATCTGTGGTTGTCTTACGTCAACTTTGAGTAATGGATATGCACGTAATACAGGTGAACCTACCAAATGATTCATTTCTTGCGATGAATGAGGAAACTCTTTCCAGACTCGCTTCACAGATACTTTGAATGTAGTAAGTTGGTCAATATGTTGCTCTCCGATTAATTCAATAGCAGCTGCAATAATGTCATCTAATTGAGGTAATGTCTGCTTGACTGGAATAATATCCATAATGCCAAATACATTTTTTAACACTTGAATTAACGCTTCTACCGATTCTCCACCTGTTTCCACATACATTCTACCGTACTCACGACGAACATGTGCTTTAGGGTAAGGACGTAAAACAGCACGTACATGTTCTGAAATTGTTTTCTCAAATCTGGATCTATTTTTACCTTTGAGTGTAATTTCACCTAATCTTAAAATCAAACGATCTATATTTTGCATACTTAACGGGTTCTCCTCTCCAATGGGCGAAGCTGTGTAACAGTCTGACGAAGTGCTGTGATTAAATGTTCAATATCTTGCTTTGTATGTTGATCGCCCAAGCTGATCCGTATTCCACTTGCAGCATGTTCTCGCGTGATCCCCATCGCTACTAATACACGACTTGGTTCAGCTTTACGGGAAGAACAAGCAGACTGTGTAGATACGATACAACCTTGCTGTTCTAGACTATGCAATATTACTTCCGATTTCATACCGGGATAATAGAAATGAATAATATGCGGTGATGCTATAGCAGGATTCGTTAACACTAATCCATCTATCGCTTGAATTTCTGTTTTTAACAATTGACTAAAAGCAGTTAGTCGTTCTGCTAGTGCATATTGTTCTGTTGCTGCTAGACGTAGCGCTTTGGTCATGCCTACGATACCGGCTACATTTTCTGTACCCGAGCGATAGCCATTTTCTTGTCCACCACCTGCCAGTAATGGAAAGAGTTCAGTGCCTTGTTTGATATATAATAATCCGGTTCCTTTGGGGCCTCTTATTTTGTGAGCAGATAAGCTATATAGATCGATATTCCATTTTGCTAATTCTATAGGCAATTTGCCGAATCCTTGTACACCATCGACATGCATCAGTGTACGAGGTTGTACTTTTTTCAGCCATTCTGATACTTGTTGCACAGGTTGAACAGCGCCTGTCTCATTATTCACATGCATCATACTGACTATAATCGTATCTGCTCGTAAAGCATTCTGAATATCTTCCAATAATACAATGCCGTCAGGTGCAGGATCGATATAACTAATTTCAAAGCCTATCTGCTCCAATTGACGACAACACTCATACACAGAAGGATGCTCAATACTCGTAGTAATAATATGTCCCTGTGTACGCCCGCCACGCATCGCTGCTCCTTTCAGAGCAAAGTTATTACTTTCTGTAGCGCCTGATGTCCAAATGATCTCGTTTGGTTTGACTCCAAGTAGTTGAGCAGTGACTTCTTTGGCATGTCGAACCAATCGGTCTGCTTCTTCTCCATATTGATGTAAAGAAGATGGATTGCCAAAATGCTTTTCCATAATCTCAGCCATCGATCTTATTACTTCAGGATAAGGAGGAGTCGTAGCGGCATAATCAAAATATTTCATCATTGGTTCCTCCCGTTCCTATACTATTGGCTTAATGTGTAGCTATCCAACTATCGTTCTATCAAAAAAAGATCAAAAAACGGAACCTACGCTCCGCTTTTTGATCTATCTCATATTGATATATCGTACTCATATATGATGATCAAATCTCTATATCGCTAAAACGTTCGTGTACTATTATACCATGTACTTAGGTACTATGAACGTTAATTATGATTATAATTCGTATTTGGCTTGAGCATTTTCAATCTTACCAATATAGCGCTGTGTTTCTTTTGGCAATTGGCTTAATTTCGCCATTAATTCTTCGTCATTTGAGATACCCAAACGTTGTAATCGACCTGGACCTGCATTGTATGCAGCAAGGGCTGTTTTCACATTACCATCATAACGCTTGATCTGATAAGACAAATATTTGGTACCGCCATCTATATTTTGCGCCGGATCAAAAGAGTTGCTTACTCCCAGACCAGCAGCTGTTCCATCCATTAATTGCATTAATCCTTTTGCTCCTGCGGAAGAACCTGCATTCGGATTAAAAGAAGATTCGGTATCAATAACAGCTTTGATCAATGATTCAGAGATACCGTATTTGTTACTAGCTGCACTGATTAAATCGTTATAAGCTGTTGGTTTACTCGCACCTGTACCTGTTGCTGCAATAGCAGAAGAAGGATCTGCTCCTCCAATACCTGCTGTGCCTGTAGATGGAAGTGGTGTATTCACTTTAGCCGTTGTTGTAGATGTACTAGGATCGACAGGAGCCAGTTGATCAAATTGATACCACGGATCACTTTGTCCTGCACCACTTGTTGCATACGTATTGCCTGTAACAGAACTTGAATCTACATCTCCGACACTTGCAGCAGAAGGCAACACACTGGCAAGACTCACTGGATTTATATTTGAACCTTTTGTTTCAGCCGTTGTTCCTATATTTTGTTGCAACATCATATCAAATAATTTGCTACTATCATCGGTATTGGCTGTCAATTGGTCTGCACTACCTACACCAGAAGTATTCAAATATTTTAGTTCTATTAACTGTTTTGCCACTTTTGCATCAATTTGCATTCTGCTCGTGACTCCCATCTATATAATGTATTCCATCGCCGTTATCTATATGCTATCTATACTATTGATTATAGTTGTAAAAGGACGCCTATTCTATAAGAAACAATACTCATAACTGCCTCTTCCTAGCAAAATAGGAACAATCTCCTTTTGTCTTGGTGATTATGGTCAGAACCTATCTCTAAATTAGTCTCTATAATACTTTTCGTCCAAAAAGCTATTTTTGTGAATAACAGCTTTATTAATTTTTTAAAATTAAAGTCTCATTAGATTTTTATCAAGTTCTACAATTATGTTTTTTAATTCTATTGTTAAGATATAAAATGTCGTTTTACTTTGCTTCATCATTTCCACCCTTTATATGTAATATTTTATATCATTTATCGTTATATTATATATGTACACAAATAAAAAGATGCCCTTCAAGGACATCTTTTTTTAGTATTTCGTATCTAATAAAAATTAAGCGTGACGTTGGTTCATACGACGTTGAGTTAAATAATCACTTTCGTAGTAAGCTAGATCATCGCGTAATTCTTCGTAAATTTTTGTGATTTCTAAAATAATGTCTCTAACCGGTTTGACAGGAGTCTGACGGAAACGAATCGCTTCCTGACCTGTATAAGCATAACGTCCATCTTCAGAGTAGCACTCATTTTTGGGATAAAAAAAGCTATTGATACAATGGTGATACGCATTATAAAGTGCTTTTTCTGCAAAATCCATATCGAAATTCGCACGACGGATCACTACACCTAATTTTTCGTAAGAAACTTCGGAAAACACAAGCAAATGACGTAAATCGGACAAAAATCCTTTGTAGAAAGCAACACTATCGACACCATTTTCAGCTGTCAATGCTTGTAAAGAGTATTCGTTTAAGAACTCTTCCATCTTCTCAATTGCTGGTTTCAATTTTTCCCTAGTGCTTTCACTTAACTTTTGGACATTCGCTGCTAACATGTCTGTAGCTCCCCCTTAAAATTGGTTCCTTAGAGACTGGGATGTGTCTTGAGAAAGACAACATTACCCTGATTTTTAATTACAATCCTACCACAAAAATAATGCTTATGGTATCTCTGATGTGTACAAAATCTTCTTAACTTCATTTTAACCACTTTTTAAATATTAAAAACGTTATCTTGTGAAACGGAATCTCATTAATATTCCCATCGATGAATGGTTTATTATCATATACATTACTTCGATTTTTACAAAGAAGCAAGTTTGTTACAAGTAAGCACCATTTGATCGCATCAAAAAGCGGCGTGCTCTCCAAAGATGGAAAGACACACCGCCTTCTTCCAGCGGATATACAACCGGTACAGAGTGTCTATCTCTCTATATCGGATTATGATAAATGCTTATGAATGGTATTCTGTCAGACATACAAAAAAAGTAGCGTTAGTGGGGAAAGCTTCTCGTAAGCCGGGTTCTGTGCCTTTTGTGGTTCAGACGGGAACTACCCTCCCACTTTAGGCGACAATCATCTATCTAGGCCAAACATTACTGTTTGGCTCCAGCGACCAACCTCGATACACCTCGGGCAAAGGCTGCTTTTCCGAAGAAAAGCTGTATCTCTTTAGGTCTTGCTCCAGATGGGGTTTACCAGGAACGAAGTCACCAGCGTTCCTCGGGGTCTCTTACACCCCGGTTCCATCCTTACCTGTGCATAATTTCCGAAGAAATCAGCCATCGGCGGTCCATTTCTGTGGCACTATCCTTCAACTCGCGCTGACTGGATGTTATCCAGCACCCTGCCCTGTGGAGCCCGGACTTTCCTCCCGTGACGATAAGTCACCGGCGATTGTCTGTTTAGCTTTCCGCGAACGCAACACTTCACATTATATAATTATTCTATAAGAGTGTAAAGCATACATTACACTTTTTAAAAGTTCTCATTACAAAAATGCAGATTTGATTGTATTCTCTAGCTATTTCGATGTATTTCGTACAGTACATGTTGTAAAGCATAAGATAATTAACATAAAGGGATACGGCTTCAAATCTTTAAATACAAAGATTGATATAGCTTTTGTACCCCATTACCTTTTATACAAACTGAAAAGGTTCGGTGTTGATGGTAGACGCATGTACTTTGGTATCGTACTTGTCTGCTTCCAAACGCTTACGTATAACGTCAGCCAGTCCTGACTTCATAATCTTCTCTGTATTATGCCCCGGATCAATAATCGCTATTCCAGCCATCAGTGCATCCTGAGCAGTATGATAATCGATATCTCCAGTAACAATCACATCTGCGCCTTTGAACAACGCTTGATTGACATAGCGACTACCTGATCCTCCAAGCACAGCTGCCTTTTTGATCGTGCGGTTAAGATCACCTGTGACACGTACAATCGGTACATCTAATCCTTGTTTGACTGTATCTACAAATTGAGCAAGACTCACTGGGGCATCTAATTTACCGACACGACCTAATCCATAGACTTTACCGCTATCTGCCAAAGGATATAGATCATATGCTACTTCGTCATATGGATGAGACTTAATCAGTGCTTGAACAATTTTATTCCGTAGACTGGAAGGAACAACTGTTTCTAATCGAACTTCAGAGACAGATTCTAATTTACCTGTAGTGCCTATGTAAGGCTCACTGCCTTCTTCTGGTTGAAAAGTACCTGTCCCTTCTGAAGTGAACGTGCAATGGCTGTAATCCCCAATATGACCGCCACCCGCAGCAGTTATTGCATTCCGTACCCCTTCTACATGAGAAGCTGGCACAAATGTCACTAATTTGAATAATGAATCAGTAGACGTCTGTTCGATAGGAACTGTATGACGAAGCCCTAGAGCATCAGCCATCCAATCATTGACTCCGCCTTCTGCAATATCCAGATTGGTATGACTAATATAGACAGCAATATCATGTTTGATAAGCTTTTCATATAATTTGCCCATCGGTGTACTGGTATTAATACTTTTGAGCGCACGGAAAATGATGGCATGATGCGCAATAATCAAATCTACATCAAGCGCAATCGCTTCATCCACGACTTCATCAGTCACATCAAGAGCAACCAGAATATTGCGAATATCTTTTTGAAGTGTTCCTAATTGCAGACCGATACGATCATCAGGAACAGCAATACTTTTAGGTGCAAATTGCTCCATATATTGAATTACAGTTTGTCCTTTTGCAAGCATAATAGAACCTCCTTCACCGTTTGCAGCTGTTGCCGAAACACAGCCGATTTAGCTTGTGCTTCTTCATTTTCAGATTTACCTGTTGAAGCAGCTACTTTTTCAAGCTTATGGATTTCTTGAGACCATTTATATTGAAAAATGGAAGACCCTTCTTGGATCAAATACGGTCCAAAACGCAACAAACTATCTCGATCCACATCATAACCATGTGCCTGATTGGTCTCACTAAGAGAAGTTAACGTTATGCCTTTATACAATTGTTGATTCAGTTCTACTGCATCAGGTAAACGATCTGCTGTCAAAATCTCATAAATACGTCCGTCTTCTTCTAAAATTTGCTCATGACTCAAATACCAATTATGTTCTAACAACCAGCGACGTACATTTTCTTCGCCAACATTAGGTTGAAGAATAAGGCGCTGTACTCCTTCTAACTTATCCAGTCCTTCAGATAAAATAGAGACGATCAATACACCACCCATACCGGCAATAGTCACTACATCTACTTCACCTGGCTGGATCACAGCAAGTCCATTGCCTAATCTTACATTGATCTTTTCTTTCAGCCCTGCTTCATTAACCTGACGCTGAGCCGCATCGCGAGGACCTACATTGACTTCCCCTGCGATTGCTTCGGTAATTATTCCTTTACGCATAGCAAAAACCGGCAAAAGGGCATGATCGGAACCAATATCCGCCAACCGGCTTCCTGTCGGAATTTGCTCTGCAATTTTTGTTAATCGTGTTGATAATTTCATGCAGCCACCCACGCTATCCATTTTTTTCGAAGTACAAATAAAATAATACATATTAAAGCTACTTTGACCATACAAAATAATGCAAAGGCTTCTGGCATCTGTCCACGCAGAAACACTTCATCAATTTCAGGCATAAACCAGACAGCCAGACTGGTTGTAAAATAAACAGCCGCCAATTTTTTGCCACGATGATGCACAAGCCAGCAAAACCACATTAATAACAAACTAATAGGTAACCACAGCCCTTGTAACATTAACCATGAAGCTACAGGTTTAACCTGAGCAAAGAAACCTGCGTACAGTAATACAAAAGCACCAAACCCTATATACAATAACACAGGGCTCGAAATAATATAACCGAGTATACACCAAATGAGCGCACAACCCAAAACTAACAGCGTTATAAATACACGTTCATCCATACCATGCTCACGAATTAAAAAGATGCCTAACCCTAGCATCAACAGACTACCTATCGCTAGTAAAAAGGCTGATGCCAGTGAATTGCGTGTGCGTAAACGAATTCCGCCAGTATAACATAAAGCAGTAAATAACGGGATACATACCAACTGCACTAAAAATGGAAACGTAGCAAAATACAGAATAGTTAAACAAATAAAACAGACTACAATAAATGTAAAAATCCATGTCCGAATATTTCCTTGTTTTAACGAGTTCATCGATAGTACTTTTTTGTCGCCACGTTCTTGATCCACATCATACAAATTCATTAAAAAATCGCAATAATGCCCTGGAAGTAAGCGATTTTCACGCCAGTATTCAATTTCATCTAAAATAACTTCCCGTTTCCCCCGATCCACGACTTTCCCACTCCCTATTCATCACTAGGCAATTGCTTGATCCACGCTCTGCCAGCCGATTGAAACCGTTTATTGGATACTTGTATACAGCTATATTTTTTTATTATAGCTTGTTCTGTTCTTCTATAGTTATATATCGCTTAATTGAAGCCAAAAGTAAACCCCTTACATCATACATATGTAAAAAAGAAAGCGTGCTACTATAAAAAAGAATGACACTATTATATAAAAAAAGAGACCTTACCGCTATAAGCAGAAGGTCTCTTACTATCATTCTATTCTAAGAAGTCTTTCAGACGTTTGCTACGGCTTGGATGACGAAGCTTACGAAGTGCTTTTGCTTCAATCTGACGAATCCGTTCACGCGTAACACCAAATACTTTACCTACTTCTTCAAGCGTTCTTGTACGTCCATCGTCTAGACCAAAACGTAGACGAAGAACATTTTCTTCACGCTCTGTTAAAGTATCCAATACATCTTCTAACTGTTCTTTTAACAATTCATAAGCAGCAGCATCTGCTGGAGCCAAAGCATCTTGGTCTTCAATAAAGTCTCCCAAGTGAGAATCATCTTCTTCACCGATAGGCGTCTCTAAAGAAACAGGTTCTTGAGCAATTTTCATAATCTCACGAACTTTTTCGACACTTAGTTCCATTTCAGCAGCGATTTCTTCCGGTGTAGGTTCGCGTCCTAATTCTTGTAGCAATTGACGGGATACCCGGATTAATTTGTTGATCGTTTCTACCATATGCACAGGAATACGAATCGTTCTTGCCTGATCGGCAATCGCGCGTGTAATCGCTTGACGAATCCACCATGTTGCATACGTACTGAATTTGTATCCTTTGGTATGATCGAACTTCTCAACTGCTTTGATCAGACCCATATTTCCTTCTTGGATCAAATCAAGGAACAGCATTCCACGTCCTACATAACGCTTAGCGATACTTACAACGAGACGTAAGTTAGCTTCAGCCAATCTACGTTTTGCTTCTTCATCGCCATCTTCAATACGTTTAGCCAATTCCACTTCATTATCTGCTGATAATAGAGGAACACGACCGATTTCTTTCAAATACATACGAACAGGATCATTAATCTTGATTCCTGGTGGAAGAGCAAGATCATCGTCGAAATTAAATTCGCTATCAGAACTTTCACGATCTGTATTCGAACGCATCGTAATTTCTTCGTCGCCTTCATTGACAACCTCGATGCCCATATCACCTAATTGTTCGTAAAACTCATCAATTTGCTCGGAATCCTGGTCAAATGGAGCCAGTCTTTCCATAATATCTTTGTAATTCAGAGAGGATCTTTTTTTGCCGACCTCTATTAGTTGTTCTTTTACCTGGTCTAATGTTAATTCAGTTTCTAATTCAGTATGCTGATCGTTCGCCATCTTTCGACTCCCTCCTCCCTAGAACTATCCGTACAAGACAATTACTGTCTTTCTAGGGCGATAATCTCACTTGCAATTTGTGCAGCACGTAAAAAATCACCTGATTTTTCAACGCGTAGCATTTCTTCTCTTTTTTGCTCTAATTGTTTCTGTTGTGGAAACTTTTTGATCTGTTGAATACAGTCTTGCAAAACCTGCGTACTGTCACCATGAGGTGTATCCATCATCAGGATTGAAGTCGCTGTTTTTTCTAACCGATCATCCTGAAGCGACGAAATAAATCGGCTTACATCGGGTGGCTTACCTTGTGCATAATAAGCATAAATATAGGAAGCAATCGCAGCATGATCAGCAATATTAAAAGCATCTCCCAAATGTTCTGATACATAAGTTGCTGCTTCAGCATCTTGTAGCATCATCGCAATCAGACGACGCTCTGCCGCATGATAAGCCGGTAACAGAGTAGGCGTGCCCTGAGCTTTTCTTGAGTTACCGCCTGTAGAACTACGATTTCCATTTTGTCCTTGCGGACGAGTCCTATTCAGGGTTTGGCGCATTAAGTTACAATCTTGCTTAAGACTTTCAAGCGATACGCCTACCTCGGTAGATAACTCTCTAAGGTATACTTCTCGCTCTGTCGGTGAAGAAAGCTGAGCAATCACTTTTAATGCTTCTTGAGCATAGGACGCTTTGCCATCTTCTTCTAACAAGTTGTAATTTCGTTTTACATAAATAAGCCTGAATTTGGTTGTCGACACCGCTCCATCAATCACTTGGCTTGCAAAACGTTCCGCCCCATATGTTTTGATATACTCATCTGGATCAAGCCCATTTTGCAATAAAGCGATCTTGACGCGCATGCCTGCTTCTTCCAAAATAGGAATACTTTTGAGTGCTGCTGCTTGCCCGGCATTATCACCGTCATAGCAAATCACTACTTCTTCTGTGAGTGTTCTCATCAACGAAGCATGATTTTCAGTAAGCGCTGTGCCCATTGTCGCTACACTATGTTGTACCCCCGCATCCCATGATGCAATCACATCACCGAAACCTTCCATCAATACCAGTTGCCCTTGCTTGCGAATAGCTGACTTGGCAAGATTGAGATTATAGAGAGTTCGACTTTTGTTAAATAAACGACTCTCCGGTGAATTGAGATACTTGGGTTGCCCTTCTCCCAAGATTCTACCTGCAAATGCAATAATCCTGCCACTGCGGTTCATAATTGGAAACATGACTCGCCCGCGAAACCGATCTACATATCCAGAGCCATCTTGTTTGGAAGAAAGCAACCCGCCTTTTTCCATTTCTTTGAGATCAAAAGAGCGCTTTTCAAAAAATTGAACTAACGTATCCCAACGATCAGGCGCATAGCCAATTTGAAATTGATCAATCAGCTTATCCCCGAATCCACGGGCACGTAAATATTCCATTGCTGGTTTGCCATGTTCCGTATTTTTCAAAAGGTAATGAAACAACTTCGCTGTCCATTCATGAGCTTGTAATAAACGCTCAAGTTCTTGATCACGAGGAGCCACGCCACCGCCTTTACCATCCTGGAAAGGAATATGTGACTCTTCTGCCATCAACTTCACAGCTTCTGGAAATGAAAGCCCGTCAATTTCCATTCTGAACTTGATCGCATTGCCACCTGCGCCACAACCATAACAATAAAAGATCTGTCGATCAGGTGTCACTGTAAACGAAGGCGTCTTTTCGGAATGAAATGGACAGAGGCCTTTCATATATTTCCCCTGTTTGGTCAAATGAACATATTTGCCTACCGTATCAACAATGTCATTGTGCTGAAGTACAGCTTCAATAACCTCGTCAGGAATACCACCATTATGTCCGGTGCTCATTGCTACCACCTTCATCTCTTTTCACACGATACATAATATTCGATAACTAGGAGTCGATCTCCTGCAAATTTGTTAAAAGTTTTGTTAATTGCATCTGAAAATTTTTCTTATCTTCTGTTGTTAAAGGCTTAGGACCCTTACCATACTTACCACTACGACGTGCTTTGGCTTGTGCATGACGACGTGCTAACAGAAATTCTATATTGTCTTTATCAAATTCCATTCCGCGAAAAGAAAGGATACGACATTGCTTGGCAAGCGCAATCGTCGCCAAACCATAATCTTGCGTAATCACAATATCTCCTGGACGTACATGATTCACAATATAGAGATCAGCACTCTGATCACTACGATCCACTTGCACCACAGATACGCCTTCTTCGGCATATATCTTATGATCAAAAGAAGACACCATCAATACAGGTGTATGAAACATTCGTGCAGTCTCAGCAATTTCTGCTTTGACAGGACAAGCATCTCCATCCACCACTATCGTACGCGGGTGGAATGGCTTGTTACTTTCCAATGTCCATCCCCCCTCTCATTGGGACTTCATGTGGAGCATACGTTCGTTTATAAAAGTAGAAAATACGGAACGACAAGACATAAATGCCGTCGTTCCGTATAGCTGTATTTAGTCGTTCATTTAAAGTTATATCCAGAATGCACGTTGTCTTTCTTTTATTTAACCAGCTTCGAGAAGTCTGCATAACTACGAATATCTTGATCTACTGCTGCTAATAAAGCAAGACGATTTTCTCGTACTGCTTCATCTTCAGCCATAACCATTACCTGATCAAAAAAGGCAGTGATTGCTGGACGTAAAGAAGATAATAACGCTAATGCTTCTGCTGTACGATTCGCTGTTAGCAGTGTACGATACTCTGTTGTTGCAGCTTGCCACGAAGCGTATAATTCACGTTCTGCTGGCTCTACAAACAATGCAGGTTGTACAGCAACACCAGAAGATTTAGCTGCAAGATTAGATACACGTCCAAAAGACTCGATCGTCAACTTGAAGTCTGGCGTATGTTGAACTACTTTCATTAAATCATGACCACGAGCAACAACAGAACCAATATGGTTAAATCCTGATGCGATCACTGCATCAACCACATCATAACGAAGATCTTCAGACAACAGTTTTTTTACACGAAGTCCGAAGAAGTCATATAGTTCTATACGTATTATATCGCAAGAACGTTTCATATTCCTTAAATTTTGATGAATATTTAACGCGATATCAAATAATTGCTCTAATGTTAGTGATAATTGGTGCTCAAGTAAGATTTGCACGATTCCTGCTGCTTGACGACGAAGTGCATATGGATCTTGTGAACCAGTAGGAATAATACCGATTGAGAAACAACCTACAATCGTATCTAGCTTATCGGCAATACTGACAAGTGCTCCGGTTAATGATGCTGGAGAAGCTTCGCCTGCAAAACGTGGTTGATAATGTTCAAAAATCGCGCGCGATACTTCTTCACTTTCCCCAGCTTTGCGTGCATAATCTTCACCCATAACCCCTTGCAATTCAGGGAATTCATAGACCATTTGAGTAACCAGATCGAATTTACAAATATCTGCTGCCCGGCTAACAGCTATTGCTTGCTCAGGCGTCACATGAAGTTGTAGCGCTAATTGATCTGCAATTTGACGAATGCGACGTACTTTATCGCCTACTGTTCCGATCTCTTCATGGAACACAATATTTTCTAACTTGGCAAGTGCTGTATCGATCTGTAACTTCTGATCTTCTTCATAAAAGAATTTGGCATCAGACAGACGAGCACGTAGTACTTTTTCATTTCCTTTAGCGATAATGTCTAGAGAGCGATTATCACCACTACGTACAGTCACAAAATAAGGTAACAATTGACCTGCTTCATCCAGCACAGGGAAATAACGTTGGTGTTCACGCATCGAAGTAATCAATACTTCTTGCGGAATATTCAAAAATGCAGGATCAAATGATCCGTACAATACAGTTGGTGTTTCTACAAGGAAAAGAACTTCTTCTAGCAAATCTTCTTTGACATCGATATGCCAATTTTTTTCACTGGCTAAATGAGCGATCTGTGCACTAATCATCGCTTCACGTTCTTCGATATCAGCAATAACATGTTGCTGGCGAAGAGCTTCCAAGTATAACGTCGGCTCAGCAATTTCAGTCTCGCTACCTAAGAAACGGTGACCACGTGTGATGCGTCCTGTGTGTACACCTGTAATTTCAAAGTCAATGATATCATGTCCCCATAGTGCAACGATCCATTTAATCGGACGTACAAATTTGAAATCATGAGTACCCCAACGCATATTTTTAGGGAAAGTCATCGTTGTAATAATATTGCGTAACGCTTCAGCTACAATACTTTCTGTGCTGATACCGATACTGCTTTTTTGAGCATAAATATATTCAACACCACTTAATTCACGGAAGGTGAATGTTTCTGGATCTACGCCTTGACTACGTGCAAATCCAAGCGCTGCTTTACTCCAAGCGCCTGTCTCATCTTGAGCAATTTTGCGAGAAGGGCCTTTCACTTCTTCGTTGATATCTTCTTGCTTTTCAGCGACATCTTTGATCCAGACTGCAAGGCGACGCGGTGTTGCAAATGCTTTGGCTTCTCCATGAGTCAATCTGGAATCGTCCAACCATTTTACTGTTTTGTCCAACAACTGATTCATCGCTGCACGTAAAAAGCGTGCCGGTACTTCTTCTAGTCCAATCTCAAGCAATATGTCTTTTGCCATGATTATGCATCTCCTTTCTTCAACATTGGGAAGCCTAACTTCTCACGCTCTTCTAGATACGTCGCTGCGACTTGACGTGCCAGGTTACGAACACGAGTCAGATATCCAGTACGTTCGGTTACACTGATCGCTCCGCGAGCATCTAATAAGTTGAATGTATGGGAACATTTCAATACATAGTCATAAGCAGGGAATACTAAATTCTGATCCATTGCACGCTTCGCTTCTTGCTCATACGTACTGAACAGATTAAGCAACATCGCTACATCAGATACTTCAAACGTATACGTAGAATGTTCTACTTCAGGTTGATGGAATACATCACCATACGTAATGCCATTTACCCATTCAAGATCAAATACATTTTCTTTATCTTGAATATACGAAGCCAGACGCTCCATACCATAAGTGATTTCGACAGCAACTGGATTTGTTTCAATACCACCAACTTGTTGGAAATACGTAAATTGAGTAATTTCCATACCATCTAGCCATACTTCCCAACCTAGACCTGCACAGCCTAGTGATGGATTTTCCCAGTTATCTTCTACAAAACGGATATCATGGTCTAACGGATTGATGCCTAATTCTTTGAGGCTATCCAGATACAATTCTTGAATATTATCCGGTGAAGGCTTGATAATCACTTGGAATTGATGATGCTGGTATAAACGGTTAGGGTTCTCACCGTAACGACCATCTGAAGGACGACGGGAAGGTTCTACATACGCTACATTCCACGGCTCAGGACCGATTGAACGTAGGAATGTCATCGGATTCATTGTTCCTGCACCTTTTTCAGTATCATAAGGCTGTACAATAATACAGTTCTGGGCTGCCCAGAAATTTTGCAGTGTCAAAATCATTTGCTGGAAATTCATTGACATTACTCCTTTATCTTCATAGTTAATTAATCGTTCCGCTGAATATGTATAATCTGCATCGCACGCAAAAAACTCCCGTTCCTACGCCTGATGTACAGACATAGGGACGAGAGTTGTATTCCCGCGGTTCCACCCTATTTGAAGACATTTGCATGCCATCCACTTTTCTATTCAGCTCATATGCTCGCGGATGCCATTGGGCACATGCTCGTCATCAGGCTCACACCATCCCTGACTCGCTATCTAAAGACGATTATCATCTGCTTACTAATCCGGTCAACGCATCATGCGTGTCGATAAGACACAAGTTATAACCTAGATCATATCTGACTTTACCCTATTCGTCAACATGGTTTTGAAGTGAAGTTTCATACTTATCCAATTGATCCAGAAAGCGACGAGATTTTAATTTGAGCCCTAATTGGACTTCCATAAAAGCATCCATAATCTTTTTCAATTCTGCTTTGGTTGAATCTTTGACATCAATATTGCCTAGACGACGAATATCTAATCTTGAAAATAAACGCAGTAATTTGAGTGTTCCTGGCGAGATAGCAAACGCAGCTGGATCTTGACGACGTTCACGCTCTGACAGTATACCGCCCAAGCCCGGACTTAGAAAAAACTTGCCTTCTGTTTCGCCTGAAAAAATACAAGCATCCACTTGAGGTGCATACCCAGTCGCTTGCAGAATTTTCATTTCAAAAAGAGTCGTTAGTACAACAGGATCTCTACCTTCCCCTAGAAAAGAAAGAAATGCTTTGAGCTGATCAAACCAAAAACGCCCTGTTTCATTTTCTTGCAGTGCTTTGTCGACCATCTCACATCCATATGCCGCATAAGCTGCTAAAAATACATCTTCACGTAACTTATGATTGGATTCGATAATCTCACCTTGATTCAGAGTACCCAGACCTGTTCCATTGCGAATAAAGGAATATTCACCATACGTAAACGGTTGTATCATTGCACCATGACGGCTTTTGGGCTTTTTGGCTCCCCGTACAAAAATACCAATCTTGCCATGTGTCTCTGTACACAAAGTAACAATTTTATTCCCTTCGCCATAATCCATGCTGCGGATGATAATCCCTTCCACCCTGTATAGCATGTCTCATCTCCCTATCTGATTATGAATATATTCCACTCCGAATTTAAAAGAAGCAGAGCATTAATTTCTATGCTCTGCTATCGTTGATCTGAATTACTGTTATCTTTATTTATTAAACATATTTACTTGCTTATTAAGCATTACGATGGAAACCAAGATCTTTCAATACGCTATCTTGATTACGCCAATCTTTTTTCACTTTTACCCATAGTTCTAAGAAGATCTTCGAACCGAGCAAATTTTGAATATCCATACGTGCTTGTCTACCAACTTCTTTCAATAATGCTCCTTGTTTACCGATAACGATTCCTTTTTGAGAATCACGTTCGACAAAGATCACTGCTGAAATATTTACTACACCGTTAGGTTCTACACTCATCGCTTCAATCGTTACAGCAATAGAGTGAGGAATTTCTTCGCGTGTTTGATTTAGAATTTTCTCACGAATCAATTCAGCACATACAAATTGCTCTGGATGATCTGTGATTTGATCGTCTGGATAGTATTGTGGCCCTTCTGGTAAATACTTACCAATTTGCTCCATCAATGTATCTACATTATTGCCTAGCTTAGCAGAGATCGGAATAATTTCAGCAAATTCATGCAGTTTGCGATATTGGTCTATAATCGGCAACAACTGCTCTGGAACGACCTGATCAATTTTGTTGATTACTAGAAAAACAGGTGTTTTTACTTTTTTGAGATGCTCAATAATAAAGCGATCTCCGCCACCTAATCCTTCTGCTGCATCCACTAGAAAAAGAACAGCTTCGACTTCACTTAATGTGTTCAACGCCGTCTGGTTCATAAAGTCACCTAATTTAGACTGACGCTTATGCACCCCTGGTGTATCCAAAAATACGATTTGCTTATCGTCTCTTGTAAATACGCCATGAATCTTGTTACGTGTAGTCTGTGGTTTGTCAGACATAATCGCTATCTTTTGTCCAATAACCTGATTCATTAACGTGGATTTCCCTACATTTGGTCTGCCGACAATCGCAACAAAACCTGATTTAAAATTCTTTTTCGACATATCATTCTCCGTTCCAAGAGTTACTATTCTGTATAACTCCTGTTCATATTTGTACTGCTTTTGGTCATACAAGTCTGTGTATATAAAGTTCTCAACGATTCCGCTTATTTATTTTAAATTCCACGGTCCAAACGCATGTGGCAACAACTCGGAAATAGTGGTCATCCGCGTATCGCCCTTCATATTTCCAAGCAATATCGGCATATCAGGATGACACAATTCTACCATCACCTGACGGCACACACCACAAGGAGCAATCGGTTCATCGGTATCTCCAACTACAGCCATCATTTGAAAAGAACCAGGTTGTTGTCCTTGAGCAATCGCACTGAACATTGCTGTACGTTCTGCACAATTACAAGGAGTATACCCTGCATTTTCAATATTACAACCGTGATGCACTTGTCCATTACGATCAAGCAATGCTGCACCGACAGCAAAGTTAGAGTAAGGTACATATGCTTTAGCGCGAGCAAGAATAGCTTCTTGTAATAATTGTGACGATTCCATTGTAATCCCCCTGAACATGTATCGTATTGATCGTTTCCATACACTGCCTATTCTTATATATTACACGATTTAGACGGTTACGCCCACTAATCTATACCGCATTCTATTATTCTTTGTGTAAAAAACGATAAAATCCCCTCCTGACTCTCCCATTCAAGTCATTAGAGGGGATTTTAGTGCTTTGTATAATCGTTCACTTTATAAACCACGATACAATCGGTTCTGCAAACACGATGATACCAATAACAATGGCAACAATAGATGAAATAAGAACGGCTCCTGCTGCGGCGTCTTTTGCTTTTTTGGCAAAAGGATGCCAATCAGGAGAGCTTAGGTCTACAGCAGCTTCAACACCGGTATTCATCAATTCCGCTCCGAGCACCATACCTATCGCTAGCGTTAGCAGCATCCAATCTACAGCAGATACATGACAGATGATTCCGGCGATAATGATAATACATGTAATCAATACATGAATACGAAAATTACGTTCTGTCCGAAAAGTGTCTGCAATTCCTTCTGCCGCAGAAAAAAATACGGCTCTCCACGTTCTTTTTTTCATCAGCGTGTCAATCCCGCTTGTTGTAATACCGCTTCTTGTTTACCCATCATTTCTGCTTCGGTTTCATCATCTTGATGATCATATCCTAATAAATGCAGAAATCCATGGACAAATAAAAAACCAAGTTCTCGTTCCACCGAATGCCCGTAATCTTCGCTCTGAGCAATCGCACGTGGAACTGAAATAATAATATCGCCTAGCATATCGCCTGGAAGTGGTGTGTCTTGTCCAGTCAATGCAGGATCATAGACAATATCTAATTCATCATCAAGCGATTCATGCATGGCAAAAGATAACACATCTGTTGGACGATCGATACCACGATACTCTTTATTCAGCTCATGAATCGCTTCATCATCCACAAAAGTAAGAGCGACTTCACCATCATTCACTTGTTCTTGTTCTCCTGCTTTTTGCAGAATCAGTTCAAGTGTAGTGATTAGCTCATCTGTAATCTCATATTTATTTTGTTCATTTTCCCATGCAAGCTGTAAACTCATGCTTTATTCTCCTTCTGATCCGGCTTCTTGATGTCTTCCGGATATTCAATACGAGAGTGGAATATACCCATGACCGCTTCTTTAAGCGTTCTGGCAACCACATCTAGTTCTTTCATCGTTAGGTCACATTCGTTGAATTGATTATCATCGACACGACCTTTGATAATTTTCTCAATCATCGTCTCGACTTGCTCTACTGTAGGTTTGCTAAGTGAACGTACAGCGGCTTCTACACTATCTGCAATACCCACTACAGCAGCTTCTTTTGTCTGAGCTTTGGGCCCTGGATAACGGAAATCATTTTCAGTGAAATCAGGTTCGATCTCTTGTTCTTCCGCTAGCTTCAAAGCTTTGTGATAAAAGTAATGCAAAAACGTTGTTCCATGATGCTGTTCTGCAATATCACGAATCGGTTTGGGCAATTTATATTCTTTTTGCATTTCTACGCCATCACGAGCATGTGCAATAATAATCGATTTACTTAGCTTAGGATCTATACTATCATGCGGATTGCCAATATTGTTCTGATTTTCGATAAAATAACCAGGACGCTTGGTCTTTCCAATATCATGATAATACGAACCTACCCGACATAACAATCCATCTGCGCCAATCGCTTCAGCGGCGGCTTCAGACAGATTACCTACCATTACGCTATGGTGATAAGTTCCCGGAGTCTCAATTAATAATTTACGCAATAATGGATGATTAGGGTTCGATAATTCTACCAATTTGAGAGCAGACAAAATTCCAAATGTCGTCTCAAAAAATGGCATTAATCCAAGTACCAGTACAGTGGTAATTAGTCCCCCAATACAAGCAAAACCAACAGCGTACATCATCGACATACGTGTCCATTCTCCATCATTGAGCAGTACTAAAGTTAACACTGCAATCGCCCCAAAAAAGCAACTCATAATTCCAGCTTTGAGAATAGTCGAGCGCTGGCTGGCGCGATGAATACATTGAATTGCTGTAAACGAAACAACCAGTGTGAAAAAGCCAAACTGATAATCAAATAATTCATGTTGACTCATATTCAAAATAATACTTGCCAAAATACTCATAATAATCGATGAAATATAAGCAAGCTGAATATCAAGCAACAATGTAATCAGCATCACAACAATCGCTGCCGGTACAAGGAATCCAAAGTACGGTGAATTACCAATCTGCAAAATACGTACCAGATGGAGACAGATCACACCGATAACGAAAATAACAATCAACATCAATAATTGCGAATTGTTATAACTTCTACCTTGATGAATAGACTGACGCAGATACATGTACAGCCCTAAAGTGATCAAAAAGGCAAATAGCACTAATCCCAGTTGAGGCCAATAATTTACATCGTTTTTGAGCAGATCATTTTCATCCAATAAGGTATACATTTCCTGCGTGATTTTCTCACCTTTTGGAACAAGTACTTCACCTTGCTGAATATAAACTGTTGGTGTGTTCTCACGAGCTTCTACTTTCGCCGCTCGGGTCGCTTCTTCATCGTAGAACTTATTAGCGGTTAAGGTAGCTCGAACAAGCTCCTGTACCACCTCACGAGCTGTACGGCTATTCAGTGAGCTGGTACTAACCAATTCAGCTACTTTGGCACGTGCAGACTGTGCATCTGTAATCTGATCGCTCATTAAGCGAGACATAATCGATGTTGCCACTTGACGCATATCTTGTATTTCATCTGTAGATAAACGCGGAATTTTGAGAAACGTTTCTTCAGGAATACTGTACGTTTGCTCACCGATCGTTTTTTGCATTTCATCTAACATTTTGTCTGAATATTTTCCTGCTTCACGGTTATTGCGAATAAAGTTAGCGATAGAGTTTTGCGCACGTTGCGGAATTTCTTCGCTATAAATCTGTGCTTTATCTGCATTGGTAATCTGATCATCTTGATTCAGAGACTCAATTCGATCTAACATTTGCGAAATAACCGTTTCTCTACGCATAGATACAATCGCGTATACGGATTCTACTTGTTCAGCAGCAGCTTCTTGCGCTTGGAGCGTAGATTTGTTATTCGGAATCTGCATCGGAGCGATAATATCGCTATCGCTAACCGTACCGACCTGAATATCAAAACGCTGTGGAAGCAGGTTAGGCGCCAGACTAACGTAAAGCACCACAAATAGCAGTACAAACATGGCGTAACGTGTCATCCGGCTATTTTTCCAACCCGCTATCATAGAATCAAGTAAATTACGTGTAGACGGTTTTTTGGAAGTCATACATACAGCCCTCTCACTTCTGAATATTCAAAATGTGCGGTTTCTGTTTTCTCCGCTGACCGCCGACTACTCCAGATTTTCTGAAGCTTTATCATAAGCGACAATAATTTTTTGTACTAATGAATGACGAACTACATCTTGTTGTTGAAAAATCACAAATCCGATTTCTTTGATTCCATCCAAAATCATTCGAGCTTCTACCAACCCTGACTTTTTACCACGTGGTAAATCGATCTGGGTCACGTCGCCTGTAATAACCATTTTGGAACCAAATCCTAAACGAGTTAAAAACATTTTCATTTGTTCTGCTGTACTGTTTTGCGCTTCATCTAGAATAATAAAAGCATCATCCAGTGTACGTCCACGCATATAAGCAAGCGGAGCGATTTCAATCAAGCCACGCTCTAATGCTTTGGCGGTCTGTTCTGGCCCCATAACGTCGTAAAGAGCATCATATAACGGGCGCAAATACGGATCGACTTTCTCCTGCAAATCGCCTGGTAAAAAACCTAAGCTTTCGCCTGCTTCAACAGCTGGTCGAGTCAAAATAATTCGTTTGACTTTGCCCTCTTTGAGCGCAGCCACAGCGAGTACAACTGCTAAATACGTTTTACCTGTACCTGCGGGACCAATCCCAAAAACAATATCTAATTTTTTGATCGTAGATACATAGTGCTTCTGACCGATCGTTTTGACACGAATCGGTTTACCACGATACGTCTGGGTAATTTCACCTTTATATAAGTCAAGCAGTTGGTCTGCTCTGAGCTCTTTGGCAAGTTCTATTGCATACAAAATATCACGCTCTGTAAGTACATATCCTTTACGAACCAGTTCTAATAATACTTCAAAAAGCTGAGTCATTTGCTCTACTGCTTGTGCAGGACCATGAATCGAAATCTCTGCTTCACGGCTACCAATTTTGGCTTCCGTATCGCGTTCAATTAATTTTAAGAAGCTGTCCTGTGGTCCGAACAGGGACAATCCTTCTTCTGCATTTAGCAGGGGAATTCTGGTGCTTTGCGTTTGCTCTAACAAATAGCCTCAATCTCCTCATTTATAAAATAATATAAAACTGCTTTTGTGCACGTATACTACAAAACTTGGGTACAATCTCTTTACCCTAAACTTTACCATTGTATGGTTTGTCATGCAAAATTTTTTGCACATTATCTATCATTACCATACATCAATCAAAATAGAAACAAAATCACTACAGATTAAAAAGAAACCGATCTCCACTATAGAGATCGGCTAATACCTAACTATTTTTTGTCTACTGCATATTTGCGATGATTAAAAGGACGTTTGGCACGAGGCTCGCCTAGAATTTCTGCCCAAATCACGCCTTTACGAAGCTCCTCAGAGCCGATAGCATTTTTAGAAGTAGTCTCTGAATCCAATTCTTCGATTCTTACTCTACTGCCTGCATTCAAATGCATCGAACGGGCTTGAATATCTTTGTGCATTTCATCAAGACGTTTTTCTACTTCACTTTGATTGGAAATGACTTTTTGCGGTATATAAGGCTCTGGTGAAGATAACGTTGATTTATTCGCTGAATCTTCATAGCCGGGTGCATTCTCCGATGTATCTAACTCATCATAGCGTTGCCCTGCTTCATGATATCGACGCTGTACATCATCTAATGATTCCGGTTCAGCTGATGTGCGCTCAGGTTCATTGAACCATTTTCTTTTGGTATCACCATTTCCGCCAAACGTTGGCATACCTGAAGGTTGCCCGCCTGACTTCTTTTTAGCTGAACGCGTTCTGACAAAAGAAAAGATAGCAAACGCAATAATGGCGACAAAATATAAATTACCCATAAGGAATTCAAACATCAATTATCGCACACCTTTATTTATTTGACTTATTATCCGGGCTACTGCCAGAATCTTCTGATTTACCGATTGAACCTCTCATTTGAGTGTCTGCTTCGATATTTTTGAAATTCATATAATCCATAACTCCAAGTTGACCTTGACGAAGAGCTTCTGCCATAGCCAGTGGTACATCGGATTCGGATTGAACTACACGTGCTCTCATCTCAACAACGCGTGCTTTCATCTCTTGTTCTTGAGCGACAGCCATCGCGCGTCTTTCTTCTGCTTTGGCTTGAGCGATACGTTTGTCTGCTTCTGCTTGTTCTGTCTGTAGCATAGCACCGATATTTTTACCTACATCGACATCTGCGATATCGATCGATAGAATTTCAAAAGCGGTTCCTGCATCCAGACCTTTTTGCAATACCGTACGAGAGATCATATCTGGATTCTCCAGTACTTGTTTGTGAGAATCACTAGAACCTACGGTAGTAACAATACCTTCACCTACACGAGCAATGATCGTTTCTTCACCTGCACCACCGACCAAGCGGTCGATATTCGCACGTACGGTTACACGAGCTTTAACTTTAACTTCGATACCGTTACGTGCCATAGCAGCAACGACAGGCGTTTCAATTACTTTAGGGTTAACACTCATTTGTACAGCTTGTAATACATCACGACCTGCAAGGTCAATCGCGGCTGCACGTTCAAATTCCAACGGAATCTCTGCACGTTGCGCCGCAATCAGTGCATTTACAACACGGTCTACATTACCACCTGCAAGATAATGGCTTTCCAATTGGTTCATATCAAGCCCAAGACCAGCTTTGTGCGCTTTGATCTGTGGATTCACAATACGTGAAGGGGTTACACGACGTAGACGCATCGCTACAAGCGTAATAATACTTACACGTACACCGGAAGCTACTGCTGAGATCCAGAGCATAACCGGGAAGAAACTGAAAAACACACTTAAAATAATAATAGCGACCACAACGATAAACAGTATACTCAATACGCTTGTACTCATTATTCACATCACACTCCAATTTTTATAGTTCAACCTGCTTACTTATTGCCTGTTCGATCGGATTCATTTGAAAATGTACTGCTAAATATGTAAACGAACATGACCCCTTTTGTCTACATATGTGAATATGAATCCATAATGAAGACGAAGCAATATCATTTGTACGTTATCAAGGTATGAATAATTTACAGAGGTAGTCATCCATACCTGACTTTATCCAACGTTATTCATTCTACCGGTATCCATTATTCTTTGATCAGATGAGCATCTAGAGAAGAAGGTTCTTCTACAATTTCTTCCACAATAATACGACTGCCATCGACTTGTTTCACTCGAATCGGACGATCATTTGCAATAAAATTCCCCTGTGTCACTACGTCAATTCGTTCGCCTTCGATCATAACCGTACCTGATGGACGAAGAGGTGTTACACTGGTTCCTTCTTTACCCAAAAATTGTTCTCTGGTTAAGCGAGACATAAAGCTTTGCTCTGAAGACAATTGTTCTTTGAGAATAAATCGATTCCAAACGCCTCGTTCTTTGAGCAAAATAGCGATCAGTGTTACGACTACAGCAGCTGAAGCAAATGCGATACCCAGAGATAATAAAGCATCGCTTGTATCATATGCAGCTTTCACTACACCTGTTATCAGACTGGCTGAACCCAAAATACCCAATATCCCAAAGCTTGGAATAAACAACTCAAGCACCAGTAAAATAAGTCCTCCTAAAAAGAGTAACCATGTCGTTGAACCTGAAAATCCAGCGGCATAACTACCGAAGAAGTACAATGCAAATGCGACAATTCCAACAATACCCGGTATACCGAATCCCGGTATAATAATCTCTATTGCGATTCCAGCGATCCCGATAAACAATAACAGTGTTGTTACGATCGGGTTAGTTAGCACACGTGCGATATTTTCGCCTGCGCTTGGTTGTACTTGGACGATGTCTGCTGGTGAATGTCCCAACTCAGCTACAACAGCATTGGTAGAAGCCAGAATATCGTCTGCAAACCCTACTTTCAACGCTTCATTACTGGAAAGAGAAATAATCTGACCTTTTTCTTTGGTCTTGTTAATCTCTGGCATTGGGACTACCATATTCACATCTGTCATCCCATCTGCGATATCTGCATTCCGATTATGAAGCTGAGCAGCAGCTCTCATTTCACTTTTCCAATAAGCGACCTGCTTGGGATTATCAATCGGGTTGCCTTGACCATCAACGATAGCGGCTGCACCAATGGTACTTCCAGGTTGCATAAAAATCTTATCTGCATTTAATGCAATATAACTACCTGCTGATGCGGCTTTGTCTTGTACAAAAACAGCTACAGGAACATCACTATTACGTACCATCGCTCCAATATCACCCGCGGCTTGCAGTTCTCCACCGGCGCGTATTCATTTCTAACACGATCCACGATGCTTTCGCTTGCTTCGCTTCTTCAAATCCTCGCGCCAAAAACTTTTGTAATCCGCTTTCAATTTGACGATCAATTGGAATCACGTAGACTGAACCATCATTATTACTGGTGGCTGGTGCAGATGCGGCTTGCGTAGTTTGCGGATAAATTCCTGCTACAACCAACATCGCCATAAGTGAGCCTAACAATAACAGAGTCAATCGACGCTTGATACGAACCATTTGGTCAAGCGATTGATTCATACGATCTTAGCCCCTTTCCGTTCAGATGTGTTTGTTTAATATCACAGCACAATATTAAACAATATACATATAAGCATAGTAAAAGGTAGTCTATACGTAATACGCATTTATAATGGTTACGTTTCAATTATATTCCTTTCTCCGAAAAAAAGTATAGAAAAAAGCACCTCATCTTATAAAAAATGAGGTGCTTTCACATATGTTTATTGCAGAAATTGTTGAACCGTTTGATTCACAACTTTTCCGTCTGCGCGACCTTTTACTTTAGGCATCAGGGCGCTCATCAGTTTTCCCATATCGGCTTTTGAAGAAGCACCGGTTTCCTGGATGGTCTGCTTTACAAGAACTTTAATTTCTTCTTCAGACAGCTGTGTGGGAAGGTACTCGGAAATAATCTCAATCTCCGCTTTAAGGTTGCTTGTCAGGTCATCACGACCTGCTTTTTCAAATTCTTGGAGGGCATCTTTGCGCTGTTTGATCTCACGACTAAGAATATCAAGCACTTCATTGTCGTCCAAGTCTCTTTTCAAATCTATTTCGAGATTTTTAATCGTTGAACGAACCATGCGTATGGTAGACAATTTGAATTTCGCCTTGTCTCTCATTGCTTGCTTCATATCTTCGTTTAATCGTTCGCTAAGATTCATGACGGGTAAATCCTCCTAAAACTTTCTTTTACGAGCAGCCTCAGATTTTTTCTTACGCTTAACGCTCGGCTTTTCATAATGTTTGCGTTTTTTCACCTCAGCCAGAACGCCATCTTTAGCGATGGAGCGTTTGAAGCGACGAAGTGCTGCATCAATTGTTTCGTTTTTGCGAACTTTCGTTTCAGACACTAGTTTTCCCTCCCTCCGACCAGACCGTCCAAGAACAATAACACGGTTTATCAACTTTCATTATAGGTGAAAGTTGAATGAAGTGTCAATATGATTGGCTAGTTTTGCCTGCAATTTTTTAATGTTCTATTATATACCCGTTTTATACAGTATTGGAACATCTTTTTTTATTATTCTTTTACACGCTATTTTCGCTTATGCGTGAGAGTTGGAAATGCCTGTTAAAGCACCTAGATTCGCTCCACCTAACAAATGATAATGCAGATGTTGCACTGCTTGTCCGCTATCCGGGCCGCAGTTGTTGATTAGACGATATCCACTTGTATTTACACCTAGCTCTTTTGCTAACTCTATGGCTACTCCATGGATATGACCGATGACCGGTAAATCTTCTTGAGTCACTTCATTCATCGAATCGATATGCTTTTTGGGAATAAGCAATACATGCACAGGAGCAGCAGGTGTAATATCGTGAAATGCTAATATCTGCTCATCCTCATATACTTTTTTAGATGGAATCGTTCCTGCTACTATTTTGCAAAATAAACAATCTTCTTTGACGATCATAATAAGACTCCCTTCGCTAAACTTTTTAGTGTATCTTGCTTCCACGTACGTGTATGACTATCTACATACTCTACATACGTTCTAACATCACTTTAGAACCGCTACCTGCTTGTTCCGCAGGTACAATGACTAATTTACGAGGCAATCTCATTCGTAATTCAGGAACATGGCTGATGATCCCAACAGAAAGTTGATCATTATGAAGTTTTTCCAGTGAAGTCACTACTGTATCCAAAAGTTCGGGATCAAGTGTACCAAATCCTTCATCTAAGAAAAAGAACTGAAGAGGATACTGTCCACGTAATTGAATCTGAGCCGATAAGGCTAATGCTAATGATAACGAAGTTAAAAATGTTTCTCCACCTGACAATGAAGACACCGGGCGACGAATTCCCCCATTACCATTATCACAGATCACAAATCCTCCACCAGAATCCACTTCTAAAGAATACCGTTGCTTGGTCAAAAAACGTAATCGCTCTGAAGCGGCTAGACTGACCTGCATTAATTGTTCTTCTGCAATATATTCGACAAACGCATTACCACGCATACTAGCTTGTAATTTGGATAAATGCTTGGCTTCTTGCGCTAAGGTGACTCGTTGATTTTCTAACTCACGCCAGCGTACATGACGTTGTTCAAGGTCTTCACGATCACGAGTTGCTTTGGCACGTTGCTCTAAGGCGGACTCATCGGCTTGCCGAGCTGCTGTATATTGTTGCTGAATCTGTGCCCATTCTTCTTCGCTCACACTTTGTCCATTTAATTTATGCTGTACTTTGCGCAAATGTACAGAAAGTTCGTGCTGTTGTTCCCGATGAGATTGAATCTGTTGTCGATCCGCTTGAATCTGCTCTTCGGTCATTCGCGATTGGCTGACACTTTGTTCATTATCAAATGGAGAAGCTTGCAATGCTTGTTGCCACTTTTCAGCATGTTGATTGACTTGTTCTTGTAATGATTGTAGCGATTGCACAGCCAATTCTACTTGATGTGTAGCTGTCTGTTGATGTTGTAGTGCTGTGCGCCACAAGTCTGTCGTCTGCTCTGCTTGCTGGCGTAATTGTTGGTGTTGCTGTTGCGTGTCTGTTAATAACTGCTGAGCCGATTGATCTCCTATCCACTCGGTCAGGCGATTTTTCTTTTCTTGTAAAAGCTGTTGATTCCCTTCTTGACGAGTCTGATCTTGAATACGCTGTTTGTCCAGTGTGTTGATATGGTCATAACCATTTTTGATAGCTTGCTCTCGCTCTTCGATATACGGAACACTTTTTTCTAATCCTTCACGAATCTTCTCAGCTTGTTCATCCATCTGCGCTAGAGCGGCAAATCGCTCACGTGCTGATTGTTCTGTCAAATGCGGTAACTTCTGTTGCCACTGTTGTAACAGTTGCTCTAACGACTGCGTAGCGGCTTGTAAACGAGTATGGGATTGCTCCACCAGTCGTCCAGATGATTGTTGCTCAGATTGAGCGGTTAATCGACGGCCTGACCATTCTCGTTCATCTTGTCGCCATTGGCGTAATTGTTGTTGTAATGCTCTTGTTTGTTGCTCTAAATGCTGATTTTGAGCTTGCAAATTAGCAAATTTTGCTTGTAGCTCTATTTCAGACAAAGCAGAGGCTTGATCGTTTGGAACAGATACCGACTCTTCATTATCTAACTGCCAATCCCATTCTTGCATATTGCTATCTAACTCAATTTGACGACCACGTACATGTTGCTGTTGCACTTGAAGATGTTGCTTTATTTGTTTTAAAGTCTGAGTCTGTTGATTGATATTCTCAGATCGTTGTGTGGTAGAAACTGACTTATCTGCTGAAGTAGAAAGATCATTGCTGATATGAGCAGGTTGTGGATGATGAATAGATCCGCAGACAGAGCAAGGTTCTCCTTCTTGCAGTTCTGCCGCTAACATCATCGCTAGCCGATTCGATTCTGCTTCTCTAGCTTGTTGTGCATGTTGTTCTTCCAGTTGTTCAACCGATTGCTCTGTTATTTGTAGATCATTTGCTAATTGCTGATGATCTTGATATAACGCAAAAATCTGTTGCTGTAATTGCTGTTCCTGCACCGATCGTTGTGCTTCTTGCTCGGTGATCTGTTGCCATGCTTGATTGGCTTGTTGGGCAGCCTGATGATATCCATCATATTCTGTCTGTTGTTCTTGTAGACGAGTTCTTGCTGTATCTAGAGCAGATAACTGTTGTTGAGCTTCTTGCAACTCACGTCGATCCTGACTGCGCACTTCACAAGCTTTTAACTGTTTATTCAATTCTTCTTGACGTTGTCTTGCTTTGTCTAACAACATCTGTTCACGCTGTACTTGATAGGATGCTTCTTCCAGTTGTTTTTGTGTAGCTTCCAATTGATTCTGAATTTGCTGTTGATCTTGTTCTAAAGCAGCACATTCTGTTTGCAATTGTAAAGCTTGTTGAAGTTGCTCTATCCGCTTTAACAGTGAAGGCTCTTGCTCTGTTAATTGTTGCTTCGCCTGCTGTTCATGCTCGGCAGCGACCGATACAGCCCGATCGGCTTGCTCTAATTGTTGTTGCAGAACAGTTACACGTTGTTGTTCTTGGATGGCTTTGGTCTCATGGGTACGCCATGTATCTAATAACGGTAATAAATTCTGGGCAGATATTGCTTGTTCAATCTGCTGTTCTTTACTAACAATATCTGCTTCATGTTGTTGTAATTGATCTAATCGTTGTTGTAATCGTGCTTGTTCTTGCTGATATTCTCTAATCTTGCCCCATTGTTCTGTGCGAGCAGTCATATCTGCCAGTTCTTGACGACGTTGTTCTGCTTCTTGAATAGCCGTCTCTAACCGTTCTATCGCTGTCTGTAGCGCTTCGGCTGATGCTTCGCCTAACCCTGTCTGTTCAGCGTACAATTTGCCCAGTACATTGTCTGTTTCTTTGACACGTTGACTAAGCTTTTGCATTAAGCGATCGCCATACCGTTCCAGATGAAAAAGACGCTGTAACATCTGTCTACGATCACTGCCTTTGAGTGATAAAAATTCAGCAAATTTACCTTGCGGTAGGACAACGGCACGTGTAAAATCATCCATTTTAAGCCCGATATAATCTTCTACACAACGCGTAACGTCTGCTAATTTGTCTGCAACTACGACATCACCATCTTCACGCATTTCGATAAATCGGCTCATAGCGTTACTAACAGTGTGATCTCCTGTACGTTTGAATCGTCGCTCTACTCGATATCGCTGTGCGCCTTCAGCAGATAGTAATTCAAATGAAAAAGACACAAATAATGAATCTTCAGAATGATTCATAATGCCCTGCGTACCGTTGTAAGCTCGTTCTACTTTCCCGTATAACGCAAGTGTAATCGCATCTAATACTGTCGATTTCCCGCTACCTGTAGGTCCAAAAATACCGAATAACCCTGTTTCACATAGTGCTTCAAAATCGATTTCTTGTTGCTCACGATAACTTTGTAAACCGGATAATTTGAGTGTGATTGGCTTCATGATGGCTGTTCCTCTCCGACTTCGTCTTCATCGATCAATTCCAAAAACAACTCTACTAATCGATCTTCAGGTGTTGCTCCACCTGTCTGACGTTCATAAAATTTACGGAACAATTCATGCACAGGCAATTGAGCACGTTCCGCAAAAGACTGCTGTGCTTCTGTCTCAGGATACACAGGTCGAATATTAACAATCCCACTGTAGGCTTTGCGAATCGATTGAATATCCGACATTGATAATGCTTCTAATAGTGAAATTTCTAAATCGATAAAAGCATTACGATCTCTACCTTCTTCTAACCATTGATGAACTTCAGTCAGACCGCCTTTGGCTTTCCAGCGCACCAGAGGACGACCACAAGTTAAAAATATTTCTTCGATCTGTGGAACCCCTCCAGGTGCTACATCTAGCATCGTGACAGATTTGGCTTGCCCTGCTTCAGAAAAACTATACGCCAGCGGAGAACCACTATAGCGGATAATCCCTTCTCCTTTCACAGCTTGAGCGCGGTGTAGATGACCTAATGCTGTATATTGAGCGCCTGTGTAGAGCGCAGACGGATCTACTGTATAAGCGCCTCCTACTTGAATAGGGCGCTCTGAATCTGATTCTACGCCGCCTAGTGCATAGATATGACTCATAGCTAGGTTAACGGTGTCCGATCGGAAATCAGTCGCTAACTGTCTCATCAACATGCCTACCCGTTCACTATATGCACGACGAATCAGATCTTCATCATTTTCGACTGTTAATAGTTCGTTCAGTCTAGCTTCAGATGGGTATGGCAATGCGGCTATAATCGCTGTTTCTGATGTTCTAGGGACAGGAATTGTTAAAGCACTTGCAGCGGGCGTCCCCAGTAAATAAATCCCTCTTCCTTTGACTAAAGGAGTGGCTGAAGCTATTCGATCAGGTTGATCATGATTCCCTGCAATCACTGCAAGCGGACGACCGTTCGCGGTCAATCTTGCAGCAGCTTCATAAAATAATTGTTCTGCCGCAGCAGGTGGATTAACAGAATCATATACGTCGCCTGCCATCAGAATCAGATCTGCTTGTTGATCATCTGCAATCTGAACCAATTCATCGACAAAAGCGATTTGTTCTTCAAGGCGACTTCTGCCTTCTAACGTACGACCAAAATGCCAGTCTGCTGTATGTAAAATACGCATAGCTTTCTCCTTTTTACGTGATCATTTATTTTAAATAAATACAGATAAAAGGAGGTTTGCGACCAGAAAGTGCTAGCTTTATTGAAGACTAGACCTTCTGGTAACAAACCACCTTATGATTTAAATCTCTACCGCTTCGTTACGATCAAAGAAATAAAGCCATAATTGATCTACTTTCCAATTCAATGAATCTTGAATAGCTTGAGCATACAATTGAAGTTGAATACGATAACGCTCTTTGAGCGCTTCTACGCCTCCATGGCTATCCAATATACGATCGGTTTTGTAATCAACAATAATCCATTGATCATTTATACGGAAAATACAATCAACAATCCCTTGCGATAAAATCTTGTCACCTGCATCATTGATTGGAATACCATAACTAAATGCCAGTTCTCGTCTAATCTCGGTAGCTTGTAACATTTGTTGACCTAAAGGTGTAGCAAAAAAAGCAACAATCTCGTCTGCATGTACACTATCAGCTTGATCCTGACGCAAAATTTGCCGCTGAACTAGATCAGCTTTGGTCTGTTCTACGATTGTAAGATCGATATGCCCTTGATCTAAAGGAACCCTTTGCATCACTGTATGATACGCTGTTCCTCGCTCTGCTCCGCTCAATCCACGCTGTTCCATAAATTTAGGACGTTGCAATTGAAGTGTGCTTCCAGCTACTGACTCGCTCATATCAGTCGATGCGGTAGCTGAATAATCAGAAGAAAGATCAGATTCTACAGCAGGAGATATTTGCTCCGCTGATTGTGTCTGATACTCTGCTTGATTTTCCAGAAGAATACCTGCGCGCTGTAAAATAGTACTCATCAAAAATGGATTAGCACCTGACGTTTCAGTTGTCTCTATGGACGATGGATCATGTGGTTGATCTGTATACCGTCCAATAGTAACACGTTGATCCAGAGATTCATGTATTCCATCAACCGATGGAGATTCTTCTGACACCAATTGTCGCTTGATTTCACTGATTGTTGTTTTGGCAGCAATATGAGTAGACAATTCATAAGGATATTGCCAGCTCAGTCTTTGTTCCACATCATCAGCTTGTCCCTGCGCATGACTATCTTCAATTGCTTGATCATTTTCAACAACTGTTACAGGTTGTATCTGCTCACTATCTGCTATTTGTTGCAAAGCTATCCACTTGGGATCATGCTCACGCAAAGCAGTAATAGATTGCTCGGTATCTTCTGTTTTGGATTGTAATTGACGACTATCTAGAATCGTAATACTCCATGGAGTAGGATCATCTGCTAAGCAGGCAGAGTAAGGCCCTGCGGCAATCTCATTGCGCTCACGGAATATAGAAGCCGCACGATGACGCATTAATGCTGGCCCTACCCAATCAAGATAGGTACGACTTTTGGCTAGTACATAATCAGGCAATTGCATATAATCGGAGTTCTGAACCTGACTCCATGCCGAGATTTTTTTGTCAATATCTTTGACCGTTCCAATCATAATCAGCTTATCCCGCGGACGAGTCAAAGCAACATACAATACACGCATTTCCTCTGCTAACAATTCAGTTGCAGTACGACGACGAATCGCTAAGTTCGGCAATGTTGGATAGCTGACACGTGTATCTTCATCGACAAATTTAGGTCCAAATCCTAATTCTTTATGCATCAAAAAAGAAGTATTCAAATCTTGCATATTGAACATTTTGGACATACCTGCTAGAAACACGACTGGAAACTCTAAACCTTTACTTTTATGAATCGTCATAATCCGAATCGCATTTTCTTGTCCATCGACAGAAGCTGTAGCCCCTAGATCACCATCTGTATCTTGCAAACGACGAATAAAGCGCATAAAGCGAAACAATCCTCGCGAAGAAGTAGATACTTCAAATTTACGAGCACGATCATATAAGATTCGTAAATGATGTTGACGTTGTAACCCTCCCGGCAATCCAGCTAACCAGTCTAGATAACCAGTATCACGGTAAATACGCCAGATTAGATCGCCTAATTCACCTTCACGTGCTGCTAATCGCCATTGATCAAGTTGTTGAAGAAAATGAAGTAATTTGTAACTCCATTCCTCTGGTTGTTCTCGCATATGTTCAGCTGCTAACATCATCGCTTGATAATACGAAGTGTCTTTGCCAAATAACCGAATCGTTGCCAGTTGATCTTCATTTAAACCAACAATCGGTGAACGTAGAACAGAAGCCAGTGGAATATCTTGTTGCGGATTATCAATGACAGCTAATAATGATAATATAATTTTTACTTCAACCGCTTCAAAAAATCCTTGATTCAGTTCACTATAAGCAGGTATACCTTCACGTTGTAGTTCTTCTAGTATCAGTGGTGCCCATGCTGCTGTAGAGCGTAGCAAAATCACCATATCTCGATATTCTGCCGGACGTAATCCATCGACTGACTTATCGTAAATAAGTAATGGCTTGCCGTCTGGCTCTACCATCTCGCGTACTCTTACAGCAATCGCTTGTGCTTCTAAGCGAGCAGATTCCATTTCGGAAGCTTCATTTATATATCCATCGATATCACTGCTATCCTCTGCATTATTGTAATCAGAACTTGCCCCACTGCCTGCACGATCAATAATCCAGCATTCCGGTGCATATGCAGATTCATCGCCAGGTGGATAAGTTGCACCTGCTACTAATTCTGCTCGTTCATCATATTCAATTTCGGCAACTGTTTTATTCATAATCTGTCTAAAAATCATATTAACAGCATCGACCACTTGATGACGACTACGGAAATTACGAGATAGATCGATCCGTCGTCCTTCTCCTTGCCAATCATCTTGATACTTTTCATATTTATCTAAGAATAGACCTGGTTCTGCCAAGCGGAAACGATAAATACTTTGCTTCACATCACCAACCATAAAGCGATTACCGATTGTTTCTCGTGAAATCAATTGCACTAACTCTTCTTGTACAGAGTTGGTATCTTGATATTCATCTAACATTACTTGATCAAATCGTTCCCGATATTCCAGAGCCACTTGCGAAGGAATCACATGTTCAGGTGTAGAATCGGGATGACGCAATATATGAAGAGCATAATGTTCTAGATCCGCAAAATCGACCCAGCCTTTACGCTGTTTTTCCTGTTGATATTTTTGACTAAAACGAATCACAAGTTCTGTTAATTCTTTCATTAGTGGAAAAGTTTCACGTAGTTCTTGTGCAAATTCATCCGGCGTTCTGCCAAAAAATAAACTTTTGATCTCAGCTAACGATTTTTTCGCATTTTCGCGCAATTGTTTTACTGTTTCTTGTAATTGCGGATCGATTCCGTCTTTGCGTACCGCTTTTAATTTACCAAAAGCAGCACTTTGGAAAACGGTGTATAACTGTTCCCATGGCTGAATACTCATCGTAGACTGCAAATGATGAATCACTTCTAGATCGTCTCGCAAACTATCTGCATAAGCTAAAGGACCGCCCGGCAATAATGCTGTATCTATCGCCTGATGCAGTACAGCTTCAATGCCCTGTAACGTCAAAGCGATATCTGTCATAATATTCTGAACCCATGACGTATTCTGCAACGAAGAACCATCTGTCACATTAAATTCTGCTGCTGTACGTTCTAACCAGTATTCAGGCCATGGATGACTACGCGCAAAATGATAAAGACGCTCCACCAAAACTAAAGCAGCATCATCGCTACGCTCACCGCCGAACCAATTCATTAAGCGATAAAATTGCTTATTATCTCGCTCTTCTTCCTCGGTATATTTCTCTTCAAATAATTCTTCCAACAATTCTTCACGCAAAATATCACATTCATTCGCAGTAGCAATACGAAAACCAGGATCAAGCGGAATCATCGAATAATAACGTTGAATAATTTCTAAACAAAAAGAATGCAATGTCGTAATTGATGCTTGGCTTAACAAAGCTAATTGTTGACGCAAATGATCATCTTCTGGACGACGCAATACTTCTTTATCGAGAGCAGCCCGTATCCGTTGTCTCATCTCGGTAGCCGCTGCTTTGGTAAATGTAGCTACTAACATCCGATCTACATCCATTGGCTGAATAGGATCAGTCACTTGACGAATAATACGTTCAACCAGAACTGCTGTTTTACCAGAACCTGCCGCTGCTGCTACCAGCATATTGCCACCATCTAAAGAGATTGCTTTCCATTGATCATCTGTCCACGTACTATGTTCTGGCTTCGGGATCTCCTGTCTATCGGACAATACTTGATCATTGTCTGCCAATAGATCATCTAGATATTGATTGTTATCTTTATGATTATCGTTGTCGATCATGAAGGTGAGTCTCCTTTCTGGTAGTCATGGCGGTTTTGCAACAGTTCCCATGTTTCATTTTTGCCCGGTTTTTGCAGTAATTTATATTGGTTTTCTTTTAAAGATTCATCAAATTGACAGACTGATTTGTAATCACAGTAATCACATGCTTTTTCCTGTTCTATACGATAAGGAGTAATCTGTGTAGTTCCATCTGTGATTTGGGTGCCGATTTCCTGTGCGGTCTGACGTACATTACGCAGTAATTCTTGCCATTGATCCACTGTTGCAACCGCAGAACTGCTATAGAATCCTCCATCTGCTTTGACCGCTACAGGTAAAATAGCAGAATATCCTTTATCCAGTTCATTGTCCATTTTGCCAATTACATCACGATCAGCTAGCAATAATCCTTTCATTTTGAAACGCTTCAGCATTTCTTGCTCCGATTGTTGCATACTTAGTCCATTACCTGCTTGTAGCATAGGATTATGCACATGGAAATACAGTGCACCGGCAGGCTGTGCTGATTGACCTAATTGTTCTTCTGCATGCGTTAACAGCACATCTAGATACGTCAGCATCTGCAAAGCGAGTCCGTAATACACTTCATGCAATTTGAGATCGGTCTGGCTAGACTTGTAATCGATAATCCGTAGCAATAAAGTATTATCACCTTCCGCTACATCTACCCGATCAATTCGTCCTACAATTTCCATCGTACATCCATTTTCTAGTGTAAAACGAAGTGGTGGCCATTCTCCATTAGGTCCAAATGCAAGTTCTAAATAGAGCGGCTCAAAATCTCCACGACGTGCTTGCTCTCCTAACATCACAGAAGCACGACTTACAATCTCACGCAATTTACGTGAAATATAATTGTAGCGCTTAGAGCTAGAAAGAATCTGCCCTTGCAGACGTGGGATATGCTTATCGACGGCTTCATACGCAATCTCTACACATTCTTCACGAGTCAATTGCCCCCATGCGCGTCCTTGCTCTTTGAGCATCGTAGCAAGATCGGTTAATGAAGCATGAAATAATTGACCGATATCCGGTGCTTTCAGGCGATATTCTTGACGCTCTCGCAATCTCAAGCCACGCGAAGCAAAGTGAGCAAAAGGACAAGATACAAATTGTTCCATTCCAGATACACTGGTACGTAACGTCTGTCCGTATAAATGTCGACTGGTATCACTATCTAACAAATCACCTGTATTTCTATAAAATAAAGACTGTACTACCATACTGACCTGCGGTCTCCATGCTTCATGTGTAGTGTACCAATTCAATACATGCCACCATGTGTTTGCAATCGTTGTTCCGCGACTCCACTCTCGTAGCTGGGCTATCAAATGCGGTAACGTTGTTGTAGCAGTGCTTACATATTGCAAAGATGCTATATGGTCAGACTGAGCCGATAATGGAGAGACCACCGATTGATGTTGTAAAAAAGGAAATAACTTATGCACATTCGTAATCACTTCAGAAGGCAAAAGTCCTTTATCTTCATCATCTGTTAACGCATAACTAAGCCATAACTTAGAACTTGCCACTGTTAGCGCATGATAAATCAAAAATTGCTCATTTAACAACAATCGTTTACTACCCGGAGATAATTCTAATCCGCCTTCTAACATATTGGTTCGTTCCGGTTCACTTAGAATACCACTGTCTGGAAAAAGGGAAGGCACGATGCCTTCGTTCATACCTAATACAAATCCATATTTAATATCCATAGGACGGGTACGATCCATAGAACCGATTAACACCTGATCGATCGCTGGTGGTACAATCCCTAATCGAATCCCACTCAATCCTGTTTCCAGTAAGCCTGCAAAAGTTCCCAGATCGATCTGATCTTCTGCCATAATATCAACCATTTGATCCAGCAAATCAATAATTTCGCCATAGATCTGAATATGTTCACGAGCACGTAAAGGATTACCTTGTACCGTAGCATGTGTACTCATTTTTTCCAAATGCAATGCAATATTGCAATCTTCTAATAACTGATAAAGAGCGACACACATTTCTTTGGCGTGCTTCGCTTTTTTGATTCTTTTCTCAAAACGGTACAACGGATCGATTACAAGCTGACGGGCTTGTTGCATACGCTGTCCTTCTACTAATTCACGTTCACTGATCTCTTTGACATCATCACCAGCTTCTAGTGAAAGACTAGGGATACCTTTCCACGGGTGTCCATCTGTCCAGCGTGATCCATGAATCCCAGAAGCCAGTACTACATTTTCCAGACGGTCTATATCTTCTGTTGTCACACGTCCATCATCTGGAAGCAACAACCCTGTTTTGATACAACGGAACACATCTTCATATCGCCAGAAATATTGCACAATATCCAACGCTGAGCGTATAAACTCTGCTAATGGATGTTGCAATACACTACGCTTCTGATCTAGAAAATAAGGAATCTCATAATCTTGCAGTAACGGTGCAATAATATGTTCGTAATCAGACAACTGACGGACAAATACACCCATCTCTTGCCAGCGTGCACCTTCTTCACGAGCAAGCCGGATCATTTCCCGAATAGCACTTTCTACTTCTGAACGACGATCAGGTGCAGCATACGTATAAATATCCTGACGTTCACCAGCTTGCTTAATATAAGGTGCTTGTTGCCAGCGATGAGAAGAACGATACGCATTTTCTAAGTGAGCTAACTGCGGACTAGATTGAAACCGAACTGGAATATCCGTAGGATTCTCTGAAAGATTCTCAACATCTATCGTAAAAGACTCATCAATAGCGTTAGCATACTGCTTTAATTTGATATAGGTAGTAGCTGTCTGGTGAAAAAGCTCCAATTCATGAGGAGGTTCACCATCATAAGGACGATCTAATGTTAGAGCAATCGTCACTGAATTGGCTTTTTGCAATAATGCTGCAATCACACCATATTCTTGTGGGGTAAAGCTATGAAATCCATCGATCCAAATATCAATGTTGTGAAGTACCTGTGATTCTGGAATCGCTAAAGCAAGATCAGTTAGTGTATTTTCTCCATCGACATATAATCCTTGCAAATCCTGTTCAAAGTCTTGATAAATCCGTTGTAAATCATGCAATTTATCAATTAATAAAGGAGAACGAGCTGATGTTGATAATCGTTCACTATATTCAGTTAATTGCTCTAACGTAATTGTGTGACGCTTAAATTCATTATATAATTCGCTTAATTTGCCGATAAAACCAAATTGATCGCTAGATGTGCCGAACATCCGCAATTGCGATTGGTGTCGCTGAATGAGTCGATAAAGAAGCATTTTTTTACCTTCTTCACCAATCGGTGTTTTGGCACTTCCACCTACATCTTGTAGCACCCAATTCGCTAGACGGCGAAAACCATACGTTTGTACACGTACATTTCCTTTGGATTGATGAGAACGAACAAGTGCATATTGGGCTTGAAAAGAACCCTGTTCAGGAACCAGTAGCAAGATAGGCGATCCATCAGGTTGTTGTGTAATATTATCAATGATTCGCTTAGTGATGGTGGTCGTTTTGCCACTTCCAGAGCGACCTAATAAAAAATGCAATGGCATATGAGTTCACCCTTATTTATTATAGTATAGTCTTCACGATGCATAAAAATTGTTCTATTAGAGCGGTGCAATCGATGTTGACGTCGCAAAAACTCCTTTTTGTAGAACGCCGCACCTGGAAACTGCTAACCCGATAAGTAGCGAATATGTGTTCTATTTTATTATAAAAAAAGAATAGCCATCTGACAATGACTATTCGGCGTTGCTCTTGTTCGGATGTAGTTCTAACTCATAACGCTGACAGGCAATTTCAAACACATCATCATACGTAAACAGTATAAAATGACGCAGTTCCTTTAGCTCTTGCTTCTGCTGCGCTCGTTCCAAAAGTGGAGACTGACGATATTCCAACCAGTTCGACTTAATGTCCGATTGCCCTGGCGGTAGCTGATCACTATACAAATCGAGTTCTACCATATTAAAGTAGAACACCCCTTCAAAGCGAAGCGTGTACATGACAAAATCGTCTGACTCGCTTTTACTTGCTAGCGCACCATTAAACTCACCTGCTAACGTCACCCTTCTGCGACCCAGCCCATAGTAAAGCTTATCCACATAGATCGCATCACGTCCATACAGATAACCGAGTGGCGTGATCACCGCTTCAATTTCACTTTTTTGCTCTGACAATGCAATTCCTCTTTCATGATCGATTTTATATTTATACATGATTTTTGTGAATGTGGATGTTGTACTTAAAATAAATGATTAATTATATATTTCAAAGCATATACAGTCTACTGTTTATTGTACTACAGAGACCCTAGATCAACAGCTAACATGTAAGAGGTAGCTTTAACATTCCAGAATCACGAATAGATTATTCAAGTCATCTAGCAATTTTATAAACACTCTATTAAAATTACGATTTAAAACGTTTTACTACGTACTTCAAAGATAGCGAATTTCAAATAATGTCCTTCGTCCACGCCCAAAATTTGTGGATGGTCTTTACCTGCTGCACGCCATTCGATCAGACGCAATACTTTGCCAGCATCTTTGGCTGCATCTTGGATCGTTTCCAAAAACAGATCAGGACGCATATGATAAGAACAACTAGCTGTCACTAGATATCCACCTTCATTGACTAACTTCATGCCATGCAGATTAATATCCTTATAACCACGAACAGCACCTGCTACAGCACTTTTCGTTTTGGCAAAAGCAGGCGGATCTAAAATAACTACATCCCAAGAACGTCCACCCGCAGCAGTCATCGGTTTGGATGTATCTTGTTTGCTCTCTGCGCTACTACGTAATTGGCGCTCATCTAAGCCTTTGGCATTACGACGCAAATAATCAAAAGCATCATCCACTACAAATTCAACACGATCTTCAAATCCATTTAAACGTACATTTTCTTTTGCACTTTCGATCGCATGTGCAGAAATGTCAAGACAAGTTACTTTTTTAGCTCCATAATGACACGCATGTAGCGTAAAGCTTCCGGTATGTGAAAAGCACTCTAGCACATTTGCTCCATCCCAGTAAGGGAAATCTACAATTTTACCATTACGATTCACAGGCTTATGCGTTACATGTCCATCTATTTCTACTTCAGCCAATTCGATTCCGCTACGATCACCCCAGCCAAGCATCAAAGGAGCAATCGAAGCACGATTTTCACGCTGATCAAAGAAATATCCTGTTTTCTGACCTTCGACAATATCGACTTCGATCAATAGACCATTTTCGGTAACAGTCACATGACGAGGGCATTCTCCATACAACACACCTGTTACTTCTTCTAATCCTTCTAATTTACGTACAGACACATCGCTACGCTCATAAATACCAAGCGGCTGCATCACCTGTACCAATGCATCAATAATATGTTGACGACAAGCATCCATGCCTAACGTCAATAATTGTACAACCAATACTTCGCCAAACCGATCAACAATCAATCCCGGTAGAAAATCAGCTTCTCCATAGACCAAACGATACGCATTTTCAGTAGGCAAAAAACGATTACGATGTTTAAGACAGCGTGTAAATCGCTCTACAAAAAAAGCAGTATCCATTTCTTCTAAAGGTTGGTACGATACAACCCGTACAATGATCTGCGAAGCAGGATTATAATATCCTGTAGCTAAAAAGCGCTTTTGATGCGTCAGTACACTAACCAATTGCCCGGGAATAGGATCTCCTTCAACCGAAGCAATCTCATTTTGAAAAACCCATGGATGAGCTTGTTCTAATCTTTTTTTACGTTTGGGCTGCAATATCACGCTTGCCAATAGTGTTCCACTCCTTTTTTGTTTTCCTGCTAATCATTTATAATGGTTACCCTTTGTTAGCGTTCATTTCGCCAGTTTCATACATAATACATGCCAATGCTGTCATCGCCGCTGTCTCGGTACGCAAGATGCGTCTCCCTAGTCCTGTAACGATAGCGCCACTCGCCTCTGCCGCTTCTACTTCTTGTTCACTAAATCCACCTTCAGGCCCTACGACAATCATCACACGTATCGCTTTGGATGCAGTCGTATCTTTGGTCAGCAATAACGATTCAGCAAAAGGTTGAACAACATCTCGAAGCTGATGCCCATTTTCTTTTTCATAACAAAAACAGATCAAATCATAATCTGCAAACTGCTTCAATAATTGCTTCCAAGATACAGGTGAATCGACCTGCGGTACACGACTCCGATGACTTTGTTCTGCGGCTTCTTTAGCTATTTTGCTCCAACGTTGAATCCGTTTCACTTCTTTACGCTCATCATATTGGACAACAGTACGCTCAGATAAAAATGGCAGAAAAGAAGATGCACCGATTTCTGTACATTTCTGAATAACACTTTCCATTTTATCAGCTTTGGGCAGACTTTGAGCAACTGTCACAAATACGACCGGTTCTCCATGTTGCTCTAATCGTTCTACGATCGACGCAGTCACTACGCCTTCGGCAAGTTCTGTAATTTCAACCAATACATCTAGAGATTGACCGTTACAAGCAATCACTTGATCGCCTATACGGGATCGCATCACTCGACTAATATGACGCGCATCTTCACCAGTAATACGCACTTCTTGCTCGTCAAACTGGTCTGCGGGTACAAAATATCGCTGCATACTTCATCCACTTTCTATGTGCATTTGATAACGTGCTAACTCAAGTTAATATCATACAACTTTTAAAGGGACAGGGCTAGGTGTAATGTATCGTTCACCTGCTTCTGTCCCTTATATTAACGACTGTGTACTTGTGTAAATGTCTTGATTTATCCTCCGAAAATCACACCAGCGAATGTATAAAAGCTAGACGCTAAGTCTTGAGCAAATGTATACAGCGGTGAAATAGTAACTGCACGTAGTGGCGGTAAAAAGACAACCAGTAAAAAGATCAACATTGCCCATTGTTCTACACGTTGTAACTTAGCACTAGCACGTCTTGGTAACCAATCACTTAATATACGGTAACCATCCAAAGGAGGCAAAGGAATTAAGTTAAATACAAATAAGAAACAGTTCATCAAAGCCATATACTGTACAAACATAAAGATTGCTTCATCAATACGAGTATTAGCAAAAGAACCTACAATCCCAAAATAATTAAGCCCATAATAAATAATGACTGTAATTAAAGCTAGCAATAAATTACTAACCGGCCCTGCCGCCGATACAATAATCCCCATTAGACGTGGATTTTTGAAATTCTCACGAGTTACAGGTACAGGCTTCGCCCATCCAAAACCAGCAATCAATAACAAAATAATCCCTAACAGGTCAATATGCACCGCAGGATTCAAGCTAATCCGCCCTAACAAGCGAGCTGTCGGATCGCCAAACTTATTGGCAAAGTAAGCATGTGAAAATTCATGTACTGTAAACCCAATTACTAATGCTAATACGTAAAAAGGCAGTACATCAAGTCGTACAAATAATAAGTTATTCAAAAAATCCATTACTTACCTCTTTCTCGCAACAAAGGCAATCCAATCTTCATCCCGATGTGCGCCTTCGATAATAAATCCGGCAGCTTCTAAAGCTTTACGAACAACATCTTCTTTATTTTTATAAATGCCTGATGCGATATATACACCGTCCGGTGTTAGTGCTTCATATACATCTTCAATAAATAACAAAATAATTTCTGCTAAAATATTAGCAACTACCACTTGTACCGGTAACGTTACATTCAGCTTGGTTGTTGCATCTGCTTTGAGCACAGATAACAAATCACTTTCAAAGACAGTGATCTCTTTTTCCAATCCGTTCAGATGCGTGTTTTCTTTGGCACTGGATACAGCTACCGGATCAAGGTCAAGCGCAAGCACGCTTTTAGCTCCTAATTTAATCGCTCCAATCGCCAAGATACCCGATCCTGTACCTACATCAATGACTTCTTCTCCGCCTTTGATCACTGTTTCGAGTGTGCGTAAGCAAAGGGATGTTGTAGGATGCGTCCCTGTACCAAACGCCATTCCCGGATCTAATTCAATAATCTTTTCGATATCGCTTTCAGGTGTGTAATCTTCCCATGTCGGCTTGATCGTTAGACGCTCAGAGACACGAATCGGTTTGAAATATTGTTTCCACGCATTCGCCCAATCTTCTTCGTCAACCGTTTTGAACGACATCTCTGCTGTACCGACTTCAATATCGAATTCATGAAGTTGTGCTATGCGTGCGCGCACTTCTTCCATCAGAATATTCATATCGGTTTCTTCTGCAAAATAACCTTGTACCACTGCTAATCCTTCAGGAATATCATTAAGCGGAAGTTCATACCATTGTCCATATGAAGTATCGCGTGGCTTGTTCAATGTACCTGATTCTTCAATCGCTACACCACCAGCTCCAGCTTCATGCAGAAAGTTAGAAATCATTTCTACCGCTTGCTCTGTTGTATGTATAGTTAACTCATGCCATAACATTATTAATTTCCCCCTAATAGTAAAACATACGTACGATTTATTGTACTACATCTGTACGCCCAAATTCAAAATTCTCTTTCACCCATCATTAACAACCGAATGAAAAGCCCGGCTCATAAAGAACCGGGCTTTCTACTCAGAGATTTTATGATTTAATCACCGCGGAAAGCACGTTTTACACGATCAAAAAAAGATTGCTCATTTTCATGAGTGTGCTCACCGTTTAATGCTCCAAATTGACGAAGCAAATCTTTTTGCTCATCACTAAGATTGCTTGGAGTTACAACAACCACTTTGATATGTTGATCCCCTTGACCTACGCCACGTAGACGAGGAACACCTTTTCCTTTAAGACGGAAATACGTTCCTGTTTGCGTACCAGCAGGTACTTTAATTTTCACTTTTTCATTCAATGTAGGGACTTCAATTTCATCACCCAAAGCTGCTTGAGCAAATGTGATTGGAATCTCACAATAGATATCATCATCTTCACGCTCGAAGAAATCATGCGGTTTAACGCGGAATACGATATATAGATCACCTGGAGGACCTCCACGTGAACCACCTTCGCCTTCACCGTTAACTCGCATTTGTGCGCCGTCATCTACACCGGCTGGAATACGAACATTGATTTTGCGTTGTTTTTGTACACGACCTGTACCGCCACAAGTACCGCATTTTTCTTCAATAATCGTACCTGATCCACCACAGTTAGAACAACTGCGACGGTTAACCATACGACCGAATGGTGTATTTTGTACTACTTCTTCTTGACCGCTACCATGACAAACGGAACATGTTTTAGGTTGAGTCCCTTTTTTGGCACCTGTTCCGTTACATGTATCACAATTTTCAGTACGGTTAATCGTAATATCGGTTTCTTTACCGAATACCGCTTCTTTAAATTCAATCGTCATCGTATATTGAAGGTCATTACCACGTTGTGGAGCATTAGGATCACGCTGTCTGCCTCCACCACCAAAGAACATATCGAAGATATCGCCAAATCCTCCACCACCTGAAGAGAATCCGCCTCCGCCCATACCTTGATTAGGATCGATATGACCAAATTGATCATATTGAGAACGTTTAGAAGAATCGCTTAATACGTCATATGCTTCTTTTACTTCTTTAAATTTCGTTTCTGCATCTGCTTCTTTGTTTACGTCTGGATGATATTTACGGGCTAGTCCACGATATGCTTTTTTAATTTCATCATCGGAAGCACTTTTGCCTACACCCAGCACTTCATAATAATCGCGCTTATCTGCCATCGTTCCACCTCGACTCCTTGTAATATAGATATCTTATTTCGCCAAATCTGTATACACTTGATAATCTGTCGCACATTAGCCACACAATATCCAAGTGTATCCTTATAAACAAACGAAAGTCAAAGCACGGGATGCCCCGGCTTTGACCTTCCCACTTCATAAATGTTATTTTATGTGGTGCTAATTATTTATCTTTTTTCTCGTCTTCGTCAACCACTTCGTACTCAGCGTCAACAACGTTATCTTTTTGAGTTGTTGTGCCTTCAGTACCTTCTGCTGCTTGACCTTCTTGTGCAGCTTGCTCGTACAATTTAACAGCAAGAGCTTGAGCCACTTCACTTAGCGCTTCTGTAGCAGATTTGATTGCTTCTACATCGTCGCCTTCCAAAGCCGTTTTCAATGTTTCTTTAGCTGCATTTGCTTTTTCTACTTCAGCTGCATCTGCTTTTTCGCCAAGATCTTTGATTGTTTTTTCAACAGAGTAGATCAATTGGTCACCACTGTTTTTAACTTCAACCAATTCTTTACGTTGACGATCTTCGTCAGCATGAAGCTCAGCATCTTTCATCATACGTTCAACTTCATCATCGCTCAAGCCGCTAGAAGATGTGATTGTGATTTTTTGGCTCTTACCTGTACCTTTATCTGTAGCAGATACATTAACAATACCGTTCGCATCGATATCAAAAGTAACTTCGATTTGTGGTACGCCACGAGGAGCAACAGGAATATCACCCAACATGAAACGACCTAATGTTTTGTTACCTGCTGCCATTTCGCGTTCACCTTGAAGTACATGGATTTCTACGCTTGTTTGGTTATCAGCATATGTGGAATATACTTGTGATTTACTTGTAGGGATCGTTGTATTACGCTCGATCATTTTAGTAAATACGCCACCTGCTGTTTCAATACCAAGAGACAATGGAGTTACGTCAAGCAAGACAACGTCTTTAACATCACCAGTCAAGACACCTGCTTGTACAGCAGCACCCAATGCTACAACTTCATCAGGGTTAACACCTTTATGAGGGTCTTTACCTGTTAATTTTTTGATTGCTTCTTGTACTGCTGGAATACGTGTAGATCCACCAACCAATACAATTTTGTCAATTTCGCTAGCGCTTAGACCGGAGTCTTTGATCGCTTGACGAGTAGGTCCAAGTGTACGCTCAACCAATGGAGCAGCCAATTCTTCGAATTTAGCACGAGTTAAGTTTACTTCTAAATGCTGAGGTACGCCATCTACAACAGTGATAAACGGAAGAGAAATCGTCGTTGTTAATACACCGGACAATTCTTTTTTCGCTTTTTCAGCTGCATCTTTAAGACGTTGTACTGCTGCTTTATCTTTACTCAAGTCCAAGCCTTGATCTTTTTTGAATTCACTTACCAAGTAATCGATAACCACTTGGTCAAAGTCATCACCACCAAGGTGATTGTCACCACTGGTTGCTTTTACTTCAAAGAATCCGTCGCCTAGTTCAAGGATCGATACGTCAAACGTACCACCACCAAGGTCATATACAAGGATCGTTTGATCTTCTGATTTTTCCAAACCGTATGCAAGCGCTGCTGCTGTAGGTTCGTTGACAATACGTAGTACTTCAAGACCTGCAATTTTACCAGCATCTTTTGTTGCTTGACGTTGGCTATCGTTGAAGTAAGCAGGAACAGTGATAACTGCTTGAGTTACCGTTTGACCCAAGTAAGCTTCTGCATCTGATTTTAATTTTTGCAAAATCATAGCTGAAATTTCTTGCGGGCTGTAGCTCTTATCATCAATAGATTCTTTGTGATCTGTACCCATATGACGTTTGATTGAGCTAATTGTACGGTCAGGGTTAGTGATCGATTGACGTTTTGCTGTTTCACCAACAATACGCTCACCGTCTTTTTTGAAACCTACAACAGAAGGAGTTGTACGTGCACCCTCTGGATTTGGGATAACGACAGCTTCGCCGCCTTCCATTACTGCTACACATGAATTTGTTGTACCTAAGTCAATACCAATTACTTTACTCATCGCAAAACTTCCTCCTAGCATCTATTTAATATATTTTTAAAAGTTGTTGTAATCATACATTCAGCAATAATACACCTTAAAGAAAAAGTTGTATTAGCTACTTACTTTAACCATTGCCGGGCGAAGTACTTTATCTTTCAGTACATAACCTTTTTGCAATTCTTCAACAACGATACCTTCTTCATGCTCATCAGACTCGACTTGCATCACAGCCTGGTGAAGTTCAGGGTTGAATGGTTGCCCTACAGCGTCCATTTGTGTCAAGCCTGCTCCTTTAAGCACTTCGTCCAACTGACGGAAGATCATATCAATACCTTTGTTAAATGATTCTAGTTCAGGGCTTTCCGGCTTAGTTGCCATAGCGCGTCCAAAGTTATCAACAACCGGAATCAACTCGGTAATCAATTGCTCGGAAGCATATTTCGCCAAGTTTTCTTTTTCCTTTTGTGTACGACGACGGAAATTATCAAAATCCGCTTGAGCACGTAGAACACGTTGTGTCTGCTCTTCTAGTTGTGCCTGTACACGTTCTAATTCAGCTTTGGATACCATTTCATCAGATCCAGTATCGGCTGTTGTAGAACCTTCTGTTGCTTCAGGAGCAGGTACTTCGCTCTCTACAGCTTCAGTTTCTGTATGATTAACCGGGATTTCTTGCTCCGATTGATTATTTTCTTGAAAGGATTGCTCTTTATTCAAGATTGTTCACCTCCTTAAAATACGTTAATAACAGATTATTATATTTATATTGAAATAGTATCTACTAGCGATACCAATGATTCAAAATTTTAGTCATATCACGAGACAAAACATTTAGAATACCGATTACTTTAGCATACTCCATTCGTGTAGGTCCCAGTATACCAATCGTTCCTAACGATTCGCCGTTCACTTCATAAGTGGCTGTAATCAGACTACAATTTTCAAAAGCCTCATGTCTATTCTCTGTACCTATACGTACTTGAATACCATTTGGTGCCGAAGCTTCGGTAATTATTTTGGATAGTGTTGGAGTTTCTTCGAGTAGATCGAGAATACTTTTCACTTTATCCATATCTTTAAATTCCGGTTGAATCAGCATATTGGTAGCACCACTCAAAAAAATCTTCTGTTCTTGATCCTGATCAAAAGCAGCATTGAGTGTACTCATCACTTCTTCATAATGATTCATATGGCGCTGCATCTCTTCTCCAATTTCTGAAAAGATACGTGATTTTAATTTATACAGAGGAACGCCGATCAATTTGCTATTCAGTAAATTGACTACCTGTTCCAATTCAGAAACAGCGACACCTTCTGGAATACGAATTTTACGGTTTTCTACTTGTCCGGTATTCGTCACTATAATTGCTAGCGCTGTCTGATCATCCAGTGAGATTAACTGAAAATGACGTAATGATGTATTAAACACTTCAGGCCCTAATAGAATCGAAGTATAGTTTGTCATATGCGACAAAACCATAGCAGCATGCTGTATAACCTGCTCTGCGGCTGTTAATTTCTCTGTAAAAAATTGTTTGAGTTCTTTTACATCTGAAGCGCCGATCGGTTGAAAAGGAGTCAGATGATCCACATAATAACGATATCCTTTATGAGAAGGAATACGTCCAGCTGAAGTATGCGGCTGTTCTAGAAAACCTAACTCTTCTAGATCCGCCATTTCATTCCGAATCGTAGCCGGGCTGTATTGCACATCGCCACGTTTGGATATACTGCGGGACCCGACAGGCTCTGCCGAACGAATATAATCATCCACGATCGCATTTAGAATCATCTTTTGACGCTCGGTTAACATGTAGTTCCCTCCTTCTAATCATATCCAGTTTGATCTTGAATTTGATGTAACACTTTTGCTTATCGTTAGCACTCAATCAACATGAGTGCTAACGACTAATACAAAAATACCAAACTGACTCGATTATTGTCAAGTTAGTTTGGCTGTTTTTTAATATATATTTGATTATATGGCTATACTTTTTGATTTATACAGCAATAACTTTCAAAACAGCGATTTCATCACAACAATGTTGTTTGGGGCAGTGAACGCAATCTGTCCATACTTTTTCAGGAAAAATGCTAGTATCGACAACTTCAAATCCATTCTTTTTGAAAAAAGAAACTTCATACGTCAAAGCCATGACTTTAGGAAGCTTTCTAGCAGCAGCATGTTCTAGTAGTGTATCTACTAACTTGGAACCTATGCCCTGCCCTTTATGACCATCTGAAATGCCCAAAGAACGTATCTCAACAAGGTCTTTGCCTAATTGACAAAGTGATCCACAACCGACCAATTCGTTATCAATCTCAGCGACAACAAAATGTTTCAATTGACGTTGCAACGCCTCACGAGAACGCGGAAGCATAATCCCTTGCTCGGCATAACCTGCAATCATTTGATACAGTGGTTCGACATCTTCCAGTACTGCTGCTCTACAAGTCACTACGGCAGGCATTTTGCTTTCCTCCTCATAAGGTGATGCGGATCTATTGAGACTATTTAATCATTTGATCTAATCCGTATACCATTTATGTTTGTATTTTTAATTTGAAATGTTTATTTAAAAATCGCTTTTTATTTAATAGATCATTGGAATTGTAAACTGTCCTCATATACTTCAATATTGAATCTTATAAGTGAATACGTATAAATATACATTAAGATGAATGATATTTCAATAGATTTTTAGAAGAAATTTATATTATTTTTATCGGATAATGACATTGCTTTTGATTATAGTTTTTTTTGATTTACGATAAAAATTTTAGCTTTACATTCATATTCTCTATATTAATGAGCTGATCTATCGGTATTTTCTGTTAATGGTTGTTTATATATAGATCACTTTTATGTTATACACTTTAGATTGCACGATATATTAGTTACCATTTAACCAAATCCACATTAATTATTCATGTAATTGCATAATTTCGGTTTTATTCAGCTGTTTATTATCGATTTTTATGTAAAATACAAACAAAAAACCTGAAGAATTACTCTTCAGGTTTTTACTATATCGTTATATTATTGAGCAGTTTCTGCTTCGTGCACTAGACTGCCTACAAATTCTCCAAAAACATCGTTACCGAATAACAGCCCTTTTTCGCTTAATTTATAACCTCCTGTTGTCGGTTCAATTAAAGCTAACCGTAATAATTTTTCAATTTGTGGACGGAAAATATCATCTAACTGTGCTCCATCAAATTGACGTACAAAGCGTTCTTTGGATACGCCATCTAACAAGCGCAAGCCTACCATCATAAAGTCTTCCATTGCTTCTTCGCGATCTACTTCAAACTGTTCTAATCGCGGTAAGCCTTTCATTGCGGCTTCGTTATAAGGATTTACACCCTTGATATTCATATGACGCTTCCCACCAACATACCCGTGTGCTCCTGCACCAAGCCCATAATAATCTTCATTATGCCAGTAGGTGGTATTATGACGACTGCTATAGCCCGGTTTGGCAAAGTTACTGATCTCGTACTGCTCGTAACCTGCTTTTTTCATGCGTTCCATCAGAAGAAGGTACATATTCAATTCATCATCTTCATCGGGTAACGGAAGTTGATTTTTTTGGAACATCGTATGGAATAGTGTATTTTCTTCAACTTTCAAGCTATAAATCGAATAATGGGGCAAATCTAACTCTAACGCACGATCAATACTGTATGACAGCATATCTAAAGTCTGATTCGGTAAACCAAACATCAAATCGATTGATAAGTTATTTAAACCTACTTTACGTGCATTTTCCAGACTACGATATACGTCATCAATATTATGAATACGCCCAATCCCTGTTAATAGCTCATTTTGAAATGCTTGTACGCCAAAACTTACACGATTGACTCCGCCAGCTTTCATAATCGCCATTTTTTCCAGATCGGTTGTACCCGGATTCGCTTCCATTGTAAATTCGATATTTTCAGACCAATTGGGAAAATGCTTGCGAATACTTTGTAAAAAGTATTCCATTTCGTCGTTTTTGAGAACGGTTGGTGTACCTCCACCAACAAAAATCGTATCAATAACCCCAGGTGGAGTCTGTTGTACTGTATATTCCATCTCACGTTCCAACGCCCGTAAATAATCCATTACTGGCTGATCTTTGAGAACATAAGAATTAAAGTCGCAGTAAAAGCACTTATTCGTGCAAAAAGGAATGTGCATATAGATCGCACGGGGCGCGTCGCTGTTTACATTGCTATTCATGACTCTTTTTCCTCCCCGTTTGTGGATAGTAGTGTTGCTAATGCGTTTCATAGTGGCAAGCGCTAATACTGGCATGTGCTGATAATACCAAGCGCTGATAGAAAGATAATAGAAAGATATTTGCTTTGCAAAAATCATTTTGGATTGAACTTGGTCGCACTTATACTGCTAAGTGCTAGGACAAAAGGGAAAGCCTTGCGGCTCTCCCCGAATGATCCTAGTATTGCAATTATCGTAGTACAAGATTAGAAGAAGTGCTTATGGTGCCAAGCGCTAATCGTAAGATATTTTGCTTTGCAAAAATCATTGTTGGATTGGACTAGAAGAAATCGCGCTTATGGTGCCAAGCGCTTTAATCATCAATTTTCAGTACTGCCATAAATGCTTCTTGAGGCACTTCGACATTACCGACTTGTTTCATCCGTTTTTTACCTTCTTTTTGCTTGTCTAGCAATTTACGTTTACGAGAAATGTCACCACCATAACATTTAGCCAATACGTTTTTACGCATCGCTTTCACTGTTTCGCGGGCAACAACTTTGGTTCCGACAGATGCTTGGATAGGAATCTCAAACATTTGACGCGGAATCAATTCACGTAATTTTTCACAAATGATCCGGCCGCGATGATACGCACGTTCGCGGTGAACGATAAAGGATAGTGCATCGACTTGTTCGCCGTTAAGCAAAATATCCATTTTCGCCAGATTCGATTTGCGGTATCCAGACACTTCATAATCAAATGAAGCATACCCTTTAGTACTAGATTTCAATTGGTCAAAGAAGTCATAAACGATCTCAGACAAAGGCACTTGATACGTAATCGTTACACGAGTGGTATCCAGATATTCCATGTTGATAAATTCGCCACGCTTATTCTGACACAATTCCATAACTGTACCTACATAATCGTTCGGTACGATAATGGATGCTTTGACATAAGGCTCTTCTACATATTCGATCTTGCCCACTTCTGGATAGTTCGAAGGGTTGTCGATCGTCATGACGTCGCCGTTAGTCAATGTTACTTTGTAAATAACACTTGGAGCGGTTGTAATCAAAGGAATATTGAACTCACGCTCAATACGCTCTTGAATAACATCCATATGAAGCAGTCCTAAGAATCCGCAACGGAAACCAAAGCCAAGTGCGCTTGAAGATTCAGGCTCAAAGCTGAGCGAAGCATCATTCAATTGCAATTTCTCTAAAGCTTCACGGAGATCGATATAATCGGAAGATTCGATAGGATACAGTCCGCAATATACCATTGGATTGATTTTGCGATAACCTGGTAAAGGTTCTGGTGTTGGATTCTTAGCATCAGTGACCGTATCACCGACACTGGTATCGCCAACGGTTTTGATCCCCGCTACGATAAATCCTACATCCCCTACATTCAATTCATCGACAATCGCCATCCGTGGCATAAATGCGCCTACTTCAATAACTTCAAATTCTTTACCTGTTGCCATCATTTTAATTTTGGAACCGGATTTGATTTTGCCATCAATAACACGAATATAGACAATAACGCCTTTATACGGATCATAATGAGAATCAAAAATCAATGCTTTAAGCGGCTTATTCGGATCGCCTGTAGGTGCAGGTACTTTTTGTACCACTTGCTCCAAGATTTCCTTAATACCGATTCCTGCTTTGGCAGAAGCCAGTACAGCGTCGCTTGCATCCAGTCCAATAACATCTTCGACTTCTTGCTTCACCCGTTCAGGATCAGCACTTGGAAGATCGATTTTGTTGATGACTGGCAAAATTTCTAGATTGTTATCTAACGCCAAATAAACGTTAGCTAACGTCTGAGCTTCGATACCTTGCGCCGCATCAACGACAAGCAAAGCGCCTTCACAGGCTGCTAGACTACGAGATACTTCATACGTAAAATCGACGTGTCCCGGTGTATCAATCAGATTCAGCAGATATTCCACACCATCATCTGCTTTGTACACAAGACGAACGGCTTGTAATTTGATCGTGATTCCACGTTCACGTTCCAAGTCCATTTGATCGAGTACTTGTGCTTGCATCTCACGCGAAGTGAGCGCGCCTGTATATTCCAAAATACGGTCAGCCAAAGTGGATTTACCGTGGTCTATATGCGCAATGATTGAAAAATTACGAATTTTTTGTTGTCTTACTGACATATCAGTCATGCCTTACCCCCAACACAAGCCTGAAATATACTGCTGATTATTGAAAAAAATCAACAATCCCATTAATCCGTTTATTATAGCAGTTGAGCGATTTTACAGCAATCCCACATCTGAAATATCATTGCTTATAGTCAATAATGGTATTGCATTTGCCTAGGGTACATGATAGAATATTTAAAGTTGTGAAGAATACGTATATGCTCTACAGGAGGTGAATGTAATTGCCTAACATTAAATCCGCGGTGAAACGTGTAAAAACTAGTGAAAAACGTCGTGCGTTGAACGCTTCTCAGAAGTCTGCTCTTCGTACAACAGTTAAAGCTGCTGATACTGCACTTGTGAATACTGATGTAGAAGCTGCAAAAGCTGCTGTAATCGCTGCTTCCAAGAAGCTTGATAAAGCTGCTACTAAAGGTCTTGTCCACAAAAATGCGGCTGCTCGCAAAAAATCCCGTTTGGCTAAAAAACTAAACGCGATTTCTAGCCAAGGCTAAATTTCGTGCAACAGATGATTGAATGTATTCATCATCTGCATATGATAAACCCCTGCTTCGGCCATTCCGAACAGGGGTTTATTTTGTTGCTTTGAAGTTACAAAAAAAGGCTTACCCACAGACAATAGATTGCGGGTAAGCCTTTTTTATTTATTTTGGTATATATTATTTTTATACATTGCTTATGCCACGCATCTCAAGCTCCCAAACGTAACAAAAACATTTCCAACCCCAATACTTTATCAATCGCTCCTGTTTTCATCTGATAATCCAGTCTGGCTAGATGTGCCAAAATCGAGCGTAATTTCTGACTATCGAATTTGCGAGCTTGTTCACCGGCTAACTTCACTACATACGGATGCAGACTTAATTGAGAAGCCATCTGCTGTTGCGAATAATTCTGCCCTGCTAATTCCTTGACTTGCAACATGATTCGGAATTGACGAGCAATCAGAGCGGCAATTTTAATCGGCTCTTCACGTTGTTTTAGTAAATCATAGAAAATAGTCAAAGCTTGCTCTAAGCGAACAGCAGCAATCTGCTCGACTAATGCAAATACATTTTGCTCTGTACTGCGTGCAACAAGGTGATGTACATCTTCGACTGTGATTGTACCGCCTTTGCCTGCGTGTAGACACAGCTTATCCATCTCTGCCGCTAAAATACCCAATCCTGTCCCTGCAGACTGTACAAGTGCCTCTGCGGCGGTTGTAGAACATTCACATTCTAACTTTTTAGCATGACGGATCAACCATTGTAACAATTCATCTGCACTCATCGGTTGGAATGGTAAGATACAAGCTGATGATAATTTGAGAGCTTTGACTATTTTTTTACGCTCATCTAACTTTTCACCCTGTACCCAGAAAATAATAATACTGTACTCAGCAGGATGTTCCATATATTTAAGTAACGAATCGATACGATGTTCGATTTTGGTATCTTTGCCTGCTGTCAGCACAGAAGAATCCTTCACAATCATTAATTTGCGCGGCACCATAAAAGGAATCTCTTCAGCTTCTTCAATTACCGTTTCCAGCGGTGTCTCTGCAAGATCGTACTGAGCTAAAGCAAAGTCTTTATGTTCGGGTTCAATCAGTTGAGCTGTCGCAAAATCAATAAATTCACGAATACGATATTTTTCATTGCCATAGCATACATAAATAGCCGCTGGCTGATTATTTTTAATATCTTTACTTGCTGTTTTTAAGTCCATACTCCGTCCCCCCAAGTTCGTCCTTTTTATTTTAACGGAAAAAGGAGCATACGACAAAGAACTTTCCAAAATACTCGGAAAGTTCTTTGTTTACACTTGTTATCACGTACATCGATATTACTGAAGTCCGGCTGTAGAAAGTTTATACCATTTGGTTTTGCCTTCTTTAGCTACTTGATAATTAAATATTTTGCCGTCTTTGGTCCATTGACCATTTAACCACGTACCATCAATTGTAGCTGTAGCCACAACTGTACGACCATTGATATTGTTTTTGGATAAGCTATCGAGTCGCAACGTATTCGATGTGGTTAACACCACTGCAAATGATGAACTCGGAGATACCCACTCTTGTTCTTGCTGTATCGTATTCGTACTAAATGAACGAACTTTGCTATCATCTTTGGCTTTAGAATCAGCTTCCGGTGCTAGACTATACGTTTTAGGTGTAGCATCATTATTGGATGCATCAGGCGTAGTGCCAGAAGCATTGTCTTTAGATGCTGAACTATCTTTGGATGAACTATCATCTGTACTTGCTTTTGGTGCTACTGGAGATGATGATTCATCGTTATTTGCAGTACTTGGGGTAGTGCTGTCTGTTGATTTGGAACTGTTGGAAGAACTGCTATCTGCTGTTCCTTCATCTGTCCCTGTTGCAGGAGATGATTCGCTCGTACCACTACTATCTGTATCTGGTGCGATTTGTTGCTCTCTCATCAACTGATCTTCATTGTTGCTTGTACCATTGCCTGAACTCGGCGGACTTGATTCTGGTGCAGTCTGGGAACTTGCTGGCGGATTGCCTCCCTTGTTTCCTGAAGAAGGAGTGCTTTCCTGGCTAGTGCCTGTGCCTGTATCAGGAGTCGATTTATCCGGCGTTGTTGGTTGTTGATCTAATGTTCCACTTCCACTGTCAGGTGTTACTTTTTGTGATTCTTCAGACTGTGGTTGTGTGTTCGTTTCAGGTGAAGTTGTTGATTCAGGCGTATTGGTTGCAGGTGCTTGTAAGGTAGCATCTTGTTCAGCTTTCGATTTCGCTGCGCCTGTTTCTTGATCTTTGGTCTGTTGCTCCATACTTATCGCAGACGGTGCTGGTCCTGCATCTGAAAGTGTTTTGGGTTCATAAGTTGCAATCGAAACTCCAAGAATAACACCAGCAGCAACCAGTCCACCAATCGTTCGTACTGGCAAGCGATCTCGCCATGAACTGCGCTGTCTACGACGTTCTGTAAATTCATCTTGTTTCTCATGTTGCGGTTCCATAATGCCAATATCAGAAGCAATCTCAGCACGACGTTCGGCATCGATATCATCTAAAGTAGGTAATATAGAATCGACTAGACTAAATTTGGGTTTGACATCAGGTAATTTCTCAAGCTGTAAAGATAAAGCGCTCATTATTCGAAATGTATCCGCATCATCAGGATTATTATCGATATGGCGGAACAGGATATCAGCATCTTCCTCGCTTAGATCACCGTCCAAATAGCGGTTCATCCATTCTTCCGCTACTTCACGTTTCATCCAGTCACTCCTCCTTTCTCATAATCTGCAAGCAGACTCTGTAATTGTTGACGGGCACGAAACAAATACGATTTCACAGTATTCAATGGCAAATCAAGACAATCTGCTATTTCGTTATAGGATAAATCTTGAATATAACGGAGTACAATAACGGTTCGGTGATGCTCCGGTAATTGATTGATCGCTTCACGTACATCTTCTGATGTATAAGCACGCATAACATCGTGTTCTACATTATCGCGACCTTCAAAAACCATCTCATGCTCATCAATCGAGACCGTCGGCTTGCTACGTCTAAATTTATCAATACATACATTTGTTACGATTCGTTGTACCCATGTTTTGAATTGTGCTTTTTCTTCATAGGAACCGATTTTGGTATAAATACGGATCAAAGCTTCCTGAGCCGCGTCTAGAGCATCTTGTTCATTATTTAAAATGTAATATGCCGTTTTGTAGACATGATGTTCTATCTCTCTTAATAGGGTGATTAGAGCATCCCGGTCTCCCGCTTGGGCGGCCTTGATGAGTCCCTGCTCCACCACGGAGGATCCCCCTCTCCTTACAACTATTCAGACGCAATCTATTGCCTAATAGTTGCAGTTATTTTCAAATTAATTTTAATGTTTTGATTCATTTGAATAATTAGTGGTCTACGCGCTTTATCTTGCATTGCTGGAAGATGTGAACTCTGTTGTTATAAAGACTTACCCTATGTAGGATTCATCCGAATCGAATGCAAAGATGTAAACGGTTCAAGACTGTATTTAGAATAACAGAAACACTTGTATTCGTCATCCCGACAGCGGAGATGAATACAAATACAAGTGTATACATTAGCTTATCTACAATACAAGTATTATGGTAAAGGATACATGACCCGCTGTAACATTTCTCCATCTGGATGTACTTGAATCTGTATTTCTCCTTGAAGATCGGTTCGAGCGACTTCTGAATCTACCTGTTCTATTCGCTCTAATACTTCTTCTGTAGGATGACCATATGTATTGGTAGCTCCTACAGAAATAACAGATAGAGCAGGTTGCCAGTACTGTAGCCACTCACTGGAAGAAGACGTTTTGCTACCATGATGACCAATTTTGAGTACATCAATAGGAAAAGTAGACTCCGCTAATGATGCTGTAAAAACGGAATTATTTTTAAAAGTAGAAGATTGTTGAAGCTGATATAAAATCCCTTGTTCTTCTGCTTGATCTGCATCTCCTGTAAACAAAAAATGACGTTGATTCATCGTAAGTAAAAAAACGACAGAATAATGATTTTGATTTTCTTCGCGTGGTAATCCTTTGGTATAGGTAGATGTTGCATTCCTTTGATTCGGCGTTTCCGGAGCTAAAAAGGTTAACGTTGTCTGATCATCTATCTGTAATTCACTACCCGGTATAGGTGCAATCAAAGGAATCTGTTGATCCAGTATAGTCTTCATTAAAGGATTGAGACTGTCTCCATCCGGCAACGTACCATTAAAAATAAAATGATGTACAGGAATCTGTTCGATAACAGCTAGCAATCCTCCTGCATGATCATGATCCCCATGAGTTAAAAGTACAGCATCTAAATAATGTATCCCTCGCTTTTTCAATAATGGCACAAGTAACTTGTTGCCGATCTCGTATGGATTTTTTCGTTTTCTCCATTCTTGTCCAGGACGTTCAAATGTCATCGTTCCGCCACCATCTACTAATATATGTTTTCCTTGTGGCGTAGTAATCAAAATGCTATCTCCTTGTCCGACATCTAAATACTGGACTGTTCCTGCTCCTGAAGTGATAGGTTGAGTATATCCATACGCAATTAAACCCATCATGACTAAGCCACTTGCACAACAAGCTATATACCTACGCTTCATCCATGGAGATATATAAGCAATAGCATGCCAGCTAGATTGTATTTTATGGATAAGCGAGAAAAAAGATTGCGTATGATGACTACTATAATTATTAAAATGATTTGTGACAAAAAGACGTTGATCTAACGGCTGAGTGTAAGCCTCTTGCTGATTAGTGGTATCCCCATTTATCAAAGAATGATGCACAGATTGTTCGCGAAATTGCCACTGCATTATATGTTGTAGACAACGCAAACCTGTATATAGCATTACATAATATAACAAAATCCATAAGATAGATGGTGAATACCAGATTGTTAAGATTCCGGGTACGATATCGATCCAATCTACCAGATGAAATGTCCATGTATTAATCCAGGAGATCACATTTCCCACGCTATTCGCTACTGGCAACCACAGATAACTAAGCGCAAGTACAAGCGACCCAACAGGCAATACAATCAAACTTACAATTGGAACAAGAATAAAATTAGCAACCGATGATAAAATCGAAAACTGATTAAAATAATAAATCGTTAAAGGAAACGAAATTATCTGAGCTACCCATGTTACTGCTAACGCTCCTGCCCATTTGGGTGGTAACTTCTGAAGTAACGGTTGAACTAACGGCACAAAAATAACCAATCCAGCAGTGACGATAAAAGATAATTGAAAACTAACATTCAGTAAATAATAAGGTTCATATAACAACATTCCTATACAAGCAGCACATAATATATGTAATCCATCTTTGAGTATTCCCCGACTAAGCGCATATAGACCGATCATTCCCATTATTCCTGCACGAACCGCTGAAGGAGAAGCACCTGTTAATAACACATAAATAGGCAGTAACACTATGACAATTAAGCAAGCCCGTTCTTTGGTAATCTTCATCTGACGTAATAACCACAACAAAATCGCTGTATAAATCGCTACATGTAGACCGGATATAGCAAGAATATGAGTTAATCCTTGTCTGGAAAAAGAAGCAAATGTCTCGGGATCAAGGTCACCGGAATCGCCTATCAATAACCCTTTCATATATCCACGATCATGATCATCAAATAGCATATCAATTCGCGCTCCCAAATTAGCTCGAACTTGATCGTTATAACGTAATAATTCCCATTTCCACATCGTTATTTGAGATAAAGGTACAGTTGTTTGTTCTAGCGATGTTGCTCCTTTGGCGCTAATAATCCAGTGTACATATTGAGTACGTAGATAATGACGATAATCAAATGTATTAAAATTACGAGCTTCTCCAGGAACTTTCCATATCCCTTGAATCTTTATATGGTCTCCACGTTGCCATAAAGCTGCTGTCTGTAATTCTGCTTCAGTTGCTAATTTCAGTTGAATTCTTACCTTTTCTGGTGTAGTAAGTGACTGATCTTCTTGTAATTGATATATATTCATAAAAAAAGTAACCAGATCTCCATCGACTTTGATCGGACTGGCAATTATACCTTTACCTTGCACCGGCTGATCGATCATCTGCGACTCTTGAAGTTGAAGTGTAGCTGGAATATCACTACTATTACGTACTTCATTCCAGTGCCAGTAGATTGATGCAATCAATATTACAGAGCCAAGTATAAGTATAGAACGTTGAATCTGCGGAAATATCAGATACGCTGAAAATAAAATCAAACTTAGTCCGCTCAATACCCACCAGATATATTCGCTTGCCAGACAAGCGATCATGCTTCCTCCAACCCATATCACGCATAAAGCAACCAGTGGACGTGTTTGCAATACTTCTCTCTCCGTTCTTATTTGTTTTTCGAAAAAAAATCAATCGTTCTGTATTATTATGATGTGATTCAACAGGCATTCTATTTTTGAAAATGGCTATTATATGCTCTATATCCATCTTGCCCTCTACGCAAAAAAAGAACCATTACCTTACTAAGCCACATCCATCTTCTACAGATGTTGTGTACTTACAAGATAATGGTTCTTCCATATATCGTTCCCTACTTTGCGATGAGGGCAGATGAATCGTATGAGATTAGCTGATTACTGTGGTGTCAGGTGGTGGATTGTAATGATCCAACTGACGGAAAATAATACCTTTTTGCTGCATCATAGCTGTAACTTTGCGCGTATCTTTAGGATAAGGACGATAATACACGATCTCAACAATACCACTATTGGCTAACATATTTGCACATGTCCAACAAGGCTCATCAGTAACATATACGACCGAACCTTCGCGGTCAGCCCGATCGGTAAAAAGGAGCAAATTCTGTTCAGCATGAATCGTACGGATACAACGTTGCTTTTTGACCATTGTTTCCACACCATCTACTTTGACCAGTTCGACTTCTTCTGAGATCATACAACCATCTTCAGAACAATCCGGTACACCCATCGGTGCTCCATTATAAGCGGTACCGAGTAACTTTTTCCCTTGTACCAGTACTGAACCAACATGGCGACGTGGACATCTTGAACGTGTCGAGACCATATGAGCAATATCCATAAAATACGTATCCCAATCTTTACGTACCACTCTTACTCCCCCTTACATCCCCTAAAGCTGTACATAAGGCAACATCTTGGCTAACATTTTGCTACCGATTCCTTTTACATTATCCAGTTCATTCACACTGCGAAAAGCGCCATGCGTATTGCGATAATCAATAATCGCTTGTGCTTTCTTTTCTCCAATACCCGGCAATTCAGTTAGTTCAGACAGACTCGCATGGTTAATACTAATCTTGCCATCCTGTGTGCGGGCTGATGGTGCTGGATTTGTAGCAACAGTCTCGGTATTCGATGATATTGAACTTGTAGACTCTGATGTTGCGATCGGAGTCTTGATCGATGGTTGCTGACTTGTAGAAGCCGTTTCAGTAACAGTCGTACCTTTGGCTTTGGATACCTCGACTACCTTCTCTTTGGAAGAATCTGTTGCCGATGACGCTTCACCTTTGGAGCGATCTGTCTGATCTGTTGTTGCTTTGGATGTAGATTCAGCCAAAGTTGAACTTGGTGTTGTCGTTACTACCTGATCTTCTACAAGTGAAGCTTGTGCTTGTTCATGTAAAGCTGTCCATTTGGTTTCTTGCTCGCTGGATTGTAAAGTTCCAAACACAATCAATCCTGCTCCAAGCACCGCGGAGACTACCGCTGTCCACATGATATCCCGTCTCATAATGACACCTCTGCCGTCGGGATTCCAGTACATTACCGGAATCCCGGTAATAGACTCCCATCGCATAGGAGGTTAAACGATGTTACTTTTTTACTTTCAGATCAAACAATACATATATTAGCTATATCAATCGGTCAGTGATTAGTTAGCAACAATATTAACTAATTTGCCCGGTACAGCAATCACTTTACGAACTGTTTTGCCTTCGATCGCTTGTTGAACTGCTTCTAAGGATAGTGCAGATTCTTCCATCGCTTTGGCATCCAGATCTTTAGCAATTTTGTTACGTTGTACAATTTTACCATTGACTTGAATAACAATTTCTACTTCAGATTCAGTTGTCCATTGCTCATCAAATGTAGGCCATTCTACATACGTAATACTTCCTTCGTGACCCAGACGAGCCCATAGTTCTTCTGCAATATGTGGAGCAAGAGGAGATAACAATTGTACGAATTTCTCCATTAGATCACGTGGCAATACGTCTGTTTTGTAAGCATCATTCACAAAGATCATCAACTGACTAATCGCTGTATTGAAACGAAGTCCGTCTAAGTCTTCTGTTACTTTTTTGATCGTTTTGTGAGCTGTACGTTTGAATGCTTCATCGCCTTCACCGTCTGTGATTTTGGCATTCAATTGTCCTTCATCTGTAATAAATAGACGCCATACACGAGATAAGAAGCGATACATGCCTTCTACACCATTTTCATTCCAAGGCTTCGTTGCTTCCAGTGGTCCCATAAACATTTCATATAAACGTAGTGTATCTGCACCATATTCGCTAACGATATCATCTGGATTAATAACATTACCACGAGATTTACTCATTTTCTCATTGTTATTACCTAGAATCATTCCTTGATTGACAAGCTTTTGGAAAGGTTCTTTGGTATCGACTACACCGATATCGTATAGCACTTTATGCCAGAAACGAGCATACAATAAGTGAAGTACAGCATGTTCTACTCCACCGATATATAGATCGACAGGCAACCATTGTTTTTGCTTCTCTGGTGAACACAAAGCATCATCATTATGTGGATCGATATAACGCAAGTAATACCAGCAACTACCTGCCCACTGTGGCATCGTGTTCGTTTCACGACGTGCTTTCATCCCTGTTTCTGGATCGATTGTTTCTACCCAGTCAGTGATATTAGCCAGTGGTGATTCTCCTGTACCCGAAGGTTTGATCTGATCGATATCAGGAAGCAATAAAGGTAATTCCGATTCAGGAACAGTCTTCATCGTACCATCTTCTAAATGCAAAATAGGAATAGGCTCTCCCCAGTACCGTTGACGGCTAAACAACCAGTCGCGTAGACGATACGTAACTTTACCTTGCCCTTTACCATTTTCCTCAAGCCATGCAATCATTTTGGCAATCGCATCTGTTGTATTTAATCCATTTAAGAAATCAGAATTCACATGTTCGCCTTCGCCTGTATACACTTCTTCTTGTACACTGCCTCCAGCTACTACTTCTTTAATTTCCAAATCGAATTTTTTCGCAAATTCCCAGTCACGAGCATCATGTGCAGGAACCGCCATAATAGCGCCTGTACCGTAACCTGCAAGTACATAATCAGCGATCCAGATTGGTAATTTCTCGCCACTTGCTGGATTAATTGCATAAGCACCTGTAAATACACCTGTTTTGTCTTTTGCTAAATCTGTACGTTCTAGATCACTCTTATGTGTTGCTTGATCTTGATACGCTTTGACAGCATTTTTTTGCTCAGGTGTTGTAATCACATCAACTAACTCGTGTTCAGGAGCCAATACGCAATATGTTGCACCAAATAAAGTATCTGCACGCGTTGTAAATACGGTTAGATTTTTATCGGTTCCTTCAATATCAAAATGCACTTCTGCACCGACAGATTTGCCGATCCAGTTACGCTGCATATCTTTGATACTTTCGGTCCAATCCAATTCTTCCAAATCGTCCAAAAGACGCTCTGCGTATTCTGTAATACGTAGTACCCATTGACGCATCGGTTTGCGGACAACCGGATGTCCTCCGCGTTCACTTTTGCCATCAATAACTTCTTCATTCGCAAGTACTGTTCCTAAAGCTTCACACCAGTTCACAGCGACTTCATCTACATAAGCAAGCCCTTTGTTATACAATTGGATAAAGATCCATTGTGTCCATTTGTAATACTGTGGGTCAGTTGTGCTGATCTCACGATCCCAATCATAAGAAAATCCTAATGATTTAATTTGACGGCGGAAATTATCGATATTTTTAAATGTAATATCACGTGGGTGTTCGCCTGTATCCATTGCATATTGTTCTGCTGGTAGACCAAACGCATCCCATCCCATTGGATGAAGTACGTTAAAGCCACGCATACGCTTGTAGCGAGACACGATATCTGTAGCTGTATATCCTTCAGGATGCCCTACATGCAGACCTGCTCCAGATGGATAAGGGAACATATCCAATGCATAAAATTTCGGTTTACCTGGTTCTTCTTGTGTTTTGAATGTTTTGTGTTGATCCCAATATCCTTGCCACTTCGGTTCGATCTGCTGTGGATGATAACCAGGTTGAGTTGTTTTTGAATCTGTCATCAATGTGTCCTCCTTCGATCTTGACGATCGTATGTGTCTGTCGTAACCTGTATTTCATTCATAGCTTACTGCTCATATGCGACAAAAAAACCTCTCATCCATAGCGCATAATATCGCTAGGGACGAGAGGTTGTGTCTCGCGGTACCACCCTAGTTAGTGAACAAGCATACTTTGCTATCCACTCACTTAGTTGCCTGATAACGGTAGGAAGCCGATGTCGTTCAGAAATAGGATAACTACGCTGACTATGTACTGATAAAAATAACAGCGTATTCCAATATTCTTGCAACATATCTCCAAGGCGAGTTCATATCAGCATCATATCGACTTGCACCACCCGTCGACTCTCTATCATTACATGCTTACTAATATTACTATTCCTTTTCACTGAGCATTGTATTATAAAATATAACAATAGCTCTATTTTAAAAAATTCGCCCTGGAAAGTCAATGATTACGCAATATTCTCTTGGACTTTACGTTTACCGGCTACTTTAGCAGCATCTTCTTCTGGAGTTGTAATAAACTTGGTAATAATCGCACTGATAAAGTAAAGAATCGCGAATACCCATACCACTCCTTCTGCACCGATCACACCGATAAAAGCAAATGCGATAGCAGGAGCAATAAAAGCGGATAAACCAGCACCTAGATTGACGATAGACATCGCAGGGCCTTTGTTGCCTCCTGCTACTGATGGAGCAAGTGCTGCAATAGGAACATAGCCCGCTAACAATCCACCCCAGATAAATCCAACAATCGTGGTGATCCACAAGTTACCGTTTGTCCATTCAGGGACATAGAACAATAATAATGTGAAAATACCACAACCTACTCCACCGAACCACATTACGGTCTGTCTCCAGCCAAATTTATCACCAATAATACCGAATAATAGATTAAATACGATATTTCCTAAAAAGATCGTTCCCCAGATGTTCAACCATGTACCTGTTGCGATTCCGTATTGTGCCATATGTAATGGTAAAAATACAGGAAATCCGTAAGAACCTACGCTATTAATAACCCGTACAATACCACTTAATCCAACTTTGGGATGGGTTTTGACAATCGTTAATCCTTTACCCAATTCGCGTAACGTTTCACGAGCGTTGCCTGCTTTTTTGGGTAAACGGTCACGATTGATCAACAGAGCAAAAATAGCACCGATTCCAGCAAGCACAACAGCACTCCATAACGTCTGCATATATCCTAGATTTTTGATCGCATAACTGGAATAATATGCACCTAATACAAACATCCCGCCTGAGTAAGCTACCCAGAACCAGCCAATTGCTGTACTTAATTTGTGCTCAGGACTACGATAAGTTACCCATGTTAAAAAAGAATAAGCAAACAATGGATACCCAAATCCTTTAACCGCATACGTTAATAACATAATAGGATAATTTAGATCGGTTATACCAAAAGCGATAAAAGCAGATGTACCGATTACATAAGCGATAAATCCAATGAACATTGATTTTTTGGCTCCAAATGCTTCTAAAAATACGCCAGAAAACCATGACGCAATTGCTAGTGTAATACCATATACCGTAAATAAAAGACTGGCATCCTGCACGCTAAGCCCTCGTTCTACCAGATAAGGGCTTAACCAACCTGCTTCTAATCCATCTCCCATCATAAAAATCAATACTCCGAGATATCCCCATACTAATGTTTTGGGAATCCCTATACGATCTAATACGTTCATGACATACACTCCTTTTTCAACTTTACTGGTAAGCTACTGTTCTCAAATACTACTTTCAGATGAAGAAGCCGTTGTCGCAGACTCCGCTAATTGTAATTGTGCAAAAAAGAGCTGCGCCTTATGCCATTGTTGGTAATCTTTTTGCAATGCCTCAGAAGATTGTGGTTGAAATGTAGTGATCTGTTCTGTCTGAGTAGACTGTATATCCAAAGCTTCATTACAGATATAAGCTGCTCCTACAATCGAAGCATGTTCAAATCCTGTGCGGATACGGATTTCTTTACCTAATAGATCAGCAATACTTTGAATAAGTGTACGGCTCTGTAGTCCTCCTCCACATGCCCAAATATACGGACGATCCAGCAAGACCACCTGTGCCAATTGATCGAAATTCACTTTGATAGAAAAAGCAATCTCGTGTAATGCTGATCTGACAAAATGAGCCCGGCTTAATTGATCTGACAGTGGAGCATCGAATAGAAATCCGCCACGTACACGCGCATTTTTGGCAGACGATAAATAAGAACCTAATGCTGCTACACATTGACTTTCTTCCAGTTCATTCATCTCTTGCTCCATCATGGCGTATCCTTCATTGGGATAGAAAATAGATTGCAATTTCTGATAGTTCAGACCGGTGATACCTGGATTCGTTTCGATCAAAAATTGATGTGGTGTTGTATACGCATTAATCCATGCTTGTGCTGATTTATCTGTTGTAAATGTATCTGTAATCTTAGCGATAGGTGTAGTTGTACCGGATACAATAACGATATCTTCTGCTCCTGCACCTGTACTATGGATAGCCAATTGCGTATCCCCGCCACCTACGATAACAGGTGTATCTACAGGCAAGTTCAATTCTGCTGCTGTAGCCGGCGTTAATGTCCCGAGCACGCTACCTGAAGGTATTAATGAAGGCAACACTGTTGGTGCAATGCCAAAGGTGTGACACATTTCTGTAGACCAATCACTATGTTCTACATTATAGAGAAGAGTCTCACATGCTTGAGACGGTTCGTAACTCAACACACCACTAAGCGCATACGTTACCCAATCGCTAATACTGGTAAAACGATTCAATCGTTGATACTGCTGAGGATGACGCTCGCGTAATCCGACTAATTTCATTGCTGAAAATAAAGCAGACGGTGTTCTGCCTGTGATCGGATAAATAGAAGATTGGTCGCTATAGTGTTCTTCCCACTCACGTCCCCGATTATCAATATTCGGTAATCCTAGATAAGATTCACCTGCTTCATCAATCAGTACGATACCTTGACGCTGGCTCGTTGAAGTGACAGCGATAATCTGAATATCAGGAACGTTAGATAGTGCTACCTTAGCAAGCCCTGCAATCTGTTCCCACAATACTTCCGGTATAAAATGACGTGCATCTGCATATTGATTGTCATTGTGATACAAAATATCAGCTCGCTCAATCGACAATACGTTACCGTTGATATCGACAACAGCTACACGAGCATTACCGGTACCGATATCAAAGACTAGATAGGCTTTTTGTGTCATCGTTAATATCCTCCAAAATCGCTTTATTATAAAGTACTTTCACTGCGGTGTTATGATGCTCAAACCACTCTATGAGTGCCGTATTCATAATTTCTACATGATGATCTTCAACTTCATAAGTGGCACCTGCTAAATGTGGAATTGCTAAAACATTTGGCAATGAAATCAGTTCATAATCTTTAGGAAGTGGCGGTTCTTGATCAAACACATCGATAATCGCTCCACGGATTTGATTTTGTTGTAATTGTTCAACCAGTGCATGATGATCTACCACTACAGAACGTGCAGTATTCACAAAAATGGCGTCTTTTTTCATTGATTGCAATAATTCTGTGCCGATTAATCCTTTGGTATCTTCGGTTACAGGTAAATGAATCGATACAATATCGCTTGTAGCAAATAACTCGGCTAACGATACTTTTTGATCACGCGGATCAGGGCTGGTTACATAGGGATCGTAATAACGAATATCACAAGGGAAGCTCCGTAGTATACCTGCTGTACGCTGGGCTACTGCTCCAAAACCAACCATACCGACTGTTTTGCCAGCCAGTTCATTACCTTTAAACTTGAGATAAGCAGTTAAGCTACCACTTTGCCATTCCCCTGCTTCTAACCATTGGCTGGATGAAATAATACTGCGTAAAAAGGTAATTAGACTGCCGACTACCATTTCAGCTACAGCTTGTGCATTACGTGCTGGCGTATAGAACACAGGAATACGACGATCTGTAGCCACAGGTACATCTACATTAGAAGGAGTTCCTCGACAGACACCGATAAATTGCAGATGAGGTACAGCTTTAATTACCTTTTCAGTAATTTGATCTAATTCTGCAATAATGGCATCTGCTCCGGTTGCTTGTAATAAAGAGATCAATTCCTCTTCTTGATAAGCTTGCCCATGATCTTTCCAGCAACGGTAAATGACTTCTCCAAACGTATCTGCTAGTTGTTGACGACCTTGCTCATGATAAGGGGCGGTAATTAATATTTTCATTATTCAATCTCCTTTGGTACACTTAGGTGCAGTGTTATTTAAGTGAAGCTTTAAAGTAAGAAAGTGACTTGATATAGTGAGTTCTTGGTTTGCTACTAATAAGGTCATTATTTGACAATATAATCAACTGAGTCAACGACAATATACAAAAAACCTCTTTCCCACATCAAGGAAAGAGGTTCGCTATCTATTCATTATAATATTCAAATCATACGAATAAAATAATGCAATAATTCATCCTGCTTTCCTATCTCCCAAGCGATTCAAGCTTGCTGGAATTGGCACGTTTTTGCCGAGGTTTCGTAGGGCCAGTCCCTCCACCTCTCTGGATAGAAAATCTAATGTATGTAGTTGTCGAAAAAAACTTGCAAATCGATATCAGACACGATAAGGTATAAAACATCTAAATTTGTCGAATTCGAAATAATTTTCTTTATTCTAATTAAACCTAGTAAAAAAGTCAACATTAAATCTAAAATTTGATTTATGATAGTTTATAACGTATTTAAAGTCTATTTCTGTCATTATTAAGGTATGGGTATTACGAAAGGAGCATGATGTATGTCTAGTTATGTTGATCAACAAGATGGAGTATTTCCTTCAGTCTGCTCACTGGATTGTCCTGATCAGTGCGGACTGCTTGTTCATAAAGAAAAAGGTAAAATTATCAAAATTGCTGGAGATCCTAATCATCCTGTTACCAAAGGGAACATCTGTAACAAAGTTCGTAATATGACAGAACGTATCTATGATACCAAGCGCCTGACTACTCCACTCAAGCGGATCGGAGCAAAAGGCGAAGGTCTTTTTGAACCTATTTCATGGGAAGAAGCGATTACTACAATTACTTCCAAGTGGAAAACATTAATATCCACTTCCGGCCCTGAAAGTATTCTCCCGTATAGCTTCTATGGCAATATGGGCAATCTATCCGCAGAAGGGATGGATCGCCGCTTTTTCCACCGGATGGGGGCAAGTCTTTTAGAGCGCACCATTTGCACAGCCGCTGGTTCAGCAGGTTATAAATATACAATGGGTGGCAGTATTGGTACCGATCCTGAAGATACGGTAGATACACAGTTATTTATTTTCTGGGGTATTAATGCAGTTAGCACTAATATGCATCAAGTGACTTTAGCGCAACAAGCTCGCAAAAAAGGCGCTAAAGTTATTGTGATCGATGTGCACAAAAATCAAACTGGACGATCTGCGGATTGGTTTATTCCGATTTTGCCAGGAACAGATAGCGCACTCGCTTTAGGGATGATGCATATTTTATTTGCTGAAGATAAAGTGAATGAGGATTTTATGAAGCAATATACAGTAGGGCACGAACAATTGCGTGAGCATGTAAAGCAATATGACCCTGCTACTGTATCCACAATTACAGGCGTGCCTGTCGATGATTTATATCAATTAGCTCGTATGTATAGCGATGCTAGCCCTGCTCTGATTCGTATCGGAAATGGTCTTCAACATCATGATAACGGCGGTATGAATGTACGTACGATTGCCTGCCTACCTGCTATCACAGGACAATGGTTAGTACGCGGTGGCGGTGCTATTAAATCTAATACGTTCCAACTAACATTTAATGAAAATGCATTACAACGTCCAGACTTATTAGCTAATCGCAATACTCGTTCTTTTAATATGAATCAATTGGGACGGGTATTATTAGAAGAGTCTGAACCTGTGCAATCGCTATATGTGTACAATTCTAATCCAGCAGTTGTGACTCCAGAAGCTACGCTTGTCAGACAAGGATTAGCACGAGACGATTTGTTTACTGTTGTGCATGATCTCTTTTTAACTGAAACAGCTAAATATGCCGATATTGTTTTGCCAGCAACATCTGCTTTTGAAAATACCGATTTCTATGCTTCGTACTGGCATCATTATATGCAGATTCAACAACCAGTTGTTGCTCCATATGGTGAAAGCAAATCCAATACCGAAGTATTTCGTTTGCTTGCTAAGGCCATGGGTTATGAAGATGAAGCATTACAAGATAGTGATGAGCAGTTAATTCGGCAAGCTTTAGATCATCCTGCTAATCCGGCACTGAAAAATATTACGTATGATTCATTAGTTCAGCATCAATATGTCAAAGCAGATCGACAATATATTTTCCCGGATCGTCTGCCTACACCAAGTGGCAAAATTGAACTATATTCAGCCGATATGGAACGTGATGGATTACCACCACTACCAACCTATACACCACTTCATGAGCAAGGCACTCATCCTTATATTTTTGTACCGGGACCTAATCATAACTTTTTAAATTCAACCTTTTCGAACAATGCCAAACATATCGGTCTTGAAAAGTCACCGAAGCTATTTATGAATACAATAGATGCGCAAAATGCTGGTATTGAAGATGGCGACTGGGTAACCGTATGGAATGAACGAGGGTCTTGTGAACTGCTTGCTACTGTAGGTGAACATGTATTGCCAGGCGTTGTCGTCAGCCAGGGGCTATGGGCAGACACTGACAATCAGCAAGCTACCCATCTAGTTAATGCACTCACGTCAGATCGCTTGGCTGATATGGGTGGCGGTGCAACCTTCTTCTCCGGTCGTGTCGATGTAATCAAAAAATCAAGTTAACTCCTTTTATCCAATAATCGTTCACTTCACACACTATGGCGTTCGATTAATGTATAAGGAATCTGTCGCTTGACTGGCATGATAGTAGTATCAAGGCTACGTTCATAAAATAAAGAAAACGCTTGTCTGCCGATTTCTTGTAAATTCTGATCGATTGTAGTGAGTTGTAATCCGGCAGAGATCGGTTGATTATCATACCCGATAATTGCTAACTGCTCAGGAATACGCAATCCATATTGACGTGCGCCTAACATAACACCTGCGGCGGCTTCATCCCCTGTTACAATTAACGCAGACGGAGGTGACTCCATAGTCGCAATCCGCTTGGCAATCTGTTCACCATCACTCATATGGATACAATCTGGAAAAATCCACTCCTGATACACTTCAAGCCCTGCGGCATGGAGTGTATTTTGGTATGCACGAAATCGCTCCTGACTGCTTGCACTTGTTTTGCGACCGATACAATAACCGATACGAGTATACCCACGATCTAATAAATACTGAATTCCGCTACAAAAAGCTCCATAATGATCGGTATATACAGCCGATAGATTGGATTCTTCTGTATATTCGCAGACAACGATCGGCCCTGAATCACTGTATGATTGTAATTCTGCCCATGGTAATACACGTGAACATGCAATAACTCCATCTACCTGTCTTGTACTGAGCATATGTAGATATTCTCGTTCTTGATCTGGATTATACGAAGTCTGACATAGCAATACATGATAACCATATTGATAAGCTTTTTCCATCACACCTGCAATAATGGCGTGATAATACGGATGATGACTAAATGGTAAAATCAAACCAACCGTTTTGGTTTTGCCACGAATCAGATTAATAGCTTGTGAATTAGGGGTGTAGCTATTTTGCTCAATGACCTGCTGTACCCGTTCTCGTTTATCTGCTCTAACATAAGGATGATTATTGAGCACTCTAGATACGGTAGACACCGAGACTCCTGCTTGCTGGGCGATTTGCTTAATATTGACCATAAGTGACTCCTTTCTTGTCATCATAAATCTTACACAATTACTTCTATCATAGCTCAAAAATAAGACCAACGATAAACAACCGCCTGTTTTCTTGAACATTCTATCCAAGACAAGGCGGTTGTTATACATTATACATATCATTATTAAATTATAACTGTTCTCCGTTACTTTCAATTACTTGCTGATACCAGTAATAGCTTTTCTTCGGAATACGGCGCATATCTTTTTCGCTATCTTCGTCACGATTGATATAGACGAACCCATAACGTTTCTGATAGCCATTCAACCAGCTTAACAAATCGGTAAATGACCAACTGCAATAACCAATTAGATCTACACCGTCAGCAATCGCTTCACGACATTGTTCCAAATGAGAACGTAGATAATCGATGCGATAATCATCTTGGATACTTCCATCAGCTTCTAGCTTATCGAATTCGCCTAATCCATTTTCGGTAATAAAGACAGGCAGTCCATAACGGCTCGTAATACGACGTAATCCAATTCGCAAGCCGATTGGATCGATCGCCCAGTCCCAATTTGACGTTTCTAAATGAGTATTAGGCGTTGTTTTGTATAGACCTGGTCTTCCCGTATCTTCATTACTTCCTTTTTGTCCGGTAGTATTCATTTTGCCTTCAGCGACACCATCAATCGGATTAAATTCATACGTAATCGTCTGATAATAATTAACACCGACAAAATCAGGAATCCCTTTAGTTAATAATTCGATATCACCTTTTTCAAATGTTGGAGCCAGACCGTGCTCTTCCAGATAACGAAGTGCTACCTGTGGATAATGACCCAGACAATACGTATCCAGCCACCAGTTATTTTGAAATTCTTCGGCATTCTCATACGCCAGCATATCACGAGGCTGACTACTAGCCGGATAAGAAGGAGAATAAGCAAAGCTAGGGCCAATTTTACCATTCGGGACATAGTGACGGAAAGATTCAATCGCTTTGGCATTAGCTAGAAAAGCAATATGATTGGCTTCATAAAAACGTTTGCGATCATGCACACCCGGTGGATGCATCGCTGTAATAAACGCATGGTTAGAATTGTAATTTTGCTCATTAAGAGATACCCAGTATTTTACTCGATCTCCATACCGTTTATACAATGTAATACAGTATTGATTGAAATCTTCGATCATTTCTCTGGATTCCCAAGCTCCATATTCATCTGCGAGCGCTTGTGGAGCATCCCAGTGATATAACGTTAATACTGGTTCGATCTGATTAGCCAACAATTCATCAATTAATTGATCATAAAAGACCAAGCCTGCTTCATTGACTTCACCTTTACCCTGTGGATAAATACGTGGCCAGCTAATCGAAAAGCGGTATGCCTTAAGACCTTGTTGCGCCATTAGAGCAATATCTTCTTTGTAACGATGATAATGATCTACAGCTACATCTCCATTGGTACCTTTGAACGTTTTGCCCGGGATTTTGGTAAATGAATCCCACATCGAAGGTCCTTTACCATCTTCGTCCCAAGCACCTTCTACTTGATATGCTGCCGAAGCTGATCCCCATAGAAAATCAGTCGGGAACGCTTTTTTCTGTTCGTGATGCATTTATACTCCTCCTTCAAGCTGATGATGCTTTTATGATAAAGTATGAAATGCATTTCAGATCAAGCTTTGTTTATGATAGTGGCTTAGCTAATTGTACCTGATTCCGTCCAGCCGACTTGGCTATATACAATGCTTGATCTGCTTGTTCAAACATGTTTTCAGGCTGATCCTGCGGATAACAACTCACACCGATCGATATCGTAATATGAATCATTTGTCCATCGTCTAATTGAAAATCATGAGCTTCGATCTTTTTACGAATCGATTCTGCTATTTTTAACGTTTTTTCGATTCCACAGTCATTTAAAATCGCAGCAAATTCTTCTCCGCCTTTACGAGCACAGTGATCATTAGAACGCATAGCCTCTTTTAACAATTGAGCTATTTGAATCAATACCGTATCTCCATTTAAATGTCCATACGTATCATTAACATCTTTAAAATGATCAATATCTAAAAGGAGCAAACCAAAAGGTTGTGGATAATGCATCAAATTTATCGTTTTTTGTTCAAACATTTTTTCAAATGCACGCGGATTATGAAGCCCTGTCAAAAAATCAAGATTGGCTGCTTCACGCATTAATAACAATGCATCATCGGTACGTTTCATATAACGAAGTAAATAATAAACAAACAATACCCCGGGAATATAAAATGCTGCAAAGACTATAATCGGAAAAAAGGAGTGTTCCCCTAGTACAGAAATCACAGATAAAGCATATACACACAAAATCCCGATCATCATGCGTAGCCAGTAAGATAACGCCAGCTCTTTGCCTTTTCTCATAAATAGTCCTGTAATCACAAACGTAAAGATCGCATTAAAAAATCCGATAAATGAACTAAAATTGATAGGGTCTATTAAAAATAAGCGATACACTCCAATAATCACAGCCGTGATCAAACTACTTAATGCTCCACCAAAGTAAAACGACAATATAATAGCCACCTGACGAAGATCCAGTACTATCATAGGTGACAAACGAAAAGAGAAATATTTAGTCAATAAAATTCCAATTATTCCCGCAATAACACCGGATAGCAATTTGACATACAATGACTGGATATTGATTCGTTTACTCAGCCATTTTAATATTAAATTACCAAAAAAGAGTGTAGTTGTTAGAAATGTAAGGTTGTTCAGAAGCGATTGAATAATAGTCAGCATCTCAAAATCCTCATCTGTGAATTTGCAAAGCAGTATAGATTATTATATCAAAAAAAGCTCCCTATACTGGGAGCTTCTATTAAATCATATCATATTATTTAATCGCTACAAAGAATAATCTAGCAGCATCTTCACCAGCTTCTACCCATTCAAAATCAGCATAACAATGCACATCTCGAAAACCGGCTTTGATTAATTCTGTTTTCAACCATTCTGGATCATAAGAACGCTGAACATGAGTTTCTTCAAAACGTTCATACAGCGCATGACGTTCTTCACCTGTACGGGCAAAAATCGTCAAATGATGCTCAATCTCGGTACGAACTTGATCATATTCACATGTCCATAAATACGAAACAGAACGCTCATCTAACATAAAGGGTTGCTCTTCATCATAACGGCGTAATGTCCGCGGATGGTGGACATCAAAAACAAATGTACCGCCTGATTTGAGCCCTTTGTATGTCGATTGAAACGTATCAACGATATACTCGGGTTCTGTTAAATAGTTCAAACAATCGCAAAACGAAATTACGCTATCGACCGGTTCAGGCAACATCCAGTGCGTCATATTTTGACACACCCAGTTCACACTACCGTTTTGAAAAAGGCGATGTCCTTGTGGAGTCGATTCTAGCTTGTCTTTCGCTACAGATAACATATCTGATGATAGATCTATTCCTGTCACTTGGAAACCTGCATTCACAAGCGGAATCGTAATACTACCGGTTCCACATCCAAGTTCTGCCACTGTACGAGGCATACCATATTTATCCCAGACTTCACGCACAAAGCGTAGCCAATCCGGGTAAGGCATATCTGCCATTAATTCATCATATACATAAGCAAATTTCCGGTACGACAATACGCTAACCGTCCTTCCGTACATCTGCAATATCGATTACAGAATGATCAATTCATACTACTAACGGCTAGTCTTTAGGATTGCTTTTCTTCTTCAGATGAAGATGGTTCAGAAGAATCTGCTGGCTTAACTAGCATCGTCCAGTTTTCTTTCTGCTCTACAATACCTTCACGCATCAATTTACCAAGTGCACGCTTGAACGCAGACTTACTAATGCCAAATCGTTGTTTGATAATATCAGGTGTAGTTGTATCTGAATACGGCATAGCTCCATCAGGACGTTCTTGCAAGAAAGCAAGTAAGCGCTCTGCATCTTGATCACGGCCCACTTCTTTACGAGGAATCATCGATAGATTCACACGTCCATCTTCACGAACTTGTGTTACACGTACATTGACTTTTTCACCAAGACGAAGCATACGACTGCGCTCGCTCTGATGAATCATACCCAATGCTCCAAATCCAAGCACCCCGCCTTCTACAATCACAAATGTTCCCATTTGTAACGGACGATAGACTTGTGCATCTAACCACAGGTTCACCCATGATTCAGGAGCGTGAAAAGTATGCTCCATAAATTCAAGTTCACCTGCTAATTTGGCACGTAGACGACCTTGACGATCATGCTCCATCATCACATAGACTTCATCGCCTACTTGCGGACGAAGTTCTTTGAGTTCAGGCATTTCGCTCAGAGGTAATAACAACTGACGACCTAGTCCCATTTCAAGAAAAGCTCCTAGACGTGGATGTAGATCAGCTACAGTTAGCTTTGCCATTCCACCTAGTGTCAAAAATGGCTTTTTCATCGTTGCTGCTAGACGGTCTTCGGTATCATGGAAAATAAAGACTTCGATATGATCGCCTATTTTGATTTTTTTGGTGATTTCACTGTAATGAAGCAATACATCGTTTTCTCCATCGGATAGAAAAAAACCATACGGCGATACTTCACGCACCAATTCAAGCGTTAATACTGTACCGGATTCAAAACTCATACGTTCTCCATCACTTTAGCATCTGACCACAGACGCTCGATATTATAGTATTCACGCTCATCACGATGGAAAATATGCACGACTACATCGCCAAGATCCATTAGTACCCAACGAGCTGCATTCACGCCTTCCATACCACGAATCTCTGCTTTGGCATCATGCATTACTTTACGGATTTCACTTGCAATCGCTTGTACTTGTGTATCCGAGTTACCATGACAGATTACAAAATAATCAGCGATCATGGATACACCACGTAAATCTAGTGCTACCAGATTGCTTGCTTTTTTACTTTCAGCTGCTTCTACAGCAAGTTGCAATAATTGTTCAGGATTCAATTTCATTAAAGTTCCCCCTCGAGTTCTAGCTGTTTGACCAAATCGTTGCGAGATAAAACCGTTAACGGAAAAATAACTTGTCGTCTAGCCAGCAATAAATGAATCGTCGAATCAAATCCAGCTACCAATCCAGCTTCAAGACTATGCTCAGCTAGACTGCGAATATGATCTACTCCTGGAAAATCACGTCCAGGTTCTATATAATCAGCCAAACAAATTACTTTCTCCAACACAGTCATACCAACACGTCCAGAGGTATGATAACGAATCGCATTCAATATTTCTTCATCGTCCACACCGTATTCTGTCTGTGCCGTATATGCTCCCACTTCAGCATGCCATAACGGCTTGTCATACAATAATAGTTCATCATTTAACGCTTGTTCGCGTAATACTTGTTCTTGACGTTCAGTGCTCCAATATTTCGCTACATCATGCAAAATCGCAGCAATCTCTGCTTTGACCGGATCAGCGCCATATCGCTTAGCAAGTACAATTGCTGATTGCATTACACCTTCGGTATGCTTCCAGCGTTTTTGTGGCATTTGAGCGGATACAGATGCCTTCAACTCATCGCGTGTCAGGTTCATAGATACCGCTCCTTTGTATATATTCATTCACTAGATCATGTACCATATAACGAACAGATTTTCCTGCTGCTAGACGTTCACGGATATCTGTAGATGAAATATCAACTTGTGGCATATTCACCAGCACTACTTTTTCCTGCAAATAATCCGGTAAATCTTCTTTACGAATGACCGAACCCGGGCGACCTACACCGATAAATGTAAGCACCTGCGCCAGTTCTTCAATCCCATGCCATTGTGTTAAAAAGTTCACCATATCTGCACCGATAATAAAAAAGAATTCATGCTCTGTATACCTTGCTCGTAATTCGCGAATCGTATCAATTGTGTAGGATACGCCTCCGCGGACAAGCTCTATATCCAATGTACGAAAAGCAGGATTCGTTCCTACTGCAAGCTCCACCATCTGAAGACGTTCGTCTCCTCCAGCTCCCGCTTCGTGCTTATGCGGCGGAATATGTGACGGCATAAACCAGACTTCATCTAACGTACAACCTTGAAGCGCTGCTTCTGCTGCTAACATATGACCGATATGCACAGGATCGAATGTTCCACCCATAATACCGACTTTCATGAATACACCACCGAATACGATTTTATAATAAAAATAAGATCAATTACGCTTTTGGTAATTCAATTTGTTTGTGGTCTTTGGATTCTTTGTACAAAATGATTGTACGTCCAATCACTTGAACCAACTCGGATTTAGTACTTTTTGCTAATTCTTCTGCCAAATCTTTTGGTTCTTCCAGACAGTTGTTTAATACTGAAATTTTCATCAATTCGCGCGTTTCAATCGCATCCAGTACATGACGAACAATCCCGTCATTCATACCGCCTTTACCGATTTGAAAAATCGCATCTAAATGATGAGCTTGTGAACGCAAAAAGCGTTTTTGTTTTCCTGTTAACATATATTTCTCCTTCAATACCTATTCTTTTTGATGATTCATCGCTTCTAGTAAAGCACTACGCATCACAGATATAGGCGCAGGTTCCCCTGTCCAATACTCATAAGCATAAGCTCCTTGATAAACAAACATACCTAATCCACCGACTACCGTACAACCACGACTTTTAGCTTCACGCAACAAACGCGTTTCTAACGGATTATAGATCAGATCGCTAACGACAATTCCTTCTGGAATTTGACGCTGTTCTAGTGGTGTCTCATCACTATTCGGTGACATACCGATCGAGGTTGTATTAATAAGTATATCGGTCTGCGGAAGAACTTTATCGAGTGTATCGTAGCTACCACTTTGTACTTGTAAAGTGTCATGACTGAACTCTTGAGCTAGTTGTTCAGCTTTATCCACTGTACGATTAATAATCGTTACACTTGCTGGTTCTTCTCGCAACAAAGCATATACTACTCCACGCGCAGCACCACCTGCACCTAGAATCGTAATATGTTTACCCGATAACTCACTATTTAATTCTTCTTTTAGAGATCGGACATAACCGATACCATCGGTGTTATATCCTTTTAATTTGCCATCTTTGATAACCACTGTATTAACAGCGCCACAGCATATCGCTGATTCATCCAGTTCATCCATCAATTTCATCATTTCTACTTTATGAGGAATCGTGACATTGAATCCGCTAAAGCCTAGCGCTTTGGTACCTGCTACAGCTTCAGCAAGATGCTCTGGCTTCACATGTAAAGGAACATACATCCCCGGAATACCTGATGCTTCCAACGCAATATTATGCATAGCTGGTGATTTGGAATGCCCGATAGGATCTCCCATAACACCTAACAAAAGCGTATGATGAGATAAATTTGTTTTCCGGTCTGTCATTGTATAGTTCCTCCTGTGAATTAAGATAGGCTTACATTAAATCAATGATGGACGCATCATTACTTTGACACCTTTAGGTAAATGAATAGCAGCTAATGCGCCTGTATTGCCGTTCACTTTGATCCAACCCAAGCCTGAAATAAATAGATCGTATTGTGAGCCGCGAGGAACACGGAATTCATGACGTGTCCATTCTGGCAAGTCTGCTAAATGTTCTTTGGTTGGAGGTGCAAGCATTACTCCTGCATGATCTGCAAATAAGTCATCTGCACGTTCCAATTTGGTACGATGAATTTTGAGACCGTTATTAATGAAGCAAGTAAATGATTGACGACCACCTTCAAGGTAATCGAATCGTGCCATCGCTCCGAAAAAGAGTGTCTGACCTTCATTTAATTGGTATACCATCGGTTTAAGCGGTTTGTCTGGCATAATCGCAGCCAAATCCTGCTTGGTTACGAGTTCCGTATAACGAGATTCGTACACTATTCCCGGTGTATCAATAATAAAATGTCCATCATCTAAAGGAATATTCACAGTGTCTAACGTTGTACCCGGATAACGAGAAGTAGTTAGCTCTTCTTCCAGATCACTATAATCCGAAATTAGACGGTTGATCAGTGTAGATTTCCCTACATTGGTCGCTCCAACTACATACACATCACGATTTCCACGCATCTCACCTACAACTTCAAGAATACGCTCAAATCCGGTATTTTGCTTGGCACTACAAAGAATGATTTCTTCGGTTTTGAGCCCGATTTCTTTCGCTTCTTTTTGTACCCAGTTACGCAATTTGTTCCAATTGGTGACTTTCGGCAACAAATCAATTTTGTTCACAGCTAAAATCACAGGATTATTGCCTACAAAACGTTGCAATCCTGAAATAACGCTACCCTGAAAATCGAACAAGTCGACAATATGGATTACCAGTGCATCTTTTGTGCCCACTTCACTGAGCAATCGCAAGAATTCGCTCTGATCTACCGTTACTGTCGACGATTCATTATAATTGCGGATACGGAAACAGCGCTGGCAGACTAGAGGTGTTCTTTCTAGTGCTTGTGCTGGTAAATATCCTGGTAATTCAGGCGCGTCCATCTGTAGTGTAATACCGCATCCACTACATTTCGCACCAGCGGTAAGACCGCTTTGTTCTGTCATTTATTGTTTTCCTCCTCGGACCATAGTCCTTTTCTACGCAGTCGTTTTCTGGCAAACCGTTCGACCTTACGGTTAACTTTGGTTCTCCAACCTTCATCAGCAGCAGCGATAGGCAATACTAGAATCGTAAATAAACCGAGTCTGTTGCCACCATATACATCTGTTAACAATTGGTCACCGATAACAATAGTCTGTTCTTCGCTCCATTTCATCAGCGTCATTGCTTTGCGAAATGGTGCATTAGACGGCTTGCGTGCCGCATGCACAAATTTGATATCCAGTGGTGTAGCAAATAAGGATACCCTGCTCATATTGTTATTCGAGACGATAATCAGCTCGAAGCCGTATTTTTTTACTTTAGCAAACCATTCAATCAATTCCGGTGTCGCATTTGGCGCTTTGGCACCAACGAGTGTGTTGTCTAAATCTGTAATGATTCCACGATAACCTTTGGCATACATTGCTTCTAGATCAATATCAAATACAGTATTCACGCGCAACTTGGGTACGAGCATCTCAAACAAGCTTTATTCACCTCGGTTTCATACGACAAACTATATCATAAGTGTAACCTATCTGACAAAAATAAACGCCGCATCAGCGGCGTTTTTTTGTAGGATCTATCAATAGTTTGTCCAACGTTTTGAACAATCATTCAGCCATCCACCATTATACTACTTTGTAGCCCTTTTGCGCCATCTTTTTCGCAAGTTTTGCAGATGATGTTGCATAGAGGTCCACTCTTCCTCTGTAATCTGATCTGGACTGTATTTCGCTTTTTCAAACAATTCAAGTAAAGGTGTTAATTGTGCTGCCAGATCAGGGCGTACCTCTTCCCACCTACTTACCGATTCACGCAATGTTTCATATGAACGACGATCCATGCCATGACGTTTCATCCATGCTAACCAGCGTTTGGATTCAGCCATAATTTTTTGCTGTGGTGTCAAAGCTTCGCCTTGACGCATACGCATAATCATAAAGCTTAGTTCACGACGATAACGAATAATCATTACCGCTGCCCACGCAAGTATTACACTGCTAGCAATCCAGATGACAGAAGTAGGTACAGCAGGCTCGTTATCTTGCACAGGAGTAGCTGTCTCCTCTTCTTCTGGTGTTTGTTCTTCTTCCTCTGGCTCAGGTGTTGGAGTATCATCGGACGGAGTCTGTACTGTTTCTGTCACCATCGGCATATCGAATCCTGGTGTTGCTTCGATCGGTACCCATCCATAATCGGCAAAATAAATTTCTGCCCATGAATGTGCATCTGCATTAGTGACTGTGTATTCTGTAGCTCCATCCGGGAAATAGTCGCTAGTGACATAACCGGAAGCTTGTCCGGGAGCATACCCTTTAACCCAGCGTGCAGGAATATCTAATGAACGTGCCATCATGACCATCGCTGTAGAATAATAATCACAATATCCTTCTTTGACTTCAAATAAAAAGCTATCTACAAAATCACGACTTTTTTTCTTTGATAAATCTGGATTATTAGTATAAGCAAAGTTATTTTGCAAATACTGTTGCAATAATTCTACTTTTTCATAAGGTGTATCTCCAGAAGCTGTTACTTCTTTGGCTAGATTGCGTACACGATCTGGCAATTCAGAAGGCACTTGAAGATACTGGTCTAGCGATTTGTCTGCATATAATTGATTGAAGGTTTTCTTTTCCAGTTCTTTGACAGGTATAATCGGCACTCTGGAAACGAGTGAATACGATTCTGGAAATTTACGATTCTGACGGGTAGGACTCCAGTGAATTTCACCGGGGTTACTGCGCCAGTCCAATTGTGATGTATCTGAACCACCATCCACATCGGTAACTCTGCCTATCGTATAAGCACCGAATAATACAGGATAGGTTACATTATCTTCAGACAACATTTTCACCTGTTGCTTCACGGTTTTCTTTTCAACATCTGAAGATTCATCCAGCGGAAGTTCACTACCTGCTTCTACCGACTGCAATTCACTCCAACCATTGCTAGAGCGATCAATCCAACCTTCTCCTGAATAGACGGTACGCGTTTCTCCGCGCCAAATAACTACGGCTGGTAGTGCTGACTGTCATTACCGGCGTATAGTCAAAATTAAATCCGCCACCCAGATTGGAATCTTCGCGACTGTATCCTGAAGAAGCTCCTTGTCCATTTAACGGGTTAGAGCCGTTGACCGTAATCACTGCTTCTCCGCGCCAGTTTTTCCATGCCGTATACGGATCTTTGAGCGTAGGTTGGACTTCCGGTACATTGACCCCTACCAGTAAAATGATCGAGAAAATTACGGCGATATTAAAAATAATTTTGAGCGGATATCGACGTAGATGTTTCCATCCTTTGGGGAATCGTTGCTGAAAATAACGAAAATGATTACTGACCAGCCAGCCCATCCCTGCAAATACAACCCATGCTACTTCTTCCCACATCATGGACGTGGTAAAAGAATCTAAAATAGATAAAGCCGCAATATTCGTACCGACAAACATAATAATTGCTCGGCGTGATGAACCGATTCGTGCAGAGACTTCGATCAATACCCATGCAGATAATATAAACCACAGATACGGGGAAACAGTATCTACAAATGTCTCTACATTGTCTGTTAACGAACCTTCTTGCCAGCTATAAAAACCGTAATGATCAAGCACATAATAGACTGTACCTAATACAGCAAATAATTTGATAATTAGTCGATATATGATTTTGAGCGGGATTAAAATATCAATAATCGCTACAACCGCCATCGTTGCCAATACCAATGGAGTCGTTTCTTGATACCAGACTCCATCTGCATAATTAATCCATTGCAGTGCAATAATAAAAACCCATACTAAAGATAATGAATAGTACCAAGAGCGACTTATACCATTCCACCATTTTTTCAAATCGCTCCACCTCCCAACGCAGCTGGCAATTGCTCTAATGAAGAAATAGGATAACAGGATACACCGCGTGCATGAGCAGACTGTGACCAGTTAATCACTGCTTCTTTATTTTTTTCTATAGAAGGATGAATTAAAAATTGAAGTGGTGTCATCTGACGAATACGAGCAAATTGAAAAATCTCCCACACTTTCTCATTCATCAACGGCGTAATCAGAATAAATAAAGTTCCTGCTGGAAACATACGCGCATGATCTTCCAGTTGATCAAGCAAGCGACCTTTGCCATCTGCCACTACATCTACTAGATGCAGACGCATTCGCTGACGTTCTGCTATATGATCTGATGGCAAAAATACACCTTTGTTCTGTCCGGTCGTAAATAACCCCATTCCCATTCGTTCCCGCACCCCATAATCAAGCATAGATGCTGTTGTCGATACTGCTAATTCAAAAGCAGCATCCGATTCATAATGATCAGCTATTGCATCAAGCACTAAGACGGTTTTGGGTAACGATTCATGTTCAAATTCTTTCGATTTCCAGTTGCCTGTACGTGCAGTCGCTGACCAGTGAATACGCGAAATTCGATCTCCATATACATAATCACGTACCCCGTTGATCTGGTTCGTTTCCGGTCGTGACATTAATTGCGAAGTCTGTTGTCCGCCCAGTCTGGAATAACGTGATCCCATTTGCCAGTTCGGGATAAAAGCGATCCGTGGCAACACCAAAAATTCACCGGGCGCTGTGAACTGCCCTTTATTTTCAATCAATCCAAAAATATCTTCACTGATACATTCGGTACCATAAAAGCGATAACGTCCTCGTTCCAGCGGAGGAGTCTGAAATAACAGCTCTCCTTTGCCTCGCATACTCGGAATCAGGCTTTCTTCAAAAGACCATGATTCTCCATTATGACGCTTGAGCGTTTCGCGAATAATAACATATGGTAATGGTAAAAATCCCGGAATCGTCACATCCAGACGCACCTGTACCTGATCACCAGCAAGAATCATTTCTCCCTGATCTCCTGCTGTCGACAAATGACGCTGACCATGTGCGCGTCCGACTCCTCGAAAACCACCACCAATTAAATATAGCGATAATAAAGAAACCATAACAAATAACATGACTGATGTTTTGCCACCTTGAAAAAGCACATAAAACAAACATCCAATCCATACCATAAACACCAACCATAATTTGGATGGTTGGCGTTTCCACTGCAAATTCAGACGCAAGTATGAAAATAAGGCTCTCATACTTATTGTCCCATAGATACAGGAGCATGAATTTGCTCCAAAATCTGCGCTACAATTCGTTCAGAACTCATACGCTCCATACGAGCTTCTGGACGTGGAAGAATACGGTGTGGAATCACATAAGGTGCTAACTTTTTGACATCATCAGGCAGTACATAATCACGATTCTGTATAAAAGCATAGGCTTTGACAGCCATCATAAAGGACAACGTTGCCCGTGGACTCGCGCCAAGCAACACCGAGGCGTGTTCACGTGTATGACGGATAACACTGACCAGATAATCGCTAACCGATTCATCTAAATGAACATTGCGAATCTCCTGCTGAATATCAGCGATATGCTGCATATCTGTTACCGGTTCTAAGCGATCTACAGGTTGTCCAGCAGCACCATGACGAAGTAAATTACGCTCTGTCTGCTCATCCGGATAACCCAATGTAATTTTCATCATAAAGCGATCCAATTGAGCTTCAGGCAACATATATGTTCCTTCAAAATCAATCGGATTCTGTGTTGCACATAACATAAATGGATGTGGCAATGGATGAGTCTCTCCATCTACTGTTACACTGCGCTCTTCCATAACTTCTAATAAAGCGGATTGTGTTTTGGTCGTTGCCCGATTAATTTCATCGGCAAGCAAAATATTCGTCATCACCGGACCTGGACGGAAATAAAACTGCTCATCCCGGGGATGGAAAATAGAAACGCCTGTGATATCACTTGGTAAAATATCTGGATTACACTGAATACGGCGATATTGTCCACTCATTGATTTAGCGAGTGCTTTGATCATTTGCGTTTTACCTGTTCCTGGAACATCCTCAATCAGAACATGTCCTCCAGCAAGCAAAGCGGTAAGTAACAGCTCTATTTCAAATGATTTGCCTAATATACATGATTCTAGATTGGATCTTACAGCTGCAATAACTTGCATCGATTCTTTGCGTGCCGACATATATATAAAACCTCCTGCTTCTGGTTCATATTGTTATATTATGATGTAATGACTCTAACTTTGTGAAAAATGCGTATATAATTATATTGTACATGAACGATAAGTCAGAGTCACTTTAATGGCTGATTACAATTTGAAGTCAAGGCAAATAATTGGACATTTTTCGACATGAAGTTCATACTATAACAAAGAATAACACTGTTAAGGAGTGACCTACGTCAATGGATCAACAGACGCTTCAGATGTTCAAACAATTAACCGAATTCCCCGCAGTATCGGGTTTTGAAAGAGAACTTCGGCATTGGGTTAAAGAGAAAATGGAACCTTATACCGATGAATTTGTACAAGATCGATTAGGTAGTTTATTTGGTGTTATTCGCGGTAATGAAAATGGACCGAAAATGATGGTCGCAGGTCACTTTGATGAAGTTGGATTTATGACAACAGGAATCACCGAGCAAGGGCTGATTCGTTTTCAACCTTTAGGTGGATGGTTCAGTCAGGTGGTACTTGCTCAACGTCTGCATATTATTACCGATAACGGCCCTATTGTTGGAGTGGTCGGTTCTACTCCTACTCATTTACTAAGTCCTGAACAACGCAACAAACCGGTGGATATCAAATCGATGTATATTGATATCGGTGCAGACGATCGTGCAGAAGCTGAACAAATGGGATTGCGTCCCGGACTACAAATTGTACCGATTTGCGAATTTACACCCATGGCTAATCCCAAAAAAATCATGGCAAAAGCTTGGGATAATCGCTATGGAGTCGGTCTTGCTATCGAATTGTTGCAAGCGGTTCATGGCGAAAAGCTTGGCGGTACATTGTATTCAGGAGCGACAGTACAAGAAGAACTCGGGCTTCGTGGTGCACGTACAGCGGCTCAGTTGATTCAGCCGGATCTGTTCTTCGGACTGGATTGTAGTGCTGCTAATGATATGACAGGAGATCGTAATGCTTTTGGTCATTTAGGCAAAGGTGCGTTATTACGCATTTATGATCCGACCATGTTTACGCATCGCGGAATGATTGAATATATTCAAGATACAGCAAGTACTCATCAGATTCCAGTACAGTATTTTATTTCTGCGGGTGGAACAGATGCGGGACAAGTGCATGTCAGCGGTACAGGTGTGCCTTCTAGTATTATCGGTATTTGTGGACGGTATATCCATACCTCATCTTCTATTATTCATACCGATGATTACGATGCCGCCAAAGAATTACTGATTAAGCTTGTTAAAAATATGGACGCTTCTACGTATCAAACTATGTTGGATCGTGCTTAATCTGCTACATTAGATGTAGTCATTCTTTCTATTCCTATCTTTTTACTTAATGATATACGTCTCAAACCGATTATTAGATCTCTTTATAAGAGAAAAGTAATCGGTTTTTTTATCGCCTCATCTTCTATATCTCTATGATTTTTTAACTAAGTATGCCATCCACATACCGACTTTTTCTTGGTTTAATCTACATAACTCGTCATTTGTATTTATTAAAAATAAGACTGTATCTACTAACTGTTTAACTCTATCGGCACATGTAATTCAGTGCAATACGCTTTATAATGATGAACAAACTAGACAGATAAAAGGAGAGAACTCATGACTGCAAAGACTATGCTGTACCCAAAATGGTCTAGACATCTGATGTTGTTGACTGTATTTTTGATGCCTCTAGGTTCGTTTGTCTACTCTACACCTGCAATTGCAGCAGAAGCTTCTTCTACTTCTGCATCTAACAGCGTATCCACTCTATCTGATGTACCTACAGTTACTCAAAATGTATACGTTTCTCCTAAAGGAAGCGACTATTTGGGTTCAGGAACTGTACAAGCTCCTTATCGCACTCTTCCCAAAGTTCGCTCTGTGTTACGGGATACGTATAGTGAAAGACCTGCTGGTGGTACAACAATCTGGTTACGAGAAGGCGAATATGAACTATCTTCTACATTAGAACTGAATGAATTAGATTCAGGTACTGCTGAGCGACCGATCACGTATCGTAATTATCCTAATGAACAAGCGGTGATTACCACTGCCAAAACAATTGATCCTACTCTCTGGAAACCACTTAATGCGGAAGCAGCAGCTCGTGTTCATCCTGCTGTCTATGCTGATCAATTAGTAGAATTAGATGTCCAATCGTTAGGGCTTAAAAATACGTCTGGCTTTCCCGGAGGAACAACATTTACCAAAGAATGGGGTATTGTCGATCTGATTGTAGATGGGGTACGCGAACCGATCTCTCAATGGCCGAATCCTCAGCAAAAAATAGGCAAAAATCGTGCAGGTTGGGTCACAATGAATGGTTCTGCTGATCCGCAGTCATTTTATTATGGCGAAGGTGGGCAACCGAAAGATGGCATTACAACCGACGAAGTGAATGCCGATCAGACTGATCGGACTGCACGCTGGCAACATTCTATCGAACAAGGTCATGATCTGTATCTCAAAGGATTCTGGCGTACCGATTTTGACCCGGTAACTAGCAAAGTCGAAAGTATTGATACAACACGTCATATCGTTCGGTTGGTCGATATTCCAGAAGGCGGAATCGGTTCGAAATGGAGCAAAGAAGTTCCAGTAGTTCCCTCTACTAATCCATCTCCCTCTGCGACAGTTGTTCCATTTACTGTGCCTGATCAATCTCCGGTAACGATTCATGATGATACGTATGTGACAAAAGATGTCTATGTAACTCAAGATGTCTATACCCAGCCAAGTGTTCCCGTCTCTCCTCTGACTGTCACTTCTGTTACGTATCAAGTGTATCGAGTCGGTACAGGTACAGAAGAATGGCAAGCATTGAATATGTTAGATGAGATTGATATGCCTGGCGAATGGGCTTTGGATTTTAAAGATCAGAAGATCTACTATTATCCTGACGGAGATATTAACAAGCAAAATATTATTATTGCTGATCGTACCGGCCCTATTATCAAGTTAACGAATGCTTCTTACCTTAACTTTATCGGTCTGACGATTGAAGGTGGATTGAATAATGGGATCGAAATGCAGAGCTCACATCATATTTCACTAGACAGCAATACCATTCGAAATATAGGTGGCGGTGGTGTTCTTGATTATTACGGTCATCACAATATCATGCAAAATAATACTATTTATGAAACAGGAAGTTTTGGGATGAGTATCGGTTATGCAGGTAATCGTGATACTTTGACTCCAGCACAGTCTGTGATTACGAATAATCATATTCATAATACCGGTACCCTGATTGCTTTAGAAGGATTAATTATTACACAGTCGATAGGTATGACGATCAGTCACAATCTGATTCATGATGTGCCCAAGCATGGCATACGATATGTGTATAACAATGATCTGTTATTTGAATATAATGAACTGCATCATATTTCACTGGAAGATGGTGATGCAGGTGCTTTCTATACCGCTCAAGATTGGACTTCCTATGGTAATGTATTGCGATATAACTATGTACATGACAGTCCACGTGCCAATGGCTTTTATGCTGATGATGGAGATAGCGGAGATACATTTACTAACAATATAGTCTCCGGCGTATCCAAAGCTTTTCTTTTTGGCGGAGGTCATCATAACCGGGCAACCGGAAATCTGATTGTTAATGCCACATCCGGTATTCAGATTGATGATCGCGGAATTGCTCGTAAATATACAGCAGATAGCACTTATGCGGAACAATTAATGGCTAAAAATCCTGTAGCAGAACCCTGGAAAACGTATGGACGAGTTCTAGCAGATACGTATGGATATGACAGCAATCTGTGGCAAAATATACTGAATTCCAAGTGGCATCCCGAATATCCAAACGGTACACATTTCAAAGATAATGCAGTTGTTCAGTCAGGCGCTCTCGTTATTCCCAAAAAAGGAGCAGTCATTATTCAAAATAATCCAAGAATTAGCAGTATACAATCGGCTAAGCTGAATCCTACTACGACAACTGGCGTCTATACAGAAAACCCAACTATTCTTGCGATCTTTCCAAATATCAATCAAATTTTTCCTCAAATAGGACTGCAAAAAGAAAATACTACTTCTCCCTCTTCTTAATTGATATATCTTATTCACGTTCAAACAATATCATTTCAATCTAAATAGCCAAAAGCTTCAGACGCTGATCTGAAACTTTTGGCTATTTTCTTATATAGGAGCTATAGTCATCGGGGCTAATGCTTGCTGACTGAATAGGAAGGACATACTAATATACTTTGATTTTATATCGCATTTGATACCTTTAAGAATGAGACATTAAGGCGGTTATCAGTTGTTGAGACATATACTATACTGAGGGTGGCTAAAGAAACACTAACACTTTCATTTTACTCTTCTATATCTCTTCTACTTCTTCCCATTCCTTATTCTACTATTCATTCTATTTGTTCAAGTGATTTGCACTTCATTACATTTTACTTTTCTTGATCTTCTTTCTAATACGTGTATAACGAAATGATTGATCAAGAATTCATTCCAAACTATAAATGACCTAATAACCCTACTCGATCATAATAAAACAGCTACCGTTAGCCATGTTAGAGTACATCTATTTGTTTATCACCTATTGATAACAATAGCATCAAGGATATTTAGGAGGAAAATATAATGACAACAACTACGAAATGGGTAGCATGGATATTATCTCTCAGTCTTATTATTACTCTTCTACCAACAGGGCAAACCAGTTATGCTGCAACAACTCCTATGCTTAGTAGCGGAAGTACAGTTGCAACTAACGTGAACGTATATGTCGATCCGACTGGAAATGATGTTACAGGTACAGGCACCAAATTAGCACCTTTCAAAACACTATTCAAAGCTAGATCAACAATACGTGCATATAAAGGCAATTTACCTGCTGGCGGTGTTACCGTTTGGGTGAAAGGTGGAACGTACAATTTAGCAACAACGTTCGATCTCAATGCTCAAGATTCCGGCACACCTGACAAGCCAGTCATTTATCGCACCTATCCTGGAGAAACGGTTACGTTAACGACAGGCAAAGGAATTGATCCAACATCATGGCAACCGTTAAGCGCAGATGCAGCAGCACGTGTGAATCCTGCGATTCAACCAAGTAAACTACGCGAGCTCGATGTAGCTTCGCTCAATATACAGAATATTGCTGGTTTTTCAGGCGGCACAACATTTACAGAACAATGGGGTATTGTTGATCTGATCGTGGATGGTATTAGACAACCGATCTCTCAATGGCCTAACGAAGATCAAAGTATTGCAGCAAATCGTGCAGGTTGGGTGACTATGAACGGTTCCGCAGATTCCAAATCTTTTTATTACGGTGAAGGCGGTACACCAGAAAATGGAATCTCAGATGATGAGGTTAACGCAGATGGTACTAATCGTATCCAACGCTGGAAATCTTCAATGGCTAAAGGGCATGACCTATATCTTAAAGGATTTTGGAGAACAGCTTGGAGCCCTGTCACTAGTAAAGTAGGCGCTATTTATCCAGATGATAATATTATCTCTCTATACGATATTCCAAGTGGCGGTATGGGCGATAAATTTAGCAAAACAGTCGTATCCAATACATTAAAAAGTTCAACTGTAAGTATGGATGCCTATCGACCTAATCTAATGGCTTCTTCTGTACAAGCAGATGTGTATGCACCAGTCGTGTCTACTCCGAGTACTCCGATGTTCAATGTAACTTCCAATGTATACGGATTAACTGATGATCCTTTTATTCCAGATACAAGTGTTAGTTATCGAGTCGGTACAGGCAAAGAAGAATGGAAAGCAATTAACTATTTAGACGAAATCGATGTTCCTGGTGAATGGGCACTAGATTTTAAAGATGGCAAAATTTATTACTATCCTACAGGTGATATTACCAAACAAATCATTACTTTATCTGATAACAAAGCATCGATTATCAAAATGAGTGATGCTTCTTATATTCAATGGCTTGGATTTACAGTTGAAGGCGGTATGGGCAACGGAATCGAAATGCAGCGTTCTCATCATATGAAGATTGCTGGAAATACAATCTGTTATGTCACAGGTACAGGGATTGTCGATTACTATGGCAATAACAATCTGATTCAAAGTAATGATGTCTATGAAATTGGGGCCGCAGGAATCTCGATGGGATACTCTGGCGACCGTACTAATCTGGTATCAGGTAATTCCAGAATCACAAATAACCATATTTTCAATATCGGAACGTTGGTTAGTCTGGAAGGTATCGTTATCCGTGAATCAGTCGGTACTAAGATTGATCATAACTTGATCCATGATACACCAAAGGCGGCAGTTAAGTATACTTCAGATAACAACTTATTGTTTGAGTATAATGAAATCCACAATACGTCTTTAGTGGAAAGCGATTCAGGTGCTTTTTATACACCACAGGACTGGACTTCTTATGGAAATGTTCTTCGCTATAACTTTATTCATCATAACAAACGCTCCCATGGATTTTATTTTGATGATGGAGATAGCGGTGATGTGGTGAGCAAAAATATTATTCAACAATCTCAGATCGCTTTTATTATGGGCGGTGGACACGATAATCTGGCACAAAACAATCTGGTTATTGCTTCCAGAGCAGCAGGACAGATTGATGATCGCGGCATTACACGTGGCTATACGGCTACAGGCGCTTATGCTCAGAATTTGATTAGCAAAAATCCAACTTCTGGTGCATGGCTACAATACGGCAAAGACCTAAAAGCGACGTATGGTTATACCACCAATCTATGGGCAGATATTCTTAACCCTGACTGGCATCCTGAATATCCAAATGGTTCTTCGATCTCAGATAATGTGTTTGTTCAGACAGGTGCAGTGACTACACCCAAAAAAGGATCTTTTACAGTCGCTAATAATGTGATTCTAAATACTATTGCTGATGCTCAATTTTATAATGCTAACACGATGGATTATCGTACCAATAATGCAAGTATTCTTAGCAAATTCACCGATTTAAATACGATTTTCCCACAGATCGGATTATCTCAAGATGAGTACAGAGTGCAAGTAATTTCTAGATCAGCTTCAGGTGGAATGAGTAATCATTAAAATGAATAGGAATTTTCATATTATTGTGAACTTTTTATGAATATAGTAGGTCTTATCTGCTCTCTCCTGCTACTTGCGATTCATAAAATAAATTGATTTCTGGGGATAATTGGTAACTAACCATCTTAATTATCCCCCTTTTTATCAGAAAAAGTCGATTTTTAACTTAAATTAACCAAATTTATCTATAACCATTACAAAATGGGCAAAAGTATCCGACAAAGTAACTAGTGAACCTAATTCGATAATTATAAAAGCAAATATCCACTTCCAATAGACCTGACCTATAGGTAAACCATATTTCAATATGAAAGGATGTTTTATAATGTTTAGAAAGACGCCGTTAGCGATGTTAATGGTTATAACTACACTACTTGTTAGTACTTTGTTATCACCTGATTTCGCTTTTGCAGATCGCACAGTCAATGGAAATGTTGTGACCTTGAGTAGTGGAGCCACTACCAATACAGGTCTTAATATCTACGTAGATGGTTCAGTAGCTGCTTCAGGATCAGGTACTAAAGATGCTCCATTCAAAACGATACTTGAAGCTAGAAATGCTATTCGTGCCAAAAAAGGAGTTTTACCCGTTGGAGGAATTACAGTATGGGTCAAGGGCGGCACATACAAATTCACTTCTACACTCGATCTGAATGCTTCCGATTCTGGAGCACCTGGTAAATCGATCGTCTATCGTACGTATCCGGGAGAGAAAGTTATTATTTCTAACGGTACATCTGTTGATCCTACTCTCTGGAAACCATTAAGCAGTGACGCACAATCAAGAGTTAACCCAAAAGTAAGTGCAAGCAAATTAGTTGAGCTTGATGTGAAAGCTATGGGGCTTACGAATATTAACAGCTTCCCTGGTGGCAATTCTTTTTCCGATAAATGGGGCATTATTGATCTGATTGTCGATCATGAACGTCAACCGATCTCACAATGGCCGAACCCGGGTGAAATGGCTGGTTCCAAACGTGCAGGCTGGACAACAGCTAACGGTTCTGCTGACGCTAAATCTTTTTATTACGGTGAAAATGGTATTCCTACAGATGGACAAACTGATGATGAATTAAATGCAGACGGAACCAACCGTTCTGAACGTTGGGCATCTTCAGTCAATGCAGGACATGCTCTTTATCTTCAAGGCTTCTGGAGAACAGTATGGAGCCCGGTAACAAGCAAAGTACAAAGTATTGATAATGGAGAAGGAAGTATCTCTTTACTGGACACACCTTCAGGTGGTATGGGTTCCAAATGGAGTAAAGATATTGCGAACTCTAATCCAGTGTACCGCACAGGAGATGGAACCGAAGAATGGCGTGCAGTTAACTATCTAGATGAAATTGATGTTCCCGGTGAATGGGCGCTTGATTTCAAAGATGGTAAAGTATACTACTATCCAGATGGCGATATCAAAACAAAAGATGTAGAGATTGCTGATAATGCAACACCGATCATCAAAATGTATGCTACTTCTTATCTTCAATTACTAGGCTTCCAATTAGAAGATAGTATGAGCAACGGTATCGAAATGCAAAAAACAAACCATATTACAATAGCTGGTAATACGATTTTGAATGTAAGTGGTGGCGGGATTGTAGATTACTATGGTAGTTACAATCTAATCAAAAGTAATGATATTTATGATACAGGTGAATTTGGAATCAGCTTAGGTTATGCCGGTGATCGAACAACTACATTTACCAAATCCAATACACGTGTTACCAATAACCATATTCATCATACCGGTCTACTCGCGCATCTTGCTGGTATTATCGTACGGGATTCTAACAATGTATGGATAGATCATAATCTAATCCATGATGTTCCCAAAGACGGTATTCGTTATGTAAGCAGTACAAACCTAACGTTTGAATTTAATGAAATTCATAATACCGCATTAGTAGAAAGTGATACAGGTGCTTTCTATACTGCACAAGACTGGACTTCATATGGTAACGATCTTCGTTATAACTTTATTCATAACAATGTACGTGCTAACGGATTTTATGTCGATGGTGGCGATGCAGGCGATAACTTCTATAACAATATTATTCAAGGTTCTGATCGTGCATTCCAATTTAACGGTCATCACAATATCGGTCGTAACAATGTGGTTGTTGCTTCTTCCAAAGTACAGATTGAGAACCGTAGCGATGTGCTTACAACCGATGTAGTGGCTAATGCGATTATGACCAAAAGCTATGGTGTAGGTAGTAGCTTTGCTGATGGATTGCGTTCCAAAAATCCTGCGTCTGGTGCTTGGGCAAGCTTTGCAAATGAACTCAAAACACGTTATGGCTATACCGATAACTTATGGACCGATATGCTCAATGCTAACTGGCATCCAGAATACTCTAACGGTTCTAAATTAGTCGATAATGCACTAGTTCAAGTAAATAGTGTGATCAAACCCAAACTAGGCAATATTACGATTGAAAAAAATAATATTATTCCTAAAGTAACTGATGCTAACTTCTTCAATTACAGTCAAATGGACTTACGTACAAACAACAGACAAATTCTTGATAAATTCCCGAACTTGAATAGCATTTTCCCTCAAATCGGATTGCAACAAGATATGTATCGTATTCGTGTCGTGACTCGTGCTGAGACAGGCGGATTCACCAATCACTAAGCTGTTTTAACTTTTTAGATCATCAGCCGGGCTCTTATGTAGTCCGGCTTTTTGCTGTGTCCAATACCTCTTGTTCTTCCCTCCTCTCTATTGCCCGATTGATTAGTTATCAGACTGAACGGGTAAAAGCAATATGAATCCGAACGACACGAAGACGATACAGACTTATAACAGGAGGAATTCATTATGCTAGGTAAAAAAACAATTTTTATTACAGGTGCAGGTAGCGGACTTGGTAAAGGTGCTGCTCTAGGACTTGCCAAAAAAGGACATAAAGTTATTGCTTCTGTTGAAATTATTCCACAAGTGACCGAACTTCGAGAAGAAGCAAAAGCGCAAGGACTCGATATTGAAGTCATCAAATTAGATGTCAATAAACCACTTGATCGTATTCAATTGGAAAAATATGATTTTGATGTATATGTAGCAAATGCAGGGATTGGTGAAGGTGGCCCACTGGCTGAGATTCCAGTAGATAATATCCGCCAAATTTTTGATACCAATGTATTTAATTCGCTAGAAATGGTACAGATTGTCGCACGCCAATTTGTCGCTAAAAAGAAAGGGAAAATTATCTTTGTCAGCTCGATCGCTGGACTTAGTGTAACTCCTTATCTGGGTGCATACTGTGCTTCCAAACATGCTGTAGAAGCTATGGCACAAGCGCTTAAAGAAGAACTGAAAGAATTCGGCATTCAAGTCGCTACGATTAATCCTGGTCCATACAAAACAGGATTTAACGATAATATGTTTGAGCAAAAAGAAAAATGGTATGACGAGAAAACAAACTTTACCAAACGTTCTGATCTGGCAAAAGGCGAAAAAATGCTAGCTCAACAATTCGATCCACAAGACATGATCGACAAAATGGTAGAAGTGATCGATGCGAAGCACCATCCTTTCCGCAACGTATATCCTGAGCCATCTGAACAACAAGTAAAAGAATATCAAGCTAAACTTTGGGAAGAAACAGTCTAACTCTGGTACTGTTTTGACCTTATCCAATACTTTATCCAAAGCACACAGCGCAGGCATAATCACTGCCTCTACTGTGTGCTTTTGTATGTAATTTCACCGGTAATGATTCTATCTTCTTCTATAGACAAAAGATCACTAGAGTACTTTGAAGTACCTATCGTACTTCAAAGTGCGTACTTCTCAACGGTTGCATTATCCTGCAAGCTAATCATGTAACTTATTATGATTAAAGGAGTGCAATAGATGAATACAGTAACCCATTCTTCTCGTAAAGTAGCGTTAGTTGTAGGGGCAAATGGAGTGATTGGTAGTAATCTGATTGATCATTTATCGACATTACCAGATTGGGAGATTATCGGGTTATCCCGTCGTGGCGGTGTATCTACAGATCGTGTTACTTATGTATCGGTAGACCTTTTTCAACGTGATCAAATAGATCAAGCCTTACAATCATTTCCTACGATCACTCATATTTTTTATGCGGCATATCAAGATCGTCCCACGTGGGCAGAATTGGTAGAACCTAATCTGAATATGCTAATCCATATCGTAGAAAGTGTAGAGACTATTTCCCCTACGCTTCAACATGTAAGTCTGATGCAAGGTTACAAAGTCTATGGTGCTCATCTAGGCGCATTCAAAACACCTGCACGTGAATCTGATGCACGTCCGATGCCACCTGAATTTAATATGGCTCAGCAGAACTATCTTATGCAACAACAGCAAGGGAAAAGCTGGACATGGTCTGCGCTCCGTCCTTCTGTCGTGTGTGGATTTGCTGTAGGTAATCCTATGAATCTAGCGATGGTGATTGCGATCTACGCCACTATTTCTAAAGAACTTCAATTGCCTTTGCGATTTCCGGGTAAGCGTGGAGCCTATCACAGTATTCTCGAAATGACAGATGCCGGATTACTCGCCAAAGCTACAGTCTGGGCAGCGACTACTCCTGCTTGTGCGAATCAGGCTTTTAATATTAACAATGGTGATTTGTTCCGCTGGGAAGAGCTGTGGCCTACCATCGCTACGTATTTTGAGATGGAGACAGCTCCCCCTTTATCCATGAGTCTGGATACGATGATGAAAGATAAAGAAGCTTTGTGGGACGATATCGTTACCAAATACGGATTAACTGCTTATACGTATGCAGATGTATCTTCGTGGGCGTTTGGTGATTTTGTATTTTCGTGGGATTATGACTTTTTTGCTGACGGAAGCAAAGCACGTCGATTCGGATTTCATGAATATGTAGATACAGAAAAGATGTTTATTGCTATTTTTGAAGATTTTCGCAAACGTAATATTATTGCCTGATCTTATCGTGTATAACTTATAAAAATAATCGTGTATTCCTTTCTTCAAGACAAGATTATAAATAAATTACACTATATATGTAGAAATGGATACTTTTCCTCTATATGTATCGTCTATCAAAAGCCGACCTTAGTGATAAGGTTTCGGCTTTTGACAATTTATATCACTTGAGAAGGAGACTCTACAATACGAGCTTGATCGCCATATTGTCTATGTAGATGAACTTCTCCCCATTTACACATCATATGAAGTAACTCGGTGAGAGTTGTTCCATACTCGGTTAATTCATACTCTACTTTGGGAGGCACTACATTGTAAGACGTTCGCAATACTGTCCCTGCTTCTTCCAGTTCACGTAACTGCTGGGTCAACATTTTTTGAGTAATCGTTGGGATTAACTTTTTCAGTTCGCTGGTTCGTTTTTTACCAAACGTCAGATGAAATAAAATCACAGGTTTCCATTTCCCACCGATTACTTCTAATGTGACTTCAACTGCTGTATTATAGACTTTTTCTTCGTCTTTCATAATATAGTCCACCTTTCTGATAAAGTAGGTTGATACCTTAATAAAAACAGCTTCTCTGGGATATGCTATGGTAATCTTACTACATTCGCATAGCAGATACACGATATTTGACAGTTGTTAGTGATTCTACCTATACTAATGCCAACTCATTCTATATCAAATTATATTTACAAGGAGGTGTTCGCTTGAAAGCATCAAGTTCGCGGATCATCCTTTTGGGATTGGTATTATTCGCTTTATTGGCAGGAGTATTATACTACAGTCTTCATACTAAAAAAGAAGCATATCCGTTAAGTAGTGGAGCTGTAAAGGAGTCTGGAGTGAATATCTATATCGCCAAAACAGGTAATGATCAGACTGGAAATGGTAGTAAAACCAAGCCTTATGCTACATTGCAACAAGCTCAGAAAACGATTCGTGCCTACAAAGGTAAACTTCCTCAAGGAGGCATAACGGTCTGGGTGAAGCAAGGGAATTATCTCATGGATTCTAGCTTTCAACTGGATAAAAAAGATTCAGGTACAGCCGCTTCTCCAATTACATATCGTACTTATACAGGAGAACAAGTTACGCTTTCTACAGGCAAGCCAGTAACGGATTGGCAACCACTCAGTCAGGAAGCTCAAGCTAGAGTTCATCCCAAGATTGATCCCAAGCAGCTAGTAGAATTGGATGTACGCAAATTAGGAATGAAGCATATCAATGGCTTTGCAGGTGGCACTTCATTTACAGAACAATGGGGCATTTTGAATTTATTTGCCAACAATCAAATGCAACCTATTTCCCGTTGGCCGAATACAACAGAAGTAGCCGGTGGACAACGAGCAGGCTGGGCAATCGCTCAAAGTGTCTATAATGCTCAATCTTTTTATTATCAAAAACCAGGTTCTTCAAGCACTAATATTTTAGATGAAGATGGAACCAATCGTTCTAAGCGCTGGCAGAATGCAATCCAAAACGGTCATGCTATTTATTTACAAGGTTTCTGGCGTACCCTTTGGAGTCCAGCCAGTATTCAGATCAGTCAAATCGATCCAGCTCAAAAAACGATTAAACTTCTCGATACACCACAAGGTGGAATGGGTTCTAAATTCAGTGCGATGGTTGCTCCTTCTGCTCTATCAAGAACAACCAATGAGCAAAATGACAACAGCAGTACACCTTCTACGTATCGTGTTGGTGATGGTTCTGAAGAATTCCGAGCCCTTAATCTGCTAGAAGAAATCGATACACCTGGAGAATGGGCTTTGGATTTTAAAGATGGCAAAATCTATTACTATCCTCCTTCGGATATTCATAAATTGCAGACAGTAATCGGTGATCAAGATACACCTATCGTTACTATGGATGGTACCTCTTATGTACAATTTAAAGGATTCACATTACAGAATAATATGGGCAATGGCTTTGAAATGAAAAGAAGTCATCATATTACGATTGCAGGCAACAATATTCGCAATGTAAATGGTGGAATATTAGATGTAGATGGTCATCATAATATGTTCCGTAGTAACAATATTTATGATACGGCAAGTTTTGGGATTAGTCTGAATAGTGCAGGAGATCGAGCTACATTATCGTCTGCTAATACCAGGATTACCAATAATCATATTCATCATATCGGCAAGCTGATCCATCTAGAAGCGATTATTATTCGTGATTCAGTCGGTGTACGAGTCGATCATAATTTACTGCATGATGTTCCCAAAGATGCAGTTCGCTATGTATTTAGCAATAAGCTGTTGCTTGAATACAATGAAGTGCATAATACATCACTGATCGAAGGCGATACCGGGGCTTTCTATACCGCTCAAGACTGGTCTTCGTATGGAAATGTATTACGTTATAACTTTATTCATCATAATAAACGCTCAAATGGTTTTTATGCGGATGGTGGTAGCAGTGGTAATACGTATGAATACAATATTATTCAAGATACATCACGCGCCTTTTTATTCGAAAATGGACATCATAATTTAGCGATGAACAATTTATTAATTAATGTACAATCTCTTGAAATTAACGATCGTTCTAATCAGTTAAATTATGGATTGGGTAGTGATAATGCCAATCGTCTGCGAGAGCTTCAACCATTGACAGGCACCTGGAAAAAATATGGTGAACAACTCGCTAAAAAATACGGCTTAAAAGGCAATCTATGGAGCAGTGTATTAAATGATAAATGGAATCCTCAATATCCGAATGGCAGTAAGCTTAATCATAATGTGATTGTAGGCGCTGGCGGACAAATCAAATTGCCGAAAAAAGGTGATGTAGCAGCAGTAGGTAATACGACACTAAGTAGTACCTCGGATGCAGGATTTTATAATCTAGCTACCCTTGATTTGCGCACCAAAAATGCCAAAATATTAGAGAAGTTTCCTGACTTGAATACTATTTTCCCAACGATTGGTTTGTACAAAGATGAATACCGTACCAAAGCCTTTAATCGTGCAGATTCAGACGGTCTTTCTGACCATCAATCTACTTCTTAACTAAGAATATGGTTCATATTACTGACTGATCAGTTGTGCTCTAAGGCAATTGATCAGTCCCCTTTTTATTTTCAGACATTATACTACCTGCACTTGACAAGCAATCTATCGGTATGCTCAAATGGTTACAAAAAAGAAACTAATTTATGAACAAATTGAAATTTTATTAAAAAAGTATGAAATTATGCTTTGCTATATTTGCATCTGTATTTTATTATATAAAAGCATCCGCTGATTTTACCAATTTATATGTATTTTAGGAGGTGATTAACTAATTAAATCAAAATACCCATCACAGCAGGGATAAACCATCATCCCAACAACATCAATGGATTTTGAAATGGAGGGAATTTATATTTATGAAGAAGTTCCAGAAAATCATATCGCTCACAGCTATGCTTGCTTTGAGTAGTGCGATGGCGGTTCCATACGCATCGGCTGACAAAGTAGGAAGTCAAGAAGTTATCAATCTTGATAGCGGTGCTGTGACAAAAACTGGTTGGAATCTGTACGTTGATACAGCCGGAAGCGATACGGATGGGAATGGCACTAAAGAGAAACCATACGCCACCCTGGAAAGAGCACGTGATGCTATCCGCAGTCTAAAAGGCGACCTACCCGATTATGGAGTGACGGTATGGGTCAAAGGTGGAGAATATGAATTTTCCAACTTGCAATTTACAGCTGAAGATTCAGGTACACCGGATAAACCTATTATTTACCGTACGTATTCAGGTGAACAAGTGACATTAACCAACGGGATTCGTATTGATGCTTCCGATTGGAAACCGCTCAGTGCCGCAGCCAAAGCACGTGTTCATCCTGATGTAGATGCCAATGCCCTTTACCAGTTAGATGTGAAGTCACTGGGACTGAAGCATATTAAGCATTTTGAAGGTGGCACTTCGTTTACCGAAAAATGGGGTATTATTGATCTGATCTCTAACGGTATTCGTCAACCTATTTCTCAATGGCCTAATGTGACCGAATCTGTAGATGGACATCGCAAAGGTTGGACAACAGCGAATGGTTCAGCAGATGCCAAATCTTTTTATTATGGTGATGGTGGTATTCCTGAAAATGGAGACACAACAGATACGTTAGATCTGGACGGAAGCAATCGTGCAGCACGCTGGCAGAAGTCTTTATCTCAAGGACATGCTCTTTATCTTAAAGGCTTTTGGAGAACGGTCTGGAGCCCTTTGACCAGTTCCGTACAATCGATCGATACCAAACACAATGTCATTACACTTAAAGATATTCCTGATGGCGGTATGGGTTCCAAATGGAGTGCGGCAGTAACAGACTATGCTTCTGCTACCTCTGCCACAGCCAACACATACGGTGAAGATTCTCAGGCGGCATCCAGTATTGCTCCTTCTGCTTCTGCAACAAGCGAGCCAGCAGCAGACGATGCATTACATGATACAGACTCTACCCCGCAATCATACAAATTGTTTAATGCACAGGGTGAATCTGGATCTGTCCGCTTAAAAGAACAACTCACTGAAGATTCTCAATTAACGACAGAAGCGACTGATGCGGATCATAATCTATCGTTACCTTCTGAAGTTACTGAACATACAGGTAATGATGCAACCGTAACTGAACACAGTACCGATTCAGTGAAAGTCCCTTCATCCGTCAACAAAGATGTATATCAATCAGCAACTGCAAGTACGTACCTGACGCCTAGCTCTTATTCATCCAAAATCAAAGCTCCTTATCGGATCGGTTCCGGTACAGAAGAATGGAAATTGATTAATTATCTGGATGAAATCGATGTTCCTGGTGAATGGTCACTTGACTTCAAAGATGGTCAAATTTATTACTATCCTAAAGGCAATCTGAAAAGCCAAAACATTATTATAGCTGACCAAGAAAATCCAGTGATTTCTGTCGATGGAGCTTCTAATCTAAAAATGCTAGGATTCACGGTTGAAGGTGGTATGGGTAACGGCATTGAACTTAAAAATACCGACCATATTACAATTGCAGGTAATACGCTTCGTAATCTAGGAAATGGTGGTATTCTCGATGTAGATGGGACGAATAACCTTTTCCAAAGTAATGATATTTATGAAACAGGCGGATTCGGTATCAGTATTAATGATGCAGGAGATCGCAAAACGCTAGAAGCTGCCAATAGTCGTGTCACCAACAATCATATTCACAATGTAGGCGATCTGACTCATCTGGAAGCAATTCTGGTGCGTAATTCAGTCGGGGTCAAATTCGATCATAATTTACTGCATGATGTGCCTAAAGATGCTGTTCGTTATGTGTACAGTAACAATCTGGTGTTTGAGTACAATGAAGTGCATAATACGTCCTTGATCGAAGGCGATACAGGCGCATTCTATACCGCTCAAGATTGGGCTTCTTATGGTAATGTACTTCAATACAATTTTGTTCATCATAACAAACGTTCTAATGGATTTTATTCAGATGGTGCAGATAGTGGCGATAACTATCGTTATAATATTGTGCAAGGTTCAACCAAAGGCATTTTGCTCAATGGACATGACAATATCGCTAACAACAATCTAGTGGTCGATTCCAATATGATCCAAGTCGATCAACGGGGCGACAGTAATTCTCATGGTGTGAATAGTATCTATGCCGATCAACTTCGTGAAATGAATCCAACAAGCGGCGTATGGAAAGAATATGGAGCCAAATTGCAAAAGATGTATGGTTATGATCATCCATTATGGAGCAGTATTCTTGATCCGAACTGGCATCCTGAATATCCGAATGGTACAAAAATGAATAACAATGTAATGGTCAACACACCGAATATTGTTGTTCCCAAATTAGGCGATGTTGCAGTAGAAGGTAATCAATTTATCTCTAGTGTTAGCAGTGCAGGATTCTACGATTATAGCAAAATGGATTTGCGTACAGACAACAAAACCATTTTAGCGAAATTCCCGGATCTGAATGAAGTTATGCCTAAGATTGGACTAAGCCAAGACGACTATCGTACCAACGTAGTAACACGCGCTGAATCTGGTGGATTAACGAATCACTAATTCAATATTCCTTATCTACGTTCTTTATCTATTCATCTATATAAGCAGAACCTTTAGATCAATGAGATGATTCTCTGATCTAAAGGTTCTTTTTTAGTTTTCTTTTTGGAGTTTCTTTCTTTTTTACATAGTTACTATATTTTTTTCATGGAAAAGACTTGTAATTAATTTTCTCCATGTTATAATTATCTTAATATTAAGATTTCAAATGTAAGCACATTTATAAATAGATGGTTTGACTTTGAGGAGGATATTCATTATGGAATTATTAGGTATTCATCACGTTTCGATTATGACAGGTAAAGCGGAAAAAAATTACGATTTTTATACTAAAGTTATGGGTATGCGTTTAGTGAAAAAAGGAGTTAATCAAGACGATACTACTTCGTATCATCTATTTTACGGTGATGCTGTTGCTTCTCCTGGTACCGAATTGACTTTCTTTGATTTACCGGGTATCGGACCTAGCTATCAAGGGGTATCTAGTATTTCAGCAACATCTTTACGAGTAGCGACAACAGAAGCTTTGCAATACTGGTCTGATCGATTTGACCAATTGAATGTGACTCATGAAGAAATCAAACAACGTGCTGGACGAGATACATTGGCTTTTCAAGACTTTGAAGGTACACGCCTTATTCTTGTAGCCGACAATGGCGAACAAGGTGTAGCTGCTGGAACAGCTTGGGATCAATCTGAAGTACCTGTAGAATACGGGATTCTTGGACTTGGACCAACTACACTAACACTAGCTCAACCTGCTTCGACCATTATGATTTTGACTGAAGTGATGGGATTCCGTCATACAGGCTCATATCCTTCGCTTGCAGGTGATTTTGCAGATATTGAAGTCTATTCTACTGGACAAGGTGGCGCAGGCGCAGAAGTCCATATCGAGACACGTCCTGATCTTCCACATGCACGTCTAGGTCGCGGTGGTGTCCATCATGTAGCGTTCCGTGTACCAGATGAGTCCGAATATGATCTATGGTCAGACAAATTATCCAAATTAGGTATTCCTAATTCAGGTAAAGTAGATCGTCACTACTTCCGTGCTCTTTATTTCCGTGAACCGAATGGTATCTTATTCGAATTATCCACAGACACACCAGGATTCGATATTGATGAATCGATGGATTCGTTAGGTGAAACCCTTTCTCTGCCTCCTTTCCTTGAAGGCAAACGTGCACAGATCGAAGCTAATCTTCGTCCGCTTGTACTGGATGAAGTATAAGTTAAGCAACAGAATAAAAAATAATCTAATCATCTTCAAATAATAGAATATACACAAAAAGAGCAACTCTTAAATGAGCTGCTCTTTTTGCACTTCTTTTTCCCATATCGTACTGGGAATTTCTTTTTTTAACACAGGTGCAACTTCTGTTGCAAACCGTTCGAGTTGTTCTAACTGTTCTGTTTCGGTTAATCCATCTACGCTGATACTTAATGCCTGATGTCCAAATGCTTGGTAATAATCTAGAATTTTCTCAATGACTTGATCAGGGCTTCCGATAAGAGCCGGGCCATTTGCAATATTATCTTCTAAATCTACAAAAGGCGATTGATTGTGCTTAGCAGCATCCGTAGATTGAAAATGATCATAATATGGACGATAACGGCGAATAGCTTCTTCACTCGTATTCGCTAGATACAGGCTTCCTGCTCCTGCTCCAACAATAGCTTGAGATGGATCATGACCATAATAAGCTAACCGTTCCCGATAATGATCAATTAATGCTTTATATTTGTCCTGTCGATGAAAAGAATTGGATGAGAAAATCGGTTCTCCATACTTGGCTGCCAATTCTGTAGAACGTGTACTTGAGGCACTTCCATGCCAGATTGGAATCGGCGATTGAAGTGGACGCGGTTGACTTGTAAACTCATTCAATGCCGGACGATATTTCCCCTGCCAATTCACCTTTTCTTGACTCCATAATTGTCGTAACAATTCATATCTTTCTGCTAATGAATCCCATTGTTCTTCTTCAGTGATTCCGAATAATCCATAATGGCGCGGATCGTTCCCTTTACCAATAATCAATTCCAAGCGTCCATTAGATAAATGATCAAGAGTAGCATAGTCTTCTGCTACTCTTACCGGATCAAGCACACTTAATACTGTTACAGTCGTCAACAGACGGATGCGTGATGTGCGTGCTGCAATTGCAGTCAGCACAATAGCAGGTGAAGAAGACAAAAAAGGTTCTCCATGTCGCTCACCTACACCATAAGCATCATAACCTAGACGCTCTGTTAACTCTGCTTGTTTTAATATATTTTGGAATTTCTGTTGTGCTGTTAAGGTCTCACCTGTTAGCGCATGAGGAAGGTTCGCAATAAGACTGAATACGACAAATTTCATATGTTAATTACCTTGAGAAGAGGTTTGTTGAATTTGTTCTGCTTGCTTACGCTCTTGCAAATAAGCTTCAAAACGCTCGGGATGAACCACTTTACGCATTAAATGCATCGGTCCTTCTCCTTTGCCTGCATCTCTAGCTCGTATACTTTCATATCCTCTACGCTCATACATCGGCAACAACCACGGGTGTTTTTCCGCTGTTCCGAGTGTCACCGCAGGTGCTCCTACTTCATCACGAATAATATGTTGTTCAACCCAGTTTAACAATTTGCTACCTGCGCCGGTTCCTTGTACATTCGGATCAACCGCAAACCACATAATAAACGGTAATCCTGTCTCAGCTGTTAATTCTTTGACCCGTTCAGGATCAGCCAAAGTTACAGTCGCTACAATCAATCCATCTTGTTCTAACACATAACATTTATTATGCGTAATATTGTCTTGAATCAATGCTAGATCAGCATGAGCTGCTGGCCATGTTAATCCTAATTCACGAATAGTTACATAGGCTTCATATGTGATATGAAGTACACGCTCTGCATCTTCCAATGCTGCCAAACGATAAATGTCACTCAATTCTGTCACCTCTTTATTCCGACTATGTTCATCAGATTATTATATTATAATCTAACATTGATTATACCACTTTTCTAATTGATTTTTTCTATAGGTACTTATGGAGCTTATCAATTCATAAGCTACAGTGTTGGGGAATCGATAATCGTTAAACGATTCCAGATCTGTTGCCAATTTTTCTGTTGAATACGTTGCTGATAAATATGAATATCTCCTCGACTTTGAAGAAAGCGTGGATTGACACGTATCTTCATTTCAAAAACATCCCTTAGTCCACATGGAGCGACCAGAATCAATTGATCCTGTTCGTCTAATCTAATCCCTAATGCTGTAGCTGTTTCTGGAAAACATGATATCGCATCAACTGTAGAATGATAGGGCGCAATCCGATTAGCGATATGCATGCGTGCTTCATTTTTCACTGACCATGGTAATTGTGGTTGTATCCGGCAAAGCTGTTGTTCCCATACTTTTTCTGTTTTTTCATCTAGATCACTAGCATCATAATAGACCACATCAATATCTGCTAATGGTGTACGAGGTTCTATCTGATGAAGTTGATCCCAGATTTTCGAACGCACAAATCCAGCGCATACCCAACTATCTGGCAATCCTAGATCCCGTACATTTCGCAAAATCTCCATCATCCAGCAATCAGCAGTGATCCATTCTATAATAATTTGGTGTATCATCTGTTCGTGATCGCTATGAGGTACAGGCATATCTATTATCTCCTTTATAAAAAAGATTTAAGATCGTCTATCTTTTCATTTGAACTATTCACTTGCTTTTGAATTTCACCTTTCATATAGCAGGCAAATTCTTGTAATTGTATAATCTCTAACGCAGTAGAATCACTAACTCCTTGATATTGATCAAGGCAAGTCTGAATAAGCTTGGAATATGTAGCAGGAACATGTGTTAATCCCCACTCTCCGCCTTCTTGTTTGGAAGAAATTACATTTTCGCTGAGGAAAAATAAGATCCGGCACAGATTGAGTGTGAAATATACAGGTGATGTAACAATATCGTCTGCTACATGTTCAATATCTGCCAAAATCGAGCGAATATACCACTGTGGATCAATAGGGACAAATACTTCTTTGATCTCTTTGCCATACAATGTTATACCTCGATCATATGTTACAAATATATGGGCTGCTAGATCAGGATCTTCTGCTCCTTCACAGACATATTGCTTATCTGTTCGATACTTTTCGCGGTGATATGCAGAATAATGGAATTCAAATGGAGTAGGATATACAAACTGCTTCACATCGTTTTCCAATAAAATACTTATCTCCAATCCACTACTAGATATCAGATGTTCTTCTAATTTCAAAAGTCTGTTAGCGATATGGAGCTTTGCCGAACGACTGACTTTCTGTTGTACAATAACCAGCAAATCGATATCACTGTGATGCGGATGAAAACCACCCATCGCTAAAGAACCATGAATATAAATGCCTACCAAATTATGCGCCAATTCTTCTTGAAATAAATGAATAATGTCTGCTATACCATAAGAGTTATTTGATATCATCGCTTGAATGTCCACTATTCTCTACTCCTTTGTTCGATATCTGATGCAATATCTTCTATTTTGTACTGTCTCTATTATGTATTCCTTCTATCATAATATACCAAAAAGGCATCCCTAACTTTCCAGGAATGCCTTGAGTATGATGTTCTATTGATAATCCACTTCTTCGGTAAAATGAATCTGTTGCAATCGCTCTTGAATCCGTTGAATTTCAGCCGACGTTAGCGGTGCGTTGGGCGCAATTTTGTAATTACGTCCGGTCACATAACTCACTTCTGTATGACTATCAAAAGCATACGGTGTCTGCGGAACAGGTGTTTTCGTATAATCGGTAAAATCGATCACCGACCATGCTTGATCTCCATCTTGTTTACGCAAAATAAGACGTTGATACGCATTTTCGGTCCATAAATAACGAGTATCGGCTGGTGAATTATTGCCATCTAAAGCTGTTGTATATCCGGAGCCTCTGAACATCAGTGTAAATTGGGCTTGATGATTAGTAGCTCCTGATTGGGTGCGATACGTTTGACCAAGCTCATTAATCCCTACAATACTCACATCACGTCCTGCTGGAAAATGATCGACAAAGTCTTTCCATCCATTGAACAAGTTATCATGACGTAACACCCAGTTTGTATCAATCACTATAGATAAATAATTAACTGTATTCATCATTTGATACGGATTATCGACATATTGCTGTGCTGTATATAGTTGAGGCTCAGCATTCGAATCTTTCACATACGGATCACCCGGATGAATCGTCCAACGGGAGGACTTTTCCACATACCTTGAACCAATCGGGTCGATCGTGACAGGATTCATAAATACAGCTCCGCTATTGTCTACATCTCCTTGCGCTGGCACTAATGGATTATATTGATTCGACCAGTAAGGCATTAATGGCGAACCTTCTCCAAATAATTGATTTACATTATACTGCGTCGCTGCCCAGCCCATATACGAGGTGATCTCAAAATGATCTTTGAGCCATGTCACCTGCTCTGGATTGACGGCAAAGCTAGACAATGAAGTAGGACGATATGCTACCGGAATACTGGTAAATACTGAAGGTTGCCCTACTGTACCTGATTCATGCAACGCATTCATAGCATTATAGCGATACATATACAACCACTCATTCATTTCATTGCCCCATTGTGCTAATGTATAGTGATTGTTCGGATAACCTGACAAAATACCTACTTCATCTCCATACAGATCCACATACTGTAATACTTGTTGTAATTGCGGACGATTGCTTTCTTGGAAAACAAAATTGTTATCGATTGCCCATGTAATGTGTAAATGCGGATCAATCTGTGCCAGCATACTACGCATCTGTTGCATTTCAGCTAGTGTCGTCGAAGAACCTGATCCTCCTTCTAACATCACAGATACAGCAAAATATTGCTTTCTACGTTCACCTGCTACGACTTTCAGCTCAAATTCTTTATTTAGATATACGCTGGTCGAAGGTGAGGTTACACTGATTCGAACCGGAATTATGCTGCCTACAGGCGGAATATTATGCACATTGATAATACGTCCCTGTTCATCAATAATCCCTGTATCATTTTCAAATCGAATATGCAGGTCGGCTGGTAAATACTCAGGCGCAATCGGCTGACCATACACATCTTGAAGCACATAACGAATACGCCATGAATCTAACTTGAGTGATACCGATTGATCTAACGTATACGTATCCATATAAACAGAGCGAATCACACGATCTGGCTCCGCTTCCGGCTGTTCTACAGGTGGAGTTACTGGCGGTGGTGATTTGATAGTGACCATCACCATCGTTGTGACATGAAGATCAAGCTTCGCTTGTGGTGATACAAGATGAAGTGTGACCGGAATCAATCCACCTGTTGCAGGAATATGTTCAGGATGAATAATTTTGCCACGGGTATCAAATATATTTAATGTATCTTCAAATTGATACGTAAGATCGGATAATATTTTCTCAGACCAAGCAATCTTCTGACCTTGATACCAGAAATAAAATGATAGTTGATAATCATTATATGTTGCTGGATCATTCCACAATACAGGAGCGTCTATACTCACACGATCAAATACAAATATAGGCTCAACTGGAGGTGGAGTTACTGGTGGAACAACAGGTACTTCAGGATCGGGTCTAGGATTATTTTGATTACGATCTTTGTCTTTGGCATTTGCCCGTTTTCCTGTGATCTCAGGTGTTGTTTCTACTTTATCTATGGTTGTAGAAGGTGATTTACCGCCTATCGTCAGTACAGGTTGAAGGTCTGGCTCTGCCTCACTTGCTGGCTTAGATACAGGCTTATTCCCTTGCGCTAACAATTGCTTTGCACGCTGATGTAACTCATCTCCAGATTGTAGTACCCGATAAGCGACCAGTATAGCTGCTTGACGTTGAACAGGCTGTTTTGGTGCAAACAGATGTTGCTCATTTCCTTGCATCAAACCTAACTGCTCCATCAGCCATACGCTGGACTTGGCATAATCTGAAATATCTGCTTGATCGGCAAATGTAGCTATGCCTTCTTTTTGCAAGGTATCGGTTAATCCTAGATAACGAGCATACCAGACCGCTATGTCTTGACGGGTAATCGATTGCTTTACACCAAATGTGGTTGCATCGATCCCATTCGTAATCTGATGTTGATACAATGCACTGACATAAGGAACAGCCCAGGGAGAGACATCTGTAAAAGGTAATACTGTTCCTGGTTCGGATGTCCAATTCAAGCTTTTAACAAAAACACTCGCCCATTCCTGTCTGGAAATCGAGCGTTGCGGTTGAAAGCTTCCATCTTCATAACCTGTAATGACTCCTTGCGCGGATAATGACGTAATTGCATCAAAAGCATACGATTGTTTGATATCTGTAAATGCTTCTGTGCTAGTGGCTGAAACGCTTGTCGCATTCGTACATAATAGTAATATCATCAGCAAGCAAGCTACATACTGCCTCATGTGTGTTGACCCCACTTTGAATATCATAAGATTATTTAAAGCTTGTTGACATAACGAACAAGCTATAACGTTGTATTCACCTCCAAACACATCGTATGAACCTTTATTTCAAAATTAATACAATACTTTAGACCCATACATACGGGTATGTACTCTTTGAAGTAGGGTAAAAGTTGAATAACTATACTACTAATTTATTTGCGTATATATCGAATTATACAACAATTTATCGGAATATTAAGGAAAGGTTTGAAGAAAAATCGAAAAAAGCCGCTTTATTATAAACGGCTTTTCGGTATTATGCATATAAATGGATATTTTGTTAGTTAATTCTTATTCTCTTGTCTACGACGTCTTAATTCTTCCGTAATTTTACGTCCTGTTGGCGTTTGAGCGAGTCCGCCCCGAGCTGTTTCGCGATGTTCACTTGGCATCGAACGTCCCACTTGTAACATGACATCGACCACTTCATCTGATGGAATAGCACTCCGTACTCCAGCCAGCCCCATATCTGCGGCTGCTAACGCATTTACTGCACCTAATCCATTACGAACAATACAAGGAATCTCGACTAACCCTGCTACCGGATCACAGATTAATCCAAGTGTATTTTTTAGAGCCAGCCCTACAGCATGCATCGCTTGTTCCGGTGTACCACCACGCATCTCAACAACTGCTCCAGCGGCCATACCTATTGCTGAACCGACTTCTGCCTGACATCCACCTTCTGCACCTGAGATCGAAGAGTTGTTAGCAATCACATAGCCGATAGCACCGGCTGCGAACAATCCTTGTACCATATGTGTATCATCCCAACCAAAACGCTCTTGCGAACTGACAAATACTCCCGGAATAATACCACATGAGCCTGCAGTAGGCGTAGCGATAATCCGTCCCATTGAAGCATTCACTTCTGATACGGCTAACGCATAAGCCATCGCACGCGTCGCATCACTGCCTGACGATGTATCTCCGCTTAACATATAGTCATGCACACGACGTGCATCTCCACCGGTCAGTCCACTTCGTGAAACGGTATCTTCTGTGATTCCGCGCTCGACTGCTTCTTTCATCACCTGATAATAATCAGTCATTTGTTGAATAACGTCTTGCTCGCTTACTCCTGTTTCTTTCACTTGCTCTTCAATCATCAGTTCCGCTATCGTTAGTGAACGTTCTTCACATAACCGAACAATATCTTTTAATGTGCGAAATTGCATATCACACTCTCCTTTGAACTTCGTTTACTTCAAATCAATCACAGCTGCCCGGGTAACATAAGGCAATTGCAAAATCTGATTAAGCACAGACTGGTCAGGTACAGTATCAAGTTCTATCACAGTCATCGCTTCTCCGCTACGTGCTTTGCGATCGACATCCATAAATCCGATATTCAATTCAGCATCGCTCAGTGTACGTGTAATATCAGCAAGTACTCCTTTACTATCCATATGCTCAACTGCTAACATCGGATATTGACCCGACCCGCGCACATCGAATCCATTTAACTCATGAATCTCAATATTACCTCCACCAATCGAAGCACCTGCGACTTCGGCACGTTCTTCTCCATGCTGTACAATAATACGCACAAAGTTAGGATGAGGATAATTGCCTGTTCCTTTATCAAAAGAAATCGTAATGCCTTGACGATCCGCTTCTTCAGCTGCATCCGGTAAGCGATCATCATCGGTATCATAATCAAGCAAACCACCTACTAGAGCAAGGTCTGTTCCATGTCCCCAATACGTCTCTGCAAAAGAACCATACAAAATAATCTGTACATGCTCAGGACATTTGCCCAAAAAGTGTCGCGCTGCTCTACCCAGACGTGCTGCTCCTGCTGTATGTGAACTAGACGGTCCTACCATTGCAGGTCCAATAATATTAAATACATTTTTAAATCGCATCATTTTTCTTCTCCCTTATCACCAAAATATGCGCGCACAAAAAAAGACAGTGAATAGCCTGCGCGTGGCCTATTCCTCTGTCCTCGTTACCTGAGAGTTTAGACCGAACACAACTGTCGGTGGTACTCCTTGGGTGGCTCATATGCTCTCTCCAGAGTTGCATCCAATAGCGGTTCGGGTACCTGAGAGATTAATTAACCATCGCCAAATGGTTAGCTTGCTCCTTCGGTGGTGGATCACATACATCCACAGACTCTCCCTCTATCTTCATGTGCAGTTATTTATTTACGTGATTGACCTGATCTTATTAACGTGAATACGTTCAATATCTTTAGCTTAATTCAGCACACCTAACACTGTCAATTGATTGATTTGAAAAAGAACTAATAAGTGGTAGACATAACAAAATCCTTTCCCGATATGCTCGAAAAAGGATTTGGCTAGTGAATTGATAGAACATTTTATCTTATATACTTGTAGATACAACTATCCTCTTAATAACGATTCAGCGCCATCTACAAATATCTCTGTACCTGTTACATGAGAAGCTTCACTAGATGCTAAAAACAGCACAAGGTTAGCTACTTCTTCGATTTTGCCTGGTTCACCTTTAAGCGGATGATCACCTTCAGGGAATTCCATAGGAATCTCTACTTCTTTTAGATCATCACTTGGATACGTATTATCATCGATTTCAGTATCGATCGCTCCCGGACAGATAGCATTGACTCGAATTTTGTAACGAGCCAGTTCCAATGCCGCCATTTTCATAAAAGCAACTTGCGCTGCTTTGGTAGAGGCATATGCAGAGAATCCTACATTAGAGAACACACGATTACCATTGATAGAACTTGTAATAATAATACTACCACCATTTTCTTTCAAATGAGGGATAGCATATTTTACAGTTGCAAATGTACCGCGCAAATTGATCTCCACCGTTTGATTCCAATCATCTATTTCCAAAGTTTCAATAGGAGCTTTGCTACCGTTGATTCCTGCATTAGCAAATACAATATCCAATTGACCTGCTTCAGATGCTACTTGTTTCATTGCACTTTCAATCATTTCTGGCTTGGAAATATCACATTCGATTACATATGCTTTACCGCCAGCTTGTTCAATTTCAGCTTTGGTTTTTTCTGCATTTTCAGGCGTACGATCTAACATATATACAACAGCACCTTCTGCTGCAAATCGTATCGCTGATGCTTTACCTATTCCTGATCCGCCACCTGTTACTGCTGCTACTTTACCGGTTAATTTTGTTTCTGCCATGGGGATAAGCCTCCATATTTCAGAATTTGTCTTTTAAAGATAAACGTTGTAGCTCTATGATAACGTTATCTCGTTTCCTATTGTAAGTACCCTAGCAGACAGAGCAGTGAATCAGATGATTGCATATTATTCAGTGTGCTGAATAGAATCGTTCTTTTTCGGTTTGGGTAGAATCACAGAAAAGGTAGAACCTTTATTGGGTCTGGATACAAAATTCAATTCACCCTGATGATCTTTGACGATCCGCTCTGTAATATATAATCCAAGCCCTGTTCCTCGAATATTGTGCTTGGAAGCAGAACTTGCCCGGAAAAATTTCTGGAATATGCGACTATGATCTTCCGGTGGAATCCCGATCCCTGAATCTTTGATCGATACCGAAATATGATCCTGTAATTCGTTGATAACAATATGAACCATCGAATCATCTGAAGAGTATTTAAGAGCATTACTAATCAGATTTCGAAAGACTTGAATTAAGCGTTGCTGATCGCCGTTAATAAATACTTCATGCAATCCTTCATGGTGAAGCATGATACGGTCTCTTGATTCTGGATTCCATTGATCACAAATACCTTGCAACATTTCATATAGCGGAATATAAGTCATATGATACTCGGCATAATCGGCTTCGATCCGCTGAATATCTAGAAAATCATCTATTAAATGAGACAACCGCTGTCCTTCTTGATGAATCGTTTCTATAAAAGCATGCCTTTTTTCAATCGACATATCTTCATAGATCATTAACATTTCGATATAACCCATCATTGCAGATAATGGTGTGCGCAATTCATGAGAGACTACGCTCATCAATTCATTTTGCATCTGCTTCATATGCTCTTCTTCAGTGCGATCTCGAAAAACAAGAATCACACCATGTTCAATCTGTTGCACCGTATCTGTTACTGGAGTGACATAGAGCGATAGAATCTTTTCATTTTGTAACAACACCATCTCGCCTTGATTCCATGTGTGTTCTCCTTGCAGAAATCGCTCTAACTTTTCGATCCATAAAGACGTTTCGGTAACCAGTTGATTTTCTATATCACGTAACAATTGCTGGATAGGATAACCGGTATAATCTTTGATTGAAAATAGCGATAACATCGTCGGATTAATAAATGAAATAATCCCTTGAGAGTCACACATTACAATGCCTTCTTGTACCGATTCCAGTAAATTGCCGGTAATACTTTTTTGCTTTTCTGCTGCGCCTTGTTCTTCTCGTAATCGGTCGGTCAGCACTTCCAATTGACGTTCATGTTCATAACGCTCGGCTTGCGCTCTTTCTTGTTGCGTCAAGTCATGTACAAAAAATGTCTGAAACGAAGATTCTTCGGCTAGAATCTCACTGCGTGTTAATCCCACTTGAAAAGCTGTACGGTCTGCATGAATAGCTGTGACCGGGCAGTTGTTGTCTCCTGCTGGAATCGTATCTAATAGCAATAATTCCGATAATGGTCTACCCATTACTTGTTCACGTGTATAGCCAAACATCTTTTCAGCGGCAGGATTAAACTCTGTTATTTTTTTCTGATGATCTGTTGAAATGATGCCATCGATAGCGTATTTGAGAATAGCACTTTTTTGAGCTTCACTTTCCGCCAGATCAAATGTACGTTCAACTACACGAATTTCTAAATTTTCTTTATCATGTTGAATTTGCAAAAACTGTTCTTCTAATACCAGTGATACTAATTTGAAGTTATCAATTAATGCGTGAAATTCAACAATATTACTATCCGGCCAATCTATCGGCTTATTTTTACTCAATTTATCAGGAATATTGTTAGACGCTTTGGCTAACTCCAGTAAAGACTTAGTAATTTTACGGCTAATCGGACCTGCCAACAAAATCGCTATCCCGATAACAATCAAAATCGTTGTAATACTTTGAATATAAAATATATAAATACGTTCTAAATAAAACGCCGCTGTCAATTTTAAAATTAATCGATAATTATGATCTAGTGGAATATCCATAACAAAGTACGACTCCTGCCATCGCTCGATCAGGGTTAACCGATTTATAGGGAAATGATGAAAAATAGTAGCTCCATCTTTGGTAGTAGAAATAATCAACGATTCATCATTTCTAGACTCTACAAGTTGTTGTGTCGTCTCGCTATTGAGCGTGCTATACATAGATGTACCTAACGGGCTTACGACAACTGAATCGATATAAAAGTTCTTTTTATATATGTTCATTAACGGTTTGGTTTTGCGCATATCTGACAAACTAATCTGTATATCTTGCTTATACACTTGTGAAGAACGTTCCATATATGAAGAATACAACCCTTGAATATCATAAAATTGTTGATGACTGATAACCACTAATAATAACAACGCTGTAAAGATAACGAAGGCAATTAAATATTTAAAAATAATACGTCCCAGCGAAATCGAATAGATCGGCTGATTGCCTATCGCTACACGACTCATAATACTTTCTAACAAAATCGAAGCAATCAATAAATTAATAATGCTATTAAAACTTTGCTCAAGAAGAATCAATGCGATCATTTGAATATCAATAGGATGAAGACGATATTCATACATACCATATATCAGAGGTAGACCTATACATAACCAAAAGATCAGATCTGCTTTGAATAAAACTCCTCTGCTAAATCGCTTGAAGTACAAATGCAAAAATAAAATCTCCAAACCAAACAAGCCGGTCATAAAAAGATAAGACCCGCCAAATCCAAAAGGTATATTTATAGCGAGTAAAGCAGGCACAGCAAATCGTAATCCATATAACCGGAAAATAATTAGAAGTGCTGCGCTGCCTAGTGCAAACCGTAAATTTAAAGATAAGTCCAATTTAAAATAATTGCCTGCTATGCCAAAGATCGTTAAGATGATTGTTCCTATCAAAGGAGATCGGAACCAAAGAAGTATTCTGTATTTCATGACTAACGGTCCTTTCTACCACGGACAGCAGGTTAACCCGAAAGACCTTCTGATAACAAACCATCTGGAGTCACTCCAGGATATTCGTATCTTATAATGTCAGTCTCCGATACAGCTTTGCCTATCTGTGACTCAATAAATTCCAGTTCACCTTCAGAAGCACCAATACAATGCTTCATCCCCGGTTCTACAACGATAACATCACCTGGAGAGATCATCGTGATAACTCCATCAAGGCAGATATATCCTATACCTGATATAATCGTCCATACTTCTTTACGTAATTTATGTTCATGATAACTGATAAAGCGACCTGATGTAATCACGACTCGTTTGGTCACTGTCTCTAGCCCACCTTCATCTTGCCGATGAGAAATAATCGTTTGTTTGCCCCAAAAGCGTTCTTCAAATCGCGGAGCGATTTCTATCTGTCCCACCATCTCTTTAATGCCTGTAGCATCTTCACGATTGGTCACTAAAATACCGTCAGGCCCTGCCACTACGATCACATTAGGAACATTCCATACACTTACCGGTATATCTAGTTCGTTAATAATACGAGTATCTTGAGATAAAGGAGAGATATATCCTGAACCGGTCACATCAAAATCCATTTCACGAATTAATGAATCCCATGTTCCCAAATCTCTCCATTCTCCATGAAACGGTAATACAGATATATGCTTTGTTTTTTCTACAACCGCTAGATCAAAACTTGTTTTGGGTAATGCTAAATAGTGCTTTAACAATTCATTATAGTTAGAGTTCCAACCTTGATTTTCAATATGGTCTAGCAAAAATCCTAAGCGGAATGCAAATACACCGCAATTCCACAATGCCCCTTTATGTATTAACGATTGGGCAGTGATTATATCTGGTTTTTCTAAAAAGGAGCAAACCCCAAAATATTCCTTATCCACCAGTTCAGACATCAATGGTACAATATATCCGTATTTGTCTGAAGGCTCCGTTGGAGAAGCACCCATTAAGACCATCTCATCACCAGACTTCTCCAATATAGATGGAAGCTTACGCAAATGCTCAAAAAACTCGTCACCGGCATAACCGTCTACCGGCATGACTCCTATCATTTCATCACGTGTAGCACCAGCATGATGATATAAATATGAAGCTGCTAAAGCGATTGCCGGAAACGTGTCTCTTTGCGCAGGTTCTTCAATAATCGTAGCATCGATACCAATTTGCCCACGAATCAGATCAGCTTGATACCCGCTAGCTGAAAAATAAGCTTGCTCTGACAAACCTGCATCTTGCAATTGTCTCCAGATTCGCTGTAGCATACTTTCAGGCTGACCTTGATGACGAAGAACAGGAAGAAATTGTTTGGGACGATTAACGTTCGATAAAGGCCATAAACGTTTACCTGACCCACCGGACAACAATATCATGCGCATATATGAAACCCTCTTCCGAAAAATGTAGTAAGAACTTAAAAAAACTGTTCATTTTAGCTGTTTCTGCCGAAAATAAATATAGGGAGTCGAATGATACTATAGTCCTATTCCATTTTCTCATGTATATTTTAAGAAAGTTCTCTTTTCCGTATAAAATTTCATGCTAATTGATTCGCATTTTTTTAACATTTGGATTACTTTCATTGTTTTAAAGCTGAAATTGCTATGTTTACTTGAAATTCTATTCTTGATCTTTCTATATATTTCGCTTAAATATCGTTGTATTAAGCATGTTATAGAATAGTAAAGGGAGATATTCAACAAGCCTATTATTTTTCATACAGGAGAGTGACAGCGATGTCTATCAAAGTTCTTCTTATTGAAGATGAGAAAAGTCTGGCAGATATGATTGCATTTTTTCTTCAAGAAGAAGGTTACCTTACCGAAATGATTCATGATTCCAAAGACGCTATTCAAAAACTGTTTCATTTCAAACCGGATATTATCGTAACCGATCTTATGCTTCCTGATATGGATGGAAGTGAATTAGTCAGTCAGATCCGCAAACAATCTACCGTACCTGTATTGATGATATCTGCCAATACGATGCTGAATGAGCGGATCAAGGCACTGGATAACGGTGCTGATGACTTTTTGTGTAAACCATTTAGTCTCAAAGAATTGGATGCTCGCATCAAAGCATTGCTACGTCGTAGTGGCCCGACTATTATTACCGAGCCCAAAGTCAATGTATCTAAAGACAAAAAAGGACGAATTTCTGTGAATGACTATCGTCATAGTCTGTTTGTCGAAGAACAAGAAGTTGAAGTCACTCATATCGAATTTGCGATTATGAAAGAACTGTATAATTACCCTGGCAAAGTCTTTACCCGCAATGAACTGATGGATCGTATTAAAGGAGGAGATCGCGCTTATCTGGATCGTACCATCGATGTACATATTTCCAGCTTGCGTAAAAAGATAGAGCGCGATCCCAAAAATCCTCAGCATATTCGTACAGTATGGGGTACAGGATATAAATATGTGATGTAATATCAGCTTATCATTGGATTGTTTTACATTCGCCTTCGCTTTTTCCAGCGTTTATAAGGAAGAATACAAGCGATACCAGCTAATATCCCTATACCGAACAGTATCCAGCCTATACGATAAGCAGAAGCTAGAATAATAACAACAGTGCCACTTCCACTGTCTTCGCTCATAAACCCAGTGGTCACGCCATTCACAGCCAATCTTGCTCGCTGAGTTTCTCCATTCAGGCGGAATTCCCAGAGCGGATTCGGCGATTCTGTTTCACGAATCAGCACTTGCTCATGATTCGGATTGCTGAGTATAAAACTTCGTTCCATCGAATTTTCACGATTGGCTTTGATTGTAGCTTTATGTGAAGGAACTGTAAAAAACTGATCGATATCTTGACCTTCAAATAACATGAATTGATCGACCATGATCATCGCTTTATACGGAATAATAGAGTAATTTTTAATTTGAAAAGAACCTTTTACTTTCTGATCTGCATGCGCTAGCATTTGGAACTGCATCATCGCGGTTCCGGCTGGCGCTTTTATAATTTGATCGTAATGGTTCCACTTCGTTTTATCCTCTTCTTCTACTTCATTAATATAAGAAGTCTGCAATATCTGAGAATCAGCATTCAAAAATACTAATTTCATATGACGCTGTTTGACATGTTGTGAGATCGCATCCAGAGTGACTGAATATTCTTCTAACGGACTAGCTTTCATTTTTTGAGAAGCATAGATATTCCAATCACAAGAATAACTAGGTGCATATTCGATCGACATGCCTTGAGAAGATATTACTTTGCGTGTATGACCGGGCTGAATATCTGTCATACATTCGGCTGAACTGTTTTGAAGCAAGCTTTCGCTCGTCTCTTCACTTGGCAGTACATTCACTTCATTCGCTTTCATCAAATGAATATCTTGATCGGTCGTTAGAGAAGGCACCTGACTATCCAATACCAATTTCAATTGATATGTGCCTTTCGTTAGCAATAAATCCTTGAACTCTATCCGCCCGTAATTACGCAGTAATCCTGGAATACTTAATTTTTGCTTGGCGAATCCATCTTGATCAGGCAATGTCTCGATAACTGTATTTTTGGTCGTAGTATTTTCTGTCGATCGGGTATACGCTTGATCACTTGTTATCTGGCGGGAAATGACTTCGCCTGTTTTTTGATTGATCCATTTCATCGTTAAGTTACCTTGATATCCAGAAGGAATATTTGCCAAAATCGAGGCAGAATAGTTGGCTGTTTTGAGAACATCTACTTTTTTCTGCAATGTTCCTTGTTGATAACTGATTCCTCGTCCCATACTCAACAAAGGAAAAGCACGTTCTGTCTGCATATTCCCTTGTCCGGAGAAATCATTTTCAGCTTCTAATGTAAAAAATAATTTACCTCGCTTCACTGCTTGCTCTACCGGAAATGATAACTTCTCTGCTTGATCGGTAGGTACAATCGCCAGTAAGTTGATCGCATTAAATCCTTTTACATTATTGACTGTAATCGCTGAATCTCCTGCGGGAAAATGATGCTCTCCCAGATCAATCCATTCAAACTGATTGCTTCCTTCGTGTTGAGTAGTGATCTTCACCTGTTTGTCAGGCAATCCAAATACCAGTTCTCCACCTTGCTTGTTCATAAATACTCTCGCATACACATGGGATGTCTGCTCTTGCTCCATTTTTTTATGCATTGTAAATGTATTCGGCTTACGATATTTCCCCAGATCTAACAACTGAATATCATGAATCCACCAGTAATTTTTTTGTTCAGGACGTTGCTGGGTTAACAGATCAATTCGCATCCATTTACTGCCTGGTGGGGATACATATTCCCCGTAGAAATTTACCCCGTTGAAGTTATTTTCTTCTGAAGGAGCCACAACATAACTCACTCCAAGTTCATCCATATGCTCATCATAAAATCTCATTTTGACATGCATTTTATTGGTACCTCTACCTGAAGCAGTAATATTGAATTGATACGGATTATTTTCTTTGGCTTCGATCATGCCTGATTTGGCAACTTGCCAGATATTGTTGGCATCGCCTTTAATAATTTCTCCATGCAAAGTAGGAACATCATTTAATCCCTCCAGAGGATTTGCCTGTACACTAAACATTTGCGGATTATCAGGTGTAAAGAACTTTTCAGTTCGTAATAATGAATCAAAATCGACAACAGTTCGTCCTTCAAGCTTGCTCATCTGATAAGGCTGTACGTCTAATTTTTCACTGGCAAAAGTGACTGCAATTCCTGCATCCATCTCCATATCGAATGAGAAATTTTTAATATTTTGTGAAGAAAGATACCAGAGCCAATCGTTGGTAGAAGCAAATGTTTTAGACCATTTTAAAAACGCATTTCCATCTTCGATCGCATCAAATGGACGTAAATAATCTGCTTCTGGCAATTGCGATAAAAATAAATCATTATACGAAGAAGCTTCAACATAATCGCCTTTACGCACAGTCTGGATCGTATTCAGCTTCGGATTCAGCGTAGTGAACAACACACCGAATTGATTGAAATTAAAACCAGGTTGATGGCTATAACTTTCCAAGCGGCTATATCCGTATGGTGTAACCACTTTGGCAGGTAAAATATTCATATAATTAGGCGCCTGATCCAATTGAAAGATTGAAAAGATCGAATTTTGATACGTTCGCTTCAATCCCGCCTGATCTTCTAGCATCGATAATTGAAATTGTTGCCGCTTTTCCTGTCCTTCATATTCGTTATGATAGACAAGCTGATTAATACCAAACGTAGAGAACAATGAACCCATTTTCGAGCTTAACCCATTGTCCAACATATACTCTAGAAAATTTATATAATACGTAATACTTGGATCGTTACCTTCATGGTGAAAAATTGTGTTTTTAGGTGAAGAATAGACTTGAAAATCACCGGTCGCTTTTTGCATCGATGTCTCGCCTTTATTCCAGTAAGGTGTAGCTACCCCGTTAAAACTCTGAATCATATTATCTGCTATCGGGAAATATAACGCTTTGCTATCATAACGATCAGGATCTGTTAATTTATTTGCCATTTCGGTATATTCTTTAGGCACTGTCACTGGCTTATAGTACCCTGCTACAAATTGCGTACGCAAAGGTGTTACATAAATAATCAGACACGCAATCACCGCTACAAAAGCAGTATGTTTGATTATTCGCTGTATTCTGGAACTTCCGAACCATTCAAGTAACTGTATAATCCCAAACGTCAACAGCACTCCAAAATTCAAAGCTATCAACCCAATAAATTTATTTGGATCACGAAAAACAGAACCGATCACAGGTGTCTTGGTTACCAAAATCACAAAAAATCCAGCAATCGAAGGAAAAGTAGTTCCAGTAGCTGCAATCAAAAAGAATAATGTTAATAAAGTGAAAATCAAAATAATTGGATTTTTGTGTGAACGAGTGACCATCGCATATCCGATAAGCAGTAATAACACCCCACCACCGATATAAAATACGATCGGTAGACTGGATAATGGAAACATAGGCCACCAGTAACTTAGCAAATAAGCGACATTTTTCAGTGTACTGTTACGGCTAAATAACGATAACGTATCAACCACATTGATATTGTGCTGGGACGCCTGTGCATCCATAAGGATACTTCCCATATACAAAGACAACCAGTAAAAACTTAATAAGCCGAAAAAACAGCCAAAAATGAGCCATTTACGAGCAAAATTAATATATAAAGGTTTTAAAAAAGCCCAACCATTTTGTCTATACGTCCATGTTAATTTGATTAATAAAAGAGCTGTAAAAAATGCTAAATAGATCATGCCAAAAAAGAAATAATGGATCGCGGCTGCGCTAATAGTAAATACCGCTGCCAACATAAAAAGATCGATCCAATTCCGCTGATATAATTTATGTAGATGATAATGATGAATCTGTTGCTTCTGAAACTTCGGATCAAAGCTACTAAAGAAAAATCGCAACACTAACGGAAACAGACTGTACCCGCATAATAAATAAATATGCTGAATACGAAAAACAACCCATGGATTCAGCGCATAAAATAAGGCTCCGATCACTATCGCAAAAATACGTGTTTTGGTAAAACTAGGCGAATAATACACACTAACTAACCGCTTAGCAAAAGCATACATCGAAAAAGCAGAAATAAATAATAACCCTGTAATAAATGATTTGAGCAACACAGGGCCACTTTCCCCGAATACTAATGATAATAAATAGAAAGGCAGAATATACAAAATACGTGGTGCATTAAATAAAGTAGACGTCGACCAGCGCTCATTCCATACCCCTGCAATTTCTTCTAAATAACGATGAGAAGTTGCTCCAAAAGCAATATCGCTAAAAACAATTTGTCCCGGGCTATAAATAGGAAGTAAAAACAACAGGATGGCTGCCAGCATAATCATGACAGCTACCAGATCATAACGATACATTTCGATCCATTTTTTCATACGACAGCCTCCTTTCTACTCCTATGTTTTATCTACTTGTTGAATACTGTAGCTAGAGATCACTTAGATATCATCACTTCAAACTACATCGTAATTAACGTCGCAATTGAATAATCGCTTGTAATCCGCGATCAGTATTACGCAATTTGAGTCGTCCGCCAATCGTTTTGAGAAAAGCATCCATATGATACAGACTGATCGTATCTGCATTGTTGTTTTGAGAATAATCCGACTGAAAATAATTCCAGCGCATCTTATCATCAATACCTCCACCTGTATCTTCTATCGTAATTACAATCTCTTCTTCTTCCATACGTGAACTGATTTTAAGTGTTTTGTTCGCTCGCTTGGATCTGGGTGCAAATGCACCTTGTTCATTCATATCTGCTGGTGCTTCATAATGATGTGCCATCGCTGTTACTGCATTTTCGACCAATCCTTGAATTGTGCGATACAACATAGCAGATTGAGCAGCGATCGGAGATACAGGCTCCTGCTTCACGATCACTTCAATCCCTTTCATATCCAGCGCACGATTCGCCCATTTCAACGACTCTGTAATCACTTCATTCATATCGGCAAAATGAATACCTGCTGCACCATGCATCTTCTGCTCTAATTCTTCACGCAATTCTTGTACAGATAGAGCCAGTTCAGCAATATAAGACTCTTGCTTCAATCGTCCTTGTGTGAAATTCTGATTCAGCTCGCGGAAAAATTCAAGTTCAGCGCGTGATGCAGAATCTCCTCGACTGGCAGAAGCTTCTAAATTGTCTGCTAAATTATTATAAAAACCAAGCAACTTCAGATCATCTCCACCTGTTAAGCGTGTTGTTCGATTCTGTAGTTGTTGTAACTGTTCTTCCATCGATTGCAACATCGGCAAATAGTACGTATCTTGTTGCTGTTTTAAATCTTCTTCACGACGTTGATCCCGTACTTGAGTATTGATGGTATTGTCTTTGATCACACGTCTACGATAAAAGACCATTACAATAGCCGCTATAAACAAAATCGGTATATAGATTAACAACATCCGATTTCGGAACTGATTTACATTTTTGACAGTATCGTTATCCATTTCATGAACAGCGATATACAGCGCATGATCATCATCAATACGACTGAATCCAATGCCGTATTTGAGATGATTGTCTTCGACTATTCCTGTGTTACCGTCTAGTAATTTCTTAGTAACTGTTGTAATATCGACTCTACCGATATCTGTTGATGTCCGTGATCCTACTACTTTGAATTCTTCATTATAGATTAATGTCTCATAATGAGTAGGATCAGCTATAATGCGTTGGGTTAACATAGCGGTATCAATCGTACGCACTGCAAATCCATTTTGGCTTGTACCTTTGATCCGACAGATCATATATTGTACAGGTTGATTATTTTCTGTCGTAAATCCTGTAATCCCACAGCCATTTTGTAACGTTTGGATCTGTTTGACAGCGGCTTGCATTACCGGGTTATCATGTCCGCCGATCAGTTCATATTGATTGTTCAGCACATAGAATTCACCTGGATTGCGTGTTATTCCATTGGTATAAGATCGTTTGGCATTATCCAATATATTTTTGCCAATCGTCGCTGCCAATTCATTAAGTTCTACTTGCCACGTCTGATACTGGCTATTGATATTGGTAGAAGTAGCTTGCACAATATCTTGCAGACGTGTTTCACTAATCTCTGTAATCTGTGTCTGATATTCACGAACAGCAAACCATTGGATTGCAAATAGCAACACCGCTGAAATGCCCATAACAACTGCATACAAAATCAGCCGTTGCCATATGGGTCTAATAAAAGCCCAACCTTTCATGACGATTTCTCTCCTTTGCGTTGCTCCAAACGATACAGTATCGCTTGCATAAGACATTCCAGTTCAAATGTAACCAATGGCAATCGTGCACACCATAAGTGCGGTGTTCGGCGTTGCAGTGCTGCAAATCGCACAGCATCTTCGGGTTCTCCGTAGCTAAGGAGCAACAGTTCGCAATGCTTCGCGATATACAGAAGGTCTAATTCTTCTTCCGTATACTCGCGAAGATTCACGATATAAATGTCGTAAGTTTCATCCATATGTTTGAGTCCATGAGATACAGTTAATGTCAGATTGGCATGCTGATTTCCTTGATATTGGTGAAATAAACGCATTCCTTTTTCCCATAGTGCATGCTCGGCTGAACTGAATCGTTCGCAAAATAAGCGCAGTTCGCAAGCTACACTCGTATCTTTTAAAAATGCCAAAATATTGATATTATACATGTAGTTCCTCATTTCTGAACCTATGATTGGAGTTATCCAGAGCTTATGAAAACCCAAAGTATTCTGTTTGTTGATGATAATAAGATGGTATTAACGATTCTTGAACGCTGGTTAGAAGAGGAAAATTTTCACATTCATATGGCTAATAATCCCAAAGAAGCTTTACGGATTATTGAGCAACACCACATCGATGTTGTTGTATCTGATTTGCTAATGCCAGGTATCGATGGGCTTGCTTTTTTAACAATGATGAAAGCAGATTATCCCCATGTCGTCCGCATTATTTTATCCGGTCATTTACATACACAATCGATGCTAGCTGCGATTAATCAAGTGGGAATTTTCAAATTTCTTACCAAACCGTTAGAACTCACTGACTCGTTGAAGCAGATATTTTATGAAGCCTTACAACAAGCCGAACGAAATCAATTGGCTCACCATGCTGAGCAACAGTTCGCCAATCATTTATCGGCATTTATTATCGATATGATGAAGGTAACCGATCAACCGTATGTATTGCTCAATCATGATCATCTGGTTATTGCTCATCATCACTCGTTCGCTCACCTGTATACAGTCGGACAATCTCTGCTTCATCCGAGCTATGACGGTATTCAGTTAGATTCACATTCGTTGTATATTCCTCGTCACGAACTTGAAAATTATCAATCATCGATTTGCAATATCCGCCAGTTAACTTTTGGAGATACTTTATTGCGATTTATTTATTTTCATTAATAGGTAACGATTGGGCAGAACGGGAACTGCTTTGCAAAAGTGCAGTTACCCCGAGCACGCTAAGGCAGATATACATCCATACCATTCCGACTGTTAACAACGGATGACGTAGATAACAAATCAGATTGTCACGTGAATACAATACCGGACGGAAAAAGTACCATCGCTCTAACGCTTTGCGTAATCCTCCTTCTTCTGTAGAAAGAGTACGATCCATTACGGAGAAATAATACGCTTTTTTACGTAATACATCATTCAGATATACTTGCTTTTCATCATGGTAAATACGCGTAAAAGTAGCACGCCGAATCTCTCCGCCTTCTTCTACATAACGTAATGTCGGTTGAATTTCTTCAAATGCGATTTGATCGGCATTAAATCCACCTGTTGATTCATAAGCATCTATACGCCAGAATCTTGCTGCTTCTATCGAACGCTTACCCAGTTGCTCTCCTGCATTATTAATTACATTACGCTCAAACACTTTCACTTTAGAAAAGAAGTTAGTTGCTGTTGAATAGGCTTCTTCCGGTACAACCAGTGCCCCCACTTCAGGATGTTCATTCAAAAATGAAGTACACTGACTTACTAGCTGATTCGCCAAAATCATATCAGAATCAATCACAAATATATACTTTGCATTCAATCGCTGTGCTTCCTCAATCGCTGTAACTCGCGCTACCCCACGTTCTCCATGAGGCAATGCCAATACGGTGATCGGAACAATACTCTCTTCGGACAACTGCTGAATCGTCTGAACCGTATGATCGCTAGAACCATCGTCTGCAACAACGATATGAAGAGATTGATAATCATGCTGATTCATACAGCTACGTAGACAATCCACTACCGTTTGTTCATTATTGTACGTGGAGAAGAGGATGACGACTTTGTCCATGCTCTTGTGCCTCCTTTACCAGATGATCAACAAATGTATCGAACGCTGCTCCGGTATGATTAAAATGGAATTTAAGCGCATATTCATATGCACGCTTACGCATACCTGCATAATCTTCTCCGCCCATTGCGGCACGTTCCATTTGCTCGGATAATCCTTTTACATCGCCATGAAAGCAGAGATAGCCTGCTTTGCCAAAATCAGTCGCATCAACAAGCCCTGGAGAGTTACTAACAATACTTGGTGTACCTACAGCCGCCGCTTCGGTTACCGTCAATCCCCATCCTTCACGTAAGGATGGAAATACCAATGCTTGCGCCCGGCTCATCAATTCAAGCTTGCGTTCTTCAGAGACAAATCCATGAAAAATCACATCTACTTCTGGATCATTTTCTTTGCCATACGTTAATCCATATTGATTCATAATCGGCAACAATGCACACTGTACATACTCTTCATTCGTGCGACCAGCAATCCACAATTTAGCCTGCGGAAATTTCTTTTTCAATTCGCCAAAAGCTTGAAATACCAGATCAATTCCTTTGTATTTCACAAATCGACCGACATACATAAAAGTAGGTTGCTCTTCTTTCGGTAAAAATTGCTCTGGCTGCCAGTGCTCAAATTCAATTCCTTCTGGCAATAAATGAACACGCTTGGCGTCAAAGCCCAGTTGCAACAAATCATAACGAGTCGACGGTGATACAGTGATTGTCTGATCTTTTTGCGCTAACTTCAGCATCCATGGTTCCAGTGCATGACCGATATGATTCAGTGGAAAGCTAGCATTTTCATACCAGATCTCACGAGTTAATTGATGGATAAAAAAGATGCGTTTGGCTGGTTCTACCCAGAATGAAGTGAAGAATTGATGTGTATTGGATTGATTGACCACATAATCAATTTCGCTACGATGTTGACGATAATACCGAATCGCATGACCGATCACACTATAGATATTACCTTGACGAATATAGGTCACTCCATCGATCTCTTCTTCAGCCGGTAATCCTGCAAATTGAGGAGCAAAATGGATAAAACGATAGCGATTTTGCTGGGAACGTTTTAACATTTCATGAGTAAAAATTTCCGCGCCTCCACTTTTGGGAGAACGAATATCACGCCATGATAATAGTAGAATAGTGATTTGATCTTTTTTTACATTGATAGAATCCATAATCTTGCTCCTTCAATTCAAAATAGTAGGGTCATGCGGCTGAACAGAATTGGATCGGATCGTCTGACGTGGATATAAATACCTCCACGCATCGATAATAAAATAAATAGCTAACACGCTATATAAGCAAAGTTCAGCATACAAAAAGCTTTGCGGGCTTGTATGCCATGAGCCAAATGAAATCAACAACAATATAGCTCCAGCAAGCATTCCCCACATAAATGTACGCCGTCCCATCAGTACGTGAACATGTACGAAAAAGAGCACAATTGAAAATAACCAGTATACCCAACCACCCAGTATTAAATATTGTTCTGCGGATTGATAAGCGGTGCCAAATAGTAATGGAATCGACATCGGAAAAATAAATGTAGTTCCGATATACACACAGATCGCCGCGCAAAACATCAATCCACTGTAGATACCGATCAATTGACGTAATCCTTTTTTGTTATCACCGTTAGCTCCCAACTTGGGGATAAAAGCTGCGATCAGACTATACGAGACATAATAGACAAGTTGACTATATTTCAGTGCAATAGCATACCCACTGCTTTGTACAGGGAAATAATGCTGTACTACAATCATGTCGATAGAAATAAAAAACAATACAAACAGATTGGTAATCAGACTATCTGTAAAATCCTGACCAAGTGACTTCCAAATACCTGATAACTGATGGGTCTGTGCAGCTGTAGACGATACTCTATGCTGACGAATACTGAATATCCATCCATGTATCAATGACAATAACATTCCTGCGCAACTGCCAATCAATACAGCTTTTAATGTAAATCCTGAAGTTGCCAGTATAAAAAAGACCGTCAATTTACCAAGTACTTCGATATAATAATTAATGTTGAGCGCTAACATACGTTCTTTGCCTTGCATATCACCACGGGTCATACTCACAATCGTATGCAGGAAAACAAGTATGTAAAGGAGTAGTAATGAACTAGCATCAACGCCAAGCATCGAACGCAATACAGGTAAAAGCATCAATAGGATAATACATGAAGCCAGACTCAATATTATGGGTGTTTTGATCAACAATGCACCTAAAGGCAATTGCTTGAGCGCTAATGTTCGATCTTCTTTTGAAACCACTTTGGCTGTTAACAGTTGAACCGATAAGCCCATAACTGACAATAAAGCGAACAAAGCCAGTAAGGCATTTGCTTGTCCATAAGCAGCCCCTGTTAAATACCAACTAGCCGCAATATGAAAGAAAAAATTAAACCCGTTTAGTAACACATTAAAAAAAGGAAAAAAGATAGCACGTACCCGACTGATCATTTTAACGCACCCGCCGATCCAGTCGCCAGATATCGATTAAAGATCGCAAAAAGCGAGCTGAATCTTTCCACACTTCAATATGCGAACCTTCGCGGTCAATACATTTGACAGGAATCTGTAACACACGTAATTGTAATCGTTTGGCGATAAACATCATTTCCAGATCAACTGCCAGTCCAAGCTCTTGCTTTAGATGAGGAAACATTCGCTTTACGGCTACAGAACTCATAATTTTGAGACCGGTCTGTGAATCAATCACACCCGTTGGCAAAAATGGCCTACAAATCTGCCGTTTGCAAAAGCTGACTATTGAACGTACCAGTGACCGATTTTCGGCGGTCATGTCTTTGGTGCCAATCACTACATCGTAATATCCTTGCCTGACCACATTGATCATTTTGGCAATATCTTCGATAAAAAAGGAATCATCTGCATCGACAAATACATAATAATCAGCTTCTATCGTGCGCATTCCTTCTAAATAGGTGCCTGCTTTGCGTGTATTACGCTCTAATTGCTGGGCTTTGAAAAGCGGGCTAGCATTACGATTAATTCGATTGATCACCATACTTGTTGAATGTTCTAACGATTCTAAAAGATGCTGCGTTCTGTCCAAGCTTCCATCGTCTATGACATAGATAGAACCTTCTACCAGATGACTGCGTATAAACGTTTGCAATCGTTCTGCAAATTTTTTCACATGAATAAACCGCTCTTCTTCGTTGTACACCGACAAAATAAAAGCAATATGCGGGCTTTTAGCTGGATATTCGGGATACAACAAACTTTGAATTTCAGAGAGCATTTCTTCGCTATGATTATCTTTCCAGTACAATAATCGCAATCGACCTACTCCTGTAATGCGCACGAGATGTTGATCACTAACAGGCTGAGCAACATCAGTAATTAACAATAGTGCCATTTGTGGAAAATACAGTCTGATCTGATTAGCCGTTTGTACAGTTCGTTCAGGATCTGTATACGCGATAATGCAACAACGTGCAGTCTCATACATTTCCAGTTCATCCGGTTGATCACAAAACGATGTTTCGTAAAAATAAATAACATTTTCGTAGTCAATATTTCGGATATGATCCGTAAAAATGGTTATATGTCCATGCATGAAAGTACCCTCCGTTTAGTGCGGATACCTTATTTTGTCTAAAAAGGATTAAAAATGTTTTTACTTTAGTATAAAAGTACTACTTCTATTTTTAATACTTTATTAACAAAATAACATATAATCATTGATATAAAAGCATTTTTTATAAATAAAAACTAAAAAGCAAGATGTTAAGAGTTTTATCTTTAGACCTATTTTTCTTAAAAAATAGAAATAAATGGTTCTTTTTTACTAGTACTAAAGATTTTTATTGTGTCAATAGGAAGATTTTCGAGTAATCGTTTCCAGCTTGTAAGGGATAGAGTATAATCATAAAGGCATAATTCTTCAAAAATAAACCAATATTATACTTATATTTAGGAGCACACCTATGAATCCACATGCACCCTCTAAGAGTCCTGCTATTCCTTTAGAAATTCTTTATGTAATTGGTATTCTGGCTATTTCGTTTTCTTCTATTTTTATTCGCTGGTCAGATGCAGAAGTATCGGTGATCGGTATGTACCGATTATATTTCACCAATTTACTATTATTACCGCTTGCGATTCGCTATCGCAAAGAACTATTTCAGATTCAGCCCAAAACATGGTTGATGTTAGGAATTTCAGGCTTGATGCTTGCTCTGCATTTCCTGCTCTGGATGGGTTCGCTACGCTTAACTACTGTAGCTAGCTCCACTGTGATCTTGACACTGGAACCGATTATGGTCGTTATTGGCTCCTATTTTCTATTCCGCACCCACACAAATCGATTTATGATTATCGGTATGGGTATGGCTGTTATCGGATCGGTGGCGATCGGTTGGGGAGATTTTGCCCTTTCAGGAACAGCATTACAAGGCGATATTTTATCGTTTCTTGGTACGATTGCAGTGGCTATACATATGCTGATCAGCAAACATATTCGTTCTCATATGGAAGCTTTAATTTATAATTTCTGGGTATTCTTTATTGCAGGTAGTGTAATGGCACTTTACAATCTGTTCAATGATATTCCGTTTACCGGTTATGCTGCTAAAGATTGGGGCGTATTCTGGTTACTCGCTATTGTGCCTACTCTATTTGGACATTATTTGTTTAACTGGCTGTTGAAATATATGAATGCTGGTGCTGTGTCTATGGCGGTATTGGGTGAACCTGTTTTTGCTTCACTGCTTGCTTTCTGGTTACTGGGCGAATCGTTAACAGGTATTCAATTAGGTGCTGGTGTATTGATTTTACTCGGAGTATGGGTATTTATTCGATTCGGTAAAGACAAAACTGAAGCGTTAGTACCTCCTGATCTGATGGCGACAGAAGAAGAAATGGTAGAGAGGGAGAAATAAAATGCAACACGATGCATAAATGATATGCAATGAATTGGGAGTTCAACACTGTGGGAGAAATAATCGTTCTTGTCGTCGCTGTTAAGGACAGATATCTTGATAGACTGCTGAGCAGTCGATATCTATCCTTAAAGGCGAACGCTTCGCTCTTTCAGTACGATTATTTCCCTCCGCTTCGATTGAGATGATCATTTTATATACCTTAAAAAATCTACAACAAGTATAGGAAATTATGGCTTGTATCATAGTATTTCAAGTTATTTCTTTTAATGAAATTTAAGTATTTAATATGTTTACTTTTACATCAAATCATTCTACTTGATTATTGTTAAAGTGAATCAAAATGAATCAAAAAAAAGGCTACTTCCGGATTAGGGAAGATAGCCTTTTTATCTGCTTTTACGTGTACGATAAGTTGATCTTCGATTTGTTTGTTGTTGCCAGGGGGAAGAAAGAATAACAGGTTCACTTTCAATGATGTCCATCGCTTCTTCATGATCGTTGGACTTAAAATCTTCGATCAATTGAATAAGATCGTTGCGATCCAGTAACTTTACAGCATTGACTCCGGCAAGTGTTTCACAAGCTTTGGTAAAATAAGAGGATGTCAGTACGATACATTTGTCAGCTTCATAATAACGCATCGACGAATAAATTTCTTGTACAGCACTCAGTCCGATTTTGTTATGTTCAGCATAGCATTTGGCTTGCAGTACGTTGCGTATTCCTTCTCGATCGGTAAATACCAGATCTGCTCCGAAGTCTCCACTCCCCTGCGTTTTGTATGTATCTTCATATCCTAATTCGGTGAAAAAGTGGTATAAATAGCGTTCAAATTCTGATCCTTCCATTTGATCGATATCCTGCATCGTAATACGGTAAGGATCAAGCTGTTGTCGGCGTATTCTGGCTCTTCGGCGCGATATACTTTTGATTACAAGTATGATGATCAATATCGCAATTATCGCTATGCCCGCATAAATCCATAGCGAATACTGCGCAAACATGTCGTTGATATTCATGATGATGTTCTCCTCTAATTTATCGTTACCCTGAGTGTAACAAAAAAAAGACTTGAACCGAAATACAAACGTTATACTGGAACGCTACTGGCTCAAGCCTTTTTCTAAAAGAGAGAGATGTATAAATACAAGCAATAAATAAAAAGAGTACTAAAAGAATTACTAACAGGAATTACAAAAGGAAACATGTCGTATAGTGAACTCGCTTTTCATTAAGCTTATTTTCGGTCTAATGTATATCTATTTTATTTCTTACGATAAACCATCTCTACTGAGATAAAGCTATCTTTTATCCACTATATTATTTGCGATCAGGTTCACTCTGATGCTCTATAATGTAGTTGATATAGTCTTTTGCACTTTGATCAATTTGTTGTTCTGTTGCTTGAAAAGATGCGCCAAACATAGCGAAGTGTGGCAACGCTATAGCTCCTATATGTTGCATACTGGCTTGAAATGGACTCAGTAATTGTTCGACTGTAAACGTGACCGAACCTTCTGGACGATAATTTTCCTGCTTGTTTCCAATCGCTATCGCTAAGCCTATCTTTTTACCGTTCAGCTTATTACCAGACGATCCATACGCCCATCCATATAAAAATACATCATCTAACCACTTTTTGAGTAACGGTGGATAGCTATACCAGTAAAATGGAAATTGTAAAATAATATGGTCATAGGCTTCCAGTAATTGTTGTTCTTGAGCTACATTTATATTCCAATCAGGATACGCTTGATATAACTCATGAATAGTGACTTGATCCGGGTACTTAAGCAACTCCTGGTGCCAGCGTTTATTGACTTTGGACGTTGCAAGATTAGGATGTGCTAATATAATCAAAGTTTTCATCAGATCTGATTTCCTTTCGTTATGGGAGAATATTGCCATTATGATATAGCTTGACGGAAAAGAAAATACACACAATAAAGTCATGTACTTACTTTAAAGTGTGTATAGACTTTACCTTCGATCTGGTGTAACAATAAAGAATCAAGCTTGTGATCAACGGTGATCCCAGCTCGATCTGGACAGCAAAATAGCTTAAACGGAGGGATATAGAATGAAGCAATATCATTTAGGTATAGAAGCGACACTTGAAATAATCGGTGGGAAATGGAAAGCTTTGATCATCTGTTTGTTAATGTTATCTGATAAGATGCGTACCAGTGAATTACAACGCAATATTCAAGGCATTTCGCAAAAAGTACTCATTCAGCAATTACGTGAGCTTGAACAAGATGGGCTAGTCAGTCGATATGTCTATCAGCAAATGCCTCCCAAAGTCGAATACTCTTTAACCGAATACGGCAGAACTGCCAATACTATTATAGAAATGATGTGTGCATGGGGCACAGAAAATATTTATATCCGCCAGCAACAAGGAGAAGACATTGAACTATTAGACAACGAATTAACGCAGGATTTTAAATACACTATATAAAGATCGCTTGCTATATAAGATAAAAAAGCACAAACAAAAAGCCATCTATAAGATGGCTTTAGCGATATCAATCACTACGCAATATTTAATTATTTTTTGCTCACTTTTAATTTCACACTAGTATTAGTATAGATCGCTTTGACACTATAACCTTTAGGTAATCCTGTTGTCGTGATCGAAGAGAATTGTCCATGTTGCACAGATTTCTTGCTGATTACAATTTTCATACCATTTGCTGGCACATAGTTATTGGTAAAGTTCAATTGTAGCTTACCGTTATAACTAGCTTTTCCTTTGATTTTCAAAAGATCTGCTTTGCTTCCGATATTCAGTTCCAGTGTACCTTTAGCATTTTGTTTGAAATCACCATCAATCATCCACACGCCAGCAGTCTGCTCTGCAAGTGTACCGCCCTGGTTCGTAACATTTCCACGTCCAAAAGCTGTCGCTGTGGTTCCTTCGAGTGTACCTTGCATCACCATTGTATTTCCGCTAAATGTGTTTTTACCTTCTAGATAAAGCGTTCCTGTTCCCTTTTTAATCAGACCGCCTTTGCCGGCGATAGCATTACGCCAGTGATCTTCCTGATTGAATCCACCTTTGTAAGCATCCATCGTCACTGTAACATTACTCATAAATGCACCATATCCATCGGCTGCGGCAAATAAATTCAAACGTCCCCACCCTTCGGCATCATCCAATACAGGATAACCGGAAGGAATTCCTGTTGTTGCCAACACAGCACGACGCTGTTGGTCGTTCAAGTACGGCTGGCGGGTTTCTAACAATACTTCTGCCCCTTTAGGTACGGTTACAGGTTGGTCTTTAGCAGATACTTGCGGGAAATGGTATGTTAAGCGTTCGGTATACATTTTTTTATTTGCTTGGTAATCGCTGAAGCGGTCTGGCGCTGTTCCTGTTTGTGTTATTAATACTTTTTGAGCTTGTTGGTATGCTTGCTTTTTCAACTCTTTGTTCGCTGGATCATTCAAAATCGCCGCAGATAGAGCGGTCGCCATCACACGTCCACCCATCACATCAAAAGGAGAATGCATGCCTGCAACTATTCGGTTATTTCCAAGTTCAGAAGCACGCGTCAATAGCTCCTGATAGCGTTCTGGAACAGCATAAGCCATTGCAAAAGCACTTAAATATGCCGCATTCGTATGTCCACTTGGGAATCCACCATCAGACGTAGGATCAGACTTAATCTGTGGAACTAATGTTGGAATAACCAGTGCTGGCGAATCCCAACGGAAAGGACGTTTGTAATTGAAAAAGCTTTTGGCTGGATTACTCGATGAATAATCTCCACGTAACTTGTTCACCAGACTAACAACACTTCCAAGACTGGAGTTAGGATCACCTGCATTATTCCCTTCATCATCATACTTCTTTGTTGTTGCATCTGCCGGAACGTCTGTAATCGTTGTCGTTGCTCCTGCATCTTTGCGATACACATCTGTCAGTGAACCTAGACCGTCCATGACACTGTAACTCTGGTTGCGGCGATCATCCAGATAAGCCGCTTCCGCTTGACTGGCTGTACGCTTTTTGGCGATATCTATAACCATTTGAATATTATGGTCTAGAATTTTGCTATTCACTGCTGTCCCAGAATCCCATGTCGTACCCGGCGTCCATAACTTTTCAAATCCAGATAACACACCAATCACAGGATTGGAAGATACAGACAGATGGTCTTTCGTATTGTTTTTATAATTTTCTACAAAATAACCCCATGCTGGCTTAACAGGAGTCAAAGCATCTTTGGCTTCTGCCGCATGCGAATAATGTCCACCAACCGTACCTGCGAATACAGATAACGTCAGGGATAGTCCTAGCATTTTAAACTTGGATAATTTCATAATAATGTAAATCCTCCTCAACAGTGCGTATCTATGTACTTTCCACATCTTACGGTACTTTTGTTAACGCTATATCTGCTATTTATATGAAGTTTGTTAAACGTCTTTACTTATTCCAAATAGATACCTGTTGAAATATCATGTACACTATACAAAAAGACATTACAGTATAGAAGGAGCTACATATTATGCAAAATATAGTATCAATGAAATGGCTACTTGCTCGCTTATATGAACCGGATATGGTTATTGTAGATTGTCGGTTCTGGCTTAATGACAAACCTGCTGGGGCTATCGCTTATCAGGCAGAACATATTCCGGGTGCAGTCTATCTTGATCTGGAAACAGATTTGTCGGCTCCTGTTACAGCACATGGTGGTCGCCATCCGTTACCTGATGTAGATCAACTGGCACTCACTCTTGGCAAAGCTGGAATTCATTCAAATAGTCGTGTCGTGGTCTATGACGATAACAAAGGGCTTAATGCTGCTAGATTGTGGTGGATGCTTCATTATGTAGGACATGAGCAAGTGTATGTATTGAACGAAGGATTTACCACTTGGAAAAATGCTAACTTCCCTGTCACTAGCGATCAGCCTGTTGTGATTCCAACCACTTTCGTTCCAAATGTACAGCCTGAACTGTTAGCAGATGTTGAAGAAGTTCGTCAGGTGTCTCAAGCTTATGCTCAGACTCAGGACAATGCTTCGTTGCCTGTACTGATTGATTCTCGTGAACACAAACGTTACTTGGGACTGGAAGAACCCATTGATCCCAAAGCTGGACATATTCCAGGAGCAGTCAATTATTTCTGGCTAGATACTCGACATGGTGAAGAAGATCGATATGATGATGTGGAGCAGTTGGAGAAGCATTTTGCAGAATTGGATAAAGAACAGCCGATTATTGTGTATTGTGGTTCTGGCGTGTCGGCTTGTCCGAATGTGTTAGCGCTGAACGAAGCTGGGTATAAGAATGTGAAGTTGTATAGTGGAAGTTGGAGTGACTGGATTAGTTATGAGGAGAATCAGATTGCGATTGGGAAAGAGTAAACAATTAATATGTTGCAGAACGATTAGCTTACAATAAATAAAGTGATTAGCTAAAATACACCTTTGCAATATTTAAACCTGCAGAGGTGTATTTTTGTATATTACTATACTACAGTTTATTAAATTCTTTTAATTTTTTTCAGCCAAGTGTCCCACGACTCTATTCTAACTTTAGGATTAAAAGTGTTCTCGTAATCATGTCTTTTGATACTCTCTTCAATATCTTTAACAGTTCTTCCACCAATAAGTACAGCTTGAATAGAAATATCTTTGTTTTCATCGACTTCTAAATTGCCTTCAGGTCCAATTAAAGAATTATACAATTTTTGTCCAGATTCTACTTTTTTTCTTATGTTATGAACATTCTCCCTAAACATTTGATAATTCCTATGAATATCTCCTAATCTTTTACGTATTTGTCCAGCAGCCTCTTCTATCTTACTAGAAAAACTTTTATACCCCCTCTGATTAACTAGATTAAAGCTTGCTCCTTTTACTTCAATTAATATTACATCCATGCGTGATCTTCCACTAAATACTACAAAATCAATACTTCCATTTAACAATGGGAATTCTGAAAAGCATATATACTCTTCATTCGGTCTTGCATATAATTCGCCGAAAATAGACAAATCTTTTTTAAGCAACTTTTGAATATCTTGTTCTTTAGAACCATTAAAAATCAGGTCTTCAATTTCCTTTTTACTGATGTGATTCTCTTCTATTTCTAGTCTACGTTTAATAACTTCATGATTTTCACTATATGGTAAATCTAAATACGGATCAATTTGGTTTCTTATCTTCATAATTTCATTGAATAATCGCTTAATTTGAATGGTTCGTTCATGAAACTCTGATACATTTTCTTCTAACAATTCTAATATTTTAGATATATTTTTTGGAGACCAGCTTGGACGATTATCGTTATCAAAAGATACAATGTCAAATGTAGAAGCTTTTATATATTCTTCTTCATAATGCTCAATAATAATATATTTATCTGTAATTAAACCTCGTTGAAGCAAAGTCATTTTTATGTTCTCAATTGAATTGGTTACAGACGCTGACGGATTATATTCATCAATTTCTGTAATTACAACAAATAATTCCTTTGAACTATTTATAAACGTTCTAATTCTACAAATACCGTCACGATTAACAACAGTACTGACTGGATAACGTAAAATTGTATCGATCAATTTCAATTTTATATCTCCTTTAAGATAAAATATTATAACATTGAGAAAATTATCTTTTATTTTATATTGCAATACATGAATAGATATTATGATTTTTAATTTTCCGAAATTACTTTATTGCAAAATTCATCATTAATTTTTATTACTGCTAAGATAAATAAATTTAAAAAGATAAAATAATTATGAGCATGAGTCTTATCTTCATTCATAGCATTAGGTTGCATATGACTATACTTATTTCTTAAATCTAGACCATTGCTAAACTGAGATCTATTAAGCAAATAATTAATATAATGATATTCTGGTCTTGAGAACAGTGTGCTCTCAAATTCTATAAGTTGTCTGATTTTTAATTGATCTATTACTGCTTTTCCTGCAAATGGAAAACTCCAATAAGCTATAACTTCATTTTTATATAAATCATGCAGTACTTTGATAAGAAGTATGTTAGAAAAGACAAGCACTCCATCATTCTCAACTGTTAAATAGTCTCGGTCAATCATCCACTGAATATTAGGTATATTGAAATCAGGAAAATCACTTATTTTTAATTGCTCATTTCTCAATAATTCAAAAAAATTATTATAAGTCTCTCTAGTATCGTCAATATATCCTAGACCACTTTGATCTGAAAACAGCAAAAATGTTACTTGTTCAAATTCGTTTCCAATGCCATATGCATATTTCTTTTCGATTAAAGAAGGAATATTTTTATAAATCAAATGTTCTGAGCGAATTTCAAGAAGCTCAAAATCAATTTGTTTTGTTTCAACATATAAAGTAAATTGCTTAAGTATTGATTCTAATGCTGGCATCACAGCAGTACATTTTTCAAGAAATGTTGAGTTAGTTGAGGGCATAAAAACCCTAAATCCAAAAGCATCAAATTCCGCAGAAAGATAATCAACAAAAAACCACTCGATGACTTCCTCCAATCTTATACCATTACTAAAAAGTTGATTGTAATAACCATTCATTTGTAGTAATGCAAAAATATTTTTATGTTCAAATGCAAAACCTTTGACATACCCAGTCTGAGAAGTTGTAGATAAAAAACGCTCAAATACTCCCATTTCACTTGCTTTATTTACAAAAGCACAACGCATTTGGCTATCAACAAATTCAAACATATATATAAAGTTATTTAGTAAAGTAGCTTGATCTAAATTATCCTCAATCCATTTGGAACTATACGTTGCTTCAGTCTTGAATCCTTCATTACTTACTGATACTTCTATTTCCTCATGTTTAGAAAATATTACGGCAGTCTCTATTTCCATGCCTGAACTGTTCTCAAATAAACGATTTTCCTGTTCTCCTGCTTTTCTTTTAGCTTTTAACAAAATTTCTGGTGAGATTTCAAGCTTATCTTTATTACTTTGAACATTTTTTATAAGTCTCAAATAGTTTAAATTAGGTTCATCACTATCAATATACTTTGAAATTATATTTTGTTTATCTTGACTACTTAATTCTTTAGGAAGGTATATTTCTTCCTCTTTTCTAAAATGCTTTATCTCATACTTATCTAGAAGAATCTCTGCAGTCGAATTGTCGCTAAGCATATATTTTTTTAGTTCAATTCCATAATATTCAGTAATGTTTTTATATTTTAATAATTCAATCAATCTAATTTTAGAATCCACAAGAAGGCTTTCGACTATATTTCCTGAAATATTTTTATATGCTTTAAATTTATCCATAAGTTTCCAAAAATCTAATTTATAATAAAAAACAACTTCTTGATATATGTGATCTATATTTTGATCGTTTATAGATTGTATATACTTAGCTACCAAACTAAAAATAGTAGAAATGATTTTTTTGAATTTTTCTATATCTTCTGGTGTCCATGTTACAATATATAAACCATTATCAAAAAATTGCTTTATGTTATAAATTTCAATAACATCATTAATATTATTAATTTCTTTTGTTACTTTATTGTACTCATTTAAAACAACTGCACTTTTTTGCAAGTTCAATCCAGAAGATAGATCATTTGACGAAAAAAATTTCACTTTTTCCATAAGTAGCTCCTCTCAACTTCAAAATATCTTCAATTAAATTTATATATCACTCCTAATTTTATCATCTATTGAAATATTTAGACAATAAATTCAATACAAAGTATATTTTTATTTCACGAAGTTTTCATTGCATAATTATTTAACATAAATGGCTTCTTTAATGGTCCTGATCGACTGCTGCCTCGGATTTAAAGAGTCTATGGATAACAAAGCCAAATATATTTCAGATTCTAGCAATTTCCTCTGGCAGTTTGAAATCGACGGAAAAGCTGAAGAAGCATTTTGCAGAATTGGATAAAGAACAGCCGATTATTGTGTATTGCGGTTCTGGCGTGTCGGCTTGTCCGAATGTACTAGCGCTCAAAGAAGCTGGGTATAAGAATGTGAAGTTGTACAGTGGAAGTTGGAGTGACTGGATTAGTTATGAGGAGCATGCGATTGCGACTGATGAGGAATAAAAATGTATAAATATAGCAACAGTTCGTTAAGGATACGGGCTGTTTTTGTTTTACAGTGATTCAAAAAATAAACAATGTAGAAGGCATGATTGGCTAATTCTAAGCTATATATTTTTGTTGTTTGCTATTTTATATTCATACTGTATCAGTTGTCCTTCCTTACTTCTATAAATTCCGCTTCCTTCTCTTCCTATTTCTTTATAACCTAGCTTTTCCAACATTCTTCTAGATGCAACATTGTGCTCATTTGTTTCTGCATAATATACGTTTATTCCAAACTCTTTCAATCCATATTCCATCATTTTTCTACTTGCTTCAAACCCTATACCTTTTCCCCAATAATGCCTTGCACCTATTGCAATTCCTAACTCTGCTGTCCGATCTTTTATGTAAGCCAAATCTGCATAGCCAATAAGTTCATGCTTATATACAATTCCTTTACGTACAAAATTGTCTAAAGGCTTATTAACATAAGTTTTCCACCATAGATACACCTCGTTTTTATTCTTGTTCTGTTCCCACCCATTTGATGAGCAGAATAGTTCATCCCTACTCCATGCTAAAATTGTCTCATAATCATCAAGTTCAATTTTTCTAAGATTTATTAAAGTCTCTATTGTTATCTTCCTTTCTGTTTGGTTTCATTATTTAATTTTTTTAAATTTTTATAAGATCTCTTGTATCTAAATTTATAATTCATAACTTCTGTATTTGTTTCCACTCTTATCAATGCATTCACTCATTCTTACTTTAAAATAATATTATATGAAGTTCTATAATTGTTCTTATAATATGTTATCTGTACTCTAAAATAAATTAATCCATATACCATTCACCTTATTATTTTATCATTATTTAGCAATCAGAATAAACAAGAAACAAGCGAAGAAATATCGCTTTAAAAAAATAAAAAAGGAGCGATTCTGCTTCTAAATGAAGGCTGGAACTCGCTCATTTCTATTCTATATAAACTCATTCCCAGAAATGCTTCATCTCTCGATATCTCACATCCCAGACCTTTTCGTTTCCTTCTATCGTAATGATAATCTCGTTCGCTTGTTCGAAATACCAATCAAATACTTGTGGCGTACGCAATGGATCATCTTTTTCGAAATTGGATAAAAAGATTTGTCGCCCGTCCACAAAAACACTTACACTTCCTTTCAAATCTTTTTGGTCTGGAATTCCATAATTTAAATAAAAATAAAAATCTTTGCCACCAAACTTGTAAGTATACGTTTCGGATTTCTTATTGTTTGCATCATATACATTAAATTGAGGAGTGATTTTTTGACCCTCTATTTTGAAAGGAAGCAATGCAGATTTTTTCGATGTGACTCCACTGCTATTTTCCCACTCGTTTAAAGCAACAAACGATCCCGGATTTTTAGCAACAGCTTTATCGATTCCAGCACCGATTCCCCATGAGACGAATAATAGTAAAATAATACAAATTCCCATAGAGATGGCACTTCGCCAAGTACCTTTCACACGAATGCCAACGGTATAAGCTACGAACCCGATCACTGCGCCGGATGAATTTTTCAACACATCACCTATGTCAAAGCTTCCACGTAAGGTTAAAGCCTGTATAGTTTCAAGCACAAGGATAGACAACATAAACAAGATAATGAATCGAATAAATTTCATAGGATACAACAGTGGAATTAAAATGCCAAAAGGAATAAAAGCCGCCGTATTTCCTAGACTCACAATATCCATTATCGTTGGGTGTAAAAATTCTAACGGATTGGGCAATTTTAAAAAATTATCGGGTACAAAGATAAACGTGTAACTGTCAACTTCAGAATCACCTCTACCAAAAGCAAAAAACATAAAATAAAGAATGAAGAGCGTATATAGCAGTGTTGTAGTGAGAATAAGTTTGCGTCTTGTTAACATTGTTAGCTCCTTTGGAAAGAAATTGTTCAATACTCTGTATAAAAGACAGACTTTCGCTTTGTTTTGTATCCATTTCTTAGGAGCCTAATATTGAACAAGTCATCAAAAACACAAAAAGTCTCATGAAATAGCAAAAAGGATTGATCCTATACCGCGACCAATCCTTTATATATTTACTTTTCTATTATTATTGTTATCGCTGCAGTTAAGTATAGATACGAAGCTAAGAGTTTATTCAGTTACTCCACTGCTTGTATCCCAAAACAGCAAAATTAAGATTCATACTTGACTTGCATTTCTAAACGTATCTCCTTATGTATACTATTATCCTAAAGCTACACTGGCTTCTGTTAATCGATCTTGAGCTTCTAAATATCGTAATGTTTGTTCAATAACTTCATGATTTATTTCTTTCAATATAAGCAAGTGCCTAATATTAAAACCTGAAAGATGCGATTGCTCTTCAAAATAATGTATCAGTTTAGAAGGAGTTGTGATTAGACACCATCGCTTACTTCCATCTGAAAAAATAAGATCAACCTCCATCAAATCATAGTCCATTAGATCATCTTCTGACTTCCATTCTTTCAAATACGGTAATGTGATATTCCCATCAATAAAGTGTGCTTTAGATATCCAAACTAATCTGCCATGGTTACCAGATATTCTATACTTATCGTCACGCTCGTTGTTTACGATATATTGATTGCCTCTTTTAAGCGCATGCTCATATACACCTACACTACAGCAAGTTACAATCTGTTGATCCATAAATAGATTTACTCCTATCTTTAATTCAGTATTTTTGATGTCTATCGATACTTTATTACATTATACAACCATTTGTTTAATTGATAAGAGAACGGTATACTTCAATAAATTCAAGAATATTTGCTAATCATTTGATAACAAAACAACCGAAATATCTGCTCTACAGTTTCAATTTCTAATCACAGCGGGTAAGGAACATCTAACTGCATCTCTCCACTTTTCACTAAGGGTGAGTTGTGGTTTTTTTATGATTGACTTTAATTATGCTAACGTATTCATAATGGCGGATCTACACGTCGAGAGGAGCAACATCATGACGGTTCAAAAAGCGCTGATTTCAGGTGCAAGTATTGCCGGGCTTAGTACGGCATTCTGGTTGAGCAAAGCAGGTTGGGAAGTTACGGTTATCGAACGCGCAAGTGCTTTTCGTGATGGTGGACAAAATGTCGATGTGCGTGGAATTGCGCGTGAAGTTCTTCAAATGATGGGCTTGGAAGATCAAGTTCGCAACCAGACGACAACAGAAGAAGGAACTGCATTTGTGAATGAAAAAGGGCAAATCGTTGGTGCATTTCCGGTAGACGATTCGGATGGACTGACGGCTGAACTGGAAATTCTGCGTGGAGACTTGGCACGTATTATTTTAGATACGTTACCAGAGCAAGTTCAGGTTCGTTATGGTGACTGGATCGAAAATATTGTAAATCACAAAGAACATGTTGAGATCGACCTGCATTCTGGCAAAACTGAAATATACGATTTGCTTATTATCGCAGAAGGTGTGCGCTCTAGAACACGGGATAAAGTGTTTGGAGATCGTGTATCCAGACGTGAACTGGGTCTGAATATCGCATATGGTACGATTGAGCGACAAACTGGAGATGATCGATGGTGGCGTTGGTATACGGCTACAGGTAGTCGCCAAATTTCACTTCGTCCTGATAATCAAGGAACGATACGTGCGATGCTCGCATTTAAAGATCGTGATCGTAATCTTGCATCTATCCCTTCAGAACAGGCTCGTACAGAATTGCGTACTATTTTTGCAGGAGCGGGCTGGGAAGATCAGCGTGTGATTGATGGATTTGCTACATCGAAAGATGTTTACTTTGATTACCTTACGCAAATTATGATGTCCACATGGTCAGAAGGCAGAGTATGTGTTACCGGTGATGCGGCTTGGTGTGTGACTCCTATCGGTGGTGGCGGATCATCACTCGCATTGATCGGCGGATATGTTCTTGCGGCATTCCTATCACAACCTGAATCCAATGAAGCAGACGGAATAGCTATTTGTCTAAACAAGTATGAACAATGGATGCGCCCTATTGTAGATAAAGCCCAGCATTTGCCTCCTGGAGCTCCTGATCTATTTTATCCTAAAACCAAACTTGGAGTTGGCACAATGCAGACCCTTGTACGAATCGCTAGTATGGGTCCTATTCGCAAACTTGCTTCCCGTATCGGTCATGTAGCCCGTACTGACCAACAACTACCTGATATCAGACTTGTACAGACAACAATATAAGTATTTAATTTATAAACTTCTCTGCACACATAAAATGGATATTATAATTGTATTGACCTGATGTTTAGCCTTCTTCATGTACAGGTTATCTCCTATAAAAGATACAGAACTTTGCTTTCTGTCCAATCTCTTATAGGAGAATAATGTTGTATATAATCAAAGTTTAGAATTTTTCTTGAGGTATTCCGGTTATTTTTTCGATTATTTGGGGATCTAATTTTAATTCTATCATTTTTCTTATTATATTTTTCCTTTCAGTCCATATTCCAAATGCTTTCCCATTTATAAATCCATCGTCTCTGGCTTCTTCAATATCTTTTGAAACATCCATATACTCACTAGTTAATTCACCGCACCACGAAGATTGCTCTTGATCATACATAATTTTCGCTTCTACCTGAATATCCTCAGCATATAAAATGATTTTTTCTCCATCGATAAGTTCAAAATAGTTCATATCAAAAGCAGGGATTCTTATTCTATTAGGATTAGGGTTATTAAAATCTGTACATATCTTTTTCATATTGTTCTCCTTCATTTGCCTGATGTGTACTTAACCAGTTGATCATAAAGTCAAAAAGTTCTATTGAGTATCTATGTTTATGAGTACAATGTGGCAATTCATTTCTAATCTTTTCTACATTGCTCTCAATATCAACCGATTCGATAAAATGTACCAACCCCGGACAAAAGTCATTCAATGCTTCAAAATATCGTTTGTGCGGTTCAATAAATTGCACATTTAATTCAAACCCTCTTCTTAACCGAGTAGAATCACCTGCTTTGCGTTGTCTGAGATTAGCTTCATCGGTATAAAGAACAAAATAGGTATCTGGAAACCCTAACTTCTGTTGCTCTATCAAAGGACGATAAAAATGCTCTACAAAGTCCAAACTTTGCCCATCAAATAAAGTAAAATCAAAAGACCAGTTATACCAGAATGGTTGAAACAGATCGATATCAATAATAACTTGTGTATGTAATTCCTTCTCCAGCGCAATATTCCATCGATCCAATTGTCGCTCAAAAAACCATTCAGGATATGCTCGTTCTGGCTTTTCCCACCAAGTCGCAACTTCGGGAATGTGAAAAGCTTGGTTTGCTCTAGCAAGTGCAGTCGAAGTAGCCGTTTTTCCTACGGCACTTGCGCCTTCAATACTTATAATCGTCATAACCTATCCTTTCTTTCATTTTCTAAATTGTTTGGATGCAATAAAATCATAATAAACTGTAATACAATCATATATAGCTTGATATTCATTCTACAAGATAAGTACAAAAAAGAACTGATCATTGAAGATCAATTCTTTTGTATGCAACATATACATCGTATAACTATATCGCTATCTTTTCTTTTCTATTGATGATAGAAAGTCAACTTCCTGATTGATCTTCTAATCATCTAGTCCACTGCTTATATCCCATAACTGAAAAATGGTTATTTGTGCTATTCACAATAATGCGAAAATTTTTATAATCGTTTTTAGGTAATTTCAAATGTTTTTTCTGGACTTTGGAATAGGGTTGGAATGGTGTTACAAATACAGGTTCCCATCCTTTGTCTGTCTGAGCTTCTAGACTAAAAATAACGACTTCTTTGTTTTGACCTTCGAAAGGAAAAATAGTGAATTGTACATCTGTTATTCCTTCCGCATTGATATTATCCAAAATACGTGGTGTAGAACTAGCTACGAATGTATAAATAATATAATAATCCAGATCAGGTACAGGATCTCCTGGTTGTGGTGGTTCTGGTATAATAATCGGTGCTGCTTGGGCACTACTAGAAGGCGTTTCTGCAAAAACAGTAGACGATTGACCCGCCAAAGCCCCTACAGATGCAAGACTTAATGTTAACGGAATAACTAAAAGATTTTTAAAAAAATGATTAGAAATTTTCATCATATCTTCCTCTCGTTATTATTATTGACTTACTGTGCATCTATCTGCTTCTATATTGCTGATCATCCTCCTTGTTTTATTTGAATATAATTAACCTATTTAGTTAATTTATTCCATTTGAAATATATCATATTTAGAAATAAATGGATATAAAAAATAAAGAAATAAAGGTTATTTATTTCTAACTGAGATTCACAGCACATCACAAAAAAAGATCGCTCATAGAGCGACCTTTTTGTATTATTTCCCCACTGAAGCAATAAACTTCTCCAATGCTGTAGTATCAGCAATATTATGATTACATTCTTCATGATCTACACAAATATACTGACCTACAGAAGCAATATTATCTGGTGATCCACTTGCTTTGATTTTCACATTGAAAAATCCCAGCTCACGATGTCGATTACAAAACATACAGAATCCTTTTTTGTTCATCGAAGTCATCTGTCCTTCAATCCCCACCATCTGATCTTGATACGGATATACGATATACAGACGGTTTGTAGCAATATCTGTCCATCTTAAATACGTAGTATGTGTATAATCGATCATTTCTAGATTAGGTGTTTTCAGCTTTTTGGCTTTGGGAAATAGCTTCTGAATCTGCTTCAACGATACTTCTGGAAATGGAATCACATAAGCATCCAGTTCATCCAGATAATTTTCCAAATCATGAGTTGCTTCATAAGTAGACAACTGTTCTAACAGACTTTTTTGTTCTGGAGTCAAATGTTCAAAAGCTTGTATAACGTTCATAACAGTAGTTTCTCTGACTGTTTCTAACACTTTACGATCGCCAACGCTACGCATAGTTTTCAACAGAAAGTCTGCCTGTTTTTTAATAAAATTTAATTGATCATTCTGAATAAATGGTGTTTGCATTGCTTTCAGCCCCTTATATTTATTAAATCATTCATAAGGTGCAAAGCCTACGTATACCCACATACGTTAAAAACCGGGCGATATCATTACATTTATCGCGCCCTACACAAAGATATGCGCCCCGTTTAGGCTTTGCGTAAGGCCTTTGTAGTGAACGAGCAATCTAGCACTGCTACCAACATTGCCACGGTATGACCCCCAATTCAATAGTATATGAAAAGTATAGCAGTAATTTGAATTTATTGACAAGTTACCGTCTAGCATTGTTTTCAATTTACCTTCGTTTTTAATAACTTGATAATTGCTCTACCAACTCTTCTAATTGCTTCTTATTACGTATAATCACAACTTTTTGATGTTGTTTCACTTGCTTCAATTTTTCTAGTGTTTTAACTCGATTTCTTTTCCTATAATCCCATACCCATTTCAAAAAACCGATATCAAGCTTTTCGGGGCAATCTTTATTAAGATCAGGTCTTGTTTTGCCATGATACTGTATTCTTCGCTTCACAATTCGATACATACATAACCATCTAGGCATATCCAAAAAGACAATAACATCAGCTCGCTCAATCCGTATATCTAATGTTCTAGAGTAATTTCCATCTATAATCCATCGATCTGTCAGCGCAAATTCTGTGACTTTCTGATCCCATGCTCCCTGCTCTGTTGCTTGCCAGTTCGCTTTCCAGTAATAACGGTCTAGATGAATAATAGGTAATTGTAATATTTTATGTAGCTTTTGCGAAAGAGTTGACTTTCCCGAACCTGAACAACCGATCACTATCACGCGATCCATGATATCTCCTCCTTTTTCCAGATATTGATTTTATATTGGAAAATTAATGATATCCATAGCGCTTATATCACTTTGTTACAATTCAAATGTTTCTATAATCAGTTGTGCCACCGTATCTGCGGATAGATTACTGTTATTGATTCGTACATAATGTTGCTGTTGTATCTCACCGGGTAATGAGTTGAGTCGATACGTTTGACTCGTTTCAATGAGTTCATTTTCTGACCATTGTATATCTCGCTTTGTAGGTTTGTGTAATAATCTATGCTCGGTTTTGTTTCTTAGTTTGCGTTCTTCGAGATCGGCTTCAAGCTCTACGAAATAGATATCTGCTCCTCTAGAGCGAAAAAGACTTGTAACTTGTTCGATATAGTCCCAATCACTTTGTAGATCGAATGCCCATACATATGTAAAAATCAGTCCTTCTAAATTACTTTTGGATACTTCTTCAAATATCTCTTGCCTAATCAAATGTACCAATCGCTTGCCCGCAGATGTGCCATAATCGAAAAAAGTTGACACTAGATCAATCGACATATGATTGTGAAATAATTTGAAATTCGTTTTAGCTGCAACACTCTGACCAACTGTCATCTTCCCTACCGCTTGTGGGCCAAATATGATCATAAATTTCATCATGATTCTCCTATTCTTCAGCTTTCACTATTGCATAGTACACATCCATGACATGTTATATAAATATCGTGCTTTTCACACTTTGGATATCCTATTGGAATCGTTGGTCGATCATCACCTTCTTCAATCTCTGCCCACTCTAAATAATTTTTGATATTAACATGTTCTTCATTAAATACTTCAATCATTGAATAAAACTGTTGTAAGCAACTTATAATAAATTCTGGTTGAGGTTGATAGCTTAATTTTTCCCAACCTAGTCCATCTATTGCTTTTAAAATCACTTTCAATATAAAGCTTTTTTCTATCGAAAAATGTTCAATCGTCCATGGCATTTCATCAATATCAAAACTCACTGTTCCCATACCCACAACAGATTGATCTCTTTGCGCTATCCAGATGATCAGTTCTTTTTCACGATTGGTTTGAGCTAATAGAGAACCACTAATCGATAAAACTTCAATAAAAACAGATGTTAACCCGTTAGACATACCTATAGATTCAATACTATCATTCAACGCTGGTGGTAACGATATAGAGTTTGACATGTTTTTGCTCCTTCAAAGCATAATAATCTAAGATTTGCTTTTGATACTCTTCACCTCCCCATCCTAATGCGGGAATCCTATCATATTTTTTTAGCATAGTATAAAGAGATTGGCCATCGATTACAAAATCAATAAAAGTCACATTTTTATTTCCCTCTTGCTGAGGATCGAACTCATCGTATCGTTGTGTACTTTGTAGCTGTAAATGATTGATGTTGTGCATATATTCTCCTTGTTATGTATTTCTTTATTTAGTATATCAGCCCTTTTATCAGTTCAACATGCTCTTTTTTGTACAAATAAGAGATAAGACACTTTTCTATCTATTTATTTGATCTCTAATCTTAACCAAATCAATGAACTAAAGGAGAATCATTATGCAGCTTACAGGGAATACGATATTGATCACCGGTGGAAGTGCAGGAATTGGACTTGCTTTTGCAGAGCGTTTTTTGAAAGCAGGTAATAAAGTGATTATCTGTGGACGACGTGAAGAGGTTCTGCAACAAGCAGAGCAACAATATCCAACATTAATTACACGTGTATGCGATGTGGAAAATGAAGCCGAACGGATTCAACTATTGGATTGGGTCACCACTCACTATCCGGAAGTAAATGTGCTTGTTAATAATGCAGGTATTCAGCAACGCTTAAATGTATTAACAGCAGATGCTAAGAACCATTGGAGCGATTTTAGCAAAGAAATCACGATCAATATTGAAGCACCTATTCACCTTTCGATGTTGTTTGCTTCTTATTTTGCGACTCAACAAAATGCTTCTATTGTTAATGTTACTTCGGGATTGGCTTTTACACCATTTGTGATTGCTCCTATCTATTCAGCAACCAAAGCAGCACTCCATTCATTTACGATGAGTCTTCGATACCAGTTAGAAGATACATCAATTGAAGTGATAGAAATTGCACCTCCTGCTGTAAATACAGATTTAGGTGGAGCCGGACAACATACTCAAGGCGAGCCGTTAGATGCTTTTGCAGATGGTATATTTGAAGGATTAGCCGCAGGCAAACAAGAAATTGGTTACGGTTCTTCGGTAGATCGTCTACGAATGTCACGTGATGATATCGATAAATACACCCACCAGATGTACGAGATGACTAAAGGCTTTTTGAAATCATAAACGAATTAATATAACGAAATAAGTAAACGACCTCGCTACTCCATTAGCGAGGTTATTTGTATTCAAATATACTTTGTAATTTAAATTCTTTTTTCTGTAAAGTAGGATAACCTTCTTATGAATTAATAAATAGACGATTTTCACAACTATGTAGGCACTAAGATTCATTAAATTTAAAATAATAAATACTAAAGAATTAAATTATTAAATTTTTCTAATTTAAAAAAGTTATTTTCACCTTTATTAGTAAAATAAACATGCGCCTAAAGTAATAAATTAATTGACAATATACTACCTTCTTATTGTAAAATGTGGAAGGGAGGTGCGAAAATTACTATAAGAAAATTCGGATTACATGTGGTAATGCCTATCGTTATTGGGAGCTTTATCTATATCATGTTCCGACAAGATACTTTATTAGTATTTAAATGGATTGATCATGTGGGTTTAGGTTCTTTTATTGCACTTATTAGAGAAAGAATCACATTATCTCTTCCAGCGTTTGTGAAATACTCTTTACCTGATGGATTATGGGCATATGCTTTTGCTTATACCATATATCAGATCTGGCAACATTCTAGAAAAATAGTCACTCATAGCATCATATTCGGTATTCCTTGTATTGGAATTGGTAGTGAAGTTCTTCAGATCCCTCACCTTATTCAAGGAACTTTTGATTTTAATGATGTTATCGCATATGGGTTGGCAGCCGTTTTACTTTATATGATTTCAAAACAAAAGGGGAAACAAATTACAAATGAAAAAGATAACGTATACACTACTCGCATGTCTAATTTTTAGTGTTTTAGCAGCAGGTAGTATGAATGATGATAAAGAAGATACAACAAGTAATACCAAGTCAGCTTCTGCAACATCCAAATCCAATACTGATTCTACTACAGAGAAAACGAAAGAATACTTTATTGGAGATACCGTTAGTGTAGGTCATTTTGCAACGGCTATACATACGCCAGAAGTAAAAAGTAGCGTAGGTAATGAGTTTTTACAACAAGAAGCTAATGGAGAATACTGGGTCATCCCTGTCTCTGTTCGTAATGATGATAAGCAAGCACGTATGGTAACTACAAATATGTTTAAATTAGTTTCTAGTGATGGTACAACATATGATCCTGATTCTACAGCTGTGATGTATATGGATTCTAAAAACAAATTCTTTTTAGATAATATTAATCCCGGTGTACAAGTAGATGGATATATCGTATTCGATATGCCAAAAGGTCAAAAAATATCTAAATATGCTTTAGAAGTCGATGATGTATTTAATTTTGGAAGTAACAGCAAAGAGACCATCAAATTGACTAAAAAATAATTTTCATTTGTTTTATACTTTTATAAAAAAGAGTGAACTAATCTGTAATACATACAGAATGGTTCACTCTTTTTTTCGTTCTATCATAACTTCTATATAATTAATTCTTACTTGTATGATATTTTGGATGTATCGTTATTAGGTATACTCATTTCTTAATCAATCATCATGCTATACTTGCTACGCTAACTTATGAATGAATACTTTTATTTTTCTCATAAAAACGCGCGTTATGAGAAGACACGCCTGCCATATGAGAAGCATCCGGTTCCAGATACAATTTGGCTGCATTGACCGCAAGTACAGCATCATTAAATGCTCCGGCGATCAGCCTAACTTTGCTTCCATATGTGATACAATCTCCTGCACCAAATACGCCTTGAATATTTGTACGCATACGTGCGTCTACAGATACTCCGTAATCTTCCCGTTCTAGGCCCCATTCCATCAGATTACCGAAATTACGATCGTATCCATGATTGACGATAACTTCATCTACTTCAATGTGTTGTAGTTCGTCCGTATGCATATGTGCAATTTCAACATATTCGATCTTATCTTGTGCACCATGTAGATGAGCAATGCGATAAGGGGTGTGTACATTGGCAAAAGATTTCATCTGAGCAACAGGGTGTTCATGCCCTCCAAATTCATCCCGTCGATGAACAACAGTCACCTCCTTCGCTAATCCAGCCAATTCATTTGCCCAATCTACTGCCGAGTCTCCACCACCAGAAATCAATACCCGTTTACCGGCAAAGCGAGAAAGATCGGTTACTGTATAGTGTAGATTAGTAAGCTCATACTGATTCGCGCCTTGAATATCTAGCTTCTGGATCTGAGTCATTCCTCTACCGATACATAATACAATCGTGCGTGTATAATGACGTTCACCGGTTCTAGATGTCAGCATTAACACACCATCTTCAAGACGTTCCAGATGAGCAATTTCCTGACCAAAGACAATTGTAGGTTCAAATGTTTGAGCTTGTTTCTCCAAAGATTGTATAATCTGCTCACAACGGGTAGGCTCAATTCCGCCTACATCCCAGACCAACTTTTCAGGATACGTACGCATAAATCCACCGAGTTCATGCTTAGCTTCAATAATCTTCGTACGCATCGCCCGCATGCCACTGTAAAAAGCAGCATACATTCCCGCCGGGCCGCCACCAATAATCGTAATATCGTAAATATCGAGCGGTTGAGTATTCATCTTATTTCACCAACTTTTCGACAACATTATTCATTAACAATACTGAACCAACAGGGCCTACTCCATGGACAAAATCACTTGTTTTCAACGGGAAAACATGATCGTTTTTGACAGCAGTTAGACTTGCCCATACTTTGTTTTCTTTTAACCTTTTCATCGATTCGGTATTATCGTGATCTTTCAAAATCCGATCTTCGACAAAAATATAATCAGGATTCATATCAGGTAAAGCTTCGAGTGATATTGGAGAAAACCAATCGGTCGAGTCTTTGATCGCTTCAGGGCTATGTAGACCTAGCGTTTGATAAAAGAATGCACTACTGTTCGCAGCTTTTGGGTCCCATTACACGATAACGTTCGGATTCAACACGCAAGATCAATACGGTTTTATCACCAATCGCTTGTTGAATTTGTTCTCTAGCTTGTTTGGCTTTAGCATCGAATGTGGCTAATACCTGTTGAGACACTTCTGTTTTATCGAAAATAGCTGCTAGATCAGGCATGGCTGTTTTCATTTCACTATCTGCATTAATCGCTACAGTTGGTGCAATTTTAGATAATTCTTCGTACGTACCCGGCTCCATACCAACACCTATGCCTACGATTAGATCAGGAGATAATGATAATAATTGCTCATAGTTGTATTGATATTGCTCTGCTTGAATCATTTGCACGCCATTCTTCTCAAAATAAGGTGCACGATAATCCGGCTCTACCTCAGGTACAAAAATAACCATCTGTGGCGGAACACCCATTTCAATCAAATACTCTGCATAGATCGAACTAAGCACCAGTACATTTTTGGGATGCTGTGGAATCGTAACTTCCCCGAAATAATCTTTGACTACTTTGGTAGCTGTATCTTGCTCAGTGGCTTTTGCTGTATTAGCTTCTGTATTCGAACCGCTAGCACAAGCGGATAACAACAAGCTGCATATCATGACTATCATTCCCCAACTTAACAACCGACGCGACATATCTGTATCTCTCCTTATATGATAATGATTATTATTATCATATAGTATCAGACAACAACTCTTCCTTACATGGGGAATCGTGCGTATTGATTTGAATTATTGTGCACTCTTTTATAACTCACCTGTCAAATTAGTCACAATTTCATTTAACATCATCTTATATCCTGTGATCCCTCGTCCTTCTACCCAGAGACGAGTATCCATATCGAACACTTGATGTTGTTGAACAGCCTTTAACTGTTGCCACGTATCACTTTCTAGCAATTTTTGCATACTCTCATCGGTACTGAACTGCTCTATCATCCTTTTCTCTATAAAGAGATAATCAGGATTGGCTGACAATAACAGCTCTAATGTACAAGGATTGAACCATGACTTGCCTTCTTGTAATACTTCGGGTGCACTCAATGCCAATTGGCTATATAGTAACTTAGCTACACCAACAGCATCTACACCTAGATAACGATAACCGTAAGGCTCTATTCGCAAAACCATAATCGTTGCTTGCGTATCAATGATCGGTTGAAGCTTTTGTCTGGCGATCTGGATCTCTTGTTCTAAATGAAATTGAATCTGCTCTGCTTCTGCTTGCTTGTGAAATATAGAAGACAATTGTTGCAGTAACGTTAGCACATCAATACTCAAGTTCGTAATAAAAGGGGCTATCGCGCGTAACTGTTGTCTCACTTCTTCAGACCATACATTACCGATCAGCAATTCTGGAGTTAATTGCTGAATCTGCCCAATATTTTGTTCATACTGTGCCATCTCTACGATCTTTATACCATGTGCTTCAAATTGTTGCAATTGATGAGGTGCTAATAGAAGCGGCGTTACCATCACTGCATAAGGGATAATACCGAGATTGATCATAATATCAGCGCAGGTTGCAGAAAGGCATACTATTTTACGAGACGATAGACTTCCTGCATACAGACTTGGCGACACACCGACAACCTGCTTGAATCGCCGGCTAAAATAATGCGTATCTTCAAAACCAGACTGTTTGGCAATGTCTTGCGAATTGGTCTGGGTAAAGATCAATTGTTCTTGCGCACGATACATACGGAACGAAGCTAGATAATCAAGCGGTGGCTTCCCATATCGTTCACTAAATTTACGCGAGTAATACCAAGGGCTTACTCCGGCAATTTCTGCTAACTGCTTACGGGTAATCACTTGATCATAATGAGTATGCATATATTCAGCAGAACGGATAATACCTTGCGTTAGCGTTTGCTGATCATCAGTTATATGATGTTGAGCTTGATATATATAGTTGAGCAATTCATAGATAACAGATGGATATTTTACCGATAATTCATATTGTAGATCTGAACTTTCTTTACTCAAATGTTGACTGATATTCGCAACAACCCCACCTGTTAATTGCACTTTCTGATAGGTTCCTTCTGCTGGAACAGACCATAGATGAGGGCTCCATGTTGACGTATTTTCGGTCAGCACATATGTATTAAATTCAATGCACCAACCGGACAGATCAAGTTGACCGCCTTCTAACACTTCAATCAGCGAATATGCTTCTACTGCAATCAATTGACCAAATGATACTTGAATACGTTCACCGTTTATTTTCCAGATCGCTTGTCCATCTATAATAAGAATCAATGCTGGATATATAAAAGAATGGAATGCTCCTACAGACATCCATTGATGTGTTAACGATTGAGTCGATTTCCATTGTACAATCCACTGATTTTCAACTGACATTCTAACTTCCCTCACGATCATTCATATAAGCTTGCTGTTATGACTATTTGAATTGAAGCTCAATTTACTTTTTTGTGTATTGTATCATATGCTATAAAAAAATAAGCCTACCTCTACAGCATCGTTCACTGTACAAGCAGACTTATGGGTGTATCTATATGGTGGTTATATTATCCTTGATTTAAAATCTCGCGGAATCCTTCTTGAAGTGGTGTATTCGGATGACCTAATACTTTTTCGAAATCTTGACTTTCTACAGCGAGTGAACCTTCGCGGATCGCTGTTTGGATACCAACTACAAAAGGAAGCGCATCAGCAGGTACGCCTGCTTCTTTCATGACTTGTTCATACGTAGCATCATCTACTTGTTGAACAGAAATATCTTTCCCACTCACTTCCGCCAAAATGGCTGCTAGTTCTTCTTGTGTCAATAATGGGCCTGATAATTCATAGACTTTATTATTATGACCTTCATGAGTTAACACATTTGCTGCTGCTTCTGCATAATCACGACGAATCGCCCAGCCTACTTTACCATTTCCAGCAGATGTTAACCAAGGAGCACCTTGTAATGCAGCTTGAATCGTACCCATTTCATTTTCCAAATACCAGTTGTTACGTAGAATAGCATATGTGATTCCTGAAGCGACCAAAGCATCCTCAGTTTGACGATGATCTTCGGTTAAAAAGAATGTACTTTCCTGTGCATTCGGTGCACTGGTATAAGCGATAAAGCTAACGCCTGCGGCTTTGGCGGCATCGATAGCAGCTTGATGTTCAGCAACACGATTTCCCGGAGATGTAGAGATCATAAGCAATTTATCAACACCTGCAAAAGCGGAAGCTAACGTTTCAGGACGGGCAAAATCACCTTCTCTAACTTCTACACCTTTGGCGCTCAAATGCTCTGCTTTTTTCGGATCACGTACACTTGCCACGATATCACTAGCAGGAACCGATTGTAATAATTGCTCAACAACAAGTGAACCCAATTGACCTGTAGCTCCAGTAACTAGAATTTTCATAAGTGTAACCTCCATCAAATTTAGAATCGTAATCTGCTTTGTTATTAACTTGCCTATTCATCATAATCAATAATCCGTATAAATAACATGACATTCAGTGAAATAAAATAGTTTTGATCCAATGATCTTCAAAACTCATTTTATTTACTTTATGTAAGTTAGTATATTTAAAATATAAAGTTTCGTCAAGTAACTAAATAAAAAGCAATTATTTGTCGTCTTGTATATCAATATGCGAATACTGATGAGAGGCTACACTGGATTCTCGTACGATTAATCTAGGCTCAAATTCTACACGTTCATATGCCGAGATATTCGGTGACTGAATGCGTTTGAGTAGTAATTCTGCTGCTAATCTGCCTACTTCATTCCCCATGATGGATACCGAACTAATTTGCGGCGTTGTGATCGTTGTCCACAAATTGTTATCAATCCCTACTACAGCGATATCTTGCGGCACACGAACCCCTAACTCTTTGAAACGATTCACAATTCCAATCGCGACCATATCGTTCACTGCATAGATTGCATCAGGCATATGCTTCAAATGGTAAAAGTAATTAGCCGCTTGTCGTCCGGTCTCAAATGTAAAATCTTCACCAAAATACACCAGTGAAGCGTCTACCTGTCTAACCGATTGTTCATATGCTAGATAACGCTCTTCAATTTTATCTTTCGGTGCTCCCGCATAAGCAATACGGGTACGTCCAATCTGAATAAGATGTTCCATAACGAGCTTACCTTCTTGTCTGGCAAGACCAACAATATCAGCTTTAAGATCAGGGCTTAGCGTTTTACTATAATTTATAACCGAGATAGGAATGCCAGCTTGATTGATCATACTTTCAAGTGACTTGGGATAAGCAAGTGGCATCATCACTAATCCATCTACATGAAGTTTTTTGATTTCACGTAACGTTTCCAACTCCAATCTTGCGTTACCCAGTGTATTAATCTGTACAACTCGATATCCATGTTGCTTGGCGGCTTGCTCTACTGCCCAAGCAATATCAGGAATAATAGCATTGCGAATATCAGGAACAGCAAGAGCAATCTGACGGGTCTGACGGATTTTGAGACTTTGAGCAGATGTATTTGGTGTAAAGCCCATTTCATCAATAATTTGTAGTATTCGTGCTCTGGTGGCCTGGCTAATTCCTGTACTATTATTCAAAGCTCGAGATACGGTAGCAATACCTACCCCTGCTTGCTTGGCTACATCTTCAATCGTTACTTTTTTTGAACGCATATATTAATAGTCCTTCCTAATCGGAATCGTTTCCATAATACTGTGAAATATTTCATGATTTACATCCATTATATCATGGGCAATGCTATACAAGCTTGATCAAGCTTTGGGAGACCATCTGGATTCATCATTTTTACTATTATTGTTTCTATATGTTTGATAGCGATGACACGTCAATGTAAAAAGATCATATTGTTTCAATGATGATGATCACTTTTTTTAGTAAAATCATTTGACTTTATGTCAATAATGTGACATCATATTTTTCGGAAACGTTTCCTAAATTATTTTATACTTAACTTTGAAATGATACATTTTAGACTAGGGAGATGACAGGAATGCAAGCATTAAGATGGCATGGTGTTAAAGATTTAAGAGTAGAAACAATTGAAGAACCACAAGTAACAACAGGTAAAGTAAAAATTAAAATAGAATGGTGCGGTATCTGCGGTAGTGATCTACATGAATATGCGGCAGGGCCTATCTTTATTTCGCAAGGTACAAATCATCCGTTAACAAATGAACAAGCGCCTGTAGTGATGGGGCATGAATTTTCCGGACAGGTAGTTGAAGTCGGCGAAGGTGTTACCAAAGTTCAAGCTGGCGACCGCGTAGTGGTAGAGCCTATTTTTGCATGTGGAAAATGTACAGCTTGTAAGCAAGGTAAATATAACCTTTGTGAACATATGGGATTTTTAGGGCTTGCCGGTGGTGGCGGTGGCTTCTCTGAATATGTAGCTGCTGATGAACATATGGTGCACAAAATTCCAGATAGCGTATCATATGAGCAAGGGGCACTTGTTGAACCTTCTGCGGTTGCTTTGTATGCTGTTCGTCAAAGTCAATTAAAAGTCGGCGATCGTGCTGTTGTATTCGGTGCAGGTCCAATCGGTCTACTTGTGATTGAAGCGCTCAAAGCATCAGGAGCGGCAGAAATCTATGCTGTTGAATTATCAGAAGAACGTCGAAGCACTGCCGAGTCATTAGGTGCTATCGGACTTAATCCCGCTGAAGTCGATGTAGTTCAAGAGATTCATCGTCTTACTAATGGCGGTGCAGATGTGGCTTATGAAGTAACAGGTGTGCCTGTAGTCTTAACCCAAGCGATTCAATCTACCAAGCTTAGCGGACAGATTATGATCGTTAGTATTTTTGAAAAAGAAGCACCTATTCATCCTAATCAGATCGTTATGCAAGAACGTAATATTACAGGCATTATTGGATATCGTGATGTATTCCCTGCGGTTATCAGCCTTATGAGTCAAGGATACTTCTCATCCGAGAAATTAGTCACCAAACGTATTGCTTTGAATGATATTGTAGAACAAGGATTTGAAGCATTGTTAAAAGAAAAAAATCAAGTCAAAATCATGGTTTCTCCTAACCAATCTTAATAAATACTTTTATATCTTTCTTTTTTGGATTGCTTAATATAGGTGTATATACCTTCTATATATAATGTAGTGAAAGACCTCTTTTTACGAAAAGAGGTCTTTTTGTAATTATTTCTAGAAATGTGGACAAACTAAGAACCATCACCTACTACTGTATGCTTGGGGTAAGAACATGATATAATCATAGAAATACTATAAGAGAGGGGGTAGTCCAATTGGGAAGGCGATATTGCAAATGGATCAAGTTGCTCAATTAACAACATATCATACTGTAATCAAAGTTCTTTGTAGGCTACCTTTTCTATACGGATGTATCACACAAAAAATGAACAAGGCTTTTTACACTTCTGGAGGTGAATCCCTTTTTTAAGGGAAATAATTGGACATTATTACGATCATTAATTTACTCATACTTGCTGTTTTAATTGTGTTAACTGCGTTTTTTGTTGCTTCTGAATTTGCTGTTGTAAAGATTCGGATGTCCCGGATCGATCAATTGATTGCAGAGGGTAACAAAAAAGCTCATTTGGCTAAAAAAGTAGCAAGCGATCTAGACTATTACCTTTCTGCGTGTCAGTTAGGAATTACAGTAACAGCACTTGGACTTGGAGCTATCGGTAAACCTGCTGTAGAACGATTAATGTATCCTGTATTTGATCTATTGAATGTTTCAGCAGCTACAGCTTCGATAGCTTCGTATGCGATTGCTTTTGCTTTAGTCACCTTTTTGCACGTCGTTATCGGAGAAATGGCTCCCAAAACGTTGGCGATTCAATTTTCGGAAAAATTGACGTTAATGCTTGCTCCTTATTTATACTGGTTCGGTAAAATTATGAACCCGTTTATCTGGGCTTTGAATGGTACTTCACGCGTGTTGCTACGCTCTTTTGGCGTAAAGCCAGCAGGTCATGAAGACATTTATTCTGAAAGTGAATTGAAGATTATTATGACTCAAAGTTTTCAGGGTGGCGAGATCAATCAGACCAAGCTGGATTATATGGAAAATGTGTTTTCATTTGACGAACGAGTAACACGCGATATTATGGTGCCACGTACGGCACTGGTGACTCTTGATCTGAATATGACCGAACAACAGATTATTGCTACGCTGGATGAAAATTATTATACTCGCTATCCGGTTACTCAAGCGGGTGATAAAGACTTGATTCTTGGTGTAGTCAATGTCAAAAAAATGTTGCCTCATATTGTTGCTGGTCGAGAACATCAATTACAACAATTTGTGCGTACTCTTCCTTCGGTACAAGAAGCAACCCCTATTCAAGATGCTATGATTCGCATGCAAAAAGAACGTGTGCATATGGCGCTTGTGATTGATGAATATGGCGGTACTTCAGGTGTCATTACAATGGAAGATGTATTGGAAGAGCTAGTTGGCGAGATTCGAGATGAATTTGATGCTGATGAAGTGGCTGATATTCAACCTATCGACGATACTACGTATTTAATCAATGGACGTACTTTATTAGATGAACTTGAGAAGCAGTTCGGTATGACTTTTGAAAATGATGAAGAGATTGATACGATCGGTGGTTGGATTCAACATTACAAAGGAACCGATGTGCAAGTCGGTGAAGTATTAGAACAAGATGATTATGTATGGACAGTAACGGAGAAAGATCATTTACAGATCAAACAAGTACGACTTTATCGAGCATAATCTTTACCTATTTTATATGTATGGTTCGCCAAATTATAATTATACGGAGGTGAATCCCTCTTTCTGAGGGAAATCATTGGACGGAACAATTGGTTTAAATTTATTTTTAGTAGCTGTATTTATCGGCTTAACTGCTTTTTTTGTAGGAGCAGAATTTGCTATATTGAAAGTTAGGATGTCTCGAATCGATCAGTTGATTGAAGATGGTAACAAAAAAGCAGTACTCGCTAAAAAAGTAGCTCATGATCTTGATTATTATTTATCGGCGTGTCAGTTAGGTATAACGATTACAGCGCTAGTATTAGGTGCTCTCGGTGAGCCGACAGTAGAGAAAATACTGCACCCGTTATTTGATCAATTACAGGTTCCAGCGGCGCTATCGACTGTTCTTTCGTATGCGATTGCTTTAGCTATTATTACTTTCTTACATGTGGTTATCGGTGAATTAGCACCCAAAACGTTGGCGATTCAATTTGCTGAAAAAATGACGTTATTGTTAGCTCCTCCACTGTACTGGTTCGGTAAAGTGATGTATCCGTTTATTTATATTCTAAATACTTCGGCTACCCTTCTACTGCGTATCTTCGGAATCAAGCCGGCAGGTCATGACTCGGTATACTCTGAAGAAGAATTACGCTGGATTGTAGATCAAAGTTACGAAAGTGGCGAGATTAACAAAACCGAATTAAGTTATTTACAAAATATATTCACTTTTGATGAGCGGACATTAGAAGAAATTATGATTCCCAAGTCTCAAATTGCTACCCTTGCTAAAGAAATGCCTCTTGCCGGGATTATTGAGATATTGGACGAATATGAATATACTCGCTACCCCGTTATCGACTTGGATAACCCGGATCATTTTATCGGATTTATCAATACCAAAGAATTATTAACAGCAGTAGCCGCAGGTCGCGATTACAAAGTAGCTGATTTTATTCATACGATGCCTCATTTCCCATCCACTTCTTCTGTTAAAGATGTATTGATCAAAATGCAACAAAGTCGTGTGCATATGGCAATTGCTATTGATGCATCCGGTCAAACGGTGGGTCTGGTGACGATGGAAGACATTTTAGAAAAAATTGTCGGTGCTATTCGAGACGAAGCAGATACAAGCGATCTTGTATTTGAACCCAAATCGATCTAATCGTGATCTGTAATACTCATAAAAAAAGGTCTCTAGCTCGTATAGAGACCTTTTTCTTTGTTTATTTATAATAGACATTAGAGTGTTCAATTAAATTATAATCAAGATCATATACAGTCGGTTCGATATTTTTGACTGTGAGTACAAGATGATATAATAAGTAATAATCACTAGCGACCGATCAAGGAGGTTTTACTTTGCATCCACATATTGAACTTTTGTTATCAGAAACATGGTCACAGCTTGAACCATTATATCTAGCTGAAAAAAAGCGTATTGATGAATTTCCAAGATATAGCTCATTACAAGCAGGGCTGCGCGATTATTTCAAAGTCGGTTACCGCAAAGGCAAATCCAGTTATAAGCAAGGTTCATTTTTTATCGAAGTGGAAGAACCTTTTTCATGGAGTGACTCCGCCTACACATGGGAAAGTGAAGTTTTTATTGATGATCTCTCCCCTACACTTTTACAAGAAGAATATGCATCTGCACTCCAACAACGTCTGCACACTTTATTTATGTCCGATGAATACGGTAGTCACTTTTTTGATTATCGTTTTACAGTCTCATTTGCATTTGAAAATGAACAAGGCGAACCGCTGTATGTACATACTGAACAATGGATCAATCCAGACAAATTACAATCGCTTCAACAAGCTCTGAATGATTTTATAGATCGTAAAATTAAGTCTGATCTACCGGTATTGCCTCAAAAAGAAGATTTATTCTTTTTCGCTAATCTAATGTTAAATCAAGATGTAGTGACGCTTGATGTACAGAATATTTCATCGCTATTTGCGCATACAGATACAAAATTAATTACTTTTCGAGAATTATATAGTGATTGGCAATCCACTTCTAGACTGGCATTACTTCACTGGGCGAATGAAATCTTTTTACCGCGTTATTTCGATATGGAAAGTGAATATAATACGACATTACATCTCAAATCAGCAGATACACTCCCTGCTATCGATGCAAAAGAATTGGAGTTATTGATCTATACGGCACTACGTATAGGTAAAAGTAATGCAGATCAACGCCAAACGTATCTAGAATATGCAGTTCAGTTACATTCAGATCAAGCAGAGATTTATCTTCTTCAAGGTAGTGGAACGATCGAAAGCGAACGAAAAACCGATCTTTTTCATGGTAAAGCCAATGATATTTTACAGACGATCCAGATCAAGTTGACTTCAGAAGAGGAATCCAATTATCGGGAAGCATTAACTTATATTTGTGATCTGTTGCGTACAGGGTTCCCGCATGAATATCAATTAAAATATAGCAGTAAATCCAAAATTTTGTTGCCTGTAAAAGGATTAGCCAAATCTCCTTTGCATCGTTTTTTTGCTAATGCGTTGCAGTATTCAGCACTACATCCGTTAATTGCAGAGTATGGAGAACTGGCTATGCAGGAATTTGCATGGTATAGCGATGTAGAACCTGGTGAGAAGTCAGTTATGCCTGGAACATATGCTATATTAGGTCTGGGATTGTATAGTACTAACTACTTCTCTTTATTGATCCAATATATGCAAATGGTCGATACAGAACATCAATCTGCACAAGATCATTATGCGGAAGCGTTGGTAGAGGCGCATGGAATGGATGTATCGCTTGTACCTGTGCTTATGTCTATTTTAGTAGCAAGCGGTCAATCTGCTAAACCGATTAAAGCTTGGACAGCATATATAGAGCGTCCTGAGATCATTCTAGCGTGGGATCAACAGCTTCAAACGATAGAAGATTACCAGCGTGATCAGGTGTTATACCGTTTGTGTGGTAGTGCCGCCAAGCAGAAGTCATTTATACAAAAAGCCGAAAAACTTCGTTCATCTAAAAGTTAAGTTATTTGGAAATCACTAGCCGACAGTGATCAAGAGGTAGCATCTATACCTATTCTAGCTTCTGTAGCGGTTCCGCAATCCTCTTCTCTATAATTGCTTAATATATAGTAGCTTCGAGTATGAGCCTGTACTTTCTTTGATCTAAAGAAGTACAGGCTTTTATTTTCGATACTATCGTTCTCGGTACATGGTCTTGATAGATAGAAAAATCTTTGTATCTAACGATTGCGGCTGTTCTCTTGTAACCTTGCAATAACGATGTACACTATATCTATATGCGATAACTATTTGAATAAAAAGGAGCAGACTTGATGATCTATATTGCTTTGCTACGGGGCATTAATGTCGGTGGGAATAACAAAATCAATATGAAAGCACTCAAAGTCACATTTGAAAACGCAGGAATGAACCATGTGACTACTTATATCAACTCTGGCAATATTATCTTCTCCCACGCTACGCTGACTCATCATGAATTGTCAGAGCTTCTGCAACAAGCGATAGCGACAGATTTTGGTCTACAGATTAAAGTCATGATTCGAGATATCCTGCAAATACAAACTGTCATAGAGCATCTACCCGAAGCGTGGAGTAATGATGATCAGATGAAAAGTGATGTCTTTTTTCTCTGGGACGAGATCGATGATGAGTCTATTGTAGAGAAGCTTCCTCTCCAAGCTGGTGTAGGCACATTGATATACATACCGGGCGCTCTTTTATTCGCAGTCCGTCGTGAAGATGCTGCCCGAAGTCAGATGAACAAATTGGTAAGCTCCAAATTATATCCGTTAATGACGATTCGCAATGTGAATACTACCCGCAAAATACTAGAATTCATGCAAGCCGTACAAGAGTAAGATTAGGATACACTTGGCTTATTTACTCGGTATATCTTACTATTTCTTTACTATTTATCATGTGATCCAGACTGTTTAGAGTCATACGGGAAATCAGACCACCAACTTTCGTTTTGGTTGGTATATTCTTGGAATGTATTTTTTTTACCGTATTGATGTAACAATTGATCAAATGCAGCCATTTTTTTAGGATTTTTCAAATGGGCATATGCTCTTTGTAGCGATAAATTACGCATGAGTGGTTTATAGGATGATACTTCCATTTCCCATGCTTCACGATGAACCCATTCAACCAGTGCCGGAGCATATTCAAGTGTCTCCAGATTTTTCAACTTTTTCATACTGACTAATTCGATTTTTCTTAATTTGTTCAACTCTGTGAATGTAGGAAGTTCAGTAATATGAGGTAACCCTTCTAGATATAGATATTGTAATCCATGCATAGCAGAGATCGGCTGAATATCATCTAACCCTTTAATTTGGGACAAACGCAAATATTGTATATCGGTCATCTTCTGCAATGCTTTCAGATTTCTTGTTCCACCCCATATGATGCTAAGAGACAATAACCGATAGAGATTAGTTACAAAATCTAATTGTGGCACTGAAATAGAATGTAATCCTAATCGTTCTAAGGTGGTTAATTGCCCGATCACTTCAATATTTTTGTGATGACCATTGATAACTAATTCGCTTAGATGAGTAAAACGTTCTAACACTTGTAGATCGGGCTTACGAGAAGATGTTTTGCCTAGTGTTAACTGTTCTAGATCTTCAGGGACTTCTTTTAAAAAATGAAATTGATCTAGCTGGTATATATTTATATGGAGTTGCTTCAATTGTTGAAGTGTTGTTATCGACTCAATATGAGCCATTTCCCCTGTACAATCAATCGATAAATTAAGTAAAGCTGGCATTTGTTCGAGAAATTCAAGATCGCATACCTCATCATAAAATCCATATACTCGCAATGTAATATCAGAGCGATCGGCAAATATTAGATCATTTAACCCGGTATACGTATCTGCCACTAACGAATGATTATATTGAATGATTCGCAGTTCAGGCATACGTTGAAGTTGTTTTAAATCTGCGGCGGTTAATTCTTTTTCTACTTCAATAACACCTTCTCGAATTGTGCTATACACCGATCATCACCTCAGCTTAGTATTCAAGTTGTTCATACTCTGTTGCTGTTGCATAGCCATATATCCAGTAATCTTGCTCTTTTTTCACATATGGAATACGTAGCCTTTGCAATAAATTGACCCATTCCGCTTCAATAGTTAACGTATTCGGCGCTGTGTACTTTCCTGTATGTTCAAGTAAGCGAGGCTTTACTCTTATCCATTCGACATTGTACCAAGCTGTACTCAAGCTTTCCCAATCTCCTAAATAAAATACATCTTGTTCAAACTCTAACGGATAAGGTTCAACTTCCAATATATATTTACTCTGAAATGCAGGTGCAAACGCAAGCTCACAATAAATAGCTTCTGTTAAACTGTTCCATTTCGTATTATTCATCACCGAAGTTAGTGAGCGCTGTTCTACTTCTGCTATCACTTTTTGCTTATGCAGTTGTTGTGGATTGTCTCTCATCTAGAGATTCCTCCTCGTTGTGTAGAGATCATTGCTTATATTATCGCTATCTATTTCTTATAAATATTCACCAAAATAATATGTTAATGCAGACGATGAGTACCGATCTTCACCTTGCCACATGGCTACTGCATTGAAGTCACCAGAACCTCCGCGTAATTTGCGTGGTGTATCCAAAGGAACCAGCAAGCCAGCATATCCCCATATTTCCATGATCACATCACGTTCATGTTTATTTGCTGGAAAAAGATCTTTCCAGCGCTTTTCTAATTTGCGTGCACCTTCATCTTCATTACATTCTTCTATAGCATGGATCATCTGCTTTAGAATATGTACATCTTCCGGTGTAACCGTGATTGCTGAATGATAGTGTTCTACAAATAATTTCAAATCTAGCCAGCAATATAGTAAATGATTCAGACGGATACCACCCCACTTGATCCGTTCAAAATTCAATACATTGATATCAACATTAGTATACTGATCATCGGACATCAATCGGTTAAAGTTACAATCTCCACAACTGCTCGTATTTGCATGTACAGCGCGTCTTTCTTCATAAGTATGTAGCGGTAGATGAACGGTTAATGCCCAGCTAGATAATATACTACGCAAATGAGTTTGACGTGTCGAAAGACTATGTAAAAAAGCTTGCATTACCTGTTCTTTGGTAATCACTTCTTGATGCAAGCGATAGATGTCTTGAATAATAGCATCATGAGTGATAGAGAGCGGATCAAACATCATACCTTTACTTTTAGCATAGTCAAATTCTTCACCTGCAAACGACATAGGTGCTGATTTCCATCCTTGTGCTGACCAGTATGTGTTTACCAAAATCTTTTTCGCTTTTTTATCCATGATGTTCTCCTTTGCATTCACGATCTAATAATAGAGCCAGTTCTTTCCAGCGCGGATATTCTTCATGTTCAGCTAACTCCTGCTCTTCTTTTGCAAGCCAGTAGTCTGCTTCTAGTAATTCGTACATATCTAACTTGGTGATAGACAAACATAACGGATGCTTAGCAACTGTCAACATCGGTTCTGGACCATCATCCCAATTATATTGATGAACTACCGCATGCAATATAACAGAAGAATCGAGTTGTTCTATTTTTCTACATACTACCGCCATATCTTCTTCATACAAAATGGCATCCAGCTGTTGCTCTTCTTGTGCTAGCAAAATAGAGCGTACTGATCCCACTGTATCTAGCAACATATCTGCAATACCGGGATGATGTTGACGTGCAAAATTCCATGGTGTCGCTAAAATACCTTGCTCTGAATCTAATCGTGCTCCTGCTTGAATCAGAGTAGTTATCACAGCCATTTGTTTGAATTTAATCGCTTTTTTTAGAGCCGTATGTCCCAGTTTATCTTCTATTTCCAAATCAGGTTGCTTTTCTAACAAAAGCTGAATCGCTTCCAAAGACGAACGATTGGTAATCAATAACATCAGCGGAGTTCGACCACGTTCATCTTTTTGATTCACATCTAACGTCTGTACTGCTTGACGAAGCTGTTCTATATCTTGACGTTTTATTATGTCTTGCCAGTTCAATATCATATGCCTCCCTTGATGTAATAAACTATGTTGGTGAGATATACATGAAATAAAGTATACATCTATAACACAACCGAATTGACAGCAGCTTGAGCGCATTGGAGTAGCGCTGTATACAACTGTTCTGAAAGGTCACGATATTGTTGTTCTAACTGATGACTATGCGCGCTATTCGCTGGATCGTCATTCCAAGATCCCATTCCTCCAAATACCCATGCTTTGTATACAGCATTCAGTAGACGATATGCTTCTTCGGCATATACTTCTGGCAATTCAAAAGCAAGCTTAGGAGCAGTCTGAGACCCTTGCAATATTTCTATCGCAGGATTAAAAAATTGCTGTTGCCAGAATGTCTGATCAATCTGCTCTGCAAAGATAGAGATTTGTTGCAATATATGGTGTAAATGAGCTTTATATTCGCTCAGCGGCTTAAATGCATGTTGTTCTTGTCTGATAGCTTCATAAGGTTCTGCTGTATACGATACGTCCCAAGTGATTTTAGAAGGCAGACGATGCACCTGCCAGTTCGGTCTCCATACGATATCAAGCGCAGTTCCGATCGTTCTTACACCTATCGGCTTACCTCCGCCTACTAATCCACTACTTTGCCAGGATGAAGATGGTGCCTGACTACTGACTAGCATTAAGCGCTGATATCCTGATTCTCGTAAATAATCTAACCATTTGATCCATGACAAGCTGTGCTCCTGATATTTAAATTGAACATGCATACTTTCTTGATAGATCAGCTCGGGATGAGAAGCATCTATACCCCGTATTAGATAAGCATTCCCTAATGCTGTAATCAATAATTGTTGATGAACTTCACCGTTCATATCGAATCTCCTTTAGTGTTTGATCATCCAACAGTCACAAGTAAGCAGTTATTGATTTGTTTCTATTTCAAAGGTATATTATCGCACAAAATAAGCCCACGATAAACGTGGGCTAGGTGACTCTTATCAAATCAAGTTATTGAACGGTAATGATCACACGTTGATAGTGTTTAAGTTGATGTTTGCCATGATCTTGTACTTCAGCAATGATATGAATTGTATCGCCTGCTTGAGCATCTGTAGGAACAGTAAAACCTAATGTATTCGTATCTTTACCTGTCAAAGCAATCGTATCTACTTGTTCACCTTTAGCTACCTTTTGATGTAGACCAAGCTTTAGATCGCCCGCCATAGTCGGTTCTACTTTTTCAGGTGTTCCTGTAAAGTCTTGATACGTATCGGCTTCAAAGTATCTCCACCACTTGTAGGTCAATTGATCACCGTCAGGGTCTGTTCCTTCAGCATGCAAAGTCATATGCTGACCCGGCGTAGCCGTAAGATCTAATCCTTCTTTAATCGTTAATGTAGGATTATGATTCGCATCTGCATATTGATCCGCTACCGCCCAGTCTGCACGAGCTGCAAAATCATTTTGAATATCATCAAACCAACGCATTAATGAATATTCAGCTTCATATTGTTTGGTATAGATATCATAATCAAGAACAGTATTACGGTACAATGTGTCACTAACTTGTCCAAAGCGACCGCCCCATCCACCATAGCTAGGGTCTTCCATACTGCGTAGACCATTATCGATTAGATAAAAGAATGAAGGTGAATCACCCTCTGATATAAAATCATACTTTTTGTACTGTGGATTGTTAGCTAAATAATCTGCACTACCACGTTGTTCTTCTGCAAGTTCTCCATCGATCATTTTGCCATCGCCCATCAGTGCATACATATCAAGCAATTTACCATGATCCTTCTGAATATTTTCCACATTCCATGATCCTTGCAATTTGTCATTTACTTTATCGGTATGCATTTTCCATGCATAAGCGAAATGCCAGAAATTCGATTGGTCATTGATAATACGAATATTGGGCCAGTTTTTGGCAATATAATGGGTATAGCTATCATCTTGATCAAGAATGATATAGAGCACTAATTTATCGCTTACTTTTTTCTGAATATCTGCCCATTCAGCCGTATCTTTGTATTTCTCTTCAATCGATTGAAGTGCTCTTGCTGTTGTATTTGTTCCACCCCATGTCTGTACATATAGATCACGTCCATCATCATCTAAAAATAACTGCTCAAGAAATTCAGAACCTTCGGTTACTTTTTTCATTTCGCCTTTATCTGAGATATTACCAATCTTCGTGACACTGCGAATATAGTCAGGCGTAGGATAACCCTCTGCTTGTTTGCTCAAGTTAGGATAAATCTCTTCATAAGCATCTATCATATCAAATACCCATTGTGTACCTGTCCAGCGAAAAGGCTTAATTCCTGCTTGCTTATCTCCTGCATAATGATACACAGAACTGGTCAATACGATACCTTCAAGATCCATTTCATTGGCATATAATAAAAAGCGAATAACCGAGTTCATATCATCCACTTCACCATCTGTAGTGATCACTGTTCGAGCTTTAGTGGCTTTATTTGCGACAGGTGTAGTTACTGTAGTCTTTGTCTCTGATGTGGTCTGCTGATTGGTGCTTGCTTGAGGTACTGCTTGATTACAAGCTGTTAATGTCCATACACATAGTAGACCTACTATTCCTACTTTGAGCCAGTTTGCTTTTTTCATCGTAAATCCCCTTTTCTAATTGCTGATCGAATCAGTTGCCTGAGAACGAAAAAAAACCTAAATACATGTATCCCCCAATACGTATGGGCGGTACATATACTTAGGTTTTGCCTGCATCATCAGTCACAATCCGTATCCGTACAATATCATGTTCATTTCTAAATGTAAACGGTTTATTATCTAGACAATAAAAAAAGCTCCTTTGCTATCAAGACAAAGGAGCTTGCTTATTATGCTTTTGCTTTGCTTACTTTGATACGGTTGATTACAAATGTAATGGCGAATACTACAACCAACAGAACAAAGAATGTAGCATGTCCCATATGATAAATGCCTGCTGTGTCTAGAATCATTTTAAGTCCGATAATCGCGATAAGTACAAATGCTGCATTCTCAAGTTCAGGAATTTTATCCATCAACTTCAGAATGAATCCAGCGACTAGACGCATCATCAAGATACCCAATAATCCACCCGCAATCAGAATCCACGGGTTAGGAGATACAGCAAACGCTGCTAGAATTGAATCGATAGAGAATGCGATATCCATCATCTCTACAGTAATGATTGTACGAACAAAAAGACTCATACCGGTCTTAGCAAGTAATTTCTGTAGACCGCCTTCTTCTTCACTTTCATCATCGCCGTCTTTACTTTTGAATTTATCCCAAAAGTGTTTGAATGCGATCCAGAGAAGATACGCTGCACCGATATATTTAACCCATGCGATCTGCACAAGATAAATACCGACTCCAATAGCGATAATACGGAAAATGTAAGCTCCCCACAAACCATACAATAGCGCTTTTTTACGCTGGTGAGCAGGTAGTTTGTTAACGATAGCTGCTAATACCAATGCGTTATCCGCAGATAGCAGACCTTCGATAATCACAAGGGATAAAATAAATCCCCAGCCTACAGGTGTTGCGAATGCTTCTAAAAATGTACTCATTTCAAACAAATGACTATACGTCATTACCGCACAACCCCTTCTTTGTATTCATCAAGATTTGTTTGCATACCTCTTTATCGTCATCCGTTAAAAAATCGGAGGATTTCTGATCTATGCCAAACTGTTTACTTCTTCTATATTTGCTAAATAACTGACATTCTTAGTGTATCATAATTTAGACAAATATAGGTCAGATAACCTTTCTACGTAACAATATACAGATAGGTTTCATATTTTTTAGAATTTTAAATAGATATCCAACTAAAATCAATAGATAGCAAAAAAGGTTGCTCTATTCTAACGATGTACAAAACATTTCGTTAAAATAGAACAACCTGTATTAATTAAATTGCCATGCGGCTAGACTCAAATTACCATACTGATAGCTTCGATGTAATAGTTTGGCTTGTCGATTTTGATCTCCACTACCCATCGCTAATAGTAAGGGAATAAAATGCTCACTGGTGGGTACGGCTTGACTGACAAAAGGAGCCAGCTTGTCATATTGGTACAATTCTTCTATATTCCACTGCTCAACACGTTCTTGAATCCATTGGTCAAAATCGGCTGCCCACGAATCTACTTGATGATCTGCTGCACTCCAATTCAATTGACGCAGATTATGCACAATTCCACCACTACCAATAATCAGTATATCTTGCTCGCGCAATTCACCAAGGGCTTGACCAATTTCATACTGTTGTTGATTGCTGAGATGACGATTAACCGAAAGAGCAATGACCGGAATATCTACCTGTGGATAGATTAATTTTAATACCGCCCAGGCTCCATGATCCAGTCCACGATAATCATCTGCCTGACTAGCAATATGATGTTGTTCTAACAATGACGTTACCTGTTCACTAACCGAAGCATCTCCCAAAGCTGGGTAAGTCATTTGATATAAAACATCTGGAAAACCACCAAAATCATAAATCGTCTCATATTGTTTAGCATAGCTTACTTGTTGAACCTGACTTTCCCAGTGTGCTGAAAAAATCACGATAGCTTTCGGTGGCTTTGGTAAGGTCTGAGCAAACTCTTTTAAAAACTGAGTATATTCATGATCTTCAATTACTAACGAAGGCGCTCCATGTGCGAAAAAATAAGATGGCATCATTTTGAATTCACTCCTGTATTGCTTGCCTGTAGATCAGATAATAGCCATTCTAATATATCCTGAGCATTCTGCTGAGATACTCCATGATCTGAAGGATACGTATGGAATGTAATATGATTATTAAGATGTTGCCAGTATTCTGCTGTTTCTCGTCCAATATGGATAGGAAAGACTTGATCATATTCACCATGTGAAATAAAAACAGAGAGTTGATCCACAGGTTGTACAGTATATTCTTCTTTTACAAAATTCGGTACATACCCGTTCAATGCTACAATTCCTCTTAAATGCTCACCCATAACTAATGCTAGACTCATAGATAAGATAGCTCCTTGACTAAAGCCTAACAGATAACGTTGTTGAGGATGAATCGCATAACGTTCTGTAGCATAAGCTATAAAATCCTGCAATTTCTGGATGGATTGATCGAATAATTCTCGAATCGGATGGCCTAGACTTTTCAACTCATAATATTGAAAGCCAGCTCCTAAGCGAAGATCCCCACGAATCCCAATAATAATAAATTGATTCGCTAGAGGCGATACTAGATCGAACATATTTTTCTCGTTCGATCCTTTACCATGTAAAGTAAAAATAACAGGATACTTCTGATTTTCATCATAGCCGTCTGGAAAATGAATATCATACGTATAAGGTGCACTCATACAGTTGTACGATTCTTTTTAAACAACAATCCATCTAAAGACCAACTTGTGTTATTAGCTAATGCTAGATACAACGCAATCACGATAAAGGAAAGATCCAATTCGTATCCTGCCATTTGTCCATTTCCCATCAGACCCGCAGACAATTTAGCTGTGAAGATAGCTCCTAACAAGATAACAATAAATGCAATAGATACATAACGAGTAAGCAAACCAACAATCAACAAAATGCCACCTACAATTTCAATCGTTCCTACGATATAAGCCATAAATCCTGGAATACCCATACTTTGGAACCATGTGGCTACATTACCGAATCCCATTTGTGCTTTGCTAATTCCATGTGCCAAAAATAAAATCCCTAGTACCACTCTCATAATTACTGTAGCTACGTTAACTTTCATTTTGCCATCTCCTCTTTACTTTTAATTACTTACTTTTATTTTGTAACTATAATAGATAAATAAAATATTGTCAACAAAATATTCTAATTATAAATTAATTATTTGTATAAGTAATATTAAAGTCAATATAATACTAGAAATAAGCTTTTTTTTTTTACATTTTACGCTATGATAATGGTTGATGATTAATTAGGATATCAGAGTACAATGTTAAGAAGAGTGAGGGATATTTAGATGAATATAGGCTCGATGATTCGCTCCATTCGCAAACGTAAAAATATAACGATTGCCCAAATATGCAAAGAAACTGGATTATCTCAAGGATTTATGAGTCAAGTTGAAACGAACAAAACGTCTCCGTCGATTAATACACTTGAAAGTATTGCACAGACGTTACAAGTACCTTTAAGTTATTTATTACTGCAACAAGAAGAAAGGATGCAAGTGATTCGCAAAGAAGAACGAGAATTAACTTCAAGCGGCCCTGACCAACTCAAAGTCTCTCATCTGGGTCATACCTCGAATATGCAAATGATGTTAGTCGAAGTGCCTCCAGGAACGTCTACAGGAGAAGTGCCGATAGCGCATCAAGGTGAAGAAGTGCATCTGGTCGTTAAAGGAACGATTTATGCAGAACAAGGTGAAGATCGATTTGAGCTACATGAAGGCGATTCATTTAGTTGGAACGCTTCTGTACCGCATCGGGTGAAAAATATCGGCGAAGATACTGCTATCGTGCTTATTTCTGTATATAAAGAGAAATAAAAGAAACATTATTTTATACAGCGTTAATACCCTACTAACATATGAAGTCTATAATTTAGCTTATCAATACTCTTGCTGAATATTTACATTTTTTTGTTATGACTATGTAAGTGTTCAACAAAATCTACTACTTTGATGTAGCTAAAGGATGGCTTATGTTATGGGAATTCATGCGTATTTTCGATCACTCAATGAATTAGAACGTATTATTCGTTGCCCGGGTAAATTTAAGTTTGAAGAACACAGTGTATCTGCTCATTCGTGGAAAGTAGTACAATATGCCAAAACGCTGGCTGATATCGAAGAAAAACATGGTGTTACTGTCGATTGGAAAAAGTTATACGAGATTACCAGTAGTCATGATTATGGTGAAATTTTTATCGGAGATATCAAAACACCGGTCAAGCACTCTTCGATGGAACTGCGTAAATTGATCCAACAGGTAGAAGAAGGTATGGTACAGCATTTTATCGAGGAACATATTCCGGAAGAATTCAAAGCGATATTCCGTCAGCAATTACGTGAAGGTAAAGACGAATCAGTCGAAGGTTTGATTTTGGAAGTGGCGGACAAAATGGATCAGGTCTATGAAGCTTTTGCAGAATTGCAACGTGGAAATACTGAAAAAGAATTTATCGTCATGTATCGCAATGCACTCGTCAAAATCAAGCATATTGAATTACATTGTGTTGATTATTTTCTCAATGAGATTTTGCCGGATATGGTTAACGAAGAATCATTATCTCCGATTGATATCAAACGCATTACAGAAGAAGCACTGGCACTATAACCCAGCACTTCCCCCTGCTCTCTTACTCTTATGAGAGTTTTTTGCGTTGTATACATATAACATTCTTTTACGTGTAGGTAATACTTATCGAAGAACTAGCAGAACGAGGATCATACGATGAACTAATACTGCCATAGGCCACTTTATATTCGATATAAGGATAAGGCTTGGAGCGCCGAACATCTGGTTTACGTTCTAGTTCTTGGCGGAGCAAAGCATCATGTTCTTGCTTGCGTTGCAACTCTTTTGCTTCTGTCCAATCGTCCCAGGATTGACCATACTTTGGATGAGAAATGCTCATCATCGTCATGCGAAATACTGAATTTTCGAATAACAAAGACACTGAGAATACATGAGAACTAATCGGCACGTCTTGAAAAGAGTACCATACATAACCATTATTCATATCTCGAATTTCTGTAAAATAATCGTTATACCATTGAGATTGTAATACTTGTTCTAACGTCAGTGCTGGATATATTGCTCGTTCTTGATTCACCTCTAATTCGCCTGCAATCCAATTGCTCATCAATAGACTCCTTTCTCTATACTGTACATGTTCACTTTGATTACCAGCGTAACGGTTGTTGATCTTTCCAGAGAATCCAGCGGCTCTGTTCACGAATCGGGGCTGTTCCGATCGTATACTCATCTCTAGAGCCACTTTGTAAATCAATCCAATGTGCCATTCCACCATGTGTGCCTACGACCAGCCACTTTTCATCAGGTGATACAACAATACCTACTATCGTACTGCCTACAAAATAACGCCATATTTCTTGTCCATCATGATCGATCAAGCGCAAATATCCGTAAGCATCGCCTACAATATTACCTGATTGTAATGAAGCCCCTGCATAGACACGCATTTCTTGATCCATAAGTGGTAATTCATCTTCTTCGTTGAGCACATCTTTTTGAATATCATTAAGATCTACTTTGATCGTTGCTCCATTGTAAAAATGACAAGCATTGTACCATACACTTTGATTATCTTGCGTAAATAGACTGTAATGCGGATAACTGGAAGCTGGCTCAAATTTGTGTATTTTCTGCGTATACGTATCTAACAAGTAATGTTCACTCATCTGGCTACCGTAAGCAATCCAGCGACTGTCTGAAGAGACCGCTCCATGCGCCATATCAACCGATATCGTCGTATAGTCCTCTCCGTACGACTCTATCTCTTCGATTTCAGGATATAACAGATGTACTTGTTCGCCTTCGATCATATAAATACCATATGCACTGATCAACAATACTTTGGTTCCTGATGCAAATGGAATAATATCGATCAGAATATCTGCAGGGGATATACAATCAGCTAGCGATTCCCAGCGTGCTAATTTCTTTTTAAGTGTCTGCTGAATATGTTCCCAACTAAAATAAGCGGTATGATCTCCATGTAAAGCAAGATCGGGGTTATGTACAACACTAATCCCTGCTGTCGTGACTTTGGCTATATACTGCTGGTCTGGAGACATGCCGATACGCAATACATTTTTAATTTCGATCAGTTGCTCTGTATTGGCTAAATACAATCGGCGATGTTCACGCGTATTGCCTGCTTCGACTACAACATAATCTTGAATATATCCTACCGGGCATACCGGTTGTAAAGATTCTTCAAATTGTGGAGTCAAAGGTGAAGAAGCTGGAGGCACCTGTTCATGTAGACGCTCTATATCATCAGCTTGATTCGCTGCTATAATCATTTGCATAATATCCGGTGCTAACACAGGACGCTTGTCTTCCTCCGGTTCTGCTTGAGCTTGTTGCCAATCACTTGCTATACCTATACGTACAAATTCATTAATAGCATGTGCATATGTTTTACCTTCTTGTCGCCACTCTGATGCTACTTCTGGTTGTAACCAATCCATACTACTCATCTCTCTTTCTATTCATAATCTTATTATTATCTCAAAGTTTTTCACAAAATAAAAATAGCCCTAACTATCATTAGGGCTAAACTATCAAAATGCATATCTGAACTGTCTACTATATTCGCCTGGAGACACTTTGTTATGTCACTTAAAATACAGTTTGGAAGACGAAGAAGATTCTTTGAATGCTTGAATAAACAAAGAAGGATCATCACGAATCATATATGAAAATACGCCCTTGCGGGTATGCAAATAAAAGAACCCTTCGCCATCGCTAAATGTGCGATACGACATATCAAATACATCCAAAATAGCAAATTCTCTTCGGTGGGTCGTTACTCGATCATGATATAAAATAAGCATCCGTTCATCGATCCAATGCTGTTGTTCTTGTCCATCGATTTTGCGCTCTACTTTGTAATAAGGTTGTACCGCAATTTGATTCATGTCAGCCCTCCTTATCAATATCATACAAGCTTATGGTATCTATTACCCAAAGTGTGCCAAATGATCAGTCAATTGGGTAAGGAAATCATAGATATAGCCAATAAAATAGTATTATCTGGATCGACTTCTTTGGTGTAAACAAAAAGCCGCTTTGCTTTCCTGTACTGACAGAATAAGCAAAACGGCTATATGATCATAGTATTCATGTATATTGATTGGATTAGTTCGTAAATGTATGTTGACCTAAAGAAATCACTTTAGGACGTGCAATACTCCAGCTGGATGTCGCAATCTTAGGATTGTAATAGTACAGTGAACCGTTAGTTGGATCAACCCCATTTAATGCTTGTCTTGCTGCATCATAAGCCATCTGATTCGGCTTCATGCCATACTGTCCATCTTGAACAGCTGTAAATTGCCCTGGTTGTAGAATGACAGCAGAGATCGAATTAGGGAATTGATTGGATTGTACACGATTTAGCACGACTGCGCCTACCGCTACTTGTCCGCGGAATGATTCACCACGAGCTTCAGCATAAATAATTTTAGCTAGCATATTGAGTGAATGATTGCTCACTTTGCCCGATGGATTGAGCTTGGCTAATGTAGCAGGGCCAGCGACTCCATCTGCAATTAGACCATGGTCTCTTTGGAAATTTTTAACGGCTTTGCTGGTAATTTGACCGTAATAACCGGTAACGCCAACATGAAAATATCCGCGTGAAGCCAGTTGCTCCTGTACCTGACTTACATGTTCATTTTGCATACCTTGTGTCAGCATTAATGCATGGGCTGGCGTAGCCACCGTAGCTGTACCGAACAAACATGCACAAGATATAAGAAGAGCGGGTAATTTTTTCATCTTTTGAGATAACCTCCACTTTGATTTTCTGACCGGTCCTATATGCCGGGCTGTCCATCCGAGAGACGTTGATCCGCCTGAATCGAATATACACGCTCCAAACGGAGAATGTAACGCACTAAAGGAGTGGGACTAAGCTGTATTAAAGCATCGGTAGGATTCTAGCATATATTTCTGTGAATAGCAATTTAGTTGCTAAAAAGAGGAATGGAAACAATATAAAATGCGTTATTGTGAACTTCTGCTATTACCTTATTACAGTCAAATTTGCTCCTTGAATCACTTTTTGATCATGATATACTTTCGTATAGTTAAGAAAGGAGATTACAAATGGACATTCAAGTGTATACATTAGATGCTTTTTCGTATCAAAATCAAGGCGGTAACCCGGCAGGTGTGGTGTTAGAAGCAAGTCATTTATCGATTGTACAAATGCAATATATTGCCAAGCAATTAGGATTTTCTGAGACTGCTTTTATTCTACCTTCTACTGTTGCTGATTATCGGATTCGTTATTTTACACCTAATCATGAAGTCGATTTGTGCGGACATGCTACGATTGCTAGCTTTTACTTAATGGTAACGCAAAATCATATCGTTGCAGGTCATTATCGCATAGAAACGTTAGCAGGCATACTGGATGTGCATATTGAAGATGATCATCATGTCTTTTTGACACAGACACCGCCTCAATTTGATATCGAAATCAATCGACAAGAGATAGCAGATTCGTTAGGAATCGCTGTAGACGAATTGCATGCAGAAGCACCTGTGCAGATCGTATCGACAGGATTACGTGATATTATTGTCCCTATCCGTTCATTACATACCTTACAACGTATAACTCCCAATTTTGAACGTATCAAACGTATTTCTCAAAAATATAATGTTGTCGGATATCATCTATTCACACTGGATACGCATAGTGATGCTATCGCACAATGTCGTAATTTTGCTCCACTATACGATATTCCCGAAGAGAGTGCTACAGGAACATCGACAGGGGCATTAATGTGTTATTTGCATCAATATAACTTGATTCCGGCAACAAGTACTTCACCCTTTGTATTTGAACAAGGATATACGATGAACGTGCCTTCACAATTGCTTGTTACTATACAACTGCATGATGACGGTGCTATTAAGCAGGTACAAGTAGGAGGTCTTGCCTCCAATATTCAGCAACATATTATGACTGTGGAGACGTAAAATGGTGAGTATCGATCCAGACTTGAACAGCTGCAAAAAAATCGCTTTTACGCTCTGCATAACAGACTAAATGTCCACTTTTAGGTACAATAATTACTCTGGTATCCGGTGTACCTATATGTTCTGCTAGATAAGAAGCGCTTTTCATTTTAACAAGATGATCTTGATCTCCCTGTACAATAAGTGCAGGGATTTTGATATGAGGATAGATCGTAAATGATTCGTGAACAATCCGGTAAAATTCACGTGTTGCTTTAGAAGGCACAACAAACAAATTACGGATATAAGCTTTCACCATCGGCCATTGATACAGTGTTCGAATAATCTGCTGTGGATTCAATGGAAACACAGGCGTCGATAACATTGTCAACGAGCAAATATGATTCGGATATTTCACCACTAAATGAGCCGCAATTAATGCCCCTGTTGAAAAGCCGATCAGGTGTATTTTAGAATATGTAGTTAGCAATTGCTGTAATTCAACTTCAGCACTATCGATCCAATCAAGACGAGTGGCATTTCTAAGATCCGCTTTACTGCCACCATGCCCTTGTAAGGTAAACATTTTGACAGTATATCCTTGCGCTTCTAAATATTCAGCTAACGGAGAGACTTCATGTTCTCCTCCTGTGAACCCATGGATAAGCAAACATACTTTCACAATAAGCTCCTTTGGTCTTGATAAATGTAAAATATTGTAGAATGCGCTTATGAGTTCAAGCGCTAGATTCTTATCATAACTGGTTATGGTACACTATGAAAAGTCTGACAAAGGAGGATAAGTAACTTATGAAATTAATATCTTGGAATGTAAATGGACTACGTGCCGCCGTAAAAAAAGGATTTAATGAGTATTTTGATCAGATGGATGCTGATATTTTCTGTATCCAAGAATCCAAATTGCAAGCTGGTCAGATTGAACTGGATCATGGGGATCGGTATCAACAATATTGGAATTATGCTGTCAAAAAAGGATATTCTGGGACAGCTATTTTTACCAAAATCGCACCTCTTTCTGTTCATTACGGACTAGAAGAGAATTTTGAAGAAGAAGGTCGGATGATCACGTTAGAATTTCAACATTTCTATCTTGTGAATGTCTATACTCCTAATGCCAAACGTGACTTAACACGCCTTCCGTATCGTTTAGAATGGGAAGATCGCTTTCGCCAATATGTTCAGCAATTGGATCAGGTCAAGCCGGTTATTATTTGCGGGGATCTCAATGTGGCTCATCTTGATATCGATGTCAAAAATGCCAAGTCTAATCATGGCAATTCAGGCTTCACGACTGAAGAACGCGGTAAAATGACTGAATTGTTGAACACTGGCTTTATCGATACATTCCGTTATTTCTATCCAGATACTACTGATGTATATAGCTGGTGGTCGTATATGTCCAAAGTACGTGAGCGTAATATTGGATGGCGGATTGATTATTTTCTTGCTTCTGTACGTCTAGCTCCTTATCTTGCTGATGCTTCAATAGATCATCAGATTATGGGTAGCGATCATTGCCCGATTATTTTGCAGATAAATGATTTTACAGATGTGCTTGCAAACTCTTCAGTACAATAACTGCCAAGCTGAAAATAGGATGCACACAGAGTGGTGAATATGATTGTGAAGGAGGATTTTTGTTGAAAAGAGACAGAGTTGATCATTTTTTTGCAAGCTTTGGAGCTATTTTAGCTATACTATTTCTAGCTGTTGTAGGATTGGTGGGAGTTGCACTATTTAGCAATATGCAAAATTTTTATATCCCTTTTATTATAGTGATCGCAGGTCTTATGATTATCGCAGTTATTCTTAGCAATATTCAGCCGATTGCTCGCCATCGCTTTTTTCCAATAGGGGTCAAGCTTTGTCTGGGATTGTTTGTTGTGATTGCTATTGGATATCATGTGGATCGTGCTTGTGATCAACATCTGATTGTGAGTGAACAAGATGTAAATGTAGATGATTATCGTCCGTTTGCAGATCATAGCAAAGTATCAACACTGGACAACCCTTCTACCTATACATTGTCTGCTCAGGATCAATTACCGGTGCTTGATGGTGCAACTGCTCTATATCCGCTCTATTCTGCATTTGTCAAAGCTGTGTATCCTGCTCAAGATTATGAGCCTGATGATGCGAAAAGTATTGTTCGGATTACAGGGACAGGCAAAGCATACCAACGCTTAATCAATCACAATGTAGATATAATCTTTGCTGCTGCTCCATCCAAAGAACAGCAGAAATCAGCTCAAGCTAAAGGATTACAATTGAATATGCAACCGATTGGGCGAGAAGCTTTTGTATTTTTTGTACATAAAAATAATCCTGTACATAGTCTGACTTCTACACAGATCAAGCAGATTTATACCGGTGAAATTACCAACTGGAAGCAAGTAGGTGGCAATGACGATCCCATCCGAGCATTTCAACGTCCTGAAGATAGCGGAAGTCAAGCAATGTTACGACGCTGGATGGGTGATCAGCAACCGATGACTCCGATTGTCGATGATGTGGCTTCAGGAATGGGCGGTATTATCGAACAGACCGCAGATTATCGTAATTACAAAAACGCAATTGGCTATTCGTTTCACTATTTTGCAACACAAATGAATGCTAATGATGATATCCGTCTACTCGCTATAGATGGTGTGTATCCAGATGTAGCATCAATTCGGGATGAGAAGTATCCGATTATTACTCCTTTTTATGCGATTACTGCTTCGTCTCGTAAAAAAGATACAACATCTTCGGTTAATCCCAATATTCAACCTTTTATAAATTGGATTTTATCCGAGCAAGGTCAGCAATTGGTGAAAAAAACAGGCTATTTTCCGATTCGATAAAGGTGCTCTCCCTCTATTTTAAGAAAATATACAAGTTCTCTCTACTTTTCATTGTGATGATGTGCTTTTAAAGATATACTAGCGGTGAGGATGATAATCATTGTCAACAACTTGGTGGAGGGAACACACAAATGAATCGAAAGACTGCTTACTCTGCAACAGCTATTTTATTAAGTCTGGTGTTACTATTAAGTGCTTGTTCTTCAAGCACATCTACAACAGCACCAACAACAAGTACTGAAAACACAGCCACTACAGAATCAACTGCTACAGAACGGACATTAACAGATGCGATCGGTAATAAAGTGACTATACCTGCTAATCCGCAACGTATACTTGCTTCTTACCTTGAAGATCCTCTTGTAGCTCTAGGCGTTACACCTGTTGCTCAATGGGCGATTGGCGAAGGCAATACACAAGGTTATTTGCAAAAGCAGTTAGCTAACGTTCCACCGATTGATTCTACACTTCCTTATGAAGCTGTACTGAATACCAATCCTGATCTAATTTTGATGGATAGCGCGGAAATGGTAGCTGGCGATAAATATGCGCAATACAATCAGATTGCTCCTACGTATGTGGTTGGCAAAGCGCAAAACAACGATTGGCGTCAAGAGTTACTAACGATTGGCGATGTACTTGGCAAAAGCGATCAAGCTAAAAAAGTATTAGCTGATTATGAGACCAAAGCCAAATCCGCCAAAGAACAATTGCAACAGCAAATCGGTAGCGAGTCTGCTGCGGCTCTATGGGTAACTGGCAAAAGTATCTATGTAGTCAGTCGTAATTTATCCAGTGGAGATGTACTGTATAACGATCTAGGCTTAACTGCTCCTGCGATAGTAGAGGAAATTTCCAAATCAGGAGAAGCGAACTGGCAAGCTATTTCGTTAGAAAAGTTAACAGATTTGGATGCTGATTATTTATTTTTGATTAACAGTACCGAAAAGTCTAAAGAAGAAATCACTAGCCCTGCGGTATGGCAAAACATCCCTGCTGTTAAAAAAGGGCATGTGTACGATTTTAGCGCTGATTCTAGCTGGTTATATACAGGTGCTATTGCAAACGGTCAAATGATCGATGACGTGCTTGCAAGTGTACTGAAAAAGTAAAAAAAGAAGAAGCAGATTTGTTCTGCTTCTTCTTTTTGTTATAGTTTGTCGTGTTTATATGACCAAACGTTTAATTCACTCGTTCAAAAATCCACTGTTGTATCGTATTATTCAGATCGCTCCATTGTTTGACATCGCCACCATCGTCCAGACTTCCATTGGTCACATCTAGTAATTTTCCACTATTACGATTTTTAATTTCAAAATATTGATTCTGTGTCGGGGTAAAGCTCCATTGTTGACTGGTCGCTCCTGTTGAAGCAAATTGTGCAACATCTGCTCCGTCTGCTGTGCTTGCTCCGGTTACTCCAGCTAACCGCCCACTATGACTGGCTCGCAAGTTAAAAAATCCACCAGATACAGGATCAAGCGCCCATCGTTGATCTCCTGTACCATTGTATGTCCATTGCAGAACATTAGCGCCTTCTGCGGTAGAAGCATTGAATACAGCCAATACTTTACTGCTGTTTTTATTTTTAATACGGTACAAAATATCGCCTGTACCTTCACCAGAAGGACGAGTAACTGCTGTAGCAGAACTTACCGGTGATCCCAACACAGGAGTATCTCCATTCCAACTTATTTTCTGAATACGAGTCGTTCGTTGTTCTGCACATCCTTGACCTGAACCATCATTGGCATGGTAGACGATCCAATCTTCTTTGCCGTCTGGAGATTTGACAAAGCTATTATGACCGGGTCCAAAAACAGTATTTGTTTTCTGAAAAACAGGATTAGCACTTTTCGTCCAGTTGCTAGCAACGGTTAGATCAGCAGTAAGATTAGCACTGAGTAGACCTAACTTGTAATCATCTGTCCAACATCCACTGGCTGAAAAGGTTAGATTGACTTTGGAGCCATGCGTAATAAAAGCAGGAGCTTCATTCACTGTTCCACCGGAAGTCTCCCAGGCATACGTAGGACTAGAAATAATAGTCGCTTTGCCTTGAATCGCTGTAGGGCTACTCATTTTGGCAATAGCGATCTGTTGCGGTTGGTTCGGAGCGATCTGTGACCATGCGATATATAATTGTCCATTGATGTTAGCCACCGTATGGTCGATCGACCACCAATCATTGCTATCTTTCAATTTAATCGGTGCCGACCATGTGCCTTGTAACGGATTCGCACTGGTATTTTTAATCACCCACATCCGTTGATTCGGTGTACCTGTTTCACTACTTCCTGCTGAAAAATATAGATACCATGCGCCATCAATATAATTTAATTCCGGTGCCCAAATATTGCTAGAATAGCAATTAGCGCCTGTACAGTTCGCTGTTGATCTGGTAAATACTGTTTTGCGCTCTCCATTTCCGATTCCGCTTAATGAAGAAGAACGAGTAATATCTATTTTGTCCCAATTCTGCGACGTATGCACAAAATAATAATAACCATCGGTATGCTTCATAACAAAAGGATCAGCCGATGAGTAAGGTGCTACTGGATTAATAAATGTGGTCGATGCAGCTTGCGCTTGAACAGGTAAAACCGTTAATAGAAGCAAAACAAACACTAAGACAGATACTATATAAACATTCTTATTTAACATTAATATTCCCCCTTATTATTTAGTCTTTTATATTGTAAGCGCTATCATTAATTCATACAATATAAGGATATGGCACTACATATTTAAATTCATTTCTCATGCTCACATTCTGGTGTAATATAGATAGTCTGAACGAACGATATATATAGAGTGTGTGTATTTATGAAGGAGGATTGGAACGTTGAACGTCAAAGAAGAAGCTTCATTGCAGAAAAAATTACGTCCACGTCATATTACATTTATGGCTATGGGTGGCGTGATCGGAACAGGGATTTTTAAAGGAAGTAGCGAAACGATAGGATTAGCAGGACCCGGGGTTATTTTCACCTACATTTTCGCAGGTATATTGCTATTAGTAGTAATGGGTGCTATTGCTGAAATGGCTACCGTTTATCCTAATATGAATATGAAAGACTTTATCCGCCAAGCGTTTGGCGAACGATTATCTTTTATTGTAGGCTGGTTGTACTGCTTTATGTGGTTATCGGTCTGTGTGATAGAAGTTATTGCTGCGGGTAGCTTTCTTCAGTACTGGATGCCTGATGTACCACTCTGGATACTCAGTCTAGCAAGTGCTGTTTTTATTTTGTTAATTAATACGATGAGTGTTGGTAATCTAGGCGAAGTTGAATTCTGGCTTGCAGGAATCAAAATAGGAATGATTATTATTTTTATCGTACTAGGTGGTTTGTTGTTATTTGGTATTATTCCTAGTGATCCTACACCTTACTTGAGCAATTTTACAGCTCATGGCGGATTTTTCCCTAACGGGTGGACAGCTATTATATCTGCTTTGCTCGTCGTCATGTTCTCTTACGGTGGCTCTGAACTGATCGGACTGACATTAACCGAAACAGAAAATGCAGATAAAATTTTACCTAAAGTAGTAAAAAGTTTTATTTTACGTGTTGTTTTATTCTATACCTTACCGATTCTTGTTATCTGCGGATTGATTCCGTGGAACCAGCTTAGTGACCAGACCAGTCCATTTGTACAAGTATTATCTTCTACAGGGCTACAAGGTGCAGCTCATATTATGAACTTTATTCTGATTACAGCTGTATTGTCTGCTGCCAACTCTGGAATCTATGGAGCAACGCGGATGTTACATTCACTGGCTACGAATAATGAAGCACCCAAAGCACTTGCCAAAACATCTGCAAAAGGAGTCCCTATCAACAGTCTGATTTTGTGTGCTGTTGTGCTTTTAGGTGGATCTATGCTTGCTTATGTAGCACAGGATCAAGTATTCGGCATTTTGCTTGCAGTACCCGGCTTTGTCGTGTTGTTAGTATGGATTAGTATCTGTCTGTCTCAATTAAAATTAAGACGTTCTTATCCGACTCAACCTACATTCCGTATCTGGGGTTATCCTTATATTACAGGGATTACTACGCTGTGCCTGATGATTATTGCAGTGTTGTTTATATTTGATGCTAATAATCGAATCAGTATTGGAGCTTGCTTGATCTTCCTGGCTTTCCTGATTGTATGGTCTATCTTTAAGTTCCGCAAATCTGCTCATTAAGTAGAATTGAACACGAGGTAAAGATACATTAGACTAAAAATACAATATTTTTGCTGGCAGGTGTCATACCAATGTATCAATCTTATCTGTTTCCGATTGCGTATGCTTTTATCGCGTTTCCGTTTGTAGCTGCCTTATTTACATTGCCATTTCTGATTGTACAGTATCGCAAATATGGTTATATTCACAAAGTACGTGCGATTACGCTGTATTTGTTGTTACTGTATCTGATGAATGCTTTTTTTCTGGTGATTTTGCCTTTACCTTCTTCACGTCATAATCCGGCATTGGCTAATGGTGATCTACAATTGTTACCATTGCAATTTGTATATGACTTTTTGAAAGAAACGTCGGTTTCGTTTGCGCATCCTTCTACTTACTGGCATATGTTTGTCGAACGAGCTTTTTTACAAGTGATCTTTAATATTTTGCTGACTATACCGTTTGGAATGTTTTTGCGTTATTACTTTAGAGTGCGCTGGGTTAATGGATTGATCTTATCGTTTTTATTATCGCTTTTTTTCGAGACGACTCAATTGACCGGAATCTATGGTATTTACGATCATGCTTATCGGATATTCGATGTGGATGATTTACTATGTAATACGCTAGGCGGTATGCTTGGATTTATGATTGCGGAATGGATTGCGAAGCGTCTACCCCGTATTGAACATCTAGACCTGCATATTGATCGCTCCAGTAAGCGTGTATCGTATACTCGCCGTGCTGTTGCTTTTATGATTGATCTATTCATCTGGTATACATTGATGATCTTGCTGACACTTAATGATGTTCCTGTTCCTTTTTGGATATCTAGTGGTATTTACTATATTCTTATTCCTTATTGGACACATGGAATTACGGTAGGAAAATGGATCGTCCGTATCTATGTAAGTAGCACCCACCCTGATCATTCCAGAGTGTCTTTGCTAGCTTTGACGATTCGATATGGTCTGCTGTACTGGGTATTTCTTGGACTCAATAATATTCTTAGTGATACGATTGTGTTGCCAGATATTCATACTTTTTGGCGTGCGCTATGTAGTCTACTTTTATTTGTAATCGATATTAGTTTTTTGATGCATTTAATGTCTTGTTTTTTCCGCAAAGGATCATTGTTATTTTACGAAAAGCTCAGTCATACCAAGCAACATATTCAGTGGCCAGAGTTAGAGCAACCTTCTGCTGATACCCAAAACAAACCAAATAGTTAACTGCACTATAAAGACAGCTTGATATCACCGATCATTGGAATCTGTGTATATCTGAGCTGTCTTTATTTGGGTGGTTGGTTTTATGATCGATACAACCATGTTACAATACATTTAATTATCTAAGTAGATTCTAATGGATTGTGTCTCTGGTGCGCAATAAAGAAGGCGGTTGATCATTTTTGATTTATATTATTAAGTTTTTGTATAGTTTTGTGCTTCCTCCCGGACTTTTTCTAGTCTTATTATTCGGTATTGTAGTCTGGTTATGGAGAAGTCAGTTTAATGTAGCAATGGTGTTACTCGCTATTACTGTATTGTTATACATATCTTCGATTAGCATTGTTAGTAATTTGCTCATTGGCAGTCTAGAACGTCAATATCCACAGCCCACTATTGCTGAACTTCAAGGAGATGTGATCGTTGTACTGGGTGCTGGAGCTTCCAAAGGTACACCTGATATCGATGGTACAGGTAATATGTATGGATCAGCAGGCAACCGTCTGATTACAGCTGCACGTCTACATCGGATTACAGGGTTACCGATTTTATTTTCAGGTGGTCAGGTGTTCTCAGATAGCGGTAATGAAGCTGATATTGCGAAGCGCCAGCTTTTAGGCATGGGTGTAGAAGAAAGTAAACTTATGGTCGAAAATCGTTCACTTAATACCGCTCAGAATGCTAACAATACGGCTGTTATTTTAAAAGAAAAAGGATTGTCGCATCCGATATTGGTCACCTCTGGATTCCATCTGCCACGCTCTGTGATGCAGTTCAAGCGTGTAGGATTAACGGTACAACCTTTTCCAACCGATTACTGGGTAAGTCAGCCTTCGTCAATGTATTTCAGCAAATTTTACCCGTCAGCAAGCGCAATGTCTTCTACAGCTACAGCGATCAAAGAATATCTAGGTATGTTAGCTGTAAAAATAAAAAACTAACATTATCGTATATCAAGCTAATTTATCTTAATCAAGCTACTTTGGATTCAAACCATAGCAAAAAACCTCCTTGCACTGGATACATGCTGAGGAGGTTTTTTCGTTTAGCTTATTTAGTATTCACATCTACGTGGTAGACGATTATTTCCACTCTGCTACTTTTTCTACAGGAAGACGACCTGAACCGTGACCTTCGCTGTCTGCTTTACCCATAGACAACAACATTACAGGTACATAACGATCTTTTTCCATGCCAAATGCTTCAGCAATTTTAGTTTTGTCATATCCACCGATAGCATTTGTATCATAACCATGAGCACGAGCAACCAACATCAATTGCATCGCTACAAGACCGCTATCGATCAATGCGATATCTTTACGTGCAGCATCTGAAATATTTTCATAATATGCTTTAGCAAATGGAAGTTGTTGATCTCTTACGTCAGCAGGCATATGACCCGCTTCTACAGCAGCATTGAAGATTTCATCTGCATTTTCTTCATGACGAAGATCACCGAAAATAGCAATAACCGCAGAAGCTGTCTCTACTTGACGTTGGTTAAACATCGCAAGTGGCAACAATGTAGCTTTAGCTTCGTCACTTTCGATCACTAGAAAACGCCAAGGTTGCAAGTTGATCGAAGATGGTGCACGTGTAGCTTCTGCCAAAATTTCAGTCATTTCTTCACGGCTAATTTTTACAGTTGGATCGTATTTTTTAATTGAACGACGCTCTAAAGCAATTTTGTTAAAATCATTTGTTTTTGTAATTTGGTTTACAGTATTCATGGGAAAACTCCTTTAAATGTAAGTTATAATTATTTTTTTATTTACATCTCGCTCATATTTTGATTGAGACGACGCAACATATTCAATAATTGCTTTTGTTCTTGCTCTTCAAAATTCTGAAGCATCTCTTTAAGAAATTGTTCTTTTTCTTTGGTGTATGCTAGAATTTTTTGCCGACCTTCTGCGGTTAGCTGTACCAGCGTAAAACGATTGTCTTCAGGACTCATACGACGTGTCACCATTCCCGATATTTCCAATTGCTTCAAATGTCGAGTGACAGCTGCACTATCGATACCAAGTGTTTTTTGCAAAGAAGTCTGACTGATCTCTTCCACTTGATAAAGCTGATGTAACAATTGTAGGCGTGACGCACTTATGCCAGCACATCGTTCAAAAACACAACTGATCTGACGATGTAGCCCTTGCAACTGGTTAAAAATATCTTCAGACGATGAATGAAGCACAGCGTCCCTCCTTGTCCAAGACCAACCATTTATATAGAAATGCTATCAGATAACATGTTCTCAATTGAATTACTTCTTATTAATTGACCCATCAACTATTGAGTACTCAATTAATATAACACATTATACATATGCTTGCAAATACTATTCTAAAAATTAAATGGTGCGAAATAATAAAACGTTATGAACATCATAAAACCGATGCAAGTTAGATACTCACATCGGTCGCTTTCAGGTTATTATCGATTATTTAAGTGTATAATGATTACTTCCCTTTCAGATCAGAAGCTTTTACTTTCAAAATCTTGCCTGCTGATTCAGAGACAGGCTTGGTATCTGTGCCAAGACCGAAGTAGAAATCACCATTCAATTCTTCAAATGACTTGGCGTACGTATCTTGTTTGAATTGTAAGATTTGAGTCCATTTTTTGAGGTTCTTGGTCATATACACTCTATTGATATAAGAACCGTCAGCTTGCTTGGTGTAGGTCAGTACATATGTCTTGTTAGGACGTGTAATAATATCTGTAGGCAATGCTCCTGCATCTGCGAAAGTCACCGTACGTGCAGGATCGGTTATATTTTTGGTGACGATTAGCGCTTTTGGAGCTAATTGAGCATCGTTATATACATCCCCTACAATATAAGCCAGTTGCTTTTTAAAGACCACCGTTTTGCCCATTTTCATATACGGCGTTTTGCCTGCTGTCTGTACATACGTCATACCAGGTAACAAATTAGCACCGGATACTTGTTGTTGGGTCACGTTAAAGTTTTTATCGATCGCCAGCAGATGAGTCTGATCTTTCCAAATATTATTATTTGGCATCAGGATAGCGGCTGTATACAATGTTCCTTTAAATTCAAAAAATTTGTAGGCTCTTGTGCCAATTCCTTTGATCTGGGCTAACTCTTTCCAGTTGGCTCCATTATCTTCTGAAATCAATACTTTTGGTGCACTATCTGTACCGATCGCTGCAAGTAATTTGCCATGATAATAAGCCATATCATACACATGGATACCATCCGGTAAATTGCGATACTTGGTCCATTGATCTCCGTCTAAAGTGTAAAAGTTACCAAAGTTCCATTCTTCGCTTTTGGAATCGTTCCCTGGAATATACAGTTTGCCTTTCAGAATTTTGAACGTATCGATCTGCTCTTCATTTGTTGCATCTTCTGTACTTTTTTTGCCTGTTTTGGGATCGGTATATGTGACTTTTTGCGTTACAAATTGACTGGTCTGGGGGTTATAATAGACAATAGGAATCGGCCCTGCATTAGGTGAGGGCTGTGCATTACTACTGTTGCCATGACCTAGATAAATTTTGCCATCAAAGACTTGCATATCCCACACATTGCGCGCATAAGCAGGTGTCGAGAAAGGTTGCCCTAGCAATTGTAATTTGGATGTAACATCGGTGCTCTGGTCCGCTTTGCTACTTGCGGCGCTTACGACCTGTGTCGTAGCTGTTGGTAACGATAATGAACTTCCACTCACCAATAGTCCTGCACATGCTGTACAGATCAAAGAGAACTGTATTATTTTCTTTTTGGTAATCATTATATTCCTCCACTCAGTTAGTGAACTATAGATTTTTAATAACCCCGATTTACGGGTATTAAAGCATATCAGCGTATACGGTTATCTAACCTCCTTATGAATGTACGATAGAAAACGTTTGACGATGTAGAAAGGAATCACAGAAATCTTATGAAATTTTTAATAGGTATGCGTAACCTCAAAACAGCATTAGCTGTTTTTATTTGCATTATTATCTCACAACTTCTGCAATTAGAGTATCCTTTCTATGCTGTGATTGCAACTATCATTGCGATGGAAAACTCGGTCACCAATTCGTATACTGTCGGCAAAAACCGAATGATGGGTACATTGGTAGGTGCAGCTATTGGTTTTATTTTCGCTTGGATTGATCCACATAGCGCCCTCTTTTCAGCGATAGGAATTGTGATTGTAATTTATATTTGTAACTTGCTTCACTGGAACAAATCGATATCGATTGCAAGTATTGTCTTTCTGGCGATTATGTTGAATTTACGTCCCGGAGAGAGCCCTTTTTTGTACGGTATGCACCGGGTAGCAGATACATTGATCGGTATTGGCGTAGCTGTAATCGTCAATTATCTTGTTTTCCCACCGGATCATGAACGATTGATGGAGCAAATGCGCAGTGTATTACGTAAACATTTAACCAAGCTTGCTCATGAATTACTGCGGGAAGGTGGAAATATTCATATTAGTCCGCTCAAAAAAGATATGGCTAATCTGGAAAAAGCGTATGAAACCTATGCTTCTGAATTCCATCTCAAAAAGAACAAACAAAAAATGCTAGCACATCTAGAACAAGAAATTGATGTGTATCATAATACGTATTCTCATATGCGGATGATTCGTCTATTGACCGATGAATTGCCTACACATCATCACTGGGATCTTCCAGAGCAACACCATAGTCATCTGATGGCTCAATTGCCACTGGATCTATCTTCTCAGCAGATTATTTACAATTATCATGTAAGTTGTATTTTGCAAGAAATGAGTACACTTGGCTTGCTGATTCCTGCTCATATTGCGCAACCATTTACAAAGTCATCCACATAAAATAAGCGATGCTATCCTTCTATTCATAAGGAAAAAGCATCGCTTATTTATTTTTTATAATATAGGTTTATGCCAACTGATTTTGATTAGAGGCAGTGCACAATATTGAATACATCTAATAATAACAAAATATCTTGTTCTGATGCGAAAAAGGCTCTATTATTCTTTATGCAACAATTGCTCGCCTGCAATACCCGGCTCTGTCATTTGATAAGGATCGAGAATAATATTCAATTCTTCTTCTGTCAGTACGTTATAAAGTAAGCACAGTTCACGTACAGGCTTACCGGTCTGAATTGCTTCACGTGCAATCCGTGATACCACTTCATATCCTAGATGAGGATTCAGCGCTGTAATCATCCCTACACTACGCTCTACATATTCACGACAACGATCTACATTCGCTTGAATACCATCGACACAATGCAGACGGAAAACAGTAAATCCTTGCTTCATAATTTCTAAAGATTGCAATAAATTATAGACCAATACTGGCTCCATTACATTCAGTTCCAGTTGACCTGCTTCTGATGCAAGACAGATGGTGTGATCATTACCAATCACTTGAAATGCAATCTGATTCACCACTTCACACATTACCGGATTGACTTTACCCGGCATAATAGAAGAACCCGGTTGGCGCGCTGGCAGTACCAATTCGCCCAGACCTGCGTATGGCCCAGATGCCATTAAGCGAATATCGTTAGCCACTTTGGACATATTCATCATACAGATTTTGAGAGCAGCCGATACTTCCGTATACGCATCGGTATTTTGAGTAGCATCTACCAGATGATCAGATGCCACTACAGGAAATCCACTAATATCAGCCAGTATTTCAGCTACACGCACAATATAACGTGGATCAGCATTAAGCCCTGTACCGACTGCTGTTGCTCCCATATTGATATGCAGTAAGTTTTCTTTGGTTGCTTCCACGCGGCGAATATCCCGTCCTAATACACGAGCATACGATTGAAATTCTTGTCCTAAGCGGATCGGTACCGCATCTTGCAAATGAGTACGTCCCATTTTGATCACTGTATCAAATTCGTCTGCTTTGACTTGAAAAGATTGTTGTAATTCACGCATCGCTACAAGCAATTTTTCGATCATCGATAATGTTGCGATATGAATTGCTGTTGGAAAAGCATCATTGGTCGATTGTGCCATATTCACGTGATTATTCGGGCTAATATCCACATAACTTCCTTTGTCTTTGCCCATAATTTCCAATGCACGATTAGCGATAACTTCATTGGTATTCATATTAATCGATGTACCTGCTCCACCTTGAATCGGATCAACGATAAATTGATCTTGCCATTGTCCGGCAATAATCTCTTCAGCTGCTTGTACCATCGCTTCCCCTTTAGGACCATATAGACGCGACAATTCCATGTTTGCAATCGCCGCTCCTTTTTTGACGATCGCCATAGCACGAATTAATTCAGGATGTAGACGTTGTCCGGTAATTGGAAAATTCTCTACCGCGCGCATCGTCTGAATACCATAATAAGCTTCATCTGGCACTTGTTTCGTACCCAAAAAGTCTTTTTCTATTCTCACAATTCATTCCTCCGACTGTTTGCCTTTTGTTAAAAACGTCATAGTTGTTCTACATTGACTATTATATGCTTCCATTATAATATACGCCACTACATTCAACCCTTATTTTGTAAACGTTTACATTTTAAAAATAAATCAAACAGCACTGCTTCTTGTTGAGAAACAGTACTGCTTTGAGATCAAGATATTTAGATTTGAATTATACAACCAGTAACCACAAGTACAATCCAAGCAATGTAATAAATAACGTTGGAATAGTCAAAATAATTCCTATTTTGAAATACGTTCCCCATGAGATTTTGATTCCTTTGGTAGCTAATACATGTAACCATAATAACGTAGCCAACGAACCAATCGGTGTAATCTTAGGCCCTAGATCCGACCCGATTACATTTGCATATACTAGCGCTTCGCGAATCGGCTCTGAGGTCACCGTCGCTTTGACAGCTAACGCATTAATCAATACTGTCGGTAAATTATTCATGACTGATGATATGATCGCTGCAATAAAGCCCATTCCCATAGTAGCTGCTAACATTCCATGATCAGCAATCTTTTGAATAAGTATCGCTAACAGATCTGTTAAGCCTGCATTACGTAGCCCGTACACCACAACATACATACCGATAGAGAAAAATACGATCGACCACGGAGCATTTTTGAGCACTTCTTTGACAGGCACAATAGGGCTTTTGCGTGCCAGAATTAAGAAGATAATGACTATCACACCAGCAACAATAGAGACTGGAATTTTCAAAAATTCACTCACAAAATATCCGATTAACAATACGATTAATACAATCCATGATAATCGAAACATCCGTACATCTTTAATTGCATCCATAGGTGGTTTTAGATGAGTAGTTTCAAACGTACGAGGAATACTTTTGCGGAAATAAAGGTACAATACACCGATACTTGCAATCAAGGCGAATAGATTAGGCACTATCATATGCCCTGCATATTGCATAAAGGTAATGCCAAAATAATCAGCAGACACAATATTTACAAGATTGCTCACAACTAATGGCAAAGACGTTGTATCTGCTATAAACCCGCCTGCAATAATAAAAGGAAACACTTTACGCTCATCCAGATTCAAAGCACGTACCATCGCTAGTACAATAGGGGTTAAGATTAAGGCTGCTCCATCATTTGCAAACAATCCGGATACAATTGCTCCTAGAATACCTACATAGATAAACATCCGTACACCGTTACCACGGGAGATATGAGCGACATGCAGTGCTGCCCATTCAAATAATCCTACCCGATCCAAAATAAGCGAAATTAAAATAATACCTACAAATGCTAGCGTAGCATTCCAGACGATCATGGTGACATCCCAGACATCATGAAAGCTAACTACACCTAGAAGAAGCGCAAGTACTGCTCCTCCACAAGCAGACCAACCAATCGATAGATTTCGTGGTTGCCAGATCACAAATGTTAATGTGATCACAAAAATAAGACACGATAATATAACCAAAACCACGTAGTTAGCCTCCACTGTACATCATTCTTTATCTAATTATTCAAGCTTATAGTGATTCAATACATACAAAGCTTCTGCGATAATTCGTTTTTCTTTTTTAATCACTGCTTTGCTCATCACTTGTTCTAATAATACACGCACACTTTCTATTTGTTCAACTGTGTCAAAAGTTTGCTTCAATTCTGTTTGTTTGCCCAGAGCAGAAATAGCGATTTGTTGATGTACATTTTTGCTTTGTAGCCATTCTTTATAATCGTCACTATGAGGACGAGAAGTTGCAAATAGATCATCCCAACCATCATATGGAAAATTCACTCGATCTTTGATCCAACGAATCACTTTACGACTGTGAAAATTCTTCAGCCCTGTGTTAGCTTCATATCCATTGAGTTTGCGTCCTTTTTCCTTTTCTTTCTCTTCGATCTTTTGCCATATCCGCTCTAGTCCTTCATCTTCTGGTAAACAGATTGCTGTCAGGTACGCTAGAATATACGAATTAATACGTTGTTCTTCCGGTAAATTCCATAACTCACGCACCCAATCTGCCGCATGATGACGGTTGATTAAGCCTGTATATTCCAGTAACCCATCTTTGATAGACTGATTATGTTCGGTATGAAGCCGTTCAAGCCATGCTTGTAATACATCATCTGGGCGGTACGCTGAGAAGGCTTGAATTATAGTATCGTCTACTCCATTCAATTCGGTATAACGAATCAATTGATGAAGATTTTGCTTTGCTTCTTCGAATGTAAAATAAAGATAATCATGAATCCATTGCTTCCACTTCTTCGATTGTTGACTATAGAGATTAAGACCACAGTTATCGATAAAAGGAGTGTATTGCCATTCCTCTGCACCGATTCCACTCAACTCTGTGACTTTATTTAAAAAGTCTGTTAGCGATACTGCTAAAATACGAAATTCACCTGTCTCATGTCCCCAATGAAATACCATTGGACGCTGAGGATTACTATACAAATCTAACAGCAGTTCATCTCCGTTACCGGCATGATAAAAACATAAATAACGCTTTTGATCAATTTGCTCATCGTCTCCAAAGTCTGAAAACATGATACTTTCGATATTCCAGCCTATATCTCCTGATAGATCAAAAGCTGCTGTCTGTGGATACGTAATCTGCCAGTACATAGTGACTTTTTTACCACCGTCTTGTAACAGACTTCTTAATTCTTCTGGCAAAGTCACTTCTAACTCTTGTTCCATATCAGTGATCTCTTGATCAGTAGCTGGTTCTTCCCACAGTAATGCTGTGGATGCTCCTTTCTGCTCCAACTGGTGTAGTAATTGCTTCCATTGTTGTTGCCATTCGATTAGATTCTGTTGCAGCATTGCTATGTCATCCTTTCCATACTAAAACATTTGATTTTATCATATATGCTTACAAAGAATCTGTAACGGATACAGCTTCTTTTTAGTACCCATTTTAATATAGGCTTAACGCAAACAAAAGATCGCAGACTCATTCTCTGCGATCTATAATGTATAAACTATGAAGAATGAGATGCCATAATTTCAGATTTGATCGAGACATCAATCAACTTTTTGTTTTTGAGATACTCTTCCATCTGACCTTCTGCTTCAATCATAACCTGCTGAATCGCACACTGAGCATTGTTATTTAAGCAACCGGTGAATAAAGAGTTCACCCCTTCAATTGCATGAATAACTTCCAGAAATGAAATGTCTTCACCCTTGCGCTTGAGTCGGTAACCCCCATTTGCACCTGACGCTGATTCGATCAATCCGGCTTTAACCAATTTGGTCAAAATTTTGGACAGATATGTGGGCGATACTGAAAACGTTTCAGCGATTTGTTGAACACCTAACGATTTGTTTACTTCATTTTGAACAAGATATACCATCGTATGCAGTGCATAATTCGTTGCTTTTGAAAATTTCATAAAGACACCTACTTCCAGTGTTTAGCATCATATATTCGTTAGTTTGAGCTTGTTTATTTTTATTACATATAATCAAGATGTATGATGTCTTTTATTTTAACGAACGAAAGAATGACCGTCAATCTGTCCGCTCCTATACCTATAATAAAAACATCCTTTACCTCTAAATCTATAACAATGTTTTACATCATCATAAAGATATAGAAGGTAAAAGGATGTGGTTGAATGCTATATATGATTTGTTAATCTAACGCATAAAAAGATTCTAATTGACGTACTATCTCTGCTGTATCATGCTCCACTACTTCTTGATATTGAGGTTTGGCGAATAGTTCTTTGATTTCTTCAGGGAACTCTTGCTCAATCTCACATAAGATAATCGCTTCATCAAATTTAGCTGGATGAGCAGTAGCCAATGTAATACAGATCTCATCATCACCTTGATATTTCTCATAAGCTGTAATACCACAAGCGGTATGAGGATCAAGTAGATAATCATGATCGCCTTTGTATTTCAAAATCATATCCAGACATTCCTGATTCGACGCGCCATAAGCTGCAAAGTCACTTTGTACTTTGGCAAGATCATCGCCTGTCATTACGATTTGTCCTTCGCTTTTTAATACATTCATATATTCAGATACTTTAGCTGCATCTTCCCCTACAAAGTAATACAGATAACGCTCAAAATTACTAGCCACTTGAATATCCATAGAAGGGCTGTACGTACTTCTAAAATCACCAGGCTTGTACTCACCTGTCTGTACAAAACGCTCTAAAATATTATTTTCATTCGTCGCAATAATCAACTTGTTGATCGGTAAGCCCATTTTTTGAGCCAAAAATCCTGAAAAGATATTACCAAAATTACCAGATGGTACGCTAAAGTTGATTTTTTTCAATTGGTGCTGTCCTTGATCGATATGCAAGTAAGCATAGAAGTAATAAACCGTCTGTGCTAGAATCCGCAAAAAGTTAATCGAGTTGATCGCACGTAGATGATATTCTTTTTTAAATGCAAGATCACCGAATAGCTCTTTAATGATTTTTTGACAATCATCAAAATTACCTTTTACTGATAAGTTCAGTACATTTTGATCATCTACTGTTGTCATTTGTAATTCTTGTACACGACTAACTTTCTCATGTGGATGCAAAATACAGATTTTAATTCCTTCTTTACCACGTACCCCTTGAATTGCAGCCGCACCGGTATCTCCAGAAGTAGCTCCCAAAATATGAATAATTTCGTTTTGCTTTTTGGATACATAGGAATAAAATTCACCCATAAATTGCAATGCAACATCTTTAAAAGCAAAAGTAGGTCCGTGGAACAATTCCATAATATACAGAGAATCATCAATCTTAGTAATCGGTGTAACTTCAGGATGACGGAAGTTCGCATAACTACGAGTCGCTAAATCTCTCAAATCGTCTGCGGGAATCTCATCATTCGTATAATAAGAAAATATAGTAAGGAATAAATCTACATAACTTAGACTTTTCCATTCATTTAACGTCTCAGGAGCAATCACCGGAATATGCTCGGGTACCATAAGACCGCCATCATCGGCAAGTCCCATCAAAACAGTATCAATAAATCCTTTTGGCTCTACTTGTCCTCTAGTACTGATATACTTCATGCTTCTCCTCCAGTAATAACGAATTCGTATTTTTATTGTCTATCATACCCTGTCACAGTGTCGCATCCAAGCATTAATTTCAAAAAACGTATTTTCTACCTAAATATTAATTTAAATTTGAAATAATTATAGATTCCACAATAAAATTTTATAAACGAAGTTCTACGATTAACCGATATAAGAAAGGAAGTTATTTATTTTGGGATTAGAGAGGAATAGGAGAAGTATTATGAGAAAAAAAACATTTCTGTCTGGATTTACAGCTTTGATCGCAATCATGCTTTTATTAAGTGCTTGCTCTTCTCAGCAAGCGACCACAGAAGCAGCAACAGCGACTACCAAAACTAAAGTAGGTATCGTGCTATCAGATATTGGATTAGGTGACCAATCTTATAGTGATGCGGCTTTTCGTGGGTTGATCAAAGCTCGAAATGAAGAAAGTATTATATTTGATTATAAAGAAATTTCTCAGACCAAAACGTATGATGAAGCTTTTAACCAACTAACGAAAGAAGATAACGATGTTATTATCGGACTTGGTTACATCATGAAAGACAGCTTAGAAAAAGCGGCTAAAGCTAATCCCAACAAACAATTTATTATCGTGGACGAAACATCAGAATTGCCTAACGTGGCATCGATTACTTTTAAAGAAGAAGAAGGTAGTTTTTTGGCAGGTGCTGTAGCTGCTATGGCAAGTACATCGAACCGTATTGGCTTTATCGGTGGTGTTGAATCCCCGTTGTTACACAAATTCCAATCTGGATTTGAACAAGGAGCTCGCTCTATCGATCCTAATGTTTCTTTTGTTACGAATTATACAGGTGATTTTGGTAATCCCGCTGTGGGTTCCAAAGCAGCTAAAGATATGATTGAAAACGACAATGTCGATGTCATTTATACAGTTGCTGGCTTGACTGGAGTCGGTGCGTTACAAGAAGCCCAGACTCAAGGTAAATACGCAATTGGTGTAGATAGTGATCAATTTTTTGTCGCTGAAAAAGCAGTGCTGACTTCGATGATCAAAAATGTCGATGTTGCTCTGTATAGCGCATTACAATCGTTTGCCAAAAACAATCACACTTTTAAAGATAAAGATATGGTATTTGGTCTAACCGATGATGGTGTAGGCTTAACTGATATTCATGTTATTCAATTAACCGCCGAACAACAAAAACAATTAGAAGACTTGAAGAAAAAATTAATTTCAGGCGAAATCAAAATCGATTTAACTTCTTAATTAATGAGTACATTATAGCTCCTTAATTTCAAGTAACTACGTGGAGGAACTTATGAAAATACAAGGTAAATTAGTATTAAATGCGATGATTTCGCTAATTGCTTCCTTAATTCTTGTCGCATATATCATTTTTCAATTACTCAATATCAATTCACAAAATAATAATCTTGTACCAGCGATGCTAAATGTTAAACAGCTAGACGGCAATATGGTACAGACCGGGCAAGCTTTGGCTAACTTCTCCTTTACGATGTCAGCTAGTAACAAATCGATTGTAAATACACAGTTGAATCAAACACAAGCTACTATTGATACATTATCAAATGGCATGTTACAGACACCAGAAGAGCAAAAGCGTCTGTCCGCAATCGTAACGAAATTCAAAGAATTAAGCGACGCTTCTCAACAAGCATTAACAAATAATGATAGTGCAGAAGCGAAACGTCAAAGTATTCGTATTGAAGGTGTTCAAAATGATATTTATATTTTGAATGAAATTACGCAAGCACGTTATAACGAATACACGAAAGATTTGACCAACAGTATTGATCTAACCTGGCAAATCGCTTTGATTGGTGCGATCTTCTTATTAATTGCTGTCGGTGTATTCAATACATGGACTGCTCGCAAATTCGCACGCCGTACTCAACAAATGAATATTGCAGCACAACGAATTGCAGATGGAGATCTTACAATCAAATTAGCAGAGACTAAAGGTAAAGACGAGCTCGATGATCTGAATCGTTCTTTCCATATTATGATTGATAACTTGCGTAGTATCGTGACTTCAATTGATCAAGCAGGAGTTCGCGTAGACAATATGGCTCAAGATATTGACCGCAGTAACGATGTGATGCAAGAAATTGTGAATCAAGTTGCTACTTCTACTGAAGAGCTAGCTATCGGCAGTCAGAAGATTGCGGAAGATCTTAGCACAACTGTTATGGTTGTCGATGATATGCAACAGAAATTTTCATCTAATCTAGAGACTACTACTGAATCAGCAGCCTACAGCGAAGAAGCGATCCAAGCGATTCAACAAGGTAGTCTAGTGATGAAGCAACAATTACAACTCGTTGCTAACAATCGTTCTGCGATGGCTGAAGTGGAGAAAACAGTCACTGAACTCGAAAAAAATGCAGAACAAATTACAGATATGACCAAGTTAGTCTCTGAAATTGCTTCGCAAACAAACTTGCTTTCTCTCAATGCTTCGATTGAAGCGGCTCGTGCAGGTGAAGCAGGTAAAGGATTTGCTGTAGTTGCAGATGAAGTGAAAAAGTTAGCTTCTCAATCTGTCACAGCTGTACAACAAATCTTCGCTGCTGTGGATAGTATTACTATTGCTATGAACAAAGTAAAATCTTCTGTCGCTCAAAGTATTGATCTGTTCCAGGAGCAAGAACAAGCTACCAGTTCTACTGATGCTTCATTCGCTGCGATCAGCCAAAAAGTAGGACAGATTGCTGAGCATGTAAGTAAACTCGCTACAGATATGAAAGTCTCTCAAGATATGAGTAATCAAGTGCATCAAGCGATAGAAAATATCAGTGCAATCACTGAACAATCTGCTGCAGGTAGTGAAGAGATTACTGCTTCTACTGTTGAACAACAACGTTCGTTCTTGGAATCCAGTGAAAAAGTGAAAATGCTTCGTCAGATTCGCGAAGAGATGCAACATGAACTGAATCGTTTTCAAATTGATATGAGTGCTGATGAATCGGCTAATACTGAGGCATCAAATAATGTTGAACCTATCATTCAACCTTCACCAACCGATTCTACTACGCATAATGAGAAAACTTCTGCTTAATCAGTAGCAGATCGTATACTATGCTATCAGGTAATACATTCACATCAAAAAAGAAGCATGACCGTATACACGCGGTTCTGCTTCTTTTTTCGATGTATAACATACAATATTAATGTTTGATATGAACAGTCGATCCGCTCAATCCTTGCTCATGATAGTTGTTCGTATCGCTGACTGCTTCAGGAGACATACTAGCTTCTGTTGTATATCGATACGCTCCGAAATATGCCAACGCGACAAAGATAGCTCCCCCTACTAGATTTCCCAAAAAGACAGGCACAAAATTTTCTACATATTGTGTCCATGTAATATCCGAACCTGCAAAAATAGCAGCTGGAATCACAAACATATTAGCAATAACGTGCTGAAATCCGATAGCAACGAACGCCATAATGGGGAACCAGATCCCTACAAATTTACCGACTGAATCTTTGCTACCATAAGCGAGCCACACTGCCAAACAGACCAACCAGTTACAACCAATCGCCGATACAAAAGCTTCACCAAAACCTTCGTTCACTTTGGCATGAGCAATAGCGAGTGTTTTTGCTAAAAAATCGCCTTCTGTTAATCCAACCACATGTCCAAAAAAGTAAGCAACAGCAATAGCACCGATAAAATTAGACAGCAATACCAGTACCCAATTTACCACTACTTGAGATAACGTAATTTTTTTGGCAAACCATGACATCGCCATAACCATCATATTCCCTGTTAATAGCTCTGCCCCTGCAAGAATCGTTAACATAAGACCGACAGGAAACACCGCTGCTCCAAAAAATCCAGCGATCGAACCTAATTCTTTAGGCGCTGTCCCGATCACACGTATATCTGCCAAAAATCCAAGCGAAATAAAAGCGCCTCCAAGAAAACCTAAAATAAGTACTGTCCAGAACGGTAATTTTGATTTTTTGAGACCATTTTCAGCGGTGATATTCATAATTTCTTGCGGGGTGTAAAAAGACATTGTAAACCCTCCATGTTCATCGTGGTTGTTACTCATTGTTGGTATCATCAGTTCAAAAACGCCAAAAAACCACCATTAACAATGCCCTAATATTCCTCTTATATATTCTAAGCATCAAGAGGTCTAGAGAATAATTAATGCTGGTTAATGCCCTTACAGACTCCTATAAGGATATCAATCAACGGTCGATTCAGGTTTAAAGCAAAAACATCACATGAGTCTGCTTCAAACACATATTGCTACTGCTCATTAAGATTAATCTCGCCTTAGAAATTTGTCAATACTGTGACAACTAAAATTTTGCAATATACAATTCTGCTACATTTTGAAATAAAAAAATAGAAGGGTTGCCCCTTCTATCCTCCAATATGCGACATTTCTACTTTATGACCATTCGGATCATTTTTGTCAGACGCTAATCCTCGTTCTAACGAATACTGGTCTTTACGATTGGTCCATACCGCTTGTATATAATCGGCAATCTGTTCATCACTACGATCTGAACGCAGCCACTCTCTTAAATCATGACCTTTTGTAGCAAATAGACAGGTATATAATTTGCCTTCTGCTGACAATCGCGCTCGTGTGCAAGAAGAGCAGAAAGCTTCCGTTACTGAAGAAATAAAGCCTACTTCTCCGATACCATCTGCAAATTGATAACGTGTAGCAACTTCGCCATCATAATTCGGTGCGATCGGTTGAAGTGGGAAATGTTCTCCGATCCGATCCAGTAATTCTTGCTTGCTGACTACATGCTGACGATTCCAGCCATTGCTATTGCCTACGTCCATATATTCAACCATTCGCAGAATATGACCTTTTTGCCGGAAATAATCGACCATCGGGACAACAGCATTTTCATTGAATCCTTTTTGTACGACCATATTCACTTTGACTTGAAGTCCCGCTTCTGCCGCCGCATCAATCCCATCAAGCACAGGCTGAACACGACTTCGACCGCCATTCATCTGTAAAAACATATCGTCTTCCAGACTGTCCAGACTCACAGTGACACGATGAAGCCCCGCTTGTCGCAGACTTACAGCCATACGAGATAACAGACTGCCATTGGTCGTTAGCGAGATATCTTCTGCATCCAATCGAGATAGACGCTCTATAATATTAGGCAAGTCTTTACGCAGTAAAGGTTCTCCGCCGGTAATTCGTAATTTTTTGGCTCCTAGTGATACAAATATTTTAGCAATTCTACCGATCTCTTCCTCTGTCAGTACGCTTTCTTTAGGTAAAAAAGAATAATCCTTACCAAAAATTTCTTCTGGCATACAATATCGACAACGGAAGTTACAGCGGTCTGTGACAGAGATGCGTAAGTCTCTTAATATACGATTATGCTGATCTTTTGAAGTCATAGACACCTCTCCATTCCTCACTTATACCGTGTTGCAACGACTTCGAACTGTATATTTATTTTTCGGTTTCCTACTAGAGTATCATAGAATCCGGTGCTATGTCCTGACATTCCGAAATTCTTTGTGAATGTGTATATACATTGCAAGAATCTCCGCGAATAAATCCAACTGTGGTTATACCCAAATGATCGGCTAACTCTAACGCTAGCCCTGTAGGAGCAGATTTGGACAAAATCACTTCACAGCCAATCTTAGATACTTTCGTCAAAATCTCGGAAGACATCCTTCCGCTAAATACAATAATTTTACCTTCTAGACTTAGATTCTGCTTTAAGCACCAGCCATAAATTTTGTCTAAAGCATTATGACGACCAATATCACTTCTTGCTACAATAATCCCATTAGGATCACACAAAGCAGCGGTATGCACACCACCGGTATGCTGAAATAATTCTCCACTGTGTTGCACTTCATTCATCAGCCGAAAACAATCTTCAAACGACAACGTAACATTTACTGTATCCATTACTTTGGCTGTACGAGCATCGTTAAAAAAAACAAATCCTTGCCGGCTTGTTCCGCAACATGAAGTGATATAACGTTTGGTAAACAATTGACGGTGCTGAGGTTTCCAGCGATCTGTGCGTACATGCACAAACCCTTCTTCTGGCTGTACCCACAATTCTTGAATATCGTCATATTGTTTAATGACCCCTTCAGAAGCTAAAAATCCTACCGTCATATCTTCAATATATTCAGGCGTACAGACCAACGTAACAAATTCTTCGCCGTTTACTTTGACTGTAATCGGTTGTTCACGAACAACCTGATCTGTGGTCGTGGTGACTTGCCCGCGCCGATAACGTACAATCGTACGGTCTTGTTGCAATTCTTGATCCATCTGCCTCATCCTTGCTCAATATTTTTTTCAAAAACGAATACAGAGATGGCAAAATCATCTTCCACCTTAATATCGGTAAACAAATGCTGTAGTTTAGAACCGCATAATTCTTCCATCCCATCTGGGACATGCTGATCATATAGCCCTTGAACCATCTGTGTACGTGCACGGTGTACCATTTCTTTGCCTTCAGGAGTAAGAGCAATAAATTTTTCGGTAGGTGTAAAATTACCCCACATTTTAGTAATCGCCATATTATCAACAAAGGTCGTATGAATCCGTTCAGGGCCTTTGCCAAATGTATCTTTACGCACTTTACGTACGATTTCATTGAAAGTTGTTTCTTTTTTCATCAATAATCCTCCTTGCTCTGATGTTTTGATCATACACCTCATTTTGCAGATTTCAACTATTCCAAGCTAGCATATCGTGTTAATTGTGTCTTGAAATTTCACAAAAGAAGAGTATAATTTAGAGTATTCACATTTTCGTCATAATATAATGGGATTGGTCAGTTAGTATGTCATTGCTAAACGATTACTCCACTTTAAAAGTGCTACCTGAAAAGAGGTAGTGATTTTAAGGTGGAGTTTTTTTATGCTCTTTTTTCTATACCCTTTATATGTATCTAATAGATAATAATACATATAAAAGAAATAAAAGTATAAATATTATACTACAATTATCCGTTATCCATTATATTATGCGCTAATGCTGGGCGATATTTTGTTTCACAAAAATCATTTTTGATTTCACTAGAAGAAGCCGCATTTATATTGCCAAATGCTTACATCTAGAAATACAACTGTTAAATAAAGGGGTATCTGCATGAGCGAACAACCTATCAAAATTACAATCAATGGCGAATCGTATGAAGCCGGTTCTGGATTAAGTGTACTGAATGTGATCAATCTTGCTCAAATTGAGCATCCACAAATCTGTTATGTTCCTGAAGTCGATCCTATTCAGACGTGTGATACGTGTATTGTTGAGATCGATGGCAAATTAGCACGCGCCTGTTCGACTATCATTACAGAAGGCATGAATGTACAGACCAACTCTGTCTCTGCCAAAGCGGCACAAACAGAAGGTATGGATCGTTTACTTGAAAATCATATGTTGTACTGTACGGTTTGCGACAATAATAACGGCAATTGCAAACTCCATAATACGGTAGAAGCGATGGGTATTGAACATCAAAAATACCCTTTCCAACCTAAAGTGCCTACAACCGAAGTGGATATGTCACACCCATTTTATCGCTATGATCCCAATCAATGTATCGCTTGTGGTCAATGTGTAGAAGTGTGCCAGAATTTACAAGTCAATGAGACGTTGTCGATCAACTGGGAAGCCGAACGTCCATACGTAATGTGGGATGAAGGCGTACCTATCAACGAATCTTCTTGTGTAAGTTGTGGGCAATGCGTCACGATCTGTCCATGTAATGCTTTGATGGAGAAATCAATGCTTGGCGAAGCTGGATTTATGTCCGGGATTGGCGAAGAAATGCTTAATCCAATGATCGATTTGATCAAAGATGTAGAACCAGGATACAGCGGTATTTTTGCTATTTCTGAGATCGAAGCAGCAATGCGTGATACACGTACTCGCAAAACCAAAACTGTCTGTACTTTCTGCGGAGTTGGTTGTTCATTTGAAGTCTGGACCAAAGGTCGTGAGATTCTTAAGGTACAGCCTTCTCATGATGCACCGGTAAATGCTATTTCTACTTGTGTTAAAGGTAAATTTGGTTGGGACTTTGTTAACAGTGATCAACGTTTGACCACTCCACTGATCCGTCGTAATGGTGAATTTGTAGAAGCGACATGGGATGAAGCGCTGGATCTTGTAGCTGAAAAAATGTCAGCAATTCGCAAAGAACATGGTAGTGACAAATTAGGATTTATTTCTTCTTCCAAAATTACAAATGAAGAAAACTATGTAATTCAGAAATTAGCGCGTCAAGTATTTGAAACGAACAATGTCGATAACTGTTCTCGTTATTGCCAATCTCCTGCTTCCGATGGTCTAATGTCTACTGTAGGTATCGGTGGAGATGCAGGTACGATCAAAGATATCGCCGCTGCTGGTCTGGTTATTCTAATCGGCTGTTCACCGGCTGAAGGTCATCCGGTACTGGCAACTCGTATCAAACGTGCGCACAAATTGCATGGTCAACAATTAGTTGTCGCTGATCTACGCAAGCATGAAATGGCTGAACGTGCAGATCTATTTATTCGTCCACAACAAGGAACAGACTTCGTCTGGATTACAGCGATTATGAACTACATGGTTGAACAAGGCTGGCATGCAGCAGACTTTATCCAGCAACATGTTAACCAATTTGATGAATATCTCAAAGCATCGGAACCTTATACACTGGCTTATGCAGAAGAAGTGACCGGAATAGCTCAAGCTGAATTAATCCGAATTGCTGAAATGATTCGTGATGCAGATGGTACTGTTATTTGTTGGGGTATGGGCGTTACGCAAAATATCGCCGGATCACATACATCGGCAGCAATTTCTAACTTGCTGTTAGCAACAGGTAACTATATGCGTCCAGGTGCAGGAGCATATCCACTTCGTGGTCATAACAACGTACAGGGTGCTTGTGATATGGGTACTTTGCCACCGTGGTTGCCAGGTTACCAACATGTCTCTAATGATGAAGCACGTGCTAAATTTGAAAAAGCTTATGGTGTATCGATCTCTTCTGCTCCTGGTAAAGATAATATTGCTATGGTTGATGATATTGCGCGCGGAGAACTTAAAGCGATGTATCTTGTAGGAGAAGATATGGCATGGGTCGATTCCAATGTGAATCATGTACATGAAATGCTAGCTCAACTTGAATTTTTTGTTGTTCAAGATGTATTTTTGTCCAAAACGGCTCAATTCGCAGATGTTGTGTTACCTGCTGCTCCATCACTTGAAAAAGACGGTACATTCTCAAATACCGAGCGTCGTGTACAACGTCTATATCAAGTGCTTGAGCCTTTGGGCGATTCCAAGCCAGACTGGTGGATTACAACCCAACTTGCCAAACGTTTAGGATTCGATTGGGGTTATACTCATCCTTCTCAAATTTTTGATGAAATGGCAAGTCTGACTCCTTTCTTCTCTGGTTGTAATTACGATGTATTGGAAGGTTGGGGAAGCTTCTTATGGGGTTCAAGCACAGGCGAAAGTACACCTTTGCTTTACACCGATGGTTTCCATTTCCCGGATAAAAAAGCTCGTTTCTCTCTCGTGCAATATGTTCCTGCGGCTGAATTCCCGGCTGAATTCGATCTAGTGCTCAATAATGGACGTTTACTTGAACATTTCCATGAAGGCAATATGACGAACAAATCTAAAGGAATTAATCGTAAATTGCCGGAAGTGTTTGTTGAAGTCTCTCCTGAGCTTGCCGTAGAACGCGGTGTTGAAGACGGTACACTCGTTCGTCTGGAATCTCCATATGGAGCGATTAAATTAAGAGCAGTCGTCACTGATCGGGTACGTGGTAATGAAATCTATGTACCGATGCACTCTACTAGTCACGAAACAGCGGTCAATCTGTTAACCGGTTCTGCTGTTGATGTACGTACACATACACCTGCTTACAAGCAAGCTAAAGTACGTATGATGGTCTTAAATGTTAAAGGGGTTAATCCTTTACCTTCCTCTAATCCTCGTAACAAAAAACGCCATCCGCAAAATGGTGTTGAGGTGCAGCGCAAATGGAATCGTGATGATTATGTTTCTTTAGTGGATATGTAGGTGGGAGGGTTGATGGCGCTTCGTGAGTGAATTGTTCTTGTCGTCGCTGTTGTAACAGAATCCCTTGATTTACCGCTGGGCGGTAGGGATTCTATTACAAAGGCGAGCGCTTCGCTCTTTCAGAACAATCTCACTCCCTTCGCTGGTGCAACTTGGGGTTGTGGAGCAGGGTAAGGCATAGAACCTTTAAAGAGTTTAATCCTTTTAGTGAGTTGAATAAAGTGGTTGGTTTTATAGGGATTGGTTTTATAGGATTGGGTTTTACTTTTATCTGCTTTTCATTTTATTTGTTCTTTTTTTATTGTTGGGATTGGTGTTTGGATGTTTGATGGTGAATTTATATGTTTTGAGTGGGAGAAAGGAGAATGAATATATGGCGACTCCGATTACTACGATTCGGAAGCGGGTGCTGACGGAAGAGGAACAACAGCAACAGACGATTGATGAATTGAAAAAGGAATTAGCTGAATCTAATGCGGCTCTGGCACGTTCGATGTCGATTTTGCGGGAGTTGAATGATAGCGGGATTTTGGAAGCGGCGGAATCTATGCTCAAAGCAAAAGCACATATTGCAGAGATTGCACTCGGGCAAGTATCACGTAAAGAAATCACTAATCTAATTAACAATGGGATGGCGGCAGCGGGTGCATTAACTGCGGTTGATCCTGCGCAGACTACCCAGTTAATGAACAGTGTTACCAAAGGATTAGAAGAAGCAGGCAAAGACGATAATACAAAAATAGGTGTATTTTCGCTGATGAAAGCTTTGAAAGATCCTGATATCAATCGAGCGCTCCGATTCGGTATGCGATTTATGAAAGGACTTGGTCAAGGATTGAAAGAAAAAAATCCTGCTGATCATTCCTAATATATAGCATTAACTATAGCAGACAGTACAAAGTTTATTGACTTTGTACTGTTTTTTTATATCCAAGTAGTCATATCACAACTATCCAATCATACTGATAAAGTAGCCTTTAGAAACTTGACAATCGGTTGTTAATCGTTTATTTATAATAGTGATTGCTACTTTATTACTCAGGAGGGATATTTAATGAACAAAAAGGTTGGTTTGGGAATTCTAGCAGCTACATTGACATTTGGAATAGGGACAGGTGCTCTAGCAGCGACAGGATTAGAACCTATCAAAGCTTATTTGAACAGTACAATTTCTCTAAAAATGAACGGTGCAACAGTAACTGCTAAAGATGCAAATGGCAAAGCTGTTCTCCCTATTACTTATAACGGTACAACTTACTTACCTGTACGTGCAGTCGGCACTCTAATGGGAACTTCTATTACGTATGACAGTGCTTCTTCTTCTGTTATTATCGGAGGTTCAGGTAACACAGGATCGCCTACAACTCCTGTAGAAACAAGCTCACAATCTTTAAGTACATTAGGCACCAAAGTGTTAGGTTCCTCAGACTGGCATACTAAAGATCCAAGCAATACCGTTTACAAAGATAAAGATTACAAAGACGTTTTCCTATATACAGGCGAAAATAACCAGAGTAAAAGCTTTCAGATTATGACTGAAAATAAATATTCCAAACTACATCTAGAACTAGCAGCACTTAGTGGTAACCAAAAAATTGTGATTACGAATCAGGATAATACAACACTCAAAACGTTATCTGTTAATCCTGACAATGGCATGGTTAGTACTGACGTAGATATTGCTAATACCAAAGCTATTTATGTTGACATTAAAGATGCTGATAATGATTCCAAATTATTTGTGCCTTTAACAACTTCTTCATTAACTAAATAATCTATAATCAATTTATGTTGCAAAAGAACGAGAGAATAGTGTTAACGATAGATAGAGTATTCGTTGACTTATGATCTCGTTCTTTTCTATATACATCTACTCTTTAGTGATCTGCGCAAATTAGTTAAATAGTGAATCTTCTGGCTTTGACTATGATTCTATAGATTGACTCTCCTGCAAATGAAGTATTAATTCACTTCCCATCTCTACTACCATTTCGATCACTTGATTAATTTCTTCCCCACTGATCTGATCAATATGAACTCCTCCACAGATTACAAAATTCCCACGCCATTGTTTACGTAAATGGATAGCGATTTCTTCTGTAAAATAAAATTCTTGATGTTGCTGAAATTGGATCGTTTGCAGTGGTTGGTTCGGAGTGCCTGCGGTAATAGTTCCTATATGAGGACGATCTCCTCCACTGATCAATATCACGATATCGTCTGTACCCATATAATAAACATCCATTTGAATCTGGATTCTTCCTCTACTTTTATGTATATGAATCATAATCTCTCCTCGCTTTCTTTAATTATTAAAAGTGAACAGGTTTTATGACACAATGAACTTTATAACAATGGTGTGTATTATCCTTCTGCCAAACCAAACAAAAAAAGCCAACGCTCGGGGGAACGTTAGCTTTTTTATATATAAACTACTCCATAAGCATTTGGCAGATACTTAAGGGTAGATAATATTTAGGCCGATCAGATGGCAGTTGATCGAGAATGTCTAAATTCTTATTTTTGAGGAATAGTCAATTGGTATCCAGCAGGTAGAAGGTTGTTGGCAGCAACCAATTCGTCTACAGTTACACCATATTGAGCAGCGATTTCAGTAAGGCTAGCACCTTGTGGAAGAACTACAGTGATTTTGTTGTTTGTTACTGGCTCAGTTGTTTTTGTAGGCTCAGTAGTTGTGTTGTCTGTTGGTGTAGTAGGTTCAGTTGTTTCGTTAGCAGTTCCGAACATAGAGTTGATTTGTGCACTTACAGAATCTACATAAGCTTGGTTGTTAGCACGTTGTTCTGCTTTGTCTTTGTTTTTCTCGTGGTTGCTTTGATCGTTAGAAGCTGCAGATACTTGGTTAGCTCCGATTGGTGCTACAACTGCTACTGCTCCAAGACCTAGTGCTAAAGTAGTTGACAATAAAACTTTTTGAAATTTGGTATTCATGATTAATTTCTCCTTTGGGATGTTAGCTGTTTTTTGGTAACTAATTTTCTCTTAGTAACCTTATGAATTAATAATAACATTAATTAAAGAATATTGCAATACTATTTAAAAATATTTTATTATATTTTGTGCAATTATTCTTCGATATTATTTATTAACCAACCTATCTAAATTTTAAACAGCTCTTTCCTACTATTTTCGTACTATTTTTACTTTCCAATAACGCTTCTATCTCTTCTTAATCGAAGCTTTAGTTGGTGATACGGTGTACTCATTCGCAAAAAATGCTACAATACGAAAGATGATGTAAAAAGTGAAAGCGAGGAACCCTCTCTATGATTATTAAACCTAGAACACGTGGTTTTATTTGCACGACAGCTCACCCTGTCGGCTGTGCACGTCAAGTTCAAGAACAAATTGAATATGTACAATCTCAACCTAAAATTAGCGGACCACGCAATGTACTTGTGATCGGTGCTTCTACTGGATACGGATTGGCTTCTCGCATTGTAGCAGCATTCGGTGCAGGCGCTAATACGATTGGTGTTTATCGTGATGGTGGTTCTGTCAAAGGACGTACTGCTTCTGCTGGTTGGTATAACTCGGCAGCTTTTGAACAAGAAGCTCAAAAAGCAGGTCTCAAATCTTGCAGTGTGATTGGCGATGCATTTACCAATGAAATCAAAGCCAAAACGATTGAAGCGATTCGCAAAGAATTCGGTCAAGTCGACACTGTCATCTATAGTGTAGCGGCTCCACGTCGCACAGACCCAGCAACAGGTGAAACATTCAGTTCTGTTCTTAAACCTATCGGCGCTGAATATACAAACAAAACGGTTAACTTCCATAATGGCGAAGTGACTCCAATCACGATCGAACCTGCTTCTGAACAAGAAGTACAAGATACGGTCAAAGTTATGGGCGGTGAAGATTGGAAATTGTGGATGGATCAATTACACGAAGCAGGTGTATTAACTGAAGATGTAACCACAGTGGCTTACTCTTATATCGGTTCTGAAATTACACAAGCGATCTATCGTCAAGGTTCGATCGGTCAAGCGAAAGATGATCTAGAACGTACTGCTCAACAAATGAATGATCAATTGAGTGCAACAGGCGGACGTGCTTTTGTCTCTGTAAGTAAAGGATTAGTGACTCAATCCAGTTCGGCGATTCCTGTTGTTCCTCTTTATATCTCAGCATTGTACAAAGTCATGAAAGAAAAAGGTATTCATGAAGGTTGTATCGAGCAAATGTATCGTCTATTTGCAGATCGCTTGTATACAGAAGGCCCTGCTCCTGTCGATGAAAAAAATCGGATTCGTATTGATGACTGGGAGTTGCGCGAAGACGTGCAAGCCGAAGTTGCTGAAATCTGGGATAACTTAACATCAGAAAATATTTATGAATTGACTGATCTGGAAGGATATCGTCGTGAATTTTTCCAATTGTTCGGTTTTGAGACCGATCATGTTGATTATGAAGCTGATGTAGAACCCGATGTAAAAGTTCCTAATATTTATTCAGAATAAGCTTTTCATACCAAAAAGCACATGCCTATCTCATATAGGATGTGCTTTTTGTGTATAACTATAGTATAAGGATCAAAATGATCTACATCTCTTCTACCTCTCATCGCGTAGCTCCAAATATATGTTGTAGATCAGCAGACTCCGATTGTAGTGATAGCACTAATTGAGATGGATCTTCAGGCAAATAGATAACACGAATAATCTGTCCTTGTTGAACTTGAGCTAAACTGCTTTTAAAAATTTCTTTTTGCACATTTACAGTTAATGTCTCTCCCGATGGTTGAGTTATACTAAGTGTAAGTTGAAGACTTATTTTATGTGCATCGATATCTCCTAAAGGTACAACATCGATTATTTTAGCGTACGCTTGTTGACCCTGTGTAGCGATATTCATCATTTCTGGTGATACGCCTTGTTTGATCATTTGCTCATTTAATAATTGCTGTGCTTCTGCTTGCGAGACCTGCCCTTTCCAATCGATTCCTACTTTAGATGGATCTTTAGGAGAAACGAGTAACGGAATCAGTGCACCTGGTTGAAATTGAGCCAACGATGTAAGCGGCACTACAGCTCGCAATTCAGCAGGATATGAATCTTCACCCTGACAGGTCACAATCACTTTACACTGAATTTGCGGTTGCTCATTGATATAAGTACCTGTTTGTTGAATAGACTCAATAAGACCAACTGCGGACTTGCCAGATTTGACAGTTTTGAGACTGAATACTGTAGAAAGAATCGTGGGTATAAAAATAAGCGCAATTCCAATATAAAGCAAAGGATGATACCACGGTTGATCTATGAATTCTAGCACATCGCCCCCTGTTATATTCAAGTACATCGGTAGTCCCCATACAAGTGCTATACATAGTATACCTATTGTTAGCAGAATTTTTTTCATTATTATGGCTCCTTATTTGTTCAAATGGTTGTTTGTTTGGTTGTTAATTATGAAGAAGATATGATTCCCATATAAATAAAATTAGCAGGTGAAGATGGATGAATGCCTAATCCTATATGATCACCCGGACGTGGAATATGCATTTTAGATACCATTGTTTCTAATGTTTTCTGATATCGGGTTCCATTGTTCTCAGTCACATCTAAGACCAGAATAATAATAGGATCAAAATTTACTAACTTGCCTGTATCTTTTACAGAGATAACCTGTGCAGTAGCAGTGATCGGAATTTGTCCACTTGCAGAGGATTGGGCTTGGCGTGCCATCTCTAGGCTAGCATTTATCTGATCTCGCTGTTCTTTAGGAACTATACTTTTCATAATTAATCCGCTTAATCCTTTGTTCATAGCTTGATCTGCTTGCTCCATATGATCTTGCTCTTTTTTATTTCGTTTAAAAAATCCCATAAGTGTATGCTCCTTCTGTTCAGGTATATTGTGGTTCTGCTTTTATTATATAAATGCTTTTGGTACACAACAATAGATACAGGCACATACAAAAAAAGCAGACAAATCGTCTGCTTAATCTAGCTTTTCTATCAAAATAGGGTTCGTTTCAGTAAATATTCGCAAACAATACGTACAAATCTTTGCTTTAATTCTTTTTCACACCTAGATATTTGTAAATTAATCAATACTTTTATCTAAATAATATAGATATATGAGCCAACAATATTAATAAGTACGTAACAAATAGACTAATTTTCGATAATACTGAGCAGCTTCTTTGTATCGTCGCTGATCTTCTGATACAACTGCTAAAGCTTCATATAATATACTGAGTCGGGTAGATTGATGGATTGATTCAAAGTAAGGCAAACACACCAAAGCTTTTTCAATAAACAGTTCCGACTGTCCTTGAGACAAAGCTATCTGACTTTCATAAAATGTAACAGCCATCTGCTGATCCTGATGAAGAGTGAGCGTATTCAATTGTTCGATATGATTTATTACGGATGCCCAATCTTTGGTCGCAAGTGCTATCTCACAACGATAAATAAGTAACACAGGCCACATATTTTGCTTTGTTTCTTCAGACTGATGATCCACCATCGCTTCAAATCGTAGAATCTCTGCTTCTGCCTGTTCTAGTTGCTCTGTCATGGTTAACATCATAATCCGATTATTCATAATCATACTTAACATATCACTTTGATGTTCTGCATAGACGAGATGAGCTTCTGCCATAGAGAGAGCAGTTAGCGATTCTTGTATAAATTTCATCGAAAAACAGTAACCACTATAGATGATATACAGACCGGATAATCGGTGAAACCATCGCTGTTCATACACTTGCTTCATAATTTGTTCAAAGATTTTTTTCGCTTCTTCAAACTGCTTGGTATGTACATATGCTTCCATCCGAATATGTTGCGCTGTAAGCCATGTTTCACTACCGGTCTGAAGCAATGCAATCCAGCGTTCTACTTGATGCAGAACATCGTAATATTGATGCTTGGAGCGGAAATGTTGAATTTTATAAAATAACAACGCTTTGAGTAATGGAATAGGCAACAGAATATCGTCCGGTCGTCCAAACTTATCCAGATAAAAATTCAAATACGATTGATGCAAATAGTCGTACGCATCATGATCATTCAATTGTTGAAAATAGGTCGCTTTCATCAAAGCCGTTGTTAATTCTATCGTTAAAGTATTATCACGATCAGGCAGATCATTTACTTCTTGCTCAGGAATACTAGAAGCTTGCATCGATAATCGTTCAAAAATCTGTTCAGCACGTTGTAATGTCTCCAGATCATCAGCTGCTGCCCGTTCCAAATACACCTTACTCACACCCAGACGTTCAGCAATCTGCTCTGCCAAATCTTCTGGTAGTGGATAACGTTCTGCTAAAATATTGGCAAAATGAGCTTGAGTGACTAATCCTTCCACCAGGTCTTTACGAGTAATCTCCTTTTTTTTGCACAAATAATCAATACGTTCTTTTAGCATAATATAACCTCCTTGAACGATTGTTGTAGACATGTAGCTACTGCTCATTGTAATCAAAAACAACCTGACGGTCATCTATTCTGTTGGTTTATGCACAGAATAAGTGATCATCAGGTTGTCAGAAATAGATTATATTTTGAAGCGACTTACTAATGCTTGTAAATCTTCGGCAAGGCTTGTTAAAGCGACAGCAGAATGTAAAACTTCTTCACTAGAAGCTAATTGCTGTTCGGTTGCCGCTGCAATTTCCTGTGTGCTATCTGATATTTCTTGCGTGCCTTTAGTCATCGTTTGCATAGAATCGGCAGAGTTTGCAAACGAATCGTTAACATGTGAAGCATTGGAAGCAATACTTTCAGTTTTGGTAGAAATTTCTTCAACAGCACGTAAAATATCATGGAATTGCTGTACTGTTGCTTTGGTCATTTGATTACCTGTTGCTACATCTGTTTGAACAGTTTGAATAGCTGACATCGTAGATTGAGTTTCTAACTGAATATGACTGACCAGTTCTTTGATTTGTTTACCTGCATTAGCTGATTGTTCTGCTAATTTTCTAACTTCTTCTGCAACGACTGCGAATCCACGTCCATGTTCTCCAGAACGAGCTGCTTCTATAGAAGCATTTAAAGCAAGCAAGTTCGTTTGAGAAGAAATTTCATTGATTAGGGTAGTAACTGTATCTATCTTAGTCGCATGTCCTGCCAGTACGCTAACACTTTGATCTGCACGAGACACTGAACTTTGGATAGACGTCATTTGCTCGCCTACACGTTCTATAGACTCTGTTCCTTTTTCAGACTGCTGTTTCATCAATTGAGAGAAGTTCACCATCTGAGCTGTATTATCTGAAATTTCAGACAATTTGTGGAATGAATTTTGTAAAGATGTAGATTGATACCCTAGTTGTTTGGCTTGTCCACCTGTCTGATCTGCAATCACTTGCATCGATTCAGCAACCTGTTGAGAGGTAGACTTGGATTGCTCTGCACTGGCTGAAAACTCTTCTGCTGAAGCTGCAACCATATCAGATGATACCCCGATCTGGCTAACAATCGAATGTAATGTAGCTACAAAAAGATTAAAACTAGAAGCCAATGTACCAAATTCATCTTTTTGCTTCAAATCAATCGTTTGAGTCAAGTCTGCTTCACCTTGAGCAATCTCTAACATTTGACGATTTAATAGATGCAACGGTTTGAGAATAGCACGTAATAAAAGAATACCTAGAATAACGCCTATTACAGACGAAACGATAATGACAACGACAATAACGACTTTACTGATATGTGCTTGTTTTTCGTTTTGCGCTTGTAATTGAGCTACTTCTTGATCCAGTTTGGTAATCACATCATTGACTACTGGTGTTAATGCTGTTTTGCGTAGTGTACGTTCTTCGCCGAAATGATATTGACTAGCAGCGGTAGGATTTTCGCTTTGTAATTTGACAACATTGGCATTTAAATCTACGACTTTAGCAAAAGTGGTACTGATGTTTTGCAAAGACGTTTTATAAGGTGCACCTGCGGATGATTGTTGTAACAACTGTAATATATTATTAATTTCAGTGATCTTTTTCTGCATCTCAGGTACGTATTCTTGTTCACCTGTAAGTAAGTAACCACGTTCATCATTTGAAAGTCCTGCTAATCTAAAATCGATTTGTTTCATATTTTTTTGCATTTCCATTTTCGATTGCAATAGAGCACTCTGTTCAATCGTATTAGAGATGGTGACATAAGATAATATCCCGCTCCCTAAAATAGTAAAAATCAATAAACTGATGGTGGTAATTAATCGTGTTCTGACTGTCATGGTGTATCTGCCTCCGGTATATTCTTGTATAAAAATATTAGTAAATAAGACCTAATAATATTATCGAATTTTGTCGTATTATGTATTAGCTTTTTTCGAAAATTTTACACTGCGTTAACAAATCAAAAAAACTTTATCTCTGGTATGATAAAGTTTCGTGTTTATTTTATATTTTTTTCTGTATTGCGGTTATTCTTCATACAAATATAAGTAAATCTGACATGCCATTCGTACGTTAAACCACTCATCTCCATGATCAAAAGAATAACCTAATAATTCTTGAATCCGTCCAAGACGATAATACAGCGTATTATGATGAATATTTAACGATTGAGTAGTATTTTTAAGATTACGATCATATTTTACAAATGAGACTAGCGTGATCATTAGATTGGCTTTTTTTTGCTGATCATATTGAATAATTGGTTCTAATACATCATTCAAATACTCTTCTAACTCTTCACGCGATTGTTGCATAAAAAAGCGAATCACACCTAGATCGCCAAAATAAATCAATCGCTGTTGATTGCCTTCTTTGAGCAATAATTGCATACATTGTTCTGCATCTTTGTAAGACCGACTCACTTTATCTAACCCTTGATACATTCTACCGATACCCGATGACAATTGACGATCTCGGCGGAGCTCTCGTAACAATAATTGAAATTGGGATTGACGTTCTTCTTTATTTAGATGTCCTGCAATATTAACAATAATAATCGTATGATGATGCCGTTCAACCAATAGATAATGGATATGTAGCTGACTCATAATAGATTCAAACGAATGTCGCGCAGTCACTGACAGGGGTTGCATTAACATCACTGCATAATGATCTTCCTGTTCAAATCCAAGTACACGAGCTTGTTCTTGTAAAGACATATTCATTTCACCCGATAGAATACTTTCGAAAAAAACATCTTTGGCACGCATTTGAGATTGTTGAACGGCTTCTTTTTTCACCCAATCTAGCGCAAGCACAGTAGCGCTGTATTCAAAAATCATTTTATTGGTACTCATAACTTCCTGACTTCCTGTCCATGCACACAAATAACCGAGCAACCGATCAGTGCCAACAATCGGAGTAACAATAATAGATTGAGAATTATCTTCTTCCAGTACAATTCGTTGCCACTTTTTGCTACGTTGTACCCACTGCATCGCAGGATGTTGCAGAAATTGATCGGGTAAATGAGGGGTCACTTCAGCAGGTAAATAATCAATCGGTGTGAGTAATAGATCAAATACAGCGATAGGCATTTTGACATTGCGATATAAAGCAGACAAAATTTCAGGCGTTCCATATCCTTTGGCCGCTAAGTTGTTAATCTGATTATGAAAATCCATTGTAATTTGCAAACGTTCATGTTCTTGACGTAAAGCATCGTGAGTCAAAAATAATTCATGATTCTGCTCTTGCACCTGTCGAAATAAACGATGATGTTCAATCGCTATCGTTGCCAGATCACAATAGATTTGTAACGTTTGAAGATCATGTTCGGTCAAAGCTTGTGAATCAGTAAAATTATCAAGCGTTATTACTCCTATACAACGATTATCAGATAATAAAGGTACTGAAATGCAACAGCAAGGAGTTTCCCCTTGAGTAGATGATTCTACATAATATTTGTAATTAAAAGCGCTCATATTATCCATAGCGCTTTGTAGTTCAGAAGGATTGTTGATTCGAATAGGCATACGTTCTGCAAAAACTTTGCCTGATATCCCTTCACCTGAAGACAATCGAGTCATCGTCATCACTGCCGGAAGATAGCCGACCGTAGCTTGAATAATCAACTTATTAATTAACGGATCATGCAAAAATAAAAATCCTGCCCCTGCGGCTGGAATACTATCTATCGCTGTCTGCAGAATCAGTTGAAGCATCTGTTCTTCATGAACAGGAGACATAATCGTCTTCATGAAGCGCATCAGAGAATGAATCGGTGGATGCTCCATCGGTTACGCCTCCTTTAAGTTCATTTTGTGCTATAGATTACAAGTAATTGTTGTGTATCTATACGGGTGATCCAGACTGTTCAAATGTAATCTGTCCACCTGCAATTGTGAATGCCACTTCGCCGGAATCGGTTAATGGATGCGTATTCCAGATCACAACATCTGCATCTTTGCCTACTTGTAATGAACCTGTAGAATCTGCTAGATGCAAATGACGAGCAGCTTGAATCGTCAACGCTTCCCATGCCGCATCTAGTGGTAATCCTGCTTGAATAGCCATTTTGGCTGACGTTGGCAAATATTGAATAGGTAATACAGGATGATCAGTTGTGATCGATATTGGCACTCCAGCTTGGTACAAAGCAGGATACGTTTCCCACGAAAGGTTACGCAATTCTACTTTACTACGTGCAGATAACGTAGGCCCTATACTGCAATAGCGACCAGATGTTGCTAATTCTTTGGCGATTTTGATCCCATCCGTTGTATGTTCAATCGTAAGATCTAATTCAAATTCATCTCCTAATCGCAGTGCTGTAGCGATATCATCGGCACGATGTGCATGAAAGCGAACAGGGATTTTCTTTTCTAATGCAAGCGCTAAAGCTTCCATGCGTAAATTACGTGGCAATGTTGGTATCGATTGTTCTGTCTCTATCGATTGCCGCTCTGCTAAGTAATGTTGAGCCTGTACTAATTGTTCACGAATAATACCAGCTATCCCCATACGAGTCAATGGGGCTCGTCCACTCGCTACGCCATGATATTTTTTAGGGTTTTCGCCTAATGCCATTTTAAGACCGGACGGATGTAGTACTAACATCTGCTCTACGGTTGAGCCTGGAAGTACTTTGAGACAACACATTAAACCTCCAATCACATTAGCACTACCCGGTAACACTTGAACGGTAGTCACCCCTGTTCTAGCGGCATCAATAAACCCATCATCATAAGGATTGATTCCATCTAAGGCGCGCAGATGAGGAGTCACCGCTTCAGATGTCTCATTATAATCTGCACCTTCCCACCCGATACCTTGTTCATCTATACCGATATGAGTATGAGGATCGATCAACCCGGGCGAGACTAAGCGATGGTGTGCATCAATAATTCGAGTATTGGATACATTGCTCACTTGTTGTTTGTACCATTCCCATTCAGTTGTATCGCCTAAGCCTGCAATTTTATCATCTACGATATGAATCCAACCTTCATTTATCGTTGTTCCCTCCATCGTTAACAGAGTTGCATTGGTAATCAGGATAGAGGATGTGTTCAAAAGAGATGGTGTAGTAAAAGAAGGATCATGTTCTGGAAAATAACTCATCGACTCAACCTTTCTTTTCGAGTGGAATGCCTTTCATAACGGTGTCCACCCAGTCGTAGTATTGTTCAATTAGTACTGACCGATTGCTGTAATAAATTCTTTCTAATTCAAGAATAGGCTCAGGATGATCATCTACACGAAAATCGACATAAGGAAAACCAGGCGTAGCCGCTACTTTGAGCACGGATGCTTGCTTGCCACGACGATCTCCACCAGCATCTGAACCTGCTTTGAGAGCAGCAAGTAGACGCTCTGCTAGTTCAATATCTGTACTTTGTTCAAAAGCTTGCTTCATAGCAGGCAAAACATCTTCATTTGCAAGCAGATTGCCAGATAAACAAAATTGATCACCGATCAAGTGCCCTTTGACATCATCATTCTCACTACCTGTAAAAGCAGCACAATGACCAAACCGATCCATCACAGCAACCTGTCTCAAATCCCGGCCTGGATCTTCCATGAGTAGATCATCTAACACTTTATTAGCGGTAAGCCCCTGTCGTAGCAATTCAATACCACGAGGTCCAAGTGCTGGATTCATCCACCCTTGCGTAGCTACCACACCATATTCAGGATCAACACAAGGAGAAAATGCGCCGACACCGGGAAATTTAGAAGCCGCCGCCGCACCAAACCGCTTTGTTTGGGGACAACGGGCAATAATAGCAAAGGTATTACATTTAAAATCAGCTAAAGGTCGATCTGTCGGATAAAAGATAGGCATCACACACCACTCCTTTCTTCTAAGATGATTTAATGTTTATTGGATTTGGGATCAAGAACATCTCGTAGACCATCTCCCAAAATATTAAAGCTTAATACAGCTATCGTAATCGCCAGACCCGGGAATACAGCAATCCACCAAGCAGATTCCATCCAGTCTTTGCCTTCATTCAGCATCGTTCCCCATGATGGGGTATCTGGCTCTGCACCCAGTCCTAGAAAGCTAAGTGCTGCTTCTGCTAGAATAGCGAATGCAAAAGATAAAGTAATCTGTACAATAAGTGGAGCCATAATATTAGGCAATACATGCTTGAGCATGATTCGAATATGTCCTACACCGATTGAACGAGCGGCTTCGATATAAAGAGAGCTTTTAATCGACAATACAGCGCTACGAGCAATACGTGCAAATATCGGTGTATAGACAATACCGATAGCGATCATCAGGTTTGTTATACTTGCACCTAGAATCGCCATAATGGATAAAGCTAACAAAATATCAGGAATCGAAAATAGAACATCAGTGATACGTGAAATGATAGCATCGACCCATTTGCCAAAATAACCTGCAAGAATTCCCATCGTTGCTCCGATAAGCAAAGCAACCCCTACAGCAATAACACCTACTCGCAATGATATCCTTGCTCCATAAATAATGCGAGAAAGAATATCGCGTCCTAACTGATCTGTACCTAGCCAGTGATGAATACTAGGCTTGCCTAACATTTCGCTTCCCAGTGCATACGGATCGAATGGAGCTACCCAGCCTGCACCACATGCGATCAGTACAAAAAAACTAATACATAGGAGGCCCATCATGGCGAGTTTGTTTTTGCTAAAACGATACCAAATCTCTTTCATTCAGAGCTCCTCCTAATAACGAATTTTGGGATTTAAGATCGAATACAGAATATCAACAATCAGATTAATGACTACAAAACAAAAACCTACAAATAATATCGTTCCTTGCATCAATGCGTAATCTCGATTCGTAATCGCTTGAAGTGCTAATCGTCCAATTCCGGGTAACGAAAAGATTTGCTCAATAACGACAGAGCCACCGATCAAATAACCAATCTGGATACCGAGTACTGTAATGATCGGAATCATCGCATTTTTGAGTGCATGTCTTATTAATATTCGCAAAGGTGACATTCCTTTGGCACGAGCCATTTTCATATAATCTTCACTCAATACTTCAAGCATAGTTGAACGTGTCATCCGCATAACTACAGCAGATACCGCTGCACCAAGTGCAATACCTGGCATCCACATATGATGTAAGTTTTCGAGTGGATTTTCCCCAAATGAGATATACCCGCTGGAAGGAGCCCAACCTAACTTCAATGCAAATAATAAAATAAAGATCGTTCCTAACCAGAATCCTGGAATCGAAATTCCTAATAGCCCTACAACAGTTGCCATATAATCCGGTAGTCGGTTATGACGATAAGCTGCCCATATGCCCAGTGGAATTCCTATAAGACTGGCAATCAATACACTGATCAATGTTAATTCTAGGGTGACGGGTAACCGTTCGATAATCGATTGCATTACCGAATCTCCGCTAAATGAAGAACGTCCTAGATCGCCACGTAGTACATTGCCAATCCAGATCAGATATTGTACATAAAGAGGCTTATCAAGCCCATAATAAGCTTTCAATTGTACTGCTTGTTCTTCACTATAACGTGTTCCCAATAGAGCAGTAACCGTATCTCCGGGCACTAACCGAATCATCAAAAAAGTAACGATAGAAATTCCGAATAACACAGGGATAGAAACCAGAATCCGCCGGACAATATACTTCAACATCTTATCCCTCCTTTAACCAAACAGGAACTGATAAGGACAAGCCTGTCAGTTCCTTTGTTCATCTCTAATATTTACAGTTCACACGATATACGCATATCTTTTGTATAGATAGATCATTGTGTTCTATATTTCGATTTACTGGACTTTGGTTTGTTTTAAGAAAATAGAAGTTACTGTTGGTTCTACGATAAAGCCTGTGACATTATTACGATAAGCGGCTGCACGTTCATTCATATACAAGAATACCATCGGAGCTTCATCGGCTACTGTAGTCTCGATTTGTTTGTAAATGTCTTTACGTGCTGCTTCATCCGCAGTTGTGCGGCCTTTTTCGAGTAAAGCATCTACTTCTGGATTAGAGTAACCTTGTTGGTTATACGCTTCACCTGTATGGAATAGGTTATACGTATATTCATCTGGATCAACAAATCCTTGCCAGCCGACTACTGCCATCTGGAAATCCCCTTTACCTAAAGCATCAAAAAAGACGCTAGATTCTTGAGATTCCACTTTGACTGTAATCCCCACTTCAGCTAATTGTTGCTTAATCACTTGCGCGGCTTGTACCTGATAATCATATTCAGAACCAACTTTAAGTGTAAGCGAAATAGCTGGACTTCCTGCAGCTTGTAATAATTGTTTGGCTTTTTCTACATTCCGCTGAGCATATGGATGAATATCAGGGTATGCCCAGTGATTTGGAGGAATATTTCCACCATCAAGCACAGTCGCTTTACCCAACTTCACCAGTTGATTGATCTGATTGCGATCTACCGCATTGGCAATCGCTTGACGAACACGAACATCACGTAGTGCAGGGTCTTTAACATTCAGACCAATATATTCCCAGAAAGTACCCGGTTCTGACTTCAAAGTTATTCCTTCTACATTTTCTAATACTTTATTTTCTTTTTCTGTCGTTTCCAAAATTAGATCAATCTCATTATTACGAAGAGCGGTTGTACGAGCAGTTGCATCTGCAATAGGCTTGAAATCGACCTCATCCAAATAAGGTAACCCTTTTTCATAATAATCAGGATTTTTTTTCAATGTTAGCTGTTGATCTTTTTCCCATTTGACCAATTCGAAAGGCCCTGTTCCTGCATCCACATTATCCAGACTATTGTTGTTTGCTTTTACAATATCACTATCTACAATGCCATTCATCGGGTTCGCTAGGTAAGTAAGAAAAGGAGCCATCGGCTGTTTTAAATGAAATACAACTGTATATGGATCTGTTGCATCTATACTTTTGACAGCGGTAAATTGATTCGCTCGTACTCCTTTATCAATAATTCGTTCTATGGAATATTTCACATCGGCTGAAGTCATTTCTTTACCAGAACCATGAAACTTCACTCCTTGATGTAGATTAAATGTGTAGGTGAGTAGATCATCCGAAATCGTATACGATTCAGCAAGTCCCGGTTCAATTTCACCGTATTTGCCATTGTATTGCATTAATGTACTATACATATTTTCGATATAATGCATTGAACCTGCATCTGTAGCAGTATGAGGATCAAGCGTTTTGCCATCAGATTGTACTGCTACTCTAATCACATTCGATGCTGTAGATTGACCAGTTGTTGTTGAAGAGGTTGTGGTTTGTGTTGTATTTGGAGCTGAACTAGAACAAGCTGTCAACATAATTAACATTGCAATCAAAATTCCGCCTGTTATCTTTCTCAATATACTCACCTCATCTATAAATTGTTATATTTGATGTTTTTCATGTTAACAATGTTTACTTTTTAAACATACGTTAAATCTACCAAAATCGAAGAGCACTAATTGGTATAATTCCCAAACAAACTATTGACCATTGTCCAAATAATTCGATTCAACTACCAAAACCTATGTATTTTTATCCAATATCATCTGTTGAATAAGTACTACAATTAAAGAAATAACGATTTTTGTCTATAATCGTTTGTCAGCTAAGTTATCATAAACATAAACTACGTATATAGTTTCTTATAAATAGGCACTTTCGATATTTTGTAACTTTTAATTATACTTTTAGCAGAGTATTTACGTTATATTTGAATTATTAAAATTGTAATAAAGGAGATTGTACTTATTATGATCAAAAATGCTCTAAGTATGTTACGTGTGATTGGTAACGTGGAAGCGGTATCTTATCTTGCGCTAGTGCTGATTGCGATGCCTCTTAAATATTTTGCGGATATGCCTCTTGCAGTAACTTATGTAGGAATGATTCACGGGGTATTATTTGTAGCTTATGTAGCAGCGATTGGATTGACTTTGATTTTGCGTAAAATATCATTCAAACAAGCTGTATTGGGATTAATCGCTTCTGTTCTTCCGTTTGGACCATTTGTATTTGATCGTTACTTGCATCGCCAACATCAACGTGATGCGGTAGAACAGACTCAAATTTCTTAATTGTTGACAGATCATCAGGAGTGAATATACATAAAAAGAGATAGATTAGCTTTATTGTGGCAAAGACAATTCTTTTGAGAGAATTGTCTTTTTTGTATAGTATTGTATATAGAAGAGCAATGAACTTAAATACAAAGATAACGATTTGCACAAAGGAGACATGTATAATGCAACTGGAGCAAGAACATCAAGACTCTGCATTAAGACGCTTTCTTTCACCTGTACGTCAATCTAAAGCATTTACATATCTCTGGTTAGGTCAATTGATAGCCATGTTAGGTAGTTCGGTTACTATGATTATTTTGCCGATTCTAGTCTACAGCTTAACCGGTTCTTCTACTATTATGGGGCTTGCGATGACAATCTATATGTTGCCGATCGTCATTATTTTACCGATATCCGGTTGGATTGTAGATCATACTGATCGTGTACGCTTGATTTTACTGACCAATAGCGTCCGGTTTGTTTTGATGCTTAGTGGAGCAATATTGATTTTTACAGATCATCTGTCTTTACCTGTATTGTATGTAGGACTTGCACTATATGGATTGATGGAAGGAATATTCCAACCTGCGTATTCTGCGTTGCGTGCTGAAATATTTACACCTGATATTCGAAATGCGGCGAATGCTCTCACTCAAGTCAGTATTCAATTTGTACGTTTATTAGGCCCGACTTTGGGAGGAATCCTTGTTACAGTAGCTTCTCCGGGAAGCGGATTTGCACTCGATTCCCTTACATATTTGTTCTCATTGCTTTGTTTTACATTACTTAGTAAGCACTTTATATCCGCACGTCAGCAACAACGGGCAAATCAACAGACTGTCGCCAATGCAGACCCTACTAATTCTCTATCTGTAGCAACCAAAACATCGGTCTGGCAAGAATTTACCGCCGGGTTTGTGATTTTGAAAAAACAACCCTGGTTGTGGATTACAATTGTTATTTTCTCATTACTGAATATCTGTTATGTCGGTATTACGAGCGTTCTGATTCCATGGCTTTTCAAAATTCATCATCAGTTAGATCCTGTTGTCTATGGACTGGCTATGACATCTGCTGGAGTGGGCGCTATTATCGGGGCAGTCTTATTTGGTAGTCGAAAGCACTGGCGCAAACGAGGTTGGATTGGTTATGGTGGAGCATTGTTAAGCGGAATCGCTTTATTTTTATTATCTGTGATTACATGGCCACCAGGTATGGTGATGATTATGGCTCTGGAAGGATTCGGTTTGATGATGTTTGCTCTAGTCTGGGAGACCAGTCTGCAAGAGTTAGTCCCTGTAGAAAGCTTTGGTCGGGTAGCTAGTCTGGATATGTTTGGTTCGTTCGCTTTTTTACCAATTGGATTTCTATTGATTGGTTGGTTAGCAGATCAGATTGGAGGCATAATAACGATTAGTTTATTTTCGGGGATTGGGATGTTACTGGTGATTATCGGGTTATGCGTACCTGCGATCAGACGATTCGACTAAAAGGCATAAAAAAGAAGCATCATCGTGTGTGATATGCTTCTTGTGTTTTACTTTTTGTAATCGTTCTTGTTTGGTAGAAGTTATACGAGTATGTTGTGAGATTGCCGCATAATCTTCGTTGGCTTTGCGACTATACTCTGGAATCCAACTGCCACTGCGTTTAGCTTTACGAATAGCTTTTTGAGTCTGTGTACGTGCCATAAAATCATTCACTCTCCTGAATATAAATAATATCGTTCTTTATGAGTATACCATATTTCTCCAAATAGAATAAATAGTTGAATAAGCGAATAATATGTTACTTATTATCACATATTATTCGCTTATTTTTGTTTAAAACTCAAAATTTGTCGTTCTGAATTGTGAAATATACAAAAAGGATAAAATCTATAGTAACCCCTTTATTCAAATGTTATAAAATGCTACATAAGATAATTGCAGATTGATAACAACAACCCCTATCATATGATTACTTTTTTATGCAATGATCACGTATCGTAGCCAAGCATTTGAATATCAAGGAGGTTTATTATGAATTTTTTTAAATCGTTGTTTTTTCAAATTATTGTAGCTGTTGTGATCGGTATTGGTGTAGGAATAGCCTTTCCCGACTTCGGAGAGCAGTTACAACCGCTTGGAACTGGATTTATCAAACTAATCAAAATGTTAATTGCACCTTTAATCTTCTTCGTTGTGGTAGCCGGTATTGCCAAAGCAGGTGATCTCAAAGCAGTCGGTCGGATCGGTCTCAAAGCAATTCTATGGTTCGAGCTTGCTACAACCGTTGCATTAATGCTCGGTCTGGTAGCCGCTCGTGTGTTGCGTCCGGGAGATGGAATGAATATCAATGCCAGTACACTTGACCCTAATGCAGTGGCAGCCAAAACAGGCGGTGCAGAACTTCCACATACTGTTGATTTTATTCTTAATATTATTCCGACCAGTGCTGTCGATGCTTTTGCTCAAAATGCACTGCTACAAGTTCTACTACTGGCTTGTCTATTCGGCACAGCGCTGGCAGCAAGTGAAAGTAAATTAAAAGATAATGTATTAACTCTAGTCGATCAGATTATGGAACTTATTTTCAAAGTAGTCGGTTATATTATGAAATTAGCACCGTTGGGAGCGTTCGGAGCAATTGCTTATACTGTAGGTGCTTATGGCGCAGCTACTTTAGCTTCTTACGGAATGCTTATTATCGCCTGCTATCTATCGGCAATCTTATTCCTGGTATGTCTGGGACTTGCTGCATGGTGGATAACAGGAATGAATCTATTACAATTTATCAAATACACTCGTTCAGAAATTATGCTTGCAATCGGTACAGCTTCATCCGAAGTAGTGATGCCGCGTATGATGGAAAAGCTGAACAAAGCAGGTTGCGATAAAGCCGTAGTCGGATTAGTCGTACCGACAGGTTATTCGTTCAATCTTGATGGCGCTTCGATCTACTTATCATTAGCTACCGTATTCCTTGCTCAAGCTGTAGGAATCGACCTATCGTTAGGACAAGAGATTACGATCTTAGCTGTATTGATGCTTAGTTCAAAAGGAATGGCAGGTGTGCCGGGTTCAGCATTTCTAGCGTTATCTGCTACAGCAGCAGCGCTGAATGCTTTCCCTGTAGCGGTTGTAGCGCTATTGCTTGGCGCAGATCGATTTATGGATACGATGCGTGTATTTACCAATCTTATGGGTAATTGTGTAGCTGCTTTTGTGGTGGCTAAATGGGAAGGCATGTTAGATACGAAGAAAATGAAAGCTGTACTTTCAGGAGAATGGACAGAAGAAGAAAGCGAGCAGATCGCTACTACCAAACATACGAAATCACCAGAAACTATCCCTTCTCCACTTGGTCATCCATTGGCTCAATCTTATACTGTATACGATAAAACCTAATGTAGTCTGCTAATCTAGCTACGAATATATCTAGGTATTACCGTTCTCTACCACCACAGCAAAAAGCTGTTACCTTTTAGCATAGGGTAACAGCTTTTTGTTGTCATTCCACTATAGTCATTCTGGTACAACTTTTTACTTATTATCTAAAGAAATCGTTTTGTTATCCGCTTGAGATTGGAAAGCAGACAAAATCACTGATAATGATTTTTTGCCTTCTTCACCTGAAATGGATGGTGGTGTATTGGTAACGATAGATTCGATAAATGCGTCTACCACACCACTTACTTCTTGCTTCTCATTTGTGGAGATGGCTCCAACACGATATTTCTCAACAGTACCATCACGAAGCTCTACAATAACTTGATCATCAGGATCAGTACCAATTTTCATAATACCGTTCTCGCACCACAAGTAAGTACCGTTATCTTCACCACGATAAGCTGTCCAGCTCGCTACCAGTGTACCGATCGCACCGCTCTTCATACGAAGCAAGCAGATCGCATTATCATCCACATCGGTATCTTTTTTATCCAATGTGCCGATAAATGCACTCACATCCACGACTTCATCATCTAGCAACCAGCGAATCATATCTGACTTATGTACGCCTAGATCACCCATCGCACCCATGATTGCTTCATTTTTGCGGAAGAACCAGCTTTCTTTACCATCGATACTCCAGAATTCTGGACCTCCATGACTAAAAGCAGTACGGAATGTGAGAACGCGTCCCAATTTCCCTGTTTGCAATACTTCTTTCGCTTTTACATGTGGTGGCATAAGGCGTTGATTATGACCTACCATCAAGTAAACATTGTTCTTTTTCGCTGCATCAATCATAGCTTGTGCTTCTTCTTCAGACACAGCCATAGGCTTCTCAACCAATACGTGCGCGCCAGCATTAGCAGCCGCTATCGACATTTCAGCATGGAAAATATTCGGTGTGCACACGCTTACAGCATCGAACCCACCAGCTGCTAATAATTCTTTATAATCACTATATGCTTTGGCATCGAAACGTTTCGCATAACCTTCAGCACGTTCTATAATTGGATCAGCAAACGCTACCAATTCTACATTCGGATGTTCTGCATACTCTGGAATATGGCGACGTTCCGCGATACTTCCACAACCTATAACTGCTACTCTGACTTTAGTCATCGTTACATTCCTCCTGAAATATGAAGTTAAGTGTTCCACAGCTATCTTATAGTAATCCGCTCAAATTATCTACCTCTTGCGCTAAAGATTCTACATTTTCAGAGCTAAAAAACAGCTTTTTTATAGAAAACAGTTATTGTTTATCTACCATATATAGAAATAATATTATTTCACGCTCTAAATATAGGTCGAATATCCAGAGTATTTCGACAAAAAAATCTAGATATTTATTTTTAAATTTAATAATTACAACGTGTAAAAACATCAAAAAATGTAGTTCAACCCTGTTAGATAGACAACAGATTGAACTACATTTTATAATGAGCTATCTTTCTATTTATTTGGAAGTGATCGGTACTTTTGTTGATAATGTTTGGAATGTTTTGAGATACGTAGCCACTTGAGGTTGGATCTTTTTAAAGTATTTCAGATTCGCTTGATTCTCTAGCTTTTTGGCAGCATCACTTTCCGGGAAAATAGAGTATTCTTTATCTATTTTGCCTTTGCGATACTGAATTTGAATCAACTTACCGGTTGCCCAGTATTCCGCTATATTCTGGTTATCTCCATAAATCTGTAACCATGTATCTTTATCTTTGTAATTGAAGCTAAAAGCAGGATCTGCTAACGCTTGAGTTACCGTATAGCCATTTTGAAAAACATCATTTACAAATTGACCTTGTTGGATCAAATTCGCTTCCGTTTGACCGGCTTTACTTTTAATAATTTGTCTCACTTCGCCCAGACCATTCCGTTGGTCTTTGCTCCATTCCCCTTTATAAGTAACGACAAATGTCCGTCCTTTTAACGTATATTTGTTTACATATTTTCCGGTACCTTGCCGAATTCCATCGACCCATTGTCCGGCGTAGGATTTGGAATCGCCCCAGCGAATCGTACCTGTTCCATTAGGTTTGCCATTTTCCACCTGTCCGTAATAAGAAGCACGACCAGAAAGTTGCAAGGATTCTTTATCCGTAGCCGCATGTATCGTTGCCGGCACAAATAGACCTATCGAAGTAGCAATCATTATCGTAGTTAAAGCTATCTTTGTATATGTATGTACTAATGCTCTCATTGCTTCATCCCCTTTAGTGTCTCTAACGATAGAAAAAAAGAAAACCATACATATTCGTCTGTACGATTTTCTTCTCTCTAAAGCCAGTTACCTTTATGCTATTTTATACCCTCAACAGGTCATTTATAATCTAATGGATTAGATATCTTCGCCAGTCAGACGATTAAGGAACTGCTTGGCACGATCGCTTTGTGGATTGTTCAGTACATCTTTGGGATGTCCTTGTTCTATAATATATCCGCCGTCCATCAGAAGCACATGGTCAGCAACATCTGCGGCAAATTTCATTTCATGCGTTACAATAACCATCGTTCTACCTTCAATTGCTAATTGTTTGATAACTTTCAGCACTTCACTAACCAATTCAGGATCAAGTGCAGAAGTAGGTTCATCAAAAAGGAGTACATCAGGCTCTACAGCCATTGCACGTGCAATTCCTACACGTTGTTGTTGTCCACCGGATAATTGATGTGGATATGAATTGCCACGATCGCCTAAGCCAACTTTGGCAAGTAATTCTTGACTGGATTGGCGAGCTTCTTCTTTGCTTTTTTTCTGTACTGTAATTTGTGCTTCCATTACATTCTCGATCACCGTTTTGTGAGGAAACAGATTATAGGATTGAAAAACCATCCCTGTCCGTTTACGAAGTTCAGTCACTTCTTTGCTAGACACTTTACGACCTTTTTGAAAATTCAAGGAGCGATCACTTAATTTGATAGTTCCTTGATCTGGAGTCTCCAGTAGATTCATACAACGTAGCAAAGTGGTTTTGCCTGAACCAGAAGGCCCGATTATTACCAGTACTTTTCCTTTATCCAAGCTTACATCGATTCCTTTAAGTACTTCCAATGCACCGAATGACTTGTGCAAATTACGAATCTCGATCATCATCGGCTAATCTCTCCTTTACTTCTTCAATGACTACTCTGTATGATAGTTAGTCCGCTGACGAGCGACCTAATCTTTTTTCTAATTTATTTTGGAAAAACGATAAAATTGAAGTGAATACAAGATATATCACTGCTGCTTCAGTGTATAATACTAGTGGTTCATACGTTCTTGCTACAATTTCTTGTGATTTGCGGAACATTTCAATATACGTAATACTTGCTGCTAACGAAGTATCTTTAACAAGTCCAATAAAAGAATTAGCTAATGGAGGTACTGATACTCGTGATGCTTGTGGTAAAATAATACGTCTTAATGTCTGGCCTCGCGTCATTCCTAAAGAATATCCAGCTTCCCACTGACCTTTACTAATGGATTGGATTGCTGCCCTAACTATTTCAGAACCATATGCACCTACACTAAGTGAGAATCCTATCAACGCTGCAACAAATTCTGGCAAAATAATACCGACTGATGGTAATCCATAAAAAATAATAAATAATTGAACTAGTAATGGAGTTCCTCGTATGATCCATACATAAAAACGTGAAATAGCAGATAATATTGGCACGCCAGATATACGAGCTAAAGCAGATAAAACTGCGAGTATAAGTCCTAAAATAAAAGAGCTGACTGCAAGAGGAAGCGTATATAACAACCCTGCTCTAAGTAATGGCCAGAACGAATCTATAATGATTTGTATTTCGCGATCGCTCATATCTAGACTTCCTTTCAAATAGTTTTAATTATTATCTCTTCGTATAATAAACATACAAATATCTTGACGGTATAAAACTCGTCAAGATATTTGTTCTGTCCTGTTTATATAATAATTTAAAATTAATAATATAATGTATTATTTAGATACATCTTCTCCAAAATATTTTTCAGAGATTTTTAAATATGTTCCATCATCCATCATATCTTTTAACGCTTTATCTACTGCTTGAACCAAATCTTCGCTACCTTTGTTAAAAAGTCCTGCACTTTTAGAAGCATCGGTTTGCTCAGCAACTACTTTAATTGGTGCTTCAGGCTGTTGTTTTTTCAAATCTAAGAAAGAAAGATTGTCATTAACAGTTGCATCTGCACGACCAGAAGCTAACAATTCTATTGCTTGTGGAAATCCATCTACAGATACTAATTGTGCACCATTTTCTGTAGCAATTTTTCCAAAGTTACTAGTCAAAGATTGAGCAGATTTTTTATCTTTTAAATCTGTAAAAGATTTAAGAGTTGTATTATCTTGTCCTACAATTAATACAGCTTTAGAAGTAATATATGGTGTAGAGAATAAATATTTAGCATTGCGTGCTGGGTCACTTGTTCCTACTTCATTAAATACAGTATCAAAACGTTTAGCATCTAACCCTGCAATCATACCATCCCATTGTGTTTCTACAAATTCAGGTTCTACGCCAAGACGTTTACTTACTTCTGTTGCGATGTCTACATCAAAACCAGTTAATTTACCACTTTCATCATGGAACGTAAATGGTGCATATGTTCCTTCTGTACCAATACGCAATTTACCGCTTGCTTTGACAGACTCTAATGTTGCAGCTTTACCAGAAGAAGCTGTGTTGTCTGTTGTAGCTGCTCCAGTTGTATCTGTATTGCCTGTCGTTGCTGTATTAGAACTGTTACCACATGCTGCAAGAAAAAGCATGGTCAGTATCATAACCAGTGTAAAAGAACCCCATTTTTTCATTTAAAAAGACCCCTCTCAGATGTTGGTGATCACGCTTATGGTTGGTGATTCACTACTTATTAATAACGTACTGCAAATTGTATAGTACACTGTCTTTCATCGCACGTCAACTCTTTTTCCGATAAAAATACTTGGTTTTATTAATATTATAATAATTTGATAGTAAAAAGTCCTTTAAAAAATAATGTTAACATTATTTTTTAAAGGACTAGATTTAAATTTATGGTGAAACTGCATAAAAACATTGAAGATTTAATCCCCAAGTTTTTCCCACATTAGCTGTCATGTCTATACCTAATTTATAATAGGTGCCAACAGAAGCTACTGGTGTCCAACCCCATTCTCTAGGTAAATTTGTTCCGGAATTGGTAGTGGGGTTAAATGTTTTAGAATGAAAAATTGCGCCAGAAGGTCCCCCACCCTCTTGTTTAATTACATGTGTTCTACTTACTACTCTTGATGGTGTAATAGTTTCGTATCTCCAATCTACTTTTTCTAAAGCTACTCTTGATCCAAAATATTCATCATTACTGTGTAATAAATAGAGAGTAGCATAAGCAGTGACACCAGATTTTTCGGCTTGGCTATTACTCCATGTACTAGTATTTTTTGTTGCAGATGCTTGTACTTCAGCTATGTACTCAGTAGCTATTTCTCCAGTGGATATTTTTTTCAAATCATATAAAGGTCTCATTTCATTTTTTAATGTTTTTACTTCTACATTCTCATTATTAACATTATCTACTATAGTTGGGGTAACTTCTAAATTTAAATAGCTATCTTGAGAAACAGAAAAATTAGATATTTTTAATTTTTCTTCATTACCATATACTTTAATAACTTCATAACCTTCAGGTATATTAGATTGTACTTCTTTTTGAACCACATTTGAATTTGAAGCAGAAACATTATTGCTAAACGGAAGTAACATAAGTAAAAATATAAAAATAAACTTTCTCATAAAATCTCTCCTTTTCTCAATATTAATTTTCGAACTCCCAAAAGGTAACATATATATTAAACAATTGCAAATTACCTTTATTATAAATATATGTAATTTATAATTATTAATAAAAACATCTTGCTAGCAGAAAAGTCTTTCTTAAGACCTATTCCCTTTGTGAGCAAGATGCTTTTATTGTATGATTGCATCGAAAACATCAGGATCATCAAAAGTTTTGCTTTAACTGATCAAATTGATGACGTATCCGATCTCGTACATCTTCTGCCCCGTTTTTAAAATAAGCCTGACGCTGGTTATTCATTCGTTGTCTGGCTTCACGTTGCAATTCACGCTCTACTTCATATGCTTGATCAATCTCTGCTTCGACATCAATCACATCATGGCGACATATGAATTGAGAACCTAATTGACTTAACACATAGTTGAATACGCTTACATTATTTTCTTGCACAATACTGATCAAAGCCATTTGTCCTTCATCTAGTGAAAATAGTGTAGATTGAATCAGTCCCATTTCTTGTTCTGCAACTTCGTGAGTAAATGGCATACTGATGATCGAATCGATACTACGTTCTAATAAAACACCCAAAGGGCCTGCAAAAATACCAATCATTGAACCTAACAAACCACCTGTTGTCCATTCGCCTGCAAGTGCTCCTTGTGTACCGAATCCATCCCAAAATACGACTTTGCCTTTCTCACGTGCTACAATAGCAGCTTCCAGTACCGCATATCCTTCCGTAATTCGACTATGTCGAAGTGTAGATAATGCTCGATATGCTTTACACTCATCTGTAAAAATAACGGTCACTACATTTTCCATAGGACACCCACTTTCTTTTGCTTATCAAGTTGTAAACGTTCTCAGGTAGGGTTAGATAGCTAGATTTAGAAGTAGAAATAGAGATCATCAAACGGTTGTTTCTTTTATCTTATGCTATTTTACAATTAAATCAACTTATTTTATTGTAAAATAGTAGAAATGACGCGAAATTGAAATATATTTCATTTTTAGTATATTATTTAATCTAAAGGAGGGTATATGATGTTACAGGGTATAGGTATATACGGGCTTATTTTGTCTATTATTGTATTGGTCGCTTTGGTGATCGCAGTACGTTGGTTGGTAGCGAAGTTATTTCGAAAAAGCTCTTAGATTAGTAGACTGACTTAGGATAAGATACACAGCTTACATATTCGATAGATACGAATGGAGTGAATACTAATGACTCAACCTCATCATTCATCTGCTGAATCAAGATCGACGATAGAAATGAACACAGATTCTTCTTTTAATAGTGTTACCGAGTACAATCATACGATTCTAGGAGTTCCCCGTACCGGGAATATCGAAAATATTTCGGATATGCCTGCTCCGATACGCTGGTTTGGCTATATAGCTTTTGGCGCTATTGCCGTAGGCGGAGTGGCTATTCTGGCTATTGGACTATTAATGTAGAGTTAGAACATATTCATATGTGTTCTTTGATAGAGGATAGCGTATTGATTATATTCATTTAGAGTTACGTCTAATTGTTGAGATTTATCCAAAACACGATCATCTGAAAATCCGTACATTTCAGCTAATTGATGCATCTCTTGACGTTGTTGTTCTATTTTCTGTAGGCATTGGTGTAAGTTCAATGTGCCACTCTACTCCCTCTCATTTTTTCTTGGATACAGACAGATCTTTATCATCTTTATTATTCTGTTACTTTTTCTAATGTGATATCTATAAAGAGCATATGAAAATCGATTATTCTTTTTTCTATATACTTTATATCGAGCAGTTTTGACTGTTGTGTGAATAGTTCCGAAGTCTGCTTTATTCGACATTATAATCACATGTGCTACGTTGTTAGCTATATGCAAATAGAAAAAACCCGACTTTATTGAACAATCTGTTCATTAGTCGGGTTTTTATTATTTTACATTATATAAGGGATATATCTATTATTCCGTAACTGTTCCGTACACCAATGTTGGAGCATCTGCATGATCTGCGATACGAATACTTTCGTATAGTTTTTTCAATACATCGTCTACATTTTCACGATTAGCGTGGATGGTTACTAGAGAGTCGCCCACTTTAACAGCGTCGCCTACTTTTTTGTTTAACATTAGACCTACAGCAAGATCGATCTCGGATTCTTTCGTTGCGCGTCCAGCACCTAACAACATTGCTGCTGTACCGATCTCATCCGCTACCAGTTCAGCGACAAATCCGTCTTCTTTCGCAGGAACTTCGATCAAGAATTTAGCTTGTGGCAAGCGTTCTGGTTGATCGACAACAGACGCATCTCCACCCTGGCTTGCAAGGAATAATTTAAATTTCTCTAACGCTTTACCGTTAGCGATAACTTCTTTCAATTTTTCTCTTGCTTCGTCAAGTGAACTTGCTTTACCTGCAAGATATACCATTTGACTTCCAAGTGCCATGCACAATTCTTCTAGATCCGCAGGACCTTCACCTTTTAGTGTATCGATGGCTTCTTTCACTTCAAGAGAGTTACCGATAGCTAGACCTAGTGGTTGGCTCATATCTGAAATAACTGCCATTGTTTTGCGTCCTACGTTGTTACCGATACTTACCATAGCATGAGCTAATTCTTTAGCATCTTCTGCTGTTTTCATAAATGCACCAGCGCCTGTTTTAACATCCAATACGATAGCGTCTGATCCAGCAGCGATTTTTTTACTCATGATTGAACTTGCGATCAAAGGAATTGAGTTAACCGTTGCTGTTACATCACGCAAACCGTATAACTTTTTGTCCGCAGGTGTTAAGTTACCGCTTTGTCCAATAACTGCGATTTTGTTTTCGTTGACTAATTTGATAAATTCTTCGTTGGTGATTTCTACGTGGAAACCTTCTACTGCTTCTAATTTATCGACTGTACCACCAGTGTGACCTAGACCACGACCGGACATTTTAGCTACTGGAATATCCAATGCAGCTACAAGAGGAGCCAATACCAATGTTGTTGTATCGCCTACGCCGCCTGTGGAGTGCTTGTCGACTTTGATTCCTTCGATAGCCGATAGGTCGATCGTATCACCGGAGTTCACCATTGCCATTGTCAGGTCTGCACGTTCGCGTTCAGTCATGTCTTTGAAAAAGACAGCCATTGCAAATGCGCTCATTTGGTAATCTGGAATTTCGTCGTGTGTATAACCATTAATAATAAAGTTAATTTCTTCTGTTGTTAGTTCTTTACCATCACGTTTTTTTTCAATAAGGTCTACCATTCTCATAATTATTCTAGCTCCTTGTACGTTTTATTTTTGAAAAGAGATTGCTGCATCTAGTGCAACTTCCATCATTTCGTTAAATGTAGATTGTCTTTCTTCAGATGTAGTTTCTTCGCCTGTTAGCAAGTGATCACTTACTGTCAGAATCGTCAAAGCATTCACACCGAACTTCGCTGCTAATGTGTACAATGCGCTTGTTTCCATTTCAACGCCTAGTACGCCATATTGCATCAATAGTCCTGTTACTGTTTTGTCGTCGCGGTAGAATGAATCTGAACTGAACACGTTACCTACATGCAAGTTCAATCCTTTTTCTACACCACGATCATACGCAGCTTTGAGTAAAGGGAAACTAGCTACAGGTGAGAAATCGTATCCGCCGAAAATATGACGGTTCATGCTGGAATCGGTACAACATGCTTGTGCCAAAATGACGTCACGAACACGTACATTTTCTTGCATTCCGCCACATGTACCTACACGGATCAAGTTTTTGACGCCGTATTCGCTGATCAATTCATTGACATAGATGCTGATCGATGGCAAGCCCATACCTGTACCTTGTACAGAGATACGGTTACCTTTGTATGTTCCTGTAAATCCAAGCATACCGCGCACTTGATTGTAGCAGACTACATCTTCAAGATACGTGTCTGCGATGTATTTAGCACGAAGTGGATCACCTGGTAAAAGAATTGTTTCAGCGATTTCGCCAGCTTTGGCTTCAATATGAACGCTCATTTTATAAAAACCTCCAAAGTGTGTGTTTAGATAGTAATTGCTCGGGTTAATCCGCTACGGCTAATGGATTGGGTTCCGCTCTCTGGTAAGTATAGATATCTTGAAAGACTGCTGATGCAGTCGATATCTATACTTACGAGGAGAGACTACACTCCAATCCATTAGCCTTCGCTCTGTGCGGATGCAACAATATGATAAAACAAAAAGGTTGGTGGTCAGCGCTGGGACTCGCTTGACCGGGTAGGGCAAGGATTAAAGATTAAACATTGATTTTAGACATTGGTTTAGGATTGCGCTACCGGTTATTGGGGTATAGTTTGATACTTCTTTGTGATACCTCAATAAATGTAAGCTTCGTCTTTGGGATTTCTATCGTTTCTTAACAACTTTGATGCATGTTTTATATTACTTAAGATCAGACAGGAAGCTTGTTCCGTACTCAGGACTTGTTACACCGAAGTTTTCGGCTACTGTAGCAGCGATGTCTGAGAATGTTGTACGTAATGGCAATTCTTTACCACCATTAGCAAAACGTTTGGAATATACAAGTAATGGTACATATTCACGAGTATGATCTGTTCCTGTGTAGGTTGGATCGTTACCGTGGTCAGCTGTAATGATCAATAGATCATCTTCTTCCATACCTGCAAATACTTCTGGTAAGCGAGCATCGTATTCTTCCAATGCATCAGCATATCCTTTAGGATCGCGGCGGTGTCCGAATAGCGCATCAAAGTCAACCAGATTCAAGAAGCTTAGTCCATGGAAAGGCTTCGCTAGAACGTTTACCAGTTGATCCATACCGTCCATATTAGACTTGGTACGAATCGATTCTGTTACGCCTTCACCATCGTAGATATCAGCAATTTTACCGATAGCAATTACATCTAGACCTGCATCTTGCAAAGCGTTCATTGTAGTCGGTTTGAACGGTTTGAGTGCATAGTCATGACGATTGGATGTACGTTGGAAGTTACCTACTTCGCCGATAAATGGACGAGCGATAATACGTCCCAACATGTACGGATCTTCAAGTGTAATCTCACGACAGAATTCACAGATTTCATACAATTCTTTCAAAGGAACAACATCTTCATGTGCTGCAATTTGCAATACGGAATCTGCAGAAGTATAGATGATTAGTGCGCCTGTTTTCACATGTTCTTCGCCTAGTTCATCCATGATTTCTGTTCCACTTGCAGGTTTGTTACCAATCACTTTACGTCCTGTTTTTTCTTCGATGCGTCCAATCAATTCATCCGGGAATCCGTCCGGGAATACACGGAAAGGTGTATCAATATATAATCCCATGATCTCCCAGTGTCCTGTCATTGTATCTTTACCGCGGGATGCTTCTTGCATTTTAGTGTAATAAGCAAGCGGTTGATCAGCTACAGGTACGCCTTGAATCTCGCTGATGTTTGATAATCCTAGACTTGCCATATGTGGCATGTTCAAACCGCCATTTTCGCGTGCAATATGTCCGAATGTATCGACATCAACATCTCCAAATTCAGCTGCATCCGGTGCTTCTCCGATTCCTACTGAATCCATAACTACTAGATGAATACGTTTAAATTCGCTCATTTGTATTACCCCTTTCAATGTTGTCCATATTCTATTGTGCTCGTTGCTCGTATACATTCCCATATCCAAAATGCGCAGTAGAGCATTTGGCTGCTATCATGCTTATGCAAAAATAGTGTACCAAATGCTCTATGTTATACCTATATCTGCTTTTTGAAAAGTCGGTTCATGATATGAAGATGTAACATTGCTCCTCTAATTATAAACCAAACTGTATTGATGGTAACAAATGTGGAGACATCTTACTTATTTTAAGAACAACCCTGTAATTGTAGCAGAAAGCACACTTACCAGTGTAGCACCATATAACAGTTTCAGTCCAAAGCGAGCTACAACATTACCTTGTTTCTCGTGTAGACCTTTCACAGCACCAGCAATAATACCGATAGAAGAGAAGTTAGCGAAAGATACTAAGAATACAGATACGATACCTAGTGTACGTGAGCTAAGTTCTGTGTGTTTAACTAGATCTAGCATCGCTACGAACTCGTTCGATACCAATTTCGTTGCCATGATACTACCTGCTGTTACAGCTTCACTCCAAGGAACACCCATCATGAATGCAAATGGTGAGAAGATATAACCCAAGATTTGTTGGAACGTAATACCAAAGATTAAGCCGAATAGACCGTTGATCATACCGATCAATGCTACGAAACCAATCAACATGGCTGCTACGATAATAGCAACTTTGAATCCATCTAAAATATATTCGCCCAACATTTCGAAGAAGGATTGTTTCTCTTCTTCTTGTACTTCTAGAATATCTTCTTCTTTGGTAACTACATAAGGATTGATAATAGAAGCGATAATAAAGCCACCGAATAAGTTAAGCACTAATGCAGTTACAACATATTCAGGTTTAAGCATTTGCATATACGCACCTACGATAGACATCGATACCGTAGACATTGCAGATGCACAAAGTGTATACAGACGGTTTTTAGGAAGCGCACCGATTTGTTTTTTAACAGAGATAAATACTTCAGATTGACCTAGGATTGCAGATGCAACCGCATTGTATGATTCCAATCTACCCATACCGTTGACTTTACTAAGTACAAGACCAATGTATTTAATAATAAACGGTAGAATTTTGAAGTATTGCAGAATACCGATCAAAGCTGAGATAAATACGATAGGCATCAATACGCCTAAGAAGAACGGTGAAGAACCTTCGTTAGCAATACCACCAAATACAAAGCTAATACCTTCACCAGCATACGCTAATAAATGTGTAAATACAGCTGCAAATCCTCCGATAATCCATGTTCCTACTACTGTATTTAGAAGTAGAAATGCTAAAATGGCTTGCAACACGATCATAACAAACAATGGACGATAACGAATATTTTTTCTATTGTTACTTCCCAAGTAAGCTAATGCAAACACCAAAAGAATCCCCAAAATTGCGATAATATAACTCATAAATAATTAGCTCCCATTCTGCACTCTGCTTCATAATCACTTACTTAAAATCTTTTGAAACAAATTGAAATAATCAGAAATTATACATTAAGCGCTTACATTATTCGTAAAAAAGAACAAATCCTTGCGGATATATTCTTTTTTTGGATTATTCAGCAGGCTGGCTATGGTCCATATCATGTGCCTGGAAAAATCCCGGTAACATTTGAGCTATCGTCCACTCGGTCACATCACCTTTAAGGTTAGTCAGGTATACTTTCGTATTCTCATCACTGAATTCAGCAATAACTTGACGACAAGCACCACAAGGAGAGACTGGACCTTCTGTATCCGCTACGATCGCAATCGCTTCGATCTTACGCTGACCTTCAGATGCAGCTTTGAAAATAGCGGTACGTTCTGCACAATTGGTAAGACCATAAGAAGCATTTTCTACATTACATCCCCCGTAGACTTTGCCATCTGCAAGCAGAGCAGCACCTACTTGAAACTTGGAATAAGGTACATAGGCATTTTTACGTGCTTCGATTGCTGCTTGAATCAATTGATCTTTCATGATAGGTCTCTCCTCTGACGGATAAGATAATTAGATTGTTAAGATAGATGTCGCATTTTTACTGCCAAATGCTTGAGTAAGATATTTTGCTTTGCAAAAATCACTTTTTATCCTACCAGAAGATATCGCATTTATACTTCCAAATGCTAGTAAGAAGAAGTTCCTTCTTCGCCTTCAACGATTTTGACACCAGAGCTTGCACCGATGCGTGTTGCACCTGCTTCAACCATGTTGTTCAAGTCTTGAAGATTACGTACGCCACCAGATGCTTTTACGCCAACATCAGGTCCTACTGTTTTGCGCATCAAAGCTACGTCTGCCGGTGTTGCTCCACCTGTAGAGAAACCAGTTGATGTTTTTACAAAATCAGCTCCAGCTTTTACAGACAATTCAGAAGCACGAACTTTTTCTTCGTCTGTTAGTAAGCATGTTTCGATAATGACTTTGACTAAAGCTTTACCTTTAGCAGCATCTACTACAGCTTGGATATCACGTTGCACTAGCTCGTTATTACCATCTTTCAATGCGCCGATATTGATAACCATATCAACTTCAGTAGCACCGTTTGCAATAGCATTGCTTGCTTCAAAAGCTTTCACTTCTGGAGTTGTTGCTCCTAGAGGGAATCCGATTACCGTACATACTTTGACAGGGCTACCTTTTAATTGTTCTGCACAGTACGCTACCCATGTTGGGTTAACACATACAGATGCGAACTCATATTTTCTAGCTTCTTCTGTCAATTTAGTCACTTCTGCTTGTGTAGCATCCGCTTTCAATAACGTATGGTCGATCAATTTTGCTAAGTTCATATTTTTAAGCTCCTTTGAGTAAATTAGATAGGAAACATAGTAGTAAATCGCTTCAATATCCACATCATAACACCAACATGAACATATGTAAAATGATTTTTGAAATTATGTTCAGACACAATTTGATGATCTTGTAAACATTCTTTTGCAGATTGCATTACTCTGTCCGCTAGCCGCATATCAGTGTAACAGGAAAGTAGGATTCGTGCTATTTTTTCGTTATAATACGGTATTGTATGTAGCTTTTTTGATGGATGATTTCCTTTATGACTTTACCACTTCACTTCTGAAAGGAATATTAGATCATGACTCAATGGACACGTTATAAATGGAATAAGCTCAGTAGTGAGCAGCGGCTTCAATGGTTGCAAGAATTAGTAACCCGTCTTCCTGAAGGGTTTGCTTTGAAAAAGATGCAATCCTTTAACAGATATGGACAACAGATCGAAACAGGTATTTTTTCATATCAACAATCTGAATTTGTTTTTGTACCTGGTGATGAAGTTACACTCGGTTGGAATGATCCTTATGTGTCATGGGATCCATCTACATTAGAGGACTTGGAAAGTGGATTAGAGGAAATCGAGCTAACTATAGACGAAGCTATACCGATGATTGCCAAACAAATGTCTCCTGTGCGAACAGTACATATTCCATCGTTATTAGTAGAACGCCGTACTCATTCTGTAGGTTGGCAGGAATACACACTTGAAGAACTTGATCCTATCGAAAATAAAGAGATTATAGATGCTCGCGCTACCTTCTCTCTTTCAAATTATAGCAGTCATGAAATGTATCAAGATTATCGCTTCGTACGAGATGGGCAACAAATCCGTATTTATGTATTTGAAGAAACAGAAGATGTTCATGAATGGCAAAAGCTTTCTCTAGAATACCCATTTACTATTTTTACCGAAGATGAATGGGAATATGTATATGGCGGTGGAGCTCGAACTTTATTTCCATGGGGGGACAGCTTTGACTATACGATGAATGTCAGACATTACGGCAATCTAAATCCAGCCGAAGATGAACCTTCTGATACAGACTCTGCACTTCCTTACGACTTGGAACAACCGAACGGATTCGGTATTTATTTTCTTGGCGATCCTTATGAAGCAGAACTAACGATTACGTCAGACAATCAGGTGATCTACAAAGGAAGTGACGGTGGTAGTGGCATCTGTGGAGGTGTTGGTATTTTATTAGGTTATTTACCTGTAGCGACTTATTACCGTAATCCTTATCAAGATCAATTGGAGTGGAATGAACGAATCAGTTCGATGCATTATCGGCGCATTATTCGGCTATAAAAGCGATATTATTACTAGCGTATGAACAACAGCTTTATTGCAAATAAATCTATACCAAAAACCCCGTTCGCTTTCTAAGCTGACGGGGTTTGATTGGTTATTTTGAAATGGAAGGACGAGTAATTATACGAGATTGTACATAATACAAAACAATAATTACAATCGCTAACAATGCTTGTATAGAGAAAATATTGCTAAATACATATCCATCTGCATATATTGCCAGCGGATTCAAATGAACCGAGCCATGATTAGCTTCGATCATTTTACCAATAATACTGGTTGCTGTCGCTCCTGCTATAAAGTTTAACAGTGAGAACAATCCCATCCCTACACCGACTTGATCTTTAGTTAATGTACGTGAGATCGTATTAGACATAGCTATCTGCATAAAGGTCTGCCCTACATTACCGAAAATTAGAATAAATAATACGATATATGGAGATATTCCGACCACGATGGATAATGAGACAAAACAAATAAAAATTAATGTTGTCGCAATATATACAAGTAATGGATTTCCTCTACGATCGGCTAACTTCCCACCTTGACGACCTAACAAAGCTGAACAAATTGCCGCCGGGAACATAATTAATCCGATCAAAGCTGGAGATAATCCATTTAAAGCACTTAGAAATTGCGGTGTTACATACGGTAAGCCAAAGCTAAGACCTGTCGCTAGAAAAGCAATCAACAACCCGAATGAATATTGTTTGTTGCTAAACAACTTGGGCTGGATAAAAGGCTCTGCTGCTGTACGTATCCGAATAATAAATAAGATTAACAAAATGACTCCAATGACAGCAAACAACCAATTTCCTTGAGAAATAGATAATAACAACATCGCTACAGTTCCACTTAATAACAGTCCACCGATAAAATCGATCTTTTGCGCTTCGCCCCGATAATCATCAAGGTATTTACGGAAAAATGGCAAAGCAATCAAAGGGAACAGAGATAATAAGAATAAAAAGCGCCAGCTTCCAAAGCTTGTGATCAGTCCGGCAACAATCGGTGCTATCGCTGTTCCGAGAGATAGACCAATCGCTGTTGTACCGAGTGCTCTACCCCTTTTTTCAGGAGAAAAATAACGTACAGGTACAATCATGGCTGTCGCTGGAATTACCGCGGCTCCGGCGGCTTGCAGTACACGTCCGACCACCATCATCCAAAATTCACTAGCAAATAATCCAACTACAGATCCTAATGCAAAAAAGATCAGACCGAACGTTAACAAATCTTTTAACCGATATTTATCGGCAAGCTTACCATATACGACCGAACCTACAGCATACACAATCATATAACCGGTCAATAACCATGTTACATCTGCGGCTCCAATATTAAATTCTTTACTGATAGTAGGCATTACGACATTGAACATCGAAGCGTTCATTACCGAGAATACTAATGTAAATGCGAGTACACGCATTAATTTATCGCCATTAGGATAGACTCGTTCTTGTTTTATAGACACTTATGCTGTCATCCTCTCTACTCATACCGTTACTGCTTATTTTGATTGTTATTGATACACATCCACTAATTTTTGTAGCAACTTTTTAAGCTGGGTTAACTCTTGATCGGTAAATGTATGAGCAGAACGACTTTTCACTTCATTTACGGCTTGTTGAGCTTGAATATGCTTTTGCTGACCTGCCGGAGTGAGCATTATTTGCTTCATGCGAGCATCATTCGGATGAGAACGGCGTACGATCCAGCCTCTTTTTTCAATACCGTTTACCAGACTGGTCACACTAGATTTCTCTATCAGTAATTGATGTTCTAGCTCATGATTGGTAATACCAGGTTGGGTCGCTATTTCATATAAAGCCTGACTTTGCTGTGAAGTCATATCCAGTGAGCGTAAAGACTGCTCAATCTGACGCTTAATCGTTATATATGTTTTTTTGATTAAGGGTGTAGGACTATTCAAAGCGGCTTGTGCGTACTGTTCATGTTGCTCTCTATCTTTTGAACTCAATGTGTCTCCTTCTCTCTTAGTTCGAATTCGAACTAATTTTATTTCAAAATAAAACTATTGTCAATACAAGTTGATGATTATATTTTTATTTCGATATCGCACAAAACAAACAAAAACAGCCTTTTACAAAGCAGTAAAAGACTGTTGACATAAGATAAGTATATTTTTTCTTGTTTATGTTAATAATGCTTGGGCTGTAAATTGGTCTGTTACCAAAATGTTAGCATACTTGCCGATTAGCGCAGCTTCGATTGCTTCAATTTTGCGCTGACCGCCAGCGACCAGTATTGATTTTTCTTTTTTACGCAAATCGACCAGATCTATGCCTACTGTACGATCATTAATCGCAGGACTACAGATATTACCTTCTTTATCAAAAAAGCGAGAACAAATATCACCAGCACCGGTCTGTTGTAACAACCGTTGTTCTTCTTCATTGAAGTAACCCAGCCTGAACAAAAGCGCATCTTCTTTCACTGTACCTACTGTAAATACAGCGATATTCGCTTGTCTACCTAATTCAATAATACGCTGAATATGACGATCTTCATCCACCATTTTTTTGAGCTCGATACTATCGAAAATTACAGGCAAAGGCAAATAACGAGCAATCGTATGATAAGCTTCTGCAAACAGATTGACTGTTTCTGCGGCATACGTGTTTACGTGCGAGTGGCTGACTCCGCCTTTGAGCTGTACGACTTCCACTCCGCGTACTTGCTTCTGTTCCAGATGTTCTGCTACTGCATGCATCGTTGTTCCCCATGTGACTCCAATAATATCGGTGTCTTTGACAGTATCAAATAAATAATCTGCGGCACGTTTGCTAATATGCTTTTGGATTTCTTTATATTCATTGATCGGTGAATAACAGACATGTACTGTATCTAATCCATAGCGTTTTTTCAATTGTTCTCCGAGTGCATCCAAATCTTCTAGAGGATCTACAATATCTATCCGCACATAACCTTTTTCTTTCGCATACTGTAGCAATCTAGATACAGTTGGTCTAGATACACCTAGCTTAGTCGCTATCTCTTGTTGACTATAATCAGAAAGGTAATACAACCTTGCTGTTTCTATACTCAAACGCTGTTTGTCATTATCCACGGCTTTTATCATCCCACATCTCTATCAGAATCTAGTTGAACAGTTCAAAGCATCTCATTTCACATATTATACATTTTTTATACATTTTTTAAAAATTTATTTCAAGAACGCTTAAGATCATTGTTGCTTCTCGCTTTCCAGTTGTTAACAGCTTTGTCTACTTCCTTTATATTTTTAGCAAGTTGTTATTTACCGATGGTCGGTTAGAATTTCCTTCATATAAGGCGTTTGTTTTCGGCAATATAGGGTATGGATTAAGAGGGCCTTTTATTTCAACAATTTGGGTGCACACCCATTGCTGAACATTTTTGCAGAAGGCTACAAATACAATAATACTGGAGGTAAGATAATGTTCACACGTCTTGACCAAATCATGATTGAAATCCCGGATGTCAAAAAACCAGATCCTAATGCAGCTGCGGCTGTACAAGAATTACTAGGTGGTAAATTCGGTGAAATGTCGACTTTGAACAACTATCTATTCCAATCGTTTAACTTCCGCAATAAATCCAAGTTAAAGCCTTTTTATGACCTGGTAACCAGTATTACAGCAGAAGAATTGGGTCACGTTGAGTTAGTTGCCCATGGGATTAACAAAATTTTGGCAGGTTCTAGCTTGCCAGGCGAACCTGATTCTACACCACTTGATCCGCTTAAAGATGTTCGTCTAAGCTATCATCATTTAGCAGGCGCACAAGGTGCAATGCCTCGTGATTCTATGGGTCGTCCTTGGACAGGTGATAATGTATTTAACAGCGGTAATCTTGTAGAAGATTTGTTGCATAACTTCTTCTTAGAGTGTGGCGCAAGAACACATAAAATGAAAGTCTATGAAACAACTGACCATCCAGCTGCACGCGAAGTTGTTGGTTTCCTTCTAGTACGTGGCGGTGTACACGTTGTTGCTTATGCTAAAGCACTTGAAGTTGCAACAGGCGTCAATGTAACCAAACTTGTACCTGTTCCTTCATTAAGCAACAAATCGTTTAATGAAGCACGTAAATACGAGGAAAAAGGCGTTCATACTCGTCTGTATACACATAGCACAGAGGACTTCAAAGCTATCGATCAGATCTGGAAAGGGACTCATCCAGAAGACGGTTTGCCGCTTGAAGTGATTCATGGATTCCCTCAAGGTGTGCCTGTTCCTGAGTATCCTCCATTGGATGAAGAGTTCGCTCCAGGAATTTCTCAAGAAGATTTCAAAGAAATTGCGAAGCGTCTCAAAATGGCTGGTAACATCACAGACTAAAGCAAAAAAGGCTGGTTTCCAGCCTTTTTTTACATAATTTATTCTTCATATTTAGCGAATTCCACCTATTATTTTTAGTTATTTATTTATTAAATTTTGAACATATGGTTTCGATTGCTAAACAATGGTTAATAAATAGACGAGAAGAGATTGCTGAATAAATCTTCTAAGTGCTTGTTGTAACACAAATGTTATGAAAAGTGATTTAGTGTAGTTATTCAACTATCTTAAAAAAGACATTCAATTATTAGGAGGCGACAACAATGGGTTGGTTATGGGCATTAATCGTAGGTGGTATTATTGGTTGGATCGCAGGTATGATCGTAGGACGTGACGTTCCAGGTGGTATTATTGGTAACATCATCGCTGGTTTCATCGGTGGTTGGTTAGGTAACATGTTGCTTGGTACTTGGGGTCCTGAAATCGGTGGATTCTTTATTATTCAAGCGATTATCGGTGCAGTCATCGTGATTGCTATCGTGAGTGCTATCATGCGTTCTTCTAGAAGATCACGCGGTTAACACAAAGCATACTTAACTTGAATATAATATTCAATCAGAAGCCTGTTCCTTTGGAGCAGGCTTTTTTTATGATTTTGGAAATCATTCTATCGTGCACTGGAAAATCGGTTAATAATACGTAACAACATAGAAGATGTAGCAAGGGATGGTGGATATGTACTTATATTCGTTTTGGGATAATATTGTTGCGTGGTATTATAATATCCGCTGGATCGATTTGCTTGTATCAATCGTTATCCTGTTTATTTTTCTCGCTTTTCGCAAATTATTTACACGCTATTTGTTCACTTTTGTTTTACGACGATTTGATGGTCATTTAGCGATGCTTCGCTGGTTACAAGCATTTGAACGACCTTTGCAGGCCTTTTTCACATTGATCGGGACGTATTTGGCGTTACGATACTTTATGCATGAACAATGGACTTTTATTATCGGTATAGATCGTATTTATCGCAGTATCGGTATTATTCTATTAGGTTGGGGAATTTATAATGTGTCTGCCTCCTCTTCTATTATGCTAGAAGGTATGAGTAAGCGATTTGGATTAGATGCAACCAGTATGATTATTCCTTTTTTATCTAAAGTATTGCGTGTGATCGTGGTAGTACTTGTTATAACAATTGTGGGTGGAGAATGGGGATTCAGTATTAACGGCGTAGTCGCCGGTATGGGACTGGGTAGTCTGGCTGTCGCTCTCGCTGCTCAGGAGACATTAAGTAATGTGATTGCAGGGATTATTATTATTTTGGAAAGACCTTTTTCGAAAGGGGATTGGATCTCTACACCGGATATCGAAGGAATCGTAGAAGATATTACATTCCGTAGTTCCAAAATCCGTACATTTACCGATGCACTGGTGATTGTTCCGAATTCCAAACTAGCAGCTCAGCCGATTACAAATGGTAGTCAGATGGGGAAACGCAAAATTTCTTTCCCACTACGGGTTGCGCTAGATTCTAATCGTGATGCATTATCACGAGTGGTATCTCGTATTCAATCTCAGTTAGAAAAGGATGATAATGTTGTAGATGATTCAGCAATGGTCAAATTTAATGAATTTAACGAAAGCAGTCTGGGGATTCTGGTACAATGTTTTACTAAAACAGCAGCCTGGGGCGAAAATCTAGAATACCGTCAATATCTTAATTTGATGATTCTGGATATTTTAGAAGAAGAAAAAGTAAAATTAGCTTATCCCACGCAACGTATTGTCATGCAGGAAGCCGAAGCTTCTTCATAATATAGTCGATCAGATATGTATACTTATCTCATCAGAACTAATCACTACACAGCAAAACCACCTGCCTTGCTTCATGCACAAGACAGGTGGTTTTGTTTGTTGTAGGTTTTGTTAGTGATGTTACAGTGTTATAGCCACTAGATAGATTTACGCAAAGGCAACCATTCAAGGACACGCTGAATTTTGGTATCCCAATATCCCCATTCATGTTCTCCAGGCTCTTCCTCATACGTTAATTGCAATCCAAGCCCATTCACATGATCGCGAAAACGAATATTATGATCATACAAAAAATCTTCTGTGCCACAACATTGATACAATTGCGGAGCTTGCTTACTTTTATCTGAAGCTAATTGCTCAGCTAAATGGAATAAATCATTATCAGAACCACGTAACTCTTCTACTGTTCCAAAAATACGTTCTAGTTCTTGAGTGTATGCTACATCGCCACGTTCGAACAAAGCTGACGCATCTGTCGCACCGGAAAGACTTGCTGCCGCTGCGTAACGATCAGGTAAGCGTAAGCCTAGCTTGAGCGCTCCATATCCGCCCATAGATAAACCTGCTACAAAGCGATCCGCACGACGATTAGATAGCGAGAAAAACGATTCTGCAAGCTGTGGCAATTCTTCACTGACAAATTTAAAATAGTCGCCACCTTGCTTCATATCTGTATAAAAGCTACGATGCGCCGCAGGCATAACAACAGCAATACCATACTCTGCTGCATAACGCTCAATCGATGTCCGTCGTAACCAGATCGAATGATCATCCGAAAGACCATGTAACAAATACAATGTAGGATGCTTGCCACCTGTTACTTTGCCTTCCATCCCAATCTGAGAATGAGTTTCCTGGGGTAAAATGACATTCATCGTGGATGAAAGCCCTAGTACTTCTGAATAAAAATCACATTGAATCAAAGCCATTATGATATCCTCCTCGAACTTGTGCTTATGTGTCATTTGTTGAGACATCTATTCTTCTTTTCTATCATACCTTTTTTCACTAATGAAAGCGATATCACCATGATATAAAGAAAAGCAAACAAAAAAAGTAACCGTTGGTGATTATATTCACCGGGTTACTTTTGCAGGTGTTCTATGGTATGCATAACGGTAAGCATGTATTCATAAAGAAACATGCTTAATATGTATATATTATTTTATACTATTTGGATTAAGCACGAGTTTTAACAGGGATTCGTGTAGAGCTCAATTGTGCGTTCAAAATATCTTGAAAGCTTTTAGGTGTTTCTTTGTCTACAGCTTTTTGAACGGTTGCGTTAGATTGCTGTCTGAAGTGGTTGTGGTTGTATGGTGTCATGTGGTGGATACTCATATTCATTTGCTTCACGCTTCCTTTCGTTTATCGAATTTGTTTGTTTTTGTTTTGTATCTTGTAATGTGTATATACCCCTGCTTTTTGCGAATGAAAACATAAATAACACATATTTTAGTATATTTTTGGTAATTGATTCTATAGACCCTGATCCAAGTTCAAAAGGGTTATGTTAACCAGGATCACGTTTGTCGGATGCTGTAGAAAACAAATTCTAAAGTCCTATAATCGACAATATGACTTTAGTTACATATAAAACTAATAAAATATATTCCTAAATTTAAAATATTAATTTTTAACTATCCTTTTGCAACTTATTTGGAATAGCTTGCGTCTGTAACGATAAGCAAGCCAAATCAGGCTAATAATTTATTGAGGTGATGGATCATGAAAAATAAACAAAAATGGATGACTGTAGTAGCGGCTTCTGTATTAACATTATCGTTGAGTGCTCCAACTTTTGCAGCGAGTGGAGATTTTTCAGATATCAGTAAAGTACGTGGACATGAAAAAATTGAATCATTAAAAGATCGTGGATTTATTAACGGTGTTACCGATGATCAATTCAAACCTAATCAAACCATCAATTCAGCACAAGGCGTCCAAATGATCGTAAAAAGCTTCCAATTGAGTCTGGCTAACTTTAACTTCATCAAAGCTCCAGAAGCAAAAGACTCTTATGATAATGTAAAAGACAATGTGTGGTACTCTGATGCGTTTATTATTGCCAAGCTTAACGGTGTAGATATTCCTGAAAATGTGAATCCTGCGTCTAAAATGACCAAAGAGCAATTCACAACATTTGTGATGCAAGCGATGGAAAAAGCGGGCAATCTACCTATGATTAATATTAAGCCGGTTGATATCAAAGACGATAGCCAAATCAATCCTTCTTATCAGGGAGCGATTCAACGTTCATTAGCACTCGATATTAACACATTAGATAGCAAAGGTAATTTCGATCCGAAAGGCGAAGTTACTCGCGCAGAAGCAGCAGTGATGATCTATAATGCTCTCGAATATATGAGTAAAATCAAAACACCTACTATCGATCCAATACCTGAACCATCACCATCCCCTTCTCCATCCGATGATAGTTTGGATAAATAAAAATAACGTTCACTTGGAATTGTAAAAGAATTGTTTCTGAATCTAATTAATCCATCAAATAGCTCAATCACATTCTCCAATTGATAACGAGTATAAACAAACAGAGTCTATCCCTATCGCAATGTAGGAATAGACTCTGTTTTTGCTGTAATATACCGCGATATATTTATAAATCGTGATTATTTATCATTTAGATCCCGTTTTGCATCTGCTGATTCCATTCTTCACGTAAAATACCCATACGAATCGAATCATAGTAGACACCGTTATACAATCTACATTTACGCAGACGCGCTTCCATCGTCATGCCTAATTTGTAACCGACTGCAATCATCCGTTCATTGCCTGACCATGTGGTGAAACCTACTCGTACCAGTGGCATTGCTGTAAATAAATGATCGATCCACAATGTCAGCGCTCTAGTACCATATCCTCCGCTCCAATAAGCAGGCTCATAAATAATAATTCCTACCTCTAACCACAGTGAAGGTTCATGCTCCCAGTAATAACTGACGATCCCGATGATATGCTGATTCACTTCAATAATCCAAAAGCTTGGACTGTCTATAATACGCAGTCGATCTTGCCAGTATTGCTCATACGGAACATGAACATGATCATAATAAGGAGCATCCCACTTTTTCCATTCTGGAGATTCTTCTTTGTATATCAATTCCCATAGTATTGGGATATCAACTTCAGTTATCGGGCGAATGTGTAATTCTTGATCGGTATACTCGATATGCCTTCAGCTCCTTCAATCTGACTTTTGGATCATCGGTTTGAATCTTATAGGTACATTTATAAATACTCATTGAACCAACCTACAATATGATTGAGTCGTTGTATACGTAATTGTGGATGACCGCTACGAGATAACTCATGATTGGCATCCGGGAAACGTACAAACTTGGTCACAGCACCTAACCGTTTTAGCGCTATAAACCACTGTTCTCCTTGCTCAATCGGACAACGCAAATCTTTTTCCCCGTGCAAAATCAAAATAGGTGTTTTGACGTTAGCCACATAAGCTAATGGCGAATGATCCCACAATGTATTCAAATGATCCCATGGATTACCGGCAATCTGATCTTCTACAAAGTGAAAACCAATATCACTTACTCCGTACATTGAAATCCAGTTACTGATCGAACGCTGAGTGACTGCTGCTTTGAAACGATCGGTATGCCCTACTATCCAGTTGGTCATAAATCCACCATAGCTACCGCCGGTTACACCTAAGCGATCTTTGTCGATCCAGTCGTAATGTTCTAGCGCATAATCTGTGATTTCCATTAAATCTTGATAATCTCCACCACCATAATCATGACGGCACGCATTCACAAATAATTGTCCATATCCATGACTACCCCGCGGATTACCATAAATGACAGCATACCCTTGTGATACTAACAATTGAAATTCAAGCATAAATGTATACCCGTACATTGCATGCGGCCCGCCATGAATTTCTAGAATGGTCGGTACTTTCTGGTTATTTGCTTGATCTCCTGCTGGACGCATAATCCACGCTTGAAGATGTTTGCCATCTACAGAAGTAACACTCATTTCTTCAGGCTTACTCAAAATCAGTTGTTGTAGCAAATCATCATTATGATGAGTCAGACGTGTCTCTACTTCTGTCTCTACATTCCAGCCAAACAATTCACCCGGTTGTAGTGGATCAGCCGCTATAAAGATCAGATGTTGCTCTGCTGTGCGGGCAAAATAATGAATATTGCGCTGACCACCTAATATCGTCTGCACTCCTGATCCATCGGTTGCTATCGATAGCAAATGACAAGCTCCAAATGTAGTGCATAACACATCTATCGCTTGACCATTCGCTTGATAGATCGGCTTATACGTAGAACTGAGTCCTGTATCCCCGACTACAGAATTTAACAACATAATATCATCATGATCACATAAACCAGTGATCGTTCCTGTAGCTAATGACAATTGATACAATCGATTTAATGTAGCATTATAATAAGACTGATCGTCTGATACCATAGCGATAAATTGTCCATCAGGTGACCAATTCACACTCGAAATCACATATTGATGTTGTGTCCACTGATGGCGCTCATGACCTTCTGCATTGATCGTAAACAGATCATTTTTAAGCGAAAAATCAGGATCACCTTCATCTGCTGATGGGATATGAGCAATATAAGCGATTTGTTTGCCATCCGGTGACCATGCAAAATCGTCAATATCGTAATCACCTGACGTAATCCATGTTCCAGACTGGTCTGCTATCTTATGTACATATAAATGCGTTCGACCTCCATCCCACAATCCACCACTATCTGATTTGTAAATGATACGATTGATTTCGATAGCCTTTTTCGATAATGGAACTGATTGATCCTCAGCATGATCTGAATTTGTCGATGTTAATTGTTCGGATTGATTAGAGATGGCTTGATGAGGTTGTGATGATTTATTTGTTGCTGCAATTAATAACGATTGACTATCTGGCGACCATAGAAAAGAACTTACTCCATCTGCTATATCTGTTGCTTGATGCGCTTCTCCGCCATAAGCAGACATGATCCAGACTTGCGGATGTTGATCTGTCCCACTTTTACGTAAAAAAGCAAGCTGTTTGCCATCCGGTGACCATACAGGCAAGCGATCACTTTGTCCAGCAGTCCATTGGATATCTTCACTACCGTCTGCATTCATACGGCGCAAATGCGAATCATACCCATCTTGCTTGGCATTAACTTTTTGCACCTCATATACAATCGTACCATCTAACGGAGAAATGACTGGATTTTTGACCCAGTTAAAGCGATATAAATCTTCAGCGATGACTCCACGTCTACTTCCCATATTTCGTTATCCCCCATCATATTTAGAGTGTACAAAATGTATGCGTATTCTTGCTTAAATACTATATGATAACATTTTCAATCGCAAGAAGATCACTCCTACACTACGATCTTTTTTACCATCACTATTAAAGGATAATCCCTTTTATTACATTTCCTCTAGCAGTCAACATTTCAAAGGAACTCTCATCACTTTAAAGGAACCTTCATCACCCTTAGATTACTTACAATTATCACTCAATAGCCTTTTTTCTAAAAACTTAATATAGCAACTTAAAACTACCTCAATCTTCCCCACTACCAATCCACCATTATATTTCAGTGTATATCTTGTGTTCACCTCCAAATGCTGCTAGCGAAGGGCGGAGGATTGTTCCGTAAGTCGCCTTTAAGATTCGGATATCGACCGCTAAACGGTCATTCAAGATATCCGATCTTACCAGCGACGATAGGAACCATCCACCGCCCGTAGCGTCCCTCCCATTAAACACCTTATACACTTTCAATATAAAAACCGCCACAAGTAAAATGTTGCATAGGACTCCCATAACGTCCAACCTGCGGAAAGTTCTAAAATATGGGCTTTTGTCGGTTTGGCATCCATTTTCAATACATGCTTAATCGAATTGTGTAGACCTACATCATCAATAGGAAAAGCGGACGGCATGCGTAGACAGCGCATCAATACATAATGAGCAGTCCAGGGGCCGATACCGCGAATTTTCACCAGTAATTTTTCAGCTTGTTTGACATCTGTAACTTGTAATAATTGTTCTTTGGACAATGTACCATCTACGATTAACTTTGCAGTATCGATCAGATATTCACACTTTTTGACTGTAGTCATACCTGCGGCAGACAGTTCATCCACAGTAAGGCTAGCGATCGTTTCGGCTGTTGGAAAAAGCCAGTACGTCTCCCCTTCATACGTCAGCGCTTGTCCAAAATGTTCTACCAATCGTCTTTTTAAAGTATAAGCAAATCCTAAATTGATCTGTTGACCCAGAATCCCCCAGCAGATCGCTTCATACAGATCAGGAATACCCATATTTCTCAATCCATAAAAGGAAACAACTGCTTTCTCTAGCAAAGGATCTTGAGCCGCCATTTTATAAAAAGGAGCTAAATCTGTGCCTAAATCGAACCAATCATACACATATTGAGCAACACCTATACGTAATGCAGATGAGATCGATTGATGTTCGTCTACGAATCGAATTAACATATGGTGTTCATCATAATTGCTAATCTCTACAATCGCCGCTTCTTGATCGACAGCAATCGCCTTGTAAATCATACCGTCTCGTAAAGTATATAGACTTTCATTGGTAGCCGTTGATAAATGACTGTAATTTTCGGTAAAGCTAAATTCCTTCGGTACAGAGATCAACATATCTTGTCCATGATCTTGTATTTGATTCGTAATTGATAGATTAGAGTGAGCATGAAGTTCATGTTGCATAGCGTTAGACTGCCTCCATTCCTATCCTTGATCGACAAAATAACCATGTATCCGTATCAGGATGTATCAACCTATTAACCATCTCTGTCTATTCATTAACGGAATGATATCTAATATCAATGGCTTACAGCGCACAACACAAAAAGGAACTTGCAATAACAAGTCCCTTGAATGATATCTATTCTATTAACGATTACACAAAAATCTCTTCAATATGCAGTGCTCTTACTTTAGTCAAATCTACAAATTGATCATTCACCTGCACCAATGGTCTAAAAATATCGAGCGGATTATTTAAAATAATCGTGCCCTGTTCTCCATTGGTTAATTGCACTTTTTTGCCTATCAGATTAGGAGCAAGATGATGAATCAATGCTTGAACAGGCTTTTCATTTAATTTGGAAAATCCTAATTCATAAATACTTTGCAATACAGCCACAAATCCCTGTTTGTTTTGTTCATTTTTGGCGGCAGTCATATTTACAAATACATCTGCTACTGAAACGATCTGGGTAAACGGATGAATTCCTCTTTTGTACAGACGATTTGGATATCCTGAGCCATCTCCACGTTCATGATGCTGTAGAGCAACAGATGCTGTCACTTTATCATTCATCGATTCCATAATAATATCGTAACCATAGGTAGTATGGTTTTTGTATTCTTTTAACTCTGAAGCATTCAATTCTTCAGGACGGCTACGCAAAATAGAAGGCAAACGGCTTTTGCCGATATCGTGCAAATACCCGGCTTTACTGATTCGATAACAATCATGTTTGGAATAATCGAGCCATTCTGCAATATAGTAACTCAACAATCCTACTTTGAGTGAGTGACTATACAAATGATCGTCTTCTTTTTCCAAATGCAATAAAAGAGCGACTACATCTTTTTGTGCATCCAGATCCAGCAGTAACGGTTGCAACAATTCGTCAACCACCTCAGCATTGAACTTGCCTTTTGTGAGAGCTTCCAAAAAGATCGACTGGTACGCATCAATCGAACGATTGATTTTCTCTTTCAACACAGGTGATAATCCTGTAATCGCTATCATATCAGCGACTGGTTTGATTTCTTCTTTTGCTTCAATATCCACATATTCTACTTTATGACGTAGTAAATAGAGTGATATCTTCCTCTTTAATATCTACTCCTTTTTTGAGTAATGGGACACCCGAGCTATTAAAGGTATCACTGCTTAACCGCTGGCCTTGCTTGAGTTCAGTAATATGTATAATCAAATATTTTTCCCCATTTCATCGTTTTTATATTTACATGTCAAAAATCAAAATAGCGTATATACGAGTAAATAGAAGCCAGATCAGTAACTATAGATAGAAGGTAAATGATACACAGATGTTTTTCTAAAATTATGTATACCTTTTTCTGATATTTACTCTATTATATCGACAAATTACTGAAATATTGTATAGCTCTTAATCCTCAATTCTAGGTAAAATGACCTTCGCCTTTATGCAAAAATAGATTTATAGTGTGGATGATCTCTTTTTGAAGTAAATCTCTTATTTGCGAATTATGCTGTTGCATCTCATATCAAAAAAGATGAACCGCCTAATAAACGGTTCATCTCTCATTATTTATTTACCTATTAAGATCATTTATTACATCTGCAACAGCTTAAGAATACGAAATTAATTGTTGACGTTTTGCACTTTCTGGATCGTGTACCACATTCAGTTCGCGATTAAAGAGCATTGTGGAACGGTCTTTAAGATCATAATCAGACCATGGTAAATTGCTTGTAACTGGCATACTGTTATGTGCAAAATTAATCCAGGCGGTCTGCATTTGCTCTGCTAGATTATACGTATCTTCATCTATTTCTAATCCAAGATGTGCAAATAGAGGTAGATTGTTAAATGCAAATGCAATTTCAGCACCATGTGTAGCTGTTCCTAGCAACGGATGACCGGGTTGACACCAATCAAATCGATACATCCATACAGGAGCATGCCCAACCTGTGCTTCTGCATATTGTAAAGCCGAACGCCAGAAGAACAAATCAGTCATCAGATCCGCATGACCTCTTACTGTTAACGGATATTGCTTCGCTAATCCATGAGTATCTTCTCCGAGCAACGCTTGGACAATATTCACAATTTGACTTTCACTCATTAACTGAGTCGGTTGATTGAAAAATAATGTACCTTCTTCCAAGTTAGTACCGATAATCAAAGGAATATGTTTGGCAGAGCCATCTTTGATCGCTTGTACAGGTTCAACCGGTAATGTATGTGGATGAATCGTTGGTTGGAACAACAACGCCCATGTATCATTATCCAGCGTTTGGCTAACACGATTACCTGCTTGCAATATCTCTTCTGTCGAAGCGGTATACAATTTGGATAAATCTTGTTCGCCTACACCAAGTGCTTGTACAAATCCGTCTGCAATTTGTCTGCTAACTTCAGCTGGCATCGCTTGGGAAGCTCCACTTTGCATAATAGCGCTTTGGAATAACCCTTTAGCTGCTGGCATCGCTAATAAAGACGCAATACTCATCGCTCCTGCTGATTCACCGAACACCGTTACTCGTTCAGGATCGCCACCAAAAGCTTCAATATTATTTTTGACCCATTCTAATGCTGCAATCTGATCCAGCAAGCCTACATTAGCATGATAATCATCACCATATGATGACAAATTCAAAAATCCAAACGGCCCTAATCTATAGTTAATCGTAATCACAATCATATCTCCATTGACTGCAAGCGATGTTCCGTCATATAAAGGAATACTGCCTGCACCAGTTACAAAAGAACCACCATGAATCCAGACCATCACAGGTCGTTTTTGAGTGGATTTATCAGAAGCCCATATATTCAAATACAGACAATCTTCTGATTGTACAGGAGGTTCACTTCCAGAACCAAACATACTCGCCCCCTCATATACTGGTTGAGGAGCAATCGGACCAAAATGCAATGCTTCTTTGACACCTTGCCATGGTTGCGGCGGTCTTGGAGCTTGAAAACGCAGTTCTCCCACAGGTGGTTCTGCAAAAGGAACCCCTTTCCAGATCACTGCTCCATGTTCACGTATACCTTGTATTTCTCCGTATTGTGTATGAATTTGTGTCGTTTCCATCTTTGTCTCATCCTCTCTAATACGCTGCAACAACAATCGATCAAATGGTCATTTATACATAATGACTATCTTTAGTATAGTACACTTCTTCTATGTATATAAACATACGCCCTCTTTTTGAAGATAAGAGCACGTATGTTTATCAAAATTACACGTATATATCTATATCATCATATCCAACTACAATGTATTCTGCTCTCGTTTCGCTAAAATAACAGCATTATCCAGACGACTGGAAGACAGTGATTCGACACGTGCTTCTGGAAAAGCAGCAGAAGCCAGACCACTGAGCACTTGACCCGGTGGCATTTCAAGAAATAAGCGAGCACCCAGTTCGTAAAATAAAGTCGTTACTTCATGCCAGCGTACAGGGTGTGCAATATTTAATGACAAATCTTCGATAATACCGTCTGCTGTACGCACAGCTCGTCCTTTGTAATTGCCTGCATAAGGAATCTTAGGTCGAGACACTTCCATCTTGCTCAGCGCTGTAGCTAATTGATCAGAAACCGAAGATAACAAAGGACAATGGGAAGGCACACTAACATTGAGTCGTTTGGCAGTATGCGCACCATTACTTTTGCAAGTCGTTAACAACTGATCAATCGCTTCCCATTGACCAGCTACTGTAATCTGTGTTGGTGCATTTAGATTAGCGATATATACGGGATGTTCATCTGAATGAATACCCAAGCGAATCTGTTCTACCTGACGCGCAGTCATTCCTGTAATAACGCCCATTCCATATCCTTGTGGATAAGCTTCCATCATCAATTGTCCACGTAAACGGGTTAAATGCAGAGCATCTTGAAATGAAAGTGAACCGGCAACCACTGCCGCAGCAAAAGCACCTGCACTATGACCTGCAACAAGATCAGGAAAAACACCTTCTGCTGCCAAAGCTCTAGACACCGCTACTCCTGCAATACATAGAGACATCTGTACATGATCTGTTGTCTGTAATGCTTCTTCACTATCCAGTTGCTGGATCGATAATTGCAGTATTTCTTCTGCTTCTGTCAGTGTCTGCTTGATAACAGAATGATCAGGTAATTCATGCAACATTCCGGGACGCTGTGAACCTTGCCCTGGAAAAAGCATCACTACACTCATCTGGCATCGCTCCTTTCTCTTATCATGTCTATGCTAGACGTGGATTCCACGGATCTTTCACCAGTACAGGCCCTTGTAGTGTACGCATTAACACACGATCAGTAGCAGGCTTTGCCCATTCACTAAGAGCGATTGCTCCATAAGGTGTCTCGATTTGCACGTCTACACGCACAGGCAGATCAAGCGTCTGTTGCCATAATTGCTCTGCTCTAACTCGATCAATAGATTGAGAACAGCGTAGTAAAATATCCAGATCGCTAGTCATCGTTAATGTAGGATGTCCTGTAGCCAATTCAAATCCAGCACTGCCTGTCGGTCCCCAGATCATCTGGTTGTTGTTCCAATATGAATACAGTTGCTTTAATGCTTGCAACACTGGCATACTGTCCCAACGATCGTTGGCAGATGCAGTCTGTAGATTCGAATCGAACTGTGATGCTATCAATTGCTCTGGTGTTACTTTTTGTAAAATTAGCGATGCAGGAATATTTAATGCTTGTCGTAAATGACGCTCTTGACCACGCACACCAACAGCAATCTGTCCTTCTAATGCAGGAGCGCGCCGCACGACCACCCACGGTGTCTGCTGTAAAGACACATGCACCCATGACGGTATATCCTGTAACTCTTCTGCTTCTGTCCAGTGCGGATGCAATTGGAGCAGATCATGAGGAGCTGTAATTAATCCCATTGTTCTGCAAGCAACTGTCTTACTTTGATCGAAGAAGCTCTACCTGTAGCCGCTGTTGCACTGGTTAGACGGTTACTGAGATCGCGAGAACCTTGACGTGCCTCTGTGATCGCTGTCATCAGATACTGATGGATACGTTCAATATCTTCTGATTGTGGTTGATCGGCTTCGATACCTTCGATCAATTGATCTAGCGCTCCCAATTTGGCAAAGGAACGAATATCATATGCTGCACCTGGCACTTTGGTTGCTGCTTCATTTAATTGATCGATAGAGCGACGGGTAATACGTGCCGCAGACTGTTTGGACATAACTTGTACAGTTACTTTTTCATCATCTAACGCAAGTAATCGATTCGCTTGCATCCCATGTGCTAGAAATGCTCCAGAGATCGCATTTCCTACAATGAGAGCAATCACAGGATGACCGGCAAGACGTGCACTAGCATAAGCATCTACCGCTGATCCGCATGATAAATGAATACCTAACACTTCTTCGCGGTACCCATAGGCTTGACTTGGTACATCGACTATCGCTACAATAGCACGCTTTTCTCCGTCTTGATCTGCTTCAATAGCTTCACGAATATAACGGGCAATATTCCAGCCTTCTTCTAATCCAATCTCTCCTTGGCGAGCTCGGACAAAGCGTGCATTAGGATTTGGAACAACGGAGATATAACGTACCGATTGACCTTCTAACGATGTATCGGCACATAATACAGAAGCAATGCCTTGTTGGTCTGATGCTGATCGACCAGACAACGCTTCGAACCATGTCCGTCCTCTAGTGATAGGTGCTTCGCTACTACTAACTTGAACTTGCTCTGCTCTCGCTTGCTGTTGTTGAAGAGCCTCTTGATCTACGACACCGGATTTCCATGATTCACGAATAGACGATGGTACAATTAATGTATCGGCATCTACTGCTGCTAGTAATTCCAGGTAACGCTCCACTTGAGCTGTACGAGTCACTTCTTTTATCCCTTGACGGAACACGTCATGAATCGCTTGATTGATTTCTTGTACATCATCATTTACAAGTGCATCAGCGAATCCAGCACCTACCCGTTGTTCACCACCTACCATCGACCAGATTCGGGAACGATCGGAAGCATCCATTTCTTGAATCCCTGCTTCTTGCTCAATGACTTCTGAACCATTCAGTTGTAAGCGACCTTGACGGGTCATAATCAAATGACTGGATAATCCTGCCGCACAGATCGACATCCCACCATAACAGCCAATCATACCGGAAATAACACTAACGACCGGGGTGTATGGACGAAGTGCCATAATAGCTGCACCAATCTCGGCAATAGCGAGCAGACCATAATTTCCTTCTTGTAGTCGTACTCCACCTGTTTCCAGCAATAATACCGGACGTGTTTTGATCCCTTTTTGATGGTCAAGCAGTACTTGCTCTAATGCACCTGAGATTTTGGCTCCACAGACTTCCCCTATACCTCCACCTTGAAAAGCACCTTCTAAAGCAATCGCTACCGCAGGTTCTCCATCAATCGTTCCTCTACCTACAATGACACCATCATCACTTTGTGCCACTATTCCTTGTAACGGTAAATGAGGTGAAGTGATTCGATCAAAAGGACCGATCAATTCACGAAAGCTACCTTGATCCAATACAGCTTGCGCACGTTCTCGTCCAGATAATTCGATAAAGCTTGCATTAGCGATCTCTATCGGTTGAGTATTATTGTTCATCACGAAGCACCTCCATGGCTTGAGTTAACCGCAAATTAACAACACCTGGTGTAGCGCCAAAATCATTAATTTCGATCTTAACCGCATAAGAATAAAGTTTGAAAAAACGATCAAATACTGCACGCCAGATCTCTTCAAATCCATTAGCACTTGTATTGATCTGAATATAAGCTTGATTGTCTGTTGAAGGTTCGATCAATAGTTCCAAATCTCCTGAACCCGCTACACCAATATGAGCGCGCTGGGTCAACGATTGCTGAGCTGGATATTGCAGATGAATAATTTGCATTACATACGACCTCCTGTCGTTTTTGAAAAGGATTCGGTATACGACATATGTGTAATACCTGTGAGTATAGAATCAATATATAAAGTAGCTGCAAGCAGATCAGCACTACCACCGGGTGAAAAATGATGCTTCACCATCCACTGGTCGAATGCTAATAGCGCTTGCCAGCCTTTATTGGTAGATGTTCCACCTTGCTCCAAAATCGCTGACGCACGTTCCTGTGTCTGCACAAGTGCCTGCTTCCCTCCACGATATAAAATGCAGGTGTCTGGCAACACAGCGATAATCGAAAGTAAACTATCTAAACGCGCAGAACATTCAGCAATCCCATGATGACGAGCTTGTTGCAACGCTGGCAGACCGATATCAATCACATGCGGAAATCCACTTTCTGCTTCGTCTTTTGCTCCACCTGCTCCGTATTGACGCTTCACATGGGTTCCATGCGAACCACTATTAGGTGCATAACGATCGGTATAGCGAGCGATAGTTGCTGCTATATCAGCGATTTGTGTAGCAGATATAGTATCTAATGAAGATACATCTGCTGATGAATGATCTGATTCAGCGATCCATAGTGAAGTCGCCCCTGTCAATAATCCTAGTGCCCAGATAGCACCCCGATGGGTATTCACACCTTTGGTCACTTCTAACATATGTTGTTCACCCTGACGCCCGATCCAAGCCAGTTGTTCACGTAATGATTGATTAGCGCTATTACCATACGATGATTGAGCTATCTGGATAAATGTAGAGCGCAATGATTCTGCTGAATTATACATTAACTCTATATTCATATCTTGATGTGAACCATTATGATGTAGATCGACAAGCCCGGGCTTAGGTGTCAATGAAGCTTCGTCTTTCAGAGCAGTGACAGCAAGTTCACCTAACCACCTTGCATAATAATCGGCTTCTGCTTTTCGATGATTTGGTATAGATACAGATGGGAAAATATCAAGAGTGTTCATATTACCAGCTCCGGAATTTGGATGGTGGTTCATATAGTCCATCTGACCAGTCTACAAGTTCTTCTATACTTTTAGCAGCTAACAATGAACGCTTCGCATCCGTACGGCGGATGTCCAAATCTTCTGGAAAAGCGATCAATCCATCCTGACGTAACTTCTCATTCAGATCGGTATCATGACGTTGTCCCAAAGGTGTGACCCCTGCGATTGCCGCCAAGGCTGTACGACGTTCTTCGATATTTTGCGCTTTATATAAATAAGCGATTCCTTCTTCTGTAACGACATGGGTCACATCATCTCCATAGATCATCACTGGAGCGAGTGGCAGACCTGCATCATGACCGACTTGAATCGCATCTAGAGAATCGACAAATGTCGGTTGATCTCCTGATTGGAACGTTTCGACCATTTGCACAACTAATTTACGTCCACGCACAATCGGTTCTTTATCTGTAATCATATTCAGCCAAGCTTCTGTATCATGACGGCGACCACGAGCATCACTACCCATATTCGGTGCACCACCAAAACCGCTTAACCGACCCGAAGTGACGGTCGATGAATTACCATCTGGATCGATTTGTAGACTGGCTCCAATAAACATATCTGCGGCATACTGTCCGGCTACTTGTCCCATAGCTCGATTGGATCGAATTGTACCATCATGTCCGGTGAAAAAGACATCCGGGCGAGCGGCTGTATATTTTTCCATTCCTACTTCGCCACCAAAGCAATGGACACTTTCCACCCAACCACTTTCGATAGCTGGAATCAATGTAGGATGCGGATTAAGCACCCAATTTTTGCAAATCTTGCCCCGTAATCCGAGCGATTCTCCATACGTAGGTAATAATAGTTCAATAGCAGCTGTATTGAATCCAATTCCATGATTCAGCGATTGCACTTGATGACGTTCATAGATCCCGCGAATCGCCATCATCCCCATTAAAATATGCGTTTCTTTGATATGACGAGGATCACGAGTAAATAAAGCTTCCAATTGATACGGTTGATCGGCTTCGACAATCACATCAATCCATGAAGCTGGCACATCGACACGTGGTAATTCGTCTACAATTTCATTGACCTGTACAATTACAATCCCATCGCGGAAAGCAGCCGCTTCAATAATCGTTGGCGTTTCCTCGGTATTGGCTCCTGTATAGAGATTTCCTTGACGATCCGCTTTGTCTGCGGCAACCAGTGCGATATTGGGAGTCAGATCAACAAACATCCGACCATACAATTCTAGATACGTATGAATCGAACCGATACTCAGTGTCTGATCTTCCACCATTTGTGCAATCCGTAGACTTTGAGGCCCTGCATAAGAAAAATCGAGTTTGCTCGCAATATTTTTCTCGAAAATATCTAAATGTTCGGGACGAGATACACTGGACATAATCATATGCAGATTGTTCACTACTTGTGGATTCACATTGGATAGTGCTTGAGATAAGAAGCTAGCTTGCTTCTGATTGTTCCCTTCTAAAGCTACTCGATCACCGCTAACCAATAGTACTTCCAGTGCATCTACAATATGATCTGTAGGCAAAATCACACCGTTTAACATCGAGCGAACTTTTTCCATACGACGTTTTTTTTCATCACGACGGGTCGTCCAAATACGCGGTGTTCCAGTTTTCAACTTGCTGATGTGGGTTGACATGATACTCCTCCTTGATGTTTGATTAACTGAGATTGGATGGTGTTCTGAATGGAACTGCTTCACTTAAAATATTTTTGCAAAGTGGCAAAACTTCAACATATGACCCATGCTGCGGAAGAACTTCATATCGCTCAACCTGCACTGAGTAAATCGATTAAAATGCTCGAAACCGAACTCGGTGTTTCTTTATTTGACCGTACCGGACGTTATATTACACTCAACGAATATGGAAAAACATTTCTCAAACATGTGGAAAAGGCGCTACAATCGCTGGAAGATGCTACCCGCGAAGTTCATGATCTGGCGACAGGTACTGTAGGCTATATTAAGCTTGCTTTTCCTGTAGGCTCACATATCGTACCGAATCTAATCACAGCTTTTCGTGAACAATATCCTGATATTCATTTTCAATTGCTTCAGCATTACGAAGAAAATGTCAAACCTGAATTCGATCTATGCATCTCTTCATTGCCGCTGAATTATGAACATATGCAAAGTATTCCACTGGTAACAGAACAGATATTTCTAGCTGTACCCAAAGGTCATGCTCTAGCAGATCGCCCTAGTATTGCTCTGTCTGAAGCCGCTCACGAACATTTTATCGGGCTTCGTCATGGGCATAGCTTGCGTGAGACGACCGATGATTATTGTCATATGGCTGGCTTTAAGCCCAAGCATATTTTTGAAAGTGACGATCCTGCTACAGTACGCGGTCTGATTCGAGCTGGACAAGGTGTTGCTTTTATTCCGGCTGTCTCGTGGGAAGGATCAACAGGACCGGATATTTCGCTTATTCCTATCCATACACCTGTCTGTCAGCGCACGATTGGTATCTCATGGCGTGGAGATCATTATTTGTCTCGTGCTGCACTCGTATTTCGTGAATTTACGATTGAATTTTTTGCCAATGCTTCTGATCCTACCACATTATCTTGAGTAGTCGTCTGCTGTGATGTCGGTAGGGATGATTTGTGAAATAAAGCCATTATTTTTTTGCAAATCCATTCTACGATATACACGATAGTAAAGGAGAAAAAAGCAGTTATTCCAAAAGTTATCAACAGATTCAGACCTAAAGGAATCTCACTAAAATAATCTCCTATCAAAGCCACTGTAAGTTGGAGCGCAAAATAACTGGCGAGATACGCACGAAATGCATATTTAGCGATAAATTTAAAGTGCTGTAACGATTGGGAGCCTGTGTTGATTAACGATACAGTGAATCCATACACGATAATGATCAATGTAATATTGAATAGCACCATCGACCATTTCAAATAACTGGCATCTAGTAAATTTAGCGTATCCAGTCCGAATGAAAATAATTCATGATTGACCACTATAAATAGTAATGCACCGACAGGTAATGCCCACCAGCGAATACGTTCTACTAATGCACGCCATTGCTGATTGTACGTAGATGCAATCACACCGAGTACTGCATAAATGCCAAACATGAACAATAGCCGATCCCACTGAACCCAGCCGGGATGTTCTTGATTATGAAACGCATAAATAGAGTACCATGCAATCAATCCTGCATAGATGATTACGGTAATGATCATTACCCCAATCGTATTCTTTTTATTTTTCAGTAAAAAGAATACCAATCCTGTAAGCAGTGGCAACAACAGATGAATCTGAAACATCATAATCGTATACCAGAGCTGTGGTGCGGCACCGCCGAGTAAAATACCTTTAACAACACTCCAGATCGTTGAATAATGACCTGCATTAAAAGCAATCATATAGACAGCTGTCCAGGCAAGATAAGGCCCTATAATCTCTTTCGTTTTGTGCCATACATAATGAGAATAATAGGTGTCTCTTAACTTCGCCAGATCAAACGCAATCGCAAAAATAAACATAGGTGCTGAAAATTTAACCAGATCGTATAATATGCCAATTTCTATCTTTTGGGCTGTACTATGGTAATGAAGTAACATAACATTTAACATCAATTGCCATATTACAGCACTTACCGCTAACGTCTTCATGATCTCCGGCTCAGTCGCTCCACTTACACGCACAGCAGGAGATGTGGATGACATACTCAAAATGACACCTCCAGTGACCAGCCACAATGTATTGCACATGGCTTAACGGTTCTTTTTGAATAAAATCCTTACGATGAATATGTATCATCAAGCGCTTGAAATCTCATATTCAATTCCCTTACATTTATAATAGTAGAACAGATATACGGCTATGTATAATACAGAACGAGTTATCAGCTTATAACCTATTTGGTATAGAACAAGACGTACAAATCATGTTTCAAATCAGGAGGATATTATGATAAGACCCGCTACACCTACAGATGCACCTGTTGTTTTAGAATTAATGTATACCGCTATTGGTGATATCGCCCATGCTTTTACAGGGACAAATAACAAAGAACAATCTCTACTTGCTCTTCGTCCATTGTTTGAGCAAACCGGCAATCGAATCAGTTATGAAAATATATTTGTAGAAGAACGTGAAGATCAAGTGATTGGCTTTGTGCTTGCCTATCATGGCAGTCAGATTGCTTCACTCGATGCGCCCCTTATCGAACGTGTTCGACAACGTGGACAAGATCCATCAGCTATTATTCCTGAAGCCCGGGAAGACGAATATTATCTCGACTCACTTGCTGTCGATGCGGCTTATCAAGGACAAGGGATCGGAACAGTATTAATCCATGCTTTTGAACAGCAAGCACAGCAATTAGGGCATCACAAAGTAATGTTGATTGTTGATAAAGAAAATCCTAAAGCGAGAAAATTATATGAGCGGTTAGGCTATACCGAAGATGGTCAGATCACTGTGAATGGACATGAATTTTATCGGATGATTAAGATAGTGTAGCTATTGTTTGAACATGTACTCCGATGTTTAACCATGTATTAAAGGCTAATTATGTTAAATAATTGAAATTAATAGCTTGGTTAACATGCATAGGAGGATCATCATGGAAAACAAAAAAGCTAGAGAATCTGTTATTTATCAGATTTATCCGCCTAGTTTTATGGATAGCAACAACGATGGTTGGGGAGATCTCAATGGGATTGCTTCGGCGGATTCCTTATCTTCATCAACTAGGCATTGATACGATCTGGCTCGGCCCTATTTACGATTCGCCGATGATTGATAATGGCTATGATATCAGAGATTATTATCAGATTGACCCCAAGTATGGCACGATGGAACAATTCGAGTCTTTACTTGATCAGTTACATGATATAGATATGAAGCTAATTATGGATCTGGTCATTAATCATACTTCAGACGAACATCCATGGTTTCAACAATCCAAAAGTGCGAAAGACAATCCTTATCGGGATTATTATATATGGCGACCTGCCAAAAGCGATGGCACTGAACCGAACAACTGGCGTTCTTTTCAAAGTGAATCGGCTTGGACGTATGATGAGCAGACTGACGAGTATTATCTACATCTATTTGACCGCAAACAACCTGATCTGAACTGGGAACATCCACCATTACGGCAGGAAGTCTACAAAATGATACGCTGGTGGTTAGATAAAGGGATTGATGGTTTTCGTCTGGATGCGATTAATATGATCTCCAAGCATCCTGATCTTCCTGATGCTTCAGAAGACGATCCACATCCAATCGGGCAAAAATTTTATAAAAATGGTCCTCGTATTCATGAGTTTTTGCAAGAGTTACATCGAGAAACGTTTGCTCATTATCCACATATTTTGACAATAGGGGAAGCGCCTTCATTAACGATGGAACAAGTGTTGGAATATACGTTGCCTGAACGCAAAGAATTGAATATGGTACTGGCAATGGATATGATGCGTATTGGTAAAGACCCTCATGATCCCTGGGATTCAGCCGATTGGTCGGTATTACAGTTAAAAGAATCGGTATCCAAATGGTATGAACATGTTTTTGCCCGTGGAGAGTATGGTGTGTACTTGAGTACCCATGATCATCCACGTATGATTCCTGATGTGATCGGGCATAATGAACATAATATGACAGCCGCCAAATTAGTAGGCACATTTCTCCATCTTATTCCCGGTGTACCACTGGTCTATCAAGGTGAAGAATTGGGACTACGTAATACTACTTACGATCGAATTGAAGATTATCGGGATCAAGGAACAATTCATTATTATAACGAAGCGATACAAGAAGGTAAGTCTTCGCAAGAAGTGTTATCTGGTATTCATAAGCGCAGTCGTGATGGTTCACGTTCACCTATGCCGTGGGATGGAAATCGTGAGAACTTTGGCTTTAGCCCATCTGCTACTACAACACCCTGGATTCCTTTTCCAGCTAAAGAGAATCTAACCCACTTGAGTGTCACTGAACAAGAAGAACAGCGCGGCTCTGTCCTTTCGTATTACCGCCATCTGATTGCGATGCGTAAGCAGTTCCCGATTATGTCGCATGGTTCGTTTACAATGTTATTAAAAGATCATCCAGAAGTGTTTGCTTTTATACGAGAATGGCAAGGACAACGATGGTTAATTTTACTGAATTTTGCTGATATAGAAGCCGAGATTGATTGGACGCAGGAATATAGAGTCTTTCCTACTTCGATGGTCAAAATTCTCGGCAATTATCCTCATAATGCTCACCCTCCTCATCTGGAAGAAGAACATCATATTGATGATCTGCAATATTTGCGCCCTTATGAAGTATTGATTTATCGAATGTAATTCCGCCGATCCAATCAACACTTATCATCGAATAAATGAATCTAATGATCAAAAAGACCTTTTTCATCTGCACAATCAAGCAGATTAGAAAAAGGTCTTTTTAATAAAAATCTGTAGCTTCTAGCTTTTTTAAATGTATAAATAATGTTGTATTTCTTTATGGAGTTAATGTTTTGGACATTTGATAGTCTGTAATCTGATAGCCTGCTTTTTCGTATACATGTAGCGCTTTAAGATTATGACCGAATACATGCAGTCCTATTTTAACTGCTCCTTCTTGTTTTGCCACCTGATCAAGTGCTTGCATCGTTGCTTGACCATATCCTTTGCCTTGATGTTCCTCATAGATCAAAATATCGTATAAAAAGGCTTGCTTCCCTGCTGGAGCCTCACTGATATGTAACCAGATATATCCAATAATCTGCTCACTCGCCACCTCAACAATATGATAAATATAAGCTCCCGGTGTATCTTTTCCCTGAGGCAAATATTTGGCAAAACTTTCTTGGGCTAATCGCTGTGCATCGGCAGCATCCCATGTACCTGCCAATACTTTTTCAGCAGCATAATCCGCTGCCGATTGATCGCGAAAAGCTTCATATTGCTTCTGATTCATCAATACTAATTCAATCATACAATAGCCTCTTTCTTTTTGCGGTTTTTAAAAATAAGATTAATGATCAACGTAATTACAAACGAACAGGTAAGACTTCCCAACATAGCGATAGCAAAACCTGCGATATGATTCGATGAGAATGGAGCGGCAAATGCTGGAACATAGGCAATCCCACGTACATTCAGTACACCAACTAACAATCCACCTAACCCAGCAGATACAATCGCTCCTCCAAATACCCATTTACTTGCAAACATAAACGGATAAGCCGCTTCTACAAATGTGCCAAAGCCAATATTAATTAGAAATCCGGGTGCGGCTACAGCGGCTGCGCCTTTATCTTGTGGAGCAATAATATTGGCAAGTGTAATCCCTGCGGATACCATCACCAAGCCTGTCATATCGACAGCTCCCAAAAAGCTGTTACCGCTTCGTTCCATTTCTAACAATACGATTGGCAAAATGGCAGCATGATAGACTCCACCCAAAATAGCAGGCCAGATTAACAATCCAGCAATTAGACCAGCAAGTGCACTATTGGCGGCTACCAGTGTTTCTAATAAATATCGTATCCCTTCACCAGCTTGAGCGGCAAGAGGTGCGATAAAAAAGTACACCACTAACCCGGCTACAAGACCCGATACTCCACCTGCTACTATATTAACGGTTGTGGCAGGAAATCGCCATTCGACACATTTACGAAATAAATAATTGGCTAACAATCCAGCTCCGATCCCACCAATCAACCCGCCAATAATACCACCATTCACAGACAATACACCGGCTACAATACCAGCTACAATCGATACTTCATCTAATTCAGCCACTTGCTTGGCGGCAACCACTGCAATAATAACAGGCAATGCCGCAATCATAATATCAAACACTTTACTCAAAGCAGTCAATCCGGGAATCTGACTTGCCGCTAGAATCAACGCCATCGCTATAAATCCCGGTAGTGATGCCAGCATAATCCCTCGAATATTAATACGTGAAAATCCTGTACCTTGCTGTATCCCTTGCCCGCCGGAAGCTTTGCCGATCACCGGACGGTACGATAGACCCCAATACTTGCTCAAAGAAGTAACAAAAGAAACTGCGCGCGTACGGTTCGTTGTTCCTGTTGTACCGGACGTAGAGATCACTTTCAATCCTTTGGTTGCCGCTGCCGCCATCGATGTTCCACCTGTACCTGTAACGGGCAATTGAGCAGTTGCAGCCGCTTCAATCGCTAATCGGTTCGCTCCACCAGGGCTTGCACTCATCAAAATAACACCATCAACTTCACCACTAGCAATCATCGCAGCTAATCGCTCATCTTGGGCTACAGCCGCTTGATTGATTTCTTCTAACGTGCCTTCCACACTAATCACCGGACGTTGTTCTTCTTCGTTCCATATGTATAAAGAAGCAGGGGTGGATTCTTTGATATGATCCATAGATGTTTGCGCAGCAATAAATTGGATACCTACACAATGAAGCTCTGCTGCCTCTAATTGTATCAGTAATTCTTGCAATAGCCCTTCTGGATTTTTGCCACCAAGACTATATAAATTGCCTCCGCTACTCCCTAAAATAATAATATTTTTCATACGATCCTCCCCTGTCTATGTGTTCGATTCTAATTACTATACCTTTTTAACGATTCTGTGGTAAAGCGATAACTCATTAACCCGATATACTTAACCGGAAGTAACCTATTGTAAACGAAAAAAAGATTACTGCTAATATACACAGTAATCTTTTTTCAGTAAATATCTATGTTGTTTGCTTATTCATTATTTCTACTATTATCAATGATTACAGATCATCGCTATCTTTTTTGTCGATAGGTGTGTATTTATCCAACATTTTTTGCTGGAAATCAGCGATATCTTCATAATCTTCTTCAAATTTACGAGATATGCGAATATAGATCGGCAATAGCTCGCGGTAAATGGCAACATGTTCTTTGTATGGTTTGTGCTCATACGTTGTACCGATCATTTTAGACACTTCATCTAAAGAATCGATCCGTTTAAGAGCATACAATCCAAGTACTGCCGCACCCAGACAAGAACTTTCGATACTTTCAGGAACGACTACTGTCTGATCGAAAATATCTGCCATCATCTGACGCCACAATTCAGAACGTGCAAATCCGCCTGTCGCATGGATTTTTTTCGGTACACCGATTTGCTCTTCTACTGCTAACATCACTGTATACAAATTGAACAAAACGCCTTCCAGTGCCGCGCGAATCATATGTTCTTTTTTATGATGCAATGCAAGTCCAAAGAATGAACCTCTTGCATCTGGATTCCATAATGGAGCGCGTTCCCCTGATAGATACGGATGGAATAGTAGTCCATCTGCGCCAGGATGTACTTTTTCAGCGATACGAGTCAGTACATCATAAGCGCTGAGTCCAAGACGCTTCGCTGTTTCTACTTCAGAAGCGGCGAATTCATCACGAATCCAGCGGAAAATAATACCACCATTGTTCACAGGCCCACCGACAACCCATTTATCTTCAGTAAGTGCATAACAGAAAAAGCGTCCTTTAGGATCGGTCACCGGCTTATCCGTTACTGTACGAATCGCTCCACTGGTTCCGATCGTTACTGCTACAACACCCGGTTCTATCGCATTTACCCCTAGATTCGAAAGTACTCCATCACTTGCTCCGAGTACAAATGGAGTGCTTTCGATCAGACCCATTTCAGTTGCATATGTCGCATGTAAGCCATGCATCACATGTGTTGTAGGTACTAATGTAGATAGGTGATCACGCGTAATGCCTGCTGTTTCTAGCGCTTCTTGATCCCAATCGAGTTCCTTCAAATTCATCAAGCCTGTCGCAGAAGCCATCGAATGGTCAGCAACATACTCCCCGAACAGTTTTAGGAAAATATATTCTTTAATCGAAATGTATTTGTACGCTGCATTGGCAATTTCTTTGCGATCATGTGTAATCCACATAATTTTGGTCAATGGAGACATCGGGTGAATCGGTGTCCCTGTGCGCATATAAATCTCATGCCCTTTTTTCTCTTTTTGCAATTGACGAGAATATGCTGCACTCCGATTATCCGCCCATGTCATACACTGCGTAATCGGCTTGCCTTCTTTATCCACGACTAACATACTGTGCATCGCTGAGCTGAAAGATACAAATAGAATATCTTCCGGTGCTACACTGCTTTTGTCCATCGTTTGTCTTACAGAATCAATCACTGCACGGAACAATTGATCTGGATCTTGTTCAGCAATGGAAGGTACAGGTGTATGCAAAGGATATTCTGCTCCACCTTGTGCTACAATTTTGCCATCTTCTTCAAATAATACAGCTTTGGTACTGGTTGTTCCGATGTCTACACCGATCATATATTTTGCCGTGCTCATGATCTAACCTACTTTCGCTCTAATTTCCAGAACTTCTTTTCTTATTTAGACTACTACATTCAGTAGCAAAATTAAACCAAACGCCACTAGAGACAATAAGGTCTCCATCACTGTCCATGATTTCAGTGTCTGTGGAACCGTCATATTAAAGAATTCTTTGACCATCCAGAAACCTGCATCATTCACATGAGAAAGAATCAATGAACCTGCACCTGTTGCCAGTACAACCAGCTCAATATTTGCTCCCGGTGTCAAAGCTAGTACAGGCGCAACAATACCTGCTGCGGTTGTCATCGCTACTGTAGCTGATCCTGTCGAGACACGAATCAATGCAGCAACTAGATAAGCAAATACAATTACATTTACATGGGCTGATGTAGCCACTGCGGCAATCGCATCACCAACACCACTATCAATCAATACCTGTTTGAATGCTCCACCACCACCGATAATCAAAATAATCGAAGCTGTTGGCGCCAGACAATCTCCTGCAAATTTGGATACTTGTTCTTTGGTGAAGCCCTGTGCAAATCCAAGAGAGAAAAAGGCAAATACAGTCGCAATAAACATCGCTACAATCTCATTACCAACAAATCGCAAAAATACACTTATACCATGAGTGCTTTGCGGATCTGCAATTTCAGCAATAGATCCTGCTAACATCAGAATAACGGGCATCAAAATCGTCAACATCGTAATACCGAATCCCGGCAACGGTTTGTCTGGACGATCTAATTTATTATTCGTTGTAAATTGCTCTGCCAATCCTTCAGGCGGATGCACGATGATTCGTTTCCCAATAAATGAACCGAATAACGGCCCAGCTACTATCGCTGTAGGAATCCCTACAATCAACGCATAAATAATCGTTTTCCCAATACTAGCTCCAAAAGCATCAATAGCAATCATAGGTGCAGGATGCGGAGGCAACAGTCCATGTACAGTCGATAGACCTGCCAGCATCGGAATCCCGACACGCAATAGCGAAATATTCGTTTTGCGAATGACGGTAAATAAAATAGGAATCAGCAAAATAATACCGACTTCAAAAAAGACCGGCATCCCTACAATAATCCCTACAATCAGCATCGCCCAGGGAATATTTTTCTCCCCGAATCGATTGACCATCGTAGTGGCAATCTGTTCCGCACCACCCGATTCAGCCATCATTTTACCAAGCATGGTACCCAGACCAATAACGATCGCTATCGAACCCAGTGTCCCACCTAGACCACTTTGTACCGATTTGACCACGTCTAGTGGCTCCATCCCGATAATCAATCCCAAAAACAAGGATGCCATGAGCAGAACGACAAATGGATTCCATTTGTACTTCGCAATCATGACAATCAAAATAACAATAGCAACAAGAGCCCATACCAATAGTGTGGTTTCATGGCTCAAACCAAAAATGGAATACATTCATTTTCCTCCTTTTTCTGCTTATGTACATCTTTTCCCAAATAAACCCCTTCTATTATTACCCCAAATTAAAGATTTTTCAAACGATAATGTCATTTTAATTATTTCATGCTCATTTGTGACCGTTTACATTTTCTGAGAATACAGAAAAGAGACAGACTGATCATACCTTTGCAGATAACACGTATACAACGCAAAAAAAGCTGTTAGCACTTCATCGTTAGATGTGTACTAACAGCTTTTTTGTATTTATGAACGAGGACGTGAAGAAGCAGATTCAGCTGTAAAAAAATGGTGTGAAAGACCGTCACTGAGCCCCCGCCAACTAGCGAGTAATGCCGAACATTTCATATGCTTTAACAGCGTACGCAAAATAAGTGTACCTGCTACAATAATGTCTGCACGATCTTTACCAAGATCAAATTGATTAACACGTTCTTCCAGACTAAGCGTTGCTAGCGCTTCTGCATAAAAGAAAATCGTATCCGGATCAATCCGATAAGGATCACTAGCTGGTTTGGATTGACGTTTGCGTTCTCGCTCCATTCTTGCCAGAGCACGAATCCCTCCACCCAGACCGATTAAAGGCAAATCAGGATGCATTGCTGTCCAGGGATAATCTGCTAATTGCTGATTGATTTTCTGTTCCAACTGCGCTGTCGATTGTTCGCTCCAATGGTCTGTTCCACCATTTTGCATCGTCATATTCACCGCCCCGCAAGGCAATGATGTACTTTGTATTAATTGATTATTTTTGAAATATGAAATCTCTGTACTGCCGCCACCAATATCAACAATAAATCCTTCTGTGACATAAGCTGGCATTGAGCGCATCACACCCAAAAATCCAAAATAAGCTTCTTCTTCACCTGATAATATCTGAACTTTGATATCTGTATGGCTTTCCCAACATGCAATAATATCTTTGGTATTGGTTGATTGTCTGACTGCGGCTGTAGCTACAGCGCGAATCTGACCTGTATGATTGGTTGCACAAATATGCTTAAACTTCTGGAGGATAGGAATAACCGTTCGGATATCTTCCTCAATCATGCTGCCATTCTCATCCCTGCGTACACCGAGTCGAACCGTTTCTTTGGCTTTGTGTATCATACGACAGGTTCCATCTGCACCTGCTTCATAAATGATCAGACGGATTGAGTTTGAACCAATATCAATGACTCCGAGTCGATTCCGGTTTTCGCTCATCGTATATTCGCCATGAACGCGTCCGCTATTCCATTAATCGCCATTAACGAGTTCCTCCTTCTATCTATTTTAGGTGCTGGCTATTCCACATTCTTAACCTCTGTATACATATCTGACTTTACAACCATCTTGTTCATTTGACACCAGATCTATATTGCCAAATGTTTAGTTGGTTATGATTTTATCAGGAACGGTCTCTCATTTCCATAATTACTCTGTAGAAACACTATTTATTATCCAAAATAACAACAAATAGCCACTCTTTGTTTATAAAGAAGTAGCTATTTGGAGTCATTATATAACAGGTTCTATTTCAAATTGCGGATCGCCGCTTTTAATTAATACTTTGATCGCGTCTTGATTGGTATTTACGAAAATATAACGATCGGTATCGACATCTTTGGCTTGCCAGTCTTTCAGACGGATAATAAAGCCTACACTGGTCTCCTCAGGGGCTACAATAATTTTGGCAACCGCTCTGCCTTCTTCGATCCGTTCAAAATCCACCTGTCTGTGACCTAAAATCGGCCCCCATACCCACAGATTCCAACCTTTGTAATCTTGATTCGGACGCTCGTATTCTACTTCAATACTGCGAGGAATATAAGGCAACACTTCTACTAACCACTGTGCAGTCGCTTTGCCACAAGAAGCTGTAATCTTCGCTGTACCCGGACGAATACCACGCACCAATCCATCTTTGTTAACACGAATAATTCGTTTGTCGCTGGAATCCCAGTAGACTTTCGGGCGAGCAATAGGACGACTGTATTGATCTAGCACTTCCGCTTTTAACGGAATGCGTTTGCCACCGTACACCTGATGTTCTCCATGCAAATGAATCATATGTGGCACCAAAGTTTCTACATGTAACAAAAGCGTACTTTTCACACTGCCACAAGAAGCACAGATTGTACTGTCTCCTTCGTGTAGAGCAATAATCTGTCCATTTTCACGAACGATAATATTTTGCTCGTTGGAAGAACGGAACACTACAGCTTCTGCTTCAAAAATACGTCCCCGTTGATCGCGTGGAGTTACTTTGAGTTGTAACTTTTCACCTGGCTCCATAATACTTGGCGTATAATCCCACTCCAAGCTAGCTGCTACTGGAATATATTGATCTTCTTCATCGTACAATACCATCATAGACAACTGAGGAACGATCACCTCTTGACCGACTACACTTGCTAATGGATGAATACCGGCTTGGTTCTCATTAACAACGATTTGCCATGGACTGACCGATGCTGGCAAAGACACGGTCTGATCATGAGTACTGGCGTTATAAATGACTATAATTCGGTTCCATTTATCACCATGCGCATATTCTCCCAGTTGAAACGCAACTACTTGCTTATCACTACGCAATACTTTTAAATGTTTTTCGACATCTTCTCGTTGATCCATACGAAAAGCAGGATGAGAACGCCTTAATTGAATTAGACCTTGATAATAATCAAATACAGGACGGAAACGATGTTTATTTTCCCAGCGTAATCCATTGATCACATCGGGGCTGCGATAACTGTTATGATCGCCAAATTTGGTACGTAACATTTCATCACCAGCATGGATAAATGGAATCCCCTGACTGGTTAACACAATACCATTAGCTAATAAAGAACGACGAACCCAATCATTCGATAATACATGTTCAGGATCGATATATTTGTAAGGCTCTGCGGCTTGTACTGCTTCTTCTACACTGCTTCCATCAGCTAATTGACCGTTATCCATATGCAGGAATGAAAGTGCATCATCTTGCCCGTAAGTGCGTACAAGCTTGTCCCATAGATTCAAATTATCATGAGCTGTCACATAGTTGACTGTTTCACTAGGATGATCGGTAAAGTCTCCGATAGCGCCATAAATGCCTTTGACAACATCGCCTTCTACGCCAAATGATCCTGTAGCAAATCCCTGTGTATCCCCATCGCTATCGCCTTTGATCGCTTCACGAAAATTATCATTAAATACAGCAAATCCTTTACCACGTTGAGAGCCTTTCAATGTCTGTTGTGGAAGAAGTGACCAACCACCTGTCCACGGCTCTCCATAGATCAATATACAAGGGTCTACATCACGACGTAGCTCTTGTGTCAATTGAGTAACTGTATCTGTATCGATCAAGCCCATCAAGTCAAAGCGGAATCCATCCAGATGATATTCATTTGCCCAGTAACGCAGTGAGTCTTTGATATATTTGCGTACCATTGGACGCTCTGTTGCAATCTCGTTACCAACACCAGAACCATTGGTTAACTGACCTTTTTCATCAGTGCGGTAGAAATATCCCGGAACCAAACGATCAAAAGGCCCATCATCTACAGAATACGTATGGTTATATACCACATCCATAACTACACGCAGACCTTGAGCATGCAATGCTTGGATCAGACGCTTAAATTCACGAATACGTGATGTTGGATCTGTAGGATCGGTCGCATAAGCACCTTCAGGCACATTGTAATGCTGTGGATCATAACCCCAATTGTATTTGATTTGAGTAGACTCAGGATCTTGTACTTTTAATTCATTGACTGTATGAAAATCAGCAATCGGCAATAAATGAACGTGAGTCACACCCAGTTCTTTAAGATGATCGATACCGATAGAATTGCCATGTTCATCTTGCAGGCCTTTTTCAGTAAAAGCAAGATATTGACCTTTATGCTTCATATGCGAAGATTCATCAATCGAGAAATCACGCACATGCAATTCGTAGATCACCGCATCAGTAACACTGGACATACGAGGTTTGATATCATTTTCCCATCCTTCAGGATTGGTCGTCTGTAGATCTACAATAGCTGTACGTTGCCCGTTCGGAGACACTGCACGAGCATAAGGATCAACAGCGTATTGAACAGAACCGTCAGCAAATGTAGCACGGTACATATAATATTGACCTGCAAGATCGCCGTATTGCACACATTGCCATACGCCGCCTTCTTCTGCTTTCATTTTATGAGCTTCACCTGTTGTATGATCATGGACAAGACCATCTTCATCATACACACCCATATCTGTATATAACATTAGATCCATTTGAATTGCATCAGGTGCCCAAAGTTTGAATATACTTTGCTGAGGCGTATAGTGCAGTCCAAGATCATCTATATCGTAAAAGTAGTCAGCCGCTACGTCTAAGTTTCGAATTAAGGAATGATTCATTTTATCTAACATTATATTCACCACCATATTTTAGGTTAACAATGAGCATCAATGCTCATCTTCACTTCATACCATCAAGCTTTACTAACAAGTCTAGTATTTATTTACAAATGCTTATAATAATAGTATCGGAAATTTTGTCGAATTGTTGAAGGTTTGATGGAACTTTAGTCCTATGTCATGGGGGTTTTTGTAATATTCAAAACGTGCAATCGTTGGCACAAATATTTAATGAATATCATACCGACTATTATTATTTATCCGATTAGCGATTGTATAGTTGGAAAAGCGGAGGTTGTATTGCATATCGTGTGTTTATTATTTACCTCAATAACTTGCTTTTGAATACAAAAAAGGATAACAATTCCTAAACCCTATCTCTGCTACATATGATAATACCATGATAGCAGTCTCAACAATGCACTTGTTAAAACTGCTACTACATCGATATGTTCAACCACTTTATCGCAGCAAACTATTATTGAGCTGTCAAAATAATCGGGCCATCTGCTGTAATCGCTATAGTATGTTCATACTGAGCAGACCATCCTCCATCGGCTGTGCGTGCTGTCCAGCCATCAGCATCAATCGTCATCCGATACGTGCTTTCATTAATCATCGGTTCAATCGTAAATACCATACCTTCTTTTAGACGTGTACCTTTGCCCGGTTTGCCTGTATGGGTAAAGTTAGGTTCTTCATGAAGATCACGTCCGATGCCATGACCCAATAGATCACGTACCACATGGAATCCATTGCTTTCGGCATGATGTTGTAGCGGAGCCATCGCATCTCCTAGACGATTGCCTACGATAGCATGTTCTATTCCGATATAAAGACATTCTTTGGTAATACGCATTAGCTTTTCAGCTTCTGGCGAAATGTTACCGACTGCATAACACCATGCAGAATCGCCTAACCAACCATTATATTCAGCAACGATATCGATTTTGGCAATATCGCCTTCTTGTAAAGGCGTACGATTTGGAAAACCATGAGCGATTACATCATTAACCGATGCACAAGTCTCATATTCAAATCCATTATATCCATTGGTGAATTGTTTACCACCTAATTTAGTAATATGCTTTTTGACAAATTCATTAATTTCCATCGTTGTAATTCCCGGTTGAATCAGCTTGGCAATTTCACGATGACAATCTGCTACGATCTGACTAGCCGTTTTCATTTCTTCTATTTCTTGAGGTGATTTCAGTATGATCATTGATCGGCTTCCTTTCCAAAAGCTATTTCCTTTGGGCATCTGCCCCAAATAAATATTATCTCCATATAACTGATATGGTTCCTCATACATATTACCGTCAACTGTATATTTGAGCAACCTACCGGGCGGATCATATCATCCTAGCAGTCAGTTGTTGTTTGCTGAAATAAACCAAAACACCTGATAATCATTAGACGCATTATCAGGTGTTAGGTTGCATCTATACAGTTAATGTTTTAACCTCTGTTACTTGGCTTCTATACGTTTGCCTACAATCGCCAAATGACGTTCTACATCGTCCAAAATAGCAACACGTGGCAAGTGTCCCCAATCTTCAAATCCAAATTTACGCAACAAATTCAGACTCGGATCATTATGAGCAAAAACAAAACCAAGCAGCGTATGTATATGCATTGCTGGAGCTTGCTCAATCGCATAAGAGACTAATTTGCTACCGATGCCTTTTCCTTGATAATCGTTGTGTACATATACACTTAACTCTACCGTACCGTTATAAGCAGGTCGTCCATAAAAAGTCTGTAGACTTGCCCAACCTGCAATCTGTCCATCTTGCCACAGCACCCACAATGGACGACGATCAGGAACATGCTCATCGAACCATGCTTGTCGGCTTTCTACTGTTACAGGTTCTGTATCCGCAGTAGCCAACCTTGCAGGAATAGAAGAATTGTAGATATCGACAATAGCAGGTAAATCTTCTTGTCTAGCTATTTCTATCGTGTAAGGTAAATGTTGATCACTCATTTAATCTGCCTCCTTGTATAAAAACAAATGTAAAGATCAGCGTAATTGACGAAAGATTATGTGATGGATTAACGAACAAATGTGTTTTTGACACGTACAGAACGCATAAAGTAGAAAATCCAAGCAACCAGCGTAGCAATACCAAAAATGCTACTAATTGTTGGTGATATACCTACCTTTGGAATCAACAACAATGTCACAACGCTTACAGCGATTTGGAATAAGCAGTATGCAATCATAACACGTGGCAAGAATTTTTTACGTTTGTAAAAGAACACTAGATTAGTAATCATCCACAGAAACGAAATAATAGATAAGACAATTCCCATAATCATCACCAACATAAAGTTGTTGCCATAAACAGAAAATACACTATTAGTCATACCAGGTACTACCGCATCAAACTGCCCTGGATTCTTATACATCCAGATTAAAAATATGTAACTAGGAATAGTAAACATAAAAGCAATAAGTACATAATACATATACACTTGAAAACAAGCTAACCAGCCGCCTAATCCTTGCAAAGGTGGTTGCATATACGGCGGGTATGGTGGCATTCCTCCATATTGCTGTTGAGGTGGAGCTTGATACGGATTCTGCTGAACGTCATTAGGATTCGGCGGATATTCGTTACTCATTCGGTATCATCATCCTTTCTTTTTTTGTTCTGATTATAACAAATATCAGATGATTCTATTGTACCAGTAGATGATAGATCATGTAAGACAGATCGCATAACAGATTACAACGATTAGACCTGATACTGTCTTTGACCGAAATTACTTTCTTATTGCTCTTGCAAGCCCACCTGCTCTTTACTCCATTCCCAGAAACGAAGCGCTTCTGCATCATCCAGTGCTTTGGGCTTGAGCTTATGGATCTTTTGGCGATAATAATACAGTCCTGAATGTTGAGCTACAGAAGAATCATCTACAAGGAAAATAGCCGTTTCTGCGCCTTGCTCGGGTGTCTGGAAAAAAGGAAGATACGCTACTCCAGCCAAAATGCGCTTACCAAATCCAGTATCCCGATCTACTCCAATATTAGTCGCTACTGCTCCAGGATGCAGACAATTGATCGTTACCTGAGTATCTTTTAACTTTTCCGCCATAACACGTGTAAAAAAGATATTCGCGATTTTGGATTGAGCGTATGACTTGATGACTGTATATCCGTTGTGTAAATGAGGATCGTCCCAATGAATTTTACCAATCTTATACGCCCCTGAACTGACAACAACGATTCGTCCTTGAGGGGAAGCTTTGAGTGCATCTAACAGCAAATGAGTCAGCAAAAAATGACCGAGATGATTAACCCCGATACTCATTTCAAATCCATCTTCTGTTTCTTGACGCTTCAAATTAACAACCCCTGCATTGTTAAGTAAAACATCCAACCGATCATATTTCTGATTAAATTGTTCTGCAAATTCACGAATATGTTGCAGTGACCCTAGATCACATTTCATCAGTGTAATCTGGTCAGAACCGCTTTTTTCACGTGCTTCTTGTAATGCTTTTTGTCCACGTTCTTCATTGCGACAGCCCATAATAACTTCATAGCCACGCTTGGCTAATTCTATAGTAGAAGCAAGTCCCATGCCGGAATTGGCACCTGTAATCAATACACGTTTTGTATTCATGATGTTCCTCCTGTAAGTGATTCTTTTCTTGTTAATAAACCAGTCCATCTATTTCTACACATCTGCTGATTAGTAATAGATTCAAATCATGCAGATGACATACCAAAAAACTGTAACTACACCTCATTGACTACGCTGTCTGAGCAGAATAGTACAAGACGTAATTACAGTTTTTTGGTATCTAGCATTTTTTGTTACCTAATCGTATAGGCTCGTTTTGATAAATATTTCGTTATTGCTGATTATTTATTTATGCAACAAATGATTTACTGCTTTAATTTGGCATAAGCTTCTTCGTATTCTTTGATCAATTGATCACCACCGGCAGTACGCCAGCTTGTAATCGCTTGTTGCCAGCCAGCATCATCTAACTCACCCATAATGTATTTGGTCTGTGCATCACTAATCATCTGATCTAGCTCTTGTCCGCGCTCTGTATAGATATCCGATACTAGATTGTATGCAGGATTAGAGATAGCATATTTGCGATCATCTTTTGATAATTTTACTCCTTTGGTTCCAAGTTCGGTATCGACCAATTCAGGTACATGATAACCTTCAATATTTAGCAAATTATCACGATAAGGCTTCACATCTCGTTGATATCCATCAAAATCGATAAATTCTGTTTTGCCGTCTGCTGTTTTTTTGTAATGTTTGCCTTCGATCCCGCGCAACTGCAATGTACTTGTAGGCTCGTCCATCAGTTTATCGAGTGTACCTAATAATTCTTTCAGTTGTGCTTCGTCTTGGACGGTCGCTTTGGGGAAAGCTAGAAAACCAAAGTTACCCGGTTCACCTGCAATACGAATCCCTTCTGGCCCGACAAATGGAGAAATATCAACCACTCCATCCGGTACAGCGGCTGTTAATAATTGTTGCGTACTTTTTCCATTGGTTGCTACGCCATTTAGTTTCATACCGATTCTACCGGATGCCATCATTTTATCGGCTTCTGTAGAATCCAGTGAAGGGAAGTCAGCATTGATTAATTTTTCAGCATAAAGACGATGCATCATTTGTAGCACTTCTGTATATTGCGGTGTGATAAATTCAGGTGTGAATTTCCCATTATCATCTACTCCCCAGCGATTAACGCCACCCAGACTGACTGCAATACGAGTCAGAGGAGCTTGAGAACCTTCAGTATATGTTTTGAATAATGGAAAAGCGTACGTATCATTTTTGCCGTTACCGTCAGGATCTTTAGTGGCTATCGCTTTGGCGGCATTATACCAATCCTCTATACTTTTGGGCACTCCTAATTTCAATGTATCAAACCAGTCTTTGCGGTATACGATAGCAGCCCGCCCTATATCGCGGAAATTCGGAACGCCGTACAATTTACCATCGACCGTGATATTGCTGTAATACTCAGGATCTTGAGCCGCTAGATTCGGATAGTCTTTAAGATAAGGGCCAATCTCCCAAAATTGATCTGAACGAATCGCACCTACTGTTGTTGGAATATAATTCAGACGCATAATATGAGGCAAATTGCCTGAAGCGATCATCACATTGACTTTATCGTTAAACGCAGAGCTGGGAATCCATTGAATATCCAAATCTTTGCCGATATGCTTTTCCAGTCCTGTCTCTACATCATTTCCAGTTTTGGGAATATCGCCGACTTGCATGAGTGAAATACGTACGGTTGAAGAATCCGCTGTTGCCGCTCCTGAATCGCTGTTCCCACAACCTGTTAATCCCAAAGCCAATACAGCAGTAAGTGTCCAACAAGCAGTTTGTTTAACCACAAATTTCATTATTATTTCCTCCCGATCATTATGGTATGAACATGGTTATTTGCTTTGCTTTTGTTGTTGCTGTTCTTTGTAGGAGCTTGCGTATTCTTGCATCACTTTGTCGCCGCCGGATGTTTTCCATAGTTCCACTTGTTGTTGCCAGCCGTTTTCGTCGATTTTGCCCATAATATATTTGGTTTGTGCATCGTTAATCAATTGATCGAGATCGCCACCACGTTCTTCATATGTTGGTGAGTACAACGTCAATGCTGGATTCGGAATAGCATACTGTGTAATTTCTTTTGCCATCGCTACTCCTTTTTCGCCAATTTTGGTATCTTTTTGCGCAGGCACATTATATCCTTCTACTAATGGCAGATTATCACGATAAGGCTTCACTTCACGTTGAAAAGCAGCAAAATCGGTCATTTCTACCCGTCCATCCTCTAACTTTTTATAATGCTTTCCATCGACTCCACGCAATAACAGCGTAGACATTTCAGGGTCCATTAATTTATCCAAAAAAGACAACAGCGCTTTGAGGTCTTCTTCTGTAGGCACAGAGACTTTAGGAAATACCAGAATACCTGCATTACCGGATTGAGCAGGTACACGATAACCGTCCGGCCCTTCTAATTTGGCAAGATCGACTTCGGCATCAGGTACATTTTCTTGCAAACGTTCAAGCTGACTTTTGGCGGTCTGTGCCACAGCGATCTTCATACCAGTTAGACCGGAATCGAATTTCTTATCTGCTTCGGTAGAATCAAATACTGCAAAATCTTGATTGATCAATTGATCATCATATAGACGCTTGAGTAAATCCATTACACCTTTATATTCAGCAGTCATAAATTCTGGTGTAAACGAACCATCATCTTCCACTTTCCACTTATTCGGTGCTCCTAGACTGACAGCTAGACGTGTTGTAAATGAATACTCGCCTTCGTTATATTTTTTGAACAACATCATGCCATACGTATCTTTTTTCCCATTTCCATCAGGATCATTTAATGTTAACGCTTTCACATCGTTGTACCAGTCTTCTGTGCTTTTCGGTACATCTAGCTTGAGCTTTTTAAACCAATCCGAGCGGTAGAGCAATGTCGCACGTGCAATATCGGAAAAGCGAGGTACGCCATAGATTTTGCCATCGACTTTGACATTATCGTAAAATACATCTGCTTGTGCCGCTAAGTTGGGATAATCTTTGAGGTAAGGGCCGATTTCCCAGAACACATCGTTACGCATCGCATTGGTGACAGCAGGTGTGTAATTCACTTTTAAAATATCAGGCATATCTCCTGAAGCGATCATGACATTGATTTTGTCATCATATGCCGAGTTCGGTATCCATTGAACGTCTAATTTTTTGCCGGTGTATTTTTCGATTTGCGTTTGAATCGGGTTGCCTGCGGATGGAATATCGCCGACTTGAGAAATTGCCATCGTGATCGTATCATCGACCGATGCTCCTTGAGATCCTTTGCTTCCACATGCACTCAGTACAGTAGATGTTGCTAATACAAGGCACATTAAAACTACTGTTTGCTTTTTCATAAATAATTATCTCCTTTCGTTGAGGGGGGTTGTGGAGGGCTGCGGGGGAGATGGTTCTTGCAGTCGCTGGTAAGACAGGGATATCTTGATTTGACCGCTGGCGGTCGATATCCCAGTCTTAAAGGCGACTTTCAGAATCCATCTCCCCCTCCGCCTAGCACAATTGGGTGGGTAGTGGCAGAAAAGATGTAAAGATATAAAGATTTTTAAGATCGTTTTAAGGGATTTGAGTTTTGAGTCTTTGAAAATTAGGGATTAGGGACTTGAGTTTTAAAGTTTTAAATATTTAAGGATTTAATGGTTTAATGATTTTGAAAAATGGTTGTTGTGTGAGTTGAGATGGTTGTTTTTAGCATGTAATGTAGGTGTATTGGGTTTGGTAATGATTTTTTGGTGCGACAATTATTGTAGGTCGTTAGTGTAATAGTTAGTGATGGACATGTATGGGTGTGATGTTTGGTTATTGAATTAAATGGTGAGAATAAGGATTTAGTTCATTTTACTTATTTAAGTTATTTAAAATTACGTTATTAAGTAATTATGGTTATGGATGCAATTTAGCCTTTGACTGAGCCTAGAAGTGCGCCTTTGGCGAAGTGTTTTTGTAGGAATGGGTAGACCATTAAGATAGGCAATGTTGAGAATACGATAACTGCCATTCGGATGGTTAGTGGTTGGATATCGGCTTCTTCGATGCTGGTGTCTCCGATTCGGCTTTGAGCTAGAATAACAATTTCGCGTAGCCACACTTGTACAGGCCATTTGTCGCTATCGTTAATATACAGAATAGCGCTGAAGAAGCTATTCCAATGAGCTACCGAGTAGAACAATGCGAATGTTGCCATTGCTGGTAGCGATAACGGTAGCACGATACGGAAAAGGATCGAGACGTCGTTACATCCATCGATTTTGGCGGCATCTTCCAGTCCGTCAGGGATTTGTTGGAAAAAGTTTTTGAGTACGATCAAGTTAAAAGCACTGATCGCACCTGGAATCATTAGCGACCATAACGTATCGGTCAAATGAAGAGAATTGACAACAAAGTACGTCGGAATCATACCGCCACTAAATAACATCGTGAACAATACACCGAGCATAATGTACTTTCTGCCTCGCAAATAAGGACGTGATAACGGATACGCCATCAATGTGGTCAGCAGTAAATTGATAAATGTGCCGAGCACTGTAATATAGATCGATACCCATAAGCTATTCAGTAGTGTAGATGTAGAGAAAATATAGCGATAGGCAGCAAGTGAGAATTCTTTCGGAAAAAGAATAAATCCTCCTTTGGCGACTTCTGCCGGACTGGTAAATGATACAGCAGTGATATAGATAAAAGGCAATACCGTTACAATCCCTAACAATAACAACAAGGTATGATTGGTATAATCAAATAGCCGATTTCCTAATGTACGATCTTGTTTCATAATGTTGTCTCCTTCCGAACGATAGATAACTTTAGAATGCATAACATCGTTTGCAAAAGATTGTTTATACTATTTGATTTTTTTCTACAAAGAATAGATAAATCAATAAATACCTTCTTCTCCACATTTTTTCGCTAACTGATTCGCTCCGACAACTAACAGCAAGCCAATCACTGATTTGAACAATCCAACAGCAGCACTATAGCTATAGCTATACTGCGCTTGCGTCATTCCTTTTACATAGACATACGTATCAAAGACTTCACCCACATCCCGATTTGTGGAAGTCAACATTAAGAAAATTTGTTCGAATCCGGTATCCAAAAAAGTACCCAGACGCAAAATAAGTAAAATGATAATCGTACTGCGGATAGCAGGTAAAGTAATATGCCATAACTGTCTCCAGCGGCTTGCTCCATCCATTCGTGCAGCTTCATACAATTGAGTATCTACACCTGACAAAGCCGCTAGAAAAATAATTGTTCCCCAACCGACTTCTTTCCAGATCGATTGCGAAATAATCATCGTACGGAACCAACCCGGCTCAAGTAAAAACGCTATTTTTTGACCGGTGATCGCAAAGATTAATTCGTTTAAAATTCCGCCTTCTGTGGTAAAGATCATATAAAATACACCGACAACAACAACCCATGACACAAAATGTGGTACATAGATTAATGTTTGCACAAACCGTTTAAATCGTTCTGTCACGACTTCATTTAACATCAACGATACAATAATAGGTAAAGGGAAAAAGAAAATAATATTGTATAGCGCCAGAATCAATGTATTGCGAAATAACATCCAAAATTGCGGTTCACTGAAAAAGCGTTCAAAGTGCTTGAATCCTACCCAGTTACTTTCCCATATTCCGCGGTACGGAACATAATCTTGAAATGCCATCACAATGCCGTACATCGGTACATACTTGAATATGACAAAATAAATAATCCCGGGTAACAACATAATGTATAACCAACGATTTTTGTAAAATTCCCTCCATGACATATTCGCATGGCTTTCTTTTGTACGTATACGTGTAGATGATTTGACTGATTTGGCTTCCATCCTTCACCCTCCTTGAAAGCGTTAACATTTGTATAGGCTTATTGTCGCTTCCAGAAGGATAACAGGCTATCATCCAATTTTAGCTTTATATGTAAAAAAAGAAGCTAATCCTTGCTGTATCAGGGTTTTAGCTTCTTTTTTTCGAGAAAGAATAACCTTTTTTTAACCTCTATATATGCTAGATTCAACTACAATATTCTTATATTAACTTCCGACTGCGATGTTCTTCTCGATATTTACCAGGTGTAGTGCCAACAATTTTACGGAAAATACGAATAAATGCGGTCGTGTTACTATAGCTTAATCTTTCTGCAATATCGGCGATTCGCCAGTCTGTCGTTTCTAACCACTTTTTCGCCTGATTCATTCGATATTCAGCTACATAATCACTGAACTTAATCCCTGTTTCTTTTTTGAATACACGACTCAAATACACGGGATGGAAATTAAGCTGTTCTGCACACATTTCTAATGACAAATCTTGCTCATACCGCTGATGAATCATCTGGATCATCTGATCGGCGATATTCATATATTGTGATTCTGCCTGACTTTGCAAAAACTGCTGTAATGGCTCAAATAATGAGTGTGTAAACCACTGCCTGATTTCTTCTACCGTCTGCAATTCTAGCAATTTATGAAGCGATGCTTTTTTGCCTAATACACTATTTACAGTTCCACCTTTTTGTTGCACAATCTCATAGACACGAGCCGCTAATTGAGTCAGCAACACTGGATAATCGCGAAAATGAATTTCTTTTTCCATCACATGAGTAATATACTCATCAAAATAAAGAGGAGTCTGCTCGTAATCGCCATTTTGGAGCGATTGAATCACCCGATCTTCTAACTGCTTGAGCTGAGTATACACAGCCACTTCCATAGAAGTACTATGATCGATATCTTCAAAATGAATAATTAATTTGTTCCCCAGACTCATTCGTTGCTTGAGCGCTTCTAATCCTTCTCCATACGCATCAGGAGCACCTTGATAATGTTCAAAAGGACGACTAATCCCGATACTTACCGATAACGACAAATAGTCTTGAACCTGCGTACGCACCCGTTCTGCTTGAGCATGATACCATAAGGTCGCATCTTCATTGTCTACAGGTTCTACCAGAATACTGACTTGAGATTGTTCTATCAATACAGGGCTAAATCGATGCTCTGCCGAAATCAATTCAGACACCATATTATTAATAGCAAATAGAAGCAGTTCACGATCCGTCTCTTCGTAACGTGTTCCTTGCACTGTATCAATCTGTAATACCAATACCGCCATAGAATGCACAGGTTCAGGGAATCCATAGATTTGACGACGACGTTCAAATTCATTAGCTGGAATCTGCCCGCTAATGAGCTTGATAACCGATAATTCACGTAACTGCGGGATTTGCTCTCGAATCTGCTCTTCAAGCTCTTTTCCTGTTAAGCGCATCCGCTCTACTTGTTCACCAATATACTCAAATTCATCTCTTCGCTTCACAGACTTTTTGTCATATCCAGTGAATGAATTGCTTTTGCCAAATGGAAACCGTAGCTGCCTGATCGCTGTAGACGGTTGCTCTGCGTTCAGTCCTGCCTGATAATCTGCTGAATCTCCTGCTCCCAACAACTGCATTAATTTGGAGACAGGGGAATACATACGCCGACTGCTAAGAAAAGCTAACAAAGCCGTTAATAACAACATCGCTACACAGACACTAATTGTCAAAATCGCTATTTTTCGTGTCTGGGACGTAATCTGTCCTATTGATACCACAGATACATACACCCATCCATTTAATGTGGACGAAGAATAAGTTACACCTACTTCTTTGCCTTCACTTTTCCAATTAAAAAATCCTTGTCGTTCCCCTTGTTCCACATGTTTAAACACTTCATTCTGCAAACCTGGATATTGCGTATTCTGACCACTATCTAGAAATTCTTGTTGATATTGATCAAATACATAGATTTGTCCAAGACGAGTACTGCTGGTGACCCAATTATCAATCTCATCATTAGCAATATCTAAAACTAACAATCCACGTGGCTCACCGGTTGAAGGCAATAATGGAATTTTGAACACCATACTGACTACTTTGGTTTTCTTTTCGGAAGAGATCGAGGTTAATTCATTTTCAGTCATCATATCTATATTTGACGTATATCCGTTATTAGCGATAGAAGTATCTGTTACCCAGAACATACTATTTCGATTGTGTCGATAAGAGCGAAGCACAGCTTGATCGTCTGCATCAGACACCTGGCTAAATGATGTTCCCGATACCACCCAATTGTGTTCAAAGTTAATTAACCGTATTTGATCGAGTGATGTAATCGTTTGCAAATTATTAAAGCCTGTTGTTAAATTCCGTATTTTTTCAAAGTCTCCTGATTGTAACGGCTGTTTCATCGTTTCAGTCACTAATGGAGAATTAACATATTGTACTGCCGATAACTGTAACGTTTTGAGCACCTGATCTACACGTAATTGAGTCTCATTTAATAACTGTGCATTCCCATCCTGTACTTTTTGTTCCACATCGCCGGCTGCTAATGTATACGAAAATATTCCGATAACCAGTACAGGCAGTGAGCCCAGTATCACCATAATCAAAAATAAACGATATAGATATTTTGACAACAATCTCCCCTCCAGATGTAGTCATCCCTATATAGAAGTGCAGTGCACATTTCGTACAAGATGGTACTATTGAATCTATGTAAAAAAATTCTATTTCTGCTTTATTTAATCATTCTATCGTATTATGCAGATTCCTCCAACCTAAAATTATAAAACATCCATACATACCAAAAAAAGACTGATTGCCTGCTAGGCTTTCAGTCTTAATCTTGTTACAATACAAATAACTAGATGATTTCTACTTATTTTGTATGTATTCACTTTTTTTAGAACTTAGTCTTGTGCATGTTCAGCATATGCTTCTGCACTTAATAGACTGGATAAAGCTTCATCCAGATTACCACTAACTTTCACTTCTACCATCCAGCCACGTCCGTAAGGATCAGAGTTCACCAGTTCAGGTTCTGTTTCTAATTCAGGATTGAAATTAATAATTGTTCCTGTGACCGGGCTAAAAAGATCAGATACGGTTTTAACCGATTCAATCGTACCAATCACAGCTTCAGAAGCAACTTCTGCACCTGATTGTGGCAATTCAACAAACACGATATCTCCTAGCTGATGTTGAGCAAAATCAGTAATCCCGATACGAACAGTATCATCACTAATGCGTTCTACCCATTCATGTTCTGCACTGTACAGCAATTGATCTTTAATCTCACTCATTGTTCATTCCTCCGGTTCATGGTTGTAATGTCTTCATGCACACAAGCGTATAGCAAGGCAGATTATACTGTCAATACTCTTGACATTGCTTTTTGAATCAAGTATTAATATAATATACATACATTCATTGCTGTTTCAATACTTAATGTTCGGAAATACATAACATCATATGTAGCGAATGAAAGTACAGGGAGAGACTGTTCAGAATCATGACAGCGCCGAAGGAGTAAGCCAGTAATGGTGAATCTCTCAGGTAAAAGGGACCTGTACCGGACGCAGCTCTGGAGAGAATTGGCATTATTCGGTCACCGACGATATCCGAATGATTACGCCCAATCACCCAAGGGGAAACTTGTTGCTTCTGACGTATTTTAGAAGTGCAAGGTAACTCTCAGGTATCAAGGACAGGGAGAAAAAGAAATAGTTCAGGTATACGACCTGCTTATTTCCTTTTCTCTCTGTCTTTTTTTGTTGAGCTTTTAAGGTGTTGTGACCTTTTGTCTATTTCGCAACATATTGATAATCTTACTTTTTCGCCACAATACTAATTTGATGAGGTGACGATGATGACAACAGAATTAAAACGTACGCCTATTTTCCCTCTTTATGCTCAATCCGGTTCACCACGTTGTATCGACTTTGGCGGTTGGGAATTGCCTGTTCAATTTACAGGGATTCAAAAAGAACATGAAGCTGTACGTGAACAAGCAGGGTTATTCGATGTTTCTCATATGGGTGAAGTGATCATTTCAGGTGAAGGTTCACTTGCTTATCTACAGCAATTATTAACTAACGATGCCTCTCGTCTGCAAGATGGACAAGCCCAATACACACTGATGTGCTATCCAACAGGCGGTGTAGTCGATGATCTACTTGTATACCGTCTAGGCGAAGAACATTATATGCTTGTGATCAATGCTTCGAATATTGATAAAGATATCGATTGGATGAAGCAGTCTTTACCTGCTCATGTGACGCTTGAAAATATTTCAGAACAAACAGCATTAATTGCTCTGCAAGGTCCTCAAGCGGTTGCTATTTTACAAGCGGCTACGCAAAGCGATCGTTATGCTGAACTAGCAGGATTTTCTTTTATCGACAAAGCTGAAATCTTTGGTGTTCATGCTCTAATTTCTCGTACAGGTTATACCGGTGAAGATGGATATGAATTGTATGTATCTGCTACAGATGCTCCGGTGATCTGGGAACAACTGCTACAAGTTGGAGAACCACTTGGCTTGATCCCTTGCGGACTTGGCGCGCGTGATACACTTCGCTTTGAAGCTCGCCTGCCATTGTATGGTCAAGAACTGTCCGCAGATATTTCTCCGCTGGAAGCTGGACTTGGTTACTTTGTCAAATTAGACAAAGAAAAATTTACAGGTAAAGATGCTCTAGTGTCACAAAAAGAAAAAGGATTAGCTCGTAAATTGGTTGGTGTCGAAATGATTGATCGTGGTATTCCTCGTCCTCACTATCCTGTATATCGGGATGGCCGACAAATCGGCGAAGTGACTACAGGAACTCAATCTCCTACACTCAAGCGTAATCTTGGACTTGCTTTAATTGAAGCTGATAGTGCTGCTCTAGGAACACCGATAGAACTTGAGATTCGCGGTAAAATGCTCAAAGCTGAAGTGATCAAAGCTCCTTTCTACAAACGAGCATCTGCTGTCACTAAATAAAATCACAAGGCGACTGATATGTTGCCCCAAAGGAGTCTACCTTTATGAAATCGCATCGTTATATTCCCATGACCCCACAGAATGAAGCTGAAATGTTAGAGGTGGTGGGCGCTTCTTCGATAGAGGATTTATTTACAGATATTCCAGCATCCCTTCGTTATCAAGGTACAATGCCGATGTCTGAAATGCTAGATGAGTATACACTTACTCGTCATATGTCCAGTCTTGCGGGTCAAAATGCAGATACAGATCGGTATACCAGTTTTCTTGGTGCAGGCTTATACGATCATCATTTGCCTTCTGTGATCAATCATGTGATTTCTCGCTCTGAATTTTATACAGCTTATACTCCATATCAACCAGAGATCAGTCAGGGTGAATTACAAGCGATTTTTGAATTTCAATCTTATATTTGTGAATTAACAGGGATGGCTGTTGCCAATGCAAGTATGTATGATGGTGCAACTGCTCTCGCTGAAGCGGCTTCTCTTGCAGCATCGGCTACAGGACGCAAAAAGATTATTGCTCTTTCAACGATTCATCCCGAGTCCCGCGGTGTTGTACGCAGTTATGCTCGTGGCTTGAATCTGGATGTAGTGGAAGTTCCTTATGGAGATGGAGTTACCGATATTCAAGTTCTTGCTGAAGCGATTGATGAACAGACAGCTGTAGTGCTTGTTCAATCCCCTAACTTTTTTGGCGGTATTGAAGCGATTCAAGCAGCGGCGGATCTAGCACATGCCAAAGGTGCTTTGCTAGTAGTAAGTACGAATCCAATTTCACTTGGACTACTTGAATCTCCTGGTAAGCTTGGAGCTGATATCGTTGTTGGTGATGCACAGCCACTCGGAATCTCGATGTCATTAGGTGGCCCTACTTGTGGATTCTTCGCTGTTGCTCAACCGTTAATGCGCCGTATGCCAGGACGCATTGTTGGACAGACCAAAGATATCGATGGTAAACGTGGTTTTGTATTAACATTGCAGACTCGTGAGCAACATATCCGTCGTGACAAAGCGACTTCGAATATTTGTTCTAATCAAGCATTGCTTGCGCTATGTGCATCGGTTTATCTATCTGTGATGGGTAGACAAGGTATGGTAGATGTCGCTGATCTGAATTTGCAAAAAGCACATTATGCTGCGCAAACACTATCTGCGATTCCTAATGTAACATTAGCGTTCCAATCTCCTTTTTTCAATGAGTTCGTGCTTGCTTTACCAGAAGGCACTTCAGTCGCTGATATCAATACTCAATTGTTAGCAAAAGGCATGATTGGTGGTTATGATCTAAGCTTGTCTTACCCTGAATTGTCTGGTCATATCTTATTCGCAGTCACAGAGAAACGTACCAAAGCAGAGATAGATCTATTGGCAACTGAACTGGAGGCAATCCTATGACAAACGAAACTGTAGTCCATGAGACCGTTACTTCTGTACAAGGCGCTGTTGTTACTGAAAAAGCTTTGATTTTTGAATTGAGTCAACCGGGTCGAATCGGTTATTCTTTACCAGATTGCGATGTTCCTCGGGTCGACGTATCTCAATTGATTCCACAGGAAATGCTTCGTCAAGAAGAACCTGCTTTACCTGAAGTATATGAAGTCGATGTGATTCGTCATTATACCGAATTGTCCCGTCGTAACTTTGGCGTCGATAACGGATTCTATCCACTGGGTTCTTGTACGATGAAATACAATCCTAAAGTCAATGAAGATGTAGCACGTTATGCTGGATTCGCCAAAATTCATCCGTATCAACCAGAACAAAGTATTCAAGGTGCACTGGAACTGATGCATACATTGCAAAAAGACCTTGCTGCTCTAACAGGTATGGATGCTGTGACTCTACAACCTGCTGCTGGTGCTCATGGAGAATGGACAGGTCTTATGATGATTCGTGCGTATCATGAAAAACGTGGCGAACACCGTACCAAAGTGATCGTACCTGATTCTTCGCATGGTACGAATCCTGCGAGCGCAACAGTCGCTGGATTCCAGACGATTACGATTCCTTCGACTCCAGAAGGTCTGGTTGATCTTGATGCACTTCGTGCTGCTGTTGGATCAGATACCGCTGCTCTCATGCTAACGAACCCAAACACACTTGGTCTTTTTGAAAAGCAAATCAGTGAAGTCGCTCAAATCGTCCATGAAGCTGGTGGATTACTGTATTATGATGGTGCTAACTCCAATGCGATTATGGGAATTACTCGTCCAGGTGATATGGGCTTCGATGTGGTTCATTTGAATTTACACAAAACAATGAGTACACCGCATGGTGGCGGAGGTCCTGGTGCAGGTCCTGTCGGGGTGAAAAGCAGATTGCTTCCTTTCTTACCTGAACCTGTAGTCGAAAAATTAGAAGATGGTACATTTACTCTTCGTAGCGGTTCGCCTGATTCGATCGGTCGTGTCAAAGCATACTATGGTAACTTTGGTATTCTAGTACGTGCGTATACGTATATTCGTAGCTATGGCCCAGAAGGTCTACGTAGAGTATCTGAATGTGCTGTGCTGAATGCGAACTATATGATGCACCGTCTTAAAGATCATTATGAAATGCCTTATACAAGCGTATGTAAGCATGAATTCGTGATGTCGGGTAAAGGGCTCAAACAGTACGGTATCCGTACACTGGATGTTGCCAAACGATTACTTGATTTCGGGTACCATCCACCTACTGTCTACTTCCCGCTAAATGTAGAAGAATGTATTATGATCGAACCTACCGAGACAGAAAGTAAAGAAACACTGGATGCTTTTATTGATACGATGATTCAGATCGCTGGCGAAGCGAAAGACAATCCAGAATTGTTACTGAATGCTCCTTATGGAACAGCAGTCAGACGTTTGGATGAAACAACAGCAGCTCGTAAACCAGTGTTGAACTGTGCTTGTAACTAAATAGCAACATACTAATCATCCCACCGACTTTTTATTTTGATCAAGTCGGTGGGATGATTTTTTTATAAGATGACTGATAATTGATATACTTACTTTTTCTGCCTTGATTAATTATTTATACTTTAAAGCGATCAACCATAACATTTAATTCTTTAATGTTTTCAGTAAGTAATCCTATATTGTCTGTTACTTGTTGTGACATTTTGATTTGATTTTCTACACTTGCAAGCACTTCCTGTGAGCCAGCTGCTGTTTCTTCTGTAGTAGTTGAAGCTGATTGAATAAAGTCGATAATATGTTCTTTGTTGATATTCAATTGGGTAGTCATATCCTTCATACCTAAAATAAGACTGTTCATTTCTTGAATCGATTGACCAATTTCTATAAAAGCACCGCTTGTATTTTCAACACTTTGTGATTGGTCATTTAAAGCATTCTGCGAAGCATCCATCACTTCTTTGGTTAGCGTAGTAGAAGAAATAATACGATTCAAAATATCTTGTATTTGAGTAGTTGCTTCTTTCGACTGATCTGATAATTTGCCAACTTCAGAAGCTACCACAGCAAATCCTTTACCATGTTCCCCTGCCCGAGCGGCCTCTATAGAAGCATTAAGTGCTAATAATCCTGTCTGTTTAGAAATCTCTTGAATAAGAACAGACATTTTAACAATACCATTCACTTCTGTAATCAAATGATTTAAATTGACAGAGACTTGATCGGACAAGCTTGCAAATGATTGCATATGATTTTGTAGATAGATCACTGCTTGTTCACCAGATTGCTGACGTTGACCAATCAATGTACTTAGTTTTTCTAGATGCTGTGCATGTTGGTCTGTGTGTTCAATCACAGTAGCTATTTTACGAATAGAAATAGTTCCTTGTTCAATTTCATCGTACTGACTTGCTGTAGCTTTGGTAATCGATTGTATAGCATAATCAATCTCTTTAGAAACGGTCATATTATCAATAGATGTATCATATACATTTTTGGTATGAACAGAAGTTGCTGCTGCTGTCTGTTGTACTTGAGCAATAATAGACTGTATTTTTTCGATAAATTGGTTAAATGAATTCGCTACTCGTCCAAATTCATCTTCACTTTTAACGACTAAACGTTGAGTGAGATTACCCTGTCCTTCGCTAATCGTAGACATCATTTTTTCTAATGTGCGTAATGTTTCAAATTGTCGATAGACAATCCAATAAATACATATTAAAAGCAATATCATACTTATTGTTACTACAACAAGTGTAACGTTACGGATCGTATGCAATACATTTTCAGAAGTAATTAAAACTAGAATCTGTCCATTCGATAATGTAGTTGCCAAAAGATTGGCGGCTTCGTTCTTATATGTTGTATCTTGAAGTACCCACTCTTTACTATCTTGATTTGCTTTTACAAATGTTTGCAACGTCGTTGTGCCAATATAATCAGTATCAGTCGCATATACAGGTGATGTGTCTTTATTTAAAATTGCTGAAAACAGAAGTTCATTGCCTAATTGTTGATGGAGTTCTTTTAGATACGGTTCTATTCCTGAATCAGGATTGTTACTTGCTAGTTCTGCTCCAATTCGGATAATCTTTGCCATAGCAATACCTTGAGTATCGGTTTCATCGTGAACTTGTAGAAAAATATAATACACCATAGAACAAATAATAGTACCAACAACCAACATGATAGGTAAAATAATTTTAAATTGAACAGAGAGCGTTTTAAATTTCTTTTTCTGGTTCATTGTCATTTTCTTTTTCCCCTATCGTAATCAGTTATAAATATAGATGTAGATATAACAGTTACTTCGGAAGTTAGCGGAAATCTAATTAACTTTTTTTATTTTGTTTTCAATTATTCTGCGGTATTAAAAATAATAAAAACAAAAAAAGCTGATTTCTCTGTAAAGAGAAACCAGCTAAAAGTAAATGTTGGGAAAACTATTTGTTCAAACGAAAGTTATTTAGCTATGCAAAAATCACTTTGTTTGAACGAATTCGTGCTTATAATGCTAAGCACGTAACGGAAGAAAATATTAAGCGTGGATTGCTTGTACCAGTTCAACCACTTGCTCAGCTGTTTGCATATCCAAAGCTTTAGCAGCTAATTCTTGCATGTCTGCTTTAGACAATTTAGCTAATTGGCTACGTGCTGGAAGAATAGAGCTTGCGCTCATACTGAACTCATCCAGACCTAGACCAAGTAGCAATGGAATTGCTGTAGCGTCGCCAGCCATTTCACCACACATGCCTGTCCATTTACCTTCTTTGTGAGCTGCATCGATAACCATTTTAACCAAACGCAAGATAGAAGGATTGTATGGTTGATACAGGTAAGATACCCGTTCATTCATACGATCTGCTGCCATTGTGTATTGGATCAAATCGTTTGTACCGATACTGAAGAAGTCCACTTCTTTAGCAAATTGGTCAGCAAGTACTGCTGTAGAAGGAATTTCAACCATGATGCCAAGTTGGATGTTCTCAGAAACAGCAACACCTTCAGCAACCAGTTTTTCTTTTTCTTCTAACAATACTGCTTTTGCTTCGCGGAATTCCATCAATGTTGCGATCATCGGGAACATAATACGTAGGTCACCATATACACTTGCTCTAAGCAATGCACGTAGTTGAGTACGGAAAATGTCTTGACGATCTAGACAAAGACGAATTGCACGGAATCCAAGGAATGGATTCATTTCTTTTGGAAGAACAAGGTAAGGTAGTTCTTTGTCGCCACCAATATCTAGTGTACGAACAACAACTGGTTTACCCGCCATTTTTTCCAAAACCGTTTTGTACGCATTGAATTGCACATCTTCAGAAGGCAATTCATCGCGACCCATGTATAAGAATTCTGTACGGTATAGGCCTACGCCTTCGCCGCCATTATCCAATATACCAGCCACATCGTTTGGCGTACCAATATTAGCAGCCAATTCAACATGTACACCATCTTTGGAAACTGTTACTTCATCACGCAATTTGCGCCATTCAGTAACTTGAGCTTCATACGCTGCGCCTTTAGCACGGTACTCAGCAAGAGTTGCTTCATCAGGGTTAACGATAACATTACCTTCAAGACCATCAACGATAACGATATCCCCATTTTGAATAACTTCCATAACTTCTTTTGTACCGACTACTGCTGGAATTTCCAACGAGCGAGCCATAATCGCGGAGTGAGAAGTACGTCCGCCAATATTTGTAGTGAAGCCTTTAACAAAATTACGATCCAATTGAGCTGTATCCGAAGGAGTCAAATCTTCTGCAATAATAACCACTTCTTCACGAATCTCAGCAGGACTTTGGAAGTTTACACCCATCAAGTGATTCAAGATACGCTTGCTTACATCTCTCATATCCGCAGCGCGTTCTTGAAGATAAGTGCTCTTCATATTTTCGAACATGGTTACGAATTGAGCAGCAACTTCATTTAGTGCGAACTCAGCATTAACCATTTCCATAGAAATTTTATCTTTTACAGGGCTGATCAATTCAGGATCATTCAGAATCAACAAATGTGATTCGAAAATCTCTGCTTTTTTAGCGCCCATTTCTTGTAACGTACGTTCTTTGATCGCCTCAAGTTCAGTTTTGGAAATTTCCAGCGCTGACTCAAGTTTAGCCAATTCCGCATCTGTATCGCTAATCGAGCGTTTGGTAATCTCGTATTCAGGATGTTCTAGACGGAATGCTTTGGCAATGGCGATGCCCGAAGACGCCGCGATTCCCAAAATATTAGCCATTGATTTCGCCTAGCCCTTCATTCACCATAACGTCAGTCAAAGCTTTCAATGCTGCATCTTCTTCTGCACCTTGTGTAGAAAGAACGATAACGTCACCTTGCTCAAGACCTAGAGACAATACCCCAAGGATTGATTTCAAAGTTACTTTTTTACCTTTAGCTTCTGCAAAAGATTCTGTAGAAGCAAATTTGTTAGCAGCTGTTACCAATGCTGTTGCTGGGCGTGCGTGGATACCATCTTCGTCAACGATTTTGAATGTTTTTTCCATTATAAAATTCACTCGCTTTCTTCATCATAGTAGGATAGTAAAAATAAATCATAACTAACTAATAACTAGATCATCCCTTATATTGTACAGCATTATAAAGCATGATGCACGTCTCAAAACAATTATTTTCGACTTTTTTCAGCAATCGCTAACATTATTCAGCAATATCCTGCAAATTCATGGTGTTTTTAGAAAAAATAAATCATTTTCTAAGTCTTGCTTACAATGCAGCTTAATAACAAAACTATAAGCATTTTGTAAGTTAAAGACGATAAGGATAGATTATTGCTGTAGCAAACATCATGTCGACCCTTATCGCACTTTAACTTACAAGTACGTATAGTTTGTTATTTTATATTCTTTTGAGATTCATTGCAAAAGTCGAAATGAATAACATTACTTGATTGTAACGATATTGCCTTCTCCTGTTTTCACATTACCTGTTTTGTGCAATGTTACTGTAGCACCTTCTGGTAAGTTAGAGAAAATGATCGGAGTGATAATCGATGGTGCATTAGCTTTTACATACTCCAGATCCACTTCAAGGATTGGTTGTCCAGCCATAACATCATCGCCTTCTGCAACCAATACAGTGAAACCTTGACCTTTCAATTTAACTGTATTTACGCCTACATGCACAAGAATTTCTTTACCGGCTTCAGACATAATACCGATCGCATGTTTACTAGGGAATACGTTAAATACTTTACCATTAACCGGTGAAGAGATCGTTCCGTTTGTTGGTAATACAGCGAATCCATCACCTGTCATTTTTTGTGAAAATACAGGATCTGGTACTTCACTAATATCCATCAATTCACCATCAGCAGGAGCTACGATTACTTCTTCTGCCAAAATGTTTACTTGATTCTCTGCTGTTCCTTCTGCTGGAACAGAGTCTACTGTAACTGGTGTTGGGCGTGGAGTACGTCCTGCAATAATATCTTGCATTTGTGATTTGATCGTATCAGAACGTGTTCCGAAAATCGCCTGCACATTATTACCCACTTCTAGGACACCGGAAGCGCCTAAAGATTTCAAACGATCTTTATTTACATTTTTGGGTTCTTTAACTTGAATACGTAGACGAGTAATACAAGCATCTAGACTTGAAATATTTTCTTGTCCACCAAATGCTTCAAGAATATTATGTGGCAATTCGTCTTTGCTATTACCACCACTACTTACTTCACTATCATCACCTGCCGGCGTATCTTCACGACCTGGTGTTTTCAAGTTGAATTTGCGGATTGCAAAACGGAATCCGAAGTAGTAGATAACTGCTAGTACTAGACCGACGATGATAACATCCCACCATGCAGTACGGTTAGGAATAACGCCGAACAGGATAAAGTCAATCAGACCACCTGAGAAGGTCATACCAATTTTAACGCCTAGAATTTGCATAGTCATGAAAGAAAGACCAGCGAAGATTGCATGAATACCGAACAATACTGGTGCTACGAACAAGAATGAGAATTCAAGCGGTTCAGTAATACCTGTTAAGAAAGAAGTCAATGCTGCGGAACCCATAATACCTGCAACGTATTTTTTGTGTTGTGGTTTGGATTCATGGTAGATCGCAAGTGCAGCAGCTGGAAGACCGAACATCATGAACGGGAATTTACCAGTCATAAATGTACCTGCTGTAAATGGAACACCATCACGAAGTTGCGCCATAAAGATTTTTTGGTCACCACGTACATATTGTCCTGCTTTATTTACATATTCACCAAATTCATACCAGAATGGTGAGTAGAAAATGTGATGTAGACCGAAAGGAATCAATGAACGTTCAATCACACCGAAAATAAATGCAGTTAATGTTGGGTTCGATTCAACCATACTGTGAGAAACAGTGTTCAAGAATGATTGGATTGGAGGCCATACAAGAACCATCACTAAACCCAAAATCAACGAAGTAATAGCTGTCATAATTGGTACAAAACGTTTACCTGCAAAGAATCCAAGATATGAAGGCAATTCAATACGGAAGAAACGTTTGTACATCGTTGCGGCTAGAATACCGACGATAATACCGCCGAATACGCCTGTTTGTAAGGTAGGAATACCAAGTACAGAAGCTACTGAGAAGTCACCTTTACCGACCATATCAGCTGTAACGCCCATAACTGTACCCATTGTTACGTTCATGATCAGATAACCGATAATGGCTGCGAGCCCGGCTACCCCTTCTCCTCCTGCAAGACCGACGGCTACCCCGACGGCAAAGAGTAGAGATAAGTTATCAAAAACAATTTGTCCGGAGTTCATCATTACTGTTGCAGTAATTTGAACCCAGTGTGCATTTAATGCAGGAATATACTGCAAAAAGTCAGGGTTAACCAGCATGTTACCAAAACCAAGCAACAAACCTGCTGCTGGCAAGATTGCCACTGGAAGCATCAATGCTCTACCTACTTTTTGCAAAACGCCAAACAGACGTCTAAACAATACCGCCACTTCCCCTCGAATAGTATAAATAGTATATTGTTGCTTCAACAAATTAAAGCGGAAAGCCACAAAAAAAGGCACGAGTGAACAACGCATCTGATAGGATAAGGATCTCGGTACATAAGGATAGACTACCCCTGTGTGCTTACAGCCTTACATCAAATACTTTGTTAACTCATGCCTGATCGAATCAGTAACACGTTAAAAAATCCGCTATTCATTTGTTGATTACGTTCTGAATTATAGCACCCACTTTTTAAATCTGCAAGCCTTTTCAATAAAAAAGGTTAAATGAATTTTGAATCTATTCTTGCGTACTTTCCTCTTCTTCTTCACGCTTCTCGACAAACCGTTGTAAATGCATGGTCAGGTAGCTTACTTCTGCTTTATAGACTGGTCGGCGTAATCGTTTTTCCATCATCTTTGTTAATTTCCATGATAACGAATACACTTCGGGATATTCCATTTTGAGCATTTCTTCTAAGCGATGAGTAGCGGCTACTTTCTCACCTCTACGGATACGTTCGATTGCAAATCGCAAATGAGTAAGCAACCGCGAATAATCCAGCGTATCTCCTGTAATCGAAATTTTGAGACTATCTTCGATAACTTTGACCATATCGGCAATCAGACGAGAATCGGCTTTGATCGCTGTGATATGTTGATCAGTTAGTGCACTATAAATATGCAGTGCTACAAAACCAATCTCATCTTCTTCTAAAGCTACACCTAGCTTGTCATGAATTATTTCTAACGCATGAGCAGCTAATTTATATTCTAACGGATACATTTCTCGCGTCTCATATAGAAAAGGATTCTGAATCGTCATCCCTTGCTCAGCACGCTTAATTGCAAATGCAATATGATCGGTTAAAGCAATATGAATATGTTCATTCAGTGGAGTCTTACTTTCAGAATTAATATAATAAATAATTTCGTTAATGACTTCGATAATACGCTCATCGATCTGAACTGCGAGTTGCTTGTATTGTTCCTGTTCTTGCTCATTGGTTAAAATAAACATCTTCTCGACAACATCCAAAGGAATCACATCACGCGCTTTACGGTTAAAACCGATTCCTTTACCGATCACCACAACTTCTTCATACTGAGGATGATCAGCAATAATAACGTTATTATTCAGCACTTTAGCCACAAGTAGGCTGCTCACATTTGCACCCCTTTTACGATCACCTTCATCCCGTAAAGTTACCAAAAATTCACCATCTAGTCAATACAATCTACTCGTTAGTTATGTATACAAAGAAGACGACAAATCCCTTGATGAATAAGGATTTGTCGTCTCGGCATCATTGAAAGCAAGTTTGCTTTATAGCATGATTGTTACATATAAATCTTCCATTATCATTCTTGTTCACTGGAAATTCCGATTCCTGTGGATGTTGTTGCACGATCTTGATCGTGTGAGCTTTGGGTTGGAAGTGCCAATATAGCTTCAGGACGGGCTGTCTGTTGGGTATGGTTATTTGCATTTACGCCAGCCGTAGTGTTAGAAGTACTAGGTTGAGCTTGCTGAGATTTGCCACCTGCAAATCCTTTAATTAATTCTTCTATATCGAGTCCCGATACACTTTTCAGCATTTCTGGAGCGGTCGCCATCAGTTCTGTCACATAGTTACTAACTCTTGTTGCTCCGCCGCCTTCGCCTTTACCTGTATCAACAACTGTTAATTTATCAATCGCACTGATTGGTTCTGCAATTTTACCTGCTAATTCAGGTAGCATTTTGGCAACTAGATCAAGTATAGCGGCTTGTCCATAATTTTCGAATGCTTCTGCTAATTTCTGCTTCGCTTCGGCTTCGGCGAGACCGCGTAGACGAATCACTTCAGCTTCAGCTGTACCTTTAGCACGTTCAGCATCGGCTTCCGCTTGTCCGGCTAGACGTTGTTGTTCCGCAGACGCTTTGGCTTCTGTTTCTATCGAATATTGATGAGCTTCTGCTTGACGCATTTTACGAGCTTTTTCCGCTTCGGCTGCTTGTTCCACCGAGAAACGATCGGCTTCAGCTTTTTTCTTCACTTCTGCATCATAGTATTTCTCACGTACTGTAATTTCTCGTTCTTGTAGATCTATTTCACGCTCTTTACGAACCAATTCGATCTTCATTTGCTCTTCCATCATAATTTGTTTGGCTTTGGCTTCTTGAATATGATAGGCCTGATCGGCTTCGGCTCTTGCAGTATCTTGATCTTTTTTAAATGAAGCTACTTTTAATTCTTTTTCTTTGGAAGCTTCAGCTATATTGGTATCTCTAAGCAATTCTGCTTTTTGCCCGGCTTCTTCTGCCAGTGCTTTCTGCACCCTAGAATCTCGAACAGCTTCGGCTTCAGCGATTTCTGCATCTCTTTTCACTGCGGCGATTCGAGGTTTACCAAGCGACTCCAGATATCCATGCTTATCGCGTATATCTTTAATTGTAAATGAGACGATTTGTAAACCCATCTTTTTTAGATCACGAGCAGCGACACTTTGTACTTCTTGCGCAAATCGATCACGATTCCGATACACTTCTTCTACGGTCATCGAACCCATAATCGAACGCAGATGCCCTTCTAATACTTCTTGGGCTTCGGCTTGTAACGCTTGAATGGGCTTACCCATAAATTGTTCTGCTGCTGTAGCCACATCTTCTACAGAACTGCCGATTTTGATAATAGCTACTCCATCGGCAAGTACAGGAACGCCTTGTTCAGTGTACACTTCAGGCGTTGTTACATCCAGTTTGTGCGATAACAACGATAGAAATTCAGACTTTTGAAACACAGGTAAAATAAATGCACCACCACCGCGTACAATCTTAATTTTGCGCCCTGCTCCATCATCTGAGATATTACGGCTTCCCAAAAAAGAACCGGTAACCACCATTGCTTCGTCTGTACTTACTGTTTTGTACCTCGCCCAGAATGTAATACCAAGTACGATCAATACTACAATCACAATCGCAGGTACAACAATCATTTCGTTCAAAAATGCCATAATCCTCGCCCCTTTTGGTTTGATATAGGCTTGCTTTGCCAAAAAGCTGTTATACTGCTCTCACACTACTATTCCTTATAATGAATCTTCTAAAAGCGATATACCTAATGTTCCTTCTTTTTCTTCTACGATCACTACCCGCATACCGGAGGCAATAGCACAACGATCGAAACTGTATGCAATATGTAACGTGTTGCCACCTGTAAGCTTAATCATGACCTCACCGTATCCCACTTGAGGAATCGGGATAGTCACTTCTCCTATACGACCAATCATTTCTTGAATCGAATAACTTGTCGATACTTCACTATGTTCCATTGGTTTGACATAGACAAAAAATACAAACATTCCTCCAACAACAGCAATCAAAAGTGCAAGCAGTATAACAGCGAAAGGAGCGAAAGAACTGTAACGTATTAACATGATTCCTGCTCCACCGAACAACGTAACAGCCGCCGCTAAAATAACAGGCTTAAACAGGTCAAATCCAGGCAGATCTATACCGCCTAACACATCACCAAGCAAGTCACCGAATAACAGACTGAATAATGCATACAAAGCACCGGTGATCAAGCAAATCCAAAATAGCGTTTCCATTTCTGTTCGCTCCTTTCTTTGATTTGACGTAAAAAGGCGATATTCAGCCCTTTTCCACCATTTTTTGACTTTATACCTATATTTACGTATTGTTGGTAAGAAAAGTTTCAATTTTTTACGATATAGACAAAAAAAGCTGTTTATTCCTTATCATGACTGACAGGAATAAACAGCTCGAACATGTATGATTGTATTAATAAATGGAGAAATTATAGAGACATGCTATAGATTTTACGCACATCTTCTGCTTCTAGCTTGTTAAAGTTACCAAATGCGCCAAATTTCATCGCTTTGTCTACCATTACATCGATTTGGCTATCATCGATTTCATAATCTGCTAGACGGCTAGGTGCATCGATTGAAGTCCAGAAGTCGCGCAATGCTTGAATACCTTCATTTGCTACTTCTTCATCGCTTTTACCTGTTGGATCTACATTGAATACATTCACTGCTAATTTAGCAAAACGAGCAGGATTCACTTGCAAGTTGTGTTGCATCCAGTTCGGGAACAAGATCGCTAGTCCACCACCATGAGGGATATCATATACAGCCGATACAGCATGCTCAATATTATGAGTCGCCCAGTCTCCGTTGTAACCCATATTCACTACACCATTCAACGCCATTGTACCTGCGTACATTACAGTTGAACGTAATTCAAAGTTTTGTAGGTCATTGATCAATTTAGGGCCAGCATCAATAACTCCACGTAGAATCGATTCACAGAATCCATCTTGAATATCTGTATTTTTTTCAGCATGGAAATAGTGTTCCAGTACATGAGACATCATATCTACGATACCATAGACTGTTTGATCTTTTGGCAAAGAATATGTGTTTTCTGGATCAAGAATAGAGAATGCTGGGAATGAATAAGCACTACCCCAACCTAATTTTTCTTGTGTTTCTGTATTTGTAATTACAGAACCGCTGTTCATTTCTGAACCTGTTGCTGCCATTGTTAATACGGTACCTAGTGGCAATGCATCTGTAGGAGCTGCTTTGCGTTGTGCAAAATCCCACATGTCACCATCATATTTTGCACCTACAGCAATTGCTTTGGCACAGTCCAGTACGCTACCGCCACCAACAGCAAGAATTAGATCAATATTGTTGGATTTGCACAAGTCTACACCTTTGTGTACTGTGCTCAAACGTGGATTCGGTTCTACGCCAGCAAGTTCAGTTACATTAGCTCCTGCTTCGTTCAAATAACCGATCACTTTGTCATATAGACCTGCACGTTTGATACTACCGCCACCATATACAAGCAATACGTTTTTACCGTAGTTACCTACTTCTCTTTTCAACTTTTCCAGTTGACCTTTACCAAAAATAAGACGGGTTGGATTATAAAATTCAAATGAATTCATTCAAAATGCCTCCTTGGGATATAACGATTAGTAGATAAAGTTATCCTTCTCTACACATATAAAAATACATCTAACACCTAAACTGTAGGATCACTGTTGTAATAAGTTATAAGTAAGTTACCGTTCCTCAGCCCTTTACAATTATATACCTTATACACATAAAAACAAAGTTTTCCGATCAAACTGCTTTTAACATCAATTTGATACAATTATATTTATCGAAACCATAAAAAAATCTACTACCTCTTATCATTACCCAGAGATAGTAGATTGACTAGCATATAATTTAACTTTTTAACACATAATTCATACGAGTAATAAAACGACGGAACGCTTTGCGTCCTTCATCATTGCGTTTGTATACACCTGCATGCTCTAAAATCTCAGCAAACTTCGTACCGACTTCATCTTGAATCGTTAAAGTCGCTTGATCGTGATCCAGCTCTGTACCGTATGCTTCTACTAGATGTTCAATCCATAACAAATGTATGGCTAATGGGTGATCAGGTTGTTGTCTGATCATTTCCAATAGGGCGATATCTCCTGTCAAAATAGAAGCAATCTGATCCAATTCTTCTTTCAATCGACCTGGTAAAATCGCTAAACCCATCACTTCAATCAATCCGATATTTTCACGCTTCAAATGGTGCATCTCAGGATGAGGATGGAAAATACCATCTGGATATTGTTCATTGGTGCGGTTATTACGCAGTACAAGATCAATCTCATATTGTCCATCACGACGACGAACAATCGGAGTGACTGTATTGTGACGAACCGGTTCTCCATTTTGGATCGTTGATGCTAGAATATCCACTTCAGCGTCACTGTATTGTTTCCACGCTTCATAGATATCATTAGCTGAATTCAACAATAAAGAAGAATTGTTCGCACGTAGACGCACTACAGACATCGGCCAGTTGACCAATTCTAATGTAATATCATCATCATGAACAGTATGACCATACACTTCTTCTACTGTTGCTTGTTCGATCGGGAATGTATGTCGTCCACCCTGAAAATGATCATGTGTTAGAATCGAACCGCCTACGATCGGCAAATCTGCATTAGAACCGAGGAAATAATGCGGGAATTCATCGACAAAATCGAGCAAACGACGGAATGTATCTTTTGTTAATTTCATCGGTACATGATCATGATGCAGCACGATACAATGTTCGTTGTAATACACATAAGGCGAATACTGGAACAACCATGATTCTCCATTCAATTGTAGCGGAATCACGCGTAAATTTTGTCTGGCTGGATGATTGATACGTCCGGCATAACCTACATTTTCGCGACACAACTGACATTTTGGATACGATGGTGGAGGCATTAATTTCGCCAAAGCAATTTCGGCTGACGTCTTCTCAGGCTTAGATAGATTGATCGTCATTTCCATTTCACCGTAGGAAGTTGGTTGTTTCCAATATACATTTTTGGAGACACGATCCATCCGAATATAGTTAGAATTGATCGACAATTGATAAAATTCACTTGTTGCCGATTCAATGCCTTCACGATCTAATGTATCGAAAAAATCACCTGTTACTTCAGATGGGCGAGCCATCAGTAGTCCCATAATTTCTGCGTCCATCAGATCACGGTACGTATCTGTATTTTCAGCTAGTAATCCGATACTATACGCATAATCGATCAACGTATCTAACATGACTTGAGGTTCTGCTGCTGCTTGTCCTTGAGCGACCATATGAATAGCAGGTACATCTGGATTATAAGGCTCATCGAAATGGAATTGTTTTAACAATAGATTCCGTCCGTAATCGATATCTGCTCCTTTGATCAATCCTTTATCAAATGCGAACTTAATCAGTTCATCTATCGCAAGTAATGCACTATTTTGTTCTGTTGTACGTTCTACTGGATTACTCATGATCACCATATCCTTGTGGATGAGATTCGTGCCATTGCCATGCACCACTGATAATATCTTCTAATTGATTATAAGAAGGCTTCCAACCCAGTACAGAGCGTGCTTTTTCTGAAGAAGCTACTAATACTGCTGGATCACCACTACGACGTGCTTCAAATTTCACAGGAATATCGCGTCCAGTCACTTTGACCGCTGTCTCAATCACTTGTTTAACCGAGAATCCCTGACCATTACCTAGATTGAATACATTGCTTGCACCATCATTGTTCAAATACTCTACCGATTTGATATGAGCATCTGCTAGATCACTTACATGGATATAATCACGTACACATGTGCCATCTTCTGTTGGATAATCTTCACCGAATACCGAGATAAATTCACGTTGACCTAGCGCTGTCTGTAGTACCAAAGGAACCAAATGAGATTCTGGACGATGATCTTCTCCAATTTTGCCACTGATATGTGCACCTGCGGCATTGAAGTAACGCAATGCTACATAACGAATACCATGTACTTTATCGAACCAATTCATCATGCGTTCCATCATTAACTTGGTTTCGCCGTACACGTTAGCCGGTTCTGTACGATCGCTTTCTTCAATAGGTACTTTTTCTGGTTCGCCATACGTTGCCGCTGTTGAAGAAAATACGATTTTTTTCACGCCTGCTTGTTGCATCGCGTCCAGTAGACACATGGCTCCGTAGACATTGTTATCATAATATTTGAAAGGATTCTGCATACTTTCGCCTACTAATGAGCTGGCTGCAAAGTGAATGACTGCTGTAATTTCATTTTCTGCAAAAATACGTGCTAGCAATTCTTTATCACGTAGATCACCTTCATACAATGTACCACCTAACAGTGCTTCACGGTGCCCTGTTAATAAATTATCAATCACCACTACTTCTTCTCCACGCTCTAATAAATCCGCTACCGTATGTGATCCGATATAACCTGCTCCACCTGTTACTAATATTGCCATTTCATTCGCCTCCTAATAGTAGTATATCCGCTGATGTCTAGTGTAACGCTCTTTTGTGAAGAGCATATAAACAACAGATTTGCACAATACATTGATTTGAGAAAAGCTGATACTGATCTATATGTAGATCATAATGAACAGTATCGATGTGACCTTATGTCTTTAATGACTAATTATGATTATACTGAATAAATATACATTTTGCGCGGTGATATCAAATAAAAGATACTCTTTTCGCCTTTATTTGCTTTAAATAATATGTTTTTGAATCTTTGGCTTGAACTAAGTATACTATATGAATATCATAAGATGTAATGAATAGATGTGTGATCTATATGGACAAATGTGACTTCGACTGTGGAATAGTAAAAAGGAGTGCTTTGTAATGGCAAACGCCAAAACGTATCAAGTTTCACCTAATCCTATTTTTCATGATCAAGGAGCTTTGTATGTATTGTTTGCTGGCGAAAGTCAGACCGCTCCTGATCATCGACTGGGTCCCAAAATATATGATTATTATTTGCTTCACTATATCGAAAGTGGTCATGGGCAATTTATTACTGAAGAACGCACGTATCATCTTTCTAAAGGCGATCTATTTTTGATTCATCCCGGTCAACTGGTTAGTTATATTTCAGATCAAGAGCAACCGTGGCATTATCGCTGGCTTGCTTTTGCCGGACAACATGCGACTCCTTTAGTAGAACAGGTAGGATTCACTCTACATGCTCCGATTGCTCGTTCTGGTGATCAAGAACGAATCGGTGCTTATTTGGAACAATTGCTTGTATCATTTGCCAGTCAAAAAGAAAGCTCTGATCTTGCCGCACTGGGATATCTTCATCTTATTTTGGCAGAGGTCAGTGAATTGATGATGCAACAGTCTGTACTCCCTGGCACGCAATCGATGACCCGTCGTATCGTTAAGCAAATGATTCATTATATGTCCAGTCAATATGCTCATCCTGTATCGATTGAAGATATGTGCAACAGTCTCGGTTATAATCGTGCGTATATGTCTCGCATTTTCAAAAAAGAAACGGGCATGACACCTGTAACCTATCTGCTCAAATTACGAATCGATAAAGCTCGTCAATTATTGCGAGAACGTCCAGAGTTATCTACCCAACAGATTGCGGCATCGGTAGGTTTGACAGATGCTCTTTATTTTTCCAAACAGTTCAAACGATTTTATCAAGTGTCGCCTACTGGATATCGAGCTTCTGTTCATCAATACAAACATCAATAATGTTGTAGCATACATAGATAGGCTCGTGATAGTGATCATAGGTATACAGAGACTATCATAACCGGGAGGAGACCATGAGATATGAATAAAAAAGAACAAGTACTGACTGATTTTCGAGACTTATTTAGTAAACTGGTCTGGCTAAATAAGCTTAAAATGGAAAGTACTCTTCATGATTATAAGCCTTCTGAAGTACACTGTATCGAATATATTGGTAACCATGCCGATGCAAATGTCACTAAGATGGCAGAGTCTATGTATATGACCAGAGGAGCCATCAGTAAAATCACTAAAAAGCTAATCGACAAACAACTGATCGAAAGCTATCAGAAACCAGATAATAAAAAAGAAATTTATTTCAAACTTACATCCCAAGGAAGTCAAATCAAACAAGCGCATGATCAATTACATCAAGAATTTGAAGAACGAGATCAAGTAGTATTTGAACAAGTCACCGATGAACAATTTGATCATATGCTTCAATTTATACAACGATACAGTGACCATTTAGATGATGAAATTAAAAAGCTAGATCATAGTCCAAAGTCTGAATAAACAGATACAGTATCAAAATATAAGATCTATCCGAGACAACGACTCTTTCTCAAGAGCAAGTTGTCTTTTTTCTATATTTATTTTTGTTGACAAGGAAACAAAATAATAATATTATAAATTTGTTTCCTAGGAATCAATATAAAATCATAAGGAGAGATGACTATTGGCTACATCTCATCATGCACAACCTATCGAACCATCTGTAAATAAACATGCTTTACGCTTTGGACTGATTTCTGTATTTCTGTGCGGACTTGGATTCAGTATTATAACGCCTGTCGTGCCTTTTTTAGTTCAACCGTATGTCCATTCTTCATCAGAACAAGCGATTATGGTAACACTGTTGATGTCTGTATATGCTCTTTGTGTGTTTCTGGCTGCGCCTGTACTTGGAGCGTTAAGTGATAAATACGGTCGTCGTCCTATTCTGTTATTATGTCTTTTCGGTTCAGCTATCGGATATTTGATTTTTGGTATTGGTGGAGCGTTATGGGTACTATTTGTAGGGCGAATTATCGAAGGTATCACAGGGGGAAGTATCAGTACGATCTTTGCTTACTTTGCAGATATTATACCTTCACAACAACGAACCAAATATTTTGGATGGTTAGGTGCGATTGTAGGTGTAGCGACTATCATCGGCCCTACATTAGGCGGATTACTCGCTAAATTTGATTATGCATTCCCTTTATACTTTGGAGCTGTTATCACATTGTTAAATATGTTGTATGGATTCTTTTTTATGCCAGAAAGTCTTGCACAGCAACATCGACAACCAGAGATCACTCTACAAAAGTTAAATCCTTTTTCTCAACTTGCTAGCCTGCTTTCGACGAAATACTTGAGTCGATTATTGATATCTGCTTTTTTACTCTGGATTCCAAATGGATCTTTGCAAGCGATCTTCTCTCAATTGACGATAGATACATTTCAGTGGAAACCGGTATTGATCGGACTGATGTTTTCCATACTTGGTATTCAAGATATTATTTCTCAAGGTCTGATTATGCCCCAACTGTTGAAAAAATACAGTGATCAACAAATCGTTACATTTGGTATGATCGCCGAAATTATAGGTTATGGACTGATTGCATTATCAATTGGATTCACGTATTATCCTCTTTTTATCGCAGGGCTGTTTGTATTTGGCTGTGGTGATTCTATCTTCGGACCTGCATTTAACGGAATGCTTTCCAAATCTGTCGATGCAAGTGAACAAGGGAGAATTCAAGGAGGAAGTCAATCGATCCAAGCTTTGGCTAGAATGATCGGTCCACTTATTGGAGGTCAATTGTATATTTTACTCGGTCATGCTGCTCCTGCTTGGTTAGGAATCATACTGATTGTATTAGCTATCATGGTTCTGCACAAAGGAGTAAAGACTGTACAGCAAAAAGGCTTTGGAACGTAACCACGTTCTAAAGCCTTTTTAACTTAAAAATGAAAAATAATTATATTATTTTGTTATCCAAACTTCTACTCTAACTTACTTATTTTCGTCTGCTTGCAAAATCGAATCAATACGATCCAATTCAGCTTGAGTAAAATCAAGATTGTTTAGTGCAGCTACATTTTCTTCAATCTGAGAAACACGACTTGCACCGATAAGAGCAGAGGTTAATTTGCCTCCACGTAATGCCCATGCTAATGCTAATTGAGCTAGACTTTGTCCACGCTCTGAAGCTACTTCGTTAAGAGCTTGTGCTTTGCGAATACTTTCCGGTGTAATCGAATCTTCACTTAAAAAGACAGACGAACCGGCTGCTCGTGAATCTTCAGGTACACCGTTCAGATATTTGCTCGTTAACAATCCTTGTGCTAGCGGACAGAACGCAATACTTCCTGTACCTGTTTCTTCCAGCACATCTTGCAAACCATCTTCGATCCAACGATTAACCATAGAATAATTAGGCTGATGAATAGTCAATGGTGTACCTAATTGTTTTAAGATAGAAGCCGCTTCTCGTGTTTGTTCTGCGGAATAACTAGAGATTCCTGCATACAAAGCTTTACCCGAACGTACAGCATAATCTAATGCCATCATCGTTTCTTCTAAAGGAGTCTCTGGATCAAAACGGTGAGAATAGAAAATATCAACATAATCTAGTTTCATCCGTTTAAGACTTTGATCTAGACTGGATAATAAGTTTTTGCGAGAACCCCATTCTCCATAAGGGCCTGGCCACATATAATAACCGGCTTTGGTCGAAATAATCATCTCATCCCGATAAGCCGCAAGGTCTTGCTTCAATACTTGTCCAAATGTTTCTTCTGCCGAACCAGCAGGAGGGCCGTAGTTATTCGCTAGATCAAAATGCGTAATTCCTATATCAAAAGAACGCGTGATCATTTCACGACTGTTCTCATAGACGTTAATTCCGCCAAAATTATGCCACAATCCTAACGAAATCGCTGGTAATTTTAATCCCGAACGACCGCTACGATTGTATTTCATCTCTTCATAACGCTTTTCTGAAGCTACATAGACCACAATAACCCCTACCCTTCTTCAAGCAAAATAGATATATTCACATCTTCCAAATCATAGCGTAAGCGTTACCATTATGCAAATAAATTCATTTCGCTAAACTTATATTAGAGGCGCTGTTGTACTTGCTCCATCACACTGCCCATTGGATCGGTAATCAACAAATCAGCATGACGATCATGACCTGTCGGTGAAGCATTCAGTAATACTGTATGTTGACCGCGGAAATAAGAAACCAATCCTGCTGCTGGATACACAGTTAGCGAAGTTCCCCCAATCAACAATAAATCCGCTTGAGATAATACCGCCACTGTTTGCTCTAATACAGCTTGATCCAATGATTCTCCGTATAATACAACATCCGGTCTGATCACACCTTGATCAATAGGACAACGTGGCAATCCTGATTGAGCCAAAACATCTTCTAATGTATATTGTCGCTTACATGTTGTGCAGTAATTACGATGAATAGAACCATGCAATTCCAACACTTTTTGATTACCTGCCATCTGGTGCAGACCGTCTATATTTTGCGTAATAATAGATAATAATTTGCCTTGCTTTTCTAACAAAGCTAATACATGATGTACCGGATTAGGCTTGGCTTGTGGATGGATTAATTTACTGCGATAAAATTTCAAAAAATAACTCTGTTTCTTTTTCAAAAAAAGAACGACTTAACATTTCTTCAGGCGAATATCCTCTTTTGCCATTTTCACTATATAATCCTTGTGCCGAGCGAAAATCAGGGATACCACTTTCTGTCGATGTACCTGCTCCACCGAAAAAGACAATTTTTTTGGATTGTTGTATCCATTCTGTTAATTGTTCTATGTTATCCATTATTGTATGCTCCTCTCTATTTCCTTTTATCTATTTTTTATCATGATTTATTACTTGATTATACTAAGCTGATCATAATGCGTAATAATGGTATGAGCATCTGGCAGTTCTGTATACGCTGATTGTTCAGAAGAACTGATACCAATACAACAAGGCACACCCGCATTCTGCCCCATCTGCATATCTGCATTACTATCGCCGATCATTACTGTCTGAGTCGGTGAAATACCCAAACGTTCACATGCTGTATAGACCAGATCAGGTGCTGGTTTGCTTTGTTGTACTTGATCACTGCCGATAATATGTTCAAAATAACTTTCCAACCCACTCCAACGAAGATGCTTTACCGCTTCAGAAGTCCAATCTGCGGTAATCACTGCAAGTGGAAGCTGTACTGCGCGACATTGTTCTAGAAATGGAAGCAGTCCGGGCAATGGTTGCACCGGACGTTCCTTTTCAATATGTTCTATAGCGATATCACTGAATCGACGAATCTGAGCTATCGCTTGATCCCATGGTGTACCTGTAGCATATAACTGCCATGCTAGTATCGCTGTAGATTCTTCGACAGAAGCCATCGCGAGCGGGCCACAACGGTCATAATCGATCAGATGACCTTCCTGATTATAGCGAGTACCAAATACATGCTCTCGATCTCCTGTAAAAGTATGACCACTTGCTTGCAAATGATTCTCCATCTGGGTCAACATACGTTCAGCCCATGATCCCCATAACTGCATAAAATCAAGCAATGTGCCATCTTTATCAAATAAAAGAGCATCGCAATCCACTTGTTGTGTTCCAATTTGCAAACGTACCATTGGCATTTACCCCTTTAGCTACAGGTATCTAGAACGTTTTATCGAAATCCTTACTTTTTGGTGGCAGATTTTGAAGTGGTCGGAATTTCTTTCATCCAGCCAAGAATAGTATTTACCGTCTGCTTACGTTGCTCGTCTGCATCAATTTGAGCAGGAAGATCATCTTTTTGCTCTCCATAGCTACCAAATTGAGCATGATTACCACCTTCAATACTATAATAAACCGTTTGTTGCGGTAAAAAAGCACGTGCCGCTTCATACGTATCTTTTTTGAGTAATCCATCGTTAGAAGCAGTAATTGATAGTACAGGGATATCTGTTTTTTGCAGATTTCCTTTTTGCTCTGGATAAGAAGCTAGGAAAAATACACCGGCTATATGATCCAGATGCGCTGCTGCATAACGAGCTGCAAAAACGCCGCCTAATGAATGACCACCAATAACAAATTTCTCATCAGGATGGCGATCAATCACAGCTTGCGCTGCATCGGTTTTGAAAAAAGCAAAATTAAACGGCAATTTCATAATGTATACCGTATGCCCACTTTTAGCTAGATCATGAGCGAACACGCTATACGCTTCTGGCTTGACTCTTGCACCCGGATAAAAAATAATGCTATTTCCTTTAGGTTTGGCATTGCTAAATGATATCCATTCTTCTGTATCTTGCACTGCAATCTTGTCAGTTCCAGAGACTAAAGCTTGCTCAGCCTGACTTGTTGGCGTATACGGGGTAAATACATACCATGCCGCCGCTCCTGCTGCAAGAATAAGCACAATAAGAATAACGAGTAGAATTTTACCGATCTTTCCAGCTCGACTGCGCTTACGTGTACTACCATAACTTCCAAATTGATTACGATTCTTTCTAAACATAAATCTGTGAGTCCCCTTCCACATTCATCCTAGCGCTATATAAAGCAACAGCCCGTTTCCTTCGCAGGACAACAGGCTGCTTCTTATGTGATTATATCATGTTAGGGAATCATTGTTTATTTTTAAATAGTCTATCATTTATGCACACGTCTGCATTTCTTATCAAGACTAAACCTTTATTGCTGCTTAGCCTGATAGAAAGCTTCCATGTATTGTTCTGCTTTTTGGCGTACCAGACTGTAATCCCCTGTTTTGAGTGCTTCTGTCGTTAGATCTGAACCGATCCCTACAGCGACAGCTCCTGCTTTGACCCATTCTCCTAGATTAGCTAAGGATACACCACCGGTAGGCATAATATTCGCTTGAGGCATCGGTCCTTTTAACGTTTTGATAATAGATGGATCATACAGGTTGCCCGGGAATAATTTGACGATATCGACACCAAGTTCAAGCGCATGTTGGATACCTTCAAGCGTAGTGACTCCTGGTAATACAGGCACACGATATAAGTTGCAAATTTTCACCGTTTCAGGATTCAATGAAGGCCCAACAACAAATTCTGCTCCTGCCATAATTGCAGCGCGTGCTGTCTGTGGTTCTAATACTGTTCCTGCTCCGATAATCGCAAAGTTTTCTGAAGCATCTGCTTTCCAGCTATACATGCGACTTAATTTTTCGATGGCTTTTAATGCACCAGGCACTGTCATTGTAATCTCAATAATTTTGATTCCACCAGCAATCGCTTGTTCTGCCATGGTAAACACTTGATCTGCTGAATCTCCGCGTAGCACAGCTACAACGCCGTTATCGACTATTTTTTGAATTAGTTGTAATTTTTTCATCGGTATATACTCCTTTAGTTTGTAAGTTTAGCGTTCGATATGAACTTTGTTGTTCAGCTTCGCTTCTACCTGCTCATGAGTCGGTAATGCTTCCCAATCGCCTACAGCTTGAATCACCATAGACCCATTTAGATTACCCAGACGTACAGCTTCAGTCACTTCATACCCGCGTAACAATCCAACAATAAATCCAGCGCAGAATCCATCTCCTGCTCCTACAGTATCTAATACACGTTCTGCTTTGAAATACGGCACTTCTAACTTCTGCCCTTGATCCAACACATAGGTCAAATTAGGTCCGCCTTTGACAATACAGACTGCTGATAATGCATTCAGACGTTCAAAAATCTGTGCCTCATCTTCAGTTTCATACAATAAACTCAGTTCATCCAAACCTGGTAAAAAATAATCACATTGCTCGGCTAAATGCAATAATACAGGACGCGCTTGTTCAATACTCCATAATTTGAGACGCAAATTGGGATCAAAACAGACTTTGACACCTGCATGTCTAGCAATCTCTATCGCTTTCTCTACAGTTGCCAGCCCGGATTCACTAATAGCTGCTGTGATTCCTGTAACATGTAATATTTTAGCTTGGCTGATATACTCTGCGTCCAGATCATCTGGAGTCATCCGACTAGCTGCTGAATGTTTGCGATAATAATGAACCGAAGCATGACCGGATACATTTTCTCGTAACATCAACCCTGTCTGTTCTCCTTCTGCTAGCATTGAGCGAGACACATCTACGCCTTCACCGCGAATTGCTTTTTGGATCATACGCCCTAACGGATCAGCGCCAAGACGACCGAACCAACCGACTGTATGCCCTAAGCGAGCAATACCAATCGCTAGATTACTTTCAGCACCGCCAAATGATTTGTGTAGATTGGCAGCGTACTCCAGACCACGAGAGTCATCCGCAGTCATCAACCCCATAGACTCACCGAAAGTGACCACTTCCGGGTAAGTATGCTGATTGTTCATTGTTAAGCCTCCTGAGTGCATCAAATATCATGCGTAATATGTAGCTGGTCATATTTACCATTGTCGCAACCGCTTTCTTTGTTGTCAATGACATAGCTTCATCATATATACACAATTTTAACGATAGATACCGTTTTCAATTGTGAATTAAATCACAATATTAAAAAGTTTTTTGTTTTATTTTTAAAGTAACTTATAAATACCACTGAACACACTCTATGTAAGGTCACTATGGCGACTGGATAGATCATATATATTTAGGAGGAACAACAGATGAATTCGTCAATAAAAACCCATACCTCTACATTAAATACTATAGGAGAAACGTATTTTTTAAATATACGATTTTTGTTAATTGTATGTGTAGTGGCAGGCAATTTATTAGAGCCACTTATTCAGCAGTCTGTCTGGGCACATACTATCTTTTTATGGATTTTTTCATTTCATATGCCTTTGTTTGTATTGGTAACTGGTTATTTTGCTCGCTTCAATCTACAGGGACCTGCAGGTAGCAAAGTATTACGTCATATTGCTCTTCAATATGTATTATTTCAAAGTATCTATTCTCTACTCGATTATACTATTTTTCGTGTTCCGCATATTACTCATTCTTTTTTTGCTCCTTATTTGTTGCTATGGTTTTTGGCAGGTCATATCGTATGGCGTTTGTTGCTCATTTCGCTACGTACTTTTACATTCAAGCAACAACTTATGATCTCTCTAGCACTTGGATTAGGTGTAGGATTACTTCCTGTAGACGGTGTCTGGCTTGCTTTATCACGAACTTTGATTTATTTTCCTTTCTTTATTGTAGGCTATCATATGAATGTAGATAAAATGATGAGTTTCTTCTATAGTTACCGACACTGGATAGCCGTTTTTTCTTTTGCTTTATTAAGCGTAGTGTTTTATATGAATCTTCCGCTTTCGATCGGATGGTTTTATGGAAATCAGACTTTTGTGCAATTAGGTGTAAATGCAGGTAATGGACTTTTCTATCGGATGTGTATGTACATTCTTCAATGTATCGCTTCGATTGGTTTTCTAGCTATTGTGCCTCTGTATGCGCATTATATAACTGAATTAGGCAGACGAACATTATATGTGTTTTTGTTACATGGTCTTTTAGTCAGAGCTATCGAAACGACAGGAATCTTGCATCATCTGAATACACCTGTAGAAATCATAATCCTTTTGATCTTTGCTGTGCTGGTGGCTGTAGTATTAGCTCAACCGCAGGTCAAATACTGGACTTCAAAATTGGTGGAACCTTCTATTCCTCAACCGTTCTACTCTATGATTCATTATGTTCAAAGACATACTTTATTTCAAAAATAATAACGGTCTATAACAGGGGAAATAAGGATGATTTTCTAACGTAATCTTATATTTTTTTCCAACTCATTCCTAATTTTTCGTTTCACTATAAATGAGACGGGTAAGTAACGGATAAGTATACATGGCGTTCCATGCTTACACTTATATGAATAAGGAGTGATTTGGTGATGGCACAGAATAACAACAACGGCAAAATGAGCCGTGAAGAAGCAGGTCGTATGGGTGGCCAGGCAACCTCCAAAAAACATAACAAACAATTTTATCAACAGATCGGCAAAAAAGGCGGAGAAGCTACTTCTGAGTCTCATGACAAAGAATTTTATCAAGAAATTGGTAAAAAAGGTGGCGAAGCTACTTCCGAATCTCACGACAAAGACTTTTATAGAGAAATAGGTAAAAAAGGCGGCAGTCGTTAATGCCATAAAAAGCAGACTTTTCCATTAATGGTGGAATGTCTGCTTTTTTTTCGCATTTCTTTTGCATTTTATTTTGTTTTACTACAGATTTAATATATATTCGCTAGAAAAAAGCTAACACATATGATAGACTCTATAGAAAACTTCCGCGTAATTCGTATCTGTATACTACATTATGCAAGACTTTTTTAGCTTTTACCTTTGGCGTTACAACGCGCTAAAGCTTAAAAGCTTACTATTATATATTTGGGGGGAAATCGACACCATGGTAGTCAACAAGGGCAAAAAAATGCGTTCCGATATGATCAAAAAAGGGTTCGATCGTGCACCACATCGTAGCTTACTTCGTGCCGCTGGCGTTAAAGAAGAAGATTTTGGTAAACCGTTTATCGCGGTATGTAACTCTTATATTGATATCGTACCCGGTCATGTACATTTGCAAGAGTTCGGTAAAATCGTTAAAGAAGCGATCCGTGAAGCAGGCGGCGTTCCGTTTGAATTTAACACCATCGGCGTAGATGATGGTATCGCAATGGGACACATTGGTATGCGTTATTCGTTACCAAGTCGTGAGATTATTGCAGATTCACTTGAAACTGTTGTTGCAGCTCACTGGTTTGATGGCATGGTTTGTATTCCAAACTGTGACAAAATCACACCAGGTATGATGATGGGTGCTCTTCGCGTAAACATCCCTACGATGTTTGTTAGCGGTGGACCGATGAAAGCTGGTAAAGACAAAAATGGTCGCTCGATTTCCCTAACATCTGTATTTGAAGGTGTAGGTGCTTATCAAGCTGGTAAGATTGATGATGCAAGTCTACTTGAATTAGAACAATTTGGTTGTCCAACTTGTGGTTCTTGTTCAGGAATGTTCACAGCGAACTCGATGAACTGTCTAGCAGAAGCAATGGGTATTGCTTTGCCAGGTAACGGAACTATCCTTGCAGTCTCTGAAGATCGTCGTGATTTTGTTCGTAAATCAGCGACACAATTAATGGAATTGATCAAATTAGACCTTAAACCTCGTGATATCGTAACAAAAGAAGCTTTGGATAATGCTTTTGCTTTGGATATGGCGATGGGTGGTTCTACAAATACAGTTCTTCATACATTGGCACTTGCTCAAGAAGCAGGTATCGATTATCCGATCGAACGTATCAATGAAGTCGCTAACCGCGTACCTCACTTAGCAAAATTAGCTCCAGCTTCTGACTGGCATATCGAAGATGTTCATTTGGCAGGTGGCGTAAGTGCTGTATTGAATGAATTGCTTAAAAAACCAGGCGCTCTACATCCAGATTGTATTACAGTTACAGGTAAAACAATTCGTGAAAATGTAGAAGGTCAAGAAATTCAAAATACAGAAGTTATTCACAAAATCGATAATCCTCACTCTGAGCGTGGCGGTCTAGCCGTATTGTTCGGTAATCTGGCTCCTCAAGGTGCAATTATCAAAGTTGGAGCAGTTGATCCTTCTGTTGGCGGATACCATAAAGGCCCTGCTATCTGCTTCGATTCACAAGATGATGCTCTATACGGTATTGCTAACGGTCATGTTAAAGAAGGTCATGTCGTTGTTATCCGTTATGAAGGCCCTAAAGGTGGCCCTGGTATGCCGGAGATGCTTGCTCCTACTTCTCAAATCGTAGGTATGGGTCTTGGTGCCAAAGTCGGTCTAATCACCGATGGACGCTTCTCAGGAGCTTCTCGTGGTATCAGTATCGGTCATATTTCTCCAGAAGCCGCTGAAGGCGGTCCTATCGCTTTCGTTAATGACGGAGATATTATTGAACTGGATCTGAACGAACGCAAAATCGAACTTCATATCAGTGAAGAAGAATTTGCGGAACGTCGTAAAGGTTGGGTTGAATTTGAACCTAAAGTAAAAACAGGATATCTAGCTCGTTATTCCAAACTTGTAACGAATGCAAGTATGGGCGGAGTTATGAAAATATAGTCTTCTCTCCTTTCTATTATTCGATAGAAAAAGATGCACCACTCAAAAGGAACTGTCCTCAGGGGCAGTTCCTTTTTCTGTTGACGTAGATGAAGTCCACTTATAAAATGCTTGTATACTCTGTTAGAAAAGGAGATTTAGTCTGCTTATGCTTCCTTTATACAAAAAATATTGGCGTACTGCTTTTGATATCGGGATTGTCGTTTTGACGGTATATCTAGTGTTATTGCTTGCTAGCAAGCTTTATCATATTGCAGCGCCTATCTTTTTATCTTTTATTATTTTTGCTTTAATCGAACCTTTTGCTATGTTTTTAAATCGTCGTGGATTGCCCAAAATGGTCTGTTCAGCGATAGCAGTTCTCACCTTTGTATTATTTCTACTCGGTGCTTTATTTGGAGCAGGATTAATCTTTATTTCTCAATCTGCTCAGATTGCTGATAACTTACCTGAATACGCTAGAATTGTGCAAGGTCATTTTACAAGACTGACTACACTAATGCATCAAGAGTTAAATACATTACCAGATAATGTTACACAACGGATCAATGAATATTTTGCTATCTTTACAGGGAATCTAGCGATCTGGGGCAAAGCAGCTTTTAATTATGTATTAGGCTGGCTTAGTTCATTTTCTACCTTTATCGCTAACTTTGCTGTAGGTATTATTTTAGCTTTCTTTTTAAGTGCTGAAATTAATCTCTGGCGACGTGTCGCTACCGAACGCACACCGAATACGCTCAAAAAAGCTTATTTCTTTTTGAAAGAACATGTTTTCTATGCGATTGGAGCTTATCTGAAAGCACAATTGATAATGGTGATGATCACTTTTGTCTTGGTGTACATAGGATTGCTGATTTTAGGAGTGAATAATGCTTTCTCAATCTCGTTACTCAGTGCAGCATTTGATATTTTGCCATTACTCGGTATTCCCGTCATTTTTATTCCATGGATTGTGTATCTTTTTGTAGTTGGTGAGACAGGGCTTGCTATCGGATTGATCGTTTTACTGGTCGTGGTGATGTTAACCCGTCAATTGCTTGAACCCAAAATCACAGGTAATTCGATTGGCATTTCTTCTGCTTACTTGATGTTATCTGCAATGATTATCTCATTATCGATTTTTGGTGTGGTTGGATTGGTGTTATCGCCTATTTTAATTATTTTGTTAAAAGAATTATGGTTGCAAGGATATCTACAACGCTGGATCCGACTTCCAAAAGAAGAGTTTGAACCGATTACCGAAGATGTCCCTCCTCCGCCTGTACAATAGCTATTCATTCAGCGAACTTGGTGAGTGTAAATGGTGATGATGATATGGTATAGATAGCAAAAAGCCGAAAAACCTTTATATACAAAGGTCTTTCGGCTTTTGTTATACATAGCTGTAGATAAAATAATGACGTGATAGATGCAATCTGTACTCACATAAGCAAGTATATCTATATTACGTTCTTTTGTCTGACTCGTTATCTAATAGTGTATCATTTTCCGCTGTTTGCGATTGGTCGATATCAACAGGTGTAGACGAATCAGATTCTTTTGCTTGTGCAGTCTGTTCTTCAACAACATCCTCTGGAGAATCTGAAGGTACTTCAGAAGAATGAGTCTCTTCTTCATCTACTGTAAAGCGAGAAATAGTTTCTTTCAGATCAAGCGATACATTTTCCAATTGACCGGATAGTTGAACAAGCTGCCCACTGACATTGTGTTGTTCATTGCTTAGTGAAGCTACTTCTTGCGAAGTGGCAGAAGACTGTTCTGCTACTGCACTCACATTACTCATCGCTTCAGACATCGTATTCTGTACTTGACTCAGATCATTGATCGAAGCTGTTACAGAGTTTAACTTCGTTACAAAAGCAGACATCTGACCTTGCACAGATTCAAAAATAGTTGTTGTATCTTTAACTGCTTCAGTTTGTTGCTTGAATAACGGATACGCATTATTCAGAACTTTAATCGTTTCTTCCATTTCTTGCTGAATATTAGTTGTGATTTTACCAACCATAAGAATAGATTCGCGCGATTGTTCTGCTAGTTTGCGTACTTCATCAGCAACCACCATAAATCCTTTACCAGCGGCTCCAGCACGAGCGGCTTCAATCGTTGCATTGAGTGATAAAATATTGGTTTGTTTCGTAATATTCTGCATGACATCAAGCACTTGTTGTACAGATGAAGTACTTTGTTGCAATGAGTCAATACGAGCACCTAACGAACGAATCATATCTTCTGTCGTTTGTGTACGGGTTAGTAATTTCTCCATATGCTGTACACCTGTCTCACTTGCTTGTTCTACATCATGCGCAGAAGCACCCATTTCATTATTAGCACTGATCACTTTATTCATTTGACCCATAATGCCATCAGCAAGTTCTGTACCCCGTTCTGCTTCTAAAGCAAGGCTACCTGCACCATTTGCAATTTCTTCTGTCGCTACTGCTATTTCTTTCGCTGATGTAGCTGTCTGCTTAGACGCATTACTCAATATTGTTGCAGTACCCAGTACTTCTTGAGCCGATTGATTGGTCTGTTTTACAAGGTTCGTAATATTTTCCATCATTTCATTAAAAGCGGCACCCAATTGTCCAATCTCATCTTCAGACTTATGAGTCGTACGCACATTCAATTTACCTTGTGCACCTTTGCGCATCAATTGTTGTAGATTTTGTAATGGCTTCGCAATAATACGAATAATAAAGATACCGATCAATACAGCAAATACAGCGTCAATCACTGCAAAAATTAATGTCATATTCAAAATAGGTTTGGCACTAGATACCAATTCATTAATCGGTACAGTTCCTACCAATTTCCAATCTGAATTTTGAAGTGTACTATAAGCGATCAGAATAGGCGATTGACCATCACTATTTTCAACTCGACCGCTTTTCTCTGTTAATTGAGGTAAAAAGCTATAGTTGGATGGCTTGGAAATGTCTGCACTATTCGTCGATGCAATCACTGTATTCGTAGCACCACCAATAAGATCAACACGACCTCCTGTACCCATATTCACATTGGCAATCTGATCTTCAATCAACTTACTGTTAGCACTAATCACGAATACAAACGAATCGGAAGAATTCGTCGTACGTACAGCTCTTGCAAATAAAAAGTTTTTGACAGTGCCTTGCATCTCCATAGTAGGAACCCATTGCATTACACCATTGCCACTTTCTAATTCTTTGTACCATGCTGTATTACGCACATCCTCGGCTGCTGGAATTTGTACACCGGCTCCAACTACATTTACATTTTTGTTCATAGGTACGATATAGATCGAATCAATCGCATCTAATGAATTTAATTGATTTTGTAGATTACTTGTAATCGCATTAACAGCTTGGAATTTATCAAAATCATCTATACCGGGTTTGGATAAGTTGATTAACTCTTCTTGCATATTAGGATCAAAAAAGATTTGAGTCGATGAATTAACCAATTGTCCCAAAATAACATCTAATTTTTCACCTGTTTGAATAATCGTTTGTTCATTACCAACTGCTGCATTTTCTTTAATGATGCTTTTGGCAGTTAAATACGAGAATGTGCCTAATGATACAACAAGCAACATAATGGCGATAAAAAAGATAAGGAATAATTTAATGCCTACCGATTTAGCTGGGTGTAAGCCGCGCCAGCGCTGAGCAGGTACAGATGGATCATTGGATGGATTGTCTTTGTTTGTAGAAAAGGTTAGTCTTTTGGGAATTTGCGCCCACTTCGGAAATGTACGCGCTGTTTTGACGGTAGGAGAGGGAAAAGAAGAATCATTTGTATCCGTTTTCTTTTGTTGTGCAAACCATTTTTTCTGAGCTGTTTCTTTCGCCTTTTTCGATAAACCTGTACGTTCACGTTTGAGTTGCTTTTTTTGCTCTTTTTCAAGCTTCTTGGTGTCTGGAAGTGTTATTTTGCTTTTTGTTTTGCCTTTTTTCTGCAATAACCCCATAATCTTCACCGCCGTTTTAGATTTCGTGTGCATACAGGTTTTTTTATGTAATTCGACTGGTTTATCCCTGTTTCACCTTAATAAACGAAACAAAAAATAAGCATCGAAAATGCTCTTGATTCCATTATCGGTTATAAAACAGGAAATTTGAACCCCTTTTCGCAAAAAAATAAGGTCTATTATACTATGACGTATAATAAACCTTATTACATAATATGATTGTAAACTATCTAGCTCATGATACAGAATCATGAACTATGATTAGACAGTTACTGTTGCTTTTACAGCTTGTTTGGCTTGTTTAGTGTTATTTTTGCGCATCATATCAAAATAACGAACAGGATGATCTACTTTCATTTTCACTTTTTGTAAAGGGTGACGGGCAGCATCTAATTCATTGCCTGCTTCATCCCATAATTGACCGACTGTTTGTTTGAAGAACATTTGATTTGGTCCAAAAAATTCAATTTGCTGTCCTGGTTTGAAATGATTACGTTGTTGCACAGTAGCGATCCCTGTAGCTTCATCATAATCCAATACTAATCCTGCAAAATCATAAGGAACTGCTTTTTCTTCTGCTTCGTAAATATGATCTTCATGATCAGGTGTATCATAGAAAAATCCTGTATTTAGCGGACGGTTAGCTGCTTTGTTAATATCTTCAAGCCATTCTGGCTTTAAAACATAGTTCTCGGGATCAGCCATATAAGAGTCGATCGCTTGACGATACGCATTAACTACAGTCGCTACATAGTGAATAGATTTCATACGACCTTCAATTTTGAAGCTATCTACGCCAACTTCAATCAGACTAGGAATATGCTCTAACATACACAAATCTTTAGAACCCATAGAGAACGCAGAATCTTGTTCTTCGTATAAAGGCTTTTGATTCACGCCCAGACTAAACTGTTGCAACATCTGTTGGTCTGCTGCATCTTCTTCGGATACCCATTCTTGTTCTGAACGAGCATCTTCAAAAAGATCATATTTCCAACGACAAGACTGACAGCATCCCCCGCGATTAGAATCACGATCTGTAAAATGGTTCGATAATACACAACGTCCAGAGAAAGAAGAACACATTGCTCCATGAATAAATGCTTCGATTTCAACATCAACATGTTTTTTGATCTCCGCGATCTCCGCAAAGCTTGTTTCCCGTCCCAATACCACTCGTGGCAATCCTTCTTCTTTCCAGAATTTCACCGCTTGCCAGTTCAATGTGGATTGCTGGGTACTCAAATGCACTTCCAGACCCGGTGCACAACGAAGAGCGGTTTCAATAATCGCAGGATCGGCTACAATCACCGCAGAGATACCGACTTCTTCTAATTTACATAAATATTCTTCCAGACCTGCTATATCTTCATCATGAGCATAAATATTTGTAGCTACAAATACTTTAGCACCATAGCGATTAGCAAATTCTACTCCTTCGCGCATTTCTTCAAAGCTGAAGTTATCTGCATTTGAACGAAGACCGTATTTTTGTCCACCAATATAGACTGCATCTGCCCCATAATGAATAGCAAATTTCAGTTTTTCCAAATTACCAGCCGGTGCTAGTAATTCAGGTTTGGCAAGACGATGACGTTTACCATAATACTTTGGTTTTTCCGTTGTTGACATGGAAAGCCCCCCTTTTTCAATCATTCCATCTATACTGCAATCAAAATACTTGTTCTTTATAAAAGAATCCAAATGACAATTCACGTTCAGGATCTTGCATACGGCGAATCTCATCCATCCATGATTCATCAAATTCATACTGTTCTGGATCTTGAACATACTGATCAATCGCTTGACGGAACATGCGGACCGCTGTTTCGTTATACGCGATTGATTTGAGAATACCTTCGATTTTAAAGCTTTGAACGCCAGCTTCCATTAATAAATGCAAATCTTCTAGAATACAGACATCTTCTGAACTCATAATATGGGTTCCATTGTTATCTTCATAGATAGGGAATTTCTCATCACGACGCTCAGCTTCGATCAAAAACAGTCCACGTTGCAGACCCAAATCATCACCATCAACCGGTCGACCTTGATGTTGCATATAACTACCTACTAGACGTCTCTTGGAATGATAAATATTGGTCATCCCATGTACTTGTACTTGAGCTTCTACTTCTAATGTATCGATCATGCCTGTAATCTCATCCATATTGAGCTCACGCGCTAGCACAGCACGTGTAGCGCCTTTACGACCCCAGTAGTTCGCTGTAGTCGCATTAGTAGAAGTCATCTCTGCATTCCAGTGCAAAGCGATCTCAGGCGCATACTCACGAGCTAGACCTACTATCGCCGGATCACCAAATTCGATCCCGTCAACTTGTAACTTTGCCATCTGCTTCATATAATCCGGTAAACCTTCTAATAAATCATTTGTCATTAAATTATTAACAGCTACATAAATACGCTTGCCATGTTCATGCGCATAATCTACTGCTTGTGCAATATCTTCTACGTTGAACTCCCCAGACAATCGCATTCCATAGCGTTCTTCACCGATCAAAAAAGCATCGGCTCCCGCTTCTGCTAAACGATACAATTCTTCGAGTGAAGATGCTGTCACTAACAGTTCAGGTTTTTTATTCATCTTGAAGCCGCCTCCCACACAGCCTTATTTGGCTGTACTCTTGCTTGTTTCTATATTTTTGAGATGTTCTTGATACGTTTTGGCGAATAAGTGCCCGCCTGTACCGTCTTTTTTCGTAACATAATACAGATATTCTGAAGCTTCAGGTGCCAGTGCTGCTTTGATCGCATCCAGACCTGGATTAGCGATTGGCCCTGGTGGTAAACCTTCATGTAAGTACGTGTTGTAAGGACTATCTATTTTAAGATCTGAGTATAACAGTCGATCTTTTTGCTTGCCTAGGGCATATTGCACAGTTGCATCAATTTGAAGCTTCATCTTTTGCTTGAGACGATTATCGATTACACCTGCGACTTGCGCTCTTTCTGCTGGAACTACAACTTCACGCTCTACTAGAGAAGCTTCTGTCAACAGTTGGTGAACCGTGAGATTACGTTCTTTTAGTTGAGCATCCAGATTATCAATTGAGCGTAGCTTGGTGCGAGTCGCTAACAACATATTAGCAATAATATCGGATTCTGTACTTTCAATCGGTAGATCATACGTTGCCGGGAACAAATAACCTTCCAGTGGATGCAGAATACCATCACCTGTTGGCACTTTAAGTTCTTGAGCGAGCTTTAAAGAAGAAGGATCATCTACTAATTTCATAAAAGCATCGCGATCTACATATCCAGCCTCACTTAATTTATCGGCAATCTGAGTTACTGTATACCCTTCAGGAATCGTAAATTTCATCGTTTTGGGCACAACAACTTCTGCATTATCTAACTTTGAAATAATCTGATCATACGTTAAACCTGGAGTGAATTCATAATCACCTGCTTTGAATTCACTGCCTTCGCTTTTCATTTTCAAATACACTTTAAAAGCGAACGCATTTTTGATTAATCCATTTTGAGCTAATTCATCAGCTACTGTAGCTGTGCTTGTGCCTTGCTTTAACGTATACGGTACTACTTGATCCGATGTCGCTGTAGGCTGCATAGCATTCCACCCATAGCCAATACCGGCTGCAATCACAATCAGAACAATCAATATAATCCATATCCCTGTCCTACCTCGTCTGCGCAATGAATATAACAGCTCCTTTTACAGCCAAAAAGAGCGGAAAGATCCCGCTCTTTTTGGAAGATAATTGTGCATATTGTACTGCATCCGTGATTAATCTTCAAACGGTAATGTCAGTTCGTCATATAGCTCGGCTACATCTTCCCATTCATCATCATCATCAATAGTCACAAGTTCAGGTTGTCCATCCGCAGCATCGATAATTTTTAAAATCTCGACTTCGTCTTCAGGAATACCATTATCTTTTTGCAAGACTGCATAAGTCCCTGTGTCTATCTGAAATTCACTGACAATACGATAAACAGTCACTTCGTTCTGTTCATCCGTTAGTTCAATCAACAGACCATAAGCTTCCAGCAATCTTGACGTAAACTTGACGTTACTCGCAGAAAGATCAGTCATAGGTTTATTCACCATCCAATTCAGCAACTAAAGTATTGAATGTTTCTTCAACGATCTGCCATTCCTCTTCATTTTCGATAATGAAAAGTTTGAGATCTTCGCCTTCTTCTTCATATCGAAACGCATATACTTCGTCGGTATCGTCCTCTGTGGATTCCATAGGCACGACCATCATATATTTGGCGTCCGAACCATCAACCTCGAATTTCATGATGACTTCAAACTCTTCCTCATTACCTTCATCATCAGGAATATAAATAATTTCTGGTTCTTCCTCAAGCAAATTTTGATCTTTAGCCATATTTACCACCCTCACCTTTTACTTTTGGCATCCAAGTAATTTTGTAAAATCAAGCTTGCAGCCATTTTATCAACCACTTGCTTGCGTTTCTTGCGACTTACATCTGCTTCAATAAGCGTACGCTCGGCTGAGACAGTGGTAAGCCTTTCATCCCATAGGTGAACAGGTAGCTGCACAGATTCTTTGAGACTTTCAGCGAATTCCATACTTAGTTGACCACGGGGACCGACGCTTCCGTTCATATTCTTAGGTAATCCAACCACGATCTCTGTCACTTCAAGCTCACGTATAAGCTCGACGATACGCGCATCCACATCTTTGGTACGCTTGCGATCAATGACTTCTACCCCTTGAGCGGTCCAGCCAAAAGCGTCGCTGATTGCAACGCCAATTTTTCGATCCCCATAATCTAACCCTAATATTCTCATTTCTTTACGCTCCGTCTCTACCGATGACTGGCCAGGTAGGATCGGACCAGTTCTTCTATTAATTCATCCCGCTCTTTTTTGCCGATCAAACTTCTAGCATTTTTATGCCGGGGAATGTAAGCGGGGTCCCCTGAGATTAAATATCCAACCATTTGATTGATCGGGTTGTATTCCTTCTCAACCAGTGCATCGTATACAGTGAGAAGTATTTCCTGAGAAGAGGTTTCGTGCTCGTCACCCTTCACATTAAATTTAACTGTTTTATCCATGGAGTCCACTCGCTGACACCTCGCTTTTTGGAAAAAGTGTATACTTGTACACTTCCTCAAAATGGAATCCCTTGCTATTCATGCTGATTCTTTTTCATCATAACACAACAAGGGATATACAAGGAATATTTACGTTAAAACAATTCAAAAAGTTACAAAATTGTTTCACCTTTTTGAATCTAACACGCTATTCCTTATCTTTTTATACCCATTATCTGTTCCTAATATCATTAAATCGAAGCGACATGTTGCTTCGCTGCTGCAAGAGCTTCTGTTAATTTGGAAGCATCTTTACCACCAGCTTGCGCCATATCAGGACGACCACCACCACCGCCACCACAGATAGCAGCGACTTCTTTCACCAATTTACCTGCATGTAGTCCGCGTTCAATACCAGACTTCGGAACAACAACAACAAAGTTTACTTTGTCATCTTGAGCTGCACCTAGCACAAGCACTGCTTCAGGCAATTTGCCTTTTAATTCATCTGCTAGACCACGCAAAGCATCCATACTTGGAACATTAACAGAGACAGCTAACAGTTGAGTAGAACCTACAGTTTCGACTTGATCTGTTAATTGACCTGCTTCAATCAAGCTTAATTTGCTTTGCAGTGATTCATTCTCACGACCTAGATCGCGTAGTTGTTGGTTAAGCGATTCAATACGTTTAGGAACATCATGTACGTTTGATTTCAATTGTACCGCAGCTTGCTTCAAAATATCCAATTGGCTATCTAAGAACATGTATGCTAGACGTCCAGTAACGGCTTCGATACGGCGTACACCCGAACCAATACCACTTTCAGATACCAATTTGAACAATCCGATACGTGCTGTGTTATCAACATGACAACCACCACATAATTCGATACTGTAATCACCGATTTGGACTACACGTACAATATCGCCATATTTTTCGCCAAATAGTGCCATAGCGCCCATTGCTTTCGCTTCGTCGATTCCTTTGTACTCGATCTCTACATCTAGACCTTTCCAGATTTCCTGATTCACACGACGCTCGATATCTGCAAGTTCTTCCGGTGTAATACTACCAAAGTGAGAAAAGTCAAAACGCAAACGCTCTGCTTCAACTAATGAACCTGCTTGATTAACATGTGTACCTAATACATCTTTAAGCGCTTGATGCAATAAGTGAGTCGCTGTATGGTTTTTGATAATATCGTTACGATTTGGTGCATCTACTTCTGCTGTTACCACATCACCGATATGCAGTTCACCCGAACTTACAGTAACGATATGCACAAATTGTCCACGTGGAGCTTTGAACAATCCTTCGACAGAAGCTTCAACTGTATCATTGCTCAAACGACCTACGTCACTGATCTGACCGCCACTTTCTGCATAGAAAGGAGTTACATCCAGAATCACCTGACATTGTTGCCCTTCGCCTACACGATCTACCGATGCTTCTTCTTGAATCAAAGCGACTACAGTAGCTTGTACTGTTAATTGCTCATAACCGATAAATTCACTTTTGCCTTCAAAATCAGACAATACACCGCCTTGAACTTTCATACTGCCGCTATCTTGACGAGCTGCACGAGCGCGATCACGTTGCTCTTGCATAGCTGCATCAAAGCCTTCACGGTCTACAGTTAGTCCATTTTCTGCTGCATAATCTTCTGTTAAGTCAAACGGAAAACCATACGTATCATATAATTTGAACGCTTCTGCACCACTGATTGCTGTTTGTCCATTTTGCTTCGCTTGTGTACTCAGATCAGCCAAAATATTCAAACCATCGGATAAAGTCTCATGGAAACGCTCTTCTTCTGTACGAATAATTTTCTCGATAAATTCACGTTTGGATACTACTTCTGGATAGTAGACACCCATAATCTCGCCTACAATACCTGTTAAGCTGAATAAGAACGGTTTATCCAGACCGATCACTTTACCGTAACGTACAGCACGACGTAGCAAACGACGAATAACATAACCACGTCCTTCATTGGAAGGCAATACACCGTCAGCCGCTGCAAAAGCAACAGTACGAATATGGTCAGCAATAACTTTCAATGCTACATCGGTTTCTTCGTTTTGTTTGTAAGTTACGCCTGCAATTTGAGCAGCTTGTTGAATAATAGGTTGGAACAAGTCAGTGTCAAAGTTAGAATCCACTTCTTGCAAAATCGAAGCAAAACGTTCTAAACCTGCACCTGTATCTATATTTTTGTTCGGTAGCGGTGTGTAGCTACCATCTTTGTTATGATTGAATTGAGAAAATACCAGGTTCCATACTTCTAAGAAACGTTCATTTTCTCCACCTGGATACATTTCTGGATCATTTGGATCAAGAGCACCATAAGCATCTCCACGATCATAGAAAATCTCACTACAAGGTCCACAAGGGCCTTCGCCGATATCCCAGAAATTCTCTTCCAGACGAATAATACGTTCAGCCGGTAAACCGATTTTCTCGTTCCACAATTTGAAAGCTTCTTCATCTTCTGGATAGACTGTAACTGATAAACGTTCTGGATCAAATCCGATCCATTCTTTTCCTGTCAAAAATTCCCATGCCCAAGTGATTGCTTCTTCTTTGAAATAATCACCGATTGAGAAGTTTCCTAACATTTCAAAAAAGGTATGGTGCCGACGTGTTTTACCTACGTTTTCAATATCGTTGGTACGAATACATTTTTGTGAATTAGTGATACGTGGATTTTCAGGTTTTTCGCGTCCATCAAAATACGCTTTCAGTGGCGCCATACCCGCATTAATCCATAATAGAGATGGGTCATTATGAGGTACCAGTGGAGCACTTGGCTCTACATTGTGTCCTTTGCTTTCAAAAAAAGCGAGCCATTTGGAACGAATTTCACTTGCTTTCATAAGTAATGAGCCTCCTCAGAATAGTTAAACATCTATTTCTTGTTGATCCAGTGTGATCTATCCAACCTGTATCTACTGACAAGTCGGTAAAAAAAAAGCGCCCTGCGCAAAATCAGGGGCGGTGTTCTGGTGTGTATCTAACATTAGTCCCTGCAACCGCTCTTTTATTGTGTATAGGTTTTGTGAATCAAGTGACAAACAACCGCTTAATACGTCCAATAATACCTATGTAGGGTTCGGTCATCACTTCAATTACCTGTGTAACAAAAGATGTATGCCTGGATCTCCTTTATTTCGGGTCATGGATCGTCCATATTCCGAAATTTCACGGTTCTTTAACAACTATATCAGTATATCTAGCGCCCATACGTCTGTCAATCGCATCGGTCATGCTTAAAAGCCCCGACTTCTATCGCCACCTCTACAGATGTGCAATACAAGACGGGGTTTTTAAAATAGCGCTGATACACGTAGTATGTATAAGATAAGAATTGTACCGCGCTGTCAAAACAGCCGATATTCGCCACTCTATACATCGTTCATGTTTATAAAAAGGCTCAAGCTTGTGTATACATAGCTACTGGTTCTTCGACAAACAAATCATCTAATGAACTTAGTGTGCCGTCTTCTTCGACTTGATATACAGACATTTTGCCACCATTTACTGTTAGCTCGATAAAACAACCCCAGCAATAAAATTGATGGGAACCAATTTTACCAATATCTTTTGAATTACAATTTGGACATTTCATTCAGCGCTCACCCTATCCGTCTCCAAGTTTAATGACATTCCTCTAGTCGTTCATTACTTTCGATCGGCACCATAATCGCGCTTTCACCAAAAGCAACTTGTCCGCTTACCGGAAGCCACTTTCTTCCACCTATCATATCCGAGATAAAGCCATCACTGATTTCAATCCCGGTAATGCTTTTACCCAACTCATGGTCAAAATAAACATCAGAGACATACCCTAACATCGCTCCATCACTGGTCAGAAGTGGCATATCTTTAATTTTGTTTTGACCGATCAAAAATGTATGTTTAATATCGTCAGCCGCGATCTGGCGGACTGCCTGTTGATTACGGATCATAATAGCGTCTTCTCCATAGGACACAATATCTTCCCATAGTATGGTACGCACTTGTAATGAGAAAAAGCTTTTACCTTCCAGTTCAAAACCTTGAACAGACCAGTCTTCGCTTAATATAAAGTCGTGAATTTTACCAAGTTGCTTGCCATCTTCAATATCAAATACAGCAAGTCCAATCATTCCCTGCATCTTCATAACGCTCAGGACCTCCTCATCGCATAGATTGCGCAGGAAGAAAATCATTTCTTTCTTGCCCGGCTGTTGGCGTCATATGATCATCTTCCCTCCCTTATTATTCACCACACAGGGGAGCCCTAATTTCTACTACGTATGCGCTTTAAAATAGTTGCAATTTTTTGTGTTACATATGCTATTTCTTCCCTAGTATTACCCATCCCAAAGCTAAAGCGAATCGCGGAATTCAATAGATTTTCAGGAATTTTCATTGCTTGAAGAACATGTGACAATTCTAATGAACCTGAAGTGCATGCAGACCCACTTGCAGCTGCAATATGTTCCATATCCAAATTCATTAACATCGTTTCACTTTTCACACCGGGAAAGCTAATATTCAGAATATGAGGCAATGATTGATCGATAGGCGTATTGACTGCATACCCTTCTGATCCTACTTCATGTTCCAGACATTCCAGCATATACGTACGCAGCGAATGAAGATGCTCTATACGCTCTGGTAATCCTTCTACTGCTAGTTCTACCGCTTGACCAAAACCGGCAATACCCGCTAAATTCTCAGTACCTGCACGACGTTTGCGTTCTTGCAGTCCTCCATAAAGAACAGGTTCTACTTTGACACCATGACGAATATAAAGAGCACCGATCCCTTGAGGACCATTGATTTTGTGAGAGGAAAAGCTAATCAAATCAACAGGCAATTCATGACAGTTCAAATCAATAGCACCTAATGCTTGCACAGCATCGGTATGAAAAATAATGTCTTTAGAACGTGCCAGCTGTCCTATTGCTGCAATCGGCTGAATCGTACCGACTTCATTGTTGCCAAACATAATACTAATCAATATCGTTTCTGGACGGATCACCGCTTCTACGTCTTCAATATGAACCAATCCATGTTGATCGACAGGCAGATAAGTCACTTCATATCCACGACTTTCCAGAGCTTCACACGCATGAAGTACCGCATGATGTTCAATTTGTGAAGTGATAATATGATTGCCTTTATGACGTAATGATTCAGCAATACCGAATAAAGCTAAGTTATCACTTTCAGTTCCTCCTGCTGTAAAAACAAGCTCATCAGGGCGGCATCCTAACCGTTTAGCCATTTGATCTCTTGCTCCACTGACTACTTTTTTCGCAGAGCGACCAAAAGCATGCACACTTGAAGCATTACCGTGAGTATCTGTCATTACTTTTAACATCTGTTCAGCGACTTGTGGATGAATCGGTGTAGAAGCCGCATGATCTAAATAAATAGCTTTCATCATGTATTCACCTTTCTGTATAAGAAAATAAAATATACGTACAAAGACAACAAAAAACGGAAGGGAGCAGCAATATACCTGCGGGTTCCCCTCCGTCTTGTGGTCTACATCGAATTTAGATATAAAACATATAATTGTCTTCTTGACCTTGCTCACGATACGTGATCAAGTCTTTGAGCGTCGTTGAATCAATCACTTGTGCGATTGCGTCACGAATCTGCATCCATAAATGACGCTTCGCTGCTACATCTTCATCGGTAAAATCAACCACTGAGATTGGACCTTCAAGTACGCGGATCACTTCACCTGCTGTGATCGTTTCCGGTTCACGAGACAAAATATAACCGCCATACGCACCACGGATACTTTTTACTAATCCGGCATTACGAAGTGGAGCGATCAATTGCTCCAAATAATGTTCAGAAAGTTGATTTTTTTCAGCGATACTTTTGAGTGATGTCGGGCCTTCACCAAAACGGGAAGACAATTCCATCATAATCGTTAGACCGTAACGTCCTTTAGTTGATATCTTCATATAGGGCACCTCACTTAAATTTGGCAAAAACAATGATAAATCGTTGATTTATTGAACAACCTCAATTATTATTAATAGTTGCACGTATCGTAAAATTCCGATAATTCACTGTATTCCGATCATTCTTGTTACCTATCGTAACATATATACAGGCTTTATGGGAAATTATTCGTGCCTTTTACAACGTTATGTTACAAGAAAATGGTACAATGAATTATTGCTGTCGGTTAGATATACCTTTTACAGATGAATTCTTATTATTGTGCACTTCCTATTAATCATTTCGCAAATAATAGAATCATCTCATCTTATATAAAGTGGTGAGTACAAATGGAAAAAGCAAAAGCAGACACTCGTGTCGTTGTCGGTATGTCCGGCGGAGTCGATTCCTCAGTAACGGCGTTGTTACTCAAACAACAAGGTTATGATGTAATCGGAATTTTTATGAAAAACTGGGATGATACCGATGAGTTCGGTCATTGCACAGCAGAAGAAGATTCAGAAGATGTACGCCGGGTCTGTGAACAGATCGGGATTCCTTACTATACCGTCAATTTTGAAAAAGAATATTTCGATAAAGTATTCACGTATTTCTTAGATGAATACAAACGTGGACGTACACCGAATCCAGACGTGATGTGTAACCGTGAGATCAAGTTTGGTGAATTTTTGAATAAAGCGATGGATCTAGGTGCTGATTATGTAGCTACAGGTCATTATGCACGTGTCGTTGAAAAAGACGGCGTGTTCCAATTACTACGTGGTATCGATAACGGCAAAGATCAAACGTATTTCTTAAATGCATTGAATCAAAAACAATTATCCAAAACGATGTTCCCGATCGGTCATTTACCAAAACCTGAAGTTCGTCGTATTGCAGAAGAAGCAGGTCTATATACAGCGAAGAAAAAAGATAGCACAGGCGTATGCTTTATCGGTGAACGTAATTTCCGCGAATTTTTAAGTGGATATTTGCCTGCCAAATCTGGCAAAATGGTTGATATTGCAACAGGTGAAGTAAAAGGTGATCATGATGGATTGATGTATTATACGCTTGGACAACGTCAAGGATTGGGTATTGGCGGTTCAGGAAATGGTAATCCATGGTTTGTCGCTGACAAAGATTTAGAACAAAATATTTTGTATGTTGTACAAGGTGATCAACATCCAAGTCTATACTCTACTGGTCTTGTAGCATCTGTAATGAACTGGATTGATGGTTCAGAGCATGCACCAGGTACTACACTGCATTGTGTAGCCAAATTCCGTTATCGCCAACCGGATCAAGCAGTTACATTAACATGGCAAGCAGACGGTAATGTCCATGTACAGTTCGATGAGCCACAAAAAGCTATCACTCCAGGACAAGCTGTTGTTTTTTATGATGGTGAACTTTGTCTTGGTGGCGGTACAATTGATGTCGTGGAAAAAGTAGCTTACGAAGCAGTAGTATAATCGCTCTGTATAGTACCGGCTCAAGATACCGGTAGTATTTTATGCAATAGTACAGGTTCAAGAGTAACAATATTTGATAAACATGACCATAAATAAGTATTACAAAAAAGAGTTACTGATGGTTGTCATCGGTAACTCTTTTTTGATTGGGTATTTTAGATTTTTGAGATGATTAGAAATACGTATTTCCAACCCATAATCCAAGCCCTGCACAGCCGATCCCCAATATATATGAAGCACCAATATAACTCCAAAACAGACGATACTTTTGCTTGAGATGTAATTCAATATTTTCTAATTTGAATGTTGAGAAAGTAGTATAACTACCCATAAAACCAGTTCCAATTAACAATTGAAAGTGACTATTCAACCCTGAAGCGAATAATAATCCTAGCAAAAAAGAACCGCTAACATTAATACATAATGTCGCTAAAGGAAATTGCATCGGCCACTTCGTTTTCATCCAATTGGATAACAATAAGCGAGCCAGAACGCCAAATACAGCTCCTACCGATACCAACAGCATATTAATGAGCATGACGGTTCCTCCTTCTGTTCATCCACTGTTCACTAACATAGAATCCGAAGCGTGAAGATAACAATCCACCTATAAGACTGGCTCCAATATAAAGGGCTGCTGTGCCATACCAGTGTTTTTCGATCAGTTGGATACTTTCCAGACTGAATGTTGAAAAGGTAGTAAATGAACCTACAAATCCTGTACCTAATGCTGTAATAATCGTTTTGGAGATATAAGGAAGTTCCGCTAAGTACTTCATCACGATAGCTAATAGAAAACATCCAACAATATTAATAATCAATGTCGCTAGCGGAAAGCCAGGGCTGACAATCCACACTCCTGTTAGATAACGACATAATGCTCCTAATACGCCAAATAGAGCTACCCAGACATAATACATATTCATAATCCCCTTCCCTGTCCATAAAAATAACTCCTACTCGAACAACACACAGTGATCCTGTGATTGCACAAGTAGGAGTCATTAGCTGAAACCAGCAGTCAATGGCGAACTCCATCGCCGATTTAGTTGATTTTAATATAACGTATGACTATTGGTTTGTAAAGATTGGCATATTACAATCCTCTACGGCGCTCTTGATTTAGCTTGATTTTCGATTCATTGCCTTGCTCTGTCGCTTGATAAAACACTTTACGAGACAGCCCTTTTGGCAGATATTCTTGTTTGACAAAATGATTCGGGAAGTTATGAGGATACTTGTATCCTTCATGCCCTAACTGAGCAGCCCCTTTGTAATGAGTATCCCGTAAATGCAGTGGAACTTCAGCAGACTTGATCTCATCTATCGCTGACATAGCGCTGGAGATCGCTGTATAGACTGCATTAGACTTCGGACTTTCTACAGCAAACAAAATCGCTTGCGCAATATTTAGCTTCGCTTCAGGCCAACCGTTCGTACGATATGCATCTAGCGCCCCTAACGACTGAATCATCGCTTGTGGATTAGCCAGACCGATATCTTCACTACTAGCGGCGATTAAGCGTCTTAGAAATGTCATCGGGTCCATCCCTAACTTTTCAACTGCATACAAGAACCAAAATAAAGCGGCATCACTGGAACCCCGTATACTTTTGTGAAAAGCAGACAACACATCATATTGAGTCGATTCATCTGCTCGGACAATCGGACGACGAATCGATTCTTCCGCCACCTCTAGAGTCACATGAATATTGCCTTCTGCATCTGGAGGAGTAGTCACAGCGGCAAGTTCTAATGCATTAAGAGCACGCCGAATATCTCCATTTGCCATCGAAGCAATATGTTGTAGTGCTTCTTCATCCACCTGTAATTGCATAAATCCAAGTCCACGTTCAGCATCGCTTAATGCACGTTTCATCGCAATCATGGAATGCTCTTGATTCAGTGGTTCTAATTGAAATAAAGTCGATCGGCTCATCAATGCGCCATTCACATAGTGAAAAGGATTCTCGGTAGTTGCTCCAATAAAAATAATCGTTCCTTTTTCTACTGCTGGTAATAGAGCATCCTGACGAGAACTATTAAAACGATGTACCTCATCTAAAAAAAGAATCGTTTTCGTTCCATATAGCGACTTATTCGTCTGTGCACGCTCGATCACTTCACGAACTTCTTTAACTGTCGCTTCAACGGCATTCAATCGTACAAATTCAGCTTGCGTATGCTTGGAAATAATATGAGCTAATGTGGTCTTACCACAACCCGGTGGCCCATATAGCAAAATAGACGATACTTGATCGGCTTCAATCGCACGACGTAACAATTTACCTTGACCTACAATCTGTTCTTGCCCTATATATTCATCGAGTGACTGTGGACGCATCCGGTCAGCAAGTACACCCATACTATTCGATCCAGCATCCTGACCACCATCATACGAAAATAAGTCCATACGTTCACATCCTATCTATAATCCATCATTTGTACTGTCACATTTATAGTGACTGTAATCACCTATATCATGATCATTCCGGTATATATTAAAAGCAGATCCACATCGATCACATTATTGCTTTATTTTATTAACCCAAAGGAGACCTATATTATGCAAACTATTTCATTAGATACAGTCATACCCCAGCAAGACAAAAAAATAACTTCGATCTACAATACCGAAGCCCGTCAAATCGTTCATCTACAATTAAGTGCAGCGCAAGAAATTTCTACTCATAAAAGCCCTAAGCAAGTATTCATTATTGTCAAAAGTGGAAAGGTTGTATTTACCGTGTCCGATCAAGAAATCACACTATCTGCTAATGAAGTGTTAGTGATGGAACCGGATGAATACCATTCACTTAAAGCACTTGAAGATACATCGATTTTAGTTATCAAATCTTAAATCATACTAAAGCCCGTCTCTTTATTTTAACATTATTTTGCACAAAAAGCAGAAAAGAGAGTTCTTCTACAGATCAACTGTACAGAGAACTCTCTTTTTCTGTATTCTTTTTATTCTGTATCGCTCGTAATATACTCAGGGATCTGCTGTCCGCGCATAATCCATAATTCATGCAATGCACGCGTACAACCTACATATAATAACTTGGCATCCCATGCATCATTTCGATAATGGTCGGTATCCACATCACTGACAATAACAGCATCAAATTCTAACCCTTTGGATAAATATACAGGTAAAATCGAATGCCCACCTTGATAAGCGGCTTTACCTCCATCAATTAAATGAATCTCTATCCCTTGCTCGGTTAGTTGTTGATGTAATTCAATAGCTTCATGTAATGTTCGTGTCAAAATGGCTGTAGTCCGGTAATCTTTGGTCTGCAATTGTTGCCAGTTCGTGCGGATTGTCTCCAGACGTGTATCTGTTGAACAAGGAATCATCCGCACAGGATCGCCACTACGGAATACAGGCACAGCTGTAATTCCATTTTGTACACCTTTTTCCAAAATGATATTTGCAAATTCGATAATTTCCATCGTCGAACGATAACTTCGAGTCAGCGGGAAATAATCAGTCTGTTCTGGAGTAAATAAATCACTGATCTCTTCCCATTGATGTACTCCGCGATAAGCATGAATCCCTTGCGATAGATCACCTAATATCGTAAATGAACTACCACGTACATAAAGATCAAGCAAAGCGACATGAAAAGGAGAAAAGTCTTGTGCTTCATCCATAACCACATGGTCAAATCGATGTTCTGCTTCCATCTCATGAAGTAACGTATGGATATAGACTAGAGCAGGCAGATCATCTTCACGAATACGATCTTTTTTTAATTCAGTAGATACCTGTTTTAGCACGTCTGCCGGGATCTGTTCCCAGATCGATTGAAGTGCTTCAGCATGGTTACCACTTTTGATCGCTTTAAATAACTGTTTATATAATGATAATGGCTCGTATTTAGGCCATTTATTTAAGTATGCTTTTTCTCGTTGAGCTGCTTTTTTCTTGCGTTCTTTGCGAATTGCTTCTGAAGGTGCTACTTTAAGCTGCATTTCTATCCAGCGATGAACACGTGCCATCACCCGTTCTTTGCGCTTCGCTAACGGATAGTGTTTGTATTCGTTATTGAACCATTCCAGTATCTCTTGCTGTGACAAAACAGCCTCATCCCACGGATTGAAATCAAGTTCAGGTACAGCCGTCTGTTCCAATACGTTCACATACTCACGAATCAACTGCATAAAAGCAAGTGATCCTTTGTAACGTGAAGGAGTGTGATCTGTAACAGCCGGACGATCTGTATTTTCAAACCAGTATTCATACGTCTCTGATTGAGGTACCAGACGAATATCACTTTCCAGAATCTGTTGTGCCCAATCACTAAATGTACTCTGCTGAATATCGCCTACACCCAGTTCTGGCAACACTTCCGAAATATAATCTAAAAACATATGGTTGGGTGCAAAAATAATCATTTTATCGGCAGATACTTGCTCTTGATATTGATACAGTAAAAAAGCTAATCGGTGCAAAGCAACCGTTGTTTTTCCACTACCTGCGACGCCTTGAATGACCAGTGCTGTATTTTTAGCAGCGCGGATAATCCGATCTTGCTCGGCTTGAATCGTAGATACAATATCGCGTAGTTTGTTATCTTTGTTTTCGCCCAGACGGTACACTAGAAATTCATCGGTGACTGCGGGCTCTGTACTTTCACGATCATACGTATCTGCTAGACGTTCTAACATGCGTTGATGAATAACAATATTGCGCTTGAGATAGACCAATCCTTGAATCAATCCTTCTGGCGCTTCATACACTGCTGCTTCTTCTCCACCTGTAAATGAGTAAAACAAACTTGCTACAGGTGCTCGCCAATCAATTACTAACGGCTGATCCTCTACCTCAGACTTGCCAACACCGATCTTACCAATATACAGAGGTTGGCGTGTTCCTTCTTCTCCTTCTGCAAAATCCAGACGACCAAAATATGGTGCTTGTGCGCTTTTCGAAAGAGATTGACGTTGCTGTTCACGACCGGATTCCAAAATCTGTTCGGTAAAATCATGCCCCGTATAGACAGGAATCTGGCTTAAACGCTCTAGTTGTTCATCAATCTCAACAACTGTTTGTTGCAACTTGTCTTGCTCTTCTTGATAGGCACTTTGAAAGTTGTCCTCCAATTTCAGTTACCTCCTAAGAAATCTACTTATGATCTCTTTGTTAAACACGCAAAAAAACAAAACGCAGACGTAACAGTAAAAGGTACACTTCTCATGATCACTTTTTGCAAAGCGAATATGGTGTCATGTGTACTATTTTCAGGTCAGTCTGCGCTTATGTTTATAGTTTTGCCATTAACAAAGGATTTTTAATATACCACAAGCATTTTGAAAAAACTAGTTCTTTTTTGAAGGACATCTATGGAGTGAGTTGTTTTTAAATGCTTGTTTTATGCATCATCCGCTTCAGAAAAGGCTTTGTTCTTGCCGTCGCTGGTGAAATGTAATCCCTTGATTAGACTGCATAGCAGTCGGGATTCCACTTCAAAGGCGACTTTCAGAACAATGCCATTTCTTACGCTACGTTGGTATTCTGATTATTTAAAAAAAGAGTTGAATGCCTTCAATAAAAGATTATTAAATAAACAGTTTTAATACTTATGATTGAACAAATACTTTAGAAAATTAAGACTGAAATGTATATGTACAGTATGACTGAAGTAGTTTTTTAATTCCATTTGAATGATAAGGCATGAGTGTATTGGCTGTTTGCAAATCGACCCATTTCAGTTCTGATATTTCTTCTGGATGTTTAATTTCACATGCTCCGTATAAAATATTTGCTTTAAAGGTTATAAATAAAGCGTGCTGGTCTTTTTCCTGAAAGAACGCTTCATTTATTGCTAGCACATGTTCAACTATAATCGTTAATCCTGTCTCCTCTTGCACTTCTCGGACAACAGCTTGTTCTAATGTTTCACCGATTTCTACAGCACCGCCAGGAAGTGACCAACCCGATCCTTTATTATTTACCATCAATAGTTGCTCTTGATCTTTATCATAAATAAGAGCATAGACTACATCTACTCTTTGCATGTTATTTTCCTCACTCTCTTTCTTTCAGATGCAGGAATTTAAAATATTACTTTTTTATATCAGTTACCAATGGCTAATGTCGATCATTCTTAAAAAGAACTACAAGAAAAGAGCATGTATCTGTTAAAAGATAACATGCTCTTTATTGGGGAAAATTATTTAGAAATGTGTATTAAAGTTCGATACCATTTTTTTCGAGCAGTTCACGAACAGTGACACTGACCATAATTAGTCCTGCTACAGGAGGAACGAAAGCGTTACTTGCTGGTGGTTGTTTAGCTTTGCGAATCTCTGGTGCATTTTCAGGTACAATTTTATCGGTAATATCCTGACGTGGTTTCATCGGTTTTTCGGTAGAAAAGACTACTTTCACGCCTTTTTTGATTCCTTCTTGACGCAATTTGGTACGGACAATGCGTGCAATCGGGTCCATTTTAGTTTGTGAAATATCTGCGACCTGAAATTGACTAGGGTCCATCTTATTAGCAGCACCCATGCTCGAAATCACTGGAATATTGCGTTCCAAGCATTGTTTAATCAAATGGATTTTGTAAATAATCGTATCAGACGCATCAATGACATAATCAAGATCATATTTAAATAATTCTTCATACGTTTCTTCGGTATAAAACATGTTAAGTGCTATTGCTTCACATTCTGGATTGATCAATTTCACACGATCAACCATAAGATCAGCTTTCTTTTGTCCAACAGTAGTCGTTAGCGCATGAATTTGACGATTGATATTAGTGATATCGACTGTATCTTTATCGATCAAAATAATGCGTCCAACCCCTGTACGTGCTAGAGCTTCGACAGCGATTGAACCGACTCCACCGATCCCAAGAACGGCAACGGTACTGTTTTTCATCACTTCCATACCTTCTGAACCGAAAGCAAGTTCTGTACGTGAGAATTGATTTAACATCGATGTTCACTCCTTTCTTTATAAATGAGAAACTGCAACTATAATCATTATTTGTTACAAACGAGTTTAGTTGTTTTCTTGTTTTTTATCGTCGCCTGGTTTTTTAGCAAGCTTGATATGCAATTGTTGTAATTGAGAAACGTCAACTTGAGACGGTGCATCCATCAATAAGTCAGTAGCATTGGCTGTTTTCGGGAATGCGATCGTTTCACGCAAGTTCGTACGTCCTGCAAGCAACATCACTAGACGGTCAAATCCGAAAGCAATACCGCCGTGTGGAGGTGTTCCGTATTCGAATGCATCCATCAAGTAACCGAATTTATCACGAGATTCTTCTTCTGGAAGACCCAACGCTGCGAACATTTTTTCTTGTACATCACGTTTGTAGATACGCATCGAACCGCCGCCTACTTCGTAACCATTTAATACGATATCGTAAGCTTGAGCACGAATTTGACCTGGATCGGTATCGAATAAATGTACATCTTCTTCACGAGGACGTGTGAACGGATGGTGTTCTGCTACATAACGTTTTGCATCTTCATCGTAACCAAGTAATGGGAAGTCTACAACCCATACAAATTTGAATGCTTTGTCATCGATTAGACCTAGATCGCGTCCAATTTTCAGACGTAAAGCGCCCAATACATCTGCAACTACTTTTTTGGTGTCAGCTGAGAATAACAATAAGTCGCCATCTTCTGCGCCTACAGCTGTTTTGATTTGCTCTAATTCTTGCTCATTGAAGAACTTAACGATAGGTCCTTTAAGCTCGCCTTCTTTGACTTGAATCCAAGCTAGACCTTTAGCGCCATAACGTGCTGCATACGGCTCTAAGCTATCGATTTCTTTACGAGTCCATGTGCCACAGCCTTTAGCGTTTAAGCATTTCACTTCTCCACCCTTTTCAATCACAGAAGCAAATACTTTAACACCACTAGCTGCTACAATATCACTTACATTGACCAATTCTAAGCCAAAGCGAAGATCTGGTTTATCTGAACCGTATTTGTCCATTGCATCTGCATGTGTAATGCGTTGGAATGGTGTAGGAATATCTACATTCACGGTTTCTTTAAATAATTTCACCATTAATTGTTCCATCATATCAAGCAAGTTGTCTTGAGTTAAGAACGAAGTCTCGATATCAACCTGTGTAAATTCAGGCTGACGGTCTGAACGCAAATCTTCATCACGGAAACAACGAGCGATCTGGTAGTAACGTTCAAGTCCACTCACCATCAATAATTGTTTGAAAATCTGTGGTGATTGTGGCAATGCGAAAAATTCGCCTGCATGAACACGACTTGGTACAAGATAATCACGTGCACCTTCTGGTGAACTCTTCGTCAAAATTGGTGTTTCTACATCAATAAAACCTTCGCCATCCAAGAAGTCGCGGAAAACTTTAGCTGCTTTGGAACGCAACATCAATGTTTTTTGCATTTCAGGGCGACGCAAGTCCAAGTAACGATATTTCAAACGAACTGATTCGTCGACTTCAATACCATCTTCAATAAAGAATGGAGGCGTTTTGGCTGCATTCAATACTTCAATTTCGGTAATACGTACTTCGATTTCACCTGTAGGCAAGTTTTTGTTAATTGTCTCATCATCACGTAGTACCACTTCACCTTTAACGGCTAATACATATTCGCTACGAACACGATCTGCGACTTGTAAAGCATCGCCAGAGTATGCAGGGTTGAATACAACTTGTACAATCCCTGTACGGTCACGTAGATCGATAAATAGTACGCCACCTAAGTCACGACGAGTCTGTACCCAGCCGTTCAACGTAATCGTTTCGCCAATGTTGGCAGTTGTTAATTGTCCACAGTTATGAGTCCTTAACATAAGTTATTCATTCTCCTTTAAATTGAGTTGATCGTTTTTCGCTATTGCAGTGATACAGGGTTGCTTAATCAGATATAGCTATTTATTTCAAGTGATCTGCTAACTCGTCCATTTTGACAGTTTGCTGTTCACCAGTATCCATACGTTTCAATGCAATTTCGCCACGTAACAATTCATCATCACCCAAGATCGCTGTATAGCGGGCTTTGAAGCGATCAGCTGATTTCATTTGAGCTTTCATTTTACGTCCTAGATAATCGCGTTCTGCGGAGAAACCTAGTTTACGTAATTTGAATAATTGTTTGACCACTTCAACTTCTGCTGCTTCCCCTAAGGCAAGCAAATATACATCAAGTGGTTGAACACCTGGAACTTCTACTTCTTGATCTTCCAGTAACAATTGCAGACGTTCCATTCCGATACCAAAGCCGATACCCGGTTGATCCGGTCCGCCGACTTCTGATACTAATTTGGTATAACGTCCACCGCCACCAACTGTATCAATAGCACCGATTCCTTGCGCTTTGTATTCAAAAGCAGTGTGTGCGTAGTAATCCAAGCCACGTACAAGACGAGGGTTGATCGTATACTCTACATCCATAATTTCCAAATACTCTTTGACTTTAGCAAAATAAATAGTACTTTCTTCATCCAGACTATCTAAAATCGAAGGTGCATCTACAAATTTGTCATGATCGATTTTGCAATCTAATACACGCATCGGGTTACGTTCCATCCGAGTCTGACAATCTTTACACAATGTGTCGCGCATCGGGCGCAAAAATCCAAGTAATGTCTCGTTATAGTTGGCACGTGTCTCTGCTGTACCTACAGAGTTCACTTCAACCGTAACTCCTTTTAATCCTAATTCTCTAAAAAATTCTAAACCTAGTGCAATCACTTCTGCATCAATCGCTGGATCAACAGAACCAAAAGCTTCGATACCGAACTGGTGAAATTGACGATAACGCCCTGCTTGTGGACGCTCATAACGGAACATAGGTCCCATATAATATAATTTGCTGACATCAGGCTCGCCATACAATTTATTTTCAGCGTAAGCACGTACAACGCCAGCTGTCCCTTCAGGACGTAGCGTCATACTTCTGCCACCTTTATCTTCAAACGTATACATTTCTTTTTGTACCACATCGGTTGTTTCCCCTACACCACGTTGGAACAATTCTGTAGATTCGAATAATGGAGTACGGATCTCACGATAGTTATATCGTCTACATAGATCGCGTGCTTGTTGTTCGATATACTGCCATTTTTCTACTTTACCTGGTAAAAAATCTTGCGTACCTGTTGGTTTTTGAAAAGCCATGACTGATTCCTCCTTGATTCAAGTGATTCTTTATCCTGTTCATAAATGACACAAAAAAATCCCACGCCTCTGTTTATTATAAACAGGGACGAGGGATTGGATTATTCCATTCACCCGTGGTACCACCCACATTTCGAATGCAATCTTCTATCTCAAACGATAACTGTCTGATCTAGAGTACAACCATTGCACTCGCTTCATTAGCGGTTAACGCCCGCTGACTACGCATGAGGTTACTTGGATTCCAAAAGGAATAGTTAATACTGCAAATATGAATTTACAGCTCCTATCTCACTTTTCTATCTTTCACATCATGTTCTCGGGGAGGTCTTTTCACAAAGGGACACAGGGAATTCTTCCAGCCACGGAATTCCTCTCTTTATCGATCATCGATACTGTATCGGTCTAAGTTACTTTTCCCGTCTACAAATTCGTATATTTAAAGATTACTTTAATCAACATAATCTTATATTCAATCGTTCCAACTTTCATCTACTATGACATTTGCAAAGCTCATAGTCAGAATCATGTTATATTTAACGATTGTAATGAACCACTGCACTAAAGTCAACACTTTCACTTAATAAAAATATACTGTGCAAGTACACTATATCGCTATAGACAAAAAAATAACCTACAGCAACGGGCTGTAGGCCAACATAGTATGTTAAAAAGGGGGTCATAGGTACATTATAGATGGTGATTGTTAAGAGAAGATGTTTCCTATATTACAGTTTCATTACAATAGGTAAACTTTTATCATAAAAATCAATAAAAAAGGTGTTACAAATGGATAAGCTCCACTTGTAACACCGACTATTTCATCTATTTGTTACTAAAATAACAATTAATCTAACACTTCTACAAATGCATTATTTGTACGTAATGCTTGTACCACATGCTCTACATCGGCTTCCATCACAGAAGCAGATAATACATATTTAAGATCATCATAGTCTTTTTCTGTCGCATTGCTTGCACTGTATGCTGCATCATTGTCACTGTCGCTACGAGGAGAATCTTCACCCTCAAGACGATCTTCACGATTTTCAATGATAGCCGTTGGAGCAACAATACCGCCTGGACCTGCTCCAGATGGAGCTCCTGCTGTACCTACAGCACCGCCTGTATTTGTAGCAATCGGAACGAGTGGTACTAATACTTTACCACTTTGACTAATTTGGTGTGGCAATCGTCCCACCTCAAGTTGTTTTACATTGAACGTTTGCAGAGCTGTTCTAGCACCCTCTGCTTGATCTTCTGTTTGAAAATAAGCTTGAATATGTTTAGTCATTGTCATTACCTCCTTGCTGTATTTTAAATACGTATTACAGACATACTATTTAAGAAAAAGAAATCTTTTCGTGGTGCGTTACACTTACAATGCTTTTAATATTTCACGTACAAACGCAGGCTCGTCTTTTGGCGTACGAGAAGTAATAAAATTACCATCTACAATCGCTTCACCATCTTCAAACGTTGCTCCTGCATTGACCATATCGTCTTTTAATGGAGGGAATGAAGTGATCGTACGTCCTTTAAGCAAATTAGCACTTGCCAGAATTTGTGGACCGTGGCAAATCGCTGCGATTGGTTTTTTCGCTGTATTTACTTCAGTAACAAATTTCAAAATGTCTTGATCCAAACGCAAGCCTTCAGGTGAAGAACCACCAGGGATTACAACTGCATCATAATCCGCAGCATTAACTTCACTGATTGCTTTTTCGATCGTGTATTCCTCTTTACCGTTTTTACCTTTCACCGTTTCTCCTTTTTGGAGACCGATGATATCTGCATCATGACCTGCTTTTTTTAGCTCGTCATAAGGTACCTGCATTTCGGAATCTTCAAATTGGTCTGCTAATAAGAATGCTACTTTACTCATGGGAATTGTTCTCCTTTCGTGTTGCTATCTAGTTAATCAATACAGTATAGTACTGTAATTGTTCTCGCTTTCTTATTACCCTGTTCTCCTGTTCTTCTACCACAATCAGCTCTTGAATTGATAAATAAATAACAAAAAGGACAATCTTTTGTCTCAAAGATTGCCCTTTTCATCTTGTTAATATTATATTTTTGATCACGATCATCTACATATCAACGTATTAATTTTTAGCAGCAGGGCTATCAATAATCAATGTTACTGGTCCCCAATTGGTCAGAGATACATCCATATCTGCGCCAAATATTCCTGTTTCTACACCTACTCCTAGACTGCGCAAAGCCTCGTTAAACGCTTCATAGATAGGCGTAGCGACTTCAGGACGTGCAGCATCACTGAACCCCGGGCGCTTTCCTTTGCGGCAATCTCCATATAGCGTAAACTGGGATACCGATAATACTTCACCACCGATATCCTGTAGACCTAGATTCATTTTACCTTGCTCATCTTCAAAAATACGAATGCCTGCTACTTTGCCTGCAAGATACTTCGCATCTTCGATCGTATCTGTATGAGTAACACCGACTAACACCATTAATCCTTTACCAATCTGCCCGACAATTTCTTCATTTACAGTGACAGAAGCATGTTTGCAACGTTGAACGACTACTCTCATAAATTCAAATCCTGCCTTTCTATGTAGAAAAGAAGCTAAACATTCCAGTAAAGGAGATTAGCTTCTTTTCAATTTAGATCATCATGTGTTGGTTTTACTGCATAATCCGGTGAACGGTATATACATCTTGGATTCGTTTAATTTTATCAACAACCGATTGTAAATGATCGGTATTACGAATCAGAATCGTCATATGAATCATTGCCATTTTATTTTTGTCTGAACGTCCAGACACAGCTGAAATATTAGTTTTATTTTCAGCTACTGTCTGCAACACTTCATTTAGCAATCCACGGCGATCATGACCGGTAATTTCAATATCAACACTGTAGTTCGATTCGACTGCATTTTCCCAGCCAACTTCGATAATACGTGCTGCTTCACTGTTATCACTGACATCAGGTACATTCGTACAATCGCTACGGTGAATCGACACACCCCGTCCGCGTGTAACATAACCGACAATATCATCACCTGGAACTGGATTACAACATCGAGCAAAACGGACTAATAGATTATCAATACCTTTGACGCTCACACCATTGGTTGGACGTGGACGTTTTTCTTCCGGTGCTGTTTTGACTTCTTTAACCTGTTCACTCAGTTCAATAATTGCGGATTCTTCTTGTTCTTTACGCAATTTTTCAGTTAAACGTGTACAGACTTGAGCTGCTGTAATGCCGCCAAATCCTATAGCAGATAACATATCTTCGCTATCATGAAAAGCAAACTTTTTACCGACTTCGACTAATTTATCATCGGTTAACCAGACAGAAGGCTCCAGATTGAGGCGCTTAATTTCACGTTCTAATGCATCGCGACCTTTTTCTACATTCTCTTCACGTTTTTCTTTTTTGAACCATTGCTTGATTTTGCTACGTGCATGAGAAGACTGCGCAATTTTGAGCCAATCCTGACTTGGGCCGTATGAATGTTTGGAAGTCAAAATTTCAATAATATCGCCTGTTTTTAAGCGGTGATCGAGCGGTACAATACGACCGTTGACTTTAGCACCAATCGTTCGATTCCCCACTTCGGTATGAATACGGTAAGCAAAATCCAGTGGTACTGAACCGATTGGTAATTCAATGACCTCGCCTTTTGGTGTAAATACAAACACTAGATCAGAGAAAAAGTCCATTTTAAGGGATTCTACAAATTCAGAAGCATCTTTCGCTTCATGCTGTAATTCGAGAATTTCTTTGAAAAAAGGAACTTTATTTTCGATTGTACCTGTTGTGCCTTCTTTGTATGCCCAGTGAGCCGCAATACCAAATTCAGCGGTTCGGTGCATATCCCATGTACGAATCTGTACTTCTGTAGGTTCACCATTTGGCCCTACAACCGTAGTATGCAAAGACTGATACATATTTGTTTTAGGCATCGCGATATAATCTTTAAACCGACCAGGCATCGGCTTCCATAAAGTATGAATAATACCGAGTGTTGCATAACAATCTTTAATATTATCTACGATAATACGGATCGCCAGCAGATCATAGATTTCATTAAACTGTTTATTTTTGATCGTCATTTTTTGATACACACTATAAATATGTTTCGGTCTACCAGAAAGGTCAGCTTCTACACCCATCTCTGATAGCTTTTCATTAATACGACCGATAACATTATCGATATATTGTTCACGTTCAGCACGTTTTTTGTGCATCAAATTAGCAATACGATAGTACTGTTGTGGATTCAAGTAACGAAGTGCAATATCTTCCATTTCCCATTTAATCGCCGAAATACCCAGACGATGAGCAACAGGACAGAAAATTTCAAGCGTTTCGTATGCAATCCGACGTTGGCTTTCTTCGGATTGGTATTTGAGCGTACGCATATTATGCAGGCGGTCAGCTAGCTTGATTACAATTACGCGGATATCTTGCGCCATTGCGATAAACATTTTACGGTAATTCTCATTTTGTTGTTCTTCTTTGGAGCGGAATTTAATTCGTTCTAGCTTGGTTAGACCATCAACCAGCATGGCACAATTATCGCCAAACCGGGTACGAATTTCATCAAGGGATACGGTGGTATCTTCAACAACATCATGCAGAAGTGCGGCGATAATGGAGATCGTATCCATTTCCATACCAACAACAATATCTGCAACCGCCAAAGGATGCAAAATATAAGGTTCTCCTGACTTCCGCACCTGGCCGTGATGGGCTTGATCAGCAAACTCATAGGCTTCCCGTATGCGGTGAAGATCCTTTTCTTTAATGTAGGCGGACGCCTTTTCAAGTAATCGCTCTATGCCCATAGAATCGTTGTCGTATCCTTTCTATTTATAAATAAACATTGTGAGTTCCTTTAAAAAACAAAGAATGTCACCTGTTTTCACATCTTTTTTAAAATTTTCAGTAGTTGTCAAAAATACATATCAAAATGGAACCTGCCCATATCTGTGTGGCATCAGGTTCCGAAAAGGGGATTTCCTATAATTATGCCTCTTGCACGTATCCGCGTCAACCATTCTGGATGAATGGTTTATGAAGATTATCAAGCTTTTCTGAAAAACGTTATTGAAAAAAACATCCAAACTCATTAAGCTATTAAAGATATGCGTTCTGGTTGTGAGTCAGACAGTTGTTTCATGATTGAAGTAGTGCCATTTGATACAGAGGAGTGAATAGCGTGCAGCGTGAAATTCAAGTGAATGAGAAACTGCCTTTATTTCAGGGATTGCTGTTAAGCTTACAGCATCTTTTTGCTATGTTCGGAAGTACTGTTCTTGTTCCTAATCTATTCCATGTTGATCCAGGTATGATTTTATTGATGAATGGTATAGGAACCCTGCTTTACATTTGGATCTGTCGGGGCAAAATTCCGGCTTATCTCGGTTCTAGTTTTGCTTTTATCGCTCCAGTTACCCTTGTTTTGACCAAATACGGATTTGATGAGAATGGATATTCTCTAGCTTTAGGTGCTTTTATTATAACAGGAGTTATCTTTGCACTAGTCGCTCTTATTGTAAAATATGCTGGTACACGCTGGTTAGATATTGTATTCCCACCAGCAGCGATGGGCGCTATTGTGGCTTTGATCGGACTTGAACTGATTCCGGTTGCTGCACAAATGGCTGGATTTATAGCTCCTTCAGGTACAGATGCAAGTACATGGGCTCCTGATATGAAAGTCATTACGTTATCGCTGATTACACTGGGAGTTACCCTGCTAGGTGCAGTAACGTTTCGTGGATTTCCCAAAATCATACATATTCTAATTGGTATTGCTGTTGGTTATGGACTCGCTTTTCCGATGGGATTAGTCGATACCACCAAAATTCATGAAGCAAGCTTTATCCAATTACCACAGGTTGTGACACCTTCATTTAACTGGTCTGTTATTTTGACTATTATTCCAGTGGCATTAGTTGTTATTGTAGAACATGTAGGTCACTTGCTAGTCACCAGTAATATCGTTGGCAAAAATTTATCCAAAGATCCAGGGCTACATCGTTCCTTATTAGGTAATGGTATTTCTACGATCTTATCCGGGTTTGTCGGTTCTACACCGAATACTACTTATGGTGAAAATATCGGTGTTATGGCGTTGACGAAAGTGTACTCTATTTATGTGATTGCAGGTGCAGCGTTATTTGCTATCGTATTATCATTCTCAGGCACATTTACAGGAGCAATCTCTGCTATTCCTCAACCGGTTATGGGCGGTGTTTCTCTACTGCTATTTGGAGTTATTGCTGCGTCTGGTCTACGTATTCTAGTCGAGCAAAAAGTCGATTATTCCAAAGCGCAAAACATGCTACTTACTACTATGGTACTGATTACAGGTCTAAGCGGAGCGACTTTGAAATTTGGCTCTGTAGAGTTAAAAGGCATGGCACTTGCTACGATTGTAGGTATTGTACTGAGTTTGTTTTTCCGTTTGCTACATGTAACCGGATTATCGAATGATAAAGACGATCCATCTTTGCCAGCCAAAAATCCAGATTGATAGATTAATATATTCATCTTCACTACTTTAAAATAAAAAGACTACCTTTAGCGTACAAAATAATTGTACAAAGGTAGTCTTTTTTTATTGAATGCTATACTTTGTTTCTTTTTAAAAATAGCGTTGTATTTTCTGTTCGAGATATTAAGGTCATGATGACCATCCCAAGCAAGTCATTTTCTTATAATACGAGTCATATACCATACTAAATATATGGTTGCTGAATAACGCTCACATCTGTTCGCTCGACGTGTTATAGGAAAATAATTTGCTTATTTTTTGAGTCTGAAAATACGAGCTATTCCATTGTGAATCCATTTCGATTCTTTGGTCATCAAAGGACCTAAAATTGCTAAAATTAATACATAGATTGCAGCAAACGGTTGTAAAATCGCAGCCAGTCCTCCAGCAGCACCCAGATTCGCTACAATAATTGAAAACTCACCACGTGACATAATCGTTAGCCCTACATTGGATGAAGATTTAGGTGACAAGTTAGCTGTTTTGCCTGCTAACATTCCTGCCGAGTAGTTACCAATCATCGTCAAGATTACAGCGCCGATCGCTAACCAGACAGCATTTCCACCTAATGACAATGGATCAATTGTTAATCCAAAGCTAAAGAAGAACAATGCGCCAAAGAAATCACGGAAAGGTAAAATAATTTTTTCGATCCGATGCATATGCGAAGTTTCGGCAAGAACAAGCCCTACTAACAAAGCACCGATTGCTTCTGCGACATGAATCGTCTCGGAAAATCCAGCAATTAAAAATAATGCAGCAAATACAGTACACATAAAAATTTCATTCGACGGGATATTGAGTAGCTTATTCAATAACGGTACAGCTTTGCGTCCGATGACTAGAATAAGTAACATATATCCAAGCGCTAGAGCAGCAGATAGAAGAATACCACCAATAGAAGTCGCTCCACTTAATAATAGACCGGAGAGTACAGACAGATACACTGCTAAAAATACATCTTCAAACATAATAATGCCGAGGATCATTTCTGTTTCTGGATTAGCAGTCCGTTTGAGATCAACTAACACTTTCGCTACAATCGCGCTAGAAGAGATCGTTGTAATCCCTGCAATCACCAATGTTTCTTTGATGCCGAATCCAGTAGCAAAACCGAATAGCAATCCAAGTGTAAAGTTAATTCCAATATAAATCGTTCCGCCAATCGCTATTGATTTACCGGCTTTGACCAACCGACCTACCGAGAATTCGAGTCCCAGATAGAACAGCAGGAAAATAACGCCAATCTTTCCCATAAATTCAATCAATTCCGCACTTTGAATAAATCGAAAATCTAAAATGCCGAATACCGGTGCATGAGGTCCTACAGCCATTCCTGCTAAAATATAAAAAGGAACTACCGAGAACTTCAATTTGGATGCAAGTAATCCTGCTAGCGCTACTAACAGAACAGCAATCCCAATCTCAAAAACAATATAGTCCATATTATCCAGACCCCCTCTCAAGCAATTGCTTAAGAATCTGAATACCACTACGCTCACCAGCTACTACAAGTGTATATCCTTCTTGCAGTACATATTCTGGCCCTGGACTGATCTTCTGCTTACGACTGGATTCAATACTTGCAATAACGACAGTGCCTGTATTTTCCCGAATCGCTAAGTCGCCAATCGTTTTCCCCAGACAATCCATATTTCTTTTCAATTTGTACCATTCGATACTTAATTGAGATAACGATAATTCAGCTTGTTCCAGTCCACTAGGTCGATAACTCATTCCACCAATAATACTAGCAATTTGACGAGCTTCTACATCTCCAAGTGTAACGACCAACTCATACTCTTCCGGGCTGTCCGGTGGATTGTGAAAAATCTCTCGCTTCCCATCTTCATGGACAATAATCGAAATTTTCTCACTCTCTTCTGTTTCTACTGAAAATTTCCTGCCAATACCGGGTAAGTCCGTCTCACGAATGTTAGCCATACTTCCCCCTCCTTTATCTTTAAAATAGCATGACTATTTGATACAGAAATAACTGTACATACAGTATGCTTCTACAATGTTATACGGGCTTCTATTCAATAGGTTTCATAAAAAAACTCATTTTTGACCAATTTAGCTCAAAAAACGCCAAAAAACCCGATTTACCAATAATAGTTATTGGTAATCGGGCGATCTTACAACACTTTTTATATATGATTCTTTTTATTTCCCGGGAAATGCTCTGTTTTAGAACGGATATTGTGTCAATGTGAACACATCAACGTCTGGTAATTTTTCACGACCATTTAAATCTTGCAACTCGATCATAAATGCTGTACCAACTACATTACCACCTAATTGACGAATCAAATTGATAGATGTAGCAATAGTTCCACCTGTAGCAAGTAGGTCATCAGCAATCAGAACATTTTGTCCTTCTGTGATCGCATCAGCATGCATTGCCAGGCTATCTTGACCATATTCAAGTGCATAATCAGCTTGAATCGTTTTGTAAGGAAGTTTACCAGCTTTACGAATAGGTACAAAAGCTACACCTAATGCATAAGCAAGTGGAGCACCTACTACAAAACCGCGTGCTTCTGGACCAGCAATCACATCAATTTGTAAATGCTCAACCATTTTTTTCAATTCATTGATAGACTGTTGGTAGACAGGTCCATTTTGCATCAAAGTTGTGATATCTTTAAAACTGATTCCTTCTTGCGGGAAATCAGGAATCACGCGAATATACTCTTTAAAATCCAAAAAAATCTCCTCCTCAAAATAAAAACCTGTATAACCCTATACTTTTTTTGTTATGACGCGCCTTGCATGCGGGAAATCATCCATGATGTTAACTGCGGCAGATCACTTTCACATAACATATATTCCATTTCAGCCAGCTCGCTAAGTTCCTGATACCGCTTCGAACTATCCAGAGGACGTTTGGAAGGAGAAGTATTAACCGTAACCTTTCCTTGCTCTCGGATAATAAATTCCAGTTCCTCGAATACTTCCAGCATAAGCTGTACCATTCTTATTGAACTGGATGTTTTTTGACTCAGGTAAGGAATAAGCTCATCTTCATGAACAAATTGCTGATTGCTTTTGACAAGCCATCCATAGATCAATTTAAATTGATCTCGATCAGGTTTTTGCAGAAGTTCCTGCTGTTGCCGCTTATCATGGAGAAGAATGATATTTTCAAGAGAAGTGAACTGGGCAAAAATCATATCCAATTGCCCTGTATGCGCTGGTAAAGACAATACACATAACGTGCGTACAGCTTCTGCACCATATTGCATAGAAATAGTATTGCCAGCGATAATGCCAGCCTTTCTATCATAACCCCAAAGGGATACATCACACAATTGGCTTTTTAATAAATCTTCATCTTCTTCACTTAATATCGCCCATTGTCCTTGTTCCATCGCCATATAACGTCCAAATTGTTGACGAACTTTGGTCAATTCACTATCGATCGCTTTGCAATCACGACGATCCCAGATTTGTAAGCCCGGTACAGCGATATCCTGAATCATCAATTGAGGTTTGCGATTACCCCGCCATTCATTGATACTCGTTTCGGCGAGCAGATCGATATGATCTCCTTCAGCAAGTAAACCTGCAAGTTCTCCTTTACCAAAAGCAACACCTTCTATCATCGTATCCCCTTGCTCTACAACTAATCGCAGATGTGTACCTGTTTTACCAATCGTTTTGGCTTGAATCACTTTAACACCGCGCAACACAATCCGGGGTAATGGATTAGACATCCCAAATGGAGCCAATTGATCTAATTCTTCAATCGCAGATAAAGATAATTCGCTTAACTCACATTCACAATCGGCTTGCGTCTGTGGAACCAACTCTTTTTCTGTTAAGATGGTAGCTGCTCGCTCATTCAAAGCGTGACGAAAAGCATCCAATTGATCACGATGAAGTGTCATTCCTGCCGCCGCCGGATGTCCTCCAAAATGATCCATTAAATCGGCACAGTTCAGTAGGGCTTGATAAATATCGTATCCGTCAATCGAACGAGCAGAACCTTTACACAGACCTGTTACGGGATCAATTCCCAATACAATCGTAGGACGATAATAACGGTCTAACAATTTAGAAGCCACAATCCCAACTACACCTGGATTCCAACCTTCTCCTGCGACTACAATCACATCTGGAATCTCTTTGGTCTGTCCCTCATACCCTTTTGCAACCATCTGATGTGCTTCTTGAGTGATCGTATTTACAAGCTCCTGACGAGATTTGTTTAATTGATCCAGCTCATGAGAAATATAATCAGCTTGCTCTGCATCTGTTGTAGTCAACAATTCTACAGCACGCATCGCATGTTCCATTCGTCCACTTGCATTGATACGTGGAGCCATTGCAAATGCAATATGTGTAGCCGATACTTGTTCATGTTCAATACCAGCTACATTCATCAAAGCGGTAATCCCTACAAATGAACTATTTTTCATTTTTTCTACACCTGCACGTACCATCATGCGGTTCTCACCTTCAAGTGGCATCAGATCGGCTACCGTACCGATAGCGACGATTTCTAACCATTGCTCAGGCATAGAACCTAATAAAGCGTGAGCCAGCTTAAAAGCAACCCCAACACCTGCTAACCCTTTAAAAGGATATGGGCAATAAGGTAGCTTCGGATTCACTAACGCATACGCTTGTGGCAACACAGCAGGTGGTTCGTGATGATCGGTAACAATAACATCTATACCATATTGGGCTGCATGAGCAATTTGTTCTACTGCACTAATACCTGTATCCACCGTAATAATTAAGGTTACGCCTTGTGCATGAGCTTGATCGATCGCATGTTGATGCAGTCCATATCCTTCTTTGGAACGATGAGGAATATAAGTATCAAAGTCAGCCTGTAAATGACGCAACAAATAGATCATAAGGGTCGTACTGGATACACCATCTGCATCATAATCCCCATAGATCCATATTTTTTCCTTTTGTTCTAAAGCTTGACGTATTCGTGCGACCGCTTCTGTCATCCCTGCTAGCAAATACGGATCATGAATATCATCACGACTTCCATGAAGAAAATGCAGTGCTTGTTGTTCCTCTGTATAGCCTCTACTGGTTAAAAGAGTAGACATTAATGAAGATATGCCCAACTTGTTCGCTAGAGACTGTGAAATCGTCTGATCAGGACGACGAATATTCCAATGATATTGTGAATGAATCATATGGTTCCTCCTTATTGAAGCATACCGTTTCCAGATGTATCTCTGCTTTGTGTCAGTTCATAATTCGATTTATACGGATATCCACCGTTATAAGGTACTACTTGTACCTGTACACTACTGACATGAGCAAAACGACTTAACAATAAATTTTTGGCATACTCTGAAATTTCTGCCGCTTCTCGAACCGTAATTTGTGGATTCACACTGATTTTAAGATCGATTTTGACACTGTCTCCTACTTCTTGTGCTTTTAATTCTTCTACAGTGATCACACCCTGTACACGTTGGACTGTATCCATAAAATCTACAGCATCCTGTTGATCCAATTCTTGTACCAGTGATCCATAAATAGAATGCTTCGCAATTCGATATCCTTGACGCCATACAATACCAGCCACCAGAATAGCTGAAATCGGTTCGATATAATACAGTTGATCGATATTCAGTTCCAAAGCTGCAATTGTACTTAACATTCCCGCAAGTACCAGAATAGAAGAGTACAACGAATAACGGTGATTATCTACATCATCTGCCAGACGAGCATTTTTTTGCTTTTTCGCATAACGATAACGATAACGGAATACCGCTTCATTGATAGCAATAGATAAAAATACAGGAATAATCGCATACGGCTTAGGATCAGGAGTCTCTATAGACATCATATCTCGTATAGCTGAAATGCCAATTTCTAATCCACCTAACAACAAAAGCACAGTTATCATCAAGTTAGCAAATGGAGCACCTGTTTTGGCAGGAGGTTGATTTTGCGCTAATTTGTTATGTTGGCGTGTATGCTGTTTTGCATTCCCATTGGGATTGGATAAACGTTCGACAAGACTACTTGCCGCTGTAGAAGCTGTATATAATGCATCTCCCATCAATGCTTTATTGTTAGCAATATAACCGGTAACTCCTTTGACAATCGCCAATCCGAGTCCCGTAACAACCGATGTCCAAAACACCTTTTCTCCTTGATGGATATCTTGGTTTTTCACGATTTCCCCTCCTAAAACAACATAAAGCCGCGTCTGTAACAGGACGCGGCTTCAACATGTTGGACTTGCAATGTTACGCCGTCGTTTTAGACGGAGTTTTCGCTTTTGGTTTTTGTCTGTTTTTAAGCAACAACCACAATGGGCTAGCAATAAAGACAGAAGAGTAAGCACCAAATACAAGACCAAGAATCATTGCTAATGAGAACATACGAATCGACTCACTGCCGAATATGAACAAACATACACAAGCGATAAATACAGTTAATACTGTATTGAGTGAACGAGTCATGGTTTGAGAAATACTGTTGTTGACGATGGTTTTAACATCACCAGTTTTCTTCTGTTTAGAGAAGCGTAGATTTTCCCTGATACGGTCAAAGATAACGACAGTATCATTTAGCGAGTAACCGATAATAGTCAGGATCGCTGTAATAAAGGTAAGATCGACTTCCAAACGGAAAATAGAGAAAATCGCAATTACGATAAATGCATCATGTAGCATGGCTACAACCGCAGCGACAGCAAAGCGCCATTCAAAACGAATCGTAATGTAGATAATAATACCCAAACTTGCAGCTAATACTGCCCACAAAGCATTACGCTCTAATTCTTGTGCAATCGCTGGATCTACAGTGTTGACTTCAAAAGAAGCTCCACTATCCAATTGTTTGGTAAATGCTTGTTTGAACTGATTTTCTTGAGTATCACTTAATACTTTTTCGAAACGGACATTCATTCGTCCATCACCGATTGTAATACTAGGATCATCACTCAATTTTAAAGCTTCAATAACTGGTTTGGCTTGAGCTTCTGTGATCGGTTTTGTTAATGTGACATCCACATTAGAACCTGAACGGAAATCAACGCCATAATTTAATTTGAAGATCGCTAGACTCAAAATACCAAGTACGATCAAAATGATCGAGAACGTATAGAAATACTTACTGATTTTGATAAAATCATAATTCCACTTAAAGCGCACTGCGTTCACTCTCCTTTACACCGAACGACTTCGCTTTGGTAATAATCTTTCCTTTGAGAAGCAAAGATAGCAAGAAGCGAGAGAAGAACACATTCGTCAAGATACTTACTATGATATTAAGAATCAATACTAATGCAAAACCTTTTACTGCCCCTGTACCTAATGCGAACATTACAGCACCAGCAATAATCGTTGTGATATTAGCATCCATAATTGTTCCGAATGAATTACGTCCACCTGCTTTGAATGCAGACAATAAGCTCTTACCACTACGAAGTTCATCTTTGATCCGTTCGTAGGTAATAATATTCGCATCTACACCCATACCAACGCCGAGAATAAATGCTGCAATACCTGGCAAGGTTAATGTAAAGTCGCCTGCAATAAAGATCATAACCAACAGCCATGTATGAACAATAATACAGAAACCTGCGATTAGACCAGGCACACGATAGACAAGAGCCATAAATAACAGGATCAAGATCGAACCAATAACACCTGCAAGCAATGTATCTTTCAATGATTGTTGACCCAATGTTGCGCCAACACTTTGTGAATACACTTCTGTCAATTTAAGTGGCAAAGCACCCAAGTTGATCTGGTCTTTCAATTGTTGTGCTTCTTCTTGTGTATACGTACCTGTAATAACAGCTGTTCCGTCTGAAAGTTCACCTTGTACTCTAGGAGCAGAAAGCAATTGATCATTTAGGAAAATAGCTAAGTTTTGACCTGTCAAACGTTTAGTGATCTCAGCAAATTTGCTTGCATCTTTCAACTTAATAGCAATTTGTGGCTCATTCAGTTGAGTGTACGAAATAGATGCTCCATTTTCTGTGAAATCATTACCTGTCAATTCTACTTTACAATATACTTTAAGCGGATCTTGTGCTGCTGGATCCTGCTCTGCTGCGCCATTGTATGTATCTCCAGGGGCAGTTGTAGCTTCTCCAGTCGTTGGATCAACATTAATTTCTTGTGTTGCTCCTGCCGATTGAGTCGATACTTCATTGCTGTCTTTGGAAGTCGATTTACTCGTAGCATCAGATTTTTTAGTGCTACTTGTAGATTTGCTTGTTGCTTCATCTTTTTTCGCAGAAGAATCTGTTGTACAGCCATCTGCGCTACGGAATGTTAATTCCGCTGGTTCTTTCATCGTTTGGCGAACGGTTGCTTCGTCCGTAACTCCAGCAATTTTCAGACGAATACGATCTGTACCCTCTGTTGTAATTTCTGGTTCACTGGTACCCAAAGCATTTGCACGTTGTTCCAAACTTTTTGCTGTTTGCAATAATGATTCCCTGGTGACTTGTTCCCCCTGCGTGGTTGGCGTAGCCTGATACAAAATCTCGAAACCGCCTTTAAGATCCAGTCCTAAACGAACATCCTTAAATAACGGTGTCGTTGCGCCAATAACGCCAGCAACGACGAGCATAACGACTACGAAGCTGATGATTCTTTTCATCCCGTATGTGGTTCCCCTTTCATTCTCAATATTCCTATTATAGCGATGGCACAAATTACAGTCAATTTACCACTGGTCTGCAAAATAAACAAGCTGATGTCGATAAAGTACCGACTCCAGCTTATCATTGGTTCATGCTGTTATTCAACAGTTTATGATTGATCCAACGGTGCCTGGTTCCAAGTATCTGGTGCGCTTTTATAAGATGACATTGTTACATAATTCATAAACTGATTTACCCTCATCGACAAAATGTCACTAACCAACTCATGAAGTTTGGGCATCCCCTGCTTATCATATTTGTGGCCGAGGCAATCCCATATCTCATCTGAAGTCACATTTTCGTAGCCAAGCAGACGAAATTCTTCTGCTTTACTTTCGCATAATGTCTCAATCACTTCAGTAAGCTCGGCATTGGTCAATTCTTCCATCGCCATTGGAGCACCTTTCCTTCCCACACTTGATTACCCTGTCTATTTTTTTATTTGTCCATGCTCAACATTAAGTAATTCTGCATTGAATTGGAATCTCCTGCTACATTCACAAGATAATAAAATAAAGATAAGCAGAAGCTATTGCCAAAGAAATAAGTGTTAATGGTAATCCTACTTTCAAAAATTCCATATAACTAAAATGATGTTTTTCACGATGAGCTATAGCAGCGACTAATAGATTGGAAGAAGCACCGATTAATGTGCCATTTCCACCAATACAAGCACCTAGGGATAAAGCCCACCAGAGAGGGTTAAGCACAGCAGGCGCATCTGCATTCATTTGCACTCCTGCTTCTTGAATTAAAGGAATCATCGTCGCAACCCATGGAATATTATCAATCGCCGCAGATACCAGACCTGTTATCCACAATATAATCATCGCTGCAAATCCCAGATTGCCATTCGTTAATTCTAATAATTGTGTAGCTCCCAGACTAATCCATCCTGTATCGACTAGACCGCCTACCAATATAAATAGCCCGATAAAAAACAAAACGGTTTCCCATTCGATCTCACGCCAGATTTCGCCAGTACGCCACTGGGATCGAGTACTAACTAACAGCATCAATACAGCGCCGCTTAAAGCAATCACAGGAGTCTCAATGCCTATCCAGTTCTGACTTACAAACGCAAGCAACGTCACTATAAATATAATCAATATCGCTATTGCGCGACGAGGGTTCTGAATATAAGAACGCGCTTCTTCCTCCAAATGTTGCAGTGGAGCCTTGAGTGAGTGTTGACGGAATGATTTGCGATAAAACAACAATAACAGTCCTACATTTACAATTAATAATATAAGTACAATAGGTCCAAGTACTGTCAGAAATAAATTAAAGGTCAACTGAGGATTAGCCGATCCGATCCAAATATTCACCGGATGCCCAATCAATGTCGCAGCACCGCCCAGATTACTCACCAAAATCTCAGCAATCAAAAAAGGAACAGTATTCAGCTCTAATTTACGAGTGATCACAAATGTGACCGGTACGATCAATAATACCATCGTGACACTATCTAACAGTGCTGAACCAATAGCAGTCAAACAAGTCAGCAAAAGCATAACCCGTACAGGCCCACCTTTTGTCCATTTCAGACTATAGATCGCTGCATACGGTATCAAGCCACTTCGATTCATCACAGCCGCAATGAGCATCATACCGATCCAGAGAAAGATCGTATTCCACTGGATATGCATCATATAAGCATCTTGCCAATGCACAATACCAATCACAAGAAAAATCAGAGCTCCTGCTAACGCAACTAACGCTCTACTGATCCGATCGGTCATCCAAACTGCATATATGATCAAAAAGATCACAATCGCTGCCACAGGCTGCCATGAACTCATCAACGCTGTCGGTTGCATATTGCACCTCCTTATTCATACTTTATGTTTATCCTATCTACTTCAATATATCATCTTCAAGCAAAAAACGGACCTGTTAATCAGGCCCGCTTCGATGTAAACATTATTATTAAGGATCAATACACGTAATTATTTAGTCAAAACAGGTGCTTTTTCGCCTGTTGCATGACTGATTGAAGCACGATCAAATGTTAATTTAGTAACATCGTTTACGCGCAAAACAACGATATCGTCTGTGATTTCAGCAATCGTACCGTGCAATCCACCGATCGTTACCACTTTATCACCTTTAGACAACGTATTTAACATCATTTTACGTTGCTTTTGTTTCTTTTGTTGCGGACGAATCAGTAAGAAGTAAAAAATAACGAACATAAATACAAATGGAAGGATTGCTCCCCAGATACCGCCTGTTCCACCTGCAGCTGCTGCTGTTTCAAACATGTTATTTCCCCCTTTTTCTTATCAACCATTAATCGAAAAACAATATCATATCGTTTTCGATGGATGTCATGTACATACCGTTTTTTTAGAACCCTTTATCATTATCATGTAGTCCATATTGCGTGAAGAACTCTTCTTTAAAGTCCAGAAGACGATCATCCATAATCGCTTGACGTACATTTTTCATCAGATTCAATAAGAAATGCAGATTGTGATAAGTGGTCAATCGTAGACCAAATGTCTCGTCTGCTTTGATGAGGTGACGCAGATAGGCACGGGAATAATTCCGACACGTATAACAATCACAGTTCGGATCAAGTGGTCCAAAATCACGTGCATATTTTGCATTACGTACCACTACGCGTCCTTCACTAGTCATGGTTGTACCATTGCGTGCAATCCTTGTAGGCAACACACAATCGAACATATCTACTCCACGAATCGATCCTTCGATCAAAGCATCAGGCGAACCGACACCCATAAGATAACGTGGCTTATTGTGCGGAAGAAACGGTATAGTGAAATCCAAAGCTTGATACATCAAGTCTTTAGGCTCACCTACACTCAGTCCACCAATAGCATACCCCGGGAAATCCATCGAAGTCAAATCAAGTGCACTTTGTTTACGTAGATCTTCATGCATCCCACCTTGAACGATTGCAAACAGCCCTTGATCATGTGGACGACCATGACTTTCAAGGCAACGTTCTGCCCAGCGAGTCGTACGTTCAAGTGACTTTTTCACATATTCATATTCAGCAGGATATGGAGGACATTCATCAAATGCCATCATAATATCCGAACCTAATGAATTTTGAATATCCATTGCAATTTCAGGGGATAAGAACAACTTATCTCCATTCAAATGCGATTTAAAATGAACACCTTCTTCACTAATTTTACGCATATCGCTCAGACTAAATACTTGGAATCCACCGCTGTCTGTCAAAATTGGGCGATCCCAGTTCATAAATTTGTGTAACCCACCAGCATCACGAATCAAATCATGTCCTGGACGAAGAAACAAATGATACGTATTACTCAAAATAATATGCGCATCCATCTGTTTTAATTCTTCTGGACTCATCGTTTTGACTGTTGCTTGTGTACCTACAGGCATAAAAGCAGGTGTTTCAATAACTCCATGCGGAGTATGAACACGTCCAAGACGTGCTCCTGATTGCTTACAAGTTTTGATATGTTCGTACGTAATAGGTCCAGCCATAGTATTGGTTCTCATCCTTCTGCTTATAAAATAGGATAGTCAGTCTTATCACTAAGTTAGCTTATCCTGTTAACGTCACTATAGATATAGCTTACAACAACGTTCATCAACAGTTAATTATACGGGAGCATCCCTATGAAATACAATCATTTTCTAATAAATAAACATCGCATCGCCGAAGCTGAAAAAGCGATACTCCTCAGCTACTGCCTGCTGATAAGCATCCATAATATGCTCTCGTCCAGCTAATGCACTGACCAACATGACCAGGGTAGATTTAGGCAAATGAAAATTCGTAACCATTGCATCAACCAGACCAAATTCATGCCCTGGATAAATAAAAATCTGCGTCCAGCCACTAGAAGCTTCGATCAATTGCCCTTTTGCTTCACGAGCTACAGTTTCCAATGTACGTGCAGAAGTTGTCCCTACAGCAATAATACGGCCACCGCGCGCTTTCGTTTCATTTAGCAATTGAGCCGTCTCAGCAGACAATGAGTAAAACTCTTCATGCATCACATGTTCTTCAACCGTTTCGACAGACATAGGACGGAATGTACCTAATCCAACATGCAAAGTCACAAAGCCTACCTGTACACCTTTGGCTGCAATTTGATCTAACAATTCTTTTGTAAAATGAAGCCCGGCTGTTGGTGCAGCTGCGGAACCTTCATGTTTTGCATATACCGTCTGATAACGTTCACGATCATCTAGCTTTTCTTTAATATATGGAGGAAGTGGCATTTCTCCTAGACGATCTAGAATTTCTTGAAAAATACCTTCATATCGGAAAGACAATACACGCATCCCCATATCCGATTCTTCTTCAATCACGGCTTCCAGCTCACCGCCAAAATCAATTACAGCGCCTTTTTTCAGCTTTTTACCTGGTTTTACTAGTGCTTCCCAACGATCACCTTCCAGTTGAGTTAATAACAATACTTCTGCTTTAGCACCTGTATCACGTTTGATCCCAAATAGACGAGCTGGAATTACACGTGTATCATTCAAAATCAATGTATCGCCTTCATGTAAATAATCTAAAATTTCACCAAAATGCTGATGTCTGACTTCACCTGTTTGTTTGTTTAAAGTAAGCAAGCGTGAAGCTGTTCGATCTTGCAATGGAACTTGAGCAATCAAATGCTCTGGTAATTCAAAATCATATACATCTACTTTCATGGTTCTACTTACCCCTTCGTAATTTGCACATTGTTATAATAATGTTGCAAGATTTGTTTATAATTTGATCCTTTGTCAGCCATACCTTTAGCGCCCCATTGGGACATACCTAATCCATGACCATTCCCGTTACCTGTAAATAAAAATCCACCTGCTTCAGTCACTCTAGCTACACCATCACCATTTAAAATCACCGTTGAGCTTGAACCTGTTCCCTGTCCTGAAGCTCCTAAAATAACAGTTCCGGCAGCTGGCATTTCATTTTGATCATTATTTGAACCTACAACTACATAATTTGCTGTATTTACCACATCAAATAATGTACTTGGTAGACTATTGAGTGCAGAACGGAACACATCTGGATACTTCACTTTCACAACAGCTCCATTCACTTTGATTTCAGTAACACGTCCAGAAGGACCACGCTGAGAAACCTGAATAGAAGTGATGGTAGATGGTAAGCTTGCGGTTGTTTTACCTTTTAACGTTGCCAGTATTTGCGCCGAAGTAAAAGGGCCACGTATCCACTGATAGCTATTGGACTCAGGTAATAATTCTAACACAACAGCTTGATCACCTGGATTCATTTGACCTACCATAGATACATTACTTTGTACCACTGGTAAAGGACGCACATTTGTATTTTTAGCAGTAACTGTCATATAGTCTAGTCCAGCCGATGTTTTCTTGCCTGATAATTTTACATTATCTTCACGTACATAACCAGACTTTCCGTTATCTAATAATACATGATACCAATTTTTAAGCGCAGCTTGTGAAGCCGCATCTTCTTTTGATACCACACTCACAAATACGTCTCCACCGCCGTTCCATACTTCAGAAGGGTCAGCTGAAGCCCCGCCACTATTGGCAGAAAATATCGCCTCAATCACTTTATTATTTTTTGTGACGATTTCACCTGCTGTAGCATCAACAGCTGAAATGATTCGTTTATCTTCTGCACTCACACCGTTATACGCTTGACTCAGTGTAGTATCTACCACATCTGCTATTTTAAATTTAGAACCTTGCTCTTGAAATCTAGCATAGCTACGTGCAGCTACTGCTTGAGCTTTCAAAGCTTCTGCTGGCCATGAAGCAGATACTTCGCCACCGACTACCGAATACAGATACTCTTCCATAGGCAAAACATTAATCCATGCCAGTTGACCGTTATAATTACTTATTTCAAAATCACCACGATATGTTCGAGCAGAACGTTCAGTCACTTGAGTTCCTGAATCGTTTCCTTGTAACATCATTTTGACATCTGTTCCACTAACCATATAATGATCAACCGGTGAAGGGCTAGTAATACTTGAAGTCACATTTGTACGTTTAATAAGCGCCGCTTGTGTACTATTTACAGTAGTGAGTGTGACATCAGGTAATGCTGTTGCTGCAACTGATTTGATACTTGCCAAAGAAGCCGCATCTGCTTCTTCCCCTACCCATACATTGTAAGCGAGAGCTCCGCCACTTTTAGTAATAGCGACAAATCCATCCAATCCAGCTGCACTGACAGCAGCAAGTCCAGCATTCGCTTGTGCTTCAGTTGCATAACTTCCCGCAGACAAATGGAAACCACCTTTTACCGCAGGTGTCTGACCATTCAAAATAGACCTTACTGTAGAAGCTACACGAGAAGCTCCATTCGTAGCAGCCGCTTTAGAAGAATACATCCCTGTATACAATTGATATACGGTGCCACCATTTTTGGAAGCTGAGAATACGATAGGTTTGTCACTTGTCGATTGTAATAATTTGATCCCTGCCACCGCTGTAGCAAAATCAGCCGTTTCCAATACTTTCACCCGATAGCCATCAATACCAAAGCTTGCTTGATTGCCAATAGATAACCAAGAATCAACTACTCCATTATTCGATTGACCTACACTAAGACTCCCTGCGGATTTCACATTAACTACAGGGACTATTGAAGAATATGTATTCCCCACATCTAAAAATAGCCCTACACGCACTTTTTCATTATCGACAGATGGTGTTGCTGCATAAGAAGATTGAGGCAATGTTCCTGCTAAAAGTATCACTACAGGCAAAAGCCATAATGTTTGCTTCCATTTTTTCAACGTTGTATTTACATTTGTAGTCACATTCATTCACTTGTTCCTTTCTTGAGTCCATACTTATACATCGACACTCTTATCCATTATACGCATAAGTAGTCCAAATGACTTGGTTTGCACCGAAATTCTCTCAAAATCCTTGCGATTAATCATACTCCAGTCTTCTTAATTCAAAATGTTTTAATATTCAATTCCTCTATTTCCTAGTCCTGTCTTTCTCCGTCTATATTTGTTGTAAATTATATCTATATTACTACACTACATATTTAAAATTGCTCTATTTAACTTACAACGTCTAACACTCAACACTCAACACTCAACACTCAACACTCAACACTCAACACTCAACACTCAACACTCAACACTCCAAAATTATACGGATAGCTGAACAGTAAGTAACTTCTTTGAGCGCAAAAAAAGACTGACTATTTATAGCATCTTGCTCTCTACAAATAACCAGCCTTTTCGATTCATTCAATTTTATGCTTTTCCATTCAAATGATCTGGCATAGGTATCCCCAAATAATCATAAGCCATAGGCGTAACAATACGTCCTCGTGGAGTACGTTGTAGGAATCCTAACTGAAGCAGATAGGGTTCATATACATCTTCAATCGTTTGACCTTCTTCACCGATAGTGGCAGCGATAGTGTCCAACCCTACAGGACCACCGCGGAAATTATGAATCATCGCTTGCAATACTTTATGATCAATCTGATCCAATCCTCGCGGATCGACTTGTAACATATCCAATGCTTCGTCTGCAATCTCAGGTGTGATAATCCCATCACCACGTACCTGTGCATAATCCCGTACACGTTTGAGTAGACGGTTAGCAATACGAGGTGTTCCTCTACCACGAAGTGCAATCTCGTCTGCTGCATCGCCTACAATATCAATACCAAGTATCTCTGATCCCCGGCTTACAATAAAGGAAAGTTCATCGACTGTGTATAATTCCAGCCGACTCACAACTCCAAATCGATCACGCAAAGGAGCAGATAACAAACCTGCACGTGTTGTTGCACCAATCAATGTAAATGGCGGCAAGTCCAAACGTACTGAACGAGCACTAGGTCCTTTACCAATCATAATATCAAGCGCCGAATCTTCCATAGCCGGATACAAGACTTCTTCTACAGACCGATGTAATCGATGAATCTCATCAATAAACAATACATCCCCATCTTGCAGATTAGTCAGCAAAGCCGCTAGATCACCAGGACGCTCGATAGCAGGCCCCGAAGTTGTTCTTAAGTTGACACCAAGCTCATTGGCAATAATGTTAGCAAGTGTAGTTTTACCTAACCCTGGGGGGCCATATAAAAGAACATGATCCAACGCCTCGCCTCTCAACTTAGCAGCTTCAATATAAATTTTCATATTTTCTTTAATCCGAGTTTGCCCGATATATTCTGAAAGGTAACGGGGACGTAGACTCAGTTCCACCGCTTGGTCTTCCATCATCAAGTTAGCAGATATGATGCGGTCATCCGTCATCTTTATTCGCTCCCCTTCATCTGTTCTACCTGTCTTTTTAAATCTTTTTAAAATTTCATTACCACTATCTTTAAATATACCATAGCTATTCTAATATAAATATTTAGCAAAAGATAAGTTCATAGAATGCCTTTTTTTAAATAGTATCCCTTGATCTCAATTACTATAATATTCATCATATGTGCAAAATAGAAATAAACTTTCAACTCTATTAGCTTTGTTCCCAAATATACCAAAATAGATCGAATTTCTATTATTCCAATGTATTTTAGCATAGTAATGAGGTTAACCAGTATATAACATTTTTAATGCTCTCTTCATAACATCATCGGCTGTATCGTCAGGGAATACTTCGTGTTTCAACGTTTGCCAGATTCGATCCAATTCGGTATCCGTATACCCCAGAGCTTTCAATCCATCACGTACTTCAGGCCATACTTCTCCAGAAGTAGTGCTAGTCGTTGGTAGAGCAAATAATCCTGTAGCAATAATAGAATCACCAATACCACCCAATTTATCTTTCAAATCCAGAATCATACGTTGTGCAGTCTTTTTACCAATCCCAGGCAGTTTGGTCAAAAACGTAATATTTTCTTGATAAATAGCAGTAACAACCCCTTCAGGGCTACCACCACTTAGAATACCAAGAGCTACACGTGGACCAATACCAGATACTTCAATCAATTTGCGAAATAATTTCTGTTCATCACGTGTAGGGAATCCAAATAATTGAATTGCATCTTCACGTACATGATGATGAATATAAATGGTGACTTCACCGGTCTCTTTCATCCATGCATAAGGGTTAGGGCAAAATACGCGATACCCGATTCCTTGCATATCTACAACCACATATTCATTTTCTAAATGCACTATCGGCCCGCGCAAAAAATCAATCATTTTTTCAATACCTCATTTATCTTCGAATTTAGCAAATAAGAATGAGCATGACATACAGCTACAGCTAATGCATCAGCGACATCATCAGGTTTCGGGATTTTTTGCAAATTCAAAAACATTCGAATCATTTCTTGAACTTGCCTTTTTTCAGCTTTACCATACCCTACAACAGCTTGTTTTACTTGCATTGGTGTATATTCTGCAATAGGCAAACCCTTCTGTTTAGCTGCTAAGATCATCACGCCACGCGCCTGACTCACAGACATCGCATTAGTTACGTTACGGTTAAAAAATAGTTTTTCAAAAGCAACCGTATCTGGTTGATACTTCTCAATTAGTTGTACAGTACCTTCATATACATGCAATAATCTATCTTCATCAGGTGTATGAGCTTCTGTCTGAATACAACCATATTGAACAGGAGTCAACTTACTTCCATTTTTATCTATAAACCCAAAACCAACAATCGCAATTCCGGGGTCAATTCCCATTACACGCAAATCGATCTCTCCCTTGTTCTATTACATAAATATTAATACTCTTTTTATAAATAAAATAGTAATCATAATGAATACATATATTCTGTTTTCCAAATAAATAAAATGAGTTCTTACTGATGATAGAGAGTAATTTATTATAGGGCTTACTACTATTCATCATCTTAATCATATATTCAAGTAAAGCTAAATAGGCGAACATATGTATCTCTTTCATTTCATTATAGCAAATATAAATCCACTTGAGTTAATAAAATAACAAAATTTCATTTCAATAAAATCTATTCTATTTCAAAGCTAGGTTAAGTTATTCTTATTAAAATCATAACTATAAATATGTACGTATAATTCATCTATATCAGTAGATGTAATTCGATACAGTAGATGCTATAGCAAGCTTTATATTATTCTTATAACTATTTATCATAAGCAAATTAAAACGAATATAAATGAACATAAAAAAACCATTGATCATTACGATCAATGGTTTTTTAGTATCGGGACGACACGATTTGAACATGCGACCCCCTGGACCCAAACCAGGTGCTCTACCAAGCTGAGCTACGTCCCGATAAATAATATGCCGGTGAAGGGACTCGAACCCCCACGGTTTCCCTCACGATTTTGAGTCGCGCGCGTCTGCCAATTCCGCCACACCGGCCAATCAAGATAAAAATGGCGCGCCCTAAGAGATTCGAACTCCTGGCCTTTTGATTCGTAGTCAAACGCTCTATCCAGCTGAGCTAAGGGCGCATATAAAATTTAGAAAATATTGGAGCGGACGATGGGAATCGAACCCACGACCCTCGCCTTGGCAAGGCGATGCTCTACCGCTGAGCCACGTCCGCAGTATAATATGAATTACAAAGTCTATGATCGAACCAATTTCTTTAAAAGAAAATGGCGGAACCGACGGGATTTGAACCCGCGATCTCCTGCGTGACAGGCAGGCATGTTAACCCCTACACCACGGTTCCAGATTAATTGCGGGGACAGGATTTGAACCTGTGACCTTCGGGTTATGAGCCCGACGAGCTACCGGACTGCTCCACCCCGCGTCATTAATACTTACTATAAAATTCTATGGTGGAGATTGACGGGATCGAACCGCCGACCCTCTGCTTGTAAGGCAGATGCTCTCCCAGCTGAGCTAAATCTCCAAAGAAGTAATATGACCCGTAGGGGACTCGAACCCCTGTTACCTCCGTGAAAGGGAGGTGTCTTAACCACTTGACCAACGGGCCACAATAAAACAGATACTTTACATACTAACATCTTATTACTTTTAGAACAAGTCCATTTACAACTAATATTCTAGGCTAGTGGCTGTAATAAAACGGCCTCTGGCGGAGAGAGAGGGATTCGAACCCTCGAGACGCTTGTGACGCCTACACGATTTCCAATCGTGCTCCTTCGGCCAACTCGGACACCTCTCCATATGGCTCCCCGAACAGGACTCGAACCTGTGACAACTCGATTAACAGTCGAGTGCTCTACCAACTGAGCTATCAGGGAATAGTCACCGTCTCGCCGGATCACTCCTCGAAACGGTCAATCGTCTTGCTTCGCTTGGCAACGTCCTACTCTCCCAGGACCCTGCGGTCCAAGTACCATCGGCGCTGGAGGGCTTAACGGTCGTGTTCGGGATGGGTACGTGTGGAACCCCTCCGCCATCATTACCAAACGGGCAGGTGTGTTGCTCCCTGAAAACTGAATCCGAAAACGAAAACATCGCGTGTTAGCTTATTGGATAAGCCCTCGACCGATTAGTATTGGTCAGCTCCATGCCTTACGGCACTTCCACCCCCAACCTATCAACCTCGTCGTCTACAAGGGGTCTTACATACTGGGAAATCTCATCTTGAGGGGGGCTTCACGCTTAGATGCTTTCAGCGCTTATCCCTTCCGCACGTAGCTACCCAGCGATGCTCCTGGCGGAACAACTGGTACACCAGCGGTGCGTCCATCCCGGTCCTCTCGTACTAAGGACAGCTCCTCTCAAATTTCCTACGCCCACGACAGATAGGGACCGAACTGTCTCACGACGTTCTGAACCCAGCTCGCGTACCGCTTTAATGGGCGAACAGCCCAACCCTTGGGACCTACTTCAGCCCCAGGATGCGATGAGCCGACATCGAGGTGCCAAACCTCCCCGTCGATGTGGACTCTTGGGGGAGATAAGCCTGTTATCCCCAGGGTAGCTTTTATCCGTTGAGCGATGGCCCTTCCATGCGGTACCACCGGATCACTAAGCCCGACTTTCGTCCCTGCTCGACGTGTCTGTCTCGCAGTCAAGCTCCCTTATGCCTTTACACTCTTCGAATGATTTCCAACCATTCTGAGGGAACCTTAGGGCGCCTCCGTTACACTTTAGGAGGCGACCGCCCCAGTCAAACTGCCCACCTGACACGGTCCCTGTACCGGATCACGGTACGAGGTTAGAACTCAAATGCGATCAGGGTGGTATCCCAACGGCGCCTCAACCGAAGCTTGCGCTCCGATGTCTACGGCTCCCACCTATCCTGTACAAATCGCACCCCAGTTCAATATCAAGTTGCAGTAAAGCTCCATGGGGTCTTTCCGTCTTGTCGCGGGTAACCTGCATCTTCACAGGTATTAAAATTTCAC
>NZ_JAUTBP010000001.1:3282500-3747500 GCF_030819345.1 Paenibacillus sp. SORGH_AS_0306
TCGGTTTTCCCTTCAGCCGTTGAAAGAAATACATCTGCGATAAGCTTATGATGAGAGATTTCGATTTCTTGATCTCCTAATATATGAAGAAGTGCTTCATGTGAAACGGATCCAGAGGGTAAAGCAGCTATACGAATCATAAACGTACTTCTCCTTTAATTACATCCATGAATGAATGAGATTCTATATCATCATAGTATATTACACCTTCATTTACAGGCTTGAGCCACATTGCTTGTGCACTGATTCCTTGCGCTTGCATTGTATTTACCAGATATTGCTCCAGTTGTTCTTTTTGCACTGAATGACGATCTACAAAAGCGATCATTGTAGGTCCTGCTCCACTAAGTGCTATACCTAATGCTCCTTGCTCTGTAGCTTGCTCTAGTATCTGTTGCATGCCAGGTACAAGAGAAGCACGATATGGTTGATGTAGTCGATCTTGCATGCCTGTTTTGATCATGTCTAGTTTGCCTAATGATAATGCAGCTACCAATAAGGAGCTACGACTAATATTAAATATGGCATCTGCTACAGATAACCCGGTCGGTAATACTTCACGAGCTTTGGAAGTAGATAATTGAAATTCTGGAATAACAACTAATGTTTCCAAATCTTCTGGTGGAGTAATTTGGATGCAGTTAGCTTCTTGTCCATCCCATGTCGCTACTACTATACCTCCATATAAGGAAGCTGCTACATTATCGGGATGCTTTTCAATAGAAGTCGATATATTCAGAATATCTTTATCTGTTAAAGGAAAACCGATTAAAGCGTTAGCCGCACATAGTCCACCAACAAACGCTGATGCACTACTTCCTAATCCACGCGTCAGTGGAATGTCAGAGTACATTGTGATTTCTAAGTCCGGGATAGTTACTTGTGCTTTTTGAAAAACCAATTGTGCCATTTTATAGATCAGATTGCTTTTGTCTGTCGGAATACCATAAAGCTCATCACCTAGTAATGTAATTTTGGTCTCGGTAGACACTTTCATCTCGATCCAAGAATATAGATTAACTGCCATTCCTAATGTATCAAATCCCGGCCCTAAGTTAGCAGTACTTGCTGGTACAGCTACACGTACTGTATGGTTCTGCCATTGTTCTTGTTTAGTGTCTTGCTCTATCATAATCTATGACTCCTTACTTCAAATGTATTCCACGAATCGGTAGACAATTAAATATCTTCTACACGATATACACTTTTGATTCGTTGAATAACATCCAACTGTTCAAAATGTTTAAGTACTTTGTCCATATTGGCTTTGCTTGCTTTGTGAGTGATGATAATAATCTCTGCATCTGGATTATGTTCATTAGGTTGTTGAACAACAGAAGCTAAACTTACATCGTATTCTGCAAAAATCTGTGTAATTCGAGCGAGTACCCCTGCTTTATCATCTACATGCAGCAAAATGAAGTTTTTATAAAAGATTTGTTCATCGCTTTGTAGTTTCTTCGTCTTATAAGGCACAATCGCTTTGAGTCCATTTACACCTAATTTAAGATTTTTGATTACAGCGATAAGATCAGCTACGATGGATGTGGCTGTTGGTAATTCTCCTGCGCCTGCTCCATAGAACATCGTTTCCCCTACAGATTCACCATGTACTACTACAGCATTAAACACACCATTTACAGAAGCGATCGGATGAGACTGCTTAATCATTGTTGGTTGCACACTGATTGTAATATGTTCATCTTGGCGATCGGCGATACCGATTAGCTTCATTTCATAACCCAAATTTTTGGCATACGTAATATCGTCTTTGGTTACCGAAGAGATACCTTTGACACTTACGTCACTCAAATCTACATTTGTACGGAATCCGAGTGTACCGAGAATAGCCATTTTGCGTGCAGCGTCCAATCCTTCTACATCACCTGTAGGATCAGATTCTGCATACCCTAATTCTTGAGCTTCTTTAAGCACATCTTCATAGGAAGCTCCTTCTTGACTCATCTTGGTTAAAATATAGTTGGTTGTTCCATTAACGATACCCATGATTTTGATAATACGATCAGAAGAGAATCCTTCGATCAATGTACGAATAATAGGTATACCACCTGCCACACTGGCTTCATAGAAAACATCGCATTGCTTTTCTTGAGCTTTGGCTAAAATCTCTGAGCCATGCAGTGCCATTAAATCTTTATTAGCTGTTACGATATGTTTGCCAAGATTTAAAGCTTCTAATATATATTCTTTGGTCTGTTCAATGCCACCCATTACTTCTACAATCACATCAATCTCAGGATCACGAATAACTTCCCATGGATCTTCTGTAAGTTTGGACGGATCAATTTCGATATTGCGTAGCTTATCTATATTTTTTACAGCTACTTTACCAATCAGAATAGGCGATCCTACCTGACTGCTTAGATCTTCTTGATTTCCTTCTACGATACGCACAACTCCTGTACCTACTGTACCGAGTCCAAGCAATCCTACTTTTACTGGTTTCATATGTTGTTTCCCTCCTGGAACTATTCATTAGCAAGCTTTTATTATAGGATATTTATTTTATTGTAGCTTATCCTATATTGCTTCTAGATTAAAGTAGATTCACTGATAAGATTATCCTTGACCGGTAATCCGAATTTGTTTGACACCCGGAACATTTTCCATTGCTTCTACCATCGTTTCTAAATCTTCTGTTAAGCGAGAAATCTCTACAGAGAGTACCACATTCGCTCGACCTTGAAGAGGAATACTTTGATGAATCGTTAATACATTTCCACCGTACTCTGCCATCAGACCCAGTACATGAGACAAAATACCGGAACGATGCTCTAAATCAAATGAGATCGTAATAATCTGATCTTTTTCCAAACGGTTAAGCGGATGAATCCCATCTTTGTATTTATAAAAAGCACTCCGGCTTAAACCAACTTTTTCGACTGCTTCGTTAATCGTCCGAGTCTCTCCAGCAGCAAGCAGTTCTTTCACACGCATCGTTTTGATCACTGCTTCTGGTAAAATATCTTCTCGAACTAAATAATAGCGCTCTTTCACAACGTCCTCTCCTCAAAGACTCATGTATTCGTATAGTGGACATTATAAAGTAACCATTCGTGTTAGGCAACTATATTACGAAGAAAGGTCATTTTGTACAACTTTTTTAATATTATTTCCTTACCTATTTTATATAGTAAAACGATTAGCTTTCTTCTAAAATCATAACAAAAAAACCGAACATGATGATCCATGTCCGGTTTTTGATATTGATATAGATTGGGTTTAGAAGTAACTACTACCTTCAACAAATTCAAATTCAAGCTCACCGATACGTACTAATGTGCCATCTTTCGCACCACGTTGACGAAGTTCGCTATCTACACCCATATGACGAAGTGTGCGTCCTAATTTGAGAATAGCATCATGAGAGTTCAACTGCATCCGTTTCATCATGTTCTCAATTTTGGCACTTTCCACAACAAAAGTATCGTTCTCGCGACGAATAATAAAGCCATCGTCTTCTTTCTTTTCTAACGTGTACACTTTACGTTCAGCAATTTGTTCTACTTCTTCTACCGCTACTGCATCTGGTAATTTATCAAGCATATCGACTGTTTTGTAAAGCATTTCTTGAATACCATCACGAGTCAACGCAGAAATAGGAAGAATTTCAATATCTGAACGAACTTCACGTACTTTTTTAGAGAATTCTTCTAAGTTTTCTTGAGCTTGTGGATCGTCCATTTTATTAGCTGCAATAATTTGTAGACGATTTTCAAGTTCTGCATTATATAGTTTTAATTCTTCGTTGATTTTCTGCCAGTCCTCAAATGGATCGCGTCCTTCTGAACCGGACATATCTACCACATGAATAATTACACGCGTACGTTCAACATGACGTAAAAATTCATGTCCAAGCCCTATGCCTTCATGTGCACCTTCAATCAATCCAGGTAGATCAGCCATCACAAAACTGCGTCCATCTCCTACATCAACTACACCCAAGTTCGGAGTGATTGTTGTAAAATGGTATGCGCCAATTTTGGGCTGAGCAGCAGATACTACAGATAACAGTGTAGATTTACCTACACTTGGAAAGCCAACTAATCCTACATCAGCCATTACTTTAAGTTCAAGTACGATATAACGTTCTTGTCCTTCTTCACCATTTTCAGCGATTTGAGGAGCTGTATTCGCTGCTGTAGCAAAACGAACGTTACCACGTCCGCCACGTCCACCTTTAGCAATAACGATCTCTTGACCGTGACGGGTCAAATCTGCAATCACTTCGCCTGTATCATCATTCAAAATCACTGTACCTGGAGGAATACGAACAATCGTATGTTCTGCATTCGCACCATGCTGACTTTTATTACGACCTTTAACGCCACGTTCGCCTTTGAAATGACGTTGGTACCGGAAATCCATCAATGTTCGCAAACCTTCATCTACACGAAAAATGACATCTCCACCACGTCCACCGTCGCCACCTGCCGGGCCGCCATTAGGTACATATTTTTCACGACGGAAAGAGATAATACCATCTCCACCGTCACCGCCTTTTACATAAATCTTCGCTTTATCTACAAACATGATTACACCTCTAATTTTTAGAATCCACTAACACTTGCAGAGAAATGGAGGCAGGATCTTCTTCCGTTCGAGTTGCTGTGATCTGGGTGTCTTGAACAATCAAATCAATAGCTTCCCATACTCCATCAGGATTAGGATACTCTTCTTCTGGCTCAAATATAAAATGAACTGCTCCTTCATATTCGCTCACCATCAGAAATAGTGTGGGGCACTCACCCCAGGACGATCCACCAAATTGCTCATATGCAGAGACCGTCTCTTTGATGACTCGGGTCAATTCCTCACTCTGTTCCGTTCCCAATCGATCTGCAAGCGTGATTCCGTCATTTAATTCAACTTCTAATTGAATCGAACGATTCACCGCTTTAAAAGATTGTAAATAAAAAACAAGGGAATGAATACCCAGTTTGGAAACGCGACTCTCTGCTAGCATTTGCTCTTTAATTCTTTCAACACATTCGACTTGCTTATCACGTTTGCCCAATTGAACATAACCGTACAATAATTGGAGTTCATTCATCCAGTCATGCCGATGATGGCTTAAAGCATCAACTGCTACTGCATAGACTTCATCTAATTTTGTATGAGCTTGGTCAATGACTGCACGTTGTTTTTGATGTTCTGCTTGATACTGTTTCTTTTTCACAGCCATTTTGGATTGTCCGTTATGGTATTCTCCAAGTTGCACTTGCTCACGCTTTTCATAAAAACGACGTGTATATTGTACACCTTTTGCATAGGCTGCAACAATCCAGATGCCGAGTACGATGTAAGCAATCCAAGATTGCGTCCAATAAGCAATAATTAATGGGATGATAATAGAAATAAGTAAAAGCGTGGGTACTTGATTGGATTGCTTCATGGTTTCTCTCCATTCTTTCAATGGCTTTTTAACCAAGAACAAGTATAACATATAGCGCAGAATTTTATGACATTATTATACTAAAAATTACGTTAACGTCCAACTTATATGCAAATATAATAAGCCCCCGGCACATCAAGTACCGGAGGCTTATCTAATCTAACCTATCAGGTTTATGATTAATTTTCGATTGCTGCTGCTACTGGTGCAACGTCAACCGGGTAGACGCTCACTTTTTTACGGTCGCGGCCCCAACGTTCGAATTTAACAACGCCGTCCACTTTTGCAAATAGTGTATCGTCTTTACCGATGCCTACATTAGTTCCTGGGTGAATTTTTGTACCGCGTTGACGGAACAAAATATTACCACCAGTTACGAATTGTCCATCAGCACGTTTTGCTCCCAAACGTTTGGAGTGAGAATCACGTCCGTTTTTTGTGGAACCTACACCTTTTTTCGATGCGAATAACTGCAAATTAATTTTTAACATGTGGTCTACCTCCTTCTTACGAGATTGTGACTTGCTTTATTTTTATATACTTATCATATTCATCTTCAATTCCAATAAGAATAACCTGCATAGATTCAAGTAACAGTTGAATCTGTTCCATATTTGCATTTTCCGAAAGCTTCGGTAAACGCGCACTTAGAAACCCGTCTTTCATTCTTGATTTCATGACTACTCCTGTTAAAGCTTCAACTGAGTTCACTGTTCCGATTGTTATAGCGGAAACAGCAGCACAGACAATATCTTCACCAGGATCGGCATAACCGGCATGTCCTCGGGATGAAAAACCATCAATCGTACCATCTGGTCTACGTTCGATTCGCACGATAATCAATTACCGCACCTTCTTATGCCTGGATTTTTCCGATAGTTACTTTTGTATATGGTTGACGATGACCTTGTTTCACGTGATAGTTCTTCTTAGGTTTGTATTTGTAAACTACAACCTTAGCTCCTTTGCCGTGTTTCTCGACAGTCGCTGTTACAGAAGCACCTTCTACCAACGGTAAACCAGTTACCAAACCATCTTCTTTAGATACTGCTAGAACACGGTCGAAAGTTACGCTGTCGCCATCATTAGCGTCCAACTTTTCAATGAACAATACGTCGCCCTCTTGAACTTTGTATTGTTTACCACCTGTTTCGATAATTGCGTACATTTGAATTGCACCTCCTCATGTCTCAGACTCGCCTAATGCAGGTGTCATACGTTATACAACGTATAAGCTTGTGACCCCATCGGAGCGGTTACAGCATGTGAAAAGCTTATGAACCAGACACATACTTGACTATTCTATCACAGCCATTTTAAGAAATCAATCTTTTATCCATGATGCTATTTTACCGGTTCCCTGACAGACGGTACAGGTCTCATATGAAAAGCCACCTGTTTCTTCGCGAACTTTTTTACGAGTTAATTCTAAAAGTCCTAATCGTGTCCATCCAACAATATGCGTTTTGGTTCGATCTCTTTGTAAAATCTGCTCTAAAGCTTCTACTACTGATCGGCGATTAGCTTCATTATCCATATCTATAAAATCCACAATAATGATTCCGCCTGTATCCCGTAGCCGAAGCAATCGTGCAATTTCTGAAGCTGCTTGAAGATTAGTCTGCGTTACTGTATCTTCCAGTGTGATTCCACCTGTGAATTTACCTGTATTTACATCAATCACCGTAAAAGCTTCTGTCTGATCCCATACAATATAACCGCCACTTTGCAACCATACTTTACGTTGAAAATCACGATGCAATTGTTCGTGGATATTCATTGCATGGAATAAAGGTTCTTTCTCCGTATAAATAGATACCGGTGGTTGTACGCCAGCAGGAAGTAAGGTTTGCAGAAAATGAATAGCAGAAGTAGCTCGCTCTTGATTATCAATAATCAATTGATCTTGTAATGGATTAAATACATCGCGAATTAATCGTTCCACCATCCCTAGATCACGATGTAATTCTGCTGGAGCCGATTTCTGAACAAAAGATTCACGAATATGTTGCCAGTGTTGTCTTAGTGTATTCAGATCATTTGTAATGGCTTCGTCATTTTCTCCTTCAGCTACAGTACGTAAAATAAGCCCTTCTTCACCTTGCTTCAGATGTGAACCCAATTGACGTAATCTTGCCCGCTCTCCATCGGTACTGATCTTTTTGGATACAGCAATATAGTCAGCTTCCGGCATATAGACAATCCATCGCCCTGGCAATGAATAATGAGTGGTAATACGTGCCCCTTTGTTAGCATAAGGTTCTTTGGTCACCTGTACTAGTATTTCTTGACCGGGTTTTAATAGATCAGCAATACTTGGTTTGACTTTCGGTTGTTTATCTAAATGAGCATGCAAAACATCATCAATATATAGAAAAGCATTTTTTTTCTGACCGATATCTACAAATGCAGCTTGCATCCCCGGCAGAACATTCATCACTTTTCCTTTATAAAAACTTCCAGCAATTCCGCTACCTGATGATTGTTCTGAAGCAAATTCTACTAATTTACTATTATCAAGCAGTACCATACGTGTATCTTTGACACCACAGTTTACAATCATTTGCTTCACTATATGTTCCACCTCTATCTCTCATCAAGGCTACTATTTATCTAACGAACCTTATACGTTCCCTTGATGTCTAGACGTTATCTGTAAGTAAAAAGTTTCATCATCACTATAGTGTTAACAAAAAACCGGCACCTTCCGGTACCGGCTATTCTAATTCGTATTTTTCTTGATAAATCTTAATACTAAGGACAAGCCCGATACTAAACATATTCAAAAGCAATGAAGTACCGCCGTAGCTAATAAATGGTAACGTGATTCCTGTAATAGGCATCAGACCAATCATCATACCCACATTTTCAAAAATCTGAAATACGAACATGCTGACAATTCCGATAATAATATATGAACCTCGCCGATCATAACATTGCAATGCAATCAAAATCATCCTATAAATGAGTAAGAAATACAAAAGTAATAATATAGATGCTCCGATAAACCCAAATTCTTCACCAATAACGACAAAGATAGAATCTGAATACGGATAAGGTACAAATTTATTATTTTTTAATTGTCCATTCATATAACCATCGCCTAGCAAACCGCCTGATCCTACAGCAATCAATGCATAACTAGATTGATGCTTATCATCATCTGAAGCCTGGGCTGGATCTATAAATGTATTGATGCGTTGATACCAGTGCAACTTACTATGGCTTTCTAAGTAATCATGAATCTGTGTATTAAATGTAGTAAACATCACTACAACCAATATGAGTCCACCTACAATTGTCGTTAATCCAATGAGTACATGGGTATATTTGGTGTTACCGATCCACAACATACCTACCAGTATAATAAGATAGATAATCGCATTTCCCAAATCGGGTTGAATCAATACAATCAGAAAAGGTACCAATGCAATAAAAGCCGTTGGTATCAGATCAGAACGAAATCGAAGAGGATCTCCGTCTCTTTTACTTAACATATGAGCCATCGTTAAGATAAGCACAATTTTGACCATTTCGGCAGGTTGAAATTGTAACCCTCCTGGAAAAGCATACCAGCTTTTGGCACCATTAATCTCTGAACCAAACGGATACAATAACAACAGCGAAAGTAAACCTAAGCCATATAAATACCAGTGTTTGCGTAATAAGATGCGATAATCAAATATGCTGACTGCAAATAAAACGATAAACCCGATGACATAGAAAATGATCGTCCGCGTATCATAGCCCTGAAATTTGGGATCAGGAGCAATTGCACTGCGCACGATCAACGTGCTAAACACCATAAAAACAACGAGTAAAGTAATAATACCCAAGTCTAGCTTTTTTAGCTTGTTAAGCAAAATCGATCAACCCATTCCAAAAAACTTCTTAAAGCGAGTGAATGCACTTTTCTTTTGATCCAGTGGCATCAAAGGAACTGTGTCACCTAAAATACGACGAGCAATATTACGATAAGCAATCGCTGCTTTGGATTCAGGATTCATTACTGTAGGTTCCCCTGAGTTGGCAGCTTTGATCACCATTTCATCATCCGGTACAACACCTAAAAGATCAATATTCAGCACTTGTAATACTTCATCAATATCCAGCATATCTCCTGATTTGACCATACTTTGACGAATACGGTTCACAATCAATTTGGGTGCTGTAATATGTGAATTTTCAAGTAATCCGATTACTCGATCTGCATCTCGAACAGAAGCATTTTCGGGCGTTGTCATAACGATCGCTTGATCTGCACCTGCAATCGCATTTTTGAATCCTTGCTCTATACCTGCCGGGCAATCAATCACTACATAGTCAAAGTCTTTTTTGAGCTCTAAAATTATTTCTTTGACTTGTTCTGGTGATACAGAATTTTTATCTTTTGTTTGCGCAGCTGGAAGCATATATAACTCATCAAACCGTTTATCTTTGACTAATGCTTGATTTAACCGACAACGACCATCCGCTACATCACAAAGATCATAAATAATCCGGTTTTCCAGCCCCATTACAACATCCAGATTACGTAAACCGATATCTGTATCGACTAGACAGACTTTTTTACCAAGAAGCGCGAGCGCGGTACCTATATTAGCAGTAGTGGTTGTCTTTCCAACTCCGCCTTTGCCTGAAGTGACGACAATAGCCTCTCCCATGTACTACACCCCTTTGAACACATTGAAATCCCGACCAAGTCGAGCAATATTAGCCATTTTATCAATCTTCATAATTCCGTCCTGCAAATAAGCAAATTCCATATGAGATTCTCGACTTTCACCTTCATCTGGCGGGCGACTAATCATATCCGCGATCCGAATCTGTGTAGGTGAGAAAAAAGAAGCAGCGATTACAGCCTGTTCATTACCATCTATACCTGCATGAGCCATTCCGCGAAGTGCTCCCAAAATATAGATATCACCTGTACTAATAATCGTACCTCCTGCATTAACATCGCCTAGAAATAGAACGGTTCCTTCATGCTCAAGTACCTGACCGGAACGAATCATACCACTGATCGTTTTGACCATATGTTTTTCTGGCAAAGGTGCTACTACAGGTTCCTCATGCGGAGAATCAAATGAACGAACAATCAGATTTCCTTTTTGACTAAGTATATCTAACAATGTATCTTTTTGTTCATCTGTAATTTCCCGTTTCCCTAATTTCATATCAATATGAACTAGCGGGCCTGTTAAAATATTTTGATGACTATGTTCCAGCTTATACGTCAGCTCTGTTACAAGGTCATTAAATTCACATTGATCATCAAATTGAAAAATCAATCCATCTTTGATTCCTTTGATGGTTACATATCTTGATGATTTTACAGCCATTCACCTGTCACCCCCACCTTACTATCAGTTCGTGCTAGTCGCGGGATTTTCCTGCTTCATCCGCAAATTAAGCAGGAACTGAATGTCTCTGCATGTGGGAATATTATACGTTTACTCATCTTCGGCAGCCCGTTTACGCAACTTGGCTACTTTCTCCAGTTGACGACGAACAGGTACAAACACCAGCAAAGCAAATATAAAATGAAGCAGCAAATTCGGGAACATATAATGTCCTAACGCCCAACTGTAAGGTTCTCTAGTTAAACCAAATACCAAATAAAGTCCATACAGCATATTATCCAGTAACAAACTACCGATTAATACCACTGTCATCATTAGTGGATATGGTGCTCGAGGAGATTGGAACAGCAGCCCTAATACATAAGCAGACAATCCCATAGAGAACGAATAAGCACCAATCATATCACCGTAAAATACAACATCATGCAATAATCCAAACACCAATCCTAGCACAAGCGCTGTATGACGATGATAATAAACTGTTACAAACAAAATTAAAATATACGCTAAATGTGGAATCAATCTAGTATGCAATACATCTGGAATCAGCCATGGCACAATGGTTGATTCACAGACAAATACTAGAAATAACAACAACAGCAATACGATACGACGTACCATTATTCCTGAGTCTCCTTGGTGTACACTACAAATACTTCTTTCCAGTCTTTAAAGTCTGCCGCTGGTTGAATTGTAGCTGTATTGGTCAATCCAAAATCACCAACTTGACGACTAACGACTTTACCAATAATCATGCCACTTGGAAATAATCCACCACTACCAGATGAAACGATCTCATCGCCTTTTTTGAGCGGATCATTTTCTTTAATTTGTGTCATTGTGAGCATACCTGTTGCTTTATCATAGCTTTCTATCATGCCGAAAGATTCATTTTCTTTACCTACTACAGTTGCAGCAATCGCTTTGGAATTAGAATCCAGTGGATCAAGTGTCGTTAACAGCTTCACTGTTGAATGGAACGGACTTGTCTCACTAATAATTCCAACCATACCTTCTGTGGAAATAACAGGCATATCTTTACGTACCCCATCATTTTGCCCCAGATCAATCACAATCGTTCCTGTATCTGCATCTGTATCGACACTCGTTACATTTGCAATACGAAGATCAAATTGGTTTTGAGCAAGTTGCTGTTGTGTAAATTTAAGATCTTCTTTATAACGCTTATTGTCCTGTACTAATTTGTTATAACTAGCTTGTTGCAGTAAATACTGCGCCGCTGTTAACTTCAACTCTTGGTTTTCCTCGTAAAGGTTGTTCAAGTTGCCGATATCTTCAAACAAGCCCGCCATGTAAGAAGCGGGCTTGTAAAACACACCTTGAACAAAACCAACAGTATCACGGACGAACTTCTCAGGCCAGGACAAAGATGTACGATTCGTCAACGTAAATCCCATTAAAGCGATAAATAAAATGAGTCCTACAAGCAGGATAAACAGTTTCTTGTTACCCAGCAGCTTAAACAGTTTCAACACCCTCTTAATTAACGGTTTTTCTTTCCCTAGCAGGGGTTGACCATACCTGGCCGAAAATTAGCGTTTTGAACGAAGTGACGAACTACTACGTGATTTGAACAGGTGGATATTCTCCAATGCTTTTCCTGTACCAATTGCCACACAATCCAAAGGATTTTCAGCAACGATTACAGGCATACCTGTTTCACCAGCAAGTAATTTATCCAGATTGCGAAGTAATGCTCCACCACCTGTTAATACGATACCGCGATCCATAATATCTGCTGCAAGTTCTGGAGGACATTTCTCCAAAGTTACTTTTACAGCTTCTACAATAGCAGCTACTGTATCTGACAATGCTTCAGCAATCTCGTCTGAAGTGATTGTTAATGTTTTTGGTAGACCACTTACAAGGTCACGACCACGAATTTCCATCGTTTCTACTTTTTCAAACGGAGTTGCAGAACCCACTTCCATTTTCAATTGTTCTGATGTACGTTCACCAATCATTAAGTTGTATTGACGTTTGATGTACTGGATAATCGACTCATCCATTTCATCGCCGGCTACACGTACAGAACGACTTGTTACGATACCACCAAGAGAAATAACAGCTACTTCTGTTGTACCGCCACCGATATCAACAACCATACTACCTGTTGGTTCCCATACTGGAAGATCAGCACCGATTGCTGCTGCAAAAGGCTCTTCAATCGTATAAGCTTCACGCGCACCAGCTTGTTTGGTTGCATCTTCAACAGCACGTTGTTCTACTGCTGTAATACCTGATGGTACACAAACCATTACGTTTGGATGTTGCGGGAACATCGAACGTTGTTTTTGCGCTTGACGTATAAAATATTTAATCATCGTAGCTGTTGTATCAAAATCAGCAATAACGCCATCTTTCATCGGACGAATTGCACGGATATTTCCAGGTGTACGACCGATCATTTTTTTTGCAGATTCTCCTACTGCTTCGATTGTATTCGTATCTGTACGAATCGCCACAACCGACGGTTCTCTGACAACAATACCTTTACCTCTTACATATACCAACGTGTTTGCTGTTCCTAAATCAATCCCTAAATCTTTTGAAAAGCCACCCAACATAACTATTAACTCCCTTTCTTCCTAAATCTCGACTATTATATTACATTAAGCCCTGTTCCTTCAAACTTACGAATTTCATATCACCAATCACAAGGTGATCCAGTACTTCAATTCCAATAATTTTGCCTGCATCTACAAGCCGTTTGGTCAGTGCTACATCTTCCGGGCTTGGTGTAGGATCACCACTAGGATGATTATGTGCAAAAATAACAGATGCACTACTACATTTGATCGCTGCTCGAAAAACTTCACGCGGATGAACAATAGACGCATTTAAACTACCCATCGACAATGTTTCCTGGGAAATAATATGATTCTTCGTGTTTAGAAACAGACATACAAAATGTTCTTTTTGAAGATATCGTAATTGTTCAATCAATAAATCAGCCGCATCACGCGGACTGCGAATAGCTTTGACTTCTTCTTTACCAGTACGAGTAATACGTCTACCTAACTCGATCCCAGCTTTGATCTGGATTGCTTTGGCTGTTCCGATTCCTTTGATCTCTGTTAATTCTTCAATACTGAGATCAACCAGTTGCCGGATACTGCCTACTTGACGCATAATTCGGTTCGCTAAATGCATCACCGATTCATCTTTTGTGCCTGTGCGCAGTAAAATCGCTAGTAATTCTGCATGACTAAGCGCCTCTGCACCGTAATTCATCATCCGTTCCCGGGGTCTTTCTTCCAGTGGAACATCACGTAAAAGGTACTGTGGCGCCTCCATTAATATGTTCCTCTTCTCCACGACAGATTCAAATAATCTGCACACCAAATTGTTCCAACATATCGCTCAAAAGTGATACAGGCAATCCGACGACTGTAAAATAACAGCCTTCTATTTTATCGATCAACGTCGAACCTAGACCTTGAATAGCATAAGCTCCAGCTTTGTCAGCAGGTTCACCGCTAAGTACGTATGATTGAATTTTGGAAGGGGTGAGCGGCTTCATATGTACAAGAGTTCGCCGGTATTCCACACGAGTTACGCCAGTAGAAGTATCAATACAAGCTACACTTGTGTAGACATAATGACTTCTTCCTTGCAAAGCATCTAACATCGCTACAGCTTCATCATGATCACGAGGCTTACCAAATATACGTTTATCCAAAACAACGATTGTATCGCTGCCTATAATAATGCTATCTGCTACCTCGGTTGTATAATGATGTTGAACAGCAGTAGCTTTGCGCAGTGCAAGCTCTTTGACGACTTGCTCTGGTGACCAGTCTTCAGGCACCGATTCGTCTGTATCACTGGGTAACACTTCAAATTCCAGTTGTAAAGAGGTCATTAATTCCTTTCTCCTTGGAGAAGCGGACGCCAAAATGAGACGGCGTGTTGATTCTCTGTTCATCGAAAGGTCCTCTCCTTTGTGTTAAAAGTCAGATTGGTTCTTTACAGTTTGCGATATGCCCAAATACTAGCAACAATACCGATCAAACTAAGTAGACTCACTTTGAAATGAATCTCGAGATGATAACGAATCATGTCTAAATTAGCGCTAGGCTCCCAATCAATCGTTGTCGATCGCGTGAGAAAAGATACCATCGCTACAGGTTCAAGTAAAGTGGCTACCCATGTGCCAATAAACCAGCCTAGCAATAAAAATAAAATAAGCATACCTGCATTCTTTTTCATTCTTATTTCTCCTGCCTTTAATTTGACACTTCATCATTATACGTTTATTCCCACATCAATACAAACAAAAATGAAAGTAACAATTTTTTGTAACTTATCGCCTTCATTTCGCAAACATTTTGTTATTATTCCAGTTAAAAAGACTGTCCGGAGACAGCCTTTTTTATCACATTACTCTATTTTCTCCGTGGCTTGCAAATCAGCAGCAAGTGCTTCTGCGACTTTCCATATATCGCCTGCACCCATAGTGATAACAAGATCGCCGGGTTGAATACGAGTAGATAAGTCTGCAATAATATCTTCTTTTTGTGCGATATAACGCGCACCTGCATTACTATTTTGCTTAATCAGTTCAACCAGACGTGCAGAGTTAATACCTTCAATCTGCTTTTCTCCTGCTGGTGAATAGATATCAGCAATAATGACTTCGTCAGCTCCTGTAAAAGCACGACTAAAAGCATCTAACAAAAAGAATGTGCGTGAATAACGTTGCGGTTGGAAAACAGCAATCACACGTTTGCCTGTTGCTTGAGCTGCCACAATCGTCGCTTCGATTTCAGTAGGATGATGAGCATAATCGTCAATGATCAAAATGTCTCTAGCATCACCGACCACCTGAAAACGACGCTTAGCGCCATGGAATTGAACGATCGCTGCTGCAATCGCTGTAAATGAAATTCCTGCTTCCAAACATGAAATTACAGTTGCCATCGCATTATATACATTATGCAGTCCTGGCACAGATAATTCAATCCGACCCAAATCTGCTCCTTGATATTGCATAGTAAAGGAAATTTTACGATCACCGGGTTGAATATCTGTCGCTGTATAATCATTTTGTGCTTCTACACCATAAGTGATCGTTGTGCCTTCGATATTCGGTATAATTTCGCGAATATTTTCATCATCACCACAAACGATAGCTTTACCACCCGCTTGTAATTGACTTAAAAATTGCACGTAGGCTGCTTTGAGATTAGCAAAGTCACCATCATAATTTTCAAGATGATCGGCTTCAATATTGGTTACTACAGCGATAGCAGGATGGTATTGTAAAAAAGTACCGTCACTTTCATCGGCTTCTGCAACTACATAGTCGCCTTTACCTGCTTTGGCATTCGTACCCAGGTTAACGATTTCTCCACCGATAATATACGTTGGATCGGTATCACATTCTTCCATCACCAGTGCAATCATCGAAGAAGTAGTTGTTTTGCCATGAGCACCTGCTACAGCTACACCTTTACGTTCATTAAGCAATCTTGCTAACATTTCAGAACGATGGATCACTGGAATATCAAGACGCTTCGCTTCTACCCATTCCGCATTATCATCAGATAGTGCTGTAGAATAGACTACCAGATCAGCACCATGAACTTGTTCTGTCGCATGACCTATATGAATGACTGCTCCTTTTTGTTGCAATTTCGCTGCTAACGCGCTCATTGCCATATCGGAACCTGTTACTTTGTATCCCATTTCAAGCATAACACGGGCGATGGCACTCATACCGTACCCACCAATCCCGATAAAATGTACATGTTCTGTCTTATTCATCTGACTCACCAGCCCTTTTCAGAATCGGTTTGATGCAAAAGAGTCGCTCTTACATCCGAAATTAAATACAGTGTTCCGGTTACGACCCCTAGATCTTCCCGTTCTGTTCGTGATTGAAGCAACTGAATACCTTGCCGCCAGTCACGCTCCACTATAACATTTACTTCTGTTCTGTTCATTTCTTGTTGTAATCTGATCACTAATTGTGCCAATTGATCTGCATCCATTTTGCGTCGAAAATCGGGTTCTGTCAAAATAATTGTATCTGCAATTGATAATAGATGTCTAAATACAGGCTCATGATGCTTGTTTTCTAACATGCCGACAAGCATATGAAGCTTCTTGTAATGATAAGTCTGCGGTATACTTTTGACAAGCATTGCTACTCCTTCAGGATTATGTGCTCCATCCAGTACAATCGTTGGCTCACCCGGGCATTTTCTCTAAGCGTCCTGCCCAAAAAGTATGTCTAAATCCCTTCAGCAACAGCTCATCATCCAATACAAAAGCTGAATATTGACGCAGTACTTCTAACGCCATCATCGCTACACCTGCATTGGTACATTGATGTTCTCCTTGCATAGAGATCGTAATATCGATTTCACGAAAAAGACCTTTGTAACGGAACGTTTGCTCCGCTTCATCGCCAGATAGACGTTCTGCTGTGTATTGTTCACCTGCTAAATAAAGCGTTGATTTGCAAGCTGCTGCTTTAGCACGAAGTACTTCGATCACTTCCGGTTGATCTACACTGCTCACTACAGGTACGCCCGGCTTGATAATACCGGCTTTTTCACTAGCAATCTGCTCTAATGTATCTCCTAGAATATCAGTGTGATCATAGCCTACATTTGTAATGACTGACAATATTGGATGAACAATATTGGTTACATCCATTCGTCCACCAAGACCTGTTTCCCAGATCACCACATCAGGATAACATTCTTCAGCAAAGTACAAAATGGCAAGTGCTGTTGATACTTCAAACATCGTTGGTGATCCCAAATCTGTTGTTGCCATTTGCTCCACTAAAGGATATAGACGATTAGCTAAGCGACACAATGTCTCTTCTGGAATATCTATACCGTTATATTGAAAACGATTGGTGAATTTGGTGATATACGGCGATGTAAATGTACCGACATCATAGCCGCATTGTATCAAAACACTTGTTAAAAAAGCACACGTGCTTCCTTTACCATTCGTCCCTGCAACATGTACAAATTTAAGCTTACGATGCGGGTTATTCAATAACTCCATCAGACCTTCAATACGAGATAACCCCGGACGAATCCCAAAAGGAATCAGACTATTTATCCATTCAACAGCTTGCTCATAAGTGTGAAAAGGGGCTTGATGCCCCTCTGATGTTCCATGTTCCATCCTGTTCACCTTACCCTTTCAATTCTGCGATTCGGGCAAGAACTTTTTCACGTTTTTCCGAATAATCGGCTTGTTTAGCACGTTCTTCTTCAATCACTTTAGCAGGTGCTTTAGCTACAAAGCCTTGATTAGCTAACTTTTTATCAACACGTTCAACTTCAGAAGTTAAAGTCGCTACTTCTTTTTCCAGACGAGCGATTTCCTGACCGATATCAAGCAGACCCGCAAGTGGTAAATACAACTCTGCGCCGGTAATAATCGCTGTCATCGCTTTATCCGGTGCTGCTAGATCCAATCCAGATTGATACTCAGAAGTGTTGCTGAAGCGACGAATATATCCTTCGTTGGATTGAATAATATCCAATGTTTTTTGGTCTTTGGCTTTAACCATCAATTCGATTTTTTTGCTCATCGGTACATTCACTTCTGCACGAATATTACGAACAGCACGAATCAAGTCGATCAACAAATTCATTTCTTCTTGCGCAGCTTTGTTTTCTAAAGCCGGATCAAATTCAGGCCAAGCTGCAAGTGTAATTGTATTGCCTTCATGCGGCAAATGTTGCCAGATATCTTCTGAAATAAATGGCATAAATGGATGAATCATGCGCAATGTACGATCCAACACATAAGCTAATACCGATTGCGTTGTTTTCTTCGCTACTGCATCTTCACCATATAGTGACAACTTAGCAATTTCGATATACCAATCACATAGATCATCCCAGATAAAGTTATACAATAGGCGACCTGTTTCACCAAATTCATATGAATCGATTAGACGTGTAATATCACGTGCTGTTTCGTTCATACGATGTAGTATCCAGCGATCTGCTGTACTAAGATCACCACTCAAGTCGATATCTTCATAACGGAAGCCTTCCATATTCATCAAAACAAAACGGGAAGCATTCCAGATTTTATTTGCAAAGTTACGTGCTTGTTCCACACGCTCCAGACGGAAACGCAAATCTTGTCCTGGTGTACTACTTGTAGACAACATATAACGCATCGCATCTGTACCATATTGCTCAATCACTTCAAGTGGATCAATACCGTTACCTAGCGACTTGGACATTTTCTGTCCATCCGCAGCACGCACTAAACCGTGCATCAATACGTCTTTAAATGGAATTTGATCTGTAAATTCAAGTGCTGTAAAGATCATACGAGATACCCAGAAATAGATAATATCGTATCCAGTTACAAGTAAATCAGTAGGATAATAACGTTTCAAATCTTCTGTTTCATCCGGCCAGCCCAGTGTAGAGAACGGCCATAATGCAGAACTGAACCATGTATCCAATACGTCTTCATCTTGACGTAATGTTTTACCTGCATGTTCAGGTAAATGACTTGGATCTTCTGTTGCTACAATAATTTCGCCTGTTTCTTCACAATGCCATGCTGGAATACGGTGTCCCCACCATAATTGACGGGAGATACACCAGTCACGTACATTTTCGATCCAGTTCAAATACGTTTTTTCAAAACGATCCGGTACAAAGTTAACACCTTCGCCTTCTTTTTGCGCTTTAATCGCAACATCAGCAAGTGGTTTCATTTTTACAAACCATTGTGTAGACAAATACGGTTCAACTACTGCGCCTGTACGTTCGCTGTGTCCTACTTGGTGTACATGATCTTCGATTTTGATCAAAACGCCTGCTGCTTCTAGATCTTTAACGATCTGTTTGCGACATTCACTACGATCTAATCCTTGGTATTGGGCTGCATTTTCATTCATCGTGCCTGTCTCATCCATGACTACGATCTGAGGCAGATCATGACGATGCCCCATTTCAAAGTCATTCGGATCATGAGCAGGAGTGATTTTTACAGCGCCACTACCGAATTCACGGTCAACATAATCATCAGCAATAATCGGAATTTCACGTCCGGTAATTGGCAACACTAGCATTTTACCAATCATATCTTTGTAACGTTCGTCTTTGGGATGAACGGCTACCGCTGTATCACCAAGCATTGTCTCCGGGCGAGTCGTTGCTACTACAATATGTCCGCTACCATCTTGAAGCGGGTATTGTAAATGATACAGATGTCCGTTCACTTCTTTGTATTCTACTTCGATATCTGATAAAGCTGTACGTGCTTCAGGGTCCCAGTTAATAATGTATTTACCACGATAAATGAGACCTTTGTTGTACAGCTTTACAAATACTTCACGAACCGCTTTGGATAAACCTTCATCCAATGTAAAACGTTCGCGTGAATAATCAAGAGAAAAGCCCATTTTCGCCCATTGCTCATGAATGTTAGCTGCGTATTTGTCTTTCCATTCCCATACTTTTTCTACAAACTTCTCACGTCCCAAGTCATGACGAGTGATACCTTCTGCACGCAGATTCTGCTCTACTTTGGTCTGTGTTGCAATCCCTGCATGATCTGCTCCTGGAAGCCAAAGCGCATCAAAACCTTGCATCCGTTTGGTACGAGTCATAATATCTTGCAATGTAAAATCAAGTGCATGTCCAATATGAAGCATACCTGTTACGTTAGGAGGTGGAATAACAATTGTATATGGCTTCGCATCAGGACGTTGCCCTGCTTTGAAAAAATCATTTTCCATCCAATAGTCATACCATTTACGTTCTGCCGATTTAGGATCATAAGTTGTCGGCATTGAAGTTGTTGCTTGATTCTCATGCGTATCTGCCATAGTAAATACCCCCATATTCGTAGTCATTTTGCTAAAATTCTCAATAAAAAAAGCCCTTCGTCTCAAAGGACGAAAGGACTTAGCTCTCGCGGTACCACCTTTGTTTCGTCCATGCATAAAAAAGCCTATGAACGACACTCCGAGGCAGATAACGGCTGCTACCGGTTTATTCTACCTTCAGTATCCATCTAATAGGTTTACTGAAATTCAAATAAACAACTCCCAGGCGACTTCGATCTACCGGATCCTATAGAACCTTTCAGCGCAACAGTTCTACTCTCTTGAGGACGATATAATCTACTATTCCCGTTCAAGGTTATTGAGATCATAAATAAATCAATATTTACTCCAAATCATACCCGTTGCTCCTATCAAAGTCAATAAAAAACCTGTCATAGAGCTGACTTAAAGGCGAGGTATGCCTGATTGATCCAATAATTCGATCATATCCTCAGGTAAAGGATCATTAACAGTCATTATTTCCTCTGTAAAAGGATGTTCAAATGTTAATTGTTCTCCATGAAGCGCCTGACGATAAAATTCTTGACTACCTCCATAAAGAACATCCCCGATAAGCGTATGACCGGCATCACTCATATGCACACGAATTTGATGAGTTCGTCCTGTTTCTAGTGTTAACCGCACAAGACTCGCTCTGGCTGAACTGTATATTTTCTCAATATGAGTAATCGCTTCTTGCCCTGTCGGAGACACCCGTCGACGCTGTTTGTGATGGCGATCTTTACCGATCGGTTGATCTATGATAGTTAATTGGTCACTTACTTTGCCCTGTACAATAGCTATATATTTACGATCAATCGTTTTAGAACGCATTTGCTCATCTAATTTGGATAAAGCAAATTCATTTTTGGCATATAAAACAGGGCCTGTGGTATCTTCATCCAGACGATGCACATGACGAACAGCACATTGCTGATTTGTTTGTTGATAATGATCGGCTACTACATTGGCTAATGTAATCGTTGGATCAGATGCTTCCGAAGGATGAACATTCATACCTGCTGGCTTATGCATCACCAGAACATAATCATCTTCATAGAGCACTTTCGCGCGATCATGTGGACGAGGATCAAATCCATAATCCATCGGTGGAAACAGACGAAGCCGAATATGCTCTCCGTCTATTTTCACTTCACCTTTGGAATGCAGTCGACCGATTAATTTCACCGGAACCGATACTTGTTCTAACCACTGCATCACCGCTTTGTGTCTGGCATTGCCTTCTGCCTGTAGAAGATCATGATCTGGCGTGATTTGTAACCATTCTCCATCTCTTATAGAACACTGAGCCAGAATAGAAGATGGCTTAGGATCGGATACATTCATCATGATTGCAAAGACTTCATCACTTCATAATGAGCTGCAAGCGTCTGTTCAATATCTTCATCACTATGAACACCCGATACAAACATACCTTCAAATGGAGACGGAGCTACACTGATTCCGCGATCTAACATGGCTCCAAAGTAACGTTTAAACATATCCATATCGCTAGCTTTGGCAGAATCATAATCTGTTACCGGACCTGCTGTAAAGAATGGACATACCATCGATCCTACACGATTGACAGTCAACGGAATCCCAAACTCAGCCGCATTCTTTTCAAATCCTGCTTGCAAACGAGCAGAAATTGTCTCCAAACGCTCATAAACTGCTGGAGTTAAAAGACTAAGTGTGGTGTACCCTGCTGCCATAGCCAGTGGATTACCACTCAATGTTCCTGCTTGATAAATAGGGCCTGTTGGCGCTACTTGCTCCATAATCTCACGTTTACCACCATAAGCACCTACAGGCAATCCACCACCGATGACTTTACCCAGACATGTCAAATCAGGTGTAACACCATAACGTCCTTGTGCACAATTCAAATCAACACGGAAACCTGTCATCACTTCATCGAAAATAAGCAAACTACCATATTGAGTCGTAATATCACGTAATCCCTGTAAAAATCCCGGTTGCGGTGGAACCACTCCCATATTTCCAGCAACAGGCTCTACAATAATACAAGCAATCTCTTCTCCAAAACGTTCAAACGCTAACTTTAGAGATTCCAGATCATTGTAAGGAACTGTAATCGTATTGGTTGCTACTGATTCAGGAACACCCGGACTATCAGGTAAACCAAGAGTAGCAACACCTGAACCTGCTTTGATCAGCAGACTATCGGAATGTCCATGATATGAACCTTCAAATTTCAAAATTTTATTGCGCTTTGTATATCCACGAGCAAGACGAATCACACTCATGGTCGCTTCTGTTCCTGAATTGACCATGCGTACAATATCCATTGATGGAACACGTTCTACGACAAGCTTCGCCATTTTTGTTTCCAGTTCAGTAGGTGCACCAAAGCTTGTTCCTTTGATTGCTGTTTCTTGGAGAGCACGCACCACATCAGGATGCGCATGTCCCATGATGAGTGGTCCCCAAGAGCCGATATAATCGATAAATACATTACCATCGATATCATACAATCTTGAACCTTCACCACGTTCAGCATAGATTGGTGTTAAGCCTACCGTTTTGAAAGCACGAACAGGGCTGTTCACGCCTCCAGGAATATATTGTTTTGCTTCTTCAAAAGCTTCTCGTGAACGCTCATCACGACGAACAGAATGAGTAGATTCCATGAGCAAATACCTCCATCAATCAATTTATTTGAGATTAAATTATTGTTCTTCACGCAACCAACGTACAACATCTTTGGAGAAATACGTGATAATCATGTCTGCTCCTGCACGTTTGAAGCCAAGCATCATTTCAGTTACAATCCCACGTTCATTAATCCAGCCATTTTGCGCAGCTGCTTTGACCATAGCGTACTCACCGCTTACGTTATAAGCCACCAATGGTAGATCAAAGTTCTCACGTACAGCACGCAATACATCCATATAAGCAAGAGAAGGTTTGACCATCAACATGTCTGCTCCTTCGGCTACATCACTTTCAGCTTCCCGTAATGCTTCACGCACGTTAGCAGGGTCCATTTGATAAGACTTACGATCACCAAATTGAGGTGCAGATTGAGCAGCCTCACGGAATGGGCCATAAAATGCTGAAGCATATTTCACAGCATACGACATAATCGGAATATCTTTGTATCCTGCTGCATCTAAGCCTTCACGAATCGCATATACAAATCCATCCATCATATTAGAAGGAGCAATAATATCTGCTCCTGCTTCTGCTTGAGAGACTGCTGTTTTGACTAACAATGCTAACGATTCATCATTATCGACTTCAGCTTCAATATGACCATCACATTCATGTGCATGTACAACACCGCAATGTCCATGATCGGTAAATTCACATAGACACGTATCTGCAACCACTAGCAGATTCGGATAATTAGCTTTAATCCAACGAGTCGCTTGTTGTACCAGACCATCTTGAGCATAAGCACCTGTACCTACACTGTCTTTCACTTCAGGAACAGCAAATAATAAGACTGCTGGAATGCCCAATTCAGCAATTTCTTGAATTTCTGCTTGCATAGTATCTAATGAGAAATTGTATACGCCAGGCATCGACGAAATTTCTTCTTTTACATTTGTGCCGTATGTTACAAATACCGGTTGAATAAAATCGCTTTTGTGCAAAATCGTTTCTCTTACCATGCTACGAATAGCAGGCGTTTTGCGAAGACGACGGTGACGTGAAAAGGGTTGACTCATAATCATATTCCTCCTTGAATGTATACATCATAAATAACAACATATTCTTACTACCCTAGATAAATAAAACCGACCAGCACTTGCAAGGTCGGCATATCTGATGTCGATCATCAATTTATAACTTAAACATCTATTAATACATCAGCATTCCAACGACAAAGCACATCTAGTAATCCTTCAATCGTTGCTTGTTCAGCCAATAATCCTACTTTGAGTCCTGCTTGCTCGGCTGTTAAAGCAGTCTGCGGTCCAATACAAGCAATCATCGAATGTTGCAATGCTTGTACAGGATCTTCAATGCCCATCTTTTTCAAAGCTGCTAAAAGATTAGTTACTGTCGAAGAACTGGTAAATGTAACAGCATGAATCGCTTCTTCCTCTAATAACTTACGTAACTCAATATCATCTTCTCCGACCATAACTGTCTCATACGTATCGATCTCGGTCACTTCTATATTCATCGTTCGAAGTGTATCCGGTAACCATGAGCGTGCTAGATCACCACGGGGTAGTAAAACATGCTGTCCGGCTTGTAGTTGACCTTCTAAGCTGTCTAACAAGCCTTCTGCTTGGAATTTCTCAGGCAAGGGCATAGCAGCAATCCCATGCAATCGTAGAGCTTCTAATGTAGCAGGACCGACAGCTACTATTTTGGCACGATACAATGCTCGAATATCTTGAGCATGTAGCTTCAAATGTTCAAAGAAGTACTCTACTCCATTAACACTGGTGAAGAATACCCAATCATATTTAGGCAAATTTGATAAAGCATTGGCGATATTTTGAGTGCTTTCTTCATCTACAGACAGCCTTGTCTCAATCACTGGATACTCATACGGTTCTCCGCCTAGCTCATCAATACGATTAACCAATTCACTCGCCTGACTACGTGCACGAGTTACCAAAATACGCTTACCGAATAGAGGCAAATCTTCTACCCATTTCAAATGCTCACGTTGATTCACCACTTCACCGACTACAATGACAGCAGGTGGTCTGAAGTTAGCAGCTTCTACTTTAGCAGCGATATCTTCAAGTGTACCGACCAGTGTCTCTTGTTCAGCTCGCGTTCCCCAACGAATCAAAGCGACAGGTGTAGATGTCGGTCGTCCATGCTTTATCAATTGCTCACTAATATAACCGATCTTAGCAACACCCATCATAAAGACAAGTGTTCCTGTAGCGTTAGTCACTTTATCCCAGTGAATACTTTGATCCAATTTATCTGGACTCTCATGCCCTGTAATAATAGATAAAGATGAAGCAAAGTCACGATGAGTGACCGGAATACCTGCATATGCAGGAACCGCAATCGAAGAGCTAATCCCCGGTACAATTTCATAAGGAATCTGATGTTGGCGTAGCAATTCAGCTTCTTCCGCTACTCTACCAAAAATCGTCGGATCGCCACCTTTTAGACGGACAACCGTTTTCCCTTGTAACGCCAGATCAACCAGCAACTGATTAATCTCTTCTTGCTTCATCGTATGTCGATCAGGCAATTTGCCTACATAAATTTTTTCTGCTCCTGGCTTGGCTTGCTTGAGCAACCGTGGACTTGCTAGACGATCATAGACTACCGCATCTGCAAGCCCTATGCATTCCCAGCCCCGAAGCGTAATTAACTTTAACGCTCCAGGACCTGCCCCCACCAAATACACTTTACCGGTCATACACTCATCCCCTTACTTCTGCCAGTATCCGATCTGCTCCCTGACTTTTCAGTTGTGCCGCTACAGCAATACCAAGTGCTACAGGATCTGTACCCTGCATCGTTTCTTTCAGCATAATACTGCCATCCGGTGTAGCCACCATTCCTGTTAATTGTATAATACTTTGCTCTTCCGGCACATCCGAACTTTGAAGACGAACCGCATATGCACCGATAGGCACCTGACAGCCACCATTTAACTCAGCCAAAAATGTACGTTCTGCTGTGACTGTGACTGCGGTTAGATCGTCATTATACAAAGACAACAATTGCAACATTTCGATATCATCTGCGCGACATTCGATTCCAAGTGCTCCTTGTCCTACAGCAGGCAGACAGATGTCTGTCGGTAAAAAGGAAGTGATTCGATCCGACCAACCCATCCGCTCTAACCCTGCAGCTGCTAGCATAATCGCATCAAAGCCTTCGGTTTCAAGCTTACGCAAACGAGAATCAATATTTCCCCGAATCGATTCAATTTGTAGATCAGGACGATATAATTTAAGCTGACTTGCACGTCTAAGACTACTTGTACCAAGCTTAGCCCCTTGCGGAAGCTCTTCTAACGAACAACCTGTACGTGTAATCAAGCAATCTCTAGGATCGACTCTTGGTGGTATAGCACCATTGATAAGACCTTCTTGTAATTCAGACGGCATATCTTTCATACTATGCACAGCCATATCAATCTCACCATCAAGCAGTGCTTGTTCAATTTCTTTAACAAATAGACCTTTCCCGCCGACTTTGGACAAAGTAACATCTAGAATCCGGTCGCCTTTGGTAATGATCTTTTTAATTTCAAAATGTACTTCTAGACCTTGCTCTTCACTAATCGCGGTTAACGCATCAATCACATGACCTGTTTGTGTTAACGCTAGAGCACTTTGTCTACTTCCTACTACGATCGTACGCATATATTCATCTCCTGATCCCATTGTATTCAATAGTCTAATTGCTCTATTGATTGGTTGATCCAGTGTTGTATTTGTTGCTCACTCCAGGGTTCAAATACACCCTGCCGAATATCTTCTAAAATAGAAAGCGACATCGCTTGATGTAGCAATGATTTGCGTAATGATTCATCGTTAACTTGTGTAGCAATCGTTTCCCGTAAATGATACAAAAAATCAATATACATCTCATATTCATTTCCAAAATGTTGATTGATTTCTTTCGCAATATGACGACCTGCTAAAGGTCCAGCTCCAGAAGTCGCTACCGCTATCGTTAACCGTCCACGACGAATCACATTTGGATTAATAAAAGTACTCTGTTCACGCTGATGAGCAACATTTACCGGAATGCGGTAAGAACGTGCTTCATTGGCAACTTGATTATTAACTTCAGGTACTGATGTAACCGCATGTACCAAAAAATAAGGTCTGTAACCAAATTCACTAAGTTTCTCATCGGAAAGAACACGATTAGCGATATCACCACTCTGATATTCGCGATCATGCCAGCGTATCTGCTGTTGATCTACTAATTGTTGCAATTTTGGTGTTACAGTAGGGCTGATTATCGTGAGTACGGCTCCTGCTTGTAGCAAAGAGATACTTTTACGTTCAGCCACTTTACCGCCACCTACAATCAGACAATCTTGATCTCTACAATCCAGCATAATAGGCAGATAATGAATAAAATCACTCATACACCCACCCATTGATGAAAAGCAGACCATGAATTAGAAACAAAATTTAAAATAAACAAAATATATCCTAAGATTGCCCATAGTGCCATTGTGTTGGCTGAATAGTTACGCATTTTTTTGGTAGCAAAAAAAGCAACATACACACATAATGCTAACAACGTAAACACCACTTTGGAATCCAGCAAAAGAATATATCTTCCTTCTGCAACAATCGACATCAAAGCGACAATCAACGAAACGATCAATACCGGTGTACCGATTAACATCGCTGTGTAAGTGTACTTCTCCATACTTTCTAAGCTAGGTAAACGGCGTACTGTATTATCCCATTTTTTTTGTTTTAATTTGCGATGTAAAAAGAGATACATCGAAGCAAACACAGCAGCTACCGTATACGCAGCAAAACTAATATTAGCAAATATTACATGTAAAATTAATAATCCATGAACGGTATCCCAACCTGTAGGGAGTACACCTTCACCCGGTGAATGAAGTCGATTTTGCACCATAGCACAAAAGCCGATTACATTTAACAGCAATACGGCATAATCAGTCTTCAATACCTTTTCAATAAAAAAGGAAATTAATATTAAAATAAAAGTCAGTACAAAGAAAAAATCATACGTTGAAAATAACGGTAATGTTTTTTCCTCTATCGTTCGAATCGTAATACTGACGATCTGAATAACAAATACCAAAATAAGAAACCCTGTGCCTAACCGCTTCGCCCTCGGATTGCGACGAATGCAATCCGAGAAATAAAACAGAAGGCTCAGGGCGTATAAATAAATAATAATATCGTATAACAGGTTAAAAAGCGTCAAAGCGAATCACCTGCCTATAGGGTTGCGGGAGCAAAAGACCCAAAACTACCTTCTAATCCCAATTTATTAGCTTGCACAGGCGACTGTGCTTCAGAAACTTCGCTTTGATTGACTTGATCTGCTGAATGTTCAAGCTGATCTTCTAAAGCAAATATTCGAGTGAACAAATCAAGTGCTTCAGCCCCATCTTTCTCGGCAGCCATTTCTTTAATCCGATGAATCGGTTCATGATTCATTTGATTTACGATACTTTTGGTTAGACGACTGATCACTTTACGTTGTCGTTCATCTAACTCTGGTAATTTATTAAATAAACTCTCCAGTGTCTCTGCATGAATATCTGCTCCACGTTCTTGTAGAGCACGAATTGCTGGACGTACACCTAATGTTTTGAGCCATTGATTGAACGATTCTACTTCTTGGCGAATCATACGCTCAATCTTAATCGATTCTGCTCGGCGCATTTCCATATTGCTTTCTACAATACCTTCTAGATCATCGATATCATATAAAAACACATTGCTAATATCGCCAATTGCTGGATCGATATCACGTGGAACCGCTATATCAATCATAAACAAAGGACGAGACTTACGCAATTTCATACTTTGAGCAAGTGTATCTGCATTCAGTACATATCCTTGTGCTCCTGTAGAACTGATCAGAATATCTACTTGATGTAAACGATCCATCGCTTGTTCAATAGTACATGGTGTACCGTTGAACTTATGCGCCAATTCTTGAGCACGTCCAAGTGTACGATTCGCTACAATCACTTCAGCCGCACCGTTCGCATATAGATGTTTCACAGTAAGCTCACTCATTTTGCCAGCACCTAGAATCATAATCACTTTATTATGAAAAGCACCGAAAATGCGCTTGCCTAGCTCTACAGCTGCATAACTGATCGAAACTGCACTTTCACCGATCATTGTTTCTGAATGTGCACGTTTACCCAGTGTCACAGCTTGCTTAAACAACATATTAAACCATGTACCTGTTGCTTTATTTTCTTGCGCCCATTGGAATGAACGCTTTACTTGACCCAGAATCTGAGTCTCACCCAGCACCATCGAATCCAATCCACAAGCTACACGAAAAAGATGACTAATCGCTTGTTCATCTTCATATATATATAAATGCTGTGTAAATTCCTGACGGGGAATACCGAACCACTGCTCCATAAAGGTACGAATAAAATGTCCACACATATGCAGACGATCTAATACCACGTAAATCTCCGTACGGTTGCAAGTCGCTACAATAGTCCCTTCCAACACACTCTTAGTTTCTCTGAGCTGCCGGAGCGCCTGCGGTAAATCTTCGTCCGCAATAGCAAACCGTTCTCTCACTTCAACGGGTGCTGTGCGGTAATTCAATCCGACAACAACGATGTGCATTGCAAGTTCACCTGCCTAATCTAAAAGTCATATCTCTATACGTTCATTAACAATACGTTAATTATATCACAGCTAAATTACGAATTTCGTCGTTTTTATGAAATGTTTATGAAATCATCATCGGAATATAGACACAATTTCTTTATCCCTACCATAATCAAATGATTTCATATCGTCAAATGATGGACTTAAAAAGAAATAGCCATAGGTAACCCCCATGGCTATTGTTTAGATCTTATTTCATTTTAATCTTTTGCTTCTACAAAGCAAAGTTTATATTATTGATTGATAAGTTCAACCGATTTGATTTCAGGTGTTTCCACTTGAAGTTCTCCCAAACCGCGAACTAATTTTTTGGCATACGTTTTTTCAGGTTTCAGAACGGATACCAGGTAGTCAATAGCTAACTGTGGATCTACGGTCTCTCCGCAGGTATAGCAGTCAATAGCCGCGAATCCTCTCTCAGGATATGTGTGAATCGAGAGGTGACTCTCCGACAACAAAACAAGTACTGTAGCACCTTGTGGTTCGAATTGTTTGGCTTGAACAGACATTACTGTTGCTCCGCATGCTTCAGCTGCATCAACCATATGAGCTTGCAAAACCTCAGCATTATTCAGCATATCAAAATCTACACCCCAAGTATCAACAGCAACGTGTCTTCCGAAAGTTGAGTATTCCATCTTCCGGTTCCCCCTTCCTAGGAATAAAATGTTTGAAAAATTTCATCCGCTAGGACCTACGTCATTCACTTCCCGAGGGTCTTATCTCTCGCAACATTACTATGTCCTGAGTGAATCCTGGTTCCTAATATTATTTTCAACGAGATTAAAAATAACATCTATCGACATGAAATGCAAGCCTTTTTGCAATATTTATTAAATATTTAAAGATTGTTTATTTTATCTGATTTAGCATGCATTTTTATGTATAAATATAATATTTTTATAATAAAAAAGCCTGCTTTCCTCAAAAGGAAAACAGACACTATGATTCGTAGTTAAGCTTCCATACCGAACAATCTTTGGGATTGAATACGTAGCTCTTGATCAATCTGTTCATACGGACCTTGTGAAGCTAAACGTTGGTCCAACAGACGATCTACAATACTTCGTACCAATTCAATATCAGTCTCAACAGATACAGATTGCCACTGGCTTTTCATATCTATTGCTGTATGTTTGTGTTGGTAGATCATTTTCTCTTGTTCGCCTATACATTCAACAATCTGACGAACAGAGCCTTGTTGATAATGGTATCTCATGATAAATCCATCATAGATTCGATTGACTACTCCGTTGCCTTTGAAAGCAACAAATAGTTTGCGAATGATGTTGGTTAACTGCGGATTTACCAAGCGGAAAGATAACTCACAGACATAGCTTCCTTCTCTGAGGTCAAAAGGTAAATGCACTTCTTCTCCGTTTTTCACTCCGAGAACAATTTCCTGATTTCCGTTATCAAGTATTTTTACTCGATGGTGGATCTGAGGATCTTCGGCATAATGGACAAACTGGGACATTTGAGCTTTCGACAACTGTAAACTGGCTTTAATATATTCTGTGGCTAACCGCTGAGCCATAAAAATCTCCTCAATTCTTTTAACATTCCAATATATTCATTATACATCATCTGCGAAACGCCTTGCTTGTGATCAAGATGAACTATTTTCACCATATTCCAGAAAAAAACGGAACAATCCCCGTAAAGTTCTAAAGAACGGCCTGAATACTCACTTTTCTATACAAACTTCTTCGTTTTGCTGACCTGTTCGTGACTTTATTGATTGCTTTGAGGGGGTTTGGACTCTTCCATTTCTAACGGATGATCTTCGTTCTCTGTCTCCACTTGCGCTACTTCTTCATCATCTTCTGACTCAGGAAGTGCAAAAGCATAACGTTCGATGACGGACCATAGTTCATCTTTACCCAATCCTGTTTCAGATGAAAACAGTACAAAATCATCTTCCGGTACAAAGCTCAAACCATGTTTAACGATTTTGATATGCTTGTCCCATTTACTACGTGGAATCTTATCGGCTTTGGTAGCAACGATACATACATCCCGTTCATAGTATTTAAGCCACTCGTACATAATTACATCGTCTTTGGAAGGTGGATGGCGAAGATCGATCACCAGTACAACCATACGCAACGTTTCGCGTTCGAGTAAATATTTTTCAATCATTTTACCCCATGCTTCACGCTGACTTTTGGAAACTTTGGCATACCCATATCCAGGAAAATCGACGAAATACATCGATTCATTGATCATATAGTAGTTTAGATGTTGTGTTTTACCCGGTGTTGCACTGGTACGTGCCAGGTTTTTACGGCTAATCAAACGGTTAGTCATAGAAGATTTACCTACATTAGATCGTCCTGCTAGAGCAATCTCTGGCAACCCATCTTCCGGGTATTGGTTCGGACGCACCGCGCTAATAATAAATTCCGCGCTATTTACTTTCATAATTACAAGTTCCCCTTTAGTTAGAAGTTGAAGGTAAACATCGGATCAAGTAGCTTGACCACTTCACAAACGGATTATTCTGTCGATCGCTGTTAAGATCAAATATCTTGAAATACTGCTGGTCGCAGTAGATATTCGATCTTAAAGGCGAGCGCTTCGCTTCTATCGAATAATTCCGTTTGCTTCGTTCCGTGCTACAAAAGATACTCTGCTCCATCAACGGATTAGTAATAGTATAGCACATCAAATAAACGGAATCGCTCTATTTTACTGCTTATAGAACGATTCCGTTGGTAGTTTGTTATTAAATTGAGTGGTTTAGATTAAAGGCTGGATCGTTTCAGGTGTTTCTTTGGGAGCGATAAGAGCTTCTTCTAGCACCTGATCCATATGAGATACTGGAACAAAGGTAAGATCGTTTCTTACGCTTTCTGGGATATCACGTAAGTCGCGTTCGTTATCCATCGGAAGTAGGATTTTTTTGTATCCTGCACGGTGAGCAGCTAATGTTTTTTCTTTGAGACCACCGATAGGGAGTACACGTCCACGCAGTGTGATTTCACCTGTCATGGCGACTTCTTTAGATACAGGGCGACCGGTTAGAGCCGAGATTAGTGCAGTTGCAATCGTAATACCGGCAGAAGGACCGTCTTTAGGGATAGCGCCTTCTGGAATATGAATATGGATATCATTTTTCTCATGGAAATCGTCTGCAATATGCAGGTCTTTAGCTTTGGAACGTGTGTAACTGAATGCAGCTTGCGCTGATTCTTTCATCACATCGCCTAATTTACCTGTTAGCATTAATTTACCACTACCCGGTACAACGGTGACTTCAATCGTTAGCGTTTCTCCGCCTACTTCTGTCCAAGCAAGTCCAGTGACACTACCGACTTGATCTTCTTTTTCAATCAGACCATAACGGAATTTAGGTACACCTAGATAATCTTTGATTTGATCCGGTTCAATAGAGACTTTTTCTAAATTATCAGAGACGATTGCTTTGGCTGCTTTACGACAAAGTGCAGCGACTTGTTGTTCTAGATTACGTACACCCGATTCACGTGTATACTCACGAATCATACGTAAAAGTGCATCTTCGCCAATTTCTAATTGCTCAGGAGTTAGACCATGTTCTTCGGTCTGCTTAGGCAATAGATACTGCTTAGCGATCTGCATTTTCTCAAGTTCAGTATATCCAGGAATAGAAAGCATCTCCATCCGATCTAATAACGGACGAGGAATACTTTGCACACTATTTGCTGTTGTCACAAACATAACGTTGGATAGATCAAATGGCACTTCAACAAAATGATCACTAAACGTATTGTTTTGCTCGGGATCAAGCACTTCCAACAATGCCGCTGAAGGATCTCCGCGGAAATCAGAAGCCATTTTGTCGATTTCATCCATCAGAAATACAGGATTGGTCGAACCTGCTGTTTTCATCCCTTGAATAATACGTCCAGGCATTGCTCCTACATACGTACGACGATGACCACGAATCTCAGCTTCATCACGCACACCACCAAGTGAGATACGAACAAATTCGCGTCCTAAAGACTTGGCAATCGAACGTGCTAATGACGTTTTACCAACACCCGGAGGCCCTACAAGACAAAGAATAGGTCCTTTTAGCTTTTTCACTAATTTCTGTACTGCTAAATATTCAAGTACCCGTTCTTTGGGCTTATCAAGTCCATAATGATCTTCGTTCAAAATCGCTTCTGCATGATGAAGATCCAGATCATCATCTGTCGATTTCGACCACGGTAAGCTGATCAACCAGTCAACATAGTTACGAATAACACTACCTTCAGCAGAACTGGCAGGCATTTTCTCAAGACGATCGATTTCTTTTTCGATCTTTTCTTGTACTTTTTCAGGTACCGAAATTTCGGATAATTGTTGACGTAACTCTTCGACTTCGCCAGCTCGACCTTCTTTTTCACCTAGTTCTTTTTGGATCGCTTTCATTTGTTCACGCAAATAATATTCACGTTGCGTTTTTTCCATTTGCTTTTTGACACGTTGATTGATTTTGCGTTCCAATTCTAATACTTCACGTTCATTGTTCAAAATATCTAACAAACGTTCCAGACGCGCACGAACATCAACCGTTTCCAAAATATCTTGTTTGTCTTTGATTTTGATCAACAAATGACTGGTAATCACATCTGCCAATCGACCAGGTTCTTCGATATCAGATACCGCTGCTAATGTCTCTGGCGTTACCTTTTTGGACAAATTAATATAATGTTCAAATTGAGTCAATACGGTCCGCATCAATGCACTGACTTCCGGATCATTGGTTTCTTCTTCCGGTAGTTCTTTTGCTTGCACTTCATAGTATTCTTCATTATCAATATATTGAATAATCTCTGCACGTTCCAAACCTTCCACCAGTACACGAATCGTTCCATTAGGCAGCTTCAACATTTGTCTGACTTTAGCTACCGTTCCGATTCTAAAAATCTCATCCTGGCTCGGCTCTTCGATGCTGACTTCCGATTGCGAACAAAGAAGAATTAAATTATCGTCAACCATCGCTTTTTCTAATGCCTTTACAGATTTATCTCGTCCTACATCCAGATGTAATACCATACTTGGATAGACAAGTAGTCCTCTCAAAGGCAGTAAAGGAAAACGACGCCCCTTATTTTTATTTGGTCCCATCGCTTTCATCCTCCTATGCTTGTGCGTATCATAGTGCCTATATCATTCCTAGTTTACCAAATATCACATTGAAAAACCAATGATCCTCCAACCGATCTGATTTTGCAGAAATTCATGTAAAAAAAGATACTGATTGAGGCAACTTCCTCCACCAGTATCTTTACGTATGCTTTATTACATTAGTCTATACATTTACTTCGTTGCAGGTGCATGACGCTCTTCACGACCCGGAATTTTCCCTGTCGCTTCAAACGCTACAACAATTGCATCGATTTCTTTTTTCAATTCTACAACCATATCTGCTTCTGGTACTTTACGGATCATTTTACCATAGCGGAAAAGAAGTCCTTCTCCACGAGCACCAGCGATACCGATATCGGCTTCTTTCGCTTCACCTGGTCCATTTACCGCACAACCCAGTACAGATACTTTGATCGGCACTTTCAATTTGGAAATATACTCCTCAACTTCATTGGCTATTGAAAACAGATCAATATCCAAACGTCCGCAAGTCGGACAAGATACCAATGTTGCTGCATTCGTAATCAAGCCGAATGTTTTGAGTAGCTCACGAGCTACTTTTACTTCTTCTACAGGATCGGCACTTAATGAGATACGAACAGTAGAACCGATACCTAATGCTAAAAGTGCACCAATACCCGCAGAACTTTTGATCGTTCCTGCATTCAATGTTCCTGCTTCTGTAATTCCTAAATGAAGCGGATAAGGAATCACTTTCGCTGCTTGACTATAAGCTTCGATCGCCATAGGCACATCAGATGCTTTAAGTGAAACGATAATATCATGGAAATCCAATTCTTCCAAAATACCGATATGGAATAATGCACTTTCTACCATTGCTTCTGGTGTTGGGTAACCATATTTCTCAAGCAAATGATTTTCCAGTGAACCGGCATTAACTCCGATACGAATTGGAATATTTTTTTCTTTACATGCACGTACAACAGCTTCGACTTTATCACGTCTACCGATATTACCCGGATTAATACGTACTTTGTCGATTCCATTTTCAATCGCAAGTAAAGCTAATTTATGATTGAAATGAATATCCGCTACAAGAGGGATATGAATGCGTTTTTTGATTTCTTTGATTGCCGCTGCTGCTTCTTCGTTGTTGACTGTTACACGAACCAACTGACAACCTGCTTCTTCCAGACGTAGTATTTCAGCTACAGTCGCTTCTACATCTGCTGTTTTGGTGGTACACATACTTTGAATCAGAACTTCATTACTGCCGCCAATTGTCAAATCTCCGACTTTGACCGGTCTTGTGTTTTCTCTCAAAAACATTTTTTTTGCTCCCTTACATGTGGGCTTAATCGCAAACCAGCCTTCATCCTGCAAAGGAAAAAGGCCGGCGCGTTATCTATGAACATCATAGAAGAAACGCATACTCAACCATTAATCGTTAAGTTATTATGCACTTTCTTCTTGCTTTTTATCTTTGCCTGTCTGTAACTCAGGAACCACTTTATCCTCAACAACTTGCTGAGTAATTACACATTTGGTTACATCATCACGAGACGGTACTTCATACATCACATCAAGCATAATGCTTTCGATGATGGCACGAAGTCCACGAGCACCAGTGTTACGTTTGATCGCTTCACGGGAGATCGCTTCAAGTGCACCTTGTTCAAATACTAATTCTACATTGTCCATTTCCAACATTTTGGAATATTGTTTTACCAATGCATTTTTAGGTTCAGACAAAATGCGTACCAATGTTTCTTCATCTAGTGGTTCTAGAGCAGAAATAACTGGTAGACGTCCTACAAATTCAGGAATCAAACCGAATTTAAGCAAATCTTCTGGCAATACCATACTTAGGTATTCGCCTGCTTTCAATTCTTTTTGACCTTCATTATTAGAGTTAAAACCGATTACTTTTTTACCGATCCGGCGTTTGATATATTGCTCAAGACCGTCAAAAGCACCACCTACGATAAACAAGATGTTAGTGGTATCGATTTGAATAAATTCTTGATGAGGATGCTTACGTCCGCCTTGTGGTGGAACAGAAGCAACCGTACCTTCAAGGATTTTCAGCAATGCTTGCTGAACACCTTCACCGGATACATCACGAGTGATTGAAGGATTTTCAGATTTACGAGCTACTTTATCAATTTCATCGATATAAATAATACCGCGTTCTGCTTTTTCTACATCATAATCAGCAGCTTGGATTAGTTTGAGCAAGATATTTTCAACATCTTCCCCTACGTAACCAGCTTCTGTTAATGAAGTTGCATCTGCAATCGCAAATGGTACGTTCAAAATACGAGCCATTGTTTGCGCAAGTAACGTTTTACCAGAACCTGTTGGTCCTACAAGCATAATGTTACTTTTTTGCAATTCTACATCTTCAATTTTACTTTGTGAATTTACACGTTTGTAGTGATTATATACAGCTACAGACAATGATTTTTTAGCTTGATCTTGTCCGATAACGTATTGATCCAAAATCGCACGGATTTCTTGTGGTTTTGGGATATCTTTAAGATCTAACTCTTCTTCATGTCCCAATTCCTCTTCTACGATCTCTGTGCAAAGTTCGATACATTCGTCACATATATAAACACCAGGACCTGCTACAAGCTTACGGACCTGATCTTGAGATTTTCCGCAAAAAGAACATTTAAGCTGTCCTTTTTCATCATTAAATTTAAACATGTAAGCACCCCTCTTTAGCTTGTGATCGGACGAGTGAGAATTTGATCTATAATTCCGTAAGCTTTCGCTTCCTCAGCTTCTAAGAAATAATCGCGATCGGTATCTTTTTCAATCTTGTCTAAAGATTGCCCCGTACGTTCTACATAAATTTGGTTCAATTTTTGACGTGTTTTGATAATCCATTCAGCATGGATCTTCATATCTGATGCTTGTCCGCTAATACCACCAAGCGGTTGATGAATCATCACTTCACTGTTCGGCAATGCATAACGTTTACCTGGTGCACCTGCTGTTAACAACAGTGAACCCATACTTGCAGCCATACCGATACAGATCGTGGATACATCTGGCTTAATGAATTGCATTGTATCGTATATACCCATCCCTGCTGTGACAGAACCACCAGGAGAGTTGATGTATAGATGAATGTCTTTCTCTGGATCTTCCGCAGCTAAAAACAATAGTTGTGCAATAATGAGATTGGCTACATCATCATCAATCGCCGTGCTCAGAAACACGATACGGTCTTTGAGCAATCTTGAATAAATATCGTAAGATCGTTCACCTCTACTGGTTTGTTCGACAACCATAGGTACTAGACTCATAAGACCAACCTCTTTTCTTTGTCATAAAATATAGGGCATATAAAAATGCATAGAAATAATGACACAGAACCATTTTAACATGTACAAGGTCTCATGTCATTTTTTCAGTGCTAATCATTTTATCTATAAATAGGTAAAAATAAGGCACGCAAATGTATACGTGCCTTATCTGAAAAGGTTGCAAATATTTGCAACGTTCATATAAAGTTAAAAATTACTCAGCTTTCTCAGCAGCTACAGGCTCAACTTCTTTGCTGTTGTCTACCAAGATTTCGATTGTTTTGCGCAATTTGATTTCGTCAGAAAGACTTGCAAGAGAACCATTCGCAGCAAGAATGTTACGAACTTCTTCAGCATCACGTTGGAATTGTCCAGCCATTTTTTCCAATTCCGCAGTTACTTCTTCTTCAGAAACTTCGATATTTTCCTCTTTAGCGATTTGTTCCAACACTAGGTTGTTACGAACGCGTTTGGAAGCTTCTTCTTTCATTTGCTCTTTAAGATCATCTGTTGTTTGACCAGAGAATCCTGTGTACATCTCAAGGTTCATACCTTGTTGACGAAGACGGTTGTCAAAATCACGAACCATGTTTTCTGTTTCGGAGCTGATCATTGCTTCTGGAATTTCTACTTCAGCATTTTCAGCTGCTTTTTCTACTGCTGCTGATTCTTTTGCTGCTTTTACTTCGTTTTCTTTACGAGTAGCGATTTGAGATTTCAAATCTGCTTTGAACTCATCAAGTGTATCAAATTCACTTACATCTTTAGCAAACTCATCGTCCAATTCAGGAAGATTTTTGCGTTTGATTTCGTGAACTTTTACTTTGAATACTGCATCTTTACCAGCAAGTTCTACCGCATGGTAGCTGTCTGGGAAAGTTACACTTACGTCTTTGAAGTCGCCAGTAGCCATACCAACTACTTGCTCTTCAAATCCTGGAATAAAGGAGTTAGAACCCAATTCAAGAGAATAACGCTCTGCTTGTCCACCTTCGAATTGAACGCCATCTACAGAACCGTCGAAGTCGATAACAACAACGTCTCCATTTTCAGCAGCGCCTTCTTCAAGTACAGACAATTCAGCATGACGTTGTTGCAAACGTGTCAATTCTTCGTTCACGTCTTCTTCGCTAACTTCAGCTTTAGCAACTGGTACTTCTAGTCCTTTGTATTCACCCAATTTAACTTCAGGTTTTACAGTAACTTTAGCTTTAAATTTGAAAGTTTCGCCTTTTGCGAATTGCTCGATTTCGATTTCAGGACGATCCACAGGGAAAATATCTGCTTCGTCAACAGCTTCAGAGTAAGCTTCTGGAAGCAAGATATCGATTGCATCGTTATAAAGACTTTCTACGCCAAAGCGTGCTTCAAAAATAGACCGAGGCACTTTACCTTTGCGGAAACCAGGGATGCTGGTTTTTTTAACTACTGTAGTGAATGCTTTATCAAGTGCCGCGCTTACACGCTCTGCACCTACTTCTACCTCAAGAACCCCAAGGTTCTTTTCTGTTTTTTCCCATTTTGCTGTCATTTCAAGTATTCCCCTCCAAAAAATATTTCACATTGTATAAATGTTAATTTCACGTACAGAATAACCATTATAGTATATACAACTATCGATGGTTTTTCAAGCGTGATTCCTTTGATGGTCTGGACTCTCTGTTCTTAGATCAAGAACGTGGCAATTGTCCTGACACAAATTGGTGCATAGCGCGATAAGCTTGTTCATAGCGGAAGCGAATATTATCTGTTACCCCGTATAGTAAACGGATACTTTCTTCTTCCTTGCTACCTTCTAATGTCTCAGAAACGGTCTGATGAAGAGCCGCTGCCCAAATATCAAGTTCAGCATCATCGCCTCTTGCGATCAACTGATAATTAGATGTACCGTATATGCCCATCATAAACTGTGACCATAATTCTTGAGCAAAGTAAAATAAGTTCGGTGCATCACTTTCCGTCTTATCAGCGACACGTTCCAAAATCTGAATAACCGGTAAAGGAAACTCAGCAGGTTCTAACGGAACATTTTCCACTTCGACTTCAATCCATTCATGATCACGTTCAAAGCTTACATTACCCAAATGCCCACGTCTACGCAACGTTTGCAAAATACGGAATTGAATTAAAGGATGTTGCTTACCTGTCTGCAACCATTCAATCAACTCATCATCAATCTTTGGCTGATCCAAATAAGATAGCTGTTCAAGTGCTAACAACGTGCGCTCAGTGACAGGCTGTTGCATAGCTGTCTCCAGTAGTTGGGATTCATACGAATGATCTGCTGATTGTTTCCCTTTGATACGATCTCGCATCATCGTATCACTATCTGGATGGTTCTCTTCCTCTTCTTGTTGATCCAAAGAACTATTTTGGATCGCTGCTTCTGGAAAGCTCATCCGTAACCAACCTAATAGCGATTCCCACTCTTCGATTTGCTGGTCGCTTTGTCCCTGACAATGCAGTAAAAAATCAAGCAAAGACATCGCTTCGCCATAACGTTCGGTTTCTAACATATTCGTTAATTCAATCTGATAAAAATCTAACGTTTTGGGAAACAAAATAACATTTCCAGATGATTCTGTATGTGAATTCGTTGAGTCCGTTATAATAGCACCTCCTACATTTCAATGCTAACTGTATATTTAATATTACGAAAATATCAATATAAGCGTTACGATTTTATGATTATAACATAGCTTGTCCCTGCTTCAAAAAGTATGTAATCGTTCTTCCCTCGTTGCATTACGTTATTTTACAATCTAAAAAAAGTGTTGTCTTACCTATTTATGTTATGCTATAATATTTTTGTTGCGCTTCAAACGCATATTTTATTTGTCTCAGTAGCTCAGCTGGATAGAGCAACGCCCTTCTAAGGCGTCGGTCGGGGGTTCGAATCCCTCCTGGGACGTACCAAAAAGAAGTATTCTATTTCATTATAGAATACTTCTTTTTTTGTTTTTTTATCGGAGTACTGTTCTTTTTTATTATATCCTTCATACATATATGATCAGGATAAAATGCGTTTTTCTCCTTCTAGCGCTTGAATAGGTTTGATATTTTGGGTGAATTCTAATGTTCCCATATAGGTGCCTACTTCATCACGAATAGCAAAATAACGGATATAGATAAATTGATCTTTTAAAGGAATCCAGAAATCTTCGATATCTTTAATCCCTGCTTTGAAATCTCGTAAAAGTTCTTCAACTACATGTACACTTTGCGGAGGATGACAATTTTGTACCGTGCGGCCGATCACTGCTTTGGTTCGTGCAAAGATCCGTTCTTTGCCATGAGAGAAATAACGAACTACATCATTTTCGTCTATAAATGTAAGATCTACAGGTAAATGATTCATCATCAGTTCAAGTTGTTGTACCGAAAGTATACCTGTTGGTAAATGAATATAACCTGAATGCTCTTCTGTAGAGGATAGAGGTAATGGCTGACGATCAGGATTCCACTGCGAATCCGATTCTATTAAGCAAAATCCAATCTGATCACTTTCACGAGCGATCGATACCCACTCATCTTCTGTTAATTTGTCCAATGCCATCGGCAATAAAATATGTTCTTCTTTAAAAATCATTTCGCTAACTTCGCGGCTGACTTGCTCTATACAAGCAATCACTTCATCAGCATTGCCTTGATAAGTCGTTAACAACCGTTTGGCTTCTTTGATCGCTCCACGAATCGCATCATCGACACCCCACATTACTTTGGTCGGCCCGAAAATACCGTACTTTTCTAAAAATGGAAAGATCAAATTTTCTTTACGGCTATAATGCTTATCTACATCATACAATAAGCTCAAATCTTCCAGTAATTTAAGACGGTTATGCTCGGCATCTGATTTGCGAAATTGATCTAGATGCAGACTGATAGAGAAATGCAATAACCGTTCTAATTCTGCATTTTCTTTTTTTAATAGATAAACAGGATGTCCGGGTTGTTCTTCTGGTCTGTGAACACGATGAATATCTTGAATCGATCCTTTGAAAATCGCTGCATGTACACTACATAACCGTTGCACTTCTTCGACAGGAATGCCTTCATCTTGCATTAATGATTGTTCCAAGCTAGAAATTTCTTCGACCGTAATATCACCTACTGCTTCTGTAAATCGGGCTTTCACTTCTTCAGTACTTTTACCTTGATGCAGCTCTTTAATAATTTCTTTTAGCATCTGTTGACGTGTATCCTCTAAGGGACTCCGATGTTCCCGGTTGTTGATCAGTTCACTCATTATAGTTCAATCCTTCCTTATCGATCATGCTTGGCTATCATTCTGTTTATTGAGAATTATTCTCAAATGAATCGTAACATGTGCCTGTATTCAAGGTAGTGATTGTAATCACTATGAGGAGGATGAATAGACATAGAAAAAAGCCCTTCTTAATTGAAGAGAGGAGGGCTTTTTCTTATCTATTGTGTTTGATGTCTAAATTGATAATGTTTGCATATCACTTGGATTGATTAAAATGAACCAATCCATCGATTTTGACAGGTAAACCGGTACGGATCGATTGGTTAGCTGCGATTCCTGTTAGGATCGAGCGTGCTCCATCCACATGATCGGCTGCGCGGTGGAAAGGATCTTCGACAGGTTCGCCGAACAGATCGTTTAGAAGCACAGGATCGCCTCCACCATGACCGCCTTCTTTTTCTTCCACTTGCACTTCATAGGCTTCAGAGAACATCGGGAACACTTTGATCGTTTTGCGTTTGAGAGCACCTTCGTCTGCTTTTTCCCCGCCTGCATTGACATAAGATTTTTCGACGACTTCCATTTCGATACGTCCTTTGGTTCCGTTAAAAGCAATACGGTATCCTTCCCAGGGCATATACGCATTTAACGAATAGGTTAGCATCGCTTTATTTTTGTAACGAACCACAACACTCATTGTATCTTCAATATTAATTCCATCTCCAAACACACTCTGATCGCGAATATAACCATCTTCATGTTCGGCATCCAGATACATCGCTTTTAGATTAGGATTGGTGTCTAGTGGTAAAGCGAATGGATCATTTTTAGCGACTTCGCTTCCTGTAGAACGTGCATAGAAATTCGTTTCGCCTCGTTCTTCTGCATTTTCACGACCATAAAACAATAAGTCTCCCATCGCAAATACCGTATCCGGTTGTGAACCGATCCAGAAGTTAACCAGATCAAAATGATGGGTAGATTTGTGGACTAATAATCCACCGCTGTTGCGCTTGTCTCGATGCCAGCGACGGAAATAGTCTGCTCCATGTTCTGTATTGAGCAACCATTCAAAATGAACAGAAGTGATATCACCAATGGTACCATCTGCGATCAATTCGCGTGCTTTGGTATGATGAGGAGCATAACGATAATTGAATGTCACTCTTACTTTCTGACCGGTGCGTTCCACAGCATCAATAATATCCTGACATTTATGTTCATCTACTGTCATAGGTTTTTCGGTAATTACATCGCATCCCAATTCCAGTGCTTTGATAATATAACGATGATGGGTACGATCGACACTGGTCACGATCACAACATCTGGACGTTTGTCATGAATCATTTGCTCAAATTGATCTGCGGTATATAGATCTACAGCATGGTAATTGTATTTATTTTGTAGTAATTGATTAGCATGACGGGCGCGAGTGAGATTGATATCACATAGTCCCACTAATTCCGACGTATCTCGATATGTATTTGCTATAGCTCCATAAAAAAATTCAGCCCGTCCACCTGTACCTACTAATACATATTTTTTCAATGTCATGCTATATTCCCCTCTCATTACTTTATCATTGATTATAAAAAGAGTAGCAAATAAAGCATTATATTTCTCCGCAAATCTTGTTTTATTTCATATATACCGCTTATTTTGTTGTGATATACTCATTTAAAGATAACGCTTACAGATATGTAGATAGACAGATAGACTAGATAAATAGATATGGCACATAAAAGCTGATGGATTTTATCGAGCAGGAGGAAGCTAGATATGAATCATGGATATAAGACAGGATCAAGCTTGACTGATACGCAGACGCCGAATGCGCTTACTGTAGAATATGCGGGACGAAGCGATTATTTTGCGATGACTCATGAACATTTTCATCCTCATTATGAAGTGTATATTTTGTTATCAGGTGAGCGCCATTATTTTATACGAGATCAGATCTATCGTGTACAACAAGGAGATCTTGTATTTATCGCCAAAAATGAATTGCATCGTACACTTCCTGCTGAACTGCCTGAACATGAACGGATTGTGATGTACTTTAATGATCATTTTGCTGAACAACATTTTGCCGGACATCGTGCATGGATATTATCTTTATTCCAGTCCAAACAACCTGTTTTTCATTTATCTACACGAGAACAATCTCATCTGAATCCTCTTGTACAACAACTATTGCGTGAGTTAACTGTGCAAGCAACAGGGTATGAATTATGTATGCAGTGTATTGTAACTGAATTACTAATTACTTGTGCTCGTCTACATCGCGAACAGCCTCAGCTTCCTACCCCTATCGGAACTGAAGCTCATCAACATATGTCTGAAGTCGCTCGCTATATCAAGTCTCATTATCAGCAAGAGATCTCTTTACCTTTACTAGCAGAGCAATTTCATTTAAGCCCGTCATACCTTAGTCGTATTTTCAAAAAAACAACAGGATTCAGTATCACCGAATATTTGAATACAGTTCGTATACAGGAAGCACAACGATTGTTACGAGAATCTGAGCTTAAAGTTATCGATATCGCAAATACAGTAGGCTTCGGCAACTTTTCGCATTTTGGTAAAATGTTTAAGCATTTATCTCAGGTCAGTCCTCGAGAATACCGGGCTTCTGCCAAACATATAGGGATAAATAGATAAACATGCAGTGTATGAGATGAGCTACCTTTTGCATGTATTTTAATATTTCTGTCAAAGAAACTTCTATCTACAAACATTCTTTTGCATATGCGATTTTTGAATATACAATTAAATGGTGACTACATAGACTGATGTTGTAACCACTCTTTTTTGAGCAATGCATATTGAAAAGTATTCTCATATTTAGGAGTGCCGTCTTCATACGTAGTCATAGATACAAATTCTACAAAACAACCTTCTTGACGCATTTTGAATCGTTCACATAATTTCTGTGATCTATAATTATCATCTTCAACATAAGCATATAATCTTCTCGCTTGCATCTGTGTAAATAAGTATTGAAACAACGCCTGCACACTTTCACTAGCATACCCTTTGCCTTCAAACCGAGCATTGAAGTTCCAACCGACACAATACGTATCCGGTTCTTCTTTTAACGCAAATAATTCTCCGATCAACTCATTCGTTTCTTTGAGGCAGACAGCGATATATGAATCATCTTTGCTTCTTTTTTGAATTTTTAATTGAGCTTCTTGTAATGTATTGATTTTATCATCGAGAAAACAATTTACCCGCGGCTGTCCTAAATATTCTAAAAGTCCTTGCGCATCTGCTTCGATAAAATGTCTCAATCGTAATCGCTGTGTTTCTATATTTTGCATCATCAATCTCCTATTGTTTTTCTTTTTGATTTGAGTCTATGTATACCATATCGTAATGAAATGCTATGTTCAAATGAAGCATAAGATAGATTAAAATGATCACTTATTAAAATCACATAGCTATAAGTTGAAATTAAAAAGTTAAAATCCAAAGAAAGTTGAAATTAAAAAGCTAGCTTCAAAAAGCCGCAAACCAAACAAAATAAAAAGACTTCGATCTCCACCGATATATATCATCTAAGTGTGAGTATAGAAGTCTTTTTATTGTACATGTATTTATGAAGCAGGTAACAATCCTCGTAGCGCAAGAGATACTGTACCATCTTCTTGTTCTAACACTACCCAATTTACAGCGATAGCCTCTTTTAATTGCTCAATCTGGTCAGCAGTCAATGTAATCTCATCCAAGCGACCTTCGCCTTCTGTATAATCATCATCTTCTTCAAGCAAAAAGCGATAATCCAACCACATTTTCAGTCCTTGAATCGTATTAAATGTGATTCGGTATCCTTCTTTTACTGCTTGTACCAGAGGTTCATTATGCTCTATTGCATAAGTAAACCATTCTTGAAAATCAGTCTGTGATGATGTGATCTGCTCTAATGGAGCGATATCCTGGCGTTCCAAAGCATCGATCAATTGCTCTTGCGTTATTCCATCACGACGTAGACGCTCTAAAATCAATGCGGTACGTTGCGATACTTTCACTTGTTCACTCATACGGATTCCTCCAGAATTAGGGTTAGATGAATAAGTCTTTAATGCTCGTCTCTTCGTACAACTTTCATGTTGGCGAGTACCAGTGCACCTAGTAATACAGCAATCGAGATCGACCACAATAATGTATTGGATGCGTTGGTGTAGTCGATAATGATCAGACGAATAATCGCAGTAATCCCAATATAAATAAAATAGCGTAACGGGAAATGAAATCCACTTTTAAAATACTGGATAATCAGTGCAATAAATTCGAAATACAAAAAGAATACTAAAAGCTGTTCTGTAAATTCATAATCTGTTTTACCCACATCTGAATCAATAAACATAAAGCTAAAAATATACCATGTTTCTTTAAGAAGAAAAAACGTTAGTGTAAAACCTACTAAAAACAAGTGTAGTATTCAATATTCCTTGTAAAATAGCAGGTATTTTATAAATATGACTCATCCACGATTTCAAGGTGATCCTCCTCTATTCTATAACGATCTACGATCTTTTATTTGTATATATTCGTCTATCCATAGATTATACAATCGGAATTGAGAACCCGCAATGAAACTATTCAAAGCTTTACATTCATACTTACATTTTACTTTTTATACCAAAAATGTTTTAAAATAAATATATTGATTAAATTAGTAAATTAAATTATTATAGTTCTGCAAGACCACTTTATATTAGAGGAGTGATTTTCGTATGTCTCAACGCGAAGTACACATTTCTGTAATTAATGTAACTGACAGCGAATTGGTTTTGGAAAGTAAAACGAATTTAGCTCATGGAGAATGGGTGGTTTCTCCGACCAATGTAACAAACAATGCTAAGCCTGTTAATTTTGAAGCAGATTCTGATGGATTCGCAACAGGGGTAGAAGGAACAATTTATTACAAGTTACCTCAAGGGGAAATTACGTTGTACTTTGATGATCCATACGTGGGTTCAGACGGATTTTCTGCACAAAGTAGTTCACCTGCTTATACGGTTCAGGTGATTGGTGGTAGTGGGAATGTATGTAATGTGACTTATCTAGTTAGTAACACATAAGTGAAATCTATCGTTAAGTGATTGTATGCTTACTGTTTTTATTTATGATTATTGAATATAGAAAGAAGTCTCCCCATTGGTATAATGAGAAGACTTCTTTTTTTACGTCCCAGGAGGGATTCGAACCCCCGACCGACGCCTTAGAAGGGCGTTGCTCTATCCAGCTGAGCTACTGAGACAAATAGGTTATGTATGTAATACAACATTATTGATTATACTCTATTATGTATTTAATTTCAAAAAAAATTATTATATACTTAGAATTACCTGTTTTTTTTATGAAATACGTGGTACTTTATATTCAATTATAAGTTTCAATTGGAAAAAAGTGGATTAATATACCTATATCGAATCTCCCACGCATACATACTTTTCCTACTTGCAAACGCTCCCACTTATTTTTTCAAACATACTCATGTCGGTTCCATTTTCCTATAGTATCTATCAGCAATTGAAATGGAGGTATTCCCTATGGCTACACCCATCTCCGAAAAGGAACTGGGCTTACTTATTAACCGAATGAACTTGGATTCATCGTCTGCTTCTGTAGATCGTAAGTCTGTTGCATCGGATTCTTTTCATGGTAATGGATGGATTCAGGTGGAGAATCATCAGATTATCGTCACTTCACCAGATGAAGGTAAAAAGCCGGCCACTATTTGTGCAGTCTCCCCTTTAACATTATTGATCAACGGGATTCCTTTAAATGGAGCAACAGAAGTTACCGAAGACGATATTATTACATGGGATATTAAATACCCACCGTTATTTGAAATTAAAGTGTCTCGCGATCAAATGGAAGCTTCATTGATTCTATATTCGCGTGAAAAATATACATGGGAACTGCAAGATTTGCCTGCTTCTGATCGTGCTTTTATTAAAGTTGCACCGAACAAATATCTGGTAATTGATGTGGTGCAATTCAATCATATTATCAATACACTTGAGAAGCTAGGGATTCGCAAACATGTGGATACCGCTGCTATTATGGAAGAATTGGAACATCCTACTCACCAACCTGTGGTGGTAGCTCGTGGCAAAGCGTCAACACCGGGCATCGATGCAAGATTAGAGTTATTTTTTCCTGAACAAGTTGAAACGATCTTCCATGAAATTGGTGGTGTGATCGATTATCGCAGTCATCGCCGTATCCCTTCTGTTCATGAAGGTGATGTGATTGCTGTCAAACATGCATTGGTCGATGGGATTCCAGGCTATAACGTATATGGAGATATGCTTCCTCCTACACCTGCTCAAGATCTTATAGTGGTCGCTAAAGAATCAACGGAAATGAATGACAAAGGTGAAATTATTGCTCTCACTCCGGGCAGACCACGCTTAACGGGCAAAAAAGTACATCAATTCGATATTTCTAATGCTTTTATCGTGGAAGGCAATGTAGATCTTAGTACAGGTAATATTGTCTTTTCGGGTGATGTGATTATTCATGGCCATGTCACCGATCATATGATTATTGAATCGCTTGGCAATGTCTATGTTCATGGAAATGTGTATAATTCTACAATCACAGCGACAGGAAGTATTCTAGTTAAAGGAAATGTGATTAGTGGTCAGCTGTATTCAGGGTATTTCGGAGTGATGTTCAATCGAATGTATATGGTTTCCAAGCAACTCAAGCAAGAAATGGAACGCTTAGAGATTGCTGCTCAATTGCTGACTAATGAAATACGTGCACGTAAACAAACGGTACGTTATGGACAGGTTATTATGTTGTTGCTAGAAAGCAAATTTAAGATTATTCCTGATCTTGCTCGTGATCTGTTACAAGTATTTGCAAGTATCCAACAAGTACAGACTGAACAAAATGAACAATTATTGCTATTGCTTCGACAGATCATTCAATCCGCTCAAGTAGCAGATATTTTCTGCGAACAGACTTTGGGACGAATGAGATTATTGTTAGAACAGCTTCATTCCAATGTAGCCAGTATGCAAGAGACCAAAGTCAGTATCGAAATGGCTCAATGTCAGAATGCTATTATCAAATCAAATGGCGATATCGTAGTTACACAAGCAGGTGTGATCCAAAGTGAATTGTATTCTGCGGGCAGTATCGCTTTTTTAGATGAACATTCCGTATGTCGTGGTTCTCAACTGGAAGCTATGGATCGAATCGTTGCTCAAAATGTAGGTAGTAGTAGCAATGCACACTGCGTACTCAAAGCACGTACTCATGTGTATGTGAACAATATGCATAACGGTTGCATTATGATTGATAGTTATAAATTAAACGTCTGGGAAAAAGTCGAAAAACAATTGTTCAATATGGAGTACATGTTAAATCAACAACAAGTACCTCAACAAACCAGCGTTTCTTCTTCATAAACGTATACTCTTTTACCAATAGAATCGATAAAAAAACAAAAACCGGTGATGGATATATTCCATTCCGGTTTTGTTTATCGTTGCATAGCTGTAGATAATGTACGATACGATTGAGGTACACGTTCTAACAAATGTGACCCATACATAGAATCAAACGGTTGATCTTTCATATGAATATAACCGATATAACAACCACATGTTTTCATCTGACACGGACGATCTTGCGATAACTTTTCCAAAGAATGACGATAAAGATGTCCAATCACGCGCTTATCTTGATAACAACGCTTTACAATCCCTGAACCTTGCACATAAAAAACATGCTCCCCCGCCTGACAAGCTTGTCCGAGACTATCATAATCTTGCAGATTGTATCTAAAATAAGGATCGATTCCGCTCAATTCTTCTACTTCTGCTTCGTTATAATAATGCGGGCGATCTTTGAATGCATTGACCCATACATAGACATCTTCAGGCAATCGAGCACGCAAACGATGAATCGCTGGAAAAGCTTCCCGTAATCCGACTGTACCTGCACTAAATACTATGCCTTGTTGATACAATGTCATCGCTTGAGCCACAAATCGATCTTCACGGACTTGTTCTGGATGATACGTTGCCCAAAACGATACTTTAGTCGGATTCAGTTGAGCTGTCCAATCTAACTTCACAGACAGATTGGTCTGTACAGCCACTTTGTTCACATGACTCATATGAGACAATTCAATCATCGCTTCCCGGTACCATGAATGTACAAGAGCTTCTCCATAAGGATTGAAAAAGATAGAAAGCTGATGACCATAATGCTGTTGTTCACGTACCCACTCCATAAAGCGTGACAATTGTTCACGATCTTGCATCAATGTATCTTTGCTATCGACTGTTTTACTAAACGGACAATAGGGACAACTATAATTGCACGAAGATAATTTGCCCCGATAATAAATAGTTGCCTGCATACTCATGAGCCTACATATCCTTCCATTAATGCATACACATCGTCTGAAATAAACCAATCTCCAATACCATCTGAATAAGCTAACCCTTCAGTGGTTAGTTGTAACACTTGAGATTGTTGCTCGTCTTCTACAAGTTCAGCCATCCCTGTCCAGATTAAATTGTGCAATTCTGGAAAATGAGTAAGTGGTGATTGACCAAACCGTTCTACATAATCAGCTATCGTTAATCCTTCGCGATGTAAAATAGCTTTGAGAATAAAGCGTCGCTGGCGTTCTTCTTGATTCAGCACAAATCCATAATTCGCCTGATCATGACGTTCAGCGGCTACATAGTCTTCAATAATACTACGTGTTGTGGCAGCGCTCACTCCATAATGAGAAGCGTAATGCACCTCTCTAGTATAGGAACGTGCTCCACATCCAAGTCCAGCCATCCCTTCTTCCTGACAGCTATACGGCAATAGTTGCTTAGAGGAAGATAACGGCTTAGCAAAACGTCGCATCGAGTACTGTGTATATCCAGCGGCTTCTAGACGGGTACGAGCAGCATGATACAACTCTAAGCGAATATCTTGCTCTAATCCGGTATGCCCTGGCTTCAATATGGTATTTTCTCGAATATATAATGGATAAATAAATATTTCACCTGGATTATACGATAATGCTTGGTCTACTGAATATAACCATGTCTCTACCGTCTGTTCAGGCAATCCATAGATCAGATCTACATTCAGTAAAGGAAAATCATAATCCCCTAACATCCGCAACGCTTCACGTACTAACTCTGGTTTTTGTGGGCGATAGATTGCTTTACTTTCCGATTCAACAAAGCTCTGAATCCCCATACTCACCCGGTCAGTTCCGCGACGCTTCAAAATATCTAACCGTTCAGGAGTTACCGTATCCGGCGATGTTTCTACAGAAATCGAAGCATGCGTAGGATCAAGCCCCATAATATGTTCAGCAATATCAAACAATCGATTCAATTGATCTGGCTGTAATAAAGTAGGCGTACCTCCACCAATCGCAAATCGTGAAAAAGGTCGTCTGGCTACAAGTGGTGCCCATTGCTTGGCTTGACGCTCCAGCGCATCTACATACTGCTGATGTACATCAACCCGCTTATCTGGCAACGTAAATAAATTACAAAACCCACAACGGGCTCCGCAAAATGGAATATGCATATAAAGAAAATAACTTTCCAGTTGCTCTTGTTCCCATAATTGTTGCAACGAATACGGCGGACTGAGTTCACGATACGCTGTCTTATGTGGATAAGAGTAAAGATATGAACGATAAGGAGCACTCTTCATCTGTTGTTCCCATTCCTGCAACTGAGGTGTCCATTCTGATGGTGGAATCGCATGGAGCGGTAACTGTAATGATTCCGAATTCATACTACAACACTCCTTTTTGTCAATAACCGCTTAACATGAACAGATTCATGTTTTGTTTTATTTACATGATTTTATACTTTTTATACAATGCACAGCTTATTTCATATACATTTCCTATAATCTAAATTCACGATAAGGCACATTCCAGACTACTTCATGTGCTAACCGGTGACCTTCGTATCCATCTTCCCCATAAGCGGTTCCATGATCGGAAAATACCAGACATAAGGTTGGTCGCTTCCGCTTGCGAAAAGCCTCAAATAGTCGTCCTACTTCTCTATCAACATAACGCAAAGCCGCTCGCTGAGTCTCTATCGAGTCTTTACGAATATGATTCGAAATAAAATAATGATTCGGTCCATGAATAGCAGATACATTGAGAAATAAAAATAAACGTTGCTCTGGATCAGCTCCGTCTAACAATTGTAACGCGTGATTCACTTGATGTTCGGTAGAGCGTGGATTGGTCACGCCAAATGTCATTCGCCAATAACTCTCCTGGAAATAAGCAGGTAATACTTTTGCCAGTTTATTCTTTTTCGTAAAAAAGATTACACCACCGATACAGATCGTACGGTATCCTTCTTGCGCCAATCCAGATACGATATCAGGCGCATCAAATAGCCAGGTGTACGGATGAGTGCGAAATCCGCTGTGTTTTCCATGAAATAATCGAATATGTGAATCTTTGTCCGTATTAGCAGGCGTCGGTAGAAATCCACCGAAAAAAGCATGATGCGCAGCATACGTAAAACTACCCGGACTATGACGCTTCTCCCATCCTCCTGTTGCACATAAATGAGGACAGTTCTCTTCTTCTAACTTGGCTACATCATATCGCAACGTATCCAGTGTAATCATCAAAATATCATGTGTACCGACAATTTCATTCATATTAAGCATAACGATAATCCTTTCATTGTCACTCATGCGCTAACCATTGTTGTAACTCCCATGCATAAGTGCCTAACCCGCGATGCTCTACATCATACAGCAAATCACCAAATGGGTTCATATCTATAATATAAGGCTGTCCACCGTGACTCGGAACAAGCACATCAATTCCTACACAAAATGAATAAGGAAACGTACGTAGCCCGGCCATCGCTGTCTGTTCAATAGCATGTATTTGGTCTGCTGACAAATGAGATTGAGACACTACCAACCGATCATTACGCAAATGTAAATTTGTAATCGGGGTATGGCTTAATCGCATAACGGCATGCCCTGCTTCATGCCGGCATACCAACTGGCGTACATCATAAGCTTTATTTTGCCAGCTAGCTTTACTGATCCATCGTTCGGCATGCATACCTTCTTGCCCTACCCAATCGATAATCTGCGCTATAGTTGCAGAGTCTGTATAACGACGTAATTTGCCAGAGTTATAATAATAAGATTCGTTGCCACTGTTATCTATTCCGATTGTAGTGGTCGCAATCTCTGCCCCTGTACGGGGATTGTATTGATAAGCGATCACACCCGAAGCCGCAGATCCACAAAATAATTTGATAAATACGCGATGAATTCGGTGTTGCTTCATACTTTGCCGAAGTTGTTCATAACCAGTATGCTTTCCTAGCAGATCAGGTACAAGTGGAGGTACCGCTACACCTGCTGTATGTAGCCACTGATGACAGCGCCTTTTATCAAACATGATAGCAATATCAGCAGGATCATTCATCCATTTTGCGTGTGGTAATAACAATGATACTTCACGCTGAAGCCACGATAACAATCGGCAATACCCGCGAAACCACTGAGCAGGATACCAGATACGTCCATGTTGAGGTTGCAATCGACGTGCTGCTGTTGCTGAGATTGAAGAACCTACTGTATAAGCATCTAACGGCACTAACGCATCATCTATATCGCCTTCTGCATCTACTGCACCTAATGCAATCAATTCACGTTCGACCGCAAAATGATCACCAGGTGCATCCAGACGCAATAATAATGAAGATGGATAGAACGAAGATGACTCTACACCAGAGGATGTTGAACATCCATCAATACCGATTTTGGGTTCACTCACACGAATAGGATGCTGATGATGAGTCTGTCTTTGAAATACTGCTTGTAACAGATCATCCAGCGATTCTCCTGCACGAATACTATGCAATAAACGAATATAAGGAACGACCAATGCAGAAGACAGATCATATTGTTCTCTTGCTTGTTGCCAGCCTGCTGTCCGCTTGTTATTAGGATTACCAAACAAAATACAAGCAGACGCAGAAGCTAGCCATTGTTGATAAGAAGTCGATGTAGATCTATTCATATCAAATTCATTACTCCGTAAGTGCAGGATAACGCCATTCGTACTCGCCATCTTCATCTACTTCTTGTTGGTCACCTGTATCAACAGACAAGCCTGTATCTTTCCAGCGCTTGATCATCTTGTCAGACATATAATGATAATTTAAATTCAAATGTTTAAGCTTTTTGACCGCATCACTATTGATAAGTGCCTCTGCCCCTTTGTCAGATAGTGTTCCATTCGATAAGTCGAGTGTATCTAGTTGCTCAAGTACAGGCGCATTTGCCGCTGCGATAGCGATCTCGTCTTGAATTTCACTATCAGTTAGACCTAGATATTTTAATTTAGGAAAAGGATTCTGATTCAAAAATGGCAAAATATCTTCTATAGAACCATCAAATCCATAATCTTCTACTCCTAGATATAAAGTAAGTGTAGTTAATTCAGGTAAATGCGCGTTATAAATCTCATTCAAAACGGATTTGGGCAATCCTCCGCAAATAATAGTTAATGTATGTAATTTATCATGATGTAAAGGTTCTAACGATAAATCTGTACTTCCTTGAATCGTAAACGATTCGATCTGTGGATAAGCAGCAAGTACAGGCCCTAGATTGGTCTGATTGATCCACGAAACTTCACATTCTTCTGAAGACATCTCGCCAATATAAAGGCTTTTTAAATTCGGCAATATCGGGCTTGCTTCAATCAGAGCTGGAATAGCATCATCCATCGTATCTTCATAAGCTGCGCCCCAATCCCCTATAATCAAGCTGGTAATGGCTTTGCAAGCTTCTACATCAGCAACGAGTTCTGTGATCAAATCTTTTAGCTTGACCCCATTTTCATTCTGATCATAATCAACCGATAATTTCACTTCCATTATTAAACCCTCCTTCAATTCTATTTGTTATATTTTACAATAGAAATCTCTCTATAATCAAAAAAAGAATGCTTATTGATATAAAAACAGCTTAACCTCTATTGTTCAGGTTAAGCTGTTTCTACTTTAAGAATTAAGATTCAATTGATCAACTAATTTACGTAACGCTTCACCACGATGACTAATCGCTTGCTTTTCTTCGATCGTAATATCTGCCATCGTTTTGTCGTGAGTCGGTAAATAAAATAATGGATCATACCCAAAGCCAGCGTTGCCAGAAGGTTGAGATGTAATCCAACCATCTACTGATCCTTCTGTTGTTACTGCTAAGCCTGTAGCAGGATCATACAATACCAGACAACATACAAACTGCGCTGTACTGAGCAATGTCTGATCGGTATCTTCACCCATTTGTAAACGTTCAAGTGCATCTAGCAATTTGGCATTGTTATCAGCATCTGTAGCCGATTCGCCTGCATATCTTGCCGAATACACTCCAGGTTCTCCATCTAAACGATCCACACATAGACCTGAATCGTCAGCAAGTACAGGAACACCTAAAGCATCGCCGACAGTTTTGGCTTTTTTGAGTGCATTTTCAGCAAATGTGGCTCCATCTTCTACCACTTCAGGCAGATCAGGATAATCAAACATGCTGCGCACTTCTTTGCCGAAAGGAGCTAGAGCATGAGCAAACTCTCTAACTTTCCCTTTATTCTGAGTAGCAACAACGACAATAGAGCTACTCATCAGATTCATACTTGTGTACCAGCTTGACCGGAACCAATTTTCAAAGCGATCGGGCCAAGAATTTCTTTTTGCATCGCAATCATTTTCTCAATACCTTCGCTACCCAGTACTAGCAATTGATCTAGCTCTTCACGAGAAAATGGACGTTCTTCCCCTGTGCCTTGAAGTTCTACGAATTGTCCTGCGCCTGTCATTACCACGTTCATATCTACTTTGGCTTTGGAATCTTCTTCATAGTTCAAATCAAGTAAAGCACGATCTCCGACTACACCCACACTAACAGAAGCTAAATAATCTGTAATAGGGAATTTAGTTAGTTTATTTTGGGTCGATAATTTGTTCATAGCGATTGCTAACGCAACAAAAGAACCGGTGATCGATGTTGTACGTGTGCCACCGTCCGCTTGAATCACATCACAGTCGACTGTAATCGTACGTTCTCCTAATGCTTGTAGATCAATAACTGAACGAAGTGCACGTCCAATCAGACGTTGAATTTCCATCGTACGTCCGCCCAATTTACCTTTTGCTGCTTCACGCTGGTTACGGGTATGTGTAGCACGAGGTAGCATCGAATACTCTGCTGTTACCCAGCCTTTACCCTGACCTTTCATAAAGTGCGGTACACGTTCTTCTACAGAAGCAGTACATAATACTTTGGTATCGCCTACTTCAATATAGACAGAACCTTCTGCATATTTGTTCACGTTCGGTGTTATTGTTAACGGGCGTAATTCATTCGGTTGTCGTCCGTCTGTTCTCATAAATGGTTGCCTCCTGCGTCATATTCACCTTCTTATTCTAACAAACCTAACTTGTAAAAGCATCCTTATCTGACGATTGATTATGATGCTACAGCGGATATGTGAGTTTTTCATAAAAAATCGGTTAATACTGTATAACGTTATTTATGAAAGAGGTGGCTATCTATGGAATCCCAACCAAGCAAAGTTCCTTATAATCTAAGCAGTCTAAATGTAGAACAAGCGACAAGAGAATGGTTGCTCAAACGTGGGGTTACGATTTTGGAAATAGCAGACATTGTAATGTTTCTTCAAAAAAGTTACTATCCTTCGCTTACGATAGAAGAGTGCGTAGAAAGTGTCGAAAAAGTACTATTAAAGCGTGAAGTGCAAAATGCTGTTCTGACCGGTATCCAATTAGATATTCTGGCAGAAGAAGGTAAATTGATCTCTCCATTACAAGAAATGATTGAAAATGATGAAGGATTGTATGGTGTCGATGAAATTTTGGCATTTGCGATTGTAAATGTATATGGAAGTATCGGCTTTACCAATTATGGATATGTCGATAAATTAAAACCAGGTGTATTGGGACGATTAAATGATAAAAGTATCGGGCCCATCCATACGTTTTTTGACGATATTGTAGGTGCGATTGCAGCGGCAGCAAGTAGTCGTATTGCTCATGGCAAATATAAAGAACAAGACCCTACAGCAGATACAAGCAATACCCCATTGCCTGAAGATGATGAAAGCGAACCATCTGTCTAGTCTGCTCAAATCAATCCCAACAAAAAAACTCTGACTCTGTATAGATACTTTATACAGGGATCAGAGTTTTTGATTAGAATATATGATCGTTATCCAACAGGTGATAGTAGATTAATTCTTTTAAAATCCTTTGGGATGAAATAAAGAAGATGGTTCTTCTTTTGATTCGGGTTGAACATTGGAAGAAGATTGGTGACCTACTTTGATATCAGGGCTGACCCACCAGTGCTTGCGTTCACGTCGTCTTCTACTTTCACCAGACATAAACTGTAGTACAAATAACCAGATTAAGCATAATCCTGTAAATACATAAAACAAGTGAATCGATAAAATACCAGAATCATTACGAGTCAATAATCCAGACAGCAATAACAACTCTAATACAGGGTACAACAAGACTGAAATAAAGCGAGGTGACGGTTGATGATGTCTTTTCCATACCCAGATAGCAGGAATAACATATGCTAGTGTGATATAGAAAGCAATTAATGCACAGCCATTGGCCAAACGTCCTGAAGCTGTGGTAAATGGAATGATAGCAGCCGACCATCCTTGATGAACAATAATATTAATCATACTGGTGATCCCTTGAACAATACCAACACTAAGTCCCATAAAGACTAGGATATTACGACCACGGTACCAGACAGAACGGTACTTTTCTTGTATCATAGACATATTACTAAATATTCCGATAACTGCACCAATCAGCAATAATAAATAAGCAAGAAATCGCAATCCTTCGACTGCGATATCCAATAAAGTTCCATTTGTGCTAAACATATGATAAGCCCCTTTCGCATTTCGGGGTGTTGATTATTATGTATTGTAAAAGAATTAGCTTAATATTGGATGAAAATGGACTTAAACAGAGTTAAAACTAATGACGATAGGTTGCGGAGGTTGATATGATGTCACAAGAAGTCAGTCGAGTACACAAAATTCCTTTTCGTAAAATATGTGGATTATTGCATATTAGACAAAAAATTGTGAATGTTTATCCTGATTATGCGAATAAAATGGTTGTTGTTGAAACAGAGCGAAATGCTCGTAATACCGAAACCGTTATCGAATACAAAAATAGCTATCTGGATATTCGTAAAATGTCAGCTTCCGAATATAACCAGATGCCTCATGAACCTAATGTGACTGATAAGCTCAAAGCGTTATTGGATGAAAATGAACGTGATGTACTGCTTCGCAGTCTACAACATACGATTCATCAAGCAGAACGACAATTAGAACAAGTGCAATCTGCCAAAAATAAAGCCACTACAGAAGACACATTACAGATCGCTCGCCGGGCAATCGCCAAATTAACCGGTGATCTGAATGAATGATAGTATCACTTTTTATTGATATGTAATTATTTTATTATTATCATAGTCTTTTTCAAATGATAATGAAAAGAAGCAGGATATAGATGTGGTTGCTACCCTCTATATCCTGCTTTTTATATTGGTATTCTGTAATTATGACTGTAATCTACCCATACTAATCAGACTCCATAGATCCAAATGCCATCTTGTTGATATTTATGTGCAATCCCGCGGCGAATAAGTTCTTCCAGATGCGCCAATGTCTCGGACATCGCAAATCTTAGTTGATGTAGCGTAAGCTTGCTATTGAATATCGACATACATACATCGTATCCGTTAGCAGGTTGAGTACGGATTCGTTCTGTCATCGCATCCAATCGTTGTTCATGATGATCTAATAATTTGACAGTACGTTCTCTAAATCCGTTGAAAGGACGACGATGCCCCGGATATGCCCACTCTACCTCATATTGACCAAGCACACGTAATCCTTCTACATAAGACTTTAATGGTTCAGGATCACTATTCGGAATCAGACTAATATTAGGTGATATCTGAGGTAAGACTGCATCGCCAGAGATGATCGCTTTCCAATCGGCTTGATAAAAAGAGAGATGCCCTGCTGCATGACCCGATGTCTGGATCGGTAACCATGAATGCCCTGCAATCAGAAATGGTTGCTCTGGTGTAATTATAGATACTTCTGGTTGTGGTAATACCTGCGTGACAAAGCTTTGCAAATGTTCAGGAAGTTCATTGGTAATCTCTGAAGGCATACCATGAATCTTATAAAACGTAATCAAATCTTGAGCTGCGGTATTACCTTCTCCCCATGCTAATCGAGCTTCAGCCAGTGAACGTGCTGACATATACACAGGTGCATGACTTTGTACTTGTAACCAACCAGCTAATCCATAATGATCAGGATGATGATGCGTCAAAATAATGGATTCCAATTGGTCTACATGTAATTCCAACGTATTCAGTACAGAGTGCCATGCAGCTTCATTTTCTGCACTACGAGGTCCTGGATCAATTACACTCCATGTATGATCGCCAACAATAATATAACTGTTGACCCAGCGTAGTGGATAAGACATCGCTATTTTCACCTGAATAATACCATGTTCAAAATGAGTGATTTCTGGTAATTCCATAATGTATGTATCCTCCGTCAGTCTGTCTATAGATATATTATAAACGATCCAAACACAAAAAACTCTTCTGATTGCACCTCTATAGCATAAGGTGTTCAGAAGAGCTTGTTTTTGATTCGGTCATTCATTGCTCAATAACTTTCTTCCCACGGGTTGAACATTTCGTGTTTGAAGTAAGTGCTGTCTGCTGCTTTTTCGTTCCAGTCCCACAATTTTTGGCTAGCTTTTTCGATCTCTTCATTTTTGATTTGACGAATTTCATCTAAAATAGTGAAAGATTTGCCTGCTTCTTTTTGGTGTTCCCAGATAACGAACATAATGCTATCTAAATTATCGCCATAACCAACAACGTTGACTTGGTTAGCATGGTCATTCAATCCTACATTTAGAAAATCATTAGTTACGATATATTTATCATTAGCAACGTGGTAAATAGCTGCCCATTGTTCCATTTCATTTGCGTTGTTTTTAATTTCGCTACTTTCTACAAATCGGAACCATCCACCAGAAGTTGCTTTTGCTTTTTCCATAATTTTTACGTTAGATAATTTAGTATAATTCATAGGTTGAATCCCCCTTAGATTTTAGGTAATGTTTGCGTTTTTCATGCGACTTTGTGCCTGTTATATAGTTTATCGGTAAATTTTGCATAATATTTATAGCACTTTCCTCTCATTCGTTCTTTTTCGACATTTTTATATTCCTATACATAGGTATGAGAGTAGGAATAGCATGCCTATAGAACCATAAAACAGTAGGAAGAAGTAGTGCTTATTACTCAATAGTAACTTTTATAAAAGGAGTGAATTCATTAGTAGAAGTAAATGATGAAGGATAATGATAGATGTACAATAATGCTATATTCTTTCGCTCGATTGCAATTGAGTGATATATAGACTGCGGTATACATATTTTAACCACAGCTTATCAAACAAATCGTAAAAGTAATATTTATTTATCAATATTCGTAAATGTATGACATATATTATTGAAATTTGTTCTACTTATATATACGTACAAACTACATAAAACGATTAGTATTTTATAAAAAAATATTCCATTTTTCCCACCTTTTTAGCCTATTATTTGAACAAAATATGACAAAAAAGCTTTTACCCTTGTAAGTGGATAAAAGCTTTTTGAGATCGACGGATTAAACATCCTATATTGATATTGATTGGGTATTAAAAGCCACCGCCGGTTGCAAAAATATAAATAATTAAAAATACATTTAAAGCTACGATCACCACAGTAGCGATCCACGCCAAAATTTTGACCCATGCTGGATTGACAAATGAGCCCATTTTGGCACGATCACTGGTAAAGCGAACCAGTGGAATAATTGCAAATGGTAATTGTAGACTCAGTACCACCTGACTCCACAATAATAACTCTCCTGTTCCTTTTGCTCCTGCAATCCATGTCACGATAAAAGCAGGAATAACAGCTAATAATCGAGTGATAATACGGCGTAACACAGGTGAAATACGTAAATTGATAAATCCTTCCATGACAATCTGTCCTGCTAGTGTACCTGTAATTGTCGAATTCTGTCCTGAAGCCAGCAAAGCTACTGCAAATAATGTACTGGCAATTCCTACACCTAATGTCGGACTCAGCAGAGCATAAGCATCTTCAATCCCACTAACATTTAACCCTGTACCAAAAAAAGCAGAAGCTCCTAAAATTAAAATCGCCGAGTTGATTAGAAAAGCGACAGATAATGAAAGAATAGAATCAATATTCGCAAATTTTACTGCTTCTTTACGACCTTCTTCTGTGCGCTTGTATTGACGTGTCTGTACGATCGATGAATGTAGATATAGATTATGCGGCATTACTGTCGCTCCCAAAATCCCTAATGCTACAAATAACATTGCTGGATTGGTCACAATCTCAAACTTCGGTACATATCCGCCTAACAAAGCTGATACTTCTGGCTTGGAGATAATGACTTCAAATACAAAGATACAAAAAATCGTCGCCATCAATACGATAATAATAGATTCAATAATCCGAAACCCTTTTTTCTGTAATAACAATAGAAGTAATACATCAAAAGTGGTAATCACAATACCCCATAGTAACGGTATCCCAAATAACAAATTCAGTGCGATTGCTGACCCGATTACTTCTGCTAGATCAGTAGCAATAATCGCAAGTTCAGTCAGTATCCAGAGAAAAACGGCTGTTCTTTTGTTCGTTGTATCACGAGTCGCCTGAGCCAAATCTCGCCCTGTCACAATTCCTAGTTTGGCAGATAAACTTTGTAATAACATAGCGATCAAATTAGAAATCAGTACAACTGATAACAAGGTGTATCCGAAGCGAGCTCCTCCTGCTATCGAAGTTGCCCAGTTCCCCGGGTCCATATATCCAACAGCAACCAATGCTCCCGGACCGGAAAAAGCGAAAAACTTACGCCAGAATCCAGCATTTTCAGGAATCTTAACGGTATTATTCACTTCTTCCATACTAATACTTGAACTGGAGTGTAACCAGTTTGATTTTTTGACATCTATATTTGTATTTAATTCTGTGTTGGAATCCATTCTTCGTGTCTCATCCTTTCTCTACAAGTAAGCCTATCCAATGGCTTATTTTATCTAGAATACCAATACATTCTATGTGTCTGTATAGTGATAATAATTATATCAATAGCAACATAATACTTAGACCATATTTTGCATCAGGGAAACTTATTTGTCAACAGCTAATTTTTATGGCTTATAACAATTTAAATATTCATCTAATACTGTTCTTTTCCACTTCAATTATGTATCTGACCTATCGCATATTACCCATAAAATAGGATGTTCAAGACATACTTCTATGATTTATTTCAGAGTATGCTTTTATACAATGATGACATATATAAAAAATACCCTTTGCTACAGAAGCAAAGAGCATTCATTTGATCGATATCTTATTCAACATGACTGCAAAAGAACTATCATGCCTGCGCATCTACTTTTTCAGATAAAAGAGTGCCCGAGGACTGTCTAACAATAATCTGATGGGGAATCGTTATTTTCACAGGAATCGCATATTGATGTTCTAAATAATCCAGTAACAACTTCACTGCAAATATACCCATTTCTAACTTCGGCACATGCACGGTAGATAGCGGTGGTGATGTAAAGGCAGAAACTTCAATATCATCGACTCCAAAAAAAGCGATATCCTCCGGAATTTTCAGCCCTTGTTCATTCGCTGCTCTCATCGCGGCAATCGCCATCATATCACTAGCAGCAAAAATAGCTGTAGGTAATTCTTTATTCTGTGCAAAAGCTTGCTTGGTGAGTTCATAACTAAGTGATACATCCCACTTCACATCAATCACCCATTGATCATCAATAGGAAGATCGGCTTGTAGCATCGCACGTTGATACCCTAGAAAACGCTTTTCAGTGCGAAAATGATCATCCGATTCGGAGCCACCTAGATAAGCAATCCGTCGATGTCCTTGTTCGATCAGTGAAGACACTACTTCTTGCACAGCAGCAGTCCGATCATAATGAACAACAGGTATCGAAGCGTCGCTGAGATCAACACCTACGACCACTTGAACATGTTCTTTGATCCATTGATAAGCTTCTTGCTCAATACGTTCTACTACCAGCATCCCATTGATCTGATGTTCATGCACAAGATGCTTTAATTGCTCGGTATCTGTAGGATTTTCGATACTGAATACAAATTCTAACCGCATTCCCCGACGACTCAACTCTTTTTCGATACCTTCTAAAATCACAGAGAAATACGGATTATTATATTTATTTTGCGGCTTCGCTACAACACAACCGATACGGTAAGCTGTAGTCTGCTCGTCTTTTTTGGTAGTGGATGAACGAGTTTTGTTATATCCCAGTTCTGCGGCGGTATCCCATATTTTTTTACGTGTCTCTTCACTTACCGAACGGTTGGCATCATTTTTCATTACTCGTGAAACGGTAGAGATCGACACACCTACACGTTCAGCAATATCTTTTAGTTTAGCCATAAGTTTGTCCTTTCTCTGCAAGTGATTCTTTGGATTGATCATGTGATCGTAACGATTCAATATCTGTATACTTATTTCATGCGCAAATTTTGCGGCAAAATTAATTTTATAGTGCTCATTTGCTTCTGTCAATCATACCATCTTTATGTAAATAAGCAGAACAAGCGCGATAATCTCACTATTGTTCTGCTTCTGAACGTGATATCTTTAATTCATTTGCGATGCTAACTGATCTAGTGCGGCTTGTACATCTCCTTCACCTGCCAACGGAAGCTTGAGTGCTTGTTCCCCATAAGTCCAGACCAAATCCGTTTTCTTCGCGGTAAAAGGAGATACAATTCCAAATTGTTGAGCATCAATAAAAATCTGATTACCTGAACCTGCTTTGGCTAAATAAGCATCGGCGGCGGCTTTATTTGACGGAATCGAATACCCTTGCTGTGCCAGCGCTGTTTGTCCATCTGGCCCTGCTAACCATGCGGCCAAACGGTACGCCGCTTCTTCATGTTCGGTCATAGCGCTAACAGCTACACCTGCGGGCTGAACAACGGTTTTATTTTCTTTGAATTTAGGCAAATACGTAATACCGTAATCGGTCTTCGCTTCCTGGTAATTGGTTACATTCCAGCTTCCACCAGGGTTCATGGCTACTTTGCCTGTGGTAATCGCTAGGTTAACCTGTCCGCCCAATCCTTCAATTTGAGCAGGAGTGGTATTGATTTTTTTAGTTTTGGTTAGATCGATAAATGTATCTAAAACTTGCTTCGCTTCAGGTGTGTTCAGCGCTAATGTGCCGTCATCATTGATTAATTTAGCTCCATTGGACCACAATTCAGGTTCTAGAAACCAATCAATACTTGAACCGGGTGAGATCGACATCCCCCACTGGGCTATCTGATTACTATCGAATCCTGTTTCATCTGCTGTTTTCCCATTTTTATCGATCGTCATCTGGGTAGCAATTTGTGTAATCTCGTCCCATGTAGGTTCTAATACAGGCGGTTTGGCTCCTTTGGGATTGGTTTTGGGATCATTGAACAATGCTTTGTTGTAATACCAGACAATCACATTGGCATCGATCGGCAAAGAGACTTGTTTGCCCTCATATTGATGAAGCGCTAAGATACCGGGATCAATATTATTTAGATCAAAAGATTGACTGGTTAATAGCGGATCTAATTCTTTAAAAATACCAAGCTGTGCATACTTCTCAATATATGCATAACTTGTTTTCATCACATCAGGTAATTTACCGCCTGCGGCATTCGCGGTTAGCCCATCCCAATAACTGCTCCAATCTTTACCTTCTAATGTTACTTTGATATCGGGATTGGCTTTCATAAAAGTATCCAACAATTCCTGTGTGCGCTGTAATTCTTCTGCGGTTCCCCACTGCGCATACGTAATCTCAACCGGACTGTCTGCTGAACCTTCTTTGGTTCCAGAAGCTGAATTCGAACTGGAATTACCACGTCCACACCCTGCCAGTATCATACTCATCATCACCAACATGATCACACTACAGTACATCCATTTACTGTTGATTTTCATAATAAGCGCCCCTTTAATCAGATGATCGACCTTATCCTTTGGAACCTGTCAGTACAACCCCTTCGACAATATAACGTTGCGCGAAAAAATATAGAATCGCTATCGGAATAATACTGATAAAAGCACCTGCCGCCAGAGCGGGAAAATCCTGGCTGGTCTGTCCGATCAACAATTGCAAACCTACACTCAATGTGAATAACTGACTGTCTTTGATATACAAAAAAGGACCTAAAAAATCGAGCCACGAATTAACAAAAGCAAAAATAATCGTCGTGATAATAATCGGCTTGGACAAAGGCATAATTACGCGAAAATAAACCGTCCAACGATTGCCACCATCGAGATAAGTAGCTTCATCCAGTTCTTGCGGAATTGTTAAGAAAAATTGGCGGAACAAAAAAATATAATAGGCTCCTCCTAACCATGAAGGAACGATAAGCGGTAGCCAGGTATCAATCCACCCGAGCTTAGTAAATAATACGTACGAAGGAATCATCATTATTGAAGGAGGGATCATCAATGTCATTAACACTAATGGAAATAAACGTGAAGCGTAGTTTGTTTTGAAGCGGGCAAATCCATAGGCAACCAGTGAACTAGAAATCACAGCACCAATCACGACCAAGATCGATACGATTAATGAATTTTCTATCCATTGCAACATTAAAGGCTGAACAGCAAACAATCGCTCAAACGATTCAAATGTAATCGATTCTGGTAAAAGAGTTGGCGGCATTTTATACGTTTCAGCTTTTGTTTTCATCATGGTAGAAAGTAGCCAGATTAAAGGCCCTATAAATAGTAACAATGCGGTACATAACAATACATATTTCACAATCACACCTGCGACATAACGGGTTGATATCGTTCTCGTACTTCTCATTATTTCCCCTCCCTACTTATCCCCTTCGTAATACACAACACGATTCGAAATTTTCATCAATATCCATGTCACGATAGCAATCAGAATAAACAAAAAGATAGACTGGGACATCGCCATACTAAACTTGAGGTCGGTAAAGGTTGATTTGTAAATGCTATATACAAACGTATACGAAGCATAATTGGGTCCACCCCGGGATAATAATAAGGATTCGGTAAATAGCTGAAAGTTATACATAGTCTGAATAATCACAACAAATAAAATCGAAGGGCTAATCATCGGAAGAGTAATCGAAAAGAAACTGCGTACTTTACCTGCTCCATCGATTTCTACCGCTTCATACAGATGACGGGGTACATTTTTGAGGGCAGCTAGAAAGATGAGAACACCACTACCGGAAATCCATACTTGTAGCAAAATAATAACTGGTTTTATCGTATGCTCGCCGCCAAGCCAATCGATTTTGGAAATACCGATACTGCCAAGCGCAGCATTCAATATCCCAAATTCGGAGTTAAATACCAACCGCCAGATAATCACGGTCGCGACAATCGGTACCAATGTCGGCAAATAGTAAAAGGTACGGAATAGTGCTATGCCTTTGATATTCATATTCAGCAATAATGCTAACAACAACATACCAATCGTCACAACAGGAACGCCAAACACAACAAAATATAATGTATTAAACAAACTTTTGAGAAAAATAGAATCATTCGTCATCTCGACAAAATTATCCAGACCTACAAATTGATACGTGACGGCTCCCGGTAAACGAGCATCGGTGAAAGCATAAAAAACAGATGTTCCAAAAGGAATCAAGAAAAATGTAATAAAGCCGATGATCCATGGAGCAATAAAAAGAAAAAATAACAGGGTATCATACTTTCTGAGACCTTTCATTTGAGCCCCCCTTTCTTTTTATAGTTCGGCTAAATACACATACCGCTCTTCTACGATTGATTTCTCGGCTGCCAGCGCGACTAACAAAGCATTACGACCGATCTCCGCATTGGCAAATGGCTCAGTTCCTTCTATAATACATTTCAAAAAATCGATCCGTTGGGTCTGTCCACCGGTATGTCCACCCATAATCGAATCTGAAGTTACATCCATATCCAAATGTTCGCGTGTATAATCGGCTCCACCTGCAATATCGATCGTACGGTCGTTTTTGGCTACCATTTGCACACCATTTTCACCGATCAGTCCGATCTCTAATCCTTCATCCAGTAGATTTCTAGGTTGCAGATACATACACAATCCTAGATTCGCTTTACTGCCATTTTCATAATCAATCGTAATAAAAGCGTGATCTACGATCGAAGTCTGCTCTATACTTTTGACCGGATAATGACTATATGAATTATAAATCATATTTTCCTGTCCTTGTTTCAGTACATGCTGCCCACCTGAAGCAAATACACGTACAGGTGGAGAATCGATCATCCAGTTGAAGATATCAAAATGATGGCAATCTTTCTCTACAATCGCTCCACCCGATTTGGACTGATCATAAAACCAATCAGTCGGTGGAAAAGGATCACGAAACTCTTTGCACCACATTAATTTCACATCACCCAGACGTTCATTCGCTAATTCTTTTGCCATACGGCGATACAGATTCGAATAACGATAGACCAGCCCGATCTGCAACACTTTATTATGTTGAGCTGCCGCCGCAATAATAGCATCACAGTCTGCTAATGTATGAGCAACTGGCTTTTCCAAAAAAACATGTTTGCCTGCTTCTAAAAAAGCAACAGCTACTTCACGGTGCAAATAGTTAGGAATACTGATCACGACTGCATCCAGATCGTCCTTGTGCAACAATTCCCGATAATCTTGATAAATAACAGGTTGACTATTCGTTAATTCTTTTAACGTGCGTTCTACATTGGCTTCATGGGTATCACATATGTACAATACTTCGCAATCATCTAATCGATCGAATCCGATACAATGATGCGACCCCATATCGCCTACTCCAATAAATGCTAGTCTTATTTTCTCCATTTTCCCACACTCCATTATTTAATTTTGCGGCAAATTAAAATATAAATGATGTTAAATAAGCTAACTCAATACTAAGTATGACTTGATAGTAAAGTAGACATTGGCTTTTGTCAATCTATTTTATGCTTTTTCATGTTATATTTTGCCGCAATTTTAAGTTTAATTTCTTTTATTTTCTCTAAAATATCCAAATTTGAGGTTAAATTAGCTTGTATATGGAAAATAATTGACTTATAATGCTTATGTGATCTTACATAATACTTTTCTCAATTCTATTCATTTTAAATATTTGCCGCAAAAAAAACAAGTTTATTGCTTGTTTTCTAAAAGTCATGGGTAGATTAACTATTTAATACGTAAAGGAGGTGGTTGAACAGGGAGGAAGCCGATCTTCAGTCACGAATAAACCGTATAAATACGAAGGAGGATGACGATGCAATTATTAAAATGGAGTACGAAGCGTCTTACTTTAATGTGGATCGTGTTAGTGATGTTATGTACACTGTTTGCCCCTTCAACCATGATTCAACAAAGTCAGGCAGCAACAATTGGAGTAGATGGTAATGCAGCCGATTGGAGTAGTATTAACGCTTTGACAACTAATACAGGTACTGCTCAGAGTCTCAAAGTAACGCAGAATAGTACCAACTTGTACGCTCTTGTTCAAGGTGCTGGTCTGAGCACGGCTACAGGAAGCTTTTGGCTCAATACAGACAATAATACAGCTACAGGTTACCAAGCTTCTGGCTGGGGTGTCACCGGTATTGAATGGATGCTCGAAAATAATACGTTATATCGTTACACTGGAGATGGCACAAGTTGGAGTTGGAATGCAATCAGCACTTTACCTGCTTCTCAATTTGTACGTAATTCTTCCACTATTGAGACTTCTATTCCATTGTCCACCTTGCAATTAGCGGTCGGCAATACGATAAAAATTGGTTATATTGATAACAATTCAGCAACTAACCGTCTTCCTGCCGCTTCACTGATATTGCCTTCGTATACGATTGCTACAGATACACCATCAACAGGTACTACAACAGTGGTCACGCCTACAGAATTAGATAGCCCTCTTAATAATCCTTTTAAAGGTTGGTCTCCTTCTGCCAAATCGACTTCTTACCCGCAACAACACCGATTGGTATATGCAGGAGTCACATGGAAAGAATTAGAACCCACCAAAGGTAATTATGATTTCGCCGCGATCGAAGCGACTAACAATTTTGCATACTGGAAAAGTAAAGGCGTTAAAGTCGTATTCCGCCTTATTCTCGATAGCCCTTCTGGAAGTGCCCATCGCGATATTCCAGATTGGTTAGTCAATGATATTGTTGCTCAAGGTGAATCTGCTGGAGTAGCTTATAGTGATGCTACTGGAGGCATGGGCGCTGGTAACAATACAGGATTTTCTCCTAATTATAGTTCCACTTATTTGATTGCTCGCCATAAGCTAGCGATCGAAGCCATTGCTAATCGTTATAATACGAATGATCGTCCGGTCGCTTTTGTACAGATTGGATCGCTTGGACATTGGGGTGAATTCCATACATGGCCTTATGTTGGACCTAATGGAGAAACGAACTATACCGGCACATTCCCTGTTAATGCGATCTCTAACCAATATGTACAACATTATATTGATGCTTTTGCAGGCAAAGAAGATAAAATGCAATTAATGATTCGACGCAGTATTGCTCTTGCCAAAACCAATAATAAAGGGCTTGTCATGGGTATGTTTAACGATGTATTCGGAGATAAACCAAGCTTCGATGCCGATTGGGGCTGGTACACAGGAACGCAAAATGGCTACTGGGATGATATTGGTCAACAGCAACCTGCTCACAAAGATTTCTGGGAAACACGCATTTCGGGTGGTGAGTTCTATGGTGGTGCTTCGGGTATGAATGCAGCACTCACTACAGGTGCTGGATTTACTGAAACGTTGCGTCAGACGGAACTTAGTAAACCAAGCTGGCTCGGCCCTAACTCCCCTGCTTCTCTTGCTGTTGGAGGAACACTACAAGCCAATATCGATACGTTGAAAAAACGAATGGGTTATCATTTTGTCATCAAAGAAGTATCCCATCCGACTACACTTACAGGCACTTCTGTGGCTGTAACAGTCAAAGTCGAAAATAAAGGCGTACAGCATTTCCCTTTTGCATGGCCGTTGGAAATTCAATTGCGTAAAGGAGATACCGTTGTCGCCAAAAAAACCACAACAGCTAATCTAACCACATGGAAAACAGGATCGTATACAGTAACTGATTCGATTCCTGTCGCTAGCAGTCTTGCCGCAGGTACGTATGATATTGCAGTAGCGATTATCAATCCAGAGACCAATACACCGGGTGTCGATTTTGCCAATACAGGTAAATTGACAGATGGAGCTTTTAAAGTAAGCACGATTACAAAATAAGTATAGTGATAAAAGAAACACAATAACGAATAGATCTATTTTTGTTGTTTGTGTTTATAATTATCTCTCTTTTATGCTTTTCTTTATCTTTCTTTTTTAAGTATATCAATAGTTGAATACATGATGATTGTATAGAGCAGAACGATTCCAGAGTACGCTTTTGGAACCGTTCTGCTTTATTTTGTAGTTAAACTTTTCGCAATTGGAGCAAAACGTAGTAAAATAGAAACATACGCTTTTTGATGACTGGATATGATCCTATCGGATTCAAGCAATGATCTCTATTTCCTAAGGAGGATATACAATTATGAGTTATGCTACATATTTTCAAGAACATCGTGAACACCATTTAAATGAGTTAAAAGAATGGTTATCTATTCCTAGTATTTCTGCTATCTCAGAACATAAGCCAGATATGCTACGTGCGGCTGAATGGTTAGCAGAAACGTTGAAAAAAGCGGGTCTCGAACATGTAGAGATTCATCCAACTGCCGGTCATCCAATTGTTACAGCGGATTATTTGCATGCACCGGGTAAGCCAACGGTATTGGTCTATGGACATTATGATGTACAACCGGTCGATCCATTACACTTATGGGAGACGCCTCCGTTTGAACCTACGATTCGTGGTGACAAATTGTTCGCTCGTGGCGCAACCGATGATAAAGGTCAAATCTTTTTGCATATCAAAGCAGTAGAAGCGATTCTAAAGCAAGAAGGAACACTTCCGGTAAACGTGAAGTTTTGTATCGAAGGTGAAGAAGAAATTTCTAGTGCGAATCTGCCTGCATTTTTGGAAAGCAATAAAGACATGCTATCTGCGGATGCTGTATTGATCTCGGATACGGCTTTGATCGAAAAAGGAAAACCTGCGATCTGCACAGGATTGCGTGGACTATGCTCGCTTGAATTTACGATTCATACAGCTAATACCGATCTACACTCCGGTAGCTTCGGTGGTGGAGTTCCAAATGCACTTCACTCTATCGTAGAAATACTGAACTCTTTGCATGATAAACAAGGTCGTGTATTGGTTGATGGATTCTATGAAGGTGTATTGCCATTGTCGGATGAAATGCGCAATGAATTTGTAAAACAAGCTTTCGATGAGAAGAAATTGCAACAATCGTTAGCGCTAGAATCTCTTCATGGTGAAGAAGGTTATTCCTTTGTAGAACGTGTCGGCGCTCGTCCAACACTTGAGATCAATGGATTGTATGGTGGTTTTCAAGGCGAAGGAAGCAAAACAGTTATTCCAAAAGAAGCCAGTGCCAAAATCACTTGTCGTCTAGTCGCTAATCAAGATCCTGCTTATGTATTGGATCAAATTATTAAGCATCTAGAAGCAAATGTACCAACCGGCGCAACGATTGATATTAAACCAGGTGAAAAAGCTCGTGCTTTCAATATCGATCCTTCTGCCGAATTGTTGCAAAAAGCGGCTGACGCCTTCAAAACAGTATATGGAACACGTGCATTATTCACTAAAGATGGTGGTTCGATTCCAATCGTTGAAGCATTTTCTCGTCTAATTGCTCCTACTGTAGTATTGATGGGCTTCGGCTTACCTGACGAGAACCTGCATGCTCCTAATGAACATTTCAACTTGGAAAACTTTGATAAAGGCTTGCTTACGATTGTAGAATACTTGAACCAAATCTAAAATTGGCATAGCCGTGATATACAGAATAGCAATCTACTCTGTATATCAATAATGATCCAAATCAAACAGACTGCTTTCTAGATACCTATAGTTGGTATTGTAGAAAGCAGTCTGTTTTTAATAATTTGAAGATATTGCAAAAAGCTGGAACAATTGTTACTTATAAGGTGTAGTCTATTCCACCGTAGCTGTTACTGGTTGCGTTGTTCTCCATACCTTTATAGCGTTATGCAATCGTCCCATCGCTTCTTCTAATAAAGAACGTGAACATGCTACATTCATACGCATATACCCTTGACCTGTCGTACCAAACGCATTGCCATCATTCAGTGCAATCTTGGCTTGATCCAGTAAAAAAGAAACCAACTCTAATTGTTCCATCTGGAGCTTACTACAATCGATCCATAGTAAATAAGTTGCTTCTGGCAATCGCACCGATAATTCTGGTAAATGCTCCGCTATATACTGTTGTACATACTCCATATTGCGATACGTGTACTCCATACATTGCTGTAACCACTCTTGACCATGTGTATATGCTGCTTCTGTAGCGACCGCTCCAAACACATTAATTTGCCCGATCCCAAATTGATTGATTTTCAATGCAAATGCGTTCCGTAATTGTTCATTCGGGATAATAATGTTAGATGTGTTCAAGCCTGCAATATTAAATGTTTTGCTTGGCGCAGTACAAATAATACTCCGGTTTCTAGCAGATTCAGACAAGCTGGCATATGGAATATGAGAATGAGGTTCATGCACAAGATCACCATGAATTTCATCAGATACTACAATAATATTCCACTTCGCACAGAGACGTTCTAATTGCTCTAATTCGTTGCGTGTCCATACCCGTCCAATAGGATTATGCGGATTGCACAAAATCAACATTTTTACCTTCTCGTCTAGCACACTTTCTAAATGTTCGAAATCCATAAGATAATCTCCGTTAGGATCTTGGATCAACGGATTTTCGACCAATTCTCGTCCATGTCCTTTGACGACACTATAAAAAGGAGGATACACCGGTGTCTGTATAATCACTTTATCCCCGGGTTCTGCATAAGTCTCTACTGCAAAATTCAGCGCAGATACCACTCCTGGTGTAAATACGATCCAGTCCTGATCTATACTCCATTGATGCTTATGTTCCATCCAATTCACTATCGACTGATGATACTGATTGGTACGAACTGTATAACCAAGCACACCATGTTCCATCCGTTGCTGAATAGCTTCTTGTACAGGTAATGGCGCCGCAAAGTCCATATCTGCTACCCATAAAGGAATAACATCGTCTGTCCCAAAATGTTTACGAAGCGCATCCCACTTTTCTGAACTGGTTCCTATACGCGCAATTGTACGATCAAATGTTGACGTGTAATCCATTGCTGATTCCCCCCATAGCCCACTATCCGAATATTTTTATCTATTCATTATCTTTATCCCAGAATGAATTTAAGATATATTCATCATAGCATGTTTTGAAGGGTGTTCAAGTTATAATACTAATTCAAGTAATTCATCGACCGTTTCCAAATAGTAGTCTGCATCAGAACTACGCAAAGACTCTCCTACAGCCGCAACATTCATTTTGCCAGCTATCGCTGCTTCTACACCTGCTAGTGCATCTTCTACAACCAGACATTCTTCTGGAGCAATATCCAAGCGAGTTGCTGCTAATAAAAACACTTCAGGATCAGGCTTACTGCGCGTAATATCATTACCGTCTGCAATCGCATCAAATTCTTTATCCAGACCTATCTGCTTCAAAATTGTTGGCGTATTTTTGCTAGAAGAACCGATAGCAATTTTGATTTTATTTTTTTTCAATTCTTTCAATGTATGTTCAACCCCTGGTAATAGATCACTAGGGCTTAAATGGTGTAACGATTGGCGATAATACTCATTCTTTTTCTCTGCTAATGCTAATTTTTCTTTGTCTGTATACGTTTTGGTCGCACGTTGCAAAATAATATCCAGACTCTCCATCCGGCTCACTCCGCGCAACTGATGATTGATCGTTTCGTTAAAAGGGATACCTTCTTCTTCACTAATTTTACTCCAAGCTTCAAAATGATACTGATCCGTCGATACAATAACTCCATCTAAATCAAAAATAACTGCTTTAATCGTCATAATTATTTCCTCCTCGGGTATGTTCAATGCTTGATAATGTTTGATTAGCAAAACTAAGTATGTTCTTTATTAAACACGAAACACGAATACTAGACAAAGAACGGTAAATTATATTTGCAGATGAATTGGGAAAATGGATACTTCCGTGTGACGTCAATCTCAGATACGGGAGGCTGGTAAAGGTAATATCGCTACACAAACGGATCATTCTTCTGATCGCTGTTAAGAATAGATATCTTTGAAATCTGCTTGCGCAGAGGATATCTATTCTTAAAGGCGAACGCTCCGCTTCTCCAGAACGATTCCGTTTGCTCCGCTAGAGGTGTTTATCTACATTATGGTTGTATATCATTTCTTAGTTTGGCATATGCCAGCAAGCTTAATTTTCCTTATAAAATTAAGCAATAAGATTCCATTAATCTATTTTAAAAGCAAATAAATTTTGATCGTATTCTATCGTATTTGATCTATCAATTTAAGCTCATCAGAAATATTAGCAACTCCTAAGACCAAAAATAGCTTTCTTTCACCATATATGTTCTATCTATTCATCCTTCACCCATTCAAAATAAAATATACTATATTTTATTCCCTTATCCCCTTTTCTACCTCCCCCCTGATTGAAAATAAGCACCCTACCTAAACACCTGGCAAAGGTGCGCACCGAACCCAGCGGAGGTAAAGGAATCGTTCAGCAGAAGCGAAGCGTTCGCCTTTAAGATCGGATATAATCTGTTGAAAACAGAATACAATATATCCGATCTTAACAGCGATCGTATGAATGATCCTTTACCAGAGCGATATTCCCTCACAACCTTTTCCACTCCCCCAACCCTCATCTTATTTTCAATCCCCCTTGTATCCATTTACATAAAAATAAAGATTGACGCTCTTATCGTTCACCATTATGATAGATTAATAATTGAGAACGATTATCATTATTAAGGAGTGTCATTTTATGAAAGCACGTGTAACATTACCAGCAACAATTCTTTTATCTTCTGTACTGTTTACCGCTTGTGGTAATCAAGCGCCTACTAATACAACAGCAGCTCCAGCAACAACAGAAGCAACTACCACAGAGTCAACAACTGCTACACCATCTACCGAATCGACTACAGCCTCTACAGCTGATTTCAAAAATGAGACCGAACAGTATCGTACATATGCGATCGGTGAGATTGATTCATTTGTAACCGAAACAGAGAAATTTACAGCAGCAGTCAAAGCCGGCAAGTTGAAAGAAGCTCAAGCGCTTTATGCTCCAGCTCGTATGCATTATGAACGGATCGAACCGATTGCAGAAGCTTTGGGAAATCTTGATCCTGATATTGATGCACGTGCAGGCGATGTTGATGATAAAGACTGGCGTGGATTCCATAAGATCGAACAAGCACTTTGGGAAAAGAAAACAACAGACGGCATGAGCGAATATGCTGATCGTCTTCTACAAGATGCGCAATTGTTACGCGCTAAAGTGGAAACGGTTGACATTGATGCTAGTATGCTTGTGGTTGGAGCCGTAGAACTGCTGAATGAAGTCTCTTCTTCCAAAATTACAGGTGAAGAAGAACGCTACTCTCATACGGACTTGTATGATTTTGTCGCTAACGTAGAAGGTGCAGAAAAAATTTACGACATTCTCAAACCACGTTTGGCTGAAAAAGATGCTGATCTGGAAAAACAAATCGGTGAACGGTTTGAAGCGTTAAATAAAGAATTGGCTCCTTTTGCTACCAAAGACGGCGGTTATGTAACCTATGACAAACTGACTAAAGAAGATATTCGTACATTAAGTCAAAACCTTGATGCACTGGCTGAACCTTTGTCGCAGATGGGTACTATTTTAGGGGTGTAATCATAATGAGCAAAAAGAATTCATCCGAAGATCAACCAAAATCCACTTCAGTTCCATCTGAAGTGGATTCAACTTCTTCTACAGAAGTAAGTAACGAACCTCAAACTGGAGTATTCAAAAAGCCTGTTAGCCGTCGTGATATGTTGCGGTTAGCAGGCGCTTCTGGTGTTGGGCTTCTTTTGGGAAGTTCAGGCGCACTAGGTATCATGAAAGCTACCGGTCTCACCAAACAACCTGCGTCCGATACACCGGGTAGTGCTGAAAATGTAACAACTGGTATTACACATGGCGGGGATCAACATTCTTTTTATGGTACACATCAAGCGGGTATTGTTACGCCTAGTCAGAACTTTATGTGCTTTGCTTCGTTTGATGTGACTTTAAATGATGCCGCAGGCTTACGCCGACTATTTCAAGCTTGGACCAAAGCAAGTGCTTCACTTATGGCTGGCGAATTGTTAGATGGACAAAATGAAAATCCGAATCTTCCCCCTGCGGATACCGGTGAAGCGGCAGGGCTTTCTTCTTCCAACCTTACAATTACATTTGGTGCAGGCCCTGCTTTATTTGACCATCGATTTGGACTATCTGGCAAAAGACCAGCGAACTTTAAAGACCTGCCTGCTTTTAACGGAGACAATCTACAATCCGAATGGTGTGGCGGAGATCTAGCTGTACAAATCTGTGCTGATGATATGCAGGTCGCTTTTCACGCGATGCGTAATTTAATTCGAATTGCCCGCGGTTCGGCGGTGTTACGTTGGAGCCAAGAAGGATTCCAGCGCAGTAGTGCAGCTGATCCCAATCAAGCGACTCCAAGAAATCTGATGGGCTTCAAAGATGGCACCGCCAATCCAAGCGTCAAAGACAACTCAGTGATGAATGAAGTGGTCTGGGTGCAACCACAAGATGGTGCAGGCTGGATGACCAATGGTAGTTATATGGTCGTGCGCCGAATTCGAATGCGTATTGAAGTATGGGATCGTTCCAGTCTGGCAGATCAGGAAAATACATTTGGACGAGAACGAGTCAGTGGTGCTCCACTCGGTTCGCACAATGAATTTGATCGCGGAGATATGGAAGCGAAAGACACTTCAGGCAAGCCGGTGATTCCAATGAATGCCCATATGCGTGTCGCTCGCGGAGATGGTACTATGCAGATTTTGCGTCGTCCTTATTCATATTCAAGCGGGATGGATAAAGTTACCGGACAATTGGATGCTGGATTGTTTTTTATTAGTTATCAACGCAGTATCGAAAACCAATTTATTCCGATGCAACAACGGTTAGCACAGATCGATGCGTTGAATGAATATATTCAGCATATCGGAAGTGCTGTTTTCGCTTGTTTCCCGGGTGTACAGCAAGGCGGTTATATCGGCGACCAACTGGTGTGACGACTTGAGTAATTTGCCTATTTATTACACGTTATAAAGATATGTTTTTTTACAATAGTGATTTTTGAAATACAGTCTAATCAGTCTAATCGTTATTTATTTTGATATGGAAAAGAGGGTTCTAGGCTATGCGTAAAAGTGCCCTGTTGATCAGGTTTATGCTTTGCTTGAGTCTATTGATAGTCTTATCTGCTTCTCCTTGGAGTGTAGCCCTATCTACTGCACAAGCTGCTTCTAATGATTCTGCGGAAGTAGATCAACTGTTGCCACTGGTAGGTAGTGCTCTTGTAGATGCCGGGCAACAAAAGTGGACAGATGCACAACAGGAATTAGATACATTTGCTACAGCATGGAAAGCTATCGATACATCAGCGGCTCCAACTGAAGCCAATGAAGTAAACACAGCTTTGACCGATGCTCAAACAGCTCTTGGCAAATCGTCTACTGATCCCAAAGCAGCTACCTCTGCTCTAGGGACATTAGCACGTGCAGTCAATACATTTTCCGAAACTGGTCAAGCCAAAAGCAGTGCAACAAGTAGCAGTACCGGGCCTTCTCAGCAGGGACTCACAGCAGTTAAAGTCATTTTGCCTTTAGCGGATACAACGATTCAGCATATCGATCAGCACAATTGGCAAGCTGCTCAAGACAGTTACAAACAAATCGTTAATTCGTGGCCTGATGTAGAGAATGCGATTCGTGCCGATAATTTCACAGTGTATAGTCAGCTTGAGGTTAAGATGAGTATGATTCGTGTTGCACTTCAAGCAGACCCTCCGCGTGAAGAACAAGCCAAAGCAGACACTCAAGCATTGATTACTTTACTGAACGAATATGCAGCAGGCGATATTGCGGATACTGCTCCTGCAAGTGGTACGGTTCGTTTGAGTGATGCCGTCACTTTACTACAACAAGTACAGACTGCTGTAACTAATCAAGATCAGACCCAAGCCTCTGATCTTATGACTCAATTCATCTCAATGTGGCCGTTGGTTGAAGGAGAAGTACAGATTTCTTCTGCTTCTACGTATACAGCTATTGAAAATGAAATGGCTGAAGTTCAAGGATATCTGGTATCTAATCCTCCCCTATGGTCACAAGCAAATACAGTGATTGTGACGATGCTTGATGAATTAACACCTTTAACTTCCAAAACATCTTATACCGCATGGGATGCCGCTATCATTTTACTACGTGAAGGTCTAGAAGCGATTCTGGTTTTAGCTGCTTTGCTCGCTTATGCCAAACGTAGTGGTAGTCGTACTGCCGGCAACTATATCTGGTCTGGTGCTATTTCTGGACTGGTGCTTAGTGGCGTGATGGCAGCGATCTTCGTGTATGCTTTCTCTCAAGTGTCTAGTAGCGGAAGTACTCGCGAAATGATTGAAGGTATTACCGGTCTGGTCGCTGTTGTGATGATGCTTAGTGTAGGGCACTGGTTACATCAGAAAGCCAATTTAAAAAACTGGAATACGTATATTGAAAATCAGGTCAGTGGCGCTTTGGAACGTGGTAGTCTGTGGTCGTTAGCTATCGTTTCTGGACTCGCTATTTTGCGTGAAGGTGCAGAGACTGCTATTTTCTATATTGGAATGGCTCCAGCGATAGCCCTTTCACAATTGATCTTAGGTATAGCGATTGCGTTAGTAATTCTGATCGTGATTGCTGTACTGATTATCAAGTTCAGTGTGAAGTTGCCGATTCGTCCATTCTTTTTAACTGCCACCGTATTGATCTATTATCTCGTTTTCCGTTTTCTGGGGGAAAGTATTCATGCGTTGCAAGTGGCAGGTAAATTCCCTGCTCATACAGTTGCTGGATTGCCTTCGATCAGTTGGATTGGTATGTATCCGACATGGGAGACCTTTATCCCACAAATGATCGTACTGATCTGGATGGTATGGAGATTGATTTTACCTGAATATCGTAGTCGTAAACAGACAGCTTAAATGGCTATAATCCGCTACAATCATGATTATAAAATAAAGTATATCGAAAGAGTCTATATCCTTTTATATAAGGGTATAGGCTTTTTTTGTTAACATACTATATATAATCCATTCTATGTATGATTGTTCATACCAAAGGAGAATACGATGAAAATTATTTTTATACGTCATGGTCAGGGCGAACATACCTTATCTCCACCAGAAAGCCTACATATACACCATCCCTCTTTAACTGAAAAAGGAAAACAACAAGCACAGCAATTAGCATACACATTCCCTTTACATACAGATGATACGATAGTTATAAGCCCTACTCGACGCACGATTCAAACTTCTCTGATCTGGTCACAAAATATATCTTGTACGCTGATCGTTCATCCATTTGTCGGTCCGCGAATGTTTCCTTTATTAGCACCAGATCAGGCTTATAGTTGTGATCAAATACTACCTTTGCACCAAATAAGATCAGATTATCCTTCGGTTCGTATTGCGGAATCCTCACAGCACATATGGACAGACGGAATAAATACAATCAGTGAGCAAGAATTCAGCACAGTTGCAGATCAGTTTATCACATGGTGTCGCCAACAAGACCAACCTAGAATCTATATTGTCACGCATGACGGAACAATCAATGCTTACCGCTCCTATTTCGGGGAATCAGTCACCCGTCATCATTTTTTACAAGAATCTCAATCTTATGTATTACATATATAAGCGTGCTAAATCATGCCCTTTATGAAGTATGATCTACACTGTGAATAACGTTGCTCCAAAAAGAATATTTATAGGTTGCAATCTTGTTTAGGGTGCTTTAAGATAATGGTGAAAGAAAATAATTTTCTCTATATATAATTAAAAAATAAAAATAATTTTCATTAAGGAGGATTAAACTTGTCTCCTATTTTGCATATGTTGGAGCAACGCATCGAAAGTTTATCTCCTCAAGAGCGCCGACTGGCTCATTATATTTTACAACAACCTTCTACTGTGATCCGTATGGGGATTACACAACTAGCTACTCAATGTGGTATTAGTCCTGCTACAGTTACTCGGTTTTGCAAAACGTTCCATTTCGAAGGATTTCCTGATTTTAAAATGAAGTTGGCTAGTGAATTAGCACAACAATCGATTCCAAGTTCATATCAAGATATTATTGCAGGTAATCCGCTAGCAGAGATTGTCAAAGCGATAGAAACCAATCATATTACATCGATTAATGATACAACCCGTCTTCTGGATCTACCTAAGCTTGAACAAGCTATCGGTTATCTTACCCGTGCGCGTCGTATAGATCTGTACGGTATTGCAACTTCGTCGATCGTAGCACAAGACTTTTATCAGAAATTAATTCGGATCGGTAAAAATAGCACATCGTTCTCTGATTCTCATATGCAGATCACTTCTGCTTCTACCCTTTCTTCAGAAGATGTAGCTCTAGCGATCTCTTATTCCGGGGAAACGAAAGAAACGATTGATGCTCTTTCTTGTGCCAAAGATAATGGAGCCACTGTATTATCACTTACTCAATACAGCAACAATAAGTTAGCTTCGATGGCGGATATTGCATTATTCTCTTCGTCTCTTGAACAAGGAGTACGCCGCGGGGATATGGCTTCACGAATCGCTCAGCTTCATATTATTGATATTTTGTTTACCGGTATGATCAGCGCTCAATTTAATGATTCTGTTGCTAAGTTGGAACTATCTTATAAAAATGTGCAACGCTATCGTAAAGACTCAGGAGGTTTTTAATAATGGCTAATGTAATTAAAGTGACTCATGAAGAAGATTTTCACAAAGTAGCTGCTCATATTGTCGCTAGTCTGGTACAGACTTCTCCTCGTGCAGTATTAGGGCTTGCTACAGGAGGCACACCTGTAGGATTGTATCGTGAATTGATTCAGATTCATAAGCAAGGATTAGTTAGTTTTGCCAAAGTAAAAAGCTACAATCTGGATGAATATGCAGGTCTGCCTACCGATCATCCTGCTTCTTATCGTACATTTATGAATGAGCATTTATTTAACCATATTGATATTAATCTTGAAAATACACATGTACCAGATGGACAAGCGACTGATCTGGATGCTGAATGTCGTCTGTATGATGAAATGTTGTCTGAAGCCGTTATTGATCTACAAGTGCTAGGTATTGGACATAATGGTCATATTGGATTCAATGAACCTGATGATAGCTTGAATCCTGCTACTCATGTCGTGACTTTATTAGAACAGACGCGAGAAGCTAATTCTCGTTATTTTGATTCGATCGACGAAGTTCCTGCACAAGCGATTACGATGGGTGTCGGTAGTATTATGAAAGCCCGTCAAATACTATTGCTGGTACGTGGTGCAGACAAAGCCGAAATTATTCATCGCGCAGTTACAGGTCCGATTACAACCCAATGCCCTGCTTCACTGTTACAATTGCATTCCAATGTTACGGTGTTGCTGGATGCTGAAGCCGGGAGGTTGTTTCAGTAATGCCGATCTCAACAGACATAACTCATTCATTTCAAATTATTCATGGGCGTGTGGTAACACCTACACATATTATTGAAAATGGAACTGTGCAAGTACAAGATCAAATGATTACGTATGTAGGTTCAACAGCCAATGCTCCTATATGGCAACACCAGACTACATACGATGCTCAAGGTGGCTTGGTGATTCCTGGCTTTATTGATATTCATGTGCATGGTGGAATGGGTGCAGACTTTATGGATGCTGATCCACAAGTATTGGACACGATTACTACTTTTCATGCCAGTCAAGGAACAACTGCTATTCTAGCTACGACGATGACAGCACCTCATGCGGATATAGATCATGTATTAGAACAGGTCTACAATTATATGCATCATGGACAAATGCCAGGTGCTCAAGTCGAAGGTGTTCATCTGGAAGGCCCATTTATCAGTCCGAAGTGGCCGGGTGCTCAAAATCCAGAACATATCGTATTACCGAATATCGAATGGTTAGAACAATGGGAGGCACGTTATCCCGGGCTGATCAAGCAACTTACTCTCGCTCCTGAGCGGGAAGGTGCTTTGGACTTGATCTCATGGTTACGTGAGCATGGAATTACAGCCGCTGCCGGACATACAGATGCTTCTTATGAAGAGGTTATGGCGGCTGTAGAAATGGGGCTTAATCACGCAGTTCATACCTTTAATGCGATGACTCCACTGCATCATCGCAAACCAGGAGTCGCTGGTGCTGTACTAAGTACTCCTGCTATTCATGCTGAAGTGATAGCCGATGGCATTCATGTTCATCCTGCGGCGGTTGCTTTGCTAGCACAGTTGAAGCAAGCTCATAATCTTATTCTGATTACCGATGCGATGTCTGCGGCTGGACTTGGAGATGGTCAGTATATGCTTGGCGATCAACCTGTAAATGTGATCAATGGAATAGCGACATTACCGGATGATAGTGGAACACTGGCGGGTAGCCGCTTAACAATGATCGAAGGTTTCCGCTTTTTGATCCAGCAAGCAGGTCTATCGATTATGCAAGCTTCTGCTGCCGCAAGTGGTAATCCTGCTCGTGAACTAGGCTTGTATGAACAGACAGGTAGTCTAGATATTGGCAAACGTGCTGATATACTGGTGCTGAATCCAGAAATGGAATTACAGCATATTTTTATCAAAGGACTGCTCAAATCTTACCGTTAATATGCAATAGATAAGCAAGTTCTCCAGATATAATTACTAGAGAACTTGCTTTTTTAGTTGTATTTATACTCAAATTATTATTTGAAGATAAACTATTGATTAACTTTTGGTCATATGTTATATTCTGAGTACCATTTTTAATGAGACAGGAGTTTACTTTCATGAAAGAAAAACGTCTACAACATCTGGAAGATTATATCCATTCAGTAGGTACCGTCTCTTTAGATGAACTTTGTGAATATTTTAACGTTTCTAAAAATACAGTACGTCGTGATGTAAATCAGATTTTAGAAAAAGGAACGATTCAAAAAGTATACGGCGGTGTTACATCCATCACTCCTGCTTTGATCCCTTTTGAAAATCGTGATCATACCAATCATCCCGAAAAAGTAAAAATCGGCAAACAAGCAGCGGCATTAGTACAAGATCAAGATTTAATTTTTATCGACTCCGGTACAACTACACGTAATATTGTTGAATTTCTTCCTTCCTCTCAACAGTTAACCATTTTGACCAATAGTCTGGATGTGATCAATGCGGCTGTTGCTTTTGAAAATATTACATTGATTACGATTGGTAATCGCTACAAACGCAAAACCAAATCGTTTGTCAGTATTGATGATCTACATATTTTAGATAAGTACAATATTAGTAAAGCTTTTATGGCGGCAACTGGAGTATCTATTGCGCATGGTTTGACGAATTCAGATATTTTGGAGTATGAAATAAAAAAGCGAATAGCTGAAAAAGCACAGGCTGTCTATTTACTTGCGGATGCTTCCAAATTCGGCAAGTCTACTCAGCTTACATATGCTCCTTTGCAAGAGGTCGATGTGCTAATTACTTCTGGCACCTTATCTGATGAATATCATTCGTTCTGTCGGGAGCATCAGATTGAATTATATATTTGTAAATAAACGATCCAAAAAAGACAATTCTTTTTCTAAGTTATGATTAGAGAAAGAATTGTCTTTTTGGTATAAAATATTATTTGTTCTGCTGATTGGATCATTTATAAGTATCTGCTATACTGTGTGCATCGCCTGACCACTGGTACCAAACTCTTGCATTTTATTTTGAACTACTTGTTGGACAGCTTCTGTACCCGGTGTAAGAATGTGACTAGGATCGTAAAGTTGAGGATTCTGGTTCAGCACTGTACGTACAGCTGATGCCCATGCCTGAATACATTCGGTATTAACGTTAATTTTGGCATGCCCTAATTCGATTGCTTGCCGAATCTGATGCGCTGGAATACCTGAACCTCCATGTAACACTAATGGTACACCTGTGAGGTCGGCAATATGTTTCATTTCAGCGAATCCAAGTACAGGTTCTCCTTGATAAGGACCATGTACAGAACCAAGAGCAGCGGCTAGTGCATCTATTCCTGTTTCTTTGACCAGTCGATCACATTCAAGCGGATCTGCGTATTGGATACCTCCGATCAATCCATCTTCCATCCCACCAACAGTGCCAACTTCCGCTTCAACCGATACAACAAAAGAGCTAGCATATTCTACGACTTCTAGTGTCATCGCTATATTCTGTTCAATAGGATAATGTGAACCATCAATCATTACTGAACTGAATCCATTATCAATAGCTTGCTTGCAGTGGTCTACACTCATTCCATGATCTAAATGTAAAGCCACCGGTACAGTAATCGATAATTCTTGTATCGACTTATCGACAATCGCTGCTATTAAAGCATATCCTCCCAGAAATGACACTAGTCGATCAGAAGCCGCCAAAATAACAGGCGCTTGCTCTGCTTGAGCAGCTTTGAGAATAGCTTGTACCCATTGCACACCGTTAATATTATATTGCCCTACTGCATATCCATCTGCTTGCGCTTGAAGTAACATCTGTTTCATAGATACGGTTCTCAACTTCATCTCTCCTTATGATCATTTTGCATTTAGAAGAGCATATCTTGTTGTGATTTAACTTCAAATCTAGCTTGCTATCCGTAGATCATTAAAAGATAGTTAAAGAAAAATATTAATACTGTTTAGCTGTTTTTAACTTTTCTTGTTGCGCCGCAAAAACACGCTGAATACTTTCGTGATCAGATACTTCGGCTACTCCTACATTCCACCAGCTCTCATATCCATGAGTCATCGTTTTCGGTAATACTTTGATCTCAATCAATGTAGAAGATGCCTGTTGCTGTGCATCTGCCAGAGCATCTTGCAATTGCTTGATATTTTTCACTTTGTACGATTTGGCTCCATAGGCTTCGGCTATTTTGGCGTAATCAATATTTAATATACGGTTGTCTGGCGTACGGAATTCGCACAAATAGCTTCCTCCACCGTTCTCCATCTGTAGATTGTTAATACAACCAAAGCCTGCATTATCAAAAAGAATAATATTGATCTTATGATGATATTGAATAGCAGTAACCAACTCGGAATGTAACATTAAAAAACTTCCATCACCCACAATCGAATATACTTCTTGATCAGGAGCGGCTAACTTAACACCAAGCGCACCGGATACTTCATAACCCATACAAGAATATCCATATTCCAGATGATACGTATTGGTAATGCTCGAATTCCAAATCCGTTGCAGATCACCTGGTAACGATCCTGCTGAGCCAACAATAATACTATCTGCTGGTATAGATTCATTCATAGCGATCAAAGCCGTAGTCTGTGGCAACTCGGTCTGAAGTGCGTCTGCATATTCATTAAGTGCCGCTTGATCAAATTGATTATCCACTTCTGGCGTAAAGTCTGTACGGTTAAATGTAATCTGACTTAATCGTTCTCGCTCTTGATCCCACTCTACTTTGAGCCCCTGTATCTGATTGCCAAATTCACTGGTATACCCTTCCAACAGCGGAGCCAGTTGTTCCAATGTTACTTTTGCATCCGCCACTACTTGAAAAGCATCTAATTTGTACGCTTGAGAACGACTAACATTAATATTTAAAAATTGACCATGTTCAAAATCAAATGCCGTTTTGGAAGAGGTTGCAAAGTCAGTATAGCGTGTACCGATGCCAATAATCAGATCCGCTTGTCGAGCTATTTTGTTAGCCGCTAATGTACCGGTAACTCCTACCCCACCTAGATTGTTCGCAAACATATATTCAACAGTCGCTTTACCTGCTTGTGTCTCTACTAATGGAATATGATGCTTTTCAGATAATCTTTTTACTATATCGCCTGCTTGTGAGTATTTAGCTCCACCACCGACAAGAATAACCGGATGGCGACTTGCTTTGATCAATGCTGCTGCTCCTGTTAATTCACGTGTGGTTGGCAATTTGCGATCTACATAATGTACACGACGAGCAAAAAAGGTCTCATCATAATCATAAGCTTCCCCTTCTACATCTTGCGCAATACAGATCGTTACAGGCCCTGCTTTGGCAGGATCGGTCATCACTTCAAAAGCTCGCAGTAAACTAGACATCAATTGTTCCGGGCGAGTAATACGATCCCAATAGCGTGATAACGGTTTTAAAGCATCATTGGTTGTCACTGCGGCACTGTATTCTTGCTCGATCTGTTGAAGCACCGGATCAGGCTGGCGGGTAGCAAATGTATCTCCCGGTAGAAAAAGTACCGGAATCTGATTAGCAAGTGCTGTTCCTGCCGCCGCTGCTAGATTGGCGGCTCCTGGTCCTACAGAAGTAGTGACTGCATATATTTTTTGGCGTAGCATTTGCTTACTGTAGGCAATCGCCGCATGAGCCATCCCCTGTTCATTTTTGCCTTGTATCACTTTGAGATGACCGGATTCTTGTTCTAATGCTTGACCGATCCCAAGTACATTGCCATGTCCAAAAATGGTAAATATCCCTTCTACAAAAGGAAATTCGTTCCCATCTATATGGATATATTGCGCATTCAAAAAACGAATTAATGCTTGTGCTGTTGTAAGCCGAATCGTTTGCATTATTTCACCTCGATCTGTATTGTGCCTCTGTCTCATCTGCTGCAATCAATTGCTCAATCTGACTTACTGTAGGCATCGCTTCAGAAGAACTATGCTTGCTAACCACGATCGAAGCAGAAGCGCTACCGTATTTGAGCGCTGTAGCAATATCTTTACCTGCAAATAAAGCATACAAAAAAGCAGAAGCATATGAATCGCCAGCACCAAATGTTTTTAACACTTTAGTCATATATGCTTTGCTTTGAAAAACATCGCCTGACTTTGTATACGCGTATGATCCTTCGATTCCATGCTTGATCACAATCAATTGAGGGGTATGCTGGAATAAATAAGCGATTGTCTGCTCATTTTCTCCTATACGATTTTCCAAAATATCAAATTCATCTCGTGTACCGATGACAATATCTGCTTGTTCTGCAACCAGTGTATAGTAGATCGAGGTTTGTTCTTTGGATGTCCATGTATACGGACGATAATCCAATTCAAAAATCACTTTCACCTGATGCTTGCGAGCGAGGCTGACTGCTTTGAGGATAGCTTCTCGTGAGGGGCTTTGAGATAAGGCAGTGCCTGATACCAGTAGAACGCTTGCTTGTTTAATATAATCTTCGCTTACTTCATCTGGCTCCAGATAGAGATCTGCTACATTTTCGCGGTACATCAGAATACTGCATTCTTCAGGGCTTTTGATCTCGGTAAAAGCAAGCCCTGTTTTGTGACCTGCCTGATCAATTACGACTCCTGTAATATCAATACCTAGATTCTGAATATAACTTGAAATAAAGCGCCCATGTTGGTCATCTGCAAGCTTACCGATAAACCCTGTTTTGAGCCCTAATTTGGAACTGCCAATCGCGATATTAACAGGCGATCCGCCTACATATTTGGTAAAGGTCATCGTTTCTTCCATAGGACGATTATATTCAGTAGCATTCAGATCAATACATGCTCTTCCGATCGCAATCATATCGAATACACGGTCACTTTTTAATTCGAATTTCATCTGTACTTCCACTCCGTTTCCTTCACAATTTTCGATTTGATAATCTGCTTAACGTTGCAATATCCATTCGTGATCAGGATCGTTGTGGAATTTCCAGATGCGCTTGGGCCCTGCCATAACATTCAGATAATAAGACGTGTATCCATCAGGTACACCTACAGGATGATATCCAGCAGGAACGATAACGACATTTCGATGTTCTACCGCCATCGTCTCATCGATCGAGCGATCATCTGTGTATACCCGTTGAAAAACAAATCCTTGTGCCGGATCGATTTCATGATAATACGTTTCTTCTAATAAAGATTCAGCAGGCAACATATCTACATCATGCTTATGTGGTGGATAACTTGACCAGTTGGCACTTTCTGTGATCACTTCAACCACTAATAGACTATTCACAGTCTGATCAGAATCTGGCAAAATATTATGCACAAGCCGTTGATTATTATATTTACCGCGATGTTCTACGCTATTTTCACTAGCTGGAATAAGACGAGTTGGACGTTGTACAGATGAAGGTGAATAACATAATGCTACTCTAGCTATCGTCTCTGCGGTCACTACAAAAGAACGATCATTCGAGATATATACGCTATCTGTAGGCTTTTTCTCAAACACACTTGTTCGTGTCCCTACTCCTGCAAAAGTCTGTTCATGATCACTAACAGTGATTGTACCGGTCACTGCTACAATACAACATTCTGTTCGACCTAATACTTCATCGTATAATGCACCGGGTTCCAAGTCGATCATTTTGAATCCTACATAATGCAGTGGTGAATGATCTGCGTTAACTTCATGTAAAAGGGTGACACCCGGACGAATATGCTGTTGTTGAGGCTTACGCAATAATGTACTCATCATGTGCCATCTCCCTTATTCAAACGTCGGTGTCACATAACGAGCAGTGACTACTTTTTTGTGCGTGTAAAAGTCTACGCTGTCTTTGCCGTTAGCATGCAATGTACCAAAAAATGAAGATTTCCAACCGGAAAAAGGGAAAAACGCCATGGGAGCAGGTACACCCAGATTCACACCTAACATGCCTGCATCTATATGTTCGCGGAAATAACGAATCGCTGACGCATTGGATGTAAAAATACACGCTCCATTTGCAAATTCAGACCGATTAGCCGTTTCAACCGCTTCTTTCAAATGCTTCACTCGAATAATCGATAATACCGGAGCAAAGATTTCATCTTTCCAGATGGTCATATCTGTCGTTACATTTTCAAAAATAGTTGGCCCGATAAAATAGCCTTCATTCGAAATCTGTTCACGACCATCGCAGACTAATGTAGCGCCCTCACTAATTCCTTTTTCAATATAGCCTATCGTACGTTGCTGATTTTCTTCCCGAATAACAGGCCCCAAAAACACTCCATCATCAAGACCGTTACCGATAGTGATCTCGCCTGCTCTTTCTTTTAACCGTTGTATAAATGCGTCAGCAATGCCTTCTTCAACAGCAACTACGGCACAAGCCATACAACGTTCACCTGCCGAACCAAAAGCGGATGCAATCACATTCGTTACCGTATCTTCAAGATCAGCATCGTTTAATACAATCGTATGATTTTTGGCTCCGGTTAATGCTTGTACACGTTTGAGGTTATTGCTTCCACGCTTAAATACATATTCTCCGACAGGCTTTGAACCGACAAATGAAATAGCTTGCACAGACGGATGATCCAATACACCATTTACGACATCATGTGCTCCGTATACGATATTGAATACTCCTTTGGGTAGACCTGCTTCTGTAAATAATTCCACCATACGTTTCGTTAATAGCGGTGTGCGTTCAGAAGGTTTGAGAATAAAAGTATTTCCCAGTGCAATAGCCATCGGGAACATCCAACAAGGCACCATCATAGGAAAGTTAAATGGAGCAATGCCACCGACTACACCGATAGGATAGCGGTAATTAACAGCTTCTACATCTGTTGCGATCGAAGCGAGCGAATCTCCCATCATCAATGTAGGTGCACCTGCGGCAAACTCTACATTTTCTATCCCACGCCCCACTTCTCCAAGCGCTTCTGTTAGATTTTTCCCATTTTCGATAGTGATAAGACGAGCTAATTCTTCTTTATGAGTAGATAGTAATTGTTGGAAATTGAACAGAATTCGAGCACGACGGGGAACAGCTACTTTTTGCCAAGATTGAAAAGCTTGATGTGCGACTTCAACGGCATAATCAATATCTTCTTTGGTAGAAAGAGGGACTCTGGCGATAATTTCTTTGGTCGCTGGATTATATACATCTTCGTAGACTGTTGTTTTGCTTTCTACCCATTCTCCATTGATATAATTTTTTAACTTTTCTACTGCTCGTGCTTCTGTCATTTCTATTCCTCCTCTAATCAATACACATCATAAAAGTTAACTTCACTATCCAGATCATTGTTATATTTTGATTCATTTATCACTTTTTGATTATGTTTTGATTAATTTATAGTTAGATATTATTATCAATTTTACCTACAGTCAATCATTTTATGTAACCATACTGCTTTTTGGCAAAAATAAAAACATCTTTTACAGAGTATAGGATCGACTCTATAAAAGATGTTAGTTATCCACAGTTTGCTAATGTGTATCTATGACATACAGCTTTGAACTTATTGGTGATCAGATGACGAAGTTATCGCTTGCGCGGCTTGAATCACTTGCTTGATCGATTCTGACGGCAACCGATATGCCCATTGATGAGCAGGATCGACTACCTCGATATAAGCAGAGTTATCGGTAGACTGGAATCCTTGATAAGTCTCGGTCACTGTTCGCTTCCCTTCTTTGCGAGTAACCTCAAGAGTGAATACAGGCGACTTGGAAGATAGCTGAGAAGCCGGTTGTGGCAGTTGATCGGTTGGAATATTTTTGATACTATCGGTCAAATTAGAAGCTTGTTCACTACTAATCGAATGACCATTAAATGTCCAGCGATCTTGACTTGGATCTTCCAGATTGGCTTTATGTTTTAAAGTCCACTGCTTGTCCTGATCTTGACCTGTCCAGCTCAAAGCTGTCATATATTGATCATCCCAACCCAATGGAGTCGTATCCACGAAACTAAATACAGTCGCTGATAAGTCTGTAACTGTCTGTTGAGATAATTGAATAATAGCTCCTTCATTTAAGCGTGCATAGTAATACCCATCTGTTGGTAATTTGCTACCAATATAGAGCCTATCCTGCTTGCCATCTATTGATGTAAGTACAATCGTAGGTTGCTTGGTATCTATCCCATATTTGGTAACATCGGTCGGTTGATTTTCGACAATAGCATGTACTGTTGCTGCTTGCAGTGTAGTCAACCAATCTGTAATTGCATACGCATTGGTCGGATAGCTTGCAGGTGTACGCATTTGCCATTGATTTTGTTTATTTTCTAAAGTGATCGATGATGGTATTGTAGTGGCTTTTGTATCATCTGATAAAGATTTCATTTCGATTTGTTGCACGTTAGCAGGTGTAAATGTAATCCATTTCGCTTCCACAAGAGCAGTCTGATCTTTTTGAAAAAAGTTCTGAGAATAGGCATAGGCTCCACCTAATAGCAAAATCGCCACCATGATGATCGTTGGCATCCATTTACGAAGTTGCACGATCTGCACGACTCCTTTCTATCCTCTACGTCGTCTCCACCATAGTACAATTCCTACAATGACAAATAACAAAGGAAATACAATAACCGTTCCAATAAAAATAATTTTCGCTTGAGATAACGATAAATTAGCGGTCTGGTATTGCTCTTGCACTTGCGGTCGAATCGTAATTTTATTCGTATTTCCCAGTAGATCATTAATACTGTTCAGTGCAAAATCCAAATTCGCTTGTTGTACAATTTCCTGATCCATCATAAATGTAGATCCGCCCAAAATCACAGCTTTCGGTTCACCTTTAGCATCTGTTACAGCAAAACCAAGATCGAATGGCCCTGCAAGGTCTTTGGTATCACGCTCTGTTTTGGATTCTAGTAATCCAGATAGATTCGTTTCTCCATAACTGTTACTTGAAGAAGTCAGTAATGGCGTAGTTGTCCATCCTTTCACTGCTTCTAACTGCAATCCTATCGACAGTGACATCATCGTATACATTTTATTTGCCGCTAATTTGGCTGTAATCTCATGTTGTCCGTAATCTGGAATAATCGTAAGTGGATCGTATAATGAAGTGTCTTTGGGTTCTACCGCTACAGCATGTGTATCTTTGACACCATACATACTCATCAAAGAGTCTAAGTTTTTCCAGCTACTGCTCATTTTTTCATTAAAGCCAAGCGATAAAAATAACTTGCCACCATTGTTCAAATACTGCTTAATCAGCTTGGTTTCTCCATCGCTCAAATCATTTTGCGGCCCAATAATCATGAGCAGATTAGCGTCCTTCGGAATTGATCCTTTTTGCAATAGCGACAGATCACTTACAGTAATATGTTCTTCTTTTAAATGATTCATCAGTGTACTCATATCTGTCGTTGCAAATTCATTATGTCCGTTAAGCAAATACGCTTTGTGTGTGGTAGATGAAGATAGCGATAACAGCCCTGACGTTAACTTTTCTTCACCGCTAAATTGATAAGATGCACTGGCTTCTGCGCTTTCTGCACTCATATCACTAGCTCCTGCACCATCAGCGAACATATCGTAGACAGGAACAATTTTGGTAGTATCTCCTTTTTTCAATACTACTGCACTTTCTGTAACACCATATTGCTTCGCAAGTGTCGGATTGGTCAGAAGATCATACGTTTTGACTTCTAGCTTACTGTTTACTTTATGGTATTCTGCTAATAAATCAGTCACTTCGCGGGTATATACTTCTGCATCCTGTGAATTTAGAAAGACAAGAGCTTCAACATTCTGATCCAATCCTTGAAGGGTGGTGATCGTCTGATCGGATAATGTATATTGTTTGTTTTTGGTTAAATCGACTTGAAATGTTCCGATCGAATTAAGAAATAACGTCAAAATAATAAAAATACCAATAACGGCTACCGAAAATACGACTGCATTTGTGCCTTGTATCCATTTTTTCATTGTGCTCACCTCCACCTTTTCCGTTCCACGACTTGTATACTCAGTACAAGGAACAATAACGATAAGGTGAGATAGAACAGAATATCCGGTCCATGCAGTACACCTTTGACTAGATTATCAATGCGGCTGGATATGGAAAAAGGCTCTAGCCATTTCTGAGCGATATCTGAATTCATCGTAAAGGAATCTATTATCCATAATCCTAGCAATAATACAAAAGCGATCACAGCTGATACCATCTGGTGTTGAGACAGACTGGAAGCAAATAATCCGATCGCCATCATCGCAGCGCCTAGTAAAAATACCGCTAACAAAGATAACAACAACATCGGTATATTCATCGTACCGAAAAAAGACATCGTGATCGGATACACCAGATTGCAAGCAATCAATACTAATAACAATCCAAGAGACGCTAAGTATTTACCGATTACAATCTCAGTGACGGTTACAGGGGAAGTCAGTAACAATTCATCGGTTCCCTGTCTAAATTCTTCGGATATCAAACGCATTGTTAACAGCGGAATAATAATTAATAACATAAAAATCGTATTGCCCAAAATCAAGCGGTAATCCAGTATACTTGGCTGGTAACCGACAAAACTAACATAAAACATATAGCTAGATAGCAATACATAGACCGCTATCGCAAAATATGTTGTTGGATTCAAAAAATACAACTGTAATTCTTTAGAACATATTGCCCACATGCGTCTCACTTGATTGTGTCCTCCTTCGGTAAAGGAGTATCTAGATCATCCACAGAAGTTGAATTTACATTAAGATCAGATGGAGAATCTGTCGTTAATTTGGCAAATAGTTCTTCCAGACTCTGACCTTCTTTACGCATTTCCAGTACAGGAATCCGTGCTTCTGCTAATAAAAGAGACAACGATTCTCTAAAGTCTTCCTCATCGATTCCTGTTAATTTAATCGTAATCAATTGCTCTTGCTGTTCATTCATATGAGAATACTGAAATTCAGTATGTGCAAAAGCAGCATGTTCCAGTACAGAGCGTACGATTGCAGGCTTCGATTTCACTTCCAATTGCACCTGGAAATTCTGTTGTAACGAATCACCAATATGATCAGCATCGCGATCCAGTACTAATTTGCCTTCATGAATAATTAACATCCGATTGCACAGCATACTGACTTCAGGCAAAATATGCGTGCTTAATAGTACGGTATGTTGTTCACCTAATTCTCGAATCAATTGTCTAATTTCCATAATCTGATTCGGATCAAGCCCGGATGTTGGTTCATCCAAAATAAGCAATTCCGGTTGATGAATAATCGCGCCAGCTAGACCGAGACGTTGCTTGTATCCTTTAGATAAAGAACGGATCACCTGTCGTTCTCTTCCTTGTAGTCCAAGCCGATCGATCATTTCGCTAATTCGCAATTTCTGCTCTCGTACCGATACATCGCGTAAATCTGCTACAAAGCGTAAATAAGAGCGTACCGTCATATCTGGATAAAGTGGCGGGGTCTCCGGTAAATACCCTATTTTGCTACGTGCTTGTCTGGATTGTTCGTGCATCGGTAAGCCATCTACCCATATCTGTCCAGAAGATGGGGTGAGATAGCCTGTAATCATACGCATCGTTGTGGTTTTGCCAGCTCCATTGGGACCTAGAAAGCCAACAATTTCGCCCCGCTTCATTTCAAAATCGATCCCGTCTACACTTCGACGCTGATCGAACCATTTGCTTACTTGCTGGACTTGCAGCATATTTCGTTCCCTCCCGCTTTTCCCAAAATCCTTTTTACTATAACGTAATTGTTATAAATTCAGCTTAAAAGAAGGTAAAGGAAAGCTTAAAAAAAGCCGCCAGATCATGATGATCTTAGCGACTTCTTTAAGATAAAGTGTGAGAAGAATGATCCAATTCAAAAAACCATTCTAAAAAAGAGTTAAAACTCTGCCATTGCGGTTGTAATTGCCCTGCCCAAAAGTCTTGTAATCGTTGACCGAGACTCAACTCCAACACTTGATCTGTCTGCCGATTGTAAAAGTATCCACCTTCACCGACAAAAGCATCCAGTGGAAGATATTGTTCAGGTAATTTCAATGTCTCGCGAGCACTATGTATACTTAGATCATAATTCGAATACAATACAAACCAGCAAATATGGTAAAGCTCCTGATGTCGACTGTAAAAAGTAGGCCCTGTCTCTGCATGTAGATAAAACTGTGCAAAGTCTGAATCCAGTGGAATCTGCAACGTTTCCAGTGCACCTGCATATTCAGTCGAAGCTTCTTCATACCATGCGTTTTGTTCTTTGAAATACTGCTCCACTTTAGGTGATAACAATGAAATGCTCCTTTCACTCTAGATATTCAATCTCATCTTACCAGTTTATCGTAAATTCTGGCTTCGTGCTCACATCAATCGGTACATCTTTAGAGCCTATACCTGCGGCAGAAGCAGCAAAAATATCTTCTTCGATCCCTAGTTTTTCTAATTTGAGTGTACGTGCAGCTGCAAGTTTGAATTTGGGTTCTCCTTCAACAGGAAACGTAAGACTACCCTCACTTGTATCTCCACCGTTGCTATCTATTGCTTGCCGGGCAGCAGCACCGATCTGATTGGCATACTGTCGCATCCGATCATACAATAAATCACCATTTTGGGTTGCTGTAAATTCTTCTTCAAAATAAGGTTCTTTTACCACCAGCATCCAATCTGTTGTAACATCAAATTCATTATCAATCAAGATATCTTCTAACTTTTTGGTATCTATATCTTCTTTAATTTGTTCTTCACGATCTGATTCTTGATCACCACCTGAACCAGAACCACTGTCGCTGTTAGAACCTGTCGAGCCTGATCCATTCGTATGTCCACCTGCATTACCTTCATAGTGACCACCACCAGAAGAATTTGAATGATTAGATGAACTTGAAGAAGAACCACTACTTCCACTTTCAGAAGATTCTTCATCCAGCTTTTCTAAATAGTCCTGTATAGTTTGCTCTGCTTTTTCTTGCATTGCCAGTTCATACTGTTTTTTCACTTCTTGTACAGCAGTAAGCGACGCGGCATCAGCTACATTTTGCGCCTGTCGCTTTTCAATAAAAACGGTAAAATAATAAAATAAAAACACACTACCGATGATAACAAAGGCAAGCGTCGATACTGTCAAAATCGACATTCCGCCCTGTTCATTATGAAGTTTCTGCTGTATATTCTTCATCCATCGGTTCATGTGTATTCATCTCCATTTTTAGTTTAACCAAACCAATAATTAGCCGTATACAATAACACAAATAGCAATAATCGCCATTACGACAAGCACTAACATGATTTGTTTATTCACTTTTGCCATCTGTTGCGGATCCGCTACAATCTCACCGCCACATCTAGCACATACCATTTCTTTACGTAATAATTTGCGTTCCGAGATATCCCGGCAAGATTGACAGGTATATTGCATGCTTATCCCTTCCGCATTTTCGACGTTTGTCACATGTATACATAAGATTGCGTATTATTTTTTGAAGTGTAAATACTCTTACTCATCTTTGTCTGTGTACGTAACAATCCACTGTGCGGCTTCTGCTCTAGAAACTTCTGCTTGTGGTTTGATTAATTTAACAAAGCCAAAAATATTGCGATATTCACGGTCTCCGTTTAGATAACCAGATATACCATGTATATATAAATCTTTATTTTGATACAGTTTACCAATATTCTTAGCGTCTTCTCCTACACTATTCAGCAAATTAGTTTTCAAAACATCTACATTCACAATAGGATCTTTTACACTAAATTGATCTTGATACCATGACCACATCAGAGTGAGCTGTTCTCTAGTTAAAGGTTGATCGAGCTGTAACTCATTATCATCTAATGGCACAATAGCATCTGCGGCTTTTAACGTTTCGATCAGATTATGATCGGGATCATCTACAGGTACGTCTTTGAAGCTCGATTGATCGGTTTGTTGAGGTTCAAAATCTTTAAAATCATATTTATATAACCATTTTATAAAATCACGTCGTGTAATAGAGTCATCTGGACGAAATTGTCCATTTGTATCAAGAGTAACTGCTCCTGATCCCAACAATTTAACAATCTGTGTTTTGACAGGACTATCTGAAATATCATTGACTGTTATCGTCTCACTGGAAGAAGATGTGTTGCTTAGTGAAGTATCTTCATCTTGATTTTCTTGATCGACCTCTACTTGTTTTTCATCAATCTGAGTATAATCAATAATCCATTGTGCGGCTTGTGCTCGTGTTACAGCTTCTTGAGGATCTAATGCTTGATCTGTAGAAAATACTTTAACATAAGGCTTTTCTTGTTTTCCTGCATAATAGCTCAAAGAAGCTAAATACGTTTTACCGATCTTCTTCATATCGCTATACTTGTTAAGCGTAAATTGTTGAACAGAATCTGCAACTATAGGATCTGTAACATCAGATTCACGTTGATACCATCCCCATAATAATGTTAATTCTTGGCGGGTCAGTTCTTTGTCCAGCTTCATCGTACCATCGGGGAAACCTGTAATAATACCAGCCGCTTGTAATCCTTCAATTAACCGATAATCTGGATTATCAGGAGCTACATCCGTATAACTAGGATTTTCTGCGTTTTTAGTTTTGACATGTTTATTATCATACCCATACATCCAATTGATAAATTCAGAGCGTGTAATCGGTTGGTCAGGATTAAAATTATCTGTCGCATCTAAGGTGACCGCTCCAGAGTCTATCAATTTTTTTATTTGCTGTTCGGCAGGATTATTACTAATATCTTTAGCTTCCGCAGGCAGAGCATCTGCTGTCGCATCTACTCCTTGTACAATTACTTTTACAGGAGTTGGAGCTGACAAAGAATCAACTGTAGCGGTAGATTGCTCTGTGGTAGCATCTGTTGGTTCTGATGATGTCTCTGTTGTATTAACTGAATCAGCAGATGATATTACAGGTTCTGCCAAATCGTTGCATCCTGTTAGAGCAAACGTAGCGGTAAGCAACAGGATATAATATCCCTTCTTTCTCATGTCTATTCACATCCTACGTATATTAATATTTATCTTCCATATCTTAGATATCCAATAATAGTAAATACAATAATGCCTAAATATAAACGAATTCGGTATTGTTTACGTGCTGGCGCATCAGCTAATATATATATGCCTGTCAAAACTAAAACACTAGGTATTAAAGCAATGATGACAGTAATAAGACTTCCATTAAAACTAAGAACACCTAAACTTCGATTAAGGTAACTAACCGCAAACATAGCTATTACAGCAATTACTATACTTATATTCAAATACTTATGTTGCCTTTTATCAGTAAAACTTTGTTGTAAAAATTTTATCATGCATTCACCTCTTTTATTATTTCTTGTCATTTGATAGCCATTCTGATCCCTTTTCTACTGATTGTTCCGTCACCTTTTGAGTAATATCTAATGGATTCTTTATACTTTGCAAAGCTTTTTCTTGATCTAATAAACGATCATACTGAGCTTGAGTTAAAGAATTATTATGATTATTTTGCCAGCGTTCTACTGTCCTCTTATTTGCAGTATCATTCCAAATCATATCTAATTGACGATGCGTAATTGATTTACCACCTACATTACTTTGACTAACTTCAATTCCTTTTTCCTCAAGATCAGATGTTGTTGTTGTAATACCATTATTAGTACGTACATTTTTAAGAACACGGCCAAATATAGGACTCAAAACCATAGAATTTAAAAAGCTAGTTGTTCCTTGTTGTGCAAGATTTTTATTTTCATCTGGATCTATTAAGGTTTTGATTCTAGTCATTGAAAGAGATTCTACCATACTGCCAAAAAATCCAGATACAGATTTTCCAAATTGAGATCCTGCGGGACTTTTAAATATGTCTGTTACTTTATCAAATATTAATGCCCCTGCTAGACCTTCTAAAAAAATAATCCCCATATCTTTAAAGTCTGGTACTATTCCATCAAAAGCCATTTTATTAAAAAAACCAGTACTTATATTAATAATAGCTGAAGCTTTAAATGCTTTACTTGTTATAGCAGATTTTATCGTTTGAATAGGTGAACTTATTAAACTTCTACCCGAATCCCATAAGCCTCTACCAAAGCCTTTTAAGTATCCCCAAGATCTTTTGCTAGCTTCTTTGAAAAATAATTTTGTACCTTGACTTCTAAAAAAAGTCCAACCTCCTCGTACAGCGCCTACGACTCCAGATTGAGCAATACCTATTATAGAAATTGCACCTAAAGCGCCATAACCAATCCCTTTAACAAACTCAAAGTTATCACCAGCCAGCAATCCATATATGCCACCAGCTATAATACCTACTACACCAGCTACAATAAGAACAGGTACAGAAATAGGAGCACTTAAAATAACTGAGAAAATAACAACTGCTGCTAAAATAACGGCTCCTGCTCCTATAGCTCCAGCCGCTGCTCCTTTACCAAAATTCTGCAAACTTTCGACAGGGTTAGCGACGATCTCTTTGCCTTTGTCCCACCATTGTTCATACCACGGACGATTATCTACTTGTTCATTTCCTTGCTGATCAGCTTTGGCTGGATTAGGTTTATCTACAGAAGTACCATCTGTATTTGTACCGTCGACTTGAGTACCACCTGTTGGAGTAGGCGATGGAGTCGATGGTAGAGGGGTTACAACTCCATTAGATTCAGTGGAATTCGGCATCGTTGTACCGTTTCCATGGGTACTATTAGTAGATGTCCCACCAGTTTGATTGCCTTGTGTCTGCCCATTGTCAGGAGTTTGCGTATTTCCTTGTTGATTAGGATCAGATGATTGATTCTGACCTTGATTTGTACCGTTTTGATTTATGCCATTTTGATTTGTACCATCTGGATTCGTGCTATCGCCAGGCGGAATAGCTGTATCGGTTGTAGTGTCAGGTGGAACAGCATTCTGATCTTTCACTTCAACATCACTCAGATGGACTTTAAAAGGAGACTCTTGATCAGTATCCGCTGTAGCGAACACAGGTGAAGCTAATGTGAGAACAAAAAGCACTGCAAGCAGTGCTCCACCTATTTTATACATAACGCGTCGGATATTGAACACTTCCTTTCCGTACGTTTTTGAGAATAACTGTATAATTATTCTTTTGCCGGATCTTCTTCTTTGCGTACCGTCGCTGAAGATGAGATCGGAATAGATAATCCCGATGTATTGAACAAAGCTCCAGATACAAGCGGTGATTCCAATGTCACTTTGACAGTGACATATGTATCGCCACCTGATGAATATTCTTGCTTGCTCATTTCCTTTATGTCGTATTTACCTGCAAAATTACGAATTGCTGTCTGATATCCAGCATTTCCTTGATCTTCTACCATTGCCACACGTGCGCCTTCCATTACTGCTTGTTTGACTGTTACTGCTGTAATCGCAGCAGAAGCAAATTGAAAAACAATAAGTACCATTAAAATAAATAAAGGCAACACACCTACAAATTCAATAGCTTGCGCACCCCGCTGATTATGAAGATACTGACGCCAGCCGCCCGTAGACGGCACGTCACCAGTATAAGTACTTTGGTTATCCACCAATTTTGATTTTATCGATTGCATCTTTAATTTTATCCACCAGTGCTTCTGCAATTCCGCCACCCTCTTTACCAAACAAGCTCATTAGTGCAATGATCAGTACAACGACAACAGCAGCTACACCTACATACTCGATTGCTTGAGCACCTTTTTCATTTTTGGTATATTGTCCAATCGTTGTTGCTTTGGCATATAAGTAAGAACCTAATTTGTTCATCATCGTTATTCACCCCCTCTCAATAAAATCAAATGGTTTGATGCAATATCCCTTTTGTTATTGCAAAGCATCCCATGAGACGCCAATACCTTCAGGATTATAGATGAAGTTAAGTACTAACAATCCGACAACACATAGCAATACAGCAGGTAAAATAAGAAAGCTGGTAATCAAAGTAACTTTAGGTCCTGCTTTGGCAGCACGCTCTTTCATCATACCGATTCGAGTTTCACGCATATCTGTGGATAGCAGATTAAATGTCTGAGAAATGGGAACGCCTAATTTGCTACCTTGTACCAGTGAAGATACTAACGTTTCTAATTCTTTACTTTGATTGCGATTCATCAATCGGATATATGCATCTTCGCGCGGAACTCCGATATCTAATTCTTGTTGAAAGCGAGATAACTCTTCTTGTAAAGGTCCATCCATTTTCATAATAATTTGTTTCATAGCAGGATCCATCGGTACACCGGCTTGTAAAGTAACGCTCATCGCATCCATAAAATCAGGTAAATCCAAACCTAAGCGCTCTTGTCTTTCTTTGGCCGCACTTCGTAACCAGAGCGAAGGAAATGCTAATCCAGCAAGTATAAATAAAATGAATACAACACCATTACCGAATCCCATCCATACTAGCAATGTCCCGAATAACATTCCTGCAAATACACATAAAAAGCGAAATCCATAAAAGGAATCCAATCGTAATCCACCTGGATGTCCAGCAAGTTCAATTTGCCGTTGAATCGTAGTCGGATTTGTAAACAATTTGAACCGCAAACCTAAAGGAATTAATTTTTCTGACCAATCAAATATTCGCTTTTTAAATCGTTCACTTATAGTACGTTTCTTTTTCTTATCTTCATTCACCATACCCATTCTTTTTTTGAGACTGAGTCGTTTTAGCTGATACCGCCAGTAAAAGAATACAGCAGCACCCCACGAAATTAGTGCTGTATACAATAGAGTATTCGTCCATAACATTATTTATTCACGCCTTTATATTGGTGACTTTACGAATCATGATAAATCCGAACACCATCAAAATAGCGACAACAACCAATAGAATCAAACCTGGAATCGTGAACAAAGGGGTAATAAATCCTTTAAATACAATATTAAAAGCAATAATAAGAAATACAGGCATTAAACCAAGTGTTAATGCAATATATCTCGATTCTGCTGTTTGATTGCTTAATTCTTTGTTCATACGTTCTCGTTCTTCTAAGGTCTTAGCTAATTGATCTAGAGCTTTGGCGAGATTACCACCGGCTTGACGCTGGATCGTAATCGTCTGAGTCATTAATTGAATATCGCGACTACTAAACTTCTCGTTCATATTTTCAAGTACAGTATCTAGATTGTTACCTAATTGCATTTCACGAGCCATTCCTTGAAAAAGAGGGCCCGCAGGTGCTTTCAATTCTTTGGCTACCATGTCTATCGCTTGTTGTATGCTCATACCTGCACGAATAGAACTTCCCATCATTCGGCATACTTCAGGTAATTGACCATTGATCTGTGCAGCAAACTTGCGTCGTCTAGATTTGAGCCACTGCGAAGAACCAATCGTGATTAGAAAATAAGCGACGATAATATCCATCGGAAATTGTAACCCGACCAATACGTTAAGTAGGTAAGTCGCTATAAATAACAATGCGCATTGAATTAATACATAATTAAATCCTGAAATATTCAAGTCTGCTCCTGCCAGGCGATTATCCCATTCTCGTCCATAATCAGAACGATTGAACTTACCTGCAAGTCTGCGGTATGTTCCTTTATTGGTTTTAATCTCTTCCGTATGCAAATCAGCCAGTCGCTTGTGAAGCACTTTTTCTTTTTTTCGTATAGCCGTTATTTCCATAATTGTTATCGTAATCGCAACGACTGTTATAAAAAGGATAATTAAAAACCAATGTTCAACCGACATGGATGATCTCCTCCTCCATCGGAGTGAAAAAGGATTCTCCTAGATCATAGCCGAATGTTTTAAGCTTATCTGCACATTGCGGAATATAGCCGGTAGTCACAAAACTACCTTGAATACGTCCATTTGCTTCTGTTCCTATCCGCTGAAAACGAAAAATATCATTCAATCGAATATTGCCATTTTCACTGATAGCTTCTGCAATAGACACCACTTTTCGTGTACCATCGGATAATCGTAATGTCTGTACTACTAATTGAATAGCTGCCGAGATAAAAGGTCTTACCACTTCAGCTGTCATAGATGAGTTATTCATCAAAATCATAGCTTCTAATCGAGACATTGCATCTTGCGGACTATTTGCATGAATCGTGGTCAAAGATCCTTCATGACCGGTATTCATCGCTTGAAGCATATCCATAGCTTCCCCGCCACGTACCTCCCCGACAATAATACGATCAGGACGCATACGAAGCGCATTTTTAACCAACTGTCTGATTGTAATCTCGCCAGCGCCTTCCATATTAGCTGGACGTGCTTCCAATGAAACAACATTTTTACGATTTAACCTTAACTCTGCCATATCCTCAATCGTAATCACACGTTCACCGATTGGAATTGCTGCTGAGACCACATTAAGTAATGTTGTTTTACCACTACCTGTACCACCAGAGATAATAATATTCATTTTTGCTCCTACTAATGCTTCTAGAAAAGTAGACATTTTACTAGATAAGGATTGGAATCCAATTAAATTATTCATTGTGTATGGATCTTTTTTGAATTTACGAATCGTAATCACAGGCCCATGTAAAGCAATAGGAGGAATCGCTGCATTAACACGGCTACCGTCTTCTAAACGTCCATCAACTAGCGGTGAGCTTTCATCAATACGACGTCCAATAGGAGCAACAATACGATCAATAATATTGCGGATATGATCATCATTTTTAAAAGAAATATCGGATAAAGTGATCTGACCTTTCCGTTCGATATAAATTTCATCTGGCGCATTAACCATAATTTCTGTAATATCGTCGTCTTGTAATAAAGGTTCTAATGGACCAAAACCAACAGAATCATCCAAAATCATGTCGAGTAATTTGGTTTTATCCATCTGTGTAATAATAACTTTTTCTTGCTCCATCATATCTGTAATCAATTTTTCAATCGCTCGTCGTTTTTGAAAATTAGGCAGTTTGATTAATTGATCCAAATTGGTTTCTTTCAGCAGACGATTTTTGTAATGATTAAATAAATAATCAGTATAATCTAAAGGCTTCTGCTCTTCGGCTTGCGAATCATCAAGCCTGCTGCTTAACTTTTGAAAGATCGACATGAGACTCGCCTCCTTCTTTAACACTTAAAGCAGATTGAAGGTTGATAAATTCTTTGATTAATCCTTTGACCCCTTTTAACTTTTCTTTACGTTCAAGCAATAGAGGTTGCCCCAAATTCGCACTCGTCTGTAACTGACCTTTAAGATCTTCTGAAATCGAACCAATTGTTGGGATATTAACAATCTTTTCTAGATCACTGGTTGTCACATCGGATCGTTTACTATGTTTGTTAATCACAAGAGAAATACGATTCATATCCATCAGGTGATAACGATCCAAAATATCGATCACACTTTTCAAACTCAAAATAGAAGCACGATCCAAATTCAGCACATAGACTAATTCGTCGGTTTGACTAATTGCACTAATGGAGACTTCATTTAATTCGCGAGGTAAATCCAAAATAATGTAATCAAAATGCTGACGACAAGTATTGAACAACATTTCGATATCTTCACCGGTAAAATTTTCAGCTTCTTGCGGATGTGCTGGTGACAATAGCAAATTCAAGCCAGATGATTGTAGTGGATACAGTACATTACTAAGCTGACTATACGTAATTTCTTTCAATACTGATTTGAGATCACCCAGATTACGTTCAAATTGAATATCCAGATAATGTTGTATCCCACCAAATTGCAAATTAAGATCAATTAACAGCACTTTAGCATCTGTTTGTAATGCTATTGTCTGCGCCAGATTCACACTGACTGTGGTTGTTCCTGCACCGCCTTTGCCGCTATACAAAGCTATCACTTTACCACCATTTGCATCAGGTGCATGAATAGAACGTTGATCTGTTCCTCGTTGTGCAAGTCGTATCGCTTTTTCAAGCACATTCTCTAGATGATCCAATTCATCAGGTATTCGCAGTACATCAGTCACGCCTGCACGATACATTTCTCGAATTTGTGTAAAATCTCCAGTACGACTTAGAAAAATAACCGGTGCTGAGCCATTTACTTTTTTTAACTGCTGGATAATCGGTGTCAAATCAGTTAATTCTTCCGATTCTGCTAACAAAATAACACGTGGTTCTTTTGGATGAATTTGCATATAAGCTTCACGTGGTTTTTCAATCACTTCGCCTGGTTGCATATTATAAAAATGAATACTTTGTATTAACTGTTGAGTGAGGCGCTCATTGCTAGATACGATAGATATTTTAACTGTCGACAAATGGATTGCCTCCTTGCTGATTATAGTAAGTTTGAACCGTTCTTCGATTACTTATCTGTTGAAGATGTATTAGAAGTTTCTTTCGATTTTTGAGACGATTCTTTAGATATAGCATCTTTTTGAATTCGATCGGTTGATGCTTTATTGGTCGCTTTTTCTTTAGTCGATGTTGATTGCTCTACTGCTTTTTCTGCTGTTTTTTTATCTTTTGATGAAGCTTGAGTATCTTCTTTGTTCGCTGTAGGTGAGCTTGCTGTCGAAGATACGTTACTTGATGTATTACTATTATCTGTACCTACATCTTTACTGCTTCCACTTTTTAATAAGCGTACTTCTTTACCATAATTAAGCGCCCATACCACAGATTTAGAATCATTGAGGCTGACCAATACACCAATCGCTGTAATTTCATTCCCTGTTTTTTGAACACTATTTACGGTTACATCTTTCAGTAATACTTTAGTAATCCGACTATCTCCATTTGCTTCTTTTTCTTTAGTCGATTTTGCATCATAAGAATAGACGATATCCACTTTGTCATACGCATCAATCTGTTCATCAAAAACAGCCAATGGAGCACGCAACATCACTTGACGATAATCTCCTTTGACAAACGTATTGTTACGCAAGACCGAGGTTGTTAGTACAGAACCTTCTGTAATAGGAACAACCGATATTTTATTTTCCAATTGCTGTGAAGAGGTAATCAACGAATCCATCATATATTTACGCGGAATTTCTTGAGTCTTTAACAATTCAGACTTGATTACGCTGCCTGCTGGAATATCTTGCGCTGCTACTTGTACGGTTACAAATTCACCTAGACTGGCTTTCGTTTCTTTCATATAACTAGAAAACAAAATAACTGCAATAGCGCCTAAAGTGATTGCGATCAACATAAATACAAATGCACGCTTTTTAGATTCAAACATACGTCTCTGCCACCTTTTGTAGTAATGCAATTAGTAAAAAACAACTTACAGCTATAAATGGTGCTAAAGGTAATTCATTAGGAACACGAAATGTTTGTGGCGCTACTTTGCGTAAAAGCAGTAAAGGAATCGCCGCCAGAGCTGCCAATGGAAATGTAAAAAGGAATGCCCATATCCCTCCAGACCATCCCAAGCAAGCACCAACCATTGCAAAAAGTTTAATATCCCCTCCACCCAATTTTCCTTTGCTTACGATAGCAAGTAAAAGTGCTATCCCGCCCAAACCTATGACACCAAGAAGACTTTGCCAGATCGTGATATCGTTAACAACAAGATGGATAATTAAAAAATATAGAGTACCTGGTAAAGTAATCACATCTGGAATAATTCGCTTACGACAATCTGTGATAATACAGACCAGTAATAGAACAAGAAATGGAATATAAATAAGTCCTATCATTTGTTGTCTCCTATTTGTTTTAATCAATTTGTAAAAATCATGCTGTAAAGATCAAACTGTAAATATGACTCATTAATAAGTTTTGAAAAACATGTTTTTATTTTGTCCGAATTTGAAGCAGAGGTAAATAGAGCTGCTTTCCTAATAAAAGGAAAAAATAGCAACTTACTATTTAGCATTGTAGTTTTTTCTAATATGAATAACCAAAATTAGGTATTTTAATATGAAAAATAGTACAAACCTCATTAACGTTCGACATGGTTACCATTATATGTAATATAAATAAGGTCTATCGGTCAGCTTAGAAAGGTACTTACTTCATAGTCAGCTTGACCTAGATTTTGTTCAAATTTTCGCAATATAACTTAGAATAGCTGGTTCCACATTCACTTTTATGATTATTTGAAAGCAAAAAAAGACTATTTCTAGAATCGAAATAGTCTTTTAATAATGATGATGTATTTATTTAGCTGTAACCGAAGTTACTTTTTATTTAAAGGAACAGGGACAACCAATGGAGCTTTCATCGCTTTTTTCCAATTGACGAGAGCGATACTACAAGCAATCATAACTAGACCAATCAATAATGATAACGTGATCGACTCATGAAGAATCCAGATACTAAAAATATTAGATAACACCGGAATCATAAATGTATATGTTCCTACGGTGCTGACTTCTCCACTGTCGATTAATTTGAAATAAACCATCCATCCACCTGCGATAACAAACAACGAGATAAACAATAATACTTCGATAAATGAAGGAGTCCACTGAATATCACTCCAACTTTCGGTAGACGATCCAGCAATCATTAATACTACGCCACCGATCAATAACTGCATCGTAACTGTCCATAACGAATCCAATTGTTGATTATTTTTCTTCATATATATTGTACCTAGCGCCCAGCATAAGGAAGAGGCTAGCGCGAATCCGATACCGGTTAACGATAAATTGCCTTCAAGCCCCCCTGAACTAATCACAGCCACACCTACAAAACCTAGTATTAATCCAATCACTTTTAAAGTGTTCATCTTTTCGCCTAACCATAACCATGAGAACAGCCCTAACAAAATAGGTTGTAGAAATACAATCGTTGAGAATAACCCTGCTGGTAAATAACCGATTCCAATCGTCTGCAATCCATAGTAACCGATAATATTTAAAACGGCGAGTATAGCGTATATCTTTCTATTTCGCTTCCATTGCAATCGTTCGACATGCTTCATAGCAAATACTAACAAAATAAGTCCACCAATTAATGTTCGCAGACCTGAAAATAAAAGTGGCGGTACATCAGGTAATACTAATTTGGTTAAAGGCCAGTTAATGCCCCAGATCGTTACAAGGAAAATGACCAGCCATAATGTCATTTTGGGTGATAAAGTCTTCATGTTGTTCATCCTTTCATCTATTACAGTACACTGTTTTAAATTTGTGCTTCTTTAGGTTATACTTTTATCACTCATAAAGAAAATGAATATTTTGCATAAAGGAGATAACGATATTGTTATGACCATCACTCAGATTATGACATTTGTGCGGGTTGCCGAGACATTAAGTTTTACTCAAGCTGCACATGAATTGCATATGACCCAACCTGCTGTTAGTCATGCGATTGCCAGTATTGAGAATGAATTAGACACTTTGTTACTGTTACGGGATCGCAAAAAAGGAGTATTACTGACTGAAATCGGTGAGCAAGTATTAGTACAATTCCGTACCATTTTACACAGTATGGAAAAAGTACAACAACAGGTAGCTGCTGTGAAAGGGTTAGATGTAGGCACGATCTGTGTAGGCGCTTTTCCTTCAGCATCTGCTTATTTTTTGCCACCTATTATTCAAAAAATCAAACAAAACTATCCTAACCTGATCTTCGATCTACACGAAGGTTCTGCTAATGATGTCAAAGAATGGGTCTATACTCGCAAGATTGAAGTCGGTATTGTTCTGTTGCCTGCACCCGACTTGGATGTCATTCCATTATGTGAAAATGATATGGTACTTCTGTTACCGGATAACCATCCATTGCAACAGCAAGCTCATATTACTGTTCAGCATCTTCATGGAGAAGATATGATTTTGTGCAAAGGTGGTCATGAGACTGCGATTATCGAAGCATTTGATCAAGAAAAAAGCCATCTCAAAATTACATTTACGACCCATAATGTAAGTGCATTGATCAATATGGTTCGTCAGGGGCTTGGAATTGGTATCGTTTCTAATCTAGCCTTATCGATGCATCCTCATCATCTGGATGTACGAGAAGTCACCCCGCGCATTACAAGTCAGATTGGGATCGCTATTCCTTCTGTATCTCAAGCATCACTTGCGGTACAACTACTGATCAAAACAGCGCAAGAATTATTTTTAGAATCTCCTGTACTGACCTCTTCCTAATCAAACGCAAAAAGTCTGCATCCGCTCATTACGAGCATGCAGACTTTTTGTAATATATTCTAGATTTAGTTAGCCAAAATAGCGTATCTTTTACAACTTGTACAGCCATTTACGATCAGCCGATCGAAATAGCTTCAGGAGATTCTTCTGCCGGGCGGTCTGCTGATGGCGATGACTGAATCACCACATGCAATTCTTGATCTACCACATTTACGATAACTGTCGATCCTTCTGAAGCTTCGCCAGCAATCATTGCGCGAGCGACTTTGGTTTCTAATGCACGCTGAATAAATCGTTTGAGCGGTCTTGCACCATAAGCCGGGTCAAATCCTTGTTCAGCAATAAGTTGGACAGCTTCGTCAGTCAATTGTAACGTAATCTGACGATCTTTCAGACGATCTTTTAAATGCTCTACCAATTTGCGAACAATCTGTCCAATCTCTGTTAAGCTTAATGGTTTGAATAAGACAATATCATCGACACGATTGAGAAATTCAGGGCGGAAATGATTACTCAATTCACGCATAACATTGTCACGTACCGTCTCGCTCCATTCTCCATCTGCGCCCAATCCAGTCACAAGATGAGCAGAGCCTATATTTGAAGTCATAATTACGATTGTATTTTTAAAATCAACGACTCTGCCTTGCGAATCTGTTAATCGTCCTTCATCTAGCAATTGTAAAAGAATATGGAACACATCGGGATGTGCTTTCTCTACTTCATCCAATAGCAATACAGAATAAGGTTGACGACGTATAGCTTCGGTTAATTGTCCGCCTTCTTCGTAACCGACATATCCAGGTGGCGCTCCGACTAATCGAGAAACGCTGTGTTTTTCCATATACTCTGACATATCGATTCGAATCATACCATCTTCACGATCGAATAAAGAAGCAGCAATCGATTTGGCAAGTTCTGTTTTCCCTACTCCGGTAGGTCCAAGGAATAAGAATGAACCTATCGGACGATTCGGGTCTTTGATACCTGCACGTGAACGAATCACCGCATCAGCAACCAATTGTACGGCTTCATCTTGACCGACTACACGTTTATGCAGACTTTCTTCCAATCGTAATAATTTGTCCCGTTCCCCTTCAACCAGACGACTTACCGGAATACCTGTCCAGCGAGATACGATATCTGATATTTCTTCTTCGGTAACAGCTTCACGCAAGAGACGATTGTCTTGATCTTGATACGCTTCTTCTTCTGCTTGTTTTAACTGACGTTCTAGATCTGGAATAATACCGTAACTGAGTTCAGCCGATTTGTTCAAATCATATTCTTCCTGTGCTTCTAACAGATCGTTGCGTGCTTGTTCTAGATTTTTTTTGAGATCACGCACAATTTGAATCGCTGATTTTTCTTTTTCCCAGCGTGCTGTCATTTCTAGTTGTTTTTCTTTGAGGTCAGCTAGTTCACGTTGTAACTGTTCTAATCGACGCTGGCTAGCATCGTCAGTTTCTTTTTTCAGAGCAGCTTCTTCAATCTCAATCTGCATAATTCGGCGGGTGACTTCATCCATTTCACTTGGCATAGAGTCAATCTCGGTACGAATCATAGCACAAGCTTCATCAATCAAATCGATTGCTTTGTCTGGTAAAAAGCGATCTGAAATATACCGATCAGATAGCACACCTGCGGCTACAATAGCACTATCATGAATTTTGACACCATGATGCACTTCAAACCGTTCTTTTAAGCCGCGCAAAATAGAAATGGTATCTTCTACATTAGGCTCATGCACTAGCACCTGTTGGAAACGGCGCTCCAATGCAGGGTCTTTTTCAATATAATTGCGATATTCATCCAGTGTTGTTGCACCGATACAATGAAGTTCTCCGCGCGCTAACATCGGTTTGAGCATATTCCCTGCATCCATCGAACCTTCTGTTTTGCCTGCTCCTACAATTGTATGCAATTCATCAATAAATAAAATAATCCGTCCATCGCTTTCTCGAATTTCTTTGAGTACTGCTTGAAGACGTTCTTCAAATTCACCACGATATTTAGCACCGGCAACCAGTGCACTCATATCCAGTGAAAAAATCGTTTTATCTTTAAGCCCTTCCGGTACATCTCTGCGTACGATCCGGTGTGCTAGCCCTTCAACAATCGCTGTTTTACCGACACCAGGTTCACCAATCAGTACCGGATTGTTTTTGGTTTTGCGAGATAAAATACGAATAACTCTACGAATCTCAGCATCCCGTCCAATCACAGGATCGACTTTGCCACTCCGTACTTCTGCAACAAGATCACGACCGTACTTCTGCAATACTTCATAGGTCGCTTCCGGCTCCCGACTCGTCACCCGTTGATGACCTCGTATCTCGGCTAAAGCAGTTAATAACGGATCACGCTTTAATCCTTGTTGTTGTAACATATTGCGCAGTTCTTGATTCTCGCGATCATGACCGGACACCATAGCAAGTACAGCATGTTCTACGGCTACGAACTCATCTTGCATAGTAGTTGCTTCTTGCTGAGCTTGATCCAATACAGATAATAATGCAGGTGAAGCATAACGACGTACTGCTCCAGATGAGCCGCTAATAGTCGGTTTACGACGTAAATGTTCATTGTTCAAGCGTGTGACTTCTGACAATGAAATATTCATTTTTTGCAACAACCGGGGGAATAATCCTTCCGATTGTTCTAGTAATGCTTTTAACAGATGAGCGGTATCAATTTCTTGATGTCCCATCGTTGAAGCAATGGATTGTGAAGAAGCGACCGCTTCTTGAAGCTTTTGAGTCAGCTTATTATAATCCATTGTGAACTCCTCCTTATTTGGTTTTAATTTGTGGTTGGAACGGGTTAAATTCTGCTAATTGACGATACAATCTGCGTTCATTTTCATCGATATCGTTGATCTCAGGAATAATCATTTCGATACGAATCAGTACATCTCCATAATGTTGCTTGTCTTTGCTTAATCCTTTACCGGAAAGGCGTAATGTTTGACCGGTCTGTGTACCGGCAGGAATTTTGAGACGAACCGTAGATTGATCAGGTAAACGGACAGGCATATCGCCACCAAAAACCGCTTGCCACGGTGCTATTTGACCTACCGCGATCAGATTACTTTCTTCAATCGTATACATCGAGTGGTTAACAATATGGAAGCTAATTAATAACTCTTCATTTGGATCAAGTCCATTGCTACCATTTCCACGAATTTTTAATGTGCTATTATTTTTGATGCGGGCAGGCAATTTGAGTTGAATCGATTTGCCACTGACTCGTACTGAAATTCGATCTCCCCGATAGGCTTGCTCCAGTGTAATATCCAGATTAGCCCGTAACGTTTGAGTCATATTCTCCATCCCTCGACCAGCGCCAGCGGTACGGCTATTAAAAAACATATCGAATAAATCTTCATCAGGAAAACCTGCATTATCAAAATTTTCAAAATTGTAAGCTCGACTTGCTTTATGATCACGCGTTGAATACGCGGTGTTCGCTCTTGTATGACGAGGAGGATTTTCTTGGTAATGTAACTGCTGATCATACGTTTCTTTTTTGTTGGTATGACTTAATGTTTCGTAGGCTTCAGCGATTTCTTTAAATTTACTTTCCGCTTCCGTAGCTTTATTCACATCAGGGTGCCACTTTTTAGCCAATTGTTGATATGCTTTCTTCACTTCTTTGGGTGAAGCCTGGCGATCAACGCCTAGAATCTTATAATAATCTTTGAGCATCGGTTCTCCCCCTTTCCTGTAGCTTTCATCTTTCTATTTATTAACGTACTTTACAGGAAAATAAGCGGAATGGCTTCTTTTTACTCAAAAAAAGGTGCATCATAGCTGTTTAATCTACAATGCACCTCTGGATATAAGATTATTTTACAGCTAACATGTGAATGATGCGACTTTTATTCAGAAGACTTTTGCTGTCCGTCTTCAAGTCGAGCCGAAGAGGAACTGCCATCTTCAATCTGAATGCGCCGACCTTCAACACGCTGTTTTTTCGGAATAGTTAGTAACAGTATTCCATCTTTCAGAGTCGCTTGAATCTGATCTTCTTCAATATCTTGCACATAAAATCTTCTAACATACTCTCCATAACGACGCTCTTTGCGCACCATACGTTGCTCAGCATTTTCTTCTTGTTGCTCTTGTTGTTGTACAGCTTTGATCGTCAAATAAGGAGCGGCATAATCAATGTCGATATTTTCTTTTTGCAAACCCGGCAATTCGGCTTCAACAAGATACGCTTTGTCATTTTCCCGAATATCTGTACGGAAGGATAAGGTCGATCCTTTGAACGGAGTTAGCAAATCATCTTCAAACATATCTTGAAACGACTTCATCCATTGACTCAAAGCATCCTCACGACGTTTACCAAAAGGAACTAAATCAAACATATCCAATCTCCTCCTTAAATGATTTTTTAACTACTTTTGATAAGTTTGACTTTGTTTGACCTTATGTCTTTATTATAGTGATAACACCTGTAGTAAGCAAAATAGATTATAGGCAAAATAAGCCTATTTTGACCGATTTACAGCCTTTTTCTTTATTAAAATTCTTGTTTTCAACCTCTTTTATCGTTTTTGACCTTTTTTGACCTTCGCTTGATATATTTACTTTTTCAGAACAAAAAAAGCCTGTTTCTTATCGACTCAGAAACAGACTTTTCTTTAAACTTTTTGATGATTTATCCGAAATGTTTTTGAACAAATTCCATCGTTTTGCGTTGATGATATGGACTCACAAAATGTCCATCAAATGGATACAGACACATTTCTTTTTCTGCATGAATCCGATTGTATACTGCATAGACCGTTTCAGGCATACAGACAGTGTCTTTAAGACCGCACGAGATCAATATAGGTGTATGGATACGATCTGCTAGATTAATCATGTCAAAATAACTCAACGTCTCTAGCACTTGATCCAAATGTTGAGGATACCGACTTACAAATTGAGCGGCTTCACGAAGAGAACTTTCTGAATTTAATATGCCAAAATCCATATGGCTCATATTCGGAATATTAGCGACAGTGATTGCTGGAATATCGCTTAGAGCAGATGTGATGAGCGCTAGTCCGCCACCTTGACTACCGCCATAGACTGCAATTTTACTGCGATCTACATCAGATTGCTCGGCTACCCATTGTATCGCTTTGAGCGCATCCATCGTGATTGCACGATAATAAAAGTTATCTTTATCCAGCAATCCTTGAGTCAACCAACCGCTACTCATCCCAAAATCAGCATTCAAATGATTACCTGTATCTCCGCCCTGTCCACGAATATCAATAGCGAATACAGCATATCCCATCGCTGTCCAGTGAGCATAATCTTCAGGATACCCTTTGTTCATCGTATATCCATGAAACATAACGATACATGGAATCGCTTGTCCTGCTTGATCGGCAGGTCGTACATAGATACCATGAAGCGGCGTATCGTCAAATCCTTCATAGATCACTTGATACGACTGGATCGATTTCATCGGTGTTACTTGCTCCGTCTGTTGAGCGTTTAACGGCTTATCTGCAAATTGCTGTAATGTCTGTTGCCAGAAATCAGCCAAATCAGGTTGTGCTGTATGCATCGGGGCATATTGCTCTAATTCACGCACTCGTCTAGCAATCGCATGATTCTTCATAACTAAATAACTCCTTTGCTTATCTAAGCTTTACTTCTATTTATTACCCTGCTATTCGTTGAGTTTGACAATCCAACCCGTAATTAAGCGGAAAAAGAAGCTGAAAATAGCAGCTGGAATCAACGCCATCACCAGTGTAATCAATACACTCAAAAATGTAACACCATCAGGATTATTTTTCACATCTAACACAACTAACAAAATCGCCATAATCACATACCACGTTATAAAATCTGATAATCTAAAATTATTTTTGATCGTATTGACCAACTTCATGCTCATCCCTCTTTATCTGCGTGTATAATCCATCATTTGCATGCTATCAATAATATAGATGAAATACAACAACTTACTGAATATCAGCCAACTTTTGACCTATCGGTGTAAGTATACCGTCTATAGTTGTCGAGTTTTTCTGCTTACGATATTGTTCTAATTTCTCTTCGCCTTTGTTCTCTGCCCAATCAATCAGCGTATCTCGTTCCCCTTCATACTCATAGAAAGGAATACCATATCCACAAGACGTCTGTACCCGGTGAATATTCGAGACAATGATCTGCCGGTATCCTGGATAAAGATCAAATACATGCGCGTACTGCTCCCATGCTGGATCATCCGGTAAAATAATCTGTCCATCTCCATACAATCGCAAAATCAGTGGCTTACCTTCCAAAGCGATAAACATATAAGTCATCCGATTACTTTCTTGCAAATGAGCACTGGTCTCATTACCACTACCTGTTAGATCAAGATAAGCGACCTGATTAGGGGATAGAATGCGAAATGAATCGTAGCCTTTTGGTGAAATATTGACATGACCTTCTGCTGCCGCACTACCTACAAAAAACATCTTCTGTGCTTGTATAAATGCGATATGCTCGGGAGACATAGAATCGAATACTTTAGCCATCATGAACATCCTCTCTATAAATAGATATGGTTATTCTGATACAGACACCTTTGCATCCTACTTGTGCAATTTTCTTCGTTTATAACTTTTTTACAAATCCAGTAGACAGTCCTGCAAATCCTAATTTGCGATAAAATTCATGTGCACCTTCACGCTCATATCGATTACCGCTATTTAAAGCGATCGCTTGAGCGCCTACACTACCTGCCCAGCCTTCCGCTGCTTGCATCAAAGAATGACCTATCCCTGCACCACGATATTGCTCATCGACAACTAATGAGCCGATGCGGACATGTACTCCATCTCGTTCAAAGCGCAGTTCACGAATCAAGCCAACCATACCGACCACTTGCTCTTCTATTTCGGCTACAAATATTTGATAATCTTCATGTTGCTCTAACGCATCGATTCTTATTTTGAACACTTCTTCTGTAGTCGGGTAGCCTAATTGTTCCATTAACCCTACTAATGGTGTGATATCTTGTTGATGGGCTTCACGAATAACAACGGTATGATTGTTCATGATCATAAGCTCCTTTAGATTAATTATGTATTTGTTAGCAGTGTAGCAGATCATTGAAATGATCACAATAAATACACTTTCATCGTATCGATTCAGTGATAATCACTTATTTCGTTTTCGTCAGCGAGTAAATTGGATAAAAGTAAAGTAGAGATATCGCGTACATCGTAGTACTTAGAATAGTAAGCTATTATGTTCTGCTCGAACACCAAGCGATTTTGCAAAGTGCTCTATCTTCTTATTTGCAAATCAACTACACAAGAAAGTGCAACTCTTTATTCATTATTTACTATAAACATATACTCAGCTTGCAGATGGAGGAACCAACGATGATACGCAAATGGTGGAAAGAAAATGCAATCTATCAGATTTATCCAAGAAGTTTTAAAGATTCTAACGGTGATGGTATCGGTGATTTTCAAGGCATTATTTCCAAATTAGATTATCTGCAAGAACTCGGGATCGGGGCGATCTGGCTGTGCCCTATTTATGAATCTCCCAATTTTGATAACGGTTATGATATCAGTGATTTTCAAGCGATTATGAAAGACTTCGGAACGATGCAGGATTTCGACGAATTTATGCGTGAAGCTCATGAACGGGGAATCAAAGTTGTGCTGGATATGGTGCTCAATCATACATCGGATAAGCATGATTGGTTTGTCGAATCACGTTCTTCACTAGATAATCCGAAGCGGGATTATTATATCTGGCGTAAAGGAAAAAATGGCGGCTATCCGAATAACTGGGAGTCGTATTTTAGCGGTTCGGTCTGGGAATATGATCAAGAAACAGAAGAATACTATATGCATCTCTATGCCCGTCAACAACCTGACCTGAACTGGGAAAACAAAGAAGTGGTCAATGAATTACACGATATGATTCGCTGGTGGATGGATAAAGGTGTCGATGGATTCCGTCTGGATGCGATTGCTCATATTGTCAAAGCTGTTGGTCTACCGGATGCGGATAATCCACAAAATCTACCGGTTGTACAAGCTTTTCAATTTTTCTCCAATCTGGAAAAAGTCCATACCTTACTGAAAGACCTCAATCAGCAAGTCTTTGCAACACGTGATCTGATGACAGTGGGTGAAACATCCGGTCTTGGTCCTGAACAAGCACTCGAATATGTGGGAAATGAACGTCATGAACTGGATATGGTGTTCCAATTTGAACATATGCATCTGGATTGTGTCGGTACAGGAAGTTCCAAATGGGTAGGGCGAAGCTGGAACTTGTTAGATATCAAAAAGATTATGAGTCACTGGCAGACCGTTCTACATGGCAAAGGCTGGAATGCAAATTACTTCTCTAACCATGATCAACCAAGACATCTATCACGCTTTGGCAATACAGGCGAATACCGCAAACAATCTGCCAAAATGTTAGCAACACTGATCCATTTACTACAAGGAACTCCATATATTTATCAAGGTGAAGAGATTGGAATGACCAATGCGAGCTTCCAGCATATTGAAGATTACCGCGATGTAGAGACGATTAATTACTACAATATTTCGTTAAAAGAAGGCAAAACCGAAGAAGAGATTCTGAAAAATTTGGCTAGACGTAGTCGGGATAATGCTCGTACTCCAATGCAATGGGATAACACAACTCATGCTGGCTTTACAGATGGCAATCCATGGATTCAAGTCAATTCGAACTATACGGATATCAATGTAGAACAAGCGCTTAATGACCCTGACTCGATCTTTTACTATTATAAAAATCTAATCGCTTTACGCAAAAAATATCCGGTTGTGATCTATGGAGATTATCGGTTGCTCTGTGCTTTGCATCATCAAGTGTATTCGTTTATACGTAGTTATGAAGGCACTGAATTAATGGTTATTATGAATTTCTTTGATGATAAACCGACATTTGAATTATCTGAACGTATTAGTGATGAAGGATGGGAATTGGTCTTGTCTAACTATGATGATCACGAACATCATCAACTTCATTCTTTACCGTTACGTCCGTATGAGACTAGAGTATATTACAAAGATACTCCATCTGTTTTACCCAAATCGACTCATTAAATTATTCAATAGTAAATACAACAAAGAGCGCCCGATCATAGGCGCTCTTTGTTATTTCTCTAGCAATACACGATACCAATAGCGATATATTTCTTCAAAACCCAGATGACGATAGAGCTGAATAGCCACCTCATTATGTTCACCTACATGTAGATACGTATAACTTGCTCCTTTGTCTTTTGCCCATTTCATCAGATGGTATAACATTGTTCTAGCAAAACCAAGACGTCGATAAGCAGCCCCTGTGATCACATCGTAAATACCCATATAATCACCATCTATAATGCCAATAGCACAAGCTACAGGTGTTCCTGCTTGGTAAAGCGTGATATACGCTTTTGGTAATGATGGGTTTACCTTCATCAATTTGGCAATAGATTGACCTACATTGTCAGGCCATTGTCCAAGTGTGCTCGCTTGTCTAATCCACGTATCACTCCACTGTTCTTCAATACCATATGTTACTTCCGATAACCTTTGTTGTTGAGTACTTTTGTAGTTAGCATACTCTTGATCGATCATATTCAGTGACTTTAACTGTACGCTTGTCTCATCTTGGATCTGATAATTTCGTGCATGTAGAAGTTGATCGAGTAGCGTCGGCTCTACAAAGTCAGTCATTTTAAAAACAACCGGTAATTGCGCCTGATGATACTGTGCTTCACAATAAGCGATCTGCTCTTCCAGCGTCATTTTCGTTTCTACATAATCTAACGGGCTGACAGAATTGGAACGTTTACTATAGCCGTCAGAAAGACGTATATTCCATCCATTGATCAGTTGACTCTGTAGTGCAGGCCATGTCTGTAGCGAACTTTGTTCGATTTTTTCCCATAAAATATTCATATGTAGCCCACCTTTCAACTGTATGTACCAGTCATAAAAAATTACAAAATTTGTATCTTGGCACAAGTACGTTTATAATAAAGAAAGAGTTTTATATGTAAATAAATATATAAAGGTGGAGGAATATCATGAATCAAGCTACCAAGAAGTATGCAAACTACATTCCTATTCGAGAACTGGCAGCGATTGAAAGTCAGCTATCTCCTTTTACCGTTTATGATGAAATGCGCGAACAGACCCCTGTTCGGTATGATGAAAATCGCAAATGTTGGGACGTTTTCCGTTATGAAGATGTTCAATATGTGCTTAAAAACCCAAAATTATTCTCTTCTCAGCGTAATCGTGCCAATGAGAGTATGTTGACAACCGATCCACCCAAACACAAACAATTACGTGATCTAGTGAATCAAGCATTTACTCCACGTGCGATAGAAGCGTTGGCTCCACGTATTCAAGAAATTGCTGATGATCTGCTTTCTTCTCATTTAGCCAAAGGACAGATCCGTATGGTTCATGATCTCGCTACACCGCTTCCGGTTATCGTGATTGCTGAATTAATCGGTGTACCTACATCAGATCGTGATAAATTTAAAGAATGGTCAGATGTACAGGTCAAAGGCGCTAGAGATGATAGCGATGAAGCTTTCCAAGAATTAATGGCGGAAAAAGCTAAAAATCATGAAGAATTATCTAATTACTTCACTGCTATTATGGAGCAACGTCGTGTACAACCGGAAGATGACCTGATCTCATTATTGTTAGCAGCAGAAATTGATGGTCAGAAATTAACAGATAAAGAAATCGTCGGCTTTTGTATTCTGTTGCTAGCAGCAGGTAATGAGACGACCACTAATCTGATAACGAATGGTGTTCGGATTCTGGCGGAACAACCTCAATTGCAAGAGCAATTACGTGAGCATCCAGAAATGATCCAGACTGCTGTCGAAGAAACGTTGCGTTATTATCCACCAATTGTCGCTATTGGACGTGTAGCCAAAGAAACAGTTGAGCTAGGCGGGCAGACGATTCAAGCAGGAGATCAAGTCATCTCATGGGTCGGTTCAGCTAACCGAGATGAACAGAAATTTGCAGATGCAGATACATTTGTTCCTAACCGTAAGCCCAATCAACATATGGGATTTGGATTCGGAATTCACTTCTGTCTCGGCGCTCCTCTTGCTCGCTTAGAAGGTAGAGTCGTATTACAGACATTGTTAAATCATATGGAACATATTCAACTGGTTCCTGATACGACATTGCAACCGATTCAAAGCGCTTTCGTATTTGGAGTAAAAGAATACCCGATTACATTTACACCACGCAATACAAATGAATAGAAGCATTATATACGAAGAGCCACTTCATCGTCTACCTGACATGAAGTGGCTTTTTTTGTTGTCATTACAAGCTTTTTTTGTTGTTACTGCAAGTATGTAACCGTTTCAAAGTAAAACTTGCATACATGTAACTATGTAAGTTACAATCATTCCATCCATACAGGATACAAGATCATTTTATACAAAGGAGTGTTATTCATGATGAAGAAAACAAGTACATTGGCAATCAGTTTTACATTAGCATCTGCGCTTGCAGTTACAGGTGTTCAGGCGAGTCCACTTGCAGGATCAAAAGATAATACATGCACCTCTTCTCCTGTCAAAATATCTTCTACGAGTGCGACACCAACTAGCACAACAACAGCGAAGTCTACAGAAGCGCAACTGGCTAAAAACAAAAAGCTGGTACTCAACATGTACAAAGATATTTTCAATGATCATGAATTGAACAAAGCTAGCTTGTATATCGTCTCAAATTATAAGCAACACAATCCGTTAGCTGCAGATGGTCGTCAAGCTTTTGTGAAATTTTTTGGATCTTATCTGAAACAGAATCCAAATTATAAATCTGAAGTAAAACGAATTATCGCTCAAAATGATCTAGTGGTTGTGCATAATTATGTGACCACAGGTGCGAAAGATCGTGGAAGCTCTGTAGTCGATATTTTCCGTATCAAAAACAACAAAATCGTAGAGCACTGGGATGTTTTCCAACCGGTTCCTGCCAAATCAGCAAATACAAATACGATGTTCCCTGCTAAAGGTACACCTGTCGAAGTCACTCCTCTAAGCCCGAGTGAAGTTCAAGCAAATGCCAAAATGGTGCGAACATTCTACGATGATCTTTTTAACAAACACGATGTATCTGTGATTAACAAATATATTGCTGAAGATTATATTCAACATAATCCTACCGTGCCTACAGGTAGAGAACCTTTGAATCAATTCGCTTCATTTTTACAATCTAACAAAAATAGCAGCAACAAAATTATTCGTGTCATTGCAGAAGGTGATATAGTCGTTCTGCATAGTTGGAGTCGTATGGATAAAAATGATCGTGGTTCTGCGGTAGTCGATATTTTCAGAGTAGCTGATGGTAAAATTGTAGAACACTGGGACACTATACAAGCCGTTCCTGAGAAATCAGCTAACAAAAATACAATGTTTTAAGTTCGGTCTCATCTACAATCTAAATAAATCTTCGCTTAGTTGACGAAGAACGATTGGGAACATACAAAAGCCACTTCATGGACGCTGTAACTAGCAGCATAACGAAGTGGCTTTTGTGTGCTCTGATATATCATATATTTCCAATCAGATCACTCTTTCCAATAAACGAATAATCATTGATAGGTACAGACTATAAACGAATAGGATATAGATATTTGACGAAGAGTATATTCAGACGTAAATTGGTAACATCGCACTGGAAAGGATGAATACCATTTGATTATGAATCTGTTACATACGTTATATCAAGTTTTTTTGCCGATCTCACTACCTGTGATTGGTGGTATTCTGCTCAAGCGATTCCGCAATCTCGATAGTAAGCCAATTGCTACGATGTCTCTGTATGTATTAACACCAGCGATTGTGTTTAATACTTTACTGCATGCTGATATTTCGCTACAAGATATAGGCACTACTATTAGCTTTTCATTATTAAGTCTTGTGTTATTATGGGCGATTGCGATTGGGTTGAGTCGTATTTTACGATTGAATAAAGAAGAACAAGCCGGTCTGACGCTTATCTCTACATTTACGAACTGTGTGAATTATGGGCTACCGTTGGTCTTACTAGCTTTTGGACAATTGGGATTAGATAAAGCTTCGGTCTATGTAATCGGACAAATGATTATTGTAAATACTGTCGGTGTGTTTTTTGCAGCTCGTTCTCAATTTTCGGTAAAACAAGCAGGTATGGCTATTTTTCGACTACCTGCCATCTATGCGACGGTGATCGCTATCCTATTACGAGTAACTGATCTTTCATTGCCAACTGCACTTGATTCTGGATTTGCAATGTTAGCGGCGGCTTATTCACCAGTAGCGCTTGTTGTTCTAGGCACACAGATGATTACGATGGGCACTACAAGCTCTACGACCCCTGCTGAACACACAATATCATCTAGCAACAGAGCATTCTGGGCAGGCATGAGTATTCGTCTCGTAGGCGCTCCGTTGCTGTCATGGGTATTGTTAACATTGTTGCATGTGGAAGGCATATTATTTAGTGTATTGTTGATTCTTACATCGATGCCAACCGCAGTCAATGCTGTTATTCTTGCAGGACAATTCAATGCGGCTCCCCAGCTTGTTTCCCGTTGTATTCTTTGGACAACACTGGCTTCCTTTATAGTGATGCCGGTATTGATCGTCTGGTTACAATAATCATCTCTTACAATCATGATCCGATGATTGTTATCGTAACTAGACATGTTCTAGTTTTCTTTATTTTTACAATGACCAATACAGTTACTTATTATTAATCGCAAAATACCGTTTTATGCGGACTGCTGTTACTATCAAACATTTTCAATATTTGCTCTTGAGTATTACGTTCTACTGATAAAGGCGGTAATTCATGGGCAGCAAAAAAGCCGACTTCGGATGTCTCATCACCTACAGTTGCTTCTCCACCAACTATCCGGCACAAAATAAAAAACTTATATACATGCCAGGGAGATGGTGGATGGTTATGGAAATTTTTATCCGCGACACCAAGCAGACGAACCGCTTCTACATCGAAGCCAGATTCTTCTTTTGTTTCTTTAACTGCAATCTGCTTGGGCGATAATCCTATATCTCCCCATCCACCCGGTAATGCCCATGCACCGTCTTGCTTTTCACGTACCATCAAGATTTTATCGTTTTGAAAAACAACAGCACGAATATCGACTTTGGGCGTTGCATACCCTGTCTCATTGGCAAAAAGCGCTTGCACTTTTTCCACTTCTACATCGGTGTACTGATGCATAATCTCTACACTAAGTTCGCGTAACTGTTGGAAACGTTCAATATCATACATATCTTTAGAGTATTCTAGTCCTGCTTGACTGATCGCTTGAATCTGTTTCGCCCATTCTAGCCACTTTAATTGCATGATTCTAATCTCCTTTGATTACAAACGATCTGTACCCTCTTTATTCCAAAGCTTCTGCTTCAGACGGTAATAAATGTTGAGTACAGTTATATAATTCACAACTCCACACATGATCTTCATTACAGTGTACAACAGTCATCGACATATTTTCCAGTCCATGCCATTTCGGTTCATCTGCCAAAATCTGATTTAACACATGATTAAGTAACACGCCATGACTAACAATCAAAATGCGTTCATTTGGATAAAGACTCACTAATTCTTCCAGACAGCTCACTCCACGTGCCGCTCCAGACTCAGGCGTTTCCAGTCCAAGATCTTGATTTTTCCAGTCTTCTCCCCAGCGTTCGATACGGTCAGCTTGAGTCGTTCCCTCAATCAGACCTCCATCCAATTCACGTAGACGAGGATCAGAACTAATTTGCAAATCTCCACCTTCTGCTATCGCTTGCGCTGTCTGTTGTGCACGAATCAGATCACTTGCATAAATGCGATCCCACGATTCGGTTTGGATTCGTTTGCCTAATTGATACGCTTGCTCCCAACCACCTTCATCTAGTGGAATATCTGAACTCCCCTGTGCTCTGCCTTCTTTATTCCAAATGGTACTACCATGTCTGATTAATCCAAATGTAGTCATTATTATTCCTCCATTCACGTACTTACTTCTGTATGATTTAGCATATCCTTCTGTATATATCAAATGGTACGATTATCAATTGTGATCTCTCTATTTTATCACTGTTAGGTGACAATTCGTAGGCTGATTTTAGATACGATCCTGTCACATTTGATTCAAACCATTGATTTCATGTGTTATATATGGCAATATAACGTAGCGAACCAACGAGCGTTATCGTCCAGTATTTTAGCGAGTAAAAAGCATTTTTTAATAGAATTATGGTCGTGCTTATCTATTCAAGCACGACATTATATTTGTTTTCCCGAATGTAGAAAGGGGTTCAATTTTATTATGGCCAACACAGTGTTTCGCCTGATGACCGAGTTATCTTCACGCAAGTGGGTTTCACGGCTTACAGGAAGCTTCGCTAAATCACGGGCCAGCCGGACATTTATCCCGAAATTTATCCAGGCATATCATATTCCAGCGGAAGAAGCAGAAAAAAACATACAAGATTATAATAGCCTTAATGAATTTTTCACACGTCGACTTCGTCCTGGAATGCGTCCGATTGATGCTGATCCAATGTCGCTTGTGAGTCCGGTCGATGCTGTGATTACAGCAATGGGGCCACTTCAGAACAATGTCATTCCACAAGTAAAAGGTCAAGACTACTTACTGGAAGAACTACTTAATTATTCTCCACGTATGGAGACGTACAAAGATGGATATATGTTTGTGCTCTATTTAAGCCCTACTGATTATCATCGTATTCATTCACCTGTCACAGGTAGACAGACCGAGTCTGAACATATCCCAGGCAAAGTGTATCCTGTCAATGATAAAGGTATGACCTTTATGCGTTCTGTACTCAGTCGCAATGAACGATTAATTACCTACATGTCTCATGATTGTGGCGAAGTGGCTGTCGTCAAAGTAGGTGCGCTCAATGTAAGCAGTATTCAATACGCTGATCCTGAACGTACATCATGGCAAAAAGGTGATGAGCTGGCTTATTTCGAATTTGGTTCTACAGTAGTTCTACTGGTGCAACAAGGAACATTTATAGCCAATGAACAATTACACATTGGTAGTAAAGTTAAAATGGGAGAACGTCTGGGTACACTGGTCGATTTGCAAGCTACTCGCCCTTATCGTCGTGTTGCTCCAGAAACGGTTCAATCTTAATCATATACTTCTATATGGATGTAGAGATAAGAATAGAAAGACAGCCCTATTTGAAAGAATACTTTCAAGCAGGGCTGTCTTTCTATCATCTGATCAACCGGTAAAGGTTGAGATATGCTATATATAGTAGATTGCTGAATACATATTCAACAAGCCTTGTATAAGTTAAAAGAACGACCTAAGTATACATCTTGTGATCAAAACCACGATTCAGTAAGAGTAGTGGACATTTTGAATCGACGCAGCCGATTACGAAAAATGTTTTTACCTGCTGTAGATGAACCGCCTCTGTTACGAATCCGCTGTCTAAAACGCATTTTCTGTAGACCTCCTTCCATTTACATTACGTTAACATGACAAGTATTACCCGTTGACAATTATTGTGAAACAATCGAGAATCACGGGTATCCCTATCTTAAATCAAGCATAATGTAAAATGCAAAGTTTACAGAAATGTATGATTGACCCTATGTCCTATTTATCTAATCTCAGACGGGCTTTTACCTGTATATTGCTTAAATTGACGACTGAAAAAGAAAATATCCCGATATCCCAGCGCATCTGCCACTTCAGTTACATTCATGCCTGTATAGACTAGCAAATGTTCTGCTCGTTCGATCCGCATTTTGATAATATACGATTGCACCGATACACCGATTAACTCTTTGAATTTGATCGAAAAATATCGTGGTGATAATCCGGCACGTGAAGCCAAATCTTCTACCCGATGAGCCAGACTGGGATGTTGACGAATATAGTTCGCAATTTCCTGCACAACTTCGCTTAGCTGATTACTGACTTTGCGTTCCACCGGTTCACGCTGATCTTCACGTAATAAATGAATCATCAACTGCTTCAAAATCAGCTTAGCTTCTTCTTCTGCGGCAAAAGCTTGTTCGAGAAATAATCGTACATACCGTACCAACATATATTCAAAATCAATTCGCTCTTCTAATTTGCGATAACGTACAGGAATCATTTGTGCCGGTTCAGCGATATCAAAATGAATATAAGTGAGCACCAATGGTTTTTGCGGATTGTGTGTCGCTGTTGTCTCATCCCCCGGATAGAACAAAAAACAACTGCCTTGACTGATCGGATAAGGCTCACCGTTTAAAATTAATTCTCCTTCACCGCTCCACACATAGAATAAATCATAATTGGGCATCGGTTTTTCACGTTTGGGCCAACGCCATTCTGGTTCACAAAAGATTTTAGCAAAAGCTGGTTTCAGTATAAATGAAGAAGGTGACAAATTCAGCATCACTCAACCCTCCTTGATTTTATTTTATCTATAGCTCTATTCAATGCTAACAACAGATGAGATAGCTTTTCTTTATATTGACCAAAAAGTCTGTAACCGTCAATCATTGTATTGCATACGATCCCATGATTCTCGCAGACGGCGAACACCTTCAATAATATGAGATTCAGGCAGATACGCGAAAATAAAACAAGCCGACGGTACAGTAGGCACAATCTGATACGTAGCAGCATCACGCCAGACTACACCATGACGATAAGCAGATTGCATCCACTGACTATACATAGCAGGTTGGTGTTTCCAGGTGGCATAAGCATGCAATCCGCAATCGGTCTGTTGCCAGTGAAATAATTCATCCAGATTATACTCTTGAATCGCTTGTTGAAAAACATCATAGCGTGAGCGATATAACCGATTCATACGGCGCAAATGTCGTACATAATCGCCACGAATCATAAATCGTGCTAACGCTCTTTGCTCTAATCTAGCAGGTGGCAATGGATCATAGATACGCTTGGCAGCGGTAAGTGCTTGCGCCAGTACAGTTGGTAAAATTGCATAACCAAGACGCAGACTACTGAACATACTTCTAGAAAAGGAGCCGACATAGATTACACAATTCGTATCATCTAAAGCTTTGAGCGGTTCGATTGGACGACCCGACCAGCGAAATTCACTATCATAATCATCTTCGATGATCCATGCTCCACGAGACTTTGCCCATTGTAAAATATGTTGACGACGAGCCAGTGGTAATATGGATCCAGTCGGAAATTGACGACCCGGTGTGACAACTAACAATTGAGCATTCCAATCTTCTGGAATAATGCCATGCTGATCTAGTGGAGCCGGTTCGATCTTCCCTCCACATGCCGTAATCGCACGCCGTATACCGGAATAACAGGGATTTTCCAAAATGACGGTATCTTGTTCATTGATTAGCAATTGACACAATAAAGCAATCACTTCCATAGAACCGCTACACAATACCACCTGTTCTGGAGTAGCTGTAATTCCTCGTGTTCGCCCTACATGATGACAGATTGCTTCACGCAACCAGAGATCACCTTGAACTGTCGCTTTATTGGTATCGAGTGCTGACTTTTGCACATCTTTACCTGCAGCAGACAGTGCGCTTTTCCACGAAATCTGTGAACTGCCTTCTAATATAATTTCGCCCGATTGAAAAGAAATGATGTCAGGTGGTGCATCTGTAGAGTCCATTTGTTGATGTGAAGACTTCACTAGATGATGTTCATCATAAGTAGAATCTGGTGTATATGTGCGAGTATCTATAATTTCCTGTTCAATCTGAACAATCCGTTGTCCCCATAGCGACAAAGGAGGCAAAGGTGCTGTCGTATTCGATATATGATCTGCTTGGCTCGGAATATCGTTATTTGTATTCGATAAAAGAGATTGTTCGATCACAAAAGTTCCTTTACCTACAGCAGATTGAATATACCCTTCAGCCAGTAGCATGTCATACGCTTCCGATACACTTCCACGTGATAATCCATACATTGTAGCTAGATCACGAGTAGAAGGTAGACGTGTTCCACTGGCTAGCGATCCATTTAGAATACCTTCTCGCAGTGCATGGTATAACGCTACATATTTATGTTGATACTTCTGAATAGCACGCTGATACGCAATCGTAATATCCATTGTATTCTCCTTTATTGGACTACTTGTTTTCATGCAAATTGGCTCTTTTGACTAATCCAATTGTAGCATATGCTGAAATGCATAGATGGTCAATAGACAAAAGGAGAGATACATATGAGACGCAAAGAATTTACGATCGAAGAAGAACAAGAACTGGAAACATTTTTACAAGAAATGAGTTTTGGATTTCTAGGGATGAGTCATGAAGATGGATTTCCGAGGGTGATTCCACTCAACTTTGCTTATGGTAACGGGGTGTTTTATATTCATGGTAGTCGCGCAGGAGAAAAAATGAAATTGCTCAAACAGGATACTCGTGTTACATTTTCGGTTGCCAAAGAGTATGCGCTGATTCCTTCTTACTTTACCGATGCTGAACTGGCTTGCCCGGCCACAGCCTTTTTTAAAAGTGTAACGGTACGTGGTCATGCAGAGTTAATCACCGATCTGGAAGAGAAAGCAAATGCTTTTTCAATATTTATGCACAAGCTCCAACCTGAAGGCGGTTATGATACGATTGATGCGAATGATCCACGTTATATTCCGCAATTAAAAGGAGTCGCTTTGATCAAAATTGTCCCGCAGGAATGGACAGCCAAGTTCAAATTCGGCCAAAATGTCAAAGGCGATCAGCGTCAACATATTATTGATGGTCTCCAAGAACGTGGTCTTGACGATGATCTAACTACAATCGAAATGATGAAAAAATACTGTCCACATCATCAAAGTTAAGGGCTATCGGGCTATATGTTATAAGATTCACACCATAGTCACAACTTACACATCAAATTTCACTTCCTGAACGGTGACACTTCAACGCGAAAAATGATATACTAGGGCAGCAGAAATCAGGCGAACTTCTACTGTTCCATTATCATCAGGTGCGGCTGATTCATTATTTAACAGACCTGGAAGGATGAAAACGATGAACCCACTGGCTGGACAATTGAACGAGAAACTGAAAACAGATAGTCCTCATATTTATGAGATGTTATCGACTCTTGGCAAAGAGATTTATTTCCCAAAAGAAGGTATATTAAGTCAATCGGCAGAAGCATCAAGCCAGGCTAAAAAATATAATGCAACGATCGGAATTGCAACTGAAAATGGTGGACCGATGCATTTGAAGGTGCTACAAGATTCGTTGTCTGCTTTTGCTCCTAAAGATTTGTACCCTTATGCTCCACCTGCGGGCAAACCAGAACTTCGCAGTGTATGGCGTGAGAAAATGATCAAAGACAATCCTTCATTACAAGATAAAAAATTCAGTAACCCTATCGTTACCAATGCGTTGACACATGGTCTAAGCATTGTAGCGGATCTGTTCGCAGACGTAGGCGATGCTGTTATATATCCAGATAAAAACTGGGAAAACTATGAGCTTACTTTTGCGGTTCGTCGCGGAGCGGAGATCATCACTTATCCACTATTTACAGCAGAAATGACATTTAACAGCGATGGATTAAGAGATGCTCTTTTAGCGCAAAAAGAAAAAGGTAAAGCGATCGTTGTTCTCAATTTCCCTAACAACCCGACAGGTTATACTCCAAGTGTAGCGGATGGTAAAAAAATCGTAGCTGCAATCAACGAAGCGGCGGAAGCAGGAATCAATGTAGTCGTAGTTACTGATGATGCTTACTTCGGATTATTTTTCGAAGATTCGTTGCATGAATCATTGTTCGGCTCATTGCTTGACTTGAACCCACGAATTCTACCGATCAAAGTCGATGGTGCAACCAAAGAAGAATATGTATGGGGATTCCGTGTTGGCTTTATCACATATGGCGCACAAGATACAGAATCTATTGTAGCTTTAGAACAAAAAACACTGGGTATTATTCGTGCAACTATTTCCAGCGGGCCACACCCATCACAGACTTTTATTTTAAAAGCGTTACAAGATTCTAATTTCGAAGCGCAAAAAGAAGAAAAGTTCCAAATCATGAAAGGCAGAGCAAACAAAGTTAAAGAATTGCTCGACACTGATAAATATCAAGATGCATGGGAATACTATCCATTCAACTCGGGATACTTTATGTGCCTCAAATTAAAAGACGTATCTGCGGAAGATGTTCGTCTACGCTTACTACGTGAATACGAAGTCGGCACAATCGCTCTTGGCGCACATGATCTTCGCGTTGCGTTCTCTTGTATCGCTGAAGAATATTTGGAAGATCTGTTCAACTTGATCTACCAAGCAGTTCAAGATGTGAAAAAAGGCTAATTTATTTGAATGAACTGTTATAATTAAAAAAGCTTCTGTCCACTATTGAGAGAATTATTCTCTTTATAGCGATACAGAAGCTTTTTAATTTTCCATAAACAACCATCACAATCTAATTCAAAATAACAAAAGTAAACTATCTATGCCAAATAAGCTTCCCGCACCTGATTATTCGTCAGCAGTACTTTGGCATCATCTTGCAAAATAATTTCTCCTGTCTGAATGACATAGCCCCGATGTGCGATCTGCAATGCTTGATACGCATTTTGCTCGACCAGTAAGATGGTCATTCCTGCATCATTCAACTCCTGAATAATTTCAAAAATCTGATCGACCAATACCGGAGCAAGACCCATCGAAGGCTCATCCAACAGCAGAATTTTGGGATTCATCATCAGTCCTCTAGCAATTGCAAGCATTTGCTGTTCTCCACCACTCATCGTGCCACCGGTCTGATGATAACGCTCTTTGAGCCGTGGAAAATATACAAATGATTTCTCTATTCGCTCTTTGATCAGCTTTTTACTTTTAACTGAGAACGCGCCCATTTCCAGATTTTCTTTTACCGTTAAGCGCGGGAAAATACGACGTCCTTCCGGCACATGTGCAATACCACTTTGCGCAATCACATGCGGTTCAAGCGATGTGATCTTTTTGCCATCGAAATGAATTTCACCTTTGGTCTGCACTTGTCCACAGATCGACTTGAGTGTAGTCGATTTGCCTGCACCGTTGGAACCGATCAATGTCACAATCTCACCTGCATTCACTTCCAGATTGATACCTTTTAATGCTTCAATACCGCCGTAAAAAGCTTGTACATTTTTTAGTTCCACCAGACTCATATCTGTATCTCCTCCTCGACTGCACTTTTACCGAGATACGCTTCGATTACTTTAGGATTGGAACGAATATCTTCCGGGCCACCTTCAGCGATCTTTTCTCCATGATCCAGTACAAGAATATGATGAGATAATTCCATCACTAATTTCATATCATGTTCAATCAAAATAATCGAAATATCCAACTCTTGCTGGATACGGCGGATCAGCCCTGTTAATTCAGACGTTTCGCGTGGATTCATCCCTGCGGCAGGTTCATCTAACAGCAATACTTTAGGCTTGGCGGCAAGTGCGCGGGCAATTTCTAATCGCCGCTGTGCGCCATAGGATAGACTGCTTGCTTCTTCGTTATACCATTCTGCTAGACCGACATATTCGAGTAATCGGTACGCTTCACGCTGGGAATCATGTTCTTCATGACGAACACGAGGAAGATTTAACAATGTGCCGACAATGCCTGTTTTGAGATGAATATGCATACCGACCTGCACATTTTCAAGTACGGTCATACTGCCGAACAAGCGAATATTTTGAAAAGTACGGGCGATACCGCGACTGGTGATGCGATCAGGCTTAATATTAATAATCGATTTTCCATCCAGTTCAATATTGCCTTTATCCGGTACATATATCCCTGTAATCATATTAAAAAAAGTCGTTTTGCCCGCTCCATTCGGCCCAATGACTGCTGAGATCTGTCCTTTCGGAAAATCAAAGTTCACTCCATTTACAGCCGTTAATCCGCCAAAACGTTTGATCAGATTGGTCACTTTTAGCACACTATGATCGGGGTAGTCACTCATACTTATGCTCCTTCCTCATTCACTGTTATCCATGCAATAGCTCTAATTATGCTTTGTATTAACCTTTAGTCTGGTTGTACTTCTGACTTGGATACAGGTGGAGACGGATCTTTGACTGCTTCTTGAGGAAGTCTGCGATTTCGAGCAGCAATTAATCCATTGGGACGGAAAATAGCGACTAAAATTAAGATCATACCGAAAATAAAACGTTGCATTTTAGAAGGAGATAACGCATTAGGTACTTCAAAAATTCCTTGCTGAGACAATTGATTAAGCCAGCTTGTGAACTCGGTCAACACCTGCAAATTCAGAATCGTGACCAGACTTGCTCCTAAGATCACCCCCGGTACACTTCCCATTCCACCTAATACAACCATTACCAGAATCGTGATCGACTCGATCAATGTAAAGCTGGTCGGATCGATAAATGTCTGCTTGGCTGCAAACACAACACCCATCATTCCTGAAAAAGAAGCTCCGATTGCAAAAGCCATCAATTTGGTACGAATCAAAGGAATCCCCATCGACTGTGCAGCAATTTCATTTTCACGTACTGCTTTCCACGAACGCCCTAGACGTGAATGTTCTAACCGCCTTACTGCGAAGATAACAATTAATAGTATCCCGATCACGATAAAATAAAATTGATGCGGAAATGTAAATTGAAAGCCAAACAAATTCGGTGGCTGGATCGAAGATAACCCCATCGCACCATTGGTAATATTGATGGGCTTTTCTAAATTGTTAAAAATAATACGAATGATCTCCCCGAAGCCCAGTGTCACAATCGCCAGATAATCCCCTTTGACACGCAGTACAGGCAGACCGAGCAATATCCCGAAGATCCCTGCAATAAAACCTCCGATTAGAATAAAAATCCAGAAGCTTTCACCGGATAACGGAAAGAGTTCTCCTGAAATAAAATTATTCGCTTGCCCTGTCGCAAAAATGCCGTATGTATAGGCGCCTACAGCGAAAAAAGCAATAAACCCCATATCCAACAATCCTGCAAACCCAACGACAATATTCAGCCCGAGCGCCATTGCTACATATATACCGCATTGGGTCGCTACTTCCATATACGATTCGCGTGATGTACCGCCTGAAGTGGCGAATGGAATCACAATTACCAGTAAAAATACGGCAATACTCCATTTCATCCCATTGCTAAATGACGTATAGTACAACAGCAACAGCGAAGCCAGCATCAATAGAAAGGCAGTGACCGAACGGTCGATCAAATATACAGCACCTGCGGTTACAAGTATAAATGCAGCTAACAGTAATCCTTGTGCAAGTTTATTCGCTTGCAACATCGTTTGTAATTTCCCCATCGGTTTCACCTACACTTTCTCTTTGATTGCTTTGCCGAATATGCCCTCCGGTTTGAAGATCAAGACAATAATCAGAATCATAAAAGCAAATACATCTTTGTACTCTGCTCCAAAATTACCACCTGTCAAAATGCCCAGATTCGATGAAGCAAACATTTCAAGCACACCTAGTACGATTCCGCCGAACATCGCACCACGAATATTCCCAATTCCTCCTAGAACAGCAGCCGTAAATGCTTTAAGTCCCAAAATAAATCCGATATACGGATCAATCGTTCCATACTGTTGAGCAAATAAAACCCCTGTCGAACCACCTAATGCAGAACCGATAAAAAAGGTTAGCACAATCACTTTATTTACATTGATAGACATTAACGATGCGGTCTCCCGATCTTGCGCAACTGCACGCATCGCACCGCCCCATTTGGTTCGATTCACAAAAATATCGAGTCCAATCATTAACAAAATCGCGATTACAAAAATAAACAATGTATTCGCTTTGACTGAAGCATCGGTAAACCAGCTAGAGATCGAAGAAAGCGGCAATTGATAACGCTGATCAAATAATTGCGGTGTGCTAATAATATAATTACCTGTTTTGAGCTCCGCGATAAATCGAATCACATCTTGCAAAACAAACGAAACTCCAAAAGCAGAGATCAACAGGATCAACTTGGGCGCTTTGCGTAACGGTCGATAAGCTACCCTTTCAATCCCGACCCCGAGTGCGCCTGTAACCAGCATTGCAATCAAAATAATCAGTAAATACGACAACCATGCGGGCATACCGGTCAACCACCCTGCACCCTGAAAACCAAACAGCACCGCAGTCCCTACAAAAGCACCGGTCATAAAAATCTCACCATGCGCAAAGTTAATCAATTCCAGAATACCGTATACCATCGTATAACCCAGTGCTACTACAGCATAGATTGCACCTAGCGCCAGACCATCGATCAATACCTGAGGTAAAGTTTGCAAAATACTTGAGAACATTCAGTTACTCCCTTCATACGCTCATTCGTCATTCTGCTACATGATGATTTTGCAAAAGTACTCTAAAACAAAAGCCAAAAGATGTGTATATCACAGCACATACCTTTTGGCTTTTATTTGGAAAAGGATTGTTTATTTCGCAGGTTGAGCAATCTCTGCTTCAAGTGATCCTGGATACGTAGCATCAGCGAATTTGTAAATAAATACTTTCGCATACGCATTGTCTCCGATATCATCAAAGCTTACTTTAGTGGCTACACCTTCAAAATCTTTGGTCGCACGCACAGCGTCTCGTACCGCATCACGAGCTGGTGCTTCTGTACCTGAACCCATTGCTGTTTTGATCGCTTCTAACATGACACTCATCGAATCATACGCATAGACAGAATAACCTTCTGGATTTTTACCAAATGCTTCTTTGTAACGGGCTGTCCATTCTTGTCCGTCCGGTAATTTGCTAATATCTCCAGCCACCGAACTGTACAATGCTCCTTTTACATCAGCTCCAGCAATATCGACCAGACCGGAAGAATCAAGCGCATCTCCTCCCATAATCGGAGCTGTAATTCCTTTATCACGAGCTTGCTTAATCAATAGACCTGCTTCAGCATACAATCCACCGAAGAAAATAAAATCAGGCTTTTGCGTAGCTGCAATATTCAGTACACCGTTGAAATCTTTTTCACCAACAGTGATTCCTTCATAGCCAGAAATCGTAGCTCCTTGGGCTTGAGCGGCATCACGAAAAGCTTCCGCCAATCCCTGACCGTAAGCTGTTTTGTCTTGTATAATAAAAATATTTTTGGCTCCTGCTGTTTTTATAGCATATTCAGCCGCTGCTGGACCTTGAAAATCATCACGTGCAACGACACGATTAACTACTTTGAGTTTGCGATCGGTTAATTCTGTAGCTGTACTTGCAGGTGAGATCATCGGGATGTTGTATTTTTCGTAGACAACAGAGGAAGGAATAGATACGCCGGAGTTCAGATGCCCAATCACGCCTAATACTTGTTGATCAGCACCGATCAATTCAGCATTGGCTACACCTTTTTTGGGATCACCTTGATCGTCATAAGGAACCAATTCGAGTGAATATCCTAATTTGGTAAACTCTTCTTTGTGATCTTCCATCGACATCTGTGCACCTAGCTTAATCGCTTCACCTTGAATAGAACTACCACCGGATAATGGAGATTGGGTAGCAATTTTAATCACTTTACCACCTGTACTTGCTGTAGAACCTCCACTTGCGCCAGAAGAAGACGTAGCTCCATTTCCACACCCTGCTAGTAATCCTGTAATTAATGCTGCGATCATTAATCCACTCCACTTGCTTCTCATCATAATCCCCCTTTAATAATGTCAACTTTAGTAACACATTAAATTAACTATGTTGCCTATTTCTTACATCAGTATAACGATATCCATTATATTATTCAATTAGAATTTATATCTTTTAATTCCAAATAATATAATATTTAAATATTATTAACTGATTAACATTCATTATACTGTGAAAATTTAGGTTATCAATACTATTTTTATTTATTTTAAAAGTTTTTATAATTATTTACTGATATTTTATAATGAGTCTTTTCTATTTTTAATATGTTAGGTATATACTATTTACCTTTTTATTTCATCTTCTATGTAATATTTACACATTATTAATGTTACTTTATATAACATTAATTCATAATAAAAAAGCCAGAACTTACGCTTATCTTCTTCTTAGCGGAAGATAAACAAAGTTCTGGCTTAGTTACCACTATACCTGTAAATAACATCTGCATATAGCGTCTTGATGATCTACGATATAGCGATCTGTTCATTGGTACAACCGAGACCACGTAAAATATACTGCGTCAATTCTTCTAACTGATCACTCTCTACAGAACGCTGAATATCTAGCAATGTGACGACAGTTAATGACTTGACATCATGACTGCTAAATAAAATACTGCCCATCACTTGCAAAGAAGTATGATTCAACGACCGAAAATAAAAAGTACCTTGCTGTAGACCATTTTCCAAATAATGACGAAGCAATTGCCATACCGGAAGAGTGTACTTTTGAATAATATCGATTCGCTGAGAATGCAGTGTGAATTCTTGATGTATAATGTCTGAAATCTCTGGATCACATTTGCAAAAATGATACATCTCTTCAATCAACCGCTTCATTCCCTGAATCGGATCGACTTCTTCACGACGAATATGTTCTGCAAATAGAGGAATTGGAATAAATTCTTTTAACATCGCTTCAAATAATGGCTCTTTGCCACCATAATAATATGAAACCAACGAAATATTCGCATTCGCTTCTTTGCAGATTTCTCGTACTGACGTCGCTTCAAACCCTTTTGTGGCTGCTAATTTTTTGGTTGCTTGCAAAATACGCATTTTAACATGGTCTTCATTTTTATCCACCACGTTCACTTCCCTGCCTTTGATTGCTATCGCTAGAAATCATCCGTATCTCCATGATGCGGAATAGTAATCTTTTCCAGCCATACTGTCTTTATCATATCATCAAGACTCGGCTATCGCTACCAGTGGAGAGACAGGCAGTTTGTCTTTGCGTAGTGCAGTGGCAATTCCAATAATAATAAGAGCAACAATCATAATACATACCAGTGCCAGACAATCTCTACCTATACCTGTACCGCCGAACAACAGATTCATTAACCCTTGTACAGCATAAGTCGCTGGAAACGCCGACCCGATCCACTGGTAAAAGTCTGGTAGCAATTCACGTGGCATCATCGCTCCTGACGAAACCAATTGTACAGACAGTATCAAAATATTAAATAGCATTCCTGCCATATCGAATACAAATAAAAACATCTGTGCAACTAACATAAAGGTTAACAAGAATAATGCTTGAAAGCCCCACAACGCCATAAATCCATGCCCTAACTGTCCTCCGAATAATGCCACCAGTGAAGTCCCTACCAGAGATACCACAATCGATGCACCTGCTGTCACTAGCAAACGAACAGACATGCGTGACCAGCGTCCGAACCGACTTGCCAGTGCTTTGGACGAAATCTGGAAGTTCTGTCCCATAATCATCGCACCGACATAGGAAGCCAGAATCATCATCATCGGCACCATCTGATTATTCATCCCTTGTACGGGATTGACCGATTGAATATCAGACACCACCCGCTGAGACATCATTGTCGCCGCCGTCTGTGCTTGTTGTTCTGGAAGTTGTCCTGCAAATACACCTTTCAGTCCACTTTCCACAGCGACTTTATTAACATTAGCAGTAACTTTATCTGCAATCGAAGTCATCATATTTTTGATCATAATCGGATTGGATTCATTGATAAAATAATGCAATTGGGCAGGATTCTGAGACTGTACAGTCGTTGCAAAATCTGCTGGAATCTCAATAATCATCTGTATATCACGTTCTTGCAATTGTTGCTGAGCTTGAGCTAACGTCATCCCTGTGCGAACACCTACAGGTAACGAAGATTGCAGACTGGTAATCAACTGTTCTCCGTATACTTTATCTTCATTAACAACAGCTACACTCAAGTGATCTAACCGTTCTGTAATGCCTTGATAACCGGTCATCCACACAATGGTAAAAATAAGCTGAAATAAAATCGCTGTCGCAATCCCTACTTTGGTCGTAGGCAACTTCATAAATGCTGCAAAAATAGATTTCATAATTCCTCCCGTATCGGCTTATCTCTACCGTATCCTTGATTTTACCAAATTCAAACAATCGTTTTAAACGACTGTTTGATTAATATAATGATTGAAAACGATTACTGTCAAACTTTATTTTAAATTTTACATATGTATTGTATTTGGACGATAAAAAAAGCATCCAGCGACTTGCACCAGATGCCCAGAAATATGTGTAATTGTATATATTCCATACTATTCTTTTATCTGTACTGATCTTAACGTTCTCCTTGTAACACCTCTATCATTAATTTCCCACCTAATCGAAATCCATATGTAAATGAACCTGCACGATCCATACTGTTCAACTGGTAATACAAGTCCCACATAGATTCAAGCTCCAACCATTCTTCAGGAGGAAGCTTCACTTTCCAATCTGCCATTTTCGCTGATATTTGCTCACTGATCTGTGTATATTCTTCGTTGTGAGATACTGCTTTCTCATCTGGACGCAAGTTGCCGTAGTAGATACTTTCTAACAGACTGCTCATGATTTTTTATCCTTTCTGTAGTTGATGATATCACTTCAATGTGATTGACTGAATACATTATAATCATCATATACTACAGAGTGAGCTAACCTAATGATTTATGCGAAAGTCGCATAATATAATAACAAATAAATTTTTTGAATGTTTAATATTCTTCTCACATTCTCATTTAATAAAAACAAGAATACATTTTTAAAAACTTTATGTCTCTCATATAGAAAATAATAGTCTTATAACTTTTCAAATTTCATACGTAATAGAATATGATTACATTCTTTGATAAATATAGAAGGAATAGAAGATACTCAACCAATAAAAATTTAATTTTAGAATATCTAATCATATTATAAGTTATAGTTTATATAAATGCCCTGAGTTTGTTTACTCTCAGGGCATTGTTAATATTATTTTAATTATGTTATTAATTGAAAAGTTGAAGCATGATCATAATCGATTATATCACCTTCTTTCTCAGGAATTTCTAAAGCAGTTTTAGAGGCTAAATTTTCAATCTTTATTGATCCAAATTCAGCAATTATTTTATCTATATATTTTATTATTTCTTTATCCCTCTCATCAAATAATTCTTCTTTAAAAGATTTTAATGAAGTAAAATTTATTTTTACAAATCCATCTGAAAATTCTTCAACCTCCTTATTTATAAATCTTATTTGTTCCAATATTGATAAAATCAAATTATAATGCTTAGGCCATATTCCATTTTTATTTTTAATATAGGCAGAACCAGTTAAAGATATTTTTTCCTTTTGATATTTCAAAAAATCTGCATACCAGAGAAAATTATTTAATTCATTCCACGATGTCTTTCTATCAACTGTAAAATGAATTATTAAACTTATGAATTTATTAAAATTAAATTCAGATAATCCAGTTTTTTGAGTTCTATTTATTGATTTATAAGATAATTCAATTAGATCGTTTATTTCTAATGCAATTGATAAATATTCCTCAAAATATTTTTCGTTTTCTATTTCTTTTAATATATCTCGAAAAATAATTTCTGATTTTTCTTTATTATTAAATAATTCTTTTATCCTTTCTTCAACCTCTTTTATTTCCTCAAAAGTCAAATTCACTTTATTTATTTCAAAAAATTCTTTTATACTTTCTTTATTATTTGTTAATTTTTTAAAAATTGTGGCTTGCGAATTATTTGGCATAACTCTTCCACTTTCATATCTTTTTATTGATGTAAGACCAATACCAAGCAATTTTGAAAATGTAGTTTGTTTTAAACCATAATATTCTCTCAATGTTTTTACATTTATATCATCCATAGTAAATCCATATTTCATAGCATACGCTTCACTTAATCTTTTAGAATTTGCTGTAGCTAATTCATCATCAAATATAGTAGTATTGCATTTTTCACATACGCGATAAGATTTAAGTACTTTAAATGTTTCTCCTTTAAATTCCATTTCAGTGTTCTCTTCATTTATTATTTTAGTATTCTGCTCATTCAACAAAACACCACACTCATCACATATAATATTTATATCATCAATAAAATTTTTAACATCTTTCTTTTCCAATTTTCTTCACCTCAAATTTTTCATTTTATAAAAGGTATTTCTTATAATTGTGTATAATTTAAACGGTCGCATTTTGTTTGTTAAATTAACCTTTTCCTTTTAATTATTATAAGTTTTATCAGAATAGTAAATTTTCATTTTTATTTTAAATTCGATTAATTTATCACATACATTATTTATATTAAATTTGTAGAATTGGACGAGCATTATATGCTCGCCAACATCCACAAACTTTTTTATTCTGGTTGATCAGGATGAAACGATAAACAAATACATTTATTTAGATCGCTGTTGTCCTTTATTTTTATATATGCAAACTCACCATCTAATACCTCGAGTTTAAACTTCCAAATAACTCTTCCATTTGCAACAAAAGTACCGGATTTTTCATCTTCCACATTAGATAAATTTTGATCATCATAGTCTGCCTTCATTTTAATGAGATGTTCAGTACCTAATTCATTTAATAATGATAAAATGTCTTGTTTCATTCCATGATATTTTGGGCTTTCTCCAACACCGTGAAAACCGAAAGCTTGCATAACCTCTTCAATACTTTTACCAGGCGCTTTTCGATTAACTATGTGAATACCATTTTCAATCTGCAAATAAACCTTAAGTACTTCTATAAATTGCTCTGGTGTCCTCAAAAGCCTTTCCTCCTTTCTACAGATTTGTGATAGATTTGATTTTAGTATAATAATTGAAAGACCAATTGGTCTTTTAATTATTATATCTCTTATAGACCAATTGGTCTATAAGAGATATAATAATTAGTTAGTAAATTTTATCAAAAATAAAAAAGAGCTACTGCATTTTCCTCACAGTAACTCTTTTTTCTTGATAAAATTCCTCAACTCAACGCCGCAAAAGTCTCGACCAACGCTTCATTCACATCCACATGCGTATATCCCAAATCTCTCGCCACCGCCGCATACGTCATTCGACCTGCCGCTGTGTTCACTCCTAATTTCAAAGCAGGATTACTTTCAAGTGCTACTCTCAACCCTTGATTCGCAATCTGTGTTACATAAGGCAATGTCGCATTCGTCAATGCCATCGTCGACGTTCTTGGTACCGCACCCGGCATATTCGCCACAGCGTAATGGACAACACCATGCTTCACATATGTCGGTTCGTTATGCGTTGTAATCCGGTCAATCGTCTCAACAATTCCGCCCTGATCGATCGCTACATCGACAATGACAGAGTTCGGCGACATCGATTGTACCATCGCTTCGGTGACTAATTTAGGAGCTTTGGCTCCCGGAATCAATACAGCTCCGATCACTAGATCCGAAGCAGCTACCGCTTCTGCGATATTATAAGGATTGGAGATTAACGTCTGGATCGATGAGCCAAAGATATCTTCTAACTGACGCAACCGATCTGGGTTCAAGTCCATAATCGTTACATCTGCGCCCAGTCCAACTGCGGTTTTGGCAGCATTCGTTCCGACCACGCCACCACCGATAATAGTCACTTTTCCTTTTTTCACACCCGGTACACCACTGAGCAAGATACCTTTACCTCCGTGAGGACTTTCAAGGAATTGTGCACCGATCTGACTTGCCATACGTCCAGCGACTTCGCTCATTGGAGTTAGTAATGGTAACGTCCGATTCACTTCTACTGTCTCGTAAGCGATCCCGATGACTTTATGCTCGATGAGAGCAGCAGCCAGCTTCGGTTCTGCGGCGAGATGGAGATAAGTGAATAGAATTAAGCCTTCACGAAAATACACATATTCCGATGGCAATGGTTCTTTTACTTTCAACACCATCTCTGCGGTACTCCACACTTGAGCTGCTTCGACCAGAATCTGCGCTCCTGCTTGTTCGTAGACACTATCTGTGAATCCACTACCTGCACCAGCTCCAGATTGGATATAGACCTCATGCCCTGCTCCGCTTAATGTAGCTACACCTGCTGGTGTAATCGCTACCCGATTTTCGTTATTTTTAATTTCTGTCGGGACTCCAATTCTCATGCCAGTTCCTCCTTTAAGGTACGTTCTTGCTCTACGTCATCATTATAGGATAGATAAAATGTCATGTAATCGTCTAATTCCCCAAATTTGAAGGTTTTTATTTGTGTAAAAATACAAAAGGTTATCTAAATATGTCATATAATCTAACTCATTAACTCATATCAGTTTATAAATAGAATATTTCATCAATAAATTTCACATTAAAGAGAAGCTTTATACTACATATATACCCTTATTCTGATTGTTCTAATAGTAAAAGCTTAATTTCTAGATACAATGTTACTTTTTGCGCCATATCGTTCAGATCGATCTGTCCGACTTCGGCTATTCGTTTAAGCCGATAATTCAGTGTATTGGTATGCACATGCAGTTGCCCGGCAGCTAATTTGGCATCGCTGTTATGATCGAGAAATACAGCTAACGTATGCAGTAAATGACTATGATGCTCTTGATCGTACACCGCAAGCTTGTCCAGCGGAGACGTATACGCCGGGAATTGTACAGCTTCTTGCTTCATCGCATAAAGATACCGGTAAAATCCCGCTTGTGGATAATATAAAATAGAAGTCGTTTCAGGCAATCGGTGATGTAACATCAATAGATATTGCGCTTCGGTATAGCTACGACTGATCGCTAATACAGAGGACACTACACTCCCTGCTCCATATTCAATAGGAGATGAAGGTAGTAACGTAGAAAGTCGATTCACCAGAGGAACAATCGTATGTTCGACAGGTGCGACTGAAGAGGCTGTTTTGGCAGTACTGCATAATAGAATCAACCGATGGGGCTCTCGCAAATGAAGCACAATTCGTACAGCATACTCGGTAGCGGCTTGCATGGCTTTGTCTAACCAATCGTTGTTATCATGATTGCCGTCTTGTTCAATCATTAGAATGTACGAATAAGCAGGCATTTGTATACCTACTTCACGAGCTTGTGCTAGCGCATCTTGTTCCGAAGTAAATCGACCTTTTAATAAACGGTTAAAAAAATCGATACTTTGTTTGCGCTTTTGCATCTGAATCATTTTGGATGCAGCTAGAGTAGCACTGTATTTTAATTGCTGGATTTGTTCACTGGTGAAAGAACCTTTATTTTCAAGCAACCAGATATAGCCGAGCACTTCATCGTAATGTCGAATCGCGATTGCCATCCGGTTATTTAATCCCACTTGGCTCATGCCCTCTACATGCACAGGTTCCCATGTATCTAGCAATTGTTGCATCGCTCCCGATTCATACAGTGCACGAACTACATCTTCAGGCACTTTGCGTCCAACAATCGTAGCGATGCGCGCAGGATCGCTATTCGGATCATGCGAACTGTAGGCTAGCAGGCGGTGTTCTGCATCTTCTATCGTTACAGGTGTCTCCATGACTTCACTTATTTTTTCGACTAATGTTTGTAAATTATCGATATCCATTTCGTTAATTTTGGGAATCATAGCGCACCACCTGTAATAAGCAATTTTACCCGTTCAATACATTATAGGCTTTATTGAATATACTGTTTTTTTCTGGAATTTACAATTATGGATAATCAAATTGGTGTTAAATATGAAAAAAACCTGTCGATCATAATCAACCACATCAAGAGTGGCAGATCGATCAACAGGTTGATTACAAAAATCATATATTCAGATCATACATTCCATGCGTACAAATAGGATATCATCCTACAGCAGATATAAACTATCTCAAGCCATTTGGACTGCAAATAGTACATCATATCAAATATGCTTGAAGAAAGTTCAACGCCAGCTATTTTGCTTGGCAAACATCACTTTTTCCTTGTAATAGAAAAATGTAATAGCAAAAGTCGCACTTATAGTGTCAAGATTTGAACTTTAATCAAATTCTGCTTCCGCTTCGATATCTTTAAGCCATTTGCGATTCAATGAACGGCGATATAACCAGACAGCTACCAAGCCTGCGATAAATGTAAGAATCATTCGTACCGGATCACCTGCACTTGCAAGAGGTAACCACAGTAGCAATGTTATCCATATCTGTGTCTGTGTGATTAATTTGACCGTTTCCAGACGTTGCGATTCAGGAGGAATCGGATAGATTGATAGCCAGAGTGTATCGGTATGTTGCTTACGCAAACTGGTCATTTGCATCCCTGCTAGTAAAATAAATAGCAGATATACCACAATGCCGAACCACGATTCACGAGTAATCAATACAAATACGATACCGATCACTACAAATCGAATCAAGATCGGTAATAACTCTCCACGAACCAATGTTTTGGAAACGAGAAAACGAAACGCTTTGGCAGGTATCCAGGGTACACGATTGCCAACAAAAGATAACCAGCGGCGATGACTGACTTTGCGTTCGCCATTCGGTACATCGACAAACCAACCGAGCATACGCATTACGCCTGCGGCATGATTTCTTTCTGTCGCAATCAATCGTTCCCACGGCACAGAAGCTTTACCGGGAATACGCAACAGCACGATATAGACAAGAGCAATTACAACGACTGCAATAAGAGCAGTCATCAGTGGCAACCAAAGGAATGCCGCTAGTAAGCCAATAATCAATACATAGCGCAATAGACGATAACCGACACGAGCAGCGGCTGTATTCATCCGCAATTCTTGCCAGCTTCCGTAACTACCGAGTAATTTGGCAATAATCAGCACAATCACAAGTAGGCTTAACGACTTGGCATTTATATCTGCACGTACGTAAAATGGAAAAGCAACCAGTGCTAGAATCAACAACCAGATCGTTTTCCCAATCACACTGCTACGCCATGCCGGAGCAAAGTATTCACGCATACGCACTTCAAGTGGCAACATAAATACAATATCGGCTGTTCGCATATACGTACGCACACTGCCATAGATCGATAGCGGTGTGAATAAAATCAGTAATATCCAGTGTACAGGCAGACCTTGAGGTACATTTTGCAAAAAGGTCGTATACCATGCTGCAAATACAATGAGCAGAAAAAAAGTGACGATTGCGAGTCCGCTTTGCATCACATAGCGTAGATAAGGAAGCACTTCTCCCCAAAAAGCTTGTTGCCTCTGCTGACGTAACTTGAGCAGATCATTCATCATTACAGCCCATCCTGAACCAGATCATAGAAAATCTGTTCGAGTGGTACGTTCTGCTGACCCGTCTGCTCACGAATCTGCTCCAATGTCCCTTGAATAATAACTTTTCCTTTGTGCAACACAATAAAACGATCACAATAATTTTCGATAGTCGACAAAATGTGTGAACTTAGCAATATCGATGATCCACTTTCTTTGGTCTGTACCATAAAATCAAGCAACGACCGAATACCGAGCGGATCAAGCCCTAGAAATGGCTCATCGATTACATACAATGGAGGAGCGGCTACAAAAGCACTCATGATCATCACTTTCTGCTTCATCCCTTTGGATAAATGCATCGACAGGCTATCTTCTTTGTCACCCATATTGAATAGCTTGATCAAATGAGCGGAACGTTGTTCATAATCTGCTTGACTCACATTGTAAGCACGTGCGGTAAATTCTAGATGTTCACGCACTGTCATTTCTTCATACAATTGCGGAGATTCCGGTACAAAAGCAAGTGAAGCCCGATATTGCTCAGTTTCTTCTGCCAGTGTAGATCCTTGAATCCGAATCTCCCCTTGTTGCGGAGTCATTAATCCCAAAATATGCTTCATGGTTGTGCTTTTTCCTGCACCATTCAGACCAATCAGTCCAATCATCTCACCGCGACCGACTTCAAAGCTGATATCATGCAGGACAGGCTTACCACGACTGTATCCACCACTGAGGTGATCCACATTAAGTATAGCTACCTGTTCCATTATTGTTACCTCACTTTTCGTCTTGAGATGCAGCCCGTTTTTCTTTTAACCATTTCGGTGCACCTTTACTTTTGGTATCTACTTTTGGTTTGCGTTTCTTTTTATCTGTTTTCGGATTCACTTTAGCCGCAGGTGACGATGTTCTTGGCTTGAACTCACGTTCTGTCGGACGAGTTGAATCTGGATTACTTTTTGCAGAAGATTCTGTATTTACATCAGTTTTGACCGTTGAGCGTGTTTCTGATGATACTTTTTCTTTTTTGACAGATGGTGTAGATGCAGGGCGAGAAGAACGAGCGGCCGCCGCTTCTGCACGTGAAGCACGATATGATTCTTCACGTTCTTGTTGTTGTTCCAGTGTAAGGACTGCTCCACCTTTTAACACATGTTCTTGCAGATCAATATGCAAAGCATCGGCAAATTTACGCATAATAAACCGTTCACGTTCGGTAATAATCGAAGCGGCTACGCCTTTTTTGCCCATACGTCCTGTACGTCCACTGCGATGTACATAATGATCAGTATCAAAGGCTGGATCAAGACTTACCACCAGATTCAATCCTTCAATATCCAGTCCACGTGCAGCTACATCGGAAGCGACAAGCACTTTGATTTTGCCTTCTCTAAATTGAGACAATACGGTACTACGTGTTACTTTATTTGCATCACCATACAATACACGCGCAGATAGACCCAGATGGTTCAGCTTCGCTTCCACTTCTGCAATATCGTTCGTATCGTTGACGAATACGAGTGAACGTGGAGAGTTATAATGGCGTAATACACGACGTAGAATTTCTAATTTATCCCGTTCTTCGGCTACAAAATACACATGTTCAATACCTGACGATGTGCGGGTATCCGGTTCGATCCCAATCTCTAACAAGTCGTTCATTTCACGATTCGCCAGTGTCAAAATCTCTTCATTCACTGTAGCGGATAAAAAGACCAGTTGACGATCTTTGCGTGTGCTACGAATAATCTTCTTCACATCACCGCCACCACCAAGTCCAATCACTTGATCCACTTCATCGACAATCAGTGTATTCACAAGGTGCATTTTGAGCTTACGCAGATTGATCAATTCACTAATTCGTCCAGGAGTTCCGACTACAATCTGTGGATGACGTTTTAACTTTTCAATCTGGCGCTTCATCGCTGCTCCACCGATCAGACCCAGTGTCATAATTCCACGTTCTGCGCCATAACGCTCACTTTCACGTACGATCTGCATCGCTAGCTCCTGTGTAGGTGCTAAGATCATCGCTTGTAATTGCTTGCGCTCTGGATCGACTTGTTGCAATACAGGCAATAAATACGCTAGCGTTTTACCGCTACCTGTTTGCGATTGAGCGATAACGTCTTTTCCTTCGAGCAAATGAGGAATAGCCTCTGCTTGCACCGGAGAAGGCTCCGTAATCCCATAACGTTCTAGTACATCATTTAACCATTCATTGATGCCCAGTCCGAGAAAATTCACTTTTGATTCCATACATTTCATCCTTTCAAGCCCTTGAATCATTTTATAAGTACAAACTATTCAACACTTGTTTATATTCTAATACATGAGTAAACAGACAGAGTACAACACTCTACTATTATATGCGAAAACAGGGACTACACCAAATATAATCATACCGCACCAAAAACCGGTTCAATTCGAACCGGCTGGATCATTGTATAAAGCGTAATATCTCTTTATTTTCGATCAAATAAACGATACGTTAACCGATCAATAAATCGTGGGAAAAGTCCGTACAGACGCATACCTGGAATCGCAATACGTGGCAAATCCAGTTCTTCTTTGCGCTTTTCCATCACCTTAACAATATCACGTGCCACTTTATCAGGAGTCATCATAAATTGACTTACATTTTTAACATAATCTCCTGAAGGATCAGCACGATCAAAAAAGGCGGTCGCAATTGGCCCCGGATTGATCGAAGAAATTTTGATATTCGTTTCTCTTAACTCTTGTCGTAATGCATTGGTGAATCCAAGTACTGCATGCTTGGTTGCTGTATACGATGTCGATTTGGCAGTTGGAAATTTGCCTGCGAGCGAAGCGATATTAACGATCTGCCCTGTTCCAGCGGTCAACATATGTGGAAGAACAGCCTGTGTACAACGGACAATCCCTAGATAATTGACGTCCATCATCATTTTATAATCTTCGATAGGCATTTCGGTAATCGTTTTGAATTGTCCGTAACCAGCGTTATTTAGCAAAATATCAATTTTACCGTATTGCTGGATCACTTGATCCACTACACGCTTCACATCTTCATCTTGTTGTACATCCATACGAATCACTTGATGCTCGCCTTTTAACTGTCTGGATAATGTAGCTAATTTATCTTCAGAACGTGCAGTCAAAATCGGAATTGCTCCTTTTTCTACTAATAAGGATGCTACTCCTGCTCCAAGTCCGCTAGAAGCTCCTGTGATCAGAACGACTTTATTCGTCAGTTTTACCATAGTATCGCAGTAATCATACTGCATTCCTCCCTTTTGTACCTACCCGAAAATGAATTCTACTTTATCTACAACATATAGATTGATATATTTGCATATACATTTACAGATTACCTGTTACTTCTATGCCGTCAGCATTCTGTAATTGTATACTGATCCATGTTTTGAATTGTTGCCAGAATACTGCCAGCTCTGGATCTTCTACTTGCTGTTGATCCAGTTCTTCTAATACAGTCACCCATATTTCTTTACCGATCGGATTATCCCAACAGGGATCTAATCCATTCATTGTCTCCATCGTATATGGATTGGTTAACGGAAAATGCTTATCCAACAGCGGACGGATATAATCAAAATCCTCATTATATATAAACAACATTTCTTGTAATGAAATGTCTTGTTGATCGTCTTCGATAAGAAAAGGCGATAATGTAAAACCTATATTTCTTTTCGGCCCTTGATAACGATAGATCAGTACAGGGATCGAATCTTTCGCTTGGTTTGCCATTGGCGTCCTCCTGTATCTATTGCTAGCACACGCATCTACAAAATTCTTTTTCATTATACTTTGATAGGTCTGAACTGCCAAATAAACTCTTTTACAAACGCTTTACTTATAGGAAATTATTTCCTCAACATCAAGAAAACATGTTATATTTTATTCAGTTACTTGGTTACTTTTAACTCAGAATTCATTATGGCGTTTGTAGTGCCAAATGTTTACAGAAGTCGCGTTTTTACTGCCAAACGCTTGATGTAAGATATTTTGCTTTGCAAAAATCATTTTTCATTTCACTAGAAGAAATCGCGTTTATGTTGCCAAACGCTTGATGTAAGATATTTTGCTTTGCAAAAATCATTTTTCATTCTACTAGAAGAAGTCGCGTTTATGTTGCCAAACGCTTGATGTAAGATATTTTGCTTTGCAAAAATCATTATTCATTTTACTAAAAGAAATCGCGTTTATGTTGCCAAACGCTTGATGTAAGATATTTTGCTTTGCAAAAATCATTTTTCATTTCACTAGAAGAAATCGCGTTTTTATTGCCAAGCGCTTGATAAGGAGGATTATGATGTATTGTAACCATTGTGGGGCAAATCAGCCGGATAATGCTGTTTTTTGCAGTCAGTGTGGAGCTAAACTTCAGACACCGACAGAACCGTCACCTGATACACAGGAAATCCCTCACGAACAGCCTTCTGTAGATATTCTGGATCAACTTCGTTCAGATTCGTCTTCAGTTCATCCTGATTCGCAGTCTAGTGATACAGAACATATTCATTCTGTAGCATCTGCATCATCGACTTCATCATCAGGAGCACCACCTCAACCCACTGCTTCTCCTTTACGTCATCTAACATGGATCATACCAACAGTATTATTGCTTGGTATAGCAGGTACTTTATTTTGGTGGTATCAGCATCAACAAGATATCAATCAACAAGTCACCCAGTTACATCAAGAAGCAAGTACGCTTGCTCTTAAAGGACAGTATGAACCTGCTCTGACCAAGCTTACCCAAGCCACTACTTTACGCCCGACCTATACAGTATTAAATACAGATCAACGTATGATTGAGACCGCGAATCGTATCCATACCAAATTAACAACGGTTTCTTCCAAGCTCAAATTAAATCAGCTAGAACCTGCGGAACAATCATTGACCACTTTGCAAAAAGCTTTAGATGCTCGCAAGGAACCGATATTTGATCAAGAAAAAACGTTAGCCAATCGCAATCAAGATCTGCTGGCTGTTCTTCAAGTGAAAAAAGAATTAGACCAATTGGATACGATTGATGCACTCGCTTATAAGCTTGATGAAGTAGATCGACTAAATAATCAGGAAGCTAAAGAAGTTCATCAATTGATTATTAATAAGATTATAACGATCAGTATGAAAAATGCCGAAAAGCTTCTCCAACAAAATGATTTTAGCCAGGCTACAGAAGCTGTCAAATCCGGGCTACAGTACTCTAGCAAAGATGAAAAATTACTATCGCTACAAAAACGGATCACTTCTGAAAAAGAAGCCTTCGAACTTGCTGAAAAACAGCGCATCGAACGAGCTATTCAACAAGCCGAAGAAGAAGATTTAAAAAACCGAACAGCCGGTGTTGAATTATCGAATCTCGATGTACAGCTTAATGAATATGGTGATATCGAAATTTACGGTGAAGTCAAAAATGTAGCTACCAAGCCTATTTATTCGATCACTGTTTATTATTCCGGTTATGATGCCGCCGGTAATTATCTATTTTCTTCTTCCGCATCTGTCGAACCTTATGATCTGGCGATCGGAGCTACAGGATCTTACAGTGCATATGAATATGACTGGTATGAAGAAGTGACGATACAGATTGATAATATTACATGGTATCTGGATTAAGGAGGAGCCTATATGAATAAAGCATGGATAGTAAGCAGTATTACCAGCGTAGTCATTGTTGCGGCAGGTATAGGTTCCTTTATGTATATCAATCGTACCGTTCCTGCTCAATTACCAAATAAACCTTTAGTCGCAACGGTCACAACCAAAGCTACCCAAGCTTCCAAAGGGAATCCGGCTTTAAAAGATGTTATTTTTAATACTCAGAAAAAAGTCGTGATGATTGAGTTAGATGATGGATCTCTTGGATCAGGGTTTCTTTATAACAAGCAAGGCGATATTATTACCAATGCTCATGTTGTCGCAGGAGCACTGAACGTCAAAGTGAAAACAGCCGATGCCCGTACGCTAGATGGCAAAGTGATCGGTATAGGTACAGATATGGATATCGCTGTAGTTAGAGTTCCAGAGCTAGCTGACACAGAACCTTTATCATTAGCGCAAAATAGTAACGCCGATGTAGGTGATAATGTATTAGCTCTCGGTAGCCCGCTTGGTTTACAAAATACGATTACCACTGGCATTATTAGTGGAGTGGGGCGTGATTTTACGATAGATCCTTATGTCTATACCAATCTCTATCAGATCAGCGCACCTATTGCTCCGGGGAATAGCGGTGGCCCACTCATTCATGCCGATACTGGCGAAGTGTTAGGTATAAATTCAGCTATGGCAAGCGAATCGAATACGATTGGCTTCAGTATTCCTGTATCCGAGATTCAAGAAACGGTACAGAAATGGTCAAAGAATCCGGGTAAAGATTTACCTAAAACCTCCAAGCCAGCTACCGATACCGTATCCGATGCACCTTCTGTACAAGATGATGCTCAGTATATCGTCAGCTACTTTTATGAAAGTCTAAGTATGCAAGATTATGTTACCGCATACTCTTTGCTGGGGAGTCGCTGGCAAAGCAATCTGTCTTATGCCGATTTCCGTCAAGGCTATATTCAAACAGGCGAAGTCTCGATTGACTCGATTATTGCTAGCAAAGATGGAGATCAAGTTAAAGTAACGGTCGAGATTACAGCCGAAGAACGCAAAGATACAGGAACAGTATATAGCTCGTATAAGCTTGATTATGTATTAGGCTATGAGAATGATATTCTGAAAATATTAAGCGGTGAAGGTAAGAAATTGACCTCTTAACTTTATGCTTGGTTATGCTCATCCTGTATGAATATACAATAAAACCTCTTTTACCTTTACGCTCAGGTAGAAGAGGTTTTATCGTACTCTTTGGAAGTATACAGATGGTTTTGCCGATTAAGAGATCATTACTTGAATATCGAGTTCTCCGATTCCATCCATTAACAAAGGAATTGTTAATGCTTTGGCGGACACAAATCCAGTCATGGCACTAGTCTTCATTACCTTTGGAGGTGTAATGTCTACTGTAACGCCTTGGTTGGATAAAATGGTACTTGCATTACCACTAATCATATTGCCTAATTCTGAGATAGCACTTTGACTCATTTCGTCCATCTCTGTAATCACAAAGCCACCCATCATTGCTGAAACCATACGCAACGCTACTGCTTCTTCAATACCAAACATAATATCTCCGCTCATTTGTCCGGTCATTCCGATCTGAATCCAGATATAACCGTCAACTAGCTCGATATCTTTAATGCCCAGGCTTCCTGTGGAAGGAGCCACTTGTACTACTTGTCCAATAACGAGTCGCGCAGCTTCCAAAAATGGATTGATTACTTCCGCTTTCATAATTCGTTTACTCCCCTTTACGATTGGGTTCATATTTAAACACAACTTTTGACCTATGATATTATGGATATTATACCTTATAACCTAGTTCAAATCATCTAGAATCATTGATGTATCTTCCATTTTTTAATTTTTTTTGCAAATCTACTGTTGATAATCTTAAAAATCGACATTTACTGGTAAATTTGTTGCTCTTTTTTCTAAATCTTAGGTCTTTTTAACTGTCTTTATTTATTATCGGTCGCAAGCACTGAATTATGTACATTTTATGTTAATAGATTTTAAAGATTTCTTCCTGCATTGATGCTTTTTGTGTAATCCCCTATAATTTAGATAGGTATCGATTGTTGAATACTTTATCTTCTATGCAAGTATTTAACAATTTGGCATACATAAGGAGGAACTCATGAATATCAGTCAATTGGAAACCTTATTGACCATTTCGCGGACAATGAGCTTCCGTAAAGCAGGAGAACTACTAAATCTAACTCAGCCTGCAGTCTCTGCTCAGATTAAAAGTCTGGAAGATGAATTTAAAACGGTACTGGTGGATCGTAACCAACCCGTTACATTAACCGATCAGGGGGTTGTTTTTTTAGAGCATGCTGAGCAGATGTTAGCGATTGTTGAGCAATTAAAGCAACGGTTATCTGATCTCGATGAGACGCCTCAAGGACGCATTACGCTGGGTACGCCGACTTCTATAGCGATTCAGATTTTACCGAGAGTACTTTCTTATTTCCAAGATCAATTTCCACTGATTCAAACGATGATTCATTCGATGTCATCTTCACAGGTCTATCATAGTGTAGAAAATGGGCTGGTCGATGTCGGAATCAGTTATCTGATTGAACGCAATCCGAATTTAAATACCTCTATTTTATATTATGATATGTTTGAGTTAGTCGTTTCTCCACAGCATCCTTTAGCTCGTACCAAAAAAGCCAATATTCAAGATTTGCAACATCTGCCTCTTATTATGTTATCTCCGGATACGGTAGGTCGCCGATTTGTAGATGAAGTATTCAAAGAACATCATATTGAACCTCAGATTGTGATGGAATTGTCCAGTAGTGAAGAAGTCAAACGAATGGTCGAGATTGATCTGGGGGTAGCGATTATTTCGAGACAATCAATCACAAGTGAATTACGCCACGGTACACTGGTGATGATTCCTATGCCTGAATTTGAGGTAAGTCATCCTGTAGGTCTGATTTATAAATCAGGCAGATATCTGAATTCGGCTATGCGTCAATTTTTAGACGATCTCAAAGGTATGCCTGCTGATCAATTTATTAGCACTGAATAATGACTAAAAAGTTGATAAAGAACTAATACTTATCTTGCCAAGCACTTATTGTCACGTAATTTGGCTGTGCACCTATTCTGTTTGATTTACTATAAGAAGTTGCGCTGATCTAACCAGGCGCTTAAGGAGCGATTGTTATGAAATTCGATCTTCATACCCATCATTATCGTTGTGGACATGCGGATGGTGATATCCGCGATTATATAGAAGCTGCGATTGCTGCTGATATTCAAGTGATCGGCATTTCAGATCATACTCCCTTTTTCAGCAGTGATCTCGATCAAGCTTTTCCCAAGATAGCCATGGGTAAAAGCGAGCTTCAACATTATGTACACGAAGTATTAGAACTCAAAAAAGAATATGAAGGCAAAATCGATGTTTTGCTTGGTATCGAATCAGATTATTTCCCGGACCATGCCAAGCTATATCATGAAACGTTGTCTCAATATCCTTTTGATTATATTATCGGTTCTGTTCATTACAGTAGCGGTTATAGTATTTTTGATCGTTCACGCTGGAAAGGCATGAATACAGCAGACCAGATTGCGACCAAAGAAGAATACTTCCGCATGATCGCTGAATCTGCTCGTAGCGGGATGTTCCAGATTCTTGGACATATTGATGCTATAAAAAGTAATTATCCTGATTTCACTCAAATTGAGGCTCCACAAGCGATAGACCGTACATTACAAGTTATTGCGGAGTGTGGCGTAGCGATTGAAGTGAATACTTCGGGTAAGATTAAAGTCTGTGGACTATGGCATCCTGTAGATGAAATTCTTGAACGTGCTCATCATTTCGGTGTAGACATTTCATTTGGTTCCGATTCTCATATTCCACAACGAGTTGGCGATGATTTCGATAAAGTCGCTCAAAAGTTACGTGATATCGGCTTTACAGAATGGGTCTACTATAAGCAAAAACAACGTCAAGCTGTTGCCCTGTAAATCATTTGTAGTGATAGGTGCTTGTACTGCCATTTAGAGAAGATGTACTGTATTGCGATTGAATGCTCTCGGTGAATATACGAATAGATATACCATATGGCTCTAACCTTTGACTGTCTAGCTCTTCGTTATTGAAGTGGTTTACAGGCACAAAGGTTAGAGTTTTTGTATTTGCTAACGTATAAAGGTATATAGGCGCAAAAAAAGAGACCTGCACTCACGCAGGTCCATCATATATTCAAAAAGGGGGTCTTGAGAACATCATACCTGTTTTCTATTGGGATTGAGTTGCAACACTGTTGCAGTTGTATAACAAAATTTTACCCTTTATGTACAATCCGTTCCCGATTGACCAGTATAATCCCGCTTGCGACCAGAAGTAACGCAAGTGCTGCCCAGATCGATAACTTTTCATCTAACCATAGAGCAGACAATACAACGCCAAATAATGGTGTCAAAAATAGATACATCGATACTTTGCCTACTTTATTGTATTTCATCACTGTATTCCATAATGCGAATGCTCCAGCAGACAGTACAACCAGATACAGAAGCATCCATACAGCCGCTAGATCCCATTGGAAAGGAAACGGATGCCCGGTTAAGGAACCGATAACAATCAAGCCTAGACCGCCCCAGAACATCTGACGACCAGTCAGACTTAAGATCGGCTCAATGCCTGCTTCACGCCTTGCCAACACATTACCCCATCCTCCAGTAAGTGCAGACAACAACATCAGCAGTTCACCCAGTCCAAAGCCAAAATGTACATTGCCTCCACTTTGACCAAACCCCATCACTGCAATTCCTGTAAACCCAAGCAGTAATCCCAACCATTTCCGCAACGATAATCGTTCCGTATTGTCGATCCAACGAATCGATAACATTTGAAAAAGGGACACAGAACCTGCAATAATCGACATCGTCATCCCTGATCCCATCCCCAGTGCCGCATATACAAAAATGTATTGTAGCAATGTCTGGAACAGCGATAAATGAATTAACCGTTTAGCAGGAATATGAGGAATAGGTTGCCCTTTGGGATTTAATATTTTCGCTAATACCATTAATAACAATCCCGCTAATGTAAAGCGATACCCTGCAAATAACCATTGCGCAAAAATATCATGACTCTCTATCCCCAGATGAGCATAGCTTAACTTGATAAAAGGCAGTGCACTTCCCCACAAAATCGTAGCGATCAGTGAACTGCTCCATATACCAAGCGGACGGGTGAACCACTGTTGTCCATTCATGAAGAAGAAGCGCCTCCACTTCTGCCTTGACTATGACTATGTGAAGCTGCACGTTCTTTGCGCAACAAGTATTCGGTATGCGCGATAGAATAAATCATGATCCCCATCTCTTCCCAGTAGCTCTGAATCCCTGCATTAGAAGAAGGTTGTTGCGGACGCATGCCATTTTTCTCAAGTACCCGTTGAGACAGAGCATTGTCTGCATGACAACGACCTACAATATGAGATAAGCCCATCTCTTCAAAGCCAAACTCAACCATGCGACTGGACGCTTCGGCTGCATATCCTCTTCCCCAATGGCTACGGCACAACGCAAACCCTATCTCTGCACGTGCTGCACGTTCGTCCCACCGTTGAAAAGAACATACGCCATATAATGTGCCCTCTTCTTTGGAAGTGATCGCAAAATGCATTGAACTCAGGCTACGAAAAGCTTCTTCCACTCTTCGACCCAGACGATCTGGCTGTAAAGACTGATACTCTTTGCTTTCTTTGGCTCCGTACAAATATTTCATCACCTGTGGATCGCTGGCACACTCCCACCAAATCTCCACATCCTGCGCAGTTAGACGGCGTAATTTGAGTCGGTCTGTATACAGATCAGGAAAGCCCTTTTTCAAATCCTGTTTACTCAACATCGCCATTCCTCCTCGGGTTAGTCTTGCTGCATGGCACGATACACACCGGTGCGCAATTCTTTAATATAGTAATCCAGTGCAGGAATATCTGCATCTCGAGCATCCTGTACCGCCTGCTCAATATCGTAAGGAACACGAACCAATTGTAATGAATAAGGAGAAATCACTTCAGACAAATAATCCCCCTCCAAAATCGCATACGATGCGGCTGGCATATCTAATGGATTCCCTACACTTCCTGTATTAAATAATAATCGACCTTCCAGATGTTGCATATATGCATTATGGATATCTCCGTAGCCAATGATATCTGGAATAAGCGATTCTTGTGTATCTGGATTAACAATCGGTGCAAACATTCCCATGCGGCGCTCTAGATCATCCCAAGGCTGTACACGATGAAAAACATTTTCAGGCGATGCATGGACTAACGAGACCAATCGTCCACTCAATAAAAATTCATGGCGAAATGGTAATTCATCCAGAAATTTGACCCGCTCTGCTCCCAATTGCCGGGCTTGCCAGCCAAACAATTCATCATTTTCACTCATGCGGGCAACAAGTTCTTCCCAATTCCCACGAATAATGACTTCACAACGCAAAGCGACTTCATCGGTGATTTTGACCGCATCCGGCCCTTTACCAACCAGATCGCCCAGACAAAAAATACGTGTAATTCCTTTTCCATCTATATCTGCTAATACCGCCTGCCAAGCCGGATAATTTCCATGAATATCAGACACCAAAGCAATACGTTCCATTTCTTTTCCCCCCAGCATTTGGCTTCATAAATGCGACTTTTTTTAATCTCATCAACCATGATTTTTGCACCGCAAAATATCTTTCATCCAGCATTTGGCTTCATAAATGCGACCTCTTCTAATCCCATTAAATATGATTTTTGCCCCGCAAAATATCTTTTCTTCCGCATTTGGCTTTACAAATACAACTTCTTCTTACTGCTATTAACCCTCTGCTCGTCTAAGCGTAAATATCGTCAACTCCGGTCGACAGAGAAAGCGGATCGGCACTTGAGACGTTCCGATGCCACGATTAACATAGAGTGGAAGCTGACGCTGTGGCCCTGCTTGATACCAGCCCATAATATATTTACGCGAGCCACGAGGAGTAATCACTGCGCCGAACCAGGGCAATCGAATCTGCCCGCCATGACTGTGACCTGACAATTGCAAATGAAAACCAAAATTAATCGGAATCTTATCCGCATAATCGGGTTCATGCATCAATAAAATACGACAAGCGTCTTTACCAATATCTGCTGTCGCTTTATTTACGTTAGGCTTGCCGAGTAACTGATCATCCAGACCAATAATCGCAAGTGTTCCATCCGGTTGCTTGATCTGTACATTTTCGTTTGTTAACATTTTGAATCCGCCTTGTTCTATCATAGTAGACACAGACAGCACATCTTGCAAATAATCATGATTCCCCAATACTGCAAATTTGCCTAACGGAGCAGACATTTTCTGAAGTGCGCCTACTCCTGCACGTAAAGGTGTTGGATCATCGTCTACCATATCTCCTGTAAAACAAATCATATCTGGTTTTTCCGCCATAATGATATCGGCTAACTTTTCCAGATCGGATGCTTCTTTGCCCATACCTAGATGGACATCGCTAAATTGAATTAATTTCATCCCGTTTAGACTGGGTGGTAACTGAGGAAGCGGTAAATCGATATAGACTTTGTCTAACCAATTCGGCTCTCCTAGCCACGTATATCCTGCTGTTCCCAATCCTAGAGAAGCGACTACGACTGTACTTCGCTTCAAAAATTGTCTACGGGTGATATCATATCTATGTTTAAAATAAAAAGGAATTCTTATCGGATCATAAAGTGTGTGTAAAGAGTCATAGGGATTCAGGCTAAAATTCCTCCTTTGGATTCGGCTGCCCGCAGGCGGTTGAACATATTATGCTTATTGTGCCGAATCCAACAGCTATCGTCAAATTTACGATAGTGACCTGCTCATTTTACACTTGCATTATTATTCCATTTTTTCGTTGAACTCGGTCACATTTTTACTCAAAATGCTTAGTGAATAGATATTGGGCTTTGCAAAAATCTTACTTTTATTGAACCTGATCGCGTTTTATTCAAAACGCTTAACGAATAGATATTTTGCTTTACAAAAATCTCGCTCTTATTGAACCTGATCGCGTTTTGATTAAAACGCTTATGTAAATACGTATCTCTTAATGGGCATATAAGAATGATCACAACCATTAAGAGATACCAGTACCCATCTATTACGATTCTGATGGGACAAATTCGATGTTCCATGTTTGTTTTTCAGTGTCGGCAAATGCTTGAGCCAGACCGGATTGTTGAATATCTTTTTTATTCACTTTGCGATAGACCAATTCCAGTGTAAATGGAGCTTCAAACGGAAATGGAGACAGACTCACCCGATGCTCGTCTACCCATTTGGGCATAATTGCTTGATCGTTTGTAAAAGCGAATTTTTTCCCTACTTCAAATCCTTCTTTCCACCAATCCTGTTCATTTTCTTTGCTCACGCCAGGATCATTTAAGCATACATATAGCGATAGATCATCACATAATTCCAATACAGAACGATGAAATGCGAGCGCCTGTTCATTAGGTTTGACTTGCTCTTTGATACGTTCTTGACGTTCTTTTTCTTCTTTGACAAAAGCGATACAAAACGGATCTTCTTCTCCATAATGACTCACTAACGCCGCATAATGCAGACTGGCTAACATTCCACCATAGGGCGTCATATTTTCCAATTCTTTAATTCCATATCTGTAAAAGACTAATTTCGCCGGTTCTGGAAAATGCATAAATGAAAATGGAATTTGCTTCGCATCGTCCCATAGTGGAATCTCATCTAAAGGAATCCAGCCACGATCATGTTGCTCACAGCCGATCAGCACCTCATCCCAGCGCTCTTTTTGTTCAATATACTGAGGATTCAAATGACGGGCAAATTCCCCTGACAATTTTGCGTGGTCATGCTGACGAATCATAATAAAAGCATCTTCATGCTCTCTCCAAATCATAACTATTCCCCTCTCTATATAAGCGATGTCTACTTATTCCTATAAAATACTACTTCTAATTATTTATCCTTAACGATGGGTTTCCAACCAACCTGCCGCATAATCCACCAGTCCACGTTGCTGAATCAAAAGTGTTTTGGCTTTGGCTATATATCCCTGTGTAAATAAATGGGGACAATCCTGTTCAAAATCGGCTCCAATTTCATCAAAATCATCGGAATCAAAATTCAAATCTTTGAACTTCACCCACTGTTTCCCCTCATCCGTCATCATAGGAGCTTTCATAGTAATCTCTTTTTTGCCGTTCCATTCAGCAATATATTCTGCCAGATGAATCGATGTATTGGTATGATATGTCGTTCCAAGCATCATGACATATCCATTCGCATGATATAAATCTTGTAAAGGTGAGTGGCTGCCTAATCCAAAATCAAGATCATGATCGCTCATCCATTCTTCTGCATGCTTACCCCATGCGGCAAACGATACTTGAGGATGGGCGCTACGGTAGACTCCTTTTGTGTTTACGGAACGTTTCAGCGATAACGCCCATACCTGTCGTCACTGTAAAATCAGGATCATATGGCGGCATACTTTCACGTATCAGATTCCACCAACGTTGTTCAGCAGGTGGATACATCCATCCTTTTGGATCGGTTAATTGTGATGTTTGAGTAGGCATAATCAATGTGCCTGACTCCCCTAATACTGCTTCCAAAGCCAGGATAACGGTTTCAGCACTTCCCGGAATCCATCCTCCCAGACTTTTGAGCGAAGAATGTACTAGAATATTCATCCCTTCTGTAATGCCTAATGCTTTAAATTCTTCTACTAATTGATCATAACTTATCGGTCTTTCACTGATCACGCACATCACTCCTATCTACCACCGGTTCAAGATAAAAGGCGGGTTTCCGCTTTTACACGGAACCCGCCTGATCAGTGGCTTACTATCAACCCGGTATGATCGTATATACGACTATACCATTATACACCCAACCACCGTTTGAACATATGCTTGGATGTTTCTTTGTTCATTTCTGCAATCGAAGTTGTCAATGGAATACCTTTTGGACAAGAGCGTACACAGTTCTGCGAGTTACCGCATCCCTCGATACCACCTGGCTCCATCAATGCATCTAGACGATCTTCTTTATTCATCTCACCTGTTGGATGAGCATTGAACAGACGAACCTGAGACAACGCCGCAGGGCCGATAAAGTCTGTTTTGTCATTCACATTCGGGCAAGCTTCTAGACATACACCACAAGTCATACATTTCGACAATTCATAAGCCCATTGACGTTTTTTCTCTGGCATACGCGGACCTGCGCCCAGATCATACGTACCATCAATCGGAATCCATGCTTTTACTTTTTTCAGTGCACCGAACATACGGCTACGATCAATAACAAGATCGCGTACTACTGGAAAAGTTTTCATTGGCGCAATATGAACCGGTTGTTCTAATTTATCAACCAGTGCAGAACACGCTTGACGTGGCTTGCCATTGATTACCATAGAGCAAGCTCCACATACTTCTTCCAAACAGTTGGATTCCCAGCAGACAGGTGCTGTTGCTTTACCTGTGTTGTCGACAGGGTTACGTTGAATCTCCATCAGCGCACTGATCACATTCATCCCTGGACGATAAGGTAATTCAAATTCTTCTGTATATGATGGGCTATCCGGCTTATCCTGACGGGTAATAATAAACTTGACGTTTTTTTTGGCCGTTACATTAGCTGGGTTACTCTGTGTTGAGGTTTCCGCCATTTCTAATGCCCCCTTAAATTAATCACTTCACTGAGATAGGTGTCATGTGTCTTAATCTTTGGAATAATCACGTATACGCGGTGGAATCAGAGATACATCCACATCTTCATATGAAATCTGTGGACCATCTGGTGTCCAAGTTGCTTTGGTCGTTTTGAGGAAATCTTCATCATTACGTGTTGGGAATTCAGGTTTATAGTGAGCTCCACGACTCTCATCACGCATTAATGCTCCAAGTGTCATCGCTTCAGACAATTCAAGCATATTCCACAATTGACGCGTAAAGGCTACGCTAGGATTATTCCAACTGGACGAATCATTCATATTGATTTTCGTATAACGTTGTTTTAGCTCTTTGATCTTATTGATCGTTGCTTGCAACTTATCGTTATAACGAACTACCGTCATGTTGTCAGTCATCCACTCACCTAATTCTTTATGCAAAACATACGCATTTTCATTGCCTTGCATATTCATTAGGTTCGTATATTTATCTTCCTGCTGTTTACGAATTTGATCGTACATCGTTGTCGGCATATCCGCAGCAGATTTTTTCAATCCTTTAATATATTCAACTGCTTTTGGACCTGCAACCATACCACCATAGATCGCTGATACTAATGAGTTAGCACCCAGACGATTTGCTCCATGATATTGGTACTCACATTCACCAGCAGCGAACAGACCAGGAATATTAGTCATCTGATTATAATCTACCCACATACCGCCCATTGAATAATGAACCGCAGGGAAAATTTTCATCGGAATCTTACGTGGATCATCACCCATGAATTTTTCATAGATTTCGATAATACCACCTAATTTAACATCCAGTTCTTTTGGATCTTTATGTGATAGATCCAGATAAACCATGTTTTCACCGTTGATCCCTAATTTTTCATCTACACACACTTGGAAAATTTCGCGTGTTGCAATATCGCGGGGAACGAGATTACCATAAGATGGATATTTTTCTTCAAGGAAATACCACGGTTTACCATCTTTATACGTCCAGATACGTCCACCTTCACCACGTGCAGATTCAGACATCAAACGCAATTTGTCATCGCCTGGAATCGCTGTCGGGTGAATTTGAATAAATTCTCCGTTCGCATAATGTACACCTTGTTGATATACAGCACTTGCTGCTGTTCCTGTATTGATCACCGAGTTGGTTGTTTTACCAAAAATAATACCAGGGCCACCTGTTGCCAAAATTACAGCATCTGCGGCGAACGTAACCACTTTCCATATTGCGAAGATCCTGTGCACAAATTCCACGACATGCACCTTCATCATCCAATACAGCAGAAAGAAATTCCCAGTTTTCATGCTTAGTTACAAGCCCCGCTGTTTCCCAGCGACGTACTTGCTCATCCAGTGCGTACAACAATTGTTGACCTGTTGTTGCTCCTGCATAAGCGGTACGGTGAAACTTCGTTCCACCAAAACGACGGAAATCAAGCAATCCTTCTGGTGTACGGTTAAACATAACACCCATACGGTCCATCAAGTGAATAATACCAGGTGCTGCTTCGCACATTGCTTTAACTGGTGGCTGATTCGCTAAAAAGTCACCGCCATATACAGTATCATCAAAATGCACCCATGGTGAATCTCCTTCACCTTTTGTATTTACAGCTCCATTGATCCCGCCCTGCGCACATACGGAATGTGAACGTTTGACCGGTACCAATGAAAATAAATGTACATGAACGCCTGCTTCTGCTGCTTTGACTGTAGACATCAAGCCCGCTAGCCCGCCGCCCACGACAATAATATTGGATGTTGCCATAACGATTTACCCTCCCCTTAGCCTACTGATCCTTATAGCTCTTCTATCTTCAACGAACAGCAGAACGGTTCACCTGCCACCGTTCATCACGTTACATCTGTTCGACTATGAGCTGAGTGAAGCAAATATAAGGTATTACGGTATATCTATTGTGCTGTGCACTAATATGACTTCATGTTTATGCTACGAAATGACGAATCGCTTGCAATGCAACCGTTGGGTCTTCGAATTCCATATTGCGGAAAGCGACAAGAGACAAAATAAACATAATAGATACAATCACAAAAAGTGTCATACATACGTATGAAGATACACGTTGTGCTCTTGGACCTACTGTAATTCCCCAGCTTACTAGGAAAGACCATAGACCATTTGCAAAGTGGAACGAAGCTGCCAATACACCAATAGTGTAAAGTACGAAGGTTACTGGATTGGTCACGATATTGTACATAACTCCGCCTAATTGCTCATGAGTTACATTACCGAGAGCAACCTGGAAACGAGTCTCAAATACATGCCATACAATATACACGAACGTGATTACACCGGTAATCCGTTGAAGTGTATAGCGCCAGTTACGTTCATAACCGTAATTAGCATTGTTTGGCTTCGCTTGATAAGCGATATACAGACCGTAGACTCCATGATAAATCAGTGGTAAAAAGATGAATAAACTTTCCAAAACCAGCACAAGTGGCAGGTTATTCAAAAATGCCACACTTTTATCGAAGGATTCTTTTCCGCCTTCGTATGCAGAAAAGTTGGTAATCATATGCTCAATAAAAAAAGCTCCGAGCGGAATGACCCCTAATAATGAGTGTAACCTTCTGGCGTAAAACCCTTTCATGAATGACGTTCCCCTTTCATAATAAGAGCGTTTTCATAGTGACAGTCATTAGTTAATGCTGTCCCGGACGTGGATTAACGAGAGATGTTCGGACCTTCGTCAATCTCCGCGTAGGAAGTCCCCATCTTCCGTAGCTTTACAATCTGTTCACAATGCTCAAATCCTGTGAACAAGTTGTGTCACTTTTTATGTTACTCTACTTTGACTTATAATGGAATTGCAATATAATTATTAATTGTTATAACTAAAACGCATAAGAGGAAAGGATAAATTCCAGATGCTTGAAGATATTGATATATTTGCGGTCGTTGTAGAACAATCCAGTCTCAATCAAGCTTCTAAATTATTAAATTTATCTCAGCCTGCGCTGTCTCGTAAAATCTCTAAATTAGAAGAAAATCTAGGTGTCTCCCTTTTTAATCGTAATGGTAAACGACTGGAATTAACGTCGATTGGACGACTTACGTATACATTCGCTTTAGAACAGCGCCAGCAGAACCTCAAGTTCCTACAAAGCCTTAATCGCTATAAGTCTGAGGATCAGACAACAGTGACCTTTGGAGCCAGTCTGACGACCTTACAGACGACATTGCCTCCACTGGTGAGTAGCTTTACACGTAAACACCCTTATGCAGAGCTCAAATTGATCACCGGTAAAACGCACGAAATCGTCAATGCGGTACGTGATAAAAAAGTAGATGTAGGTATAGTCGCTTCAGCTATCCATGAATCCGGTCTGATTTGTGTGCCTTTATTTGACGATCATCTTGAATTGGTAGTACCCGGCAATCATCTACTAGCAGATAAAAAAGATATTACAATGCAAGATTTACAAGGTTTGGCTATGATTATTTTCTCAAAAGGCACATGGTATCGTAAATTAATAGATGATGTATTTCATCGTTATACCGTCATGCCCGATTTGCGAATGGAGATCGATTCATTTGAAGCGATTGTCCGTCTATTACCGATCTGTATGGCTGCTGCGTTGTTACCCAAATCTTATGTAGGCGAACAGTTATTGTCAGGGAATGAACTGGTTTCTCTTCATATTCCTGAACTGGAACAGACCCGCCGTACAACATGTCTTCTGTATAGTGAAAGTTCTGATCTAGGTTCAGCAGCCAGACAATGGATTATTGATACCAAAGAACAATTTGAAACGGTGAATGATTCGATACGCTTGGATGAATAAACCTACTGATTTTAACCGATCATGATTTTACCTTCAGGATAACGATACAGTTCTTTGCCTTGTTTTGGAGCGAGTGCATAGACCAGTGTAATCATGCCTACTCGTCCAGCAAACATCAACAAACAAATCACTAATTTACCGGGTGTGCTTAGATTAGGTGTGAGTCCAAGTGACAATCCAACTGTACCGAATGCAGAAGTGGCTTCAAATAACACATTTATAAATCCAGTCGCTTCTGTCATTGTCAGAATCATTGTCGCTACAATAACTAACGATAAAGAAAAGACCGTAATCGTTAACGCTTTATAAATCCGATCTTTGTTGATCCGAAAATAAAATAGAACCACATCTTCTTTTCCTTTTACCATACTAATAACAGCTCCGATCATGAGCAAAATGGTCGTAGTTTTTACTCCACCTGCTGTCGAACCCGGTGAACCTCCAATAAACATCAGAATAATTGTTAACAATAAAGTCGCTTGTCTTAACTGTGTTAAATCCAATGTGTTAGCTCCTGCTGTTCTGGTGGTAACCGATTGGAATAACGATCCCCAGAACTTACCGTCCCAGCTCAAGCTACCAATCGTTCTCATATTCGTAAATTCAAATGCAAAAACGAGTACAAAACCCCCAACAAGCAAAATCGAAGTCATCCATAATACGGCTTTGGAATGAAGAGATAGTTTACGTTTTTTGCGATATTCTATCAAATCAGACAATACAACAAACCCTAACCCGCCTAATATGATCAAAGCCATCGATATCATATTGATTGCTGGATCGGACACATAGCGGGTAAAGCTACTATAATGACCGAACAAATCAAACCCGGCATTATTGAATAAAGATACCGCATGAAACACACCATAATACATCGCTTGTCCTAACGGGAAATCTGCCATTAAACGCAGCGTAAACAAGCAAGCAGCAATCAATTCAATCGCAAATGAATAATAAATCACTTTTTTGATTAAGCGAACGATCCCTTCCATATCGCCTTGATTCATCGCTTCTTGCAAAACCAGACGTTCTCGTAAAGAAATACGTCTTCGAAAAACCAGTGCAAATAATGTGGCTACTGTCATAAATCCAAGTCCGCCGATCTGAATCAGACACATAATCACGACCTGACCAAAAGTTGAGAAAAACGTTCCTGTATCTACAACCACTAGCCCTGTCACACAAGTAGCGGAAGTGGCTGTAAAAAAAGCATTCAAAAAGCTTAACCCTTCTCCACTTCGATGAGCAACAGGTAACATCAATAATAACGTTCCTATTAAAATACAGACCGCATAACCGATAGCAAGAATACGAGGTGGAGTCCACACTTTTATTTCAAAACCATTTTTCAAAATCGATTCAACCTCTCTATTCTTGAAATAATACGTATTCAAATGGTCTAACTGCTTCTGATTATAGTTCCTCTGAGTAGAGACTGCTATAGCGTTTTGCAATCAAAAAAAGATTGCGTTACACTAACATTCAGTAGTATGCATATGCCACAGCTTAAACAAAAACGATTTTTGTATCACAAAATATCTATCCCTCTACTAAATAGGTATTTTTAAAATTGAAGGAGGATGTTCATGAACCCCACCGGACAACCCGTCCAGCTCAAACCGAATTACAAAATTCTTGGTGTGCTTGCTGCTGTCGGCTTGGTATTATTTTTACTTTTACAAGTATTCCCTTCTACAGCTTCAGACACATTAGAAGTTCAACAAGTAAATGTGATTAGTCAGGAAAAAGCAATCGACAGTGCCAAAGCTTTTGCCAATAATACTTTGGTATTACCGGATCTGCCTGCTCCTTCAGTAACGTATCATACGAATGCTGAATTAAGCGGTTATGTAGCCAAAGAGAAATTAACACAGACGTATATGCAAAAGTTAGAAAAAGTAGCTCCTTATGATGTGTTTCGTGTTCATTATCCAGATGTAGGTACCGGGGATGCACTCGATATTGATGTACATATGAATACCGGTAAAGTGGTTGCTTTTTCTATGTATGATAACAAGACAGGAGCATCACAGCCATTTAGTCTTGATCCTACAGCTACAACTGAAAAAGACGAATCAGTTACACTGGCTGAAAAGCAAGAACAAGCACAACCTATTTTAAAAACAATGGGATTTGATGTAGGACAATTAAATCTACAGACCAAAGGGAATCAACAAGATTTGCTATACACTACCAAAGACGGAAAATTAGGCGATAGTCAGTTACAACTCAAGTTTACGTATGAGTATGGACAAATTCGTTCCTTCCAGCCGGTACTGACTCCACCGGATACGTACACAGCTTATGTCAAAGAACAGACAACATTAGCTGGTTGGTTAACCGCACTCGGTTATGGACTGTTTACGCTTGTACTTGGTGTACTGGCTATCGTATTCGGTTCACTAAAACGTAGACATACTTCATTCAAACGAGGTATTGTGCTCAGCATTATCTATTGCGCTATTTCAGTATTCAGTGTGCTCAATATGTGGCCTATTCTGGTCGATATTACACTCGGTGAATCGAACAAAATCGTTTCTTATGTCATTATTGGTCTTCAATTGATTTTAAATGTATTGATGGCGATTTTACTCTACTTCTCCTTTGTCGGTGGAGATGGATTATGGAGAGAACGTGGAATCAATATCTGGCCACGTTCAAAAGAAATTGGTTATGGCAAATATGTATTGCATAGCGTTGCTGTAGGTTACTTGTATGCTCTCATTTTGCTAGGAGTACAGTCGATCATTTATTTAATTTTGGAAAATGCACTTGGTGTGTACTCTGCTACAGATGATACCAGCTCGCCTTATAATATGATCTATCCAGCACTATTCCCATTATTAGCATGGATGGCAGGGATTGGCGAAGAAGCGGTCTATCGTCTATTCGGTATTGCGATGCTGAAAAAAATAGTACGTAATACTTTTGTAGCTTGTTTTATTACTACAATGATCTGGGCGCTTGGACATACGTTGTATCCGATCTATCCTGTATATTCTCGTCCGATTGAATTGTTATTTATCGGTTTGTTATTCAGCTTTATCTTTTTACGTTACGGCTTTATCGCAGCTGTATTCGCACATGTTATTTTCGATAGTATTTTAATGTCACTCAGTCTCATCAGTATGGGTGGAATAGTGAATATTTTACTTGGTGTATTCTATATTGCTTTACCAGCGATTGTAGCTGTAGTGATCTATACTTTTACCAAAAACAAAGGGGTCGAAAATGCATATCCACCTTATGTACCTCCTGCACCGATCCCGCAAGCTTACTATGGTCCAACACAAGGACAACAACAGTATCCAGATCATCCGCAACAATTTCAACAATATACAAGCCCAGTTCCACCGTCTGAACATGAAAATAAACCAAAAGAGTAGCCATAATGGCTACTCTTTTTTTGTATCTCTTTTAGATTATCATTCACAGACTATCACCATAAGGTGTTAGATTGATCGAATCGTTGGCTACCAAAGAGGATTGATGCGCTTACGTTATATTGATTATATTTGTGTATTTATTCTTCTTTGAGAGCTTCCAGAATCTGCTTCGCTAATTTATCGCCAATACCTAACTGACGGAAATCGTCTACACTGGCTTCTCTAATTTTTTTGAGTGAACCAAAATGTTTGAGTAGTAACTTGCGACGTTTATCTCCGATCCCTGGAATACTATCCAATTGCGATGTAATCATCGATTTACCACGTTGTTCCCGGTGGAACGTAATTGCAAAGCGATGGACTTCATCTTGAATTCGTTGCAATAGATAAAATTCCTGACTATCACGCGCTAAGTTTATCGGTTCTGCTGGATCACCGACCATCAATTGAGAAGTACGGTGCTTGGAATCTTTGACTAATCCACAGACAGGGATAAATAAACCTAATTCATTTTCCAATACATCGGTTGCCGCAGAAATCTGTCCTTTACCACCATCGACTACAATGAGATCAGGCATCGGTAGATTTTCTTTAACTACACGTTCATACCGACGACGAATCACTTCACGCATAGTACCATAATCATCTGAACCTTCGACCGTACGGACTTTGTATTTACGATACTCTTTACGAGCTGGCTTACCATCAATAAATACAACCATCGCCGATACAGGATTGGTTCCTTGAATATTAGAGTTATCAAAAGCTTCAATCCGTTCAAGGCTTTCTAGTCCAATCGCTTGCCCTAGATTACCTGCTGCTTTGGAAGTACGCTCTTCATCACGTTCAATCAGACGGAATTTCTCATCCAATGATACTCTAGCATTATCCTGCGCCATCGTTGTCATTTGCTTTTTCAATCCACGACGAGGAATAAGAACTTTCACGCCTAACCATTGCTGTAGCGCGGCTGCACTGCTCGAAGGATCAGCTTGTTCGTTATTCTCCGCTTGTCCACTTGGCTCGTTAGCACCTTCTACTACAGACACAGACGCATTAGCGGCTTCTGCTTGCTGGATAGACTGTTCTGTTGTCTGCACTGCATAAGCTGTTCCTTCTTCTGCTACACGATCGCTAACCACTTCTGCATCGACTTGTTCACGATCGCTACTATCCAACCCTGCTTCTTCAGCATGGTCGATAGCTTGATCGTTAACGTCGGTCGGTTCATCTGCAATCATTTCTTCGACAGGCAACATAATTTCCTGAGGCATCGCTGGATTTTCACTATAATACTGCGTCACATAAGACATAAAGTCGTTATAAGGCTCTCCGTAAAAAGGAAACACCGAAGCATGACGTTCAATCATTTTACCTTGACGCATATATAGAATCTGCACACACATCCAGCCTTTATCCACTGCAAATCCAAATACATCACGATCTTTCGCATCTGCCATCGTGATTTTTTGTTTTTCCATCAAGGCATCGATATTGATAATTTGATCCCGTAATTCTTTGGCACGTTCAAAATACAGATCTTCGGCGGCTTCTTCCATTTTGCGTTGCAAGTCTTTTTTGATCTCTTCATGACCGCCACTCAAAAACTTGCTGATTTCTTGCTTAATTTCATCATATGATTGTTGAGGCACTTCAAATTCACAAGGTGCAAGACATTGTCCCATATGATAATACAAGCAGACTTCTTTAGGCATGACTTTACATTTACGCAATGGATACATACGATCCAACAATTTTTTGGTTTGTTGAGCAGCAAAAGCATTCGGATAAGGGCCAAAGTACTTGGCTTTATCTTTAAGAATACGTCGCGTCACTTCCAGACGTGGATGTGGCTCATTGGTGATTTTGATATATGGAAAAGTTTTATCATCTTTGAGCAATACATTATATTTAGGCTGATGCGTTTTGATCAGATTACATTCCAGAATAAGAGCTTCCATATTACTTGCAGTCACAATATATTCAAAATCACGAATATCTGCAACCAGACGTTGCGTTTTACCATCGTGACTCCCTGTAAAATAAGAGCGAACCCGGTTTTTGAGCACTTTCGCTTTACCTACATAAATAATCGTACCTTCACGATTTTTCATTAAATAACAACCAGATAAATCCGGTAACAAGGCGAGTTTGTTGCGAATATTGTTCATCGCTTGTTCTTGTTCTTGAATAAGATCCATATGAGAGTCCATAAATCTCTCCTTTCTAACGATATAGTACTTTTAACGCCAAATACTTTGTACCCTAATTATACAATTAAAAAACCCCCGGTGCATGACCGGAGGTTTTACATAAGCTAGTCGTATACACTCACTTATGTCTATTGGTAATTCATAATACTTATGATAAAGACTCATGATGAGTAAATCGGCAGGATTTACGTATTACAAATTATTGATGTTTTGCAAGAATAGATTTAAGAGCATCTTTAGAGTTCAAGCCTACTACTTTATCTACAGGTTGACCGTCTTTGAAGAAGATCATTGTAGGAATACTCATAACACCAAAACGTGAAGCTGTTTCAGGGTTTTCATCTACGTTTACTTTAGCGATTTTAACACTGTCGCCTACTTCTGTAGATAACTCGTCCAAGATTGGAGCAAGCATTTTACAAGGTCCACACCACGGTGCCCAGAAATCCACCAATACTGTTCCTTGTCCTTCAACTTCGTTTGTGAAAGATTGATCAGATACATTAACGATAGCCATGTGAAATATCCTCCTTGAGTAACTTTTATTTTGAATTAATATTATTTAAACATTAAACAAGTCTTGTCATTCCTGACTCCTTTATTATAACACAACATTGGAGTTTCCGAAACAGATGTTACGATTTATTCATACTTATCTATCAATTAGTAAGTATTGTATCATAAATAACGAGATAAGCATACTAGCTATTGCTCATACCGCCTCTTTTATTTTCTCCTTCAACCCGAATGACTTTTACAAAAGGACTGATTCGATTCATCAAACGTTCCCCTTTATAAAATTCTTCGCCATCTTTATTCGTAAAACTAAGATGCTTTTGCAAATCAGCCAATGAATAATTAGAAGTATAAAATGTCGGTTTTCGATTCATCCGATAATTGAGAATCGAACCTAGCACATGATCTCGTACCCATGAACTTAAATTTTCAGCACCGATATCATCGAAGATTAACAGATCGGTATGCTTCATAATATCCATCGTTTCTTTCATTCGATTGTTATCTTGAAACATAGATTTGAGGTCTTCTACAAAGTCAGGCATATAGACAATAACGCCGGTATGACCAACTTTGGCTAATTCATGCAGTAGATAAGACGCCAAAAATGTTTTGCCTGTTCCAAATCCGCCTTCTAAATATAACCCTTGCGGAGATAGTCCATTTTGCTTGGTGTCACTAATATATTGAAAAATCTGTACAACAGCGGGTACACGATTCGAATCTTTCGCTACAATTTCTTTGGGATTATACCCTTCATTCAATGCGCGTTCATCAATATAAAAGCTATGAATACGCTGTTTGACCTGTTGCTCATGTTGTCTTGTTAATTGTTTATGACAAGGTGTTTTGCGGTCGTATAACTTGGCTCCACTTTCAGAAGGTTCTACACTGAGTTTCGTGTAATGCCCTTGAAAATCATTGGGACAGTTATCCAATCCCGGGCAGTTATCACAATGACCACGATCGCCTACATATTGATATAGCTTACTAAGGTTCGTCATGAGTTCCTGATCGGTAAGCTCTGGATGCTGTGCTCTTAATTCCAGCACAAGCGGATCACTGAGTAGACGCCCGGCAATCTTTTGTGACTCTTCCCGAAAGCGCGGACTTTTCATCTGCCGTAACAGATCACCGAGGGATTCCATGGCAGTTTGCCCCTTCCTTTTGCGTTAGCTCAACTATTGGTCTTTTGGACACGATCTTGTCCGGATTGCATTTGTTCGGCTAATCGCATCGCTTCTGCAATTTCTTCATCAGATACGATACTACTACCTTCACGTGCGCTTTTGACAATCGGAATCTCCGGCTTGGCATTAGCTGATCGGTTATACGTTCGTGTATTGGTACGTTTGTTACCGCCATTTGCGCCACCTTTGGCTTGTAGCTTCGCTTGATCGCTAATTTTGAGATCGAGCTTGTTCTGCTCTCTGACATAACGAACTGCTTTTTCATACGTATCCACTTGTTGATTCAGCATATTGGTCACTACCCAATCGACAAATTTACTACTCAAGCGCTCACCCGGTTGAGACATTTTGATCGCTAACAAGTAATGTATCAATACATTAACCACTTCTTCAGACAATTTATAATTAATATCGACATGTTCGAATATATCATTCACACTGTTAGGCACGCTACCCGGATAAAACATTTCCAGAACGCGCGTATAGGGTTCATTGCGTAGAATTGTATTATATTGATGAATATCGCATTTGCTTGTAAATTGACGCGGTACTTCCAGATAATACTCCATTTCAACTGCATATTCTACAGGTAAATCTTGAGATTCTTCTTTTTTCTCTTCTCGAAGCGAGATCACTTTGGCTTCATGAATCTGTCGTTCTTCCTGACGCTTTTTCCCTTGACGGAATTGCAGATTGGCACGACGTTGAATTTCTTCTTCCGCCAGTTCGCCTTTAGCATCAAATACGCCATCTTCATCTAGCATCCGGCAAATATCTTGAATATCCAGACGATATTTATACGCAATATAGCTCAGTACATTCATCTGCTCTGGTAAAAATCGCAACTTTTCTACATATATACGGTTACGTGATCCACGCGGGAAATAACGAATAATATCTGCATAATTAATCAGATCATCTTCACTTAGCTTCGGCTGACTGCTACGCTGTTGCGCACTTACTTCTGTCAGCGCTTGCTCTAATTCATAATCAATCACATGGGTATTCAGTTCAAAAATATCATAAAACGGTTGTGAAATATTTTCTTTTTGAACGGTATTGTCTCCCCAGCCATCGGGTTCTTTGGCTAAAAAACGCTCACGCAAAGATAACACTGCAAACTTACCCATTTTGTCTCGTAGCAACAATGTCAAATGTTGTGTTCGGAAAAACTCACTTGGTGATAGCGGCTGTTGTAATTCATATTCATATATATAATCATCTTGATCAGGGAAATATACGCGATTGGTCTGCAATAAGCCAACAGCTTCTAATAACGAAGTCTGCTCGACCAAAAATTTACGTCCATGTTCTCCCGGTTCAAGCCCTAACGTTAAAAATAAACGACGCTGTTGTTCTATTGGGGAATAACCTACTTGCTGTGCTTCGACATGCTCACACAATAATCGATATACACTAATCGCAAAAGCCCCTGTTAACGGTTGATAAACCAGACTAAGCATCCGTTCATCCAGCGCACCTATACCAAATTCGCGGTACACGCAATATCGGTGATTTTCAGTAAAATGAAGTAGATTCTTAATGCGCATGATCCGCCCCCTCTCTTTTTGCTCCTGTGCATGCGGAATTCTATTCTAACACAAATCTTGAAATTTCAATGCTGAAAAGAAAGGTGAATTTGGAACATAAACACCTTCGATCTCCACGACAATCATCCTTTTGCGCCATTACGCTAGAAATGAATATATTTTATAGATTGTTCTATTCTTCTACACCATTATGATGAAGCAACCATGAACAGACTGTGAAGTCAATTGCTCTGTGTAGACTCCTTCGGTTACAATAGATCAAGATGTGTAAGTATACTTATGAATAACAATAGTTTCCACTAATATATAGGAGTGATTTTATGAATGAAGCAGTAGCTACGCTTGAAGGCTGGTATGCACTACACGATTTTCGCACAATTGATTGGCATGCTTGGAAAGCAGCAGACGATGAAGAACGTGCCGGCGCGATCGACGAATTGAACGCTCTTATTCATGATTGGCAAGCTGTTAGCAATGACGGTAGTGGTAGTACAGTTCTTTATACAGTTGTTGGACAAAAAGCTGATTTTATGATGATGCACTTACGTGAAACGTTAGAAGATTTGAATGCGATCGAAAATGAATTTAATAAAACAACATTCGCTAGTTTTACGAAAAAATCATACTCATATGTGAGTATTGTAGAACTTAGTAGTTATATGGCTAGTCATGTAGAAGGCGATCCAATGGAAAATCCACATATTCTTGCCCGTCTAAAACCAGCTTTACCAGATTCTCGTTATATCTGTTTCTATCCGATGAACAAAACCCGTAATCTAGGGGATAACTGGTACATGCTTCCGATGGATGAGCGTCGTGAAATGATTCGTAGTCATGGATTGATTGGACGCAGTTATGCAGGTAAAGTCAAACAAATCATTACCGGCTCTGTTGGACTGGATGATTGGGAATGGGGCGTAACGTTATTTGCAGACGATGCACTTCAATTTAAAAAATTAGTATACGAAATGCGCTTCGATGAAGCAAGTGCTCGTTTTGGAGAATTTGGTTCATTTTACGTCGGCAGTATGCTAGACACCGCTAAATTCGAAGAAATGCTCAAACTTTAATACTTTTGATCTTCTCTTTGATCTTCTATTGAGATACAAATTGTAAATAGCATATCCACTCAAAACCTCTGCGGTGTCTTAGACACTACGTTATGCAGAGGTTTTTTATTTGTTTAGATTTGGGGAGAATTCATTATAGAAGTGATTATTTTTAATTAGTCCTTAAGACTTATCTAAAAATAAAAAAATTCTTATTTACATATAATTTTTGTCGAAAAATATACAGAAATACAGAACTATTGACGATATAATCAACAATTAAGGGATCAAAGTCGCATAAACAGATTTTGATAATCATATAGAAAAGAGGGGTACTTATGACGTTGAAAGTCAAATTGATTCTGTTAGTAATGGCGACTGCTATTCTTATTGCTGTCCCTATTGGATGGTCAGCACTGTATATTATCAAAAATCAAGCAACCAAGTCAGTCAATACAACACTTCAAAATACAGTGTCTCAAGCAGTCACACAAGTCGATGGTTGGATTAATACCAACAGTAAAGTAATCGAAACCCTCGGCTCTGTTATCAACGCCACCGTTCCACTGGATCAAATTACAGTCAATCATCTAAAAGTATTTCAAGATGCTTCTAATGCTAAAAGCATATCCGATATTTATGTTGGACTGGAAAATGGAAAATTTGTGGATGGAACTGAATGGGTTCCTGATGCGGGTTATGATGCTAGACAACGTCCGTGGTATCAAAAAACAAAAGAAGTGAATGGGTTATCTATTAGCGATCCTTATCTAGATGCAACTACAGATGGTTATGCAGTCTCGATTGCAGTACCGCTCAAAAACAGTCAGGGCAATTTTGCAGGTGTACTATCTGAAGATATTTTATTATCAACTATTACCGATTATATCAACAATATCAAAATCAAAGGTGGCTTTACCTTTTTGTTAGATCAACATGGTAATGTCATGTCTCACCCCAATGCAGATTTTATTAATAAACCTCTCAAAGATCAAGCCGATTATAGCGCGATTGCAGATACGCTACTGAGTCAAAATTCAGGCAGTACCGAATATACTTATAAAGGTGATCCACAACTACTCTATTATAGTAAAATTCCAGGTACAAATTGGATTGTCGCTTCCTCTACTTCTAAGCAATTGGCTTTTGCAGAATATACCCAATTACGCAATCAATATACGATCGCTATTATTATCCTAACGTTATTATTTGTTGTTTTTGCTTTCTTGGTAGCCGTTCGTATCGTCAAACCTATCGTCTTTTTGAAAAAAAGTGCGCAGCAATTAGCAGAAGGTGATCTTACTGTTCATGTTCCCGTCAAAGGCAAAGATGAAGTCGCTCAACTGGCAACTGCTTTTAATACCATGTCTGCTGCTCTTCGTCACTTAATTCAGACCGTGTCACAGTCAGCGCATGGAGTAAATACCGCTTCTTCTGAGATGTATCATAATGCTTCTAATTCAGGAGATATTGCAGGACAGATTTCTACGGTTATTGAAGAGATTGCTCGTGGTGCTGTAGAACAAGCCGAATCAATCCAATCCGGTGCTGAAATGGTTATGACAATGACAGACTCTCTAGACAAAGTATCCAGCAGTGCAGATCAAGCTGCTCATATGATCACTCAGGTGAATGAAGCTATGAATCGGGGTACAGAAGCTATTATTCAACAGACAGCCCTGTCGCAAGCCGGTCAAGCCTCTACTCGTCGTGTAGAAGATTCGAATGCCATTTTGATTCAGAAATTAGATGAAATTGCTCAGATTACAAATGTTATTCGTGAAATCAGTAGCCAGACCAATCTATTGTCGCTTAATGCTGCGATCGAAGCCGCACGTGCTGGTGAACATGGAGCAGGATTCGCTGTTGTCGCCAGTGAAGTTCGTAAGCTAGCTGAACAAGCTTCTCATTCTGCTTCTGATATTGATGCACTACTTATTCAATTAAATGAAGCAGGCAAGCAAAGTTCTCTCGAATTATCTTCATTCCGCGATACGACTGTGCAACAGCAACAGTCTGTTAATGAAACCAAAGACTCTTTTGAACATATTCGTCAATCGGTAGATGATATTATTTCACGTATCGGTCATGTGTCTGAAGGAATAACGACACTCAAATCTAACGCTAATCAAGTATCTGATGTCATTACTGGATTGGCGGCGGTATCGGAGCAAAGCGCGGCTTCTACAGAGCAAGCGGCTTCTTCAACCGTAGAGCAAACTCAAGCAATCGCTAGTATTTCAACATCATCCAAACAATTATCCGAAAGTGCCAACCATTTATTACAAGAAATCGGTCAATTCAAAATTGAAGACTCTTCTTCTGCGCTACCTCCTGCTACTACAAATCATAATCAATAATTTCACATCTAAAAAAGCTATGTTCTTTTATTAAGAGCATAGCTTTTTTGTTATATATTTTTTTACAGAATCTTCATAATTCATTTCTAATTTTATTTATTTCTTGAATGAATCATTTATTTTTAGGACTAAAGAATTATTTTTGTGACAAAAAAGGTAAATATAAAGAAAAATTTTGTCGGAAAAGGTAATTAATTAAAGTTGAGATGACGATATAAGTAACAAGCAATTAAACCGCATTCATACTTGTTCGTTATTTTTATATACGTATAGAAAAGAGGGGTACTCATGACGTTAAAAGTAAAATTGATTTTGCTTGTTATAGCTACTGCTATTCTTATTGCTGTTCCTGTTGGATGGTCTGCTCTGTACATTATTAAAAAACAAGCTACTCAATCGGTCGATGCCGATGTCAAAAAAACAGTGACTCAAGGCGTTACACAAATCAACGGTTGGGTTAACACGAATAGTAAAGTGGTAGAAACACTAGCTTCTCTAATCAACAGTACTGTTCCGCTAGATCAAATTACATTAAAACATCTACAAGTTTTTAAAGATGAAAGTAATGCAAAAAGTATTTTTGATATGTATTATGCTTTAGAAGACGCTACTTTTTTAGATGGTGGCGATTGGAAAGCTCCACCAGGGTATGATCCTCGCACAAGACCTTGGTATGAAGAAACTAAAAAAGCTAACAAACTATTTGTCAGTGCTCCTTACGAAGATGCTGGTACCAAAACATATAAAGCCATCTTTATTGGTGCTCCTCTAAAAGACCCTCAAGGTAACTTTGCCGGTGTTATAGCAGAAGATATTTTATTATCTACGATTACTAGCTATATCGATACTCTCAAAACAAATAACGGTTTTACATTTTTGATCGATCCTAATGGAAATGTAATGTCTCATCCGGATGCTTCTTTTGTTAACAAACCACTTAAAGATCAAGCCGATTATACCAATGTAGCAAATACACTTCTTAGCCAAAATTCAGGTAGTATGGAATACACTTATAAAGGCGATCCTCAATTACTCTATTATGAAAAAATTCCAGGTATCAATTGGATTGTTGCTTCTTCTACTTCTAAAAAAGCAGCTTTTGCTGAATACACACAATTACGCAATCAATACATTATTGTTATTATCGCTCTTACTTTATTATTCGCTTTGTTAGCTTTCTGGGTAGCCGTTCGTATCGTCAAACCAATCATCTTGCTTAAGAAAAGTGCTCAACAGTTGGCTGAAGGTGATTTGACAGTTGTGGTTGCTATTAAAGGGAAAGATGAAATTGCTCAGTTAGGCATTGCTTTTAATACGATGTCCACCGCTTTGCGTAACTTGATTCAGACCGTTTCTCACTCTGCTTTAGGTGTCAATCAAGCTTCTACTGAAATGTATCGTAATGCTACCAATTCAGGAGATATCGCAGGACAGATTTCTACAGTTATCGAAGAAATCGCTCGTGGTGCAGGCGATCAAGCCGAATCGATCCAATCCGGTGCTGAAATGGTTATGGATATGACAGGATCACTTGAAAAAGTAGCGGCTAGTGCTAATCAAGCTTCTCATATGATCAGTGAAGTCAATGATGCTATGCAGCGGGGTACACAAGCGATCTCTCAACAAACATCGCTAGCTCAAGCAGGACAAGAGTCTACGCAACGAGTAGAAGCTTCCAACGCTATTTTGCTGAAAAAACTAGATGAAATTGCACAGATCACAAACGTTATTCGCGAAATCAGTAATCAAACCAATCTACTATCTCTTAATGCCGCTATTGAAGCTGCACGTGCCGGCGAACATGGAGCAGGATTCGCTGTTGTTGCTAGTGAAGTTCGTAAGCTAGCTGAACAAGCTTCTCATTCTGCTTCTGATATTGATGCGTTGCTTATTCAGTTGAATGAAGCTGGCAAACAAAGTTCACTTGAATTATCTTCATTCCGTGATACAACTGTTCAACAGCAACAATCTGTAGACGAGACCAAAGATTCTTTTGAACAAATTCGCTCTTCGGTAGACGGTATTATTTCACAGATCGCTCATGTATCTGATGGAGTGACTTCTCTAAAATCAAGCGCTAACCAAGTATCTGATGTCATTACAGGGCTTGCCGCTGTATCTGAACAAAGTGCTGCTGCTACTGAAGAAGCTGCTTCTTCTACTATCGAACAGACTCAATCGATTGCGAGTATCTCTACTTCTTCCAAACACTTATCTGAAAGTGCCGATCATTTGTTAAAAGAAATCGGACAATTCAAAATCGAAGAAGATGCTTCTACTCCTTCAGCTACAACGAATCATAACAACTAATCGTATAGTAAAACACAAAAAGCCAGGTTCCTTAAAAGGGACCTGGCTTTTGAATGAGCATTTCAAATTAGACTTCTTCGGACAAATCCTGAGCACGCTCTAGTGATGCTAGATATTCCTGATCATCACGATCTCGTGCACGACTTTTGTCTTTCAAACGTTCTATCGCTGGTAAGATCAAAATATCAATTTCTTTTTGGATCGGATAAGCAAGATCATAACGACCCTGCTCTTCCAAAAATCCACCGACTTCGATCAATCCATTATACCGATCCAGCTCTTCACGCGTAAGAAGTCCACGTACCTGAACGCTACAGTGACGCATCTTATAAGAATTTTCCTTTTTTCATAACAAGCGATACGCCACCAATAATAAATAGGTAACGAATATCGATTACTTTTTTCAATTGAGCTGCTACAAAACCTTTCAATTTGCGATCGCCAACGATACCTACTGCTTCGCCTTTACCAAGGGATGCTACAGTACCTTTGTTGCTGAATACAAATTTCTTAGGTTGTTGTCCACGAATAGCTGCTACGATGTTTTGTGCACAAAGTACACCTTGTTGCATCGAAATTTGCGCTGTTGGTGGGTAAGGACGACCTTCTTCATTAAACATCAATGAGCTATCGCCAATGATGTATACATTTTCGTGTCCTGGTGCACGCAAGTACTCATCAATTTTAACGCGTCCACGCATGGCTTCGAATCCAGCTTGCTCAACAAGACGGTTACCACGGATACCACCTGTCCATACGACAGTGTTTGCATGGATTTTTTCAGAATTTTCACCAACGATAACACCGTCAGTTAGACATTCTTTGATCGCAACACCAATTTTGAATGTTACGCCTTTGTTTTGTAGAACTTTCATAGCATACTCAACCAATTCAGGATCGAAACCTGGCAATGCTGTTGGAGCTGCTTCTACATTGTACAATTTAACTTCAGAACGGCTAATGCCATGAGTTCTGCACAATTCTTGTAGACGATCAGACAATTCACCAACAAACTCGATACCTGTGAAACCTGCGCCACCGACTACGAAAGTCAAACGCTCTGGTTTTTTATCTACTTTGTAAGCTGTAAATTGTGCTTCAATGTGATCACGAATTTTACGTACAGAGTTGATACTGCGAATCGTCATCGCATTTTCAAGCATACCCGGGATACCGAAAGTTTCTGGTTCGCCACCTAGGCAGATGATCAAGTGATCATAAGACAAAGTTCCGTCTTCCAAAATAACTTTTTTCTCTTGTGGGATGATTTCTTGTACATTCGATTTCACTACATCGATTTTGAACTCATCAACCAATTTGGAAATTTGCTCACGCGCATTATCCAATTTGTCTGTACCTGCTGCTGGCATATGCAAGTGTGTTGTAAAGTAATGATAGTCGTGGCGGTTAACCAAAGTTACGTCAGCCTCATTATAATTCAGTTCTTTTTGCAAACGTTGTGCAGCAAGAATACCTGCATAACCTGCGCCCAAAATAACAATTTTAGGAATGCTACTCATATTCATTTTCCCCTTCCAATGATTCACTCAGAATGTATTTCATTGAAGTACATCGCCTATGTCAAAGCGTTACAATGATCAATAACAATAGACTTTGCACTGAAACGATAAAATCAGTTAAAATAGTTGATACCCATATATAACCATGATTGCTCCGTATACCTTCACAAAATTGTGAAAATATACACAACAGTAGACAAATGATTACATTCATCATAAAAGCGCAATAGGATATGTCACATTATATTGTACTCTTTCTAGCGAATATGTTCAAAAAAATTTACGTTTTCTGAAAAAAATGTTCTATTTTCGTCACATGACATCATTAGCCCAACTGAAATGATATCTATTTTTCTTTGAAATATCAAGAGTAAATTTAATTTTTTATCTATCTTTTTATATATTTTTGTGCATCAGAAAGATGGAGTTTGTTTATTTTTTGTTTACTTTTGCAAATTGCGATAAGATTGATAGGAGCTGTTTTGAGAATTGTCGTTTTAAAAATATTCTCTTTATGATATATAATTGGGTAAGATCGAACTAATTTACGGAGGTGCTTGTGAAGTGTCATCTACAACAAACAACGAACTAAGCGATATTATTATTATTGGTGGAGGGCCTGCCGGGATGTTTGCTGCTTTTTATGGCGGTATGCGTCAAGCGTCAGTGAAACTAATTGAAAGTATGCCTCAACTTGGCGGACAATTAGCTGCCCTTTATCCTGAAAAATATATTTATGATGTAGCAGGATTCCCGAAAATTACAGCGCAAGAGCTAGTGAACAACTTACAACAACAAATGAATCATTTTGATTCTGATATTCGTTTGGAAGAAAAAGTACTTAATGTAGAAAAGAAAGCAGATCGTCATTTTGTCGTCACTACTGATAAAGGTACACACGAAAGTAAAGCTGTTATTATCACAGCAGGCGTAGGCGCATTTGAACCTCGTCGTCTAGATTTACCGAATGCTAGCCATTTTGAAAAAACAAATCTGCATTACTTTGTAAGTGATTTGAGCCGTTTTGCAGGTAAAAAAGTATTGATCAGTGGTGGAGGCGACTCCGCAGTAGACTGGGCGCTTATGATCGAACCGATCGCAGCTGAAGTATACTTGATCCATCGTCGTGACAAATTCCGTGCTCATGAACATAGTGTAGAGAACTTGAATGCTTCTGGCGTCAAAATCATTACACCGACAGAAATTACAGAATTGCATGGTGAAGATACGATCGAGCGTGTCACTCTTTCTCATGTCAAAACTAAAGAAACACAAGAAATCGAAGTCGATGATGTAATTGTTAACTTCGGCTTTATCTCTTCACTTGGCCCTATCGCTGAATGGGGTATTGAGATCAATAGCAATTCGATCGTTGTTGATTCTCGTATGGAAACGAACGTTGAAGGCATCTTTGCTGCTGGAGATATCACTACTTACCCTGGTAAGCTTAAATTGATCGCTGTTGGTTTTGGTGAAGCGCCTACGGCTATCAACAACGCTAAAGTATATGTTGATCCTGATGCGAAATTGTCTCCAGGACACAGCAGTAATATGAAAATGTAGTTTCGCTTTATCGATGCTCTTTTCTTCACTGGATCACGAATCCGCTGGAGAGAAGAGCATTTTTTTGTGGTTTTGCGAAATGTTCATCTTTTACTTGGATTACACCCCTCAATATGTCGTATAGTAAACATAAGATTATTTAAAATTTGCAGGAGGTGCCCTAGTGAGCGTTGGTGTATTTATTTTTCTACGTATTATAATCGTACTTGTATTGTTAGCGATTGCAGGACTTGTGTTTGCATTAAGTCGCAAATTTTTTAAAGAAAGTCGTAAAGGTGCAGGAATCGGCTTTTCTATATTTGGATTGCTTATTATTTCGCTGATCGTACAAACGATATTTAATTTTAGTCTGATGAAGTAACGAAAAGGAGGTATGCCTGTGCAATGGTTAGCTATGCTTACGATGCTAACCGATCATTTGGGGTATGCTTTCTTTCCAGATGAACGGTATTTGCGTGTTATTGGTAGAATCGCTTTTCCTATTTATTGTTATTTTCTTGTACTTGGTTATCAACGTACACGCAATGTACGCAAATATACGATTCGATTACTAATTATTGCCGCTTTATCGCAACTTCCTTTTATGTATGCTTTTGATATTACGAATTTAAATGTAGTCTGTACATTATTTATTTCCTTGCTTTTAATGATCGCAATTGATAAACTATCACTGAAATATTTTCCGGTTTCACTTCTTCTGATCCTTGCTGTAGGCTGGTTGGCAGATCAACTACATATGGATTATGGGATGTACGGCGTTCTATTAGTATTGGTATTTCGTTATACGACCGGTTATTGGGTAATTTTCGCTCATTTGGCGCTTACTGTTGTGTTTGTACTGTTTGGAGGATTTTCAGATATTCAGGTATTTAGCGTTCTAGCAACAGCTTTGATCGCTATTCATCTGCAATTGTATCCAAAAACAAAACTGTATTCACCTCCACGCTGGATATGGCGTTCCTTTTATCCCGCGCATTTAGCTATTATTGCGATCATACGTTTGGTATTTTAACAAATACAAATCGGGAATCTATCACTTCCCGATTTTTTTCTGTCTTTATACAAAAAACCATCGCCTTATGAGTACATCTTAGAGTATAATCGTTACCGGAAGTAATCTGTCGGGTATAGGCAGTTTTAAATATAGGAAGGGGAACCCCCATGAAATCGAACAAAAAACACACACTTACTGAAGATATGGACTTTTTTACCGCTGGACTGTCTGGCAGTCTAATTACAGTATGGCAGGAAGATCCTGCTGGCGTATATTGTGAAATTGGACGTGGTTATGTAGAAGCATATACGAATGAATCTGTTCGTGTTCGGAATCTGCAATCTGGAACCAAAAGCTTATACTCTCGTGAATCGACTATGTTTCAAACAGATTGATTAATATTTGATCGTATATGTAAAAGCCAGTTGTCTACTTTTTCTTTGTGAAGAGGAAGTGAGTAACTGGCTTTTTTGCGTTTTTAAAATGATGTTCATTTGAAGTTCATATTACGCATCTATACTACGTGAAGAGGTATAACACCTCGGCTAAATATCACAATAAATGTGTTACGAACTTTAGGAGGAATATAAATTTATGAAAACATTAAAAGTACTTTCCAGTGTCGCTCTTTCCGCAGCTTTGTTAGTAGGTTCCCTCTCTACTCTATCTACAGCTCAGGCCGCTACCACGACCAAGTCGGCAACAACTGTGGCTAAAGATGCCAAAGCTATGAACAATGTATTGATTGGTAAAATCAAATCGATTAGCGGTAGCAAAATTACATTATACAAATCTTCTACACAACCAGATATTCCTGCTGGTAAAGAAGGAACGACTGCTCCAGCAGCGGGCGAAGCGCCTCCTAGTGGTACAGCGCCTGCTGCTCCGCCTACTGGCTCTGCTCCAACCGCAGGAACAGGAACGACTCCACCGACTCAATCTTTCAGTACAACGACAACCAGTATCACTGTAAGCAGTACGACAAGTATCGTCAGTGTAACGCGCGCCGCAGGTAGCACCAAAGCAACAGAAACCAAAAAAACACTATCCAGTCTCAAAGCAGGTGATATTATTTTCGTAACACTAGCTTCAGGTACAACCAAAGCGACCAAAATTGAAATTATGCCTGCTACCACTACTCCAAAAGCAACAACTACCAAATCTACTGCAAAATCAACCACAACAAAATGAACTATAACAAGCAAATGATCATCTAATTTATGATTTAAAAAATATTTTTTAAAATTGTTTTCCCACAAACTGTAAAGCATCTCTTGTTGAAACAATAAGGCAGTGAACCGTTGAAGCTAGCGGTTTGCTGCCTTTTTCTTGCATTTACTGTTGTTTAGACAATTTTATGGTAAAACTCAGGTTTTAATGTTCTATTCATTTTTAGTTCACATTGAGTTCATAATCCCTATCTATACTTCCGTTTAAGGACGTGCCTATTGAACAGTCCTTCAAATTAAAGGAGGTATATTCATGAAGACACTTAAAGTATTATCTAACGTAGCTTTCTCAGCAGCGCTTATTGCAGGTGCTGTAGCAGCTCCATCCGCATTTGCAGCATCTTCTTCAGATCAGTCGAAATCAACATCTGTACAATCACAGCAACGCACGGTACTTGCAGATGCACCTGCATTACCGGATGGAACAACTCCACCAGCTCCTCCAATAGGTGGCCCTACTCCACCTGCACCTGGTAAAGATGGTGGCCCGGGATTGAAAGGTGAAAAAGCAGATGTTATCGGTCAAATTAAATCGATCAGTGGTAATCAAATTACGATCACTGCGCCTGAAAAACCACCACTACCGGCAACAGATCGTAAAGTAAATACGAAATCCAGTTCTAAAAATACGAAATCTTCTACAAAATCATCTGTTAGTAAAGATACGTATAGCAAACCACAAGGACCGTTGCCAGAAGGTACAAGTGTAACGATCAATGTGTATAGTGGCACAGATATTATCAAAACTTCACACAGTCCAGAAAAAGGACATGTCGAAACGACTATTTCGTTATCTGACCTTAACGTTGGTGATCATATTGCTGTAATCCTTGCATCAGATACAAGCAAACAAGCAACGAAAATCGAAGTGCATGAAGCTCCACAACCACCAGCAAATGGAGGCACTCCACCAACGCCACCTGCGCCTAAAGATGGAAGTACTCCTCCTACACCACCAGCTCCACCTGTAGATGGCAGTACCCCGCCTACTCCGCCAGCAGATGCTTCTGCTCCAGTAGCGACAGAAGAATCTTCTTCATAAAATATAATCATTTATCATATCGTTATTGATGGCTAATACGATATATGAATATAGCAAAAAAAAGAGTGAACAATCCTGTTCACTCTTTTTTGCTATATTATTAGTTAGCTGTAGTTGTGGTATCTGTTGTTGAAGATGCCGGACTAGCAGTATCATCTTTCATCTGACCGCCTCTTATTCCACCACCCATCCCGTTAACTATTTGAATCTGGTCTGCTAACGAAGAATCATCAGTGTTTAGCCAGACATTGATAACATCATCTGCTTTGAGATCGGAAAGTGCTTTGGTCGTTGTCGTCATTTCATTATTTTCCATCGTCATTGCAGAGATCACTGTATTATCAGATACAGTAATAGTGACTGTCTCCTCTGAAAACATATTATTTCCGCCTCTACTGCCTTGTTCAGCAGGTGTTGACCCTATTGCGCTATCATTGGTGGTATCCGATGTTCCAGATGCCGCTGGAGCTTGTGAACCTGCATTAGCAGGTACTTGAGCAGACTCTCCATCAGGCGTAGCTGGAGGAACTTGTCCACCATCTGCTGGAGAAGCACCTCCATCACCTGGTTGCCCTTCTGGTGGTGCACTCATACCACCGCCTCTACCTTTTCCCATCTGAGAAGGGTCTATTGTTGATTTGTATAAAGTGATACTATTTCCATCGATAGATTTGATTTTGCCCATTAGATCAGCAGTTGCTTGTTCTGTGCCTCTACTCGGTGTAGCAGTGGCTTGTGTAGTAGAATCAGTTGCAGAAGCGTCTGCTGTACTGGTCGTTGTCTGTGCTGTTAATGCAGTCTCACTATTTGTACTGCATCCAGATAACATAGCGATCGCCATCGTAGTTCCTAAAAGAAGTGTCCATTTCTTCATTCCAATTGCCTCCTTGTGTGTAGCCTGCCATCCTGTAGTGATGTGCTGGCTGTGAAGCTATTGTAAAAGAGGCATATGAACTCCTTGTGAATAGTTATTAAAAAGATTTTAAGGTTTCTGGTTATTCTAGACGGTCATCATTCTATAATTAATCATATCGTTGACAGATTGTTCAACACGTTGCTTCATTTCTTCACTCAGTACAAAATGAATCTGATCTTCATTCTCCTCTATTCGTTCAATCTGATGATCTACGGCAAATACATTTTTGGCAAAACAATAGGCTCCCATTGAAGCCAAGATCGGCTTAACTCCATAATCGATCGATAACAAATTGGATATCGTTCCACCTACCAAATACGTAGCCACTATTTTATGCTCCAACCCTTTTTGCGGTAACAGATCAATATAAGCTTTGACCAGTCCAGTTAATGTTGTTTTGTATACAGGACTGACTATAATGATTCCTGTAGCTTCTGCAACTTGTGCATTAGCTTCTAAAATAGCCTTACTGCCAAAATGAGCATACATCACATCTTCTGCTGGCAATGTAGCTACTTGGATAATAGATACTTCATAGCCGTGATCTATCAACAATTTTGCAGCATAATCGACCAGTCCGTTCACACGAGACTTCTTATTAGGGCTACCTGAAATAATCGTGATTTTGTTCATCATATAGCATCTGCACCTTTCTCAATTAGACTGTTAAGATCGGTCGATACGAAAGAGTCAGTAGATTTTGAGGGGGTAAGCCTAATAAGATACGTCCATACAATTCAAGTCCAGTCGATGCAGTGGTCAGTGCATGATTCGCTCCACCGCGAATATCGCGATAAATTTGAGAAAGTGGGTTAGAATCAGCGATGACACTACCACCACTTTCGACCATCAACATATCGACACTTTCAGTACATAACATAGCCGCATAACCAATATCCGTTTGAATTTGGGCAAATTCTTTTTCAGTAAATGGCTGTTTCTTCTGAATATGATACTCAAGACTTTCGATCGAACGATTAATATGCAGGTGAGCGGATTCAATCTTCATCGCTGCAAGCCCTACTTTATACTGAATATGCCCTACTTCTGCTTGTATGCTGTGAGTAGTCATTGTTATTCCTTTGCGAGTGGCTGTCTCAACAAAATACTCCAAACCACCTCTAGCCAAACCAAGAATAGCGCTAATGCCTGTAGTTAATGTCGAAATAATAAGAGTATACGGTTTGTATTGGTTGATATGTTCTGATTCATTGGATAGAACATTCATATTTGTATACATATTTTCGCTTTGATCCACGATATATTTATCAGGAATAAATACATTATGAATTTGTATGCTATTACTAGACGAACCTCGCAGACTCATCGTATACCAGTCATCTATAATCGTCACTTCACTCATCGGAACCACTGCTAATAACATACTCGCATTGTCTTTCACCGACCGATTATCTCTTAGATTCAATAAAGCGTGAGTAGCATGTTTAGAACCGGAAGCAAATCCCCATACACCTTGTTCCACTAGATACCCACCATCTACTTTTTGAAAATCAACTTTACGTCCTTGTAAAACAGAACAGAATCGCACTTCCTCTTCTTCTTCAAAAATCAAATCTAACACTTGAGGGCTTAAAGACAATGTTGCATTAAAATTATTGCCATTAATAATCTGTACTACCCAACCTACTGAACCATTCCCTTTAGCCACCTCAGAAATAATTTCGACTAAAGCCCGGATACTTACTTCATATCCACCATACTTTTTAAGCGTTCCTAATTTAAATAATCCTGCCGCAGCAAGTTGTTCAATAAGTTCTTCCGGAATGTGTCGATCTTCATCAATTTGCTGTCCGAACTTTCTCAACACTGGAAATAAATCAGTAGCACGTTGTAATAATTGTTCTTCCTCGTTGGTAAGTTGATGTCGTACATCTAAGTTGCTCATATTTATCTCTCCTCTTTTTATACACATGTATATTTAATTGATGTTTGTAGTTTAAATAGTATGATGTATAATAAGTCGCAGCAAGAATCAAAATCATAAATATGTAGAATAACAATACAGATAGGAGAATTTGTATGGATAAAAAGAAAGAAGATCTTAGAGTAAAACGTACACATAAGTTGTTACAGCAATCATTATTAGAGTTGATCGAAAAACAATCTTTTGAAACGATAACCGTCAAACAAATTTGTGATCTAGCTATGGTTCATCGGACTACGTTTTATACTCATTTTGATGACAAATTCCAATTACTTTCGCATACGCTACAACAGATTGCAGAACAAGAATTCAAATTAGCGCAGCATACGCCTACAGAAATCTTTCAAGAACTACTTGCGGTTACAACAAAACATAAAAACTTATTTTCACAACTGTTATCCGAAGAAAAAGATTCATTACGTAATATTATCCGCCGTGATATGGGAAATGGTATTAAAGAATATGTAACTGCTCATTCTACACATATGAGTGCTATCGATATTGAGATTACTGTAGAGGCTTATGTAGGAGCTGTCTTAGGTGTACTTCATTGGTGGATCGACAATAAAATGCCGATCGATCAAGCTGAACTGCATACCAAGTTAAAATTGCTAATGAACTGGGATTTTCTCAAACTACAAAACGTTAAAGATTAATATCGAATTCGTGTTAAAATATACGATATCTATAAGATTTGATCCTATACATAGTTGCAGAATGGAGTGTTGATGATGTTAAACGTACTAAATCCTACCAATATTGCAGAAGAATTAGCCAAAATTACAGAGCACTGGTCACCACGAATCATTGGACAGGTAAACGATCAATATGTCAAAGTCGCTAAAGTAAAAGGTGAACTGGTCTGGCATCAACACGATCATGAAGATGAGTTATTTTTAGTGGTCTATGGCAGCATTGTGATTCGTCTCCAAGATGCTGAAGACATCACTTTGCAAAAAGGGGAATTCTATATTGTCCCTAAAGGAACGATGCATAATCCGCTCGCGGAAGAAGAATGCGGATTAGTCTTGATCGAATCTGTAAGTACCAAGCATACCGGCGATGTAGAATCTCCATTAACCAAGTCGATCGAAGACCAACTGTCATAATACTTATCATCTACTCACCAAGGAACTGTTGCATATGTGGAGTAAAGACGGAAGTATTGCCCTTATTGGAACGTTTCTATCCATCATTGGTAATAGTATGATCCTCGCTGAACATCCTTATGGCAGAACATTAGTGCTGATCAGTATCTATGTTACAAGTGCCGGATTAATTTTTTTAATGGTTCAGAAATACCGTAAACGGAAATCTAAGATTTAAAATATAAAAAGCGAAGCCTATTAAAATTAGGGTTCGCTTTTTTATATCTATTTCGATATTCTATTCAAATTCCTTTTCCCGTTCAATCTAACCTTTATTGAAAAAATAAAAGATCACTTACTTTCCAAGCTAAGAAAAACATACCTACTGCTGCCAAATACACCCCGCCCATAAATGCCCATGCGTGCTCATCTATTTTCGCCATGATCGTATCCTCCTTTGTACAATTTCGCTGTATTTTCAATTCTAATTACAGGTATGTCTTGATCTTGTATACAAAAAAAAGACCCCGAAATGACGTGAATGTACGCTTTCGAGGTCTTCTTATACTCATGTCATGTGTTCACTTAATCTTCACAAGGTTGAGCCAATACTTCATCTTCTTCGCGTGTACGGAAACTTGATCCGCAACCGCATGTTGCTACAGCATTGGGGTTATGAATCGTAAATCCACCACTCATGCCTGATTCTTCAAAATCCACTTCCAAACCGTTCAAGTATTTCAAATCTTCTTTATCCACAACGACTTTCATATCTTGAATAGTCATATATATATCTTTATCCGTTTCTTCGCTATCAAAGCCCATGGCATAAGAGAATCCACTGCAACCGCCAGGGTTAACACCGATGCGTACGAATAGACCGGGTATGTCTTGATCTTCCATAATGCCTTTCATGCGCGAAGCTGCTGCGTCACTAATTGTAATCAATGATATCCCCTCCTTTTCTTTTTCATTATACTCTTCTGTTCCACTGCACTCAAGGCTTATTCATTACGTATAATCTTTCATTTTTTAAGTAATTGTATTGCCCGCGTTACATGAGAGGTTTATAATGGGTAAGTGAAGGATGACAGGAAATGTCGAAATTCTGTCAAAAACAAAACATCGTTACACCTTATGTGCCGTTGTAACTTTTTTCACATTAATTCTTCAAATCAGGTGACTATGTTATGTAATTTGTTGTATATTATATAGTATGCGTTCAAAGATGAAGTTATTTTGGCATTTTTATTGTTAGGATTCACAGCATATATGGTGTGCTTTTTTTAATTGCTATTATTCATTGACTCCTTATTGGTGTAAGACAATGACAAGAGCGTCTTACAAGATTCGGACATCACAGAAGATAGACAGAAGTTTTAAGGAGAACAGGAGGAACCTAGCATGTCTACTATTATTACACCGCAAACCGATACTCGTATGGCAGAAATTTTCCACAAAGTCCGTACTGGTGAGCGTTTATCTATTGAAGATGGGGTATATCTATATGAGAGTGACGATATTCTAACCATCGGACAAATGGCAAATGAAGCGAACTTACGCAAAAATGGTAAAAAGGTTTATTTTATTGAAAATATGAGTCTATATTTTACCAATGTATGTGAAGCTCATTGCGCATTTTGTAACTTCCGTAAAGACGAAGGCGAAGAAGGTTCTTATACACTAAGTGGTCAGGAAATGGTTGATTATGTTCAACAACATTACCATCCTGGCGTTCGTGAATTCCATATTGTTGGAGGTCATAACAACAATGTACCTTTCCAATATTATGTTGATTCTCTTCAAGCGCTCAAAGAAGCTTTTCCAGATGTAGTACTGAAAGCATACACTGCGGCTGAAATTGATTTCTTTACACGTATTAGTGGATTGAATATTGAGCAAGTCCTCACCAAATTACGTGAAGCAGGTTTGCAATCGTTAACCGGTGGTGGCGCAGAGATTTTATCTGACGAATATCGCAAAAAAATGCGTGTCGACAAAGCAAATGTTGATCGTTATCTAGAAGTGCATCGTACTGCTCACAATATGGGTATGCGTACACACACAACGATGTTATACGGTTCAATTGAAAGCTATGAAGATCGTATTCGTCATATGGTACAAATTCGTGAGTTGCAAGACGAAACGAATGGATTCCTGGTCTTTATTCCATTGTCTATGCAACCGAAAAGTAAAAATGCAAGTATTATGCGTCGTAACTCGGCTTATGAAGATTTGAAAACAATCGCAATCAGCCGTCTGATGCTTGACAATATCGATCATATCAAAGCATATTTCATCAACATTGGTACTCAGTTAACACAAATGGCTTTGACTTTCGGTGCTTCTGATGCTCACGGTACCATTATCAAAGAACGTATCAGTCATGCAGCAGGTGCTTTGACTCCAGAAGGTCTAACTCGTAAAGAGTTGATCTGGCTTATCAAAGGTGCAGGACGTATTCCTGTAGAACGTGATACTTTCTACAACGAAATTCAAGTATACGAATAGTCTTTACGTCTATTCAACATTTCATCATACCCCGGGCTTTACTTAATCATACAGATACTTTCATACCCCGGGCTTTACTTAATCATACAGTGGATACTTTCTATATATCCTATCGCTGTATCTTAGAAGTAAAGCCCGTTTATACGCCTTGAAGCTGGCAATGTTTGGCTTTTAGGGCAAAAAAGGCATCACCCGGCTCACCGCTTTGCCTTCTCTGCGCCGGATGACTTGCCTCTATGTTTATGATTTTTGAAATCATTATGACTACGGGGATCATGTACGATTCTCATCTATTTATTATCTACCAGAAGGAGAAGATATCATGAAAAGTTTAGTTATACTCGGTGCAGGTTACGGTGGAGTTACACTAGCCCACGAATTATTAGATCACAAGATTCCAGCAGACACACAAATTATTTTAGTAGACCGTATGCCTTTCCAGGGGCTTAAAACAGAATATTATGCTTTAGCAGCAGGTACTGCTTCTGATCTTGAATTACGAGTAAAATTCCCAACACATGCCAAAATCACTACTCGTTATGGTGATGTAACAGGGATTAATTTAGAAGATAAAGTCATTTCATTTGAAGATGGCGAACCGCTGACTTATGATCAAATGGTGATCGCTTTAGGTTGTACCGATAATTTCCACGGTGTCCCTGGTGCTGCTGAATATACCAGTACGATTCAATCGTTCACAGCTACTCGTGATACGTACTTAAAAATTAATAATTTACCACCTCAAGCTACTGTGAATATCGTAGGTGGAGGATTAAGCGGAATAGAGATTGCAGCAGAGATTCGCGAAAGTCGTGAAGATCTAAATGTGCGTATTCTGGATCGTGGTGAGCGTCTATTGTCTTCCTCTCCTCCACGTCTATCTAAATATGTAGAAGAATGGTTCCGCGAGCATAATGTAGAAGTTCGCAATCATATCAATATTAGTCGTGTTGAAGGGACTTGTGTCTACAACGGTGAATCCGAGCGTATTACTGCGGATGTAACAGTCTGGACAGCAGGTATTCGTCCTGTTCCATTGATCGATGAATTGAACGTCAACCAAGATAACTCTGGACGTGTAATTTTAGATGAATTTTACCGGATTCCAGGTCGTCCTGAAGTATTCGTATGTGGAGATTGTGCTTCTCTTCCTTTCGCAGCTAGTGCACAGGCGGCTGAAGCTCAAGCAGAACAGATTGCTAATGTAATCGTCGCAGGTTGGAAAGGTGAACAACCAAAAGTACATCCATTGAAATTAAAAGGTACACTGGGTGCTCTAGGTAAAAAATCCGGATTCGGTACAGGATTTGGATTCGGTGGCAAAAGTTCTGTTACCGGTAAAGTGCCTCGCCTTCTAAAAAGTGGTGTGCTCTGGATGTCCAAACATCATTTCGGCTAGGATGACTTTTTACTTCATCCCGACTGTATAGTGATATTTAGCATGGTGTTGTTGCTGATTGCATAGAAAAAAGCTGATCTCAATCTAAATCGAGATCAGCCCAAGCATCAGCTTCATTAATTTTTTCCAAAATTAATGTATATAATGTGTCAGCATCTTCTGATGCGACAATTTCTCCGTTTACTAGAGCATATGGCATGGCATAACATTGGCCACAGTTACCTAAACAGCCGTATTCTATAATATCATAGTCAGGTTCTGCTTCTAATTTCTTCATTACCTGATCTGTACCTGTATGCATATTGCTCTGGCAAAACTCAATAATCGGTCTCATGGTTGTATTCCTCCAATCGTTGTTACCTTGAACATCATACTATAAAATGTGTCTAAATATACGCTTATATTGTCATTTTCATAAAGAAATTTGAAATGAGTATAAAAATCATTGCGTAAATGCTGAAATTTTGGTGTATTTATACTATAATATAGTTACGAAAGGAGTTGAACAATATGAGTGAAAGTGTACAAGTAGAAATGTACGATGAAGTATTGGAAGTTCTGGACAAATTGCGTCCATTCTTGCAACGCGATGGCGGCGACGTTGAATTGGTAGACGTTGAGGATGGTATCGTTAAGCTTAAGTTGATGGGAGCTTGTGGTAGTTGCCCAAGTTCAACAATCACGCTTAAAGCGGGTATCGAACGCGCCCTTTTCGAAGAAGTTGAAGGTGTGGAAGAGGTTGTCCAAGTATTCTAATTCAGACTTTTCTATACAGAGGTAATCATAGATTGCCTTCGTGGCATAACAAAAAGCGTCTTGTTTCCTTCGGGGAACAGGACGCTTTTTTGGTTGTTTTTTAGCTACTATTGCAACTGTTTACCCTTTGATATAAGGGCGAATCGGATCAAGTCCACCGGAAATATCCATAATATTGCCTGTAATGAAATCAGAATCCGAATGGCATAGATACGAGATCACACGTGCAATATCTTCTCCACTTCCAGGACGACCTCTTGGTGTTTCATCATCGCTTAGATGAAGTACATCGGCGATCCGCTTTTCTTTGTTATCTCCACGAATATCTCCGGGACAGATCATATTAATCGTAATCGCATTTTCAGCTTCTTCTACAGCTAACGTTTTGGTAAAAGAAACTAATCCTACTTTGGCGGCGGCATAGACAGCACGCTGAGGCCATGATCTGGATTCAGCAGCATGTCCAAACCCAAAATGAATAATCCGTCCCCATTTCTGCTGACGCATATGAGGTAATACACGATGATCTAATAACATCGCTCCAATAAGATTGCCTTGCATTAACGACATAATCTCTGTCCGCTCATAATCAGCGAATAAACGGCGTTCCCGGATAAAAGGGCCTGCATTATTGACAAGAATATCAATACCGCCTAATTGTTGTTCTACTTCGTCTACAAGCTGGTCTATGTCTTCTTCGATAGAGATATCTGCTTGTACAGCAATACAGCGTACGCCCATATTTTCAATGCGAGATTGTAGATGCACAGCCTCTTCATGACTATTCATATAATTTAAAGCAATATCACAGCCTTGACTCGCTAGCGTAAGCGCCGTCATTTTTCCTAATCCTTTGGCACTGCCTGTAATCAGGGCAATTTTCCGATCCAAAAAAGTTCCTCCTCTAGACAATGCTATCGCATATCTTCTACTATATTGCGCTTCTATCATATAATACGTTTGTATTGTAGCTTTTGGATGATACTTATTCTTATCTAGTGTACAGACCTTAACCTATAGATGTCAAAAGGATCACCAAACAACACCGTATATAGGACTACGAATGACGAAAAGATAGTTTATAATAGATGTATTACGCTTTTTTTGGATAAGGAGGTACATTCAATGAGTACTAGCAAAACAAATGCAATGCGTATTTTAGACAAAGAAAATATTGCATACGAGATTATTGAATACGATAATAAAGACGGCAAAATTCATGGTAATGCAGTTGCCGCCAAAATTAATAAACCACCTGAAATGGTATTTAAAACATTGGTCACGCAAAACAAACATAACTTGTTTATTTTTGTGATTCCAGTAGGAGCAGAATTAGATCTAAAAAAAGCAGCTAAAGCAGCAGGTGAAAAAAAATTGGATATGCTACCTGTGAATGAATTGCAGAAATGGACAGGTTATATTCGAGGGGGCTGTTCTCCTATCGGAATGAAGAAATTGTATCCTACTTTTATTGATGAAGAAGCTATGATCTTAGAAACGATGATTGTCAGCGCAGGCAAAATTGGAATGCAAGTAGAACTCGCTCCACAGGATCTTGTAGATGTAACTCAAGCAAATTTTACTCCATTGGTTCATCAATAAATAGTTTGCATATTTTATATAATGTTTGATCATTTATCCTCCTATTTTAATGGCATCATAAAGCTAAATAACATCGGTGTATATCAAAAAAGGAGGTTACATAACACGTTATAATCATTACATCATCCACTTCAATAAAACAGAAAGGAAAATTTAATAATGAGAAGTCTCAAAAAGTTATTATATGTACCTTTAGTTTTATCTATATCATTAGCTACTTCTAGTTCTGTATTTGCAGGTACCGCAACTAGCCATCATGTGTTACACCATTCTGTGAATCGTTCTACTCTAACGCACACACAGATAGACAACCTAGTAACCTATCAACAGACCCGTTTTACTTCAAAAGTTAAAGGGTTACCACAACAGACATTTATACTCTCTGGAGGTCAAGCTAATATTCCTTTTACATATCAAAATCATGTAGATATAAAATTGATCTTGAAAAATACAGGCAAGCAAACAATCGATTACGAAATTAACTTTCCTGATGATACCAGAAATCTTATGAAATCTAGTTTAGTACCTGGTCAGCAACAACAATGGAATTTACCTTTATATGATGTATATAGACAAGCTTCGTGGGGGCTGTGGAACATCTTTGCGGTAACTACCGATGGATCTACAGGAAAATTAAAAGTACAGGCAAGTGTTGTAAATGATTAAGGTAAAACGATCGATCCATCGATCAGCGAAATACTAGATAAAAAAATAAGGTTATAGCCCGTTATCATTTGTATTTGATCACAAATCATAACTTTGGCTATAACCTTATTTTTATTTGTACATTTTAATTAAAATGCTGGGATTACAGCACCATTGTACGTATCTTCGATGAATTTTTTAACATCATCAGAAGTTAAAGCTTTTTTCAATTTTTCGATAGCTGCATCATTTTGGTTGTCTTCACGAGTAACTAAATAGTTAGCATATGGTGCGCTACTTGTTTCAGTCAACAATGCAGATTTAGGATCGATTTTAGCTTCTAATACATAGTTCATGTTGATCATACCCATATCGACTTGACCTAATTGTCTAGTGATAAAAGCCGCATCCATCGGTGTAAATTTAAAGTTTTTTGGATTAGCTGTAATATCTTTTACAGAAGAAGTGATGTTTGTTTTGTCTTTCAATTCAATCAATCCATTGTTAGCCAACAAGATCAAAGCGCGTGCTCCATTAGATACTTCATTAGGGATTGCGATATTTGCACCGTCTGGCAATTCATCGATTGATTTATATTTTGTAGAATACGCACCGAAAGGCTCGATGTGCACAGGTTGTACAGCTTTTAAAGTCATACCACGAGATTTGTTTTGCTCTTCAAGGTAAGGCAATGTTTGGAAGTAGTTTGCATCTAACTGTTTGCCGTTCAATTGAACGTTAGGTTGAATATAATCTGTAAATTCGACAACTTGTAAATTTACGCCTTCTTTAGCAAGTGCAGGTTGAATATGTTTTAAGATTTCAGCGTGAGGTACAGCTGTTGCGCCTACTTTCAATGTTACGGTTTCTGCTCCGCCTTCTGTTGTTCCTGTTGCTGCTGTGTTGTCTGCTGCTTTGTTACCGCAAGCAGATACGATAGCAACCAACATAATACTTAGCAAAATCAAAGTCCATTTTTTCATCTTCTCTACCCCTTTATTAGTTTTGGATTGGTATACGTATATGATACAAATGCTGAATATTTGTGATTATCTATCATCGTATAAATATTCAGCAGAATAACTACTCTATGCTCAATCTCTTTTGTATTACTGTTTATCTTCTCGAAAAATGAACCACTAGACGATCACCAAGCATTTGTAGAATTTGAACAATAATAACCATGATGACTACAGCCACTAGCATGATCGCTGTATCATAGCGATAATAACCATAGTTGATTGCAAGTGTTCCAAGTCCTCCTGCGCCAATCATCCCTGCCATCGCTGTATTAGAGACTAGTGCAACCACAGTAACCGTTAAACCTGCTAGTAGCCCTGGCATTGCTTCACGTACAAGTACGCGCGTTATAATCTGCCACAACGAAGCTCCCATCGCATTCGCTGCTTCAATCACACCACGATCGACTTCACGAAGTGCTGTTTCGACCAATCTAGCAAAAAACGGTGCGGCAGCAATAACTAATGGTGGGATCGTTCCAAGTACACCAATCGTTGTTCCTACTAGAATTTGCGTTAATGGTAAGATCGCCACAATCAGTATAATAAATGGAACCGAACGCAAAATATTAACGATAAACGCGATCACTGCATAGAAATAACGCACCCATGCTACAGTAGAACGCCCTGTAATAAATAACAAAATACCTAATGGCAATCCTAGAATTAATGTAAATAATCCAGAAGCGCCTACCATTTTGAGTGTATCTAAGGTCGCTGTACCGAATTCATTCCAATCAATTTGTGAGAAATCTAATTCACCCATCAGTTGATCACCTCCACATCGAGACCTTCAGCGGTCAATCCATCGAGTGTACGCTTAATGTCTCCTTCTGTTCCTTCAAAGCGAACAATCAACTGTCCATACGGTACATTTTTTAACGTTGAAATCGTTCCTTGCAAAATAGCAAAATCGACTCCAGTTTGACGTACCGTTTGCGAAAGGATCGATTCATACGTTTTATCTCCCAAGAAAGACACTTTGACAGTCAATGAATTAGGAACATTTGGTGCTGTCCATGAAGTAATTAGTAATTCAGCATTATTAGACTCATTTAAAATAAAATCACGTGTCACTTCATGCTGTGGCTTCAAAAAGACATTTGTTACAGGCCCTTGTTCTACAATGCCGCCCCGATGAATAACAGCTACTTTATCACAAATGCTCTGAATAACATGCATTTCATGAGTGATTAAGATGATTGTTAAGTTAAAGCGCTCATTGATATCGACCAGCAATTTTAAAATCGAATTTGTAGTCTGAGGATCAAGAGCAGATGTCGCTTCATCACAAAGCAATACATCAGGGTCACTAGCTAGTGACCGAGCAATACCGACACGCTGCTTTTGTCCACCTGATAATTGAGCAGGATATTTATTGGCATGTTGTTCCAATCCAACTAGAGCGAGCAATTCTTTCACTTTTTCTTTAATGTTGCGTTCCGGTGTTTTGACTAAGCGCAAAGGAAAAGCGATGTTCTCATACACTGTCGCTGAAGATAATAGATTGAAGTGTTGAAAAATCATACCTATTTTGCGTCGTCTTGCTTGTAAGCGCGCTTTGTTCAGCTTGGTCATTTCCACACCATCGATCCATACTTCACCAGAGGTTGGACGTTCTAGTAAATTAATACATCGAATCAATGTACTTTTACCTGCACCGGAGTGACCGATAACGCCGAAAATCTCGCCTTTTTCTATTTTCAAATCTATACCGCTTAACGCAGGGCTTAGATTTTTCCCTTTACCATACGTTTTAGTAATACTTTTTAATTCAATCACAGATAGGTGCTCCTTCCTTGTACTTCTTCATTCCTGCATTCATATTACATTAATCATATATAAACCATCGAATAAGTCGGATATATTCTCGCTATCATATATGTCGGTATTCACTTCTCTCTTCTTTATACAAAAAAAGAACCCTTTCGCAGAAAAGGGTTCTCTATTATTAGAGATACTTCCTTCTCATCTGCCAAAATCGCTATGTACCAATTGCACACGCCATTTTGAAGGAATTAGCACCATGACATTTTGGAAAACTACGTAATAGCTATTCCAAAATCGGTTGCCGGGTTTCATCGGGCCAGTCCCTCCACCACTCTCGATAAGAAAATATGAAAAATTCGAATGAAAATGAAAATCTTTTCTCAGTATAGTGAACTTCACACTCTTTGTCAAAGCAAAAATGAATATTTCCTAAGGAAATTAGAAATTTTTCATCAATTGTTCATCTGACGCAATCTATTGGATGTATATTCACTTTTTATTGCTATCTAAATAGATCATACGGTTATACATTTTGCCCTAATTTGCCACGTGTACCACGACTTAATTGCCATACACGCACACTCATATAACATAACACACCGAATAAAATCTGAATCAACAACGTATGCAACATGCTGGAGAAGAAATACCACTCTGGTATTTTCATCGTTACAATATTCAACATACCACTTAGAATCTGCATGATAATAAATACGATCGCAGTCACTCCAAGCTTACGAATACCTGGATTATATGGATGACGACGGTAGGCATAATGTGCTAGCACTGCAATAACGATTAACAGACTATAAGCGGCTACGCGATGGAAAAATGCTACCGCTACCCCACCGGATAATTCAGGTAAGATAGAACCATTACATAGTAATACGCCAGAACACCCACCTCTAGAATCGGTATGTGTGACAAAGGCTCCTGTATACACCACCATGTATGTGTAGATAGTTGCGAACCATGTTAGATTACGCATTCCTTTACTCACCGGTGGTTCATCTGGAATTGGCAAATCACCTTTTTGCTGATCCATCCGCCTTGCACCAAGCGCCATCATCGACGAACTAGCAAAAGCGATCATTGCAAATCCGAAATGTAGTGCCATGATTGGAGCAGATTGTGAAAACTTAACAGCTAATGCACCCATAGCTGCTTGTACTAGTACAAATAACAATGTAAAAAATGCATAAATTTTAAGTTCACGATGTTTATTGAAAAGCATAAATCCAATAAATGAGAATAGAGCCGTGACTCCGGCTAACCCACTCACAATACGATGAGAATACTCAATTAAAGAAGAAATCGTATGAGAAGGAATAAATTTGCCATGACATAATGGCCATTCGTTTCCACAGCCCAATCCTGAATCAGACTTAGTTACTACCAGTCCACCCATAGTCGCTAAAAACATAACAACACAAGTGATAAAACTCAACCATTTTAAATGCGTAGTTGTTATTCTAAACCTTTTTGCCATTACGAGAATCACCCGCTAGTTATAATATAGTGACATTATTTATAGTCTTTATTTATTATAACGAATTGCTAGTAATCACTACCGTATCCTTTGTGACAAAATATGTTCAATATCTCTTAATAGAGTAGGTATAACTACTCTAGCACTGAACTATTATAAATAAATTTATAATATATTAATTTAATTCTCATAATGTTTCTGAGTATTACCACTATAACCTGTTTGGTCAATATGACCATCATTAAAAATAAAATAGGCATAAATCGTTTTAGGCTAGTCTTTAAAAACCACATTAGCACCATAAGGTGAATTAGATGATGTAAATGAATATATTCCTTCAACTTCCTCAATTTCCGAGCTGGTATAACCTTTTTCATTTATTAAATATTTTTTGATTTGTTCTTCAGCTTTTTCTTTATTTAAAGGATACTCATAAAGCCCTAAATAAATAGTAACTCTTTCCGCAATAACTATTAGAATTGAAAAGCTAGTAATTAGAGTAGCTTTTCTCGATATAATACCTATCTTCCACACTTAAATTAACAAAAAAGACAGCCCATAAAATACTGGGCTGTCTTAAACATCAGAAATTAAAAATTTTGTCCCCAAGCTGTAATTTGTGTAAATCCAGATTGAGTAAGGAAGTAATATGGAGCATAAATTCCGTTCCAATAAGGGGTATGTCCATCAATAGTAATATCAGATCCAAAATAATAGCTATCCCATATAATTTTTGAACAGTAAGTTTCTTTTTCGTAAGATCCAATAGTATTCACTAATCCATAATGAACCTTACCTTTATAAGTATGGTAATAATTTTTAGCCCAAGCAGCTGCTTTAGAAGCTGCATTAGTATTACTATATCGCATAACTCTAACATTTTTGCTATTCCATTGTGTCATATTTTCTGCTGCTAGATCATTGTTATATCCGTTAATAGTAACTACTGTACCTTGATCATTAACTACGATTCCAGCATGTCCTGTCAAACCATTTGAGCTAGTACTATTAGTTACTAAAACATCGCCAGGACGAACAGCTAAAGATGTACCTCGATAGGTCAATGTAGATACTGCATTTGCAGCTATTTCAAATGAGTTATTGCTATAAACATTTTGAGTAACTGAAGGAGTAAAAACTTGGGTATTGTTAGTTGAGTAAGTATCAGTAACACTTGTAGAGCTATTTGCATTCACTGTTCCAAAAGAACTTGTATATAGACCTAAAAATAACATGATTCCTATCATTACTTTAAATAATTTCATTTAGTATATATCTCCAATTGCTATTGTATTTCGAAATTTGGCCAACTCGATATTCATATTCTAGTTACCTTGCTAGCAAAAGTACATAGGTCTTAATAAAGCCAAATAATTTTCTGTGAATATTATAGTTGCAAATTATTTGTCGTTTTTTTTACATTTGAGAATTAAAAAGTCGAAATTCAAAAGAAATAGTTTCATTTTCATAGTATAAAAATATTATGAGTAATTAAAATAAATAAGTAAATTTTCTAATTCAATATGTCTTTATTACTATAAAAAAAAATACATAAAAAGACCCGTAAAGATTAGCTTTTGAGAGCGAATCGTTTTACGAGTCTTTTTTTAAAAATTTGTTTATATTGAGTAATAGTAGCTAATCATCTTAAATTAAAATCTAATTTTTTATTCCGCTGTTGATGTAGCTAGTGTCTCATAGACTGCAACAGCGCGATCCAAAAACTGCTCAATTTCTTCGCGAGATTTGCGTGCTTTGTTGACGAAACGTACTAATTCTTTGCCGTTCGCATAAGCTACAAAGCTAGGGATACCCAGAATGTTCTGTTCTTGACTCACATCGCCTGTTGCTTCTACATCTACCTCTACAAGCGTTAGACGATCTGCATACTGACTTTCTACTTCAGGCATAAATGGATCAATATATCGGCAATCTCCACACCAATCTGCTTTGAACACAGCGACAGTTAATTGCGAAGAGTGAGTAACGGTAGTGAAATCTTCTTTACTATTAATCAATTGCATTATGCTATTCCTCCTAATTCTTTTGTAGACGCATCAATGGACGGAAAACTTTACGCAATACTTTTGGATAAGAATCCAGTTCATTCGCTCGAACAACTCTTAGCAGAACAAGCATAACGGGATATACCAATAATATCGCTATTCCTACCATACAACAACCGATAAAAAATGCAACCCGTTCATTCATATAAGCTGTTAATAGAATACCGACCTGATTCAGCAGTAGACCAATTCCACCTAATACCACCACAGTCACAATAAATCCGACCCAACGGTTGCCTAATACAGAGAAAGTTACGATTTGGCGCAATGAACGAATATTCATCCATGTAATAGTGATAAAACATAAAGCTGTTCCTGCAATAATACCGTAGATTCCAATAAACGGAGCTAACGCAAAACTAGCAACTAATTTGACCGCAATACCGATCATGACATGTACCATCGATAAATTCGCTTTGTTGATCCCGATTAACATAGAATTGGTCGTCATCATCGTAATCTGGAAAATCGTACCCAGTGTCAAAGCAGCAATAATACCTGCACCTTCTTGCGTACTAAATAATAATCCATTGACTGAATATGCTGCGGTACTGAAAATCAAAACAATCGGAACACCTGTAAGTACAGAAATTCGCAATGCTAATGTAATTTGATTTTTCAAATGTTCCATTTTGCGACTAGCAAACGCTGCTGAAATAATAGGAATAAGCGATTGACTGAGTGCGATAGCTAAGATCGGTGGAATACCTGCTACACTTTGCGCTCTAGCTCCCAAAATCGCCAGCACATTTGTAGCCATCGCATCTCCTAATTGTCCAATCAATAAAGGTTTGACCAATATACTATCGATAAAATAAACGGCTGGAATCGTTAATGAAGATAGTACGATAGGAATCGATAATTTAAAAATATCACCATAAATTTGCGTTAATGGAATGACTGCATGATCTTTGTCTGATTTAGCATCTATACCTTCTAATTTATCTTGTTTACGCATTTTGAACGCATAGTATAACATCACGGCAAATGCACCTATACTACCAAGCACACTACCAAAAGAAGCACCGGCAGAAGCTTCTACACCACCATATCCTAACTGCAAAATAATATAAGCTAACAAAATAGCTGTAAATACACGTGCGATCTGCTCAACAATTTGAGAGATACCGCCTGCAATCATCAAGTTACGTCCCTGAAAATAACCGCGCATCATCGCAATCATCGGAAATAATAATAAAGATGGAGCGATAGCTCGAATAGCTAAAATCGCTTCAGGCACTTTAGAGCTATACACCGCAAAAAATGGTGCAAAAATATACAAACCTACGGTCATAATTACACCAATCACACCTGCAAATAACAACGCTGCAAAGTAAATGCGTTGTGCTTCTGCAGGTCTACCTAGTGCATAACGTTCAGATACCATTTTACTCAGTGTACTTGGAATACCTGCTGTTGCTACAGCTAATAACATTAAATACAAATTGTTTGCTACAGTAAACGATGCATTCCCTGTTACGCCTAACATATGCTCTAACGGTACACGTTGTACCAAACCTAGCACACGTGCAATTAAAGCAGCAGCAGCTAAAATGACGGTTCCTCTAACAAATGACTCTGTTTTAGACAAAACGTTTCCCCTTTTCTCACGCCCGATCTCAACCATACCAAAAAACCGGAAGGCTGAAATGCCTTCCGGTCTTGGGCTTTTTCAACAACCTCTATTATAGACAACCTATAGTCATCTAAGCAATGCGGGTTATTTTTTAAAATACAAAAATCCAAAGGAAAAAGATCGCAATCATCGCCAATTGCAAAATAATTTTCACAATCATACTCGTAAACAGTCCAAGCATCGTTCCCCAGGCAGCTTTGAGCGATTGTTGAAAATCTTTCCCTGAAATCAACTCACCCAGAATCGCACCGATCAATGGCCCTAAGATCAGACCAAAAGCAGGAATCACAAATGGCCCTACAATCAAACCGATCGTCGATAAAATAACGGTAAGCTTGGTTCCGCCGAACTTTTTGGTTCCGTACGCACCGACGACGTAATCGGCGACAAATAGCACAATCACAATCAAGGTCTGAATAATCCAGAACCAGACATTGTATTCAGCGAATGAGAAAAACCATCCGTATACGAAAAATCCAAAATAAATAGCTAACGCGCCCGGCAATACAGGATAGATAGCACCTGCAATACCGACGATAAATAAAATAATGACTAAGCTCCAACCGAGAATTTCCATCGGTAGGGTTCACTCCTCCCAGTAATCTTTCTATACATATATACTCGAAGAAAGCGTAAAGCGTTGCACAATTTTTTTAGACAAGGATATAATCGCGAATGACTTCGACAATACCATCATCATTGTTAGAACCTACGACTAGATCAGCTGATTCTTTTACAGGTTCTTGTGCATTACCCATCGCTACGCCTAGACCTACCGCTTGAATAACCGCTAGATCGTTTAAGCTATCGCCTACAGCAACCACTTCAGACATATCAATATTCAGCAATTGGCACACTTCGTTAATACCAGCTGCTTTGTTAATACCCAGTGGATTGATCTCCAAGTTATGTGGAGAAGAGTTAGAAATCTCAAGTCCGCCCATATCTTGTAACGCCATCAGAATCTGGTAACGAAGTTCATCGTTTTCCGTATTGTAGCCGAATTTGAGCCATTCGATACTTGTAAGGTCTGTCCCTGGTTCTAACCAGTTATCCCGATTGTGCAGTCCATTTACGGTATAAGCCCAGAACCATACATCTTTTTCAATAGCCAGTTCATACATTTGGCGAATCAAGTCAGGATCGACCAGTGTACGTCGGTGTAGCTCATGAGGTGCTTTCCAGACCTCACTGCCGTTTACTGTTACCATTGGAGTATCTAAGCCTAATTGCTCAGCATACGGCATAGCACTATGCGCTGCGCGTCCTGTAGATAGACATACATGGATACCTTCATCCATCGCTTTATTAATCCATTTAATCGTTTCGAGTGTAATCTCGTGATTATCATTCAATAATGTTCCATCCATATCTAAAGCTAATAACTTATATTTACGTGTTGTCATCTTGTCGTACCGTCCCTTTCTTCGTTCCTATTTCTATGATGATGTGTATGCCATCTACTGGAGTCAGTCAGTTATCATAGGGTATATCAGGCTCATTTTAACATAGATATTACAGCGGTCACAAAAGCTTTTGTAAATTACATGTGAAAAATAATCAAAACACCCTGCAATATTACAGGATGTTTTGCAAATGGTTTACATTTAGGTGTAGACCTATTATATTGCTTCACTTTCTATATGCATAAAATTATTGGAAAGCATAGTTCTACATTGTTCTTATGAAATTCTTATTCAGCGATAGCTACTCCGTTAGAACGTCGTTGACGTAAGCGGCGAATCAATATGCCATGCTTAGGAGAAAATACAAACGCAAATCCGAACAATATACCTGCTACCGTAACAATACTTCCTGCAATCGAAGCATTCAGCACATATGCTGTATAATAACCAATAATAGAGCTAACGACTCCTGTAAGTACGCTATACATCAACATTCTGCCCAGACGATCTGTAAGCAAGTAAGCGGTAGAAGCAGGAATAATCAACATACCGACAACCAATATCGCTCCTACACTTTCAAAAGAAGCCACAGAAGTCATCGACACCATCCCCATTAATAAGTAATGGAATAACATCACCGGAATCCCACAAGCCACAGCCATCGCAGGATCAAATGCTGAAATTTTGAATTGTTTATAGAATAAAGCAAGCAACAATAAAATAATCAATAACGCTGACCCTAACATCCAGACCGAACGTGGCCCCATATCTATCCCATTGGCTGTCCATGTATCCCATTGTACATAAGCAATTTCGCCGAACAATACACAATCGAGATCTAGATCAATATTGCGAGCATTCAGACTGATAATAATAACACCGATCGCGAATAGCGCTGTAAAAATAATACCGATCGACGCATCGGATTGTATGCCTGAATTTTGCAACCATTGAATCAGAAATACAGCAAGCAATCCAAGAGCAGTCGCACCGATCATCATCGCTAACGAATCTCGTGTTCCACTGAGTAGAAAAGCGATCGCAATGCCGGGCAATACTGCGTGACTAATCGCATCACCGATCAATGCCATTTTACGCAAAATAAGAAAACAACCTAGCAGTCCACACGCCGCTGACATCAGACAAGCTGTTAATATGATCCAAAAATCACTACTCATGGCTGATTCCTCCTTGACGATGCCATTGGTCTTTGGTCTGCTTACGTGACCAGAGCTTGGCTAACCATCCACGACGCGGAGCACATAGTGCCGAGATTGCAAAAAATACAGTAGCAGCAAGTACAGTCACGGGACCTGTAGGCAATTGAGATACCATGCCACTCCACAGCGTTCCGATCAGACCACTAAGAGCTCCGAATACACCTGATAGTATGACCATAATATGCAGACGATCTGTCCAAAAGCGTGCAGCAATCGCAGGTGTAATTAATAAGGCAGACATCAAGACTACACCCACTGCTTGAATCCCTGCGACTACGATAATAACGGTCAAAAGCAATAATAATTGTTCTAAAAAAGCGACCGGCAATCCCATTCCTCGTGCAAATCCGGGATCGAAACTGATCAATTTAAATAGTCTAAATAACGCAATGCAGATCACAATCATCAATATACTGATTCCTGCAAGAACATACACATCACTTTGCATCATCGATGCTGCTTGTCCGAATAAGTACTTGTCTAGTCCGCTTTGTCCTCCATCTCCGCTATGTTGAATATGAGTTAGTAACAATACTCCTACTCCGAAAAAGAAAGATAAAATAATGCCCATTGCTGCATCCTGCTTGATACGTGAATATTGTGTGATCCAGCGAATACCGAATGTAGCAATGACACCAGCAACTAATGCACCGATAAAAAAGCCACCTGTCGATTTCACACCGCTTAACATAAAAGCAATACAAATACCGGGCAATGCCGCATGAGCCAGCGCATCTCCGATCAAGCTTTGTTTGCGTAAAACCATAAAGGAACCAATCACTCCACTACTTAACCCTAACAACATACAACCTACAATAATCCAGCGTACATTCGGATCAAGTATCAAAGCTCCTATCGTGTTGAACATACGTTCTCTTCACCCCCGATGCTTATTGTTAGACTCTCTTTATCCATCTGATTTTTTAAATGAATTACATCATTTTAGTAAAGTCAGCTATTCTTTATTCAGCACTTGATTGAATATGCAGTTACTTACCTGCAAGCACAATGCCTTCTTTACCTTGTAACACTGCCATTTTGCCACCATATGTCTGCTGTAGCATATCAGCATTAAATATATCTTTCACTGCACCTGCACCAATCAATGTACGATTCAGTAACAATACATCATCAAAATAGGATTCTACTGTCGATAGATCATGGTGGACAACAAGAACTGTTTTACCTTCTGCTTTGAGTTGTTCTAGCAATGAGATAATCGCTTTCTCTGTTGTAGCATCGACTCCGGCAAACGGCTCGTCCATCAAATACAATTGAGCTTGTTGCGCTAAAGCTCTAGCTAAAAAAATACGTTGTTGTTGTCCACCAGACAATTGGCTAATCTGCCGTTGTGCATAATCCGCCATTCCTACTTTGCGCAGACATTCCATTGCTGTTTCGCGTTCAGTTTTGCTAGGACGGCGGAACCAACCTAATCGTCCATATGTGCCCATCAATACAACATCCAAAGCATTTGTAGGAAAATCCCAATCTACCGATTCACGTTGTGGCACATAGCCGATTTTTTTACGGTTTTGTTGATATGTTTTGCCGTATACTTTGACATCACCTGCGATTGAAGGAACTAATCCTAATGATGCTTTTAGTAATGTCGATTTGCCGGCTCCATTGGGACCAATCAGACCAATAAGCCGTCCCGGTGCTAACGAAAATGATACGTCCTCTACAACCGGCTTTTTATGATAAGCTACTGTAAGCCCTGAGACCTGAAGAGGTAACGATTGAGAATCATTGTCTGTTACACGAATACTGGTAAAAGCAGAACTTGTCATACATAAACCTCCTTGTGTAATAAAGTGTTTGAGTATATAAATCATTTATATTATTTGAGCGCTTCTACAATCGTATCTGTATTGTGGCGTACCATTCCGATATAAGTTCCTTCTTCTGTACCTGCCTCGCCCATCGCATCAGAGAATAACTCTCCTCCAATTTGGACGGTATGCCCCATTGATCTAGCACCTGCAATAATAGCTTCCATTGATCTAGAAGGCACACTAGACTCTACAAATACCGCTTTGATCCCACGTTCTACCAATTCATTACGTAGATCGCTTACGTCTTTAGAGCCGTATTCTGCGGCTGTACTAATGCCTTGTAATCCTTTTACTTCGATATTGTAAGCATCTCCGTAATATCCAAAAGCATCATGAGCAGTAATCAATACTCGACCCGACTCTGGAATACTGGCTATTTTGGTCTGTACTTCTTGATGCAAAGTATTCAATGCTGCTAAATATTGAGTAGCATTCTGACGGTAATCTGCTTCATGTGCAGGATCAGCTTCAATCAGTGCGGCTTCTATCGTCTGTGTGACATTCATCCACAGGCTTACATCGAACCAGATATGTGGATCATATTCGGTTGCTCCATCTTCACTGTATCGTAGCTGTGTAGGATCGATATTTTCAGCTACAGCAACAACATGACGAGATTTACTCATTTTCTCCATAATCTTGGTCATGCTACCTTCTAAATGCAATCCGTTATACAACACCAGATCGGCATCATCTAATTTACGAATATCCCCTTGCGAAGCTTTGTACATATGAGGATCGACACCAGGACCCATTAATCCTGTTACCATCACATGTTCTCCACCTACTTCACGAGCCACATCAGCAATCATTCCTGTTGTTGCTGTAATTCGTAATTTTCCTCCTTCTTCAAAAGAAGGTGAATCATCAACAGCTCCCTGAATCGTGGTACATCCACTGAGAATCAATACAATTACAGCGATGCTTATTCCATATACAATGCGTTGATATAGCGGAGAGGATAATCCTGATTTGCGATGGCGCTTATGAATTAAATATGCTTGCGCCCATGATGATTTGGAACGATGAACTGACATATATGATCCTCCTATCATTTCAAAATACTCCATAACTATCTACCAATAATCTAAACGCCAAATCTTACATTGAAGCAATTATTTTTCGTATATGACTATATTTTTATATAAAGAAATAATGTTTCCCTTGTGCAAATTTTAAAGTAGAGCGCAAAAAAAAGCAAGAGGCTATTTTGCCCCTTGCTGGATTCATCGTAAAGACCTATTATTTAACGAATTAGCGAATCTATTTCTCCACTTGCTTCTACAATCGGTTTCTTTTTAGAAATACCGTCTAATCCATATTGTTGGTCATACGCTTCAAAAATCTGACGTGCAATAGGAGCTGCCCCCTGAGCACCATAACCACCTTCAGGAACAACAACTGCCACTGCTAACTTCGGATTTTGTGCAGGCGCATAAGCGATAAAGACCGCATTTTCAATCGTTTTACCTGTAGCCATCCGTTGTTGCGAAGTTCCTGTTTTGCGACGATAATCATAAGGAAATCCTTTGAACGCATCCACTTCACTTTGCATTCCTGATTGAACCGCATCCCAATACTGAGAAGGCAAATCTACTTTGTTAAGCACTTCTTTTTTGAATTTTTTTGTTACTTTCCCATCTGCATTGCGAATCTCATTCACAAATTGTGGTTTCAACCGTTCTCCACGATTCGCCAACATCGCTGTATATTGAGCTAACTGTAAAGTAGTATATTTCCCTTGCTGTCCAAAAGAAGCATAGGCTAGCGCAGATTGAGCACTACCAGATTCCATCTCATGTATATATTCTTTGTATCCTATATATTCTGCGGCAAGTCCACTTTCAGTAGATACACCTAATCCAAATTGCTCCATATATTTATCCCATACTTCTACACCTGGTTTACCTTCATATTTCTGATATAGTCGTTTACCAACCATATCCACCATAAATGTATTGGATGAATGAGATATAGCTCTAATAGGGCTTAATAGTCCATAAGCTCGGCTACTTGCATTACGTACTTTAGTGCCATATCCTTCTTTTCCTAATGTGGTAATACCATGATCATTATAACGATCTCCAAGTGTGAACAATTTTTCATTTAAGCCAATTAACACAGATAAAGGCTTCATCGTCGACCCTAGTAAAACAACCGAAGAAGGATGATCGCCACCACCTGGACGATTGACAGATCGAATAGCGCCATTCATATAGTAAGGCTCTATATTTTTCCATTCACTTTCAGTACGTGTATCTTTACTCCAAATATTACTATCATAATCAGGCATACTTGCCATAGTAACTACTTTACCTGTATCTATTTCCATGGCTACTGCATACCCCGTTACAGCATTAGGAGCACTAACTCCGCGTGTGCCTGAATAACGTATTTTGGCTGTATGCTCTGTAATCGCTTTTTCAGTAGCTACTTGTATCTCTTTATTGATTGTTAATACCAGATCAGACCCTTTAACAGGTGGAATCAGCTCTGTCGGTCCAGAAGCCATATTTTTGGGATTGATTGGCACTCTGCGATAACCACTTTTTCCTCTGAGTTCATCTTGATATAACAGTTCCAATCCATCAAAACCTACATTTTCTATAGCCGAATATTTCATGGCAGGATCTTCACTTGAATTTCGCTGAATATTTTTGTATTTATTTCTACTCATTGAGGAGACAAATGGTCGCAAATACCCTACAGTCTGGACAGCCACTGTATCTGTATCATAGTGCCTAATGTTTTCTTCTACAATTTCGATCCCTTTAAATTCATTTCTACGTTCTAGAAAATAAGCAATTTCTTTATTGGATAATCCTGTTTTGATACGTCTTGGAGTATATCCATTTGCTTTGGCATATGTAGTATCCATAGCTTTAAAAATATCAACTGTTGTTAATGCTTTGGTGTTAGGATCACCATATTGATCAAATATTTTTTGTAGCTTTCTAGCTAACTGCTTCGCTTCTTGTGTACGATCTGACCGATTATAATCTTTGTCTAATGTTAAATATAATGATTGTGTTGGTTCCGAGTACGCAATAGGTTGCATACTTGAATCATAAATGGTTCCGCGTGTTGGTAAAAGAGGAACTTCTTTCACAATATCTCCTTCAGCAACTTTACGTAATTCAGGGCCTTCTACAAATTGAATAATAGCTAATCTGACCACAATAATTGAAAATACAATAAACGTTATAAAGAAAAAGATATTAAGCCGAATCGCAAACTGTTTCCGATTTTTTTCCTGCTCATTTTCATGAGCAGGACTTTTATTAAAATTCATAGATATCCACCTTTTGTAAATGTATTAATCTGTTTATTCTGTTGTCGTTTCTTCTGTAACAGCTTTACCTTTAGGTACTCCATCTAATCCATAATATTGATCATACGCATCGAAGATTTTTTTAGCGACTGGAGCTGCACTTCGAGAACCAAATCCACCTTCTGGAATCATAACCGCAATCGCCAACTTCGGATTGTTACGAGGAGCAAAAGCAATAAATACTCCGTTATCGACTAATTTGCCATAAATCGATTGCTGCGATGTACCTGTTTTACGAGCCACATCATAACGATAATTTTCAAATACAGGAACTTTACTTCGCATCCCTTGAATAACGGTATTCCAGTATTCATCCGGGAAGTTTACGGTATTTAATACTTCTGGTTGAATTTTTTTCACTACATTACCCTCGGCATCTGTAATTTTACTTACAAATTGAGGTTTGAGACGTTTACCACGATTCGCAAGTGTTGTAGCATATTGCGCTAATTGCAATGTTGTATAACGTCCTTGCTGTCCAAAAGAAGCATAGGCCATCGCTGCTTGTGTACTACCAGCAGCTTCAATATTCATATACTCTCCACGACCTTCATTTTCGTAAGGAAGTCCGCTTCCCGTAGTCACACCTAGTCCAAATTCTTTCATATATTTGTCCCAAACGTTGACTGATTTCGCACCATGTTTGTTGTACATACGCTTACCAACCATATCGACCATAAAAGCATTAGAAGATTTTTGGATAGCAGTGGTAGGTGTTAAATAATTAAGAACCTCTCCTAATGCATTACGTACACGAGTCTCATGACCTGCTTTACCAAACTCTGCATATCCACGATCTGAGTAACCAGCATAAGGTGTAAATAGTCCTTCTTCCATTCCAATTAATACACTTAACGGTTTGATAACAGAACCCATCAAGACCATCGATGAAGCTCCTTTGCCACGGTATACTTCTCGAATTGTCCCGTTGGCAGAGCGAGATAGAATTTCATTGATCTGGTCTTGGCTAGGGGCATTTCCCCAGATATTTGAATCATAATCTGGCATACTCGCTATAGCGACAACATTCCCTGTTTCCACTTCCATTGCTACTGCATATCCTGTTTGGGCATTAGGTGCATACGCATTCCCACTACTATATGAATGTAAATACGCAAGTTGATCTGTGATCGCCTGCTGAGCAACTAATTGTAGGTTTTTATCAATGGTCATCCATAGATTATTACCTTTAACTGGTGGTGTTAAAGTAGCACGTCCATTTACACGATTGAGTGCATTGATTGGTGTTTTTTTCACACCATTGGTTCCGCGAAGTTCATCTTGATACGTATACTCAAGACCATCTACACCTACTAATTCAGTATCTATATAACGAGATTCTTCATCTGTTAATCGAGCACGATTTTTATATTTATTCATTGAAGTTTTTACACCATAAAATGCTTTAAGATAACCTACTGTCTGTACGGCTAACTGATCTTTACTATACTCACGTACACTTTCTTCCCTTACTTCTATCCCTTGGAATTGATCTTTGTGTTCAAGAAAATAAGCGATTTCACTATTACTCAAATCTTTTTTGATTCGGCGCGGAGTAAAACCGTAGTTTTTTATATATTTAATATCCATTTCTTTTTCGATTTCAGCAGCTGTCATTTTTCGATCAGGATCACCGTATTTATTAAATACACGCTTGAGATCACCAATAATTTGGTACAACTCTGGCTTATTTTTATCCAAACGATAATCTTTGCTCAGTGTAAAATATAACGATTGCATCGAAAGAGAATAAGCAACTTTGGTTCCTGTTGCATCATAAATATTACCCCGCGTAGGTACAATCGGTGTGATGTCGTTTGCAACATAAGCTTCTTTTTCTTTCAATGTTGGGCCTTCTACGAATTGTAAAATAGCCAAACGTACAATAAGCACACTAAAAATAACAAATACAGAGAAAAAGAATATATTCAAACGCACCGAAAATTGCTTACGATGACTGACTTCGAGGTCCTCTGATGATTGATCTTTCCACTTTTTCATTCGGGTTGTTGAACCTCCTATGTATTTCGTTCCATATAATGTTGTTCTTTCTTCATTTTAACATATGTTAACGAGATGTAGACTACAAAAAGATAACAAAAAAGCGAGTTCCTCTTTAGAAGGAACCCGCTACGCTACAATTTAGATCAATTACGCTAATTTACTATTTAATTATTACTACTATCTATTGCTTGATCGGTTGTTTTGGCTTCTGATACTTTTTTCGGAATACCATCTAATCCGTATTCTTGATCATAGGCATCAAAGATTTTGCGAGCTACTGGAGCCGCACTTTGTGCACCAAATCCACCTTCAGGAATTACAACAGCAACTGCCAGCTTCGGATTATCTCGTGGAGCATAAGCGATAAATACACCGTTATCCACTAAATGACCATATACTGATTGCTGCGATGTACCTGTTTTACGAGCATAATCATAAGGGAAACCATCAAATCCAGATACTTTACTCTTCATTCCAGACTTAATTGTCGACCAGTAAGAATCCGGGAAATCGATTTGGTTAACCACTTGTGCTTTTGTTTTCTGTACAATATTACCTTCTGAATCGGTAATTTTGCTTACCAATTGAGGTTTAAGACGTGTGCCTTTATTCGCTAATGTTGCTACATATTGCGCTAACTGTAGAGTCGTATACTTCCCTTGTTGTCCAAATGAAGCATATGCCATTGCTGCTTGCGCACTACCAGCAGCTTTAAGATTCATATATTCGCCTGAGCCCTCACTTTCATAAGGAAGTCCACTTTTCGTAGATACGCCCAGACCAAATTCTTTCATATATTTATCCCATACATTAATAGATTCGCCACCGTATTTGGTATACAACTTTTTACCCACCATATCGACCATAAATGCATTCGATGAATGTTCGATGGCAGTAGAAGGAGTCAAATAACCGTAGACGTGATTGCTAGAGTTACGTACTTTGGATTCGTATCCTGCTTTACCAAACTGAGCAAATCCAATATCTTGATAACCACTATAAGGTGTGAATAATCCTTCTTTCAATCCTACCAGAACACTTAACGGCTTAATAACCGAACCCATTAAGACCATTGAAGAAGCATGTCCTTCGCGGTACACTTCACGAATCGCTCCGTTAGCATAGTAATGCTGAATATCTTTATATTTGTCGTCCGTCATACTTTCCCATACATTGGAATCATAATCAGGCATACTTGCCATAGCGACAATATTTCCGGTATCCACTTCCATCGCTACTGCATATCCTGTTTGGGCATTAGGTGCGTAAGAGGAACCACTGCGATAAGAGTGAAGGAACGACAATTGATCAGTAATCGCTTGTTGCGTTGTTTTTTGTACATTTTTATCAATGGTCATCCATACGTTATTGCCTTTTTCAGGGGCAGTCAGTTCAGTACGACCACTTGCAATATTCATCGCATTCACAGGCGTTGTTTTGAGACCATTTTTACCACGTAGATCATCTTGATACGCATATTCTATACCATCTACACCGACGAATTCGGTATCTAGATATTTTTCTTGAGGATCTTCTAATCTCGCTTTGTTTTTATAATGATCCATCGTATTACGAACACCGGCAAAAGAAGACAAGTAACCTACTGTCTGCACAGCGACACGATCGGTATCATAATGCCGAACACTTTCCTCTACAATCTCAATTCCCGGGAATTGATCTTTATGTTCAAGGAAATAAGCGATCTCTTCATTGGTCAAATCTTTTTTGATCCGACGCGGCGTATAACCGAAGTTTTTGCGATACGTAATATCCATCGCTTCGATGATCTGATCTGCGGTCATCGTTTCATCTTTATTACCGTATTGATTGAATACCTTTTTGAGCTTACTCACAATGCCATATAATTCGTCTTTATTTTTTGCTAAAGAATAGTTTTTTTCCAAAGTAAAATATAAAGACTGAGACGACGTAGAATAAGCAATTTTTTCACCAGATGCATCCATAATATTGCCACGGATCGGTGGAATAGGCGTACTTTTACTCGAAATACTTGCTTCTTTTTCTTTCAACGTTGGACCTTCTACGAACTGCAATACCGCCAGACGAACAATTAAGACACTAAAAATGATAAAAGTCGCAAAGAAAAACACATTCAGCCGAATCGAAAACTGACGTTGGTTTTTCAACTCGCGCTTTGACGGATCGTCCATACCCGATTTATTCATGTTGTAACATTTCCCTTTCTCTTACGGCACTACATGATGCCTGTCATTCTGTACATCAACTATAAAACGAGGCGACATTTGAACTTTTTTTATCATACCATAGACAACCTGCTGTTGAATATTTTCGCTCTTTTACAACACACTTTGCTCAATATGAGTCTCTGCGAATTTGGGCGGATTAAACCAATCGCCTGCGGAAGCCCATGTTGGATCAAGAGGAACCCATTGTGCTGAATCCGGTAAATACACTTGATTCCACGCATGAGGACCATAACCACCTTGTCCATTATAACCAAGACCTGTAACCACTCTTACATCAATTCCCTGAGAACGTGCCATTACAGCATACAACCGAGCATAATCGATACATACCCCTTTACGAGTAGCAAATGTTTCTTCAGGATTTTGTTCATGCCAGATTCCGCGTTGCTCATAATTTTCGACTTTACTATAATCATAAGTGACCCGTGAGCCTACCCATTCATATAACAAACGAGCTTTGCTTTCTGTGCTTGTTCCTTTGGCTACAATCGCTGCTGCCGCATCTTCAATATCAGACGGAATGCTACGATCAACGACATCATATTTGCGTTGAAAAATACCGGTTAACTCTTTCTCCACTGCACTGGTGAACACAGGTAATGTATCAGCTACAAAAGAACCGGTTAACGGCTTAATCACAGTGGATACACTTTGCCGATACAACGCAGAACCTTCTACATATGAAGTTACAGTTGTACTTGGATAAAGACTGACCACGATAAATAAAATCAAAATAACCATAATAGACCGAACTGCTCCGTTAAGCAGTCCTATACCTCCACCTGCTAAACGATTCAGCCATGAAGAACGCTTAGGTTCTCCCCCCATAGAGCCACGGCTCCATTTTTCCGGTAAAAGCAAGACGGTTAGCAATGAAAAAGCGATACTGGCTACTACATAACTCAAAACAAATAACACAATAAAACGTAACAACGAAAATTCAGAGATCAAATAAATCGCTGAGTAATACATTTCACGCCACCATTCCAATTGACCTTCCGGTGTCACAGAAGATACGCTTTGCGCCCAGGACTGCACATAAGGAGAAGCCCACAACGCAAAAGGAGCAGCTAATACAAGTGCTAACACGGTTAACAATGTACGTCCAGCCCATGAGAGCAATCGCCCTGCTGAACGTACTGCACCATGACGTATTCCTTGAATAATAGAGAATACTATAATGACATATATTAAAACCGATACTGGACTGCTATCGAAAAACGTGGACAATTCATTCATCGTCATACAGGTCCCCCTACATTTTGATCATGCTATTTAAGAAGGGTTACCTGATGTGCCAGCGTTCGATTTAGCTTCTTCTATAAAAGATTTCATCGTTCCCTTCACATCCCATTCACCCAAAGACACCCCGCGGAAAGTAACACTTACTGTGTTTTTACCAGGTGTTCCTAATACTTCAAGATTGGTGGTGCGAATCGTATACGTACCATCTTGATTTTTTTCAAATTTGGCATCAGCGGCTTCTTTTTTCATCACTTCTGTTGCTTCTTGCTGTAAGGCTGAAAGGGTCTGCTCGGTTACACCGGATACCGTATCTTTAATTTGATCCATAGAAATCCCACTGTATATGAACAAGGCGACAGCAATAATAATCACGATCAACCATTTGATTACCGTTTTGACCAGATTAATTACTAGAAATAGTATAATTAAGGCAACCAGAATGATTAGCCAATTTTGTTTGAAAAACTCGCTCCACACTTGCCAATCCATAGCTTCAACCTCCAACTTTCATTTTTCATGATGAATGCATTTGTGTAATAATACATACCCTACTCTATAACCTTTGTTCATTATACAAGATGTATAGATGATATGTCAGCAAACGCTCTAGATCGCTTCATTTCGTAAGCTATCTTTTGATATATTACAATAATTGGAAGGATGTGATACGATGCATATTATTGTCGAAGGCAAAAATGATCGCAGTCGCTTACGCCGCTTATTAAAAGAAGAAGTACACATAGAATGTACATTTGGAACACTCAATGCCTTAAAATTAGAAAAGCTACGCAAACAAATCGGACATGATGAAGTATATTTATTTATGGACAATGATCCTGCTGGCAAAAAAATTCGTGGTGTATTGCGTGATACGTTTCCCGATGCTATTCATATGTACACAAGACGTGGTTATGCTGGTGTTGAAGGCACCCCTGATGAATATCTTGTCGCTCAATTAGAAAAAGCAGGCTTGGAAGAGTATATTATTTACCCCATCATATATTAAAAGAACACCACATAGAGTTGTCTCTCCTGTGGTGTTCTTTTTTTATCATTCTAGAGGTAGAAGCTTATCCTTTATGAACGGTATCGATAATCATCATAATAAAACTAATCGTCAAATAGTTAATCGAAAAAATAAACGCCGTTTTCGCCCACTTGTCATTGTCTTGTTTTCTAAATCCGGCTACTGCCATCCCGAACCATAATACAGATAACACCAGTGATACGATCATAAAAATAATACCTGTATAGTTGTACATATACATCAAAATAGGAATAGGAATTAACAAAGCAATATACGGAAGCATTTGATACTTTGTGCGTTGGATTCCTTTAACGACTGGCAAAAGAGGATAACCTGCTGCTCGATATTCTTCTACACGGCGAATACCGAGTGCCCAGAAGTGTGGTGGTTGCCATAAGAATAACATAGCAAATAATAACCACGCGCCTAGATCCACATGATTGGTAACTGCTACATATCCAATAACTGGTGGCATTGCTCCTGATATCCCGCCAAGTGATGTACTCCATGTAGATGAGCGTTTTAACCACAGTGTATAGATGATCACATAAACAAACATCCCAAGCACACCAAATGCCGCTGCAAGCAGACCTGAAAATAATGTCAGTACCGTCAATCCGAGTATACCTAATATGATCGCATACCAGAGCACAATATAAGGTGAGATACGACGTGTTGCTAATACACGATCTTGTGTGCGTATCATTTTGGTATCCAGCTCACGATCAAAATAATTGTTAAACACACATGAAGAGGCCATCACCAACATCGTACCTAGCAATGTCCATAACAAATGGATGTAATCTACATTCCAACCAGAAGCGAGCCAAAATCCACCGAAGGTCGCAATCAGATTCGATCTCAAAATCCCTGGCTTGGCAAGCGTCACAAAATCTCTCCAAGTCACCGGTTGATCTGAAGGCGAAGGTTCGGTAGAGGATGTTGTGGAATCCGAAGAAGTCTGATAACTGATTTGTTTATCCACGCTGATAAGTTCCTCCCTAGCGCTTAACTCTATAAGCGCAATATCTTGTAGTACCTTTAACATCATTTTTGCAAAGCATACAATCTTTCTTTAAAATAGGGTCACATGCCCTGCCGAATACACCATAGGTACTATTCACTTTATCATACCTATTATAAAAAGTCTTTTGGATTCATCGTTGTCATATCGCCGTTTATGACAATTTATTGACAGACTGTGTCATGGTTAAAAGATTCATCTTTTTGCAATTGGTTTATCATAATCTGAACAGGCAATTATTACGTATATCATGTAAAATAGCTATAATCCATTTGCTAATGTTGCCGATATCAATAAAGTATAGAGCTTTTTTATTACATCAGAAGATGTCGCGCTTTTACTGCCAAGCGCTTATCGTAAGATATTTTGTTACACAAAAATCATTTTTTATTACATCAGAAGATGTCGCGCTTTTATTGCCAAGCGCTAAAGGAGAGAAATTGTAATGGATACTGCCACCCATTTTGCTATGGGATTTGGACTTGCTGGACTTGCTTATGTGGATCCTGTGGTCGCTTCTGATCCAAGATTGGCTATTGCTGTAATGGTAGCTACGATTGTAGGTTCACAAGCACCGGATTTTGATACGATTTTGAGATTTAAAGATAATGCAACCTATATACGCAATCACAGAGGAATGTCACACTCTCTTCCTTTTATGGCGTTATGGATATTGTTGATTGGTGTAGGTACATCGCTGTTGATTCATCCAGCCGGCATATGGCATGTGCTGTTATGGACAGCTATTGCTGTGATGGTGCATGTGTTTACCGATTTATTTAATACGTATGGGACACAAGCGGTCAGACCGTTTAGCGATAAGTGGATATCATGGAATATTATTAACATTTTTGATCCGTTTATCTTCAGTACTCATATTCTTGCTTTATTATTGTGGATTACAGGTCTAGTCGCACCTGCTCCATTATTTATTACCCTTTATGTAGTGATTGCACTCTATTATGTATGGCGTACTGTAACTCATTTTGTTCTGACGAAAAAAGTAGAAGAACTGGATATCGAAAACGGTCGTTCTCCTGAACCTGATGGACATTATGTATTGATTCCAACGATTTCACTACGTCGCTGGCATGTCGTTCATGCTAAAAAAGATGGCAGTTATCGAATGGGATGGTACAGTCCAGATCGGTTAATCTGGGCAGACTATATTGAATCTATGGATCATCCTGCGATTGAAGCTTCTCGCAAACATCGCGATATTCGTGCATTGCTTTATTTTTCATCGTACACGGTCTCAGAAGTAGAAGAGACATCTACCGGTTATATTGTTCGTTGGGCAGATGTTCGTTATCGCCATCGTCGTCAATATCCTTTCGTAGGTGTAGTAGTGATGGATCACAATTACAATGCGATTGATTCTTATGTAGGTTGGTTAAGCCCTGACAAAATGAATGATCGCTTAGGTCTACATGTAGGCTAACTTCTATAACTAAATGATACAAATGCAAAAGAACCTCTAATCTATCTAGATATACAGCAGTAATGCTGAATATGACTAGACTCTGATTAGAGGTTCTTTGTTTATTGTTTATTCATTATAGCTTCAATTTATTTACTAAATAATTGCTCTGCATCTTCCAAAGCCATTTGTTGTCCTAAAGAAGAATAATCAAGCCACTTTTGTCCATCCAATACATATACGTGTTTATTTTTAACAGCTTTAAGGTTCAGCCATAACGGATTTTTTTCCAATTCATCAAAATTCGTTTGTGCATCATTTCCTTTGCTAATAATCACGAAGATCGCATCTGCATCAAAATCAGGCAACACTTCTTTGGAAATGACTTCATATGGCTCGTCTTTTGAAAGTTGATCTAATCCATTTGCCATCTTCAGCTTCAAATCTTCAAACATAATCGGCCCTAGCGGACGCGCTGTACTCATCACACGTAATTCTTTAGGTGTCATTCGAATCGCCATCACCTTAGCGTCTGCTCCTAATTTGGTATGAATCAATGTGCTGACTTGCGCTGCTTTGGTATCGTATTGTGCAATAAATGTATCGGCTTCTTTTTCAAGCCCTACATGTGTTGATATTTCTTTAAGCTGATCTTGCCATGTTCCTTTATCCATATCGATCACAATCGTAGGTGCAATTTGCTCAAATTTGGCAATATCTTTACCGGAGTATTCTTTATCGATATAGATAACATCTGGTTGCAGAGCAAGCAATGCTTCCATATCAGGATCAGTCACAACTCCTAATTTGGTTGTTCCTTTGAGACGATCTGCTACATGTGGTAAAAAGTCTTTAACATCGCCACCGATAACAGAACCAGCCGGTTGGATACCCAATGCCAGCAAATTATTTGTAATATGGATCGACATAGAAGCAATTTTGGCTTTGGCATCATGTACGATAACCCCATTTTCTTCTTTGACCATACTGGAAGAAGATCCGGAAGTAGATGAAGACGTTGTTGAAGCCGCTGGTTGTCCACACGCTGATAACAAGATCATAATGGCTATAAAGACACTGGTTACTAAACTATTTTTGATATTCATACGGTATTTCCTCCAAGATGTATATTCAGTCATTAATGGTTAAAATCATTTTTTTCATTAGACTGTTTTCTTAAATAAAATATAAATAAAATAAGGGCCACCAATTAATGCTACAACTACGCCTGCCGGTACAAAATTCGGTTGGAAAATGGAGCGTCCGATCGTATCAGCACTTAGCATAATAATCATTCCAATCATCGCGGCTACAGGTATCATATATTGATGGCGAGCGCCTACTAATTGTCTTGCAATATGCGGAGCAATTAAGCCGATAAATCCAATTGAACCCACCATAGACACACTGGCACAAGCTAATCCGACAGCTAATAATAGCAACACCAACCGGCTTTTCGTGGTGGAGTTACCTAGACTTGTCGTAATCTCATCTCCCAGTACAAACATATCTAGCGTTCTGGAACGTAGATATACCCAGGGAACCAAAATGATGATCCATGGAAGTAAAGACCATACATGAATCCAATCTCGCCCCCATACACTTCCAGCTAACCATGTTGCTGCAAAAGCATATGTATCTGGATCTAATTTCAAAGACAGCAACAAAGTAATCGCACTGATCCCTGCTGCCACAGCGATCCCTACAAGAATCAAGCGAATAGGAAGCAATCCCCGCTGTCTGTCATACGATAACATAAAGATGATAAAAGCAATCAATACACCGCCGCCAAAGGTAAATAAAGGAATCAGCAAAGCGATAGAACCTTCCATCGTTCGAAAAAAGGAAACAAAAATGATCAATCCAAATCCTGCTCCAGCATTAATTCCTAATATACCCGGATCAGCAAGTGAATTACGGGATATCCCTTGTAGAACAGCTCCGGCAATCCCCAGACCTATTCCTGCTAACATAGTGATTACTATGCGAGGTAGTCGATACTGAAACATAATAAGATTTTCAATCTTAGAACCTTGCCCTAACCATGTCCACATCACACGTAGTGGCGATAATCGGATCGAGCCTGTATTAAGACTGATCAATACGATCATCATAGCTGCAACGACCATAATGATCATCATCCAGAGTGCCCGGCGTTGTTTGCGATCCTGCAACTGTTGAATATCCATCGTTATAATCCCCTTCCTTCTTTACGTGCTAAATAAAGAAAGAATGGCACCCCAACTAGCGCAACCATAGCACCAATCGCAAATTCTTGCGGTGGACTAACCATTCGTGAAGCAAAGTCAGCCCATACTAATAAAATAGCGCCTAACAATGCAGAGAACGGAATGACTACCCGGTAATCAACACCGATCCAGCGTCTGGCAATATGAGGAATGACCAATCCTACAAAACTGATTGAACCTGCAACTGCTACAGAAGCACCAGCTAATATTACCGCTGCTATCATTGCCAATACTTTTACCGATTTTGTACGAATGCCTAGATTCACAGCTGTCTCATCACCTAGCGCTAGAAAACTGATCGAACGCCCCATAGTAATAGTCCAGATGATAATCACGACCACAATAGGAATCAATAGATGAAGATGTTCCCATGTCACACCTGATACACCACCTGCATACCAGAAAGCCAGATCTTGACTCAAGCCAAAATAAAGTGCAATCCCTGTACTTAATGAATGCAACATCGCTGCAATCACAGCCCCGGCAACCGTTAATTTCAAAGAATTTAGACCACCTGGAGTAAATGATGCTAACACTACAATGAGTAAGGTAGTGAGTGCTGCGCCTACAAACGATAACAACATCAGATACGAATAAGCTAATTGAGGTAAAAAGGCAAAACATAATGCTACGACAAAAGCCGCTCCAGCATTCACACCAAGTATCCCTGTGTCTGCCATAGGATTACGGGTTACCCCTTGCATCAAAGCACCGGCAACAGCAAATGCCATACCTGTAAAAACAGCCCCCAACACACGTGGTAATCGAATATCATATACAATTTGATGTGCCGTCACCGTAGAATCGTAATGAAATACAGCATCCCAGACAGTCGCGATCGGTAATGATTTGGCTCCATAAGAAACAGCCATAAATATCGATAGCACCAAAATAATCAGTGCAACTAGAAACAAGCCACTCACTTGTATACTTTTTATTCTATTCATAGTTGTATCTGTAAAAACCTCCTATACCTGTCCATCATCTCTATTCAGGCGGTAACACTTTCTTATTTCAACACAATTGAGAATAATAATCAATTAGAATTTAAAAAAGCCTGCATATCGATATTTCTACCGAAAGTACAGGCTTTTACAGGTATTACTTTATCTGTCTATTCAAATATATTGAATTTCATTTCAGAATGAGACTTGACCCTTATAGTCTGCTCAGGCACAATAGAAAGTAGTTATTATTCAAGCATGTGTCCGCATGATCGGACCATATCATTCAGGAGGCTATCCATCATGAGTAAAGGTCTTTCGCTGTGGTTTGCCGTCTCTTCTATTGTATTGTTAATGTTTTGTGCAATCGCTATCTCTTATTCTGCATGGTTAGCCATATTGCTAGGTGTCGTGGCTATCGGTAATATCGGTTGGGGATTTGTCACCAAAGCCAAACGTCAACGTCAAGCAGGAACACCTACTGTCTAGCATATAGCTATCTTTATTGTAAATTAACGTTGAGCAGGTAAAAAGCCCATCCGTTCTTTTACAGCTATCAATGTTTTCTCCGCTACGGCTTGTGCATTTTCAGCACCCTGGCGGAGAACTTGATGAATTTCTCCAGATTCACGAATATCGCGATAACGTTGTTGCAACGGTTCTAGACCTGCAACGACAACCTCTGCTAGTTCTTTTTTAAATCCACCGTACATTTGTCCTTCATATTTAGCTGTTATTTCATCCCAAACTAAGCCCTGAAAATTGAGAATAAATACTCATCAAATTACTGATCTCCGGCTTGTTTTGCGGATCATACATCACTTCTCGTCCTGAATCTGTAGTAGCGCGACTTAACTTTTTGCGAATCACATCAGGTGGATCAAGTAATGCGATAAAGCTACCTACATTCGGATTACTTTTACTCATTTTTTTCGTACCATCATCCAGTGACATAATACGTGCGCCTACTTTTGGAATAAACGGTTCTGGCACTGTAAAATAGTCTCCAAAACGATGATTAAATCGTCCTGCTAGATCGCGTGTTAATTCCAAATGTTGTTTCTGATCGTCACCTACAGGAACCAGATCGGCATTGTATAACAAAATATCTGCCGCCATTAATGCCGGGTATACAAATAATCCTGCACCTACCGAATCTTTACCTTCGGATTTATCTTTGAACTGAGTCATCCGTTCCAATTCGCCCATCGCTGCAAGTGTCGTCATAATCCATCCCAGTTCTGCGTGTTGAGGAACATGTGATTGTAAGAAAATATTTGCTTTTACCGGATCAAGCCCTGCTGCTAAGTATAATGCTGCTACTGATTCTGAAGCTTCGCGTAATGCTGCTGGTTCTTGAGCGACTGTAATTGCGTGCAGATCCACTACCATAAAGTAACTATTATAGTCTTCTTGTAGTGCGACAAAGTTTTTCATTGCACCGATATAGTTACCAATAGTTAACAAACCACTTGGTTGAATACCTGATAATACCGTTTTCATGTATTGTTCCTCCTTATTTTAGAAAACAAAAAAAGCCCACATCCTGCAAGGGACGTGTGACCGTGGTGCCACCCTTATTCATCAAAATAATATAGTCGTATATGGATATACTCTATAAGCATTATTTTAATCTTGAATGTGTTCAGATAACGGCGAACCACCGACCTACCTACTACAGACCCATCCTCATGTTATCTCAGATGTCCGGTTCAGCACAGCACTCCAGAGTCCATTCGGCAAAAGTTCTCCGCTGATTCGCATCATCCATCAGCTTTCTGAAGAAGCTCTTTTTGCGTACTACTCTCTGTCATCGTATTCTTAGATCTCATCATAATTGGCAAATGTGACATTGTCAAATCCCAATTTCGCTCAAAATCTGTTATCATGGATGTATATTTCGATGCAGAAAGAGGGAGCAGCGCCATGAAAGTAACCAAAGGAACATGGAACGGTTATGACACGTATATTTTGAAAAGTCAGCAGTTAGAAGTTACATTGCTGCCAAGACTCGGTAACAATGTAATCGGCATTCGCGACTTGCAAGAAAATCGTGAGATTTTGCGCCGCCCGGAAGAAAGTGATCTTGATTTTTATTTGCAAAAACCGTATCACTTTGGCATGCCTATGCTAATGCCACCTGGACGAATCCGTCGTGGACATTTCGAATATAGTGGAACAACGTATCAATTTGATCAAAATACAGCCAACGACAATCATATTCATGGGTTGCACCGTACCCAGGCATGGCGTGTATCCGATATTGATGAGAATGATGAAGGTTGCACGATTACAACTGAATTATTAACAGCAGACGATCCGAACTGGATGCGTCAATATCCGATTCCACTTCGTTTAGAGATGACATTACAATTGCAAGGTACTTCACTCATGCAACGTATGAAAATAACCAATTTGGGTGATACATCTGCTCCATTTGGATTCGGTCTACATACGTGGTTCTTATTAGATGGTGAACCACAGCGTTGGACATTAAAGATTCCGGTTAGCGACCAGTTGTTGCAAGATGCCGAACAGATTCCTACGGGCGAAGTAGTGCCTTTGGATGAATGGGAAGAATTAAATACAGGTATGAATATGGCAAATCGGAACTGGGATAATTTACTTCGAATCGGTGATAAGCGACCGGTCAGTGCAGAATTAACTCGTGATGATGGTTATGGTATTCGTTATTCTGCTGATCCTGATTATTTCAAATATTGGGTACTGTATACCAAAGGCGAAAGTGATCAGTATCTATGTATTGAGCCTTATACTACATTGCCAGATGCAGCCAACTCTACACATTCGCAAGACTTCACAGGCTTGATTGATGTTGCTCCTGAACAGCCTGTTGAATTTAGTCTCCAGATTGATGTGATTGAAAAGTACACTCAACTGAAATAAAAGTAAGCTACCGTGATGAGATAAATAATTTTAAAAATCTCTATCATAACGAACATAACGAAAAAACGTGCAGATTACTTATCGCTAGATAAGTATCTACACGCCTAGGTGACTCTTATCGGAGTCATCTTTTTTCGTGTTGCTATTATATTGCTATTCCTTCTTATAAAGATTCATCGAATATATAGTGACGTGCAGATTCACGTCGTACTTCTGTAGAGTTCTATAACATATATAAGGTATGAGTGCAGTAAACATGATGATCTAAATAAAGCTCGGAATATCTTGCTGTAAGCTTGCTTCGTCGATATTAGGACAACTCTGATTGTACTTCGCTGTATGTAGCTCTTGGATAGCGAATCATGTGGTTAGCCATATTGTAGTTAGATTCAATCGTAGTATCGACCGCAATCATTCCTTTACGAATAGCAAATTCGTAACTGATTTCCCCATGCGTCCAATGATTTTTGAATTTTAGCGATTCAATTGCCATTTGTCGAAACGATTTGATCTGAATACTGCTTAATCCTTCTTCTGGCCCGTTCCACTCCCCATTTCTTCCTGCGATCGGGTTGTGTTTAATACCGAATTTACCAACAGTGTTGTTACGGATCTGAATAAATACAGTACCCGAATCCAAATTGGTCAATTCATTTTCAAGCTCCTTGAACACGATGTCGAGTTGTCTCGCTAGAGAAACTAGATCGTTCTTAGGCATTTTTTCCCCTTCCTCTCTCTAAAACACTTGTTAATGTAGGACTTCTGACTCATTATAGTGCCAATTTAAAGTCTGATCAATACTATTTTTAACAATTAGGTACTTTTTACTACTATTCGACAAAAATCGATTATTATTCCTATATTTACCTACGATTTTATTCACTATTTAACGGAATAATTGGATTTTACTAGGTTGATATGATTTAAATAAAAAAAGATATTCACTGCATTCTTTTCGATCAAGAACACAACGTGAATATCTTTTTTTATTTATTTTATGCTTATTATTGATTATCTATGCTAGTCTAGCAGATTACTTGTTGACCTGTTCAGCGGTCATATTCATAAATAATTCGACATCAGCAATACTTACATTCATCGCATTTTGCCAGAAGTCCGGTTGAGTCAGATCTACACCTAAATGTTTTTGTGCTAACTCTTCTACGCTCATACGCCCTGTATCTTGCAATAGTGCATCATATTTCGCAGCAAAGCTTGCTCCTTCTTGCTGAGCTAGTGCATAGATGCCTGTACTGAACATATATCCAAATGTATACGGATAATTGTAGAAAGGTACCCCTGTAATATAAAAATGAAGCTTGGATGCCCAGAAATGTGGATGATATGAAGACAATGTATCACAATAGGCTTCACGTTGTGCTTCTTCCATCAAGCGATTAAGTTCATCTGTACTTACTGTACCACTACGACGTTGCTCGTAAAAACGTGTCTCAAATAAGAAACGTGAATGAATATTCATAAAGAATGCGATACTACGTTGAATTTTATCTTCTAACAAAGACACTTTTTCCTCTTCATTTTGAGCTTGTTTCACTAGAGAATCAGCTACGATCATTTCAGCAAATGTAGAAGCTGTCTCGGCAACATTCATTGCATACCCCTGGCTAAATGCAGGCAGATCGTTCATCACATGTTGATGATATCCATGTCCTAGCTCATGCGCTAACGTCGACACATTGGATGCTGTGCCACTGTAAGTCATAAAGATACGTGTTTCTTTACTTAATGGTAAAGACGTGCAGAACCCGCCTGGACGCTTGCCAGCACGATCTTCAGCCTCGATCCAGCGTTGATTAAAAGCATGTTCTGCAAAATCAGCCATTTCAGGATTGAATTTGCGGAATTGATCAACAATAATTTTGGCAGCATCATCATAATCGACATGACTATCTACCGTACTGATTGGTGCATCTACATCATTCCAGCTCAATTGATCAACGCCTAGAATTTGCGCTTTGCGTTTTAGATAATCGACAAACACCGGTTTATTTTGCACAATTACATTCCACATCGCTGATAACGTTTGGTCAGACATTCGGTTAATCGCTAGCGGTTCTTTTAACACTTGTTCCCAGCCACGACGTTCATATAATTTCAAGCGGAAGCCGGCAAGATGATTAAGCGTATCGGCGCAATAATCTTCGGCATTGCCCCATGCTTCTTCCCATTTACGGAACATCTCTTCGCGTACTTCACGATTGGTATCGTTCATTTTATTAGCTGCTTGACCTGCGGATAACATCACTGTTTTGCCATCTTGTTCAAACGGAATCTGGATATGGCTTACAATCGTATCATATAATTTACTCCAACCATGATAACCATCCACACCAAGATCTAACGCCAATCCTTCCAGTTCTGGAGCCATTTTCTCTCGCGCTAGTGAACGATTCTCTGTCAGATAAAAAGAAATCGGTGCAATCTCAGGACGACTGACCCATTGCTGGAAGACATCATCTGCTGTTGCAGCTAGTAAGCTATGGAAACGTACAAATACGCCTTGCAGATTAGCGGACATCGTAGAGATTGATGATCCCAGACGATTTGCTTCTTTATCTGTTTGATCTTGAGCTGTCAGACAACCGACAAAAGAAGAGGCTTCACGCAGACGAATACGTGTAGCTTGTAGTTGATCTAACAATCTATCATATTGTTCAGTCTCTGTAACATTTTGAGGTGCTGTCATCGACTCTAATTGCTGATATAATGCTTGAATATCTTGAGATAATGTTTGCAAAAAAGTCTGCAATTGTTCTGAACTGGAACCTCCAGCAAAAATCGTTTCTAAATTCCATGTAGGTTGAATAGGATGGTTCATCATAGCACACCTTTCTGTATCTGCCTGTGAATAGACATATGTTGGAATAATTGATTATTTTGCTTGTAGCTACAAGTATGCCGATTATTGGCTACAATTTCAAATCTATGTATAAATCATAACAAATATAATGCTTGATTTACTGTACCATCGTCAAGTGGGTATAAGTATAGTATACTCTAAATCATCATATTCCAAGATAGGAGGGAAGCTTTATGCAACCACTACAGATCTCAGCAGATACCGCAGTCAAATTGGCGGAAAAGCTGAATGTACCTTTAGAACAACTGATGCATATGCCCAAGCATATCCTGCTTCAAAAAATTGCTGAACTGGCAAAAGAAGACGAAAAAGGCGGCAACGAATAATTATGATTCCTTTTAATCAGACCTGGCCTTACGACATTATTATGAATGATATTTATGTTCATGAATGTCCATTTTGTCAGGCAGAAAATATAATTTTACCACTCAAACCAAAAGAGTTAATTTCGATCCATGAAGGCAAAAAAAAATTACTGGTGTTCCCTTGTTGCAGTAATCGAATCACTTTGTTAGATACCGATTCAGATTATTTGTTAGCAGATACAGTCCTTCGTCACTAATATTCGATCGCATATGTATAGATATTGTAATAATAGCGGACAACTCTAAAGATCATTAGAGTGCCCGCTATTTGTGATTTATGATTCTTTCATTTCCTCTGGCAAATCCATGTTTTTGGATAACATTTGTTCTCGCAATAGAGCCCATTGTTCACGCGAAGCTCGAATCATCGCCGAGTCTGTAATCCGTTTATCATGAATAACACGCGAAAACCATTTAACCGCTTCGTTAAATTCACCAAGTCGGCGGTGTAATTCACCGATCAGATATAATAACTTGGCATCCCCACCACTAACACTTTCAATCTGATACACTTTAATATAAGAATCCAGACAATAGCGTAAAAAGCGAAGTTCTTGCTCTGTTTCACCACCATAGCGATGAATCCAAGCAATATGTTGAAGAAAGCTTGCTATGATGCGTTCTCGATCCCCGATGGCTTGTGCACACATTAATGCGAATTTGTAAGATTCTAACGCTTGCTCTCTAGTACGATGTCCACCCATATCACGCTTGATCAATCGACTGCCGATCTGCTCCATATACAGTTCACGCTGACGATCTGTTAATGTGGCTTGTGAATTTTCAGTAGATGCAAATCCACAATGCGGGCACATCCGTACAACATAAAAATCAGGATTTTCATGCTGATAATAAGCACAAAAGTCAGAGTCACGTCTGGAAGCTCTTTTCATACTTGGACGAACACGACTTGTTTTGAATTCTTCATCACACTGTGGACAGGTGATTTTTATCGTATATAACGGCTCTAACTCTGTTGTCCCCTCCATCTAACCCACTTCCCCCAAATCAAATTAATGCGTATTTACAAAATGATGAGCCGGTCCTGATAAACGATCTACCACAAATACACGTAATTCGTCTTCAATATTTAGCTCCTTCAAAGCTTCATTCATACAGGCTAACCAGGCATCTGCTTTTTCATCGGTAATCGGAAACGCCATATGACGCGCTCTCATCATCGGATGACCATAAGCTTCAGAGAAAAGCGCTGGCCCTCCGAAAAATTGAGAAAGAAACATATATTGTTTCTCCATCACAGGATTGATATCTTCAGGAAAAAGCGGACCAATTAAAGGATCACGCTGTACTTTAGGATAAAAAGCTTCGACCAAGCGCTTGATTCCATCTGCTTCGCCTAGCAATACATACAAAGATTGATCAAATTTCACTATCGCTCGCCAACTTTCTTTCTATACGTCATGTGTCAAATTATATCATAAAAAAGACGCCAAAGATTTCTTTAGCGTCTTTAATCAATGTATAATATATGAAAAAAATATAATGTAAAATACAAGTGCGGTCTAGGTCAATACATGCTTCGATCTTCTTCACCAGATTGAACAAAAGAAGCACGAATGACGTACACGAATAGACATACGAGAATACCGGCAAGAATGCTTGTAGTCATGTTCATCACTCCATTCTAAGTGTGTACTAACAATCATTGACAATTCCGACGACCATTTATACCTTTATTTTATCATACCTTTTTGCAGAATATAACCCTTTTTGCAAACGCTTTCTTTAACAATTAGATTACAAACTCTTTACAGAAGCCTACATTATGTCGGTTATGTATCAGTCATATGACTAAACCCTATTTATTTTAAAATAGATTTACAGTTAAACATTGTGTTCCGCTCAAGAATTGATTATCATCGAAGGTGAGTATATTTACAAAGGATTTAACGATAAAGGACAAAGGAGCTTTCCAAACTTGAGATACTATGTGCTTGATCGTGGAGATCAATTATCTATCGAACTGAGCGAGCAATTCCATAAGCTTGCTGCCGAACGCGGATTTCAGCTAGATGCTGAATCACCAGAGATCGTCGTATCTATTGGTGGAGACGGAACTATGCTTCATGCGTTTCACACATTTATCGATCATATCCCAGATTTAGCATTTGTCGGTATTCATACCGGACATTTAGGATTTTATGCTGACTGGAAAGCAGATGAATTGGCTGATTTGGTTAATTTTATGGCGGGTGAGTCATCAACATCAGATCGTCATCCCAAAATCGTCAAATATCCATTAATTGAATTGGATATTCAGACCAAGAGCGGAACAACTCATCATACGGTACTTAACGAATTTACACTCAAAGGGGTAGACGGAACGACAGTTGTCGCTCAAGTCGATATCAACGATGAGATTTTTGAAATGTTCCGTGGTGACGGAATCTGTGTATCTACACCTTCGGGAAGTACTGCGTATAACAAAGCACTTGGTGGCGCTATGGTACATCCAACGATTGAAGCTCTTCAGATCGCTGAGATTGCTTCGATCAATAACCGAATTTATCGTACACTCGGTTCTTCGTTAATGTTACCCAAGCATCACCATTGTGATATTCATTCACGCAAACCACAAAAGCTACAATTGACAATGGATCATTTAAATATGTCATTTGATGATCTGATTTCTATTCGTTGTCAGGTTTCCAAAAAGCAAGTAAGCTTTGCACGTTATCGTCCTTATCCATTTTGGAATCGTGTACGTCAATCATTTCTAGGATAAATAAGAACGGTAATACCATATGACTTTAGCTGTATCTAAAAAAAGCTTCCAAACGCCACTGTGATTGTGGAGTTGGAAGCTTTTTGTGTTAAACGAGGAAATTAAGATTTGGAACTTTCTTCGCTTGGTTTTACGTCTGTCTCGACTTCTGTATGACTTTCTACAGATGAAGGTTGTACAGGCTCTGTAGAAGGCTCTACAGGCTTTTCTGTAACAGGTACTTCTACTGTTTCAACAACAGGTGCTACCGGAGTTGCAGGCACGACTGGAGCAGAGGCAGGCACAGCTTTGGAAGCTGCTTTATCCTGCTTATCTTTTTTGGAATGATTTCCTTGTCCTCTAGACGATTTCTCGGATTTCTCAGACTTTTCTGCTTTTTCTCCATTAGCTGGCTTCGGTGGCTCTGCAACTTCTTTTGTTTTTTGCAATACAAAATAAGCACAACCAAAGTTACAGTATTCATTAATATATTCAGTCAAGCTGGATAAAGAAGTATCTTTACCGGCTTTGGGATGTCCATCACGATAAAATCCTTTGAGACGCAATTGATTATAACCCCAGTCTCCTAGAATATAATCATACCGATCCAATACTTCACTATATCGTTCACGGAATATTTCTGCATTCCAACCATCACGATGCTCTTTAATAATTTCGTATGTTTTACCGCCGATTTGAATCAAGGTTCTCCCGCCTTTCAGCATTTAGACCGTCGAGGTTTCCTTCGACTTCGATGCGGATTGAACCTGTTCATGCGCATGATAGGAACTACGGACAAGCGGACCAGACTCAACATGACTGAATCCACGCTTTAATCCTTCTTCTTTTAAAATTGCAAATTCATCAGGAGTATAATATTTAGCCACATCCAAATGTTTTGGTGAAGGCTGCAAATATTGTCCAATCGTCATAATATCGCAATCCATGGCACGAAGGTCATCCATTGTTTTTAAAATTTCATCCCATTCCTCACCTACACCTAGCATAATACTAGATTTGGTTGGAATCGAAGGTTGTAGTGTTTTGGAGTTACGTAACAATTCCATAGAACGAGGATATTTAGCTCTTGCACGAACACGATCAGACATCCGTTCCACTGTTTCAATATTATGATTTAGAATATCCGGTTTAGCATCCATAACAATTTTTAGTGAATCAATATCTCCCATAAAGTCAGGGATCAATACTTCCACACTACAAAGTGGTAAACGCTTGCGAACTGCACGAATCGTTTCCGCAAAAATATGTGCTCCGCCATCTTTCAGATCATCACGGGCTACACTTGTAATTACACAATGTTGAAGCCCCATATTTTCAGCCGCTTCCGCAACCCTTTCTGGCTCTTGCAAATCAAGCTCCGTAGGCATCCCCGTATTGACTGCACAAAAACGACAAGCACGTGTACAAATATCTCCCAAAATCATAAAAGTAGCTGTACGATTCGCCCAGCACTCATAAATGTTAGGACAGCGTGCTTCCTCGCAGACGGTATGAAGAGTTTTGGAACGCATCATACTTTTAATTTCCTGATAGTTACTGTCATTGGTCATCTTGATTTTGATCCATTCAGGTTTCGGTTGTTTGGCTTTAGTGGACAAGATAGTTGACCTTCCTTCCTCGGGTGTAATTGGCTTTCAGGATGTTACAATCTTTTGGGATTTATTATAGCACGAATTAATGCATACCGAAATATTAGGCTTTCCTACTATACTTTATTCGTTTACACTAAATACTATTGTAAGGATGTATAGCGATCTATTTGTCTGAACATCCATTAGCTAAAATATAAATATAGTCGCATATACTATGCGGTGATAGAAGAAAGGAATGAGAACATTAATGAACAAAGCTTCATCTAATCAACCTTTAACAGCATCTTCCTTAACCCGTTCGAAACGGTTATGGATTGCTTTGATTTTAGGTTCTTTATCTGCGTTTGCTCCATTATCAATTGATATGTACTTACCTGCTTTGCCTACGCTAGCCGAACATTTGAATACCAATGCTTCGCTGGCACAACTCAGTCTAACTGCTTGCCTGCTCGGTCTGGCATTCGGACAATTACTTGTCGGGCCACTAAGCGATGTAAAAGGTAGACGTGCTCCGCTGATCATCTCATTGATCTTATATACCGTAGCATCGCTGTGCTGTGCATTAACGCAAAGTATCGGTCTACTGATTGTACTACGCTTTATACAAGGCGTGACAGGAGCTGCTGGCATTGTGATCTCGCGTGCTGTAGTACGTGATCTGTACTCAGGGCATGAACTCACCAAGTTCTTCTCGCTTTTGATGCTTATTAACGGTGTAGCTCCAATCGCTGCTCCAATTATCGGGGGCGCATTGCTCAAATTTGTACCGTGGCAAGGTATTTTTATTGTTTTAGCGGTTATCGGGGCAGTGATGTTATTTATGGTGTTGTTTGGCTTACCGGAGACATTACCCAATGAACGTAAAGCTTCTGGTGGACTAAGCTCCACACTGCGTACATTTGGACGATTGATCCAAGATCGTCATTTTATCGGATTCGCTTTATCACAAGCTTTTATTACCGCCGCAATGTTTGCTTATATTGCAGGTTCTCCTTTTGTGGTGCAGAAGATATTCGGTGTATCTGCACAAGGATTTAGTTTGTTTTTTGCTATGAATGGATTAGGCATTGTCATTTTCGCTCAATTAGCAGGTCGTCTATCTGGTAAATATGGCGAATTGGCTATTTTGAAAATCAGTCTAGGGATCGCTTTTACAGCTGCTTTATTGTTATTGATTATTGCGCTGGCTGGTGGTGGACTGTTCCCTATTGCTGCGATGTTATTCTTTGTTGTGTCTTGTGTAGGCTCTGTAGGAGCTACATCGACTTCACTCGCGATGCAAAGTCAGGGCAACGCCGCAGGAAGCGCTTCTGCGCTGTTAGGACTGCTTCCACTTCTATTAGGTGGAGCGGCTTCTCCATTAGTGGGACTTGGTAGTGGGCTGACTGCTGTGCCGATGAGTGTGGTTATTTTGGTAGCCGAAGTGCTCGCTGTACTTTGCTTTATCAGTTTGGTGAAAAGACCTGCAAAAGTATAAATATTTTCGTTTTTTTGCAAGACTGCTATTGTATAAAATGTATATTATGCTTTACGCCATACTAACACGGTAGCTAAGACAAAAAAGGAACTTCTCTTTTTAGATGAAGTTCCTTTTTGTTATATTTAATCTTTATAGTAGATGATTAAGATATCCGCTGACGCATCGCTTCAAATAACAGTATCGTCGATGCCATCGCCGCATTTAGCGATTCTGCTTGTCCTTGCATCGGAATCAAAATATGCTGATCCACTAACTGCGATACTTCTGCTGAAATGCCTTTGCCTTCATTGCCGATCACGATCCAAGCGCCTGCTGTAAAATTAAATTCATAACAAGATTGACTGGCTTGTAACGATGTACTGAGCACTAGATGCCCTTTTTGCTTCGCAACAGGTAACAGTTCACTAAGATCACTTTCAATCACAGGCAAATGAAACAAGGAACCCATCGTCGAACGAATCGTTTTGGGATTATACAGATCAGCGCAACCTTTACCAAGTACAATACCAGTTGCCCCTGCCGCATCACTACTACGAATAATCGTGCCCACATTGCCCGGATCTTGTACATTATCCAGTACCATCACTAGACTATGCTCTATCTCAAGCAAGCGATCTGTGAGCGCATTACGTTTGTATACAATAGCAAAAACAGGCTGTGGCGTTTTGGTATCTGTACATTTGGCAAGTATAGCTTCAGATACCGCAATATACTGAGCTCCACCAGAATAATGAGCGATATCTTCGCGCAACTCAGCAGGAATGCCTTTCTCTGTATCATAGACGATACAATCGATATCCCAATCACTGCGAAGAACTTCGCTCACTAGATGAATACCTTCTACAATAAATTTACCCTGCTTATCCCGATGCTTTTTCTCAAGCAATTGCGCCCATTCCTTGACTTTAGCATTCTGGGTCGATAGAATTTCGGTCATTCTTCCAGACCTAATTCCATTTTAAGCAGATCATTTTTTTGTCCAACAATAACCAGAATATCATCCGGTTTGAGACGCTCATCCGGTGAAGGCGCAATATTCATCTGACTGCCACGTTTGATCGCCATTACATTACAGCTATATCTGACACGAATATTGAGTTCTTTTAGATTCGAACCGATCATCGGCTCAGACGCTTTCATTTCCACTATGCTGTAATCTTCTGATATTTCGATATAATCTAGCACATTCGGTGATGTTAAATGATGCGCTACCCGCACACCCATATCACGTTCCGGGAAAATGACTTTGTCTGCACCGATCCGAGTTAATACTTTACCATGCAGTTCATTTTGTGCTTTCACCAGAATCGTTGGAATATCCATTTCTTTAAGAATCAGTGTTGTTAAGATACTGGATTGAATATCTTCTCCAATCGCAACAACGACTACATCAAAGTTACGTAATCCCAATGAGCGCAAAGCTTCTTCATCGGTAGAATCAGCTGTTACGGCTTGAGTTACGATTTTGGATACTTCTTGTATACGGTGTTCATCTGAATCGATAGCCAATACGTCAAAGCCCATTTCACTCAATGTTTTGGCAATGCTAGAACCAAAGCGTCCGATACCAATAATGGCATACTGCTTTCTAGGCATATTGTAACCTCCAAGCTTTTCATAAGCATATGCTATATTTCTGATTAAGGAGCCATTTCCAAAAACTGAGCATCTGGATTTTTGTCGATTGCTGTACGCATCGCATACTCATTTTCAAATAGGACAACATGATTTCCTTTTTTATCTTTAACCAGTGTAGAGTTGATACGGAATTTGGAAGCATCTACTTTATCTGTAATAATCCAGCGTGCAAATTGGAAAGGCATCCGTTGCAATTGTACATCTACACCATACTCATTTTTCATCCGATATTCAAATACTTCAAATTGCAGTTGTCCTACTACGCCTAGAATCGTTTCATCAAAGCTAACAGTATTAAATACTTGGATCGTACCTTCTTCTGTCAACTGATCGATTCCTTTTTGGTACTGCTTGTGCTTAAGTGCATTTTTTACAGTCACTTTAGCAAAAATCTCAGGCGAGAACGTAGGCAATTCGTCGAAAATAATATCCGAACCCTGACTTAACGAATCTCCTATACGGAAAATACCTGGATCGAACAAACCAACAATATCGCCAGGATAAGCCGTTTGGACAATATCACGATCCTGTGCCAAAAATTGTTGTGGTTGTGCCAGTTTGATCTCTTTACCTACACGTACATGACGAACACTCATACCACGTTCGAACTTACCGGATACTACACGTAAAAAGGCAATCCGGTCACGGTGAGCTGGATTCATATTCGCTTGAATTTTAAATACATATCCACTGAACTTATCATTCATTGGATCGATCATACCTGCTGTACTACGACGGGGTTCTGGTTTGGGTGCAAGCTCCAAGAAATTTTCTAAGAATGTCTGCACACCAAAGTTATTAACTGCACTACCGAAAAAGATAGGCGTTAATTCACCACGTAATACTTTATCGTAATCAAAAGGATCACCTGCTACATCCAACAACTCAATATCTTGGCAAAGTTGATCATACAAAAACTCGCCAGCCATTTCTTTAATAATTGGATCACGATAATCTTCTACTTTTTGCACTTCAATTGTAGAATGGTCTTTCCCATTAAACAATTCAACCTGTGTTTTCATCCGATCATAGACACCAGACAGCTCGCGTCCCATACCGATCGGCCAGTTCATAGGTACAGAACGAATACCTAGTACTTGCTCTAATTCTTCCATCAATTCAAAAGGACTTTGTCCTTCGCGGTCTAATTTGTTAATAAAAGTAAAGATTGGAATACCACGTTGAGCACATACTTTAAATAGTTTGATCGTCTGTGCTTCTACACCTTTAGCAACGTCAATCAACATCACTGCTGCATCTGCCGCAGTTAATGTACGATACGTATCTTCACTAAAATCTTGGTGACCCGGTGTATCCAGTATATTAATACGATGTCCATTATAATCGAATTGCATCACTGAAGAAGTAACCGAGATACCCCGTTGCTTCTCAATCGCCATCCAGTCACTGGTCGCATGTTTATTTGCTTTACGAGCTTTAACCGAACCCGCTTCACGGATAGCGCCCCCGAATAGCAATAATTTTTCTGTTAATGTTGTTTTCCCGGCATCCGGGTGAGATATAATGGCAAACGTTCTGCGTTTGTCGACTTCATTTTGCAAAGCTTGATCTATCGTTTTACTCATTTCCACGTTCCCTTCTCCTCTTGGTTCATCCCTCTATTATAACACATTTACGACACAAAATAAGAGAAGAAATCGCGGACGCTTCCTATTTGTCGCTACGTCGGAACGATTCTACATAGCTCACGATTTCCGCATCTTCTTTCCTCAACAAAAAGATCAGACTTGTCTTGAGTTCGTCCAACCTGCGTATCTCTGCGTCAATCTCTTCAAGTTGAGTACGGACTGCTTCTTTTAACATGTCAATTCCTGTTTCACGACCAAGTAACCGAAGGCTATCCCCGATGTTTATCTTTTATAAAAGTCTCTCTTTCTAGCATACTTCAAAACAAAAAAGCCGCTTCCTCACTGCCAAATAGCAGTAAAGGAAACGACTTACTTACACATATAGCAAAACTAGATAACCATCAGCGTTAATTGCTACTTCCCATTTGCCAGATCACATCATCTTCATCTTGACCATTCACAGGCCACCAATGATATCCATCTTGCTGAAGCAATAGATGAGTTGCATCGGGTCCCCAAGAACCGGCAGGGTATGGTTTTACATCTGTAGGGTTCTGTGCCCATGCATCCGCAATATGATCGATAAAGCTCCAAGCCGCAGATACTTCATCCCAACGGGTAAAGTATGTCGAATCTCCTTGGGCTGCATCTTCGATCAAGCTTTCATACGCTTCTGGCGAGTTGATTCCGATCATACAACTTTGACAGAAATCCATCGCAAGCGGTTGAATTTCAGAATCAGAACCTGGTTTTTTAGCATTGATTTTGATATAAATACCTTCCATTGGATTGACACGAATAACCAATAGATTCGGCTCTAGATTATGACGCTGTCCAAGATATACATTTGTTGGTGTCCGCTTGAATTCAACAATAATTTCCGTTGTTTTGACAGGTAGACGTTTACCAGTACGAATATAGAAAGGTACACCTGACCAGCGGAAATTATCTACAAATAATCGTGCTGCAAAATACGTTTCTGTATTAGAAGCAGGATCTACTTTGTCTTCTTCACGATATCCAGGTAATGTTTTACCTTTAGATTCACCTGCTGTATATTGACCACGTACTACATTTTGATCCACTTCTTCTGGTGTCATATATGCACGAAGAGAACGAAGCACTTTTACTTTTTCATCATGAATATCTTCAGGTAATAGACGACTTGGCGGTTCCATCGCGATCATCGCTAACATTTGCAACATATGGTTCTGTCCCATATCACGCAATGCACCGGAATGATCATAATATCCACCACGTTCTTCGACTCCGACCGTTTCACTAAGCGTAATCTGAATATTTGAAATATGCTGATTGTTCCACAACGGTTCAAAGAAAGCATTCGCAAATCGAATCACTTCGATATTTTGCACCATTTCTTTACCCAAATAGTGGTCAATCCGATAAATTTCATCTTCTTCAAACACTTCATTGATCTCTGCATTAAGTTTGCGTGCAGATTCCAGATCATATCCGAAAGGCTTCTCAATCACCAGACGATTCCAGCCTGTACCATCCATCATGCCACCTGCACGAAGGTTAAGCGATACACTGCCAAATAGTTCAGGTGCAAGTGCTAAGAAAAAGAATCGGTTGCCTGGGATACCGTACTTATTCTCAATCACTTCTGTTTGTTCTTTTAACTCTTGGAAACCGGCGACATTGTTAATATCTAACGATTTATATTCAAAATGTTCTGCAAATCGAGTCCAATCTTCTTCGGCTCCGATCTTGTAGCGACAAAACTCTATGATAGACTGATGGAGATCTTCCCGAAATTCTTCATTGGTACGCGGTCGACGCGCTACACCAATGACTGCAAAATCCTCTGCAAGTTTACCTTCACGATACAAACTATAAATAGCAGGAAACAATTTACGTCTTGCCAAATCCCCGGTTGCTCCAAAAATGAAAAATACCGCACTTGGTGTCTGCAATGTCTCAAGATTTTGTTTTCCAGTCATAGCTCCTCAACTTTCTATGTAAAATCTGTAATGTGGTAAACGTATTCTACCATAATTACCCTATCTATCGCTATCTGACCACTATAAGAAGTACTTATATCTTTTGCAAATAAAATTGATACCTGTACGCAAATAGTGTATCACTCGGCTAATCCGTTTTTATACGCATAAATTGCAGCCTGTGTGCGATCTTCTACACCTAACTTGGCTAGCAAATTTGTTACATGGAATTTGACCGTTTTGATACCGATAATTAATTCATCTGCAATATCTTGATTGGATTTACCTTGTGCTAGTAAGCGAAGGACATCCATTTCACGATCTGTTAATTCTTCATGAAGTGCACGTTCAAGTGGCTCACGAAAGCGACTCATCATTTTAGAAGCCACCTGTGATTCCAGCACCGATTGTCCTCTAGCAGCAGCTCGAATAGCATCTGCTATTTCACTTGCACGCGATGTTTTAAGCAAATAACTGAAAGCACCTGCTTCGATCACAGGATACATTTTTTCATCATCCAAATAACTTGTCAGTACAATCACTTTACAATCAGAGTTGATCTGCAATACACGTCTTGTTGTTTCGATACCGTCCATACCTTCCATCACAAGATCCATTAGAATGACATCCGGTTTGTATTCTTGTGCAAGACGAATCCCTTCTTCTCCGTTACTTGCTTCACCCACCACTTCAATACCGTCTTCTGTGTCTAGTACAGCCGCAAGTCCAATACGAACCATCTCATGATCGTCGACTAATAATACTTTGATCAATTGCTCATCGTTTTCCATTGTATTATCCCCACCTGCTTTCTTCCGTATTTAAAGTCACAATCGGAATCACAATCTCTATACGTGTTCCTTTTCCAGGAGCAGTTATGTATTGAATAGTGCCTCCGAGTTCATTTGTTCGTTCTCTCATTGTAGATAAGCCGTAAGAAGCTTGTTTGGTTTCGTTTAATTCAAATCCGATCCCATCATCTTTCAAAGTTACCCGTACAGAATCTACCTTTTGCACGATCCGAATCTCCATTCGCTCGGCTTTGGCATGACGTAGTGTATTTGATAAAGACTCCTGTACAATACGGAAAATATGATTTTCTACTCCTTTTAACAACCGTAGGTCATCATCCATATCCAAAGTAATTTCCATCGGAATTTTGGCTTGTAATTCGCGAATTAATTCCCGTAACCCCTGAGATAGACGCTTCCCTTCTAAATATACAGGGCGAAGATGCAATAGTAGCGCTCTCATTTCTGATTGTGCAACAGATGACATTTCTTCGATTAATTCAACCTGACGCTTAGCACGGGCTGGATTACTATCAAAAGTACGTCCTATCGCTGTCGCTGTCATCGAAATCGCAAACAACTGCTGAGAGACTGCATCATGCAATTCTCGCGCTAAACGCTGACGTTCTTCGATAATAGCTGTAATTCTAGCTTGTTCTGCCAATTGCGCATTGTTAGTAGATAAACGTTGCAGACTACTGATCTGATCTTCCCACTTTTTACCGATGCGATCAATTTGCTCACCCAGTCGTGACCATTCATCATTGCCCCATTGAGGAGCCGCTTGCGACCAATTGCCTTTTTCCCACATCAATAACGTATCCCGTAATTTATCCAGACGCATTTTGAGCCTAAGCGCATGATACAAACCATATAATGCACCTACAACAATAACCGGTACCAATAACGCTGCACCAGTCTGTAATAAAGAAGGCCATGATAAATCTATTTTCAAATGACCAGAGGTATATAGTACATAGATAATAATAACCAGTAATAAGAAGGACAATAAAACCCCTTCACTCATACTGCGGACAATCAAGTCAGCAGGTTTTCTTTTTTTCACGTATCAAGTCCTCCTGCTTTTCTGACTTTTAAAAAATTTAGTACCTTTTATCCATTCATTAGCTTGATAGAAATAGCATACTTGCTACTGCTACTGCTACTGCTACTGCTACTGCTACTGCTACTGCTACTGCTACTGCTACTGCTACTGCTACTGCTGTAAAAGTCTACTTTTGTATAAACATATTACGAGGATAATCGAATATTTAAATCTCCTGCAATATACGAAATAACCAACTTCACTTTTTGTTTACTGGTAGCATAATTAGCAGATTTCCATTGCAATCGATTTTGCACTCCTTGTTGCCGTTCTGCTATAGGATATCCATTCGATTCACAGCCAATCTGACCAAACAATAAATATGCTTCAATTTCTACACCATAATCTTCTGGTATCGAAAAGTCCAGATCTCCTAATATTCCTTGAAAATAAAGAACAGTCTCCGATTCATCAGGCATAGCCAGCGATAGATCACAATCAATATCTCCGATAGCATGCCATGAACTAGAACTTTGCATCATCCACGGTTCACGATCATAACGCATATTTGTGATAAATCCTTGTTTCAAACGATAAGGTTGTCCCCGATGTGCTTTATTAGCATGTACATAAAACCATCCTAGCGATATCAAAGTAACCCCGACCACAATCATCAAATGATCTAATAACAATAACCCTAATCCTATACCACCGAAAATATACCCTTGTCTCATCGCTCCACTACGTAAACGCATAATTCCAATTAGCAACAAAAGAAGTGCGGCAACCGTAAAAAAGCCAAATGATACACCCAAAAGCACCTGCAAGCCAATCGCAATTAATAAAACTGCAAATATTTTTCTTTTTCTCCCCATAACCGCACCTCCTTTACTGCTAATAATAGAAAAGCCATACCCGCATGATGACACATACGCTGTATGGCTTCGCCTGTTCTAGCATATCATATTGTCATTTTAATAACTATGATTTACATCTATGAATAGCTATATAACATCTATGAACACTTAGTCTGCTCAAAAGAACAAATTAATATTGTGTATCTTCTTTAGAAAGAGATGGACCTTCAGATGGATTAGATTCAATAGTTTTAGGTGCTAATTTACTTTTCAGCAAATTCAATTGCTCATCCACTCTAAGTTGTTTTTCTGCATCTTCTGCACTCACATACGGGCTTGATCCATAACCAGAACGGTAAGGAGCACGCATTACATCTGCTTCTGCTTCCATTTGCATGATTTTTTCTTCCATGCGGTTAAATCCAAGCGAAGCGCCGCCTTTATCAATTGAATTTACAGAACTTACTTGAGCCATTTGTTTTTTCGCTTTTGCCATTTGAGCACGAGAAACCAATTCATTACGTTTGTTACGCATTTTGTAGAATTCGTCTTTCATTTCATGCAATTGGTTCATCATATCTGTCACTTGCTCTTTAGCTTGGCTGTGCATTTCAGAATACTCAGTGAATTTTTGATCAAAATACAACTTTTCTTCTAGCAGTTTACGTGCCACTTCTTCTTGACCATTTTTAAGTGCAGCGGTTGCTTGGCTTTCACGTTGCATACCTACACGTGCAGCTTCGTCAAAACGTTGTTTCATACGACGTTCATTTGCCATTTGTTTAGCTACAGTAACCTCTGCTTGATGAATTTCTGCTTCCATATCACGCAGATATTGATTTAACATTACAATTGGATCTTCTACCTTATCTAGTAAATCATTCACCGATGCCTTAGTCATATCTTTCAATCTTTTAAAAACTCCCATATTATAAATCTCCCTTCTCATATTGAGCGACTTTTTTTCTTAATTGTTCTACTTCTTTACGTAAAGCTTTATTTTCAATACCTTCCATCATCGAATCAAGATCACCATTTGATTTGGATGTCTGATCTGGAGCTTGTTGTGGAGGGCGATTTTTCCCAAAATAACGAGAATTGCTTTTGTGTGGAGCATCATACGTATTAGGTTCATACGCATTTTGTGAAGTACCCCAGTATCCGCCATAACTTTGACGCGGACCATAACGATCTTCTTGATATTCTTCATGAAAAGGACTTTGTTCAAAAGGACGATATACTGGCGGTTGTTTAGGTACAATCAGTGCAGCAATAATATAGATCAACACTGTCGTTGTTCCAGTAAAAGGAATACTTAATATTAACAGAACCCGCAACAACGTAGGATTAATCTGAAAATATTCAGCTAGACCGCCACTAAGTCCCGTCAAAATCCGATCATGATTTGAACGATATAACTTCGGACGCATATTACTCCTCCTTACGATCTGCATCAAGCTTACGTCTTAACCGTTCCAATTCCTCATCTAACGACACACCATTCGTTGTGCCTGAAACAGAAGAATAAGAATCACCATTTCGCAAATCCCGTAATGCTTTGGCTTCAATCTCCCAATCGGAAATGCGATCTTCTAATCGTCCAAATGCTTGTGGTGTGCTTTGTACCGCATTACCAAAACGACGATTCATCTGTTGTTGCAAACGAAGAGTCTCCATACGAGCATAATAATACTCACGTTTGCTATAGACTGCTTGGTACTCTGATTTTAATGTATTTAATTGAGCCTGTACTTCTCGCAAAGCTTCTGTATTTTGATCCAACAATTCAGAATACTGATTTTCTTTTTCTTCATACATCACTTTTTCTTGCAAAGCCATACGAGCCAAATCTTCTTCTTCAGCCTGTAGAGCTAACATCGCTTGTTCTTCGCGCTTTTGACGCATCGCAGATGCCTGATCTACATGTTGTTTTAACTGACGTGTATGTTGAGTCACATGATGTTGCAATTGTTCAGCTTCTGTAATAGCACGTCGTGTATCTAAAAGAAATTGATCAATCATTCTCACAGGATCTTGACTCTGTTCTAATCTTTCATTTAAAGTAGCCACTGTAATATCACGTACACGTTTAAAAACGTTCATGAATAATTGCTCCCTCCCTTGCTTGATCACAAGTGATCTTTTTTGATATTCATCTATATCGTATTGCATCATATCGAACAAGTATGAATAACAGATGAAATCAACTATTACTAATATTTTACTACTTTTTTCAAAAATAACTTACAATATTTCGTAATAACATCTTATTATCTTTATATCGTACAATATAAATCGCTTTATTAGAATGTTACCCATTCACAGCCTGTACATCAACAATAAGAAGTGATTTACATAAAGAATATGATCTGTTTAGAACATTCTATTCTGTTCTTGTTGATGATGACGATTTTTTAGTAATGAATAACCCCACCATATTAATGCGATTCCAATAGCAGGCCCGATAATCCAAGACAATTTAGCAAATAGGATACATGCACCTATAACGGATAATGCAATTCCCAAAAATCGATGTCCGCTTTGTAAAGCATAATATCCAAGTACAAGTAATGCGACTGGGAATAATAGTCCTATCAGATAACTGAGTAGACTATGTACTTCGGGTAAAAATTTGCCAAAAACCATCAACACACCGATGAAAATTAATGCAAAAGCAGCTATACTTTTACGATTTATGCGCAAATGTTCCACCTCCTTTACCTCGTTATTGGTATTCATCATTTTCGGTATACGCTTCTTAGATGTTGATCTTTAGCCAGATAACAATACTTTAAGATTGTAAAGCAAGTACCTTTTCACTTTCCTATCTGGTTGTAGCAAATTTTGTCTTTGCCTTATATACACATTGTAAAGTAGAATTGTATTCTGCAAAATGGACTACAGGTGGTTTTTTATCCTAGACCTTAGACGGGGAGCCCTTGTGCATTATCAGATTAACTTATACATATATTCAATTTAAGTACATACTACATACTACATACTACATACTACATACTACATACTACATACTACATACTACATACTACATACTACATACTACATACTACATACTACATACTACATACTACATACTACATACTACATACTACATACTACATACTACATACTACATACTACATACTACATACTACATACTACATACTACATACTACATACTGAACAAGTATGCTGTGTGATTCTAAAAAAGCAAATAAAAAAAGCACCAGATCAAATGATCTAGTGCTTTTCATGTGTATGCCGGTGAAGGGACTCGAACCCCCACGGTTTCCCTCACGATTTTGAGTCGCGCGCGTCTGCCAATTCCGCCACACCGGCTAAGTAAAAATAATGCTATTTTTTTGGTACTTCCATTTAAAACATAAGAGCTAAAATGGCGCGCCCTAAGAGATTCGAACTCCTGGCCTTTTGATTCGTAGTCAAACGCTCTATCCAGCTGAGCTAAGGGCGCAAGAATTTAAAAAATAACTGGAGGCGCCACCCAGATTCGAACTGGGGATAGAGCTTTTGCAGAGCTGTGCCTTACCACTTGGCTATGGCGCCATATTATATTGTAAAATTTGGAGCGGACGATGGGAATCGAACCCACGACCCTCGCCTTGGCAAGGCGATGCTCTACCGCTGAGCCACGTCCGCTTACATATCATTTAAGTAAAAGTAAATAATGGCTGGGGATATAGGATTTGAACCTATGCATGACGGAGTCAAAGTCCGTTGCCTTACCGCTTGGCTAATCCCCAATAAAAAGGGCGACCGATGGGACTTGAACCCACGAATGCCGGAGTCACAGTCCGGTGCGTTAACCCCTTCGCCACGATCGCCATGCTATAAAATAAATCATTAATGTTATATTGGCAGGGGCAGCAGGAATTGAACCCACACTAACGGTTTTGGAGACCGTTGTTCTACCTTTAAACTATGCCCCTTCAAAACTGGTGGAGGCTGATGGATTCGAACCACCGAACTCGGAGAGAACAGATTTACAGTCTGCTGCGTTTGGCCACTTCGCTAAGCCTCCACAATAAATAAAAAAAAGATGGTGCCGGCGAGAGGATTTGAACCCCCGACCTACTGATTACAAGTCAGTTGCTCTACCAACTGAGCTACACCGGCAAGTGTTATACATTAAGCTAAATGGTGGCTCGGGACGGAATCGAACCGCCGACACGAGGATTTTCAGTCCTCTGCTCTACCGACTGAGCTACCGAGCCGTAGTCTAATGTATTGCTGTGTGTCGACTCTTCTACTCAATCACGATGATAACCATCTATTAATGTAGTGAGTTGATACTTTTATAAAGCAATTAATGGCGGAACCGACGGGATTTGAACCCGCGATCTCCTGCGTGACAGGCAGGCATGTTAACCCCTACACCACGGTTCCAGATTAATTGCGGGGACAGGATTTGAACCTGTGACCTTCGGGTTATGAGCCCGACGAGCTACCGGACTGCTCCACCCCGCGTCATTTTTCTTACTATAGTATTCTATGGTGGAGGTTGACGGGATCGAACCGCCGACCCTCTGCTTGTAAGGCAGATGCTCTCCCAGCTGAGCTAAACCTCCATTGTGACACAAAACATATTATATCATTTTTTGATTAGCATTGTCAAGTTATTTTTATAAGCAATGTTACTAAACTTAACAATGTAATGAAAGAAAAGATATGACCCGTAGGGGACTCGAACCCCTGTTACCTCCGTGAAAGGGAGGTGTCTTAACCACTTGACCAACGGGCCTTACTTGTGGCGGAGAGAGAGGGATTCGAACCCTCGAGACGCTTGTGACGCCTACACGATTTCCAATCGTGCTCCTTCGGCCAACTCGGACACCTCTCCATATGGCTCCCCGAACAGGACTCGAACCTGTGACAACTCGATTAACAGTCGAGTGCTCTACCAACTGAGCTATCAGGGAATAGTCACCGTTTCGCCGGATCTCTCCTCGAAACGGTCAATCGTCTTGCTTCGCTTGGCAACGTCCTACTCTCCCAGGACCCTGCGGTCCAAGTACCATCGGCGCTGGAGGGCTTAACGGTCGTGTTCGGGATGGGTACGTGTGGAACCCCTCCGCCATCATTACCAAACGTGCAGGTGTGTTGCTCCCTGAAAACTGAATCCGAAAACGAAAACATCGCGTGTTAGCTTTATTTGGATAAGCCCTCGACCGATTAGTATTGGTCAGCTCCATGCCTTGCGGCACTTCCACCCCCAACCTATTGACCTCGTCGTCTACAAGGGGTCTTACATACTGGGAAATCTCATCTTGAGGGGGGCTTCACGCTTAGATGCTTTCAGCGCTTATCCCTTCCGCACGTAGCTACCCAGCGATGCTCCTGGCGGAACAACTGGTACACCAGCGGTGCGTCCATCCCGGTCCTCTCGTACTAAGGACAGCTCCTCTCAAATTTCCTACGCCCACGACAGATAGGGACCGAACTGTCTCACGACGTTCTGAACCCAGCTCGCGTACCGCTTTAATGGGCGAACAGCCCAACCCTTGGGACCTACTTCAGCCCCAGGATGCGATGAGCCGACATCGAGGTGCCAAACCTCCCCGTCGATGTGGACTCTTGGGGGAGATAAGCCTGTTATCCCCAGGGTAGCTTTTATCCGTTGAGCGATGGCCCTTCCATGCGGTACCACCGGATCACTAAGCCCGACTTTCGTCCCTGCTCGACGTGTCTGTCTCGCAGTCAAGCTCCCTTATGCCTTTACACTCTTCGAATGATTTCCAACCATTCTGAGGGAACCTTAGGGCGCCTCCGTTACACTTTAGGAGGCGACCGCCCCAGTCAAACTGCCCACCTGACACGGTCCCTGTACCGGATCACGGTACGAGGTTAGAACTCAAATGCGATCAGGGTGGTATCCCAACGGCGCCTCAACCGAAGCTTGCGCTCCGATGTCTACGGCTCCCACCTATCCTGTACAAATCGCACCCCAGTTCAATATCAAGTTGCAGTAAAGCTCCATGGGGTCTTTCCGTCTTGTCGCGGGTAACCTGCATCTTCACAGGTATTAAAATTTCACCGGATCTCTCGTTGAGACAGCGCCCAAATCGTTACGCCATTCGTGCGGGTCAGAATTTACCTGACAAGGAATTTCGCTACCTTAGGACCGTTATAGTTACGGCCGCCGTTTACTGGGGCTTCGGTTCATAGCTTCGCTTGCGCTAACCACTCCCCTTAACCTTCCAGCACCGGGCAGGCGTCAGCCCGTATACTTCGCCTTGCGGCTTCGCACAGACCTGTGTTTTTGCTAAACAGTCGCTTGGGCCTTTTCACTGCGGCCCCCTCGTGCTATTCACACTACCGGGGCACCCCTTCTCCCGAAGTTACGGGGTCATTTTGCCGAGTTCCTTAACGAGAGTTCTTCCGCGCGCCTTAGAATTCTCTTCTCACCCACCTGTGTCGGTTTACGGTACGGGCACCTGCTTCCTGGCTAGAGACTTTTCTTGGCAGTGTGAAATCATGACCTTCGCTACTACAATTTTCGCTCCTCATCACAGCCTGGCCTTGCGGTATGCGGATTTGCCTACATACCAGCCTCACTGCTTGAACGGACATCCATCAGTCCGCGTCACTATCCTCCTGCGTCATCCCATTGCTCATAACGGCTTTCGGTGGTACAGGAATTTCAACCTGTTGTCCGTCGACTACGCCTTTCGGCCTCGCCTTAGGTCCCGACTTACCCTGAGAGGACGAGCCTTCCTCAGGAATCCTTGGGTTTTCGGCGGATCAGATTCTCACTGATCTTTTCGTTACTCATACCGGCATTCTCACTTGAATGAGGTCCAGCGCTCCTTGCGGTACACCTTCAATCTTCATTCAACGCTCCCCTACCCCTGATACTAACGTATCAAGCCATAGCTTCGGTGGTGTGTTTAGCCCCGTTACATTTTCGGCGCAAAGTCACTCGACCAGTGAGCTATTACGCACTCTTTCAATGGTGGCTGCTTCTAAGCCAACATCCTGGTTGTCTGTGCAACTTCACATCCTTTCCCACTTAACACACACTTGGGGACCTTAGCTGATGGTCTGGGCTGTTTCCCTTTCGACAATGGATCTTAGCACTCACTGTCTGACTCCCGGAATAAAGTCTGTGGCATTCGGAGTTTGACTGAACTTGGTAACCCTTGCGGGCCCCGCATCCAATCAGTGCTCTACCTCCACGACTCACCTTCCGAGGCTAGCCCTAAAGCTATTTCGGGGAGAACCAGCTATCTCCAGGTTCGATTGGAATTTCTCCGCTACCCCCACCTCATCCCCGCACTTTTCAACGTGCGTGGGTTCGGGCCTCCAGTACGTGTTACCGTACCTTCACCCTGGACAGGGGTAGATCACCTGGTTTCGGGTCTACGTCCACGTACTCAGTCGCCCTATTCAGACTCGCTTTCGCTGCGGCTCCGGCTTTTCACCTTAACCTTGCACGGGAACGTAACTCGCCGGTTCATTCTACAAAAGGCACGCCATCACCCATAAAACGGGCTCTGACTTTTTGTAAGCACACGGTTTCAGGTTCTATTTCACTCCCCTTCCGGGGTCCTTTTCACCTTTCCCTCACGGTACTGCTTCACTATCGGTCGCTAGGGAGTATTTAGCCTTACCAGATGGTCCTGGCAGATTCATACGGGGTTTCACGTGCCCCGCACTACTCGGGATCCGTCTCGGAGAGAGCATCATTTCATCTACAGGGCTTTCACCTTTTTTAGCGGGCCTTTCCAGACCTCTTCAATTACGATACTCCTTTGTAACTCCAAAGAGACGTCCCACAACCCCAACAAGCAAGCTCATTGGTTTGGGCTGTTCCGCGTTCGCTCGCCGCTACTGACGGAATCACTCTTGTTTTCTGTTCCTGAGGGTACTTAGATGTTTCAGTTCCCCTCGTCTGCCTCTGCACACCCTATGTATTCAGGTGTGAGTAACTGGAGATGAATCCAGTTAGGTTTCCCCATTCGGACATCCCCGGATCACAGCTTGCTTACAGCTCCCCGAGGCCTTATCGTTGTTCGCCACGTCCTTCATCGGCTCCTAGCGCCTAGGCATCCACCGTGTGCTCTTAGTAGCTTAACCTAAGTGTTTCTATAAATAGAAACGGTGTATTTCAATTTCTCGCCTACCACTGTTTACACAGTTTGTAGAGAAGAAACCTTCTAAAACGCGATGTTTCGTTTTCGGTATCCAGTTTTCAAGGATCAACTTGGGTAAAAATAATATGGTGGAGCCAAGCGGGATCGAACCGCTGACCTCCTGCGTGCAAGGCAGGCGCTCTCCCAGCTGAGCTATGGCCCCATAATTGGGAAGTAAATCTATATGGTGGGCCCTAGTGGACTCGAACCACCGACCTCACCCTTATCAGGGGTGCGCTCTAACCAGCTGAGCTAAGGGCCCGTATTGTAAGATTCTTTTCGACATGAAAAGAATGCGCTTGGCGGCGTCCTACTCTCCCAGGACCCTGCGGTCCAAGTACCATCGGCGCTGGAGGGCTTAACGGTCGTGTTCGGGATGGGTACGTGTGGAACCCCTCCGCCATCGCCACCAAACGATGAAACATACGGTAAATATTGAGAAGATTGACCTCTCAAAACTAAACAACGAGTGAGTGGTGTCACCACTTGGGTGACCACAGATCCACCGGAGTGTTCTGCGTTTGTCTTTCCCGAAAGAAAGACGTTCGAATGTTTCCGTTGCAGGAAACGATTCTCCATAGAAAGGAGGTGATCCAGCCGCACCTTCCGATACGGCTACCTTGTTACGACTTCACCCCAATCATCTACCCCACCTTCGGCGGCTGGCTCCTTGCGGTTACCCCACCGACTTCGGGTGTTGCAAACTCTCGTGGTGTGACGGGCGGTGTGTACAAGACCCGGGAACGTATTCACCGCGGCATGCTGATCCGCGATTACTAGCAATTCCGACTTCATGCAGGCGAGTTGCAGCCTGCAATCCGAACTGAGACCGGCTTTTAAGGATTGGCTCCATCTTGCGATATTGCTTCCCGTTGTACCGGCCATTGTAGTACGTGTGTAGCCCAAGTCATAAGGGGCATGATGATTTGACGTCATCCCCACCTTCCTCCGGTTTGTCACCGGCAGTCTGCTTAGAGTGCCCACCATGATGTGCTGGCAACTAAGCATAAGGGTTGCGCTCGTTGCGGGACTTAACCCAACATCTCACGACACGAGCTGACGACAACCATGCACCACCTGTCTCCTTTGTCCCGAAGGAAAAGACTATCTCTAGTCCGGTCAAAGGGATGTCAAGACTTGGTAAGGTTCTTCGCGTTGCTTCGAATTAAACCACATACTCCACTGCTTGTGCGGGTCCCCGTCAATTCCTTTGAGTTTCAGTCTTGCGACCGTACTCCCCAGGCGGAATGCTTAATGTGTTAACTTCGGCACCAAGGGTATCGAAACCCCTAACACCTAGCATTCATCGTTTACGGCGTGGACTACCAGGGTATCTAATCCTGTTTGCTCCCCACGCTTTCGCGCCTCAGCGTCAGTTACAGCCCAGAAAGTCGCCTTCGCCACTGGTGTTCCTCCACATCTCTACGCATTTCACCGCTACACGTGGAATTCCACTTTCCTCTTCTGTACTCAAGCTCTCCAGTTTCCAGTGCGACCCAAGGTTGAGCCTTGGGCTGTGACACCGGACTTAAAAAGCCGCCTGCGCGCGCTTTACGCCCAATAATTCCGGACAACGCTTGCCCCCTACGTATTACCGCGGCTGCTGGCACGTAGTTAGCCGGGGCTTTCTTCTCAGGTACCGTCACTCTGAGTGCAGTTACTCACTCAGACGTTCTTCCCTGGCAACAGAGCTTTACGATCCGAAAACCTTCATCACTCACGCGGCGTTGCTCCGTCAGACTTGCGTCCATTGCGGAAGATTCCCTACTGCTGCCTCCCGTAGGAGTCTGGGCCGTGTCTCAGTCCCAGTGTGGCCGATCACCCTCTCAGGTCGGCTACGCATCGTCGCCTTGGTGAGCCGTTACCTCACCAACTAGCTAATGCGCCGCAGGCCCATCCTCAAGTGACAGATTGCTCCGTCTTTCCAAATTCGTTCAGGCGAACAAATCATGTATTCGGTATTAGCTACCGTTTCCGGTAGTTGTCCCAAGCTTGAGGGCAGGTTGCCTACGTGTTACTCACCCGTCCGCCGCTAAGTATCAAAGAAGCAAGCTTCTTATCAACTCCGCTCGACTTGCATGTATTAGGCACGCCGCCAGCGTTCGTCCTGAGCCAGGATCAAACTCTCCATAAAGTGTTTGACTTGCTCAATTTGAAACTGGCGAGAACCGAAGTTCTCTATTTTGTAAAGGTCGGCTAAGACCTTTGTTTACTCACTCGTTGTTCAGTTTTCAAAGATCAAACATTTCGTTTGTTTTGCTTTTGTGCACCGACGCGTTATCGCATCAGCAACTCTTATAATATATCATGCTCATTTCATTTAGTCAACACTTTTTTTCAAGAAGTTTTTTTCTTCCTTCGTAATCTTTCATTTACTTATAGAAGAATATATAGTGTTAATCGCTGTATCCGTTGAAGCGGAACGTTTTATAATTTATCACAGATTGTTAACACAAGTCAACTACTTATTTAGCAAATTATTATAGATTGGATATTGCCGTATTCCGCTTCGTTAGTGAACGTTGATTTCTTCAGTTGTTATCGGTTAAGCCAATAGCGAATTTCTCTTTCTCCACCTGCTTGTTCTGGTCTCCATGATACGACTTCATTGATCAATGACCGAAATACAAGTTTGCGAATAACCATAGGTAGCATATTGCCTACATGAGATAAGTCAGGATGCTGTAACAGTTCTTTGACACTCCATGGTTGCTTACGGCTGCGAAGCACTTGGAATAGTATAGATGAACATTCTCTCATTTTGGACATGACTGAAAATTCGCATGCTAGTAATACTAACTCTACTCGCTGCTCCATCGTCTCTGTACTGAATGCTAGTTGTTCATATAATTTGTAAACGTCTAGCTTGCATGTCCTTACTTGTTCCCATACTGCTGATTCAGGATAGATTCCTTTTTCAGATAGATCAATTCTTGCCCAGTGTTGTAATGCTTGAAAAATACTATTATAAGCATCCATGACTTGATTCTGTTTCATATGGTGCTTGGCTTCTACGTATTGTGTTAGAAATTGTGTAAATTCTAAAAATATACGACGCTCACGCAAAGGACTGGAAAAGTGTATAAATTGTTTTCTTAAATGATCTACTTGTTCATTGGTATCCCAGAGCAATTCCCCTTTGAGGAAATGTTCGATCATAATACGGTTATCTCCAGTGATCATACATTGTTCTAGAATGTCTTGATCGACATAGATAACTTGTACATGTGTATTTGATCCATCAATACGATGTTCGATAACTTCTACCTGCTCATGATAACTGCATACTACAATAATAAGAACTTCAAAATCATGTAAAAGTGAACCATTGAATTGCTGGTTTTGGCCTTTCGATGCAACCGCTCCGATAATCTTATGGTTATTGGAATGTGCATGTAGAAAAGAAAGATTAGTTAATTCCACGTTGTCCTCCTTCATTTGGTTGAAAGTTGACTCATTGTTTTTATCGCTATAGAACTTATTTCTACAATTTGGAATCCCTTTCCTGCTTGAAATGTGAGTATTTCTATAAAAAAGGCTAGAACGCCTATAGATGGATACTCTATAGATGCTCTAGCCTTATAAAAGAAGATTACTTTATTGATGATGAAGTCTTATTGATTCATCATGATTTATTGCTCTATCTTGGATAATGTACTCCATGCGCGATCATCACCTAAGCTACGTGTCCATGAAGCGACTCCACCTAGATTAAGCTTTTGAGCAAGTTCTACTCTTGCTTGGAGTGACACTTCATCTTCGATCCAAATTCGCTTGAGTGCTCCATCTTGTTGATACTCTACATAATTCTGTCCTGTGCTAGAGTCTAACTTCGGTGATAATTTCTTTTCTTTGATTAATTCTGCAATGCCGTTCATGCCTAAGGCTTTGGATGAGACTTTTGTTTGACCATCTTCAGTCTTTTCTGTCCATACACGCGCATATAAAGGAACACCCAGAATCAATTTGTTAGCTGGCACTTCATCTTCTTCCAGAACACGATTTACTGCTTTTTCTACCCACGGTAATGAAGCTACTGAACCGGATTTGGGGCTTGCTGCCCAGTGTTCATCGTACGCCATAAGCATCATATAATCTAACGAAGGGGCTAATGCTTCACGATCTAAAAATTTCGACCATAGCTCACTATTGGACTTTGGTGTTACATCCATTGAAAGTACCAGGTCTTTTTGAAGAGCAAGTGGTCGTAGTTCACGTACAAATTGAGTTACGTTAGGACCGTCTTTGGTATGCACACTTTCAAAATCAATATTGATCCCGTCTAGTTGGTACAGACTAGCATATTCTAATAGTTGTGATATAACACGACTTCTATTCTCATACGTTGATAGTGCTCCTGTTGTCATATCTGCATCAAAATTGTTAGTGATCAATCCCCATACTTCTTTGTTGCGGTTGTGTGCCCAATTTACATAATGCATATCGGCTTTACTGCGTACATTTCCTGTACTATCGACAATTTCGAACCATGTCGGACTGACGACATTAATTCCTGGTAACTCGCCAATCTTTGTAGTATCAGGTTGACGTTCATATACTGCTTCCCATGTTAGATTCACTTTTTTACCAGCCCAGTCTCTATTGACTCGACTATTGGGCATCTGTGGCACTGATACCGTCTCTAAATCATCTAGAACGACGTTATCGCTCTGTATATAACCAACATACCCATTATCTAACTGAACGGTATACCAACCTTCTCCAGTCTCCCAAATACGTAAACGTGCGTTATCAGGCACGTCTTTGTAAATACGAGAATGAATATCTGCTTCTGCTCGCAATGCTACTGTCTGGTCTGATCCTCCTGTAACTGTGTGAGCGTATTGAACTTTTTCGCCTGCTTTTAACAAAATCACAGCACCGGTAGTCGGATCTTCATATACATTAATGCCATACGTTTCTTTGAGTGGAGCTAGCGGTACATACAAAATGTCTCCTTCTTGTTGAGGAGCAAATCGCAATTGTACCGATTTCATATTCAGTTGTGCATCTTTACTTCCACTTTGCAATTGCACTAGATTACGATCTGTTGTTAAAATGACTGATTGCGTTGCTTCTTCATAGCGAATCTTAGGGTCTATCTGTTCTTGCAAAACAGGCAGAGGTAACTGTAAAGAATCTCCTGTACCTATTGCGGAATAAGGAAGGATCTCTCCTTTGATAAAAATAGGCTTGGTTAGGCCTTTCCACTCTGGGTCTTTATGTAAAGGGTTAGGGAAAATCTCAAATATCATCCAACCTACAACTAAAAGAGCAGCAAACCCTAGTATCCACCAACGACGTTTGTTTGATTTGCGTAGACGTGCTCGTTCTTTTCTATTCAAAGTATCCTCCTTGTGCTGCGTGATTCAAACTCATGCTGTTCTTTTCTACTTTTACCCTGCTAGTTGCACATCTAATAAAAAAAGCGAGAAAAACCATACGGTTTCTCGCGCTTTGGAAATTAATGTTGATTCAAGCCTCTGCAATGTGCGCAAGTTCCATAGAGCTCCATCCGATGCCCAGAAATCTGAAATCCTGTATGCCTGGCTGCTTGTTGTTCTACTGCTTCTAAAGAAGGATAACTAAAATCTTCGATTTTGCCACATTGCTGACAAATGACATGATAATGATCTGTAATATTCGCATCGAACCGACTGGAATTATCACCGTACGTTAATTCGTGCACCATACCTGCTTCAATAAACATTTTCAAATTATTATATACCGTAGCTACACTCATACTTGGAAACTGAGGTTCTAACGAACGATAAATTTCATCTGCTGTTGGATGTTCCATTGATTCTAATAAATAACTTAAAATCGCATGACGTTGAGGTGTAATCCGTACGCCACTGACTTTGAGTTGTTCTAATGCGTGTTGAACACTTGTCGTCATCTTATTCACCGCCTTATTGAACTTTCCGAAAAAAACTGTATGTCCGGTAAGAACTAATAAAAGAAGAAAGTGACCAGACAAGGCAGACATTCGTCAGCTTTAATTGTACGGTTAGATGAAGAGGATTGTCAACGCGACCTCTTTTAGTTGGCTGAGGTGGACTCTGTGACCGCTTCATCTGTGTTGGTTGTATTGCTTTTTGGTATATTGCTAGAAGATTTCGAATTGGTGGAAGAATCAGTCTCTTCAGCATTGGATGGATCTATCGTCTGATCGTCATTATCTTTGATCATTGCATCACTGTTACGCATAATATTCAAATCACCATTACCATCTACCTGAATCGAATGATCTGCTGTACCAAATTCACCTGTGATTGTTCTTTTTTCAACTTTTAACGGTAAATCTGTATTGATCGTTCCATAACTATTAGATCCTGAAACTTTGTAATCGCCTGTCGGTGGTAAATACAGATGAATGACACCAACAGCGCTATATACCGACCAATCTCCGCCAATACTGACAGAACGAATCTCTATATTTCCATTTAATGATTCAGCTTTGACTGCAAAATTGGCTTCATCCACCATAACGTTACCATTTCTTGTGTTGACATCAATATCACCAAGTCCACCGATTAATGAAACATCACCTACTTGGGTATACAATTTGGCAGCGCCGCTAATATCGCTAGCTTTATATGTGCCTTGCTTCGTATCTGCCTCGACATTACCTAAAATAGACGAAATATCCATATTTCCATTAACCGTCTGAGCTTTGATATCCCCTACAAGGTTACGCATAATCAGACTACCATTTCCTGAACGTACAGCAATATTGCGTAATGCTTCAATATTGGTCATCGTGACTTTACCGTTGGTTGTCTGCACATTGATATCTAGCCGACTTTTTTCAGGTAATGTAATCTCCATATTGATTCGTGGTTGCCGATTGTTGGATTCTCCATACGTCTGGGTCTGTGGACGAATTGAAATCTCATCGCCTTCTGAAACTTCGATACTTGTAGCATCTGCAATTTTCTGTGCTTCCTCTGCTTTGATCTCATCGATCCAGACAACAGGGCGAACTTCGATTTTTTCGACATCCCCACGATGAACGATTAAATCTCCGTTGATGCCTTCTACTGTTAATTCATCAGTATCTTTATCTACCGGAATCTCAACCGGCGTTAATTCTATTCGATTGCCAGATGCTTCGCTAAATTCAGAAGAAGCAGCTGTTAAATCTAAGCTTACTTTACTCCATAAATATAGATACTGATTCTGCTCGGTCACGAAAAAAATAGCCGCAGTCGCAATCACAGCTGTCAGTATTCCTTTGATATCCAAACGGAATCTCATACGGTTACGCCGGGAAAGCATATAAAAGACAATATATTCCAAACCCCAGCATACGAAAATAAGAGGCCACCATTGGAGAAGGATCATTAATTGGCTACCACCGCTCCATTGATCTATCCAGATTAATATACCCAATGCTATCCATAACAGGGAAGCTGTAATTCGTCCTACTCTAATTCTACCGGTCATTGCTAGCACCTCCTACCGCTTGAGATGTAGCAGAAGACTTGTGTTTCTGAATCGTACGATAGATACGTACCATTTGAAAAGCAAGCAGTCCTACTCCGATAACTATACAAACGACGGCAATAATATACCCACCCCAAAAGCTTACGATATTGCGTAGCCAATACGGTCGTACTAAAAACATACAGATTAATAATCCTTCAGCCATCAATACTAAACCGAATGAAATGCCACGTACACCTGCAAATGACTTGCGGCGCTTGTACTTGGGAATCAATGCTTTTATATGATCGTTAATCCAATCTGTTGATTGCAAAACATCATATACATTATAAAAATAAATGACAGGAATCATTAATGCTAACAATATTAAAAGAGGTACGTTGATCTGAATGCCTTTCGATGTGAAATAAAAAAGGGCAGCAATATCAAGCAGTAAAACAGCAATAAACTGTATTCCCCTTTGCGCCAATCCTAGATACATATGACCAAATCCAGGAAGAATAGCAGCAATAAGAACAGCGATAAATTTACGTTTGAGAGGTAGCTTGGCAGGGGATTTCTTCACTGTTGATCATGCCTCCTTCTTCTTTGCTTTTACTCAATAGCAACTGCGGTGACTCCCTCAATCTTCTGAATACTGCCTATCAATTCTAATGAATCGTATTCGTGCTTGATCACTACGCTCAAACGAAGTTCAGTAACTAACAAATCAGATGTCATACTGATCCCGCCTCGTTCTTTAACATAAGTGACTTTTCTGATCTGGATATGTTCGCTATCCATAAAGCGAGAGATTTTATCTAATGTTAATGTCCCTGCTATGCCTTCAATCGTAATCTGATGATCTTTGCTACGACGAATATAACGTTGTTCTACGATATTAAGTACCCACAAATTCAAAAGAACGATCAATGTACAGACAAAAGCTGCAAAATAAAAACCAGCTCCAATCGCCAAACCAATCGCAGCTACTACCCAAAGTGAAGCGGCTGTAGTCAGACCAGTGATCGCTTTACCTGTAAATAAAATCGTACCTGCACCCAAAAATCCGATACCTGAAATAACCGCTGTAGCTAATCGAGCCGGATCAAGTCTTACATTCGGTTCTTTGACAAATTCAGCAAATCCATAGACTGAGAGCATCATAATCAAAGTAGAACCTACACATACTAAAATATGTGTTCGAAGTCCTGCTGCATGGCTAGAACGCTCTCGTTCCCAACCGATCAATCCGCCCATCAACATAGATGCAACTAAACGAAGTAAAATATGAACATTGGTAATATACCAGGGATCAGACATTAGTCAACTGAGTCCTCCCTTACTTGAGAAAGAGAAGGATTTAACCGATGAAATGTTGTTAATTTCACTCCTGGTGCTACTTCAAATGTCTCTACCGGGCGAAATCCATATTTTTCATATAAAGCGACAGCAGGTTGATTTAACTTCCCTGTCGATACAATATATAAAGGAACATTAGGATATTGTGCAAACACATGTTCAATCAATTGACTTGCAATCCCTTGCCGAAAAGCAGTCGGATGTACCATCATTCGAGCGATTGTTAATGTATCATGCTCTTCTTGCTCTATAGAAATAACACCTTGAATTTCTTCGTACTCATTCACATACGCATAAAACGTTTCACCAGAACGACGAATACTTTCTACCGTATCCATTAATGGAGGAAGTTCTTTGAACCCGATCAATTCAGCTTCTAATCGATAAGCAATATGTTGTAACGCCCATATTTGTTGAACGGTATTGTCATCTTCTAATACACACTTTTGAATCACAAGATCACTCCTTGATCGCCAGATATAATGTATTCAAAAGCAAAAAAAGAACAATAAAAGAGACATGCCATATGGCATGCCCCTATATTCCTTTATCATTCCGGGATGATGCCAGATTAGCGAGGCAATAATTCAGCCAATAGTTTGTTAACCATACCTGGATTCGCTTTGCCTTTACTTTGCTTCATGACTTGTCCAACTAAAAAGCCAATCGCTTTGTCTTTGCCTGCTTGGTAATCTTCAACAGACTGCGGATTCGCAGCGATAACTGCTTCGACAATACCTTTGATTGCACCTTCATCACTAATCTGAGTTAATCCTTGCTCTTCTACAATTTGTTGCGGTAATTTGCCAGACTGTAGCATTTCTTTAAATACGGTTTTGGCAATTTTATTACTGATGGTTCCTTTTTCGATCAGTCCAATCAATTCACCTAGTGCTTGTCCTGTTAAAGGAACAGAGGCCAATTCAAGACTATTTGCGTTCAAATAACCTAGCAATTCCCCTTGCATCCAGTTCGCTACCGATTTGGCATCACTGGTATAAGTCAGGCTATCTTCAAATAGATCAGCTAAAGGTTTGGAAGAGGTGATAACACCTGCATCATATTCAGGCAATCCGTATTCTGAAGTGTAACGAGCTTTACGTGCATCAGGTAATTCAGGAATAGAAGCTTGAATACGATCTTTCCATGCTTGATCGATATGCAATGTCACTAGATCTGGATCAGGGAAGTAACGATAGTCATGCGATTCTTCTTTGCCACGCATCGATAATGTTTTGCCTTGAGCTTCATCCCAGCGACGTGTTTCTTGAATCACTTTGTCGCCATCATCCAAAATCTCAGCTTGACGATATTCTTCATACTCTAATCCTTTTTGTACACCACGGAAAGAGTTCATATTTTTAAGTTCAGCACGAGTACCAAATTCTTTTTGACCTGCCGGGCGCAGACTGATATTCGCATCACAACGAAGTGATCCTTCTTCCATTTTCACATCAGATACATCACAGTACTGCATGATCGCACGAATCTTTTCCAAATAAGCACGCGCTTCTTCTGGTGAAGAAATATCAGGTTCCGACACAATTTCAATAAGAGGTGTACCGACACGGTTAAAATCAACCAAAGAGTCATATCCACCGGATGTATGTGTTAATTTACCTGCATCTTCTTCTAAATGCAGACGTGTAATCCCGATACGCTTGGTTGTACCATTCACTTCAATATCAACCCAACCATGTTCGCCGATCGGTTGGTCAAATTGAGAAATCTGATACGCTTTGGGAGAATCAGGATAGAAATAGTTTTTGCGATCAAACTTACTAACATCGCCTATTTTACAGTTAATCGCCATTGCTGCTTTCATTGCATAGTCAACAGCTTGACGATTTAGTACAGGCAATACACCTGGATGACCGAGACAAACAGGGCAAGTATGTGTATTGGCAGGTGCACCGAATGCTGTAGAACAGCCACAAAAGATTTTGGACTTGGTATGTAGTTCAACGTGAACTTCCAGTCCGATTACTGTTTCGTATTTGGACATACTGATAGGTTCCTCCTTCTTCATACGGTTTTAGAGCTGCGGCCGTTGTTGATGATTGGTATTTTGTTCAAAAGCGTGTGCCACGCGCAAAACCGTCTGTTCGTCGAAGGCTTTGCCGATAATTTGCATCCCTACAGGTAATCCAGAAGCAAATCCACAAGGAACACTGATTGCTGGAACACCTGCAAGACTTACAGGAATCGTCAAAATATCATTAAGATACATTGTTAATGGATCATCTAATTGCGAACCTAACTTAAAGGCTGTTGTCGGCGCAGTTGGTCCAATAATAACATCATATTTTTCAAATACATTATCAAAATCACGTTTGATCAATGTACGTACTTTTTGTGCTTTTAAATAATAAGCATCATAATAACCAGAACTTAACGCATATGTTCCAAGCATAATACGACGTTTCACTTCATCTCCGAATCCTTCACTACGCGATTGATGATACAACTCTAATAGATTGCCAGGATTCTCTGCACGTACACCATAACGTACGCCATCAAAGCGTGCTAGGTTGGAAGAAGCTTCAGAAGAGGCAAGCAGATAATATGTGGCTACTGCATATTCAGTATGTGGTAAAGATACTTCTTCCCACTCTGCACCCAATCCTTCTAACACAGCTAAAGCATCCATAATCGATTGCTTCACTTCTGCATCGACACCTTCACCGATGTATTCAGAAGGAACTGCAATTTTGAGACCTTTGATTTCACCGGACAATGCACTTACATAGTCAGGAATATCCACTTTTGCAGATGTTGAATCTTTGGCATCATATCCTGCGATTGCTTGTAAAACATAAGCCGAATCTTCTACATTTTTGGTAAGAGGGCCTATCTGGTCTAACGAAGATGCAAAGGCAACTAGACCAAAACGAGACACAAGACCGTAAGTCGGCTTCAATCCTACAACTCCACAATAAGAAGCAGGCTGACGAATCGATCCACCTGTATCTGATCCTAGCGTAAAGTAAGCTTCTCCTGCTGCTACAGCTGCTGCCGAACCACCACTTGAACCTCCAGGAACATAATCCAAGTTCCACGGATTGCGCACAGGTGCAAAGCTAGAGTTCTCATTAGAACCGCCCATAGCAAATTCATCCATATTTAGCTTGCCGATTGTAACAGCGTCTGCTTGACGAAGCTTGTCCGCTACGGTTGCGTTATAAATAGGATCGTAATTTTTAAGAAATTGACTACCACATGTTGTGCGTAGTCCTTCTGTCACAATATTATCTTTAACCCCTACTGGAAGTCCAAACAGTAATCCGCGTGCTTCTCCGCTCACTAGCTTTTCATCTAGTGCTTTGGCAGACTCTGTTGCGCCTTCTTCGTTAAGTGTAAGGTATGCTTGTATTTTGTCGTCTTGTTCACCGATTGTCTTGAATGCTTGAGCTACAAGGTCGGTGACTGCCAAGTCTTTGGCATGAAGCCGATTATGTATTTCATTCAGACTCAAATCAAATAAAGTCAATGCAGGTTCCTCCTTCAATTCTGTTGATCACAGTGGTTGATCTATAGTCTATTCCAGTACAGCAGGTACTTTGAATTGTCCGTCTTCATCGTCTGGTGCATTACGCAACACTTTTTCAATCGGAAGACTTTCGTGAACTTCATCTTCACGCATTACATTACTTAGATGCAATACATGAGTAGTCGGCTCTACCTCTTCTGTATCTAATTCTTTTAATTTTTCTGCATATTTCAAAATAGCACTCAACTGCGCAGTAAACATTTCTTTCTCCTGCTCGCTCAGATCCAAACGTGCTAGCTTGGCTACATGCTCTACATCATTGATATTAATACTCAATTGTGGTTCCTCCCTCGCTGAAAATAACTTTTTTAATTATAGGGTAGATAAGGTGACAATTCAATTGAAGTTCTATAATAAATCGTTAGTTATTTGTATATAATAAAAAAGAGCCGGCAAGCCGACTCTTTAAATCCATGCACGCAAATTAATTTGTTTTACAAAATCTGCTTGCGCTACAGTATCCGTCAAAGGTTCTTCCACAAACGGAAGTTCTTCGCCATTCATAATATGATAAAATAATTTCTCATTATGTGTCGCTAGAGCATAATCGATTAGCGCCTCGCGTCCGACTCGTTCAGCTTCCTGCCGGAGCAACCGTTCTTCTGGCTCAATATCACCGGAAGGAACAAAAAAATTACGATTGACCTTAGGAATACGAATGACATAATCGAAGGCATTATCAGGGTTACGGTCATATGCAATAACATATCCGTAATCTCCTACAGGCAGACTTTGCTCAAAGGTATCAGCGACAACTACGATTTTTTCTCCTAAATGCAGCATCGTGTAACTCCCCCTAGCTTTATCTACTTTATTTCTGTATCATACTAAAAAAAAATAACGATGTCCAATTTTATTACGAAAAATCAGGCTAATTACACTTGCATAACGTTTATTTCTATATCCAAAGTCGATTCATGTCATTTACTGGTCAATTATTAATCTTATTCAATAAAAAACACGCAAACCAGAGAAATGATCTCGATTTGCGTGCTGGAACTCTTTTCGAAGATTGTAATAGATTATACCTTCAAATTAAGCAGGAACGTAAGGATTACTGGATTTCTCTGCACCGATTGACGTTTTGGGTCCATGACCTGGATATACCGTCACATCATCTGCCAAACGATATAGCTTGGTACGAATAGAATCAATCAATTGGCGTTCACTACCACCTGTAAGATCAGTACGACCTACACCCATACGGAATAAGACATCACCTGCAAATAGTTCTTTACCACAAAGGAAGCTTACACTCCCCGGTGAATGACCTGGCGTATGATATACGGTGAAGGTATGACCGATTAACTTCAATTGTTGTCCTTCATCTAAAGCATATTCAGCAGGTTCGGCTGTAATTGGCGGTGTCACTTGAGACCAATTAGCAGAACCGTTTAATTTGGCATTGGTTAACCACTCTGCTTCTAGATCATGCAGGTATACAGGGCAGTTGCATAATGTACGTACTTCTTCCAGTCCGCCCATATGATCAAAGTGAGCATGAGTTAGCAAAATCGCTTCTACGTTGAGGTTCAGTGATTGGATGCGGCGAACTAATGCACCTGGATTCATACCTGGATCAATCACTATCGCATCGGAACTATTTTCAGCAATGAGTAAATACGCATTGGTCTGTAAAGGGCCTAACGAAAAACTTTCTATTTTGAACAAAATGTATTACACCCCCGATAAAATTTCACGCAATTCACGAATAATCATAGCGTGAGAAGCAGAACCTTCACCATACCGTTCAGCCATACCTTTACGGACAACAGCCATTTTTTCTTGATAGTCTGGTGCTTCACGATCTGGATTTTCCTGTTTGAAAGCGATCATTAATTCTTGTACGTGTTCTGGACGAGGTCCCCACTGAGCAAGCACATGTCCACCTGTATCTGTAATAATCACCACAGGTACAGAGCGACCACCCATTGTTAAATAGTCATCCATCGTATCAAAATGATCTTCCAAAATTAAAATTTTGGTTGGAATCTCTGCTTCTTCAAATGCACGGAATACGACAGGAACGTTACGAACGACATCTCCACACCAATCTGCTGCTAGAATTAATGAGCGCAAATCATCACGATGAGCAAGCAATTTAAAAAACTCATGATCGTCTAGATCCGTCCAGTTAAACAATTCGTATCCATGATGAAATTCGTCTTTATTTTGAGTCATCCCCTCCATAAATTCCTGAGGAGAAATTCCTTTTTCCCATTTATCTGCTAAGTTTGGTTTGTTCATAAGATTAGCCACCCTTCTTTTTGTTCTTTATCTTCCATTTAACCAAAAAGTAAGCTGCCAATAGCACAATAGCTGCAACAATCAATGGTACTGTATATTTGCTAGCGATATCATCAATATGTTCCCATTGACTTCCAAGTACCATTCCTAGATAAACAAACAGCGCAGACCATGGAATAACTGCAAGGGTAGTCAATAAAATAAAGCGCATATGTGACATTCTAGAAATGCCTGCCGGAATCGAGATCGCATGACGAACAACAGGAATAAAGCGTGCTGTAAAAATAACACCTGAACCATATTTATCAAACCATGCTTCGGCATGATCGATATGGCTTTTTTTGATCAAAATGTATTTGCCGTACTTTTCTAAAACAGGTCTACCGCCATACCGTCCTATCCAGTAAATAAATAGTTGAGCAACAACGCCCCCTACTGTTCCGAAAAAGACAGCTCCAAAATAGTTGATCGCTCCTGTGGAGACTAGATATCCTCCATAAGCCAGTACAATCTCACTTGGAATGACTTCGATCATCAATCCAAGCATAATTCCAAAATACCCAAGTTGTTGAACCCAATGCAATAATTGGGCAATAATATCAGATATAATTTCCACCAATCCTCCTTAACCCATTGTTTGATGTGTATCATTCTGTATCTCTGTATCCCATATTTATGTATTCCCATGTCAGTACAAGTAAGCCAGCTATCACGATGTTCTGTTATTTTAGCACAGCCCATAGAAGGCATTCCACTATGTACCAGAGTGACTGAATCCCCTCTGCCCATGAAAAAAGCTGAACTCGCTGTTAAACAACGAATCCAGCTTGGATTATACCATAAAATATAGATTATACTAATGATTTTTGATAATGCTGTAGCAGATCTTTGCATGCATTTTCAAGATACGGCTTGGCTTGAATCATATCCCGAAATGCTGTATATTCCTGCCACATTTCCGCCGGTTGCTCTGTATCTGCTTTGACAGCACGAATCAAAATATTTTTGGGTGTATGTTCCATGTCTATAAATTCAAGCAATTGCGTTTTGTATCCTAACAGATCAAGCAATTTGGCACGTATCGCATCGGTAGCTAGTGCAGAAAAACGCTCTTTTAAAATACCATGCGATAACAGTGGACTCATAGTATCGTTCTGAATCTGGCTGAATAATTCATGCTGACAGCAAGGAACCGATAAAATAACAGATGCGTTCCAGCGTACTGCTTTTTCTAACGCGGCATCTGTTGCTGTATCGCAAGCATGCAATGTCACTACCATATCGACTTGTTCTAGCTCATCGTAATCTGCAATATCACCGACTAAAAACTTCAATTGATCATAATGAAGCTTTTCTGCTAATTGGCTACAATGTTGAATCACATCTGCTTTGAGATCAAGACCGACAATATTTAGCGGACGATGTTGTTGAATATTCAGATAATGATAGAGTGCAAATGTAAGATACGATTTACCACATCCAAAATCAACAATCGTTAACTCTTTGTTAACCGGTAAAGAAGGAAGTACATCTTGTACCATTTCCAAAAAGCGATTGATCTGGCGGAACTTATCATATTTACGAGCTAATACTTTGCCATCTGCATTCATAATACCTAGTTCAATCAAAAAAGGAACAGGTTCGCCATCTTCAAGAATATATTGCTTTTTGCGATTATGATTAAGATCGGTCGATGTTTTGGTTGGTGTTTTGGTCAAAATAGATACTTTATACTTTTTACTGATCAGTACTTGATAATCCGCTTCTTTGGTACAGATGAGCCCCTGACGCATCGTTTCTTGCAATAATGCAAATAATGTCGTTATGGCTTCTGCTGGTAACAGATTATCATGAGTCACTTTGTTGCTGTAATGATATGCGAATTGGTAATGAAGTTGCTTTTTCAATTCGACAGGTTTGATGATGACTTTGGTAAAAGCATCATTATCTTTTTTACGAAGTTGGCTTAGAGTTGCTGTAATTAGCTCGCCAGCTTCGATACATTGAGTAATTAATCGTTGCAGTGAATCCATGGTGTACAGCTCGCTTTCTGTCTTTCAACTTAATTTGACTAGGCTTCAAGCTCGGCATGTGCTGTAGTCAGCTCTGCACGAGATACGCCACCTTCTTCTAACTGTTCATCGCTTAATAATAGTAGACGTTGATACAGCGCCTGACCTTCTGTATGACCTTGTGCAGGATCAAGCTCGGTAAGACGCTTCAAAGCATCTACTGCATTATCGTAGTAGCCTTCTTGCTCTTCATACTGGACAAATAGATGCTCAACCGCAGCTGGCAGTGCATAGTCTGCTAATTCATCGGTTAATTGATCGATCTGCTCTGGATAATCAAACATCGTCCGATCGGCATCATTAACTGCACAATATAAAAATAAATGTAAAGATTTAATTCGGCGTACTGCTGCTTCTTGTTCTTGCTCGCTTAATTCGTAAATATCTGCTTCTTCACGCATCAATCTTGCTAATGCTTGCAGACGATCAACTTCAACCACTGAACCGATACGGAATAGTTCTATTACTTCTTCTGCTGGCAATCGGTTAATCAATCCATTATTCAACTGGAACTTCTGGCGAACCATATCATCCAATTCCCAGAGCGCTTCTGTTAATTTCTTTTGTTGCTTTAATCCGAATACTTTCGAAATTACCGATGCCATATCTTCAATCATACCCATAAGGTAATCATTTCTGAACATTCCTATCCCGCCTTTAATATTAATCTTTTCGTTGATTTTCCATAAAATCATGAATAATATTGACCAATTGTTCAGGTGCTTCCATCATACTCATATGTGCAATATCTGGAATAACTGCTGTTGTAATATTCGTAGAATCTGCAATAAACATCCGATCAGGTGGAGCAATCGGATCATCTGCCCCGGCTACTAATAATACAGGAACATTTGCGTTTTGGATAATATGCAATCGTTCAGGACGTTCTCGCATCGCCGCCGCTGCTCCACATGCACCTTCTGGAGAAGTAATATAACCGATCTCTTTTACCTTTAATACGGATTCAGGTAATTTGTAGACTAAATGCGAAGCAAATAACCCTTCAGCAAATCCATCAACAAAGTCGATAATGCCGGTTGTACGAATCTGTGTAATAGTATTCAAGCGTTTCTGCTTCGCTTCTTCTGTATCTTCGTATGCGGTGGAATGTACAAGTCCCCACGCTTTAATATATGAAGGATATAGATCCACCAACGCTAATGTAGTATATCCACCCATCGAGTGCCCCAGTATAGTCACTTGTTGTAGACCAAGTTCATCTAATACGTTCACCACATCAGCTGCCATGTCTTCTATCGTATAAGGATCTGTTGATACAGGGCTATGACCATGTCCACGCAGATCTGGCACAATACAACGATAATGTCTTGATAAAAGAGGAATTACTTCATTCCAATACGCTGAACTTCCTAGAAAACCATGTAATAATACAATCGGCTCTCCTTGACCAGTATCTGAAAAATGTAATTTGATCGGTTGCTGTTCTGTTGGTTGACTCATATCCTCATCTCCTATCAATAATGAAATAACGTTGATTCCTTTTATTTTAATATACCTAGCCCTTGAACAACAGCTTGGACAATATCTTGTGACATATTCATCACTGTATGCAGTGAAGTGGTCTGAAGTGTCCAATATGGTTTGGGGCCATTTTCATTGACAATCGCTGCGATACTATAATTGCCTACTCCAGGAAAACGTCCTCCTACCGATAATGCAGGAAATAATGGAGTTGCTCCTATACTATACAACCCCACAGTATGATGTCTACCCAGACACGCATCAATAGCTATCACTTGGAGATGATCTTCAATTTGGGGAATACGTTCATGAAGATTATGAGCATCACAAGGAAAGTCCATCGTACCTATAACATGAGGCAGTCCATAAGCGACTAGCCCGCTACCGGTTAAAGGCCCTAACGCATCTCCTGTAGAACGATCTGTACCAATACACACAAAAGCTAAAGTATCTATAGAATGAGTAGCTCCTATATCGCGAAAAAAATCAGTCAGTCCATCTTGATTTACATTGCGACGATCTTGATTATCATAAGGAAGCAGACTGGAACGACGATTGATCATAATAAAAACCATGTCCCTCCTTTTATCAACATATATACGTACTTGAGGTACGATTCGATAGCGTATCTTATCGATACTCATTTTACCTTATGCAACAAGTTACCGCAAAATAATTGGTTCCCCATCATTATCCATGATACAATACAAAAAATAAGCTAATGCTTAATGAAGAAAGGAAGAACCCATTCATGGATTTGTCTCAACCTACCCAAGAAAATATTGCTTTTATGATTGAAGGCATCAAAACCAAACTTCGGATGGCCAGCGGAGCAGCAATGCAAGCTTCTGCTTTTTCAACCGAACAATACGAAGATATTCAAGAAGTATACGATATCGTGATCAATAAGCCGAACTTGAGTATTAGTGAAGTAGAAGCTTTAGTGTCTGAATTAGGACGTTTACGTAAAAAATAAATAAAATGAATGAGTCTTTCCTGAATAATAAGGAGAGGCTTTTTTTATATTCGATTCATTTGTTAAACTAGGGTTAAATTAAACATAACTCTATGTAAAGAAAGAAGGCGATACAGATGTCATCCGAGCAGTTCTCTAATTCCAAACATGAACAACCCCAACGATTTTCTTCTATTCCGATCTGGCTCCTTATTGTTATGGTATTGGTAGGTGGAGGTGTAGCTTCCTTCCTATTATTAAGAGGAATCGTATGGATTGTTGAATCGATAGCATTATATGATATACACACATGGGAAAAAGGGCTTCAAGCGTATGTACGTACATTCCATGAAGAACCTGTACGAACGATTATGTTATTTTTTACTTATATGGGTTCATTTTATTCTACAGTGTTTGTAGCATTATCATTTTCGATCTTATTTATGTTCCATAATATGTATCGTGAAGGATTGGCTCTGCTCGTTACAACAGCAGGCGCATGGCAAATCAATGTATTGCTTAAATCTTTCTTTATGCGTCCACGTCCTGATCTTGAATTTTGGACACATGCTTCAGGTTATAGCTTCCCCAGTGGTCATTCTACAATTGCAGCCGCGATGTATGGTATGCTTTTTGTCATCTGGTCAATGCATCGTAGAAGACGTCATTTGTCGATTGTCCTTCCAGTCATTTGTGGTATTTTCCTCATTGTAGGTATAGGTCTATCTAGAGTATATTTGGGTGTACATTACCCTACAGATATTATTGGTGGCTATATTGCTGGTTCACTTTGGCTGTCTGCTTGTGCTTATTCTTTACACTTATGGAGACATTCCGATGAACAAAGGGCTTCGATTCGCTATTGAATAGAAGAAATGTAATGTTTCACCTTTTGGTACTGGGTTTATATACGAAGTAAGACAAACTGCTAACTGATTGATATTACGACAGGTGTTTTGACTTGTTCAGCAAAGGAGGCGATTACGATGTGGGGCATTATTATTAGTATTGTTATGGCGGTTATTATCGGCGTTATTGGTAATGCACTTGCAGGTAATGAAATGCCAGGTGGCATTATCGGTGCTGCTATTGCTGGATTTGTAGGCGCTTGGTTAGGCGCTCTCGTATTTGGTCATTTTGGACCAACGATTGGAGATTTTGCTATTATTCCTGCTATACTAGGAACTGCTATTTTTGTGTTTTTGCTTGGTCTGGTTTCCAGATTGTTCAGAAGAACAGCCTGAACCTTTACCAGCATCACATATATAAGCCATACTTAACGTGAGCTACACATAATACCTGAACTTCGAGAACAGCTTTATTAAGGAATAACATATGGCTAATTTTTTTCTTACTTACAAAGATTGATCTGTTCAGACAAATCGATCTAAATTAAATCAAGGAGTGATTAATAATGAATGAAGTCGAAAAACAGTACCCAGTCCAAACAAGTTCTACATTTGTAAAAGGTGTATTTATCGGAGGATTGTTGGGAGCAGCAGCAGCATTGTTGTTCGCACCAAAACCAGGTCGTGAACTACGCGGCGATATTTCTGAAAAATTTGTAGAAGCTTCTGATAAAACGAAAGAAGTTGCAGGTAATGTAACTGATCGTACGAAAGAGATTGCTACTACTGTAGCGGATCAAACTTCTCAAGTAGCTGGTCTAGTAAGCGATTCTGCTGTTTCTTTAGCTCAAACGGTATCTACTAAAGCTAAAGATGTAGCTAGATCTATTACTGAAAACAAAGAAACAGTAAGTAACTCTTTGGCTGATGCTGCTCAAAGCGTAGCTAAAGACGTTAAAGAAGCTTCTGATAATGTAAGCAAAGATGTAAAAGATGCTTCTAACGACGTTGCTAAAGACGTAAAAAGCGCTTCTAACGATGTAGCTAAAGAAGCTCAAAATAAAAGCAATGAAGTGAAAAAAGAAGTGAATTCTACAACGGGTAGCAACAACACAAGTTTCCCTACACGTTAATAGGTATTCACCAATAGCCGGCTCATTGCAGTCGGCTATTTTTATGTCCGGTTCATAGAACATCTGAAATATATACTTAATTGATCTTATTATTTATACGAAAGCGAGGGAATATCCGATGGCTCATGACACCAAAGACAAGGAAGTATCACCACGGTCTCCAGAACTCGTCAAACCTCCTAGTGAAATTGGAGAGCATCCTTTTGAATTACGCCATGAAGTAAAACGACTCAATGAACGTCTAGATCAGATTGCAGAAGCGTTAGATAAAGCAGAGATTCAGGACATTATTGAAAACTATAGTAGTGTCAAACGCAGACTGGTTGTTAACTTTATTGCAGGTGCAGCACGTGGTCTAGGGCTATCTTTAGGAACGATTGTAGTTCTAGGTATCTTGGGTTTTATTTTAAGTCAGTTAGTAGATATGCCTCTGATCGGGGAATATATCGCCCAACTTCTAGATTATGTGAAAGCTTCACAAGGTAGATAAGACGATATAATTTTCTATCAAAGTCAAAAAACCTCTATGTTCAATATATCCCCTACATAGTATAGGGATTGAATATAGAGGTTTTTTGATGTATTTAGCTATGTATACTTACAAAAAATGCGCTTTTACTATTCCATTGTTCGGAACAATAAAGCGCATTTTAACAATCTTCTATTTTCCAAAGTATCCTAGCATCATTGCTGCACTTCGTGGCATGTATAAAATGCATTTAGCCTGAAGTGGAAGCATTTGACATGATCTGCTTCAACTTTTCAGTTGCCCGTTTTTGGATACGGGATACACTCATCTGAGATACACCAAGCTTTTGAGCAATCGCGCGTTGAGATTGACCTTCCTGGAAAGCCAATAACAATACTTTTTGTTCTTGCTCTTTCAATTGACTAAGCGCTTGTTGTAAATCCATACGTTTCTCGACAGAATCGTAATCATTCACATCTGCACTAATCAATTCACCTAGTGTAGCCGCACTCTCCTCTTGTGAAAGTGGAGAATCCAAAGATACATAGTGATAGCATTCACGTCCAGCTAGAACTTCAATTGTTTCTTCTTCAGATAGATCTAGAAAATGAGCAATCTCACGCACATGGGGCGATCGTTCCAATTTCATGGTCAATTCATCGATAGCTTGTTGTACTAATGCTCCCTTTTCTTTAATACGACGGGGAACCTGTATGTACCAAGATTTATCGCGCAAGAAATTTTTCATATGCCCGATCATACTCTTCATCGCATATGGTTCGAAAGGAATCCCAAGTGAGATATCGTATTGCTGCAACAAACGGATTAATGCCATCTGACCTACTTGGTACAAATCTTCGTACAAGTCCGGTCGGTTACGGGCAATTTTACCCGAAGCCATTTTGACCATAGGCTCGTACTTTTTGATCAGTACTGTAGCGATGTCATTATCTTTTGTTTGTTGATACTCCCAGATCATACTGATTGCCTCGTCCATAGACTCGGGGGGAGTTAATCTTTCACTCATACAGTTTCCTCGCTTAGAGCAAGGTTTTTAGATAATACTACACGAGTACCTTGACCAGCAGAATTTTCGATACTCACATTGTCCATCAATGCTTGCATCAAATAAAAACCTAATCCACCGATTTGTACATCGTTTAGGTCTTTATCATGAAGTGTATTGTTCTGTCCCATATCCTTTACTGATTCGAAGCTCTCCCCTTCATCTTCGACAATAATGGATAATGTTTCTTCACCAACTTCAAAAGTCACTTCCACATGTCCTCCCTCTTGTCCGTACGCATACAACACAGAGTTATTACAAGCTTCAGAGACAGCTACTTTCATATCTTCAATATCTTCATAAGAAAAGCCCATTTTAGAAGCAATTCCATACAAATTTAGTCTTACAACGTCCACAAATTCTGCCGTCGCAGGCAAATTAAGAACTACTTTTTGAGTATCAGCATTCATTCGATGTTCGATCCTTTCCTATTGGGAATTCTCCTGAGGGACAAAAAACTTAGCAATACCAGTCATTTCAAATAACTTTTGAATCTGTGGAGGAACTTCTTCAACAGTAAAGCTGGCATTCATACCGTGCCGTGCTTTTAGAATCGAAAGTAGAATACCAATACCAGTACTGTCAATATATTTCAGGTCTTTCATATTGATAATTAAATCTTGTTCTGCTTCCCCAACAAGCGGTTCCATAACAAGACGGAATTCCGGAGCAACCGATAAATCCATTTCCCCACTTAAAAATACGGTGCATGCTCTTTCATCCATTTCAGTTACAACATTAAATTTCTCATTTTTATTAGTAGTCATAGACATTCTCCCCTGAACAATGGTTTCTTTACTAATAACCCAACTGCAAAACTTCTGAAACATCCAAAATATAACATAAAAAATAGAGCAATAAAACTACTTTAATTCATTGTCTCAACAAATGTATAAATAAGAAAATAATTCTATCTCTTGTAAGTATACGCTCACTACAGGACATAAACATTATTTTCTTATCAGCGAATCTTATTTTATTTAAAAGACTGTTTTTTTGGTTTCATAATTATGAGGATTGGCAGAGTAATGTTCAAGCATATTTTTAACACTCATTAATTTGACAGGCTTGCTAATATAATCATCCATGCCTGCTGCAAAACAGCGTCCTTTGATGCCTTCCATAACATCAGCAGTCATTGCAATAATAATAGGATTCTCGTCTTTTTGGAGACTTCGAATCATTCTTGTTGCTTCAAGGCCATCAATATTAGGCATTTGAACATCCATAAAAATATAATCGTATTGATGAACGGAAGCCATTCGAATCGCTTCTTCTCCATCATCTGCCATATCCGGATTGTATCCTAGACGATTAAGCATACTTACCATTAATTTCTGATTGATAGGGTGATCATCTACAACAAGAATATTAGGAGCCGATGAATGTCTATTCGACCATAGATGCTCTGCACGCTCTTCTAACAATCCAAGCGTGGGATCCTCCATAACATATTCGCCTGTACAAATCGTAAATACAAATACAGCACCTGAGCCTTCATGAAGCGGTGTATTCTCTAATCGAATATCGCCATCCATCATTTGAACCAAGTTTTTGCAAATAGCTAAGCCAAGACCTGTACCACCATACTTTCTTGTCATCGAAGAATCAAGCTGTGAAAACGGTTGGAATAATTGTTCACGTTTCTCTTCAGCGATGCCAATTCCAGTATCTTTCACTCTAAATTCAAGTTCTAACCGATCTGCTAGTTTATCTTTGATCATGACTTCTAGATAAACTCCGCCTTCATCTGTAAATTTAATAGCATTCGCTGTTAAATTGATCAATACCTGGCGCAAGCGAGCCATATCTCCATACAGATAAGCTGGTACATCTTCTGTTACAGAATACATTAACTCTAGATTTTTTTTGCCAGCATCGACAGAGAACAGACTGAATACTTCTGAAATACAAGCTTCCAGTGAGAAAGGATGTTCTTCCAATTCCATTTTACCGGATTCCATTTTAGTAAAATCAAGAATATCGTTAATCACCATAACCAATGTATCTGCACTGCTTCGAATAATCGAAGCATATTCTTTTTGTTCTTCTTGAAGTTCAGTATCCATCAATAGATCAATCATGCCGATTACACCATTCATCGGTGTACGAATCTCATGACTCATCATTGCCAAAAATTCTGTTTTTGCTTTGGCTGCGATTTCTGCTGCTTCTTTGGCTATCGTTAATTCCTGATTGATTTTTTCCAATTCCAATGTTTTTTGTTGCAATAACATCGATTGCGTTTTATGACGTTTATTGGTCAAATACATACTTACAAATCCTTCAATTTTGGACTTGAGGATCTGTGGAATAAATGGTTTGACCATATAATCAATCGCACCCGCAGAGTAACCTGCGAATAAGTGCTCAGATTCTTTGCTATTTGCAGATATAAAAATGATCGGAATTTCTTTTGTTTTTTCACGCGCTTTGATTAGTTTGGCCGTTTCAATCCCGTCCATCCCTGGCATCTGTACATCGAGTACAATTACAGCAAATTCATCTTTTAGCAAACAGCGTAATGCTTCTTCACCGGATGTTGCTTTAACCAGATTATAACGTTCACTCTCAAGAACGGCTTCCAGAGCGAGCAAGTTTTCAGGTCGATCATCTACTAATAAGATATGAATCGGTTCATGAAACCTCATGGAATCCCCCTACAATCTCTAATTAATTTTGCGATATACTTTCTCTACGCGATCCAATAATTCATAACTATCACTGTATTCTGTAAATTGCATCGATTCTTTGGAGCCCAGTACTAATATGCCAAAACGACTCAAGCTCTCATTAAACAATCCGTGAACTTGATCACGTAATTCATCATTAAAATAAATCATAACATTGCGGCAAAGAATAACGTTAAATTCGTTAAATGAACGATCTGTTGCTAGATTATGCTCAGCAAAGATCATATTTTTTCGTAAAAATGGTTGAAAGATTACAGAACTATATTTCGCTGTATAATATTCAGAAAACGAACGCTTCCCGCCCGCTTCTAGATAATTTTTAGTGTAAAGTTGCATACGTTCTATTCCAAATACACCTTCACGCGCTTGTTGCAAAGAACGGTTATTCATATCCGTCGCATAAATTCTTGCTTTATCTAACAAACCCTCTTCATGCAATAAGATTGCCATTGAATAGACTTCTTCTCCTGTAGAACATCCAGCATGCCAGATCCGAATATAAGGATACGTCCGTAATAAAGGAACGACTTTCTCACGAAACATACGAAAAAGAGAAGGGTCACGAAACATTTCAGTGACCGGTATCGATAAATTCTGTACTAAGCGTTCAAAACAAGCACGATCATGCAGTACTTTTTCTTGAAGTGCTGAGATAGATTTAAGATTCTCTGCATGTACATGATGCCAGATCCGTCTGGTTAAAGAAGCTCTGGCATAATTGCGAAAATCGTAACCATATAGACGATGAACTCCATCCATAAGCAAATCAACTTCGATATTTTCGCGTTCTGCCAGATTATTGACAATCATTTCATCCGCTTGGGGCGGTTCGGATTTGATTGGTAATTGGTCACGTTCTGTCTGTGTCATTATATTCAGCCCCGATTCAATATTTCTTGTATATTTTTCAAGTGTAAAATGTCTGTGAAAGATATAAAACTTCAGTATTACTATCCATTACCCAAATTATTCACTTACGAATACAACCATACACGCATTAATGATAAAAGTTGGTCCGTTTGAATCGGTTTTTTCACATAATCGGAAGCACCGGCTTCAATACATTTCGCTCGATCATCTTTCATCGCTTTCGCGGTCAGTGCAATAATTGGTAATTTCTCATAAGCTGGAATTTGGCGAATAATACGCATCGCTTCGTATCCATCCATTTCTGGCATCATCATATCCATCAATACCAGATCAAAATCATCCTGCTGTAAAAGTTCTATCGCTTCCCGTCCATTTTCAGCAAATGTAACATCCATACGATATCCTTCTAGCACACTCGATAAAGCAAATACGTTACGTACATCATCATCGACTAACAAAATGCGTTTGCCTTCAAACAATGTTTCTTTATTATGCAGCTTTTGTAAAATACGACGCTTATCTTCTGGTAAATCAGCTTCAACACGATGTAAGAACAACGTAGTCTCATCCAACAAACGCTCTGGAGATTTCACATCTTTAATAATAATAGACTCTGCATATTTGCGTAATTGTGTTTCTTCTTTATTATCGAGTTCTTTACCTGTATAAATAATAATCGGTAGATCACTCAATTGTTGATCATCACGAATACGATCTAATAATTCGAAGCCTGTCATATCTGTAAGCATTAGATCCAGTACCATACAATCATAACGCTTGCTTCGTAGTTCATTAAGAGCTTCTACGCCTGTAGATACAGCAGTGATCGCAACATCATCATGTCCTATCAATTCAATAATCGATTTACGTTGATTTTCATCATCTTCGACAATCAATAATTGTTTGAGGCTTTGATCTGTATAAGATTCCAAATGAGAGAATGCTTGTTCAAGCGATTCTTTGCTTGATGGCTTTTTGAGATAGGCAATCGCTCCCATCATTAATCCTTGCTTCACATCATCGACGACAGAGATCACATGAACAGGAATATGACGTGTATGAGCATTACTTTTCAGTTCACTCAAGATCGACCAACCATCCATAATAGGTAGCTGAATATCAAGAATAATCGCATCCGGGATATACGTTTTGGCCATATGCATACCTGTATCACCTTGCATAGCGACTAAAGCTTTAAATCCACGACCACGAGCCATTTCTAATAAGATTTTAGCAAAATTCACATCATCTTCGATAATCAAAATAACTTTATCGTTTTTACTCAAACGATCTCGATCATCTGCTAATGGTTGTGGAATAATCATTTGTTCTTCATTCATACTATTTTTGTTAGGTGTTAATGAACCTGGTGAATTGCGAAGCAATTGCTCTGTAAAGTCAGCTGGCGTATATACATCACGATTCGCTGTATTTGTGTCCGATTCTTCTGCTTGTGTTACCTGTTCATCGGTCAGTGCATCTTGTCTTGGCAAATAAAGCGTAAAGGCACTGCCTTTATTTTCTTCCGATTCCAGTCCGATTCCCCCACCAAGTAGACGGGATAATTCACGACTGATCGATAATCCTAATCCTGTACCACCGTACTTACGACTGGTTGTACCATCTACCTGTTGGAAAGCTTCAAAAATAATATCTTGTTTATCTGCTGGAATACCAATACCACTGTCTTTTACTGTAATAGCTATATAATCATGCTTGCGATTCAGATAAGAAGGTACTTGTTCCGCAGCAGGAATTTTAATATTGACATCAATATGACCTTTATCTGTAAATTTGAACGCATTCGATAACATATTACGCAACACTTGCTTCACTCGATGATCGTCTGTCACTACAGCTTCTGGAACGTTATCATCAATATTGATATTTAGATCTATTCCTTTTTGGATAGCCACCGGAGCAAAGTTCATATTTACAAATGTTTCGATCGCTTTCATCGGTACAGCCTCTAGATTAATATCCATTTTACCTGCATCTACTTTGGATAAGTCTAAAATTTCATCAATCATTTTCAGTAGATCTGCTCCGGACATATAGATCGTGCTTGCATACTCTACCTGTTTCTCGGTCAGATTACCGCCTTTGTTCTCTGTAAGCAATTGAGAAAGAATCAATAAACTGTTTAGCGGAGTACGTAATTCATGAGACATATTAGCAAGGAATTCTGATTTGTATTTACTGCTTATTGATAATTGTTGTGCTTGTTGTTCCAACCGGTGACGACTTTGTTCGATCTCTTGATTCTGCTCTTCCACTTGTTGCACTTGTTCTTGCAATTCACGTGTCTTCGCAATTAATTCCGTGTTGAAATGTTCCAACTCTTCTTGTTGACGTTGTAACAAATCTTCAGAACGCTTCAACTCTTCTGTTTGTTCTTCCAGATTTTCGTTGGTGCGTTTTAGTTCTTCTTGTTGCATTTGCAATTCTTCAGACTGACTTTGCAATTCTTCCGTCATCGCTTGCGATTCACGCAATAACTCTTCGATATGCAATCGACGATTAATATTATTCAAAATCACGCCTAAATTATGGCATAACAGCGCAAGTAATTGTTTTTGTAACTCTGTAAATGTGCCTAAAGAAGCTAATTCAATAACACCTAACAATTCATCATCAAATAAAATCGGGTAGATCATAATACTTTGAGGTGGGTTCTGCCCTGTTGCTGAATGAACAGAAACATAATTATCAGGTACATGATCCAACATGATAGGGTGTTGATCAGAAGCACATTGTCCTGCAAGACCTTCTCCCAACATCAAAGTAGGCTTCGCTTGTAATGTACCTTCCCCTGCATAAGACGCTTGCAAAGCAAGTTCATTAGGGTTGTTAATCTTACGTACATAAAGTGCACCAAAATGTGCGCCCAATGTCGGAGAAAATTCATTGATAAATGTCTGTGCACTCTGCTCTAATGTGCTAACGCCACGTAATAACTCTGTAATGCGTGCACTGTTCGAGTTGAGCCATGATTGATCTTGTTGTGCTTTTTGATAACGATGCTCTGCTTCTCGTTGCTGTTCCAGATCGGTTGCCATCTCTTGAAACACACGAGCTACATCGCCGATCTCGTCTTTGGATTGTACTTTAATTCGGCTGATCGCCCGTAAGCGCCCTTCCGAAAAACCGTTGATCATTAAGGAAACTGTCCCCAGCCCTTTACTAATACTTGGAATAATCCATAACATAATCAGTAGACTCAACAAAATGCCACCTAACATGACAAAGGTGGTTGTCTGAATAGAGTTCTGATATGCTTGATTCGCATTTTTTATTTCTTGATCGATTGCAAGGTCTTGATAATCTGCTAATGCGTTCGCTAAAGCACCCAAATTATTCTGAGCAGCTAGCCCTGTGCCGGTACGATAATTGTTAGCTTGAGCAATCTGATTATCTTCTAATAGATTCAATACTTGATCACCATAAGCATCAAAGTCTGTCCAAGCATCGGCAACTTCATTAACCATTTGCTTTTCTTCTAACGTTTGAGCACTCTTTTGTAATAAATCTACATTTTTTTGAGCATCATCACTTAACTTCTGTACAGTAGCACGACTTTCGGATACCGATTCTGATGAAGCGCTTAGCAATTGATTCGCTAATGCTTTGGCAATACTATTCATATCCCCACGCAAGCTTGTAGAATATCTTACTTTTAAATACCGATCTTGATACACTTTATCTAACTGTGCATTCATGTAATTCATTCGATCATAACTGATAAAAGCCAGCGTCATCATTGTCAAAATGATAACGCTGAATCCTATAACCAGCTTCGTTCTAATTTTCATCCAAGCTCCGCCCCTTCAGCCAAAGAAATCCATACTAAGCATTTATCATCATCACGTTCTTGTGAAGATATCTCGTCAAAAAATACTTTTTCAATCTGTTGTTTATTGATGTGATGACTGGATTTCAATTCATTGATCAAGAATTCTAATTGTACATCTTGATCACCTTCAACCATTTCCAGCAAACCATCGGTATAAAGGACAAGGTGAGCAGCGCCTTCATATGAAAAGCTTTTCGGTTCTGCTTCAATACGATCAAATAATCCAACCGGGAATGTAGTGGTGGATAATTTGGTAATCTCCCCATCGTCATGGAAAAATAGTCCTGGTGGATGACCCGCATTTACATAATCTACCCGTTTGTATTTGGTATCGACAACCAGATAAATAGCGGTAAAGTAGTATTGCACCAGTTGATTTTCGATATGCAATTGATTAAAGCGTCGATTCAGCTCCTGGATTACTTTTTCTGGTTCTACATAAGTCGTTACTGTATCTTTCAATACAGAAGCGATAAACATACAGAATAAAGAAGAAGAAATACCATGTCCCATCATATCTAACAAAATAACTCCATATCGTCCTTCGCCTAACGGATACCACGCATACAGATCTCCTGCTAGTTCAAATGAAGGCTTATAAAGTGCTTCAATTTGAATATTGGTTTCTTGAATAGGTACACTTAATACAGCATGCTGTACCTGACTTGCTAATTTCAATTCATCTTGAATATGTTGATCACGCTCTTTGTGCCAATCTTTTTCATGTTTTAAGCGTAACGCAAGGCGAATTCTTGCTAACAGTTCCACTTTGTTAATCGGTTTGGTCACATAATCGACTGCGCCTGCATCCAAAGCTTCAGCTAACTTTTTAGAATCCCCGACAGCGGTAACCATAATAATCGGAATATCACGTAGTTCATCATGTTGTTGTACTATCCGACAAGCTTCAATTCCATCCATTTCCGGCATCATCATATCTAGCAATACCAGATCTACTTTGTTCATCTTCGGTACATTAACTACACCTGAATCTTCAATCCCTAAATATCCAAACATTTCGCGTGCAGAAGAAGAAGTCGTTATATTTGTATATTTTTCTCGCTTAAGAATTTCACGAATAATAATCACATTAGTAGGGTTATCATCAACTATTAATATATGCATAATTTCTCCTTGTCGCCTTATTTCAGCTTTTTTAGACGTATACTGATTGATATTCATTACTAAATGCAGTTTCTATTATAGATCAAATACCTCTTTTGTCCAAAAAGAAGCTGTATCAAAACTCGTCAAAAAACCTTCAATTCTACTAAAAAGTAAAATTGAAGGTAGACGATTCACTGTTATATTTTGATACAACTTCTTTATGATTTACGATTGGCAATAACAAGTACTTTGCCCAAATCGAGTTCACTTTCATAGAAATCAGCCTCTTCTTTCGTAAAGCCCATAGATGTAATTTTGGAGCGCAATTCGTCTCCCCGTGAACGGAAAAAGTTAGCTACAGAATCGAACATTCCTTCTTCTTTCACGCCAACTTCTTTGGCATTAGCTGTTTCTGCAATTTTTTCAGTACGGTCTTTTTGATGTGCAAGTACATAAATCTCTTCAACGCTATATCCTGTATTACGCAGGTTTTTAGCTTCTTCGACTGCTTGTACACCATTTTCGACTACTTTAGCATAAGCTTTGGAATCTGTTGAACTCATCATTCTCCACTCTCCTCTATATACTTATGATTGAATAGTATTAACCTTACTTATCATGGAATGAAACATTTAAATGATAGGCTGTTATTCTGAAGTTGCATCAAATATGTCTACGCTACGAATAGCGCCTGTGCTGGAATCATAAAACACTTTTAGAGCAGATATACCATTGGTATAACCTTCTCCATCTTCTGCTGAAAAATCAGGAGTACCTAGTTCTTGTCTGATCTCGGCTTTGTCTATCGTTAATGTCCGACCATCTAGTGTAAATCTGCCTGCTTGTTTAGGCACACTAATATAGGTAATCCATTGATCTTGAAAACCAACACTTACATCTTTGTATTGATATTCTTGATCTCCTAACTCGTTGGTCACAATATTCATCGGTTTCCCTTTGATCCGTAGAACATCTTCTCTGGTATCTGCCAAAGAAATTCCATTCAAACGGCTATATTGTTCATCATAAACAGAGTCAGTCGTTGAATACACCGCAGTCGAAGCTGTTAACTTAGGTGTCGCTACTTCAGTATAAGATACTGGTGTTGCTTCATAATCAGCAGTTTGTACAGCTGTAACAGCTTGTACTGGAGTAGCAGCGGATACTTGAGCAGAACCGGAGTAAGGGGACAATATGCCAGCAAGTAACATCATGAAAGTAATCATCGTCTCACCCTTTCTTACGGTATAAACTCTCAATACAATATACGTTGTTATCGGTTATACCTTTGGTTAATGATCTTAAAAATGTACAAATTCCTTTTATTTACGATATCTTTGCCATACTGTAGCCGCTGTATCTACCCATTTCATCCAGTTGGTAGCTTTACTGTGGCTATATGTAGCTGAGTACGATTGCAATGTACGTTGTTGAGGTGTAGAAGCAGTCGCTTGATTGCTTACGCCTGTTTTTGTAGAAGCAACCGGTTTTGGTTTACTTTCACCAATATGTTTTACTTTTTCAATAACGCGTGTCGACAAATCTTTAGAAGACAATGTTACTTCGTTTAAGATTTCGCCCAAGTTTTTTACAGTTTCCATTAAAGGATCAACCTGTTTTAGTTTGTGTTCAACATCCACTGTAATATCGTTCACGTTACGGATCGTTTGTTTCACTTCATACGTTAACTCTTCGATCGTTTTTTGTACGTCTACCAAAGTAGAAGATACATTGTCTAAAGATTTTGCTGCGGATTGAAGCACTTTAATTAGGAAAATAACAAGTGCTACAAATGCTAATGCGATAACGGCTACACTAATCTCAATAATCATGGCATTCCCTCTCTTTTCTTCACAATATGATTTGGTGTTACTACATTTCTCTAGTAGAAAATGTATCTGTCAACATTTCAAGATGTTACTCAATAACTACCCTTCAGTTTTGTCACCGAAACATGATGGCGTTATGAGCATCAAGATACGCTTGCTTAAACAATGTAAATTGTTTCAAGCTAAACTTTGTCGGTTAAGATACAACTACCAACGACATCATAACATTGAGTCATCGTAGATTACACATACATATCTACTCAATAGAAGTCGTTTTACGATTATTTCAATCGTTATTTAATTATACTTAATATTGAAAAGGAATGGTGATTACTTATGTTGAAATGGTCTGTTATCCTACTAATCATTGCATTAGTAGCTGGTATCTTCGGATTCTTCGGAATTGTTGAAGCTGCTGCTTCTATTGCTAAAGTATTATTCTTTATCTTCTTAGTATTGTTCGTGATCAGCTTGTTTACAGGCAGAAAACGTAGTTTCTAACAAAGCACTAATCGGTTAGAAATGACTATAATACACCAAAAAACGCTTATCTCTTCAAGAGATAAGCGTTTTTGTTATGTAAGTACCCGTTATCATTATCGCAATAACAATCGGGGTAGACTCATCAAATTGAGCTTGAATGATACTTGAATATGATCTTGTTCAAATTCCATCTGGCTTACATTTGCTATAGCAGGGAAATATTTAGTTAACGATATTCGAATAGGAGAAATCAGTGCCCCTTGCACATTTCCATGACGAACATGAGTCGCTTGATGATCCAAAATCAAAAAATTATCTTCTCGTCTAATATGAAAATCAAGTATTGCTCCAAAAGGAACACCAAAATATGTTCCTGTTAGATCAGCTTTGACCGTATCGTGATCCAGAGTAAATTGCGCTCCGTTCATTTTCAGACCGACCGGAAATTCATTTTCACGATCTATCAATTCCTTTTTGGCTAATTGATTAAATTCATCTTGAGAAATAGTCGTCTGTAACTTTTTGGTCTCGATCATTGCTAAAATTTTGGATGTTGTATCTACATCTGTATAGTTCAGATTAAGCTGGCGTTCAGGCGCTGCTACCCAATATAATGTAGCTGCTCCTGCAATCCCCATTACCAAAATGATGCTGATTATCCAAATGATCCACAAACGAATACGCCGAGTGGTAGAACGTGTACCGGACATGTAAGCTGCCCCTTTATACAATATAATGTAGTGTTTATTTGATCGTTTTTGGTTCTACATGTACATGAACATATCGGATATTATGAACTAATTCCATTTTGGCTTCAATCTCATCCGTAATATCATGACTTTCGATAATCGTTAAATCCGGCTGTACCTCGATCACTACATCCAACAACGTCTGACTTCCATTCACACGAGCTTTGATATCTTTGATATGCTCAACTCCATCAATCGATTCGATTGTTTGACGCAGTCCAGGTAATTCTTTTTCGTCAAATCCATCGGTTAAGCGATGCATTGATTCACTTAGAATTTCCCATGCGGTTTTGCAAATAATTAGTCCGACGGCAAGAGCAGCTACAATATCTAACCACGGCATACCAAATTGAGAACCGATAATCCCTACTGCTGCTCCTATACTTACCATCGCATCAGATAGATTGTCTTTAGCCGCCGCTTTGAGCGCTTGACTGCCCGTTTGTCTTGAAAGCTTAATATTATAGCGATATACGAAATACATCACTACAGCGCATAGTACAGCTACACCTGCTGTCCATAAAGCCGGAGATTCTTCCCGTCCTGCGAACAGAGATTGTACACCATCTACGAGCACCTGTATGCCTACCATCGCCATAATAAAAGAAGCAATTAATGCGGCAACTGTCTCTGCGCGGAAATGTCCATACGCATGATCAGAATCAGGCGGTTTTCTCGAAATTTTCAACCCGATCAGCACAGCTAATGAAGCTACAATATCTGTTAAGTTGTTAAGCCCATCGGCTTTGAGTGCACTTGATAAAAAAAGATAACCAATAACTAATTTGAAAGCAGACAATACAAGATAGCTAATAATGCTAACCCATGCTCCGCGTTCCCCTGCCTTAATATTTTGATATACATCAACCATTTTGTTCCCCCTGCTATAAATTAAGCATTCAAAAATGCTGAGATTATCTTTTTTAAATATCCTCTGTACATATACGTCTGTAGAGCTTGTTTATCTTATCAAACGAATACATAGTGGGTCTAGAGAAACGTTTTAGGTTAGGTCAAACGTTGTGAGACCAAGCAAATGTTGTATGACAGATGAAATCTTGTAACGACTATACAACATTTTTGCCCATAGGAAAAATGAGCCGAATTTTTCTATGTAGATCGCTATCTTCTACACAAAAAATCCTTCTCTGAGCGCAAATAAAAAACGGCTCTCCGTAAAGAGCCGCTGTTTCACTCTAATCTTATCCTTTTGCTATCCTTATACTTGTACAGGGTACATCCGTTCACGCATTTCTTTAACTTCTTTGTTTTCCAAGTATTCATCATAGCTCATCATACGATCGATCAGACCTGTTGGTGTGATTTCGATAATACGGTTTGCAATCGTTTGGATAAACTGATGGTCATGAGACGTTAGAATAATCGTACCATCAAAATCAGTCAAACCGTTATTTAGTGCTGTGATAGATTCCAAGTCCAAGTGATTGGTAGGTTCATCTAGTAGCAATACGTTACCGCCCATCAACATCATACGGGACAACATACAACGTACTTTTTCTCCTCCAGATAGAACGTTCGCTTTTTTAAGCGCTTCGTCACCAGAGAACAACATACGTCCTAAGAACCCACGTAGGAATGATTCGTCTGGATCTTTGGAATACTGACGTAACCAGTCTACTAATGTATCTTCTACGCCATCAAAGTAAGCCGAGTTATCATTCGGGAAATAAGCTTGAGACGTGGTAATTCCCCATTGGAATGTACCTGCATCCGGTTCAATCTCACCCATCAACAATTGGAATAACGTTGTTTTTGGTAATCCATTTGGACCAACCAAAGCAATTTTATCACCTTTGTTGACTGTGAATGTTAAGTTGTCGATTACTTTTTCGCCATCGATAGATTTCGTCAAACCATCTACTAACAATAACTGTTTACCTGCTTCGCGTTCACCTTTGAAGTTGATAAATGGATATTTACGGTTCGAAGGACGAATATCATCAAGCGTAATTTTGTCGAGCATTTTTTTACGAGAAGTCGCTTGTTTGGACTTGGACTTGTTCGCACTAAAACGCAAGATAAAGGCTTGTAGTTCTTTGACTTTGTCTTCTTTTTTCTTATTCTGTTCACGACCCAATTGTAGAGCAAGTTGACTGGATTCGTACCAGAAATCATAGTTACCCACATACATTTGGATTTTACCAAAGTCGATATCGGCAATATGCGTACATACGGTATTCAAGAAGTGACGATCATGGCTGACTACGATAACTGTACCATCATAATCGGCTAAGAAATTTTCTAACCAGTGAATCGAATCGATATCCAAATGGTTGGTAGGCTCATCCAGTAACAGGATATTCGGATGACCGAACAATGCTTGCGCCAGCAATACGCGAACTTTCTCGTTACCGCCAAGCTCTTTCATTAATTTGGATTGCATATCGGTTTTGATATCCAGACCGTTTAGCATTTCTGCTGCTTCGGATTCTGCTTCCCAACCGTTCATTTCAGCGAATTCAGCTTCCAATTCGCCTGCACGCATACCATCTTCATCTGTAAAATCAGCTTTGGCATACAATGCATCTTTTTCTTTCATAATATCGTACAGACGCTTGTGACCCATCATAACAGTCTCTAGCACCGGAAATTCATCATATTCAGATTGGTTCTGTTTCAAAATAGCTAAACGTTCGCCCGGTGTAATATGGACTTCACCTTGGTTAGGCTCGATTTCACCAGAAAGAATTTTTAAAAATGTAGATTTACCTGCACCATTCGCACCGATTAGACCATAGCAGTTACCCGGTGTGAACTTGATATTAACATCTTCAAAAAGCGCGCGCTTACCATAGCGAAGCGTGACACCTGTTGTATTGATCATGTATTCATTACCATCCTTATCGTTAGTGAAGTATTTGTTGTAGACGTGTTGACCTCTATGAAAATAAGCATCGCTGTTTTCATAAAATTGCCGATGGCAATAGTATACCACACAACACCATCTAATCGAACAGCAGTATTGAGGAAACTGGAAAAAATGTGCTGGAATATTTGAAGTGAGTTGCTCAGTTAAAATATCACTTGATATATCACGATCATCCAGCAAAGCAAAAAACCGTTTAACTTCAACTCAGTTAAACGGCGAAATATGCAATATTTATTGCTATCTTATCAATACATGTATTCTTTCTACATCTTATCTGTTTATAGCTTAGACTGAGCATTACCATGCACAATTAAAGTCTCACCATGAGCTAATACACGAATACGTTCTTCAGCGATCTCCAGACGTTGTCGTTCGGCTTCTAATCGATCTAATGCTTCGCGGGCAGTATCGTCAGCGAGACGGAATGTACCGTAATGCATCGGTATCATCGTCTCAGCTTGTACATCGCAAAAAGCACGAATTGCTTCTTCTGGTGTCGTATGTTGAGAACTCATAAACCATTCAGGTTCATAGGCTCCTATCGGCATCAATGTAATATGAATCTTGTAGCGTTTACCAATTTCAGTGAACCCCGGGAAATAACCGCTATCTCCAGCAAAATAGATCGTTGGCGGCACTTTCTCTTCAATAGAATGATGAGTAGGATGTTCCGCCTGCTCTGAACTCACAGGATGGTGCACAGGTTCTATAATATACCCGCCCCAGTGTGATGTATTGGTATCTAACAATGTACGCCGACTCCAGTGCTGAGTGGGTACAAACGTAATATTGATCTCGCCTACTTTAAACGTTTCCCACCACTGCATTTCATGACAACGTGCAAATCCTTTACGTTTCATTTTGGCTTTGAGCCCTTGTGGAACGATAATCAGTGTAGAACTACGGTAAAGCTGACGAATCGAACTAATATGCATATGATCGTAATGAGCATGAGAAAGTAAAATAATATCGATTGGAGGAACATCTACAATCGGAATTCCGGGCTGTCCTATTCTTTTTTGAAAGCCCATTCGACTTGCCCATACAGGATCAGTAACGATATTCAATCCTTCGTATTGTATAAAAAAGGTAGAATGCCCTACCCATGTAATCGAAGCATCTTCACGATTATGATGTAAATAATCCATCTCAGGTGGATGATTAGGCACTACATAGGAATAGTCTTTATTTTTGAGTCGTCGTTCTTCACGCCATTGCCGTAGTTGTTTGAGGGTCTTATCGGTACTGACATTATCCATATTGTTATAGCGAATCTTCGGCATGTGCTACTCACTCTCCTCAGTGCTTTTCTTTTTCCACTATTACCCTATTTTCAAAAAAGCGTATCAAGCTACACTTCGTCAAGCCTAGATCCAATAGACAAAAAAGCACTACTTACAAGCGATCCTATTACTGCCCTATCCCTATTGGAATTAGATGCAGACCTGCTTCAAGATCGCGTCTAACAAGCACTTCAACTCCATAAATATCACGAATAAGATCGGTAGTGATCATATCTGTCGGCAATCCACTGGCGACAATCGAACCTGCTTTCATTGCAATCAGATGATGGCTGTATCGAATCGCTTGATTAATATCATGTAATACCATCACAATCGTCAGTTGATGTTGTTCATTGAGATCATGAATCAATTCCATAATTTCTAATTGATAATACATATCTAAATAGGTGGTTGGTTCATCGAGAAAAAGAATCGGTGTTCGCTGTGCAAGTGCCATAGCAATCCAGACCCGTTGCTGTTCGCCACCAGATAATTGATCAAGTGTACTGAACCTTTTACTTTGTAAATTCGTACAGTCTAGCGCCCACTCGATCGCTTGTTCATCTTCTTCTTGAGAACTGCTAAATAATGTACGGTGTGGTAATCGACCGAAGCTAACTAGCTTTTCGATTGTAAGATCTGCCGGTGCTTCATTTTGCTGATGCACTACAGCTAATTTGCGTGCTAATTCTTTCGGTTTGTACTGAGCTATTTGCTTGCCATCCAGTATCACTTGCCCGAGACGGGGTACAGCATTGTTCGACATCACATGCAGTAATGTAGACTTGCCACATCCATTAGGCCCAATAATAGTAGTGATTTTACCCTGTTGAATCTGAGCATTCACTTGATGTAGTCGATCAATACGTCGATCATACGAAAAAGTAATATCGTTAACGTCCATAGATACGGTCACTCCTTGTAATGAGGAAAATCAGAAAAGGGCCGCCAATGACCGCCATAATAATCGAAGCCGGAATTTCATTAGGAGCCAGTACGGTTCGACCTAGTGTATCTGCTAGTAGTAATAATAAGGCTCCTGCTACTGCTGAAAAAGGAATCAACCATTTATGATCTGATCCTACCAGTTGCCTTGCAATATGAGGAATCAATAATCCAATAAACACAATCACTCCGGCAATAGCTGTTGCTGTTGCCGCCAAAATAACAGCAATCACTGAAATGATAAGCCGTGCACGAGTCACATGCAGACCTAAGTTTTTGGCTGTTTTTTCTTGTAACGCTAGAAAGTTACACCATGAGTAAACAAGCATTGCTAGAATCAGCCCGAGTCCACCATACAGCAAAATAATCTCAACATCGACCCACTTTTTCATCGCTAATGTAGAGGTCGTCACCTGATTAATACTGGTGACTGCATAACTTCCCCGATAATTAAATGATTGCCCGAGCCCTGAAAAGATCGCATTAACCGCTACACCGATCAATATTAAGCGAATCGGATGCAGTCCAGATTTCCATGAAAATCCATACACCATTAGACATGCCAGCGCACCGCCAAAAAACGAAAACAAAGGCATCCAGAAATATAACGTTGGAAATACAGTCACAGCAATCAAAGACACCAAAGCCGCTCCAGAAGATATTCCGATCACACCAGAATCGGCTAACGGATTCTTCATCACAGCTTGTAGCAACACCCCTGCTACTGCCAATGCCGCTCCTGCCATCATCGCTACAATAATGCGAGGCAGACGCAAATCTCGGACTACATTGACCTGATTATCAGTACCTGTCCATAGACCTTGTACTAATTGCCATGCCCCTACTTTAAGACTACCGGTCATTGCTGAAAATAAAACAACCCCGATCAGTAGTAAACACACGACAATAAAGCTCCATAGTCGTTTGCGGTTTTGACGAGAATACACAGGTTGGTGAGATACATTATATTCAGTTTCTTGTTGCGCATATTCAGTAGATGGTTTAGTTATCATTAATAACATCCTTCATATGATCGATTAGGAGGAAGGGTACATCATTTTCAATAATTCATCAAAAGCTTGCGGAGCAGAAAGACTTGCAGTCGTGCCAAACAACGGTTCAGGCAGATCATACACTTGCCCTGTTTTGACTGCATTAAAATGCTTCCAGATATCATTACTTTTGAAATCTTCGTCAAACATCTTCACGACTTCTTCTGGCATACCATGAGCAGCACGCAAAATAATGTCTGGATTAGACTTTTGCAAATATTCAGTATTTGAAGCTAAATATTCTACACTTTCTCCTTGTACAATATTGGTTCCGCCTGCAATTTTGACTAGATCGCCAATATATGAATGTTCCGTAGCTACTAAATAACTGCCCGGTACGCCGAGAAGGATTAATACTTTAGGTGATTTTTTGCCTGCGGTTGCCTTTTTTACTGCGGCTACTTTGGCATCTAGCTGACCTGTAATTTCTTTAGCTTTAGCTACGCGATCAAATTTGGTTCCCATTTTCAAAATTTCATTTTCCATTTTTTGCAGACTTTCAAAATTTAAAAATTCAGCATTCATATTTAAATCTTTAAATTTGGGTTCAAGATCATATTGAAGCGTAGTTACAGACAATACATCTGTCGGTTGTAAAGATAATACTTTTTCCATATCAGGGCTCATCGGGTTACCGACATCTGGAATATCTTTATATTGTTCAGGTAATGTTTTGGTACTGGTTGGTTTACCGACTAAAGGAAGATCTAACGCAGACATAATTTCGGTAATGGCTACAGTGGTAGCGACAATTCGTGCAGATGAAGCTGAATCGGTTGCAGATGGATTAGCGGATGTAGATTGTTCTGCTCTAGCACCTGTTGAACACCCGGCTAATACAAGAACAATGACCAACAACCATGCTGTATATTTTACATTCACTGATTTCCCCTCTTTCTATCGATTGTCCCTTACATGCCTACAAGTCCTGGCACAATCGCACCAAGACTCAAAGACATGATCATTAGATTGATCGAGTTACTGCTCTTTTTTGCTTGCTAGATCAAACTGGAATTGTACGGTGTACCAGTGATCATAAGCGACACCGCCGATAACTAATCCAGGCACAATCACATGGGTGTATGCACTGATTTTTTGAGATAAATCACCTACTTCAAATTGCACTACACGCTGATCACCTGATGTTGAGATCACTTCAACATCTTGCAAAGTACCGTTTTGCTTCACTTGCAATACCGGCATCCAGCTACTTTTATCCAGTGTAATTTGAGCAAATGTTTTACCGTCTTTTTCGATTAAGGTTGCTTTTTTGTTTACATATTCATTCATCACTGATAGTTCTTTACTTTGATCTTTGTATACTTTATAAGCAATCGTGTATTTTTGTTCTGTTGTAGCTTGTGGTTCTGTTACTTCTGTTGTCGGATGGCTTGGTGTTGATACTGTTGGTTGTGTGTCTTGAGCAGGCGCTGTTACTGTTTCTTCGATTCCATTTGCTTTGAGTGTATTGCGATCAAATATAATTTGTCCGCCCATTTTCTCATTGTTCATATAACGATCTGGAATAGACACTTGACTGAAAATACTTAGCTTTTGATCCAGATTAGGCACTTCAAATGTAATCGTACGAGCGTTGTCTGTTGCTGTATTTGCCACAATCGTTGGATCGGTATATTTCCCTGCGAAATCAGTCTGGAATGTAGGTACAGCCTGACTATTTTTGATCGTAATCGTGGCATAGACTTTGCCATTTTTCGCTGTCAGTTGAGCCGTCTGATCTACATAATCAGCCAGTACAGAATCTTGTTCACTACCATTTTGTAAAATGCGATATTGAGCGGTGTACTCACCATCTTCGATGGTATTGGTTCCTTTTTCTAGTGTTGTGGTCGTCTCGGTTGTATCTTTGGTGACTTTGGCAGTATCAAATTTAAATTCAAAATCATAAACTGTCTCGTTCTTATTGTCACTATCTGTCGGAGTACTCGCTATACTCACTCCACTGCTTGTGACTAATTGCGCCGCAATATTCTTTTTAAAATCAGCTACACTGAAACGTACTGTTTTGGTGTTGGCTTGCTCATCGGTTGCTGTTACTTCTGCGTCTGTATAAACTCCATTATTGCTAACACGTAATGCTTTTACTTCTTTGGCATCTTGAAGAGTTAGGATCACATACCGTTGATCTCCTTCAACCATGAATTGAGCAGGTTCATCTTTAGATAGAAAACGTTGCACAGGAGACACTGCATCTGAAGATGAATTAGGTACAAGAACCTGGAAAGGCATTTTGTACTTACCATTGCTCAATTTATCGTAATCCAATGGAATAACTGGCGTAGATGTGGTGGATGCTTTTGGTTCTTCATAAGGTCCCAGCGGGCCAAATTTGAAATCAACATTGTACGTATGATCATAGACACCTAAACCTGCAACTTCACCTTCTGGAATAAAAATATGTGTATTAACAACGATCGTCTCTGACAAGTCTTTCACTGCAAATTGAACTACACGTTGATTACCACTTGCCGAAATAACTTGCGCATCACTTCCGCCTACTTTAAATGTTTTGATCCAATCGCTTTCTTTTAAAGTGATTTGCACATATAGCTTACCTGAACGTTTGATGACTGTTGCTGGATGTAATACATATCCATTCATCACCGATTCTTCTTTTTCTTTAAATTTATAAGCTACAAAGTTAGCACTATATTTCCCGTCTGCCACTTCACCCGGATTCGTAGGTACTGTTGGTGTAGTTGGCTCTTCTGGCGTAGTAGGAATCACTGTCATATTATCTAGATCGAATTGAAGACGAATAGCATAATCAGCTTCATATACAGAGCCTGCATATGATGTTTTGATATGCACTTGAGCATTTAGTGGACGGCTCGGATCAGTCACAGGGAATGTAACGATTCTTGTGTTGTTGACCTTATCTTCGCTAACGATTTGAGTATCTGTAAGTGTGCCTTTTTGCTCTGTTTTAAAAGCCGTAATTACTGAACTATCTTTAATCACTTTTAGCGTAGCTTGATAGTTACCATCGACTGCGGTCAATGTCACTTTGGAATCGAAATAACTACCCATTGTCGATACCGCATCTGATGTTGATTTTAACGTAGACATTGGAATACTATACGTTCCATTGTCCAGTGCTACAGGTGTGGGCACTGTTGGTGTTGTCGGTTCTGGCAATTGAGTACTGTCGAATTTGAATTGAACCGTATAGTAATGATCATAATCAGGTGTAACTTCAGGTGGAACCACTACATGTGTATAAGCATTTAAAACAGGATTCGTTTTGGATAAATGGTCTGCTTCAAATTGAATGACTCTCGTATTTTTTGCTACATCCGTCGAAATAATAGTCACATCGGTATAATTTTTCCCACCGTTGCCGTCGACTTGTAATGACTTGATCCAAGCACTATTTTTAAGTGTAAGTTGGATATACTTTTTCTCATCTTTAATAATGAATGTAGCTGGTTTTTCTACATAGTCATCCATGACTGATATTTCGCTACTATTGTTTTTGAATACTTGATAATTAATTGGAGTCGTTTGATCTGGAACAGGCAGGACTACCGGGCCAATACTGTTTGTATCCCATTTAAAACGAATTGGATAATCGGCTTCATACACCGAACCTGCATATGCTGTTTTGATATGCACTTGGGCTTTGACTATCGATTCTAAATTAGCGATTGGGAATGTAACGACTCGTGTGTTCGCTGTAGAGTCTGTACCGACAATACTCGTTTCAGTTAATTTTCCATTGTATTCTGTTTGGAAAGAAGTAATCACTGAACTATCTTTGACAATATTCATAATGACTTGGTACTTACCATCTTTAGCTACTAGTGTTGCGGGATTACCAAAATAGGCAGCCATTGACGAAGGATCATCTGTTTTCTCTTTTAATGTCGCAACCTTGAGGCTATACTGCCCATCGGGTAACGATAATGGAATCGAAGCTTTGTCAAAATTAAATTGAACCGTATACCATTGATCATAAGCTCCCATATTTGGAATCGTACCTGCTGGCATTACAACATGCACTTTGGCATTGATAACCGGATTCGTTTGGGATAATGAATCTGCTTCAAACTGTACCAAACGTGTATTGGCTGTTTCATTTGCAGAGATCAATCCTACATCCGTATAGGTTCCATCTTTATCGATATCTGTCTGTAATGCTTTGATCCAACTGCTCTGATTTAATGTCAGTTGAATATACTTTTTGGTTCCATTGGTGATTAATTTAGCTGGCTTTTGCAAATAGCTATCCATCATCGATGTTTCATTTGTTCCATCTTTTAATACTGTATATGCAATAGAAGTTTCCGTTCCTGTCGCAGGTTCAACTGGAATAACAGGCGGTGTTTTGTCTATAACTTTCAAAGTGGAAGGATCAAGTGTTAACCGTTCATTATAAGAAGATCCGTTAAATGTATAAGCAATATTGATTTCTTTGGACATATCATATACATCAAAAGCAACTGTCCCTTTAGTCGTACTTCCATCATCTAAAGTTACTTTGGCATCTTGAGTCTGATCGTTCTCAGTAGCTTTGAATTGGGTAAATAAATAGGCATTTTCGCTTGCAAATAAGAAATGATATTGACCATCTTTGATAATCATTTGTCCTGGAGTCTTCGCATTGGAAGGATATTTAAATATATTAGAAGCAACTACTTTTCCAGAAGCATTCGTGCGCGTCACCTGGTAAGCAATAGTGTATTCACCGTCTGCATAAGTGTCATATGTAGCGGTAGTGACTGAATTTTGACTCGATTGTACTGTAAATAATGGCTTTTCTGTAGCAGGGGTTGTTGCCGGACTTGTTGCTTCAGACGTTGTGCCCGAAGAAGAATACGTATCGTCAGTTACACTTGATCCTGAAGCACTGCTTGATGAAAGGCTTGTCTCTTCTGCAAAAACAGCCGATAACGTCGGAGATACCAACGATAACATCATCAAAAATACAGTACATACGATCAAATAAGTTCTAAATTGCCTTTTCAAAGTTCATAATCCCCCTGTTAATAAAATAGACTTCTCTAGAACATAAAGCTCCAGAGAAGTACGTTGTATTTTGGAATACTTTTTTACATAGATGAAGATATGTTAGATGCTATCTTCGTCAAACAAATATTGCACTGTGTACGTATGGTCGTAAGGAACGCCAGCGATTTCGGCAGGAACTACGACATGAATTTGCGCGTTCACTTTAGCAGATAAGTTGCTTACCGGAAATTCGAATGTTTTAGTATCGCCACTTGTTGTCGTGGTCGCTTCTACATACGTACCATTTTGTTGTGTTTTAAATGATTTGATCCAGTCTTTGTGCTTCAATGTTACTTTGACTTTAGCTACACCATTTGTAACGACAAGAGTCGCTGGTTTGACTGAATACTCGGAGCTATCCATATACGAAGCATTAGTAGTGCCATCTGCATACACAACGTAATCAATAGAATACGTGCCATTAGGAATAGCAGCATGTGCAGATTTTGCAGAAAATGGAGATAGTCCTGCAAATACTAGAACCGCCATCATCAACATCATGACTACTTTTTTGAACGAAAATTTTTCTACTGTATTTATCATCATATTCATCGATATATCCTCTTTTCTACAGGTAGTGGTCTACATATTTGAAGCCATACATCTAACCATTCAAGCCAATCCGTACTCATCTATCGCACCCCAATGCCAATAGAATAGTATAGCGTTCTAAATTAGATACTGTCTGTGTCAAATTGCAGTTGTACGTTATATTTACCTGTGTAATTAATCACAGGGATTTTGATTTCTGCATACGCGTTTACTTTGCTATCCAAGTTAGCTACAGGGAACTCAACTACTCTTGTGTTAGCAGACGTATCTGTACTTACTACAGTCGCATCTACCAATTGTCCATTTTGTTCTACTTTGAATGCTGTAATCAAATTACTGCTTTTGATCGTTAGACGAACAGTGTTCACGCCATTGACTACTGTTACTGTAGCTGGCTTCACAACATAACTATCTAGACGAGACGTATTTTCTGTACCATCTGCTAATACTTTATAATCTACGCTATATGTTCCGTTTGCTAGAGCTGCATGTGCTGATTTGGCTGACAATGGAGCCAGTACTGCAAATGCCAAAGCTGCCATCATCAAAACGATTAATACTTTTTTCAAATCCCATTTTTCCATACGGTTCATTACTGCGTTCATTATTCAACACACTCCTATTAGTTTTATTTTATTTTTTGATCGCTTTCAGACTTTTTGAATCTAAAGCTAAGCGAATCGTATAGTCATGATCATAATTGTATGAACTCACTGTTACATGAATTTTAGATACAATAGGATTTTTGAGATCGGCAATCGGAAATTGCACAATCCGTGTATCCTTTTTACTATTGCTTTGAATCACTTTCGTATCCACAATCTTGCCTTTGTATTTCACTTTGAATTGCGTGGTCCACTCACTATGATTGAGTTGTACCTGCATCGTCATTTTTCCATTTTTCACGTATAACTTGGCAGGTTTCTCAAAGTAATCATTTGCCATGGAGACTGAATTATTTTCCGCTTTTAATACGTCGTACTTGAGGGTATATGTACCGTTAGCCAATTTGGAAGAAGCCGCTTGTATCGTATTGATAGGCGTTATCCCTATGACGAAAAGACTAACCATCAAGAGCGAAAGTATGATTACGGAATATCGTTTATACATATGGACAGCATTCCTCCTAAAATCTTTAATTTTAAATGATTATCATTCTCAATTAAGATTAAAAAAATAAGCTCTTACCGAGCGATTCATTCTCTCCTTTCACGATAAAAGATCGCAAATCAAAGTGGATACAACTCCGATATTAGAGCAACCTTCCAGTGGTTGTCAATACGTTAATATCATCATAAAATCTGTGATATATGAATTTTAATTATCTTTTTTCAAATTCCTTTTCCTATATATGCCTTCAAATTTAATATCCAATTCATCCTAAAATTTAACTAAAATATTTTATTTTCAATTGACAACTCAATTGATATTCATTATCATTTAGTTACAATTTAATTGAAAATGATTATCATTTGCAACGAAAGTAATTATAGGAGGATACTCATGAAATCATCATTGCTCTGGTCATCTGCTCTGCTCTTATTTGTAATGACCGGATGTAGTTCAGCGGCATCAACGAATGTTACTACTCCTTCTGCTAATGCTGCTACAGCACAACAGGCTTCTATCACAATTACTGATTTTGCCCAAAGACAGATCGCTCTCACTCAGATCCCACAGCGTATTATTGCACTCAGCAATGGCGATATGGATATTATCTATGCACTGGGCGGAACTGTAGTCGGTCGACCGAATTCTAATGGCCCTGCTGTTGTAAGCGCTGCTGAACAAGTAGAACAAATCGGTTCCACCCATGAAGTCGATCTGGAAAAGATTACTTTTTTACAACCTGATGTAGTGCTCGGGAATTATCCTATGAATGAAAAAGATATCCCTGCGATTGAAGGTATTGGTTCTAAGCTAATCTTAACAGGAGCTAACTCTATTCAAGATATTCAGACTCAAATTACATTGTTTGGACAACTATTGCAACAAGAAACAAAAGCCAAACAACTTAACAAACAGATACAAGATCATATCCATACATTGAACTCCAAAACCTCTACTGCCAAACCTAATGTATTGCTTGTGTATGGAGCACCCGGAACGTATATGGCGGCTTTGCCTAATTCATTAAGCGGTAATATTCTCGAAGTAGCAGGTGGTCATAATATCGCTGCTAATCTACCCGGTCTGCAAAACTTTCCGCAATATGCACAGCTCAATACAGAGCAGGTTGTACAAGCGAATCCTGATTACATTATGATCATGACTCATGGTAATACCGATGAAGTCAAAGCTGGCTTTTTGAAAGAAATGCAAAACAATCCGGCATGGAACAGTATCAAAGCGGTACAGAACAATCAAGTGGAAGTCCTTCCATCTACGCTATTCGGTACTAATCCTGGCACTAAAGTCACCGATGCTTTGGACTTGATTCATCAAACATTGTATCCGGAACGTTCATAAGATGAACAAACAGCAACGTAACCGCAGACGATGGCTTGTCGCTATTATTCTGCCTTTGTTATCGATTATCGCTTGTCTGTATGGTGTCTTATATGGCTCTATCTCTATTCCACTGAGTGAAGTGATACCGATATTATGGAGTCAGGAGCCATCTGCATATCGTACGATTTTGATAGATTTGCGCTTACCGCGTGTGATGATTGGCTGGTTGGTCGGAGCTTGTCTGGCTACTGCTGGAGCACTGTTACAAGGTGTAATGAAAAATCCGTTAGCGGATCCAGGCATTATCGGTGTCTCTGCCGGTGGCGGGATCACAGCGATGATCACGATGGTGATGTTACCACAGTTAAGCTATCTACTTCCGATAACTGCTTTTTTAGGCGCTTTTGTTACAGCGGTATTGATCTATTTACTAGCATGGGATCGCGGAGCTTCGCCTGTAAAAATTATTCTAGCCGGGGTCGCTGTTAATGCGCTACTAGGTGCCTTAACTAACGGGATTATGGTCATTTATAGTGATCGGGTACAAGCTGTTCTTCCCTGGTTATCCGGCGGATTAAATGGACGAAGCTGGTATCATCTTGAATTTATGGCGCCTTATGCGGTATGCGGGTTGATCCTGTCACTATTAGCTATCAAGCCAGCCAATCTATTATTGCTTGGCGATGATGCTGCTCAATTGTTAGGGCAACGAGTAGAAATGAATCGCTTGCTTATTATTTTATTGTCGGCTTTTCTAGCAGGGGCTGCTGTAAGTGTAGCAGGATTGGTAGGATTTGTCGGGCTGGTCGTTCCTCATATGATTCGGTTGATGATTGGAGAAGATTATCGCTTTTTACTCCCCTTCTCGATGATTGGCGGTGGCACACTGGTTGTTTTTGCAGATACTGTCGCACGTTCGTGGTTCGGGTCGATTGAATTGCCTGTTGGTATTTTGCTTGCTGTAATTGGAGCACCATTCTTTTTATTCCTATTGAAACGGAAAGGAAGGTTCGGTCTATCATGATACAGTCGATTCACCCTTCTACAATAACAGCAGCGATTGAAAGCAAGCAACTCAGTCTGGATAATGGTCATTTTCGTCTGGATCAGATTGATATTTCTCTACCAAAAGGTCAAATAACCGCGATTGTGGGACCTAATGGGTCTGGCAAATCCACCTTATTGCGATTGCTTACAAAACTGCTCAAGCCAGATCAAGGGCAAGTACATATTGGAGATCGTGAGATTACTAGCTATTCTCTACGTGAATTATCGACAACGATTACGATGCTACCACAAATGAAAGAGATGCTTCCTCAATTGACTGTGCATGAACTGGTCGCTTATGGTCGATCACCGTATAGACGAAGCTGGCACACCGCTCACAATACAACAGATACAGCAATTGTCGATCAGGTGATGCAATGGACAGGGATAGAACAGTATCGAGATCGTATGTTCCATACTTTATCTGGAGGTGAACAACAGCGTACACGAATAGCGATGGCACTGGCTCAACAGACCGATATTTTGCTACTGGATGAACCGACCACTTTTCTCGATATTGCGCATCAATTTGAAGTCATGGATATGCTAAAACGGATTAATGCGCAATCTGGATTAACTATTGTTATGGTGCTACATGATCTGCAACAAGCAGTCGCTTATTGTGATTATATGATTGCACTCAAGCAAGGCAAAGTCGCTACGTCGGGTATTCCACAACAGATTCTTACGACTGAATTTATTCAGGACATTTACCATATGAAAGCTCGAATACTATTTGAGGGTGGTTATCCGCTTATTTTGCCGGTTATCCCCCATCATCAATCAGGAGGTCATTTGATATGATTATTGTAACCAATACTTCTAAATTAACTAAAGGTAGTGCACATTTACTGGTAGAGCGTTTTGACAAGGTGGGCAAAGTGGAATATATGGAAGGCTTTTTAGGACTTGAAGTGTTAGTTAATCAAAATAGCAAAGAGTTCGAAGAAGTTACGATCAGTACGCGTTGGGCATCAAAAGAAGCTTTTCAAGGATGGACTAAAAGTGACGCTTTCCGCGAATCCCATGCTCATGGCTCTACACCGGATTATATTATCGAAAATAAAATTTCCTTTTATGATGTAAAGATTGTTCGTGATCCTCTTCAATCTTCCAACGATCAAGCTGTCGTCTGATACCAGACTTATTTTAGAAATAAGATTGAGCTTTCAAACAACCCCTTCTTTCATAGAACGGGTTGTTTTTGATTTGTTTTGATAGGAGTGATTACGTTATATTTAAAAGCAGATAGTACTCAGATACATACTTGAGACGATAAAGGAGCAGGATATTGATGAGTTCAGAAATACTGAATTATTTGCAACCGTATAACCCGTTATCTATAGAAGCAAAAGAAATCACATTTCCTATCCAACTTAAAGGAACACCCTATTCATTACTTGTTATTCCTGATGATAATATTGAGGAAGTGATGGAAGATACGCTAGATGATTACGACTCCTTAACCGATTATGTCGATCAACAGTTAGCATTACTACAACAGATGGATGTATTGGATACATTCAGAACATTGGTCAGTCATCAATTACTCGATACCGATCTAGCTGAACACGCTAAGTCGATACAACATATGAATTGGGTATCATTGTATGAGATGTATAGCAGATTATGGGAAGGACATGCGTGGTTAGATGAACGATTAATTCCATATCAACAAATGGATTCGTTATGGCCTGATTTTCATGCAGCAAGTGAACCAACAGATCAATGGATTACACTTCCTTTACCTGATAGCAGAGAATATATCGCTCCATTGATGGTTCCTATGGGTGGGTTCAATGAATGCCCTGCTCCTATACTTCAAGCTTCTCTTTTCCAGTACTGGCATCAACAATATAAGGCTATTCCTATTATTGTGAATGAAAGTATTTGGATTTTACAAGCCTCTACCAGACCTGTCACTGATGAAGAAGCTTTACTACTAGCTCAAGAACACTTTATGTTCTGCTCGTATGTTTTGGAATCATTTGAGTCGATTGGACAATATGCTACTTATCTTCAAAAGCAAGAGTTCTGGTATTTCTGGTGGGATTAACAAACGAGCAATCATCTATACCTCTTTTGGGGTACAATATGAAGATGGTAGTATATTAAATTTAAAACAAATGGCTATAGCTGTATCAGTCATTTGATTCCTAAGGAGGGTATCTACAACATTATGAAAATCACATCTATTGAACCTACGCCAAGTCCGAATACGATGATGTTGCATCTTGATGAGCAATTACCTCATGGTATCCGTAAAACATATACATTAGCGAATGAACGCTCTGCTCCTCTTTTTATTCAGCAAATGCTTCATATTGCAGGAGTCAAAAGTGTATTCCATACCGCAGACTTTGTAGCGTTGGATCGTAAAGCAAGTGCCGACTGGTCGGATATCTTAAATGAAGTACAAGCACAGATGGGTCAAGAAGGTGTAGAAAATAAATTTGAAGTACCGACAGATCTTTCAGGTGAGCACTTTGGTGAAGCTGAAGTGTTTGTGCAATTTTTCCGCGGGATTCCGATGCAGATTCGGGTGAAATCTGGAACAAAAGAAGAACGTATTGGGCTAGCAGATCGATTTGTCCAAGCAGTGACAGAAGTAGCAGTCGCTACGATGATCAAAGAACGCAAATTGACTGATTATGGTGTTCGTTATGGTGAACTTGCTGATATTGCACGTGAAGTCGAACAAGAGCTTGAAGCGGCTTTTCCAGAAGATCGATTGAAAAAGATTATCGAACAAGCGATTTCTCATGGCGCAAGTCAGGAAGAATTTGTAGAACAGCGTCGTGAAATGAACGCAGATGAAATTACTGTAGCACTTGAAAATCCAGATTGGCGTGTACGTTATGCGGCTTTTGATCTGTTGCAACCAGACGCGGATAGCTTACCTTTAATCGAAAAAGCTTTATTTGATGAAAAAATGCAATTGCGTCGTCTTGCAGTTGTCTATCTCGGTGATCTCAAAACACCTGCGGCGATGGAACTATTATATCAAGCACTACAAGATAAATCGGCAGCGGTTCGTCGTACAGCAGGTGATACTTTATCAGATATTGGTGATCCTGCGGCAACACCAGCAATGCTAGCTACACTCAAAGACAGCAGTAAATTGGTGCGCTGGCGTGCAGCTCGTTTCTTGTATGAAGTCGGAACTGAAGAAGCACGTGACGAATTAGAATTAGCTGTGGATGATCCTGAATTCGAAGTGAGTTTGCAAGCCAAAATGGCTCTAGAACGAATCGAATCCGGGGAACAAGCCGCAGGTACAATCTGGCAACAAATGGCGAAAAGCCGTGCCAAAGATAACGTCTAATAATTACAATCATTTGTTCTTCATGAGAGATTCATGATATAAGTAGTTGTCAAATCAAACGACTACACGTATACTGGAAAACAGTCATCTTATCCATGACACTAATTTCATAATAATTGCCTCATCACACAATATCCGATGAGGTAGAGGTCGCAACTATAATGAGTCTATTTGGAGAAAGCGTAAGAGCCGCTGTTGATCCCAAATAAAAAGGTATCGTTGCCGAAGTATAACTAATGCTCTGTTGTTAGTTATGCTGGGGCTGTCTCCGAAAGGAACAGAACTGTCACAGTGAACCATCTGAAGATGATTCCTGTGTTGAGCTATCTTTACAAAGGAAAAGTATGGTGCGGATCATAATTAAAGGATCACGTATATATACGTGGTCTTTTTTGTTGTGTTCTTGCGTGTATGTACTTCCTTTATCTATTCACAGCATAAATTCATATGCTTAATTCAGTAAGGAGTGTATATAACTATTATGGCATCTTCATCTTCTCCATCTTCACCACCGCGTGAACTCAAAGCAGGTCTACGAGCAAGACATATGACAATGATCGCTCTCGGCGGTTCGATCGGTACTGGTCTATTTCTCGCCAGTGGTGGGGCAGTCGCTCAGGCAGGCCCTGGCGGTGCATTACTCGCGTATGCTTGTGTAGGTATTATGGTGTATTTTCTAATGACCAGTCTAGGGGAAATGGCAACGTATCGACCTGAATCTGGTTCGTTCAATACGTATGCCGCTCGTTATGTTGATCCTGCTTTTGGATTCGCAATGGGTTGGAATTTCTGGTACAACTGGGCGATTACGATTGCAGCGGAATTGTCTGCGGCAACGATTATTATTAAGTACTGGTTCCCGGAAAGTTCTTCGTTTATCTGGAGTCTATTGTTTCTAGCGGTTATCTTTTTACTTAATGTTCTGTCTGTTAAAGGTTACGGGGAATCAGAGTACTGGTTCGCCATGATCAAAATTGTAGTTGTTATTCTTTTCCTTGTTGTTGGAGTGTTAATGATCTTCGGGATTCTCGGTGGCAAAGCAGTAGGATTCAGCAACTTTACTGTAGGGGATGCTCCTTTTAATGGAGGGCTGTTAGCCTTTATCGGTGTATTTATGGCGGCAGGATTTTCATTTCAAGGAACAGAGTTAATCGGGGTTGCAGCCGGTGAAAGTGAGAATCCACGTGAACATGTACCGAAAGCGATTCGTCAGGTATTCTGGCGTATTCTCATTTTTTATATTTTAGCGATTTTGGTGATTGGATTAATTATTCCTTACACTACTCCTTCTCTTTTGAATGGTGAGCTAACCGATATAGGTGTCAGCCCATTTACACTGGTATTTGAAAAAGCAGGGCTTGCATTTGCAGCAGCAGTCATGAATGCTGTTATTCTATCTTCGGTTCTATCGGCAGGTAACTCAGGAATGTACGCTTCTACTCGTGTATTGTATGCACTGGCGAAAGAAGGCAAAGCGCCTCGTATCTTTGGACAACTGAATCGTCGCGGGATTCCGCAAAATGCGTTATTGTTAACGACTGCTGTAGGAATGTTAGCTTTTCTAGCTTCTTTGTTCGGGGATGGCATTGTCTATCAATGGTTACTTAATGCTTCAGGAATGTGTGGCTTTATCACCTGGCTTGGAATTGCAATTAGTCATTACCGCTTCCGTCGTGCTTTTTACGCACAGGGTAAAAGTATGGATGAGTTGCCTTTCAAAGCAAAATGGTTCCCGTTTGGCCCATTATTTGCTTTTGTGTTATGTGCTATTGTTATTCTGGGTCAAAGTCTATCGTATATTACACCGGAAGCTATTGACTGGAAATCGATTTTCGCTTCATATATCAGTGTGCCGTTATTTCTTATCTTATGGTTAGGATATAAGTTGATCAATAAAACAAAAGTGGTTCCACTGACAGAATGTGATCTCAATAGCGGGCATTCGTTAGATAAAAAATAAAATCATCCGCTATAACATTCAATAAAACAGCTATACCACTCAATCCAAAAACACCTTCTACGCTCTATGCTTATCCAAGCACTATAGAGGTAGAAGGTGTTTTTTTAGTTAGGGATCCGTCTATTTATGATTTGAGCTGATGATTGGTAGGAAGAGTAATCGTGATCAGCTTACCTTGTATTGACGACTACTAATACGTAGGCCAGCCACTGGAATCCCAGTTGAGATCACTAATTAACAGCTTCGGTGCTCCATTATCATTGGCATCATACGCATGACGAGCAATAATATTATTGCCAACGATATCTTCACCGCCCGGGCCTTTCCATTGTGCGTTACCACTATCTAAAATCGTACCGCCACCATTAAGCATATTAACACCATTTTTATCTACATAAGGACCGGTAATACTTGTAGAGCGTCCATAGACAATTTTGTACGTACTGTTTACACCTTTACAGCAGTTATCAATAGAAGCGAACAAGTAGTAATATCCGTTACGGTACGTGATCGATGGTGCTTCAATTGCTCCACCATTGTTAGGACGAGCCGCGATCGAAGTGATACTACCTGTTGGTTTCATTGTGTTTTTGTCCAGTTTGGTTAATTTAAGACCGCTCCAGAATGAACCGAAAGCTAACCATGGATTACCAGAAGCATCGATTACCAATTCAGGATCGATCGCATTGTAATCGTTAGAGCCTGCAGTTGTGCGTAATACTAGACCATCATCACGCCAGCTACCTGCACCAATACTACTTGCTGAAGCTAGTCCAATAGCCGATGTATTGGAACCAAAAGAAGAAATCGAATAGTACAACCATGTACGGCCATTATATGTTTTTACATCAGGCGCCCAGACATCATTTGTTGCTTGTTTGGGTACATATGTTTTCCACCATGCTGGAGGAGATAAGAATACTTGCGGTACACGATACCAGTTGTTGCCATTATCGGATTTTAAGACTTGAATACCTTGTCCGGTCGAAAAAGTGTACCAGCTATTTCCTTCTTTAATTAAAGAGGGATCATGGACACCGACATCTCCTGATAATGGCCAGGCCGCCGCAAAAATTTTACCGTTAGGTACAACAGAAAAAAGAAGTGCTGTTAAGGTCAACATTAAAACTAATTTGCTTTTCAGCTTCATATGAATGATGTTCGCCTCCTGCTTCCGAAGTCCGCTATCTGTTACTGTTGCAACGTTTAGCGCCTACATTTAATTATAAAGCGCTTTCAATTATGTACAATATAATATTAAAGCATCTTTATACCAATCAATTTATTGGTATTTTTATGTATATTTAATTAATATATTTGTTTATTAAATAGCATTTATATTAATTTATAAATAGAAATATACATTATCAAAAGGTATATTCATCGTTTAAAATTTATAACCATTTTTAGATGTATAACAATATCGAATTAACGTTTATCTTTTTATATACGATATCCCTCTTTATTTTTTTGAGAATATTGGTTTATTTGCTAAATAAGATGAGTATATCTGTATGCTTATAAGATGTGAAAATGATATGAATAATGCGTCGACAAAGAATGATAAAATAGCAAAAAGGATCGGATATGATATCCGACCCTTCTTTTAAAAATAATAAATGTAGTCTATCAACCTTTTATTTAGGTCTTATTTCCAAGACAAGTTAACTTTAAGATCGTTAGAACTTCCTAGCGATTGTACAGTGTAGGAGATTGATTTGATCCCTACAGAAGATAGACGACTTAGATCGCTTTTTAAGCTAGTGATATTGCCGCTATAACGGAATACCAATGAAGATTGTCCGCCTGCTTTAGCGTTTTTCACTTGTTCTTTTAAAGCTGTTGCTGAGTCTACCGCCGCTGGAGAGTTATCTACAGCATAATTTAAGTTTTGTTCCAATTGTTTGTAAAATCCTGAAGTATCGCCACCGGAAGCTATTAATGTGTTCAATGTATCTTTGTAAGCTACATTTGCCGCAGGATACGTTTTGGTCCAGTTATGATCTTGTTTCATCTGAGCATCAGTACGTAGATAATAATTCGTATCTACTCCATCGCCTTGATCGGGTAATGGATCATCCCATGTTGTATCCATGTGGTACCAATTGCCATCGATATTCACAAGGTTCCAAGCATGAAGCTCTCCGCCTGCTGTACCTTCTACAATTTTGTTCTCTACTCCAGCTTGTTTGAGCAATGCATACGTCAATAATGCATAACCCTGACATACAGCTGTACCATCATGCAATGCTTCATAAGCTGTATAACGTGTATACGTTTCATCATATTTCAGATGTTGGACTACCCAATCATGAATCGCTTTTACTTTCTGGTGATCGTTCATACCCGGTGTAATAATTTGAGCGACCGTCTGAACGACTTGATCATTTACATATTTAGTCTGAGCGACTGTCTCGCGGTACTTCATATCTACCGTTACCAGAGCAGAATACGCATTACTGCGCCATGTTAGACCATAGCTATCCAAGATATACATTGTATATGGATCTTTTTCCAATGCTGTCTCAAATGAGTCTTGTAACATTGCTTTTAATTTGGCTGTACTGCCTTTGTACGTAAATGTTACTTGTGCACTACGGTTCATTAATCCTTTGTACAATTGATCAACGATATCTGATGTGCTGTTTACAGTGATCTGTGAAGTAGCCGCGTATGCAGTATTACCACTAAACGAAATCGCTGGAACTGTAGAAAATACTAATGTTCCGGCTAAAAGGGTCTTCACCCAAAGTTGACTTGATCTATTCATGCAGACGTAACCGCCCTTCATCGTGTAGGTAATAGGTAAACATAACTATAGTGAGTGAGCAACTTAGCAATGATAAGCGTTATAATCTGTAGGACGATCTGTCGATTATATTTACTTATTTATAGAGTATAAGCTTAATTATAGTCGTTATAAACTGGATTGTACACAACCGCATATTTTCATGAGATATATGTATCCATTTTGATATTACTAACGAATAATATTACTTTATCACTATATTTTAATTATCGGTTGCAGATGCTTTTTCATTTACTGATTTGAGCCAACTTATTGGACTTTTCCATACACGAATATTCATTTTTTTGGCGGTCGTCTTATTTACGATAGGCGATTGAGTAATCGCTTTGGTTCTAGGTTGAGCATGCTTTACATGTTCATCCAAAAACGGCAACACTTTCGCCCAGAAATGAGGATCTTTTTGTGAAGAACTATGTCCATTCGTATCTACAAATAATGTCTCAATCGGTGGTGTGACTTGCCCCATAACAAATTCTAATTCAGTCGGTGGAATAAAAGCGTCTCCGCGCGAATGGATCATCAGAATTGGCAAATCGGCTTCTTTACGTGCTTCATTGATCGAGAATACGGTATTTTTCTGTTGATATTCTTTGAGCGAAATATGAGAACGATAAAACCAGATTCTTGGAATAATATTAGCCATCGGAAATAGTGGTAGCCCTCGACGCTTAAATTCAGCTTCAAGCACACTCTCAAATTGAGCAGGCATCGAATCGGTAATAACAGCTCGTACAGGCAATCCATAAGGAAGCGACAAAATAGTACCCAGTCCCCCCATAGAATGCCCTAATACTCCAATCCGCTGAGGATCAATCTCTGGAATATGTACAGCATAATCCAGTGCCGCCAAAATATCATCCCGAAATGTATATGCAGAAGGTGCTTCGATCGGTTCACTATGTCCATGACTACGCGCATCATACATCAAAAGGGCATATCCTGCTTCCCATAATGGCTCAATATAGCGCAGTACCCGGGAACGATTAGAACCCCAACCATGAGCAATAATCATCAATGGTGCAGACTGTGTAGAGTTCATATGATCTGTTGGATCTTTGATTGTGTTGTGATCTGTAGGATGTTGTTGATCTTCTTTTATTTTAGAAGGAATAAACCACCCTTGAATACGTAGACCGTCACTCAAAAATTCAATATCTTGATAAGGCATCGCAGGCTTACGCTCTACCGGAATACGTTTGGGTGTTTGCGCTTTGACCGCTGTATTCCACACCATTCTTGTTCCTGCAAGTGCTAATACTGCTCCACTTACGCCACCAATTAGCCAATATCGTTTATCCATCAGGGTTCCTCCTTTTTTTAATGTAAAAATCATGTATCTTATATTTGAAATGTATAATATAATCCATTCCGCCGACACTTATTTAAACATATGTCTATTATTACACATTTGGTCTGAGATACTAAACAATTTTATTATTTATGAAGGATATTTATAGTGGAGAATGATTAATGTCGAAATGGTTAGTTCCGATTTTACTATATTGTAGGTTATCGCGACTTCCTATTATTTATTATTGCTTACTACTATGTAGATTACGGATTTTCTGCATGAATATATTTTTGCTTCAAATCATTAATAGCAGGGATACAATGATACTGCTCCATTTGTCCATTGTCTGATTTATACATATACATTGCATTTCTTTCGTCTTTGAATATTACACTTGTGCTGACTACAGGTGCTTTACTAATATACGTTTTGATTTCAGCAATATCTGTACTTTGATATCCTTTTTCCAGTACCAGATAGTTGATGACTTTTTGAGTCACTTGTTTTTTGTAATACTCTACTCCAAAATGAAAAAGAAGAGCGCTAATAACGACTACAATACAGATTTTGAGCGAAATGTTTTGGTTTTTCATCTCTTTTGCTCCTTTCTTAAATAAGCATATTTATTACATATGACCAATCTTGAAGTTCTACTAATGAACCTGCACATACAGCAGATATTCCTATAACTATCCCTACTAATCTATTCACTTTTCGCTCACTCATTTTTGTTTTTTCAAATAAAAAGATCAAACCTACAACCGATAAAAGATAAGCAATTTGTTGAGTACTCTCTCCCCAGAGCAAGCCAATACTATAAGACAAGCACAAAGCCATACTTAACGATAAGAGTAGTAATGGGATACGTAATTTCATATGAATTGCCCTCCTTTATTTGTTCTCAACAAGTTATAATACAAATTCGTTATTCTATAAAAGGATGTGTATGTATGTCCAAAAATGAATTAGGTATTGCTAAAAATCAAATCAAGCTTGTTGATTACGATCCTGACTGGATTGGATTATTTGCAGATATGAAAAAAAGCATCTGTACTGCCACCTCATTACATCCAAATAGAGTACAGCATATTGGAAGTACAGCGATTGCTAATATCCAGGCCAAGCCTGTAATCGATATTCTTGTCGGGATTGATCATTTAGAGCAAGTAACTATGTATGATGATTATTTAAAAACAATTGGATTTTATCGACTGAAAGTACAAAGAGAAAATGAATATGTATATGCTACATTCAAAGATACTACGTTCGATGTTAAAACTCATTTTATTCATATGGTACAGTTCGAAAGTGATATTTGGAAAAATCTTATTTTCTTTCGAGATTATCTAAATACTCATCCCGAGCAAAAGCTAGAATATCAGAAAATTAAACAATCATTTGTTGATCTGCAAAGTGAAGGAATCCAGGAATATACCGCACATAAAGAACAGTTTGTTCATTATATTTTTAGCTTGAGGCACTCTTTGTAACGATGCTATTTCTGCTTTAACAAAAATGATTTTGTAATATATTTCCACTTTAAAGCAAAAACCCTCCTTTGTGTTGTAAAAGAAGGGTTTTGTTGATTATTATTTTTCCATCTATACGTCTATCTATCCGCGAAAAGCCGCCAAACGTTTATTCAATTCAGCAGTCTGTCCATAAATATCCTGATAAATCGCAAACAACTGATCATACTTTTCAGCACGTTCCGGATCAGGTTGATAAGACTTCGCGTGACGTAAAAATGCCGCTGCACAGTCTTGCAAAGACGGGAACCACCCGCTACCATAAGCCGCTAACATAGCCGCTCCCATAGCAGGCCCTTGTTCATTTTCTAAACGAACAATCTCGGCGTTAAAAATATCTGCTTGCATTTGTAACCAGGTCTCATTCTTCGCTCCGCCACCGATCGATACGACAGAAGTGATACTTTTGCCTGATTCGCGTAAAATATCAATCGATTCTCGTAAAGAGAATGTAATTCCTTCCAATACAGCACGCGCAAAATGCGGTAACTTGTGCGCGGCATCAATACCGATAAAGCTTCCACGAATATCTGCATCCGGATGAGGTGTACGTTCACCTACGATATAAGGTGTGAATAACAACCCTTCTGCACCTGCCGCTACGTTGTTCACGTCATGCAATAACTGGTCAAATGAAAGGTCTTTGCCAAATGCACTGCGGAACCATTCTAGACTGTACCCTGCCGCAAGGGTAACACCCATAATATAAAAAGCATCTTGCTCGCTATGATTAAAGAAATGAACTTTCCCTGCAAAATCCAAATCTTTGCGTTCTTCATAAGACAGCACGACACCGGATGTACCGATACTGCACATCGTCTGCCCTTCACTTAGAATTCCTGCACCAATCGCACCACAAGCATTATCTGCTCCACCACCATAGACGCGTGTATTTACACTCAATCCTGTCTGTTCAGCGACTTCCGGCAATAATCCACCTACATCATCAAATGATTCGATTAGACGCGGAAGCAACGACATAGGCAAATCAAAAGCTGAAGCGATCTTCTCACTCCACTGCTTACCGGTTACATCGAGTAACAATGTGCCTGCCGCATCAGAATAATCCATCGCTAGATCACCTGTTAACTGGTAACGCACATAATCTTTCGGTAGCAAAACTAATCGTGCCGCTTCCATATGCTCTGGCTCATTTTCCTGCACCCATAAGATTTTGGGCAATGTAAATCCTTCCAACGCTCGATTACGAGCAATCTTTAATAATTCATCACCTAACGTCTCTTCAATCCGGCGACACTGCTTACTGGTACGTGTATCATTCCACAAAATCGCTGGACGAATCACCTTATTGTCTCCATCCAATAGCACCAATCCATGCATTTGCCCCGAAAAGCTTAATCCTTCAATCTCTTCAGACGCTACACCTGAAATCTCTACCAACCGACGGAGCGATGTTAACGTCCCTTTTACCCAATCTTCAGGACTCTGTTCGCTATATCCTGCTTTCGGTTGAGATAACGGATACGATTCAGACATCTCATAAGCAATATTCCCCTGCTTATCCACCAACACCGTCTTCACCGCACTCGTCCCCAAATCAACTCCAATCACATAACTCATCCTTACCCCTCCTTCAATTTATCTTTGCTACACAAATAATTACTAAATATATCAAAAAAATTAAATCCCTTTTACCACTTCATAACACCTTTAATTCCATACATATATATTTTTCTTTCATCACATAAAATGCTAATCATTATTTATTATCTCTAAACTTATTGTCAACCATTATCACGTATTCTACGCCCATAACTGCACTCATAGCAGACATCTACCCACAATAAATCATTCAATCTTCTAATCTTTTAATCTTTTAAAACTTTATATTTATTTATATTTTTGCCCTATATCAAAACCAAAAGTATTTTCCCAAAATGCTTACCGCATCAAAAAATGCCTCCCTCCCCACAAGGGAATAAGGGAGACATGCCTTTGACCTTATCTTTTAGCATTATCTTTTGCTCTAATCTTCTATCCTCATCCACAGTATCTACACGCTCAAGCGAAGAGAATCTATTCTTCTGAAAGAGCGAAGCGCTCGCTGGTAAGGTTGGATATCGACTGCCCAGCAGTCTAACCAAGATATCCAACCTTACCAGCGACGACAAGAAGAATAAATTCTCGTAGCGTCCTCGTGTCCCATACCATGTCTAAATTAATCCCTAAAGTGTATCCCTCTTATTCCGTCACCAAATACTGATTAAGAACAGATTTCAACCATTCTTCACGACCAGATTCATTGGCACGAGGAGTCTCATTATTAAGCGCATACTCTGCCAGTGAAGACAATGTCGCTTTGCCGCTCAACACATCGGCTCCAATACCTTCTTGGAAACTGCTGTACCGTTTGTCGATAAAGTCTTCGAATACACGATCTTCGATCAGACGCGCTGCTGTTGTTAGACCTTTAGCAAAAGTATCCATTCCAGCGATATGCGCTAAGAACAAATCTTCTGGCTCAAAAGAAGGACGACGTACTTTCGCATCAAAGTTAACGCCACCTTTGCCTAGACCGCCATTTTGCAACACTTCATACATCGTTAAAGTCGCCGCATAAAGATCAACCGGGAATTCATCCGTATCCCATCCGATCAATAGATCCCCCTGATTGGCATCCAGTGATCCCAACATACCATTAGTACGAGCAACACGTAATTCATGTTGGAAATTGTGTCCTGCAAGCGTCGCATGGTTCGCTTCCAAGTTCAATTTGAAATGTTTATCCAGACCATTTTTTTGCAAGAACGCAATTGTAGTTGCCGCATCAAAGTCATATTGATGTTTTGTCGGCTCTTTTGGTTTGGGTTCGATCAAGAATTGAGCATCAAACTGAATTTCTTTGGCATAATCGATCGCCATATGGAACATACGTGAAATATTATCTTGTTCTAGTGCATAGTCCGTATTGAGCAATGTCTCATACCCTTCACGACCGCCCCAGAACACATAGTTTTCAGCACCTAGACGTTTACCTACTTCAAGACCTTTTTTGATCTGAGCCGCTGCATGAGCGTACACATCTGCATTACTCGTTGAAGCTGCACCATGCATAAAGCGTGGATTACTGAACATATTCGCTGTATTCCAGAGCAATTTTTTACCGGATTGTTTCATATATCCTTCTAAAAGGTCGACAATCGTATCAATATTGCTGTAAAATTCTCGCAAGCTATCTCCTTCAGGAGCGATATCTACATCATGGAAACAGAAGTAAGGCATATCAAGCTTATCCATTAATTCAAATAGTGCTTCAGCACGAGCTTTGGCAAGATCAAGACCTGTATACGAATCCCAAGGACGCACTGCTGTATTCACACCAAATGGATCAGCTCCACCTGCTACCATCGTATGCCAGTAAGCCATACCGAAGCGCAAATGTTCTTCCATTGTTTTACCAGCGATCACTTGAGTCGGGTTATAAAATTTAAAAGCGTATGGATTTTTGGATTGGACACCTTCGTAAGTAATTTTTTCGATATTTGCAAAGTAAGCCATAAATAAAATCCTCCTCTTATCATTCGTATGAGATTGTTACAAAAATCTCTTTTAGAGCGGCTTAGTAAGCAGAGAAGGTGCGCCTAAAATCGATCATCTAACAATCATTTGGCAGAACAATGTATCCAACATAATCAAAAAGAAATCGTTTACATCGCTATCCTAACATATATGATATACTTTGTCTATCGGTTAAACAAAGTTAGTGAATAGTCATCTGAAAGGAAGAAAATTATGAAAATCACAGGTGATCAAGCGCTTGTCAAAAAGATAAATAAGTCTCTGGTGTTAGATAATATTCGCCAGTATGCTCCTCTATCACGTACTCAAGTCTCCCAATCAACAGGACTGAATAAAGCCACAGTCTCCAATCTTGTACAAGAGTTGATTGACGATCAACTGGTAATCGAATCCGGTCAAGGACAGTCTAGTGGTGGACGCAAGCCGTTGATTTTGTTGTTTAACAAAAATGCAGGTTATGCCGCAGGTGTAGAGATTACAGTCAACGAACTTATTTTGATTCTGACCAATCTAGAAGGTGAAATTATTGCCAACTCGACCTCTCCTCTTGCTAGCCATCAAGTGACAGATGTTATTGAGCAGCTACAGACCGAAATGACTGTATTGTTGCGCAATCTGCCTGATTCGATCCATGGAATTATCGGTATGGGAGTTGGTGTACCAGGAATGGTGGATGAACAAGGAAATGTGTTATTTGCACCCAATCTCGGTTGGGAAGGTGTTGCTTTACGAGAACAATTAGAGCATTTATTTCATATTCCTGTAATTGTCGATAATGAAGCTAATGCAGGGGCACTCGGAGAATTGCAGTTCGGTGCAGGGAGACAAGCTCAACATCTGGTCTATGTCAGTGTAGGAACAGGGATAGGATCAGGCATCATTATTGAAGGGGAACTGTATAAGGGCTCACGTGGGTATGCAGGAGAAACAGGGCATATGTCTGTAGAATCTTACGGTCTACCTTGTTCTTGTGGTAGTCAGGGGTGTTGGGAATTATATGCTTCTGAACTGGCTTACGATCATGCTGTCAAAGAACCGATTCCCGGTAGTACTACCGCAGATTGGGTAAGACGTGCTGAATTCGATGAACCGGAAGCTAGAGATTTATTTCAAAAAATCGGTGAATATTTAGGGATTGGTATTACCAATCTAGTCAATGGATTTAACCCTGAATTAGTGATTATTGGCGGGCATATGAGACAGGCAGAACCATGGATCGATCAGTATTTACAAGAGGTGGTATCCCGAAGAACTCTTCCTTATCATCGCCAAAAGTTAATCATTCAATACTCCGAATTACAAGATCAATCGACTGTGATCGGTACAGCCTATATGGCTGTCTCACAATTTCTAGGTCGGGTAAAAGTATCGCTTTAATATCATTTGGACACAATTCTTATTTATTTTGATAGTAAATGTGAATTATTTATCTTAAATTTGACGTAAAATTGCCTTATTTTAGTGGAAAATCTATTGCTCTTTCGGTCTATAATTTCGTTATGTGTTATGCAATACGAACGAATGTGAAACGGAGAGAGCTACCATGAACCTGTTGGGAACTGCCGACATTTCGCTGCCTTTTTACGTAATGTTGTTTTTATTTTCTTTTATCATCGTTCCATTAGTAAGCCTGAGTGTGTTTAACTTCTCACAAGCGAGGCGCAAAAAGGGCGTATCCTTTTTGATCGCAGGTTTTGGATTTTTTATGATTTTTCGCGCTGTCACCCAGTTATTATTTTAGATACGATATCATCTGTTAGTATGCTCCACATTATCTTTTTGATACAAATGTACTTTATTTGCACAACGTACATGCTTTTCTTCATTCTTATACGATTATCTAATCAACAAAAAAACGGCAACCCATCATCCGGGCTACCGTTTATTTTTTTGCTTATTTTACGCTTCTGCTAGCGCTTTGTTGAATTGAGTCATATTCATACCCATAATTTTGTACTCACCGATCAATGTAACTGGAACAGCACGTACACCCATGTTCCAAGCTTCTTCTGCATATTTTTCTTCTAATTCGATATTACGCTCTTCGAACTCGATACCTTTGTCATTCAAAAAACTTTTCACCTGTTTGCAATGCGGGCAGTTAGTACTTGTATAAACGATAGCTTTTTCCATAATAGTGTAACACTCCTTTTATCAAATTAGATTATGTAGATAGCAGAACGTGAAGCTATTCTGCTACCTGTAGACATTATATATGTTAGATCTGTATAAAATACAATTAACCCACAACGACTTCTTGATGTTCCAATGCTTCGATAAATTTCTCACAATCCATCGCTGCCATACAGCCACTACCTGCTGCTGTAATCGCTTGACGGTAACGAGTATCTTGCACATCGCCACAAGCGAATACGCCCGGAATATTAGTCTCTGACGTACCTGGGTTAGATACGATATAACCATTCGCATCCGTTGTGAGTTGATTGTTCAAGAATCCTGTATTGGGATGATGACCAATCGCTACGAATACGCCATGTGCAGGAATGATTTCTTCTTGCCCTGTATTGTTGTTCATCACTTTAAGACCTGTTACACCGCTATCGCCAGCAACCACTTCAAGTGGATTTTGGTTCAAAGCCCATTCGATTTTTTCATTGGAACGAGCACGATCTTGCATGATTTTGGAAGCACGCAATTCTTCGCGACGGTGAACCAGTGTTACTTTAGAAGCAAAACGAGTTAAAAAGCTAGCTTCTTCCAATGCAGAGTCTCCACCACCGACAACTACGATTTCTTTACCGCGGAAAAAGAATCCATCGCAGGTTGCGCAAGTACTTACGCCGCGTCCGATATTATCTTGTTCGTTAGGGATACCTAGATATTTAGCTGTAGCTCCTGTAGAAATAATCAATGTCTCAGTAACCAATTCGCCCATACCTTCTACTTGCAATTTAAAAGGACGATCTCCAAGATCTACACTATTCACCCAACCTGTACGGAATTCTGCACCAAAGCGCTCTGCTTGTTTGCGCATATTGTCCATCAATTCCGGTCCCATGATACCATCAGGAAAGCCCGGGAAATTTTCAACTTCTGTCGTTGTAGTCAACTGACCACCTGGTTGTGGGCCTTCAATAATCAACGGGCTTAGATTTGCACGAGCAAGGTAGATCGCAGCAGTCAGTCCCGCAGGACCTGTTCCAACAATAATTGATTTGTACATATTGCATTCCTCCATATTTAAGATGAGCATGATAATCACACCCAATTGAATGTGTATAGTAATATAAATGTTATAAGCTAATAGATAATAGTTAAAATTAATTGCATACAATTTATAATCATTCTAAACTATTACCAATTATGAGGAAAAGGAGGGCCTATAGTCAAATGAAGTTTTCATGAAGGGATCACTTGGCATACAAATAAAACCTGCTTTCTTCTATAACAGAAGTCCGCAGGTTTGAAGTCTATATCATATAGGATGATCACTTAATCTTTGTCTAAATGATCGTAAATAACGCCCCAGCCATAACCTGCTTCTGGAGAAGTATCTTCTGGCATACCAGGCAAAATCAATCCGCCATCTACACGTAAATTGATGCCTGTAATATAAGAAGCATCGTCAGAAGATAACCATGCGACTGCTTTGCCGATATCCGCAGGTGTACCCATACGACCTAAAGGAATCTTACGTCCTAGTGGTTGCTTGATAGCATCGTACTCTAGTCGATTTACAGTCGCACCCGGACCTACACAATTCACCCGTATACCGTAAGGAGCAAATTCAAGTGCAAATGAAGCCGCTGAGCGTATCAATGCCGCTTTCATGCCACCATAGATGCTGTCGGTAGGATAAGCACGTTCTGCACGGGAAGATGTGATAAAAATAATATTTCCAGCAATTTCTTGATCAATCATTGCTTGGGCTGCATATTTGGAAGCTAGAATAGGTGCGCGATAATTAAGATGGATCGAATGATCTAAATCTCCCATTTCCAGATCCAATAAGGCTGTACCATTGCCTCCACCTGCATTATTAACAAGCAAGTCGATCCTTCCGAAATGTTCTAACGTCTGCTTGATTACCGATTCTGGCTGATCAGGTTGCGTAAGGTCTGTCTGAATAGCAAACGGCTGTGCTCCATAAATATGTGATAATTCTTGAGTCACATTGTCAATATCATCCGATTCTGAATGATATGTAAGCGCAATACGATATCCTTTATGAGCAAGTACTTTGGCGATTCCTCGTCCAAGCCCTATGCCAGCTCCAGTAATCAAAGCTACTTTACGATTTCGATGATGTAGTAAATTATTCATCGTACCCTCCTTCTTCTTATCCCTATCTGCTTCTTCATACATCTGTTAAGAAGAATTAAACATGAACTTAAAGTATGAAGCTTATTGATAACGATAGCAATGATTTAATATTTTGCCACATTCTACAAAAAAAAGAACAGCCTTACGATCAAGGCTATTCTTCAAAAGGAGGATATCGAAAAATAATAATAGCTACACCATTAAGCCTGTACGTCTTGCCAGATTTGGCGCATATATAATGATGCTTGCGGAAGGTCATCTAAAGGTACACCTTCTAGCGAAATATCGATATGAGGTTTGTACTCCTGAAGCAAACGGAAAAATAACGGATAATCCAGTATACCTGTACCTGCTGTACGATAAGGCTTAGTGCCATCCGGTGCAAATGTAAAATCTTTCGCATGGATCAACAACATCCGATGAGCTAACTTTTCAAATGTATCCCGTAAAAAAGCTTCTTGATGATCTACATGTTCCGTTTTCATCATATTACAAGGATCAAACAGCATACCTAGCGCTGTCGTAGGAATATCTTCGATTAACTGTAACATCCGCTCGGTAGAATGAAGCGTATGATCAGCAACCGGTTCGATGGCCATATGTACGCCCCATTTATCAGCTTCTTCGGCTAATTCAGATATTGTTTCTTCCAAAATACGCCAACCCACTTCTGCATACCGTTCCGGTTCTGAAGCTTGATAGGTCGTATATCCACCTGTTTCGGTAGCGACCATACTACATCCGAAGTCACGCGCATATCGCAAATGTTCTTTGAACCGTTCGATGCCATGACGACGTTCACTGAGATCAGGATGAATAGGATCAATATAACAACCCAGTACAGCAATGCGTACATTCTGACGATCAAATTGTTCTGCAATATGATTAGCTAGTCCGGGACTTAATCGACCATTTGATGTATCTATATCCGAGATCGCTTTGGCAAGCGCTAACTGAACAGAAGTGAATCCACCAGCAGACACTTTAGCAGCAAGTTCTGCAAGTGGCAATTGTCCATAGATATGTGCAAGTACGCCTTGTTTCATCATCACACTGCCTTTCTGTTATAGATTCTGTGGTACACATTCATGCTAATCGATACGATTTATCCAAATCGAATTAGCGCGCCATCCATCCGCCATCTACACAGATGACATGTCCATTCAAATAATCAGAAGCTTTGGAAGCTAAAAAGACGACAGGTCCTTGCATATCTTCGGCTGTTCCCCAGCGCCCTGCTGGAATACGATCGGTAATCGCATCAAAGCGAGCAGGATCAGCTACAATCGGTGCTGTATTGTCTGTCAGCATATAACCTGGAGCAATCGCATTGATCTGAATTCCTTTGCTTGCCCATTCATTCGCAAGTGCTTTGGTAATTCCTGCAACCCCATGCTTACTGGCTGTATAACCCGGTACATTGATACCACCTTGATAAGACAACATCGAAGCCACACTAATAATTTTACCGCTTCCTTGTTCGATCATATGACGACCGACCAATTGTGACAGATAAAACACTGTTTCTAGATTAATATCAATCACATCGGCAAAGTCTTTCCACGGATGATCGACTGCTGGAGCACGACGAATAATACCTGCATTGTTGACCAGAATATCAATTTTACCTTTAAATGCTAATGCTTGATGTACTACATCTTCCAATCGGTCATGCTTGCTCAGATCAGCTTCGATATCGATCGCTTCACGTCCTAATGCTTTTACTTTATCGACTGTATCTTGACTGCTTGAATAAGAGACCGAGATAATATCTGCTCCTGCTTGAGCAAGCCCTAATGCCATCCCCTGTCCCAGACCACCGCTTGATCCTGTAACCAAAGCTACTTTGCCTGTCAAATCAAAACTGTTCATCAATATATTCATCCTTTCTACTGTGTAGCGATATCCAATGGAAGATTGGATTGTTTAAAATGTTCTATCTGTTCAGCAGACAATCCACTATCGGTAATAATCATATCGAGCTGTTGGCAGGCAGCAAATGTCCATAATGCAAATTGTCCGAACTTTTGATGATCGACTACTCCATAGACTTGTTGCGCTGTTTCAACCAGTGCCTTTTTGAAAGGAACCAGATCACCCGTATAGATCGATAATCCAAATTCAGGATGAAGCGCTGTCGAAGATACAAATGCTTTGTGAATATTGAGACTGCGTACATACTCTACCGCTTGCGAACTAATCAACATATTACGTGTTCGTTCCCCGCCAGGAACGACCAGACGTACTTGTTCACGCTTGGCAAGTTCACTCAAAATAAACAGGTCATTGGTAACTACAGTTAATGGCACATTAGGCAGTCGCTTGGCGATCTCAAGCGTAGTACTGCCTCCATCGAGTGCAATAATATCGTTAGGCTGTATATAATGAAGCGCCCGCTCGGCGATTTCTACTTTTTCAGACATATGCTTGGTATTGGTTCCTTGACCAGATAAAATGCCATATTGATCATTTTGTGCCAGTACAGCTCCGCCATGTACACGAGTTAACAATCCCATGTCTTCTAACTTGGCTAGATCTTCACGAATCGTTTTGCCTGTAACATTCATCATCTCACTCAATTGACTGACTGTTACTTCTTGATGAGATATTAATATTTCCATAATGCGTTCATGACGCTTCAATGCACTCATAATTCCCCCGTCCCTTCCAGTATGATGCCGGAATGGTTTTGGGTTTATTTTAAATCTTTCATAGCTACTGCGTCCATATCATCGAACGTTTGATTTTCGCCAGCCATTGCCCAACAGAATGTATAATTGCTTGTACCTACGCCACTATGGATCGACCAGCTTGGAGAAATCGCTACCTGTCCATCACGTACAACAAGGTGTTTGGTATTTTGCGGTTCGCCCATAAAGTGGAATACTGTCGCATTTTCATCCAGATTGAAATACAGATAGACTTCAGAACGACGGTTATGCGTATGACAAGGCATTGTATTCCACATGTTACCTGGAGCCAGTTCTGTTATTCCCATCACTAACTGACAGCTTTTAATACCGCCTTGATGAATATATTTGTAAATTGTACGCTCATTTGATGTTTTGATATTACCTAGATGACTTGGTGTTGCATCTTCTTGGGTTGCTTTTACGGTTGGATATTGATGGTGTGCTGGTGTGGATACAAAGTAGAACTTAGCAGGCTCACTGCCACTACCTGAAAACATCACTTCTTTGGTGCCCAATCCGATATACAGACATTCTTTGGCAGCTACTTCATATTCCTGACCATCTGCGGTGACTTTACCGGGAGCTCCAATATTAATAATTCCAATCTCACGACGCTCAAGGAAAAAGTCTGTTCCGATATCTTTAAGATTTACTTCTAATTTGATCTCTTTTGAAGCAGGAACAGCCGAGCCTACAATATAGCGATCTACATGACTGTATACGGTTACAAGTTCATCAGTTTGAAATAAAGATTCGATCAAAAATTCCTCACGTAGACGATCAGTATCAAAAGATTTCACATCATTCGGGTGAGACACATAACGGTTTTCCATTATTATTCATCCTCTCAATAAGTGTAATTTGGATTACTAATGTTCATATAAGTTCATTTTAGTTCATATTGTTCGTTTTGGGAAGTGATTAATCACACTTTTTGGATTTTTTTGCAAATTCGTTGATAGGCGTGTTGCAAGGTTGATGTTATGATCTACATAATGTCAGACTATCTCGTTCATGTATTCTTCATATTGATCTGATATGATAATGCAAGCACTGGGTACGATTAATCTGATTACTTGTAAAGGAGCGTTACGATATGGTACGTATTTTGATAGCTGATGATGATCCTTCCATTTTGGAATTAATTCATATGTATTTGAGTCGTGAAGGATATAGTGTGCATACGGCACGAGATGGTAAAGAAGCATTCGATATGCTTGGAAATGGCAAATGGGATCTGATTATTCTGGATGTGATGATGCCTCATATGGACGGATGGCAACTAACGCAAGATATTCGCCGTTATTATGGAGATGTACCGATTCTTCTAGTGACTGCCAAAGGTGAATCTGAAGACAAAATCAAAGGATTCCGCTTGGGTACAGATGATTATTTAGCGAAGCCTTTTGTAGCTGAAGAAATGGTTATGCGCGTCAAAGCTTTATTGCGACGTTATCGCATTTTTTCAGGCGAATCTCTTTCGATTGGTAATGTCAGACTGGATGCTTCGACCAAAGAAGCAGATACAAATGGTAGCCTACAAGCTTTGCCTGCCAAAGAATTTGATCTGTTATATACTCTTGCTGGATTCCCGGGACAGATTTTTACACGCGATCAATTGATCGAAAAAATCTGGGGGCATGATTATGATGGTGATGAGCGTACAGTCGATGTGCATATTAAGCGTCTACGCGATCGTTTTACAGAAGAAAATGGATTTACGATTCAGACAATTCGGGGCATCGGTTACCGGATTGAGGTGAAATAAGGTTGAAAAATATTTATAGTCAGCTGGTACTTACGTTTATTGCAGTTGTAGTAGCCAGCTTTGTCATTACTTTACTGATGTCTGATTGGGTATTTCAACGACAACAGGTTAACTTTGTAGAAGATCGTATTTTGGCAGATGCCAAGTCTATGGCTGAGATTCAATCTTCTATTCCCAAAAATATGATTCAGAAATATCTAGATAGTCAGGGCGGACAGATGCAGATTGTAGTGATCGGCGCAGATGGTACGACGTATCGTTCTATTGGTGAGGGACCGGGAGGGCCTCCGGGACTTTCCCCTCCACCTGTACCTCCGACACCGCCTGCTTCTACAACAAGCACCTCAACAGATACAAAAAATAAAGCAAAACCAACACCTCCTGATCCTTTGAATCAATGGAATATCCCAGAGACTGTGAAAGAAGAAGTATTAAATGGACAGGTCTATCACCCTACAGCTATACCGACTACCAATAACACTGTCCCTAGTTTTGATTTTTCATTTTTTAATTCAAAAGATAAAAAAGAACCTCGTTATGTCGGTGTACCGTTTGAACGTAATGGTCAAAAATATGCTCTTTTTGCTCGTCCTGCACCCGGTCATTTTGTGAATCAATTTAATAGTTGGATGTTTTTAGTCTTGTCGGTTATGTTAGTGATTGGGGTTGTGCTGTTTTTATTTGCGGCTCGCTTAATTGCCAAGCCGATTGCCAAATTATCAGAAGCGACCCGACGTGTAGCCAAAGGCGATTATCAAGTTCGTGTGAATCTACGACGTAACGATGAGATTGGTGAATTAAGCCGTAACTTTAATCGAATGATTGGCGAATTATCTAAGATCGAAGCGATGCGTCAAGAATTTGTATCCAATGTATCGCATGAGATTCAGACTCCTCTGACTTCTATTCGTGGATTTGCAGGAGCTTTGCGAGATAGTGCTTCTCCTGAGCAGGTCAGACATTTGACGATTATTGAACAGGAAAGTGAACGATTATCCAAGCTTAGTAGCAATCTGTTAAAACTAGCTTCACTCGATGTTGTTAAACTTCATACTGTTCCTTTCCGTCTGGATGAACAGATCCGAATGTCTGTCGCTTCTTGTGTCCCTCTTTGGATGGAAAAAAATATCGATCTATCTGCTGATCTCGACAAAATTACATTTGACGGAGATGAAGATTTACTCAGTCAGGTATGGATTAACTTATTATCCAATGCGATCAAGTTCACTCCGGAACAAGGGAATATTTATATTACGCTTACACATGATCAGCAATGGATTATAGCATCGGTGCAAGATACCGGTTGCGGAATAGCACCTGATCATTTAGAACATATTTTTGATCGCTTTTATAAAGTCGATACGTCACGTACATCAGTCACCGGTGGTAATGGATTAGGGTTGTCGATTGTGCAGAAGATTATTGGATTGCATGGTGGACGAATAGAAGGATCTAGTGGGGATGGACAAGGAACCAAAATGACTGTTTTTTTACCGTTAACTGTTGAACAACCCAAAGGATCTTAACTTTTTTAAATCAGAGCTAGGTGTTGACCCATTTTACAATATCAATATATTCTTTTCAGGTTCTATTCATCTTGTATCAATAAGCGAGAAATTCCTTGTATGTTAAGGGTTTCTCGTTTTTTTATATGTATTTATAGCAATCTTTAACCGCCTTTAAGGCAACGTTCATTTTTTGTTCATAAACCCTTGTTATATTTTTTACATAAAGTTATACGACGTGATCAACAAAGGAGGATATATACAAGTGAAAGAATCCCGCATTCGAAGGATAGATCCGATTTTAGCTATACTGGCGCTTATCACCGCGGGTCTTTCGCTATATAACATTAATCAATCAGGTGATCTGAACAGTTACTATACTGCTGCTATTACAAGCATGGTACAGAGCTGGCATAATTTCTTTTTCAATGCTTATGATCCTGGTGGTTTTATTACGATTGATAAGCCACCGGTTGCTTTCTGGCTTCAAGCGATCAGCGCCAAACTATTTGGAATTCATAGTTGGAGTCTAGCATTACCATCTGCACTTGGATTAGCTGGCTCTGTTATTTTACTGTATCTCATAATTAAGCCTCACTTTGGAATCACCGCCGCACGTATCGCCGGGCTGATTATGGCGTTAACGCCAATCGCTGTAGCTGTTAGTCGCACGAATAATGCAGATAGCACACTAGTTTTCTTTTTAATGCTAGCGACTTATCTATTGTTCAAAAGTGTACGCAGTGGCAAACTACTTACCCTTTGTATCGCATTCGGACTAGTTGGAGTAGGATTTAATACCAAAATGCTACAAGCATTTATGGTACTCCCTGCGTTCTACCTTCTCTACTGGTTAGCTCGTAAAGGACAATGGAAACAAAAAATACTTCATTTGTTAACTGCTAGTGTATTGATGGGAATGATTTCTCTATCATGGGCAGTCATTGTTGACCTTACACCTGCGGATCAACGTCCCTTTGTAGGAAGTAGTGGAACATCCAACTCTGTACTGGAACTTGCGCTTGGCTACAACGGAATCAGTCGTCTTACAGGTGATTCTAGTGGTGGCGGCAGTGGTGGAATGGGTACCATGCCATCTGGTACACCTGATGGTCGTAGCAATAATAGTGCAACATCAAGCTCTATCAGTTCAAGTAGCACACCAACAACAGCTAACACTTCAACAGATACATCCAATGCAAAAATATCGGCAATATCGGATCAGCCTACAACTACTACAGTTAGTGCAGATCATTCTACCGCTTCTGTTCAGAATACTAACGGAAATGCTCCACCACAAGGCGGATTTGGTGGGGGTAATGATGGTGGACGATCTGGCAGTGGTGGAATGGGTGGTTCTGGCGGTGGTAGTAATGACGCTGGTGATGCTGGATGGCTTCGATTATTTAGTACAGCCAATGCAGGGCAAATCGCATGGTTCCTTCCTTTAGCCTTATTGAGTGCTCTGATATTATGGTTGCAACGCCGGGAACAACGACATATCGTGCTGTTCTGGGTAGCATGGCTTGCACCGATGATTATCTTTTTCAGTATTGCAGGGCATATTCATCGTTATTACTTTATTATGATGGCTCCTGCGATTGCCGCTCTCACAGGTGCAGCGCTCGCTTATTTATGGCAAAATATACACAAGCGTTGGTTGACGGTATTTATGCTCATAGGGATCGCAACTGGGTTATATATTACAATTTCATTAGATCAAATGATTCTTGGTATTGTAGCAGCTCTGATCGGACTGGTGTCTATAGGGATTGCCCTTCGTTCACGTCAATCGATGAACAGAATCTCACTCACTCTGGCTCTTGTCGCTTTACTTGTTGCACCTGCCTACTGGTCGATGACACCAGCAATCTATGGAGGCAATTCTACACAACCTTCTGCCGGACCGGAATTAGCAACCTCTAGCGGACGCAGTAACAGCTCTACTATTGATTCTGGTTTGATCACTTATTTGCAACAACATAATACTGGTGAGAAATATCTGGTAGCCACTACTTCTTCACAGACAGCTACACCGATCATTTTAGCTACCGGCTCTCCTGTAATAGCATGGGGCGGATTCAAAGGCTCTGATACTGCCCTGACAACGACTCAACTCGAAGCGCTAGTCACCAATGGCGAACTTAAATATGTGATTCTTGGTGGCGGTATGGGTAGTGGGAGCTCAGATTTGACGTCATGGGTACAAGCACATGGCACTGAAATTGCACAAAGTGAATGGAGTGCTAACTCTACTACATCAACCGATACGACTTCTCAACGTTCTCAACGCGGTGGCGGTGGCAGAAGTTCTCAACTGACTTTATATGAATTAAATCAATCGTAACCCCACTGTTGTGATGACATAAAGATGTATTTATAAGGAGGAAAACCTATGCGATATTCAATCGTTGTACCTGTATATAATGAGGAAGCTGTTGTAATGGAATGTTACCGTCGCCTGACTGAAGTGATGCAACAAACAAATGAACCTTATGAATTAATTTTTGTAAACGATGGAAGTCGTGATCAAACGGCTTCTATTGTGAATCAGCTTTGTGCTCAAGATACATCTGTGAAATGGATCGACTTTTCCCGTAACTTTGGTCATCAGATTGCGATTACTGCGGGTATGGATCATGCTCAAGGTGAAGCGATCGTTGTTATTGATGCTGATCTTCAAGATCCACCAGAATTGATTTTGCAAATGATCGGAAAATGGAAAGAAGGCTACGATGTCGTCTATGCTACCCGGGCAGAACGTAAAGGTGAAACAGGCTTTAAAAAATGGTCTGCTTCGATGTTCTATCGCACACTGAACAAATTAAGTGATATTGATATCCCGATGGATACAGGTGATTTTCGCTTAATCGATCGCAAAGTATGTGAAGCGATGAAAACATTAAAAGAAAATAATCGATTTGTTCGTGGTCTGGTGAGCTGGGTAGGCTTCCGTCAGACATCTATCAGTTATGTACGTGAAGAACGCTTTGCAGGTGAGACCAAATATCCTCTTAAAAAAATGATCCGCTTTGCATCAGATGCACTGGTCGCTTTTTCGCTCAAGCCTTTAAAATTAGCCAGTATTCTAGGGAGTGTGGTATCGTTATTCAGTTTCTTTTATCTGATCTTTGTACTGGCTCAGAAGTTACTGCATTTTTCAACCACACCAGGGTGGGCTTCTATCGTAGCGACGATCTTATTTTTAAATGGGATTACGTTAGTCATTCTTGGTCTTATCGGTGAATATATTGGCCGGATCTATGATGAAGTGAAGCAACGTCCTCTTTATCTGATACAGCAAACTAGAAATTTTGCTCAAGAACAACCACTTCCTGTGCATGAACAATTGCAAGAACAACGTCGTATGATGAGCGAACAACGTCATGCTGGTTTCTAAATTATTTGCGAATCAAGCGATTCGATTTGCTACAGTTGGTGTCTCCAATACTGTTATCGACTTTGTTGTTTTTATGCTACTACAGAGCTTTACAGGCGTTGTAGCCGCTCAGTTTATCGGCTATGGCGCTGGAACATTGAACAGTTATCTCTGGAATCGTCGTTGGACGTTTGCACGTGGTAAAGGCTTTGACTTTTCAGAAATACTCCGTTTTTTACTGGTAAATATAACAGTTGCTATTATTACAGCTATTGCAATCAGCTTGGTTCCTGCGAGTATTCCGGTCTGGATTGCCAAAATAGCAGTAACTATTTTGGGATTAGGAATCAACTATACGGTCAGTAAATTATGGGTATTCCGTTAATCAAACGTCTGCATAACAGATATAACGTACCTGTATGATAACAATACAGATTCAGGAGGAATTCCGATGAAAGTTCGTAAAGCGATTATACCTGCTGCTGGGCTTGGCACACGTCTGTTGCCTGCTACCAAAGCACAACCAAAAGAAATGTTACCTATCGTTGATAAACCAGCGATTCAATATATTATTGAAGAAGCCGTTGCTAGTGGGATCGAATCTATCCTTATTGTTACCGGACGTGGCAAACGCTCGATTGAAGATCATTTTGACCATTCGATTGAGCTTGAACTTGATTTAGCTTCCAAAGGGAAACATGCTTTATTAGAACAGGTGAATCGTATTTCGGAACTGGCAGATATTCATTATATTCGTCAAAAGAAACCTTTAGGTCTAGGACATGCCATTTTTTGCGCCAAGCAGTTTGTTGGAAATGAACCTTTTGCGGTACTACTGGGTGATGATCTTATCGTTAATGAAGTACCCGGATTACAGCAATTATTGAATCAAAATGTATATCCTTCTACAGCGATTGTAGGTGTACAACATGTGCCTTATGAACATACGAATAAATACGGGATTGTCGCTCCATCGGTTATACCCAACACTCCTTATTCGATTATTCCTGTTAGCGATATTGTAGAAAAGCCGGCTATCGAAGATGCTCCATCTGATCTAGCAGTGATAGGACGGTACGTATTGCCTCCTGAAATCTTTGATTATTTGGAAGATACATTACCTGGCAAAGGTGGCGAAATTCAATTAACCGATGCGATCTCACGCTTACCTCATATCGCAGCGTTAGAGATTCAAGGTAATCGTTATGATATCGGTGATCCGCTTGGTTATGTCAAAGCAACAATTGATTTTGCTCTTCAGCGTCCTGAACTTCGTGATGAAGTTCAAACGTATTTGGATCAGTTACAATATCGTGTTACTTCTTTTATCCCTCAATTAGGGTAATGTTCTCAAGTAGCTATACATTATGATGATCACTTTGTATCGGCTATACATTATGTATCACATCTATAAAAGAGTCTTGCTTTGCTGTTTGTCACAGCGGAACAAGACTCTTTTTGCTATACTGCTGTTGTTATCTATTACAGTATTACATCATCGACTATGATAATGCACTGTATTTGCTGTTGTCCTTTAAATTAGATATTAATTAGGCTTACCTGGATTACATAATCTAATCATCCCTATCAAACGCTATAGCAAAAAAAGCTCTTTTACTTTCACCACTACAGCATAACAATCTGTAGTAGATCCAGCAAAAGAGCTTTTAAAGTCTATCTCGTATCTTGCACTTATGAGTTCTTATCTAGTGGATTAGTATCCTACGCCGTTGTAAGCCATGATCCATACAGAACCAGATACAACAACCAATACAATCGCTAGACCAAAAATCAAAGCCATTACGTTCCAACGCGGTTGGTTACCTGTACGATCGCGTACATGCATAAAGAAGAATAGCTGTACAACGAACTGCAATACCGCAGTGATCATAATGATTAGAATCGTTGCTGTTGCTTGGAACATATGGTTCATAACAACAACTAACGGAATAATCGTTAAGATAATCGAAAGGATAAAACCAATGATATAAGATTTAAGCGAGCCATGAGCATGATCTTCACCATGTGCATGTGAATCTGTTGAATGCTGCGCCATATTACATCACCCCCAACAAGTAGACGACGGATAGCAAGAAGATCCATACCGCGTCCAAAAAGTGCCAGTACAAGCTGATGACGTTAATTTTACCGCGTGTTACGTCAGTGATACCACGACGAGACAATTGGATAATCAATAACAACATCCAGACTAGACCAACCGAGACGTGAAGTCCGTGAGTTCCGACAAGTGTGAAGAATGCACTTAGGAATGCACTTGCAGAGATTCCGTGTCCTTCTCCAATCAATTTCACAAACTCCGTTACTTCAAGCCCGATAAATGCTGCACCTAGAATAAAAGTAACGATCAACCAAGAAATAAGTTGTTTTACATTTCCTTTGTTCATAGCAAGTACAGCAAGTCCGCTTGTAAAACTACTTGTTAACAAGATAAATGTCTCAGCGATAACGCCAGGCATTTCGAATATTTCTGCACCACCGGGACCACCGGCAGTGTTTTTATGAAGAACCACATATGTTGCAAATAAAGTACCGAACAAGATAACGTCGGTAATTAGGAAGATCCAGAAACCAAGAAGTTTCATTTCTTGCGGATCGTGATGCCCGTGGTCATGACTATGATCATGGTCGTGACCATGCTGTGATACAGCTTGTGCCATTAGACCGTCCCCCTTATCGATGCTTCCGTCTTCTCAATTTCTTCAACTGGAATGTAATAGTCGGTATCGTATTGGAAAGAGCGAGCAATCATACAACCTGCTACACCAATCAGACCAAGAACCGCCATCCATGTCCATAAGAAGACAAAGCCGAATCCGGCAATAAAGAAGAATGTTGACATTATAATTGGAATTGCAGAGTTTTTCGGCATATGAATTGGAGCATATACAGGTTTTGGCGGATTTTTCGGAAGCTTACCAGCCGCACGACGCTGTTTCTCAACCCATAGCGGATCTCTACTATCCACAACTGGAACCACTGCAAAGTTATACTCTGGTGCAGGAGAAGGAATACTCCATTCCAAAGTATGAGCGTCCCAGATATCGCCAGTCGTATCGACTTCACGATTTTTGATACTATAAGCAATTTGAAGAACTTGGAACAAGAACGCTACACCCATCAAGTATGCACCCATTGTGGATACAACGTTTAATGGACCCCAGCCAGTGTCCCAATCAAATGTACTGATACGACGAGTCATACCCATTAGACCAAGCAGGTATTGAGGCATGAAACATACATAGAAACCAATGTTCCAGAACCAGAATGCCCATCTACCTAATGTTTCGTTCAGTTTGAAACCGAACATTTTTGGCCACCAGTAGTACATACCAGCGAAATAACCGAATACTACACCACCGATAAGAACTTGGTGGAAGTGAGCAATTAGGAAGTAACTGTTATGATACTGGAAGTCAGCAGGAGCAACAGACAATAGAACCCCTGTCATACCACCGATAATAAAACATGGGATAAATCCGATCGTCCAGAGCATCGGCAGATCGAAGCGAATTCGACCACGATACATCGTAAACAACCAGTTAAAGATTTTAACCCCTGTAGGAATTGCAATCAGCATCGTTGATAATGCGAAGAACGCATTAACATCTGCGCCAGAACCCATCGTGAAGAAGTGATGCGCCCAGGTAAAGAACGATACGAATGCAATAATCAACATGGCGAATACCATGGATGTGTAACCAAATAGCTTTTTACGTGAGAATACGCTGACGATTTCGGAGAAAATACCGAACGCCGGTAATATAACAATGTATACCTCAGGGTGACCCCACATCCAGATCAAGTTGATATACATCATCGGGTTACCGCCACCATCGAGTGTAAAGAAGTGAGCTCCCGCAAACCTATCGATAAACAATAGTGCTAGTGTAACTGTCAAAATTGGGAAAGCGAAAATGATAATGATACATGTTGCGAATACAGACCATGTAAACATAGGCATTTTCATAAATGTCATGCCTGGTGCACGCATTTTGATAATCGTTACCAAGAAGTTAATACCCGTTGCAAGTGAACCAATACCTGAGATCTGAATACCCCAGATGTAGAAGTTCTGTCCAGGTCCTGGATTAAATTGGAGTTCTGATAGTGGTGGATAACTCAACCATCCTGCATCCGGTGAACCACCGATAACGAAAGATAAGTTAAATAGCATCGCACCCAAGAAGAACAACCAGAAACTTAATGCGTTCAAGAATGGATAAGCTACATCGCGTGCTCCCAATTGAAGAGGAACAACGATATTAAAGAGTCCGAACATAAATGGCATCGCCATAAACAGGATCATAACTACGCCATGCGTCGTAAATACCTGATTATAATGTTCAGGATGTAAAAATTCGAGATTTGGGAATGCGAGTTGAGTACGCATCATAATGGCATCCACGCCGCCACGGAACAACATCAAAATCGAAGCAAGAATATACATGATACCGATTTTTTTGTGGTCAACTGTTGTTAAATAATTACGCCACAACCAGCCCCATTTTTTGAAATAGGTGAGTCCCACAACGATAGCAATCATCGCAAGTCCGATAGATACATCTGCACCGTAAATTAGTGGGTCGCCGGTGACGAAAAAGTCAGATGCAAAATCTTTAATTTTCTCGAGCATCGGGGAGCTCCTTTCCCTGTCTTTTATGTCACACGCTACGGTACAACTAACTTCAAATAAATCTGAACTTAATTGCTAGTATTCGTGTCTGTGCTTTCTTGATCATTCATTTCCATGCCATCGTGATCGCCTGTTCCCATATCACTTTGTCCTTCTTCACTTTGTTTCTCATCAATCTGAGTAGAAGGAGTGGTGTGAGTAGCACGATCTTTACCGCCTGCTAAACCGCCTGGCAAGTATTTGGTAACAAGTTGTTGGAATAGACCTTCCGGGAATGCAGAAAACGTTTGTTTGTCAGCAGTTCCAGGAACCGTTAGCGACTGGTATGTTTCCATACTCATAGGTTTAGACTCGGTTTTAACTTTGTTGACCCAAGTCTGATATTGCTCGTCAGATACAGCATTCACATCGAATCTCATTTGGGAAAAATGCTCACCACTGAAGTTAGCACCTGATCCAAAGAATGTTCCCTGATGATCAGCTTGTAGATACAATGTCATAGCCATACCCGACATCGTATAAATTTGTCCACCAAGTTCTGGCACCCAGAAAGAGTTCATCGGAGCATCAGAAGTCAGTTCAAATCGTACAGGTGTATCTTCTGGAATCGTAATAGAGTTCACAGAAGCAATACCTTCGCCCGGGTACATAAATAACCATTTCCAGTCCATAGAAGCAACTTGGATTGTAATAGGTTCCTTCTGTGATTGAATCGCTACAGAAGGCTCTAATGCATAAGTGTAACGCACAGTTACAATACCAAGTACAGCAATAACGATGATTGGAATCCCCCACCAGATGGTTTCAAGCTTGGTGCTGTGGTTGAAATCCGGATCATATTTTGCTTTTCTACCTGGTTTGTCACGGTATCTCCACACTATAACAAAAGTGAGTATTGTTACCGGAACAATAACAATGGCAGTTAGAATCGTGGAAATCACGATTAGATCTCTTTGTCCTGCGGCAATAGGTCCTTTCGGATCGAGAACAAAGTAATTGTGGCTACCTGCATAAAGTGCCCATACCGTCAAAGCGAGTGACAGAACCGACACAATAATCATAACCCACATCATAAGACGAGAACCCGGTTTTTTGTTCATCTTAATCCCCTTTCTCACATAACGTTTAAGACGTTCATAATATTGAAACCACACATTTCTATGTTAACACTAAGTGTGCTATTTGCGTATCCATAGAAGGTGTAAATTCCACATTTTTTTGACTTGTTAACAAATCTGTCAATTTATTAACAGGTTATCGTGAATCTTTTCACATTATTTATATATTATCATATTGTGATTCCGTAAAAAAGCCCCTTTAAGAATTAATTCTTAAAGGAGCATGTATTTAATTAAAAAGGATTTATTTTATCGTAAATCTCATTTTTTAATCATCATTGATACTTTCTTTTCCTTCTTCATTACGAACTTGCATAGAACCGATCGATTTACCAATAAAGTAAATAAATACACTTCCTACTACACATCCGATACCCATCATCAATCCAGCGTTGTTATCATTAAATGGTTGGATATTCAAAATAATCGTTACTACACCAACAACAAAAGCAATCCAACCTATAATTGTTAGCAAACGAGTTAATCCGCGTGCATTTTTTCCGGGTGAATTTGAACGGCCTTTTGTATTTGTCGCCATAATTAAGCACTCCCCTCTTATGTTAGTATCCATTGCTACTCCAAACTAGGAGCACTTTAAAAATTACGTTTCTATTGTTATAGTCTCTATTACCACAATTTGCCCCTTTTGATTCGTTATTTAATTATATTCTTCTTATTTCTATATTATTTATTACAAATTATTGTCAAATGGTATGTATTTCATGGTCAAAAAGGCGACATTCTCTGTATAATACAGAAAATATCGCCTTTGTTCATCTCCCTATTAATATATTCATAGTTACATATTTGATAAGAATATATTTATATATAGAAGAAAAAATATTTTTTCATTACTTCTCGTCAAAATATTCGTAGATTAACTGTATGATTAGATCCGAATTTTAGACCTTTGCATGTAATGTATAACTTCTTCCCGCTTCCGCAGTAAACTCCAGCACAAAATCAGTTTGTTGCTCATCAGGTTCAGTCAATGTAGAAGCTGTTAATGGATCTTCCAATTGCAGAGCAATAGAACTCACTAAGCGACAGGTTCCATGAAACTGCGATTCTACTGTCACTTCTACCAGTTGTGCTTGTTGCCAGTGCATATCTACTGTATATCCACCACGTGCCCGTAGCCCTTTCACAAATCCTTTATTCCATACTTCTGGCAACGCAGGCAGTAGATGTAGTTCTTGTAAATGGCTTTGAAGCAACATTTCAGCAATACCTGCGGTTCCACCAAAATTACCATCAATCTGAAATGGAGGATGAGCATCAAACAGATTCGGATATGTAGAACGCGATAATAACGTAGTTACAAATTCATGTGCAGTCTCTCCATCCAACAAACGAGCATACAGATTAATAAGCCAAGCACAGCTCCATCCGGTATGTCCTCCGCCATGCTGAATACGTCGTTCTAGTGAGATACGAGCAGCTTCTACTAGCTCAGGTGTCTGATAACGATTAATCTCATGCCCGGGATACAGACCATACAAATGAGACACATGACGATGCCCTGGTTCATGCTCTTCATAATCCCGGTACCATTCTTGTAATTGACCATGACGACCAATATGAAAAGGATATAAGCGCTTATAAGTGTCTTGTAGCTCAGTTGCCCAATCTTGATCGACTTCAAGCAATGTTGTGCTGGTGATACAGTGATCTAATAATTCGCGGATCAATGTCATATCCATCGTAGATGCTGCTGATGTACTACATACTTCTCCAGAAGCGGTTAGAAATTTATTTTCAGGTGAAGTCGAAGGAACAGTAACCAAATAGCCTTCACGATCTTCAACCAACCAATCCAGTGCAAACCTAGCAGCTTCTTTCAAAATCGGATAAGCCGTTTCCCGTAAAAAGTCTAGATCACGATGATATTCATAATGCTCCCACAGATGCGCACATAACCAGATTCCACCGAGAGGCCAGAATGCCCAGCTTGCATCACCTTGAGTCGGAACAGCCAAGCGCCAGAGATCACTATTATGATGGGTCGTCCACCCTTTGGCTCCATAATGAACTTTCGCCGCTTCCTGACCACTTACACTCAGATCTTCTATCATACGAAATAACGGTTGATGACATTCAGAAAGCTGACACACTTCAGCAGGCCAGTAATTCATCTGTGTATTGATATTCGTGGTGTAATCACTATTCCACGGAGCTTGTACATGTTCATTCCATATCCCTTGTAGATTAGCTGGCTCACTTCCAGGTCTGGACGAGGAGATTAACAAATATCTTCCATAATGAAAATATAACGCTTCTAAATCTGGATCATGACGATGCTGTTGATATTGTTGCAGTCGCTGATCGGTTGGTAATTCTTGGTCATTTATACTTTTATCGGATGCTAACAGCTGTTGTTCATCTTCTAATTGAAGCTCTACCCGATTAAACAGACTACTATAATCTGCTAGATGTTGTTCTAACAATGACTGGTATCTGATACTTCCCGCTTGATTGAGAATAGCTACACATTCTTCTGCTAATACACGTCCGCTACTTCCCGGGACTTGATCGTATCCTTCAAAATTAGTAACGACTGATAATACAATCATAATTTCATGTGCTTCTTGAATAGATAAGTGCTGATCTTCTGCTTGAATATATCCTTGATCTACATACACTTTGACGCCTACATGAAATTGAATACCTTGCTCTGATTGTGCATCATACGCGTAAGGTGGTTCTATCTGGCGATAGTCTTCGATACTTGGCAAGCAATAGCCAGCTAACGATAATTCATGATCTTGAGCATACTGTTGATGCGGTTGTACACTATCTAGCCGTACACGAATATTCAGAGGTTGCTGACCATCACTACGTAACCGATAGACCATCACTTGATGCGGATGACTTACAAATACTTCTTTTTCAATACGATGTCCATCTGCTTGCCATGATGTACGGGTGAGCGCTTGATCTACCAGTAACTCACGATGATAATCTGTAATTACAGGTTCAGTCGCAGGGTATTGTATATCGACCCACAGGTCGCCTACAGGTTGATAACCTTCGGTATCGTGCCCTAACATGCTGGTGTTAATAATCGATTGTGCTTCTTCTAATTGGTTATCAAAAATAAGTTCTCGAACATGAGATAACTCAGCTAGACTGCTAGGATTGACTGTCTCACGTGGTTTCCCTGACCATAATGTATCTTCATTCAATTGAATACGATCCTGCTGTATACCACCAAATACCATGCCTCCTAGACGACCATTCCCTATCGGTAACGCTTCTTCCCAGAGTTGTGCAGGTTGGTTGTACCATAGTTTCCATAACGACTGCTTATTTTGATCCATCGGTATATGACCTCCTGATTGAAATTCATACATAAAGGGGCTTCGTTAATCCGAAGCCCCTCTTTGCGCTGTATCACAGCTTTTGCAATTATCTAAGATGTTTATTTTGCAGTGACAGGTTTGCTCCACAATTCAACGGTATCTTTGATCATTTGTGTATACGATGCTTCCATTTTTTTCATTGGTTCTGTACTTAACTCAGCAACCATTTCATCGTAAATGCCATCAAATTCTTCTGGAGAAGCTAAAATCGCTTCTGGAATACGTTTACGAACAATATCTTGTCCTTTTTGGAAGTTTACTGTGTATTCTTGATCATCCGGTGCTGGTAAATTATATGCTGCACCCCAAGGTTTAACCGGGAACTCATCTTTTTGCGGGAATAAGTCTTTCCATGTTGTAGCACCATAAGCTTTTAATGTTTCTTTTTCGGAAGCTGTGTAACCTGCAATAATTTGTTCAGGGAAATTCGTAGTGTAATAGTTACCTGATGGATCTTTTACTCCATCACCATAATGAACACCAAATATAGTATATCCACTTACACCTGTTGTTTTAACAAAGTTCGTATTATCATTTGTTTTCATGTCTTGGACATCCGCAGGAATAACACGTTTGCCATCTTTCATATTGTACTGCTTACCTTCGATACCCCATTGATTCAAGACTTGAGCTTCATCTGAAGACATCCAATCTAAGAATTTAATAATACGGATCGGATCTTTCGCAGAAGTAGTAATCCCTATACCATAACCTACTGGTGCACCGATATCCTGGAATGAACGATCTTTTGTTTCTGTTGTTAATTGAACAGGATAATGTCCGTATGCACGTTCATTCATACCTGAAGATTTTAGAGCATTTTCAGCTTGTTGGTAATCCCAATCTTGATCGATTAGACCAAGAACACGTCCACTTGCAATTTTAGAGTTATATTGGTCTGTTTTTTGTGTGAATGTCTCAGGATCTAACAAACCTTCGTTATACATATGATTTAACCAGCGGAAATATTCTTTTTCTTCAGGACGTTTGTAATGAAGTTGTGCTTCATAGGTCTCAGGGTCGATGTAGAATTCGCCATCATCCGGTGCACCTGTTGATAAGAATGCTGGGTTGGTAACTGTAATCTGAATTTTCCAATCATCTGCATTAAGAGATAATGGAATTGTTGGTTGTCCATTGATTGTCGGATTTTTTTCTTTGTACTCTTTTAATACTTTTTCGAAATCTTTAACTGTTTCGATTTTAGGATAGCCTAGTTCTTTCATTACAGCATTTTGCACTTCAAAGCCGCCACCTGCGTCAAAGCTTGTTTGCCCTACGCCTGCATTGGTTGGCAATACATAGATAGAAGGATCTTCTTTACTGTATTGTAGGCGAGCCAAATCGTCTCCATATACTTTTTTGATATTAGGACCATATTTATTAATAAGATCAGTCAAATCGATCAATGCGCCAGCTTCTACTAATTTACTAATGGAACCTTTAGGAGTAATCATATCAGGATAGTCACCAGAAGCTGTCATCAAAGCAATCTTCTGTGTACCCCCACCACTTACATCATATTCAGCATTGAGCGTTACATTCGTTGCTTTGGTGATTGCTTTACCAACATCATCCTGCATATTATTCCACGTTGGATTCGCATCAGAACCAAAAAAGGAAATCGTGATCGGTGTGGACACATCAGAAGTTTCTGTTTCTACTGGATCTGAACTTCCACATGCAGTTACACTTGCTAGTGCTACCACTAACATCGGTGCCAAAGCATATCTGAATAATTTTCTCGGCATTAAAATTGCCTCCCTTTTGAATATAGATAGTCCTTCAATCATAGAACAGGGTCGAAATAAGTATATGCTAAGGTGGTGACACACCACCCGATAGCTATATTAAGCTTTCACTGCACCTAGCGTCATACCGCTGACAAAATACTTTTGCAAAAACGGATATACGATAAGAATTGGTAATGTAACGACAATCGTAATCGCCATTCGAATCGATTCAGGAGAAATACTTGCCATCTGCTTCGCCATATCGTTCGCATTCACAGCACCACTTTGCTGTGTACTTTGTTGCAATACTTTCATCAACTCATACTGTAGTGTTGTCCATTCAGGACTGCTGGCGTTATACAGATACGTATCAAACCAAGAGTTCCATTGTCCAACTGCTAAGAACAAAGCAATCGTTGCAAGTACCGGCTTACAGAGTGGCAAAATAACTTTCCAATAAATCGTGAAATCATTCGCTCCATCGAGCTTCGCTGATTCTTGCAAAGCATACGGCAATCCATCGATAAAGGAACGGATAATAAAGACGTTAAATGCACTCACGATTCCTGGTAAAACGTAGACCCAGAATGTTCCGATCAAGTGTAAATCTCTCATTAGCAAGAACGTTGGAACCAATCCAGCAGTAACATACATGGTTAATGCTAAGAATGTTGAAATAAATTTACGAGCTTGAAAATCGACTCTACTCAATGTGAAGGCTAGCATTGAAGCACTAAGCAGTCCAAGTACTGTCCCAATTACTGTTCTTAATACTGAAATCCATGCTCCAGTTAACAGTCCTTGATATTGAAAAATAGTGGCATAGTTCTCTAATGTAAATGCTCTTGGAAAAATATGAATACCGCCTCGAACTGTATCTGTCGATTGGTTAAGTGAAATCGCAAGTACATTCAAGAAAGGATATAACGTTACTACAAGTACCATTAACATCACGATCGTATTACAAATATCAAATATTTTATCGCCTCTGGTCGCATTAAAAGCTTTGTTTGCTGCCATGGTCGCCCGCCTCCTTTTGAATACAGATTATTTACATAATGCTTTCTTTAGTTGTTTTCTTGAAAATTCCATTAGCTGTAAACAACAAGATAATACTAATCACCGAGTTGAAAATACTAATAGCCGTACCGTACGAATAACGGTTCATTTCCAATCCATATTTCAACGCGTACAAATCAAGCACTTGTGAATAATCTTGCACCAAATTGTTACCGAGCAAGAATTGCTTCTCAAAACCGATACTCACCAAATGTCCGATCGACATAATCAACAGCACGGTAATCGTGGTACGCATACCTGGAAGTGTAATATGCCACATTTGGCGAAAACGTCCAGCACCGTCTACACGAGAAGCTTCATACTGTTCCTGGTCAATACCTGTGATCGCTGCCAGATAGATAATGGTGTTCCAACCCATCTCTTTCCAAATATCTGAAGCGGTTACAATTCCCCAGAACCATTTCCCTTGAGCCATAAATTGAATCGGCTGATCGATAATATGCATCGATACTAATAGTTCGTTGACTATACCACCATCAGTCGATAACGATTTCGTTACAATACCTGCTACAACAACCCATGATACAAAGTGAGGAAGATACGAAACGGTCTGTACCGTTCTTTTGAAAAACATGCCTTTGACTTCATTCAGCAAAATAGCAAAAATAACAGGAACAACAAATCCAAAAATCAGACCCATAAAACTCATTGCCAGCGTATTACGCAGAGCTAAGTAAAATTGTTGATCTGCGAATAAGGCTGTAAATTGATCGAATCCAACCCACTTCTGATCAAAAAAAGATTTGGCTGGTTTAAAATTCTGGAATGCCATTGTCCAGCCCCACAAAGGAACATAACTAAAAATGAAAGCCCAGATTACAAACGGTAGTGACATTAGATAAAGATAGCGCTGCTGTTTAAATACTTTCCAGAAGCCACCGCCTCTTTTGATCGTTGTTTTGGATACTCGCTCTCCTTTATTAGAAGAAGCACGCTTGGTTGTTGTGTCCATAATACAGTCCACCCTCCTATAATCGATCACTCATCCCTTTCGGGTTCCGCTTCTTCATCCCTATTGTCATACGACTTAGGGGTATATACCGATTATAAAAGAAAGCGCTTTCTATTTATACCTTCTAAATTATACATAAAATCATATAAAAATTAGATATCGCTTACATTTGGTTCTTCAAAGTCAAATTTTTACCTGATTGTGGGATTATAAGCGGTAATAGTCCACGCAACTCATTGTACTTTTTCTACTGATTTATACATCATCATTTTGTTGATCCCGGTAGGCAGACGGCGAAATTCCTGTATATTTTTTGAATTTGCTATGAAAATAATCTACATTCGCATACCCAACTTGAGAAGCAACTTTGTGTACTTTCATTCCTTGTGCCAACAACGATTTGGCTTGCTCTAACCGTACCTGATCTAGAAAATGGTTAAAGGATTCGCCTGTGTGTGTTTTGAACATTTTGCCAAGATACGCACTATTGTAATTAAATATTTCCGCTAATAATTCAAGCTTGAGGTTATCGCTATAATTGCGCTGAATAAAATCGGTCATCTGCTTCATTACCGATTCATGCGTGCCATGATTGATCGACTGTAACAATTGTACTAATCGGCTTACTACTAATGTAATCATCTGTCTGGTAGTCGATACAGCGTACAATTCAGGGATTAGAGACAGGCATTGTTGCACAGCAGCCCCAGAACCCGGTACACTTGCTGGCAAGCGGCTAAGAGCCAGTGATAACACATGCGAACAAAGACTTTTCACTTCACGTTCAGATAATCCAGCTTTCCATGAAATATCACATAATTCTTCCAGCACTCGCTCAGCGGCAGCCACATTACGAATATCGACAGCATAATACAGACGGTCTGACCATTCTCCTGCCAAAGGAACGTCAGCAAGTGGCTCAGTGGTAGCTCGATCTACAGCAAGTTCTGTCGACATCACACCATGATCATCACACCAGAAGCGTTGTGCAATCAATGTGGATGCTTCTTCATAGATCAAGCGAAGATCTTCAAGGTCTGTTACTACATGACTTGCAGCCAGATACATTTCAGGTTCATCATGTAACCATGACCAGATATGTTCTTTCAATTGTATTAATTCATGATGTTGCATATACGCTTGCTCTGTCAGCAAACCGATATATGGACCTGCACGAAATACAATACGATGATAAGCGTCATTCGAGTATTCAGCCAACTTTTGCATTTGAGCAAAAAAGTTTACTTTTTCATCGCCTTGCACATGACTACATTCGATCAAAATCAATTGGTAACGTTCCCAATATAACTGAAGCGAAGTTGCACTTTGATGTTGTGATGATGAAGATACTAATAATTGTTCGACTTTTTCAGATAATGGAGTCTCTGGAATATGGATAATCATATCTTGTTGCTCTCGATGAAGAGATCCATGTACACGACGAAGTTCATCTTGCATTTCATCTTCATCTACAGGTTTGAGTAAATATCCATCAACTCCAAATCCTAATGCTTTGCGTGCATATTCAAAATCAGCATGTCCGCTTAAAATTAAAAAATGCGCTTGCTGGTGTTGCTCACGAATGTGTTCAATCACTTCCAGTCCACTCATTCCCGGCATACGAATATCCATAATCGTTAGATCCGGTTTCCAGCGCTCAAACTTTTGAATTGCATCTCTTCCATTTACCGCAGCATCAACAACTTCAAATCCAATCTCATTCCAATTAATAATCGTTTTTAGTCCTTCACGAATCGCGGGTTCATCATCTACGATCATCACTTTAAACATTATTTATTGCCCCCTGACATTAATTGATCGGTTGTGGCTGGTATTTTAAATGAAATTTGAGTTCCTTCCCCAAGCATACTGGATATATGAAGCCCATACGCTGCACCGTACGACAAAATCAATCGCTGATGTACATTGCGTAATCCAATACGATCTCCTTCCTGACTTTCATTGACTTGGAGTGAATTTTTCACCCATTGCAAACGTTCCTCTGCTATCCCTGCTCCATTATCAATAACATCTATCATCACATCTTGTTCAATCCGTAATGTACGAATAATAATCAATCCGCCATTTTCCCGACTTTCCAGACCATGAATAATCGCATTTTCTACTAAAGGCTGAATAATTAACGGTGGAATCGATATTTCTTTTGTTTGAGGATCGATAAGCAATTCATAATTTAAGCGATCACCAAAGCGAAACTTTTGAATTTCCAAATACGATTTAATTAATTCCATTTCGCCTTGTAAAGTTGTATTTTTCATACCAATCTCTAAATTATTACGAATCAATTTACCCAGCAAGCGCACAATATACGCAATCTCTTGTTCACCTCGAATATGAGCTTTCATCCGTATCGATTCCAGAGCATTAAATAAAAAGTGAGGATTGATTTGACTGGCTAACATTTTAAAGCTGATTTCTTTTTGACTCACTTCCAGGCGAGTATTGCGCTCATTCGATTCATATACTTGATCCATTAAAGTTCGTATACTCACGACCATATCGTTGAATTTTCGTGAAAGCTGTCCAATCTCATCGGCTCCTGCAATATGAGAGACGACTTTTAGATCGCCCGTTCCTACTTTGTTCATCTGACGACTTAGACCGGATAAGCGGCGCGTAATCAAGTGTGAGATCAAGTATAAAAATAATAATCCAGTACATAGAATCAATATTAGTAATCCAGTACCAATCAGAATAATACGATTCGAATCCCGAACTATACTTTCATTGGCAAATACAGAGATGATTTTTAGCCCGTTATCACTGCTATCAGGCATCACTTCATCCACTACAATATTCGAAAGCTGTCCTTTCACATCACGTTCATAGATTCCTTTGCCTTGTAGATCGGAGCTTATGCCTAGCTCTGGGTCACCCAACTGTTTGCCGATTAAAGTGACATCTTTGGCAGCGACCACATAACCGCTATGATCCAAAATCATTGTCTCAAATGGTTCTGCACTCAAAATTGAATTAAGATAGGACTGGCTGAGTTCAATAACGAGTACACCATTTGTCGTATAATCGGTAAAGTTGATTTTGCGTACCAGACTGAGTTTTTTAGTTTCACTAATTTCGATATCATTGCGGTAAATCCAATTGATCTTGCGACTATTGATCGCCGTCTGATACCATTTACTATCACGTACTTCATTACTGACTTTCATAAATTCCAAATTATTCTGAATAGTGTTGTTAGTGGTGTAAAATCGGATTGCTGATATTTCAGAGTACAAACGCAGATATTCTTGAAATTCCTGATAATTATGATAAGCGACAACCAGATCATATACTTTGGTATAGCGTGTGTTGACCACATCACTTAGTCTGGAATCAAATAGTAGCTTGTTAGAGATATCAATAGGTACACGCAACATAGTATCCATTTGATTTTTGACACGTTCTACATTATTGGTGGTCTGCTCAATCGCATTATCCAGAGCCGATTGTCTAAAATAATCTACTACGACCCCGCCAATGCCTAGTACAGGAAGCGCGACAATAAAGATATACGCAAAAATCAATTTATTTTTAATTTTTACATTATTCATGCGCTCAATCAACGGCTTCCACATGACTCCCCCTACTTTCTACACCATTTGTTTGCCGTTTTGGATAAAACGCTTACAGAAATCAGAATAATATAACATAAAATCTAGTTTTTGTTTATTCTATTTATCATATCACAAACCAATTTGAAAAGACTGCCTTCACAACAGCAGTCTTTTCGCCGATATCATTAATAGCTTAGTATATTAACAATATCAATCCATTTTCATCCATAATATCCAGTTGATATGATTCAACCGTCCGCTATAGCTGTAATGAATAGTTACAGTGGACGAATAAACTCAACCTCTGGCAAACGGCTTGGATCTTTTTTATTGATATGATCATAGAACATTACACCGTTCAAATGATCTAATTCATGCTGAATGACGACAGCTTCAAACCCTTTTAGTTTCAATGTAAAAGGCTTCCCGTCAGGTGTAAATGCTTTAATCGTTATTTTCTCATACCGTGGTACGAATCCTTCTACATCACGGTCAACTGACAAACATCCCTCTCCGTGCTCCAGATAGACCATTGCTGTGGAATGACTAACTAATTTGGGATTGCAAAACACATATTCAAGTTGCCGATCTTGGTCATTAGTAAAGTAGACTACAAACACTCTTCCATCCCAACCAACCTGATTAGCTGATAATCCTATTCCTGGACGCAAACCATATTTCTCAGCTAATTTCTCATCTTGCGATTTTTTCAAAAAATCCATCATTCGATTCGCACGTGTACGATCTTCATCAGATAACGGTAATTTCACAGGTTCCGCTACTTTTCGCAAAATCGGATCACCTTCACGCACAATCTCGTCCATCGTCACAAAAGAAAGTGAAGAATTATTCAATGTATAGAGCCACCTTTATATTTGTCATAGATTGGAATTCACACAAAGTGATAGTCAAATCACATTATTTTAGATTTAATTATAAAAAATGTTCAATTTTACGTCAATGATAACGTTTACTTGTCTCAATCTGTCGAATTTGCATTGACGATAGTATGGTAACAAATTACTATAATGTTAAGGAAGTTTTAAGAATGATCGAAATCTTAGTATCTTTTTCACATTTACTTTCGTTTTTTACTGTTAATTGTAGTTGTATAGTGCAGTATACAATGATAGTTAACTAAGAGTTTTATTTATATATATCGAAGGAGGATTTACAATTTGGAAACGTCTAATGAACTTCTCAAAAGCTATTTAACACTTGTGGATCGTATGCCACGTATTATGGAGCTCCCTACCTTAATGCGACAACTCAAGTCCAATGCTACAGAAGTGTATATCCTGCACTTTTTGTTAGCAAACGGCAGTCAATATGGTACAGACATTGTCCGGGCAACAGGTCTGACTACCAGTGCCGTTACACAGATCTGCGATAAGTTAGGACAAGAAGAGTTGATTGAACGTACACGATCCGATCAAGATCGTCGGTATGTGAGTATTTCGATTACCCGTAAAGGGGAAGAAGCACTAGATGGAATGTACAAAATCATGTCTAATAAATTAGTTGAAAGTATTCGTGGGCTTAGTGATGATGAGGCACATGAATTACTAGGACATTTCAGAAGTGTAGAACATTTAATTATGAAGCGTAAAGATTTGACGGTAAACGAATTATCTGTAAAAAGTTAAGACATTGCTGTTGTAGTATCCTGTTGTATATAAAAAACGTCCGAATGGAATATATTCCATCCGGGCGTTTTTATTTATATTACTCTACTGTTGCTAAATATTCAGCAACTTGCGTAGGTGTTTTAGCAAATTTACTGTGCAAATGAGCTATTTTTTCACCATTACGATATACAAGCAAGCTTGGAATTCCTCTTACTTCATTTTGCTCTGCCAAATCTTGAAATTTTTCTGCATCCATCGCAAAGAACTGTTTATCATTGTTCTTTTCGATAATATCAACCATAAAACGGTCAAGCGTTTTGCAATCCGGGCACCAGTTTGTATCAAATTTGATCACAGTAAGGTCGTTACCATTAATCAAATTGCGGTATTGATCTTCCGATTCTATTCTTTCCATTAGGAAGTGATCCTCCTTTAAATGATGATTCAATTAGCAACAATACAAAATATAATCTCTTAATATGAAGATGTTGCTATCTTTATTATCTGCTCTTTATTGTAATTTAGCAACAATGTAGTGTATAAAGTGTATTAAAAATGATGATTATTTCAATAAACCGACTGTTTTTTGATCAAATAACCAGCCCAGTCAGATCAGGAAAACGCTGATAAAACGTTTCAGGATCATGATCGTCACCTTCGATTCGTTCAAAATAGAAATGAGATTCTGCCAGATTATTCATCAAAATACCTACCGCTTCATCTGTGCACGTCTGTATCAACCGCTGACGATTCGCTTTCCCCAAGCCTTCTAGATTACCGATATCCATATAGATACGCAGATCAGGAGATAGATGCTGACGTTCTCTCATAAATTCAATAAATCCTTCATACCAGAGCGAAGCCGACATAATTCCAATTCTGCCAAACACATGCGGATAGACATAGGCGGCAAATAAAGACACCAGACCACCCAAAGACTTGCCTACAATTCCTGTCATTTCAGGTCGACTATCTGTATAAAAGTTCTGATCGATCCATGGCTTAATCTCATGAGCAATCAGATTCAAATACTCGGTCGCCCGTCCGCCAAAATCTCCATGACCCAGCCCTGGATAAAGAGCACGTGCATACCATGGTGTATATTCAACTAAAGGATCGTACGCAGCTATCCCGACTAGAATTAATTCCGGCAAAGTACCTGCGGCAAAGCGTTGTTCTAAATTATATAAAGTTCCGTTCAATACCAGATCAAATACATCTCCGCCATCATGAACATAGACGACTGGTAACGGATACGATGCTTTATCATAAGAAGGTGGCAAATAAATCAGCAAGTCTCGACCTGCATACATTTTGGTAAAAAGTGTTCCTCGCATACGATTCTCTCCCCCTACTGATAATCATTATCAATTAGTATACCAAATGATCGAGAAGATGACAAAAAAAGCTTATCGATGTTATGTACACCGAATAAGCTCCTTTTCAAACACAGATATCGATTGATATTGACTTATGATCCGATACTTAACAACAATGCAGTCAGTAATCCAAGTGAAGCGATCAACCCTACTAACGGGCCACCATCTTCATACGCTTCCGGCATCATCGTTGAACAGATCATCGCTATAATACCACCACCGGCAAAAGCACCGATTCCTGCTTTGATCTCATCTGGCAATAATTCTAAGAATAGGTACCCTGCCATCGAAGCCAGAGCAGAGATCACCAGAACAACAGCCCACATGCCAAAAATTTTGCCACGTGAATAATGACTTTGCTTCAACCCTACTGTACTGGACAATCCTTCAGGAATATTGCTGACAAAAATAGAAATAACTAATACCAGACTTACACCCTGACCTGCAAGCAGACTTGCTCCGATCATAATGGATTCAGGAATAGCATCCATCACCGTACCTGCAAATATACCAAGTCCACTTTGACTGCCGCCATCCTTTTCTTTAGAGGATGAATTAGAAGAAGACGAGTCTTCCTTGCTCATATAGGAACGTTTACGGTTCGCTCCCCCTTTACGAGATATGTATAGATCAAATGCAGTGTATATAATCGCACCCACCATAAAGCCTATACCTGTTGCCCAGATGCCTCCATCTTCTACTGCATCTGATAACAATTCAAAAGCAACCGCTCCGATAAGCGTCCCTGTACCAAAAGCCATAATCCAACCAATAATCTTCTTGGGCATATTGAAAAACATGGCAATCAAAGCTCCTAATAAAACAGCAGAGCCTGCTATCGCACCCCACATTAACGCATTCCACATATTTATTCTCCTCTCACTACACTGTCTTATTATTAACCCAAAATAAGAACTTTAGACCGATGTGAGCATAAAAAAATAGAATAAATGAATTTAATGCGAATATGAACGCTTTTTCATATCATTAACGGTGTTGTGTATACTGGTTAGCAGCCCGAATAGAACGGATCATTTGCAGTTCATCATCTGTTAATGCTGGCGATGAAGCGGCTTCTACATTTTCACGTAATTGTTGTGATGAACTCGCTCCTGCGGCTAGCACTGCTACTGCTGGATGAGCAAGTACATATTGAATAGCGGTCTGGGAAAGGCTTCTATTAGCTTGTGTAAGAGGTTCTAATTGCTGGCGCAGACTAATAACATCTTCACCGCTGATATCCAGATAACCCTTCTGTGCTTTGTCTTCACGTCCATCTGCTAAAGCTCCACTTGCTACAGCACCACGTACAATAGAACTGATCCCTTTTTGTGTTAATAACGGTAATACTTCTTCTTCAGGACGACGATCTAGAATACTGTACTGGCTCATTACACTGACAATATGCGAACGATCTACATATTCACGAATCACATTAGGACGAATCGAAGAAATACCGTATTCTCGAATCAGACCTTCTCTTTTTAATTGTGCAAAAGCTTCGATCGTTTCATCTATATTGTCATCCAGTGTACCGCCATGCAGTTGATACAGATCAATATAATCGGTCTGTAAGCGTCGTAAGCTTTCTTTGATCGCTTCCATAATATGAGCTTTGGATGGATTCCATACTAAGCCGTCTTGACCTTCTACACGAGTATTACCTACTTTGCTAGCGATAATCACATCACTGCGGCGACCTTTGATCGCTTTACCAATCAATTCTTCATTGTGCCCGTTATCATAAATATCTGCTGTATCCAAAAAGTTAATCCCCAGATCAAGTGCTTCATGTAGCAAAGGAATCACTTTGCTCTCGTCTGTTCCCAGAGACATACAACCCAGTCCAATTTCACCTACGATTAAATCTGATGTACCTAGTCTATTCTTTTTCATAATTGATCATCCTTTCACGATATTGATCTGATCTTTCTTTCACTTATCGATATAGCCGTAATACTACTTATTAAACATTACACGGTGCTATTAATAATATGTTTTACCCGTCCTACGTCTCCTGATTGAAGACGTACTTTGATTCCATGTGGATGATTGGGTGAATTGGTTAAGATATCTTTGACAATTCCTCTTGTTAATTTCCCTGTGCGTTGATCTTGTTTGAGTACAATATCGACTTCGATTCCTGCTTTAATATTCGCGCGTGTCTGACCACTCATTTATAATTCCCACTTTCTATATTTAACATGTATAACAAATGCCGATAAGGCACTCCTACGAGCACAATACCGGCATTTGGATCATTGATATATACGTTGTAGCTAACAGATTTATTTGAATTTTTTCCAGTCTTGTTTGGTGTTTTCGAGCAAATATTCAAAATCGTTATCACGACGTTTTTGTTCTGCTTTGCGAGCATCGTCTGCTTCTTGTTGTTGTTTCTCTTTGCGTTGTTGCTCTTCTGCTTTGAGCTCGGTTGCTTGCGCTTTGAGCTTATCCAATACATCAGCACTTAGCATGTCTTTGAGTGTAGCTGGTCGATCTTGTGCTGGTGTGGCTGTCGGTCTTGCAGATGCTCTATTTTTCTTAGCCATCTATAATCACCTCTTTTACTATACGAACTTGTTATAGTATACCATCGTTACGGAATAGACGAAAATGATTACTCTTGCTCCTCTTCTTCATCTTCTTCAAATGTAGTCACTTCAATTTCTTTGATATGACGATTCTCCATACGGGTTACGGTAAATTCATATTCTTCCACTCGTACCGATTCACCTTCATGAATATTAAATTTCTGCGCCCAGATCCATCCACCAATCGTATACGCTTCTCCAGCTTCGATATCCGTTCCTAGACGACGATTCACTTCATGAATCAATGCAAGTGGTTGTAGACGATAATGCTTGTCTCCTAGCTTATGAATCGCTGGAGTAGCAGCAGGTTCGATATCTGATTTGGAAGGAATATCGCCCACAATTTCTTCTAAAATATCTTCTAATGTCACCATACCTGCTGTTCCACCATACTCATCTAGCAACACCGCCATATGAATATTTTGCTTTTGCATTTGCCCTAATAATTCACGAGCAGGCACAGTCTCTATCAATTGCAAGACAGGCTTGATAAAAGGCGCAATCGGATCAGTAGGTGTATGTGGATGACTCACAGCATCACGCAATACTTCTTTGACATTGAGCAATCCAATAATACGGTCTTTGTCTCCATCCAGAGCGACAGGAATCAAGCTGTACGGCTCTTCTTTCACCAGCTCATAGAAGTCTGCTAATTGTGCTTCATGCCCGATATACTTCATCTCTGTACGTGGAACCATAATCTCGCTACCGACTAATTCATCAAATTCAAACACATTATTCAAATAACGATATTCTGTCGGTGTAATATTACCACTTTTGAATCCTTCCGATAGAGCAAATCGTAATTCTGCTTCACTCTGTGCGGCATCTTGTTCAGAGATAGGCTTTACTCCGAATAATCCGGTAATCAGACGTGCTGAACGGCTCAGTACCCAGTTAAATGGATACGTAATGCGGTAAAAGACCATCATCGGACGAGCAAAAAATAATGCCATCGGTTCAGCCAGTTGAATAGCGAACGATTTGGGAACCAGTTCTCCGATCAACACTTCGAAATAGGTCAGTAACAAAAAGGCGATAATAAACGATATGACCGATTCTAATCCTGCTGGAACATGAACCCAGACAAAGATCGGATGAAGTAATTCTTCTATCGTCGATTCTCCTAACCAACCCAGTGCTAGTGATGTGAGCGTCGTTCCTAACTGACAAGCTGATAAAAATTCATCCAATTTGGAAATAATATTCTGAACAGCAACTGCATTTTTGTTGCCTTCATCAGCCAATTGATTGATCTTGGAAATACGTACACGAATAATCGAATACTCAGATGCTACAAAAAAGGCTGTTAATAAAATCAGTACAATAACCAATATCAAATTCAAAAATTCCATACCTTGCTCCCCTTTGCGTGATCTATCTATTTGCTCACTAAAAGTATGTATAGATGTACACATATGAAATACATTACCCATTTTTGACTGCTATGCTTTGATTCTATACAAAAAATCCTAATGATACACAACAAAAAAAGCGATCAGAACAGAGATTACTGTTCAAATCGCTTTGCTTAAAAATCGTTGTATCACATATACGACTTCATCATATATGGATAACTTCAATATGTTATATTATTTTGTTTTCGGTTTACGATCGACTAATAACCATGCTCCGCCTAATAAAACAGCAAGTGCAACCAAAGGTTGTACAAATACCACGTGATGGAGTATAGAATCTAACGAAAAGACAGCGAAAAACAACAATCCGATTACTGTCAAAATATTAATCGGAATCAACAACCATTTGTTACGAGAACCTAACCAGTAAAACTCAAACAATCCTAACGCTACTGCAAGTATGTAACCCGGCCACATCACAGCCCAAAGATCAAACAATGTAGCGATTTGACTCACTACACCTGCTCCTAGCAAAATTCCACCTGGAATCAATAACCCTTTGTGTTTGGAATTCATTAACGAAAAATGTAACCAGTGAAAAAATAGCCCTAACGGAATAACAAACAAAGTCGGCCAAAATGTAGCAAAAATAGTTCCTACCCCTGTAGACCCGCCCGGATTCAAAAATAAATAAACACCTAACAACAATAATACCGGTGCAAGAACTGCTTTTTTAATCATGATCCTTACACACCCCTTTTCTATTCGATTATCCTTGATTACACTGTATCACACCTTGCTTTGCAACTCATCCGCCTATAGAAGAAAATAAACCTAGACTAAAGTCGTAGATGACTTCAATCTACATATAAAAAGACCCTTCCACAAAGGAAGAGCCCTGAATACATTATATTCTACATTAAAGTTAAAATTAGACTGCAAATTCACTTTTCGTTGGAGCATCAACAGGTACAACAGCATCATGTAAATGTCCTTCTAATTCGTCAGTGTAGCGACGTTTTTGGTCGGCTGTCCAGTTAAAACGTCTGGACATATATTCGATCACAGGTTGTTTCCATTCATGTACCCAATTGATATTGAAGAATAAAGCTCCTGTACGACGGATAAAGAAATCGACCGGTTTAACTGTCATTTCTTCTTGAATAGCATACGCAATACGAGCGCGAATATCTGCTGGTAATTTCAATTCATCTGCGATAGAGTCTGATTGACGTACCAGATCAAATAATTTGCTTACATTGGAACCGTAGAAGCCTGCTAGATATTCTGCTTGTTCTATTGTTAATCCAGCTTGTCTACCTTTGTCTCCTTGTTGCAAAATAAAAGCAGGTAAGTTCGCTGAACCGCCTACATCCCCACCAGAGATTGCCATATGTTTGGTCTGACAAGGTTTGAATTTTTTGCCTTGTTCTTTGCCGATCAATTCAGCAGCTAGATCTATAACCATTTCCGCCATTTTGCGGTAACCTGTTAATTTACCACCAGCAATCGTAATCAAGCCACTATCTGATTGCCATACTTCATCTTTACGCGAAATTTCAGAAGGATCTTTACCTTCTTCATAGATTAATGGACGTACACCTGCCCAGCTTGATTCGACATCAGCGGCTGTAACTTTCACACTCGGGAACATATAGTTGATCGCTTTTAATACATAATCACGATCTTCCAGTGTCATTTGTGGGTGGATCGGATCTGCTTTGTAGACGGTATCGGTTGTACCAACATACGTTTTGCCATCTCTCGGAATCGCGAATACCATCCGACCATCCGGTGTATCAAAATAAACAGCTTGTTCTAACGGGAAACGCTCATGATCGATAACCAAATGAATCCCTTTAGTCATTTGTAGTACTTTACCTTTTTTGGATTTATCCAATTGACGAAGTGTATCTACCCATGGACCGGCTGCATTGATTACTTTGCGAGCGAAAATACTATATTCTTGACCGTTAATCGTATCGGTGACTTTTACACCTTTTAGCTTGCCATTTTCATAAATAAATTCAGATGCTTTGGTATAGTTAGACGCATAAGCACCACGTCTGACCGCTTCTTTGATCACTTCAATCGTTAAGCGAGCATCATCGGTACGGTATTCTACATAATAACCGCCACCTTGTAGACCATCTTTTTTGATCAAAGGTTCTTTGCCCATCGTTTCTTTAACACTTAACATTTTACGACGTTCATTTCTTTTGACACCTGCTAAGTAATCGTATACACGTAGACCGATTGAAGTACTGAAGCTACCGAATGTTCCGCCTTTGTGAAAAGGAAGTAGCATCCATTCTGGTGTAGTAACATGCGGTCCATTTTCATATACGACAGCACGTTCTTTCCCTACTTCTGCAACCATCTTCACTTCAAATTGCTTCAAATAACGTAATCCACCATGAACCAGTTTCGTAGAACGACTGGATGTTCCTGCGGCATAATCCTGCATTTCTACCAGCCCTGTTTTCATTCCGCGAGTAACGGCATCTAAAGCAATCCCTGATCCTGTAATTCCGCCACCAATTACCAGTACATCTAATACGTCACTGCTCATATGCTCTAATGCATTTGCTCTGTTTTGTGCTGAAAATGTTGTATTCATCGGTATATCCTCCCTTATTTGAACGCGCTATACTGTTTATTTTTACCAATCATAAGCCATAAAAAAGAGACCACGAATAATTACACTAAAACGGTTGTATACCGCGTGTACTCGTGGTCTCTCCAAAGTCTCATGACATTATTATTAACTTGTTAACTGTATTGTACCATATTAGCTTTAGGGTAGCAAAGAATTTAGACAATTTTTTAAACATTAGTAATGATGGGTTACGATTGAGTTAGGCATTTTACAATATAATCAAGCTGTCCATTCATCGAAATCGGATCGTTGAAATAATAAGCAACCGGATCAATTTTGAATACGTGGTTATTTTTCACTGCCGGCAAGTCTTTCCATAGACTGCTGTTGTATACGTTACTTCCATCTTTATCACCATCTCCACCCCACGGTGAAGTGAAAATATAATCGCCTGCAAAATCAGGCAGATTTTCAAGGGAAAGACTTGCAAAACCTTTGCCACTATCAATAGCTTCTTTTTGCAACATCGGTGTACCTTCAAGACCTAATGCTTGATAAATAATCTCTCCTCCGCGACCATACGTATCACCCATCGCATAGATCCCTTTAGCATATGGTTGCAGAATAGATACTGTTTTGTCGCCGACTGCGGCTTGTACTTGTGGTTTTAGTTTGTTGATTTTGCTTTCCCAGGCAGCGGCTACTTCTTTAGCTTTATCCTCTGTACCTGTCATTTTACCGAATTCTTGCAATAATTCCTTGTACGTATATTGTCCGTATTTGATCGCAACAGTAGGAGCAATTTGCTCATAATTTTCTATATTTTTATCGTTATCCCAGACTACAATTAGATCTGGATCTAGAGCTAATACTTTTTCAACATCCGGGTTATTACCTAAGTTGGTTACACCTTCTGTCGTTTCTTTTAAAATTGCACTTTGAAATACATAATCAATTGTTGCAATCGGCTTGATCCCTAATGCATATAAATATCCGTAATAACTATCTGCTATCACAACTACGCGCTGAGGATGACCGGGTACTTGGACTTCACCATTTGCTGCTTTGTATGTAATCGTCTTATTCGTTGTTGCTGGTGTATCTGTAGAGGTTGGTGCAGATGTAGAAGATGTGGATGTTGTACTTTGACCACAAGCTGCCAGAATAGCAATTAGCACAATCGTCGTTAAGATTATACTTACTTTTTTGATACTATACATGCTGTATAACCGCCTTTTATATTATGATATGTCGCTTTTAAATGATAAAGATTATCATTATCAATTGAAATCTTAGCATAGAATGAGAAGGATTGCATCCATTTTTTTGAAAATAACATATACTAAAAACCCCTTCTCTTGAATCCAGAAAAGGGGTTTTTGCTATTACATATTTATTCGATTCTATTTGCTTACTTTATTTATTTAAAAGCCATGGTTGCATGAACAGCTTTTTGCCAGCCAGCATATAGACTTTCACGACGGGACTCTTCCATATTCGGTGTAAATTGATCATTTAATTCTTCATGTGCTGCGGCAATCTCATCAAGACTTGTCCAATAACCTGTTGCAAGTCCTGCCAGATAAGCTGCTCCTAGCGCTGTCGTTTCATTTACTACAGGACGATCTACAGGAACGCCTAGAATATCGCTTTGAAACTGCATTAAGAATTTATTTTTTACTGCGCCGCCATCGACTTTCAATGATTCTACTTTAAGCCCTGTATCGCTTTCCATTGCGGTTAATACATCTTTGGTCTGGTAAGCTAGTGATTCTAATGTAGCACGAATAAAGTGTTCTTTGGTTGTTCCGCGGCTGAGACCAAATGCGGCTCCACGTACTTCACTATCCCAATATGGACTACCCAATCCTACAAAAGCAGGTACAAGATATACGCCATCTGTAGATTCTACACGTGCAGCATAAGCTTCACTATCTGCCGCATCCCGGAACATACGTAGACCATCACGTAACCACTGAATAGCAGAACCAGCTACAAAGATACTTCCTTCTAGTGCATAATGAATTTTGCCATCTACACCACAAGCGATCGTTGTGATTAGACCATGCTCGGAGCGGATCGGTTCTTCGCCAGTATTCATAAGCATAAAGCAACCTGTACCGTATGTGTTTTTGATCGATCCTTTTTCATAGCAAGCTTGTCCGAATAATGCTGCTTGTTGATCTCCTGCTGCGCCAGCAATCGGAATATTTTGACCGAAGAAATGATAATCAACGGTATGTGCATAGACTTCAGAAGAAGGACGCACTTCTGGTAACATTGAAGCTGGAACTCCTAAAATATCTAACAACTCTTCGTCCCATTTCAATTCATAGATGTTATACATTAATGTACGAGAAGCATTAGAATAATCCGTTACATGCGCTTTACCACCGGATAATTTCCAGATCAACCATGTATCAATAGTCCCGAACATTAATTCTCCACGTTCTGCACGTTCACGTGTACCTTCAACATGATCCAGAATCCATTTTACTTTCGTACCGGAGAAGTAAGGATCGATCAACAATCCTGTTTTATCACGGAAAGTTTGTTCTAGATCACGCTTTTTAAGATCTTCACAGATTTCAGCACTTTGGCGAGATTGCCATACCAGTACATTATAGACAGGATCTCCTGTTTTGCGATCCCAGACTACAGTGGTTTCACGTTGGTTCGTAATACCGATCCCTGCGATTTGTACAGGCTTGATTCCAGACTCGGACAGACAAGAAGCGATAACCGCTAGAATCGAACTCCAAATTTCATTCGCATTTTGTTCTACTGTACCTGGCTTAGGGAAATATTGTGGAAATTCACGTTGTGCCATGTATACAATTTCACCTTTTTTGTTAAACAAAATTGCGCGTGAGCTTGTTGTTCCTTGATCCAGTGCCATAATATATTTTTCCATAAATAAGTTCCTCCTTGAGTGGTATACATAGTGTGAGTAGTTTTAGATTTAGATTTAAGCGGTTACTTTGCTAGAAACAGATTCTTGTGTTTTGCGACCTGAACGATGAGCGAAAAACAAGCAAATCACAGTAACCAGTAATAGTACCCATAACATCGGAGTACTTTGACCCTGAAATACATTTTTATAAAATAGACCGCCGATCGAACCACCTAACAATGGGCCGATAAATGGAACCCAAGCGTATCGCCAATTGGAAGATCCTTTACCAGCAATCGGTAACAATGTATGCATCAGACGAGGACCTAGATCACGAGCTGGATTAATAGCATACCCTGTTGTACCTCCAAGCGACAATCCGATACTAACAACTAATAAACCGACAATCAATGGATGAACACCTTCTGTAAATTGATTGGCACCCATAGATAACAATACCATGACAAAAATAAATGTACCGATAATTTCACTCAACATATTTCCGACAGGATGTTTAATAGCCGGTGAAGTTGAAAACACGCCTAATTTAGTCGCAGGATCTGGAGTTGCTTTCCAGTGCGGTAAGTATTGTAAGTAGACCAGTAATGCGCCTGCCATAGCTCCGATCATCTGTGCCAGAATATATGATGGAACCTGACTCCATGGAAAATCGCCGTTAAATGCAAGTGCTAATGTTACAGCCGGGTTCAAATGAGCCCCACTAATATCGCCGACAGCATATACTGCCATTCCTACTCCAAGACCCCAACCTGCAGTGATAACCATCCAACCAGAACTTTCTGCAAAAGATCCTTTAAGTGCAACCCCGGCAGAAACACCAGCGCCTAATGCAATCAGAATCATCGTTCCTACCAATTCAGCTATAAATGGTGACATTATATTTCCCTCCATTCGAAGTAGCAAGTTATTTCAACCGATAGACAACAGAAAAAGCCACTGCAAACCACCCCTTCAGATGTAGGGGTCTTTGCGTGGCTCTCCGGTTCTCCGTCACATTATTAACTTGATAAGTTCATCATATCGTAACATGTAAGCGGTGTCAACATGACAATATTCATGTGATCTTCATTATGACTGTTTTTTTACTTGTCTGTACGGTAATGAGCAAACAACTGATCATTGGATGTCGTAACCGCTGTTGCCCCCGCAGCAAGTGCTTGTTCCACATCATTGGCTGTACGAATCAATCCACCTGCAAATACAGGAATATTGGTGCGTTCAATGACTTCTTTGATCATATGAGGAACAACGCCGGGTAAGACTTCAATATAATCAGGCTGTGTCTTTTGCAATAAAGCATAACTTTTCTCCAGCGCAATCGTATCAAGCATAAAAACACGCTGAATAGCGATAACTCCTTTTTGCTTGGCTTTTAAAATCATATTACCGCGTGTCGAAATAATACCGTAAGGCTTAATCTCCTGACACAAATATTCAGCTGCATACTCATCATTTTTGAGACCATGTACTAGATCGGCATGCAAAAACATTTTTTTGTGATGATGATTTGCCATTTTATAAATATTTTTGAGTTGAGCAATATGGGTATCCAAAAATACTCCATATTCATATGAACTGGATAAGATTTGTTCAAATTGCTTCATACTTTTGGCTGCTGGCAAAATCGCCTGACCGTGAAACATCGTTAATCACTCTTTTCTCCCTAAGTAAGTTGTTTCATTACATCTCAATATCTATATCCATTCGTTTGATGATAGTTCGAGCACAGTCTATATTAACCCATTCACTTACAATATGTAATGCCAAATGGATACCTGCCGAGATGCCTGCGGATGTCATAATCGATCCTTGATCTACAAATTTCACACCTGATTTGACGATCACATCAGGATAATCTTGTTGCAATCGATCCAGATCCATCCAATGAGTAGTTGCTTCTAGACCTTGTAACATCCCTGCTTCTGCTAGCACCAATGCACCGGTACAAATAGAAGCTAGTAATTTCACCTGTTGAGCTTGTGTTTGTATCCATTTGATAATGACAGGATCATGAATAATGATTTCTTCTGCCCCGTACCCACCGGGAATAATTAAAATATCCATTGCAGGCATATCTTGAATCGCATAATCCGGTTGTACTTTTAGTCCGTTACGAGCACTGATAAGTTCACCATCTGGAGATATCGTGTGTACTTGAAATAATTTCTGCTTATCTACCGTCTCTGCAAGTGAAAACACTTCAAACGGCCCTGCAAAATCCATTACTTCCACTTCATCAAACAACAAAATACCGACCTGATAACGTTCTGGGATATCATTATGTATTAGCATATTTGATCATTCTCCTTATGTATTGAAATGGTTGTTACTGTAAGGGATGCTAACCTCATTTTTTTGCGAATTGGATGTATTTCTCTATCATGCCTTATATGTGAAATAAAAAACAATAGAATTTAGATTAAATTAATATCTTTATATAGTTATCGCATTCAAAAAAGCATGTCATGAAGACATGCTTGGATATCGTACTCATATGATGTTTCACGTTATGAGACATAATCATCTTCTAACGATTTTCTAGGAAGGATGATATTTTTCTCATTTTCATTCCTAATATTAGGTAACAAAAAGAAAGAAAATATAGATAATGTTATCATATAAATTCCAATGATATAACCTACGTACACGACGCTTGTTTGTTGAATTAAAAAACCGATTAAAAAGAAACCTGGCAAACTTGCTCCTTGCATTAACAAGGTATAAAAACTTGATACTCTTGCATAATAATCTTGAGACGTAATTTCCTGCAAATAAGAATTAATAAATGTCAAAAATACGCCTTGAGCTATACCGCCTATCATCAACGAAAATAAAAGTATAAAAAAAGGAAGCTTCATAGCATACATCAAAATGACAAGTCCAAAAATTAAACTGGGTAGATAAAATCCTAGCTTTTTATTGATTGTACTATACCATTTGGGTCCTAAAAAAGAACCAATTACAATACCGCATAGTGAAAATGTTGTGATCAGGTAAAGATCTTCTGTACCTAATTGTAATACATCGTTTAGATATGAAATTAAAAAAATATCAATAGATGAACCTATTAACCATGCACAACCAAATATAATAAAGATTTTTTTTATAATTTTAGTATTTTGAATAAATTTCAATCCTTCTACAGCAAGTTGAAATGTTTTTTCTGAGGAATCAGCACGATTGATAATCTGTGGCTTTATTTGAAAAACTATACATATAGAGACTAAAAAAGAAATTATCACTATACTTAATAACGCGTTTAACTCTAATCCTATTTTAATAAGAAATGCACCTAATGAATAAGATAATAACTTTCCTGTCATCATAGCTATTTGTAATTGCCCATTGGCTTGCGGTCTGAGATGTTCAGGTACAATCCAACGAAGTAAAGATTGACTTGCAGGTAAGAAAAACATGTCATTAATAGTAATTAGGAATAATAAACAATAAATCAGTATCGGTGAATAGGTGACATACAAATTCATTACAATAAAAACAAAAATTAATATTGCACGTACAATATCTGTAGCTATCATTGTTTTTTGTAAATTAGATTTTTCTACAATTGCTCCTGCAGGTATAGCGAATAAAAATGCTGGAATACCTGCAGCAAGATAATAGAAAGACAACCCTATGCTACCAGTATTTTTTAGTTCCAACATTTTCAATAATACTAAAAATAACAAGCCATCCCCAATCAATGCGACAAAACGTGCTGAAAACAAATAAATAAATTGTTTATTTCTCCACAATTCCATAATATTTACCTCAACTTGTTTTAGTTTCGTACATGTGACCTGTTCTCAAATCAATTCCTAAGCCATATTCTGCTTCAACCCAATCGATATTAGGAGTAGCTAGGTCTTGGTTTGCCGCTATTTCTTGCCAATTTTCTACATAGTGATGGTGTCTATACCAGAAGCGCCATAAATCTGGACGATGCAATAAAGATTCTCGAAAAAATTCATAACTTTGATCGACACCTTCTTTAATATTTGATTTTGATACTGCAAATGGTTTATAGGCAATTAATCTATTGTAACCAGGTTCAGGCTGATCAGCTAAAATAACACACAACTCTTTTTTTAATAAAGAAACAAGTCGATAAATACCACTTCTCATGTTTACAGAAGAAGTGATATGATCACAAAACATAGGTTGAGAATCTTCTCCTGAACCTGTATTACCATCTAAATATAAAAGAATATTTCCTCTATTCTTTAATATGCGTACTAATTTCAAGCCACTTCCATGTTCTTCTGAAATAATATAGTTAACATCTGCTTTTTTTCTTATTTCATTCCATTTGTGTAGATCTTTTTCGCTTTCATAAGAATCTGTATCTACAACCACATCTAGAGAAGATGAATGTTCTTTAACTAGTTTGATTAGCTCTAAAGCTACATATCGATAAGCTCCATAATGAAAAGTACCAAATACACCTTTATTTTGGATACATTCTAATATATGTTCTTGACCAATAATTTCATCAAATCCTGTAAACAATTCTGGCTGAAATCGATACTCATTTTGTTCTAAATTATTAAGTCTATATTGCATCCAAATTTTTTCGACATCTGTAGAAGATGTATGATCTAAAGGCAAAAATTCCTTACATATATTCATTAAAGCCATAAAATCATCATACTCAACTCCTAGTTCTTTTTCCGTTTGAAGTAACTGATTCAATTGACTTTTTAAATCTTCAGTTTTTATATTCATCATCATTCTCCTCCATTTATTATATTTTTGGATTTATTCAATACATTGAGTAATTGAGAAAAAATATTTATGATTACATCGTATTGATAAGGAATATGATCTGTATTTGCCCCCTGTCCTTCTACAACATCAAAGCCAATAATATTAGGCACGCTCTGAAACATTTGCAACACTTCAAATATCTGTTCTATAGAAGCCCCTCCAGAAGAAGGAAAATCAACATATGGAAATATAGTAGGATCCAAAACATCTACATCGAAAGAAATATAGAAATACGAATTTTTATTTAATAAAGGCTCTATTGCTTTCTTTACCGAATTAACATTTAGCTTTTGACTAGAAATATAAGATAAATTAGTGTGTTCGTAATACTGACCTAGAGAACGCAAGCCTCTAACTCCTAATTGAACAACATGCTCTACAATTTGATCTTGTATTAAATGGCGTACAAAATTACCATGATCTACTTCTACATCTAAGCGCAACGGATCCGAACCACAATCCAGATGAGCATCGAAGTGAATATAAATAATATTTTTCCCATTCTCTTTTAATTGCTTCAAAATATAGTATGTAATAGAATGGTCACCGCCAATAAAAGAAAATTGAGATTCTGTAGAGCAAAAATGGTCTATATAAGTGTTTAATTTTGATTCTAATTCTTGTTTTGATTGTTCTACAAATGTGATATCTCCTAAATCATTCAGTACACAATCATGAAGAATTTTTTCATTATTCAAATCCAAAATTCCGCTAGTATATAGATCGTTTAGGGAAGGATAAATTGGCGTCTTGGTACTCAAATAACGTAATGTATGGGGAAACTGTTCTACCGAACTATTGTTGTGATTGGAACCTGAACTATATGGAACTCCGACAATATGAATACTTTTTGCATTTACAGGAACATCTTCCTGAATATTATAGAATGTTAATTTGTTTTCTTTGCTCCGTATTGAAATGTCCTCTGATGTCCAAAAAAATTCTAATGATTCATCGCTTATAATAGATTCTCCACGATTATTTTTTTCCAAAATATATTTAATATTTGTCATATTCTAACCTTCTTTCTTTTAAAATATTACGAATGAACTTCACTGCAATTTGTCCCCATATAAATAGGCTAAGTACAAGATATGTGACTTTCTCTATCAATAAAGGTTGATTCCAAATCTCTAACAATCCATTCCATGCAAAAATCCAACTGCATCCAAAAATAATGGTTAATACAACACTCCATTTTTTTACAGCTTCTGTTTTTAAATTTTCCAGTACATAATATCCATCCAGCCCATAAAAATATAAAATATTAAAAAAGATATAGGGCATATACACCAACGAAATTAACGACAAACTTATAGAAAAAGGTTGAATAATACACAAAACAGAAAATAAAAATTGTACAACTACTCCTGCAAAACTAATCACTATATTTTTTGAAAGTGTAATAGGATACGAAAATGAAAAGTACGTTTTAAATTCTATCTGATAGGAGTTTCTTTGCTTAGTAATAGCGACTTGTTCTGCTCCCAAAAAATAAGCACTCAAAGCATGACCTAACTCATGAATATAAGTGCTTATAAAAGTAAAGAAAATGTATATAATCATGACCTCTATAATGATCATTTTCTACATCACCCTTATTAAATAATAGAGGTGTAAAAAGCCGGAGCTCTTTACACCTCTTAAGTATTTTAATTAGCAACGACCTGCAGCACAACGACCGCTTGCACAACGTCCAGAAGCTGCTCTACGATTAGCTTCCATTTCTTTTAAATCTTTAATATCAACAGGTTTTAAAACAATACTTTTTTTCATAATGGGTTCCTCCTTTCTAGAATAATATCTATTAAAAGTCTAATTAGACCTCTAACCCATTCTCGTGAGGTAACTCTACTTCTTTGGATACTTGAATTTTATCTTTTTCAATGGAGATGTTTTTGGTGACTGTGGTTATTCCCATTATGAAGTTAACAGCTGATAGAAATACTAATCCAACACATAATGATCTGAATACATTTTTCACGATCAACACCTCCTGTTTATTAACTAAGTTCAGCATACATTATTATTAAAATTCATGAAAAACGGTTCTAGTCTTATATTTTTTAGTTTTTATGCTACTAAATAACATATATTTGCTCTAGCGTGATAAAATATAATTGTAGGAATATTCCATTTATATTTGAGGAGGAGATTATGTACCAATACACAACTATTGGATCAACCTTAAAAAAATTCAGATTAGAAATGGGAATGTCACAAACACAATTGGCAAAAGATATCTGTACGCAAGCTCAAATTAGTAAAATTGAAAAAGGAGATATTCTTCCTTTAAGCAGTACTTTATCCGAATTAACGAATAGACTTGGTATTACACTGGATTATTTTTTTTCAGTTGTTAAAAGTCCTGAGTTTGATTATGTGAATGATTTTTTCTACTTTTTACGAAAACACGTTAGAGATAAAGAATATGATGAAGCACTATGGATGGTACAAAAAGAAAAAAATAATCCCTTATTTAATTCTCCAGAAAAAAAACAATTCTTATTGTGGCATGAAGGAATGTGCCATTTTCAAATTCATAAGGATGTTGACTACGCTACAAATTGTCTTTATACTGCTTTACATTTAACCTCAAGGATTAATTTGATCTATTCTGAACGGCAAACTGAAATACTTAATAGTTTAGGAATAATTCATGATCAATTAAAAAATTTTTCTAAAGCAGCTGAGCTTTTTTCTCTAGCTTTGGATAGTTTAGAAAAACTCCCACTCATTCAAGATAAAAAAATCCAACTCCGCATCTATTACAATTTTTCTAAAACTTTAATCAACCTTGAAGAATATCAAAAATCTATATTTTATTCAGAAATCGGAATTAAATTATGTATACGTGAAGAAAATCTCTATTTGTTTGGAGAATTACATTATCAAGTAGGTAGCAATTTGATTAAATTGAATCGTATTGAAGAAGGAAAAATATATATTTTTAAGGCACGTTGTATTTTTGAGTTAACGAATAAAACGAAGTTAATATCTATTATTGATAAGGAATTACAATTGTTGCCTTCCTAAATCAAAAATAGATAGAATTAATAAAAATTTTATCAATAAAAATAATCAAAACAGTAGCCATGTAAAATCTTTTATAGTAAAATTTGCATACCTTAGTTTTTGCGCATTAAAGCGTTGATGAGCTATATTTTTATAATTGCTTGTCAAAACAATAACTAATTATGTATATATTACTTAGAATAGGAGATTACATCATGAATGCTGTAGCCAAAGTTAGTAAGTTTGTAGGGGATACATTTTCGATCTGGGTGATATTATTTGCGTTACTTGGATTTTTTATGCCTGGTGTATTTACAGGGTTGAAAGGACAGATTTCGTTATTGCTTGGAATCGTGATGTTTGGAATGGGATTGACGTTGTCTTCTGCTGATTTTCGCGAAGTGTTTCGTCGTCCGTTAGATGTTGCGCTGGGAGTAGTAGGGCATTATATTATTATGCCGTTACTTGCTTATGGTCTAGCGATTGCATTGCAACTTCCGCCTGATATTGCTGTGGGTGTAATTCTTGTCGGTTGTTGTCCAAGTGGTACATCTTCTAATGTTATGACTTTTTTATCTAAAGGAGATGTAGCGCTAGGCGTATCTATCGCTTCTGTATCGACTCTGATCGCTCCACTGGCTACACCGGCGATGATTTCGTTACTTGCTGGACAATGGATGGATATTAGTGCAAGCAGTCTTATTCTAGATATCCTCAAAGTCGTGATCGTTCCTATTGTACTAGGCGTTATTGTAAAATCACTATTTCGCAAACAAGCAGAAGCGGCTACAGTGGCATTGCCTTTTGTTTCTACGCTTGCGATTGTATTGATCGTCTCGATTGTTGTAGGTCTAAATCGCGACAAAATTGTTGAAACAGGATTATTGATTTTCCTTGTCGTTATTTTACATAATGGACTTGGTTATTTGCTCGGATATTTGTTTGCCAAAGCGATTCGTATGAATCCTGCACAACGTAAAGCTATTGTTTTTGAGACAGGTATGCAAAATTCAGGGCTAGGAGCAAGTCTAGCTGCGGCTCATTTCAATCCTTTAGCCGCTGTGCCAAGTGCCATTTTTAGTGTATGGCATAATATTTCAGGTTCGTTATTAGCAACATGGTTTGCTCGTCGTGCTGCTAAAGAAGAGCAACAGACAAAAGAGACTTAATATTTTTTTGAAAGTACATCTACTTATATTCAGCAAGTAGGATAATACTTCTGTCTATTCAGTCCATACAAAGACTCTATTTCAATAACAACTGTACGATGTTGTTGAGAAATAGAGTCTTTATGCTGAGTACTTACTGTCTTTTGATATACTTTTCAGTTTTACGTTTATCCTGTGCTTGGTGTATTGATATAACCGCTCTGCTTGTAGCTGAATAATAGCTTACACAGCATCGTTCTAATAATCATCTGAATCTTCTATAATATCAGCTAATGTGAATTGTTGAAGATAATCTATCACTTGTTGTTCTGCACCTTTCATGATATTACTCAATCGCTGATTTGCCTTTTGACTATCTTGTATACCGTCAGCGGTAGGCAACTCATGCATCGGTTGTTCGATACGAATAGCAAGGTAGATAGCAGACAACGTTAATTGATCGGCTGGCATCCGCAAAGTATAACCACCGTCTCGTCCTTCTCGCGTATCTACAATTTTATGACTGGCTAGTGTAGCTAGTATTCTTCGTAAAAAGGTTGGATGGGAATGAACTTGAGCAGCAAGCATCGCGCTGGATAATGTTCCACCATTTGAAGCAAGCCCGGCAAGAGCATGAACAGCTACACTAAAGCGTGCGGGTCCAATCAATTTAGCTCGTGTCGTCATAAACGCCCTCCCACTTGATGTTGATGTTGATGTTGATGTTGATGTTGATGTTGATGTTGATGTTGATGTTGATGTTGATGTTGATGTACAAAAGTGTAGCCTAGCACTAGCTTGAAGGCAATATATTTATACACCAAAAAAAGACGATTGGAATAGAACTCCAACCGCCTTTTGGATAACTATATGCTTATGTAGCATATGATTATATTATTTAGCAAATGTATCTGTTAATACAGGTACGATTTGAGATTTACGAGAAACAACACCTTTAAGCATAGCTTGATTATTCTCAAGTTTTACATTGTATGCTTCTTCTACAACATCTGTACGTTTGCCTAGAGCAAGACCTACAGAATCGTTGTTCAAAATGTCTGTTACTACAAATAAGAATAGATCCAGACCTTTTTTCTCAATAACTGCTGTTAATGCTGCTTCAATCGCTGTTTGTTGAGACAATACGTCATTCACATCTACCGCATTGACTTGCGCGATTTCGACTTTAGCATCACCCATTTGGAATTCTTTTGCATCCAAAGTGATCAATTGCTCTACTGTTTTGTCGCTTAGATCAGCACCTGCTTTAAGCATATCCAGACCGTATTTAGCAATATCCACTTCAGCAATACGAGCCAATTCATTCGCTGCTTCTACATCTTGTGGTGTGCATGTAGGCGATTTGAACAACAATGAATCTGAAATAATTGCAGATAACATCAAACCTGCATTTTGCTTGGAGATTGATACGCCATGTTCTTTATACAATTTATTCAAAATTGTTGCTGTGCAACCTACAGGTTCTGCACGATAGTATAACGGGCCGCTAGTCTCAAAATTAGCGATACGGTGATGATCGATAACTTCGATTACTGTAACGTCTTCGATATCATCGGCACTTTGTTGACGCTCATTGTGGTCAACAAGAATAACTTCTTTCGCTTCAGCAGCGACTTTTTCTACAAGACGTGGAGCTTCTACTTTAAAATAATCCAAAGCGTATTGTGTTTCGCCGTTCACTTCACCTAGACGAACCGCTTCAGCATCTACACCCAATTCTTTTTTCAATGCTGCATAAGCAAGCGCAGCTGTAATCGTATCCGTGTCCGGATTTTTATGACCAAAAACTAATACTTTTGACATAATGACACTCCTTCGCAATCTGTTTTGGCAAAAAAGGGCTAACCCTTTCAAGTTTCCTTCCATAGTATACCTTGATTTCAAATGAAAATGAAGTTTAATCCTATTAATTGTATAGGAATAACTGTGTAACATTTTTTCAAAGTACGGCTACGGTAGGATTGGCTCTACATAAAGTAACCCAATCTGCGGCGATACTACTCAGCGGTCGCTCTGCATGGTACAGAATCTGGCTATATAACTGCGGATCTTCTTCTTTCCAGGGGAGAATGTGCAATCCACTGTATGCTTCTTCTTGATGCAATACAAATTGAGGTAAAAAAGCGATTCCCCATTGCTTGGCAACAGCTTGCTTAATCGATTCGATATTACCCAGTTCCAGATAAATCTGACTGATCTGTTGTTGTTCTTTCATCTTTTGGATCAGATAGGCGCGATACGTACATCCTTCTTCTGTCAAAATTAACGGTTGTTGATGCAGATCACCAGCAGAGATGGAAGAACGTTGAGCCAGTGTATGCTCTGGATAGATCACGACTTTCATTTCTACAGGAAAAAGGGGAATCGATGTGATATCACGAGCTTGATACGGTGTATCCAAAATAAGAGCAATGTCTAATTCTTGCTCGCGTAGACGACGTATCAGTTGTTGTTCTTGATCTAATACAATTTTGACTTGTATATGAGGATACTGTTGTCGGAACTGTGCCATAATACCGGGCAAATAGTAAAGAGATAGACTTTCAATCGTTCCTATCGTTAGCACCGAAGGTTCAAGATCTTCTATAGATAATGCTTGTCTGGCTTGTTGTTGTAAATCAATCATTTGACGAGCATAGGGTAGTAACTTCTCTCCGATTGGCGTTAATATCACAGTATTGCCTTTGCGCTGAAATAATCGTTTTCCACCATATAATTGTTCTAATCGCTGAATATGATTGGTTACACTGGATTGAGCATAATCGAGTGCCTGCGCAGTACGTGTGTAATTGCCCCATTTTACCAATTCACAAAACGTTTTGAGATATAACAGTTCCATCTAATCACTCTTTCTCTACGCAAAAATACGGAATCTCTTATATAGCTTCTATCAAATAAATGTATTATCGATCAGATCGATAGTGAGTATCTATAACTCTATAACACTTGTATCTTTTACTTTTTGTACAATCAATACAGACCCTATCTCTTAGTCTTATTCAACATAACCCACTATTGAAGGAGTTGTCTACTTATGAATCGTGCTCCACGCTTTTCACTTACACTTGAAACCCCTGCGGCAAATACGACAGATGCTTATCGTCATTTTACAGCTAAAGCCGCATACGAAACCGATGTGGCTGATGTCATGATCGATTGTCAAAAAGGAAATCCGCCATTTGTAATATTAGATGTACGAGATGAAGCAACTTATGAGCAGTGCCATATTTCAGGTGCAATTCATATTACAGGCAGGCAGATCAATGAGAAAACAACTGCCCATTTAGATAAAAACACGACCATTGTAACTTACTGCTGGGGACCTGCTTGTAATGGAGCAACCAAAGCAGCAGCCAAATTAGCTTCTCTTGGATTTCCAGTAAAAGAACTACTAGGTGGAATCGAATACTGGCGCAAAGAAGGTGGACCCGTTGAAGGGACATTAGGTATAGAAGCTCCAATGTACTGGTCGATATAATCAACTCATGTACTAGATAACAATTCCAATTGCAAAACCATCATAACCTTTACTACCTACCGTCTGAATCGATGTAGCTGTGATACGAGGATCGTTAGCTAATAATTCATAAAATTGGCGAATCCCTTGTACACGGCTATCATTACTATGTTGATCTAAGATAGCTCCTTCTCGAACCACATTGTCTCCAATAATGACAGTGCCCGGATGAGACATTTGCAAAGCATATTGTAAATAACGAGCATTATTATTTTTGTCTGCATCAATAAAAATGAGATCAAACGCTTCTATTTGTTCTGTTTCCATCTGGGATAATTGTTCTGAGGCATCACCGATACGAATATCCACTTTGTCCTCTAGCCCAGCGAATGTAATATTCTGCCCAGCTACTTTGGCATGATGAGGATCATATTCTAGTGTAATTAATCGTCCATCTACAGGTAAAGCACGTGCCATCCATATAGTACTGTATCCACCCAATGTACCTATTTCTAAAATGCGTTTGGCTTTGTTCATCATCACGATTAATTGAAGTAATTTCCCTTGAGCAGGTGATACATCATACTCGGGTAAAGATGCTTGCTGATTGTTACGTAACACTTGTTCTAGAATAGCATCTTTGGGGATAAGATTTTCTTCAATATAGTGATCCATCTGACTCCATACTTGAATATCGCTCATACTTATCATCCTCCTATTTATAAAAACTTCTTGTGGTTTCTATAATTATTGTAGCTTGTATGTATTCATATTAATAATATATAATTATTTCTTATTTATACTTAAAATATATGAATACATGCGAAAGTAGGGATCAGAAGAATGTTAAACATGCATGCTCTTTATTTATTTCATACGATTGCTGTTCAAGGTAGTGTAACTAGAGCCGCTGATCTATTAAATATTAGTCAGCCTGCAATTACAGCACAGATTAAGAAGTTAGAAAAAGAAATAGGGATCACTTTATTGATTCCACAAGGACGAGGGATTGCTTTAACGACCGAAGCTAAAGAATTTTTGGGATTTACACAGCGTATTTTTGCGATTACCGGACAGGTCGAACAATGGATCAACGAGTATCATCAAGGAAAGCGTGGGCAGATTCGTTTAGCGGCTACTTATTTGCCTGCTCATTTTCTATTGCCTGCATGGATCGCCAAGTTCAAGCAACAATACGAGAATGTAGATATGACCATAACTACAACCAATTCCACCGATGCTTTACGTCAGTTATTACAAATGGAAGTCGATATTGCTATTTATGGGGGACTCGCTGAAGAACAGACAGCAGATATTCAAGCGGAAGAATTATTTCGAGATGAACTGTGGTTTGTCGTAGCACCCAATCATCGTTATGCCGGTCAACATATTTCACTACAACAGATGATGAAAGAACCTTTTGTCATGCGTGAGCAAGGAAGTTCGACACGAGAGCGTTTATTAGCCTTATGTCGAACTCACAATACTCCTCCTCCGCAGATTCCTTTACAATTTAATGGATTGCCAGAAGCGATTCAAGCTGTTATTGCTGGTTATGGAGCTAATTTCGTGTCTTCATTCGTTGTAAGAGATTATGTAGAACGAGGACAATTAGCACGTGTATTTGTTAACGATGTGTATTTGCAAAATAGTATTGCTATTTGTACCCGTCTGCATGAGCCTTTATCGATAGCCAGTCAGCAGTTTATTCATACGATTCGGCAGAATAGTTCTATTCTTTATTAAATGATTCTCATCTGTTAGACGTACCATTCTTTACTGTGCTTCTTCTGGTGGAGATATCGGCATATATAGACGAACCGCCAGAGCAAGCACCAATGTAATACCTAACATAACACACGAACCGATAATTACTGACCATGAGATCGACCATAATTGAGCGGTCAGCCCTAGAATAAACACAGACAACATTTGCATAACAGCGGCTACCAGACTATAAATACTACTAATGCGTCCCATCATATCAATAGGTACATGATTTTGATAAAAAGTCATAAATCCTGTATTCATAAATGCCATAAAAAAAGCTAATACAAAAAATCCAATCGCTGCACCTGTAAAAGAATCGGATAAGCTATAGATCACATATCCTGCTCCGAATCCAATCGCCCCGACTGCTAACAATATCGTGACAGTTAAACGCTTCACAATCACCATATTTACAAGTGCTCCCACACCTAGTCCTATACCTGCTACACTCACCAGATAACTATATTGACTATCTGTACCTGCAAGCACTTCTTTGACAAAAGCAACTTCCATTGAGTCTAGCCCGGCTGCCAATACCATCAGAATTTGAAATAGAAAATAAATAAGCATCACATTCCAAGCTTGTCGGCTAAATTCTATCACTAATCGCCAATCTTGCTTGATCATTTGCCATGAGCGGTTAGATTTTGCCATTTTGGTAATCGGATTTTGGTTAACTGGATGGTCTATTGTAACAGTTCCTTTTTCAAGATCAGGTAATATCCATGTCATCATACTAGAGATACCAAAAGCAACCGCAGTAACAAAAATCGCCATTTGCGGACTGGTGATCAAAAATAACAAACCTGCGATCGCTGGCCCAATCAAAAAGGCACCTGAATGAATTAAACTTTGAATAGAATTAAAACGTTTACGATGTTCTGTTGGAATCAACTTGGTTGTATATACCATAGAAGTCGGTCTAAAAATAGAACTTGCCATATAGATTACCAGTACTACTGCATAGATCAAGCCAATATGATATAAAAAAGGAAGCGTAAAAATAAGCACTGCTCGAATAAGATCAAAAGTAATCATTAATCGACGTTTATTCAGCCGATCCACTACACTTCCTGCCCAACTATTCGTACATAAGGTTGCAAATGGCTTGAGGATATACAGACCTGCGATTGCAAGCGGAGACCCTGACATATCGAGCATAGTAAGATTGAGTGCAATTAAGAAAATCCAATCTCCAATATTAGCAATAGCTACACCGGTTAATAAAATCGAAGGATATTTCCAAAAGTGAATATGGTTTTTCCATTTAGAGTGCTTGCTAGAATGAGGATTAAAGGTCATTATAATGTCTCCTTAAAGGCAAAGACACGAATCAGGTCATAATCAATCTATGTATATCATTCTCTTTATCTAACTTATATACTTTGGGATAACTAGTGATAGGTCAATCTAGTATATACATAGCTATGGCCTGATCCAGTGTCTATTCCTGATATTTTGGGATATTGTTATTGCTTTTTTATGATAGGTTTGGAGAGGAATTAATATTAGTCGCTGTCGTTGCAATACACTCATAATCAATTCTCCTTTCGTATGGTTTTACATAATTTTACTGATTATACCATGTGCAAATCAATTTTTGGAAAAAGCTTCATTTTTTAAGTGATCAATGTTTATTTTTATTGTGATGTCACTTTTCTACAAGATTTAATCTGGATATTTCTGCCCTTGATATAGTCATAACAGCAGTTGTCAGTCTTTTTAAAACATGATAAAGTGAACAAATTCCTACGTGATTATAACTTATAAATAAGCGATACATTATATAACATATTGCTAACTTTTCACTCTAAATTATAGATCGTTTGCTCGGTAAACATCTTTTTATGTTGCTTCATGTTACAATGCCGAATGCTTGGAAGGAGAGATATCAATGTATAAAGTGATGTTGGTTGATGATGAGATGATTATACGTGAAGGTCTCAAGACTCGGATTGATTGGCAAGCGTACGGATTTGAATTGGCAGGAGATTATGCGAATGGGTTAGAAGCGCAAACAGCTATCGTTGCTGATCCGCCTGATTTGATTATTTCAGATATATGTATGCCTTTTGTCGATGGATTGGAATTGGCTGAATTTGTTCATCACCATTATCCAGATATCAAAATGATTATCCTGACAGGATTTGATGAATTTGAATATGCGAGAAGAGCGATTCGGCTTAAAGTGTCTGACTTTATTCTCAAACCAGTTACAGCCAAAGAGATTCGTGAATTACTCAAACAGATCAAGCTAGAAATGGATGATCAACGTCAATTACATCATAATATCGATCAATTGCATACGCAATGGTCACAAAGTCTTCCATTACTTAAAGAGCGATTCTGGGAAAAGGTATTAACTTCAGGCGTCAGTCATACTGAATGGGAGCAACACCGACTTCAATTTGCTTTGCCTTCGTTGTCCTCTGCTTATCAGCTTGTTGTTATTGAACCCGATAACGATACGATAACAGATTCTTCTACACAGACTGTTCCACCTGTGCAAGCATTAGTAGATTCACTCTCTTCTATTATTCAAACTATATTACCGACAGAATGGGAATATACTTCGATAGTATATCAATCCCGGTATGTATATTTATTTTCTTATCCCTCTGTAGATCACTCATCTACACCTGCAATCTTTGAACAGATCACCCAGACGATTAACCAACTCTATCAATTATCTAGCCAGCAGATCGATACGTCTTTTACAATCGGTCTGGCTACCGGATGTATTGATATCACAGATATGCCCCAGCAATATGAACAAGCGATGCAAGCATTAGAATATCGGTTTCTTTTTGGTACCGGGACTCTTTTATCTTTTGCCAATCTACAACAACAATCCTTCTCTCCTATACCAGATATCGATTGGGAAAAAGAAATTGTAACTCATCTTAGCAACAATGATCTAGAAGAAGCACAACGTTTATCTGCTCAGATGGCACAGCAAATGATTACCCGGCGAACATCGCCTACCGAATGTATTTTACAATTTCGTCAGATCGCTTTGCGTATCCAAGATTGGTTACAGCAATTAGGATTAGAATCTATATTAAGTACGTTTGTAAATCAACCTCAATGGTTAACTGCTCCTACACTGCAACAGATCTTGCAAGAATGGTTCGCTGTGTTAGATCATGTATCTGCGCATTTGAACAAACAAATACAGATCAATAGTCAGCAACATATTCAAAAAGCGATCTATTATATCGAGCAACATTATGCAGAAGCTCATTTATCATTACAAGATATCTGTAGTCATGTGTTGATGAGTACAAGCAGTTTTAGTCAAGCATTTAAGCAATATACAGAAGTGACTTATGTAGAATATCTTACTCGCATTCGAATCGATAAAGCCAAACAATTACTGCGTTTAACCGAATACAAATTTTATCAAATCGCTGAAAAAGTAGGCTATACCGATCCTAATTATTTCAGTTCTTCTTTTAAAAAACATACCGGCATAACGCCCAAGCAATACCGGGAACAGCATCGTCATGTAAAGGAGTTGTACAGATAAATGTTACGTGATCTATTCAGAATCTTTACCACCTGGAAATGGAAAAGCTTGACAACCAGCTTACTGGTTGCTTTTTCCGGTCTGATTCTGATCGTGATCGCAATTATCAGTCTTAACAATTATCGGTTGACTGTCGATGCCGCAGAACAGAATTCTCAGGTGTATATTCAAGAGATTATGCGTCAGGTGAATACGAATATCCAGACGTATATTGATAATATGGAAAATATCTCATTGCTTGCTTTGACCAATAAAGATGTGACCTACTATATTTCTAGCAATAGCTTTATCGGCAAAAATGATATTCGTCCTTATGAGAAACGGATTTCCGATTTATTTCAAAATATTCTCTACAGTCGCAATGATATCGCTTCGATTATGGTGTTTGGTTACAATGGGCGTACTGTATCTGATCGGCGGATCACTGCACTTAATCCGAATATTGATCCCAAGCAACAATCATGGTATATCAATGCGCAAAAAATGAATGGCAAATCGATCGTATCTCCCCCTCATATTCAAAATGTGATTAGTGGCGAATACCGCTGGGTCGTTTCTTTAAGTCGTGAACTTAAAAGTAATGATGGTATAACGCCTGAAGGCATTTTTTTGGTCGATCTGAATTTGAGCGTTATTGATAAATTATGTAGTCAGATTTATTTAGGCAAAAAAGGCTATGTATTTATTGTAGATGGTACAGGCAATATTATTTACCATCCTCAGCAACAATTGTTGTATAGCAATCTAGCGACAGAAGAAATTCCGCAAGTATTGACTACAGCAAGTGGTCAATCGTTTACTGCTGATGATAATAAAGGCAAACGAATCTATTCTGTACAAGATACCGGATTAGGTTGGAAAATCGTAGGCGTAACTTACAGTGATGATCTGATCGCTAACAAATCTTCGATTCAACATTCGATTTTACTGTATGCTCTGCTTGGGATCGGTATCTCTATTATCATCTCTCTGCTATTATCGCTGCATCTGACTAAGCCTATCAAACGTTTGCAACAAGATATGAAGCAAGTCGAACTAGGTAATTTTCATATTCAGACTTCTATTGAAGAAGATAATGAAATAAATCAATTAGGGCAATCATTTAATGTGATGGTCAATGAAATTAAACATCTGATGGACGAGACTGTACAGACTAGCGAACAAAAGCGCAAAACTGAACTTTTGTTATTACAGGCACAGATCAATCCTCACTTTCTCTATAACACACTCGATTCTATCATCTGGATGGCAGAACAAGAAAAGCATGAAGAAGTAGTCGATATGACATCTGCTCTTGCCAAAATGTTCCGCGCTAGTATTACACGTGATCAAGAATTAGTATCAATTCGGGTAGAGATTGAACATATCCGTCATTATTTATTTATTCAGAAAATGCGATATCGTGAACAATTGGATTATGTATTTGATATCCCTTCAGATATACTGCAATACAAAACGGTCAAAATTCTGCTTCAACCGTTTATCGAAAATGCAATTTATCATGGAATACGTAGTAAGACTACACCTGGTATCATCTATATCTCAGCACGGCAAGAACAAGATGACTTGCTGTTTGAAGTGCGAGATAACGGACTTGGCATGACTGCTGAGCGTCTTGCTCAAGTCAATGAGGGCACAGTAGCTACTAATACCCAGCATGGGATCGGTATTGGCAATGTTAATGAACGGATACAGCTTTATTTTGGAGCAACGTACGGTATGAGTATACACAGTGTATTAGGAGAAGGTACCGTTGTGACGATTCGCGTACCTGCTATTTTGTGACCTACAGAAAGTGAGATTGAGTATGAGGAATCAACGTATTAGCTGGTGGATCGCCATTTTACTGGTAGCCGGTGCGCTGTATATTATCAGTTATTTTGTCTGGTTTACTTCTACTGCTGAAGAAGAAGGAACGATTATGATTATTCTCAAGTCCAATAGTCCTCAATCCGACTTCTGGCAGACAGTTCGTAGCGGTGCAGAAGAGGCTGCCAAAGAAAAAGGAATTCAATTTCTTGTATCCGGGCCTTTAGATGATACAGATATCAATAATCAGTTAAATGCTCTTCAAGATGCACTTGTGATCAAGCCACTTGCTGTCGTTATCGCACCGTTAAATGATAAGCGTGTGTTGGCTGGTATTACTCGACTACAAAATGCTCGTATTCCTGTAGTCGTTATGGATACTCCTTTACCTGTTAATAATGCTCCTTCTTCTGTATCCAGCGATCATGTACAGATGGGAATGCAAGCAGGAAGAATGGCAGCTTATCAAACCAATACTTCACCTTATGTTGCGATTATCGGCGATTATCAATCCTCCAGTATTTTCAAAGCACGTGAGCAAGGAATCAAGCAAGTACTAGGCAATATGCCTCATCATCGTACTGTCACTTATTATTCAGGAGAATCTGAACAACTAGCCTATGTATTAACCAACAAATTATTAGATGAATATCCACGTCCTAATGCATTAATCGTGATGAATGAACCTATCGCTGTCGGTGCAGCACGAGCACTCAAAGAACGTCATTTGGATTCGATAATGTTTATCGCTTTTGATAGTTCCTTTTACGAGATCGAATTGTTGGAAGAAAAAACGCTAGATGCTTTGATTGTACAAAAGCCTTTTAATATGGGTTATTTGGCTGTACAAAAAGCTCTCACTGATCCAAGTGTGCTGGATAGCCAACACTCGGTGACGATGATTCCTTCTACCGTTATTACACCAACAACTATGTATACTCCTGAAAATCAAAAGTTATTGTTTCCCTTTTATGAAAAATAAAACAGAAGGATAGGTAGATATGCGAGCAAATCGTTGGATAGATTTTCGAATCACTAGCTTGTTGATACTGGTTCTTCTATTAAGTGGTTGCAGTTCTTCTACTGTCACACCTGTACCCGTAGGAAATACTGAACAACAAGCAGTGATCAAATTTGTAGCCGCTGAATACAGTTCAAGCACCAAGCCTGTACTTGAACGATTAGTTCGTAATTTTATGCGTGAAAATCCTTCAATTACGGTAGAGCTGCAAGTGGTCAATTGGGATCTTATTGATGGCGTGTATACTTCGATGATTAGTGAAGGACAACCTCCTGACTTACTTAATATGAATATGTATGCTCGCTTCGGGCATGATCAATTGCTGAACAATATGGATGAACTGATTTCAGAAGATCTAAAAAATAAACTTTCTCCTCATTTGTTAAAGCTTGATCGTATTGACGGACAACAATATGCGATTCCTTATGTAGCGACTATTCGCAAATTATATTATGAACAAAATCTGTTTCGACAAGCAGGCATATCATCCCCTCCACAGACATGGTCTCAATTGACCAAAGATGCTACCAAATTGAAAGCAATCGGTGCGTATGGCTTTGGTGTTGATTTAACAGATAACGAGATCCCTGCCTATCTATCTTATTTCTTTTTTGGAGCAGGTGGCGGTTGGATGAAAAATGGAAAATGGGATATCAATTCTCCTCAAAATGTTACTGGTCTGACGTATCTCAAGCATTTGTACACTAAAGGTCTGACTGATCCTGAACCTACAGTTACGATTCGAGACGAGAAACAGCGTATTTTGGGAGATGGGCAATTAGGCATGATGATTAGTGGTAATTATTTTGCGGCTGTTACAGAACGTGAATTTCCAAATACAGCGTGGGGTAGTGGCATGATTCCTGTAAAAGATGGACAACCTGAAATGAACTTTGGGGTTCAAGATGTTATGTTATCATTCAAAACAGATCATACGAATAAAGAAGCATTATCTACTTTTTTGGATTATTTGTACAATGACGAGAATTACGAAAATATTATCCGTCAGGAAGGAATGATCCCTGTTACAACCACTGTTGCGAATAAATTATCTTTAGAAAATCCATTGATGGAAGCTGATATCAATCGACTACAAAAAGCTTACTTTTACCCATTGCAACAACCAGAATGGGGAGATATTATGGCATTAACTCGTAAAATGGGTAATGCTATTTTATACAATGGAATCACCCCTCAAGCCGCTTTGGATCAAGTACAACAATATGCGGAACGACAACAAACGCTTTATCAAAACCCTACTCATCCGTAATATATATCACTTATATAACATATTAAGTAACTATATTTAACTTAAAGTTCATGAAATTCTATAAAATCTCGTAAAATATTCAAGATTTAAAATAATATATTCAATATATTTGCATAATCAAATCCCTTATGATAAACACAGACGCCAAATCGTTGTATTGCTAACACAAAGGCGTGATTTAAATTATCAATTAGGGGGTTTGATTTTTTATGTCATGGAAAAAAAGATTATCTGTATTAAGTGCAGCGGCATTGCTGACTGTATTTACATTATCAGGTTGTGGCAGTAGCAACGATTCAGCAAGTGGAACGGCAAGTACAGGAACAACTGCTTCATCCGGTAAAGGTCTTACTGGAGACTTTGAAGTTCAATATTTTGTAGGCGGTTATGGCGATGCCTGGTGGAAAAAAGTTGTAGAAGAATTCCAAACCGCTAACCCCGATCTGAAGATTAAAGTCAGCGCAGGACCGAAAATCAATGATCAAATGAAACCCCGCTGGATTGGTGGTAATCCACCCGATTTCGTTTATATCGATGGCGCAGGTCTGAATGCTCGTCAAATGATTGAAGACGGACAATTGGAAGACTTAACAGAATGGTACAAAACAGCCAAAACAGTAGACGGTGATCTAATCTCTGAATCTCTTACTCAAGCACCGGAAGATTACGATGGCAAAACATACAATATTCCACTCGCTTTAAGTTCATGGGGTATTTTCTGGGATCAAAAATTGTTCGCTGATAATAATTGGAAAGCGCCAACAGACTTCGATTCATTCATATCTGTAAGTAAAGAAATCAAAGCAAAAGGAATCACTCCTTTTATCCATACCGGTATTTATCCGTATTACATCAACAACTCTATTTTGTATCCAGCTATGGTATCTGCTAACAATGATGACTTTTCCATTTTGCAGAAAATAGCCGCTAATGATCCAGAAGCTTTCAAAAGCCCGGCTGTTATGACTGCACTAAACCAAATTGTGACTATGCGTGATGACGGAATTATCGATCCGGCTGCTGTACAGCTTAATCATACCGATTCACAAATGTTATTCCTGCAACACAAAGATGCTTTTATCGCTAACGGATTATGGATGCCTAATGAAATGTCCAAAGATGTACCTGAAGGTTTCGACTTTGGATTTATGCCATCGATCACACAGAAACCAGGTGGTAAATCGATCGCTGTTACCTCTACAGCTACCGTTGGTGTAGCATCTAAAGCCAAAAATAAAGAAGCTGCTTATGCATTTATTCAATTTATTTTCGCCAAAAAACAAGCTTCTCAATGGGCTGAATTAAGCGGCGCTCCTTCCAATATCAAAGGAGATATCAGTGCTTCCAATGCTCCTGCTTTTGTTAAACAAGCCGCTGAATATTTAAATTCTAAAGATACTATTGTTGTACCTACGATCACATTTAATGCTGATGTAGAAAAAGCAATGAATGATGCAACAGTCGCTCTAACTATCGGTACTATTGATCCGAATGGATGGATCGAACGGGTATCCGCTGCCGCTCAAAAAGCAGCAAATTAATAAAGATGGATCACAGGAGAGAGCCTGATGCTTATCATCCGGTTCTCTTCTGTTTTACATTCAGAATTATGAATATATGGGATTGAAAAAGGATGGTGGCTTGATGACTTCACGGCACTGGCAACGGAATATATTTATTTTATCGTTTATTTTACCTACGCTTATTCTATACGCATTGTTTATGGTATATCCCATTATTCAAGCACTTTATTATTCTTTATTTGACTGGTCAGGTTCTTCTGAAAATAAAGACTTTATCGGTCTCAAAAATTTCGTCGATCTGATGCACGATCCGATTATGTGGCAAGCGATAGGTAATGATTATTTTCTAGTAGCAGGTAAAATGATTGGTATTATGGTTTTGGCTACTTTTTTTGCAGTATCGTTAACCCGCTTCCGGCTCAAATTTGCTTTGTTTTTCCGCTCTATTTTCTTTATTCCAAATATTATTTCTGTCGTTGTTATCGGTGTATTATGGGCATTTATCTACAATCCGCAGATTGGATTTTTGAACTCGATTCTTTCACTGATTACAGGTACTGAAGTCAAAACCGCATGGTTAGGCTTCCCATTTCATACGATCTGGATGTTACTCCCTCCATCAATCTGGGCAGGGATTGGATTTTATATGATTTTGCTAATTGCCGCGATTCAAGGGATTCCTGAATCCTACTATGAAGCTTCTTCACTGGAAGGTGCAGGGCAATGGCATCAATTTACGCATATTACATTACCGCTGATCTGGGAACAGATTAAAGTTTCGGTATTAAATATTATGATGACTACACTGAACGGCTCATTTGTCATCGTAATGATTATGACCAATGGTGGGCCGGATAATTCGACTCAGGTTATGGGCTCTTATCTGTATCAGATGGCTTTCCAACAATATCATTTTGGATATGGGGCTGCTATTGGCGTGATTATTTTGATTATGTCGTTAATCACAACGATCGCATTACAACGTATTATGCGTCAAGAAACTGTAGAAATGAATTAATATTGATTATTCACACAGAGATTAAATAAACCTATCGGTCTGAATTCCGCATATTGGAGCATCAGAACGTCAATCAAGGAGGAGCTCGATGGGCAATATTATGGGTATTCGCAATCCTATTATTCGTATCTTTTTCTATCTGGTGTTAGCAATTTGGAGTATTACTGTATTATATCCGTTACTGTGGACATTGCTGGATGCGCTCAAAGACAACAAACAGTTTTACGCTAACCCACCCTGGGCTTTGCCTGATCTTCCGTTGTTATGGAGCAATTTCAGTTATGTATGGGAAACGTACAACTTTGGCAAATATTTTACCAATTCATTGATTATCACACTGGGTTCTACATTGTTAGGATTGGTGTTATCTGCTACCACTGCTTATGTACTGGCACGATATCCGTTTAAAGGCAGTAATGCGTTATTTCTACTTTATATCAGTTCTATGATGGTTCCTTTTAGTCTGGCATTGATTCCGTTGTTCTTTTTAATGAATAAGCTGAACCTGATTAATACTTCTATCGGTTTGATCTTGGTCTATGCTACGACTTTGATTGCTTTTGGTGTCTTTGTACTGGTGGGCTTTTTCAAAACATTGCCGAAAGAATTAGAAGAAGCCGCTGCGATGGATGGTGCTTCTTACTTTGGAACCTTTTTCCGTGTTATGCTTCCATTATCTCAACCGGGACTTGTTACAGTAGCTATCGTCAATATCCTCAATATTTGGAACGAATACTTTGTGGGACTGGTGCTTATTAATGATCCAGATCATTACACCTTGCCGATCGGCATAGCCGTAATGCAAGCTGAAATGCAATATCGTACCGAATGGGGACCATTGTTCGCAGGACTATTTATCAGTATTGTGCCAGTATTGATTATGTATATATTTTTCCAGCGTCAGATTGCCAGTGGAATTACAGCCGGAGCTGTGAAGTAATACTTCAATAGAACACAATGATTAGATTCAATAGTAAAAAAAGCCGAGTCACAATCAGGAATAACCCTGAATGGACTCGGCTTTTGATTATATCTATCAATTTACAGATTCATGTCTACAACATAAAGTGGTAATCAGTAGCCAATACTATTCTACCGTTACACTTTTCGCAAGGTTACGTGGTTTGTCTACATCATGTTCAAGTGCTAATGAAGCATAGTAAGCAAGCAATTGCAATACAACAACAGACAATGCTGGAGTCAATAATGGCAATGTTCTTGGAATCGATAATACTTTATCTACCGATTTCATTAGCTCTTCACGACGTTCTTCATAGCTCACAACCATCACTTCTGCACCACGAGCTTTTACTTCTTTGATGTTGCTTAATGTTTTCTCAAGCACATCTTCTTGTGTAGCTAGAGCGATAACAGGAATACCTTCTTCGATCAAAGCAAGAGTACCATGCTTCAATTCGCCTGCTGCATAAGCTTCAGAGTGGATATAAGAAATCTCTTTTAATTTCAGAGAACCTTCTTGTACGACTGCATAATCTACACCACGTCCGATAAAGAACAAATGTTTATGTTGAGCGATATGCTCTGCATATTCTTTAATAATTGGTGCTTGTGTTAATACTTGCTCTACTTGCTCAGGCAATGAATCCATTGCTGCAAGAATATGAGCGATTTCTTCGGTTGTTTTGGTTTCGCGAATTTCAGCCATATATAGACCCAATAGATAGAAAGCAATCAATTGAGACGTATATGCTTTAGTCGATGCTACCGCAATCTCAGGTCCAGCTAATGTAGCGATCACATCATTAGCATCACGAGCGATTGAGCTACCTACTACATTCGTTACAGCAATAACATGAGCACCATTGGCTTGTGCTTCACGTAGAGCTGCTAATGTATCTGCTGTTTCACCAGATTGGCTCACTACAATAACCAATGTGTCTTTTGCAATGATTGGTGAACGGTAACGATATTCGGAAGCTACATCTGTTTCTACCGGAATTTTCGCTAGACTTTCAATAATATTACGTCCTACAAGACCTGCATGATACGCTGTACCACATGCTACGATCTGAATATTACGAATATTTTTGATTTGTTCTTTCGTTAAGTTCAAGTCGGTGAAATGAACACCTTTGCCATCTTCGTTAATACGACCTAGCATTGTATCACGGTAAGCTTTAGGTTGTTCATGAATTTCTTTTAACATAAAGTGATCAAAGCCGCCTTTTTCTGCGGTAACTGCATCCCAATCGACATGGAATATTTCCCGAGAAATAAAGTTGCCTTCAATCGTCATTAATTCTACTGCATCTTCAGTCAAAACAGCCATTTCGCCATCTTCCAAAATATACACATCACGAGTATATTTCAAGATTGCTGGAATATCAGAACCAATAAAGTTTTCGCCTTTACCTACGCCGATAACAAGTGGACTTGCTTGACGTACAGCTACTAATTTATTAGGTTCATACTCTGTTAATACGCCAAGTGCAAAAGCACCACGCATAAAGGTTACTGCTTTTTGTACTGCTTTAACGATATCACCGTTATATTCACGAGCCACTAAGTGAGCGATAACTTCTGTATCTGTTTCCGATACAAATACAACACCAGAAGCGATCAATTCATCTTTAAGCTCCAAATAGTTCTCAATAATACCATTATGCACAACAGAAAATTTGCTTGTTGCATCTGTATGTGGATGAGAGTTAACATCAGATGGTTTACCATGAGTTGCCCAGCGAGTATGTCCAATCCCTGCATTACCAACCAAAGGGTGCTCTTCTAGCTTAGCTTCCAAGTTATTCATACGACCCAAAGCTTTAACCACTTGCAATCCTTTACTTGTAAAAACAGAAATCCCCGCTGAATCATAACCACGGTATTCCAACTTACGAAGACCATCCACCAAAATAGCTTGCGTATCTTTATTCCCAATATATCCAACAATACCACACATCGTTGTATTCCTCCGTTCGAATGTTCGTCTCATGACGTTAGTTGCACATAAGAACAGGAGTCAGGGATATACAGATCATGACATTAGAATAGATATGCACTGTAGATCATCTCTGCACTATATTTAGTTTGGAGTTCTATTATCGATAGTTATCGATTATTCAGCTTTCAATGTACATTCTATGTGATGCTGCAATCCTGCTCATGTTCTATGCACATTAGTAGTTTTGATAAAAGTAATCCTGCTATAATATGCTGATTATTCAGCTTTTTGTACCATTTTATGCACCAAACAGAATCTTTGTCGCAGAGATCACTCTCTCCTTTTAAATTCTGCTTCACGGTTTGATGCGTCACCGGGAGGCCCCCGCCGAACATTCGAACACCTCCACCTCGTCAGCTTGATCTAATTTCTCCGTAGCGATCAAGCTCTGGCGCTTAGTGAATCTTGATTCCAACCTCTATCCTCACTTTCTATATTTGAGTACATTAGATTTCATTTACATTACAGTTTCATTACACTTGGTAACTTGTACATTATATCTATTAATCTTTTATAAAACAATGATAAAAATCTGACAAAATACTCACAAAGTAATTTCATTGCTTTTAACCCGCTATTTTGTCATTAAACAAGCCACTTATACATTTCCGAAATGCGTCTATGCTCTCTAACTAACAGACTATTACTATTTAACCTTATTTATTGACCTGACGCACGATATTCAATAAAAAGAGGCTGCCTTATTCGATGTAACTGACAGTATATCTGCCAATACACATCGTCATCTGGCAACCTCATGTTTAGATATTACTGATTTAAACGACTAATTCTTTTTTAACCACATCTACAATTTGATCCACATATTGCTCTAATTCATTTTTGTTTGGGCCTTCAGCCATAACACGGATTAAAGATTCGGTTCCAGACGGACGAACCAATACACGACCGTTGTCACCTAATTGATCTTCAACTGCTTTGACAGCTGCTGCAATCGCAGTATTACCTTCATAACGTGCTTTGCTTTCTACACGTACATTTACCAATACTTGTGGATATTTGTCCATCATCGATTTTAATTCGCTTAATGATTTACCAGAACCCACCAATGTATCAACCAACTGCACCGCAGTTAAGATTCCATCACCTGTTGTAATATAGTCGAGGAAAATCACATGACCGGATTGTTCGCCACCTAGCGTATATCCTCCACGTTTCATTTCTTCCATCACATAACGATCGCCTACAGCTGTAATTTTCGTTTCTAGAGCAAGCGATTTAGTTGCTTTGAAGAAACCAATATTACTCATTACAGTCGATACAATCATACTATCTTTCAATTTACCTGCGCGATTCATAGCATCACCACAGATACAAAGGATATAGTCACCATCAACTTCTTCACCTTTGTCATCAATCGCAATTAGACGATCAGCATCCCCGTCAAAAGCAAGCCCGATATGTGCACCATGACGAAGAACTTCTTCTTTTAACTTCTCAGGGTGAGTCGAACCGCAATGATCATTGATATTCAGACCGTTTGGTTCTGCTGCAATCGTAATCACTTCTGCACCTAATTCTTTAAAAAAAGTTGGTGCTAATTCATACGCTGCACCGTTTGCGCAGTCCATCACAATTTTCATTCCTGCAAAAGAATGAGTGATAGTTGATTTCAAATGCTCTAAATATTTGAATTTGGACATATCGTCATTCACAATCGTACCTAATTCCGCACCGACTGGACGTGGCAATGTATCTTCTTTTGCATCCATCAATGCTTCAATTTCAAGTTCAGTTTCGTCGGTTAACTTAAAGCCGTCTCCACCGAAAAATTTGATCCCATTGTCTTCTACTGGATTATGCGAAGCTGAAATCATAACACCTGCATCTGCTTTGAGTAGACGAGTAATATAAGCTACTGCTGGTGTACTGACTACACCTAGACGGATGATATGTGCACCGATTGATAACAATCCAGCAACCAATGCAGATTCCAGCATCAGACCGGAAATACGAGTATCCATCCCGATGACCACTGTCGGCTTCTCTGCTCCGTGAGTAAGTACATAACCTCCACAGCGCCCGATCTGGTAAGCCATCTCTGCTGTTAATTCTTTGTTAGCAACGCCTCGTACGCCGTCTGTTCCGAAATATTTACCCATTATTTATTGTGCTCCTTATTATTGTTCAAATTATCATTTCTAAGATTGTAGTGAATTGGTTTACTATATCGTTGATAAATACATCTATGAGAACGAATTACAATCTATTTCAGCAATCTTATCCTTTATACGCTGACCCTCACATAATGTCAATACTATACTTCATCTATCAACTGCTTATCGGTACGTACTGGGAAATACAGCTTTCGTACTTGTAGCCGCCTCTGATGTCGTACTATTACTATTAGTATTGTTACTACTGTTATCTGGAGGAATCGTTGTTGTCCCACCGTTCTCTGCTCCGGCAGACCCGTTACTTTCAGGATTCTGTTCAGGTGTGGTTCCTTCTGGAGTGGTAGGCGTTTCTTCTGAAGGAGTTGTCGTTCCCGGGTTACCGGTATCTGGTGTTGTTCCACCTGTACCTGTACCCGTACCTGAATCAGTGCCACTACCTGAACCTGTTCCATCGGTAGTGCCTGTTCCTGAATTATCAGTATCCGCCGGATCCTTTGGCGTTGTATTGTCCGTTTTTTCACTGATGGTTACTGTGACTGTAGGGGTATTTGCTGGATCAGACAAAGCAATCGTATCTGGCAAAATAACCTGTACAGGAATTTTATAAGTGCCTGGCTTTCTACCACTGATATTAGCTGATACTTCAATATCGGATGGCTTGAGTGCTTCTAATGCTTCAGGCGTTCCTTTTACATTTAGAGTCACTTGTTGATTCGCTGGATCAGTAATCACATTTGTATAATTATCACTTGCCCCTTTAAAAATAACAGGAATATTAGTGACATCTTTTTGTGAGAACGATTCTGCTGTAATTTTTACTTGAACTGTAGATGGTGCGATTCGGTCTGCACCTTCAGGAATATCTAATTTAACCGTCAGATTCGTAGTACCTGCTTCTTTAATCGATCCTAGATCGACTGTTGCTGTAATCGAATCTCCTAGTGCGGCTAACGATTTCTCGGATCCATACACAGTCACTTCATTCACGCTTGCTTCTGTATTCGCCAATATCAGACTATTTGGAAGTTCACCAGTATAACTAAGATTCAGTGGCAAAGTCTTCACAGACGTCCCTATAGGCACTTCTACTTTGACGCTAGCGGGCGAGACAACAGCATCTTTAATAACTGATCCATCTTTGGCATAGACGATCAGAGACACCGTTTTGGAGACTGTGTCCGTAGCACCCTCAATATTCACAACACCTTGAACTTTCTGTACATCTTCAAGTCTGCTCTGAGGTAATGTAACGCTAACTTTATCGGTTCCATCGGTAATAACAGGATCTCCTGCTTGATTGCCTGTTGCAGGTTCGCCCTGGGTTACGATTTCCGGTACAAATGCATTAGACGTTTTCTCTTCAATGGTTACTTTAACAGTACTTGGACTCATCGATACATACTGTACACTAGCAGGCAATTCCGGAATCAATGGTAACGTCATTGTTCCTGCCTGAGTGACCTGACTTAAATCTACCTTCACTTTATAGCTCTCTGATGAGAAATATGAAGTCAAATCAGACTGTTGTCCTCTTACCTGAATACTCACACGTGTAGGATCTAATGATTTAAGCACATACTTATCTTCATCAAATCCATACGCTTGAACCTGCACATTGTCGATTACATTGGTTCCCATCGCTGAAGAAACGGAGGTGGTGCGAATAGAAGCTGCTCCTCCATCGAGATGGACCATAACCCACAGTAGTATACTTACAACCAGAGCCAGTACTTTAGCAACTGTGTTGTTATTGATCCATTTGTCCATCATTACTGCTCCCCTCCTTTACGTTTCCAGAACGGGCTTTTTTTCTCTTTTGTTGCCACTTTTGGTTTCAAAGCATCATGCAATTTCGAGATCAAAGACTCTTCATGAATATCACGAATAACCTGTCCATTCATAGCAAGAGACACTTGACCGGTTTCTTCAGATACGATTAAAGATACACCATCGCCCACTTCACTAATTCCTATCGCAGCGCGGTGTCTTGTTCCCAGCTCTTTGCTGATAAATGGATTCTCAGACAGCGGTAAATAACAAGCTGCTGCGGAAATTTGCTGACCTTGAATAATAACAGCTCCATCATGTAGAGGCGTATTAGGTATAAAAATATTAATAAGCAACTCTGAACTCACCATTGACTGCATTTTGATACCTGATTCGGTATACTCGTTCAGACCTGTTGTACGTTCAAATACAATCAAAGCTCCTATTTTGCGTCTGGATAGATAATGAACAGCTTTAATCACTTCATTGACCATTTTAGTAATTTCTTCATCATCTGCTAACGTTCGACCAAAGATCTTACCACGACCTAATTGCTCCAGTCCACGTCGCAGTTCCGGTTGGAAAATAATAAATATAGCTAATACCCCAAACGTAAATGCCTGATTCATTAACCATTTTAATGTATACAAATCAAACCAACTACTGATTGCCCAGATAAACACAAGCACCAAAATACCTTTCAGCAATTGTACTGCTCGTGTACCACGAACCAATAGAATTAACTGATAAATAATATAGGTTACGATTAAAATATCAATGATATCTTTGATCGAATCTTTCCAAGTTAAGCTTGTAAAATAATCCATACTGAAACCCCCGTCATGTTCTATCTAGTGGACTTATCATCTATTATTTTCCTCATGACTGTATACACAGAAAGTAGGTTTTGTATAAAAGATTACCCAAACCTGCCACCAAATGCGCAATAAATCTATTTTTATGAATTATTTGTACCGATCCTAACTATTGTTGTGCAAAATACTACTACATCTAGGGTATAACGATACCTCTATCGTTGCAACCTACTATTTTCTTATTGTACACGTTTTATAAGCACACACGCAAAAAGACGCCTTCTTTAACAAGAGGCGCCTTTCAGGCAATAATAACAAATCAAGGAGAGGCGACTTCAGAAAACACATTTGCGATTTTGTACCAAACCCAGTCTACCGATTGATTAATACTTTGAACTTGCCCCGAAATATGCGCTGTACTTGCTTGGAATATCCCACCATCAATCACAGTGACATTTCCTTCCACATCTCCATAAATCTTAGCCTGTCCTTTTTCTATCGTTAAATTACCAGCGATCGTACGACCTTCCGGTACTATTACAGAATTTCCTTCAATAACCACTTGATCCAAATCTGTGCCTTTGACAATCATCTCAGGGCCTTCATTCCATAATGGAAGTGTTCCAAGCAAAATAATAAAGAAAGCTGCCGCTGCTGTTAATGCAGGATGTCGTTTTAGCCAAGTCCACCAAACATGTGTCTGTTTAGACTTAGGTAAAGACTGCATAATTCGAGCAGTGAGCTCATCAGATACTGGCGGCTTGCGGTGATTTACGGCGAAAAGAAGCATATCTGTTTGTTCTAACTGTTTGAATGCTATACGGCATTCTTCGCACTCAGCCAGATGCTGCTTCAATTCATCTGTTTCTTCATCCAGTAAGTCGCCGTCTAAATATTCGTGCATCAGTGAGACGGCCAGTTTGCAATCCATATGAGCCAATCCTTTCTGTTCAAATACTTTTTCGACACGTATAACCAAAAGGAAGCTGTTGAAACAGCTTCTACCTTCTTAAATACGAATCGTATTTCAATGGGTTTCATAATTTATCATTTAATTTATAGTTTAGGTTCTAATTTTTTACGTAAAAATTCCCGTCCACGATGCACACGGGTCTTAATCGTCGTAACGGGCATATCCATAACTTCACTAATTTCTTGTAAAGACAACTCTTGCAAGTATCTTAATACCATAACAGTCTTATATTTATCCGGCAAAGAATCAATCGCTTGATGAATCAATTGTTGCGTTTCTGAAAGCAAATATTCACTTTCCGGCGTTCGTTCATCCCCAGGCAACAGAGCATATCCATCTGTACCATCTTGGTCATTCAATTCTGCATCTAATGAATAACTAGGTTTACGCTTACGTAACCGATCTATACACAGATTCGTACCTATTCGGTAAATCCATGTTGAAAACTTTTGCTTTTGATCATATCGATCTAAATTTTTGTATACGCGCAAAAAGGTTTCTTGTACTACATCTTCTGCTTCATGACGATTGCTTAGCATCCGATAGCCCAAATGAAAAATTTTATCTTTGTATAATTCAACGATTTCGGCAAAAGCACGTTGATCCCCTTTAAGTGCTAGCTTCACCAATCTCGTTTCTATATTGTCCACCATCACTCCCCCAGACTTCGAACCCTATATGTATGTGTATTAATAGATTTATTTTACAATCCACTACAAATCGTAATTCAATCAGACCAAAATTGCAATCGTAATCCTGCGAATTTTAACGTTTTATACAAAAAAAGCCGAAATATATCATTATTTGTAGCAATAATGTATATTTCGGCTACTTCCAATCCATAATTGATAGAGTTGATCATTACTGGAGGAATAATGCTTGAGTTCTCTCCATCTTTATCTCTTCCATGTATCATCATTTAATAATACGTGAGATGGATTACATCTTGATTAGGTATCAACCGGTATTACGAAGCCCTGCTGCAATACCATTAATCGTTAACAATACTTCACGAAGCAAGTCTGGATTATCTTCATCTTGTTCACGCAGATTGCGTAGCTCGTTCAACAATTGAACTTGAAGATAACTGAGTGGATCAACATACGGATTACGCAAACGAACAGATTCTTGAATAACAGGCACATTATCCAAAATATCTTGTTGACGTGTAATCTGTAGCACCAGATCGCGAGTACGATTAAACTCTTCTTGAATCAATCCAAAAATACGTTCACGTTGCTCTTCATCTTTATACATTCCTGCATACTCTTTAGCTATAATCAAATCTGCTTTTGCAATAGCCATCTGTAGCGTATCTACTAGAGTAGTAAAGAACGGGAACTCTTGATACATTTGTTGAAGAACAGCCATATTTTCTTCTTTGTTTTGATAAAAATGTTCTATACCTGTTCCTGCTGCATACCATGCAGGTAACAAATAACGACTTTGTGTCCATGCAAATACCCATGGAATCGCACGTAAGTCTTCAAACCGATCACTATTTTTACGTTTAGACGGACGAGAACCTATATTAAGTTCTCCCACTTCTGGAAGTGGTGTAGAACCTTTGAAGAAACTCATAAAGGATTCATCACGGAAAATAAGATCTTGATACTTATTCAGTGATACCTCAGAGATTTCTTCCATGATTTGTTCCCATTTCTTATTGTGCTCGCCTTCAGGTTCGCCTACTTTTGCAATAATCGCAGACGTAATAAGCGCTGATGTGGCTTGCTCAAGACTACGATAAGCAATACCTTGTAAAGAATAACGAGAAGAAATAACTTCCCCTTGTTCAGTGATTTTGATACCGCCACCTACTGTATGAGGAGGTTGAGCCAAAATACTACGGTTTAGTGACATACCACCACGACCCAAAGCACCGCCACGACCATGGAAAAATTTAAGTTTGATGTCATACTCTGCACCCATTGCTGTGATTTCATTCAAAGCGAGGCGCAATTCCCAGTTAGCCGTTACCACTCCACCATCTTTGTTACTATCCGAGTAACCCAGCATGATTTCTTGCAAATTATTCATTGCTGCTACTGATTGACGGTAAGCAGGTAGATCCAATACTTGGCGCATAATCTGTGGTGCTGCATGTAGATCATCAATCGTTTCAAATAACGGTACTGCTTGCAGTGTAGAATGAACCGTACCATCAGGATCTTGACGGAACAGACCTACTTCTTTGGCAAATATCATTACTTCAAGAATATCACTAGCCCCTTGAGTCATACTGATCAAGTAACTAGAAATACAGTTTGTACCAAATTCTTTTTGTGCTTTGAAAATAGTACGGTATACAGCCAGGCACTCTTCTGTGCTTTCACTGTAATTCAGGTATGTTGATGTCAAAGGACGAGGATCTGTTAACAACTTGCCAAGAAGCTCAATTTTTTCTTCTTCGCTAAGTTTGGAATAATCCTCTACAATTTTCATGCTCGCTAAGATTTCAGTCAACGCATTCTCATGTTCTTGACTATGCTGACGGATATCTAATGTTGCTGTATGAAAACCAAACAGTTCTACCTGACGAATCAACTTTTTCACATATGTATTCGCCACATAATCTGCATAATGATGACGCAAGCTTTGATCAATCACTCGCAAGTCTTCTAAAAGTTCACCCATATGACTATAACTTTCGGCTGTTCCTTTTTTAGACTCATCTAATATATTATTTAATTTACGCAACATATAAGCAATTTTAATGCGATAAGGTTCATTTTCATTATTCCAACTGAACTTCTTATCAATCGTTACATGTAGACGATCTTTTTGAATAGAAGATAACAATTCTTCAGAGACATCAATAATAGTCGTACTGAAACTTAATGATTTCATCAAGTCTGTCAAAATACGTTGATATTCCCGAATTGCAAGGCGGCGCTGCATTTGTAACGTTTTCCAAGTCACGTCTGCTGTAACAGAAGGATTACCATCGCGGTCTCCGCCAATCCAAGAACCAAAGCGTAAAAAGCTAGGTACATGCCATTCATGTTCTGGATAATACTTGCTCAACGAGCGTTCTAACTCCTGATACAATTCTGGTAATACATCAAATAAAGTCTCATGGAAATAATACATCCCATTACGCACTTCATCCAGTACAGTTGGCTTACGATCACGCAATTCATCTGTTTGCCATAATGTAATCACTTCGTTCAATAACTTTTCACGTAATTGCTCGCGCTCGCGGAAAGTCAGTGTAGGATTGTCTAAAAGAGTAACGTCTTCTGAAATGCGTTTATGAATATCCAGGATAGCACGACGCATAGCTTCTGTAGGATGAGCTGTCATTACCAATTCCAAAGAAAGGTCAGCTAAAATAGCTTCCACTTCATCAGCAGTAAAGTTTTTTTCTTTTAACTCTTGTACAGCGCTTTCCATAGAACCCGGTTGAATCGTTTCTCCAGCAGAGCGTTCATAATCGCGTTTACGACGAATACGGTGATTCTGTTCTGCAATATTCACCAATTGAAAATAAATAGCAAAAGCACGTACTACTTGGTGTCGATTATCAGAATCCAGATTTTTGATAAGTGTTTTGAATTCCTCAAAAACCTCAGGTAAAGCTACTGCACGCAATGATTTACTTAATTCACGAATTTTTTCAACAATATCCAAAAGTTCCTGTCCGCCTTGATGGACAAGCACCTCACCTAGAATATTCCCCAAAAAACGTACATCTCGCCGCAGCAAGTTGTTAGAATGATTTTTACTAGCATTCACTGTCAACTCAGACATGCTCTTCCTCCTATCTTTCACCGGTGTTAATTCCTCTATATGTTAACATCTTCTTAACATCATACAACAAAGCTACACTGATTACTTTAATTAATTTTGAACTTATGAATGATTATGCAAACTTTTAACCAATCAATCACAATGAAAATAAACCATATCCCACAAAATTTTCATAGTAATAATTCGTTAATTTTATCTCAGTAACAGCATTTTTTCAATGTTAGAGGTAATATCACATCTTTCAAGCCATATAGTACTTTAAATGTAAACCCAAAGTAAAAAAGTACAAAGCTAATATCAGACTATACACAAGCAATTTATATCTGTATATAGCAAAAAAAGACCGTTTCCGGTCTTTGAATTAAAAAATGGAGCGGGTGATGGGAATCGAACCCACGCTATCAGCTTGGAAGGCTGAAGTTCTACCATTGAACTACACCCGCAAAACGATCGGGATGACACGATTTGAACATGCGACCCCCTGGACCCAAACCAGGTGCTCTACCAAGCTGAGCTACATCCCGTTATGCGTTTATTCATTTGTGAAAAAATGGCGCGCCCTAAGAGATTCGAACTCCTGGCCTTTTGATTCGTAGTCAAACGCTCTATCCAGCTGAGCTAAGGGCGCATATAATTCTGTAAAAAGATTGGAGCGGACGATGGGAATCGAACCCACGACCCTCGCCTTGGCAAGGCGATGCTCTACCGCTGAGCCACGTCCGCAAAACCTATGCGCGTGGAGGGACTTGAACCCCCACGTCGTGAAACGCTAGATCCTAAGTCTAGTGCGTCTGCCAATTCCGCCACACGCGCATGTAAGAAAAATGGTGAGTCATGAAGGGCTCGAACCTTCGACACCCTGATTAAAAGTCAGGTGCTCTACCGACTGAGCTAATGACTCATAAATGGCTGGGGATATAGGATTTGAACCTATGCATGACGGAGTCAAAGTCCGTTGCCTTACCGCTTGGCTAATCCCCAATAAAGAAAAGATTGAATAAGAAATGGTGGAGATTGACGGGATCGAACCGCCGACCCTCTGCTTGTAAGGCAGATGCTCTCCCAGCTGAGCTAAATCTCCAAAAAGTAATATGACCCGTAGGGGACTCGAACCCCTGTTACCTCCGTGAAAGGGAGGTGTCTTAACCACTTGACCAACGGGCCCGATTGCGAAGCTCTCAACCGGATTCGAACCGGTGACCTCATCCTTACCATGGATGCACTCTACCTACTGAGCTATGAGAGCAAATGGCTCCCCGAACAGGACTCGAACCTGTGACAACTCGATTAACAGTCGAGTGCTCTACCAACTGAGCTATCAGGGAATAGTCACCGCTTCGCCGGATCTCTCCTCGAAACGGTCAATCGTCTTGCTTCGCTTGGCAACGTCCTACTCTCCCAGGACCCTGCGGTCCAAGTACCATCGGCGCTGGAGGGCTTAACGGTCGTGTTCGGGATGGGTACGTGTGGAACCCCTCCGCCATCATTACCAAACAGGCAGGTGTGTTGCTCCCTGAAAACTGAATCCGAAAACGAAAACCATCGCGTGTTAGCTTATTGGATAAGCCCTCGACCGATTAGTATTGGTCAGCTCCATGCCTTGCGGCACTTCCACCCCCAACCTATCCACCTCGTCGTCTACAAGGGGTCTTACATACTGGGAAATCTCATCTTGAGGGGGGCTTCACGCTTAGATGCTTTCAGCGCTTATCCCTTCCGCACGTAGCTACCCAGCGATGCTCCTGGCGGAACAACTGGTACACCAGCGGTGCGTCCATCCCGGTCCTCTCGTACTAAGGACAGCTCCTCTCAAATTTCCTACGCCCACGACAGATAGGGACCGAACTGTCTCACGACGTTCTGAACCCAGCTCGCGTACCGCTTTAATGGGCGAACAGCCCAACCCTTGGGACCTACTTCAGCCCCAGGATGCGATGAGCCGACATCGAGGTGCCAAACCTCCCCGTCGATGTGGACTCTTGGGGGAGATAAGCCTGTTATCCCCAGGGTAGCTTTTATCCGTTGAGCGATGGCCCTTCCATGCGGTACCACCGGATCACTAAGCCCGACTTTCGTCCCTGCTCGACGTGTCTGTCTCGCAGTCAAGCTCCCTTATGCCTTTACACTCTTCGAATGATTTCCAACCATTCTGAGGGAACCTTAGGGCGCCTCCGTTACACTTTAGGAGGCGACCGCCCCAGTCAAACTGCCCACCTGACACGGTCCCTGTACCGGATCACGGTACGAGGTTAGAACTCAAATGCGATCAGGGTGGTATCCCAACGGCGCCTCAACCGAAGCTTGCGCTCCGATGTCTACGGCTCCCACCTATCCTGTACAAATCGCACCCCAGTTCAATATCAAGTTGCAGTAAAGCTCCATGGGGTCTTTCCGTCTTGTCGCGGGTAACCTGCATCTTCACAGGTATTAAAATTTCACCGGATCTCTCGTTGAGACAGCGCCCAAATCGTTACGCCATTCGTGCGGGTCAGAATTTACCTGACAAGGAATTTCGCTACCTTAGGACCGTTATAGTTACGGCCGCCGTTTACTGGGGCTTCGGTTCATAGCTTCGCTTGCGCTAACCACTCCCCTTAACCTTCCAGCACCGGGCAGGCGTCAGCCCGTATACTTCGCCTTGCGGCTTCGCACAGACCTGTGTTTTTGCTAAACAGTCGCTTGGGCCTTTTCACTGCGGCCCCCTCGTGCTATTCACACTACCGGGGCACCCCTTCTCCCGAAGTTACGGGGTCATTTTGCCGAGTTCCTTAACGAGAGTTCTTCCGCGCGCCTTAGAATTCTCTTCTCACCCACCTGTGTCGGTTTACGGTACGGGCACCTGCTTCCTGGCTAGAGACTTTTCTTGGCAGTGTGAAATCATGACCTTCGCTACTACAATTTTCGCTCCTCATCACAGCCTGGCCTTGCGGTATGCGGATTTGCCTACATACCAGCCTCACTGCTTGAACGGACATCCATCAGTCCGCGTCACTATCCTCCTGCGTCATCCCATTGCTCATAACGGCTTTCGGTGGTACAGGAATTTCAACCTGTTGTCCGTCGACTACGCCTTTCGGCCTCGCCTTAGGTCCCGACTTACCCTGAGAGGACGAGCCTTCCTCAGGAATCCTTGGGTTTTCGGCGGATCAGATTCTCACTGATCTTTTCGTTACTCATACCGGCATTCTCACTTGAATGAGGTCCAGCGCTCCTTGCGGTACACCTTCAATCTTCATTCAACGCTCCCCTACCCCTGATACAAATGTATCAAGCCATAGCTTCGGTGGTGTGTTTAGCCCCGTTACATTTTCGGCGCAAAGTCACTCGACCAGTGAGCTATTACGCACTCTTTCAATGGTGGCTGCTTCTAAGCCAACATCCTGGTTGTCTGTGCAACTTCACATCCTTTCCCACTTAACACACACTTGGGGACCTTAGCTGATGGTCTGGGCTGTTTCCCTTTCGACAATGGATCTTAGCACTCACTGTCTGACTCCCGGAATAAAGTCTGTGGCATTCGGAGTTTGACTGAACTTGGTAACCCTTGCGGGCCCCGCATCCAATCAGTGCTCTACCTCCACGACTCACCTTCCGAGGCTAGCCCTAAAGCTATTTCGGGGAGAACCAGCTATCTCCAGGTTCGATTGGAATTTCTCCGCTACCCCCACCTCATCCCCGCACTTTTCAACGTGCGTGGGTTCGGGCCTCCAGTACGTGTTACCGTACCTTCACCCTGGACAGGGGTAGATCACCTGGTTTCGGGTCTACGTCCACGTACTCAGTCGCCCTATTCAGACTCGCTTTCGCTGCGGCTCCGGCTTTTCACCTTAACCTTGCACGGGAACGTAACTCGCCGGTTCATTCTACAAAAGGCACGCCATCACCCATAAAACGGGCTCTGACTTTTTGTAAGCACACGGTTTCAGGTTCTATTTCACTCCCCTTCCGGGGTCCTTTTCACCTTTCCCTCACGGTACTGCTTCACTATCGGTCGCTAGGGAGTATTTAGCCTTACCAGATGGTCCTGGCAGATTCATACGGGGTTTCACGTGCCCCGCACTACTCGGGATCCGTCTCGGAGAGAAGATGATTTTAGCTACAGGGCTTTCACCTTGTCTTGCGGGCCTTTCCAGACCTCTTCGCCTACCATCTTCCTTTGTAACTCCAAAGAGACGTCCCACAACCCCAACAAGCAAGCTCATTGGTTTGGGCTGTTCCGCGTTCGCTCGCCGCTACTGACGGAATCACTCTTGTTTTCTGTTCCTGAGGGTACTTAGATGTTTCAGTTCCCCTCGTCTGCCTCTGCACACCCTATGTATTCAGGTGTGAGTAACTGGAGATGAATCCAGTTAGGTTTCCCCATTCGGACATCCCCGGATCACAGCTTGCTTACAGCTCCCCGAGGCCTTATCGTTGTTCGCCACGTCCTTCATCGGCTCCTAGCGCCTAGGCATCCACCGTGTGCTCTTAGTAGCTTAACCTAAGTGTTTCTATTTCTAGAAACGGTGTATTTCAATTTCTCGCCTACCACTGTTTGCACAGTTTGTAGAGAAGAAACCTTCTAAAACGCGATGTTTCGTTTTCGATATCCAGTTTTCAAGGATCAACAGTCTGAAAGAGGTTTACTCTTTCAAAACTGAACAACGAGTGAGTGGTGTCACCACTTGGGTGACCACAGATCCACCGAAGTGCTCTGCGTTTGTCTTTCCCGAAGAAAAGACGTTCGAATGTTTCCGTTGCAGGAAACGATTCTCCATAGAAAGGAGGTGATCCAGCCGCACCTTCCGATACGGCTACCTTGTTACGACTTCACCCCAATCATCTACCCCACCTTCGGCGGCTGGCTCCTTGCGGTTACCCCACCGACTTCGGGTGTTGCAAACTCTCGTGGTGTGACGGGCGGTGTGTACAAGACCCGGGAACGTATTCACCGCGGCATGCTGATCCGCGATTACTAGCAATTCCGACTTCATGCAGGCGAGTTGCAGCCTGCAATCCGAACTGAGACCGGCTTTTAAGGATTGGCTCCATCTTGCGATATTGCTTCCCGTTGTACCGGCCATTGTAGTACGTGTGTAGCCCAAGTCATAAGGGGCATGATGATTTGACGTCATCCCCACCTTCCTCCGGTTTGTCACCGGCAGTCTGCTTAGAGTGCCCACCATGATGTGCTGGCAACTAAGCATAAGGGTTGCGCTCGTTGCGGGACTTAACCCAACATCTCACGACACGAGCTGACGACAACCATGCACCACCTGTCTCCTTTGTCCCGAAGGAAAAGACTATCTCTAGTCCGGTCAAAGGGATGTCAAGACTTGGTAAGGTTCTTCGCGTTGCTTCGAATTAAACCACATACTCCACTGCTTGTGCGGGTCCCCGTCAATTCCTTTGAGTTTCAGTCTTGCGACCGTACTCCCCAGGCGGAATGCTTAATGTGTTAACTTCGGCACCAAGGGTATCGAAACCCCTAACACCTAGCATTCATCGTTTACGGCGTGGACTACCAGGGTATCTAATCCTGTTTGCTCCCCACGCTTTCGCGCCTCAGCGTCAGTTACAGCCCAGAAAGTCGCCTTCGCCACTGGTGTTCCTCCACATCTCTACGCATTTCACCGCTACACGTGGAATTCCACTTTCCTCTTCTGTACTCAAGCTCTCCAGTTTCCAGTGCGACCCAAGGTTGAGCCTTGGGCTGTGACACCGGACTTAAAAAGCCGCCTGCGCGCGCTTTACGCCCAATAATTCCGGACAACGCTTGCCCCCTACGTATTACCGCGGCTGCTGGCACGTAGTTAGCCGGGGCTTTCTTCTCAGGTACCGTCACTCTGAGTGCAGTTACTCACTCAGACGTTCTTCCCTGGCAACAGAGCTTTACGATCCGAAAACCTTCATCACTCACGCGGCGTTGCTCCGTCAGACTTGCGTCCATTGCGGAAGATTCCCTACTGCTGCCTCCCGTAGGAGTCTGGGCCGTGTCTCAGTCCCAGTGTGGCCGATCACCCTCTCAGGTCGGCTACGCATCGTCGCCTTGGTGAGCCGTTACCTCACCAACTAGCTAATGCGCCGCAGGCCCATCCTCAAGTGACAGATTGCTCCGTCTTTCCAGATTCGTTCAGGCGAACAAATCATGTATTCGGTATTAGCTACCGTTTCCGGTAGTTGTCCCAAGCTTGAGGGCAGGTTGCCTACGTGTTACTCACCCGTCCGCCGCTAAGAATAAAAGAAGCAAGCTTCCTTCATTCTCCGCTCGACTTGCATGTATTAGGCACGCCGCCAGCGTTCGTCCTGAGCCAGGATCAAACTCTCCATAAAGTGTTTGACTTGCTCAATTGAAACTGGCGAGAACCGAAGTTCTCTATTTTTAAAGGTCGGCTAAGACCTTTATTTACTCACTCGTTGTTCAGTTTTCAAAGATCAAACATTTCGTTTGTTTTGCTTTTGTGCACCGACGCGTTATCGCATCAGCAACTCTTATAATATATCATGCTCATTTCATTTCGTCAACACTTTTTTTCAATCTTTTTTTCAAGCGATCTACAATGTTGAAATTTGTTAATCTCTTTCATTGCGTTCATCACTTTAAAACATTAAAAACAGTGCGAGAATTAATTTATCATATATTTATAGTTTACGTCAATAGTTTTTTATAATTTAATTATTAGTCTCTTTGTAACGACCATTCCGTACATATTTTGATAGTTCTTTTTGTGGTGCAAAACGTGCATACATTTGGAAAATAGTTTTATATCTTTTATCTATTGATTTACGTATATCTTGATTTAATCGTTGATCACTTAGATCAAATAACATTTCGTCTAACTCTTTCCGTAATACATACGCCATCTCTTTGCACTCTTTATCGTTCAATAACATTCCAAGCATATAAATATCCTCCCTAAATTGTAACTCTTCACAGTATATCTTTCAGGCTGCTATTTATCAGTTCATACCTCTTGATAGAATTATGATAGATAACAGCCTTCTGGATAGTGATGAATTAACCTAATTAGGCATACTTGTAACTGTTTGTATGTGGTTTTTTATAAATAACTAAGCCTTCATCAACCAAAATGTTATTGTACTCTCGATGATTGCTGCTACAAAAAGGATAATTACGATCCAAAATGAAGCAGTAATTGTAGATCTCATAAATTGTTTCCACGCTATTTTAAGTTGATATCGCCCTGCTGGGTTCCAAGTAGTGAGACTATCTAATACTAACTTGCCCAATTTTAAGCTATAAGCTGCTGCGATAAGAATAGCTGGAATTTCAAATATTCCATGTGGTAATAATCCTTTGACTATTAAAGTCACCACATCCTGTCCTTGCATATCATAAGTTCGTAATAGAAATCCTATAATCATTCCGTTCATGACTAAGAAGAATACAGGGACAATCCCAATAAAGACTCCTAAATAGATGATAAGGATACTTTTAATTGCATTGTTTAAAAAGATGAACACAAAATAATTAAGTTCTACATGCTGTCCTTGATCAAGCTGCTCTTTAACTATTTGCAATTGTTGTAGTTGTTCCCTTAGATAGTTACCTAATGGTTCCACTAATAAGATACCTGCTATGATTCCTACTACAAACAGAACAGTTGAAACCAGCAGCATGGATCGGTTGGATTTGAGATCGCGCCAAAAGGTACGAAACGAAAATAATGAACCCATATGTGTACTCCTTTGCAATGTCATTTGATAGAAAGATAAAAAATAAAGAGAAAGGTATACTACTCCTTCCTCTCTATCTGCTCTTTATATATTCCTCATGATCTAGTTTAAGATTTAGTTGTGTTTTTCAATAATTTTCAGAGCTAATTCATTATACAGTTGACCGATTTCACTATCTTCTTTGTAGACAGAAGGTGAAAAGTCCGGGTCTGTTGGTAAATTATCAGGTGCACCTAATGGGATTTGAGCGAGTAACTCTGTATGCAAGGTTTCTGCAAGTTGTCCACCGCCACCTCTACCAAATACATACTCTCTTTGTCCATCTCTTGCCTGGTAATAGGACATATTTTCAACAACACCTAGAATTTCATGATCGGTCTGTAGTGCCATTGTTCCTGCGCGAGCTGCTACAAATGCTGCTGTTGCATGAGGAGTCGTGACGAGTATCTCTTTACTTTGTGGCAGAATTTGATGAACATCGAGTGCTACATCACCTGTTCCTGGTGGAAGATCTAACAACATGTAATCCAGTTGATCCCAATCTACATCGGCAAAAAATTGACGAAGCATTTTGCCAAGCATCGGTCCGCGCCATATAACAGGATTATTTTCTTTAATAAAGAATCCCATCGACATCACTTGAACTCCAAATCGCTCCACCGGTTGAATACGTCCTTCTTCTACTGTAGGCCCTTCTTCTATTCCCATCATATCTGGAATACTGAACCCGTAAATATCAGCATCAATAATGCCGACTCTTTTTCCTTGGCGCACTAATGCGGTTGCTAAATTGACAGTAACAGTAGATTTACCTACTCCACCTTTACCACTAGCTACAGCTATAAAACGAACACCAGAGTTAGCATGAATGATAGGGAGCTGCTCCAGACCTGCTGCATGACCTTTGTGGGTCTCAGATTCAGGCGGTAATGCTTCTTCTGTGTCTGGAGAGAGTAATTGACGTACTGTAGCCATTTCAAGCTCAGAAGGCGCTCTAAAACGAATATGTAGATCAATAGGTTCTACAATTTTAAGAGCTGACCGAATCGACTGTTCTAAAGCGTCTTTATACTCTTGACCTAACTCAATCCCCACTACGGTGAGAGAAATTCTGGAATCTTTGATCATAATATCACGAATAAATTGCATTTCTACTAGAGGAAAATCATACTGTGGATCTGTAACAGTACTTAGTAATTCCAAAACATAGTCTCTTGATAACATATGAGGTGCACTCCTTATGTGATTAGATTCAATATACCGTTATAAAGATAACCATGAGATCATAACGCAATACGTTGTATTATACCATTTTATAATATTGATTCGCGAATCATACACTGTAAAAATACAAATAAAATGTTTCTGCATCTATTCCAGTTATTCTATATACAAAAACCGTTCTACTCTAGATCATCATAACATGACCCAAGTAAAACGGTTTTGTTGTTCTCACATTTAGGAGTTGATATGTTCAGCCATACCTTCAATCAACACTTCTGCTACTTCTGGACGTGTGAATTCAGGTGGAGGGCATTGACCATCTCTTAGTAATGCTCTTACTTTTGTCCCAGAAAGGGTTAAATGATTTTCTTTCGGATGCGGGCAGGTTTTGCTAGAAGCCATGTTACCGCATTTGGTACAAAAAAAGCTATGTTCAAAAAATAGTGGCATAATTCCTAATTCTTCTGCTGTAAAATGCTTAAAAATTTCTTGAGCTTCATATGTTCCGTAATAATCGCCCACACCTGCATGATCACGACCAACGATAAAATGAGTGCAACCATAATTTTTGCGAACCATTGCATGGAATATTGCTTCTCTTGGTCCTGCATAACGCATAGCCGCCGGAAACACCCCTAAAAATGCTCGATCTTTTGGATAGTAATTTTCTAAAAGAACCAAATAACTACGCATCCGTACATTAGCAGGAACATCATCCGATTTGGTTTCACCTACTAATGGATTCAGAAACAAAGCATCTACAATTTCCATCGCACTTTTTTGAATATACTCATGAGCACGATGAACAGGATTACGAGTCTGGAATCCTACTACAGTTTTCCAACCTTTATCTGCAAAAATTTGTCTTGTTTGTTCGGGATCAAAATAAAACTCACCAAATTTCTCAGGCTGAGGACGTTTTAAGACTTGGATAGGTCCTCCAACATAAATGGAAGAACGACTAAGTAATTTTTGTACCCCTGGATGCTCGGGATCATCGGTTTTGAAGACTTTCACAGCTTCTTGTTGTTGATCTACGTTATAGATACTACGTACTTCTAATGTACCGTAGATTTCTCCATCCTGCTCTCCTACCAAAGCCACCTGTTCACCAATTTGCAATGTGGATGTAATAGACTCGTCTAAAGCTAGAGTAATTGGAATACTCCATACCGTACCATTGGACAATCTCATATTTTCCAAAACAGAATGGTAGTCCTTCTCTTCCATAAATCCTTCTAGTGGAGAGAAAGCACCTACACCTATAAGATCTAGATCAGATATAGTCCATGTATTGATAGGAATCTGTTTCCATTGCTGAGCTTGAGCCAATAACTGATCACGATCTTCCTCTTTTACAATACGTTGAATCAATCGACCACCATGCGGCAAAATTGTTGTCATTCTGTAATCGCTCCTGTCTTATCATAAATAGGTATGTTGTATTGTCTAACTGTGCTAAGTATACATGAAGCCGACCAGATGGTTAGAAAAATCACTTGGTCGGCTTATGTTATTTATATTTATCATGAAGTTAATTTGTTTATTTGTGCAATCCACATTCTGTTTTATCTGAATTAGCCCAGCGTCCTGCACGAGGGTCTTCACCAGGCATCACCTGACGTGTGCATTGTTCACAACCTATACTAGGATAATGTTGATCATGAAGAGGGTTGTAGATAATATCGTTATCACGAATATACTTCCATACGTCTTCAGAAGTCCAATCTGCAATCGGATTAAACTTCATTAATCCAAATTTAGAATCGTACTCTATTTTTTTAGCATTTGCACGAGTTGGCGCTTGATCGCGACGAATACCTGTAATCCAAGAATCATATTGAGATAATATACGAGTTAAAGGCTCTACTTTACGAATATTGCAGCATGCATTAGGATCTACTGTCCATAAAGCTTCTCCATGAGCGGCTGCTTGTTCTTCCGGTGTTAGCTTAGGATCTACTTTTACAAACTCCAAACCATAACGTTCAATCATACGATCACGTGTCTCGTAGGTTTCTTTAAAATGGAAATCGGTATCTAAATAGAAAATATCAGTGGACGGGCTGATATTTTGTAACATATCAACAATAACTACATCTTCCGCTCCAAAACTACAAGCAAAAGTAAGACTTTCAAAATTATCTACAGCCCAACGAATCACTTGTTCAGCTGTAGCATGCTCTAGTTCTTCAGCTTTCACTCTAGCTAATTCTTCTTTTTCCAATAGATTCATATTTAGTTCCCCCACCTTTGGAATTCATTTTCCCATTTTGGTTTTAAGTACGTTCAACAAATGACTATTTTTTAATCACATTTTTAAAGCCGACTAAACAACTAAGAATTATGTATATTATAGTACTTAATGGTTGAGGATTCAATAGTATTTTGAAAGTTAATCACAAGTTATTCACACTATTTTATAACTAGGAATAACTTTGTTGAAATGATTGTCGAAATTGTTACTTTATACACAAGGTTATGCACAAATCACATGTGGTCAAATGGTGGTCAAACGAGCTTCAATTGAAAGATAAACACAAAAAAGCCTCCCACCATTTCTGGTAAGAGGCTTCTGTAATCCTTGATAAACAAGGAATATTAACGTTTGGAGAACTGAGGTGCGCGACGTGCTGCTTTAAGACCGTATTTTTTACGCTCTTTCATACGAGGGTCACGAGTCAGGAATCCAGCTTTTTTCAAAGATCCACGAAGTTCAGGATCAGCTTTAAGCAATGCACGGGAAATACCGTGACGGATTGCTCCTGCTTGACCAGAAATACCACCACCGTGAGCCAATACGATTACATCGTAGCTTCCGATTGTTTCTGTCAAGTTAAGTGGTTGTTTTACGATCAGTTTAAGTGTATCTAAACCGAAATATTCATTGATGTCGCGTTTATTGATGACAATGCGTCCTTCACCCGGTACAAGGCGAACACGTGCTACCGAATGTTTACGACGACCTGTCCCATAGTATTGTACTTGTGCCATGAAACTGTCCTCCTTTTAATTAGCCGCGAAGTTCGTAAACTTCCGGTTTTTGTGCTGCATGTGGGTGTTCTACGCCAGCATATGCTTTCAATCTTAACTTCATTTGGTTACCCATACGAGTTTTTGGAAGCATACCATGAACTGCAAATTCGATTACACGTTCAGGTTTGTTTTTGATCATTTCATCAGCAGTGGTAACTTTAAGACCACCTGGATGCATGGAGTGACGGTAGTATTTTTTGTCTTGCAATTTTTTACCAGTCAAGTGGATTTTGTCAGCATTGATTACGATAACGAAATCTCCACCGTCTACATGAGGGGTAAATTGTGGTTTGTGTTTGCCGCGAATAAGTGCAGCTGCTTCACTAGCCAAACGACCAAGCGTTTTGCCTTCAGCATCGATAATGTGCCAATTGCGTTCTACTTCACTTGGCTTCGCAATGTACGTCGTACGCATGAAAAGTTCCTCCTTAGTGTGCTTTTGAAAATATATCATTAAGACATATTCTCATATATCTTCGTTCTTGAGTTAGTGTTGTTAATACACAGTGTTACATAGTCATTAAGTGATGGATTAAAAATTTTTGGTGGTGTTATTCTTAATGGGGCTGTGGGATAGCCTTAAGAAAACACAAACTTTATTTTACAGCATAAAAACATGTTAAGCAAGAACTATTTGAAGTTTTTCTAGAAAAATTTTCTTAGGAATTTCCTTTGAAATTTTACTATGTATTAAACTCCTCATAGTGAACCCCCCACATCGTTAACGCTTTGCTAACTGCGGTAGGTCCTGCCATACTACGATCCTCTGCAGCAATCATTCTAGGAATAGCCTCCGGTTCGTGTTTACCTTCTCCCACTTGTACCAGAGTCCCTATAATGATACGTACCATATGCTGTAAAAATCCACTGCCTGTTATATAAAAGTGTAAAATACCTTGGTCTCTTGTATCAGGACGGGTCATAGAATAATCTACTTCCAAACGTGCCTCATAGATTGTACGGATATGACTTTGCTTTTCGGAATGTTTTGAAGCAAACGTTGTGAAGTCATAAGTGCCAATAAAGTAGGAAAGAGCTTCACGCATTGCTCCAATATTCAGTTTGCCTGGATGATGTAATTGCATATGCCTTAGAAAAACATCTGGATATTGATTAGCGTTAATCGTGTATCGATATGTTTTACGTTTAGCTGAGCGCCGTGAGTGGAAGTCCAAATGAACCTCGCGCGCATTTGTAACAATAATATCTTTGGGCAAGCGACCATTTAAAGCAAGTGGCCAACGTTCTGCTGGAACAGTTGATTCAGTCAAGAAATGAAATACTTGTCCGATCGCATGTACACCCGCATCGGTACGACCTGAGCCATGAATCTTTGGTTTTTCTCCAATGATCGAAGCAATTGCTTTTTCTAAATGATCCTGAATCGTATTTCCGTCTGGTTGGGTCTGAAATCCGTTATATCTTGTTCCATCGTAATTGACAGTCATACAAAGATTCCTCATATATCCTCACCTTTTATACAAAGCAAGGGAGCCCCTAATGGAGCTCCCTCCCTCATTATCCTCAAACACTGCATGTTCCAAACAGAGAAAAAAAGGGTTTTGTCAGAATCTGTTGACCCTGTCCACCCTTTCCTCATCTGCATGTTACGCGCGGTCTACCAATTCAAGATAAACCATAGGTGCAGCATCGCCGCGACGAGGTCCTAATTTAAGAATACGAGTGTATCCACCTGGACGCTCTGCATAGCGAGTTGCTAAATCAGAAAACAATTTTTGGATAGCATCTTGTCCACCATCGAGAGACTCGCGACGAACATAAGCAGCTACTTGACGACGAGCATGAAGATCTCCACGTTTAGAAAGGGTGATCAATTTTTCAGCGATAGAACGAACTTCTTTCGCTTTAGCTTCAGTCGTTTGAATACGCTCATACAAGAACAGGTCAGTTACCAGGTCACGAAACAAAGCTTTACGAGCGCTGGAATTACGACCCAATTTTTGGTATGCCATGTTGTTTTTCCCTCCTTCATTACACTATTAAATGATTAGTCTTCTTGACGAAGTCCTAATCCTAATTCTTCAAGCTTCTCTTGAACTTCCTCAAGCGATTTGCGGCCCAAGTTGCGGACTTTCATCATATCGTCTTCGGATTTCGTAGTTAGCTCTTGTACGGTATTGATACCAGCACGTTTCAAGCAGTTGTAAGAACGTACAGAGAGATCAAGCTCTTCGATAGTCATCTCGAGCACTTTCTCTTTTTTATCTTCCTCTTTTTCGACCATGATTTCAGCATCTTTTGCTTCGTCAGTCAGACCAACAAACAACATCAAATGCTCAGTCAAAATTTTAGCGCCCAGACTAACTGCTTCTTCTGGTCGAATGCTACCATCCGTCCAAATTTCAATAGTTAGCTTGTCATAGTTCGTTACTTGACCTACACGAGTATTTTCCACGCCATAGTTAACGCGGGAAATCGGAGTATAGATAGAATCTACAGGAATGACACCAATTGGTTGATCATCACGTTTATTCTTATCTGCAGCAACATAGCCACGACCACGATTTGCAAAAATACGCATATGAAGTCTAGAACCTGGAGCTAAAGTGGCGATATGAAGATCCGGATTCAGGATTTCAACATCACTGTCTGCACGGATATCTCCTGCAGTGATCGCCCCTTCTCCTTCCGCATCAATCTCCAACACTTTTTCTTCATCAGAGTGGATCTTAAGCGAAAGGGCCTTGAGGTTCAGAATGATTTCTGTAACGTCTTCCATCACACCTTGAACCGTTGAGAACTCATGCAATACACCATCGATTTGAACAGATGTTACTGCTGCTCCCGGAAGAGAAGATAACAAAATTCTACGAAGTGAGTTGCCAAGTGTTGTGCCATAACCACGTTCGAGCGGTTCAATGATGAATTTACCGTAGTTACCTTCATCATTTACATCTACGGTCTCAATTTTCGGCTTTTCGATTTCTATCACTGCAATATCCCTCCTTCAAAACGTCGCTCCTGTGAAACTGTCGCTGAATACTTACAAATAGACATGCAGTAGTATACCCGGTAAATGTATCTTTACCTTTGCCGGGGATTATACTACAAAATAAAGAGACATGCTTCAATTATACGCGGCGACGTTTTGGTGGACGGCATCCGTTATGCGGGATTGGCGTTACATCTTTGATTAGGTTAACTTCAAGACCAGCTGCTTGCAAAGAACGAATTGCTGCTTCGCGTCCAGCTCCTGGACCTTTAACCATAACCTCAACGGCTTTCATACCGTGTTCCATTGCTGCTTTAGCTGCTGTTTCAGCTGCTAATTGCGCTGCGAATGGAGTAGACTTACGAGAACCTCTGAAACCTAAACCGCCTGAGCTAGCCCAAGAGATCGCGTTTCCGTGAGGATCCGTAATTGTAACGATTGTATTATTAAACGTGGAACGGATGTGCGCCACGCCAGATTCAATATTTTTACGGTCACGACGTTTTGTACGTACGACTTTTTTAGCTTTAGCCATTGTGCTTTAACCTCCCTTACTTCTTCTTGTTCGCTACTGTACGACGAGGACCTTTACGTGTACGAGCATTAGTTTTAGTACGTTGTCCACGAACCGGCAATCCACGACGGTGACGAACACCACGGTAACATCCGATTTCGATTAGACGTTTAATGTTAAGAGAGATCTCACGACGAAGATCACCTTCAACTTTAGTACTACCAATTACTTCACGCAATTTTCCTACTTCATCTTCTGTAAGATCGCGGACACGAGTGTTCAGGTCAATACCAGTATCACTCAGAATTTTCTGGGAAGTCGTTTTACCGATTCCGAAAATATATGTCAAGGCGATCTCAACGCGTTTATCACGTGGTAAATCCACGCCAGCTATACGTGCCATTTTACGCTACACCCCCTAGATAATTATCCCTGTTTTTGTTTGTGTTTAGGATTCTCACAAATAACCATTACATTCCCTTTGCGGCGAATGACTTTGCATTTTTCGCAGATGGGTTTTACAGAAGGTCTTACCTTCATGCTAATTACCTCCTCAAGTTTTACGTTCGTAAAACTTACTTGTAATCATTGTATCTGCTGACAAGCAATGATTTCATAAACATCTATTATAACATAGATTAGTGTTAAAGTGTCTATTTGCGGTAAGTTATACGACCTTTTGTCAAATCATAAGGTGACAATTGTACAACTACTTTATCTCCAGTCAGAATACGGATAAAGTGCATCCGTAGCTTTCCAGAAACATGAGCGAGAATCTGATGACCATTCTCTAATTCAACTTTGAACGTTGCATTCGGCAAGGGTTCAAGAACCACGCCTTCTACCTCAATAACATCTTCCTTGGCCACAGTCAGTCTCCTTTCTGTTCAACACTGTTTTCGGCAGATTCCAAGAACTTGGTAACTGCATAACGCAATTTCCCGTTCGTGACCCGACCGCTTTCTTGCAAACTGTTTACTACTTCGCTGCTGATCACCGGCATTAGCTCCAGATGAAGCAGATTCTTCTTCTTCGGCTGGTCAAACTTTCGTTTGTTCCCGTCGGCGATATAAACAAACTTCTCATCCGGTATTGCAATGATAACAGCAGGTTGAGGAGCTCCTTGACCTTTTAACACTTTCACAATTTGACCGACCTGCGGGTTCATTGTTGTTTTCACAAGAATCACCTACGCATTTAGTTTAGTTTTGTGAAAATCTCCATACCGTCCGGTGTAACCGCAACTGTATGTTCAAAATGGGCACATAATGAGCCATCAACAGTAACTACTGTCCATTTGTCTTCAAGCGTTTTGACATGTTGCGTGCCGGCATTTACCATCGGCTCGATTGCCAGAACCATTCCCGGCTTCAGCCTCGGTCCGCGATCCTCAACTCCATAATTAGGAATTTGAGGTGCTTCGTGCAGCTTCGTTCCGATACCATGTCCTACGTATTCACGCACAACAGACATACCGGCATCTTCAATAAAACGCTGTATCGCATGCGATATTGTAAACAAGCGTACATCTGGCTTGACCAGTTCAAGTCCTGCATACAAAGAACCTTCAGTTACTTCCAAAAGTTTTTTTGCATCATCAGAAATCTGTCCTACCGGATATGTCCATGCAGAATCTCCATGATAACCGCGGTACTCAGCTCCAATATCAAGTGTAACGATGTCGCCTTCTTGCAATTTGCGTTTATTCGGGAATCCATGAACTAATTGCTCATTAACCGAAGCACAAATGCTGGCAGGAAAACCATTGTATCCTTTGAATGACGGTAAGGCATTTTGACTGCGAATATAACGGTCTGCAATCTGATCAAGGTGTTCGGTCGTAATACCTGGCTCGATCGCTTGCTTGATTAGACGATGCGTCTCAGCTACAATTCGCCCTGCTTCCCGCATAAAGCCTAGTTCTGTTTCGGATTTGCAAATGATCATTCTGCCTAACCTCTTAGTAATGAAACAATATCCTTAGATACTGCATCAATACTTTGATCGCCATCAATCTCTCTCAACAGCTTTTGATCACCGTAGTAAGCAATAAGAGGCGCTTCTGTTTTCGTATGATACTCATTCAGACGCGTTCCTACACTTTCTTCGTTATCATCAGCACGTTGATAAAGTTCACCACCATCAAGATCACATACGCCTTCTTGCTTCGGCGGATTGAATTCAATATGGTAAGTAGCTCCACAAGTCTTGCAAATACGTCGTCCGGTAATCCGAACAAGCAATTTGTTGAGATCTACTTTTAAATTGATCACGTGGTCCAGCTTACGCTCCATTGCTGCCAGCATTTTATCCAGTGCTTCAGCTTGAGCTAAAGTTCTTGGAAAACCGTCAAGCAAGAAACCTTTTTTACAATCGGGCTGAGCAAGACGCTCTTCCACGATTCCGTTCGTTACGTCATCCGGTACAAGTAAACCTTGATCTATGAATTCTTTGGCTTTTACTCCAATAGGAGTTTCCTGTTTGATCGCTAGACGAAATGCATCGCCTGTAGAAATGTGAGGAATACCTAGCTCTTTCACAATCACAGCTGCTTGTGTTCCTTTTCCTGCTCCCGGAGGCCCCATGAATATGATGTTCACGTAATGTCACTCCCCCTAAGACTAATGCTGCAAGAACAGCACGAAAGGCGCCGGTTGTGAACAAGCATGACTTATTCCAGCCGGAACCTGCCGTCTATTTATTGATAAAACCTTTGTAATGGCGTTTAATGAGCTGGCTTTCGATCGTTTTCATCGTGTCAAGGGCAACCCCAATAACGATAAGAAGCGATGTACCACCGATTTGCACAGATTGTGGCAAACCTGAAATAGCTCCTAAGAATACTGGTAGTACCGAGATAACCGCCAGGAATAATGATCCTGTCATGGTCAAACGAGTCATAACACGAGTCAAATAAGTAGCCGTTGGCTTACCTGGACGAACACCCGGGATATATCCACCATTCTTTTTCATATTATCGGCCATTTGCGTAGGATTCATTTGCACAAATGTATAGAAGAAAGTAAAACCTATGATCATTATAACATATAGCACCATACCAAGCGGTTTGTCATACCACAAATTCTGAGTAATCCATTTCGCCCAGAGATGAGTAGACCAGAAGCTTGCTATAATAATCGGAAATTGTAGCAATGAAACGGCAAAGATAACAGGGATAACACCCGCTGAGTTAACTTTCAACGGAATATGTGTATTCTGTCCACCATACATTTTGTTACCTACAACGCGTTTTGCATATTGTACTGGAATTTTACGAATACCCTGTTGGATAAAGATAACTCCGACAACAATGAAAATCACGACAATAACAACAATGGCTAACTTCGCAACATTAAAGAACGTCTGACCTTGTTGCAGGAAATCCGATTGAACCATATCACGGATATGCTGTGGAATAGCTGCAACAATACCAGCGAAGATGATGATCGAAATACCGTTACCGATTCCTTTTTCAGTGATTTGTTCCCCGAGCCACATCAAGAATGATGTACCCGCCGTCAACACGATTGCAATAATGATGTAATCTACCGCAGTAGCATTAGGAATCATTTCTGCATTGTATAAACGGTTGAAACCAATCGATGTACCAAAGGCTTGGATCAGACCCAGAATAACAGTACCATACCGGGTAATCTGTGCCAGTTTCTTTTTACCGTGTTCCCCTTGTTTGGCCCATTCCGCAAATTTCGGAATGACATCCATCGATAATAACTGAACTATAATGGATGCAGTGATATACGGCATGATCCCAAGGGCAAAAATGGAGAAATGCCCCAAAGCTCCCCCTGAGAAAGTATTTAGAAGACCGAATAGTTCTTTACCTTGAGCGTTAGCAGACTGGAAAACACTTTTGTCTACACCCGGAACCGGTACAAACGCACCGATACGGTAGACAATGAGCACCAGCAAGGTAAAGATAATCCGATTTCTAAGATCCTCAACCCGCCATATATTCTTTAGGGTCTTGAACATTAGATCACCTCGGTTTTACCGCCGGCAGCCTCGATTTTCTCTACCGCAGATTGAGAGAACTTATTCGCTTTTACAGTCAATTTCACAGTGATGTCGCCATTACCAAGAATTTTAATTCCGCTTCTTGCATTTTTAACGATTCCCTGTTCCATCAAGAACGTAGGAGTTACTTCTGTATCAGCAGCAAAGCTGTTTAAATCTTCGATGTTTACGAGTGCATATTCTTTACGAGTAGGGTTAACAAATCCGCGTTTAGGCAAACGACGATACAATGGATTTTGTCCGCCTTCAAATCCTGGACGAACTCCTCCGCCTGAACGAGAGTTTTGTCCTTTGTGACCACGACCCGATGTTTTACCAGTACCACTACTTGGACCGCGACCTACACGTTTGCGTTCCTTGCGTGAACCTGGGCTTGGTGAAAGCTCATGCAATTTCATCGTTCGTTGCACCTCCTTATTGATAGTAGGTTAATTTTTTAAAAATTAACCTTCGATTTCTTTTACAGATACTAAATGTTGCACTTGTTTGATCATACCGCGCATAGCAGCATTATCGTTTTGAACTACTGAGTGGTTCAGTTTACGTAGTCCTAGTGTTTTAACAGTAGTACGTTGTTTCTCTGAACGACCGATCACGCTACGGACGAGGGTAATTTCCAATTTAGCCATGAGGTTCCCTCCTTAACCGAGCAACTCTTCGATAGATTTTCCACGAAGTTTAGCCACGTCTTCAGCACGTTTCAAACGAGACAAGCCTTCTAACGTTGCGTTAACCATGTTCATGGAATTCGAAGAACCCAGAGATTTAGTCAAGATATTGCCTACACCAGCAAGTTCTAGTACAGCACGAACTGGTCCACCAGCAATAACTCCAGTACCTTCGGATGCTGGTTTCAACAATACACGTCCTGCTCCGAATTTACCTGTAACAAGGTGAGGAATTGTTGTTCCAACGATCGGAACATGAATCAAGTTTTTCTTAGCATCTTCGATGCCTTTACGGATAGCGTCAGGTACTTCACCGGCTTTACCGATACCAGCGCCTACCCAACCATTACCATCGCCCACTACTACAAGTGCGCTAAAGCTGAAACGACGTCCACCCTTAACTACTTTAGCTACACGATTAATGTTTACAACTCTTTCAGTCAGCTCTAAAGTGTTTGGATCAATACGCAAGTCGTTAACCTCCTTTTTACAATGTTTTAGAATTGAAGACCAGCTTCACGAGCTGCATCTGCCAAGGCTTGAATCCGTCCGTGATACAAGTAGCCTCCGCGATCAAATACAACAGCTGTGTGCCCTTTTTCAGATGCACGTTTTGCAACCAGTTCGCCAACTTTAGTAGCAGCTTCTACGCTACCGCCGTTTTTAATATCTGCAAGTTCTTTATCAAGAGTCGAAGCGGAAACCAAAGTTACACCCGCTACGTCATCGATCAATTGAGCGTAGATATGTTTAGCAGAACGGAATACGTTCAAACGTGGACGTTGAGAAGTACCAGTGATGTTCTTACGAACACGTAGGTGTCTTTTCAGACGTGCTTTATTTTTATCTGCTTTTGTAATCATGACTGTACATTTCACTCCTTTCACGTTGCCTTCACAGGCTCACTTCAACACGCATAAGGTAAAGGAACGTATTCCTTTATCTTATTTTTTCTTACCAGCTTTACCTTCTTTACGAAGAATACGCTCGCCTTCATACTTGATACCTTTACCTTTATATGGTTCTGGTTCACGTACGGAACGGATTTTTGCAGCGTAAGCTCCTACGCGCTCTTTATCGATTCCATTAACGATGATTTTCGTATTTGTAGGCACATCGAACTCGATGCCTGGTTCAGGAGAAATTTCTACTGGATGAGAGTAACCCACGTTTAGAACAATTTTGTCGCCAGATTTGCTTGCGCGGTATCCAACACCAACTAGTTCTAGGGATTTGGAGAAACCTGTAGTTACTCCACTCACCATGTTACTTACTACACTACGAGTAGTGCCGTGCAGGGAACGATGAGTCTTATTATCAGAAGGACGTTCGATTGTGATCGTGTTCTCTTCGATATTTACTTTCATATCTTTATGAATCTCACGGGAAAGCGTACCTTTCGGTCCTTTAACCGTAATTTGAGTATTATCCAAGTTGATTTCAACACCACTTGGTACTTCGATTGGTTTGCGACCAATACGAGACATAGAGTTGCACCTCCTTATTATATGACGTTAATTACCAAACGTAGCAAACAACTTCGCCGCCGCTTTTCGATTGACGAGCTTCTTTATCAGTTACTACCCCTTTAGAAGTAGAGATGATAGCGATTCCCAGTCCACCTAGTACGCGAGGGATTTCATTGCTTTTCGTGTAAACACGAAGTCCTGGTTTACTGATACGTTTCAAACCAGTAATTACACGTTCGTTATTTTGACCGTATTTCAAGAAAATACGGATAATTCCTTGTTTGTTATCCTCAACAACTTCAGCATCACGAATGAAACCTTCACGTTTTAGGATATCAGCGATTTGCTTCTTCATCGTAGAAGCAGGAACTTCAACTGTTTCGTGACGCACAACGTTGGCGTTACGAATACGAGTAAGCATATCAGCAATTGGATCTGACATAGTCATGTGTGTAAACCTCCTTCCCCTTAATCAAATGTTTACCAGCTTGCTTTTTTCACACCAGGGATCTGGCCTTTATGAGCCAATTCACGGAAGCAAATTCTGCAAATTTTGAACTTTTGCAATACCGAGTGTGGACGACCACAACGTTCGCAACGTGTGTATGCACGTACTTTGAACTTCGGAGTGCGTTGTTGTTTAACTTTCATTGAAGTTTTAGCCACTTAGCCTGACACCTCCTAATATTTTCGGAGAACTAGGGTTTATATCCGAACCCTGTACATTTCAATAATTATTTTACGAAAGGCATTCCCAATTGGGTAAGCAATTCGCGAGACTCTTCGTCAGTTTTAGCAGTCGTTACGATAACGATGTCCATACCGCGAACTTTGTCTACTTTATCATACTCGATTTCTGGGAAGATCAATTGCTCTTTCAAACCCAGTGTATAGTTACCACGTCCGTCAAATGCTTTGGAAGAAACACCGCGGAAGTCACGTACACGTGGAAGTGTGATGTTGAACAATTTATCTAAGAAATAGTACATACGATCGCCACGAAGTGTTACTTTAACACCGATAGGCATGTTTTCACGAAGCTTAAATCCAGCGATAGATTTTTTAGCACGTGTGATAACTGGTTTTTGACCAGAAATCAATTGAAGATCGTTAACAGCAGAATCCAATACTTTGGAGTTCGATACTGCTTCACCTACACCCATGTTGATAACAACTTTTTCAACTTTCGGTACTTGCATAACCGTTGTATAGTTGAATTTTTGTACCAAAGCCGGGGAGATCTCATTCAAGTAAAGCTCTTTCATTCTTGTTGCCATTTTGGAAGGTCCTCCTTTCCGTAACAATTAGTATTAGTCGATTGTTTCACCGGAGCGTTTAGCTACGCGAACTTTTTTGCCGTTATCCAATGTTTTGTAACCGATACGGGTTACTTTTTTTCCGTCCTTAGGATCAACGTGCATTACGTTCGAAACGTGGATCGGCGCTTCTTGCTCAACACGTCCTCCTTGCGGATTCAGTTGAGTTGGTTTTTGGTGTTTGGTGATCATATTCACGCCTTCAACCAACACGCGGTTTTCACGAGGATACGCTGCGATAACGCGACCTTTTTTACCTTTGTCTTTACCGCTGATTACAAGAACCGTATCATCTTTTTTCACGTGTAGTTTGTGGTTGTGAGATTCCAACACTTTTTTCACTTTCGCCATTTGTGTACACCTCCTATAACTCACTTCAGGCCATAGCCTTTATATCTTACAATCGTTTAGATAACTTCCGGAGCCAAAGAAACGATTTTCATGAAGTCTTTATCACGCAATTCACGAGCAACTGGTCCAAAGATACGAGTACCACGAGGGCCTCTGTCATCTTTAACGACTACTGCTGCATTCTCATCAAATGCGATGTAAGATCCGTCTTTACGACGAACGGAACTCTTTGTACGAACGATTACCGCTCTTACAACATCACCCTTTTTGACAACGCCGCCTGGTGTTGCTTGTTTTACAGAACAAACGATCAAATCGCCGATTGCAGCTGTACGACGTCCAGTACCACCTAGTACGCGGATACACATAAGTTCTTTTGCGCCAGAGTTATCGGCTACAGCCAAACGTGTAAATGGTTGAATCATTGTTAGTTCCTCCTTCCAGACAGGTTAGCATCATTCATCAAATGATGATTGCTTCTTCTACAACTTCCACTAATCTCCAGTTTTTATCTTTAGATAATGGACGTGTCTCCATGATTTTAACAACATCACCAATTTTAGCAGTGTTATTTTCATCATGAGCCTTGAATTTTTTCGTATATTTAATACGTTTGTGATACAAGTCATGCTTTTTATAAGTTTCTACAGCAACAACGATGGTTTTATCCATTTTATCACTGACCACTTTGCCTACTTGTACTTTACGGGCATTGCGTTCGCTCATAGTTAATCTCCTTCCTAGCTGATAGCATTTAAGCTCTCAAATATTGGATTACGATGTGATTCCAAGTTCTCTTTCACGAACTACTGTTTTAGCACGTGCAATTTGTTTACGCACAGCACTGATACGAGTAGGGTTATCCAATTGACCGGTAGCAAGTTGAAAGCGCAGGTTAAAGAGTTCCTCTTTAAAACCAGCAATCTTTTGCTCGATTTCAGCAGTGGTAAGGTTGCGCAATTCATTAGCTTTCATTTGCTTCACCACCCAATTCTTCACGTTTCACAAACTTAGTTTTTACAGGCAACTTGTGAGAAGCAAGACGCATAGCTTCACGCGCGATCTCTTCAGAAACACCTGCAAGTTCAAACATAATTTTACCTGGTTTAACAACGGCAACCCATTTTTCTACGTTACCTTTACCACTACCCATACGAACCTCAAGAGGTTTTTGAGTGATTGGCTTGTCCGGGAAAATTTTGATCCATACTTTACCACCACGTTTGATATAACGAGTCATAGCAATACGAGCAGCTTCGATTTGACGGTTAGTGATCCAAGAAGGCTCAGTAGCTTGCAAACCGAATTCTCCGAAGTTCAATTCAGTACCGCCTTTAGCGCGACCTGACATGCTTCCGCGTTGTTGTTTACGGTGTTTTACACGTTTTGGTACCAACATGATTAGTTGCCTCCTTCCTGAGCAGCTTGTTTCTTAGCCGTAGGAAGAACCTCTCCACGATAAATCCATACTTTTACGCCAATACGACCATAAGTAGTATGCGCTTCTGCTGTACCATAGTCAATATCGGCACGAAGCGTATGAAGTGGAACAGTTCCTTCGCTGTAGCCTTCAGAACGGGCAATTTCAGCACCGCCAAGACGTCCGCTAACTGCTGTTTTAATTCCTTTAGCGCCTGAACGCATAGTTCTTTGAATTGCTTGTTTCAATGCACGACGGAAAGAAACACGACGTTCCAATTGTTGTGCAATACTTTCTGCAACTAGAATTGCATCAAGCTCTTGATTTTTAATTTCAGAAATGTTGATATGAACTTTTTTACCACCAGCAATTTTAGTTACTTGTGTACGAAGAACTTCAACTTCTGAACCACCGCGTCCGATAACCATACCAGGTTTAGCTGTATGGATCGTCACGTTCACACGATTAGCCGCTCTCTCGATTTCGATATGAGAGACAGCAGACTCTTTAAGTTTGGTTTTAAGGTATTCACGGATTTTAACGTCTTCGATAAGAAGATCGCCAAAGTCTTTACCAGCATACCATTTAGATTCCCAATCACGGATAATACCTACACGTAATCCGACGGGATTTACTTTTTGGCCCACACGTTTTCCCTCCTTCTATCTTATTTTTCAGCTACCACCAAAGAAATATGGCTGGTGCGTTTGTTAATTTTACTTGCACGTCCCATTGCACGAGGGCGGAAACGTTTCAGTGTTGGTCCTTGGTTAACGTAAACCTGGGAAATTACCAAGTTGTTAACATCAAAAGTCAACTCTTTTTCTGAGCTAATAAACTCAGCGTTGGCAATTGCGGAGTTAAGAAGCTTCTCAACAATTGGGGATGCGGATTTCGGCGTATGACGCAGAATTGCGATCGCTTCTCCAACTTGCTTACCGCGGATCAAGTCAACTACTAATTGAACTTTACGCGGAGCGATGCGTACAAACTTTGCGTGTGCTTTCGCTTGCATTGCGTGACCTCCTCTCTTACTTTAAATCCTTATATATTAACGTCTTGTTTTTCTGTCGTCATTAGCATGACCTTTGTACGTACGAGTTGGTGCGAACTCACCAAGCTTGTGTCCGACCATATCTTCCGTTACATATACCGGTACATGTTTGCGACCATCATAAACAGCGAATGTATGTCCGATAAATTGTGGGAAAATCGTCGAGCGACGGGACCAAGTTTTGATTACGACTTTTTTATCGTCTTCGTTCAATACTTCTACTTTTTTAAGCAAGTACCCGTCCACGAAAGGACCTTTTTTAAGACTACGGCTCATAGGTTGAATCCTCCCTTCATCTTTTCGTCACTTCACACTTTACAAGCATTCAAGCACAAATCTTACTTCGTGCGGCGGCGAATGATGTATTGATCGGAAGCCTTACCTTTTTTACGAGTTTTGTATCCAAGAGTAGGTTTACCCCATGGAGACATTGGAGATTTACGTCCGATTGGAGCTTTACCTTCACCACCACCGTGTGGGTGATCATTAGGGTTCATTACTACGCCTCGAACTTGTGGACGTTTGCCCAACCAGCGATTACGACCGGCTTTACCGATTTTAATCAATTCATGATCTTCATTACCAACAGATCCGATTGTAGCACGACATACTTTAAGTACGCGACGTACTTCACCAGAAGAAAGGCGAATGGAGACATATTTTTCTTCTTTACCAAGTAATTGAGCTTCCGTACCAGCTGCGCGAACAAGCTGACCACCTTTACCTGGTTTTAATTCGATATTGTGAATAACTGTACCAACTGGAATGTTTTCCAATGGAAGGCAGTTACCGATTTTGATATCAGATCCTACGCCAGAGAAAATTTGATCTCCAACTTTTAATCCTTTAGGAGCGATAATGTAACGTTTCTCTCCATCAGCATAGTGGATCAGAGCAATGTTAGAAGTACGGTTTGGATCGTACTCGATTGTAGCAACGTTACCTGGTATTCCATCTTTAGTACGTTTGAAGTCGATGATACGGTATTTACGTTTGTGTCCGCCGCCGTGGTGACGAACTGTAATTTTACCTTGGTTGTTGCGGCCTGCTCTTTTGAAAAGAGGAGCCAACAACGATTTCTCCGGTTGGTTCGTTGTAATCTCTTCGAATGTAGAAACACTCATGTTACGACGAGCCGGGGATGTCGGTTTGTACTTTTTAATTGGCACTGTTTATTCCTCCTTACTCTACAGATTCAAAAAACTCAAGCGGTTTACTTTCTGGAGCCAAAGTCACGATAGCTTTCTTCCATTCGGAAGTGTAGCCGGAATGACGTCCATAACGTTTCGGTTTAGCAGGCATGCGAAGAGTGTTTACTTTAGACACTTTCACTTTGAAAATTTCTTCAATTGCCTTTTTAACTTCCGTTTTATTAGAACGAATGTCTACTTCGAAAGCATATTTCAGTTCACTCATGTACTCGGCAGTGCGCTCAGTAATTACCGGACGCTTAATAATATCACGAGGATCTTTCATTACGCGAACACCTCCTCTACCTTGTGAACTGCATCCTTAGTAAGGATCAGCTTATCGTACGTAAGTACGTCTAGAACATTAACGCCGTCAGCTGCAACGAATTTAACACCTGGGATATTACGAGCAGATAGTGCAACATTATCATCATAACTAGGAGTTACGATCAATACTTTGCGATCTACTTTCAGGTTGTTCAAAATTGCTGCGAACTCTTTTGTTTTCGGTGCGCTAAAGCTTAGTGCATCCAAAACGATGATTTCGTTAGCTACTACTTTAGAAGATAAAGCAGATTTGATCGCTAAACGACGAACTTTTTTAGGCAGTTTGTAAGCATAGCTGCGTGGAGTCGGTCCAAATACTACGCCGCCGCCTTTCCATTGTGGAGAACGAGTAGAACCTTGACGCGCGCGTCCTGTTCCTTTTTGTTTCCATGGTTTACGTCCACCACCACGAACTTCAGAGCGTCCTTTTACTTTGTGATTACCTTGACGAAGGGAAGCACGTTGCATAATGACTGCATCATGAAGCACATGAGTGTTAGGTTCGATACCGAATACGGAATCACTCAATTCAACTTCGCCAACTTGGCTACCGTCGATACTATAAAGTGCTACTTTTGGCATTTCCTGTTCCTCCTTTCTTGATTGGTTATTTTTTAACCGTTTCTCTTACTTTTACATAACTATTTTTAGCACCAGGGATAGAGCCTTTAACGAGAATTACGTTACGTTCAGCATCTACTCTGATAACTTCGAGGCGTTGGATCGTTACTGTATCATGACCCATGTGACCTGGCAGACGTTTACCTTTCGGTACACGGTTCGCTTGGATAGAACCCATTGAACCTGGTCTGCGATGATAACGGGAACCGTGAGACATTGGTCCGCGGCTTTGGCCCCAACGTTTAATAACGCCGGCAAAACCTTTACCTTTAGAAATACCCGTTACGTCAACGAACTCACCTTGAGCAAACAAGTCTGCTTTGAGTTCCTGGCCAACCTCGACATTAGCGAGGTCAACACCGCGAATTTCGCGAACGTAGCGCTTAGGCACAGTATTCGCTTTAGTAGCGTGTCCTGCTTCCGGTTTGTTAGATCTGCTTGCTTTTTTATCAGCAAAACCGATTTGTACCGCTTCGTATCCGTCATTTTCCAGGTCTTTCTTCTGCAGAACCACACATGGTCCAGCTTCGATAACCGTTACAGGAATTACGTTACCTTCCGCGGTAAAGACTTGAGTCATACCCAGTTTTCTTCCTAAGATACCTTTCATGTTGACACCTCTTTTCATTTTACGTGTTACCACATCTATGTGGATTATAATTTAATTTCGATATCTACGCCAGACGGTAAGTCCAAACGCATCAATGCATCCACAGTTTGTGGAGTTGGGTTAACAATATCGATCAAACGTTTATGTGTACGTTGCTCGAATTGCTCACGAGAATCCTTGTATTTATGAACCGCACGAAGAACAGTGATAATCTGTTTTTCAGTAGGAAGCGGAATTGGTCCAGATACTCCTGCGCCAGAACGTTTAGCTGTTTCAACGATTTTCTCTGCGGATTGATCAAGAATTCTATGATCGTATGCTTTCAAACGAATACGAATTTTTTGCTTTGCCATTTTTAGTCCCTCCTTCTATCGCCCAATTTGGTATCGGACATACTCAGTGAAAATTTTCCGGCATACCGTCCATGGCAAAGGAGCCGGGTGTGTCGGTAACCTCTCACGTCATCGCAACGTCTCAGAACAACATTTATTATTGTATATGATAACAAACAGTTATGCAAGTCTTTTTTGAAACATTTACACAAAAAAATAAGACCTGTCTCCCTTATAAGGAAACAGGCCTCATTTGGTCTTTCGTTTACAGTACAATGTTACTTCGTTATAGTACAATGTTGCTTATATTAAAATCTTCAAATCATTTCTGATTCACAATGAAGATTTAATTATTTTTGGATAGATGCTACAGCGCCAGCGCCTACTGTACGTCCACCTTCGCGAATAGCGAAACGTGTACCTTCTTCAATCGCGATTGGATTGATTAGGGATACAGTAACAGTGATGTTATCACCAGGCATAACCATTTCAGTACCTTCTGGTAAAGAAATAACGCCAGTTACGTCAGTTGTACGGAAGTAGAACTGTGGACGGTAACCAGTGAAGAAAGGTTTGTGACGTCCGCCTTCTTCTTTAGTCAAAACGTATACTTGAGCAGTGAACTCAGTATGAGGTTTAACAGTACCTGGTTTAGAAAGTACTTGACCACGTTCGATTTGGCTACGCTCTACACCACGCAACAATGCGCCGATGTTGTCGCCCGCTTGTGCGGAATCCAACAATTTACGGAACATCTCTACGCCTGTAACAACGGATTTTTTAGTTTCTTCATGGATACCAACGATTTCGATCTCTTCGCCGACTTTAACAGTACCACGCTCTACACGACCAGTTGCAACTGTACCACGACCAGTGATCGAGAATACATCCTCAACAGGCATCAAGAAAGGTTTGTCAGTGTCGCGCTCTGGATCTGGAATGTAAGTATCGATTTCTTCGAACATTTCAACGATTTTTTTAGCCCATTCGCCATCAGGGTTAGCCAATGCTTCACGAGCAGATCCACGAGTGATTGGAGTATCGTCACCAGGGAACTCATATTCGTTAAGAAGGTCGCGTACTTCCATTTCAACCAATTCCAAAAGCTCTTCGTCTTCAACCATGTCGCATTTGTTTAAGAATACAACGATGTAAGGTACGCCTACTTGACGAGACAACAAGATGTGCTCGCGAGTTTGTGGCATAGGACCGTCAGCTGCAGATACAACCAAGATCGCTCCGTCCATTTGTGCAGCACCAGTGATCATGTTTTTAACGTAATCGGCGTGACCTGGGCAGTCAACGTGTGCATAGTGACGGTTAGGTGTTTCGTACTCAACGTGTGCAGTTGAGATTGTGATACCGCGTTCGCGCTCTTCTGGAGCTTTATCGATTTGATCAAATGCTACAGCAGCACCACCGTAAGTTTTAGACAATACAGTTGTGATTGCAGCAGTCAAAGTTGTTTTACCATGATCGACGTGACCAATAGTTCCGATGTTAACGTGCGTTTTATTACGTTCAAATTTAGCCTTTGCCATGTTAAACGTTGCCTCCTTGAAGGTAGAGTTGTTTATATTTTAGTTTGAAATGTACAGAGAGCAGTCATGCTACTTCCTGTACATCCCAGAAGTGAAAACGGATTAAGAACTTAGCCGTTTGCTTTGGAGCTAATTTCGTCAGCGATGCTCTTAGGTACTTCTTCATAATGAGAAAGTTCCATTGAGAACACACCGCGACCTTGTGTACCAGAACGAAGTGTTGTGGAATATCCAAACATTTCAGATAAAGGTACTTTTGCACGAATGATTTGAGTACCACCGCGTGAATCCATACCTTCGATACGGCCACGACGAGAGTTCAACATACCCATAACATCACCCATGTATTCTTCAGGTACTGTTACTTCAACTTTCATGAGTGGCTCAAGCAATACAGGACGACATTTGTCTTTTGCAGCTTTAAGCGCCATAGATCCGGCAATTTTAAATGCCATCTCATTGGAATCGACATCATGATAAGATCCGTCCACTACAGTAGCTTTTACGTCTACTAGTGGGAAACCAGCAAGAACACCGTTCTTCATAGCTTCTTCAATACCTTGTAGTGCAGGACCAATGTATTCTCTTGGTACTGAACCACCGACAACTTTACTTTCGAACTGACTACCAGTACCTGCTTCAAGAGGTTCGAACTCAACCCATACATGACCGTATTGACCACGACCACCGGATTGACGAACAAATTTACCCTCGACGCGAGCTGGTTGACGGAATGTTTCACGATAAGCAACCTGAGGTTTACCTACGTTAGTGTCCACTTTGAATTCGCGACGCATACGGTCAACGATGATTTCAAGGTGAAGCTCACCCATACCCGCCAAGATTGTTTGGCCAGTTTCTTCATCCGTATGAGCACGAAGAGTTGGATCTTCTTCAGTCAATTTGGACAAAGCAATACCCATTTTATCTTGGTCAGCTTTTGTTTTTGGTTCAACTGCGAGTTCGATAACTGGATCAGGGAAGTTCATTGATTCCAAGATAACAGTTTCTTTCTCATCACACAGTGTATCACCTGTACCTGTATCTTTCAAACCAACAGCTGCCGCGATATCACCGGAGAAAACTTCGCTGATCTCTTGACGAGCGTTAGCATGCATTTGCAGGATACGACCAATACGTTCGCGTTTGCCTTTAGTAGCATTAAGAACGTAAGAACCGGATTGCAATACGCCAGAATATACGCGGAAGAACGTAAGTTTACCCACGTAAGGGTCTGTCATAATTTTGAACGCTAGTGCAGAGAATGGCTCTTCATCCGAAGAATGACGAACTGCCTCTGTGCCGTCTTCGTGCAAACCTTTAATTGCCGGTACATCCGTAGGAGCCGGAAGGTAGTCGATAACAGCATCCAACATAGGTTGAACACCTTTATTGCGGTAAGAAGAACCACAGATTACAGGGAAGATTTTAACGTCACAAACACCTTTACGTAGAGCAGCCTTAATCTCAGCGACTGTTGGCTCTTCTCCTTCAAGGTATTTCATCATTAGATCTTCGTCTAGTTCTGCAACTCTTTCGATCAAGTCAGCACGCAGTTCTTCAACTGTTGCTTTAAGATCTTCTGGAATTTCGATAGATACTGGATCGCGTCCAAGATCATCTTGATATTCGATAGCTGTTTGCTCGATGATATCGATAATACCAACGAAGTCATTCTCTGCGCCGATCGGCAATTGAATCGCTACTGCGTTCGCTTGCAGACGTTCACGCATGTCTTTAACAACGTTAAGGTAGTCAGCACCAATAATATCCATTTTATTAACATATGCTATACGAGGTACACCATAACGATCTGCTTGTCTCCAAACAGTCTCGGATTGTGGTTCTACACCCTCTTTTGCACTAAATACGCCTACTGCTCCGTCCAATACACGCAGGGAACGTTCAACTTCAACTGTAAAGTCAACGTGACCTGGAGTATCAATGATATTAACGCGGTAGCCTCTCCACTGAGCCGTAGTAGCTGCGGACGTAATAGTGATCCCGCGCTCTTGCTCTTGTTCCATCCAGTCCATTGTAGCAGCGCCTTCGTGAACTTCACCGATTTTGTGCGTACGGCCTGTATAGAACAAGATACGTTCTGTAGTGGTAGTTTTACCAGCATCGATATGAGCCATGATACCAATATTACGTGTATTTTCTAAGGAGAACTCTCTTTTTGCCATGAATGGGTGCTCCCTTCAAAAATATCAATTTTTGAAATAAAGGCTTTAATCCTACCAGCGGTAGTGAGCGAATGCTTTATTCGCTTCAGCCATTTTGTGTGTATCTTCGCGTTTTTTCACTGCTGCGCCTGTATTGTTAGAAGCATCAATGATTTCAGCTGCTAAACGTTCTTCCATTGTTTTTTCTCCGCGGCTACGTGAATAGTTCACTAACCAACGAAGTCCCAATGTAGTACGTCTTTCAGGTTTAACTTCGATCGGAACTTGATAGTTAGCGCCACCTACACGGCGAGCTTTAACTTCGAGAACTGGCATGATGTTCTTAATTGCCGCCTCAAATACTTCCATAGGATCGTTACCTGTACGTTCTTGAATCAATTTAAAAGAATTGTAAAGGATGCTTTGAGCAACCCCACGCTTTCCGTCGACCATAATGCGGTTGATCAAACGTGTAACCAACTTGCTGTTATACATAGGATCTGGCAATACGTCTCTTTTCATTACTGGACCTTTTCTTGGCATGGTTATCCCCCTTTCTTAGATATGCAGCGCAGTGGTCTGCGCTAACGAATTATTTTTTCTCTTTCGGACGTTTTGTACCGTATTTTGAACGTGATTGCATACGATTGTTTACGCCTGCTGTATCCAAAGCACCACGAACGATATGATAACGAACCCCTGGTAAATCTTTAACCCGTCCACCGCGGATAAGTACCACGCTGTGTTCTTGAAGGTTATGACCGATACCTGGAATGTAAGCAGTAACCTCGATACGGTTCGTTAAACGAACACGAGCATACTTACGAAGTGCGGAGTTCGGTTTTTTTGGAGTCATAGTACCTACACGAGTACATACACCACGTTTTTGTGGAGCGCTAATGTTCGTCTCTTGACGTTTCAAAGCATTGTACCCTTTTTGAAGTGCAGGTGATTTTGATTTCTCAATTTTTGCTTGACGTCCTTTACGGACTAATTGATTAATAGTTGGCATTGTGTTGCCACCCCCTTCCCATATTTGTAGTTCCAATATAAACCATATATTAAGTCCACAGACCCAGGTGGTTCATAAAAGAACAAATGAAAAGCCTTTGCCTGCCACTCACGACCAGCAAAAACATTCCTGATTGCATTATTTAAGGACAACGGCCATAGCAGTTCCCACTTCGATTCCGCAAGCTTTGCCCAATTCTTTCATTGTATCCACATAAGTGATTTTAACAGAATGAGTCGAGCATAATTGAACGATTTTCGAGATGAGATGATTTTCCGCATCCTGCGCAACATAGACTTCTTCAGCTTGACCCGTCTCGACCATCCGCATAGTTTGCTTCGTGCCTACTTTGATCCGGGCATCCTTTAATCCTTTGTCATTAGTCATCTTCCGATTTCCTCCAAAAGATCAGGGATCAGCACTCTATTCACGCACCTTTGCTATAGTACCATTAGCTAAAGGATACTGTCAATAGATAACTATAATTCTATTTGATAAATAATTGTTATATTGTCTTATCCCACTCATTAAATCGTAGCTAAAACTGAATAATATAATCATTATTCAGTTTAGCCACGTATGAATGAGCAATATAACTTTATAGTTACTTCTTTAATTAATCAACAGTTACTGTTTCCAGACCTTCTTGTTTTGGTTCAAGTTTGTCTGCATCCTCAAATTGAACGCTACGGTAACGATTCATTCCTGTACCAGCTGGAATTAACTTACCGATAATAACATTCTCTTTAAGTCCAAGTAATTTATCGACTTTACCTTTGATTGCTGCATCAGTAAGGACACGAGTTGTCTCCTGGAAGGATGCCGCAGACAAGAAGGAATCAGTTTCCAGAGATGCTTTGGTAATACCAAGCAATACTGGTTTAGCAACAGCTGGCTCTTTGTCAGCCATGATTGCTACTCTGTTTGCATTCTCGTATTCGTACATATCAACAAATGAACCTGGCAACAATGTTGTTTCACCAGCATCGATGATACGGATTTTACGTAACATCTGTCTGATCATAACTTCAACGTGCTTATCATTGATTTCTACACCCTGGTTACGATATACACGTTGTACTTCTTGCAGGATATAGTTTTGTACGCCACGGATACCTTTGATACGTAGCATTTCTTTAGGGTCAATCGAACCATCTGTTAGTTCATCCCCAGCTTCGATTTCCATACCTTCTTTAACTCTTAGGCGGGAACCGTAAGTAACAGGGTAAACTTTAGTTTCCGCTTCACCTTCAACCTCGATTTCGCGACGGTCTTTAGCTTCACGAATTTCTTTAACAATACCGTCAATTTCACTGATGATTGCTTGACCTTTAGGATTACGCGCTTCGAAAAGCTCTTGAATACGCGGCAAACCTTGAGTAATATCGTCTCCTGCAACACCACCGGTATGGAACGTACGCATTGTAAGCTGTGTTCCTGGTTCACCGATAGATTGTGCTGCAATAATACCAACTGCTTCACCAATCTCAACGTGTTTACCAGTAGCAAGGTTACGACCGTAACATGTTTTACATACTCCGTGTTTTGCACGACAACTAAGCACTGAACGGATTTGAAGTTTTTCAACTCCAGCTTCAACGATTGCTTCAGCTTTATCCGAATCAAGTAATTCGTTACGACGAGCAAGAATCTCACCTGTTTGTGGATGGCGAACAGTTTCGAAGCAATAGCGACCTTCTAAACGATCGTATAGATCTTCAATAACTTCTTTACCATCTTGAATACGGCTTACAGTGAAACCTTTATCGGTTCCGCAATCTTCTTCACGTACGATTACATCTTGTGCTACGTCAACTAGACGACGAGTTAGGTAACCTGAGTCAGCGGTACGAAGTGCTGTATCCGCCAAACCTTTACGCGCTCCGTGAGTAGAAAGGAAGTACTCTAGTACTGTCAGACCTTCACGGAAGTTCGATTTGATAGGAAGTTCGATAATACGACCGGATGGATTCGCCATCAGACCGCGCATACCACCAAGCTGAGTGATCTGCGATTTGTTACCACGAGCTTTGGAGTCAACCATAAGCATAATAGAGTTATAGCGATCCATTGATTTCATAAGAACTTCTGTAATATCGTCCTTCGTACGAGACCAGATCTCAATAACACGATCATAACGCTCTTCATTCGTAATCAAACCACGACGGTATTGATTCGTAATAACAGCAACTTTTTTATCAGACTCATCCAAAATTCCTTGTTTTTCAACAGGAACAATAACGTCAGATACACCAACAGTGATACCTGCACGCGTAGAATAAGTGAATCCAAGTTGCTTGATTTTATCCAAAATCATAGATGTTAATGTTGTATGGTAAATTTCAAAACAACGAGCGATAATTGAACCCAAATACTCTTTACCGATAGCGCCTGTTTGAGGAACACTACTGATAAATTCACGGATATTTACGCCTTTATCATAGATAAAGTAATGATCCGGTGTACCTTGGAACAAGTTACGACGTGTTGGCTCATTGATGTACGGGAATGATTCAGGGAAAATCTCGTTAAAGATAATTCGTCCGATAGTTGTTACCATCATTCCTGTTTGTTGCTTCTCTGTAAAGCTTGTTTTGTTCAAAGCTTTAACAGGGATTGCTACACGAGCATGCAATGAAGCTACACCACGTTGATAACCAGATACTGCTTCATTTACTGTACGCAGGATCATACCAGAACCTTTAGCTTCATCGTTATCCATTGTTAGATAGAATGAGCCCAAGACCATATCCTGTGAAGGAGTAACAACTGGTTTACCATCTTTAGGGTTCAAAATGTTACCAGATGCAAGCATCAAGATGCGTGCTTCGGCTTGCGCTTCAGCAGACAATGGTACGTGAACCGCCATTTGGTCACCATCAAAGTCAGCATTATATGCTGTACATACAAGTGGGTGAAGACGAATAGCGCGTCCTTCAACCAAAATAGGTTCAAATGCTTGAATACCAAGTCTATGCAGCGTAGGTGCGCGGTTTAGAAGAACTGGATGTTCTTTGATTACTTCTTCTAGTACATCCCATACTTCTGGACTTACACGTTCTACTTTGCGTTTTGCACTCTTGATATTATGAGCAAGACCTTTGTTAACCAATTCTTTCATAACGAAAGGTTTGAATAACTCTAGTGCCATCTCTTTTGGAAGACCACATTGGTACATTTTCAGGTAAGGACCTACAACGATAACCGAACGACCAGAATAATCGACACGTTTACCTAGTAAGTTCTGACGGAAACGTCCTTGTTTACCTTTTAGCATATGGCTAAGAGATTTCAATGGACGGTTACCTGGTCCTGTTACTGGACGACCACGACGACCATTATCAATAAGAGCATCGACAGCTTCTTGAAGCATACGTTTCTCATTTTGTACGATAATGTCAGGCGCGCCTAGATCCAATAAACGTTTAAGACGGTTATTACGGTTAATTACACGACGATACAAATCATTCAAGTCAGACGTCGCAAAACGTCCACCATCCAACTGTACCATCGGACGAAGTTCTGGAGGGATAACTGGCAATACATCCATGATCATCCAATCAGGGAAGTTACCAGAGTTACGGAATGCTTCGATAACTTCAAGGCGTTTGATCGCACGATTACGACGTTGACCTTGAGCGGTACGCAGCTCTTCACGTAAAAATTCTAGTTCTTTATCGATATCAAGGTCTTGAAGCAATCTTTTAATCGCTTCTGCACCCATACCTGCATGGAAACCATGACCGTATTTTTCACGGTAGCTACGGTATTCTTTTTCAGATAAAAGTTGTTTTTTCTCCAGTGGAGTCTCACCTGGATCAGTAACAACATAAGATGCGAAGTAAATTACTTCTTCCAAAGAACGTGGAGACATATCAAGTGCTAGACCCATACGGCTTGGAATACCTTTGAAATACCAAATGTGAGATACAGGAGCAGCAAGCTCAATGTGTCCCATACGTTCGCGACGTACTTTAGCGCGTGTTACTTCAACGCCGCAACGATCACAGACTACGCCTTTGTAACGTACACGTTTGTATTTACCGCAGTGGCATTCCCAGTCTTTGGTTGGTCCAAAAATACGTTCACAGAACAACCCGTCTTTCTCTGGTTTAAGCGTACGATAGTTGATTGTCTCCGGTTTTTTAACTTCTCCGCGGGACCAAGAACGAATTTTGTCTGGGGAAGCTAGCCCAATTTTCATAAATTCGAAATTGTTAACGTCTATCAAAAGACACCCCTCCTAAGGCCAAATCCTGTTTATTGTCATTCTTATCAAAAGCTGTATAAATCCCAAAACATGATCTCACCAATAAGGGATAGACCGGGATAAATCTCCGGTCTACCTTCATTGTTAGATCACATAGGGAATGTGTAGTGGCAATAGTTACTCGGCTCCGACTTCAGAACCTTCTAGATTAAGACTTAGCTTATCGTTCGTGCTAGTCTCTTCTTCATCATCCAATTCTCGCATTTCAATCTCATTCTCATTTTCGTTGAGAATTTTGACATCCATACCCAAACTTTGCAATTCTTTGATTAGAACTTTGAATGACTCAGGAACGCCTGGTTCAGGAACATTCTCGCCTTTAACGATGGATTCGTATGTTTTCACACGACCAACGACATCATCGGATTTGACTGTAAGGATTTCTTGTAGGGTATATGCAGCACCATAAGCTTCAAGTGCCCATACTTCCATCTCCCCGAAACGCTGTCCACCAAACTGAGCTTTACCACCCAGCGGCTGTTGCGTAACCAAAGAGTAAGGACCTGTAGAACGAGCATGGATTTTATCATCAACCATGTGTGCCAGCTTGATCATGTGCATGACACCAACAGTTACTTCACGTTCAAATTCTTCACCGGTTCTACCATCGTAAAGGATAGTTTTACCATTACGTTGCATACCTGCTTCTTCCATCGTATCAAATACATCGTACTCTTTTGCTCCATCAAATACTGGTGTAGCAACATGAATACCCAGTTTCATCGAAGCCATACCTAAATGGACTTCAAGAATCTGACCGATGTTCATACGGGAAGGTACACCTAGTGGGTTCAATACAACTTGTACTGGAGTACCATCAGGCATAAACGGCATATCTTCTTCTGGCAAAATACGTGCTACAACACCTTTGTTACCATGTCGTCCCGCCATTTTATCGCCTTCAGAGATTTTACGTTTTTGAGCAATGTACGCACGTACCAAGTGATTAACACCCGGTGGCAACTCATCGCCATTTTCTCTAGTGAACACTTTAACGTCTACAACAATACCATCTGTACCATGCGGTACACGAAGACTAGTGTCGCGAACTTCACGAGCTTTTTCACCAAAGATAGCATGCAGAAGGCGTTCTTCAGCAGTTAGTTCAGTTACACCTTTAGGCGTTACTTTACCAACAAGAATATCACCAGCAGCAATTTCAGCACCGATACGAATAATTCCGCGTTCGTCAAGGTTTTTAAGTGCTTCTTCACCAACGTTAGGAATATCACGTGTGATTTCTTCAGGTCCAAGTTTAGTGTCACGAGCTTCAGATTCGTATTCCTCGATATGAATCGAAGTGTATACATCTTCTTTAACAAGTTTTTCACTCAATAGGATCGCATCTTCATAGTTGTAACCTTCCCAAGTCATGAAGGCAACGACTACGTTACGTCCTAATGCAATCTCGCCCATCTCAGTCGAAGGACCATCAGCAAGGATATCTCCTTTTTTGATGTAATCGCCTGTTTTAACGATTGGACGTTGATTGATACAAGTTCCCTGATTCGATCTCATAAATTTGTGTAATTTATGTTTAATAAGATCGCCTTTTACTTCTTTGCCATCTACGACTTCAATACGACGTACTGTAATCTCGTTAGCAGTAGAGCGTTCAACGATTCCATCATGTTTACTTACGATACAAACGCCTGAATCTTTAGCTGCTTTGTGCTCCATACCTGTACCAACTAGTGGCGCTTTAGGAATAAGCAAAGGAACAGCCTGACGCTGCATGTTAGAACCCATCAATGCACGGTTGGAGTCATCATTTTCCAAGAAAGGAATCAATGCTGTTGCTACAGACACAACCTGTTTAGGAGATACGTCCATATAATCAACACGTTCATTTGGCATTGGCAAAATGTTATCCGCTTGTTTGTTATAACGAACGATAACCATTTCTTCAGCGAAAGATCCGTCTTCATTCAATGCTGCATTCGCCTGAGCGACAACATAGTTATCTTCTTCATCAGCAGTCAAATAATCAATTTGATCTGTAACACGGTTTGTCTTCGGATCTACACGACGGTATGGAGCTTCAATAAAGCCATACTCATTAATACGTGCAAATGTAGACAAGGAGTTAATCAAACCGATATTCGGTCCCTCTGGAGTCTCGATCGGACACATACGGCCATAGTGACTGTGATGGACGTCACGAACTTCAAAGCCTGCGCGTTCACGAGTCAAACCGCCGGGTCCCAAAGCAGATAAACGACGTTTATGCGTCAATTCACCTAATGGGTTCGTTTGGTCCATAAACTGTGAAAGCTGGGAGCTACCGAAGAACTCTTTGATCGATGCAATAACAGGACGTATATTGATCAAAGCTTGTGGTGTAATGACGTTAGCATCTTGAATAGACATTCTTTCACGAACCACACGTTCCATACGGGACAAACCGATACGGAATTGGTTTTGTAAAAGCTCACCTACAGAACGCAGACGACGGTTACCCAAGTGATCGATATCATCTGTATCGCCAATACCGTTCAACAAGTTCAAGAAATAACTGATTGAAGCGATAATATCAGCTGGAGTAATATTTTTAACTGTTTTATCAATAATTCCGTTCGCAATCAAAGTAACGACTTTACCATCTTCGATTGGAGAGAATACATTGATGCTTTGCATTGGGATATCATTATCATCCAATACGCCGCCAGCCACATGATATGTTTTATGATTCAAATCGCCTTCCAAATACGGCATAATTTCGTCTAAAAGACGACGGTCTACCATTTGTCCAGCTTCAGCAATAATTTCGCCTGTATCCGTATCAATAAGCGTCTCAGCCAAACGTTGGTTGAATAGACGGTTTTTGATGTGGAGTTTTTTGTTGATTTTGTAACGACCTACGTTAGCAAGGTCATAGCGTTTTGGATCAAAGAAACGTGCTACTAACAAGCTTTTCGCATTGTCGAGAGTTGGTGGCTCACCTGGACGCAAACGCTCATAAATTTCAATCAGCGCTTTGTCAGTGGAATCCGTGTTATCTTTATCTAAAGTATTGCGGATATATTCATCATTACCAAGTAGGTCTAAGATTTCAGCATCTGTACCGAATCCAAGTGCCCGTAGTAGTACCGTAACTGGAATCTTACGAGTACGGTCAATACGAACATAAATGATATCCTTAGCATCCATTTCAAGTTCAAGCCATGCGCCACGGTTAGGAATAACTGTAGCAGTATATGATGTTTTACCATTCTTATCGACTTTAGTGCTGAAATAGACGCTGGGAGAGCGAACCAACTGGCTGACAATAACCCGTTCTGCACCATTAATAACAAAGGTACCGGTTTCCGTCATCAACGGGAAATCACCCATAAATACTTCCTGCTCTTTGACTTCACCCGTTTCTTTGTTGATGAGACGGACTTTTACCCGAAGTGGAGCAGAATAAGTAACGTCACGCTCTTTTGCGTCGTCTACTGTATATTTCGGCTCACCAAGGCTGTAATCGATGAACTCAAGAACCAAATTGCCTGTAAAATCTTGGATTGGCGAGATATCGTGAAACATTTCGCGCAAACCTTCTTCCAAAAACCACTGATATGATTTTTGTTGGATTTCGATCAGGTTAGGTACTTCAAGAACTTCGTTAATTCGTGCATAACTTCGCCGAGTGCGTCGACCATATTGAACAAGATGTCCTGCCAACTTAAACTCACCCCTTAATGTCTACTCGCTTAAAAATTTCATTGCGAACTACTGTTTGGATCACGTATAATAGGTGCATACATAGAAGTTCACATCCATTAAATAGAGAAAAGCCCTTATCGAATGCTTTCGAAAAAAGAGCAGCATCAGCTATCAACGCATGTGATTACACATTTGAATGCTGTATAACGGTTGAAATTGACCGAAATACCCCTTAATATACGATTATAGACAATACTAAACACCTTCGTGGATGAATAATTTTCATGATTATTTCAGAAAACTAAAGCCAAGAAGGGCATCTTAATACTGACATTTTGTAATCATACCACGTTCAGAACTTCGAGTCAATGATCCTAAAGCAACTTTTATTTTGTCGCTTTAAAAATCCGATAGCCTTTATCCTTTGTTACTTCCTCTACCTTTTCAAACAACTCTTCTAATTTAGCTTTGGCTGAAGGTGCACCTTGCTTCTTCTGAATCACAATCCACAATGTGCCATTTGTATTCAAATGTTCAAAAGCCTCTTCAAAAATAGTATGAACTGTTGATTTACCTGCACGAATAGGTGGATTGGTTAGAATCACATCAAACATCTTCCCTTTGACTGAACTAAACAAATCACTTTCCAAAATAGTTACGTTTGTGATCCCATTCAACTTTGCATTTTCTTTTGCTAATTGAACAGCTCTTTCGTTTACATCAATCATTGTCACATGACCTTTAGCAGCAAGATAAGCAGCTGATAACCCCATAGGTCCATACCCGCAACCTACATCTAACACTTGAGCATCTTCATGAATATCCATCGCCTCAATCAATACACGACTTCCATAATCAATACCTGTTTTAGAAAAAACACCAGCATCGCTTGTAAAACGAAATACTTTACCTCGCAAGGTTGCTTCCAGGACTCGCCGATCGTGTGCCGCTCCTGGCTGATTGGAATAATAATGGTCTCCCATATTCTCCGCTCCCTCTTTTCAAGCTGATCTACAAAACAAACCCCTTGAACGAATTCAAGGGGTTTGCCGAAAATAAGAGAAAAACTCTTATTTTACTTCTACAGATGCGCCAGCTGCTTCTAATTTTTCTTTGATAGAATCAGCTTCTTCTTTAGCAACGTTTTCTTTGATTGCTTTAGGAGCGTTATCTACTACTTCTTTAGCTTCTTTCAAGCCAAGACCAGTGATTTCGCGTACTGCTTTGATTACGTTGATTTTAGATCCGCCAGCAGAAGTCAAGATAACTTCGAATTCTGTTTGCTCAGCAGCAGCTTCTCCGCCACCAGCGCCACCAGCAGCAGCTACAGGAGCAGCAGCAGTTACGCCGAATTCTTCTTCAATTGCTTTTACAAGATCGTTTAATTCAAGAACTGTCATGCCTTTGATGGCTTCAAGGATTTGTTCGTTACTCATTTGTAAACCCTCCATATAATGGTTTTATTTTTAAATCAATTTTAGCTGATCACACAGCCATCGTTATATCTGTTAAACAAATGTAACGGTTGAGCAAAAAGCTTACGCGCTTTGCTCTTCTTTTTCTGCAACAGCTTTGACAGCCAGTGCAAAACCGCGCATTGGTGCTTGAAGCACGCTGAGAAGCATAGACAACAAACCTTCGCGTGATGGCAATTCTGCCAACGCTTTGATTTCTTCAGCTCCAACAATACGTCCTTCAACCACTCCACCTTTTAATTGAAGAGCATCGTTTTTCTTAGCGAAGTCATTCAAAATTTTAGCTGGAGCAATTGCATCATCTTTACTGAAAGCAATAGCAGTAGGACCGGTAAGAATTTCATTCAAACCAGCAAGATCAGCAGATTCAGTAGCACGACGAACCAATGTATTTTTCAATACTTGGAATTCAACTCCAGCTTCACGTAATTGCTTACGTAATTCTGTAACTTGAGCTACGTTTAGACCACGATAGTCAGCTACAACTGTAGTTGTGCTTTCGCGCAATTTACTTGCTACAACTTCTACCGCTTCTTGTTTTGCTTGGATTACTTTTGCGTTTGCCAAATTGGACACCTCCTGATCGTATTCTAGCTTTTCTCTGTTTCCGTAGAAGTCAGAAGAAAAGACTTTCCTACACGGACATTAAAAAAAGCCCCCGCAGAATGACGAAGGCTTGATTGAGCGGAACCGAGACGCAGACTAATCTGCGCTCCCAAGTATCCGGTATTCTATCATAACACCTCGGTAGGAAATTAAGCCTGTTACAGCACCTACTGTCTACGGTTAAACATATTCAAATGTAAATGCAAGTACAAAGTTCAAGCATTTTCACAACTTTTACATAATATCAAGTATATTGACTATTGTCAACAACTAATTATCTGTAAGTAGAAGCGTTGATGCGTGCGCTTGGTCCCATTGTCGAAGAAATCGCAATGTTTTTAAGGTAAACACCTTTTGCAGCAGCAGGTTTAGCACGGTTAAGAGCTTCAACAAGTGCAGAAAGATTATCATTCAATTGCTCAGAACTGAAAGATACTTTACCGATAGGAGCGTGAATTTGTCCTGCTTTGTCTAGACGGTATTCGATTTTACCAGCTTTGATTTCTTGAACAGCTTTGGTAACGTCGAATGTTACTGTGCCGGCTTTAGGGTTAGGCATAAGACCTTTACCACCAAGCAAACGACCCAATTTACCAACTTCGCTCATCATGTCAGGCGTAGCTACGCAGACATCAAATTCGAACCATCCTTGTTGGATTTTGTTAATCATATCTTGATCGCCTACGAAATCAGCTCCAGCAGCTTCTGCTTCTTTTGCTTTTTCTCCTTTAGCGAATACCAAGACACGTTGAGTTTTACCAGTACCGTGTGGCAATACAACTACACCACGAACAGCTTGGTCTTGTTTACGTGGGTCTACGCCCAAACGTACTGCTGCTTCAACAGTTTCGTCGAATTTTGCAGTAGATGCCTTTTTCACTAGTTCAACAGCTTCTGAAGGCTCGTAAGTTGCTTCGCTATCAATAAGCTTAACAGCTTCTAAATATTTTTTACCGTGTTTAGCCATTTTATATTCCTCCTTTGTGGTATTAGCGGATATTCCTCCCACAACTACTGGGTTCATAAATGAACTCAGTACTGAGACTATTCACTACAAGAGTGAATTAGTCTTCGATCGTGATACCCATGCTACGTGCTGTACCTTCAACCATCAACATCGCCGCTTCTACGGACGCTGCATTCAAGTCAGGCATTTTTTGTTCTGCAATTTCACGAACTGCGGAACGTTTAACAACTGCAACTTTTTTCTTGTTAGGTTCGCCAGATCCTTTTTCGATCTTAGCAGCAACTTTCAAAAGAACTGCAGCCGGTGGAGTTTTAGTGATGAAAGTGAAAGAACGATCTTCAAACACTGTGATTTCAACCGGAATGATCAAACCTGCTTGATCAGCTGTACGAGCGTTGAATTCTTTACAGAATGCCATGATGTTGACACCTGCTTGACCCAATGCCGGACCTACTGGAGGAGCCGGATTCGCTTTACCCGCTGGAATTTGCAGTTTCACCATTTTGATTACCTTTTTAGCCATGTAAAACACCTCCTTGCGAATAGTGGTAGACGGACATTGCTGCCCTCCCACGCAAAACGCCGCATTATATGAAAATCGTAATCCTCATATAATTACGGTAAAACTGGAAGCACTGATCAGGAGCCATTGTGATACAAGATCATCAACGATTCCCCGTGTCATCCTAGAAACCTACTATATCTTTTCCACTTGAGTATAATCTAGCTCAAGCGGGGTTTCCCGTCCGAACATGTTAACATGTACTCTCAGCTTGCTCTTTTCAACCAAAATTTCTTCCACGGAGCCAACAAAGTTCGCAAACGGTCCAACTTTAATGCGTACAGATTCTTTAACGTCGAATTCAATAGTTTCCTTCGGCTCATCCATACCCATGTGTTTGAGAATTTGTTCTACTTCTTCTGGTAATAATGCGGTTGGCTTAGAGCCAGCACCTGTTGAACCGACAAAGCCAGTTACACCAGGAGTATTACGCACAACATACCAAGAATCGTCAGTTTGAACCATTTCGACAAGAACATAACCGGGGTAAACTTTACGCATAACGGTTTTTTTCTTACCGTCTTTGTTTACCACTTCTTCTTCCATAGGAACAAGAACGCGGAAAATTTTGTCTTCCATGCCCATAGACTCAACGCGTTTTTCTAAATTGGCTTTGACTTTGTTCTCATACCCTGAATAGGTATGAACGACGTACCATCTTTTTTCCATATCAAGCCACCTGGAACCCTTCTTAAATTATCGCTTCGATCACAGCGGAAATGCCGATGTCTAGAACCCAAAAATAAATGGCGACAAACAAAATCGTACCAATAACGATAAGAGTATAGTTAGTCAGCTCTTTACGATTAGGCCAGCGAACCTTTTTAAGTTCAGCCCAGCTTTCGGAGAAAAAGGAAAACACAGACTTGAAGCTTCGTGCCACGACTACACCTCCAAAAGACTATCTGGTTACATGATGAGAATCACAAGTTCTGGAACTAGTGCATTCCGCATCCCATGCGGTCAGGGTGGTTACACTTGCTTTAAATGCATTAATTTTGCAATATAACAAAGATTGACACATTTAAGAGCAGGCGAAATTAGGCCTACCTAAAACACTTTATCATAGCGCTCCAACCCTGTCAACGAATAAAGCACAACGACCAACAAATATTTTCCATTCATAGGGTTACTATTTGAATACATCATTTGGAAAATAAAAAAGACTCCAGAGTAAGAGTCTTTACTTGATTGCTTCCGGATTCAATTATCACGTACTTCGAGATAGCGTTCCAGTTTACGTTTGACACGTTGTAGTGCATTATCAATAGACTTGACATGACGACAAAGATCAACAGCAATTTCCTGATACGAACGACCATCCAGATAGAGCATTAGAACTTTTCGTTCTAAATCGCTCAAAATCTCAGACATCTTATCTTCCAATCCTACGAACTCTTCCTTGTTAATGACTAGCTCTTCGGGATCAGATACCTGAGAACCGCAAATGACATCAAGCAGGGTACGATCAGAATCTTCATCATAGATTGGTTTGTCTAGTGACACATACGAATTGAGCGGAATATGCTTTTGCCGTGTTGCCGTCTTAATAGCTGTAATAATCTGACGAGTAATGCATAATTCAGCAAAGGCTTTGAACGAAGAAAGTTTATCACCTTTAAAGTCACGAATCGACTTGTACAGGCCAATCATACCTTCTTGCACAATATCCTCGCGATCTGCACCAATCAAAAAGTAAGATCGGGCTTTCGCACGCACAAAATTTTTGTACTTGGTAATCAAGTACTCTAGTGCCTGAGAATCGCCTTGCCGGACGGCTTCTACAAGATCTTCATCACTTTGGTAATCGTACGGTGACACCATCATATCTTTGAGGTCGACACTCACAAACAATCCCTCCGGTTGCAACGCAAGGTCTCCGTTACCCTATGAAATATAGCCCAAGTATATATTATGTAACCTCACATCGTCAACAACTTATGTCGTATTTACCGCTTATTTGCGCATATTCATCGCTATTTAGCAATAAATAGAACGCAGGTTCGTAAGTAAGCTGTCATTTGACTGACAACTTACTCTCCTCTGCGCCACTTTTCAAACAGATCACGTTGTTTCGAGTTTAATTTACCATCTAATGTATTGCGGGCTCCAGTTTGCTTATGATCTGTAATTTTCTGTTCTACTTCTCGTTCACTCAGTTGAACTTCTATCAACAGTTCTCTTGCCGACACCCTTAGTGCACCTTGTCCAAAAATAACGTGTTGTTCAGTCATATCGCTAGTTGCCACATAAATTTGTCTGCGTTTACGTCCAAGCTCACGCACAAACCGTTCTATTGCTTCATCGGCTGTTTCTTTTTCTTTGGTAAAATACACTTCTACTTTACCTTGATTAAATGACTTGCCAAGACCAATCACCCGGTACGCATCAAATACAGCAATCACTCGTCGATCTGAAAAAGCTTGGTAATTAGCTAATCGTTTTAATAAATGATCGCGAGCTTCTTCCAAACCGATTTCGGAAAGCTGAGCCAGTTCAGGCCAAGCTCCGATCATGTTGTAGCCATCTACTAGAAGCACATCCCGTAAATCGGTCATCGCATTTAACCTTGACCTAAAGATTGTCTGCGACGCAACACTTCATACATTACTACGCCTGCTGCTACAGAAGCATTCAGTGAATTGATTTGCCCTTGCATCGGTAGCTTGATTAATACATCGCACTTCTCACGAATTAATCTGCCCATCCCTTTGCCTTCGTTACCAATCACCACAGCAACAGGTCCTGTAAATACATCGGTATCATATAGGCTACTCTCTGTATCAACATCTGTTCCTACTACCCATACACCTTGTTCTTTCAAACGATCGATCGTTTGCCCCAAATTAGTAACTCGTGCTACAGGCACGTACTCTACTGCGCCGGCTGATGTTTTGGATACTGTAGCTGTAATAGAAGCAGAGCGACGCTTAGGTACAATCACTCCATGTACACCTGTACAATCTGCCGTACGGAGAATAGAACCTAGATTATGAGGATCTTCAATTTCATCTAGCAAAATCAAAAATGGTGCTTCATTTTTGTCTTTGGCTGCTTGAAGAAGATCTTCTACTTCTGCATATTCATAAGGAGCTGCTTGAGCAATTACGCCTTGATGTTGTACATCAGGTACAAGTGTATCTAATTTGCGCTTATCTACTAACTGTACAACGATTCCTTTTTTCTTAGCTTCAGTCAGGATAGGTTGTGTTAGATTTTTTTGCGATCCTTCTGCAATCCAAATTTTATTAATACTTCGTCCGGCACGTAAAGCTTCTGTTACTGAATGCTTACCGGCAATATACTCTTCTTCCATACTGTTTCCTCCTAATGTTGTATACATCCGTATCAGGACTGTTTTTCCAGATGACGGATTCCTTCAGTGATCAATTGCTCCATACGTGCATGTTCACCTTTATAATATAGATAACCCAAAAGACACTCCCATGCTGTCGCATACCGATAATCAATCACACTGGCATTTTTAGGAATTGTACCTGATTTGGCATTTCGCCCCTGACGTACGACATTGCTTTCAGTTTCAGTTAACGTTGGTTCTAGATGTGCCAGTATTTTGGCTTGCGCGCCCGCCGATACAAAGCTTGTTGAAGCGCGATGTAAATGATGCGGACGCAAGTTTTTGCCAGATAACAGATATTGTCTTATCGCTACTTCATGAATAGCATCGCCCATATAAGCTAGAGCTAGTGGTGGAAGCTGTTCTATCGGTTTCGACGGATCGAAGCTAAACCAACCTTCATTACTTTTAGATTGAGCTGAATTCAATGATTCTTCACTCATTTGCGGCGCCATCTCATGCCTTGTGGAGTATCCTCCAACATGATCCCTTGCGCAGATAATAAGTCGCGAATCTCATCCGCACGTGCCCAATTTTTATTTTGACGAGCTTCTACACGCTCTGTAATTAACTGATCAATATCAGCATCTACCAATTCTTCTTCTTGCCAGAAAATACGTAGCACTTCATTCATTTCATTAAACAATTCTAGCAATGCTTCAAGCGCAGCTTTGGCAACTACTTCTTTTTGCAATAATAAATTAGCTTCATTCACCCATTCGAAAATAGCTGTAATCGCATCCGGTGTGTTGAAATCATCTTGCATTTTCTCATGGAATAACTGGCGAATTTCTGTCAAACGCTTAGCTAGACTTGCTTCTACTAGTGAAGCTTGATCCGAAGCAGATAAGCGATGTTTTACATTATTTACAGCATTCGCAATACGATCAACACTGTTTTCAGCTTGTTGGATTGTATCTGCATTGTAATTCAATGGATTACGGTAATGCGTAGATAACATAAAGTAACGAATCGCTGCTGGTTTGTGTGCTTTACGCAAATCTTTTACCAAAATACCGTTACCTAATGATTTGGACATTTTCTCATCGTCTATACGAATAAATCCATTGTGCATCCAGTAATTTGAAAGTGGCTTGCCTGTAACTGCTTCAGATTGAGCGCATTCGCACTCGTGATGCGGGAACTGTAAGTCTTGTCCGCCACCATGAATATCAAGTGTATCTCCCAAATAATGACGTGCCATTGCAGAGCACTCGATATGCCAGCCCGGTCTACCTGCTCCCCATGGACTTTCCCAGGATACTTCACCTGGCTTAGCAGCTTTCCATAATACAAAGTCTTCTGGATTTTCTTTGCGTTTATCCACTTCAACTCGGATCCCGAATTGTAACTCATCTAGCTTCTGATGCGATAATTTACCATAGTCTGCAAATTTACGAGTACGGAAATAAACATCGCCCTCTTTGGCATATGCATAATCTTTATCCACAAGACTCTGAATAAATTCTAAAATGATATCCATATTCTCAGTCACTCGAGGATGCATGGTGGCATGACGAATGCCTAATCCTTCTAAATCTTCAAAGTACGCAGCAATAAAACGTTCTGCTACATCCGCTACTGTTGTGTTTAGCTCTTCTGCTTTGCGAATCAATTTATCATCTACGTCTGTAAAGTTAACTACATAATTCACTTTGTACTGCTGATTTTCCAAATAGCTACGTACAACATCGAAAAAGATCATCGGTCTTGCATTGCCAATATGGATATAGTCATATACGGTAGGTCCGCATACATACATTTTAATTTCTCCTGGTGTCATACTAACAAACTCTTCTTTCATACGGCTCATCGTGTTATATATTTGCAATGCCATACTGTCATCCCTTTCGTATATGGTGCTCTAGTACTTATCGAATTCTTTGCAGAAGTAAAAATCATTCTTTTTTGATCTCTGCTTCACAGGTAGCTAACTGTTTGCGTAATTGATCAATCTCGGATTGTAATTCATTGAGTTTGCTTGTAATAGGGTCTGGCATTTGATGTCTTAAACGATCAGCAGGTTTTCCATTTTGACGGACGATTTTGCCTGGAATTCCTACCACAGTGCTGTCTGGAGGAACTTCACGAAGAACGACCGAATTAGAACCGATATTACTTTGATCGCCTACTTTAAAAGAACCCAGAATCTTAGCGCCTGATCCTATGACCACATTGTTGCCAATCGTAGGATGACGTTTGCCTTTTTCTTTTCCTGTTCCACCTAATGTGACTCCTTGATAGATCAATACATCATTACCGATCTCACACGTTTCCCCTATGACTACACCCATACCATGATCAATAAATAATCTTTCTCCAATCGTAGCACCTGGATGAATCTCAATCCCTGTCATAAAGCGACTACATTGTGACAGTGTACGTGCGACTGTAAACCAACCTCGACGATAAAAAGCATGAGCTATCCGATGCCACCAAATCGCGTGTAATCCGGAATACGTAAAAATCACTTCAAACCAGCTACGTGCTGCTGGATCATTGTCAAAAACAGCTTGTATATCAGATCGCATATTTTTCAGCATTACGTTTCCCCTTTAACTTGCGCTTCATTAAAAAACGCCCCCACAGCCCCTTAGGAGGCTGCAGAGGCGTGAATTGACGCGGTTCCACTCTGCTTGAGCTTGTCTTTTATCCGCTTTTGTAAAAAGACGAATACATATACAGACGAACTCTACTTATCATGTTCCTTAACGAGGAACGACCGGTATACTTTACTTCATCGTTTGCTATCTTTTCATCAATACGGATAAAAGATGGCAAATATGGTTCAAATATACAGCTCACAGGTGCATATTCAAATGTTTGTAAATAGATGATTTCCAGCCAACATTAGATAATAGTATTATCTAACCCGATCATCGTCTCTGGGATTTACAATATCATTTTACTTTTCCTGATCATCGCTATTTATAGGTATACAACAATTATTCTCAGGTCATCATTATAACGAACTCTATGCGATTAGACAATACAGTCTGTTCACCATTTAGCCTTTTATTTGAGAAGCTAGACGTTCAATTACACGATCACGTCCTAAAAGGTAGATCGTATGGTTAAGATCACGTCCATGCATTTCCCCTGTTAATGCTACACGAATCGGCATAAATAGCTGTTTGCCTTTAAATCCTGTTTCTTTTTGTACTTCTTTGATCAATGCTGCTGCACGAGTAGGACTGAACTCTTCGGAAGCTTTGATTTTTTCCAATAGCGCACTAAGCACTGTACTTACATGCTCTTCTCCCACAATCACTTGAGCTTCATGATCCATTTGCAAATGACTGCGGAAAAACACTTCAGATAACTCAACAATATCTGAAGCAGAAGTCATCTGTTCCTGATACAATGCCACAAGATCATGTGCCCATTGTTGCTGTTCTTCACTTAGTTCTGCTGGCAAACGTCCTGCTTTTTGTAAATGAGGAATAGCCAGTGCTGTGATACGGTCGGTATCTGCATTTTTGATATACAGATTGTTCAAATGAGACAATTTGTGTGTATCAAATACAGCCGGACTTTTCGATAGACGCTTAGCATCAAAGATTTTAGTCAATTCTTCGCGAGAGAAAATTTCTTCTTCGCCTTCTGGAGACCAACCTAGCAAAGCAATAAAGTTGAACATTGCTTCTGGCAAATAACCCAAATTATCATATTGCTCGATAAATTGAATAATCGACTCATCACGTTTACTTAATTTTTTGTGATTCTCATTCACGATTAAAGTCATATGTCCGAAAATAGGAGCTTCCCAATTCAAAGCTTCATAGATCATCAATTGACGTGGTGTGTTGGAAATATGATCTTCTCCACGTAAAACATGAGAGATTTTCATCAAATGGTCATCTACAGCTACAGCAAAGTTATACGTAGGAATGCCGTCTTTTTTAACGATAACGAAATCGCCTGTATCTTCAGTTGTAAATGAAATTTCACCTTTAACGATATCGTTGAATGTAAATGTTTTGTTTTCAGGTACACGGAAACGAATACTTGCAACTCTACCTTCTGCTTCAAAAGCAGCACGTTGTTCGTCTGTTAGATCACGATGTTTACCAGAGTAACGAGGATTCTCTCCACGTGCAATTTGTTCTTCACGTTCTTGCTCTAGCTCTTCTTCTGTGCAATAACATTTGTATGCCAGACCACGATCTAGCAGGTCTTGCCAGTATTCACGATAGATATCAAGACGTTCTGTCTGACGATAAGGGCCATATTCGCCCCCTACATCAATACTTTCGTCCCAGTTCATGCCTAACCATTTCAAATACGTCAGCTGGCTTTCTTCGCCACCTTCGATATTACGTTTGATATCTGTATCTTCAATTCTTATAATAAATTTGCCGCCTTGACTGCGAGCAAATAAATAGTTGAATAATGCTGTACGTGCATTTCCGATGTGTAAATGTCCTGTTGGACTTGGTGCATACCGTACTCGAATTTCGTTAGTCATTTGTTATTTCCTCCTTCAATCTATTGCAACTCATATTTATTATGATTCTTTGATTAAGCATACCACTGCTTGTGCAGCAATACCTTCGCCACGACCTGCAAATCCAAGTTGTTCTGTCGTTGTCGCTTTGACATTCACTTGGTCAATTTCCGCTTCCAAAGCTTTTGCAATGATTTCTACCATCTGCGGAATATATGGAGCCATTTTAGGTTTTTGAGCAATAATGGTTGCGTCGATATTTCCCAAACGATATCCTCGTTCACGAATAAGCACCCATACATGGTTAAGCAATTTCAAGCTATCTGCATCTTTAAATTCAGGATCAGTATCTGGAAAATGCTTACCGATATCTCCCATTGCTAATGCACCTAATACAGCATCTGTAATCGCATGTAATAACACATCTGCATCAGAATGACCTAACAATCCCTTTTCATAAGGAAGTGTAACTCCTCCGATAATACAATCTCTTCCTTCTACAAGCTGGTGTACATCGAATCCTTGTCCAATACGAATCATTCTATTTTCTCTCCCCTACGTTGCAATACATACGACGCATAATCCAGATCATCTGGTGTGGTGATTTTGATATTTTCGTAACTGCCTTCTACCACAGCTACCGTCACACCCATTCGCTCGATCAGCATCGAATCGTCTGTACCGCGAAAATTCTCATCTTGTGCTTGTTGGTGTGCTTGCTGAAGATCGGCACTACGAAACGTTTGCGGTGTCTGAATGGCCCATAACTGACTACGATCCGGTGTATTTACGATATGCTTCTGTTGATCCACCTGCTTGATCGTATCTTTGACCGGTACAGCTAAGACAGATGCTCCTGAAGTCACTGCACTATGATAACAGTTCATAATCTGCTCTTCTGTTATAAAAGGGCGTACGCCATCATGCACCATAATCCAATCAGAGTGTATAAACTGTAGACCATTAGCAACAGATTCCTGACGGTCGTAACCTCCAACCACCACTTTTTTCACTTTGGTCAGTCCATACTCTTTGATCCAATCCTCACAACGCTGTACATCGTCTTTACCTGTTACCATTACAATCTCATCAATAATTGATGAATGTTCAAAGACTTCCAGTGTATGTATCAGGATCGGCTTATTTTGCAGCCTTAGATATTGTTTGCTCTCTGTTGTGCCCATCCGTGAACCTTTACCCGCGGCAACAACTATCACACCCGCTTTATTTTCCATAATCCCCATCCTTAGCCTACTGTCCTGCACTTTTAATCCTATCAAAGTGCCAAACTCCATTCCTTAATAATATACCCGTCTATAGGTACAGCACAACAATTAAAAGGAATTGTCTCTGAATCGTAGCTTATTCAGAACGATGTAACTTGGCAAAAACCATTTTTCCATTCGCTGTTTGTAATACACTGGTCACGATCACTTCACATTCTTGTCCGATATAGGGGTGGCTATCTTCTACCACAATCATTGTTCCATCATCCAGATAAGCGATACCTTGCCCTGCTTCTTTACCAGATTTGATAATCGCTGTTGTTACAATTTGTCCTGCACGCAGAATAGGCTTCATAATCGAAGCAAGGGTATTCAGATTCAACACGTGGATATGCTGGAGATGACCCAGTTGTTGTAGATTGCTATCGTTAGTAATTAAGGTAGCCGATGTGTCCAAAGCCAATCGAAGCAACTTGTTATCTGTAGGCTCTGTCTCTGGGTATTGGGTATTTTGGATAATGACTTCTACCTGTTCTAGTTGTTGCAAATGAGCGATCACTTCAAGTCCTCTTTTTCCTCGATGACGACGTAACGTATCTGAAGAATCTGCAAGCAATTGTAGTTCATGTAATATAAAATCCGGTACAAATACTGAGCCCTCTATAAATCCATCCTGACATAATTCTATAATTCTTCCGTCTATCGCTATATTGCTATCGATTATTTTGTTCATCGAAGATGGTACTGGTTCGGCAAGAGATTTATGTTTCCAAAAAGAAAGAATATCTTCGCTTTTGGTAATTCCTATTCGCAATCCAACATAACCTAAAATGGTCATCAAAATCGCTCGAATAATCTCTCCTATACTTCCTAGCCATAACATAATAAATGAACTAAGTAATCCAAGCAGTAAACCTATCGCAAGCCCACTCGTTCCTGTAATCATTAACGAGATCGGTACAGTTAATAAATGGTTTTTGGTGCATTCTACAAAATGCACTAATTTACGTACACTAAGTACAGCAACAGCCAACATAATTACGATAACGGCGAGACTAATCCATAGTTCTTTCATACCTTCTTGTTCTTCAATCCAACCTTTTGGAAATCCTATTAATTGTTGCCACATGCTTGTAATCTCCTTACATAATCTATTTTTCCCATGAAAAAAAGCATTCATTTCCCGGGAAGTAGAGAAATAAATGCTTTTAAGCATAACATGTGCTGTAACGGTTTATCGAAGCGATTCTTTTTCTTTTTTAGAACGACGACGTATCAGACGATCTATACTTTGCTTCACGCCTAACAATGCATATAAAGCTAACGGTACAAAAATCAATTTGGATACCTGATTAGGAAACATGACTGCGATAAATACAGCAGCAATAATCACCCAAGGAGCTAACCATAAAGCTTTACGTGGAATACCTGCTTTTTTAAAATTAGGATAGCGTACACGACTTACCATCAAATACGACAATAAAATAGTACTTATAATCATATACGGTGTAGTCACATCATTATGAAATAAAGACAAGGTAGCTAGTACACCACCAGCTGCTGGGATAGGTAATCCTGTAAAATAACCAGGAACTCCCGCACGTACATTAAATCTTGCTAGACGAAGTGCTCCACACATAGGAAAAATTAAAGATGCCGAAATCGCTAATACCGGATTTAATTCTTTAAATGCTATATCGTACATAATGATAATAGGTGCTACACCAAAAGAAACTAGATCAGACAATGAATCCAATTCTTTTCCAAACTCACTTTGCGCATTAAGTGCGCGTGCCATACGACCATCCAGACCGTCCATCAACATCGCTATTATAATCATAATGGCGGCAAGACTGTAATTATCATTCAGTGCCATTAGAATAGCTACCATTCCAAGACATAAGTTAAATAGTGTACAAATGTTTGGAATTGACTTTGTTATCATTTTTTCACCTCAAAGATGGATATATTAACCAGTTCATCTCACGATTGTAGCTAAATTAAATTTGTCTGTCAATGAATACTTGATCTTGGATACGATGCAAACCTGCTCGAATCGTCCGCGCGCGTACTTCACCGATACCTTCTACTTCATCCAGATCATCAATACTAGCGGCAATCACATGATGCAATGCTCCAAACCGTTCAACCAAATTATGGATAATTACATTAGGCAAACGTGGAATTTTACTAAGTACACGATATCCTTTAGAAGCAATCACTTCTTCAGATTGAGCCGCTGCTGTTGGATATCCCAACAACTTAATAATCTGAGTAATATCTAACAATTCATTTTCAGTAGTTCGTTTAAGACTGTTTGTAATTTCGTTGAGACGTTCTTCGCTAGTATCCCGACCATAGTCTTTTAACAATAATACAAACTCTTCTTCTGTATTTCCGATCAGTTCTTCCATTTGCATCGTAATCAAGCGACCTTCAACACCTAATTCGTTGACATAGCGGCGAATCTCTGTCTGAATACGCAAGACCATTTCTACGCGTTGAACCACACCTGCAACTTCGGTAATCGTAACTAACTGTTCAAATTCAGATGCAGTCAAATTCGTGAAAGATTGACTCAATACAGCCCGGTACCGTTCTAACGTCTGAATCGCTTGATTGGCTTTTGTCAAAATAACACCAATTTCTTTTAGTGCATATCTAAGATTACCCTGATATAGCGTAATAATATTCCGACGCTGTGAAATTGAAATAACAAGTTCTCCGGTTTGCTTGGCTACACGTTCTGCTGTACGATGTCGAATCCCTGTTTCTGACGATGAGATCGAAGAGTCAGGAATCAACTGCGTATTCGCATATAAAATACGTTTTAGATCATCACTTAAAATGATCGCTCCATCCATTTTACCAAGTTCATACAAGTAGTTTGGTGAAAAATCACAGTCAATTGAGAATCCTCCATCGACAACTTCTCTAACTTGCGGGCTATAACCAACCACAATCAATGCTCCTGTTTTGGCACGCAATACATTTTCCAAGCCATCTCGAAAAGCAGTGCCAGGTGCAACCATCTTCAACAAATTATTCATCTTCTCAAGCTGACCGAGTTCTTTCATCATCTTGTCCCCCTAATCTAACGCAGCCTTTAACGCTTCTGCTACCGTATTAACTCCAATTAATTGAATACCTTTAGGATGCTTCCATCCTTTCAGACTTTTTTCTGGTAAAATCACTCGTTTAAATCCTAATTTTGCTGCTTCTTTCACACGCTGCTCTGCGCGAGATACTCCACGAACTTCTCCAGTCAATCCAATTTCTCCAAAGATCACATCATCTGGTTTGGTTGGAGCATCTTTGAAGCTTGAAGCTAAGCTTACAGCAATTGCTAAATCTACCGCAGGTTCATCCAGTTTAACCCCACCGGCTACGTTTAGATAAGCATCTTGATTTTGTAAAAACATCCCCATTCGCTTTTCCAATACAGCAATAATGAGACTCAAGCGATTATGATCTACACCTGTACCCATCCGCCGTGGAGAAGGAAAATGAGTCGCAGCAACAAGAGCTTGTAATTCAACAAGCATAGGACGTGTGCCTTCCATGCTAGCTACAACTGTTGAACCTGCTACTCCTATCGAACGTTCTGATATAAATAATTCTGATGGATTAGAGACTTCGATCAATCCATCTTCATGCATTTCAAAAATACCCATTTCATTTGTTGAGCCAAAGCGGTTTTTGACAGCTCGTAATATGCGGTACGTATGATGACGTTCCCCTTCAAAATAAAGAACACAGTCTACCATATGCTCCAACATTCTTGGGCCTGCAATAGCACCTTCTTTGGTAACATGTCCAACAAGTACTGTAGCGACACCACGAATCTTGGCTACTCTCATAAAGCGTGATGTACATTCCCGTACTTGCGATACACTACCAGGAGCACTTGTGACTTCTGGTTGATAAACCGTCTGTATCGAATCAATCACTAGAAAATGAGGATCTAATTGATCAATCGCTTCCTCGATCAAATCCATATTACTTTCACACAGTACAAATAACTGATCAGATAATGCTCCAAGTCGCTCTGCACGTAACTTGGTCTGCCTTACAGATTCTTCTCCTGATACGTAAAGAACACGTAGCCCTGCTTGTGTTAGTGCATGTGAAGTTTGTAATAACAACGTAGACTTACCAATACCAGGATCTCCACCTACTAATACTAGCGAACCTGGCACTACACCACCACCTAAGACGCGGTTAAGCTCTCCGATACCGGTCTGAATACGCGGTTCTTTCCCGCTTTCAATTTCAGTAATCGCTTGTGGTTTCTGCTTGGTTTGAAATAAAGAAGAATTCATTCCTTGCGTTTTTACGTTGCTTTCTTTTTCTTCCACCATACTATTCCAAGACTGACACCCCGGGCATTTACCATACCATTTTGGAGATTCATATCCACATTCTGTACAAAAAAACTTGGTTTTGACTTTAGCCATGGATAACTCCCTCTATATTGATGTCAACTTATTATAAGCTTAACATTCTATACGTTTTATCGTAAAACAATATTGTAAACTTTACATCTTTGCGCTACATCTTCTCTATTATAACATCAAAAAGGTTGATCCCGGAGCAATTTCTGCTCTTAAGGACCAACCTTTTATTAGACGTAAATTAGATGAAATAAGTTACACTCAGTTAGATGATTTTGCTTCATCTGATTCTGTAGTATCGATAGAAACGTTCTCGACAGGCTCTTCTGTTTTAGCTACTTTCTCTACAGTCAAAGCGCCATCTTTTTCATCGATAATCAGTGTATCACCTTTAACAATACCACCAGTTAGCAATTCTTCAGACAATTTGTCTTCGATATGCTTTTGAATAGCACGACGTAGTGGACGTGCACCATAAGCAGGATCGAATCCTTCTTTAGCCAAGAATGCTTTAGCTGTGTCTGTCAAAGTGAAATCTACAGCATATTCACGTAGACGTTTGCGAAGTTCTTCAGACATCAATGTTACGATCTCAGCAATATGTTTTTGTTCCAATGAGTGGAATACAATCGTATCATCAATCCGGTTCAAGAACTCAGGACGGAAACTACGTTTCAACTCATCTGTTACTTTGCCCTTCATGTTGTTGTAATCTGCTCCTGAATCAACAGCAGCGGTGAATCCAAGTGTAGAATTACGACGAATCGCATCTGCACCAACATTAGAAGTCAAAATAATCAATGTATTACGGAAATCGACAACACGTCCTTTAGAATCAGTAAGACGTCCATCTTCTAGTACTTGTAGTAAAATGTTAAATACTTCTGGGTGAGCTTTTTCAATCTCATCCAATAACACTACAGAATACGGTTTGCGACGTACTTTCTCTGTCAATTGACCGCCTTCTTCATATCCTACATATCCTGGAGGAGCTCCTACTAGACGTGAAGTAGAATGTTTCTCCATGTACTCGGACATATCAATACGGATAATTGCATTTTCATCGCCAAACATAGATTCTGCCAAAGCACGAGCCAATTCTGTTTTACCAACCCCTGTAGGACCTAAGAAGATAAAGGAACCCATAGGACGTTTAGGATCTTTCAATCCAGCACGAGCACGACGAATCGCACGGCTGACAGCAATAACAGCTTCATCTTGACCGATTACGCGTTGATGCAATAGATCTTCCATATTCAACAGACGATCTGTTTCTTCTTCTTTCAATTTCGTTACCGGAATACCTGTCCAGCTAGCTACAATATCAGCAATATCTTCTGGAGTAACTTCGGAATCAGTACGACCTTGTTTTTCTTTCCACTGATTTTTCGTTGTATCTAATTCTTCACGAATTTTTTGTTCTGTATCACGCAAAGCTGCTGCTTTTTCAAATTCTTGACTTTGTACAGCTGCATCTTTCTCTTTACGGATATCTTCTAAACGACTTTCCAATTGTTTAAGATTTGGCGGAATCGTATAAGAGTTCAATCTTACTTTAGATCCTGCTTCATCGATTAAATCAATTGCTTTATCCGGTAAGAAACGATCTGTAATATAACGATCAGACAATTTAACAGCTTGTTCGATAGCTGCATCTGTAATTTTTACACGGTGATGGGCTTCATAACGATCACGCAATCCCATTAAGATCTGAACAGCTTCTTCTGGAGAAGGTTGATCTACAGTAATGGGTTGGAAACGACGTTCTAATGCTGCATCTTTTTCGATATATTTACGGTACTCATCAAGTGTTGTTGCACCGATACATTGTAGTTCACCACGAGCCAATGCAGGTTTCAAAATATTAGAAGCATCAATAGCTCCTTCAGCTCCACCAGCACCGATCAACGTATGCAACTCATCAATAAACAGTACAATGTTACCTGCTTGACGAATCTCATCCATAATTTTTTTCAAACGATCTTCAAACTCACCACGATATTTAGTTCCAGCTACTACAGAACCCATATCCAGTGTCATAACGCGTTTGTCACGCAATGTTTCAGGAATTTCATTGTTGATGATTTTTTGTGCTAATCCTTCAGCGATTGCTGTTTTACCAACCCCTGGTTCACCGATCAACACTGGATTGTTTTTGGTACGACGGCTTAGAACTTGAATCACACGCTCAATTTCTTTACTACGTCCAATAACAGGGTCCAAGTTACTATCTTTAGCAATAGCAGTCAAATCGCGTGCTAGGCTATCTAGCGTAGGCGTACTTACATTTGCTGGTGTACCATGATGACTGGATACTGCCTCATTGCTACCAAGCAATTGCAATACTTGTTGACGTGCTTTGTTTAAGCTAATACCTAGATTATTTAGAACACGAGCTGCTACTCCTTCACCTTCACGAATCAATCCCAATAAAATGTGTTCTGTACCTACATAGGTATGACCCAATTTACGAGCTTCATCCATAGAAAGTTCGATGACTTTTTTAGCACGTGGTGTATAAGCAATATTGGTAGGTTGTTCTTGACCTCTACCGATAAGAGATTCAACTTCATCTTGAATTTTTTCAAGTCCAAGACCTAGACCGATAAGTGCTTTGGCTGCAATGCCTTCACCTTCACGAATCAAACCAAGCAAAATATGCTCTGTACCAATATTATTGTGACCCAAACGAACTGCCTCTTCTTGTGCCAACGCAAGAACCTTTTGCGCACGTTCCGTAAATCTACCAAACATCATATCTAAAGCACCTCCACGGTTTAGTCTTGTACGTTTACTTTACTTAATGTATTACGGATCAATTGCGCGCGGTACATATCGCTTTCTCCTGACCCCATTTTAACACCGAATGTTTTCTGAAGAAAACCCGGTTGTGTCATTATCGTTAATTCGTTCATTTGTGTGACCGAAGCTTTGTCGATCAGACCTAGATCTACGCCTAGACGCACATCTGAAATGCGTTGAAATGCTTCTTTGGAATCCATCATTGTTGCATAAGATAGTATTCCATACGAACGCATAATGCGATCTGTAACACGTAACTTCGATTCACTGAGTAGACGACTGCGAGCATGATGTTCATACTCAATCATTTGCAACACAACACTATGCAAGTTATCAATGATCTCTTCTTCTGATAAGCCTAATGTAATCTGGTTAGAAATTTGAAAAATATTTCCGATCGCTTCACTACCTTCTCCATATAACCCCCGTACAGCGAGCCCTACTTGAGATACAGCAGATAATACACGACCTACCTGATTCATAATAGCTAATGCAGGTAAATGTAGCATAACAGACACTCTAAGCCCTGTACCTACATTTGTTGGACAACTGGTAAGATAACCTCTACGATCATCAAAAGCAAAGTCCACTACATCTTCAAAAGCATCATCGATCTGAGTAGCACGTTCCCATGCTTCTTGCAATTGAAAGCCTGGATACAAACATTGAATACGCAAATGATCTTCTTCATTGACCATAATACTAACGGATTCATCATCTGTTAGCAGAACAGCTCCACTTTTGGAGTCATTCAACAAATTCGGACTGATCAAATGTTTTTCCATCAAGACTTGTCGATCTACATCTTCTAATTCATCCAAAAGCAATGGCTCAAACGGTCCGAGAGCTTGAAGTGCTTCATTACTTAGCACTTCTGTTAGCTGGTTCCGTGTCTCTTGCGCCTGCTCCATATTTGCCAGAATCGGGAAAGGGTGATGTATCAGATTACGGGCTATACGCACCCTACTACTGATAACAACATCCGAATATTCTCCGCCCTTTTGCATCCAATCGCTCAAAGGTTTTTCTGTAAAACGGAGATTCGGCATAAGTTATTCCTCCTTATGACTCCTGTGAAATTTGTTTTTCTAGCTCGCGTATTTCATCTCTTAAATGTGCGGCCTCTTCAAATTCCTCATCAGCAATACGCTGTTTCAACTCTTGCTTCAAGTCAGTCATTTGACGTTTGATTTTTACTTTGATCCCGCCTCGTTTAGGAAGCTTACCGGCATGAGCAGTACTACCATGCACTCTTTTAAAAAGAGGATCTAATTGATTATCAAACGTTTTGTAACAAGAGCTACATCCAAATCGTCCTAATTTACGAAATTGAGTATATGTCATACCACATTCTTCACAATGGACATCTTCACTGCATTGACCGGCGAGTTGCCCTTTACTGCTTGAATCAAAATCCATCAACCCTGACAGTAGACTGTGAATCGAAAAGCCTCCTGAAGTTCCTGGAATCAATTCACCTTTTTCACGGGCACAAGTTTCACAGATATGAAACTCATTTTTTTCACCATTTACAATCTTTGTAAAATGAAGAGTTGCCGGTCTTACCTGACATTCTTGACAAATCATCATGTATTGCCCCTTTCTCCCGAATGATTAGGGACGAAGTAATGCAATCAACATCGCCTTCATCATTCTTGCACGGATCTCATCCCTGTAGGGAAGCTTGATCGAAATAACATCTCTACATACTGCTGCACGCATCAGTTCCGCTTCACGATTAGAAATCACTCTAGCTTCTAGCAACTGGTATAGTAAACCTTCAGCAGCTGTCTGACTCATATGCTGTCCAATACTTTCATGAATATGAGTATGAAGGATAGCTTGAGCAGGCAATTCAAGACGCCGTATACGAATATAGCCACCACCACCACGTTTACTTTCAACCAGATATCCTTTTTCCAATGTAAAACGTGTACTAATTACATAATTGATCTGCGAAGGTACACAAGAGAATTGATCAGCTAACTCGTTACGCTGTATTTCTACTGCTCCTTCTCCACTATCTTGCAGCATTCGTTTTAGATATTGTTCGATAATGTCGGAGATATTACGCATTGTATATTCCTCCATCATGTTTTAAAACATTTACTTATTCTAAATTTGACCCATTTATCATAAGTTCAAAATAGCAGATAAATATCACTTAACCATAAACCTAATCGTAAGAAACCAAAGAAGACAGCATTTGATGATACAACAATAGATTCATGAATAATCTGATCATTATAATCAAAAGTTCATAAATCTTATTTACCATCAAATCGTCAGGCATATTCACGTCATCTAATAACTGTATTCATCATTACTTTGACTATGCGCTGACTTTGACTTTCTTTGACTTTAAATTAATTATAACATATTTTCAGAATTTGCCAAGGGGTTACAGCAAAATATAATACAGAAAATCATATTTTTTAGAATTTAGTTTTTCACAATCGAATTAAATATTAATAATCTGATGATATATCGTTTTTATAATATATAGTTCTTGCTATCGTTTACTATTCTTAATATCGTTTCTTAATATCGTTCTGGAAGTATTTGGCTTAATATCATTCTTGTAGTATTTAAGTTTCATAAAGACTGGCCCCTAATAATATTTCCCTAATATCTAATTTTTATAAAAACTAGACCTTGACACTTTTTTAACAATACGTTACAATACAACAAATTCAATATATTGAAACGGCCATCGAAAGGAATCCAACCTGGAGGCGTTCTCGCCAAGAGATAGCATAAGCGAATAGTCACTGCTTGCTATTTCCTAAGTTAAACGGTTTTCGCCCGTTATCGCGAAACCTAAGAGGATCAGATACACTATCTGTATTTGATCAAGTTGGGTGGCACCGCGAGCAAAAAGCTCCTCGTCCCAAGTGATGAGGAGCTTTTTTGTGCATTTTACCTTTATATTAGGAAAAAAGGAGCGGTTATTTTATGTTAGATATCCAGTATATTAAAAATCATGCTACAGCATTACAAGAGGTCGCAGATCAAAAGAAAATAAGTATATCTATTGCAGAACTTCTTGAAAAAGCTCAACTTAAAAATCAGTACTTGCAACAAATCGAACAACTCCGTCAACAACGAAACCAATTAACACAGACAATCAGTAGCCATATGCAAAATAAATCGGTATTGCCTACCGACACTGTCCACCAGCTTAAAGATCAGGTGAAACAAATCAATCTACAACTTCAGCAATTGGAACAAACCAGTCAATCTGTTCAACAACAGTATGCTCGATTGATGGAATTAGTCCCTAACTATGTTTCTCCAGATACTCCGATCGGTCAATCAGACGCAGATAATATCGTTATTCGTACATGGGGAACACCACAACAGTTTGCATTTCCTTTTAAAGATCATATCGAACTAGGCGAAATCCATCAGATGATAGATATTACAAGAGGAGTCAAAACAGCAGGAAGCCGCAATTACTATTTAACAGGGGCAGGTGCTCTATTACACAGAGCGGTTCAACAACTTGCTTTAGATACACTACTAGCCAAAGGGTATACTCCTATGGAAGTACCTACATTGGTAAGAGGCTCTGCATTAAGTAATACAGCTTTTTTCCCTTTAGGCATTGATCAGACATTTAAAATAGAGAACGAAGATAAATGGTTAACAGGAACTTCTGAAGTCGCTCTTGTATCTTATTATCAAGATGAGATCATTGATCTGTCTCAAGGTGCTATTCGTTTAGCAGCAGTTTCTCAAAATTTCCGAAGTGAAGTAGGATCAACCGGTAAAGATGTACGAGGACTTTATAGAGTTCATCAATTCGCTAAAGTCGAACAAGTTATCTTTTGTGAAGCTAATGCCGAGATATCTGAGCAAATTCATCAAGAGATCACAGCAAATGCAGAAGAATTACTTCAGTTGCTAGAACTTCCTTATCAAGTAGTAGCCGTATGTACAGGCGATATGTCTCAAAAAACCTACAAACAATATGATATTGAGACATGGATGCCAAGCAGACAAAGTTATGGTGAGACTCACTCTTCTTCTAATATCCATGACTTTCAAGCTAGACGAGCTAATATACGTTATAGAGATCACGAGGGACAGCTTCAGTATTGTCATACTCTTAACAACACAGCTGTGGCTTCACCGCGTATACTGATCCCTTTGCTAGAAAATCATCAACGTGAAGATGGAAGTATCTATATCCCTGTGGCACTTCGACCTTATTTAAATCACAAAGAGCAACTATAAATATTTATACCTTGTAATAACTTCATAATTATCTTTTAAAAACGATCTTCATGTTTATTTAAGTGTAACAATTTAATTAGGTGAAATAGCGGAATCAATAGATCTACATCTATAAAACAAATCCTATATGTAAAAAACAGAATCATACAAAATAACATATAAATAAAAGAACACTTCTTTTGCTCAAAAGAAGTGTTCTTTTTTATGTATTTCGACTAATTTAGTTATTTTAATAATTGTCTTAAAACTCTGCCAAACAAGTATCTACTTATTATGAAAGAGAATTACAATGTATGAAAGATAATTAGAACAAAAAAAGAGCGACTCCTACAATCAGGAATCACTCTTTTGGGTCTTGCGCGTTGCTTGGCAACGTCCTACTCTCCCAGGACCCTGCGGTCCAAGTACCATCGGCGCTGGAGGGCTTAACGGTCGTGTTCGGGATGGGTACGTGTGGAACCCCTCCGCCATCATTACCAAACAGGCAGGTGTGTTGCTCCCTGAAAACTGAATCCGAAAACAAAAACATCGCGTGTTAGCTTGTTGGATAAGCCCTCGACCGATTAGTATTGGTCAGCTCCATGCCTTGCGGCACTTCCACCCCCAACCTATCAACCTCGTCGTCTACAAGGGGTCTTACATACTGGGAAATCTCATCTTGAGGGGGGCTTCACGCTTAGATGCTTTCAGCGCTTATCCCTTCCGCACGTAGCTACCCAGCGATGCTCCTGGCGGAACAACTGGTACACCAGCGGTGCGTCCATCCCGGTCCTCTCGTACTAAGGACAGCTCCTCTCAAATTTCCTACGCCCACGACAGATAGGGACCGAACTGTCTCACGACGTTCTGAACCCAGCTCGCGTACCGCTTTAATGGGCGAACAGCCCAACCCTTGGGACCTACTTCAGCCCCAGGATGCGATGAGCCGACATCGAGGTGCCAAACCTCCCCGTCGATGTGGACTCTTGGGGGAGATAAGCCTGTTATCCCCAGGGTAGCTTTTATCCGTTGAGCGATGGCCCTTCCATGCGGTACCACCGGATCACTAAGCCCGACTTTCGTCCCTGCTCGACGTGTCTGTCTCGCAGTCAAGCTCCCTTATGCCTTTACACTCTTCGAATGATTTCCAACCATTCTGAGGGAACCTTAGGGCGCCTCCGTTACACTTTAGGAGGCGACCGCCCCAGTCAAACTGCCCACCTGACACGGTCCCTGTACCGGATCACGGTACGAGGTTAGAACTCAAATGCGATCAGGGTGGTATCCCAACGGCGCCTCAACCGAAGCTTGCGCTCCGATGTCTACGGCTCCCACCTATCCTGTACAAATCGCACCCCAGTTCAATATCAAGTTGCAGTAAAGCTCCATGGGGTCTTTCCGTCTTGTCGCGGGTAACCTGCATCTTCACAGGTATTAAAATTTCACCGGATCTCTCGTTGAGACAGCGCCCAAATCGTTACGCCATTCGTGCGGGTCAGAATTTACCTGACAAGGAATTTCGCTACCTTAGGACCGTTATAGTTACGGCCGCCGTTTACTGGGGCTTCGGTTCATAGCTTCGCTTGCGCTAACCACTCCCCTTAACCTTCCAGCACCGGGCAGGCGTCAGCCCGTATACTTCGCCTTGCGGCTTCGCACAGACCTGTGTTTTTGCTAAACAGTCGCTTGGGCCTTTTCACTGCGGCCCCCTCGTGCTATTCACACTACCGGGGCACCCCTTCTCCCGAAGTTACGGGGTCATTTTGCCGAGTTCCTTAACGAGAGTTCTTCCGCGCGCCTTAGAATTCTCTTCTCACCCACCTGTGTCGGTTTACGGTACGGGCACCTGCTTCCTGGCTAGAGACTTTTCTTGGCAGTGTGAAATCATGACCTTCGCTACTACAATTTTCGCTCCTCATCACAGCCTGGCCTTGCGGTATGCGGATTTGCCTACATACCAGCCTCACTGCTTGAACGGACATCCATCAGTCCGCGTCACTATCCTCCTGCGTCATCCCATTGCTCATAACGGCTTTCGGTGGTACAGGAATTTCAACCTGTTGTCCGTCGACTACGCCTTTCGGCCTCGCCTTAGGTCCCGACTTACCCTGAGAGGACGAGCCTTCCTCAGGAATCCTTGGGTTTTCGGCGGATCAGATTCTCACTGATCTTTTCGTTACTCATACCGGCATTCTCACTTGAATGAGGTCCAGCGCTCCTTGCGGTACACCTTCAATCTTCATTCAACGCTCCCCTACCCCTGATACGAATGTATCAAGCCATAGCTTCGGTGGTGTGTTTAGCCCCGTTACATTTTCGGCGCAAAGTCACTCGACCAGTGAGCTATTACGCACTCTTTCAATGGTGGCTGCTTCTAAGCCAACATCCTGGTTGTCTGTGCAACTTCACATCCTTTCCCACTTAACACACACTTGGGGACCTTAGCTGATGGTCTGGGCTGTTTCCCTTTCGACAATGGATCTTAGCACTCACT
>NZ_JAUTBP010000001.1:3752500-4645000 GCF_030819345.1 Paenibacillus sp. SORGH_AS_0306
CGGTAGAAGCTTCATCGACTCCCTGCAATAATCCATTCTCTGCTTCATAGATTTCTGCTTTTCCCTTTGCTGATGATAATGGAATTAGAGAAACAAACATGATAATAACCATCAAGACAATGCCTGTTTTTTTCACTTAATCTTCCTCACTCTCATTTTTGATTTGGATGTAGTAGAAAGAATCATTTTGTAATCGTTTACAATAAAGTGATGAAAATGGACGGCTTGTATAATCGAATATTGAACAAGCCGTCCATTTAACTTATATCTAGCTATACATCTTTTTGAGAAAAATCACTTACTCTATTATGCTAATCATTGTGTTGACCATAACTTAATACGATCCTGAATATGCTGTGTATATATTTTTTCCATTTCTTGAACGCCATCTTTTTCTAATTCCGCCATGTAGGCATCCCAAATTCGGTCAAAATCTTCCGGTTTGGACATCACAGCTTCCGGGATATACTTCCATGTAATATCTTTCATCTTCGCTCCCAAAATCATAGATGGATCATCATTAGGAAGCGATATAGTGTAAGCTGCTCCATAAGCTCGTGGCTGGAAGTCTTCTTCGGTTGGAAAAAGATCTTTCCAGTGTTTAGCTTTGTATGCTTTGAGTGTCTCTTTCTCAGCATTACTGTAATTGAGACTTAGTAATTCTGGATAATTGCGAGTAAAATAGTTGCCTGTCGAATCTTTAATCCCATCTCCATAATGAACCATCATATTCCAGTACAGACCAAGACCCGCTTCTTTCTGAAATGCAGCACTATCGTTATTAGCTCTCTCCTGCACTTCTGGTATAAATGAGCGTTTGCCGTTTTTGACAGTATAATGCTTGCCTTCAATTCCCCAGTTATTTAGAACCTGACCTTCTTCTGAAGCTAAAAAGTCAAGAAACTTGATTGCACGTACTGGATCTTTGCATGTACTGGAGATCGAAATACCATAACCACCATCAAATCCGGCTAGCCAGAAACTGGTATCTTTATACTCCTTGCTCATAGTAACAGGATAATGACCATATGTTTGGTCAAACTTACTTGCTGCTCTAAGCGCATTTTGGCCATCTCCATAATCCCATTCCGGATCAGCAAGACCCAGAATTCGTCCTGAAGCCACTTTAGCTTTGAATTGATCCGTTTTTTGAACAAAACTTTCTGGATCTAATAACCCGATCGCATTCATATGGTTCAACCAGCGAAAAAATTCCTTTTCTTCCGGACGACGAAAATGATAGGTGGCTTGATGTGTTTTCTGATCGATATAATATTCTCCGTCATCAGGGCCTCCAGTTGTCTGGAATCCAAGATTGGTTACCTGATACATATGCCAATCATCCGCATTCAGTGACATTCCGATATGCTTATTACCGTTCTCATCTACAGGATGCTTGGATAAATAAGACTGGATCACTTTTTCATAATCCTGTACCGTACGGATTTCAGGATACCCTGCTTCCTTAACAACACGATGCTGTAGTTCAAATCCTGCGTCTGCTCTGATTTTTTTCTCATCTACAGCTGACCAGGTAGGAACAGCATAGATTGCTTGATCATCCAGACTGTATTTGGTGCGAACGATTTTGTCTCCTAGCATTTTTTTGATATTGGGTGCATGCTCATTGATCAGATCGGTAAGATCGAGAATAGCTCCTGCATCGACCAGTTTGCCCACATCTGCTTTAGCTGCGATCAAATCTGGATAATTACCAGTTGCTGCGATTAATGAGAGCTTTTGAACTGGATCGCCTACAGCAAATTCTGCGCTTAAGGTAACACCGGTTTTCGCCTTGATTACTTTGCCGACTTCATCGTTCATATTATTCCAATTGGTACTGGAATCTTCAGAAAAATAAGTAAAGGTGATTGGTTGTTTTCCATCTCCGCTATCAGGTAGATGATCTCCAGACGAATCTGTAGCGAAAGGATTGCTACATCCTACAAGCGCTGTGATCATGACCAGCGACAGTGCAGAAGCTACTATTTTTTTGTTGCCTGACTTCATGAAGCTTCCTCCTTCATTATGATAAATCATAGATCTGAGACTATATCAGTCAGATATAAATGGTTTAACTTTTAACAGCTCCAAGCGTCATTCCTTTTACAAAATATTTCTGCAAGAAAGGATAAACAATCAGAATAGGTACAGTTACGATGATAGTAATTGCCATTTTGACAGACTCGGGTGATACCTGTGCCATCCGTTCAGCCATATTGGAAGCATCCTGAGAATTGGTTGCACTGGTTGTCGTACTCTGTAAAATCTTCATTAATTCATACTGTAGAGTAGTCAACGTTTCATTAGACCCGTTAAACAAATACGTATCAAACCAAGAATTCCATTGTCCTACTGCCAAAAAGAGCGCTACAGTTGCCAGTGCTGGTTTGCAAAGTGGAAGAATAACACGCCAGTAGATGACAAAGTCATTGGCTCCATCCAGTTTGGCAGATTCCTGTAGAGCGTAAGGCAACCCATCTATAAAAGAACGAATAACAAAAATATTAAATGCACTAACTAGACCCGGTAAAACATATACCGCAAACGTATTAATCAAATGCAGATCCTTCATCAGAATAAATCCGGGGATCATTCCACCTGATACATACATAGTGATTGCTAAAAACATGGATATCCATCTTCTTCCTCCAAAATCGTTACGGGCAAGTACAAACGCCAGCATCGATCCACTTAACAACCCCAATACGGTTCCGATAACTGTTCGCAACACAGAGTTTTGAAATCCAGTAATCAAACCTTTGTACGTAAAAATCAAATCGTAATTTTTCAATGTAAATTCTCTTGGCCAGATTGTGATTCCCCCTCTGACGGTATCAACCGAATCATTCAGAGAAATGGCCAGTACATTAAGAAATGGATATAGTGTTAGCACAGTTACCAGAATCATGGATACATAAACGATCACTTCCAAAATGCGATCCTGTATTGATTTGGTATGTAGTTTATTTTTAGAACGGCTAGCCGATGTCGTACTGTTGGCAGTTCCCATTTCTTCCTCCTTACATAATGCTTTCTTTAGTAACACGTTTAAAAATGCCATTCGCTGCAAACAACAAGAACAGACTAATCACCGAGTTAAAAATATTGATCGCTGTACCGAATGAGTAGCGACCCATGGACAGTCCATAATTAAGCGCATACAAATCAAGAACTTCAGAATAATCAATGACCATATGATTACCTAGCAGAAATTGCTTTTCAAAGCCATTACCTAGCAGGTGACCAATAGACATAATGAGAAGCACAATAATGGTTGGTCGGATGCCCGGTAGTGTAATATGCCACATTTGTTTTAGGCGGCTGGCACCATCTACTCGTGCAGCTTCATATAGTTCGGGACCAATGCTTGAAATAGCAGCTAGATAAATGATGGCGTTCCAGCCCGTTTCTTTCCAAATATCTGCACTGGTGACGATATACCAAAACCAATGTCCTTGAGACATAAACGGAATCGGCTGATCGACCAGATTGAGACCTAGTAATATACTGTTTACAACACCACCATCTGTGGACAGCATTTTGGTAACAATCCCTGCTGCAACTACCCATGATACAAAGTGAGGCAGATAAGATACGGTCTGTACAAATCGCTTCATTACCCCAATGCGGACTTCATTAAGTATTAAGGCAAAAATAACTGGCACTACAAATCCTGCCACCAGCCCCATAAAACTCATTGCCAGTGTGTTACGAAGAACCTGATAGAAGTGGTCATCTTGAAACAAAGTGCGAAAGTGTTCCAAACCTACCCACTTCTGTTCAAAAAAACCTAACCCTGGTCTATATTTTTGAAAAGCCATCGTCCAACCCCACAAAGGAAAATACTGAAACACAAACACCCAAAGTACAAATGGAATAGACATGTAGTACAAATATCTTTGATTATGCCATTCTTTCCATTTACCTTTTCTGATTGGGCTTGCTTTTTTGTATACGCTTTCCTTTTCTAATATCCGTTTGCTCATATTCCCCCTCCTCTCTGACTTTTATCTTAAATCAGAGAACAGCAAGCCGACATACAACGAATTTCGGTGAAAATCATCTACAAATTATGGATTTTAAAATCCGAAGGTGAGCATCCTTCATACTTTTTGAATTTGCTATAAAAATAATTAACACTTGTATAGCCGACCTTTTCCGAGACTTCATAGACTCTCATTCCTTGATTTAATAATTCCTTGGCTTTTTGAATGCGGATTCTGTCTAGATAAGTATTAAAGTATTCCCCTGTTTTATTCTTGAAGATCTGACCCAAATGAGCTGTACTGTAATTCAGTGTTCCTGCCAGTGTCTCCAACTTCAGCGGGTCACTGTAATGATTATGAATAATGCTAATCATCATTTTTAATTCTTTTTCTTTACCTTCTGGTGCTGTATCTTTGGCAAGCATCGTCAGAAAAGAGTGGATTTCTGCTAAAAGGTCAGTCAGATACTCATATGCAAAAATTCCTTTTAAAAAATGCGAAATCTTCTCTGTCTCTTTCCAGTGTGTATAGGAATGTATGTTCAATTTGTGTAGCACTGCATGGCATAGATAGAAAAAAGATTCTTTAATATGGGTTTCGTCATACTTTTGAGCAAGAAAAAAAGAAAAAGCTTGCTCCAATAGCGGTCGGATCATCTTATGATTGCCTGTGTCCAAACTGTAATATAAGCGCAGAGTAAACTCTCCCATCATTTCGTCCGGAATGTTTTCCCTTGTATCCATAGCATTCGGTACCAGACAATTTACAGACCTCACTCTTACTGATTCTTCTTTTTCATGAAAAAATGCCTGTTTTAAAGCAGATTCAGCTTCTGCAAAAGACATATGTATCTTCTCGGGTGTTGATACAGCTCCACCTGTGGCAGCAATAAATTCACTGCTCCCGAGTGTCTGTTTAAGCCATTGATAATATTTCTGGCGAGACTTTGTACCACGTAGCGGTTGATTGAGAAATATAACGATATAGGATGAAAAGACAGTAACTACTCCCTTACCGTCATATTCTAGACATGGCTTTAACTTATTTAGGAATGTATGTAATTTATCCGAAAAATCCACATTGGCATTTTGTGGACGTACAATAACAATCTCGTAACTCTCCCAAAACATTCCGGCATCCTCTGCTATATTTCGCAAAACTATAGAATCTTCTGTATGTTGCGGAACAAGCAAACGCTGAAGCAGCCAAGTCTGATCTGCCTTTGTTATTTGTTCCTGTTCTTTCTGACGTTGTTCCTGCTCTATCTGTTCACGAATGCATTCCAGCGTATGGGTCATCTCCTGAATATCTACTGGCTTGAGAAGATAACCATCAACACCGTATTTGATCGCCTGTTTGGCATACTCAAAATCGGCATAGCCACTCAAGATGATAACGTGTAGACGATATCCCTCTGAAGATACAGCTTGAAGTAACTGTAGCCCATCCATAAGTGGCATTCGAATATCAACAAGTGCAATATCCGGCTGCTTTTCAGCAATGATACTAAGTGCTTCTTCTCCATTGGCCGCTACTGCAATCACTTCAAAGCCTAATTTCTTCCATGGAATTAATGTTTGAAGTCCCTGTCGCAACTTCGGTTCATCATCTACAATAAGAACTTTAATCAATATCATCGCCTCCCGGTACAATAAATGTGATAGTCGTTCCGCTTCCGTAGCTACTCTCAATATGCAAAATGCTTGCTTGACCATACAACAACACAAGCCGATCATTTACATTACGAAGACCAATCCGCTGTTCTTTTGAATCATTGGCCGGAGAAGCAAGCTCTTGTTGTACACTTTCCAGTCGCTCGGCTGAAAAGCCGGTACCATTATCGCTCACCTGAATTTGAGCTCCTCCTATGATCTGCGTGACCTCTACTCTAATCTGTCCACCTTCTGCACGATGATCCAAACCATGAATAATCGCATTTTCCACTAATGGCTGAATAATTAAGGGAGGCACACGGATCTTTTGGATTTCGGGTTCTATCGTTAGCTGATACTGCAAACGATCTTCATATCTGAACTTTTGAATATCTAAATAACCTTGAACATACTTCAGTTCTGTTTCCAGCAAGATCATATCGCTATTGGTCTCAAGACTACTACGCAACAACGTACTGAGTAACCATACGACTTGGGCAATATCATCCTGCTGACGAATATGGGCTTCCATCCGAATCGACTCCAGCGCATTGAATAGAAAGTGAGGATTAATCTGACTTGCTAGCATTTTAAATTTCATTTCATTTTGTCTTTGTTCTATCAGGCTTTTCTCTCGATTGGTTGTCTGGACTTCATGAAATAATCTATCAATGTCTTTCACCAGTGCATTGAACTGGCGAGACAGCACTCCGATTTCATCATTGCCATCTATATGTAAAAAGGTTTCCCACGAACCAGAACGAACATTTTCTACATGATGGCTGAGTCGTTGTAGTCTTCTGGAAAGTAATAAAGCAGAAGCATACGTAAGAAAAGTGGCAACAATTAGACTCGAGGCAATCACTATAGCTCCAAGAAAGATCACATGATTGGCATCACGAGTAATCTCAGCAATTGAAAAAACGGAGATCATCCGCAGACTATTCCAGCTATCATTCGGTTGTAAGGTAGCGACTACAACTTTGGAGTCTTTTCCATCGAGTGATATATTATAACTGCCCTCAGCAAGACTCAAAATATCGCTACTATTATACAGAGTCGATGCTTCTCGTTCCGACCCTTTTATAGAATTAGAAGCAACCAGTTGATTCTCACTGTCCACGATAAATGTAGGAAAAGACTCTTGTTCCAGAATGGCACTTAATCGTTGTTTGTTTACATTAATCACCATTACTCCTTTTTGCTCTGAAGCGGCTAAGGGAAATGAGCGAATCAAACTTAATTCCATAGCATTTGTTCGTTCATCTTGGATCATATTCCAACCTACCACTCCTTTTTGTGCTATTGCTTGTTGATACCAGATCTGATCCAGTAACTTTTGAGTCGGCTGCATAAATTCCCAGTTATTCAGTGCTCCCGGATTGATCGCATATATTCGAATGCCAGAAATCTCTTTATAGAGCTGTATATATTCTCGAATATTCGTGTAATTGTGATATTGCTGAATGACTTCGGTATAACTGTTGTACGTCTGACTGGCTGTTTTTTTCATCTGATTATCATTCATAAGCCGATTCGAAATATCTAATGGAACTTTGATTAATTCTGCGGTACGCTTTTGAACACGATCCACATTATTGGATACCTGCACCAAAGTACTTTGCACTACAACTTCACGCAATCTTGCAGTCAAAAAAAGACCGCATAATAGTAGAGGAATGCCTGCTGCTGTTATAAACGTAATAGCTAACTTCTTTCTTATTTTCATATCATTCATTATTCGAACGAAAAACATGATTTAACCTCCAGTAACCAGCCTGCTTTATATTTAAAAAAGCCCCTTCTACAAAAAGGGGCTTTCTGTTTTGGATCAATTCTTGCTTATTCAAGCACCCTATCTATGGCTCGAAGTGTGAAAGAGCGACTCTGATAGTCTTTGGACTCGTAATGAAGAGCCAAACCGAGCTGTATCAATTGGTCTCCTCCATATATAATACTTTCTTCATTGATATCAGATTTCACTTCATATTCCAGTTCTGGATTCAGTCCATCCAACCGCAGAATTTGTTGAGGTCCGTTAGATATTGCCATAACCTGAAAAGCATAGACGAGAGCTTGCATTTTATCTTCCGAGACGAACATCCACCCAGATTGGTTCCCTGTAAATGGACTCTTCAATCGATATAAATCTCCCTCTTGCACCAGATTGCGAATCTCTTTGTAGTTGGCAACCTGCCGCTGAACGATATTCTTTTCTTTATCAGTAAATGCTGTGAGATCCAGTTCATACCCGAAATTGCCAGACATAGCGACACTACCTCGAAAATCAAGTGGTGTACTGCGTCCGACCTGATGATTGGGTACAGCTGATACATGTGCACCGATCGCACTCACTGGATAAACAAGACTGGTGCCATATTGAATCTTGAGTCGTTCTACCGCATCAGTATTATCGCTAGTCCACGTTTGCGGCATATAATAGAGCATTCCGGGATCAAAACGTCCACCTCCACTAGCGCAACTTTCAAACAATATGTTCGGGAACTGTACCGTTATCCGCTCTAGTAGCTCATATAATCCAAGTACATAACGATGCGCAGTCTCAGCTTGTCGCTCTGGTGGCAATGTTGCCGATCCCATCTCTGTCAAAGCCCGATTCATGTCCCATTTCACATAAGAGATTGGAACCGTAGAGAAAATCGTAGAGAGTGAATTATAAATATAATCTCGTACTTCCGGGCGTGTATAATCCAGTACCAATTGCCATCTCGCTTCACTACGTCTTCTTCCCGGAACATGCAGGCACCAGTCAGGATGTTCACGATACAGCTCGCTTTCCGGCGAAATCATTTCTGGCTCGAACCAGAGTCCAAATTGTAGACCTGTTTCACGAATACGCTGCGCTACATCAGCTAGCCCTTCAGGTAGTTTGCGACGATCCTCGTACCAATCCCCCAAAGACGAGTTATCAGCGTCACGTCTACCAAACCAACCGTCATCTAGCACAAATAACTCAATACCGAGTCTAGCCCCCTCCTCCGCAATGGAGACTAGCTTTTCGGCATTGAAATCAAAATAGGTCGCTTCCCAGTTGTTGACCAGAATTGGTCGTTCCCGATCACGGTATGTTCCCCGACATAATCGACTGCGGTACAGACGATGGTAGATCCGCGACATTTCTCCAATTCCTTGGTTGGAATATACCATCACTGTTTCAGGAGTCTGAAAATCTTCTCCGGCATTTAGCTGCCATCCAAAATCAAACGAATTTACTCCAATACCTAACCTTGTAGAGCCAAACGAATCGACTTCTGCAACGGCTTCAAATCCCCCGCTGTACACCAGACTGAAACCAAAAGCTTCACCATGATTCTCTGTCGTCTCCGGGGTGACAAGCGCAGCAAACGGATTAAACTGATGGCTGCTCATCCCACGCTTGCTGTCGATTCGAATTTCGCCTTGCCGAAGCGATCTTCTCTGTATATTGCCTTCCCTTGCCCATGCACCCGATAAGTAAATCATCTCCAGTTCATCCTGACCATACATATCTACACTTGCACTCAAAGCACGACGAAGTCGCAGTGTCTCCTTTCCTTCATTGATGAAGCGTGCAGCACGTATGATTGCATTTCGCTGTTCAAAAATAGTGTACTGTAACACAACTGTAAGACCCGAATACTGATCTTTCAAAAGAAGTTCTAATGTCTGTGCTTCCGATTCATTCTCCGTATATACTGCTGGAAGTCCGCTCAGTGATGGTTTTCCTTGGATCAGTCGGTAACTGTCGTACTGAAGCTCAGTGATACGAGTTCCGTCTGCTAATTCGACCTGATACGCTGGATTGCGAAAATCTCCACTTCCATACTGTGGGTATTCCTGTGGAAGTCTATCCAACCCTGTTGTCGAAGACGTATGGATAAGCAGGTTCTCCATCACTGACCGATGCTTCAATGGCGCTCCCCAGTATACATGCACTGAATATCCATTTACGATTTGGATCATATAACTCATACCGGACGATTGTAGATGAAACAATCCAGATTCTTCCTGAACGATTACACTCATGACCAACACCCTTTCTTGTTCATTCCATTATGTATATTCATGCTACCTGTAATACCCTCGTTCATAAAATATGGATTAATGATTTTCCGGTATGTAACAATGAATATGATTATTCTATAAAAATGTTATATGAAACGGACTATATCGTATATGGCATGATGATTCGAAAATATGTTATTTTGATAGATATTATAAAAATAAGGAGAACCGCTAATGATCGAGTATTTACCAAGAAGCAAACAACACACCGAATTGTATCTCACCCAATTTGGGATCGAAGATTGTATATTTGGTCATGAGTTTGGACCAGCAGTCAGAACTCATTATCTGCTCCATTATGTATTTGAGGGAAAAGGGACTTTTGAGGTGAATGGAGTACAACATTCGATTGGTTCAGGACAAGGCTTTCTAATCTGTCCCCATGTGGTTACCTATTATGTAGCAGACGAAGCAGAACCATGGTCCTACGGCTGGATCGGATTCAATGGTACGCTCGCCGAATCGCTGCTGGAACAAGCAGGAATGACTCTTGCTTCTCCAATAATCTATTACGAGCACAAAGATCGAATACATCAGTATTTACAGTGGATGATTCAATCGAATGAATATCCAGCAGCACGAGAAACACGATTGACTGGATTGTTGTATATGATTTTTTCGCTACTAATGGAAAATGCGCCGAAAACGCTAATGGCGCAAACAAGAAGTAACGCTGATATCTATGTGGAGCAGGTCAAAGATTTTATTGAAATGAATTTTTCTCAAAAGATTACAGTAGAAGATATTGCCCATTTTATCGGATTGAATCGAAGTTACTTATGTTCCTTATTTACAAAAACAACCAAGCTCAGTATTCAAGATTATCTTATTCGTTACAGAATGGATACAGCATCCAGTATGCTGATCCGTACAGATCTATCGATTGGTAATATTGCCCGTTCAGTAGGCTATATCGATCCTTTACTGTTCTCCAAAATTTTCAAAAAAATTAAAGGGATGTCGCCTAGAGAGTATCGAAGTCAATCGCTACTGAATGCCAATGTAATAATTGACTGACTCTATATGCTCAAAAAAGAAAGTTAGCGAACTGATATCTATTTATGCTTTATGTCACTTCTCGCCTTATTCCACTAGAAAGGTTTATAATTAATTTTATATATTAGCTTAACTTTGTATATCTAGTATTTAAAGTTGTTGAATATGTCGGTCATATCATTTTTTCTTCTTTCCTTTCTCATACAGTTCATCTATCACGAGCAAGACGTCGTCCAGTCGGAATTTTGAACTATTTTGCTTGTTATTACGAATATGCAGATAGGACGTAATGAGATCGCTGAAAATAAATACAGGGTGTTGATCTGCATAGTATTCATTCGCTGCAGATCCATTTCGAAGGAGGAAGATTCATGGGACGCTGGATTGCAGCAGTTCAAAAAGGATTTGGTAAAAAGCTTATTCGGTTGCATGCTTGGAATGCTTGGCTCGTTGCTCTTCTAGCTGTTACAGGTCTGGTACTTGTCGGGGGCTTTTGGCGAGAAATACTGGGTGAGGTTAGAGTCTGGGTACGTTGGCTTCATATTATAGGAGGATTAGCTTTATTGGTCCCTGTAGTCTATTACTTATTTCTGGCGGCGAAGCACTGGAAAAGGCTGTCTGATAAACCCGGGCAAAAATTCAATGTTATTGTAGTTATGGTCTTATTGGTAGGCTGGATTATATCAGGGATTTTATTATGGTTATTACGCCAAGTAGGACCGGCTGTGGCTAACTCGGCTTTATTTGTTCATGATCTACTGACTTGGGTGGGACTTCCTTATATTATCTATCATTCTCTAACACGTACCGCTTGGTTAAAAGATCCGAAAAAACGTACAATCAAACAACCTGTCACTGTAGAAAAAACGATTACGGATAAAAGTGGCACTGTAGTAGCCGCATCATCACCAACGGCCCCTTCTCCTTTTTATACACGACGTACCTTTTTGCGCTCCGCTATAGGTGTTGGACTCGCTGTATCGATCGGACCTACATTTGTAAGATGGTTAGGAAGTTCTTTGACTAGTGGAGGTACATGGGAACAGGTTGCTGCCAGTAATGGTAATAAGATGATTCCTGATCCTACACCACTGAAATCATCTGCCCCGCCTATAGGGGGTGGTGCTCAAGGTGAGTTTCGTGTGTATACGGTGACACCTATTCCTAATTTTGATAATAGTAACTGGGATTTCAAAATAGATGGATTAGTAGATAAACCTCAAACATGGAACTGGGAACAATTTTTGAAATTAAAACGTGATGTGCAAGTAAGTGACTTTCATTGTGTTACTGGATGGTCGGTGTATAAAAACACATGGGAAGGTATTCCTTTAAGTGACTTTTTAAAAGCAGCAGGTGTTCAATCTTCTGCGACCATGGTCAAATTTTATTCAGGGGATAATGTCTATACGGATTCTCTTACACTTGATCAAGCGCAGATGAAAGATATTATTGTAGCGGTATTGCATGATGGTAATATCATTCCTGCTGATCTAGGTGGGCCAGTACGATTGGTTATTCCTCAGATGTATGCTTACAAATCGGTAAAATGGTTGAACCGGATTGAACTGATTGCTGAAGATCATGTAGGTTACTGGGAACAACGTGGTTATGATAAAGATGCCTGGTTGCCTAAAGCTTAAATCAAGTTTCATAATCATACACAAAAAAGCAGTGTGTTTACTCTTAGCTAAAGAGAAACACACTGCTTTTTTGTTGGTAAGGAATAGATGGTAGAAGCTTAATAGTATGAATTTTTCTGTTTTCATGTAGATTCAATTATTTTTTATAATTCCAATAATCGCTTTAATTCTTCTTCGTCTTCAATGACTTCAATACCGAGCTCTTGAGCTTTGGTGAGTTTGCTACCTGCTTTTTCACCAGCGATCACGATATCTGTCTTTTTGGATACACTACCTGTCACTTTGGCGCCTAGAGACTCTAGGCGCGCAGCGGCATCATCACGAGTCATCGTCTGTAATGTACCTGTAAGTACAACCGTTTTGCCTGCAAAATAAGAATCTGTATTGATAACAACAGGTTCAGCAGGAGATTGCGGTTGTACACCTCGGTCTAACATTTTCTGAATACTGGTCTGCATAAAAGGATCTGCAAAAAAAGCAACGATGCTTTCAGCTACAATATTGCCGATATCTGGTAATTCGACTAACTCTTCTACTGTTGCATTCATGACTTTGTGTAAATCACGATAATGCTCGGCTAACATACGAGTTGTAGATTTACCTGTATTCGGAATACCTAAAGCATATAGGAATGATGCTAAATCTCTTGTTTTACTTTCTTCGATAGCCTGCAATAGATTATTTGCTTTGCGCTCACCAAATCGTTCTAGTTCTACTAACTTCTCAAATTCTAAAGCATACAGGTCTGCTGGTTCTTTGACCCCTAACTCACTATGCAATTGTTGAGCTGTCATTATGCTAAATGTCTCGATATCCATAGCATCTCTAGAGGCGAAATGTGTAATCTTAGCTATAATCTGTGGTGTACACTCTAGTGTATTGTTACAGAATAGATGTGCTCCACGTTGTTCTAATGGAAATCCACAAGCAGGGCATTTCTCTGGAAAAATGATTTCTTCTCCATCGCTTTCTTCAGTGACTTTACCAAGAATCTCCGGTATAACTTCATTCGAACGACGAATAAAGACACGTGTTCCGATCGCATATTTTAAATTTTTGCGTTCAATGTCTCCAATATTGTTTAGCGTGCAATTTTGTACGGTCACACCTGCAAGTTCAACAGCTTCTACACGAGCTAATGGTGTGATTTTACCTGTACGACCTACATTCCAAGACACCGATTCTAAAATCGTGCTTGTTTCTTCTGCTTCGAATTTGTAAGCAATTGCCCAACGCGGGAATTTATCGGTATATCCCAGTACTTCGCGAGTACGCATATCTGTAATTTTGACCACAGCACCATCGATTAAGTAATCTAATCCTGTACGTTGTGCTTGAATGTCTTCCAATTGAGCAATCACATCATCAAAATTCTCAAAGTAAAAAATATACGGATTGACTTTGAAATGATTGTCTTTAAGAAATTGCATCATCTCTTGATGACTTTCAAATGTAATACCGTCCATATATCCTATGTTATAAAAGAAAGCACTTAAACGACGAGTAGCTGTTACTTTAGGATTCAAATTACGCAAAGCACCCGCAGCAGCATTACGTGCATTTTTAAGTTTGTCTTTATCTGTAGCATTTTCATTATAAGCTGCTAGTACAGATAGATTCATAATGCCTTCGCCTTGTACTTCAATTTTGCCTTCTTTGAAAGGAATAGATAATGGAATCGAACGAATCGTTTTGACTTGTTCTAAAATTCCTTCTCCTGTTACTCCATTACCTCGGGTTGCCGCTTGAATTAACTTCCCATTTTCATAGGTGAGATTAAGTGTTAATCCATCGAACTTGAGTTCAATCGCATAAGAGGGTTCTGGCAATGGTTGATCAGGATTTTTGGTATTATAATCAGCAATTAATTTACGAGCACGTGTATGCCAACTTGCTAGCTTTTCTAAATTTTGAGCTTTGTCTAGACTCCATAATGGAGAAAGATGGCGATGAGGTAAAAATCCTTTTAACAATTCTCCACCTACACGCTGAGTAGGCGAATCAGGCAGTACGATTCCACTGACTTCTTCCAGTTGGATTAATCGATCATATAGAACATCATATTCTTTATCATCGACTAGAGGTTCATCTAACGTATAGTAATGGTAGCTGTATTTATTAAGCTCTGTAATTAATTGTTCCATTTCATGCATCGGATCCATGTGTAGTATCCCCTCCCGGATTCAATAAGATAAACTATTGCTTTAAGCCAAACTGTAGTACTGCTTATCGTTAGCATTTTGTCGCATATGATTATTATTTTCAATGAAAAAACAGAACCGAACAGTAAGTAATTCGGTTCTGTTTTGAACATACAACTTGTACTCATCAAGTGATAACAAGAGCTTTCTTGCTTGCACGATCAGATTCTTTATTCTACTTTAGTAATCGGAGCAAACCCTGCTAATAAGCGTTTGAGTCCTGTCGGTGCAGGGAAAGCAATTTGTAATTCCATATCATTGCCTGTACCTTTGACGGCTACAATCGTTCCGATACCCCATTTGCCATGAGAGACTTTATCGCCTGCCTGGAAGCTATCTGATCCTCCACCAGCAGCTACAGGCTTAGGTGTAGCTCCTGTCGTTACCGTTACTCTTGCATTTGTAGATCCTGGTACTGCACGCGCAGAAGATCCACTGCCAAACGCAGCTGTATTTTCACGTTTGCCACCAAAGCTACTTGTACTTCCTCCAAAGCTACGATTACCTGATCCATAACTGCTAGTGCCGCGACCTGCCCCACCACGACGATAGTTAGGCGCTACTGCTGTATCTTCTTTGAACTCTTCTGGAATTTCTTCTAAAAAGCGTGAAGGTGGATTCGCTGTAGTTCGTCCAAACAACGTACGCATCTGTGCACAAGATAAAAATAGATTTTTTTCTGCACGTGTAATCCCTACATAAGCTAAGCGGCGCTCTTCTTCCAATTCTTCATTGTCTTGAAAAGCTCGACTATGCGGGAACACGCCTTCTTCCATACCAATAATAAATACAGTTGGAAATTCCAAACCTTTGGCACTATGCATCGTCATCAATACAACTGCATCGTCATCTTCTTCAGGTTCATCGCCTACAGTATCGATATCAGCAATTAACGCTAGATCCGTCAAAAATGAAATCAATGAACGATCTTCATTATTTTTCTCAAATTCCATCGTTACAGATAAAAACTCTTCTATATTTTCTAAACGAGCTTTGGATTCAAGAGTATTCTCCCGTTGTAGTTCTACCCGATATTCAGATAACTCTAAAATCTTTTCGGTTAATTCAGTAACTGATAAATACTCGACCATTTGATGCAGTGAAGCAATCATATCGTAAAATTCAACCAACATATTACGAGTACGACCTGCAAAACCTAGATCATCTACTATTTCTAATACTTTAAAAATAGACACGCCTTTTTCCGCCGCTGCTACTGCCAATTTGGCTACAGTCGTATCACCAATACCACGCTTAGGCACATTGATAATTCGAGTCAAACTGATATCATCATCTGGATTCGAAAGCAATCGTAAATACCCGAGCAAGTCTTTGATCTCTTTACGATCATAGAACTTGATACCGCCTACGATTTGATAAGGAATATCTGATTTGATCAAAATTTCCTCAATAACCCGTGATTGAGCATTGGTACGATACAATATTGCATGATTACGATAAGGCTGTCCTGTTTTTACACTTTTATGAATCTCAGAAGTCACAAAGTATCCTTCATCATGCTCAGAATCCGCACGATACACTTTGATTTTGGCTCCGCCTTCTTTGTCTGTCCACAGTTTTTTCGGTTTGCGACCTGTATTGTTTCCAATCACTTCATTCGCTGCACTCAGTATATTGGAAGTCGAACGATAATTTTGCTCCAAAAGAATTGTTTTCGCTTCTGGATAATCTTCTTCAAAATTCAAGATATTACTGATATCTGCTCCACGCCAGCGATAGATCGATTGATCACTATCCCCAACAACACAGATATTATGATGAGCTTCTGCTAACATTTTACAAAGCATATATTGTGCTTTATTTGTATCTTGATACTCATCGACATGAATATAGCGGAATTTTTTCTGATAAAATTCTAAAACTTCAGGAACTTCGTTAAACAATTGGATCGTCTTCATAATCAGATCATCAAAGTCTAATGAGTTATTAGCACGTAGACGTTGTTGATATTTGGTGTAGACTTTGGCTACAATACCTTCGAAATAGTCACCAATCTTTTGCTCGTATTGAGCCGGAGAAACCAATTCATTTTTAGCAGTACCCATCATTCCTTGCACTGCTTTGGGTTCGAACTTTTTGGTATCGATGTTTAAGTCTTTCATACAAGAACGAATAACAGATAATTGGTCAGATGAATCTAAAATAGAAAAGTTGGAAGTAAATCCGATACGTTCAATATCTTTACGCAGTATACGTACACACATAGAGTGAAAAGTAGATACCCAAATTTCACGACCTGCTGGTCCTACCAGACGGGAAACACGTTCTTGCATCTCGCGTGCTGCTTTATTGGTAAATGTGATGGCTAGAACGCCCCACGGTGCTGATTTGCGTGCATCGATAATATGCGCGATACGATGTGTCAGTACGCGCGTCTTACCACTACCTGCTCCTGCCATAATGAGTAGCGGTCCATCTGTGGCGAGCGCGGCTTCTTTTTGTCTAGGATTCAATCGATTGATTGCCTCCTGTATATTTACAGTATTCATAGGGAAGTCATGCTCCTTTCTTAATAGAAAAATGATAGTTGAAAATCATCTATGATCAAGTTAGGATACTTCTCGTTATCTGGAGATAACTTGTACAGTATCTAATGCGGCTTGCAGATTTTCATAAATTATATTGCCGACGACAATGGTATCACATACTTGCTTGGCTTGACGAGCAGAATGATAATCTCTAATTCCACCGCCATAAAATAATTGCGCTTGATGCGTTGATCGGCGAATCTCACCTGTTAGTTCCATATCTCCAAAACGTCCACTATATTCTATATAAATAATAGGAAGACGAAACAAACGGTCACCGGCTTGAGCATAAGCGACTGCCCGATCAAGATCGATTTCTGTTAATGCTTCGGTACGCTGAGCGACTGTAGAATCCGCATTCAGTACGATATAACCTTCAGGAACAAGTTTGTCCCAGGGCATCAAATGGCTATACTGTTCGATAGCAGAGACATGCTGTCCTATCATCCACTGACTATCATTGGTATTTAATATCAATGGAATCATGTATAGATCGAATCCAGGTACAACCATTTCCAAATCGGATACTTCAAGAACACAAGGAATATCATATAGGCTGATACGTTTGATTAGATCTTCTGTATTGTTGTAAGTTACGCCTGATGATCCACCTACCATAATCGCATCTGTCCCAGAACTACATACTTTTGCTAATACATCGTCCGAAATCGTTCGATCCGGGTCCAGTTTAAATACATGTTGCCATGTTTTGATTTGTTCTCTCAACCTTCATTCCTCCGTCTTCGGACAACCTTCAAATTAAGTCTATGATAGGGGATGCACAGTGTCAATTTTTTGTTCGTATTTTAGGGGAACAAATTTATATTTTGCCTTATTACTCATCAAAAAAGAAAAGTATCCTGCTCCTACATCCGAGGAACAGAATACTTTTTAGTTATATTTAGTGACGAAATATTTAGCATCACCTAACTTTTAATAAGCATTTTTATTTACAAATCCATTATGGATCGTTTTGAAAATGATTTTGATATCGAATAATAATGACCAATTTTCGATATAAAAAATATCGTGATTGATACGATCTTCAATAGACGTGTCTCCACGTAGACCATTGCTTTGTGCCCAACCCGTAATTCCAGGCCGTACATGGTGCTTAATCATATATTTTGGAATCTCATCACGGAACTGTTCTACAAAATAAGGACGTTCAGGACGAGGTCCCACTACACTCATGTCTCCAAATAATACATTAAAAAATTGAGGTAGCTCATCTAAACTGGTTTTACGTATAAAAGCTCCGAACTTGGTTTTACGTGGATCATCGGCTGTCGTCCAACCTGTATCGACCTGTCCTTCAGGAATAATTCGCATAGAACGGAATTTGTACATCGTAAAGTTACGACGATTGAGTCCTACACGTTCCTGCTTAAAGATCACAGATCCTGGAGATGTCATTCGTACGCCAATCGCTACAATAATCATAATAGGAGATGTAATAATAATAGCTATTAATGCAAATACAATATCAAATAATCGTTTGAACATCCGATTCGCAGCGATATCTAGTGGAATATCTCGTACATTGATCATTGGCATTCCCGCAAAGTTATCAAAGTATGGACGAGCTGGCAGATAATCAAAGAAATCCGGGATGATTAATGTTCGTACACCGGCTTTTTCACATTCTGCAATAATACTTGGATATTTATGATGGGCATCTAGCGGTAACGCCAAAATCACTTCATCAATCATCATCGTATGCAGAATATCACCAAGCTTATCGATTTTGCCTAAAATAGGTTTGTATTTATTAGGTTCCTGTTCATTGTCTTCTAAATAATCATCTAAAAAACCAACAATTTCATAACCCATCTCAGGATACTGGTCTAAATTATTGCAAAAACGTTTCCCCAGTGAACCTGCACCAAGAATCAAAACAAACTGCTTATTAAATCCACGTTGTCTCGCACGTTTCAATCCTTTTTTGATCACATACCGATAAGCCATGATAAGCATCAAGGTAAGGATCACATAAATAAACAGATATGAACGAGAGATATTTACTTCTTTCACAAAAAATAAAGCACCTAATAAAACAAAAATACTGACAAGATGAGTTTGGAAAATTTTCATCAATTCATCTGCAAAACGTTTTTTACGCTTCGGTGAATACAGTGTACTCATCCCACCGATTAAGATCGCTATACCACCGTATACTAGACTCCATAGCGCATACGTCTCAATCGGTAGTGCTCCAAATTCGATCGGTGTATCATAAGCAAACCAACCACTTTCAAATTTCACAAACCATGCAAGTAAAAAGGAGAGTTGAATGATCATAAAATCAGCTAAAATATACAAACGAGTTAAAAAGCGTTGATTTTTACGAATCATGTTTAAGCTCTCCTTTCTGCTGTTGTAACCGATTTGGCAGGTAATAATTTATTTTTAAGTAGGGATAACATTAATTTGACTCCAATTCCGGTAAAAACAATACTATTGGTAACAAACGAATATTTTTGACGATAATGTTTCCGGTGAAATAACCACATTGCCCGGTGGAACTCATAAATGATTTTAAATGGTTTACGACGACTGCTAGCGCCTTTGTAATGCACAATTTGTGTATCTCCACGATAATGGATCTCCCAGCCTGCTTCTTTGATCCTGTAGCACCAGTCAATATCTTCTCCATACATAAAAAACTCTTCGTCTAGTCCGCCAATCTGCTCAATAACTTCACGCCGAACTAACATAAATGCACCGACTAATGAATCAATCGGATACGACTCGTCTGGGTTCAAATAACCTAACTGGTAGCCATTAAAGCGTGGATTGTCTGGAAACCATTTGGAAAATCCAAAAGCATAATAAAAAGATGCGGACGGTGTAGGAAACCCACGCTTGCATGCTTTATCAAGTGATCCATCTGGCAAGACAATTTTGCAACCTGACGCTCCTACTTGAGGGTGAGCATCCATAAAAGACACCATCGTCTCTAAAGTATCTGACTGAACGATGGTGTCGGAATTAAGTAGTAGTATATATCGTCCTTGCGCAATCTTCATTGCTTGATTGTTGCCTTTGGCAAATCCGACATTATCTTTATTTGCAATAAAAGTAATGTCTGGATAAGTCGATGGGATCACTGTAGCTGAACCGTCGCTAGAAGCATTGTCCACTGCAATAATCTCATAAGCGTATTGAGTGCGTGATTGATAAACAGACTCAATACAATCAAGTGTAAGCTGACAAGTATTATAATTTAAAATTAAAATGCTAACGTCCATGGTAACGCTCCTGACTAAAATATAAATCTACTGGCATTATAGCATATCTATATATCAAAAAGATAAATCCGCTCAGATTCCATTATTGTTCTTAGATATAACCAATCATAATTAAAAATCGAAAAAGCCATTGTTCTGTTGTAGATTGTCGGTAAAGCTGGCATTGACGTAAAAAACGAATACGTTGTATGAATGTGGAGCGTGGAGCGATAAATGCTTCCAATTGTTGCTTCATTTGAGGATCAGTTATCTCTTTACCATATATACGCTGAAATTCTTTAGCTTGTTGCACTAATAATTTTTTATCTTTATGTTTGCGAAAACTATTCCATTTTTTTTTCACTTTTTGCAGTAAGGTAGATTCTCCGCCTACTACGTTGTTATTGTGTTGTCTATAGTATACAGAAGGTGTGGGATCAAAATAAACTTTACCAAAACAAGAAATAGTAAGATATATCCACCAGTCATGCATTTGAATTCGATTTAGATCAATCTCTTTATCATAAAATAATTTAAACGCATCATAGCTTAACATAATCGTCGTTCCAACCGCTATATTTTGGAATAAAGCATTATAAAATGAAGGTTCTTTTCTCAGATTTTGCGGCCAGACTACTTTCAGATTAAGGTTTTCATCGGTAATCTGAGTAGCTGTACAGACCATATGCGGTTGATAAGGAGAGTCAGATATCGCAGAATCAAGTGTACTCACCTCTGCTGCAATTTTATGAGGTAACCATATATCATCTTGATCACAAAAACAAAAATATTGGGCTGTAGTATCTGCTTCCTTGATCAAACTCCAGAAACTACGTATTACACCAACATTTTCTGTTTGTAGATATGTTATTTGTTCCGGGTATCTTTGAGCATAAGATTCAAGAATACTAAGTGTTGTATCTGTTGAACCGTCATCCCTAATTAGAATATGGATATTCGTATACGTTTGTTTTAAAATACTGTCCAATTGTTCTGCTATGTATTGAGCTCCATTGTAAGTAGAAAGAAGTACCTGCACTTTTCCAGTCATAATAACCTCATTTGTTTTATTATCATCCCTATAATTCACTTTATTGTAGCAGAACCAATACTATAATTACAAAAAAACAGATAAGAGTTTATATGGTTTTGAAACCAAATTCTCTTATCTGTTCATCTTAATGATTAATTATTTTTATACTCTTGCAAAAAAGCATTTAATCCTTCTTGCCAAGAACGAATATCTGTAAATCCATTAGTTCGTATCGATAAATGCTCCATCACCGAATTAGCAGGTCTTGGAGCAGGTCTTGGAAACTCACTCGTTGCGCATGGTTCCAGTACAGATTGTATATCTACATCTAAAATATCAGTAGCCTGTCTGAATATTTCTTGTGTAAATTCATACCAGGTGCATGAGTCACTATTAGAAGCATGATAAACACCGTATTTTTCTGTCACCATCAATTCTGCCAAAAACTCTGCTAAGTCTACTGTATAGGTTGGCGAACCTTTTTGATCATGTACCACTTTAAGTTGTGGTTTTTCCTGACCTAACTTCAGCATGGTTTTCACAAAGTTGTTACCGTGAAGTCCGTATACCCAAGAAGTGCGCACAATAAAGTATCGAGAAGATAAAGATTGAATCAATACTTCACCGGCACGCTTCGATTTACCATAAATACTTTGAGGATCTGTGTTGTCATACTCATGGTAAGGTTGTACACCTTGTCCATCAAATACATAATCTGTACTAATATAGATCACTTTCGCTTGTACAGATTCTGCTGCTACAGCAATATTACGTGTTCCTACAGCATTGACCAGATAAGCTCCATCGATATCAGTTTCAGCCGCATCGACCGCTGTATAAGCCGCACAATGAATAATCACTTCCGGTTGAAAAGAAGTGATGACTTGCTGGCATTGCTCTAGATTTGTAATATCTAATGTCTCACGATCGCAGCCTAATACTTCATGACCTTTCGCTTGGATAACTTTGACTGTATCTATTCCAAGTTGGCCGGAAGCACCTGTAACTAATACTTTCATTGATTAGCTCCTAGACGATCTCCATATTGCTGTTGGTAATATTCTTGGTAAGCTCCTGAAGCAATACGAGTCCACCAGTCTTTGTTATCCAAGTACCATTGAATCGTTTCTTTAATTCCTGTTTCGAAATTATGCTTAGGCTTCCATCCAAGTTCACTCATGATCTTCGTAGGGTCAATACCATAACGACGATCATGACCTAAACGATCTTCTACATATTTGATCAAAGATTCTGGCTTACCTAGTTGTTCCAAAATTGTTTTAACGATATGGATATTGGTACGTTCATTGTTACCACCAATATTATAAACTTCACCGTTTTTACCTTCATGAATAACTAGATCGATCGCGCTACAATGGTCTTCTACATACAACCAATCACGGATATTGAGTCCATCACCATATACAGGTAAAGCTTCATCAGCCAAAGAACGAGAAATAATCAATGGAATTAATTTCTCTGGAAATTGGAATGGCCCATAATTGTTAGAACAACGTGTAATATTAACCGGCAAACCAAAAGTCTCATGGTAAGCACGTACTAACAAATCTCCGCCTGCTTTACTAGCAGAATACGGGCTATTCGGTGTAATCGGAGTCTCTTCGGTAAACAGCCCTGTTTCGCCTAAAGAACCGTATACTTCATCTGTAGATACTTGTACAAATTTTGTAATGTTATACTTTTTAGCAACATCCAGAAGTACTTGAGTACCAACGACGTTTGTTTTCACAAAAATCTCCGGCTCCAAAATACTACGGTCTACATGCGATTCTGCTGCAAAGTTAACAATAACATCTACACCATCTGCAACCAAGCGATCCATTGTAGCTGTATCTGCAATATCTGCTTTTACAAAGGTATGATTAAGATTGCCTTCGATCGCTTTTAAATTTTCTAAATTCCCTGCATACGTAAGAGCATCTACATTGATAATCTGGTACTCGGGATGTTCACGTAACATATATAGAACAAAATTACTGCCAATAAAACCGGCTCCGCCAGTAACAAGCAATTTCATAATTTGCCTCCTGTAAGAATCATATTTAGATTCTAACTATTTTATTTATTATGCTCACCTAGTAACTAGTAAGCAGTGGAGTATTAAAAGTTAAGTTCTGCGTCTTTTAATAAAGGATGACGTGTATCTTTGTCAGATAATACTGGATTCGATACAGGCCAATCGATATTTAGAGATGGATCATCCCAAGCAATACCGCGATCATGCTCAGGCGAATAATACTCATCTACTTTATAAATAACTTGAGTATTCGCTGCTAACGTACAGAAGCCATGTGCAAATCCTTGTGGAACTAACAATTGACGTTTATTCGCATCGCTTAAAATAAATCCTTGCCATTGTCCAAATGTAGGTGAATCTTTACGAATATCCACAATCACATCATAAATCGAACCAGATATAACACGAATCAATTTTGTTTGTGCTTTAGGATTCAATTGGTAATGCATTCCTCTCAGTACTCCAGGTTCAGCAGAAAGGGAATGATTATCCTGAATAAAATTATGTTTAATTCCATTTTCGTGCATTAATTTTTCATTATAACTTTCCATAAAAAATCCACGATGGTCGCCATGAACAACAGGTTCGATGAGCTTGGCACCCTCTAATGTTAAAGATGTGACTTTCATGATGATCCTCCTTACAGTTTGAGCTTACCGAACTCTTCGCCAAATACGATTTCTTGTGCTAGTTCATTTGCTTTTGCAAGCGATGCGTGCGTACCCGCGTCTGTCCACCAACCTGTAAGAATATCAAATGTTAGCTCACCACGTTCAATATAAGCATTGTTTACATCTGTAATTTCTAATTCACCACGGTCAGATGGTTTTAACGTTTTAACAATATCAAATACATTGTTATCAAACATATAAATACCTGTTACAGCGAAATCGCTTTTAGGTGTTTTTGGTTTTTCTTCGATCGAAATAATCCGTTCGCCGTCCATTTCAGCTACACCATAACGCTGTGGATCATGAACCTGTTGTAGCAACAATTTAGCACCTTGTTTTTGCTCACGGAAATTTTGTACAAATGGAGCAATATCATCAGCAAATACATTATCGCCTAGAATAACAACCATTTGATCATCCGCTACAAAGTGTTCTGCTAGATCCAAAGCTTGTGCAATACCACCTGCTTCATCCTGCACTTTGTATGTAAATGTAACACCCATATCGCTACCGCTACCTAATAAGTTAACTACATCGCCCATATGGTCTTTACCTGTAACGATTAAGATATCTGTAATATCAGCTTGTTTTAATTTATATACGGAATGAAAAATCATAGGATATTTGCCAACAGGTAAAAGATGTTTATTGGTTACTTTGGTTAATGGATAAAGGCGTGAACCTGTACCACCTGCTAAAATTATGCCTTTCATAAATAAAACCTCCAGTTTATTTATCGACTGCAATGAATAATACGCCTATTACAATAATAATTGCACCAATCCACTTCATTGGTGATACTGATTCGTGAAACATTAATACAGCTAAAAATATTCCTAAAACGTATGCAAGACTTTGAATTGGATATGCTATAGAAAGAGGCAATCTGGATAATACTACAAACCAAATTAAAGTAGCTACTACATACAAAAACAACCCTATAATGATAGTAGGGGAAAATAATGCTTTCCAAGCAGTAGCTAATGTTACTCCACCTATTTTTTCCAAACCTAATTTAAAAAAGGCTTGTCCACTTACTAGCATCAAAATATTCAATAACAACAATACATAGCTTACCATAGAATCAATTTTCAACGAATTAACTCTCCTTTTTACTATGATCTTTTTCTTTCATTTTCTCTAATTCATATCTCAAAATTCCAATTTCCTGAGATAATTCTTTAATTTTGATTGTTGATTTAGAGACTTCTAATGTTAAAGAAAACATGATCATGATGGTTCCTAGTAAAGTTAATAAAAATAAGGCATTAACAGGAAGTTCAATGCCCATAATGTGCGAAATATATGTGAATAATTTAGGGAATATTGCTAAAATAATACTCAAAATTGTAACTATGAACCACAAAATAGAGTACTTTAGTTCAAGCGTATATTTTCGAATCAAGTTAATTAAAATAAAAAAACCTACTAATGAGCCTAGTAACAAAATGATTTGAAGTTTTAGGGATACCATAAATTCTCCTATACCAATTCTTTTCTAAATTTATCAATTAATATAGCTGCTGAAACTTTAATCATATAATAAACAGATTTTAAAGAAGTAATAGAAGATACTCCATTCGCTCTATGTTCCATAGTGACTGGGATTTCAAATACTCTTAAAGAATTTCTTTTTAAATACATAATTGATTCTGGTTCTGGATAATCAACAGGATATCTTTTTGCAAAAAGCTCAATTACTTTTCGGTTACATGCTCTAAATCCAGAAGTAGGATCTGTAATTAATTGGCCAGTAAGGAATAACAACAACTTAGAAAAGTAACTAATACCAACTCTTCTTAAAAATGTAGATTGAAACCCTTCTTTTTTTATATATCTAGAGCCAATAACTAAATCTGCATTATCTTCTAAAAGAGGTTGGATAATATCCTCTATATATTGAGGCTTATGTTGACCATCACCGTCTACTTGGATAGCAATATCAAAATGATGATGATATGCATATTTATATCCCGTTTGGACAGCTCCTCCAATACCAAGATTACAAGGCAGATTTACAACAGGTATATCCAAACTTTTACACACAAATGCTGTTCTATCTGAAGAACAGTCATTAATTACGATAAATTCCAAATTTGGATTACCTAATGATTTAATAGATTTAATCAAACCTTCTAAATTATTTTCCTCGTTATACGCAGGAATAATAACTAAAATCTTTTTATTAATTCTAATCCCCTCATTTCAAATATATGATATTTAAACAGCAGGAATCCAATATCGTATAATAAGCAAGAAAAACATTAACATACAACTAAAACTGCAAAATGCTATAAGCATTGTGTTAATGATTTCATTATGCCCAAATTTCAAATATTTAGAAAGTTTATTGTTATATAACAGAATAAGCGCAAGTAAGATAATAGGAATAAAATATCTTCCTTGTACTCCAGAAACTTGTGCATACCCTACTCCACCAATTGAAGGTATAGAAGTCCATGTCAAATATAATCCGGTTTCTATTAGTACAACAACAACTGCAAAAATAACGAATATAAATAATCTCCGCAGTATATTAAACGATATGTTTTTATTACTGTCTATAATTGCTGTTAATAAAATAAGCAAGCAATAAAGATAAATAAAAGTTGGAGGGAAATTAGCATCTAACCAACCTAAATTTCCAATAAAACTATTTGTATAGAAGAAACTTAAATGATAAAAAGTTCTAGCAATAATCAAGAAATATTCAAAAGGATTACTCAATATGAATATAAGCTGATTTGTGCTATCACTTTGATCCGGACCAAAATGTCCATGTATAGTACTTATTACTGCCCACAAAAGATAATTCACAATTCCAGCTAATGTTATTAAACTAAAATAAAGATATTTCTTTTTTGTACTATAAAACTTGCTTGTAGGTATTAAAAAGAATAAAAAGATAATTGGAAAATATACTTGCTTTAACTCAATTAAAACAAAAGAAAGTATACATAGTATAATGATATGTTTTCGATTTATTTTCTCATGCTTTTTATCAAAAGAGAGCTTGAGAATAAGACTAATAAATAACAGACATATACTAATAACCATACTATCATAGCTTAAGGAAGACACCAATCCTAAAGTCATAGGCATACACAAAATTAAAAATAGTACTCTCTTGTAAAAAGGAATCCATTTAATTGCCTTATATGCACAAAAAATAAAAAACAATAAATTTCCTATTCTTCCTGCATACATATAACTCATAGGATTGATCAACTCAGATTTACCTAACGAAAAAATATAAATAAAGATTCTAAACAAGAGCATACTCAATGCTTGAGGAATATATAATAAAGGATTTGTTTCAACAGTACTAAATTGACTGAATACTTTTTCTGTATAATCTGTTGATGTAGTTATAGTTGAATAATACTTTTGGTAATTAAACTTCTGGCTAGCATCACCCATCATATAGCGATTATCCGCCTCAAAATCAAGAACAGCTTTAGGAAGATAAAAACCTAACTCATTCTTTTCATTCGCTTGTGGAATAAGATCAAATTGTGAAACTAAAAATGCTCTCTTAAAGTGACTATCCTCATCGGCCATTTGAAAAGGCGGGGTAACAAAAATATAAAGTAATCCAAAAAATAATAAGATACTCAATAGTTTAAGTTCAATACTAAATTTTTGTTTTATTTGCTTGTCTTCGTTCTCCATTTCTTAATAAATTCTCCCTTTTCCTTAAACCATTTAGAATAAGGTTTTATTAAAATATACTTTAAATGATAAATCTCCGTCTTGCTTTACTCCGTTAATTGTAAGATTCCCTTTAGGATAAGCATCGTTCTTTGATTTATACGCAGTTATAAACTTTCCAGCCATTCCATCCGTAGCTTTTATATATATATAATACTGTTTATTTTTTGAATATTTTATAGGCGGAAACCTAACATCGTAAAATGCATTATCAGCTAAGCTTTCAGCTTTTATAGTAGTTGAGTAAATATCATTCGATTCACCATAGTTTCGAATTCCTAAAGTGATACGCCCTGCATTTACTCTACCATAAGTAGCAAGCTTAATAGAGAAACCACTTAGATTATTAAGGTCAGAATAAAATGATTGACCTACTTCTTTGTTATTTGCAATTTCTCCTATATTTTGGTCACCTTCAACTGAAATGACTTCTGTCATTTTGCCTATATTCCCACCATATACGTAAATAAAAAGAAGCACTAAAATGATAGGAATAATTGAACGTCTAAACCAATTTTGCTTCATAATTTTCACCATTGTGTTCAGTAGATTTCAGTTGATAGCCGTACAAAGCCAACACTTCCCCTTCAAGATTCTTCCATTCTTTTCGCTGTGCTGTTTTCAAACCATTTTCTATAATTCGTTCTCTTAATGTAGAGTTGTTACAAACTTCTTTAATCATCTGAAGTGCACTTTCAGGATTGCCTTGTTCATATAACAAACAATTATCTTCATGAACCAGATATTCTATATTCCCTTCATTTGGTGCAACCACTGCTACACCGCCAGTAGCCATCATCTCAAGAGGTGGATAAGAGAAACTTTCTAAAAGACTAGACTTTAATAAAATATCGCAGCTTGCGTATACTTTTCCTACTTCATCGTGTGGCACTTTGTTTAAGAAATGATCCACTTTATACCATTCTTTAGGTTTGCCACTGTAAGAAAGATACCAGATTTCAAATTGATCTCGATCTAATTGATTGGTAATTTTAAAACTCTCATCAACATTTTTATAGTAATCATTAGAATTACCTTCAATTAATATTTTAATTTTTCCTTCAAATGACCGTTCTTTATACTGAAACACTGATAAATCTATTCCGTTTTCTACATAACCTGACTTTTTATTATATTTATCCAATAACCACTGTTCACACCATTTAGATATGGTTATATATTTAATATCAGAGAAGAAATTGTAAGTTAGATTGGCCCAAGCACGCATATGATTACCAGGCTCATAAAAATTAGTTTCAAAATTTTGTACTAAATAATACTTTTCTCTGATCTTAGAATACATATTAAGAAATTCAGTCGTTGACCACAGAGTAGCCACGCATTTTCTAAAAAGACCATGAAAAGTGTGACGATGGTAAGAAATCACAACAATTTCTCCATCTTTATTAACAATATTTTTATCGTCTTCACTCATCGAAATAATTGTAACATCCTTGCCTTGATCTCTTAAAATATTACAATGTTTAATAACTACATTCACACCACCACTAATCTGAGTAGACGGAAGAACAAATGCAATATTATCATGCAATTTAGATTCAATAAATTCAAATAATTTGTACCCGCTACTTAACGTTGTCCATCCACTTATAACACTAGAATATGCTTGTTTACCCAAAGCTTCACGATATGCCGAATCAGTAATCAACTTATCTAAATAGAATTTCCAATCTTCTATTGAATTACACAATATACCATCTTGTTCATGTGTAACCACTTCTTTAAAAGCACCAATACTGCTAGCTACAGTAGGAATTTTTACAAGAGCAGCTTCTGTCCATTTATTCTCAGATTTAGCTTCGTTAAAAATAGACTGAACTAACGGCGCTAAATTGATATGAATATTTGCTATTAAATCTGGCAAATTTGTCCAATCTGTAAATTTCTCGAAAATAATACGATCTTTATAGTCACTTAATTCTGTAGGAATATCTAAAATACCTACTACTTTAAGATAAACATTGCTATGTTTTTCGAACATTTCTTTAACTACATTGATAATCAAATTAAAATCTTCATTATGTGTTATGCTACCGCTAAAGTACCCCATAATAATACGATCATCTACTGCTCCAGTATTTTCGCTAGCTTTTAATTCTTTTTCTTTGAGTGCCTTTAATGACAAGTCTAGCATTTTTTCAGAAGCTACATTTCGATTAACAAATACTTCGTCTACATAATTATTTAATTCTGTAGCCAATGCTCCTGTGGTAGTAATCGCATAATCACACATTCTTAATGTTTTTTGAGTACGATTAACGCCATCCATATACTGATCAAGCTCATCTTTGCTCATAGTATTTAAATAATCAATTTCTTTAACATATTTATGATCAATTACTAGATCGTCAATATCAAAAAATACAGTTTTATTAAAATATTTTGCTTTTGCAATTAATTCTTCAACGACTTCTGTATGCGGACAACGAAAGAAAACAAATGCTCTGTAATAACGAACCATTTCAATATCAAGTTCTTCGTAATATACACTGTCGCAGGAATATCCATTAAAATGAAGCTGTTCAATTTGATGATCTACACGATAACGAGGTGGATGTGGAAGAGAACACCCATTTATAAAAAGAATGTCTTTGAAGTGATATTTAGAGGGTATATGTTTTTTTAGAATTCTTTTTTTTGTATATCCATACGCTTTTCTCATTAGAGCTTTGCTACCTTCATATTTCATCGTAGAGACCGTTTTTTTCATGAGTGTATTAATACCCAACTGTATCACCTTCACATAGTATATTTTTTAGAATCTTCAATTAACATTTTTTGCTTTTCTTTTATATAATTTTTTTTCTTTTCTCCACCGGCTGTAGAAGTAGGAGAAATTCTCCAATGATACAAAATTTTTGGGATATGCCAAACGTTAGCATTATTTTGAATCGCTCGTAGAGCTAAGTCCCAGTCTTGAACACCTTCGTATCCTATTCTGAACCCTTTGATTTGTTTTAATAAAGAGGTTCGATACACTGATAAGTGACAAATATAATTCATATGCATAAGCAACTGGATACCCCAATTTTTTTTGAAAAAGGGCTGTACTCGTTTATTATCTAGCCATTTATCTTCATTGCTAAAAATAAGATCAACATCAGAATGTTCATTAATCACTTTTACCACTTCATATAAAGCAAAATCAGAAAGAATATCATCATTATCAAGTAAAACTATATATTCTCCTGTTGCCATTTCTAGTGCAGTATTACTACACGCTGATATATGTCCATTTTCACTACGATAAGTCACAAGAATTTTAGAATTTTGGGTTTGATATTCATCTAAAACCTTTTTGATATGAGGCATATTGGAACAATCATCTGCAATACAAAGTTGCCAGTTCGTATAATATTGTCTTTCAACAGACTCTATACATTCTTTCAAATAATCTTCCTGTACGTTATATACAGGAAGAATAATAGACATTAGTGGTTTATGACGAAAGTGTTTGCATTCATTCATAACGACATTAATATCGTATTTTTCATGATTTTCGATCCATTTTTGGTACCAATTTTTACCACGCCATAATCGGAAAGGATGAAATTTAATTTGAAATCGAATCATATATTTAATAAAAGTATAGTACAGTAAAGAGAACATAAGCTTCTATCTCCTTCCTTACGTGTACTTAGAATAATAAAAATCACACAATTCTTCGATATTTCCTTCTTTAATCAATTGACCTTTTTCTAAAATAATACCTCTGTTACAAAGACTTCTTATCTGATCAATAGAGTGAGAAACAAGTAATACACTTGTACCTTCTTTGACCATTTCGTTGATTTTTGCTTCACATTTCTGTTGAAACTTAAAATCTCCTACACCTAGAATCTCATCTACGATTAGAATATCCGGTCTAGTTGAAGTAGCAATTGCAAACCCTAATCGAGCATACATACCTGATGAGAAGTTCTTTACAGGAACATCAATAAATTCTGCTAATTCAGAAAAATCAACAATTTCATCAAACTTAGCATTCATTTCTTTTTTGGAGTAGCCTAAAATAGCTCCATTCAAATAAATATTTTCTCTTGCTGTTAACTCTGTGTCAAAGCCTGCTCCCAATTCAATTAAAGGGGCCATGCGACCTGAAATATTTAATGTACCATTTGTTGGCTTTAAGACGCCTGCTACTGTTTTGAGAAGCGTGCTTTTCCCTGCTCCGTTAAGTCCTAGCACTCCAAATAATTCACCTTGTCTAACGTTAAATGTTACATCTTTTAATGCCCAAAATTTAGTATACGATATTTGATTTTTTAAGCGTTTAATCAAAAATTCTTTCAATCCACTTATTTTTTCAGTAGTCATATTAAAACACATCGAAACATTTTGAACATCAATAATTACATTACTATTCTCCATCATCAAACTCCTTAAATATAAAGGATAAATTTATCCTGACGTTGTTTGAAAAGATAAACTCCTATTAATAAAGTTACAAGGGCGTAACTTGCACATTGAATATTTAATTCTAACGGAGGAATATGTCCATACAGTAAAGATTCTCTAAAATGAGTCAAAAAATAAAACATTGGATTTCCAAGAAGAAGCGGCATATATTTATCTGGCATAATACTTACTGGGTAAATGATTGGTGTAGCATACATCCATGCTGTAATAAAAACACCATAAATATGTTCAACATCTCTAAAGAACACAACAATACTACATAAAATAAGACCTACACCTACACTAAATACAAATACATAAAAAATCGACAAAAAACTAAAAATAAAAGTATATTTAAGATCTACTCCTGTAATAAAACATACAATTAAAACTGCAATTAATGAGAACAACATATTTACTAATGAATACAAAACTTTGGATAATGGAAATATATATTTAGGAATATATACTTTTTTTATAATCTGGCCTGATGAATAAATAGAACTCATTGCTAAAGATGTGGAATCCGAGAAAAAAGAGAATAATACCTGTCCACTAATCACATAAGCTGCAAAATTCTCAACATTGAATTTGAAAAGTTCCTGAAATACTAACGTAATAATAATCATCGTTAATAGTGGATTAAGAACACTCCAAACAATACCGAGTACAGACCGCTTGTATTTAATTTTTATATCTTTTGCCACAAGCAACTTCAATAAATCTTTATATTTATAGAAGTTCAAAAAATATCGTTTTAGCTCCAACATTTGCGTATCGCCACCTAGTTGACTTGATTTTCAACTTCAAGTATTCATTTTCTAATACATTTTATAAAAATTACTGCATGCTCTAAAACAAAAAAAGTCACTAACTTGTCTAGTATACGTTAAAAGTTATAGAGCGTCTACTTCACCTATAATGCGATATTAAGACTTTTTATATCTATTAGTTGCTCCTTTTTAATACTCTGCCAATCGTTCGTAATGGCTTTGTTATTTTCCAAGATGTAGAATTTAACAACAAATTATTTTCATTACTTATGCTTTGATTGATAGATAAAACATTGTCGCGTTCTTTCTCTATTGATTGTAAACGTTCTTTAAGTTGCTCATAATCTTTTAATGTAGATTGCAAATCTTCGATTTCGGATTGTAAACCTTCTATTCTAGTGTCTAATTTTTGGAAAACATGTTCTGCATTCAATATTTCTATATGACCTTTAAGTGATAAATTTTGCAAAGTACCTTCAGTAATATTTATTAAAAATTCAGGTCTTAGTACTTGAAATTCTGTATAACTTTCTTTATGACCAAAAGAGTTAAGTGATATCATCTGAATATTTTTAGGATAATCTAATATATTAATATTGATTATATGTCCTTCTAAAGGAATCCATTTTAATCTTTTAATATTATTTATTTTATCCAAGTCTTTGAAACTAGTACTAAATTCTCTTCCTTCAACCAATAATTCTGCAGTGATTGCATCATTGTAATCAAAACCGTTTCCCGTATCTAAAAGCAATTTACTTACAATTTTAGGTTTTACTAACGGCATAATACTATTTAGTGTTTCGACATTTGTAATTTCTTTATCAGAGCATAAAGCAATTAGATACTTTCCATTATTCTCAGTAGGATATAAATCATCCATTCTGTAATATTCACTTTGGTTTTCTTCTACATGACATGCTCCAAGATAGCTAAACGTTCTAAAGCCTTGCCTAAACATGTATGTGTGTTTGAATTTACTTTGTAAAAATAATTCAAATTCATTCTCATAAAATTCTTTAATATGGAACGTATTTGTAAAACCAACTATATCTGAATATAATCTTTTATCAGGTGTAGACATAATCAATATGCCATCAGGCTTTAGCACTCTTCTTATTTCATCCAAAAATTTTTCTTGTGCCTTTTCATCCACATGTTCAATCGTCTCAAAGCTCACCACTACATCAACACTTTGATCCGGGATAGGTAATATTTGAATATCAGAAACTTTGAATTCAATATTCGTTGAATGGTATGCTGTAGTAGCCCATTCAATTGAATCTTCTGAGATATCGATTCCCCAGACAAATTGGGCATGTTGTGATATAAGGTTAGTACCGTATCCTTCACCACAGGCAGCATCCAAAACTTTTTTGTTTTTTACCAAATCAAGAATAGCATGATATCTTTGCTTATGCTCAACTTCGATTTCACCAAAAACTTTATTAGGGACATACCGTTCGCCTGTAAAGTCCATTTTCTTCCTCCTTATTTAGCTAACATAAAATGAATTACTATATCAGAAAATAGTTATATCGATAATTGATAATAGTTCCTGTAATTAAAATATGCTAAAATAACTTAGAATTCTAACTTAAAAGGAGTTTAAAACATTGGCTAATCCAGTATACGGCAAACAGTTTAAAGCGTCCACCGAGGACGAAAAACGTGGAAGTATGTTTTGGGTCCTTAATATTTGTATGATTTTATTTTTATTATGGGCCCCGTTTCAAATTGCATTATTTAATGGTTTAGGTATCAGTTTTGAAAAGCCTCTCTTTTGGGCAATTATGTTGGTATGTATCCTAATGATTTTAGGACTCATTCAATTCAACAAAAAAGTACAATTGGATGATCAGCGGGATATGGTTGCATTATTAATCATTTTACTCCCTATCTCCTATATGATCTCTATGTTTTCGGCTGCCTCTTGGCATTATGCCGTAAATATGGTGTTAATTCAATGGATGTACGCATTTATTTTCGTAATTGGTATCTATCTGTTACGTGATCGTGTCTCGAATAAGATTATTCAAATTACGTTAATGGGTTCTGCTTATCTGATTGTATTCTTCGGATATATCAGTTGGTTCGGTCAAGGTTATCTAGGTGGACATTTAGTATCCTGGTTCTCTATTGGTGGCGTAAACAACGGCGTCTATACCGATGCAATCATGCAAGATTCCAACGGTTGGCGTTTGACTTCTGTATTCCAATATGCGAATACATATGCAGCTTTCCTTATGGCTATTATGTTTGCAGGTTTATTTAATGCCAGTCGCCTCAAAACCTGGTATGACCAATTGATCCATGGATTTATGTTAGTTCCTATTATTTTGGCTTTAATCCTTACTTTGTCTCGCGGTGGTTTGGTTGTTTTGCCGTTTGTATTATTAATTTTGCTTCTATTACTTCGTCCTGCACAACAGATTTTATGGTTTATTAATCTGGTAATCGCAGGTATTGCAACAGCTGTTATCTTGAATCCAGTAACCGATATTGGACTACAAGTGATTGCAAAGTATGATGGTGCTGTAGCTGCAAAAGGTTGGGCTTATCTATTAATCGCTTCCTTAATTGCAGGAGTACTGATTATGCTTGTTGGACGTTATATTGCACCTAAGCTTGAACACGGTGTAGAAGGATGGACAGCACGTCGTGGTGCTAGCCTTTGGATTCCGATCGGTTCTGCTTTACTCGGTATACTTATGCTTGTGTTATTGATTGCAACTAATCTACGTAATCTGTTACCAGCTAATATTCGTGTACGTTTTGAAAATATTAACTTCCAACAAAGTAGTGTATTGGAACGTTTTACTTTTTATCGTGATGCGATGAAATTGTTACGTGATTATCCACTGTTCGGTGCAGGTGGTGGAGCCTGGGGTGCTTCTTATGAAGCTTACCAGAATAACCCGTATGTCAGCCGTCAGGCACATAACTTCTTTGTTCAATATTTAGTTGAAGTTGGCGTGATTGGTTTTATCATCTTTATTTTGTTTGTCGGATTTATTTTTTATAAATATATTCGTGGTTATTACAAAGCTAATCGTGAAGGTAAAGAATCTCACTTTATTTACTTTATTATCGTTGTATCGATCTTGATGCATAGTTTGCTGGATTTCAACTTAAGTTATGCTTATATGAGTATTCTAGTCTTTCTAGGTCTAGGTGGTATGGCTTCTGCAATGGACTTAACGCCACTCAAGCGATTGAAAGCTCCTGCTGGAACGATAAGAGGTATTTACGTATCTTTAATCGGTGTTGTTGCGATTATTGTTGCTTTCACTTCACTTCGTTTCTCTGTCGCTTCTCAAGATGTTGTGGATGCTCAGAAGACTTCTCAAGTAGCAAGCCCCAGCTATGAAGATATTCGCGCTCCACTTGATAAAGCATTGGCTATACGGAGCACATTCCCTGATGCTGTTGTGTTTATGGGTTCATTATTGACTCAAGTATTCCAACAGACTAAAGATGAACAATATTATAACGAAGATATTGCGCTTCTTACTAAAACACAAGAAAAAGAACCATTTAATAAAAATATTGTGAAACAGTTAGTAACGGCTTACCAATTGGGTGGTAAATCAGATGTAGCCTTTGATCTCCTTGTAAACAGTATTCCAAAATACAAATGGGATATTGAATGGTATGAGGGTGTAATCACTCAAGCCTATGCTCTTGGTAACCAGGCATATGAGAAAAAAGATAAAGCATCTGAAGAGAAATATTTTAATGCCGGTCTAAATGCTTATAAAGAAGTACAAGACGGCGTAGAATATCTCAAAACATTGCCTACTGGTCAGTTACAAGGTCGTGCTTTTGCTGTCACACCAAAAATCGCTTTAAATATTGGTAAAATTCAATTGATGCAAGGTAATACAGCTGATGCGGCAGCAACATTTAAATTAGGTCTAGCTGATGATCTAAATGATGAAACCAATCGTGAAGTCGCTCGCTATTATCTAGCTGCTTTGAAAAAAGAAAACCAAAATGATCAAGCTATCTATGATAAGTTGATTAAAATAGATGCAAAAGAAAAAGAACAAATTGATACCATTGTAAATACAAAATATAATCAATAATGTATACGTATTGATTGAAATTTTATTAAAATTCTCTGCATTATTATCCTTAGATGATATCAATAAGGAGAAATTTGATGATAAATAAAGCAAATTCCAGAGCCATTTGTATTTTGGGTATGCACAGAAGTGGTACTTCTGCAATTGCTAGATCCATTAATTTATTAGGAGTTTATTTAGGAGAGTCAGAAAATCTACTCTCTGCGCAGGAAGATAATCCACATGGATTCTGGGAACACTTAAATATAATTGATATACAAAATCGTATATTATGGGAATTAGGAGTATCTTGGGATACTCCTGTTCCACTTGAAAAACTATGGTGGAAAAAACCCGAAATGATCCCTTTTCGAAATGAAATCAAACAATTTATAAGTCAGCAAATGCTTTCTCAAAATTTATGGGCTTGGAAAGATCCTAGAACATGTTTACTTCTTCCATTATGGCTAGATATATTGCAAGAATTAGGTGTTGAGGTTAACTTTGTTATTTCTATTCGTAATCCTTTAGATATTGCAAACTCTTTATTAAAAAGAAATAACATCCCTATACAAAAATCATTAGGAATATGGATGAATTACATGATTTCTGTTGCAAGATGGACTGCAAACAGTAAATGTATTTTAGTTTCTTATGATGAATTTTTGGACGACTGGCATCATCAGTTATTTAATTTGTCACAACAATTGAACTTACCTTGGCCAGAAAATGAATTAGAATTAAAAGAAAAAATGCAAAAATTTATAAATCCTCAATTTCGTCATAGCTACTCCAGTAATGATCAATTAAAAGAAATAATAGGTTTAAAACCTTTTGTTAATCTTTACGATATTTATTTAAAAAAAATGAATTTTCAGCTTGATTATACTCTGCCACAAATAGAGGAAATCGCGTCAGAATATAAAGCTTATGCAGCGTTATTTGATATTGCTAATCTAACCAAAATAGAGCTACAGCAAAGAGTTGAGTTGATTGATACTCGGCATAACATTCAACACTATTTGGGAGAATTACAAGAAGTACAAACTCAACTAAAATCACAACAGAATGAGCAAAAAAAAATAAATACCTTTTTGAATAACTCATTGATTTCAGGTAAAGATACTGAAGAGAAGATATTGCATTTAGAAAAGATGATTTCAGCTTTGAGAGAAGATCAACACAGTTTGCAACAAATCTTACAATCTAGAGGTTGGAACTATCTAAAAAAATACTATATTTATAGAGATTTATTATTCTCTAAATTAAAAAAGATAACAAAAAAACACTCTTCTAAATGAAAAGTGTTTTTTTGTTATCTTCTTCTGCTAAAATAGTGCGCAAATAACTTAATGTTTCTTCACGTAACTCAGGATGCTTCAAAGCATAGTGAATGGTTGTCTGTACGAATCCACTTTTCTCACCAACATCATGACGTAAGCCTTCAAATTGATATGCTAGAATTTTTTCTTTTAATGCTAATTGTGAGATGGCATCTGTAAGTTGAATTTCTCCACCTACACCAACTTGCTGATTGCCTAAGATGTTAAATATCTCCGGGGTTAAAATATATCTGCCCATAATCGCTAGATTAGAAGGAGCATCTTCTCTAGCAGGCTTTTCTACTAACCCTTTAGCTTGATACAAGCGATCTGAAATAGGTAAAGAATCTACAATCCCATAACGAGAAACCGCATTCCAATCGACTTCTTTCACACCTACAATAGATGATTCATATTCTTCATATACATCCATCATTTGCTTCAGACAAGGAACATCGGATTCGACAATATCATCCCCTAGAAGAACAGCAAAAGGTTCGTTACCGATAAACTTACGAGCACACCAGATCGCATGTCCTAGCCCTTTCGGTTCTTTCTGACGAATATAATGAATATCTGCCATTTCAGAAGGTTTGCGTACAGCATCAAGTAAATCCCATTTTTCTTTTTCAGCTAGATTATGTTCTAGTTCAAATGAGGAATCAAAATGATCTTCGATCGCGCGCTTACCTTTACCTGTAACGATAATAATATCTTCAATTCCGGAAGCTACCGCTTCTTCGATAATATATTGAATCGTTGGTTTGTCTACAATCGGTAACATTTCTTTCGGCATCGCTTTGGTGGCAGGTAAGAAACGTGTTCCTAGTCCTGCTGCTGGAATAATCGCTTTACGGATTTTCAATTTCATTCTCCTCTATATCTAATCATAGATATAATATACTTCATTCTTTATAGATAGACCAACTTATAAAATAAAGAGGTTTTCTCTAATAATGAGAAAGCCTCTTTTAGCTTATTTATTTTCTTCTTTTGCCATAATTTCATGCAAATATTCTAATGTCGATTCACGCAATTCAGGATGTTGCAATGCGTAGTGAATCGTGGTTTGTACGAATCCGCTCTTCTCACCCACATCATGACGTAAGCCTTCGAATTGGTAAGCAAAGATATCTTGTTTTTCGCCTAATTTTGAAATAGCATCGGTTAATTGAATTTCGCCACCTGCGCCAGCATCTTGATTACCTAAAATATCGAAAATTTCAGGAGTCAAAATATAACGACCCATGATCGCCAAGTTTGAAGGTGCTTCTTCGCGTGGTGGTTTCTCTACTAGACCTTTGGTTTTGTATAGACGATCCGATTCTGTCGTAGGATCAGCATCGACCAAGCCATAACGAGATACATGCTCCCATGGTACTTCTTTCACACCGACTACAGAAGACTCATGCTTCTCATACACATCCATCATCTGCTTCAGACAAGGAACATCCGATTCGACAATATCATCGCCTAGAAGCACTGCAAATGGCTCATCCCCGATAAACTTACGAGCACACCAGATCGCATGTCCTAACCCTTTAGGTTCTTTCTGACGAATGTAATGAATATCCGCCATTTCAGAAGATTCACGTACAGCATCCAGAAGTTTCCATTTTTCTTTTTCTTCTAGATTTTGTTCCAATTCAAACGAGTAATCAAAGTGATCTTCGATCGCGCGTTTGCCTTTACCTGTAACGATAATAATATCTTCGATGCCAGAAGCTACAGCTTCTTCGATAATATATTGAATCGTTGGTTTGTCTACAATTGGTAACATTTCTTTTGGCATTGCTTTGGTTGCAGGCAAGAAACGTGTTCCTAGTCCTGCTGCTGGGATAATGGCTTTACGAATTTTCATGGTTCAAACTCCTTTTTCTATGCTTGATTGCATCTATAGATTATATATTATACTTCTTGTTTGTTTTGTGTAACTAATCGTTTGAGCAATAAACGCATATCTTTTACCGATTTCAAACGGTAATTAGCATGTGTATTGCCTGTTCCGATTTTGACGGAATATGAATCTTTTGGAAGCGCTGAGAACAAATCTTCATCTGTTGTATCATCGCCTACACCCAAAATAAAGTCATATTCTTGATCACGAAGCAACAAATGCGCTCCATGTCCTTTGTTAATACGGTTATCTTTCACTTCTAGCACTTTATTACCTTCTAGTACACCGATACTCATCGAATTGGTAATCGACAACAACGCTTCTTTAAGCTCATCGCGTTTGAGTCCGATCATATCAGGTTCGCACTGTCTGTAATGCCATGCTAACGAGTATTCTTTTTCTTCAATTAACGATCCTGGCGTACGATCTGTATACTTCTCTAAAATATGACGGATCGTATCTTTCCAATCGTTGTCTACATTGACAGTCATCATCCACTCTTCGTCTGCTCCTGGCTTACGGAACCACAGACCATGAGAAGCGATAATATGAAGATCCAGATCACCTAGCCATTTTTCCATTACAAAGCGATCTCGTCCTGTAATAATAACGACTGTATTACGAGGGTCTTTGCATAGATCAGCCAGCAACTGCTTCAGCTCTTCGTCTGGCTTCGCTTGTTCTGGCGTAGGCTTAAATCCTACCAATGTACCGTCATAATCTAAGAACAGTAATCGTTTCTCTGAATCGCTATACACTTTTTCCATATCTGAATATCCAGATTTGAGATTCAGAAGTGGACGAGTAGGCGTCTGCTCTTCAGTTGTATTTTTAAGAGCTACCAGGAATTCATCTGCCCAGAATTTCACATTATAACGGGAAAGACGAACATGTAGCATTTTGTTACGTTCGATTTTTTCATGATCTGGCATATCAAGTGCTGTTTTGATACCTGCTGCAATTTCACCGTAATCGTTCGGATTCACGATAACGCCTTCGCCCAACTCACTCGCTGCTCCTGCTGTTTCACTCAGAACAATCATACCTTTGTAATCAGTACGAGAAGCGATATATTCTTTGGCTACAAGGTTCATACCATCGCGTAGTGGAGTTACTAAGAGCACATCACTATTGCGGTAGAAAGCGATAAGATCGTCTTGCGTAAATGTACGGAAAAAGAACCAGACTGGCATCCAGCTCAGTGTACCGAATTTACCATTCACTTCACTAACCAGTTCTTCGATTTCACGTTTTAGCGAATCATATGCTTCTACACCGACACGAGAAGGCGCTACAATAAGGTTTAAGCGTACTTTCTCATGGTATTCCGGGTATTGCGCCAGAAATTGCTTGAACGCTTTAATACGGTCTGGAATCCCTTTGGTGTAATCTAAGCGATCGACCGAGATTATATTTTGTACACTTTTTGTGCTTTCGATAAATTCTTGTGCTTCTGAGGACAAATTTTGAGATTGATTCGGTGCTGCAAAGTAGTCGTAATCAATACCCATCGGGAAAGCATCCACTTGCACAGTATGTGTTTCTCCGTTGATTTTGTACAAGTTATGTTCTTTACCTAAAATACGACGTACACTACTTAAAAAGTGGCGTACATAATCATAAGTATGGAATCCGATCAGATTAGCTCCCAATAATCCTTGCAAGATCTCTTCGCGCCAGATTAACAGGCGATAGATTTCGAATGAAGGGAATGGAATATGCAGAAAAAACCCAATCCGAGTATCGGGATATTTTTCTCTGATCATCTGTGGAAGTAACATTAATTGATAATCATGAATCCAGATCGTATCATTTGGTTCGATCACAGGCTCTAACGCATCAAAAAACTTCTGATTGACGTTTTTGTAAGCATCCCATGTCTCTGTATTGTACTCTGCTTTGTCGTTAAAATAATGGAACAACGGCCAGATCGTTTCATTACAGAATCCATGGTAATATTGCTCAATCTCTTGTTCTGACAAAAAGATCGGTAAACAGTTATATGATTCTTGCAATTCACTATTGATCGTTTGTGTTTCTTCTTCGTTAAGATCGTCTTGTGCTACTCCAGGCCATCCTGCCCATAGACTATCCGATTGTTCGTGGTAGCTTTTCAGACCAGTAGCCAGTCCACCTATACTTTTACTATATTCAATCTCTGTTTCACCTTTTTTTACAGTTACAGGTAAACGGTTGGATACAAAAATAATTTTACTCATTGAATCCCCTCTCCTAAACAATAATTGAATAATTATGTGATTGGCTTGCTTTTCATTATGTGTAAATCGCCTGAATTTATCAGACCATTTCTTTCATTTGACTTCACCGACAGTAAAGTCATTGCTTATGCAAATTACCCTTAATTTATATGTACGACTCAACATGGCTGATCACAAATCATTATGAGAACCTTTTCATCCGCAATATATGTGGAAAAATAATAATTGCAAAATCAGCAAAATTATCAGTCTATTTGTAGATGAACGATCGTCCACTAGGACATAAAAAAAGAGAATGCTTAGCGCATTCTCTTTTTCTTATATCTATATACATTCCTGATTATTTGACCAATTGTCCGCGGGTTACACCTAGCTGATTAGTAGCTTTCAAAGTACGCCATACTTGGGTACCGTTGATCTCACCACGTAATGCTTTGGTATACAATTCGATCACTTCTGTGACTTGCTCTGGCGTTTCTTCAAGGAACTCAATACGGTAACTAGGCACTCCCAATTGTAGGAAATCACTTAAGTATTCAGCACCGGATTGTTCAATCGCATTATAAACAGTATTACGACATCCTTCATCTACACGTACCGGATGAGACATACCAATCCGGTCTTGCAACGAAACACGTTTTTCTTCACAAGGACGACCACAGTTCGTATAGTCTGTGCCTTCACTAAGGAAAGTACAATATACACAATGCTCGGTATGGAACATTGGCATATGCTGATGAATAACGACTTCTAACTGAGAAGTCTGTGTACGACTGAGCAAATCAACCATTTGTTGAATATTGAGATCGTATGAAGGTGTGATACGGTCAACACCTGCTTCTAAAAATAGATCTACTGTTTTGTGATTTGCTACATTCAAAGAGAAATCTCCGATTAATTCTGGATGATTTTCTTCTGGATGTGTCTGACGACGACTCAAGTAATAATACAATGCTCCTGTATTACGCACCAGCACTGCATCCGGTTGGAGACGCAGAATGTTCGCATGGTAACCATTTTCACCAGGCATATGAATACGCGGTGTCGCTAAAGCGATCTTTTTACCGGCTGCACGTACAGCGGCAACAGCAGCAGGAAATTGCTTAATAAATTCAAAGTCAGCATAGATCATTTCGATTCCAGCTTGTAGTGCTGCTTCCACTTGCTCTACGCTACGGCACAATGCTGTCAATGTTGCTGCTGTACCTTGAACAGGCGCAGAGGCTGCTACAGAATCACCGTACACTTCGATATCACGTTGAATATACACAGGTGGCTTCGGACGCTCTCCAGCAAGCTGTTCTACTGCTTGACGACGAATATTATTTAATTCACGCATCGGGATAATAATATCACCATGCAATTGCACTTCTAATTGATCCAATTGGAAAACAGTGCCTCCCAGACGACCAAATTGTTCTTCCAGTAATTCAGAAGTCATTGGACGTTTAGCAGCAATCTCTAGTTCCATTTCAGAATCGACACGTACAGTGACACCTTTTTGTACATCTGTCCACCATGTGACTAAAGGCTGTCCTACATGCCCTACAGCTTTGACATGAACAGGGAATACACGATAAGGCTTCTCGGTATCAAAGCTTTGTCTCATTCGTTTGTCGAGCGCAGGATCATTGGTTTTCCATACTTTATCACCGACATGTACACGATGTAGATTCACATCGTTACGACCTGGAACAATATCAACCATCCATGTCTCATCAGCTTCGCCTTCGATCTTCACGCCTTTACGACGTAGATCATAGACACGTCCGCCTTGCTCTTTTTGCGTAGGATCTCCAGCATCAAATACAATACCGTCTCCACGTTTGAGCGGTGCTTCTAAGCGGCAGACTACGCCATCACGTAATACCTGCTCGACACGTCCCATATAAACACCACGGCTTTTTGGGAATGTACCGTCTACTAATTTCTTGTTGTTCGTTCCATCTAAGAAACCATGGGTGAATCCACGAGAAAAACTTTGTTCCAATTCACGAATATCTTCGCGTGTAATCGAATCACGATCACCTTCAAAATAACGATCGATCGCTTTACGGTATTTGCTCACAACGTTGGCTACATATTCAGGCGTTTTGAGACGACCTTCAATTTTGAAAGAAGTCACTCCTGCTTCAATTAACTCAGGCATAATATCGATAGCCGCCAAATCTTTAGGAGAAAGCAAATACGTTACGTCTCCCATAATCTTCTGCGTTCCATCCACCATTAGATCATATGGCAAACGACAAGCTTGTGCACATTCTCCGCGGTTCGCAGAACGTCCGCCCCACATTTCAGAAGTTAGACATTGACCGGAATACGATACACATAGTGCTCCATGAACAAATACTTCCATTGGCAAACGTGCTTGCTCACCGATTTTTTTGATTTGTTTAAGGTTATTTTCACGTCCAAGTACTACACGCTCAATATCAAATGGCTTCGTAAATTCAACTGCTTCTGGTGATGTAATTGTCATCTGTGTCGAACCATGAATCGGGAAGTCTGGTGAAATCTCACGAATCATTTTAACCAATCCCAAATCCTGTACGATAACTGCATCTACACCTGCCACAACGCAAGCATCGATCAATTCACGAGCATCGGATAATTCATTTTCAAATACCAGTATATTAAAGGTTAAAAACCCTTTGACTCCATAGCTATGCAAAAACGACATAATCTCAGGCAATTCATCCATACGGAAATTGTTGGCACGCGCTCGTGCATTGAACTTCTCCACGCCAAAAAAGACTGCGTCTGCCCCATTGGCTACCGCCGCCCGCATGCAGTCCCAGTCACCCGCAGGTGCTAAAAGCTCCACGTCTTCTCTTCGTAACCCTGTATCACTCATGTAAAGTTTATATCCTCCTAGATTGCCATAACATTGGCAACACTTTTTAATATTGATCATGCGATCATGTATATCAACAGATACGATGATTTAAATTTATTCTAATTCCAGTGTAACAGACCGAAGAGCGTCTATCTACCTTATTGCTTGAATTTTCAATGAAAATCATGATCTTTTTTCATCTTTATTCATAAGAAAAAGCTACCGGTAAAGGTAGCTCTGTTCTTATAGACCGATTTAATTAGCTGTTAATTGAAAAGAAGCTAATACCTTAGCTAACTCTGCTTGATGAACAGGTGTATTATTGGCGTTATTGACTTCATCACTTAAAATATAAGTGATTTTGCCTTGAGTGAATAACGTATACGTTCCTGTATAAGGATGAGTCGCATCTGGATAATTGGCTGTAAATGTATAAGCCGGTACACCTGCAAATGTAGTCGGTGTGCCTTCAGATAATTCTACGCCATATACATTGTTATCTCCTGAACCTTCAAATGTGGCTTTCCATTGGGTCACTGCTTTTTCCAAAGAACTTGTTGTTTTGGTTGAAATATTGAATGATCCACCTGTATGAGAAAAATACACGTAAGACGATTCATAATCATTATCAGTACTTGTCCAATGACGAGGGACTTGTATACTGTAATGATTAAGTTTGGATGTGTGCGTGGTTACTTTGCTACGATCTTGCGAATAGTAATCAATCGGTAACGATCCAAAGTTTTCTTCCAATGTAGGGAAATCAAGTTCCAAGGAATCTGTGATCACTTTGAAATCTGCATCTTTCGAAGCTTTATCCGATGGAGTGCTATATTCTACATAATAGCGATATCCATTTTTTTGGAATAATACTTCATATTCAGTCGTCCAAGCATCTCCAAAGTTGTATTCTAATTTGTTGACAGTTGCTGTTTGTCCTGCAATTTCTTTTTGCTCGCTACCCAGATCACGATAAGCATCGCTGTTGAAATTGTCTACAAACCAGCCTTGAATCTTCTGTAACCAATCGGCTAATGTGCTTCCTGACGGTGCGCTATAGACATTAACAGACACATACGAACCATCTTTGGCAGAAGCATCGGTTGTATCTTCACTAGCTGTGAAATCAGATGGAAGTTCCATATAGACGCCATACTCACTAGCTTCTAATGTATTTTCTGAACCTGCGCTGTCTGCTTCACTGGCTAGATCTTCGATTGCTTTATCTCCACTATTGAAAGAAGTTTGGAACGAATTCAGTAAAGAAGTAACCTTTTTATCAGTAAAATCTTTATAACTGGAAGCTTCCGAATTAGCATAGAAAACATAATACGTATGTCCATTACCAGTATAAATACGTGTTTCTGACAAAATGCCATCTGAATTTTTGGAAATGATATAAGCATAATTGCCTTTACTACTGGAAACGGCTTTTTGATCAACTACCATTTCGCCAGCATCTTGCGCATACAATACCAAGTCGTCTAACAAATCCTGCGGATCACTTTCACTCGCTTCATCTGCGGAAGCAATTTCTGGATCGACAGAAATTTGTAAATAATAGTTACCTTCACTATCCATAAAAGTGGCACTCTCACTACTTTGAGAACCCAGATACATCAAATCGCTCGGGTAATTGATCGACCATTGATATTTACTATTTCCGACTTTCGTTTTACCAGCATGACTAGATTTATCTTTACTCGAATCCGTTGTTGCAGGTGCGGCTGTAATAATCATTTGACCGGATACCACTTTGAACTTCGCACCGATACTTTTCGCTACAGAGCGAACAGGAACCATTAAGATACCTGATTTCATTACAGGAGCTGCATCAAGTGTGAATGTAGAACCGTTTAAATATGCTTTTTTGCTACCAATTGTCATCGAAAGTGTACGTTTGCCGTATATCAACTTGATCGAATCATTTTCTTGCAACTTCACCTGTGCTTTGAATGCACGTGTAAATAGCCCTAATTGCACCATCGTGATTCCATTACTTTCGTAAGGTTTGACGATGCTTTGCTTTTGACCATTGATCGTTGCAGATGTACTGCCTTTTTTGATCTTCAATTCCAATAGTGCTGCTGCCGATGCTGTTCCTGTTGTTGCATAGACGGTTGTCAACACAAGCATAATAGCCAGTAGACTTGAAGCGGTAATCCGCAACCACTTACTCATTCAAGCTCCTCATTTCTGTATACAAGCTTGTTGGAAATTCCAACAGCGATTTCTGACTGATAGTGTTATATCTGTTATCGGGATGTTCCTCATACGATAGGCTTACAGCTGATTATTCTTTACTTAATTTAATTTGACGATTAATAATATCGCCATTGGATTGCATGACCAGTTTGACCGTTTGCCCTGGTACATACGATTTGAGAATTTCGTTAAGGTCAACCACAGTGTGTACTTTTTTGCCATTTATACTGTATAGAATATCGCCTTTTTTAATGCCTGCTTTGGTTGCAATCTTAGAATTCACTTTCCCTACTGTCAACGCATCATCAGTAGGCATACCGCTAAGTGCATCTTCACTTTCTTCAAAATCCAACCCTAAGGAAGCACGATGAACTTCTCCATATTTGAATAACTGTCCAATAATGTATTGAACGGTATCTGCTGGAATCGTAAATCCGAGATTATCTACGCCTAGTGCTTCATATTTCATCGTATTAATCCCGATCACTTTGCCATCCATATTGACCAATGGGCCGCCACTGTTCCCTGGATTGATCGCTGCATCGGTTTGAAGCAATTTGTACGAAGCATCAACAGCACGATTCACACCGCTAATAATGCCAGATGTTGCTGAATTACGTAGGGATAGTGATAACGGTGTACCAATAGCCACTACTTGTTCACCGACTACCGGTTGCTCTTTACTGGATACAAAAGAAGCAACTTTTAGCGATGTAGCATTGATTTTGATAATAGCTAGGTCACTGACAGTATCGCTGTAAATTTCTTTCACCAGATACGTTTTACTGTTTCCTTTGGCTTCCGATGTGATTACTTTAGCTCCAGGTTCCATACTGTCAATCACATGGGCATTCGTTACAATCCAACCGTCTGATGAAATAATAACACCAGAACCGAAAGCGATGCCTGTTCCGCCCGGCTCTTCGCTTTCAGAACCACCTTCCGAAGCGATAGCTTCAGCTGTAGGGGTACCTACAATACCTACTACAGAAGGAGAAATACGAGCAATAATTTTAGAAATATTACTTGTTGTAGAAGCTGCAAACTTTGGAGAGGAATATGTATAACTTGAAGCGTCGCTTGTATCCGATGCCCATACCGATTGTTGTGTCGGTAACATCAACACAGAAGTTAATAATACAAGTGCAGGTAATTTGGATCGGGATAATTTCAAATTCATCCAGCCTTTCTATAGTTGCGTATACGTTCCTGTAAAATTGTCATTTTGTAGGAAAAATAGTCTGATTCCAATGTAGCATATGCACAGGTATGACACAATTGCCATGAAGAACTATCTTTGCATATTCATTGGTAAATATAAGGATATTTAGGCAAAAAACAAGCCAGTACATCTGAATACATCGAACTATTCAACATGTACTGGCTATTATTGCTACTGCTAATGTTACACCTGACTGCTCTCTAACTCACGACTACGCTGTGTATCTCTTTCCAAAATAGGTTTGAGATAATGACCTGTATACGAATTCTTCACCTTCACCAGTTGTTCCGGGCTACCTGATGCTAGAATCGTACCACCACCACTACCACCTTCTGGACCAAGATCGATCAAGTAATCTGCTGTTTTGATTACATCCAGATTATGCTCAATCACCAGTACGGAATCACCGGAATCGACCAGACGATGAAGTACGGTTAATAGACGATCAATATCGTCTACATGTAGTCCTGTTGTTGGCTCATCTAAAATATAGATCGTTTTACCTGTGCTACGACGATGAAGTTCAGAAGCCAATTTCACACGTTGTGCTTCACCACCGGATAATGTAGTTGCCGGTTGACCTAGCTTCACATAACCTAGACCTACATCAAACAACGTCTGCATTTTACGCTGAATACGCGGGATGTTTTGGAAAAAGTCTACGCCGTCTTCTACGGTCATTTCAAGCACATCAGAGATACTTTTGTTTTTATATTTCACTTCAAGTGTCTCGCGGTTATAACGTTTGCCTTTACAGATTTCGCAAGGAACATACACGTCTGGTAAAAAGTGCATTTCGATTTTGATAATACCGTCTCCACGACAAGCTTCACAGCGTCCACCTTTAACGTTGAAGCTAAAGCGACCTTTTTTGTAACCACGTACTTTGGCTTCATTGGTCTGAGCGAACAGATCACGAATATCATCAAATACGCCTGTATACGTTGCTGGGTTGGAACGTGGTGTACGACCGATAGGAGATTGATCGATATCTACTACTTTATCCACATGCTCTAATCCACGAATTTCACGGTATTCACCCGGACGAACTCTAGCTTTGTTAAGATCGCGAGCTAGTGTTTTGTATAGAATTTCATTTACTAATGTCGATTTACCAGAACCGGATACCCCTGTAACAGCTGTAAATAATCCAATTGGAAATTTAACATTTACATTTTTAAGGTTATTTTCTTTGGCTCCGCGAATCTCTAACCAACGATCGCTTGCTTCGCGGCGCTTCGCAGGTACAGGAATAAATTTGCGCCCACTTAAATATTGACCTGTCAGCGAATCAGGATGTGCCATGATCTCAGCAGGTGTTCCTTCTGCAATCACATGACCTCCATGAATTCCTGCTCCTGGTCCAATATCAATAATATGATCTGCCGCCATCATGGTGTCTTCATCATGCTCAACCACGATTAACGTATTCCCTAGATCACGCATATGCTCTAATGTGTGAATCAGACGATCGTTATCCCGTTGATGTAATCCAATACTTGGCTCATCCAGAATATAAAGTACACCGGTCAGACTGGAACCGATCTGCGTCGCTAGACGAATACGCTGTGCTTCACCACCAGACAACGTTCCTGCTGCACGTGCCATTGTTAAATACTCTAGTCCTACATTCACTAAGAATCCTAAACGACTGCCGATTTCTTTCAAAATCAAGCGAGCAATACTTTGCTCTTTTTCGCTCAACACTAGATTTTCAAAAAAGGTAGTTGCTTCACCAATTGGCATCGCTGTTACTTCAGAAATATTCACCTTATTGACAGTAACCGCAAGAATTTCTTTTTTCAAACGATTGCCTTTACATACTGGACAAGGCTTCGCACTCATAAATCCTTCGATATATTCGCGCATACTATCTGAAGATGTATCTTTGTAACGACGTTCCAAATTATGAATAATACCTTCGAACAAGACTTGAGCTTCTTTTTTCTGTCCAAAGTCACTTTCATAACGGAAACGAATCTTTTGTCCATCTGAACCTTTTAAAATAATATTGATCTGCTGTTCTGTTAACTCAGACACAGGTACATCGATCGGAATTTTGTAATGTTCACAGACTGATTTGAGAAATTGCGGATAATAGTTCGATAATCCACCGCTCCATGCTTGAAAAGCACCTTGATCGATCGTTTTACTTTTATCTGGAATTAACAAATCAGGATCGACTACCATACGTATACCTAACCCATCACATTCGGTACAAGCTCCAAACGGGCTGTTAAACGAAAACATACGTGGAGATAACTCTTCCATACTGAATCCACAGATCGGACAAGCAAAATTCGAACTAAAACGAAGTTCTTCTTTATCAATGATATCTACTAGCAATTGACCGCCAGACATTTTCAAAGCCATCTCAATTGAATCTGCTAGACGAGCTGCTACATCTTCTTTGACTACGATACGGTCAACTACCACTTCGATCGTATGTTTTTTATTTTTTTCCAGTTGAATATCTTCTGATACATCTCTAATCTCACCATTGACACGAGCACGTACAAAACCTTGCTTGGAGATTTCAGAGAAAATGCTTTTATGTTCACCTTTACGTCCAGAAATAACAGGTGCCAAAATCTGTAGACGTGTACGCTCAGGATATTCCATAATACGATCGACCATTTGCTCTACCGTTTGTGAAGTGATCTCAACTCCATGCACAGGACAATGAGGATGACCTACACGCGCAAACAAAAGACGCAAGTAATCATAAATTTCGGTAACTGTCCCTACAGTAGAACGAGGGTTACGACTGGTTGTTTTCTGATCAATCGATATTGCAGGGGATAGTCCTTCAATCGAATCGACATCTGGTTTCTCCATTTGTCCCAAAAACTGACGAGCATATGCAGATAATGATTCGACATAACGACGTTGACCTTCTGCATAAATCGTATCAAATGCAAGTGAAGATTTCCCTGATCCACTTAACCCTGTTAATACAACAAAGCTATCGCGAGGGATACTAATATCAATATTTTTGAGATTATGCGCTCGTGCGCCTTTAACCTCAATAAATTTGTTTGCCAAATAATCCAACCTCCAAGTCCGGTGCTTCCGGAGTAATTGCTACACTTCTGTATATCAACATCTCTAGTTGAGCATGTATCGAATTTAGCTACAAGCTATGATAAAGGTTGCCAAACATCACTGCATCAAGCACAGGATATTTAACAACCTTCATTATTTATCTATTAAATAATTGATGATCGCCAACGATATCGATCTGTTATTAACTATAACTATTTGTTATTCAGCTTTCAGTTCAAGCACTGCGTCTCGAAGTTCAGCAGCACGTTCAAACTGTAGATTTTTGGCTGCTTCTTTCATTTCCAGTTCAAGACGACTAATCAATGCTTGACGATCGCGTTTGGAAAGTTTTGTTTTGCCGATCTCTTCCATATAACTTGCTTTACCTTCAGCCACTTTGGTCGCTTCGATAACATCACGTATTTTTTTACGGATCGTTTGCGGCGTAATGCCATGTTCCTCATTATAAGCAACCTGAATACTACGACGACGCTCTGTTTCAAAAATCGCTTTTTGCATCGAATCAGTTATACGATCACCATACATAATGACTCGACCATCCGAGTTACGTGCGGCACGACCAATTGTCTGAATCAATGAACGCTCTGAACGCAAGAATCCTTCTTTGTCTGCATCCAATATCGCTACCAGAGATACCTCAGGCAAATCAAGTCCTTCCCGGAGTAAGTTAATTCCGACAAGCACATGGAATGTACCTAGACGTAGATCACGTAAGATCGACATCCGTTCCAGTGTTTTGATATCCGAATGCAGATACCTGACTTTGATTCCTATTTCTTTGAGATAATCGGTTAAATCTTCTGACATTTTCTTCGTCAGGGTCGTTAACAGTACCCGTTCATCACGCTCAATACGTAACCGAATTTCTCCAATAATATCATCGATCTGTCCTTTGGTTGGACGCACTTCAATGATCGGATCAAGTAGTCCGGTTGGACGGATAATCTGTTGTGTCATTTCTTGACAGTGTTCCAGTTCATAAGGACCTGGTGTCGCAGATACGAACACAATCTGATTGATTTTATCTTCAAATTCTTCAAATTTCAGTGGACGATTATCAAGCGCAGATGGCAGACGGAATCCGTGATCTACCAGAACATTTTTACGTGCCTGGTCACCATTATACATCGCTCTAATCTGCGGTAATGTCACATGAGATTCATCGACAACGATCAACATATCGTCTGGAAAATAATCCATTAATGTATAAGGAGTATCTCCACGTTCACGGAAAGTCAGAGGACCAGAGTAGTTCTCAATCCCGGAACAGAAACCAACTTCTCTCATCATTTCAAGATCATAATTAGTACGTTGCTCTAAACGCTGTGCTTCTAGCAACTTACCTTGTTCATTTAACACTTTGAGTCGCTCTTCGAGTTCACGTTCGATATTTTTAAGTGCTACTTTGAGTGTCTCTTCTTTGGTAACAAAGTGAGATGCCGGGAAAATAGCAATATGTTCACGTTCACCGACTAATTCGCCTGTTAATACATCAATCTCAGTGATACGTTCAATCTCATCACCAAACAATTCGATACGAACTGCTTGTTCTCCGCGTGAAGCAGGGAATATCTCAATAACATCACCACGTACACGGAAAGTACCCCGTACAAAGTTAATATCGTTACGTTGATACTGAATATCCACTAACCGAGATAATATTTCATTACGTGACTTCTCCATACCTACACGGAGTGATAATAACAATCCACCGTAATCTTGCGGTGAACCTAGACCATAAATACAAGATACACTCGCTACGATAATAACATCACGACGTTCAAATAATGAACTGGTCGCGGAGTGACGTAATTTATCAATCTCTTCATTGATACTGGAGTCTTTCTCAATATACGTATCTGAAGACGGAATATACGCTTCCGGTTGATAATAATCATAATAACTTACAAAATAATCGACTGAATTGTTCGGGAAGAAGTCTCTAAATTCCCCTGCTAATTGAGCCGCTAGTGTTTTGTTATGTGCAATAACCAGTGTAGGTCGTTGCAACTTGGCTATCACTTGTGCCATTGTAAATGTTTTACCTGTTCCGGTTGCCCCGAGAAGAGTCTGATACTTTTCTCCTCGTTCTATACCTTTCACCAACTCATCTATCGCTTGAGGCTGATCGCCTTGAGGAGAGAATTCCGACTGTATTTCAAATTTCTTGGAGCTGACAACAATATCATTCATTGCCCTGCATCACCCTATCGTCTAAAATATAAATTACACATGCCCGATAATAACAAAAGAGACCGTTAATCAAAGTGCCGAATACATTATACTTTACCCAACATGTACGATGGTGGCACACCATGAATTGACGAATCTCATTTTTGGTTAATTATTCTATAATAAGTTGTCTGTAGATTATCAGTTCTATAGCACAGCAAAAATATACCGCTATAGGAATGTTTGTTCTTATATTATACTCCTCCTACTGCGTTTATGCAATTGAAACACGACTGAAATTTTAACTTTTTTCATGTAAATCGTTATAGTTACGGTTATTCCCCATACCCAGAACAGGAGATGAATGAATGGATTTAACAACGATTATCGGGATTATTGCAGGGCTTGCTGCATTGATTGGGGGCTTTTTATGGGAAGGCGGCGATGCGAGCGGGCTAGTTCAAGGTGCTGCGGCATTGATCGTATTTGGAGGAACAGCCGCGGCTGTTGTAATCAGCTTTCCATTAGCACGATTAAAAAAAATTCCGCGTGCGATTGCTTTCACCTTTTCAACAGGTGGTACTGATAATGAGCAATTGATTGAAGATATTGTTAATATGTCTACACATGCACGCCGGGCGGGTGTACTGGCTCTTGAGCCTCAAGCTTCTTCTCATGATAATCCTTTTCTACGAGAAGGTATTCAGCAAGTAGTCGATGGGACAGATCGTGAAGTGATTCAACAAATTCTTGAACTGGAAATGACCAAAACAGAATTAGAACATGAACAATATGCTAAAGTGTTCGATTCTGCTGGTGGGTATGCACCTACAATGGGGATTATCGGTACCGTTATGGGTCTTATCCAAGTATTAGGTAGTCTTAGCGAACCTACCGGATTAGGTGGATCGATTGCTGTTGCTTTTACAGCGACTTTGTATGGTGTTGCTAGTGCCAACCTCATCTTTTTACCGATCGCTTCCAAAATCCGTTCTCGTAGCGAGCTTGATATTCAAACGATGGAAATGTTATTAGAAGGCGTGTTATCGATCCAAAATGGCGAAAATCCTCAATTGGTACGTAAAAAGTTAGAAACGTTTTTGCCTGAGAACAATGGAAATCTTATTCGTGAAGCTAGAACAGGGGAGGAATAACGATGGCACGTTATTCTCGGCGAGGTAAAAAAGGCACTGGACATAATCAGCAAGATCGTTGGCTGATTACCTATGCTGATTTAATTACGTTGTTACTGATCTTCTTTGTTGTGATGTATTCAGTAAGTCATGTAGATACTGCCAAGTATCAGGTGCTGACTGATTCATTACAACTTACTTTCCAAAGCGATAATTCGATTCTAGATGGCGGTAAAGGTATCACAGGAACCGCTGGCAAAAATACAAGTAACGGCGGTTCTACTTCGACCAGTAATCAAGCAGGCAATGCAGGCGGTAAAGATACACAAAGCGGAGCAACTACACTGACCAATCGCGAAGAAGCTTTTCGTAAGCAAGAAAGTGAATTAGCGAATCTAATGAGTGTGATCCAAAAGTATGTCAAAACCAATAATCTAGGCAATCAAGTCGTTGTCGCTGACAAACCGCAAGGGATCTCTATTACACTCAGTGATCAATTTTTATTTAACGAAGGTCAAGCGAATCTCAAATCACCTTCATTAGCAACACTTGCACAATTATCTAGCTTATTCCAATCTATTGATACGACAGTCAGTATTGAAGGACATACCGATAATTTACCTATTGTGAATGCCTCACGTTATCAAGATAACTGGGAATTGTCGGGCGCACGTGCATTGTCTGTTCTACGTTATTTTATTGATACTAAAGGATTAGACAAATCGAAGTTTCAATATGCAGGTTATGGAGATACACGTCCAACCGCAGATAATTCAACAGCGGCAGGCCGTCAAAAAAATCGCCGTGTAGAAATTATCGTTTTACGTCAGTTGCAAGACTAATAGGAGCGATTAAGTAATAGCATTCGTATTTTCAATACCATGTGATAGGTAGGCTTTAATGTAAGACTTGAATATCAATTTTTGAATTCAAAAAAGCACCCGAGTGTACTCTCTATCAACAGAGGAGCAGATACACTTGAGTGCTTTTTGTTTTTTTATAATTTATTTTAGCTGATATTCAAATACTTACTTATGTTGTAAAGCAATGACTCGTCCTAACACTACAGCACTGAATAGTACTCACTTACGTCGTGGACGCTTGGGTAATCCATGCTTTTCGATATACTCGGGAGTCAGTTCAATCGGCTCTTCAGGCACTTCTGTTTCCGTAGCCAGATTGCTTTCTAGCAATAATGTCGCATCCGCTTCCTGATAACTGTTGTTTAACTTGTGTACACGAGGTTTGGTGACCAGATGCCAGACCGATAAACGCTGAATATCTGGAGAGATAACAGCTTGATCATCCGGTGCAAAAATCATGCCTAACTGATGATGATCTCCTGCATAGATCGCTCGTTGTAGAAATTTACTTTCGCCCTGAATATTTAATATTTCCAATTTGCAAAAAGCTGGATTGATTCGTAATGCCGCATGTAATGATTGTGGATCTTGAATCAACTGTCCATTCACTTTATATACACTTTCCCCTGCGGTAATACCTAACTCTGCCGCCGGGCTAGCTGGGATAACATCTAGTATTTTAAGTCCCCGTAATCCACGAATAAATAATGGGCTCTGCTGCGACTCTTCTCGTCTACTCACATACATAATCCATTCACGTAAAATTACAGCGATCACTAATGCAGGGATAGCGATAGGCGCCCACCACAGTGCCAAAGCCGCAAGTACGATCATAATAAAGCTACTCTGTAATAATCGCTTGGCTATCGCATTCACTTTGACTTGTGGCAAATGGGTCTGTGTTAATATACTGCAACCGATCATCACCGGTAATGCTGTTAAAGATACACCATTTATCCATGACTCTGCTCCATGAAGCGGTGTCCATGGCAGAACAAGACCACCGGTGGAAGGGATAAATAACCATAAAGGAATCGGCCAGAATGCTTCTATTGCATAGGCCCCTACAGGCTTACCACGCTTGCCTTCAATGACAACTGGAGAAGAAAAACGAGTGGCTTGCATACGGAATAATACTGCTTCAATCAATTGTAATAATACCGAGATGGCTAACAATCCAGGCAAATCTACATTGCGAATACTCTCTATCACTTGTCCGATAAAACCTATAGGTTGCCATGACGGTAAAGAGAGCAACACCATATAAATGAGCGTAAGTACAGCCAAAGCCATCGTTATATGAGCATAACGCAGACGGAATACGGATAATAGAATCAAAATTGTTCCTATACACCAGATAACTTCTGTCTGTATATGTATACCTATAAATGCCATCACAATCGATACCAGTAATCCGACAATAATTCCTGTAATCACTGTACGTAATACACGACCTGCATAGACATAAATACGAATATTAAATAATTTACGTTCAAGAATACCTTGACGTCTGTAATGCAACAAAACACCGATTAAAAATATATAATAAAAAGGCTGTGTTAATAGCGCCCCTAAAGCCCCGCCTATCATACGGAGTGCCTCACCTAACACGTTCAACGGTTGCCACTCTCCTTTGCCATCTATCTGGCTTTCATAGAAATCGTACCATCAAATCCTACTTGGACTCAACTCTCTCTATTCTACATAAAAAAAGAAGGCTATAACAGCCTTCTTTTTGGAAATACATATGAATATAGGAGTGTTAGCTTTAAATTATTTGGTATTCGCTGTAGAAATTTGCTTTTCAACCCCAGCAATCGCTTTGTTCATTTGAACATCATATTGTGGGTCTTGAATATGCTTCACTAATGCAATCTCAAGGGCAGTTGCTGTTTTCTCATCAATCGCACCTGTCACCGTCAGCTTTTGCTTGGTCTGGAATGATTTCACTGCACTCTCGGTATCACGATCAAAATAACCGTCTTTGCGATCGACACTGTAACCAAGACCATCTAACATAATTTGAGCACTCTTAATATCGCTATTGTTCATATCATATTTGAGTGTTTTTTCTTTGTTGATTGGAGTCACGGTAAAGTAATCGGGCGGAGCAATTTTCACATCCGGTTTGATTCCTTTTTTATGAATCCAATCTCCATTTGGAGTCAACCATTTAGCAATCGTAATTTTGATTAAACTACCATCGTTAAAGATATTGTCCATACTTGTCTGCACAGTACCTTTACCATACGTAGTCTCACCATATAATGTAGCACCCGCAGATTGCTTCAATGCACCTGCTAGAATCTCAGAAGCACTTGCACTACCACCATTTGTTACGACAGCAATCGGATACTTAACCCCTTTGCCGGTAGACTTGGTCTCATCACGTTTACCTGCTTTATCTTCGACTTGTACGATCAATTTGCCATTCGGGACAAATTGTTCAGCCATATCAATTACAACAGACAGAACGCCACCTGGATTGTTACGAACATCAATCACAAGACCTTTCATACCTTCGCCTTCAAGCTTTTTGACTTCAGCATCAAAGCGCTCTGCGGTATTCATCGAGAACTGCGTTACGGTAATCACACCGATTTTGTCAGCAGTCATTCTCGAAGTGACTGTCTCGACATCGATATCATCACGGACAATTTTGAACGTCAAATTATTGGAACTGCCTGAACGTTTAATTTCAATTGTAGCCGTTGTTCCTTTTTTGCCACGAATCTTATTCACAGCATCATTCAAGTCCACACCAGCTAGTGATTCGCCATTGATGGATACGATAATATCTTTCGGACGTAATCCTGCTTTTTCCGCAGGTGAACCTTTGATCGGCGAAACGATCACGACATTGCCATCTTCTTGCGATACTTCTGCACCGATTCCTGTAAATGATCCTGCGATCGATTCAGAAAACTGAGTCGCTGTCTCAGGAGCCATATAACTGGAATAAGGATCACCTAACGCTTCCATCATCCCATTGATTGCACCATCTACAAGCTTGTTACTATCTACATCTTGGTAATAATTACTTTCAATCAATTTAAGCAGCTGTACTGAGTTTGCTCTGTTGTTGATCGCTTAGACCTCCACCGCTAAGTGCAGCGAGCAATCCTTGTCCATTTACAGCATTACGAGCAATTCCTGGCAGACTGGTAAAAGCCAGTGTAAGCACGCTACTTAGCACCATCATGGCAATAACAAGCAGTGCTACGGTGCGTTTTCTCATCATGTGTTACCGCCTCTCTGAGCTTAACGCTATTACAGATAACCCATCGGATCGACAGGCGTATTATTCACACGTACTTCAAAGTGACAGTGAGGGCCTGTAGAGTTCCCTGTAGAACCTACTTCTGCAATCTTCTGTCCCTGACTTACTGTCTGACCTACAGAAACAGCAATACCGCCATCACGAATATGTCCGTATAATGTTTTGATCCCATTTCCATGATCGATAATAACTGTATTTCCGTATCCATTTTGCCATTGAGCAACGACTACCGTTCCACCTTGAGCAGCATGAATATCGGTTCCTTGTGGAGCTGCAAAATCGACTCCTGTATGCAATTTGTATACCCCTTGAATCGGGTGATTACGATATCCGAAAGGAGAAGAAATACGCGCACCATTCACCGGTAGACCCATACTTCCATTGCCGCTACCTTGATATCCACCTGTACTTGGTGGAGTATAACCGCCACCATCATCAGACGATGGAGGATTGTTGGCTGCTGCTTCTGCTCTTGCTTGAGCTTCTGCTGCCGCACGAGCCGCCGCTGCTGCTCTTTCTTGTGCTTCTAGTGCTGTTTTCTCTTGATACAGAGAAGCACGTTTGTCTGCTAAATCCCACAACGCTTGTTCTTGCTCGGATGTGATATCATCCGCATTTTCAATCTGTGTGTTGTATTTAGAAATGAGTACTTGTTTTTCATTTTCTTTTGCATCTAATTCGCCTTTACGCTCTGCTTTTTCAGCGTATAGACTTTTCGCTTTCGCATACGAAGCGGTTAATTTTTTCTGTGTCACGATGACGAATTGTTTGTCTTTTTCATGTTGAGCCAAGATGTCCTGATCCTGGTCTACAATCATACGCAATGAATCCGCACGTTCTACAAAATCGGAAAAGTTCGTTGAAGCCATTAACACATCCATATAAGAGATTAATCCGTCGGTATACATCATTCGTACACGAGTATCAATCATACCTTCACGAGCATGAATACGTTCTTTGGTTTCAGCCAAATCTTTTTTCGCCTGACGAAGACCTGATTCCGTTTGTGAAATATCACTAGAAACGCGAGCCAACTGACTGCTCACTTCATTGATCGCTTGCAAGACTTTACCTAGATCTTTTTGTGTTCTAGCTTTTAGCATTTGCGATTTTTTCTTTTGAGCAGCAGCTTTTTTCTTCTGTTGGGCTGCTTCCTGTGCTTTTTTCTCCACAGCATTTAATTGACTCTGGATATCACTAACCGATTTGGCGGCGTGTACTTGTTGTGGTTGGATCACTGAGACTGCCAATAAAATAACAGCCATAACTGATGCGACTTTTTTCAACTTTTTCTCCCCATCCTTTTACCGTTTGTAGGTTTTTGAAACAGTCGTTTTCCGGCGTTCAGCACTTGCATCAAGTATGATTATCGGCAATGTTTTGCAGATATCTTAGCTTTTTTTGCATATTTACGAAAATAATTTATTTTATACTTTAAGAAAGCGACGAATTGAGAGTGTACTGCCCCATATTCCGATCAATACTCCAAGTCCTAGTAGTAAACTGCCCAATAACGGCCAGATTTGCTGTAAAGGAATCAAAGTGATCACAGACGCTATTCCGAATGAACGAACCGAAGCGGCTACCAATTGCTGATACCCTATAAATAAAATAGCGATCGTTACGAGTGAACCAATACCGCCTAACAATGCACCTTCAATAAAGAAAGGCCATCGTATAAACTGATTGGTGGCTCCCACTAACTTCATAATACTAATTTCACGACGACGCGCGAGTATAGTCACTCGAATCGTATTCGCTATCAAGAACATCGCCATCAATCCAAGAGCAGCAACCAGAATTAGACCAATATTGCGGATCAATGCTGTCACTTTGAACAACGTCTGTACTGTATCTCCACCATACCGAACTTTAAGGATAGGTTTTTCAGGATGTTCTTTATTTAATGCTTCTATCTTCTGAGCGACAAAAGGAACGGTAGTTGGTTCAATAACTTGGATACGTAAAGCATCAGGCAATGGATTATTATCTTGCGCATACCCTTGCAAGAATGATTCTCCACCTTCACCTAGACGATCACGTAATTCTTGTAACCCTTGCGCTTTGGGAACAAATGTAACAGTACTCACTTCTGTCATAGCGCTGATCTCTTGTTGCAACTCTTGTCGCAATGATTGATCGACATTGAGTTCCAAAAAGACGTTGATCTCTACTTCGCTATCTGCCTGATCGGCAAGTTGATTCACATTCAAAACTAACAAAATAAATACACCCAAAATAAACAGAGACACAATAATAGAGGTGATCGATGCAACTGACATCCACCCGTTGCGGAATACGCTTCTAAAACCTTCCCGCAAGTGTCGCAAGAAGGTATTAAAATTCATAACCGTACTCCCCTCTAATCTGATCTCTGACGATCATACCGTCTTCGATCGCTAATACCCGACGACGCATCGAATTAACAATATCTCTGTTATGAGTAGCCATAATAATCGTTGTTCCGCGGAAATTAATTTCGTCTAGCAATTGCATAATCCCATATGAAGTCTCTGGATCAAGGTTTCCTGTAGGTTCATCCGCTATAATCACAGCCGGATTATTGACGATTGCGCGTGCAATAGCTATCCGCTGTTGCTCACCACCGGACATTTGTTCAGGGTAACGCCCTGCTTTACTTTGAAGCCCTACCAGATCAAGTACTTCCATTACCCGCTTTTTCATTAATTTTCGCGGCGTTTCAATAACTTCCATTGCAAAAGCAACATTATCGTAAGCTGTTAATTTCGGTAGTAGACGGAAATCTTGAAAAATAACTCCGATATTACGGCGCAACAGTGGAATCTTACGCTGTTTTAATTTGCCTAAATTAAATCCATTTACAGAAATTTGACCTTTTGTTGGTGTTTCTTCACGATACATTAATTTCATAAAGGTAGACTTACCCGCACCAGAAGGACCGACCACATATACAAATTCATTGCGATCAATCTTCACAGATACACCTTGAAGAGCATGAGCTCCATTCGGATAAGTTTTCCAGACATCCTGCATTTCTATCAAATTATCACTTCCTAAATAATCAGATCATTCACCTTATCATAGACAACATTTTGTTATCAGAGATGATGTCTGAATGGTTTTGTTGATTGCATGTGGTACATGGTATTTAGACTCACCATTTCTTCTTATACGGTTACTATTCGTTTTCACAGACAACATTAAGTATAGGTAGGTTGGTTCTTATCAAGTAAACCAATATACGATTAGGTACTTTGTACTGGATGTAGCAAAACACCATATGTTTGAAAGACAGATTCAACAATCTCTATTGTAACAAATTCGTTACCATTTGAGTACTATAATAACTCGAAAATCACTCCATAATCAAAAAAGCCTGAAATCAGCGCAATGCTGAAATCAGACTTTCTTCTGCTAACGTCCTTCAAAAGCGGTTCCATCTCAGACTGACCTGAAGATGAACGATCTTTTTGGGGTTTGTTATGGATACCTGCTATGACTACTTTGTGTTGCAATCACGTTATTACTTACTTTTGAGTAGGCTTATTTGTTTGAAGAGCACGTTCTTTTCCCATACAGGAAACAGCGATAAGGGCTCCAATAGCTGGTAAGACTGCCCACATAAATGTACCTGCAATCGAACTTGTTAATGCTACCTGAATCATCTCAATCACCTGAGCTGGCAAATGAGATTTGATATCATCGGATAGCAAGGCACGCGGATCAAGCTGAGTCAGATCAAGTCCTGCTGGTAATGCACTTTCACCACCACTCTGATTTATCCCTGCTTCTAATTGATTGCTTAATAAGCTACGTTGGATCAATCCAAATATCGTAACACCCAGTGCCATCCCCAGCGAACGAACAAATGTTAATGTAGAGGTCGCTGCTCCGCGTTGACGGAAATCAAAGTTCTGAATTCCGCTGATATTCAGCACTGAGAAAGAAAATCCAATTCCGAAGCCTGCTGTAGCCAGATACAGATATAATAGCAATGCAGGTGTATCCGGTGTAATCCGGCTTAACAATGCCATCCCTAGTACAAATAAAAATCCAGAGATCATCATAATTCGGCGGAATGTTAATTTATTTACCAGTATCCCGCCAAGCATCGCTGCAATCACAGACCCGATCGTCATCGGCATTAGAGTAAGCCCTGAATTAACCGCTGTTCCACCGCTAACCCCTTGAATATAAATCGGAATATAGAGCGCGACTGTAATAAAAGCGGCTCCATAGAAAAAAGCGGCTAATGTACTACTACTGAACAGTCGATCTTTGAACATCGGAAATGAAATAATAGGTTCTGCGGCTTTCTGTTCTGCAAAAATAAATCCGATCAGCAATATCACAAAGCTTGCAAACAATCCTAAAATCACACCTGAATTCCAAGCATACGTATCTCCGCCTAGTTCTAAAGCGAACATCAAGGACACGACAGCTCCGATCAATAACGCTGCGCCCCACCAATCGATTTTTTGCTTCGAACGTTCCATCGATTCATGATAAAAAATCATAACCAATAGAAACGAAACAATCCCAAACGGAACATTGATATAGAACACCCAGCGCCAGTTCATATATTGGGTAATATAAGCGCCTAACAGTGGGCCAAATAAACTGGACATACCAAATACAGCGCCCAGTAAACCTGTCATTTTACCGCGTTTTTCCGGTGGGAATGTATCGAATACAATCGTAAAAGCAATCGGTACCAGCGCACCGCCACCAATCCCTTGAATCGCTCGATAAATACTAAGTTGTACGATCGAGTCTGCTGTACCACACAAAATAGAACCAAGCATAAAGACAACAACACCAAAAATAAAAAATCGCTTACGACCGTACATATCCGATAGTTTGCCGAAAATAGGTGTACCTGCGAGTGAAGCGACCAAGTATGCTGAAGTTACCCATACAAATTGATCAAATCCTCCAAGATCACCTACAATCGTCGCAATCGCTGTAGCTACGATCGTATTATCGATCGCCGCAATAAAAATACCGAGCAACAACCCTGCAACGATCCAGCCTGTTTTTGAAGCTTTTTGATTTTTTGCAGCCACAGACGCTGACATACACTCACTCCTTTGTCGTAATCATAACATGATCTTTCTGCAAAGCATCGATCAGTTACTGACCCGTTGGTCACAATGGAATGAGTATAGCATATATTGCGTTCAAGATGCCAAACGCGTACTTATATTTACAAAGTAACTCCGCTTTTAAATATCGCAAGTTCGCGGAATTTATTTTTCTCATTATTCACCCAGCGACCACTGGCAACTTCAATAATGTAATCAATAAAATCTTGTAATCCATCTTCTATCGTTACATCTTCAACCAGTGTGCCTGCATTATAATCGATCCAATGCGGTTTGTTCGCAAATAAAGGGGAATTGGTAGCCACTTTCATCGTAGGTACAAAGGAACCGAAAGGTGTTCCTCGTCCGGTAGTAAAAATCACCAGCTGACAACCTGCTGCCGCCAGTGCAGACGAAGCTACCAGATCATTGCCCGGTGCACTTAACAAATTCAGTCCACGTGTCTGCAATCGTTCTCCATATAATAGAACATCTTGTACAGGCGAAATGCCTGACTTTTGCGTACAACCCAGTGATTTATCTTCTAATGTTGTAATTCCGCCTGCTTTGTTACCAGGAGAAGGATTTTCATATACAGGCTGTTTGTAATCCATAAAATATTGCTTGAAATCATTAATCAGATGTACGATTTTGCCAAATACTTGTTCGTCTGCTGCTCGTTCCATCAATATCTGTTCTGCGCCGAACATCTCAGGTACTTCGGTCAATACTGTTGTCCCGCCTTGCGCCGCCATATAGTCTGATAATTTACCTAATAGTGGATTCGCTGTAATCCCAGATAATCCATCCGAACCGCCACATTTCAGTCCGATTTTAAGATCGGATAAAGGAATATCTTCTCGATGATCACCCTGTACATGGGCAAATATCTCTTTAAGCAGTTGTACGCCTGCTTCTACTTCGTCTGATACCATTTGAGAGACAAGGAATTTGACCCGATGTTCATCGTATTCACCAATCGCTACTTTGAATTGATCCATTTCATTATTTTCGCATCCCAGTCCAAGTACAAGCACACCACCTACATTCGGATGCTTGACCGCATCTGCCAAAATAGTTCTTGTATATTGATGATCATCCCCTAGCTGAGAGCAACCATAGCTGTGTTTGAGTACTAATGTATTTTCAAAAGGAGCGATATCACCTACTTCACGCTGGAACTCGCTTAGAATCAATTCAGCAATTCCGTTCACACAGCCCACAGTAGGTACGATCCATAATTCATTTCGAATTCCTACATCACCATTGCTACGTCGATAGCCTTGAAAAGTACGATTTTCAAGCGTATACGGATTGAATAACGTTTTGGGATGATAATGATATTCTTCGATACCGGTTAGATTGGTTTTGGCATTATGCGTATGAATATGACTACCTGCTATAATCGGTTGAATCGCATGTCCGATCGGATAGCCGTATTTGATAATATGTTGATTGATCTCAATAGGTTGAAGCGCAATTTTATGACCGCGAGCGATATCTTCTGTAACTGTAATCTGTTGCTGAAAAGCAGTTGGTGTATCCAGTGTAATCATTTCGCCTTGTTGATAATCACGCAATGCAACGACGACATTGTCATTAGGATGAATCTGTATATATTCAAGCATGGTTAATTATGCCTCCTCATAAGATGTATCTATCCACTGATTTGTACCGCGTATCCATTAAGAAGTAGGTGTTGCAGAATGATCCATCAACGCTTGCAAAGCAACGACAATGCCTTGTTGTTGAATATGATACAGATCGTTCGTCACTTGCTCGGTTAAGCCGCTATAATGGTTCAAGTCCATTCCCCAGAAAGATAATTCTCCCAAAACAGCCGTAACGAGTTGATGTAGACTTTGTTGGCTGTTATCGCATACTTTCCATAATTCAGCTAACTGTTGTAATACAGCGATATCATCGTTTAACGCAATCGGTTCTCCACTGCGTTCTCCTTTATAAAAAGCGATCAAAGCTGCAAGGGAAAAAACAAGTTTTTGTGGTAATTTGACGGTCTGTTCGATATAAGCAGTTAGTGTTGGTAGATCACGCGTTTTGAATTTGGAAATACTATTTAGTGAAATACTCATTAGAAAATGTTGTACATACGGATTACGGAACCGTTCCATTACAGCCTCAGCAAATTGCTCTAGCTCTTCTGCCGGCAAATCTAACGTAGGTATAATCTCATCCTGGATCAATGATCGTACAAAAGCACCTGTCACCGGATGATCGACCGTCTCTGCAACTGTATTTAGACCATACAGATAAGCAACAGGGGTCATAGCGGTGTGAGCACCATTCAAAATACGTACTTTACGTGTACGATACGGAGCCATATCTTCTACGACTTTGATATACAAACCTGCTTGGGCAAACGGCAATTCTTGCTCAATCCAAGACGGCCCTTCGATCACAAGTAAGTGAAATGGTTCACCTACTACAACAAATGAATCTTCATATCCAAGCTCTGCTGTAATCTCAGGCATACGCTGTTTGGGATAACCGGGAACAATCCGATCTACCAGACTGCTACAAAATGTATTTGCTTGATGTACCCATGCAACAAATTCAGGCTCTAAGTTCCACAAGTCTGCATATTGCAACACGATTTTTTTTAGTTCATCTCCATTATGATCTATCAATTCACATGGAAGAATAATAAACCCTTTACTTGCTTCTCCATGAAAATGACGGAACCGACGATACAGTAGCGATGTTAATTTACCCGGATAACTTTGCTGTGGACGATCTGCTAACTGATCTGTTGGATGAAAAGCAATGCCTGCTTCTGTTGTATTGGAAATAATCCAGCGAAGTTCTGGTTGGTAGGCTAAAGCTTCATAGGTTTCATAATGTTCATAAGGATTGATTCCGCGTGTTACACACTCAATCACTTCATGTGTCTGAGAAGGCTGTCCATCTTGAATACCTTCTAGATATACCGTATATAATCCATCTTGTTCATTGAGTTGTTCAGCCATCCCTGTAGCTAACGGTTGTACGATAACAACTCCTGCATCAAAGTTCGCTTTTTTGTTCATCTGATGAATCTGCCAATCGGTAAAAGCTCGCAAAAAATTACCTTCGCCAAATTGCACTACTTTTTCAGTATAGGTTGTAGCATGGTATGTGGTTCGGTTCAGTGTGTTCATTATAGATCCTCCTGATCGTTGATTTGTTGAACTGTCTATCGTGAACGAATCTTACGTTCATTTATAAAGTACTTACTAATGATTATAATTTTATGCACACGTTAACAAAGTGAATTAGATCACAATCTTATTATTTATTAAAAAGAGAATTCCTGTGCGTCTACTGATGCTCTGGAATCCTCCTTCTAGCCTAGCTGATGAATATATTTTGAACCTTTATCACGAACGAACTGCTGTTGATTTACGTTGAATCAATTCAGTTTCGACAAAGATCAATTCTTGTTGGGTTTCTTTCTCACGAATCTGTTCTAATATTTTCTCTGCTCCGCGTGCGCTAATATCTTCGATCGGACGCTTTACTGTTGTTAATGCAGGATTGGTATACATCGAGAAATTAATATCATCAAAGCCAACAATCGACAAGTCCTGTGGTACTTTCAATCCTTGTTCAAATGCCGCATTCATCGCACCAATCGCCATATCATCATTGGAGCAAAATACAGCAGTAGGTGGTGATGATAATGCTAACAATTGTTGCATCGCTTGATAACCGCTCTCTGTATCGTATTCTCCACCGACAATATATTCTGCTGGAATCGATAATTGACTTTCTTCCAGCGCTTGTAAAAATCCTAATCGACGTTGTTCTGTCGATTTGAAGCTTTTGATTCCTTCTATAATCGCGATCTGCGTATGACCTTGCTGTATTAGAAAATGACCAGCATGATACGAGCCTTCTTTATCATTAGATACAATATTGACTAGATTCGCATCTGGCAGTAGACGATTAAGAACAACAATTGGAATCTCTTGCTCTAGCACATGATTGATAAAGTCGTTATCAGCTTCACTTTGACTCATCAAAATAATGCCATCAAATCGCTTATGATGAATAGAACTGTAATCCAAATAATCATCTATTCCGCGTACAAATAAATTGTATTCAATCCCGATCACACGATTCACCCCGCGAATCGTAGCGGCAAAAAAGCTACTACTTGTACCATTAGAGATACTGGTAAAAAACAAACCGATCGTATGCGACCGCTGTAACACCAGACTTTTCGCATTATAATTAGGGATATAATTAACTTCTTGCGCAATTTGCATAATTTTACGTTTGGTGACCTCTTTAATAAGAGGGCTATTATTAAGTGCACGAGAAACAGTCGTATGAGAAACATTCGCTAGCTTTGCGATATCTTTAATTGTGGCTGCCATATGCATACCTTCCTTTATTCCAGCTTGTCCAATAGAACAGAATAGAGGATACGGTCGTTCCTCTTCTCCTAAGAATAACATATTATGATCTACTCACCATAATACGGATGGTTGCCGGACGCTATGCGATTGTTCTCACTCGTATTTACTCTAAAGGTTGATGACGCAATTGTAATTCTTCGACGATTTGTTCATGCTTTTTATCTGTTAATTTGTACATTAATCCGATAATTAACATCGCAATCGCTAGTGCAATCGCAGGATACAGACAAAGTAATGCTTTGATCCCGATTTGTGTGCCTACTGTCTGCACGACATTCGGTACATAACCGATTACAGCCAGACCTACCCCTGATAAGAAACCGGATAATGATTGTGCCAATTTACGTGAAAAGTTAAACAACGAATAAGTAGTTCCTTCTTTACGTTCGCCAGAAGTCCATTCTCCGTAATCGATAATATCGGATACAAACGCCCATGTAACACCATTCGGAATACTAATACCGATAAAAGCAATACTCGCTAAGATTGTGAAAAGATACACATTCGATGGTGCAATAAAGTTGATCGTATCTGCTACCACACTTATTCCAAGCCCGATCATTGCTGTTTTGCGTTTACCGAATCTTTTCACCAGTTTAGGTAAAAATAACACGCCGATAAAGGAAGATCCGATAATAATAAAGTTCATATACGCCATTAATTCCACATTACCAAGATTATATTGAGCAAAATAAATCAACATCGCTGATTTGATATTGTAAGCTGAAATGGTAAACACCGTCATCAATACCAGCACTAACAGTGGTTTGTTACTGACAAACGTTTTGACTACACTGCCAACCGATAATTTTTCAGAAGGAGCTGCCTGACTAATAATCCGTTCTTTGGTTCCACGGAAGCAGACAATAAAAGCAAGTACTCCAATCACAGACATAATTCCCATAACCACTGGAAATCCTACAGATGGATTAGCAAAATGCACAATCAAGGGCATCACAATAACACTGGTTACAAATAGTGCTCCAAGCGAACCCGCTTGACGGAATGAAGATAACGACGCTCGTTCAATCGTATTCTGAGTGATCGATGCTCCAAGTGAACCATAAGGAATATTAACAAATGAATAGCCAATTCCCCAGATCATATAAGACACATACGCATAAATTAATTTACCGGTTACCGATAGATTAGGTGAGATAAACGTAAACACTGTAAGAATCGCAAGAATAATACTTCCATAGATCAGATACGGTCTAAATTTACCGTTCTTCCCGATGTTTTTGCGATAATCAATCGATGAACCTACAATCGGATCACAGATCGCTGCAAATAATTTACTGACTAGAAAAATACCTGCTGCTGCGATTGCAGGAATACCGGCAACGTCTGTAAAAAATTTAAGCAGATACAATTGCCCTAGATCAAACATAAATCCGTTCCCAAAGTCCCCCATACCGTATGAAATCTTTTCTTTAAGACTGATCTTGCCGTCAATTACATTTTCTTCTGCTTTAACCCCTTTTAATGTAGCTACTCCCATGTGACACACCCCTTGATTTGATAAAATCAACCGCTTACAATATGGATACGATTTGGCTCCTCTACTACGCGTTGTTATACTTATGGCATTCATAATAACTTTGCTATCACACATTCATATATTGTGAAATTAATCACATAATCTTTTAAAATAAAGATCGCTTTGACTGCATACGCTAGAACATTACTATAATAGATCACTTATTCTAACAGTCAGCCAAAGCGATTTTTGTATCTTTTTATTGCACAGACACTACAGCAGGAAAATTAAAGTACTGCTCTGCATTCGTATAACAAATGCCTTCAACGATACCGCTTAACAATTCCATATCATCAGGAACTTCCCCTTGCTCTACCCATGTTCCTAATAGATCACATAATAGACGGCGGAAATATTCATGACGGGTATACGATAAAAAGCTACGTGAATCGGTTAGCATTCCTACAAAACGTGCTAACACACCCATATTGGCTAACAATTTCATTTGTTCATGCATACCATCACGATGATCGTTGTACCACCATGCTGTACCAAACTGAATTTTGCCAGCGATTCCACCGCTCTGGAAGCTACCTGCTGCACTAGCTAATACAGGGTAATCATTCGGATTCAGTGAATACAAAATCGTTTTCGGTAATGCTCCTGCCGATTCCATCGCATCTAGTAACGATACTAATGGTTTGGCGATCAATCCATCATTTACGGAATCATAACCGGTATCCGGCCCTAACTTACGGAACATCGATGTATTGTTGTTACGTAGCGCATGAATATGGAACTGCATCGCCCAATCCAATTCAGCATACAATTGACTTAAAAATACAAGTGTATACGATTTGTGCTTCGCTTCTTCTTCACTGCTTACTTGTCCTTGCTCTAATGCTTTGGCAAAAATCTCATTCACTTCTGCTTGCGTCGCTTCTGCAAAAACAACCGTATCCAGTGCATGGTCAGATACACGTCCACCTGCCGCATGGAAAAAGCGAACTCTTTGCTCAAGCGCTTTCAAAAAGTCATCATAAGTGCGAATATCTGAACCATACACCGCTACTAATTGCTCTAACCACGGACGGAATGTCGCACGATTAATTTCTAATGCTTTATCCGGGCGGAAGCTTGGCAACACCGCTGTAGAGAAATCGTTCAATCCACGAATCTGTGCATGATAACCAAGATCATCCACCGGATCATCGGTTGTACACACTACAGTTACTTTCGATTTGGTAATCAGATCACGTGCTCCGAATCCTTCTCCTTGTAACTGTTCATTTACTTTTTGCCAGATCTGCGGAGCTGTCTTTTCACTTAATAATTCTTCTACTCCGAAAAAGCGTTGTAATTCAAGATGAGTCCAGTGATACAGTGGATTGCCAATCAATTGCGGTACTGTTCTTGCCCACGCTAGAAATTTGTCGTAATCATCGGCATCGCCTGTAATATATTTTTCTTCTACACCATTTGCACGCATAACCCGCCATTTGTAATGATCGCCGTACAACCATGCTTCTGTAATATTCTTAAACGTTTTGTTCTCCAAAATTTCTTGCGGACTTAAATGACAATGGTAATCAATAATCGGCATATCTTTGGCTACTTGATGATACAGTTGGATCGCTGTATCACTATGTAACATAAAGTTTTGATCCAAAAATTTAGCAGTCATTGTATTCCTTCCTTTCGTTGATTCATCAATGTTTATTCATTTTGTTAACGTGAACATTTTCAGTCTTATTGTATCTCTTTTTGTAGAATACGCAATAGGATTTCGATATTTTTATTGTTACAGTTATATGAACTAAGAAGTGCTGTTATTGTAACAGATATCACAGCAAAATCATAATCTAGGCACCGAGTCATAGAATAACTACTTATCATTGATATACAATAATAACAATCCCAATTCAGGAGGTACATGTACATATGAATATCTCAATCGAAGCACCTAAAATTCCTCAGCATTTAGAAACTTTACATGAGCCTTTATACACATTGCAATCCAAAGACGAATTCAGCCATGCCAGAATAGAACATTTCACCATTGATCGTCAGGAAGCACAGCGTGTTTCTTTTGACAAAACAATCTTTGAACACGTAGATATGATCGAGTCTCATTTAGCTGAAATCGAACTGACCGATGTAATATTTGATCAATGTGATCTGTCTAATATTCCATTTCCTCGCTCGTTTGTACATCGTACTGAATTTCGCAACTGCAAATTAATCGGTACTGATTTTGCTCAAAGTCGATTGCAAAATGTTCGTTTTACTGATTGTGTTGCTGATTATTCTGTATTTCGCTTTTCCCAGTTCAAGCGTGTTCTTTTTGAAAATTGTTCATTGCTTGGTGCTGATTATTGTTCATCGGTATTTAACTCTGTTTTTTTCGAACAATGTCAATTAGATACAGCGATGCTGTCAGGCACTTCGTTAGATACAGTTGATCTAAGCACCTGTGATTTTACAAGTTTGCAGATTGAGATTGAAGATTTACGCGGATGTATTATATCGCCTTATCAAGCTTCTTCATTTGTAGGGCTAATGGGACTGGTGATCAAATCGTAATATTCAAAAAGGACAACCAGCATCAGCATGGTTGTCCTTTTTTTTGAGATGACTTTTTTGAAATGATAGGTTAAAAGCAATAAGAATAGAGAAGAGCAACACGAGACATCATCCATACTCCAATACTGCTCTATTCTATGCGAAAATTATTAAGCAATTACTCGCTTACCTATCGATCATTTATTTTACTGTACATGACCTTCTAGCCATGTTACAGTGTGCGTTAATTTATCTTCTGCACGTTCGATAGCTGCTGCTACCTGTACAGTTGCTGTACCGCCGTATACATTACGTGCATTCACGACAGCTTCTGGTTGCAACACCGCGTAGATACTATCATCGAACAATGGAGAGAAGTTTTGGAATTCTTCCAGTGTTAGATCTAGCAAGTATTTGCCTTCTTGAATACAGTATAAGACCGTTTTACCAATCACTTCATGAGCTTGACGGAAAGGCAACCCTTTGCCTACCAGGAAATCTGCAATATCAGTCGCATTGGAAAAGTCTTTATTAACCGCTTCACGCATCCGTCCTGTATTGACCTTCATCGTAGCGATCATCGGAGCAAATAATTGAAGTGCACCTTCCAAAGTCGCTACGGTATCAAACATACCTTCTTTGTCTTCTTGCATATCTTTGTTATAAGCAAGTGGCAACGATTTGAGCACAGTTAATAATCCGATCAGATTACCATACACGCGACCGGTTTTACCACGTACCAATTCAGCAACATCTGGATTTTTTTTCTGTGGCATAATACTGCTACCGGTACAGAACGCATCATCCAATTCAACAAAGCTAAATTCAGTACTGCTCCATAACACTAACTCTTCACATAGACGAGAAAGATGCGTCATAATTAATGAAGCCCCTGCGAGAAATTCAACGATAAAGTCACGATCACTTACTGCATCCAGACTATTTTCGTAGACTCCATCAAATCCTAATTGCTCTGCTACATAATGACGATCGATCGGGAAAGTCGTTCCTGCAAGTGCACCTGCACCCAATGGCAATACATTGATCCGCTTGTAGCTATCTTTCAGACGATCAATATCACGCTCAAACATCGAGACATATGCCATCAGATGATGAGGGAAAAGGATCGGTTGAGCCCGTTGTAGATGCGTATATCCCGGGATAATCGTATCCATATTGCTTTTCGCTTGTGTAATCAACGATTCTTGTAACGCATGCAGTAGTCCTGTTAACTCCACCACACGTTTACGCAAATATAAATGCATATCTGTAGCCACCTGATCGTTACGGCTACGTCCGGTGTGTAATTTACCACCAACAGCGCCTACTTCTTCGATCAAGTGCTTTTCAATATTCATATGAATATCTTCGTCAGAGACAGAGAATTGAATCTCGCCTGCACGAATTTTTTCCAATACTTTGTTCAGTCCGTTTTTGATGATTTCTACATCTTCAGCAGGAACAATTCCGCATTTGCCTAGCATACTTACATGTGCCAGACTGCCCTGAATATCTTCTTCTGCCAAAGCTTTATCAAAATTAATCGAAGCTGTATATTCTTCAACCAGATGATTCGTTTGCTTGGTAAAACGTCCGCCCCATAATTTACTCATATCGATGACTCACTCTCCTTTATCCGCTTGAGCTGCTTGACGCACACCTGCGCCTACACGTAGACGAAGAGCATTCAATTGGATAAAGCCTGCTGCATCCCCTTGATCATAAGCATTGGTTGGATCAGCTTCCATCGTTGCAATTTCAGGGTTATACAGGCTGTATGGACTGCTTAGACCTGCTGCAATAATATTGCCTTTGTATAATTTCACACGTACGGTACCTGTTACATTTTTTTGGCTTTCTGTAACAAGCGCTTGAAGAGCAAGACGTTCCGGTGCGAACCAGAAGCCATTGTATACTAGATTGCTATAACGTGTAATTAACGAATCACGCAGACTCATCACTTCACGATCCATTGTTAATGATTCTAATTTACGGTGAGCTATGAACAGAATCGTTCCGCCCGGTGTCTCATATACGCCGCGGCTCTTCATACCGACAAAACGGTTTTCCACCATATCGACACGACCGATACCATGTTTACCACCAAGCTCATTCAATTTCTCCATCGCTGCTAGCGGAGTTAATTTCTCTCCATTAAGCGCAACACAGTTCCCATTTTCAAATTCCAAATCTAACATTTCGGGTTGATCGGGTGCATCTTCTGGAGACACGCTGAGTAAGAACATATCTTTGTTGCTTTCTGCACTTGCATCAAAGTTCGGATCTTCCAGCACACCACTTTCATAACTAATATGTAGCAAGTTACGATCTGTTGAATATGGTTTCGCTGCTGAAGCTGTGACAGTAATACCATGTTTTTCAGCATACTCAATCATTTCTGCACGTCCCGGGAATTGATCACGGAATGTTTCTAAGCGCCATGGAGCGATAACTTTGATCTCAGGAGCTAGAGCCGCTGCATTCAATTCAAATCGAACCTGATCGTTTCCTTTACCTGTTGCACCGTGAGCGATAGCCATAGCACCTTCAGCACGCGCAATCTCAACCATACGCTTCGCAATCAGTGGACGAGCAATACTTGTACCTAGAAGATATTGACCTTCGTATAGCGCTCCTGCTTGGAACATAGGATAGATAAAGTCTTCGGCAAATTCTGCACGTAGATCATCAATATAGACTTTGGAAGCACCTGTTGCTAACGCTTTTTCTTCCAATCCATCCAGTTCATCCGCTTGCCCGATATCTGCAGTAAATGCGATAATTTCTGCATCGTACGTTTCTTTTAACCATTTCAAAATGATAGACGTATCCAGTCCACCCGAGTATGCAAGTACAATTTTATTTTTAGCCATAGTAATGTGTTCCCTCCATTTTCCTTCTTGTCAAAATCGCAGTTGTTTCTTTCTTTTTCATCTTCAATGATCTTGCTTTATTGTTCCAAATTCTAAGTAACGATAAACATACTTCGTTTTTGTTATCCGATCAAAGCCGCCATAATCGCTTTTTGTGCATGTAGACGATTTTCAGCTTCATCAAAAATGACACTGTTCGGTCCATCAATCACACCTGCACTCACTTCTTCACCGCGGTGAGCAGGAAGGCAATGCAAGAAGATATAATCGGATTTGGCATGACTGACCAATTCTTCATTGACCTGATAATCTTTGAAAGCTTGTTCCCGAATCTTCTGCTCTTCTTCAAAGCCCATACTTGCCCAGACATCGGTATAGATTACATCTGCATCTTGCACCGCTTCTTTCGGATCGCGTACGACTTTGATGATTGCTCCACTTTCAGCCGCTAAGGCTTCGCACTGTTTCACCACTTCAGGATCAGGCTCATAGCCTTCTGGACTAGCTACATACACATCCAGACCTACACGCGCACCACCGATCATCAGCGAGTGTGCCATATTGTTACCGTCTCCGATATAAGCTAATTTCAATCCTTTGAGTTTGCCTTTGCTTTCGACAATCGTCTGGAAATCAGCAAGCACCTGACAAGGATGCCCTAGATCGCTTAGTCCGTTAATCACAGGAATATCTGCATATTTCGCTAGTTCCGTTACATTTTCATGTCCAAACGTACGAATCATAATCCCATCGAGATAACGAGACATTACACGCGCTGTATCAGCGATAATCTCTCCGCGTCCCATCTGGATATCGTTTTTACTCAAGAACAACGCATGTCCTCCAAGTTGGAAAGTACCGACTTCAAAAGATACCCGGGTACGTGTCGAAGATTTCTCGAAAATTAATCCGACTGTTTTACCTTCGAGTGGACGATACGATTCTCCTGCTTTTTGCTTGCGTTTCAATTCTATCGCTAGATCGATCAAAAAATGAATTTCTTCTGCCGTATAGTCGCTTAATTCTACAAAATCTTTGCCTTTAAAATGACTAAGCTCTAATGAGCTGTTTTTCGATACTGTATCTGTCATTGGTATGAACCTCCATCCTTCTGTTTATTTACCATTGAGTTGGGTCTGACTATTTACAATCGGCGCATAGGCTTCGATAATCTCTTTAATTCCATTGACTGCTTGATCAACTTCTTCTTTAGTGACCAATAGATTAGGTAACAGGCGAATCACATTAGGTCCTGCTGTAATAAACAACAATCCTTTTTCTTGCCCAACGACAACCAATTCTCCAACAGGCCCATCACATTCGATACCGATCAATAATCCTTTCCCACGAATATCTTTAACAAATGGATGATGACCGATCTTCTCTTGTAATTGTTGTTGTAAATACGTTCCCATTGTAGCGGCTTGTTCTACCACATTATGTTCTTGCATCGTTTCGATTGTAGCGATAACAGCGGCTGTAGCTAGAGGTGTTCCTCCAAATGTAGAGCCATGACTGCCTGCGACAAAAGCTTCTTTCAGAAAAGCTTTACCGACCAATGCGCCAATCGGGAAACCACTTCCTAGCCCTTTAGCTAATGTGAAAATATCCGGTTCGATTCCATAATGCTCATAGGCAAACATTTTGCCTGTACGTCCCATACCTGTCTGTACTTCATCAATAATGAGTAGCAATCCATGCTCGTTACACAGGTCTACAATATGTTGCATAAATTCAGGTTCTACTGGATAGACGCCACCTTCAGCCTGAATCATTTCGATCATAATCGCTGCTGTATGTTCGTTAACAGCTGACTTCAGTGCATCCAGGTCATGTAAAGGTACAGTCACAAATCCAGCAGGCAATGGATGGAATCCTTCTTTGACTTTATCTTGTCCGGTAGCTGTCAATGTAGCCAGCGTACGACCGTGAAATGATTGCCCGAACGTAATAATTTCGTAGCGTTCTTCACCTTTGACTTTTTGTTGATATTTGCGAGCTAACTTGATTGCCCCTTCATTCGCTTCTGCTCCACTGTTACAGAAAAATACTGCATCGCCACAGCTATGATCGGTAATTAATTTTGCAGCTTGCTCTTGATTCGGAATATGAAACAGATTCGATGTATGCCACAGTTGATCCAACTGGTTTTTGAGTTTATCAATCACAGCGTCCGGTGCATGACCTAGATTCGTCACAGCAATTCCGCACATGAAATCGAGATATTTCTTACCATCGGTATCCCATAGATAACTGCCTTTTCCTTTAGCAAAAGCGATAGGATAACGCGCATACGTCGGAAATAAAGAACTTTCAGATTGCTCGTTTTGTGTTGGTTGTGCAGATTGACTGCTGATCGGATTAGCCATGCTGGTCACGCTCCTCATAATTAGTGTGTGATTTGAAAAACGAATGAAAATGGGGGGATATGCTGGACACCGTTCCAAAAATGGATTTGTTCTTGTCGTCGCTGTTGAGGTGGTATCCTTTTGATTCCGCTTTGCGGTAGGGATACCACCTCAAAGGCGAGCTTAAAGTCAATGCTTACGAAGCAGCTTTCTGAAGAAAGCTTGTAGCTCTTTCAGAATCAAATCCATTTTTTCCACTCTGTGCATATAACCTCATTTTAAGATCGTTTTTGAATTTACCGGTGGGTGGCAGGGTAGTTCAAGTTCTTCAATTTAGTTTTTAGATTTAGTTCTTGAATTTTGGATTAATGAAATAGATTTAATAGTTTAAAAGCTGATTAGTTAAAATACGCTAATCTGGATTCGTACTTTTGCACATATAATTAGTCTTTGCAAGATTTATTGAAGTTAGATACACAGATACATAATAATATGGTTACATATACTTTGTATGAGATTGAATATCTTTAAGATACTAATCAAAATAAACAGGAATTTTTAATAATAGATACTGTTTATCATCTATCTGAACTATAGATGTAATGGTTGGTTTAGCTTGATTGTAGATTTAATTTTTACGTACAATGCGTGTGCCTATGGTTTCGCCTTTGAGTACACGGCTGAGTACTTGGGGTTCGGTGCCGTCTACGATGATTACTTCTTGGACATCACCGTGAATGCAGGCGATAGCTGCTTTGACTTTAGGGATCATGCCGCCGTAGATTTCTCCGGTAGCGATCATATCCTCGATATCTTGAATAGATACTTGAGGCAATACTTGTTTGTTGCCATCTATTGTTCGCATAATTCCGGGTACGTCGGTAACAACTATCATTTGGGGTACACCTAGAAAAGAAGCGACCGCACCGGCAGCAGTATCTGCATTGATATTGTAACGTTGTCCTGTAGCATCGCTTCCAACAGGCGCAATGATCGGCATATAACCTAGATCAACAATTCCTTGAATAATAGAAGCTTCAACATAGGTTACATCACCGACTAGCCCGACTTCGCTAGAATTCGCTACGGGTTTGGCTTGGATCAATGAGCCATCTACACCGGAAATACCGATCGCTTTGCCACCTGTACTCTGGATACGTCGCACAATCTGCTTGTTGATACTGCCTGATAGTACCATTTCTACAACATCTAATACTTCTTCTGTCGTTTTACGCAATCCACCTACAAATTCAGTTTCAATACCCAATTTGCTCAAATTTTCAGAGATTGCTGGTCCACCGCCATGTACGATAACGGGTTGGATACCTGATAACTGAATCTCATTCAAGTCGGTGAAAAAAGAATCAGGTAATGCTGCAAGTGTACTTCCTCCGCACTTCATTACAAAAGTACGTGTAGTTGATCCGCTCATTGTTTGTATCACCTAGCCTTTATTTGAACTTGAATAATCCAATACTATTGTTATGTGCGATAAGCGGCATTAATACGTACATAGTCATACGTCAAATCACAGCCCCATGCTACAGCTTGTCCTTCACCATAATGCAAATCAACCACGATTTCGACTTTATCCCCTTGCAAATAAGCTAATGCTGCTTCTTCATCAAATGTAACCGGTCTAGAGCCTGTCAGCACGACGATATCGCCTAATCGAATATCTACTGTCTCTACATTCAAAGGTTCGCCTGCACGCCCTACAGCGGCTATAACACGTCCCCAGTTCGCATCTGCTCCAAACATTGCTGATTTAACCAGACTTGAGCCAATTACCGTTTTAGCAATCGCTCTAGCCGATAATTCACTGATCGCTCCAGTTACAACCACTTCTACTAATTTGGTTGCTCCTTCACCATCACGTGCGATCGCTTGAGCTAGATATTCACAGACTTTACGGAAAGCCGCAGCAAAATGATTCCAATCTGGATGTTCCGGCGTTAATTCGTTATGTTGTACAAATCCACTTGCCATCGCTACCAGCATATCATTGGTACTTGTATCTCCATCTACAGTAATCATATTAAATGTCTGATCTGTCGTTTGACTTAATAATTGGTGCAATGCACTGGAAGAGATCACAGCATCTGTAGTCATAAAAGCAAGCATCGTCGCCATATTCGGATGAATCATTCCAGATCCTTTAGCTGCTCCAGCAATATGCACTTCTTGTCCATCTACCATTACAGATACACAGATTTCTTTTTTAACCAAATCGGTTGTTAAAATCGATTGGCAAAATGCTTCTGCATGTTCTTCTGTTTTGCCGATATGTGCAGGAAGGCGAGTGATTCCAGCAGATAAACGATCCATTTTGAGCAATTCACCAATCACACCTGTTGAAGCTACAGCTACTTCGTGTTCCTTTACACCTAGATACTGCGCGGTCTGAGCACGCATCGTGTATGCATCTTGCTCACCTTGTTTGCCTGTGCATGCATTTGCATTTCCACTATTAGCTACTACTGCGCGCAATGTGCCATGTGCTAGACTTTCACGAGTCACTTGAAGCGGTGCGGCTTGAAATAGATTCGTTGTATATACTGCCGCTGCATTGGCCAGTACATCACAGACGATGACCCCAAGATCGTTACGCTCTGTTTTTTTGAGACCACAATGCAATCCACCTACCTGAAATCCTTGAGGAGTTACAATAGAACCTCCCTCAACTACTTTGAATCCCTGATCTGCCATGATATCTCCTCTCACTTCCTGATCGACAATGACTACTCTAAATGCTATACATGGAATAGATATTTTGCTTTGCAAAAATCTTTTTCTTATTAAAATGTGGTCGTGCTTATACTGCCAAGCGTTATGGATAAACAGGGACCATTTTCAGACCTAATGTTTCTTCCCAGCCCATCATACGATTTAAATTTTGGATCGCTTGTCCTGCTGCGCCTTTGACGAGATTATCAATAACAGACACAATCGTGATGCGTCCTGTACGCTCATCTACAGCAAATCCGATATCACAATAATTAGAACCTGCTACTTCTTTAGTCGAAGGCCAATTACCTTGTTTGCGAATACGTACAAATGGGCGATCACTGTAATACTCACGATAAAGATCAATCCAATCTTGCTCGCTATGTTGCCCTTTGATCGTTGTATACATAGTAGACATAATACCGCGTGTCATGGGCACTAACTGTGTACTGAATGTAACAACAACAGGCTCACCTGCTACACCGGACAATACTTGTTCTATTTCTGGAATATGTTGATGTTTGTTTAATTTATACGCTTTAAAATTCTCATTCATTTCTGCATAATGACTGGTTAGACTGGTTCCGCGTCCAGCACCGGATACACCAGACTTCGCATCGATAATAATCGAACTATGATCAATCCAACCTGCTTCGACACCAGGCATTAATCCGAGCAACGTAGCCGTAGGATAACAACCTGGATTCGAGATTAAACGCTGATCCTGTACATCATTACCCTTTTGCTCACATAACCCATACACTGCTTCTGCCAAATAATTAGCTTCAGGTGCATCGTGCTTATACCATTGCTCATAAGTACTGCTATCTTTGAGGCGAAAGTCACCGGATAAATCAATCACTTTCAAGCCTGCTTCTAAGTATTGTGGAACTAAAGTGCTACTCACTCCTGAAGGGGTAGCGGTAAATACAATATCTGCTTTGGCAGCCGTTGCCACTGCATCGACTCCATCTAATTCCATATCAATAATGCTATCTAAATGGGGAAATTGATCTGACATCGGTGCTCCACTGCTTGATGCAGAAATAACCGAAGTAATCTCGACATGCGGATGATGCTGTAAAAAACGAATCAGTTCCACCCCGCCATAGCCGGTGGAACCTACAATAGCTACTCTTTGTTTAGTTGGATTCAAGCTGAACTCCTCCTGTACTCAAATAAGATCATTAATCTACTGTATCCATGTATAAGCAATTTTCCATTTTACTAACGACAATTTCCATTTCAGTCCGAATAAATAAGATGTGTATTATTATACATCCATGTTAATATAAATACAACTTTATGAATAAATTTATTCCTTTTATGCATCTATACATCGTCTTATCTGTTTTAGTTGTATTATATACGAATAAAAGACCTTTAACTGATTAAATTTCAGAAAAGGTCTTTTTTACTTTTAATCGTTACTTTTTACTAATATTACTAATTATATCAGTCGGCTTAACTTACTCATCTATTCTCTTTATTTTGCATCTGTTTCGTGCTACGATATCCACAAACCATTATTTACCATTTCATTTTACTATTGATCTATACTTGATAAAGGGAAAGGATTGGATAGATGAGGAATATAGCAATTAATTTAATTTCTGCTTTTCTCACCGGATTGCTTGTCGGTTACTCATTAATTGGAACTATTACTATTCCGCTTGTACTTGTTTGTCTAGCCAGTGTAGCTATTTTAGCAATTGGTTATACCGTCATTTATCTTTTGAAAAGAAAAGCTAACTAATACATACTACAAAAATAGTTTTAGCTTATAAGATTACAGATGATTAGAACTATAGCAACTAGCACCTTTGTGATGTATTTCTCTGACCCGATACATTATAAAAAAATCCTCTTCGCTTCTCAGCGCTCAACTCTTACCTAATGAGTTCTAAGCTGATATGGCGAAAAGGATTTTTTTATTTTATCCAGTCATTTTGAATCCTTTACCTAATACTTCTTGAGCATTGCTGATAATAACAAAAGCATCTGGATCAACAGAACGTACAATCGTTTTGAGACGACTGGCTTCATTCTGCCCGATAACGACCATTAATACAGTTCGTTCGTCACCTGTATACCCGCCTTCACCGTTAAGCTTTGTTAATCCACGATCCAGATCATTTAGAATCGCGGTTTGCATTTGTTCAATATCATTGGTAATAATATAAGCAACTTTGGAATTGCTGAATCCAAGCTCAACAGCATCGATCACTTTGCTGGTAATATACAGACTGATTAACGCATACAATGCTTGCTCTGGCTTCAATAATAACCCTGCGAATACAATAACACTACCGTCTGTCAAAATGACACAGAAAGACATGCTGAATCCAGTGTACTTTTGAATGATTTGCGCTAATATGGATAGTCCACCAGTAGAACCACGTCCGCGGAAAACGATCCCAAGTCCCAATCCTACTCCAATTCCTCCATACAATGCTGCTAATAAAGGGTTAGTCGTAGGCACAGGAAAACTACTTGTCAGATAAACAAATAGCGGTAATACAATCGTCCCAATCAATGAACGCATTCCATATTGTCTACCCAGTAATATCACGCCTGCAATAAATAAAGGAATATTAAGTAACCACTGAATATACGCCGGTTCAATCCCGAGTAGTTGATTGACAATAATTGATATCCCGGAGACCCCTCCTGAAGCGATATGATTGGGTAATAAAAACAGGTTAAACGTCAGTGCCATAATAAAAGCGCCTACGATGATCAACAAAATATCCCAACTGTTACGAAGAGGTCCTGTTAATGGAATCATTGGCGGCTTGCGTCTGCGTTGCCCTGTACGAGGTTGCATGATCATTTTGATATTCTCCTGTACTCATTATTTTGCATAAAGTCTCATAGCTTTCTTATTCTAACGCAACACTATTTATTTGAAAAGAACATACAGCACCGTAGTATAGCAGAGATGTTTTGCTTTATAACAATCTTTTGGATGAAATAGAGTTAGGCTTCTCTTGCTACAGGCTAGATATAGACCTCTTCTTGTTATCGAAGCACAAAAAAAGCCTGATATGAAAGATAACTCTCATACCAGACTTTAAAAAATTGATTATTATTCGACTTCGATTTTGAGCTTACTACGTAAATAGCCATCGATAAATGGATCTAAATCTCCATCCATGACTGCACCGATATTTCCTGTTTCGACAGAAGTACGGTGATCTTTGACCATACTATACGGATGGAATACATAAGAACGAATCTGACTGCCCCAAGCAATATCCGATTGCTCTCCGCGAATCTCATCCAATTGCTTACGTTCTTCTTCAATTTTACGTTCTACCAATTTGGAACGTAACATCGTCATCGCATGCTCACGGTTTTTGATCTGTGAACGTTCACTTTGACAGGTTACTACTACACCAGAAGGTAAATGCGTAATCCGAACCGCAGAATCGGTTGTATTGATATGCTGACCACCGGCGCCACTAGCGCGGTACGTATCAATTTTCAAATCTTCGGTGCGAATTTCAATCGTAGAATCATTCGTAATCTCTGGCACAACATCACAGGAGACAAACGAAGTATGACGACGGCCTGAAGAATCAAAAGGAGAAATCCGTACAAGACGATGTACTCCTTTTTCAGCTTTGAGGTAACCATAAGCATTATGCCCTTTGATCAGCAACGTAACACTTTTGATCCCTGCTTCATCACCAGCTAGATAATCCATCACTTCTACTTTGAAGCCACTTTTCTCTGCCCAACGTTTATACATCCGAAGCAACATCTCGCCCCAGTCTTGCGACTCGGTTCCACCTGCACCCGGATGAAGTTCCAAAATAGCATTTAAGCTATCATACGGTTCATCTAATAGTAACTGTAATTCAAAAGCTTCGATTTTGCGAACAAGCTTTTTCACACTTTCTGTTACTTCTTTTGCTAGCGACTCATCATCTTCTTCGTCTGCTAACTCAGCCATAAGACTTGCATCATCATGCTCTTGTTGAAGTTCTAGATAATCATCTACAGCACCTTTAACAGCATTCATTTCAGAAATGACTTCTTGAGCTGATTCATTGTCATCCCAGAATCCTGGTGCAGACATCTTCTCTTCAAAGTTAGCAATCAATTCACGCTTGAGGTCTAAGTCAAAGAGACCCCCTAAGGTTAGATAATTTGGTAGCCATTTCGCGTAAATCATGTTTTATACTAGGATCGATCATTGGTACGCTCACCTCTTCATAATAAATAGATATTTTGCTTAGCAAAAATCTTTAACATTCTTTTGGTCACTTTAATAATGCATACATATATAACTGTTATACCGTATACAAGATGATTGATCCAACAAGAGACACCCACGATAATGGTGAGTGTCTCTTGGGATACAACAATCTATATTCATTTCAGACGATTGATTTATTATTTACGTCTACGACGACGTTCTTCACGAGACGGACGTTTTTCAGCCGTTTCGCCACCACTTGTGCTCATTTTGCTTTCATCCACAACCGCTTCGCGTTCCTGGTTACTTGCAATTTGTGCTCTCATAACATAAGTAGCTACTTCTTCTTGAATTTCAGCGATCATTTGGTTAAACATTTCGAATCCTTCAAATTGGTACTCACGCAAAGGATCTGTACCGCCGTAAGCACGAAGATGAATACCTTGACGCAATTGTTCCATCGCATCAATATGATCCATCCATTTACGGTCAACTGCACGAAGAACAACGACTTTTTCAAATTCGCGAACCATTTCTTCGCCAATTTCTTTTTCACGTTGCAAGTAGCGTAGTTCTACACGTTCGAACAGATAGTTAACCATCTCTTCTTTTTCTTGCTCATGTAGTTCTTGTTCTGTGATTGTACCTTCTTGCAAGAAGTTATTGTTCACATAATCTGCAATCGCTTGAAGTTCCCAGTTCTCAGGGATATCGTCATTACAATGTACTTCTACGATGCGTTCAATACAAGGTTTGATCATTTGCAATACAACTTCACGAATATTATCAGATTCCAATACTTCACGACGTTGCTTATAAATGATTTCACGTTGTTTGTTCATCACATCATCATATTGCAATACGATTTTACGCATATCAAAGTTACTACCTTCAACACGTTTTTGAGCAGATTCTACAGCACGTGTAATCATACGACTTTCAATCGGTTGGTCTTCTTCAAAGCCCAATTTTTCCATCATATTCATGACATTATCTGCACCAAAGCGTTTCATTAGTTCATCACCTAGAGAAAGATAGAACTGGGTAGAGCCTGGATCTCCTTGACGACCGGCACGACCACGAAGCTGATTATCGATACGGCGAGATTCATGACGCTCTGTACCGATAATATGCAAGCCGCCTGTGTCTTTTACACCTTCACCAAGTAAAATATCTGTACCACGTCCAGCCATGTTAGTAGCGATCGTTACTGTACCTGGTTGACCGGAGCGTGCAATAATTTCTGCTTCTTCTGCATGGTATTTTGCATTGAGAACCTGATGCTTAATACCTTTACGTTTTAGCATTTCAGAAAGACGTTCAGAGTTCTCAATCGATACTGTACCGACAAGAATCGGTTGGTTTTTCTCATGACGTACAACGATTTCGTCAACAACAGCGCGGAATTTACTTTCTTCGCTCTTATAGACAACATCAGCAAAGTCTTCACGTTGATTCACACGGTTAGTCGGTACTTGAAGTACTTCTAGACCGTAGATCTTTTTGAATTCTTCTTCTTCTGTTTTCGCTGTACCTGTCATACCTGCAAGCTTTTTGTACATACGGAAGTAGTTCTGGAACGTGATTGTTGCCAGTGTCATACTTTCGTTTTGTACTTTCAAAGATTCTTTCGATTCGATCGCTTGGTGTAGACCATCGCTATAACGACGACCCGCCATTAAGCGACCTGTAAATTCATCTACAATCAATACTTCGCCATCAGCCACAACATAATCCACGTCACGACGCATGATTGTGTTTGCTTTTAGCGCTTGTACTACATGGTGATTGATCGTTACATTTTTGTTGTCATATAGGTTTTCTAAGCCGAAGAAATTCTCCGCTTTTTCAACACCTTTTTCAGTTAATGCTACAGATTTTACTTTGATATCGACATTGAAATCTTCTTCCATTTTCAATGTTTTTACAAAGCGGTCTGCTGCAAAATACAATTCAGTTGATTTCTGTGCTTGCCCTGAAATAATAAGTGGTGTACGTGCTTCATCGATCAAGATCGAATCCACTTCATCAATAATACAGAAGTACAATGGACGTTGTACCATTTGTTCTTTGTACAACACCATATTGTCACGCAAGTAATCAAATCCAAATTCATTATTTGTACCATAAGTGATATCACAAGCATAAGCCGCTTGCTTCTCGTCATGTTGCATACCGTTCAGGTTAACCCCTACAGTCATGCCTAAGAAGTTATAAATGCGACCCATTTGTAGACTATCACGTTGAGCCAAATAATCATTAACTGTAACGACATGCACACCTTTACTAGCAAGTGCATTTAGATATACAGGAAGTGTTCCTACAAGTGTTTTACCTTCACCTGTTTTCATCTCTGCGATTCTTCCTTCATGCAGAGCGACACCACCGATCAATTGTACGTCAAAATGACGCATGCCTAGCACACGTTTGGAAGCTTCACGTACAGTACAGAATGCTTCTGGCAATAGTTGATCCAGTGTTTCTCCTTTTTCCAGACGTTCGCGGAATTCAGCCGTTTTGGCTTGTACTTCCTCATGAGACAATGCCTCAAATTCCGGTTCCATTTTATTAATGATCTCGACGGTTTTCAATAGACGTTTAACATCACGTTCATTGGTATCGCCAAAAATTTTCTTCACAAGTCCTAGCATGGTTTACCCCTTTCGCGCAAAACAGAGATAGATTATTGAATAATGCAATTACCGTAACGCTTATGGGGGATTATTCAATAACCTCAGTTGCAATAAATTGTACCAGTTTCAGGGAAAAGCCGCAACAAAACAGCGCATTTCCTATACATTTTTGGTATATGATAAAATTTCAATAGGACACAAGATCACTATATCCCGTGCCTGACTATATCCATATGATGTTCGTCATCATTTTTTGAGAACTCTTCTACATTATTACGCAAAAGAATACAAAATGTTTCTTAAATCGTTCAAGTCTTATTATACCGCACTGTAGAGCGGGTTGTACAATTTTTGCACGTAAAAAGAGCCTATCCCGAAGGATAAGGCTCTGGTTGTATATCAATAATCACTTATTCTTGTTCAATCAATCCGTATTTACCATCGTCGCGACGATAAACAACGTTTACTTCTTGAGTGTCTACGTTGGAGAATACAAAGAATGTATGTCCAATCATATTCATTTGCAAGATCGCTTCTTCTACATCCATCGGTTTTAGGAGGAAGCGTTTATTACGTACAACTTCCAATTCATCTAATTCATTTTCAATATCCGCATCCTCAGCAACAGCAAGTGCAGCAGCCGTAGGATCTTCTACGAAGAAGGATTTCAAGCTTCCCTCTTGGCGGAATTTACGATTTAATTTAGTTTTATGTTTGCGAATCTGACGTTCCAGCTTATCTACTACAGAGTCGATCGAAGAATACATATCTTCACTGCGATCTTCTGCACGTAAAATAAGTCCAGGGAGAGGGATTGTAACCTCTACTGTGTGCTGTCCACGATTGACACTAAGTGTAACCGTTCCGTCAGAAACGGGAGGTGAATCAAAATATCTTTCAAGTCTGCCTAACTTTTTGTCCACATAATCTTTCATAGCATCTGTAACATCGATTTGTTGACCACGTATAACAAAGTTCATAAGGCACTCCTCCTTTAGGGAATTATAACATAGATGTTAACGGCATGTAAAAAGGATACTGGTGCAAATTAGCAGTGACAATCTATTGTCAAATCTAGCCGTCAGAGTACCCGCGTCTGACTTTATATTTTAGTCTTACAAATATAAATAGAGTTCTGTCAAACGCTTGCAAAATCCTCAAAACTACTCTCTTCTACCTATAAATACATAGTCGAAAATAGTTCATCTATTATGCCGCCCTTGTGTTCCATTAACCAATCTGACCTTAATCCAATCGCTTACAATGTGACAGATATCCGAAACTTATTATTCAGTAACTAAGTAAACTATTCATACAATAGTCATACTATAGAAAAAGGCTCCGGAGTGTTCCGGAGCCTTAGCTGATTATTCAAATGTGTAACCATCAATAATACCTATGTAGGTTGGCAAATGCCGAAGGATGATTATAATTTGATAACGTTAGCTGCTTGTGGTCCACGCGCGCCTTCAACGATATCGAATTCTACGGATTGACCTTCTTCTAACGTTTTGAAACCTTCAGTTTGAATCGCAGAAAAGTGTACAAATACGTCTCCGCCTTCTTCAGTCTCAATAAAACCATATCCTTTTTCTGCGTTAAACCATTTTACTTTACCATTCATGCAATAACATTCCCTTCGTTATCAAATAAGTAGAGTAAGACATTGCCTACGCCTCTAAATATACCAAATTTGGTGGGTAAATGTCAATTGGTAAAGTAAATACTTTCATGGTATTTTATTACATTTTAAACATTTGATTGTTATTTACGTGTTTTTATAATTTGAATATACATGATTGCTTATTATCCGTAAATAGTTCTATTACGCAACCCGTTTATTTTTAACGAATCGTATTCAAATAATCGCTTAACTTTTCGAGGAAATAAGTGATATCTTGATGATCAATCTCCCCAATATTAGCAATACGGAAAGAAGATAATTTACCAATTTTACCTGGATAAATCGTAATCCCATAACGATATAAATAATCGTGCATTTGATCAAAATCGTATCCATCTATAGTCGGTTCTTGAATCGTCGTAATAATTTTGGAATGGTGCTCTAATGGCACTAGATATTGAAGCTCTAATTGATCCAAGCCTGCAATCAACGTTTCCCATGAACGTGTATACCGCTGATATCGCTCTGCTACACCTTCTTGTTGTGTCTCGATAATAGCTTGCTTCAATGCATAAAAGGTCTGCACAGGTGGAGTAAAACGCATCTGTCCTGTTTTTTCAAAATATTCGTATTGTCGATATAAATTGAGATAATAGTTACGAGGAGTATGGTTTTGTAACGCTCGCAGTTTGGCCCGGTTCGCAATCACAAAACTAATACCCGCCATTCCTTGCAAATTTTTATTCGAACTGGATATCAAAAACGAAATATGACTGTGAAGCATATCAATAGGAATAGCACCATACGAACTCATCGCATCCACTATCAGATCTATATTATAACGTGCACATAGTTGACCCAGCTTATGGATATCATTTAAAATGCCACTGGTTGTTTCGTGATGCACAACTGCTACATGTGTAAATACATTAGAGTTATGTTGTAATACCTGTTCAATCTCGTCAAAAGCTAATGGCATAATAGGAGAACTAGCGAACACCTCATGATCGATTCCATAAGCGCCTACAATCTCAGCCATACGTTCACCATAAGCACCATTACTAATAATCAACAATTTACCTTCACCTACAACAGAACTAAGCACAGCTTCTACAGCAGCAGTTCCAGATCCACCAAATAATACAGTCGTAAATTGATCTGTAGGTGCGACAAAAGAAGTCAATTGATCTGCTGTCCACTTCATCAATTCACCAAATTCGGTTTCACGCGGGCAAATATCAGGGATCACTTGAGCTAATTTTACAGTATCCGTTGTAGTCGCCGGGCCTGGATTAAGTAAAATATTGCGCCGAACTGGAAAAGACTGCTCTGTGATATGTTGTAATCTAGGGTAAATGTCTTGCTTTGCACGCACTAGATGTTCTTCGGTATCAATTTCACACCATACATAATGCTCTATTTTTTGAACTAGCAATGGTTTGTTTTTACTTACAGCCACTAGTGCTTGTTCATAATCCCATTTCCAGTGCTGGGCAAATACCTCTGCTGACCACTGACACATGCGTTTGTACGTATCTATTGAAATTTTGCAAATACCTACAAGTTCAGCATCAGCGCTTTTTAATACAGATAACTGTTTAGACATATTAACAAGAAAATGATTATGATCATATTCAATATAGACTTCATCGTTGGAATGAGTTGTGCCACTAGCTAGAATAATATCTTGCGTAGAATCATGCAGTAGATATTTTAATCCTGATGGATCATACAATAAATCAGACTCCAATAATAGAAAATCTGAGTCTAGCGTATCTCTCATCTGGTATAACGTATACATACTACCGCTATCTTGATAGTCTTTGTTGTGGACACAATTGATTTGAGGATATTTCCTAGCCAATTCTTCATAAAACGCCGAAAGGTATCCTGTTCCTATCACAATATGCTCTATCCCGGAAGCAATTAATTGTTGGATAGAACGTTCGACTATAGCAAGCCCGTCGATTTCAACAAATCCTTTAGGTTGATGAGTTGTACGTTCTTTTAATCGGCTACCTAACCCTGCTGCTACAATAACGGCTGTATTTACCATTTCTCAATCACCACATTAAATCGAAATTTGTTGTTACCGTAATTCTGAATCTGTTGATCACTAGATTGAACACTGGCATGTTTACCTTGCATAAGTTGCTCTACAAAAGTGCGATCGTAAAACAAATGATCCAACCCTTTGTACTTTTCTTCGTATTCTCCTTCAGATAGAGCACCTTTACGAATCGCTAATGCTTCCTCTTCAAAAGCAATATCATTCAGATCGAGTAAAATCACTCTTTTGTTCGCTTTCGCATACATACGTTCAATCACTTCTGTAGCATACGTTAACGAAGGAAAATATTGAAAAACGCTATTCGCGATCACAACATCATAGGCGTGAGTTAGATCCAATTGTAAAGCTTCTTGAACCTCAAAGTTCATCGCTGGCATTACCATATTTGCAATTTCGATCAGACTAGCAGAATAGTCGATTCCACCTACAGCATGTCCTTGTTGATAAAAAGGATACAAAAATGCTCCACTACCACAACCAATTTCGTAAATCGAATCATCAGGAGAAATCTGTGCTAATTGAGTGACATATGCCGTATAAGCTAGCCAATCAGGCGCAGCAATTTTGCCTGCACCTGAATTAAAACCATCTGCTTCAATTAAAAATTGTAAATCTTGTTTTTCTGCTGGAAGTTGTCGGGTACGTGACCAAATCTCTTTCCAATCAGCCATTGATATACTTCACCAGCCTTTCTTTCACTTCGTAAGGCTTAATACTCGGACGACTCAAATTATCTTTCGCACCTTTGATCGTTGGTATATAGATGAATGTAAGTTGCGGCTGTTGTTGCCATAATGTAATCGCTGTTTCTAATTGCTCAGTGGTATAGACCACTTCAACATGATCATATCCACATCCAGCAGCGATCGCAGCAAAATCGATCGTCGCTGATACGGTATCTTGACCACCTGTAGAATCGTGACACTGGTTATCCAATACAACATGTAGCATATTGGAAGGCCCGTATTGTCCGTTAGTCGCTAGATTACCCATTCTCATTAATAAAGCGCCATCTCCATCGATAGCTATCACTTTTTTGGAAGGTTGTGCTAATGATACTCCTAGCCCGAGTGAACTGATACAGCCCATTGAACCTACCATATACAAATTTTGAGCAGAATCTTCTACTTCATATAGTTCTCTACCTGTAAATCCAGTAGTCGCTAATTGAATCGAACTGGCATCTTTTAAGCGATTAATAGTATCCAATACTTGAAATCGAGTGAGTCTTGGAGACTCCGTATCAGTAGGACGATTTACAGTACTAGGTTGATGAGTTAAGACATGTGTAGATTGTTTTAATGCTTCTTTGTTAAACGTTCCTTTTTTAACTACAAAAAAGAAGGTCTGATTTTGAGCAATATAATTATCTGCCTGTTGCAATTGAACTTGCGCTTCTTCCCATTCATCAGCAAGATAAGCCCACTTCACCTGCATAAGATCTAGCATTTGAGTAGTAATCTGTCCCATCAACTCATGTTGAGGTTCATCGGCTACTCCTGCTTCTCCGCGCAGACTGACAAATCCAAGCACAGGTAATTTAAAGGTATAATTTAATGACGTAAGCGGCGAGACTGCATTGGTTAGACCTGAATTCTGCATCAATACGACAGCTTTGCGTCCTCCCAAATAGGCTCCACTAGCAATAGCAACAGCATCACCTTCATTAGCAGCTCCTACATAATCACATTCATTAATCGCATAATTGATGAGGTCTTTGAGAAAAGAACAAGGTACACCTGTAAAAAAATCGAACCCCAATCGCTTTAACTCTTCACCAAAAACTTTTGTTTCGATCACAGCAGTTCACCCGCTTTTTGCAAATCAACAATGCTATCAATATTCAGCCAATCCCCTTTAATAAATTTGATAGCTATAGGATGCTCTTTAACTAATTCATTAAAAAGATCTACTACTGTTAATTGATTAAAATTCGATTGTTGTGCTAATTGATCTAATATGGCTTTAACCGCTTCAGCACCTTTTTGCGAGACTTTCCATAATCCAATAAACTCTCCATTAAATGAGTTGTAATCGTTAGACTCGCTAATACTAACAAGCTTCACAGCAGTCGAATACATATTACGTGAGTACGGCTTTTCAGACACTACCAAATCTTGAGGCTTACCAGACAATTCAGGATCAGCATCGACTACAATCGTAATATCATTTTCATCATTCAATAGATCATTTAAAATATAATTTTTGTAGATAATATCTCCGTAACTGATTAGAGTAGCGCTACCTGCTATTTTGTCTTTAGCGAGATATAAAGAACTCAACTCTTGTGTAGAAGCATAGTGATCATTATCTATCGTGGCGATATTATTTAACGCGATTTGGTCTTTAGCAAATCCACGCACGACAGCAATATCTTTAATACCTACTTTGTTAAGATCATCAATTTGTCTACTTAATATAGGTTTGCCATTCACTTTTAACATCGTTTTCGGTGTATCTTTGGTCAGTTCACCCAGGCTACCTTGACTCGCTGCCAAAATAACAGCATTAATCTTTTTGCCGGATGTTGGCAAATATCGTTTTTCTGCTTCTTTTAATTCATCTGCTCCTTGTAAGCTGAACACTTCAGAAACAGTTGTAATTTTGCCTTCAACATTGATCAAGGATTGATCGCGATAAATTTGTTGGACTGTTTGTTGCATCGATTGAATAGCAGAACGAAGAGTATGGTTCGCCCAGATTACCATATTGATCCCCATATCTCTAAATTGATCGGTAGGTGTTGAGTAATATTTGGTCGGTACAATCACGATGGGATGGCGATTGCCCCATTCTTTCATAAAGGCTTCAATATCTGAACTATCCGCCTTTTTACTGTGTACCAAAATTGCATCTGCTCCTGCTAACCGATACGCTTCTGCACGGCGTAAAGCTTCATCCAATCCCCAACCAGCAATAAAAGATTCTAAACGTGCGACTACGCAAAAATCGTCATCAAGTTGTGTTTCTTTAGCCGCTTGAATTTTGCCACAAAATTCTTCGATATCTGCTAAAGGTTGTGTTTCTCCAGAAATAAAAGAGTTGGTTTTAGGGAATAATTTATCTTCAATACATACACCAGCTACTCCGCGTTGTTCTAACTTACGTACTAATCTGCGCATGTTGTTGAAGTTACCATAACCGGTATCACCATCTAGTAAAATAGGAAGAGATGTTGCATCATTCATATATTCCATTACATCAAGAACTTGCGTCCATGAAGCTTCGTTGTTGTCCCGTACACCTAGAGAAGCAGAAATTGTCAATCCACTTCCCCAGATCCCTTTGAATCCTGCTTCTTCTACAATTTTGGCAGATATTCCGTTATGAGCTTCCATAATAAAATCAAGTTCAGAGCTAGTAATCATTTGTTTGAGCATTTGCGTTTTTTTCATAGTTATTTCATCCTTGTCTTTAAGTTAGTGGTAAGTCTCAAACAATATCTGATTAAAATTTAGCATTGCTCTGAACATGTTCCCATATGATCTGTTCATAATAATCTGCTCGATCTGCAAGTGCTTCTGTTTCGTCTTCCCCTGTCACTTTGTTAATCAATCGAAGAGTGTACTGATTAAGATCAATTAAGCCATCGTTTTGAATAGCCGTTCCGTTCTCAAAGTAAACATGATGCGTATCATCGGTCAAAGCTGCTTTATAGGTCTGATTTGGATGAATCGCTTCTGTATAAGTAAATGTTCGAGCGCTATCGCCACCGAATATGACAGGCAATTGACCATCAATCTCTGTTGCAGCTGGCAATTGAGCTAAATGAAGCAGGGTTGGTAAAATATCTATTGTAGCCATCAATTCATTAGATGTTCCAACTGGTGTAGATCCACCTTTGATCATTAATGGAACTTTGCGTCTACTTTCGTTAAGTAAAATATCTGTATTTTCTAAAAAAGACTGTCCATGATCTGAATGTAAAACAATTAAAACCTCTTCATCTTGATAATTGTTATTAAAGTACTCATATAATGTATTCAAATAAAAATCAATTCGTTTGATTTCATTGATATATTTATCATGTTTATTGGTGTCAAAAGGAGTAAGTACTGTTGTTGGACCTTTAGTATCTCGTTTCACTCTTTCACTAATATCAAGCTGTACTTGAGTCATTAAGTTTTGATCAATATCATCAGGAACATGATGTAGATCTGCAAGTGATATCCACAAGAAATTATTTTTTCCTTTAAATGCTTCCAGATGTTCTAAGGTTTCACTAACAATATTGGCAGTATCCATACCACCACTCATAAAGTTTTTATAAATAATACGGTCAAATCCTTTATGATAACCATGTGCTGGAGTAACACGCCAATCTCCACCGATTTGAGTCGTCATATAACCAGCTTCTTTAAAATACTCTTGCATCATTTTATTGTTGCTTGCAAAATCATAATTGAAATCTGGATGAAAAATATGATGATTGGTTGTATATTTTCCTGTATACATACTCGCTACACTTGGAAATGTCCATTCGCTAGTAGCGTAACAATCATTGGTGATAAAGCTATTTTTGAAGTAGTTATACGTATTAGGCATTAATTCTGATAAGTGATGTTTCTGTATAAATGCACCGGATACACCATCAACAAAGATATTAACAACTAATTTTTTAGATAGAGGACTGTCTGTGATAGATAAAGGTTTCCCAATAAAGACAGGTTTATCCGTTTTTATTTTCAAAGTACCAGTCTCATTAAATCTTAAATATTGATGTGAATTGTAAAATAAATCGTTATTTGCAAAAGAATATACTTTTTTATTAAGTTCAAAACTAAGGCTAGTCTGTGTATCTAAAACAGAAACAGGCAAAATAGTAGGTTGATCTAATATAATCTCGTGATGGGAGGAGTACACATTTCCCGGAAGTGTTTCTGTAGCATAATCAAATCTATTTTTTTGATCCACATTATGAATATTGAAGCTCTTATACATATTAGTCATGTAAGGATTAACAGTGTCTGAAGCCATCAATTGGCGTATTGTACTTTGTTGATAAGCATCTAAAGGAAAAGAACGATAATCTTTTTCTTGAAGCAGACGATTACCTAGATTGAAAATTTTTACTAATTCATTAGGTTCATTTTCATATACTTCTTTTAATAGCAAGTTCATACGATTGATATAAGTTTCAGCAAGATCACGCTCTTCTTTAGTTTTGGAGAATTTATGAGCTTGAATGTAATAGCAGAGACTCATCTCTAATTTGGTTTGCATTTCGTAGACTATCCCTGCATTCAAATTGATATCAAAATGAAAAGGATATTCTTTTAAGCCTTGTAGAAGAACAGCTTCAGCTTTTTGATATTCTCCTAATTGAAAATAAGCGTTACTTTTGATTGAGATTAGATGAGCATCACTGTTCGATTTTTCGTATTTTTCGATATTATTTTGTAAATTTACTACATTGTTGTTTTCAAAATCTGTTTTGATATCTTGATATAGTGCAGATAAATAATGAATACTTTGTTGAATTGGATATTTTCTCATAACTTCTCATCTCGATTCTTCTCAATATATAGCTTAGAAAATATCTTTCAACTGTTGCACAATAAATTCTTGTTGTTGTAAAGACATATTAGTATCAGAAGGTAAGCAAATCCCTTGATTAAATAAGGTGGCACTGATATCTTGTTCTTGATGTGTATAGTAAGCACACTCTTGAAATAAAGGTTGTAGATGTAATGGTTTCCATACAGGTCTAGACTCAATATTGTAGGTCTCTAAATGAGTAATAATATCGCTGACTGACACAGACGATTGCTTCGGATCAATCCAAGCAGTAGTTAACCAACGTGTAGATTTTCCAAAAGAGGTTTCTGGCATAAATTGAATACTTTGAATTGTTGATAGTTCATTTTGATAGTAGTCAAATATATTCCTTTTTTGTACAATCCGTTCATTTAATATTTGAAGCTGACCTCTACCTATTCCAGCAAGGATATTGCTAAGTCTATAATTATATCCAAGTTGACTATGCTGATAATGTTTCGCTTGATCTCTAGCTTGAGTAGCATAGAATCTTGCTTTTTCTAGCAGTGATAAATCTTCCGAAACCAACATACCTCCACCCGAAGTGGTTATAATTTTATTGCCGTTAAAAGAGAAAATACCGAACTTACCTAAAGTTCCACTCATTTGCTGTTTATATGTAGCTCCCAAAGATTCTGCGGCATCTTCTACAATTGGAACTTCATATGCATCACATATCGCTTTCAAACGATCATAATCTGCACTTTGTCCATATAGATTCACAATAATAACAGCTTTAGGTTTTTTGCCTTTAGCTGCGTATTCTGTAAGAGCTTGTTCTAATGCTACTGGCGACATATTCCAACTATCTGGCTCTGAATCAATAAATACAGGTGTAGCTGACTGATACAAAATAGGATTAGCACTTGCAATAAAAGTAAGCGAAGAACAAAATACGATATCGTCTCTGCTTATATCTAGTAAAATTAAGGCAAGGTGAATAGCTGCTGTACCTGAGCTCAAAGCAACTGCTCCTGCACTGCCTACATAACTCGCTATCTCTTCTTCGAAAGAATCTACATTTTTACCAAGTGGTGCAACCCAATTGCTATCAAAAGCTTCTGTAATATACTGTTGTTCCAGTCCACTCATATGTGGAGAAGACAAGTAAATTCTTTCACGATCTGCCATACTTACTCATCCTTTATCCTTTAAATTTTTAATCATTTTCGCCGGGCACCCTACTGCTACAATCTCATCTGGCAAATCAGAAAGAACGCACGAAGAAGCGCCTACAATAGTATCTTTACCGACATGAACACCTGGAATCAGACTAGCAGCTATACCAATATGTGTACGTTCACCAATAGACACTCCACCCGCAGTATGAACACCAGGAGATAAATGAACATAATCTGCAATAGAGCAGTCATGATCTACTGTAGTCGCAGTATTTAAAATAGTATGCTTGCCGATTACACTATCTGCATTTACTACTACATTGGGCATCATAACTGTTCCTTCACCAATCGTGACTTCAGAACCGATAATTGCACTAGGATGAATTGCTGTTCCCCATTTTATATTGAAATATTCTAATTGTTTAACAATATTCATTCGAATATTATTATTCCCGATAGCTACTAGAAATCGAGCATCTGGATAATCTTTAACAATTCGTTTGATATCTTCACTTTTTCCTAGTACAGGAATACCTTTAAATTCCTTGGCCTTAAAATGATCATCGACAACTCCAATAATCATTTCGTGATTGGCATGCAAGATATCTATAATTACTTTTGCATGACCACCCGCTCCATAGATGATATAACTCAAAAATTACACTCCTTAATACGTAATCATTTTCTGAATTAATGCATCGGATTTAGAAAATTGTTTGAATAGATTTACAATGTTCATACTGGTATTTTTTTTGCTATATACATTATCGGTAGAATTTAAGTTCTGTTTAAAAGAATCTGATAAAACGTGTTGAAGAGCCTGATCCAGTTGTTCAGCACTCTCAGAAATATCAATAATATTTGCCGAGCGTTCTCTGCCTTCTTGACGACTACCTATATTAATAACAGGGATAGCAAAAGAAGCAGCTTCGATAATTCCTGAAGAAGAATTACCTATAAGGGCTTCAGCATGCTTCAACATCGTTAAGTAATCTAGTTGTTCAAAACTCGTAATCTGATAAAAGTGAGGATTATGTTGATACTTTTGATAAACTTGAATAATCTGATCTGTACCTGCATCTGAATTAGGCATAACGCAAACAATATCTTTCGAGGTAGCTACCAATTTTTCCAGCATACGTTCTAATTCTTTTATATTTGCTTGTTCTGTTGTTACTGGATGATAAATAAACAATAGATATTGGCTGATATGATCTAATCCATATTTAATTTTAACCTGTTCGAAATCAGGCAAAGGTGTATTTAGCATAGTTTCAATTCGAGGGGCTCCTACAACATGAATACGCCAATCATTTTCACCAAGCTTTATTAAGCGCTCACGGCTACCTTCTGTAGCTGCTAAGTGAATATGAGCTAATTTGCTAATTGCATGTCTGACAGACTCATCAATCGTTCCTGAAACTTCCCCACCATGTAAATGAAAAAGAGGAATATTCATATGTGTTGCAACAATAGACGCAGCTAGCATTTCACCTCGATCTCCCAATACAAGAACACAATCAGGTAATAATGTTTCTATCGCCTGACTCATACCTACAATAGCAAGCCCAATAGACTTAGCCATATTGGCGTGAGTCGGTGATTGGAGTAGACAATCTACTTTGGCCGATACTGTAAAACCATCTTTTTCAATATGACTTATGGTATATCCGTATTGTGGAGATAAATGCATACCTGTGACTAGCAATTGCAAATCTAACTCAGGCTCTTCTTGTATTGCTTGTAAAATAGGAAAATATATACCATAGTCCGCTCTTGTTCCTGTTACTACAAGTACTTTTTTCATTTGAGATCATCCCATTGTAATAATTGATCTTCTAGCACATCATGCGTTAATTGCTTACCAATTAATTTTTGATAAAATCGAGGTTCAATACCTGTACCCGGACGTTTGATAGCAAGATCAGTTGAAGATAAGATATGTCCTGCTTGCTGAGCACTAGCCATTACAATACTTTTTCTAGCTACAATTTTGGTATTTTCTTCTGAAGGCATACATCTTTTGATTCCGTCTCCCAGTGCTTGTTCTACATTGCGTATAGCCTGAACCATTTTTGCAAAATCAGATGGTTCTAGCGAAGCTTTATGATCAGGTCCTGGTAAAGAACGATCTAATGTAAAATGCTTCTCAATAATACGCGCGCCTATTACAGTAGCTGCTATTGCAATTTCAATACCCGAAGTATGATCTGAATAACCAGTTACTTGACGGTATTCTTTGTGTAATGTGCGGATCGCATTTAAATTCACATCTTCCAAAGGAGCAGGATAGTCTGAAGTACAATGAAGAATGGCTACAGAACAATCCTTTAGGGTAGCTAATGGTTCACGAACCTCTTCCAAATTCGACATTCCTGTAGATAATAAGACTGGTCGCTTATACTTATTAATTTGCTCTAGAAAAGGAATGTTATTCATATCGCCAGAACCAATTTTAAAAGCATCAATACCAATAGAATCTAGAAATGTAGCACTTTCTTCGTCAAAAGGAGTCGATAAAAAATCGATATTTTTCTCATCGCAGTACTCTTTAAGCACAATAAAATTATCAAAGCTTAATTCTAACTTTTGTAACATTTCTAGCTGGCTTTCTGTAGATGATGTATTGTTTGTCTGATAATCAGCTTTCTGTGCATGTTTGGTCACTAGATGTTCGCTTTTAAAAGTCTGAAATTTTACTGCATCTGCTCCGCTCTCTACAGCTTGATCAATACATTGTAAAGCCAAATCCATAGAACCATTATGGTTAACACCTATCTCGGCAATGATGTAAGTAGAAGTATTACTATCCGAAAAAAGGCTTTGTACCGACATTATCACACCCCCATTTTTTTCAATTCGATCGATCATTTGTTGTTAGCATAAATTGAGCTAACTTCAAATCAAAATCAGTATCAATATCTATAGAACGTTCCTCTGGCATAATATATCCATAATTACGAGCGCCTACTAAAGAATGATCGATACATAATACATCTCTTTTCATAATATAAATAGCACCATTAAGCGCATATACATCTTGTAAATCTTGTCTACGTAAATGAGAATCTTGATGTTTTAGATAAGGGACTAGTTGTTCGTCCTGTAATTCTCTTAATAAATAAGGATGACTAGATGATAAAGTAACACTTTGCAAAGAATCAGCTTCATATTGCAGAAAAGTAGCAAATGCTTGTTCAATATCTTGCACCTGCCGCAAAGGAGAAGTTGGTTGCAACAGCATAATGTATGGATAATACTGTTTAAGCTGTTGTTCACAAAAGTCTACTGCATGTTCTAATACATCAATACTTTTAGCTTCATCTGTTGATAGTTCTTCCGGACGCAAAAAAGGAACAGTTGCACCAGCATCACGAGCAACTTCTGCAATCCGGGGACTATCTGTAGTCACTATTACTTCTGTAATACAAGTGCTTTGCAAAGCAGCTTCGATACTATACTGAATCAGTGGCTTATGATTTAACAATCGTATATTTTTATCAGGTAATCCTTTTGAACCTCCGCGAGCTGGAATAATAGCCAGACACCCTGTACTTGAACTCATAATACTCCTCTTTCAAATCCTAATCCATTGCGATCAATCAATGATCTTATTTCTGGCATAAATAGTTGAGGTGCTGTATGTGAAGAGTACTCTTGATGCTTCGCTTTTTGAAATCCGTTATATACTGATTCTGTTGTATCAAATAGAGATGGAATGATATACATTTTTTCATTTTCCATTGCTCGCTCTGATTCATCCAATGTCATCAATTCTTCATACAGCTTCTCACCAGGGCGTATACCTGTTTCATTAATAGAACCTTTAAATGTAATACCTGAAGCCTCTTCATAAGAATCGATAAGACATTGTGCCAAATCAGTAATTTTAAGAATAGGCATTTTTAGAACAAATACTTCTCCACCTTGCGAATACGTTGCCGCATCAATAACTAACTGAGCAGCTTGTGGAATAGACATCATAAATCGAGTCATTTCTTTATGTGTAACTGTAACAGCATTTCCTTTAACAATTTGATCACGGAACAAAGGAATAACCGAACCTCTCGATCCCATTACATTGCCAAACCGAACACAGGAAAAGACAGTATCTTTGCTTCCCTTATACATATTAGCAGCTGAAATTAAACGTTCTGATAATAGTTTGGTTGCACCCATGGTATTGGTAGGATTCACCACTTTATCCGTACTGATTGCTACAACTTTTTTAACATTATGCTCCAAAGCCGTTTCGATCAGATTTTGTACACCAATCACATTCGTTTTAACAGCTTCCATTGGATTATACTCACATGAAGGAACATGCTTTAGTGCAGCTGCATGGAAAATATAATCCACATCTTCCATCGCATAACTAAGACGTTTCTGATCACGAATATCCCCAATCAAATAACGTACATTAGAATATTCTTTTAATTGTTGCTGGATATCAAATTGTTTGCTTTCGTCTCTGCTATAAATCCTTACAGCTTTTGGCTCTTGCGATAATATATTACGAACAATTTCACTTCCGATAGATCCAGTTCCGCCGGTGACTAAAACAACTTTGTTTTTGAACATATTTTTCTCCTATTTCTTTAACTTGGATGTAAGACATGTAAGAAATATATTAGTGACTTTGAGAAAATTGATCCGGTCTAATCTCACTGATTTTAATTAAAGACTTGCTAAATAATTGTTCAAGGAACGGTTCTTTTTCTATTAAATCTTTAAGCAATTTTCCTAAATATTGATTGATTAATTTACATTTAATAGACAGATTTTTTTCTGTGACAATAAAAGGTAATTGTTGATCAAATTCTCTCAAATCTGTAGGCATAACTGTGTTAAAAATAGGTTCAAACCATTCTCGATTAGCGATTGTTCCCCATTTTTGCTCAATAAGTTCTAATGTTTTTTGAGCTTTCATCGGCTTTGTGCGACTGTGCTCTTCAATTTTATTCATCAATTTTTGGATTTCTGATATTTCTTTTTTCATTTCTTTGAGATCATTGATAACATAATTCATTTTATTTTGTACATAAGCTTTTGTATCGCCATTTATTTCTGATTTGGATTTTGCAATCAAAGATTCAACAGGATGTGGTTCAATATGCTGATCAGCAAGCATATCAAAAGCTTCTTCTATAGACATCCATGTTGTGCCTTCAATAACTGCACCATTTTTTGTAGTATTTATAAACTCTACCGATGGATAAGCATTAATGATATCTTCCAAACTATCCTTCATAAATAGAAAACTAGAATCGGTTAAATTATAAGTTCCTTTTACATTTAAAATCTTTTGTGTAGCTGTTTGGACTGTAACATCAGTATGTTTAACTTCAACGTGTCCTACTCCATCTGCATAATACTTATTATCCGGGAATGATAAATCTTGTCCCATCATAATAATACGAGTAGCACCCAGACGAATAGCCGCTTGAATAGCTGTTCCTGCTACAGTAGGCGTAGAAGAAATCGCAATTTGTTCCTTTTTTAAACCCATTAAATATTGAGAGAATTCATCATTACCCATTACGCTATAAATCAAGTCATGATGCTTTCTACCTGATATTTCATAATACGCTGACGACGTATGAAATAGAGGGGCTTCTAATGTTTTGGGATCTTTAAATACTTTATTGTTAATTTCGTTACCATCCATAATAACTGTCATATGGGGTTGAATATCATGTTTAACTAATGCCTGAATACTTGAACCTGCTGCAATAACTAATGCATGTGACTTCAATCGCTCAATCCATTCAATATCTTCTTGCAGGGAAGGACCGGAAGCTGTAATTACCGCAGTGACTCCTTCAAAAGAATTCAATAACTGTTCAATCGAAGGAGAAGCTAACATATTTGGCATTTGGTAAAGACTATTACGCACCCAATCTTGGCGGAAAAACTCTTCTGTTTTTTTATTTGAATTAAATGTAAAACTATATTCCGTAAATTTCTTTTTAATATCATGCAGTATTTCCATATCATGATCTAGATAATGTCTTAATGCTACAAAAGCCATCTCTTGTTGCATATAGCTACATACTAAATAAAATAACATATTTAGTTGCGATTCCCCTACAGATAACCAGTGTAAGTTAGGATGCGTTAACAGTTCTCTAAAATCGTAATTTTTCATTGATTCCATAAAAGCTTCTTCATCAGGCTCATATACAAATAACCAACGATTAGGATACATTTCCAAAAGATCAGCTATACCAAGACCCTGTCCGAATCCATAGACAAAAATAAGATTTAAATCTCCTACTGATCCTCGTACTGCCTCAAGCCATGCCTCATCTTTATCCCACGGTTCCATGATTATTTCTTTGTCTTTATTATAATCAAGGTCTATTGTAAGAGTCTTATGAGCGACATTGTTAAAACGTTGCTCTAGTACGGTTTGATTCAGTTCTAAATTAGACACTATCATACCACCATTCGCTCGTAAATTTACTTTCTATATGTAGTATATCGGAATCAAAAGGATTGAAGTGAACATTTAACATAAAAATCCACCTAGCTGAACAACTAGGTGGATTTTTATGTGTTTTATTTGAGACGATCTATAAAAAAACTATCATTCACAAAATTTTGATGATACGCCGTGTGCTGGTTACGAATATTACCTTGCTTTTCCAACCAATGGCCTGCTTCATCTTTAAAATAATTTAACTTCTGCATAATTAAAGGATCACAATCTAATAACTTCTGAATAACTTGTCTTTCGGTATCAGTGATATATTCTCGATGAGCTTGCATCTCTGCAATAATCACTTCACGTTCATTGACAAAATCAAGTAGTTCTTCTTCACTTATTATAGAAATGCGACTCACTACATTAGTTGTGATCTCTTCCAACTTTTGCAAATGGATTTGAATGTGATCAGTAGCACTCATCATTATACACCGCTAGCTGCTTCTGGCATTCTACTTGCTTCTACCCAAGTTTCTCGCAAGTCTGCTAAATGTACTAATACCTCTTCAGCTAGAGTAACATTTTTCTTGATATTCGCTTCAATAAGACTGTGCAACATATATTCATAAATAACAATTAATTCATGAGCAATTGGAAAATCAAAATTCAATGAAGAAATTAATTCATGTACAATTGCTTGAGCTTTACAAAGATTGTTATTTGCTTTCTGATAATCTTTTTCTTCAATGCCTTCAATACCTGCTTTTACGAATCGAATAGCACCATCATATAACATAATTAGAAGTTTTGGTTTTGAAGCTGTCTGTGCCTGCGCTTGTTGATATTTTTGATAGGGTGATTTAATCACTCTATCACCTCCTTATTTAAAGACTCGAAAGACTAGTTGACTGAGTATTATATCGGCTGATAGCAGTTTCCATCGCAGTAAATTTCTTATAATAATTAGTTTCAATAGTATTTAGACGACTGTTCCAATCAGAAATACGTCTTTCCATGCCTGTTATTTGTGTTCCCATTAAACTATTAACTAGAAAAGTAGAGTTAGCATCACTACTTACTTTAGATGTACCTGCAGTACTAGCCAAGCTTTCCAAAGAAGATTTAGCTACTTTTTTCATTCTAGATAGTATGCCATCTTGATCGGTATATTTATTCGTGTTTAGCGCTGTACTGTCTTGAGATCCAAAAAAGTTATTTACAATATTAGGATCTTTTTCTAAAGCTGTTTTAAGCTTATCAGGATCTAAAGTCAGTTTACCTCTAGTCTCATAAGTTCCAGTTGTAATACCAAGTTGAGCAAAACTCACTTTATTGCCATCACTTAAAGTAACGCCTTGAATCATAGCTGTACGCATACTTGAAATAGTATTTTGTAACATATCATCATTTTTGAGCATACCACTTTTAGCTTTTTTATTCCAAAGTGCCTGCTCGTCATCACTCAAATCTTTTTTCTGTTCATCAGTCAAAGGAGCATACTTTGGATAACGCTCTTCGCCGACTTTCGTATTCAAAGTAGATAGCACATCATTATAAGCATCTACAAAGGACTGTACAGTTGCTACTAATTTATCTGTATCTGCAGAAACACTAATTTGTGTAGATTGTCCTGTAGGTGTTACAGAATTTAGTGTAAGCGTTACACCATTCATAGCAAATGTATTGGATTTTTGCGTAACCGACAATCCATTCACTGTAAGTTGTGCATCTGCACCTTGAGCTACAGTAGCTGTATTATCCAATCCAAATGCTGCCAATGCTTCACCGCTAAAGGTAAGATTAGAATTACCAGTAGCCTTATTAGTCAATGACATTTTACCACTTGAAGGATCGAATACTGCTGTAACTCCAGCGTCTTTGTTCGAATTTATTTTTTGCATAAATGAATCAATTGAATCTGAAGGACTAAATGAAATAGAAGTACCATTTAGTGTAATCGAAGTTTCACTTCCGCTATATACTGTAGATAAAGCATCTGTACTTGCATGAGCACCTGCTCCAGTAGTTGATTTCACATTGGTAGCAGTAGCTAGTCCTTGTACAGAAACATTCAGTACTCCTCCACTAGCAGCACCCGTGGCTGTAGCAGAAACAGCAGAGGTATTACCTGTGATTGTTGCTTTCTGAGCATTAATCGAACTACTCAGACTCAAATTATTTAATTTATCATTTAAAAAAGAAACTAATTTAGTACTAACATCGCGATAACCTTCACGCTTCCATTCAACCAATTGTTTTTGTTGAGTTAATTTAGTAAGAGGAGCTTTTTCGGCTGTCATTAACTTTGTAACTGTTGCATCTATATCCATACCGCTAGCTAATCCAGTAATTCTTGTAACCATATCGTTTTCCTCCTACACCTTTTTATCGACAATTAATCCTGTAACTTCCATTAATTTTGCTAAGGCATCCAAAACTTTTTCAGAAGGTACTTCCCGGATCAAATCGCCTGTTTCTTTATTTTTTACTTTGATCATAATTGCATGTGTTTCTTGATGCACTGAGATTTCAAATGCTTTTTGTGGCCCCTGAATAGCATCAATCGTTTTTTGCAAATCTTTGATAGCCTGTTCCTGATTTTGTAATTTGGTCGCTTGAGTAGGTTGAGAAGCTGCTATAATAGCTTGTTCAATCGCCATATTAGGTTTAGGCTCAGTACTTACTTCTTTTTTAACGATGGTAGGTTGAGTTGGTATTGTACTTCCCATATTTCCTGAAGATGTAATTGGATCCATGCAGAACCTCCTTATTCAATATGATTATGTGTAAGTTGTAGTTTATTCTATTAGTGGTCTGTTTAGTATGTTACTATCTATATCGGTCTTTACAGGCAATTGTTTAAGATATATCGCATAAATAAGTAAAAAGACCCTGCCAAAGGCAGAGTCTTGAGTACTTGTTTTTCGTATTAACGCAGTAAGGACAATACGCCCTGTGGTGAAGAGTTCGCTTGGGACAACATCGATTGTGAAGCCTGTACCAAAATGTTGTTTTTAGACAATGCTACCATTTCCTTAGCCATATCGGTATCACGAATACGTGATTCAGATGCTGTTAAGTTTTCTACTGTTGTTCCCAAGTTGTTGGAAGTGTATTCCAAACGGTTTTGCACAGCACCCAAGTTCGCACGTTGTGTTGCTACTTTTTCGATTGCATTACTAATTGCAGATAATTTGCTACCTGAACCTAAGTTTTTAAATCCAGCTGTATTTACACCAGAAATAGTAATTTGGAATGCTTTGTCATCAGCTTGTACTTTAACGCTACTTGTAACGTGAATACCGTTAAAAGTAGTGTTGCTCATGATGCTATCGATTTGTGTACCTAATTGGCTTAATTCAGCATTGATGTTTGCTTTGTCGCCAGAGCTGTATGTTCCGTTTTCTTTCTGAACATTCAATTCTTTCATACGTCCGAGCATTGAACTCACTTCGTTCATTGCACCCTCTGCTGTTTGTGCGAAAGAGATACCATCTTGTACGTTACGTTGTGCTTGCTCTAATCCGCGAATCTGTCCACGCATTTTTTCAGAGATCGATAGTCCTGCTGCATCATCCGCTGCACGGTTGATCCGTAGTCCTGATGATAGTTTTTCCATGTTTTTACTTGCTGCCGCACTGTTAAGACCCATGTTACGTTGTGTGTTTAAAGCTGGAATATTGTGATTGATAATCATTGTTATTTCCTCCGTGAATTTAGTTATTCCACATCCATGTGGTTTTTTTGGCGAGTAAGCTCAAGATCGGCCGACTCTTGAGTCTTTCTGTCGCTCTATTATCTATATCGTCATCAATTTATGATTTTTTTATAGTTTTAATAATTTTCTTATTTTTTAATTGTAATACTCAACTATATTTGTGATATAAAACATAAAAAAGACCTTGCCAAAGGCAAGGTCTTTACACCAAAAGCTAATCTTAACGAAGCAAGGACAATACGCCCTGTGGTGAAGAGTTTGCTTGGGACAACATCGATTGTGAAGCCTGTACCAAAATATTGTTTTTGGACAATGCTACCATTTCTTTAGCCATATCGGTATCACGAATACGTGATTCAGATGCAGTTAAGTTTTCTACTGTTGTTCCCAAGTTGTTGGAAGTGTATTCCAAACGGTTTTGCACAGCACCCAAGTTCGCACGTTGTGTTGCTACTTTTTCAATTGCTTTACTCACTGAAGATAGTGCAGTACTTGAACCTAGACCTGTAAAACCACTTGTATTTACACCTGAAACAGTGATTTGGAATGCTTTATCATCAGCTTGTACTTTAACACTACTTGTAATGTGAATACCGTTAAATGTTGTGTTGCTCATAATGCTGTCAATTTGTTTACCCAATTGACTTAATTCTGCATTGATGTTTGCTTTATCGCCAGAGCTGTATGTTCCGTTTTCTTTCTGAACATTCAATTCTTTCATACGTCCAAGCATTGAACTTACTTCGTTCATTGCACCCTCAGCCGTTTGTGCAAAAGAGATACCATCTTGTACGTTACGTTGTGCTTGCTCTAATCCGCGAATCTGTCCACGCATTTTTTCAGAGATCGATAGACCTGCTGCATCATCCGCTGCACGGTTGATCCGTAGTCCTGAAGATAGTTTCTCCATGTTTTTACTTGCTGCCGCACTGTTAAGACCCATGTTACGTTGTGTGTTTAAAGCTGGAATATTGTGATTGATAATCATTGTTATTTCCTCCTTGAATTTGGTTATCCCACATCCATGTGGTTTAGTTTGGCGAGTAAGCTTAAGGCCGTACGCTCCTCAAGTGCTTCTTTCGCTCTACTCTTTATATCGACTTCTTGATCTTCCTTCTGTATAGTATATTCGTACTTTATTAAATATATTTTATCTTTCTCGCTCCTGCTATAAAAGTGTATAGAAAAAAGACCTTGCCATTGGCAAGGTCTCTAAAGTAATAACTAATCTTAACGAAGCAAGGACAATACGCCCTGTGGTGAAGAGTTCGCTTGAGACAACATCGATTGAGAAGCCTGTACTAAAATGTTGTTTTTAGACAATGCTACCATTTCCTTAGCCATATCGGTATCACGAATACGTGATTCAGATGCAGTTAAGTTTTCTACCGTTGTTCCCAAGTTATTAGAAGTGTATTCCAAACGGTTTTGCACAGCACCCAAGTTCGCACGTTGTGTTGCTACTTTTTCAATCGCTGAACTGATGTCTGTAAGTGAAGTACCTGCAGACAAACCTTTAAAACCACTAGTTTTGATACCAGAAACAGTAATACTAAAAGCTTTATCATCCGCTTGAATCTTAACGCCACTACCTACAATACTAATTCCGTTAAATGTAGTATTACTTAGAATACTATCTACTTGTTTACCCAATTGGTTCAACTCAGCATTGATATTGGATTTATCGCCAGCACTGTATGTTCCGTTTTCTTTCTGAACATTCAGTTCTTTCATACGTCCAAGCATTGAGCTCACTTCGTTCATTGCACCCTCAGCCGTTTGAGCATAAGAGATACCATCTTGTACGTTACGTTGTGCTTGCTCTAATCCGCGAATCTGTCCACGCATTTTTTCAGAGATCGATAGTCCTGCTGCATCATCTGCTGCACGGTTGATCCGTAGTCCTGAAGATAGTTTTTCCATGTTTTTACTTGCTGCTGCACTGTTAAGACCCATGTTACGTTGTGTGTTTAAAGCTGGAATATTGTGATTGATAATCATTGTTATTTCCTCCTTGAATTCGGTTATCCCACATCCATGTGGTTTTTTTGGCGAGTAAGTTTAAGGCCGTACGCTCCTCAAGTGCTTCTTTCGCTCTACTCTTTATATCGTCATTTGGTTATGTTTTATGTATAGTATTTTAGATTATATTTTTAAAAATATATAAGTTATATTAATTAACAATACAAAAAAAAGATCCTGCCCATGGCAGAATCTTTTTAAAAAATGCACTTTTATTCTTAACGAAGCAAGGACAATACGCCCTGTGGTGAAGAGTTCGCTTGGGACAACATCGATTGTGAAGCCTGTACCAAAATGTTGTTTTTGGACAATGCTACCATTTCCTTAGCCATATCGGTATCACGAATACGTGATTCAGATGCTGTCAAGTTTTCTACTGTTGTTCCCAAGTTGTTGGAAGTGTATTCCAAACGGTTTTGCACAGCACCCAAGTTCGCACGTTGTGTTGCTACTTTTTCAATCGCTTGGCTAACTGAAGAAAGGTTAGTACCAGAGCTTAAACCTTTGAAACCACCTGTACTTACACCAGAAACAGTGATTTGGAATGATTTATCATCAGCTTGTACTTTAACGCTACTTGTAATGTGAATACCGTTAAAAGTAGTGTTGCTCATGATGCTATCGATTTGTGTACCTAATTGATCCAATTCAGCATTGATGTTTGCTTTGTCGCCAGAGCTGTATGTTCCGTTTTCTTTCTGAACATTCAATTCTTTCATACGTCCAAGCATTGAACTCACTTCGTTCATTGCACCCTCTGCTGTTTGTGCGAAAGAGATACCATCTTGTACGTTACGTTGTGCTTGCTCTAATCCACGAATCTGTCCGCGCATTTTTTCAGAGATCGATAGTCCTGCTGCATCATCCGCTGCACGGTTGATCCGTAGTCCTGAAGATAGTTTCTCCATGTTTTTGCTGGCTGCTGCACTGTTCAGACCCATGTTACGTTGTGTATTTAAAGCTGGAATATTGTGATTGATAATCATTGTTATTTCCTCCTTGAATTCGGTTATCCCACATCCATGTGGTTTAGTTTGGCGATCAAGCTTAAGGCCGTACGCTCCTCAAGTACTTCTTTCGCTCTATTCTTTATATCGACATCTGTTTTAATATTGTGTATAGCATATGGATCATTTTAAGTTATATTTTAGCTCACTTTCATTTATATACTTCACTAAATAGAAAAAAGACCTTGCTAGAGCAAGGTCTTTAAAACAGAAGCTAATCTTAACGAAGCAAGGACAATACGCCCTGTGGTGAAGAGTTCGCTTGGGACAACATCGATTGTGAAGCCTGTACCAAAATATTGTTTTTGGACAATGCTACCATTTCTTTAGCCATATCGGTATCACGAATACGTGATTCAGATGCTGTTAAGTTTTCTACTGTTGTTCCCAAGTTGTTGGAAGTGTATTCCAAACGGTTTTGCACAGCACCCAGGTTCGCACGTTGTGTTGCTACTTTTTCGATTGCAGAACTAATTGCAGACAATGTACTGCTTGAATTCAAACCAGAGAAGCCAGTTCTGCTTACACCAGAAACAGTGATTTTGAATGCTTTATCATCTGCTTGAATTGTAACATTGCTTGTAATTTTGATACCATTGAAAGTTGTGTTTTGCATAATGCTATCTACTTGAGTACCCAATTGGTTCAACTCAGAATTGATGTTTGCTTTATCGCCAGAGCTGTATGTTCCATTAGCTTTCTGAACATTCAGTTCTTTCATACGTCCAAGCATAGAACTTACTTCGTTCATTGCACCCTCTGCTGTTTGTGCGAAAGAGATACCATCTTGTACGTTACGTTGTGCTTGCTCTAATCCACGAATCTGTCCACGCATTTTTTCAGAGATCGATAGACCTGCTGCATCATCGGCTGCACGGTTGATCCGTAGTCCTGATGATAGTTTCTCCATGTTTTTGCTGGCTGCTGCACTGTTCAGACCCATGTTACGTTGAGTGTTTAAAGCTGGAATATTGTGATTGATAATCATTGTTATTTCCTCCTTGAATTCGGTTATCCCACATCCATGTGGTTTTTTTGGCGAGTAAGCTTAAGGCCGTACGCTCCTCGAGTGCTTCTTTCGCTCTACTCTTTATATCGTCATTTAGTTAACAATTCATTATAGCTCTAAGTCTTTTATTACATTATTTTTGTTCTGTACTCTTTTCGTTTAACCAATCTTTCAAAAATTCAGATCCTACTGCTGCACTTTGGTTACTTAATTGGATCGCTTCGTAAATTTCTTTACGATGGATATCAATATTTTTGGGAGCTGCAATTCCTAACTTTATCGTATCTCCGTCAATAGAAAGAATAGTAACCTCGATTTGATCATCGATAATAATAGACTCGCCTTTTTTACGTGATAATACTAGCATTAGGATTCGCCCCCTTTTGCCACATTTGGTTGCAATGGATGTCTAATTATATATTGCGTATTTTGTAAAATAATTTGTTTGGCTTGATGATTATCGATATTAAAAATAATAGGGGCTACTAAATTAACAGTACGATGTTCTGCTTTTTTATTCCATGACACAATATTACGAATCACAACGTGTTCTTCTTTGGTAATAGCTAGTTCATCTACAACTTCTTGAGGCAATTCAAATTCGTAATCAGGATAGTATACGAATGGATCAATCATAATAAAACTAGTCTCTGGATGTAGAGCAGATTGCAATAAGCTAAATGGTGTAATTTGTTGAACAACCATATATTCTGTAATTTCATGAAAACCAGGAATCCCTTTAGAAAAAGTATATATTCCTTCTTTTTCAGTAGTAGGTTGGTTAGTAGCCGTCTGTGAATCTGACATGTAAGTCTATTCCTCCTTTTTTTTGAGAAAAAGGCTACGGACAGGATGGTCCATAGCCTTTTGAGTTATATATAAGTTTATCCCATAAAATTAACTAAAGATAGTTGTAACGCTGAAGCTGAAGTTTTAAGTGCTGCTTGATACACTGTTTGCGCAGCTGTTGCTTTGATCAATGTCTCAGCTACATCCGCATCTTCAACTTTAGATTGCAATGTAGTTACATTCAAATCGCGATCTTCAAGTCTACTTTGGATTAGTTCTATACGGTTAGTTTTGGCTCCTACTTCTGAACGAAGAGCTGACATTTTTGTTGCTCTAGATTCAATGTTTGGTAGCTCTGCACTAATCGCTGCATGATCATTAGCATCCATTGCAGCTGTTAAGCGATCAATAGTAGCAAAAACATTATCTTTATCTGCTTTAGAACCAAAAAAGTCATTTCCAGAAGTACTTACCCCTAGTGAAACATTCTCACTCACTCCGTAAGTCACTTGTCCTGTATCTGTTACTACATCAGTTAGACTTGTAACTGTATCCGATAATGCATAAGGTTCTTCACCCAATTGTTGTCCATTAAAAATATATTTGCCTGTAAGCTGACTATTACCAATATTAGCAAGCTGACCTTTAAGCTGTTCTAGTTCATCTTTGATTGCTGTTAGTCCACTGCTATCTGTTGTTCCTGTACCAGCTTGAACAGTTAACTCTTTAATACGAGTCATTACATCGCCTGCTTGACCCATTACTGTATCCGAGTAATCTAGCCAGCTTTTAGCTTCATCGGTGTTACTTGTATATTGTTGATTAGCAGCCAATTCAGCACGGTAACGAAGAGAATACGTTGTACCTACAGGATCATCTGAAGCTTTGTTAATTTTACGTCCTGTAGAAGACTCATTACTGAGCTTATCCATATTTAAAAGATTGTTATTCAGATTCCGTACTGTCTGTGAAGACATCATGTTTGATGTTATACGCATTCCCATAGATTCTCTACTCCTTAATTATTAAAGTCCGACTCTACCTGTACTGTTAATCAATTTATCTAACAATTGATCAAAAGTAGTCATAAAACGGGAAGCAGCACTATAGGCATGTTGGAATTTAATTAAATCTGTCATTTCTTCATCTAGTGATACACCACTAACTGATTTTCGGCTTGCATCTACTTGATCTGTTAATGTTTTTGCATTAGCCGCTTGTCGTGTAGCTTCTTGAGAATCTACACCCATTTGACCTACAATACCATTAAAATAATCTTGAACTGTTGTAGGGGTAGTACCGCCGAAATCCATTTTAGTGTTTTGAAGTTCAGTCATTAACAATGCAAGACCACCATTACCTGTAACTACTTTTTCATTAGTACCTGTGCCTGTTGTACGTAAAGAGAAAGCAATTTGACTTGCATCATCTTGCAATGTCTTGTTCATTGTAATATTTCCAGCTGTGACTGTGCCACTTCCGTCAGTTGTACCAAAGAAGTCTCCACCAGCTTTACCTGCACTGTTGTATCCTAATTGATGAAGCCCATTAATACCTTTAACGGTAACTGTGAGGTCAGATGTTAGAGTACGATTACCTGCAGCTGTAGAATAAGTAACTCCATTCAGAACCGTTCCTTCTGGAATTACAGATCCTGAAGGCAATTTAACAGTCAGATCACCATTTGCTAATGTATTAGCCAATTGATCCAATTGCGTTTTGTAATCAGCTACATACGTATCTCTAGAAAGAAGATATCCATGTACTTCACCACTTGAAAGTGTGCCACCTTCATAAGCAGCTTGCAAAGAAGCCGCTGTTACTTGAGTTACAGCAGTACCTGTTACCGCATTTTGTCCACCAAAGTTTACTTGGTATCCATCTGACAATTGAGTAACTTGTACATTTCCGTATTTGGATAATTGATCTATAGCATAATCACGGCTATCCCGTAAATCATTGGCATCATTGCCCTGGGATTCCACTGACATAATGCTTTTATTCAGACTCCCTACTGTAGATAGCAGAGAATTGATTGTAGTCGCGTCTAAACTTACACTTGAAGTTAAGTTGTTGCTTAATGCATCTAACTGTTTGCTCATTTGGTTCATAGCATCTGTTAGAGCTAATGTGTTTTCTTTCAAAATCTTTTGGTTTGTCGTACTTTGTGGATTATTGCTCAGGTCAGACCAAGAACTCCAGAAATTATTGATTACTTTTTGCAAACCTGTATCAGATGGTTCATTTACGATTGTTTCTAATTTGTTCAATGTATCTGAACGAATATCCCAACTACCTAATGAAGAATTTTCGCCTTGAAATTGAGTATCCAAAAATAATGAACGTACACGCTGTACAGAAGTTGCTTCGACTCCAGTACCAATTTGACCAGCAGAAGTAGCATTTTTGAAAGCAACTGCTTCTAAAGGATTTGTAGCACTTGTGTGCACAACTTGACGTGAATAACCAGCACTATCAGCATTAGCAATATTATGAGAAACCGTACTCAGCGAAGCTGTTGTTGTCACCAAACTCCGTTTGGACGTTTCTATTGAATGAAATGTAGATGTCATGTTTTCCTCCTAATCTTATCCCCGCGTATCGAATAATCCAGAACGCGTAGCTCCATAAGCTTTATCAGCCGGATGTTGATAAGTTAAATCTTGTTCCGGTACAAGTGCCAACATTTCCAATGAGAAGTCCACATAATCCAAAGCTTGTTGAATCAGTTGCTTGTTGAGTTCATTGAGCTGTTGAAGAGTTTGCAGGGTGGCGGACAGTCGAGAGCGAGCTTCAAGAAGGAGTTGTTTTTCTTCCGGATCGAATACAAGACGCGCTAGCTCCGTAAGGTTTAAACGTAGTTTGGACTTGATACCACGTTCCAACAAAAAGGCATGTACAATCTCTTCACGCTCTTGTTCTTCACGGTCGATAAATTTAGCTAATTTAGATTCTTGATTCATAATAGCAATCATAGATTCTACCTCATTTTTGATAACAGCTTGCTTTTTGCGCTCACCGAGCTCGATCATTTGGATATGGCAATCATTCATTTGATCGAGCTTTGCTACCAGTTTCTGCAAAGTCTCACTACTCATTGATTAATTCCCCGTTCCTTTTAGGAAAGGCAACAACTTATCTGCAAGTGCGCCTGCATCCACATTGTACGTACCCGAAGATACTTGTTCTTTCAGACTTTGAATTTTTTGAGCACGTTCTGCATTTGCAGAAGCTTGAGTGCTATTTGCTTGTAACATTTCCATTGCCTCCGGCGAGATTGACACTTCATCTTTACGATTTGCTTTTTTCTCATTAGTTACTGCTTTTGCCTCTGCTGCTCTTTGGTATGGGTTGATTGCACTTACGCGGTTAGTTTCGTTAATTTTCATGGTTGACACGCTCCTTAGTAATTTTAGTTGAGAAGAACTTCCTATTCAGGATAGGACGTTCTTTTTTGATATCAGGAAGCTTGGGTGATAAGCAAAAGGTTGTTTTCCTGATATCATATAGACAACCGATTTAGTATTTACTAAGATTATCGGACATTTTCGAGATAATTTTTATAGTTATAAAGTGGTTAATTATAAAACGACATTTGTCATTGCTTAAGTCCTAATCCTGCATACGTACGCAATTGAAACCACTCATATAGCACCAAATATTGTCGTTATTTGACTTGTATATGGAAAACCTCTTACATATTTCGGAATTTGTCGACTGCCCGATAGGTCCCTTGGGTTTTTTGTGCTTCTTCTTTTTTGGCTGCTTGATCATCTTCATAAGCATGTTGAATGTCTTTATTAAGACGTGCCCGGCAAGAATCACACATATTACTATCTCGAATAGGATTACCACACACTTCACAAGCATAAGACATATTAGGTGCATTAGCGATTGAAATGCGCCCTTCTCTGATAAACTGTGTGATTTGCTTCACAGGTACTTCCACTGCTTCGGATAATTCTGTAATTGTTGTTCCTTTATGTTCACGTAAGTACTTGATACAATCTTCATATTGGAATTCAATTTCTTTTATACAATTACCACAGATTCCTCTGAGATTCATAACATGTAATTTACCACAACGGGGACAATTAGCTAAGTTCATCCCGTACCGCCTCCTAATCATTGCACTACATCTTTATCATTTATGCTCTTATTTATATTATATCGTACAATAGGTCCTTATTTATTAATAATAAAGCTTAAATTAACGATTTATTTCATACATTCTTTTAAATTTTCATCAAATAGACTAGAGTGTACAGAATGAATACGATATCGTACATGCTTTTCAAGAACGAGCCCATGTTAAGCTAAATACATGTATATCGATACCATGAAGCTGCCCAGCTTCGATTAACGCTTTTGCACAATTATTAATAGTACTTCCTGTTGTATAGATATCATCTACGAGTAGTATGTTTAGGCTATGCGATTGATAAGTAGTTAACCATTGTGGCGTATCCAAAGCATAACCAAATACTTCTTTCATATTCATAATACGTGCTTGTCTTCCTTGCGAGCTTTGCTTGATTGTATCTCGTTGTCTAACTAACAAAGATTTATAAGGTAAGTGTTCATATGTAGCTAAATGACTTGCTAGAACTGCTGCTTGATCAAAACCTCTCTGTATTAATCGTGATCCACTTACAGGTACAAATGTAACTACATCGATAGTCCACGCTTTTCGATAAAATTCTGTCATTTCTTTCTTCATCCCCTGATACGCTTCTATTACTATTTGTCCTAATAGAGAAGCATACCGTTCTTGTCCCTTGTATTTATAATCGGCTAACCATGCTCTCATCGTATCGTTATAGGAAACGGCACTACGATTGAACATAAAGTAACGTTGTGCTGCTGATTTACGCTGGCAATCAGGACAATAGCTCTCTCGTCCACATACTTTACAGCTAATCTGAGTAATCCAGGGAATGCGCCGTGCACAAAGCTCGCAAATCCCAGGATATCTTTTCATTAATACTGCCTTTTTACCACAAGACATACAGGCATCATAGTGTGGAGATAGATAAGACAACCATGTATTCCATAAGTTTTTGTTTAACATAATCTATAATCCCTTTCCTAGTATGGATGATTTGGATGCATGTAGATAACCTTTACGTCTAGCGATACGATTCATAAGCTTGATTTGTGACACTGCTTTTTTCTGCTCAATTGTCCATTGCTTAGCACCAAAAATTACATTTCCTTTAGGATCTTCTTTGGATCTCCCTGCTCGTCCTGCCATTTGTACAAGAGAAGACGCATCAAATAATCCACTATCAGCATCCAAAATATAGACATCACTATAAGGAATTGTGACTCCACGTTCCAAAATAGTGGTTGTGACTAATATTCGTATCTGTTGCTCACGAAAAAGAAGGACTTTATCCGCTCGTTCATGATCTTGAGAAGAAGTTCCTTCAATTGAAAGCTGTGGGAAATAAGATCGCAGTAATAATACTAGCGATTCGATTAACGCTATCCGAGAAACAAATATAAAAATTTGCGCCTGACGTGTTACCGAATAACGTAAATATTTTAACAAAGTATGAGATAGCTGCTTTCTGTTGAGCATATGAGTCACTGTTGGTATATGAATATACTTTGGTACTGGTAAAGGATGTCCATGAAAACGAGCCGGTACTTTAGCATGCGCAAGTATTCCTTGTTTGATCTCTTTTTGTAATTGCACAGGTGGGGTCGCAGATAAATATACAAAAGCTCCATCATATTTACAGCAAGCATTAGCGGCATATGCTAACATCGGATCATTGTGAAAAGGGAACGCATCCAGTTCATCCAAAATAACCAGATCAAATGCTTGCGAAAATCTTAATAATTGATGTGTAGTGGCTATCGTCAAATCTGAGCTTCGCCAGCGATCTTCACTTCCTCCATACAATACAGAGATCGTTGTTGCTGGAAAAGCTTTGGCCATGCGGGGAGCTAATTCAAGCACTACATCTCTTCTCGGTGTAGCTACTAGTACTTTCCCCTTATTTTGTAATACATGATCGATTATCGGAAAGGTCATTTCTGTTTTACCTGCACCTGTTACTGCCCAAAGTAGGAAACGTTTATGTGTAAAATAGGAAGGACTAGGAATACCCTTTTTATTTTTTAATTTAGATAGAAAAAATAAATAGAAGAGATTCTTATTTGAAAATATCATTTTGTTCGAATCTTGTTTTTTATTTTTTAAAAAATGTAATGCACTAGTAGTGGCTTCAGTCTGTGCATCACTAAGTCCCCATCTCATTTGAATATTTTCTTCTTTATAATCAGTATCTATAGAAGAAACAGAATTTAGATGTAATGGCGCTATATATACAGATTGAATCATTAGTGTACATTCACGACTTCTACCCAGATTAAGACAGGTCTCACAATAAGCACATGCAGAACTGCCACAACTAGCACACGGCGTGGCGTTCATCCTCTGGCTTCCACAACGACGACAATGATAACTTGAAGCAGAATCTTTATATACAGCTGAGTGAAGTCGCAATGATTGTGTTAAATACGCTAGCTGTGTATATGTTTTCCAATGAGTTAGAAGATTTATTTGTTGATCTGTAATCATCATCATGTATTCTGTTTCTAAAAGAGAACGACCTTGCATCATGTGAGTGAGTTCTATTGCGCTTAACATTACTTTTCGTTTCCAAACAGGTAATCCCGAATGATCTATGTATTCGTCTGGCTGATATTGCATGTGTTGTATAGTAGATACTAAAAAAGGTATATCTTTTATTGTGTTCACAGTATCATCCCACAATATTTTTATTTGATCCGCCACTATAAAATAATGAATATTTCTACGCTGATTGTCATGCTGATTATAATTTTGAATACCATTGAATAACCATTGCTCTATATGTTGTTTCCATTGATATTGATCCCAACGATCTGCACTACTATCGAATTTTAAATATTGCTTGCACTGCAAAGCCCATCCTAAAGGCATAGTCGATGAAATATATATCATTTGTTGGATGGTTTCTGTATGTCGCTTATCTGAAGTCCACCATATGAGATCAATACGAAGATCCAGTGATATTTCAAAAGACCACTCGTCTTTTTGCTTAATAGCGTACAATGCAATTGGCATGTATATTCTCCTTTCTATTCTTAAAATAGCAAAAAAGCACACCTTCCCTATCTCTAGGAAAAGTGTGCTTCACTTTTACGTGTGTTATTTATTAGACTTAAAGTGTAACCCAACCATGTTTGATAGCGTTGATTACTGCTTGTGTACGGTCATCAACTTCCATCTTTTGCAAAATACTACTTACATGATTTTTTACAGTTTTTTCACTGATAAATAAATATTCACCAATCATTTTGTTACTCTTACCTTCTGCCATCAGACGCAGTACTTCTGCTTCACGACGTGTAAGAGGATTATCATCGCCGGCTACAAATTTAACACCTGTATCACCAGAGCTATTATTGTCTGTTAATACACCGGATTCATTTGTATACGTCATACGACGAAGTTGTTGGATTAGTTTACCTGTTACTTTAGGATGGATATAAGCATGTCCCTCCATAACAGAACGAATAGCATTTACTAAAGACTCAGCTTCCATATCTTTTAAAAGATATCCTGAAGCACCTTTGCGTAACGTTTCAAATACATAGCTCTCATCATCATGAATAGACAGAATGATCACTTTAATATCAGGGAATAGCTCACGTAATTTTTCAGTAGCTACTACTCCATTTTCGATCGGCATATTAATATCCATTAATACAACTTCTGGAGGATTGTGATTACAGAATTCTAAAACTTGAATTCCGTCTCCACATTCACCAATAACCTCAAGGTCATCCTCCATATTCAGAATACGCTTTAGACCTTCACGAAAAAGCTGATGATCGTCGGCTAAGAGTATCTTAATTTTTTTAGTGCCGTAATCATGGTTTTCCATTCTGTTACTCCTTTCACTTTTCCACGTTCGTCGGAATATGGATTACGATTTTCGTACCCTGATTTTCGGCAGATTCGATTTCCATTCTTCCTTCAAGCAATTCTACTCGTTCCCGCATGCCGATCAATCCAAAATGAGTATGATCTTTGGTCTTTTGCTCTATCATATCCAACTTAAAACCGCGTCCGTTATCCTCAACAATCAACTTAACCATTTGTGACTGAAAAGTAATGATAACCGTTACATAAGTAGGATAAGCATGTTTAGACGCGTTAGTGAGTGCTTCTTGAACTAGTCGGTAAATCGCAGCTTCCATAGCAGAAGTGAGTCGATATTCCTTGCCTCTTGTTTCGAAAATCGTGCGGATTCGAGTTTTATTCTCAAAATCTTGCACATATTTCCTTAAAGTTGGAATGAGACCCAAATCGTCGAGGGCCATCGGTCTTAGATTAAAAATAACTTTCCGCATTTCTTCTAGGCTAGAGCGCACTTGTCCCTTCAAATCTACTATTTCGTCCTGGACCATCTTATATTCCTGCTTTGTAATCATTCTTTCTACAATTTCGGTCCGAAGAACTAGATTTGCGAGCAATTGAGCAGGACCATCGTGAATTTCCCGGGAAATTCGCTTACGTTCCTCTTCTTGTGCGAGAATGATTTTTAGCCCGATCAATTGACGGTTTTTGGCTGATTCCAAAATACGAGTGACTTGATTAAGTTCGCCGGATAGGTATTCTAATACCACTCCCATCTGCGAGCCGATGGTCTCAGCTCGCTCGATAGAACTTTCTACATTTTTAACTCGTTTTTGCAAATCATCCCGTCTTGCTTTTAAATACATTTCTTTCTCACGATAAATCATCAAATCCAATTGCAGTTGTGTTGCACGTTCATACGCTTGCTTAATGTCTTCCTCATTATACCGTACAAAGTCCCGGCTGACTTCTGTCAGTCGAATCCGTGAACTACGATAGCTGACTTCAAGTTGGTCTACCTTTTCAATCGTATCTGTCGTTTCACGAAGTACCAATTCAAGTTCTGTATTTAGCGAGAGCAATTCACTCCGCGAAGTATCCAAAATCTCGAAGATTTGATATTTACTATTTTCCATAACACTTGTTGCATTCTTAATGACGTGATCTATTGCATCAGCGTGGAACTCCACTCGATCTTCTCCATTTCTGTAAGTCAATTATATGATGCATGTATTATCATATCATAACTTATCACGATTGGATGCTAACCGTCTTGGTTTTCTGATCCCATTTTACAGTCAAACCAAGCTGTTCTGACACCAATCTTAAAGGGACTAAAGTCCTTCCTGATACGACTAAAGGTGCTACTGTAGAGTTTTGAAGCTTACCATTCGATACATAAGCTTTATTATTTACAGTCAAATCCAGTAATTGTCCTGCACGTAAAATGGTCACGCGCTGACTACTAGCATTCCAAGTCGCTTGTCCACCAAAAGCATCCATTATATATTTAACCGGTACATAAGTTGCATTATTTTTGAGCATCGGAGAAACATCAATAGATTGTGATTTACCATCTAGTGTTGAAGTCTTTTTACCCACTGTCATCGATAATGTACCTTTTGGCATAGTATATGTTGCTGCTTGAGCCGCTCCAGTTAGGCGAATATTGTCCATAGCGATCATACCTGTAGCTGCACGTTCGTCTTGTCCTTCAGCTACATTAACAACATATACACGTTTTAATTTAGCCGGATAAGCGATGCCTGAACCAGAAAGATCAATATTTAATGTTTTCCAACCGCTCCAATTGATACTTTTCGCAAAATCAATATAGACCGTTTTACCGCTAGCATCTGTTACTTCACCACGTAACCAGTTATAACTTTTATCTCCATACACATCTACTGTTACGCCTGTTGTTCCAGGTGTGAGTGCTTTACCAGAAGTACCGCCAAACTGAGCATAAGCATATTTTTTACTTGTGCCTGCTGTCATATCATACGTTAATTGCAACACTTTAGAATTAGCATGATCGCCTGTTCCTTGTGTCACTTGAGCGGTTCCTTTTACTGTACTAGGGTTTCCTAAGAAACTAATACCATAATTCACATTTTCAAAATCTTCCCATGTACTGGTTGCTCCGCCGCCAGTAGTTAATACCATCATTGTACTAAATCCATCATATCGTGCAATAGCGTATCCCACCGTAGTACCACTATTTACAGAAGAAATGTTCAATTGTCCATCTTTTACGCTACCTTTAAATCCAACCAATTCCCATTTTAACGTTTCTGGAGAAATGGTTAAGCTTGAGCCATCTTTTAACGTAGCGGTTACCGGTACAGCAACTGTAGTGCCCGCTTGTAAAGTAGCTGTAGAGCTAGCTGTCGTTAGATTTTGAATAGCTTCTGCACCGACAACATTTACATTCATACTGGTACTGACTCCGCCACTAGAAGCAATAATTTTGGCTGTACCATTTTTAGTCGCTTTAAATTCGCTGCCTGTCCATTTGATATTACTACTTCCAGCTTTCCAAGAAGGATTAATTCCTGCTGTACTGATTGGATTATAGTAAGTATCATATCCATTTGCTTCGTATTTCGCTGTCTGCCCAATTAGTAATTGTTTGGGTCCGCTAATACTGAATCCTTGTACTTTGCCTTGTGGGGCTGTAGTATACACTCCTAGCCCGTTTACAACGCTACGTTGAGTATTACCGCCATATTCAGTTGGGAACGTTAGACTAGCTTGTGTTTTCCCTAAAGGACGTGTGACTAGAGTGGTAGAACCTCCACCATCTAGATTAATACCTTTCCATACACCTATAGAAGCCATAAATGATTGTAATTCATACAAAGACATACCTGCACTATTATCGTTGTCTTGTACAGTAACAATATAAGCATATCGTCCATCTTGTGAATAACCTACAGCGGTACGCGCACGATTACCACCGATCGCTGTGGTGCTACGAGAAAATGAACTAGGTTTTCCTTGATCTACTAGAATCGTATGACCACCAATCATCATCTGTAAAGTCGTCGGATCAATAGATTGCCCTGTCGATTTAGCTTGTAAACTATAATCAGTCGTTACTTTTTGTCCAACTTTCATATGTTGTTGTACAAACTGAGCTGCTTTGCCATGAGTACGCAAAATATAAGCCCCTTTAGGTACTACCTTTTGAATCGTTGCATTCACCGATATTTGCGTGATCACTCCGCCTTGTACAAGTACTTCAGTCGGTGTAGTTGAACTATTGGCTGGACGCTCGATTGCTTTCCAAGCATCTGTATAGATATACATGGTATTGGAATGACTAAATGTACCATTCGGTTCTGTCATATAAGAAGCTTGGTTGATTCCCGCTAGATCAAAAGTAGAACCATCTTCTGCGGTTACTTTACCTTGGAATGTAAATTGATCAATCATTGGTGTACCGTCTTTTGTCACACCAAATGCATACATTCCTTTTAATTCAGAAGGGCTAGACATCAACACACCTTCAGAAGCTTGAGCTCCCATCGGTACACCTTCACTAGCGGTATTAAAGTAATCTCCATTTACTCCAGCTACTGCTTTGGTTTCTTGCGCCATACCTTCAACAGATTGCTTGGTCGTAAATTGATTACCTTTCCCTGTCATTACATCCAAATTAACATACGGATTTTTCAAATCTACTTTAACAACATCCGCTAAAATAGAAACTGTTTTTCCAGAACGAGCTGTTTTGTAGCGATATTCTAACAGCTTAGCTCCAGAAGTTATGTAGCTTTCGTTCAATTGAGTCGTCTCCGCTGCACTTGCAATATGTGTAGGCAACCAAGCGACCTGAGGAATACCTACTTGTAATACCGGTTGAATCCATAACGAGCCTGCAATCGTAAGAATAATCCATTTGCGTGCCGTTTTTGCTTTGCCTGTCATATGTTAAAACGCTCCTATTCGTTGAAAATTCTCTGATTACATTGATTTTTTATAACCATCATCATAATATCCACTTTAATGATCATAACGTTATTTAGATATAGATGCCAATTTGGCAGAGTACACCACATAAGAATATAGACTACAATAGAAGCAAAAAGTTACGGTAAACCAACCATTTTTTTCTGTAATCCTATCAATGTAGATCAAATACATTATCTTCTACCATATTTGCAAGTTGAAAATGAACTGAAGTTCCAGTTCCAGTTCCAGTTCCAGTTCCAGTTCCAGTTCCAGTTCCAGTTCCAGTTCCAGTTCCAGTTCCAGTTCCAGTTCCAGTTCCAGTTCCAGTTCCAGTTCCAGTTCCAGTTCCAGTTCCAGTTCCAGTTCCAGTTCCAGTTCCAGTTCTGAATAATGGTATTGGTTTTGAGCATAAAAAAGAAGGCTTCCCGAAAAAAATCGAGTTACCTTCTTTGATCAAACTATAATTATAGATCGTAAAAACTATTATAGTCCAGCTTGAGTTTTTAATAATTCTGCTTTGTCGGTTTGTTCCCAAGGCAATTCAACATCTGTACGACCGAAATGTCCGTATGCAGCTGTTTGACGATACAAAGGACGACGAAGATCAAGCATGCGAATAATACCAGTAGGACGCAAGTCAAAATTGTTACGAACCAATTCTACCATTTTTTCTTCGCTTACTTTACCTGTTCCATACGTATCTACACTGATCGATACAGGGTTAGCTACACCAATAGCATAAGCCAATTGGATTTCGCATTTATCTGCTAATCCAGCAGCAACTAGGTTTTTAGCTACATAACGAGCAGCATAAGCAGCAGAACGGTCTACTTTAGTTGGATCTTTTCCTGAGAATGCACCGCCACCATGACGTGCATAGCCGCCATATGTATCTACGATGATTTTACGTCCAGTTAATCCAGCATCACCTTGAGGTCCACCAATAACGAAGCGACCTGTTGGGTTAATAAAGTATTTAGTATCCGCATCAAGCAACTCAGCAGGAACAACCGGAAGAATAACATGTTCACGGATATCTGCTTGGATTTGCTCTAATGTTGTTTCTTCAGCATGTTGAGTTGATACAACGATTGCATCAATACGAACAGGCTTACCATCTTCATATTCTACGGTTACTTGTGTTTTACCATCAGGACGCAAGTAATTAAGCGTACCATCTTTACGTACTTCAGCCAAACGGCGTGCGATACGGTGAGACAATGCGATAGGCAAAGGCATCAATTCTGGTGTTTCGTTAGTAGCAAACCCGAACATCAAACCTTGGTCACCTGCACCAATATTTTCTGTTTCTTTCTCCATTAATGCTGTATCACGAGTTTCTAAAGCAGAGTTAACGCCTTGAGCAATATCAGCAGATTGTTCATTTAATGAAGTAAGTACAGCACATGTATTATAATCAAAGCCATACTTGGCACGTGTATAACCAATTTCCTTGATTGTATTTCTTACGATAGATGGAATATCAACATACTCCGAATTTGTGCTTACTTCCCCGATAACTAACACCAAACCTGTAGCCACTGCTACTTCACAAGCTACACGAGCATTGGGATCATTAGCTAAAAAAGCATCCAGTACTGCATCAGAAATTTGGTCACAGATTTTATCTGGATGTCCTTCTGTTACAGACTCTGATGTAAATAAATGTCTCTTTAAAGTAGACAAGAGTTTTCAACCTCCCATATGGATATTAAGGTGTCAGCAATGTGCAACAAACTTCAAACATATAGTCAAAGTCCCTACACAAAAAATGAACCCTTTCCATAAGGAAAAGGTTGCTATACAAGCCTCAACAGTCATATTAACGTATTTGATACCAGGTGTCAAACGCTAATCACTAGATGCTAAGGTATATTTTTTATACGTAAAAGATTAGATAGTCTATTGTAAATAAAATAGATCTCATACAAATACTACAGATTTTCAATTGCCTTTTTCCAACAATCTCATATTAAAATCATTCTATTTGTTCAATTCAGAACTACCCTTTTTGAATATACAAACTTATTGAATTTTATAATCACCAATTACTAATACTGTAGCATTGTACCCTTGAGTCAAAGCAACTTCAACCCCTCGCCCATCTCTTGGAAATAAAAGTAGATGATTATTAGGAATAGCTTGTGATCCACCCATTTCACTTCCAGCAGTCAAATCTAAAATCCCATTTTTTTCTGAACTGTATACGACAGCTTTCCCTTTACGTATAATCACTTCGGTACCGGCTGCTGCAATTAATTTTTTACCTGGACGAATTTCTACCACTTTCGTTGTAATTGTAGAAGAAGATGTTGCTGAAGGAGTTGTTGTAGGAGCTGTAGATACAGGAGGTGTGACCGGAGTAGTAGGTGTGTTATTTTTAGTACCACTATTGCTATTGTTAGTATTTCCTGTAGAACTACTAGAACTTCCACCTAATGCTTTTTGTATTTGCTGATCTACATAACTTTTGGTGACTACAGGATCATCAGCAGAACCCAGTTGACTACTAGCACTACTAATTGTAACAAAAGAACTACCTACCCAGATACCTATCCCAATAGTAGCAGTAGCCATTAACCATGTAGCATATTTTTTCATATGATATCCTCCTCAAAATATAGAATAAAGATATAAAACAAAAATACCCCGGAGCAGTTGCCCGCTCCGAGGTACCTAAGCGAAAGTAGTTATACTTTCTATATGACAGTGTTCATATCAGAAGATATTACTTGCTGTTTACAGTTACAGTTTTAGCAGCTGCATCGTACATTACTGTAGCGTCAAGAGCTTTACCAACCCAAGCGATAGGCAATACAGTACGGTTAGCTTTAGTTACTGCTTTAACATCCATGTTGATTGTAGAACCGTTGATAGTCAATTGGTTAGTTTTAAGTTTCAATTGAACTACGCGGTCACCTTTGATCAAAGTAACCATAGAAGTTGGTTTGTCGAACAAGATGTTCGCAGGAGTTACACCCAATGCTTCAGCTACGTAACGAACTGGCAAGTAAGTGCGACCATTTTCTACATAAGGAGCAACTTCAGCAGTACGAGTTTCCCCGTTTACTTTGTAAGAAGTGCTTCCGATTGTGTAGATAGCTGTTACAGCATTAGATTCTGGGCTTTCAGCACCAGTTCCGATAGTTGCGATTGGTGCTTGTGCAGCAAAACGGTAGCTATCGTACCAAGTTTGAACAACATCGTCAGCACCGTGGTATGCACTATTAGCAGCAGCATCACCTTGTACTTTAGCAACAATGTTACCTTGTGGTACAGTACGGTCAATACGCAAGTTTACGCCGTTGATTGCAATAGTACTAGCAGTAGTACTTTCGCTATCTACGTAGAAACGCAATACGCCTTGAGTAGCACTGTTATTGTAAGTGTCTACAGATACGTTACGGATAGTCAAGTCACCAGAAGTAACAGATACAGTAGGAGTAGATCCGAATGTTACGCCAGCTGGAAGAAGAACTTCTACCAAACCGTTGTCATCATCAGTCAATGCGCCTGCTGCTCCTTCTTTAAGTGTCAAGTTACCGATGTTTGCACTATCAGAACCGATAGCTACACTGTAAGTTGCATCAGAAGCAGACAATGTTACAGATGGAGTAGCTGTTGCTACTTTAACTGTACCAGTCAAACCTTGGCTACCAGCTACAGCAACATTCAAGTCACCACTGAATCCAGGTTGTACTGCTACTTCAACATCTTTCAATGTGATAGAACCAGAGTTATTGTTAGAGCTATTTACAGAACCTTCTGGGAAAGTCATACGCATTGTACGTCCGTCAGTTCCAGTGTAAGAGATGTTTGGTTGTCCCAAACCGTTAGCTGTATCGATAGAACCAGTAGTACCAGTTACATCAGTACCATCTTCGTATACAGACTGCCAACGAGCACCCTCAGGAAGTTGCAACGTTACTGTACGTCCAGCGATGAAAGATCCTGCAACGGATTCTTTAACAACGATGTCGCCCAATTGTTGCTCATCTTGACCAGCAATTACAGTAGATGGAGAAGCTACAGTTACACCACCACCGTATTGTCCGTAAGAACCTACTACCAATGAAGAAACGTTAGCAGAAGAGTTACCACTTACAGATGCAGTGATGTCGCCTTCTTTAGCTTTATCTTCGTCTTCTACAGAGAAGCTAAGATCCAAGTTGAAAGAAGAAGCTGTAGTAGACAATGCAGCAGTATTAGCAGCTGCAACAGTCAAAGTATCTCCATCAACAGTAGTAGTTAGATCTCCAGAAGTCAAATCACCGTATAGTGGTGTGAAAGTTCCAACAGAGTTCCATTCAAAACCAGATGGCAATTTGAATTTCAAAGCATTACCAGTTTTCAAAGATGCTGCAACAGATTCAGTCACTTTTAAAGTGAAATCAAAGTTGTCGCTGCTAGATTGTGTGTCATTAGCTTCGATAGCTACTTGACCAGAAGATACTACTGTTGCAACTTTAACGTTACCAGTTGGCAATCCACTGTCGCTAGAAGCACTAAATGTTACATTTACATCACCAGTACTAGGACCAGTAGAAACGATACCATTTAAGTTCAAGAATAAAGCTACATCATCAACAGTGTTTGTTCCAGTAATTGTAATTTGAGCACTCTTGTTGTTAGTACCGATTTTTTTAACAGTAACAGAGTCAACTCCACTACCATTATCTAATTGGTAAGTGTTGCTACCTACTGTAGGAGAAGCATTTCTTGCAAGACCAGTAAAGTCTTGGTCATTTCTGAATTCAAAACCTTGTGGAAGTGTAAATGTTAATACTTGGTTACTTCCACCTTTTAAAGTATCTTGATCGATATTTACTTTTACGCGACCAAGTGCAGTATATTGTGCTGCTGTTGGAGAGTTAGGAGTAGATCCAGTTCCTAATGTTGGTAAGTTCAAAACGTCAAAACTTCCTGCTGCGTGTGCAGCTGTTGGAGCAACGATACCTGCTACTGGAGCGATACCTGCTAGCATAGCAGCGCTTGCTGCTACGTTTAATACTTTTTTAGTAGACTTTTTCATAAACTTTTGTTCTCCTCCTTGAATATCATAAACATTTTTTTTGTTTTTTTGTTTGTTGTGGATTTTGTCACTCATCAGTCGTTACACCCCCTCTCCGAGTTTAAAGCAAATCCCTTTTTGTATGATGATATCTGTGACAAAATCACAGAAAATCGTAACCGGAATATTTGTCAATCGAAAAACCGCAGTGCACAGAAGTTATTATACATTGCGTCAATGATGCCGTAAAGACATTTTTTCACATTGAGATCGACTAAACATTCCAAAAGTTAATCTCAATTTAATAACCTGTCAGCAATTATGTTGCCTTGTTTTATCGGGTTCATATATGTAGACGCAGGTTTCTTCAAAAAGTTGCGGTTTTTCAAAAAAAGTTTTCTGTTTTTTTTGCGACATATATTATATCGCGAAACAGAGCCTTGATTATCATACTACACTTTGAGAAGATATGCCAGTTTTGCCTACAATACTTTTTCGTAACTATATTACTACTAAACACGTTTTAACCTATTTAAACCACTCTTCTCATAATTATTTTTACATGCAAAAAAAGAGAGCCCTATAAGAGCCCTCTCTAGTAACAAATTACATTTTAGGAAGTAACTTTTGTCCAATCATTACTCTAGCTAAGATAATAGCTGTATCTGAACGAAGCATTTTAGCACTAGGATCAAAGGTGTATCCCTTAGTTAGATCATTAGGGTCAATAGCTGAACCTGTAATATACCCTTTTTGGGCTACAGCTAATACGGAAGCTCTAGCATATCGATCAATAGAATTAAAATCTTTAAAGTATTTCGTTAGACCTTTATTAATCTTAGTAATATCTGTTTCTAGTTTTAAATTAGTTGCACTCGCAATAATTACAGCTGCATCTTGTCTTGAGATGTTATCTCCTGGACTAAATACTTGAGGCTGAGTTCCACGCACAAATCCTGCGCGTGCAGCTGTCTCGATGTAACGGAAATCATATAAAGCATTCTGTGTTATAGAACTAATACTACTACTTACATCAATGAAATGTTTGGTTCCTTGATAGTTAAGTGGTAATTCTAGAGCTTTAACAATAGCTCTAACAAACTCGCCACGTGTAATATATTGATTTGCTCCAAAACTTGTATCTGGATCTGTAGCATTCATAATACCTTTAGCAAATAAAGCTTCCATATAGTCGCGTGCATAACTATGTTGCACAATGTCTGTATAGGAATAACTTAATTTAGCTACTACATAATAACCAAAGCGATCAAATGGAACAGTAATTGTACGTTTAGAAGCGTTAACTACTCCACCTACATTATCCCACTGCTTCAATTCAGGATCGAAATACAATACAGTTACTAGTTTACCCGCATCAACTGCCATATCAGATAGATAAGATAATGTCATTGTTCCTGGTTTGGAAGTAACTAGCTCATTATCTGGATCACGATTATAGAAATCTGGCGCAACTGGGCTACTTGGGAATGTAACAGGTTGATAAGGATCCTGTCCATCGGCAATTGGATCATATGCAGTAGTCGAAATATTATCTGCAATACCTGGATCAATCCAATATACTGGGCTTGCTTTTACAAAATGAGAATTAAAATTGTTCACAAAATATTGCTGCCCTATTTTGTATTTCTCTTGTAATCCTGCAGCAGGAGTTTCAAAATCGTAACGATCGATTACTCCATCTGTACTATTAGCAATAGCAAACAAAATATTATTACCTGAGAATACTTCTGTTTTGAGATTTTCTGCTGCATCAGTATCACGTCTAATCAAGTTAGTTCCTGCCGGGAATTTCAAAGCCAAATCCCCTTCAAATACTTTTGCAGTTGTTTTCATAGCTTGCATAAATTGTGCACCTGGAATATTAGTAGGTACATATTTAACAGTTACAGAATCTTTTAAAACTTGATTACCAATCGTTACAGTAATCGGAATATTAGTATCTTTGTTAGCTTTCAAATCTTTAACACGAATACGATATGCATTTTCATATTCATTTTTACCATCGTTATTTGTATCAAATGTTGTTTTGGTAGCTGTCTCTTTATTGATTGTTACCGCAGTTGCACCTTTAGAATCAATAATAACATCAATAAAGTTTTTGTTAGTTAATTTTTGAGCTGTTAGCGGTCTAACGATAGTATAGGTATCACTTTGTGGATCCAATTCCATTGTAGCATTGGCAGTAGGTCCACCATCTCCAGAATTATATACAGTGAACGTATAAACAATTGGGCTACCATCAGAAGGCATCGTACGATTTTTCAATGTAAATGCAAAAGATTGGGTGTCATAGTCATAATATACTGAAAAATCAGGGATTACTGTCGAGTTAAATGTATCTGATGTAGCCACTTTATTTTGCATGCCAGTAAAAGCATCAGAAAGTTTCCAAGTCGCTACAGTAGTTCCGGTAGAATCAGAAATAACTAGTTTGTAATTAGCTAATTTATCTTTAAGAGTTGTACCGCTAAGGCTTCCTCTTACAGCTGAAGCATTTGTACCCAAATCAAGAAAGTCAAATGTTCCATAGACACTATAATTTTCTTTTGCTGTAGTATAGTTAGAACCTTTCATAGGAAAATTAGTATCATCTTTAGCTGTAGGTATATCATTAGTACCCGCAGTATATGGGAAGATTCCAAGAGTAGTATTATAAGGAATAACCGGAATATCCGTTGGTACTAGATTTACTTTAATTGTATTATCATAAGACGTTTTATCTGATTTAAATACAAATTTGATTGTATTCTCTCCTGAGAATAATGCTTTGTAAGCATCCGCATCACTATCTACTAAAAATGTTGTTACACCATCTTTTCCAGGTTTAAGTGGAATCAAGGTATTATTAATATAGAAGAACACAGTTTGACCTGTACCAGAATATACGATGTCGCTTGTATCTGCTACGTTAACAATCTTACCTGAAAAATGGTCTAATGCTGTATCCATAACAGCAGTTGCTACGGTTGTATCATTTTGTCCATATTGAACCACTTGTCCATCAAATGCTTTACTATAACTGATATAAGGACCATAGAGCAAATTTATTGTTGCTGACATAGGTGCACTTACAATACTTCCTTTTGCAGCTGTAAATGAAAGTTTTAACGTACCGGAAGCAGGCAATTTCGTAACTTTCAATAGCACTCTTTGCATAGTTTGTTGCGTACCATTTACATTAACTACTGTGCTTTCAGAAAGAATATTCTCAACACTATATGCTGTGGTTGGATTCTTAGTTGTTGTACCCAAAGAATCAACTACACTATCAAGATTAACAGTCGTATTGGAATCTCCATTAGCTACTAAAACTTCTACTGCTGTAGGTAATGAGAAAATATTAGCTCCATCTAACGCAGAACTACTCAAATTACGAGCTTGTGATGCTGTTGTCGAAGAAGAATAACCTGGCAAGTAATTTAGTTTATAAATATAAGCTGCACTACTATTACGAAGAGTATATCCTAATCCGGAGCTAGAAGCTGATCCACCTTTAATCGTGATTGTTAAATTGACTTGGCTATCATATTTAATACCTGTAGATTCAGGAATCGCGTATGATAAAGTGATATAATCTGTAGTTGATTCTGTTTCTACAACTGTAGGTGTTACAGCACCAGATGCTGTCACTCCACCAGCTAAAGTATATTGCAGATAATCTGTCAAATCAGGGCGAACACCTTTCACTAAAGGCACGACTACTTTACCTGTAATAGATGCAGAGCCTGTAGGCAAACCTGTACTAGCATCTGTACCTGAAGGAGCTACATTAAAATCAGGAAAGTTAGCTAAATCTCCAGATGTGTTAGTCGTTCCATTTTTTGCGTACGTGTCGTAAAAAGTTGTACTACCATTGTAAAAAGTGATTTCACGTGTAGTCGTTAATGTTTGAGTACCATTTAGTGCTTGGATACTCAATGTGTTTTTACCACTATTCAATGTTAAAGGCGCTGCAGCAAAGGAATATCCATTTGAACTAGATACGTTCGCTGTTCGACTTGCTCCTCCATTAACAGAAACAATAACTTTTGTTGCATTAGGAGCAAAACCAGATAATGCTATTGTTGCTTTGTTTTGTTTGTAAGCTGTACTTGTGCTCGTAGCTGTTAGCACAACAGGAGTATCTTCTTTAAGCGCTACAGTGCTTCCATCTAGTGTTGCTGTCAAATTATATAATGTCGGACCATCATGATATTCGAAATAAATAGATTCTGAAACATTCGATCCACCACCAGCCGGACTTGCAGTAAATGTAACTCTATTCAGTCCAGCATATAAAGGAATATCTGTTACTGTGATAGCAGAGTTATTAATTGTATAGTTAGTCAATCCAGTGTTTTGGTTCGTTGTATCATCTACATAAGCGTTACCGTTTTTATAAATACGAGTCACACTATACTTGATTGTTGTAGCATTTACACTATTAAAGCTACCGTTGATTGTTGCTTTGCTATCGCCTACTACATGAGGTGAAGCAGGGTCGTAACTTTCACTCGGGAAAATAAAAAAGCTTGCTGCCTGCAATGTTTTTGCACCTAAACCTGGGGGTAGACTACTTACAATAAGAACTACCGCCATAAGCATCGATAGTATTTTCTTCAAAATGATGTTCCTCCTTTGATTTCGGTCGCTGCTCCAACTCACTAATGGCGGGCATAACCTGTCTACCCTTTTTATCGGCATCCTACAGATATATTTTAATAAGTTCAGAGAAATCCACATAAAAAAACCTCTCTTTCTATAGAAAGAGAGGTTTCGATATCGCTGAGATCCTTTGCTATCAAAGAATCTACAACCGATTCACAATTTATATTATTTTTCTTACTTGATGTTCATTTAAGGCTTACTTCCACGTGTTGGATCAGGTTTGATACGTAAGCGAGCAATCAATCCAAGAAGTGGACGTTTTGTTTTGCCAACCAATCCAATAAGTTCTGCTCCAATTTGAAGAACAAACATCATTACACAAATGACTAAGAATGTAACCCAATTCGCTTCATTAATCGCAGCCGATGATTGAATAATCGCCAATACACCGAAGAAAGCAGCAATTCCATAAATCAACAATACCGTCTGACGATGGCTTAACCCAAGTTCGCGTAGACAATGGTGCAAGTGACCTTTGTCTGGTGCAAAAATCGGTTTCTTATGTACCCAACGACGGATAATCGCGAAGAAGGTATCAGACAATGGTACACCGATAATGATCAAAGGAGTAATAAATGAAACAACCGCGATTTGTTTAAATCCAAGTAACGATAACATCGCAAGACTGAAACCTAGAAACAATGATCCTGTATCACCCATAAAGATTTTGGCTGGATGAAAGTTAAAGTAAAGGAATCCAACGATCGCTCCTAAAAGAAGTAAACATAAAAGTGCTACAGGGTAGTTACCCATAATCAATGACATTGTAAAAATACTACCGATCGCAATAGCAGATACACCTGCTGCTAACCCATCCAAACCATCAATCAAGTTAATTGCGTTCGTTACACCGACGATCCAGAAGATGGTTAAAGGAATAGCGATCCAGTTCTCAAGTGAAGAATATGAATCTTGAAAAGGAATATTTACAAAATCGACTTTAATTCCATATCCGAATACTACTGTACATGCAGCAATAATTTGACCTAACAATTTAACACGAGCTGATAATTCAAAACGGTCATCCAGTACACCGATCAATACGATGATTGAACCGGCTGTAAAAAATGCTTTCATAAAATTAGCATCGCGTGCAGGTAGATCAAATGGCAAAAACGGAAGGACAGCGACAAAAGCAATCGTAAATGCTAAATAAATCCCCAGTCCGCCAAGCCTTGGCATGATTCTCGTATGCACTTTACGGGCATTAGGAACATCTACGGCTCCGATTCGAATTGCAAACTTTTTGACGAGCGGCGTTAGAACCAGTGCTAATGCCAGCGCCAGAACAAATCCGAGAATAAAAATGATTAACATTTTGCTTTTCGACCCCCAATTTATCTCACGGAGCCAATTATACTCCGTTCGAAATTAAACACCAAACTGCTTTTAAGCACATTTTCAGCGATATTCATCTAAATTTCATCTATTTATTGAACTTTTACTACGTTTTCCTTGTCCTTTAGCACTTTTAATGCGAATTTCGGAAGCGCAAGCATTCTTTTGTAACGAGTAGGCTCTTTTAACAAGCGATAAAACCATTCTAAACGCAATTTTTGAAACAATTTTGGTGCACGTTTGGTCTTACCGGAGATCACATCAAAGCTTCCTCCTACGCCCATAATGATCGGAACACCCAATTCTTGCTTGTATGTACCAATCCACGGTTCTTGCGTATCTGCTCCTCTTGCTACAAACAAAAGGTCAGGTGAAAGACGACGAATTTCTGCAATAATCTCTGCATCTTGATCAGGGCCAAAAAAACCATCCCGATATCCAACAATCGCAGTATGCGGATATAAACTTTTTAACCGGGTAGCTGTCGCCTGAATCACTTCAGGAGTGGAGCCCAGCAAATATACTTTCCAATGAAGGGTCTGACCTCTGTCCATTAAGCGATGAAATAAATCGTATCCAGCTACACGTTCAGCAACAGGTTGACCACAAGTTGAAGCCGCCCATACTAGCCCTGCACCATCAGGAACTAATAATTCTGCGTTTTTCATAACTTGCATATACCTCGGTTGCTCTAAAGCTGTCATAATCATAATCGGATTCGCTGTAATAATCTGTTGTGGTTTACCCTTTTTGATACTTTGTTCGAGGTACTCAACAGTATCATCCATATTCATTTTAGATACTTGTAAACCATAGATCGGAACAGTCGGTATAGTATTCCATTGTTTCATTATATATCACCTTTGTGCTAAATAATAATGAGCAATAAAACGAGCAGGGCTAGCAGCATCTTGTTTGAGTAATTCAATTAAAGAAGCTTTGCTTGCGCGCCATCCTTCTTGATCATCTAGCAATGCTTTCGTTTCTTGTGCCAATTGTAACGGTTCTACTTTGGTACTGGTTCCTGTTGCTTGGATCTGCAACCGATTTAGAAATTGATCGATTTTGGGATCATACGATATTCCGATTAAAGGTACCGATTGAGATGCTGCATAGATCAGGCTGTGAAGCCTCATACCTATAATAGCATGACAGCGGCTAACTTCCACTAACATTTGTTGTGGATCGGTCACTTGTTCTGCACTGCTGATCACACTTCCATGATCACTGATATCACCAATACGATCGATCACGTACTGAGAAGCTTGTTCATCTTCTGGCAAATGGAACGGTAAAAACCGAAGATGCACAGGTAATTCTTGACTGAGCAATCGCAAACCGTCTCCTATTCCATCCAATTCTCGACGTTGTTTGTCCCAAAAACGAACGGATATACCAACTACAGGAAGCGAATCGATATTCGCTTCTTTTATAGTATTCAAAGGGTTAATGTGAATAGATTCTTGCTTCACAGGTAAAGGTAATCCCATGACAGGATCAGCTACAACTTCAACTTTAGATCGAGAAAGTCCCATTTTTTCTAGTAACAAAGCAGATTCTTGATCTCGTACAGATACATATGCGCTTTTTTTGAAGCTATTTTTGATCCAAGAGAAAAAGAATTTCTTTTGTACAGGGCCTACGCCCTGCGCGTAAATAAAGACTGGCTTACGTAACCAGTGAGCAATACGAACAATACCAAGATAATAAGGAATCGTCATAATCCCTGTAGAGTCTTGAAGAAGACTGCCTCCACCACTGATTAGACCATCACTTTCTTTTAACAGTTGGCGAATTTCGCGAATCTTCAATCGTCCTACAGAACGTACTCCATACATTTTGGAAGTCCATTCTGGATCACCTGACAATACGATAGGCTCGATCTGAATACCTTGTTGTTTACCCTGATCTTCCAGTGAATTCAAAATCGATTTCAATACCGCTTCGTCTCCACTATTGCGGAATCCATAGTATCCAGAGATTACGATTTTCGCAGAAGCGGTAGCCATTTTTTCCAACACCTTTCAAGGATTTGCCATACGATAACAGCAACCAATCCAAGAATCAAACCAAGTCCCATTCCAAGTAAACCACGAATCAATGAAATATGAACAGGCGAATGAATATGAGCAAATGTATCAACCATTGATAATTGACCAATACAAGCAATAATCATAATGTAAATTGCATGACGGTATTTAGCTGCAATAAATACACCTACAATAAATAATGGATGTGCCATCAAAAATTCTTTGTTACGTGGACGAACGCCCAGCAAGCTTTCCAGTGCATTACGGAAGTGCATTTCAAGTGGTGTTACTGTTCCTGCATTTCCTGTACGAGAAAGATAATACATTCCTACAATCCCTACAATTCCTAATACAATAATCCAAGTTAAAGTAATTGGAGTGGTTAATACTTTGCGGATACCACCTATACCAAAACTTTGTTTGCCACGGTAGAAAGCGATATATACCGCGATCAAAGCGATAGGTGCAAAGTGTAGTAAACTTACGCCGCGGAATTGATTAATCACCAGTTGATACGTAATATCATTCAGAAGCCCAATAATGAATAACGCCCCTGTTAACGACCAAAGCGATGTACGAATAAATAAGATAACCGCTTGAATGACACGTTGGCTTGCTGATAATTGATGTCTTGTTTCGTACAAGCGATCGACTTTACGTACCGCATAGATCATTGCAATCGTCGGTGCACTAATGGCTGCAAGTAAAGCGATACCTTGCTCTAAAATAAGTGCCTGATGAATAAGAATCATTCCTGCACTTCCGATCAATCCAAGCACGAACACAATTAATGTTAAACGACGTACAAAATAAGACACTAACAAAGCAATGTAAGCAATAGCTCCAATTAAGACAAGCAATTTGAAATATTTGTTGAAAGCAGAATGACTGACATCCATAGCAGACGCAGGTCCAATTTTGAAACCATGACTTTCGATATTCTGAATAGCCTGTCCTTCTGTTTGCAAACTTTTAATAACATTATCAATAGAGTTGGTCATTTGAGCTTTAGCGGTATCACGAGATACTGCCAAATTGATATACATCATCCGAATATTACGATCTTTTGCAGCTAGTGCAAAACGATCAGCTACTGTATACGGATCAAGTTTAGAATCAGATTCGCTTAATGAATACAAACGAACAACATTATAATGCATAAGATATGCTAATTTACTAAAACCCGTTTGTGGTTTTTTTAAGTTTTCAATCGCAGCGATACCGATATGATATTGATTTAACAATGCCGCAAAGTTAGCGATACTTTTCTTCTCAATATCGTCATTAAAACCAGTAACAGATTCACCATCAAAAAGAATCGTTTTGACCCCGTACTCAGCAAATTGACTTAGCAATCCATTCATACGAGTCTGGTCATATGGTAACGAATCATTCAAACGAGGAACAATCTGGAATCCCATATTATGAAGCATCCGCATTGTAATCGGATCAGGATCGAGCGGTTTTAGTCCAGCTTCATCCGTAGAAGTCTGAATAATAACACCTGGTAATCCTTTAAAGCTCCAGGGTACGACAGCAATGCCCAATGAATTGTATACACGCTGAAGAACCGGCTCTAATAATTGCGCATTTTCTTCACTTGTAAATTGGACATATGTAAAATTTTCATTTTGTGGAATCACCTGATTTTGGAGATTAGCCACATCCACAGAATTATACACATTAAGACGTTGTGATTTTTGCAATTCACTTAAATTACTTTGGTATACAGCTACAGAACCTACGCCTGCATCCTTAAGCAATAAAAGCTGTTGCTTGATATAATCCTGGGGATGAGGCTGATACGATGCAATATCGATCAGATTACGATAATTAAAAACAAACTCCACATTTTTGGACGTTGACTCGGTTTTGGTACGATCAAAAGCGATAGGCAACGAAGCCACCAAACCAATAATCACCAATATCCATAACCATTTCACAGAAGAATTATTCCAATGCTGCCATTTCTGAACCACTCAAGTACCTCCTTAGTAAGTTCGTTATATCATTCTCAAGCAGTCGCCCAAAGAAGAACATAACGAATGGTTCCGCTGCTAAGACTAAGCTTCACAGCGGAACCCTTCATTCATCTGATCTATTATATACTGCCTACAGCGTCTATCCTACTAAAAATTGATGACAATCTACGATTTTCGTAAAATAAATTGACTATTAACCATCAACACGTTGCATTACAGCAGCCGTTAACTTTTGAATACGATCTGTTGCATCTGCGCCTGAATCGCCACGAACAGCAAAATATACTTTGATTTTTGGTTCTGTACCGGATGGACGCAAGCAGAACCATGATCCATCTTCCAATAAGAATTTCAATACGTTTTCTTTTGGAAGACCGTCTAGACCTTTAGAATAATCTAAAGCTTCGCTTACTTTAACGCCTGCAATGTCAGCAGGGCTTTCTGTACGCCATGATTCCATAATTCCTTGAATCTGTGCTACTCCATCTTTTCCTTTAAGCGTACGTGATTCCAGACTTTCTTGGAAATGTCCAAACTGTTCATACAACTCTTGCAAAACATCATATAGCGTTTTGCCTTGTTGTTTGTAATAAGCAGCGGCTTCGCTAATTAACAATGCTGCAACAACTGCATCTTTGTCACGAGCATAGTTTCCTGCTAAATAACCATAACTCTCTTCATAACCGAACAGATACGTATGCTCGCCACTTTGTTCGAACTGATTCATTTTTTCACCGATATATTTGAAACCAGTCAATGTGTTGAATATTGTTGCTCCATAATGTTCAGCAATTACTGCTCCCATTTCACTGGTTACAATAGTTTTGATGACTGCGCCATTCGAAGGAAGTTTGCCTTGCTCTTGAAGCTGGCTCAAATAATAATGGATCATAATAGCACCAGATTGGTTACCCGTAAGTACAAAGTATTTACCAGTAGGATCTTTTACAACAGCACCCATACGGTCACTATCTGGATCAGTACCGATTAGAATATCAGCATCTACTTCTTCACCAAGCTTAATCGCTAGTGTAAAAGCTTCACGTTCTTCAGGGTTAGGAGACTTCACCGTTGTAAAGTTACCATCTGGTGCTTCTTGCTCGGACACCATAGAAACATTTGTAAATCCAAGACGTTCCAATCCTGCACGTACTGGCAGATTACCTGCTCCATGCAAAGGGGTATAGACGATTTTCAAAGCTTTACCTGCTTCACCTTGTAACAATTCACGATTCACACTAATATCCGTAACTGCTTGGATAAAGTCTTCATCTTCCTCTTTGCCTAACCATACTAGCAATCCTTGTTGCTCTGCTTCTTCGCGACTAATACGTTTGATGGCTGCAAAAGAAGAAACTTCACGGATATTACTAATCACTTGTTCTGCTTCATGAGGAACCAATTGTCCACCACTATTGTTATACACTTTGTATCCATTATATTCAGGCGGGTTATGACTTGCTGTAATCACAATACCACCGGTTGCTTTTAGATTACGTACTGCAAAGGAAAGTTCTGGTGTTGAACGAAGCGAAGGAAATAACTTAGCTACGATTCCGTTTCCAGCAAGTACCAAAGCTGCTTCTAATGAAAACTCTGGTGAAAAGTGACGGGAATCATGAGCGATCACAACAGATGGTTTACCTTCTCCGGAATGAGCAGATACAATATATTCTGCTAATCCTTGTGTTGCTCTACCTACCGTATAAGAGTTCATACGATTACTGCCTGCACCAATCACTCCACGTAATCCACCTGTACCGAATTCCAAATCACGGTAAAAGCGATCTTCTAATTCTTTGTCTTGTCCTTGGAGCCCTTGCAATTCCTCTTTGGTTGCTGCATCGATCGATTCATCATTTAACCATTGATCTAGATTGCGTTGAGCTTGTTCACTAAGTGTTGTCATAATATCCATCCCTTCTCTATATATGGTTTATAAAAAAATACATTCATTTGATATTCAATCTGATCAATTATTCTTTATTCGGATCAGTCAGTGCAAACATGATTTCGCCTTCAGCAACGACTGTACCATTAACGGTTGCTTTGGCCTGACCTTTACCAATGGAAGCTTTCATACGGGTAATTTCTACTTCTAATTGAAGTGTATCCCCAGGCACAACCTGTCCACGGAAACGAACACCATCGATCCCTGCAAACATAGCTAGTTTATTACGGTTAGCTTCCATTTGTAAAATAGCTACTGCACCTACTTGAGCTAACGCTTCAACAACAATCAGCACACCTGGCATTACCGGATAACCCGGAAAATGTCCTACAAAAAAAGGTTCATTGATTGTTACATTTTTGATCCCTACTGCACGTTTACCGACTTCCAACTCCAGTATGCGATCTACCAGTAAAAAAGGAGGACGATGCGGTATAATCTCCTGAATTTGTTGTACATCTAACACAACCAAAACCCCTCTCATTTTCAACAGTATAGGTTCACTTCTATTCTCTCTTTACAGTTGCTTCTCTACGTATCATGCGCATCTGTTCAGAAAAGATTTGTTCCCCTGCATTGTCCCATATAATATGTAAGCATTTTTTAGTCATTTTAAGCATTCCACATCATTATAACGGTTTCGACAACAAAAATAAAACTCCTGCATCAGCAGGAGTCTTTAAAGGTCATGGTGCAAAAACAAGTTGAAAAATATGCGCCCATGTTTCTGGATATAATACATCCGATATATTTTGTTTGCCAATCATAGCATAACCTACTGCTAAGCCTGCTATCAAAGCAACAACAAATCCAACGATCACTAATAGTACACGTAGTGTTTTGATACCTGCCGAAGAAGATCGAGTGGCTGGCTTCTTCTCCGGCTCTTTTCTCTCAGGTGCAGCAGGTTTTCTCACAATTTTTTTGTTAGGAGTTGCTTTCCCTTGAGCTTTAGCCGCTTCTTGTACGGCTGCGCGTCTACTAGCCACGAATACTATTGGTAATACTCATCATATTATCACTAGAAGATAACGTACGTGCTGCCAGCTGATATGCACGTTGCACTGTAATCAATTCAGACATTTCTGCACTCAAATCGACATTAGAACCTTCCAAAAATCCCTGACGGATTTGAGTTGTTGGTGACATCGTGCCTACAACATCATTCAAGTTCGCTCCGGTAGGTAACATGAATAAGTTGCCATCCATTTGTGTAAGACCTTCTGGATGAATGACACGATCTACTTGAACGGTTTGTGGAAGGATTGTAATTTTGCCTGCGCTATCTGTAGAACGAACAACACCTTTGTCATCGATCTGGATATTGGTTTTGGCTGGAACTTCTAGAGGAGCAGATACACCTCTAGCATTTTTCCCCATAAGTAAATAGCCTTGATCGGTTGCCATAAAGGCTTTGGTCGGATCGGTTGCTGACGGTACGAAGTGGAAAGAACCTTCACGTGTCCAACCTTGCTTACCATCGGCACTCACTGCAAACATACCGTCACCTTGAATAGCCAAATCGGTTGGATTGTTAGTCGTCTGCATTTCACCTTGAGCTGTATTCATCGTCACATCGCCCATACGAGCACCAAACCCAAGATTGTACCCAGCACCTGTTACACGACCTGGCAAAGCAGACGCTGCACCTGGTTGCTGTTTGACAGCGGTAAATACATCTTCAAATGTAGCTTGCTTTCCTTTATATCCAACGGTATCGGCATTCGCAATGTTGTCAGATACCACACCCAGTTTTTGCTGGATACCGCTCATCGCTACCATTGCACTGATCATCGAATTATTCATTATTCTCCTCCTTTGCTAACCATCTATACTGCTATATTATACACGACCTACGTCATTGACTGTTTTGTCTAAGCTTTTATCATAAAATTGTACGATCTTCTGATTGGCTTCATAAGCACGAAGTGCTGCTGTTAAATCAACCATTGAAGCGGCTGCATCTACTGTAGAACCTTCCAAGTAACCTTGACGAACTTCTACATTATCGCCTGCTTGCAATTGTCTCACCCCTGCTGTAGCTGGATCTGTTACACGAAATAATCCATCACCTGCACGAGTCATCTGACCTGGTAGATTGACTACAGAAATTCCTAAACGTCCTACTGTAGCGCCATTCAATTTGGTTGTGATATTTCCTCTTGAATCAAAATTATAATCATCGATCGAACCACGTAGTGTAATCGGATTCCCTGTTGCTCCTAATACCTGATTACCTGTAGAAGTCAATAATTGTCCTGCTGCATTCAATTGAAAATTACCGTCACGCGTATAACCAGTCTCACCTGTTTTGCTAGTTGCTGTAAAAAAAGCTTGTGGACGGTACGTCACGGTACCGTTTTCTGCTACATATTTACCTGAAGCATCGAAAGGAATGTTCTGCCGGGTTGTCGGGTCTGCCAGATTAATCTCTGACACCAAAGCAAAGTCGTCTGCCGAATTCGTCTGACGCATATCACCTTGTACATTCATAGAGATACTTTCTTCTGCCAGTACGCCTGTGTTCAAACGACCAATGTTTTGGTTGCTTGCTCCTTGATCTCCATTATTTAGCGAGATCAGCATTTCTGGAAAAGAACGTTCAATACTCTCTACTTGCTTGTATCCAGGGGTATTTACGTTTGCTATATTTTGCGTCACGGTATCATGGCGACGTTGCTGAGTGATCATACCTGAAGCAGCCGTATATAGACCTCTTAACATTACCGGACACTCCTTTCGTGTTCAATATATGGGTAATTCTGATTGTGTATATCCAAGTTTCCGTCTCATCATTACATTCTACTCTTATATATCGGTTAGACTAGAACTTTTTTTTAGAGACTTTGTCCAAATTATTTAACATAATTCCTGTTCCTTTAACAACACAGTGCATAGGATCTTCTGCAACCAGTACAGGGACATGTAATTCTTGAGATAATAATTCTTCTAACCCATCTAACATCGCTCCGCCACCTGTCAAAATAACACCACGATCAATAATATCTGCGGATAATTCTGGAGGCGTCTGTTCTAAAACAGTTTTGGCTGCTGCTACAATCGACAAAATTGTATCAGATAATGCTTCTTGTACTTCACCGGACGAAATTGTGATTGTTTTAGGCAATCCGCTCACGATATCACGACCACGAATATCCATTTCTCTTTGCACACCGCCCGGGCGTACTGTCGCAATATTAATTTTGATATCTTCTGCTGTACGTTCACCGATCAGCAATTTATATTTATTTTTGATATGTCTGATTACCGATTCATCGAATTTGTCTCCAGCAACTTTTAGTGAAGCTGAAGTTACAATATCACCCATAGACAATACAGCGATATCGGTTGTACCTCCACCGATATCAATAACCATATTACCACTTGGTTCGAAAATATTCATACCTGCTCCGATCGCTGCTGCTTTAGGTTCTGCTTCTAAAAACACTTCTTTGGCACCACTGCGTTCTGCTGCTTCACGAATCGACTTTTGCTCAACAGAAGTAATATTGGTAGGTGCACAGATCAAAATACGAGGATGGCTATACCAGCTACGAGCGCCTACTTTATTAATAAAGTGTTTAAGCATCGTTTCGGTCACTTCAAAATCTGCAATAACTCCATCACGAAGTGGACGAATAACGACAATATTTTCCGGTGCCCGACCGATCATACGTCTTGCTTCTTCACCGACAGCAAGTACACGTTTGGTTGTTGTTTCTATAGCGACTACTGAAGGTTCGTCCAACACGACACCTTTTCCTTTTACATGAATCAAAACATTTGCTGTACCTAAATCGATTCCAATATCCTTGCTGAACATATCAAGAGCCTCCAAAAGTTCGTATTTCCGGTAACAAAGCACCGTCCGTTATTTTATGCTTTTACATCATCTGAGAGCCTATTCACTGGTTATGTATGATATGTTAACGAATAAACGTTCTCCGGCAACGATCAGTTCAGCGAAAAAAGTATGTATATGGGCCCACTATAAAATGAATGCAAAAGGCTGACTTATTAAAATTAGCATAATTACCAAGGGTATTCAACGCCATTGTTCGTCATTTTTGGAAAAGAAACTGTCATATATACCAAAAGAGCCAGACTATAATCAGTCTGACTCTTTAATATACGTGAATTACGATATCAAAAGCGATCTAATGTTCGCCTATAGATACATTAAATTCATATACTGTTTTTAAGCAAGTGTTGGTTGAACGTTCAAAGTAGCTGTGTTTACTTTTTCTGTTTTGTCAGAAAAAGCAGCCATTTGTTCTTCTACCGCAGGTGTAGGTTCTTGAGAAGGTTCTGCTTCTTCCAAGCGCCAGATATCTGCTCCCAATCCAGACAACTTCTCAGCCAAATGCACATATCCACGATCGATATGGTGCGTTCCACTAACTTCTGTTGTTCCTTCAGAGATCAAACCTGCACAAATCAATGCAGCTCCTGCGCGCAAATCTGTTGAGCATACTTTTGCGCCCACTAGACTTGCTCCACCTGTTACGATCGATGTTCTACCTTCAATACGAATCCCCGCGTTCATCAGGTTAAACTCATCGACATGCATAAAACGATTTTCAAATACAGTTTCGCTAATAATACTAGTTCCTTCAGAAGCAAGCATTAACGCCATCATCTGTGCTTGCATATCTGTTGGGAAACCAGGGTAAGGTAAAGTTTTTAAGTCGACAGCACGAAGTGGCTTATCTGCAATAACCTGCACTCCATTTTCGTCTGGAATGATCGTAATACCCATCTCTTCCATTTTAGAAATAACAGGACCCAAATGATCAGCGATAGCACCTTCCACGTACACGTTACCACCAGTGATAGCTGCGGCAACCATATATGTACCTGCCTCAATACGATCAGGTATAACTGTGTGTTCTGTACCGTTAAGAGATTCTACACCTTCAATACGAATAACACCTGTACCTGCTCCGCGAACTATAGCACCCATACTGTTAAGGTAGTTAGCCAAGTCTACAATTTCAGGTTCTTTAGCTGCATTCTCAATCGTTGTAGTACCTTCTGCAAGAGTAGCTGCCATCATAATGTTTTCAGTAGCGCCTACGCTAGCTACGTCTAGATAAATCTTCGCTCCACGAAGTCTACCATCACATTTTGCTTCGATGTAGCCTTGCCCCAAATTAATCTCTGCACCCATAGCTTCAAAGCCTTTAAGATGCTGATCAATAGGTCGTGTGCCAATTGCACAACCACCAGGTAAAGAAATACGAGTTTTACCCAAGCGAGTCAACAATGGACCCATAACCAAGAAAGAGGCACGCATTTTGCTTACCCATTCATACGGTGCTTCACAAGAAGTTAATTCTTCTGCATTGACCTGAATAGTCTCATCTTGGTATGTAACAACCGCTCCTAGCGATTCTAATACCTTACTAATCGTCATTACATCGTCAAGAGAAGGTGCGTCATGAATAACACTTACACCATTTTCTCCAAGTAGTGAGGCAGCAATAATTGGAAGAACAGAATTCTTAGCTCCGCTAACTTTAACACTTCCTGTTAATCGCTTGCCACCGCGGACGATAAATTTGCTCATTAGGGTTCCCTCCGCGCGTCATTTTGCTTATCCGGCATTACACAATGACGAATCAGATCAAGCTGAACATAGTTGCATACAGACCATGGTATCTGTCTGTTATTTAATCTAATTCATCTTTCAGATTCGTGTGATTGTACAATACCCTATTGCATAAATTTTAGTTTTTAATGTAGTAGGTGAGAATCATACAACTGTTTGGTTTCAAAAAAATAGTCTAACACACTTATAACCACACTGTTCACATTCAAAACATAAATCGGATAGACTGTGTCCAGCGGATATAATCCAGCAGGAAGTTGGATACGAAATGCCCGAGTACAATCGACAATAACAAATGGAGCAATTTGCCAGCAGCACTTTTGGGATAACGAATCAGTAAATCAAGTTTTAAATTTTGCAATGCCCACCAGGACAGACCAATACAAAGGAGCGATATGAATATGGATAGTAAACCGTTCACACCGACAGCGGACACTGTATCTACCGTACTCATTTTTGAAATAGCTCCCTCCTTTATTGCTTACTCATTAATCATCCTTTTATACGGACTATTCTATAATACTTGCACAGCGTTAAAGAATCTAGTCCCAAATTTACAAAAATCAGCATTTTCTTATCATATTGGTGTTATTTCAGAAAATAACTGCATTTTTAAAGCATTTTTCTCAGCAAATAAATAAATCTTACTGAAATAAAAATACTAGGGATACGCCCTAAAGACCTAACATTTCTCAAAAGACAATCATTCTCAAATCTGTGAATCTCTATTATATGATCAAAACGAACTCACCTATAATAGCATAAGCCATTTTTATAGACAAATTAAAAAATAAAAACCGGACCCTATATAGCGGCCCGGTTATATACATTTAACGGTTCTCACCAGCTGAAGATACTTTAAGACGATTCATTGCTCGTTGTAAAGCAAGTTCAGCCCGGCGGAAGTCAATGTGATCTTGAGTCGACTTGTTGTTGAGACGGCGCTCAGCACGTTCTTTTGCTGCTCTTGCACGTTCAATATCAATATTGTTCGGCAATTCTGCACTATCTGCCAACACTACTACTTTATCAGCACGGACTTCTAGAAATCCACTCTGAATAGCTACCACTGTTTCTTTCCCATTGACTTTGTACACCAATGGAGCGACTTCTAGTGGAGTAACCATCGGAATGTGACCTGCTAGAATCCCAAGTTGACCTTCTACACCTGTGGCTCGTAATTGATCCACCTGTTCGGAAAACACCAGACGTTCAGGTGTTACAATTTCCAATAGAAACGTGCTCACTTTCATCCCTCCTCACGTTTTGCAGGCATATAATTTACAGTGTTTTTGCTTTTTCCACTGCTTCTTCAATCGTGCCTACAAAGAGGAATGCTGCTTCTGGAAGATCATCATGTTTGCCATCTAAAATCTCTTTGAAGCTACGTACTGTTTCTTTAACAGGTACATAACGTCCTTTGATTCCAGTAAACTGTTCAGCAACATGGAACGGTTGAGACAAGAAACGTTGAATTTTACGCGCACGCGATACAGTCAACTTATCTTCTTCACTCAATTCATCCATACCCAGAATTGCAATAATATCTTGTAGCTCACGGTAACGTGCTAAGATTTGCTTAACACCTTGAGCGATATTGTAATGTTCTTCTCCAACAATTTCAGGATTCAAGATACGTGAACTGGAAGCAAGTGGATCTACTGCTGGGAAAATACCCATTTCAGAGATTTTACGTTCCAAGTTCGTTGTTGCATCCAAGTGAGCAAATGTAGTCGCAGGAGCCGGATCGGTATAATCATCCGCTGGTACATAGATCGCTTGAATCGACGTAACTGAACCTTTTTTAGTAGAAGTGATACGCTCTTGTAATTGACCCATCTCTGTTGCAAGTGTAGGCTGGTAACCTACCGCAGATGGCATACGTCCTAGCAATGCAGATACTTCAGAACCTGCTTGTGTAAAGCGGAAAATGTTATCAACGAACAACAATACGTCTTTTCCTTCTTCATCACGGAAATACTCAGCCATTGTCAAACCTGTCAAAGCTACACGAAGACGTGCACCAGGAGGCTCATTCATTTGTCCGAATACCATAGCTGTTTTGTTGATAACGCCTGATTCTCTCATCTCATGATAAAGGTCATTACCTTCACGAGTACGTTCACCAACACCAGCAAATACAGAAATACCACCATGTTCTTGCGCGATATTATTGATCAATTCTTGAATAGTTACTGTTTTACCTACACCAGCACCACCAAACAGACCGATTTTACCACCTTTAGCATAAGGAGCTAGCAAATCGATAACTTTGATTCCTGTTTCAAGAATTTCAGCTTGTGTAGACAATTCGTCAAATTTAGGAGCTTGACGGTGAATCGGGTTTTTGATTTCAGCTACAACATCACCAGCTTCATCGATAGGTTGACCTAATACGTTAAATACACGACCTAACGTTACGTTACCTACAGGTACTGAAATAGGAGCACCTAGATCAAGAGCGTCTAGTCCACGTACTAGACCATCTGTGGAAGACATTGCGATACAACGGACAAGATTATCCCCCAGATGATTCGATACTTCAAGCGTCAAGTCGATTTTGTTACCGTTATCTAGCGTAGTTTCGACTTTGAGCGCGTGTAGGATTTCCGGAAGTTGACCACGTTCGAATTCTACGTCTACAACCGGTCCCATTACACTTACAACGCGACCTTTGTTCATTATCGTTTTCCCTCCTACTGACTTGCTGTATGCAGCGATGTCATCAAGCAATGCTATTGCACTTGCTTGTACATAATTATATTAATAAGCCGTATTAGCCTTGTGCGTTAGCTCCAGCGACGATCTCAGTGATCTCTTGTGTAATCGATGCTTGACGAGCACGGTTATAGACAAGTGTTAGATCTTTGATCATTTGAGATGCATTCTTCGTTGCGCTACCCATGGCTGTCATTCGAGCACCCTGTTCACTAGCTTTACCTTCAAGCAAAGCGTTGTAGATCAGTGTTTGTGCATATTTTGGCAAAAGAACTTCCAATACACCTTCTGCTGAAGGCTCGTATTCATAGCTTGCTTTGAGTTTATCTTCTTTTGCAACTTCTACAGATTCCATTGGCAACAAACGAGTTGAACTTGGAACTTGTGTTAATGCATTGATAAACTGGTTATAACATAAGTAAAGCTCATCGTATCTGCCTTCTTCATATCCTTTAACAGCCTCGTAGGCTAGAGATTTGATATCGGCATAGGTCGGAAAGTCGGTCAATTCTGTCACTTCTTCTGTAATAGGAAGATTGCGGCGACGGAAATAATCGCGTCCTTTTCGTCCGATGATGAACAATTCGTACTGATCTGTCGATGTATGATTTTCCTTGATCTGATTGCTAACATATTTAAGCATGTTGGCATTATAACCACCCGCAAGTCCACGGTCGGAAGTCACTACGAGATAAGCAATCCGTTTAACAGGACGCTTCTCCAACATCGGATGATATACGCCTCTTGTTCCAGAAGCAATACTCGCAACCACTTCACGCAATTTATCGGAATATGGGCGTGCTGCTTGTGCCTTCTCTTGTGCTTTACGAAGTTTGGAAGCCGCAACCATTTCCATTGCTTTGGTGATTTGTTTTGTATTTTCTACGCTTTTAATCTGACGTTTGATCTCGCGCATACCTTTAGCCATATGATTTCACCACCTTAACCCTCTGAAAACAAGTTCAAAGTTGTTTCCTGAATCATGGTTGACCACAGTCCGACAGATTGGCTATCGGAGCTGTAGCAACTTCATTGCAGAACATCTATTTTCGATCAAATGAAATTAGTTGGAGGTAGCAAAACCTTTTTTGAAGGTATTGATTGCATCTACCAATGCTTTTTCATTATCAGCAGTCAAATCTTTTGTATCACGAATCGATTGTAAAACAGCATCCTGGCTGCTTGTCATATAAGCAAGGAATTCAGACTCAAAGCGACGTACATCCGCAACCGGAATATCATCTAAATGACCTTTAACTGCTGTATACAAGCTCACTACCTGTTGTTCTACTAACAATGGTTGGTTAACGCCTTGTTTTAGAATTTCCATCATACGTGCACCACGATTTAGACGAGACATTGTTGATTTATCAAGGTCAGATCCGAACTGGGAGAACGCTTGAAGCTCACGATATTGAGCAAGATCTAGACGCAGTGTACCTGCAACTTTTTTCATTGCTTTAATCTGAGCGGAACCACCAACACGAGATACCGATATACCAACGTTAATCGCTGGACGTTGACCTGCATAGAACAGATCAGCTTCCAAGAAAATTTGTCCGTCTGTAATCGAGATTACGTTTGTAGGAATATAAGCAGATACGTCAGAAGCTTGCGTTTCAATAAATGGCAATGCTGTTAAAGAACCGCCACCTTTTGCATCACTAAGCTTAGCCGCACGCTCTAGCAAACGGGAGTGAAGATAGAACACGTCACCTGGGAATGCTTCACGACCCGGTGGACGACGAAGTAGCAAGGACAATTCACGATAAGCTGCCGCTTGTTTGGACAAATCATCATAAATAATCAAAGCATGCTCGCCTTTATACATAAAGTATTCACCCATTGCACAACCTGCATATGGAGCGATGTATAGTAGTGGTGAAGGATCAGAAGCAGCAGCTGTTACGATAATAGTGTACTCCAATGCGCCATGACGACGAAGTGTTTCTACAACTTGAGCAACAGTTGATTGTTTTTGACCAATCGCTACATAAATACATTTTACGTTTTGACCTTTTTGGTTAATGATTGCATCGATAGCAATCGCTGTTTTACCTGTTTGACGGTCACCGATAATCAACTCACGTTGACCACGACCGATAGGAACCATAGCGTCGATCGCTTTGATACCTGTTTGCATAGGCTCATGAACCGATTTACGGTCAATAACACCAGGTGCTCCGCCTTCAACAGGACGGAATTCTGTTGCAGCAATAGGGCCTTTACCATCTACAGGTTGACCCAAAGGATCGACAACGCGACCTAGAAGAGCTTCCCCTACTGGAACTTCCATAATACGTCCTGTGCGTTTTACTTGATCGCCTTCACGAATTTGTGAATACTCCCCAAGGATAACAACACCGACATTATTGGATTCCAAGTTCAAAGCCATACCCATTACGCCGTTAGAGAACTCAAGAAGTTCGCCTGACATTGCATTTTGCAAACCGTATACACGGGCAATACCATCACTTACTTGGATAACTGTTCCAACTTCAACGACTTCAATATCGTTTTTGTATTGCTCGATTTGACTTTTAATCAATGTACTGATTTCTTCAGGTCTGATACTCAAGTCAGTCCCCCCTATCTACTGTGCTTGTCTTTGAAAAGACTTTTCCAGACGATTTAACTTGCCTGAAAGACTTCCATCGTACAGCATGTCTCCGATGACGACTTTAAGTCCGCCAAGAAGAGTTTTGTCTACAATATTTTGTACACGAATCCGTTTGCCTGATAGTTGTCCGAATCTAGCCGTCACTTCTGCTTGTTCACGCTCATCTAAAGGATAAGGTGTGTATACAAAAGCATCGACTACTTTAAGCGTTCTACTGACGATTGCAGTATAACTATTCAATAACTCGCCAAATATGCCATATCGTCCACGCTCGATCAACAATGTAATGGTATGAACCAGCGGTTGTGATACTTTACCTGCAAAAGCAGTTTCAATCACGCGACGTTTGTCTTCAAAAGATACATTTGGTGTTGCTATAAAATTGCGAAGATCTGCATCATGTGCAAAAGCTTCAACGATTGCTTTTAGTTCTTGTTCCGTCTCTTCTACAGTACCATGTTCAGTTGCAGATTCGAAAAGGGCTTTGGCATAACGCGTAGATACTACTGTATCGCGGCTCATTGTCTAATCCCTACTTCTTTCAGATAGTTGTCAACCAACTGATCTTGAGCTTTGGCATCCACTTCTCTTTCCAGTACTTTAGAAGCGATCTGTACAGAGACGGCGCCGATTTCACTGCGAAGTGCAGCAACAGCTTTATTTTTCTCACTTTCGATTTCACGAGCCGCTTCTTCTTTAAGACGCGTCGTTTCCTCTTTAGCTTGAGTAATTAATTGTTCAGCTTGACGATTGCTCGTCTGACGAGATTGCTCAATAATATCTTGAGCGTCCTTACGTGCTTGTTGAAGTGCAGCTTTTTGGTCTTCGACATATTGAGCTGCTTGACTGCGTGTTAATGCAGCTTCATCCATTTGCTGTTTAACCAGCTCACGTCTTTTCTCCATAACAGAGAATAATGGACCGAATGCATAACGGCTTAATAACCAATATAAAATCAGGAAAGCAATAATTGTAACTACAAGACTGCTCCATACAAAATGCAAATCAGCTCACTCCTTCCTCAAAACATCTAAATAATTCTCAGGTACCCTGCACGCTAAAAAGAAGGCGCGGATGGCTGTGGCCTTCCCCGCCAATGTGTGTGCTTGATTTACGCTGCTGCGTAGAAAATGAACGCCAATACTACACCGATGATTGGCAATGCTTCTACCAAACCTACACCGATAAACATAACTGTTTGCAATGTTGCTTTTGCTTCTGGTTGACGAGCGATACCTTCAACCGTTTTACTTACGATAAGACCGTTACCAATACCTGCGCCCAATGCGCCCAAACCTACTGCGATAGCAGCTGCTAGAAATGCTAATGCTCCCATTTAAAAATCCTCCTTAAAGATATGTGAGATAGTAAATTTATATTGAGCCCGGTATGAAGGTTATCCTACTTCCGAACTTTGAACCCTTACACAGTGACTGATGATACCAACTATTCAAAAGTTGCCGAAAATTGCCGATAGTATTTTAGTGATCTTCTTCCGTCTCTAGTGACTGTGATATGTATACCATAGCCAGGATCGTGAAGACAAAGGCTTGGATAGAGCCAACAAAGATACTAAATCCTTGCCATACAATAAGACCTACAACAGAAGCGATAGCTCCGTACCAGACGCCTGACATTTTAAGCAATACAGCAATAAGAACTTCGCCGGCAAAAATATTACCGAATAGCCGCATACCGTGTGTCAACAGTTTGGAGAATTGTTCGATCAAATTGATAGGGAAAAAGAAAAAGAACGGTTTGAAATAGTGTTTGAAGTATGACTTCGTATTTCTGACCATCCCTAAGTAATGGACAAGAACGAATACGATTAGTGCCAGACCCATCGCTGCTCCAGCATCAGCTGTAGGTGATTTCCACCAAGCGACTTCCACACCATGACTTCCTTTTGCCAGTCCGTCCACTACAGATGTTAATGGTTGACCAAAAGCAGTAGCTTTTTCTACGCTTGTGTAATCGAACACTAAACCAAATGGAAGCCCAAGCATATTGCTAACAAAGATGAACATAATCAAAGTCAAACCGAGAGAAAGAAAAGGCTTTCCTTTTTTGTAGTCCATCGTACTCGAAATTAGTCCTTGAACGAATTCTACGACCCATTCCATAAAGTTTTGCAACTTGCCTGGATTTTCTACCGAAAGATTACGTGTTGCTAGCTTCACTAAAATAAACACTACAGCACAACTAACAATCAACGCAATAATGATAGATAAATCAAAATCGATGCCCCCGACTTTTATCATCGGTGATTCATGCATTTTTCTCACCCCTTTCATTATCGGAGTTATCACGCTCATGGCGAGAAAGGAAATAACCGATAACAATTAGCGCGAATGGTGCGAACACCAGACTGCCAGCTAGGGCATGAATTTCAAACAAATGCGGGAACTCAATAGCAAGTACTACCGCTCCGATCGAAATTGCTGCACGTTGTGCAAACCCTAAACCCTTCGGTCCTCTTCTACCTGTAGCTGCTGCTTCAGTCATCATACTTACTTTTTTAGCTAAATATTTGGTGTTGATATAACTGACTGCCGAACCAATAATCATCCCAAAAGCAATCGGACGAGATTGAGGCAGGAATGCAACTGCTAAAAAGCAAAGAGCTAGAAAAACAAAGGTAGTCCGGGTCAGCCAATAAATGTAACTTGGTATTTCATTCATTCGTTTCCCCCACTATTTTCTTAATAATAAGAACAATACCGAAAATACCTAGAATCATACCTGCAAGTACTCCGAGTCCGGTTCCTATTCCTGCGCTATGCCATACTTGATCAAGCCAAGAACCGAACCAGAATCCGGCGAGTGTACATACAGCTAAATCTATTCCAATCACACTAACAAGTCCAACCGCTTTCCAGGGGTTCGAACTCGAATTGCTTGATTTGGGTTCATCTGCCATCTTACACTCCACCCTCGGAATCCCAGTTCATTGTACTGAATCGACTAAGCCTTTGTCAAACCATCTTCCTTTAACACATTAACGCAAGACTTTCACAGAACATCGTTGATATGAAGCGTTTTATCACACTAACCCTACAGTACCACTGTATACTGTGAAATCATTTTTCACAATACGACTGTGGGACCTTTTTTGAACGTTGTGTGAAACTCTTCAGGACGATCCTCTAAAATACCATAATGATGCAAAATCGCATTGACAATCCGTGGCGATGCCTGACCATCACCATAAGGGTTGGAAGCTTCACTCATCGACGCATACAGTTCAGAGTCACTCAGCAATGCATGTGCACGCTCATAGATCTTCTCTTCATCTGTACCCACCATTTCAAGTGTACCTGCTTCTATTCCTTCTGGACGCTCTGTTGTATCACGTAGCACCAGTACAGGAACACCGAATGAAGGTGCTTCTTCTTGAAGTCCACCTGAATCCGTTAAGATCAGATGAGTATGCGGATAAAAATTATGCAAATCGACAACATCCAGAGGATCGATCAACTGAATGCGCGGATGATTGCCTAATATTTCATGAGCAGGTTCTTTCACCGCTGGACTTGGATGCACTGGATACACAATCGCAATATCTTCAAATTCGTCAGCAATACGCTTGACCGCGCGGAAAATATTACGATGTGGTTCGCCTTGAGATTCACGACGATGTGCAGTCATCAAGATTAGACGTTTACCTTGTGCCCATTCCAAAACAGGATGATGATAATCAGGCTGTACAGTATATTGAAACACATCTGTGACAGTGTTGCCTGTGATATACACGCTTGACGGCAGTTTATTTTCTTTCAATAAATTGCCTGCTGACCAACTTGTAGGTGCAAAGTGCAAGTCTGCAAGTACGCCTGTCAATTGACGATTCATTTCTTCAGGATACGGTGAAAGTTTGTTCCACGTACGCAATCCTGCTTCTACGTGACCGACATTGATCTGTTGCATAAATGAAGCATAACTTGCAAGGAAAGTCGTCAATGTATCTCCATGAACCAATACAATATCAGGCTTAACTTCTTGCAATACTGGTTCAAGACCACTAAGTACACGCATTGAAATCTCGTTCAAAGTTTGACGATCTTTCATAACATCCAGATCATAATCTGGAGTGATATTGAACACTTCAAGCACTTGATCCAACATTTGACGATGTTGCGCAGTTACGCAAACGATTGACTCAATATGTTCAGGATGCTTTTGCAATTCCAGAATCAATGGGGCCATTTTGATTGCTTCAGGACGTACACCGAAAATTGTCATTACTTTAATTTTTTTCATAAGTCTGGGATTACCTCGCTTTACTTGGTTCCGTACAAACGGTCGCCGGCATCGCCGAGTCCAGGTACGATATATCCATGCTCATCCAATTTCTGATCTAATGCAGCCACATAAATATCTACATCCGGGTGAGCGTCTTGAACAGCTTTTACTCCTTCAGGAGCAGCGATTAGATTCATCATTTTGATTTGAGTGCATCCACGCTTTTTCAGAACATCAATCGCAGCAATAGCAGAACCGCCTGTTGCTAACATCGGATCAATCACGATCAATTCACGTTCTTGTACATCGGTAGGAAGCTTCACATAATATTCAACCGGTTGGAATGTTTCTGGATCGCGGAACAATCCTACATGTCCAACTTTAGCAGCTGGCAACAATTTAAGTACGCCATCTAGCATACCCAAGCCTGCACGTAAAATAGGAATTAATCCAAGCATACGTCCAGAAATGACTTTGCCTTCTGTTTTGATTACAGGTGTTTCTACCGGAATTGATTCAAGTGGAATATCACGTGTGATTTCGTAAGCCATTAATGTTGCTACTTCGTCAACAAGCTCGCGGAAATCTTTCGTGTTGGTCTGTACATCACGAATAAATGTTAATTTGTGTTGAATTAAAGGATGATCGCATATTACTAATTTTGCCATGGTTTTTCCCTCCGGTACTTTTCAATAATAAACATTAGCTACATCCTATTTGCTGTCACATCAGGTTTTGTGGCCATTCCACAAAGCAAAAGGATTAGGGGAATACTATGTCGCCCCATAAACCTCGTCTATTATATCATTCCCTGTGGGCAATTTCATCCGATATCCTGTCGAATTATTTCTTTTTAAGAATGAGCACTTTAAGCATCCCTCAGACTGCTTCAAATACATATGATTTTTCACATAGCAAAATATATTAAACATAATGAATTTATCAATATAACGCTTACAATTACCAGATAAAAACAAATTCTACATCATTTCCACCCAGTCTTTTCTATTATAATGGTAAATTGCTTAAATGGGAGTAAATCTTTCAAATTTTTTTAAAAAATAATGAAAAACCGACAGAAATAAGAATTTCTGCCGGTAAAATACAAGTTAACGATGTTAAGTCACTGTTTATTCACTTTTAAATTAATAATTCAATTGTTGGTACAAAGGAAATTGACTTGTAAGTTCAGCTACTTGTGCACTTGCTTGGGCAAGAACAGCTTCATCTTTAGGAGATTTGAGAGTCATCGCAATAATCTGACCGATCTTCACCATAGCTGCTTCATCCATACCACGTGAAGTCGCTGCTGGTGTTCCTAGACGGATACCACTTGTAATAAATGGACTTGTTGGATCGAAAGGAATCGCATTTTTGTTCGTTGTGATGCCTACAGAATCCAGAACATGTTCTGCTTCTTTACCTGTGATATTTACGCTGCGTGTATCTACAAGCATTAAGTGATTATCTGTACCGCCAGATACGATAGTCAATCCTTCGTCTACCAATGTTTGTGCAAGCACTTTTGCATTTTTGACTACATTTTGAGCATACGTTTTGAAAGAAGGATCTAGTGCTTCGCCAAATGCTACTGCTTTGGAAGCAATCACGTGCATCAATGGACCACCTTGTGAACCCGGGAATACAGCTTTATCTATCGCTTGTGCCCACGCTTTGGTACACATAATCATACCGCCACGAGGTCCACGAAGTGTTTTGTGTGTTGTAGTCGTTACAAAATGAGCATGTGGTACAGGGCTTGGATGTTCTCCAGCTGCAACCAGACCTGCGATATGCGCCATATCCACCATAAATAGAGCACCTACATCATTTGCAATCGAAGCTAATTTTTCAAAATCAATCGTACGCGGGTATGCACTTGCTCCAGCTACGATCATACGAGGACGGTGTTTGAATGCTGCTTTGCGAACTTCATCATAATCGATCAAGAATGTATCTTCTTGTACGCCATAAGCTACAAAGTTATATAACAATCCAGAAGCATTTACAGGGCTACCATGTGTTAAGTGTCCACCATGTGCAAGGTTCATCCCTAGAACAGTATCCCCTGGTTTGAGGGCTGCTAAGTAAACCGCCATATTCGCTTGTGCACCAGAGTGAGGCTGTACGTTAACATGTTCTGCACCGAATAATTGCTTCGCACGATCACGAGCGATATCTTCAACGACATCCACATGTTCACAACCACCATAGTAGCGTTTGCCTGGATAACCTTCTGCATATTTGTTTGTTAATACAGAACCCAAAGCTTCGATAACAGCTTCACTAACGATGTTCTCAGAAGCGATCAATTCGATATTATCACGTTGGCGCTTCAGTTCAAGTCCCATTGCTTCTAGTACTGCCGGATCATTCTTTCTTAATTGCTCCATCATTGTATAATTCCTCCTAGAGATCGGTTAGATAACTGCATTTGGATTACTTATTTAAAAGGATAGATCACTTATTAGATCTTATCGATCCGCATGAACCATCGGTGTGTAGACTGCTCGTTCGCCACCAATTAAAGGAGGACGTGTACGAGCGGCATTCACTCTAGCTTCGCCTACAAACCGAATCGAAGGTCGATAAGGAACAGCTATTCGTTTTAAATGCATACCGATAAGGGTCTCCCCAAAATCAATACCTGCATGAGCTTCAATCTGTTCTGCCAAACATGGATGAACAAAGGTCTGATACGCATACGTTGCCATCGATCCACCAGCTTTGGGGATCGGTACTGCCGCTACTTCGTTATAATTGTAATGATCTAATGTATCTTGTTCCATAACCAGTGCTCGATTCAAATGCTCGCAACATTGAAAAGCCAGACGGAATCCATATTCTGCTTGAACTTCGCGAATGCCTTCTACCAGCGCTTCCGCTACATCCAATGTACCTGCCGTTCCGATATGCTTGCCTGCGATTTCACTTGTACTTCCACCGATGACCAGTAACTTGTTACTACCTAGTCCAGCTTCTTCTGCCAGTTCGCGTACGATCGCTGCTGCATCCAGACGAATCTGTTGTAATTTTTCCTGATTACTCATCGTTCAATCCTCCTTGTGCTTTCTTAGCTTATTCACTATCTGCAAAAGGTACGTGTACAATGCACTCGTTTTTTATTATAGCGTAAGCATAGGGCTGACTGCGACAATAAGATTGAAGTGGAAGATAGAAAGTGGTAAGAACAAAAAAAGAGCACAACGTGCGCGAAAAATATCGCACGTCTGCTCTTTTGCCCAGGCGACCGGCCGTATGTTCCGATGCTCCATCGTGGTTCATCTCCACTCTCGTCGCCAGTTACATCGGATCTCTCTTATGAGTTACATCATAAGACATGTTTTTCGTAAAATCAATATCTATTCTAAAATTAACGTCTATCTTATTGTGTCCGGTACGCTTGAATTTTGTCGAGTAACTTTTCTAGAGCATTACGAATATCGGCTGCTGCCACTTCATAATCATCACGACTACCACCAAAAGGATCAACAATATCGAAGCTTGGAATCCGCTGTTGAATCTCAATCAACCGCTGACGATCTGCTGGATTGACTTCTTCGCCTAATGAACGATTCATTTCGATCGTTGCATACAAGCTATCCAGTTCTTTGAGATCGCGTAGCACTTTGTGATCATTTTCAGCATATTCCTTCAACGTGTACACTTTGCCTGCCGACTCTGGAAAATTGCGAATCACATGTTGCTTGTGACTCCCTGTTAATGTGAGTATAAGATCTGCCCAATGAATTGTTGCACCAGTCAAAGAGGAAGATAATAATTGTTCATGTATATTATGATCTTTGAGAACCGCGTCGGCATGACGGGATACAGACATTCCATCTACAGCAGCTACACCGGCTGAACGAACCTCCACATCGACACCGCGCTCACTCGCAAGCTTACGCATAAAACCTTCCGCCATAGGGCTTCGACAGGTGTTACCGGTACAAACGAACAATATGTGATGCATTCTCTGTACCTCCCGTATCATTATAATGTGAGACTTGGATTACCGGAAAGATAATCATTCCGTATCAATCATTATACCAAATTTGACGCATGTATTCACTATTTTCATACATAAATAATCTGACCGCCTGCAGCTTTGGATAAACGGTTCATTACCGCTACTCCTACCCCCTGCTGATCACAACCTTGCGCCATAATAAATGTAACACCTTCGCTATCTAATATACGCAAAGCCGCATACAATCGGTTCGCTGCTTCGGCAAGCGAATGCCGACTTCCCAGCGATAATACTACTGTATCCGCACTATTAATATTCGTTTCATCAAATACAAGTATTCCTGTTTTCTCGCCACGTGCTTGAGCTTGTACAATCTGTTGCTGTATATATTGATTGACTACTTCATCGTGCTCTCCCATCACAATCGTCATTGACCCTTGAGGAGCATAATGTGTATATTTCATCCCTGGTGAACGCGGGGTTAGTTCAAGAGAAGAATCTTGTAGCGCAGGATCGCGTATCACTTGCTTGGCAAATGAGGATAATTGTTCTTCTGTTATACCACCCGGACGAAGAATCATAATTGTATGATCGTCTTGTACCTGAATAACAGTCGATTCTACGCCAATCCCTGCACTGCCGCCATCGACCACTCCATCAATCACAGCAGACAAATCTTCGATCACATGAGCCGCTGTAGTTGGACTAGGACGACCTGACCGATTCGCACTCGGAGCCGCCAGAGGACATCCAGAAGCGCTAATCAATCCTAGTGCTATAGGATGATCTGGCATACGGATCGCAACTGTATTTAATCCTGCTGTTACTAATGGAGAAACTGTATCAGGGCGTACAGGCATTACTAATGTTAACGGTCCAGGCCAGAAATGATCCATCAATGTCTGTTCCAACGGTCGAATCTCAGACACCAACGATCCCAATTGATCCATATGCGAAATATGCACAATTAACGGATTATCTGACGGTCTTCCTTTGGCAGTAAAAACAGATGCTACCGCATGTGTATTGCGGGCATCTGCTCCAAGTCCATATACTGTTTCTGTGGGAAAAGCGACAATACCGCCATTTGCCAAAATCTGTCCGGCTTCGCTTAATTGTTGTTCTATATGCTCTGAATGACGCACATCCCAACATGTACACAGAGAATTAGCTTGAACAGCTTGAGGCTTGTCACTGCTATTCTCTGTCTGGTTGTTCATCATGTCATGCCTCCTTGCTCATTACATTTACATTATTTATTCAATGCATAACGCTGAGTGACATTAACCGAAACTTCATCGTTATCTTCTTGATTGTGAATTCGTATACTCATGACCAAGCCCATACATGCCATATTCATCACCAATGATGTACCACCAAAACTGATAAATGGCAATGTAATACCGGTCAATGGCATAATTCCGATAAACATACCGATATTTTCAAAAATCTGATACAGCAACATCGCTACTATTCCGATAATAATATACGGTCCTGCTCGTTCCCGGCATTCTAACGATACGAGAATTAAGCGATGAATTAAGGTGAAATACAGCAAGAGTAAAATAGCTGCTCCTATAAATCCAAACTCTTCTGCAACCACTACAAAAATAGAATCAGAATACGTTAATGGAACACGATCGGATTGAACCGATGTTCCTTTCATATATCCTTCTCCACTAAGTCCACCGGATGCAATAGCAAGCTTCGCATTACGTGTATGGTAGATCGCTTTTTCTGTCGCTTGATCAGGCATTAACCAGGGATCAAGACGTTCCATCCAGTGATCACGCTTGATATCAGCTAGATAGGTTTTGATATTATCGTGATATGCCACATAACTACGAATTCCAACAATCACCATAACTATTGCTAAAGAAGTAAATAAAATAGCTTGAGTGTATTTAATATTACCGATCCAAAGTAGTGCCATCATAATAATCAGATAACTGAGCGCATTACCCAGATCATTTTGAGCCATTACTAAAGCAAACGGAATAAATGTAATAGCCACTAGCGGTGTAACATCACGCCAGAATAACAATTTCAATTGTTCTTTACGAGCGAGTAATGTCGCTAGAAATAAAATCAATACCATTTTGAACAACTCGGCTGGTTGCAAACTAAGACCGCCTATACTAAGCCAACCTTGCGCATTATTGAGCGTCTGTCCTATAACCATAACGAGCAATAGTAATGCTAACCCTGCGCCATAAATATAAAGAGAATATTTGAGCCAGAACCGGTAATTAACCATCGACATTACAAAAAAGACTACAAATCCTGCAATATAGTAAAAAATCATCCGCTCTGTCGAATTGGCAAACTTGGGCGTACTATGAGTAGCACTGTAAATTACAGCAATACTGACTCCCATCATAACTAGCAGAATGGTAAATAAATTCCAATCTATTCTTTTAAGCTTGGCGATCATGTCTGCCCCCTTTTCCGGTTCAACCTTAACTTTCTTTTATACCTATGACATGCCGTTCAATACCTGCAAGGTCAGCAATAATCTCAATATGTTCATAACCTGCTACTCTAACCATATCTGCTACATCCTGTGCTTGTCCAATTCCTAGCTCAAAACCAATCACTTTGGGCAAAGCAGGTAACAAAGCTAATTGCGTCATCATCATGCGATAAGGCCCTAATCCGTCCGGCCCTCCTGCAAGTGCAGTCATTGGCTCATAATCTTTCACTTCCGGTTGCAATGCCAAAATATCGGCATCTGGAATATACGGCGGATTAGATACCAAAATATCAATATGCTGACCGGCAAAAGGCTCTAACAAATTACCTTCATGCCATGAGATCGGTGTCTGTTGTTGAATACTATTTTGCTTAGCGACTGCCAGTGCCTCAGGTGAAATATCACTTGCCCACACTTGCCATGTCGGACACATACGCGCAATCGTTAATGCTATCGCTCCACTGCCAGTGCCGATATCTGCACATACAACAGGCGATTGATCTTCACGTTCTACCATCAATCGTTGACCGATCTTTACAATAGCTTCGACCAATAATTCAGTCTCAGGACGAGGGATCAATACAGCAGGAGTCACGATAAAGCGTTCCCCATAAAATTCTTGCTCACCGATAATATATTGTGCCGGTTCTCCTGACACTTTACGCATAATGACTTCTTGCCATAGCGATTGCTTATCATACGGAAAAGGTTCAAACATCGCCATATAAAAAGCAGAACCTTCTAATCCAAGCACCCATTCTAGCAAAAGACGACTGTTCGATTCAGGTTCCATTACGTGATGAGCGCTTAAAAAAGAAGAAGCCTCAACATAGGCTTCCCGTATACTTTGTTCTGGCTTCATCGTAAATTGTTCTGTCTGTTGTGCCAATAGATTATGCCTCTTTTTCCATCAAATCTGCTTGTTCTGCTAACGTCAATGCAGATACGATATCTTCAATCTCACCATTCATAATTTGATCCAGACGGTGCATCGTTAGACCAATACGGTGATCGGTTACACGACTTTGCGGGAAATTGTACGTACGGATACGTTCACTACGATCACCTGTACCTACTTTACTTTTACGCTCGCCTGCATATTTTGCTTCTTCTTCTTGACGCATCATATCCGAGATACGCGCACGAAGCACTTGCAATGCTTTATCTTTGTTGGAGTTCTGAGACTTACCATCCTGACAAGTCGCCATAATTCCTGTAGGCATATGCGTTACACGTACAGCCGATTTAGTCGTATTTACAGATTGTCCGCCTGCTCCACTTGAACAGAACGTATCTACACGAATATCACGATCATGAATTTCAATTTCTAATTCTTCTGCTTCTGGCATAACAGCTACAGTAGAAGTCGATGTATGGATACGTCCACCGGATTCAGTTGTAGGAATACGTTGTACACGATGTGCACCACTTTCGAATTTCAGCTTGCTGTATGCACCGCGTCCATTGATCAAGAACGTAACTTCTTTGAATCCACCTAGATCACTCGTACTCGCATCCATCATTTCAACACGCCAGCCTTGAGTATCTGCATAACGAGTGTACATACGGTAAAGGTCGGCTGCAAATAAAGCCGCTTCATCTCCACCTGCTGCTCCGCGGATCTCAACAATTACGTTTTTATCATCGTTAGGATCTTTAGGTAATAGTAAAATATGAATTTGAGCTTCTAACTCATCTTTGCGAGCTGAGAGTTCATCAATCTCCATTTTCACCATTTCACGCATCTCATCATCCAACTTCTCGCCTTGCATGACTTTAGCCGCATCTAATTCTTCGGTAACTTTACGGTATTCGATATATGCTTCATAGGTTGGTTGTAGATCAGATTGCTCTTTGGATAAGTCTCTCAAACGCTTGGAATCACTTGCTACGTCAGGGTCACACAATAACTCGCTCAATTTATCATAGCGGTCCGCTAATGCTTGTAAACGATCTAACACGGAAATCCACCTCTTCTTTTATTCAATCTGCTAAGTTCGCAGTTTCACTTTACATAGGTCATCATCAAAACAAACATCGTCATTCATTCTCATCGCACACATAATATTGGGAAATATTAGTGGTTACGACTCTTAATTATAGCACAAGAAGTAACCATTTCATATCCTTAATTACGGCGCCATTGTACTTTTTTTTAGCGATCATCTGCTGATTTGAATACTTCAGATCAATAAGACTATAATAAAGAAAGTTATATGTCACAACATACACATTTTATATGTGGTTAACAGATTATCGTTGTAGGCGTTCTATCATAAACATGGGTAAATACTAAAGGGCGTTCTTTTATCGATTATGATAAACAAAGATCGTTACTCTATTGATCACAAGGAGCTGTATTCATGGATCAACGAAAATTAGGTTCACAGGGATTGCAAGTCTCGACACTGGGTCTAGGTTGTATGGGTATGTCCGAATTTTACGGTGAGATCGATGAAAAAGAAGCACTACACACCTTGCAAGTCGCACTGGATAATGGAGTTACCTTTTTTGATACAGCAGATATGTACGGTGTAGGGGCAAATGAGAAATTGATTGGTCCTTTTATGCAACAAAATCGAGATCAAGTTATTCTAGCAACCAAATTCGGAAATGTCCGCAATGAAGATGGTTCGTATGTCGGAATTAGTGGTCGTCCTGAATATGTAAAAGAAGCTTGTGATCACAGTCTCAAACGTCTTGGTCTTGATACAATCGATCTTTATTATCAGCATCGTGTCGATCCAGATGTACCGATCGAAGAAACCGTTGGCGCAATGAGTGATCTTGTACAAGCCGGTAAAGTTCGCTATCTTGGTCTATCTGAAGCCGGAGCGGATACAATTCGTCGTGCGCATCAGACGCATCCGATCTCTGCGTTGCAAACCGAATATTCCCTCTGGAGTCGTGATGTAGAAGATGAGATTTTGCCCACTTGTCGTGAACTAGGGATTGGATTTGTTCCTTATAGTCCTTTGGGACGTGGCTTTTTGACAGGACAGATTACATCATTTGAAGATTTGGCTGAAGATGATTACCGTCGTTATTCTCCACGTTTTCAAGGCGAGAACTTCCAGAAGAATCTAGATCTAGTCAAACGAATCCAAGAGATTGCCAAAACAAAAGATTGTTCACCTTCTCAACTGGCACTCGCATGGTTACTCGCTCAAGGTGAAGATATCGCTCCAATTCCAGGTACAAAAAGAACAAAATATTTGTTAGAAAATATCGGTGCAACACAAGTGAAATTAACAGATGATGAATTGAAAAATATTGATGAAGCGGCTCCTAAAGGTTCTGCTGTCGGTGAACGTTATGCACCTGAAAGTATGAAAATGTTGAACCGTTAAGATTTTAGGATAACGTCTGTACTTATCAATATATGAAATCAATAGGTTAAAGAAGCGCTCATTCTGCGGAATGGGTGCTTTTTTATGACGTTTTATTTGGAATAGATATTCACTATACATTTAATGAACATCTACCGATAATAAAAAGTGAAATACATACTAAACTTTGTTAGGAGGATTATTTTGAATTTGTATAGGAAATTATTTTGGAGTCGAGTCAAATTATATCTTACTCATTTATTTGTTTTTGTTGTAGTTACATTTATGGTTTTCATTACTATGAGCGAACAAGATTATCGTCTCCTCATACTAATGTCGATTACTTGGGTATTAATGGTTGTAGCGTTTAGAGAGAATTATTTACATACTGTTGTAGCTAATCCATATCGTACAGGTAAAAAATTCATCTATTATAGACGTACACCTAAACAAATTAATGCTAGAATCTTATTTTTTCAAGTGTCACTGGGACTCTTTTTGATAGCTCTATTGCTGAATCAAATGTATAATATTTGGATTTTACTTATTCTTGCTGTAAGTATTTTTATTTTACATTTTTTCAAACAGAAAAAAGACAGTAGATTTAATGAGCAAAAAATGAAAATGATTAATAAGTTAAGCAGACACAATATTATTTTACCTGAAGAGGAGATTTGGGATATAGAAAGTAACTTTGAATCTTCAAAAATAAATATACATGTAAACGAAACTTTAAAACTGGTTACTGATCCCAAAAAAGAATTATATTTTTATGCAGTTACACCTGTAGAATTGATTGTCGGCATTCAAAAACCTGAAGAAGATTTCTTTTTTACAGCTATACCATTAAGTGAAATCAAGCAACTTGCCATTTTAGCAGGTGGATTAGACTTTCAAAAATACACGTCTTTAGGAACCATGCTAGTGATAGGGTACGGGATAAATCGGCAATTCAATCGATATTCGAAAACTCGTTCGTATAGTATTATTCAACGGTTCATTGGTACATTGCTCTATGCCTTAGATGCCAAAATATGGGAGGATCCCACATTCACAGGATTCCCACATCGAGATCATCCGGCTTTTGTAGCATATGAATTTCATGGCAATCTGTCATCTTACCCAGAGCCTTATCTTCCTTTTCTACGTCAACCTTAAATCAACAAAAAAAGAGTCTCGCTTTCCTTAATGGAAAACGGGACTCTTTGTGTATGACCAACCTCAAAGGTTGATAATTTATATTGAAAGCAAATCTGATGAAAAGATTAATCTTATACGTTAAAGCGGAAATGCATAACATCGCCATCTTTAACCAAATATTCTTTACCTTCCAAACGCAATTGTCCGCGTTCTTTAGCACCGTTCATAGAACCAGCATTCACAAGATCTTCATAGCCAACGACTTCTGCACGGATAAATCCGCGTTCAAAGTCAGTATGAATTACACCTGCTGCTCCAGGAGCTTTGGTTCCTTTGCGGATTGTCCAAGCGCGTACTTCTTGTACACCTGCTGTAAAGTACGTGTATAGACCTAGCAATTGGTAAGCGGCTTTGATCAGACGGTTAAGACCGGATTCAGCTAGACCTAGCTCTTCTAAGAACATCGCTTTGTCTTCTTCTTCCAGTTCAGAGATATCTGCTTCTACTTTTGCACTGATCGGTACAACCATTGCATTTTCAGCTTCTGCAAATTCTTTTACTTTCAGCACATACGGATTACTATCTGCTTCTGTTACGCCATCTTCACTCACATTAGCCGCATACAATACAGGCTTCATTGTGAGCAAATGAAGATCACGAACCAATAGACGCTCGTCTTCACTTAGCTCAATACTACGAGCTGGCATATCGTTATACAACGATTCTTTGATACGCTCTAATACTTCTACTTCTTGAGCGATTTGTTTGTTACCGCCTTTGATGTTTTTGCGAGAGCGCTCGATGCGTTTCTCTACACTATCCAAGTCAGCCAGAATCAATTCCAGATTAATCGTCTGGATATCGCTGATTGGATCGATTTTGCCATCAACGTGTGTAATATTTTCATCTTCAAAACAACGAACTACATGCACAATTGCATCTACTTCACGGATATGAGCCAAAAATTTGTTACCCAATCCTTCGCCTTTACTTGCTCCACGTACCAAACCTGCGATATCTACAAATTCAAAAGCAGTCGGTACCGTTTTCTTAGGTACAACCAATTCTGTCAATTTGTCTAGACGCTCGTCTGGAACTTCTACAATACCTACGTTAGGATCGATCGTGCAGAAAGGATAGTTCGCAGATTCTGCACCTGCTTGTGTAATTGCATTAAAAAGAGTAGATTTACCAACGTTCGGCAATCCGACAATACCTGCTTTCAAAGCCATTTATATGACAACTCCTATTGATCTGAATTTATAAATAAACGAACATGAATTTCCACACTCATTATATATGAGAACCTGCGGTGTGGCAAACAACTATACAATAAATTTATTCGTCAAAGATTGAAGTTGACTGGACAGTGTTGTTAGATTTTGAGAGATTGTTGATAATTCAGTGACAGACTGTTCTTGTTCTTGCGCACTAGCAGATACTTCTTCTGTCATCGCAGACGTTTCTTCCGTAGCCGAAGCGATATAACTAAGCTGTTCTTCTACTTCATGGCGTAGATTCTGCATATGTGCAGTGCGTTCTGTTAGATTAACAGCCAATCCTTGTACTTCATCTGATACTTGACTCACCTGTTCAAAAGTCTGCATACATTCTTCAATTTGTGATTCTTGTTGATTAACAGACTTCATCGTGAGATCGAAGCGGTGACCCATACCACCGATTTGTTCAACAAAGCTACCTAGAATCGTATCTATTTCACGAATCGAATCTTCCGACTGTTGTGCTAGACTACGCATTTCACTTGCTACTACTGCAAATCCTTTACCAGCTTCACCTGCACGAGAAGCTTCAATCGAAGCATTAAGCGCTAGAATTTGCGTTTGTTTGACAATACTTTGTACTTGTCCACTAACGTTAGCTGCTTCTTGAGACTGCTCTGCTAAAGCACGAGACATTAATTGCATCTGTTGCATTTGTTGTACATTTTGCTTGCCTTGTTCTAGCAGTCGTTGATGTTCATGTGTCACTTGTTCACGCACTTGAGTAAGCTGGCGAGCCGTATCTCCGAAGCGCTCTACATAACTTCGCACTTCATCAATAATCTGCCCTAATCGTTCTGAATGCTGTACCGCTTCTTCGGTCTGCTCTGCTTGTTGTGTAGAACCTGTAGCAATCTCATGAATCGCACGTGATAATTCTTCTGTCTGACGTAATGTACCTGTAGAGACTTTGGAAATGTATTGTGATGATTCTTGCAATGTATGTGAACCTTGCTGAATATTCGTAATCATATCGGTAATATGAGCGACCATTGCATTATTCAAGTCACTGATATCTCCTAATTGATCGCCTGTTATCCTTTTGGAACTGACAGTAAGATCACCTTTAGTCACCTGTTCCATACTGGATTGAATCTCGCCGACTTGACGTAACATCCGGCGAATAAATGCCATCGCACACAAAATTGAGATCAATAACACGATCGCAAATACAGGAATCACCATTTGATAGGCTTGTTTTAATGTATTGGAATAGACCGCATTTACTGCATTCGCTGAAATATCGATTCCTAAGTATCCTATAGTCTGACCGCTTTGATCTTTGATCGGAGCAAAGGTTGAAAATAATTCGCCCCATGTCGGATCGGTCGCTACATCTGTCGTGACCATTTGATGTGATAATACTTCTGGAGCAATCCCCGAACTAAATTCAAATTCGTCTCCGTATTTGCTATAGTCTTCATCATCCCATGCTGCTCCATCTACTGTGTAAAACCATTTTCCGTCTACATAGTTAAACAAATAAATATATAATGATCCGGTTTCCTGACGTAACATTGTAAGCTGGCTACGAAGATCACGATATTCTTTAAGTTGCTCTGGATTATTACTACTGCTTAGCTTTTGAATATCAGCCATATTAAGATTAGCAATCGTATTTTCAGCTAGCTTTTGATTGTTGTATTGCATTGTAGATAAAGAAGCATCTTTGATTAATATTTGTGTAATAAACAATGTTACTACAGCCACTACAATCAATGGCAAGATAATCATAAGATACAATTTTAAGCGTAACCCTAACTTAACGTTTTTACCTCTTTTCATTGATGGTGCCCCCTCATACCTATATCTGTAGTCCTCACGATGTCTAACTACATATATATCGTACAAAAGATGTGAGTTATGAATAGAATCCGCAAAAAAAGTAGTTATTTTCTCCTATTTTCTGAAAATTTCATGACATATTTCAACAATAAACATAGAAATCCACTTACTTTTGGATTTCAAATTGTAGCGTATAACTGACTAAGACGAAGGAGAAGGAGGATATAATTCTAAAAAGCGCTTGGTGGTCAGACTGAACCGATCCCAATTTTTGCGATGAGGTAAAAATCCTTGCTTGGAGACTTCTTGTGAAAGAACTTCAATATTCTCAAAACGTGCAAAAAACGGCAAAACAAACTCATCGATATACCGACAAATTTCTTCAATTACCCGTTCTCGCTCGCTGGTAGTTATGACATGATAACTATCTATCTTTTTGTATTTACGCGTCAAATTCACAATCGGACTGATAAAAATACAATTGGCATCTGGAGGAGCTATAGAGGTCTCTACACTTACAAACACGCGTAATTCGCCATACTTGGAGCCTGTAAATGAAATATCAAATGTAAAATCACCACTTTTCTGGCGAAGACATTTTTTGCTTTTCAAATATTTTAAAAAGAGGTTGATAACGTTCTGCAATGATTTGAATGGTTTGTTGACGTGCTTGTTCTGCTTCAGATACAGCCATATTCTGCTCCTTTCTGCCACAAAGGATTACTATTTATTTTAATTTCTAACAAGAGATAAGTAGGTGAACAAGATCGAATTGTATGTCATCGTAAAGAAATTAACAATTCCGAGTAAATCAGTCTAGTACTTAAAATCTTGAACGCAAGCGTGTAGTCGATTGTAGTGCAGCGATATCTCCTGCTCCCACACCTAGCATAGCCGCAGATAATTCAAACTCTACCTGTGCAAGTACTTGTTCTAACGCTTCTGTCGATTCTACAGCCGCTCCTAATAATGATCTTCCAAATCCGGCAAAGTCTGCTCCTAAAGCAATCGCTTTGGCGGCATCGACTCCATTTTTGAGTCCACCACTACCGATGACTGTCATATCGGGTAACGCTTGACGCACATCGACAATACACTCTGCTGTCGGTGTTCCCCAACCTGCAAAAGCTTCTGCGGCTGCGCGGCGTACAGGATCAATACTGCGGAACTTCTCCACCTGACTCCATGACGTTCCACCTGCACCTGCCACATCAATAAAAGATGCGCCTGCATCTACTAGCAAGCGTGCTGTCTCACCATCAATACCCCAACCGACTTCTTTGATCCCGATCGGTACTTCTAACTGTTTAGCCATCTGTTCAATCTGTATTAACAATCCTGCAAAATTCACATTACCTTCAGGCTGAAATACTTCCTGCAAACTGTTCAGATGAAGCACCAATGCACTCGCTTCGGCAAGATCAACTGCACGTCGACATTGATCAATCCCAAATCCGTAATTCAACTGTACTGCTCCTAGATTCGCTATAATCGGAATAGTCGGCGCTTGTTGACGCACATTGAATGTAGCGGCTAACTCATCATGCTCAATAGCAGCTCGTACAGAACCGAGTCCCATTGCCCAACCACGTTGCTCTGCTACTGTGGCTAATCGTTTGTTAATATCGCCTGTTGCTTGGCTTCCACCTGTCATTGAACTAATGAGTAACGGTGTAGCGACAGGTTGATTAAGAAAAGAGGTATGCAGTGAAATTTGAGCAAAATCGAGCTCAGGTAATGCTTGATGGCGAAAATGATAATTTTCAAAACCAGAAGTCACGCCTTCTCCTGCTACATCTTCTTCCAGACAAAGACGGACATGAGCACTTTTACGATCTGCGATCTGTCCTTCGGGTATGATTTCTTTAGAGTTCATTGTGCGTCCTCCTTTCAATTCCAATGTTGATTTGCAATATGTTTGGCAACCAGTTGACCTGATAATGTGACAATTGGTGTTCCTCCGCCGGGATGAGTTGTACCGCCCACATACCATAATCCTTGCACATCACGACTGCGATTACCCGGACGGAAAAAAGTCTGCTTGACTGAATTGGACGAAATACCATAAATCGATCCTTGATGTGCATACGTGTCTTGCTGAATATCAGCAGGTGTATAATGCTCCCAGACAGGGCCCTGCGAGATATCTTCCAGTCCATACTGTTCCAGTAATGAAGCTATTTTATGCCCGTATGCTTGACGTTGTAGTTCCCAATCCCATTGATCTGACAAATAGGGAGCATTCGCTAAAATAAACAAATTACTGCTTTGTGGTGGAGCCATGTTGGCTTCCGAATAACCAGAATAACAGATATATAATGTTGGTAAAGCAGGCGGACGCTTTTGCCCGAAAATCGCTTGAAATTCAGGCTCGTATTGTTCTGGAAAAAATACGGTATGATGAAGCAATTGATCATACTGACGAGGTACTCCTGCCAGTGTGACAAAACCGGATAACGAAGGTTCATAGCGATCAATTTGCTTATTGGTCAGTGAAGGACGTTCACTTTCATCTAATAGCATTTGACTCATACTTAACACATCGCCATTGATAATCACGATCGGTGCCAGATAATCTCCTATACTACTTTCGACTCCAATCGCTTTGCCTGATTGTACTAAAACGCGTGAGACTTCTATACCTGTACGTATCGTCACACCCAGTTCAAGCGCTAGCTTTTCTAGTCCACGTATTAACTGATATGTACCACCGCGCACTCCATATACACCAAGTTCTGCTTCTACATGACTAAGCATAGCAAAAATAGCTGGTGCTTGATAAGGTGAAGCACCAACATAGGTTGCGTACCGTCCGAATAACATTAATGTATTAGGATGTCGAAAATATTTGCGCAATAACGATTGCAATGTAGTTAATGGATGTACACGAAGTAAGCTTTTGCCCATTGAAGGCTTTATTTTATCACGCCATGACAATAATAAAGTATTGAGAAATTGATCGTTCGCTTCAACATACATCTGCTTCGCTTCTGCTAGAAAGTGTGGATATTGAAGCGCATCTTCAGGGCTATACAGTGCAATCTGAGCCGCTGTCGCTTCTGCATGACGACTAAGATCGACCACTGAACCATCTGCAAAAACATTACGTGTACGCGGTTCCAGATCATACAATTCTACATAATCTTCGATCTGTCGTCCTGCTTGTTCAAATACACTTCGGAATACATGGGGCATTGTAATCGTGCTTGGTCCACGGTCGAATTGATAACCTGCTTTTTCAATATGCTGTAATTTGCCACCAACCGTCAATTGCTTCTCTAAGATTGTCACATCATATCCACGTGAAGCTAGACCAATCGCGCACGATAATCCGCCGAACCCTGCACCGATAATCAGCGCTTTGCGATCACTCATCCATAATTCCTTCCTTTCCAATTGTAACCTGTTCCATTGGCTCCTGCATGCCATGAATCAAGCATAATGCCGATCAGACAAGCCGCACTAACAGGCATATAGACTCCCATCCAGAAAGGCTTACCATGATAAACATCAATAATACTTTTGGTCATCATCCCGATCAATATACTTAGTAATGACCAGCCTATAAGCATCGTATCTACAGCCACAAGACTATAGATCAATGTAAGTACGGGCAAAATAAATAACAGCCCATAATACACAGAAATGCTGAACGCTAACCAGGCACTACGCCCTGCACCAACAAAAATATTTTTCTTATACCCTTCCCATACTTGGGCGGCATTACGGTACATTCGTGCAGACGTATAATGCTGTACATTTACCAATGTTACAGGATCTCCGATCCGCTTAACAGCACGAGCCAATTCCATATCTTCAACAATCTGATTGTAAATGCCTTCATGCCCACCTGAACGAGCATAACTATCAGGATGGATCATTAACCACGCCCCGGTCACTGCCAAAAAAAACGGACTACGACTACGACGAACCATCATAATAGGCAAATGATAAGCTATCACAAAAGACATCATGGGTACGACTATTCGTTCTAACCATGTCTCTGTCTCCATACGTGGAAATCCACTGATAAGACCTTTTCCCTGAGAACGAGCCGTTACCATTGCTGCTTCTAATCCTTCTACTTCTAATCGCACATCAGCATCCATAAATAACCACCACTCCCCTTGAGCATGTTGGACTAATTGATGACAAGCATACGACTTGCCCATCCATCCTTCAGGTAAAGGGTCGCTATGAAAAAGCCGCACTCGCTGATCTTGCTGCATTACTTTCTCAATCTCAGCGACTGTACGGTCTTCTGAATGATCATTCATCACTAATATTTCAATCTCTATCGAATCGGTACGACAGTTCGATATAGATAACACACATTCACGAATATTAATCTCTTCATTCCGTGCTGGAACCATAATAGATAACAAAGGCTTGGCATGTAGATTCGTTGAACGATATGGATCTACTGGTGAACGATCTGTAGAAGCAGAAGGTTGATAATAACTGCTTTTGTTAGATAACGATGTGCCTAATCTAGGCATACGAGAAAGATTCCAAATCGTAAATACAAGCTGAATCAAAAGCCAGAATGCGATGATCTGTAGTATCCACAGCATGATTTCACCTTTTTCTTATTTTGCGATATTGATCGAACTTTTCGTCTGTGGTGCGCTTAGGTGGAATAAGGTGAATTTCTTCAGATAAATAGCCATCTTTGGACAATAGTAATTGTTGACGCTGTTGATCCAGTTGAGCGGTCAGGATCGTCTCTAGCATTTCTGCACAATCATTAGAACCGATCTGTGTCCAGTTACGGATCACCGGTTCGCCAATTCGCAAAGAGGCTTGCAGACGTGCTTGTTGATACAGCCCATAATGTAGCGTCACTGGAATCACAGCAGTCTCCGGTGGAGCTTGGCGCAATAATAATCCAATTCCCGGACGAAAAATCAATGGACGTGTCTCCAAATGACGAAGTTCTCCTTGTGGGAACAACCATATTCGCTTGCTCTGTGCAAGCAAACCAGCAGCATAACGCATACTTTGGCGAACATCACCGGGACTGTCTTTTTGGATTGAAAATGCGCCTACTTTGCGAAAAAAATCATATCGCTTCAATTGTCGCTCTTCCATCATCATATAATGATCACCGATTGATGCACGGTTACACGCATGATAGACAAGTAATCCATCCCACCATGAACTATGATTCATAATATAAATAACCGATTGCTCAGGTGGCAAAGCATCAAACGAACCGGTCATCGTAAATGAATGGAACTGACGCCGAATCAGATACCATTCGTTATACTTGCGAAATACCATTTGAAAAGAAGAAGATTTACCTGCGGGTATCATAACGATAATTCCCTTCTGCCAATAATATACCGATCAATGCAACGATCATCGAACCGTCAATATCAGCTTGCCAAGCTAGCAAACCGAACAATAACAACATTCCTTGATACAGAAAAGTCGCATGACGCAAAATTCGTACGGTCAGTATCAATCGCGGTAACACCATCGACAACAGACCACCTACAACGAACCATGCAACAAAATTACTCCACGGTACACCGTAAAATCCGCCTGTTTGTTCCCAGTGCCAGAATCCACGTGCATGTGCTACTGGATCAAGAACAAGATCCAGTACAATAATCCAGATCCCTACTTTGCAAGCATGCAGTAATACATAGCTACCTTTATTCGATAGAGCGGAAGTATGAGCAGATGCGTGCTTAGCAGAACTGCTTAATAATACGCCTCCTGCTACAACACCAATCCATGCAAATCCTAGCGTCCAAGGTACACCATATATAAGAGCGCCTAGAACCGATGTATACTCGTATTCTCCAAATGGCCAACCACTATGTACTCCAATCCACTCTAATGACATACCACCGAACCAGATGATCACGCCAGATAGGATAAGGCGTGACCACAGAGGTGTAGTAGAACTACTGACTGACTGGTCGGACATCTCTTTATAAAGTTCTGCCCTATAGATTAAATAGAGCGCATATAATGCATAAAAGACGAGAAAAAGTCCATTTGAAAAATCTAATACTTTCGGTACGTCTACTGTTAATAGCAACACAGCTCCGATACCATACCAGATCCAAAATAACCATCCCATATTAAGAAACCACTGATCGCTTGAGTATCTCTGTCGTAAATCCATGTCTCATTGCAATCCCGATTAACATATCACGCTTTTGTTCATCTGTAACATACGCACGTTGAGTGAATACATCGTATTTATTTTCCACAATAACATCCATAATACCGGCATAAAAAGTCGCTGCTAACTCGACAGTAAATGCGCTAGTCTGAGGATAAGCTGCCAGATCGCCAAGACCGGTTGCAAACCATTGCTCTGCCAAAAAGCGCAATTCATCCATCAAAGCACGAAAACGATCATCGATCACACCTGCTTCAAGTTCCTCTTCTGTGTAATGATGACGTTGTAACAATTCAAGCGGAATATAACGTCTACCCCGTCTACCGTCTTCCCCGATATCACGCATAATATTGACAATCTGCATTCCTTTGCCAAGTGCGATACCTGAATGACGAATCTCCTCGCTATGTTCACCTTTGAGCACAGGCAATAACATCTCGCCTACTGTTCCTGCTACCAGATAACAATAATGCTCTAATTCACGCATTGTAGAATAGCGGGTAAATGTTAGGTCATACGTTTGACCATCCATTTGACGACGAAACGGTTCTTTGGATAATCCGGGAAACTCACTAAATAACCAACGCAAAGAAGGCCAAATAAAGTGTCCTTCTGCTGACTCTAGCTTATTGAATAAAGCTTGCAGTTCGTGAATACTGTATAACGATTGTTCAGGTTCGTCTACACTATCATCAATCATTCGACAAAAAGCATAAATCACATGAACAGCTTCTTTTTGCGGACTTGGGAGCCAGCTAAATGCGTAATAAAACGATGACGATCCATGACGAATCATTTCCTCACAATTTTGCAAATCAGCCTTTCGGATGGATTTCAAATTCCCAACTCCTTTAACATTTGATGTGCAGCCATCCTTGCTCCTTGCATAACAATCGGTACGCCGCCGCCCGGATGAACCGAAGCGCCTGCTGCATACAATCCTCGAATATGTGGAAAAGGCTTGGGCTGTGGACGATATACACCGGACTGTCCAATGACTGGAGCAATCCCAAAACTTCCGCCTCCATACAATCCGCTACGCAGTGCATCTGCGGGTGTACGTACTTTGGTCCATTTGATAGAAGAACGAAGCTCTGGAAATCCACGCCGTTCTGCTGCTTCTAATACATGCTCAACAAGACGAGGTGTATCTCTTTCCCAATCTATCCCCGCTTCATCTGTCACTGGAATCAAAAAGTACAATACACTTTGTCCTTCTGCTGCTGCATCTGGATCAACAGCTACCGGATTAAATACATAAAAAGCTGGATCTTCTGGCAACTGTCGCTGACTAAACGCTTGTCTAAGACTATCATTGAGACTTGGTGGTAAAAAGAATTGATGGGTTAGCATATCATCCCATCTACGATTCGTTCCCGCATAGATCAATACACAACCAGAAGACGGTTGGTACGGTGTACGACGGGGTTTGGTTAGTTCTTTGTCTATTAATGCTGAAATATTAGGGAAGTCTCCATTATACAGTACTGCATCGAAATGGTGTCGTTCTCCATCAACTTGAACACCCAGACAGACTCCATTCTGGATTTCTAGCTTTTCTACAGTGCGGTTCAATTGAATCTCAATCCCACGCTCTGCCAATTCTTGCGACAGAATCTCAGGTAATCTACCGTATCCACCTTTGATCATCCATATGCCAAAAGCATGTTCAGCATAAGGAAGCATCGTATACAGTCCCGGTGATTTTTCAGGAATACCGCCAATATACAGACTTTGTAAGGAATAAGCTTCACGCAATTGATTATTTTTGAAATACAATCCAGCAGCGCTACTTAGATTGCGGTAAGCACGCAGATTAAGCATTAACGATAAATTGTCCGGTGTGAAAAAATGTTTCCAGTTCGGAAAATCACGTTCTAGAAATGAAGCTTGTCCTCTAGCAAACAATGGACTCATCTCGCGCATAAAGCGACTAAAATTAGCTCCTTGTCCTGGAAAAACGCGTTCTACTTCTTCTGCCTGAATCTCGGACTTACGGTGTTTAGTGAGTACTTTGCCATCTGGATAATGAACACGATAAAGTGGATCACATTCAATCAATGGAATTTTATCACGAGATACACCTGCTTCTTCCATAATACCATGAAGCATTTCAGGTAGCAGTACAATTGTTGGCCCTTGATCGATCCGTTCGTCACCTTCGTATTCAAAAGCAATTCGACCGCCTACAGTACTACTTTTTTCAAATATCGTTACTTTCACACCTTGCTTACTAAGCAGCAAAGCCGTTGTTAAGCCACCTATACCACTGCCTACTATCGCTACATGACGCTTCATGAATGAGTAACCTCGGTCATTACTTGATCGGCATGAATATCATCTGTGATAACGATGCCATCTTGCTTGAAGATCATACTGGTACTGATACGTGCAGATTCGAAAATAGTCGGTAAGCCACTGCCCGGATGAGTTCCTCCGCCGACCAACCATACACCGTCTAATTCTTCAAAACGATTATGCGGACGGAATGTCATCATCTGATCCAAATGATGGGTCAGATTAAACGTAGCCCCTTGATATACATCTAACTGCTGTTCCCAATCTAGCGGTGTGAAAAAGCTCAGCTCTTCGATCCGTTCGCGCAAGTCCGCTAATTGTGGAATCATTTCTGCCCGGGATAACATCTGTTCTTTCACCTGTTCACGCTTATCTTCCCAATCGGTCTCACCGGTTAAGTTCGGTGTTGGCATCAAAATATATAATGCTGATTTGCCAGCAGGAGCTAATGTAGGATCAAGCACTGATGGGTTATGAACATAGATCGATGGATCTTCAGACAATGTTTTTTGCTTCATAATCTCATCCACATTGCGATGATAATCTTCCGAGAAATGAACTGAATGATGAGGTAAATCTACAGCTCCATCAACACCTAGATAAAGCATAGCCGCAGAACAAGAATACTTTTTAGCTGCTAACTTATCTGGAGCATATTTCTGCAATACACCGGGCGCAAATAACTGATTCATCGCTGTCGAGAAATCAGCATTGATCACGATATGATCTGCATATACAGTCTCTCCGTTGTCCAATACAACCCCCTTGGCTGTACGTCCTTCGGTAATTACTTGCTTCACGCCTATACCTGTATGTACGTGACCTCCATGCTCAGAGATTACTGTAGCCATACTTTCGAATATAGCGTTGATTCCACCTTTGGGATGAAATAGCCCGTAACGATGTTCTAAATACGACAATATCGTAAATGTACCCGGACAATCCCAAGCCGACATGCCTAAATATTTCGCTTGAAACGCAAAAGACATTTTGAGGCGCTCGTCTTTGAAATATTTGGATAACCGTCCATATACCGTATCATTGAGATGAAGCTTCGGTAAAGCACGAAAAACATCTGCACGCATATAGTCGGTCAGATTGGAAAAAGGTCTGCGCAGTAGTGGCATGACTTTTTCCAGCTTCACATCTTCTTCTTCCAGATAACGATAATACCCTGCTTCATCACCGGGGAAAAGTGTCGCTATCTGCGCTGCCGTATCTTCACGATCACGAGAAGGTTGGAATACTGTATCACCAAAATGCAAGCTGTACATCGGTGTTAATTCTTGCATTTCTACGTAATCATATAATGAACGTTTGGCTACGCTGAATAACTCTTCAATCAAATGAGGCATCATTAAAAATGTCGCTCCACGATCAAAACGATATTCCCCCAACGTCAATTGCGAAGACCGCCCTCCAACAACAGATTGTTTCTCGTACATATTCACTTCATATCCCTGACTAGCAAGTAACATTCCTGCTGCAAGTCCACCCGGGCCTGCTCCAATAACAATTGCTTTTCGATTTGAATGATTGGCTTTCATCACAGTCCCCTTTGTTAAAATGAATTTCATAAGTACATTAAGTTGTATAAATTCTTTTACTATAATTAATATATAAACTTCCGAACCCCTGTTTGCAACTAAACCTGCGTCAAAATTAATGTTTTGTTGTTAATGAATAGGTGGAAGTGTATGAATTGCGCTTTCGGAAGGGGATCAAAAGAGATGAGTTCTTTTTCAAATAATAAATCACCGATTCATGCTGCACAGCGTAAATCATCCCGTCGATTTCAACGTTCCCATTGGGTTCGTTATGTCCTCGGACTACTGATAGTCTGGCTTATCGCCGTTATGATCTATCAGACAAATAAACCGTTACCTCCCGGGGTATCGTATGAGAGTCCTCTTTACACTGTCGATCATGTTAACTTTTATTATGATCTGACCTATCCTGCACCCGGAACAGGAGATCGATTTACACAAAAACGACAAATTTATGACAGAATACTTAAAATGATCGATTCCGCTCAACAATATGTGATTATTGATATATTCTTATTTAACGATTATGTACATAGAGGGCAAAAGTATCCTAAATTGAGTGAAGGATTAGCTGATAAATTAATTGAACGCAAAAAAGCAGTCCCTGATCTCAAAGTAGTATTTATTACAGATGAAGTGAATACCAACTATAACTCTGGCCCCAATGGGTTACTGGAAAAGCTTAAACAGAATGGTATTGATGTCGTGCTGACAGATGTTGATCCATTGCGCGATTCGACTCCGGTATACTCGGCGATCTGGCGTACCTTTTTCCAATGGTTCGGACAAGCAGGTAAAGGCTGGGTTCCGAATATGATGGCTACCGATGGTCCTGATGTTACGTTCCGTTCCTATCTGAAACTGATTAATGTCAAAGCCAATCACCGTAAAGTGGTCGCTACTGAAAATAGCGCACTTGTCTCAACAGGTAATGTGCATGATGCGAGTGCTTATCATTCCAATGTTGCTTTTGAAGTGCAAGGGCCGATTATCGGTGATATTTTAAAATCCGAACAAGCCGTTATTGATCTATCTGGCAGTTCAGTGCAATTGCCTACGTATAAAGAACCTGCAAGTAATGCGACAAAACCTAAAGGAGAAATTCAGCTTCGTTATATTACTGAAGGTAAAGTGTTTGATCGCTTACTTGAAGCGATTGATGATACGAAGCAAGGCGATACACTCTGGATGGGAATGTTCTACCTGGCGGATAAAGATGTCACCAGCAGACTGATGGAAGCATCCAAACGCGGTGTCAAAATCCAACTGATTCTCGATCCGAACCAGAACGCTTTTGGACAGGATAAAATCGGTATCCCGAATCGTCCTGTAGCTGCCGAACTCAAAAATGCTTCAAGCGGCAAAATCGATGTACGCTGGTATAACACAACGGATGAGCAGTACCATACCAAAATGATGTATATCGATAAAGCATCAGGTAATGATCTGATTATCGGTGGTTCTTCTAACTTTACGCCGCGTAATCTTAAAGATTATAATCTGGAAAATGATTTCTGGATCTCTGCACCGGGCGATAATAAGTTAATGACCAGTGTTAATAAATACTTTACGATGCTGTGGAATAATAAAGGAGAAGAATATACATTGCCATTAAGCGCCTATCAAGAAGATAGCACATGGCTGAAAGATATCGCTTATCGTCTGCAATTAATTCTAGGATTCACAACATTCTAATCGGTTCTGTTATCGATCTGATATAGAATAAAATATGTATAAAATAAAAGAACGATACATTCCTGTTGGCGAACTTTATCGCTAAGGAAGTATCGTTCTTTTTTACGATACCTAAAGTCAAAAATATCAAAAAGGGTTTACAAGTCCTTTTTTTCGTTATATAATAATTCATATTTTGGTAAATTTATGTATTCAATTCTAACACAAAAGGGAGATTGGTTATGAAAAAAGTGAGTTCATCTTTTCGTTTGATGCTAACTGTATTGCTAGTATTTGCATGTAGTGTAGGAGTATTTGCACCTCAGCAAGCAAAAGCGGCTACAACACGTACACCGGTTATTTTCGTTCATGGTCTTGGGGGAACAGCTAGTAACTTTACCTACATAGAAAGCTACCTAAGTCGTCAAGGATGGGCTTCTAACGAATTATATGCAATTGAACTTCCTAGTAAAAGCGGTAACCAACTGCTTAATGCAGCTACAATCAGTCGCAAAGTCGATGAAGTTCTAGCTCAAACAGGTAGCCAAAAAGTAAATATTGTCGCTCATAGTATGGGCGGTGCTAACAGTCTGTATTATATTTTGAACAACGGTGGTCTTTCAAAAGTAGACAAATTAGTAACTATCGGTGGTGCTAACCGCTTAACGACTAACAGAGCACCTGACGGAATCAAAGTTACTTCGATCTATACAATCAATGATCAGATCGTAGCGAACCAATTATCTATGCTAGACGGAGCAAACAATATTCGTGTCTTCGGCATGGCTCATATCGGATTATTATACAGCCCTTCTGTAAGTGGTCTGATCAAGACAGCACTGGAAGAATAGTTGTACTTACCACAATAGCAAAAAGCTGACCTTGATTTCTAAGGTCAGCTTTTTTTATGCGATAACTCGGTAGTGTCTATCTTTATTTATTTTACAACATCGGAGAAATCAATCGGGCTGCTGATTCTACCAGACGTTGCACTACTTTACGACGGGCAAATCGATCTTGAATAATTAAGCTCGCAGAATTCAGATCACGTTCAAAATCTTGTACCATCTGATGAACACTTTCCGTTTCTACAAGTAAAGCATTCACTTCAAAATTCAGATGAAAACTACGCATATCCATATTCGCTGTTCCAATCGTAGCAATCTCGCCGTCTACAATGAGCAATTTCGAATGTAAAAATCCTTTTTCATATTCATAGATGCGTACACCTGCTTCGAGCAAAGTCACAAAATACGAATGAGACGCATAAAAAGGAAGTCTTTTATCCGGCTTACCTGGGAAAAGTATACGTACATCTAATCCAGATAATGCCGCCATCCGCAATGCTGTCAGTATACTTTCATCCGGTATAAAATACGGAGTCGCTAACCAGACCGATCGCTTCGCCGAGGTAATCATTGAAAAAAAGACATGTTTGAGCACACGCAGATCATTATCCGGCCCACTCGCAATCATCTGGACTGCTCCATGTTGAGAAGCGATTAATCGTGGAGAAAAGTATACTTGATCCAGACAAGTCTCTCCTGTCACATGCAGCCAGTCTTGTAAAAAGATAATCTGCAACGTACGTACACCTTCGCCTCTGATCTGCATATGCGTATCCCGCCAGAATCCATACGTCTGACTGCGACTTAGATATTCATCGCCTACATTAAGCCCCCCGATAAATCCAATATTGCCATCGATCACTACAATTTTGCGGTGATTCCGATAATTCACCTGACTGGATAATAATAAAATACGTGCTTCGCCAAAAATACCGACTTGTACTCCTGCTTCCCTCATCTCTTGTAGAAACAAACGCGGTAACTGCATACTTCCTACAGCGTCCACCATAAAACGAACTTCTATACCGACATGTGCTTTTTCAATAAGGATCTGCTGAATACGTGTGCCAATATCATCTGCACGATAAATATAATATTCCATATGAATATGATGTTCAGCTGTTTCTAGCGCTTCCAACAAGGCGGTAAATGTCTGGCCACCATTGGTCAAAATAGTCGTTTCGGTCGCTTGTGAAACAGGTGTAACCGCTAATCGTTGAGACAATTGCAATAAGCGCTGATGATCTTCGCGTAACGACGATAGATCAAGTGCAGTCTGCATCCCTGCATTTTCAATCATCTGATACACTTGCCGATCTCGCTTAGCTTTCTTTTCATACTTATGACGCTTGAATACATTTTGTCCAAACCAGAAGTAGAAAAAGACACCTACGACCGGCAACAAAGCCAACAGCAAAATCCATGCCATTGTGACCGCTGGCTGACGATTATCTATAAAAATAATAAATCCGATCGATATAACACTGAGTGTGGAAAATATACTAATGATCGTACCTGTTGTTGGGCCCAGTAGATCAAACCCTACATAATACAGACCAAATAACATAATGATAATCAGTACCCCTAGCACACTTTTACGCAATATCATCAACTCCTGTCTTTCTCTTCAAAGTATGTACGTAACTTCACCACAGTATGTCGCATAACTTCGTTATAACTATATCTTGCTTTGCCAGGAATTACACTTTATTCATCTTTCTTGACAAACATTATTTAAAAGATAATAATATTACCTAACGACCGTTAGGAAGGTGTCTGTATGACGACAAAGCCACAGTTATTAACGATAGCTCTTTCTCAGTTTGCACAACATGGATATGAAGGCACTTCTTTGGCTGATATCGCTAGTGAAGCAGGGATCAAAAAACCTTCGATCTATGCTCATTTTAAAAGCAAAGAAGATTTGTTTTTGAATGTACTTCGTCAGACTTTTCGTGAATTTAAGCGACGAATTATTCGTTATATGATTCATCATGTTGATATCCCGTTACAAGATCGGTTGTATCAATTGATCGCCTTTTTGCAACAACAGTATTCAGATGATGCGATGATCAAATTCGTCATGCGGATGTGTTTTTTTCCACATTCGGCTTCCGAAAAAGAAATTATCCCTCTAGTGTATGCGCTAATTGATGATTTGGAAGCAAGGCTGTTGCGATTATTGGATGTGCACGTAGATCAACATCATCTGCAATTAGTAGTATCTACAACCGAAGCTGCCAAAGGATATATGACTGTAGTCGATGGAGTGATGATCGATATGTTGTACAGTGAACCTTCTCGATCGGTGCAACGGTTAAATGTAATTTTCCCTATTTACTGGCGCGGGATTACGCTAACGGCAACAACGACTTAATTGAAATTGCTTAACGAGCAACAAAGGAGATTGGAATAATTATGAATCGCAATTGGTTATACGTATTAATAGGAGGATGTATCGAAGTGGTCTGGGTATCCGGACTAAAACACGCTGCAACTCCCTTGGAATGGCTACTTACCGCTGTAGGTATAGCGATCAGCTTTTATCTTATTATCAAAGCCTCTACTCGCTTACCTGTCGGTACAGTCTATGCCGTCTTTACTGGAATTGGTACAGCTGGAACAGTCGCTGCTGAAATGATTATTTTCGGTGAACCTTTCCACTGGCTCAAAGTGATCTTGATTCTTGTATTGATGATCGGTGTCGCTGGATTGAAATTAGTCACTGATAATGGTGCCAAAGAAGAAGCTCACTCTGCTACAGTGAAAGCAGGTGAAGCATAATGTCTTGGATCGCATTGGTAGTGGCTGGTGGATTTGAAGTGGTTGGTGTAATTATGATGAATCGTATTGTTCGTCATAAGTCTTTGCTCAATTATCTTTTAATGATTTTGACATTTGCAGGTAGCTTCTCTTGTCTAACGATTGCTATGAACGGTATTCCGATGGGAACAGCTTATGCGATCTGGACAGGAATCGGTACAGTCGGCGGTACATTAGTCGGCATGTTGATGTACGGCGAAGCCAAAAGTGGACTGCGGATTTTATTTATCGCGATGATTATTGCGTCAGCGATAGGACTTAAATTGATTGCGTAAGAGGTGAATCGTATTTGATTACAACAGTTACGTTAAATACAGCACTAGATATTATTTATCGTGCTCCTGCTTTTCATATGGATCAGGTGCACCGCTTACCGGGGATTACTGTTCCTGGTGGCAAAGGGATCAATGCTGCACGTGTGATTCATACTCTTGGTGAATCCGTGACAGCGACAGGGTTTGTGGCAGGCTACAATGGACAGAAAATGCAATTTCTGTTGCAACAAGAAGGCGTACGCTGTGAATTTATCGAAGTCCAAGGCGAGACAAGGCTGGCGATCACTGTACTGGATCAACAACAAGGTACACAGACAGAATTGATCGAGCAAGCTTCTTCGTATGTCACCCCTGAATCTTTGATCCTTTTGGAACAGCAGATTGAAAAAGCAGCCCGTACGTCAGCATGGGTATTATTTTCCGGTAGTATTCCTGAAGGTTGCCCTGCTGATCTGTATGCTACACTGATTCAGATCGCCAAAGCACAGGGTGCCCAAACAGCACTAGATGCAAGTGGAGAAGCATTACGTTACGGCTTACAAGCTTCTCCTGATCTGGTGAAGCCTAATGAAGATGAAGCTTGCGCATGGGCGGGCATTCCTACGGCTGATCACTATTCTGACCAGACCTTAGACGATGTATTAACCGCTATGCTGGATCATGGGGTACAAATGGCTACGATCTCTTTAGGCAAACATGGCGCGATAGCTGCTCAAGGCTCTGCACGTTATCGACTGCATGTGCCACAGCTTGATATTGTGAGCGCGCTTGGTAGTGGAGATGCGATGGCAGCAGGTATGGTAACAGCCGCTTATCGCGGAGCAGAACTGGCTGAGATGCTTCGATATGGCGCTGCTTGCGGAAGTGCATGTGCCCTTCAACCGATCGCTGGCAAAGTAGATCTACAAGACGTACAATATATCCTTCAGCACATAAAAATAACCCCTGAGTCATAATACACTCAGGGGATTTTGGTGTGCGAACCAAATCGAACATCCATATAAATATGACCTGTATCCCCATCGCTTACCACAAAATTAATTTCTTGTGGCACTAATTCTTTTAACGCATACTGACGCGCCCAATCGAGCGATGGAAATTCCGCTTTTCTGTCTACTGCTTTTACGACAATACATTGTTTGAGGCAATGATATTTATTCAAGGCAGTAAACCTCCCTTATCAATCATTAGACCACAGCAACTCATTTGACACATCTAATTGGAAAAAAATTACTTATTTCTGTATAAGATAAAAAAATTCCCTATTTCAGATAATAATCTTCATGAAATAGGGAATACTCTTTACGTTAAGCGAGTAACAATCTTTTGAAGTTCTTGCAAATCATTTTGCAAATATGTCGGTAACATCTGAGCCCATTCACGATACAATGGACTGCATGTCGTTTTACCAAGTTCAGCACAGAATGAAGGAACCCATGGAATTAAATAATGTTCCAAAAATTCAATCTGCATTTGAGCAATCATTTTACGGTTAGATGAATGCATATCTGTCTCCGCAGAACGCTCAGCTAATAATGCCATAAATTCTAACTCAATACCGATATGATCATCTGTTTCGTGATCCATTTTTTTGAAAGCAATCCCTGCACGTGCATATACTGCATTAACTACAGCCTCATAAGCAGTACGTCCTTGCTCATTTGTCACATAATACGACGCTTGAGGTGGATAACTGACCTGTTGATCTTGCTCGAACAACTGGCTATATTCTGCACATTCTTGACGAGCATATTGCATAATATCGTTTAACATCGTATTTTCTAGCGTATTCAGCAAAGCATAGTTATTGGTAAATAGACGGTTGATTTTGGAAGCTTCTTTTTTCCATTCGATCAACTTGGACAATGTGGGTTTGCGCTCTAACATTTCACTAAGCAGACGATACGTCATTACACGACTGTACAACCATTCTTGGCGAGATTGATGCGTTTCCAGTTCTGTATACATAGTCATCTTACATCACTCCTTGTGATAATATTCACATATTTAAATAATTGAATTCCGACATCAAAGGTTTGAAGCAATATATAGGTTTGATCGTTAGTAAACGTATACGTTGTAGTTCATCACTTGACTTTATGTTATGTCTTCATTGTACTCTATTTTCTACGAATTAGGGGTAAATTACGCATACGTTCATAAAATAGTCATGTTTGTCACGCTTTCAAAAGGACTTATGCCACAGACTGGCTACAATAAAGAAGGATATTGCTTCAAAATACGCAAAACCTGCTCATACGACTGTGGATCATTCATATTATATAAGCTATACTCCGATATACTTTGAAAAGAAGACTGTAACTTGCTCTGTGTCTGGTATAATGATTCGATCGCTACGTAGTGTACCTGTTGCTGATCTAACCAATCTCGTACACGTAATTGGTTATGTTCTAACGCTAGTTGTAGTGACGGCAATACACTATGATGATAGACAGCATATAAGGGGTGAATACGCCCGGCTTGCATCGGAATAATCGCTTGTATCCCTTTGATATCGGTATGTTCTATAAGGTGTTGCATCAATACAGTACTGGCAAAAGGTAAATCACAAGCACTGACTACATACCACTCGCTTCTAATCTGTGATAGTGCTGCATGTAGACCGGCAAGCGGACCTTGTCCGGGAAAACGATCAGGCACACTACGGATATTCAAAAATGAATAATCCGCCGTATGATTACCTGCAATCCATAATGAAGAGACTACTGGCTGTAACGCTTTGGCTACACGTTCAATAATGGTATGATCAGCAATAGTTAATAACGCTTTATTCTGACCCATACGGCTAGATTGACCGCCTGCTAAAATAATACCTGTATAATTCAAAGAGGATCGCATGATCAATTATCCTTTCTACTCCAAAAATAAACAAAATTGGTTTGTATCCCTTTTCAACACATGCTACAGTGAATGAAATGTCTGATGAAAGGATTGGCTGGCTTTGCATCCGAATATAAACAACACTACTTTTACACCATTGCGATGGTTTACCTTTTTTATATATGGAACACTGGTTATTTTCACAAGCTTTTTTCAATTATACCTGCAAGATATCGGGATGAGCCAGAGTGAGATTGGTGCTCTAATGGCTATCGGCCCGCTAATCTCATTGCTTGCTAACCCATTTTGGGGATTTTATAGTGATCGTCTACAAAATGTACGATTTGTGTTGCTGATTATGATGCTGGGTACGTTGCTAATGGTTCAGCTTGTTTTTCATGTGCACAATTATACGATTATCTATATTGTGATGACGGTATTTTTCTTTTTCCAGACACCGATGTTGGCACAAAGCAATACACTTATTCTTAGTTATATTGATGGTACACCCAAAAAGTTCGGTGGGTTTCGTCTATACGGTTCACTAGGATGGGCGTTAACTGCTGTTGCCGCAGGGCCTGTTATCGATCGATTAGGAGTCTCTCAAATCGGTACGGTATTTACAGTATTGCTTCTTATTGCAATCGGTATCATTTTGCTATTACCACCACAGACCAAATTACCCGGTGGATCAGCAACGATGAACCGCTATGCGATGAAGAAATTACTCGGCAATTTATATTTTGTCGGCTTTATTGTCTTTGGTATTCTGGTTGCGATCCCCAATGCGATGAACAGTACATTTGTATCGTTATATATTGTTGAACTGGGCGGAACCAAATCGATGGTCGGCTGGGCGGTATTTGCTTCTTCTATTTTTGAAGCGGCTTTGTTTTTGTTATTTGATCGGTATTTGAAACGTAATATTTCTTTTATGATCGGTTGGTTAGCGATTGTCAGTCTACTGTTCACGTTACGCTGGTTTTTGATGGCTGAAGCGACCAGCCCCTGGGAAATTATCGCTATTCAATTGCTTCATGCGGTTACATTCGGTGGTTATTTCTATGTCGGTACACAGCTTACCATGATGTTTGTCCCCAAAGCATTCCGCAGTTCCGGACAAGCGATCTATACGATGACATGGAGCGGAGTCTCCGGTGTAATCGCTGGTTTTCTAGGCGGATGGTTATTTCAAAATTTCGGGTCAGAACAGATGTATCTAGCCGGTGTTGCTCTTTCTTTTGTTGGAGCGATAGGATTTGCATCGATGTGGCTGAATGTGAAGCGCACACAATATCGGATGGAAGAAGAGGACGAGCAGTATTAATACATTCGGTAGACTTGAATGAGTTATATAGTCTGATAATAGCTCAAATAAAAACCGCCCTTCTCACGTATAGAGAACAGGCGGTTTTTTGATCATAGTTGTTCATGTTTTATCTGGTAAAAAGGGATATAATTTTACGCTTTTGGTAATTTGAATGAACTCTTCATGGATACAACAAGGTTAAATACCGGATCACCTGGCATTGTATATTTCGGATCAGCACTGAAATAACCATGACGGAAAAATTGGTAACGATCATAGCCTTTTGAATCTTTCAAGCCAGGCTCTACAAATCCATGTACCACTTCAAGTGATTTTGGATTCAAATAATCCAAAAACGTTTTTTCAGCAGTCTCTTCGTTCTCATCGGTTAATTCTGCATCTGCTTCTTCAGCTGTAATCAATGGCTCGTACAGACGGAATTCCGCTGGAACGGCTTGGCTTGCTTCAACCCAGTGAATCGTTCCTTTGACTTTACGTCCTGTAAATCCGCTACCGCTTTTCGTTTCTACATCATACGTACAATGAATTTCTGTTACATTGCCTTCTTCATCTTTGATCACATCGTTACATTTGATAAAGTAAGCATGTTTTAAACGAACTTCATTGCCCGGGAATAGACGGAAATATTTATTTGGTGGATTCTCCATAAAGTCATCTTGCTCGATATAAATTTCACGTGAAAATGGAATTTGGCGAATACCCATTTCTTCATTTTCTGTGTTATTTTCTGCATCTAACATTTCAACTTGTCCTTCAGGATAGTTTGTAATCACCACTTTAAGTGGACGCAAAATACCCATTGTACGAGGAACACGCAATTTTAAGTCTTCACGTACAAAATGATCTAGTGTTTGTAGATCAACAACGCCCTGACTTTTGGAAATACCCGTCTCATAGACAAAAGCACGAATACCTTCCGGTGTATATCCACGACGACGTAATCCTGAGATCGTCGGCATACGTGGATCATCCCAACCATCCACAATATTCTCGTCTACCAATTGTTTTAGCTTACGTTTACTGGTTAACGTCTGTGCCAGGTTCAAGCGACCGAATTCGTATTGATGAGGTTCTGCTTCCACTTCACACTCACGAATCACCCAATCATAGAATGGACGTTGGTCTTCAAATTCAATCGAACACAGTGAATGTGTCACATGTTCAATCGCATCTTCTAATGGATGAGCAAAAGTATACATTGGATAAATGCACCATTTGTCACCTGTATTGTGATGCTCTAGATGAGCAATACGGTAGATTACCGGATCACGCAGATTGATATTAGGCGAAGCCATATCTATTTTGGCACGTAGTACACGTTCACCATTACCGAATTCACCTGCACGCATACGGCGGAATAGGTCTAAGTTTTCTTCAATAGTACGTTCACGATACGGGCTGTTAGTACCCGGCTCGGTTAGTGTTCCACGCATTTCACGAATTTGATCAGCAGATTGATCATCCACATAAGCAAGTCCTTTTTGAATTAACAGTTCTGCTTTTTCATACATCGTATCAAAGTAATCGGAAGCAAAATATTTGCCTGTCCATTCATAACCTAACCATTTTACATCTTCTTCGATCGATTTTACGTATTCTACATCTTCTTTTGCCGGATTCGTATCATCAAAGCGTAAGTTCGTACTACCACCGAATTCTTTCGCTAATTCAAAGTTAATCCAGATCGCTTTGGCATGACCAATATGGAGATAACCGTTCGGTTCTGGTGGGAAACGCGTAACGACCTTTTTAACTTTACCGGACTGTAGGTCTTCCGCAATTACTGTTTTTATAAAATTAGGCGGGGTATTTGTATGCTCCACGTCAATCAACCTTTCATCGTTCAGTTTGTTTTACAGGAATAATCCAATACTTCCATTATAACTGTTCTGGCAAGTTAGACAAGGATATGACGATTTGGATAGAGACCTTTGTCCTGTTCGAGCGATCTTATTTTTGATGCTAATTGGCTTTGACGCTAGAGGTTGAATACGGTAGCATGTAGTATAAACGTGTACAAAGGAGTAATGACGCATGAAACCATTGACGCTACCGAAAGAACAGCGTGAGCATATGATTGCGCAAATCCAGCATTTTTTTGAAATGGAGCGTGGCGAAAGTATAGGCGATTTGGCTGCTGATTCGGTACTTGATTTCTTTTTGCAATCGGCAGGACCTCTTATTTATAATCAAGCTTTGGCTGATTGTCGTACCACGTTAAATGAACGTATGGCTGGACTGGAAGAAGATATCTATGCTCTGGAACAACACCCTCCTCTTCGTCCACGTCGTTAACTCATGAACTACTCTAATCTATACATTTTATCCGGTGCACTTCATTTCATATTCGATTAAGAAAGAGGGTATACTTTGATGTTTACATATAAATTGGATGAAGAAATCGAATTAAGGCCACTTGAACCCAGTCATGCTCGTCCTATTTATCAGCTTATCGATCAATCCCGTTCTTCTTTGCGTCAATGGTTAGCCTGGGTCGACGCGACCAATTCAGTAGCGGCTAGTGAAGAATATGTACGTTCTTCGATGACTCAGGCGATGGAAAATGGCGCTTTTAATGCTGGCATCTGGTACAAAGGTCAACTGGCTGGTATTATCGGATTTCATGAGATCAATTGGAATCATCGTTCAGTCGGGATAGGGTACTGGCTCGGTTCTCATTATGAAGGCAAAGGGTTGGTTACTTCTGCGCTTCGTGTATTAATCGACTATGCACTAATTGAACTGAATCTGCACCGGGTTGAGATTCGCTGTGCTACCGGTAATCATCGCAGTCGCGCGGTTCCTCAGCGTCTGGGCTTTATTTTGGAAGGTATTATTCGGGAAGCTGAATTGTTACCGATTGGTTATGTAGATCATGCAGTGTACGGAATGCTTCAACAAGAATGGAAGTTAAAACGCTAATTGCTCTACTCTTTTTCTTTTGTCCAATACATTAAGATCATTTCATGACAAAAAGCTACTTCACTTTTGCAATCTTGCAGGTGAAGTAGCTTTTTATGGTATAACGACTATTCGTTTATTTTTTAGGTTGAATAAGCGGGCTTTCCGGTCGCATTTTGATCGTATCTGAACTGCCACCGATGACATTTACACGTGTCATTTCACCCCACTGGGCTTTTTTACCACGAATCGCTTGAGCCAGCCCGATCACTCTCCAGACGGTTAGCATCGGACGATACCAGAATGATTCGGATAATGCATGAAGCACCAGCCGGAATACATCTGCTATGCGATTATAATGATGGAATCGCCATTCTTCGAATAATACCGCCCCTGTCGACAATAACGAACCATACAAAATCATCATCAATGTCAGTGATGCACTGATTTCCCAGCCTGCTCCTGCTTTGAGAATGAGACCTAATACAATCATAATTAAGCCGATCAATTCAACTACAGGTCCAAACAGCTCTACGAACATAAATAATGGCATAGCGGCGAAGCCGATGCGTCCATAGCGCGGATTGAACAGCATGTCTTTATTCCGCCATAGACTTTCGAACAATCCACGTTGCCAGCGAATCCGTTGCCGACGTAAAATTTTGCGACTTTCCGGTGCTTCTGTCCAGCAGACAGGTTCTGGAATATAGATAATCCGACCTTTGCTTTTCTTTTTCCGTAATAGACGATGTAGACGAACAATCAGCTCCATATCTTCACCAATTGTCTCTGTCTCATAACCGCCCACTTCGATTACCCAGCTTTTTTTGAATACACCAAATGCACCGGATACAAGGATCAACATATTGAAGCTACTCAGACCGATCCGTCCCATCAAGAAACCACGCAAATACTCGATAACTTGCATTACAACATATGGATTACGAGATAGCAGTACATTTTCACTGCTCAGATAACCTGTATCAACAATACTTCCGTTGGCAATCTCTACACTACCACCAGTAGCTATAATCTCTTCACCAGGCTTCGCTTCCATAATAGGTTTCATTACTTTGATAAAAGCATCGGTATCCAGTACAGTATCTCCATCAAGGGAAGCAAAATAAGGATAACGTGAAACGTTAATACCTGCATTAAGCGCATCTGCTTTCCCACCGTTTTCTTTATCCACCAGTACTAGATTGGGATGCTGTAAAGAGCGATAAATATTGCGAATCGGTGCTGTAGACTTGCCTAATGCTGAAAAAGGAACACGATTGGAAATGGTCGACATATCAAATTCATCAATCATCCGTTGCGCGGTATCATCTTTGGAACCATCATTGATTACGATAACTTCAAATTGCTTGTAGTTGATACTCAGCAGTGAGCGAGCACTGGATACGATATTACCACCTTCATTGTAAGCAGGCACTAGAATTGATAAAGGAGCTAATTCGTTTTCGAGTGCTTTGCTATATTGAAGTCCGCTCACATCTTTGTCTTTGCGCAAATCTTTGGCAGCCGCGAAATACATTAACAAATACGCTCCGGTTGAAAAAGCGACGTATAATATCGTGATCACAGCAATGATATGGTAAACAACTAATCCGAGGTCAGCCCACATTCCGCTCATAATTTCTCCTTTCCAATATCTCTTGTGCCATCTCTTTTGCAAATCGGTCAGGATGATTGGTCGCTATTTGTTCCAATATCGCTACACCTTGACGATAACGAAGCAAAGCTTGCGCCGATTGCAGACGAACTTCGTATGAATCATCACTCACCAACTGCTCCAGATACGGCAAAAAGCGTTCATCACGCGTACTATTGATTACTTTCACTCTCATCAAGCGTTCTTGCCATGATATAGATTGTTGTTCAGTTAACGCTTGTTCCATCCGATCAGCCGCTTCAGGACTCATATAACCAAAGTTAGCGAGTGCTTTCATCGCACGAATACGCATTTCTTTATCATTGGAATACATACATTGCTCTAACAATTGCAGTACTTCTTGCGTACGAATATTGTTAATCCGCAGACTATCTATAATGATATAGCGTAATTTGGGACTGTATTTATCGAACTGTTGTAGCAATTGATCTAACAGCTCGCCTTTGATTAACAACACCAACTGCAATAATTGAATGTCTGAGTATTGGATAGCTGCTGATTCCAGTTCATCCATAATCTCAGGAGCTTGAAATACAACCAGAATCCGCAAAATCAAAAAGCGCTCATCACCTGTACAATGTTTGCGCTGTAACGCTTGTAAAAGCTCCGAGTGAAGACTCATCATCTGAAATTGCTCAATATAAAGTAAAGCATTGATACGAGTACTCCAGCGCGAGCTACGCAAATCATTAGCATACGATTCTGCAAAATAATACTCACTTAGTTCTTTGATCCGCTGCGTTTCATTTTTGGAGCGACTTAGTGATAAGCGATGAATTAACATTTCTTCGATCGCTTTTTGTTCCAAGCTATTTTTAGCCAGCATTCTACGAGAACGTTCTCCTGTTGCAATATACTGATTCAGCGCAGAATCGGCTTTGGCAAGTTGCTCGGTTAAACGGTCTATCGCTTGCAAACGCCGATTGCGTTGATATTTACGAAACATCAGATACAGTAACAATACGATAATCAATGACACCACTCCGACAGTTGCCCACCAGATCGTTACCAGTATATTATCAATACTCATAACGCTACCCCTACTTTGTTCAGTAAGCGTCGTACACGAGCTTCCAATTCCATCATACTAAATGGCTTGGTCATATAATCATCTGCTCCAGCACGTATCGCTTCTGTAATGCCTTGTTCATCGTCGACTCCCGTTAACATCAGCACCGTATACTTTGAACCTTCTTCACCACGTAGACGGGAAAGAACTTCCATTCCGTTAATACGTGGCATCATTCGATCCAAAATCAATAAATATTGAGCAGATTCATCATGCCACGGATCATTCAAAAATTCTTTGCCATCTGTATACACACGAATATCCAGTAAATACTCTTGTTCTAGATCGAACATTTGTCGTTCCAAAATATTACGTATTAATGGATCATCATCCACAATCGCTAATCGCAATGGCTCGTTAACAGATACCGTCGGTACAGGTGGATTACTTATAGTAGGTTCAGGTATAACAGGATGGGCAACAACAGGCTTAGCATCTATAGATCTACTCATTCTGGATGGCGTCTGTAACGGTATAGAAGATACCGATTTGCCTTGTTCCAACGCTGTATTTAAATGCAACAATTGCTGATTCACCTGATCAAATAGTTGCGATTGATCGGTTGTAGCAAAGACAGGCACCACGCCATAGCGAATACGCATCATTCCTGCTGGAATCAAAGATGCGACTTGTGGCGAATAAAGAATACGATCAATAAAAGCACTACTTTGAGCAGGAGAGCTACCTGGTTGTAGCAAATAAAATCGCCCTGCACGTTCGTGTGCCCATATATCTTCTACACGCAAAGACAATTTAATCGTATCGGAGACTTGTCGTAATAATTGATCGCCTTTCGCAAAATTATACGTTTTGTTGTAATTTCGCAGACCTTGCAGATCGATTACGATTAACGATACTTCTGTCTCATGTACTCGCGTTTGTTCTTGATATCGTTCTAATTCACGTTCTAGAAAAGGCATACTGTAAGCCCCGGTTACACTATCTAATAACAGCAATTCTGTCAGCTTGATTCTTTTGCTGGTCAAACGGCGCACATGCAAAGAAAATTCGTCCATATCGAAAGGCTTAATCATAAAGTCTTCCGCTCCCATCGCATAACCATGCATCCGGGTTTCTTTATTGCCTGAAGCACTGATGATCATAACAGGAATAAAATGACGTTCACACAAATCTTGAATCTGTGCTAACAGCTCAAATCCGTTCATACCAGGCAATACCAAATCCAACACAACACAATCAGGACGTTTATCATAAAACAACGCCAAACCTTGTTCAGGCTCTGTCGTTGCTAACACTGTGAAATTTTGACTGACCAGTTCATCTTTTAATAAAGTAAGGAGCCCGATATCATCATCAATAATTAAGACGGTTCGAGCTTTGGTCGTATTTGTAGGGGATGTTATTGTAAAAGGTATCTTCTCGATCGGTGCAGTCTCTTTAACTTCAGGCTCCACATCTGACTGCTGGATAAGCTCATATAATGGTTCTAATATAATAACCATCTGCTCATGGTCAAATACACGTTGACCGTCTTCTTTGAATGTGGTCAGTAAACGCAAAGCTTCAGAGTACCATTCTGGCAACTCTATCGTGCCTGCTGTTCCTTTGATCGAATGTGCTAGCCGATACAATTCCTGTTCTGGAATCTGCGCATTAGGTTCTAGCATCTTCTGCAATTTTTCTTGTAATTGAAGTTTGAAAAGAATCTGATACTTCAACATACGATTCACAAATAAACCCCCTTTGCCTAGTTACTCTACTTTCTATTATCGGATATACCGGATTAAAATTTAACCATAAAGGCTCACCAATAGAAAATACTGGTACTAAATATGTAAAGAATCTGACACAGGGTTGAAACAAAAAAGAGAGGTTTTAGCTTACCTTTACGTTTCTTTAAGTTTCTTTTAAGGCAAGCTGTTTAAGATAACGATAGAGCACATTACGTTAAAGGGTAATGCTCTACTTTTAACAATAGTATGAAATGAGGTATCCATGATGAAAAGCACGAAAAAAAACCACCGTTCACGTAAAGCGATGATCAGTACGTTGCTTCTAGGACTTGCGATCAGTAGCATGTTGCTAGGGGAAGAAGCAAATGCTCAAGCGCCATCGAGTGCGTCTGGTTCTTCGTTGACGAGTGAGCAACAGGATGCATTCCTGAGTACACTTGGCGCTTCGTCGGATGAGGATGTCTATGAAGATTTATATGAAGGCAGATCACTTGCTGAAACAGCACGTCGACATAACAAAAACCCACAAGCCGTAATCGACTTGCAGGTTGCGCAGATGACAGAGATGTTAAATGAACGATTAAATAAAGGATTATTGTCACCGGATACATACCGGGCACAAAAAGCAGAATTGACCGATCTCATTACAAAGAGTGTCTATGGTCAGACTTCCTACAGCCAGTAAGTCATCAAGATATCATCCACATATTGCCCGTTAATATAGAACTCTTCAGGAAGTCTTCCGTTTTCTACAAAGCCTAGCTTTTTGTAGAATTGGAAGGCTTCTTTGTTAGTTGAAAGCACACGAAGCGTTAATTTACGTATTTGTTGTGACCGAGCAAATTCACCTAATGATTCGATCAATTTGCGCCCTATTCCTTTGCCTTGATAATCAGGGTGAATCGCAATATGAATATCGTATACATGTTGATTGGTAGAGACATACGTAGGATGTTGAAATCCTACATATCCGCAGATCTGTTCTCCTAATATAGCAACCAGTTGCGTACCCGGTGGATGATCTTGCAAATATTGCTGACGTGATCCGTATTGTAGTACACATGGAGTGTTATTATCATTCCATACCAAATGATCAATTTCTATTAAATATTGAGCATCATTCATAATCGACAATCGAGTCACTAGCTGATCAACAGGCTGAACCGACATGTATACGCACCTTCTCTTATCTATTTGGTCTTTATCCTTTGAGTATAGTATATCATTCGTTTTACACTCAAGTATTAGCTAGAAGACTGAGGAAGTGATACTGCTTTTCTTTGTACATAATGATGAAGCATAAAGAATGCTAAAGAAAGAATACCTGCTAATACAGCGACCCATGCTACAGGATGAAGCCCACCAGCATCATAAAATACGCCCATAATATAAGGCCCGATGACACGTCCGACTGCACCTATTCCTCCGGCTACTCCTAGATAGAATGGAGCATACAATCCGGTTTTTTCAGAGACATACGAAGGAATAGCTGGAGATAACAACATCTCGCCAAATGTAATCAGAATCATCGCTACAATCATCGCCGGATAATTATGAAATCCTAAAATAACAATATAGCCAAACAAATAAAAAAGAGCACTGGCAGTCATTTGAGCTTCAGCTGTCCGAGCAGCTACGCGGCGGATAAAATTCACGAACGGTTGACCTGCGAAGATCAATACACCGTTTAACGTCCATAACAGACTGTAATAACTAATTAACATACCTGAACTGACGATAAAAGGAGATGCGCCTGTATTCCAGATTGAATTACCTAACCATAGAAACAACGAACCAATTCCCATATATAAGTAGACTCTCACTTGAGATAGTAACCATAATGGACGCTTTTCTGTATGGACTTGTGGTCGACCTGGATTATGTACATCTTCTTCCTGTACATGAGTACGTTCGCCTTCGCCGATTTTGGTCAAATATACAAAAAAGAAACCGGCAAACAATGCACAACTTACCCCGTTAAGTACAAATGTTAAATGATACGAAATATCTGCTAGCACTCCGCATAGAGCGGTTCCTAGTGCTACACCAATATTGTTAGCAACATATACAATATTGAATAATTGTCCGCGGCGATCTGCAAAGCGAAAGCCTATAAATGCTTGAATAGCTGGCAACGACATCGCATTAAATAATCCTACAAATATCATTGTAATCATATACAGATGCCAGTTCTGACTAACAAAAGGCAATGCAAACAAACACAATGCATTTAATGACAATGAACCTACGATTAACTTTTTGACACCTAGACGATGATATAATGTACCTCCAAGCAATTGCCCGCCGATACCACCCAGTGATTGCAAAAGAACTACAAAACCTGCATCGGTCATCGTGCGACCGAGCTCCTGATAGACATAAAGTGTAGTTAGGGGCCACATTAATGATCCACCTGCTGCACTGATCAGACTAGCCAGTAAAAAAACTTGTATTTCGCGTGGATACGATCTAAGCCAATTCATAAGATGAGAGTTCCTTTCTTGTTGATCACGTACAGAATAAGCACAATATTTCTAGTATGATATAGAGGATAGAAATTCAGCAAGTGTACCATGTAACGCTGTACATCGATTATTCCTATCGTATTACTGATATTAATAAGGAGATAGATTTCCAATATGACTTCTTTATTTAGTAACCATATCGAACACTTATATGTAGAATATCGTTCATTACTGACTGCTGTCGCTTATCGCATTACAGGGATGCGTACCGAAGCCGAAGATATTGTACAAGACCTTTTTATCTATCTTAGTACTAGCAACTGGAATCATGAGCAAGTTAATAATATTCGTGCTTATCTGATTCAGTCGACAGTCAATCGAAGCTTGAATGTACTGGAATCGGCACGAATCAAACGTGTAGAGTATCCGGGGGTATGGTTGCCTGAACCTCATGTGAACGAATGGTCTTCATCTTCAGTATCTTCACGTACATCAGAGTTAACAGAAAGTGCAGATACTTCTATTATACTAACCGATGATATTAGTTATGCAGTGATGGTATTGCTCGATCAATTGACACCTGTAGAGCGTGCGATTTTTGTATTGCGACAATCCTTTGATTTTTCTTATCGAGAGATTGCCCTATGGATGAATCGCTCAGAAGCTACTTGCCGCAAAATATTCAGTCGTGCTGTGCCCAAGCTACAAGAAGCGCAAGCGTCTGAATCGATTGCCTCTGAGCACAAATTAGCATTTACGCGTGCTTTTTTGCAAGCTACTCAGACAGGTAACTTTTCTTCTTTATTGGAATTACTTCAACAGGATATGCGTCTTTACACAGATGGCGGTGGTAAAGTTAAATCGGCTTTACGTCCTATTTTCGATCGTCGACGTGTGATTTCGTTCTTCAATGGTATTGCTGCTAAAGGGTCACTGACAGGAGAATGGTCAATCATATCGATCAATGGTGAAATAGGTCTACAACTTCAGCGTGAAGGGGTAACGGTAGCCGTTTATTCCTTTAGATATAATGCATCAGGACAAGTCGATCATATCTTTATGATCTCAAATCCAGACAAAATTAGCTAAGCTTGTCACAAATCGGTTTCCTCATTTGTCTAGTCTATATAAGCTTCTATCAAGCTTGTGACTATTTTATATTTCAGGAGGATAACCAATGCAAACACGTATGGATTATTACAAAGTACACCCGAAAGTCTATTCCCTTATGGGGCAAATGGAGAAATTTATCAAAGAACAGGATCTTGACCCTGTTCTATATGAATTGATCAAAATTCGCGCTTCACAAATCAATGGATGTGCGTTCTGTCTGGATGCTCATACACGCGATTTGCGCAAAATGGGTGAATCGGAAGAACGGATCGCTTTGACCAGTGTATGGAGAGAATGCCCTTATTATACAGACGCTGAAAAAGCAGTTCTTCATCTTACTGAAGTGGTAACTGAAATTACAGTGCAAGGAGTACCTCAAGCTGTATACAATGAGGTGTTACAGCACTTTAGCGAGAAACAATATATGGATATTATTGTAGCGATTAACACCATCAATAACTGGAATCGCATAGCGATTTCGACCGGTATGTTTCCGGGTTGTAAAGATTAAAAAAAATTTATAAATGACCTGTTTCAATATTTGTGTCCGTGTTTAACAATAAGTAACGGCAATTGGCGAGAATGATGTCCCCTTCGTTCTCACTTCTGCTATATCATGGACCACTCCCGGAATCCGCCATATTACGGTTTCGTTCCCCCGAACCGCACTATGGCGGATTTCATTTGTTTTGACCTATTCTATTTCCTACATCATATATATAAATGATGAAAGTGCCCTTATCATAAGGGCACTTTTTTTATTCTCTTTTCTTCTATTTCCGCTATTCTTTAAAATTATATAAGACACTTAGTTTAATTTCTGAGAAATGTGTTTATACATTATTCGTGAGTATGCAAGTAAAAAAAGGTAAGTTCATTATTCTACTACAGTGGGGCTGGTGATCGGGTAGCAAGGTCAGGAACGTATGATAAAGAAACAGTCGTCATGACTGCAATGAGAGCATGATATGACTTCGCTTCAGCCTCGCTTTTGAAATAAAAAAATAAATAAAGTGATCCAAAACCAATTATCTTTCGTTCATCTGTGTATGGACGGCAACATTTGATACACACAAAAAAATGTAAATACAAAGGGAGCTTACTTATGAAAATTCAAAAACTAATTGTACCCGCATTAAGTCTTTCTTTACTTCTTCCAACAACAGGAGCATTCGCAGCAACACCAACAACAGCGACTCCTACAGTTAGCACAAAAGCTGCTGACCTTCGTGCAGGACTTGATTACTTACTTTCCGAGCATTTCGCATTAGCTGTTGTTGCAATGACTAAAGCATACGAAGGTGCACCTGATGCTAAACAAGCATACGATGCATTAGATCAAAATGCGCTAGATATGCAACCTGCTATCGAAGCAATCTACGGTAAAGCAGGCGCGGCTGAATTTGAACGAATTTTCCGTGCTCACAACAAATACACAGACAACTTGGTAAAAGCAACTAAAATGGACAACAAAGCCGCTATCAAAAAAGCAGAAGCTCAAGTACAAAGCTTTGTAGATGAGTTCTCTAAATTCCTAGCAACAGCTACAGAAGGCAAATTGCCACAAAAAGCGGCTGCTCAAGCTCTTCGTCTACATGAAGATCAAGTACAAGACGTATTTGAAAAATATGTAGCTGGCGATTACACAGGTGCTTACACAGAATATCGTGAAGGTTTCGCTACAATGTTCACAGTAAGTAAAGCGCTATCAGGAGCAATCGTTGCTCAAAATCCTGCTAAATTCAACAACGGTTCTGTAGATACACCAGCAGCTGACCTACGCTCTGCACTAAACCAATTAGCAGCAGAACACTTTGCATTGTCTGTATTGCAAATGCAAAAACAATACAATGGCGAAGATAAAGATTCTGCAGCATTGATCAAAGCAGAAGCTAGCAACACAGCAGCATTCAAAAAAGCAATCACTTCGATCTATGGTGCAGAAGGTGGTAACCAGTTCGAAAAAATCTGGGTAACCAACCACATCAAAGCACAAAGTGATTATGTAACAGCATTGAAAAAAGGTGACAAAACATCTCTACAAGCTGTAAAAGATCGTATTAGTGATTTCACAACAGAATTCTCTACTTTCTTAGGTACAGCAACAGCAAACAACTTGCCTGCAGCTGCTGCTAAAAAAGCATTAGTCGCTCATGAAGGTCAAGTTCAAATGGTTATCGATAACTATGCTGCTAAGAAATATGAAGCTGCATACAAAGCAGATCGTGAAGGATTCAAAACAATGTTCGGTATCGGCGAAGCTTTGGGTGGCGCAATTGTAAAACAATACCCTGATAAATTCAAAATGACTGCTGCTAAACCTATGCCAGCTAAACCAGCAACACCTGCTAAAGATGCTTCTATGATGAAAGTATGGATGAAATTAAACAGCAAACAACTTAAAGTTGGCGACAAAATGACAACAATGGATACAATGCCTATGGTGAAAAACGGTACAACGTACATTCCATTGCGTTACCTTGCAGAAGGTATTGGCGCTAAAGTAGCTTGGGATAAATCTGCTGGTCAAGTTACAGTAATGGCTGGTAAAGATACAATGAAATTCTGGGTTGGTAAAAACACTGTTGATGTTAACGGTAAAACTCAAAAAATCGAAGCAGTATCTATGGTAGATAGCAACGGTAGAACAATGGTTCCTTTACGCTCCATCACTGAATTGCTAGGTTGGGATGTTAAATGGAATAAATCTACTGGTGAAATTACATTAACAAAATCAATGTAATTACTGTTTCCCCTTTTATACCTTTCGTATAAAATAGTCTAATCTTATAAAAGGCACTCTTGTTGATTCTGACTAGAGTGCCTTTTTTCGGCTTATTGTCTGTTTTTTTCAAATATGGATATGATTCATTAAATTAGTTTATAATAAATTAGTTAACAATAACGTATATAACAGATGATAAAATAGATAAGACTATATTTCGATTCTATTATGAATCTAAGCCAATCGAGGTGTTGCGTATGAAAGACACAATAGAAACGATTAAACAGCAACGAGAATTAGAATTAGAAGTTATCAAGTTACGTTTACAATCGTATAATCAGCAACAAGTGATCGTTCTTTCGGAGCAAGCGTTAAAACAGAAAACAGAATTTATCGCTATGCTTAGTCATGAAATCAGAACACCTATGAACGGTATTGTCACGATGACCGATTTATTAAAACAAACCACCTTAGAAGAAGATCAACAACATTATGTTAATATTTTGGAATCCAGTAGTGATGCACTAATGGCTCTTGTCGATAATTTGCTAGATATCAGTAAATTAGAATCCGGTCATATGATGATCGAAAAACATCCTTTTGACTTGATAAATACGATTGAAGATCTGGTCTATGCCCTATCTCCCAAAGCGTTCAAAAACAATGTAGAAGTGATTCTTGATATTGAGTCAGATATTCCTTTGTTTGTGATCGGAGATGCACTCAAAATCAGGCAAGTGATTATGAATTTATTACAAAATGCAGTTAAATTCACACACGAAGGTGAAATACTGGTATCGCTATTATTGCTTTCTCCGGTAGAAGATGAGCAAAATCTTACTGTTAAAATTTCTATTCGTGATACAGGGATTGGGATGTCTGAGGAGCAACTAACGCAATTATTTGAAAACTATGTACAGGTTCATCATAATAACGAACATCATCAATACGGAGGTACAGGGCTAGGGCTTGCGATTACTAAAAGCCTTGTCGAATTGATGAAAGGTACAGTGGAAGTCACTAGCAAAAAAGATGTCGGTTCTGAATTTAGTGTCAGTATTGAATTTGAACGATATACTGATCTGCCTTCTATTCCTTTTGAAAAGGATGTACTTAAAGATGTACGCATCTTGTTAATAGACAATAATACAACTAGCCTGGAGTTAATTTCGATGATGTTGTCTGATTGGGGCGCAGATGTTAGTGTGATCTCAGAAATGAATGATGTGTTTTTTAATACGATTCAACATGAACATTTCGATGTCTGTCTACTGGATCTGGATAGTATTGATATGGAGGCGTGGGAACATCACCAAAAGATGTTACAAGATAAACCGCTATTTTTGCTTGCCCCACTTGGCAACAAAATAGAAGGTGAATTTAGAGCGTTATTTCAGACGATTATTACCAAACCGATCCGTAAACTACATTTGTTAAATACGATCCTTGCGAAAGCCAAAAAATAAAAGTACAAAAAAACTGCTATACGTATTCAGTCAAGATGAATCGTACAGCAGTTTTTTGATGTTAATCGATCTCTACAGCTAATACACCATTGAGTAAGTGAAGCTTGCGAATAGGCTTAGTGATCACCGCTTTAAACATATCTTTAAATTCACCTTCCACTTTATCGCCCAGAGGAGCTAATACAGCCAATGGTTGTTTTTTCAAATTTGCTTTTTCGCGTTCCCACAAATGTGGGTTGATCGTACGCAGATCGATTAGAATCAGGTCATACGTACTCTCTTGAATGTCTTCAAAAAATTCCTCATTCATTTCCAATCGATATGTTACGCTAGCTCCCCATTCTATCAGCAGATTACAGATTAATTGACTACTGGTTTTATTTTGATCCAGTACCATCACATTCATCAGTGATAATAGATCTTTTTTGAAGGGAATGGCAGGCACTTCCATATATTTTTTAAAATTGAATACGATACTTATCTCTGTTCCTATATCGACTTCACTTTTCACTTCGATCTTTCCATTCATTAATTCAATCAACTGCTTTGTAATAGCTAATCCTAACCCTGTTCCGCCGTAATGATGATCATCCGACTTATGAACCTGACTATAATTATGAAAAAGATGAGATAGCTGTGTTGCCGACATTCCAATCCCTGTATCACGAATAATGATTTGTACTGAAGCCAGTTCTACAGCAGATTCAAGCATTAGTAATGATATCTGTATCTCGCCTTTATGTGTGAATTTAATCGAATTTTGCACCAGATTCATAATCATTTGTCTTACTTTAAGCGCATCCCCCATCACAAATAAAGGAATCTCCGATTCAATAGCAAGAATCACTTCAACCTCTTTTTGAAAAGCACGCGGAGAAACAGAATAGAGCAAATCTTCTATAACATTAATCAGATCAAAAGGATCATGATCCAGTTGCATCTTACCTGCTTCCATTTTACTCAAATCCAATATATTGTTCACTAACGCCACTAATGTGACATTGCTAGTATTCATTAAATCCAAATAATAGCGCTGTTCTGTATTGACCGAAGTCTGTTCGAGTAGTGCAGTCAATGACAAAATAGCATTCATCGACGTGCGAATCTCATGACTCAACATCGCAAGAAATTCAGCATTGTGTCGTAACGTTTGTTCAGCAAGGTTGCGATATTCAAGATGTTCATCTATTAAAGATTTCAAATGAATATTTTCAACTTCTAATTCCTGGTAACGTATACTCCACTTGCTCCGGTTATTCATTTTTACGCTCCTGATCAATCAGTATGAGATTCACGTTCTCTCTCTATTACCCAATATCAACCTTAATATATTACATATTTATAAATATATAATATTTTTCCATTTGTAATACTTATTTATAAATATTTTTGTAAGTATATTTTCGATTGTCCTTTGATCGGAATATCTTTTATTTCTCCAAAGATCACATATCCATATTTCATATAAAAATGCGGAGCTTGCCAGCTCATCGTCGTCAATTCACTTATGGTAGCGCCCTGTTGTCTTGCTTGATCTTCAATCGCTTGTAACAACTTCGCTCCAACGCCCTGACCTCTATATGCAGGATCAACCGCCAGATATCGAATATAGAGTAACCCCCATGCCATAGCCCCTGTCACTCCACCGATGTATTGTTCCCCTTCATAAGCAGCCAGTGAGAAAGGAATACTTTCATAATCAGGGATATGAAGATCATTATTCATATTATGCTGATCTAAAAATACTCCAATCTGCGGTACATTGTGATCTAGGGATAGTTCTTGAATATGCAAAAATATCACCTGCTCTTTCGGAGATTGTAGTGGAACAAATCTTAGATTATATTCGTTAAAAGTGTAAGTATACAGTAATTTTTCTAATTATGTATTTAAAACAATCGACTTATAATAAACATATTGTAAAGAACCTTTATAACGATTTTGTAAATAACTCTTCTTTCCATTGGGACAGATCCATAGATTCAATATATATAAAATAAATAAAAGAGGAGGAACATACATGTTTAAGAAAGCTATATTATTAACAATGATTTTGTTGTTAATACCTATATCAGCATTTGCGTCTTCAATACCTTCTAGCATCGAAGGAGCTATTAAAGAGGATTTAAAAAAGCAAAAGACTGAGCTAGATATACTTACAAAAAACTCTAAAAACAATAGTATCGTAAATAAGGGAACAGACCAAAAGACAGAATTAGGTGATGGATATTCTGTCTATATGATTAATACGGCTAACCATGTGAAAAATGATGTTCATAATAAATCATCGTCATTAGATAATTTTTTACAATTTAATGGATATTTATTTGTAATTGAAAGTAATAATAGAAGCAAGGCTATTGCTTTTGCAGATCGTGCACCTGATTATAATGAAATTACTCAATTTTCTACAGATACTGATTTTGCTAATCAAATTAAAAAAGCTAAAAGCTTAATTGGTTATAATAAAGATAGTAAAGTTTTGTACGATGGAGCTAATCAGATCATTGCACTAGTTACTAAAAAAGATACCGTAGAAAAAGTAGCTCTTTTAAAAGATAGTATGCTTAATAATATGAATGCTTTTGATGTCTTTAACTCTGAGGATTTTATTGCAAAGATTATTTCATCGCAAGAACAGAGATCAAAAATAGCTGCTATATCTAATGAACCAGTTTCAGATGGAGGAGTCACAAATCTACCTATAAACAATAAAAGTTCCTTGAGAATCAAACCAGCGATCGTGGTTACTTCTATTTTTCTATTAGGTTTTATTGTATTTTATTTTAATAAAAAATGAAGTTTTTTCATTTAAGATTTTGTATGAGCAAATTTAATATTTGAAAATCAAAAAAAGGTCTTCCATAAGAAGGAGACCTTTTTTTATTTTGCTATATCAATGCGCTTGATCGCTATGTTGTAAAGGTAATGCTGATGTAGCCGATACTGCTGGCATCGTTGAAACAGTAGGTTCGTTATGTTGAGCATGTCCTGAACCGGCAGGTGTTAGTTGGTTTTCTTTTTTGATATAAGCTGTGAAATAAATTCCTGCTACGAAAACCGCTCCACCGGTTAGATTACCTAGCCATACTGGAATAAAGTTCATAAAATACATATCCCAAGAATAATACCCTGCAAAGATTGCGGCTGGAATCAAAAACATATTAGCGACAACGTGCTGAAATCCGATAGCGACAAATGCCATCGTTGGGAACCAGATTCCTAGTATTTTACCACTGATACTATCTGCGCTATAGGATAACCAGACAGCCAGAGCCACCAACCAGTTACAACCGATCCCGGATAAGAACATCTGTGCAAAGCTTCCTTCTAACTTGTGCCCTGCCATTTCTACCGTTTTGGTTAAGTAAGGACCTGTCTCGGTTAACCCTACTACATGCCCGAAGAAGTAAGCGACAAATAAAGCACCTAATAGATTGGCTACTGTAATAGCTAGTAAATTACGGGCAACTTCTACTGTACTGATCCGCTTTGCCATCCGCGCTAATGGAACAGCCATCATATTACCGGTTAACAATTCTCCACCAGCTACAAGTACCAGAATCAATCCTACAGGGAACAATGCCGCCCCGATAAAGTTAGCAAAACTTCCCCAGGATTCAGGTGTATTGGCGATCACTCGAATATCTAACAAAAACCCTAATGCAATAAAAGCTCCACCCAAAAAGCCAAGTACTAACATCTGTATCCATGTCGACTTGGCTTTGATAATTCCAGTCTCAATCGTATTCATTGCAATCTGTTGTGGTTTGTAATAAGCCATGTGTTGCATCCCCCTTGTAAGCATCTATTTCCGCATAATTAAATTACCTTTTCATATTTCAATTTTAATACAACTACTTTGTGAAAAAAGTAACAAATGTCACTTTGCGAAAAGTTTTGTGAAATTAAGCACAAAAGCCTGTACAGTGGGGGAACTGTACAGGCTTTGTTTAGGGGTAGACTTTTATAATGATAAATAGGAGCTTGCCATGATACACATTTACTTTGTTCTTCTTTAATTAAGCGTGAACTTCTTGTTGCGTCTGAATTGGTGCTAATGCTTGCAACCCTACTGTATTCAAGTAGTTCCACGGTTTGTTGTAATGTGGTTGGAAGAAGAAGTCGATAAAGGCTAATTGATCGACTGTCATTTGATTTTGGATACAGACAGAGATCGTATTGATCGATTGAGTTAAGTCGACTTTAGACATCAATTGTGCACCTAAGATACGGCGTGTTTCTTTTTCATAGACTACTTTCAAGGTCACTGTCTCATGTGTCGGCATAAATTCTGGACGGTAGTGATCGTGCATGGTGCTTGTTTCTACATTCAAGCCTGCTTCACGAGCGGCTGTCTCAGTCATTCCTGTGCATGCAATATTATCTTCGTAAATTTTGATACCAGATGTTCCTTGGGTTCCCATATATTCATTAGTCGGTTGTACTAGATTACGAGCAACAAGTGTACCCATACGTACTGCATTGGTAGCTAAAGGAATATAGGCGTGTTTACCTGTAGGATTGTAGAAGATCGCACAGCTATCTCCAGCAGCGAATACATCTTTTTTGCTTGTTTGCATATATTTGTCGACTAAGATTGCACCATTGACTAACATATCGACTTGTCCTTTAAGCAATTCAGTATTCGGACGGAATCCGATACATAAGATCACCATATCTGCTTCGTGTGTCGCTTTGTCAGTAACGACTGTTGTGACTTTACCATCTTCACCTGTGAATTTTACCACTTTCTCAGATAGCGCAAGTTCAATGCCATGTTCTTGTAGAGACTCTTCGGTACGATCTGTAAATTCAGGGTCAAGATATTTGCTCAAAATACGTTCTTCAGCATCGATCAAAGTAACTTGTTTACCATTCATTTGGAATGCTTCTACCAGTTCAACACCGATATAACCTGCACCGACAACGACGATGTTTTTAGCATGTTGTGCTTTTTCAATAATCGTATTCGAGTGATTGTAGTTTTTGCAAAGTAAAATGTTATCCAGTTCGATCCCTTCAAATTTAGGAACGATCGGCCAAGAACCAGTAGTCATAATTAATTTGTCATACGTATCTGTAAGTTCAATACCTGTAGTCAGGTCACGAGCTTTCAATGTTTTGTTGTCTGTATCTATCGCTGTCACTTCATGCAACATTTTAGTCGTTACTCCTAGAGCAGCTAATTGATCTGGAGAAGAGTAAAATAATCCGTCTGGATCATTAACAACGCCACCTACATATAACGCAATCCCGCAAGATAGAAATGAGATATTATCGTTACGTTCATACACAGTGATCTCAGCATCCGGGTATAATTTAGCGGTATTAACAACAGCGGCAGTTCCTGCGTGAGTACATCCTATAACAGCTACTTTCATGGTTTGTTCCTCCTGATAAATCTGTATTTTTATTATTGTAAATTCTTCTTATCCAATGGTGTACAGTCTGTGCTAACTATCCGACAAGTCACATTCAGGTGAATTAAGATGTTAGGAGTAAGAGAAGTGTGTAGTTTCTCTATCTGTCCATCTTCTAGCTGACTGTTCTATTTTTTAATATGGTCTTTTTTCGTTTTGTTTAAGTTGTGAATTAATTCACCTTGTGTTGCTATTATATTGTGATTTTTATCACATTACAAGAGGTTTACGATAAGTTCGCAATTTGTTCATATTTTCACAAAGTTTTATAAAGTTATATATAGATATGTTTCTAGTATGCCATTTTTGATTATCGGGTTTATTTGCTATACATTGGTTATGTTATAGTGAGAACAAATTAGATATAGAGGTGGTTAGTAATATGAGTGCACAATCAAGCAATATCTTGCGTGGTTTGAAAGCTTTATCTGGCCCTTTCCCTACATGGGATACTCAATCTCTACCGGATTGTCCGACAGATCTCTTTTTAAATTGGATGAAATTAGCTATTGAAATGAAGGTTAAAGAACCGCATGCGATGACTATTTCTACTGTCGATTCGGATGGTTTTCCAGATGCACGTGTATTGATTATTAAAGAAGCTAAAGACGATTCGTTTTATTTTGCTACTGGCTTAGAAAGTCAGAAAGGTCAACATATCCAGCATAATCCAAAGGTAGCACTAACATTCTACTGGCCAGAGTTAGGTAGACAGATTCGTATTCGAGGTATAGCGGAAGATATGGGACTTGAAGCAGGAGCTATCGATTTGAGAAGACGTTCCCCTATCGCACGTGCTGTTGCAATGACAGAACGCCAGAGCCAACCTTTAGCAAGCGAAGAAGAATTGGAACGCTCGGTTGCTATGCAAGAGCAAAAGATCGAACAAGATCCTGATGTCGTGACACCGAACTGGCGACTATTTGCTGTTCATGCTCAAGAGATCGAATTCTGGCAAGCCGATCCTGATCGCAAACATACACGTTATCAGTATATTCTCCATGATGGGCAATGGACACATCAGCAGTTGTGGCCTTAAACAGATCGTAGATATTATTTTGCAAATTCGTCTTTCGATCATTTTCTATTGTAAAAGCAAAATCATTTTTATACGATTTTGCTTTTTTATTTTGCACAAAAAAATCAGTAATTCTCTCCTATACAAGAAGAAAACTACTGATTTGATATACCTACTAGTATTCTATTATTAGTTGTGTGCTATACGCATGGCATGTTGATGACGAACTTCGCTCACTTGTTGTTCTTTTTGTACTGCTTCAGCAATATGACCTTCTAGCGCATAAGGCAGACACAAAGGCACTCCACTGCGCGGATCTGTAACGATATCCGCTTCGATACCAAATACGTTACGAAGCACATCACAAGAAACCACTTCTACTGGTGTTCCTTCTGCTACCGCTTTACCATTTTTGATCGCGATCATATGATGAGCATAACGAGACGCATGGTTCAGATCATGCACAACCATCACAATGGTACGTTGAGAGTCAGCATTCAGCTTTTCTAACAATTGCAGTACTTCTAATTGATGCGCCATATCTAAAAAGGTCGTCGGCTCATCCAAAAATAAAATCTCGGTATCTTGTGCAAGTGCCATTGCAATCCAGGCACGTTGACGCTGACCACCGGATAGCTGATCGATAGGACGATCATAGAAATCGACCATACCTGTCGCTTCGATAGCCCATTCTACCATCGCTTTATCTTCTGCTTTCATCGAACCGAATCCTTTTTGATAAGGAAAACGTCCGTACGATACCAATTCAGTGACAGTTAATCCTTCAGGTGCTTTGTCGGATTCTGAGGCAAAATGGCTAATTGCTTGGCAATTTCACGAGTAGATTGTTTATGGATCGATTTGCCGTCCAGTAATACTGCTCCCGATTTGGGTTGCATAATACGTGCCATCGTTTTCAGTATCGTTGATTTGCCTGAACCATTGGCTCCGACTAATGCTGTAATCTGTCCTTGAGGAATCTGTACACTCAAGTCTTGTACAATCAAACGATCTTCATATGCAATATCAAGCTTAGACGTCATTAAACGAACCATTGTTATCCACCCTTTTCAGTGAACCCGATGTATGATACACCTGACTTCACTCTGTATTTTCAATCTTATATTGAACGATTACCATTCATCATTAGCAACAGCGACACAACTTATTCATTTTATATTTTGCTTGGTAATACTGCGCATATCATTTACTGTTATGCTTTGGAACGTGCTAATAAGTATAAGAAGTATGGTGCACCAATAATAGCGACCATCACCCCTGCGGGAATTTCAGAATTTTGCAATAGTGATCGACCGACCATATCTGCTGTTAGCAACAGTACAGCGCCGATCAATGCAGATACCGGAATCACATGCTCATAACGAGGCCCTACCAGACGACGAGCAATATGCGGACCAAGTAGACCAATAAATCCAATCCCTCCACTCACTGCTACACAAGCGGCGCTAATCGCTACCGCAACGACTAACAATATCATTCTTTGTATATTCAGATGTGAGCCCAGCCCTGTAGCTGTCTCATCTCCCAAAGAGAACACGTCCAATTGTCTTGCTTTCCACAACGCTATCGGAATAAGTACGATTAACCATGGTAATAAAGCAATCACGAATTTCCAGCTACTGCCCCAGATACTTCCCGCTTGCCATGTAGCAATAAAGTTAAATTCATTCGGATCTAATCGAATCGTAAGTACGATCATCAATGCATTAATTCCTGCGGCAAGTGCTATCCCTGATAAGACCAGACGTGCAGACGATATCCCTTTATGACGTTTGTATGCCATCAGATAAATAATAATCGCCGCTGCAAAGGCTCCGATTAATGCTAGAAAAGGCAATAACATCGGTGAAGTAGATTCACGTTGCGGATTCGTCACTACATATAATACGACCGCTAATCCTGCTCCCGAGTTAATACCAAGAATCCCCGGATCGGCGAGTCCATTGCGAGATACCCCTTGCAGAATAGCTCCTGCTATCGCCAAGCCAATTCCTACTAACAAAGCAATCACAATTCGGGGCAATCGAAATTCAAATAAAATCAAATGTTGCTTCGGTGTTCCGCCTCCAAATAAAGTACTTAATACTTCCAGTGGAGACATTTTACTAAATCCTGTATTCATGCTTAGCAACAAAACGCCAAAAGCGATCAGTGCTAACACAATTAATGTAATGGTTGTGCGTATCGTACGCTTCCGGTGAAACATCGCTTGATTCACAGATTATCCCTCACTTTCTTCCGAATAATATAGAAGAAGTAAGGCACACCAATTACAGCAATAAGCGCACTAACCGGTGTTTCATGAGGAGGATTACTTAATCGTCCTATCGTATCTGCAAATACCATCAACAATGCTCCTAGAATCGCAGACGTAGGAATCACCCATTTATAATCGACACCTACCATCGCACGCGCCGCATGCGGGATCATTAGACCTAGAAAGCCTACAGCTCCTACTGTCGATACCGAAGCGCCTGCTAACACCATGACAGCCAGTACAGCGCCTAAGCGTACTAACGCTGTACGTTGTCCCAATCCAGAAGCAACATCATCACCCAGACTGAGAATCGTTATCGAACGAGAAAGGAATAAAGAGCCAATTAGCGCTAACAGAATCCATGGCCATAATATATCTACTTGCGACCATGTAACCCCTGCGACACCACCGGCATACCAGAACGCTATATCTTGTGAGATTCGAAAATACAATGCAATCCCTTCTGATAATGCGACTAATAAAGCTGCAACTGCTGATCCTGCTAATGCCAGACGTACCGGACTTAGTCCACCTTTGGCAAGTGAACCGATTCCATAGACCAGCCCTACACCAAGTGCTGCTCCTGCAAAAGAAAACAGAATTAATTGATTAAACGACAGCCCTGGAAAAAAAGCAAAACAAAGTGCTAACACAAATCCTGCTCCTGCATTAACCCCGAGTAACCCCGGGTCTGCGATCGGGTTGCGTGTCATTCCTTGCATCAATGCGCCGGATACAGCAAAAGCCGCTCCAACCAGTGCACCTGCAATCGTACGTGGTAAGCGAAGTTCCCAAATGATTTGATGATCACTATTTGAAGGATTAAAAGCCACTAACGCTTGCCAGACTTCTTCAAGCGGAATATCTTTACTTCCTTTTGCAATTGAAAATGCACAACCTAATATCAACAGGACAAGCCCACCGATGATGATCGAAATTGCTGTGTAAGGACGCGACCATATCTGCTCTTTAGGTGAGGTCTGTCTGCCTTTCACAACATTGCTGCGATTCATAAGCAAGCCTCTTTCTACATCAAAATCTATGTTTTCATTTATAGTCGTTGTTATAAAAGCTATAATTGCATATGTTTAAAGATACTGATAATCATTATCATTTGTCAACACTTATCACAAAAAAACGTCTAAATTCCTCTGTTTTTAGAGAATTTAGACGTTTTTAACTTTTAACTATTATTCTTTTTTAGCTAAATACTATCCACAAAGTCTAAATGTACTTCATTTTATGCCAAAATATCACCTTAAAATAAGCTCCAATCGAACTCTTTAGATAGACGCTCTAACAAATGTACACCTGCGATACTATTGCCTCTTTTGTTCAGTGAAGGCCCTACCAATCCGATGCCATACTGTCCGGGAACCATCGTCAAGATTCCACCTGACACTCCACTTTTAGCAGGCAGACCGACATCGATCGCAAATTCTCCAGAAGCATTGTACATCCCGCATGTAATCATAAATGTTTTGGCTATCTGTACATAACGACGTGGAATCAATTCTTCACCAGAACAAGGATCTACACCGTCAAAAGCAAGTACAAGCGCCATTCGTGCCAGATCTGCACAATTCACTTCAATCGAACAATGGCGGAAATACACTTCTAACACATCATCTACCGGATCTTTAATAATCCCATTTTGCTTGAGGAAATAAGCTAGAGAACGATTCAAATGACCGGATTCTGTCTCTGATTCATAGACTGCCAAATTGTAATCTATTTTATCATTGGCTGCGAGCTTGCGGAAAAATTGAAGCACACGCTCTGACTTTTCTTGCGGATTCTCACCTGAAATCAATGAAGATACAGTGATCGCTCCTGCATTAATCAACGGATTAAACGGAATTCCTGGCTCTACTAATTCTAATTTGATCATCGAATCAAAATCATCGCCTGTCGGTTCTTTTCCTACATTAAAAAATACAGCTTCTTCTCCATGATCCATCAGTGCCAGTATTAAAGTAAATACTTTGGATATACTTTGCATGGTAAAAGGAATGCCGCAATCGCCTGCTGATATCACTTTTCCTTGCGAATCGGCGATAAAAATACCTAAAGCATCTTGTGAAGATTTGGCAAGCTCTGGAATATAAGAAGCTACCTTTCCCTGACTGGTATGCAGACGGCTAGTTTCTAACCAATCAGGCAATAATGTTTTTAATCGTTCCATCTGTTCTTGACTCATCGATAGTCCTCCTTCAAATACCTACTTATTTCTATATGTTAATGAGTGTATTGTGATCTCATTATTTCAAATTTTATTTTCTTCATCATCTTATACTAATCTTGATCGAAATTATACTGCTGTCTAATCGATGCTTTACGAATAATCTGAATATACGTTAACATAAACATATGTGTGTTTAACGCTTACATATTTGAAGATAGAAGGTGCATCTATGATTGCTTTGCTAAAATATTTAAAGCCTTATCGTACTGCCGCATTACTGGCTCCTTTGTTAATGATGGTCGAAGTGATCATGGACTTAATGCAACCCAAATTAGTCGCTAGTATTGTCGATCAAGGAATTATGAAAGGTGATCTCGGTCATATTCAGCAGACCGGATTACTGATGATTGGGCTCGCTTTGATCGGGATGTTAGGCGGGATTGGCTGTACCATCTATGCCAGTATCGCTTCTCAACATTTTGGTGCAGATATTCGGGCAGAGTTGTTCCAGCATATTCAGCGCTTTTCTTTTCACAATCTAGATCGCTTTTCTTCAGGTTCTTTAATTACACGACTGACGAATGATGTTGTGCAATTGCAGAATTTAGTGTTAATGGCTTTGCGTATGTTAGTGCGTTCCCCTCTATTATCTATCGGTAGTCTGATTATGGCTTTTACGATTAGTGTTAAATTAGCGATTATTTTGTTGATTGCTATGCCTATTTTACTGGTGACATTGATATGGATTATGCGGACAGCTTTTCCTATTTTCAGCCGGGTGCAAGCAGAGTTAGATCAGGTCAATACAGTGACTCAAGAGAATCTAGCAGGGATTCGGGTGATCAAAGCTTTTGTACGGGCTATTCATGAAAATAAACGATATGATGTCGTCAATCAAGATTATACGAATATTGCGATCAAAGCGAATCGAGTAGTTGCTCTAATCGGGCCAATTATGATGTTAATTATGGATGTCTGTATTGTAGCTGTGCTCTGGTTCGGGGGTGGACTCACCAAAACAGGTGCTTTGCCTGTAGGTGATCTGATTGCTTTTATCAACTATGCGACACAGGTACTCATGTCTCTTATGATGTTGAGTATGACTCTGATGTCTGTGTCTCGTGCTACTGCTTCAGCAGAACGGATCAATGAAGTATTGCATACCGAACCTGATATTAGTGCCCCTGCTCAACCGATTACACCTGATCCACATCAAAAAGGACGACTTGAATTTCAAAATGTTTCTTTTGCTTATGATGCTCATTCTCCTGCGGTATTGGATCAGATTAGCTTTGTTGCTACAGCAGGACAGACGATTGCAATTCTAGGAGCTACCGGTGCAGGCAAGTCCAGTCTAGTTCATCTGATTCCGCGGATGTATGATGTCACCGGTGGAGCTATATTGGTCAATGATGTGGATGTACAGCAATGGGATCTTGATCAACTACGTAGCTCAATCGGAATCGTGTTGCAACAAGCATTATTATTTAGCGGTAGTATCCGTGATAATATCCGTTACGGTCGACCAAATGCATCACAAGAAGAAGTAGAATCGGCTGCTAAAGCGGCGCAAGCTCACGAATTTATAGAAAAACTGCCTGAAGGTTATGATACGTTACTTGGACAACGGGGAGTTAATTTATCTGGAGGTCAAAAACAGCGGTTATCGATTGCACGTGCGTTACTGATTCAGCCTCCACTTCTTATCATGGATGATAGCACCAGCGCTGTCGATCTGCGTACAGAAGCATTGATTCAAAAAGCGCTTGAAGAACGATTATCTGCCAGTACACGCTTGATTATTGCTCAGCGTATCACTTCTGTACTGGATGCTGATCTGATATTGATTATGGAAGATGGCCAAATTATTGATCGTGGCGATCATGCTTACTTGATCAAGCATAGTACAGCTTATCAAGAAATATATCGTTCGCAATTAGGACAGGAGGTTGAAGCTCATGGGTAATCCGATGATGCCCGGTAGAGCCGGGCGATCAAATAGCGCTCCTGTCAAAGCGAAAAATGCCAAAGGAACGGTACGCCGTCTCTGGGATTATTTACGTCAACAACGCAAAGGTCTGTTGCTTGTATTTCTATTAACGTTACTAGGGACAGCATTCAATCTGATTACTCCCTATTTGCTGGGAACAGTCGCTTTTGATCGCTACATTTTAACAGGTAATTATGCAGGTTTAGCTCAGCTTTGTGTATGGTTACTCGCTCTATATGTAGTCGCTAGTCTGACCAGTTGGGTACAAGCGTATATTATGACTGCTGTCTCACAACAGACAGTATTTCAGATTAGACGTGATCTATTCAAACATCTACATGACTTGCCATTGCGCTTTTTCGATACACATAGCAGTGGTGATCTGATGAGTCGCTCTACCAATGATATAGAAAATGTAACGACCACACTCAATCAAAGTGTTGTACAGATTATGACCAGTGCTCTTACTCTGGTCGGTACGCTGACTATTATGTTAGTGCTCAATATTTGGTTAACACTGGTTACACTCGTGACTGTACCGATTATGTTCTGGCTCACACGATTGATCACCCGTCATACCCGTCGCTATTTTGGAGCGCAACAAAAAGAATTAGGCGGACTCAATGGATATATCGAAGAAACGGTATCCGGTCAAAAGGTTGTCAAAGCCTATGTTCAAGAATCTCGCAGTCTGTCTGAATTTAACGATATTAATCACCGCTTACTGCATGCTAGTATTCGCGCGCAGAGCTGGTCAGGCAATATTGGACCGGTCATGAATCTGGTGAACAATATTAGTTATGCGTTGATTGCTTTGTCGGGTGGATGGTTATTTTTGCAAGGAATGACCAGTGTAGGGGTAATCGTCAGTTTTCTTAGTTATTCGAAGCAATTCAGTCGACCGATCAATGAACTGGCAAATCAATTCAATTTACTGCAATCTGCTATTGCTGGAGCCGAACGTGTATTTGAAGTATTGGACGAACGCCCTGAAAGTACAGATGATGAGAAAACAGCTGTACACCAATTGCCTGCTCAAGTGCATGGTGAAGTGATTTTTGAGCATGTTCAATTTAGCTACAAAGCAGGCTCACCCATTTTGCGAGATGTGTCTTTAACCGCTAAGCCCGGGCAGACGATTGCTCTTGTTGGTCCTACTGGAGCAGGTAAAACAACGATTATTAATTTGCTAACCCGTTTCTACGAAATTGATAGCGGTACAATTACGATCGATGGTGAAGATATTCGTCTACTGGATAAAGAAAATTTGCGTAGCCGGATCGGGATTGTGTTGCAAGATGCTTATTTATTTTCCGGTACAGTACGCGATAATATTCGTTATGGACGGTTGGAAGCCACCGATCAAGAGATTGAAGAAGCCGCCAAGCTGGCGAATGCCCATTCCTTTATTCACAAATTACTAGAAGGCTATGATTCGATTCTCTCCGCAGACGGAAGCAATCTGAGTCAAGGGCAACGCCAATTGCTAACGATAGCCCGCGCGATTCTTGCGAATCCATCTGTGCTTATTCTGGATGAAGCAACCAGTAGTGTGGACACACGTACAGAAATGCATATTCAGACAGCGATGAAGCAATTGATGCAAGGACGTACTAGCTTTGTTATTGCTCACAGGCTGAGTACGATTCGTGAAGCTGATCAGATTCTGGTCATCCAGAGTGGTGAAGTGGTAGAGCGTGGAACTCATGATGAGTTACTTCAAGCAGGTGGATTCTATCATGATCTGTACCAAAGTCAATTCAATCGAGTGGTGTAGTGGAGTTAAGTGGATCATTTTCACTTCAATAAGCGTATATGGTTCTTGGATTGTCGCATTTATAGATCACAGCAACTAATCGAATAACATTCTACTGTAAAATACAATAAAGAATAACCCTCTAGCATGTGAATACTCTAAAGGGTTATTCTTTATTTTTTATGATTTTGGGCTGTTTTTTTTGTAAATTTATATTTTCAGTTACCGATTGGTATCTACTAATTCACCAGGATTCTCTGTATTCCGAGTGATATTGATAATAATCAAAAAGTTAGATTTTTGTTTGGATTTTGATACTTTTACGACTTGATGTACTTCTACATAATCATGTTCATACTGCTTCTGACTACGTACAATCTCTTGAAGAGTATTTGCTAAAGAAGTCTGCTCCCAATTAGCAACAGTAAGATCGATATATGTTTGGAATTTTTGAATCGTCATTGTGTTATCCATTTCTTATTGAGTGATTAATCTGTAGATTGTACACCTTAGTCCGTTAAGGTTGATTTCACTTTGCTTTCTTTACGTCCACCGAATTTGAATACAAGTATTCCGCCAATAATAACTAGAACCCCGATCAATTTAGCCGGTGTAAAAGGAATCTTTTCTAATCCTAACCAGCCCAGCGAATCCCACAATAGTGCGGTTCCAAGCTGTGCTGTGAGTACGATCGAGATCGCATATGTAGGGCCTAATCGTCTCATTCCTTGCACCAGACAGAACACAACACCGACACCGATCATGCCGCTGAACCAGTACCATAATTGTACATGTTGAAGAGTAAATGTATTTTTCCCTTCAAAAATCAGACTTGCTAGTAACGAAGCTACAAATCCCATAAATAGGACTAACATCGTTGTTGTCCATGAACCTGTTCGTTCATTGACTTTATTATTAAATACAGTCTGCATACTTACCAATGCTCCTGCAATCGCCGCCAAAACAATACCAAATAATATCATGTCACTGCTCCTACCTGTTTCATCTATAATTACTCATAAATATTATGCCCTGCTAATGATTGTAACCCTGCTCGATTCTGAATGATTAAATACTCTGACGTGCGCTTGACCAATCCGTCATGAGCTAATTTCTGAATGACACGATTGAGATGCCGATAACTGGTACCGATCAGATTGGCTACATCGACCAGACTGGAAATACGCAATTCTTCATAACCATCTGCTGGATCTTCATCACAAGCTACAGACAGCATATAACTGGCTAACCGAATTTCTACCGGATACATAAGATTAAAGCGAGAATAGTTAGAACTGCTATAAAATTTACGAGTCATCATTTGTAGCAAAAATTGCAGCAAAGGTACATGGTCACTCCCATATTGAACTAACCATTTACGATGAATACGCAGAAAGTGTACCGAAGATACTGCTTCAACCGTATTAATCACTTTATCGTTGCCATTGATATATTCGACATCACCTATAAATTCAAGTGGAGTTTTGAAGCATAGAATTAATGTTTTGCCTTCTTGTGAAGTCGTATAAATTTTGATCTTCCCATGAACTAATATATCCAGATGCTCAATATCATCACCTTGTGTGCACAAAATATCTCCTTGTTCCAAGCGGAATACCGATAGATACGGAAATAAAACTTGAGGAAAATGGTCTCCCAAATCGTGCAACTTCCAGTAATACTCAACCTGCGCTTGATCTTGATTATCGTTCATCGTATTTGCTCACCTTTTTGCTCAGAATTTCAAAATAATTACACCTGCAATCATCATCGCTAACCCTATAAATTGAGGCATCTTCATCTTCTGCTTCACGACACCGAACCAACCGTTAATATCAATAATAAAAGTTAGACACAACTGAGCAATCAATAGCGCCGAAATCGTTAACGTTACCCCGATCTGCTGTATAGCGGTAACTTCGGTAAAAATAATAATCGCAGCAAATGCACCACCTGCTAAATAAAGAGGTTTGACCTTTTTGTAATCGCCAAGCTTTCCATCACGTACAAATAACCAGATCAAGGCAGCGATAATAAAGCCTGTTAACTGCGTAATCGTAGCGGCTTGCCATGTTCCAATATCTTGACTGATACGTGTATTCGCTACCCCTTGTAACGTGATACAAGCTCCGCCTAATAAAGCAAATAAAATTCCTTTCATCGTTGCTAATTCTCCTTATGATTTAGACATTTCTTTGTACTCTTATTAAAAACGATCTTTCCCTTAGAGATAAAGGACATATGTCCCAAACCTCATCATAAAAAATCCCCTTTACGATCAAAGGGGATAAAATAGGACTATTAACGTTTGCCACCACGACGGGCATTATCTGACGGACGACTAGAAGAACGACCACCACTACTAGGCTTGCCTGTAGAAGGACGGTTGTTGCGTCCACCGTTACTGCTACTATTTTTGCCATACGTGCGTTCTGCACGACCGCTACCTGTACCTTCGCTACGACGTCCACCAGCGTTGCTGTTACTTCCAGCTCCACCGTATTCGCGTGTACGATCTGAATCGCCTGACGAAATTGTACGACCTTTAGAAGCATCTCTGCGGAAAGAAGGAGCATCGTCTGTGCGACGTGTTGGTCTTGGAGCAGAACCACTACCTGAACGTGCTTGATCTTTACGACCATAACTACGTTCCGGGCGTTCACTGCGAGCACTTGACTCTTTTGCTTCTGGACGAGCAGTCGTACGTACAGAAGGTGTAGATTCTCTGCGTTCTCCACGTTTACCTGTGCCACCTTTACTTGCAAAACGATCACGTTCTGAAGTAGAAGAAGAACGACCACGACCGCCTGATCGTCCACCTGAAGATTCTTCGCGATAAGCACCACGACGTGCATCTCCACGTTTACCATCTTTTTTGCGATCTTGATCACGAGATTTATGATTAGCACGTCTGCCTGCTTTGGCTTCTACATTAGACAACAATTCACCAGAATCATCTGACTCTATCGATGTGCGAGCAATTTGACGCTCTAATTTCTGTGAAGTTCCTTGTTCGATTGCTTGTAATTCATCACGATCATGTGGAGTCACAAATGTGATCGCTTTTCCTGTTTCACCTGCACGACCGGTACGTCCGATACGGTGAATATAATATTCAGCATCTTGTGGAATATCGTAGTTGAATACATGTGTTATTCCTTCTACATCAATACCACGAGCCGCTACATCAGTCGCAACCAATAATTGCAATTTCGCTTCACGGAACGCGCGCATCACTTGCTCACGTTTGTTTTGAGACAAATCGCCATGAAGTTCATCCGAAGAATAACCCAATTCTTTAAGCTGTTGATTCAGTTCAGCCGCCCGTTTTTTGGTACGACAGAAGATCACCGCTAGATATGGTTTTTCTTTTTCCAAATATTCACGTAATGCAGGTAGCTTACCACGAGGAGTACACTCTACCACTAATTGACGGATCAATTTCAACGGTACACTTTCAGCAGGACCGACACGAATATCTTTTGGTGTACGCATATATTGCGCAGATAGACGACGAATACCGTCAGGAATTGTTGCGGAAAATAACATCGTTTGACGTGCTGGAGAAGTAGCATTGATCATTTTTTCAACATCAGGCAAAAATCCCATGTGTAGCATTTGATCGGCTTCATCCAGTACCAGTGTACGAATCTTCGTTAGATCCAGTGTACCTCTACCCATATGGTCAATCAGACGACCCGGTGTACCCACAACAAGGTGACATCCACCTTCAAGCTTGCGTAATTGACGTTCTACATCTTGTCCACCATAAGCAGCAAGAATACGTACACCTTCATAAGCAGCGGCTAATTTGTTTGCTTCCGTTGCAATCTGTAGAGCCAACTCACGTGTTGGTGCTATAATCAGCGCTTGAGGTGCTCCAACGGCGTTCAAGTTTAACTTTTCAAAAATTGGCAGTAAAAACGCTAACGTTTTACCTGTACCTGTTTTGGCTTGAACGATTGCGTCTCCGCCTTTAAGTAATCCCGGAATCGACATCTGCTGTACTTCGGTAGGCTGTGTGATTCCACTGGAAGCCATAAGCTCTACGACATTCGGCGAGATGCCGAACTCATTAAAATTTTTCAACTCTATTCACCCATTCTTGTGATCTTTATTCAGCAGCATTTCAAAAAATGCTCTCGTAAAAAGAAGCACCGGTAGATACCGATGCTTACATCTATAACGTCATTTAAAAGTCCGTAGTATGCCATTTTGGATAAACTGCTCTAGCGTCAATATACCGCTTATTTCTAGTTACGTCAATGTCCTGAAGACAATGCAGTTGTTCCTAATTTTTCAAGCAGGAGACGACTTTCTTCATTTAAGCCACGAATATGCACTTCTTTATTCACAGCTTTATACTTTTCTTTGACTTTGGTAATCCCGATAACAGCCGAGTGATCCCAAATATGTGAACGGGTAAAGTCGATCACAATCTGTTCTGGATCATCATTTGGCACAAATTGATCTACAAAATAACTCATCGTCCCAAAAAACATCGGTCCACTCACTTCATAGACTTTCACCTGTGCTGGTTGTGCTGTACCCTGTTCTATAGAAGAAGTTGTATTCTGTTCTACTTTGTTCAATAGATTAGGGTTAGAGATGATATTGCCTGATTCCATCGTTGCAGTGATATGAATACGAGACATTTTCCAACCAAATAGCAATGCACTCATGACTACACCTACGCCGACACCGATAGAAAGGTTATCTGTAGCCACGACAATAGCAACTACCGTCACCATAATAATCGCTTCTGACAAAGGAATTTTATGAATCGTCACTAATGAGCGCCAGCTAAAGGTACCAATAGATACCATAACCATAACACCAACCAGAGCGCCCATCGGTACTTCACGTACAATATTACCGAGTACTAACAATAAGAATAATAAAAATACCCCTGCGGTTAATGTAGACAATCGTCCACGTCCACCGGATTTGATATTAATTACCGATTGTCCGATCATCGCACAACCTGCCATACCGCCAAAAAATCCGTTAACGATATTAGCAATTCCTTGTCCGCGAGCTTCCCGATTTTTATCGCTTTTGCTATCTGTCATTTCATCTAATATCGTTGCAGTTAACAGCGATTCCAATAGACCGACAAAAGCAAGCGAAATCGAATACGGTAAAATAATCAGCAACATATCCAAAGATATATCGATCATTGGTAAATGAAAAACAGGCGGTTGATTCGATAACTGCCCCATATCGCCTACGGTACGTACATCCAAATGAAGGAAATACGTTAATAACGACATCACAATAATCGCAACCAGTGGTGCAGGCACTGCTTTCGTGAAGCGTGGCAAAATATAGACAATCGCCAGCGTTCCTATCACCATCGCATACATGATCCAGTTCGCCCCAACAAACTGTGGCAATTGCGCCATAAAAATAACAATCGCCAGTGCATTAACAAATCCAGTCATGACTGATTGGGGGATAAAGGTAATAAATCGCCCGATCTTAAACCAGCCGAGTAATACCTGAAAAATACCTGCTAAGATCGTGGCTGCGAATAAATATTCAACACCATGATCGCGTACAAGATCAACTACCAGTACTGCCATTGCGCCTGTAGCCGCCGAGATCATCCCGCTGCGTCCACCTGCAATAGAGATAACAATTGCGATACAGATTGAAGCATATAATCCAACCATTGGATCAACACCAGCAATAATCGAGAATCCGATCGCTTCGGGAATAAGAGCCAAGGCTACAGTAATACCGGCAAGAAGGTCTCCCCGAACATTACCAAACCATTGTTGTTGTAGATTCATGATCATCCTCTTTCCTTGTGTGGAACATAACGAATCTGCCCGGACGTTAAAAACTTTCCGAACGAATATCGCAGACAGTATTCATTATGATATTAAATTCAAAATAAGTAGATTGCTTTCCTCTCGCGGGAAAACAGAGCCGTAGGTACAGATAGATTTTCATTATACAAAATTTTCTCTATAAAACCTACATCTTTTTTTGATGAATTTAAAATATATTGATAGAGGTTCATCTATAGCTAGATAGATTAATGGGTCACCGAAGATTGGAAATCACTTCGACTTCCTTTATTCGCATGATAAAATAATACGTCTCCATCTTTTAACTGAAACTCAAATCCCCATGGATCTACAACGTGCTTTTGAAATCCTTCCAGTTGCCATTGATTAATCAGTGGAGCATTGATATATTGCAAATGTGGCTTCTCCAAATCATTATTCTGAATCGTTTCTATATTAAAGTTAACAACAATATAGCCATCTTTCAGAAAAACGGATGAATGCTCGTCTAATCCTTTTGCGCTACTATAAGCTGGATTCGACTGGATATTGTTATCTACAGAAGGGTCTGCTGTTGTCTGCTTTCGATTTGTATTCGTTGAGCCTGTAAATTGTTCTAAAGCTGTACCTTGTTTGACAACTAGAACATCCGCAGGTAGGCTATATTCCCCGTACCATTTCTGCACCGCTGCTAATGAACGCATCGTATTATTTCCTTCTGGCAAATTAGTCTGTGGGCCGATCAAAGTACGTAGTGGCTGAGTCAACAATAGTTGAGTAAATGTGCCTACATTCACTTTGCGCGTACGACTAGCCTGTTGGAACATGTGAACAGCTTCTTCGGCATTGTTCGGTGATATTATGTTATTTTCTACTGGTGAAACGGATGAAGATATCGTAGAAAATCCATTGAAAGAAGAAGCTTCATTAGCATTGTCCATTTTTTGCGCTAAAGATTGTAATTGTTCTGCTGTAATTTCCCAAGAGATGCCCGTCAGATTTCGCCATAATGAAGTAGTTGCACGTTCTAGAATAACTTTCCAGATAGCAGAATCGGGTGCATTTGCAGAGATAGCTGTAGATTTGCTTGCCCCACTAGTATTGCTCTGCATCGGCTTATTCTGTTGAGAAAAATGAGTTTGTTGTAGCAACAGATCATACATATACAGTGCTGTATTTTTTAATTCATCGTCAGGTACATTTCGCAAAGGATCGTTCAAAATAGTATAGCGCTGTACTTTATCTTGCGGTGAACCGATCTTTATTAGATTCTCAGTAGCTGTCGAATAATACAAATCAACTGGAAAAGGGGTTCCACCTTCACGCGGAACATAACTAAAGGTCGGTGTAATACGTATACTGTCTTGTGCTCCAAACATATTGCCTTTAGTTTTGAGATCGAATTTGAAATGGTAACCTGTTTTCACCGCTAGATTACGATAAAACGGATGGCTACCCTGACGAACAGGAAGTACATAAGGCGTATTATTTCCACGGGGTGCGCCATCTATTCCATTGGCTCCTACCCAATACGAAGCTTGATCAGGTACATCGATATTTTCCCACGGACGGAACACAATCTGCCAGTTATAATCGGCAATATCTGTAATATGAAAATCATACACTCTTCCAATCACATCTACAGGTACACTTTCAACAGCTACATGATTGTCCAAAGTCACATTCGCATTACGTTGTACTGTAAAAGAAGTCGGTGCATTTTCTGCAATCGTACGAAATAGAATCTGGTATTTCCCTTCATCTACCCATACCGGCAAAAAGAAAAAGGTATCGAGTTGTGTCACTGGCACATCAACCCATGTATTTTTCGGAATAAATATTGTCTGCTCCTTGTTATACACATCGAAAGGAAATTGTACTTGCTTGGTACGGACATACTTCGCATAATCTCGATGACCATAACCAGGATAAGTAATATGCTGTCCTGTGGTTGGAATCCGTACAGAAAAAGGACGATCTAAAATCAAAGCTGAACTGTATAGGTCAGGTGTTGTTTTCTGATTGTGCTTCTGGTCATCCGAGACAAGAGAGTAATTTACAACAGGTGTATGTACAGTTACGGTATTGATGCCTGTAATCGGAAAATTCTGATCTCCACTACCTTGCACATGTTGCTCTAACATCTTGTAATAGATTGTTCCTGTTGCTATTGTATTGGCTTTGTTAATAAGCTTAGGGCTAATAAGCTGAGACCCTACATATAACACTTTTTCGCTAGAATCTTTGAATGAGCGAATTTGACGGGGTACGGGGATTTCTTTGGGCGTAGGAGCTGTTTTTAGAATCCATTCTCCATTCATCACTTCCGTATCTTTTCCTTCAAAAGAGAACTGAATAGCATCATTTTTGACTTCCGCATCATCTGTGTTACCTTCTGCAATGTTCTTTAATTTGGATTCATCATTCGGTGTTCTTGGACGACCTTGTTTACCACCATCTAATGTTGGTGGAGAATATTTCACCAGAATATCATCATCAGGCTTAACATGGTCTTCTACTTTATCGCTATGTTCTAGTTCTACATTAGGTGGAGTATAACCAGTCGTAGGTATAGATACTTTTCCACCAGGTAGAGCATAGTTAGACATTGTAGCTTGATCTAGACCGAGTACTTCAAGTACTTTGATCTTCCAGTAATCATAGTCTCTTGTATACGAAAAATTGTAAGTCTTCGTATCTGTATCTGATTTAGAAACCCAACGTTCGTTATCTCCACTTCCACGCTTTTCTTTCCACTTGAGCTTATAAACTACTTTGACTTTGCATTTGTATTCTACTTGGCCATCCATATTATCAAATTCATGCTGGAACAAATAATTATATCCCCATGCATTGGCATATAAATGCTCAGAAGTCGGTATTGCCCGAGTCGCATCAAAGTGACGATCATTAGTATTGTCATCTGCTAGGATATGACCTTGTGCTTGTGGATCTAATAGTGATTTATTTGTTGTCGTTTTCACAGTGGGTGGCAAGATTGTATATTCGCAAAGACTGTCTTCTTTGGGAGGCTCTGGAGGTACAGTACATTCTTCTGCATCAGGATCAAGTTCACATGGATCTGAGATTACATCATAGTACTGATAAGCAATATACTTTTCAAAAGAGCCAGAGTATTTAAATTTGGGTGGATCCCCTGTTATCATCTCTCCTGTAGGATCTTCGCCAGTCGTACTCTTTTTATATCCAACATATTTGTATTTTGGATTCTCTGGATGCGTAAAAACATATTCTGTACCTGGCTTCATCTCTTCGATACGAGGAGGAAAAACATCGTTAAGAGATTTACCATCTTTGGTTTTGTAGTATACGTTTAATTCTGAATCTAGTTCGATGGTAAATAATACTGGAGCAAAGATACGATAACCCTTAACTCCGTCATTACAGCGATCCCCACAATTCTCTGTAATATTTTTAGTTTTTCCAGAATTGGTATTCAACTTCATATTAATTTTAAATGGAATGGATGCAGTATCTGTACCTATTCCAGAAGTGGTAAATGACAGTGTGTTTTCTTTGCCACCATTAGATACAATCTCCGCATAATTTTCCCAATGATCAGTACGAGAAGCTTCAAAATAAACTAAGTTATCCGCAGTAGGTTTAAACTGTTCCGCAGTTATACTTTTTATTTTACGATTAGGAAACTTGAAAATATAGTCTTGTACAGCTTCTCCAAAGTCCCCCACTTGAGGTTGTTTTTCTAAATCCCACGTTGTTCCTTTCCACATATCAAAGTACATCATACCCACAAAATAACGCTTGTTTGCATCTGTGGCATCTGGAGACTCATTTTTATAAAAACTAACGGGTGTAACCGCACTATTTGATTCAGCAGCAAAAGAAGTATGATTTGCTGGGAATACTAAAGTAGGTATTAAAAATATAATTACTAAAAATACAGAAATAAAAGCACGATATTTAAATAAAAAGGAAGCCATATTAGTTTCTCCAAGGATTAGTTACAATAACTAAGCTAGTCTTAGAGGCATTAACCAAGTTAATGTATTTGATATCTTTTAGAGATAAGTTTTTTTTATCAACGATTCCATCCAAATCTACGTCAGCTCTTGAATAAATTTCGTAAAAGTTATACTCGGTACCATCCGCATTTTTTTTAGTCATATCCTCTCTGGGCATCCGATATCGAGCATCCCCTTTGTCTGTGAGGAGTAGAATATTATTAGTTTTTCCCGTAGAACGAACTTTTAAATACTCAGCTCCAGCTTGACTATAGGGTTCCATGCTGTAAATAGATATATCCGCTAGAGTTGTTGCTGGAAAATCATTGAACTTGACATTAACAGCTCCAGTATAGGGAGTACTTCCAAGATGTTTTAGAAAGTAAAAGTTATTTTTCATCGAAGCGAAGTATGTTCTATAAGGCTCCAGAGATTGTGTTTTTAGATTTAACTCATCAATTTTTAGAGTTTTTTTACTTCCAATCCACACCCACTTGCCAATTTGATCCCAATTCACTGTTTGTCCAAGTCCTTCACTAACAAGACGTAACGGTACAAACGTGCGACTTTGTTTTAAAATAATCTTACTATCATACGTCTTACTTTCACCATCGACTACTGCTGTAGCTGATCCGACTGTCATAGAGACAGTATGCTTGTCAGTTTTTAAAGTAACAATCTGCTTTCCTCCAGCCTTACTCCATCCCACTTTAGCGCCCAATTTTTCAGATACAAATCGAATAGGTACCATCACCGCATTGCTATCATCTTGAAAAGGTTTGGCATCTGGAAATGCCATTTTGCGTGCATCTAATAACACTTCAATTTGTGGTTTATTATTCGCTGCATCCACTTGAGGTACAGTTACACCTACTCCTGTAAATAATATCATTGCCGCAAGTACAGTCATCATTTTCTTTTTCATTTTCTTTCCCCCTGAATAAAATATAGGCAATATAGACTAATATGTATCTTAAGAACTACAAAATTCATTATAAAAGATAATTCGCTTTCTTCCAAGACCTAATCTTTATAGCTGAATTTGGAAAATAAAACACCTTCATATATAACTATATGTGAAATATACAAACAAAAAACGGACTACTCCCTTGAAAAAGGAATAGCCCGTATGCTTTACGAACAAATAGGTATTAAGTTATATCTGTATAAGTATATCGACTCAGAAAGAATACCACATCATTTGAAATCTGTAAATCTCCAAATATAACGTTTTTTCTAAAATCGACCTGATTTGAAAATAGCATAAAATAGCCAAATCACCATCAATGTAGCAATCACAAAACCAATCTCGACTACAGGGAATCCCCATAGAATCGGTGTCTGATCTCGTAATGATGAACCGACAATAAGACCGACCATAATAATACTAAAAGCCAGCAATACTATACTAAAAGCCAGTCGGTTACTGATCTGATCCATTTTTTGCATCATATCTTTAACTTCAGGTACGCTGACTTCTATTCTCATTTTACCGGTGCGAATCATACGAGATAATTCGGATGCTTGCCTCGGTAGATCGGTTAGCATTTCAACAGCATGTAATGCTCCATCTGTGATACGTTGACGAACTTTATTAGGCGCATATTTATCTCGTAACAACTTGCGTCCAAAAGGTTCTGCCATACTCAAAATACTCAGCGATGGATCTAACCGTTCAATCACACCTTCAAGTGTGATCAATGATTTGCCCAACAACGTCAAGTCCGGCGGTATCCCGATCCGGTAACGACGCACCACATCAAACATTTCATTCAATGCACTGCCTAGATTAATACGGGAAAAAGGAACATCATAATACTGCTCTCGCATACGCTCAAAATCGCTACGCAGTGCAGACATATTCACATCTTCCGGTACAAAACCTAATCTCATGACCGCACGGATCATACTGTCTGTGTTTTTACGTAACAACGCTATAATAAGTGCTGTCAGATGACTTTTCATTTCACTACTCAGTCGTCCCATCAGTCCAAAATCAAGAAAAGCAATACGTCCATCACGCAAAGCCAGTAGATTACCTGGATGCGGATCGGCATGGAAAAAACCATCGATAAAAATCTGCTGCAACATCGAATCAACCAGATGTTGCGCCACATTTCCCAAGTCTAGTCCTTGCTCTATAATCTCTTCTCGTTTCCCTAAAGCAATCCCGTCGATATACTCCATCGTCAACACACGAGCAGACGTATAATTCCAGTACGTTACAGGAATATGGATATTCCGATCACGTTCAAATTGACTTGCAATCCGTTCCATATTACGTCCTTCGACACTGTAATCTAATTCTTCGCGCATAGACTTGGCAAATTCTTCAACGATTTCTTCCAGTTGATATTGAGAAGCCCATTCCATATGCTTTTTGATCAACCCTGTTAGATCACGCAAAATTTCCAGATCACGATTAACGATACGTGACACGCCAGGACGTTGCACTTTGATCGCTACTTTTTCTCCAGAATGTAAAGTGCCCAAATGTACCTGTCCGATCGATGCTGCTGCTACAGGCACATCTTCAAACGACTCGAACACTTCTTCAATCGGTAAACCTAGCTCTAATTCTATAATTTTTCGCGCTTCGGTTGCAGGAAATGGAGGGACTTGTTCTTGTAGCTTCGTTAATTCTTTAATAATATTTTCAGGCAAAAGATCAGAGCGTGTACTCGCAAGCTGACCTAACTTTACAAAAGTAGGACCTAGTTCTTCGAGTACCAGACGGATACGTTCTCCTAGCGTGCGAATACCGTGTACTTCACGACGTGCCAGTCGAAGCGGAATCGCTAGCATCTGGTGTAATCCGAGTTCCTCGACCATATAACCAAAGCCATGACGCATGAGCGCCATGGCTATTTCTCTATACCTTCCGGCATGCCGGATATGAAGAGCCATCTTATTCCGGTTGTTGCGGTGATTCCAGTTCGGCAAGACGCTTCTCGAGAACCGTGATCCGCTCATTCAATTGTTCTGTGGTTTCTTTAGTTGGCACTTCCAGTTCAGTTAGCACTTTCTGAACTTGTCCACGAATCCATGTTTTCACTTGGTTCTGTTCTTCTTCGCCACGATCCATAAGTTTGTTTACCAATGCACGCGATTCAGAAGGAGCCAATTCTCCACGTTTTACCAAATCTTCTACCGTTTTTTCTACTTTTTCTTTGCTGACAATCGTAAGTCCAAGACCTAGCGAAACTGCTCGTTTAAATAAATCGCTCATTTTCATTCCTCCTGTTGTATACTTCCATTCATCTACACTAAGTATTCTTTACCTAACAGAAGCCCTGCACATTGCCATAGTCCGGTCACTTCTTCATGACCGACTCATGGCAACATGCCCATGTCTTTGTCGATCTGTTATTAGTATAACGTCTAAAAGCAGATATGCCTAATTTCTGTATATCCAATATGATTGATATGGCTAGATAGGATGCTCTACAGATCTGTAAGAATATATTCTAATTTTCAGCATCCAGACCAGCGCCCCACAATATGCTTTGCACTACAATTTTGCGATATTCAGGATAGTCAAAAGAAGCCGCATGATGACCTGGCATCAAATACACGATTCGACCTAATCCATACTCAGAACACCATGCCGCCGGCCATGTAGTTCCATCTAGATTATACTCCATCAGTATTGTACGTTCTGCCGCTGATAGCAATGAAAATTCATATGGCTCTTCATCCATCGAAAATGAAGAAATACCTTTCATAATCGGATGGCTTGGAGAAGATACACACATATTTAATTGCTGATAATCAGTATGCCCACGGTAGACAGCTCCCATTAATAACTTCATTTCATGTCGCTGTTCTTGCATCGATACGCCTGCATGAATGATTAGTAACCCGCCACCATTCACAACATATGAGATAATGCCTGCGGTATGTTCAACACTGAACTTTTTGTCAAACGTATCTGTATACGAAATACACAGATCATACGCTTCCAAACGTTCAGCAGTGAACATATCGTAGTCATCAGTTACATGTAATTCCCAGCCTTCAGGCATCAGCTTACGAATCTCTTTTTCAATTGGTTCTAGAGGATGATATGGTGCTTCCTGATGATAATCTCCAATTAAAATAGCTTGCTTGATGTAAGTTTTGCGATCAGGTTGTACTTTCATAAGACAAGTAATCTCCTTTACATAGAGTGTTGACAGAAATTCCGCTTCCTATGTATGATTACCCTTTTCTTGCAAAAATCCGACAAACAAATATATTTAATTACATTTGATAGGTATTTAAGTATGAGAAAAGAGAAACGCTAAATAGACGCAGAGGTTCATATATTTGATATTAACGCGGGCTATCATACAACGAAATGTCACTAAGAGCGAATGCATCCGACTTGGGATCATAGCCCACTTTCTTTTTCGTATCATCCAAAGAAAGACGCTTAAACCGATTATCTGATATTCCATGAAGAATAGCAAAAGGCTCAAGATCGGTAGCAATGATCGACTTATAAAATAGATCACACATATCTGCTGGACTGAGATATGCGCTCATATCACGTGCTTCAAGTGTCGGCCCTTCTGCCTTAAAATCATCATACGCACCAATACGAATCGCAATACTCTGTAGCCCTTCGGTATATGCAAAATACGAAGCTAATGATTCTCCAAAGCACTTGCTCACACCATACAGATTCCGTGGTCTTGTCGGCATATCAGGATAAATTTGAGCATCGATTGGATACCCTTCTATCGTCTGTGCACTGCTTGCTAAAATCACTCGCTGTACACCTTGATCTTGGGCAGCTCGGAAAATATTAAACGTTCCTTTGATATTATTATCTAACAACGATTCGTAAAATCCTGCATCTGGCAAAGGATCTCCTGCTAGATGAATTACGATGTCGATGCCTTCACAGGCTTGCTGACAAGCTTCGGGATCAGTGATATTGAGGGTCATAATCTCATGCTTGGTCTGCTGATAACCCTGTAATCGATCGGTATGCAGATCCGCAAGCCGTAGTTGGAACTTATCTTGTAAATATGCGGTCAGTTCGCTTCCAATTTTGCCAGCGGCTCCAGTGATAAGGATATTCATAGGTCAGCTCCGATCTTGTATCTATTTTTTTATGGATGATCTTCAATCTTTAAATTCTTCTGGACCTGCATCCATTTTGAATGTGCCGTCTTCGTACAACCAGGGGCTTGCTTCTACACCTCTACCTGAATACTGTTCGACATGACTGATACGAGTAGCATTTACATCGGTAAAATCAATATGAGCAATCGCTACCCAATATGCATAATTATTTTTTTCATGAAGTGGAGAAGTAATCACTTGTCCTTGATGGTTGTCGACCACTGCACGTACTTTCATTGATTTAAAGCTACCTGTTCCATTGCTTACCGCGCTATATGCGGCAAATAGTACATATTTCAAAGCATCTGGTCGATGAATTTGAATCGTTTCTTTACCATGTGTTAACGCATCTCCATCCAGCGTAATATAAGGTGTTTCATGAATAGAGCCTAGATTTCGATAATAGACTTTACCTACTTGATTGGCTTGCGTAACATAAAAGCAGTATAGATCTAAATCTTTTTTCGTTTCCCATTCGAGTGTGGCTGTAATTGTCGGAGATTTTTGGATATTGATACTTTCTTTCTTTTTCAGTTCAATCTTCATTAATGATACCGGAGCAACAGTTACAGGCGGAGTTGATGGAGTTACTTCTACAGCAGGAGCCGATGGAGCAACATCATCGTCTACAGACAGCCCAAAATTCTGTACTAATGCAGATAATCCGCCGTTAAATCCGCTACTAATCGCATTAAATTTCCATTCTTCATTATGTAAATATATTTCGCCTACCACAATCGCTGTCTCGCTACTTAACCCTTCACCAAAAGAGAACGTAATCAGTTCTTCATTGGTCAACGGATCATAAATACGACAATTCACTTGCTGTACGTCTTGAAATGAATGATTATGATTGCCTTCTTCATGAATCGTTAATGTGATTGCAATCTTCGAAATATCAGATGGAATCTTACTCGGAGTGATCTGAATGATTTCCCGGTCTTGAGGGCTTTGATCAGAATGAGTAACCGCTTGTTGTCGACTACTTTGCTGGTTATAAAAGATCATATCTTCGTCTTGCGTACAAATTCCAGCATTATTGAGTAAAAAAGCAGAAGCATTAATATCCAAATTTGCTGTAGCCGTTTCCCAGTTCAATCCGATCGCAATCTGCGATAACGCACGACCTTTGGTAATATCAACTTTTTGTCCTTTAGTGATTTGCATGCTGTTTCCTCCTAGTTGTAGAAATGATTGGTATATCATTATTTAAACCATAAGTAGACTAAAGACCTCAAAATAGCTATATAGAGCATAGCACAATGAGGTCTTACAAATCATTTAAAAAGACTGTTCGTTACAACTATTCTAAATACTCTGACGGTAGATAGACAATCTCTGATGATGCTTCAATTATCAATTGTTGTTGGTCTGCTTGATACTGTACACCATGTTCTTTGACATAATACCAGTGTTTGATCTGAGGAGCATCTTCAGGTAATTCAAAGCGAAATAGATTCAGTTCATTTTGCAAAGTAAGAATATCTTGTACGATCTCTTCAGGTGCGCCGACCAAAGTCATTCGGAATCCACCTGCGGGTAAATCGATTAATTCATAGGTAAATGAATGTTTATTGTTATTCAATAATTCAAGGCCTGTCACTGCATGCTTAACCATAACGGTTTCTTTCATCAGCACTATTCCTCCTAAGGCAAGTCGATCAGCAAGAAAAAGACCGGTTCTTCTGCTGTCATCTGCAAATGAGTTTCTTGTTCGATTCGTACAGCATCACGCTTGGAGAGCAGATGCTCTTGGTTCATCGTCAGACTGCCTTGAATTACAAATACATACGTACGGCGATCTGGATGCTGAACAAATTTGATCTCTTGTCCTTTTTCGAGGCGACTAAGATAAATAGTCATATCTTGATGAATCGTCGCCTGATTCTCGCCACCCTGACGACTCACAATCGGCAACAATTGACCATTTAAGGAAGCAGGATTATACGATGAACTCATATAAGAAGGCTTCAACCCGCGCGCTTCCGGTTCAAACCATAACTGCAATAGATTACAATGGGTCTCGTCAGAAGCATTATGCTCTGTATGCACAACCCCTGTACCCGCAGACATCCGCTGTACACCGCCAAAAGAACTAACCGCTACATTTCCCAGATTGTCTTCATGACGAAGTTGACCTTCCAGTATAATCGAGACAATTTCCATATCGCTATGGGGATGAGCACCGAATCCACGTGAAGGAGCAATCACATCATCATTAAAGACACGAAGAGGTCCAAAGCTCACATTATTCGGATCTTGATATTCACTAAATGAAAAGCTATGACTGCCTTGTAGCCAACCTCGATCAAAGCTAAACCGCTCTGCTGATGGATATACTGTAAACATATTTTTTCCTCCCTGGGTAGTCGATCTGCTGTACTTTGATAATGTATTTACTGAATTATTGTAACAAACTTACTAATATAATGTAAAATATAAAATAATAAAAACCGTTGTCTCAATATATATGGGACAACGGTTGATGTGTTGAAACTTTTCTTTATTACTTTTTATACTTTAAAACGAGATACCAATTGTTGTAACTGTTCTGCAAGACGAGTCAAATCGGTAGCTGCACTGGATACTTCTTGCATCGAAGCGAGTTGTTCTTCGGCTGCTGCTGAAATCGTCTCAGTATTGCTTGCCGCTTGTTCAGAAATGCTAGCGATATCTTCAATCGCTTCTACTACTGCATCTGCATCATTATTTAAATGATCTGTCGTTCCAGTTACATCGTTCATTTTACGAGAGACTGCTTTGATAGCGCGGTTAATTCTAGAGAACGAACGTCCAGATGTATCAACAGCTAGAATACCTCCGTTTACATTCTCTTTCGCCTGATCCATAACTTCTAGCGATTGAGCTACGATGCCTTGCATGCCTGTAATAAGGTTACCGATACGCTCTGCCGATTCACCCGATTCAGATGCAAGCTTACGCACTTCATCGGCAACGACAGCAAATCCTTTACCATGTTCGCCTGCTCTTGCCGCTTCAATTGAAGCATTTAACGCTAGCAAATTAGTCTGTTTGGCAATATTACGGATCAAATCAACAATCCCACCAATTTCACTAGATTGCGTATTTAGACTTGCAATAATTTCGCTTAATCGATCAACAGTTAATTGAATTTCAAAGATCTGTTGAGTTACATTAATAACCGATTCATTTCCTTTAGCAGAAGCTGTGGCTGCATCGCTCATACTTTGGCTTACTTCAGCTACGTGACCAGAAATCTCAGACACACGTTCTGACATACGATGGATTGCATCTGCGCCTACTGCGACTCCTGTTACCTGACGTTCACTGCCTGTAGAAACTTCTTGAATCGCCATAGTTACATGTTCAACAGAACGACTGGTTTCTTCTGCTCCAGCTGCTAGTTCTTCCGAAGCGGAAGATACATTGTCTGTCGTATCTCTTACTTTCTCAATCATCTCACGCAGACTAGCGACCATTATCGTAAAGTCACGCGCTAGATCACCGATCTCATTATTTTTACGCTGATCAATCTGGATCGTGAGATCGCCCTCACTGATTTGTTGAGTCGTTTTGCGTAGACTCAATAAAGGTTTCATAATCATATTGATACAAAAAGCTACAATGATCGCTGCTATCACAATAGCGATAATAATAATCACTAAAGCTTGATTACGAATCGGTTGAACAGCTTCAGCAATTTCGCTTGTATACATCGTACCTGCGATTTTCCAGCCGGTTTCTTTGTTGGTGAGAAAGACCATCTTTTTCGGCTCACCTTTAAATGTATAATCAATCGTACCATTGTCTTTGGAATACATTGTATCCAGATATTCCCCTGCTGCTACCTCACCTGTCACACCATTACGTGTCACAATATATTTCTTTTCTGTATCTAAAATAACGACATAACCTTCGCTACCTACATTAATATCTGCTAGTTTAGAAATACTTTCTAGATTTAATGAAATACCTAATACCCCCGAATTATCTGGTAAAGTATGCGCCAGAATCACTACAGGAAGTTTGCTCGAGTTGATAACAACAGGTGTCATAATCGTTTGACCGGGAGAAGCTTGAGCTAATTTATACCAATCTCGTTCACGCGGATCATAGCCGTTCTCATTTTCTTTAGGTACGCCGCGAATCATCGTTCCATCCGGTGTACCGACAAATGTATCGATAGCTTCAGGATGTTCGCCAAGATATTGTGCTAATTTGGGAACGATTTCTGGACTCAATCGGCCATCGATCATCGAACTGTTAAATACACTTGATAAATATTCAGCATCATGCATTTTGGTCGCAATGGCATTGCTGATAAATAGATTAGCTGTTTGTACACTTTGGGTTGCACTGGCAATCAAATGATCTTGTACTTCTTCTTTTGCTTTATCGTACATACTTACACCAATCACTAAACTTGGCCCTAGCAAAATCAAAGCAAATGCTACAATTAATTGATTACGTATAGACCACCGAAAAGAAGATGATGTAGTTGTTTTTTTGCTTGGTTTAGGCATTTTCATCCTTTTTTTCATAAACCCCACTCTTTCTATAAATGAATACAGATGATTTTGATGTCTGTTGCTCATCATCTACAATTTGCTAGTACTGTATATATCGCCTAAACCATGTTAGTTTTGTAGATGTAACACAAAAAACCGACAATATCTCAAAGATATTTTGTCGGTTTTTGTTTGTTTCGTATTCATTTCATACAAATATATTGTGTATTACTTAGTTTTCAGCAAGTCGGCTATTGTATTTATTTTTGAAAAGCAGACTATCCACAGATAATAGAGCACTACCTGTCAATGCCAATTGAAGCGAAGTGAATAAAAGCAAATAATCGAACTCTGTACCCATCATAAATGGCTGACCTGCTTTGGCAGTCAATAACACTCCAATCATAATCACTGTCAAAGCCGCACCTGCAATACGAGTAAGTAGACCCAGAATCAACAATAATCCTCCCAAAATTTCTATAATAGCTACGACCGGAGCCAAAAACCCGGGTAATCCGATACTTTGGAAAAATCCTGTTGTGCCACCAATACCACCTTGAAATTTGGAAAACCCATGCAATAAAAAGATAACACCTGTTAATACGCGAACAATAAACAATCCTAATTCCACATTACGTTTAAGCAACATGATTACTCCTCCTTTATTTGTTCATCTCATGTAATCTTCACTACATACTGTAGTGTATAGTTATAAAAATAGTCGCTTATACAATAATCATATAAGTGACCATAATAACAAAATGCTAAGTGCTGTTAGCACAACTAATGAAAGTAGCACAGGCCATACCGGCAACCGCAGAGATTTCTCTTGATCCGGTTCAATAATGCGATGGATACGATAATTGAGTGACGTTTCGGCAAAAGAAGAATAGATCATTCGAAAAGGTTGAGGGGAACGAGAATGCTGACGATGAATTAGTTTCAGTAGAGCACCGCCCAAGCCAACAGGAGTTCCTAAGCGATGGACTGCATAACTATCTGCTAGAATTTCGCGCGATATTTTGTAATGCAAAGTGATATTTTTCAAAATCGGTAAAAACCACAACGCAAGCGCAAACTGCCCTAACAAAAATGTAGTTAATGGATCACGTTGCTGATAATGGAACATCTCATGATGTACAACAGCTTCTTGTTCTTGTTTATCCAACATCCGCAGTAGTCCATCTGATAAAATAATTCGGCGGCGAAAAATACCCATAGTTAAGGCGACAGGTTGCGAACAACGAATAATCATAAATAATTCTTTGTTCTCACTATACATAGCATTATATTGCGCCGATTGCTGCACATCTTGTAACGAGCGAAAATAACGATAAGCCCGATAAGACCCTGCCCACTGATCTAATCCATAACCGATATACAGTACAAATGTACAAAGAACTAGACCTCTTAGTAAATGGGCTACCGAAAACCATCCTTGAGCTTCCATCCAACGGTTACAGATGCGTAGCAGATCAAACGGAATATTCCAACCGAATATCGTATGCAACGCATAAATAAACATAAGCCCTATCGTAAATAACGAGAGACCGAAACTTATACGAAACAGTGTTCTTGAACGACGTTCCCAGTGAGTTACGTTTCTTTTTTCCATTGTTTGATTTTATCCTCCAAGGCGCGAATAAGTTGAGGATCTACTTCCTCCAGCACATCTACCATATGATTTACGGCGAGTGACCCGAATTCTTCCATCAATTCATGCGTCAATTCCCTGGACTGATTGTTCAAAAATTGCTCCCGACTTTCTGTAGGAGTGTAATGAAAACTACGACTTTCGCCTGTTTTCGTTAATGCTCCTTTTTCAACCAACCGATTCATCACGGTCATAATCGTATTGAAGCTAAGTGACTTGGTTGTTTGGAGCGAAGAAAGGACTTCTTTGATCGTCATCGGGTGATCCATATCCCACAGAATATTCATCACTTGAGCTTCCAGCGGACCAAAAAAGCGATCCATCCCTGTTGCGCCTACTTTAAAGTTTTGTATTTTCATATGCTTATGCCACCTCACACTACATATAGTAGTGTATATCCGAAGCACTCGTCAAATTTCTCCCTTTAAAGTAGAATTGATTCTTTTTTCTTCAATTACGATATATGAGGATACATTATACAAATAATACCAGAATAATATCATTTTGCGAAGCTATTTTTTTGAAAAAAGAGCAACTTATTGTTATGGTTATTTTCAGCTTATTGTCTAAATATGCCTGAGTGTTACAGTCATGTTATAATTTAGATGAAACAACAAGCTGGATGTGTATCAATCACTATAGTTTATTGGCAACTTATCTTATTCAGAAACAGGAGGAATCATGGATGAAAAAAGTATACAGTCTATTGCTATGTGGCATATTGTTTATCGCTGTCCTGAGTGCATGTAGTAGCGCATCAGCACCTGCTAATCCTTCCAATGAAACCGATCAAGAAACGAATACGACGACAGATAACACAAATGAAGCAACACCTACAACCCCTGCTACAACAGATGACGAATCATCGGATACTTCGACAGAGTCTTCTGCGGCTACAGACTCTTCCACTGGAACGACCGAACCAGCAACAGAAAATAGCGAATCATCAACAACCAGTACAGGTTCGATCGAAGAAAAAGGACCAATTGCTGCGGATAGCGTAGAAAAACGTCCTACGTATTTACCAACCGATTTTCCCATTCCCGATGATGCGGTGATCTCTACTTCTCATCAAGAAGAAAACGATGGTAAAAAATCAGTATTGCTCATGTTCACAACCAAAGGAAGTATGGAAACATTGTCTCAAACCTACAAACAATATTTCGATGCCAAATCCTTAACTAATGCAGGTTCCACTATTGATGAAAAAAATCTTATTATTCAAGGAACCGATCCCAAAACCAAGCAAGTCTGGTCTCTAATCGGCAGCCCTCAAGCCGGCAAAGATGTTGTTCAATTAACACTTACGTGGTCAGAGAAGTAATATGCACAACAATTTTTAAGTAGAAAGATTAGATGCTGTGAAAATACTCATTATTTAATAAACATACCAAAAAGCCTGAATATATTGTCTATTCAGGCTTTTTTATATGATCTTATTCATGGGTATATATTCATTCCTATCGTTCTCTTTTTCGATTAAATTACCTATCTTTATTGAGTTTTAACAACTTGTACAGTCACTTCTACGGTATCTTTAGAAGCTGTAGGAGCACCTTTTAATGACCATTGTTGGGTTGTTGCAGGATCGGTTCCTTTTACACTCAATTGTTGTTCATTTAATGTCTGAATGGCTTGATCCATATTGATAATACGGAAATATTCATTATACGTTTTGGCTAGCGTCTCCATACTGCTTTTGGTGTGAAATACAAGCACCATATTTTGTTGTCCATCAATATACGTTTGTTGGGAAGTGTCGATGACAGCATCATCGGGAATAGGGAAATCGGCAGGTAAAATGTCTGTGGTTGGTCGCTTGGTTAAAATATCAGGAGTAACAACAGTATAAGATCCGTTTTCAGTGGCCGCAAATGCAGGTGCAACGAACGAACTGGACGTTCCGACTACAAAGACTAACAACACACCTATCATGCCAACGCTCCATGATTTTCTCATGACTCACATCTCCTTCAACCTTTTGGAATAGTAAGCACCTATCTGTTGATCTTCCTGCACGCTATTCATCTAAACAGACCACTTCTACCTTTATCACCCCTTTTTTAGAGTATACAAAGGAGCGCACAACTAAAAGTGTGTAGCGCTCCTTTGCGTCATAACAGCGGTCAATAGTGACCTTATTGTACTAAGCTATTTTTATCTGAGATCGATTAAGGTCTCTACCAACAGCTTATATATAAAAGCGTTCTGCTTTACTCCAACTAACGATACCCCTTTAATATAAAGCGGAACGCTGAATATCTCAAGTCAATCCTGTGTACATCTGTTGCAAGAGATTGTTATGATCTCATTTGTCCCATAAATTCACTAATATCGATCCCTAATCCTTGCGCTAGACGCATACCATATTCACGGTCAGCACGGATAAAGTTACAGATCGCAAGCAATTGAGTATCTTTTTTAACCTCTTTTAAATCATTAACCAAATTTTGCAATAAATTCTCTTTTTCTTGAGCATTATATGAACGATATTGTTCTCCAGCTTGAGCAAAATCATCGGTTTTGGCTATTTTTTGACGGGTTACATGTCCTTGTTCCAATTCCACTTCAGAATCCCGATAATGCGGATCTTCTGTAGGGCCATCTGTATAGCTGTTTGGCTCGTAATTGTAGGTTGATGTATCTTGCTTGGTATTCATCTGTCCATCTCGTTGTTGATTACGAACAGGCGCATACGGACAGTTGATCGGAATTTGTAAATAATTCGTTCCTAGACGGTGACGTTGTGTATCTGGATAAGAGAATAGACGTCCTTGAAGCAATTTATCTTCAGAAGGTTCAATACCAGGCACTAGAGCACTTGGTGAAAACGCAGATTGCTCTACTTCTGCAAAAAAGTTATCTGGATTGCGGTTGAGTGTCATTGTGCCCACCGTATGGAAAGGAAATTGATCTTCCGGCCATACTTTAGTTGGATCTAATGGATCAAACGCATAATTGTCTATATGTTCGGGTTGGATAAATTGGACTTTCAATGTCCATTCCGGGAATTCACCTTTTTCGATATGCTCGAATAGATCACGTGTCGCATGATTGAAGTCTTTACCTTGTTGCTTTTCAGCATCATCAGCAGAGAATGTACGCACGCCTTGTACACTTTCCCATTTGTATTTGATATAAGTAACTTTACCTTCAGCATTAATCCATTTGAACGCATGAACACTGAATCCATCCATTTCACGATAATTTGCCGGTGTGCCATGATCTGAAAATAACCATGTCATCATATGCGTGGATTCTGGAGTGAGTGTCATAAAATCCCAATAACGTGCAGGTGTCTGTAAATTAGTCTGCGGATCAGGTTTGAGTGAATGTACCATATCCGGGAATTTGATCGCATCACGGATAAAAAATACAGGCAAATGGTTACCTACGATATCGTAGTTGCCGTCATTTGTATAAAATTTAACAGCAAAACCGCGCGGATCGCGTGCTGTCTCTGGTGAACCTACACCATGAATAACCGTCGAAAAGCGGACAAAAACAGGTGTTTCTGCGCCTACTTCTTGTAAAAAGTTAGCTTTGGTGTATTCTTTCATACTTTGATCGACACGAAATACTCCATGAGCGCCTGCTCCACGAGCATGAACCACACGTTCTGGAATACGTTCACGGTCAAAGTGAGCGATTTTTTCTAGCAAATGATAATCTTCTAATAAAGTAGGTCCTCTACGACCTGCAGTACGGGAATTCTGATTGTCCCCTACAGGTGCGCCCTGGTTAGTCGTTAGACGGTGGTCGTTGTTTGTCATCGTTAGAAATCATCCTCTCATCATAAATGGTCATCAATCTAATGTATAAATAAATTTATAATTAGACTCATTCCAAAGATTAGATTCATTCTAACATCTTCACTTACCGTCATTCATGAGTTACCTGTGAGCCTTCGATGAAGAAATGATGAAGAGGTTCTTAATCTGCCAATCGGTAACCTACACCACGCACGGTCTCTACATATTGCGGTGCAGAAGCATTATCACCGATTTTTTTACGTAGACTTTTCACATGAACATCGACTACATTACTTCCACCGAAAAATTGAGTACCCCAGATTTCGCTCATCAAATCTTCACGAGACAGTACTCCGCCTTCGCCTTCGATCAACATTAATAAGAGGTCATACTCTGTTTTGGTCAGTTCAATTCGTTGTTGAGCACGATGAACAGTCATTTTTTTACGATCGATCCATAGGTCTTTGAAAACAGTACGATGTTCAGTATCTCCTGTTGCAGGTGCCGCAGGACGATTACTTCCAGCACGAATCACACGTTCCACATGATACAATCCTTCTTGCGGACGTGCAGGCCAGACTAACAATTCTTCTTCTGCCCATTCGTTTAGACCAGTAGACAACATATCTTCACGTACCAAGAACAAAGTTGGTAAATGAGAATTTTTCTCATTAAACTGCAACTTAGCAGATTCGATATCTTGACTACCTGATGAAGAGATCAGATCAAAGATAAACAAATCGGCGCTGATCGCTCCTGCACCATTACTTTCCCAACGATGAAATACCATTACATCAAAACAGCTATCCGATAATGTACGAGTTAGTTCATGAACACGACTCGGTGCTGGGCTGATAATAACGACACGTCTTGTAATCGGACAAGAATGAGCAATCAGATCGGCTGTATTACGCATATTTCGTTCAGCTACAGACCAGTTCATTAATTTGTCTGTTGTACCTAAATGATAATCATTATCAATTATTTTCGTGATTTGTTTCGACATTCCGTGCACACTCCTCTAAATACGACATGAGCATGGTGTACATCATATCCCGTTTCTTCAGCTACGGCTGCATACCATTCTACAGGTGCGTCTGTCATCACTTCATCTACAGCTCCACAGTTTTCACACACAATGTGTTGGTGATCATCCATTTTGCCGTCATAGCGACTTGCCGCTTCACCTAACTTCAATTCGCGAATCAAGTCTTTATCTGATAAATATCGTAAAGAGTTATATACGGTTCCATACGCAAAATTATGACCACGCTCTACTAACCGATTCATAACATCAGCAGCAGTCGGGTGATCCGCAGCTTCGCAGACGATTTCGTATACAGCTTTGCGCTGTGTCGTCAAGTTGATTGTTTTCATTTGGATCATTCCCTTAATTTGATTTTAGAATAAGTATAAATCCATTTAAAATTATGGTCAATAGTTTTGCGGACAATTCTGAGAATGATTATCATAAATTGGGCGGATTTGTGGTTAAATGCGGATTTGGGTGGTTTCTAGATACGGAACGCTGCGGCAATTGTTATTCTTGTCGTCGCTGGTAGAACGGAATCCCTTGATTGACCGCTTTGCGGTGGGGATTACGTTCTAAAGGCGATCGCTTCGCTCTTTCAGAATAATAATTGCCTCCGCTGGCGTGGGATATCATTTTACATTTTAAATTATCAGAGATAAGCCCTCAAATCTTGGGTGGGAGTGGGCAGGGTAGGGATTTTAGAGATGATGGTAGCTTAGTGCTTTTGCTTACTTGTTACTTGTTACTTGTTACTTGTTACTTCTATTATCGATAGAAATAGGGAATTATTTTGATAGTGAGATATTGAAATTAGGATATTACAGCTTATGTATATAGTTAAACTAAAAAGCCTTCCATAACGCTGGAAGGCTGAGGTGATAGGGGATTATTTTGATTTTAGACTGTTAATACTTTTTCGATAGCTTCGATCACGTCGGATGTGAGTTGAATGCCGGATGCGCTTGCGTTTTGTTTGACTTGTTCAGGACGGCTGGCTCCGACTAGGGCGCTGGATACATTTTTTTGACGAAGAATCCATGCTAATGCTAGATGTGTCAACGAAATACCTGCTTCATCAGCGATATTTTGTAATTGTCCGATCTGAGAAAGTTTTTCATCGCTGAAGCGATCGTCGTCCCATTTCAGCTTCGCAGCGCGACTATCAGCCGGGATATCCGTTTTGGATGTGTATTTACCTGTTAATAGTCCTTGAGCAAGTGGTGAATAGACGACTTGTCCGATACCGTATTTTTCACCAAGTGGAATCACTTCTTCTTCAATATAACGGTTGAACATATTGTAGACCGGTTGATTAACGACAATCCGATCCAGCAAGTAACGATCAGCTACACCAACAGCAGCTTGCATCTGAGCAGCTGTCCATTGACTGACGCCTACATATAATACTTTGCCCTGACGCACCAGATCATCGAGTGCACGTAATGTTTCTTCGATTGGTGTCTCTGGTGAAAAGCGGTGGCAATAATAAAGATCAATATAATCATGTCCAAGACGCTTCAGACTAGCATGACATTGTTCAGTGATATGTTTGCGAGATAGCCCTTTATCGTTCGGCCCGTCTCCCATATCGCCAAATACTTTAGTCGCCAGCACATACGATTCACGGGGATAGTCTTTCAGTGTAGCACCGACTACTTTTTCCGCTTCTCCACGTTCATAGACATTAGCTGTATCAAAAAAGTTGATTCCCAAATCATAAGCTTCGCGAATCGATTGAACCGCATTTTCCTTTTCCACATATCCTCCGTAAGTTAGCCAACTGCCCAGACTAATTTCACTTACTTTCAGCCCACTACCACCTAATCTGCGATAATTCATTGTCATTATAGATACGCCTCCTTGGATATGTAGCTATTTAATAACGCTTACAAATGATTCCTTTTTTATTTTACCTCTCTACAAAGATTAAGCAAGCATCTTGAGGTTTATATAGTAACATAGACCCAAAGAAGAACTTTCACTACACTTCTATTGATGCATCCAACTCACTACTTTGTACGTATGAGTAAATAGGGAATATACCACATTTCTACATAATGACTATTTAAGATTTTGGAGGAGGATTTTTTTATGCTACAAAGACGTTTTTTTCGTATAGGTGTAGGGATTGCGCTTATACTCCTGATTGTCTACTTAGGGACATTAGTTGATTTTATTTTCACACCGATCGCTTCCTTAATTAGCCTCACGATTGTTCCACTTTTAATTACAGCTTTTCTCTACTATCCGCTACGCCCTGTTGTGAATTATATGGAAAAGAAGAAGTTGAAACGTTCTTATTCTATTTTACTGATGTACTTGATTGTCATTATTATTCTGGCGGTTTTCTCTATTATCGGTTGGCCTACATTACGTGATCAGGTGACAAGCTTTATCGAAAATGCACCTAGATTTACACAAAGTATTATTACTCAGATTCAGCTATTACAACAGAACCCAACCATTCAACAATATATTCCTGCTGAAAACAATCAAGAAATGATTGCTAAATTGACAGAATATCTAAATACGATTTTTGATTGGTTATCGGTTCATATTTCAAGTATGTTCTCCTTTATCTCGAACTTTGTATTGGTTGTTGCTACTGTGCCTATTATGTTGTACTACTTGTTAAAAGATGACAAACGTTTATCTCCTCAATTGCTCAAACTTTTCCCTGCTGGACACAAAGAAGATGGAAAAGCGATGCTAGATGAGATGGATGATTCACTAAGTAGCTTTATTGCAGGTCGAGTATTAGTTAACTTAGCACTATGCGTACTGCTTTATATTGGATTCTTGATTATCGATTTACCTTATTCGTTATTGCTTGTCTTTTTAGCTTTCTTCCTCAACTTTATTCCTTATATCGGAGCTATTTTATCAGCGGTTCCGGTAGCGATTGTAGGCTTAATTGAATCACCTGCAATGGGAATCTGGGCGATCGTGATCGTAATTATTGCACAAATGATCCAAAACAACTTGCTAGAACCTATTATTTTCGGAAAACAATTGGATATCCATCCATTTACAATCGTCGTCTTGCTACTGGTCGGTGGTGATATGGGCGGTATTCTCGGCATGTTACTTGTGATTCCATTGTACATGGTAGTGAAGATCGGAATTGTGCATATCTACGGTATGTATTTGAAAGATAAAATGAATCATAATTTTGATGATCATCAGAACAAACCCAACAATCCGAATAACGATTCTATTTTCAAATTATAATAAAAGAATACAACTCAAAAACGAGCTCCCGATTCGAGGGATGCTCGTTTTTTTGTATTTCTACTATAATAAAGAGATTATTTTATGCGTTAAAAGCAGTAGTTACCGTTTCTTCAACTTGACGTAATACATTTTCAAGTTGAGCTTCATCTGCGTAAGGAGCACCACCAAAGATCAAATGCCCTACACTTTCAATACCTACAAATCCGAAAATACCAGTGGTAGATGTGATTTTTAGACCATCTGTCATACCCACTTGATCGTAAATCTCGTTAGTCTGACCATGTGTATTAATAATTAATCCTTTTTTACCTGTAAGCAATTGAGCAACCCCTGTTTCTCCATATCCATAAGCAAATCCGTAAGCAAACACGCGATCTACATATCCTTTCAAAATAGCAGGCAGACCTGTCCACCAGATTGGATAAACAAACGTTATCGCTTCAGCCGCTGTAATGTATTCTTGCTCGGCTTTGATATCTGCTGGTGTATTGCCAGCTTTCATTGCCTCTGTATCTGCTTCTGTAAGCACAGGTTGAAAATTCAATGCATAGAGGTCACGAACAACAACTTCATGTCCTTGAGATTCTAAAGTCTGTACCATTCTTTTCAAAATAGCTTGATTGGTTCCTTCTTGATGCGGATGAGCAAATACGATTAGATGTTTCATGAATAACATTCTCCTCATTTAGATAGATATCTATATATTTTTATAAAAAAAGGCTCTCACTCACTCAAAGCCCGGAATACACACGTTCTAACAAATACTCAAATTGCTCTTGTTCTTGTTCATTCAGATGACCATAGACTTTTTGATTCACAGCTTCAGACACTTGATTAAAGATCGGCTCTAACTCCCAACCTTTATCGGTCAAATGAATCATTGTGATCCGCTGATCGACTTCGTCTTTGCTCCGCTTAACATAACCAAGCTTCTCTAATTTGTTAACTAATACTGTAACCGTTGGTTGGGTACGATGTACTTTTTGTGCTAACGTATTAACAGATAGTCCACATTTTTCACTATACAAAAAGCAAAGAATGTCTCCATGAGAAGGAACAACTTCTGTCACATTGTTCTTTTCTAACTCTGTGATAATCAGTTTGTTAACGTCATCACGTATCTTCGAGATAATGGAACACGCGTTGTAATTTAGCATATTTTTATAATACATAGATATCTATATATTTGCAAGTATTATATTTTTCTATTTTGGTAAAATGAATTATTATGAAGAAGGAGTGTAATATCCGTCAGACTGGGTAATAATACAGTAAATACTAAATTGCTAAGATGAGGGGTCGACTACAAATGGATAACGAATCTACAAAATCAATTATTACAGGTGCAATCGCTGGAGCATTAATTGGTGCAGGAGCAGCACTTTTGTTCTCTACTCCACAAGGTGACAAAATCCGTACTCGTGTAGCAGAATTGACTGATCTTGTTGTTGAGAACGCTCCAATGTTGAACGAACGTGGACATGTTCTTGCTGAAAAAGGTCAAGAAGTTGTAGGTATGGTCAAAGAATCTCTTGATGGTGTGAAAGATTTGAAAGACGAAGCACAATCCGCTACTAAAGAAGTTAAAGGTGAAATTCAAGGATTTAAAGACTCACATAATAATTAATTGTAATTTATACATTTCTTCAAAAGTAAAAGCTTTGCTGATATTCTGGCAAAGTTTTTACTTTTTTTAGTTTACTATTTACTATTTTGATCAAGAAAAAATATCTACAAGTTGTTCAATAAAAGATGTAGCATATATTCCATCACGATCGAGATGAGGATCAAATACAGTAATTTCAAGCCCAAAGACTTGAGGATGAGATACCAATGGTCGCAATAGCTGAATAAGTTCTACATAATCTAACCCGTCCGGTTGTCTGCTATCTACCGCAGGCATAATTAGATCATTTAACACATCTACATCGAAATGAATAAAAAATCCTTCTAATTGTTGATGCTCCACCATATCTAGAAATTGCTTCACGATATGTTCTATACCTGTCTTACGTAATGTAGGTAGATCAATATAACGAATAGCAGAATCCAATATAGGTTGAACATAAGAATCATCCAGTTCTCGATTACCTACACAAAATACATGCTCCTCAAGAACATAAGGTTTAAGATCATTTAGATTTGTTATGCGATCATCTCCTAGCCCCGTTACAATAGCTAAATCAAGACCTGCGACTGCTCCACCTGTATGAGAAGATGAAGTAGGTAAATAATCGGTATGTCCATCCAAAAAGAACAGTCCATAAGTACCTTTTTGCTTTAGAGCCATCATATTGCCAACCAAAATACTGCAATCTCCACCGATCATTAATTTAAAGGTCTTTTCTTCAAGTGCTGTTGCTAATAGTTCTGCTTGTTGTAACGCATAATGAGCAACAGCTTCTATATTAAGGATGCCTGATACTTCATCTTTCTTTATCTCATAAGGCGGAGCTAGTAACGTGTATCTATTTTGTATCGGTAGTTGATCGTACAACCCATATGTTTTGAAATGTTCTGGCAATACATAAACACCTGGTTGTTCATCTTCTTCTTTCTTAGTTAGACCCAAATTCGTAGGAAATTCAAAAACATCTATCGGATAAATAGGCATATGTTCTCCTCCTTCTGCTCATCATGAGTATAGATTGAATATCATCGATCATTTATAAATGATTTATGCGTCGACTTCTCTATTTTAACAAACAAAACCCCTTCTAATATACAGAAGGGGAGTGAATGATATATGTTAAGTATTAGCCGTCATTAACGAAAATAATGCCCTTGTTCTAAATCCTCAAGTAAAGAAGGATGTACAGGTTGCCAGCCCAACTGTTGTTGAGTGGATTGACTGGATCGTGGAATATCTAAGGCAACCAATGCTCCTAGAAAACCAAAGTGATCTTGTGCTTGATCCTGTGGGATGCTAACAACAGGTACATTCAGATGCTTACCGATTACGGTAGCGATATCACGAAATGCGATACCTTCGTCTGCGACCCCATCTAATCTTGAACCTGGTTCTGCTTTTTCTAAAGCAAGGCAATATAAATGAGCAGCATCTAAACGATGAACAGCAGGCCAGCGATTCATCCCTTCTTCTATATAAGCTGCTACACCTTTTTCTTTAGCGATTGCAATTAATTTCGGGATAAAGCCGGTATCTCCTTCTCCATGTACAGACGGACAAAGTTCTATAATCGATGTACGCACTCCGCGCTGAGCTAACGATAATGCGACTTGCTCTGAAGCGACTCCGTTAAAATGAGCTGTCGTTATAAAAGGCTTATCCGAACCTTCCAGTACCGCTCCTATACTCTCCATCACCTGCAAATCAGTCGCAAGCGCCCCTTCAAAATCCGCAAAATCATGTTTGAATGCTAAATGAATAACACCGTCTGCTTGAGCAACACCTTGCTGAAGACTGGTAACGTTATCTATATCACCTCGATAAGCTTCTGCTCCTAGCTTTTGCAACCATTCAGCACTGCGATCTGAGCGAGCCAACCCTACTACGGTGTGACCGGAATCTATAAGTTCACGAACGACAGCAGAACCGATATAACCTGTTGCTCCTGTTACAAATACACGCATAATAAAAGCCCACCTTATCATAGAAATGAATTTTAAAAAAAGTAGCTTATTACCAGGCTACCGTACCGTTCTCATCTGAAAATGTACCTGTTGGGCCATCCGAACCAAGCATAGCAAGACGAACTGCTTCCCGAGCCCCTTCTTCTACACTACGTGTACCCGCAAAGTTATTCAGAGCTGTCGAGGTAAATCCAGGACAAGCAATATTGACTTTGATCGGAGTGGATTCTAGCGCAAATGCAAACGCAAGTGTAATCGCATGAAGTGCAGATTTGGAAGAAGAATATGTTCCGAACATAGCACGATGAGGATTATCGGGATTAGAATTCCAAGTTAATGATCCGCCAGAACTTCCTATATTCACAATACGTCCTGCCGGAGATTGGTGTAGTAGCGGTAACATCGCTTGCGTAAGAGCAATCACACCGAATACATTCGTTTCAAAAACGACACGTATATCTTCCATAGGAGCTACAGTTAACAGACCGGATTGTACACTTTCTGGAAAATCCCCATCGGATCTGCCTGCATGTGAGATACCTGCATTATTGATCAGTACATCCAGACGACCATATTCTTGCTCAATATGTTCTGCTGCGGCTGTAATAGAATGTTGATCGGTTACATCCAGTTGTAAAGCATGAGCGCCTTCACCTATATCATTTACAGCTAGCTTGCCGTTTTCCAAATGTCGTGATCCTACAAGTACAGTAAATCCTTTGGCGACAAGATCTTTTGCAATCTGTAGACCTATGCCCTTATTCGCTCCACTAACCAAAGCAACCTGTTTGTTATCCATAATGATCTCCTTTGGAATAATAAATGTATTTTTCAGGTTGACGCGTCAACCTAGATACAATCTAACACGTTGAAGTTGACGTGTCAACCATGCTATTATGTGTTTATGGATAATCATGAGATCAATCAAGAAGAAATGAAAATATGGCATATGTGGAAAGGCACATTCCACACGATTTTTGGTCGTATTGTCAAAGAAATGTCGGATCATACGGGATTATCAGAAAGCGATTTTGGCATACTGGATCGGTTGGTTCTTTTTGGAGAAGGAAAACTTCGTCAGCAGGAATTAGCAGACTATATGAATTGGGATAAAAGCCGACTTTCTCATCATCTCAAGCGTATGGAAAAGCGTGGATTGGTGATGCGTACTCCTTTAGATACTGATCGCGGAGTTCAGGTAGGGATTACATCGGAAGGTCAATCAGCTTTAGATAATGCTCGCCCTATTATTTCTCAAGCGATGCGTAAACATTTTTTTGCACAATTGACTGAACAAGATATCGAATTAATTACCCGATTAGCAGAAAGAACCAAATAACACTTGATGTAGTTCCAAAAAGTGTAGATCAAAAAAAGAGCAAGCCAAAGCACATTCAACCAGCCGCTTTTGCTTGCTCTTTTGATGTTATGATTGATTTCAATGAGAGCTAAATAGATCACACAGAAAGGACTATATGATGAGTATTAATCCCAATATTGCTGAACTGGCTTCTTTGTTAGCCGAGCCTTCACGAGCTACTATTTTGACCAGTCTAATGGATGGACGTTTTCATACTGCTAGTGAACTGGCATTGATGACAGACATTACACCGCAGACTGCTAGTTTTCATTTGTCCAAATTAATCGAAGGTCAACTCATTACGTTTGAGAAGCATGGTCGACATCGTTATTATCAGTTAGCTAATACAGATATCGCTTCTATGTTAGAGTCATTTCTAACGATCTCTGCTCCGCCCAAAGTACAGTCGTTACGACAATCGACTCAAGTTCAATTATTGCGTGAAGCACGTACATGTTACGATCATTTAGCTGGCAAATTAGGTGTAGATCTAACCGATTCAATGCTAGCTAACCAGTACATCACTACAGGCGATACTGAATTTGTAATCACTGCTAAAGGGGAGACCTTTTTTACTCATTTCGGGATCGACTTACCTGTCCTCAAGCGTAAACGCCGTTCTTTTTCCCATGCTTGTCTGGATTGGAGTGAACGTCGACATCATTTAGGTGGCGCATTAGGGCAAGGGCTGATGAATCATTTGTTTGATATCGGCTGGATTGTACGAGTCCCTTCGATTCGAGCGGTTAAAGTGACTGAACTCGGAACAGCTGGTTTGCACACTGTATTCGATCTTTGATCATATAGCTGTACGTTTATCCTTTCCAGATGTTTATTTTTGATCTTCATGTATAGGAAATATTCACAACGTACAGTAATATGTCTGGATCGATTCTTAGGTACTGATAGATTCCTTTTTAGACTGAAATTGACGATTGACCAGATAAATTCCTACTATAATACATAATCCTCCTACAATACTGGAAAGGTATAACGTTTCTCCAAGCAGTAACCAACCGGACAATACTCCGAAAAAAGGCGCTAAAAATAAAAATGAGCTGGTTTTCCCCGGATCACCATGTTGCAACACATAGTACCAGACAGCAAATTGAATAATAGAAGAAAAAATACTTAACCATAACAAAATCAATATCGACTCATGGTTCCAGATAAAAAATGGCTGTTCTAAAGTCAGACTAAGTAATAATAAAATGATCCCTCCGCATAACATCTGATACGCAGACAATACCCATGTATCAAATAGCACACCCCATTTTTTCACTAACAAAGTAGCTGTCGCCCAGAATATCGCTGAACCTAAACCCCATACGATACCTATTTTCCATTCTACCTGTGCGCCTACAGTGATAGAGACACCGATCACTCCCAATAACACACCAACCCACTGATACCATTTATAGCGTATCCCTGAAAAAATCGTCCCCAACACCACAACCAGTAATGGATTGGTAAATGTCAAAATAGACGATTCGCTTGCGGTAATCGTACGTAGACTGATAAAAATACATCCCATTACACCTGCTGTCTGTAAAGCGCCGATCACCCCTATTTTCACCCAATTCCGTTTTCCAGTTGGGCGTGGTCTCCGTAAAACAATTACCACTATTAACATCACAACCCCTGCCACTATAAAACGCAAAGCTGCCAAATATAATGGCGAAGCATACGTTAGCCCTATTTTACCTACTGCAAAAGAAGAGCCCATCAAAAAAGTCGTTAACACAATCAACACTATAAACGTCCACTTCTTCATCTCAAATCTCCCTATTTTGTTCTTTTCGTTTCGCTGTTCTGATTATAATTGCAAAATAGTTCAATACTGATCGAAGTATGGAATACAATATTTCGTATAATTTTAATACAGAGTTTACAAAACTCGGACTTACACCTAACATTGCCCCCCTACAATAAGTGAGTAGTCAAAAATAAAACATAAACGTATGGTCCTTTAATTAGGGGGAGGAGATTTAAACGATGTCTAGAAAACTGCCAATTTTATTATTTACACTGACGATGATTCTTGTGCTTGCTGCTTGTGGGTCTAACACAGGTACTACAGGGTCAGGGTCAACAACTGGTACTACAGGAGAAGCTTCCACAGGTACAGAACTTAGCGGGTCCGTGCTTGCTGTAGGATCGACTGCATTACAACCATTGGTTGATCAAGTCGCTCAGAAATTCATGGCAGATTCAAAATATGCTAACATCTCCGTTCAAGTACAAGGCGGCGGTAGTGGTACAGGATTGACTCAAGTATCTGAAGGTCAAGCAAACATTGGTAACTCTGATGTATTTGCAGAAGAAAAATTAGATGCTGATAAAGCAAAAGAATTGGTTGATCATCAAGTAGCGGTTGTTGCGATTGCAACAGTAGCGAACGAAGCAGCTGGTGTTACAAACTTAACAAAACAACAATTAATCGATATTTTCACTGGTAAAGTGAAAAACTGGAAAGATGTTGGCGGTAAAGATCAAGCTATCGTTATCGTTAACCGTCCAAGCAGCTCAGGTACTCGTGCAACTTATGAGAAATTTGCTCTAGGACAAAAAGTAGAAGATTTGGCAGGTTCAATCCAAGAAGATTCTTCAGGAACAGTTAAGAAATTGGTAACTGAAACTCCAGGTGCTATCGGTTACTTGGCTCTTTCTTACCTTGATGATAGCCTTAAAGCGATTCAATACGATGGTGTTGATGCTAACGTAGAGAACGTTGAAAGTGGTAAATACCCTGTCTGGGCTTATGAGCACATGTATACAAAAGGCGAGCCTGATGCAGCAACAAAAGCTTTGCTTGATTACATGTTGACTGACGAAGTACAGAATGGTGATGTTAAAAATCTTGGGTATATCTCAATCTCTGGTATGCAAGTAAAACGTGATGTGGATGGTAAGATCACGAAGTAATGAATAACCATACTGTGAAAAGAGGAAACTCACGTTTCCAAGGCAATAGCTGGAAGAGGCGGACTATCCGCCTCTCTTTTCACGTTTACTATAGCTCGAAAATTTCTAATCATTACCATTTAAGTTGAAGAAAAGAGGTTTTAACGTATGGAGCAATCCAACACAACTCCAAGAGAAGCACGGAGGCGCGCCTGGCCTATGGAAAAGCATCGCGTAGAAGACTGGATCGGTAAAATTTACACGTCTATCTGTGTCGTATTTCTGATTGCTGTTATTATATCGATTGTTTATTTTGTAACATCTAAAGGTGTGGCTACCTTTGCGGTCAATGGCGTAAGTCTAAAAGAATTTTTCTTAGGCACAAATTGGAATCCTCAAGCAGATACGCCTTCTTTTGGAGCATTACCGTTTATTACAGGTTCATTTATGGTTACTGTGCTTGCAGCATTAATCGCTAGCCCGCTGAGTATCTCGGCAGCTTTATTTATGACAGAGATTGTACCTAGCTTTGGTAAACGTATCCTTCAACCAGCGATTGAATTGCTATCAGGTATTCCTTCGGTGGTGTACGGATTTATCGGTTTGAGTGTCATTGTACCGTTTCTACGTGAACATGTAGGCGGACAAGGAATTGGGATCGGCGCAGGAGCACTGGTATTGTCTATTATGATTTTGCCAACGATTACGAGTGTTGCTGCGGACGCTCTCGCTTCTCTTCCACGCGGATTACGTGAAGCTTCGTATGCGCTAGGTGCTACACGCTGGCAAACGATTTATCGTGTAGTGTTGCCAACAGTAATGCCTGCATTGTTAACAGGTATCGTACTGGGTATGGCTCGTGCTTTTGGTGAAGCATTGGCTGTGCAGATGGTTATTGGTAACTCACCACATATCCCTACATCCTTACTGGAATCTGCTTCGACTCTTACCAGCGTAATCACACTGGGTATGGGTAACACAGCGATGGGATCTATTCAGAATAATGCGTTGTGGAGTATGGCGCTTGTCTTGATGCTGATGACATTTGTCTTCGTCTTGATTATTCGTCTACTTGAAAGGAGAAACCGGTTATGAGCACAGTAAAAGTCAATCACAAAGCAAGAAAACGCGCGAAAGCCACTGATAAAGTGGCGACTGTGCTCATCGTTACTTTTGCAATGGCGATTGTAGCGATTCTAATTGGTTTACTTGGATTTATTTTATTTCGTGGACTTGGACATATCAGTTGGAGCTTTTTAACAACGGTTCCGCAGACGATGCGAGCTGGCGGAGGAATTGGGCCTCAGTTGTTTAACTCCTTATTCTTATTATTCTTAACGATGTTGATTACTGTTCCACTTGGTCTTGGAGCAGGTATCTATATGTCTGAATATGCCAAACCGGGTAAGTTAACTAACTTTATTCGTTTGGTCGTAGAAGTATTATCTTCTTTCCCTTCTATCGTTATCGGTTTGTTCGGTTTGTTGTTAATCGTAAATACATTTAATCTTGGATTCTCTTTACTATCCGGTGCACTTGCCTTGACGATCTTTAACTTACCGTTAATGGTACGGATTACCGAGCAAGCTTTTGCAGGTGTTCCCAAAGAGCAAAAAGAAGCAGGTCTTGCACTCGGTCTATCCAAGTGGAAAATCATCACTTCGATTATGCTACCGGTTGCTATTCCTTCTTTAATTACAGGTACTATCTTGGCATCTGGTCGTGTATTTGGTGAAGCGGCAGCTCTATTATTTACAGCAGGTATGAGTACACCGCCACTTGATTTCTCGAACTGGAATCCACTGAGTCCGCGTTCGCCAATCAATCCTCTTCGTCCGGCTGAGACATTAGCGGTCTATATTTGGAAAGTAAACAGTGAAGGTATTGCTCCAGATGCTACGCAGATTGCAGCAGGCGCTTCAGCTGTACTTGTAATTATGGTGTTAATCTTCAATCTATTAGCTCGTTTCTTAGGACGCACTCTTTATCGTTATATGACCGCTTCAAGACGAATGAATTAATAGTTGATCTGCTTTTGGAGTGAATTTAAGGAGGAATTTCTCAATGGCATTACCTTTTAGTACAGAAGATTTGAGCATCTATTATGGTGAGTATCAAGCCGTTAAAAATATAAGTATGTCTTTCCCGGCACAAAGTGTTACCGCACTGATCGGTCCTTCCGGTTGTGGTAAATCTACATTTCTTCGTTCTTTGAATCGGATGAATGATGAGATCGCGGGTTCTCGCACAACAGGTCATATCTGGATGGATGGCATTGATCTGACTGCCTCTTCTACAGATGTAATCAAGCTTCGTCAACGGATCGGTATGGTATGGCAACGCCCTAACCCATTTTTCAAATCGATCTATGAAAATATTGCGTTTGGCCCTCGTTATTATGGAACCAAAAATCGCAAACAACTGGATGAAATTGTAGAGTCTAGCTTACGTAAAGCCGCACTCTGGGACGAAGTCAAAGATCGATTAAAAGAATCTGCTTTGTCTTTGTCCGGTGGACAGCAACAACGTCTATGTATAGCGCGTGCGTTATCAGTAAAACCACAGATTTTGCTACTAGATGAACCCGCTTCTGCACTTGATCCAGTGTCTACAGGTAAAGTCGAAGAATTGATCAGTGAACTGAAAGATGAACTACGCATCGTTATTGTTACCCACAACATGCAACAAGCAGCACGGGTATCGAATTATACAGCATACTTCTATTTGGGTAAATTGATGGAACATGGTGAAACCGATACGATTTTCACCAATCCAACTCAACAATCAACTCAAGATTATATTATGGGACGCTTCGGATGAAGCGTCTTTTTTTATATTTATAACATATAAAATAAACTTTTTTACGCTATTTTTAGTGGTTGATTATTCGTACAAATGCTATAATGAACAACGACAGCTGAACCGGTGGATTGATGCGGTGTGAACGTCCCGAAAGGGGGTGGCGCCGTGTCATTTCTGGAATGGATTTTTAAGATATTGAATGCCAGTGATAATGTGATCAGTATTCTGATTAGCTTATATACATTGTATTCGATCTCGAAAAAATCCAAAGACAAGAAAAACCACCGGGACTAGGTTAACGGCCTCTTTTCCGGTGGTTTTCTTGTAGCTATTTTATAGGATTTCATACCGTGGTCGCCCACTGACTGTCGTGTAACCTGTTATGATGTTGACGCATCATAACGGGTTATTTCTTTATGCCTACAAGTAGACTTTGTGTAAAACTATTATATCATATTGTACTGTGCACATTACAGTCTAATTTAGCAAAAAAAATGATTTTTTTAATAGTACAACTTGTTTTTTCAGATAGATTAACGAATTATGATAGCGTTTTTAAGATTTCGAATACAATTAGCTATATCACCATTATATTCCTATACATACGAACAGAACCTTAAATGGCATGTAAGCAAAGTTTAAGGTAAATCGATAGTTACATCATACGCTTGTCCTTTATGCTTGAGCTATCTATTAAAGGACGGTGACTGATATTGTCTACACTAACACTTCATAAAGGAATTACACTCAATCATTTTCAACTTAAATTACTAGGGATACTGTTGATGGTTTTTGATCATGTGTATGAATTTTTTTATATTGAAGGTGTACCGCTATGGTTTACATGGTTAGGTCGAATTGTTGCACCTATCTTTTTATTTTTAAGTGCAGAAGGATTTCATTATACTCGTAACCGATTTAAATATTTACTTCATTTGTATATAGGTTATGTCGGTATGCACATAGTGAGTCGAGCTCTGGAAATAGGTTTTCCTTCAGAAACTGTATTGATGAATAATATTTTTGGCACTTTATTTCTAACTGTACTTTATATGCTGATTATTGATTATTTGGTTCAAAGTATTCGTCAACATCAGTGGTGGAAACTGCTAGGTATGATTGGACTTATGGCGGTTCCAATAGTACTAAGCTTCGCCATACTAAGTCTGTTGACGCAAGAACATGTTCCATCTTGGAGCTTTTATCTTATATATATATTACCTACACCTCTATTCATAGAAGGTGGATTCCCATTTATTGTACTAGGCATCATGTTCTATCTATTACGCAAATATCGTCTCGCGCAACTGGCTGTATTGATCTTATTTTCGTTAGTGATTGGCTTTTCCTCCGGGACTTCTCTACTGGATCTAGACAATAATTTTCAATGGCTGATGATCTTTGCTGTTATTCCGATCTGGTTATATAACGGGGAAAAAGGACGAAGTATGAAATATTTCTTTTATCTATTTTACCCTGCTCATATTTATTTTCTATATGTGCTTGCTTATTATGTACAACGGTAAACAAGCTAGATACAAAAAGCAGATATCGTTCGTCTTATAAGTACGAACGATATCTGTTAGATGTTATTGCGATTGTATTTACTTTGATGTTTAATTCGACTAGATGTTATTACTATTTTTAATATAAGGAGATGATCTTATGGCTGATCGATTTATTTTTGCAGGTGTGATTATTGTAGTCGTTGTGATTGCACTTGTCGTGGTTGCTGAACTACCTATTTATCAATTTAATCATGAACCACAATAGTTATTGTTGCATAGCTTTGTCTCTGTACAATAAACCTCTATTGCCGATTATGATCCAAATTGAAATGTAGAGATTCGCACCCCTTTAGCAAGCTTGAGATAGACATCATGATTCCCTGTAACGCCTGTGATGGCTGTTTGCTCTGTGCTCCAGCTTTGCTCACCTGATGCAGTGTTAAGCACTATAGCGCCTACACTGGCTTGGTCTACTTGATCCAATACAATCTCGATCTTCGCTTGATCTTCGGTCGTAGCGATATGAGCCTCAAAATGCTCTACCCCTGTACCAAAATCTACATCTTGGAATAGTATCCATGCCCCGTCTGTAATAGCTTCTACGACAGCGCCACCTTCTTTGGATTCACCAAGCCATACTTGATGATAGTTATCATAATTTTCAGCTCGTGTGCTCACTGTCAGGTCACGCGCAGGAATAACTTCTCCATTGACTTTGATACCGATATGCTGAGTAATATCTGCTGAAGAACGTCCAATCATCAAAGTATACGTGCCCGACTCCACACAATACTGATCACGTGTGACATCCCAGAATGCTAATTCTTTCACAGGTATTGTAAAATGTACGGTCTGTGATGCTCCTGCTTCCACATGAATACGGCGGAACGCTTGTAATGTTTTGAGCGGACGCTTTACACGAGAATGATCGGCACGAGTATACAATTGCACTACTTCTTCGCTATCAATCTCACCGATATTAGCGACATGTACAGATAATTCAATCACTTCATCTGCTTCTAATTCAGACGAGATTACTTGAATATTGCTGTATTGGAAATTCCCATACGTTAGACCATGACCGAAAGGATACAAAACATCACCTTCAAAATACTGATATGTTCTACCTGTACGAATAATATCGTAATCTCGAATATCACTTAGCTGTTCTTCAGAACGATACCACGTCATATTCAGACGACCTGCTGGAGCATAATCTCCATATAATACATCAGCTACCGCATTGCCTAACTCTTGTCCTACATGAGAAAGATAAATAATCGCAGGAATATGTTCTTCCACCCAATCCATCGCAAATGGATAACTTCCGACAACCACTACCACTGTGTTCGGATTCACTTTGTATACTTCTTGTACCATTTGAAGTTGAGATGCTGCTAATTCTAAACTAGGACGATCGATTTCTTCTTTTCCGTTAATTAAAGGGTTATTGCCTACAAATACGATAGCAGTATCTGCTGATTGAGCCGCAGCGATGACTTGCTCTAATCCATTTTCTATCACTTTTTTCTCAAAAGAAGACTGCTCATCGATCGCTTCTGATGATTCTATCACTGTTAATTGACCGGAAGTTGGATCTACCGAAACGATTTTGCCATTCCATGTAGTGATGGTCGTTTTACCATTTGCTTGAGGTTGAAGTCCAAAGACTTCTTTTACAAACCAACCATACGCTTCATCAGCAGATGCAGTTACGATTGCTTGCTCATCATTAGTTGTCCAATATTTCTGCTCTGGAGAACGTAATGTATAACTGCCGAATCCCCAGTCAGACAATTCAAATACATGCTGCTCTGTAGTAGATTCACTCGATGCGCTCAGTATCCCTGTAATAGGTTTATTGAGATTCAATTCATTTGGATTGACTGATTTTTCTGGCTGACTGCCTGCTTCTGTTACTGGATCAGGTTGGATCGACAATGGCGCTCCTGTTGCTGTAGAAGTCAATGTAATCCGATCATTACCATCTTGATATACTACTTTTCCAGCCGTTTTACCTTGAATTCCTTCTACCGCTGTAACTGCATAAGGCAAAGTACCTGAATACCAATCTCGATACACTACATTACCAAGTTCTCCGATTACAGCTACATTTCCAGTAGTCGTTTTGGATAATGGTAAAGTCTGATTGTCATTTTTGAGTAATACTATTGATTTACGTGAAGCTTCCAGTGATAGCGCTTGAGCTTCTGGAGTCATCATCGCTTCTTCACCGATATGAGCATATGGATTCAGTTCCGCAGGATCGAATTCCCCTAATAGAAAGCGAACACGAAACGTATTGAATAAAGCCCCATCAATATCTTCAAATGTGAGCTGACCATTAGCCAAAGCTTCGCGCAAAGCTGTTTTGGATAATTCTGCATCATCGGTGATACTGTCTATTCCAGCTTTGACAGACTCTGCAACACCTGGTGTATGAGAATCGTAATAATGATGATCATTCATAATTCCCATAACATCGCCTGCATCGCTAACGATAAATCCATCCATTCCCCATTCGCCTTTGACGACTTCATTTACCAGTGGATGAAGAATAGCAGGCGTGCCATTGATTGAGTTATATGCGGTCATCATCGACTTGGCTCCACCTTCTACAAAAGGCTGTTCAAACGCTTTTAAATAATATTCACGCATATTCCGCGGATCAATACTCGATGAACCACTACCCCGTTCTACTTCATTATTGTTACCAAGAAAATGTTTTAATGTCGCTACTGCTTTGAGGTATGTAGGATGATCGCCTTGAATCCCTTGCACAAGATGGCTGGTCAACTCACCGGTCAATTTGGGATCTTCACCATATGCTTCTTCGTTACGCCCCCAACGCGGATCGCGTTCCATATCTACTGTAGGCGCCCATAAAGTTAATCCATTCACTTCTGGATTACGTTTGTACACTACCCGAGCTTCATCTGAAATGACATTACCGATTTTCTTCATCAAGTCAGCATCCCACGTACAAGCCAATCCTGTCGGTTGCGGGAAAAAAGTAGCTTCGCCTAGCCATGCTATGCCATGTGCCGCTTCTGTACCATGCTTATATCCTGCCAGTCCCAGACGCTCGACAGCAGGCTGATACTGTAACATGGATTCGATCTTTTCTTCCTCTGTTAAATGCGATACCAAATCCTTTACACGAGTATCTATATCTACGGTATGATCCTGAAATACGTATTTTTGAGTTTGTTCCATATTGTTATATCTCCTTTAAGTTTATCGTTATTTTATAGATATGTAGAAGGTTATCGTTCTATCCACTTCTCTTACGCTTTATACCTCATTGTTATATTAAAACAATACATATTCAAAAGAAAGCCCTTACATACCAAATCACCCATCACTAATTAGCGTAATAATTAGTGATCAGAATAAACAAAAAAGAACAGTCTCCCCTGTAAAGGAACACTGTTCTTGATGGTATTATTTTTATTTTAATAAATCGGCTAACGGATCGCGTGAAGGTGATGAGCTTGGTACCGATGATGGCGCAGAACCAGTAATTGATGCGATCGGATCATTCTTCGCATCTACACTATCTAATCCAAGACGCTTAGTCATCATATCGTTGATACCGGATAATTTTACAGTGTAGTCTTTACAACTCGCAATAATATCGCGGTTCGATTGTTCCGAGTTATCCAGGGCAGACATCAGATCATTGATTGCTTGATTGACCGATTCTAGAGACATCGCTGGCTTTTTAAGTAATTCTGCGGAACGTTCACTGTTTACTTTGAGCATTTCTGCATTGCGTTTAAATTGATCTTCGATTGTCTGATTTACACTTTCAACGGCATTTGCTACACGTTCTTGATCTTCTATAGCAAGTGCAATCATCGCTGAAATTTTGATTAAGTTCGCTGCTTTGTAGACGGAGTCATTGACCGAATCGATCAACTTATCATTCGTATCATTGACGATATCGGTTGCCGCAATCGCTTGATTAAACAGCATAATATTTTCAGTCATTGATTGAATACGAGTGACCACTTTACGTAGACCACGTTCTAAGTATACTTTTCGGGGCGCATTCTCAGGCTTCTGAATTTCTTTTTCAAATAAATCTTTCAGCTTGTTACCCATTTCGATCTTATATTGGAGTTGATAAATTTCTTCTAATGAATTGCGTTTGAGTGTACGCATACTAATCATATTTTCTTCGAGATTGTCTTTTCCATCACGAAGCCCGATTACGATTGCATCGACATTTGTTTTGACAGATTGATATTTGTAGACATAATTTTTGATCGGTGATTTGCGTAACAATTTACCGAATAGGCCTACATTTTTACTTTGTTGTAATTCTTCACACTCATTACGAAGCGATAGGATTAGGTTAGACACTTCTTTGGATTTGCCACTCATAAGATCATTCACCGGACGGTCTAGCATCTGTAGCGTCTGTCCTGCGCGCTCTTGTGTCTGCATCCCAAGCTTACCGACTTCGTCCATCAATGTATCTAACTGCATCTGATCTGCTTGCGATACCCGCTGAATAATCATCGATGCTTCCTGCATCACTTTGTGTTCATCTTCTTTTTTTAACGTAATTGGTTGACTTGCCATAAGTTCTTCCTCCTTATTATCAATAAACATCTTCTTCATACTGAAATAGATATTGTACCGTCAATCAGGAGTAGCGTTGGTGAAGAAGTTCTGCTCTTGTCTGTAACTCCATCAAGTCTTTATGTTCAATCGTTTTGACGATATGAGTAATCCGGCTATCTACATCTTTGATCCCATCCAACAATACACGTCTATTTTTGGATTTGGCTTCGCCACTCAGTCTTAGAAATGGATTGATAATACTATTCAAATCTTTGAGCACAAGACGCTTCACCGTATGATTGATCTCATCGTTATGAAGCTCGCCTAACATCGGCAATACCCGTTGTAATCGTAAAAACAACGAACAGGACTTTTCAACAATCTCGTTATCCAGATTATTCTTTTGTCCTTCAGAGATAACCATATCTTCCAATACAGCCAAATACTCAAGCACAGGCTGGAAAATAGGAGGTACAGCTTCTTGTTCTACAACAGGAGCAGGACTAGATGAAGAAAGACGATTGACAGGACGATCTTCGGTAAAGGTAGACGTAAGAGGTCGATCGGTTGCACTTGATTCTTGGATATGAACAGGTTCTGCCAGTGGCTTGTCTAGATTAGCGGTAGGATTACTGCTAAGCTTCGCCCAGACCACACCGGATAACGTCCCCACCACCGGGAAGATCAATGTAATATAATCTTCTGCAAACCAAAATCCTGCTAATATGCCTGCCAGATATCCTACGATACCACCTACAGTCGATTTTCCAAACGTTTTCCAAAACGTCATTACGGTTCGCCTGCCTTTCGTCTAAAATCATACTACTCTATTCTAATAACATACGATCTATGATCAGGATTGTTCCAATTTACGAATCAATACCGGCTGTTCTACATAGCTTGCCAGAATACCAAACTCTGGATTTTGCTTTTCTACGGGATATCCTAATGCTAATTTTACAGCGAGATAAGGGAAATCGACACCACTGAGACAAGAAATATGCAATCCGCCAGACATGCGAGGATTAATCTCTAATACTTTCGGAGTATCACCTTGATATTTCAGTTGTAAATTATAATTATACGGAATCTTATAGAACTGCGCCACTTCCTCCGCCAGCTTAATCAATTCCGGTACATTCTCAAGTAAACGGGCACGCCCACCATCAGCTTTGCGACGAGGAACCGCTGCTAATAATTCTCCGGTCGGTGAAGCCAGACAATCAATACTATATTCATGCCCTTCTAGTACTTCCATAACCATAAGCTCGGGGAAAGACTCAACTGACGACAAGATCTGAACCGTCTGCTCATACGAAATATTTACATTAGGCACATCCAGCAATTCTTGCAAAGCATTATAATTCGATTGGATCACTCGAAATCCAAGTCCACCTTCAGAGCGTGTCGGCTTAAAGCATACCCCTAATCCTTTGCTCATCAGATCATGATATGCTTGCTTGAATTGTTCGACATTGTGCACCAGATGATACTCAGGTACAACCATTAGACCATTTTGCTCGACCGAACGGTAAAAGTTTCCTTTATCTTCGATAACATCAAGCAATTCTAGATTGGTACAAGCAACGACTTTAACTCCGATCGCTTCAAAAGAATGAATCGCTCGCACAATATTGATCATGCGCCAGCGTGGAACAAATACATCGATCTTATGACGCTTACAAAAATCTAGACAATACGCCACATACTCATCACCCGGCAATGCCGGTTCAATCTCGGTGTAATCACATGCTTGAAACGAAACATGTTCAGCATCCCGATGTGTACCATAGATTTCAAATTCCAGTCCATCTGGGTTATGACGAATATTGTTCATATAATGATATCCGACAGCAAACCAACGATTGAACCAGACACGTACCTTATGACTCATAGCTGACTTTCCCTTCTTGATCTAACGTAGCTACCACATATTGCAGAATCTCATCTGCTGCCAAAATACCAGAAGTTGATGTAAACGAATAATGACGCAGTGCAGGTTCTGCTATCGATTCACGATACAGTTCACCATGTGCTGGTGCAATAGAATAGTCTGCTACATCAAGCAAGCCACGATCCAAAATCGAATCGCCAGACGCGATCACTTTTGAAGCACCTACTCTTTGTTTCACTTCTGCTATTGCTCGATTTTTACTAACTGGAAAAGGAACCAGATACACTTTGCGACCTTGAACCGACATCCCCCACCCTAACGCTTCTAATTGCGGTTGAAGAGCAAGTACTGTATCCAGTGGCATCAATTCACGATCCACCACAATCGAATAAAATGTACTTTCCCAGAAATGTTCAGCAACGATCCAGCTTGGATCAGATACCGTATGAAATAACGCTAATGCTTCTGCCGCAGGAGCTGACTTCGTATACACATCCGCCAAAATCTGCTTATGCCACTCTTCATCCACTATACCGTCAACTAAAATATTTGCTCCATTACTGGTGATTGCGTATTGGGGAATAACTTTATTTTGAAAAATATGAATACGCGCATATTGATACAGTGTACGGGTCGTTACCGGGACAAACGTAATCTGCTCAGCCACTTGTTGTAACTGTTGCAGTGTAGCTATCGAAATATAAGAAATAATACGTTCTTTATACGTTTCTGCAGGTTGCATCACCGATAGATCAATATCCATTCCCATCGAACGTACAGAATAAATTAACGTCTGATCCAGATCACTCGCATAGATCATTCGCTCTCCCCCTGCCTCGGCTTAATAATGCCACAGCAAGAATACGTTAGATTCGGATAGACTTCTACAGGAACACCGCGATCTTGAGCTAACAGCAAGATATGACGTAGATTCGGATTGTCTTCACGATCCACAAGAATTTTCCAAGGTACACGACGTAACAAGACACGTGTCGTCTCGCCTACACCTGGTTTGACTAGATTGATATCTTCAATCCCATAATGATCTTGAATCGAACGAATATCAGCTAACCCTTGCCAGCTTATCGCTACAGGAGAATCTAATAACTCCTGTGCTTGCTGTTTGGCTTGTTCCGCAATCGCCGGGAAATACGAAGATACCTGATCGACAAATACATTAGATAGATCGCTATCTAACCATTCTTTATAGAATTTGGCTCCATGAAAATCATGCTCACCGATTAGATCATCACGCAACACCGTTCTACTCATCAATCCAGATACTGTTGAATTTAGACAAGCACTTGGAATCAAAAAGTCTTCGCGTGTGCCATATGTGTCCGAGCAGAATCCCGGATCAGCTAATACTGCTAGATCATCATTTAGACGAATACCGTAATCTTTTTCAAATTGATCACAGGCTTGAATCAATACCTGACGGATCGCACCTTTACCTGTCCACCCATCGACAAATTGTAATTCTTGCTCTGCACCATGTTGTTGGAAAATGTATCTCAGTGCATTTTCGTCGATCCCTTTGCCACGAATAATCGAGATACTATAATGTGGCACATCTAATCCATATTGTTGCATCAAGTAACGCTTCATCAGAATCCCAATCGGCGTACCTGCTCTAGCCAGTGAAGCCAGTACCAAGTTCTTGCCACGCTTATGCAAAATCAGTTCACTTACTACACCTGCTGCCAGAGCCACTTTTTCAGCAGATTCTGCCAGAGTTTCGTGAAATAACTGAATATATTCAGGAGTCGGTTGGTATTCTACAGGCAACATTTCAGAATAATGCGTTCCCGTCTGGATCGCTTCTTCACGTTCTTCTGTGCCTCGCTCTAGATTCACATTGCTCAAATCTTTCAGTAGAAAAATCACATCGGATGGACTGTAGCTTCCAAGAGGTTCTGGATGTGGTAGGGGAAATGCTAGCAATTGCTCTTGTTTATGTTGATTCATGTTCTATCCCTTTCTCTTGCACCATTTGAGGACCACAGATTACGATATGAATCTGCTGGAACAGCTTGGAGCGCAATACATCGATTAATGGTTGGATACGTTCTTGAGGGACATCACGTTCTAGAAACACAAAGACATCATCATAATGCCCTTCCGGAATATTATATACAAAGTTGGTCACACTACTATCTTCGGGAGAAGGGAAGGTATCTCCTGTCTGAATACTATAATGCGGCATATTCGAACGGTAAATCGGGCTACGAGTGGTTGAATGAAACTTGATTTCATCACCCATTTCACTACTGATTCGCATCGGAATATACATAAATTCTTCAGTACCCAGACACAATGTGTGCTGACCGGTTCTATGCTTACTTAGTAATTGTGCCGCTTTTTCGATACTAAAGTTATTAGATAGATTGTCATGTGCCCCGATACCGAACCGACCTGTGCCTGTCATCAATGAAGCTTGATTCGTATGACCATATCCATCGATAGAAGCGTATCCTTCTTGCTGTGCAAATAGATGGTCCAGATAGATTGTATCTACAGGAATATCTGCTAATTGCTCATGCAATGTCATCGGATCATGCGTAAGACTGGGTTGTCCATGAACCGTAATCTGACCTTTGATCAGAGATAGTACTGTAATCGTTATATTTAATTCTTGTTCCAAATCCGCAAACCGCTGTACATGAGCGTCTTCTCGCCAATCGAGTAATGAAGCAACATAATACGTATCACGCGGATATTGAGCATGAATTTCACGAATAATATTAAGAGCTGTTTTGCCAGTTGTGATCTCATCGTCTACCAGAATAATAGGATCATTGCCTGTGATCATACCTTCTGATTGAGCATAACAGCGATGAGCTGTAGCATGGGAATGTTCTTCTTCAAATGTAATCACCGAGGATAGACCGGCTATATCATGCCGTGTCGTATGTACATATTGAGCTCCCCGATCAAATACTTGATACATACTATGACCTAATGCTGTCGCAGTCTCGGCAAACCCGATAAACGATACAGGCACAGGTAAAACAAGCTTCAGATTCATCAATTCATGATAGGCTTCTGCCAAGCCTTCACCCGATGACATCGCTTGTAAAATGCGAGGAAGTAACGCTGTGATCTTCGGATCGGATTGTTCACGCATATCATTGTAAAGTAATAATGACAATACTGCTCCACTCAACAATGACAAATAAGGATCAACCGCCAGATGTTTGCCCAGTACTTTGCTGACAAATAAAAACGAGCGCTTGGGATTAATACGTGCTGCCATCGTAAATAAGTGATCTAATTCTAATTGAAAAGGATTTTGCTGCACTTCTACGTTTACGGTTAAATCTTCCAAAATCTTATACGTATATACGTTGTTCTTGTTCTGAGAGAAGAGAGATGAAATGTTGTTGTTCATGTAGCACCCCATAAATTTGTGATCTTGCTATAATTTTTTGCGCCCAATTTAAATGAGGTTTGATTTCATTCATTTTGTTAGCGTAGCCACTTTTAAATACACCAAGTTCGCCATTGTTGTTACGAATAATACTTTCCGCATCTTCAAATTCTTCGCGAGTTACGGTATACAATGATTGTACCAGACCGATATGTGTAGGATGAATAATTGTTTTGCCCACAATCCCGTTTTCTTTATCCATAATTACTTCACGAATCAAGCCATCCACATGACGGTTAATATATTCTTTGCGTAATTTACGTCCATCATCACCCAATGCTTCTTCAAAAGGAGACTGACGCAACATCGGTTTGAGTACCCGTTCTCCATTAGCAAAGTATTCCCATACCGGCCCTGAGATCACATATGGTGAATCCATACGACCGAATAAGTTAATAATATCAGACATACAGTCCCGAATAGGCGCAATATCGTAAATCGTCATATCAGGACTACGACGTAATCCAAATAGACTTGAAAAATCAGTTGCACCAATACGTACATTCAGTACATACGCTTTGTACGTATCCAGTATTTCTTTGATCGCTAATAGATGTTCTACACGAGTTTCACGGTAGATCACAGCAGCCGTTTCAAGTATAGGTAATCCGTATAAGATAGGAGCATTCAGATCTTTCTCCTGATTATAACGTGCAATCGCTTGGAAATACTGTAATCCCTGCTCCGGATCGAATTTGGGTAGCATAAAGCCTGTAATCAATATCATCATTTCGCCTAACTGATCAATCATTCGCTCCAACTGCCCGATACTGCGTACACGAATAAATAACAGTGGTAACTGATCCCGGTGCACTTGTTCTTGCTGTAATTGAACATACAATTGGGTCAGTTGTTGGATTAATGATGCTTCAGCCATCTCTACCTGCTGATCTCCAACTGCATCTTCTAGATCCAATACCCATGAGGTCAGACCTTGATGTCGCTCTGTCAAAATATCTCTAGCAATTGTGGGACGTGTAGCAGGACAATAGAGTGCTGCGCCTACGGCATACGCCAATAGTTCCTGTTGGGAAGAGTTATTGTAATGAATCGGTGCCGAATAGAACAATTCTTGTTCTTCTTCAAGCGATAAATAGTTAAAGTAACGCATAAGTCTCCTCCTTTGATGCACCGAAACTTTGGCTTGCAAGCCGCCGTATAATAAATAAATCCCTCCTATTGTGCAGGCAGGAGGGATCATCCAATCTGTTGTAGCAGCAATTCTGATTAAGACTGTTCTTTTTTACGACGAATCGAACTAATGACCATCGTTCCTACAAACACCACAATAAGAATTGCAAAAAACAACACTTGAGAAATTTCAAAACCAAATGCGCCGACAATCATTTTCACTGCAATAATCGCAATTAAAATAAATGCTGTTTTCTCTAGTTCAGGGAACTTATTAATTAGTTTCAAGAACAATTGAGCTACGCCACGCATCATCAAAATTCCAATAATACCACCCAGGAATAATACCCAGACTTCGTTACTGATACCAAAAGCCGCTACAACGCTATCAATACTGAAAGCAATATCCATCATTTCAACCATTAATACGGTTTTCCAGAAAGACATTGGCTTGTTCTGTACTTCGTCTTCGTCTCCGCCTTTGAATAATCCTTTGTACGCAATATAGAACAGATACAATCCGCCAATGACTTTGACTGCTGTAAATGTAACCAGATACGTTCCAAGACCAATCGCCAGAAAGCGGAAAAGATAAGCTCCAAGAATACCGTAGAACAAAGCCTTTTTCTGCTGTTTCGGTGGCAAATGTCTGACCATAACGGCTAACACAAGCGCATTGTCAGCGGACAATAATCCTTCTAATAGTACAAGACTTGCAATAACTCCCCAGCTCACTGGATCGGATAGAGTTGCAGCAATCTCACTCCATGAGAAGAAGTGACCGTAGTTATCAGCAATACTTTGAAAAAAATTACTGAACCAGTCCATACATCGTCCTCCATATACACTTCGTGTGTTAAGCGTGATGTCCACATTCTAATTATTTTAGAGGGGTATCAACACTTATAATACCGAGTTTTGTAAATTCTGTGTATGTTCAAAATCACCGTATGCATCGGTAGCCTAATCTTTGCTACCGGCTTTCCAGCGCATGCCCCAATTGAAAGCACGATCCATATCGGAATGACCTTTGAAATACTGAACCAACTTTTCGATACTAAATGTTTCATTACCCACATTTTGGATCATTGCAATCGCGCACATCGGACTACGATTATCAGCTTCATCCAAACGCACAATAATATCAGGTCCATTTTGTTGCGAAATGGTTACTACACCATCCGCATCCGTCCAACGTGTAATGCCTTCGTAAATAAAAGAAAAGACCAGAATACGCTTAATTTCAGATATTTTGTTACCGTTAATCCGCATATTTTCGCCACCTGCGACAGCACCGGTACGATCATCACCGTCTAGTGCAACAAACGGCCAACTTGTCAAAGAACCAAATGAATTACCCAGTGCTTGAACAACACCTTTATCACCATCTTTTAATTCATACAGACAACCTAGATCCAGATCGACTCCTGAACTACGTTTAAATAATCCTTTTTTCTCCTGACGATTCCAGTTCAGATTAATCAATAGTTCACCTAGTGAACCACCTGATTTTTTCTGAAGATTGATCACATCGCCTTTTTTCTTCAACTCAATCTTGGATAGATTTAAGTTCACTGAAGGCGTAGGAGCCGGTGTTGGCGCTGGAGGAGCAGGAGGTGGAGTCGATGGACGGTTGAGATTCATCGGCTTCGCAGGGGTTGGTGCAGGCGTTGGCGGCGGTGTTGGTGTTGGAGCAGGCTTAGGAGGTACTGGCGGCGCTGGTGTCGGTGTTGGCGCTGGTGTATCTTCTACCTCTACTCCATAACTACCACATAATTCTTTGAGTCCACCAAAATAACCTGCCCCGACCGCAGCAAATTTCCATTCTGTCTGATAACGGTACAATTCCCCTACTACAATCGCAGTTTCTGATGAAAATTTAGAATCCAGATCATAACGGAAAATCTCTGCACCTGTAGCTTCATTTGCACAGCGTAAGTATGTGCGATTCACCTGACTAAAATTTTCTGTCGGCTTCTCGCTATTGTAAATCGTAAGCGTGATCGCAATTTTTTGAATATCTTGCGGAATTGCGCCTACATTCACTTTGAATTGACGGGCATCGCTACCTGTCGCATTTTCAATATAAGTAATAAAAGCATTACCTGGATTACCATAAAAAATAAGATCGTTATCGCTTTTTACTTTTCCATTTTGCTGTAGTAAAAAAGCAGAAGTGTCTAATTCTAAAGAAGCTGGTGCTTCCCATCCCAGTGAAATAATGAGTTGTTGAAGCCCTGGCGTTGTTTTGGTTACGTCTGTTTTTTGCCCTTTCACAATAGCTACACTCATAATTAATTAACCCCGTAATGTATGACGTAAAAGATCCACTGTTCTTCTCTATTTTAGCATTAAATCCCAACGACAAGTGAAAAAAAATAGGGCAGGAAACCCACCCTATTCATGTATAGTTCATGCTTTTGCCTTATTTGATATCACTGTAAAATTATACAGGTAAGCCGTAGTTCTGACACAATGCAGCTAATCCACCTGAGAATCCACTACCGATCGCCTGGAACTTCCAATCCGTGCCTTGACGGTAAAATTCACAGAATACGACTGCTGTTTCGGTAGAGAACTCTTCGCCTAGATCGAAGCGCAAAATTTCACTGCTGTTATCTTCATTTACTACACGTACAAAAGCAGCACTTACCTGTCCAAAATTCTGTCCACGTGCGTCTGCATCATGGATTGTTACTGTGATACCTATACGTGAAATGCTAGCAGGAACTTTGCTGAAATCGACAACGATCTGCTCGTCATCTCCATCGCCTTCACCTGTACGGTTATCTCCAGTATGCGTCACCGCGCCATTATATGTGGTCAGATTGTTGTAGAATACAAAATCTGCTTCTGTTTTGGCTTTGCCATCTTCATGCAATAAAAATGCAGAAGCGTCCAAGTCAAAATCACTACCACCGCTGTATTTATTAGTATCCCAGCCTAGACCTACCACAACTCGTGTTAATCCCGGGTTTGTTTTCGTGAGGTCGATACGTTGCCCCTTGGATAAATTAATCGTCATCCTCTGTTCACTCCTTACCATCACTATATTTTGGTGATACCTATAACACTGAAACAAAACGGAGCTATGCGCTCCGCTTTGTTTACCACTTATTGATAATCAGTTTTTCATTGAACTTGCGTTTATGTTGCCAAACGCTTATTGTAAGATATTTTGCTTTGCAAAAATCACTTTTTTATTTAACCTTGTCGCGTTTATGTTGCCAAACGCTAATACCAAACGCTTATTGCAAGCCGTAGTCGCGTGTCAAACCTGCAAGACCATCTTTGTAACCATTACCGATCGCGTTAAATTTCCACTCAGCGCCATGACGGTACAATTCGCCTACAACTACACCTGCTTCGATAGAGAAATCTTCTCCTAGATCGAAACGGATCAATTCTTCGTTGTTATCATCGTTTACGATACGAACGTAAGCGTTAGATACTTGACCGAAGTTTTGGTTACGAGCTGCTGCTTCATAGATTGTAATTGTAAATGCAATTTTGTCTACATCAGCAGGTACGTTAGGGATGTCTACTTTGATTTGCTCATCGTCGCCATCGCCTGCGCCTGTACGGTTGTCGCCTGTATGTACGACAGAACCATTTTCATTTTGAGGATTGTTGAAGAATATAAAGTTTTTCTCGCTAGCTACTTTACCTTCAGCATTCGCGCAAAATACAGATACGTCCAAATCGAACTCTCCGCCGCCATCATATTTATTTGTATCCCAACCAAGACCTACTGTGATTTTAGATAATCCTGGATTACTTTTCGTCAAATCTACTTTTTGTCCTTTAGATAAGTTAATTCCCATGTTCAATTCCTTCTTTCCATGTGTATGATTTGAGTTGCTGAATAACGTATAATTGACTCTTTTTCATTGTTGGAAGATAACGCTTACCGATTATGAATATTGGCGAGCCAAAATATCGATATGCGCAGCCTGTTTTCCTTGACCAATTGCGTTAAATTTCCATTCTGATCCATTACGGTAGATTTCACCTGTAATCAATGCCGTCATACCGGAATAATCATCTGTCAGATTAAAGCGAACCAATTCCTGTTGATTCTGTCCATTTACAATACGAATGTATGCAGACGAAATCATACCGAAATCTTGTTTGCGTTGTTCTGCTTGATAAATATTAACCACAACGAGCACTTTATGCACATCAGCAGGTACTTTAGAAAGATCGATATGAATTTGCTCATCGTCTCCTGCACCTTCACCTGTAAGGTTATCACCGCTGTGTTTGACAGAACCGCAACCACTGGTCAAGTTATGAAAGCAGACCAAATTTGTAGCTTTGGTCAATTTATCATTTGCGTCCAAAAGAATCGCTGAAGCATCACAGTCGATATCTGCTTTGGCTTTTTTCATACCGAAGAATCCTTTAGATTGTGTCTCCGCGGGATCCCAACCCAAACCAACCACCAGTTGATTCAGACCGCTATTGCCTTTGGTTAAATCAATTTTTTGACCTTTGACTAAGCTGATACTCATAAAATGATATGACCTCCTTTGTAATACTGATATGTAATACTGTTATTACCGGAGAATCGTTTCAACTTTTTTTAAAATTGTCTTTATTCTTACCCGAATTACAGTCCAAACTCAGAAGCATTCAAGCCCAATACAGTAGCAATTTCACGCACAACTGCTTGCTCTTGAGGATCAAAATCACCATCTGCTGAACCGATTGCACTACATACGCCGATCAACAATCGACCTTCTTCTGGTTTGCTTTTAAATTTGCTGATCGCTTTAAGCGCTTCTTGCTTACCGATGATCGCGTCAAATTCAAAATTTTCTACATAATGATTAAAGCGAGCGATAACCAGACTCATATCAAACACTTTTAATTGTTCGTTGCGTCCGATATAACCTGCCATTTTTTGCTTCTCATCTGCACTGATATTTCCATCTGCTGCCGCTACAAGAGCACAACCTGCTACGATCGCTTCTAAAAAGTCCTTATTTTTGAACTTTTTCATCTGATCATTCAAGTTGTTTTTCGTACTGTTTAACCATGATTTGAATGCACTCATATCGATCACCTCCTATTTATCATAAACCAATTTGAAGCAGACCTCTAGTTTTGCAAATATACAGAGAGTACAGAGCTTTCTCTATGCCTATATTTTCCCACAAGTTATCAAAAAAACCAAATTTCCCTTTTGAGTTTGCAGGTCGATCTCAGTAGAAAAATACTCTCTCCTCTCATAATAAGCTACAGTGCACATACTGAAACAAAAAGCACCTTAATCCCGAGTTTTTCCGAGACAAAGGTGCTATCTGTAATCATTCATATGGATCGTTCCTAATCTTTACGGTGCACAGTTCTACGTGGGGCGCATAACCGGGCAGAGTCACCAATTAACGTGCTACTCTTGCCCCTGATTATGACACATGTTTGTAAAACAGCGTTTTTTGCTTTTTTGTAAACAACGATTTATTTTAAATCTATTTGAAGATATCACATATCCAAGCGATTAATGAGTAGGATGATTAGAATTGGTGGCATTGAAGGTATCGCCAAAAAAGTAACTGGAAATCATATCACCAACAGTCAGTACAACCACTGCGATAACAGCAGATGCTACAGCTTCATACACACTTACATGAATACCATACATCCACACCAAAAAGATAATCATCGCCGGGATTAGATTCCAAATCATTTTCTTTTTGACACAATCCGTAAACACGATACTAACTCTGTTCATTCATAAGCCTCCATATTAGAGATATAAAATAACAACCTATAGAATATAACACAAAAATATCCAATATAAACCATTTTCGCGATGTTTTTTTGGGAATATTTTGAAATTGTAATAAACGATCAATAAACGCCAGAAAAGAGCGTGATCTGTAGGCGATCATGCTCTTTTCTGGTCTTCTCTATTCATTTAGGGAATGTTGGGTGTTCTATGATATAAACTAATTTACTACTTATGTGGTATGTTGCTAAAGAATTCTTCGGACTCACTACATTTACTTGCTAGAGTGTTTCTATTTATTTCCATATTTCTATAGGACAGCTATTTACATCTACAAGCTACTTTACTATTGGGTATTACTATAAAGCTTATAAGCTATTGGTATATAGGATTGTAGTGAGATCCTGCCAGCCAACATTTGTACTTCTACGTGTCCGTTTATATGACAGTAGTGAAGTAACTTGTATCTTTATTATTACAGGAGTTTTCAAAAAACGGATTCTTTTATTTTGTAATCACAACCTTTTTTTGTAATCCGTGAGTGTTTACTCCCAAATTGTATAGGTCAATAGAACCCTTATACTAAGTTACTAAAAAAACTACTCTGACATTTTAAGTAACTTATAGAATAATAAAAACTATCATTTTCTGGAATCGTATAAGGAATATTGTATTTTTCGGAGGTGCTTACCGTTTATGAGCACACTGGATACAGTCCGCTCTCATATTGAGCAAGAACTTCAACGCAGACAAATCAATTTAACACAGTTTGAAAAGATATCTGGTATTAATCGTGGAGTACTCAGTGCAACGCTCAACAGCAATCCACCTCGATCGATATCGATCAACCAGCTAGATCGTATGGCTGCCGCTCTCGATCGACCGGAAGGCTGGTTATATGAACAATATATAGAAGAATGTTTTGCAAGCAGCAAAGTCAACTGGCGACGTATTCGTGCTTTATTTCTGCGCTGTATTGAATTAGATCGAAACGTTTTGATTGAACACACATTGAATTTGCTGATGGAAGATTATCGGTATGTCCCTCATGTGTTTGATTTAGCAGAAGAATTGGTGCTTAACGGTCAACTGGAACAAAGTGTTCCTTTCTATACCTGTGTGATCGAAAACGAACGTCAGCAACATGCAGAGCGTCTAGCGATCAGTCAATACCGGCTATTTCGTGCTCAATTGAGTGAAGATATAGAACGTAACAAATCAGCAGTAACTTTGTTCTATCCTTATCGTGATCGCATCCCTGATCATTTGCGATTAGATGCTTTATTACAAATGGCAAATGTGTATTACACCGTACAGGAATGGGATCTGATGGAACAAGTGACCGATGAAATGAGCGTATTGGTTCATCGGGTGTACGAGGAAGAATGCAAAAAAATGGATCAGCAAGGTGCGGATTATGTCCCCCTGTCAACCGAAAGACATTTGGTTGTTTATTATGGTCAAAGCTATTTGATGAAGTCGATTTATATGGAGTATACAGGAAGATTTGAAGAGGGATTAACTTATATTGAAGGCTATATTGATCTAAGTGATTTTAAATATTTAGACGATATTGGTAAACAAGAGGTACAAAAATTCAAAATTATTGGTCAAGCCAATCAATATAATTTGAGACTTTTATTAGGACAAATAGAATGTCTGTATGAATATGCAGATTTTATAGAACCTTACCCTACAGAATGGCTTCCTAGTTTGTTAATTATGTTAACAGCAGCTAATGAGCATAATCTTGTAATTAACGAAATTTTAGAGCGCTTTTCTATTAAAATCTCTACCGAAATTCATTTTCAGCGTGGCTATTATGCTGATTTTACTCACAATGCTATGTTTACAGATTTTTGTTATCAATTAGCACTTTATCAAATTAAAAATAGACAAAATAGAAAAGAATTAAAAAATACATTGAATACATTTGATATGTCATTACGTAGATACAATATGAGCCGTACTATGGACTATACGTCTTTGATACAGCATTTTATTCGTTCAATGCCTTAATACAACAGTCAAGAGGTGATCTGTATGGACAACCGAATAGCCTTATGTATGGATTTAGAAAATGAGATTTCTAAGCAAGGTTATTCTCTTAGTCGTTTCAGTCAAATCTCTGGAATCAATCGTGGCATTTTAAGTGCCACTTTGAACGGAAATCCTCCCAAACCTATGTCAATTAATCAACTAGATACAATGACCACTGCTTTGGGGAAGCCAGAAGGTTGGTTATATGAACGGTTTGCAGAACAATGCTTTGACGAACAAGGTAAAACCAATTGGCGTCGTGTTAGAGCGCTTCTTCTGCGTTGTATTGAACTAAATCGAAACGTTTTGATTGAGCGTATTTTATGTTTGTTGCTTGAAGATATATCGTACTTAAATCAAGTGTTTGAACTGGCGGAAGAACTAATTGCAGACAATCCGAGTGAGAGTGTTATGCAGTTGTATGAATGCGTGGTGAGTAATGAACGCAATTACCAAGCAGAACGGCTTGCGATCAGTCATTACCGCATTTTCCGCTATGCGATTAAGCGAGATATTAAGCAAAATTTTATAGCCGCTGTCACTTTCCAACCTTTTTGCGAGCGTTTGCCTCAAGATATACAGTTAGATGCTTGGTTAAATCTTTCTAATATCTATTATGCTGTTCAGGAATGGAAATTAGTTGATAACTGTGGAAACCAGCTCATCTCTATTACTGAAAATATTTATTCTCAACAAAAACATAAAAATATAACTAGTGAACGTCCATTCGTGAAATATGTTGGACAAGCTTACCTTTGTAAAGCAATTTTTCATCAAAAGAATGGAAATTATGATAAAGCAATAATTTATACCCAAAAATATTCAGACCTAGAATGGCTATCTGATCTAGAAGTAGAAGATAAAAAAGAAATAGAAAAATTTAAAATATTTGCTAAAGGTAATCTTTACGGTATTGAATTATATAGAGGTAATTTCAATGTACTTAAAGAATATGCCAAATTTCTAGAAGTACATCCACATGAAACTATAGCAGGATTGCTTAATATTTTAACTACAGCAAATCAATATAATGTATGTATAGACTATGTTTTAAAAAAATTCAGACCTTTTATACTAAAAAATTTATACAACGATACGTATATCAAAAGATTTATTGTAGATAATCAATATACAAATCTTTGTTACCAGCTTGCACTATATCAATCTAAAAGAAGTAATCATTCTAAAGATTTAAAAAGTACCCTTTTACTTTTTGAGAAGGCTCTTCAGAAATGTAATATTAGTCTGACCTTAGACTATACCTCTTTACTTCAAAATGTCATTCGTTCGATGCCTTAAAACTACCCTACTATATCGAGGTGATCTGCATGAAACATCGAATAACCCTAATTACTGAACTAGAGTCCGAAATGCATAAGCAGGGTTATTCGCTTAGTCATTTTAGTAAGGTTTCTGGAATCAATCGGGGGATTTTGAGTGCTACATTGAACGGAAATCCTCCGAAACTCATGTCTATTACTCAATTGGATACTATGGTTAAAGCTCTTGGCAAACCTGAAAGCTGGCTATATGAATTATTTATAGAACAGTGCTTCTCAGAAAGAAAACAAAGCCAATTGGCGACGTGTTCGTGCGCTATTGCTTCGTTGTATAGAACTTAATCGTGATGATCTTATTGGCGATATTTTAAATTTGCTGATGGAAGATCCTATTCATGTCGCTCATGTGTTTAATCTAGCAGAAGAATTAGTAGAGCAGAATCAGACTGTTGTAGCTATGCCTTTTTACGAATGCGTTATTGAAAATGAACGGAATTATCATTCTGAGCGATTAGCTATCAGTCATTATCGTCTATTTAGAGCCAGGATTAGTCCAATTATTGAGAATAATCTTAGACTTGCGATGGTATTTCATCCTTTCCGTAATCGCTTACCCGATCATTTTCGGCTAGAAGCCCTATTAGAATTAGCTAATATCTATTACACGGTGCAGGACTGGAATATGGTTATAGCTTGTTCAGACGAACTGAATATATTATCTAATATCATTTATAAACAAGACTGTAAAAGAAGAAAAAAGAAAATAGCTGTGTCGACACCTAGCTTCACAAGACCTCTTGTTACTTATTATGCTCAAAGTCATTTGATGAAATTTGTAGCCTTAGAACATATGGAAAAGTACGATGAAGCTCGCCCTTATTTAAAAGAGTTCTCGGATTTAAGTTGGTTTGAAGGTCTAGATGATCTAGGAAAAGAACATGTCGAAAAATTTAAAATCTATGCGTTGTTTAATGAATTGAATTTAGACCTGCTAACTGGACATACAGACAAATTAGTAGATTATTTTGAATTATTAAAAGCTCATCCCGGCGAAGCGTTACCAAGCTTGCTGATTATTTCAAAAGCAGCCAACAAATATGATATGAAGATTGACCATATTCTTACGTATTTTGACGATATTATTTATCCGAACGATATTTTGGATTATATTCACCAAGCTAGATTTCTACGAGACCACTATAAAAATATTCCTATTGGAATTAGTCGTTATATTAATATTTACTATCAATTGGCTCTTTATCAATGTAATCGTAACGTCTATGATGAAAAGCTCGAAAAAATTCTATTGGCTCTAGAAACATCTGTAGAGAAATATAATCGTGGACGTATTATGGATTGTCTGGAGTTATTTAAAAAGTTACGCGAGATGCCTAGAGAATCTAAAGAATAATCGACAAATCATGCTAACTATTTAACTTCATATGGCTGACATAAAAACAGAGGTGAAATCGATGAATCATCGAATAACTGTACGGGATGAATTAGAAAAAGAGATTGCTGCTCAAGGACATTCTCTTAGCCATTTTAGCAAGATATCAGGGATCAATCGGGGGATATTAAGCGCTACGTTGAACGGTAACCCTCCTAAGCCAATATCAATCAAACAGTTAGATCAAATGACTCATGCTTTAGGAAAAAAAGAAGGCTGGTTGTACGAGCAATTCATGAATGAATGTTTCGAGGATGGTAAAGCCAATTGGCGACGTGTTCGGTCTTTGCTAGTTCGTTGCGTAGAGTTGGAAAATCAACTATTAATTGCACAAACCCTACATCTTTTAATGGAAGACATCTCATATCTTACAAACATATTTGAATTTGCAGAAGATTTAACTCAAGAAGGAAAAACATTATCTGCGCTACCCTTTTACCAATGTATTATAGAACATGAACGACAATCGTATAGTGAAAGAATGGCGATTAGTCAGTATCGTATATTTAGACAATCGATTAATAAAGATATTGAGAATAATTTACTTTTGGCTATACAATTTAGTCCTTATCGTGACAAGCTTCCTCTAGCTTTGACAATAGATGCGCTATTACAACTTATTATTATTTGTTACGGTACTCAAGATTGGATACTAGGTGAACAATATGCTGATGAATTAATTTCTTTAATCCAAATCACAATTGAACAACAAAAAAAGAAAAATACTTTCAACTCTTTAGATACTCCACTTACTTTAGTCTATTATTATGCTCATTCGTATTCTATGAAATTTGTTGCCAAAGAGTATACAGCAAAATATGATGAAGCCCTTCTATGTATAGATAAATTTGCTGATTTAAGTTGGTTTCCAGGGCTAGATGAAGCAGGTCTTCATGAAGTAGAGCGATTTAAGCTGTTCGCTATTTTCAATAGACATAATATTGAATTATTACAAGGAGACTTCTCAAGATTAGATCAATATATTGAGTTGACGGAGCAACATCCTAAGGAAATGCTAGCAAGCTTGCATATGGCACTCAAAGCCGCAAATATGCATAATTATGATGTTGATTTGGTCATTAATAAATTTAGCAATATTATTTATCCAGACGATCTGATTCAATATATTAATGAACATACTGAATATACAGAACAGACAGGAGTTAGTCGTTATATTAATCTTTATTACCAACTAGCACTTTATCAATGCAATAAAGGAACGTATGACGATAAGCTTGAAAAGATTCTGCTAGCCTTAGAATCGACTGTAACCAAATATAATAAAAGTCGAATATTAGATTGTCTTGAACTATTTAAAAAGCTTCGACTGATTTCTAAAAATGGAAACTGAGTACCCAATAAGACATAGAAACCATAACTTCCCTTGTATGGTAACTATGTCTTTTGTGATTCCTAAATTTTGAAGATTTGATTAAAAGTAATTGACCCCTGTTCAAAGCGTAATGTATAATGTAATAAATTTGAATTTCATGGGCTTACTGGGGCGCAACAACGGGAAACTTTCAACATAAAGGGGTGTGTTCGGTTATGATTACCAACACCACAACCATACGGCTTGAGATTGAAAAAGGAATTCGACAAAAAGGACATTCATTAAGCAGCTTCGGTAAACAGGCTGGAATCAACCGCGGGATCATCAGCGGAATCTTAAATGGTAATCCTCCAAAATCGATTTCTATTCGGCAGTTAGACTTAATGGCAGAAGCTTTGGGTCATGCAGAAGGCTGGATGTATGAGTATTATGTGGACGAATGTTTTATTAATGAAAAAGCAGATTGGCGTCGGATAAAGGCATTTTTATTGCGTTGTACAGAAATTGGTCGGTACGATTGTATTCAAGAAGTTCTTGATCGTCTGATGGAGGATTTGAATAATACAATATCGATCTTTGGATTGGCAGAGGAACTATATGCTGAAGGTAAGGTACAAGAGTCGTTGCCCTTTTATGAATGTGTAATTGAGAACGAAAAGCATCAACATTCTGAGCGACTAGCTATTGCACATTATCGTGTTTTTAGAGCTTCCATTGGTGACAATACGGAGAAAAACTTTAGAGCGGCTATACGCTTTGAAACATTTCGTGATCGACTCCCCGAGAATTTTATGCTTGATGGTCTTTTAGCATTATCAAATATTTACTATGTGCTACAAGATTGGAATATAGTGGAAAAATGCGCTGATGAGTTAATATCTATTATACAAACTATTTACAAAAATGAAGAAAAGAAAATGGAAGAGAGTAATAATTATACTGCTTTGGATACAGAGAGACCCTTAGTATTTTATTACGGGCAATCTTATCTTATCAAAGGAGTAGCATTAGAACACAAAGGCAAGTATGAAGAATCTAAAACTTATATTCATAAATATATGGATTTAAGTTGGTTTAAAGGATTAGATGATGCTGGACAAGAAGAAATTAAAAGGTTATCTCATTATGCAACTGCTAATATGTACCTAGTTGAAGTATTAATGGGAAATACAGATGTATTACCTGCTTATGTGAATTTCTTAGAAAAACATCCTGCTGAAATCTTACCGGCAATGTTCATTATTTTAAAAGCTGCTAATATGCATGGATTTGATGTAGATAATCTTCTGGTTAAATTTGAATCTTTTTTGGAATATGATGAGTCTTCAGAAAACCATTATAGTAAAGTAGCTGTCATTAATAGATATGTCAATTTTCATTATCAATTAGCTATCTATTCCGCTAAAAAGAACTTGTATAGTGATTGCATTAGTAATCTATTGAAAAGTTTAAATTTAGCAATCAAAATATCAAGTAAAAATAAAATTTTAGATGTCATAGCCTTTATAGAACAAATTAAAACTTTTGCATCAGAGACTCAGTTATTTGAGTATGAGTCCCTTTTAAAAGGAGTTGGTACAGATGAAAAAATCTATGATTTTGCTAACTTTATTTCTAGGGCTAATTAATATTGCTTCCCCACTTTCAGATGTGCGAATGCCTATCCAAGTTTTAGAACACGGAATAGGTATAAAAAAATAATTATTTTAAAGGAGAACTTATTAATGAAAAAACTTCTATTTACACTTACTTTATGCTTGAGTCTATCTGGTCTTATCTTTACTTCTTTGCCTGCTTCTACTGGTTCAATTACAACCTTAGAACATGGAATGGGTTAATAAAGAATAAAAAAACAACCTCTTTAAAGAGGTTGTTTTTTTTATAATTCCATCCAGTTTTTATAATATTGTTCTAACTTTTTCTCAATTTCGCTCTCTTTTATGTTGATTATCCTCAATTCTTTTTCATTTTGATAATACTCTAATAAAGCTTTTCGCTTGATTTCCTCTAATTCATTCTCTAATTTAAGAATATCTTCCTCTAATTGATCTTTTACATTTATTAGTTCTATATTTTGAATCACTTTTGAAATTCGACTATTGCGTTTATTCTCGTTAGAGGATGTTTTAATTTCCTGATTTGATAATAGGAAATTATTAATTTTCTTCTCCTTCCACTCTCTCCAATCCTCATAATTCCCCATATTCACACTCAACATCCCACCATCCAGACTCCAAATCTGCCCTGCTATCCGATTAATAAAGTATCGATCATGCGATACGGTCAGTATCGTTCCTGGAAATTCTTCTAATGCTTCTTCCAGTGCTTCTCTGGCGGAAATATCCAGATGGTTGGTCGGTTCATCCAGAATCAGCAGATTCGGGCGTTCGTGCATAAGGATCGCTAGGCGGAGACGGCTCCATTCGCCACCGGATAGACCGGAGACTTTTTTGAATACGTCTGATCCGTAAAATAAGAACTTCGCTAACTGTCCTCTCGCTTCGCCTTCTTCCATCTTCGCTGCCAGCTTGAACCATTGTAGTACCGTTTCTCCCAGATCTGGTGGAGCGGCTTCTTGTGCCAGATAGCCTACTTCGGTACGTGAACCTAGCGTGAGTGTGCCACTGTCGATCGGTTCTTGTTGTAAGATCATGCGTAGTAAGGTCGTTTTGCCTGCTCCATTGCCACCGATGATCGCTGCATTTTCTCCATAACGTAATAGCGCTGAAGCTTGATGTAACAGTACTTTATCTCCATAACACTTATTCACTTGATCCAGAACCAATACACGATCTCCTGAACGATCTTTTTGCTTCAAATCCATCTCCATCTGTGCGCGATCCATAATCGGACGTTTGACTTTTTCCATCCGATCTAATGCTTTCTGCATTGAAGCGGCTTTGCGGTGGAACGATGGGTTAGGCGGATTGGAGCGATTACCCCACTCGATTAGACGTTTGATTGATTCTTTGATCCGCTTAATCTCTTTTTGCTGGTCTTTGTAATCTTCGAATTGTCTGACCAGACGACGCTGTTTCTCTTCGCGATACGCCGAATAGCTCATCGGGTAAGTGGTGGCTTCTCCGTCCTCTAGTTCTACAATTTGATGGACGACTTTATCCAAAAAGTAACGGTCATGCGAAATCACAATGACTGTCGCTGGCGATTGACTGATAAATTGCTCCAACCAGACCACTGCATCCATATCCAAATGGTTGGTCGGTTCATCTAATAATAAGATATCTGGATCGGTCAGCAACAATCTAGCCAGACCGACTTTGGTCTTTTCTCCGCCAGAAAGTCCTTCGAACAAGCGATCATAATGTTCGGCAGGAATACCCAGCCCATTTGCTATCCGATCGATTGTAGCAGACATTTCATACCCGCCTCCACGCTCGAATGTATCCAGTGCTTCACCATACTGCTGAAGCACACGTTGCATCTGCTTCTCATCCAGATGTTCGTCTGCCATCTGTATACTTAACTGCTCCATTCGTTCTTGTAATTGGGTCAAATGGGCAAAGCTTTCTTGCAACACTTCCAAAATCGTAATATGTGGATCATATACAGGCATCTGTTGTAAATACCCGACTCTGGAACCTTTTTGAATATGGACTTCGCCTTGAAACGGTTTGTCTTGACCGGATAAAATACGGAATAATGTCGTTTTGCCAGCTCCATTCACTCCGATCAGCCCGACTTTGGCTCCACTGTGAATTTCAAAAGTAACTCCGGTTAATACATGCTCGGCACCATAATATTGTTGAACCTGCTGACAGGCGATCATAATAGACATATTGTTCATTCTCCTCTGAGTGTATAAAGTAGAGGGAAATGCGCTTCTGCCTTGCGATCTCATCTGTGTGCGTAGTATAAAAAAACACAAAAAAGCCGCAGGGAAATGTCCCTGCGACTTCTCTGTTTTTGCTTGCATCAGAGCAGACGCTTTATATGCCAGCAGGTATAGAGTGTTACATGTGGCTTGCTAAGAAGTACGAATTGATTGATCGGAATAGCTTTCCGTTGCACCGATTCATCGTAGCTTCGTTTCTTGTACAAGCTTACACTCTGTATCCGTCTGGAGATAAAGGCAGGAGCGGCATTTCGCCATAATAAAGATATTCATTTTTGGACAGACTTCTCCCGTCGTCGCCAAATGAATGAACAATACTACAGCTACCAAGCGGTCTGCGCTCAAGCGTAATTGATAATGGGAAATACAACATCCTGCCTCACCTCCTTCTCCATTTCAAGTCATTGAATCTTCCTGCTTCTATCCCGTAGATTACAGGTTCAACAGACTCGGGTATAATTAATATATTTTTAACATAAATAGGTAGTCGATAGCAAGATATTTTTTAGAAACGGATGTGAATACGTATGAATACCGTTACTCTTTCTCCTGTACTATTAGAGCTATTCAATGGACAGCACTTACAGTCCAAACAGCAATTAGCGATGCCTCTTCTTACTGTTAATGAAGATGGTTATCCGCATCAGGCAATGGTTAGTGTAGGCGAAGTGATCGCTATAGATAGCCAGCATCTCCGATTAGCTCTCTGGGAAGGCACAACAACAACTGGCAATATTATACGTACAGGTCAAGCATTATTAACGTTAGTCTGGCAAGGTGTATCGTATGCTTTGCGCTTATCGCTTACACCTTTGCCAGCGTTACCTAAAGCTACATATGCTAGAGCACGATTTGTAGCTACAATCGAACATATTCGTGAAGATACTGCCAAATACGCTACCCTTACTTCCGGGATCACTATTGAGCTTCATCAAGCAGAGGACGTATTGGAACGCTGGCAACAGACATTACAGGAATTACTCCAATAATTGCGATAATTATACTGATCCTAATTGCATGCAAATGCAGGTTACGATGTACAATTTATGATTTGGTATTCATCACGATGTCCATCAAGTCTTTATTATTAAATGCATCGTAGCTCACTTTCCATGTATCTGCAGACGGTTGTAATTGTAATTCGCCTTCAACAGGAATACTTGGTTCTCCATTCGCAAAAGCGATCTTCATCGTATAAGAAAGTTGCAGAACTCCTTGTTTCGTTTGGGGTTCTTTTTTGTGTATTTCTAGATCTTGAGGGCTTAATGTACTTTGCTTTGTAACAGCTAACTGCATAGGTAGAGTGAGCAGTCTTAAAGTAGTCTGAGATTGTAATTGTGTTTCTGTAAGATAAGGCTCGTTTTTCTTCATTGCTAGTTTTAGCATTTCTTCTGGTGAAGTATTCTGCTTGTATTCCTCGCCTACGGTATATTGATCTTTTTTGTACTTAGAAGCGAATTGGATCCCTTGCTCTACTTGCTCTTCTGTGAATGTAGCTGTATCTGCTGCGGAACTTGTTGAGGTGCTATTTGTATTGTTATTGCTAGTATTGTCGGTGGTCTGTGTAGTGGCAGTTACAAGTTGTTCATTGGTTGCTGGTGCAGCAGAATTACTTTGTTGGCACCCTGTCATCATAGCTAATAATAAAGCGATACTTCCTAGTATAACTACGCGTGATGGTCTACTTTTCATTATTTTGGTCATATGTATCTCTCCTTTATAGTTGATGAAGTGTTCTATTTTACCATGAAATTCCTGCTATACATAATATCACCTATAACCAGACGCTTAGCGTCATCAATACGGTGGTAATAATAAAAATGGAAAACCATTGATTACAAATTACTGAGTTCTGACTACAGAATCGGACGGAGGACAACGATGCAAGAACCATCTCATGAAGAAACAACTCCAAATCCATCACCTCAAAATCTACCTGAATACCCATCTTCCTTATGGCGAGCTACTGTGGACTTGCCTACTTTTCCTGCTTTACAAGGAGAATTAGACACAGAGATCGTAGTCGTGGGAGCAGGCATCACAGGTATTACAGCCGCTTATTTACTGGCGCAAGAAGGCAAAAAAGTAGTCTTAGTAGAAAGTGGGAAAGTGCTAGACGGAACAACAGGCTATACAACAGCAAAAGTGAGTTCACAGCATGGCATGATCTATGATGAACTAATAAGCAATTTTAGCGAAGAAGAAGCTATTCTTTATTATGAAGGTGCACAAGAAGCGCTCCATTACATGCGTCGTCTGGTGGAAGAACATAATATCGATTGCGATTGGCAACAAGAGACTTCTTATATCTATGTAGAGTCAGATGATTCCACATTCAAAAAGTTAGAAAAAGAAATGGACGCTTATCGCAAGCTAGGTATTCCTGGTGAATGGGTCGATTCATTACCGATTCCACTTACTGTTAAAGGCGCTATTGCTTTACCGGATCAAGCGCGTTTCCATCCGCTTCAATATCTTGTATTCTTGTTACAACAATTTCTATTGCTTGGCGGTACTGTCTATGAAGATACGATTATTGAAGAAGTGGAATCAGGAGATCGTCCCCGTCTGTTGATACAAGATCAGTCATACGGGATTACGTGTGACAAAGTGGTATCTGCTTCTCATTATCCGGTCACCGATCAAAATGGTTTTTATTTTGCTCGTCTGCATGCAGAACGTTCGTATACATTAGCAGTACGTGCCGAGACGACTTTTGCCGGTGGAATGTATCTAAGTGTGGATGAACCGAAGCATTCTCTACGTTCGGCTACAATCGATGGACAAGAGATGCTGATTGTTGGTGGAAATGGGCACAAAACAGGGCAAGAAGATGAGACGATTACGCATTATGAAGGGTTGGAGGAATTTGTAGGGATGCTACTCGGGATCAAAGAAATTCCGTATCGCTGGTCTGCTCAAGATCTATTTTCGCTCGATAATATCCCTTGTATTGGTTATATCACTGAAGATGAGCCTAATATTCTGGTAGGTACAGCCTTTGCCAAATGGGGCATGACTTCAGGTACACTTGCAGCTCATATGATGACTGATATGATTATGGGTCGAGATAACCGATACGCAGAACTATTTAATCCTTCTCGCAAACAACCGCTTTTGACAAAAATCAAAACAGCTGTTGTGCAAAATGCGAATGTCGCTAAAGAAATGATTACCGGTAAGTTAGACTTTAATCGTCGCAAAGCCGATGATCTGGACAATGATGAAGGTGGAGTGATCTGGCATCATGGCAAGCGTACAGGTGCTTATCGTGATCCAGAGGGTGCACTGCATATGGTCGATACAACCTGTACCCATATGGGCTGTGAAGTCAGTTGGAATGAAGCTGAACGTTCATGGGATTGCCCTTGTCATGGCGCACGCTTTGCTTATGATGGCGAAGTGATCGAAGGCCCGGCAACCAAAGCTTTGAAAAAAGTAAATCGGTAATCTATATTCACTTGGGCAATGATATACGATCAGTGTTATGAAATAGACAAAAAACCTCAACCTTTATCGGTGAGGTTTTTTTGGTGTATTTTGGTATAGTTATTAGCTTGAAGTCTGGCTAATTCACAGGAACAAACATAGCATATGCTATTGATTGGTCAGGCTGACATATTACGTATCTATTATTTAGAAGTCGAAAAATAATCTTTTTCTTCTTCGATCCATTCCATATGAACACGTTGAATAATCGAGATAATCGCTCGAAGTAACGTATTGGCGTTACCGATAATAAACATGATTGTTCCTGTTTTCGTTTCGCTAGTAAAAAAGAAATAACTGCCTGTCAAAAAGCAAAGTGTTGTAAAAATATCGTTCAATAGTCGAAATAATTCGTACCGATTATTGGTAAAAATACGTCGATGTGTTAGATCAACAACAAGACTTGTTTCATCTGGTTTACGTATACGCATACGACGTGATTTTCGTGGTAGATTTTTCTTTCTAGCTGTATCACGTTTTCGCATTAAATCACCCTCCTTTTTTGGTATTACCCTCAACAAAGCAGCGTAAACTTCCAAAATAGAAAATGGATGTGATCAAAAAGCGACATCTATAAGATCATACTAAGTATACGATATATAAAATTCATACTATTTTTATAGGAATTATAAAATTAACATTGAATATTACATAAGATCATGCGAAAATAGGTAAAATTGAGAATGAATAACACCTCTGATTCGACAGCCTCTATTCACCTATTCTATTTGATTAAAGGAGATTTGAGCTTATGTCTGAACATCAACCTTTTTCATTCGAAACGTTAGCTATTCATGCAGGACAAGAAATCGATCCCACTACTTTTTCAAGAGCAGTACCGTTATATCAGACGTCTTCGTATGCATTCCGCGATAGTGAACATGCGGCTGATCTATTTGCTTTGAAAGAATTCGGCAATATCTATACTCGCCTGATGAACCCTACCACAGATGTATTTGAACAACGAATTGCTGCCCTAGAAGGTGGTGCAGGTGCACTGGCTACTGCATCAGGACAAGCAGCGATCACCTTTTCTATTCTTAATATTGCAAGCGCTGGCGATCATATTGTATCTGCCGCTAGCATCTATGGAGGTACATATAATTTATTTGCCAATACATTACCGAAGCTGGGTATCCAAGTGACCTTTGTCGATTCAGACGATCCTGAGACGTTTCGCGCAGCGATTACAGATCAGACGAAAGCGCTCTATGCTGAGACCGTAGGTAATCCGCTTGGAAATGTACTGGATATTGAAGCTGTAGCGGCTATTGCACATGAACATGGGATTCCACTGATTGTCGATAATACGTTCCCAAGCCCTTATTTACTGCGTCCGATCGAACATGGAGCAGATATTGTCGTTCATTCAGCGACCAAGTTTATCGGAGGTCACGGTACTTCTATTGGTGGTGTGATTGTAGATAGTGGGAAGTTCGATTGGACAGCGCATGGTAAATTCCCGGGATTAACAGAGCCTGATCCTAGTTACCATGGATTGGTGTACACAGAAGCGGTAGGGGCGATTGCTTATATTATCAAAGCGCGCGTACAGCTCATGCGTGATCTAGGCGCTCCTATTGCTCCATTTAACTCGTGGCTATTGTTACAAGGATTAGAGACGCTCCATTTACGAATGGAACGTCATAGTGAAAATGCTACTAAAGTGGCTGCTTTTCTAGAACAACATCCACAGGTAGAATGGGTCAGTTATCCCGGTCTAGCCAGTCATCCTTCTTATCATTTGGCACAGAAATATTTGCCCAAAGGGCAAGGCGCGATTTTAACATTCGGGATTCGTGGCGGAGCAGAAGCAGGACAGAAATTAATTGAGCAAGTCAAATTATTTTCGCATCTGGCTAATGTCGGGGATTCCAAGTCACTTATTATTCATCCAGCCAGTACGACGCACCAGCAGTTAACCGAAGAACAACAATTAGCTGCTGGTGTACGTCCAGAATTGATTCGTTTATCGGTAGGAACTGAACATATTAACGATATTATTAGTGATCTGGAGCAAGCGATTACAGCAAGTCAGGCTTAACGTAATGCAGTGTGGCTAATTGTCCATAGGAACGAGTTTCTTTAAGTACCCATGATGAGGTCGGGTATCCTGCTGGGAACAGTGGGATGCCTGAGCCTAACATCACAGGCGCAACTGTAATGATCATTTCATCGATCCAATCTTGTTGCAAAAACTCGTGTACAAGCTGACCGCCACCCATTAACCAGATATGCTTACCTGATTGTGTTAATTGCTGCGGTACCCATGAAGATAGTTCTTCCTGAACATAAGTGACATACTCATCTGCTGGATGAGAAGAACGAGAAAATACATAACACTGCTTATCTGGGTATGGAAAAGGCATATCAAACCCTTGAACAACTTCATATGTCTGTCTCCCCATAAAAATTGTATCGATCTGCTCTATAAAATTGCTATATCCATTATCGCCTTCGCCTTCTATCTGTTCTAACCACTCTACACTTCCTTGCTGATCTGCTATGTACCCATCTAAAGACATGGCGATAAACAAAATAATACGCCGCTTGGATTGATCTTTGGACTTCATAAATGCACCTCCTAATTGGTATTGATTGTAACAAAAAAAGATAAACAAGTACACATGTTCGTGTCACTAATTTATCTTTTTACTATTGCGTATTGGTAGTTCTTTGAGCACAAGTTCATGCGATATTTCCTGTCTGATGAGCGGTTAACGCATCATAATAGGCTTCAAGCGAACGGTCTAGAATCGTCTGGAAAATAAAAGGTTCTACTTCTGGTAATAAATCACGTGCATATTCCCAGGCATTTTCTTCGATCCGTAGAGAAATACGGGCAGATTGCAAAGAATCTGAACACCGCTCCAGTTCATCCGCCAGCATCTCTAACATAGGATCATGCGCATGACCTAATTCGTGAGCAAATATAATTTGAAAATACTGTTCAATATATTGTAATGATCCAAATAATTCAGTGCACTGCTCTTCGATCTCATGAATATATAAAGTAATCGTACGGCTGTTCATTCCGAACTTGCCACCTACCGAACGATCTCCTGGAAAATGTTCTTGGGTCAGAACATGTACATTACTATGCGCGCGCTGTAACAACTTTTCGATCACAAGCTCATGGTATAGATTCAAAAGGCATCCCTTCACTTTCTAGGAATTAAATTCCACAATATATCAGTATATAGGAGTTGTCGGAATTTGTAACTGATTTTATTACATTTTCTCAAAAGTAATCTGTTTCATTTTGCCCGTATGGCTGTAGAAGAGTATAATAAGTACGCAATCTATCATACGATTACTTGGGAGGATTTCATCTATGGATATTCATCATAAAACAGCTATTATCACAGGAGCAGGTAAAGGAATCGGTAAAGCGATTGCTGAAGCTCTTGCAAAAGAAGGCGTGCAATTAGGATTACTCGCACGTACAGCTTCAGATTTAGAAAAGGTAAAAGCAGAACTCACTTCGACTTACGGTATTCAAGTATTTACAGCAACCGCAGATATCGGTAACTCGGAAGAAGCACGCCAAGCTGTAGCTTCTCTTGCAGCTTCTTTGGGACGTGTAGATATTCTGATTAATAATGCAGGAATCGGTAGCTTTGGCAAAATGGTTGATATGGACCCGGCAGAATGGGAAAATATTCTACGCGTCAATCTAATGGGTACATATTATGTAACTCATGAATTGTTGCCTGCTATGATCGAACAACAAAGCGGAGATATTATCAATATCGCTTCTACTGCGGGTGAACGTGGATTCGCTACAGGCTCAGCTTATTGCGCTTCTAAATTTGCTGTACTTGGTATGACAGAATCGTTGATGCAAGAAGTACGCAAATTCAATATTCGTGTAACTGCTTTAACACCAAGTACGGTGAACACACCACTTGCTGTCAATGCAGGTCTACCGATCGGTGACGAAGATCGAATGATGCAACCGGAAGACTTAGCTGAATTGGTTGTAGCTGCTCTTAAATTACCTTCTCGTGTATTGCTAAAAAGTGCTGGTCTGTGGACGAATAATCCGCAATAACTTGCATTTTGCTAGGTAGAATTGAATAAGATATCTTTTGTAAAATAAAGCCTTGGATATATTCAAGGCTTTTTCTTATATTGCGCTGATAAAGGGTATATATAATAGACAGAGGTATACCTTGCATAAGGAGTGAAGAGTATGAGATCAATATGTGTATTTGCAGGTTCAGGTACAGGATACAATAGTGATTATTTGCAGTACGCATCATTGTTGGGTCAACGTATTGCTGAACATCAGATTCATTTAATTTATGGAGGTTCCCGATTGGGATTGATGGGTGCTATCGCAGATGCCGCTTTACAAGCCGGAGGCAAAGTCACCGGAATTATGCCTGCTGGCTTGCTACATAGCGAAAGAGGGCATCAAGGATTAAGCGAATTGATTCGAGTCAATAGTATGCATGAACGCAAAGCAATGATGCAAGAAATGGCAGATGCTTTTATCGCTTTACCCGGCGGGCTCGGTACACTGGAAGAATTATTTGAAGTATTGTGCTGGTCACAGATTGGGATTCATCATAAGCCGTTAGGATTGTATAATGTGAATCAGTATTATGAACCACTATTACAGTTGATTCAACATACAGTACATGAAGGATTTTCAGGAACTTCTTCGTTAAGCCGTCTAGTCTATTCTGACGATGCTGATACATTGTTAGAACAAGTAAGTCATGATATGCCTATTACATCTGATCTACGCTGGGACCCTTCCGCCTGGACATAACTAGCCTAAGAGTACATTATCATAGCCGCCAAAAAAGAGAGACGATAATCTGTCTTTTTTGGCGGCTATTGGTTGTGTCTCTATATTGTACTACTCTGAATGTTCTAGCAGGTAATAGTATATTAAGCACATCTGATATACAAACTGTTCATGAGGATCATTGAGATCGAATCCGGTAATATCGCGAATACGTTCTAACCGATATTTGACAGAGTTGCGATGAATAGATAATTGACGGGCCGTTTCGATTAAGCTACTTCTACTTTCAAGATAGAAAAAAAGAGTACGTAATAAATCAGTCGTATGTTCTTCATCGTACTGTTTGAGCTTACCGAGCTTACGGTCGAACAATAGACCAAATCCTTTTTCATCCATTGTGCCACGTAGTAAATGATACACTTCGATATCTTTATAAGCAGTCAACGCTGTCTCTCCACTTAATCTACGTGAAATTGTCAGTGCATTACGTGCTTCACTAAATCCTTCATGAATATCCCACAACGCTTTGGGTCGACCAATCCCCGAGCGATAGCCTGCTAATTTCCCTTCCTGATCATTTAACCAGGATAATACAATTGTTGCCCACGGAATCGAAGACTGTCCTGCATCAATAGCTGGAGTAGCTTTTACTTGAGGGGTAGGTAAAAACAAAATGGCTCGATTGCTACGAAATTCAATATGAGGACGAATATTATATTTTGCTGCTTCTTGGTATAGTAACCTTGTCATCCATTCTTCATCCGGTGCTACATTGCCTTCAATAACAGCCACTTCCCATAAATGCAAAGGATTCATGCCTAATTGCTGCCCACGTTGTTCTACTTCATGACGGGGTGGTGCAGGCGGAGTCATCAATTCATCTATAAAATTGCCACGCAATCGATTTTCAGTGTCTTCGATAATTTTATTACGCATCAATTCAAGAGCTAATACCAATCGTGCTTGTTCGATACCTACTTCTTCCATCGCATTCCATTGTTCTTTATCGATTAATAAATAAGCTACACTTCGCTGATCGATATTGATATTACGACGTACAGGATAACGCGCCTGACGAAAATCCCAACCGATTGGAGAGGAGACAATCAACGTTTCACTATGATCAATAATAGCTACCGGTGCTTTTAACAAACCTGCTACATGATCACTTACCGCTTGAATACCGATATTTTCAAGAACCATCGCTGTTAATGTGCGATAAGTTTCGTCTGATCGTTGTCGTAACTTTTCCTGTCGATATAATGTCTGTTCTATAGCGGCATAAGTGATATCCATATATGAAATATGTTCGGGTAACGAGATGATTGGTAATTCATATAAGTCACTTTGTAATATTGCTTCTGCGAGGATAGGTTGTATCTTCTGTGCAGATCTGATCATCAATCCTACAGCTTCACTTGTATGCAGTTGCTCTATCATATGGATCAGTACTTCAGGCTGTTGTTGAATAGGATACGCATCGATAAAGATCAATGTTCCTTTGGGATAACCTTTTATAGTATAAGGCTGTTCGAGCATATCGATTTGCTTTACGAATCGCTCCAGACCTTTGGCTCCACTGATCACTTGCGCTTCTTGCAATAAAGGCATACTTAGCAACTCTTTTATAGTTAGTTCTACTGATCTCATTTTGCTCACCGCCGTATTTATCATGGTTGCTATTCTGTACATTTTCAATATAGGGGCTATATTGTACTTTCTATTATAAGATATTATCTCACATAAAAAAGCGCACCCTTGTCTAACCTAGATAAGGAGCACGCTTTTGAGCAATATGATGATATGTTATCATTTATCCTTTGGTACCAGCAGTCAAATTCATACCTTCAATAAAGTAACGTTGAAAAACAAAAAACAATACGATAACAGGCAATAATACTAGAACAGAACCTGCCATCAAATAATTCCACTGTGTCTGTACACTGCCTCGAAAAGATTGCAGACCAATTTGTAAAGTATATAACGATTCATCATTCACATACAAAAGTGGCCCCAAAAAGTCATTCCATGCTCCATTAAAGGAAAGAATAGCTATCGTTGCCAGTGCTGGCTTGGATAATGGAATAATCACTCTAAGCCATGTATAAAAATGACTAGCTCCGTCGATCTTTGCTGCTTCACTCAGTTCTCGAGGAATACTTAAATAAAATTGACGTAACATAAAAATATAAAAAGCACTGCCTAAAAACTGAGGAATAATTAACGGATAGTACGTCCCTACAAGATGCAATTTGGAAAACATCACATACTGCGGAATTAATGTTACAAACCCTGGAATCATCATCGTTGCCAGCAGAATCGAAAACCATACTTTTTTACCTCGAAAACGAATACGTGCGAATCCGTAAGCGACAAATGAATTCACGATCACATTTCCTGTGACTGCAAAAAAAGAAAGCAACAATGTATTTAACGTATACTGTGTAAATGGAGCCGCTACCCATGTACGAATATAATTATCAATATGAAATGTTTGCGGAATAAAAGTAGGTGGGTACTGTGCTATTTCTTGCATCGACTTTAGAGAGGTTGCTATCATCCACCAAAGCGGCAACAAAAATAATATACTTCCTAGCGCTAACACGATAAAAATAACAATTTGGCGCAAAGATACCCGTTTTTTTCGATAATCTGTCTGTTGCCCTGAATAAGATAGGGAACTACCCATTATTGATCCTCTCCTTCATAATACACCCAACGTTTGGATAGCTTCATATTGATTAATGTCAGCACCAGAACAATAGCAAATAGTACCCATGCCATTCCCATAGCATAGCCCATATCAAATACGGTGAACGCTTTGTGCCACATGTGCAAATTATAAAAAAGTAGTGAATTCATCGGTCCACCACTACCGTTCTCAGTCATTACATATCCTTCCTGGAACACTTGAAATCCACCAATAAAGCTCGTAATTACATCAAAGAAAATAACCGGCGAAATCATAGGCAGTGTAATATGCCAGAAGCGACGAAATACAGAGGCTCCGTCTAACTTGGCAGCCTCATATAGCTGTGCAGGCACCCCTTGTAAGCTGGCTAAATATAACAACATTCCGCCGCCGACTGCCCACATTTTCATCATAATAATAGCAGGCTTGGTCCACATCGGATCACTTAACCATGCAGGGCCTGAGATTCCAATCCATGATAACAATGTATTGATTAATCCACTGGTCGGGCTAAGCAATTGCATCCAGAGAAAATAGACACCTACCCCTGAAAGCACAGCCGGCAAATAATAAATAGTCCGAAAAAAACGCATCCCTACTACTTTTTCGTTCAATAACAAAGCAAGCAAAATAGAACCTATCGTCGTTAAAGGAACCATCCAGACGACATAATACAATGTATTACTCAAAGACCTCCAAAATAAAGGATCATCTGTAAACATGCGTCTATAATTATCAAGCCCGATAAAATCCATACGTGATGTTACATCATAATTGGTAAAACTGGCATACAGAGAAAAGAGCATAGGAAACAAAGTAATCCCAAATAATCCAATTAACCATGGAAGAATAAATAGATATCCTTGTCGTTCTTCCTGACGTGCTAATTTAGATATTTTCGGACGTTTTTGCCCGATCATTGCTTTCATAATTAACCCCCTTTGATACAGTACAAAGCGAGAGCCAAAAACGGATCAGCTCCGACTCAGCTCTCGCCTCTAACTGGAATAACACAGACTATAATGACTAGTGGATTATTATTTATTTTGTGCCATCAAACTTTGAATATCTTGCTGTGCAGCGGCTAGTGCTTGTTCAGGTGTTTCTTGACCTAGAAATACAGCATCCATATGCGGATTAATCAGATTTTTATAATCAGGAGCACTGAGCGGAATCGGAAACAGCTTGGTGCTCTCTAAATTTTGAACAGACGCTTTATAGACTGGATTTTGATTAGCTTCTTTATCCTTAGCGGCTTCTATATTAGCCACATTATCGAAGTTCTCCATCGCCCAATATTTTTGAGCGTCTACTCCGGTTAAATATTTCATAAATTCCCATGCTTCAGCAGGGTGCTTAGCTCCACGAGGAATCTCGACCACGAATCCGCCACCTGTACTCCAATGACCTGAACCACTTTCCCGTTCTGGAATAGGAGCTACACCAAAGTCCATATCTTTGCCAAACTCTTCAAGTTGAGTATTGTATGTGCCTGTCTGAATATACATAGCGACTTTACCTGAAATAAAAGCATCACTTTGTCCGTTACCAAATTCTGCTTTCATAGCATCTACTGTCTGGCGACCCAAGCGATCTTGCCAGGAAAGTAACCATTTCAATGTGGCTGCTTTGCCAGGTGTGTTAATAGTAGTCTGGTCGTTGGCATCAAAATAACCGTTGCCATTATCTCCATTCATCAACCAGCTATCTACACCAAAATCACCCCAAAGTGGATAAAATCCTACTTGTTCGTAGGTCTGTCCACTTTTTTTGTCTAACTTTTTGGCATATTCCTCTAATTCAGCCCATGTTTGCGGTGGATCATTAGGATCAAGCCCTGCTTCTTTGAAAGCCGTTTTGTTGTAGTACAACATACGGGTATCGGTGTTAAAAGGTAATGCATATGCTTCATTGTTATATAGTACATTTTCCCATAATTCTGGATAAAAGGTGTCGGCAATATTGTCTTTTTGCAAATAAGGAGTAAGATTGGTATTTTGATTTTTGCTGGCGCGAAGATTTACATTAGCGTAATCATTAATAATAACATCAGCAGGATTTCCAGCTGCTACAGCCGCTAGATTTTTGGTCCAGATATCACCAAAAGGAAGGTATGTATGCTTGACGATGATTCGATCCTGCGAAGCATTAAAATCATTAATGATTTTTTCGATAATCGGACGACGTGTCTCTGAACCCCAAAATGTCCAAAAATCGATTTCTACTTTTCCATCTGCTCTGGGTTCAGATGAATCAGATCGTGGTGTACAGGCAGTTAGTAACAGCAACAGAATCATAGGGACAATCCAAACCATACGGATTGAAAACTTATAATGCATTAACCAATTCCTCCTTATTTATAAATAAATATTATAAAATCTCTTTTATTACAATAAACGACAAAACATCGCTTTGAATCCATTTATGACAATAAAAAAAGAGCCATATCTCTTTGTATAGATCAAAGAAATATGACTCTTGAAGATAAGTTATGCTAACAATTCACCAGCACGCATAATCAGTACATCATCTAGATATACATCTGGCTTTTGAACAACAGCATCAATATGTACTCCTGCGGCAACTGTTCCACCAAATGTATTATTACTACCAAAAGCTACATGGATAGTGCCATATACTTTTTCATCTTCTAATACGATTCCTGTGATACGTGCTTTGTCGTTAGTACCAATTCCAAACTCTCCTAGTAGGCGTCCATCTCCATCTCCTAGCATGAGCAACAATTCAGCGCCTGTATCCCCTTCTGCCGCTACCAGACGGCCTTCACTAATATTAAGCAACAATGGAGAATCTAAAGCACCTATTCCAGCGATAGAACCATCAATTACGATCTGCCCTTGAGCTGTTCCTTCCATTGGAGCAATATAAGCTTCACCAGAAGGTAAATTACCTGATTCTCCAGGATTGAGATACAATCCAGTGCTCGGTACACCTTCGCGTTCTTCTATCGAAAAGGATAGGCTATATCCTTCTTTTTCTATCCGTACGGTTGATGCTTTTGTAAGTAAAGCAGTCACATGTTCTGTTAATTCTTTGACTTTGGAATATTCTGCTGTAATCGCACCGTGGGTAAACATATCTTCTGTAATACCCGGCATCGTTGCTACACGTGTACCTGCCGCAGCCGCTTGTTTGCGTGCAGCCGTATGTGTTAACGAATAGCGTGTCACACAGATCGCTACAGAAGCATTCATCATCGCTGTAGCGATAGAGGCTGGTGGTTCTTCTCCTGATTTGCTACGTTCTTGCATCACCATTAACATCGATTCTGCGCCTAATCGCTTGCCTGCTTCATATAGAGATTCAGCAAGATATTTACGGCTATCGTCTGCTACAACAACCAGTGATTCGCCTGCTTTTAATCCAAGACAATCGATCAATACATTTTTGCTAATTTCAATACGTTCTTCACTCATCCTTATATCCACCCTTTGATTACTAGATTATAAATAAGATCATTCACTTGCTGTATGTATTATATTGTTCCACAACTCTGTATAAAATACCAATCATATGTGTACGATATCTATCCTTTTCAAGGTATACTATAGATGCAAATAATACATAACCGAGCGGAGGAATCTGAATGAAGCAAGCGTTACTTATTATTGATATGCAAGAAATCTTTTTCGATCTGCCTGAAAATGCGCTCTATCAGCGTGATCCATTAACTGAAAAGGTCAACCAACTGATCGCTCAAGCTCGCGCTGTCAATTGCCCAGTGATCTTTATTCAACACACCAGTTATACTCCCGGTGAAGAGTTATATGTCGATACACCTGAATGGGAAATACATCATAAGATCAATCGTCAGGCAGAAGATCCAGTGTTCCGCAAAACCAAATGGGATGCTTTTTACGAGACAGATCTATTGGCATGGCTACAAGATAATCAGATAGAACAGATTATTTTTGCTGGTGCACAGACCGAATTTTGTATCGATACTTCATTACGTGCGGCATACAGTCTAGGCTATCAATCCAATATTGTTATCCAAAACGGGACAAGTACACTGGATAGTCAGGTACTTCGTGCAGATCAGATTATTGCTCACCATGAGAACATCTGGAATGGGCGTTTTGCTACTGTGCAATCAGTAGAAGAAGTATTATTTCAGCCGATAATGAGTAGCTAATTAGCAGATATATGAGTTTGCCGTTTATCCTTTTCATTAACCAATAATAAAGTACTACACTATATGATATTGATGTAATCTATTCTTTATTTTTAGGAAATATTTGTATTTTCTAAAAAGTGAAGAGTAGATTTTTTTGTTCTTATGTAACTTTATCTAACAAATAATGATTTATTTATTGAGCTATTTTGTTATTATTGGTAATATACTTATCATATAAAGTAAATTAATAGGGGGTTATGATTTGAAAAAGACTCATTTTTTACCTTTTATCGCATTGATTATGGTTATTATGTTATCTGCTTGTGGTACACCACCTGCGAAAGATCCTGTACCTGCGGCTTCAACCGATGCAGGCACAGGCTCAACTACTACAGGTGATGAGACGATCAAAGTCGCTACAGACGCTTCATATGCTCCTATGGAATTTATGGATTTGGATAAAGTATCAGGATTTGATATTGATTTTCTAGCGGCTGTTATGGCAGAAGCTGGCTTGAAATACGAGGTTACTAATATTGGATGGGACACGTTATTGGAAAGTGTTAAACAAGGTACCGAGTACAAAGCAGGGATCTCTGCTGTCTCAATCACCGATGAACGTAAAGAAACTTATTCGTTCTCTATCCCTTATTTTGAATCCACTAATATGATTATGGTCAAAGAAGGAAGCCCGATCAAAAGTGCAACTGACCTTAAAGACAAAACGGTCGCTGTGCAAAACGGAACAACAGCAGATATTTTGATGTCCAAAATTATGGGACAAAACAGTACTAATCTTAAAAAATTCGATAGTAATACGTTAGCTCTGCTTGAACTGGATAATGGTGGTGCAGATGCAGTAGTCGCAGATATTGCGGTAGTACGCGAATATATTAAAAACAATCCGAATAACAAATTAGTCGGCATTACCGATAATACGAATTTCAATTCAGAATACTATGGACTGATCTATCCTAAAGACAGCGATCTTAAAGCCAAAATCGATCCTGCTATTCAAACTGTGATCGACAATGGAAAATATGCTGAAATTTATCAAAAATGGTTCGGTACAGCGCCTGATCTGACTAATTTAAAAGCCGAAATCACTAAAGCAGGCACATCTTAATTCTGCTGCGTCTAGCCATATTCGCTTAGTCCATGTATCACTCTACAAAGAAAGTATGCGTTATACAGCCATCACGCATACTTTCTTTGGTATAAAAACCTTTTTGAATAGGAAGGGACTCTTCATGACAGACTTTAGATTCGATATTATTGCTTACTATCTCCCGATCTTATTAAAAGGCACTTTATTAACGATTGGTATTTCATTTGCAGGGATTATTTTCGGTTCAATGCTTGGGCTGATTATGGGATTTGGACGTATGTCCTCCAAAGTGTACTTTCATTTACCGACAGCGTGTTATATCAACTTTTTCCGTGGAACGCCGTTGCTCGTGCAGGTACTTATGGTGCATTTTGGATTGATTCCATTGCTGTTAGACCGAAGCGATCCGATTCTAGCCGCTATCGTAGCATTGACCCTTAATTCAGCCGCGTACACTGCCGAGATTTTTCGCGCTGGTATTCAATCGGTAGAAAAAGGGCAAACAGAAGCGGCGTTATCTTTAGGGATGACACGCCGCCAGACGATGCGTTATATTATTTTGCCTCAAGCGATCAAGCGAATGATTCCTGCATTTGGTAATGAATTTATTGTATTGATTAAAGACTCTTCCTTAGTCGCTATTATTGCGGCTCCTGAACTCATGTACTATGCCAACAGCATGCGTGGACAATATATGCGTGTATGGGAACCGTATATCACTGCGTCAATTATCTACTTTATTCTTACCTATTCGTTAAGTAAATTATTGAATTGGTTCGAAAAGAGAATCAATTAGTAAGAGTTACAGAACATCAGCCAATCAGTACCTTTTCTTCCGGGTAACTGAACTTGGCTTCTTTGTTTTTCTGTGCAAGTGCATAGGCTAAAGCCAGTGGCCCCAGACGGCCGATATACATCGTAATAATAATGATGATTTTGCCTGCAGGTGTGAGATGAGGCGTTAAGCCCATCGACGAACCTACTGTACCAAACGCAGAGACGGTTTCATAAAAAATGCTTAAAAATTGAGCGCCTGTTCCACTTTCAGTCAGTGTCAGTAAAATGGTCATCGTAAACACAATCCCAAGCGAGATCATAATAACAGCCAGTGCGCGGAATGCAGTATCAAAGCTAATTCTACGATGGAACGCACGAATCTCACTACGACCACGTACCACACTGTATAGAGCCAGCATTAGAATCGCAAATGTATTCGTTTTGATCCCACCACCGGTTGAACCGCTAGCAGCTCCAATAAACATCAAAATAATAAAGACAAATTGTGTAGCCGCCATCAGACCACCGATATCGACGGTATTATAACCGGATGAACGGGGCATAACACCCTGAAATAGCGACGCCCATATTTTCTCAGTTATACTCAAATGTCCAAGTGTAGCTGGATTCCCCCACTCTACTACAAGGACGAATAATACACCGAACACTGTCGCTATCGCTGAAGTCATCAGTACTAATTTCGTATTTAACGAGAATCGACGCCATCTGCGCTTTTGCAATATATCGGTCACGACAATAAATCCAAGTCCACCGATGACAAATAGTGAAATAACGACCGTATTGACTACCGGATCGCCAACATGACTGGACAAGCTATCTGGAGACAACGAGAACCCTGCATTATTAAAAGAAGATATGGCGTAAAAAGCACCTTGATACATAGCAGGTGCCCAACCCATCGTCGGTCCCCAATGTAGCGTCAATGTGATCATTGCCACAAATTCCAGTACAAAAGCGATCAGGAAAATATTAAGCGATAATTTCACTAATCCCTGTGTGGAAAAAGCATTAGTCGCTTGCTGAATCATTAAGCGATGCTTGAGCCCAATCTGCTTGCCCAGTAATACAGCAAACAGCACCCCGAATGTCATAAATCCCAGTCCACCAATCTGGATCAGAACCATAATGACCAATTCACCAAATAGTGAAAAGCTCGCTCCAGTATCAATAACTGCAAGCCCTGTCACACAGACAGCCGAAGTCGAAGTGAAAAAAGCATTCAGTAATCCTACACTGTGTCCATTTGTACCGGCTATCGGGAGACTCAATAGTATCGTCCCGATCAATATCATCCCTGCAAATCCCAGTGGAATCAAGCGTGCCGGATGCACAAATCCTTTCATATGCCTTGCCATTTTATTCAAAATAATATTCCTTTCGTGTTAATGAAACGGACAGCCTCCTTGCGAAACAGAAGCTTTCGGTTCATATGCTTTATCCTGATAAAAGAAATTAGGGGTTACTACCCGATTATCATACGATTGATGAAAAATATGCGTAGTCGCAGGTGACATCGGTGGAATCAGCCATGTCCAGTTGCCTGTTACTGCTCGTCCTGCTTCCGCTTCCCGTTGTTCAAAACGCTGAAATTGTGAAGCTGCTGTATGATGATCTACTATACTCACACCTGCTTCTTTGAACGAATGCAATACAGCCAAATTCAGTTCAACTAATGCACGATCTTTCCATAATGTCGCTTTACTGCTGGTATCGAGTCCCATGATTTTTGCCATTTCTGGTAACAAGTTATACCGATGTTCATCTGCAAAGTTACGTGCACCGATCTCTGTACCCATATACCAGCCGTTAAAAGGTGCTGCTGTGTAATGGATACCGCCAATCGTTAAGCGCATTTCAGATACGATGGGAACAGCGTACCACTTTAATTCCAATTCTGTAAATCCCGGAAAATCTGGATGGATCATCGGCACTTCCATTACATCTGCTTGCGGAATCTCAAACCAACGTGGAGTCCCATTGTGTTCACTAATCACTAAAGGAAGAACATCAAACGAAGTTCCTGCTCCTGTCCAACCTAACTTTTCACAAAATTGCGTAAAATCAAGTGAAGCGGGATCACCAATAATCCCTTGCTCTGTCTGATAACCTGCATAACGAATCAATTGATGATTCCAAATTCTCATCTCCGATCCGTCGATCGCACGTGATCTAAAAATAGTGATCGTTGGACGAACTTTACCTCCATTTGTAGCATATCGGATATGCTCAAGTAAAGAGTCTGCAATCTGCTCTGTCCCCTGAATATGGCGCTCATCGCGCACTTGTAGATTATCCCAAAATAGTCGTCCAATACAGCGATTACTATTGCGCCACGCCATTTTGGCTCCATGTTCTAATTCTTCAAATGTATGTTCATAGCTTCCATTGTTTTGAATATCATGCTCCACCTGTTGCAAGCGTGCTTCTAACTCATCTTCACTTTTACCAAGTTCTTGATAACATTGACGCAAAAATAATGTTGCTTCCTGTATTAGCGGATGTGTAACGGCCATGTATTCCACCTCATTTTATCTTATCCATTAGAATCTACTTCTATCACCATATAAAAACAGGCGACGCTCTGGTGGGAGCCCGCCTGATTGGTCTGCTTATCGTTATTAGGATTGTCCATATTATACGTTACAAAATAGCACTTCGGCAGTCTTATGACACAATTGTCACAGAACGTGCACATCCTTGCTGTATAAGGGCTGAGAGACTTTCCATATCGTTCCATAAATAGAGGGTACACTCTAAAATACGCATCAATATTGCATTTGGATGACTACATTATATGATCCATCTTATCGTTTCCAAAGAACGCTATGATCGACTTCCGTCTATACTCAGCACTTTCTATCTTATCGACAACAAAAGCCCTCCAGATGATACTCTGAAGGGCTTTGCTATGAATAACTCATATGAACAAGATTGCTTGGATAGCTATTAGCTAGAAAACGTAATCTTAGCGACCAAGATAAGCGTTCAACATCCATGCTGCTTTTTCAATTTCACCACGAATACCGATCAATAGATCAGCAGTCGGTTGGTCACTGACTTGCTCTGCAAGAACAATCGTTTCGGTTAACTCTGTAGATACGGTTGCAATATCTTCTACAAGTGAACTTACCATTTGGTTCGCTTGCTCTGTACCTGTTGCTTCAAGCAATGTAGACAATTCCAATTGCTCACGAAGTGTAGCTACAGGTTGACCACCGATTGCAAGCAAACGCTCAGCAATATCGTCCATGTATACTGTTGCTTGATCGTACAATTCTTCGAATTTAGCATGTAGTGTAAAGAAGTTTTCACCTTTGACGTACCAGTGGAAATTGTGAAGTTTGGTATAAAGCAAAGACCAGTTCGCAATTTGAACATTCAAAGCGTTATATAATGCAGTTGTTTGTGTAGTCTCAGTTGTATTAGTAGTGTTTTGTAGAGATGTCATAGATAATTCCTCTTTTCGTTTTGTATTTTTAAATTTAGACTTATTCTAATTCCTGAATTAATCATAACAGATAGACTACCATTTGGCTAGTGTTATCTGCAAAAAATATTTTTTCGTATCGACAAATTGTGAGTTAATATTTCACTTCTTCTCCCTATTACCTACCAAGCAAACGCTTACTTTATTCATAACCTTTACATCTCTAGTTCTTTTCGTTCAGTTTTCTTTATATTGTCTTGAGGAGCAGAAATAACATAGGCTATCTAGCAAATTGACGGAGTGCTGTCTTATCTCATACTATGGAGTAAGCGTAAATTACATTTATAACTATGCTCACATTAAAAGGAGGTCCATTCGTGGATATTATTTCAGCGATTATTATGGGTATTATTGAAGGCTTGACTGAGTTCTTGCCTGTATCCAGTACCGGGCATATGATTTTGACCAGTTATCTACTGGGACTCGATCAGAATGCAGAGCAGGTCAAAACGTTTGAGATTGTGGTACAGCTAGGAGCCGTACTTGCTGTGGTTGTATTGTACTGGCGTAAGTTTATTGATATTTTGATGACGATTCCTGATCTATTTAACGGGCGGCTCAAAAGTAAAAATGGAATAGCTCCTCAACGTCGTTTGAACATTTTGCATATTATTTTGGCAATGTTACCGGCGGTTGTCGTTGGACTGGTGTTGCATGACTTCATTAAAGAACATCTTTTTGGGCCTATGACGGTAGTCTACAGCCTTGTTGTCGGTGGTCTGCTGATGATCTATGCAGAATGGCGTAAAGGTCGCTCAGCGGGTAATATGACGGTTGATGATATTACATACAAGCAGGCGTTTGGTGTAGGGTTGTTCCAGTGTCTTGCTCTATGGCCAGGATTCTCTCGTTCAGGTTCTACGATCTCTGGTGGACTGTTACTTGGAATATCCCATACAGCCGCTGCTGAATTTACATTCCTTGTGTCTGTACCTGTTATGTTTGGAGCGACAGGACTGGATCTTGTCAAAAGTGCTCAGTACCTAAGTATGGATGACTTTGGATTTTTTGCTGCTGGATTTATCGCTGCTTTCCTTGTAGCCCTTGTAGCGATCAAAACATTCTTAAATCTGCTTAAACGTCTTCCATTGTATGTATTTGCGTACTATCGTTTTGCACTTGCTATTATCTTCTTCATTTTGCTTACTCGCTAAGCGAAAAACGTTGTCTGTCACAGAGCCTTGTTCTGATTCAATATTCGATATTCAGAGTTAATATATTTGTAATAATATGAATATATATAACTATAAATAATGGCGGCTTGCCGTCTTATTCAAATGGGAGATGCTACTTGGATACTTTACCCGCGCGAAGGCGAATGATGAGTGCTGTACTGATGAGTCTAATCATGCTGTTGTTCTGTATGCCATTTCAATCAGCTGATGAAGAAGATTATGACTTTGCCGTCACAACTGGAATCTATCCAGGTAAAATGACATATGGATCATCACGATATGCTAATAATGTAGATGGCGGTTGTAGTGTGCGGACATTATCACCAGTGATGACACTGGCTGCTTACTTTGCGATTCTGATTCGGTATGTGAATAGATCGTTCAGTCCCACTCATCTTCTCTCTTTTATCCCTCTCTTGCTCAAGCGCTTGTTGCTTGAAGCGCTCAAGTACCGGTCCAATTATATGGATATGGCTTCCGTACGACCTTAATCGTGTATAACACATCTGGTTATCGCCAGTGTGCATCATTTCAATTAATGGATCGCGGATGCTGACCACTATAGGATCGGCACGCATGAAGGGAGAGAGTTTGTTGTCTGACAGTATTAATATAGGACTGAATTTAACGTTATTTGTCATTTTAATTATCTTTACTGCTTTTTTTGTTGTGGTGGAGTTTGCAATTGTGAAAGTACGGGGTAGTCGGATCGATCAGCTTATCGCTGAAGGAAATAAAAATGCTCGCTATGCCAAAGAAGTCATTTCAAATCTGGACGGCTATTTATCAACCTGCCAATTAGGGATTACGATTACTGCATTAGGACTGGGTATGTTGGGAGAACCAACAGTTGAATATATGTTATCTCCTTTGTTCGCTAATGTAGGCGTACCTGCATCATTAAGTCATATTTTGTCTTATGCGATTGCATTGATTTTGGTTACTTATTTCCACGTAGTTGTTGGTGAATTAACACCGAAGACAGTTGCTTTGCGTAAAGCAGAATTAGTGACTTTGTATACCGCTCGTCCGATTATCTGGTTTAACCGCATTATGTATCCTTTTATTTTTATTTTAAATGGATCGGCTACCTTCTTAACCCGCTTGATTGGTCTACAACCGGCGAGTGAACATGAAGAAGCTCACTCGGAAGAAGAATTGCATATTATTTTGAATGAAAGCTATGAAAGTGGCAAAATCAATCAAAGTGAATATGGTTATGTCAGTCGTATTTTTGCTTTTGATGAAATGTTAGCGAAAGAATTAATGGTGCCTCGTACCGATATGGTATGCTTATTTACCGAAAAATCTCCTGAAGAAAACCGGATGATTATTCGTAAAGAGCAATATACCCGCTTCCCTGTTGCAGAAGGAAGCAAAGACAATATTATTGGGATGATCAATACGAAGCAGTTCTTTCTAGCTGCTGAAGAGACACCAGATTTGAATGTGGCTCCTTTGATCCATCCGGTTATGTCTTTATCTGAGACTACCCCTGTTAAACATCTGCTCAAGCGCATGCAGCGTGAAGGCACTCATATTGCGATTCTGGTCGATGAATACGGTGGTACATCCGGGATGATCACGATCGAAGACATCTTGGAAGAAATCGTAGGCGAGATTCGTGATGAGTTCGATGCCGATGAAGAAGACGAAATTCAACAGATTGCTCCGAATCATCTTATTGTCGATGGTAAAGTATTTATCAATCGTGTAAACGATCTATTAGGTACCGATCTAGACGATGAAGAGTTGGATACGATCAGCGGTTGGTTATATGGTCAACGTCCTGATCTAGCGATTGGAGCTACGTATGAATTCGAGGATCTAACATTCAAAGTGTTACGTCGTAGTGCACGTCGTTATCGCAAGCTGGAGATTGTCAAAAAAGTAGTCGAAACCGATGAAAATGAAGATACAGAAGCATAAGTGAGTTCGATCTAGATAGTGAAGATCAGATGATTGGCTAAAAACATGAAAACCGCTTTTTCCTCAAAAGGAGAAGCGGTTTTTTTGTGGATTGATATGGGTGGCTACTGCAAATAATGATGATCTACAAACGACTACAACCTATTCCCGATCAACATATTAGGTTGTTCTCCACGCATTAATTGACCCCAATGTTGGTACACTTGATACGCTTTGCCACTTTCAAGTATCGATTTGGCGGTATAAACGCCTTCTTCGATTGAACCTGTTTTGCCTGTCAAAGCAAGCCGGTACGCACTATTCAGTAAGACTTGATTGGTAAACGCAAGATCGGCTTGTCCGCGTAACACTTGCTCGGTCACTTCAATCTGCGTAGACGCTGTCCACGACATTTCCGGTAAAGAGATATCCAATCCATAGACTTCCGGGTCTATAATCTCCATATGAGCTTCACCGCGCTCTACCCGATATGTACGTGTAGGACGATCGATAAATAAATCTTCTGATCCTTCTGCTCCCTGAATAATCGCTGCTCGCTGATAATCCAATCGTTGTAACACTTTAGAAATCCGTTCAAAAAACGTATTATGGAACACGCCATACACCAGATAAGGAGAATGACTATAATTCATTAATTTTTCAGCGCTATTCAGTATCGTACGCACACCTATTTCTTCACGCAATGTACGCAAAGCACCTAACGGTGGACACCACTGCTCTGCCGCTACAAATAATAATCCTGTTTCCTGAGCAGCATATAAAGATTGATCTCTAGTTAGATGCTTGGTATTGACGCCCATTTCGCGCAACAGTAATGGTAACGTCACACCCCATTTAGGAGGCAAAGGTTCACTACCATGCAAGGTGACTTTCTGCCCTGTCGCTGCCAAAACAAATGAAGTTGCAAAGCTCGCTATAAATGAAGCTGTCCGTCCATCATAAGGAGCAGCACAATCCAGACTATTGATAGAGGAAGTACGTAACGCATATTTACGGCAGATATCGACAAAAGCATGCATCTCTTCTATATTTTCCATCTTCATTCGTTCTGCCATAAAAAAAGCACCGATCTGTACGTCAGACGCTTCTCGATTCAAAATCAGTTCGCCTACAGCTAGCGCTTCATCATACGTAAGATCTCTGGAACCTCTTTTGCCTCGACCTACTTCTTTCAGTATGTCTGTCATGTTCACGTCAGGTTCCTCCTTTGACTATTAAGATTGTAACAACTGATGCGCTTTGACAATAGCTGTAGCGACATCAACCAGGCGTTTACGATCATTCATCGCTTTTTTACGTAAAATATCATAGGCTTCCGCTTCTGATATTTTTTTCATATCTGCTAAAATACCTTTCGCCATATCGATCCATTTGCGATCTTCCAAACGGGATACTAATTGCTGACGCTCACTATGCCATTGTTGCCGTTCTACACATAATTTGGCTGCAAAATGAAGTGCCCAGTGAAGTTCTTGCTCTTTCATTGTGGGTGTCAAAATCCCATCTATCGCACTTTCCATTTCACAAGCTTGCACAGAAGAAGTAGCTGTATACGGGCTACACCACCATAACATCGGAATACTACGTGAATGCGTAAGAATGTGCTCTAATGCTGTAATCTCTTCTATCGGTAGATCAAGCACTACAGCATCGGCTTTGGTTAACAAAGGTTTGACATCATCAGCCCCAACTGAAATCGACGCCTGATACCCGTTATCTTCCAGCAAAGTCTCAGGTAACACAACAGACTCTAACTGATCCGGACCACAGATGATATTCTCCATACGGATAATCAGTAAAGAACGCATTGAGAGGTACTCCCTCCTCATAGACTTAATACTTACAATGAAATATATAATAGAAAATATCACATGAACAACTAGATTTAAAAGTGGATAAGCAGATTTTAGCTCTTTTTTAAGACAATCAAGATAATCGAGGGTGTTTTGATATTTATCATGTAAACATAATTAACTTCTAATTTCAAATAAAATTTTTATGTTATTTATATTGACATGTAATTATACATCTTTTATAGTTGGTTTATCGAAAAACACATATGATCAATTATCGCATCATCAACATATTATCTATCTGTTAGCGAAATGATAACTAGATACAATGGAGTATCTACTTTATAGACGGCAATGAAGCCTGTCTCAACTCTATATCAGAGCACCAAGCGTCTGGCACGCTTATCTCTGGTTGGAATGAGACAGGCTTTTTATATGTAGATCGAGATTATAGGAGGAGAGATCATCATGACAACAACCAAAAAATTAGTATTAATCGGAAATGGAATGGCAGGCGTATGGACGATAGAACATTTACTGAAGCTCGCACCACATGCATATGAGATTACTATTTTTGGAGCAGAACCTCATCCTAACTATAATCGTATCTTATTATCGACTGTACTTGCCGGTGGAGCTTCGATCAATGACATCATTATTAATGATCATGATTGGTATCACGATAATCATATTACGCTGTACACCGGTGATCCTGTTATTCGTATTGATGCTGATCAGCGTCAGGTCATCTCTGCTTCTGGATTACATGTAGACTATGATGAAGTGATTATTGCAACCGGTTCGCGCGCCTTTATCCCGCCTATTCCAGGTTCAGACAAAGATGGTGTGATCGGTTTTCGAGATATTAAAGACTGCGAGACGATGATAGCAACGGCTCAAACGCATCGCAAAGCGGCAGTGGTCGGTGGTGGACTGTTAGGACTTGAAGCAGCTCGTGGACTATTAAACCTCGGTATGGATGTTACTGTGATTCATATCAATGAACATTTGATGGATCGTCAGCTTGATCTCCCAGCAGGTCTGATGCTACAAGAGCAGTTAGAAGCACAAGGTATGAAGTTCCTACTTGGCAAGCGTACAGTCGAATTAACAGGCAAGCGCAGAGTGACAGGGCTTCGATTCACTGATGGAGAATCGTTAGACGCTGATCTTGTCGTGATGGCGGTAGGAATTCGCCCTAATATCGATGTTGCTCAGTCCTCAGGACTAACAATCAATCGTGGGATCGTGGTTGATGATCATTTACACACGAATATCCCTCATATTTCAGCTGTAGGCGAATGTGCAGAACATCGAGGGATTGGATACGGGCTAGTGGCTCCACTATATGAACAAGGGGCTGTGCTTGCTAAGCGTCTTGCAGGACTGGACACTGCCGGATATGAAGGCTCAGTCACTTCAACCAAACTTAAAGTAGCAGGTGTAGATGTATTTTCAGCAGGGCAATTTGCAGATACTCCACAGACCAAGTCGTTACGGATGCAAGATGATATCGATAGCATTTACAAAAAATTAGTGATTCAAGATGGGAAATTGATCGGAGCGGTATTGTTTGGCGATACGTCGGAAGGCAGTTCATTATTCTCACTGATCAAAAGTGGCGAATCGATTGTTGGACGTGAAAAAGAATTATTGACCGGCTATGCTGGTGGTGCGACAGCCGTTTCTCCACTACAACGATTAGAAAGTATGGCAGATGATGAGATTGTCTGTGGTTGTAATGGAGTGAGCAAAGCGGCAATTGGCGATGCAGTACTTCAACAAGGCTGTCATACGATGGGTTCGCTCAAAGCCTGCACCAAAGCATCTGCATCATGCGGAGGCTGTGCTCCACTGGTCGAAGGATTGCTTCAACTATATGCTGGAGATTCCGCTCAAGTGACTGTCAAAGAAGGCATGTGTGGATGTACTTCGCTACAACGGGATGAGATTGTAGAACAGATCAAAACGATGGGTCTCAAAACTGTCAAAGAAGTGATGAATGTACTGGAATGGCGCGAACCTGAAGGTTGTTCCAAATGCCGTCCTGCACTCAATTATTATCTAGGCATGTTGTTCCCGGCTGAATATGAAGATGAAAAAGAATCCCGATTCACCAATGAACGTTATCACGCTAATATTCAAAAAGACGGCACCTATTCAGTGGTTCCCCGTATCTATGGCGGAGTCACCTCCCCTGCTGATCTCAAAAAAATCGCCAATGTGGCTGAAAAATATAATGTCCCACTCGTCAAATTTACCGGTGGGCAACGATTGGATCTACTGGGGATTCGAAAAGAAGACTTGCCTAAAATCTGGGAAGAATTAGATATGCCTTCCGGTCATGCTTATGGCAAAACATTACGTACCGTCAAAACATGTGTCGGCAATACATTTTGTCGCTTTGGTACACAGGATGCGATGGCGATGGGAATCAAAATGGAAAAAGCGTATGAACGCTTAACCGGCCCTGCCAAAATTAAACTGGCTGTGTCTGGATGTCCCCGTAACTGTGCAGAAGCAACGATCAAAGATTTGGGGTTAGTGGCTATTGATGGCGGTTGGGAACTGCATGTAGGAGGCAACGGTGGGGTAAAAGTACGTGCGGCTGAACTGCTTTGTACGGTCAAAACAGAAGAAGAAGTGATGGAATGGTCTAGCGCGTATTTACAATATTATCGTGAACATGCTCGCTTTAATGAACGCACCGCAGCATGGATCGAACGGGTAGGCTTAGATCATGTGAAAGAAGCACTTGCCGATCAACAGACTCGCTTGGAACTGGTGAGCCGTATTGAAGAAACGCTTAGTTACACTTCTGATCCATGGAAAGAAATTATCGCCAAAGATGAATTACGCAAAAACTTTGAACCGCTACACCAAGCACCATTAACCGGATCGACCACATCTATCTATTAAGGGGGAACTGCGATGACGATGACTAAATTACATGTAGGGCATATTCAAGATATCGATAAAAAAGGATCACGTACATTTCTATTAGGCGAGACTGAGATTGCTCTATTCCATCTGAGCGATGGTAGTATTCATGCAGTCGAAAATAGTTGCCCCCACAAAAAAGGGCGATTATCGGAAGGCATGGTGTGCGGAACAGCAATTCATTGTCCTTTACATGATTGGAAAATAGATTTGCGGAGTGGAAAAGTACAAGATCCTGATGAAGGCTGTGTGCATACGTACAATACCGAAGTTGATCCTGCGAGTGGAGCGATCTATATTACATTTTGAGCAAAGGAGTGGTGAAGATGAATAGAGCATATGGTACAGTCAGCATTATCGGTGCAGGCCCGGGCGATCCTGAATTGATTACCGTCAAAGCATTACGACGGATTCAGCATGCCGATGTGATTATGTATGATCGTCTGGTGAATGATGAGTTGTTAACGTATGCCCGTCCAGATGTACAGAGACTATTTTGCGGTAAAGCACCTGGATTGCATCATATGAATCAAGCCACTATTAATCGCACACTTCTCTCTTATGCCGTAGCAGGCCATACCGTTGTTCGGCTCAAAGGCGGCGATCCCCTTGTTTTTGGACGTGGTGCAGAAGAAGCTTTATTTCTAGCAGAACATCATATTCCTTACGAAATAGTACCGGGTATCACGTCAGCAATCGGAACGGCTGCCAGTGCTTCTATTCCACTGACTCATCGCGGTGTAGCGACATCTTTTGCTTGTATTACCGTATGCCGGGCTAATCCAGCGATTGAGCCAGCAACTATCGAAGCAGTATCTTCTTCAGCACCAGCGATCTCGCCTGCTCCTGTGAGGTGGGATCTACTCGCACATAGTGTAGATACTCTGGCGATCTATATGGGTGTCAGTCAGTTGGACGAAATCTGTAGTCAATTGATTCTGTGTGGTAAATCTTCTGTAACCCCTGTCGCTCTGATCGAAAATGGCACAACCGAAGCCGAACGGGTATTTACTGGTACACTGGCTGATATCACTCAGATAGCGACAACCGCTCATATTAGTAATCCAGCGATGATTATTATCGGTGAAGTGGTTCATATCCGGGAACAATTAATACAGATGAAGCATCAAGCTCACCAAATGATCGGATAATGCTTGTCTATATGTACAGCAATTGTTGGTAATCCGGCAAATTTTCCAATATTGCGATCACGTACATACAGACACCTCTTGAATAGGTATAATCGTATGATCTATTTGCACCCTCTTCAATAGATTCTATACGTATAGATACAAATCTAAAAAAGCCCTTTCCCTTCATATAGAGGAGAAACGGCTTTTTTGGTATCACTATTTTTAACAATTATGATTTTTAGTATGTCATATAGAGAGCCTCTTAAAAATGATCTATTCTTGGTCTGAATTATTTATTTGATCTCGAGTAACTCCTGTTAATAAAGGTACTACTTCTCCTTTATTCACATCTATTAGACCATAATCCGTAATTTTGAGTGCAGGGCTAACGGGTAACGAATGCGTACTGATCGACATAATCGGATTGTAATGCTTATATCCTAACTCGCGCATAGCTGTAACCAGTTGATCGACAGCAATTGCTGTTTCTTCCAGAGGGGCTTCTGTTAAGATACCGCCTACAGGTAAGTGCAGTGAAGCAATCACTTTGCCGTCTAACACAACACAGAAGCCGCCTTGCTTGCTAATGACTTCATTCGCTGCTATTGCCATATCTTGTGGATTACGACCGACAACAAGTAAATTATGATTGTCATGTGAATACGTTGTCGCTATCGCACCACGTGTAATCGTATCTCCACCGATCAGCCCATACGCATGATTGCCATTTTTTCCATACCGTTCAAATGTAGCAATCAATCCATACCCACTCTGTTCCCACATCAACTGCTGATTACGCACACTTACATCGGTAAGACGTTCTTCGGTAAATGTTGATCCGTCTTTGACCATCATGACCCGACATTCATACAGACTGTCACTGTGAGGAACTGGAACTTGAAAATGTTGTTCGTTCAGCAATTCTAACTTCACACTGTTATAAAAGTGCGACGGAAATTGCGGTTCGGAAGAAGGCTGTACATACGGCTGATCTTGCTGATACACACATAATCCTTTTTTATACACTTCATCAATCTGGAACTGCTCGATATCTGATAGTAAAACAAAATCCGCTAACTTACCGGGTGCTATAGCTCCACGATCACTCATCTTCATCCGTTTTGCAGGTGTAAAAGTAGCCGCATAGATCGCCGCTTCAGGTGTCATACCCATCTGAATCGCTTTACGAACGATATAATCGAGATGCCCACGCCACGCTAGACTATCTGTCATTACATCATCGGTCACAAAGCAGAAATGCTCTGCTACATCGTGAGTGATCATATAATCGATAATTTCCGGTGTCATCGATTTCTCTTGCAGTTCAATAAACATCCCTGCTGCTATACGTTCTGTCATCCCTTCTATACTCTGGTGGGTATGATCAGAATCGATGCCTGCTGTGATCAATTGATGAAGATCCAGATCAAGTAACTTAGGCGTATGCCCTTCAATAACAAGATGCGGATAATGAGTCTTCATATGGCGTAAAATCTGATTGGTTTTGCATTCAGGATCACGTATCACATCGACATAGTTCATAATTTCACCGAGACAAATAATAGACTCGGTGCGCATCAACTCGTCAATATCCGCAATCTCGATAGAACCGCCTGTTGTTTCAAGCGGTGTTGCGGGTACAGAGCTAGGAATACTGTACATCATATCGCATATCACTTCTTGACTGGCGGCGATCATTTCTTTGACCCCTTCAAGCCCGAATACATTGGCCATCTCGTGCGGTTCCGGTACGATCGTGGTGACTCCGCGACGTAAAATACCGTGAGAGAATGTCGCTGGCGTGACCATCGAACTTTCAATATGCAAATGAATATCGATCAGCCCGGGAATCATATACCGTCTATGACCTTCGATCACTTGTGTAGCTACAAAACGATCACTGCTTTGCTGACCGATATATAAAAATTGTTCGCCCTTAACAGCTACATCGCCTGTACGAAATTCTTTGTAGTAACTATTGTACACTTGCACATTTGTGATCAGCAGATCAACAGCGATTGGAACTAATGTAGATGTGTTAGCTTCATGACTGCGGGTCGTGGATGTATTTACGCTACTCATTGTCCCACCATCACAATCTTATCCGCTGGAAAAGTAATCATCACCTGTTGACCGGGTGCGATCGGGATATCCATTTCTTGATTCACTGTAAATGCTCCTAACGCTGTCTGTACTTCAAATTGATAACTACGTCCTAGATACGTACTGACTTTGACTGTGCCCGGTACTTGATTAGACAAAGACTTTTGCAGATCAGTCAATTCATCTAACCGAGTAATGCGTAAGTCTTCCGGACGAATTGCGCCTTTGTATGTCTCAGCTGTCGATTGCCCTGCTTGTAACTGCACAGCAAATCCATAATCGCCAATCGTCCACTCTAATCCTGTATTTCCTTGACGTGTACCATCAAAAACCAAAAAGTTATTAAACCCGATAAAACGAGCTACATATTCTGTTTTGGGATATTGATAAATATCTGTTGGTGCGCCTAATTGCTCGATTTTGCCAGCATTCATAATCGCTACTTGGTCGGAGATCGAAAAACATTCTTCCTGATCATGAGACACATAGACCGCAGTCATACCTAATTCTTGTTGTAAACGACGAATCTCTACACGCATCGTCACTCTTAGATTGGCATCCAGATTACTTAGCGGCTCATCGAATAGTAGTAGATCAGGCTCAATCACAAGTGCACGCGCAATCGCTACACGTTGACGTTGTCCACCGGATAGTTCTTGCGGGAACCGCTTTTCAAAGCCATTCAGACTCACAATATCAAGCATTCGCAATACTTTTTCTTTAACCTGTGCTTCTTTCACTTTGCGTAGACGTAAGCCGAACGCTACATTATCATAGACCGACAAATGTGGAAATAACGCATAACTTTGAAATACAAATCCAAAATTGCGTTTGTTGACTGGCAGATTCGTATAATCTCGCCCGTCGAACATAAATTTTCCACCTTTAGCCTCTAAAAAGCCTGCAATCAGACGCAACGTGGTTGTTTTGCCACAGCCACTGGGTCCGAGTAATGAAAGTAATTTACCTTCTTCTAATTTGAGATCGAAATTCTCCAAAATCAGGTGGTTATCATACGCCACCGATACCTGTTCTAAGCTGAGTAATGTCATCGTCGTATGCCTCCCCTTATCGTTTGGTAAAGTAAGCCAGTCCACCCATGAGACGCTCAATTACGAACATCAATAGACCGGTTAATATCATCAACACGACCGAAATCGCAGCTATCGTTGGATCGAAATAATTCTGTACATACGTCAACATCTGGATCGGCAATGTACTAATTCCCGGCCCTGTCATAAATACCGAGATATCGACATTATTGAATGACTCCAGAAAAGCGATTAATACCGCCGCCATAATGCCTGAGCGGATATTCGGTAACACCACTCTGAAAAATGCTTGTAATCTCCCTGCGCCAAGACTAACTGCCGCTTCTTCAATAGAGAAGTCAAAGTTGGATAGGCTGGAACCAATCACTCGAATAATAAACGGCAACATAATCACTGTATGTCCAACCAATAGACCGGTATAAATCGGTAAATGGTACATCACTAACACATATTTGAGCATCGTAAAACCAAGTACAATCCCTGGAATCAGTACCGGTGATAAAAAGATGGCATTCAGTAAATCACGTCCGCGAAAGTGATATCGACTTAGTGCATATGCCGCAGGCACACCGAGAATCAAAGCAAGCAGATTCCCTAGTAACGAGATCACAATCGATGTGACAAACGTCTTGGGAAACATATCGACTGCCCATATATTTTGATACCATTTGAGTGAAAATCCATCCGGTGGGAATTTCAATACCGTACCCGGCCCGAATGAGGTGATCGAGATGATCACCAGTGGTCCTAGCAGAAAAATAAAGACTAACGTGCTAAATATCGCCAGCCCGTAATGTTTTTCTTTCATCTTCGTCTCACCCCTTCGGATTCAATTTGGTCGCTACTTTGTTCATCAATCCTACAACAACCAGTGTAATCACAATCATAATCGTCGCAATCACAGAAGCCAGATACCAATCATTCAATGTCATCGCATTCTGATACAGGAATGTAGAAATCACACGTTCTTTGCCTCCAAGCAAGGCTGGCGTTGTATATGCAGTTAGACTACCGACAAATACAAGTACACTTCCGATAATCAGACCCGGAATCGTGAGCGGGAATAATACTTTACGCAACGCGGTAAACCGAGAAGCACCCAGACTTTCTGCCGCACGAATCAGTTCAATATCTACATTTTCCATCACACCGACAAGCGTAATAATGATCAATGGTAGAAATAGATGTACCAGTCCGATAATCATCGCTGTTGGTGTATACAAAATTTCGATCGGCTTATCGACAATACCTGTAGCGACCAGCGCATTATTCACCAGACCTTTACGTCCTAGAATAATCATCCAGCTAAACGAACGCACCACAGGGCTCGTGAGTAGTGGGAAAATAGATAAGGCTAGCAAAATTCCTTTTTTCCGTGTACCCAAGCGAGAAATATAGTAAGCCACCGGATAACCCAGAGCGATACAGATCACTGTTGTAAATACACTGACTCGTAGTGTAGTCAGTAGAATCCGATTGAAATACGCATCTCTGAAAAAGTACAGGTACCCTTCCAAAGTCGGCTTGCCTTCTTGCACAAACGTTGAGCCAATCGTCAATATAATCGGGATCAGCATAAATACGGTAAGGAACAGCAGCCCGGGTAGGAGCAGCCAGTACATCTTATTGATTTTCATAGGTGGGATACGCTCCTATCTGAGCAGAATTAAGGTGGTTCTTTGGGACGGCGTAATTGGTGTTACTTTTAAAAGAATATTTAAAAGATAAAAAATGATTAGCTAGTTGAGATTAGAGTTGCTCTAGTAAGTGTCGCTGCGAAAACAGGATATTCTTTTCACTACAATATTATTTTAAGGAAATCTGCTCTGCATTTTCGATCAGTTCTATTTCTACACTTGCTACAGGTTGAGTTGCTTTGAGATTACTCAGGGACTCCAAAAAGATTTTGAAAAAGGCGATATGGTTGACCTTTAGAGCGACTTGGACGTTGGGTTGTTTGCCCAAACGATTTTGAAAATCGCATACGGTTTGTCCATCGCATAAGTCGCTGTTGGTTTCGATATCGACATGGTATAACGTGGTACTGATTACACCGGGATACAGAGCGGCGGCTACTGCAAGTGGGTCGTGCATTGCGCATGCTTTGACTCCATTGCGTTGTTCGTAGCGCTCCATATAAGCGGATGTGCTCTGACCTACATACACTGCGATTTCAGGTTGAGCGGTTCGGTTGAGCGCACCGAGGTGGTTGTTGTTTAGCAATACTTTGCGTGTGACATCTAACGGTACAAGTACTAGATTGGCAAAGCCTGCGTTTAGGACTTGCTTGGCGGCTTCAGGATCGACGTACATATTGTATTCAGCAGTTGGTGTAATATTGCCGTATTCGTTAACGGCTCCACCCATAATAACGATTTCTTTGACGTTAGCGATAATCTCTGGTTGTTGTTGAATCGCTAATGCGACATTGGTCAGTGGTGCGGTGAGAATCAATGTGATCTCACCGGGATGACTCATAATTTGCTCAATCATAAATTCGTGAGCGGCTTGAGGTTGAACCTGTTGCTCCACCTTCATTTCGGTTAATGCGCCACCGATCCCATCATTACCATGAACCGAATGTTCAAATCTCGGCTTCCGTACTAACGGAGTATCGGCTCCTGCAAAAACAGGGATATCCGTACGATCGATCAACTGTAGAATTTTGAATGTATTCGTCGTTGCCTGTTGCATCGATACATTACCGTTAACCGTCGTAATGCCTAGAATGTCACAACTGCCGCTACCGACAGCTAGCATGATACCGAGCGCATCATCGATTCCTGTATCTACATCCATAATGACTTTCCGTTGCACTAGACTCAAAGTACATCCTCCTTCAATCTTCAAAATGTGGTTATAACGGTCGTACTTTCTTTGAGCTTAACCCCCGATTTCACGGTTCCAACGATCTGTCCATGCTGGCATATTTTTATTAACAAATTCCATATCTAGCTTACGTAGATTTTCAATAATATCTGCACCATACGTAATTCCTTGCGCTTCTTCGTCTGTCAGTACCACATCTTTATTTACAGGAGAATCAACTTTGGCTTTTGCCGATTTCTCTTGTACGTCTTTGCTCAATTGCCAGTCAATAAATTCTTCAGCTAGCTCTTTGTTATCGCTACCTTTAACGATGTTCACTGTATTGATGACTGCATAAGCTCCCTCAGATGGAGTGACGAACTTCGCACCCGGTACAGCAGCTTGAATATCTTTGAAATACATTTCCATAATCGGGCCACCTGCAATCTCTTCTTGTCCGATCATATTCACGTATTCTGAGGTTTGACTATAGTATTTGACCACACTCGGGTCTAAAGCTTTCAGTTGTGTAAATGCTGCATCTTCGTTGAATTCTTTATTACCTGCTACACGCGATGCGGCATCGATCATCATCGGACCTGCGGTTGCTGTAATCGCTGGCATCGTTACATTATTAGCAAATTCCGGCTTCCATAGATCGCTCCATGATGTCACTTCACCACTAACCAAAGCTGGATTATATGCGATACCGAGCTGAGCTACCGTATAAGCAGGGCCATATTTTTCGCCATTGGGAGCTTTGGCAATATCATAAATGTGATCTAAATTCGTCAATTTAGTACGATCAATCGGTTCGAGTAAATTATCGTCTATCGCTTGTTGTGCATAATAATCCGAGAGGTAGATCAGATCCACATTGGTACTGCCCTGACGGATTTTGTTTAACCGCTCTGCATTGTTGCCTGTTTCGAGTACGATTTTGACATTATGTTCTTTTTCAAACGGTTGGAAGACCGATTCTTGTAGAAAATCTTCCGAAAATCCCCATGTCGAGATGACCAGCTCTTTTTGTCCGTCTGCACTGCCACCTGTACTTGCATTACCGTTCTGATCAATCGTTGTTCCACAACCTGCAAGCCCTACACCTGCTAATGTTAATGCCAGTAATCCACTCATCCACTTTTTACTCATGTTTGGTTTCCCCTCTCAAATGGTTGATTCTGAATAACAATGTTGCAACAATTACTTATAAACAAACAAAAAAGAAAAGTATCCTTGTAAGAACAAGAACACTTTTCTTCGATAAACAAAGCAAAGCGGTACCCGTTACAAACTGATCTGTATCCGGTCACCTTTTAAGATAGATCAAAAAAGGAAATCCGCCAGTCAGGTTGGCGTGTCAGTTGAAACCAGCTTGCGTTATTGATTCTCCGTCAGTACCACATTGGTAAAAGCCCATTGAGTAGACGCATCATAATCGCGCAATATAGCTTCAATATTCAATTGCAATTCTTGTTCTAACTTTTCACGAAATTTACGCTTATAGACGGTCGATAAACGAAAATCGACTTCCTGCTTGAGTGCTGGATCTTCGCCTTCAAGTGCAGCCGACCGTGGAGAACGTCGGTGTCTGGCTTGAAACGTAATAATATGATCTTCGACCGAAACTCGTAACAAAGTAGTTCCATAGCCAAATAGTTCTTTGGATACTTCGTTATATAACTGTGCCATTTTCTTTTTGGACTCATTGTGATCTAGAAGATTCATCTTATCACCTTCACTGGTAAATGTCGTACATTGAGTTCGTCCGACCTCGTTATTATACATAAATTAATAGAATGGAGCAACATAATTACGACTTTTAAAATAAATATTGTTCTATAAGCGAACATTGCGTGTAAGTATATTCCAAATCGTCCGTTTTATCGGGACTCGATTTCTGCTCGTTTGCCTGTCTCATGCCACCACTGTGCATATATGCCGCCAATCGCATCAAATATCTGGGTCTGCTCATTTTTCCATTCCTGAATCAGATCATCATCATAGGTTAAAAAAGATGTTTTGTTATCGACGTTATATTTGTGCAATAACCGAATATGAGTCACCAGTTCTATCGTATAGGCTAATATCCAGTACAGCATCGCTTCTTCATCATAGATCATTTTGGTAAAAACTGTTTGACCCCGTTCATACATTTTCAATCGATATCCGGTAGCAGTTAGCTCTACAAAAGGAGCAAAATCATCTAAAAAAGATTGGACAAATGGATTGGTGATATAGTCTTGATACTCTTCTTCCTGTAATAAAGTACGTTGTAATAACGAATGTAATTGTTCTATATATTGCGCTTCTGTTTTCATAAGCAAGCTCCTTGATGTTCTATACTACTGATTCCATAAATTTGCCAGGATCATCACTAAAATCTGACCATGTACCCAAAGCGGTATATGTTAAATGCTCTTCATCATAGCAACCGATGACTTTTTTAGTCGGATTCCAGACGATACATAGATCTGAATACAAACTGATCTCTGCGGACAATCGTAGATAGCGCTGTCGCCCTACTTTCATTTCTACTGTATCCAATAAAGACAAAAATTCAATCTGCTGTGTTTGCTGGTCAGAATCTTCCCACTGCAATACCCGCTCGTCTGTACTTAAAAATTCGATTAATGCTTTAGGAAGTTTGTAACTTTGCAAAGTATATAATTTATTTTGCTCATTATGAAATGTGGCAGGCTCTAGACTTTTTAACAATTGTGCTAAGTACTCATTTTTATTGATAACCGCTATAGTGTATGGACGTTCTCCATTTTTTTCGGCTATCGTGACATCTGCTCCACGCTGAATCAAATACTCTACCATTGCTACATTTTCATTACGGGTAGCTACAGTAAGTGGAGTCGCATGATACGGATAGACCATGTCTGGCTTATTGTAATTGATATCTACTCCATGATCTAGTAAGAAATTGATCGTTTGTAGATCATGATTCGCTACTGCTTTACGCAAAACAGACCCTCCGTATTTTTGAATATCTAATCCCAATTCATAGATCAGCGCTATATTCTTTTTTTTGCCAAAATAAGCGGTATCATAAGCACTGGATTGGACTCGATTCAATCGATTGATCTGCGCACCATGCTCATATAAGTATCGAATCAGCGGTTCTTCTCCGTATCGTACCGCTAACAAAAAAGCAGGATTGTCTTTGGCATTCAAATTCACGCCATGCTTCACTAACCAATGTACTACTTTATTGTGTTCTAGCGTTATCGCCATATCTAATGGAGTAATTGTAGTATATTCACTCAAAACAAACGGTTCTTCAATATCCCAACCTTCTATAAATGATTGCTCTAAAGCAGCTATATCCTTATTGTATATATGTAAAGCAATCGGTGGCAATTGGGCAAACTTCCCGATATTTGCAATCACGTACATAAAAACACCTCCTGAATAATCATGATTGTATGATTTATTTTCGCTCTATTTGATCTATCCTACACCTTTTCTGGACATCGTCAAAAATCCGTCTGTCGTTGGCCTAGTATATAGGTTTGGACAGACGGATCATATACTGTTTTGTATTTATTTGATCTGAATATAGGTTTATTTCTATATGGAATAACTACGTTATAGATCGGTTGTATTAATAACGAGCTGGTGCTGATTTTTTTGCAAGTTCTATCATATAATCAAAAAAGGCAGTCGGATTCGTATCATACACAAAATTCACCGGACGACCATCTGCTTGTTCTACCGTTCTACCTTGTGATGGGCCATCTGGAATCACAACACAATTGACTACTTTTTTCTGTACAATATCTGGACGACCAATCGACAATGTTGTTAATACATCCCAGAAATAATACGTTGAATTGTTCTCCATATGTACAAGCGGTGGACAACAAGCATAACAGTTACCTAAGAAATCGACACCTTCATAACGACGGTCTGTTGACCAGCGTTTACGGATATTTAAGTCTAAAGGCACTTTAATGGTACTTTCTAAAGCAACCAGATCGATCACGATCTTACTTTGCCATACCCGATGTGCCGCTTCAGGGTCCCAGAATACATTCCATTCTGCACTTCCATCATGTTCAGGCTCATCGACATTCCCATGTGCAAATCCGCCACCCATCCAGACTAATTTTTCAATTTTGTCTTCGATTTCGGGAGCTTCATCGAGCGCACGAGCTAGATCGGTAAGAGGGCCGGTAAATAGCAATGTTGTTTTTCCTTCTGTTTGTAACAATTGTTGAATCATATGACGGTGAGCTGGTAATTCAGCCAGTGGTGCTTCCATTTTCCCGGATTCATTTAAAATAGGTAACGCATCTACATAAAATGTATGCATCCGCCATGCCGCTGGAAAAGGATTTTTACCACGTGAATTGGAACGAGCTACTTCTGGCGCATATGTGCCAAAACGATCAATAATTTTGCGACTAGCTGCTGCACCGGGTTCCAAATATCCGTCTGCTGGAATAACCGATACCCCTGTTAATTTTACATTTTCCATCTGCAATAACATAAATAGAGATACTAGATCATCGACTCCAGCATCATGGTTAAAATAAACCGATTGAACTTGTGACATGATTACTTGTTCCCCCTGTAATGCATCTGTATATCACGATGCTTGAATTTCACGTTCTCTCTATTCATATCATAATGCCTTCAAGAATACCAGACAGCCCTTATCCAGATCACCGTCAATTGTTAGACTGATTATGCTTACTTTTGATCATAAGTTCTACTTCGATTTATTGTATATCTGCTACCGGTTCTCCGATCAGAAATGTTAATTTCCCTGATAATACACCTAGCTCTGCGGGTGTCTCCAAATAAATTTCGCCATCCATATCCGCAGGCATCGGTTGAGCAGTAGTTAATGTGGCTTTTGTAGTGCGAATATAATCAATATTGCTATATTGTGGATTCCAGACTTCTTCTGTTTTGCGACTTACCAATTCACGTAGTAAAGGTAATCCTGCTTCACGAATAATCAGCACATCTAACAGACCATCTTCAAGCGAGCTTGCTGGAAAGGGTAACGGATTCGTTCCCAAAAAGCGTCCATTGGCTACATAGATCATAATCGCTTCCCCGTCGCTTTCTCCTTCATCATGTGTCAAATGAAACGTAAACGGTTCAGCAGTACGTACAGTCTGTAATGTACTAAGGAAATAACTGATTTTACCGAAAGCGCCTTTCAGATCAGGATTGATATTTTGCGACGTTTCCGCGATCAATCCAATACCATAAAAGTTCGTAAAATATTGTCCATTCACCGTTCCAATATCAATCGTACGTGTATAGCGTTCATTCAATACTTCTGCCGCTTTGGCCATTTGTTGAGGCATCATCAGTGCGCGCGAGAAATCATTACATGTACCACCTGGCAATACACCTATAACCGGCGGATGATCCAGTAATGCTAATCCGTTAATACATTCATGCACTGTACCATCTCCACCTAGAATATAGACAACATCGTATTGTTCCCCTAATTCTTTGCATAGCTGTTGTGCTTCACCCGGTTGATCTGTTCGACGTACATTCAATTCAGGTAATGCTAATGACAAAATACTCAAAGCCGTTCCTAGTAATTCTGGAGTTAGCGAACCTGCGTGTCCATTATAAATAAGTAGCCCTTTGTTATACATAAAAGTACCCCCATGATTGGAGCATAAGATACTTATTCATACCCTTGTTTGACTACCTTTTAAACGATTAACAGACAAATACGTACATTTCTCTTGCTTGGCTACGATAACATGCGAAAAGCTTGAGAATTCTGCCTTTTTTGCAGTTTATTGATTAAATTTTACGTTTTATTAGGATTGAAAAGAAATGTATGATATTATTTATATAGGTAACTTATCTTTTTTAGTACAATTGTGCTCTTTAGATATTGTTGAATAGTTCGATCGGTTCGCTTGTTTATGAAATAATATTCATAACGTGTAGCGCTTATGGAATTACTCAATAATCTTACCTAATAATTTGAGAAAGAGGATTGTGTATGCCGAGAAAACACCGCAAATTAACTCCCGTCCAATTGCTCGCCAAATTCATTTTCATTACAACTGGTGCTGTAATGATGGCAGTAGCCCTCGAAATTTTCCTTATTCCTAACACGGTTATTGACGGAGGAATAACAGGGATTTCAATCATTTTGTCTGAAGTGACTCCTGTTCCATTAGGTCTTTTTATCTTTATTATTAACGTTCCCTTTCTGATTATCGGTTATAAACAGATCGGTAAAACGTGTTTGCCTTTTCTACTTTATACGGAATTACAGTCATGTCGTTGATGACTGCATATTTACATCATATACCTGCACTGACAGATGATAAAATTCTAGCCAGTATGTTTGGTGGTGTGATTCTTGGATTCGGGATTGGTCTGGTTATCCGCTTTGGGGGATCGCTGGATGGTACAGAGATTGTAGCAATTTTGCTTTCCAAACGTTTCCATATGCCTGTAGGACAGATCGTTATGATTATTAACGTATTTATCTTTGCCGTTGCTGGTTTTGTATTCGGTTGGGATTCAGCAATGTTCTCGATCTTTACGTATTATATCGCAGCCAAAGTGATGGATATTGTTGTCGAAGGTTTGGAAGAATCCAAATCGGTTACGATCATTTCTTCAGAGTACGAAGAAATCTCGCAAGCGATTGTGGACCGTCTGGGAAGAAGTACAACTTTTATGTACGCTAAAGGCGGTTATTCCAAAGAAGATACACAAATGATCTATTGCGTTGTAACTCGTCTCGAACTTGCCAAGTTACGTACGATTGTACAAGATATCGACCCTTCTGCTTTCCTTGCCATTGAGCATGTATCAGAAGTTATCGGTGGTAATTTTGAGAAGAAAAATATTCATTAATTGACGATATAAAAAGCCTCTCTGTACTATGATAGAGAGGCTTTTTTTGTTATTTCTAACTTATCTACTATTGTATCCAAACTTAAAAAGAACGATCTATATCCCTACAAATAGGAATGCAGATCGTTCTTTTATGTTAATTATTTCTTTGTTGTTCTAATTGCTCAACTTTATCTTCTAATATACGGATTCGCTTGTGATGACGATAAGCAATCGGAGTAACTGCTACAATACAGATCAAAATCACGCCTAAGATCATAACAATATCCTCCATATAATTAAAATTAATTCGCTATTTTCACCTGTCCGGTAAATTGGCTATTATACAAGTCTGCATAGAACCCTTCTTGTGCTAACAATTCAATATGCGTTCCAGTCTCAATCACTTTACCATGATTCATCACTAGAATCAGATCGGCTTCACGAATCGTAGACAGACGGTGAGCAATTACAAAGTTCGTACGCCCTTCCATCAATGTATTCATCGCTTGTTGAATCAATACTTCTGTCCGCGTATCGACACTACTGGTCGCCTCATCTAGAATCAGAATCGCAGGATCAGCCAGAATAGCACGCGCGATCGTCAGCAATTGCTTTTGACCTTGTGAAATATTAGATGCTTCTTCATTCAGCACCGTATCATACCCATCCGGCAAAGTACGGATAAAGTGATCAGCACGCGCGGCTTCAGAAGCTCGTATAATCTCTTCTTCTGTGGCATCTTCACGTCCATACGCAATATTATCCCGAATACTTCCACCAAACAGCCAGGTGTCCTGTAATACCATGCCAAATAGACTGTGTAGTTCAGCACGCGATAATTCGCGGATATTTTGACCATCTATCGTAATCTGACCGTTATTCAATTCATAGAAGCGCATTAACAGATTGATCAGTGTTGTTTTCCCTGCTCCTGTCGGCCCTACAATCGCAACCGTCTGTCCGGCACGCACATGAATATTCATATCGTCTATAAGCAGTTCATCTTTTTTATAACCAAAAGCGACATGCTCAAATGTCACATCACCACGTACAGGACGAGCAATCGTAGTTATCGCTTGGTCTTCTTCTTCCTGCTCATCCATAATTTCAAATACGCGCTCTGCTGAAGCAATCGTCGATTGAATAATATTTGAAATGTTAGCAAGCTGGGTGATCGGTTGCGAGAATTGACGCGCATACTGGATAAATGCTTGTACTCCACCGATACCGACTGTACCGCGGGTCACCATAATACCACCCACTACACAGATAAGCACATAACCGATATTACTGATAAACGACATCAACGGCATAATCGTACCGGAAATATATTGCGCTTTCCAACCCGATTCATACAGTTTTTCATTAAGTTCATTGAATTGGGCTAAAGACTGCTTTTCCCGTCCAAAAGCTTTGACAACACGATGTCCGGTATACATTTCTTCGACATGTCCATTCAGATCACCAAGCGATGCTTGTTGTCCGGCAAAATGTTTTTGCGAACGCTTCGCCACTACAATCGTAACGAGTAGACTCAGTGGAATCGTCAAAATAGTAATCAATGTTAGCAATGGACTGATAGTAAGCATCATTACAATAACACCGACCAGTGTTACGATCGAAGTGATCAACTGGGTTAGACTTTGTTGTAACGTATTACTGATATTATCTACATCATTCGTTACCCGGCTTAGCACTTCACCATGAGACTGTTGATCATAGTAACGAAGCGGTAGACGGGATAATTTGCTTTTAACATCTTTACGCATCTCATAGACTGTATTCTGCGCTACGCCTGACATAAAGTATTGCTGAAAATAAGCAAATAACGAACTGAACAGATACAATCCAGCCAAAATCATCAATAAATCTATAATATATCTGAAATTGATAGCAGTTCCGCCGGTGACGCTGTTAAATAATTCATCTGTCGCCATTCCCATAATACGCGGAGCCACAATACTGAATAACGTACTGAGTACCGCAGCAATTAGCACAACAAGTAATTGCATCCGATAAGGGCGAAGATATGATAATAATCTTCTTAATGTACCTTTAAAGTCTTTAGGCTTTTCACCTGGCAAAGACATCCGTGGTGGGCCACCCATCTGCCCGGCTTGTGGTCGTTGTGGAGGTTTTGGTTTTTGCTCTTCACTCATGCGATCTCCTCCTCCGACAGTTGCGAAGATACAATCTCACGATAGACTTCACTACTTTCTAACAATTCACGATGTGTACCTCTACCGACAATTTTGCCATCTTCCAGCACAAGAATCTGATCTGCATCCATTACTGTACTGACACGCTGAGCGATCATCAATACCGCTGCATCGGTTGTTTCGGCTTTGAGCGCTGCGCGTAATTTAGAATCCGTTTTGAAATCAAGTGCTGAGAAACTATCATCAAAAATATACAATTCAGGCTTACGTACCAATGCACGAGCGATCGACAACCGTTGCTTCTGTCCACCCGATACATTCGATCCACCCTGTGCAATCACAGAATCGTATCCATTTTTCATTTCGCTAATAAAATCAGATGCTTGCGCAATCATAGCCGCATGCTTCATTTCTTCATCAGTTGCCTGTTCATATCCATAACGAATATTTTCAGCTATTGTTCCTGTAAAAAGTAATGCTTTTTGTGGCACATAGCCGATTTTCGCGCGTAGTGACGCTTGATCACGCTCCCGGATATCGATCCCATCGACTAGAATCTGTCCACTTTCTACATCGTAAAAGCGCGGAATTAGATTCACCAGTGTTGATTTGCCTGATCCAGTTCCACCGATAATCGCTGTCACTTCACCGCTTTTGGCTTGAAATGAAATCTGTTCTAGCGCAGGCTGTTCTGCTCCTGGATAACGGAAAGTCACATTATCAAAAATCACACTTCCCCGTCGTTCCTGAATAGTAGAACTTACAGGATGCTCAGGATCTTCAATCTCTGGTTTCATTTGCAATACTTCATTAATACGTGTTGCAGAAGCAGAAGCTCTCGGCACCATAACGAAGATTACAGATAACATTAAGAATGAAAATAAAATCTGAGTCGCATACTGAATAAATGCCATTAGATCACCGACTTGCATATCTCCATAGCTGATCCGTACACTACCGAATCCAATAATCGCGATAATCGAGAAATTTAAAACAAGCATCATTACAGGCATCATCAATGCCATTAATTTATTAACCGAAATAGCAGTATCTGCTAGATCACGACTAGCTCCATCAAACCGTTTGCTTTCATACGTATCCCGATTAAATGCACGAATAACACGCAATCCGGTTAAATTTTCACGCATGACCATATTTAAGCGATCCAATTTACTTTGCAATGCTTTGAACAGTGGCATTCCTTTGCGGGCAATACTGAAAATAGCTAGCCCTAACAACGGAATCACAATAACGAAAATAAGCGATAACTCTGCATCTTTGGAGATTGCCATAATCAGACCGCCAAGCATCATAAGCGGTGCCATGACCATCATCCGTAACATCATCGTTAGCACTTGTTGAAGTTGTGTAATATCATTGGTCGTACGGGTAATTAACGAAGCTGTACCGATACGATCAAATTCTTGTAATGAAAAATTTTCGACATGCGAAAACACACGACTGCGTAGATCGCGACCAAATCCGATCGAAATTTTGGCTGAAAAGTAACTAGCCGCGATGGAACATAACATTCCACCTGCGGCAAAGAGTAACATATATAAGCCAATCCGCAAAATATAAGCTGTGTTCCCTGCCGCAATACCAGTATCTACAATATCAGCCATCAATGTAGGCAGGAACAATTCTGACATCGTTTGCAAAAATACCAACAGCAGAACCAGACCGATTCCACCGTAATACGGTCGAAGCTGTCCTAGCAGTTTGGTCATTACTCTGCATCCCCTTTATGTTCTGGTTCCGCAGGTTCAAATACTCGTTCTTGGAAATAAGAAAAGACGCGACCTAATAATTCAGTCAATTTGCGACTATCTTCTTCTCCTAGATAATCGACCAATCCTTCAAATGACGTTTTGAAAACAGCAAGGGACTGCTCCATAATCGCTGCACCTTTATCCGTCAATGTCACACGTACAGCACGACGATCGCTTTGATCCATATTGCGCTCGACCAATCCATCGTTTTCCATTCCTTTGATCAATTGAGTAACTGTTGGAGAAGTTACTCGAAGTAGACGACTCAGTTCAGAAACTTGCATCCCGCAACTAATCGAGTCTGCTTTGTTACCTATACAGATCAAAGCCATAATTTCACTTGGTTTATATCCCGCTACTGGCTTTTGACGCCAATCTGCTTTACGAAAAAGACGAAATGCACGTAATAACTCTTCACCCATCGGTGATATTCCTTCAAACTTCAAATCTTCTTCCACCATTTATTCACCTCAACGTAAAATCCTATTATTTAGCCATACTAATTATTAGGTTAACTAATTTTAAATCTGTATGCAAACCTTGTCAATGTTTATAACCCCATATACTTTTAATTATATACACTTTTCGCAATAATCCTACATTTAATTCTTTATTTTAAGGTAATCTATCCTATTTATATTTATATGGTAAATAATGTTATATTTCCAATTGACTGCTGACTTCAAAGCCTGCTCGTAATTTGGAGATCAATTCCTGCATTTTCACAAAATCGTCCTCATCAAACTTGGAAGTTAGCGCAATCATAAGCCCTACATATCCTTCTACATTTTGCTCTACAAATCGCATTCCTTTTTCAGTAAGTTGTACCGAAGTACGGCGGCGATCTTTGGCATCATGGATACGTTTGACCCAACCTTCGGATTCTAGTCCATCAACCAGTCCTGTAATCGTTCCACGAGTCACCTGTGCTCGATCTGCTAATTCCGAAGGCAACAGACTATGATTCGTATCCGCATACAAGATGCATAACATCATAATTTTGCCCCGCGATAATCCCATTCCTGCAAAACGTGCATCCATACTTTTAAAAATTTCTTCAGCTGTACGAATAAATTGAATCGTTGTTTTCACCGATTGAGCAGCTGGTGTATGTTCAGGTATTCCTGTTAATTTCATAAAAGTCTGACTTAATACCTCTGAAATCTCCAACTTCACACCTATCACTCCTTATTCTTAACAATTTTTTAATCTTTTTTGCATAAAAATGTAAAGTTAAATCATTTGATTACGATAAACAGTAGTATAGGTTTGCAAATACTTGCGAACTATTCATATATAAAGGAGGACTCTAACTGATGAGCAGTAATCCGTTTGACCAACGCCGTCTGCTACAAACTGGGATCTGTAGTTTGATGGCTGTCTTGTTACTACTACCACCGCTTCCTACACACGCATCTGAATTAGCAAGACATGCGCAGAACGGTCAGGATACATTTCTAGGTGGAACATATATCGAACTAGGCGTTTCAAGTAGCGGTACACTTGGCACAGCTAGCGATAGCCCATCTGGTTTTCATCCCGGGGCAATAAGACGTAATATCGGTATGAATGTAGACAAAGACGGTTATGATTTTGGCAAAGATATGACCAGTGGTGATTATGTCTTGCCTGGAAGCCCTTCAGAAGGTTTTGTAGTAGGTTACAAACCATCTGTAACTTCCAAATCTCCGTTGACGTTTGTGAATGAAGAACAAAGTGGAAGTATTGATATTCCAAGTACCACTCAAGATTTATCTACAGATGAACAATTAATCGCTCAAACATCTGGTAACACATCTGATCAAGCTATCGCCGTACAACAAAACATTTCTTTTAAACCAGGAGATGCTTTCTTCAAAACAACGATCACACTCAAAAATAACAGCGTTACAGATTCCGTATACGATGTTCATTATATGCGCTTTCTTGATCCCGATATTGATGCTGATCTTCATGAAGACAACAGCACGATTAACTGGGTGCCTTCTAACCCACCTCAAGATGCCGAGGCGATCGCTGCGGCAATTGGTAATGCTAGCGATAATATATTCATGTATGTGGCACAAGATCCACGTGCTCAAGCTTCTGTTGGATTCAGCCGTAATCCTTATATCGAACCTGCATTTCAAACAGATGGTGGGAAGCATATTGCAGCCAATCTAACCGATGATTGGTTAACCCTGACATTTAATGCAGGCGATCTAGAGCCCGGTGGTACTACCGAGTTAGTATTTTATAGTAGTCTGGATTCTGATATGAATGGTGCACTAGCACAGATCAGAGAAGATTATGCAGCCGATACACTGGCTGTGCCTTCTGAAATTACTTTGACAGGCGATACGATTGCATGGAATGTCGCTGAAGGTACTACAGCAGGTGTATTAACCACTTCTACTCAAAATCCAAAAGTACAAGATACGTTTACGTACAGTCTGGTTAGTGGAGAGGGAAGTAGTGCTAACGATTATTTTACAATTCAAGATAATCAGGTCAAAACAACCAAAGCACTTACACGCGGAGTGACCAGTTATCCGATTCGTGTATTAGCAACAGGAAGTAATGGAAGCACGTTAGAACAAGCATTTGTAATCCATGCTACTGCACCTGATATGGGCACAGATCTTGCTTCATTATCTATTGAAAATGGAGCCTTAACACCTTCATTCTCACCTGAAAATACAGCCTATGCTGTAACGTTGCCTGATGGAACCACGCAGACTACAGTCAAAGCAAGTGTGTATGATCCAGATGCGTCGCTTATCATTAATGGCGTAACGGTCACAGACAGTGTGTATGCAGAAGAACCGGTGACACTTGATCCAGGTCTGACTACTATTACACTTGAAGTGCACGGCAAAAATGGAATTTCCAAATTTTACAAGGTTCAGGTATCTTCTAATTCGACACTTCCACCTGTAGTACCTGTTGACTCTACTCAACCTGTTCAACCTGTACCACAAGTGCCAACACCATCTCCAACAACAGATACGTATGAAGGGTTACCTGTATCTCCACCACTGGTGATTACAGCACCATTTGTACCTGTGGCTCCGACAGAACCATTACCGGATCCGAATATGGTGACTGGTGGAGGCGGTGGCGGTGGAGCAAGTGGCGCATCGGCTTTGGATGATAATCCGATCTACGATGAATTAGCTAATGCAGCTACCGGCACAGCAACGAATAAAAATACAGATTCAGCTACCAAAACGCCGACCAAGTCGACAACTAATGTCAAAGCAAGTAGTTATATTCAAGGTTATCCTGATGGCACATTCCGTCCCGATCAGAAAGTCACTCGTGCGGAATTATCTGTTATGCTAGAACGTGCACTTGCGATCCAAAATGCAACCACGCCAACAGCAACAAGCAGTACAGACTTTAAAGATGTACCCGCTTCATACTGGGCAGCTTCCAGTATCCAAAATATTGAAGGAAGCGGTTGGTTACAAGGGTATCCTGGTGGCAATTTCAAACCTGCTCAACCGATGACACGTGCAGAGCTAGCAACTTTAATTGCTCGCTGGCAAGGACTTAATACAACGTCTACAGCATCTTTACCAGCAGATGTACAAGGACATTGGGCAGCAAATACGATCAGCGAAGTGATTCAATCAGGATGGATGAAAGGTTATCCTGACGGTCAATTTTACCCGAATCAAGCAGTGAGTCGGGCTGAGATCGTAACTGTATTGAATCGTGTACTTGGTGAAAATACGTCTTCTACAGATTCCATCGCAAGTAGCTGGAAAGATGTAACCCCTGGACACTGGGCGTATAGTGAAATTACCAAAGCTTCACAGAAATAAAAAGATAAGGCTATGATATAAAGTTGTACGCTAATACCCCTGCACAGTTGCGAAATCGACTGTACAGGGGTATTTTTTTGAACTCTTTTCTCTTTTATTATGTTATTGGTGATATAACTTACAGAGAATCATTACGCCATTCTGTCGGTAGCAATTGATAATAAGGGCGTTGCAAAAAGCGATCATCCACCAGCATCAACAACCCTCGATCTTCTTCTGTCCGAATCAGCCGTCCACCCGCTTGGAGTACTTTGTTCATTCCCGGATAAACATACGCATAATCGAATCCATTAAACCCTGCCTGACTGAAATGCTCACGAATCAATTCTCGCTCCGGCCCAATCTGCGGTAGCCCGACACCGACAATAATAACGCCTGTTAGTCGATCCCCTGCTAGATCGATCCCTTCACTAAATATTCCACCCATTACAGCAAATCCTGTTAATGTACGTGGATTATCGCTTTGAAAAGCTTGAAGAAAACGATCCCGTTCGTCTTCTGCCATACCGGACTGCTGAATCAACACATCTGTATCTACATGTAAGGTCTCAAAAATATCAATCACATCTTGCATATATTGATACGAAGGGAAAAAAGCTAAATAATTACCCGGGCGATCATTAATCAATTGAGCAAGGACATTCGCCAGTTCAGTTCGGGTACGCTCCCGATCCCGATAACGTGTCGATAACGGCACAATCTGTACTTCCAATTGTTCGCGTGAAAAAGGAGAAGCAATCGAAATATTATAATCTTCTTCCTCTGCTCCTAACATATCGCGATAATACCGAATCGGAGACAATGTCGCAGAAAAGTGAATTACCGAGCGATATCCTTTGGCTGTCTGACGAAGTTGTAATGAAGGATCAATACAGAACATCCGTAAATACACATCACTACCTTGCACTTCTGCATAGGTCATATGACTTTCCATATCATACAGTCGTCCAATCCGTAGAAACGCTTGTACCGCAAAATACGTTTCAAGCAACAATTGGATATCTCCCTGATCGCCTTGCTCTAACAATGTCACTTCTGCTCGAATCACAAACTCTTCTAATAGAGGGAAAATTTCTTCCGGTGCTTGTTGTCGCTGGATCAACTTGCCATCTTCGCCTTGCTTGCGTAAGCGAATAAAATACGCATTGATCGCACTAGCAATTTTGGCTAATGATTCAGCAGAATCTTTATAATCTCTTTTCAAATCCAGAAAAGCTGATTTATTTAATGCCGCTGAAAACATATTGCGTCCACGATCAACCAGATTATGGGCTTCATCGACTAATAAAATCGTTTTTTTGCGCATGTCATCAGAGAGACGCTTGAATGATACTTTCGGATCAAATACATAGTTATAATCGCAAATAACAGCATCTGACGCATACGAAGCATCGATCGATAATTCAAACGGACATAGATGATGCTTTTGTGCATATTGTTCAATCACAGAGCGAGTCATCAATGTCTCATTGCTCATCATATCGAGAATCGCACCATTGATCCGGTCATAATACCCTTCGGTATATTCGCAGTTATCCCGTCCACCTGTGCTATTTGCAGAGCAGAAACACACTTTGTCTTTGGCGGTAATCGTCACGCCATGTAGATTCAAGCCACTGTTTTCCATCCGTTGCAATGCTTCTTCGGCATTGGCTCTTGTTACCGTTTTGGCGGTCACATACATGAGTCGTTCTGCTTGCTCGGTACCAATCGATTTAATCGCTGGAAATAAAGTCGAAATCGTTTTCCCTGTTCCTGTCGGCGCTTCCGCAAATAGATTCAGCTTCTCACCGATCGTTTTGTAGACAGCTCCTGCAAATTTACGCTGACCGGATCGATACCCGGCAAAAGGAAACGCTAACTGCTCAATACTATCGTTACGCTTCTGACGATGCTTGGCGATCATTTCTGCATAAGGTGCATATTCAGCTACCGTATACTGTGCAAACTGTTGTAGTTGTTCGCGGGTCTGAATGCGTTCTAGCTTGGTCTCTTTCCCACTGCTTTTGTGTACATATGTTAATTGAACCCTAACCTGATCTAACTGACGATCTTCTGCGAGAATATATCCATACATCTGCGCTTGCGCCCAGTGGACTTCCCGTCCGTCTCTAATATCTTCTGCTGAGATCGAAGTCGACTTGATCTCATCGACAGTCAGCAGTCCTTGTTCATCGACCCATAATCCATCACAACGTCCTTCGATCCGAAATAGCAGATCATGATAAGGAATTTCTGTTTTGAGATGAACTTCCTTTTCCCCGTGTTCACCATATCCTTCTTGAATCTGTTTGTGGATACGTGTCCCTTCTTGCATCGACTGGGCTACGCGGAAGCCTGATTCGATACTGCCTGTCCGATACACATATTCCACCAAAGTCCGTACTGAAATATCGATAACGGTCGTCATCTTCCGCACCTTCTCTCTCTATTTTTTGTTTCTTTGATTGTTGGGTAAGCATCATTTCTATTGTACTGTAATCTCTTTATTTTACCAAAAGATTGGAATGACTCTATACAGATCGGTAGTAAAATACAAAGTCTCTTCACTCTATCGTTCTATTTTTTATATAATAGTAAAATAGGAATAAATTGGTATGCGTTCATGTGGATTATCATACTGCATTCTAGCTAAGAGCTCTTTACAATAAATACGATAGACCACCTAGCAACAATAAGGAAGGATGAATGACTGTTTATGCTTCGACTCAAATTAAAATTCCTGCTCCAAAATAAACAAACTCGGCTGATGTTGCTGTTAACGATAGTATTGTCTGTCTTGATTACTACGATTGCCTTATTTTCCTATTCCCGTTATCGGCAAGAATTAGATACCGAATTGAATACACCGAATATTGAATTATTGCAAATTAATCTAGATGTGACCAATAGAGCTTTTCGCGAATCCGATAACAAAGCTGTCGATGCTTCATTTCATCCAGATATTCTGAATTACATACAGGCTAATCCGGTAGGAACGAACTATAGTGTACAGGTAAATCAAGCACAGCGTTATTTGAAAACGCTCGCATCTGATCAAGATATCTATTCGATCGATATTATCACATTGGATCAGCAACATATTTTATCCAGTCAGTACGGTTATAGTGCAGATTGGCAACAATCCCCGGATAACACATGGACAAGTTGGATTCAACAGATCAAGCAAAAGCCTTTACTGATTCAGCGACGGTGGTATGGAAAAAGTGCTACAGATGGTCAGATCGAACTGCTTTCTTTAGCCAGACCGATTGTGATCCACGAGAAAGTGATCGGTGCTGTTATGATTAATCTGGATTATGATCGTTTTTTCTCAAAATTTTATGTGCATTTATCGAATGAACAGATTGTGTACGATCTGGATGGTCATCTTATTTATCCTAAGCTTAGTGCTTCTGTGCCTATCAATGAAATGGATCAAGTGATCACTGAATTAGGTGTACAGCCTTTCGCTTATGTAGATATCCATGGACAAGATTATATGGCAAATCAGACTTTCTCGGATGTAACCGGCTGGCGACTCGTTTCGCTAGTTCCGATGGAGCAATTACTCAAGCATGTCAAATTAGCCCGTAATATGATGCTCCTTCTTTCCCTGATCTCGATAGCGATCGGATGTGCAGCAGTCTATTCCTACAGCTATGCGGCTTTTCGTCCACTTAAACGAATTAACAAACTGCTTCATCCCACAGATCAACAACAGCCGCCTCATAATCTATACGATCTAGAACCTGCGATTAGCAAATTAATCGGTGATCTGCATAGTACTTCTTTTCTTGCGGAACGCAGTCTACCTGAATTGCGCTCCAAGTATATTCAGGATGTGCTTCATCAACATATTGGATTGCAAGAATTGGATACGAAATGGAATTATTATTTTCAAGATTGGGAATCAGATCTGCTTGTTGTGACTGTCATTTCGATTGATCGGTACCGAGCATGGACAACTTCATACAGTAGTGAAGATCAGATGCTACTAAAATACGCATTACATAATATCATGCTCGAAATTCTAGACTCTCATTGGCGTGTCGTCAGTATCAATGCGGATAAAGATTATTTTACCTTTCTATTGCAACCCAAAAGTGCCTATTCGATAACATGGACAGATCAGTGGTCTATCGATATGGAGCGTTGTATTCAGATTGTAAAAGAACATCTGAATGTATCTATTTCTGTCGGTGGTGGAAGTTCTGTAGATACGATTGCTCAGACTCCATCTTCTTATACAGAAGCTATTACAGCGCTATCTTATCGGTTGTACAATGGCTACGGACGTATACAACATATGCCCCAAGACCATGCTTCTGCTACAACCTTTCCTTTAGAACAGCAGGTATGGATTCAAGAAATGGTAGATCGCTGTGAACAAGCAGATCAGCAAACGGCTTTATTATGGATGGACAAAGGATTGAACGATATTCAAGAACATTCCATCATTCCTAAGGAAGCTTATAAAATGTTAGATCAGGGTGTGCACTCATTATTACAATGGGCACAATCACATGAACATACCCTTCCTGTAGAACTGGCTAATTACTACAGCGGACAATTGAACACGTTAACATTAGAAGAGATTAAGACATTGTTACAGACTCTGATTACTGAATTAGTAGACGAGCGTATGATCTATCGTGTGTCACGTGAACATCTTTTGGTACAAGATATGCAATCGTATCTAAGCGAACATTTATATGAAAATATTGGGTTACCGGATGTAGCCCATCATGTACAGATGAGTGTCTCGTCTGTCAGTGCGATTTTCAAAGAGGAAACAGGAAGTACATTATACGATTATCTGACTCACTTGCGGATGTCTAGAGCCTGTCAATTGCTATTAGATACTGAGCTAAAAATTAGTGAAATTGCAGGGCAAGTAGGCTATCAGAATGAGAATAGCTTTATCCGCACATTCCGTAAGCACAAAGCTACAACACCGGGCAAATTTAGAGAAATCCACAAATCAACCAATAGACATGCAGATCCGCCAAACCGTTGATATTTCAGCTTTTTGGCATATATATTGTGCAATTATCCGATAGAATCGCCACCTCTACTGGGCTACACTCAAATTGTTAAAAGCAAATCATGCGTTGAGTGAATATGCGCTATCTGTGGAGGTGAGCTTGACGATATGATTCCTACTTTATTCTGTTTCTTAATTATTGAAGACTCTGCTTCTTCATTGGTAAAGAATAATGTAAGCGAAATCATATGGTGAGAAGAGGGATAGGAGATGAAAGATTGGCTTCTTGTGCAATTATTCAAAACATCCAAATGGAAAACAGCAGCTAGCCTACTGGCAACTGTCATTGTTGTATTGGGATTGATCAGCTTTTTCAGTGGAAAATGGAGCGGTATTTCTTTGTACTATAATACTCCTTCTTCTTTTCCCACCAAGCCGATTACATTGGTTGTTCCTTATGCTGTTGGTGGAGGCACAGATATTACAGCACGCGCACTGGTGCAATCCACTCAAAAGTATATCAATCAACCGATCACTGTCGTCAATCGTACAGGTGGAGGCGGTTCAATCGGACTGATGGAAGGCGCTAACGCTAAGCCAGATGGCTATACTATCACCTATCTCGTTGCCGAGTTAACCACATTGCCCCATATGGGACTATTACCGATTACGTATGAGAAATATAAACCTATTATCCAGACCAATAACGATCCGTCTGCGATTACTGTACGAGCCGATGCACCCTGGAAAACAGCACAACAATTTCTCGATTATGCTCGTACTCATCCCGGTCAGATCAAAATGGGCAATGCCGGCACAGGAAGTATCTGGCATCTAGCCGCGGCGATGTTAGAGCAAGCCACTCATGTGACGTTCACCCATATTCCTTACGAAGGTGCAGGACCTGCCGTCTCTGCCCTAATGAGTGGATTTGTCGATGCTGTACCGGTTAGCCCTGCTGAGGTCAAAGAAGAAGTAGATCAAGGCAAGTTACGAATACTGATGATCAATGGTAGCGCACGTTCCGAAGCATTTCCAGATGTGCCTACTTTGCAAGAAGCGACAGGATATACAGTGAATTTTAGTGGAACATGGCGCGGTCTAGCGGTTCCTCAAGATACACCGGATGAAATTGTACACTTATTAGCCGAAGCGTTCACCAAAGGAACGAAGGAACAGGAATTTCGAGAAGATATGTCTGCACATGGACTGGGGTTACTCGTCAAAGATAAAGACGGATTCCGGCAACAGATGCAACAAAGTCATGATCTGTATGCACGCTTAATTCCTGAACTTGGTTTGAGTCGAAAATAAAACCGCTTTAGTGGAACTTCGGTACTCACGAAAGGGTTGTGTCTGTATGCAAATCAAAAAAACAATCGATAAAATTCCCGGCGGGATGATGTTAATCCCTTTGCTATTAGGTGCTGTTGTTCATACATTCTGGGCAGGATCAGGTGAATATTTTGGATCATTTACTAAAGGATTGATGACAGGAACGATCCCTATTCTGGCTGTATGGTTTTTCTGTATGGGAGCTTCGATCGATGTTCGAGCGACAGGAACGGTGCTACGTAAATCAGGTACGCTGGTATTAACAAAGATTGCGGTCGCATGGGTGGTAGCGATGATCGCGATGCAATTCCTGCCTATTGGTGGCGTACAAAGTGGCTTTTTTGCAGGATTATCTGTACTGGCTCTGATTGCGGCGATGGATATGACCAATGGGGGTCTGTATGCGTCTGTGATGCAACAGTATGGCACCAAAGAAGAAGCAGGGGCATTTGTGCTAATGTCGCTCGAATCCGGCCCTCTGGTGACGATGCTCATTCTAGGCAGTACCGGGCTTGCTGTGTTTGAACCCCATACGTTTGTGGGAGCAGTGTTACCTTTTCTAGTCGGGTTCTTATTAGGTAATCTCGATCACGATTTACGTAGTTATTTTGGCAAAGCGACGCAGACGTTGATTCCTTTTTTCGGATTTGCTTTAGGAAGTTCGATTAATCTAGGTGTTATTATTCAGACAGGCATGCTAGGCATCTTACTGGGTGTGATCGTGATTATTATCACCGGTATCCCTCTCATGCTAGCCGACCGCTGGATCGGTGGCGGAAATGGAACCGCAGGTCTTGCCGCTTCCAGTGCAGCAGGCGCAGCCGTAGCCAACCCGATGATCGTAGCGACGATGAAGCCTGAATTTATGCCTGCCGCACAGTCTGCTACCGCTTTAGTTGCCGCGGCGGTGATTGTAACAGCGATTCTGGTGCCGATTTTGACGGCGTATTGGTCGAATTATATGAAGTCGAAAGGTAAAGTGGTGGAGCAGGTGCAGAGTGATGAGGATGTGCAAGGGTCTGAGATGAAGTTGAAGCATGTGAAAGGGCATTAAGTTTGATAAGAATAAAAAGTAAGGTTCAAAAGAAATATCACCTTTCGAACCTTACTTTTTTGAGTACATATATTAAGTTTTTATCACCTAATTAATCAATACTATGAAATATATAAGGCTCATGTAAGAAATTCTTTGAATAAATAGATTTAATTATTTATTTAGTTGGATAGACATACTTTCTCTCTGTAAAGAATCGTTATTATAGTAAAACTTTTGTATAGATTTTGTGTCTGGATTTTCAGCTATTGTAGTGACATTGTTACAAAGAGATAAGTATCTTGCCATCCATAAAGATAGATCACACATATTACCATCAAACAGTTCTTGAAAAGAATCTGTTGTAAAAGCTTCGAGAACAAACGGATATTCTTGCCATTGGTCTATACTTTGAACATGTCTTAATTCAATTTCAAAACCAAAAATTTCAGAGTACCCGATCAAATCGTATGGTTCTTCTTCTCTTTGCTCGTATCTAAAATCAGATATATTTAGATACTTTTGAAGTATTAAACCTGTCTGCTCTAAATCACTATCATATTGAATAAATACTTTTAATTTAGCGCCAGTTACATACTTTAAATTTTTCATATTGACCTCCTAATTACGCAATGGTTTAAATTTGATAGAGAAACCCTGCTTGTTTGGCTTTAATCCTTCAAATCCAGGAGTTTTAGCTAATATAGCTCTAAATTCTGGATCTGCTTTTAAACTATTGCCATATTTACTACTTAAAATATCACTTTTAATATAATAATCAATATCATAATTGCTTAGATCAATTGGTTGACCATACGTAGATTTATTTGGATTACCTACTGTACCTGTCTTAAATGAACCTGTATATCCAGCTTTCAAATTTGGATCTATTTCTTTATATTTTGGAAGTAAATATTTTTCAGCGAGTTCTTCTAATTTCTGATGCAACTGAGAAATTTGTTCACTAATTTTTTGTTTTTGGTTAGATTGAATTCTTTCTTGAAGTTGCTGTTCTTGTAATTTAGAAGCATTTGTAGCTTCATCGCTTTTCGTAATAGCTTCCGCAACTTTTTCAGCAGATTTCTCGACAGATTTGCTAGGACTATTGCTTCCGCCACCCGGTGGTCTTCCACCGCCTCCTCCACCGAACCAGCCTCCACGACCGCCTCCTGGAACTCCATCTGCCATTTCAGAAGGTTCTTCTTCCTCGTGACCGTTCAGATCATAATATTTCAGCGGATTGTTACTGACATAGGCATAGCTGTTCAGACTCAGTGGGTCATACGTGAAGCTTTCTTTCAGCGTACTACTACTTACACTTTTAGTTTGTACATAAACTCATGTATTAGAAGAATTTCTCCAAGATCATTATCAATATAGATATTTTCAAGATATTTTGCATTTTCTAAAAAGAAGTCTCTCATTATTTGGTTAGATGTATACAACATCGCTATAAAACGAGGCGATTGGAAAGGTAAATGTAGTAATTCATCTTTTTCATAATCTAGTATACCTTCTGGCAAGTAGTCATAATAGATTCGATCATTTATATATTCTAAAACGTACCTTAAATCATTCGGCTCATGTGAACGTGTATTTACTGATTTAGGAAGGGCTTTAATAAAATCAAGATTGAATGGCTCGTCTCCAATCAAAATAATAGATTGCATAGATTACCTCCATATGTGCTTTTTAATGCTTAACAAATTCTGAAAGTATTCTTCACGATCTTCATTGGAAAAGCGCTCTTCATCTTCTGGAAATGTTAATTGATTGGCATGAAAAAAAGCCATAAACTCTTCTAAAAATATAAGCAAAGTATACGCTATCTCAGGAGCCCCTTTCCATACATCATTTTCTACACTTACTAGTGATTCTAATAATCCTCCATCACCTAAATACCCTGCGATAGGATTTACTTTTAACCTTTTCAATGCCTCTGGAGTAACTGATTTTATGTATATTTTTTGCCTGATCATTTTAGCTAAATCTCCGTTACTCAAATCTTTTAGCTTGGTAGCTAGAATAGTCTCAAACCAAATAGAAAGAGGGATTCGTTTGTCTACTTTATGAAGTTCTTTAAAACCTTCTAATATACCTATCTCATTAATAGTGAGTTGGCTTACGTTAGATATCATATGTCCTCCTTAGTTGTTAACAATCGATACGAAATCTGTTTTGCTACAATCAAAAGTTCTATCTCTTCAGAATATTCTTCAGCTACAAACTTAAAAATGAAATGCGAACGTTCTACTTTTAATTTCAAATTCATTTGTGTTGCTTCTTCTCCATCAAGTACATATAGAGATCCATTTCTTGTATCTGTATTCCAATCCATTAATAAAGACGTAAAGAAAATATCCTTGAATCTAATCTCAATTTCTGGATAAGTGAGACTAAGTCCACCTTGAATAATAATTTCATTTTTTATTAAGCTTATGACTGTAAAATCAAACCACAACTCTTTCTCAATATATTTATTAATTTCTTTAACGATTTGTTCAACTTCATGCTTTTCCATAGTTAAAGTTCCTTTAGTATTTATTTTTGGATAATATTATATCTATTTTCAAATGTATAAATTTACATATATCATTTCTCTTTATCTTAGACGGTGATGTTTTAACTTTGTACTCTATAATTTTAAAAAAATATTATAATTTTTTATTGAAAACTAGCTACTACAATCAAAGTGTATGTAGCTAGTTTTCAATATATTTTATTATTTATTCATATCAATATTTCAATTTTATTCAAGATGTTTATATGAATATTTTTGAGGAGATTTAGTATAGTCATTTAAGCTGATACAATCTTCTATATCAAAATTCATAATGACTTTCCCTGTAGCGTATAATTGTAATTCGTAACATCCATTTGGCCAATCTAATTCGCCACCAAAATAATAGCAATGAGAAAAAATTGCAGGAATAGCTGCCCATTTTCGTTGTAAAGAAATAGTTTTACCCTGAGGATCATAAAGAAACCTGCTATCATTTTTAGCATAGAGACCTACATCTATCTCCCCACCAATCACTCCTTCAATCCTAACTTTTGTCATTCCAGCTATATAAAAATCTTCTGTAGACCATCTTGGATCTATAATGATTTGTGATTTAGAATCTGAGAATTTATTGAATAGAGAAGGTGTAATTACCAAACCCCAAATATTAAAATTAACAACATCTGATAAGTAAGAAGTCGCATGAAAGTCACTCCATGTTTCTGAAGTACCTACGAGGTTCTCAAATAATTCGCCTGTTATATCAAAATCATATCTCATGAATCATCCTCCTAACTTTCGTAAATTAATCTGCTTCATTGTTTCAGACTTGATTTCCTTTCCATTACTTGTAAAATTATTATATTTATAAACGCCTTTTGCTTCACTTCTATAATAGTAGTTCATAACCCAATATTTTCAATTGATCTAAAGTGGCATTATACAACTCTTTAAAACAAGGATTTGAATATGTTCCAGTAATTATAAAATTACCTCCTGATTTTAAGACAGCCGTTGTGAATTCATTAACAGGATCATATTTATAAGGATTTCTCGCTATAATTGCATTAATAGAATTATCTGCATATGGCAATGCTTTGGTTGCATCTGCTATCAAGTCTACGCCTTTTCCGCCTTCTATATCGATATTTACTGCTCCTTTTATAGGGTTACTTCCTGAACCAATATTAAGAACAGTTAACGCCTGATTATCTGCAAAGTAGGCTTTTAAAGCTCCTCCTGTATACTTCAAACCATATCCTAATGTTTTAAAACCTAAGTTCAATTAATCTAGGTGTTATTATTCAGACAGGCATGCTAGGCATCGTACTTGGTGCGATCGTGATTATTATCACCGGTATCCCTCTCATGCTAGCCGATCGCTGGATCGGTGGCGGCAACGGAACCGCTGGTCTTGCCGCTTCCAGTGCAGCAGGCGCAGCCGTAGCCAACCCGATGATCGTAGCGACGATGAAGCCTGAATTTATGCCTGCCGCACAGTCCGCTACCGCTCTAGTTGCCGCGGCGGTGATTGTAACAGCGATTCTCGTGCCGATTTTGACGGCGTATTGGTCGAATTATATGAAGTCGAAAGGTAAAGTGGTGGAACAGGTGCAGAGTGATGAGGATGTGCAAGGGTCTGAGATGAAGTTGAAGCATGTGAAAGGGCATTAAGATAAAAAAAAGGAAGATTCAAAGTAAAGTTTTGCTTTGAATTTTCCTTTTCAATTTTATATATTTAAGTCTTTAAAAGAGTATTATCACTAAAATTAGTTCGATATATATTTTATTTTTATAACATTACTGTATATACTAGCGATTTTTATATTAATGTTTATAAAATATCAATCACATTCCATACTTCTTTAAAACTTTTACCCTCTATTTCACCTAAGTCAAATAACTCTTTTGAAGTGTGAAATGATTGACTAAAACTATCTTTCTCTCTAGTTAAATAGTAACCATCATTATTACTACTTATCCAATATCTATTATCTTGATAATAAAATGAAAACTCTTCTCCCCATCCTACTCTTTTTATTAAATCTTCATAAATCATTTTTGACCTCCTTATCTACTTTTAAAGCTACCATCAGAATTGTATTTCCATCAGCTCCAAATCATCTTCTTATTTTAATTTCTCCAGCTTTAGGATCTGAAATATCAATACTTGAATTAAGCATTGCTTATAAAATGAGGATTTTTAATAACAGATTCATTTTCAGATTAAAGTGTTGAGAATGTACAAGGGGAAGAGATAAAATTGAAATATGTGAAAGGGCATTAAAATGTAGTATGTAAAAATTAAAACCTTGAATAAGTATCTAAGTATATGCCTAATTACCGAGGTACTATTTAAGGATTTACTAAGATATAAATCATAAAATCGAGCAATTATGTACTTTAAACTTTTAGTTTGTACATGAACTCTTGTATTAGAAGAATTTCTCCAAGATCATTATCAATATAGATATTTTCAAGATATTTTGCATTTTCTAAAAAGAAGTCTCTCATTATTTGGTTAGATGTATACAACATCGCTATAAAACGAGACGATTGGAAAGGTAAATGTAGTAATTCACTTTTTTCATAATCTAGTATACCTTCTGGCAAGTAGTCATAATAGATTCGATCGTTTATATATTCTAAAACGTACCTTAAATCATTCGGCTCATATGAACGTGTATCTACTGATTTAGGAAGGTTTTTAATAAAATCAAGATTGAATGGCTCGTCTCCAATCAAAATAATAGATTGCACAGTCATCACCTCTTTATTTTGATTTAATAAATTTTAAAAGATCGGTAACATTTTTAAAAACTTTAAACCCAGCTTCATTAGAACTTTTCATTACAGAAGGTTTAATTTTAGGAACATATCCTACTACTACTTTACTAGTTGAATCTACGATATTTTTCAACTACCTTGTTAAACCGCTCCTGCTAACTGATTTGACCTAAATTACCATCTAATGAAATGATTTAAATTCTATTTCTTCTAACTCCTGTGGTGGTTTGTGAAAGTCATCGCAAACAGCAAATATACTTTTGTTACCAAAAGCTCGCGTCGTTCACCTCAATACGTTTTTTCTATATTTATTTCTTTTGAATAGTTTCTTATTCTAGCAAAGAAAGTCCTGTGTATTGTTGGATCTTCTCCATAGCTAATCCATCCTGAATCATTGCTTCAGCTACAAATATCTTAGTATATTTTTCACCAAGAGCTATACCTATACTTCCTCCATCATCTCTAGCCTTGTACACTTCTGGAGCGATTATCGTTTCTATACATGTATTTAAATCAAGATAGAATCGATACCATTCTGGTAAATTAGATTGAGATTCTATAGTTCCTTCCCATTCTTGTTCATCTTGATATCCAATAATTCGATCACCACTAGTCATACCAAAATATTGAATCTTATTTAATGAAATCATAGGTTTATCCATTCCTAGATAATTTAAATTTGTATCTATTGATATTTTTAATATGTCTTTTCGAGCTTCTTGAATATAAGGTCGATATTTGTTTTTTAATGCTTCCATAGCAAAATTTAAATATTGTTGAATAGTATATGGATTCATATTGTTATCAGTCATAGCTTGTAGTAGTTCTCTTTTACTAAAGCTGTACCCGACCGGCAATCCTGAATCCAATCCCTCTTTTCTACCTAGATTTATATCAGGCGCAATGTGTCGTTGTACACTTTTATTTAAATCAATATAGTACCTGAATTCCATAGCCCAATCAGGTTGATACTCTACCATTCCTTCCCATTCCCGATCATCTTGATAAGCAATCACCCGACCACCCACTGAAATATTAAAATATTCAATCAATGCTGAATCAATGGTTACTTTATATGGTTCTAAGTAAAAAATACTCGTATCTATTAGTAATTTATATGTATTCACTTTTTTCCCTCTTTTATTTTAGCTATTTTCTAATATTAAAAATAAAAATATATTCCTGTTTTTTTAGAGATTGCTAGCTTAATTAGCATAAATAATTGTGTTAATTCATAGCATGTATTGTCTTTAAATATCTTTTCCACTTCGTCTATTGCATCAAATAACTGATCATACTTAATCCATTCAGACTCAAAGTCGTCAATAATCACGTTACACGTTCTATTTAACACATCAAATATACCTGTTTTATATAACTTGTAGAACGATTCATTATCAATCTTGAGCTCTTGAACATGCATAGAACAATCTGAATCATATTCCATATCTTTGATACCTTGAGCATTTATCGGAACCGTGATGATTTTCATCTTTTCCTTAGCCACTCCTTATCTTTTTCCATATATGTATTGATTCTTTTTACCTTAGGCACTGCTGATTTAATTTCAAATTATAATCGTTGGATATTAAAAACTGGCTGCCATAATCAAAGAATAGGTAGTTAGTTTTAATACATTTTATTGTTTATTCATATCTAACACTTAGAAGTATCTATATAAAACACTACTATTTTACAGATAAATATCTGAGTTTACTCTTGTAGAATATATTTCAATTCTGCCAAAGTCATGTCTGTATATTGTTGGATCTTCTCAATATCCACTCCATCTTGAAACATCGCTTGGGCTACAATTATCTTAGTCTCTATTTTTCCTATACTTATTCCTAACATCACTCCATCGTTTCTGGCTTCATATACTTCTTTAGGAACTATAGTTTCTATGCACTTATCCACATCAAGATAATATCTGTATCCTTCAGGTAAATCAGCTTGATATTCTACAATTGCTTCCCATTCCTGTTCATCTTGATATCCAACAATTCGATCACCTTCAAGGATATTAAAATATTTTATATGCTCTAAAAAAATAATCGGTTTGGTAAAACCTAAATAATTTGAATTTGTATCTATTTCTATTTTCAGTATTTTATTTTTAGATTTTTGAGCATATGATTTATATTTTTCTCTCGATAATTCAATAGCGTAATTTGAATATTTTTCTATACTTTCACTATTCACATTGTTAATATCTAAAGCTTTTATCATGTGATTTTGTGCAGTGCTATACCCGAATGGCCATCCTGAATGTAAACCTTCTTCTCGTCCTAGGGCTATATCCGATGAAACGAATCGTTGGATACCTTTGTTCAAATCTATGTAGTACCTGGATTCTATAGGCCAGTCAGGTTCGTATTCAATGACACCTTCCCATTCCTGATTATCTTGATAAGCAATAATTTGATCACCAGCAGAAAGTTCAAAATATCTAATGAACGGTATCGTAAGCGTAGGGTTAGTGATTTTCGAATAGTAGACAGTAGTATCTATTAATATTTTATCTTTTGTCAAATGATTACCTCCTATTTTGTAATTGCTGTAGAAGTATAGCAATTGTTGAGTTATGTACATTAAAAGCTGATCTTTGATAATTGAATTTAGTATATGAAAATGAAAAACACCTTCAAAAATTAGTCCTTCACTTTTCAAAAAAATTTACTCTATGGTATCGTAAAATTCTGATCCTATTGCAACTAATTTATTATCTTGAAACAAGTAATAGATATTCTCGGAGATAATCTTTAAATCAAATTCACTTTTGCTTTTCAACCATATTACGAAATTGTCTTGGGAAATTTCAACGGTCACGTTATCGTAATCAGTTTCACTAACACTAAAGATAGGCTCTCCTATAATCTTTTCAACACTATTTGGTTCAAAGAAATTGTGTTTGGATGTTTGCTTAGGATATATAAGTTCAATTTCTCCCATTGCGCCTAATTCATTTAACCATATACAAATACCCACTCCTATCTGATAAGGTATACATTCATCATTCATATGTTTAGTTACAATATTAAATGTTCGAATGGATGGAGTATATGTACAGGTAGATTTTAAAATCAAACTATTTTTCTTAAGAGAAAATAGTCTTAAAGTCATTCTAATTCTCCTTACTAATCTTAAAATTTTTTAGGTTGAATTCTTTACATATCTGGATTCAGGATGTACATAGACTTTAGTTTCAGTATGACGATTTGTGTACAAGGTGCTTGTGCGTGTCGTTAAATCAAAGGATTGTTATGCACGTAGGTATATCCATTTAAACTTAAAGGATTTGTAATCTGCACTACATTACCGTGCCTATTAAACAGATAATAGTCTTTACTTGCTGCATTATAACTAGGTAAGTTGTTAGAACCTTCTGCTTCACTATCTCAGAATTGATTTCATTGACAATGATTAGATTTTGTTTTACCGCATACAATTTATTACAATCTCTATACATATATGCTTACTAAATTACATATTTCAGATCATTATTTTATTTTCAATTTTATAATCATTCTTTAATTGGTTTTCAATTAAAAAAGTCGTTTCACTAACTAACTTCAAAAAATCTTCTTTATCTTGTTGTTCAGTAAATCCTTCAAACTCGAAGCTAATATTGTTATCTTTAAATAAACGATCATAAATTGCTTGAATTTGATCTAGTGCTTGAACAATTGACGTGTGATAAATAAGTTCAGGAACTATAGCATTATCAACTAATTCATCTTGTTCATCGTAGATCCACATTGGATAACAGCGATATTCTAAATATAATTTTATTTTTTTCATTCATCCTCCTATTTTGTAAATGCAGGATTAGCTAGCATTTGACTACCCTTTAGGCTAATCCATACAAAATGTTTAAAAAGATTTACTTATGCACTCTCCAATAATCTATATGATCCATAATGTATAACATTTCTTTCACACTCAATTTTAACGTTCTTATATCAAATCCTTCTTCAATCTCTTCTACCTCTTCCATTTCTATAAGCAAGTCAAAAATTAAAATGTCCTCATTATTTACTTTCCTTAAAATATATTGGTTACCCTCATATTCTCCATTTCGAAAGTTTGGAACTGCTAAAAAACTATAAATTAAATCAAATGAATCTTCATGTATTTCTAAATGTAAGAAATCAATTAATAATCGGTATAAAAAATCGCTGTTTCTTACAATAATTTCTTCTCTAGTAATGAACCTTTTCATATATCCTCCTGGTTTATTCTATTATAGAAATAGATTTACCGATTACTTCTACATGCTTCACTTACTAAACTATTGTATGATTTCAAAATAAAAATCTTTGCAATAAAATGAGAATGTATGATTTTCTTCTTCACAGATTCTGGAATTAACATCTTCTATTAATCAGAGAAATTACATTGTGATTATATCGATCGAATGCAATATCTAAACAAATATTATGCTCGGTTTGACTACTCATAAGTTTCATATTAGATTCTTCTTTGTGTATATTGAATAAGGTTATTTGGATCACTTTAAGTGTTCTAATTCATAATATGGATTTGCAATATGGTCGCCAACCTCATGAATAAACTCTAATATTTCATCAAGTATGAGCTGATCTATTTTCACTTTTTGATTTAACGAAGATTTAATCTTTTTAAAGCACTCTTCCAGCCCCAAGTTAACTACAACTGATAGAATAATATCTACATCCTCATAAGAATCAGTATTCCATAGTTGGCATAGTATATGATCTATTTCATTTTTTATATTCTGCTCTAAAATTTCATAAGTCATCACTTGGCGATCAGTCAATTCAATTAATATATAAAAAAATTTATGTTTTTCTATATTATTATCATTAAAATTTCTTACTAAATCTTCGAATAACATTTGTAAAAGCTCAGGAGACACGCTATCAGGTAAGCTATTTATTTTTTGAGCATCCATTTTCAATTCTCCTTTGATTATCAGTATCAATAGTTTTATTCTATCCATATTCAAATATGTTCTTTTTGTATAGATAGATTTAACCTATTTTTATAAAAATCTTCCAAAAAACTTGTGATTACTTTAGTGAATATATCCAACTCAATATATTTTATTCCTCTTGGATTTGAAAATTGGACTCCATCCTTATAATACGTTAATGTATTATCCCAGCTTATTTCGATATGATGTTCTACTTTTCTAAAAAACACTTCAGGTAAATATGATCCATCTCTACTAGAAAACCAACTATGCTTAAATTCCCAATCTTGTACTTGTGAGAACCATTCTTCTATTTCCTGTTCATTATCCGACTCGAATGTTATTGCTTGTTTTATCAATTCTAGTGTATTGTTACCCACTACAGGTACAGGAAATTGATGGTCATTCGTAATACACTTAAAATTTGTAACAAGCCATTCTATAAGATGATTTAAGTTCCATTCATAATTATATAAATGATTCTGTTTCTCATACTCACATACATTTTTACCTTTAATCCATAGTTCAAAAGTTCCCCAAGTATCTTTTTCTATTCCCTCTAACTCCCATGGCGGTTCGCGAAAAGCATAGCAAATTCCAAATATACTTTTTTCACCAAAAATTCTCATCGCTCACCTCGATACATTTTTTTTATTCTTAACCTTTTTGAATATTTTCCAATTCCAATAAAGAAAGCTCTGTATAGTGTTTAATTTTCTCAATATCTAATCCATCTTGAAACATCGCTTGGGCTACAAATATTTTAGTATCTTTTTTACCAAGAGTCCTACCTACACTTTCCCCGTCTTCTCTAGCCTTGTACACTTCTGGAGTGACTATCGTTTCTATACATGTATTTAAATCAAGATAGAATTGATACCATTCTGGTAAATGAGATTGAGATTCTATAATCCCTTCCCATTCTTGATCATCTTGATATCCAATAATTCGATCACCTGCAGCGATTGCAAAATATCTCATATCATTTAAAAAAATAGTTGGTTTATCCGGCGCTAAATAATTTGAATTTGTATCTATTGATATTTTTAATATGTCTTTTCGAGTTTCTCGGGTATAAGGTTGATATTTGTTTTTTAATGCTTCCATAGCAAAATTTAAATATTGTTGAATAGTATCTGGATTCATGTTGTCATCAGTCATAGCTTGTAGTAGTTTTCTTTCACTAAAGGTGTACCCTGTCGGTAACCTTGAATGCAATCCCTCTTTTCTGCCTAGATTTATATCAAGCGGCACGTCTCGTTGTATACTTTTCTCTAAATCAATATAGTACCTGAATTCTATAGGCCAATCAGGTTGATACTCTAGCATTCCCTCCCACTCTTGATCATCTTGATAAGCAATCACCCGACCACCCACTGAAATATTAAAATATTCAATCAATGCTGGATTAATGGTTACTTTATGGGGTTCTAAGTAAAAAATACTCGTATCTATTAGTAATTTATATGTGTTCACTTTTTTCCCTCTTTTACTTTAGCTATTTTCTAATATTAAAAATAAAAAATGATCTTAGTTGCTTTGTAGAATCTGTTCTTTTATAATCAACAGATTTTGAAAGTATTCTTCACGATCTTCATGTGAAAAGCGATCTTCATCTTCTGGAAATGTTAATTGATTGGCACGAAACAACGCTATACACTCTTCTAAGAATACAAGAACAGTATGCTTGACTTCAGAAGCCTCTTTCCATGTATCACTTTTTACACTCACTAGTGATTCTAATAATTCTCCATCACCTAAATACCCTACGATAGGATTTACTTTTAGCCTTTTCAATGCCTCTGGAGTAACTGATTTTATGTATATTTGTTGCCTGATCATTTTAGCTAAATCTCCGTTACTCAAATCTTTTAGCTTGGTAGCTAGAATAGTCTCAAACCAAATAGAAAGAGGAATCCGTTCGTCTACCTCATGAGGTTCTATAAATCCCTCTAAAGTACCTATCTCATCAATAGTCAGTTCGCTTACGTTAGATATCATATGTCCTTCTTGGTTGTTAACAATCGATACGAAATCTGTTTTGCTACAATCAAAAGTTCTACCTCTTCAGAATATTCTTCAGCTACAAACTTAAAAATGAAATGCGAACGTTCTACTTTTAATTTCAAATTCATTTGTGTTGCTTCTTCTCCATCAAGTACATATAGAGATCCATTTCTTGTATCTGTATTCCAATCCATTAATAAAGACGTAAAGAAAATATCCTTGAATCTAATCTCAATTTCTGGATAAGTGAGACTAAGTCCACCTTGAATAATAATTTCATTTTTTATTAAGCTTATGACTGTAAAATCAAACCACAACTCTTTCTCAATATATTTATTAATTTCTTTAACGATTTGTTCAACTTCATGCTTTTCCATAGTTAAAGTTCCTTTAGTATTTATTTTTGGATAATATTATATCTATTTTCAAATGTATAAATTTACATATATCATTTCTCTTTATCTTAGACGGTGATGTTTTAACTTTGTACTCTATAATTTTAAAAAAATATTATAATTTTTTATTGAAAACTAGCTACTACAATCAAAGTGTATGTAGCTAGTTTTCAATATATTTTATTATTTATTCATATCAATATTTCAATTTTATTCAAGATGTTTATATGAATATTTTTGAGGAGATTTAGTATAGTCATTTAAGCTGATACAATCTTCTATATCAAAATTCATAATGACTTTCCCTGTAGCGTATAATTGTAATTCGTACCATCCATTTGGCCAATCTAATTCGCCACCAAAATAATAGCAATGAGAAGAAATTGCAGGAATAGCTGCCCATTTTCGTTGTAAAGAAATAGTTTTATCCTTAGAATCATAAAGAAACCTGCTATCATTTTTAGCATAGAGACCTACATCTATCTCCCCACCAATCACTCCTTCAATCCTAACTTTTGTCATTCCAGCTATATAAAAATCTTCTGTAGACCATCTTGGATCTATAATGATTTGTGATTTAGAATCTGAGAATTTATTGAATAGAGAAGGTGTAATTACCAAACCCCAAATATTAAAATTAACAACATCTGATAAGTAAGAAGTCGCATGAAAGTCACTCCATGTTTCTGAAGTACCTACGAGGTTTTCAAATAATTCGCCTGTTATATCAAAATCATATCTCATGAATCATCCTCCTAACTTTCGTAAATTAATCTGCTTCATTGTTTCAGACTTGATTTCCTTTCCATTACTTGTAAAATTATTATATTTATAAACGCCTTTTGCTTCACTTCTATAATAGTAGTTTATAACCCAATATTTTCAATTGATCTAAAGTGGCATTATACAACTCTTTAAAATAAGGATTTGATTTTGATCGAAGCATTCCATTCTTTCAAATCTACATCTATAGGAGGTGCAACTACGCTAGAGGGTGCAACTGGAGTGCTAGAAGAAGAGGGAGTTTCAGCATTTGCATAAGAAGGAGAATATATAACATTTAAAATAATGCTGTTGTAATCACCTTTGGTTACCTGTTTACTAAGTAGATTTCCGTTACCATCATAGCTAAAGACTGTTTTCTCTGTAGTGGTTGTTGTAGAAATGAGTCTTCCATTACTATCATATTCATATAGTTTGTTAGCATCGGCTAATGCTATAGATGTAGCACTAACAAATAAAACAGTTCCTATATATAAAAAAGTTAATAAGTTAGCTATTTTCGAACTAAAAATTTTCTTATTTTTTTCTCATATAAGCTTTTATTTTCTCTTCTATGCTTAATTACAAGTCCGACTATTGAAAATTCAACCAATCACTCTTGATATATGTATCTCCCTCCAATATCCTCCATATTAATTTCCGATACTTTAATATATATATATAGATTTTAGAAATCAATATTACAATTTTGATATATAATTTTAATACTTTTGTTATTTACTTTTTTACATATATGTGGATAATTATCAGCGCAAATTTGCACAACTAAATTCTTATAACAACTAATTAATAATATCAAATTTATTATCTAATATTTATAAAAATTATATTAAAAATCTATATATGGATTTATTTATTTTAATAATGTATGAGTATCCTAATTTAAAATAGATTAAGATCATTTAGTTCATATATCACTCGTTAGAGAATAAATTCAAACAAAAAAGGATACACCCTGATACAGGCATATCCTTTCATATTTATTCAGCATAGCTAATCTGAATCTGACCGAGCAGTTCTTCTACTTTGTGCTTGGCGGCTATGGGGGTAGCGGCTTCGACGATAATGTAGCCGAGACGGTCGTCTGAACTGCGGGCGATATCGACATCGCTTCCTGCTTGCACATCAATCTGATAACGCTTCACGTTTTCGTGATGTAGATGCTCTAGTCCAGTGATGGTACGCACTGTTCCTTTGCGATCTGCGACGAGGTAACCTATAGCGGAGGCTTGATACTTTTTCTTATCAATATCTAATGGCTGGGCGAGATATTTCAAAATCGTTTCTTTAAATATATTGATCCCATACGCATTGACGATCAGATCAGACGTGATATTGTCTCCACCTGGTCTACCGTTCACTTCAATAATCTTAGGGCCATCCTGAGTGTATTTGAGTTCGACATGAGTAGGACCGTTTTGGATACCGATCGACAATACCGCTTGCTTCGCTACATCAATAATCTGGTCACGTTGTTCTTGATAAATCGACGACGGGAATACATGCAACGTCTCCACAAAATAAGGCAAATCCGATGTATGCTTTTCTGTGATTTCCGCAAAAGCAATCTCACCCTGACTGAGAAAGATTTCTACGCTAAATTCAGGGCCAGTCAGATACTCTTCGATCAGGTATTCTTCTCTGACTTTGAAGTCCATATACGTTGTTTTGAAATCGATAATCTCACGGAAAGCATCGCGTAAGACGCTCTCATTTTCAACAAAATATACACTCTGACTGCTTGCCGCATTGGTCGGCTTGAGCACTACCGGATAGCCGATCCGTACTGCGGCGATAACCGCTTCTTCACTATCTCGCACGACAGCGAACTTAGCACTAGGTACGTTATCTTTGAGAAAAGCTTGTCTGGCCAGATCTTTATTCCGTGCATTCGATGCGGCTACAAAAGATGTTCCGTGTATGCCCAGACGCTCGCCTGCTTCAGCCGTCACCGCAGACGCATAATCTGTAGCTGGAATCAGGGCATCGAATTGACCGTGATATGGACTATTGACGATCGCTTGATAAATCGATTCTGCATCTCGAATATCTGCCACAAGCAGATCGTCGTATAGTCCTTCATAGCCGTATAATTGTGGATTATCTGCGGATGAAGCGATCACGACCACTTCACATCCTAATGCTTTGGCTTCTTTTACAAAACTGACTCCGTAGAAGCTAGGTTCTACAAATATTATTCGTTGGTTTGCCATGATGGATTCTCCTCATTTGCTAACATATGAACTTGCGTGGAAATAAATATAAACCCGATCAGCCCTGCAACCATTAACACACTCATACATAAGAATCCGTATCCTGCTCCAAAACGGTCGATCACGAATCCCATACCAGATGAACCGCCTGCTTGAATCAATAGTGATATGCCTGTCCAGACTGCCATCGCCCGTCCCATAAAGGCTTTTTGTACATTTTCCATTAAGATGGTATTCATCACAATTCGAAGTGAAGAATTACATAATCCTAAGAAAAGGCTTCCTAAATACAGTAAAACAATCGTTGTATTCAGATATAACGAAAATAAGTCGATCGTAGCGATGAAGAAGAACAACAATACCATCTGTTTATTCGATATTTTGGGAATCATCAGCGATACAAGAAATCCAGATACCAGTCCACCGATTCCATAAAACATATCTGATAATCCAAAAGTAATACTGTCACTTTGTAGCGTTACATTCACGTAAGCAGGCAATACCACGTTATACAGCATCGTTACTGCTAACGGCACAATCGAGATAATACCTAGAAAAAAGATCGTTTTGCGCTGACGCAAAAAGCCAAGCCCTGCGCGAAAACTTTTGAGAAAGCCTTCTTTGTGTGAAGGATTCACAATAGATGTATATTTAATACCGGATAACACTATACTGCTAATCAGGAATACCACAATATTGATAAACAAAATCACTTCAAATCCATAATATTTGTAAATGATCCCTGATACCGCTCCTGCGGAAAACATCCCGACCTGTAAGCTAATCTCGATAAAAGAGTTCCCATTAATCAGTACATCTTCCGGCAAAATCTCTTGAATCAAGCTACGAGAAGCCGCCATATAGATCGTCCATCCAACACCATTGATCACCGCAAATAAATACATTAATGGCATACTAAATCCTTGTACAAAAAACAAAACAGCTAACAAAATCAATAAAAAAGCACGCAATAGATACGTCCACAAAATCACTTTTTTACGATCAAAACGGTCGGTAATAATTCCAGCCAGTGGTGACACCAGAAATCCGGCAAGCACATTAAAAGTAAGCAAAAAGCCGACATATTGATTCGAGCCTGTCTGTGCTAATACATACCAGTTGGCTCCAATCGTAGCCATCCCAACGCCAAAACCCGAAATCACATCTGAGATTAGAAATTTACGAAATTGTGCATTTTTTAATATGGATAAGAACATAGTGGGCTGCCTTCCTTGACCTCATAGATAAATTGCGTAAGCTTTTCCTTCGTAAAGCCTAGATATTCCAGCACATCTTCATGACTGCCCCCATACTTCGGCCACTGTTCATTCGGTGTAAACGAATACACCTGCTTATGGGGTAACAACAGACTAAGATAAGAACCGACACTACCTGACTGACGATGTTCTTCAATAACAATAATTTGTGCTGCGCTACTTTCTATTTTTTGCAAATTTGAGATCAATGACTGTTTATCTACATAACACAGATGTAGATGATTGAGATGGGGTTGCTCTTTTTTCAATTGGATCGCCATTTCAGTCGCTTGTTCACCGATAGAAATGAGGGCAATAGGCGCATCTTCGATCCATGCACCGTCTACAGTATATTGATCTCCTTGCGCGATCGAAGGTAGACTGTCAAATGACTCGTTACGAGAAAGACGAATATAATATGGTTGCTCTGATATTGCCGCTTCCCGAATCACACGTCTTGTTTCTTCTTCTCCATGCGGACAAGCGATTTTGATATTTTGAAAAGTCTGAATCACAGCAATATCTTCTAATGAATGATGGGTTGTACCGAACCAGCCGCCTGATACACCGCCATAACAGCTCACAATATTGATATTTTTGTGCATATAACCCATTGCTAGCTTGATATTTTCGGCACAGCGCAAAGCGACAAACGGAGCAAACGTTGAAAAGAATGGCTTAAATCCTCCTTCCGCCAGACCCGCACAGAGATCGACCGATGTCATTTCAGCAATCCCTAGATTGAAAAAGCGGTCAGGAAACTGTTGTGCAAATTGATGCTTTTTGCCGCCTAGATCGGCTTCAATAGCGACAATGGTCTGATCCTGTTCGGCAAGCAATGTCAGTTCATCTTTGTACGCATCTCTTCCTGAAAGACTCATCTTAACGCCTCCTTCCATTTGTAAGCTTGTGCTTTACTAATTTTGGCATAATGTGCGCTTGGATTGCCTTCCATCGCTTGGATTCCTTTACCTTTGATCGTATTCGCCAGAATAACAAGCGGTCGATCTCCTTTGGATTCCAAAGCTTGTGTAATCTGTTCGATATCATGACCATCAATCTCCTGTACATCAAATCCAAAAGCACGGAAGCGATCTTCCAGATGAATTAACGGTGAAATATCTTGCACCAGACCATCATTTTGTCCACCATTCACATCGATAATATAGATAAAGTTAGTAATCTGTTTGGAAGCAATCACTTGCATCGCTTCCCAGCAACTACCTTCTTGAAGTTCACCATCCCCACTAATTACAATACTGAGTCCCGATTCTTGCTTGAGCTGTTGAGATAGCGCCCATCCTGCTCCATACGCTGGCCCATGCCCCAGACTCCCTGTCGCAAAAGAGATATGGGGAAGCAGATAATTAGGATGCCCTGTAAATAGCGAATCTTTGGCTCCATAGCTATCCGCAGGATTATCTTCGATCAGATCTAACACATATAACGTGCTATACAGCGCTGCCGCCGCATGCCCTTTACTCAAAATAATCTGGTTACGGTCATCTTTTCCATATAAAAAATAGCTGGTTAACAACAGATCGATCACAGACAGACTGCCTCCGATATGACATCCTACTTCAGTTGCCGCAATATCTATAATCAGCTTGCGGGCTTGAATCGTATGTTCATGTAACTTGCTCTGTGTTAAGGGCATATACATTCTCCTTACTTTTCGAAGAGATCAAAGAAAACCATGTCTCAATGCTCTGACGTAATACTTTGCGACTTAACCGTACTTCTTCGATATCTAGAAATTCTTGATCGGTATGATCCAGACTGGCATCTCCCGGCCCAAAAGCAACCATCGGAATATCTGTCCATGTAGTTGCCAGTGTATTCATATCACTGGTTCCTTTTTTCATCAAAAAGGTAAGTTTCTCATCCAGTACTGTGCTTGATCCACGGACAAAAGATTTGACCAATAGATCTTTGCGCGAATTCTGATACCCCGGTGTATTCCGCAAGATCTCTACAGTGCTATCCGCCCATTCTAATGAATGAATGTCCTCTATATATCCGGCACGAGCTTGAGGCGATATTCTAAAATTCAACGTCGCTGAAGCACTGTAATGACCTCCACTATTCTCTGCTTCAATATCTACGATGGCTGATAAATGATCATGATCATATTGATCAATGATTTCTCGTAAATGAGTCGCCAGTTGATACACTTTGTCGATCGAACTGACACTGTCTTTGCCTGCGGAATGCTGTTGCTTTTGCACAACATGTAATTGTAATTTGAGCAGCCCATAATAGCCGAGGGTTAGATTATGTGTTCCGCTGGGTTCACCGATAATTACTGCATCAGCTTGTACATGATCTCGCACATAAAATGCACCTGCGGAAGAAGAAACTTCTTCTTCCACCGCTCCGATCACGATTAAACGGGCATGATCGGGAACATCTATCGTACGCAATACCTCTACAAAGTTGATCAGGCTTCCTTTGGCATCTACACTTCCTCGTCCAGAGACACGCTGCTCATGAACAGCGCTTTGCCAGACATAAGGAACCGTATCGATATGACCGAGTAGCAGTAACGTATGTTCACCATTACCTTTGGTCAACACAATATTGCCTGCTGGATCAATCTCTGCATTAATCTCAGCCGAACTCACCCTTTCTTGCAAAAATTGAGCAAGTACTGCTTCGTCTTTGGACACCGAAGGGATACTGATGACTTGATGAAGCAGTTCAATATCTGGAGGAATATGTTGTCCTCTCCAGAACCATGTTTTGCCTGCTCCATACAATGTATGAGGACCTGTGATTGCAATATCAGCGATCCCTTGATCGAGAGCAAGTTCTGCGGCTCTTAACTTCTGCTTCATTCTGCCTGTGACTACAATCTGTTCGGCTTGCGGATAAATATCACGAATCGTCGAAGACGGATTGGCAATATCACTTAATATGCCTGCGGTGCTGGTTACAAAGCGCAAATGACTTGCTTCTAGCGCAATCGCTAAATGTGCCGCCAACATGTCTGCATCAATATTGATATACTGCCCGATCTCTGGATCATAAATAGGAGGAGACAAGCAGACCACATCATACGTATGTAGCAGTTGATTCAAAAGCTGTTGATTGGCTGATCCATAACTTCCATATAAGGAATCTCGTACAATCACTTTTTTGTCACCTTTACGTACTTTCAAAGGTTTACCTTGCTTGCCTTGTACCCATCCATGATCACCTGCACATTGAGTCAGCACCGATAATCCATAAGCTTGTAACTGTTGTTGGACAGGTTCAAAAATATACTCTGCATACGCTTGTCTAATCGTATTCATCGCTTCTGGCGGACAATAGCGGACTTGATCACCATTATCTAGCGTCAGAAATCGGACTTCTTTTTGCAGATCAGCAAATTTGCGTTCGATGGCATCAGCTCCACCGCTAATGAGTAGAATTTTGGCTCCTTGTTTAGAAAGAGCCGCAATTTCTGCAAAAATCGTTTCACTTTTACCAATAGTGCTACTGCCTAACTTGATCACATGCAGATTGTTAATCACGGCCATATCCCCTCACTTTCGGTCGTCAAACCCGTTGACTCTGGAATTCCGTAGTAGATATTGGCTGCTTGAATCGCTTGTCCGGCAGCCCCTTTGATTAAGTTATCGATAGACACAAGACTCAGACATTTGCCATCTCGTACAACAAAGCCTGTTTCTGCATAATTGGTTCCATGCACCGTTTTGATCATCGGTCCGGGTGAAGCTTGACCGGAGTAACGGATAAACGGCTTGGATTTATACGCTTGAAAAAAAGCTTTTTTCACATCCGATTCATCGACAGACGGTTTGAGTACTGAATAAGCGCTGACAAATATGCCACGTGCCACATCCAGACTGAACGCAGCAAATGAAATATCGACAGGATGTTCGCTGTATGTTTTGGCAATATGATCAATCTCAGGAAGATGACGATGCTCGAATCCTTTGTGCAATCTAAAATTATTAACTCGATCAGCATGCGTTTCTTTACTGCTTTTACCTGCTCCACTAGAGCCTGTTTTGGCATCAATAAAGACATGCCCTTCGATTAACGAATGAAGCACCAACGGATAGATCGCATAGATCGAAGCAACCGCCATACATCCAGGCAGATTGATGACTTTGGCATTGGGATCAACTGTCGATATTTCGGGAATATAATAATGACTTTCCGCTTGTACAGATGTTGCCAAAGATGCAGGATAGTAGCGTTCCAACACGTTGTTATCTGTAAATCGATAATCACCACTAATATTGAAAATCTGCTTCGTATGATCCAGTACATCGGATAGGTGACGGGGCAAGATACCGGTTGGCAACGCCGAGAAAATAAAATCGCATTCGTCGGTGAGATCAGCCATTTTTTGATAGGTTAATTTCGGGTTCACTTTGCGATACAGAAAAGCTTTATGTGTTTTTTCGACCGGTATGCCTGCTTTGGATTCGGAAGAAATAAAAACCACTTCAAAATACGGATGAGCGCTCAATAAGCGGTATAATTCTCCACCAACAAATCCATTTCCACCCAGTATGCCTACTTTGTACGTCTTCATCCTAAGCGGGCATCTCTTTCATAAGGTGGCTGAACATTCAGAGTACGCGCAAACGTAGCGATTTTTTCGATATTTTGATCCAACTTTTTGAAGGCCAGCTCATAGGATAACAACTTTTCATATTCGACAGGAGAGCGCAATTCCCGGCAAATCGCAAGTGTAGTATTCAGCATTTCCAGTGTATTGGGAAAGTGTTCTAATCCATAAGGTAATTCATCTTCTTGATATAGACTAAACGGATATTGATTACCGAATCCTTTTTGATTGATAAAAGGAAGATGACGAGGGATCGGCACATTTTGCCATTCTCTTGCAAACACGCCTTCTTCCATCAAAATCGTCTGAATCGCTTCTTTCACCTGATAAGGAGGAATTCCGGCAAAAGCAGGCAGATTCACATTGATCTGAAGACGGAACATATTGAAGCTGTGCTTATACCCTTCTGGAATATAAGGCCCTTGAAATAAAGTGGTCTGATTCAATGTACGGATCAAATGTTGAGCATTGCGCTGACGAATCGCATCGTAATAAGGAAGTCGTTCCAATTGACTGATCCCGAACGCCGCTGCGATCCATGAGATATCATAATCGATCCCTGAATCTTGCAGAAAATTCAAAGCACGCTGATAATCTTCTTCTTTTTTGAAAAAGGCGATACCGCCTTCGCCACCTACAGGGAAGTTTTTGTCTGCCATCAGACTTTGCCCTGCGGTATCGCCCAAAGAACCGCATAACTGACCATTGATCGAAGCGGAATGAGCATGAGAGGCATCTTCCACCAGCTTCAACTGATACTGATTGCAGATCTGCTGGATCGCTTCAATATTGGCAGGCAGACCATGAACATGCACAGGCATAATCACTTTGGTACGTGGTGTAATCAATTTCTCGATCTGGGTCACATCAAGGCAGTACGTGTGTGGATCAACATCCGCGAAGATAGGAATACCTTTGGCGGCAACGACAGCTTGAGCAGTTGCGATAAACGTAAAAGCAGGTAGAATCACTTCGTCTCCTGGCTCTATCCCTGCGCCGATCAGTGCCAGATGTAGACTGGATGTACCGCTCGCTGTCGAGATCGCATAATTAGCGCCTACATACTGACGGTATTGATCGGTAAATTCTTGAATCACTTCTTCCGGTTGCTTTTGAATCGAGATTAACATTTGTAGCACATCTTCTTTGGTGATATTCGGAAAAGTTGTTTTGCGACCTTCACGTGGCAACACCGCTCGACCGCCATCAATCGCTAATTCTTCATAAGCCCATGTTTCTTCAGGAATATCCAGTAAATAATGATTAAAATCAGTCTTCATCTTGTTTATCCCTCCGTAACAGTGACAGTTTCACACAAGCGCCTACCAGCGGACTGAGGCGATAATTAAATTGCACCCCAGGCTGAATTTCAAATTCTTGCTCGGTCTGTGTCCACATTGTTCTCAAGTCAAAGGCTCCAAATATTTTTAATCGTTCTGACTTTTTATACAGCGGTTCTTCATTGGTGAGTAGAGTAGCCACAGGGCCAAACGATAGTCCGGTAAAATTCACTACGATCGCTTTGTCCTGACTATGTTGCTTCAGCAATGTATCGATATCTTTTAGATTTTGCCAATCGATATCAATAACGGTGTACGCCTGATCTAATCCCTCAATCAATTCAATTCCTAACCATTGCGCAAATTTTCTTTCCTGCGGAGCCGCTGAATGAGCAAGTGTAGCCTGGCTACCATGCACAATATCCTGTCCCCAGAGCGCTCCATGAATAGCGGCTGTGAAACTGTTGTATAATGTGACATACTTTTTGCCCGACAGCTTGGATAATGTACTTTCTAAGCCTTTCAGTTCTTTTTCATTTTTTTCGATACTCATAATAATTCCGGTGTTAAGTACACGAGCTAATACAAACGAGATTGAAAAATAATCTTTTTGAGACACTTTTTGCGGTGCTTGTTCAGATATTTTGGCTAAAGACATCAATCATTCTCCTTTTACACAGCATCGATCACGATTATCAATAGATATGATCGTCATCGTATGTTTATGGCTATACTGATGATTTGACGTGTATCCATTCTGGCTGGACATTCAGGCAAGACTCAGCGATAGCTTTGGCAACATCCACTTTATGAATCAACCACGATTTGGCGAACTCTGGGTTCTGATTCACTTCACAGACCATATAGATATTACGGGTATGATCGTAAAATAAATCCAATCCATAAATACCTTCTCCGATAGCATCAATAAGTTGTTTGCTGATTTCTTGTATCGGTTGACTCACCTTAATGACATCAATCTCGGCTCCCAGATGCGTATTAGTCAACCAATTATCGTTAGAGACACGTTTGAAAGCAACAATCGGTTGACGATCTACAATAACGACACGAATATCATAGTTCCCTTTATCTACATATTCCTGTACCAGTACCGGTAAAGCTTTACCTTGAGGGTCAAGAGATTCTCTAGCCGAGATCCATGCATCCAACGCAAATTTACTATTGATTAAAGTTACGCCTCTTCCCCATGATGAACTGACAGGCTTAATCACAAAGCGTCCATCAAATCGTTCCAGATATTCGTACAGCTTTTCAAACGTAAACGCAATCGCAAAGTCCGGTTGCGCGATTTGGTTTTGCTTAAAAATGATGGCTTGAAAAGCTTTATTGGTACAAATTTTGATCGCTTCATACGAGTTCAATGTTTTGACTCCGGCTAACTCAATATATTGCGCCCGCTCTAACGCTTTGCTCTGCGACAAGCAACGAATAAGAGCGACATCGTAGCGCCGAATATTTTCGAGTTCTAATTGCATCGAGTCTGTACATACATCAACTTCTATTCCAGCCTGTAGCAAATAATCATAAATTCGACGCTCTTCTTCACGCATTTTGGTTACGCAAAACAGCAATTTTTTACGAGGATATGAATTTGACATTATTCACCCCAATCTTCTTCTACTTCCGGAGCAAACACTAGATTAGGTTGCTCATTGATCCATTGAAATTCATGTTCTTGCCCGCATTCCTGGCATTCTACAATTTCTCCAGTTACGGTCTGTTGATCCACTTCAACTTCGGCATTGCATGTTAAGCATTTGGCTGCACTCATTGTACACTCTCCTTAATATGTTGTAGTTGTTGATTGATTTGTTTGGCCTGATCCAGTGCAATATGGTCTTGCAAAATATCATCAGGCTTATTGCCAATCCCGATAAGATGACCCTGTAGATCAAGTTCTAGAAATTCAGCAATATATTCAAATTGTTGTACTGTTGGCAACCCTTTGCGATAAGGATCATCGCCACCGACAATAATCAGAAATACTTTTTTGTGCTTAATCTTCGCTTGAAAATCCGGTACAATTCTCATGGATTCTGACCAGCGATCGATAAAAGCTTTGAGTTGAGCAGACAAACCATACCAGTAAATGGGTGAACTAAAAACAACATAATCCGCTTCTAAAAAAGTAGGTAATAAACGATCATAATCATCACCTAAAGGTACAAATCCTTGCTCACTATGACGCTCATCCGTGATCAATTGAATCTGATAATCACGCAAAGCGATTTCTTCAAACGGTAGATCTTGTAACAAATATTTCGCCAGTGTAGAAGCATTCCCATCTTCTCTTGAGCTTCCATCAATATGCAGAAATTTCATAATTCCCTCCTTTGTTCAGATCATCATCATCACAGCAATTTTATCCTTGTAATCGATACTCAAAAAGGATAAATAGGATTTCCTAATTGCGACTATTCACAGTATCTTACTATGGTATATGTTTGTCAACTATTAATACTTTTTACTTTTTTTTACTTTATTTCATTGTTAATATAAGTTATTTCGCTTCCTTAATTCGGATAACAACGATTTAAAGTCGTCTATCAATAATGATAGATTTTTTCTATAATTGCTATTTTTGTCGGTTTATCAGTGAAATTGTAAAACAAAAAACAGCCTTCTCTATAGAAGACTGTTTACCTATGGAATATTCTATAAGACGATCTAATCTTAAATTCGTTTGGATTATTTTCCTAAAAACTCCCTTGTAAATCGAAGCCATTCGCGTGCGGCAAAGGAGAGATAGCGATCTTGATGCCAGATCATGCCTAGTTGCCAGGGGATCGAGGGGTTCACAAGTGGCAAGATGTGCACATGATCCCGGCTAATCTGCTGACAGATCGTTTCGGGTAATAGGGCTACCCCTAAGCCCGCTCCCACCATTTCACTAATCAAATCCCATTGTGAACTTTCATAGATCACCTTCGGCTGGAAGCCTGCCCGTATACAAGCATCTATAATACGACCATGCAACGTAAAGTCTTCACTGAAAATAATAAATGAATCTTCTGCCAGCGCGCTAAGTTCAGCGCAATCTTGCTGTGCAAATCGGTGATGATTAGGCACTAACAGATTCAACTTTTCCTCGGTAAACGAAAAATGATTCAATACATTCTCGGTCACAGGCAATACCGTAACTCCAATATCCAGTGCGCCATTGGCTACATCTTGCTCCACTTTTTTTCCGCCATTTTCAAAAAGCTGGATGGTTACATCAGGATACAACTGATGGAACTTTCCGATAATTTGTGGAAAAAATCGTGATCCGATCATCGGTGGCAATCCGATGCGTAGATGCCCTGTTTTGAGATTGCGCAGATCGTCCAACTCGGAAGATAGATTTTGAAAAGACTTTACAATAATGCGAGCCTGATGCTGGATTACTTTGCCTGCATCGGTTAATTCTACTGTGCGCCCGATGCGATTGAACAGCTTGGCGCCTAGTTCGTCTTCTAATGAACGAATCGTTTTGCTGATCGTGGGCTGTGTAATAAATAGCGCTTCTGCCGCTTTGGTAAAGCTTCCTAGTCTGGCGACTTCCATAAAATATTGTAAATGCCGAATATCCATGTCACTTTCCTCCTATAGATAGATGGAATACATTTCATGCCATATATGAATTTTACCTATGAAAGAAACAGATGTAAAATTTTCATATAAACAATCATTGGTAGTCAATTAAGAGAGAAGGTTTTATATAGATGAAGAATATCATGAAAGGAATACTTCAGGTTGCTGTGCTGATGGGATTTTCTGAACTGTTAAATGTGTTGGTACGCTGGTTGCATCTTCCTGTACCGGGTAGCATTATCGGGATTGCTATCGTTTTTATACTGTTACAGACCAAAGTCATTAAGCTCGAATGGGTAGAGCTTGGAGCGAACTGGTTGCTTGCTGAACTGCTGTTGTTCTTTATTCCTTCAGCGGTCGGTATTATGAATTATATCCCGATGTTAGAACATGATGGGGTACGGATTGTCGTTATTGTTATACTCAGCACGATATTAGTGATGGTCAGTTCAGGGTTACTTGCTGGAACGATGGCTAAGCGGAAGGAGCGTCACGCAGGATGAATACTATATTATTTTTATTACTAACATTGTTAATCTATATGGTCACCAAACGAATATATCGCCGTTTTCCGCGTGTCTATCTGTCTCCACTGCTGATTACACCGCTCGTTCTGGTGATTCTTTTGCTCACTATTCATGTACCATATACAGCTTATAATCAGGGTGGACAATGGTTATCCCGGCTACTACAGCCTGCTACAATCGCTTTTGCTATTCCTTTGTACAAAAATATTCAAACACTTAAAAAGCACGCGGTTGAGATTGTATCCAGTGTTCTATTCGGTTCGATTGTAGCGGTGACTTCTTCTGCATTATTAGCGAAGCTATTACATCTGGATAACGGTCTGATGAGCAGTATTATTCCGCGCTCGATTACAACACCGATTGCGATGAATGTGTCTCAAGCTATCGGCGGTGTTCCTACCGTAACAGCAGTGTTTGTGATTATGACCGGATTGATCGGTACGATTGTAGGTCCTTTTATTGTAAAATGGTTACGAATCGATGGCGAGATTGCACGAGGAATTTTGTTCGGTACAGCAGCACATGGTACAGGAACTTCCAAAGCATTTGAGCTTAGTTCTTTAACCGGTACGATTTCTAGTATTTCGATGATTTTAGCAGCGCTATTCACACTCGCCGCTACTCCTGTATTAATGATGATGATGCTACCTTAAAAGGTAGCTTTTTTTGTGTTTTATATGTTTATAGTGTTATATTAATGATAGAAGTTTGAATCTATGTACAGATCGGTGTATGATAACAAAGTAAAGGTTACATATTTTTTTTATATCCTTCCTGTCAATCGATAAGCAGGATAAATTCGCTCAAAATGATTCCTAATATGAAGATAAACAATTATATATTTAAATGAATTTTTATACAATAATTTCAAATTTTATATTTTACTGTGTATTTGCTTTTACATTAAAAACACTCTATTTTGTTGAATTTTGCTATGAAAAATTTTATTTTCAAGTTAGAAAATAAGCATCTTAAACTGTTTTAATGCATAATTATGTAGTTAACTAAATATCAGAACTATATTTTTTATGTTAAATTTGTTCCTTATCTGTACATTCGATGTTACTATTACTGTATGCAAATCAGTTATTAGAAAGTAAGCACACTTACTTTTCTAATTACTTTTAATTTCTCTCTCATAAATTTGACCAAGCGGAGGAACTTCTCATGAAAAAAACCGGTATGGTCCGTCAGCTGGACAGTCTAGGACGAATCGTTATTCCGAAAGAAATACGGGACACTATGGAAATTGGTGTAAGCGATCCTATGGAATTCTTTATTACAGAAAAAGAAATTATTTTTCGGAAACATAAAGGAATTCAATGTATCTTTTGCGGAACATTTGACGATCTAATCTATTACAAAGATCAATTTATTTGTGGAGATTGTACAGAACAAATGGGTGATGAATCTCAACATATCGCACTCGAAGATATGCCCAGTGCGCCAACACCTAATCGCAACTTACAATCTTCTTTACGCAAATCACGTAGTAAACGGGGGGAAATGCTGACTAAAGTGGAAGATACGATGAAAGCTAATCCAGAAGCGACGCAAAATGAATTGGCTCGTATTCTAGGTATTTCTCAAAGCCGTATCTGCCAGATTCAAAAAGAACTACGGGCAAAATAAATACCAAAACCCTCTCTGTAATCTAGAATGCAGAGAGGGTTTTTTATTGTGTTATATCGCTTATTACAAGTCTAACTACTACAAAAATGAACTGAGGATATAGATAAATAACGAGCACTTATTGCTTCACCCAGTACTGACTTCCATCATCTAACCGATCCATAAATCCATACTCAATCATATAACGACGTAATGTAACATAATCGGCATACGAACGCTTTAGAACCGCATTTACTTCTTTTTCTGTATACTTTGTACCCGGATTGAATCCGTTCATGAGATGACGTAAAATCACAATTTTGCGCTTTTCTTTACGCGGAAACTCTGATAATGGTCCATCTAATCCTTCTTTGAAATATTGCTTCAAAATGTCCTGACTTTCTTTCTCTGTTACTGCATAACGTTCATCCACCATCGTAGCGGTGCGATGTACAGATACCAATGGAGCTGGATCATTTTGCTGTTCTTCTAACAACTCCATAATCGCTAAAAATACTTTGGCTTGTTTTGTTTTCTCTCGTAATGCAAAGCGATGATTACGAATAGTCGATTTACTACCTCCGACTTCCGCTACAATTTCAGTATCTGAACGCCCTTGATAAAAAGATTGCACCATTCCACTTTGAATTTCTGTCATACCTGTCCACTTTTTATCCAGCTCTACCAAGTATGAAAACATCGACGTATGGTGTTGTTGAATATAATGTTGCATATAACGCTCTGCTTCGTAAAAGACTCCTTCTTCCTGGTAAATGACTCCTTTCTCACATACCATCCCATCGATCAGACAGATAAACCGACCTAATGAATGATTATCTTCTTCTAGCACATACCCTCGCTTCAAATCGGTTAATGAAGCTCGCCAGAACCGATCTGATATTTCCTGATTTTTTTCCATTGTCTAGTCTCCTTCTAGATAAATCTTATTTTCGTCTACTTATTACATAGATATTATATGATTACGTTTATACAAAAGCAAACATTATTTAGTTTTGTCTATATTTTTTTGTTTATGTATATTCAATAATTTTAGATCATTATCAATTAGATCTATATACATAACAAAAAAAGCTACCTGTATACAACGAAGGTAGCTTTGCGAGATATATCACAAAATCATGTTAAAAGTATACTTAGGATCAACCTGAAATCTATTTGTTATTTGCCCATTCTAATATTTTTCACTGTTCGTTGTTCTAGCGAAAAATTGGAGTAGATTCTTTCTCCACCTTGACCTGTAGGCGCTTGTGGCAATAAACCCACTTTCACTTGCTGATCGACAGGTAAATAAAAGAAGCGCACCATATCAAATCGCACTCCATCTAACGAATAATGAAAAGCAAAAGATTGTCCAACACGTGCGATCTGAAGCCATGCAGTATTGCCTTCTACATTATTTCCGTTAGCATCATCTGAGAATGTATTGGTGATTACACTGACGATAGAATGCGTATAAAAATCAGTGTATTCAAAACATAATTTCGCCCAGAGATCTACATCTTGCATCATCATAATCGAAGCAGAGTCATATACATCTTGAAAATCATGTTCTACTTGAACACGCATCACAAAATCACCGGATACTTCAGTAAAAAAGAAAGGCGCATTCGTAAGCGATTCAGGCGTAATGCCTTCTTCCGATACTCCGCCATGGTTACAAAAGAAATCACTTTGTGCAGGTGCATGCAAAATCACCTTTTCTTCTTCAAAACGTATACTACTTTCATTCAGCCAATTGAAGTTGGCGAAATTGGTCTTTGGCATCGTAGTCTCCTTTTGATATGTATTGTTTTTTCATAGCATAAGATAGCATTGTCTATAGCTACTGTCACTGTATTTTTGTACACATAGCTCTTTATTCCCATGCTTATAATAACCAAAAAACACCGACACGATCATAGACGCAGATCGTGTCGGTGTTTATATACAGCAGATAAATCGAATAACAAATGAAGATGCTATATCCTAATATAGATATTAACGGGTAATGGTATTCGCTACATTGCGAGCTCTTACCGGTTTGGACAATAGATAGAATAATGCAATTCCGAAAGCAACTACGATAATTCCGCCACCTACCCAAGCATTGATAGCGATATTACCTGTATTTTTGATCAATACGCCACCCATCGCTGAACCGACAGCAATACCGATTTGTAATGCTGAGAAGTTAAAGCTTTGTTGGATATCAGAAGATTCCGGTGCATATTGGATCAAGTAACTTTGTTGAGCCGGAGCAAGAGCCCAGCTTAGTGCGCCCCAGATAAACAAGGCAATCGGGAAAATATACACGTATTGACTAGCCATTGGTAAAGTAAACATAATCACAGCGAACACGCTGACTACAAGCAAAATACTTTTTTTACTACCTAGACGATCTGATAATGCTCCACCGATCATCCCACCGCTTACAGCTGCAATTCCGAATACAAAGTATACGATACTGATCCAGTTCGAGTTAAGGCCCATCATCGTTTCAAGGAAAGGTGTAAGGTACGCATATAATGTATAGTGCCCTGCTAATGTAAGCATCGTTACGAGATGAGCACTAATGATTTTGATATCTTTGAGTGAAGCCAGTTGTTGCTTCAATGTCTGCATACGTTCTAAAGGAACATGATCCATAAACAGATGCACAACCACCATTGCGACTAATGTTAAAACAGCAATGGCTAAGAACAATACACGCCAGCCAAATGCTTCTTCAGCCAGTACGCCGAAAGGCAAGCCCAGTACGATCGAAGAACTAATACCCATAGAAATAATACCGATAACACGTGCCCGGTATTCGGGAGCAACGATTTTTACTGCAATCGTTAAAGACAGGGTTACAATCAGCGAACCACTTGCCGCTGTAATAATACGAGATAAGAACAAGACACCATACGTCGGGCTCCAAAAAGCAACCAGACTACCCAGTGTAAATACTAACATCGACCAGAGGTATAACTTTTTCCGTTCCACCTTAGCCGTTAATGCTAGTAATGTTGGTCCAGAGATCGCATAAACAAGCGCATAGATCATAATCAATTGCCCTGCTGTACTTACAGATACATTTAGATCAGAAGCGATCTGTGGCAATACACCACCGATAATCAACTCAATCAGACCAACAGTAAATGTAGCAATCGTCAATATTAAGACTTTGAAATTCATATCTATCTTCTCCTTTGTTCTTGATGTCAGCAAGTGACTTGCGTCTATTCCATCAGTGTCCATAGAAGTTTGAGCTCGTAAAGACGCAAAAAAATCCTGACTACAAAAGATGGGTGCGACGAGCACACTTAATTTTGTAATCAGGATTGTTCGGTTCCTGGTAGAGACCCTCAAACCATATTATTGAGGTTATACATTATACATCAATGAATTTTATTTAGTTAGGGTAAAGCTTACAAACCTATAACAACGTCTACTACTGTAATTGATTATGGAAGAAATTTCAACCCCTATTCTTTAAAATTAAGGCTTTTTTCAAGCTTTTTATGCAAAATATGATGAATAAACTTTATTTTATTGAATAATCCTGTACTTCTGGAAAATATTCGAGATTTTCCGTAAAATATAACCTTGACGATCAATTGTGCTCGTTATATGCTACATAATGAAATCGCATTCAAAAACTTATAACGTTATCGGCGTGTTACCATATAATGGGCATGAGCCAAGCAACGAATACCAGATGCTGTAGAACTTTCTACACGTTTATTATTCGTGACTTGGCTCTTTTTTGCGTGTTCGCTGTTGCTCGATGGAATAGATAAGCGAATAGGGATGTAAAGGAGGCTCACCACATTGAGTAAAGAAAGTATGTTGCTATCGATACAGCGAGTTGTCGGCAACAATATTGTGATGGCTTTTGATGAATCTACAGATATCGAATATGTATTGCTAGGTAAAGGGCTTGGTTTTGCCGCCAAAAATGAAACTACCCTTTCTACTGATGATGATCGTATTGAAAAGCGCTTCCGCTTGGAAGATCGAGAACAATTGATGAATCACCCTAGTTTTTTTGAAGATATCGACCATAAAGCGATGGAAGTCTCTGATCAGATTATCCAAATGATCGAACAGCGATTCAACAAAACATTGCATAACAAAATCTATCTGGCTTTGCCAAGTCATATCCAATTCACTGTGTATCGAGTGCGTCATCATATGGAGATTACCAATCCTTTTCTATATGAGACTCAAGTCTGTTTTCCGCAAGAATACGAAGTGGCTTTGCAAGCTTTGCAGATGATCTGTAGTGCTTTTGATATTAAAATTCCTGAAGACGAAGCAGGCTTTCTCACTTATCATATCCATTCGGCTGTCAGTCATGTGCCTGTAGGACAATTGGTCAAAATGTCTACTTTACTAGGTAAATTACAAGCGATGATCGAACAGGAAAAACAGATTACTTTTCAACAAGGAAGTATGAATCAAGTCCGCTTAATGATCCATCTACGCTTTTCGTTAGAACGGATTGTACAAGGATCTTTAGTAGAAAATCTGCTTATTCAGCCGATACGAGAACAGTATGCTGAAGAATATATACTGGCGAATAAAATGAAAGTAGTAATGGAAAAAGAGCTAAATGTCTCGATTCCAGAAGATGAGGTATGCTTTTTGACGATGCATCTTTATCGGCTTTTTCGTACGTATCAGCCTTAATCTGGCTGCTTATAGAATGATAAGTCGCATACTTGCACAGCGAAGATATAGAATCATTTTCTATTTTGGTTGTGCAGTAGGTATACATGATACATCTATCATATTTATTTAAGGGGGATTACCAATGTTAGGATTTTTGCAAAAGATTGGGCGTTCTTTAATGCTTCCAGTCGCTACACTTCCAGCAGCCGCTATTTTACAAGGTCTGGGATTGTTGAATTATGAGACTGATATTCCGTTAGGATCAACAGTCGGAGGATTTATTAATCACTATATCACTCCATTTTTGACAGCAGGCGCAGGAGCCATTTTTAGTAATCTGGCACTTATCTTTGCAATCGGGGTAGCGATCGGAATTGCTCGCGATGCAGTAGCTGCGTTATCGGCAGTAATTTCGTATCTGATCTTAGTCAAAATATTAAGTATTGTACCTATGATATTCGGTTATATTGGCGATGATGTTAAATTAGACATGGGCGTACTCGGCGGGATACTGGTCGGATTATGGTCAGCGTATCTATACCAACGCTTTTACAATATCAAATTGCCTGAATGGTTAGGGTTCTTCTCAGGTAAACGTTTTGTACCGATGGTTACTGCATTTACGACTATCATTCTTGCTACATTGTTCGGGATGATCTGGAGTCCTATTCAAGACGGGATCGCGATTTTTGGTACATGGGTTGTAGGGCTTGGCGGTATTGGTGCTTTTATATTCGGTATGGCGAACCGTTTGCTCGTTCCGATCGGACTGCATCATGTATTGAACTCGATCGCTTGGTTCCAGATTGGTGATTATACTAATGCTTCTGGTGAAGTGGTACATGGCGATCTAACACGCTTTTTCGCAGGCGATCCATCAGCAGGAATGTTTATGTCCGGGTTCTTCCCGATTATGATGTTTGCTTTACCAGCGGCGGCGTTTGCGATTATTCATACTGCTCGTCCAGAAAAACGTAAAGCTGTAGCTTCGATCTTTATCGGTTCTGCGATCGCTTCGTTTTTGACAGGGATTACCGAGCCATTAGAATTTGCATTTATGTTTGTAGCACCTGGATTATATCTGGTACATGCTATTTTGACAGGTCTATCCGGTCTGGTTATGTATTTGTTAAATGTTAAATTAGGATTCGGTTTCTCAGCAGGTCTCATTGATTATCTGGTAAATATGAAATTAGCTACCCATCCACTGGTTATGATTCCTGTAGGACTTGCTTTTGCAGTCATCTACTATACATTGTTCCGCTTCTTAATCGTGAAATTCAATCTCAAAACGCCAGGTCGTGAAGATGATGAACCTGTTGCTAATCTGGAAAAAACACCTTCAGATTCGTTGACACCCACTGCGGCGATTAGTGCACAACCTGAGATTAATGCAAATGATAGCCAAGCGGCTCAAGTGTTGCATCAACTAGGCGGTTCACCAAATATCGAAAGTATCGACGCTTGTATTACTCGTCTGCGTCTGGTGGTTAAAGATGATCGTCAAGTCAATGATGCAGAACTTCGCAAGCTCGGAGCGGCTGGCATCATGCGACTCGGACAAGGCGCTGTACAGGTTATTTTCGGAACCAAATCTGATGCACTCAAAGATGAAATTAAAGATATTATGGGCGACCATTCATAATCGTTTGAACAAGATCGTATCGTACCCATAGACTTTATAACATATAACAATAAGATCTATAACAAAAAGCAGATATTCTCTTTTATAAGAGTATCTGCTTTTTATTATGGATAATTGAAAGTCTCTGTCCAAAATCGGGTAATAGAGAGTTACTTATCTATACAAAGGAGTTCTTAGTATGCCTGAGAAATTTGATTATACGTTAGACTATACGAAGCTAGATCTACGCAAACAGCCTGAATTATATCGAGTCGGTAAAGGCGAGCAAGGTGTCTTAATGGTTGAGCCCTACAAAGGTGAAATCTTACCGCACTGGCGCTTCAAAACGCCTGAGATTGCTACCGAATCGTCCGAGAAAATCTATGCGATGTTTCTGGAATATAAAGAAAAAGACGATTTTATCGGGATGGATATGGCTCGTAAATTTCTACAAATGGGTTATACCCGCGCACGTCGTTACACCAATCACAAAGGTGGGCGCAAATATGATGAGAACGGTGAGATTCTTCCTTATACCGATGATCCGATCAAAGCCGAAGCCGCTCGCATTTTCAAAGTGAAATGGGATGAAGCCAAAGTAGATCCCGATTATATCCGTATGAAAAAAGAACATCAGCAGAAATACGGCTGATGTTCTTCTAATCGTTCATGATATGATGGAGTATAATTTCACACTAAAGGAAGCTGATTTTGTTGAAAATCAATGAATTGTCTAAGCGTCTGGGTATCTCAACACGCACGATCCGCTTTTACGAACAACATGGCCTATTGCCTTCAGTCCAGCGTGAACACAATCAGTATCGTATCTTCGGAGAAGAAGATATCTGGCGCTTACAGACGATTATAGCGCTTCGTGAAGCCGGTATGGCGATCAAGGAGATCAAGCAAGCGTTAGAACCGCAAGGATTACCAGATAGTCAGCGTCTGCGTTATTATCTGAAATTACAGCGTTCACTACTCACAACACAATGGCTAGAAATGAAACGCATGGCAGAAACGACCGAGCAAATGATACATCTATTGCAGACCCAGCAGACTTTGCCCATTCAAGAGATTTATCATCTGGCGGATCAAGCCAAACATTTACGTGAATTGCGCCAGAACTGGCAAGATCAGTGGGACTTCGATCAGCGTGCGATTACTCATGACCAGGATGTGCATACTCGTCGTGAAGAATATCCTCATTATGAGCAAGCACTGACCTCTACAGCAACATTTATTCATGCTACAGCCGGTGAACATGGACTTGATCTCGGCATTGGTACAGGTAATCTAGCTGGCAAATTAGTAGCATCAGGTGTGCATATGTCTGGTGTCGATCAATCACAGGAAATGCTCAAGCAGTGCCAGCACAAATTCCCGATGATCGAGACAAGGATAGGCAATATGCTAGCGATTCCTTATCCAGATGATCATTTCCATTTTGTCGTATCTAGCTTTACATTCAGACATTTGAATCAACAACAGCAATTGTTAGCACTGACCGAGATCCATCGTGTACTCAAGCCACATGGACGACTTTGTTTGACAGACCGTCTGATTGTTGATCAAGCGGTTGTAGAAGATTCATTAATTGATTCATCTGCTAATGATCTTGAACATCAATCTGCTTATCATCATCAATGGCAACATCCTGCTTTGCAACAGTGGTTTGAAGAACATGGATATATCACTAAATATCATACGATTGAGCAGGAAGTGGGCTGTGTGCTGGCGGTTTCTTTACATTAAGAAAGCATATCTGCCATATCAGTCGCCGCATCGCCGATTAATTTCAGTCCAAATGTCGATTGCAATACTTCCATCACACCGTCTGAAATAAATTCAGGTGGCTTCGGCCCAATCCGAATGTCTTGAATCCCTAGACTGAATAAGCCAAGTAAAATCGCTACTGCTTTTTGTTCAAACCATGATAATACAATACTGACAGGCAATTCAGCCATCGTACAACCGAATGCTTCAGCAAGTGCCATCGCTATTTTGACAGTGGAACCTGAATTATTACATTGCCCCAAGTCCATATAACGAGGAATGTCTGTGCCAGGTACTGTGCCATAATCAACATCGTTAAAGCGGAATTTACCACAAGAAGTCGTTAAGATGACGGTGTCTTGCGGAAGTGAGGTTGCAAGTTCACGATAATAATCTCCACCTTTGCCCGGTGCATCACAACCTGCGATCACGAAGAAATGACGAATCTTTTTACTTTGAACAGCTTCAATAATCTCCGGTGCTAATCCTAGTACATTCGCATGATGATAGCCTGTGGTCATAACAGCATCGGATTGCATATGTGCTTCAGGTAAAGATAATGCTCTGGCGATCACTTCGCTGAAGTCCTCGGTCTCTATCTTAGTAACCCCTTCTAACCCTGTCACTCCATAAGTGAAAAAGCGATCTGCATAACTACCTTTAATCGGCATTACACAATTGGTTGTCGCTAAGATAGCTCCGGGGAAATTTTCAAATAAACGGCGCTGATCATACCATGCTTTACCGATATTGCCTTTAAGATGAGTGTACTTTTTGAGATGAGGATAGCCATGTGCTGGCAACATTTCCGAGTGAGTATAGATATTGATGCCCAGTCCTTCGGTCTGTTGTAATAAAGCTTCTAGAGCAAATAGATTATGTCCTGTCACAACGATACATTTGCCTTCGACTTGATTCGAACTGACTGTCACTGGCTGAGGAATTCCAAAGCGATCGGTATGTGCTTGATCCAGTGTATCCATAATATGAAGAGTCGCTTGTCCGACTTGCAACGCCATCTCGATATGTTCTTGTACATTAAAGTTGGAATTGGTTAACGTTAAATACAATGCTTCATGGGTGATGCGGTCAACTTCTGGATGAGTATATCCTAATTGACGAGCATGTGTAGCGTAAGCCGCTACCCCTTTAAGTCCGAAAATAATCGTATCTTGCAGACTGGCTACCGTCTCATTTTTCCCGCATACGCCGATCACTTTGCAACCACCTGCTGGTGTCTGTTCACATTGATAACAAAACATGATGTGTATCCCCCTTAGTTGTATGTTTCTTTGATTCAAGCATAGACGGATACCCAAAGAGGCAGGGTGATTGTAATCACTTTTTGCAAAATAATCATCAGATGTGACCAAGTGTATACCTACATAAAAATAGAATACAAAAAACCGTTTTAGCACTTTCTACAGAGTGTAGAAAAAGCACTAAAACGGTTTGTACGATATTGTTATCTTTTACCGATCCATCTTAATAATGATATTATACCGATGCAACAGCCGGAACATTATCTAATGATTCCGGTTCATCATGCTGAATAAGAGAATGTTTCTCCCATGCTCTGCTCTTCCAGCGGAAGTACATAATAACAGCACGTACCCATTCATCTGCCGCAATCGCTAACCAGATGCCTGCAAGCCCTAGATTCATTTTGAAAACAAATAGATATCCAAGTGGCAAGCTCATGCACACCATCGAGATTAATCCCATATAGACAGGGAACTTGGCATCTCCTGATGCACGAAGCGAGTTAATAATAACGATATTACAGGTTCGTCCGGTCTCTAGTAAGAAGCTGAGCAATATAACCTGTGATGCCATTCGAATAATTTCAGGATTATCTGTGAACATGCCGATCAATGGCACGCGGAAAATGATAATCAAAATATCCATCACCAGTGTAGCCGCCATCGCCCATTTCACACTGGACCATACCCGTTTGTACGCTTGGTCTTTCAGATTCGCTCCAACAAGACGACCAACAATAATCGCTGTCCCCATTCCGATCGCAATACTGAACAGATAGATAAAGGTCGAGATATTGTTAGCATACTGACGGGAAGCCATTGCTTCACTACCTAGATACGTAACATAGAATACAAATACCAACTGACATAATTGGTAGGTTACTTGTTCTACCGCAGAAGGTACACCGATTTTCAAAATTTGCATAATATATTTCTTGGTCATACGGAAGTAATCTTTAATCTGAATACGTACTTCCATCACACGATACAATAACCAGAAGAAAATCACTGCACAGATTAGACGACTGACAATCGTAGAGATCGCTGCACCTTGTACACCCATTTGTGGCAGACCCCAGTGACCGAAGATCAACAGGTAGTTACCGACCACGTGAATCACGTTCATAAATACCGATACAAACATCGTTTCTTTCGTAAATCCATACGTACGAATCACTGCTGCTAATGTGTTGATCAACGCTTGTAAGAAAATCGCTCCACCAACAATCGCTATATAACTTTCAGCAAGTGCAAGAATCTCACCTTGCAAATGCATTTTCTCCATTAAATGTCCGCCCAACAAAAGGAATGTACCACTGAGCAACAATCCAACTGTTAAATTAAGCGTAATCGCTACTGCTGTAATACGACTTGCTTCTAACACTTTGCGAGAACCTATATATTGTGCGACAACGATTGCTGCTCCGTTCCCGATCACTTCCAATACCAGTATTGCAATAGAGATAACCTGATTGGATGTTCCAACAGCAGCGACTGCATTATCCGATACATCACTTAACATTAAAGTATCAACAATTCCCATTAACATGAACAGAAATACTTCTAAAAAGATCGGCCATGTTAACCGGAAAAGATTAAATTGTTTGTTAATTACTGCGTTGCTTTCATTGGTGGATGTCATAGCGCTCATGAAATCACCTTCCTTTTGTTCATATTCGGGTGTTACTTATACAGGCTATCAGCCTGTTTATTTTCACGTTTTTACATAACGTTTTTCAAACAATTCCGACGGGTTCCTCTTAAACTCTTGGTATCTTAGCACACTATTTTTGCGAATGCACTACCTATTTTGAAATTTTCTGAAAATTTTACATGTTTTTTGATTCTAATTTGCTCAAAGTGGGTATTGTGAAGCTTTTCTCATGAAAAGGTATGATTTTCAATCATTTTACAGTATCGTTTTCACGCTATGATCAACAAAAAAGCATACGATGCCTTGAATAATAACAAGGTCGTATGCTTGATTAGTTTTTTCTATTATTGTTGTACTAAAGTGACTCGAATCTGATTGTAACCTGGAGCTACAGAACGTGGATTGCCTTGAATAGAAACGCCAAATGCATCATCTTTGGTGCCAACTAGACTAAGTGCATCCGGCTGAATACGGTTATTGGATTCCACTACACCTTGCGCACCATAATAAGCTTGATATGCTTTTCCAAGTGTAACGAGATCCATTTGAGTTGCATAGATCATTAACAATTGCTTTTTATCGCCTGCTACCGATTCTCGTAAGCTAATCGATGTCGCATCGGATGGGAAAGGGAAATCCAGTGGCAAATATTTGGTCGTAATCAACGGTGTGTTCACTATGCTCAGTGCTGGATTCACAGGTACAATATTAGTTACTACTTCTGGAGCTGTGCCTGCGGCATCAATACGACCGCTATCATTCGGATTCAATGTTTCTATAGCAGGTGGCGGTGTGGTAGCAGATGGTGTAGATGTATTGATACTAGCTTTATCGGTTACGGTTGGAGTCGTCGTGGCAGCATTGGGAGTCGTTGAAGTGCTGTTTGAAGTGCTAGCAGGTTTGCTATTGGCACTAGCGCTAGACTTGGGTGTGATCGAAATTTTGTTGTTACTTGAATCATAATTTACATCTGTATTTAACGCTTCACTGATTGAACGCACTGGTAAATAAGTCGTTCCTTGATACACAATCGGAGACAGCGATTCTCCATTGGGTCCGGTCGGCTTATACGCTTTACCACTGATTTCAATATTAAGATTATGATTAAGCGAAGCTGTAATACTTTCGAGTGTAGAACTTGCATAGACGCCAGCTGATCCTGTTAATGCCATAGCCGCTATATAAATAGGAATAATCCACTTCTTTTTAGACATAATTGTTCCCCTCCTGCTGATTACTAATGAAGTTAGTATTAGTAATATCGGTCAGCGGAAGAGAAACAATTATATGTTATAACTGGATTAAAATAGTTTTTATTAATATTATAGTTTCCAGATACTTTGAAGACGATACACGGTTACATTTATGATTTTGATTTCTCCATTTTTGCTATACAAACGCATACCGGTATCCTGTGAATCTGGCAAAATCAGATCAGAAAAAACAACCTGACCATCATTGGCAAATACTTCAACCGAAGAAGCATCGACAAAGATACGTAATTGGACTCGGCGATTGATCGGTTGTAGGATTGCAGATTGCCTTTTCGAAAATAATTCAGCAAAGCTAGTATTGCCTGACAACGATCGATCGATAAATAGTGACTGCTCTGCACTGTTATAGCCGATATCTGTTTTGTGGTTATTGCCTTTACGCACTTCAAATCCCCAAGCTTGTGCTGGGTGAGTTGCTGGTAATTCGATTTCGGCTTCAATCTCATAACTCCCTGCTTGCAGATCAGCCAATACATTAGGCGACTGCTCTGAGATCACTTGATTCGTAATCGTTCGTAAAGGTGTTCGTAACGAAGATAGTTCAGTCAGTGGTTTTTGGAATAAACGTAAGCCTTCTGCTGTATTGCATAATGATAATTCTCGCGGAATCGTCATTTCACCTTTCCATGCTGTTGTTGGAAAAGCAAATGGATAATCCCAATTGGTCATCCACGCCATCGTTATCCGTCGTCCATCCGGTATATGAGCAAATGACATCGCCGCATAAAACTCTTTTCCCCAGTCTACTTTTAATACTTTACCAGCTGGATTGCTATTGATAAATGTACCCGCAGGAGTGAGATCCCCGATAAAGTATTCTGCATCTGAACCTGCTGTTTGCGGATTGGCTCCTGTGCTGATCATCAACACCCATTTGATATGCCCTTGATCGTCTGGTAAAGGAAATAGATCAGGGCATTCCCATACTCCACCTCGAATATAATCACCATAGCCAAAATTATCTGTCCATGTCCAATCGATCAAATTGGTTGAAGTAAAAAAGCGAATATGATCTCCGCCAGACACCACCATCACCCAGCGTTGATTGGCTTCGTCTCTTACTACTTTAGGATCACGAAAGTCCCATCCACCAGCTTCAGTAGACGTATGACCTGGATTTTGAATAACAATGGGATGGTCTTGTGAATATTGCCATGTGCGTCCTTTATCTGTGCTGTAAGCTAATCCTATTTTCTGATTTCCATTAGGCGCATCAGGATCATAAGAAGTGTAGTAAGCAATCAATCCTTTGCCACCCGAAGAACCAAATAGACCGGAAGCATTCGTAGTATCAGCGATAGCCGATCCTGACCAGATATGCCCTAGATCATTCCATTTCAGAGCAAACGGAAGCCTTTTCCAGTGAACAAGATCTGTGCTTACCGAATGCCCCCATTGTCCTCCATCTTGATAAAATAAATGATATTCACCTTCAAAGTACACCATTCCATTTGGATCGCTGATCCAGTTACGTGAAGCAGAATAATGATATTGTGGACGATATTGTTCTGTATAATAATCGGCTGGTGCTGTAACAAACACATCTTGAAAAATAATCTGACCGCCTTGCGCAATCATACCGGTATACCCTTGGGTATAACTGTTGTCTGTTACTGTAATAGCGGCTGGTGTGTATCCATCGACAAAGACCTGAATACGATTTTGGATCATTCGAATTTCTAGATGATGATTACTGCTGAGCTGATGCATATAATTTTGAGCAGATTTGGCGATCAGTGTTCCATCTCTTTTTCTCAACTCGACACTGATAGTATTGCCTTGATTGCGTAGATAAGCGATATAACCTGTAGTCGCTTTATCGTTAGCATGGAAAATCAGACCTGCTGTACTGCCCTGTCTATTGTCTGCAAACGAAATATCTGCTTCGGCGATCAGATCGGTTGAACGCAAATTGTATACTTTTATAGACTCTTGCGTTGCAGTGACAATCTTTCCAGAGATATGAGGCATCCATATCCCTGTAGTCAGTAAAGGGGTTTTTAGATTGGTATTGAGGTCGCTAAGAATAACATTTTGAAAAGTTACACTTCCATCCCATACATGCAAGCCCAGATACCCTGAATGATAAGTGGTATCTGTTACTTGCATGACAGGACGATACTGCTTATCCCAATAGACGCTTAACTGAGAGCCACTGGCTTTGACTTTCAAATGATACGTCTGCCCAGCTTGAACATCGACATCATATGACTGTTGCAAAGTGCTATTCGTTCCTGAAGCATCTCGAAGCTGAATCTGCCCGGATGTTGGCTTAATCTGTAACCAGTAACCAGCTCCACCTTCAGCATCAGAGCGAAAAACAAGTGAAGCATCTGTCTGCATATTTTGAATAGTCACATCGGCTTCATAGACAAAATCAGCCGATAATGTCGCTGATATCGCACTGACATTTTCTTTGGTATCTGAAGTTAATACGATCCCTGCTGTACTGTCTCTCATCGTTCCTTTTCCTTTGATCATCCATGAGGAGATATTGGTTTTGGCCTGAGTAATCGTTACTGCACTACTTGATACAAGAGTAGCCTCTGGTGTTGCTGTCGCCTGTGCAGAAGTTATCCCTACCAGACTGAGACTGCATAATATCAGCATGATGACCGCTATCAATCTATACGTGAAGATAGATAAGATACCTGTATGCTTCATCTGTTCTTTCCTCTCTATGCGCCTATGATGATACGAGATTGTTGGATCAAGAAGGCATTAGCTGATAGATATGAAATGATGCCACTGGTAGATCTTGACCGAGTGATTGAATATCTAATCCCTGTGCATCATGATCTGGAAAAATAAGATCGGTGATCACGACTTGTCCATCATTAGCAAACAGTTCAATAGAAGAGCGATCTACATAGATACGTAATTCGATTACCGATTGATCTTGATGCACGTTGGCTATATGTTTTCCTGCAAAGTCAGGGTGGAAATGATGATCTCCTGAATCGGTGCGATCAATATAAATTTCACCTTTATCTCCCTCATACCCGACAACAGTCGCTTGGTGCTGTGATGTACGTAATTTCAAAGCAAATTGACTATAAATATCAGCTGTCATATGAATCTCATAACTTTCCAACTGTAAAGTGTTCAGCTTGCTCTGAATGTCTGCGATAGTGACGTGTTCTAACGACAGTATCGTGTTACGCATCGGGAGTAATTCTTGTACAGGTTGTTGAATAAGGGTTATGCCTTGTGCTCGCTGTTCTAACGTAAGTTCGCGCGGTAAAGACATCGCCCCACGCCACAATTCGGTAGGTGTTAGATTGGCATATTTCCAATTGCTCATCCAGCCGATACATATACGCCGACCATCTTCAGCCGGAATATCTGACCAGCATACACCTGCATAATGATCTCGCCCATAATCAAGCCAGCGCACCTTATAAGAAGAAGCATCCGGTGTAAATGTAGTTCCATCAAAGTCTCCGATAAAATATTGAGTTCGTGACCCTTCGACATATTCATCACTGCTTCCAATACTGACTAACATCACCCATTTGGTGATTGCCGACTGACCATCGACCACTAATGGGAACAGATCAGGGCATTCCCACACTCCATCATGCGAACCTATCCCTTCTCCAAATTCACTAAGAAATGTCCACTCTTTCAAATTCGGTGAACGATACAAATGAACCGTTTGCCCGCAAGCCAGAATCATAATCCACTGTTCCGTAGCCTGATGCCAGAATACTTTGGGATCACGAAAATCGATCAGTTCCTTATGTTCTAATACAGGATTACCCTGATATTTGATCCATGTTCGACCTGCATCCAGACTGTATGCTAGACTTTGTCGTTGCTGCGCACGATCCAATTCATGGTTATGATCATGATGGGTAAAGATAGCGACTAATCCAGCTTGCCCGCCAAAAAAGCCTGTAGAATCGTGCCAATCGACCACTGCACTGCCCGAGAAAATAGTGCCGTACTCATCAGGTGCCAGTGCGATAGATTGTTCCTGCCAGTTCACTAGATCTGAACTGATCGCATGTCCCCAATGCATCGGTCCCCATGTTGTTCCATCGGGATGATATTGAAAAAAGAGATGATACTCATCATTAAAGTAGACCAATCCATTCGGATCATTGATCCACCCTTGCTGAGGGGTAAAATGATATAGCGGTCGGTATTTTTCTTGTGATTGAATAATCATAATAATAAAGCTCCTTCGGTATCGTTATAGTCAATGTTGATGCTATTGCTGATTGCGGTCATATCCTGATTGTTTGATTTGTAGCCATTCTTGTAATCCCAGGCGATCTAATTCTTGTAGATATGCAGGCCATTCTTCATTCACTTTTCCATTTTGATACCATTCTGTACGTTTGCGTTGGACATAAGCGAACAGATCCGTTTCTATCGTCGATAAGCGATCTAACTCTTCAATAGAAAAGAATACTTTAGGATAAATATGATCAGCTTGCATATGCGGAACCATTACTTTCTTCATTAGCTTTAATCGTGCTGCCGCATCATCAGGCATTGTTGTGTATTTTCCATAATACTCATTGAGAACTGCTAGCGGGCCAGCGATATTGGTTTTTTGACGTACTTCAACAGGCGCTGATCCTTCTAAAGAAAGATGTTCCAACATGCCTTTCTTTTTATCGAATTTGAAAATATTTTGCTCTTTGGTATCTCCGTACGTTCCCCAGTTATCTTGTACCGATTGTAGTGGCTCGTATAATTGATCGATCCATTTAGCTGTTGCTTCTATTTGTTGATTGGTACTGGTAATGACCATCTTACCGCGATCAAATCCCATTCCATTTGTACGGGTTACATTAATCTGTCCATTTGGGCCAGCCAACGGATTCATCAATTCATAATCATCATTAGAACCAGTAATATTGGCTTTGTCCCATGTGAAATACAATCCATAACGTTTGTCTTTTCCTTTTGCTAGATACGTATTCCAATCTTGTTGAGAAGATTCCACATCAATCAGACCTTCTTGATACAAGCTATGAATATAATTGATCGCATCTTTGTATCCGTTATCCGATGCAGTAAAAACAACTTTGCCATCATTGGTAACGACAGTATGATCCCAGTTATCGCCGAGTCCAAATGATCCATACAAAAAGGTCAAATCTTCACCACCCGGCTTATCGATAAAAGATAGCGGAATTTCATCAGCTTCTCCGTTACCGTTCGGATCTTGCGTTTTGAAAGCGATCAATACTTGTTTTAATTCTTCTGTCGTTTTAGGCATTTTAAGCCCTAACTTTTTGAGCCATGCTTGATTGATCCAAGGGAAATCATCTACCGATTGAATCGCTTCTTTACCTGTCCCTAATTCTTCAATCCATGGGAAAGAATAAATATGTCCGTCTGGTGCTGTAATCATTTTTTTGTACTCAGGCGCTTTTTTTAATACTTTTTGAAAATTAGGCATATAGTTGTTGATCAGATCATCTACCGGAATAATCACGCCATCTTTAGCTAATTTGAGCAGATCGTAATCGCTATATCCAGCATCAAAGATACCATCTGGAAGATCGCCACTCGCAACTGCCAAATTTCTTTTTTCTACAAACTGATCGGTCGTGTAATTTTTCCAATTGATATGAATACCTGTTTTTTCTTCCAACCGTTTATTGATTAATTTATCGTTCGGATCAGCAGGAGCAAGCGCAGAACTTTGGGTCAAAAAATTCAAAGTCACTTTACCATTGGGATCGGTATTTTGATTAGATGCACCCGAGTTACAACCTGTTAAAAGTAGCGCTATTGTCAAACCGGAGATAGACACTTTTTGGATCATTTTCATTATATTTGCCTCCATTACTGTATTGAGATGCCCTGCTTATTTGAGCGAACCGACCATAACACCTTTTTCAAAATACTTCTGGAAAAATGGATACATCACTAACAACGGCAGACTTGAAATTACAATCGAAGAATATTTGATCATTTCAGATAGACGCTTCAGCTCTGCCATCGCTAATTGATCACCGATCATACCGGGCATCGTCTGGTTCTGAATCAAAATAGAACGCAACACCAATTGCAATGGATACAGCTTCGCATTATCCAGATAGATCATGGCATCAAAATAAGAATTCCATTGACCGACAAATGCATATAAAGCGATCACAAAAATAATAGGCTTGGACAGCGGCAATACGATACGGAAAAAGATCGTCCAATCGTTCGCTCCATCGACATTCGCGGCTTCTTTTAATTCATTTGGAATACCTTTAAAAAACGTACGTGCTAGAATAATATCCCAGACATTCACAATCCCCGGTAACAGGATCGCCCAGACTGTATCTAACATGCCTAGATTTTTGACTAGCAAATACGTAGGAATCAATCCACCACCAAAAAACATCGTGACTATAAACATGGTCATAAATAGATTGCGACCTTTTAATTCATTTACAGATAACGCATAACCTGCAAATACAGACACAATCACTGTTAAAATCGAAAAGCTAACCGAGTAAAACACAGAATTGATAAATCCACGCGTCATCGCTTCATTGCCCAAAATTTTGCGATACCCTTCTAAGCTCCAACTGGATATATTAAAGGAAATCCCTTTGTTAAGTAGAGCGATAGGGTCCATAAAGGAAGCGATTACAATATAGATAAGCGGTACGACAATAATCAGTACTGAGAACGTCAGCAGAATATAATTTAAAATAATAATGAACCGATCCATACGTGAGGATGCCATATTCATCCGGTACACCTTCCTTAATAGAGGCCTTCGCCTTCATTGAGTTTTTTCACTACAAAGTTGACAGCTACTAATAAAAAGACGTTGATCACAGAATTAAATAATCCAACTGCCGCAGAATAAGAATAATCACCTGCTTGTAGCCCTACTTTGTACACATAGGTTGCAATAATCTCAGAGGAAGGTAAATTCATAGATGTCTGCATTAAGTATGCTTTTTCAAAACCTATCGACATAATGCCACCTGCCGCTAAAATAAACACGATCGCCATAATCGGTCGGATCGTTGGTAGATCAATATGCAGAATACGTTGTAGTAGATTAGCTCCATCCAGACTTGCCGCATGATGTAGCTCAGGATCAACACCTGCCAAAGCCGCCACATAAATAATAGAAGACCATCCTGCACCCTGCCAGATCCCTGACAAAATATAGATCCATCTAAAATATTCGGGTTCTGACATAAACATCAGCGGTTGACCAAATATCGCACTGACCAGTTGATTGATAGGACCGACAGGCGATAAAAAGATAAATAACATCCCGACAATAACAACAACAGAGATAAAGTTCGGTGCATACAACACCAGTTGTACATTTTTCTTTATTTTGGCTTGTCGGACTTGATTGAGCATTAGCGCTAGTACAATAGGAATAGGAAAGCTACAGATTAGACCTAGCAAGCTTAACGAAATCGTGTTGGTAAAAATATCTGTGAAATTCGGTGAATGTAAAAACTTTTCAAAATATTTAAGCCCGACCCAATCACTTCGCAAAATACCTTTGAGTGGACTAAAGTCTTTAAAAGCAATAATCGCTCCGTACATCGGAATATATTTAAATACGATCGTCAGTATAAGAGCCGGGGCTAACAACGCGTATAGAAAATAATGATTTTGCTTTTTTTTCAATATTTTCCTGTGTATCGTTTCACCTTTTCCTGCTTTTATTTTCTGTCCTACTCCATCCACATGATTTCACTCCTTTAAGTCCTATTCCGTTTTTAAGAAAGGGCTTACATTTTGTAATACATGACTATGATTTACAATTTAACAAACAAATTGTTCATTCGTCAATACGTTTTGTAAAAATATTATTTTACATTTGCATTTAATTAATTGACATTAATTCGTCAAATCAAGATAATAAATGTACATTATGCACAAATTTAAGTTTACATTTGTAAAATCAGTTTGCTATTCAATGCGAATTATTATACATTTAATACAAATAACGAATACCCAATATAGACCTGATAACGAATCGTTTCTTTTGAAAATATGTGATGATTAAAGGTGGACAAACGATCATGAAGAAAGAAAAAGTGACTATTCAGGATATTGCAGACGCTCTAAATATATCCCGCAATACCGCTTCCAAAGCTATTAATGGCAATACAACAATCCCGATTGAAACACGAAATAAAGTCATTCAAAAAGCAGCCGAATTAAAATATAAACAATTTGCTTATGTAGAATCTGACTATTTAATGCCCAAGTCTACCGGTAATGTCGCTCTATTAACATCAAGTCTGCCTAACAATTCGCATTTTGGCTCTTTTCTAATTAGTGGATTTGAAAAGCGAATGAGTATGGAAGGATATACGATCTCTATTCATATTGTGCGTGAAGCAGATATTCAGTCCTTGACGTTACCTAACAATTTTGAAGTGTCCAAAATGGATGGTATTATTTGTATTGAATTATTTGATAGCGATTACAGCAAAAAGATCACCAGTCTGGGATTGCCTACGATCTTTATTGACTGTGCAGTCGATCTACCTTCGCCTTCATTACAAGCCGATCTACTCCTTATGGAAAATGAACATAGTGTATACGAAATGACCAAAACGTTAATACAGCAAGGTCATCAACGAATAGGTTTTGTAGGCGATTATAATCACTGTAAAAGCTTTAACGAACGCTGGATCGGCTTCAATCGAGCTTTGGTAGAGGCAAGGATTGCTTTGGATCGAGCTTGTTGTATTTTGGGTAAAGATAGAGAATTTTTCGAGGAAAAAGATTGGATCGATCGTCACTTCAAAGCGATGTCTCACAAACCTTCTGCTTTTGTATGTACGAATGATTTTGTCGCTGTTCATCTTGTACAAGTACTCAAAGCCAATCAAATAAAAATACCGGAAGACATATCGGTCTGTGCTTTTGATGATGCTTCAGAATCTCGGATTGTCGATCCTCCTTTAACTACAGTGCACATCTTTAGTACTGATATGGGAATCAATGCCGCAGAAACATTGTTAGCTCGTATCAAAAATCCGAATCGTCCGTATCAAATATCGCATGTACAGACTCATCCTATTTTTCGTGAATCTTCGGCTGTACTACATCAATCATCGCTTCCATCTCAATCCTAAGCAAAAAGCTTGCAACGACCCTTTGAACAAGGATCAGTGCAAGCTTTTTTGGTTATTCTGTATTCAAATCTAATCTGTATCACAATCAATCAGCAGAAGCAGGTTGTTCGGTCCATGTGAAATTGATTTGATTATAATTCGGTTGATTTGGTAATGGATTGCCTTGAATCGAAATTCCGTAGCTTCCTTCTACTTCTCCTACAATACTTAATGAATCGGAATCAATAATCGAGTTAGTCTCATTTAATCCTTGTCCCTCAAAATAGGTCTGATAAGCGTTGCCCAAAGTCACCAAATCTTCTTGGGTAGTATAAATAATAAACGACTGCTTTTCTCCATTACCAGCTAGATCTTCATTCACACTTGTGGCATGCGCATCCGATGGAAACGGAATATCTTGCGGTAAATATTTGGTTGGAAATACCTGTGTGGTCATCGTAATCGGTGCAGTATTCATACTTGTATTCGCAGAGGTTGTGCTCGTTGTTCCATTTGCAGTACTGGTTGGTGGTGTAGAATTGATAATCACTTGATTAGCTGTAGCATCATATTTGACTCCCACTTGAAGGGCATCTGCTATAGAACGGACAGGAAGATACGTTGTACCTTGATACGTGATCGGCGCCAATGTCTGTCCATTGGCTGTTGGAGTATACGCACTTCCATTGACTTGAATCGAAAGACCGTTATTAAGATAAGCACTTATCGATTGCAAATTAGCTCCTGCATAGACTCCTGTGGATCCAATCAGTGTAGCTCCTGCTATACAAGCGGTAACGATCCATTTACGTGAAATCATTCATATCCTCCTTATGATATATAACGTTATATATCATATCGGACAATCAGCTTTACCTAATTATATGTTATATATGGTTTTTTTAACCATTTTCTAAAAAGACGATTGTTGTTGCTATACAACATTACATTCAAGCTTATTCTTCTCGATTGCGTTGTTGTCGCTCAATCTGTTCTCTCATATGACGATCATATCCATTTTGGTGCATCCACACACTATTATTAACTTGTGCAATCTGCCCGATCCCAAATAAAATGCTGATCACCAGAAAAATTAAACCGTAGGCATACATAAAATATCCCATATAAAAGCACGTTATAATTCCGATAAAAACAATAACGGATAATCCCCATAATATCCGGCGCATGACTTTTTTCATATAGTTCTCCTTGCTATTTTTGTATGATCTCTTAATGTCTTATATACGAAGATAGAAGTAGGATGGGTTCAAAATATCGCTTTGTATATTTTTACTTATAAAATTTGTTTAAAATAGGTGATGACTTTTTACAAAGCTAGAGTATAATGATATACGCTTGCCTAAAAAGCTAGCTTAAACAAGCATTATTTGCTGTGCTTGATTCGTAGGAAATGCGTGTATATAAAACGTAAATTGATTAGTCTTTCTAAATGCTAAAATTCTAAATTTCAAGAAATGAAGGTGTGCACAAGATGTTGGGTAAGTTCAAGCGTATATTAATCGGAAGGCCGATGAAGTCAGCAGAACTTGAAGCTGAAAAATTAGGTCGGCTTAAAGCACTAGCAATTCTTTCTTCCGATGCGCTATCCTCGGTGGCATACGGAACAGAGCAAATTTTGCTAGTCCTCATGGTTGCTGGATTTGCTGCTTTGTGGTATTCGGTTCCGATCTCGATCGCGGTGCTTGGTTTGTTGGTTATTTTAATTATTTCGTATCGCCAAACGATTTTTGCGTATCCAGCAGGTGGTGGTGCGTACATTGTAGCCAAGGATAATATCGGTAAAGCCCCCAGCTTAATAGCAGGTGGATCGTTACTTGTTGATTATATCCTAACTGTAGCCGTAAGTTCATCCGCCGGAACAGATGCAATTACTTCTGCTTTTCCAGTATTGCATGATCACCGGGTTCTGATCGCGCTTGTGATGATCGTATTCTTAACGATTATGAATCTACGTGGTGTAACTGAATCTGCATCTGTACTCGCTATTCCTATTTATTTATTCGTTGTCGCTATTTTTGTACTGATTATTACAGGAGTTATTCGTTACTTTACAGGCGGAATCGAAGCCGCTGCTCCGCAATTTGATAGTACCGTCTCGAATGTAAGTCTATTCTTATTGCTCAAAGCATTTAGCTCGGGTTGTTCGGCACTGACAGGGGTAGAAGCTGTATCTAATGCTATTCCTAACTTCCGTAAGCCTGCTGAGAAAAATGCAGCCGCTACACTTCTAATGATGGGTATTATTTTGGGTGCGATGTTTATCGGAATTACACTGCTTGCTTACTGGTATGGTATTCATCCAAGTGCAACTGAAACGGTTATTTCTCAAATTGCCCGCATGACGTTTGGTCATGGGACACTGTATTATGTGATTCAAGGTGTAACTGCACTGATTCTATTCCTTGCAGCCAATACAGCGTACTCTGCGTTCCCGCTACTTGCGTTTATGTTAGCAAAAGATAAATATATGCCACATATGTTTATGGTACGTGGTGATCGTCTAGGTTTCTCTAACGGTATTATTATTTTGAGTCTATTATCTGCTTTGTTAGTTATTGTATTTAAAGGAGACACTGAGAATCTTATTCCACTGTATGCGGTTGGTGTATTTATTCCGTTTACCTTATCACAATTAGGAATGATGATTCGCTGGATTCGTCTCAAACCATCGAACTGGGGATTGAAGTTAACGATTAACACTGTTGGTATGTTAACCACATTATCGATCACATTGATCTTTATTTTCACCAAGTTCTCGCAAGTATGGGTTATCTTTCTGTTCTTACCGTTTGTCGTATACATTTTCTACAAAATCTATACGCATTATGAAAATACAGCAGAACAATTACGTATCGATATCAAAGTCGATAAGCCTGAAGTCAAAGGAAATACGATTATTATTCCAGTTGCCGGCATTACACGTGTAGTGATGAACACGATCAGCTATGCGAAGACGTTATCTCCTAATGTCGTTGCTGTCTATGTTGGTTTCGATGATGAAGCGATTCATAAGATGGAGCAGAAATGGGAAGAATGGAATCCAGGTGTACGTCTGATTGTACTGAAATCACGTTACCGCAGTATTCTAGGGCCTTTACGTCGCTTTATTGATACCGTTGAATGGAAAACATCAGCAACCGATCATATTACCGTCCTGATTCCGCAGTTTGTCACTCATCACTGGTGGGAAACGATTTTGCATAATCAGACCAGTCTATTGATGCGTGCTTATCTGATTAACTACAAAGACGTTGTTGTTGCGACTGTTCCATACCATTTGAATAAATAGAATTAACTAAAAAGAGGTAGACCTTATATAGGGTCTGCCTCTTTTTTGGGTTTATTGAAGTTCCAATTGACTAGAAATATGCCGAGGAATACAAAAATACCACCGATATAGACGTACCATTGGACTTGTTCGCCAAGTAGTAACCAGCCGGAGAGTACGCCGAAGAATGGTGCTAGAAATAGAAAAGCACTGGTCTGAGCAGCATCGCCTTTACCCAGTACATAAAACCAACCTGCAAATTGAACGATAGAAGCCATAATAGCTAACCATAATAAAATGCCTGTAGAGATTAAATTCCATTCAAAATGTGGTTGTTCCAGTACAAGACTAAGTAGTAATAATAGGATTCCACCACATAGCATCTGATAAGCAGTCAGTACCCAGACATTACATATGCCTGACCAGCGTTTCATCAGTAGAGTAGCGATCGCCCATGAGCAGGCTCCTACCACTCCTAGAATCGTGCCTGACTTTAATTGCATATGAAGCCCCATTGTGATGGCTACACCGAGTACACCTAGGACTACACCGAGCCATTGTGTCCAACGGTAACGAGCACGTAAAAGCAATGAACCGAACACAACCACTAGCAATGGATTGGTAAATATTAAAATAGAAGATTCGCCAGCAGTAATCGTACGTAGGCTGAGAAATGTACATGCCATTACGCCTGTTGTCTGTAGTGTACCTATAGTAGCTATTTTTCCCCAATCTATTGAACGTTTGGGTACAGGCAAGCCTCGCAGTGATACGATCAAGGTCATTAATCCACCTGCTATCAAAAATCGTAACGATACTAGAAATAAAGGCGAACTATAATGTAAGCCTATTTTACCGACAGCAAAAGAAGAACCCATCAAAAAAGTAGTCAGCAGAATAATCAATAAAAAGGCAATTGGATGGATTTTCACGCTGTTTCTTCCTTTCTGTGCTATAAAATATGCTATTCTGTTACCTTATTTTCATTTTTTTCTACCTTATCGATCTTCTCCACCCACACCATATACCAATTCGGTGTAGCCTCATAATCGATATCGGTATAGATACGATGAGTAGCTTCTCTGATCGTCTGTAATTGAAGCAATTGAAAAGCTAATGTTTCTGCCATTTTAGGATCATGGCTACGGTAGCCATCATAACATTTGCCGATTTCATTATACGCTCCACTACTGATCCATTCGTATGCTTCTCGCTGCGTTTCAAACGCTACGGTTTCGTCTGCCCAGCGAATCCAATCGGCTTTATATTTAGGTGGTTGATAAAAAGGTAAAGCTTGATTCATACGAATTTCTTCGCGGTAATGATAGCCCTGATCTGCTGGTTTGGGAGGTTGATCCGATGGGTTCATAGGTGTCTCCTTTCTAAGATATATCTTTTAAAATTTGAATTTTATGGCATTTTACGATGACTATCCTGTTACTTTGCCATGACTATATTGTTGTTTTACAAGTGACTGTAATCTATTGAATAATGTTTCTAGACGATATGTTCTCGTCCATTCAATCTATATATTTCTGGAGGCAACCTATGATGAAAAATACAAAAACAATCAAAATCATGCTCACTTCTGTTATGGCTTTATCGCTTACAATCCCTGCCTTATCATCTGTTTCTGCACAAGCCAATACGACTACCAAGGCTATTTCTACTCAGGCAACAACCAAGACGAAAGTAGACAAACTCACGCCTGAACAAGAAAAAAGTCTGGTTGATATTGCTGGATTTGATAATGTAAAACAATTTACTGGATTTTATAACAATCTTCGTCGTTCTGTCGCTAAAAATGATAAAGAAGCGGTAGCTAATCGTATCTCTTACCCTTTGTCAGTCTATAGCAATAATCACCAACGCAAAATTTTGAACAAAAAACAATTTATTGCTGAATACGATACAATTATGACTGCGAAAACGAAAAAAGCATTAGCTGATCAACGCTTAGATAATCTATTTATTCGTGATCAAGGTGTCAAGATTGGTAGTGGCGAAATGTGGATAGCTATGTTAGATGATAAACCAGGTGTATATACTATTAATCAAAATTTACATGATTAATCATCCATAGAAAGGCTTTGCCTATAAGAAGCGTATTTCTATACTTAACGAAGCTAGCTATAAATAGCTCTAAACTAAGATCCTTCTTTTACTTTGTTATTATTTTACGTTATTGTTATTTTATAAGTCATTATCATGTAGCCTAAATGAAGTTAGCGTATTGTCATGATCTTTTGAATATATCAGTCTCTAGGAGGTATGAATAATGAATATCAAAAAAGGAATAACAATCGTGATGACTTCTGTATTAGCTGGATCTATTGCTATCCCTGCTCTGTCTGTATCAGCACAAGCGGATACAACTACAGCCCCTGTCTCTACCATCGCTTCTACTGAATCTACTGCTACTACCAAAGCAAAAGTAGACAAACTCACTGCCGAGCAGGAAAAACGACTGGTGAGTGTAGCTGGATTTGATAATGTCAAACAGTTCACTGGATTTTATGCCAATCTGCGTCGTGCAGTAGCCAATGGAAATAAAGAAGCGGTAGCGAATCGTATTTCTTACCCGCTAGTGATCAATAGCAATAATAAAAAAAGAAGTATTCTTAATCAGTCTCAATTTATAAAAGAATACAATACAATTATGACTGCTAAAGTTAAAAAAGCATTAGCCAACCAGCGTCTCGATAAATTGTTTATACGTGATATGGGTGTCATGATTGGCGATGGCGAGATTTGGATCGCTCCGATGAATAATAAGCCTGGCATTTATGCAATTAATCAATAATCATTTTATATAATCTATACACAGAAAGACCTCCTAGCAGATGGAGGTCTTTTCTTTGTATACACTTTAATTTTTGTAGACTTTGATGATCGGAGTATTTTTGTCTTTGGTTGCTTTTGAAGCTTGGCTTGCAAATAACGAACGCAATGTCTCGATATTCGTTAAAATGACACCGATCAGAATAATCATAGCTCCTAATCCCATTATCCAATTTAGTGGTTCTTTATAGATCAACCATCCAAGTACGAGAGCAATCACTGGCGAAATGTATAACCATGTCGATGGAAATACAGGATTAGTCCGCGAGATCAGCCAGTAGAATAACGTATGCCCTCCCATAGATCCCAACACGATCAAATACACCATTGAGCCTATCGCCGCTGAATTGAACATCGTTTCGATATGTATTTGACTATGCTCGGTAATCAAAGACAGCACCAATAACATCCAACCACCATGTATCATTTGAGCTGCATTTTGCGCAATCGGTGAACTCCCTTGTAATTTAGAAACTACCTGCTTGGAATACACAGCTCCTGCTGCATAGCCAAATTCCCCTAACACGACAACCAGACAAGCAATTACCCATAGTGCATGATACTGACCGGATAACCCGGGTAACATCAGCAAAGCGACACCGACTAATCCAATCAGCGCTCCAATAAATGAAATGCTTGGTGCTTTATCTTTCAATATCACTGCTCGAATCACTAAAATAATAGCTGGAGCCGTAGCAGACAGAACAGCACCTACCCCGGACGTAATATATTGTTCAGCCCAGTATAACGCTGCAAAAGTAAAAAAGGTTAGACCTGACCCTATAAATAGTGTTTCTTTACGTAATAATAAAGAGAAGCTTACCTTTTTACGTGCATACATCCAGATCATTAAGATCAATCCAGCGAGTAGAAACCGAACGCCTGCGGAAAAGAAAGGCGGTAATCCTGCATCGACCCCTATCTTAATCGCTAGAAAGGTTGTTCCAAAAATCAAACACATAATTGCATAACCCAGTAATACCATCTTCCATTCCTCCTCTGTGTTCTGTTATTGTAAAGGAACATCAATAGAACAGATGGAATGCCACAGAACAGATGATACGATACAGGGATATATAAGCGTTACACTAGATACACTTTCTACTCTTGATTGAACTTAATAATCTATGATCTGCTATAGACTCAGAAAGGAATGTGGATATGACAAATAAACCGCTGATTGAACCGCAAAAAAAACAGCCCCATCTTACAGTCGATTCATCATCCTATAAGTCACAAAGTAAACATTCTTTTCAAACCGTTTATACCTATATCCAAACACGTATCCAGCGTGGAGACTGGCAAGCTCATGCCAAATTACCTTCGGTTCGTCAGCTAGCAGAAGATACAGGAATGCACCGTTTAACGATTTTCAAAGCCTATCAACATCTTAAAGAAGATGGTCATGTCTATGCTCGTGATAAATCCGGCTATTATGTGCAACCGCCTGCTCTGCAAGTCTTAACCAATGAAGCGGAATTAGGTCTGCCTTTATTTCAAGGAAATCTAGGCGAACTGCATCGAATAGAAGCTACTTATCAATTCTCCAAAGCGCTTATTACACCGAATCTATTACCAAATCATTATTTTGCTGAATACGTCAAACAAGTATTCGATCTATATCCCAAGTTGTTAGGTACATATGCTACCGCACAAGGCGATCTGGAGCTCAGAGAGATGCTTCAACGCTACTTTACCGATACCGCGCAGTTTCATGTACATGCCGATGAAATCTTGATTACAACAGGTGCTCAACAAGCGATATCGCTCATCGCAGAAGTATGGATACGTCCGGGTGATCATGTGCTGATTGAAACGCCTGCTTATGCTAGTGCTTTGGATGTTTTTGAGCAAAAAGGAGCCAAATTGGTTCCGATCACTATTGATGCTAACGGTTATGATCTTGTTCAGATCAAAGAGGCGATGAAAAAGTACAAACCTCGCTTCTTTTACCTTAATCCTACATTTCACAATCCGACAGGTGTCTGTATATCAGCAGAACAACGCAAACAGCTAGTCGATCTAGCCGCTCAATATGAATGTTTATTGATAGAAGACGATACTTGTCATGATATTTATTTTGATCAAAAGCCGCCGCTTCCGCTATTTGCTTATGATACTGAAGGATACACGATCTATATTCGTAGCTTTAGCAAATATGTGTCTCCAGGACTGCGAATGGCTTGTATTGTAGCTAGACCGGAGTGGTTTACTCCTTTACTTGCTGCCAAGTCACTCGCAGATGGCGGTACACCATTGCTGAATCAGAAAGTATTTTTGCTGTATTTCACATCTAGTCGTCTGCAACAACATATCGAAAAGCTACGAATCGCTTTACGGATTCGCTTAGAAATTATGGAAGAAGAACTCTCTTCAACCGGCTGGTATTATGAAACCCCTCAAGGCGGATTCAACCTCTGGGTTCGATTGCCTGATCATCTATCTGTTCCTGAATTACTGGCTCGTTGTCTCAAACAATCGATTTCTTTTGTGCCTGGATCACTATTTGATCGTAACGATACATCACAGCAATATATCCGTCTTTGCTTTTCATTTGCCAGTGAACATGAGATTCGGCAAGGTATTCAGCAGTTAGTATCCATTGCCAAAGAAATGGAATCTACTTGATCTGAATCGCAGAGCGATACGGTTCATCTAGCTCTAGTTGGAAAGAATGGGCTTGTAATCTGCCTTGCTGATACTGATACACTGTAGTGAGTTCACCCAAAATGTTCATCATACCGACTTGAACAGAACCTGCAACGACCAGTTGTCCATTTTCGATTTTGTATTGACGAACCGCACCTATTTGTAGTCCATTTGCTACCGAATCTGTAGGGTCTTGCAGGATAGAAGTCGGCAAAATCATCTGTTTTTGGTTCCATGTTATATCAATCTGTTGCTTATTTATCTGTGTTTGAAAAGAAGTATTCCAGCTTTGCTGTGCATCTTCTACGGGAATCAACGTACCATCTTGCCGATAAACTTTAACTTCTGTTCTGTCTATGCCGGTGCCATATCCGTTCGTTAGAACAACGATCACTTCCGGTTCACCATCACCATCCAAATCTGTAGAATACAGTTGCGGTGCATATGCTGGATTCACGACTTGTACACCATCTAACAAACCAGTAAATGTAGGTGCATGGATAGACATATTTTCGTACGTACCGTCCGATTTTTCTTTGCCACGAATCGTAATATGAAGATCAGGATCGCTTGCAATTACTTTTGCATCTTCCATAATGTTAAATAGGTTGGATTGAGCAATCGGAAAATCTAATTGTTCTATATTAACAGTGTTTACCATTAAAGGTTCACCATTTTCAGTGACTTGTTGGTTAGAATGAAACTTTGCTGCAGATACCGTTTCTAGTGAAAGAGCACATAAAATAATAGTGATCATCAACCATTTTGTAGCGTTTTTCTTTATATTCAAAAGGAGTGCCTCCTTGATCGTTCGATATTCATTTTTATAGTAAACGTAAATTCAATTCCAACGTGTGTCATGCTAGCTTCTATTACATGCTAAGCCTTAATCGATGTAATTACCAGAAAAAAATGCTGTTCACAGCAAGTTCCTTACAAATAAGTAGCAAATCATCACTTTTACTTTAGATTACCTACAATAACGGAGGAATAAACATGATTACACTCAGAGAAATGAAAATTGAAGATTATAATGAAATTATTGAGCTTTGGGAGCATACTGAAGGTATGTGGTTAAGCGAAGCCGATTCATTACCTCATATTCAAACATATTTAGAGCGTAATCCTTATTGTTCGTTTGTAGCGGAAGAACAGCTAGATACCCAGACGACTGTTCTAGCAGGAACATTACTTGCCGGTCATGATGGTAGGCGTGGATATATGTATCATCTGGCAGTCGATCCTGCATATCGAGGACAACGAATTGCGACACAATTGATTGAAAAAGCAATGAAAGGCTTAACTGATGCCGGAATCGATAAATGCCATATTTTCGTAATGGCAACAAATGTGGAAGGTCAACACTTCTGGGTAGCAAACGGTTGGGAAAAACGAGATAGTTTTTACGTCTTTTCAAAAGATGTTCCACAACACTAGAATGTTCCACATGAAACATTTTGCAAAACAGCGCTATTTTTGACTGATTTGCAGGAAATATAATTAGCCCTACTGGCTTAAAGGATGGACGACGATTGGATCAACAACATGCAAGTCCGCAATATATTTATACGTACTCTCACCGTCAGGATGAACATTCACTTTGTTATCTGGAAATGAGAGCATTTTTTGGACAGGAAACCGATCAATTTATTCTTAAAAGTGATATCGCTGTTATGCCTAGCCGTAGCCCGTTTATCAAAGAACGCATCGAAGTATTGTACGAAGGCGATACGTTAGAAGAAATATATACTCAAGCAGAACAGATCGATATGCTTGATCAGACATTTAAAGTTGTTTTTGTCAAAATCAACGATCTGGATCAAGATCACAAAATTGAGTATCAAGAACGATTAGGTATTGAACGCGAAATAGGGATGCGTATTCATGGAGAAGCCGATGTGAAGCATCCTCAACATACGTACGGCATTGTTCCTTTTGGTGGACGCTGGTATTTAGGTCATTATTTTAAAAATGAAGCTGTCTGGTTCCACAATATGCGCAAACCGCAAAATTACTCTATTGCTCTGAATACCCGTCTTGCTAGAGCGGCTGCTAATATTTTGGTTCCCAATCCTGTAGGGATCAAAGCTATCGATCCTTGCTGTGGCATCGGCACTGTACTGGTAGAAGCATTATCTATGGATATCGATATTGTCGGACGCGATATCAATCCGCATATTGCACAAGGAGCACGAGCCAACATTAAGCATTTTGGCTTAAAAGGAGAAGTAACTTTAGGCGATATTGCAGATATTACAGAACATTATGATGCGGCAATTGTTGATATGCCTTACAATTTATTTTCAACCACTACTCCTGAAGAACAATTAAGTATTCTACAACATGCTCGCCGAATCGCTGATAAAGTTGTCGTGATCACAATTGAGAATATCGATGAAATGATAGCAACCGCCGGATTCTCGATTACAGATCGTGGAGAAGCGAAAAAAGGAGCTAAAGGCGTATTTTCCCGTCAAATTCTTGTCTGTCATTGATGAGTAGGAACACAGTACAAACCAAAAAAGCATCTGTAGCAGAAATGTTTACAGATGCTTTTAGTATTATTTATGAGTATGATTGCAATGCATATTTGCGGAATAACCAGCTCAAAAGCAATTCTAATACAATGTATACTAGCAACCCTATAATAATTGAATATACATTAGCCCATTCCATATGATACGTAATAACAATAAAGATATATACCAATGCTATAGCAATCCATAATATACTCATCATTCTTAGCCATCGCTTAGTAAACAATTGATTCCGAGCAGGTTCAATAACAAGTAGTCCTGCTAACAGCAAAGCAAATGTTAATGGAATCGACTGCTTTAGAGATGCGGTATCTATCAACATCACTACTAAAAAGGCAATCAAATATACACTATAATAACGCAGACATCGGATAACGTTAGCTAGTATATTTTCTGTATGTTCTTCATAATATTTCTTTACGATACCACGCATAACAAATGTACTTAATACAACACATAAACATACTCCAGAAAAAACACTAGATCTATATTCGCTTTGTAAATAAATGCGTGTAGCTCCCAGTGCAATCACACAAGCCACCAACACTAAAATCAGACTTGTTTTGAATTGAGGTCTGATATGCATGAGTTCCTCCTCATTATTCGTTTACATTATGTTCATTAGCCACTTCATTTGTTTTGCGTTCAATATGCTCATCTTCGCCTAAATAAAAGCGTCGAATCGGATTGATATCATCATCTAGTTCGTAGACAAGTGGAATCCCTGTCGGAATATTAAGCTCGGTTAATGTTTTTTCATCAATATCTTCTAAATATTTAATTAAAGCACGTAAAGTGTTGCCATGAGCGGCTATTAAAATATGTTCTTTTTTCTGAATCAAAGGAACAATACAGTCATGCCAGAACTCTCCAACACGTTCTACTGTATCTTTGAGACTTTCACCATATGGAATCTGATCGTCTGGAATCTCGTTGTACCGTACTTCATGACGTGGACTACGTGGATCATCTTTTTTTAATAAAGGAGGACGAACCGTAAGACTTCTGCGCCAGAGTTGAAGTTGTTCTTCTCCATATTTCTCAGCAGTATCGATTTTACTTAATCCTTGCAAAGCTCCATAATGACGCTCATTTAATTTCCATGACTTCTGTTCAGGAATCCATAGTAAATCCAGTTCGTCGAGTATGTAGTGCATAGTCTGAATCGAACGTTTTAACACTGAAGAAAAAGCGAGATCAAATGTATATCCTGCTTCTTTTATTAATTGTCCAGCTATTCTTGCTTCTTCTATTCCACGATCACTAAGCGCTACATCTGTCCATCCTGTAAACAAATTCTGTTGATTATATACACTTTCTCCATGACGAACAAGAATAATTTTGTACATTAGTCTCTACTCCTTTTTCTTTACTTCTTCTAATGGAGAAGTATCTATACTCTTTAACCCACATTATGCTTTTACGTAACCATTTGCAACTAACGCTCAATTGACTGCATTTTACTGTACACCCTTCTGAATAGAAAATGCTAAAATACAAATGAGGTATGATGTTAGACAAGATATTGTAAGATGAGGAGGCACTATACGATGATACCGCCTAATATGACAGAGCAAGTGATACATACGCGTACTAAATTACGCAAAGAAACATTAATCTCGGTGCTGGATGAATTTGATCGTAAGATTATGACGTTGAGCCCACCCAAAAGAGCGGAAAAATATCGCAAAATGAGCACGTCTGCTTTTTCTTTTTTCCGCGGAAGTTCGTATTTGTTTTACTTTGATGCGACCCGCCATTACTTTCCTTATCATACTTCTACCGAACGTCCTACATGGATTCAAGGAGATTTGCATTTCGAAAATTTTGGTGCTTTTCGTAATGAATCGAAGCAGATTGTGTATGATGTCAATGATTTTGATGAAGGGTATATCGGTTCGTATCTGTATGATGTGCTACGTATGTCGGTCAGTATCGCATTAGTTGGACGACAGCTTCAATATACCGATGAGCAACAATTGCACCTGTTAGAACATTATGTTAAAGGTTATCACAAACAAATCTCTTGTTTTGTAGAAGACAAAGACGATCCCGCCAAATTTGTTATGAATGAAAACAAAGCTAAAGGCCCTGTACGCAAATTGTTAAGGAAATTAGAAAAACGCCGTAACGGGCATTTCCTAGAAAAAGTTACTGCGGTTATGCAAAGTGATCGTGTTTTTCAAGAAACTGCTGAATTGGTCACTCCTTCTGAACAAGAACATACATTGTTAGAGCAAGCATGGGATTTTTATCAACAGACTTTAGTTTGTCATCAAGGCGAAGCAGATCATTATCGGATCAAAGATATTGCGATTAAGCATGGTTCCGGTACTGCTTCAATCGGACTGGATCGGTATTATGTATTGATCGAAGGTGGACTACGAGGAGCAGGTGAAGATGATGCTATATTGGAAGTAAAAGAAGTACGGACTCCTGTGCCTGCTTATTTTCTACCTTATGCCGACTCATTCTGGCAGACATTTAGCCATCAAGGTAAGCGTGTAACTACAACACAACAAGCGATGCATCACAAAGCCGATCCTTATCTTGGTTTTCTGACGTTAGACGGTCGAGATTTCTATGTGCGAGAACGTTCACCTTACAAAAAGCGTCTAAAATTAGAAGATATCGAAACGATAGAAGATATGGAAAGTGTACTCAGTACAATGTCTAAATTAACTGCCAAAATGCATGCACGTGCTGATGCCGATGTGAACAAAGGCATTCTGCCATATCATAGTGAAAAAGAAATTCTTAAAGCGATGGGACGCAAACCCAACGCATTTGTACAACATATTTCACGTTGGGCATTCGCTTATGCCGCTCAGGTCGAGAAAGATTATGCGATTTTCTGTGACTGGGCGCAGACATTTCAAACTCCATAAAAGATCACTTTAGCTACCAATAAACAGGGACAGTTCATCGTAACGATAGATCTGTCCCTGTTTTACTTTTTCGTTCTATTCCAGTTATATCAGTAGAAAGATTATGAATAGATCACCCGACCTGCATCACTTAATACATATTGAGTATCCAGATACTCTCTACTTTCCGATACAAGACGACGTACACGCTCGATATCCACGCCTACTAGCTGACCATGTTGCTTCATCAGACGACCGCCAACGAATACAGTATCTACATTCGATGGATTAGTGAATTGAACTACGGCTCCAATAGGATCGATAACCGGAAATAGATTCAAATCTGTATTTAGATCAGAAGTGCTAATCATGATTATATCCGCTTGTTTGCCCGGTGTTAATTGACCAATTTGAGAATCTAATTGTAATGCTTTGGCTCCAGCTACTGTAGCGAACTCAAGCACTTGCTGAGATAACAGATTCAATTCACCCGGCATATTACCACTATTCAGAATCTCTTCATTAACTCGTGCCCGTTCTGCTTGTAACATAAATTTCATTTGTGCAAATAAATCACCACCGGTTGAAGTCACTACATCTACGCCCAGTGAAGGCATTCCACCTTGTTCTAGGAAAAATCCAGTTGCAGGATATCCATGTCCCATCATCATTTCAACTTCAGGGGTTACCGATAACGATGCCCCTGCATCTGCTAGCATTTTATATTCTTCCGTCATCATTTTATTACCATGTACCATATTGAGATCGGGTCCAAGTAATCCTGCTTCATATAGCTTGGTGACTGAATGATCGACAGCTCCCCAGTTGCCAAATCCGATATGCATCGAACAGATCGCTTCCAGTTGGCGGGCGATGCCGATTTCAGTAACCGTAGTATCCCAATGGCTAAATTCAGGGCCTCGTATCGCTAGCCCCATCGTTAACAATTGATCCTGTGAATTAAAATATTGCTTTTTGACACGCTCGGCATCAGAGATCACCAAGCGACTATCTCGATTCCAGTATTCTGTCTCGCCCGGCACACCAAGAGCAAATACAGAGCGTATTCCTGCTTCTTGTAATCCCCGAATCAATTCGTCGGTATGTTCTGGAGAATAAGGCATACTCCAATCCAGTACTGTTGTGACACCAGCATTAAGCGCTTCTAAAGAACCGAGCAAGTTGGCGATATAACTGTCTTGAGGACGTAACCGACTTCCCAACCCACCATAATATAAATTTTGCAAATAGACAGGCAGTGACCAATTAGTTCCTGCTGTACGTACTAGCGATTCCCACATATGCCGATGAGTATCTACTAAGCCCGGCATAATAATATGTTCTGACGCATCAATAATATGATAAGCGGATTCATCAAGTTGTAGATTATTTCCTATAGCTTCAATCGTTGAACCGTTAATCACTACATCTGCTTTCTTTACATTACCAATCGCATGATCCATAGACAACACAGTTCCACTTTTTAAAATATAGCCATTCTTCTTCATCTTTAATTCCTCCTTTTTCCTTTTTTAAGAATAAATAGATGTTACTTATTTATCATAACTCATTATCCTAGTTAACTCAATAAAAGGAAGTTACTTAAATTTATAAAGTATTTGATTTCCAATTTATTTGATACGAATGCATAAGCTTGCTATAACAGCTACCGTAAGCACTAATGCACTATATATAAAGGACTGAGTAGGATGTAAAGACAGTATATAGACTGACCAAATTGGTGCTACACTTGTGCCTGCAAAAAGGAAAAAAGTATATACAGAAACAGCAATTCCGCGATAACTCCCTCCCAATTGTCCAACTAAAGCCACTAAAGAAGGCACAGCAATCGCAATACCTGCGACAAAAATGACGCTACATATAACGATTAATACTAAGTGATGTAGCCAGCCCATCATCAATAGGCTTATAATTCCTAGTCCAAGTCCCAAAAGCAAAGTATTTCGTACCCCTATTTTACGAGAAATCGTCCCTGAAAATGGTGAACATATCATTCCTAAAATCCCTATCATTCGAATCCATAACATTTGCAAAGGTGTTACCCCAAAAACATCACTTTGCAAATTATTTCCTAGTATTATGTACATTACAATAAAAGAAAATAACAAAAGGAAGGCGATGATATACGTAAATATCAGATTTCTTTGCCTAATAACAATCGTTAATTGCTTAAGATAAGACCAGATATTGAGGTCAGGTTGTTGAATACTATCTTGGGTTAATCCTATTTTAAGCCAAAGTATTGTCAATATATAAAGAACTCCAAATAGTATAAATATCAGATTCCATCCGTAATACGTACTGATCCAGCTTGAAATGACCTGTCCTAAAATTCCTGCGATCAGGAAGCCTGTACTAATAAACCCGATAGTAGTTACTTTACGATGATTAGGAAATATAGCTACAACATAGGCAAGTGCTACAGGTGAAAAAGAAGCTGCCGCTAATCCTTGTACACTTCTGAGTAGCAATAAAATCACAAAATGATGAGTATATCCGATCAACATCGTAATCAATGCCAATGCACACAAACCGATAGTCATTACCTTTTTACGACCATATTTATCAGCTAGAGCACCATAAAACAAACAACCAATCGCAAAGCCTAATGAAAATAAACTACCTGTTAATCCTGCTTGAGCAGAACTAATATTGAATTGTGTGATAAATATAGAACTTAAAGGAATAGTAAGATACAGACTACACATAATGACCATGCCTGTCCAACATAATAAGATAGTCATTTTAGAATAATTCACTTCGGCAAGAGTTGAATTTGTATTATTGATTTTCATAGGTAAAGCTCCATTCTTTTCATATAGTTAGATAATCTAATTACTTTACCAAAAAAAATTTACCTCCCTATTTGGAATCTTTTCTCTATCTGGTTATGCAATTTATCTATAACTTTAGATAATATTTGCTGTTCATCTTCGTTTAGATCTTCTACCAATGAAGCACATGCAGACCAAAATACAGGTAATACACGTTGAACAAACATTTTACCTGCGGTGGATAACTTAACATAAATTTTCCGACCATCTTCCGCACTGGACTCGCGTATAATCCAACCTTTTTTTTCTACACTATTCAAAAGTGCTGTGACTGATGCTCTACGGATATTTAAACGTTCAGCAATAGCAGATGGAGTGACTTTTTCACTATTTTCATGTAATTGAATCAGTAGTAATAAATCAAGCTTACTTTCTGTGATATCATAATCAGCAATTTCATTATCGACGATATCAAGAATATGATCACTTGTCCAAAGCATTAATAGACCTAATTGAGCAGAAGCAATCGAGGTACCCGCTTCAGCTGTCTGTTCGCACAGCTTGTCGTAAGGTTCTTTACCTAACTTAGGTAATTGATGATTATGTACAGACTGCTCATTAAAATGTTTGCGAACCATATATCCTACCTACTTCCCCAAATAATTAGATTATCTAACTATATTATACGTAGAAACGTAAATTAAGCAATACCTATCTTAACTACAATTAGATACTAGATAAATAGTATGGATATGATCAAAAAAAATCCTTAAATGTATACCTGTAAGATCAAGGATACATTTAAGGATTCAAGTAGCTCATTTTATTTCACTGAACCGCGTGTAACACCACTAATAATCCATTTTTGAGCAAAGAGATAAATAATAATCATTGGCAACATCGCTAATAGATACGATGCAAATGCTAGATTATAATCGGTATTGAATTGCCCCTGGAAAATGTACTGCACTAACGGTAATGTGTACATGTTCTGATCGCTAATAATAATCAATGGTAATAGGAAATCATTATATGTCGATAAGCACACCAGTATTCCGACGGTTGCATTGATCGGAGCCATCAGCGGGAAAATGATACGCCAGAATGTTCCCCATGTGGTTGCTCCATCTACCGTTGCCGCTTCTTCAAGCACTGCTGGAATAGAGCGAATATATCCTACATATACAAATACATTAAATGCTAGAGCATATACCGTATGCAAAATAGTCAATCCCACGAGATTGGTCATATGTAGCGCAGATGTTAATTTAACAATCGGCAACATAATAATCGGAAAAGGAATAAACATTGCACTGACAAAGTAAAAGTATAATCCTTTAAAAAATTTACGATCCATATTACGTCCAATTGCATAAGCAACCATCGAGTTGGTCAGCAATGTAAGTACTACTGTCGCTGTCGTTACCAGTGCACTATTACGAAAAGCCTGGAAAAAGTTAGTCAGCTCTATCGCACTGGCAAAGTTATCAAACCGCCATGTGGTCGGTAATCCAAATAGAGATTGCGACATCTGTTGCGGATCTTTCAAAGCAATCGTAATCGCCATATATAATGGGAAAAGAACGATAATAGTGCCGATTGCTACAAGAATATTTACTGTCCAATTGGTACGTTTATGTGTTTCCATTACATATCCATCTCCCTTCTTTGCAGGAATCGAATTTGAAGAATAGAGATAACTGCGATCACGATAAAGTAAATCACCGAGTTCGCTGATTGATAAGCAAATTCTCCACCTTCAAATCCACCTGTATAGATCAAGAATGAGATCGATTGAGTGGCACGGCCAGGCCCACCATTAGTCAAAGCGACGATTTGGTCAAAGACCATCAACGCATTTTTCATCGCTAATACCATATTGATCGTAAAAAATGGAGCAATCAATGGGAATGTAATACTCCAAAATTCACGCCATTTACCAGCGCCATCCAGACTGGATGCTTCATACAGATCATGCGAAATCGTCTGTAAGCCCGCTAGATACAGAATCGTATTTAATGCGATACCTTGCCATACCGCAACAATCACGATACCGATCCAAGCCAGACTGTCATTTCCAAGAATATTCGTGGACAACCAGTTGATCCCCAGTGTCTGTCCCCAGACGGTAAATACATTAGAGAACAAATAGTTAAATATGTAACCCACAATCAATACACTAAGAATATTAGGCAAGAAATATACGCCTCTAAAAAAATTACGGAATTTGATACGAGAATTGAGTCCTACTGCAATCAATAAGCTGAAGATATTAATAAAAATCGTAACCACAACTGCATATTTGATCGTAAACCAGTAAGCTTCACCTACTACATTATCGGTAAACAAACTGACGTAATTACGAATACCTACAAAATCATATTCTTTACCAAATCCATTCCAGTTCGTAAATGAATAAAAAACCCCTTGAATCGCAGGTAAAGTTAGAAATAAGAAAAATAACAATACCGCAGGAATCGTCATCCAATAATAAGTTGCCATGCGTTTGCTAGACATCGTATCACTCCTTCCATGTATCGATTAGCTTGCTCGGCGTGCCGCTACTTTATCCCACTCTTTATCCAGTGTACTGAGGAACCCATTGATATCTTTGTTTTGCAAAAAGGCTTGTACCGTTGGATTCAATTGCACAGCACTTGGAATATAGTGATCGACAAAATCGACAATTTTACCCTGTTCAAAATAAGGCAGTAATTCCGCTACACTGCTGTCTTTCTGCTGTACTCCACTAACCGCAGAAAATAAATTTTGTTGGTCGATATATTGTTGACTATTTTCCGGTTTCAATAAGAACGCGATAAATTCTTTCGCTTGTTCTGGATATTCTGTCTGACTGGAAATCGCCAGTAATGTATCAATACCAGCCGTCAGTTTATTTTTGGATTCGTCATTGCTACCAGGTAACGGGAAGAATCCTAATTGAATATCTGGATTCACTTTGCGAATCTCAGAGATCGCCCAGCTTCCTTGAATATACATCGCTGCTTCTCCGTTCGCGAACGCACGATTACCATCCGAGTATGCTTTACCAAAGTTATCATTATGACCGTAATTAAGTAATTCTAATTGCTTTTTAGCCACTTCTTGATAACCAGCTACAAACGTTGTATTCCCTTCACGACGCTCTTTGTAAAAGTCTGTTCCGACCAATGTGCCTCCCATATCGTTAAAAGGAAGATTCGTTTGCCAGTCATCTTTGTACGTAAAGTAAAAAGGAATTGTTCCTTCTGCTTTCGCCTTTTTCGCTGTCGCTATCAACTCATCCCACGTTTTGGGTACAGTCAGGTTCAGTTTTTTGAAAATGTCTTTGTTATAGATGATACCGCTTGCATTCAAAGCAAAAGGAACTCCTGTTACTTCTTGCATCCCGGTCACATCCTGTAGCATTTGTGCATATTTAGGATCAATATTTTGCAATAATTTATCGCCGGTTAGATCCATAAAAATATCACTTTGCGCGAGTAACGAATATGTATCTGTAGCCCCTAAGCCAACAATATCAGGAATATCGTTTTTGACGACTCGTGTTTTGAGCACTGTCTCTGCATCCGGTGGATTTACTTGTGAGACATGAATATTCGGATGTTCTTGATTGAATTTGGCAATCAATTCATCGAAGCTAGCTTTGGCTTCCGGCTTATTCTGGAAAAACTCCAATTGCACTACGCCATCTTTACTGCCGCTATTGCTCATACTGCAAGCTGATAATAATCCAACCAGCAACAGCCCGCTCAGCAATATACTCCCCCATCTTTTCATCTAACCATCCCCTCCATTGTTCCTTTTACTTGTATAAACAATATAAACAAAAAATACCCTATTCCGACAAAAAGGAAACGATTACAACAAATTTTTACCCTACTTTTACATTTCAAAAGTTCAAAATCTATAAATTTCAAAAAATATTTTTCCATTTTTGACACCTTTTCTTATCAAATACAGTATGTAGATATATAAAAATAGTTATAAAGATGGAGAGTATTTCAAAATTAATCAGAATTGAAGTTGTATTTGCCTCCATTTTTTAAACTTTATAGATAAAAAGATATAGATTCGTACTTTTTAGATACATACCTTTTTATTTCAATAGATTTGCACTGATCCTATACAGTGTTGGAGGTCATACGTATGAATATAACTACTGAACAAAATCCAATTATCCATTCTTTTTTGAGTATACAAAGTAATAAGCAACTTTTGGAACAAGCGATGTATTATCCTACAGCTCAAAATAAGCAAAAACTCAATCAAGCGTTTCAGCTTTTCTTTTTAGAAGCTCGTTTTACGTCTTATATTGCTTCTCTTATTCATTTCAGTGCTATTAACTATGATAAGAAAAACCGTCTATATAAAGATCGATATCAATTAATCGTAGATCAAAATAGAGATTCAGATCATGCTTCTGCTTCTATTTTTCCTGCTGATACCGATACATATCATTTTGTAGAACAAAGTTGGCAGCAAGTGATGACAGAAAAACGGATGTACGAAGCTATTGAGCAATTGACCAGTCGCGAGCAATCTATTCTTTGTTATCTTTATATTTATGAAATGACCGAGAAAGAAATTTCTACTAAGCTTCAAGTGACACAACAAGCTATTTCCAAAACAAAACGATTAGCACTTAAAAAATTACAAACGTATCTTCAATGTTTAGAATGACCATCAGTATATAAAAGGTACGTGAGGAGGAATCACGATGGCACATGCTCTACTATCCTTAATTCAAAAAGCTAAAAATGAAGATGAAGAAGCTATTTTATTTTTAATCAACAAGTTTTCACCCAAAATTATGAGATCACTACAACAAACGACTTATCAAGAACAAGAAGATTTACGTCAGGAAATTCATCTCAAAATTATTGAAGCAGTGCGCAAATATGATCTGGAGCAGATACCGGATATTTGGAATTTTATTAATCCGGATGATTTTTCAGCCCGAACGCTGTCTTCCTAAATCATTTTATCGCAAACAAAAAAGCCAGAGTAAACTTACACTCTAGCTTGCTGTTTATAACTATTATTCATGTTAGCCGATAGATTTAGGCGAAAGTGGCTCTTTGTAAAAAGTAAGACGGTTTTTACCAGAACGTTTGGATTGATACAATGCCTGATCTGCCATACGGATAATTTCGATCGGGTTGTCACTATCATACGGATAGACAGCTCCGCCGATACTACAGCCGATATTCACTTTTTCGTATTCTACAATAAATGGTTTGTTCAAACTGCGAATAATATCATTCGCATAGGCAACTGTATCTTTCTGGATATCCAATTGAACTGGATCGGTATGCAGAACGACTAGAAATTCATCGCCACCCAGACGCACTGTAATATCTTTTTCACGCGTGAGATGACATAGACGCTGAGCTACTTTTTGTAATAACATATCGCCGCTCTGGTGTCCTAGTGTATCGTTGACCTTTTTGAATCCATCCAAATCAATATAGAGAAACGACAAACATGGCTGTTGTTCAGGATTTTCAAAAGCTTCTTCCAAATACATTTCTAACGCATTCCGATTCGGAAGACCTGTTAGATGATCATAATGTGCTAGACTTTGCATATTATCCAGTTCTACTTCTTTTTGACTGAGCGACGTCACCATTGTCTGCAAAGAAAAGGATAATAATTCAATATCATTAAAACTTTTGTGAGCCGGTATTTCAATATTTTCTCCAGAGGCTAAGCGATCAGCAGTGCGTGTCAATGCACGAATAGGTAACGAAATGCGCTCTGCTAACCACCAACCAATCAGTGCAAATAGAACAGCAGCCGCTATCGTAATCCAGATATTAAAGTTCATCAATTCAGATACAGATGCTAATGCTGTAGATTCAGGTTGTCGTACAATAACAGTCCACCCTAGCCCTGGATAATCCAAGTATCCATCTCCATAGGCATACCCTGTTAAGTATGTATTGCCGTCCGGCCACTTTTCCAATTCCCAACCATCTTTTTGTAATTGGGCTTTCTCTATACTTTTCAAAGGTAAAGGCTTGCCTACCATATCACGCGGTCCTAATAAAACAGTCTGATCCTTTTTGCTTACAATCAGCATATCGATATCTTGGTCTGCCCATTTGTTTGGCAATAAGACACTTTCTTGTACTTCTTTCGCCCATGCCCAACTCATATGTGCAGCCAGTACACCAATCGTTTGGTTCTGACTGTTGCGAATCGGTAGACTCACATCAACGAATTGTAACGGTTCTCCACTCGGATTTGGTAACAATTTGGCAAGTAATACAGCATCATGTACATCACCGATAAATTTGCCTTGAATCCCTTGTTGAAATACAGGACGCTCCGACAAGTCTTTGCCTAATAAAATGCCATCTGTTGCTGCCAATACTTTTCCTTTAGTATCCGTATATCCGATCCATGAAAAGGATGGAAAATGGGATTGCAGTTGATCTAACATTTGTTGAATATTTCCGATATTTTGATTATTTTCAAAAACAGGCAAGCTCCCCAATAATTCTACTTCACCTGATCTGGACCACATAAAATTATCTAACTTATCTGCTGTCTGATAAGCTGTTCCTGCTAGAGATTCCCCAATCTCATTTTTGATACTTTTTGAAGAATAGTAACTAATCGTTGTGCTCAGTACAAAAGACAGTAACAACGACAATGCAATAAATGTAACAATTAACGCAGTTCTCAATTTGACAGACACCGACATTTCCCCCGAAAATTCGACTTTTATTTTAATATCGGTTTCTGGTAGCAGAGAGATTAATTATTTTTCATTCCTATTAAATGTTGCAACAATTATATATTTAAAAATACATATAGAAAAAGACTAACAGTTAAAGTTAGTCTTTTTTAGAATTATATTTAGCACACAATGTATGATAATATCATCTTAAATTTAATTTCTCGTATAAAGAAAAAATATAATTTTTACTTACATAAGCAATATCTGGACAAAGGTTAAAAAATATTAGGTTTGTTTGTCCAGATGTCTCAATTCTCTTTACATGATTCAAATTAATAAGATAACTCCTATGGGTTCTAATAAAAAAAGCGGAATTGATTCTTTGCTCGATCGATTTTAATGATTCTGTTACTTTAAATGATTTTTTAGGATAAGTATTTATAATCAATTTAGATGATCTACCTTCAGAACTAATATATGCGATATCTTCTTGATTTAAAAGTTGTATTCCATTATCACATTTTACAGGAAGTAATTGATTGATATCGCCTGAATTTTCTTTGTTTGGATAGTGAATAGAACATATTTTTTTGATACACTCTCGAAATCTTTCATAACTAAAAGGCTTAACTAAATAATCAATCGCATGTAATTCAAAAGCATGATAAGCATAGTCTGGACTAGACTTCATAAATACTATATCTACAGATGAATATTGAAGACGAATCCTTTCAACTAATAATAAAGGTGATTCTGCGATAGAATCTATATTTAGAAAGATAACATGAACTAAGTGATACGATAATACTTTATTAATTTTTTCTATAGACGCATCAGTACAAGTTAGCTTAACACCTAGACCTTGAAGCATATGTGTAATATCTTCTTGCAATGCTTGATCTTCATTGATCAGTAATGCAGAGAACATTCTAAATCACCTATCTTATAGTAGATTATTCTAACTTAATAAAAAATAGACGACACATTCACACCCAAAATTCCTAAAGCAAATAATAAGATTGTAATAACCGCGTATGCTACAAAACTTTTATGATTCCCAATTACTTTCGCTATAGTCATAAATCCAGCTGCTACTGCTGCTGAATACAGAATGATACTAGAAAAATCATCTTTAGCCCATACACTACATCCAATATAGTACAACGTTAATAATAGAAATAACCCAGCAAAAACCTGGAAAATAATAGTTATATTTTTCGAGTTACTTTTAATGTTTTCTGTCTCTTTCATAAATAATTCCTCCTCAGAAATAGTTATGCTTTTAACTCACTTTTATTAAATCTAAATCCAATCCAAGTGGCACAAATAATAAATGTTATAATGATTCCTCCAATAAATAGAGGTAACGAGTCTACAGGACTTTCTTGAGGAGATGAGATAGCAAATGCTGGCTGAGCCCATGGATAAAACATTCCCCATTGAGAAGAGTACGCTGCAAAAACCATCAGAGATAATATAATATTAATACTTAATGGAATACCAAAGCTTTTAATTTTATATGACAACCATAGTTGAATAGAACATAAAGAAAATGTACCTAACCAACTCAAAAATATAGCACCAAACATAAATCCCCAAGGAATCGGATCATGAATATTTACAATTGCACCACCAATTAAACAAAATACAAGCAATGTAAATTGCATCATCAAAATTAAAAACAAAACCACAATTAATTTGGAGAAGTAAATAATATTGCGTTGAATAGGAAGAGAAAATTGTAATTTCCAACCTCCATTTAAATGATCTGTTCTACAGACAATGGCTGCATAAATACCTGAAGCAATTGGTAAAAACAATATGCCATAAAATAAAGTGATTTGCGTCCATATTTCTAACCATGCATTATCTGTTGGCTGATCCATCAGTACATCATAGTTGCCCAGAAAGTTACCAATCCCCAGTAAAACACTTATAAAAGGAACCATGATAATCAAGATCCATGTTTTCTGCCTTTTCAATTTTAACCATTCAAATGAAATATATGTTCCTAACATCTATTATTCACCCCTATTCTACTTCCTGTTTGCTAAATTGATACAATCCTATAAGTAAAAACAATATTCCAAAAATAATACTTAATAGCGCATATAGACCTAGAGCATCATTAGGAACGATAGCTGCTAATGTATTATTTTCGACCACTTGTTTTAAAGGAGTTAGCAAAGCAGGATAAGCCCAGAATATATAAGAAGTTAACGTATTCATTTGCAAAAAGAACATGCAAATCGCTCCAAATATACCTATCGTTATAGGGAAGGCTTGATTTTTAAATTGAAGAGATAACCATAATTGAAATGTAATAATCGGAAATGCACCTAAATAAGGATAAAAAGCTTCCTGCAACAACGTAAGATAAGGAGGACTGCTTTCGAAACCTAACATTTTGCCGATCATAATAAAACCTAGAAAAAGAAGTAAACCCGAAATCATACACACCTTTAATATGTAAAACAATTTGCTGAAATAAAAATAGGATTTACGAATTGGTAAAGCAAGGATCATTTTCCATGCATTCGTTTGATGCTCCACATTAATTAAATTAGAAATAATAATCGTTAACTTAATAGGAACAACAAACATAATTAAAAAATGAACGATCACAATCATAGACGACCACATATCATTATTTTGTTCTAGTAAATTACTTTTTTGCGAAGCTACAATAATTAAAGCTCCAAACAAAACAATAATAGGATAAAGATAAGCGATAGGATTAATAAAAGTCCGTTTAAGTTTGATAGCATCAGAGGCAATTACACCATTCATGATATAACGCCCCTTTTATTCGTAATTTCAAGGAAAATATCTTCTAATGAACGCTTTTGTTCTTGTATCCGATAAACTTCCATATTTTTACGTACTAATTTATCAGTAATATAAGCAATTTTGCTATCTTCTGTTTCGTTGATTTCAAGCTCTCCATTTTCTTTAAGAGTGACATTCCAACCTTCTTGTTGAAGGATAGATTCAGCATGAAGAGAATCATTAGTACGCATCACAATTCTAGGATTACTTTTCTTTCTTAGCTCTTCGATACTGTTTTGAAAAATCAATTGTCCTTGATTGATAATACCAACTTTGTTAGCCATTTGATCGACTTCATTTAGTAAATGACTAGAAATCATAATCGTAATTCCGTATAACCCGGGCAACGTTTTAATCAGTTCACGTATTTCCTGAATACCCGCTGGATCTAATCCATTTGTCGGTTCATCTAAAATGAGTAGACGTGGTGAACCTAACAAAGCAATACCTATACCTAAACGCTGTTTCATACCCAAAGAATAATTTTTAACTAATTTATCTTTAGCATCTGTTAAGCCAACAACTTTCAAAATTTCCAGGTTTCTTTTTTTATCTTTCACTTGCAATAATCGGCGAATAGCTTCTAAATTTTCTAAACCTGTTAAGTTCCCGTAATACGATGGATATTCAACTAATGAACCAATCCCTCTTAAAATGTCCATCTTATTATTCTGAAGATTTTTCCCGAATATCTGGATATCTCCTGACGTAGGTTTGATCAATCCTAGTAACATACGAATAGTTGTTGTTTTTCCTGCTCCATTAGGTCCAAGAAAACCATATATGTCTCCTTGCTCTACAGATAGATCAATTTGGTTAACTACTTTTGTGTTTTTATAAGACTTTATTAATTGATTAGTCTCTATAATGTTTACCATTGTCATCACCTCAAACACAGTATATGCAATGATTCTAAATAGAGAATACTCATAATCTTAATATAACCTTAACATTTTAAAGGCAACTGAATAGTTATCATCGTTCCCTTTCCTAAAGCGCTTTGAATACAAATATCTCCATGATGTGCTTCTACAAGTTGCTTCGCAATTGTCATTCCTAGACCAGAACTTCTTTTCTCATCTGCATCTTCACTTTTGTAATAGCGGTTAAATATATTAGCCACTGTTTCTGCATTCATACCTTTTCCATTATCTTTTACTATAATTTCGATCATCGTATCTACTTGCTGAATAACGATTTCAATCACGGTGCCAAGCGGATTATGCAAAATAGCATTAGAAATTAGATTGACGATCACTCGTTGTAAAAACTGCTGATGGAAATAACAAATAATAGAATGCTCAGGATCATTTAAAAATCGAATTTCATATCCTTCGGTGATAGGATCATTAGAAAAATCAATCAAAATTTCACGCATAAATCCAACAATATCTTGCTGTTGCATACTTATTTCTATACTCTGTTGATCGAATTTAAAAGTATCATTTAAGTTTTTTAATAATGTTTCCATGTATTCTGATTTTTCTTCAATCTTTTTCAAAAATGTTACTTGCTCTTCAGACGACCAATTTTTATCTGATAACAATAGAGAAGAATACCCTTTGATATAAGAAAGTGGCGTTTTTAAATCATGTGCAATATCAGCTACCCATTCTCTTTTCATTTTTTCTAATTCATTACGTTCTTGTTTACTCTTTTTAAGAATAGTCGTTAATTGATGAAGGTAATCTATAATACTTTTATAAAAAATAAAACTATATTTGAACTTGCCTGTTCGTTTAGATACACTTCGTGCTGTCCCGTCTTTACGAACAGGTTCTCTATATTGCTCGGTTGCTAATAATTGAATCCATTCTAATATATGCAACAATGGATTAATCAATAGCCAGGCATACACTAAAATAACAAGAATAAAGATAATCAGCGCATGGTATTTCAAAACTAAAATGTTAAGTGTATTTAAAAAATCATGATCAGGATTAAATTTGGAAATAATATCAAAGCTAATAGAATTAATAATCGCAAAAGCTAAATAAATAATATTGAGTACTATAAATAAATTAGCAAAAAATAAAATAATTAATTTTAACCTCAATTTCATAATTATTCATCCTTTGGAGGTATAAATTTATAACCCAATCCTCTAATATTGATCAAAACTTGAGGAACATTGGGATCTAGTTCAATTTTTTTACGTAACCGATTGATATATACCATTACCGTATTCGCATGACCTACGCTATCTAATCCCCATATACGCTCATATAATCGTTCTAAGCTAAAAATATAATTAGGATGCTCACAAAAAAACGTCAATAATTGAAATTCTTTTGCAGTACATTGAATTTCTTCACCTCTTACAAACAACTGGGCTTTTTCTGTTTCTAGCACAAGATAACCGTAACGATAGGTTGAGACGATCTCAGTAGAAGATTGTCTATACATTTCTTCTCTTCTTAATTTTGCTTTGATTCTAGCAACCACTTCTAAAGGTTTAAACGGCTTTGTAATATAATCATCGCCACCTACATTTAATCCGGTCAACATATCTAAATCAGTTGATCGAGCTGTTAAAAAAAGGATAGGGCAACGTGTGATTTCTCTTAATTTCCCGCACAATATGTACCCATCTGTATCAGGCAACATGACATCCAAAATTATTAATGAATATTCATGATGAGCTACTTTCTCTAATGCTTGTTTGCCAGTATTAGCTGTATCAATCATAGTAAAGCCTTCCATTCTCAAAGCAGTACTTAACATTTCTAATAAACCTTCTTCATCATCTACAAGTAATAATCTATCCATTTCCTCATTCCTTTCTAACCATTATTCTAAATCTATTCTTTCATATTTTACAAATAAAAGAAAACAATGAACTATATACTATATTTATGATATTTAAATCGTGATTATATCCTTTTAATCGCAAAAATCATGTCTACAAGACTTAATATTATCCTTTCATTACATATTAAATGAAAATAATACAATAAAATGTAAAATATAGGTATACATATAAGAAAGGAGTTGATGATATGAGTAAAGTTGAAATCGAAGCTTTGAAAGCGGTTAACGAACTTTCTGACGAAGAGTTGGAAAATATCGCTGGTGGTGGTGATGGAGTAGTAAAAACAGCTACTTCTGAATGTTACTTAGGAACTGTAGCTTTCATCTGTTGTCTAGGAAGAGGTTAATAGAGCTTTAACAATAAAGAATAAGAGCTCTTGCTCTTATTCTTTATCTCTTTATAGGGATTTATATTACATTAGGAGGGATCTTAACATGCAGACTCCACAGCAGATCAATCATAACAATATCAGAATTTTATTGGATAGTTCTGATTGGAATAGTGCTTTGTATGCTAATGAAATTGAGACAATCACCCAACAATCAGAGTTACATCAAACAGCCTGGTTTCAACAGTTAGATACTATATTCTCTGATGACTATGATACAGAATCATTTGATCTGCTATTTAACAGTTTAGATATCTCCTCTATACCTTTTGTACCTTTTATGATGCCATTTTTAAAACATAGCTTTGCAGTTGCTAACGAGAAAATTTACTCTCTTGAATTAGATGCAAACAGTAAGCATGCTATTCTAAGTTCAATATTGCTTAATCACATGCAAGCTATTATTCAGTTAGCTGGCAAAACTCTTATATTTGAACTTAATAAGAGTAGACTTCTTGAACAACTTTCAGGCCATACATCTTCTGAAAGATACATAGATTTTATAAATCAAAACTTTCGATCTAAAGAGCTTATTTTAAGCTTTTTATCGAATTATCCTTTATTAGCTAGATTGATCTGCGAACGTTTGACTAAAATCATCAATCTTATTTCTGTTTCTACCCATCGATTATTAAGTGATGCTTCAAATATCCAGCAAACGATGGGTATAAAAATGAATTACATCTCCAACTTAACTTTGATGGGAGATCTACATAATGGAGGACAAAGTGTTATTTTGTATACTTTTGCAAACAAAGAAAAATTAATTTATAAACCTCACTCTTTGTCTATTGATGTGCAATTTCAGAAGCTATTAGAATGGTTTAACTCAAAATCAATCTATCGCCCTTTACAAAAAATTAATATTATTAACAACAACTCTTATGGCTGGGTAGAATTTATTTCTCAAAAAGAGTGCATACATATTAACGAAGTTAATCATTTTTATGAAAGACAGGGACAATATTTAGCGATTTTATATATGCTAAATGCTACCGATATGCACTACGAAAATATTATTGCTCAAGGAGAACACCCTATTCTAATTGATTTGGAGGCATTATTTCATAACAATACTATTTTCAGTCATTTGGATAATGCTACAACTCGCGCATTAAAATCACTCAATGAATCAGTTATGCGCACAAGTTTATTGCCTATTTCTATTCGCAATGTGAACGATATGAAATTAGATATTAGTGGATTAGGCTCTCAACAAAATCAATCTATGTATGCTTATCAGTTTGCTGATGCATTCACAGATACAATGCGTATTCAAAAATGCCTGGTCTCTGTAGAAAAGAAAAATAATCATCCTTTATTTGAAGGCATATTGTTTGATGATGCTACTACATTTATTGATGATATTAAAAAAGGATTTTTTAATGCTTATCATATAGTGCTGCAACATATCGGTCAGTTACTGTCTGAAGATGGACCATTGCATGGATTTAAATCTACTACTATTCGTAATATTGTTAGAGATACACAAACTTACAGTAGTATGTTAGATGCTGGAAGACATCCTAAATATCTAAAAAATGCTAAAGATCGAGAAAAATTATTTAATATCATGTGGAAAGCTGCTGATCGTTTTCCTATTTTAGCTAAAGTAATAGATTCTGAGATTAAAGACCTTATACATGAAGATGTACCTTATTTCTGGTCTATCCCTGATTCTTCAGTTATGTATGATTCTAAAAATAAAGAAATTAACCAATTTTATGATCATAGCAGTTACTCTTTAGTGCTTAATACATTGAATAAATGGAGTGCAGAAGATTGTCGTATCCAATTGAATCATATAGATTACGCATTAAGTACAGTTAAAAAAATTCATAAGTTAACGGAAGATAATGAACATGAATTAACCCCTTCTAAGATTCAGCATACGATACCAACCTTATACACTAAAGACGATTATTTAGCAGAAGCTATTCGAATTGGTGAATCTCTTTTAGAAGAAGCAGTATGGGGAAAAGATAATAAGGATATTACATGGGTTTCTTTAGGTGTAAACCAGTATGAACAAATTGAATATAAACCGATGGAGTTAGGTTTGTACGATGGTCTTATTGGTATGTGTATATTTTATGCAGTATTAGGAAATGAATCAAAAAACGAACATTTTACACATGTAGCTCGTGCTTGCCTTCGTAGTGTATTAGATGAATATTCGGATGAACAACAACAAAAAGCAAGTTCTTCTGCTTTTTTAGGATATGCTTCTATTATTTACGCTATCAACCATTTATATTCACTTTGGCATGAGACAGAATTATTAGATCAAGGATGTAAGATCATTGATCGACTATTTAAACGGGTTAAGCACGATTTTATGTATGATTTTTTGGGAGGAAGTGCAGGCATTATTAGTGTAATTCTGGATTTTTACTATATTTCTAAATATCCAGAAGCTTTGCAATTAGCCAAACAGTACGGAGATCACTTAGTTGAACATGCTATCGAACTCGATACAGGTATAGGGTGGTTGCAAAGTAATCGTCCGCTTGGACAACCTTTAGGAGGGCTCGCACACGGTAATTCAGGCATAGCTTACTCTCTATTTAAACTATATCATTTTTCCCAAAATCCAACGTATTTGGAGACAGCTCAACAAGCTATCTTGTATGATAATTCTCTTTTTTCTAATGATCAAGAAAATTGGACTGATTTAAGAAATATAGAAAACACCAACCAACCTTTATACCCAGTCTATTGGTGTAATGGAGCTGTGGGAGTAGGATTAAGTCGATTGTATTCCCTTGATTATTATACAGATACTGTACTTGAACAAGACCTTAAACGGGCTATTCAAAAAACTAAAAAAGCTGGTTTTGATAAAATTAGTCATTCTTTATGTCATGGGGATTTAGGAAATTTAGATTTCTTATTATCTGTTGCAATTAAACAAAATGACCAAGAATTATTAGAGATTGTATACAATCGTGCCAATATTTTATTACAACATGTACAGTTTTCAGATCAAAATTGGAAATGTGGTATACCAGGTAGTGAGCAATCCACACCTAATATGTTTACTGGATTAGCAGGCATTGGATACACTATGTTGCGTTTATGGAATAGAGAGGTACCTTCTGTTTTAATATTAGAATCCCCTTGATTAATCAAAAAGGAGATATTCCATGGACTATTTAAATAAAGAATATGTACATGCTCGTAAAATTCCTTTTGTAGAACAGATGCAACAATCTGAATGCGGATTGTGCTGTTTAGCAATGATTTTAGGATATTATCGTCATGAAGTCGGTTTACCTGAACTTCGCAAAAAAGCAGATGAAGGCAGAAATGGAACTAGTTTATTAACATTAAAAAATATAGCGACAGCTTATAATTTGCAGGCAAAAGGACAGCATATTCCGACAGAATTATTGCATTTATTACAACTTCCAGCGATCATCTTTTGGAATCAAAAACATTATGTAGTATTAGAAGCGATCAATGATACTTCAGCTGTTATTATTGACCCTGAAATAGGAAGATCCAAAATAAGTATAGATCAATTTAATACATCTTATTCTGGCATAGCTTTAAGTTTGGTACCTAATGATTCATTTCAAATCAAAGAACACAATATCAAACAAAAGTATTCATATTTTTTATCCTTTTTTAAAGAAAAAAAGCTTATTTATACTATTTTATTTTGGTCTTTGATACTTCAATGTCTTACTTTGTCTGTTCCTATTTTATTAAAATATTTTATAGATACGACTACTAATGGATATAGTGTAAATCTTATTCATGTTCTTGGTGCATCTAGTCTGGTTATTGTCTTTATTTATTTAGGCTTCACTTTATTACATGGGCGGTTGTTAATTCATTTACAAAATAGATTGGATACTTCATTAATGGATCGCTTTATCTCTCACTTATTTAAATTGCCTTACAAATTTTTTGAGCTCCGATCTAGTGGTGATCTTATTTTGAGAACTAATAGTAATATTGCTATTAGACAAATTATATCGAATCAGCTTATCTCAACAATCATCAATTTCTTTTTAATACTTATTTTAACTATATATATGTTCACTCAATCTATTTCATTAACAACTGTTGTTCTTAGTGTAGCCGCTATCCAAGTAATAATTATTATGATGACTCGTTCAAAAATGAGATCATTAACTCAAGCAGAAATATCGGCTCAAACACATACAAGTGGTTATTTGACAGAAGCAATACAAGGCGTTTCAGTAGTGAAATCATTAGGGATTGAAAAGGAAACGTACCAAGGATGGCGTTCTATATTTGATTTGCAGATTGCTACTACTAAAAAGAAATTGAATTATCAAAATAACATTAACTCTATCCATTCTTCATTCGCTTTTGTAGCTCCATTATTAGTGGCTTGGTTCGGTTCAATACTACTTATCCAAAATAAAATAACATTGGGAACATTATTTGCATTTCAATCTTTAGTAGTCATTTTTTTAGCTCCTTTTAATTCTTTAGCGATATCATTTAGTGAAGTCATCAAAATTCAAACATTGTTGGAAAGAATAAGAGATATCCTAGACACTGACACCGAAGCCAATGAACATATTCAAAATATGCCTAACCTTAAAGGAAATATACAATTAAAAAATATTCATTTTCACTATCATTCAAAACAACCCATTTTAAAAAATATAAATCTTTATATCCAAGCTGGACAAAAGGTAGCGATCATTGGAAAAACAGGATCAGGAAAAAGTACATTAGCTTCGTTAATAGCAGGACTGTACGAACCTACTCAAGGTGATATTCTTTTTGATGGTTACTCTATTAAAGATTTGAATACATCCCTTCTTAGAAAAAAATTGGGGATTGTAATGCAAGAGGATTTTCTTTTCAATCGCACTATTAAAGAAAATTTACAAATTTATAATAATGAAATATCACTAGAACAAATTATACGTGCTTGCCAAATCGCCGAAATCCATGAAGATATTCTTCGAATGCCAATGGGTTATGAAACTATCATTTCAGAAATGGGTTCTAATCTATCAGGTGGACAAAAGCAACGACTTGTACTTGCTAGAGCATTAGTCATTGAATCTTCTGTATTAATATTGGATGAAGCAACAAGCGCATTAGATACCATCACTGAACAAAAAATCAGTCAAAATTTAGATGATCTTTTGTGTACTAGAGTCATCATCGCTCATCGCTTAAGTACTATCCTTAGTGCAGATACTATTATTTTAATAGACAATGGAGAGATTCAAGCTCAAGGTAGTCATCGAGAACTTATCAATTCTTGCGAAGAGTACAAAGCATTTTATCAAGAAAAAGCAAATGAACTTCAAGTATTTAATACTAGTAATAACCGAAAATACAACTAACCAGAAGCGATTACATCTGGTTAGTTGTATTTTTTATCTACATCCTCTTTACTTGATCGCACCCAGCACATCTAACAACATTTGCTTGAACACAGGACGATTCACTTGCTCACAAACTCTTACGTTTGGCGTTTGTCCAAGTCGTCCATTGATATCGACTACACTATAGCCACGTGTCCATTCGCCTTTCGTTTCTACATCGACAAAGTACGTGTGGCTTTCCGTCATTACTGCTTCATTTGCCGCTACAGCCATGAGCAATGTATCTGGATGAGTTGTACCATTAAGTCGATGGACTTCTTTGTTGAATGTCATAACCACTTGATTGACCGCTTTGAAAAACTCGGCGCCTGCTGTGCCTAGTTGTGCAATCTCTGCATGATCTTCATCATCCATCAGCGAATAACGGGTACACATTTCCCAACCTACCATCGTAGTTGGAATCCCTGAACGAAGTACAATATGAGCAGCTTCGGGATCTACATAAAAGTTGTATTCAGCGGCTGGTGTAATATTGCCCAGTGCATTGTTGGTTCCACCCATTACATATAGATGAGGAATTTTGGGCACAATGGTTGGATCTTTTTGGATAGCCATCGCAATATTGGTCAATGGTGCAATCGCAAGCAGATGAATTTCACCCGGATATTTATGTACACTTTCGATTAGAAAATCGACAGCATGTCCATCTGCTGGACGTTGGATCGCTTTGGGAAAGTTAGAACCACCCATCCCATCGCTACCATGCACATCTTCTACTGTACGATGTTGCTCTTGGTTCCATGTGGTCATCAGTGGGCGTTCGCATCCTTTGTAGACCGGAATCTGTCCGTCTGCTCCACCTTTGCCTGCGACTTGAATCGTATATAGCGCATTCTCTACTTCCTGATCAAATTGTACATTTCCACCTGTCATCATAATGCCTTGCACATCAAAATGGTGAAGTGCTGTCAAAATAGCGATCGTGTCATCGCCAGCGGTGTCTGTATCAATAATAGCTTTGCGTAATGCTGTCATGCTTGTTCCACATCCTTACTATTTCTTAGAATAATCCTTTTAAAATCATAGCAATCCTATACGCATTTGACTACTATTTTATCAATACTGTTCAGGTAGAGTACTTGGGATTAGATATCACCGTGTGGGTTGTAGATTCAGTATTACTTTCTGTTCCGATAGCTTCTAATAACGGTTCTCCATGAGTCACTACTATCTGTTGAAGAGGAATAATATCACTATAATCAAATGTATTGGTCACAATCACAGGTGTAATCGTTGAATAACCGGCTTCACGAATACGTGCAATATCAAATTCAAGCAAAAGCTGACCTGCACTCACCCGATCGCCTTCTTGTATATAAGAAGTAAAATGTTCTCCATCTAACTTCACTGTATCCATACCAACATGTACTAATACTTCCAGTCCTTGATCAGACACGACAGCTAACGCATGTTTCTTTTTAAAAGCTACTGTGACTGTTCCTGCAAATGGTGCAACAATGCGACCTTCCGCAGGTTCAACAGCTATCCCTTTTCCCATCGCTTCTGCTGCAAAAGCAGGGTCAGGTACATCACTCAAAGCAACAACAGTACCACTTAACGGACTAAGTACTGTATCACTTGCACGTACTGGATGATGTATCGGAGTAGGAGAAGCTACTGTTGTCGCTACAACCTCTTGCTTCTCTTCTTCTACAGGATCTTCAAATCCAAGAATATACGTCAGCACCATCGAAATAAGAAAAGAAGCCGTAATTCCCATAATCAGCCCCGAAAATCCTTGTCCACCCGGGCCATAAAAAATAGGTAACGTGAGTAACCCTGGCGCACCGGACGCAAATGCTTGTGTACCTGCTTGCCCGATAATAGCACCGCCGACTGCTCCACCAATAATACCGGCAATAAATGGACGTTTAAGTGGCAATGTCACACCGTATACTGCTGGTTCTGTAATACCAAATAATGCTGATAATGTAGCCGAACCTGCAAGTGTTTTAAGTTTTTTATTTTTTGTTTTGAGCATAACTCCTAATGAAGCACCTGTCTGTGCAAATACAGATGCTGTTGCTGCTGGCTTAATACCATCACGACCATACACAGCAATATTATTAATAAAGACAGGCACCAGTCCCCAATGAACACCGAAAATAACGAATAACTGCCATCCTGCTCCCAAAAGCGCACCTGCAATCAATGGACTGAATAAGAAAGCAGCGATTAAGATATCTGCGATACCATTACCAACATACACACCAAATGGACCGAATACCATTAATGTTAAAGGCACCATAATCACAAGTAAAATCAGCGGAGTGATAAAGTTTTTAACACTTTCATGTATACGACGGTTACAGAACTTTTCTAGCTTGCTCATCACTATAATCGCAATAATAATCGGAATCACTGTTGAAGAATAACTCATCATCACAACTGGAATACCAAAAAAGGTAACTGCACTTTCGGCTCCATTTAGCGCGGTAATCGAAGGGATTAACAATGCCCCTGCAATCGTTAAAGCTACAAATATATTACCGCCAAATTTGCGTGCTGTCGTGACCGAAAGCAGTAAAGGAAGAAAATAAAACAAACTATCTGCGGCACCAAATAAAATAATATATGTACTGCTTTTCGCTTCTAACCATCCAAAATTACTACAGATCAATAACAATCCTTTTAGAATACCTGCTCCTGCCATAACACCGAGTAACGGAGCAAATATACTGGAGATCACATCAATAACTGCTCCAAATCCTTTTTTGCTTTTCGATTCCCCAGCTTCACGCTCTCGATCTGAAGAGTCAATAATAGTAGACACTTTCCCTATCGCTTCATACACTTCTGGAACTGTGTTTCCGATTACAACTTGATACTGTCCGCCACTTTCTTTGACCGCAATTACGCCTGGATTTTTTTCTAATACTGTTGTATCTGCTTTGGCATTGTCTTTTAGCGAAAATCGTAATCGTGTAGCACAGTGAACCAGTGAATTGACATTCTTTTCTCCACCTACTCCTGCAACGATTTCTTTAGCTAATTTCTCAAAATCCATGCTGTTCACCCCTCATTTTAATTGATATTATGTGCTGATTTCTGTTTTTGAGCACACAAAAAACCTAAGCCCTGAAAAATAGCGGATCAATCGATCGCACTACTTTTCAGAACTTAGGTTTTGCCTGCATCACCAGTAACAACCCCGGCTGTACTATTTGATTGTGTAGTTAGCTGTTCTTGTTATTTCAATGTGCTTAGAATATACTGATTTTTTATATTTGTCAACGCTTACATGTATAGATGAATAGACAAGGGTCACCGATTAATCACACGTTCTAGATGAACCGTTAAGTATAATAACTCTTCGTTGGTGGATTGATAATTGTATTCTTTGGCTACAAATTTTTGGATTTTTTCGGCACAGGCAGCTGCTTCGTGATGCTTTTCTTTGATCATCGTATATAAATGATCATAATTATCGTTATAATGAGTGCCTTTCAATACCCGTTGTGCAAAAAACTTCAAATGCGTCACAAAGCGAAAATAACTTAATGAATCTTCATCAAACTCTTTTTTGAAATGATATTTCACAATATTGAGCGTCTGTTGAATAAACTTGGTGATCGTCATTGTGGTCGAGACTTCTTCATTCATTTCTGCGTTAATAATATGAATAGCGATAAAGGCTGCTTCATCTTCAGGTAATTCGATTCCAAGCTTATGGTTAATCTGTTCTAATGTTTTGAGTCCGATACCAAATTCTTCTCTGTAAATTTGCTTAATTTCCCATAGAAGCACATTTTTAATTTCCAATCCTTGTTGATAACGTTCGATGGCAAAATTAATATGATCGGTTAGGGAGACATACAGATTTTCATTTAACTTTTTTCCTAACGTTTCTTTGGTATACACGATCATATTTTCTACAATTTCGATCAATTCAATCGGTACTTCTCGCAAGAGCATTTTGAAATTATCTGATGTCTGTTTGTTTTTTAGTGCAAATACTTTTTGGATTTTACTTTCATCAATCTTATCATCCGGTTTCTTTTTAAAAGCAATTCCTCGCCCCATGACCACTAGCTCCGAACCATCAGCTTGATAAATACTCACTACATTATTATTAATGACTTTGGCAATTCGCATAGCTTGCCCCCTTGATTTCTTTACAATACATCTTTGTCTGATCTATAAAGTTACGTCTAGTGTATTCAGGTGATACATCCTTGTCAACGCTTTAGCATCTATAGATAACCAGATGGAAATCAGCTTTCCACTGCATTTCCATCCGGCATCATTTTACTGTATATCAGCGATAATCAAAGATTATTTTCTACATCTGCTCCGTTAGACTGAATCACTTTTTGATACCATGCAAAACTTTTTTTCTTTATCCGCTGAAGGGTACCGTTCCCTTCATTATCACGATCAACATAAATATAACCGTACCGTTTACGCATTTCACCAGAAGAAGCACTCACAATATCAATTGGCGCCCAGCACGTATACCCAATAATAGGAACGCCGTCTTCGATCGCTTCACTCATCGCTGTAATATGCTTTTGCAAATAATCGATTCGGTAATCGTCATCGATACTCTGATCGGCATTCATCTCATCATGCGCACCCAGACCATTTTCAACGACAAATAAAGGCTTTTGATAACGATCATGCAATTGATTAGCTGTAATACGCATACCTAACGGATCAATTGTCCAGCCCCATTCGGATTTGGCAAGATAAGGGTTGGCTACAGAACCGAACACATTACCGCTGGTCATTTTTTGATTCACTTCAGGATCTGTACTTGTTGTACGACTAGAATAATAGCTAAATCCAATATAATCGACAGTATGTTGCTTCAAAATTTCTGCATCTTCTGCTTCCATCTGGATATCTAATCCACGATCCCGGAAAAAGCGCTTCGCATACCCCGGATATGCTCCGCGTGATTGAACATCGATAAAGAAATACGACTCACGATCTTTTTCCATCCCTTGATACACATCTTCTGGATTACAAGTAAATGGATAAAAGCTACCTGCAGCAAGCATACAACCGATTTGAGCATCTGGAATCATCTCATGGCATGCTTTGACTGCTAATGCACTCGCAACAAGCTGATGATGAGCTGCTTGATACTTGATCTGCTCGACATCGTCCCCTTCTTCAAAAACAAGACCTGCTCCTAGAAACGGCAGATGTAATAACATATTGATCTCATTGAACGTCATCCAGTATTTTACTTTGTGCTGATAACGTGCAAACACAGTCTTCGCATATTTTTCAAATAACGTGATCAATTGGCGGTGACGCCAGCTTCCGTATTTCTCAATCAGATAAACAGGCACATCAAAGTGAGCCAGTGTTACTACCGGTTGAATACCATACCGTAACAATTCATCGAATAATCGATCATAAAATAATAACCCTGCTTCATTCGGTGCTTCTTCTTCGCCTGTAGGAAAAATACGCGCCCATGCAATCGAAACACGCAATACTTTAAAGCCCATTTCAGCAAGCAAAGCAATATCTTCAGGGTAACGATGGTAAAAATCGATCGCTTCATGAGAAGGGTAAAATTCTTCTTCAAGCGGGGTTAACGAAGGCACATTGCCTTTCATAATCGATCTTCGCTTTTCTCCTGTAGGTAATAGATCAACAATACTTAACCCTTTTCCATCTTCTAGATAAGCTCCTTCTGCTTGATTCGCAGCGATCGCTCCACCCCATAAAAAGCCTTGTGGAAATGTTGTTGTCATTGTAATTCTCCTCCTGTATGTGAGATTAAAAGCAGATGCCTCCCTCGAACCCGAAAATAAAAAAACCTGAACTCACCTGTTCACACTAATATGTGCAATCAGGTTGGTTCAGGTTATGCCCGAATGGTAACATCCCATGAGAAGTCTATTCTGTTCAACAAAACTTTATCAAGGATATGAAGCGATGTCAATCAACATCAAGGCTGATCTATGCTGTTACTTTAGCCATTCAGAAAAGAACTGACGATACCCTTCTCTCATAATCGAACTGGAAAACGTATCAAACGCATAATCGCGATTATCCTGTGAAAAGGAGCGTGGAGAAGCCGCCGCCATATTCACCAGTTCAAACCAGTTACGTTCATTACCAGCAAAAGCGTGGGTTGAGCTGATATGGTCATAACAAGGATGCTCTGGTTTAACTACAATTTTGCCCATCGCCAGCGCTTCGGTCAGTGGCATCGCAAAAGTATCAAATTTGGAGCAACTCCAATACACTTTACTGGAATTCATTAACTGGAAAATCTCATCTTGCGATAAGGCAAATCGTAAATGAATATTGGAAGGAATATCATATTTCTGCATACTTTCACGGTAACGTTCACCGCCAAACACCATAAATACTTCTTTGTCTGGATTCTGACGAGCATACTTGAGCACCAGATCAGGACGACGATTTTCTTCATCCCGTCCAATCCATAAGATACGGTTTTCCACCACTTGAGAAGGATCAAAATGCTTATTCGCTAACGTCTCGCTAAACCCGATAGGAATCACATCTACATCGGTAATATTAAATTGTGATGCTAATTGCCTTTTGAGAAAAGGAGTCTGTACCACCGCTTTGTCGACCATATTGTAAAATGGCTTCATCATCTCATATCCTGTCAGTGCCGGATCAGGGAAACTATGCGGAAACAGTACACTTTTAGGCAAAAACATTTTCAAATACGTAAATCCAGAAACCGTATAAATAACATGTTCAATCTGTTCCTTATGAATCTGATCTAAAACGATATCATAGTTAACAAGATCGCTTTTTTCATGCTCATATCCAGGAAGCCAATCATATCCACTCACATGACGTTCTGGTGAAATAAATACGATATCTACACCTAATTCTCGTCCCAACGCTTGTAATCGCTCTGCAAATACACGTGGCCCTTGATTTTCAGTAAATTGAATTTTGCGCATAAGAAGTCCAACTTTTTGCATAACGTTCCTCCAGATAATATCTCTATTATTTTGCATCATTTGCGTCTATTGTCTTGTAGCGTGTATATTCTAAATATACCGTTAAATGAAAAAAAGAGGAACCTTCACCGCTGGAGATGCGTATGTAATATCATAAGTAACACACTTTGGAGGGAACATTATGTATAGTCGTAAAAGTAATCTAGTCAGCTTATTGTTGTGTATTTTCTTCGGATATTTAGGGATACACCGTTTTTATGTAGGTAAAGTAGGAACAGGATTGTTGATGTTGTTTACAGCCGGTCTAGGCGGTGTCTGGGTTATTGTTGATATTATCATTATTATTTTAGGTAAATTCCGCGATAAAGAAGGATATCAATTGAAATTCTAAGCTTATTTTGGAAATGATCATATACAAGATTCACAGTATACAATATTTAAACTATCCAAAAAACCTCGAAGGCTACTCAGCCAACGAGGTTTTTTTGTATTCACTATTTACAAATCTATATCATCTATAAGATTGCCATAACTGGATACACTGCTCTAGATGCTCCCATACTTCGGCTTGTTGCACATATAACTGAGCATGCGTCCAGATCGGTTGTTCCATCTGCAAATCTCGCTCTATTAATAACAACATCCAACTAGAAAAGATTATAGCAAATACGCTATATTGCTTTATCATATAGGACTTTGATTGTACCGGATTCACCTGTTGCTCCCAATATCGTGATAATAATCGTATCCGTAAATGTGTGTTCATCGCCCGCGGAAATAGGGGATGAGACAAATCGATCATATGATACAAATCCCATAACGGTATATTAAGATGACAATGCTCCCAGTCTAATATCATCAAACGTCCTGTAGGCGTAACACCATAATTGCCTGCATGCAGATCCCCATGACATAACACAGTAGATTGGTTCCATTCACTTTGCTGAATCGCTTGCTTGAGCTGTGGCATGAAAGGTAACCAGTCGGTATGCGTCTTACCTTGTTGTACACGATCTTGCATCAATTGCTGAATATCATCCCATTGTGATAATACTTGTTGTTGTAACACTGTGATCGATGGCTTTTGCCCTTCCGTCGGCATATTATAAATCGACGAAGTAGAGATTCGATGATAGATTGCCATCTGATCGATAACATTGATCAAAGTCTGTTCATGATGGACATGCTGAATCTCTCCTACATCTTCCATAACGATCCATGAAGACGTATACCTTTTATCATCTTGATCTGCATTAGCATCACTCGATAGATCATCGTTCCAGTCATGCGTAGCATACGCGATTAATTGCGGATATTGGTCTGGCAACAGTGGCATAATATGCTTGTATACCCATAGTTCTCGGTACTGCTCTTGATGAACAGGTAATCTTTTCAAAATATAAGATTGCTGATTTGCTTTTAAGCGAAATCGTTCGATATTAGTTCCATGTAGACTGGTATAGATCACTTCTTGTTCACTTACATAATGATCATCTAATAACACATTCTCTGTAATCGCTTGTTTTACTATTTGTTGTAGATCTGATTGTTCCATCTATATTTCACCTACCGTTGGTTAAAATGCTTGATATGTTGCTATTCATTATACGGTAAAGGGTTTGGAGTTGAAGATCAAGGTGACACCTATATGTTGCTGAAACAGCTAATGCCAAAAATGTTGCTATGAACAAGTACTCTGATTACAGGGATGTTTGTATGTCTTTGTATATGATTAATCATCAATTGACAGCCTTTTGCAAAAAAATTAGTATTAGTCTGTTACAGCTTTGGGTATAGTGCTGAATAATAGAATAGTAGTATTCATAGTCATAAGTGACCGATAAACGTCCATATATAGATGCAATAGATCCAGTACAAAGGGGTGGGCTTGTGAATCATAAAGTAACGATGAAAGATATCGCTGATCGGTTGAATATTAGTAGTGTAACCGTCTCCAAAGCGCTTGGAGATAAAGATGGTGTAAGCGATAGTCTAAAAGCAAAGATCAAACAAGTCGCCGAAGAAATGGGCTATCGTTATAATACAGCCGCCAAATCAATGAAAGACGGTCTATCCTACAATATTGGAGTGATGATCCCGGAGCGATTTACCGGCACCAATCATTCTTTTTATTTTCGTATGTATAAATATATTGCCAAAATTCTAGAGCAAGGTGGTTATTACGGTATTATGACCACGTTAGGGGAAGAAGAAGAATCAACACTTACTTTACCTCGATTGTATTATGAGCAAAAAATAGATGGTTTGATTATTTTAGGGCAGATCGGCAAGCCTTATATCGAAGCGATGCAGGAAATGCAGTTACCCAAAATTTTTCTGGACTTCTATGATGAGCATGTCGATATGGATGCTGTTGTTACCGATAATTTCTATGGAGCGTATGAGTTGACTAATCTGTTGATCCGCGGAGGTCATCGTGATATTGCTTATGTAGGTACACTTTATTCAACCAGCAGTATTCAAGATCGTTTTCTAGGATATTACAAATCATTGTTGGAGCATCGTATCCCTTGTACAATCTCACTGGATATTGGATGATCGGGATGAAGACGGAACTTATATTGATATTCAATTACCTGATCCTATGCCTAGCGCATTTGTATGTAATTGTGATCAAGTAGCGCATAATCTGATTAACAAATTGCAAGATTTAGGCTATACCGTTCCTCACGATTATTCTGTTACTGGATTTGATAATGATATTTATGCGACACTTACCAGACCACCGCTTACTACGGTGGAAGTCGATGTAGAACGAATGGCCAAGCTTGCTGTGCAATCTATTTTGAAAAAAGTAAGCAATCCCTATTATACTTTCGGTCGTGCACTTGTGCCTGGGCGTGTAGTTGAGCGTGAATCGGTGATTCCACTGCATACAGCGCCTTAACTATTGGCAGAAACGTACTAGAACATAAAAATAAAAGGAACGTCATGATGACGTTCCTTTTTGCTGTACCGATGATCCATAGAACTTATGATGGTCATCCTGTATATTATTAAATTTTATTTGAATTTACCTGCGCGAATATCATCTGTCATGCCTGGATATGGAGCTTTGGCAACGACTTGTTCATTGTCTACACCAGCATTTTCGATAAACGTAATATCTGCAAATTCAGGTACTACATATTTAGGATATGTTTCGTATTTTTCGCGAGATTCTTCCATCAAAGCGATATGGTCATTCTGGTAACACACCGTAATTTCAGGATGTTCATGTACCCATTTCGGGAAGAAAATAATACCATGCATGCGTTTTTCAAGCGGCATAAAGTTAAGCGCTACATCTGTACCTGTTGGTTCTGTCCATGCTACTTTGTATACACCTTCTGTTAATTTCACCAAATCTACTTCTTGATCGCGCACCCAACGTCCAGCTACCATACCACTATGAATACGGTAATCAATAGTATGATCATTTTTGATATAAATCTCATATTCCCAACCATTCTCATACGTATAAATCATGTGACTTCCTACAAAGTTTTCCATTGTACAGCACCTGCTTTCTGAAATGTAAATGCGATAATGATTTGTTTCTGATGTATTACCACTTCAATAAAACATGTAAATATCAACATGTTTATTTTAACACTATGGTATGCTATGGTCAAATATACGAATTGATATACAAAGGGGATTATAGAATGAGAGTATTAAAATTTGCGATTCTCGGTCTACTGTACCGTCAAGAGTACAGTGGTTACGATATAACCAGTCAATTTAAAAAAGAAATCGGACAGTTTTGGAGCGCCAAGCACAGTCAGATTTATCCAGAGTTGCGTAAGCTGGTAGATGAAGGACTTCTTCATTTTCGTACACAGATTCAGGGAGAAAAGTTAGAAAAGAAAATGTACACTATCACTGAAGCCGGGCGAAAAGAACTGTTAGCGTGGGCGATATCTCCAGAACCTTTACCTGAAACGGAAAAAGATGCGTTTATGCTCAAAATGTATTTTATCCATACATTATCCAAAGAAGAAGCAAAGACTCTTTTTCAAGATCAGCTTCAACAGCGACAAGACAAATTGGTATATTTACAACAGCAATATGATGACCTGATCCCTGTATTCGGTACAGAAAATACAGCTGATGCTATGTACTTCGATCATCCTCATCTGGGACATTATCTTGTGCTAACCAAAGCGATAGCGCGTGAACAAAGTTATGTAGTGTGGTTGGAGCAACAAATGAAGTTGTTTTTGTAAGCGATAGATCGAATATGTATAGACTGCTTGAACCAAAAAAAGACATCCATTACGGATGCCTTTTTTGTATAGTCTACGTTGGTTGTATAATCATAATCATTGCTTCAAGATATGCTTGGTTTAAAATTCTTCATACTCTGCTGGATCTTGATCCCATAAGCGTTTGTTGTCTTTACTGAATGCAGAAATCGTACTCATTTGCTCTTCAGTTAACTCAAAATCGAAAATGTTCAAGTTTTCCTGTTGATGCTCTAGTGATCCTGCTTTCGGAATCGGTACAGCGCCTAACTGAGTATGCCAGCGTAAAATAACCTGTGTCGGTGTTTTGCCATGAGTGGCTGCAATTTCTTGCACACCTGCATCTTCAAGTACACCTTCTCCGCGACCACGACCGAGTGGACTCCATGATTCAGTAATAATCTGATGCTTATCATTTGCTGCACGCTGTTCTGTTTGTTCAAAATACGGATGCAATTCTACTTGATTCAGAACAGGCGCTACTCCCGTTTCAGCGATAATCCGTTCCAGATGTTCTGACAGGAAATTACTTACTCCGATCGAACGTACATAACCGCGTTTTTGCGCTTCAATCATCGCTTGCCATGCTTCTACATATTTATCTACTTTTGGATTAGGCCAGTGAATAATATAGAGATCAAAATAATCCAGTCCTGTGCGAAGAAGCGATTCTTCGATCGTTACCAATGCTTTATCATACGCATGATGTCGTCCGGGTAATTTGGAGCAGACACGTAGTTGATCGCGTGGTACCGAGCTTTCGCGTACTGCTTTACCAACTGCACCTTCATTTTCATAATTAAAAGCAGAGTCAATCAGACGATAACCTGCTTCAATACCTTGTTTGATCGATTCAGCACCTTTGTAACCATTCAGCGAATAAGTACCCAGCCCGATTGCTGGAATATCCAGTCCGTCATTCAGCTTTTTTGTTGGAACGTTCGTTTGCATATCAAAAGCCCTCCTCTTATTTTGCTTCAATCATTATTTAAACCATTGAACCATTGGTAAACATGGCTAGCTTTGAAGAAGCTCGATATTGAGGAGTACTTTTCCGAATAGGTTACTGATTCTATGACTGTATTATTTAACGCTTAATGGCTTTAGTCCAGAAACCACCATGGAATTCGCGCGGCTCAACCATAATTACAAAAGCTTTGGGATCGACAGACAGGATAGTTTTATACAGGCTGTCCTGATTTTTGCGTTTGGCTAGAATCTCCATCACGATCCGGTCGCCATCACGCCCTTGTCCAAGCCAGGATGTTACGCCATAACCTTTGTCTCGCAATACTTCTGCTAGTCGTTGATTCGGCACATCGCTAATTACTTTGACCGTAATATACCCGAGCGCAATCTTTTCCTCAATCCATGAACCGAGTAAAATCCCGAGTCCATATCCGATCGCATATACGGTGAGACTTAGCGGTTGATCCAGATATTTGAGCACCAGATTTAGTCCCATAACATAAATAACGACTTCGACAATACTGATCGCAGATGCTACATATTTTTGTCCTTTGAGTGTGAGTATCGTTCGTAACGTATATGCCGTTACATATACAATCTGAATCAGAAAAATAAACATTAGAATTTTAAGCATAACGTGCAAAAACACCTTTCTTCTTCAAAATAATCGTGTATGTCATTAGTGATCTATAGATATTCAACCTCTACACTATCTCTTTCTACACATGGGATCAAGTATCAATTAAGGTTTTTCCAGAACGTCCATCTTTTTCCTCGCTCTAAATCAGCTTATAAGTCGCTATAAATTACCCGTATCTCCAACCTCATCAGTTCTTTTTTATTATAAAATAAGAACATAAGTTCCCTCAAGTAACAAAATAAGGAAATCTATACAAAGGAGCTATTAGGATGGAACAGACCCTCTCGTTATCCGAGCAGTATCGTAGACAACTCAAGCAGATCGCATGGCGTATCCAGTATCGGAACAAAGTACGGATTCGTTCTGAACAGCAGTCACTCCATACACTGACCGAAAACAATAAGTATACACCTTACCATATGGAAGAGTCCTATTCACATATTCTTCTTCAGGAACTTATTGATACCTTGCCTTCTGCGCAAGGAAAACATATTATTCGAGGATTGTATCTACACCAACAGACCGAAGCTGAATTAGCAGAACAATTACAAATTAGCCAACAGGCGGTGAACCGATGGAAACAGAAAAGCTTGCAGTATCTATCTCAGAAGATCAGTTCGTGACTTTATTAGACTTGGTTCAGCATCATCAGGATCAAGCGGCTATGTTAGAGTTACTTGATTATTATGAAGAAGATATGCAGCATTTAAGTAAATATTTACGAATGCCTTATGAAGATGCTATGCAGACGTTACGTACTGAATTGTTAGAACTGGTCACAGCAGGATTAGCAGAATGATCTTCATATTCACTCATGACAATCATAACGATATCTATTGTTCTACACGTTATCGTTCTATGCTGTATCCAAAAATAGCCTTCTGTCCATCGATCATACGGACAAAAGGCTATTTCATATATTAAAGATTAACAAAAGAAAAAGACTATATTACTGAGGATTCAACACTTCTTGTTCTACATCTTCCGGCCAGTGAATTACTACACCTGCTTCAAGCAACATCTCTTGATAGCGACTCACATGTTCTGTTGATTCGTAGACTTCACGTGGTGTAATACCTTGCTGAATCGCATAAGCGACTAGATATCCTGCGGACTCTCCAATATTCCATTCCACTGGATGCAGACGATAGCAACCACCAGCAATCTGAGTCATGCCAATATTTTTACAAGCGGGCAACAGATTTTTGACCCGTACCGGAATCAATGATCCTAATGGAATTTCAAATGGATAGTTAGGAATATAGAATGTACGGTGTGATTTGACAGTTGGATGTAGATCCAGTGAATAACTACCTACACCGATACTATCTTCATATCGCTTGATTCCTTCTGCTCCCCGTAACTCTTTGCTTACATCATGCTCAGTAATCGTATATAACGCTTTGATCCGGCGAGATTCACGAATATAAGGCGCTTTGGCAAGTCCATCGGCAGTCCCTAGAATATCACCACGCAAGCGAATACCCGGGAATCCTTTGCCTCCATCCAGACGTGGCGCTTCGGTCTGCAACCAGTACACTAATGAAAATGTAAGCTGGCGTGCACTTTCGAGGTTTTGGGTACGTTCATAGATCGGTACACCTGTTACCGCCCCTGCATAATAATCATTTTGCGCCCAGTTCAATAGACTGACTTCTTGAATCTGTGAACGAAGTGGCTCTTCCCAGATGGCTGGATCAATAATACGGCGATAATCCCACAAAGAAGTGACCCCTTGATCATTTGGAAAAAGCGTAAATTCTTTTAACTTGGTCGTATCATTCGCATCAGAAGCATACCAGCTCAAAATCGGAAAGCGAGAAAACGAAGGCATATATTCACGCCAGTACTCATACTCGGCGGGCTTGTCGATTGTAAAATCTTCACCTTCTACATAATCTACTGCTGCTACATGAGTGATCGACTGCATATCCAGTGGATCTGCATGTTCTAGAGCATGCGGTTCATTAGTGTCTGACTTCGATTCAGCTCCACTTACAAATTCTGTTCCCGATTGTGCCAACAGGTCGCCTTCTTCAGTAGCATCCAGATAGTATTGACCGATCAATTGCGTGTACTCACTTACTGTACCGACTGCTTGCGCATGACTTACAGTGACCGATACGATACGGTCATATTCTGTAGCTACTTCCACAGGCACAGTATGATATAACACTTGAATACGCTGCGTATGCAGATAAGGAGACATCATTTCATGCAGTACATCAAGGGCTATCTTAGGCTCATGAGCTAACCGGCTCACCCAGCCGTTACCCGGATTCAAGATCGGATTGTTCATCGCTTCATCAGTTAATGGGTAGTTACGACGATAATAATCGCGGACACGTTCACGAAATTCACGAAATGTCGCTGTTGCTCCAGTACGTTCGATCCAGCGATGTTCGTCCGGTGGAACTGCTTGTGATGTAAGCTGTCCACCTAACCAGTCAGTCGGTTCCGTTAAGGTGACTGTTAATCCTTGCTTGGCTGCGGCAAGAGCTGCCATACAGCCTCCTAGACCGCCACCGATTACAACAACATCTGTTTGTCTGATTTGTTCTGTCATGATTGTTCTCCTTTGTGATCTTGTACCGATTGATGCGTACGAATCGATAACCCTACTTCAAACATACGGTTCCATGGCATATAGCAATCTTGAATATCAATACGAACGCCATTTTCTTGCAAATGTTCCCCAATAAATTGCTCCAAATGACTACGCACCATTTCGGCAACATATCCTCGTTCACCGTCTAATTGAAATTTATCCAGACCTAATTCTTGGATCGGCCCATTGCTCAAATACTTACGTACCACCGAATCGTAGCCCAGATCTTCCACATACCGTAATGCTAGAAAATCCATATGTTCTTGAGTCGCACCATACATACGGTAGATCATCGATTGTGCTATCACCGTACCTAACGTATTAGAACTGGTATTCCATCCTGCATATCCTGCCAGTTGATACAGAATTCCACGCTGACGAAGCAAATCCAGTAATTCAAGATCACCACCATTGGCATAAGCGATATCGCCAATCGCTACAACAGCATCCGGATTACGATCCAATATGTAACCTGCATACTCGACCAGTTCTACAGTGGTTCGTTCTGTATCATAGTTAGCCGAAGGTGATCCTTGATAGACCGCTTCACCCATTTTCTCTCCTGCGGTATTCAGCAGTAACAAGATATCTGCGCTTTGTTCGTCTGAAGCGACCATGCCTCCTGCGGCAATAATCTGGTACTTCAATGTTTCATATAATCGGCGATCTTCATAAGCAGGAATAATAAACGCTCCATTCACCGAACTAAAGCGAACATACACTTGCGGAATATGGTTACTTAACTGATTGATCATACGAGCAACCAGTGTACAACCTACTTCATCTGCTCCTGGATACATATAGACGCGTAATCCGAGACGTAATGCTCGAATACGTGTCCGCACTTCTTGTTGATCTCTAGCTGTATAGCCATAAGGAGCTGAATCGTCTTGCGGGAAAATCAGAAAATCGATCACACCTTGCTCTACATAATCCAGTGCCAATCGATTGATCTCTCGATTTACTGCACGCCGACCTAGATAATCATCCAGTACTTCTTGTGGCAAACGGCTATTGATATCATCCAGTTCTTGCTGTTCTTCTGTCGTTAATGTGTGCTCTTCACCATAATGTTCTAGATATCCTTTGCGGAAAATTTCTCGTCCCCAATCGGCATAATAATCCGGCTCTTCATCAGAAGAAGAGTATTGCGGACATCGCATAATCAGTTGAAAAGCAAACAATTTGAGTGATGGATTCTGCTCTTTCAGTTGTTTTAATTGATCAAGCCGGCGTGTCAGCTCATCCATATCTAGTTCGTGCAGACGGGAAGGAACAATTCCACCATATAGCAATGTATCTAATGCAATCACTGCTCCGTCAGCCGATTGACATTCCAGTTTGGTCCATGTCCACAAGCGCTGTGTATCTGCAGCAATCTTTTTGCGACCCATCCATTCATGAGGCGGGCGAACAGCCTGATAAGAGGTTCCTCGTGTCAGTTCATACGGAAAGTGATAATTACAAGGTCTTTCGTCTAAAGGTACAATCACCAATTTCATTGGGAATATGACTCCTTTGAGGTTACACCGCTTTGAGAACGATATCTTGCTTGTCGTCGCTGGTAAGATTGGATATCTTGATTTGACTGCTGGGCAGTCGATATCCAACCTTAAAGGCGAGCGCTTCGCTCTTTCAGCATGATATCGTTCCCTTCGCTCAGAGTAAGCTCGGCAATTTTCTATTTGGTGGGGCAGGAAAAAATGGACTGCTTGTTGTAAAGTTAATGTTGTTTTGTTGTAAGGAATAGTTATTGTAAAGTGTGAAAAAGATATTGAGATAGAAAAGTTATTTATGGAAAAAGCTTATTTGTGAATATGATATTTAAGCGAATTGCAATTGGAAATTTTAAATTGTTTTCTTTAAGCATGTACAAAATATGAAATAGTTATAAGTTTATCTATGCATATGACTACTGTTATCCTTTCACGGCTCCTGCTAAGCCTTCCATGTAGTAGCGTTGGGTGAACAGGAATACGACGATGATCGGGATTACGGAAATGATGGTTCCGGCGGCGATCCAGCCGAAGTTGTAGGAAAATTGTCCGTTAAGATATGTTAGTGCTGATGCTAATGGGTATTTTCCGGGATCATCTAGCACAACAATTGGCCACAGAAAATTGTTCCAGAATGCCATCACTTCGAGTAGCATAATCACGGCAATACCCGGTTTGACGAGTGGTAATACCAGTTGCCACCAGATGCGCAATTCAGATGCACCGTCCATTTTACCGGAGTCTCGAATTTCAGTCGGAATCGTTAAGAACGTCTGGCGCATTAAGAAAATATTAAATACCGATACTGCCGCAGGTAGTACTACACCTAGATACGTATTACCTAGATTCATCCATTGGATCGTTAAGTAATGCACGATCATTGCAGTAGATGATGGAATAATCATCGTAGCAATCAGCAGGGTAAACACCATATCTCTACCTTTAAACCGGAATACAGCTAACGGATAAGCCGTCATACAGGACAGAACAATATTAAATACAACACCCATCACTGTAATAATGACCGTATTCATAATGTATTTAGGAAAGTTCATAAAGTTCCACACTTGCGCATAATTGCCGAAATTAATAAACGTCGGGAAAATAGCAGGTGGATTGGAAAATACATTACGACCTGGCATCAGCGATACACTGAGCAACCAGAGAAAAGGGCCGGTCATAAACAGCGCCAAAGCAATCAGCAAAATATACGTAATCGTATACCGAAATGCTTTTTTCCATTTACGTGCTTGCGGACTGGGCGTTTTGTAATTAGGTTTGGTATTTATCGTTGGATTATTCATCAGTACGTTTGCACACCGCCTTTCTTGTTCAGACGGAACACCAGTATACTCAAGATACCGACGATCACACTTACAATCAGACCAAGTGCTGACGCGTAACCAAAGTTAAATTGCACCAATCCTTTTTGATAAATATACAGACTGGATGTCAAAGTAGCCGTTCCCGGGCCACCTTTACCATTGGTTAATACAAACACTTCATCAAATACACGAATAGCCCCCATTAACGAGATTAATGTACAAAATAAAATATGCGGACGCAGTAAAGGGATCGTAATCCGGTAAATGGTCTGCCAGCGACTTGCTCCATCGATCATCGATGCTTCATACAGATCGGTTGGAATCGATTGAAGTCCAGCCAGATACAGCATCATATAATAGCCAAGCCCTTTCCACATCGTAATAAACATAATGACATACAATGCTGTGTTACTACTGGACAACCAGCCGACTTGCTCTTGAATAACACCCAATTGAATCAACGCATAATTGATTACACCATTACTGCTAAATAACCAGCTCCACATCAGCGCGACCGCCACCATTGAGGTGACGACCGGGATATAATACGCTGCGCGAAAAGCTTTGATTAATGGGATTCGGCTATTGACCAGAATAGCCATTAAGATCGAAATAATCTGAATAATTGGTACAATCAACACATATACCATTGAATTCCATAATGACGCCAAAAAACTTTTATCTTGAAAAGCTGTTACATAATTGTCTAGACCTACATAATGCGTTTCTCCAATGACCGAATAATCGGTTAAAGATAACGGAAGTCCGTATACAATTGGCCATAACACGAATACAGCGACAATTAGCAGTCCAGGAGCCATAAATGCCCATGCGGCAAATGTTTCTGTTCTCATCCATTTCTTCATGTTCGTCCACCGCCTTTAAAGGGTCCGTCTTTGGTTAGGTTGCTGATCTGCTTGCAGAGCCCTTTAGTTTTGCGACAGAATTTGGTTTACTTCTTGTTCAGCTTCTGTCAATCCTTGTTTAGGGTCTTTCCCATTCATAAAGATTTCTTGCAATTGACGTGCAATCGCCGAGTTCACATCACCAGCATTCGGTACACCGACCATATAATCGACTGCTTTATCCAAACTTTCAGCAGAGACCACTTTGGCTTCCGATTCTAATGTGCCATCATTTTCAGTAAAGAAGGAATCTTTGATCGATTCTTTGGTACTTGGCAATGTATTTGCTGCTTTGGCAAATGCGGTCTGATTAGTCGCATTGGTCAAAAATTTCGCAAATTCAGCTGCTTGTTCTGCATTCGCTGATTTCAAAGGAACAACCACATTCATCGTATTCGACAAACGCACATCAGCTTTGCCTGTAGGAAGTGGAACAGCAATCGTATTTTTATATACATCTGGTGCTGATGTTTTGATAAAATTAATAAAAGTAGGGCCTGCAATTTCAAAAGCGGTCTGTTCACTGGAATAGTATTGAATCTGCTTATCAAAGTTAGCATCTTCTTTGACCAGTACGCCTTCTTGGATCAATCCTTGCATTTTCTGAATTAAAGCTAGGGTAGCAGGCGTATTAAATGCTGCTGCTGTTTTGTCGTCGTTTAAGATTGAAATGCCTTCAACCGGGAACATTCTAGCTGCAAATGTAGTTGCATATCCAGTGGCTCCTGTTTTGGCTTTGATCTGACGGGACCATTCATTGAGCTCATCACGCGTTTTTGGCGGATTTTTGGGATCAAGCCCTGCTTGCTTCACCAGACGAGTGTTCATAAATAACACTTCTGTTCCGGTATACCACGGCAATGCATAGGCTTTGTTATCAAATACCGTCGAATTAAAAATACCATCAAAATATGATTTTTTCTCATCATCGCTCATCCATTGTCCTAGATCAGCAAGCGCACCTTTAGAAGCCATTTGATTAGCAAATTCTGTATTTAAATTTACAACATCAGGTACGTTACCACTCGCGATTCCGGTTAATAGCTTATTAGAAATGGCATCATATGGATAATCGCTCCATTCTACAGTTACCCCAGGGTGACTTTTTTGGTATTCTGATATTAAGCCATTAAAATAGTCATTGAACGTAGGTTGAAGAGCAATCGTCCAGAACTTCAATGTAACTTTGCCATCTTGTGCCTCATTATCTTTGGCGTCTGAACCACATGCACTGAGTAAAGATACACATAATGCAGCGAGTAGACATACTGACATCCAACTTCTAAATTTCTTTTTCACAATCTTCATTCCTCTCGTGTGGCAGTTATACTTTCTACGACCATCATGTAATATGTAAGATATCGCGGTGTTGATGCCAGAAACAGGCACCGTTCTACCTATGACACGAATTATAGCAAAACTAAATGTAACAAAAAAGGGATAGATAGGAATTAAAAGGTAATCCTTTTGTAATTAATTGTTTTTTTCTTACTAAATATGTGTAAAAGAAGGTGAATGTCTATGCAACCAGGATCGATTATATTGACCGGTATTATTGTAGTAGCCGTGGTTGCTGTTGCTGTTGTTCTCTGGATTGTTTTCCCTCTCAAAAAGGTAACGATACATCCGGCAGATCCTATATTGCCAGCTCAAGAACCACAACCAGATCACACAACACAAGAGCATCCAGCGCATCATCCCAATATTGTAGATTTATCTGCTTTTCGTGAACGCAAACATCTGACATCAGAACAAAAACATTCTGCTAAATCTGCTGATATCCAACCTAAAGATACAACTGTACCACCGGTATCTATTCCTCCCAAATTAGCAACTGTTCGCAATCTACATCAACCCAAGCAAGTCCAATCTTTTTCCAGTGGACGACTTCAAAAATGCTCGTATTGCAAAAAAGATGTCAAACACCTCACTTTTTATGCCAATGACAATGGTGGATTGGTAGGCGTCTGCAAAGACTGTGAACATATTGCCAAACGCCAAGATTTGCTCCCTTTATAAACGTAAGCTGTAAAGCTGAGATTCTGTGAATGTATAACCGCTGATTGCTATGAAAATAGCGTTGCTACTTCTTGCGATTGTATTTATTTTCCAATTACGCAGAAATAGTCTTGCGACTCTTTTATGAATACGCTATTATTTAGAAATAGTTGTCATGTTCGGATAGATGTGGGTATTGTCATAACATTGATTTTAATACCGTTACTAATGTGGAGGTCATGATGAGTAAGTATCAATTTATATGGAGCGAAGGTGTATTAGGCTACGGTGGGACAACATCTCTCGGCATGATCGCCATGCATTATATAGATCATCGTTTTGTACTGACTTTTCATAGTATCCTTGAAGAAATCACAGATACGGTTCCTTTATTTTTGTTATGCGGCTATTTGTTCGGAGAAATGATGTGGCGTTGGAAAGCGCGCAAAACCGAGCAGAAAGAATAGTTCCGCGGTTGAGATTGATCGGATAAAATAAAAAGTCTGTACGCTCTAGTTGAGATAGAGTGTACTGGCTTTTGTTGTTATTCCCATGGATATTCGGTAGTGAGGTAATCAGCAAATTCTTTGCTTTCTTCTCTACGTTGGCGACGCATCGCTGCTCGTGAAGGTGCGGTTTCGTGTAATTTGCGTTCTTCTTCTGTTTCTGGGATCACTGTCGGTACCTGAACTTTATGATTGTCTTCACCGATCGCTACAAAGGTAAGAAAGGCAGTTGCTGCAATGCGTTTCTCCCCTGTTTTGAGGTCTTCGCGTATCACTTTCACAAAAATCTCCATCGAACTACGACCTGTCCATGTGACAAACGATTCCAGTGTGACTGAATCGGTCGGATTGATCGGATACAGAAAATCGACAGAGTCTGTAGAAGCGGTGACTGTATCTACACGACATAATTTGGAAGCCGTAATTGAAGCAATATCATCGATATATGACATCAATTTACCGCCAAATAATGTATTATGATTGTTCACATCGGTCGGGAATACACGGGATGTTTTAAAACAACGCGTTTCTCTTACATATTTACTTTCGACTTGTTGCGGTTTGGTCGGTTGACCTTGTCCCGCTTGAGATGACTGATCCATTGTTCTACCTCCCTATACTGATACCATCGTCTTTAGACTTGCTAGCTATCCTTATCATAGTCTTCTCTATGACGTGTTTGCAAATATAGCTTTCAGAAAATATACAACGAATCAGCAAAACATTTACCATTTCGATGAACCTGATGAACGGCTACTGCCTCCGCTCCAACTGGAACTGCTAGACGAACGACTTCCTCCACCAGATGATGAACCGCCTGAACCTCCGCCGGATGAACGCTGACGGCGCTTGCGCTCTTGTTCCTGATCATAGATCGCTTTGTATTCGAGAGCGATAAATTGCAGTATACTTTCGCCTTCTTGCGCCTTTTGCTGTGCTTGTACAAAATAACCCTGACTGACCAGTTGCTGTAATTCTTCGATCAGTACATGAAGCATCGGAACATGGGTGGTAATCGCTGTTGTAAAATAACGAGCAGACAAATTCCGGTGTTCTTGTAGTAGCCCTTCGATCGCTTCCACAGCTTCTTGACGTTGTCTGGTCAGCTCTTCTACACGATCTACAAAAATCTTTGTATTGGTTGCCGCGTGATCTACAGCTTCTTTGACTTTCGACATATTAAGCAAGCTTCCACTTAGGATCTGCTGTGCTTGTTCTAGAGCGTCATAACTAGTCGCTTGTACTTGCTGGGTATCATCAGGATGAACTCTAATCGCTGCTTGCTGTTCATTGGCACGCTGATAATCTGCCTGTAGATTTGCCAAGCGCTGTTTCTCACTTTGCTTCTGATTGTCTAACAGGTCTTTGTAGCTTGTAATCTCGGTACGTAATTCCTCCATACGAGATAGCGATTCTCTCACTTGTTCGCTCCATATATTGGCTTGACGATACTGTTGGATTTGATCATGTAGTGCATTTACAATTTGTGGAGTCAGTATATTGACTTCACCTTGTCTTTTCTGAATTTCTTGATAACGAGCCCCTTGTTCTTGAATATGAACATTGGCATACTCTCCTTGCAGACGACTCACTTCCTGATTATATACTTCAGGCATTGTGCGAAAGTCTGTCATTTGCTGTTGCGCCATCATCAATGTCTTGTTGGACTCATCCCGGAAACGAATCAGATCACTTACCACCTGACGGGCTTCTGCAATATCTTGCTCGATAATGGTCATACTTTGACGGATCAATTCTACATTACCGCCTGCTAGCAATTGAGTTAGCTTGATTTCTTCAGCTCGTGCATGTTCTAAAAAACGGAAAGGATCGTCTACCGTTAATTTAAGCTTTTCCCGTTCGACAATCGGACGTAATTCGTGTTCGGTATTGTCGATCTCGACATTATACCTTTGACTGCGTTGCACCCATTCTCCATACAGACGGATATCTTCTAGCAGAACATCTAACCATTGATCTGCACGTTCAGCCGGTTCTTTGGCTTTGATAAAATCGAATTCATCCAACTGATCAGCTTCTTGTAAAATATGCTCAATCGTAGCGATTCGATCTTTCATCGCGGTCAGTGGATACTGGTATTGCTTTTCCAGATTCGCTACTGTCTGTTTCACTTGTTCCAGATTGACTTTGGATGCTTCAACCATTCCCCGTACAGTACGCGATAACTCGTCTATTTCTTGATGATGTTTTTGGACATTTGCCATATCAGTTGCCCACTCGGTCTGTTGTTGTTCGATCTGTTCGAGATCGGTAGCCGACTTTTTGACAGAACCGATCGAGATGCGAACTGCGTCTATTTGTTGCTGTAAAATAGCGATATGCGCATGTTCTTTCATCAACTGTGCTTGCAACTGTTCGATCATTTCTTTTGTCTGTCCGTTTACAAATCCCATTTCTAACTCTTTGAACAGATCAGATACGATCAAGCTATTGAGTGAGGTTGCAATCTGATCGTGCTGTACTTGTATCTGCTGACGGCGAGTTCGGAGCTTGCCCATCTGATTTAAGCGAATAATCAACCAGATCAAAAACCAGATCAGCGCAATCCCACCGATCAATAATGCAATCGCTGAACCCCAGTTTAATCCGACTTGTGCTAACTTTTGTGAAATGACTGTCGTGAATGGAACATGATTGATGTATTTATTAACTGCCAGCACACCGCCTACAATATCGCCATCTTGGGCAGAGGGAACAAATTCGTTATCGGTTACCCCTTGTACCGTGCGCTCATTGCTATTTGCAATTTTGTTAGCGAGTACTGCATTTTGAAATACCAGATGGACGTAATTCGGATTGGTTGTAATAACAAGTACAATATCGTTTTTGTCCAAATTGGAGCGGTCGTAAATCTGATTGGCATAAGCCAGCCCTTGGGCTTCGTCCATACCTGTAGCTGTATTCACATACATCTGGTATTCTTGTCCACTCAGTTCTGTATTAAGCTTGTCGATCTCACTACTGCTGAATAGTCCTGCATCATCCCGTACAAATCCTTGTTGCTGTGCACTATAAGCAATCCCTGTCATATTTTGCAAGATCAACCAGCATACTAGCAATAACGGAAGCCATATGTTGAATTTGAATGTGCGTTTGTCTATCTTCATCTATCATTTCCTTTCTTCCCTGCTCAAAGGGGAGCCTTTAACAAAAAGGATATTTTGCTGAAAGAGATGTTCTAATAAAGTGGCTTATATTATGATAGAACACATAACAATATCTGTAATGCAATCCCAATCTGGAGGAAATGATCTTATGGTAAACCCTACTATATCTATGTTACCAAAATTATGTTCGTTAAACACAGCATTACCTGTAAATGTAGAGTGGAATAACAAATCCGTCTATACCGGATTTATCAAACGCCCTTCTACTCAATCATTACCCATTAGCTCGCAAGGAATTGAAGGTGATGGTCAAGGCGATCTCAAAAATCATGGTGGCCCTGACAAAGCCGCTTGTGTCTATTCGCAAGATCATTATGCCTGGTGGGCCAAAGAAATGGATCGTCCTTTTGAAGCGGGGGCTTTTGGGGAGAATTTTACAGTCACTGGATTGACTGAAGATGTGGTATGTATTGGAGATGTGTATCGAATCGGAACAGCTATCGTACAGGTCAGTCAGCCCCGCCAGCCTTGCTTCAAGTTATCTGCTCATCTGGAACGTAAAGAAATGATCATGCGCGTACGGGAGACCGGATATTCTGGATTTTATTTTCGTGTATTGGAAGATGGAGTTGTACAAGCTGGAGATGAATTTGAAATGATTCGCCGTGAAGGCAATGGAAGTACAATCGCGGAATGTAATCGAATCCTGTATGATGAACGTGGCGATACCCCTACCTTGCGCCAACTATTAGAAGAACCTGCGCTGGCAGAATCACTTCGTAAGCATTTAAGTAAACGGTTGGCAGATTGATTAGATGACAACTTTATACTACAACATAGCAAAGAACCGCAAACGAGTACTGTCTCGCTTACGGTTCTTTGTATTATCCTATTTCACAATACCTTGCATTACATAACTATACGTATACGAACGATTCGCATACAGACGATATTGTTCATGCGGTTCAGAACCCCAACTATCGTCGCCACCGACTCCTGTTTGCTTATCATTGATACGCACAACCGTATGTCCGCTGACAGGTAACTGGTAATGATGTGGTGCGGCTTCCAGTTCTGCTGGTGTATATGGAAGAACATTCAGTTCAACCAGAGGTACACCAGTAATCTGTAAGCCCACTCCATCACGATTGGTAATTGTCGCTGAACGTACATCTACTTTATTTCCACATTCCTGTGGTTTGAGATACGGAGCCATCTGCTCGGCTACTGTTCCGGTATAGATGCCTACTTTACCACTGGCTTGACGATCCCAATACGTCTCATGTGGACCTAATCCATACCATGATAATTGATCAAAAGAAGCATCCATCATCAGCAACATACCGATCTCTGGAATCTCAGGTAAGTCTTTGCCCGGATTCAAGCGTTGAGTCACTTCTACACGTCCATCGGCAAAAATATGATAATCGACAAAGCATTGTGAATACCCTGCGGTCGGCAGTAAATATTCTACTTTGATAATAATAATATCTTGCGCTCGTGCCAGATCGACTTCAAAATGAACCAATTCCCGTTCATCTGACGCACTGCGCCATACGCCACTACGCTCATCCAGATGATTCCCGCGATCATTGTCTGTCATCGCACGCCAGAAATGAGGAGCAGGGGCTTGAGCTAGCAATTGGACTTTGTTGATCTGATAAGACAACATCTCACCATTAGTTGAATCGAAAATGATCGAGAATCCTTCGCCATTGATCATAATCATACCTGCATGTTGTACAGCGACAAGGCTCGATTCACTAATCGGCTCAGGATCGTGCAATTCAGCATCATGATGAGAACCAAATGACAGCACAACAGGCAATGTAAATTGAGAAAATGCCACTTCATGACCGGCTTGTGCCCACAATTGATCTGCGCGGAGTACGACCGATAATGTCAAAATATATTCTACCCCTGGAGCACGTGGAATCTGCTTCAATTCAGGTAAAGTGACTGTAACGTTCTGCCCTGGAGCACAGACTACATGGCTTAACACACCCTGATCAGCAAGTTGTCCATTTGCGGTTAAGATCCATTTGAAATCAAATTCTTCTAACGAAGTAAACAAATACTGATTCGTTAATTCAACTTCAATTACCGCTTCGCCTGCGGACAAATGTTTGGTTGTAATGACCGCATTCGATTCTAATCCATCATCTACAGGATGATCTTCACCCAATCGCCAGTTAAATTTCACCTGTTCATAACATTTCTTCACTTCAGCAAGCTTCGCAGATACGGTACGATCTGCAAAAATCAGACCATCCCCACAGAAATTTCCATCATGAGGACTCTCGCCAAAGTCACCACCATATGCTAGATACGTAGTTCCGTCTTCAGTCTGTGTCTGAATCGCTTGATCGATCCAATCCCAGATAAATCCACCTTGTAATACTTCGTAACGATCGAACAATTTCCAGTATTCTGCTAAGCCTCCACAAGAGTTCCCCATCGCATGGCTGTATTCACATAGAATAAACGGCTTGGTTGGATTGTGTTGAGCATATTTCTCGATCTCACGAATATGAGTATACATCTGACTTTCGATATCAGAAGCATCTTCAGAAGGACGATAATGGAATACACCTTCATAATGTACTACTCGTGATGGATCAGCTTTGCGTAAAAAGTCCGCCATGTGCAAGAAATTATCGCCACCAAATGATTCATTACCGAGCGACCAGATTACGATGGATGGGTGATTTTTATCCCGTTGGAACATCGAATTGGTACGATCTAACACATTATATGTCCAATCTGGATTGCTACCTGGCACAGTATTGAGCAGTTCTTTTTGCCCGTACGTCCAAGCACCATGACTTTCCAGATTCACTTCATCGATCACATACAATCCATATTGATTACACAGCTCATACCAGAGCGGATGATTCGGATAATGAGAAGTCCGTACAGCATTGATATTGTACGATTTCATTAACTGAATATCTGCAATCATATCTTCACGTGTGATCGCACGTCCGGTCACCGCATTGAATTCATGACGGTTAACCCCTTTAAAGACTACAGTTTTCCCGTTGATCTTCATGACATTGCCTTCGATTGCGAATGTACGGAAGCCCACCTGACAACCTGTATAATGAATAATATGACCGTTGGTATCTTTAAGCGTCAGCACCAGATAGTAGAGATGTGGCGCTTCTGCACTCCATTTCAATGGATTTATCACATTCGCAGACAACTGAATCTGTGTACGATGAATATCTCCACCTTCTAATCCTTCGGTTGCATTAAATGGAAACGAAACCGGGCCACTTAATGGAAGATCCCAAAGTGGATTGCGATCAGCATCATACAATTGCGCATGAATACTGTACGATTCTTTGGCTACATCGGTAAAACGTAGACTGTCTGTTGGATCAGGACGAGCCATTGCCGAACCGGAATGATGCAAAGTAAGATCGACGGTTAATTGTGCGTCCTGAAACTGTTGATCCAGATCAGTATGTACAAAGAAGTCTTGAATATGCGTATCAGGCAACGCATATAGATAAACATCTCTAAAAATACCGCTCAATCGCCAAAAGTCTTGATCTTCTAACCAGCTACTATCACACCAACGATAGACTTCTACCGCTAATTTATTTTCACCTGCTTGCAAATAAGGAGTCAGATCAAATTCAGCCGGAGTGAACGAATCTTCACTATAACCGACCAGATCGCCATTTACCCAGATATAAAAAGCAGATTCTACACCTGCAAAGTGGATATAGACCGAACCTTTTTCCTGCCAATCTTGAGGCACAGAGAATGTCCGTACATATGAACCGACAGGATTGAATTGGGTCGGTGCTTCCGGTGGTTGAATATCTTCATGTCCATCCCACGGATAACGTACATTGGTATAATGAGGAGCATCATAACCATGCATTTGCCAGTGTGCAGGTACAGGAATCGTTTTCCATGTACTGGTGTCATACTCTTTTGTATAAAAATCAACAATACGCTGATCTGGATTTTCAGCCCAAGCGAATTGCCATGTTCCATTTAGGGATTGGTAATAGGGTGAATCTGCGATTTCTCCATTTAAAGTCTGTTCTACCGAATCATACGGAATCACAGATGCATGCGCATCTAGACGATTGAGACGGAAAATGCCGGGATTGCGGTTCCATTCAGGAAACCCGTTCGGTGGAGCGGTATACGTATACTTTTGGTTACGCAAATCAATCACCTCTTTAGTCGACATAGTTGTAGATGTATATAGATCCGATCATACATCTGTACCGGGTAAGAGACGAATCCCTATTCTGTGCACAAAAGGAGTCATTACATTGACAAGTAACGTCTGACAATCGCGCGGATACGAAGCTTCTCGTACACTGCTAGCGGTATGTTGCAGACATCCACCTGTTAATTCCATCATGTCATTTCCTTGCTGAACAACAACCTTTCCTGCTGACCATAACTGGGATTCAGGAGTGATCTGCTCTAATTGCCCATCGACCACTGTAATGATCGCTTGCTGGTCGAACACCAACGATAGCTGTGTCATCACATCTGGAGGCTCATTAGAGATAATTTCTAGATCCAATCCATGTTCCAATTCGGTAATACGCACTTCCAATAGATAGGTCTGCGTATGAGTAGAAATACGGTGTTGATGAGGAAGCAAATACCACGGACTCACTGTTGCTTGTGCAGAAGCAGGTAATTCATGCTCAGGTACACAACTATTGTAACCCTTTTCATACGTCGCTGTCATTGTGAACCCATCTGCTGTTGGTGTTAAAGATTGCATCGGTACAAAGCCCGGACCAAAATACGAAGCGATCTGTACACCAAGCAATCGTACTTGCCCGTATCTGATCGCCAGCAAAGAAGACGTTTCTGTCATCATCGTGATACTGGTATCCCCTTCACGAATCCGCATGACAGGTGCACCAAAATCCAAATGAGGACGACTGTATTGAATCTGACTATAGCCTACTTTTGCAATCTGTTTGATATATTGGTAACGATCAAATGAACCGTTAATCATTTTGCGATAATGCGTCGGCAAAGCTGTTGCCAGCACAGGTGTACCTTCATCTGGATATAACAGCATGCCTACCAATGGATTGTTGGCACTGCTTGGTGGACGAGCATTGGTCTGTAACGCTTGTTCAGCTAATGCTGTCATCGCCGCAAATTGAGGATTCTGATCGATGATCGTCATTAAATAATAAGACAGCATATAACTATCCAGTGTAAAATTCTGCCCAAAATCTTGACGACCCGAATAATCAGTCACAATCTCTCCTGAAGGATGGATCAGATAGATCATCATCTCTAGATTCGCTCGCACGGGCTCTAGCAATTCAGGCTTGTCTAACAAGCGAGCCGTATGAATACACATCACATCACTTACCGCATTGTAAATACCATTACTACGCTCTGTCCATTCTCCGTCTGGAGTGATATCTATTCCTTCTGCCAACCATTGTTCTGCTCGCTCTAGCAATCCGGGATCACCGAATAGTCGATACAAATAACTAAGTGCCGCTGATAATACCCAGCGATGATTAGGTGTATGACAACCACCTGTTATCATTACCGGAATCGTTTGCTTGAGAAATAACAATATACGACTAGCTACTGGAGCATTTTTACTCCAATCATCTTGTTCTAATAGCAGATACAATTGCGAATAGCCTACCACGACAAAGGCTGTATCTGGAGGCGAATGAAAATTAGTCCACCCCGGAGAGATGGACCCATCGTCATGTTGAAAAGCAAGCATATACTGAGCCGCATATTCAAGTCGCTCTAACACGTGTTCACTATGATAGTAAGCTGAGGAAGGATTAACCAATGCCGCTCCCCAGATCGCCATCCATACCGGTGTACCTGCATGATGATTCGGCCAAGCAATTCCATTTTCAGGATCAACGACTCCACCAAAAGATCGATGATCACGATCCAAAATCTGTCCAGACATACCTTGCTCTACCCATAGATCATTGATATTCACCAGTTGCTCGCTCACCGCCATACCTATTCCCTCCTTGCTTTTGATCTGCTCTATATGCAATGTAGTATTCTCTATTTTATAAGGTGACGTTCTTGAATTTTGCTGATCAATAACTGATGACTGGCTTCAATCTCTTCTGGCTGACAAGCGGCTTTCAATTCATATACTTTGACAGGAGCCGCGTTGATAATATCGAGAAATCGATCAAAAAAAGTCATGTCTTTACTATGAATATATGGACACCAGTGATCGGATAATCCTAACGTCTCATGAATATGCACGCCGATAATCTCCTCTTTCATAGCGTTCGCTTCTTCTGCATTGTGATACAATCCCATCCGATCCATCATCATGCCATGACCGATATCGTACCAGAGATAGACAGGCGCACCTTGCATACGATCACGTATCTTTTTCGCTTCAGATAATGTAGGCATTTGATAACAACGAGAACGAGTCTCGATTCCAAATGCTACATCGTACCCTTTGGATAACACACGATCACAGACTTCTTCTAGACTGTGCTGAATCCGTTCTAGATAATGCTCAGATAGACGTTCACGACGCTCTATCATTTCCGACCATAGCTGTTGATAAGCAGGCGAGTCTTTGCCTTGTTCGTGATAGATTCCTTTTAACGTCTCATCAATATTGGTCGCAAACGGAACTTCGCCGGGGTGCACTACAACAGCTTTAGCTCCATAACGATGAGCATATTCAGCCGATTTTACCAGTAAATCGATCGCTTTATGCCGTTTTTCTTCATCGTCGAACCCGAGCAATACCGAATCGGTTCCATAATCAGGATCAGGCGTATGTGGAAATGTATTATGCACACTGGAGATCCCGATCAAGCCGCGTTCAATCATCGGCTCAATCGTCTGCAACATCTCGGTAGTCACATTGTAATTTAGCTCTACCTGCTGAAATCCAAGCTCTTGAATCTCAGCAATCATCTCTGCCCCACTGTTATGACGCTTAATATTCCAGCATGTTGAAAATGAATAGTCCCCTTTGGATGTAAGCATATAGACTCCTTTCTTCAACCCATTTGAAATATCAGATATTTATCCCTTAACTGCTCCTAACATTACTCCACTGACAAAATAACGTTGCAACCAAGGATAGACAATTAGAATCGGAATCGTTGCAAAAATAACACTGGCGGCTTTTAGACTTTCTGGCATCATTTGCGCTGAACCGACTACTTCATTGCGCATCAATTCACTAGCCATATTATTTTGGATCAATTGATATAATTTGAGCTGTAACGGATATAGATCAGGGCTATTAATGTACATTAATGTATCCATAAATCCATTCCAGCGCCCGACCGCATAGAAAAGACTTAATGTAGCAATCACTGGTAACGATAATGGTAAAATAATGCGCCATAAAGTATAAAAGTGACTGCTTCCATCCATTTCAGCCGCTTCTTCCAGACTCTCCGGAATATTGCGGAAAAAGGAAATCATAATAATCAGATAAAAAGGGCTGATCAATCCCGGTAAAATTAATGCCCACATCGTATCCAGCAAATGTAGATTACGCACCAGAATATACTCGGGAATAATACCACCGCTGAAAAACATCGTAATAATAATCAAGACCATAAAAAATCCGCGTCCTTTGAGATTGGACTTGGACAATGGATATCCTGCCGCAATTGTCATCGCCATACAAAGGATCGTGAAAATAACGGTCAGCATCACCGTAAAGCCAAGCGAACGAATCATCGACATATCGCTAAATACTTTGACATACGCTTCTGTCGTCCACTCTACTGGAAATAGCGATACTTCGCCTGACATAATCGGACGAGCCGAACTTAAAGAGATCGCTAGAATATGAATAAATGGAATCAGACAGACCAGCACGACAATACTAAGCAAAGTAATATTCACAATATCAAAAATCCGATCACCTTTACTGGTTGTCGTTTTGGCTTTGACCGCAGTCGTTTTGCTGATATCGGCTATTTTCTCCATTAGAGTATCCCCTCTCCTGTCGATTTCTTAGATGCGTAATTCGCACCGAGTACAAATATCAATCCAACAACAGCTTGGAAAAGTCCAACAACGGTAGCTAGTGTGTATTGACCGGATTCTAGACCGATCCGATATACAAATGTACTGAGTACATCCGAGTAATCTTGTACGGCTACATTTCCAATTACAAACGGACGTTCAAATCCGATCGTAACCATATTGCCTAGATTAATAATCAACAATGTAATAATCGTTGTTTTGAGACCGGGTAATGTAATATGCCATATGCGCTTGAGTCGTCCTGCTCCATCCATATCTGCGGCTTCATACAGTTCTTTGTTGATACCTGTCAAAGCAGCTAAGTACAAAATCGTGCCCCAGCCGGCACTTTGCCATACTCCTGTTAGCAAATACGTCACTAACCAGTAATTCGGATCGGTTAAAAAAGGGATCGGCTGAAAGCCAAGTGCCATCCACATATTGTTTACGAATCCTGATTGCGTACCGAACACTTGATATACAATTCCTCCGATAATCACCCATGAGATAAAATGCGGAATATACAGAATAGTCTGTGATAACTTTTTGAACCAGACCGCTTTGACTTCATACAACATAATTGCTAATAATAACGGCGCTGGAAAAGAAACCAACAGATCTAGAAAGTTCAGCATTAATGTATTACGCAATGTTTTGTAGAAATCCTGATTTTGAAAAACTTCGCGGAAAGCATCCCAACCGATCCATTCACTATCGTTAATCCCTTGAAAAAAGTTAAAGTCTTTAAAAGCAATCTGAATACCGTACATCGGTCCGTATTTGAATGTTAAAAAATAAGCAATCGGTAAAATGAGCAGGAAATACAACTGCCAGTATCTGCGGAGGTAAGTAGACATTCTCACGTTGGTACTCCCCTTTCATTAAGATGGTTGTGGAAAAACCTTCACTTTGGGTTGGGTGGAAATGTGCTAGGGTGATGGGAAAGCGCTTCGTGAACGGATTCTTTCTTGGCGTCGCTGGTAAGATCGGATATCTTGATTTGACCGCTGGGCGGTCGATATCCGAGTCTTAAAGGCGACTTTCAGAAAGAATCTGTTCACTACGCTTGGTGGTGAGAGCACATTTATTTTAAAGATGGCGTTGCGGTTTTTGCACATTGAGTGGGTGTAGCAAGTTTGGCTTTGGATTAGAAAGTGAATTGAAATGGTTGAAAGAATGATTTGATTTTGGAGATTCCTTGCGCTATTTATTTCGATAGTTAGTGATGAATAATTGGGTTGAATCCATTTGAGAAATTGGTAGAACAGCATCCTTATTTTCCTGATATGAATGTAAGGAACTTTGAACACGGTAGGTGAGCTTTATTTATTATTTAGCGCCTTGTTCTTGGAATACTTTGGTGCGTTCGTCTAGGATGGCTTGTCCGCCGCTGCTCATGTAGTCTTTGAGTAAGGATTCGTAGACGGTGTCGAATTGAGCGGTTGGAGCCATTGTTGCTTTGACGATCAGTTGATTGTATTTGTCTTGTAGTCCACTACCATATTTGGCTTCGGCTTTGATCGGTACGCTGAAGTTTACCGGTGGAATCGTATCGGTATTGGAGATTTCAACCGATTTACGCATAGCGGCTTGGTATTCTTCCGGTGTCTGCATAATATAAGCGTTATTGTTTTGCTCTTCGGTTCCTACAATTTTACCGTTAGCGATAATAGCCATATCTCCGTAGTTGTACAGGCGATTGGTAGCTTCTTCAGTTGCATCTTCTTTAGTAACTGGCACTCCATCTTTCATAGTGTAGTTCTCGCCTTCTACGCCATTTTGCATATCAAACAAGTTTTTGTCCGAAGCCATCCAGTCTAAATATTTGATCGCTTCTACCGCTTTGGCGCTAGATTTGGGGATCATGATATACAGACCATTGGATGCATATTCAGGCTTAGCATGTTTGCCTTCATTGTTGGTAAATACATCGGTAGGCGTTAATGTAGCGCCTTTTACATTGGTTTGTAGATTTTTGTATGTGCCGTTATAAGTGAAATATAATTCACCTGCATCTTCGGTGTAAAAGCCTACTTTACCGTTTTGCACATCTTGCCATAATTGCTTTTTATCTTCGTCCAGACCAAAGTCGGTACTGATTAGTTTTTCGTTATACAATTTGTTCATAAATTGCAGACCGTCTTTGAAGCCCGGCAACAATGTAGGATAATCACTAGAACCTAACTTTTGTGTTAATGTATATTTTTGTTCATCACTTAATGGTTGTTGGACAAAAGACCATAATAATGGATCATATTGCGCAGGAGCAATCGTCATACCAAAAGGAATAAGACCGCTTCCTACTTTACCCGGATCTTTTTCTTGAAAAGCTTTGAGTGTGGTATACAGCTCATCCGTAGTCTGTGGCATCGGTAATTTCAGTTGATCTAACCAATCTTGACGGATATAAGAAGCATATTTGCCAAGCACCGATCGTTTACCTGGAATCGCAAATTGTTTGCCTTCAATTTGTCCGTAAGCAAGTGTATCTTCCCCTAAAAACTTTTTGAGATTAGGTCCATATTGATTGAGCAAATCGGTCAGATCAGTTAGACCGCCTTGTTCAGCATAGCGATTGAATGTGCCTTGATCATAAGTAAATACGATATCCGGTACATCACCACCGCTTGCCATTAATACATTTAACTTTTGCAATTCATCGGAACGAGGAACCGGTACATATTGCACATCAATTTTATTAGGTGTGCCAAAACGTTCATCGACTAACTTGGTCATATAGTTATTGCTGATGGTATAACCTGATGGAGAATTACCACGATCAAAAACTTCTACTTTTAAAATAGAACTTCCGTCTTCACTTGTGGCACCGCTGCTACTTTCATTGGAAGAACATCCCGCCAAAATGGTAATGCCTGCTAACACCATGGCTAACATAGAACTTGTTACACGTTTGCCCATTTTTCGATTTGGATCTTTTTTCATCTTCTCAACCCCTTTGTCAGCTTTTCTCCCTCAGAACGTTTCTCTTTGTACAAAAAAGTCAGCATAATTATCATGTGTACCTTTTGGGATGTCCCCAGTATGGCATTTATAGCGATATTCAGACAATCAACTATTTTCCGAGTATAAACTTTATCAAAGAAAGCGGTATCATTTTGAATATCAACTGTATTCCGATGATCAACTATTTTCCGTATTGAGGTTTGTGTTAGTTAAATTAACGTTAATCTCCTTATGTAGTTGGGGAAAAACATAAAAAAGAACCTTTCCTACTCGATCGTGATCGAATAATTGAAAGATTCTTTGTATTTATTGCTTCGCTTAGATGGATTTAACGTAAGATATTTTGCTTCGCAAAAATCACTTCTTATTAAACTTGAGTCGCGCTTATACTGCCAAGCGCTTGATGTAAGATATTTTGCTTTGCAAAAATCACTTCTTATTGGACTGGGTCGCGCTTATACTGCCAAGCGCTTAAGGCAATACAATATCGACTTCTTTACCCAATTCTGAAGAACGGAAAATACCATCAATAATTGCTTGATTCAAAATGATCTGTTCGCCAGAGATCGGAGCAGGTAATCCGTTAGCTACAGCATTGACGAAATCTTTGACTTTTTCATCAAATAAATTCAGATCAGAACGTACACAAGGAATCGGCGTATGGGTTAAGCGACCACCAAGATCATGATATTTGGTAATTGTACCGACACCACCGTCCCATACTCCTGACCACGGGCCTTCGCCATAAGGCGTGATTTTCATACCGGCATCGGTTCCGAGAAAACGGGTCGCTCCTAATGTATCCATATGCATTGCCCATGCGGTTTTAAATTGAAGCGTGATGCCACCTTCTAACCGAATCAGTGCTGCTCCAAAATCTTCTACATTGAAACTTTCAGCTTCAGGATGATACTTGGGATTGGTTCCAAAATGATTGGATACTGTAGCAGATACTGTTAACGGCTTCGGATGCCCTAGTGTATGAAGAGCAAGATCGAGAGAATAACAACCGATATCGGCAAGTGCTCCAGCTCCTGCTAATTCTTTGCGGATAAATGTACCTTGTGGCATCCCTCTACGTCGACCACCGCCAACTTCAACGTAATAAATTTTACCTAGATTGCCGTCTTGAATATAATTGCGAATAAATTGCATATTGGGATCATACCGCGGCTGGAAACCGATCGATAGCATTTTTCCAGATTTTTTCGACATCTCTACCATTTCAACCGATTCTTGCAATGTGACAGACATGGGCTTTTCCAGCAATACATTTTTGCCTGCTGCAAGTGCATCCATGGTCGTCTGATAATGCGATACATTCGGTGTACAAATACTGACTCCATCTAATTCCTGTTCCAGTAAGACCAGATGATCTTCGTAAGCGTGTGCATGATTAAGATGATGTGTAGCAATAAACTGGCTCGCTCGATCCGGTACAATATCTGCTACACCTACAATTTCTACATTTTCCATCTGACGATACGCATTGACATGCATACGCGCAATACCGCCACTGCCGATAATACCTATACGAATGGTTGAGGTCATTTGCTATTCAGCTCCTGATCAAGTATTTTGCTGTGGCTTGTTGGTGATAGACATGTTGACGTTGCGGTAGATCATACGGTTTTATTCGTTGATCATCTGTTGAGCTTGTTCTTTGAAAGAACGTGGAGTCATTCCATACCTTTTTTTGAACACTAGATACAGATAATTTACATTTTCAAATCCATTATCCAGTGCAATATGTTCAACCGTTTTGTTCCCTAGCCGTAGTTCAGTGCAAATATGGGTTAAACGAACTTCTTCGAGATACGCGGTAAATGTAGCTGAAGTGTACTTTTGAAACACCCGTTGTAACTGACGTTTGCTAATGCCTACTGTGGTCGCGACTTCTTCCAGTGCAATCGGAAACATATAATTATCCCGAATAAACTGACATGCCATCTGAAAATGAACTTCTGACGCTTCCCGGTGAGGTAATGTTAACCACGGTCGCTTTTCCTGATCGGAAGCATGCGCCGTTAGTAACATAATCTGAATAATACATTGCCGGATCGTCTCGTACACACCAGATTCATGATGAACAATCGCATCATAAGCACGATAAAAATGCGACATCGTTTGTCTGCGATCCATCATCGGACGTGCAGGCAAATTATACAATTGACGTACACATTGCTCGGCTTCCGAGACTTCTTGTTCTTTGCCCCAATCAGCAGGTGTGGCAGAAGCCTTACCCTTATCATTGTCCATCTGTTCCAATGACGAATCAGTTGTTAACGGAACGATCTCCAGATGTAGACATAATTCTTCAAGCGGATCATACATATCCATTTCTTGTGCATGAAGTACGTCAGGCCCTGTTAAATAAAACATGCCTTCTTGCAAAAAATACGTCTGATCTTCCAGCACGACACTGCCTTTGCCAGAAGCAACAAAATGAAATTCAAATTCAGAATGTTTGTGAAATCCGATTTTGGCTCCAGGTGCAAATGAATTTAAATGAAAACGTAATACCCGAAAACCATAATTGCCCCATCGGAATTTCAGATCTAGCTTTTCTAGCAAAAATGGCTTTTCACGCATCGGTTGTAACGGGACGAATCGTTCATTTTTGATCATGATCTTCGTCCTTTCTTCGATCAGAGATAAGGTACATTGATATACGGTAATGTCTGCTTTACAAGCTTACCGGACGATCTTCCGCTGCCGATTGATTAGACGCTTGTACCAGACGAGTAAGATCTACTGCGAGTCCGATATTTTCTGTTGCTTTGGTGCCATTTTGAATATGTGCTACCCATTGTTCAAAAGCAGTCTCACGATCTGCTGGTATCGTCACTTCTTGCCATGCTGTATCGTCTCCTGCACGCAACCATAATTTTTCATCATGCGTACTGTACAATACACTGCCGAGTGTACCATGCACTTCAATCACAAATGGAGAAAATTTATTCACAAATCCAGCTTCTACAATACCGACTCCACCATTGCTGTAACGGAATGTAGTCACTGCATTATCTTCTACTTCTTTGCCTGTCACATAACCGTAATTAGCAGATACACTTTCAGGCATACCCATAAATAGACGTGCTAGATAGACAGGATGACAACCTAGATCAATCAGTGCGCCACCACCACATTCTTGTTTGCCAAAAAAGTGATCCGGTAACCAGCCCTGTGTAGCTCCATCATGAGATAAACGGGTACGCACCAGTGTTAATTCACCCAATACTTTATCTGCTAACAATTGCTGAATCGCCAGTGTATAGCCTGCATTTAAGCGTGGTAAAGATACGGTTAATGTTACATTATGTTTGTTCACTGCTTCAATAATTTGCTCCACTTCATCATTGGTTGGAGCGATAACTTTTTCGGTAAAAATATGTTTGCCTGCTTCTGCTGCATGAATCATTACATCACGATGCATAACAGTAGGAGTGGTGATCACTACACCATCAATATCAGGATTGGCAAACAGTTCATGCAAGTCTTCATAAAACGGAACACCGAGTTCTTCTGCTTTTTTCTGACCTCGCTCTGGAATCTCATCCCATACTGCGACTACTTCGGTATCTGGATGATTTAACGTATCGTTAGTGTAGTCCTGTGCGTGTACATGCCAATAACTTAATATTGCTACTTTGATCATGATTTTCACTCCCACTGTATAATGATTGTACTTTAAAATAGTGACACTCTACCGACAAAATATCATATTTTAGACAACATTTGAAATGAATTAAAATGACATCCCAACTATAAAAAAGCGACACATTATAAATTGGAAAAGATTGCAAAATAAAAAGTGACTCCTGAGGTGGAATCACTTTTTTGTACCATTAGATTCAATTCTGATAGCTGAAGATTAGAAATAGACCGTTTGCCCTGTCTCTGCAGATGTATAAATCGCTTCTAAAATCTCGGATACCACCAAAGCTTGTTCTGGCGTTACAACTGGCTCTGTATCATTAATAATCGCTTCCATCCACAGACGCATCTCCATAAATTCAGGCTTTTCATCATGATCTGAACTATAAAAGGCTACACCACTACCGCCTAGTTGCAGTTCTTTCACATATAAATTGCCCAAATCTTCACCATTGATATGCAATCCATCATTCATATCTGCTCCTGCTTTGGTTCCGCACAGTGTACATTTAGCTTCATCCGGATGACGTACATTCAGCGCCCAACTAGCATCAATCGATATTGTCGCACCGTTTTTCATCGTAATAAATCCGAATGCTGAATCTTCCACTTTGAATTTCTCAGGGTCCCACGGGCCCCATGCATTCGCAGCGTTCGGTGTCTGAGAAAGCTTATGATAGACCGATCCAGTCACTGAATGGACTTCATAATTGTTAAGCATCCAGAGGGTAAGATCCAGCGCATGGGTTCCGATATCGATCAATGGCCCGCCACCTTGTTTGTCTCCATCCAAGAATACGCCCCATGTCGGTACAGCGCGGCGGCGAACCGCATGAGCTTTGGCATGATAGACTTCTCCCAGATCGCCACGCTCACACAATTGCTTGAGCATTAAGCTATCTGGACGGTAGCGATTATTATAACCTACTGTTAACTTTTTACCGGTTGCTTTGGAGACTTCTAACATTTTGCGAGCATCTGCGGCTTTTTTCGCCATCGGCTTTTCGCTCATTACATGTTTGCCTGCTTCCATTGCAGCGATCGCAATTTCAGCATGAGCATCATTTGGTGTACAGACATGAATAACTTGAATATCGTCACGCTTCAACACTTCACGATAATCTTCATAGACTTGTGCATCTGCTGTACCATATTGTTCAGCAAGTGCTTGTGCTTTTTCAGGAATAATATCGCAAAATGCTACCACATTGACATAATCGAGATTCGCTAGTGATGGTAAATGTTTTCCTTGTGCGATTCCACCACATCCGATAATACCTACATTGATGATCTGTTCCATGTGCTTTACCCTCCGTATACGCTAGTCATTTACTGTAACTTGAAGTCATTTTAACATGTCAGTATTCAAATCATACAACAAGATTGCGACAGCATTACTTCAAAAAAGCGACATATTTGCAGATGCTATTTATGGCAGTGTATATGATGCTAGCTAGTCAAAAGTGACATTACTTCGGCTCATACGAAGCAGGCTTCATTTTGAGCTTACGGTAGTCACCGGGCGTCACACCAATAATGCGTTTGAACACACGTCCAAATGTAATTGAGTTGGCATATCCGACTTGAATCGCTATATTCTGAATCGTATCTTCTGTTGAAGATAGTAATTCTTCTGCACGATGAAGGCGAAGTTGTACTAGAAAATCTATAAATTTGATATCCAATTCTGCTTTGAATAAATGGCTCACATGCTTGGGCGTAACATTAAATCGTTCACTCAAATGATTTAGCGATAAATCTGGATTAGCAAAATGATCTTCAATATACGATTTCATTTCACCGATCAACGCATGATAATTGGTCGATTCTCCTGCTTCTACATAATGAGCATAGACCTGATCCAAATATTGGTGCAATGCTTGGTATACTTCTTCGATCGTTTCCGCTTCTGCAATCGATTCAATCGTCCAATTGGCGGTATCTCCGGTTAACAAAAGATCCAATGGTTCAGACATTCCTTCCAATTCGCGGCTTAACATTTGTAAAAGCGATAACACAAGTGAGCGAATACTTTCATCACGCAATGGCTCATTTTCTGCACGATCCAACATCTGCTTCAGATGATCTCGCCATACCTCTTGAGTCAGACGAAATGCTTTGACCAGATCAGCGATATTCTGCAAATAACGATAACTTTCCTGCTCACGACCTTGAGGAAGATCACTGTACATCACTATGCCATCTCGTCCCAGTGTCAGACTATACCCTAACGATTGCAATGCTGATTCATAGGATTGATGCACTTCTGAGATATCGTGGACAGTCACGCCTGTACCCAGTGTAATCGTTAAATGTAAATTATGTTCAACCCATTCCCGGCTATTAGCAGCTAAAGCAAATAAACGCCGATTCCATTGCCGTTCTTCTTCATCTATCCCATAAATAATAATACCGGCACGACGTACACTGATCCACTCCGACCATCCTTGCAATCCTTCTTGCTGTACCAGTTCTTGAAAAACATTGGTCAGTGCCAATTTGAGCGTATTATGTTCTTGCACATTTCCTTTTTCACGAAAAGCGTCATAGTCTTTGATCTCTGCTACGATCACTGCATAGTAAGGCACTTCTGTATACGAATCGGTATGAATCGAAGCAGGAACATACTCGTTGAAAATATGTACATTATGCAGTTCCTGTTGCATACTTTCAGGATATTCGCCTTCGATCCAATTCATAAATAAGCGCCGCCGACGAATAAGAAGATTCTCATGATGTTGTTGTTCGTAATCAATCGTCTGTTCAATCAGACTTTCCAGAGCATGATCGATCAACGATAACTCATCTTTACGTGTCGATTCACCGCCCAATTGAAGCGATTCGATTCGTTCCATCATCACTTGAATGGGCTTATAATTTTTGCGTGTAATATAGATAATATAGACAATCGATACCCCTACGACAAATATCCCAATCAATATCCAGATATACGAGATAACCGATACCCATGCAAATAATTGTCCGGCACGAATGCCACTTTCAAATGTCCATCCTAATCGATCTGAATGCAGAGTTGTGAGCGTTTTGCCATGTTCTGCCTCGCTGAGAGCGGTAGCAGGATAAATCGGTAACCCTGAAGCATCATGCACTTCAAGAAAAGACACTTGTGGATTGAACATCGATGCGATTGTCTGTTGCATCGCATATACACTAATATTGATCACCACTAAACCTTGATCGCCAAAAGGTAACGGCACACGTTTATACATCGTAATCACTTGTTGCTTGGGATCATTACTCATTTCGGCAAATAAGCGTACACTTGACCAACCCCGTTGTTCCGGTGCTTGTAAAGCTTTCTGCACAAAATCACGATCAGCAAAAGCGCTTAATTCTTTAATCCCATGTAACGTTAAAATCCGCTGATCGGCATCCCGGTACATATAGATTGATGCAATCAGTTCATTATTATTTTCGAGCATCCGCAAGCGATCAATCGTCTGATACGTGACTGCTGTACGATCAGCCTGATCGTTATTCAGAAATAAACGATATACATTGGAAGTCTCCAGATCGCTTAATATATCCAGTTCCACTTCACTCACCGATCGTTCTAACGTATCTTTCATATATCCGGTAGAGATTCGATCCGCTTTGGCTGTTTCTTGACGTGAAATTTCATTAATGACTAGAAATGATAAAAAGATCAATATCGAGACAGTTAATAAAAAAATCGGAAAATACGATAGCAACAGACGGCGATACCAGTTTTTAAATAGCAAATGGTCCTCCCCCTTGAATGCTACTGACACAGACAATCTGTTGTGACAACATATCATAGAACATATTTATTATTAGTTTACGCTTTTAGACGTTATTTGTTGAGGGTTATTTTAAAAATAAAATAATCATTGATTAAGATTGAGGAACAGAAGAGGAATAACGGCTCTGCACCGCTACATATAACAATAACAAAGAACCCAGTAAGGCACTAATGACGCAAGAAAGATTCATCGCTTGCGATCCGCCAAGCTCAAGTAAATATCCATTGAGCAAATTACCAATAATACCTGCTATCCCGACAAACACCATATTAAAAATACTTTGTCCGGTCGCTTGCATATGTTTGGATGTAATGCGTGATACATATTCTACTGCCGCAATATAAAAGAATCCGAACGATAAACCATGTAACAATTGTACAGCTAGCATAACCGATGGAACAGGAAATAACCACTGGATACCCCAGCGCAAAATATAAGCAAAAGCCGCTAACAGCAACATTTTCTCATGCCCGATCCGGCGAATCACTCTGGCGGCTATCAACATAGATGGAATATTCGCTGCTGAAGCGATCAGCAATCCTACTCCTGCTAGTTGAAGTGTACCCCCTGCATCTTGAAAAGACAGCACAAAATAAGAATTAAATGCTGTTAACGTCTGATTCACCAACAAGCTACCACCGAGGAAAAATAAAAATAAACGATTCGTTAATAATGTTTTGATTCCTGCACTAATCGATTGATTGAGAATCCGACTCTCATCTGAACGTCGTGGTAACGTGAATGCTAATATTGCCGCTAACACATTGAACAACATAAACGGAATCCAGATCAGCGATACATCATATTGACTGACATACAATCCGCCTAGATAACCGCCAACTGCTGTACCTGCACTCCCGAGAAAACGGATCGCTCCATAGGTAGTATTGGCTTTTTGCGCGGCAACCAGTGCATACGAATCTGCCATAGGCGCTTGGGTCGCTGTAAATACAGTAGAGATCGTATAGACCATAATCAGAATGAGAAAGTACGGGCTTTGATACAAAATCGATAACAATCCTGGAATGGCTACACTTAACAGCAAAACCAATCTCATTTGTTGAAAACGGTCAACGATTAATCCCCATACTGGCTGTACTAGAATCGAGATAAACGTACCAATTGATAGCAACAAGCCGACCTGTCCACTTCCCAGCCCTCCACCTACAAGCATCGAAGATAAATAAGGATTAAATATACCTCCAGCTAGTCCTGCCAGCAAATAAAAGCTACGAATCCGTAGCAGTACATCTTTGGGTGATTGTTCCTCTGTCCATTGATCTGCTAGCCGCTTCGAGGAGTCCCGTATTCCTTTTAATTTAGCACTCCATATCGAGATCATCATCGGCTCCTTTTTGCCCTAACGGCTATGTTTGTAGATTGCTAATGGATGATGTAGTACACCATAGACAGCTCCAAGTGCACCCGCTGTATTGCCTAATACCGCAGGCACTAATTGAGTCTGAATCGGGGTAAAATGACCAATCCGTTGATGTAATTGCTCAATATAATAAGAAGAATCCGCTACACCGCCACCAATAACGACACATTCTGGATTTAGTAACGAAATCATGTTAGCTATTCCTGCTGCCATATAATCGATCGGTACAGTCATAATCTGCTGTGCATCAGGATGCCCTGCTTGAGCCAATCGCAATACATCTACAGCATTCACCTGCTCGATCTGACCGCCTGCATGTTCTACAATCGGATGAGTATGATCTGCTCTATGCTCGGTTAACCATTGTCTTGCATATACACCAATACCTGTACCTGACGCATGTGATTCGAATCGTCCAAATCCCCTGACTATTCGCTGTGGCTGACGATACCTGTTCTGGCTGATGATCGACCACCAAATAAGAGACTTCACCGGCGGTATAATCCGCACCACGAAACAATTGATGATGCAAAATGATCGCTCCACCGATTCCTGTGCCTACTGTGAGCATAATCAGATGCTTTTTCCCGATGCCTGCACCTTGCCAGTGTTCTCCAAGAGCCGCTACATTCACATCATTATCCAGATAAAGAGCACCCTCATAAAAAGGTTGAATCTGTTCTAGCAATGACACTCCATCTAACGGTAATGCAGGAATATGAGTGATAACACCTGTCTCAATATTGACTGCTCCCGGAAGTCCCATTCCTATCCCTTCAACATCTATTATCGTGCGATCGATCGTAGCCAGTAGCTGATCCACCTGTTCAAATAACAAAGTAAAAAAAGTTGACGGTTGCTCTGCTTGTATCGTAGGTTGTTTTTGTTGTGCTAGTATAGCTCCATTCCGATCTGTTACGATCATTAATGTTTTGGTTCCACCGATATCAATACCGATCATCAAGCCTACAGTCATTCTTTTTCCCCCTGCTCTGCAAATAACATCTTACCGCCAACGACTAACATATCTTCTCGTATATATTGAAATGCTCGATGAATCCCTGACCATGCGGCTCCTTGAATAACCCCTTTGCCAGTTAACATCGTTGTCGTTAATTGAGGGCATACCGGAGCATACTGCTCCATCTGCTTCTGAATAGTAGGGATAAATACATCTGCATACTCTCCAATCTCACCACCAAATACAATCATTTCAGGTGCTAACATCGATGCTAGATTGATCAGAGATAGTGATAATTGTTGACCGTATTGCTCGATAATGTTGTGTGCATCAGCATTGCCTTGACGCGCTTGATTCATCAGCATCTGTATATCCCAATGACGAATAGTATCTGCTGTATCCGAATCAGAATGAGAGTCACTATACTGCTGAATAAGACGACGAATCCCAGCACCACCGATCTGTTCTTCTAAGCGCTCATTATCTCCAGCCCGGGAAAGGCATCGTCCCATTTCACCTGCTGATCCAGATAATCCACGATATAATTTACTGTCGATCATAATTCCTGCACCGACACCTTCACCCAAAGACACATAGACCATATGCTCTACTGATTGAGCGGCACCATATTCTTTTTCAGCGATAGTTGCCAGATTCACATCATTATCAAGTAGGATTTCACAAGGAAACAAAGAAGCTAATGAAGAAGAGGATAATACCGAACGATATTGTTCAAATTGAGGAAGTAACGTATGAATCGTTCCATTTTCAGGATGTACTACTGCTGGAATCCCTGCTGACAAAAAGCGTACATGATCCCATCCGATATTTGCGTCTGCAATCAACCGATCCATATGCTGTTTGAGATGTTCTAACATATCCTGCCCGTTATACGAAGCATCAAGAGGAAAATGCCCTGTCTGAATAATATTCCCTGCTAGATCTGTTAATCCGGTGCGAATATAATCTGCTCCGATATCAAGTGTTACAATATAAAATACAGTCGGATTAAATGAAAGCAATTGCCCTTTGCGTCCCTGCTGATGGCTATCATCCTGTCCTATTTCTGCAATTAATTGATGTTGCAATAAATTCTGCACCGCTGAAGAGACTGTAGGCTTACTCAAGCCTGTACGCCGACTAATCTCTGCTCGTGATAAGCTATCGTGTTGCACAATCACTTCCAAAATCAAATATTCATTCAGATTGCGGATCATTTGCGGATTGCCGATAGATAGTAACATGACATGCTCCTTTGAACTTTTTTTGTAATTAGTAAATGTTCTTTACTAATGAGTTGACAATAGTATACGTCGGCTTGAAGATGCTGTCTAGCGTATTTAAATAATTTAAAATAATAGATTTAATTACAATGAATTAAAGATAAAATTAAAACAATATTTGACCGTAAGATATTATACATGTAAAATTATTTAATTATATAATGAAAATTCAATAAAACTTTTTTTTTATGGCTTAATTTAAGAGAACAGGAAGAAATTCATAATTTTTCCTATAGAAATTATGGATACTAGTACAATTGAAAAGGGAGGTTAGTTAATGAAAAGAAATTTAAGACCGCTAGCTTTAGTTTTTATTATTATACCTATCCTTTTCGTTCTATTTTTAAGTTTTGATAGTGAATTCTTAATTCCAAAAGGATATGACTTGGCGATAGATGGATATGTAGTATCTCGAACTCTTATCATTATTTTCAGTTTTCATCTATTAACTAAATTAGGGTACTTTATCTTAGAAACAAAAAAAAAGGACTAGTCTTAGACTAGTCCTTTTTTTTAAGAGTTTTGTAATGAATATTCTCCATATTGAGGTATTCTTATTGTATAATAATTTGTTGCTTCAACCTTTCTTGTTAGATCATTTACTTTTTGTCTAGTACCACTTTCGACTTTATATCTCACTCTATAAGCCATATAAACTTTTTTGTTTGGTCCTACATTTAATACATACGCTTTAGCACTAGTGATACTTTTACCAAAAGAAAAACCTAAGCCCTCAACACCACCAGTTATCTCTGTACCAAATGTAACACTGTCATTCGATTCTATATTTCCACCCGATGTATTAAAGGTAGATATATTATCAGATACTCTTCTGTAGGGAGACCAATTTTCATATGTAGTAACGTTAGTTTTTGTATAAATATATGAAATGATTGGTTCACGTGGAGTTATTTCGGAACCTTTGCGTACATCTTTTCCTGGATCAATAAAAGGTACAGCGCTCGACTTCGGATCTAAAACTTTTACTTCAGGTTTTGATAAATCAGACTTAGTCTGGTCGTCTGCTGTTTGATCGGTTACTATTTCTGAATCTATTGAGCTTGCAAAACTAAATGATGGGGTCATTAAAGAAACAATAAATAAGAGTAAAATAGTTATTCTAGTTAACCTGTAAAACGTTTTCATGGATAAACCTCCCTTTAGTAGTATATATAAGTATATTTTACATATTGTTTATTATCAAGCTTTTTAATTTTTATTTTAACTATTTATTATTTAATTAATTATATAGCCTAATAGTATATAATTTTTACTACGATTTTGATCCATATTATTTTCAAATACACTATTAATGCAAGTAACAAACAAAAGGATTGAAAGGTTAAAATAAAATTTAGAAATAAAAAAGCTATTTCACTGCATCTATACAGTAAAATAGCTTTAGCAAACTATCGAAAAGAGGTTAAATGATGATTTTACATAAAGGTGAGTTTTTGTTCCGCCAGGGAGAACATGGTGGGCTTTATCATATTACAAGCGGACTTTTCAAAATTGTACGTCTGCATGAAGATGGCAATCATATTTTATTTAATATTATTGTGCCCGGTGAGACCATTCCGCATCATTCGTTAATTAGCCCGATGGCGTATCACGGTACAGCGATTGCGTTAACGACCAGTGAAGTCGAACCGATTCCTGCTACAGAATGGTATGCTCAATTGGAACGTGAACCGCTTCGCTATCGTGATATTGCGATACAACTGCAAGACAAACTACGTATGATGCAACAACGGATAGATCAATTAACCCAGATTGCTCCAGCCGACAAATTGACTCATTTACAGAGCTGGTTCCAGAATTATCTAAGCGATATTCCGATTACTGATATTTTGACTCAAGATGAGATTGGACAATTAATCGGGGTACGACGGGAAACGGTAAATCGATTGTTACGAGCACAGATCAAACATATATAATCCAATAGATCATGATAATCACATCAACTTCTAATTATCTGTTTACACCTATTGTACTTCCATATGAAGATCGCCTGTTTTGGCCCAGCCTATTTTTTTGAGTACATAATACAGCACCAACGTAATGATTGCTGGTAATAACACGCCGATCATGAGATAGACGATAAAGGCGCTTGCTCCTTGTGTTGCCAAAATATTTAACGGTGCAATCATCGAGTTCAAGCCTAATCCTGCTAATTCATACGAAGCTTGAAAATGGAATACCAGTGTTGCAATCGGAGCGCAAATAATAGCTGCGATAAACGTAGGTAACACCAACCGCGGATTTTTGACCAGATTCGGAAATTGTACTTTTGGCGTAACTAGAATCTGTGCTATAATTCCGCCTGCATCATTTTGGCGAGCAGACATTAATGTAAATCCAACAAACTGTACCGTACAACCAATCAATGCCGCTGCACTAGAGACTGGATCTAATTTCAAAGCAATCGCAATCGCTGCTGAGGATGCAGGAGACATTAACAATATACTCCATACTAATGAGATCGCCATCGAAGCCAAAATAGGAGAGCCCTGTACAGATTGAGTAATACCTGCGCTGATCGTAATCAACAATGGAGTCACTACTGCTGCCAGCCCTGCTCCGACCAAACCGCCGACAAATACAGCTCCTAACGGAATCGCCATCATATCAAGCTTGGTACGTCCGGTGATTCGCTTCCCTACATATGTAGCTACAATCGCTGCCAGTACAGCACTGATCGGTTGCCCGGGAACTAATGTCATGCCGCCTTCTACATTGAGATGAAGTGCTGCTCCACCAATCGTACTTGCTATCATGGCACTAAAAAGAACCAGTGTATTGCCACCCAATTGAAAAGCAATCCCTGCGCCTAATGCGGGAGCAAGCAATATTTTTGCAACCGATCCGATAGCGATCAGTGTGTCCCATCCAAGAAATTTACCAAATGTCTCGAAAAGTAATCCAATTCCCAGTGTAACGAGAACCGCATTTGCCATTCCTGCTGAAGCTTTGTACATCCGACTAACGACATATTCTTTCATTTGCTACATACTCCTCTGTGCTCCATGCGTGTAATGGTCAAACTGATTATTAGTTATCCTAACACTATCATTTTGATACTGTAAATCATATATTTTCAGAAATACCTATTTTCGATGAAAATGTTCATAATGTTGCAATTCATTTCAGCAGTGAATATCACAAAAAAAGCCATCCCCAAGGAAAGATAGCTTTTCAAAATTCAGATATACGTTTATTAGACAGTGATATCTAGCAATCCGCCTACACCCATATCAGCTGTACTGCGTTTTGCTTTTTCTTCTTCTTGTGTTTTGCGAACAGCTTCTTGTACATCTTTGAGCGATTGAATCGCTGCTTTGGCTGTTGAACCGGTACTGCTTGTAGAATCAGTTGAATCGGTAGAAGCTGTACCCGTATCTGACGAATCGCTACCACTTGACTTGGCACTCGCTTGAGCGATTTGGCGCTCGATTTGTTGAATCTGTTGTTGCACTTGTTTGATTTGTTGTTCGCTGTCTTTTTTATCTGTACTGCTTTGTAATTTGGTTAATTGTGCTTGTAGCGCTGTTTTTTGCTTTTCAAGTGCACTCGTGTCTGTTGTCGTTGCAGTAGAAGCTGCCTGGTAAGCACTTGATGTTACTGATGAAATATTCATAGGTATTACCCCTTTGTCCGATAGATTACCCCTTTCTTGTTCATTATTCCCTGCATGTATTATCGGCAGTTTATGTCACTTTGTGTATAGTGATATTGTATATGTATACATGTATTTAAGGAGGTTATAAAGATATGACTGATCATTCTGTCCAAACGTATTATTTTGAAGCGAATCATGGAATACCCAATCATCCAACATTGCCTGTACTACTGTATCCACAAGCACTGCAATCTAAGCCGACAGATACTGAATCTATTTTCAATCAGAATCATTGGTTAAATAGCTGGACAAACGGTGTATTTAATTACCATCATTATCATAGCAATGCACATGAGGTATTAGGCGTGATCAGCGGACAAGTTACTGTTCAGCTAGGCGGAGAAGAAGGTCAATTATTCACCATGTATGCAGGTGATGTCGTTGTTCTACCTGCGGGTACAGGGCATAAGCGTATATCTGCTAGTTCTGACTTTCGCATTGTTGGCGCTTATCCTGACGGAATGTCTTACAATACTCGCACAGCGACAGAAACAGAAAAAGAACATGCGACAGCTTTAGCTGAAATCTCGCATGTTCCTCTTCCGAAAATGGACCCTATATACGGATCACAAGGACCACTTTTACAATACTGGCATTCTGTCTAATTAGATTTTGAAGCGTTGAATCAATTGGTTCAGACGATCTGCACTATCATTTGTTTTCTTCGCTTCTTCTGCAATTTCATTCGCTTTGTGAACTACAACTGTTGTTTTGTCTGCAATCTCTTCTGTGCCTTCAGCAGACTCATTGTTGGAGATCGAAATTTCATTGATCGCTTGAGCTAGATTCTGTACAGAAGCACTTAATTGTTCACTGGTTGCGCTAAATTCAGACACCATACGGTCGATATACGTCGCATCATTCATATACGATTCGCTAGTTTTGTTCATCATTGCATAATCTTCTGAAATATTGCCTGCTAGTAGACCGATTAGACGTTGTGTAAAGTGCTGTAAGTTGCCTACAGAATCGGTTACGTTGTTCGTAATCACTTGAATCTGACCAACAGTGTCTTTAGAAGCATCCGCTAATTTGCGGATTTCTTCTGCCACTACAGCAAATCCTCGACCCGCTTCACCCGCTCTTGCAGCTTCAATCGAAGCATTAAGCGCTAGTAAATTGGTTTGTTTAGTAATCTGTAGGATCGAATCGCTTAACTCTTTGATAGTATCTACAGATTTGGATTGTTCTAGAGCTTCATTTAATCCTATTTTCACTTCTTCATAGACTACGCCAGTTTCAGCAACCGATTTTTCCAAAGCTACTTTGAAATCAGTCGCACGTTTACTAATAATATTTGCTTCTTCTGCACCTTCTTGCGCACCTTTAGCAATAGACTCAATCGCTTTTTCAAATTCTTCGGTTGACGCATTGATTTGTTGTGCAGAAGCGGCTGTTTCTTCCATACCAGCAGACATATTTTGTGTTGTCGCTGAGACATCATGCAACTCTTTGTCCATATCCATAAACATCGTATGCGCTGTATTACTTGCTTCTTTTAGCTTTTTAGATTCTTCGCTAACCGATTGAACCACTTGCTTGGTAAACTGGTGCATCCGGTTCATTGAACGAATCAGTACTCCTGTTTCACCTACACTATTTTCATATTGCATAGGCAATGTTTGCGAGTAGTCTCCTTGAGACATCATTTCTAATTGTTCGGAAGCTAGACGAATCGGTTTGACAATACTGCGTACGACTAGGAATAGAACTACCAAAGCAATCAATAGAGCAATAATCGTAATCACGATAATCGTTGTTAAAATGCTATATAGATCACTCATATAACTGCTAACCGGTAAGAACGTTACTACATTCATTTTGAGAACATCATCTTTTACAAACGAAGCTAGATAATGTACTCCATCAATCGTTACATACCCTGTACCATTTTCAGCAGTCGTAATATTTTGCAGACCATCTTCATTATTCAATTTCGTAAAGTCTGTTTTGAGCACTTGGTTCGCATCTTGTGAGGCGATAACTACCCCTTTATCATTGGTCACGATAGTACTAATCGTTTGTTCTTTTTCTTTTTCAGTAATTCCGTCTAGTAATATATTGATATTCAGTGGAAGAGCAAATACGTTTAACACTTTATTGGTAGTCGGGTTTTTGACAGGTTCAACAACTACGATAACAGGGTTACCGGTAACTGGTGAAATCTGAGTATCCGATACCATCGGATTGCCACTTTCTAGCACTTGTTTGTACCACGGTGAAGTCGAGATCAAGTCGGTACCTTGAGATTTTCCAGCAAGACCATCCAAGAATACTTTGTCTTGATACGAGAAAAATATATTTTCATACAATCCATTTGAATTTTGCAATTTTTCATTAAGGTTGCTTTGAATACGATTGAAGTTAGTTGTATTCACTACGCCTGTTGCGGTAAGATTTTGAAAAAAGTCGACATTGTAAATTTCTTTAGCGATTGAGCTAGCTAATGTTTGTTGAGCTGCTACAGCCATTTGAAGTTCAGTAACTTTCTCATTGGCTACACGTGTTAATGAATTGGTGTTCATCGACTCATACGAACGAGTGGTCATAATTCCTACAGTAACAATAGAAACCAGCATAGACAATATAATACATACAGCAGCAATAGATAATATCCGCGAGAACAGACTCCCGGTTATATTTCGAAATAATTTCATAGTAATGATTAACTCCTCTTAATATAAATTCTGATTGATACTCTATGTGACTAACGACAGGTGATTAAATCACTAATTAAAAGACTAATTTAGCCTTTTATAGAATAATAGACTAATAATAATACTTTTTTCGACATTTAATAATCTATTAGGATTAGTTCTTAATAACTATATATATTTTAATATATACTTTTTTTCGACATTTGAATCACTATTGTTTATATTTTTTTCTAATTTAATTCATAAAATTAAATTTTGCGTGACTTAATTTTTATGTAACTTCTTTTATAAAGGGCTTACATAATATAGAAATACGAGCAAAACGTTGTTACAACAACGTTTTATCTGCATGTAAATATTGTGTCATACTCGTAGCCATTGCTATAAAATTTAGAAACCTTATTGTGTATCTTTCGTAAAAAGTAGAGATGAAGAGGAGAAACAACGATTTTTAATGCAGATATGTTAAACGTTTATCATGCCATATGACCTACTTCATCTTTATTCATGTGACAGCAATACAAATAATAACTAAAAAAGCACATAAAGGAGCTAACGATTATGGGTATTCTGAAAAGTATTATCAAGCAAATCATTTCATCTAAAAAAAATCGTCGTCGTTCGTATAGCAGTAGTGATCGTTATCGTCGTGGAGGATTCCACAATCAACATGGACGTGGTCATTATCGGGGGAAGCGTTCCTCTAGTTCGTACAGCAGTAGCTAATACCGCTATCATGTTCTTATGTATATTCAGCTATCTTCACATCACAAATATCCCGTTCAGTCTATCGTAGATACATCCGATATTAGACTGGCGGGATATTTGGGTATGTGCTGTTGTTGGCAGGTAAAGATTCCAAATCTGTAATAATCCGATCGATAGCTTGCGCGATCTCATCAATATGCTGATACTGTTGCTCTGGCGCTACCAAAAGCATTTTACGAATCATCTGATGTGTACGTGGATGAAGTTGTAATTCCTCTTCCCAGCTACGTTCTTGACGATCTGTTAGTGAAGAATGTGAATTTCCCTCTTCTTCGTAGCTATAGAGAAGAAATAATAACAAATGCCCTAATCCGTAAAAATCACTCGTTACATCTAGTGCGCGTCTAATCCGCTTTTCTTCCTGATCGCCACTCACCAGTTCATCGAGCAGAGCGACATCTGCTGTTCCTTCTCCTTGTTGCCACATCAATCCTAGATCGATCAAATAGACTTTATGTTGATGATAGATCACATTGGATAGACTAATATCTCGATGTACCCATCCTTGTTGATGAATCACTGTTACAACCTCTACTAATTGCTTGATCCATTGTAACGATTGAAGCTCTGTAAAGGTAAGCCCCTGTTCAAAAATCCACTCACCTACATTATGACCCTCAATATATTCCATCACCAGACAATGATAATGGTGATACTGAAATGTATCTAGCAATGACGGAATACTAGGATGATCTATTGCACTCATCGCTCTGCATTCACGTTCATAGATCAATTGTGCTCGCACATGACCTCCACGCAAAGGATACACTCTTTTCAAAACACAGGTCTGCGCGGTCTGGATATCTTCACATAGATAAGTGACACCATAGCTACCTTTGCCCAAACGACGGCAAATCTTATAGCGCTCATGAATCAACTGCCCTTCGGCAAAGTGTCGTTCTTGAATCCAGCGCATCATATGCCCTTGTATGCGTTGTAATGCCTTCAATACATTATCCAGCCTTTCGATTCACATCATTATCGTTACTTGGGATCATCTAATGATGTGATTTGAGATACATCTTGCTTTTTGGTACGTTCACGGAATTTTTTATACAATCTGCCTACCGTTTCGGGAGTCACTTCGATATTGCGTTCATATGCGTATTTGACAGAATAACCGAGTGCCAGTGTAATCGCACCTGCTACCCCTGCTCCGGCTACAGAACCTGCTCCAGGAAAGATTTTGAGCACTTGAGCAAATAAGCTTTTACCTAGATTACCAACAATAGCGGTGATCACAATTTCTTTAGCCGTTTCCCGACTAATCGGCTTGTTGTATAACGCAGCTAATCGAGTTAACAGACCTATCTGAATAGCAGTGATCGGAATAATATCAGCGCCCGGAATCGGTGCTGCTCCTACCGCCCCCGCCGAAGTAGCCGCGCCAATAATCCATTTGTTGGCGGTTGACGACTTTTCTTTGATCGTACGGGCGAATAAAATGTCTTTACTTTTTTTTTTCAACAAATCCAATATACTATCACGTAATGTATCGATATTTTGTCCGGTACGTGAAGACACAGGAATCACTTGATATTTATGACCGGTTTCTTGCTGAATACGACGAACCAGACGATCAATCTCATCTGCCGCATCAATTTTGTTGAGTACAATAATAATGTTGCTATTGATTTTCTCTAACGCTTGTAACGAATTTTTTTCAGCTTCTGAGTAGACCGTTCCTGCGGCATTGAGGAAAAAAAGAACTACATCTGTTTTGCGATAGTATTCACGGGTGACCGCAGAATTGCTTAAATTCACATCATTCAATCCCGGTGTATCGATAAAAATAATTTTTTCCCGATAAGCATAAGGCTTAATCTCTGTAGTCTCTCCAGGTTCTGCACCTACGCCTGCGACCTCTTCGCCTACAATGCGATTAATAGTAGAAGATTTCCCTGCATTTACATCGCCGATCAAAGCGATCAATACTTCATCTTTCATCTGGCGGTTAATCTCATCCATTTCTTTGTCGAACGCTTCATCTGCTGTTTTGCGAATCGTTGCTTTGAGCTGTTCATTCGTACTCATCCTGTGCCTCCTGTATATAGATCAAGATATTGATTAAGATTCAAAGCCTTCTAATACCAATTTGCCGATCATATCTCCTGCTTCTAGCAAACGATGAGCTTCTTGCAATTGAGCCGTATTAATCGGACGCAGACGCTTCGTCTCTGTCGTGCGAAGCTTGCCTTCATCAATCTGAGTCGCAATCCGGTTCAAAATCACACCTTGCTCGTTCATATCGTCTGTCTCATACATTGAACGGGTGAACATGAATTCCCACACAAAGGTAGCACTTTTATTTTTGAGTGCTTCCAGATCAATCGGTTGCTCTGTTTCTACAATCGAACAGATTTTGCCTTGAGGAGCGATCGCATCCGCCATATGTTGCCAGTGTTGATCAGTATGATTTAAGCATAAAATATAATTCACATCAGAGATACCTATCTTTTGCAATTGAGGAACAAATTCATCATGATGATTAATCACATGATCAGCTCCATGTGCTCTAGCCCAATCGGTTGTCTCTGAACGAGACGCTGTACCGATCACTGTTAGACCTGCTTGCTGAGCAATCTGTGTAGCGATAGAACCGACGCCACCTGCGGCATTGATAATCAGAATCGTCTGACCCGAGTTCGCTGACGCATCCTCAGAGATACCTAGACGTTCATGAATAGCTTCCCATGCTGTCAGTGATGTTAACGGCAACGCAGCAGCCGCAGCGAAATCAAGTGACTTCGGCTTATGACCTACAATACGTTCATCAACCAGATGGTATTCACTGTTACCTCCTGCTCTTGTCACACTTCCTGCATAAAAGACTTCGTCCCCGATCTGAAAATCGGTCACGTGCTCTCCTACTTCAACAACAGTTCCAGCTACATCCCAGCCTAGAATACGAGGATTCTCCTCGACTTGATCTTTGGGTGCTCGAATCTTTGTATCTACAGGGTTCACCGAAATCGCTTGAACTTGCACAAGCAGATCACGTCCGCTAGCAGATGGTTTGGGTATTTCTACATCCAATAGACTATCCGGTTGATCAATTGGCAAATAACGGGTTACTCCTACAGCTTTCATTATACTCATTGTTTTCATCCTTTCGGTATCTATGTATGTCGTTACTGTATATTTACCCGTTATTCATTTATCTCACACTAACCGCTTTTCTCTTTTGTTTATCCCTTATTCTACTTCTACGCTTCGATCCTCTTATTGGATACAAATACATGGTACATTGTGCAAATCAATGTATTTGTTTTTATCCTAACCGATGATGAAGGAGCTGACTATTTACGTATGAAACTTTCAGTGTTTACTGTATGTACGCCTGATCTTACACCAGAACAATTGATAACAGCAGCTACACAGGCAGGTATAGACGGGATTGAGTGGCGCTTTGCTGCTATTCCGCAAGATGCGCAAGCAGAAGCTCCTTCTTTTTGGCGACATAATCGTTGTTCGATTGATCCAGAACATACTGAACCTAGTGTTTCTATTATCAAGCAATCTGTACAACAACATCAATTAGAGTCGATTGCTCTTGTTCCTTATCTGAAATGTGGGGATCTGGACAGTACCCATCATGCGTTTGCCACTGCCAGCCAATTAGGGGCTTCGATGATGCGTGTCGGTGTACCCATGTATGATCGTAGCCGTCATTATCGCGATCTGGATGCAGAAGCTACCCGTTACCTTTCCAGTGTACAAGAATTATCTCAACAATACGGGATTCAAGCTCTAATAGAGACCCATCATCAGACGATTGCTGCTAGTGCTTCTGCGGCGTTACGTCTGGTCGAACATCTGGATCCACAGTATGTAGGTGTGTTATACGATCCCGGCAATATGGTACATGAAGGATATGAAAATTACCGGATGGGGCTTCAATTGCTAGGGCCTTATCTCGCTCATGTTCATGTCAAAAATGCAGCATGGATTCAGCAAGATCAGCAATGGCAGTGTCAGTGGGCTCCTATACTTGAAGGGATTGTACCTTGGCAACAGATCATTAGCGATTTGCAAAGTGTAGGCTATGACGGTTATCTGGGTGTTGAAGATTTTAGCGCGGGCAAATGGATTCGTTTGAAATGTTATCGTATTTTGCCAGATCATTTCGTGAACTTGCCGGACAGTCTATCAAGGAGGGTCAACGATGAAAGATACATCTTCTACTATACGTGTAGGTATTATTGGTGTCGGGAATATGGGGAGTGCTCATGCTCGTACATTATTATCAGGGACGATTATCGGGGCAGAACTGGTCGCTGTCTGTGATATTCGCGAAATGATGCGTGATTGGGTGAGTGAACAGCTATCACCAACTATTGCATTTTGGAGCAATGCCGAAGACATGCTCTCTTCTGGAACAGTAGATGCGGTGATTCTAGCGACTCCACATTATGATCATGCCAGACAAGCTGCGCTCGCATTTGCCAAAGGTATTCATGTTCTTGTAGAAAAACCTGCTGGCGTATACACCAGACAAGTACGGGAAATGAACGAAGCGGCAGCAGCAAGTGGCAGTGTATTTTCGATTATGTACAATCAACGCACCAATCCACTTTATATCAAATTAAAAGACTTGATTTCTTCAGGAGAATTAGGAGAGATCAGACGTCTGAATTGGATTATTACGAACTGGTATCGCTCGCAAAGTTATTATGATTCCGGTGGTTGGCGGGCAACATGGAGTGGTGAAGGCGGCGGTGTATTGATCAACCAATGTCCGCACCAGCTTGATTTGTTGCAATGGACAACAGGAATGATGCCAACCCGAATACGTGCTTTTTGCCAGTTCGGTAAATATCGAAATATAGAAGTGGAAGATGATGTGACTGCCTATGCAGAGTATGAGAATGGCGCAACAGCCGTTTTTATTACAACTACAGGCGAATATCCGGGTAGTAATCGATTTGAAATTACAGGTGATCAAGGCAAAATCGTGATCGAAAACGATACGCTAACATTCTGGCGTTTGCGTGAATCCGAGACATTATTTAATCAACAATACACAGGCAAGTTCGGACATCCTGAATGTTGGAAATGTGAGATTCCGATTGAAGGGATCGAGACTGGACATCCTGGCATTATACGTAATTGGATTGAAAGTATTCAGCATGGTACTCCATTGATTGCTCCTGGCGAAGAAGGGATTCGTGGTCTAAGTCTATCCAATGCGATGTATTTGTCGACATGGATCGATGATTGGGTAGAACTACCTGTGAGTGAAGAGCAATTTGAGCATGAATTGGAGCAACGCAAACAACAATCTTCTATTGCCAAGCCTCATTCTTCGGCAGATCAATTGCCTGCTGATCTAAGTGCTACTTATAAATAATAGAAACCAAACCAAGCTATGTTAAGGAGATTACACTATGAGTCATTCGCAAAAAGACGGTATGTTCTACGCACCAACTAGTGAATATCAATCCCAAACGGTCTGCGCACCCGATCAATGTCAAATTGCTGTGGCTGCACTGGATCACGGGCATATCTACGGAATGTGCGAAGGACTGATACAAGCCGGTGCTACGCTAAAATGGGTATACGATCCTGATCCGCTCAAAGTACAGCAATTTTGCAAGCAATTTCCTCAAGTGAGCGTTGCGCCAACCTTAGAACATATTTTACAAGATGAAAAGATTCTTCTGGTCGCTGCCGCTGCTATTCCAGCAGATCGGGGACCGCTTGGCATACAGGTGATGCAAGCTGGCAAAGATTATTTTACCGACAAAGCGCCTTTCACGACATTAGAACAATTAACCCAAGCCAAAGTCGAAACCGTTCGTAGTGGACGCAAATATATGGTCTACTATAGCGAGCGCCTGCATGTAGAAAGTGCTGTCTATGCAGAACAACTTATTCAACAAGGTGCTATCGGACAAATAGTACAGGTTATGGGTACAGGCCCACATCGCTTGCAAGCAACAAAGCGACCGGAGTGGTTTTTTGAGCGTGAACGATATGGAGGTATTCTTTGCGATATTGGCAGTCATCAGATTGAGCAATTTTTGACATTTACCGGTTCTACAGATGCGACAATTCAGCATAGTCGTGTCGCTAATTTTCATCATCAGCAGTATCCTGAATTAGAAGATTTCGGTGAAATTTCATTGCTAGGCAATAGTGGCGCTTCAGGATATATGCGTGTAGATTGGTTTACCCCTGAAGGTCTGAGCACATGGGGAGATGGACGCACTACCATTCTAGGGACAGACGGTTATATTGAACTGCGTAAATATGTAGATATTGCTCGGGATAACACAGGTGATCATGTCTATCTTGTTAATCATGAAGGGGAATATCATTTTGAAGTTAAAGGTAAAGTAGGCTTTCCATTTTTCGGTCAGTTGATTCTAGATGTATTAGAGCGAACTGAACATGCAATGACTCAAGAGCATGCGTTCAAAGCCGCTGAATTATGTCTGCTTGCACAACAACAAGCGTGGATAAGAACAAACGCACTGCAAGGATTTAATACTGCTCCTTTGGCCAATCGTCTGTCCTAGCGCTCTCTGCCAGTGTTACAATGGAGTCAAGATCATCTGATGAATAGACCCCATTGCAGGAGGTATACTGGCAAGATGCCTAATACATTGCGCTTAGACCAGTCTGTGACTTATGGATATCGCTCGGAAATGCCTTTTCAGCCACCGACTGTAGACGGATTCCACTCTCATTTACATTATGAGATTTATTATTTTCATGCTGGCGTGTGCACCTACATTATAGGAGACCGTAGCTATGATCTGCGTCCGGGTGATGTGTTATTGATGCACGGTATGACTTTGCATCGCCCTCATCCTGCACCTGATCAACCGTATATTCGCTCGATTTTGCATTTCGATCCAGCGGTGTTACACAATTATATTCAACCTGAACATATCTCGGAATTGCTGTATCCTTTTGAACATATCGGGAATTGTCGGCTGTCTCTCAATCCAGAACAACAAGCAGAATGGGAGCAGTCGTTAGCTTATCTACAACAGATCGCTCCTGAGCCAAATGAAAAAGTATCTTTGCGATTTATAATGCGGATGTGTGATCTACTATCACTGCTTGCTGAACGTTGTAAGCAAGAACATATCACTTATGAACGGATTGGAAAATCAGGATATGCGCAAGCGATTCTGGATTATATCGAAGCCCATTATATGAACGATATCACTTTGGATGATATTGCCGATCATCTTCATTTATCCAAGCCTTATATTGCGAGTGTATTCAAGCAATCGACAGGAACTACAGTATTCAAATATCTATACAATCGGCGGATTACACAAGCTACTTTATTATTGCAATACCAATCCGATCTATCGATCACTGAAGCTAGCCGATTGGTAGGATTCAAGCAATTGACTCATTTTAGCCGATTATTCAAACAAATGGTTGGTTGTTCGCCTGAAGTATATCGTGCCCGGTGGTTACAGGATGCGATCAATGAACACTAACTCTATGACAAAAGCCTACCCCTGTTATGATACGTTTTAGGGATAGGCTTTTATTGTATTGTAGTCTTTATTTCAGTTAAGTTGGATTAGATCCAACCGGATCGTTGTAACAATCGGCGAATCATAGTTGTTGCTTGTGCACGTGACACATCGCTTTGTGGCTCTATAGCTCCTTGATTCCCTTCAACAATATGATATTTGACAGCCAAAGCCAGTGCAGGCACAGCCCAATTGGAGACTTGCTTGCGATCGGAAAAACCGCTTAGCTGTGCATTGGCTTCATTGGTCGTAATATCTGTACTCAAGCCTGTTAATTTCATCGCATGACTCAATATTTCGCTTGCTTCTTCGCGGGTAATCTGTTGATTCGGGCGAAATGTAGTATCGTTATATCCTTCGATCAATCCATGATTACTGGCACTGCCAATCACACCAGCATACCAATCAGAATCATGCACATCGGAAAAAGTAATTTTGCTAGGTTCCGCCGACAATCCCAGTGCTCTAACAATCATCGCTGCAAATTCCGCCCGGGTTACCAGTCGATCCGGTGCAAAGACTCCTCCTTTTTCCCCTGTTACAACAAGCCTTGAAGCCATATCATTCACATCTGTACGGCTCCAATGTGTAGTCATATCGACAAAAGATGGATGATGAGCTATCAGTGCATAGATACCGTTACTCCATCCATGAATATGTGCTAGTGATTGACTGTCTGCTGATGATGAGGGTGAGATCACTGTAGGAACAGGATTGATCGTCTGATCACTATGATACACAATCGCTGTAGTGGCTGTAGCATTAGCAGAATGAGTAGAGGTTGTATTCGGTACTGACATTGTTACGTCGAGACTTTGGTCACTTCCCTGCGGATTCACGGCTACTGTCTGTCCGTTATATTCAGCATGTAATTGAATCCCTACCGGAGAACCGATCATCGTCAGCCCTTGTTGGTTCACAATAGATTGCAAAGGTGCTAACTCACTACTGGATGGTGTACTGATATTGATAATTAGCGTAATCGGAGTGACCGCTGATGGCGAGTTAGTAAATGATTGAATCAATTGTTGTTGCGGTAGTATAGCGATAGGCAAAGTGTACGTTACCTGCGGACACACAATTATCAGCGAACCCTGTTGCTCATACAATGCTTGTAATAATGAACCTTCAATCGGTACTTGAATCGATGGTTGATCTTTTGGGATTGAAATCGTTAATTGATGATCATTGTTCGCTGTTAGTTGTTGAATCGCTAAAGGATTGTTGATGTGAATGGTAGGCAAAGTAGAATCTGTAGCCGGCTCGATTGTAACTAACGGCTTCGTCTCTGTACTATTCTCATCATTCGTAACCATAGGAGTCGTTGCCATATCTGCGGAATCCCGTGATCCGATAACAGGTTCTGCAAGCGACGAATCTACAGTCGTTGGGGCAATAGATGTTACGGTAGGATCGACAAATATATAAGCGCCATCTCTACCCAACTGTATAACCGCTACTAAGCGAATATTAGTAGGATCTGCTTGTTCTCGAATATACAGATAACCCGGTTGCCATTGTACAGGTGTAACGATCATTTCTGCTTGAACCCATGTACCATTGGTGCCGTTAGTAGAATCTATGCTATATTCCATCGCTGTGGTCGTCCCTGTTAGCCACCCTGCTAGAATATTCACACCTACATCCGCTAGATCCACCGATGACCCTGCTAGTACAACAGGCGATGATAAGCTGTCTGATGAAGTGGATTGTTCGGCTGCTTGAACATCTTGTACAGCTCCCCATCCCCAAGCCACCATCATTAGCAGACTGATGCAACAGATATACAGCGAATACCGACTGATATCACGTCCACGATAATGCGCCATCGCGAACCCCCTATCCTTTTTATAATTATATATTTGGTCATTTATTGGTGAAGTCGTTGATATAATTGTATCGTTTCTTTTTGAGGTTCAATGCCTAGATCTTCTTGTAGTAAATTCACAAAACTTCGATAGCAACTTGTCAGCAAAGCATAATGACCGATACTGGCATACGCAGTCATTAACAATCGGCAAATTTCTTCTGAATACGGATCTTTTTGCCATGCGCTTAATAGACGCTGAATAGCTTGTTGTTCCCGATTATGATTGATCTCATATTGAGCGGTTGTGAAAAGTAGATTCATATAAGCTTGCAATAAATTTTGACGACGAATACTTGCCCATGGGTAATCATGTTCTTCTAAATAATCACCGCGATATAACGATAACAAGTGTTCATTTTGATGATAGCAATCTTCGGCATAATCTTTGTCCGCTTGAATCCCTGCTTCAAATCGATCTACATCATTCATAATACCTTCTTGATTCAATCGATATCCTTCTTGTGCATATTCCAGCTTGGTAGTGATACCCCATTCTTTGAGCAACTTCCGAATCTGATATACCGATGTATGCAAATGAGTGGTTGCTTTTTCTTCTGTATATTCCGGCCATAACGCATCTATAATTTTTTCTTTGGAGACCCATTCTCCTTTGTGATGCATCAGAAAAGCAAACAACTCTTGAGCTTTCATCGTACGCCATTTTAGTTTTTTGCCATCATGGTGTCCATCTTGTAAAGTAAGCCGCTTAAAGCATAATACTTTGACCATATCTTCAGTAGGCTCGGTCTCTACCGCTTGAGTAGTTGGAATCGAATTGCGTATCCGTTCTAACGTTTTTTGAAAACGAACAGGCACAATCGGTTTTAATATATAATCCAGTGCATTTAATTCAAATGCTTCTAAAGCATATTCAGAATAGGCTGTAATATAAATAATTTTGATTCTATGATCAATCTGTTGAATATATTCAGCCGCTTCTAGCCCATTAATCTCAGGCATCCCAATATCGAGAAAAACAATATCGGTTTTGTCTTTTTTCAAATGATCGATCCCTGCTTGAGCAAATGTATATTTTCCAACAACCTCAATATTGCCATCTTTGTTTAACAGTTTTTCCAAGTGTAACAATGCTGGTTTTTCATCATCGATCAAAATCGCTCTCATGCGCTTATTTCACCTCCCGGAATCATAAAGCTTACCGTTGTTCCTTTACCGATAGTACTTTCAATTTGTAGCCCTTCCCCGTACATTGCGAGTAGACGTTTGTGAATATTAATCACACCTACACCACTATTGGCAGACGCCGCAGACTCGCCTGCTAACAACGCTTGAATCTTTTCAGGTGCGATACCGATACCATCATCGTGAATACGTACGAATAGATCATTCTGTTGTTGTTGAATCGAGATTGTCAGTATACCGCCTGCTGCTCTGTTCATCAGCCCATGTCGCACTGCATTTTCAACAAGCGGTTGTATACTAAGCGGTGGAATCATTTGCCCGATTTCGCGATCAATATCCCATACAATCTGCAAACGTTCATCAAAACGTGCTTTTTCCAAAAATAAATACGATTGAATCAATTCGATTTCTTTATTCAATGTCGTTAACTGATCTCGATTCTGAAAATCAAAACTTCGCCGTAAATACTGACTCAGCTCAATCAACAATTCTGAAGCTTGATCTGGATCAATCGAACACATCGCAATAATCGTATTTAGCGCATTGTATAAAAAATGAGGCTTGATCTGTGCTTGTAAAAAAGCCATTTCTGTCCGTAACACAGTCTGTACAGATGATTTGAGTGCTAATAATGTATTCACACGTGCTCTTAATTCAATCGCATGAACAGGCTTGCCTAGAAAATCATTAATCCCTGCTGCAAATCCATTCTGAATATCTTCAGGACGACTTCGTGCAGTCAACATTAATATCGGTAATTCAGATAGAGAATACCGCTGACGAACCTGCCGGCATAATTCTAGTCCAGACATTCCTGGCATCATCCAATCGGTAATCATTAGATCAATTTTCGGATGATACCGTAATTTATCCAGCGCTTGCTTCCCACTTTGAGCTTCAATCACCACATACTGTTGTAACGATAAAATATTGTTCAACACCTGCAAGTTCATCGGATCATCATCGACAATTAAAATAACATGCGTATGCGGAGCAACAGATGATTCATCATCGTTATGTGCTACTGCATCTTTTTCACGTTGTAACACAGGTTTGTTTTTAGAGATCGATTGTTTGACTTCATGTTGAACAGTGATCGGTTTGGAGAACGTGGTAAGTTCTTTGGTGATCGGTACATCCGCTGTCGGCAACGTTACTGTAAATGTAGATCCTTGACCGGGAACCGAGTCTACAGTGATCTGTCCATCGTTCAGCTCGACTAGCTTTTTGGTGATGCTAAGTCCTAGCCCTGTACCAGCATAACTTTGTTCTGATAGCCCTAACCCTTGCTCAAATGATTTGAAAATATCTTCATACCGATCTGCTTCGATCCCGATACCTGTATCTGTTACAGAAAAAGTAACCGCTTGTGCACCCACTTCTACAATAAAACGAATCTCTCCTTGTTCAGTAAATTTCACAGCATTGCCAAGCAAGTTATATAAAATCTGAATTAACCGATCTTCATCGGTATACAGTGGAGGTACATATTCAGGCCATTCTTGGATAAATACAATTTGTCGTCCTGCTGCGGTGTAACTAACAATTTCGAGTACGGATTCAGCAACAGTACGTAGATCAACCGCTTTGCGATCTAACAACAGATCACCATTTTTCAATTTGGAATAATCCAGAATATCGTTGATTAATGCTGCTAGCTTACGCCCTGTTGAAGATACTAAGATCAGTTGTTCCGCTTGCTGGTCTGCTACAGGCCCGGCCGCCCCTTCTATCAGTGATTCCGTCATATTGATCATGCCATGTAAAGGGGTACGAAGCGCATGTGATGTATTGGCTATAAATTCATCTTTTAATTCATCTAACGTCAGCAATTGCTGAGATAGATTCTCGATTTGTTGAAAAGAAAGGGCAAATTGTCGACCAATCAACAGACACTGCGTAATAACAAAAAATAATACTTCTAAAGGAATAATTACTGTATTGTCGATAATCCCTCGTAGACTGATTAGACTAATAATCGCAACGACCGCTAGACTATGAACACTTAACAGCATCGCCTGACTATTCGGTTGCTTGCGAATAACCGCTCTTACTACGATATAGAGGATGTATGCCACTGTAAGCAAGTTACAGAAAAACCATCCTTTATCCACCTGAGTGAAAAAAGTTGTCGGTGTTGCTAACGCCATAATCAGCAAGATGATAGACATGATTCGATACATACGTAACACCCAGCGATGAGCTACATTCGGTAACGATTTGCTTACATAAAACAGCAAACAATAATAGAAGGTCACCGAACAGATGAGTTGAACACGCAATACAATATCGTAGGAAAGATCGGGTAATATCATACTGAATAACTTTTCTCCATGTGTTAGAACATGTACAAAAGCAGCGATACAGAAAAATCCTAGATATAGCAAGGTCTGATCTTTACGACGCATATGATAAAGAATCAATACATACAGACCGGGAAGCAGAAATCCTCCCATCACTGCGATATCACTAATAATCGAAATTTCACGTTCTTTAGTAATCGAAGCCAGATCACCAAAATTGATCGGATAAACGATACCACCAGACGAATAACTATAATTCGAGACTTGAACAACCAGATCTATCGTATTGCCATTTACAGGAACCCATGTGTTATAAGGAACATTGTTAGGGATCGTCGTTGCAGCTGTTGTCCCCGGAGACCCGCTAGATCCTACAAGTTGTCCATTGATAAAGATGCGATTAGCTGTACGGATATTTTTGACATGAATACCATACATGCGTTCTGCTTGCTCTGGATCTGCTACCAGAATACGCAAATGATACGTTGCATATCCAAAAGCAGAAGCTCCATGTTGCTCCATCACTTTATTCCATGATTGAGGAACTTGAATAGGTTGAGCCGGAGTATTCGTCGATATTGCTTTTCCATGTTGAAAATCTTGCGGATTCAGCAAAACAGAGGGGTAAATATCCCATTCTCCATTGAGGGGAACCGTGCCATCTGCTGTGTAATCCCACTGACGCAAATCCATGACTCCATGTTGTGAGACAGGATGTTTGATTGTATCGTCAAGATATTGCCTGATAAATCCATATACAGGCAAAGCGATTAATAAGAATACAATTATGGGGACTAGCCATTGTTTTTTCATAACGGCTCCTTCATCTTCTTCTGATGTTTACTATTTATGTAAGAATCATTTGCAGATTTGCGCAAAATAGTTCATGTTCTAATCTATATAACGGTCAAAAGCATCCAGAAATGTTGGTTTTGACGCAAAATAATTAGACTTTTTACTAATTATTCAAGATGTATGATTTGGTGTATGTTAACTATAGAGTCATAGCATATAAGGAGGAATAATAATGAAAGCAGTTGTAATCGAACAATACGGTGAAAAAGAAGAACTGAAAGAAATGAATGTTCCTGATCCTGTGCCCGGAGAACATCAAGTAGTCGTTAAATTAAAAGCGACTTCGATCAATCCGATTGACTGGAAATTACGTGCGGGTTATTTAAAACAAATGATGGATTGGGAGTTTCCGATTATTTTGGGATGGGATGCTGCTGGTGTGATTACAGAAGTCGGCTCTGCGGTTACCGAATGGAAAATCGGAGATGAAGTATTCGCTCGTCCGGAAACAACGCGCTTTGGTACGTATGCAGAGTACACGCTGGTAGATGATCATTTATTAGCAGCATTGCCTGTTAGTGTGACCTTTCAAGAAGCGGCTTCGATTCCGTTAGCAGGACTTACTGCATGGCAAGCTCTGTTCGATCATGGACAATTGAAAGCCGGTGAAACGGTACTGATTCATGCAGGAGCAGGTGGCGTAGGTAGTCTTGCGATCCAACTTGCTAAAAATGCAGGTGCACATGTTATTACAACAGCTAGTGAAAAAAATAAAGAATTTCTTGAATCATTAGGAGCAGATCAAATAATTGATTACAAATCGGCTGACTTCTCCGAAATCTTGTCCGATGTCGATCTGGTATTTGATACGATGGGTGATAAGATTCAAGCCGATAGCTTCAAAGTACTCAAACCCGGTACTGGACGCTTAATCTCGATCGTTGGGGAGCCGGATGAGAAGCTCAAAGCACAATACGATGTGACTGCCAAATCGATCTGGTTACAACCTAACGGCGAACAATTGCAAAAGTTAGCGTTATTAATGGCTGAAGGCAAGCTCAAAGCCATCGTCGGCACTGAAATTCCTTTCTCTGAAAAAGGTCTACAAGAAGCTCATGAATTAAGTGCTACTCATCATGCTAAAGGTAAAATTGTAATCACGTTTGAATAGAAACGGTGGTGCAATCTCCAATGGGATGGATTAATCCTGCAAGTGTGTTTCCAGATCCTTTATTTCGCATAGTCTGGTTGATTGAATTGTTGGTTTTATTATTTATTATTTTGGCAGGTTCACGTTTTTCTCGTAAAAGCTGGATCGGTACGACAATCTTATTTGTACTGGGATTGTGTGCTCTTCTGCCGGGGTATATTTATCAACTAACTCATCCAGATCCAATAGGCGCGTTAATTGATATTCCATTATTATTGATGTTCCCGATTATGTTGGTCAGTCTGATATGGGCAATCGTCATCTGGATCTATCGATGGTACAGTAGACAACGTTCACGCTCTTCTACTACAAGTTAACATCACAAAAACCTCTTACTTCGATAGATCACCGAAATAAGAGGTTTTTGCTTTTTATCTATAAGAATAGACTACAGATAGGACTGGCAATTATTCGTCTTTTTGCAATTGCTCTACTGTCGTACGTATAATTAATTGTAGTGCTCGGGACATTAAGTTGATCGGCAATGTCGGAAGACTTGGCTTATGCAGAGCCATTTCTGTTGAAGCTGGAAAATGAACAAAGCCTGCACTAACACCCGGACTGGACTGCTGTACATAATCCAGCATACCGTACATGACATTGTTACAGATAAACGTTCCGGCTGTATTGGAAATAACGGCTGGAATCCCATTTTCAATCAATCGATCAGTGATCACACGAATCGGTAACGTTGAAAATAATCCATCCGGTCCATTCGCCCGAATCGGTACATCTTGTGGACGTTCGTTACGGTTATCAGCATAACTGGAAGCTTCGATGTCTTTGATATTTACTGCAATCCGCTCCAAATTAACAGCTGTACGTCCTGCTGCAAGCCCGCAAGCGATAATGATATCAGGCTGAAATCGCTCCACCTCAGCAAGCAGTAATTCGACACATTCATCATAGTGTACAGGTAACAAGATCGTATGCAGTTCTAACGAAATATCTGTAAATGAATAATCTTCCATCGCTTGCAATAAAGACTGTGTTGGATTGATAGTATGACCACCAAATGGTTCAAATCCAGACAATAATAGTTTCATCATTTACCGCCTCCTGTATCGTATACGGGTGTGCTATTTGTAGAAAAAAAAGACCTTTGCTTTGTTTACAGTTTACATGAAGTTGATCAAGTTGGACATTGACATTTAAAATGGATACGTTACAATTAAGATATATATTTATGAAAATTAAATTTTGCAAAATCATTTTTAAAGGAGATGGAATAGAATGTCAGTCTACGATTATTCAGCAACAACAATTGATAAAGAAGAAAAGTCTCTTGCCGATTACAATGGTGATGTACTCCTTATCGTGAATACAGCAAGTGGTTGCGGTCTAACTCCTCAATATGAAGGTCTGCAAAAATTATACGATACGTATCAAGAACAAGGATTCAAAGTACTTGGCTTCCCTTGTAACCAGTTCAAAGGACAAGAGCCAGGCACAGAAGAAGATATCAAATCTTTTTGTCAGGTGAACTATAACGTTAGTTTCCCGCTATTCTCCAAAGTAGATGTGATTGGTGAAACTGCTCATCCATTGTTCCAATATCTAGTGAATGAGACTCCTGCTCCTTCTCGTACAGGCGAGATCGAATGGAATTTTGCCAAATTCTTGGTTGACCAAAAGGGAAATGTGGTTAAACAATATCCATCACGTCTTGATCCAGCAGAAGTAGAAAGTGATATTCAAAAAGTACTTGCTGGTGAAAAGTTAAACTAATTGTATGCTGAATACAGTTGTTAAATTGTGGTAAAATAATGATGAAGTACTACTTTTACACTAACTAACTGGAGGTCGATGAACAATGGCATTAACATTTACGGATATGGTAACAAAAGCAAGAAATAACGTACCTGGTGTATCTTCTGAAGAAGCACGCAAAAAAATCAACGCACAACCTGAAACATTTATTATTGATGTACAGGATGCTAAAGACGCTGGAGCTTGTGGTCTAATTCCAAGTAGCGCTAATATCACGTTGGGTATGTTGCCAATTCGTGCTGATCTACAATTGCCAGAAGAACTGCGCGATGGTCGTTTGTCAGATCGTTCACGTCCGATTCTAGTGACTTGTGGTGCAGGCGGACAAGCTGCTCTTGGTGCTTACCTTCTTAAAGAAATGGGCTTCACTGATGTAGCTTATATCGATGGCGGAACAGCAGCATGGAAACAAGCTGGCTTTGAAGTCGAAGAAGCATAATTTATTTTCCTCACAACTATTATTGTCTATTTATTTTTTAAAAGAAGCCTTGAAGATTGCTTTCAAGGCTTTTTGTTTATCGTCTTTTCTACATTACATACTGACTTGATTGTTGTTGATAAGGGTAAATAATCATGGCTATTATTTGTAATCGTTCTCATTTTTGGATTTTTATAAAAGTCGTTCTGATGTTGCTAAAAGATTATTTTTATAAAAAAGGCGAAATAGAGCGATATTCCTGCTCAAATGGGCTTAATCGCTTATTAAAAGTAGATACTCTTCTACATTATAGCGATAACCTTCACTTTGCTACGTTTAACATGCCTAACTAAATGGGTAATGTTTTTCACAGCCGTACGCAGTCTACGCCGAGATTGGTACTTTTGAGAGTTATGGTCTCTCTTCTTCCTCCGGTGGCAGGTCGTTCGCTTGAAAAGATCAAGGGGGTAATAATAGATGAGTCGCAATGTAACAATGATGCAATTTTTTGAATGGCATGTCGAGGCTGATGGTTCACACTGGAAAAGATTGCAGGAGACAGCAAAAGACCTTAAAAAAGCAGGAATCGGAACGGTATGGATTCCACCGGTAACCAAAGGGCATACACCACAAGATACAGGATACGGTGTGTATGATCTGTATGATTTGGGTGAATTTGACCAAAAAGAATCGGTACGTACTAAATATGGTACCAAAAAAGAATTGCTAGATGCGATTGCTGCCTGTCACCGACTTGGAATCAATGTGTATACCGATCTAGTCATGAATCACAAAGCAGGAGCAGATGAAACCGAAGCATTCCATGTCATCGAAGTCGATCCGAATAACCGGACAGAAGAAATTTCTGAGCCATTCGAAATCGAAGGTTGGACGAAGTTCACTTTCCCGGGTCGTGGCGAAGAATATTCTGCTTTCAAATGGGATTATCATCATTTCAATGGTACAGATTATGATGCTCGTGCAGAACGCACAGGTATTTTCCGTATTGCTGATGAAGGCAAACAATGGAATGAAAATGTAGATAATGAATTTGGTAACTATGATTATTTGATGTTTGCTAACATAGATTATAATGTTCCAGAAGTTCGTGAAGAAATGATCAACTGGGGTAAATGGATGATCGATACCACCCGTTGTGACGGCTTCCGTCTGGATGCTATTAAACATATTAACTATGAATTCCTACGTGAATTTGTAGGCGAAATGATCAACAAACGTGGACAAGATTTCTATATCGTTGGCGAATTCTGGAATCCTGAATTAGCTGCTTGTCAGGAGTTCTTGGATACTGTTGACTATCAGATCGATCTATTTGATGTATCACTACATTACAAATTACATGAAGCTTCTCAATCAGGAGCGGCTTTTGATCTTTCGACGATTTTCAACGATACACTGGTACAGACTCACCCGACCAATGCAGTAACATTTGTCGATAATCATGATTCTCAACCAAATGAAGCGTTAGAGTCATGGATCGAAGATTGGTTCAAACCATTAGCATATTCATTGATTTTGCTACGTAAAGATGGATATCCTTGCGTATTCTATGGTGATTATTTCGGAATCGGTGGCGAACATCCAGTAGAAGGTAAAAAAGATATGCTGGATTGCTTGCTATACTCTCGTTACCACAAAGCTTATGGTGAACAAGATGATTACTTCGATGATGCCAATATTATCGGTTGGGTACGTAAAGGTAGCGAAGAGATCGAACGCTCTGGTTGTGCAGTCGTGATGTCTAATAGTGATGGTGGCGACAAACGGATGTTTATCGGTGAAGATCATGCTGGTGAAATCTGGGTAGACATGACCAATGCACGTGAAGATCATATCACGATTGAAGAAGACGGTTGGGCGACTTTCCCTGTCAATGGTGGTAGCGTATCGGTATGGGCATTGCCTGAACTGGATATCGAACATACAGAAGACAATGAAGATGACAGCTGTGTGGCTGTTCCTGAAGGAGAAGAATTAGAAGCGAACGTTGTAACCGATCATGATCACCATGAATCTCATGACAATGAACCTGCTAATTCATAATAGTCGATCATAAATCAAAGCGGAATATCTCCTTATACAAAGGAGATATTCCGCTTTTTTTGCTATATAATTAAAAGAACATATTAATTGGATTGAAACTGATGATAACTTACAAATTCAGCGACAGGCTTGCGGTAACCGCGAGGTCTTTGACTGGAAGTATCTTCTTTGCCAATAGTAATCATCATAACAGGTACATGGGTATCTGGAATATCCAGTTCGTTCATAACTTGTACCGGATCGAAGCCGATCATTGGACAAGTATCCCAGCCTTTTTCTTTGGCGATAAGCATCAATGCCATAGCAGATAGACTTGCGTTACGAATCGCTTCTTCTTTTTGAAAAATCTCGCCTCGATCTTGATAAAACTGGATCGTAGAAGACACGGTCTGATCATATTCTTGCTTGCTAAGTATTCCTAGATTGAACATACCTTCATAAATCTCAGCTGTATGCTGGTGAGCTTGTGTATTGCCCAACACCACAATCACAGCCGATGAAGTAAGTACTTTATATTGCTTACCAGAAGCTTCATACATTTTCTGCTTACCTTCAGTATCGTTAACGACTACATAATGAACATGTTGCAAATTAAAAGCAGAAGGTGCAAGCTTAACAAGGTTGAAAATTTCATCTAATTCTTTCTCAGTGATCTGAATATCCTGTACAAATTTGGTTGCTGATCTTCTGTCTTTGTATACATCCAAAAATTCTCCCAATGTATTTCCCTCTTTCTTATAACTAATTTATAGTATATATTCTTTTATCGGTTAGTTATTATAAATATGTATACCTATATTCAAAAAGATTGGAGTTCTACGATGGAAAATTTTAAAGATCGATTTAGCGAATCTTTTTTACAGCATTTTGTTGATGTGATGATAGAACAATCTTCCGAGTTCCAAGCAGATCTATTTTTGCAACAGATTTATGATGATCGGTGGCACGAACTTGCTTTCAAACAACGGTTACGGCATATTGCTGAAGCGATTACGGTTGCTCTTCCTCTACCTTATCCGCAAGCTATCGATATCTTAATTCAGGCGGCTCCCTACTGTCGGGGTGTAGAATATTTATTTTTCCCGGATTATGTAGAGTTAAATGGTCTGGAGCATTTGGATGTGTCAATATATGCTTTGGAAGTATTCACTGTGTATTCTAGTGCTGAATTTGCTGTACGTCCTTTTATTATTCGATATCCGGCACAGATGTTAGAGCAGATGGATCGCTGGATCGTAAGCGATAATGAGCATCTACGCCGTCTGGCGAGCGAAGGATTCCGTCCACGCTTACCCTGGGCGACCCAGTTGCCTTTATTTATTCAAGATCCATCGCCAACGCTAGAACGATTAACCAAGCTTAACAACGATCCTTCGCTTTATGTACGTAAAAGTGTAGCCAATCATCTAAATGATATTGCCAAAGACCATCCTGATCGTATCGCCGAGTTAGCTCAACAATGGTATGGTCATCATACTCATACAGATTGGATTGTTCGTCACGGCTGTCGTACACTGCTGAAGCGTGATCATCCTGCTATATTGCAATTGTTCGGCTATATCGCCAGTGAAGACGTACATATAACCCATTTTCAAGTACAGCCGACTACAGTGATGATGGGCGATTATGTTGAGTTTTCATTTACACTGGTTAACGAATCGGCTACAGAGCAATCGTTGCGGATTGATTACGAGATTCATCATATGAAAGCAAACGGCAAAAATGCTCCTAAACGGTTCAAATGGACAGCCAAATCTTTTGCTTCTGGCATCCATGTTATGAGTAAAAAGCATCTATTTAAAGAAATTACTACACGTAAATATTATGCAGGTATTCATTATGTATCGATCTATATTAATGGTGTAGAGCAAGATAAAGCTTCATTTCAATTACAACTTTAACTACGACAGGATAGTATGATCTATACTATATAACTGCGATAAATGACTCTGATTCTAATAATAAAAAAGAATTCCAAATACAAAAAGCAGGTAAACCGTGGATATACTCCATAGTTTGCCTGCTTTTTGAAACGATTATCGTTAAACGATAACCCTTTTACTTCCTTTGAACATATATTATTTTAAAACGCGAACGCGTTCTTCAAGCGGCTTGAACTCTTTGTCGCCTGCAGGTGCTGTTGGCTTACCAAACGGCATTTCTGCAACCAATTTCCATGATTCTGGAATATCCCATTCTGCTTTGATCTTCTCATCAATCAGTGGATTGTAATGCTGTAGTGAAGCGCCATAACCTTCAGCTTCAAGCAATGTCCAGATCAAATATTGATGCATACCGGAAGATTGTTGTGACCATACCGGGAAGTTATCTTGATATGCTTGGAACTGCTCTTGCATACCACGAATAACCGACTCATCTTCGAAAAATAGGATGGTACCATAACCAGCTTGGAAGCTATCCATTTTTTCTTGTGTAGGGCCGAATTTGTCAGCAGGCACGATTTCTTTCAAAATATCAGTAGTAAATTGCCATAGTTGATCATGTTTTTCACCTAACAACACAATTACACGAGCACTTTGAGAGTTAAATGCGGATGGTGTATGTAGTACCACCTCTTCTACAATCTCTTGAATACGTTCGTCAGAAGTTACAGCTTCTTTGCTAATACCATAGATACTTCTTCTGTTCTTCATTGCACTAAGTATATCTGGATTCGTCATTACAATCATCCTCCTTCAATCAAATTGAGTACGGAAATATAATGTGGTGCTCCTATGTTATTTACCCATTGTGATAAAAAACTATCAGTAACGTACAAAAATAAAGAGAAATACAATGTACTTTCTTGATCTATACATCTGTAAAGCTCGCTATAAGTATAGAAAAATAATATATATGTAGAGACACGATCATTTCATTTGTTTAAGGATTTATCTCTTTCGTTTAATACTACTTAGAATTCAAAATTATTATCCAATTAGAGTCGCTAGGAGGGAAATGAGCATGATTGAGATCGGACTTACCGGATTCGGAGATCATCCCGAACTCTATGGCAAAATCAAAGCGCCAGAACGATTACCTACGTATAGTGAACATTTTCCTATCGTTGAAATAGATAGTTCGTTTTATGCCGTTCAACCTGTCAAAAATGTAACCAAATGGGTAGAACAGACGCCTGATCATTTCGGATTTGTATTCAAAGCGTATCAAGGGATGACCGGGCATTTACGCGGGAAAAAGAACTATTTCGATACCAAAGAAGAAATGTTCCAAGCATTCCATGTGTCGTTGCAACCGGCGATCGATGCAGGCAAATTAAGGATGGCGTTATTTCAATATCCACCATGGTTTGAATGTAATCGTGACAATGTCGATACCCTGCGCGAAACACGTGAACTCATGGTCGATATTCCTTGTGCTTTAGAATTTCGTAACCAGACCTGGTATATGCCAGAATTCCGCGAAAAGACACTGGACTTTATGCGTAAAGAAGATTGGATTCATACGATTGTTGATGAACCTCAAGCAGGCATGGGCTCGATTCCGATCATTACCGCCGCTACTTCCAAACAAGCAACCTATGTAAGGATGCATGGACGCAATGTAGATGGCTGGCATAAAAGTAGTGATCCAAATTGGCGCAAGCTCAGATATCTGTATAAGTACAATACCGAAGAGTTAACAGAATGGCGGGATCGACTGCTAGAGATTCAGAACCAGTCCGAACATGTCTATGTAGTATTCAATAACAATTCGGCTGGCGATGCGACGCCAAATGCTAAAGAGTTAATTGAGATGTTAGCTGACAAAAATGTGTTGTCTGAAAAACATGATATCGGAAGTTCTTCATCATAGGATATTTTAATGTAGTTTATATCGCTATTTTTGTACGTAAAAAAAGTCATATCTCTTATTAAGAGATATGACTTTTTGCTTGGTCTCATTTATGAAAATAAATCAACAGCATCTTGTGGTACATAAGTCTGTACACCGTTATGAATCACATTGCCTTTGAGCTTCACCGTTTTGCCATTCCAGTCTGCTGTATTTTTAAATACAGGTAAGCGTAGTGTATCGTTGCCTTTTGTTACGACTACGACTGGATTACGAGCATCAGTCGCATCCCATTTAACAGTAGCGCCTTTAGCTGCAAAAGCAGTTTTGGCTGGTACAAATAATTGCTTCGATACATTTGCTAGATCCACTTGCAATGCTGAAGCCATATAACCAGCGATATCACTATTTTCAACCACTCCTGTTAACTGTACACCGCCCGGTGCATACGAATACAGAACCACTTCACCGCCCGTATGACCGCCTGTTGTCCAGCCGATATGAGCACGTTTGCTAATCATTGGACCGACCGCGTAATTCATACGTCCTTTTTCGGCTGCTTTGATTGTAGCGATCTCTTCTTTTGTCAGATCCGTAATACCATAGTATTGTTTCATCACTGCTTTGATATTGGTACGGTTACTATTGAATTTCTTTTCTAATCCTTCACCGGTTGTTTTTGCTTTTTTCAACGGAGCAATAAAGGTAGACAACGGTTCTTCGTCATATGTTCCGGTTGTGCCTGCATCCCCAATCGTAATCCCGCCGTTACCATGATCGGTAGCCGCAATCACTAATGTATTCTGATCTTGTTTGGCAAAAGCAAGTGCTTTCGCAACAGCACGATCAAAAGCATTCACTTCACTAATAATCCCGATCGGATCATTGGCATGAGCGGCCCAATCCACTTTACTGCCTTCTACCATTAAGAAAAATCCTTCTTCATTTTGGGAAAGGACTTGAATCGCTTTGTCTGTCATTTCCGCTATACTTGGTTGCTTCACAGGATCACGATCCATATCGTTTGCCATCGCTGTATCTGCAAACATTCCCCATAATTTGCCGGAAGAAGCGGCTTTTAGTTCTGCTGTATTTTTAACGATATTATAACCAGAGCTCGCAATCACTTTGGTCAAATCTTCGCCATCTTCACGTCCTGCTGGTGTAAAGTATGTCGCTCCGCCACCAAGTACCACATCCATACCTGCATACACTTGTTGTTCGCTTAGAGCATCATAATTGCTTCGATCTGGATAATGAGCACTAAAGTCTGCCGGAGTCGCATGCATAATTTCAGAAGTCGCTATAATCCCTGTCGATTTACCTGCTAATCTTGCTGCTTCTACAATATTGGCAACAGGTTTTTTAGCATCACCAGGCGCTAATTTGGGAAGCCCTGGCATTGTATTTTGATCAGGCAATACGCCTACATAACCAGTATGTGATTTGAATCCTGTAGCAAAAGCTGTTCCTGCGGGAGCCGAGTCAGCGATAGCGGCATCCGCAGAATATGTACGCACAAGTCCGCTTGCCATTTCATCCAGTGCTAATGCTTTGCCTCCATTATACCAACGGGCTAACGTTGTACCATCCATGCTCATTCCATCTGGAATTAACATAATCACATTTTTGGCACGAATTTCTGGCTGTTCTTTACTCGCCGCACTAACCGTTTCACCAGCAAGACCGAGCAGTAATGAGACAGCCAGTGTACCCGCTGTAATAGAAAGCTGTAGCTGATTTAATTTGCGTTTGTTGATCATCTTAAATATAACAATCATCCCCTTTTTTCTTTATGAATAGGATGATTGTAGCAATCAATGATCAATTGAATACCTTTATTACGTGCAATCTTTGTTAAAATCAAACCTAATCATTAACGCTATATTAAATCTTTTATTTGATATGTCATTATTCAAATAAACCTTATAAAACCTTTTATACAGGCAATATTTACACATTATTCACGATTTTTTTATAGATTTCAATCGCACTTGCACGTGATTGTTTAAGATCAACGATCGCATTTTTTTGCGGTTGATGAATTTCTTTCGCAGATAAGTGTTTTAGCTCTGGCATCCATTCACGAATATAGTCGCCTTCTGGATCATACTTGGCAGACTGAGTTACTGGATTAACTACCCGGAAATAAGGAGCCGAATTGACACCTAAGGAAGCACACCACATCCAGTTGCCCCGATTGATCACATTATCATAATCCAGTAATTTGCGACGGAAATACTGCTCGCCTAATGTAAAAGGACATTGCAGATTTTTGGTCAAAAACATACCGGATAAAATCCGCAACCGATTGTGGATTCGCCCTGTTTCATTAAGCTGTCTCATCGACGCATCTATAACTGGAATGCCTGTTTCTCCTTTATACCATGCTTCAAAATGCTGATCGGTCAATTCAGACAGATCATACTTGTGTTCATATTTAAAATAATGCTCATCATAGATCGCCTGATATAAGTAGAAATCACGAAAAGATAACTGTCTCACCCATTCTTCGTGTCCCTGTGTACGCAAAGCATCGTCAAGCATCTGCCGAATCGAGATCGCTCCAATCGTCACATGTGGATTCAGATCGCTAGAGGGATCAATACTGTAATAATCGCGTTCTTCACCATAATCAACCATTTTACTTTGGAGAAATGTATGCAAGATCGGTTCTGGATCTTCTGCCGGTTCATAATCATCCAATGAAAAAGGTAAATCAAATTCATCCGACAATGGTAAAGGATCACGCGAAACATGCAAGTCTTTGAGACTGATACTAGACGCATGATTAGGATGCTGTTCGAGAAAGTCTAACCATTTACGATGAAAGGGAGCAAACACTTTATAAAATCCATCTTTGCCTGTGAAATCTGTAAATGGCTCGACATCGATTAACATATGATCGACAAGTAATGTAAAAGCGACATCGGCTTTGTCTGCAACAGCTTTTAATTTGCGATCTCGTTCTTTGGCATACGGAGTAAAATCGCGGTGAGTCACCACTTCATCAATATCAAGCTTGTCCAATACCTGCTCTAACACCCTATCAGGCTGTCCATATACGATATGTAACGTTTTGTGTTGAGCTTGATATAACTTCTGGAGACGATGCACATGGCGTAGAAAGTTCACACCGCTATGCTCTTTTTCTCTTCCTTTTCGCAATAAAAAAGGATCAATAATCAGTAGATGTACACTTTGTGCTTCGGCTTCATGAATATAATTAAATCCGACTAGATCATGAGCTCGCAAATCTTTGCGATGAATAAATAATTTCAAAAGGAATTCCTCCTATAATGTACGTCTGCTACTCTTTATTAGGGATTACCCTTTTGCCGTACTTTCATTCAATCGTTCAATGATTTCAGTCAACGTCATATCTGTCATAGATGTTAATCGTAGATCATGATGTTCAAATGGCAAAAAGGATGTCACCGGATTCGGCACAATTGTACAGCGTAATCCGGCGGCTTTGGCGGCAGTCAATCCATTTAACGAATCTTCAAAAGCCAGTGCTTCGTACGGTTCAACTCCAAGCGCTGTCACCACCTGTGTATACAATTCTGGATCAGGTTTCACTTTCATGACATCATCACTGGTGCGAATGACTTGAAAATAATCTGCCAATCCTAGCTTCGTCAAAAAGCGCTCAATCCATGCACGATTCGAGCTGGTTGCCAGACCTATTTTCAATCCCAATTGCTGTGCTTCGGCTAGATACTCATGTACACCTGCGCGAGCTTCTAAATGTTCCATTTTCTGATCGTGTAAACGGCTGACTGCTTGATCGACTTCTGCTGAAATACCTGGTTGCTTCAATGTGAGATCAATATAATCTAGAAATTCTGTTCCATGTGTACCAATACTCGGTGCGAATTGTTCTAACGCTAATTCCATCTTATACGTACGCAGTACCTCTTGATAACATTCAAACCACACACTTTCCGTATCCAATATCAATCCATCAAAATCAAAAACGACCGCTTTTATCATTCCCTTTTCTCCCCTTTAGTCCAAGTATTTATCTACATTTATTTAGTCGTTAAATCGGTTATCACATCAGCTATTTCACTATCTCTTTTCTTCTTAAACATTTTGTCTGTTCATGTAATCTTTTGTCAAACGATTAAGACAGATTGTTTAAATCACAATGCTGTCGGGTAATGTTAACTATCAGCGAGTTCGAGCTAAAGCATAGACGGCTTGTTGATCATTTAAAAATGATTCCTTTACATTAAATACAAATTTATTCTATTTGAACAGGAGATGTTAATGATGAGTAACGATAACGGTTTGGGCGATAAAGTAAAAGGTGCAGTATCTAAAGCTAAAGGCGAAGTGAAAGATCAAGTAGGTAATGCTACAAATAACACTTCTCTACAAGCAGAAGGTAAAGTAGATAAAGCTAAAGGCGCAGTACAACAAAAAGTCGGCGAAGCAAAAGACGATCATCACCGCCACTAAAATTAAATTTCACCACAATCCCCTATAGCATATGCAGTCATAAATATATTTTATAAAAAAACTCACCTCATTATGATACGAGGTGAGTTTTTTGTTGCTATTAATTAGTCTTATTCTTTCCCTTTTACAAAAGTACCCGAATCCATCATGATCACAGTAGTAGAATCATCTACATCGGCATCATTATATACAGTATGCGTATATTCAGGAGCAGGAAGCGGATGACTAGCATCTACTCGATAAAAAACACCGTATTCGTTGTAAATCGTGCCCACTCTGTTTTGCAGTTCTTCCATTTGTGTAGAACTTGCCAATTGTTGATCTGTAACCTCATTAGCACTTGCAAAGCTATGCATAGCTACACCAGCAGTCAGTACAAGTGCACTCGCTACTGTAATGACACTTAACTTCTTCATCATAATCATAGACAAATCACCTACTTTATTTTATATGTACTTTTTAAATTTAACATTTTTTAGATAATAATACTATTTTAAGGTTAATGATTTTCGAAAATAAACTATTTAAGATCTTTCTTGGCGATCTGCAAACAAAAAAATAATGAATACTATGAAAGAAATCAATACGAAATACATATTTTCTACCCAATCGAGTTTATATAATGTATCTGTAAACAAGCGATAGAGCACAATCAAGATACCGGATACCACCATAGACAAAATAAAGCTGATAATTTTCTTTTTCATATATTATATTTGCATCCATCTCATGATGTCATTGTGGGATGTCCTTTCTTCTAGTTTGTTGAAGTTTTCATTCTAAACTTGTCATCTATATAAATCAAATACCTTCTCAAACAAAAAAAGACCCAATTTCTTGGGTCTTTTCGTATATTTAGCAGTGATATTCTATTTCTTATTTAACCCATTGTACGATTTCGTCTAGAGATCTTCTTGCTTTAGGGCGTAATTCTTTTTCTGTACGGTAGCCAAAAGCAGCCATAACACTTACGCCGTACTCGCCACTACCCATTAGACCTGCATCGCTCAAAATTTGTTCAACTGCTTCTTTTTGGAAGCCTTCGATTGGACAAGAGTCGATACCGATTTCTGCCGCAGCCGTCATCATATTACCTAGTGCAATATAGGTTTGTTTGGAAGCCCAGTCAAAAAGAGCACGTTCGCTTTCCAACAAGTTCAAGTCTCTTTCTTGGAACTCTTTATAACGTGGAAGAATTGTTTCGAACATTTCTGCTGGCATTTGTTTTACTTCGATCATTTGATCACGCAAATAATCAGAATCATAACGTACATCTGTACGCGCCAAAATGACTACAAAATGACTTGCTGTTGGTAATTGACCTTGTGCACCCCATGTAAATTCACGTAATTTCTCACGCAATTCCGGGCTTTGGATCACTAGAAATTTCCAGGGCTCTGAACCCACAGAACTTGGTGACAAGCGACCTGTTTCTAAAATAAATTCAAAATCGTCTTCCGAAATTTTTTGCTCTGGATCAAATGCTTTGGTAGCATGTCTTGCTTCATAAGCTTGCAAAATCTCTTGTTTGCGTTGTTCTTTATTCATGGATATCTCTCCTATGCCTATAATTTATTCTCTATTATAATATGCACGATATATAACATACTTACTTTTAAATACCAAAGATAGTATAACGTTTATATCGTTTGTCGTCAATTGGATCACATTCAATTTGTGGCGATTGGTTTAATATATACATAAGCCTGTTATGATATACGTTAGACATGCTGTAAAGGAGACGACTTATGAATACATATCCAACCACAGTGCCACGTACGATTGCACGTTTTATCTTTGCACTCTTTTTTATAGCGGCGTGTGTAGCTCACTTTATTGAAGTTGATGGATTTGCCAAATTATTACCTGTCTTTGTTCCTTTCAAAAGTACATTAATTATTTTGACAGGGATTATCGAATTAGCATTAGCGATTCTGATCTTGATTCCTGCCTGGCGTCAACGTGCGGGTGTATGGACAGCATGGTATCTAGTGCTGATTTTCCCGGCAAATATTTATGCAGCGATTTACCAGATTCCAGCACCGGGTCAAGCGTATACTGATCCTGCTGCTCTATGGATTCGCTTGATTTTTCAGCCATTGATGATCTGGTGGATTCTATGGTGTACCCGCCCACCGAAGCCACGTACAGACTAAGTCTATCCCAATCCAAACAAAAAGCACTGGTGAAAGAAAGATGCCAGTGCTTTTTCTTATTTATACATATGCATGCACTTTAGGATTGTATTCCTGATACGCTGTCTGCAATTGGTTCAGTGTTAATGCGCTATCTTCGATAATAGCTTTACGCTTTGCTTTGAGTACAATCTGTTCAATATCTGCAAAGCTACACCCATGTAGCATCGCTGATGCTGATTGTTCCAGACTTCCTATCGTAGCAAATGAACCAATCAGTAAATGAATATACTGCTGACGATCCTGCTCGGACGGCATACCATAATCCATCTTCGTATCAAAACGCCGCCATACTGCATGATCTAACTCATCTGCTAGATTGGTCGCCGCTACCAGAATACTTTCTCCTTCAAATTCATCCATACATTGCAGTAGCGTATTAACGACCCGTGACATCTCTTTTACTTCATCGTTGTTATCACGAGTACGTGCAATCGCATCGAATTCATCCAGAAATAACACACAAGGTGAAAGACGGGCAAAATCAAATATTTTGCGAATATTCGAAGCTGTTTCTCCTAAATGGCTATGAATAATCGTATCCAAACGCACGAGCACTAGCGGCAATTGTAGTCGCTCTGCTATATAAAAAGCAGTTAGCGTTTTGCCTGTTCCCGGAGGCCCTGACATCACTAATTTGTTAGGCATAGGTACATCTTGTTCGATAAACTTTTCTTTCATATCCAGGATCATCATAAATTCATCTATAATACGTTGATTGCACTCATTTAGCACGATATGTCTTACTTTGCGAGCACATTCTTTAGGCATATATACAGTCGCCATATCTGTTCCTTTTGCTTTGGGCAAACGGCTGTTATTTTTATTGGTTTTGTTCATACAGGTTAACAACTCCTTGCTCCACTTTATTAATAGTAATCATTACTATTAAACAGTTTAACAAGTTTTGCACTGAAGAACCAGTCTTTTCTTTATAGTTGTATTGTCTATTTGGTAGTAACGATAGTGTAATTGCCTGATAAATGGGTAGCAAACTGAATCGCTTTGGTTGTCGGATTGTAGTTGGTTAATTTGCCTTTCAAATATTGCTGTGTTCCATCTGCATATTCTGCACAGACAGAGAGATGATTCAGTTGAGACGCTGTTAATTTTTTGTCAGGCAATGGAAGAGCGATCCATACATCTTGAGGCGAACTGGTATCAGGGATCACGACTTGTAAAGTAGTTCCTACTGCTCCTTGTGGGGAAATCGTTTGACGGTCGCTACCTAACCGAATTGTCATATCTGTATGATCAGATTGCAATGCTTGGCGAGGAATCGTCATTCTACCATGCCAGGCTTGGATACTAATTCCCAGTTGGGAGTCGGCAAACAATTTTTGAGCACGTGATGTTAATACTACAGCTAGTTCAGCCGCAGGAGGCATTTCTGGAGGAGCAGGCATACTCAAGTAAGCTGTACTTCCTGTATCTCTACGCAACATATCTACTGTTAAAGCAGCCTCTTTCACATCAATTTTGGCGGTATCTTGTAGATATTCATTATCTTTTAGTAGACGTTGTACTTGCATAGAAACAGGATGCCCTTTTTGATCGGTATGCATAAGCGCTTCAGATACAATTGTTCCAACAATGGATTCATCTGCTGAAGGATTCACCATATGTTCGTCTGGCATAATATCGGTCATACTTGGTGCTTCTGTCGGAATAGTTACAGCAGGTTCAGGCTCGGATCTATATTCATCCTGAACTTCAGTCACTTTGCCGGATTCATCGGTACTCATCATCGCATACGCTTTATTTTGTTGATGTTCATTCGTCAATTGTATAGGTAAAAAAGAAGTTGTCGTTATGGCTACAATAGATAAGGATGCCATCATCGCTACAGGGGTATGAATATATTTGTTCATTTTTTGAATGAATAAGCGTAATTTCATCCTGATAACCTCCATTAATAAATGTTATAATCTGGAATATCAGATTACTATTAGTATAATATATTCTGCTGAACATTTCCTGAACATTCCTACTTTTAGTAAATACTTCCTATTCCTAATTTTAACTTTTTTCCCCTCCTATATCGCTTAATTTCTGAATATAAAACCACCGAAATTTGACTTCTTATTTACAGTTATTGTTTAATTTAAGTGTAAACGGGTAATTACAAAGGAACTCTCTTTGAGGAGGTACAAACTAATGGGATTTATGGAAAATTGGAAAGCACTTCAGAAGTACTCTGCTAATGCAGCAGAACGGTTTTTGACCATCTATCTGAACACCGAACCAACTGCCAACACCCAGCCGGAATGGAAGCTACACCTCAAGAACGGTTTCAAAAAGCTTGCTGAATACACTGAAGCCGGTGACGAACGTAGACATTTAGATAGCCTACTTGCTCTACAGTCGAAAGTCGAAGAACGCGTGGAAAACAGTCGGAATGATATGAAAAAAGGTCTGATTATCGTAGCAGATTCATCTGGTGGATTATTCTTTTGTGAAAAAGTACAGATTGGATTATCAAATGCTTTTTATTATGAAGCAGAACCACGTTTAGAAGAATTACATGCGATTACGTCCAAATGCCCTGCTGCGGGTATCGTGCAATTGAGCAGTGATTCGGTAACTATTATTGATAGTCTACTATGTGAGATTAACAATGAATATTATTTTGAATGGGATATTGTGAATGATGAGTGGCGTGAACGTCCAAGTCAGAGTACAAGCGATCTCAAGTCAACGGTGAACAAGCAACGTGAGGATTACAAAGAACGTTGGGAAGTTGATCAAGCTCGTTGGGTCAAACGATTGACTCCGATCATTGAACGTATGGCTAGAGAAAAGCAGTGGGAAGAAATTATTTTAAGCGGTGAAAAAGCTGCTGCTTCTCATGTGAAAGAAGCTCTGCATACAACCACACCGATTCATATTGTTCCTAAAAATCTAAACAATATGAAATCACGTGAAGTGTTACAAGAAGCTTATGCTGTTCTTCAATCGTAAAATGCATATGTAATCTATGATTTGATTTCTAATAAGCATAATCATAATGGATCATTGACATGATAGTGAAAATAACAGCCCTCTATTTGCTGGTTCTTAACCATAGATAGAGGGCTTTTTTAGTATATATTTATAGGAACATTTGTTCTTATTATTATTTTGTGATAAGGTGGATATCATAGCAGTGTATCGTATACACTTAATAGCAAAAGGCTAATCATCACTTAACAACGGATATAGCTTGTTTGCATAGTATACGATTGATAATGATGATAGGTAAGGAGGATAGTATATGCGTATTTATGTGACTGTCAAAAGTCTGGGCAAACGCAAAAATGCTCTAACTCGTGAACCTCTAGATATTCTTAATGTGCCTGGCACATTGCGCGACTTTTTAACTGAAGTTGTTCAAGAAAATGTACGTGCTTTTACAGAGCGTCAGAGCAATTCTTCATTGCTCTCTTATTTAACACCAGAGCAGGTTAATGAACAAGGCGAAACAGGTAAAGTTGGATTTGGTCATATGCATGATGATCGTATTCCTGATGAATCTGCTGCTATTCAAGCTGCATTGTTGGCTTTTGAAGATGGACTGTATAAAGTATTTATTCGTGAACAAGATATTGAACATCTGGATGATGTTATTCAACTCTCTGATGGAGATGATGTTGCTTTTATTCGATTTACAATGCTGGCTGGACGCCTATGGTAAGAAAGGGGAGTATCGATAATGAGTGAACGCAATTATTATGGTGAATATCTTGAACATTTGCAATCAGTGACTGCTGAGCTAACAGGTCAACAACAGCAGATTGCTCAGTGCTGTGTACACTTTTACGAGCATACGTATATTAGTAATAGTGAGGATGAAGTCGAACAATTAAAACAGATATTAGAGGTAAAAAGTGAGACACAGACTGTGTCATTTGAACCTTTAATTGAAGTCGTAGAACATTTATCAGATCAAGCGACTGCGGATAAATTCCGTTATATTACACAACATGCGACCGAATATCCGTATAGTGTAGGTTATTACCGTCGTCCTTATCGTACAAACGATATCTCTTTACATATAGAAGCTATCTTATCTCAACTTGTGTCTCTCTTTTTCCTGAATGCTTATGAGTTCGATCTGATGACGTATTTGACTGATCGCAATTATCCGCTAAATCAGGATTATCGTGTACAAAAAGATGCGATTGCTATTCATATCGCTTACGCATGGGATCACGATCAAGCTGAAGTGAAGCAAGCGTTACATGACATTATTTATGGAGACAATCAGACTGCTCTATTCGATCGCTTGATGATTGAAGGAATGCTGATGAGTCATCAACCTGAAGCATACCAGATGATTAGCGAGTTACTGGTAGCGGCTCGTCTACAAGAAGGTCTGCGTCAAAGTATCGTCGAGCAACTGGATGAAGGTACTTTAGAAGCGACGATGACTATACTTCGTACTATTATTGAAAATGATCTGATTCGTTACAGCTCTATCGTGCGTGCATTAGGAACATGGACAGGTATTAATCTGGAAGCGACCAATCCACGTCTATCCAAGCAACTCATCACACAAGCGTATGAAGCATTAACAGACAGCTCTGTACGAGAAGAATGGTTAAGCAGTGAGAATGCGAATCATATCTATATGAGCCTTTGGGCAACTGCTGTACATGAAGAACAGGATGTCTATGATCGGATTCAACATCTAATGGATACAGGAGCACGTTATCAGAAGATTGTAGCACTCTATGTTCTTCGAAATAGTCAGAATAAAGATTTGCGTCTACGCATTGCACAGCCTCATCTGTCTGAAGAAGATGATGAATTACGCTACTGGGTACTGGTGAACTATGATTATGAATGTAACTACTCATGGCAAACGATCAATGATACGTCCGCTCTTCAATTGGTTGTTCCTCGTACCCCTTTATTAGAAGATAAAGACGTACGTAGACGTGATTTTGAACATTTTCGCCATCTATTTTTAAGTCTTAATGGACGTGAGATCTCATTCCAATCGAGCGTACTTGATTTTGTACAGGTGAGTTATTCTGCAGATCTGCCTGTCAAAAAAATGCTGTATCTAGCGGCTTATGATATGGATGAACAATGGATCAGTGAGATTTTGCAATTAAAAGATAAATTAAGCCCTGATCTACGGGGAACTATACTACAACATTATCTTTCCAATACAAATGCACCGGAACAACGTCAATTTGTGTTTGCTTCGTTGTCTGACAAAAGTATGTCTAATCGGGAGTTAGCACTCAAACAAGCTAAAAAGCTTACTTTAATCGATCCTGAATTACAAAATATCGAAAATCTACTCAAACTCAAAACAGGTTCATTGCGTCAAGGTTCTATTCAATTGCTACTGAATCAACCTGCGGACTCACTAGATGCTACAGTGGAACGTCTGATCCAAAGCAAAAGCGAATTGCAACGTCTAGCTGGACTGGAGACGATCAGCGAATTACAAAGCAAACCAGAGCGTTCTGAGCAGTATGAACGTTTGCTTCCCTTGATCGAAAAAATCTCCAAACCAACAGCCAAAGAACAAGTATTGATCGACAAATTAGGGGCTTCCGAGGAATATAACGAAACCAATGGCTTTGGATTGTTTGATCCGCAAATGATGGATACATGGTTAAAAGAAAAGCCAGAACAACCTGATTTCCAGTTGAATCGTGATGTATTTACAGTGGAACCGAAGCGTATCACCGATTTTCTACAAGGATTAAACGATCTAATACATGAACATCGAGATCATGAATATACAGTCGAATACTATAGTGGTTATAACGAAACGATGTTAATTGGTAATCGACTCGATGGAGGTTGGTACAATCGTAATGAGGATGTAACAACGCCTCAAATCGAGCGCTATCCTTTACCAGAGATATGGCAACACTATCTGCAACAAAGTGAACTGCCAGCAGAAGGTATATTGCAGTTATATTTGTACACTCAGGCTGAAATGTATGAGCAGACATTGCGCGATTTATACAGTTATTTCTCCGATCAAATGGATTATATGGAGTTAGGCAAACATACGTTATTAGAAGGCTGGCGCAAAACATTTATCGAATCGATTTATCCATTAGAACAAATCTTAGAAGTACAGACATTCTACAAAAATCTTCCTTATCGCCAACAATTAGATGAGCTGGTTCGAGCGTATTTGGAAGATAGTGATAAACAAGCTACTTTCGCTATGGTTCGGGATGCATTGATTACAATGATCTATACGTTCCCACAAGAAAAAATACAAGAAGAAAGTGGTCTTTTTAAATTTTTGATTTCACCGTGGCGTCTGTTAGTGCGCAGTCGTCTTTATGATCAAGAATCGTCGATGCAAATGTTCCATATCTTTTATACATTGGAGTTTTATTATGGTCAGGATGGTCTACTGGGTACAACTGATTATGCACGTGCCTATGAATGGGACAAAATCAGTGATAACGAAATCTACTCCAAAATCATGAGCAGCGATTTGAGCCGCCAGTTTATTCGAGAATTAACATCTCAAAATATCAAATATGCTAGCCATATCAATCTCAAAGAATATCCTAAAATGATTCCGATACGAGATAATGTCCTCTCTCGTATTCTAGAAATCGAACTTAGCCGTGGAGAATTGGTAACTGGCGTGACTTCACTGGCAATGAATATTGAACGTGTAGAAGGTACTGAAATATTTATTCGTATTTTATCGAATCTACAAAAAGAAACGTTTGTACGAGGATATATTTACGGGTATGGCAATAGTATTACGAAAAAAGAAACGTTCAGTCATTTGCTCAAAAATACGTATCCTCTAGAAGGCGAAGATGAGCACACGCTAGAGTCGTTACTTCAGCAATATCCTATCGATGATAAAAAGTTACTTGAAGCGGCAATGTATGCTCCGCAATGGATAGAACTGATCGCCAAACATCTAGGTTGGAAAGGTCTACGTAGTGCGGCATGGTATTTCCATGCGCATATCAATGAGACATTTTCGGCGGAAAAAGAAACGATTGTCGCTCATTATTCACCGATCTCACCACAGGAATTTAACGATGGTGCATTTGATATTGTCTGGTTCCGACAAGCTTATGATGAATTAGGAGCAGAACGATTCGATATTTTATATGAATGTGCTAAATATATCTCAGCAGGTTCGAATCATCGTCGCAGTCAACTGTTTGCAGATGCTGTACTTGGCAAGCTTGATCTGGCATCGATCCAACAATCGGTAGCCGATAAGCGTAATAAAGACCAGTTGCTGGCTTATAGCTTGATTCCACTCGCTTCGGGTACCAAGCGTGATGCTGATATTCGTCAGCGGTATGAATTTATCCAATTGTTCCTGAAGCAAAGCAAAACATTCGGTGCACAACGTCGTGCTAGTGAAGGCACAGTGTCTGCCATTGCATTGGATAATTTGGCACGTAATGCAGGTTATACCGATGTTACCCGTCTACAATGGGATATGGAATCACGCAAATTGGATGATTTGCTCAGTTATTTTGAACCACACGAGATTGAGGAAGGATTAAAGGTCTCTCTTGTTATTGATAGCGAAGGGCAGACTAGCTTAACAGCGATCAAGCAAGATAAGCCGCTCAAGTCAGTTCCATCACGTCTGAACAAAAATGAATATATTATTCGTCTAAAAGAAGTCAAATCCGAACTGACCGACCAATATCGTCGTGCCCGTCAAGAATTAGAACGTTCCATGACGAACAGCACCACCTTTACAGCAGATGAACTGATCAAATTGTCACATAATCCGGTTCTTGCTCCACTGGTCAACAGTTTGGTATTACAAACAGACAACAAGCTTGGTTATATAGATGGAGCATCTTCTGTATTGCGAAGTCCTGACGGCACAGAGCATCCGTTACAATTAGACGATCAAGTGATTATCGCTCACCCTGTTCATCTTTATGAAAGTGGTCAATGGAGTCTATATCAACGTGATCTGTTTGACCGTCAACAACGTCAGCCATTTAAGCAAGTATTCCGCGAATTGTATATCCCTAACGAAGATGAGAAAGCTAACGGTACACTATCTCGTCGTTATGCGGGTTATCAGATTCAACCGAACAAAGCGGTCGCTTTATTACGTGGAAGAGGTTGGACAGTGAGTTATGAAGAAGGATTGCAGAAAGTGTATTACAAAGAAAATATTATTGCGAATCTGTATGCACTCGCAGATTGGTTCTCACCTGCGGATACCGAAGCACCTACACTGGAGACTGTACAATTTTATAATCGTGCTACGTATGAAATGTTGCCATTTGATAAAGTATCGCCACTTATTTTCTCTGAAATTATGCGCGATGTTGATCTAGTCGTAAGTGTGGCTCATGTTGGCGGTGTAGATCCAGAAACAAGCTTAACTACGATTGAAATGCGTCGTGTGATTGTTGAAGAATCGCTACGTTTACTTCATATTGATAATGTACAAGTTGAAGGCAATCATGCTCGCATAAAAGGAAGTCTGGGCAATTACAGTGTGCATCTTGGTAGTGCGATTGTATATCAACAAGCGGCTAGTGCTCTGCATATTATTCCTGTACATTCTCAGCATCGGGGACGATTATTTTTACCATTTATGGATGAAGACCCGAGAACAGCAGAGATTTTGTCCAAAATCGTAATGCTTGCTCAAGATCAGAAGATTAAAGATCCACAGATTCTAGCACAATTACAACCGCAACAATCTTCATAACGTTATCGTAAATAGTGAATTTGAACCGGGGAACAATCCAACGTATATCCCAAAGTATGTAAGTCTCTACTTCATCTAAACAAATCTAAAAAACCTCTGATCACTCTTTCTAATGTATCTCTAGAAAGAAGATCAGAGGTTTTTTTCACTTACAACTCCATCTCATGCCAGACCATAACTGCGGCTCCGGTAGCGACTGCATTTTCTTCTAATATTCCTTTAGAAAACACAGGGCGATAACTATTTGAATAATAGATATTCTGCTGGGCTACCGCAATAGCTGTATTGTAGAACAGATCATGTGAATTGATCAGTACACCGCCAAGAATAATCTTTTCAGGATGTAAAATATTGATCAGATTAGCCAGCCCTATCCCCATATAAGCCGCAGATTGTGCAAATATTTCTTTGATATAGTCATTGCCTGTTTCCAGCGATTGTACCAATGTAGTGAAATTAATCGCTTCCGGCTTGACTGCTACATGTCCATCCCACACATCGCGTCCCATTTTACTACGTGCTCGAACTTGTTGTTCTAATGCTTGTACCGAGGCAAAAGCTTCTAACGCTCCATAATTACCTGCACCATGAAGTCGCGGGCCGTCTGTCTGAATAATCATCTGTCCGATTGAGCCTTCCATATCTACAGCGCCATGTACGACATGTCCGTTAGACATCATCGCAGACCGTAGACCTGTACCGACATGCACATACAACATATGCTGGATATGTTCATCACGCACCATCCAGTGCTCTCCTGTCAAAGCGGTATTGGCTCCATTTTCAAGCGTAACCGACAATCCTGTTGCTTCTTCTAACCAGCGCCGAAGAGGAACATCTTTCCAACCCGGAGCGGCAAAGTATAGGGGGTTAAGTATTTTTCCTTGCTCACGACTAAGCGGGCCTACAGCACCTACGCCCATTCCTATCACTAATTCTGGTGCTATTCCTTGCTCGGCTAACATCTGTGCTACTTGCCCTTGAACATGTTGAACTAACCGCTGAGGTGTCATACTTTCATCCATAGACCAACGCACCATTGCTAACGGTTGCATCCGCATATCATACAAGCCTAACACCGAATAAATACGTGAAATATCCAGACCAAAAATATAGCGGAAATTCGCATTGATTCGATACAAAATCGGTCGTCTTCCACCTGTCGATTGACCGAATCCAGACTCCATAATCCAGCCTTCATTGGTCATTTCTTCAAGCAGACGGGTTAGACTACTGCTAGTCATCTGAAATTCATTCATAATTTCTGCTTTGGATATATCGTCCTGCATCGCGATTCGGTCATAGACTGCTTTTTTGATGGAGGTTACGCCTTTCATATGCTTACCCATAATAATCCCACCGTTTTCCCTACAATTCTGATCGGAATTGTTTTTTCACTTATTATATATGGTTTTTACAGGGAATGCTATGTATTTATTGCATTAAAATAGAGAAATATAACGATAAAAAAACCTCTTTTCTATAAGTAGAAAAGAGGTCGGTACTATCATGCTAATGTTCTAACAAACGATTATATCTAAAAAGATACGATCAGTCATAGATGTTCATTTGTAAAACTTATTACTAAAAATGATTACTTCGCTTCGCCCACTACACTAAAGCGTGCGTTCACATGTGCTGCTTTTTCCGCTTCGTCTACAATTGCAATCGCATAATCAGCATAACTGATATAGCTGTTACCTTCATTATTAACGATCATTTTCTCTCCACCAGCTGTGTAAGAACCGGTACGTGGACCTTGTGCATCAAAAAAGGCAGCAGGGCTTAAAAATGTCCATTGAATACCGCTTGATGCTTTCAAATCGTCCAAGTTTTTACCCTGGTTAGATGCTGTTGGTTTGTAAGCATCCGGGAAGTCCGGTGTATCAATAAGACGTACAGAATGAGCATCATCTACATAAAGGCTACCTGCACCACCTACAACGATTAAGCGAGTATCAGGAGCACCTTTCAAAATGTTGATCAACGATTGACCTACAGTGATATGAGATTCTTCTTGTCCTTGCGGAGCAGCATAAGCATTGACTAGAATATCGTATCCTTTAATATCTTCGGTTGTAATATCCAACACTTCTTTTTCGATTACATTTACTTTGTCATTTTGCACTTTAGAAGCGTTACGTACGATAGCTGTAACTTCGTGTCCTCTGCTCAAAGCTTCTTCAACGATCAATGATCCTGCTTTACCTGTTGCACCGATAACTGCGATTTTCATACTTAAAACCTCCATGTTGTATTAGTTGATGTATTGTAATGCTTATTACTATATGTGTAGCTCTAAAGCTTGTACTGTGTATTTCGCCTTACATGTAACAATTATAGTTACAGGATGAAATAATGTCAACTGTTCTGGTCGGATTACCAATAACTATTTATTATAAAGTATAGATAGCAGTGAAATTGGGTATTCATACATTAGTACCTTTAGCGCGGTTATTCTAAACAAACGATAACGTCAATTACACGATAGTATCCAAAACTAAGGAGTGTCATTATGAAAAATATAGCGTGGATCGGAACAGGGCATATGGGCTTACCGATGGCTCATAATTTGCTGAAAGAAGGATATACATTACATGTCTACAATCGCACCAGTGAGCGTGCGAAGCCGTTAGAACGTGCAGGAGCAACACTGTATGCTACGCCTGCCGAAGCAACTGCTCAAGCTGAAATGGTATTTGTGATGCTAACCAAAAAAGATGCAATTGATGATGTATTAAGCGGCGAACAAGGCATTCTTAGTCAGCTACGTGCAGGTATGTATGTGATCAATATGAGTACAATTAGCCCTGAAGAAGCCAAAGCATTTGCGAAGCAGATTACAGACAAAGGCGCAATTTATGTAGATGCTCCGGTATCTGGTTCTGTCGCTCCAGCAGAACAAGGAAATCTGGTTATTCTTGCAGGAGGTCAGGCTGAAGATATTCAAGCTTGCCAATTGTTTTTTGATATTTTAGGTAAAAAAACGATCCATTTCGGCGAAATTGGTCATGGGAGTTCTGCCAAATTATCTATCAATCTATTGTTAGGCATTTCGACACAAGCGATTGCCGAGTCACTATTAATCGCTGAACGTTCAGGACTGCAACGTGAACAAGTATTAGAAATGTTCGGTGAATCTGCTGTAGCCACTCCGTTATTGGCAGGCAAAAAAGACATGTTTATCAACAACGAATTTCCAGCGGCATTTATGTTAAGTCTAATCTCCAAAGATCTAGGCTTACTCACTAATGAAGCCAAACGATTACATGTACAATTGCCTCTAGCTGAAGCAGCAGATCAGACATATCGTGAAGCTAACGAGAACGGTAAAGGTGAACTTGATCTAGCCGCTATCTGGCTTGAATTGCAAGAACGTCATCCCGATCAATCCTAAAACTTAACGATTCTTGAGATGATTCTATAGATATACGAAAGCCTCCAATAAAATCAGCCATCTATACTCACTTTATTGGAGGCTTTTATCTAGTTATTATGACATCAATTATCCTAATTCTATTGATCTGTATGTTAGCGAGAACATGAATTTATTTGCGCGCTGTACGAGTAATGCCTTCTCGAATATAGTCGATTACCTTTTCTGCTGTACGCAATTGTCCTTCTGAATTATGAATAATCAGATCACATTGTGATAATGCCGCTCGTTCCTGATCATAGCTCTGAAGACGTTGCTCTTGTTCATCAATACTCACTTTACGATCAAATAATCGCTTTGCCAGTTGCTCACGATCTGCTAGCACTCCGATTAACAATACCCGATCGCCCCATTTTTCTTTGACCAGCTTAGCTCCTGGCGGGTCCATCACTGTCGAACGTACCTGTCCATCTTTTCCTGCATCTTCAATCGAACTGATCGAAGTTCCGTACAGATTGTTACGGTATTCGCTCATTTCTAACATTAATCCCTGACGAAACATAAGCTCAATTTGTTCTCTAGTCGCAAAATGATAATCTACCCCATCTTGCTCGCCTGCTCTGGGTTGACGGGATGTCCATGTGACAATTTTGGGTACTCCTAATCGTGCTTGTAATGTGCTTTTACCTGATGCACTGGGCCCTTGAAAAACAACGATTGAAAATGACATATTACATCCTCCTGCATCTGTAGTTCTTCTTTTTTTGTACAATCAGTATACCAAAAGATACACTGCATGATCTTTCTGTTGTGCAATACGCATTTATACTACAATAATACTTAGCCAAAACTGAAAGGATGCTTGATCCACAGATGACATTATCGCCATCACCTACATATGCAGTTCAATTCCAACATATCTCTAAATCTTTTCCCAGTGCACAGCACGCTAGACCTGTATTAGACCGGATCAACGGCAATATCGAACAAGGCTCGATCACCACACTGGTAGGCCCTTCCGGTTCAGGCAAAAGCACATTGTTATCGCTGTGCAATCTATTACTTACACCAGACTCCGGACAATTATATATTCAAGGCAAAGAAATACAGACATGGTCGATTACTGAATTACGCCGAAAAGTTGGCATCGTATTTCAAGATGCTCCAATGGTGCAAGGAACCGCACTCTACAATTTGCAGACTGCGCAACGATTACATGGGATTGATATCGGTGATCCTTCGACTCTTACCGAACAAGTAGGATTGTCTGCTCATGTGCTTCATCAGCAAGTACAAGACCTTTCAGGTGGTCAAAAGCAACGGTTAGCTCTAGCGCGTACCCTTGCGAATCAACCTCAGATTTTGCTACTGGATGAGATTACTTCTGCACTTGATCCTTCTTCTGTACGGGAGGTTGAGCAATTGCTACTAGATATCCAACGCACATCAGGGATTACACTCATCTGGGTGACACATCAGATGGAACAAGCGCAACGTGTCGGACAACAAACATGGTTTCTGATGAATGGACAATTGCTAGAACAACGACCAACCACAGACTTTTTTGCACATCCACAGACCGAAGAAGCACAGCGATTTATAAAAGGGGAACTCCAATGACGATTATTGCATTGACGCTGTCTTTATGTTTTGTTTTATTTGCTGTAGTATTGTCTCGTTCGTTCAAGTTAGGTCTGGAAAAAGATGTGCTAATCGCCACATTACGAGCTACGATCCAACTGCTAATTATCGGCTATGTGTTGAATTTTATTTTCGGCTTAGAGCAGTTATGGGTCGTCGGCTTATTTCTATTAGTGATGATCACTGTCGCGTCGCTCAATGTATCTAAAAAAGGCAAATCGGTTCCTCATATGACGATCAAAGTGTTTTTGACACTGGTGATTGTGGAGATCGTAACGCAGGCGCTATTGTTAGGATTCGGAATAATTCCGGCAACAGCACGTTATATTATTCCGATCAGCGGTATGATTATCGGCAATTCAATGATTCTAGGCAGTCTATTAGTGACTCGGTTACGTTCGGAAGTAACGTTGCGACAGCGTGAAATTATTTTACTATTGTCGCTTGGAGGTACACCCAGACAAGCGATTTTGCCTGTGCTCAAAAGCGCTGTTCGTTCCAGTATGATTCCAACGATAGACGGGCAGAAAACACTCGGTCTGGTGCAGTTACCCGGTATGATGACCGGACAGATTATCGCCGGTGCTGATCCGATTACAGCAGTACGTTTTCAATTGTTGATTGTGTTCACTACGATGACTTCGGCGATTATTACAAGTATTTTGCTTAGTTTATTTATTGCGCCTAGCTTGTTTAACAAACAACAACAGTTGCAGACCGAACCGTTAGAACAATAGATAGGCATACAAAAAAGACTCCTCAGTGCATGATGATGCGTAGAGGAGTCTTTGCTTATAGTAATTAGATCAGATGTTCATTACGAATGAACTTCTTTGGTATCGATATTAACGATAGGCGTATGACCGGACTTTTCTTTTGGTGTACGATTTACCAGCAAGATACTAATAACGATCAAGACCAAGCCGATAATCAGATTCACTGTTACCGATTCACCCATAAATAACACACTAAGAATAATAGATACTAACGGAATCAAAAACGTATATGAACCGACTGTACTCGCTTCGCCTGAACCAACAAGACGGAAGAAGCATAACCAGCTAAGAGCGATAGCGAAAATACAGATAAACAGTAATACTCCGATAAATGTAGCGTTCCACGTAATATCTGACCAGCTTTCGGTACCTGTACCCACAGCTGTCATTACGACGCCACCCATGATCAATTGAATCGTGACTAACCAGATCGGATCAACACGATCGCCTACTTTTTTCACATAGACTGTTCCTACACCCCAGCTAACCGCAGATGCTAGTGCAAGTACGATACCGATCACCGAGATGGAACCAGAGAATCCTCCTGCACTAATCGTGGCTACACCTGCGCAACCTAATACAAGACCAATCGCTTTGAGCGGATTCATCGATTCGCCTACCCATAACCAAGATAAGAATCCGACTAATACCGGCTGTAAAAAGACAATCGCCGAGAACAATCCAGCAGGCATATAAGCGATACCGATCGTCTGACAACCGTAAAACAAAATAATATTTAGAATGGCAGAGATTGCATAGATTTTCCATGTCTGCTTCCAGCGAAGATCACGCAAACGTGGTAAAGCAACAATCAATAACAACAACCCTGCAATCAATGTCCGAATACCTGAAAATAAAATAGGTGGTGCATAGTTTAACGCGAACTTGGATAACGGCCAGTTCACGCCCCACATTAAGATCAAAAATGCTAAAAACAGAGCAGTCTGCCCTTTGGATAACGCCTTCATTCTATTTCTCTCCTCTAAGCCAATCTGGATGACGATCACTTACGACAAAGCTGACATGTCATGTATCTTTCGAGTATACAATGCTTTTTACAATTGTTCAATAGACATTAAACATTTGTTCAAGCAAAAAGAAATTACTACTTTCACTATCCTCTACTTCCTAGCAATCGTGCTATAATAAGACTTCACTGGACAATGACAGTGCACTTCGTATGTACATCATAATTAGAATAATATAAGCGCATCTTTGCTAGATGCAGGAGGAATAGAATAATGGAAATAACAAGTTATCAAGTAGAAATGATTAAAGACCCTTTTGAAATTTTGGTCGGCACACGTTACGAATTTTTTATTGATTTTGAAGTCGATGAAGAGGACGATATTTATTCCGTAAACGGTCTCTATATTCGTGCTATTTATAAAGTTCAAGAAACAGGCAATGGTATTGTAAACTACGATATTATTGAAAAAGGAACTGATCGTGTACTGGATTTCGATCTAGAAGAAGAGGAAGAGCAAGAGTTAGCAGCGTTTTGTGAGCAAAACTGGAAAAACGCTGAGTCTAACTAATGCGTATTCTACTGCTTGGTGCTACAGGACGCGTCGGACAATCGGTTCTGCAATATGCGCTTCAAGATGGTCATGAAGTGACTGTACTGGTACGTTCTCTGGATAAATTAAATGCACAATTGGCAGACTATGCAGAGGGTTTGGTAGAGACTTCTAAAGCATTGTCAGCGATCAATCACTCTTTACCTATCAGCGAACAGATTCCGAATCTGCATGTTATGGTGGGCAATGTATTGAACAGCAATGATCTTGAGACCGCTTTGAACGGGGTACAAGCTGTCATTAGTACACTCAATACCGATAAAACGAATACGTTATCTGTTAGCACGCCGATCATCGCCCAGCTGATGCAGAAGCAGTCGATCTCACGCATTATTACAGTAGGCACAGCAGGCATTTTACAGAGTCGTATCGAAGCAGATAAATACCGCTATGAATCTTCTGAATCCAAGCGCAAAAGCACTCGTGCTGCGGAAGAACATCGGGTGATGTATGAGACGTTGCGAGATTCCGGGCTCGACTGGACGGTGGTCTGCCCGACGTATTTGCCGGATGGAGAGTATACGGGTGTCTATCGTGATGAAAAAGATGTTCTACCTGAAAATGGAACATCGATTTCTACAGGAGATACAGCCTATTTCACATATCAGCAATTAAGCGATCCTCGTTATATTGGACATCGTGTCGGATTGGCTTATTAAGCTACAATTCATACTCCATTTTCAGATTTAAGTATCAAATAAATAACAGTTCTACACATAAAAACCCTAATTTCTATACGAAGTTAGGGTTTTGTGTATTCAATATTTAATTCACGATCATGCTTATTTTACTTTTATTTTCAAAGCATAGATTACGCCATCATTTCCCCATGTACCATCCACACCAAATACATATACACCTGATTTGTCCGGTACGATGATTTGATTCGATGCTTTATCTATATTTTTAAATTCTGTTTTACTCGGATATTCACGAATTCGAATTTCATCAGGACTTGTACCATTAAAAGAAAGTTGAATAGTGGCATTTCCTTTTACAAGAGTAGGTTTTTGCTTTTCTGTAGCTTCCCAAGGTCCTCCATACGTCATTTGTCCATGCCAATTGTACGTAGCTACTGTGACAGGGATACTTATTTTTTTACTAGAATTATCCCATTGTGCATTTAACTCAGGAATGTTGTTTTCAGATTTTTGGTTACTGCAACCTATAGCAATACAAAAACAGAACACGATAAAAAATACCAAACGCATAGCATATGTATTAATAATCAGTGCATCCTTTCTACTCCGAAATTCATATCAATGAAACTAACTTGCCAATTACAAAACTAAACAGTTTGTTATATAGATTACTACGAGTATTTATTATTTCAATCTAGTGTTCCGTTTACTAATCATCAGCTTTTTTGCATATCCATAGAAAAGACATCCTTCTAACACCCAGAATATTAATTTAATAATGATCCATTGATGCACCCAAAATAAATACACAATGATCAACAAAGACGAGACCGTCACAAACACGTTAAACCATCTGTGTTCAATGCTCGTCTGATTGTTATAATCATGTATATATTTGATAATAGCTTGTAACGTAAGCATCCCCATTAAGATAACCGAACCTATCGAAACAGTATTCAACGGTTGCGAAAAATAGATCAGTGCTACACCCAACACAATGAGTAGAATAATATTAAACATATTCTTTTCTGACGTAGACATCGTTCACCTCCTTTATATTCTGATTGATCTCTATTCCGTGATGCAGTCACACTCACGTATTCAAGATTTTTTCCTGCATCCGATATTCGGTCGGGGTAACCATAAACTTCTTGCGAAATACTTGGGTGAAATGCCCTACATTGGTGTAGCCGATCTGTTCTGCAATATCAGCCAGCTTGAGCTTGGGGTTGTGCAGTAGCACTTTGGCTTGTTCCATCCGTAGACAGATCACATAATCTTTGTATCCTTGTCCTGTTTTCTGCTTGAACAATTGACTGAAATAGATTGGATTAAGAAATACAACAGCCGCTACCTTTTCTAAAGACAACTCTTCGTTAAAATGAGCACGAATATATTGAAGAGCGACTTGGATCGCATGATCGCTACTGCTTCCTTCTTCTGGCGCATCCACTTGTGCTGTCTTTTCTTCACGTAAGCGATTTACTTCAACAGCAACATGTTCAATCTCTTGGTGAGGGCCAGAATGTCTGGTCGCAAACGGGACTTTCAAATACTTTTGCAAATGTCCTTGTAACGGTTCTAACAGTTGCTCAATCTGGATATGATTATGCAGTGTGACCAGCCCTAATAGACTATTGCGATCAAAGCTCACGACGAATCCTTGACCTGACTGATCGATCAATTCATTTAATACATTTTCTACGATAAAATGCTCCAAATGGGTACTGCGTTGATCTTGTTCGATATTGACCAGAATAAGATAGAATTCAGGATAGTCCGCGATAAAGGTATCCAGACTGATTTTACCCATACTAAGCCCAGCCGCTAATCGTTGAAATACGGCTTCACGCAAATAATTTAGACCGTCTTTGAGTGCTTCTTCCCCTTTAGAGACTACTCGCTCCTGACGAATCTCGATTGTGAGCGATTCCATTAATTCTACCAATTTCTTTTTGCCGATCGGTTTGAGTAGATAGTCTCGTGCACCTAGATGCATTGCTTGTTGAGCATAGGAAAATTCCGAATGTGCCGAGATAACAATCCATTTGGCTTGTGGCTGACTATGACGGGAAATACGCATCAGTTCCAGACCATTGATGCCAGGCATCAGAATATCGGTCAAAATAATATCGATTCGGTGCTCACTCATCATCAACACCGCTTCTTCAGCAGATGAAGCCAGATGAACATGATAATTAGGAAAAACACTTTCGATGGTACGTTTGATCCCTTCACGAATAAAACTTTCATCGTCTGTAATCAGAATGTGCACGAACAATATCTCCTTTATCGATCGAAATAGGTTGATCTGAATATTCAGACTCTACAGTCTGTGAAGATAATTGAGCGACAGCGGAAGCATCAGATAACGGCAATACCAATTTGACTGCTGTTCCTTTGTCGAGAGCGCTCTCAATATGTATCCCGTTCGTGATCCCGAACATATGAGAAAGTCGCTGATGTAGATTTTGCAAACCGATACTTTTGCGTTCACGATGAACAGGATCGGTGGGGTGAAGCAAAGAATCTCGCAGTCGTTCTAATGTAGATTCATTCATCCCTTTGCCATTATCTGAAATAATAATATTAAGGTATTTCCGATCCGGTATCGCTCTTACTCGCAAAACGCCCGGTCGATCTAGCGCTTCCAGACCATGCTTAACTGCATTTTCGATAATCGGTTGTAATAACATCTTCGGCACATGCAGATCCATCCACTGCTCTTCGACATCGATCTCTACGCTCAATCGACCATCCAGTCGCATCGTAATAATCGTCAGGTAATGACTAATCTGCTCTATCTCTTCACGTAACGTCACCAGTGCATGATCTTCCCAATGACTGCTATACCGGAACATATGCGATAACGATAACACTACATCGCCAAGCTCATCATTGCCTTTTTCGTCTAGCATCCAGTAGATCATATCCAGTGTGTTGTAGAGAAAGTGAGGATTCACCTGTGATTGAAGCGCATGAAGTTCTGCATTTTTTTCACTGACCGAAGAGACTTTGACCCGTTCAATCAGTTCTTCAATTCGAGCGACCATATGGTTAAACGATACTACAAGCGAATTGATTTCTTCGTAAGAAGTCACAGTAACCATCCCGCGAAAGTTTCCATTTTCCACTTGCTTCATTTCTCGAATCAATCGCTTTAACGGAGACGAAATCGTACGTGATACGATAAAAGCGATCAGCGCAGACACTACAATCAGCACAGTAACCACGATAAATAAATACCGCTTCGTCTGCGTCAGTTCGACATTGAGATCACGATCCGGTGTTGAACTGACAATCGTCCAATTGGTGGTGCCCAGCTTGGAAGCGGCGATCAGACGACTATTATTCTGCTGTACATTCACCTGACCCGGTATCTGTGGCAACGAAATATTCGGCGGTAATGAATCGGGCTTACTATTCGGTTCGATCGAAGTGGGCATATGTTTACCGTCTCCGGTTACGATATTCACTTCGCTATGCGGGCCTAATTTCAAATTATTCATCGCTGTCAAAAACGTATCTGCTCTTGCTTCGATCAGTACAATTCCAATCTGATGTTGTTCATTGAGATTGAATATCGGACGACCGAAAGCAAATACAGGTTGATCTTCTGCCTGATCAATAATCGAATGAGGAAATACACCCAACCAGACCATCTGACCGGACGACCCACTAATCTGCTGATACCATGACGACTTGGTATATTCAGGATCGATCACATTCATCGAATTGCTATAATCGTAGATTTTGCCATTTTCACCGATCACATGAATACCTACCAGATCGTCTCTGGAAAAGTAAATCGCTCCCATAATCGTTGTAATATAATTCTGATTAATATATTCGACCTGCGGCGAACTTGCTGACTTCTGACCGAGCAGGCGTACAATATCCACATTGGCACTAATCGACTTGGAAAGGCTATCATAACTACCGAGTAGAAGATCAAGCAATCCCACCGTTTGCGATACATTTTTCTGCGCAATCTCGCCTAACTTTTCATGAAATTGAGTGGTTGTACGGTTATAAAAAAGGATACTGACCAGCAGTACAATCCCTGCCATACAAAATAAAAACAAAATAAACAATCGATTATGGATCGAATGCAGACTACGTGACAAAGTGAAATGCTCCTTTCTACATCGGTCGCTAAAAAAGCCAAAGGGCGGTAACCATAAAAAGGATTGGGTCCTCTTTATGATTACCGCCAAGTCCCTATACAGAGATAGTACCAATAAAGGTAGCTTCTGGCAAAATCATTTTATACAATTATCCTTTAACTGCTCCTGCTACCATACCTTTAGTGATGCGTTCAGACAAAATAAAGTAGAAAATAATAACCGGTAACGCACCCATGACAAGGAATGCTCCGATATTTCCGTAATTGACCGAATACTGACTGACAAACGTATACACCCCGAACGGCAATGTTTTGAGTTCTTCGGATGAAATAAACGTCGCCGCTACAATATACTCATTCCAGATATTGATAAACGTCAGAATACATACAGTCATCACAGGTGGAACCGAGATCGGCAAAATAATGCTACGGAAAATCCGGTATACACTTGCTCCATCCATAAACGCAGATTCTTCAATATCTGTCGGGATCGACCGCATAAATCCACTTAAAATAAATACAGCAATCGGCAACGCAAACGCGGTATACGGAATAATGATTGACCAGCGTGTATTTAGTAAATCTAGATTTTTGAAAATAATCATCAGTGGTAATAATGTCGCTTGTAGTGGAATCATCATCCCTAGTAAAAATAACAACATCACATATTGCCCATATTTCCACTTAAATCGAGTAATCGCATAAGCGGTCATAGAGCTCAAAATAACAACTGCAAACAAACTAACTGCTGTAACCAGTACACTATTTCCCAGATATTTCAGATAACTACCGGAAGTATAAGCATCTGCATAGTTATGCCACTGTGGAATATTCGGAAGAGCGAAAAAGCTACCTCCCAGAATTTCTTCGTTCGTTTTGAGTGAATACATTACTAACCATAACAACGGATATAACTGCGTAACGATCAGGATCGCGAAGAGTAGATACACGAACCATTTTTTCACATTATTCATATCGTGCTCTCCTCCTCTACGTCACTTTACGTTCGATTTTGTTAAATACGCCATTAATAATCACAGTAATAACCAGACAGAAAATAACAAGGAATGTAGCTACCGCACTACCATAACCATACTTCTGAGATAAGAACGACATGTTATACATATGCGTCGCTATCGTATCGGTCGCATGCGCAGGCCCACCGCCTGTCATAACCATGACCAACTCGAATGCTTGTAATGATCCGATAAATGCTAGCACAACCGAGATTTTGAAAATAGGTACCACCATCGGGAACGTGATATAACGGTCTGCTTTGAATCCATCTGCACCATCAATTTTGGCAGCTTCATAGATTTCATCCGGTATATTTTGTACCCCTGTAAATTGAATAAGTAAATGGTAACCAAAGTACTGCCATAGCGATACAAAGTAAATCGCATACATCGCAATCGCAGGCTCCGTTAACCAGCTATGTGTCCAGCTATCCAGACCTAGCTTGATCAATACGCCATTTAACATCCCGCCCATTGAAGCCGGGTTGTAGATCGTTTTCCACAATTGTCCTAGAATAACGTTAGACAAAATAACCGGTACGAAATAGATCGTCACCAGACGATTTCCTTTACGTACATAGCGATTCAGCAAAATAGCAAACAGCAAACAAAATGGAATCTCAATAATGGAGAAGACGGCATACATAATCGTACGCTTTACCGACATCCAGAAGTTAGGATCATCGAACAGTAATGTTTTGAAATTCGCCAGACCGACAAACTTAGCGTCCGAAATCCCATTCCAGTCCAACATCGCCGTATAAAAAGAAACCAGAATAGGAACAAACACCGTCCCTATGTAAAGGATAAGACAAGGAAGTACAAAAATAGCGATCGTGCGAGCAGGTACTTTTAGTACATTCATGGCTTCTCCCTCCTTCCAACTCAAAAGTGTATTTTCTCTCTTTAGCCCTATTCTACTCATAGCGAAGGGGACGCTGTTGACGCCCCCTCGCTGCTACATATCCGTCTCTATGTTGATTTAAGGATTCGCTTCAAATGCAGCTTGGTGCTCTTGTGCAATTTGTTTTGGATCAACTTGTTGTACAAATAGACTTTGAATACTGCTCAAATGTACTTGAGATACCGCTGGATTCATCGTGTTATCGAATGACAGGTCGCCACCTTTTACATTTTTGAACAGATCCAGTACATCAATCGCTAGTGGAGAATATCCAGCCGCTTTGAAGTCACCGTCTACTTTTTGACCTAGACCAACTGCATTTTTCAATTCAAATGATACTTTAGGTAAGTTCAGTGCAAAATAGTTTAAGAAATCTTTCGTTTCTTGTAAATGTTCGCTGTTCGCAGATACGGCAAATGCACTACCTGGAGCAAGCATGAACTCATCTGGATTTCCTTTGCCATTAACTGTTGGGAATTTGAATACGCTCACGTCTTTACCTACTGTTGAACCATCATTCGCACCAGTCTCCCATGTTCCGATAAAGAACATCGCTGCTTGACCTGTACGGAACATATTACCGCCTGCTGTAGCATCAATCGATGTTGCTCCTTCAGGGAAAGCTCCAGCTTGAACTAATTTTTGGAAAGCATCGACAGCTTCGACAAAGGCAGGATCATTAAATGTCTTTTTGCCATCAGCTACATCTTGCAAGAATCCAGGACCACCGTTAGTGCGAAGCAAGATGTTCATAAATAGGAATGAACCTGTCCATGAATCTTTTTCACCGATCGCGATAGGTGTGATACCTGCATCTTTAAGCTTTTTCACATCAGCTAATAGCTCATCAAATGTTGTTGGTGGAGCAGCAATACCTGCTTTGGCAAATAGAGCTTTGTTATAAAAGCCAACTTCGATATTATTACCATCTGGAAGAGCGTACACTTTTCCATCTTTGCTGTAATAATCAAGCAGTCCTTCTTGATATGTATCTTTTAGACCGCCTTTGTCAATGACATCGTTTAATGGAGCAAGCAAGCCTGCATCGATATACGGTTTCATCTGAGCTGCCGGATTCACAATCGTGATATCAGGAATTTCTTTCGAAGCAGCCTGTGTTTTAAGTTTGAGTTTTTGTTGGTCTGTATTTAGTGTATCCAGTTCGATATCAATATTTGGATGTTCTTTCTCATATTGATCAACGATCTGGTGAATCATTTTGTACGTTGGTGTGGTTGGATCAGGATAAATATTTTGGAATGTGATTTTTGTTTTGTCACCACTGTCTCCACTTGCTCCTGAACCGTTTGAACTTGAATCGCTGTTCCCACAACCTGCAAGTCCGAACGCCATTGCTCCTGCTAATAACAGAGCTACTGTTTTACTTGGCATTTTCATATCTTTTAATATCCCCCTCAATGGATAATTTGTACAAAACGTACTGTTTATGACTTTATTATGATGTTAGCGCTTACTTTTAACAATGTGTGAAATTAAGATTTATAGTTTGTATTTTCAAGGTATTCGCTTTTCTTATGTATTTCTTTATTTTGCCAACCACAAAAAAAGCTGCCCTTTATAGAGGACAGCTTGCTTACTACATCTCAGATCACTTATTCATTTTAAACTGTAAAAATAGCTCATTGTAATGAACTAACATCTTTTTCCCCAGATTATCATACACTTCAAGCTTATCAGTCAGCTCTTGTGGCGGGTAAAAGCGTTCATCGCCAGAGATGTCTTTGGGCAATAATTTGAGTGCTTCGGCATTCGGAGTCGAGTAACCAACATACTCTGTATTTTGCTCGGCGATTTTAGGATCTAGCATAAAGTTGATAAATTTATGAGCGGCATCGACATTGGCGGCTGTTTTGGGAATTACCATATTATCGAACCATAGATTCGTACCTTCTTTGGGAACGACAAAATCCAATTGATCATTTTCGCTCATAATCTCAGAAGCATCACCGGAAAAGACCAATCCTGCTGCCGCTTCATTATTCGCTAGCAACATTTTAATTTCATCCCCAACTATCGCTTTGACATTAGGAGTTAACGTTTTGAGCTTGGTTAGGGCTTGTTGTAAATGTTGCTCATTGGTATCATTCAGCGAATATCCCAGACTGTTGAGCGACATCCCGATCACTTCGCGGGCACCATCGGTGAGCAGTACATTGTTACGTAGCTTCGGATTCCAGAGATCGTCCCAGCTATCGAATTTGATGCCTTGAGCTAGATTCGGATTATAGACAATACCTACCGTTCCCCAGAAGTAAGGAGCAGAGTATTTATTGTCTGGATCGAACGATTGATTCATAAATTTAGGATCAATATTTTTCAAATTTGGCAATTTGCTATGATCGAGCGGAATCAACAGATTTTCTTCACGCATTTTGGAAATCGCATAATCCGACGGAATCGCTACATCGAATGTTGTTCCACCTTGTTCGATCTTCGTCAACATCGCTTCATTGGAATCAAAGGTCTGATAGATTACCGTAATACCGGTTTCTTTTTGAAATTGAGCAAGAATATCTGGATCGATATAATCGCCCCAATTGTAGATTGTCAGCGTATTGCCACTTGAATAGCCTTCGCTCACATTTAAGCGTGACGCAGTGTACATTAAGATCAACGCTACCACAATAATACTGAGAAACATTCGGGTAAGAGTCTTCATCTTGGACCTCCTACTGCGATCGGTTCTTCGCGGCGTGGTTTGTTCGTGGCACGTCGATTAATCATATAGTAGCCAACTACCAGCATAACAGTGAATAAGAAGATCAATGTAGACAACGCATTGATCGATAACGCTACCCCTTGTCTAGCACGAGAATAGATTTCAACCGATAATGTCGAATATCCATTCCCTGTTACAAAAAAGGTCACCGCAAAATCATCTAATGAATACGTAAACGCCATAAAAAATCCTGCAAAAATACCGGGCTTGATAAATGGCAAAATGACTTTGCTTAACACATCACGACGACTTGCGCCTAGATCACGCGCTGCATCAATCAAAGAAGGGCTCATTTCTTGCAATCTTGGCAGAATCATCAGTACCGTAATCGGAATACTAAATGCGATATGCGAGATAAGTACCGAAGCAAAGCCTAACTTGATGCCGATCATCGTAAATAAGATCAGAAATGACGCACCAATAATAACATCAGGGCTAACGATCAATACATTATTGAGCGACAATACCGTATCTTTCAACCGACGACGACGAATCCGATCGATTGCCAGTGCACCGATAATCCCGATCATTGTTGCAATCGTTGAAGATAATAAAGCAATTACTAATGTGTTAATCACAATAATAATCAGTCGTGTATCTTGAAAAACTTCGCCATACCATTCCCATGTAAATCCTTCAAATTCATGCATATTGCCTGCACTATTGAACGAATAATACATCAGATACAGAATCGGCGCATATAATAGAGCAAACACAAACACAAGATACAGATTGCCCCAACCATTTTTGTTAGTCATGACGTACCTCCTTGCCGAAGCCGCCACTTAGAATCATGATCACAGCCATCGCAATAATTAAGACTACCGCTACTGTTGAACCCATTCCCCAGTCCTGTGTCACAAGGAAATGCTGTTCAATCGCTGTACCGAGCGTAATGACTTTATTCCCTGCTATCAACCTTGTAATCATAAATAGCGAGAGTGATGGAATAAAGACAGCCATACAGCCAGATTTCACTCCTGCCATCGTTAACGGCAAAATAACACGTCGAAATGTTACCCAACCGGATGCGCCTAGATCACGTGCCGCAGATACCAGAGTAGGATTCATTTCTTCCAGTGCATTGTAAATTGGCAAAATCATAAAAGGAATAAAAATATACACCGATACAAATACAAAACTAGACGCATTAAATAACAACTGTTGCTCACCGAATCCAAGTGTACCCAGTAGTGCATTAATCGGGCCATACGTTCCAAAAATACCGATAAACGCATACGTTTTGAGCAATAGATTAATCCATGTCGGCAAAATAATCAGCAGAATCCATAACTGCCGATGTTTGGTACGAGTCAGCAGATAAGCCGCAGGATAGGCGACTAATAGTGAAAACAATGTTACTAGAAAAGCATACCAGAACGAACTGATCGTCATTTGCAAATAAGTCGGGGTAAAAAACGTCCGATAATTCTGAAGCGTCAAATTTCCATCGACATCAAAAAAAGAATAATATCCTACCAGCACCACCGGTGCGATAACAAATAACACGATCCAGATATAATAAGGCAGCATATAGATGCTGCGTGTATTAGCCTGCATAGACCCCACCTTCTTCATAACCTTCAAGGCGACGATCAAAGTCTTCTTCACTTTCACCAAAACGCATAACATGAATCGCTTCTGCTTCAAAATCAAGTCCGATTTCACTACCTGGATCAGCTTTGCGAGTCGAATGCACCAACCATTCATGACCGGAATCATCATAACAGCTAATCTCATAGTGAACACCACGGAATAATTGGGTATCTACACGCACTTTAAGTTTGCCTTTTTCAACCGTCGTCAGTTCCAGATCTTCCGGACGAATAACCACTTCAATACTTTCATTATCACGTAGACCCTGATCGACACAGTGGAATCGCTTGCCGTTAAATTCCACCAAAAAATCTTCGATCATACGTCCGGGAACAATATTCGATTCTCCGATAAAATCAGCTACAAAGCGGTTAATTGGCTCATCATAGATATCATTCGGCGTACCACTTTGTTCGATTTTCCCTTTGTTCATCACAAAAATCTCATCAGACATCGCCAGTGCTTCTTCTTGATCATGCGTAACAAAGATAAATGTAATCCCTAGACGTTGCTGAATTTCACGCAGTTCATATTGCATTTCTGTACGTAATTTGAGATCCAGTGCAGACAATGGTTCATCAAGCAACAATACTTCTGGTTCATTCACCAGTGCACGCGCGATCGCTACCCGTTGCTTCTGTCCACCAGACATTTCACTGATCGAACGTTGATCATATCCTTCAAGATTGACGAATTGCAGAGCTTCTTTTACTTTGGTCGTCACTTCGTCTTTTTTCATTTTTTTGATCCGCAATCCGAAAGCTACATTTTCAAATACATTCAAATGTGGAAAAAGGGCATAATCTTGAAATACCGTATTCACTTGACGTTTATTTGCAGGTACTTTGTTGATCACCTGACCGTTAAAATAAATCGAACCTCCTGTCGGTTCAGTAAAGCCAGCGATCATACGCAAAATCGTTGTTTTCCCGCAACCGGAAGGGCCGAGTAACGTGTAAAACTTACCCCGTTCTACTTCAAACTCTATATTCTCAAGCACTACTGTTCCATCTTCATAGCGCTTGGATACTCCGTCAAATCGAATAATTGTATTGTCCCCCATAACAGCCTCCTTTAATAACCTCTATCTCTTATTATAACCAATAGATGTCACAACGATTAAAGTATTGTATCCCCTATGTTAAATAGCGATCTGCTAAACATAAATAAAATCCAATCCGCAATTCTCAAGATTGGATTACGATATACTTTATAATTGACGTTTTCTACCTAACCAGCTATCCAATAGACCAAATATCATCGTATAAAATGGTGCTATTTGCCATTCCGAGCATTCTATCCATATCCCTATAAAATAAAGGTTCAATGCAATTATAAAGAAAACAGCCAGAATTGCAATTACATTATCAGTCAAAAGCCTTACAATAAAAGAAATAACAGCTCCGCCCACCCATACAAAACAATAATCGAACACCCAATCTGTATGTACTTCTTTATTATCTTGCGATGACTTAACCTGTCCAAATGTTCAAGTCCCCAATCCATGTTCTATCCACAAGGAGGAATTAACCTGCACACCCTTTCTACGAAGCGATGGGTCATCCTATCGATTTCTATTCTTATCTTATTCTTTTTACCTGCTATCTTTTCACATGCAGACTCTGCTACATCACTTTCCAAAGAACCAGATGAAAGTATTGTCGATGCTTCTGGAAAAGGAGATTATGTCTCTCTTGAGCAAGCCATTCAAGCGCAAGCTACTCATATTTATATACGGAATGGGATCTATGATGTAAACACCACGCTTCAAATTGATCTAGAAGACACAATCATACGTGGACAATCCCGGGATGGTGTTGTTCTTCGTCAGACACAAGCACCTAACGATCTAGTAGTGATCCGCGCAGATCGTGTACATATTTCTAATCTTACACTGGATACGTATACCTATAATGCAGGAGCAACTCTGGTCGTTGCCGATGCGAATCAAGTAATAGTGCAAGATTCTTTGTTTAAAGGTTCAGAACGTATTTTTGCTGTTTATTTTGCAGGGCCTTCAGTTGCCGCAGGTCAGGATACACTGGCTGCTGTCGAATCAGGAACACTTGATGATGGCAACCAATTTTTGCGCAATGAAGTGTATTCTCATTATGCAGGCGACGGATTGTCTTTTTCATTACAAAAAAATGGGCTCGTTCAACATAATACTCTTCATAACGCTGTACTCGCTTTTTATATGTGCCGTAATAGCGAAGTGTCCAACAATCTGATCAACGATTCACCTGGCGTCGGTATTCATTATTCGATGCCTGCGTATGACAATATCATTCGAGATAATGAGATCTATCGTTCACTAGGATCAGGGATACGTGCTTCTGCTAATCTAGAACACCCTGTACCAACAACCGCTCTATACGAAGGATTGCTGATTGAGCATAACATTATTAAAGATACCCGTTCATTTGGAATAGAACTCGATCAAGTAGGTAGTCGTACACGAATTCAGCGTAATACGATTCGCCAGACTGACTTTTCTGGAATCATCGTTCTTCGTTCCTATGATCTACGGATTCATAATAATCAGTTATCGAACAATGCGTATTATCATGTACGTGGCAAAATTCATGATTGGACAGGTAACAGCGGTGGCATTGATTTGGAAAACACCGTTACTGCTACCAAAATCACATACAATACGATCACCTCTAATGGAAAAAGCGATTTTGGGATTCGTTTTTCACCGATACAAGGAAAAAATACGATCTATAAAAACAAACTTGTAGGCACAACTGTAATGACGGATATTATTCGTTTACCTTAAAAATTCCTACTATATATAGCTATATTCCTTGTCTCTATCACTTATCCTTTTCAAGCGACTCCTACTCTACAGTAAGCTAAGTAGGAGTTTTGTTTTTTCAAGAATTTTAGTTACAATTCCTTGATTATCCATATTGACGTAAGCGCTTCCATAAGTAAAAATGAGTGAGATAAATGCTACATAATGGAAAAAAGTGTTGGTTTTGGAACTTTGATAAAATGAGTGCGAAACCTTCCTTTTTAATATTTTGTGATTCATTTATCTACTATCCTTGAGGAGGAATATGGATGAAAAAGAAATTCACTCACTTGTTGCTCACAGCAGTACTGGTTGTAGGTGCGACTTTACCATCAGCAGGCATTGTGAGAGCAGACGCGGCAAGTGATGCTTCTAACCGGGCATTAACATGGTTAGAAACACAACAAGATGCTACAGCAGGGCTGGCTTTTGACGGATTAGTAGATAGTTTCGAAGATTTCTGGGGTCCTAATAATCCGAAACAGATCGTCTATACTTATGATCAGGCGGTAGCCGCGATAGCATTTATCGTAAAAGGCGAGCGTGGTCGTGCTGAAAAAGTACTTAACAAAATGCGAGATATTCAAGATCCTACAGGCTACTGGCTCAATTCGTACTGGTACAACAATGGTGCAGGCGAAGAGATTCGTGAACATGTAGGCCCTGTTGTATGGATGGCAATGGCAGCGATGGCTTATGAGAAACAATACAACGATACTCGTTACCGTCCTATGGCGCTCAAAGCACTGGATTGGTCATTACAGTATCAACAAGCGAATGGTGGCGTAGCTGGCGGCTGGAGTGCTTGGAGCAACTCTAATGAACCGTGGAGCTCTACCGAGCACAATATTGATATTTATCGGGTATTGCAATATTATGCATCTGTCGATTCAACCAAAGCTGCTAAATATAATGCGGCAGCTACTAAAGTGAAAAGCTTCCTTGATACTAAAGTATGGGACGATGCTAACAAACGCTTTACCGGTGGATGGAAAAACGATACCAATCTGATCGATCCTAAACTTCCACTTGATGTGAATCCATGGGGTGTATTAGCACTGGGTACAACAGGTACGCATAATTATGGAGCAAGTCTAGATTATGTTGAAAATGCTAACGGTGTTCCGGGTACACTGGCGAATCCTCGTTACAAACAGACGCTAACTTACAATGATGCTGGCAATACATTAACCGGTTATGATTTTGACTGGACTGATGAAGTGAAGCCTGCTTATGACGACAATGGCAATCAGATCGGTAATACAGGAGCAGACGTATGGTTTGAAGGATCAGCCTTTATGTCACTGGCGTATTATATGAGAGGCGATGTCTCCAAAGCCAATGCGATTAATACTGAAATTATCAAAAAACAAGGAACTAGCGGAGCTTCATTAGGCGGTATTCCGTATTCTCTTAAAGGTACAAGTAATAGCTATTGGGTGATGGCGCAACAGAACTGTGTATCCAGTACAGGTTGGTTGATCTTGTCACTTGCTCATTTCAACCCGTTCACAGGTCAGTATCTGACAGGTGGGAATCCGACGAACCCGACAACACCTACTGATCCAACCACACCTACACCTGATCCGGGTACAGGCACAGATGATCATACAACTGCGGATTATACAGCAGGTGTAACCAAATCATCTGCTACAGCGATCAGTATCAATATTAAGCCTGTAACTACTGCTAAATATGTAGATGTTCATTACAAAATCAATGGTGGCACTCAGCTTAATTACCGTATGACCAACAGCTCGGGAACATGGAAACAAAGTGTGACCGGACTGAGCGCAGGTACCAAAATCGAATACTGGTTTACGTATGAAAAATCAGGCCCTCAATACGATTCAGCTCATTATACGTATACCTTGAATTAAATCATCTCACAGAGCATCTAATAGAGTATTCTATTAGGTGCTTTTTGCTGTTCGCGGGCAACCTTTTCGTCTATGATTTAGATAGAGTATGATATACATATTATTGTTCAAGAAAGGAATTGGATGATGGAACATTTAATCAATGCTTCAGTCAAAGATATTCAAATTAGCGGTATTCGCAAAATTGCTAATGCAGCCGCGCAGTATCCGAATGCAATCTCACTTACGATTGGACAACCTGACTTTCCTACACCTCAACATATTATTGACGCGGCTGAAGTCGCAATGAATAATGGCAAAACAGTCTATACGCCCAATGCAGGTCTACCTGCTCTACGACGTGCAGCAGCACATTTTGTCAGACAAAAATACGGGCAAGATTACAATCCTGATGATGAAGTGATTGTAACCAACGGAGCAAGTGAAGCGCTGGATATCACGCTACGGACGATTATTACACCGGGAGATGAAGTGATTTTGCCCGGGCCAATCTATCCGGGATATGAGCCGTTGATTCGCTTATCCGGCGGGATTCCTGTATATGTAGATACTCGCTCGACGGACTTCAAATTAACTGCCGATTTGATCGAAAAGCATCTATCGAAACGTACGAAAGCGATTATTTTAGGTTATCCTTCTAACCCTACTGGACGGGTGATGAGCGGTACAGAATTACAAGAGATTGCTACATTATTGCAAGAACGCGAAGTGTTTGTCATTTCCGATGAAATATATAGTGAATTGATCTATGATACCCCTCATCAGTCGATTGCTTTATTCGATGGTATGATGCGTGACCAAACGATTGTGATTAACGGATTGTCCAAGTCTCATTCGATGACAGGCTGGCGGATCGGCTTTACTTTTGCACCTGCTGAGCTGACACAACATATGCTTAAAGTGCATCAATACAATGTCACCTGTGCTAGTTCAGTGAGTCAATATGCTGCACTCGAAGCACTTACACAAGGCATCGACGATGCGCTTCCGATGAAACAAGAATATCAGCAACGGCGTGATTATGTGTATGATCGCTTAATCGCTATGGGGCTGACGTTAACCAAGCCAGAAGGCGCTTTTTATTTGTTCCCTTCGATTGCTCATTTGAATATCGGTTCGATGGAATTTGCTTTACGTTTATTGGAGGAAGCAGGATTAGCTGTTGTTCCTGGAGACGCTTTTTCTGAATACGGAGAAGGATATATTCGTATTTCTTATGCTTATTCGCAAGATGTTTTGAGCAGAGGATTAGATCGGTTGGAACAATTTATACAGCAATTATAATATGCACCAAACAGTATAAATAAAAACAGGTATCTTTGGAACGATTTTGGCACCTAAAGATACCTGTTTTTGCATTTACAATTAGAGATAATCAGATGTAAAACGACTTTTTTTAGTAACAATCGTTGCTCCTATGACACAGATATGAAATGAGAATTTGAGTTTCATGAAAAATCTTTAATATTTTCATGCTCTACTCTATTTCTTTAAGCGATATTTGCCGATGTTAGTATAAGAATAAATATGCAGATATTATTAGGAGTGGAGTTATGAAAAATATTAAACAATTTTTGAAATGTCAAACGATTGGCAGTAAATTAATCATTTCTTTCTTTATTGTGATGATTTTAGCTTTGGGTACTTCTAGCTTCACTTCGTATTGGTTAGCTCAAAAAACGCTAAGTAATGAAATGATCAATAGCGCTTCTTCGAGCGTCGAAACATTGAATTCAACCGTCAATACTGAAATGCAGCAAAATATAGATATTGTTGATTATTTCGCCAGTCAGGTAGCTCAAGCTAATTATGCAGATAGAGACGCTCTTGTGAACGGATTTAGAAGCTATTCTACTTCTCTCAAAAAAATAGAATCACTGTATGTAGGAAATACGACAGGTCAATTTTTTACTTCTTCTGACAAACCTAATCCTGCCGGATACGATCCTCGTGAACGTGATTGGTACAAGCAAGCTTTGACTTCACCTGGAAAAGCTATTATTACGAATCCTTACATTTCTGCTTCTACCAAGAAGCTAACCGTTACGATTGCTAAGCAAACAGCCGATCAAAGCGGAGTTATCGGATTAGATATTAATCTAGAAGCATTACAAGCAACAACAGCAACAGTCAAAATCGGTAAAGAAGGATATGCTTTTATCGTAGGGAAAGACAGCAACTTTATTTCCCATCCTACAGCAATTGGACAGAAAAATGCTTCTTCCGAAGAATTGATGGCTCGTCCAGATGCCAAAGGTAGCTATACCTATCTTTATCAAGATAAACAAAAAGAATTAGTCTATACGACAAGTGATCTGACTGGATGGCGGATTGCAGGTAGCTTTTATCAAAATGAGATCAATGAAGCAACTCAACCTATCTTATACAAAATGGTGATTGTTCTATTACTTTCTCTTATTGTAGGTGGTATTGTAGTTGCACTGGTTACTCGCTCTATCACCAAGCGTCTAAGTAATATTGTCGTTGTAGCTGAAGCGATTAGTGATGGCGATCTAACACACCATATCGTAGACCGTAGCAAAGACGAGATTGGCAGATTGTCGCATACCTTTAACAATATGAACGCATCGCTAAGTTCATTAATCGACTCTATTAACGATTCAGTCAGTGATGTTGTCTCTTCTTCAGAGCAATTGAATGCAAGTTCAGAACAAACTAGCCATGCAACCGTACAGATTACGACAGCGATCGAACAATTCTCGGTCGGTAATGAACGCCAAAATAAAAATGTCAATCAAAGTGCAGAGCAATTAACTCAAGTAGCCAATTGGTTACAAACGGTCAAAACCAATTCCAACTCATTACTTTCATTGTCTGAATCGTCGAATTATTTAGCAGATAGTGGAGACCGCTTAATGCAACAAACGGTAGGTCAGATTCAGCATATTGATCAATCGGTGCATCAAGCGAATGAAGTCGTGACGAATCTTTCTCGCAAATCCGAAGAAATTTCGGTTATTTTACAAACGATCAATGATATTGCCAAACAGACCAACCTATTGTCTCTTAATGCGGCAATCGAAGCTGCACGTGCAGGCGAACATGGCAAAGGATTCAATGTCGTTGCAGGTGAAGTGCAGAAGTTAGCCGAGCAGTCCCGTTCTTCTTCTCAACATATCGAGAATCTGTTGAAAGAAATTACAGACGAGATTGGACGTTCATTGTCTACCTTTACCGATATTCATGGTTCTGTTGCCGAAGGAATGATGACGGTTCAACAAGCAGCCGATCAGTTCCAACAGCTACGTACATCATCACATCAGATTTCTTCAAGCCTGACTGAAATGAATACGTTAGTGCAAGAAGTGAACGGCAATGCTGTAGAAGTCGCTCAATCGGTACATGAGATCAGTGAAATTTCCAATGTAAATACCGCTTCTACCCATGAGATTGCGGCTTCAGCAGAAGAGCAATTAGCAGCAATGGAAGAAATCACTGCATCCGCTCACGCTCTAGCTTCATTGGCAGAAAATTTACAACAAGAAATTCACCGCTTCAAAACAACCGATTCAGTAGCTAGTCCATCAGCGTCTCACGCTACAGCAAGCACTGAGAACGATACTGTGGAATAACAGCTATTATGATCTGATTTGAATACGATTCATAAAAAAAGCCTTACCGCTTCTATGATTGCATAGACGGTAAGGCTTTTTAGTTGTGCTCTGTGATTGGTTATCGCTTTTTGCATATCACCGAGCATTATTTAGATAATTCAAGGAATCCTTCGCCAAATACATCCCGTACATCATGAATCGTGATAAAGGCATTAGGATCAGCCGCTTTGACAATCTTTTTGAGTACCGATACTTCTTGCTTGCTAATCACGATATACAGTACTTCTTTCGGTGTCTTTGTATAATATCCATGACCGGACAATACGGTCACTCCGCGATCCATCACTGTAATGACCTTTTCCGCGATCTTATCTTGCTGTGCGGAAATGATCATCACAGCTTTTTTCGGATTCAATCCTTCAATAATAAAGTCCATCGTTTTGGTACCAATATACAACATCACAATCGTTAACATCAGGCTTTGTGCCCCGATAATAAAGTAAGACGAGAAAGCTACAATCAGATCGAAAAAGAGCAACCCGTAGCTAATATTCCAGTCCAGATATTTGTTCGCAATCCGCGCCAGAATTACTGTTCCTGCTGTTGTTCCACCTGCTCGAATAATCAGCCCGATCCCTACACCTGTAAACAATCCACCGAATATCGTATTAATCATAATTTCACTTGAATCGATCCGCCAATCTGCGGTCAGATGAAGGAAAAATGAGTTAAAAGCAACCGCCAGAATCGTATAGATCGTGGTCGTTTTATCCAGAAATTTGTAACCAATAATCAATAGAAACGCATTAATCACCAAGTTCATCAGTCCAGGTGACAATTGCCATACATAAAATAAGATAATCGTAACCCCGGTTACGCCACCTTCACCCAGTTCATTCGGTATTACAAATAAGTTAATTGCTAACGCAAAAATAAACGCACCCAGTGCTATAAAAGCAATATCAATAATCCTTTTTTTCATCTATTTATACTCCCCTTTTATCCAACCCTAACAAATGAGTATTGTAAGCGATAAAACCTTGACAAGTCAAAGCTTTTTTAAGTTACTGTCCTCTGCTATTTCGGTAGTCTATCACCGTTAAAAAGCACGTTGTTAGGTGAAAAATAATGCCGTTTGGATAGGTAGTGTATATTTATGCTGGAAAGAGGAATATTTTGTTTATTTTTTAAATAAATCTTGTATATCGAATGTATATCAATAAAACGTAACCTATGATCATGCGATGTATTTATCTTTTAAAATAATTCCAGACCAATCATTCCGAATATTATTGACTAATTAGTCCGGAATGATTATAGTAAATGTAGCGTTTCTGAATTTTAGCCAATTTATTAACTACATTCACTCATTCGAAAGGCAGGTATCCTTATGGAAAATCAATCTCTACATGAATCTTCAACATTATCTATTGAGGCTTATTATGAACAGGCTATGCAGATGATGAATACGTTTAGTCAAGCGATGCTAACTGAGGATATTGATTTATTCCTTAGTCTTTTTAGCTCAAATATTGTTTTTCAATTCCCGTATGCACCTGAGGAATATGCCAAGCAGTTGGATGGCATTGATGCTCTACGACAACATCTCGAATCGTTAAAAGGAATGATCGCTTTTACTCATTTCACTACTCCAATGATTCATATTTCTGCGGATACTTCTACTTTTATTGCTCAATTTCAAGGTGTGGGTACTTTTGTTGCTACAGGCTTACCTTATGAGCAAGATTATATCTCAGTCGTGACTACCTTAAACGGACAAATTACCCGTTATCAAGATTATTGGAATCCTCTTCAAGTATCTTAATCTTATGTCATTTCAATTTACTATCTGAATAGCATCGTAAAGGAGTATATTATGAAATCTATTGAGCGCATTTTAGTTACTGGCGGACAAGGTAAAACGTCTTCTCGTATTACATCTCTTCTTCTGACAGAGGGTTATCACGTTCGTACAGCAGGTAGAAGATCTTCTTCATTGCAACATCCTCACGCCGAACATGTGCTTTTTGATTGGCATGATTCGTCTACGTATGCACAAGCTTTGCAAGATATAGATGCTATTTATGTCGTTATTCCTGTCACGATGTATCCCGAACCTATCGTTATTCCTTTTATCGAGCTTGCCCTTGCTCAAGGTATCCAACGGGTTGTGTTACTATCCAGTGCATCTATTCATATTGATGAACCTGTTTTTGGACATATACATCGATGGATCAGTGAACACGTACCACAGTGGGCAGTATTACGACCTTCTTATTTTATGCAAAATTTTACCGAAGCACAGCAAGCCGACTTGATTCACCAACATAGAATAATTGCTAGCGCTACACATGAAGGGAAAATTGGATTTGTCGATGCTAATGATATCGCGGCTGTTGCTGTAAAAGCATTAACAGATATCACTCCTCATAATACTGAACATCTGATTACAGGTCCTCAATCACTCACTTATGAGGAAGTAGCGACTATAATTACAGAAGTAACAGGCGTACCGATTACGTATCATGCCACCAGTGAACCAGAGTTGCAACAGCAATTGATAGAGGCTGGAATCGCACCAGATTATGCTAGTTTTCTAGCTCATTTGGATACACGCATTGCTGTGGAAGGGATCGAAGATCAGGTAAGCGATAGTGTTGAGCGTGTCACAGGGAGACTTCCACGATCTTTCCGCCAATATATTGAGGATCATCGACATCTATTTGTAAATACAACAAAAGGCAGCGCTTAATGCTGCCTTTTTGTTTTTGCATATAATACGGATAATGCGATCTCTGTAATTGTGTTTAATTTAGCCTGATCGGCACCCAACTTGGTCGTAAAAATTAGTGCTGTTCGTTCATGGACTAGATACTGTGCCATTGCAGTCAAATTCACCTCTGACCCCAATTCCTCTTGCTCTACAGCACGTTCTAATAAACGGTAAAATCCTGCTTCAATCTGTGCGTTATTATCCTGCAAATATTGATGTAATTCTGTATCATGTGGAGCATATTCTATAGCACTTGCGATAATAAAACATTCTTGAGCTAGTTCGTTATCAGTCAGTACACTAATCATCTTTTGAAAAATCTGTTGTATTAATGGCAAGACTTCACCAGATTGCTCTAACAAAGACAATAAATCTGCTGTTTTATGATCCATATAGTGCTTAACCGCAAGAATAAATAGATCACGCTTGGTTCCATACGTATCATATAGACTCTGACGAGCAATCCCTAATTCTTGCAACAGATCAGGTAACGTCGTTCCTTCATATCCCCGACTGCCAAACGTCTTCATCGCTCGATGCAACACGATAGTCGTATCAAAAGCTTTCGTACGTGCCACTATCTTTCACATCCTCTATCTTTCACTCTACCCTATAAGCTAACCTTACACCGCATCCTGCCCTGATTTCCAGCTCAAATAATCGGTAATCGTCGTGATCGCTACGTCAATCGCATCTTCACTCGGCTCAAGCTTCGCATGATGCAATCCATAAGGCGTATCCACACCTAACCAGAACATAAATCCCGGAATGTGATCCAGAAAATAACCAAAATCTTCGCCGGTCATCGCTTCTGTACATTCTACTAGATTTACATCAGAACGTTGTCCTAACCAATCCATAAATTCATGAGTTAAAGTCGCTTCGTTAAACACTTGCAAGTAATTGGAGCCCCAATCGATCTCTGCCTGACATTCAAATCCTGCTTCGATTCCTTTGACCAGTGCTTCAATGCGAGATTTAACAGCGATCATTGTATCCGCTGACAGTGTACGAATTGTGCCTTCCAGACGGGCGCGCTCGGCGATAATATTTTGCTTGGTTCCGCCTTCGACTTTACCAATCGTCACAACAGCCGAGTCTAACGGATTGATATTACGGGCGATAATCGTCTGCAACTGTCCCACCAATTGACAACCTGCAACGACCATATCATTTGCTTTGTGCGGATAAGCGGCATGTCCTCCTGTACCGATCAGATCGATAAACAATTCAGATGTATTGGCAAATAAAATTCCTGCACGTGTCGCGATCGTACCGACAGGATATTCAGGTGCCACATGAAGTCCGATCATCTGATCTGGCATCCAATCGGCTAATTCTGCACTGGCTAACATCGGCTTCGCTCCGCCTGGGCCTTCTTCTGCTGGCTGAAAAATAACTACAAGATCGTCTGTCATTTGATGAGTCGCAAAATGAGTCAATACGCCGAGTCCAATCGTCATATGTAGATCGTGTCCACAAGCGTGCATATATCCTTCATGTTCACTTTGAAAATCGTAAGACGTCTGCTCGACAATTGGCAACCCATCCATATCAGCACGATAACCAAAACGGCGCTTCGGTGCACTGCCATGAATATAGACTAGAATCCCTGTACGCCATGTTCGAATTTCCAAATGGTTTTGCGGAAGAGTAGCGATATAATCTAGCAAATACTGTTGCGTTTTGAATTCTTGAAATCCCGGTTCAGGAATACGATGAAGATCACGCCGAATCTGAGTAAAAGTAGTCATCTGAATCTCCTTTTTATTTCTCATTCTATACGAATATTTATGCTGAATAGCGTCAGTATACCATCCAAAGTAGCACTAAAAACAAACTCAACACCAAGCTCAAAGGATGAAAGAAAGACCCAGCATGTGCGGGGTCTCCAGATCGAAATATATAGTTATACCTAATTATCAATTACAGTGTACGTAGATCTTGCAAAATTTCTGTTTTAGACTTTGTTTTGTCGTCTACTTGCTTGATTACACGTGCTGGAGTACCTGCTACAACAGAGAAAGGAGGAACGTCTTGCGTTACCACAGCGCCAGCCGCTACAACAGCACCTTCACCGATACGTACGCCTTCAAGTACAACTACGTTCGCACCGATCAATACATCATCTTCAACGGTTACAGGTTGAGCAGAAGGTGGCTCAATGACGCCTGCAAGAACAGAACCTGCTCCGATATGACACATTTTACCGACTTGTACACGTCCACCTAGAACAGCGCCCATATCGATCATTGTACCTTCACCGATCACAACACCGATATTGATAACAGCGCCCATCATAATAACAGCGTTGTCGCCGATAGATACCATTTCACGAATAAATGCGCCTGGCTCAATACGTGCATTGATGTTTTTCATATCTAACAAAGGAATCGCAGAGTTACGACGGTCGCTTTCGATCACTTGGTCTGCAATTTTGCTTGCATTTTCAGTCAAAACGCCTTGAATATCTGCCCAATCGCCGAAAATAACACCTGTATTGCCAGTGATAAATGTCTGTACGTCTTCAGGGAATGTAATGCTGTCCAATTCACCTTTAAGGTATACTTTGACTGGAGTTTTCTTTTTGCTCGTTTTGATCAAATTAATAATTTCGTGTGTATTCAATTCCGTAGACATGTATAGAGGCTCCTTTTATATAACTGCATGTATTTTTAAATGGATCATCAGACAAAAATCTGAGCTACATCCTTTATAGCACAATCAAAGGTGCAGTCGCAATGGACACAAGGCTTGCAAATGTTCACTACGTATGGAATAACTATACCATATGCACTCTATAAGTTCGCCCTAATCCGCAAAAGATACAAAAAAATAGAGAAGAAGTACAAATGCACTCTTCTCTCGTTTTTAACCGCTATCCAGTAACCCATATTTTTTGCGAAAACGTTCTAATACTTTGATCCATCCACCAGCCAGAACCGCAAGGAAAAAGACATTGGATAACGCATGAGCTAGATCAAAATAAAAGCTTTGTACATATACCGCTAACACGGCTTTCCATTCCAAAGCAACGGCAAGATCGATCACGACCCACAGATTCATAATCCAGCCAAATAAAAAGCCCCAGATCAGCCCGAATGCAAGTAAGCCGAGTCGCTTTTTCATCCACCATGTCTGACGAAGTAAGCCTGCACTTACGCCCATCATCCCCCATGCAAACATCTGCCATGGTGTCCAAGGGCCTTGTCCAAAATAGATATTCGATACCAGTGCCGCCATCGCGCCCACAATAAAGCCTGCTTCAGAGCCAAATACCAGTGCCGACAGAATGACGATTGCCGAGACAGGCTTCACACTGGGTAAAGCGGCAAAAGGAATCCGGCTGACTGCTGCAATCGCCGCTAACATCGCCAGCAGAACCAATTCACGTGCTTCAAGCTTACGCCGTTCAAAGCGGACAAATAACGGCAACATCACCGCCAATAACAATACAAAACTGAGCAACATATAATGATCACTCAGCACTGCATTAGACAATGCTAATACTAAAATACTTAGACCTACTGCAATCATCAGCCAGAGGCGGGAACGTGCCATACATCCAGTACCTCCTCTGCGGTGAGTACACCTGGTAACCAATCACGTACAACTCGATTAACGGCTGTCGTATAAAATACATTTTCGCTAAAAAAGATCGAAGGTATATCTGTCGTAGTAATCATGCCATCAAATAACATCGCACAGCGACTGCTATAACTTGCTGCAAATTCTACATCATGAGTCACGATCACAATCGTATGTCCGGCTTGACGAAGCTCTAGTAACTGCTGGGCTAAAGCGATTTTGGCAAGTGGATCAAGCCCTTTGGTAGGCTCGTCTAATAGCAGAATATCTGGATTGAGCAGTAACACAATCGCTAACGCTGTTTTCTGCTGTTGTCCACCGCTAATATCATGTGGATGCTTCTGTTCTAATCCTTCTAATTGTAATTGCTTCATCAGCTTCGCAATCGCAAGCTCTGGTTCTGCAATACCTGCATGTTGAGCCGCTGTCGATAATTCTTCAGCCACTGTATCATGACTGAAATACAGCAATGGATTTTGCGCAAGATAGCCGATGTTTAGCTTATTGGCTTTTTTGATTGTTCCTCTTCGTGGTTGAAGTAACCCTGCTAGCAATTGAAGTAATGTCGATTTGCCTGCTCCATTGCCTCCTAGAATCGCTAACATTTCTCCCTGAACAATCTGCAAATCTAACTTTTTCAACACTTCATCACTTTTCTTTTCATATTGAAAAGTGACTTCACGACATTCTAGCAATATCTGTTCTTTGGCAAAAGAAGTCGTAAGCGGTGCTGAATCAGCTAATGGTGCTATCGTGTCCGCCAAAGAGCGATCCCAGTCCAACGTCTGTAACCACTGCTTTCCTTCACGTACTGTAAAAGGAACAGCAGATAGAGCAGGAACCTTTTCGGTTATTTGCTTATTATGCATCGTCCAGAATAACTGTGTAACCGAAGGCAAATATTTAAAATCATCGGGATCATGGCGCTGTATCTGTTCACTCACTTCACGAGGAGAACCGCTGTATTTCAACTTCCCTTTTTCCAACAGAATCATCTGATCAGCCAAAGGAATGACTTCTTCTAAGCGATGTTCACTAATAATAACAGTCGTTGAAAATTCTCGATTCAATCGGTAGACCATCGAAATGAATTCACGTGCCGCTACCGGATCAAGTTGTGAAGTCGGTTCATCCAACAACAGTAATTTCGGTTGTAACAGCAACACAGAAGCTAGATTAAGCAGTTGCTTTTGCCCGCCCGATAATTCGTGAATTGGCTTGTATAATAAAGGCTCTAATCCAAAAAACTGCGCAATTTCTGCTAATCGACTGCGCATCACTGGAAGAGAATAGCCCAGATTTTCCATCCCAAATGATAGTTCATGCCAGACCACATCCATCACAATACTGTTATCTGGATTTTGAAAAACCATCCCGATCTCTTGTGCTGACTGATGTGCTGGTAATTCATTTAACATATTGCCGTTATAATAGATCGTGCCGCCGATTTGACCGACAGGCGTTAATTCAGGCTTAAGTTGGCGTAACAATGTCGTTTTGCCACAGCCTGACGCTCCGCACAATACAACAAAATCTCCTGCATGGACAGTGAAATGAATATCACTTAATACCTGATGTGGTTCGTCAGGATAAGCAAAAGAAAGTTGATTTACTTGGAGTATTTCCATGATAGCCATTCCTTTCCTTCTACAATCACTGGAATCAGCAGATACAGACCAAAGCATAGATATAGTATCCAATCCTGCATACTAAATACCATGGACTGCATACGCGGATAGATGACAGCTCGTCCCCAGCCAAGCGCACTGCCGATCATAATAACGATAATCAATACAGACAGACATCCGGTTAACCAGCGATCTCTTCGATCCATACGATGGACTACATACGCTGTGCGCTTGGTTGTACCATATCCGCGTGCTTTCATCGAGTCTGCACTTTGTAGCGCTTCTTCTAGTGACCAGACCAGCAGTACTTTGACAAGAGTCATCCCGTCCCTCATACGCTTGGTGAGCGACCCTTCATGAACGCTGATTCCACGTGTACGTTGCACCAGCGTAATCTGAGTTAATCTTCGGCGCAATAATGGTACAAATCGTAATGCCATCATCACTACCAGTGCACTTTGAGGCACAAGTCTGGCAAACAAATACATAAATTTATCAGTCGTTACATTGTAGTTATACGATAGACTGGTCAGCAGAATCAGCGTGAGCGATAACAACATAGTCACGCCATACAATACAGATTCCAACGTAATCGGCTGATCCATAAAGTAAAATAAAATATGTCGACCTCGGTGTGAAATCAATGGATTAATCACTACAATCGCTATACCGATCAGCAGATAAAAAGGCAACATCCGCACGATAGTACCTGCATGCTTCTGTATACTAATCAACACAATCAGCAAGATGATACCTGTCAGCAAAAAGACAGGATGAAATAGCAACATCCCGCTCAATAACAATCCTCCATAAAACAAAAACAATGTGATGGGATGCAGAGCACGAAATCCGCTGTTCAATTTTTGGCTCCTACATCTTTTCCAAGATCGGTCGTATACAACCAGTCAATCTGATCTCCCGCTTGCACTTTGTATGCGCCTGCGCTCATATTTGGAAAATTGCCATTAACTTTGAACATCCATCCACTGGTAGGCCCTTCGTCAAATTCATACAGATTATCGATTCCTTCTACATAAGCGAACCCACTAGACCCTTGATACTCCATAGGTATTCCTTTGCTACGGGTTACACGCTTCAGTAAATCTAGCGCACTTTCCCCTGCTTCTACTGGCACAGAGGTAGATCCCAGTATGTTACTGTCGCCTGTAATAGATAATGTAACTGTAGACGCTTGAGGTTGTGGCTTAGGTGCTGATGGTGTTGTAGGCGTTGCTGTTGTACCCGAGCCTTTAGCTGTATTGCTAGATGGCTTGGATGTACTGGTCGATGGTTTGGAATCTTTTGTCGTTGTTTTGGTGTTGTCTTTGGTGCTCTTTGTAGATGTATCTTTGGTACTGCTTTTAGACTGATTGTCAGAAGTTGCTGTTGATTTTTGAGATGATGGAGTATCCGAATCACTAGATGTCGAACTGGATTTTTCTTTGGTATTACTGGTCGATGGTGTGCTAGTTGAAGTCGATGATTGGTCTTTGTTGGTATCTGTCTTCGTTGAAGCACTATCGGTCGTGTTCTCTTTGGGATCAGCCGTCTTTTGTGTGTCGTTCATTGTCTGCTGATCTGCTTCTTTTGCCCCAGTAGAAGCTTGAGAATCAGTAACTGGTGTAGCGTCTTTATCTGTTGGTGCTGTCGCAGAATTGGATTGATCTTTAGTTACAGTCTTATCTGGAGAAGCGACTTCATCCGAAGTTGTCGGTGACTCTGTGATCGTAGCTGTTGAAGAATCGGTAGCCGATGATTGATTGGTCGTTGCAGTAGAAGAACAACCACTGATCAATAACAACGTCAACATCACCGCTATGATAGCTACTGGCAAGCGTGAATATTTGCCTGAATGCTGAGCAGAAGTTGGTGTTGGCACAGTATGATGATGCTGTTGCTGACAATCTCTACGTGGATGTTGATTGCTCATCTTGATCGATACCCTCCTTACATACACAAAACGGAACGCTGGACACTATGATCCCCGTTCCGCTATTTGTGTAATCTATTATTTCTTTTAGTTTACCGTAAAATTAGTTCGCTTGTGCCATCTTCTGTACATTGATCGCCACGACAGCTGCCATTTCACGTGTTACTTTGGCTTGAGGATCAAATTTGTTATTGGCACCCACCATAATTCCATTATTCACTACAGCGCTGACTGCGCTACGTGCATAACTACCGATTTTCGCTTGATCTGCAAAAGAAGCAGTCGATGTGCCTTGAAGTGCAAATGCACGAGTTAACATCACAGCCATATCTTGACGGGATACCGGCTGATTCGGTTGGAATGATGTTGCGCTAATGCCTGTGATAATGCCTTTATTTTGGGCAGTCATAATTGCATTATAATACCACTGATTAGCCGATACGTCTTTAAATGTCGATTTACCAGTAGAGGTATTTCCTGACTCGGTTGCTCCGGTCAAACGAACTACTAATGCAGCAAATTGAGCACGTGTTAATTGTTGTTTAGGAGCAAATACAAGTTCCTGATCACTCACACCTAACATCAACCCTGCATCATAAGCACGATGTACAGAATCAGAAGCCCATGCTGAAATGGTATTTTCATCTGCAAATGTAACTGTTGTACTTGTACCTGTATCTACAGGCTTAGTAGCAGTATTTGCTAAATTATAAATCGTATTTCCACTGTTCATATACTGCTGATATGCAACCAGAGCAAGTAATGCTTGTTCGGTAGCAATATTGTCGCTTGCACCGCCTACCGTATGGCTATAATTGCCATTTGCTTGACGGAACTGGCTTAGACGCGTAATTAGGTCACCATTGGACTTGGTAAAACGTGCATCTTTCGGATTGATACCTGCTGATGTTAGTGCAACGATCACTTGAGAGACACTTTCGCTACTATCATCGTTATAAGCAGAATATCCTCCGTTAGCTTGCTGTTGTGTAGACAGATATTGAACAGCTTGGTCGATCGCTGTTTGGACTTTGGCCTGTGTGCGTTCAGGTGCAAGTGCAGCAACTGCCATTGCTGTCATATCTACACTGCTCGCTTCACCTGTTGCCAGTGGGAATCCACCATCGCTATTTTGCGCGCTTAACAACCATGTCACTAGCTTGTCTTGGTTCCATGTAGCTGTTGAAGGCATTGTATACTTATCGCTATTTAGCGCAATCAAAGCAAAGATAGGTCCATTGGTTCCTTGAGCTGTCATTTTCTCATGGTTGACCATTTTGTCGATTAAGTTCACACCGCTCACAGATGTTGGATCGCCACCTGCTGCTTTGATCCCTAAAATCAATCGTTCCAGATCAGTCACTTTGCGGAATGTGCCTGCTGATTGTTTGACTTGAGCTGTTGCATTAGTTAGGTAACTAGCTGGCAAAGTTCCACCTGCACGTACGATTCCTACTGCTTCCCATTCGGTTAACGGGTTATGGGACAACACATTTTTGACTGTTGCATTGATATCTATTGTTAATTGTTGCTGGTCTGCTGAGCTTGCTAATACATCTTTGTTGATGACCGCATATTGAGTAAAGTGAGAGACTGCTCCGGTGATAATACCAGTTTTGGCATCCAATGCTGTCGGAACAGGAACCCATTGCTTAGTTTCTTCATTTAGCCACGCAATCGTCAGGCTAGACATTGTATTAGCATAGACTGGGATTTTGAATGAAAGGTATACAGGCTTTTCGAACTGTTGTCCTTTTGGCGTAAATTCATACAGACTGGATACAAGCTCTGGACGACTAGCCATTTCTTCTTCAATTCCAATCGTAGTGTTACTCTTCACACTATTAGCTGGCACGATAAATTGTACTTTACCTGCTGGATCAGCAAGTGTCGCTTTCTGATCAGCGGTCACTTCTGCACTGACACTTACTTTTGCCGCAGATGCTAAAGCTTTAGCAATTGAATTGGCTGTACTAGCAGTCATTGGAGAACCCGAGTTGAGTACTGTACTCGACTGCCCTGCTTCGTTCACAGCCAGTTGATTATTGGATTTGATTTTCAGTTGAGACAATTCACTTTCTACTTGAGAAGGAATGATTGCCGGGAAAGGAACTCCCAGACTGTTATTTGCACTTCCTCCACCGCCACCAGAAACAGTAGCTGTGCCATCACTATAGCGCCATGCTAGATTGTCTCCAGCTTTTAACGTATAGGCTCCGGCTCCTGTGTTCGGTTGTTGTCCGTTGACTGTGTACACCCAACCACTTAATGGCCCTTTATCAAATTCACTTAATCCATCAATAGCTGTTACATAAGCAGTAGCACCGCTACCTCTGTAACTTACACGACTGGAACCTAACTGACGTAACAATACGCTAAAAGCAGTATCTCTATTTTGCAATGTAATCGAAGTCGTAGGCAGAATCGTACTATCACCTGTGACGGACATCGTAATCGTATTGGCAGTAGGTGTCGTTGTACTGCCACCTGTACTGTTATCGTTCGCTACAATTAAGGTAGAAGTACTGCGTACAATCGAAGGTACATTGTTATTCTGGTATCCTGTCACAGCCACAGTATAGGAACCTGAACTCATTTTGTTAAATGAAGCTACACCCTGTGCGTTGGTTGTTACTGTTTGGTTACCGACTTGTACTTGTACATTTGCCGCAGGACTGACTACTTTGTCGCTAGTAAATGTATCGTTATTCCATATCCAATCGGCTTTTTGTACCGTAATATCGAAGCCACTGCTTGCTTTTGGCACCGCAGGCGATGTCGTTACAGACTCTACTAATGAGATTCCATAAGCTCCGAAATACACATATACTTGATCCGAAGGTTGTAATACAAATGCATCCATACCCACATCCGGTGATATCCACTGGCCATTACGTTTTACCGCGAACAACCAACCACTAGATGGATCAAGATCACCACTATTGATGCCTGCGATTCCTGTTACATATTTACCAAATGAAGCAGATGCAATCGTTAGCTTTACTCCATGTTGTGAAGCAACATTTTGTAATGCATCTAGTGCATAGACAGCTTCAGTCACGCCTGTAGTTACAGGAGCAGAAGGGCCTTCTACGATAACACTTGCTTGTACTTTGGTGCCCTGCCCCGGTTCAGGAGTAGGCGTTGGTTCTGGCTCAGGCTGTGGTGCTACAGGAGGATTAGGATTGGTATACAGCACTCCTGCATTTTTTGTATACAGATCATACGCTACTAATGCTCGTAATGCTTGATCTGTTGAAAAAGCTTTGTCCGATGCACTTGCAGTCAATTCATGACGGAAACCACCATCACTATTTTGAAAAGCAAGTAAACGGTCGATTAACGATTTTCCATTTTTCTCAAATTGTACATCGGTTGGATCGATTCCAAATGAAGCTAGTCCAATAATCTCCTGTGCAATCGATTCACTGCTTGAATCGTCTGATTTTTGGATCAACCAATTCACTGCTTTTTGCCCTGCTGTCTGTACATCTGCACGATCTTTATACGGAGCTAGAGCACTAAGTGCCATTCCATAATAATCTGTCGACATTTGCGGGCCATTAATCGCTGCCACTACACTATCGATCAGTGTATCGCGTCCTTGCTTGGCATCATTAGGCACTTGATATGTACCAGAATCTAATGCGATCAATGCAAACATCGGTCCATTAACACCTTGTTGATTGATATTCGCATGATTGTATAATTTTTCGATCAAATTACAATCGGAAATATTCGTAGCATTTAAACCTACTGATGCCCCTGCAATCGCCATTCGTGCTAATTCAGTTACCGAAGGCTTCGCTTGAGCACACAAATTTTTTACTTCTGTTCTTAGACTGCTGTAGTAGCTAGCAGGAATGGCTTTGCCTGTACGCGCATAGCTGACTGCAATCCAATCGCCATCGACTCCACCATTAGCGTCGATATATTGCATCGCTTGCGTGATAGCCTGACCGTATACAGATTGGGTGACGTTCGTATTGACGGTTGAATCGTTAGTAGAAGAATCATTCGAAGTGTAGACCGCTTGAGATACAGTGGTTGTCGTAGGATTCGGTTCATCTGCTGCATAGGCAGAAGCAGAAAATACACCGGATGGTACTAATGTAGCGATCGTAAGCACCAGTGTTAAGATCGTAGCGATCCACTGACGGGATAGAGATGATTTCATAGGAGACCTTCTTTCTTGTTTTAGTAAAATAGACATAACGACAGTACAACATAAAAAAAGCCACTTCAACGGAAGTGACTTCAAAGGCATAACAGCACAACCATTCACCACCTGTGATGATACAGGCTTAGAATGCTAGGACTGTTTCTCCTCTTTGCTCCGAAGATGATAGAAACGATTGCTCGCAAGGCAGGTCTCCTGGCTATGCTTCATCACATCCTCCTACCTTCCCATCGCTTCATGCAACAGTGGCTCGATTCAGGAGTTGTTCAGCATTTACAGTGGCGGGACCGCGCCGGAATACACCGGACTTCCCTTTTAAGCGGATACAAAATCATATTCGTATCTGCACCTTGGACAATAAATTATATAGATTTGTAGTATTTATCATAGCGATAGCACCGGGCTTTGTCTACGAATTCTAGCAAATTACTTATCGGAAACATGTGAAAAAATAAAAGCGCATCCTGATCACAGGACACGCTCATAAATAACGATACGATTTAGCTTACGCTTTAACTTCTAACGTCCAACCAAATGGATCTTCGGCTACACCTTTTTGGATACCGGTTAATGTCTCATACAACTTGGCAGACAATTCGCCTGTTTTGCCTTCGTTGATGACCATTTTCTCACCTTGCCAGTTCAATTCGCCCATAGGAGAAATAACGGCTGCGGTACCTGTACCGAAAGCTTCTTCTAACTTGCCTTCTTTGTGCGCTTCTTCCAATTCATCAATCGAAAGAATACGTTCTTCAACAGGAATATCCCAGTGCTTCAGCAATTGGATAATCGAATCACGCGTAATCCCGCTTAAGATACTGCCGTTGAGTGCAGGTGTTACGACGATACCGTTAATTTTGAAAAAGACGTTCATACTACCGACTTCTTCAATATATTTACGGTGTACACCATCTAACCATAGTACTTGAGAATAACCCAGTTCTGTAGCGCCTTCTTGCGCTTTAAGTCCAGCTGCATAGTTACCTGCTGTTTTTGCCATTCCTACGCCACCGGGAACAGCACGTACATATTTGGATTCCACGAAAATTTTAACCGGATTGATGCCTTCTGCATAATAAGCACCTACAGGTGAAAGGATAATCATAAATTTATATTGACGTGAAGGCGATACGCCTAGTGTTGGTTCTGTTGCAATAACAAACGGACGTACATAGAGTGAATTACCTTCACCTTCTGGAATCCATTCACGATCGGTAAGAATCAACTGACGCAAGGCTTCAAGCGCCAATTCAGGATCCACTTCTGGAATACTCATACGCTCGTTAGAGATATTAAGACGCTCTATATTTTTAGTAGGACGGAACATAAGCACACGTCCATCTTCTGTTGCATATGCTTTGAGTCCTTCAAAAATCGTTTGTCCATAATGGAATACTTTAGCTGCCGGGTCCATCATAATCGGTTGATAAGGAACGATACGTGCATCATGCCAACCTTGTCCAGCATCATAGTCCAAAATAAACATATGATCTGTAAATTGCGTACCAAATACTACCCCATCCATGGATGCCGGTTTCTCTTTTTTATTCGTTGTGTGTTCGATCTTGATCTCTATAGTCATGGTTTATGTCTCCTTAAACAATTATTCCTTAAATCATATCACTTCTTATCCCAAATCGAAAATACTTAAAAACAATAAGTTGATAGGCAATATGTCAAAACAAGTTTATTCTCTTCTAAATACCTCTTTTTCCTTTATAATAGAACAAAGTACATTCAAACAAGGAGGCAATATCTGTTATGACTATTCCTGAAAATAATTCTATCAACAATATCGAACGATTTTCCGGTTTTGAAGATGTGTATGATCAGTATCGTCCGACGGCGCCTAGTCTTGTGGTAGATATTCTTTCGAACTATTTGCAAAAGAAACCTGGATTGGTCGTGGATGTAGGCTGTGGCACAGGGTTATCTTCGTTTATTTGGCGGGATCGAGCAGATCGTATTATTGGGGTAGAACCCAATCAAGATATGTTAAATAAAGCACGCTATAAGCTAAGTCTGACGACTCAAGCAGATCACCTTTCGTTTGAACAAGGATATTCCAATCAGCTTTCGCTGGATTCCAATAGTACAGATATCGTTACTTGTTCGCAGTCTTTTCACTGGATGGAACCGAAAAGCACATTAAAAGAAATTGCTCGTGTACTGGTACCGGGTGGAATTTTTGCTGCTTATGATTGTGATTGGCCACCAACTGTGAACTGGCAATTGGAGCGCGAGTATATCCATCTATTAGCGATCTCGGAACGGATTATTGCAGAGCAAGCGAACCCCGAGCAAGTCGCTCGTAAGCGAGATAAAGACAACCATCTACAACAGATTGAGCAAAGCGGACATTTTCGGTTTACTAAAGAAATTGTATTCCATCATATTGAACCCTGTAGTGCAGAACGGTATGTAGGTATTTTGCTTAGTCAGGGCGGAATTCAAGCCGCATTGAAGTTGAACTCCGATTATTTAAAGTCTGAAATTCAGATTTTCCAAGCGATGGCAGATGATTACTTCCGTGGTGGAGTCACCAATGTGATGTTCAGCTATCGACTAAGACTTGGCATACATTGATCTTATTCTGGTAAACTTCAAGCAGAAAATGATACTTGTAATAGAACAAAAAAAGGCACTGAACATATGTTCAGTGCCTTTTTCGGTTCAAAAATGAGAGTATAATCCAGCTCATCTTCAATTCAGTTGAAGTTTGATTTATACGCCTTTTTCACGCAAATTGATATGATCTAGCTCTGTACTACTGTTGAAAATAAATTCTAACTGATACGCTCCGCGAACATACGTCACTTTGGTTTGTTTCAGTTTACCGTTTTTGATCGTAGTAGTAGATGTTGGTGTATACCAGTTTTTGAGCAACATTTTCATCGTAATCCCGCCGATATTCGTCTGGCGTTCTACACTTGTGCCCATATAACGCATTTCACGAATCTTTGTTAATTTGTAATTGAATGCATAACCAGGGTTACCCATCTCTGCATGATACACATCAAATCCATCAGAGTCTTTCATCGCTTGATCAGGCTTACCGAAAGCTTTGACTACTTCATTTCTTGTCGTTTTACCCACAGTAAATGCACTGGCATTGCCCGGGAATTGACCTTTCAATGCTGGCTTGTAAAAGCTATTCAATGTTTTCAAAGCCATTTGACTATCGCTAGCAGTGACTTTACTGATTGTAGCAGCAGATGCTGTCTGTACCGGAGATATTCCACTGGTTACTCCAAGTGTACCCACAGCTAATACTCCTGTCAGTGTTGCTGTACATATCATTTGTTTGATCGATTTCTGAGTCTTCATGTTCTTTTCCTCCTTGTAGATAAGGTATTTCAAGTGATCATACTTGCCTAATTCTAATACATTCCAGTTCTACTTCTTGTCTCTTTATTTAAATACTAACATAATAAAATGTCGCATTTCAAAAGTATAAGCGCTTATACTTAACGATTTTGAGTATACTTTTTAACGTGTTCTTTTGTCAATCAAATAGGACTTTGGTCGCTGTATCAATCTATTAACATGAGGTTGAAGTGCTACAAAAAAGGGTATGTAAAAGCTACAGACTTTTAAATGAACAGGGGTGTGGAGACAATGGATATGGAGACAACTGCAAGCGAAGAAACGACTATACAACACCGTCCTAAAATTGCCTTAACAGGAGCAAGTGGTTATATCGGGCACAATTTGCTGAAGCGGTTAACAGATGAGTATGATGTGATTGCTTTATCCAGACATGGCGATGACAAAGAAAATAGTGAGCATGTTGAATGGCGTTCTTGTGAGCTATTCTCGATATCTGATGCAGAAAAGGCACTCAAAGGTGCAGATTATGCTATTTATCTTGTGCATTCTATGATGCCTACTGCCAAGTTGACCCAGGCTCATTTTGAAGATATGGACGTGATTTTAGCAGACCATTTTGCCAGAGCAGCCAAAAAGAATGGTATCAAACAAATTGTGTATTTAAGCGGCATTATTCCTGAAGGTGTACCACGGGAAAATTTATCGCGTCATCTACGCAGTCGTCTAGAAGTAGAGCAAATTCTAGGTTCTTATGGAGTACCTGTGACAACGATTCGTGCTGGATTGATTGTAGGACCACAAGGTTCTTCGTTCCCGATTCTAGCCAAGTTGGTTCAGCGTCTGCCGATTATGACACTACCAACATGGACACGTACCGAGACGCATCCGATTGCACTATCTGATGTATTGCAAGCTTTGAAAAAGAGTATCGGCAGTAATGAGTTGTACGATCGGGCAATCGATGTCGGTGGCCCTGATATTATGACCTACAAGCAAATGATGATGAAAACCGCAGAAGTGATGGAGAAAAAGCGTTCGTTCCATGATGTTCCTTTTCTAACGATCCATCTTTCTCGTCTCTGGGTGACATTGGTTACCGGTATGCCTAAAGAAATGGTCTATCCTTTGGTAGAAAGTTTAGCGCATCCGATGGTCGCTAATCCTGAACGCAAAGTAGAAGGCATTAGCGATGGACAGATTACTTTTGAAGAGTCTGCCAAATCTGCACTTGAAGAAGAAGAGAAGGAAAAAGAAAAAGCACAAGAGAAGAAGGAACAATCTGGTTCTTCTCCTGAACACAAAACCGAATCGGTATCTGATGTGCGTTCGATTCAACGTGTTGTTTTGCCGGATGGTAAAAATGCCGATTGGGCTGGTAAATACTATATGAAATGGCTAGGTGGAATCGCCAAATGGTTGATTCGCACCGAGTACGATGGTAGCAGTATTTATCGTGTCTATATTCGTCCTTCCAGTCAACCAATTTTGGAGTTAACGTATTCTCCTGAATTGAGTAGCGAAGATAGTGCTGTCTACCATATTACAGGTGGCGCATTTACCAAAACGAAAGAAAATCATGAAGGACGATTGGAATTTCTACAAGTTCCTGGCACACAGGATTGTGTTATTGCTATTCATGATTATCTTCCATCATTACCATGGTTTATTTACAAATTCACGCAAGCCAAAGTCCATCTATGGGTTATGTATGCATTCCGCCGTCATTTAAAACGGATGATCAAAAGTGGTAAGCAACATGAATTCCCAGAAGGTCATCAATCTCAAGATTCACAACATCCGGCTACTCATACGATGAGCAGTTCACATAGTACGCCGTAATTCGATAATCTATTTTACTGTAAAATATATAATGTTATCTAGCAGGTCTGAACGCTCTTCATCTTCGTGATGAGTAGCTTCAGACCTTTTTAGGTATAGCCTATTTCGATATCAACATAGTTGGAATCTCAATCTCCTTTTGGGATGATCCGCCAATTCATGATAAAATGAACACATACGATTGATACCACAAGCCGAAGGGAGCTTTTTATACTGTGAAAAACGAACTGATTGATCGCTTAACTTCTTATGTGCAAATAGATACACAATCCAATGAGGATAGTGAGACATGCCCTTCTACACCCGGACAATGGACGCTTCTTCATCAATTGGTAGAAGAATTAGAACAGATCGGTATGGAAGATGTCACATTAGATGGTAACGGTTATGTGATGGCGACTTTACCTTCAAATACAGATCAACCAGCACCTGTTATCGGCTTTTTAGCTCATGTAGATACAGCGACTGATTTTACAGGGAAAAATGTAAAACCTCAACTGCTTGAAAATTACAACGGTGGCGATATTCTACTTAACCAGAATGAAGGGATTGTGTTATCCCCAAAAGACTTCCCTGAATTGGAGCAATATAAAGGTCATACATTGATCACTACTGATGGAACTACACTGCTTGGTGCAGATAACAAAGCAGGGATTGCTGAGATTATGACAGCAATGCACTATTTGATCGATCATCCAGAGATTAAGCATGGCAAGATCAGAGTCGCTTTTACACCGGATGAAGAGATTGGCAGAGGTCCTCATTTGTTCGATGTAGCTAAGTTCGGTGCAGAATATGCATATACGGTAGATGGTGGTCCTCTTGGAGAACTGGAGTACGAGACATTTAATGCCGCAGCAGCCAAAGTCACATGCAAAGGCAGTAATGTGCATCCAGGTACCGCCAAAAATAAAATGGTAAATGCTGCGAAAATCGCGATGGAATTGCATCGTCGTCTACCCGCAGGAGAAGCGCCTGAATTTACAGAAGGCTATGAAGGATTCTTCCATCTGTCTTCGATCAATGGTGATGTAGAAGAAACGCAATTGTCTTATATTATTCGTGACTTCAAACGGGAAGACTTTGATCATAAGAAAAATCTTCTGAATAGCATTGTCGAAGAATTCAGACAAACCTATGGCGAGAACAATATCTTGATCGATATGAAAGATCAGTACTATAATATGCGTGAAAAAATCGAACCTGTAAAACATATCGTTGATATTGCAGGGCAAGCGATGAAAAACGTAGGCGTTGAACCTCATATTACACCGGTTCGCGGTGGTACAGATGGTGCTCAACTATCGTATATGGGTCTGCCTACACCTAATATTTTTACAGGTGGCGAAAATTATCATGGCAAATACGAGTATGTATCTGTCAACAATATGGTGAAAGCTACAGAAGTGATTGTAGAAATCACTCAATTGTTTGCTAAGCCCAATCAGGTGTAACCTTCTATAAGTTTTTATATTCTAACGTTACTACATTATATAGAAAGCAGGTAATGATACGATGACATTTTCGACTTCTCTTCAACGCACAGTAGCGCCTTTTCGCGCAGATCAAGTAGGCAGTCTATTACGCACAGATAAGATCAAGCAAGCTCGTCTGGACTTGACTAACGGTACACTGGATGCAGAACAACTACGCATGATAGAAAATGAAGAAATTCGCCGCATTGTTGCCAAACAAGAAGAAATCGGTCTATTGTCGATAACAGATGGGGAATTCCGCCGGGCTTGGTGGCACTTTGACTTTCTAGAACGTTTGGATGGTGTAGAAGGCTATGATACCGAAGGTGGTATTCAATTCCACAATACAACGACCAAAGCACATGGTGTCAAAGTCACAGGCAAAATCGACTTTACTACTCACTCGCATCTAGAAGATTACAAATTTCTTCATAGTGTCGTAAGTACAGGTCATACTGCCAAAATGACGATTCCAAGTCCAAATATGTTGTTATTCCGCGGACAAATTCAGACCGATCTGTATCGTGATCCTGAAGTGTTACTACATGATCTAGCTGAAGCATACAAAAAAGCGATTCGTGCTTTTTACGATGCAGGTTGTCGGTATCTGCAATTGGATGATACGTCCTGGGCTGCATTCTTTTCAGAAGAAGCCAAAGCCAAATTACGCAGTGATGGCAAAGACCCTGATCAAATGCTGGCTGATGCCGCTAAATTAATCAACCAATCAGTAGCTGATCGCCCGGCGGATATGACGATTACGATGCATATTTGCCGCGGTAACTTCCGCTCGACATGGGCAGCATCCGGTGGTTATGATGGTGCCGCCGAAACGATTTTGGATGGACTGGATCTGGATGGATTATTTATGGAATACGATGATGAGCGTTCAGGATCATTCGATGCGTTGCGCTTTGTGAAGCGTCCGAACTTACAGATTGTTCTTGGTCTGGTCACTTCTAAATATGGTGAATTAGAAAATCCTGATGATATCAAGCGCCGGATTGATGCTGCCTCCAAATTCGTTAATTTAGATCAATTGTGCTTGAGTCCACAATGCGGATTTGCTTCAACTGAAGAAGGTAATTTGCTGACAGAAGAGCAACAATGGGATAAGTTACGTCATGTCATCCATATTGCTCAGGATGTATGGAAATAAATATAGTGTAGTGTATTAAATATTGGAGTGAATCATTATGGAATGTCGGGTTGGCTGTGCCGCCTGTTGTATAGCAATCTCTATCTCTTCCCCAATCCCCGGTATGCCGGAAGGCAAGCCTGCTGGAGTTCCTTGTCCACAATTGACCGCAGAACGTCGTTGCGGATTGTTCGGTCGACCAGAACGTCCAGATGTCTGTGGAGGGTTACCGGCTTCATTGGAAATGTGTGGTACAACCAATGAAGAAGCTTTTGCTTATCTAGAAGCATTAGAGCAAGCTACTGCTCCAACAAAGCGTTCTCATTAACAACGCTAATATGTTTACGTTAAGACGGAATAGAGTCCCTTTCATTGATTAAGAGTATAAAGACATCTTTTATAGATGGATTTGCTCTTACGATATGAAAGGGATTTGTTTATGCTATTTTCTAAGATTAATCTTCAAAAAACGCGAGTTGAATTAACTGCTTGGCTCGATTCAACTTGTTGGCATCTAATTGTTGTAACATCGCAAAAATTTCATTTTTTTCCTCTAACTCTTGTGAATACTCTACTTCGTTAAAAGGTAAAGGAGATGATTCATTTTGCTGTGGCTCATCCTTCTCCTGTTTTATCTCCACCCAAGATGTTGCCATCACTTCTTGCATCAATGTCAAAAGAAAACGCATTTGTTCCATTTCATATTGAGAAAGAAAATTTCGTACATTTTGATTGATATGTTGATGTAGTTGTTGATGTAATGTAAATACTTTTTTACCGGAAGAGGTTAAGCGAAAAAGAACTTCTTTTTTATTGTAAGGTAACGGTTCAACAAGAATCATATCGATTTCTGCTAACCGACGTGTAATCTTAGATACTGTGCCTCTAGGAATATTGTATCGTTTGGAAATTGTTATACCATTGGTAGGCTCTAACTCCCCGATCGCATCCAACACATGAAGCATCTGTACTGTTGCGACTTTGAGAAATTCGGCTACATGTTCATCAGAAGTCTGCATCATCATCCATTTTTTTTCTTCATCTTCACCTTCAGCTTGAAATCGTTTCTGAATTGCAGCGATATGATCTATGATTTCAGTAATAAGTAACTTTTGTTCCATCTCATGATTCATGATAGCCCTCTCACTTTCATTTACTTTGGAATATCTTATATTTTTTGATCTTTGTACGTGATTATGATCTTTCTTTTTTTAGTATACCAATCGATTTTATAAATTGATATATTCCAAGAAACATTATTGACAAAAAGAAACAATAAAGATATATTGTATCCTATAAACAATTTAGTTTCTTAGAAACAAAATAAGAAAGGTGTTATTTATATGAATATTATGATTGTGTTCGATCATCCTTATGGAAGTGGTGCTTCTGAAAATATTCCTCATCAACGTAGCTACTCTGCTGCTTTACTTGCCGCTGTTACACGAGGTTTGCATGCAGGAGGACATACAGTAGATTTGGTAGATCTACATGAAGATGGCTTTAATCCTATCATGTCAGCTGCTGATCTAACCTCTTGGCGCAAAAAAGAAAGTATTGACCCTCTAATCGCTGATTATCAACAACGTCTTATGCTTGCAGATCATCTGATCTTTATTTTTCCTATCTGGTGGGAAGGCATGCCTGCTCTTATGAAAGGATTTCTCGATAAAGTATTTGCTAAAGAAATCGTATATAGCGAACCTACCCCTGGACGTCCATTCAAGTGCTTACTCCCTCATTTAAAAGGCGTCTCTTTACTCACTGTTATGGCTACTCCAACCTATATGTATCGCTGGCTGTTCGGCAATCCGATTACAAAGATGGTATTTCGCGGTACTTTTCGTAAAATGGGGATTCATTCTTTAAAGTGGTATAACTACTCGGGGATGGAAAAAAGAACACTTGCACAACGTCAAGCCCGCCTAGAAAAAACAGAAAAGTTATTTGCCCATCGCTTCTAAATAAGTAAATCCACCGAAGCATCTACATTTGTATTGTCCAAACAATTATATTACTTCTATTTATGTAAATAAATTTCTTTTACTATATAGAAAAGTTAAAATTTAAAATATTATTATGCATTTATTGCTATTTTATCTGTTTTTCCGAGCAATTACCCTTAATTTCAACATTTAAATGTCCGATAATATAGGAGTATGATGACTATAAAAATGAGATTAAAGGGTGATTGACACATGAGTATGCTTGATTCTTTTTTACTATTTGTGCCGTACATTGGAAAAATTTTGAGAGAAAGAGCCACAGTATGTTTGTACGACAAGACACATATGCTTTACTATGAACAGTTAGATGGTATCGATCTTGGTTTCAAAACAGGTGATGTTCTTCCAGCCGGATTCGATAATTTCTCTTCCCTCCCCGACAAAGTCAATCCTTCTATTAGTCATTATCCCAAAGAAATGTTCGGTGTGCCGTTAGAAGGAATCAACGTTCCTATCTATGATGGTAATACACTATTTGCTGTACTTTCTGTTAATTATGATAAGAGTACAAAAGAAAACCTGGATTCTGTGTTACAAGAAAATGTATCTGCTGCTGATGGTCTTGTTGATATGGTGCAACATGTTGCCGCTCATGCACAGCAACTACAAGCAACGAGCGAACAAATTTTGCAAAACAGTAAAATAACGGTTGAGAAATCAGGCAAAATTAATGAAGTCGCTACATTGATCAAAGACATCTCTGAACAAACGAATTTGCTAGGTCTAAATGCCGCTATTGAAGCTGCTCGTGTAGGTGAATTGGGTGCAGGATTTGGTGTGGTTGCAACTGAAGTTCGTAAATTGTCAGTGAATGCCAAACAAGCGACTGGAGATATCGAAACGGCTCTTCGTGATGTACAACAATCGATTCGCCATATGGAAAATGAAATTGCTCAAATTACAGCCTCTTCTCAAGAACAATCTTCTCTTGTTGGTTCATTTACAGACGTCATTGAACGCTTGCAATCCGCAAGTACAGAAATGAAATCAATTACCAACAATCTATACCGCTACAGCGTCCCTCTTAACAAATAATCTCAGCCTATCTACTTCCCTTATCACACTAGAGCCTATCCTGAATAAAAAGCTCTAATGTATGTTAGAGTTTTTTATTTTTACAATTTGTTATCTTCTATACCACATTAACTCAAAAGATTAGTCTTTATTATAAGGCTCTTCTGTCCGATAGTAATACATATAGATACTATCAAAAATTGAGTAAGAAAAGGATGATTAGAACTATGCCAGTAATGCAAGCACTTTTAACCGCTTTGCCATACATCGGAAAACTTTTGCGCGAGCGCGCTACCATTTGCTTATATGATCATGAAAAGATCCTCTATTATGAACAATTTGGAGGTATTGATCTAGGATTTGTAGCAGACGGTCCTTTAGCTCCTGGCTTTGAAAACTTTGCTGGAATTGCGGATAAAGTGAATCCATCCATTACTCCTTTTCCTAAAGAAATGTTTGGTGTTTCTCTTGAAGGAATCAATGTGCCGATCCATGAAAATGGTCAAATCGTAGGTGTTATGACGATTAGCTATGATCAAAGAACACAAGAAGATCTTCAAGGTGTTATGACAGAAAACGTATCTGTATCTGAAAATCTTGTAGATATGGTTCAACATATTGCGGCTCATGCACAGCAACTACAAGCAACCAGCGAGCAAATTTTGCAAAACACGAAAACAACAGTTGAAAAATCAAGTAAAATCAATGAAGTAGCGATCCTAATCAAAGATATCTCTGAACAGACCAATTTGCTTGGTCTTAATGCTGCGATTGAAGCTGCTCGTGTAGGAGAATTAGGCGCAGGATTCGGTGTAGTTGCGACTGAAGTTCGTAAATTGTCTGTTAACTCCAAAAAAGCTACAGGCGATATTGAAACAGCACTTCGTGATGTACAAGAATCAATCCGTCAAATGGAAAATGAGATCACTCAAATTACCACTTCTTCTCAAGAACAAGCGACACTTGTCGGTTCATTTACAGAAGTAATCGACCGTCTTCAAGCTACAGGCGAAGCGATGAAAGATATCACTAAAAATATCTACTACTATAACAGTCAACCTAATAAATAAGCAGATTCATTTTTCTATATTCCAAAAAGCTCTACAACCACACTCAGTGATTGTAGAGCTTTTTTTCAATAGATAACCATATCACTCTTAGCCGCTCTCTTCTTGCACCATTACGAGACTTCGTGCTGTACGATTACGACCTGCATATTTGGCTTCATATAATGCCCGATCGCTATGTTGATATAACATACTAAGCTGCGTCTCTTTGGTAGCAGATACTGTGACCACTCCTACACTAATCGTATACGACAACGGCAAAGCATGAAACCGATGATGCTCAATCGTAGAGCGTAGTTGTTCAGCGATTTGACTGGATCGTTGTTCATCCGTATCAGGTAGTAGAATAGCAAATTCGTCACCACCATATCTTCCAAATATCGCTTGTTCCTCTAACTGCTCTGTCACAAGTATCGCCATATCACGCAATACCCGATCGCCAATATGATGACCGTATGTATCGTTGATCGCTTTATAATGATCGATATCAAATAAGAGGTACGATACGGATTGCTGCTTTTTGGCTAATTCATAGATACAATTTTTACTTTCGATCATGAATGTCCGCCGATTCAATATACCTGTCAGATCGTCATAGCTGGCAATACGCAGTAGATCGACATCTGCTTGCTCTTTGGATAACAGCACAAAACCGGTATTTCCCAAAATCATAATCAAATACAGCGACAGAAACGTAAACGTCTGATACATTCCTGTTGTAAATAATCCAACAACAGCGCCAAAATACATAGCAAACACAGCTCTAAACCATAGACTAATCACAACAATACTATACAAATAACCCATTAAATGCTGAAGTGAAGATGCTTGTCGATCTGAGATCATACGGTAGGCGGGATAAAGGATAAACAAAGAGGTGGCGATAGAAGCATAAATAATACGAGTCGTTTCTGTTACACCTGAAAAGTAAATTGATACAAAACCAATAATTGTTATCGTAGTATAGCCCATATACAGATTGCGAATTTGTTTAGAAAAAGCTTTTTGCAACACTAGAAACGAAGCTGTCTCCAAAGCGGCACCGATAAATAAAAAAGAATTAGCAACTGCAATCGAGAAAAAATCAGGAGCAGTATTGCGAAAAATCAACATAAACCATGCGATAGCCTGTACCCATTTGGAAAGGTAAAACATGTTAACAGCACGATCTTTCATATAATTCTGACGATATGCACGGATCAAGATGACAGTAAAAATGTGTCCAAATACAAGTGAAATGAACACTGTTTTCATATCCAGATTGAAATCCATCTGTTTTATTCACACACCTTAACCAATGAAATGTAATTACCTATCAGTATAACAAGTTTTGAGCGACGTAAATAGTCAAATAATTCCCCAAATTGAAATAAATAAACAGTAGTATGACAGGTATTTCTCTAATTAATATGTAACTAATAATATTTCTTTTCTATCTGCGTCTTTTCAGGTACAATGCTTGAGGTATGTCTGACGACAGTGAGGGATACCTAACAATTATTGGAGGCTAAATTCCTTATGCAAACTTCTTCGCAAACTCATGTTAAGATCATCAATGCTGATCCTAGCGCACTCGGCCTGTTCGGCCTAGCTATTGTTACTCTGGTAGCTTCTTCTCAAAAGCTAGGTCTAACGACAGGACTCAGCTATGCTATTCCCTGGGCGATCTTTCTGGGCGCTTGCGCTCAATTATTCGCTTGTATTCAAGATTCCAAGCGAAACAATACATTTGGTACGACGGCATTTGGAGCATTTGCTTTCTTCTGGTTCGCGATGGCAGGCAACTGGATGATCAAAATGGGCGTATTCGGCACTGCTCTAGCCAATGATGTAGATGGTAAGCAACTAGGCTTTGCTTTTGCCGGTTATCTTGTTTTTGTACTCTTTATGACGATCGGTGCCATGGAGACACACAAAGTATTATTTATTATTTTCTGCTTGATCGATCTGTTATTCCTCGGACTCACCTTTGATGCGTTTGGTGTGGCTCCTCATATTTTCCATACACTTGCTGCTTATGCAGAGATGGGTATTGGCATTATGTCTTTATACGGTACAGGCGCATTGGTATTGAATACTCATTTTGGCAAAACATTTTTACCTATTGGTAAGCCATTTGGTATTTTCAAAGACCATAACTAAGTATTGTTCTCTATAACCAAGCACCCATTAAGCACCAATCAACACATGCGATTATTCTATTGCATGTGTTTTTTTATATCTATAAGTGTGAGACTTTATCTGCGAGAAGATACAATAACTATGCGCCTACTTTATAAATATAAATTTTGGTACGGTGAATATCCACACATTGTACAATCTTTTCAGGTGTCCAATCGGGCAATGCAAAATAGACACTAATAATATATGTATACGCTACAGCACGTTCACGCAAAATCGTACTCAATTGCTTCATAGCTCCCGGAAACAAATAACACACAATAATATTTGCTTCTTCATAAGGGTATTGATACATATCTCCACGAATAAATGTAAGTGGCACTTTCTCAAACTTGGCCCACCATTTAGAAATCCAAAAAGGCACTACCGAATTTTCGATACCGATCACATGATAATTCGGGATATGTTTGGCTAAAAATATCGCTAATGTTCCCCAGCCTGAACCCGTTTCTACAATAGTTTTTTGACGTGCTTGGTATTCCATATGTTGTTGGATAATCGAATATTGTTGCGCAGGATCATCTGTTTCTAATTTGAAAAGCGGATGATCTAATTCTTGTACTTTAGACAAACGCAACACTTCTTCAGCTACTTTACTTCGCAACAATAATGATGCTGGTAATGGGGAGATGCCATTACGCCAGCTATAATACACAATCGACAATACAGCCAGTAGTGCAATAACAAGCAATACCGTCGATATAATCAATGATCCTGTATCCATACACTTCCCACCTTTTTTGTAACATGTAGTCTATTCATGATACAATTCTAAGCCAATAAATTCCAGTTGCTTCTCTACTATTCAATAAATACATAAAAGACCGCTCCTCCTGTATCGAAGAGCGGTCTTTTATTATCGTCTTTTGGACTAAACACCTTATTATCCTTTGATCGATCCACCCAATAGACCACGTACAAAGTACTTCTGTAATGCAAAGAATACAGCAAGTGGTGTTAGCATAGAGACAAATGCCGCTGCTGTTAACAGATGCCAGTCACTACCACGCGAACCAACCATATTCGCAATATTCATTGACAATACCTGTACTTCCGGTTGAGAACCGAGGAAGATAAGTGATACCAGATAATCGTTCCATACCCATAAGAACTGGAAGATACTAATCGAAGCCAGTGCAGGTACAGATAATGGAAGAATTAATTTAGAGAAGATGGTAAAGTTTGTTGCTCCATCCATATAAGCCGATTCGAACAGATCACGAGGAAGCTGACTGATCGAATTGTACATAAAGTACGTAATTAGCGGCAGACCAAATGCCGTATGTGCTAACCATATACCGAAGTACGTTCCATTGAGTCCAAGTGCTGTATAATCTCGCAAAATCGGAATCAAAGCCACTTGTAAAGGTACAACCAGTAGTGCAATCACGATTACAAAAAAGACGCGTCGTCCTTTGAACTTGAGCCATGCAAAAGCATATGCGGCAAAAGAAGCAATAAAGATTGGGATGACTGTCGATGGAATAACAACAGCGATCGTATTCCAGAACGATCTTCCCATCCCGCTACCTTGCTCAGTTTTGACGGTGCCATCAGGTTGCGTGATTTTGTACTGTTTACCGCCTAGCACTGTTTCATAGTTCAGCGTTGTAAAATCAAGTGTGAATCCACTCCATTTTTTATCCTGAACATCTACAGTACGTGAACGGCGATTTTCCCAGACCAGACGTTTATCACCTTGCATTACACCTGATTTGAGCTGATCATCGCTAAATGTCTGTCCATTAACGGTGATCGGCTGACGAAGATCAGTATCTTTGGGAAGTTTCACTTGTTCTTCAGTTGCCCACTGGCGATGAGGGAATACAGTCCACCAACCGGTCTGCAAAATATCTGCTGCCGGACGCACTGATGAGATCAACAGCCCCAGTGTAGGAATAAACCAGATAATACAGATAATCGCTAGAATCGTATTAACCAACCAATTCGCTTTGCGTTTGGGTGCTTTATTTTTTCGTTTAGCCATCAGAAGCTTCCCTCCTTCTGAAGCTGGCGCAGATTCAGGATAATAACCGGAATAACTGCAATCAGCAACACAATCGCAAGCGTCGAACCGTAGCCTGCATTTTGATACATAAATAATTGACGGTAGAATTCAGTTGCAACTACTTCTGTTCCGTACTGTCCACCGGTCATAATCATAACAACATCGAATATTTTCAGTGTAAATACGATAATCGTTGTGGTAACTGCAAGTACTGTACTAGAGATCACAGGCAACATAATTTTGAAAAAGATACGTACTTCACCTGCGCCATCCATCCGCGCGGCTTCCAACATATCTTCCGGTATACCTTTGATCGAAGCGGAAAAGATAACCATAGCAAACCCGGTCTGCATCCAGACCAATATGACAATCAAGAAGAGGTTATTCCAGGGTTGCACCATACTGAGCCAGCCCTGCGGCTGGAGTCCTAACTGCACCATAATAGCGTTAAGTAAACCGATCTGGTCATCGCCTGGTTGGTAGTAATAGATGAATTTCCAGATAACCCCTGCGGCTACGAACGAAATCGCCATCGGCATAAACACAATCGCTTTGGCAAGACGTTCAAAGCTACTGCGGTCAGCCAGTACAGCGACTAACATCCCTAAAATAACGCACGCTAAGGTTCCGAATACCACCCACAGCAAGTTATTTCGTAGCGCTGTTAACAATAGTCTGTCCGTAAAAACAGCTCCAAAGTTAGCTAGCCCTACAAATCGGGTCGAATCGGCATTGAAAAAACTAAGATATAATGTACGTAATGTTGGTAAAAACAGCAACCAGCCTAGCAATAATACAGCCGGCCCTACAAATACATAAGGAATGACGCGTTCTTTCCATTTATCCGAATATTGCTCAACTACCCAGTTCAATGAAAAATAAATAGAATAGATCCCAAATATTCCCCAGATCACAGCAAGCAAAGCATTCAAGACCGGTGGAAGATCCGAGCTTCTAAAAAATAAAAAGATCGAGAAATGCAAGCCTACGTTTAAAGCAGGAACAAGTATTGATAACAAAATCAACTTTAACATAGACCCTTGATTGGCTCGCACGTACATCGGCTTTCCCCCTTAATCAAGCCAAAATCGGACCGATAGCATCGGCCCGTTCTGACTCATGTCAATGTATACCTGCTATCTACATGCATAGTATCTATCGTGCGATACTATTGTTTTTTGAAGCCTGATTGAATCTCAGCCATCGCTTCATCTAGATTAGCTGTACCACTCACATAATCCGTCATACCTTTCCAGAACGTTCCTGCGCCTACAGCACTTGGCATCAAGTCAGAACCGTCAAAGCGGATTGTTTTAGCTTCTTGTACAAACTGAGACATACGACGTTCTTGATCATTAGCGAACCAATCATCAGGAGTACCGTTCATTGGAGGTGTTACACCACCGGATTGAATCCAGCTTTGTAGAGATTCTGCTGTTGTAAAGAACTCCATGACTGCACGTACTTCTGGACGATCATTGAACATCGCATAGATATCACCAGAGATCATCGCAGGTGTACCATATTGCTCATCGATCGATGGGAACGGGAACCAGTCATACTCGTCTGCTGTTACGCCTTCAGGAATAAAGGATACGATAAATCCAGCTTGACGGTTTAACCATGCTTTTGGAGGATCTGTAAACAACGGTTGGATGGAATCCCCGAAGTTGGTTGTTACGATTGAACTACGTCCACCGTATACATAATCTTTGTTGAACCAGATATCAGACATTTTTTTAACTGCATTTTTAACAATAGGATCTGTAAATGGCAAGTCGCCTTTTACCCATTTGTCATAGTTTTCAGGAGTAGTTGTACGAAGCATAATATCTTCGATCCAGTCTGTTGCAGGCCAGCCTGTTGCTGTACCACTTTCAATACCAATACTCCAAGCAGGATCGCCATCTTTAGCGATTTGCTCTGTTAATGCCATCATTTCATCCCAAGTTTTAGGTACTTCATAACCAGCATCTGCGAATGCTTTTTTGTTGTACCATACTAAGCTTTTCACACTACTACGTGCCCATACGCCGGCAGTAATTTCTTTGCCGCCTTCACCTTTCATCTTCGCCATATCTAGCCAGCTATCTTTGTATTGCTCTTTCAGATAGTTAGCATCCATAAAGCTAGATACATCAACCACTTTACCAGAGTTAGCGAATCCTTCTAACAATCCTGGTTGTGGGAAGTCAGCGATATCCGGTGCATTACCACCGTTAACACGTACATTGATAGTAGCTTCAAATTCTTTGGAACCTTCATAAGCAATATCAATACCGGTTTGATCTTCGAATGCTTTGATACTTGCATTGAATTTCTGCTCATCCGCGTCTACGAATGGACCGTACATCGTTACTTTGGTTCCTTTATATTCACCTTTTAAGGCTTTTTCTAATTCAGATCCAGCTGGAACTTTCGCTGTCTTGATCATATCTGTACCTGTTGTTGTCGTTGCTGTTGTATCTGTTCCGGTTGCAGCGGGTTCTGTTGATGCTGTATTACTTGTTGTTCCTCCACATGCACTCATGACGACTGAAAATAGCAAAACCATCATCAGTGACATTGTGCTGCTTTTTTTCAACTTACGCTTCATGTACTCAGCCCCTTTTTTTTAATTACACCTTGAATCAAGAACAACAAAAGAACATAAATAACATAATTAGATATTTTTTACTTCTTACCCATTTTCTTATGTAATGAGCAAAAAGTAAATAGGAATTTGATAACGCTATCAAAAAATCTTCAAACTCCTGTTATACAGTAGAAAAATAGCATTTACAAAAGATAGGGATTACATCTATACATGTACTCACAACACTCTTTGCAAACGCTTGCATTCATCTGCAACCTCATTTTAGGACATGATTGACTCATAAGCAAGAGTTATTTTCATCGATGAAAATAATTTAAATTTACCCTTATCTGTGCTATATATCGCCATTAATCATTAATAGATATGTAATGGATAAAAATGGTAAAACCATGATCTTAATAAATGTTCAGAAATTGTTCAGTCTGATTCGATATAGTAAAACAAGATTCACAGATTTAAAAAGCAAAGGGGATATTTATAGCATGAAAAAATGGATGATTTTATGCTTAGCTGTATTGATTGCATTGCCGGGGACAGCAACGACAAATGTTTTTGCTGAGGACAATACAACCAATACAACAACTAGCAACGAATCAAGTTCGGTTACCAATGACACTTACTCTTCTGGCACTCCTGTCACTCATGTCGAAAGTACAAATACTGGTGTTTCTTCAAATCAAACAAACAGTAAACCTGTGATTACGTTGATTGGAGATGCACAGATTCAAATTAAAGTAGGTAGTACCTTTTCTGATCCAGGTGTAACCGTACAAGACGATGTATACCCTGATCTCAAAACAGCTAATATCACTTACGAGTACAACGGTTCTCCTGTAACTAAAGTGGATACGAGTTTAGAAGGTATATTCAAGATTCACTACAATGTAACTAATGGTGATAATGTAGCCGCTGATGAGGTTATCCGCACAGTTCTTGTTACAAGTTCTAAACAATATATCGATTTATCAAGCGTTAATCTTTCTAACGCTTATGGTATGGCATATTACGGAGATAACGTTTACGTTGCTCAACGCGGAGTTGGAATATCTCGTGTAGATCTTTACACAGGTAAAGTAACTTCGATTGTAAAAGCTGCTCGTTCTTTTATGGGAGTTGCTTTAAATTCTTCTGGGGACTTATTTTATACTATTGATAGTGACTCACATATTTATAAAGTATCTCACAAAGATATGCTTGAATTACCATTGAGTAATACAGCCTTCAATGAGAGTAGTACTGTATTCTTTTCTGACAAATATAATTATATTTATGGTTTAGCTATTGATGCTAAAGATAACGTATATTTCTCTGATTATTCAACAAAAGCTATTTTAAAAATTCCAGCAGGTACAAACAGTGCTCAAGTTGTGATTGAGAATTTTACTACTTCCTTCACGAGCTTTTCTTTTGATTTGTACGGAAACCTTTATACTGCTGGGGATAATGAAAAAGTATATCGGATTTCTTCAAAAGATTTGACTACCACTCCTTTACAATCCAGTAGTCTAGTTAATTTAAATCCAAACTCTTATGTAAGTGCATATGGAATTGTTTTCCTTTCGAATGGCGATTCTTACATTGGTAGTGGTGGATCTATGCAAAAATCACCTTTACAACCTACTGCGCCAACCATTGAACTTCTTGGTAGTTCTCAAATGACATTAAATGTAGGCGATACTTTTGTAGAGCCTGGTGTAGTAGTTGCAGATAATGCCTATCCTAACTTAGTAGCAACTGTAAACTATACTTTAAATGATACTCCTGTTTCTAGTATAGATACTAACATTGCGGGTACGTATACTATTTACTACAATGTCACTAACCCTTCAAACCTTTCTGCTGAGCAAGTGACTCGCACTGTTGTTGTCAACAAAATTAGCGGTTATTTCGATCTTACTAACACGAATATTCAAAGTCCATATGGTATGGCTTATCACAATGGATATGTATATGTATCCTCCTACCAAAAAGGGATTGATCGTGTATCGGTAACTACAGGTGTAGTAGAGCATGTCGTTCAATCACCAGATTATTTTTTAGGCGTTGCTTTAAATAAAGCAGGCGATCTATTCTATACTGTCTATGGAAAATCAATTGTTTACAAAATATCAGCAAAATACCTTAAAGATGCTCCATTAGATTCAGAAGCACTTACCGAAGTATCAGAGGCTTTCGATTCATATAGTGGTGGTATTATTTATGGGTTAGCTATTGATAACAATGACAATATGTACATTGGAAAAAACATCTACAATTACAATTTTGACAGTAACCTTATCAAAGTAAATCTGACAACAAAAGCAAGACAAAATGTAATCATAAATAATAATACAAATAATAGTAATTATTATAATACTGGTGTTTTAGGAATTACTACAGATGCCAAAGGAAATTTACTTTATAGCTCTAACAGATTTTTAGGGTTGGGCAGTACAGGACTTAAAAAGATAAGTTATGATCATTTGCAGAACTTACCTGTAGATAATTCACTTATCGAATTTTACGAAAGTGATGTTTATTCTGCATATGGACTGGTTATTCTACCGGATGGTAAAGGATATTATAGTAATGGTGGTTTTATTCAACCGTTCAAAAAAGTTGCTCCTCCTGTTATCACATTGAATGGTGATTACTCTGTACGACTAACTCAAGGTGATGCTTATGTCGATGCAGGCGTTGCAGTTACAGATTCTGTCGATAGCAATCTACAACCAACTGTCACTTATACGTTAAATGGTGAGCCTGTAAATGCTATTGATACCTCTGTTGTAGGTGAATACATTGTTCATTACAATGTACAAAATAGCTCTGGTTTGAGTGCACAAGAAGTGACTCGTTATGTATCAGTGAAAGCTATTCCGACTGACCTTACACAAGTTGAACTTAATCGTCCATTCGAACTCGCTTACTTCAATGGTGATGTATATTATGCTGATTATGATCGTGGACTTTACAAAGTTTCTACCAAAACATTAAAAGTGACTCACCTTTCTAAAGGCGATGATATCGTTGCTGTAACATTAAACAAAGCTGGAGACCTATATTACTCCAAATCTGGTGATAATCGTGTATGGGTGCTAGATCATAAGTATCTGCAAGACAGTGAATTACTGCCTTATACAACTTCAGATTTAGAAGAATATAGCACTCTTTATTACACTGCGCCTAGTCAAGTGTTTAATCCATCCAGTGAACCTATTAATCTCATTTCTACTCAAGGTATGAAAAATGCTACATCTATTACTGGACTTGCTTTAGATCAACAAGATCGTTTGTATATTGCTACTACTACAAATGATTATTTTAGCGAAACATCGACTTCTAATATTGTTCGTCTATCTGGTGCCAATCTGAATCCTGAATTGGTTGCATCTTATCCAACAGTGATTCGTGGTATTACGATTAGCCAATTTGGTAATTTATATGTAAATGTGGGATATGCCTACTTGTACAAAGCAAAAGCTTCTTTACTTCAAAATCTTCCTGTTGCAACACAGAATTTTGAAATGATGGGTGAAACAAACTTTGCTTATGGTGTTGCATTCTTACCAGACCATACAGGGTATGTAAGTTCTGCAAAATCAGGTACATTGACTAAACTAGACTTCTTGGATGAAGCAGAAGTGATTCCAGTAACTGGCATTACTTTAGACAAAGCAACATTAGATTTCAAGAAAAAAGGCGCTGCTCAAACATTAAAAGCAACTGTTACTCCTGATAATGCTACAGATTCCACTGTATTATGGATCAGCAGTAATCCAAGTGTAGCTACAGTTACCGATGGAGTAGTTACTCCAATAGGTAAAGGTACAGCAGTTATTAGCGCTTACTCTGTAACTCAAAAAGAAATTTTTGCAAGTGCAACTGTAACAGTCAAAGAATCCGATGATAAAACATCTTCTTCAGGTGGTTCACAAAAGATCACACTTGATGTAGATGATGGTAAAGGCAAAACAACGATTCCTGCTACAGCAGTGGTCAACCGTACAACTCAAGCTAATGGTCAAAAACAAGATCAGATCACATTCTCAACTGATAAAGTGATCGAAGCGATTACGAAGCTAAAAGATGCTGCTCAACAAACGGTTCGTCTAGTTGTTCCAGATGCTAGCGATGAAGTATCTCAAACTGATATCACTTTACCGTTAACAGCAGCGAAAGATTTGAAAAATGCAGCAATGAATTTAGAAATTAGCACTAACGATGCGAAATTGTCTGTTGCTTCTACTTCTTTGAACAATATTACAAACGATCTTTATTTCCACTTTGTACCACTCAAAACAGTAGAACAACAAAATGCAGTGGCAAATCGTGCAAAACAAGAACAGATCGTAAAGCAAGCTCTAGGCAATGGTGATATCTCTGTAGTGGGTCGTCCAATGACGATTGAAACAAATTTGCAAAATCAACCGGTTCAATTGGTAATGCCGATCGACAACAGTGCGATTCCACAAGATGCAACAGCCAAACAACAATGGTTAAATCAATTGCGTATCTTTATCGAGCATAGTGATGGTGATCGTGAATTGGTTCAACCAAGCGTAGTGGATTATGGTAATGGTCAGACAGGTCTACAATTTACAGTTAACAAATTTAGTACATTTACGATTGTAGATATGCAGAACCTGGCATCTGCTCCAACGAATAATTCAACAACAGATAATAACAATGTCAATACAGATACAACGGCTGGTGTAGTCAAACCTGCTTATATCCAGGGTTACCCGGATCAAACATTCCGTCCAAACAACAGCATTACTCGTGCGGAGATGGCTTCCCTATTGTATCGTTTACAAGCAACTGCACCAAAAGCATCTGCTAGTGGTAATGGAAGTTATTCTGATGTATCCGCTACGTTCTGGGCACATCAAGCCATTGCTTCAATGCAATCCACTGGACTGATGAAAGGTCTAACAAACGGTAAGTTCGCTCCAGCTCAACCGATCACTCGTGCAGAGATGGCTGCTATTGTAAGCCGCTGGCAAGGTCTTAGCGGTACAGGAAGCTCCTTTGCGAATGATATCAACGGACACTGGGCAGCAAACGATATCAAGCGTGTAACAACGGCTGGATTGATGCAAGGTGTATCACCTTCTAGCTTCCAACCAGATCAACCGTTAACTCGTGCTCAAGCCGTAACGATTTTGAACAAAATTTTAGAAAAAACAGCTAACTTAACAGCTGGCAACAAAGCATGGAAAGATGTTCCTGCTAGTCACTGGGCTTATGCAGATATCATGAAAGCTTCTAACTCCTACACTTTGAAATAAGTAGCGATTAAGAAGACAAGTGAGCATTGTATCATTCAAAGGGCAACCTCCTATTCGTAGGAAGTTGCCCTTTTTGATTTGTCTTACGAATTGTATTGCGAGTCGTCTTGTGAATGATCATTTTAATAATAGTAGAACATTATTAATTTTTTAAACTCACATTGCAATTTAGCGATTTTTTTCATCTAGTTTTATATTCATTTTCTAGTGCCCTATTACTCGTTTGCCATAAAAGAATTTATTCCAATCTCCATCGCTATGACGTAACGCTAGATAAATATACAGCGACGTGGAGAAGTTACCCAGACAGATACATAACAAGATCCACAGAAGCAATTTCCAACCCAATTCTTTGCGAAAAATCATCCAAGAAATAAATAAAATCATCCCCACATAAAAATCGACCAGCACCAATCGACCCCATAACAATGACAACAACATTTGCCCTTCTACCAACACATCCCCAAATACAGCCCCATACACATTGCTACAAATCATCACAATAAATAAAACCAAACTCAACACCTTAGCCGTTTTCATTGATGCTCTTCTCCTACCTTCCCTCACGTACATATTCATTCCCTACACTGACCCAATCCTATAGAACATATCTGATAACCATCTTCTTGCCATCTATTTTCTTCCAATTCTATTCATCGAACTACCCTATACATCCTCTTACTCCACACCATTTATAACCACATTAACTCCTATTATCCACTCTTTCCCTTCCTGCCCCTCCCCCTTCAAGAAGAGGAATCATTCACACTTGTTTTAAATTACCCACCCCCATGCCTCCTTGCGCAGAGCGGAAGAAAATAATTTATTCTGAAAGTCGCCTTTGAAGTCCAATCCCGACTGCTTGCCAGTCATTCAAGGGATTAGACTTCACCAGCGATGGCAAGAACAAATTATTTTCTGGAGCGTATTCCCACCAAGCATAAAATTCCAAATTCAAAACCCAATTATTCCGATATTTTAACTCCACATGATATTCTGTTAAAATAGAAGAGAATCAAGTAAAGAGATCAAAGGAGCTGAATGAATCATGACTGAAAAACAACAATTAGGTAAAAGTGATCTATGGGTAAATCCAATCGGACTGGGTACGAATGCGGTTGGTGGACATAATATTTATCCTAATTTGGATGAAGAAGTCGGTAAAGAAATGATCCGCACTGCACTAGCAGAAGGAATTGATTTTCTAGATACTGCATTCATTTATGGACCTAAGCGCTCTGAAGAATTGATTGGTGAAGTGCTTCAAGAAACAGGTAAGCGTAAAGACGTTATTATCGCTACCAAAGGTGCTCATAAATTTACAGATAGCGGCGAAGTGGTGATTGATAACTCACCTGAATTTCTACGTGCAAGTGTAGAAGAAAGTCTGCAACGACTACAAACCGATTATATCGATTTATTTTATATTCATTTCCCTGATGAACATACACCGAAAGATCAAGCTGTAGCCGAGCTGAAAAAGTTGAAAGACGAAGGTAAAATTCGGGCGATCGGTGTATCTAACTTCTCGTTAGAACAGTTAAAAGAAGCGAACAAAAACGGCGATGTTGATGTTCTTCAATCTCATTACAATCTGTTCCATCGAGATGCTGAACAAGATCTATTACCGTATACCGCTGAAAATGGAATTACATTTATTCCTTATTTCCCGCTTGCTTCAGGATTACTAGGTGGTAAATATACCAAAGACACCAAGTTCGATGATATTCGTGCAAATAACCCACTATTTACAGGTGAAGCGTTTATCAATAATTTAGAAAAAGTAGATAAACTTCGTCCGATTGCACAAGCCAAAGGTGTCGATATTGCTCATATTGTATTAGCATGGTATCTTACACGCGATTCGATTGATGCTGTTATTCCAGGTGCGAAGCGCGCTGAGCAAGTGAAAGACAATCTCCAAACGTTACATGTACAATTAACACCACAAGAAATTGCACAGATTGATACCATTTTTAGCTAAATGATTATCTGTATTCTAAATAGCAAAGCCGAGCGTCTACATGATCTGTAGTGCTCGGCTTTTTGGTGTGGTTTCAATTTTTATAGGGTCTATTTGGAGTGATCGAGGTATGTCATAACAAAAAAAGCCGCTCTGTACAGAGCGACTTCAGGCTATATTTTATATCATTTCGATACACATCATAGGTTGATAAGTATCATATTCGCTATCGACTAGATACGCATATGATCGGCGCGCCAGTTCGTAATCGCATTTTCGATATCTGAACTAGATAGATTCTCATTGGCTGCACGTTCGGATAATGCAGGAAATTCTACATCACTTGCATAACGAAGTGCAATAATTTGAGCTTTGGATAGACGAGGGTCTAATTCTTTACCGGTTAAACGGAAATAACGGAACTGTTCTTCGATACGCACAATGCGATCTTGCGTTTTGGTCGCATAGACTCGAATTCGCGGAATCGCAAAAAATAAACAAACCATTAATATTAACAGTAACCATGATAGCAATACATGCTCATCATAACGAATCGCTTCGACCCAATAGATCACAGTTAGCACAAACGTTACTAATAAAAGAGGCAAAGCCACAAAATGATACGGCCAATCATAACGAATCGATTTCTTCTTCGGTGGTGTTGCCATGATTACACATCCTTTTTCTACTGTAAATGTAGTTCCCATGTATTATTACACCAATCCCTGGAAATACTACCATGATCACAAAGAAAGAAAAGAGATCGACGGCTCATAGCAGAACACTTTTGCTTATAAAGAAGAAATAATACTCACCACAATCATACAAAGAACTGATTGTATACGTTAAGCAGGATATCCGCCGCCCGGTGGTGGCCATGCGCCAAACAGACGACGTAACAATACGATTTCGCCTAAATGATACGTATTATGCGAAGCAATATTACGTAACAATCCAGCAGCTGTTTCTCCCAGGAAATGAACCAATGGTTGCTCCAGATTCATCGTACGAGCTAACTCACAAGCGTAATCGATCCCTTGCAAAAAGCGATCCAATACATCTTGCCATGTCGCTTCATCGACAGCTTGGACTTCTGTAGGCCAACTTTCGCTAACATTCGCTGGCAATTGAGGCTTTTCACCGCGTAAATGAGTCAACATAAAATCTTGCCAGTAACTCATATGACTAATCAGTTGGTAAATTGTATAAGGAGAATGTTCAAGCACACGACCGGACAATTCTAGATCGATATCCGACAACGCGCGCGCGATAGGTAAATGCCCTCTTTCTCCGATCAAAGACTGTACTAACGCTTTGGAAAAAGCTTCTTGAGAAGAAATGGTCATATAAACGCTCCTTTGATTGTTGTATTCAGTTTATTCTGGTTGGATAATACCTACCGAATATAAGAAAATCAGAATAATTAAGATCGGTGCAATATAACGTAAAATAAACATCCACGTATCGTACCAGAATCCTGATAATCCTGCTTCTTCACCTGCACGTTTCCATGCATATCCGGTAAAGATCGTAACAATAAATCCGCCCACAGGCATCAAAATATAAGAAGTGACAAAGTCGAATAGATCAAAAATACTTTTGCCATCTAGTGAAATAAAGCTAAGAACACCCCCGACAGATAACGCAGCAGGAACACCCAGTATGAAAGAGAAAATACAGACAATACTCGCTGCTTTTTTACGAGTCCAATTCCATTGTCCCATCGCATACGCTACAGGTACTTCGAGAATAGAGAAGCATGAAGTAATCGCCGCAATCGCTAGCAATAAGAAGAATAGACCGCCAAAAAAAGCACCTAAAGGCATTTGCGCAAATGCCGCAGGCAACGCCATAAATGCTAGCCCTACCCCTTGATCCGGTTTGAGTCCATAAGAGAATACTGTAGGGAAAATAATCAGCCCTGCTAATAGTGCATAGAACAAGTCTCCTGCTCCAATAGCAAGCGCTGCTTTACCTAGTGATTGCTCTTTACGTACATAAGAACCGTACGTTAACATACAACCCATTCCAAGTGACAGCGAGAAGAACGCATGTCCTAGAGCTGTTAAGATCGAAGCACGACTTAATTTAGAAAAATCAGGTGCTAAGAAAAATTCTACCCCTGCCGCTGCTCCAGGCAACGTCAATGAACGGAACATCAATATAAGCAAAATAACCAAAAATCCTGGAATCAGAATCTTATTGTATTTCTCAATTCCGCCAGATACCCCTTTAGCGATAACGATACCTGTAATTAGCATTACAACTGCTTGCCAGAACAACGGTGCATAACCACCAGCAAAATTTGTAAATGCTGCTGTAAAATCAGTATTAACATCAGACAGACTACCGCTAAAAGATAATACCGTATAATGCAGTGTCCATCCTGCTACCACACCGTAATAACACATAATCAAGAAAGAAGTCACTACTGGAATCGTACCGATCCATTTCCAATGCTTCTTCCCTGTAATGTTGAAAAGCGAAGCCGCAGCATTACCCCGTCCACTTCGACCAATCGCCATTTCTGCCAATAGAATCGGTAGACCCACTACGATCAGACAAATAATAAACATTAAGAAAAAGGCAGCCCCACCGTATTTACCGGTGATATATGGGAACTTCCACATATTCCCTAGACCTACTGAACTACCAATCGCTGCCAAAATAAACCCGCTTGTTGAAAACCGTTCGATTTTACCACTGCCTGTACTTGCTGAATCTGAACCTTCTTTTTGTGCCATAGGTATACTCCTTATCAATAAAGTGAATTATGCCTATGTTACACAAAACGTTATATATTGTCCATGAAAAGAAAGTAACAAACTGAAAAAAATCATGTTTATTCGTTTTTTTGCTGATTATTAAAGCAATAGGAGAGCAATTGTTGTTGATCTTCATCGGTTATTTCCTGCTGACTGTACTGGTTCTCTGTGTATTGTGACAATATGTGATTCCAGAAAGATTGAGTATGACGATTTCGTGAGGATGCATTGGTCTGTAGTTCCCAATCCCCTTTATATTGTTCAAAAATGTGACTGGCGGCTTGCTGAGCGACTCCTTGTCCACGAAATGGACGCATAACAAAAAACTCGTTTAAGTAATATTGTGTTTGAGAACCATCAGGGATATAAGGAGGAGTCGCTATCAAAGCAAATCCAGCAGGCACGCCGTTCACACGAATAATCCACGGATATAGAACCCCTGGATGTCGCCACCAGATCAGAAACGCATCGCTTTGCTGGTGAAGCGTAGCATATTGTTCTTCATCAAATATGCCTTGTGAATTTGGCTGACGCTCCCATATTTCTGACAGATCGTACAAGTAATATGGATACATATTGCATATGATATGAGCTTCTTCTTCCCGGCACAGAGTTACCTGAATATGGTTGTTCGTATCGTGATTCATCTTATTCTCCTATCTGCATCATCTGCCGGATTCCATTTCCATTCTATAATGACATAATCGCTATATTCACGCCGTATCGTGGCTCCACAACGCTCGATATACGTATGATGTAATTTGGCATAGGAGCGTTCATTTTTGAAAATATGTGCAGCCAGTAGACGATATCCTTCAGCCGATAATGTATCTCGCAACAGCGTAATTACAGGTACAGCTAATTTGAGATCTTGATAATTGAAATAGATTTGAAAATCACTGATATAGACCGCATCCAGACCGCACCCTTTTTCAGAAGGATCATCTTCTGACTCGGTAGGCTTAGCAGCTTGTGAATATGTGACCTTGAGATACCCGATCAACAACATCGAAGCAGGCGGAATGGTAGATTGATCATCCGATAGACTCCTAGAACCAACTGTAGATACTTCTAGCGCTGGTTCTGGTCTGTGCATATAGATATTTAGACTATGGGAGTGCGGTTCAAATGCAATATAAAAATCGCCAATTACACGACTGCACAGTGGAATATACCCGTCTGGCATAGAGCACTCCTACCTGTTATTCATTATTTTTGTAGAAATTGAATTGTAAATTGAATCGCTTCTAATGCTTCTTGCACAAATGCTTTATTTTCTTTTTCCCATTCATTCGGATCGTCCATAAATGAATCATCTAACCAATCTTCAAGTCCAGTCACGATTTTGCGACGTTCATTAGGTGCAGGTGCTTTTCCACGTAATGCTTGAATAGCGCTTCGCATCACTTTGCAAGAAGATTGGATAAAAGGATAATCGTCTTTATCCCATGCTTTGGCATTATCCATATCGTAAAAAGCAATCCATTTTTCGATAATTGAAGCGGCTTGCTTTGGTTCTAACTGAGGCATATTGATATTCTCCATTTCTATAATTAAAAATTGAACTATAACCTACTACGATCTCGCTGATTTGCTTATCGAAGCAGAGCGACTCTGGGACTCGTCTGCGATTCGTTGTAATTGATCTGACATATATATGTGAGTACCTGACTTGGAGGTCTGAGCGATCCGATACATCGCTCGTGCAACGTCACTTGCTTCGATACCTCGATATTTGCGGAGAGGACCTATCATTAGAAATGATAGTGCTTGAGAGACTACAGCACCGAATTGCTCTCCTGCGCGGCTATTTTTGCGTTTGCCTAGCAATAAGGATGGACGAACAATCGATAATGAAGAATAACCAACTTGTTGTAACCGTTGCTCCATATCTCCTTTGGTACGTGTATAAAAAATACTGGATTTGGGATCAGCGCCCATCGAGCTGATCACGATAAACTGCTTGGCTCCTTGTTTGTACGCCACCATAGCGACAGACACAGGATACAATACATCAATCTCGATCATCTGCGCTTGCGTTCCTGCTTGCTTAATCGTTGTACCGAGACAGCAAAAGACATCATCTGCTTTCATCTCTGCTCGATAATCTTCTAATCTATGATAATCCACTACGATCTGTTGCAACTTCAGATGTTGTAGTTGTTGCACAGGTTCACGGACAAGAGCAATCACTCGTGTATATTCTGTGCTATCTAATAACTGACGCAACAACTTTTTGCCCACAAGACCTGTTGCTCCAGCGACGAGTGCTGTTTTACCGATCACAACGATCATCTCCATTCTGCGCATCATCTTGGTTCTCTATCTTCTTTATTATCAAGATATCACCGACAAATTGCAAAATAAAATGATCGTTGGATCAGCAGTCTTTTTTTATAATAAAAACGAAGCACTACTTCCATTGGTATGAATAATATAATCTGCACCCAAACCACGATAAATTAAGCGTGATTGGCTACCTTCTGTAATGACATATAGCTTATCAGATGTCCATGCACGACAGATCTGGATATAACGACAACATAACGGTAGACTACGTTCAAATAAATAGATTTTGCCAATATTCAATTGCGGGATACGCCATAAGTCTTGTCGCTGAGTATCTATTACCAGAATATGCTCAATACCTATCTTTTCAAATCGAATCTGATCTGCCTGACTGTTCACTATAATAGCAAACGGTATTTTTTTAACTTTGAGTAATTGAATAAATTGCTCCCCTGCTACTGTAGCAGGCGATACCAGTACAAATTCCTGTTCGTACTCCATGCGTGTTCGCGCTCCTCCACTCATTGTAGACAACAAAAAAAAGCCGTTAGAAGAGGACCTCTTCATCAGCTTCTAAGACAGGAGCAAAAAAGCCCCTGATATGGCATAGATGACTGTTGTCGTCTCTCTTATTGCAGCTTACGAGGTTAGCTGACGGATTCGGAAGTAAGAGTCTCCCTACAGATAGATCAGCCTGAGCTGTCGTCTCTGATTCACCCCTGAATAGATCTTGTAATACCCTGTCTATTCGTATGGTTCCCCCGCTTTCTGAAAGGTCTAGATTTAGCCTTTCAGCCATTAAGCTGTAATGAACTTGAATGAAATCATACGCCCGCCTTTTTCGTTTGTAAAGCAGTCTGACTCTTCATAAGGAGTGAATTTGAATCAATTCCTTTATCTTTTGAGCAGTATGCTCTTATTTGCATCATTCCATCCTTCTTTTTCTGCTGTTTGCGCAGTATTTATATAAACGGTTGTATCAGCGAGCATGATAGCCATTAGAACGTGATTGAGACCAATGAATCCGATTACATCGTTATTTTCAAGCATATAACGCCTATTAAAAGCTTAGATTTGATTTTACTTCTATCCTTAACGGTACTATGATTGCTAACAATATCTGACATCAAAAAAGTGTGCCGGCTACTGATTTATCTGGTTTTACTATGTATAGAGATAGCGATTTTATTTGAAGGAGTGTAGATTTGAGATGAGTTTAATTTCGCCGATAGCGCCTGCTAGCAACACTGTATCCACGGTGGATCTGGCTACACATCATATTCATTCGATTGAAGTGTTTCAGTATGATAATCATCTGCTCGCGTTACCTGATATGGATGGGTATCTGCATTGTGGGCTGTTAAAAATAGCAAGTCATGGGATTACCGGTTGGGCGGAATATTCGTTTACCGATCAGGTTCAACATTTAGACCTGGTGAAATGGTGCCGGGTATTCTCTACGCTGAAAAAATGCTCGCTAGAGCAAGCCCAATCTCATATCGCTCAACATCATGCTAGCTGGGGAGATGTGCGTAGTCAGGTGATGGCAGAGGCTTTAACTGATCTATGCAATCGTCTACAAGATCCGCCCGATGTATGGGCATCTTCTGATATACTGGTGAATCATGCTTTTTTGTTAGATTATACAATCGCTTATTATTCCTTTTAAATAATTATGGTTAATGGATCATAACTACCTCAATAAAGGAGTGTATCTAGCTTGAATTCTGAAAAGATTATGGTCTGTGTGTATTATGGACCCAATGGAGAACGATTGATCAGGCGTGGTATTCATTTATCTCAACTTATTCAGTCTCCACTTTGTGTATTAAGTGTAATCGATCAACCTCTCGATGAAATGGATCAACAACAAGAGAATTATGTAGCGTTATGGCGTAAATTAACAGAAGAAGCTGGCGGTCATTTTGTGCTTTTAGAAAGTAACGGACAAGAAGCGGCTGATATTATTACTTCTACCGCTCAACAACACGATATTACGCAACTTATTATTGGACAATCGGCTCAGACTCGCTGGCAAGAAATTATAAAAGGTTCGATCGTAAACGACCTACTGGAAAAGCTGGGAGCGATCGATCTACATATTGTAGCGGTACAGCGTATGCAAGCCCATCTCGAAGAAACCCATGAACAAGGTGTAGATGTAGACGTGATTCAGACTTCGCGCGGATACGAAATTGCGTATGAGACGCATGGTCGACCGATCATTACAGAAGGTATCTTTTTCAAAGATATGCATACAGACTTCGATAATGGATTGCTCAAATTATGTATCGACGGGCAATATCAATATCTGAAAGTATTTAAAGGCAAGTTGATTGATGAATTGGTATTGGAACCTCATTCGGTGTAATATAGCGACTGTCAATCATATATTCATTACTAGCCTGCAATCCCTTCATCTATCAAGGGCTTGCAGGTAATTTGCTATGCGATCAGGGACATCAATTGGAATATATTTTGATTATCAAAAATTTATATTCAAAAATGTTGTTAACTATAATCTTTCTCACTGTGCTCCTTACCTAGACATGATAATGTGAAGTTGTTCCCTTCCACTATCTCATATCAATAAAGGAGTTTATTGAATTATGAAAACAGGATTTGTTGTGATTACAGGCGCGTCGTCAAGTATAGGAGAAGCTACTGCCAAACTTTTTATCGCTAAAGGACATAATGTATTGTTACTTTCTCGTCGTGAAGATCGGTTAAAAGCATTTGCTGGTCGTCAGGTGATGAAAGCGATTATTGATATTACAGATCGACCTGCTCTGGATCAAGCGATTGCAGAAGCAGAAGAACATTTCGGTCCGGTCAAAGGGATTGTGAACAATGCAGGTCGAATGTTGCTTGGTGATATTACGACTCAAGATCCAGCAGAATGGCAAGAGATGTATAATACCAATGTCATCGGACTTCTGAATGGGATGCAAGCTGTACTTCCATCAATGATTGAGCAAAAGTCAGGTACTATTATCAATATCAGCTCGATTGCAGGTAAAAAAACGTTTGCCGATCATGTCGCTTATGGTGGAACCAAATTTGCTGTTCATTCAATCAGTGAAAATGTACGCGAAGAAGTAGCTCCGCACAACGTACGGGTCGTTACGATCTCTCCTGGATTAACTGAGACCGAGTGGAACGATCAGACGACCGGAGAAAAAGCTAAACTCAACTTAATGCCACAAACGATTGCAGATACGATTTACTTTGCATTCAGTCAGCCTCAAAGTATCAATATTCGTGAGATTGCTCTAGCTCCAACTCAACAACAAAGTTAAGTGTATTGACTATAGATATACGATCAATGATGGCTCTAGCATAGAACAAACACCATAGACTATATAAAAAAGCCCTCCTTTGATATGGAGAGCTTTTTGCGTTATATATTAATGAGTTTCCCCTACAATCGTCACATCGGCTACATAAGAACCTGCCCATAATAAAAATGTAAATCCTTCTTCCAACGGATCATCGGGATCAGTCAGAAATTGAACTTCTGCATACGTATTCCAAGAATCTGGCAATGATTCTGTAATTCGAATCTGGATATTCCATCCTTCCTCTGTAGGATCAACCGTAGAAGAATACAAGTCTACATTGAGTTGTTGATCGGTTAACCATTTCTGCTGTGGCAACGAAGTGGGATCTATATTCCATTCGATCAATGCTTGAGTTACCATCATATTTCGCTCCTTTGGTGCTGTAAGGTAATATGCTTTTCGATCCAAATTAAGAAGATCCATCGCTACGAAGCGCTCGTATTGCGCGGTAATCTGCCCAGTTAATCGACTGCCAGGATTGTTCTTTTTCAAATAAATAAGCTTTATCCTGACGGAAATAATGCTGAGATTCAGGTAATAGTGTCGCACTGCGCTGTAACAATACAGGAATCGCATCACTGGACAAATTGTTGAGATAATCGAAATCAATCTGTCCTGTCTGTTCATATCGATCTAAATTCTGCACAGCGATAATTCGATCCATCCCTACATAATTCACAACCACATAAGCGGTAAGCGCAAGCACGATATAACATTTGACAAGCGGTACCTTTTTCCAATAGATACGCAAGCCTGCGACCAGTAATAATACACCGAGAAAGATCATAAACGCGTGTACGAGAAAACGGGTATACGTATAACCATAAGCTTGTTCATATAAGATAAGACGGGCAAATGCTGAATATAACATCACACCAGAGCAAATCAGTAAAATATACAACATGCTATTGTTGATACGGCGCAAGATCAGATTGCTGTCTGCCATATACAAAAGTACACATACCATAATTACAAAGTTCAATGAAGTCACCATGACCAGTTCAACAAATCCACTGCGAGCATACTCTGCATAAGAATGCCCATCTGGAATCTGCCCTTGTCCTGCACCGAATAAGTAAGAGAACTGCACTACTACAAAGAGTACATACACGATATTAATTAAGATCAGTATGGTCGCCATAATAATAGGATCAATGCGTACCGGATCACGCTTAGCAATAGGAGACGCTAATAGCGGTTGCGGTCCATAGACAGGCGGAACAGGTGAAGATAGACCGACTCCAGAGACAGAAGAAGCTGAACCGGGTAACGGTTGTTGTCTATAATCAACAACTGGTGGATAGATATAGGGTTGTACAAATCCCCATAAATATCCGAAAAAGATCAGTCCTCCAATCACAATCCATAGCACACGAAAACTACCTTCTCCAAACGACAGTCCATCAATCCAGTTCGGCAATGTAGATAATAAATTTCCAAATATGCGATCAGCCGATGTTAGCAGACTGATAATAATCAACAGTAGTGGAAAGGCAATCACCAGACCGATCAATATTTTGGTTACGATTTTCTTTTTTTCCTGTTCCATTTTGCCTGTAGCAGCATTTTTGAGTATACGAAAAGGAGTAACCCAATGTCGTACTGCTTGTGGAATCATATGATCCAGTGCGTCAATCAACAGCTTGGGACGATGCCAAGCTAATCTGCGATGACTTAACATATAAGCAAGATGTAAAAAGATCAGACAAGGCACAAACAAAGCATTCAGTATCATAAAAATCGGATTGGTGAACAATCCATATGTGAGCGACAGTAAAATAATAACGGTCATCGCAAAACGGCTAAACCATGATCCTGCACGTAGCTTGTCCCCTGCATAAGTGTACATATACAAGTAAAATAAAAGAATAAATACCGGATACGAAATCCCTAGGCTATGCCCGTAAAATAAATACTGATGAACAGTCGCCAGTCCCAACGCGCCAAGCAAAGCAATCCACGTCCGATGCTTAGCCACGATCAATTTCTCGTACATTTTCGATCTCCTTTTTTTGAAAGTGCATCACTGTAGTAACCTATTTAGCTAACAGATCCTATTTTCTTATCATCACGCTTACCATCTGTTAGGTTTGTTGTTATTTTTATTGTAGATGATAAAATAAGAAGATAAAGAGAAGAATTATTTTATTAAATTTCCTATTTTAATAAATATATATTTCTAGCCTGCCCGCCCCACATTACAATCATTGAGGTGTCTCCATGCTCGGAGCGGAGGGAAAGAAATCGTCCGTAAGAAGCGAAGCGTTCGCCTTTGTAGCCGGATTTTGACCGCTACAGCGGTTATCCAAAAAATCCGGCTACAACAGCGATCGACAGGACGATTCCTTTCCCGAAGCGGTCCCCAGCATGTAACCCAAGGAGTATAATCCCTATGAAATTACATCATCAGTTTTTGTTATTACATTCACAGTATGGTCAGCATAGCGAAGTGCAGATTACATTAGATGAGTTAGCGACTACATTTGAGTGTACCCATCGTAACGCTCTGAATTTAATCACACGAATGACAGAACAAGGATGGATCAAGTGGAGTTCACAACGTGGACGTGGACGGCGATCGACACTGACTTTTATTATTCAGCCTGAAGAAATCGCTATTGAGTCGATGATGCAGACGATTCAGCGCAAAGACATTCAGCAGACGTTAACCGAGATTCGGCAATATGCTCAATCCTCTACCTTAGAAAATCGGGTACAAGATTGGCTATTTGGTTACTTCGGCCCTCATTCCGAAATACAACGCAATCGACAGGTCGATACACTACGATTACCGATTCGTCAGCAGATTCATACTGTCGATCCGCTATATATGAATTTGCTAGCCGAATCGTTTGTATCCAGTCATATTTTTGATGGATTGGTACGAAAAGCTTCACATTCACAGCAGATTATTCCCCATCTTGCACATGCCTGGGAAGTCAATGAACAACGTACAGTGTGGACGTTTTTTCTACGAAAAGAAGTCATGTTCCATCACGGGCAAATGATGACAGCAGACGATATTGTGTATACATTTCAGCGATTGATGGAGACTTCGCAACCGATGTTATATCGCTTTATCGCTAAACAAATACAGTCTGTACAGGCACTCAACAACAATACAGTGCAGATCATATTGAAACAACCGAGTGAATTGTTTTTGCCTTTTTTGTGTACCAGTCGAGCGGCAATAGTGCCGAACGGATTGAATCGAAGAGGAGAAGAATTATTCGGGGTGAAGCCTAGCGGTACAGGCCCTTTTCGGATGGTCGAAATGAGTAAAGATAACTGTGTGCTGGAAGTGTTTAAGCCTCATTTTCAAGGACGAGCGCATCTGGATCAGGTGGAGATTATTCATATCCCATGGAATGTAGCACCCGATCAGCTAGAACAGCCTGATCGTCAATCTCCTTTTCATATGATGCATCAGCATACCTCGGGTTCGGCATCAGAACAAGGAGCTTGGAGCCAGATGCATTCCCCTGTAACGGTACGTAAATTCGTTACCTATAATACACGCAAAGAAGGATTATTACGTGATCCGCATATTCGCGCTCATATCAGTCGGTACCTGCAATATGCGCGTGAAGCAGAGTCTTTAGCGATAACCAGCACTATCTTCAAAAATAGTTCCGATCACATCGAAAATTATACAGAAAACAATTCTACTACGAATAATAATACTTCTTCTGCATCTCATGATTCTTTGGATATGAATAGCCATTCTAACTACAGTTATTCTAAAAAGCTTCATCCTGAACTGGATCAAGCAACGATAGCACAGATCGCCGAGACACCGCTTCGAATCCTCACGATTCCACAATATCGCAAAGATGCACACTGGATTGCAGATACGCTACAGCAAGCAGGATATCAGTGTAATGTGGTATCTACGCCTGTAGAGCAATTCAAAGGCAGTGTGCGGATGGAATCCGATCTGATCGTCTTTTCACTGACAAGAGATCAAGATGAGCAACTACGATTATTCGATCTCTATCGCACATTAGCCGGTCATGTGGAGCATCATACGGTGATCGATATTGAGCATTTGTTAGAACAGATTCAGCGGCAACCTGATCCGCTGATCCGCACTCAATATTTTCAACAGATCGAAGATCGTTTACTGGCAGAATATCAATTGCACATTTTATATGAAAAGCCTTTTCAGACGACATATCTTCCTTCTGTGCGCGGAGTTACTTTTAACAGTCAGGGCTGGGTCGATCTGCGTCATATCTGGTTTCCACCCAAATTATAAAATGTGACTCTATCTAATTTTGACAAAAAAGATGTAGCTGTATATGAAAAACCCTGCTTCCTTAGTGATTCAGGAGCAGGGTTTCATTTATTATAGCTTCACTTGTATTCTAGTGTATGATCTAGTATTTCAATGTAACGACTGGACGATTACTTTCTTTATCGAATCGGCATCGTAATTTCATCGACATAATTGGTCGCCATCATTCGCTCTACTTCAGCTGGATGGTCTGTCTGACCAAGCACCCACATCATTTTGGTTGTTAGTGCTTCAGTGGTCATATCGTAGCAAGGGATAACACCTTTTTCGAGTACCTTTTGCCCGACTTCATAGATCGTGAGATCGCCACCTTCATATAGACACTGAGTAGTGACTACAATGCTGATGCCGCTTTTAACCAATTCTTCGATCTTATCGATTAGATTGATTTCTTTGAAAGGTACACCACCCATACCGAATCCTTCAACGATAATTCCTTTATATCCTAACGCTTTGACCGCATCGAAAATATCAGGCTGCATACCAGGAATCAATTTGAGTAGAAATACATTGGGCGAATAATGATCATTGTATACATGCCCTGCTGGACGCTGAGTATGTGGAATGTCATTATAGACAATCGTATCTTCTTCCAGATAACCGATATATGGATGGTTAATACTTTCAAATGCATTGTAGCTTTTGGTTCTAACTTTAGAAGCACGTGCTCCATTAATGATTTTGCCATTAAAAACAACGAATACGCCGGATAATTCAGTGGATGCTGTACGGAACGCATCTTTGATATTAATACGTGAATCACTATGCTCTGCCAGTACGGATACTTGAGAACCTGTAATGACCACCGGCTTATCCAGTGCACCTAACATAAAGCTAAGTGCGCTTGCTGTATATGCCATCGTATCTGTTCCATGAGCAATAACAATGCCATCGTAATGAGGCAAATGTTCATGGACGGTCTGAGCAATCGTCACCCACTCTTCCGGCTGAATATTGGTGCTGTCTACACTCATCAAAGTCATCGCTTCAATATTACAAATATCTTTGAGTTCTGGCACAGCGGCAACAATATGTTCTGCGGATTGAGTAGGAGTAAGTCCTCCACCTTGCTCGCCAGAAGAAGAAATAGTACCGCCTGTATTGATAAACAAAATATTTTTCATTAGTGTAAGTCCCTCCGCTGTTCTTTTACCGCTATACTAGCCTTGCTTGCTCATTTCAGTATATCACTCAAAGTACCTTTTTTCCTCTTCTATTCTGGATATAATACGCCAGATAACACAGCACCATAAAGGCAATTCCACAATAAAAAGCAAGACTTTGATTCGGATCAAAAGCAATCCCGATACAAGAAGCAAAACAAAGTACAAATGCAGCAATCGGCACAATCGGATACAGTGGTGTCCGGTACTTCAGCTCGCTAAGATGATGCCCATCACGTATAAATTGACGGCGGAACATGTATTGAGAAGCCGCAATTCCCATCCAGACGACCACGACAGCAAACCCTGATACCGATACTAAGAAAATATAGATCGTATCCGGCGCAACGACACTGGATAAGAGCGATAATCCACCGCCAACCATACTGATAATCATCGCGTTCAGTGGAATACCTGATGAAGTCAGACGTGAAAATACAGAAGGCAACATTTTTTCTTTAGATAACGACCATAACATCCGTGAAGAAGCATATAGCCCTGAATTCGCCGCAGACAATAATGCTGTAATAATCACAAAGTTCATAATATCTGCTGCATATGGAATCCCAATTCGATCAAATACAACAACAAATGGACTTTCGATCACGCCTGCATCTCGCCACGGAATCAGCGCAGACAGAACAAAAATTGTACCGACAAAAAAGATAATCAATCTTCCTACTGTTGCTTTGATCGCGCGCGGAATCGTTTTGTCTGGATCTACACTTTCCCCTGCTGCTATCCCGATTAATTCTGTACCGGAAAACGCAAAATTCACTGATAACATCGCCATAAAGATCGGCAAAATTCCGTTCGGAAATAGCCCGCCATCACTGGTGAAATTACTGAATAACGGCGCACCCGCTCCTGCTTCTCGCATCGGAATAACACCAAACACAGCAGCTCCACCCAATATAATAAACAGTAAAATAATCGCGACTTTGATCCCTGAAAACCAGAACTCAGCTTCTGCAAAAAAACGCACTGAAAAAGCATTTAACAGAAACACAAGTAAAGCAAATACGCCACTCCACATCCAGACCGATGTGTCAGGGAACCAGCGCTGCATCAACAACCCTGCTGCGGTAAATTCAGAACCGAGCGCTACTGTCCATGTTAACCAGTACATCCATGCCACCATATAACCTGTACCCGGCCCGATAAACTTAGCAGCATACGCATGAAAAGCTCCTGTAACCGGCATATGCACCGATAGCTCTCCCAGACATAACATCACTAAATACACAATCACAGCGCCCACTAGATAAGCAAGAATCGTTCCAAGTGGCCCTGCTTGATTGATCGTATAACCGGAACTTAGAAATAACCCTGTGCCGATAACTCCACCCAAAGACAACATCACTAGATGTCGGCTTTTCATTTTTCGCTGAAAAGTACCTTCTTCTGTACCCGTTGCTTCAACTTGCTCTTGCTCTAATGCCATCGTCCCCCAACCTTTCCTAGCTTATCTTCAAAAATAGCAAACCTTTGACACAATCTATTTCGTTAGTTCAAGATTTCTTTAATTTGAGCAATATCTTGAGGTGTCGTCCGACAACAACCGCCGATAAGACGTGCGCCTTTGTTATACCATTGATGTGCTTGTTGCCCGTAATGTTGATCACAAGAGTTACCATGCCATGTTTTGGTCACCGGATCATATTGTTCCCCCGAGTTCGGATAGACAACAATAGGCTTATCGGTGCTTGTAGCGATCTGCTCGATCAGTGATGGAATATATTCAAGCGCTGTACAGTTAATACCGACTGCTGCTACTTGCTCATGAGTGTGTAACCATTTTGCACAATCGGCTATACGTTCTCCATTGCTAATATGCTGTTGGTCTTTGGCACTGAAGCTAATCCATGCGTAGGAACCCGGGAACTCTTCTAGCACTTTGACGATCGCACGTGCTTCGACCAGACAGGGAATCGTTTCACAAGCTAAAATATCTGCTCCCGCTTCGATTAATAATTGAATCCGTGGACGATGAAAATCGATCAATTGCTGTTCAGTCAGATCATAGTCTCCTCGATATTCAGAACCATCTGCTAAGAAAGCTCCATAAGGCCCGACAGAAGCAGCGACAAGCGGCTTAGGACGATCATATTGATCGGTTGGTTGGAGTGTATCTGCTGATCCTTCGATCGGTTGCTCTGTACGATATTTTTGCACATAGGTTGCCCAGAACTGGTCTCTAGCTTCTACAGCGATCTGTACCGATTTTTGTATTAACTGAATAGCTTCTTGTTCTGTGTATCCTCTAGCAACAAAGCCTTCGATAGTCGCTTGATAGCTAGCCGTTATCGCACAATCTGCGCCTACTTCAAAATATTGACGATGCACATCTGCGATCAATTCAGGATTTTCAATTAATAATTTGGCAGACCAGAGACTATCATTCAGATCAGCGCCCTGACGCTCTAATTCGGTTGCCATTGCTCCATCCAACACCATAAGCGGAAAGTGTTGCAAAATATATTGTATAGGATTCATGTTTTACTCCTTTTATGCGGTAATGTGAATGAGTCTGAACGTATTCTAGATGATTATACATCCTTTGTAAACCTTCATCCTACTCTTCAAATACATCTTTTTTAAAAGACCGATGAAAGAGGAAATCAATATCATATACCATTTTAGATATAGATGCTGTAAAAATTATTGTTGTAAGCCTTTTCCTAAATGATGTAGAATAATGTTATTAATTGGTTTATTTATGTGTATTAAGGTTCTTATGGGTTCAAATGGTTATCTAAAAGCTATTAATATTACAGCGAAAGGAGAAAAATGTTAACGTTAACAATCAAGGTAGAACAGAGGTATAGAGGAGTTACATATGATAGTCATTATAAAGCGAGGTGCCATTCACAATGGAACGAACGATTAAGACACGTCATACACTTGCTTATGGAAGCGGTAACATCTTAGGAAGTGGTGCACTGGCTGTTAGTGGAGCATGGTTATTATACTTTTATACTACTTTTTGCGGACTATCTCCTGTTCAAGCGGCATTAATCTTTTCGATTGCGAGTATTGTTGATGCAGTCAGTAATCCTATTATGGGTTTTGTCAGCGACAATTTCCACCGGACACGACTCGGGCGACGGTTTGGACGACGTAAATTTTTTATTATGCTAGGTATTCCTTTGATGCTGGTCTATCCGTTGATGTGGATGGATGGTTTTGGATTCTGGTATTACTTATCTACCTACGTACTATTTGAGTTGATTTATACATCGGTAATGGTTCCTTATGAAGCACTTGCATCAGAAATGACACGTGATTTTGGAGCACGCTCACGTCTCACAGGCTGGAAAGCGATGTTTGGTAAAATGGCGAACTTTGCGGCTGCTTTTATTCCAGGGCGCTTTATCGCTGAATATGGCAAAGATTCACCATTACCGTTCTTTTATACAGGCTTGGTGTTTGCCGGATTATTGATTGTAGCATTGATCTTTCTGTATAAAAACACATGGGAACGTCCATCCGAAGAATTGCAAAAAGAATTGGCAGATGAAGCCCCACTGTCATTTATCGATTCAATGAAAAAACTGTTTATCGATATTTCTTCAACGTTTCGGGTCAAAACGTTCCGTCATCATTTGGGGATGTATCTAGGTGGATTTTCAGCAGAATGGTTATTCACATCTGCATTTACGTATTTTATTGTATTTTCTTTATTTCAAAGTTCAGAACAAGTATCCAATCTTAACAGCTTTAACTCGGTTATTCAGTTGATCTCTACCTACTTTTTTATCCAATTCTGTGTACGTAAAGGATTCAAAATGCCATTTATTATGGCGCTTACGATTGTCTGCTTCAGTGTCGCAGGATACGGTATTCTGTATCTGACCGGTGCTTCTAATATGATGGTCTGGTTGTATGTGATCACGTTATTTATGGGTCTGGGTACAGGCGGTGTCTATTATATTCCATGGAATCAATATACATTTCTAGCCGATGTCGATGAAGCGCTCACAGGACGCAGACGAGAAGGCATCTACGCAGGGATGATGACATTTGCAGGTAAAATGGTTCGAGCTGTCGTTGTATTTATTCTCGGCTGGGTATTACAGTACTTTGGCTTTGTCTCCAAAGCATTAACACAACCGGTCAGCGCGCAACATGCTATTTTCGGGGTACTCGTATTTGGAACGATTATTTTAGCGATTGTCGGCATTTTGGCTACACTTGTAATGAAATTGACGATTGATAATCACAAAAAAATGATTGACGAGATTGATCGACTCAAAGCAGGCGGTTCTATGCAAGACGCTACACCTGAGACACGTACTATTTTTGAACAATTGACTGGATTTGCTTATGAACGCTGTTGGGGACACAATAATGTAGGTTACAAAAACGTTCCTCGCGATCAAAGTATTCCTGTCAAAACATAATAAAAGCGCTTTGGAAAATATGTACTTCTGTTATCTACACTCAATGCAGTGTACAATAGTGACAGTAAGCAATATCCGTTTAAACAGTCGTTATTTCAACTTTTTCCGCTTTATTATGTAAGCACTTCTATTTACTTATATTCCAATAATAAGTAAATAAAATGCAACACAAATTAATGATTGAGGTGAATAGTGTAATGACAAGTACAGTATATGATGTAGACACGATTCAAAATTGGGCAGCACGAATGAGTGATTCTGTGATGCAACGTACTCCTGAATTGAAGCATAAATGGGAATACGACAACGGTGTTATTTTCAAAGGAATGGAACTGGTCTACGAGTTAACGCAAGATCACAAATACTTAGATTATATTCGTACCAATATGGACTTTTTTATTGAAGAAGCAGGGGGTATTCGTGGTTATACGGTTGACGAATACAATATTGATCACGTGAACAATGGTAAATTATTATTCCCTCTTTATCGTGCAACCGGTGAAGAGCGGTATCGTATCGCCGCAGATCTGCTACGTCAGCAATTGATGAATCATCCACGTACCAGTGAAGGCGCATTCTGGCATAAGCAAATTTATCCGTACCAAATCTGGTTAGATGGGCTGTATATGGGTGCTCCATTCTACGCCGAATATATTCGTGAATTTGCCGATATCAAAGACTATAGCGATGTAACGCAACAATTCAAATTATGCTATCAACATACACGTGATCCACAGACAGGACTGCTCTACCACGCATGGGATGAGAAAAAAGAGCAACCGTGGTGTGATCCTGAAACAGGGCTATCCAAAAATTTCTGGGGACGTTCAATCGGCTGGTTTGTAATGGCATTGGTTGATGTATTGGATATTTTGCCAGAAGATCATGAAGATCGGGATACTATTATTCAGATGCTTACAGAAACGATGGAAGCATTGATGAAAGTACAAGATCAAGAGAGTGGTGTGTTTTATCAAGTTCTGAATTTGCCAGATGCGAAAGGCAATTATCTAGAATCGTCTGCTTCTTGTATGATTCTGTATGCTGTTACCAAAGGACTGCGTAAAGGTTATCTACCCGAACGCTATCGTGTCAAAATGGAGCAGATTCGCAACGGAATTATTGAGGAATTTATCACGATCACCGAAGAAGGTCTGATCAATCTGAATAAAACTTGTCAGGTTGCTGGTCTTGGTGGTAAAGACAAACGCGATGGCACGTATGCTTACTATATTAGCGAACCGATTATCTGTAACGATCCCAAAGGAATCGGTGCTTTTATTCTAGCAATGGCTGAAGTGGAACTGTTGAACCAACCTGTGAAATAAATAGAATTGGCAGATAGAACACTCATACGATCTACTTTCCGATCAATAAAAGATAGTCCTATAGAATAAGCGCTGTGAAGCTGTAACGATTCTGTTATCGCTTCACAACGCTTGTTTTTGTTTTATGATGAGAAGAGCAATGATCTCAAAGGAGGTACCATTTCTATGAAATTGATCGATACTGCACCGCTCGTCTCTCAACTGACTGAGCGAGAATTATATAGTTGTCTGATCGTCCAACAGGGTGTGCAAATTTTAGATTATTATCGTGAGCCTGATCAAAAAGAGATTCCACTCAAAATCAATTCCTGTACTAAAAGTATACTGTCTAGCTTGGTGAGTATCGCGATTGATCAAGGCATTATGCCTGCGCCAGATACAGCGATCTCTACTTTTTTCCCCCAGCTTCATCAAGATCCTGATCCACGTAAAGCTCAAATTACGATTGAGCAGTTACTTACGATGTCTGCTGGATTCAACTGGACTGAATTTGGAGGACAACATTCATTTCCTACAATGAGCAAAACGTCCAATTGGATTGAATTTGTATTGTCGCAACCGCTTGTTCATGAGCCTGGCACCGTGATGGAATACAATTCAGGTTGTTCGCAGTTGTTAGCGACGATTCTAGCGCACACGTCAGGGCAATCGGTAGCTTCTTTTGCTGAACAGCATCTATTTGCACCATTGGGTATTACTCATTATGTCTGGGAGACTGATCCGCAAGGTGTACATACAGGTGGGTTTGGACTGCAACTACCTCCAGCGGCGATGCTACAATTTGGATTGTTGTATTTACATGAGGGCAAAGTGAACGGGAAATCATTGATTCAATCATCCACTGTACGACATGCTACAAGCCCATTAATCGCTGTAGATAGCCCGCAAAAAGCACATTACGGTTGGCACTGGTGGCATTCTTCTTTTACATTGGAGAGCCAGCCCAAAGTCGATATTCCATATTACTATGCACTAGGGTTCGGCGGACAGTACATTGTCGTTGTGCCTTCTTACGAGCTAGTCGTTACAGTATCAGCAGACCGATTCAAACGCAAGCGCACACCGCTTGATGTATTTCGTGATTTTGTAGTGCCTTTGCTAGAAGAGCAAGACGTATAATCATGTTACCTAGCGTATACATGTGATAAATAAAATATACAAAAACACGACTACGATTATAGGCAGTCGTGTTTTGCTATTTCGATATTATTGACTTTGTTATATGATCTCCACAAATCGAATCCAATACATTCCAACATAATAAGTAGTCTCTATTTTAATTCAATTGAAAATAGTCGTTGATTCCGTCCACAATTCCTTGAGCAACTCGATCTTGAAAAGAGTCTGTAAATAAAATAGCTTCTTGTTCTGCATTACTGATAAATCCAATCTCTAAAAGCGTTGCTGGCATTTCAGCTTTTTTTAGTACAACAAATCGATCGGTTTTGACTCCTCGATCTTTGAATTGTGTTGCTTCGATTAGATGTTCATGCATAATCTTCGTTAACGATAAACTAAGATCATTGTAATAATACGATTCAGTACCTGTAACAGGCGATGGCTTTGAAGTTGCAGCGTTCGCATGAATAGAAATAAATGCATCTGCATGAATATCATTAGCGATCTTAGGGCGACCATTTAATGTAACATAGGTATCATCACTTCTGGTCATCACGACATCCACTTTAGATTGCTGTTTGAGAATAGCTTCTACTTTAAGTGCAAGAGCTAGATTAAAGTTTTTTTCTAATGTATTGGTTGCTCCTATTGTTCCTGTAGCATAATCGCCATGCCCTGCATCGATCACTACTATTTTTTTCCCTTCACTACCTATAGAAGCTGTTGGCGGTGTTGTAGCTATAGGGCTAAGATCAATCAGAAGAGTATTCTGAGAACTGGTATCCACTTTATAATTCAGGCGAGCATGTGTATCTATTACTACTCGTACAGTAGGCGGATCGTTTTTGAATAAAGAATAGCGAATACTTGAGATACTCGCATCATTGGATGCTTCCAGTTGTCCATGATTATCCTGATCCAATGCTTGCCCTTGTCCAAAGCTATTCGAAAATGCGGTTTGAGGAAGATCGATTACAATCCGTTCTGGATTAGACATCGCAAAAATGTTAGGCGTTATCGCATCACTTGAAGAGATTAATAATCGATTATCACTATAACTAATTGCATTAATCAGGGTCGTCCCTTCTAAATATCTAGGATCAGATTGAAACTCTGGGATTGCATCTAGATTCTCGGATGAATCGATCGTAGTACTTGATACAGAGGTAGATGCATCTTCTGGAGTAGTTAGCAAAACCGATCTATTGGGACTATCCCACTGTACATTCAACCCCATCTGCTCCCCTACAAAACGCAATGGAATAAAAGAAGTTCCTTTACTAAGCATTACTGGATTATTCAATTTGACTACTGATCCATCTACAATTGCAGTCGATTGGTTTACAGTAAAATCAATAGAATGATTATTTTTTTGAATCGTTATTTTATTTTTTACTTTATTCCAATTCACTTCATACCCCATCTCTTCAACAACAATACGAATAGGGATCATAACTTGATTATGTACTATCTTCACTTGCGATTTGCTAGACAACGGTATTTGTTTACCATCGTAAAAAATTTGTGTTTCTACAGTACTGGCATGACCTACCTGAGGTATCAGGCAAAATAAAATCATAAACGCTAAAATAAACCTTACATTCTTCACTCTTTTTCCTCCTTATATTTACAATCATATATAAATATAGTAAAAAAGTGATATAAAGTTTCGATTTCATAAAAGATAGTTTGTAAAATGGTTTATTCAGGAATTGAGTTTTGTCTAAATAAAGTAATCTTATGTTGTACATTTTGCTGAATGAGCAGACACTTAAATAATTCACTTTTGATAATAATCGTCAGCAAAAAACCACGATTATTGTTCAACTATAATCGTGGCTTGCGTATAGGTTATCAGGTTACTTTGTTATACTGTCATTCCTAAAAATTGATCCAATCGATTTTTTTGAAGCCAGTGATGACGGTAATGCATATCAATAATCGTAAACCATTCCTGAGCGTTTAAATGCCCAAAGCGTGGATGAGCTACTGTATATTGTGGATTCACTGTCGCTAAAAGCGGCTCTATATTCTGCATACGTGCACGCACTTGTTCTAATCCTTCTAGCAATTCGGCTTTGGTAGAAGGTTGTGTGGGTGTATAAAATGGAGAAGCTGGAACCTGTACACGAATAGGTGGAAAATTGCCTAATTCCAGTATTGCTTCCCCTGCATAGGTTTTGTAGTTCACTTCGGTGATCTCTTCTTCTGCTTGCTGACGCTTGATACAGGTATCAATATTGGCAAGATGCATCTGTTGCGCCGATTGTATCAAATGATTGTACATTTGACCGAGTGACCATTGTTCTGCCTCAGGTTGTAACGTTAACTGTTCAATACTATACGGTTCCAACGCTTGAATATACTGATCGACTTCCTGTTCAAATTGTTGCAGTACCTTTTTCGTATCCATTGATATCTTCTCCTTGGGCGCTTCACGATCTGAAGTAGCGATCTGAGCGGTTGATTTGTATTTACTATACAAAAACGCTACTGACAACATTATGTCAGTAGCGTTTTAACATATTATTTATTTTTTCAATCATTTGTAATCGCAACGATGTCGGTTCTAATACAGTCACCTGATCTCCCCAACTCAATATCCAGAAAAGCACATCTTCTACCTGCCGTACACGTAGCGTAACGATCGTAGCAGATGGTTCTTCTTCTATTTTTTCGATATAAAAATTACCTACTTCTTGAATACGTTCGGTCATATGAGGATCAAACTGTAAACGTATCACCATCTTCCGATCATCAGGCGGGCGGTACTCGGATAATTTGAAATGCTCGGGTAACACAAAACTATCCTGTAATTCCACCAGATCAGAAATACGTGACAACCGAAAATGCCGAATATCTTGCCGTAATTCACAATAAGCTACCAGTACCCAGTGATTCGTATTAAAGGCTAGACCGTATGGACAGACTGTTCGTGTAATAGCAGAATGATGTGGCTTACTGTATCCAAATTGTAATTTGCGTTTTTGGACAATCGCTTGTCCGATCGGTTCAATATATTGTCTGTCATCTATTGTCGCTGGTGTTCTTTGTTGAGCCAATAAGCGAATCCCTTCACGCATTGGATTCGATTGTTCACGTACGATAGCTGGCAAAATAGATTCGATTTTGCGCCGGGCCACTTCTGCATTACGGCGATAATGTTGTCCAAATTGCTGTTCTACAAAATCGGTACCGATTAACAAAGATACTGCTTCAGAGGCTGTAAAATGAACCGGCGGCAAAAAGTACCCTTCCATTAACGAATAGCCTTGCCCGGGAGAACCAAGCAATGGCACACCTGCTTCACTGAGTGCTTGCATATCGCGGTAGATCGTCCGTACGCTGATCTCAAAGATACTCGCTAAATCTTCTGCACGTACCCACGATTTGCGCTGAAGCTCCAGTACAATCGCTAACATGCGCTCTGTTTTGTTCATTGCTTCACCTCATCCGCTCCCACAATCACTATTTAAAAATACTATACTGTTATTTACTTTGTTTGACCAACTTTTTACGGATAGCCATCTATAATCTACACTCATGACTGGGTAGCACAAAAAACCGTTACTGCATAGTTTACAGTAACGGCTGGGTAGATATGAATTTGTACAAATATTACGTGGTTTGCGAAGAAATCCCTGTCTTCACTTGAGTGCTATCTCCAGCATCAGATGCCATAGCACTCGAATTTTCGTTGTCCTCTGGATTGTCGAACATTTCACCTTTACGCGATAAAATAATATTTAACAAGACTGCTGTAATCGAACCGGTCACGATCCCGTTTTGCAAAAGAGTCTGGGCAAAGCTTGGCAATTGACCGAACATATCTGGCAATACCGCAGAACCCAATCCAACAGCAATACTACATGCCACGATCATCAGATTGCGATCATTACGCAAGTTCACTTCTGACAGGATCGAGATACCCGATGCCGCTACCGATCCGAACATCACGATCATCGCTCCGCCTAATACTGCATTTGGAATCACAGTCGTAAGAGCTGCTAATTTCGGCAATAAACCAAGTACAATCATAATACCGGATGCTGCAAAAATGACATTACGTGTTTTGACTTTGGTAAGCGAGATTAGCCCTACATTTTGAGAGAACGCTGTATACGGAAAAGCATTGAAAAATCCACCTAACATAATCGCTAGACCTTCAGAACGAAGTCCGTTGACGATCTGTTTTTGCTCGACTTTCTGTTCAATCGCTTTCCCGACCGCAATATAAACCCCTGTCGATTCCACCATACTCACAATATTAACAATCACCATCGTGACAATGGCGGTTAAGCTAAATTCCGGTATACCGAAGTAAAAAGGCTGTGCTACACGTACCCAAGAAGCTTCCCCAACCGATCCGAAATGCACCATTCCCATACTATACGCCACTACAGTACCAACAAATAATCCGACCAATACCGAGATCGAACGCAAAAATCCTTTAGCCAGACGATTGACTAACAAAATCACTAATAACGTTATCAGCGCAAGCATAAGATTATGAGGTGCGCCAAAGTCACTACTACCTTGTCCACCTGCTACATTGTTCATTGCAACTGGAATCAACGATAAGCCTATAATCGTTACGACCGAACCGGTGACGATTTTCGGGAAAAAGCGAAGCAGTCGACCATATAATGGTGCGATCAAGACAACAAATAATCCAGATAAAATAATCGCTCCATAGGCGGTGGCGAGATTCGAGGTCGACGCGATTGCAATAATCGGGCCTACAGCAGTAAACGTACATCCCAATACAACCGGTAATCCACTACCAAAATAACGTGTTCCTAACACTTGTAGCAATGTAGCAATCCCGCAGGTAAATAAATCGGCGGCGATGAGATAAGCCATTTGTTCGGCAGTCAGATGCAAGGCTCCACCGACAATAAGCGGTACAGCAATCGCTCCTGCATACATCGCCATCACATGTTGAAGCCCTAGTGTAAATATTTTGCGTCTGCTTAACATGGAGAATCCTCATTTCCAGAAGCTACGGTCACCAGAGAAGGAACCAATGGTGTCTCTTCGATAAAATCAACATGCCCTGGAGACATCGATGAAATGCGTGCTAGCGATTGAATCGGAATCTGGCGTTCTTCCAGTAGTCCGCGTCCCTCCTGGAATGTCTTCTCGATCACACATCCTACACCAACCAGTGTCGCTCCTGAAGCTTTGACGATATCTGCTAGACCAACTAACGCAGCTCCTGTGGCTAAAAAATCATCCACGATCAAGATACGATCTTCTTTATTCAGATAACTTTGGACGATGGTAACTTGATACGTTTCTTGCTTGGTAAAAGAATGTACAGAAGCCGCGTAGACCACATCACCTTGCGTGATTGCTTTTTTCTTTTTGGCATAGACGAAAGGAACACCCAAAGCAATTCCAGTCGCCATAGCAAATTGAATCCCGCTTGCTTCGATCGTTAACACTTTGGTGATCTTTTCATGGGCGAAAAGTCGGGCAAATTCTTTGCCGATCTCAACCGCTAATCCCGTATCGACCTGATGATTCAGAAATGAGTCCACTTTCAATACCTTTTCGGACAGAATCTGTCCTTCCTGACGAATACGTTCTTGTAATTCTTTCATATGGTCTCTCTCCTTTAGAATAACGATGTAATTTGGGGGAAATAAAAAAGACAGACTTCCTTGAGTGATTGCTCTCAAGTGAAGTCTGTCTGTATCGATCCTCTATAATCATCATGTCCAATTATAAAAATACGATCTGCATAACAATGTATTGATCCCAAGCGAATGTTATCGCTATGCTCAAATACATGCTTCACTCATAGTCAGATCATTACAGTGGTGATCCGGTAGAAACTTTTGGGCCATATTCCCAATATTATATGAGGTCGATTGCCGATTCCTCGCGCAATCTGTATAAAATTATATATGTATACTACACGTATTCATGTAACGTTTCAAGAATAATTTTCACATTTTCATAAGAGAAGAGCCTTTTATTATACATTCTCTTTCAACAAACCATTTTTTTAAATTATTTTCTGCTTTAATACAGGATTCAATAAAATAGAGATAAACAAATGAGCTAACCCGATAGCAGAAGCTATAAAAACAATAAATATACCAGAAAGAACGTATTCTTTATATCCTGCGATAATCATCAGTACTACAAAGTTAAGGATATACATACTACCAATATACGTTTTTACTCTGTTTTGATACGAATTGAAATATAAAAGAACCTGCAAGAGGATCGAGAAAAATAAGATATAAAAAGCCGGCAGAAATATAATCACTGTTGCAAGATTATTAAACAGTAGAAATTCATCTTGCAAAGAACTACTTGGCCAATGAACAATTACTCCGTAGGAAGAAATAACAGTAGATGCCATAATCCAAATGTAATAAATGTATATCAATGTGCTTCTCCTCCTTTCTACAACTGTACAGATCTTATAACAAAATTAAATATACACAAAAAAAAAACCGCCAAAGAGTTCTTACTCCTATCAGCGGTTTTTATCTACATTTTCTACAATTATTAAATGTTACACTACCGTACTAATAGGCTTTTTTAAAAAGACACCGTAAGAAATAGCGCCCATCACAAGCAATCCTGCTCCAAGCAAAAATACATTATTGAAGCTACCCGTGGTATCCAAAATATATCCGGTGACGACAGGAGCAAGTGCGGCTCCCAAAAATCCACCGAAGTTCTGGATCGCACCGAGTGAAGCGACTTGTTCACTTGGCGCGATATCCGCTGCAAGTGTCCAGATCACACCCGAAGGTAGTTGTGAAGCAAAATAGCCAATCGATAACAATACAATACTCAGTGTCGTATTATCTATAAATGGAATCGGAGCTACTGAAGCGGCTGCTAGAATCGCTCCACCAACGATAGGCACTTTACGCGAAGTTATAGGAGCAACGCCTTTACGAATAAAATAATCTGAAATGAAACCGCCGAGCAACACTCCAATAATCCCTGCCACAAATGGAATCGAAGCAATCCAGCCTGTTTCTTTTAGTGTAAAGCCTTGTTCTTTCTCTAAATAACTTGGCAACCATGTTAAATACACCCAGATGGTAAACATGATACCAAAGTTACCGATAATCATAAACCATGTGCTGGGATGCTTGAACAAGCCAGACCATTTGGCTGGCGGTGCTTCGGTTGAAGTTGTTACTGGTTCTTGCTCTGGTTCTACAGGTGTATCTGCTTCATTGATCCACTGTTTCTCTGCTAGTGTCGGATCACGATACACTTTGAGCCAGATCAACATAATAATAAATCCAATCACCCCGATAAAAATAAACATGCCTCTCCAGGTCATCGTCAACATCAAGATGGTTAATAACGGAGGAGCAATCGCATTCGCAATCTGTGAGCCTGTATTAATAATCGAAGTCGGTAATCCACGTTCATTTTTAGCAAACCATTTGCCTGTTACTTTCAACCCTGATGTGAAAAAAGGAGATTCTGATACGCCGAGCAACATCCGCATCGCATATAGCAATGAATATGAATTCACAAATGCGCTTATAATCGTTGCAGCAGACCATAATCCTGAAGCCCAGGCAAACATCTTTTTCGGACCAAAGCGATCGACTAACCAGCCCGCAGGTAGATTCGCCAGTGCATATGGCCATAGAAAAGCAGATAATAACAGACCCATTTGTGTAGCTGACAATCCAAATTCAGCAGCAATTGTAGTGTTGGCAATACTTAGATTCGACCGATCCAAATAATTCACTACCGCTCCAAGCAATAATAGCAAAATAATCCCCCAGCGTAAGCGAGGTTTTTGGGTAGGGATCGTAGATGTTGCTTGAGAAATAGTACTTAATTTTGCCATAAGAATACACTCTCCTTATTCTTTCCCACTTTTCGTATATATCATTTATACGTTGTTAAAAGAATATTAATCTTTTTAAGTTTGTTGCTTATTTTGTGGTTTATATAGAACAGTGATGACTTTATTCATATTTGTATCCGCTTGCAGAAAATGCTTTATTAAAAACTTGTTGCATTGTGCGATTACTGAACGAAAAAGTGGATCTGTCCGGCTATATAGCCGGCATTATCCATAGATACTTTATTTGATAGAAGAACGTGCTTGCGCAACAGCCGCCAAAAATTCTTGAGCTGCCGCAGTGACTTTACTGTAGTTTCCATCTTTTTGCGCAGCTTTGGTAATATAACTACCTACACCTACACCGATACATCCAGCTTCTAGCCATTCATGTACATTTTGTGGTGTGACTCCACCTGTTGGGGTGATTGGCGCTTGAGATAATGGCGCTGTTACCGATTTTACATATTGAGGTCCTAATGTTTCGGCAGGGAATAATTTGACGATATCTGCTCCTGCTTCTAATGTTTCTAAAATTTCAGTCGGTGTATACGCTCCGCTCACCGTCACCGCTTGATAACGATTCGCCATTTTGATCATAGCTGGATTCAATTGTGGGCTAACTAACAATTCAGCTCCTGCCAGAATAGCCGCTCTAGCTGTCTCCGCATCTAGAATCGTACCTGCTCCAACCAATACATCAGCACCTTTATACTTTCGGGCTAATGTCCGAATAACATCAAGTGCATTCGGAACACTCATTGTAATTTCTAATGCTTTGATTCCACCTGCTACAGCAGCTTCGGCTACAGCGAGTGCTTCTTGTTCATCATCCAGACGAATAATCAATACAATGCCTGTATCTGCGATCCGGTTGAGATTCTCCAACTTTCTCCACATAATTCTGTCCTCCAATAACGGATATAGCACCTATAGCTATATTAATATGTCTACTTTTATATCTGATTCGGATACAAACGATGACCACTATACCCAAGCTGATTCGATAATTTTAGAGCCGCTTCTTGTACAAGACGAACAATCATTTGCTCGCGTTCAGGATTCATACCGGAATACATACTGGCTACACTAATCGCAGCAACAGGATGATTCCATTGATCATAGATTGCTGAAGCAATACAGTACATCTCCAAGTTATCTTCGCGATCATCAATCGAATATCCACGCTCACGAATCGCTCGCAAATCTTGCAATAAGTCTGGTATCGTAACTTTGGAATACGATGTTCTGGCAGGTAATTCACTATCCCCTAGAATATGTTGAACTTTATCATCAGGCATAGCTGCTAATAACGCTTTGCCCAGTCCAGTTGTATGAATATATCTTCTTGAGCCTAATTTGGCTGTAGGTCGCATCACAGAATAACTTTCTGCTTTGTCTAGATATACGACTTTACCTTTGTCTTCTATACCAAGAAATACAGTACTGCCAGTTTGACGATTCAGTTCTTGTAATAGCGGTCTTGCCAGATGTGGAATGCCAAGGTTGGACACATAAGCCATCCCTGTCTCAAAAATACCTAGCCCCAGACGATACGTTTTCAGGCGCGCATCATCCAACTCAATAAAACCTTTGTATAGCAAAGTCTGTACTAACTCAAAAGCACTACTTTTGGGTAGCCCCAGTTCTTTACAGATTTCATTTAACGTCAGAGGCGAACTACTTTTAGATAACAGTACCAAAAGATCGACAACCCGTTCTGCTGATTTATTCACACGAATTTTATCCATATAGACTCCTTAAAAGCACTATCTTTTAAAGTTCGTATATGTGAACAAGTTTCGCTATTTCGAACTATGACCCCATTATATAGATAACATTTTGGAAATTCAATCATTTTCGACAAAAAAATTATTTTATAATTCTCCTGTGAAAAGGACTTGAATTCTAAATGAAAACGTTATACTCTATTTATGTTCATTCGATATTGCGAATCAAGTTCGTATATACGAACTATGAGTGCAGTATATTATTGTTTATTTTGTTTGTTTTATACTTTTGTATATTGAAATCGCTTTATATCTTATTATTTTATCATTCCTGCTTGAGGAGGAACATACTTTGCAACCAACTGTAATTTTTTTGATAGGTTCTGCTGGTTCAGGTAAGTCTACCATCGGTCAATGGATAGCCCAACAATACAATTATTGCTATTTGGATAAAGATACCATTTGTAATACATTTACTGGAGAATTGTTAGAATTGAAAGGGTACTCACGAAACGATCGTGATGGATGTGCTTATTATAGCGAAGTGGTGATGCCGTTAGAGTATCAGGCTTTGCTGAATATTGCGAATGATAATGTGCAATTAGGTCGCTCGGTTGTACTGGATGCTCCATTTCTAAGCTATTTCCCTGATCCACATTATATTACTAACCTTATTGACAAGTATGGATGGCAACAGGCACGTGTAAATCCAGTCGTATTACAGATTACCGTAGATGATAAAGTACTGCGTACACGTATGCAAGAACGCAACTTGGAACGGGATCAGTGGAAATTTGATCATTGGGATGCTTTTATTGAAGGGCTACGCAGTAAGCATTGTCTCTGGGAAGGAATTCGTAAAATACAGTTCGATAACAGCTCGGCTACGATTCATACCGAACACTTAAAAGAAGTATTAGATATTCACTCTATCCATGAATAGATCACAAGTAGGGACAGACTGCGATCTTATTGTGTAGGTGCCGTATTGTCTGTGGCATCGCCACGTATCCCTACTTGCTGGAATGTTCTATTGTTTATACGCTTTTCTGATTTGAGAGATCGGTATTGGCAATTGAAGTCAAACAATCCCACGAATCTCGTCTAGCGACTGTACCTTTTCCTTTTCCATCCATGCTGTGAGTCCAGATACCAATTCCTCACCTGCATGTAAATTCACAAAATTATACGTCCCGATCTGTACCGCTTCGGCTCCAGCCATAATATATTCAATGATATCTTCTACTGAGCTAATCCCGCCCATACCGATCACTGGAATAGAGAGTGCTTGAGAGACTTGATGCACCATCCGTAGCGCTATCGGCTTGATCGCAGGGCCAGATAGACCTGCATACGTATTTTGAAAAGCACTACGCCGCTGAGCAATATCGATCTTCATCGCTGAAAAGGTATTCACTAGCGATACCGCATCCGCACCTTCTTGCTCACACATATACGCCATTGCGACAATATCTTGTGCATTGGGTGATAATTTGACGATCAACGGAATACGAGTAACCTGTCTAACTTCTCGTACAATCTGGCGAGCCACTTCGGTATCGACTCCGAATTGAATACCGCCTTCTTTGACATTAGGGCATGAAATATTCAGTTCTAATAGATCAACAGCCTTCTGTCCCTGACGTTGACGGAGATCGCAAGATTCGCTGATCTGCGCCGCACCAGTTACGTATTCTTCCAGATGTGCTCCACCCAAATTAGCAATAACCACCGCCCCACTGGCAACCATATGATCTAATTCATTTTCCAGAAAAGACGTTATTCCTGGATTCTCCAGCCCGACACTGTTCATCATACCTGATGGTGTCTCCTGTACGCGACAACCGGTATTGCCTGAACGTGGATGCAACGTCAGACCTTTACTCGCTATCCCGCCAAGTATACTGAGATCATACAACTCACCATATTCTCGTCCGAATCCGAATGTTCCAGAAGCCATAATGATAGGATTACGCAGTGCTACGCCTGCTAGATTACATATGAGAGAGGTCATTCCAGTTCACCTCCTCTGCTGTAAATACAGGTCCTTCTTTGCACACACGAGCATTACCATTCACCGTCTGAATTGAGCAAGTGAGGCAAGCGCCGATACCACATGCCATTCGTTTTTCTGTTGAAATGTATAATAATGTGCGCGCATGGAGTGATTTTATTTTTGTCGCCAGAGCTTGTAACATACCCGCGGGGCCACATGCCATAATGACTGAATACAATCTAGGGTCTACGATATCAACGATATTGGTGTGTTGCCCCTGAGTGATATGAATCTGCTGGCTGTCCTCTACGATCTGCTCGAAAGACTCGACCGCAAACGAATGATGATTAAATCCTACATAAATATCTGCCTGACGGTAATGTTTAGCCGCTAATAGTAACGGCGCTACTCCCATTCCTCCGCCAACCAAAGCAACCGATTCAGAAGGATCAACGACCGGGAATCCATTTCCAAAAGGGCCGGACAGTTGCAATTCCTGTCCTACCGATAAGCTTGCTAATAGAGCTGTTCCTCTACCTGTCACTCTATATAAAAAGGCGATATAATCATCGCCTTGATCATGAATACTCAGCGGACGAGACAGCAAAGGATCGGTTATAGCAATCCCCTGTGTAGCACGATGACGTATCATATAAAATTGTCCCATCGCTCCTGCCCATTGACCTGCTACCTTGATCACATACACGCTTGGAGCTACTTTTGTATTTGAGATAATCGTTGCCATGCTCACTTCCCCCTTTTCACCGCTCACTATCTTACAGGGAAGTGTAGAATTTGGTTGTAACTATTTTCACAGTTGTCTTATCTTTTTAATCGTTTATTTAGCGTACTAGATTAATATTCAGCAGACTAAGCCCTATCACTGTTAACAAAATAAAAGCAGTCATCATCACATGTACTTTGCGGTACATTACCAGAATAGCGATATATTCGCGGATAAAAGCATTTGGTAAATAATAAAATGCAGTACGTGAACCTACCCCATCGCCTGTAATCCCTGCTTCTCGTGCATAAATACCTGCGCGGAATAAATGGAAATTGTTCGTCACAAATATACAGGAATATGGATTACCTTCCATCAATGCATCCATTTTTTGTTTGGAAAATTGCATATTTTGTAGTGTATTTACAGATTGATTTTCGACAATAATCTGATCATTAGGGATTCCTTTGGATCGCAGATAATTGCGTATCGCTTCTGCTTCAGCAATCGCTTCGTCACTACCCTGTCCACCTGAAGCAACAAATCGAGGAGGTGATTGTATTTTTTGTTGTCGATAATAAAAAGTAATCGCACGATCAATACGACTTGCTAATAGCGGGGGAACACGATCTTTAATCAATCCACTGCCTAAAATAATAATAAAATCTTGATTGAGCTTTACTCGGTTGAGGTTGTACAAAGTGGAGGATACCAGATAACAAATAAATAAAAATCCATAATACACAAAGCATAACTGAATAAAGATAATAACAGGTTGCAAAATACCGACCGAAGGCATCAGGAATGTAATAACAGGTAAAGTCGCTATCCCTATGCCTGCAAGCAAAGATAGCAAGTTAGGTAATTTCCAGCCTTCTTTGGATAATAACGTACGTCCATTGTAGATCAGTGCAATCCCGATCACTAATAACATGACAGGAGCAAGTAATACTAGAATAAGTACTAATAATAGACCGATATATGGAATAACCCCATCCAGATTACTGATTGCATACACAATCGAACTGAACAAAAGAAGCAATATTCCAATCGTCAGAAAGACTCCATTTCGTACCCGCCGCTGATCGATTGCGTAATTGATAACGAACAAGATAAGAAAAAAGACAGTCAAACTGTATATATAAATCACGTATTTTCCTCCTGTTGTCTATGTTCCATTTTGATCATTCAGACTTCTTTTTTAGCATATCGGGTTGGTACGATAAATCAACTTACAATACTGTAAGGTAGACGTAAGCCAAATCGATAGTACACATAGCTAGTTGGTTAGTAAAGTAGATCGTAACATCTCTATATGAAAGGAACTATCATTATGCGTAACGGAACTAAGCTTTTACTATTTGTACTTACGATAGTTATCTTGCTTGTGATCACATTGGTTAGTCAATTATCTGAGAAAGATCTGACCAAACTTAATCCGTTGATTCCTAAGCAAATCTATTATGTACAAGTTCATAATTCGTCTTCTAATACTTCATCCTCACAGGATGCAACTGTCGAATACACATTACCCGCATGGGATGACAAAGGAAACCCTCAAACGATTACATTTTTCGGGATGCATTCATTACGTGAAGGTGCTTATCTCCAATTAACACTAAAAAATCAACAAGTGCTATCTTATAAGGAAATTTCTTATGAACAGATTCCCACAGTAGTCCAATCCTATTTTCGTCGCTAACTATTTATTCTACCATTGAGATCTACGTCATCTCATAACAGGTTGCCAGTCTATAAATAATTAGAATACTTCTTTTATGTAAAAAAAGGACTCTCTTTTCTTCGTGTTTGCGATAACATGAAATAGAAAAGAGTTCTTTTTAGGTTAAATAATACCGATGAACTGTAGGTAAGGAGTGAATAATCATGCAGACTATTTTGATTGTCGAAGATGATCGTAAGATTGCCGAATTATTGCAATCGTATATTGTGAAATATGGCTACCATGTTATTGTAACCACAGACTTTGAACATGTGCTACAACAATTTCAACAAGAGCAACCGGATATGGTACTTCTGGATGTGAATCTCCCCAGTTATGACGGATATTACTGGTGTCGTCAGATTCGTGCCCATTCTATCTGTCCGGTGATCTTTATTTCGGCGCGTGCAGGGGAAATGGATCAGATTATGGCTCTGGAAAATGGAGCCGATGACTATATTACCAAACCGTTTGATTATGGTATCGTCATGGCCAAAATTCGCAGTCATCTACGGCGTGCTTACGGAGAATATGCTTCCAAGCACGAAGAGATTATTTTGCATAAAGAAGGATTATCTTTATACCCTGAACGGCTTGAACTTCATTACAACAACCAGAGCGTATTATTAACGAAAAAAGAAGCTGATATTATCGAAAGTCTGATCGAACGCCATCCACGGGTAGCTAGCCGGGAAGCGTTACTTGAAAAGTTATGGGACGATCAGACCTATGTCGATGAAAATACACTGAACGTTAATATCACTCGTGTACGCAAAAAGTTTCTTGATCTGGGTCTATTGGATGCGGTAGAGACGGTGCGCGGCATCGGTTATCGACTGTATATTTCGTGGAATCAGGATGATGGATTATGAAGCTTTTTTTGAAAGAACATGCGCTGTTAATCGTTATTCAGATTATTCAATTTAGTGCCGTTATGAGCATTTATTGGTTAGACGGATATCGAAATGTTGGCCCTGCTCTGTATTCGATTATGTTAGGGCTGTTTTTCTTAGGTGGATATTTATGTTATCAGTATTACAGCCGTCGTCATTATTATCGGCGCTTACAGGAGCCTCTACTCTCATTAGATGATTCGGTTCAGCAGTTAGATCAAGCTCCTGTCTCAGAAGCATTAGAACAATTGCTACGCCAGCAGTATCGATACTACCAACAACGCCTTGCTACGATTAATCAACAACAGCAAGAGCATTTAACATTTATGAATCAATGGGTACATCAGATGAAGACACCTTTATCTGTGATCGAATTAACAGTACAAGATGTGGATGAACCTGAATTTGCAAGTATTCGTGAAGAACTGGAACGGATGAGTTCAGGGCTGAATACGATTTTATATATGGCACGTTTAAGAACATTTGAACAGGATTTTCATATTCGCTCGATCTCGTTATCTGAAGTAATCCGCGAAGTGGTGCAAGAACATAAGCGTCTCTTTATTCGCAATCAAGTGTATCCTGATGTGCAGATCAAAGACGGTGATCTTTGGACAGAATCGGATCAGAAATGGCTCTTTTTTATGGTTTCCCAACTGGTCGTCAATGCGGTCAAATACTCGGCACACACCACCAATAAAGTGATTCTTTCTTCATATATTGCAGATCATCAAGCAGTGATCGAAGTACAAGATTATGGAGTAGGAATTCCAGCTTCGGATATAAAGCGTGTATTTGAACCTTTTTTCACCGGCGAAAATGGTCGGCATTTCCGCGAATCAACAGGTATGGGCTTATACCTAACGCATGAAGCGGCTCAGCGGCTAGATCATCAGTTGGAGCTAGAATCTACGGTAAATCAAGGTACAACAGTGCGTATTCTTTTCCCATCATATCAGCGTTAATGCTATCTTACAGCGCTGTAAGGTGATTGAAAGAGAAATCGATAGTTCCTTTAATCGGTTCTATCTATACTAAACGTATCGAATCAATCACCGAGGGGGATAAGACATGTTACACGTTAATCAGGTTAGCAAAATATACGAGGGCAAAGTCACTTATCAAGCGTTATCGAATATTCAATTTACGATCGAAGATGGTGAGTTTGTCGGTATTATGGGGCCTTCAGGTAGTGGTAAAACAACACTGCTTAATATGATTGCCACTATTGATGAACCGACCACCGGAGAAATTTTGATCAATAATCAGAATATCAATCTTTTGAAAAAAAATGATCTTGCTACATTTCGGCGGCGTGAACTTGGATTTGTTTTTCAAGACTTCAATCTACTGCATACCTTAACCGTAGAAGAAAATATTGTACTTCCTTTGACACTCGATGGGGTAAAAGTCAGTGAAATGAAAGAAAAAGCGGCTATTATCGCTGATAAGCTCGGTATCACAGCAATTATGAATAAGCGTACTTATGAAATTTCTGGTGGACAAGCACAACGTGCCGCTATAGCGCGTGCAATGATTCATACGCCGCATCTTTTATTAGCGGATGAGCCGACAGGTAATCTGGATTCCAAGTCTGCTCGTGATGTGATGGAACTACTGGAAACGATCAATCAAGAACAACAGACAACAATGATGCTTGTCACTCATGATCCGCTTGCTGCTAGTTATTGTCAGCGTGTAATCTTTATACGCGATGGCAAATTGTATACCGAGATTCACCGTGGGGAACACCGTCAGACGTTTTTCCAAAAGATTATCGATACGTTATCACTGCTAGGGGGTCACGCTAATGACATTTCGTCAATTCGCGTATAACAATATCGCCCGTAATAAGCGGTTGTATGCCGCTTATTTTCTAAGCAGTATGTTTACAGTTATGGTCTTTTTTACGTTTTCGATTTTTGCTTATCATCCAGCGCTCAATCAAGGTACGCTGAATCATGGTGCTGCTACTGGACTATCTGCTTCCAAATGGGTCATTTATGTATTTTCATTCTTTTTCGTACTTTATTCGATGAGTTCATTTCTACGTTCCAGACAAAAAGAATTTGGATTATTAATGATGCAGGGAATGTCTGTAGGGCAACTACGCAAGATGGTATTTTTGGAAAATATGATGATCGGATTTGCCTCGACACTGGGCGGTATTGGACTTGGACTTGTATTTGCTAAAGTCATTTTACTGCTTGGTGAACGGATGATTATTCTAGAAGAACCGTTACTATTTTATATCCCTTTGCAAGCAATGATCGTAACGTTTATTTCATTTATGATCCTGTTTATGTTGATTTCGTTATTTATTACATTTGTGCTACGTAATCGCCAATTAATCACTTTAATCAAAAGTAATCAGACTTCCAAAGGTGATCCTAAATCATCCATCTGGTTATCAATGATAGTCGTTTTATTGATCGGGATTAGCTACTTTGTCTCCTTAACTGCTTCCGGAGAAGAAGCGATCTATTTACTATTCCCGGTTATTATTATGGTCAGTATTGGAACGTATTTGTTATTTACACAATTAAGTGTCTATATTATTCATCGCTTAAAAGCACGCAAATCGCTATTCTGGTACAAAACAAATATGTTGTTATTTTCGGATCTGGCTCATCGAATGAAAGATAATGCTCGTACCTTTTTTCTTGTCGCGATTGTATCAACTGTTTCTTTTTGCGCGATTGGTTCATTGTATGGTATTCAATCTGTCTTAATGTCCAATACCATTTCATCTAGTGCTTATCCGATGACTTATTTTTCTACAGAAAAAGATAGTACACGAGCTCAACATATTCAGTACATTGATGATGCTTTAAATACACATCATATTGATATGACTACTGCTGAATTACATCTATTGCGTTATAAAATTAATGATGCTAAAGATAACGTCGCACTTGTCAGTCTTGCTGATTATAATCGATTTGCTAACTTGTTAGGTGAACCTACTCTTACTTTACCGAATCAACAAGCCGTCATTCGCAACACATCTACGGTTGGAGATCGCTCTAACAACGATCTGTTACATCAACAGATTACGTTAGAAAAAGGATTATCTATTCAGATAGCCGATCAATCCGTTACGACTCAAGTCATTCCACTGGTTATAGATTATATTATTGTACCTGATACCTTTTATCAAAAACTTCAACACCCTTATGCTACCAATCAGATTACTGTATGGAATGGATCTGTAGAGCAATCGACTGCTATACAAGTTGCTACAGAAATTCAGCAGTCCGTTAAGCCTTATGAAGCTGATTATCAATTTTTCGCTAAAGACTATGAAGTCTATATGCAAAAGAAAGAATTAGGCTTACCTCTGTTTATTAGTTTGTTTGTCGGGATTGTCTTTTTTGTCTCCGCAGGAAGCTTCTTATACTTCCGTCTATACAGCGATCTGGAAGAAGACAAACAGAAATTCAAAGCGATCTCCAAATTAGGATTGACAACCAAAGAGTTACACAAAGTACTCAACTGGCAGATTGCATTACTGTTTTTCGCTCCGATCGTCGTGGCTTTAGTTCATGGAGCTGTAGCGTTAACAACATTATCGAATATGTTTAACTTTTCGCTTGTAAAAGAATCCAGTATGGTGTTAGGCATATTTTTATTGATACAGATTATTTACTTCTTTATTGTGCGACACTTTTATATAGGGCAAGTGAAATCCGCTTTGCGTTAATAAATCATAAAAAAGCATCCTGTTTATCTACAAATCTCTGTAGTATAAACAGGATGCTTTTGGTTTTTAGTGATCTTTCATTTCAGCCCATAGATAGTACGATTATGGAGTGACTACACCTGTTCCACCATATTGAGCAATCGTTGATTGTAATGTACTTCCACTGTCCAGATTGTAGGTGTAAGGTACACTGGTTAAGCTTCCAACTTGTCCAATCGTATTATTTCCACTGCTTACATACACATTGTTACGCTCTACCACATATCCATCGATTCCTTTTGTTTTGGTCGTCATAATCGGAGTTTTAACATTGTTAAAGTAATTCCCTTCTACAAGAACCTGAGCTCCGATACGTGAATTGACGCCTGTTTCTGCATTTTCATAATAGTTGTTGTAGATATGCCCTGTTCCAAAGCGTAAAGAAGGTAAGCGAGAATTGGTATTTACAAATGAATTATGATGATACGTCACATGGAACTTACCTGTATCTTCGCTAGCATTGTTATCACTATGCCCTACAAGCGATGTTTTGAAATGATCATGGAATTTGTTCCAGGAAGCAGTAACGTAGTCTGATCCGTGAGAAATATCCAGTAATCCATCATAATAATCTTTGTCATGAGACAGGTCACTCGATAGATCATTATGATCTACCCATACATGATTAGAAGCTTGTACTGTGATGGCATCGGTTCCGGTTGCTTTGGAAATATTTAAATTTTGGATAATGACATTACTGGAGTTTTTAACACGTAATCCGCCACCGGTTAAGCCTGAGCTTTTGCCTACACCTACTACTGTTTTATTAGACGTGATATCGACTTGTCCGCTTAGATTAATCGTACCGTTGACTTTGATAATATATTTACCTGATGCAGTACCGTAATTTTTTAACGAAGCTAGATCACTTACTGTAACGGTTGTTCCTCCTGCCCCACCTGTTGTCGATCCGCTGACTGTCGCATATCCTTTTATCGCAAAGTCAGGTGCTGCTGAAGCAGGTGCTATTAAAGCTAAAGAAGTGACAACGCCCAGACAAAGTGCCATGATCGATTTCTTGTTCAATACTTTCATTAACTATTTTCCACCTTTCAAATGTGAGATAACAACCTGGCATCAGCATAAGTTTATTTGTAAATAATTACCATATAAAAATAAAGAATATGATAATAATGAAATATAAATGTATCAATATTCCTTTAATGTTAACGTTTACATTTTAAAAGTAGTAAGAAAACGAACAAAAAAAGAAGAAGATCCTCTTATCCCAACAGAGTATCTTCTTCCCTTTGATATAGAATTAAATTGAAATATCACTATTGATTACTAATATTATATTACGATTCACTTTGTGGTTGAAATGAAATATTAATTTCGACGATCTCTGAACGTGTTCCTATGCGCATCGGTGTTCCCCAGAATCCATAACCTGACGATACGATCGAATGCAGTTGCCCTTTTTGCAAATAGCCCCAATCATTCTCATAGATACGCTTCGTGATCAAATACGCTGGAGCCACCTGTCCACGATGCGTGTGACCGGAGACAACAAGATCGGTTCCTAATTTCTGCTCAGCATCTAATTCATACGGTTGGTGATCCATCACAATAATCGGCTTCGAATGATCGACCGATTCTAATAATTTCGCTAATTCTGCACGTGGACGATCACTGTAATCTTGACGACCAACCAGTGTAATCCCATTATCCAGAACTGTCGATTCATCATAAAGGATATTCAGATCACTATCATCTAACACCTGAATCAGATTAATCCCTTTTTCAAAACGATCATGGTTCCCAAGAGACGTGTATACAGGGGCTTCAATCCCTTTCAAAATCTGCGGAATATTTGTTTTCACAAAGTACGGTAAATTATCATCGATCACATCACCTGGAAATAGCACCAGATCAGGCTTTAATTCGTTGATCATTTTCACCATTCGTCTAGCATGCGATTCATTGGACAATACACCGAAATGGGTGTCTGATACCATAATCACTTTCATATCCTGCTTGCCTGTAACTGGCTTATCAATCGTAATATCATAATTACGTACCACCGGACTGTACGCATTGAACATGCCTACACACGCTACAATTACAAATACAAACAGTGTAGTCCATCCCGCCCATACAATTACTAAATGTTGAGATAAAGAGGTAAAACGAGTAATAAGTACACCTAGATTCATGATCGGTAACCATAAGACTAAAATATATAACACCATAAACCAGACAGCACTAATGATTTTAATTGTTATACTTTCACGTACCCAGAAGTTCAAAAAGAATGAATAGGCTAAAACAACCAACACCGCAACAAAGATGTATCTCACAAAATGATGATCTGGCAAAATCTGTCCAAACCATACCCAACCATTCCATCCCATATACAGCAAGATCAAATTATAAACAATAAAAATAATGATTCCTATTAACAAATAAATTGACTCCTATCTCTGTTGTATAATGATTACTTTTTGCTTGTAACTATCTCTATATAAGTATATACGATATACAATCATGTACCAAATGATAAAAATAGTATAAAACTATTCTTACGCAAAAAATACGTAATTAAGATGTATTAAACGTAAATACATAACTAAATAGATTTGATTTTACTACCCACTTAGCTATAAGAGGTTATGATCTGTGTCTGAATTACTCGATCCCAAAAATGATTTTTTATTCAAACACATTTTTGGTAGTAAAAAGAACAAAGATGTATTGCTGAGACAGTCCATTAGTGAATTGGTTATTATTTCTTAAAGGTACTGATCCATCATATTGGGAGGTGCTATCTATGAATAAACCTGAATTAAAAAAAGCGATGACTACTCTTGAATTTTTAAGTCAGGATCGCGAAGCACGTATGCGGTATGAAGCCCGCCAGAAATTGCTGCATGATGAAGCTTCACTTGTTGACTCTGCAATGGCAGAAGGCGAACGTCGTGGCGTAGAAGCTAGTTTTCAAAAAGGAATCGAACAAGGTATAGAAAAAGGAAAACATCAAGCACTGTTAGAAATGGCTCGCAATATGCTTTCCTTAGGATTAGATATTGAGGTTATTGCCAAAGCAACAGGTTTATCTCAAGAAGATATTCGCTCTCTATCTTGAGTCTACAATTCAAAACTGTATTGTTCTCTATAATTTAGCTTTAGATTCGTAATATAAGTAAAAGCCTATCATCGCGATAGGCTCTTTTTAACTTTATTTCAGTGCTTTGTGCACTTTCAACAATTTACCTTTGACAGTAGTATCCTTCATCACTTTCAGTACATGAGGGCCTTTGCCATTCAGAATCTCTACATAAGTCACATTATCCTGAATCGTAATGATCCCAATATCTTCAGCCGTTACGCCTTCGATCCGAGCAATCGTGCCTACAAAATCGACTGCACGTAATTTTTTCTTTTTGCCACCATTAAAATACAACTTCATGATTTCTTTGTTCAATTGCTCACTTTTGGCAGGTTTGCGTTCTGCACGAATTCCCATTTTACCCTCAAATGCTTCACGCGCACGATCCACCTCTGTCGCTTCAGGTGCTTCTTTGTGCGGAATCGCAAATCCGATATAGTCTTGAATTTCACGCAAAAATTTATCTTCAAATGGAGTGACAAATGTGATCGCTAGACCGCTTTTACCTGCACGCCCTGTTCGTCCTGTACGGTGCACATAGCTTTCTTTTTCCAGCGGTAGATCATAGTTGATCACATGTGTAATATTGTCGATATCGATTCCGCGAGCAGCCACGTCGGTTGCTACTAAATAACGGAATTGTCCTCGTTTGAAATCTTCCATTACAGCAAAACGATCTTCTTGCAACATCCCGCCATGAATCTTCGCACAAGTATAATCGTTCGCTGTTAATCGTTCACTCACCATGTTTACATTATCTTGAGTACGGCAGAAAATAATACAGCTATCTGGATTCTCAACAACCGTAATATCTTGCAACAGATTAAACTTATCTGCATCTTTCACTTCGTATAATGCATGCTCTATCGTTGCAGTCGTAAGCCCTGTCGCTTGAATCTCAATATGCTCCGGCTGGCGCATATGACGGTGGCAAAGACGTTCGATATCTTGTGGCAACGTTGCCGAGAATAGCAATGTAGTTCGGTCTTTCGGCAATGCTTTGATAATATTTTCAACCTGTTCTATAAAGCCCATATTTAACATTTCATCGGCTTCATCGATAATCAGAAATTCTATTTTGTCCAAAGCCAGTGTACCCCGCTGAATATGATCCAATACACGTCCAGGTGTACCAACCACAACATGACTTTTTTGCTTCAATTCCAGTGTCTGCTTGGCATAAGGTTGTTTTCCATAGACTGCGGTTGCTTTGATGCGCTTAAAGCGTCCGATATTAGTAATGTCTTCTTTTACCTGTGCACGCCAGCTCACGTGTCGGGGTGAGGACCAACGCTTGTGGTTTGTTCTCATTCCAGTCTACTAACTCGCACAACGGAATACCGAACGCAGCCGTTTTACCGCTACCTGTCTGCGATTTCACGACTAGATCTTGACGTTCCAACGCAACAGGAACCACTTTTTGTTGTACTTCTGTAGGCTGGGTGTAGCCCAGTTGCTGTAATGCTTTTAAAATATCTTCACTTAATCCATACTCTTGAAAATTAGACTGACTCATGAAATACCTCTTCTTTTTATAAATTAACATGCTTTTTCATTTCACTAAGCATGCTGAATAATGAACATAAAATCGCTTCAACAATAGCACAAATAGATCGCTTGCCTGATCGTATACATTTTTACTCACTCTATTCAGTATACGCTATATTGGCAGGTAACATCTGAGAAAATAGCAAAAAAGACGTAGCTTACTGCTCAAATTCAATAATTTTTATATTTCGTAAAAGTTCTTCTAGTTCATGTGTGACTTTATCCCAGATCACAGTCGCTTCTTCCACCAATACCTGTTCACGTTCATCCTGATGATGCTCTAGTTGGATGGATATACATAGTATTAATGTTCTGTCTGCAAAAGAGCGTAACAGGTCTGGAACAGTAGATATACGATCTGAAGAATTAGACAAGTCTAATCGGTTAAAATAATAATCCATCTCTTCGGATAATTTACTGCGTATCTTGGTCGTATCTGTTCTAGATAAATCTGCATCCTGAAAAGCTAATTCGATCGCTGTCGTCATCATATATCTTGCTTCATACATATTCAGATTGTATTGTCTTTGCTGGATATGTAGTAAAACTGCTACTTGCAATGCAGTCAGACGGAACCAGTACAGCTCTGCATATACTGCACCCAATTCCCTTTTAGAAAATAATACAGAAGATGTATTACAGATATGTAGTGATTCTATTTGAGGCCAACGAATAATTGTTCGAGCAACTTGCCGTATCGCTTTACCCAAATGTATACGACTTGGTGGTTGATCCATAGTAAGCACATCCCCTTCCAGTAAGTAAATTAGAGGTAACCTACACCTCCTTACCCATTTCACTGTAAAAGAAAAATAAAATCTAAAGCATCTATATAACAAACGATTTTACAAATAGCAAAAAAATATGTATGATAGATATATCGAGATAATTCGATATATCTATCATACATAAAAAGGAGTGGATTTCTGTGCGAAACATTAGAGTTTATCATGTCGACGCTTTTACAGATCAACCGTTTACAGGGAATACCGCAGGGGTCGTATTGGATGCAGAACAACTAACTGGAGAAGAAATGCAACAGATTGCAAAAGAACTTAATTTATCTGAATCTATCTTTTTACTTCCTTCAGATCAAGCAGGTATCGATTATAAAGTCAGATATTTTACACCGACTGACGAAATTCCTTTTTGCGGACATGCCACTATCGGATTAACCTGGTTACTAGCTACAGAACTTGGATTATCTCAGCAACAAGATGGAGTCGTTCTAGGAACCGGAGCAGGTGCTATTCCAGTCGTCTGGCATCAAGAAGAAGGTCGTGTACAACGGGTTGAAATGACTCAGATCACTCCGCAAATCAAAGCGTTACCTGTAGACTTACAAGCAATTAGCGAAATGGTAGGCATTCCTGTCGATGCGATAGATCCTGCTTATCCAATCCAATTATCCCACACCGGTAACTGGCATTTATTGATTCCTGTACATAGCCAACAAGCCATAGACCAAGCAACACCTGACCTTACAGCACTAAGTAAGCACAATAAAGAACACCAGATTGCCACAACTCATTTATTTACGTTTACTCCGGATGCTGAGGACGATTATGATTTGTACACTCGTGATTTTGCACCCGCTATCGGGATCGCTGAAGATCCTGTAACAGGCGCAGCCAACGGTGCTTTGACCGGATATTTATATCTCAATCATATGATTCCACAAGATCAGATAACACAGCTCAAAATTGCGCAAGGGCGTGCTATCGGTCGTCCTGGATTTCTATACGTACAAGCGATCCCAAATGGAGATCATCCAATTATCAAAGTAGCAGGTACTGCAACGATTACGATTCGAGGCACATTAGATATCTAATGATAGATAGTAAAAAAGCAAAGTCTTTAGCTATTGCTAAGACTTTGCTTTTTGAATAAATGCCTTGTAGATCAACGGGTCAAATCTAACACCATAAATTCCTCATCCCAATACTGACCTTCATATTTTAGTGCATTGCGTTCGAATCCATATACGATAAATCCTAGACTCTGATATAGTTGCTTGGCTGCACTATTATTAGATATAACGGTTAAATGTATCTGCTCTAGCCCGTCAAATAAACGTGCTCTTTGGACTAACTCTGTGATCAAAGCTTTACCTAGCTTTTGACCTCTAGCTTCTGGCGAAACGTACATCGCATAGATATTGCCTTTATGTATCGTTTTGGCATTACTTTCTCTTATAAAAGTTACCATTCCTACAAGCTCATCCTGATCAAAAGCACCTAATGTGAATCGATTATTAGAATATTGAAGCTTATGTTGTACATCTTCTATCGGTTTGGAGACTTCACTATCATATGTAACTAAAAAAGCTTCGGGATTTTCTTGTAATGACCTTAACCTAAGTTCACGATAAGGTACTGCATCTTCAGAAGTCAAAAGCCTAATATCCATCTTACAACCTCCTATACTTATATAAAAAAACAAAGCCTTTAGAAAATCTTTGGCTTTGCCTTTTGAACTACAATTATACGATTCTAATTTCCAACAGCTTATACTTGAATGTTCCCATAGGCGCTTCAAAAGTAATCGTGTTACCAACTTTTTGTCCGATCAACGCTTTACCTAGTGGGCTTTCATACGATAATTTGTTGTTAATAACGTCTGCTTCAGCAGGTCCGACAATCTGGTATTCGATATCTTCACCGAACTCCAAATCATGTAGGAGTATAGTAGAACCAATACTGACTTTGGAAAGATCCAGGTTATCTGCATTGACCACTTGTGCATTACGTAGCATTTTTTCTAGAATAAGAACGCGTGTCTCCATAAAAGCTTGATCGTCCTTCGCTGAATGGTATTCACTATTCTCTTTCAAATCTCCGTAACTGATAGCAAGCTTCAAACGTTGCGATAACTCTTTACGGCGTGGCCCTTTCAGTTCTTCAAGCTCATCTTCCAGCTTTTTGATACCTTCACGGGTCAAAATAATTTCTTCGTGTTCCTTAGCCATATGCGCTCAACTCCCTCATTTAACAGTATACGCTATATTGGCACACTTTCGTTACTTTAATTGTAAAATAAAGTGATTAAATTTATAAGATATCTAAGTTGTATACAAATAAAACGCATACATTGGTTAAACATCAACTTTCATCCTTATTGTATTGCTCTTGATAAAGACAATGTACCAAAAAAGCTAAATTCTATCTCAACGCTCGAGAAATGAATTTAGCTTTTGGTGAATATCTTTTACTTGCTCGGAATAAACTGTCTGATCCAATTACCGAATCCAGCCGGATTACGAGACTGAATTAGAACAACCCCTTCGCCCCGGAAGCGACACACAATGCCCTCTCCACTGGTTACACTGGATAACCAGCCTTTGGATGCTTTTTCAATCTGGTAATTCATATATCCCGGCCATGCTACAAGATGGGCATTGTCGACGATCACTTCTTCACCATGAGCTAGATTGATCGCATGAATCGAACCATAAGAAGACAAGAATACAGTTCCTTTACCCCGAATTTCGATAATAAAGAAACCTTCACCTGAAAATAATCCTTTTTTCAGATTTTGCATTTGTGTACCCACTTCAATACCTTCTGTACCTGCTAAAAAACCATCTTTCTGAACATACAAACTATACGATCCATCTAATTCTACAGCAGTCACATCGCCAATACTGGAAGGTGCTAACAACACTTCCGCAGGGCCACGTGTAGAACGCAACTCTTGAAAAAAGAATTTTTCTCCTGATAACATACGACCCAGACCACCCATCAGTCCGCCGTCCATCGTTCCTTTAATTTCTACATTGGGAGACATCGAGACCATAGCGCCAGATTCAGCTTTGATCGCTTCTCCTTGTTCTATATGTACCTTCAACATGGCAAACGCGCCTTCATACAAAATGTCATATTTCATCTTTGTTCACCTATCCTTTCAATATATTAAGCTTATTTATATTATGACACTTCACCTTTGGCATTGTATATATGCACTACGTTTAATTGTCTTTGTAATTTCTCATTGATGATATGCAAAATATGTTGTATTCTGATGGTTCGATTGCTGAAGTGACGTGTAAATATTTTCGATAGCCCTATATGTTGATATGTAAGTATTTAGGCGTGTAATTCTGTAATGAATCTATTCAAATAAAAGATAGTTAGATCAGGAGGTTCATTTGTGTCAGAAGTGAATAAGCAACAAGTAGTAGACAGCGTACCGCAAAAAGGATTCTTCGGTCATCCCAAAGGATTGTTCACTTTGTTTTTCACTGAATTCTGGGAGCGGTTCTCTTATTATGGAATGAGAGCGATTCTTGTATTCTACATGTACTATGAAGTATCTAAAGGTGGGCTTGGATTCGATGAAGCGACAGCGCTTGCGATTATGTCGATTTACGGATCACTTGTCTATATGTCCGGTATTATTGGAGGATGGTTAGCTGACCGCGTGTTTGGCTCATCCCAAGCGATATTCTATGGCGGCGTCTTGATTATGATCGGGCATATTGTGCTCGCTATTCCAAACAGCGTACCGCTATTATTCGTATCGATGGGCTTGATTGTACTCGGTACAGGACTACTCAAACCGAACGTTTCTAATGTAGTTGGTGAATTGTATGGGGAAAAAGACAATCGCCGTGATTCTGGTTTTAGTATTTTCTATATGAGTATCAATCTAGGTGGATTTATCTCTCCTTTGATCGTCGGTGGATTGCAGACTAGTTATGGTTTCCACTGGGGTTTTGCTACAGCAGCGATCGGGATGTTTTTAGGGCTGGTTGTATTTGTATTAACGAAAAAGAAAAATCTAGGTCTAGCAGGTACTGTAGTAGGTAATCCACTATCTGCTGATGAGAAGAAAAAAACGATCAAAATTTTTGCAATCAGTGCGGTGATTATTGCGATTATCGTTGTACTGGCAATTATGATGGGTTGGTTAACGTTAAAATCATTTGTCACTGTAGTGGCTATACTAGGAATTTTGATTCCTATCTGTTACTTCGTTACGATGTATCGTAGTAAAAAAACAACAGATGTCGAACGTTCACGTCTGCTTGCTTATATTCCTTTATTTATAGCGGCTGTAATGTTCTGGTCTATTCAAGAACAAACGTCAACCGTACTGGCAACTTATGCAGATAAACGTACTCAATTGGACTTTATGGGTATTCATATTGCTCCTGCATGGTTCCAATCACTTAATCCGCTATTTATTATTGCGCTATCTCCTGTGTTTGCAGCGATCTGGCTCAAACTTGGAAATCGTCAACCGATCATTCCGCGCAAATTCTCTTTAGGATTGCTGTTTGCCGGGTTGTCGTTCCTTGTTATTCTTATTCCTTCTTACTTCGGTGGTGAGAATTCGCTTGTAAGCCCGCTATGGCTTGTACTGAGCTATTTTATTATTGTAGTTGGAGAGTTATTCCTTTCTCCTGTTGGGCTGTCTGCAACAACCAAGCTCGCTCCTGCGGCTTTCTCTGCGCAAACGATGAGTCTATGGTTTTTATCTAATGCTGCTGCTCAAGCGATTAATGCGATTATCGTTCAATTTTATAGCCCTGATACCGAAATGATCTATTTCGGAGTGATTGGCGGTGTGTCTATCGCACTTGGTGTGATCCTGTTCGTGATGGGTCCCAAAATTCAAAGCTTTATGAAGGGTGTACTATAAGCTAGATACCTACATTCAACTAGAAAAAAAGCCAGCCTCTTTTTACAGAGGCTGGCTTTTTTGATTTCACTATACGAATCAAGACAGATCAAGCAACTTTTAGCCAAAGCGCTTGGTTTTGTACCATTTGCTTTCTCTACCTGTTATCCGATCATACGTAATCGAGAAGAATGCTTTAACCGAGATAATCAGGAACAATTGCGAATACGTAAAGTAAGAAACGCACGATAAAATAAAGTTACGTGTATTACTTTGTCCGATATCTGTTGCCAGTGCCATATTAATCTGCAATACATAGATGTAATACATAAGCGCCCAACCAATAACCAGATACACATATACGTCTCCAACAAATTGAACAGGAGAAACAACCGCAGGATTAAATAGCTCTATAATCTGATACACAATATTGGCTAGAAAAATAATATCCGAAACAATAATAGCGATCATAAACCAGAAATAACTAGCTGCATAATACATAACATGTAGCTTGATACGCCAGCTTGTTTTATCAAATAAATGATGAATATTGTCCATCACTACACTATAATTGCCTTTAGACCAGCGTTCCCGTTGCTTCATATACACACTGAGCAGTTCCGGTTCTTGTTGGTACGCTTCAGCTTGAGGAGCTAATGCGATCAGCTTACCACGTGTCAAAATTTCAAATGAAATCGCGGTATCTTCTGTTATGGCTTGCGGGTCCCATCCACCGATCTCTTCCATTAAGTCTTTGCGCACAATAAAGTTCGTGCCCGGAATCGTACCCAATCCGAATAACTCCCACATACCTGTATGATGCACACGCTGAATCGTGACAAGTTCCAGATTGATACAACCGGATAAGAAGTTCTGGCTGCGATTACGTGCTTTGTTGCGACCGAATACAGCGCCGTATTTCTCAGGTTGTTCCATTGCTTTTTGGGTTAGAAAAAGAAGTGCATTTTTCTCGGGCGCGGCATCTGCATCATACACGCATAACCATTCGCCTTTGGAGATCACCATCGCATCATTTAACGCACCGGATTTACCACCACTACCCGTACGCTCCATAATAGTAAAGTCACGATCAGCATAAGCAGGTTGTTCTTTCAAAGCTCGCAAACGAGCAGCCGTATTGTCACTACAATTATCAGCTACGATAATAATCTGTACTTTGTCCTGAGGATAATTCAGCTTCAAAATATGCTCGACGGTAGACATAATGACGATCTCTTCATTATGTGCAGGTACAATCACTGTTACATTCGGGAAATGATCCATATTTTCAGGAATCACCATCGGAATTTTATTCTGCTTGAACATAAACCGAATCGCACCCCACATAATGACGATCGATTCGAATACAGCAATCCATATACTCATAATCGAGATGAGCAAAATAGCATCAGACATGATTTTTCCCCCGGTCATACTTTTTATTTACATTTGCACGGAAAACCAATGTCATAATGGTAAGTACAATAATAGCGATACTGAATAAGCTACTAATCACAATACAAAGCGGGATAAACCAGCTCGTATATTCCATCTCTATCAACCTCCTTGTGAACAAACATGTATTTAAATATATTCTGCAATCAGATCGGTTTCTGTATTGCGTTCTAGCGCAGAGATAATGCCATCAATATTTTCATAGGTGCTGAATTGTTCTTTTTGAAATACGAATGCTCCAGCGCGAATGACAAATTTCAACTCTTTGCCTTTTTTATCTAAAAATTTGATATTCATCATAGCGTTTTTGATACGATCGGTTAGCAATTGCAGATACTGTTGATCGGTCATAGGACACAAAATAATAAAACGTCCATCTTCAATCGAGAACTTATAATCTTCATACCGAATTTGTTTTTGAATCGTCTCGGACAACTCCAACAGAAATTGCGAATAGAGCTGGCTACCTAACGATTCTTGTACCAGTGCTAGAAATTCAATCTTAAACATCGCCATCGAAAATGTATAATTTTTGGAATAACGTCTAGCCAGGTTAGACTGTTTGATAACAGTAGCTTCTAACGCTTTTTTGTTGCCTAATGTCGTATACAAATCAATTTCAGGATCACGCTTGCGCAAGTCTTCTAATCGTTCGCTAACTCTTTGATTACGAATCAACGTCGATTTGATAAAAGCAGCAATCAGAATATTAGCCGGGATCAAAAATAGTTCAAAAAAGATCAGTGTATTGACTGGAGCATATGTAACCATCCATACAAAATAGGTCACTATAAATATAAAAATAACCACTACAGCAATGCCCATCGAAACGACAAACCCGAACAACAATGCAACCATTGCGCCTATATTCAAAGCGATCTCTAATAAGCTATAGCCACCATCTGCATAAATATTAAAAAACACAAGCACTTCCTGTGCGATCGCCAGCACAATCAAAATGATATAACCCAAACGCATTTGATTAATAATGCTGGTGTTGGTACTTAATTCTTTACGTTTTCGACTTGTTCTCATTTACTTCGTGTCACTGCCTTTCTGCAAATGTGTCTCTGCTAAAAGAGGAAATAAATCATCAAAAATATGAGTATCTCCATCAAATACATAGCCTCCCGGATAAGCTTGATCCCATCCTCTCATCGTTAGCATTTGTGCATATAATTGGTCTGCCCACTGCTGATCGTTCTCCTGTAAAGCTAACAAAATCGCAAGTCCGTACACTGCTGGCGATTCATATGCTACATCTGCGGTCTGATCAGCACGCTTATAGCGTCCGGCTAACTTATGATTCTGCTCAAATTCTTTTTTCATAAAAGCGATCAGTTGATCGGAAGGTTCACCTAATTCACTCCGATGGATCGCTAAAATCAGTTGATCTATCAGATTAATCGTATCGTCATAGTTGTATTTGCCTGTAGCTACGCTGTATGTTCTGGGGTAAAAGACTCCATCATTGGGCGTATTGTGAAGTAGATCGGTGTACTTCGTGTACTCTTGAGTGGTGATGATGTTGGTCTGCTTCATCTGTTCCAAAGCAGGCACATCAATATACGTTAGGCTGAGTACATCTGCGGAATATCCATGTTCAAAATCATGATAATCGACAAGATAACCATGTTGCTGATCTGAAGCAAGCAACGTATCGACAATTTGCTTGGCAGTTGTATGATAAGTAGGCTGTTTCCACTGGGTAGATGCTTGTAACAGCGCGCCTACGATGCGTAGATCATCTCCAAGTGCGTTGGTATTTACTTTCGATTGTCCGTTCGGCTCTAATTTCCAGTAAATATAATGCTTGTTTTTATCCAAAAAATACTGTTGTAACAACGTATAACTGTGTTCAAAACTTTTGGAGTCATCGGTTAGTAGCGCATATTGCATCCACAATCCTAGCGATTCAGATAATGCTTCTCGACCAGCTACAATATCAGGATCTGTCGAAGTAGCGGGTAAAAGACGACTCGCTAACGTCCCATTCTCATTGACCATATGGGATGTAATAAACGCTGCTGTAGGGGAGACTTCTGGTTGAGAACGATATGTATACACTCCGCCTATGATCACAATAACTGCGATACAACCTATCATAAGTAATATCCATTTCTTCGGAAAATGATGTTTCTCTCTTTTCATATCTTTCTCCTATTGCATACATTTCTGCTTTAGAAATATACGTATTCTACTTTATTTATCGGCTACTCTTGAAGATATAGTTACTTTTTTCTATCAAAATTCGACAATATATGCATCTGCTATATTTTGAAAAGCAAAAAACCAGATCATTCGCAGTCATATGCTACGAAATATCTGGTTTTATCATATAATCTCGTTCGATAGCTGTCTAGTTGATTAATACACTTCTATCGATTGTAATGTTGGACAATAACGCGATTCGACAATAGATATTCGAATATACTGTGCACTAATATCTGAAAAACGACAAATATGCTTATATCCAACAATGGAACCATGATAACATTCGATCCATTTTTGATGACGATCCTGATAAGAAATCGTAAAGGACTCGATACGTTGCCCTGACTCAATATGTTCCATTAATACGATTCGATGAAATGTCTGGATTGTGCCCAAATCCAGTTCGATCTCAGCTTGCTCTGTTCCATAGGGAGTACACCAATACGTATCTTCCGCGAGATCGATAGCGAGAGGAGCAGGATGCTCTGGATCTGAATCAGATGCTTGAATTAGAGCATGTTCAGCTAGATTGTATTGATAATGATTCTTTATTTTTCCCCCTAGTTGTTGCAACTCATACACATCTTGTTCATGAATTAATCCTCTACGATCAGGCGGTATATTTAGCAAAAAGCAAGCATTCCCGCCTACTATTCTTTCATATAATTCCATAAGTTCTGTGGATATTTTGACCTGATCATCTTCAGCCGAATGATAAAACCAGCCCGGGCGAATCGATGTATTAACTTCCGCAGGATACCAGATCAAATGCTCTGTTTCGGCAATCATATGGCGACTGCCTAGATCGTCCTGATCCGAGCGCACCAATGTAGCAAATTCTCCATTATCTTCAGTTTGGGAGTTGGCTTGTATCTTTTCGTTATCCTGCATGCTTGCAGGTACAACACTCCATTCGGAGGAACGGGTATGCCCTGCTTCATTACCACACCAGCGTACATCGGGGCCACATACTGAAATCACCGCTTGTGGTTGAAGTCTGCGAATAACTGCGTAATAGCGATCCCAATCATACACTTGTTTTTTCCCTTGCTTGCCTTCTCCACAAGCCCCGTCAAACCATACGCTAAATAATTCACCATATCCAGTTAACAGTTCTTCAAGCTGATGTACAAAATAATCGTTGTAGGCTTCAGAATCTCCATATGTAGGTTCATGACGATCCCATGGAGAAAGGTAAATCCCAAATTTCAGACCTGCTTTGCGGCAAGCTTCGGATACTTCTTTGACCAGATCTCCTTGTCCATTGCGCCAGGGACTACTCTGTACCGAATGATTTGTATATTGACTGGGCCACAGGCAAAATCCATCATGATGCTTACACGTCAGAATAAGTCCTTTCATGCCTGCCGCCTGACAAGCATCTACCCATTGCTGTGCATCCAATTGCTCTGGATTAAATAACGCAGGTGACTCATCACCCATTCCCCATTCCCTATCGGTAAATGTATTCATCGAAAAATGAATAAAGCTATAAAATTCTAACTTTTGCCAGGCTAATTGTCTGGCAGATGGATAGATATGAGCCGCTTGTTCAATCGAAATCACCATATGTGGTTCTTCCTTTCGTATCATCAGTATGCTATATCGGATCTGTTATCTTTTTTTACTAGCCTAGATCAGCAGTATCCACCAACTGTACTTGCAATTGCTTATATCCATGTAATTCGAACAGGATTAACTCATTATCGCCTTGCTTTAACAATGGCGCAGGAATATACAGTGTTTTCTGCGGCCCTACTTGCCAGTATCGACCTAGATTAAATCCATTTAAAAATACTACCCCTTTGACCCAACCATCTACTCTCAGAAATGTATCGGCTGGAGATTGTACATGAAATATGCCACGGTAAAAAGCTGGTTGATCAAGTGGGGCTGATAGCGTCTCTGTCTGCGTATAGATAAGGTCGCTAAGCGAATGTAGCGGTAATGGATAGATCGTCCAATCATATAGAAATGCATTGCCATGCCGTACACCTTCCGTAATCCCTTTAGGATCGCGCAAGTAAGGGCCATAATTAATACGTCCCATATTTTCGACTAGAATATCTAAACGTATACCTTGTTCTGGTACTTCTAAAGGAAGATTAGACGGGGTCCAGCGCTCGATAATCCCTTGATATGTTTCATCTACATATACGATAGCCCGATCACTTACCTGTTGAAGAATAAGTTCCATTTCGGTTCGTGGCCCTTTGACTATAGTGGAATATAAAATAAAGCCATACGCTTGCCCTAGCTTCTCCATCGGTTCAGGTGAAGAAGAATGAATCGCTGTGGTTAGCACATCTAGATTCTGAAATAAAGGACTATATTCATGTAAAGTTACAGTGCCATAATTAGCAGTCGGGATCGGTACAGGTAATTCCAATGCAGGTAAATCTATATATTCACCAAGTACTTCTCGAACCGCAAAAAATTTATCTGTTGGCTGTCCCTGTTCATTTAATAAAGCTCCATAATCATAACTTCCTACAGTTGGTTCGTACTGCTTAATATGATTGGCTCCATTGTAAAAGCCAAAGTTTGTTCCTCCGTGAAACATATAGAAGTTGAGTGAAGCTTGTTCATATCGCAAAATGTCATCAACAGTCTCTGCTGTATCTTGTGCTGAACGGGTCTGATGAGGCTCCATCCAATGATCAAACCAACCATCCCAGAACTCCATCACCATAAGTGGAGCATCCGGTTGATACTGCTTGAGCTTAGCAAAAGCAGACGTTGCATTCGATCCAAAATTAACGGTCGCCAGTACACCGGGAACCATCCCACCCTGCAACATAAAGTCTTCCGGCCCATCTGAGGTGAACAACAATACATCCATTCCCCGTATCACCATTGCTTCTTGAATGTATTGAAGATATGCTGTATCGTTGCCATAACTTCCGTACTCATTTTCGATCTGCATCGCTATAATCGGCCCACCTTTGGTACATAACAAAGGTTGAAGAAGCGGTAATAACATATCATAATAAGCATCTACTTTATCCAGATAAGATATATCATAACTACGCAGTCGCATATTCTGATCAGCAAGCAACCATGCAGGCAATCCTCCAAATTCCCATTCTGCACAAATATAAGGGCTCGGTCTAACAATCACATGCAATCCTAATGATCCGGCTAATTGAATAAAAGCTACAACATCTGCGATACCTGTAAAATCAAAAACACCTTCTTGTGGTTCATGTAGATTCCATGGAATATACGTCTCCACTGTATTTAAGCCGAGAGCTTTTAACTTGAGCAACCGATCTTCCCAGTATTCAGGCACAATGCGAAAATAATGTATTGCACCAGACAGCAGACGAATCGGCTGACCGTTATAGACAAAGTCATTGCCAACAACTTCAAAAGTGTTCAACAGCGCTTCCTCCCTATGATCTGATCTACTGCGATCAACCTTTGACCCCGCCCATCATCATGCCTTCGGTTAATCTTTTCTGCAATAATGCATAGACAATGACGGTAGGAATCAATACAATTACTAATCCTGCAAACAGAGAACCCCAATCTGTCGCATATTGTTGAATCTGCATCAGATTAGCCAGCCCGATCGGAATCGTTTTTTTCTCATCACTTGTGACTAATGTTAATGCCAATACATATTCATTCCAGAAGTCAAAAAAGCCGAATACCACCAGAGTTACAATCGCAGGACGTGTAATCGGTAAAATAATACGGAACAAAATATTCATATATCCTGCTCCATCAATCAGCGCCGCTTCTTCAAAATCTTGTGGAATCGACTTCATAAATCCAATCATCAGATAGACAGAAAAAGAAAGGCTACCTGTTGCATAGACTGCACTTAGCCAGAAGCGATTATCCAGCATATGTAGATTATTCATCAGAATAAATAGCGGTACAATAATATACGCACCTCCGATAAACAACCCTGCCATATACAGATTCGTAATCAATCCTCTGCCTCTAAATTGCATTCTACCTAACGCATACGCTGTCGGTAAAGCTACAGCTAACAGAATAACCATCGACATCGCAACCACTAATACCGAATTCAGCATATAATCACCAATACGAGCAGTAGTAAAAGCATTCACATAATTTTCCCAGTTCAATGTCTTCGGTAAGCTCCACGGACTTTCCATCACTTCTGTATTTGTTTTGAACGAAGCTAATACATTCCAGATCAAAGGATAAACGACGATTAATGCCTGTATGATCAAAAAAATACGTAACACGATATGACCTACCCAGCGCAGTGGTGTTTTGGATACACTAACCTTAGGCTTTGTGCTCCCGCTTTCAAAGTTGGCTGTCATCGACATGTTAAGGTGCCTCCCTTCGTGTTAAACGGTTGCTTAAAATCGCTAACAAAAACGACATTACAAACACAAATACACCAATCGCCATCGCATATCCAAAATTGGAATTGGAAAAAGCCTGACTGTACAGATACGTCATAATTACTTCGGAATGACGATTTGGCCCTCCGCCTGTCATAATCGATACGATAATAAAGCTAATTGTAAGCACACCGTTAATACTGAAAATAATCGTAATTCGAATAATTTCCCATAACATCGGAATCGTAATATGAATAAACTGCTGAATTGGGGTAGCTCCATCTATACCTGCTGCTTCATACAAATCAGGAGATATACTATCAATTCCTGCCATATACATCACCATATAATAACCAACCGCTTGCCAGATCATCGTGATTGCTAACGCCCACAATACTGTCCGTTCATCGCCTAACCACGGAAGCGCCCAGCTACTTAATCCGATCAAATCAAGCCCTGAATTGAGAAATCCAATCGTCGGATGATAAATAAACGACCATAGAATAGCAATGACGACAAAAGATAAAATACTGGGAAAGAAAAATAAAGTGCGATAAAGTCCACGTTCTTTCAATTTGGAACGTGTCAGAATCGATGCATTAATCAATGCGATAAATAACGTCAATACAGGTACCACTAACATCAAAAATCCGGTATTGCGTAACGATAACAAAAATACATCATCATTGAATAAGTCGATAAAGTTTTGTAGCCCTACCCATTTCGGCTCATCTCCGATACCTGTCCATAAGTAAAAAGATTTCTGGAATACTTCGACCGTAGGATACAACTTAAACAACGTAAGCAATAACAGTCCGGGCAACAAACAAAATAATAAAAACCAGCGCCGTCTTGTCTTCATTTTCATAGGATGCGAAGACTCCTTTCGATCAAAGAGGACGATGTTATCGCCCTCCTTAGTTTTTACTTATGGTGTATTATTCACTAACTCTTGATTCAGTTCAGTATATAATTTGGTCATTTGCGCACTATATTGATCTAATGTCATCTGCTTATTCATCAATGAAGAAATAGGATTATACACTTCTTCGCTTGGATTGTATTTGCTACCTTTAGCTACCGATTTAAACGAACCGTTTATGGCTACCATACCGCTATCGACTGTTTTGTAGACATTGTAAGTCGTATCAGAAATATACTCTTTGACCAGATCAGGTGCTCCTTTAACAGCAAGGATTCCTTTTGATTTTTCAGCATTGAGTTTTACACTTTTATCAGTATACAGATACGATAAAAAGGCTTTAGCTAATTCTGGATTTTTGGCTTTGGCTGGAATAACAATCTGCTCTACACTGGTCATCGCTGTAACCGGATCACCTTTTTTAAAAGCAGGTACGCCTAGAAATCCAAACTCAAATCCTTCTTCACGCGGAGCATCTTTCATTTCATCTTCAAACCATGTGCCGTTCGGAATAAACATCGCATGACCTTGCATAAATTCAGTCTGTGCTTGTGTATGATTCAAAGCGACTGTACCTTTCATCAATCCGTTATCTTCGGTAGCGATCTTTTCCAGTACACCCCATACCTGACGGAATGTATCACTTGTCCAAAATGCAGGATTGTAATCAAAAAAATCAGTTAATCCTGTCTGCTTACTCACACTATAGATCGAAGGTACAATGATTTCTTCCAGATAACCTGGATATAACCCTTGATACGTAAATAGCGCTCTATTATTTTGTTGTGCTGTTGTATTGAGTGCTAACAATTCATCCCATGTTTTTGGAACTTCAATTCCTTTTTGTTTAAAAAGAGTTTTGTTATACCACAATCCCATTACACCAAAGTTAAACGGGGCAGCATACACTTTGCCATCTCCATAAGGAGCCATCGCTCTGGATTCTAAAGCACCCAGTAGAATTTTATTTTTGAGCGGCTGTGTTTCTCCTTTTGGCGTGCTATCAAACACATCGGTTAAATCTAGTAAAGCATGGTCTTTGACCAAACCATCTAGCAATGATGTATTATCGCTGCCTGCAATATACATTAAATCTGGCGGATTACCGGCTACAATTTTGGGGCGAATCAATTCAGCGATTTTGGGACTGGCGGTAATATTGATCTTGGTTCCCGGATAATCTTTCATAAAGTCTTCTGCAATCGTATCCCAGTATTCCCGTCCATATCCTCCTTGAAAAACAGCGATATTGAGGTCTGGATCAGCAAATTGGCTATTGGCTGCTTGAGTGCTTTTATCTGTACTGCTTGCATTACCCCCACATCCAGCCAACAACGAAAATGACAATACAACTGCACTTAACATATTTAATGTTTTGATCCCCTTCATACATTCACCCCATTTATATAATGAGCTTCTGGATAGAAGCGACGCTGCATGTATTCAGTATAGAAGGGTTCTGATGATAGTAAAATGTACAATACAGGTAAACCTTATAGATGATTTTTAGTTTTTTTATATACGATGAACAAAAAATTAGACAATTTTATGATCATACATAAAATCATCTAGTTTTTTTATTTTTATCTATCATGATAAGACAGGTTTTATCTGTTTAGGTGAGATTCCATAACGTTTTTTAAACAAGCGATTGAAATAAAATGGATCATGAATACCTACTTCTAACGCTACCTGTTTGACCAGCCATTGTCCTGAGGATAGCATTTGATACGCATGATTCATTCGAATATCGTTTAGATATGTTAGAATACTTTGCCCTATTTCTACTTTAAATACCTGACACAAATAAGGTTCAGACAGATTCACATAAGCCGCAATTTCAGATAAATGAATACGTTCTGCATAATAAGTCTGCAAATAATCGATCACTTTTTGTACTTCTGGCCGAATCATCGCTTTATGATCGGAATGAGACGGACTTAATCTATGGGGTGTTGGCTTTATTGCTAAAGGTAGAGGGGATTCTTCGATATTTAGACAGTACTGGATATGTTGTCTGAGTTCATGCTCATTACTTGCTCCTATCGTGTACACAATCTGTAAAGGAATATTGTAATACATGTTAGATAAACTGATCAGCCGTTGCGCTATTGTTTCACTCCAAGAGGATGGATTCGCAGATATTAACGAAGAACTTTTTTCACAAGTTACGCCTACAATAAATTGATGATTGTTCAGTTCAGCTAACATTACATGATGACTATTGGAAAAAAGTTCATCTGACAATCCAGATAAAGCTGACTTTAAGCGTTGAGCTGCATTCAATAGATTGTCGTTAGCATTAGCTTGTTCGATATTGACTGCAAATAAAAAGAGGAGTTGTCGCTCGATATCCAATGGACGATAAGAAGAGTCTGAAGATGTAGATGATTGTGTATTGATCTCTGCACGTTGAAGTAACTGGATAGCGGAATGATCTATACCGCATATCTCCAATAATTGCTGCTGAAAATCACTATATTCTACAGGGTCAGCGATACTGAGAGATGTATTTTTTTGGAGTACGGGTTCTTTTTGATCTATTTTAGCAGCCATTTCTTCAAGCACTTGCATAAAGTTATCTGTCTGCAATGTTAATTTGAGCATATAATCATGTGCACTATGTTTGAGTGCTTCACGTACCAATTCAAAATCATTGTAGTTGCTTAATACTAAGATCTCTCCATGATACTGATCAGCTCGTAATTGCTTAATAAGCGCTATCCCATCCATATCAGGCATCTTGATATCGGTAATCACAATATCAATATCAGTCTGTGCGATAAGTTCAAGCGCAGTACGTCCATTCGAACATGACCCCGCATATTCAAATCGACTACCTTCCCAATGAATAAGCGTTTTTACAGCATGACGAACAATTAACTCATCATCAACAATCAACACTTTATACATCATTTTTGTCCTCCTTTGTACGATCTCGCTTAGGTAATGTAATCTCAGTCGTTGTTCCATAATTAATTCTACTATGTGTGATTAGACCATAAGGTTCTCCATAATGAAGCCTGATTCGTTCATGTACATTTGTAATACCTATTCCAGATAATGAGCGATATAATACTGTCTGTTGACGTTGTTCGGTCTGGTCAAATCCTTTGCCATTGTCGCAGATAAGAATCTGTATTCCTTGATCAGACAGACTGGCTTCTATTCGAATATTTACTTTAGCATGCTCATCTGCTCCAGCATGCAAGATCGAATTTTCGACAATCGGCTGTAAAATAAATTTGGGTACCATCCATGTAGCGGTGTCTTCGTGTAACTGCACTTCCAGATGAAATGAATCACCATAACGAATACGCTGAATATTTGCATAATGTTGTACATTTTCAATTTCTTTCGCTAACGGGATCATTTCTTCTTTGACTAGAATCGTATTGTGAAGCAATTCAGATAATGAGCCAATCCCCTGTGTTAGCGAAGCATTGCCACTGAGCATTGCACTCCATTTCAGCGAATTTAATGTATTAAATAAAAAGTGAGGATTAATTTGAGCTTGTAGCATTTTGAGTTCTGCTTCCCTTTTGGCTTGCTGTTCGGTCTGGATCTGCACGATCAATTGTTTGAGTCTATCTACCATGTTGTAGATAGTTGATGTTAATTGCTGCATTTCATCTGGATAAGGCCCTTGTTGAGGCATTCCGTCTAACTTCCCACGATCTACCCGTTTGGCAAATAATAAAAGCGAACGCATCGGCGAACTAATACTAAAATATATCCACATAGATACGATAGCAGACAATAGTAACGTCAATAGACATAACGCAATAATATGATTTCGTAATCCGGTAAGTTCTGACACGATAAAAGAATGAGGAATCAAGCCGATAATATGCCAATTTGCCATCTGAATCTCTGCACTGGTCACCAACATTTTTGTATTCAAAATCGTTGATTCAAATGCTTCAGATTTGCCTTGATGTTGTGCGCTGATCATTTTGGATATGATATCTTTGTGAAAAATATTGCCTTGTGCAATCGTTGGATTCAACGAAGAAATCACCATTCCATTATCATTGGTTATGTAGATACTACTACCTTTTCCTAGATTGACAGACTGATATAGATTACGGGCAAAACTTTTTTCATCAAAACAAAGAACAATATAACCTAGAGATGAATTTAGATCATTTTCGGAATAGATTTTGCGGGTGAGGGCTAATGTTGGCGTACCACGATTAGAACGAAGGTAAGACCAATACGCATTACGAGCAACGCCTTCTGTTTGAGTCATCACTTCACTTAATTGATTACCTGGATACCATTGATAGCCCAGATCGAAAAAAGCCGCGCCTGTATTGGTCATAATAACGACATTAGAAAGGTTACTAAAGCTGAAAATCTGCTGATCCAGTTGTTTGCGAATCAACGTTTGCAACACATTTTTGTCCAGATCGGTTAACTGATTGTAATTGGCTAGCCCTGTCTGAATCGAAGGGTTAATAATAATATTTTCACTTAATGTCTCGTATTGTTCCAGTTCTCTAGCGATATTACGAGCTAATTCATCTAATGTCTGTGTAGATGTCTCACTGATCTTGGTTGTGGTCGATGTCTCATAGATTTGATTGGAGTAAAAGGCGACAATAACGACAGGTAAAAGAGAAGTAATCAGAAAAGCGATCAGTAAGCGATGCTTGATTGAGAGATGACGGAGTAGGAACGAGGATTTTTTGAACCATTTCAATTTAGCATTAGAGGGCATACCAGAACACCTTCTTGCATCATTTTTCATACTATAATAGCAGAAATTAGAACGCTTGCAAGATCACACCAAGATGATATATTGCAAAAAAGACTGTCGGAATTCACCGACAGCCTGCTTTATTTCATCTTCATACTCTATTAGTTCATTAGAATCATGAGCCAACCACAACAGGATTGTCTTCATTTTTCGCTTGTGCTGCTTTTTTAATTTGTTTACTGCGCAATTGTCCGCAAGCTGCATCAATATCTGTTCCATGCTCCAGACGAACTGTACAGTTCACACCATTCTTTTTCAACGTATCGTAGAATGTAATAATCGATTCTTGAGAACTACGTTGATACTGGCTATGCTCATCAACTGGATTGTATGGAATCAGATTCACACTGGCTGACTTGTTCATATGAGCGATTAGATCAGCCAATTGCTGTGCATGTTCTTGATGATCATTCACATCACGTAGCAAAATGTATTCTAGCATAATACGGCGATTTGTTTTGGTTAAATAGTACTCTACAGCAGACATCAATTGCTCTAATGGATAAGCACGATTAATTTTCATAATGCGTGTACGCAGTTCATTATTCGGTGCATGTAAAGAAAGAGCTAGATTCACCTGTAGATCACTATCGGCAAATTCTCTGATTTTGTCAGGCAGACCACTTGTGGAGACAGTGATACGTTTAGGCGCAATTACCAGACCTTTGCGGTCTTTCACAATATTTAAGAAATCGACCATATTTTCAAAGTTATCAAATGGTTCGCCGATTCCCATTACTACGATATGCGTAACCAATTGGTCTTGCGCGGCTGCATCCAGATGAAATTGCACTTTCATGATCTGTTCTACAATCTCACCTGCGGTTAGATCACGACTTTTCTTAATTAGACCACTTGCACAAAAGCTACAGCCGATATTACAGCCTACTTGAGTGGTTACACAGACCGATTGACCATACTTCTGACGCATCAATACCGTTTCGATCAAGTTGCCATCTTCCAAACGGAACAGAAATTTCACTGTACCATCAGCAGATTCTTGCTTCACATGTTCGGTTAATGTCTGAATTGCAAAATGCTCGGCAAGCAAAGCGGTACAAGCCGGATTCACTTCAGTCATTTCATTAAATTCGGTTACACGCTGACGATACAAATAATCCCAGACCTGACCGGCGCGGAATTTCTTGTGTCCACGCTCACCAAGCCATGACGATAATTGATCTAATGTTAATCCATAAATGGATGGTTTATTCATGGTATACCTTCTTTCAAAGCTATTAAATTTGAGGAAAAACAGATTAGAGTAGATCTTTTTCTTCCGTTTGAAGAATAGATGCTAACAATCCAGGAAATTGAGTGTCTAGTTCACTTTGGCAAATACGATAAAAATGTTGTCTGCCATCAATGCGTAATTGGATTAATCCCGTTTCGCGTAATATTTTAACATGATGAGACAAGGTGGATTTGGAAATATGACTCATTTGAAAACCTGCACAACTTTTTTCTCCATGATGTGCAAGACACAATAGTATTTTCAATCGCACAGGATCACTTAGTGCGCTGAATACATCGACAAGCTTGATCGGTGTCGGTCGGGTAGCTTCTAATATTTTCATACTCTTCAACTTATCATTTATTGGAGCAACTATCAATTGAAAAGTACGATTTTGGTCGAACTATTTATTATGTTAGATGTATGATACACTTTAACAGTTCGAATTTCATCAAACTATTAAATACAATGAGAGCAAGATTATGTTTTTTTATCAAAAAGGAGCCTTATCAAATGACAACAGCTATCCAAACATTAAACGACTATTTCCGCTTATTCGATGCTTCACGTACTGATCCACAAGCGATGGAACAATTATTGGATTTATTTATTCCAGATGTAGAGATTGTACTGAACGGAGCTACACGTAACGGGTTCAAAACTTTTATGGATACATTCTATCAATACAATATTGATATCAAACATATGCATGAGCCGTGGGAACTGCAAACCAACGGAACCTACGAATCCCGCTGGGCAGTATGTGGCATGTCAAGTGAAGGAAAAGTCTATGCTAAAACAGGAATTGATATTGCTCGTGTGAATGAAGAAGGTAAGATTGTATTTTTGGAAAATGTACAGGAGAATCAAGATGCTTTTAGCAATTATTGATACATTTTATGATTAAATTGAGTATTATTTCAAAATATAATTATAATGTTTCTCGTTTTATGAATGATATATCTTTTCTCAAAACCCTAAATTAATATTCTTATAATCTTCATCAAAATTAATAATATATCTTTTTTCTTTACTTTGAGAAACATAAGAGGTGTAGCCTAATTCACGCGCGTAAGTTTCGAAATATTCTTGATTTATATTAATTCCTTTTTTATAATCGAATTTTCTATCTTCTATAAACATTTTTTGCAACCATGGATTCATAATAAAAATTTCTTTATTTTCATTTTTAGATATTTCAAATAAACCAATTATTTTGTGAGGCATTATACCATCCATAGTAATAATTTCATTATGTGTATCTTGATACCATTCTAATCCTAATTTATTTAATTCCTCATTTAAATCTTTTGTAAGTTTCTCATAAACTCTATTATCCTGAATTGTGTAACTTAATATTATAAACCCATCATTTTCGGGTCCTGATCTTGAATTCTTTGTGGCAAATTTCTTTGCAGTTTCTTTTTTATTATCACCATATGTTACAGATATCATAGGACTGTAAGGTTTTCCAGACCATCTACCGCCAATATTATGCAAAAAAGCTATTAAAAAATTTTTATTATAATGTAACTTATCAAGTGAATTTTCATTTTCGTATTTTTTAAATTTACTTTTAAAATTTTGAACATATTCGGGTTTGATATCTGATAAGATCGTAATCGATTCATCAAATAGCATTTTAATATCCTCTTTTAATTTTTGTTCATCTTTTACAGAATATGTATTTATTCCTTTCACTTCATCTCCTATTTCTTGTAAATAAAAAGCAGCTTTTTGTCCAACAACAAAAAAATTATTTAAAAGGCTATTTTTAAACTCGCAGTGTTCTTGTGAAGAAAACCTATTATTATTATCTCTTAACGAAAAACCTCTCATAGTAATCCAAATTTCATTTTTATTCTCTAATTTAGAAAGATTAGCAAGAAAATTTATAAATTTTTTACAAACTTTAAAATTAATATCTTTTAATTCGTAACTATTGTTAAAATTTTCAATATCAAAAGAAATTATATTTTCCACATTTTTTAATAATGATTCTCTCACTTTATCACTCTTTTCTGAATACTATTAGTATTTTTTTTTAATAATAAGATAAAGCAGATATGTATATCTCCTTTATCTTATTATATACTTCAATTATTTAGAGTATAAGAATAAAATTGTAATATAATTATAAAAATTACTAATGAAAAAATATAAATCAAATCTCTGCCTGCTAATTGTGGAGTTAGATAATAGGTACGCTGACGTGTGCCTGTGAATCCGCGTGCTTCCATCGCTATCGCTATTCGTTCAGACTTGCGAATACCTTGCGTGAATAGTGGTAACGCATAACGGATAAAAGATTTCCAGCTATTCTTCTGCTTATACCCTCTAATCTTATGCGCCGATTTCATTTGAGCCAGTTCTGTCTGGAACAAAGGAATAAAGCGAAATCCAGCTAACAGTCCATAAGCCCACTTTGGCGATAATCTACATTGATGAACCAGACTCATAATCATAGCAGTAAGATCGGTGGTCGATGTGAACAACAGTCCATACGTAACAAATCCAAGCATCCGCAGTGCAATCATTAGACCATTATTCAGACTTTCTTCAGTAATATGGAACCATCCCCATTGCCAGATAGTATGCTCACCTTTACCAAATGCCGCCATCATCCAGAAAATCATTACAAAAAAGATCATGTACGGCAATAATCGTTTGAGTAAATAAGCAATCCGCCAACCACCCAAAGTCAGTCCAATCACCAGTGCTACTAACCAGATCGCTAAAGTGATACGAGGATCAGTGACTGCCATCAATACGCACATCACTAACAAATGAGTCACCAACTTGATCGTCGGATTCAAGGTGGATAACCACGAATGATTGCTTTTCATACAATACTCCGCTCCTTCTGTGGCTGTAGCAACCGGTAATGAAGTGGAGGGATAATCGCATGATCCCCGATGTGTTCTGGATTAGCAAAGAGATGATAAGGTGCTCCATTGTAGATCACTTTGCCCTGATCAAACAAAATCACGGTATCGGCGTATTCATCCACCAGATCCATATCATGCGTGACCATCACAATCGTTGTTCCTTGCTCCTGCCGTTGTTGCAGTCGCTTGATTAATTCAGCCGATGTTTTAGCATCTTGCCCGAATGTAGGTTCATCTAATAGAAGTAACGACTGATCGAATAACAGCATAGTGGCTACGCTCAAGCGCCTTTTTTGTCCCAGACTAAGTGTAAATGGATGTTGATCTTGATAAGCTTCTAAGCCGAATTCTTGCAACAATTGTATCGTTTTGGAGGTTACTTCCTCTTCTGACCAATTCCGTTGTCGTCCGCCAAAAGCGATCTCGTCAAACACCGTATCGGTTACAAATTGCAGTTCAGGATTTTGAAAAACAAATCCTGCTTGCTCATACAGATCACGATCACTCCATTTTTTTAATAATTTATGTTGAAAAGAAAGCTGACCACTACGAATACGTTCTAACCGAATTAAGCTTTTGAGAAATGTACTTTTCCCACTTCCGTTAGCTCCGACAATCGCTACCCATTTCCCTGACTGAATCGAGATATTCATATCGCTCATAACAGATTTTTGACGATACCCGATCTCCAGTTGTTCGGTAACTATGATATCAGGTGTATGATTGTCGGTTGTATCTGCATGTAGTGTAGCTGTACGGCGTTGTTGTAGTGTCTGTTGCAACTGCTTCGCTAATGGATGAGACGGATGATCTTGTACATCTTCCCATGTATACGGGAATAATTGAGGTTGCCATATGCCAGCTTCTTCCATCTCTGCACGATACCGCTCGATCATCTCTGCTGGCTTGCCTTGAGCCATAATACGCCCTTGTGCATTCATTAAAATGACTGTATCCATCCACTCAATACACCCATCTAATGTATGTTCTACAAATACCATCGTCTGTCCGTAATGATCAGCTAGGTCATGTAGCAATTGAAAAATTTCTTTGCGACTGATCGGATCAAGTTGTGCTGTCGGTTCATCGAAAAAAAGAACTTCCGGTTCAAGCGCTAACAGACACGCTAGCGCTAGCCGTTGCTTCATACCTCCAGATAGTGTCTCAATAGCGGTATGCCGATCTATATTCAGACCGACTTGCTTCATCACCGTATCTATCATAGTGTCCATCTGAGCACGCGGAATAGAGCGATTTTCCAAGCTAAAAGCAATCTCTTCATCCACATGAAGCATACAGAACTGCGAATCCGGGTCTTGAAACATCACGCCACATTGAGGGGCTAACTGAATCTCGCCTTCCACTTCAGCTTCTACATGTTCAGGAATAATACCGGACAATGCAGATAATAGCGTCGACTTGCCACTACCACTTGGCCCGAGAATCAATACTTTTTCTCCACGTGAAATCGATAAATGAATGTCTGTTAATACATTTTCTTCTCGCTGATAAAAACGTACTGACAGGTCTTTACACCCTAGAAGCGATTCCATTCGCATTTCCCTTCTTCCGCCGTACTTTCATAATTTCGTATTGATCTAGCACCCCTGTTTTGCACAAAGCTTCTACAATAATTTTGGCTAACCATCCACCTAAAATCATTCCACTGATCACTTGAATAACCAGAGTCGTAATCAATACTTGTGTGGTGTAATAGCCGAATCCATTAGCGATAACGTTATACAACACTCCACCTACTGCCGCCAGCGCTCCTGATAACATTAATGTCATTAAGTTATAACGTTTGTAGCCAAATACAGCAAAAGCAATCTCTGCTCCAATCCCTTGAAACACACCGATCAATAAAGCAGATAATCCAAAATGGCTACCTGTTAACAGCTCTACAGCCGCCGCCGCTACTTCAGCAATCAATGCCGCCCCTGGCTTACGAATAATATAAGCTACAATCGGGCTTGCAATAATCCAGATGCCGAACATAAATCCTGCACCTACAGGCCCCACTAATGCAGAGATCGGTATCCATAATGTCGACCATCCTAGATAAATAACGCCACAAGCCACCGCCAGAATAACAGTCAACACCACTTCTTTCATTTTCCATGTCATAGAGATTGATGAGGAACTCATACGCGTGCAACCTCCATCGGCACAGGCCAATCTTCCAGAGTGTACGCCATATCCCAGAACATATATTCAAACTGACAACTTAGAAGAAAATGCTCTTTCATACGCGCCCGATGTGCAGGTGTCGTCTGCTCTGCCCATTTATCCAATCGAGCACAAAATTGATGAGTAATCGTATCGGTACGATTGCCATAGAAGTTAATCCAATCATAAAAAGGATGGGAGACATCCGGCTTCACTTCATCCAATAATTTCACACCAATCTCCCAATACGTCCACGGACAAGGCAACAATACTGCCAAAATATCGCCTAGATCCCCTTCATGAGCCACAGTTAACATATGACGAATATAATGATGAGAAGAAGGAGAAAGCGCATATCCTTGCAAATCTTCATACTTGACGCCAGCCACCTCGCAAAAGTTATTGTGAGGATGAATTTCACTATGAAGCACAAATGAAATCTGCTCGTTAAACATCGCCATATCTTCACGTGTTGGGCATTTCGCAATCGCCGTTCCATAGATACGCATAAAAGAATTCAAATACTCAAAATCTTGCTTTACATAATGGATCAATTGCTCACTACGCAGATCACCTTTGGCAATCCCTTGTACAAATGGATGGTTAAAAATCGCTTCAAAAATAGGGTCTGCGGCCTGTCTAATTTCCTGTGAAAAACTCATAACTGTATCCTCCTTAGATTGAAGCATCGATAACGACGCTTGGTTAATAAAGAAGGACCACTACTGGAATATATGGAAAAATACATGCAAAAAAGCCGCCCCGTGATGGAGCGGCAGAATAGGTGTACGTATATGTACAGGTACCCTTGCACAGTCTCCACTTTCCTACGCTAGTATGAACTAGATCAGGTTCCAAGGGTCCGGGATCTTCCCGTCTCAGCCTACACAAAGGCTCCCCTAGTGGTCATTCGATTCATTTGCATCTTACTGTACACACGATTGAACAGACTGTCAACTGCTATAACCTCAGTAATCTTTCCTTTTTTAACAGTTATAGGGTTATAAAATGGTGTAAAATATAATTATTAGTAAGGATTGGCGCGTAGATTTAACTATCCAAACAGAATTGAGTTGATCTCGATGACACGTAAAGTGGTCTTGGCAGGTGGCACAGGATTTATCGGACAGTATTTGGAAAAAAGATTTGCATCATTGGGTATTGAAGTGCAGATCATTTCCAGACAATCTCCACATATCGCATGGGATGATCATCAAGGAATTGTTCAAGCTCTCGATGGAGCAGAAATGGTGATTAATCTAGCAGGTAAATCGGTCAATTGTCGTTATAACGAACAAAATAAACGTGAAATTATGAACTCTCGAATCGAAACCACCCAGATTCTTGGAAACGCTATCCTGGCTTGTGAACATCCACCTGCGCTTTGGATCAATTCCAGCACAGCTACTATTTATCGTCATGCAGAAGATCGCCCTATGACCGAGACGAAAGGCGAAATCGGTAGCGGATTTTCGGTAGACGTTGCCAAAGCGTGGGAAGAAGCTTTTTTCTCTTTTAGCCTTCCGCATACCCGACAAGCCGCATTACGGATTGCTATCGTATTAGGACCTGGTGGTGGTGTCATGACCCCTTTCAAAAATCTAGTTCGCTTCGGGCTGGGCGGTCATCAAGGGTCAGGGAAGCAGATGTTTAGCTGGATTCATGTTGAAGATTTATTTCAGATTATTTTATTTATTCAAGAGTGGGAATCGCTTGAAGGAGTATTCAACTGCACGTCTCCCAATCCGGTGACCAATCGTGAACTGATGGCAACGATGCGCAAAGTGATGCATCGTAAAGGCGGTCTACCTGCGTCTACATGGATGCTTAATCTAGGGGCTAGAGTGATTCGGACGGAACCCGAATTGGTGCTTAAAAGCCGTTGGGTGATCCCTAATCGTCTCATCAAAGAAGGATTTATGTTCAAATACGGACGGTTGGAACAAGCACTGCACCATATTTTGCATACAAAATCATAACATCATACCGTACAGACGAACATGACTTTTAAAATAAAGCAAAAAAGGGTATCGTAGAGGTAGACTTGAGTAACAGCTTGAATAGCTTACTCAAAAATTAGAGTTAAAGGTGTGCTTATACGTGCGAATTAATAAATATATTAGTGAATCTGGAATTACATCCCGCCGGGGTGCTGATAAATGGATCAATGAAGGTATTGTCACAATCAACGGTGTGGTTGCCGAGCTAGGCAGTCAGGTCGAAGAAGGCGACGATGTGCGGGTCAAAGGCAAACTGATCAAAGTCGAACAAGAAAATGTCTATATTGTGCTCAACAAGCCGGTAGGCATTACCAGTACAACCGAGCGTCATATTCGGGGCAATATCGTAGATTTTGTCAATCATCCTCTGCGTATTTTCCATGTCGGACGATTGGATAAAGATTCGGACGGCTTAATTATGCTGACCAATGATGGCGATATCGTTAACGAGATTTTGCGTGCTGAAAATAAGCATGAAAAAGAATATATCGTCACTGTGGATCAACCGATTACGCCTTCTTTTCTTAAACAAATGGCTTCCGGTGTAGAGATTCTAGATACAGTGACTTTACCTTGTCAGGTCGTTCAACAATCCAAATATGTATTCAAAATCATTTTGACGCAAGGATTGAATCGTCAGATTCGCCGCATGTGTTCTGCACTTGGCTATGAAGTTCGCGCTCTACGGCGTACACGCATTATGAATATCCGTCTAGGCAATCTACCAACAGGCAAATGGCGCGACCTGACAACTGATGAACTCAATCGCCTATTCCGCGATTTAGAATATACGCCAAAAAAACGCTAATTCACCTGAAAAAGACCTCTTTGACTTGATCCGTTATCCTATATCAGATAGCAGATCATTGAAGAGGTCTTTTTGGTATCAAAAAATGTCTGTCCAGAAAAAATCCAAACAAACGTGAATCATTCCTATTTGGATAGTATATATTTTAACTGTAAAGTCTCTTCCAATATCATCCTTTTATAGTTTTTAATTATTGTCATAACAAAGCATATTAGCGAAGATTTTATTTTATAAAGAAAAGAGGTGATCTTATCAAACTACTCCTATCAGTAGTTATGATGGTTATTTTACTTTCTGGATGTTCACTAAACGGAAGTAAACCAAATCCTGAGAACAGTAATGCCGATTATGTGAAATACAAGGATCAAATGTATATTAATGAGCCCAAAATGATCGTTATAGATTCCACCCAACTTTCAAAAATAGATACTGTAAACGAATCCTCTACAGTACCTAAAGACACACCTATTTATAAAATAAATGGGTACTCGGATAATGATATAATAGCTGTAAAAAATACTAATAATGCATTGCAAGGAAAAATGAACATAGATATATACAATGTGTATACTTTATTAAAAGATATGGATGTAAAATCTAAAAAATTGGATATTTTTGATCAAAAAATAGAATCTGTTGATCTGTATAAAGAAGGACAATTTATGCGTACATTACACGGAAAAGAAAGTAAAAAATTTATTGCTCTCGTAAATGCTGCTAAAACGACTATTCATATAGATAGTAGTAATGCTGTGATGTATTCTTTTTTGTATAAACTAAATAGTGCTATCGTTCTAAAATACAATGTGCTAGAGCATAATAATCAATACATGCTTGCTTATAATGATGCAGAACTTCCTTCAGCTATTAGCAATTATTTTCAGCAGAAATGAGTTTTGGTTGTTCCTATGCTCAGCTAGTACGATGAGTAAGAGATTGTATTAATCTTATCAACCACATATAAAAAGACCTCTTTTACTTTGTCTATTATCTTATGTTCGATAATTGACTGCAAAAGAGGTCTTTTTGGTATAAAATCATAGCTAATCAGACACAAACATTGAATAGTCCCAAGCGCTTACGATTTTGAAAAATCGAACTTGAGGAATACATATTTTTGTTTATCTGATTTCGGCGATTACTTGTAAAATACTTTTTCTACATTGTATTTCGCATGTAGTGTATTAATAATGTACGTCTCGTAAATTTCACGATCCATAGCGTTGTCGATCAAGCAGACTTCAATCTTAGTGACTTCATCACGGTGATCTTTGATCGGTGATACGGTATCTTCGAAATGCTTTTTGATACGAGGTCTAAGCTTACGTGCTTTACCGACAAATAGTAATTCATCTTGTTCGTTATAGAACATAAAGATACCGCCTGTTTCACGCGAAATCAGATGAAAATCGGTAAATCCGTAAATATGGCTAAGCTCAGGGTTAATTTGTTTGGTAATCGTAACATCCGCTGTCGGGATTGTTATAGTAATCAATATGGTCACTTCCTCATTCTATATAGGTGTTCATCCTATCATAATTTACACTGCAAAACTACGAATACTCTTATCTTACCACGTTGCTGATCTGCATCTCTATATGATTTTGCTAGTTATGGATGAGGTATGGCTCTATTTCAGCAAATGATTTGTGCAAATGTTATACCTTTTTCCACCACATGCCTAAGGAATGAGGTGCTGTATACGTAAATCCATACTGTGCATACAATTGGTCTGCCGGCGGATCTGCGAATAGTACCGCATGAGATTGAAGAGACATATTCTTTTCCAAGTATGTTGTGATCTCACGCATAATCGCTTTGCCGTAACCTTTGCCTTGATATTCTGGGCGCACACAGATATCGGTAATATGAAAAAATAATCCGCCATCTCCTACGACCCGTCCCATCCCGATCGCTTGTCCTTCTTCTTCCAACACAACAGCAAATAGGGTATTCGGTAATCCTTTACTTGCGCCTTCGACACTCATTTCGCTCAGCCCGGATACTTTACGTAACGTTAAGTACTCTTCAATCGCTGGAATACGATGAACAATCTGCATGTATGTACAACTCCTTTTTTTATCTCACATGATAACAAATAATCCCTATACTGCATACGAATGTATACAAATAAAGTTGACGCTCTCTATTAATGGTTAATATCTTAGTAAAAGATGAAAAGGTTGGTGACATTACATGGCGGTACATAACCAAAAAGATACTACGGTAGAACCTACAATAATTATTGGAGCAGGACTGGCAGGTCTATGTTGTGCTTTTGAATTAGCCGAGCAAGGCAAGTCTGTAATCGTTCTTGAAGCGGCTCCTTATATCGGAGGAAGAACAGCCAACTGGGTCGAAGACGGCATGGAAGTCGAATCTGGATTTCATAAATTTCTAGGTTACTACACTGTCCTTCCTGAAATTTTGAAAAATGCAGGTATTTCGATGAGCGATATGGTGCACTGGGAAGAAACCACCAATATTCGTCATACAGAAGCACAGGGTACATTCGGGTTAGACCCTTTCAAAGCTCCTCTCAAAACGATTGCAGGTGCACTTGGGAATAACGATCTTATCTCTCCAGCAGACAAAGCGTCATTGATTCCTTTTTTTGCAGCCGGATTTAAAGATTATATCAGCAATCCAGATAAACTCGATCAATCTTCGATCCAAGAATACGCTGAACAGCATGGTGTATCTACCGATGCGATTGAGCGATTGATTCAGCCATTATCATCAGGGATTTTCTTTTTACCTATTGAAGAATATTCTGCGTATGCGTTTTTCGGTCTATTTGCTCCAGCTCTACCACGTATCGCCAAAGTACGTATCGGTGCTTTCAAAGGCGGAATGACTGATGTCATGACAGGTCCTCTTGCCAAAGCGATTGAAGAACGTGGTGGACAGGTGCTAACAAATAAAACGGTAGCTCATTTACTATATGATAATGAAAAAGTCGTTGGTGTGCAGTTGGAAGATAGCTCTCAAATCTATGGCGAACAAGTAGTTGTTGCTACAAATATCCGTCGTGCTCAAATGCTATTAACCGAACATTTCCGTGCACATGAATGGTTCCAGGATTTCTTATCGTTAGAATCGATGCCTTATATTACAGCTCAATTTGAAGCGACAGAAAAATTAGCAGCCGTCGATCATACGATGTTTGGCCCGGGTACACAATTAGGTTCGTTCAGCGAACAATCTCGAACTACATTTGAACGTCCAACTGGACGAGCTTCGATCATTCTGGTTGATCCTGATACATTAATTGATCTACCGGATAAAGAAGTATGGGAAATCACCAAAAAATCACTTCACGATGTTGATCTTCCTAATGTGGATACGATGACACAGTATCGAATTATACGTGGCAAAGAAAACTTTTATCGTCTGGCAAAAGGCAATGAACACAAACGTCCGAAGCAGATTACTCCAATCGATGGACTATTTCTTGCAGGTGATTATACTGATCAACCGCTCCTTGCGACTATGGAAGGTGCAGCTATTTCAGGCAGACGAGCAGCAACCGGTATTTTAAAAGGAAGAGTCATTTAATAATAGAGTGAGAAATAAGACCTTATCATATGATAAGGTCTTATTTTTATTTTTATATATTCTACTAACAACTCATTTTTACAATTATAATTATAGAGCTGTAAAATATTTTGCACTCTCGACCATCGGTGTACAATCGCTGTGATCGCCTACTAGATTAATCTCAAAAATATAATCTTTGCCTTTTACAAAAGGCTTCACCATCTGCCAATCGATCAGTCCTTCACCCAGTGGCAAGGAATCATGAACTTGTCCCATACTATCCACCAGATGATAATAGACCGCATATGGAGCGGTACGTTCAAGCACATCGCGTAATTTCTGATTATCTCCTCGAAAAGCGATAAAGGTATGGCTTACATCAACATTCAACGGCAAAGCTAACGGAATAATAAGATCATCTATTAAGTATGGATTGGAATAACAAAATAGCCCTTCTGTTGAATCTTCCCAGACAATCTGTTCACGTCCATATTCTAAAATAGCAGCAATTTCTTCTCGCAATGCGATTGTACGTTCACGTGAAACTTCTGCATTTTCACTACGTACATAATGTGCATGTAACACACACTTTGCACCTTCTGCTTTACAAATTTGAACCAATTGGCGTGTTGATTCATGATAAAATCGGCGCAGCTCGATATTTGTACTCATAATATCTAAAAATGTATTTTGATATCGGGATGGATGGTGTAAATATACTGTAACTCCTCTATTTTTCAACTCACGTATTCGAGCAACAATCAAGTCGGGTTGTTGCATATCTGTCGCACTCAAATAAAATTCGATAATCTCGGGGTTATACGCAAGTCGGTTATCTAGACTTGATCGATCTAAGCTTCCTTTTAGTCGCATATTATTCACAGTACTCTCTCCTTTTTTCACTCTATCTATTCTATCGTTTTCTATGTATCTATATATTACAATATATGAAATAAACCTTGATGCGTAATTATATGTGTATTTGTAAAATACGAATATAATCAGCCAGGGAGACAGGACGGAATCTATGGAAAGTTCGATACTTCTAAAAACGAAAGTTTCTAAACCGATGATTCGTAACTACACGATTGACCGTCCAGAGTGGATTCATCGTGTAGAACAAGGCATGAATTTTAGAATAAATATGATCTATGCACCGGCAGGAAGTGGCAAAACCACCTTACTAGGGCAATGGTTATATGAAAAAAAGCAACCGTACGCATGGCTTTCCCTAGACGAACGTGATAATGATCCTCGTCGATTCTGGCGCTATATGATCTATTCTTTATCTTGTTATATGATTCCTGATCTAGAAGAGCGATTATTACCTCTGCTGTCCAACTCTTCTATGAGTAGTATCACGTCTTTTATCGATATGTTTATTCATGAATTAGACCAATTAAAAGCACCACTTGCTATGATACTGGATGATTATCAATTTATAGCAAGTTCTGATATTCACAAAGGATTGTGTTATCTGATCGATTATTTACCACCCCATATTCATCTCTATATTTCGTCTCGCCAAACACTTCCATTTGTACATATTGGAAAATGGTTAGTTCGACAACAATTAAATATTATCGCTGCTGGTGAAATGGCTTTTTCAGAAGAAGAAGTTGCTTTACTTTGTCAGCATACGATAGGTTATTCGCTACCTACTGAGATTATTCATAAGCTTGTTCAACAAACCGAAGGCTGGATTGCAGGGATTCAATTAGCTTTGATTTCATTTCAACAAGATGAAGAACAATACCGCTTTACTTTAGATTTTAATGGCAAGCATCGCAGTATAGCAGATTATTTATTTTATGAAGTATGGAGCGGTTTTGATGAGGAACTGCAATCTTTTTTATTACAAACGTCTATTTTGAAGCGTATGAATGCAGAGTTATGTGATGAGCTCACCGGTCTGCAAGACAGTCAGTGCAAATTACATCGTCTACAACAGCTTACTCTATTTCTAATTCCACTGGATGAAGATGGCGAATGGTATCGATATCATCATTTATTTGCAGAATTTGTCCAAAATGTATTACGTCAATCGTCACATACACGATGGATCAGCGGGCATCAGAAAGCGAGCCAAATCTATATCGAGCGACAATGGATCGAAGAAGCAATCGATCATTCTTTGATCGCCCACAACTATAAACAAGCCGCCCAATTAATCGATAATCATGTAGAAGAATGGCTAAGTAAAGGTGAACTGGATACGTTACTGCACTGGTTCCAGCTATTCCCTGAGGATTATGAATTTACAATAGCACTCTGTCTGATTCAAGCGTTTATTTTAGGAATTGTAGATCGTTTTGAAGAATCGATTGAATTGCTAAAACGATGCGAGCAACGTATTAAAGCATTATCTTCTTCTGACAAATATTCTAATTATTTAGGCATTTTATTTTTGGTCAAAACTAATATTTTATTTGCATCTCGAGACTTTGATGAATGGTTTGCTTTTATGCGTTCTATTCAACAACAAATCCCTCAAAACTCGGTCTTTTTCCACTTTAATTATAATAAAAACGAACCGTTTGTTAGAAATACAGCTTTTGGCTTAAAAGGACTTCTAAGTCAGGAGACAGCTCATGTCAGTGCAGAAATGATCCGTATCTTGCATCAGCAACATGGAGAAAATTCGTTATTGGTACAGTATGTTATGCAAGCTGTTGTTGAAGGATCTTATGAACGTAACGATCTCAATACCTGTATCTATTGGGTTCAAAAAATATCGAAAAACGATAACTATCGCATCGTTCCAGGATTACTTGTTCCTTTTCGCTTAATGACAGTCAAATTAAAGTTGAAAGAAAAACAGTATATTACAGCACGTACTATTCTCGAAAATACATTACAACTGCTGGAAGATCCTCAATACCATAACTGGCGCAAACATCTATATGCTTTTATCGCATGGATCGATCTTTTAGAAGGTGATATCGAGAAATCTATCCATGTATTAGATTCGATCTCAATCACTAGCAAGCAACGTATCTCTTTAGATCAATCGCTTGCATTTATGATATTATCTCGCGCACTGATAGCTAACAAAGACTATAATACCGCTCTGGAAATTTTAGCTTCTATTCGCTTTTTTGCAGAAAATGAGCATTCGACCAATATTGAATGTTCTGTTATTGTTCTTCAATCGATCTGTACTTATCGCAAAGGACAAGTAGATACGGCTATTTTATTGCTCCAACAAGCGATTGAATTAGTCATGCCGTTTGATTATGTACGAACATTTGTAGATGAAGGAATGGTTATCTATATTTTGTTACAAAAATTAAGCCATAAAAAGCATATCGTTAACCATCCTCAGATGCTTAAATATATAACTAAATTACTAAATATATTAGAAGCAGAAGGCAAAACGCCTCTGTCATTAACAGAAAATCATCTTATTGAAGCGTTAACACCTAAAGAATTAGACGTGCTCAAATTGATTCGTCAAGGTCATTCTAATCAACAAATTGCTGATCAATTGGGGCTTACGATTGGTACGATCAAAGTGTATATCAATCGCATTTATAATAAGCTGGGCGTGACTTCTCGTGTTCAAGCATTACTCAAATCGCAGGAATTAGAACTGCTTTCCGGTCTATAAATAAGCGATTGAACATTATATTTTTTTATTAAAAAAAGTATCTCATTTGTAATAAAAATGTATTCAAGTTAACTTTAGTTAATAGATGCGTAAGGCTTGGATTTGCTACAATAAAAACAACCCAGATCATGGGAGAATAAATGACATCAAATAGAAAATCTTCTGCTATCATTCGATTTTTCTCTGTGATCTTACCTATCCGAACGGTTTCCTCCAATCATATTTTTGTAGACCTCGATTCGGCAGATATTATCGAGGTCTTTTTTTTTACAGATAATAAATGATCAAAAAGATGGTTGATATCGATGTACCGTTTAACCAAAAGGAGTTGTTAATGATGAATTATCGTATACAAGCTTGTTCCAATGCGGTGTATCAAGAACAACATATGACATTTGTATTAGAAAATTATGTTCCGCTTCATGTGCCTAATACTTTTTTATTAACACTTGGCTTTACGTCTGCTCCTATTCTTTTAGAAGAAGAATGTTTTATCACTCTGGATCAACATGATGAGGTGATCGGGGCTTGGAGTTATCTGTATGGAACAGAAGAATATGCTTATTACAATACTGAAGTGATCCAGATTCAATCTGTGATTTTGAGCGCTCCTTATCGCAAAACCAAACTATTTGCTCAAGGTCTTCAACATCTGGTTCGACATATTGATCAATCCAGAAGAGGAGTCAAAGAAGTGCGCTTCTGGATTGCTGCTGATCCCAAATTAAAAAGGTTATGTTCCAAATTCGCCAAGCCTACTTCTACTTTATTGACCCCTCAAGGTATTGTAGAAGAATATCGTGTTCCTTTTAACCAACTCTATAATTATGCTAGAGGATTACAAAGTAAACGACATGCCCGATAAATTAAAATAAGCCCGATACGGCTTCTCTTATGCTTACAAAGAGAAGATCGTATCGGGCTTTGTGATGTCTTATAGACTGCTAGCGTTAAATGTATCTCCACCGGCAATCGTTCCAGATTCAAATCCTTTATAAAACCAGCGTTGACGTTGTTCTGACGTACCATGTGTAAAGCTATCCGGCACGACATACCCTTGTCCTTGCTTCTGGAGAGTATCATCACCGACAGCACTTGCGGCAGTTAATGCTTCTTGTAGATCGCCTTCTTCTAACAGATTGGTTCCTTGTGCATCATGAGCCCAGACACCTGCTAGATAATCGGCTTGTAACTCTAATTTAACCTGCATTTTGTTATATTGCGTTTCGCTCATATTTTGACGGGCAGATTGAATCTTATCCATCGTTCCAAGCAATGTTTGTACATGATGACCTACCTCATGAGCAATCACATAAGCCATCGCAAAATCACCCGGGGCTTTGAATTTCTGTTGAAGCTCATCATAAAAACTCAGATCAATATATAATTTCTGATCACCCGGACAATAAAAAGGCCCTACCGCAGAACTGGCTGTACCACAAGCAGAATCAACACGATCGTTATACAGTACCAGTGTAGGCTTAGTATAGGTTAATCCTTGCTTTTCAAATTGAGCTGTCCAGACATCTTCTGTACTGGCTAATACTACAGATACCATATTCACTAACTCTTGTTCTTCTGCGGTTGCTTGATAAGGTGCAGACGATTCAGTCGTTGTGGATGTTGTCCCATTCAATAATTCACTAGGATTGCCTCCTAATAACGTTACAATCAAAATAATAATAATACCGCCAATTCCGCCACCTATAATTGTTTTGCCACCTTTACCTCTGCGATCTTCTACGTTGGAACTTGTTCGTCTACCCTGTAACTTCATCTTTCTGCCCCCTAATGACTGATCCAAACCGATTTCTTTTACGTATGTATTAGTGATATACCCCAAAAGAATTGTAACATCCCATTTACGTTCTATCTCAAGCCATTTATTTCATTTTTTACCTATCTACATAGTTCTATCACAACGACAAATTATTGAACCCTATTTCATATAATTAAGTTAATTTTTTAATATAAGGTTTTTTCTTTAGTAAATATGTTTAATATAGTATCAATCAACTACATCGATAATCATGATACGAATATATACGGTTGTATCATTTATCAAAATAGCATGATCACACACTATAATAACAAACATCAGGAGGCGACAAGAATGGGACGTTACGTACAAGTAGAAGACAATGTAAAGATTTATGTAGAAGATATTGGTGAAGGGATTCCGGTTATTTTCTTACACGGATGGCCAGCAAACAACCTTATGTTTGAATATCAATACTCTATCCTACCTAAAGAAGGCTACCGTTGTATCGGAATCGACTTCCGCGGATTCGGTAAATCAGATGCACCGTGGGAAAGCTATTCATTTGACCGTATGGCAGATGATTTGAAAGCGGTTATCGACGAGCTTGATATCGAAAATGCAGCTTTGATTGGCTTCTCAATGGGTGGAGCAGTGGCTTCTCGGTATATGGCACGTCATCAAGGTAAAGGCATCTCTCATCTTGCATTGATGGGTTCTGCAACACCAGTCTTTACACAGCGTCCTGATTTTGAATATAACATCACAAAGGAAGACCTTAATGAACAATTAATTATTCCTACGTATGAAGATCGTCCAAAAATGTTATCTCAATTCGGTCTTAAATTTACGCATACGAAGTCCAAAGCAGCTATGATGGTATGGTTAGAGTCATTGTGCTTCCAAGCTTCTAATCACGGTACAATCAAAGCAGCAGAATCATTACGTGATGAAGACTTGCGTGGAGACTTGCCACATATTAATGTACCGACAGTCATTTTCCAGGGTCAAAAAGATAAAATCTGTGATCCTCAATTAGCTGAATTAACACAACAAAGTATCGCTGGTTCTCGTCTTGTTGAATTTGAACATAGCGGTCATGCTATGATGTTCGACGAGCAAGAGAAGTTTAATTCAGAGTTATTATTATTCCTTAACCAAATGTCTCGTGATAACCATACACCAAGAGCAGCAAGCCGTAATCTATAATATTTCCTATCATCTGATGAAGATTAAAGCTGGCGATCCCAAGTTGTGATCGTCAGCTTTTTTTATGCTTATTTTTTACGAAATAATGACGATATTATACGTAGTATCTGTTATTCCATAGTAACGCAATAATAGATATGTATAGGGAGCATGCACGAAAGGCTAAGTATGTAATCTATGGGAAAGGAGAAGTATACGCTTGAATGTGCTGGAGTCACTAATTCCGATAGCTCTTTATGTTTTACCGATGCTCTTCTTTTTCTATATGGGGATTAATGTGTTATTACGCAATCCCAAAAAAGTAGAACATCGTCTGGTAAGTATCGCGATTGGTTGTTATTTTTTACTTTTTTTAGAAGAGTATGTTCGCTACCAATTACCGCTTGAATATAGTTCTACTCTGTCTTCTTTGTGGTTCGCTAATGTAGGTATTGTGTTACCGAGTTTGAGTTTTCATTTTATTATCAAGCTATCCGGAGCTTATCGCAAAATGCCCAAATGGTTGTATCCGTATATTTTTTATCTTCCTCTCCTGATTATTCCGGTAGGCATTATGAATAACTCAAAATTTATTTCTTCACAACAATTCGTCATGGCGGGCATGTGGAAAGTGCCTGTATATAATACTTCTTATTATGCCGCTCTTACTGTAAGTATTCTAATCAGTGTTGCTTCACTAATCTTTCTTTCCCGTCATCAGGCTTTGAATCGCTCATCTGAACACCAAGCCATCTATCGTATATTGCGCCGGGGTATGAGTATTTCTTTAAGCTGGATCGCTTTTTTTGGTTATTTTCATTTCGGTGAATCTTTGCCGCCTTATCCGTATTTGTATGGTGGATTAATCTGGTGCTTTACGTTACAAGTCGCTATGAAAAAATATGATTTTCTCAACTTTGATCATCATCGTTACAAAAAATTGTTTGATATGAATCCAGCGGCGATCCTGTTAGCTAATGTATCAGGCACGATTAAAGAAGCGAATCCCAGTGCCAGACAATTATTTTCTTTTGTTGATTTGGATGATACGAATTTGCATACACTAGCCAGTGAAGACCTGGCTTCTAAATTACAAAGGCATCAAGGCATTATTGATATGGAAACCAAAGTGTGGAATGGTGAACAATGGATCGATATTCTGGTCAAAGGCGACTATGTATTCGTAGAGCATGAAGATCATGTTATTCTTATTATGCGTGATATTACAGTCAAAAAAGAACAACAACGTCAAATTGCTTTTCTCGCTTATCATGATTCTTTAACAGAATTGCCGAATCGTCGTTACTTTTATCAAGAATTAGAGAAGTCGATTGTACAAGCCGAGCAACATCAAGAACAACTTGCCATTATTCTGATTGATCTGGATTATTTCAAAGAAACCAACGATCGGTACGGGCATCAAGCAGGTGATGAGATGCTTCAACATACCGCCAAGCTTATTCAACAATTAGTAGGCTCTACCGGTATGGCGGCACGTCTTGGAGGCGATGAATTTGTACTATTTATTCATCCTGTCGAACATCAGATTCAAGTCCAGAAGATTGTGAATCAATTGAATGCTGTATTCGCTCAAGCGGAACTGGCATATGGTAATGACACACTTTCGATTCCGATGAGTTGTGGTGCTAGTATCTACCCACAAGACGGTACCGATGTCGATACACTGCTCAATCATGCAGACAAAGCCATGTATCGTAGCAAACGTCAACGTAAATTAAAAATATGAAAACCGTCTATATCACCTGACTGTGGTATAGACGGTTTTTTTATAGAAGAAATCTTATTGAATCGCAATATAAATCTTCACTTCTGATTGTTCAGGATTAGCCGTCGATTCATACACTTCAAAATCACCTGTATATGTTCGCACTTCCGAAGCATCCTCGAAATAATTCCAGATCATGCCCCATGTCTGAGCAACAGTCTCAAATACAGGTCCTTTCGGTGTGGTAAATACCATATAACGACTGGCTGGTACAGTAATCTCTAGTTGTCGCTGTGCTGATTCTGAAGCATGAGAAGGATCTTCTGCTTGCTGTCCGATCACTACCGTATATGCTCCGGTCGCATCACTTTCATAATCGGTATAGAGTGCATAGGTTGGAGCATCACTAGAAGATAGATCAGGATGTTGACCTTTGTAATGCAGATAAGATGCCCACAACTGTGGTAAACGTGCATTGGTAACTCCTAATTCGTCTGCATTGGTTGTTCTTGTCCCAATGCCATGTATTACAAAAGCAGGTAACTGTACAATCGTCGTTGTCGCTACCGTAGTCATATATCATCCCTCTTTCTGTTCTTTTATTCAAAGTATACAGAAGGAATATAGACAACTGTCTGTCTAGTTAGAATAGCGGTCGATTATTTTTTGCGCACGCTGTATTAATTCTGGAATAAGGGTCGGCGGCGATTGTATCTGCACCTGATCTCCAAAGCCCAGCACCATACTATAAAACCAATCATCTATAATAAAAGAACCTTGCACATCAATATCTCCATCCGTTTGCACAGTGATCCAAGCAGGGTCAAATATATCGCTTAAACGATGGCGGACTTGCGGGCTAAATCGTAATCTTACGTCTTGTCGCTGTTCTTCATTCGTTCCACTATTCCATTGATATTGATCCCAATCTGGAATATCACGCCGCTCAAATGTATGTGAAGTACATTCTAATTCCAAAATACGAGACAACCGGAACAAACGAAAATCTTCCCGTAATGTACAATACGCATGTAGATACCAGACATATCCTTTCAAAATCAAAGCTGATGGTTCTACGGCTCGTTCACTTTCAATGCCGTTAGTATTGAGATAATGTAAATTCACCTGATAGGTATTGGTGATCGCTTCACGTAATAGATTCACTTTATCGCGTGTCGCTGGATTCTGTCCCCAGGGGTTAAAATCAAATACAATACCTGCACTTTGTATCGTAGTCTGCATTCGATCGTGTGGACGAAGTAGCGCTTGTACTTTATCCAGTAATGTCGCAAACATCTGATCATTGAATACAGTCGTCATCCCTTTTACCGCAGAGATCATCGCATCAATCTCACTTAATGTCAAAAATTGACGGGCAATCGTGTACTGCTCCATAATCTCAAATCCGCCGGTGGTGCCTTGATGAGCGACAATCGGAATACCTGCCTGACTGAGAGTATCAATATCTCTATAAATCGTTTTGGTCGATACTTCAAAGCGTGTCGCCAATTCTTTGGCACTGATCCGTTGGCGATTCAATAACAATACAGTGATCGCAAGTAATCGATCTATTTTCATAATGTCTCCTTAGCTTATGCTCTCTGCTGTATATTCACTTTGCAATAGAGCAAAAATCGCAAGATCCACATACGTTTCTTTTTCATATTCATGTTGTCTTAGTAGACCTTCTTGTACAAATCCCAACTTTTCTATTAGACGAATCGAAGCTTGATTGGCTGGCTCAATTTTGGCTTCAATCTTATTCAGCTTCATCTGCTCAAATCCAAACTGAATAATACATAAAGCCACTTCTTTCATAATGCCTTTGCCCCAGTATGCAGAAGATAGATCATATCCTAATTCTGTTCGATGATGTTCTTGCTCATAAGCTAGAAATCCACATGTGCCTATCACTTTGCCTGTCTCACGATCTTCGATCATCCAGCGTAATCCAGATTGTTCGGCAAAAATACGCTCATACCATTTCATCTCGTCTAGCGCTTCTTCCACCGAGGTGAACGGAGTAAATGACATATACTGTACAACAGCTTGATCTGCATACAATTGATATAGATCATCTGCATCTGTGAGTTGTGCTTGTCTTAATACAAAACGTGGAGTCTCTAACTGTGGAAATTGCTCAAACGTAAATAAATCGCTCATTGTTGTACTCCTTTAGATTATGTATGGTGCTACACTTCTATCTGTACCGTTACAGTTGTCTGATTTGGAAAGTACCCATCCCACATTATTCTCGTATACTACATATCATACTACTTATCCTAATCTTATCATCATACCTTTAATATAATCGAGGTGCGTATCCATGTACACATTATCTACAACAGAAATTCAAACCTATCTTCAACAACTGGGAATCGAAGAGATTCAGCCCCCTACTCTAGATTATTTAGTTCAATTGCATCAAGCTCATGTCCGCCGCTTTTCCTGGCAGACGGTCGATATTTTTGCAGGGCATCCGACCAGTATCGATATACAGCAATCTATTGCACTGCTTTTAAGCGGACGTAGCGGTTATTGTTTTCATCTGAATGGAGCGTTTAGCACTTTGCTACGTTCTCTAGGTTATCAAGTGTTCTGGCATCGAGCAGGTGTACAGCCTTTGGGTACAGAACCGCGTATCAATTCATTTCATTTGGGATTAACAGTTCATCTGGATCATGAGGGAATAGCGCAACCATGGATTATTGATGTGGGTCTTGGCGATATGCCTTATACGCCGATGCCTTTAATAGAGGGGACTTATACTCAATCGCCTTTTCAATATGCAGTAACATCTTCAAGTATTGATCCCAAAGGATGGCGGTTAGAACATGATGCTTATGCTTCTATTGTCGGTGTTGATATCGATCATCAGGTGGTCACTGATCTCAAACCTTTTGAAGATAATCATGAATTTTATAGCCGTTCTCCGCAGTCACCGTGGTTTGATGTCTTTCTTTTGCGCCAACGAGATCAATACACCAGTCATGAATTACGTGGATGTGTGCTCAAAACGATCGATGCTAGCGGTGTTCAGTATACCGAAATCGTAAACAAACAAGAATGGTTGAATGTGTTACATGATATATTTGGCGAATCTTTTGTTCCATACACTGCTTTAGAAAAAGACGAGTTCTGGCATCGTGTACAGCAAGCTCATGAGATATGGAAACAGACCCAATCATTGTCCAATCATTCACATTTATAATCACGTATTGCATCTGTGTATCTTATAATTTCAAGTATCCTACATGTAAAATGCTAAAAAGCCACTCCTACGCAGGAGTGGCTTTGCTGATTATATTGAATATCAAGCTGGATTACACATGTAACTGCTGTGCAACGATAGTAAATGTTTTGGGAATCCCTTTATCAAACACTTCTGAAGATTGATTCGGCAATTCTTCCAGTACTTTGATCATCAGACCCGATGTAGCCACAGCGGTAACAATCTCGCCGATTGTCCACTGACGTAAATATACTTTTTGCTCGTCTTTGATCTGTTGATCAGATTCGGCATATTTAGAATAAGAGACGGCTTTTTCTGTTAATGAAGTATCAAAGTAATCTCCTGTTACTTTATGCTTGCGAATATTAGCTGTTGTACCTTTAGAAGTAATCAGCTTGGTCGAGATCGGGTGGAAATCTTGTAATACCAATTGACCACCTGACGCAAGTAAGCTAGATACTACATGGAATAATGGCTGTAGATCGGTAAAATAATGCAAAATGCCAAATTCCATAAATACGATATCATATTGATTAGCCAGTTCCTGTAAAGGCAGTTGAAGCACATCAGACACGATATACTGCAAAGGCACTCCTGCGGCACGTGCTAAATCTTGAGCATATTGCTCATTTTCAGCAGAGAAATCAACGATCGTCAGTTCAGCCCCCAGCAAAGCTAATGCAACTGCTTTGTTACCATTAGAACCGAGTAAATTGATAATTTTTTTGCCTTGTATATGGTCTTCCATATGTTTGAATGCTGTACCGATCCGTTTTTGCGGATCTTGTTTGATTTTCTCAGCCGCTTCTTCTGGTGTACCAAAGCGATTCACCCATGATTGATAGGTGCCGTTGTTCCAAGCATTTTTGTTCTGTTGTGATGATTCCATAAAAAAACCCTCCATAGATAGCGTAACGCGCAAAAATATTATTTTATCTATCGTACCATCTTATGAAGGAATGTAGTTATTTTTATCGTTTTTTATAGCGATTAGATAAATCCACCATTGGCACGTAACGTCTGACCTGTGACCCATTTGGAAGATTCACTTGCTAGAAATAATACAACGCCTGCAATATCATCTGGTTCACCCAAGCGTCCAAATGAATTCATATTGCGAAGACCTTCGATCTGTTGCTCGGTTTTGCCTACTGTGAACAATTCGGTATTCACAGGACCCGGAGCTACTGCATTGATCGTGATTCCTTTTTTGCCAAATTCTTTGGCGAGTTGACGGGTGAATTGCTCAACTGCACCTTTGGTTCCTGCATAGACGCTATAACCAGGGAACATCTGACCTACAACTGACGTTGAAAAGTTAATAATACGACCGTTAGGCTCCATATGTAGAGCCGCTTGCTGACATGCAAAAAATGTTCCTTTGACATTGATCCCAAACTGTTGCTCAAAGTCCTCTTCGGTTACTTCTGTGATCGATTGTGTTTTCATTACACCTGCATTGTTGACCAGAATATCTAATTTGCCATATGTTGATAAAGTAATCTGAAATAATTGTTCGAGTTCAGTGAGTTGACTGATATCGGCTTGAACAGCTGTAGCTTCACCACCTGCTTGCTTGATCGCTTTCACCACTTCTGCTGCTTTGTCAGGGCTACTTGTATAGTTCACAATCACTTTAGCGCCATGAGCAGCTAATTGATGCGCAATCTCACGACCGATTCCTCGGGATGCTCCTGTAACTAAAGCCACTTTACCTGCTAATATTGTTTCCATAACATAAACCTCCTCTGTGTACCATACGATCTATATATTTGATGTGTTGATTATAAATAACTCCCCTTAAATAATCAAGTGACAATTTTTGATATTTGTCATCATTGTCATGTTATTGATTTACATGCATAACAAAAAACACACTCTCTGTGATGCAGAAAATGTGTTCTGGGACTGATACGTCTATGATGAATGAGCTTGAATACTGGCTAAAACCATATGCCAGACCTGTTTAAATTGTTGGTCGATTGCCGGATCTGTCCATTGATAAGCATGAGCAGGATGATGAAAATAAGAAGTCGCTATTATTAATGTTCGGGCTATCTGCTCAGGTTGACCCTGCTTAAATTCGTTATCTTCTATCCCTTGCTGAATAATAAGAGATACTTGCTCCACTAGCAGATCAACATGATTCACTATAGAAGGCAAAGCTTCCATCGTAACCGCTGTATACATTTGGAACATCTCTGGATCTTCCACAGCATATTTTCGCTTAGTCTGTGCCAGTGTCTCTAACCATTGACGTAAACGTTCTGTTGCGGAATGATCACCATCTTGAACGATATGCTGTAAAGGGCTTGAAATCTGTTGTAACCAACGTTCTGTGACTGATTCTCGTAGTGCTGCTTTGCTAGCAAAGTGGCGATAAATCGTGCCATGACTGACTTTTAACGCGCGGGCGACATCGACGACCGATGTTTTGTCAGGCCCGTACCGACGTAACGCTTGCTCTGCCGCATCTAAAATTTGTTCTTTTGTTAATGGTGCATCATATGCCATCTGTTTCACCTCAATATATGTTTTACGATAGCATAGCAATAATGGGATATCAATTCATGTTTATTGTTATTCTCAAGCAACATAGAACTTCCAGAGCAATTAGCGATATAATAGTCTAAAGGTCTACAGCACGTTAGCAACAGGAAAGGACGTGACTTCATCCGTGTCCGATACAACCTCTTACTCATTCTCTCGAAATCAGCTATGCTTTTGTGGAAGTGGGCAAAAGCTTAAACATTGTCATAAAACAGCCGAGCCGGATAGCCGGGCTGCTCATCTATATCAATTGTATCAAGATATCGATCATACGATTGACGATTACCGTGCAACAAGTGTACAACAGCCTCCTTGTTCAGCAGGTTGCCGGGCTTGTTGTTCGGATTATGTACCTATTTCGCAGGTGGAATTTGAATTGTTGCTGATCTATATGGAGCGCAATTGGAGTACATCTGATATCGAAGATGCTTTTGCCAAAGCGGCTAAAGATTGGGAGACTTTTCGAGTAGAAAATCCACCCATGTATGTTTCTTTAGCACATCCTACTAACACTGATGACGAATTGAATGCGATCCGTCATCACGCTACACGTAATAGCTTTGCTTGTCCATTACTGGATGCTGAAAAAGGAACCTGTCGTGTGTATCCAGTACGTCCTTTTATTTGCCGTACTCATGGAAGTTCTCATACTTTTTATGGAACATGGAAAGAACGTCTTCGCCCTGAAAAGATATGCGAATATATTCCCGGTGGTAAGCCTCATCGTAAGATCACACCTAATATTGCAGATCGTTGGAGTGATTATGAACGTATTGCGGATGTAATGATTGGACCGAAGCGTCGCCCACTCCGTCAATATCCGATTATGTACTGGTTGGTATTGTATGCCAAACATGGTGGTGGAGCTACAACAGCTATCGGCAATCTCGATAACTTCGAGCTTTCTCTTCAAGATCACAATAATAAAATGGCTCAGTATACAGGCAAATAAAAAAAGAGCAGCGATATCGATATCGTTGCTCTTTGTGCTTATTTCTTATGCGTATATTCTTCGTTGGCTTTGTCTAACATCGATTTCCAATCGCTGAAATTTGTCTCACGATTGACATGACGATCAAATAATTCGCCTTCAACATTTTGAATGTCCTCTAGCGTGTCTGCTTGGAAATTACCTTTTTTCAAAAATTCAGCAAAGCTATCCAGACTCGAATATTTGCTCATAAATCCGCGGTTAAACAACATATCCAAAGATACATAGCCTTCACCTTGTGCTTCTTTTTGCCCTTGCAAATCTTTTAACAAATCTTCCATTGACATCGGTTTTTGCTTTTTCAAATGACCACTCCTATATTGTGTTTTGGCAATAGATAACTTTCGTTCGATTGCAAACATCTTGTTATTGTAAGCTATCTCAACAGAAAGCACCATACTTCTACAAGTGAAATAGAATATAGATACTCCCTATGACTTCTTTATATAACATACTTCTACTTATTATAACATTAACCGCTGTAGATACCCAGAAACACCTTGTGATTTTTTTCCCAATTCTTTGCTACATATTTATGGATTGCCGTTACTTGTTAACAAAAAAACCTTCAAGATCATAAGCAACAGAAATCATGCTTATGACTTTGAAGGTTTGAAATTGCTTTATTATTGATTGGCTTCCCATTCTGCAACTTCTGCACGTACCCGTGGTGCAACTTCTTTTCCTAACAATTCAATCCCATGCATCACCTGATCATGTGGCATGGTGCCTACAGGTGCATGTAAAAAGAATCGTGTAATACCGACTTGTTTGCGCAAATTAATAATTTTACGAGCCACTGTCTCTGGATCACCGACATATAGCGCGCCTTGCTCACTACGAGCAGCATCAAAACTATTGCGTGTATAAGGACCCCAACCACGTTCTTTACCCAGCTTGTTCATACTTTGTTGAGTCGAAGGGAAAAATTGCTCTACGGCAAGTTCAGTCGTATCTGCAATAAAGCCATGCGAATGACAAGCTACAGACAGTGTCGAAGCATCATGCCCGGCATGAGCGGCTGCTTTGTAATATAGCTGAACCAATGGAGCAAATTGAGCCGGTTGTCCACCAATAATCGCTAATACTAATGGCAAGCCCAGCATACCTGCACGAATCACAGACTCTGTATTGCCTCCACTACCTATCCATACTGGTAATAATTCTTGTACAGGACGCGGGTAGACTCCTAGATTGTGAATCGCTGCGCGGTGTTGTCCTTGCCAGCTTACTTTTTCAGAAGCTCTAATTTTCAAAAGTAAATCTAATTTCTCATCAAATAATTCATTATAATCATCTAGATCGTAGCCGAATAAAGGGAATGATTCGATAAAAGAACCACGTCCCGCCATAATCTCAGCCCGTCCATTTGAAATGCCATCTAATGTTGCAAAATCTTGAAACACACGTACCGGATCAGCCGAAGATAGTACGGTAACCGCACTGGATAGACGAATACGTTCGGTTTGCGAAGCCGCTGCTGCAAGAATAACCGCTGGTGAAGAAGCCGCATAATCTTCTCGATGATGCTCTCCTACTCCATATACATCCAATCCTACTTGATCGGCAAGTACAATCTCTTCAACCACTTCACAAATACGTTGTGCATGACTCATTACTTCACCGGTTTGTGCATCTGGCGAAGTTTCTACAAAGGTGCTTATGCCTATTTCCATCGAAACATTCCCTGCTTTCTTATTCTATATTATTCTTTATCTATATCGCTATAAATTTGTTATTTACTAACTTTAAAAGTAATATCTTTATATTGAACCTTTTTGACATGAATATCAAGTCTTTTATAACAAATATAGATAAAAAAAGAATAATCAAGGAATTAACGACTGGCTAAAGCTTGCTGACCTACTTTTTCCAACGTATTCATCACTTGCTGATAAGGTGACGGCCCATAACTTATTCGGGATACTCCCAATGCAGAACATTCGGATACAGAAGGGGTATCTGTAGTAAGCATAATATTGATTGGTAATGGAGAATGAGTGCATAACATTTGAATCGAAGAAGGATCACTCAACCCGGGTACAAAAAATCCATTCGCTCCTGCATGAGCATAGGCGATAGCACGTGTTAAAGCCTGTTCGGTATTCTCCTTTTGCACAGAAGCAGAAGACAGCGGATCGGCTTGTAAAAAAATATCGGTACGCGCATTAATAAACAAAGGAATACCTAACTGGTCAGCAGCTTGGCGAGCTGCAACAATACGTTCACATTGATCTTCGATCGTATATAATCGTTGTTCACCGATAATCTGATCTTCGATATTGATGCCTACTGCTCCAGCTTCGATAATCATTTTTACAGATTTAGATACTTGTTCAGGAGTATCGCCATATCCACCTTCTATATCAATCGTGACAGGTAACTGTACTTTTTGCGTAATCTGTTTGAGATTGTCGATCACCTGTGTAAAAGGAAATGCTTGTCCATCTTCATAACCATGCGCACTAGCGACAGACCAACTGCCTGTAGCAATCACTTGGGCACCTGTACGTTCGATAACCGCTGCACTACCTGCATCCCATATATTGACCAACACCAACGGATTTCCTTTTACATGTAGATCATGTAATACTTGTGCTTGCTGAATTTGAGTAGTCATGAGTTATATTCTCCTTGTTCATGTATTAAAGGGTTAAACGTAGACGATTGAATGGCTTGTAGTGGAGTTCGTTCATGTTGTAATAACCATGTTTTGCGGGTAAGCCCACCGCCATATCCACCCAATTCTCCATTGGAATTAATCACACGGTGGCAAGGAATCACAATCGCTAATTGATTCGCTCCATTGGCTTGAGCAACCGCACGAAAAGCAGACGGCTTTCCTAACGCTGATGCAATCTGAGCATAAGAACGAGTTTCTCCTGCTGGAATCTTCATTAATTGATCCCATACCTGTTGTTGAAAAGGGGAACCTAGTAATTGTAGCGGTGCTGTAAATGTCGTAGACTTTCCTGAAAAATACGTATTCAATTCTTGCTCGATCAAGCGAATCGGTTCAGTCATTCCTGGGATAATCGCCGATTTTGTTTTTATCCGTAATCGTTCAACTTCACGTTCCAATCCTCTACGATCTACAAATTCTAATAGATACAATGCTTCTTCACTTGAGACAGCAATCATCGGACCGAGTGTCGTATCGATCCAGGAAGCTTTAAGCACCCGATCTTCTGTCAGCAATGTCGGTGCAGCACCCATAATTCGTGCAAACGCATCTCGAAATCCACTACTCGACTCATATCCTGTTGACAACTGTGTATCAATAACCGTTTGCCCGGAACGGATATGTTTGAGCGCTAGTCCCATTCGGCGAGCACGCGCATATTCGACAAACGTCATGCCAAAGCGCTTTTTAAATTGGCGACGAGCGGTGGACTCATCTACTGATAATTGACGGAAATCTTCTTCACGCCAGCGCTTTTCAGGTTCTTTTTCTACCGCTTCTACCAGTATACGTACAACATCAGATACATGATTCGGATGGGACAATGGACGACAACGTTGGCAGGGGCGATAGGAAGCGAGCAAAGCTTCTTGCGCGGTTGCATAAAACTCACAATTTTCAAATTTCGGCTTACGCGCCGGACAGGTAGGACGACAAAATACGCCTGTTGTTTTGACACCAACATAAAATAAACCTTCGTATTCTGTCTTTTTCTCAAGCAATGCTTGGTAATACTCTTGCTGGTATTCAGGCGAGATCATAGAGATGCTCCTTTACGAGAAGTGGATACGTTTATTATAATTCCCCGACTGCATGTTCATCGCCGAAATTCAGGCATTGATTTTTTTATACGAAAAAAGCTAAGCACAATGCTTAGCTTGATCTCCGTTATATCAATATCGTGTAGCCTTATTCAAAGAATTAATCATTAAATCTTTTTCACAAATTCAGACTTCAATTTCATCGCGCCAAAGCCGTCGATTTTGCAGTCAATATCATGATCGCCATCGACCAGACGGATATTTTTAACTTTGGTACCGATTTTGAGGGTAGAAGAACTACCTTTCACTTTCAAATCTTTGATAATCGTGATCGAATCGCCATCTTGTAAAATATTGCCGTTGGCATCTTTAACGACTTTCTCGTCGCTATCTGGAGTCTCTTCAGCGTTTGGATTCCATTCATAAGCACATTCCGGGCAGACTAACATATCGCCATCTTCATATGTATATTCAGAATGACATTTAGGACAATGGGGCAAGCTCGACATCTTTTCATTTCTCCATTCGTTCGGTTCATTTGACAACCTGTTTATGCTTATATTTTGCCATAGACTTGGAAGTTCTACAAATTTTTATTCCAGATCAACTATGATTTCCTTATTGCTCCATATTTCGTTAAAATAAAGATATCTTTTTACGATATGAACAGGGGGCGTTACATATGGCTTTTACTATCAGCAATCTTACCGATAATAGCAATACAGTGATCAAAGACAAATTAGGTAGTTTTACCGTATTGGAATATATCAAAGACCTTAGTTGTACCTCGGTAGGTGAAGCTAGTGCTCAATATTATATGTCTAAAAGCAATATGCATCGCAAACAGTTAATGATCGAAATTAACAATAGCGAAATTATGATGCGTGCAGGCGCGATGCAGTACACCGTTGGTAATATGGAAATGACAACAGGGGTCAAAGGCGCTGGTGGTGCTGTGCGTGGTTTTCTAAGTGGAGCGGCAACAGGTACCGGCTCTATCAAACCACTTTATAACGGAACAGGTACGATCTTGCTAGAACCTACCTACAAATACATCTGGTTAATTGATGTCGATAACGATGAAATTGTTCTGGACGATGGATTATTCTTGGCTTGTGAGACGACACTCAAAATCGGCGTTGTCGCACGCAGTAACTTCTCTTCTGCTGTACTTGGTGGTGAAGGATTATTTAATATGAGTGCTAGCGGTAAAGGCGTTATTGCTCTTGAAGCACCTGTTCCTGCTGAAGAAGCTGTTGTGGTTGAACTGCAAAATGATGTGCTAAAAGTCGATGGTAACTTTGCGATGATGTGGTCGAATACACTCAACTTCACAGTCGAGAAATCAGGCAAAACCAAAATGGGTTCTATGGCATCTGGCGAAGGATTAGTGAACGTGTATCGTGGTACCGGAACCGTCTGGTTAGCTCCGCCTTCGAATTAACATATCATAGATTAATCAGGCATCTTATGCTCTACTAATCTACTCATTATTTAATGAATAACATTGATAATGACACCTTATATAAAGGAACAACATTAAGATTAAAAAGACAATAACAAAAAAGGTAAAGAACGCGATTATGCATTCTTTACCTTTTGTTAGTTTATTATCACAATGGATACGATGTACTTAAGCCGCTCCAAAAATCTTCATTAAGCCCATAATGAGAATCCCTACAGCGCCAAAGTCAGTATCGCCAAATGTCGAACCACCGAAGCCGAACTGTGTCAGGAAGATGAGCAAGATTGCTGGTAAGAAGCTAATTAACAATCCATTTGCAAATGCACCGATCATCGCTCCACGCCGTCCACCTGTCGCATTCCCGAATACCCCTGCCGCCGCTCCTGTAAAGAAGTGAGGAACCAAGCCCGGAATAATCACCTTCAAGCCTACTGCTGGTAAAATAAACATCGACAATAATCCTGCCAAAAAGCTAAATAAGAAACCGATAATCACTGCATTGGGTGCAAATGGGAATACAGTCGGGCAATCGAGTGCTGGCTTCGTATTCGGAGCCCATTTCTCAGCTATCCCTTTAAATGCAGGTACAATCTCTGCAATCAACATCCGTACACCAGCAAGAATAATATATACCCCTGCTGCAAAAGTAATCGCTTGAATTAGAGAGAAGACGATAAAGTTAGAACCGTTAGACAATTCAGTCTGGATATATTCTTGTCCTGCAAACAAAGCTACAACGATAAAGAAGATCGACATTGTCAGCGAGACTGCTACAGAAGTATCTCGCAAAAAGCCTAACGATTGCGGAACTTTAATCTGCTCGGTCGTTTTTTCTTTATTTCCGAACCATTTCCCGATGGTCGCAGAGACAAAGTAACCGATCGAACCAAAATGCCCTACAGCAAAATCATCACTACCTGTAATCTGACGTACATACGGCTGTAAAATTGCCGGGAATACAACCATACATAATCCCAAAATAATCGATCCTACAATCACCAGTGGTGCGCCGCTCATACCACCAACTGTTAACGATACAGCAATTAGACAAGCCATAAATAGCGTATGGTGTCCGGTTAAGAAAATGTATTTAAGCGGTGTAAAACGTGCCAGTATAATATTTACGATCATCCCGAATACCATAATAAGAGCCGTAGATGCTCCAAATTGACTTTGGGCTGCTGCTACAATCGCTTCATTGGTCGGAATAATACCGGGAACCTGAAAAGCATGAGTAAACATTTTGCCAAAGATATCTAGCGCACCTGTTAATACTGTTGCACCAGCTCCAATAATTACAAACCCCATAATCGTTTTGAGTGTACCGGAGACCACTGTAGCGATAGGCTTCCGCTGTAATAGTAGTCCGATCAGCGCAAACAATCCAACCAGTATAGACGGCGTGCCTAGAATATCGTTCATTATTAAATTCATCATATCGGCTCTACCTTCTTCCCTCAGATCAAGCTAGAAGCGGTTCTAATTTGGATTTAATTTCAGGGATACTCATCATATTTTCAAGCGATACGACTGTACGACCCCCATCGCTAAGTTGTGCCATAATATCTGCCGCTCCGATAAAGATATCCGCTTGCTCGGATTTGGCTGACGATAGATCGGTATGATCCACATCTGCTACTTTGCCCATTTCTGTTAAAGCCTTTTTGATATTGATCTCCATAATAAAACTGCTTCCTAATCCGTTTCCACATACGACCATAATTTTCATTCTGTTTCCTCCTTAGAATATTGATGAATATATTGCATAAGTACATTTTTATCCGGGCTGTTCAAAATATCTTCGATATTCGACGGCTCCCCTAGCAAATGCGTTAATTGCACCAATGCTCGTAAATGGGACGAACGATCTGCCGCCGCCAAAATAATAATCAACCGCACAGGCTTATCCGGTGCAAAATAAACCGCTTCTTCTAATCGCAAAAAGCTCATTGATAGCGAACGTACTCCTTGATCTGGACGAGCATGCGGAATCGCCACTCCCGGCGTAATTACCACATAAGGTCCATTTTGTTCAATCGATTGGATCATTGCTTCAATATATTGCTCTTCGATCGTACCCATCTCTAATAGTGGCTGAGAGGCTACTGCAATCGCTTCTTTCCAATCGCTGACATTGGACTGGAAAGTTATTGTCTTTTCAGTAATCAATTGTTCCAGCACAGGCTTCTCTGCCCCCTCTAGGGAATGCTTATTTGTTCTATGCGTATAGGTATAAATGTGTGCTTGTAATGCTTTTTCTAACTCTTCCGGTTGCAAAATAGTAGCGTGCTGACCAATCACTTTGAGCAGTGAAGCGGTATCTACTTTTTCTATCGTGTACCCGTATAATTCTTGCATCACTTGCTGTCGTAGCTTTTGTTTATCTGGAATCTCCATAATTGGCGGAACTACGAACAATGGCGCAGATGTTCTAAGATGAACGGTTGAAAAAACCAGATCATATCTTAGCGTATAATTCGCCATATCTCGTACTGACAAAGCATCCAAAAACAGAATGTCTGGAAACATTTCACGAAGCGTATACATCAGAATATGGCTGATTCCTATACCATTCGCACAGACAACAATCGCGCGCTTGCGATCATCAAGTACGGTTCCCTGTCTACGCAACCACCCACCAAAATGAATCGTAAAGTAAGCGGCTTCATCTTCAGGCACTTTGACCCCGATACTTTTTTCAAGCGGAATCAGTGCTTTGTGGGTTAAATGATGAAGTTCAGGATAGACTTTCTGAATCCGCTCGGTCATCTGGTTGATCAAAGAGATTCCATATAACATCCGGTAATACGCAGGACGCAAATGAACATATAACTGCTGGTACAACAGCTCCTGATCTTGCAGACTTACACATGCCCAGCGTTCAAATTCAGATACAATCTCACGAATCAACTGCTGGATCATTTTGTCTTCCTGTAGTGGCGAGATATCTCGTGTACGATTCATACTAAGCAAATGAAGTGTCGCATACAGACATTCATTTTGACTCCACTCCTGCTCAAAAGCAGACGATTGCACCATTTGCTTCACCAGTTGATACTCTTGTGTACCTGTTAACTCTTCCCAACTTTGCTGGACTGATAAAGTAGCACCTTTGCCAATCAATTGATCGGTACATAATATCAGGTACGTCAGTTCTTGCAGGCGTTCATCGGCAAAACTAATTGCCAGTTGATGCTCAATCTTTTCCAATTGTTGACGAATCTGTTCCAACTGCTCTGTGTGATCTTCCCAGATACATTGAATAATCAATAAATGGCTAGGGCTATGAAGCACCTCGGGTAACCATTCTTCAATTAGATGGCGTTTGCGATGATTGCTTCCTTTGATCACATATCCATCTTTTTTGGAATATTCAATCGACAATTTGTACGTGTGTAACTTGGACTTCAATCGTTGCAGATCTTTGAGCACCGTATTACGAGACACACTGGCGATCGACTGAAAATGGTAAACAGATAATGATTCTTTGCTTAGTAGCAAAAGCAGTCCGAATACTTTTTCTCGATCTCCTTCTGAAAATAGATAAGATCGTTTGGTTAATTTCACAGGCACATCTTCTGCTCGAATAATATCTGTTAAGTAGTAACCGACTTGACGATCATAAGAAATCGCAGAGTAACCATGATGTACCAACCAATCATTTATTTTGTTGATGCTGTATTGCAGTTGTCTTCGGGTAAGCTCCATATGAGTTTCCAACTCGACCATCGTGAGTGCTGATGATTGTTGAAGTAATTGTAAGATGCCGGCACTTCGTTCATCTAAAATCATCTTTGTGTTGCCTCCCTTGTGATAACGATACAACAATAACCGACAAATCTATACTGTTTTTGAGTCCCTTTATTGTCGAATAATCTGCACAACAATATACACTTCTTGTGCATAGTTATACTGATCATAAATAAAATATAGATAAAATCACTGTAATAACTGAAGAATTTATTTATAATTTAAACCAACTAATAGATTGGTCAACTGCACAAAGGGGGATGAGATATGTTCCAACTGTCCGAGCAGCAAGCTCAAGAGATAGTCGATAAAATGATGGCAGATATTCCATACAATATTAATATTATGAATGAACAGGGGATTATTATAGGCAGTGGAGAGCGACATCGAGTAGGTACTATTCATCAAGGTGCAGTTGAAGCGTTATCGATCGGTAAAATGATTGAAATTCGTACGGCTCGTGAATATGAAAAGCAAGGCACCAACGAACCGATTGTGATCAATCAGCAGTATGTAGGTGTCATCGGTATCACCGGGCATCCTGATGAAGTTCGTCCTTTTTGCAATATTGTACGAACGACAGTGACTTTGTTGATCGAACAGCGCATTGCTTTTGAAAAGCAGACGTATGAAAATAATCGCAAAAAAGCATTTAGTGATCTATTACTTCATTACACAGGCACGTATTCGCAAAAGATAAAAAAAGAAGCTACTTCTTATCATATTGATTTGCTTGTCAAAACAACAGTCTTATATATCAAATCATTCCAACGGCAAGAAGATCAACCTAGTAATTGGTTACCTTACCCGTGGTTTGAAATAGATGAAGATAGCTATGTTGTGCTTATACAAGATCCAGCGAATATTAGTCCATGTATCTCCACCTTATATAGTCATCATCCTGAGCAGTGGATTGCAGTAGGCACTTCTCATGCCAATATCGCTACAAGCTATCAACAAGCTCGATCAGCAATGACTCTGTTACTGTCTTTGCGTCCATCGACACAGATTATACATTATGATGAAGTGGCATTTATCGCTCAATGGAGTCATACAGAACTGATGCAGACAGGCAATAGTGTAACCAAGTTAGAAGGGTATAGCGATTTGCTAGATACGTTGCGAAGTTTTATAGAGCATAATTGCAATATGTCAGATACAGCGATTCATCTTAATATCCATCGCAACACACTACAATATCGTTTGAAAAAGATTCAGCAAGTAACAGGCAAAGACCCCCGTCAACTACTGCACTTGATTGAACTTACGTACGGTCTAATCTCGCTCCACAAATAAATCAGTCTGCACTATCCATGATTATGAGACGTTATTAGATAGCAAAAAACGTTCCTGATCATATAGATACAGGAACGTTTTTTTGATTATTTGATGTGTAGAGCTATTTGGGTAGATAAGTATCCACCTACTACTGCTTTCTTTATTTGTTACGCAAAGCCAGTACTCTAGCGATATTTTCACACGTACGTTCGATATTGGCTGCACCTGATTGCAATAAGGAATCTAGATCAGAGGCTCCGGGAACAATACCGAATATCGCATCTATACCTTCATCATATAACGTATCAATGCCTTCTCCAATATAGCCTGCGATAGCGATAACAGGCTTACCTGATGCACGTGCAGCACGAGCTACACCATACGGTGTTTTGCCAAATTTGGTTTGGAAATCGATTCCGCCTTCTCCTGTAAATACAATATCAGCACTTTCCAATTTGGGGATTAATCCGCTGTATTCGATCACAATATCTATTCCTTTTTGCAATACAGATTGTGTGAAAATAAGCAAACCTGCTCCTAATCCACCTGCTGCGCCTGCTCCTGGAATAGATGCTACATCTTTATCCAGTTGTTGCTTCACTACTGCCGCATAATGGTGCAGATTATGATCCAATTCCTGTATCATCTCCGGTGTAGCTCCTTTTTGCGGGCCAAAGACTTGAGAAGCTCCTTGTTCTCCACAAAGTGGATTGGTAACATCACACGCCACAATCAACTGTACATCTTGTAGACGTTGATCCAGTGCAGAGATATCAATAGTAGATAGGCGACCTAGATCACCACCTCCACGCGCAAGTGGTTCTCCTTGCTCATCGAGAAAGCGTACCCCTAATGCTTCCGCCATGCCTGCGCCACCATCATTCGTTGCACTTCCACCGATACCGATAATAATCTTTTTCATACCGCGATCTATACATGCTCGAATCAACTCACCTGTACCGTAAGTGGTGGTGATTAACGGATTGCGGGTATGTTGGTTTACATAGTGAATCCCACTTGCTGAAGCCATTTCAATGACTCCTGTTACACCATCGCCCATAATACCGTAAGCAGCAGTTACCTGAGTGCCCAAAGGCCCTGTCACTTCTTTTTGATACAATTGTCCGCCTGAAGCGTCGACTAACGATTGGACGGTACCTTCCCCGCCATCTGCCATCGGGACATGAATATAACGGGATTCTGGATAGACTTTGCGAAGCCCTTTTTCTATAGCGATACAGACTTCTTTAGCGGTCATACTTTCTTTAAATGAATCGGGTGCTAAAAGAAATGTTGGTTTGTTCATATTCTCACCTCACTACAGGATAAATCCGTAAAGGATCGTTGCTACAATTGCCATCGTTCCACCGACGATTGCTTCATAAGGGATTAATCCCATCCGTTGTTTAATACTCATTTTCATAGCACCAGCTGTTACATGGAAATAATTGCCCTGTGGTAAAGAATCGATTACGGTAGCTCCAGTATGTACCATCACTGCCGCAGCTAATGGAGCTGTGCCCATATTCAGAATTGCTTCACCAAATGAACCGGTGGCTAAAATAACACCTGTTGAAGTAGAAGCTGTTGCCGCCGCCATCAATATCCCTGCAATTGGTGCTAAAAATGTTCCCGAAATACCGGAAATTTCAATCAGACTTACCACTTGATTCGACAAATCAGAAGCGGTAATTAGACCTGCTATTCCACCGGCTCCGATTAGAATTAATACCGTAGCTGTCATTTTATTCAGACCTGATGTCGTATATTCTACGATCTTACTGCCTTGTCGCATCGCTAACATGCCTATAATGCCTGCAATCGGCAAAATATACATCGCATCTACTTTGAAATTAGCTAATGCTTGGATACCGGATATCGAACCGATTGGATTAATCATTAATAACACGACAGCTACAACAGGAGCGACAATCGCTCTACCTAGAGGCGGATATTTGGAAGTATCGACATCTTGTTCGACAGCTTCCTCGTCTGTCACCATGACTCCTTTGTTTTTGAGTAGCGAAGCGACTACTACTGTCACAATCAATCCACAGATTGCAGGAATAACACCGGCAAGCATCACCTGACTGAGATCCAGATTGAATCCACGTGCCGCCGCGATAGTATTGGGATTAGGAGAAATAATATTTCCTGCTTTACCGCCTCCCGATAAAGCTAATAACAATGCTATTTTGGAAATTCCCATTTTGTTACCTACTGAAAGAGCAATTGGTGCTACGATCAGTACCGCAACTGGAATAAATACACCTACAGCCGTAATAATCATAGTTGCCAGCGCTAGTGCTAGAATCGCTTTACTACCACCGAACTTTTTGACAATGGCTTGAGCAATAGTCTCTGCCGCCCCTGATTCCATCATCACACCTGCTAATACACCGGCGGCAAGCACGCGCAGTACGGTTCCCATCACACTTTGTGTACCATTGACCAATATTGTAACGGTCTGCTCTAGATTGGCTCCCCCTAGAAGTGCACCGATAATGGCTCCTAGAAATAAAGCATATACCGGATTCAATTTGCGCAAAATGAGAATGATAGCGATAGCTAATCCTACTAAAGCGCCTATCCAGCTAATCGTTAAACCTTCCATTCGTCTTCCCCCTATTGCTTTGTTGAACGCGCTTTCAGTATAGCGCTTTCAACTTTGAAAACCTATTGATAAAAAGACGAAATTGATTGTGCATATGACCAACTAAATAAGATTGTTGTGTTGGATCATATCAAGGTCCAAGGTGCCACAATTCGGGTAATAGACAAAGAACCATAACCACGATACATATTATACTTTGCGTATGAAAGGAGTTAACCGCTTGAATCCTTCGGCTATTTTGCTTTTGAAAAACACGATCCGGTTATTACGACCGATTGCTGTGATTACTTCCAGTGTGGTGATTATCTTCTCAGGTGTTTTTCCACTTTTCGCTTATTATGATCTGCCTAAAGGGGTATTAAGCGCTGTTTCGTTATTACTACTGGTTGGATGCTTTATGATTCATGGCGCATTAACTCATGCACTGAATGATTATACCGATTATTTATCAGGTACCGATCAACACAGCCCTGCTTATTTATCTGGAGGAAGTCGGGTTATTCAAGAAGGTCGTATCGCTCCACAGACACTCAAATGGATCGGATATGGACTTGCAATCGGGTTATTGGTGATTGCCGGAGTACTGGCTTTATTCGGATATTATCCGTTAGCTTTACTGCTGGTGATTGGTGTCTGGGGAGCTGCTTCTTATTCGATGCCTCCGTTACGATTCAGTTATATTCCGCTAGCAGGTGAATGGTTAAGTACATTTCCATCAGCCTTTTTCTTAGGATTAGCAGGCGTATGGATCATGTTAGGGGATTTTCCAGAATGGGCGGTACAAAATGCTGTTATCAATGCGCTATATTGTATCGCCTGGGTAATGATCCACCATATTCCTGATCTAGCAGCCGATCAGCAAGCTTCTCCTGTGAAGCGGACAAGTGTAGTCTGGTCTGTCGCTATGTTTGGTCCCAAGTACAGCTCGCTTCCTGCGATTGTCTATATGATTCTGATCGGATTATGTGCATTATGGTTAGGTACCGATCGGTTATGGGCGGCTATAGGTGTAGCGGTAATTGCGATTGTATCTATCTTTTTGATCGTCAGAACTGATATACAAGATGCCGAACAAGTAACTGCCTGTGAGAAAAAGCTATTATTGATCGCGATGATCACAGCGATATGGTTAGGTATTTTTATATAAATAAATAAGGGTATACACACTTCACTGCATTTACCTATGCTTCAATGATAAAAAAAGAAACGCTATCGACCAAGCTTGATGATCGGTAGCGTTTCTTTTTGGTTTTTTTCATGTTGATGTGCTCATTAGATGCTGTACATCTGTTGATTAGATACCGTATATACAATGACAAGTACATACCACTTTGGACAAATTATAGGATTATCGCTACATCCCTATTCTTAATATGCTTCAAAGTAGCTTTGAATCGTTGCAGGGTCTTTGGTCTGAGTTAGAGCTAACATTAACAAAATGCGAGCTTTCTGCGGATTCAGTGAATCAGCATATAATGTACCTATTTCAGCATCTGAATCTAATGGAGTGACTACACCACTACCTGTACGTGTCGAACGTACAACAGTTACTCCTTGATCAACTGCTCTAGCTGCGCCTTCACTAGAACGGGTAGATAATGATCCATTCCCACTACCTGCTACGACAATTCCTTTAGCACCTGAAGCTACTGCCGCATCATACAGATAACTGCCATTGTTTTGATATTCGTATAAAATATCGACCTGTGGTAATTCGGTCATTCCTTTGACATCAAACACTGTATTTGCTGTGTGTTTGCGTGTCGATTGATTATAAAAATACACTTTATCGCCAGACACGACACCCAGATAACCTTGTTCGACCGATTTGAATGTATCGGTTCCTGTCGTATTGGTTTTGGTAATATAACGTGCCGCCCCAATCCGATCATTCAGAGCAATCATAACTCCTTTGCCAGTAGACTCAGGGTTACTTGCAATTTTGACAGCATTGTATAAATTAAATGAACCGTCTGCACTGATCGCTGTTGCCGGGCGCATCGCTCCTACAACCACTACAGGCTTATCACTTTTGACGACCAAATCTAGAAAATACGCTGTTTCTTCTAATGTATCTGTACCATGTGTTACTACAATACCATCAACATCATCAGAAGAGAGTAATTCATTGATCCGATTGGCTAATTTGAGCAAAACAGCATTGTCGATATCAGGGCTACCCACATTCGCAATTTGTTCTCCGCTGATGTCTGCTACTTTTTTCATTTCAGGTACCGCATTAATTAATACATCGATACCTAATGCGCCTGCTTTATATCCGGTTACATCGGTATTGGATTCTGAAGAACCTGCAATAGTACCACCTGTAGCAAGAATTTTGATGTTTGGCAAAGATGTTTGTACAGCTGTGGTCTGAGAAGTAGGATTGGTGTCTGTCGCCGCCGATGCAGAATAACTCATAACAGGCATTAACAATACCGCTGTTAACATAGAGACACACCATTTTTGTTTCCATTGCACTGATAATTTCATACCTATTCCCCCTTGTCATTGAATAATAACACTATGACTTTAAATCTTATGTAAATTAATATTACATAAATATAATATTAATATGTATTATAGCGATAAAGAGCTAAATAACTCAATAGAATTGTATATTTATGCAAACAATATGTCATTTTATATAACACAAAATAAGGATATCAGCTTATAATAACTGATATCCTTATTGATCATGTTAGATTATATTTACTTTTTACTACCTAATGATTATTGTGCTGTATCTGATGTGCTATCTGTTGTACCTGTCGTGTTGTTCGTCATATTTCTAGTCGGTCTTTGACCTCCGCCTCCACCAAATCCTGTGTTCGCCGTTGTTACACCTGACTCATTCACCCATGTGATCTGGCTAGCTAATTCAAAATCGACTACTTTGGTTCCGCCTGTATATTCACCATCTGCATATAGTCCATCTGTTGCTGTACCTGTAGACGTTCCACCTGTGTAGATCGAGTATGAATCACCTTTAACCAGATCAGGAGAACTGACAACAACGGATTGATAATCTTTAGTCGGTGCAAAAGTAAGGATATTTTTGCCTGTGCTATCTTGAATATGAACCAGTGTACCTGCTGATTGGGTAGCAGAATAACTCATACTGATTGCAGATTGCGTAGAATCGTCAGAAGGTGCTTGAGCCATACCTGAACTGCCGACAGCGACTACATATCCACCTGTCATTTCAAAGGTACCATCATAATCGAGTGGGCCATTTCCGTTCGCAGTTGGACCATTAACGATAACAGTTCCGCCTGACATCGTAATAGATCCATTGGAATCCAATCCATCTCCCTGTGCATCTACAGTAAGTGTACCTCCTGTAATATTTAATAGAGCATTTTGGGAACTACCTTGACCGCCGCCTCCACCAAAACCTCCTGGAGGAGCGCTGTTACCTGCTGGATCGGTGTCTGTCGATGTTGCTGGTTCTGTAGTCGTTGATTCTGTGGTAGTTGAAGCTGTTGTCGATTCAGTCGATGCTGTTGTACTTGTTGTGTTCGCATCACCAGAAGCATTTACACCATCATCAGAAGCTATCACATTCGTATCTCCACCAGAGACATTGATATTTGTCGCTTCTAACCCTTCATAACTGGTAGTTACATTGATCTTGCCACCAGAGATATTCAGATCCACATCTGCATGCATAGCATCATCACCTGTAGCAATTTCAAGTGTACCGCCTGTGATATGGACTGTTGCATTACTATGAACAGCATCATCTGCGGAATCTATGGTGAACGTTCCACTATTGATTGTGATATCACCTGTTGCTTTCAGCCCTTTGGTACTGGTAGATTCAGTAGCTGTTGCATCTGTGTCTGTTGATGCAGTCGTGTCTGTCGATGTTGTTGTATTAGCAGTCGCTTTGGTAGTTGTTGTTGCTGTAGCTTGATCTTCTTGACCTCGCGGCCCACCGAATCCTCCACCTTGACCGGGTTGTTCTTCCACTTTGGCTTCAGCTTTGGTATGACCTCCACCAGATACAATCGTAAATGTACCGTCATCAATAACTAACTGCTTTTCAGATTGAATACCATCATTCGTAGATTGGATATCGAAAGTTCCACCTGCTATAGCGACAAATCCTTTATCTGCATCAGTATCGTTTGTAGACTTGATCCCATCTCCACCCGCTACGATCTTAAATGTTCCATCTTCGATCGCTACCATATCTTTACCGACTATACCATCATCTGTAGCGGTAATATTTAATGTGCCAGATACGATTTTGAGATCGTCTTTGCTGGTAATACCGTCTTTGTAATTGGCATGTACAGATAATGTACCTTCACCATTGATAGTTAAGTCTGCTTTGCTAAAAATCGCTGCGCTTGGTTCATCTGTAGTATCATCTGCAAAAGTATATTCTGCTCCATCTGTGATCACATTTTCTGTACCGTCGGCTAAGGTAATAAACGCATTCTTCGCTTCTTTGATATAAATTGGTGCACTATCACTATCTGTAATCGTTACGCCATTTAGTACCAGTATGACATCTTCTTCATCCTGTGAATCGACCACAATCTGTCCATCTGTCAATTGACCGCTAAGCACATACGTACCACCTGCGGTAATCATAATGACTCCATCTGCTACAGTTGCACCATTGCCTGTAATGGTTGCACTGGAACCTGTTAATTGGATCGCTGTATAGTCGGATGATTTCCAATCTATCGCATCGTCTCCACTATCAAATGTAACCAGATCAGAGACTTTCAGTGCTGTTGAAGAGGATACTGTAGTCGCTGTTGTTGCCACTGTAGCAGTCGAGCTAGTTGCCGCCGCTAATGCCTCGGATGCTGTCGGTGTTGTTGAACTGCATGCTGATAATGCCAGTGTACTTAGAAGAACTATGCTCAAGTTGGTTTTTGTGATCCATTTTTTCATATGATATCGTTCCCTTCAATCGTTGGTTTGGAATTCGTTTGGTTTGGATAATTTAATATGCTTCTACCGCTGTTGGACTCATCGTTAAGGAGAGGTCAAGGTTACCGTTGCGGCACCGGATTGCATCCAGAAATTCTTTTTGGTTGGTAACCTGGTTCATTGTGACCAAATAGACCAGTTCATACAGACTGCCAAGCTCGGTTGTTCTAATTTTTTTCAAATCATACTGTACGTTAAATTGTTGGAATACTTCTGCAAATGCTTCGTCATAAGCTAAATTTTCTGGAATCGTGACTTTAAGTGTTTTTTGCAATTTTTTACTGACACCAAATTTGAAGCGGTTGAGTACAAACATCATCACACACAGGATAATCGTGAATAACACAGCATAACCAAAGTATCCTGTACCGCAGGCAAGACCGGCTGCCATGGTGAACAATACATAGGCGATATCTTTAGGATCGCCGGGAGCACTTCTAAAGCGAATAATCGAGAATGCACCGGCAAGACTGAATGCTCTGGCGATGTTGCTACCAATCAGTAGAATAATGATAGCGACGATCACTGGAAGCAGTACCATCGTTAATGTAAAGTTTTGTGAATACCCGCTCGGGTTCGTTTTCATATACGTCAAGCTGATTAATCCGCCTAGAACAATAGCGACGAATATCGTGAGTAGCGAAGTGGTTAAAGTCAGGTCTGTTGTGGTTGTAGCCACCGTTAGTAATGAATCAAGCATAAAGAATGCTCTCCTTTTCAGTTGGAATATGTTCTACAGGTTGGTTTATTTTCGATTTCAATAGTTGTTTGTATTCGTTGCCGTATTTGGAAAAGCTCGTACGGTACATCCCGTGTTCGGACAACTTTTGTGATAACCATAATGGAATCGTTTTTTCAGCTTTGACTTCCATCAGCCATTGCCCTTTGTCCATCAACTGGTCGCCATAATCACCTTGTTCTAATTTGAGATCATAACGTCTGGTGCGGATATTGCTATCAAATGTGATCCGCAGATCACGATTGTGCTTGCTGAACAATGCTTTGCGATCATACGAAAGATATAATTTCGGTGCTAGATCGTAAATTTGCAAAAAGTAAGTCAGCTCGTTCAGCACTTGCTGATTCATATAATCCTGGTACTCCGGTGCCAGACCTGTGCGAACAAATTCATAGGCTTCGTCTAATTTCAGCGCTGTCCGGCGTTTGTTCACCAAGCCCATCACTTTCTTTTTAATTTCTAGATAGACTTTGGCATTTTCACCGGGAACACCGTAAGCTCGTAAGCGTAGCTTTTCTTTGTATTTGGGTTTGGAAAGACTCATGCGAATTAACGAGTCATGTGGTGTGTCAAAGTACAGATTGCTGATCGAGTAAAAATCGTGTTGTTGGCAATATTCATCGACTTCCATATACTCCAACAATTCGTTATACAATTTGAAATACGATGGAGTGTCCATCAGATATTTACTTTCATACCGGTTGAATACTTCGATTGCCATGTGGATCATTTCCTTTCGTGTAAGCATGTATTGGATATTATCTGATTGGTTTTTAAAAATAGTTATGAAGTGTATATTGAGTCTTACCTCACATGTAGATGTTGTCTGTTGGTGTGTCTCGCTTGCTTATATTTGAATCTTACAGCCCTAACCTTTAGTGAATCTTAAATGTTTTACATTGCGAAAACATTTTTGACAAAACACAAAAAAAGCCATGACGCATACGCGCACATGGCAATAATGAATGAATTATATGATTGACTTCTATAAAGAAGAATGTTGCTCGCTTTGTTTTATTTTGAATATAAACTGCTGCTTGTAATCGATCCAGGCACAATCTTCTATCCATAATGTATATCCCTGATCATTATAGATATATAATTGCCGATCTTCACTCCCCAGACGTTGATCTATAGTAACAATTCCTTCTTCTATCATCGTAACGATTCCTTGAGGTTGTAAAATCTCAGCAATCTGCTCGCCTGTGCTTAACTTATACAATCGAGTAGACATATCCGACGTGTGGGTAGCATAAAAGATGTGGTTCAGATGATATAATTTGTTATACACATGTGGATAACTAATATATTCTTTATTTTGGTTATCCACAGTGTATATCATCAATAGAGAATCTTTTGTATCAAACCGCTCGACTAAAATGATTAATTGATGATCCAGTATAATTAAATCTGCAAAAGCTTCATGACTTTGAGCAGAAAATATAATATGATCACTTAAATCTGTATCGTTAGCTTGCACTTTGGCAATAAATTCATCGACTGCAATCACTATTAATTGTTCGACTTCTGGACGGTTATATTCCCAATCTATTTTTCGTTCATGTACCATATGTTCACCTGTTTTGATCAGCAGATATTCTGTCCCATTGCTGTTGAATCCCATGATAGATTCTATATTGCGAATTGTATCACCGGGTACAAAAGGAGTGATATTCTGCTCTACGGCATCGATCAGCGCATAGTGAAAACCTCGCTCTTGATCTGGCAACAGATAAGAGATCAGAGCATACCGCTTATTCAGGGAATAGAAATGATGAACAGACCAGATACGATTGATCGATGGCTCGTAGGCGCCACGTATATCTTTTGTAAATACAAGCTGATCTACTTCTGCTTCCAGATCGCGTTTATAACAGTAAAGCCTATTATAATCATCACTATAAGCTAGATAAAATAACGTATGTGTATTTGCGCTATTACTTAATGTTGCTACTTTAGATTGTGGAAAATAATATGTACTCACTTTACCTGTTCTAGCATCACAACTTAGAATGCCTTTATATAGAAATAAATCTTCAATATGTAGATCAAAATCAAAATCGTCTGGAGACATATCTACGTATTTCTTGATCGCAAATAATTGCCTTGTCTGGTACATGAATTGGATATGTCTGATCTCATATTCTGGCGACATCGTGGTTGTAACAGTACGCATTGTTGGTTTACTCATATAAGCCCACCTTCTTAGATATATTCAAATTTGGCACAGATCTGGTCGATACAGTAATAAGGTTTAAGATTGGCTAAAGCTTTGACCATTATCATTAATGTATCATACAAACAATCCGTTACTCTACCAAGTACGTGGATAATGATCAATGTGTAGAGAACGATATATAAAGGACGATAACCACTATGCGAATATTAATAGTAGAAGATGAACTGCATTTAGCAGAAGCGTTAACCCAAATTTTGAAAAAAAATCATTACTCCGTTGATGCCGTACATGATGGCCGTACAGGGCTGGATTATGCCCAAAGTGGGATCTATGATCTGTTATTACTGGATATTATGATGCCCGAAATGGATGGGATCAGCGTTCTCAAAACATTACGTCAACAAGGCGTGGCAACACCTGTTATTTTGCTGACCGCTAAAGGTGAGATTACCGATAAAGTGATCGGACTGGATTATGGCGCAGATGATTATATCGCTAAGCCTTTTTCATCGGAAGAATTGTTAGCTCGTATTCGGGCGGCACTCCGTCGTAAAGGAGAAGTCTTACCCGAAGAAGGACTCCAATTTGGAGATATTCAATTAAATACAGCCAATCTCAAGCTATCGGTGAATGGCAAAGAAATGAAGTTAAATCTAAAAGAAAATGAGTTGTTAGAACTTCTTATCACTCGCAAGCAAGGGGTGACTTCCAAAGAACAGATTATCGAAAAGTTATGGGGATTTGATTCGGATGTAGAGTACAACAATGTGGAAGTGTATATTTCTTTTTTACGAAAAAAGCTGAACTTCCTGCATTCCCAAGTTAAGATTAATACAATTCGTGGAGTCGGTTATGTATTAGAAGAGGTGACTTCTTAATGTTCAACAAGCTTCGTAATCGATTTCTGATTGTTAATCTCGTGACGATTTCGGTATTGATGCTAATCGCATTTGCTTCGATCTATACGATTACGTATCGTAACGCTCAAAATGATATCCGTAGTGAGTTATCTCGCATTGCTAACATCGCTCCGCGGAACTTCGATAATGGACAGAATCCTCCCGGTGGAGGGGGTATGAACAATCCCGGCGGGATGAATGGAAATGGTCAACCTGTAGACGATACATTTACAGAACGTTCGTTATCTTTTTCTATCGAAATTGATAGTAACTGGAAAATGACAGCCACCCATTCTCCATTTGATATGGATACTACTTTGTATCAATCTGCTCTGGCAGAAGCGAAAGCGATTAACAAAAACAATGGACAATTTAAGCTCGATAATAGTGACTGGGCATTTATCAAGCAACCTATCAGTACAGGGTACAAGCTTATTTTTCTAGATGTCACAGCGCAACAAGATATCTTAAAAAATTTGATCTATACATTTGCTGTAGTAGGATTAATCATGTTGGTCGCGTTGTATTTCACCAGCCGCTTTTTTGCTAATCGTTCGATTTATCCGGTTAAAGAAGCTTTTGATAAACAAAAGCAATTTATCGCCGATGCTTCACATGAACTCAAAACACCGCTAGCGATTATTAATACCAATGCTGATGTGCTGTTATCTAATCGCGAGGAAACGATCGAAAGTCAGGCTAGATGGCTAGAGTATATCAAGTTAGAAACAGAGCGTATGGCTCGCTTAACCAACGATCTATTGTATTTGACAGAAATGGACGATTCTCGAACTTCGATGGTATATACACCATTTGATCTGAGTGAAACGGTAGAACGGATTATATTAACGATGGAAGCTGTTATTTTCGAAAAGGAATTAACACTGGATTATGAGATTGAGCCGAATCTTATGGTACAAGGTAGCCAGGAACAGATTCATCAGGTGATTATGATTATTCTGGATAATGCGATCAAATACGCTAATTCTCAAGGAACCATTACGATCTCACTTACACATCAGCAACAGGAAGTTTTATTGAATATAACTAATACTGGCGAAGGGATTGCGCCAGAACATCTTACCCGTATTTTTGACCGCTTTTACCGGACAGATACTTCACGTGCTCGTAAGCAAGGCGGCTATGGATTAGGACTTGCTATTGCGCGCTCTATTGTCGATCAGCATGAAGGCAAGTTGTATGCTACTAGCGTCGTAGGAGAGTCGACCACTTTTCATTTACTATTCAATGCGGTCTGAATGAGAGTAATTGTGCTCTCATTACATGTATCATACAGACACTTTATAAACAAAGGATGCTAACGATCAAGCTAGCATCCTTTTTGTTGCTATTTTATAAGACTGTTCCATCTATCAGGTATATTCACAATTATGGAGCAGGTACTTCAGTAGTCTCTAAGTTATCTTTTTCCAGCATAATAGACTGTCCATCTGTGATCCCTTTGCCGAAAAATTGTTTTAACCATTTTAGTGCAGGGCGTTCTGTACCATTCGCATTCAGTAAATGCGTATTCGGCTCCCATGTCTGTCCTTCGATGTATCCCCATAGTGTCACTCCTTTGACAGAAGGGTGATTCCAAAGTACAGGGAATTTTTCTTTATAACGTGCTAATTGAGTGGCATCGTCACCGGTCATATCCAGTTCAGATACGTAGATCGGTAAGCCTGTCGATCCTAATTTGTTCAGTACTGTTGTCATTGTACTGGTCGATACATTGTTCATATTAAAATGGTGACATTGAATACCGATTCCATCAATTAAGCCACGACTTTTGAGAATATTAATAATTTTCACATATTGATCGGCTAGATTAGGATCGCTAATAACGCCGTATTCATTGATAAGTAATTTGGAATTAGGAAATTGTTGCCTTGCTTGTTGGAAAGACCATACAATCCAATCCCAGCCTGTCGCTCCACTTCCACCGATCGCATTACTGTAAGATGGCTTGGCATGAAATGGCTCGTTGACTACATCAACAAAAGCAGATTTCGAATATTTCTGACCTGCTAACTGTATCCATTGAGTCACTTCTGCTTTTTGCTCTGCCGCAGATAGACCACTTACCCATCCAGGTTCTTGACTTCCCCAGACTAAAGTATGGAATTTAAAAGGGTAGCCTTTACTTTGCGCATAATTGTATGCCATATCGGCTTGTCCCCAGTTCATCGAATTGCGATTGCCTTCAACGGCTCCCCATTTGGTCGAATTTTCCGGTGTCACTTGATTCCAGTAGTTACCGTAACTCGCGGGAACATTACCAGCAATAATATTACCTAAAAACTTACTTCCACTGGTTAGACTCGCATAGCTGTACTCTGCAAAAGTAGATGTACATAATACCCCTGTTAATGCGACCGTTCCAATCACTTTCCATAGGCTTGATTTTGACATCTCATTTCCTCCTCTGGATAAATAGATGGACTGCGTATGTTTCGATATCGAACATTACCAAAATATGAGATAAGCGCTTACATTTGTAAGTTTAACAACTTATCTTCATTTTTTCGCTATAAACATAAGGAAATAATAGAATATGCTATATAACCACATAACAAAAAAAGAGAAAGCACTGTATATGCTTTCCCTTTAATGAAATAAAATTTTAAGAACGAACAGATTGAACCGCATTTTCCAAAGCTGTAATCACTTTATCGCACCATGTATCAAATTCAGGATCTTCTTTTTGCAATTCAGGATGATTCAGGATATGATTCACTACCTGCTTCACTCCTTGATCGAAGCGAGTCGTAGCTACAAAGTCAGGTACTAGCAGTTTAAGCTTACTATTATCAAATACAACCGAATTGGCTTTGTCTCCAAGCAGACTTCCGCGATAATCTTCTGTACTGCAAGCATCCAAAAATGTAGAAGAGACATAGACTGCATTCAGCTTCACACCAAGCGCATCTGCCACTGCTCCATAAATCTGATTCCAGGTCAGCGATTCATCTGATGTGATCTGTACTGCTTCTCCAATCGCTTGAATATTACCCATTAACCCGATAAATCCTTTGGCAAAATCAGTATTATGAGTCATCGTCCACAACGATGTACCGTCTCCATGAATAATCACCGGTTTATTTTCTAGCATCCGCTTGGCGACTTGCCAGCTTCCTTCACTACCATGTACACCCATAGGAATCGAACGTTCATCATACGTATGACTTGGACGTATAATCGTGACCGGAAAATTGTGTTCACGATACATTTTCATCAAATAATCTTCGCAATCGATTTTGTTACGTGAATATTCCCAATAGGGATTGGATAAAGGAGTGCCTTCATTAATGCGATAATCCGCAGGTGGGGACTGATACGCAGAAGCGGAACTGATAAAAATAAATTGCTTTGTTTTACCTGCAAACAGTCGATAATCTCGTTCCAACTGAGAAGGTTCAAATGCAATAAAATCAGCAACGACATCAAAGTCTAGATCTGCAATCAATGCGGCTACTTGCTGTTCATTATTAATATCTGCTTGCAACAGATGTGCATTAGCAGGTAAATCTTGATTACGATTTCCTCGATTCAGCAGATACAATTCGCAATCAGTGGTTAACAATTGTTGCGTGATCGCCGAACTGATAATCCCTGTACCTCCAATAAATAGCGCTTTCATAAAATACACCTCCGTTGCAAAATAGCCAATCTTTTGAGCAATAATCTGAAATCTCCTATACGATACCATTTCTAGAGGAAGCAAACAAATGATAAAGGAAGGACTTTTATTATTATATTTTTCAATAATTTAGGCGAAAAGGTAATATTCTTGTATCATCACTGCTATTTTGGGTAATGGTAATTGATGTCGAATTCATTTCCAACTTTTCAAAATTGCTTACATGCACTTATATAAATTGTAGAGGGGAATTCATCTCATGAAGGCAACGATCATTATTAATCCATCTTCAGGTAAAGAACAAGCCTTAGAATATGTCAAAAAAGCAGAAGATATTCTCAGTGAACAAGGATACCATGTCACAGTCAACGAGACTGCCAAAGAATTAGATGCTACTCAATTCTGCACAGACGCTTGTAAAGAGTGTCATGATCTGGTCGTATCGATTGGTGGAGATGGTACTCTGCACGAGACAATTAATGGATTGATGGATCAAGACCATCGTCCGAAATTAGCGGTTATTCCACTTGGAACAGTCAATGATTTTGCACGTGCTCTTCAGATTCCATTGAACCCTGATCAAGCGATAGAGACACTGCGATCTTCTCATGTCAAAAATGTAGATATGGGTAAATTAAATGATCAATTATTTGCCAATGTGATTGCTGCTGGTTCTCTGGCAGAAGCATTATCGTCTGTTCCTTCTGAAGACAAATCCAAATTAGGCGCATTTGCTTATTTTAGAGATGGGATGAAAGAATTGATGAGCAATTCAGCTTCTCCTTTAAAAATCGAACATGACGGCGAAATTTGGGAAGGGGAAGCTCCTCTTTTTCTAGCGGCACTTACCAACTCAGTCGGCGGATTCGAAAGTATGGTTCCTGATGCGGAAGTAGATGACGGGTTATTGCACTGCTTTATTATGACGAATCTGAATATGTTCAATACATTAACCGCAGGATTATCGTTATTGCTTGGCAATCTAAAAGATCATAAAGATGTTATTTATTTTACTGCCAAGCATGTTAAAGTCAGTTCGACCGATCCTGTCAAAACCAATGTAGATGGCGAAGAAGGCCCTCCTTTACCTGTTGATCTGCGGATTATTCCCGGTCATATTCGTGTAGTTGTACCTGAAGAATCGTAAAAGATAAATGATAGGCAAGCGTTAGATGTCTGTATCATTTCTATATTCATCGCTGTATCCAAAAAAACACCGACGACATATTTTGTGTCATCGGTGTTTTTTGATTGATCTTATTTTGGAGATATTTATCTGATCTATTTGGGTCATTGATGGATGATTAAAGAGGTCTATTGGTGTCACGTGGATCATGACGTCGTCCTCGAAGACCTAACAATCCAAGAAGACCTAGCAACCCTAGCCATCCCCAATCCATATCATTATCGTCATCATCCATATCGGTAGTCATCGGTGCATCATTTCCAGTAGTTGTTGTAGCGACACCAGTTGCTCCAGTAGAAGTTGTTCCTGTTGTATCGGTTCCTGTGGTTCCCGTTGCATCCGTTCCTGTTACTCCAGTAGAATCTGTTCCGGTCGTTCCGGTCGCATCGGTTCCTGTTACGCCAGTAGAGTCTGTTCCGGTCGTTCCCGTTGCATCCGTTCCTGTTACGCCAGTAGAGTCTGTTCCGGTCGTTCCCGTTGCATCCGTTCCTGTTACGCCAGTAGAGTCTGTTCCGGTCGTTCCCGTTGCATCCGTTCCTGTTACGCCAGTAGAGTCTGTTCCGGTCGTTCCCGTTGCATCCGTTCCTGTTACGCCAGTAGAGTCTGTTCCGGTCGTTCCTGTGACTCCGGTAGAGTCTGTTCCTGTGCTACTTGTAGCACCTGTGCTTCCTGTTGTTCCAGTAGTTCCTGTTGTCGAAGCGAATGTCGGCGTTGCCCCAACGGTCAATACGATTAATACTGAGAGAAAAGTAGTCTGAAATTTTTTCTTCATGATGTCATGATCTCCTTAGATTAATGTATTTTGATGTTAGGCTATATTAACCGTTAGTCTACTATTCAAACACTATTTTTTACATTTTTATGAATAAATTGTATAAATGTAGATTGATCACTTGCGAATTAAAGTTTTTCTTCAGACTTCACTTCATACTCACTTAACTTGCCTTCATAGATCAATTGCAATCGGTCACTTTGGCGAAAATCGTCTGGAGTAACAAGTGCAGGAAGCTTGTTCCAGATTTTGATACCAGAACGTTGCAATATTTCAGCGACAAATTGAGAGCAAAAATAAGAATTACTGAACTCGACAGGTTCTTTGAGCGTGATGCTGAGTACACCTAGAATATTGTATAAATATTTCTGATGCTTACGGATAAACAGTTGCAACACCCGTTGCATTTTCTCTACTTCACGCTCGGTAACTTGAAGTTCATAGATCACACAAGTGGTATTCGGATATTTGCTATATGTACCTGTTTTAATATCTTCTTTCACAAAACCACCATTCAGCGGATTGCTCGGATGCTTCCGTCCAAAGCTATACAATTCCGATAATTCACGATCAAACGAAATCGAAGCATGATTGTACGGTGCTTTCGTATAGGTCTGAATCATTTTGGTAAATAACGTTCCTGTATTGGTCAATAAAATAAAAACCGATCGCTCTGCCGCCATCACAACATTTCCCCTTATCAATTCACCTTTATTCCTTCATAATAGCATATGGTCTTTTTTAAAAGCTGAATAGTAGTCATTTACTTTATATATTTGAAAAATAGTTGATTTACATTTACAGTATAAATAGGATTTAAATACATACATATTATTATTTAGGTAAAAATATTTGTTAGATGATGTTGCTTTATATACTTTGGTTACTATAAGGAGATAAATCATGTCAAAAACCAAGTTATTATCATTCGCTATCGCCACATTAGCAGTAGGTACTATAGTATATATCGGAGTAGGAACAACTCCTATACAAGATATAAGCGCACAAGATGTGACTCCTGCTGATCCAGCACCATTTGAAGTTCAACAAAAGCAGGAACATCCTGATGCAATCGTAACAAAAGATGGTCGTTATGATAAAAATAATCAAACAGAACAAGTATTTAAAACTAACGAGATAGTCCATGATGCACAACAAACGAATGAATCTACTAAAGTTATTATTCAAAATGGTGATACTTTTATTAAACTAAACAATCAATAATTATACAAAAAAAGTGATCTTAATCGAGATCACTTTTTTTGTCTTTTCGATTAGTCTTTATTCCTTCATAATAGCATATGATCCCTTTTATGGAATCCTAATTCAAGGTAAGTTGGTGCTGATTTATGAATAGTTCGCTAATAACATTAATCCTTATTTTTATTGCTCTACTGGTTATCCATTTTATTTACATCATCGTCAGCAAAATTCAAAAAAATCAAGATTACAGTGTAATCGGATTACGGATCAAAACGTGGTGGGGAATGTTCTTTATTTTCTGTCTGGCTACGCTATTTAATCCAATTGTATCGCTATTATCGTTGATGGTTTTGACCTTTTTTGCACTAAAAGAATACTTTTCGATGATCCGTTCACGCAAAGCCGATCGGCGTTTATTTTTATGGGCGTATCTAGCCATTCCGATTCAATTTTATTGGATCTATATCGGTTGGTACGGCATGTTTATCGTATTTATCCCGATCTATGTGTTTTTGCTGTTACCATTGCCACGCTTAATTAACAAAGGCACCGGTGGATTTCTACGGAGTGTTAGCTCAACCCAATGGGGATTGATGCTAATGGTATTCGGACTCAGTCATCTTGCTTATTTTCCATTTGCGACGGCTCAATATGGAGGAAGATTGGTATTATTTCTGGTGTTACTTACCCAGCTTAATGACGTCGTGCATTATGTCGCCTCTATGTATATTGGGAAACGCAAAATTGTACCAACATCCAATGCCAGCTTAACATGGGAAGGCTTCGCTTGTGCTTTTGTAGTGACAGCTGTGACTTCTTACTTTGTAGCTCCTGTGCTTACACCACTCGGTGCTAACTTTGGTCTGGTCACCGGGATGCTGATTAGTTTGAGTGGATTTTTCGGTAGTCTAACCGTTTCTGTACTCAAACGAGATCTGCTCATAGGCGAAGACCAGAAAGTAGATAATGAAAAACAAAGTTATCTCAGCCGTATCGACAGCTTAACGTATACCGCTCCTGTCTTTTTCCATGTGGTACGTTATGTGATGGACTTTATGTAATACGCGATTGTATATCAGAATAGATCAGCAAAAAAGCCTCTATCTTTGAAGATGGAGGCTTTTTGTAGATAATATATATGATCCAGTTAGACTTCTCCCCAGAACACTTCAGTCTCATAATCGAAAAAGACTACCCCTTCTTGCTGATTCTGCTCGAAAATAAGCTTTAATTGCTCCATCATATCGTGATACTTAGGATCATCTGAAGTGGGGACATAGGAGGAAGATTGTAAACGTCCTGCTAATCCATCGAAATCAAATACCTGCCGATTGCCGAACTTCGCCAGTTCCATCGTATCTTTTTTGAAAAAAGGTTCTAATTTCTCTGCGGAAATATTTTTATGGTTAACCTTCGTATAATCTGTTCCATAATCACGCAATAATTGCTCATATTGTTCTAAAAATGGAGTGCCTGTCGTCAATCTGGAATTCCAGACTAATATCACTTTACCTTCAGGTCGCAAAATACGTTTGAACTCGGTTTGAGTAGCTTGCTGATCGAACCAGTGAAAAGCCTGCGCACACGTAATATAATCCACTGACTGATCTGCAAGGCCTGTCGCTTCTGCCGATCCTGCACTCACTTCAAAGTTAGGTTCTTCTGCTAGCTTAGTTGCCGCTACTTCCCGCATTTCGGTATTTGGCTCAACCCCAATCACATGATTACCACGCTCCAAAAGCAATTCAGCAAAAATACCTGTACCTGCACCAATATCTGCAATCTTACTTTCTCGCTCGACACCAATCACATCATACAAATAATCTATAGCGGCTACCGGATAACTAGGACGGTATTTGACATATGAATCTACTCGATCTGAAAATCTTTCTTTACTATTCATTGTTATCACGCTCCTATAGTTTCATCTAATAAAACTATGTTTCATTTAAATATTATAAATCAATCAGCTTTAGATAGCTAGTTCCGGTATGCTGTTATTGTGGCTTTATAATCATGTAATTTACGGTTAGAACGCCATTTTGCTTGATATCACTTTTTTATAGATATATTTTCTTGTCGATACGTAGGTTTTCGATATATAGATATACTTTTATCCATTGAGTTATATTCCTTATATGATCTGATTGCCAAAAAAGACGATCCTCTACTATATCAGGGATCGTCTTTTTTGTATGATGCTATATTCAATTATGGATGCAAGGTAAATTCTATATTCAATTATTAATGTGCCGTAAATGCTTCTTTTAGTTTATCGCTCATCAGATGCCAGGCATCTTCTGCTACAGCTAGCTCACCGTTATGAGTAAATCCATGTGCGGCTCCTGCATATTGCTTCTCTGTAACCTGCACACCTGCTTCTTCCAACTGCTTAGCATAACCTACAGTTTCTGCTGCCAATGAATCGCGTTCTGCGGTAATAACCAGTGCAGACGGAAGCCCTGTTAAAGATGGAGCAAATACAGGTGAAGCTAACGGATTACGTGCATCTTCTGGATTTTCCAAATAACAAGCGTTAAAGATGCGAGAAATATCATTAGGAATCGCTTCAGGAAATTGTGGCTTTTGCTCAGGATCGGTAGCGAGATCGAGCGGTGCATAGTCCAGCACCTGATACACAATATTGAGTTCATCGCCACGCTCTTTGTTCAATAGACAGATCGCTGCCGCTAGATTACCACCTGCGCTATGCCCGCCGACCGCTATACGTTTGGCATCTATATGAAGTTCTTCGGCATGTTCTGCAATCCATTTCACCACTTCATACGATTGGTAGACTGGAGCTGGAAATTTATGCTCAGGTGCTAATACATAATCCACATTAATAACAATACATTCTGCCCGATCGGCAATCACACTGCACCACGGATCATCCATTTTGGGATCACCCATCACAAATCCACCACCATGAAAGTTAACGAATACCGGTAACGGATGAGCAACCTCTCGATCAGGGATATGCACAGTCACAGGGGCATCGCCATACGTTGTTGGGATGACGCGCTGTTCTTGCTTCACCTGTGGTGTGTAGCTTGGTTGTAATGTAGAGCCACTGACATTATTCATCGATGCTTCTCTTACTTTTTTCACCATTGCAAGTTGTTGGTCTTTATCCATTGGTTCTCACTCCTATTCGTCTGGTGCATGATCTAATTATAAAAAAGATAACGGAAGATAATCAAATTTGGCGCTCAGACAGCGTATGGCTGCTACTATTTGCGCAAAATCCACAAACTAAAAAGTGATTTCTACGATCAGAAATCACTTTCGTGGTGAGCTTGCTTTTACTGTTCTACTTTGTGCAAACGGAACGCTTCACGAGAATCAACCAGTGACGCAATATTTTCCCGATACGTTTTGAAATGAGGCGTATTCATATGAAATTCAAGTGCAGCTTCATCTTCCCAAATTTCATAAAATACAAATACACCCGGTTCAATCGATTCATGTAACGTATATTGAATACAACCACTTTCACTACGAGAAGGCTCCAACATTTTGATCAATTCTGCTTTCAACTGCTCTTCATGCCCTGCTTTTGCTTTCAAAATCGCATTATTTACAAGATTCGTCATGGATCTGCTCTCCTTGTGGTTCATTTATTTTTGAGGTGCTATGTATTATCATACCCGTTTTGGAGGAAGATCAAAAATAGTTAAAGATCTATCTGTAATAATCATTGGTATATCTGCCTATTTAATTATTGTGACTGATAACTTATTAATTTCAAAATTTCATCCTAAAGTTCGTCAATAAAATATCCATGACTGTACCAGTAATCATTCTTTTGAGAAAACATAGCTGATATAGCAGAAACAGGATCTCCAAACTCGTTATGCAATTTTTTTAAAACTTCTTTCCATGTTTGCCCTTCCAATACATAGTTAACAAAATCATATTCGCTAGGCAGATAAATAGCATATGGAGAGATGTGTCGCAATCCAGAACAGAGCTCTCGTAATTGTTTGGTTATCTTTTCATCAAGCAAAAATGACTTCCAACTTATTAAATGATCATATTCTAAAAGATATTTACCTATAATCAATTCCTAACCATGAGCTCCAATTAATTTTATATGTCCGAAAAAATAATAATTTTCTAAAAGACTCATATTTTCATTATCTATGTACCAATACCACTGGTTATTCTGCTCAATTTCGAAAGTATTATTTATTACTTTGATTAAATCTTCGATGTTTATATGTTCTCGATTAAAGATAGCTGTAAAATTCATATGCAGTCTCCTTAAGAAGAATTTGTAGATACAAGTAATTGCTTTACTTTGGGCAATAGATTCTCTAGTTTGGTGCTATCAAACCACGCTATTTCTTTCAATAGTCCAACAGCTAATTCAAATTGCTCAGAAGCATAGACGATATCTTCTCGCTGATAAATATCATTTCCATGTATAAGATCATCTATAATTTCAAAGCAAATTACTTCGATATCATCAACCTTCATATCTTCAAATAATTCTTTGCAATCTTTCAATTCTTGTATTTCATTTATAGAGAATAGTATTTGCATAACAACTCTCCTCGTTTAAACCATCTAAATAGCTTCTATATTTAGATCAAAAAAAGCAAACTAATTATGAATGTACCTAAGCATAATCTTCTGAAGATGTGACTTGATAGAGTTATTTGGCACTACATAGTTCTCATTTGTTTACCTTTTTCCCCAATAAACATGCTCTGCTACTATGCTCACTTTTACTACATCATAATCACCCATCAGAATAATCTCAATACTCCTACGTTGATCATAAATTTTCGCTTTGAGAATCTCACTACTGTTTATCAAAAATGAAAGTGGATCTATTGTAAATGACTCTACATCAGTGAAAGATAATATGCCTTCCTGCATTTCGGATTCAGGCTCATAATAATAAGCTTGCTTTCATTGACATAATTCCAATGTGATAAGAACCTTTTTCTCAGAGGGTAAATATTCAATATTCTCTACTACACTATCATGCAGATCATAAATCGCTAATAATTCGTTTGTTTTAATTTCAATCTCCTCCTGAATTATTGATTTATGAATCTATATTTTTAATATTTTATTCTTAACTATACTAATCTTTTTCATTAATGGGTGAAATAAAATCTTCAACATATAATCCTGAACTTTCAATATTATTGATAGTATCTTCACACATCATCTCACTACCAATAAACATATAAAAATCATGTCCAAAGTGGACATAAATTTTGGCATTACACTGTAATTTGCACCACATTTTCTCTCGGAGAATCAGTCTAGTTATATCACTTATTTGATCTTTTTCTAACCATAACCCATTAGTCGTTTAATCGTATAGACTTCTCATTTTATCACTATAAAAAGAGGGAAAGTTAGTAATATCCAGTTTATTGCCCCACTTTTTAAGACCAGAAATAGAAAGTTTTTGTATATCCAAACAGCTCATAATATCTAATACTACTTTTACATATTTATTTTCTGTAGAAATATAGTCCTGAATTGTTAAGATAACATTATTATTCGTGATGCTACCTATTTCTGATATCGATGTCCATTCATCTCTAAGATAAACTCCTTTTTCATCACGATATTTTGGATTATACTTGGTAATCCTCCATGTAAAATGTATTGTCATTATCACTCCTGCTTTATTCAACTATTTTATTTAATATAACATCGTATATTTCTCATTTGTCCATAGATACCTGTCCATATCGTTAAATCAAACCCATAATTGTATTGATTATCGTCTACAAAATTTCCATATTTCATTCATCTTCAATTTATAATTTAAGCTAATTTATACATATAGGAGCTTTGAAAATATATCGTACGGGGGTTATGGAGTATTAAATTCATTTAGACTTAGCCACCCGATTCAGTAATACGTTTATCATTAAGAACAAACGAACTTACGAATCCTTCTTCCCAATTATCCTCATCTAATTCATATTCATCAATAAAAAACTCATACGGGTAATCTTTAAATCCTGGTAGTTTCTTATATTTTATTATAGTAAACTCAGCTATTTCCCTAGAAGAGTATATGCCGATTATTTTAGAATGTTCCACTCCATTAACTTCATAACTATGTTGCAACAAGAATACCTTTATCATATTTAATCACCTACAATATTAAGATTATTCGAATCTTCTATGTTGAGGGGTCAATTCTTTTAGTTCGTACCACCCGATTCATTCGACATTAGGTAGGAATAAAGAAAAGACCTTGAAGGATTAAACTCTCAAGGTCAATAATGTGAACATTACTTATTATCCATCTTCAGTAATTTTTTCTGTTCTTCTAGCCATAATGTTTCTCTTCTTATCCATTCTTCTGGACTTAATTTTTCATCAGTCCAGAACGTCGAATAATCAACAGCAAAACCTTCTTTATCAGTAGCAACTACTGATGACCTGCTTTTACCAAATACTAAATTAGGACATATTTGGTAACCATCTTGGTTATAGGTCAAACAATGTATACCTATTTTCCCCTTGCAACAGTTCGCATCATGATTATCTTCACTATCTTCATAAAAGCAATTTGCTTCCATCACTATATGTTTCCAACTCATTTAATTCCTCCAAATATACAGATTAATACGCGGAATTCAATTCGCGAATAACAGCTTTATAATCATGGTTGTTTATGCCTACCCACTCAACAACACCATTATCTCGGAAAATTCCATACGCTCTATAAGAACCATCGACTCTTGCAGATACATATTTCCTTCCTTTTGGAGCACCGTTTAGGAATTCAAAATTCAGACTCGGATGATCTGGATTTGCTTTGAATTGTTTGAAAGCAGCATCCGCTTTCTCCTGTATATTATTTGAGAGTTTATCGTATGACTTGTTAAACCCTTTACCCTTAATACTTGTGTATCCACATGCTCCTGTGTTATGCACCCAAATTCCAAGGTCAGAAACAAAATACGTATGGAATTCATTAACGGTCATGTTATAGACTATGGCGTGTTTGTGCAACAGCTCAATACTTTCTATCTTGAGTGTACTGCCATCACTCTGTTCGAGCAAGTCACCAGGCTGGAGGTCTTTAACAAACGTCCATCCTTTACCTTCCACATAGAACGGATGGTTAAAGGTAGATTCAATTGTCTGACCGCCCACATGAATTTGATATATCTCATCCGTTTCATGGTTGAACGTAGCTATGACCTCTTTGTAAGTTACCTTGCCAGTCGCCTCATCCTTAGAAAGAACTTTATCTCCGATTTCAATATCTTCGATAGGTTTCTCTCCTTCATCTGTTTGCACTTTAGTACCAGCTACAAAACAGTTACATCCTCCTTTACTTTTGCTCTTACCCTTACCACCTGGTCCTACAGCACCGCCCATTGATCCCATAGCCATCGTTGCAATGTATTCGTCCAATTCATAAGCTTGATAACTACTAACTAACTGCTCTATCGCCCAGTCTGATTTCCCTGTACTATTTCCATAAGGGCTGGTCCCTGTCGTCAAATCAAACAAATAATTGTAGGTGTTCTCATCTACGAAATTCCCATAGATTTCAGTGACTTTGGCTTTAGACTTCGAGTATAATGGACTGGACTTTGAATTCACCTGAGCTCGAATATCTTTCAGTAAATACCGTAGTGCTCCATCATTGTACGATTCGGTAATATGACCTGTCGGATCGACATACCCCATCGGATTATTATTGACATACGCATAAATATTGAGAGTCAATGGATTACCAATCTGTCCCTCAACCGTATCCTCATTTAAGAAACGTCCCATACTTGGATCATAATAACGAGCGTTTAGATAGTACAGTCCACTCTCGCTATCCTGATACTCGCCTGCATATTTGAATGGATTGGACGTCTTCTCTTGTTCCGCTACCGTATTTCCAAACTCATCATACTCATAACTATTCGCTACGGTTCCGTTATCATACAGAATCCCAATAACATCGCCATGTCCATTATATAGGTAATAATACAACGTGTTGCTATCTGGTTTCTTCTTCAGTAATACACGATCTCCACGAATATATTCGCTTTGCTCGCTCCCTTTGGCTTCAAAGATCACTTTACCTGCCGAGTTACTCACCGACTTCTGAACGGTTTTCGTAACAGCTCCTTTACTATCCGTCTGTGTGAGCTGTTTCTGGTAACGAGTTCCATCTGGCAAGTAACGGAAGTCCAACGTTTTGCCATCCGATTTCCATTGATCTAACTGATTCAGCCCATTATAGCTATAGTTCGTCTCACTCAAGTTTTCTTCTGTGTTGCGTGTTTCTTCTAACGTCAGGCGATTCCCACGCAAATCGTACGTGTAACTTGCTTGTCCACGACTGGGTTGATTGACACTGATTAAGCGATTCAGTGCATCGTATCCGTACGTGATCGTATCGTCTGCTTTTCCTTGACGCTTCTCGATCGCTTGCACGATGTTACCATTACCATCGTACTGGTAATTGGAAGCGGCAACCACGTCATTATCCAGTGTGGTGGTCATGGTTTCCATTTGGTTCAGCGCATTGTACGTATAACTGCTTTTCAGTACTTTGCCGTTGGTCATGGTTGGATACGTGACTGTGTCCACTTGTCCTTGTGGCGTGTACGTATATTGAATATTTTTGCTACCATTCGCTAGATTAATCGTTGTTAATTGTTCTTTGGTATCATAGCTGTAATTTTGACGCGTTCCTTTGACCGGTGTGGTTCCAGCTTGGAAATCGGTCTGCATGGAAGCCACTTGTCCCCAGCCATTGTAGGTTAAGTTCATCGCACCGATATAATCATTACTACTGGTGTAACCACGTTGTTGAATCACTCGACCCAGTAGATCGGTTTTCACTTGTTGATTGACAACAGGTAATCCTGTCGTTTGCAGACTGGCTTGATTCGTCTGAATATCACCTTTTCCAAAGGTGGATACATATTTCACTGTTTGTGCTTTCGGTGACGTCATCGTTTTGGTATATTCTTTAATCTGATCTTGTTCATCATACGCATAGCTTGTTCCGGAACCATTGCGATCTGTCGACGATTTTAGACGACCGAGTGCATCATATTGATTCTGTGTACTCGCATTGGCTGGATCGGTTTTGCTCAGTAACATTTTCGATTCATTAAAGTCTTTGGTATAAACGACTGCGTTATTCGTGCCTCCTGCATCTTGCATACTGGCTTTCACCAATTGGTCATTTCCATCATATTCGTAACTCGTAGTCTGGTTGAGTGCATCTTTTAGACTAGTGAGACGGTTGAGTCCATCATAACGGAAGCTCTGCGTTGCACCTTCATTGTTGCGGTTCTTCTGTCCATTGGCATTCGCTTCTGGATCCGTATACGTCAGCACATTGCCTGCGATATCATACGTATACGTTTCTTTGAGTGGATTACCATGACTAGCCGCATCTTTATACGCTACGGTTTCAATCAGGTTCCCCCATTGATCGTATTGCTGATCGACGGCATTCAGCACGTTTCCACCTGCATTCACGAATGTCAGTGATTGACGGTAAAAAGCAGGCTGATGCTGAACTTTAATGACATTACCTTTCGCATCTTTCGTCTCAATCGCCTGATTCCAGGAATCATAAGCAACGGTTAACTCATCAACAGGTCCATTCACCAATTGTAAACTTGCACTATTGGTAACCGGTCGATACACAGCCGATGTCTGTTTCGTTGGACGCATCTGAGCATCGGTCGTATAGCGAGTCATTTTCATCGTCGTATCCGCACTGGATATATTCATATACGATTCGGTTAACGTCATACCGAACCCATCATAGGTCGAGACTTGCTCACCCAGTATCGCTTTTTTTCCATTCGATTTCTGTGTCGTTTGTTGATCGGTCACCACGACAAGTCCTGCGACTACTGGACTTCCATCTTGACGATCGACAAATGCGTTGTTGTAACTATACTCGTCTACAATCGTATACGATTCACCATCTGTATTTGTCACACTCGGTTTCGTTACACTGGTGATTCGGTCCAATAGATCATAGGCGTAACGAGTCGTTTTGCCTTCTCCATCTGTTTCTTGCTTCACCAGACTCGTTCTTGGATCATACGTGAAGGACTTCGTATTTTGCAGTTCATTTCCACCACTCGCTGAGCGGAAATAGGTACTCACTTTAGCCGGAAGGGTATAGCCACTTTCAGCTCCATATTCCGTAACGGTACGTGCGCGAACGCCAGGTTTGACCGGATGTTCGACGGTCATTTGACTGACTGCATTTCCAGCTTTGCTGTAACTATACGTCGTCTCTTGATTGTTCGCATCGATGACTGAACTTGGACGACCTTCGGAAGTATAGTGGTAGGTATTGGTAACTTGTTTGTTCTCGTTTTGATATTTACTTTCGGTTGCTATCTGGTTGTACTGTGGATCGTACGTATAGAACGTTGATCGTTTTTGTTTAGTATTCGCATCGGCAAATTGTCCATCTGTTAATGGTGCTGTCGTTTGTCTGAGATTCCCTAGATCGTCATAGGTATTCTCAGTATAGTGAGTCACCATTCCTGAGCTATCATTGATTTGTGTTTTAATCTTTGTGGGATTAAATTTAAATATTTCATTATATGTTTCATAAGTAGTTGTAACGGAATGTCCATTTTCTGCATACTGAAGGAAATCTTGACGTTGAGCTTTATAATTAAAACGTGTGACTGTACGGAAGGTCTGCTTTCCTTGACTTAATTGGAAAGCGGTTTGCTCATACGTATATCCACTAGGAAGATTATCGGGATCTGCATTTTGAGATTGACCTGTATAATCATTTTTATATTCATAACGAACCACATTCGTCAGATCATTATTTTCAAGAACTCTATCCGATAGACCTGCATTATTTTTAAGACCATCTTTTCGCTGTCTTTCATCTGCACGATGAGTCACCACGTAATCTTGGGTGATTCCGTCTTTCCCCAAGTTACGAGCAATTTGGCCATACTGATAATAGGTTTGAGAACGTGGATACTCCACTTCGATCAATGGAAAAACAGCATTGACACCTATCCCACTTTCAGTCTGCCAATTTCTAGCACCATAACTAAACTGAGCGACTGCATTTTCTTGATAATTAAACTTAGTCGTCCACAGGTACTGACGTTCTCCATTAGCGTTATCATTTACATAAGATATGGTGCGTAATACTGGATTTACATTTTGAATATAATCATTCTTTTGTTTGAAATCATTTCCGCGATCTCTAGCTGTTCGATTTTGAGGCTGACTTTTCAGTACCATTTCTGCGTTGCGGCCACCATCTGGAGTAATCGAATAGACTGTCGTCGTATTTTCGGTTTCAGCTCGTTGGTATTCAACCCGTAGCTTGCGACCTGTGGTATCTGTAATTTGCATGTAGTCTAGTGGGGTATTGGAATTATCTCCACCACCATATTCATACATTAATTTATTTTGGAACCGATCTACGATACCAATCAATCGTCCATTCGCATCAAAATACTCTCTTTTCTTATCTGGATACTCCATGTAAAAGGCTGAATTGGTCTGCCCATTACTGAAACTACCGCCATCTTTCATAAAACGAGTTAATTTGTTCGGTGGATTAACAAGATTAGTCGCTTTCTCTAAATCTGTTCTTCCATTAAATTGCACTTGCATAGACGAGCCTTGACCATCTTGATAATAATAATTGGTGACTCCTCCATACTTAGCAACTTCAATTTGAAGCGAAGGTATCTGGAAAGACCATCCATTCCCCAATTGAAAACGATTCACTAGATAATTACTTGTCGCCCATTCTGTACGTGCATCATTTTCTTCGATGTATCGAGCAACCCCATTTTCAGTTCTGATTTTTGGGATTTTGGCATTCGCTTGCAAAAAGCTACTTGCTTGATTCGATTGATACATTAATCCTAGATTCATATCCAGTCCATCACGGCCTGGATAGCTAAGGGCATTAAACTTCCATGTTAGTGCTCCTGAAGCAGGATCAATGGATTCACTTGTTTTTTGTCGGTCTGAATATTGTTCTTTAAGAAGTTGGTTCATCTTTTTCGGATTAATCAACGTCCGATAGTTATCCAAATTCATTTGAGTACTATTAACCGTTTGTTCTTCACCAGGAGTTACGGCCATGATTGACATCGAAGGAGCTATTGACGGCTGATATGTATCTTGTTGTACGGTATCTTTGGTCACTATCTTGGTTGATAATGGAGTCCAAGCAGGTACGGTGTTGTTTAAGAAAATACCATATACATCTTGGCTAACAGACTTGCTATTAGCAATCTTCAATCCACTTGTAGGCAACCATTGTGACCATAATAAGCCACTTTTTTTCTTTTGATCCCATACTTGAAGCGGATCAATGACTTGCTGCGAACGAAGCAAGTGAAGTTGGTAGCGATCATACTGCCCTGCTCCCGCTTCCATCAGTTCGCCCACCTCTTTAGAGGTCAATAAAAATTTAGGTACAAAAGGAGCAGGTAATAATGATTCTTCTCGAAGAGGATCATTTATACTTTTTTCAGAAGATGAAAAGCTTTGTATACCAGCTTTTCCTTTAGACAGAGAAGACAATGCATACACATCACTGCTTACACTATTCTCATCAAACTTCGTTATTTTAGGTGGATCTAGTACAGGCTCTTTATAGTTCCCCTCGACTAAAGTAACACCAGGTGGCAAAATAGCTTTTGTCTTAGAACTTCCTGCTTTGGTTGAAGCAGCAGAAGCAGAAGGTGCAAAGTTCCCTGCGAAGGAAGTGATCAATAGTACCCCTGCCAATACTATCGTCATATATTGACGCATGATTTTAGTCATCGTTTTCGTTGTTCCCCTTTATCTATACATTCTTGGATTTTCATTTTTGGAATCGTTACATCGCTAGTTGATTAAACTACTTCGTGACTGCCGCTTTAACCACAGATCGCTTTAATAAGTTACCGTTTTTGTCATAAGTAAAGGTGATTTTGTATCCAGGCAACGTAATGGATTGCAATCGACCACTAGTATCATATTGATAACTTTTTGCACTAGCAGCTTCTGTTGCTACAGGCGAAAATACCAACCCGGCAATAACTAATGAACAGATACCCATTTTTGTTATCGTTTTATAGATATTTTTCAATATTCTCCACTCCTTTCTTCTTCATTTTGAAACTCTTTACCATTCGTTAATTGCTTTGTTATTCAAAACGAATAACTCTATTATATGTAAATTGTTTGTCATAGTCTGTCGATATTTGTAATTTAATAAATTATTTTGTTTTTTTTAATAAAATTAGGTATAAAGAATTAGTTCTATAAAAAGGTACCCTACTCAAGCATGTAATAATATGGAATTGATATACATTTTTAATAAGCACAAAGCCACTCTATATTATAGAGTGGCTTTTTTTAAAATTCTTATTACACAAAAATTAACTAATATATTGAAAATAAAATCTGCGCAACAGATTTTTAATCAAGTATAAATAGCTTGGCTCCCATTACGGATGTATTCTGTTTTATAAGCTAACTGATAGCTCCTATCTAACGTTAATTTGAATGTGTTTCTATCTTCTAATAACGAATGATCAATTTCTATATCCACCACTAATAGAATATACTCTTGACAAAACTATCGATCAGCAAAATTCTATGGATTATATTACCTCATCATTACCCAAGTATTTAAAAACCCAGAAGAGCATAAAATACTCATCTGGGTTAACTGAAAAAACTATATTCAATACAATTATTTCTAAATGTTAATTCATATTATTCATTATCTTTCTCAGATTCTTCTTTAATCATTTCAAATAATTCCTCAACAGTCGTCAATCGTACAGAATCCGTATACTCCCACGAAAAATAAGGTTTAAGAGATATAGCAACCTCTTCCCATGTTTCACCTTGATGCTTTAATAAGATCTGATTAATCTTTTCTGTAATGACTTCAAAGTCTAACTTATTTACAATAAAATATTGTGCACCCTCAATAATTGAAGTTCCATCTTTCAATTGTTTGGCCAATGCTTTTGGTGTGATGATACCAAAATCGAAATTGTACTCACCATCAAATTCTTCTACTCCTATACATGCTGTTCCAGATAAATAAAAGTCGTCCCCAATATCTTCTGTTTCTGTAAATTGTAGCTTTCCATGAATATTAGGATTCCCTGTGATAATAAGGTCTTTCAGTATGGGTTGGATCAAATGCTAATTCACTCCTTCAAATTATGATGAAACTGCTGTACCGTTTATTGTAGTTGTATAATCAACGTTTTTTGGGATTTCGTTTAATCTACATTGATCAAGCAAACAATTCATTCTTTAATATTTGGGATAAAAAAATCTTGCAGATTTGCGTCTCCAAGATCAAGATATTTAATCACCTGCAATATGTATAGCTTTGATATTTGCACCACTTAAAGCTTGGATCAAACGATCTAACGACGAATGATGCATGGAGTCAATAAATGTACGTATTTGCCTCAGATCTTCTACAAAGCACGAGATTTCATATAGATTAAGGTAAATATTAGTTTTGTAATAATCTTTAACTTTCTTTAAATAGCTATAACTACTCCAATTGGATGTGCTCGCAAATATAGCATCATGCAAATTATTTGGTATTTCTATTAGTCCTATTCTGACTTTTCCTTCATCAAATAATACAATATCTAGTCCCATAGCTCCTCCTAACAATAGTTTTAACCCTAATCTCTTTGCTCGCAATTGGACTTTGAGAATAAATTCTTTTTAAAACGAAAATCCTTTATCTGCTAATGTAATATTATTTTGAGTTTTAGCTATGAAAATAATAAGTATTAGAGAGAACGTTCTGCTTCTAATAACAGCAGATATAGACAAAAAAGACCTTAAGATAGATTCCCTAAAATTATGAGCTATTTCTTAAATGATTACTAGATCAATTCCTAGCTCTTGAAACTTATTTATAACTTTTTGTGCATTACCTTCTGTACTATGGAAAATAATTTTAAAAGGAATTGGAGATGTTTTCATCGCTCCAAAATCTCTACCCTGTTCCCATTCCACAATAGTATTTTTCATTATATTTAAGAACGTCGCTAGACTCTCCATATTTAACTCTAAAAGAGCCTTTGAATTGCTAATAAATAACACATAAGCCTCAGCATTTAACCATCCAAGATCATTTATACATTCTTCAAAAGCATTCCAATTCTCTCCGAAATACCAAGGAAACTGAAAAACCGCAGAAAACTCATTAAATAAATTCTCAGTTGTAGTACATTTTGTTCCTCTAACCAGTCTAGCTATCCATTGTTCATTAACTCTTCTCAAATCCCATAGTAGGTTTGTAAACTCGGATAAATCACCTTTTTTGATATAAAAATAAGGTTGACCTAAAGTTAGATCTACATTGTTATTAATCATGTATTCGACAAACTCATTTCTAGCCAATTTTCACTTTAGAGAATTTTATTTTTGCTGCTCTCGAATAGATTTCCCAATTTTTAAAGAGTCTATCAATATTTGAATCAGTCGATTATTTCCATTGACCTACGAGTCCATTATTTAAGCCAAGTACACACTTTTATCCATATTTCTTACAATATATTTATAATATGAAATAGAACTTCAATAACAAAGGAGAGTTTAACGATGCAGTTCACAGCAAATGCGACGTTAATTATCGAAATAGAAGATGTGGATGCGATGTGTTGTTATCGGGATCGAGATGGGTATACATTCGAAGATTCATTACGATTTGAAATTCTATTGCAGGATCTCATTTGACGCCAAATTGTATATTAACTATCGACTTTCCAGCAGAGATGTTTCTCGATCCTTATTATGAAGCTGAAAAAATAATGGATGCAGTACAGCATGTGATACAAGAACTCTATACTGCTCCTAGGTCAATCTATTAATCACTTTACAGATAATATAACTTGGCTCGCTCTATCCACTCTTCCTTACTAAAATCTTCAAAATCTCCTGCGGATTCACACTTTTCTAAATAAGCCAGTTCGACTGTAGCTTCTTCTTCATCTATATCTAGTAGATATAACTTGGTCTGCTCCAAGCCAGCTCCGCATAACAATTGCACATCAATCATCACAAATGAGTCCATACTGAGACGTTTGGCTTTCCAGATCAACCTTGTATCTTCCATCTGCCCTAGCGAAAATAACTGCATACATAACAGTCTCATATATTCATGATCTTCCCGCCCAGTATTGGCGCATTCTTCCTGTAGTAATGTGCGAATCGTCTGCAAATGCTCTATCTGTGGTGTTAATCCGTATGTTTCGATAACCTGTTCTAATTGATTCATGTTTAGTCTCCTTTATCTAAATCAAATAGACTACAGATGCCTACTCTCTGCCATGAAGTGTCTCCCATTCTTGCCAGGACATGATTTCCAGATCGGCTCTAGGCTCATCTTCTAACATAGCTAGTAACTCGACCGAATGACCATCTGGATCTGCAAAATAAATCGAGACCGCAGGCATAAATGGAAATACCGATAACTGCTCAGCACTTTCTCCAAAAAAGTTCGTCGTCTCAATACCCAAGCCCTCCAGATAACTACGAGCTTGTGGCATATCTTCTAGCTTAATACGAAAAGCAAAATGTTGTCTTTGCACAAGTGGCGACGGATAATTTTCCCGAATCCCAAGCATCGCTTCTCCCGGCTTACCTACCCAATAGAACTTCGATTTGCGAAAAGGATCATGATGGAGCGGAGTAATATGTAACAATTTCTCGTAAAATGCTGCGGATCTCTGGTAATCACTCACATTAATATGCGTTTCAAAAATTCCTTGTATCATTTAAAAATCTCCTCGCTTTAGATCATAGTTATATAGTTTTATTTTAACGCGAATAGTTTTTTACTGTCTACTAACGAGCACTACTATACCAGCAAATGAACATCTACCTGACGATAAGTAATCACCAAAAAGAGGTGCTACGTTCTTATACATCAGAACATAGTACCTCTTCTCATTTTTTTGCTTTCTTAAGCTTTAATTTTTACTCTTTTTTCATTACTTTGAACTTTTTTATCATTACCAAACCACTCTATTTTAGCCCTTCAACTGCTTAATTCAACAACTCCAGCGCATCATATACCCACCCTGCACTAAGCCAATTTCCAAGATCACTAGAACCACTAATCGGAGTGAGCGAGATTGTATTGGTGCCTTCTACTAGAGCGGAAGCGGGGATCGTCCATGAAAATGTAGTGTTGTTGCCACGATAGGTTCCAATCGTAAAGCTACGTGAATTCGGTTGTGTTGATGCTGCTGGATTACTTAATATTGTGTTGTTCACCGTCACGCTAGGACGACCATTATTATATGCTGCTGTAATTCCGATATTCAGCACATGTGGTAAAGACGCTTGAGCGGCTGTTAGATTAAATGTAATCTTAGTTGGTGAATTTTGCCCTCTAAATTGAATCGCGGGGAACTTATTGGTTGCTCCACCGACGGCATACGTCACAGGGTCCCAACTTGCATTACGACTGTCGGATGGATGACGGACAGCAATAGTCTGTCCATTCAAGAATTCTAGCGGTGTGCCATCCCATGTGCCGATACGCCATAGTGCTGGTTTGCTTGCAGGATCACCTGAAATGGTTCTTGTATTGATCGTTGTTGTGTTACCTGCGGTGACATTGACACTTTCTTTATAGACACCTAACTCGCCTTTGTAGACGGTCATCGTATATGTGCCAGGGATCATATCGCGGCGGACAGCCGCTCCACTCGATGATGCTGTTGTCCAGTATTGAGCATTATCATTGGCAAATCCGATAGTATAGGTCGAACCGCTCACCATGCCAGATAGTCCATTCAATACAACTGTTCCACGACTGGATACCCAACCTGTTAATCCCAGTCCAGACATCCAGCTAAAGTCTGGTACACTTGGCGTTGACCCTGTAGTAAAGATCAGCGCATAAGGCCCATGTAGACCAAGTCGCCAATCTTCTGTCTGCTCATGACCGGAGTTCATATAGTTGTAGACTTCGGTATCTCCACCACTTTGAAATTGAATATCTCGAAAGAAAGGACCTCCTGAACTTTTCTCCCGATTGCCATACGCCATAAATACACCTACCCCATTACCTGTCACACCGCGAATACTCAAATCTTTCGCCTGATCGTTGCCAAAATATTTGGATACGGTCTGACCGTTAGATAATCCAAACACATCCTGACTTTCAATCGCTCCTGTATTGTTGCGGATATTCGAATTGGCAGGAACACCTGTTAATACATTGCCATTTCCTCTGAAAATATAACGCAATTCTCCGATAGAAGGCTCTGCTGTAATATATGTCGCCATATAAATAATATTTTCGCCACTACGTGAGACATAATAGTGTGTTAACGTGCTTGTTTTGGTAATAATCGTCACTGTGGCACCGGATGGAGATGTATTCCATGTGACGTCTGCCCCTGATCCTAGGCCAGAACTGATATGAGAACCTTTGCCTGCGGAGCTACTTAATTCGATTCCATTCATTTTGCTAGATGTAATATCTCCATTGTCTTTGTTTACGGTATAGACTAGCCCTGCGCCTGTATTGACAACAATCGTTGATCCATTGTCTGTTACACTGATAGCCGCGGCATGTCCGGTAGAAGCAGGAAATACACTCGATACACCTACCAATATCACTACAATCCACAGCGTCAACCATTGACGCCATCCCCATTGTCTTGCTTGCGATTCAACTTTGTTCATCATTATCCCTCCATGATTAGAATAGAAGTCTTTTTGATAACGCTTACAAAAAACTGAACGACAGGACATTACTTTCAAAAGGCGATGTTTAGTGATTATTATTTATTAGTATAATAAGGAATAAAAAGTAATTTTCTATATATTATATGAAGTTACCCTCGTTTTGAATGGATTTTCGGAATTGTTATACGGTAACTCTATTTTTTCATCTGCTTTGTATAGTAGAGGTAATTATTGTCTAAATATTATAGATAAACGAGGTATAGTAACGATTTTAGGTCATCATTTAAAATAGTCATTTGGATTCATTACTTAAAACACAAAAAAGCCTTCTTGCTTACAACGAAGGCTTTTCTTTGTGTAGATCCTATGGTGCTTGTATATTTGCTCTTCTATGACTGATGATTGTATGTCTGCTTACTGTACATCTATGATCTGGATAACAGATAAATCACTTCTCATTTAACATCTTTTCCAACTGTTCTAACGCTTGCAGATTACCTGAAGCAGAATAGTCTAACCATGGTTGCTCTGTGATCATATAGATCTGTTTGTTTTTAACAGCTTTGAGACCTAACCAGATTGGATCGGATTGTAGCTTTTCAAATACTTGATCACTGCCTTCGTCTACCGAAGAAACCAGTACAAAGATCGCATCTGCATCCAAATCAGGTAAGATTTCTTTAGAGATATTTTCCCAGTTCTTATCGATGGTGGTGACGTTGGGAGAAGGGGTTAATTTCAAATCTTCAAACAAAATAGGGCCAAGCGGACGATCCATACCATAGATACGGAATCCTTTTGCTGATACACGCATCGCTAACACTTTACCATTGCCAATCTTTTGTTGGAATCGCGTACTGACTTCTTTTGCTTTGGCTTCGTAAGCAGTAATAAATGATTCTGCGTTCTCTGTGCGATCTACGATTTGGGCGATTGTGCGTAAATGATCTTGCCATCTTCCTTCATCTAAATTAATCACATGTGTAGTAGCTATCTGCTCAAATTTATCTAATCCATGCTTATCTGCAAATTCAGCATCTATAAAAATCTCATCCGGTTGTAATCCGATCAATGCTTCCATATCCGGTTCTTTGGTAAATCCTAAATACTGTATCCCTTGATATTGCTCCCCTGTAATCGGTAAATAATCGCTTGTTGTTGTTGCCGCAGGCTTAATACCCAATGCCATCAGATCACCTGTCAAAAAAATAGAAATCGAAGCAATCTTTTTGTTCTCTGTAGCTTCTGTTGTGCTTGTTGTTTCAGTTACTGCTGGTGCTGACCCACAAGCACTCAGTATCCAGATCATACAAATTCCTAGTGTTAACCCTATCCACTTTTTCATACTTGACCCCTTTATGTGTTTATTTCTCTGTGGAACGATTGACATATTGTAATGTATATAGAATTAATCTGCGTAAGAGTCTATATACTCAAACAACCTAATTGATAATAATTATCAATTAGGTTGAATTTTATAGTAGCTTCTATTCGTTGTCAATGGAAATGATTGTTACCATGTCACCCTATACATATGATACTCGTTCTATGTTTTTTCAAAAGAAAATCAGTTTCAGTCCTACGATTAAAATCACTATTCCTATCCCTTGTAACCGGATAGCTCCTTTGGGTTCTTCCAATATTAATAAACCTCCTACAGCTCCGATCACATGCAAGCCAATCGTGGTGATTAAGAATCCAGTAATGTAGACGGCTGGACTGAGCAGTAGAGGAATTTCAAGCCCATGTGCGTAACCATGTGCAAATCCGAAAAGAGCGACTCCACAACTTGCAATCCATACGGACTGTTGGCGATTCCAGACAATCGCTAATCCTAATAAACACACAGAACAAGCAATATACACTTCCAGATGTGACCATAGCCATCCCTCTAATCCAACTAGACCCCCTAGCAACATCATCAAGACAAAGCAAGATGGCACGATATAGATCGCTTTGCCACCAATCTGCGCGCTCCATACTCCAACAGCAAGCATCGCTACCAGATGATCCACCCCTGTTAATGGATGCAGAAAACCACTGCCTCCAAATCCATGTGCATCGGCAATACTTGTATAGAATCCTCCTAAGATCAGTACAAGCACTATAATTCTAATCATGTGACATCATCTCTTTTTGCTTTAGACGATCTTTTACAATTACGATCAAACTTAGAATCGCAGGGATCATCGGAAATAGCGACGTATACATGCCTGAGAAATACTCATATCCTACTCCTTCTTGCACCATTCGTACGATAGGAAATACAAGCAAATGTGTAGGTTCCCCTAGAATCATACCTACAATCATAAACCACAAAATAAAATTGCCAAATGCTTGTCTTTTCCATAGACTATACGCACCCAATATCCAGAAAAATGGACCTATCAAAGTAATCAAATAATCGAAATCTCGATCTGTCCATGTCTGTCCGGTAATCGATGCGATGCCTTGATTAAAATGAGTCAATACTTCTTCTCCAACATGAATATAAAAAAGAGCTTGTAACAATAAATATAGCGGTACTACTGTATACGGATCAGCCGGTAGATACGAAGTTGTTTTGCGCCAGCAGACCAATCCACCCATCATAGAACCGATAATCACACCTACTGGTAATAAGCTACCTGTTTGCGTATAAAAAGTCATCCCATAGATCGCAATACAAGTTACAATCAAAATCGTCCATAGATTTTTTTTACGTCGACTTAGTGGTTGTATCGGTTCATGATGTACAGATTGTTGTTGTGGTCGAATAAGCTTCAGTATCCCTGTACTTCCTAGATAAAATAATAACATTGCTACCCAGACTCCGCCGAAATAATGATGCATATATAACGAATAGTGCCCTAATTCTACAATCAGTTGAATCACTGATTCTACAGCCACATAGGCATATCCCCACCATGCAAAAAATGCACCTACTGTATATCCTTTGCTCAAAAAATAACCACCAAATAACAAAATCACAACAGGTAATCCAACCATCCAGATAAACCAATAGGTATGACTCATTACAAAATCATTAGCAAATCCTGCTGAATAATGTACTGCTATAAAGCTTGCATACATCGATGTATAACGAAGCGTATTCAGTGCTATTAGTAATACAATACAGATGATATAGACAGGTAAAAGTGAATCAATACGAGGAGCTGAGCGATAGGAGTAAGTTAACCACCCTACCAAAGCAAGTCCAGTTACCAGTCCATATTCTACACTTACTCCCCATCCTACATGAATCAATAATAAGACGGACAAAGTAATAGATATCGAAATAACGGTCAGCAAACTTTTAATATTGGAAGTGTCCACCTTTTTATCACCTATCTCCCCTCAAAATGTGATCTAGATTCGAAGTAAATAAACAACATGTTGTTGCTTAAATTGTAGCAATCTGACGCCTATATTCAACAAACAATACCGTTACAATTGTTGCTTAACCTACACTTTATTGTAGAGTGACGATTATCTCTGGAATTACGCACAATACTGATAATAGTGACGATCACCAGCACAAAAAAAGCCACTTCATTCATAGAAGTGACTGTTGTCTGAAAAAGGATTAAGTTGAAGTCTGTTGTAAAGTTTGTAGCGGCCCTTCCACAAAAAGATACGCCATTTGGGTAGCCATAAATTCGGCTGAATAAGGCATTATACCTGTTAACCATTGTGTAAGTAACCCTACATTAGCTGTTGCTACATACGTAATAGCTATATCTTGCATAATCTGTTGTTGAGGATTAGAAGAAAAATGTTGCCCGATCACTTCATAAAGATTAGCTTTGATTAACCCGGTAAGTTGAGATTGAAAAGAAGGTAACCCTTTATCTCCAAGCATCACTTTAAAATAAATCTGGTGACGAGAAATAATCGTAAGTACACGCAAAAATAAAGCTTCTAACGAGTGAATATCTAATTGTACTTTTTTCATATCACTTACTTTCACTTCAGCTTGGAGTGAAGTTAGCATATCAGTCATACTTTTTTCTAATAGATCGTATTTATCCCGGTAATGCTGATAAAAAGTAGCCCGATTAATCCCTGCTTCGCGAGTTAGACTTTGTACAGTTACCGCATCGAATCCTACTTGATCTATTAATTTGATCAATGCTTCTCGTAGCCAACTTTGTGTTCGTACCACACGTAGATCATTGACATTCACCATGTATTCTCACCATCCTTGGTGGTATAAGTCTAGCCATGTAAATAGGAAATAACTGAAGATTAGATATATAAAAGATTCATTACCATCTATTTTATACAATTACACAGCAAAAAACCGCTCTATACAAAGATAGAACGGTTTTTAGAACTAATTAAATATACTGAACAGTTTAATCTCCACTTACTGTAACCGTACCTTGATCACTAAGTAGTGCTATATTATTTTGAATAACTTTATCGCCATCTTTTAATCCGCTGGTAATCAACGTCTGAGAACCTACTTCACTGCCTACTTTTACTTCTTTACGAATCGCTTTGTTATTGACAGCTACATAGACATAAGAAGTGTTACCGTCTTTTTGAATCGCTTTGGTAGGTACGATAATGCCTTCTTTGGCATCTTTACCGATAAAGCTTACATCTGCCAGCATCCCCGGTTTGAGCTTATTATCTGCGTTGGAGACAGCTACTTGAACAGGATAACCATTTCCACTACTATCGATAGAGTTAATATTTTTCACTTTACCTGTTGTCAAAATATTGGATGAAGCTACACGTACTTGTACACGATCTCCTGCTTGAATACGATTGATCTGATCTGCCGGTACATAGATCAACATATTCACTGTACTAAGATTTGCAATCACAAGCGAAGGCGCAGAAGGAGCGACCATTTCACCGGTTTCTGCATTTTTGGTAGTAATGATGCCGTTAATCGGTGAAGTAACTACTGCATTTTTGAGATTATCTTGAGCGATATTGACATTCAATCGAGCTTGCGCTACTTTTTGCTCACTAGCGGAGATACCTGCTGTACTTTGAGCCACATCCAGTTGACGCTGAGCATTGCTGTAACCACTATTGGCATTCTCATAACTGCTGGTTGCATTTTCATATGCACTTTGAGCAGTTGATAATCCTTTTTGCGCAGTACCTAGAGCATTTTGAGCAGCGACTAATTGTTCTTCTGCATTGGCTTTGGTATTTAGAGCATTCTGATAAGCAGTCTGTGCGGTAACGACAGCAGCCGTTACCTGTTCTAATTCTGCTTGTGTCGCTAAACCGTTATTGAATAATGATTGCGTACGTGATGCTGTTTTTTGCGCAGTAGTTACATTTTCTTGAGTCTGCTTAATCGTATTTGTCGCTGTTGAGATAGCAGTCTGTGCTTGCTTGAGTGCGGTTTGAGCTTGATTGACACTTGCTTGTGCCTGATTCATTCCGCCTGTCGCTTGATCGATCGCGCTTTTGGACGAAATAACGCCACCTTTTGAACTGACTACACCTGAATTGGCAGAGACCATACCCGACTCACGTGAATCTTTAGCAGTGGTCACTCCTGCTGCCGCGGCTTCTACATTTGATTGAGCAATTTTGAGATTGTTACGAAGATCGTCATCCTCTAATTTGAATAAGACCTGCCCTTTTTTCACTTCTGTTCCAATATCGACAGAGATAGCCGAGACTTTACCTGATATTTTGGGCATAATATTTACTGTCTCTGAAGGGGTGACTGTGCCTGTATAGATTTCACCTTGTCCGATCATTCCTTTTTGCGCCTGACTGACTTTGACAGTGACATTCATCGCTTGATCCGGTTCACCACTAGAACAACCTGCTAACATCATACTACTTACTATTAAGGCGGCGGCTGTAACTTCCCACTTTTTGATTTTCATCGCTTCTTTCCTTTCTATAAAAACGTTCCTGAACATATTTATCTGTTGTCACCTTAGGCTTTGGCTAAAATAACTTCTTCTTTCGGTGCTTTCGGTTTACGCTTGCTGATAAACAACAAAATTAACGGAATCGAGCAAAATAGTGGAATCGACGAGATCACAAATGTATCGGCAATTCCGCGTGAGTATGCATCCAGAGAAATCATACCGGTTAACGAAGATACCCATGAGCTACCGAGTGTAGATTGCAAGGTCTGTGCACCATCTGTCGTAATCGATTCAGCAATATGTTGACCATGTAAAGCAGTTCGACTTTGCATAATAAAGGTCAAAATCGCAATAGCGATAGAACCAGCAATTGTACGAATCAGATTGGATGCCGCAGAAGCATTAGCTACTTTTTCCGGTGCAACAGCATTCATGCCTACAGTAGACAAAGGCATAAGACACATTCCAATCCCAATTCCGCGTAGCACTGTAACCGTTTCGAACCACGTACGAGAAGTCTGAGGAGACAGGCTATACATATGGAATGTCATCAGACTGGTTAATGTCAAGCCGACTAACCCTATAGGCACAATCCCTACTTTATCGAGTAATTTACCGGCAAATGGCATCACAATCGCCATCGCTAATGCTTGCGGAAGTAAGATCAAGCCGGTATCAATCGCCGAGTACGACTGTACACTTTGCAAAAATACAGGAGCCAAAAATGTTCCGCCATACATCCCCATCATGACAAAGCTAGAGGTAATAACACTGATCGTAAATTTATAATTTTTAAATAAAGATACATCGATAACAGCATTGTCTTTACCGGATTCGACAACGATCAAAAAGATCAATGACCAGACCGAGATAAACAGCAAGCCTACAATTTCAAAAGATGTCCATCCTTTAGACGAGCCATTCGATAATGCGTACAATAATGTACCTGCACATGTTCCTGCTAATATAAAGCCCAGCATATCGAATTTAATCGGTTCACTTTTGGGTGGTTCTTTGATCAACAGAATCACCATCAGAATAGCGAATAATGCAATCGGCACACAGGCGATAAATAGAAAGCGCCAGTTAAACCATTCAATCAAATATCCACTTAGTGTAGGCCCGATCGCAGGAGCCGCCATTGCTGAAATCCCCCAAATACCGATCGCCATCCCTACTTGCTCACGTGGAATAATTTTATAAATAATCGTCATACTTAGTGGAATAATAACCCCACCGCCAAGCCCTGCAATAATACGAGCAATAATTAGCGACATATCATTCCAAGCAAAAATACAAAAGGCTGTGCCCAGTGTAAACACTGATAAAGCACCTATCAGAAATTTTTTATAACCGACTTTGCGCTCCATAAATCCAGTAATCGGCACGATAATACCTGAAGCCAGCGTGTACCCTGTAATCACCCATTGAATTCGAGTGGTCGTTGATCCTAGATCTGTTGTTAATTGCGGAATAGCTACATTGATCAGACTGTTATTCAGTACAGCGATAAAAGCACCAAGAACAATAGCGAAGAAAGCAAGCCAGCGTTCTCTGGATGAGGTATCCAAGGAAGGAGCAACAGCGATTTCATTAGAAGCCACAGAGACTCCTCCTTTTACTGTGTATAGATTTTTATTTCAACATTTGTGCCGGGAATCAGTGTCAGTCCATCCGGTACATTCAAAGCAATCTCAATCGGAATCCGTTGGGTGACTTTGTTAAAGTTACCGCTTGTATTGGTAGCAGGAATCGCAGAAAATACCGAATTTGAAGCTTGTCCGATTTTGCGAACTTTTCCTTGAATACTTTCGCCTTCGATAGCATCCAGGGTAATATCTACGCGCGCACCTAGCTTAATACGGTTAATATCTGTTTCCTCGATATTGGCAGAGACATATAGATTTTTCATATCAGCCATAATGGCTATCGCTGCACTGGGTGATCCCATTTCACGTTCTTTGGATTGTACTTTAAGTACAGTGCCGTCAATCGGTGCACGTACTACAGATTTGCTAATATCACTAGCTTCCAGACCGGAGACATCTTGTTCAGCGATCGGTTCATTCTTTTTGAGAATATCGCCTTCTTCTACATCAATATGATCTAAGCGTGCGGTTAGCTGAGGCATGACTTTGTACTGATCTGCACTGATACGTGCATCTTCTGTTTTGACAAAATGACTTCCTTGATACCAATAGTAATAACCGAGCGCTCCACCGCTTACTACCAGTAGCACCAATAAAATGATTAAAACAATCTTTTTCTTCACACATTCCACCTCAGCAGTCTAAAAGTTTTGAATAATTGATAGCTCTCATATTGATCTTTAGCGCCAAAAGACACCGTAGATCAAGACTGTTTTTGCTCTAATAAAGATAGTAATTTTTTAAAAGATTTCAGTTCGACTTTTTGCTTTTCGGATTTGTAATCTTTCATAAAAAGTGCCATTTCTTGTTGCTCTGTTGAAATATATTCCGGCAACGGATGATCGGCATTCGCTTCTAAGTACGCCAGCTCTTTTTCGATGTTCTCAATCACTTCGAGTGTGGAATAAATCAACTTATTCGTATCGACCAAATGCACAAATAACAAAGAAGCAAATAAAGACCGCACATCATCAGCGTTTTTAAAACTTTTATAAATCATATCTTTGAGTGCTTGTTTGCCTTTTTCGGTAATCGCGTAATTGGTTTTTTCAGGACGGTTGTCGTTTTGCACTGTATTTACTTTTTGAACATATCCTTTTTTCTGTAAGGCTTCGAAATTGTAATACAGATTACCGTCTGTTACGCGAACTAGATTTTCACCAGCATTGTTAATACTTTTTTTGATATCGTACGGGTGATAATCCTGTTCATGAAGTCGTCCTAAAATAAAAATTTGTAAAGACAATAGAGTTCATCCTTTCATTGCACGTTCATTTTTTATAAAAGACATATTGATGTCGCTTAATTTTATACAGTAGATGTCTTTCCCCCGAAAATATACTTTGCATAGATTACTCTGTACAGAGTAATGAACAGATTTATTCTATGTAATTTTTTGAAGACTGTCAATACTTTTAGCCATTTAATTAGGTATGTAATGTATTTAAGTATGAATAGGGCAATATATGCACAAAAAAGAGTAGAACCTTTTACGTAGATGTAAAAGGTTCTACTCTTTGCGCTAGCTGTGTATCTATATGATATTAAGCAGATTTGATCGTTGGAGATACTGGATTAGAATCGACTTTGTCTTCGGTTTGCTTAGTAGCGCTATACATCGGCTTTTTCAAAAAGCCAATAATACAAGCAGTCACTACAGATCCGACAGCAATACATAGAATATACAGCAGTGGATTACTTGCCGCAATCGGTATTACGAAGATTCCTCCATGTGGAGCTTGAAGCGAAATGCCCAGTGCCATACACATTCCGCCACCGATCGCTGCCCCGATAATATTCGCTGGAATAATCCGTAAAGGATCATTAGCGGCAAAAGGAATAGCGGCTTCGGTAATAAAAGATGCGCCCATCACATAAGCGGCTTTGCCTGCATTACGTTCTTCGATCGAGAATTTATTTTTAAATAATGTGGTCGCTAGTGCGATCCCTAGCGGTGGAACCATTCCGCCTACCATCAGAGCTGCTGACGGTTCAAAAATCTGATTGGCAAACATCGCCAATCCAAAAGCAGACGCTGTTTTGTTAATCGGGCCACCCATATCGGATGCCATCATACCTGCAAGTAAAGCACCTAACAATATCGCATTGGTACCTGTTAAGCTATTCAGCCACCCTTGCAACGATACGTTAATCCATGCCATCGGTGTATTGACGACAAAGTACATAATCAGAGCGGTCACAAACGAGCCGACTAATGGCAAAATCAGTACTGGCGATAGACTTTGCAAAGAATCTGGAATGCCTCTCACCAATCGTTTGATTGCTAAAATACTATAACCTGCGATAAATCCAGCTAACATCCCGCCGAGAAATCCTGATCCGCCAAGTGTAGCTAACATTCCGCCAATCATACCAGGCGCTAGACCCGGACGGTCTGCAATACTGTACGCAATATAACCTGCAAGTACAGGAACCATTAATGCAAAGGCTGCACTACCACCTGCTGTACTAAGAAAAGCAGCAAAGGCATTATAATCAGGGCTATTAGGATCAGCCGCGTGAATGCCGAACATAAATGAGAGCGCAATCAATATTCCGCCAGCGACAACGAATGGAATCATAAAGGAAACACCATTCATAATATGGCTATAGATTTTAGGCTGTTTGAGACGTGTTTTTTCTTTAGCTTCTTTAAGGTTGGATTGACCTTGATTCTGAGCGACCCCTTTACCTGCAATCGCTTCTTCGATCAGATCTTTGGCATGATGAATACCGTTTTTGACTGAAGTCTGGACTACTTTACGGTCGCCAAATACACTCATATCGACTTTGACATCGGCAGCGACTACAATTCCATCGGCTTGCTCAATATCGTCTGCGGTTAACTCATTTTCAACACCTGTGGAGCCATTGGTCTGAACTTTAATCTGTACGCCTAATTCTTGAGCGGCATTTTTTAGTGATTCTGCCGCCATAAAAGTATGTGCAATCCCAGTAGGGCAACCGGTAACACCGACTATTTTTTTGCCTGCATGTTTCTTATGACTATGCAGAGCTGCTGTATCTTGTTCTTCTGCTTGTTCAAATAATCGTACAATCTCTTCCCGATCACGAGCAAGAATCAATTTCGCTCTGAATAATTCATCCATCAAAAAGGTCGAAATTTTGGATAAAGTCTGCAAATGTTCAGAAGAAGAATGTTGATCGACCGCAATCATAAAAAACAGATTACAGGATTCTGTACTGTAATTAATACCACTGAGCGATCGCCCCATAATAATCGCCGGGGCTTTGACACCTGTGGACTTGGCATGAGGAATAGCTATGCCAAATCCTACTTCTGTTGGCACCTGTTCTTCACGCGCCCAGATATCTTTTTTAAATTGCTCCATATCGCTTAAATAACCATTATCATTTAACTTTTGCGCCAATTCATCGATCAATTCTGCTTTGGTGGTAGCTGTGACATCCAATATGATATTTTCCGGTTGTAACACACTAGAAATCTTCATGATCGATCACTCCTTTTATAGCTCTCCCAATTTGTAAAGTGGCGCTTTGCCTGTAGAGCCGAATAGATCCATTTTTTTCTTCACTAATTCTGTTGCCGCTTGCGTCGCTTCAGGCATTAAGAAATCAGGCTCATACGCATTTGGATTCGCATCCAGTGTTTTTCTTAATTGATTGTAAAAGGCTCGCTTCATATCTGTAGATAAGTTAATTTTGGCAATACCATGCTTCACGGCTTCTCGAATCTCTTCATCTGGATTATCCGATCCACCATGTAAGACTAACGGAATTTTTACTTTTTCATGGATTTGTTTGAGTCGATCAATTTTGATCGAATGGTCTTTCGTTTGCGGATAAATACCATGAGACGTTCCTACTGCCACCGCCAGTGTATCGATACCTGTCTGTTCTACAAAAATCGCGGCTTCATCTGGGTTGGTATACAGAATCTCGTCTGCTCCACCTTCGGAGCTACCTTCATTACTACCGATCGTTCCCAGCTCACCTTCAACCGATACATCGACTAGATGTGCTAATTCTACCGCTTCACGAGTAGCTGCAATGTTTTCTTCAAATGGTAAATGCGAAGCATCCATCATGACAGAGGTATAACCGTTACGAATCGAGCGGGTAATATCTTTGATACTTGCGCCATGATCCAGATGAATAACAAACGGCACTTTCGATTTGGATGCGGCTTCACGTACATAAGCGACAAAACTATCTGTGACCAGATCAATTTCATTAGGATGAATCTGCATAATAGCAGGAGAATTTTGTGCTTCTGCGGCATTGATCACGACTTTGACAAACTCACTATTCGCTACATTAAAAGACCCAACTGCAAATTTATTTTCATACGCCACTTTAAGTAAATCTCTCATATTGATTAACATATCATTTCCTCCTAAGGGTTATTTGGAAGACCAGACTTCCAAAAATTCATCGTAATTTGTAATATTGAGTAGTTTCTCTGTCATATTGGTCTGCTTGAACACATCGTAAATTTCTTCAAAAAATTTGGTATTGTTCACTTTTTGATTTTTGGGTGGGATAAAAAGAAAAATGATCTGTGCCATCTTATCGCCCCACAATATTTTTTGCTTATTGATGGCCACGAGTACACGTAATTTTTTGTTATCTCCACAATCAAATGGATGGGGCATAGCAACCAGATTTCCAATATTGGTACTCGACATTTTTTCCCGTTCCAGAATACTGGTATATAAATGTTGAATGTCTCCTAATTCTGTAAGGGTTTTCAATAAATCGATAGGTTGATCTTCATCCAAGAAAAAGAGATCATTTGGTGATAAATAATATTTCAGCAATCCTCGATTTAACTGGATCGAAATATTTTTCATATCTTCACTGGTAATCATTTCACTAACGACAATAATATTTTGAGCATCCAGATGGTGTTGCTCGGCAATCTCGCTTGTCGTAATAATCGTTTCAATCCCTTCAGGTAGAAGATGAATTTCATGATTGGCGAGCAGACTATCAATTTTGATATTCGGAAAATATAGATTGATTTTGCGTTCTAACAGCTTCCCGACTAACGGATTTTTGCCATAAATAATAGCGATTCGTTTGCGGGTTTCTTGAGAGTTCTCGATAATACCCATGATATGAAGAGTCAAATAACCGATCTCATTTTCAGGGATTTTGATATTTAAGCAAAATTGCAATTCTTTCGCTAACACAACCGCGATATTATAAGCATTGGTATATTCTGATTTTATTTGAGCAATAAAAGGATTTTCGACAGGAAAGTAATATTTTAATGGATATAAAGACTTGGTAATATGAGCCAGTAGTCGATCAAATAGTTCTTCGTTTTTATAACTCACAAATCCATACTGCTCTCCAACATGCTGGATGACTGCTCTGATTTTGGCTTCAATCTCATTGGATTGTTCATGCTCGATGCCTTCATTTTTTTTCGGTAAAATCTGTAGCGCAATCAGCAGATAGCCTAAATACTGATATTCGTATTCATCAAATGGAGTCTTTAATTCCTGAGTCAGACGGTTCAAAATAGAGCGTGCGATACGCAATTCTTCAAAACTTGTATGATCGAGTCGCATATCTTGTTCTGCGATAGGTTGTCCCAATTCAACCCGCTTGAGGCTGATCAGTACATTGACACAGATCGAAAATAATTCCTGCGAACTCAGTAGCAATTGATATCGTGCCACTTCTTCCTCAATACAATTGTAGATAAAAGTAATCGCTGATTCGTTAAACCAATCGCCAAAATAATACTGTAATGCTTCATCTAACGACATGCGTTTGAGACAATCAGCAGTGACCAGCTTTTTGAGCAAAATCCGTTTTTCGACTTCGCTTCCTTTGAGCCGTATCCCTTGAAAAATAATCGCTTCGATCTCAATATTTTGCTTTTCCGCTTGAATCGTCTGTAATAATTTTTGTACGTCTTTACGAATCGTTTGTGTAGAAAAGTAAAGATTTTTGGCTAAATCTTCATAGGTGATAAAGTCTGTCTGGGACAGCAACGCTTTAATAATATGAAAAGCTCGCTCTTCGTAATCATCTTCATTCTGATGGAGATTCGATAAATCTCCGACAAGCTTATATCCTTTGCGAGTGTTACCCGTGATGATCGCTTTATCTAAATAATTCTCGTTGATTTCTTTGATGTCATTGCGTATCGTTCTCGTCGTTACATCAAATAGATTAGCTAATTCGCTCCCACTCACAAAGTCATGCTCCGATTGTTTTAAATGCTCCAATAGCTTAATGTAACGTTTCCGCATTTGTTTTCCTCCTCGCATTTATACTAATGCAAGCGCTTTATTTACACCAAGCCTATAGTGTTTCCTAATAGTTAGGAAGTGATTCGTTGTTTGTTCTATGATACCTACTTTTTAAATATCTAAGGGACTTCACTATTTAAGAATCTCTGATAAAAAAGTAAATAGCAAAAAAGCCTTGAAAAAGTAACGAATAGATATCATCACTTTTCAAGACTCACGTTTATAATTTTAAATTAAAGAAATCTTACATCCTATTTCAGAAAATGTATTCAATCTCTACGATATAGCATTAACATCAAAACTGACTTCTTCTAAGAATTCAATGACTTCTCCATTTGGACTTTGAATAACAGCATTATGCACTACCAATTCTGGATGACCTAATACAAGATGCGCCGGTTTGATATAAGGGGAGGCTCCATACGCCAAAGACTGCTGATATATAGCTTCTACATCATCTACATAAAAAGCAAAGTGTAACATCGCTCCATAGCGAACCTCATCGCGTGATTGTGCACGCTCTCCTTGCGCAGGAATAACTGCGCCTGTATCAAATAACTCGATACAAGTACGCTGATCCGGTGAAATAAGCATACAAGCATGTTCAATATGAAAATCAGGTAAACTCCATTGATGACCTATTCGAAATCCAAGAACTTCTTGATAAAAAAGAAGCGTTTTTTTATAATCTTCTGCTTGAATCGCTACGTGTGCTAATCCATTAATGCCTATTTTAATCGCCCCTTCATGATATGATCATTTTATTATAAAAGAATGCAAACGAGCGATATATGAACAAAAAAAGCACATTAGCCCGTAATACCAACAAAAAGAAGTTAATTTCTGCTATTCACCTTTTATTCAAAAAAAGCAAAGCGATAAGGAGAAATGATACAGTGTCCTATTCGATAGATGAGATAGATCGCCAATTAATGAGAAAGCTTCAACAGCATGCCCGAATAACGATTGTGCAACTGAGCAAAGAACTCCATATGTCTGCTCCTTCGATCAGAGAACGAATACTACGGTTAGAAGAACAAGGAATTATTACAGGATATCATGCAGCATTTGATGATAAACAATTAAATCTTCATTTGACAACTTTTATAATGATCAAAACAGAACGCTGTCAAGAATTTGTAGAGTTTTGTGAACAAGCTTTGGAAGTTACTGATCTGCATCGAATCAGTGGTGAATATAATTATTTGTTAAGAATTCAGACAACTTCGATGGAAGAACTTGTACAATTTCAGGAGAATATCAATCATTTAGGTGTTTCCAAATCGCATGTAAGTATCAAAAGTATATTTGAACATCGCTATCCTAGTTTTTAATGATCTCTTCTAACCTTTGTGTAGGAGATAAGTTAACATTAAGGCTATTTTGTTTGACAATTCCTGTATTGATCTTTTGTACAGAGATTAAGTCTGTTGCAACTGCTTCGACTCCTGACTAGATCGCATAGGTCAGATTTACACAAAGAGCAAACATTTCTATCTTTATTTATAACGAATAGAAGCAAGATAACAAAAAACGTTCCAGCATATAGCCAGAACGTTTTTTTAGTTTATTGTCGTATACTTTTTATGGAGTTTTTACTGTTGCTGTCATAATATCTGCAAATGCCCAATGAGAGGCTGGAACATCTGACCAGTTCGACAATGTTGTATCCGTCACAGGCGCTATCTTCAATACGCGATTGAACAAAGTGACTGCTTCTGCACGACTTAACGTCTGGTTCGGCTTGAATGTTCCATCTGGCATCCCTTGCATATAACCTGCTTGCTGAACTTGAGCAATCGCTGTAGCTGCCCAGTGTCCTTGTGTATCTGAAAAAGTTGCTCCTGTTCCACTAAGCTTCATCCAACGCGCGATAACGGTTGCTATTTCAGCTCTGGTGATGGGACGTTCTGGTGCAAATGTGTTTTTATCGTACCCTTGCATCCATCCTGCACCCGTTACTGCTTGGATCGCTTCCGTACTCCATGTGCCAGCGACTACATCTGTATAGGTTGGTGTCTGAGTAAGTACACTCGAAGACGATGCTAATTGCTCCCCTCCCAGACGGAAAAGAATAGAAGCTAACTCTGCACGTGTCACTTTCCCCCCAGGTTGGAATGTTCCATTAGGATATCCTTGCATATACGATGTTGTTGCCCCACTACTTTCTGTCCCTTTAACAGTTGGTACAGAAGGATCAAGATGAACAATCGTAAATGTACTGAATTTGCTGACGTTAAATTGTAACCCGGATGGTGTATTTCCTTCGGATACTACCGTAGGTTGTACCAGCTCTTTGGTTCCATCGCTATGCTCAATATAGATCATTAGACTGTTCACAAATGTCTGACGTTCTGTTGCTGAATCGGGTAAAGATTGATCTGGTAAAGGAAGTACTAGATTCACAGGCTGTCCTTGTAAATTTGTATCGATCTCTACAGGGGTACCGATTACTTCTACAGTTCCACTGCCAATCTTAGCTTGCACCAGACGATCTTGTTGCACACGCTCAGTAACAGCTTGTTGATCGTTTACTTTTTGCAAAGGATGTACTGTAAATTGACGATCTTCGCTCACTGTAGACAATGTAGATACAGGTAAGCTTAATCGTGCATGATTCGTATACACTTCTAGATTTATCCCGTTAGTTGCTAGAAGTTGAGCTGTTGCTTGAGGTAAGCCAAATTGTAATTGACTCACTTCATTGTTAGCATCCGGCATCACCAGACGTATAGTGGATTTACCTGTTGCTTTTACTTTTTGCAACGCTTCTTGTGCTTGGGAAGCTTCATAATTGACAATGTCTTTTTTGGAACCGTCTGCAAGTGTTGTGCGCTTGATCGTAATATTCGCTAATGACGTACTATTTTGCCCGCCATCTACATAAGCTGTGATATTCTCAGTCGCTACCGATGAACCACCACCGCCTTTACTGGAAGAATTACCAGTGTTCGGGGTAGGCTCGGGAGATGGCGTTGGTTCTGGATTAGGGATAGGAGTAGGTGTTGGCGTTGAACCATCATCCGGTGTTGTAGCTTCTAAGTCGCGTGCAAAGGTTAGATAGAAATCATCCAGTGATCCCCATGCTCCACCACCTGCTTGAATCGTCGCGCCTACCGTTAACATCCCATCGGTCACTTTGATCTCTTTCACTTCTGGCTGATTCCATTGTACCCAGCCTTTAACACCTGTCTCTACTTGTACTTCTTGTCCAGTTGTTGATGCGAATAATGCCATGTTTGCATTTGAAGCATCGCCACCTTGAATCGCCATTGAAAGATTATAATAACCTGGCTTCAATCCTTGTACAGTCTGCTTCACTTGAAAATTCACACCATCTGCTGAATAGAAATGAAGCGAGTATTGACCGGATTTGGCATCTGAAGCTTTGTTCTGGAAATCAGTATGCGGTGTGCTTCCATCACCATACGTAATCTTCCACATACTGCGATCGCTTTGTTCGAATCCGCCATTTAGCAGTAGATTAGGACGGCGAATATCCAGTACCGCTTTTGCAATATGTCCACCTGTCGTCGTGCCTTGTATCGTATACTGACCTGCACCTTTACTGACTGCTTCTTGTAACGCTTGCTGATCCCAGCTTACCGATAACGTACCTGTACTACCATCGTTATAAGTGGCTGTGACTACCGTAGGTAATGTGATAGGATCACCTGCATTAGCCGTGATATTCACGGTTTGCACTTCATCGACTTTGAGCGCTGCGACAGCTCCTGTATTTACATATTTGAATACACTAAGCGAAGGTAATGGATGCCCTGCAAAATCAAACAACGCCTGATTATCGACAGCACTACCGCCATACCATTTACCTGCATCATCAGGATCGTATTCTGCGGCATAACTAGACGCCCACCCTGATCCATATTGTTCCCAAAGTTTTTTATTTTGCTCTAGATTTTCTTTCGGTCCTACCGGTAACCATGCAGGCTCCCAGTAAAATACACCGATCCCTGCATCTCCAACTTGTGATACCGCTTGGATTACGTTACGCACCGATGTTGCTTGCCCTTGAACACTGATCGGGTAATCTAATGTCTGTCCAGAACTGCGAGGTGCTGTGTTTTCATGTCCATCGCCATCTTCAGCAGTATACGCATAAGACGTTTCAGCCACCATTACTTTTTTGCCATACGTATCAGCGACTTGCTTCAATACAGAAGTGAGATTGCTAAGTGTGCCATGCCAGAACGGATAATATGAACTAGCAAATACATCATAGTCTACCCCTTGTTCAGAAAGTGCTTTGGCATAAGACAGATAACGACCCGGTGTCTCTGGATTCGTAAAATGCAAAGCGATCAGAATATGAGGATCAACTGCACGTATCGCCTGACTGCCTTGGTTGAACAATTTGCTAATATTGACCCAGTTATTTTCGCCGATAAATGATTGGTTGGTTTCATTACCGACCTGTACCATGCCTACATCAACCCCTGCGTCAATAATCTGTTGCAGGCTAGTTTTGGTATACGTATAGACAGCTTGCTCTTTATCAGCGAGCGATAGATTTTCCCATGCTTTTGGAATATGTTGCTTGCCCGGATCTGCCCAGAAATCAGAATAATGGAAATCGACTAACAATTTCATTCCATTGGCTGTTGCTCGTTTTCCTATTTGGATCGCTTTGGTAAGATCATTATCTCCACCGCCATATCCTTTGCCATCTGCCGTATACGGATCATTCCAGATGCGCACACGAATATAATTCACACCGGATTGTTTTAACGTGGTAAATATATCTTGCTCTATTCCTTGCTCATTATAAAAACGCACTCCACTTTGTTCTAGCGAAATAATACTCGATACATCGACACCTTTGATAAAATCAGACTTCAATCCCTGTACTTTTTGCACAAAAATATCTGCTGTTACAGGGGTAGAAGTATCGGTACTTGTCTGCTTCAACTTCACTGCATCAAGGTATCCCCATGCTCCTGCTCCACCTGTGATTCTAGCTCCGACCTTGAGATTGGATGTCGGCTCGGTTAGTACAAATTTCAATGTTACTGTACCCCACTGATTGTAGCCTGTCGTGGCGACTTCTTTACTTTGCTCATTGCCTGCGAACAATTGAACATGACCGGCTTCTGCTCCCATACCGCCCATCGACTGTACAGACAATTCGTAACTTCCAGCCGGCAAAGTAGGTACGTTTTGACTGACAGTGACTTGCTGATCGGTTGTCGATTGATCACTTATCCAATATTTGAACGCATACGTATCTTCTGCTGGTGTAATAAAAGAATCATTTGCATACGCATAGTGCTGAATATCGACTAATTTCCAATCTGAAGCATCCACTTGCCAGGATTGATCACTCCAAAAGTCGTTCTCAAATCCTCCATTTTGGATCAATGCGTTGTTAGTAGTGTCTGCTGCTAGAGCAGGTGTAATGTGAATCGGTAATAGTCCGATTATCATAACGATCATTACCAACAATGAAGCTATCTTTTTCTCTCTTTTCAATTGCTTATCCCCTTCCGTTATTCCTATGTGTACATCTTCACATAAGCACTCAATTTCATTGTAAAGCGCTTACATATAGCTGTGATCACTATAGCATCCTCTTTTCACTAGCGACATGGGACGATTGCAACATTTTGTGTTTTTAGACAAGCATTTTAGTAATCCATATCATTCCTACGATTTTGATTGGTTATTTATGTCATTTTGAGCAAAAAAAGAACCTTTAATCTGTAATAGATCAAAGGTTCTGCTGTATTTGATATCCTTTTTATCCTACCTATTCGCATAGTAAGCCTAGCTGTGAAGCTATACTTTTTTGAATACTTTAGTATCCATATCTAGCTCGGTTGCTGGATAATCGCTTAGACCTAACGTTTCGGAAGTTGACGCATGAATAGTCTGGAACAGGTCTGGATGTTCCGCTAATCTTTTACCATAAGAAGGAATCATATCTCTTAGCTTCGGCTCCCACTCTGGCATCCGTTGCGGGAAGCACTTCTGGAACAGATCGAGCATTACATGTACTGCTGTCGAAGCACCCGGAGAAGCCCCTAGCAAAGCAGCAATCGATCCGTCCGCCGCACTAACGACTTCTGTCCCGAATTGAAGTGTGCCTTTGCCATCCTCGGTGTCTTTGATAACCTGTACACGTTGACCTGCAACAACGATTTCCCAATCTTCGCTTTTCGCGTTAGGAACGAACTCACGTACTTCTTCCATCCGTTTATCGTTTGACAGCATCACTTGTTGAATCAAATATTTGGTTAATGCCATCTCTTTTGCACCTGCGGCTAACATCGTAAACAAGTTGTTCGGTTTGACCGAATTGATCAGATCCATATTTGAACCCGTTTTCAAAAATTTTGGTGAAAAGCCTGCAAACGGCCCGAACAATAACGCTTTTTTGTTGCCAATATATCGGGTATCCAAATGCGGTACAGACATTGGCGGAGCTCCCAATTTTGCTTTACCATACACTTTCGCATGATGTTGCTCGATCACTTCAGGATTTTTACACGACATAAAGACGCCACTCACCGGAAAGCCACCGATATGCTTGGACTCGGGAATACCTGTTTTTTGTAGCAACGGTAGACTACCGCCGCCACCGCCAATAAAGACAAATTTGGCAATATGATGTTCGGTTGTACCTGTGCTAATGTTGTGGACTTTGACTTCCCATCCACCTTCAGAAGCACGTTTGATATCTTTAATAATATGGTTATAGTGTATTTCTACATTTTTAGTTTTGAGATCTTCGAATAATATACGGGTTAATGCTCCAAAGTTCACATCAGTTCCGTAATCGATTTTGGTCGCTGCTATCGGTTCATTCGATGTACGACCTTCCATCATCAAAGGAATCCATTGTTTTAACTTGTTTGGATCTTCTGAATATTGCATTCCTTGAAATAACGGATTTGCCGAAAGCGCTTTAAATCTTTTATTGAGAAAAGTAACATTACTTTGTCCTAATACAAAACTCATATGTGGAATTGGCTTGATAAAGTCTTGTGGTTGACGGATAATATTGCGCTTCACTAGATGAGACCAGAACTGCTTCGACAATTGAAATTGCTCGTTGATATTCACCGCTTTGCTAATATCGATCGATCCATCTGGCTTCTCAGACGTATAGTTCAGTTCACACAGTGCAGCGTGACCGGTTCCTGCATTATTCCATTCGTTAGAGCTTTCTTCTCCTGCACTGGCTAGCTTCTCAAACACTTTAATTTCCCACTCCGGTGCTAACTCTTTAAGCAATGACCCCAAAGTCGCACTCATGACTCCGGCACCAATTAAGATAATGTCTGTTTTTTTCGGTATGCTGTTCATAAAAACCTTCCTTTATCTCTTTATATTTGCAAAAAAGAGCAGGCGCTTCTATCCAGGTCATTCCAGAAGCAAAGCTCCACTCAGGAATATACGTTATCTGTATTCATTATAACCAAATTATCTTCTATTTAAAATATTATCGGCATGTATCTCTTCATTATAAACTATTTTGATCTGGTAAAAAATGAGAAGATTGACTGAAAAAGCCGTACATCTTAAAGTCTATCGGGTTACTTTGCTTTTGTCTAGCAACACCCTTCTTTTATTATGTTATATTATACATAATATGTAGGTCAAAAGGATACCCTAACTCGTCTAAGTTAGTCATGTATCCTTTATGATACAACGCTACCTTCTCTCTATCTTTATACAGTTTGAGCAGGATATTTTAATAGAAATTGATCTCCGGTATCTTCTATTTCATATAGATAACAACGGGATGCTGGCATGTCAAAAGGTCGGTGTAAGATTAACATCCATTGCTGATCAAACGTCTGGAACAGCATGCCATGACCGCTATCTTCTTTCACTAATGGCTCCAATTGTTCCCACGGACCTGCGAGTGTACCACTGATCGAACGAGCTATCGTCTGTACATAACTATTCCCTTCATAGCTTGACCACAACATCATCAAATGCCCGCCAGATGTACGATATAACTGACAACCATCGGTTACATAGACTGTACCGTCTGGATGATCTGATATGCTTTGTTCACGATCCTGCTGAATCCATGGTGCAGAAGATGCTTGTAACAAAGTGATCGGCTCCCCTACAGCGGTAGATAAATCTTCGGTAAGACGTACCGCTTCAATCGTACCATCAATTGTCTGAATCCATTCATGGCAATAGACCATCCACGGTTGATTCTGTTCATCGAGATATAGCGTACCATCTAATGTCATCTGGGTTGGAGAGACAACCGGAGACTCGGAATGGATCATTTCAAAAGGACCTGTCGGTGAATCGCTCACAGCAATTACAGTGCCTCTCCAATGCTTGGCATAGCCTTGAACAGGTTCACCTTCTAACGGCCGATCCTGATGATGCAGTGTCACAAATAAATAATAATGCCCTTGATAAGCATGCACCTCAGGAGCCCATGCTCCATGTTGTGGATGCGCCCAACTATCTTCAGGTACTGTAAAGACCACATAAGGCCCTTCCCAATGCTCCAAGTCTTGGCTACTATACGTTAATACTCCATAAGCTTCTACCCCATGTAGCGAAGGCACTGCGCCCGTATACAAATAATAGGTACCTGTAGATGCATCTGCCAGCACAAATGGATCATGAGCAGGAATATCAGTAAGCAGGTGACCTTGCTTCGGTTGACTTACATCACAAGCACTATTATAGACAGTCATAGCGATCAGCTCCTTTTATTGAACACGCTTTCAAATCAATAGAGAAGGTAACTTGTATCCATAATGAATTATCTTTATTCAAAATAGTTGGATAGTACGTACTATTCTTTTAAAGTCTATTCAAATCATCTTCAATCTGCAAGCAAAATGATCTGAATTAGATAGGTTTACTACTTATTTAGTATTATACCGTAATTCAAGACTTTTCGGTATACACGATTTGGTAGATCACTTTTTGATATCGAGCAGATGGATTCTATAATTCTTCTATCTCTACCTCAATGTTTCACGTGAAATAACAGTATCTTGATCATAATTCATCTATGCACTTGGCATAATGTATATAGCTTACAAGAGTGTAAGGCAAATGTAATCTAAATCAATGCGTAACACTCTGTTCATTCTTCTATATTAATCTTATCTATTGGATCAACATGTATTGGTAGGAGGAATGAATATGAGACTTTTCGAAATACTATTGTTGTTTTTGAATATTTGTTTATTATCCAGTTTGTTTGTAACTAATCCTCGTCTACGTAAATTAGCGTTGCTTCTTACCAGTGGAATCAGCTTTATTTTGGTCATCATCCATCTGCTTGTGGAAGGATACCGGATACAGTTACTCTTTTTATACGGATTGACGATACTGATGCTTATACGGTCTGTTATTGATGCTCGCAGAACACCGAAATCTACACCATATACATCGAAAATAGGCAAAGTGTTAGGTCGGCTTGTTAGTATGATTGGACTGATTGCGACAGCGTGCTTGCTGTACATCTTTCCTGTATTCGATCTTCCTGCTCCTACCGGTTCATTGCCTGTAAGCACTACCACTTTTCATTTCACCAATGATCAACAGCAAGACATATTTGGCACCTCTAGTAAAGGCAACAGAGAATTGATGGTTCAGGTATGGTACCCCTCAGAAGCTAACACAGGTAAATACGTTCCTTTTATACCGGATGCTTCTATTCTTCCATATATAGCGAAGAATTATAGTCTTCCCGAGTTTACTTTCCAACACTTACAATACGTATCCAGTCATTCTTATTCAGAAGGTGCTCTCTCTTCCGCACAGACCTCATATCCACTTATTATTGCCAATCCGGGTAACGCTTCTTCCCGATTTCTTCATACTTCACAAGCTGAGAATCTCGCAAGTCATGGCTATATTGTCGCTGTTATCGACCATACGTATAATACGTTTGCTACAAAATTCCCCGATGGGCGAATCACCACCAGTACAACAGACAACTTATTCTCCCCTGACCATGATTATCCAACAGAAAGAGCGAATCGTGACAAGTTAGGAAAAGTATTAACCGATGATGTCACCTTTGTATTGGATCAATTTCAACTACTTCAATCTGGCTCTATCCCAAGCCTATTCAAAGGAAAAATAGACCTTGCTCATATCGGAGTATTCGGTCATTCGATCGGCGGAGCGACGGCTTATGATGTTTCTTATGATCCACGAATTACAGCGGGCATAGACCTTGATGGCGGTCTTTATCGCCTCCAAGATAGAGCAGCATTACGCAAACCATTTTTGTTTATAAATTCGCAGAGCAATTTTGAGCAATTCAAAATGGTGATCGATCATCACATCTATACGGATGAAGAGATTCAACGTACAGGCAATAGCAAAGAATGGTTTGTGCAAGAACGAAAAAACAAAAAGCTAGAACGGCAACGAATCCATGAAACGATGGCTTTTGGAGGACAAGTGTTATATATCCAAAATACAGAGCATTTAAATTTTACAGATGTGCAGTTCATTTCACCACTATTCCAAATGATAGGCATTACAGGCAAAATAGCTCCTGAACGAGCTTCTTCTATTATTGATGCATACATGCTTGATTTCTTTGATATGCATTTAAAAAACAAAGGTGGAACGTTAATCAAAGGACCAAATTCTACCTTTCCAGAGGTGAAATTTGTTACTTCACTATTTTAAATGCTAGGTTAAATATCTTTTTAATCTAAAAAGCACATGTAAAGCCAGCAATACACTCAGGCTTTACATGTGCAATCATCTATAACATCTATACTTGATTCAATTGATTATTTAATAATGACATAATCCAAGTTTACTAATTTCGCATACGTTACGATCTGGTCTGTTGTAAGGTTCAACGATACAACTGTATGATGACCGCCACCGTTTTCGATCCAAGCGCGCACGCCATCTTGGAAGTTAGGTTTTACTTGCCATAGTACACGTGCTACCGGTAAGTTCGGTGCAGGAACTGTTGGTTCGAATGCAGATACTTCGTTGATCAGCAATTTGTAATGAGTACCAAAATCAGCCATCGATACCACTACACCTTCGCCTGCTTTACCGTCAAATACAAGACGTGCAGGATCTTCGCGATCGCCAATTCCTAGTGGAGATACAACCACTTTTGGTTTGCTACTTGCTAGAGTCGGATCGACTTCCAACATATGAGATTGCAAGATCGCTTCTTGACCTGCTGCCATTTCATACGTGTAATCTTCCATAAAGCCTGTATTTTCGTTATGGCTCATCACTTTCATTAGACGATCCAATGCTGCTGTTTTCCAATCGCCTTCACCTGCAAAACCATAACCTTGTGCCATTAGACGTTGAACAGCAAGACCTGGAAGTTGCTTCATACCATGCAAATCTTCAAAGTTAGTTGTAAATGCAGTGTATCCACCGTTATCTAAGAAACGCTTGATAGCGATCTCATAACTTACTTGTACACGTACACTTGCTTCCCAAGCTTCTTGACTATACGTACCATATTCAAAATCATATAACTCTTTGTATTCTGCAAGTAGTGCATCGATTTCTTGTTCAGTCACAGCATTTACATATTCTACAAGATCGCCAATACCGTAGTAATCGACTGTCCAGCCAAATTGAATTTGTGCTTCGACTTTGTCGCCTTCGGTTACGCCAACATTACGCATATTGTCGCCAAAGCGAGCGACTTTGATATTGAAGCTTTCGTTGTAAGCAAAGGCAACATCCATCCAGTCAGCGATCTGCTGTTGTACTTCTGGACGTTCCCAGTAGCCGACAACGATTTTGTTTTGTTTGCCCAGACGAGCATTGATAAATCCATATTCACGGTCACCGTGTGCCGCTTGGTTCAAGTTCATAAAGTCCATATCAATTGTAGACCATGGAATACTTTCATTGTATTGTGTTGCTAGATGAAGTAATGGTTTTTGTAGCAATTTCGTACCACGAATCCACATTTTTGCAGGAGAGAATGTGTGCATCCATGTGATCACACCTGCTACTTCGTCACGGTAGTTGACTTCTTTCATAATACTTGTGATTTTGTCTGCACTGACAGCCAAATCTTGCAATACCAATGGATACGGCAATACTCCGCTTGCATTTAAAGAATCTGCGATTTTTTGAGCATTCGCTTTTACCTGTCCCAATGCTTCTTCTCCGTACAAATGCTGTGAACCGACTACGAACCAAAATTGTTTAGTTGCTGCTGACATATCATTTCATCCTCTTTTCATCATTATATTAGTGAGCGTTATTTACAAGTGAGTTAATTGAAAAAATCACTATATCTTGTACTCTCTACATTCAAACCGATTGCTTTATATTACTTTTGACCGTAATAAGCGTCTTTACCATGTTTGCGTAGGTAATGTTTGTCCAAAATATTCTGTGGCAATTCTTTAGCAAAGTTGTTCAATTGACGTGCATATAGATTCATTTTGCAGACTTCTTCCAGTACTACACTGTTCACTACAGCAGACTTTGCATCTTTGCCCCATGTAAATGGTGCATGACCATGAAGCAATACGGCTGGTATCGCCATCACATCAAGTCCACGTTGTTCAAATGTCTCGATAATCACGTTGCCTGTCTCTGCTTCATAGCCGCGATCAATCTCTGCTTGATTCAGAAAGCGTGCACAAGGCACAGCGCCATAGAATGTATCTGCATGTGTTGTTCCCATTACAGGAACATCCAGACCTGCTTGCGCCCAGATCGTTGCCCATGTAGAGTGGGTATGCACAATGCCGCCGATTTGCGGATAGTGCTTGTACAGAACCGCATGAGTCGCTGTATCGGAAGAAGGTCTCATATCGCCTTCAACTACACTGCCATCCAGATCGACAACGACCATATCGCTAGGTTTCATCGTCTCGTAATCTACACCGCTTGGCTTGATGACAAATAGATTACTTTCACGATCGACAGCACTGGCATTACCCCATGTGAATTTGACCAATCCATGCTTCGGTAATTCCAGATTCGCTTGATAGACTTCTTCTTTTAACTGCTCTAACATGCTTAATTCCTCCCATTCTCTAACAAATGATCTACAGCCGCTTGTTCAATAGCCAGTCCTTGCTGGTAACGCTCGATAAATGCTTCAAATCCTTTAACATCCGATGCATCCGGTTGTACTTGTTCACCGACAACATCATGGAATACTTTTTGCTCCAAAAAGACATCCAGACTTTCCTGTTCGTCTTTGTTGATCATGTATGAAGCAAGTAACGCCATTCCCCATGCGCCACCTTCGCCAGCGGTAGCCATAACCGAGATCGGTACATTCATAGCGGCTGCCACGATTCGCTGTCCGACTACAGGCGTTTTGAACAGACCACCATGAGCGAGAATACTATCGATTGCTACATTTTCATTTTTCGTCAAAATATCCATCCCGATCTTCAATGCACCGAACGCAGAGAATAGATGAGTACGCATAAAGTTCGCTAGATTAAAGCGACTTTCTGGTGAGCGTACAAATAACGGGCGACCTTTTTCGATACCTGTAATATTTTCACCGGAATAATAACCATAGCTAAGCAGTCCGCCACCATCTGGATCAGCTTCAAGTGCTTTGTTAAACATCACGCTGAACAATTTGGCATTATCAGCTTCATATCCCATCGCTTCGGAAAATTCTCTGAACAATCCTAACCATGCATTGATATCACTAGAGCAGTTGTTAGCATGTACCATGCCGACAGGGCTACCATCTGGTGTTGTTACGATATCAATCTCTGGATGAACTTTAGACAATTCTTTTTCCAGTACGATCATTGCAAATACTGACGTACCTACCGAAATATTACCGGTACGCTTTTTGACACTGTTCGTTGCTACCATACCGGTTCCAGCATCACCTTCCGGTGGACAGAACGGAATACCTGGTTGTAGTGCTCCTGTCGTATCGAGCAATTTAGCGCCTGCTTCTGTTAATAGACCTGCTTGCTCGCCTGCACGATACACAGTAGGAAGCAAATCTTCAATCTTCCATGCGTACCCTTTATCTGCAATCAATTCGTTAAATTGAGTTAACATCGATGGATGGTAATTGTGAGTCGCTTCTTCAATCGGGAATATGCCGGAAGCATCGCCGATACCGACTGCTTGATTGCCTGTTAACAACCAGTGTATGTATCCAGCTAATGTTGTTAGAGAAGCAATCTGAGGCAAATGATCTTCTTGATTCAAAATCGCTTGATATAGATGCGCAATACTCCAACGTTCAGGAATATTGAACTGGAACAATTCGGTTAATTCTTTGGCTGCGACACCTGTGGTCGCGTTGCGCCATGTACGGAAAGGAACCAGTAATTGCCCTTGTTGATCCAGTGCTACATAGCCATGCATCATCGCTGAGAATCCGATTGAGCCTACCGTCTGTAACGTGATTCCATATTGACGCTCTACTTCTTGCTTCATTTCACGATAAGCTGTCTGCATCCCTGTAATAATGTCTGCTTGATCGTATGTCCAGAATCCGTCTTTCAGTAGATTTTCCCATTCATAACTTCCCGAGGCGATCGTCTCAAATTGCTTGTTGATCAATACCGCTTTGATTCGGGTAGAACCAAATTCAATCCCGAGCGAAGTCTCGCCACTCATAATCGCTTCTTTCATATCCACATGACTCATGCTCATGTAGTCCCCTCTCTTCTTGCAGTCTGGTGTTACTACGATTGCTGTGCTGAATAAAGCATATATTTCCGAACAAAGTCGCTACGTTATCTATAAGTATGGTAATCTCCAATATTCTTTTTAAAAAGAATGCGTTTTCTTTTTGTAACAGTTACAGTATATTTTTTGTACGTACATTTGTCAACGTGATATGTATTTTTTGATCATAAAAAGAATAAAAATAGGTCTTTATGTTGTAGTACAAGTAAGAAAGATCATCTGCGATATTCCTTTCTAAAATCTTAAATCAAGTAAAAATGCGCTAAAAAAGCCTTTTTAACTCTTTTATTAACGTATTTAAGATCATTTATAGCTTTCTTTCTAGTATTTTTTAACAAGTTTTATGATAGATAAAATATGTACGTACAAGTTAGAGATAATGATCTGCAATTGTCTGTTTATGGGTAAATAAAAGAAGCACCAAAGAGATACTATGTCTCTTCAATGCTTCTGAATATTAAGCTTATATCTATCTAGTCATGCCAGCAATTATTGTTCAGCCACCAGCACCGACATTAACGCTAATGCTTCTTCATGATCAGGTTCAAGAACAAGTAGTTGCTTCAAGTACTCTTCTGCTTGATCCATCAGATCGAGTTCCAGACAAGCAATCGCCAGACAGTAATAGACTGTCGATACCACTTCATCTTGCTCTTGAGCAACCGATATTTCTAGATATTGCTTCGCTTCTTCGAACATATCCATTTCAAATAAAATCAGACCAGCATCCAGTGCCAGATCATACCGCTGTGGCATCACATAGAACGATGACCACATTTTCTGAATGCCCATCCAGAGGTCTTTCTTTTCCTCGTCATTGGCTTCTGGCAATAATGCTGAGAGTTGCTTGGTCGTCTGAATAAAGAATTCAGCATCATACCCGCCTAAGCGCCAAAAGCTTAAAATCTGTTGCATACCTAGCTCATCCAGATGGCGATCAATCCACATTTTCAGACTAAAGAAATCATCCGGTCCAAAGCGTTCGACTGAACGACGATAAGCTAATCGTGTATTCGTATAGGCTTTGGGCTGACCTACATGTAAAATACAACCTACATTAATATTGTTGTAATGATGAGGAACGAATAGGATTTCAGCACCTTTTTGCTGGAATACATATTGCACCGCATGGTAATTTGCGATTAATGAAAAGCTACCGTGCAACACCAATTCAGGCGGTTCTGCAAACTCCCAATTTTCGATCAAATGATCTCCTTTATCAGCAGTTAACAACATAAATCCTGATTGAGATAACGCATCTAGACGATCCAGACATTCGAGTCCAACTTTGGGAAATAAAATATGCGCATCTTCCAGACGTTCTTGATAGATGGCAATCAGATCACGATAGATATAATCATCTTGCTCATACTCCGGCGCTTTGCGGTATTCGTAACTTAAATGAATATGATTCAGTTGTTGCGATGTAGTCAGCGCTTCAAATTCTGCGCCTGTTTTGGAATATTCGATATATACATCTGCTTCATAAATACTACCTTCATCCACATAGATCAATTCTTGCGGAATCGCATCGAAAAAGTAGTTTGCAATAATCAGTAATGGCTGCGTAAGATCCCCTTGCTTAATCACCTGACCCGATACAGTTAGATGAAGCGCATCACTTTGCATCGCATCGAATTGGGCAAAATCAAGAATCCCTTGCTCAATAAATGGTTGTAAAGCAGGATGCTCTCTCCACCCGATCACATTGTTCATCGCTAGATCGGTCATCACATAATGATACTCTGGCAGATCGATCCCGGCGTATTCTTTAAGCTTTTGCAATTCATATAACACATGGTACGCAAGACGACCTGCGCCTGCACCCAATTCTACAATATAGACAGGTTCTGCCCCTAATCCTTGATTCATCTGATCTTGCAAAAAAGCAAAAATCATTTCTGCATAAGCAATCGCTGTTGCTGGATTGCTGGTGATATATTGCGGAACCTGATCGTTTCTCCATGCTTCTAAGCCTGCATCTTCATAATATTTGCGTTGTAGACTCCATATCGGTGCTTCACTAAAACGGTAACGTTGTTGGTGCTGTTCTGTCATTTTATAATATCCTGCTTTCTTGAAATTAATCATTTACGATTTCGTGGAAATATCTATAAATGTATTGTAAACCACTACCTGCTTATGATGTAAAAAAGTTTATTATACCAATGCATACATACTTTAGCGAAAAGAGAAGAATTATCGCGAATTTCCTTGTAAAATTGCCATTTTTTTATTGACACTATAGAAGATAAAACGCTATATTGTTGAGGTTGATAATCATTATCATGTATTACATATCTTTATATTTCATTTGAGTTTACTCATTTAAGATAATCAACACCATATTAGCGATAAAGTGCTACGACCGATACGGATCGAGTACGAAAGGGGATCATTATGAATACTAGACAGAAGTTATCTTTTACCGCGGTACTGATCTTAATGTTGTCGATTGTTGCGCTTGTTGGTTGTTCCAACAATCAAACAGCATCACCAACTACTCCAGCTCCAACAGAATCGACCACTACGGAGACTGCTGCACCGGCAGATACGACACAATATCCGATTGTAATCAAGCATGCGCTTGGCGAGACAGTAATCGAAAGCAAGCCTGAACGTGTAGCTACTGTACAATGGGCGAATCAGGATGTAGCTCTTGCGCTTGGCGTTGTGCCTGTCGGATTTTCGGCAGCGAACTTTGGTGTTCAAGACGGTAGTGGTCTTTTGCCATGGACAGCCAAAAAGCTAGATGAACTTGGCGTGAAAAATCCAAACGTTTTCCAAGATACCGATGGACTTGATTTTGAAGCTATTTCCGATTCTAATCCAGATGTGATTCTGGCTGCTTATTCCGGTATTACGCAAGAAGATTACGATACACTTAACCAGATTGCGCCTGTAGTCGCTTATCCAACTGCTCCTTGGGCAACCACATGGCGTGAACAAGTTCTACTGAATGCAACAGGTATGGGCATGAAAGCTCAAGGCGAACAATTGATCAAAGATACCGAAAAATTAGTGAATGACAAGTTAAGTGCTTACCCGCAAATCAAAGGTAAAACTGTTGTGTGGGTGAATTTCTCTGATACCGATATGTCGAAGCTTCATATCTATACACCTGCTGATTCGCGTGTCGCTTTCTTAAAAGAATTAGGTATGGAAGCACCTGCAAGTATTACGAAAGAAATCAAAGATCCTAAAAGCTACTCTTTAAGCTTGAGTGCTGAAAATGCAGAAGCGTTGAATGATGCAGATATTTTAATCGGCTACGGTGATGACAAATTGTATCAAGCCGTCAAAGCTGATCCATTGTTAGGCAAAATTCCTGCGATCCAAAGAGGTTCTGTAGCGTTTATTACAAGCGATACACCTTTGGTTGCTGCTGGAACACCTAATCCACTTTCGATCTCCTACACCATCGATGAATATTTGAAATTAATCGGTGCTGCTGCTGATAAAGTAAATGGATAGTTCAACTCTTTCTCATGATAAACAGGTACATTCACATCTACCTAAACATTTCATATGGGTGCTGATTAGTTGCTTGGTCTTACTGATTCTCACTATTGTTGCTTCACTGGTCTTAGGTTCACGATCAGTGGGGTGGCATGAATTAATCAATGGTTTATTTCATCCCAATGTCGATACCTATGGCGCTAATATCGTACGCAAACGAATTTCTCGTACCGTATTCAGCTTATGTTGCGGAGCAGCACTGGGTGTATCGGGAGCATTAATGCAAGCTGTTACCCGTAACCCGATTGCTGATCCTAGTATACTGGGAGTCAATACAGGGGCATCGTTGTTTGTTGTATTCGGGATTGCTTTTCTCAATATTAGTCATGCTGGTCAGTATATCTGGTTAGCACTGGCGGGAGCAGCGATCACAGCCGTATTCGTATTTGGAATCGGCTCGATGGGGCGTGGCGGAGCTACACCAATCAAGCTTGTGTTAGCAGGAGCAGCGACCAGTGCAGCACTTTCTTCACTCGTTACAGCCATTATGATTCCTCGTTCGTATGTAATGGATCAATTTAGATTCTGGCAAGTGGGTAGCGTCGGCTCTGCCAATTGGAGCGCGATTGCTACCTTTATCCCGTTTTTGGCGGTCGGATTGTTAATCGGTCTGATCACAGCACCTGCACTGAACGCACTTGCACTCGGTGATGATGTTGCTACAGGACTCGGTGTACGCACTGGAACATTGCGATTCATCGCGGCATTAGCAGGGGTTCTATTATGCGGAGCAGCTACAGCATTGGCAGGCCCGATAGGCTTTGTCGGCTTACTGGCTACTCATGTCATACGGCTGATTCTGGGAGCTGATTTACGATTGGTGATCCCGATGTCGGCGATTACAGGCGCTATTATTTTGACGGTATCTGATGTCGGCGGCAGACTGATCAGTAACCCGGGTGAGCTTGAAGTTGGTGTAGTCACCGCCTTTATCGGTGCTCCTATCTTAATCGTCTTGGCGATGCGCTCGAAAGTGCGTTCACTATGAGTCAGTCTGCAATTGAATTTATCCAAGCAGGTAGACGTCAACGACACCGCCGCTGGTTGCTTGTGACCGGACTGCTTGGGATACTTGCTGTTGTGCTTTGCTGCGCTATGCTTGTACTGGGAAATACAATCTATCCTCTTGAAGATGTACTTCGTGCACTATCAGGGGAAAAGATCAAAGGCGTTTCATTTGCTGTCAGTACGATTCGTTTGCCACGTATGTTAGCAGGTCTTTTTGCAGGGTTTGCTTTTGGCGTAGCTGGCTATACTTTTCAGACCATATTACGCAATCCACTGGCGAATCCGAATGTGATCGGGATTACGTCAGGTGCAAGTGCAGCAGCCGTATTTTGTATTGTTATTCTTCATGCTAATAACGCAGTCATCTCGATGGCTTCAGTGATAGCAGGGTTAATGACAGTTATTTTTATTTATATCTTATCTAGAGGTAAAGTCTTTTCAATCGGGCGCTTAATTTTAGTCGGTATCGGGATTCAGGCGATGCTGGATGCGGTGATCTCTTATCTGCTACTTATCAGTGCTCAGCAAGATATTCCGTCCGCCCTTCGGTGGTTAACCGGAAGTCTGAATGGTTCACAGATGCGTGAACTGCCACCGCTGATTATTATTGTGCTGATCGGTGCGCCGCTGATTATGGGGCTTAGCAAACATTTGAGCATTTTAGAATTGGGCGAACAATCTGCTTTTTCTTTAGGTGTAAATACAGATATGACACGAATTGTGCTGATCGTCAGCTCGGTATGTATGGTAGCCATTGCGACAGCCACTACAGGGCCAATCGCTTTTGTATCATTTCTAGCCGGCCCAATTGCCAAACGGTTAGTCGGTGTAGGTTCATCCAATATTCTGCCCGCAGGGTTAGTCGGCGTTAATCTTGTGCTGGCAGCCGATCTGATCGGACAATTTGCTTTTGAGTACAGATTCCCCGTAGGTATCATTACCGGATTACTCGGAGCGCCTTATCTCATCTTCTTGCTTATCCGAATGAATCAAAAGGGGGAACTATAATGAAGCCGACACATCTGTTTCAAGCAGAACAATTAGTCGCAGGTTATGAACATAAAACCGTTATTCATGGCGTAGACCTGACGATACCCAGTCATCAGATCAGTGTCATTATCGGCTCAAATGGTTGCGGTAAATCGACGCTACTCAAAACACTGGCACGATTGATTAAGCCAACATCCGGTCATGTTACTTTGGATGGTAAGCCGATTAGCAAATTCCCTGCTAAATCGTTAGCACGTATCATTGGACTGCTTCCTCAGTCGCCTATTGTGCCCGAAGGAATTTCAGTAGCTGATCTGGTCGGACGAGGACGGTTCCCTCACCAGAAAATGTTTGGAAGCTGGAGCAAAAAAGATTACGAAGCTGTTGCAGAAGCGATGACCATTATGGATATCACGCAATTCGCTAATCATAATATCGACGAATTGTCTGGTGGACAACGTCAACGGGTCTGGATCGCAATGGCTTTGGCGCAACAAACCGATATTTTATTTTTGGATGAACCGACTACTTTTCTAGATATTACGTATCAGGTAGAAATTCTCGATCTACTAACCGATCTGAATCGCAAGCATGGTACTACTATCGTAATGGTACTTCATGATATCAACTTATCCGCGCGCTATGCGAATCATATGTTTGCTCTTCATACCGGCAAGCTCGTTGCTCAGGGCACACCTGCGGAAGTGGTTACCAGTGAGCGAGTGAAAGAGATTTTTGGATTGGATTGTACTGTAATTCCCGACCCTATCTCTGGCTCACCATTAGTCGTGCCAAAGGGACGGTATCATGGAAGTAGTGTTACGGTGTAAAGGTAGCTGTAGCGTAGATTCATAAAATACAACAAGAGGTTCTTCTAGATACTATATATCTGGAAGAACCTCTGTTTTATTTATTGTTCATTTATACTGGCAATTACATAGTTTCTATCATAGAAATATATAGCTTTGAATAGTTTGCTTTTCTACTCATTTAAATAATGAATAAGCTCTTGCTGGATGTGTTCCCAAGAGTAGGTTGAGTGATCCATCAGCAATTTGTTCATATTTAATTGCTCAAAAATCTCTAATTCTAATGTTCTTCGCACTTGCAGACATTCTATCAGTCCATCCAGTCCGCTCCATTGATGTGCTTTGCCATATTCCTGTTCTGTATAATACCAGATCACAAAATCTAGCCATTCAGATGATCGTTCTACACTCACTTTATGAAGTGTCTGACGAATATTTTCTTGATACAAATAAATAAGCACCGGTTGAAGTGGCTTAATAATATCGCTCAGTTCCAGAATATACTCCGTAATTACGGCTTGATCTGCGTTATTTTTTGCTAATAACATACACATTGGATTTTGAAAAAAACAACATTCTACAATAACTACTTCATCGGTAGATACTAATCGCTCTGCAAAGTCTCTCCAACTCTGTAACATCAATTCGCAATGTCGAGCTAACGGTAATTCGTAAATATCGTAAGTCGCTATATATGTATATAGATCATCTGGAAAGGTATCTTGTAATATCTGTTTTGCTTTTTTGTACGAGAAAAAATAATTGTAACCCTCAACACGAACCATCTGCTGAATACATTGTTGGTCATGTGCAAACTGATGCAATAATAAATTGTACTCTTGTTCATTCAGACAAGCGACACCTTCAAAATCAACCGGATGATCCAGATCTCCTTCCAAAAATACACTTGCTTTCTTATGCTGTTGTTCTACATATTTTCCAATAAAAGAAGCTGTAGAGGTTTTGCCTGTTCCCATTAGACCTTCGGCAATAATCAACTGAGTATTTTTCATATATTCTCCTCTCCTACTGTATTCCATTCAATCATACCACTTTAGTGTAGATCATAGAAAAAGAAGTAATCCAGCACAGATATCATGCCCAGATTACTTCTTTTTATTTGGATCATCAAGTAATAGATGTACCTATAATGACCTTTACTTATTTTAAAATCAGCAAGCGATCATCGTTCTTTTCTGGTGTTCCACCTGCGGTATTGTTAGTAATCACATAAATCTTACCGTTATGGATCGCTACATCACGTACACGTCCGACATCGGTTAAGATATCGGTCATTTTTTTGGAGATAGGATCGAATTCTTTCAAACTTTTGCCTGCCAGTGTAGCGACAAGTATTTTATCGTCTGGAGTCGTCGCGATACCGGATGGAGCAATCGCTTTGGAACTAGCTACATAGAGTGGTGAAACCATATTTGGCGCTGTTTCGGTGCCCATAATCTTAGGCCAGCCATAGTTGGAACCGGGCTTAATTAGATTCATTTCATCTAGGCCTGTGCGATCGGTGCCACCGCCTGGTATTGGTGCACCACTTGGCCCATGATCGGATGCATACAATTTGCCATCAGATGTCCATGCGATCCCTTGCGAGTTACGTAGTCCATAAGCATAGACATATGAATTTTTGATCGGGTTGTCTTTAGGAATTTTACCAGTAGACGTCATCCGTAGAATCTTACCGCCCAAGCTATCCAGATCTTGAGAAAGCTCTCTGACATTGGTCTCACCGGCTGTACTATACAGCATACCGTCCGGTCCAAAAGCTAAACGTCCACCTTCATGAATACGTCCGCCGGGAATATCCTCTACCAATTTGCTTTGCTCTTTCCAGACGTTGCCGACTAACTTCACTTTAACGATTCGATTGAATCCTTGTCCATTTTTCTCATACGCATGATAAATATATGCCATTTTATTTTTAGTAAATTTAGGATCAAGTACGAAGCCTGTCAATCCTGCTTCACCTACAACACGAAGTGGCTTTTTAGTTTGCACTTTTTGTACGGTTTGCTTCCCATTCTTAATCTGTACGATACCGCCACCACGTTGTGTGATATACACCGTATTGCCAGAGAACTGCATAGACCATGGTACATCTAGCTTCGTTCCTGCTACTGTGTAGCCACCTTTTAACGCACTGGTAATTTTGGATGGAGTAGTCGTCGATGTTGTAGCAGCGATTGCCGTTTCTGATGAGGATATAGATGGTATGATACCTGCGACAGTAGATAGCGGTAGAGCAATCAATACGGCTACTGTTAATGCTTTCCCTTTTGATTTCATATTAAACATTATATTCCTCCTTTTCCTTTAGTTGTTCTTTACCCGTTGGAGGTGTGTTTAATCGGGAAAAGATAAGGAAATCGGCAAAAATACTTAAAAATCCATCGTCATATTCACATAGATACATAAAAAAATTCACTCTAATTGTTAAGAAGCGATTACTCCTATAAATAATCTACATTCGCTTTCTAACTATTCCACATTACACAATTTGCGTATACCACTAAAAAGACAGATCATCTTTAAGATAATCTGCCTTTTCAAAGTAATAGAGCATTATTTTTGATTTATAATGTGGTATACACTTATCCGAACTATCACTCTATATTATTCGCTAATATTAAACCAACCTGGTGAGTTTTTAAGAATAGTTACCAATTTTTCTGGCAGCTGAATTCGGGACAGATTTAATTCGGAAGTAATCTCTGACTCGCGTCCTGCTTCTACTTTCTCCACCCAATCAGGATTCATAATTATTGTATGTCCAAGCGCAATCAGTGGCAATCCTGATTCTACATGTTCAAGAGCTTGATCTGCTGTGGTTACCGAACCTGCTGCTAATACAGGCACTCTACCGTTTGCTTTTTCCAAAATTAATTCAAGTCTGGTGCGATCATCTTGAGCATCTACTGGCTTGGAGGACAAATGATCTAATGAAGCATGAATATAATCCAGATCTTGTTCGACTAGAAAATCGATTAATTGATACGTATCTTGCATACGCAATCCATCGGCTTTGGATGATTCTTCTGGTGACAAGCGATAGCCTACCATGAATGGCTTCGTAGCATATTTTGCTATAACAGATTTGATTTCTTCAATAATCGCTAATGGAAAACGTAGTCGATTCTCTAGTGTACCGCCCCATTGGTCTGTCCGTTGGTTCGTCGACGGTGACCAGAAGTTTTGAATTAAAAATCCATGAGCGCCATGAATCTCAACTCCGTCGAATCCTGCTTCTATCGCTCTTCTTGTTGTATCTCCAAAAGCTTGAATCATCGAAAGCACTTCTTCATGTGACAATTCTCTTGCTGCTGCGGTTGCTCCAAGAGCTGTACTTTCAGAAGGTAATGCACTTGCACTGACAACATCCAAGTCTGGCAATGCTTTATTACCTGCATGGAAAATCTGTAAAATAGCTGGTGCGCCTCCACTTTGGGTGACTTTCGCTAATTTTTGTAGACTCGGTACAAACTCATCAGAATATCCTGCAAATTCATGTGTAAACCCTTGTCCATTTGGAGTTACATGCGTACATCCTGTAATTACAAGTCCAACACCATTTACACGCTCTTGATAATAGTCCACTTCTTCATCGGAAACGGTAAGATCTTCATTGCTTGCCCATGTGGTCATCGGTGCCATAACCACTCTATTGTTAATGGTGACTCCACTTTTAAAAGTAAACGGTTCAAATAACCTGCTATATTTTGTATTCATATCGGTATCCCTCTTTATGTTATATTTTCTTTACAATACTTATTGTAATTGGTTGACGTAAGGGGAAGTAAAGAAGAATTTTTTATAGCTTTACTAATATTTTTCTAGTTTCCACTTCTGCTTTTATGATATGATCTAGTTACAGTAACTGTAACTAAAAGGTGGAGAAAATAATATGGTCTATACCATGAATTATGTTATCGAAAATGTAAATATTTCTGCGAAAACGCTAAGATTTTATGAAGAGCAAGGCATCTTACCTAATATCTCTCGCGATGAAAAAGGAAGAAGAGTCTACACCGAACAAAATATAGATTGGCTCGCTTTTATTCGTTGTCTTCGAGAAACAGGAATGTCTATTGCCAAAATCAAAGAGTATAAAGAGCTTTTTGAAGCAGGCAATTCTACTTTTTTGGAAAGAGAAGAAATGTTAAAAATTCATAAATTAGAAATACAAAAACATATTGAAGAAGAATTAAAACATCTGGAAGAAATCAATTACAAACTAGCGATGTATGATCTGCAGAAAGAAGATATTAAAAACAACCCTGATCATGTTTTCAAATGTCATGGTATGGAAGTAAATATTGTTAATTAATATCCAAAAGATCATTATGTATATCAAGTGTTGTGATCTAAAAAAAGTGCCCTGCATCCTAACAGTATTGAAGTTAGCGTGCAGGGCTATATGTATTTTATTCAAACAATTGCACATTCGGCTCCCGCTTCAACACATGAACGAGCATCGCATGTAGTTGTCCACGATGATGGTAGAAGTGTGCTTGGGTATCCAAAAGCCATTCATACCGGGAATGTGTACCACCCCAGAATGCTGTGGTTTGTTGTAAAAGTTCGGATTCTTCTAGCTCTGCTATCCCTTCTTTGAGAAAAGCATAATGATGTAGTAAAGCTTCTGCGATAGCACTTAGATGAGGCGCAGGTTCCGCTTCTTCATAGAAACGATCGATTTCCTCTTCTGTGACACCTTTTCCGATCAGAAAGTCTGCTTTGCAAAGTACAGACATATGCGCAAGCAATTCTCCAATAGACATTTTCTCTGCGGTTGGTCTAATACTCAGATCATCGTCACTCAATGTGTTAATAAGCTTAATCACAGAATCGACAGCCATATCCATCTGCTTAAAAATCCCCTGACAATAGATGTTCATGCGTATGTTCCTCTTCTCTTCCAAAAAAATATTTGAATTTTTTACAACTACTCTACTGTATTTTACCTCTTATTATTTCATACTCTTCTTATTAATCTTCTAGTTATAAAGGTCATATATATAGATTACAGCAATCTCACTATCCTTATTCTACTATGTTCTTCATCATAAAATGTACCGCGAAAAAAAACTTGCATTAGAGTTTACTCGAAGGTATATACTTTGTCTCATGGAAACATTATTAACGATTCGACAAGTAGCTACTGTCACAGGTCTTAGTGTCCACACCCTTCGATATTATGAAAATATTGGACTGTTATCTTCGATTGATCGCAATGAGCTCGGGTATCGTTGCTATTCTTCAGCAGACTTAACATGGATTCAATTTCTCACCCGTCTTAAAGCAACAGGCATGTCTATTACCAACATGCTTGAAATTGCCGAACTTCGAAGACAAGGTGATTCTACTCTAACAACAAGGAGGATTCTTCTCGAAGAGCACTACGCAGAAGTACAGCAGAAAATGAGAGAATTACAGCACAATATGGATTTACTCGCTGATAAGATCGTTACCTACAAAGGAATGGAACACGATTACCAATCAAAACAATCATCGGTCGAGTAAATATCATCTGCTTTTCTTCACCATGTCCTCAACCTATCCAACTAGAATACATTCTCTGCTGGTTCTTATAGGTTGGTTGAGGCTTTATAATAAAACCAACTAAATCAATTGAATTAGTCAACTAAATTCCGAAAGGATGATTGTGTTGTACTCCAATAAAACATTTTTCACTTATGCGATTGCGCTCGGCGTATTTGGGATTACAAATACAGAGTTTGGCATCGTTGGTATTTTGCCAAAAATCGCTGAACATTTTCAAATCAGTGTATCTCAAGCAGGAATGTTAGTGAGCATGTTTGCTTTGATTATTGCTATTTTTGGGCCGTTTATGACTCTTTTACTTTCAAGGTTCAATCGAAAAAGGGTTCTGGTTAGTGTACTTCTTGTATTTACGATCGCTAATATTTTCTCTGCATTTGCTCCCAGTTATGAAGCTTTGATGATCTTTCGGCTTTTACCCGCTTTTCTACACCCTGTCTATTTTTCTGTCGCTTTTGCAGCTGCGGCAAGCTCTGTACCCAAAGAGCAAAGTGCAATCGCCGTAGGCAAAGTATTTACTGGCTTAACGATAGGTATGGTATTAGGTGTTCCGCTCACTGCTTTTATAGGGGACCAGTTTTCACTTGAAACCGCATTTCTATTTTCAGCGGTAATCAATGCGATCGCGCTACTTGGCATTGTGGTCTTTATTCCAACATTACCGGTTGAGACAAAGTTATCTTTTGGCAAACAGTTAACCATACTGAAAAAACCACAACTCTGGCTTACAATTGCAACAGCTTGTTTATTTCTAGCTTCTTTATATTCTGTTTATTCTTATTTTGCAGAATATCTTCAAGTCGTAACCGGGATGAGTGGCAAAGTAGTTAGTATTATGTTAATTCTTTTTGGTGCGAGCGGAATCGTTGGCAATATACAAGCAGCTACATATTTAAGTAGAAATATGCTAAAAACCACTATTGTCTATCCTTTTGCACTCGGTATTATTTATCTACTGGTCTATTATATAGGCAGTTATACGATTCCTATGATAATCATTATTCTGTTGTGGGGAGCTGTGTTTACCAGTGGTCTAATTGTTAGTCAGACCTGGCTCACTTCAGAAGCCTCGGAAGCGCCGGAATTTGCTAATAGCTTATTTGTCTCGTTTGCTAACTTGGGAGTTACGATTGGAACAACGTCTGGCGGATGGTTTATATCGCAGATCGGAATACATTCGATTACATGGAGTGGTATTTTATTTCTACTGCTTGCATTGGGCTGTATTGTGATCAAGATCAAGGTTTTTGATTCTAAAAAAAGGTTGCAAATGTCTAGTGAAGTAAGACCATAATCTACTTTATATGTATGTAGGGGCGGATGGATTGAAGAACTAACTACATTTCAATCTGAAATTCTATCGAAAATAGGTAAAATAAAAAGACCACTTCTTGTGCTAGCAGAAAGTGGTCTTTGATTTTATGCATTTACTATAAAAAATGGGTCAGCGAACTTTACTGCGCATTTCTTTCGCGAATCGCTTCTTCGGTCTGTGGAATCAGGAAATCGACCATCATCGTCGCCATTTCTTGTACTTCTTCGATAAAAGGACGGACAATCGAATGTATGCCATCATAGCCAAATAAAAGATCATACGAGTGTTGTTGATGCAGATAAATGATACTTTATACTTCAAATTTGTTTGCTGTAGTGGCTGTTCGATATCTTCTCATCCCCACTATCGCAAATCAAAAAGTGATGCTGAGCCCTAGCGACAAAGACATCTGTACAACAAAAAAGACACTGAACTGTGATGCACCAGTGTCTTTTTGCTGTATAGAGGCTTTTCCATCATCTTATTTTATTGCTGAACTATAGCTTATTCACTCTAATCGTATCGCTGTCCGTTAAACCAACTTAATCAATTCTTCCAGTTCGTCTAGTAGACGCTTGGCAAGTTCGAAATTCGTATCTTTTAACGCTAGTTCGATTTTCATTTCAACAGCTTTTTTATTTTGCTCTGCTTCCAGATATCCTTTATTAAAATGACTCGTATAAATCATCTCTTTAAATTCAACCATACTCATTTTTTTAACTGTTTTATCTTCAATAATCAACACATAATCCATACCATTCACAACCGAATAGAAATCATGCGAAATCATCAGAATCGCACCTTTATAGTCTGCTATCGCTTTTTCCAATGCGATCTGCGTATAGGTATCTAAATGGCTTGTCGGTTCATCCAGAAACAATACATTGGCATGACTGGCAGCAACTTTAGCCAATTGAAGCAAGTTCTTCTCTCCACCGGACAAAGAAGCTATCTTCTGGTTCAAAATTTCGCCTTCAAAGCCGTACTCTGCAAGGTAGGTGATCACCTCGTCATACGTTTTAAAGCCAGCTTCTATAAATTCTTCAATAATTGTATTGGAATCGGTGAGCATTTCCCCTTGAAACTGAGATAAATACGCCATGCTAGCATCAGTCTTGATATCGATTGCTTCATGATTATTTTTGAAAATATCTCGAAGCAATGTCGTTTTCCCTGTACCGTTCGGACCGATCAGAGCAACTTTATCTTTAGGCTTCATTTTAAAGGTTACATTTTCCAAAAGCAGTTCGTCAAAAGAAACGCTATAATCACGGACATTAATCGCAAATCTACTTTCGATTTCATGATCGATATCCAAATGAATATTCGGTTGCTTAATATCTACAAATGGCGCTTTGAGTCGACGTGCTTCGAGTCTTTCGGTAAATCTTACTCTAGCTTTGAGCGCTCTACCACGGGATGCTTCTGAGTTATAGGTAGCGATTTCTCTTAGATTATCGACGATACTTTCATTTCTCTCAATTTCTTCCGCTTCAGCAACGGTCAATTCTTGCAACTCGACCTTTGTCTGAAGAAGAGAGAAGTTATAATCGATATAACGTCCGTCGAATTCTTGGAGCTCTGTATTTTCAAGGTGAATGATTTTGTTAAAACAATGATTCAATAGATAACGGTTATGCGTAACCACAAGTAACATGCCTTTGTGGGTATTGATTAATTTTTTCAGTGAATTAAGGTTCTCAAAATCTAAAAACACATCCGGTTCATCCATAATCATCAAGTCTGGACGAGCTAGCATTTCTTTCATTACTTGAATCAGCTTGAATTCACCACCGCTTAAAGAAGTCACATCCAGATCTTTGAGCTTCATCAGGTTGGCTAGATTGAGCTGCTTGTTGATGTTATTTTCAAAATTGTCTCCGTCCATCGCATCAAATGCGTCTGAAGCCAATTGATGTCTCTCCATTAATGCATCCATATCAGACGTGGTTGCCATTTCAGCATAGATCGCTGTAATCTCATCTTGGATCTTTATAAATTCTTCTGCAATATATTCAAAAACCGTCATTGGTTTGGTTTTATCGACTTGCGAGAACTGACTGACATATCCGATTTTGCAATCCGGGTCGATCTCCAGCTTGCCTTCGAACAAATACCGTTCAGGATCAGTCAGAATATCGATCAGCGTACTTTTCCCACTACCACTTGTTCCGATAAAAGCACAATGCTGTCCCTCTTCAAGCGTAAATGAAATATAATTATAAAGTTCTTTTTGCGGAAATGAGAAGGATAAGTTTTCAACTTTTATCATAGTGTTACCTTTCTGTATAGCTAAAATGGTGATAATTGTATAAGAAGTCTTGCCGAATAGGAGTATCAAGTGTGCCACTCCTCAGAGTAACACGGTTTACGGGGAAGTACAATTGATTTGTGGTTTTTGATCGTATTTTATATATCATCCAAAATTCAATTACGGCAACATTAAGATATTGAATGGTATTTTAATTCTTTAATAGAAAGATCCCTTTATCTTTATCTAGAGTATGGCTTAATCTATACCTTCAAGCCAAACTAACATCAGACTATAACGTGTATAAAATAAAAACCACTCATAATTATAGAGTGGTTTGTTTAAAAAGAATTTTACTTTTATCGTAATATCATTCTCTCTGGAGCCAATTACCCATTTGTATCTAACATTGCCGGCATATTGATTTTTTTTACACAAGAAGCTTTGGACAGATTCATCACACATTTGACTAAAGAAACCAAATCTTGAAGGGGAATCTGGGTTCCACCATATAATTAAATTTTCATTATAATTGCTCGACTAAGCGAACAGTTTTAGGATCATATACCATGTTGACAATTGAACCATCCTGAATACGATTCACTACTTCATCGATTATAGTTAAAGGTACAAGGAACCACTCTCTTGGACGTACAGGATGTCCAAAACGATCGTTAATCGTAATGTTAAGCTGAGCTGGAGCGAAAATGCGGTGGAATATTCCCTCTAACTTCCCTCGATTAATACTAGATAGCTTATAGCTTGCTACAACTTCTACATCTGCTAGTAGGTAAGTAGCATCATGTGCTGCATTTGCGATACGAGTTGTAACTTTACCGCCAGTCACACCAATCTTATGGATGAGTTCACGATGTTCCGCAACAAAGGGATGTTCTGAGGAACTACGCAGCACATAGATAGTCCCATTCTGAATGTCATGCTCTTCCCAGTTTGCACTAAACAACCCTCCGCCAATCGGATCGGTTAGTCGACGTCCAGCCTCATCCTTGTATAACGCACGCTGTAAGGATCTGAGGAGAAGATTACTTTCTGTTCCATTAGAGTATATAACCCTAAGTCGTGCATCAGTAGAACCATTAGGGGCCTTGAATTCGTCCCCTCTCTCAGCTACGTAGGCAAGTTGTCCTCCTAAGATAAAGAAGTTCCCCCTATTTATGCTCGCATCCTTACCAAATGGATGCGTCTCTCGATCCCCAGATTTAAGGTCATTCTCAACCTGTTCAAACAGAGGTTTGAAACGAGCAAAATCTTCACATCTCTCGCGATTCGCAATTTCCTCGGCAGCTCGTTTTTCCTCTTGAGAACGAACATGGCGTAAGTCTATAATATCCGAGGTAGTGAGCATTTCTTCAAATTCGGCAAGTAGTGCATCATCATCCAATTTAGCTACCTGATCGATTTGCTTAGTTTCTTGATTACTTAGCAAGCCTTGGCTATCTAAAGGAACAAGTAGACTTACGCAATCATCCTGTTCGCGCAATCGATCAAGCCGTACGGCATAGAGTCTTTCAAAAATGTCGTTTCCTTCTCCATATTGTGGAGCACGACCATGTTTTTTTACAAATTGCTGAATTTCTTCAAATCCGGTGATAATACGTTCTTCACGCGTGGTGTAAGAGGGAGGCTTTTCTACTTCATATTCTATACCAAGTTCTCGGAGAAGATCTTCATCAGAAAAGTTAGTCATCTATACTCCACCTCCGTTGCTTTGAGCGGCCTTCTGTTGCGCTGAATAACGCTGTAACGCTAAAACTCCTTCAGCCATTCGCTTTTCCCATGGATCTTGCGAATTTATATCTGGCAGTCGACCACGTTCTTTTTTGAACTGAACAGCCCGTTCAGTTAGTGACCTGGCTTCATTATAAGGTATGTTTGTACGCTTTGCTGCAATAACAGCCGCAACTTGCTTCAGACTTTCCTCACTTAGTGCCTTGGATAAAATTGCATAAGCTTCGCTGAATGGATTAATACGATCAATGAGATCAATGTCTAGTTCTCGAACATCCATTACAAACTTACGAACCCCATCAATTAGTGCAGTGTTAGCTACCGGCTCATTACTTCCCTCAGTATTCTTCGTCGTTATCTGCTTTGCTTGTTGTGTTAAATTAAGGGCTGCAATAGCATGCTGACGAATCGCTTCTTGATCCTCGGTTTCAAGCTCTGGATACTTTTCTTTGATGATTTTGCCCATACGAACCTGTGTCAGTTCTTCAGGCACCATTTCTTCATCAAACAAGCCCCGTTCGATAGTGCTTTTGTCTTGAACGAATGTCGCAATAACTTCATTTAAGTCTTCTCGGCATATGCGTACTGCTTCTTCGCTCTTTGGCTCGAAGAGACCTTTGATTTCAATTTGCATTTGTCCTGTTTCAGGATTAAAACCCACGTTACACTTCTCTGGATCATATCCCTCATCTCCGTACTCGAATCCTTCAACTGGACCACTTTCTATATTTTTCGATCTAAATTCGAAGCGAGGAGAAAGAACTTGCTCCATAAGTAAGCTGGCAGCAATGGCTTTCAGCGTATCATTTACTGCCTCAGTTACTGCTTCCTCGGAAGCATCCGGCTCAGCAATCAGATTCGTAAATCGGGCACGCGTTTTACCCGGAGCATCACGAGTCGCTCTGCCGATAATTTGCACAATTTCAGTAAGACTCGCTCGATAACCCACTGTTAGTGCATGTTCACACCAAATCCAGTCAAAACCTTCCTTAGCCATGCCAAGAGCGATGATGATATCCACATGATCACTATTATTTTTATGAACAGGATCTTTTAATGCAGTAGATACTCGGTCACGTTTAGTCGAATCGTTATCTACTAAATCAGCGATTTTAAGAATTTTACCTTCTAATGTTTTGACTAACTGAAAGCCAGTTACGGGGTCTGTGCCTTGCCATTCTCCTAACTCTTCAATGATGTACTCAACTTCTCTGATCTTGTCCTTAGTACTCTCACGAGAGTTAACATTTGGGATGTGGATGATTGTTTTCTCGGACGAGTCTAGCACTTTAAGAATATCATCTGTGTATGAACCAGAGTAGAAGTAATAACCGATGTCGAGTTGTTTAAGGTATTCATAGCCATTAAGCTGCTCATAATACGTATAAGTAACCGTATCAAACTTTGATTCGTCTTGAGGAGCTAGAACTGCCTCAGCATCTCCGCGGAAATAAGACCCCGTCATTGCAACAATATGCACACGATCACGAGCAATAAATTGGCTAAGATGTACACCCAGTTTGTTGTCCGGGTTCGCAGAGACATGATGGAATTCGTCCACGGCAATCAATCTGTTATCGAAAGCCGCCAATCCATACTCATCGACAGCGAAACGGAAGGTAGCATGTGTACAAACTAAGACTTTATCGTTGCTTTCAAGGAACGCACCAACCGATTTCACTTTACCTCCGTTGTCCGAGCCAGGGGCATTACATAGGTTCCATCTCGGCTCCACGACCCAGTCGGACCAAAAACCATACTGGCTTAGCGGCTCGTTGTTAAAACTGGAGCCGATTGATTTCTCTGGCACAACAATGATTGCCTGCTTGAGTCCTTGATTATGGAGCTTATCAAGGGCAATAAACATCAATGCTCGGCTCTTTCCAGATGCCGGAGGCGACTTAATAAGAAGATACTGCTCGCCACGCCGCTCAAAAACACGTTCTTGCATTACCCGCATTCCCAACTCATTTGCCTTGATCGAACCCCCTTTACGAGCGTAGGATACAGAAATTGAAGGGATAGTTCTTTTTTCATTAATCATGCGCTTGCTCCCTCTTGTTTTTCTTATTAGGTTTCGTTGAAGTCTTCATTTTAGTGTAAAGATCAAACAACTTCTCTAGCCGTTCGGTATCGTTACGAAAACGACGGCCAATGTAAATACGTTCAAGCACTTCGTCGTTACGCTCATGTGCTTGACGTAGATTTGCAGGCATATTCTCAGAGTCATAAAGATCGGCGATCGTCGCCGGGAAATGCGCCTCGCGAGCCAGCAGGATGTCCTCAGCGCAACGGGTCAAATCGGCCCTGTTTTTCTCTGTAAGCTTTGGGACAGGGAATGTATTCCATCCAAGGGTATTTGTGTAAGAATAGTCAGTCCGCATCCGTGCACATACGGTCCCTATCCAAATCACATGAAGTTTAGAAGCTATAAGTGAGAAAGCCCACAAGGGGCTATCTACAACCCCAAATAACGTGTTTGCTATAACTGCACCTGCCTCCAGAAAGGTCACAGGAAGATAAGCCCGATTTCCTGAGCTTCTTATAGGGACTACCATAATACTGGATTTTGGTAGTGGTTTTCGTTCATCAAATCTATGGGGCCAATTTGCAGCTTTCCGAGTTGCCGCCTTTGTGCTTTTCAGCCTAAATTCTCGTACACCATCTACTCTCTTGCGAATATTTCCTGCATCAAGTGCCGAAGTTAACTTATCGTCATCGACCCAGATACAGTATCTACCCGTCCCAGAAATAGTCTCAACAGCCCCATAAAACGGACGGATAAATTGTCTACGCTGTGTGTCATTTATTTCAAGCGAATGTATCTCTGATGATTCCAGAATTAAATGCCCTCCATCGGTAGGGGAATTTCCACGAGACATTTCTGGGATGTCTGAAATTGGTTCACTTCGCGCTTCAACCAAAATATTAGGGCCTGAGACAAGGTAAGGGTTGATGTTTTCAACATCATTGATAACAGACGATTCGTCTTCCGCGAGTGAATAAATACGTCGTCTGGACTTTCCTAAACCTTTTCCAATTGCAACAATGACGACCGTCACACCTGCGTTATGACTGGCAAGATTGGACCAATTGAAGCTTGTGTGAGCAAAAAGAATCTCACTACCGGTTTCGAAGATTACAGGCCAGAGGATTGCAACCTGCTGTCCCTGACATATTGAATTAGTTGATACGAATGCTGAACTCGCTTGTGTGTGAACAGCATAATCTGCTGCCTTCAGAAACCATCCTGCTACGTAATCCAATGATTTCCAATTCTTAGTCCTTTGACCAAACACAATCTCAAGGTCATGTTTATGTTCATTTGTTTGATTCTTTGTACCGAGATAAGGGGGATTTCCGCAGATGTATGTCTCCCCCCCTTCATTTTTGAAGTCGATCTCTGCTTGATTTGAGGGTGTACTAAAGAAATCATCGCCATCGAACTTTACACCTTTTCCTGTTGGTGGACAGATACTAAGCCAATCCAATCGCAATGCATTTCCACAGGTTATCCAATTTTCTGATGACAGCGGCAAAAACTCAGCAAGGGCAAGTGTTGGCCCACGATAGATTACATTGCACTGATACTCAGCAATTATGAGTGCAAGACGTGCAATCTCAGCGGAAAAATCACGAAGTTCGATACCACGAAAATTTGTCAAAGGTATTTCACTTTCACGTCCTTTTTCACCACGTCGTTCGTTAAGAATATTTTCAATTTCGCGCATTTGCTTATAGGCGATAACAAGGAAGTTGCCTGATCCACAGGCTGGATCAAAAATCCTAATTTGGGATATACGTTTTCGTAGATTGAGCAACATCCGGGGATTATCCCCCGCCGCCGCAAGCTGTGCTCGCAAATCATCTAAAAAAAGCGGATTAAGCACCTTCAGAATATTAGGTACACTTGTGTAATGCATACCAAGCGCACCGCGCTCCTCATCGTCCGCCACTGCCTGAATCATCGATCCGAAGATATCAGGATTTATCTTAGTCCAATCCAAATTTCCGATATGCAAAAGGTACGATCGTGCAATTTTGCTAAACCACGGCACATCTACACTACCCGAAAAGAGTCCACCGTTCACGTAAGGGAACGCATCAGCCCAGCGTGGTAATTTTACTACTATACGATCGAAATCTTTCGTATTCATCGCCCGGAAGATTTCGCTAATTACTTCATGTGTATTCGAGGCATCATGCACGCTCATCTGCTTGATGGTGTCAGTAAACAGACGCATTCTATTAAAAATCCCGGTATTCTCAGCAAAAAAGCAGAAGATGAGTCGTGCCATGAAGTGGTTCATCTCATGGCGTCGCTCGTTCGTACCCCACTCTGGATTTTCTTTCAACAACTCCACATAAAGTCGGTTTAAACGACTAGTTGCCCGAATATCGAAAGAACTGTCGCGTACCTGTTTTACAGTTGTAATCCCAGCAAGTGCTAGGAAAAAGCCAAAATGATTAGGAAAGTCCTGAAAGTTGCAAGCGACGACCTCGCCAGTCTCCAACTCCTCTGCCTCAAAGGACAATCCATCAGTGGCAAGAATGTAGCGAGCTTTCGCTCTGACCGTTGCCCGGCTTTCTTTAAGTGCAACAAGAGTCTTAGTCACCTCACCAGACTGGGCTGTTGCAATATGAATATTATTCGTTTGAAGGACTCCGCCTATGTCGGACTTATTCGATTCACCTGAACGTAGACGTCTGATTGTCGTCTCCTTGTTCCCAAAAGCCCGAAGAAATGCGAATGGAAACTCCTCCTTATCAAAAGACTGAGTCGCTAGTTCTGATACAGCCACTTCGATTTCAACTGGATTCATTATAATTTTCCTCCATTTTGTTTCTGTAAGCCGGTAGGTATCCTTTCAGGTTAGCCCCTCCCATTAAAATAGCAGAAGGGGTATTAGTATATTTATAAAATTTAAAGAAATCAAAAACCCGTTGTATTTATTGCCTTCATGGCTTCTATTTCGGCATTTTCATAAGAAATTCCTTTAGCACTAAGTATAGTCAACCACACTTTGTATTCAGCTAGCTTTTGCATTCCACCGATATAACAATTATTAACTAGTTCAAATAATGAATCCGAATATCGACCACGAAGACCTGTTTCCCTAATGATTTCTAGTTTCTTTAGTCCATCGCCCTCAGGTGTTACAGAAACATAATCCCAAGAGTTACTTCTAACTCCATTTTCTTCAAAGACTTTTCTGTACGTGTGATTCATGTTTTTATTGCTTACGTCCTTAAAAGCAACTAACAATTCTTCTGCTAAAATAGCTTCAGTAGTTAACATTGTTACAGGTGGTCGATCTTCAAAAGGGTGTCCACCATATCCAATCCCTGTGTCTGTCTTTATGCCCTTAGTCAAAGCATTGTAAGTATACTTAATGCAATTCTGCTGCCAAAGTAGTGGAAACCTTTCGCTAGTAAAGCCTGAGAAATAATCATACAAGAATTTTAATTGACTTCTACAAGTATTTTGTGCCGCCATTAAAAGTCGATAGCCATCAACTGTCATGACTCGATTATGTTTTGAACCTTTAAAACGAGGAAAATAATTGCTATGGTTTTTTGAACCTTCTACAGAAGAAATTCCTTCGAGAAGGTATGTAATAAATTCAATAACTGATTTCAAGGAAATAGACTCCTCTTGAATAGTAGTTGATAGTTTATCCTTCAAACCTGTAAGATCTTCTGCTTGAAATGCTTGACAAATTTTTGCGCCGAATCGTTTATGAAACATAATTTCAGACTGTGTATTCTTTTTCTCCTTCATAATGGGGATACCTAATACTGATTCTCCTGGCTGTAAAACATCCAAGGAAGATTCGATGATTCGGCCTTTAAGGCCTGTAAAACACTCCTCGAACCGCTTCATAGCTCTTTCGGCTGCTTCTTGCATTTGGCTATATTCTTCCTCATCATCACAGCTTGAATTAGTACGATACAAAAAACAAGCTTTACTAGATGCTACTAGTGGAGCCATTGCTTCGACTAATTTGGCGAAACTCTTATTAGCTTCACTCATACCACTATCAGCTAATACAAATAATACAAGGTCTGCTTTCTCAACTGGAACCACCCCGTAATTTTCAGCAACTCCAGGAGTATCTGTGATAATGAGGTAATCTAGATTATTAGTACGCATAATTTGTCTAGCAAACTCGCTAGGACGAGAGAAGATCTCAATATAGTGATAGTTTTCTCCTTTTTCACCATTCCATCCATTTTCACGACACTCTTTTAAATAATCATTTACTTCATCTAAAAATCTAGTCAGTCTTTCAGGGGTAAGAGGAGACTTCATTCCATTCATTGTCTCATCCGTTGAATGAAAAACAGCAAAACCTTCATCCAAACTTTCCGAAATTACATTTTGCACCTCACATTGTGTAAAGTCATCTCCCTCACGACTACATGCTATGCGGTAACCGTAAGTGTCACTGGAAAACATTGAAATCAGAAAGCTTTTGCCTACACGTGGACGACCACAAACAGCTAGCACTTTAAAACGTCCGGACTTAGGGTTGGGCAAAAAACGCCGTACCCCTTCACGACCGTGTGCCTCCATCCATGATTCTACCTCGCTGATCATAAACAAAGGAGTAGCCGCTAAATTTTTAATGGGTTCAGGAAAATCATCATATCGGTTTCTTAAATTTGATAAACCGGCAGTACTTATCCCTATTAACTCTGCAATTTCCTTAACCCCGGCAATGTCTTCAATTCGAATTTGATCTGTCAAATTCATCCCCCCTAAAAAAAGTTGTCATCATTAAAATAATTTGTGAGCGTTGTTAACAGGATTATAAACTTACGTTCACACTTTGTAAAGATGCAACTTTATTTTGTTGATGCTTACTTTTAAATTTCGCCCTACTTATGATACGTTTTCCCCTGATTAATCTTCAACGACCGAAGCACAACTCCTGCTGGGCGCGCTTCAGGAAGTGATCGCTAATTCCACCGTGGCTGTTGCTATAGGTGCCCAGTAGATCGAGTTCGGAAGTCAAGTCTTCCAAACTCCACATTTTGCCGTCGGGCTTGATGTGACTCAGGATGTGCTCACCTTCTTTGTCTTTCAAAATACTTGCTTATGCATCACTTAATACGATTTACTGCTGTACATCCAAACCAAATTAACATCCAACTATAACGTTCATATCTACACATAAAATAAAAACCACTCCTAAGTACAGAGTGGCTTGTTTAAAAAGAATTTCAATTTTATCGTAAGATCTTTCTCCTTAGAGCCAATTAACCGTTACTATCTAACATTGCTGGCATGTTGATTTCTTTGACACAAGAAGCTTTGGACAGATTCATCACGCATTTGACTAAAGAAACCAAATCTTGAAGGGGAATCTGGGTTCCACCATATGTAGACAATACTTTTTCTATTCCATCTTCTAACGGAATTTGGGTGGCGATCTCACCCGGATTTATACAAGTGACACCGATTCCGTATTTCTTCACATGCTCTCTTATCGAATTGCCAATACCACGCAAACCAAACTTAGAAGCTGTAAATGAGACTTGTGTAAAATCATTATGCTCCAGCCCTGCTGTAGAACCAATTAAGAAAATCTTGGCGTTATCTGACTTTTTCAGATTCGGTAAAAGCTTCTGTATACAGGTAATTGTAGAAGTCACATTGATATGGATAATGTTCGCAATTTCAGTGGGATCATCGTTTTCAAAATTATAGTCGTCTCTGAACCCTTTGCTCTCCCATATGCCTACATTGTATATCAATACATCTAAGGTAACGTTATTTAGTGTATTCGCAATCAGAGTGCTTGCATCAGGTTTCGCCAAATCAGCTTCAATCCAATGTTTTTCAATACCATCTTCAACATCTAAACTATTAGGATACGTTCTAGAAACCACCCATACACGATCACCTTTTTCGGGTAGTCCATTAACAAAGGCTTCCCCTAATCCTTTACTGGCTCCAAAAATAATAAAATTTTTCATAACGTATGTATCCTTTCGAGATTATTTTTTATGGCTTATGATTAAAGATCATTTTAACCATTTACATATCGCGAAGCAACGAAGCATCTAAATACGCTTTTCCCAAATATCCACTACAGAGCACAGGACGTGCAAGGATTTCATATGTTTTGGGATACTCTGGTGCATCTTCAGACCAGACTTCAAATGAATCGAACTCTTCCTTCGAAATCTGATGAAACTCTGAAGTGTCGGTTATACCTGTTAACATCTCAAATACATAAATATCATCGCTAAATTTTCCTACAGACTGATATTGACCTGTTTTCATACGTACATAGTCGGTGTATCGGATACTCATCGTTTTCACCCATTCTTTAATTAAATAGCAGTATAGGATATACGTACCCCATATTTTAGTAGGTATTATACACTGATTTAGTTTACGCATACAAATGAACACAACATTACTACAATATCAGTGGTTGTACTTGGATAAGTATTTACATCAATCTTCCACCAACGAATGAACGTTTACTTACATCTACCCTTATGCAAGATACTTATTCCACCGTACACAAAATAAAACTGCGCTATGGATGCGCAGTTTTACGGATTATTTTGGCGTAACAGTTGTAAGTCCTTGTTGTCGCCGTAACCTCATTCTGGAAATCACGACTTCTATGACGAGCAGATTAGGAATCCAACAAAGCCAAGCGACAACCCGAAACGCTGCCTCGAAATCGCCAAGCAGAAAAATCAACGGTGCTAACAAGATGCGAAGCGTAACCGCCGAAAACGTCAGTGCATAACTACGAAGCATCCATACTTTATGAGCTTGGATGTCTTTGACCAGAATTTTTCTCGTTGCCATAAACGTAGTCGCCACCCAGAGTACATCGAGCGACATGAACCCAAGCGAGGAAATCCAACCTCCTGTCGCAAAAATAGATAAATACACATTCACGATCCCACTCACTGTAATCGAAAGAACATATGCATATCCTAATAGGCGATGCCAACGTTTTCTGCCATTAGTTGGCTTTATAAATAATTGAAAGGGTCCTATAATCAAAGCAAATATCGCGGTAAAAATATGGGTGTATAGCACGTATATCCATGGTTGAAGTTCAAAATTCGGTTTTTGCAATTTGAACGAGACAAGCCCAGCATTACTAGCGTTGAGAAAGCCATACTGCACAATAGCATATCCGGCAATCGAAATTGCGAGAATGAACACAAGTCCCCTAATTATTTTATTTCCCATCTGAATGACCCTCCTCTGTTGTTGTATGCCCATTAAGCCTGTCGCTCCAACTAATACACGCATTTTCAAAAAGCTTCTTTCCTATCGGTAGGATATTTACTCTAAGTATAGGCGATTGAATACTGCGGTCTTTGCCTTTTCTGTCGGAGTCTTTGCCTAATTCAACAGATTCCGCCGCTTCATAAAGAAAAATCCGCTAGGCTCCATGCCTGCGGAAATTGAAAATAAGTATTTACGTATGCGTTTTACTTCAACTGCTACTGTTCCTGGCGCCACCTTATGATATCTCTAGTTGGCGGGCTTTTTTTAGTAAGAATAATAATTCTAGCCTATTTGGCAGTCGCTATCTGTGCGACATTTCTCCAAAGTTCACCCTACTTATGATACGGCTCCCCGCGATTAATCTTCACCGCCCGATACACCTGCTCCACGAGCACCAACCTCATCAACTGATGTGGTAACGTCATCCGTCCAAAGCATAACTTCTGTTGCGCCCTTTTCAATACCTCGTCCCCAAGCCCATGACTCCCACCGATCACAAACACCACATGACTGCTACCATACGTCCCTAGCCGATCCAGTTCACTTGCTAGATCTTCCGAACTCCATAGCTTCCCGTCTAATGTCAACGCAATCACATGCGCATCTAGCTTGATCTGAGATAGTATCCGTTCGCCTTCTTTGTCTTTCACAATCCGTACTTCGGCATCGCTTAACGTATCCGGTGCTTTTTCATCGTTCACTTCAATCGTCTGGAATTTGATATAGGGCGTTAATCTTTTGCTATATTCGGCGATTCCTTGTACTAGGTATTTTTCTTTTAATTTGCCGACCCCAATAATCTGTATATGCATAACGTTCTCCTTTGACTATCCTTTGGCTGATCGTGAGCCTGTTTACTGTTAAGTGTACACTATCTAGCCCTGGGCAAGCATCCCCCTTAAGAAATAGACATTGCGGGTACAAGCGTTTCCCACTGTTCTTTGTTCACCTTTCCAATGAAGCGATACACCGGTTGGTAATATCCTTTCGAATCATAGTTATATGCAAGCTCATATTTCTCAACAGTTAGCACGTCGCCTTTCTTCAGATGATTATACATATAGAAATCCCCTTGAAGGATGTACGCATATGCTTGTGCCGGACTTATTACGTCTACTTTACGTACATACTCATTCTTATTCATCGCATCAAATAAATCACGAGGCGCCTGCTGATCAGCAGCAGAAGGTATAATCATAATCATGCCGTCGGCAAAATCCTTTTCGTCCTTTGCAACAGCATCCACTGATTTTTGGATATCCCATCTCAGCGTATTCTCGTTCTGTATGCTAAATACGGTATCAGCAGGCAACATATCATTGTCCAGCATCCATTTTTCGTAGAACTCTCTTTGCGTTGTTAGTTCTTCCTTACTAAGCTTAACCTCTTCACCACTCGCATTATACAACTGCCATACACCATCCTGCACGTTATAGTTGAACATATACGAGTTGCCGTTACTATCGGTAAATGACCATATTCGATTCATTCCATCCACTCGTTTTCCTTGCTTCTGCTGAAGATGGAAAGATGGTTGAATAAGCGCAGTGATATGCTTACCATACTCCAGATTATAAATCCTATGATTAACATAGAGTGAAACTGGCTCCGCCTTCTCTGGAAGCTTGGTAGCTATATTAACTTCGACCCCATCCATATTCTGCTTGATTGCTGGTCGAATTGAGAGATTACCCAACTCTTTTGCCTGATAGACAGCTAACGCACCGGTAAACAATAGAACAAACGCTATGGGAATGCACAGCGCAAGCCCTGTCGATTTGAAGTCTAGCTTTCGCTGATTCACACTGGTTAGAATAGCCTGCATGATCAAGTAGCCTGCTATACTGCCTAGTGTGTTGTGAAAAATATCGTCTAACTCAAAAATACCCCTTTTGCTAAGCACCTGAGTCAACTCAATACCAATAGTTACGATTAGAGAAATCACTAGCACAGGAGTAAAACGCCGCGTTCGAATGCTCAGCAGTGGCAGTAAAAATCCAAGTGGCATAAACATCATCATATTAAAAATAATGAGTTGAAGCTCGCTGAGAGACCATTGATTCCACGCACTCAGATAGCCGCTAAACAGTCGAAAATTCACCCATCCCTCAAAGTTTTCCCCTCTGCTGAATGTAGTTAACATCATAACCAAGCCAAACCACATAATGAGCAAATAACCTGCGGTAAACTGTGTGACTGAGAACTTTCTCTTGCCACCTCTTTTTCGATATAGAACATAAAAAAAGAAGGTAACGCCTAAAAGCACTAACGCTATAATGATTACCTTTGGTAGAAGTGGTAACAGCGCGCCAAGTATCCCTTGAATATCCATGTGTGTACTCCCTTCATTTTGGCTGTATGAATAATACGTTTTGCCACAAGGAAGACACTGCTTACTCGTATTTTGTAACAACGTGTACAAAAAAATGACTAGATGCTTCCGTACTACCGTGATCACAGCTAGCGATCCAGTACGGTAGCTGGTAGTCTTTATTTTGAAAAATGAAGTATACACGTAAGTACATTCATCTAGAGCAACTTCAATTCATATCCAAAATAAAAAAAGCCTATTCCGCAAAGAATAAGGCTTCTAATTTCGAACATTTCAGAGCTGTATAGTCTGTTGATGATACAAAGCGAAGATTTCAATCCGTAAAATGGATTCATGTTTCTGATATTAGTAAATTTATTTTAGTTTAGTTAAAGTTGTACTGTTAATCATCTTCATGGGGCATTTGGGCTCTATACAAAATGTCGTACTTAAGACTTTCTAATACAAGAAACAATACTTATAATCATTAATCATTTGTATACGCATAACGTTTTCCTTTAGATATCCTTTTGCTACTTATATGTATAGGCTGATTATTCTACTCATCTGAATACTCGGATAAATTGAAAACTCCCCGCACGCTAACTGTATCTCAGTCGGCATGCAGGGAGCACTTATGAAGCCATCTTTTCTTTTATCGGCATTTAGTAATAGGTTGTGAATACCTTTTTAAAATAATAATGGATTTATTTCCTTTTTGTTCCATATATCTATTTTAATGCTTTGACGACTAATGCCGCATATGCTCGTGCACCGGATGGATTCAAATGGACACCATCTGGAGCAAAATAGGAATCTTGTCCAGCACTGGCGGAATACCAGTCGATAATTGTAATGCGTGAATCTTCTGCGGCGGCATCACTGAGTGCCTGATTGACTACACTTTCCCATGGGCGAGGAACACGTGTATTCACTACAATAATTTTCTTCACACTATCGCTTTTCAGATCAGCGAGCAGATCGTCTAGTTGCTCTTTGGTAAATGATCCATTCGTTCCAAGTTCTAAGATCACTTTGTGACCCAGTTGTCCGTTACGTGAAAGCTGTTGGACGACTGCTGATGCTTCGGTTAACTGTCTACCAATTTTGCCATCGATTACAATGCCAGGCATCGCTTCGCTCAAATAAGGAGCGACATCTAACATCACAGAATCGCCGATTGCGCTGATACCTTTGCCAGAAATGGTATCAACTTCTGTCGTTTTAACCGGTTCTTTATGCGTAGAATTTGATTTTTTTTCTTCAGTACCTGTTTTACTAGTTTCTGTTGTTGGTTGCTTACTTTCTGGTGAATCTTCTGTAGTTGCTGTTGAACTTTCTTTGGACGGATCGGTTGAATCTCCTGTAGCGGATGATTCTGGATTGGTATGATCCGTTGTTGCTGAATGAGAAGATACATTTTTAGGCGCAGGTGTGATCACCGTTGCTGAAGGTTGCGCTGCATGTTGTGCGATAGCTGTATCTTCATTATTAGAGATAAGATGACTGATTGCTGTTGAAGCTAGGACGAATACGACCAGAATGACAGCTCCATGCAACCATACTCTAGATCCCATATGCTGTAACCGATATTTGAGACGAATACTGCGGAAGCCGTTGTATCGAATCGGTTGTTCTATATATCGCCACGATAACTCTGCAAGGGCTAGACTGACGGCTACTTGTACAATACTTTTGATAATCGAAGGTTCTGTTGTACTGATCTGTGAAGTCGAGAGTGTGATCACCGGGAAATGCCACAGATACAGTCCATAAGATCTTTTACCTAACCAGCGTAAAGGCTTGCATCCGAGCACAATCGCAAGGCGACTTGCTGGATGAGCCAATGTGGCAATCAGTAGTGCTGTGATGATGGCGATCAGCACCATTCCACCACGATATAGAAATGGCTGATATTCATTCGTATGCCAGATCATCCAGCCCAGTACGAATAACGTCACGACACCGACAACATCCAATACGGTACGTGCTTGAGAAGAGACGCGAGCTTTGAGCTTGGCACTTGGCCATACAATCGCAAGCGCCGCTCCGATCAATAGTGCAAAGATACGTGTATCTGTTCCATAGTAGACACGACTAGGATCGCTACCCGGTTCATATAATACAGCCATTAACAGTGCTGAGATTGCAGCTAGACTCAGAATCCAACCTGCTAGATTGACACGTTTCGGTAGGAATTTCAGCCCTAATGCAAGTAGCAATGGCCAGATTAGATAGAATTGTTCTTCGACAGCCAGCGACCACAGATGACCGAGTGGTGAAGCCGGGCCGAAGCTTTCAAAATACGATACTTTATGGAAAATAAACCACCAGTTGCTGACATAAAATAATGCCGCAGGTACATCTCCAGCCAGTGCTGGCAGACGTGAATGATCTACGACCAGACACCATAATACGACCAAGATGATCATTGCGAACATAGCAGGTAATAAGCGTCTTGCGCGTCTAATCCAGAAGTCGACTAGATCGAATCGATGATGACGTTCCCATTGCCCTGCAAGAATATCTGTGATGAGATAACCGGATAATACAAAAAATATACCGACACCTAGTAATCCACCGGGCGCCCAATCTATATTAAGGTGATACAATACTACTGCCATTACAGCAAAAGCACGTAACCCATCCAGTCCTGACATGTAACGGTGCTGTTGAAGCGGTTTAGACATGACGTAACCGCCCCTTATGTAAAAGTGCCCAGATGTTATTCATTTCTTCTACCCTTTCTGTACATGTTCCTCATTTATTTACCCATTTTCTATTCTTTTATTATATAGAAGTACGCTATTCAGAGAATCTCAGCAAAGTTAAAAAATAATGACAGTAACGTCAAAATATAAAATGTTATGCCTCATATAAAAAGCACATACACTCTGTTCAGACCAAAGGAAATAAGGAACCGCGCTTACGGTTCCTCCCCCTTTTGATCCGTTCATGATCTGTACGTGCTGGTTAGAATGCCTGTTAGTTATAAATTCATGATTACATTCACTTTATTTCTCTCTATACAACGCCATTTCATGAATACCTAAGTCACTGTATAATAGTTGCGATCTTGTTACCTGCTCTGGTTAGACCACCAAAAATTCAGCATGTTGTTCGCAATAACTACATTTTGCAGGCGGGTCCCAGTCCGAAAATTCGGTCTCTTTTAGATCGACAACATCCGGTGCTTCTTCCAATTCATCTACGAATTCTTCCAATGCTTTTTCAATGTGTTCTTTACATACGACATACATCAATAGGGTCAAGCTCCTTTACTGGTTCAATATCTATATCGGCAAGTAGATCAATCAGGCTTGGACAGAAGTTGAAGAGTAATATCCTTCTTCACGCCATCCCGATAATAGGTGATCTCAAGCGAATCACCGACTTTCTTATGATTATACAAATACTTGCGTAAATCAAGTGTAGAAGTGATTTTTTGTTGATCCAACTGCACGATAATATCATCGGCAAGTATCCCTGCTTCTTTGGCAGGTCCACTAGCTTCGACGACAATAATGCCATCGGTTACCCCTTTCGGTAACTCTGGCTTTTTGTAATCTTTTTCTTGTTCATCGAACAAACGATATGCGTTTTTATTATCAAAGTCTGTTGTATATACGCCCAGGTATGGACGGCTAATTTTACCATTTTTAATCAAAAGATCGACATTCTTCATGACTTCATTGATCGGAATTGCAAATCCCAGTCCTTCGACACCGGTATCCGAGATTTTCATCGTATTGATGCCGATCACTTGTCCGTTCAAATTGACCAATGCTCCGCCACTATTGCCTTCATTGATCGCGGCATCGGTCTGAATCACATTTTGTTCCCAATCATACGTACCGTCTTGATTAAGCGATACTGGAATCAGACGATTGTTGTAGCTAATAATTCCTGATGTCATCGTACCATTAAATCCTAGTGGATTGCCAATAGCCATCACAGTCTCGCCTAATTGAAGCTGATCCGAGTTGCCTAATTGAGCGATCGTATCGATATTTTTACTGCTAATCGACAGCACAGCAATATCGCTTATAAAGTCTGTACCTACAACAGTCGCCGCTAATGTGGTTCCATCGCTTAGCACTGTTTTGACTTGATCTGCGTCTTGAATGACATGATTATTGGTGACGATATAAGCTTTACTGCCTTCTTTGCGGAAAATAACGCCTGATCCAAGTGCAGACTCATTCAATGTAGACGACTCATCTTGATAATTCACAATACTCACCATCGCCGGACGTACTTCATTAGCGACATGAATTAACTGTTCATATGGATTACCGTCTGTTTGTTGAGTCGTTGTAGGAACGATACTGCTAGCGACAACAGAAGAAGAGGAGTTGGTGCTATACCATCCGAATAAGCTGATGATCGCTATTACTGTTACTGCACTACTGATCGAGCTAATCGCTATTACTTTAATCGTAGATGACGATCTGGAACGTCCAGCTAAGGAACGATTTCGATAAGATGAAAATGGCACAGACATTTTACGTTTGGATCGCCGTGATACTTTGGTGTTGTAGAAATCATCATCAAATAAGCTCATGCTGATCGCCCCTTTGCTTGTCTATGCTAATCAGATTAATTATATGATTTCAATTTTACCAAAAATAACCATTTTCTGAAACTGAATTTATTTGTCGCTTATAATATCCCATGGTGTTGGACGATCATAATATGTTTCACATAGCTTAAATTCGTGATCTTTATAAAAGCAGCCTCTACTCTCCATTGCATCACGTACTGTTAGCTTGGCAAGTTCCATCATATTGTGATCTCGACTCAAGTGAGCAAGATAAGTACGCTTGGTTTTGCGTGTAAGTAGTTCACTTAATGCTTCGCCTGCTGCATCATTCGATAAGTGACCGATATCGCTAAGAATCCGTCGTTTGGTATTCCATGGATATCTGCCCATCCGTAGCATTTCAATATCATGATTAGCTTCAAGCACTAATACATCAGAACCGGCAATACTTTGCATGACTTTATCGCTTACATATCCAAGATCGGTAGCCAGACTTAACTTTTCATCCCCATCTGTAAAAAAATAACCTACAGGCTCTGCCGCATCATGCGAGATCCCGAACGATTCAATCCGCATCGAACCGAAGGTAAGATGATCGCCTGTTTGCATAATTTGTTTTTGCTCTGGTGACAATTTGCCGATCGAACGTTCCATCGCGCCCCATGTTTTTTCATTTGCATAGATCGGTAATTCGTATTTTCGAGCAACAGCTCCTAATCCTTTAATATGATCAGAATGTTCATGTGTAATCAGAATTCCATGAATCTGTTCACCGGTAAGATCACGTTCTTGTAATAATTCACCGATTCGACGTGCACTCAATCCAGCATCGATCAGGATGGTTGCATCTTTATTTTGAACAATAGTCGCATTGCCTGTTGATCCACTTGATAAGACTGTAAACTGTATTCCCATGTGTCTACTCTACTCCTTATTTTCTGCCGCTGGAGGAACAATCACTTCTCCATTTATTGCTTGTACATAATAAAAAGCTCCACTATCTAGAGCAATACGCCATACCGGTACAGCGAGCTGATGCGTACTATCCAGTGTCTGCCCGTAAAAGCCGAGCGCTATATCTTTCACTACCGAACTTTCGGGTATTTCTTTTTCAATTAAGCTTCCAAGAGCATTCGATGCAGAGATAATTTCTTGCTTCGGTTGATCTTGATTGGCACTTACTGTCCATTGAGGCTCTGTATACGAAGTAATCTTCTGATTACTATAATACAACTGTAAATTCATATTAAATAGAGGAAGATCACTATTAATAAGCGGATGAAGCATAAATACACTTTCTTCGCTCACTAACGGATCATACCGATAATTTTCGATATCAGGAATTTCGTCTGCTAATTGATTACGTAATTCGTCTTCATTAAAGATTAATTGACTATCGACAGAGCTTTTCAGCTTAATCGGAGTCTCTATAACATCTTGCCCGTTATACTGGTAAATGATTTTGGACAAAATAGGTGTGTCTCTTGGAATCTGTGCGGTGACCTGAATATGTTTCTCTTCCATCGCTTGCTGCGCGTTATCGCTTAAAGAGGTAAAGTCCAGATTGGATTGGGCTTGATCACGTACATCCACCCACAACTGGTATCCCAGTAAAACGTTTAGCAATAAAAAAGCACAGATCAGTACGCTTTTTGCTCTTCCCCAATCCATCGTGGACCTCCCAAATCATGTTCATTTTTTCATACTTGTATTCGTATTGCTTGAGTTCAGTACAATACTTTTGCCATCTTGCAATTTAACCATCCATACCGGACTCAGCACAATCACTCCATTACCAAGTGTAGGACGATATGCTGGATAAATATTACGAATCATCTGATCAGCAGGAATCTGTGCTTTGATCAAGTTCTGTAATGCTTTGCCGCCCGGTAATGATATCACTTTGGCTCGTGTAATATTCGATTCATTGATTGGCGGATTGTTAGTACCGGTATACAACATCGAACGTTCATAAGAAGATACTGTGCCATGCTCCATTACAAGCTTCATATAGCCGAATTTTAATTTGTCGGTATCTACAATCGGATACGACTGAATATACTGGCGGAAAATAAACTCTTTATCATCATTTGTGTTATTATCCATCATCAGCATATAGGATCCCGGCCATCCACCATGTTGATTAACAAAATCGATCGCAGATAATACATTATCCGAAACATTGTTCGTTCCTGTTGTTGGTGCTGTCGGATCGGTATAGGTCATCCATTTCTGCTTGGTATCGACCTGTAGACTGCGCTTGCTATCGGTATAAATTTCGGTTCCATTTTCTTCATTAATATTACGTGTTGCTCCTGGATCAAAAAACAGATTACGCTGCATCTGTTCTGTTGTATACATTTCAAGCTTAAGTGTCAGTGATTGAATATTCAGCGCTGTCTGCGGAATATAATAACCATCTGTTTGATAAAGGTAATTGATCGAATCTGTACTCATTATCATCATCTGCTGAATATCTGTATTCGTCCATGCCATATCTGTGGCTTCATAGACTACATCTCCACTAGCACTAAAAAAGAAAGCGCGTGGTTTGGTACTGTTCGTTGTGTTATAGATCCAGATTCGGTTAACAGTATCGCCTTCAAATAACGAGTCTGGACTAATATCCAGTGTGCGTTCCAACAGACTTACAGGGATTCCGCTACTGAATGTCATTTCTAACCCGGCATCATTACGAATTTCATTCCAATTAACCGTCTGCACTGATAATCGTCTAAACTGGCTAAAATTGCTACCTTTTAGACGGCTATAGATCGCATTGTAATTCGATGATGCTGGATAGAATACCGTGTGTTTATTATTTTTAAGATGCACAATCATCTGATCTGGAAAAATAGTATTTTCAATCGTAGTCCGTGGCCCCATATCTTCAGTCTGCACATAGCTAGCTTCCGAATTAGCCACCGAATCTGCTCCAGGCATTCGGTAAATCAGGTAATAACTCTGTACCAGACTGACTACGATTAAGCCTACAAGTAAGATGGATTTGATATTTTCTCTCAATGTACTCCATCTCCTTCTTCATGCAAAGGTAGCGTAACAGTGACTTTGGTCCATTGCCCGAACTCTGATTCAAGGGAAATATGACCTTCATGAGCAAGCACCATTTCCCGGGCAATAGAAAGTCCGAGTCCGGTTCCTCCCATATTGCGAGAACGTGCTTTGTCTACTCGATAAAAGCGTTCGAATATCCGATCCAAGTCTTGCTTCGGAATCCCGATACCTGTATCGGTAACCGTTATCGCAACCATACCATCTTCTGTACTATAAGCACCCAGTGTCACTTTACCACCATCCGGTGTGTATTTTAACGAATTAGAGACTAGATTATCGAGTACTTGATCCATATGATCTCGATCTATCCATACACTGCCGACATCAATATCCAGATCAGTAGCCGATTGAATATCTTTTTGCTGCATTTGTACAGAAAAGCGATCAATCGTATCTTCTAACAGCTCTCGCACATCCGTACGCTGCTTGCGTAACATCGCTTCGCTAGAATCTAAGCGTGATAAATGAAGCAAGTCAGTGACTAGCCGAATCATACGTTGCGTTTCATTTTGGATTACACCGATAAATCGTTCTGCCAGCGCACGTTCTTCTAGCGCTCCATCTTCCAATGCTTCCGTGTAACTTTTAATCGTAGTCAGCGGAGTACGTAATTCATGCGATACATTGGCTACGAATTCACGCCGAGCGCCTTCTAACTTTTCTTGCTCTGTTACATCTTGCAATACGGCAATAATACCGGTAATGCTTTCTTTACGGCGATGGATCGGGCTAAAGGTAACACGTACAATCGAAGAATTACCTTCATATTCTTCGCCTAATTTGAGCACTGTACGGCGAAGTGTGCCGTTTAACAATTTGGTACGTTCATTTTCAGGCAGGTGCAAAAGGTCTGCTAACTCTTTACCTACAATCTCTTCTTCACTAACATTCATCATCGTTCCAGCAACTCGATTAAGTAAAATAACGCGACCTTGTTCGTCTGTAGCTACAACGCCATCACTCATATTTTTCAATATCGAAGCCAGTTTATCTTTTTCTTCTTCATTCTGCGCAAGTGCATCTCGCAAACGACTGGTCATATAATTAAATGCTTCACTTAGCTGACCGATCTCATCATCGCTATAAACAGTCATCTGATGATCAAAATTCCCCTCTGCTACTTCTTTGGCTCGGCGGGTCATTTCTTTGATCGGTTGTGTGATCGTATGTGCTAGAATCACTCCAAGCACAGCTGTTAAAGCGAGCGCAATCAAAATACCGGACAAGAAAATACCATTGATACGCTTCATCGTGCTGTACAATTCTTTCATAGAAGCAACAATATAGACAGCACCTACTGTTTTGCCACCGCTAATTACTGGCTTGGCAACAACACGCTTGCGCTCTCCTGTCTCATCAATAATATATTCTTCATTATCGCTTATTCCTTGTAATGCACGACTAACTACGGTTTGTGTATTACGACGACCTTCCAGATCGGCACCTGATTGTAAGGAGGAAATAACGACCCGACCACTGATATCCAGTACCTGAATTTCTTGAATCTCTGTGCCACTCATATTGTATAGATTATCAACCATCAACTTTAGATCATTGATCGCATTAGAACCTGCTTCACCACTACCCGACCATTTATCTGCTGCAAGTACCGATAGCAATTCAGCACGTTCTTGTAGATCCTGTGTAAAATTACTGGTTAACGAGTTTTTCATCGCGCTCACAAAATAGACGCCAATCAACTGCATCGCAATCAAAATAAGCAGTACATAAATAATAATCAGCCGTGCTTGAATCGTACGGCTGAACCCTGGAAGCAACGGAAATCTGCGCTTCACGTTATAGTCCTCCTGATTTTGGACTACGCATCATATAACCAAGACCACGACGCGTTAAAATGTATTCGGGCTTACTGGGATCGTCTTCGATCTTTTCACGTAATCGACGAATCGTAACATCGACTGTACGGACATCGCCAAAATATTCGAATCCCCAGACAGCTTGAAGCAAATGCTCACGCGTCATGACGCGACCTGCATTTTTCGCCATATAATACACCAATTCATACTCTCGGTGTGTCAGATCAAGCGGTTGATTTTCTTTATAGACCATATACATATCTGTATCAATAAATAGCTCTAACAATCGAAGCCCTTTTTTCTCTTCTTCTTTGGCAGCTGGTGCAGTTGGTACTGCTGTTAATTTCTGCTGACGACGAATCTGTGCTTTGACACGTGCTAACAATTCGCGCGTGCTAAATGGCTTGGTGACATAATCATCTGCGCCGAGTTCCAATCCTAACACTTTATCAATCTCAGCATCTTTAGCAGTTAACATAATAATAGGCATATGCATACGTGTACGTATTTCGCGGCATACATCCATCCCGTCTTTTCCTGGCAACATCAGATCCAATAAGATTAAGTCCGGTTCTTCTGCAAATGCTAATTCAACAGCCGTTACTCCATCAAATGCACAGATGACTTCATAACCTTCTTTTTCCAAATTAAATTTCAATATATCTGCGATCGGTTGTTCATCATCGACAACCAGAATTTTCCCTTGCATCTGTATTATTCACCCCATGCCTGCCTGTTATGGTTTTATTTTAACATATCCCTTTACTCCACGACATCATCAGTACTATGCAATTTCAATAGATATATACAAAAATACAGCTTCTATATCAAAAGTATATAGAAGCTGTATAGAATTCTACTATTCGATTTATGGTAAGTATCCTAGTGGATTCTGAATCGCACCACCACTGTGTACTTCAAAGTGTAAATGAGTTCCTGTGGAATGCCCTGTATTGCCCATTACACCGATATGTTGTCCTTGCTCGACAATAGCGCCTGTACTGGTATCAATCTGGCTTAAATGTCCGTATAACGTCTCATAGCCATTGTTATGATTAATAATAATGACATTACCATAACCGGTCATTGTTCCTGCATAGCTGACGACACCATCATCTGCTGCCATAACAGAAGAACTACCGACAAGATCGATCCCTTTATGTGTCTTGCCCCATCGTTGTCCAAAAGGACTGGTTACACTTGCTCCAGATACCGGCCAGATCAAATTACCTGATCCTTCCCCTTGTACTACTTTGGTTCCTTTAATGATTACTTTAGGCGATGATTTCTTCGTCACCTCTTGACCTAACCATTCTTCACGTAACATCTGACCGTTTTGTTTGGTTACCCGATAATCGATCCGTTTAAGTCCTGTACTTCCTTGAGCTACCACTTTGGACTCACCTTCACGCATACTATCGCTTTTCCGAATCTCTACAGAAGGTTCTGTCACAATCTGCTCGGAATAATCTTCAAATGTAGTGACTGTAATCGGTGGTTGCGGAACCGTTAATGTTAATTCATCACCGATCTGCATCGCCATTTCATCAATTTTGGGATTATTCGCAAAAATCTCTTCTTGAGTAATATCATGATCTGATGCTATCGAACTGATCGTATCACCTTCACGTACCACATAGGTTGTTGGTGATTCTACACCTGTTGTCATGACTTTCGCTAACTGTGTACTGCTTAACAATTTATTAGGATTGGCTTTAATTTCGCCAGTAGATACTTTTTGCTTTAATGTCACCGATTCTAAGCCTGTGACTTGTTTTGGATAAGCTTTAGTAGATGTTTTGGTAGAAGCTTTAGCCGATTCTGCTTTTTTTGTATACTTTTCTTTCACTTGTTCTAGGGCAGCATCGATCACTTTCTGGTCTTTAACAATGCCAATCACTTTGCCATCAACATTCACTTCTACACTTTTAGCATATGCAGTAAGCATACCATCCAGTGTTTTGAGTGTGTTTGCAGAATTGACCTGTGCTTTATAAGCACGTTCTTCTGTAGTTGTAATACCATTGGTATTCAGTACCATCGTCGCTTTTGGATACTTCTTCTGATATGCTGCCCGCTTCGTTGTAAATAACTGCTGTAATTCTTCCTTATGCAAAATCGTACCGATAGCCTGTCCTTTGACAGATACCACATAATACGGAATCGTATTTGCTGTTACATAATGATTGCCTGCCCAAATAAGCCCGCCAACTACTACCAGACCTCCAGCAGCAATCATCAGACGACGACGCATTTTATTTTTCCCCTTGCGGATCGAATCGACTGTAATGGTATACCATGCTGATGGCGCTTCTGATTGATCGGTTGATTGCTGTTCGTTCTGCACTTCTAACTGTGGATCACGCGGCTGATCTTGCTTGGACGTGTTCCCCATCCCCAGTTTGCTTCTAAACCCTTTCATGACCGTCTCCTTTTATCCTTATCCCTATTCATGGTTAGATACGTTATTAGTGAAGTTCAGTTAATTGTTATAGTTATAGTTATAAGTAGTAATTATTAAAAATTGTCATCTAAAAGTGTCAAAAAATTAACCTTTTCTACTCCCCGTTTACTTTACCATAATCTCGACAAAATTTTCAACTTTACTGTTCATTAACATTTGTTTGCTGATGGATAGGAATCACACTACGACAAAAAAGGCACCCTCGCGGATGCCTTTTCTATTTTATTTCTATTAATTATGATTTCTATAAGTGACTTACTATAATAGTAGCTAATGATTACAGATAGATCGGTGCTACTTGATTTGTCTGCTCACGATTACGTCCTACAGAGAAGATAGCAATCGGAATACCAGTCAATTCAGAGACACGAGTAACATAATTGCGTGTTGTTTCTGGCAATTCATCCAATGTCTTCACGCCAGTAATATCTTCGCTCCAACCTGGCATTTCTTCATAGACTGCTTCACATTCAGCAAGCATTTTAAGACTTGCAGGGTAGTGAGTAATAAACTCGCCTTTGTATTTGTAGCCAGTACAGATTTTGACTGTATCCAGACCTGTCAATACATCTAAAGAGTTCAAAGACAATCCAGTAATACCACTTACACGACGTGCATGACGAACTACAACACTATCGAACCAGCCTACACGACGTGGACGACCAGTTACTGTACCGTATTCATGACCTTTTTCGCGGATAGTATCACCTGTTGTATCTAACAATTCAGTAGGGAAAGGACCATCACCCACACGAGTTGTGTATGCTTTCGCTACACCAATAACTTGTTGGATTTTGGAAGGACCTACTCCAGAACCGATACATACTCCACCAGCAGAAGGATTAGACGAAGTCACAAATGGATATGTACCCTGGTCGATATCCAACATTACACCTTGTGCGCCCTCAAAAAGAACACGTTTGCCAGCATCGATCGCATCATTCAACACAACAGATGTATCTTGTACATACTGACGAAGAATTTCAGCATAACCTAAGTAATCTTTCAAAATTTCTTCTACATCTACAGGCTCGCCGCCATAGACTTGTGTAATCACTTGATTTTTTTCTTTTACTTGATGACGCAATTTAATTTCAAATTCTTCCGGGTCCATCAGATCAGCAATACGAATACCCGAACGAGCTGTTTTGTCCATGTAACAAGGGCCAATTCCTTTACGTGTAGTACCAATTTTGTTAGGACCTTTGCGATCTTCTTCCAAAATATCCAATACCATATGGTACGGCATAATTACGTGAGCGCGATCGCTAATCGTTAAGTTTTTGGTAGTGAAGCCATTGTCATGCACATAGTTAATTTCATCGATCAAAGCCGATGGATTAATAACCATACCGTTACCGATTACACAAGCTTTATCTTCGTAAAATATTCCAGAAGGAATCATAGTTAATTTGAATTTTTTCTCATTAATTAGGATGGTATGACCTGCATTGTTACCACCTTGGTAACGTGCAACAAGATCAGCACTCTCCGAAAGATAGTCTGTAATTTTACCTTTTCCTTCGTCTCCCCATTGCGTTCCCACAACGACTACAGTTGACATGAAATCATTCCTCCGTAGGTGTTTTTATACACCGTGAATTTGAGCTGTCCGTTGCAAAAAACAACTGATCAACAGCGAATATATTGCAAACAGCCAGACAGCATGAAAACTTCCTTGCGAGGAACGGTCAGACGTGTGCAAATCATAATGATCCGTTTCGCAGCGGAAGGGCATAGCAGTGCTGTAACGCAAAGACTTACTAAAGCAATGTAAGCTTTTCAACACCATTATCAGTGTAACAGGCTGCTTTTTTAAAGTCAAATGAAAAGCGAACAATACATTCAATTAAAAATATTATCGTTCGGAAATGATCACTTAACTTCTCCATACTCCACCTTTACTTAACGTCAAACCGCATTTTTGGTAAAAAGAAGCGTGTTCTTCTGTAAACGTACAAGTTACAATTTCAATTTGATGATGCTTGGCTTGCTGTAATAGCGTATGTACTAGATGAGTTCCTAGCTGTTGATAACGATAGTCAGGATGAACAAGAATGTCTTCTAAATACCCATGTTGCAATCCCATACCTGAAATATAGCCAAATGCAATCAATCGCTGTGCTTCATCTCGCGCTCCTGCATAAAACTGACACCGCTCTAATAAAGCAGGATAATCTTGCTCTCGCCGTTCCCATCCTACCGCTGCACGCAGATCAGGTACTTCGTGAGGTGCGATGGATAGATTGATATGGATATGAACAGACATATTGTACACCTCCTTTAATTTAGAGTTTATACAAAAATAAGAACTCCATCACCATATTAACTAACATATGATAGGAGTTCTTATTCTATACAGATTCTATTTCAGATCGCTATCCTGCGAACATATCCGATTGAACACGTTCGTAGTTTACGAATTTATTAAAGTTTTTCAAAAATACCAATTCTACCGTACCTACCGGACCATTACGCTGTTTGGCAATAATAATCTCGATAATATTTTTCTTTTCTGTATCTGCATTATAATAATCATCCCGATACAAGAAAGACACAATATCCGCATCCTGCTCAATGGAACCGGATTCCCGCAAGTCAGACATCATCGGGCGTTTATCTTGACGTTGCTCTACACCACGACTGAGCTGAGACAGTGCAATAACCGGTACGGACAATTCACGAGCAATTTGCTTTAGCGTACGTGAGATTTCAGAGACTTCTTGCTGACGGTTCTCGCCGGCTTTACCGCGTCCAGAGATAAGCTGAAGATAATCGATCACGATCATACCCAGACCCTTTTCTTTTTTCAAACGACGGCATTTAGCACGAATCTCTGAAACGGTAATTCCCGGGGTATCATCAATATAGATTTCTGCTTCAGACAACGAAGAAATACCCATCGTCAGCTTCGCCCAATCTTCATCACCTTTAAATTCACCGGTACGCATTACATTCGCATCCAGATTCGCTTCCGCACAGATCATACGTTGAACAAGCTGTGCCGCTGACATCTCCAGACTGAAAATAGCTACCGTTTCTTTGGCACGTACCGCTACATTTTGCGCAATATTCAGTGCAAATGCCGTTTTACCTACCGAAGGACGAGCTGCTACAATAATCAGATCGCTTCGCTGAAATCCAGCCGTCATTTTGTCCAAGTCGACGAATCCAGACGGAATACCTGTCGTATTACCACTATTTTGATGCAAAATTTCAACCCGTTCAAATACTTCCATCAACACATCACGAATCGCGATAAAGCCACTACCTGTACGACGATTAGAAATTTCCAAAATCCGTCGTTCGGCATCGCCAAGCATACTGCCGACATCTTCGCCGCCACCATACCCTTCGCTAACAATCTGTGTTGCTGTTCGAATCAAGCGACGTAACATCGACTTTTCTTCGATAATTTGAGCGTAATAATCGACGTTAGCCGCTGTTGGTACCGCATGAGCAAGCTTCGCCAGATAACTAACGCCACCGATATCTTCTAGCTGTCCACGATCTTGTAATAAAGAAGTTAATGTAATCAGATCTATCGGCTGATTTTCTTCACCGAGATTAACCATTGCTTCATAGATCAGTTGGTGTGATTTATCGTAAAAATCTTCGCTGTCTACCCGTTCCATCACTGTAATTAACGCTTCCGACTGAAGCAAGATCGCTCCGAGTGCCGCCTGTTCCGCTTCTAAATTCTGTGGCGGAACCCGATCGTAAAACATTTCGCCGCCCATTTTTACTCCTCAGTAATTTGGACTTTGAGCGTTGCTTTAACATCATGATGTAATTTTACAGCAACTTGTGTTACACCCAATGTACGGATAGGCTCATCCAATTCAATTTTACGTTTATCGACTTTATGTCCTTTTTTTCTCAACGCTTCAGCGATTTGTTTACTTGTGATTGCTCCGAATAAGCGTCCACCTTCACCGGATTTAGCTTTTAGATCAATCGTCAATGCTTCAAGTTGTTTCGCAAGAACTTCTGCTTCTTCTTTTTCTTCTTGTTTTTGTCTTTCTACAGCGGCTGCTTGATTTTCAAGAATTTTTACATTGCCGCCTGTTGCTGGTTTAGCATGACCGTTTTTGATCAAGAAGTTTTGTGCGTAACCGTCTGCCACCTCTTTTACTTCACCTTTTTTACCGCTACCTTTTACGTCTTTAAGAAAAATAACTTTCATTCAAATAACCCCTCTTCCTTTTCCATTTGATCTAGTACTTCACGAAGTCGTGACTCCGCATATTCGATACTACCTTCAAGCTGAACGGCTGCATTGGTCAAATGACCGCCACCGCCTAATCGTTCCATCACGACCTGTACATTCATTTTACCAAGAGAACGGGCACTAATTCCAATTAAGCCATCCATTCGCTCGCTAATCACAAATGAAGCATGTACATTATTCATATTAAGTAGCGAATCTGCCACCTGTGCAATCAACAGTTGTGGAACCTGATGACCGGGTTCAGTTACAGCCAAAGCAACATGATTATGAATAATTTTGGCGTGCTTAATAATCTCAGCTTTGGCGATATAGTCGCCTAATTCTTCTTTGAGCATTCGTTGTACCAATACGGTATCTGCACCATTGCGACGCAAAAATCCTGCCGCTTCAAATGTACGTGAACCGGTATGTAGCGCAAAATGCTTGGTATCTACAATAATCCCAGCTAGAAGCGAAGTAGCTTCCAGTGTTGTAAATTGTACTTTATCATGAATATATTGCAATAGTTCGGTTACAAGTTCACAAGTAGAAGAAGCATACGGCTCTAGATATACCAGAACAGCATCATTGATAAATTCTTCCCCGCGACGATGATGATCGACAACCACAACACGCTTCGCTCGATCAACCAACTTCGGCTCAATCGTCATCGACGATTTGTGCGTATCAACCACCACTAATAATGTCTGTTCAGACATCGCATTCAGTGCTTCATCCGGTGTAATAAAGCGTACAGATAACCGTTCGTCCAGCTCAATACGCTCCATCATTTTCTCAATTGATGGATTGACTTTATCAAGTACGATATACGCATCTACATCATACATATCAGCAGCTTTCAACATGCCGATAGCTGCACCGACCACATCCATATCCGGTATTTTGTGACCCATAATAAGCACTTGATCACTATCTAGCATTAGATCACGTAGAGCATGAGCAATTACACGCGCACGCACTCTTGTACGCTTCTCTACCGCATTAGACTTACCACCATAAAAAGATAGACGTTGATCTGCTTTGACAGCGGCTTGATCTCCGCCACGCCCCAGAGCCATATCCAGACTGGATTGTGCCAGTTCACCCAGCTCACTGATACTACCTGCACCGAATCCTACTCCGACACTAAGCGTTAACGGCACTTTAAGATCAGCAGTCATTTCTCGAATCTCATCCAAAATCACAAACCGACTTTGTTCCAATTCGCGCAAAGACTTTTGATTAAGTAGCAATAAGTAACGCTCGGAGGATAATCGTCTTACATAGATACCGTAGTTTTTGGCCCAATCGGTAATTCGTGTAGCAACACGCGCAATCAGACTGGTACGCTGTTGATCATCCATTCCTTGCGAAGCTTCATCAAAGTTATCTAAAAATACAATACCAAGTGCCAGACGTTCTTCTTCATGACGATCACGCAAATCTGCAAATGTCGTTACATCTTGCAAATAAATCAATCGTTCATCAGGTAAAATAATAAACTCGATCGTTAAATGTCCATGTGGCAATTCAAAGCGTACTTCTTTTGAAGACTCTTTGCGCGCTTCTTCTCTGGCTTGCTGATACGTATCACCAAACCGTGGAAAACATTCTTCAAGCGAAGTGCCTACCAGTGTTTTGCGTCCAAACATACTACCGATATAACGATTATGCCATTCAATCGTATACTGATTGTCATATAAAATAAGACCAAAAGGAAGCGTACTGACCGCTTCCTCCTCTACCCGTCTAATCCGAAAAGATAATCCCGCGATATACTCATCCAATTCCCTGCGAAACGTAAGCTCTGCACGAAGTAAAGATACACCGAACAAAATCACACAGCAAAGTGCAGCCAGTCCGATCATCCAATTGAACCAAGACAGCAAAATGACCAGAACAAGCATAAGCAATGAAGCCCATACTGTTCGATAACCATGCCAGCGGTTTAATAAAAAATTAGGCATCATTCATCACCTTACCGTTTCGGTCTCGTAATATATTCGCGGAGCGGGAACGCTAGATCAATAATACCGACAATACGAAGTGGTGGAATCAATACCACAACTAAAGCTAACAGAAACGGAAGAAACGAATTCCATTTCCGATGATGACCTAAGAAAAATACAAAGCCAATCGTTTGAATCGTAAAAGCAATATGTATCAGCGGCATGAAATTAAGAACGAACGCTGCCAATACACCTGTTATATTTGTAGCTACAAAATATTCTAAAAATACAGCAAGTAAATAATACCAGATCAATGATCGAGGTAATCTCCAATCACGCGCAGGTCTTAATTTAGGAACAGAGTAGTTCATGCCTTCCAAAATCGGACGACAAATGGCATGTGTAATCACAACCATTGTAAATGAACTGATAATCAAAGCAAATGGAATCATCTGTAATGTATAATTCCACAATCCACGCACAAATTCCGGCGAGAAGATATCAGCGATATCTGGATTGATATCCGCCATCGCTCGCATCGGAGCGACAGATAGCTCTACAATATCTTTTACATAGATCGCTAGATTAAACTTATAGACTACTGTAGCAAAAATTAATAACAATAACATTTCGACTAGCGTGGTAATTCCGGTCGTAAATATTACTCGAAGTGCAGATGCATTCTTTTTGTACAACCGTCCCATTACAATACCTGGAACCATAAAGAATATGCCCAGTATCGCTACATAAATGCCTAACCTACCTTCTAGCTGAATCGCTACGATCATCGTAATCAACCAGACTGGAACCAGGTGCATAATGAATTGGCGCAAGGATAGTGTCGAGTACAGCACGACTACAGGCACAATCAGAAAAAATATCGTTATAATGGATAATGAAGTTAATAAAGACAGCAACAGAAGCAAATAAGCTATACTCCATGCCACCGATGTCCAGCGCAATTTCAAAACATTCACCTCTTACCTACATGTTATTCAGCAATTAGCTAAAAAAGATTTACTCATAATTATAGCATAAACGCTAATAAACACACATCGATTTATCGATACTGCTTACGTAACTTTCATATTCTTAGCCATTCTTGATTTTTCAGGGTTATACTCCCCACTACGTACAAATTGCTCACAATATTCTATAATCTGACTACGTCTAACAATACCAATAAAACGATTCATATCATCGACAACAGGTACAAAGTTCTGTACTTTTGCTAGATTGATCAAATCCTCCATATTCGCATCGATGGATACAGGCTTATTGTCTTTTTGCAAAGGTACATCCGACATTAGAAATTTAGAAGCGTTCTCAAAAGTCACTTTGCCTTCGGAATTTTTCATAAACCATAATAGATCGCCTTCTGTTACTGTACCTGCGTATCCTCCATCTTTATTCAACATCGGCACTGACGTATAGCGATGGTATTCCATTCTTTCAAGCGTCTGACGTAGTGTCGAATTAAGGGTGACACAAACGACCTCCTGCTTCGGTAGCAGAAAAAACGCAATATTCATGAAAAATCCTTCCTCTCATAATCTCAAGACCACGAACATGATCTTATCCTGAATCATTGTTTTGGTATGAATAGGCTTGTGCTCAATCCTGTACAGTACGTTTCAGCCCATACTTCGTTTCAGGATTCTCTTTCATTCTAAGCGATATTGACGTGACAATAAAGCAAGCTAGTGAATCAGAGAACCCGCAGTGTCGGTAGCTCCATCGGCTGAATCTCTATTATTTATATCGGAATCAGAAGCGTCTGATTTCATCCATTCATCGATCAAATCTCTCGCTTCTTTAATTTCACTTTCACGCGGCACTTCATAATATACACCATCTACATATTCTCCATCACCAGCAATCGTAAATGAAGTCACTTCAGGCTTGCCGGTACGTAAGATTTGACTTGCTAAGCCTGTAATCGTTTGTGGGCGCATATCTGTTTTGAAATTAGTACCCATAATATCTAACAATTGAGGAATTTTTTCAATCTGATTAAGCTGTATCGCTTGGTCTGCCAGAGCTTGTAAAAAAATCTGCTGACGTTTGGTACGTCTAAAATCACTATCTTCACGATAGCGCACATAATAAAGTGCTTCTTGTCCAGAATAAATAGGCTTACCGCCTTTGATAGTAAACTGCTCATGGTTAGGATCTTTATTTACGATATCTTCTTCTATCGGTAATTTTATGCCTCCTAAGGCATCTACAGAATCAATAAGACCTTGAAAATTAATCGTGGCATAATATTGTAGCTTTTCATCCATAAGATTCTCAACCGTATCCATCGTCATCTTGATACCACCAAATGCAAAGGCATGATTGATTTTATCTTTTTTGTCTTTGCCTATAATCTCAGTGTACGTATCGCGTGGAATCGAAATGAGTAGCACTTTAGATTCCAGAGGACGCATAACAGCATAGATAAGGGTATCTGAACGTGCAGTCTCGTTATCACGTTGATCACTGCCAACCAATAACATTGAAAACGGCTCTGTCAGTACAGGAAGTGCTTCGGTAGCTTCTTGCTCGCCGCCAATTTGACGTACAGGTTGATATGTCTGTGCTAATTGATCTTCAATACTGCCCGCTACGAACCAATCGAACATCAATGCAGAGATCGGTTTCCGCAACAGAAAAAGGCTTCCAGCTACGACAACTAATGCAATTGCAGCTCCAATAGCTATTTTACGTTTTCTCGCCATTCATCCATTCCTCTTTTCAGACAGACCCGTATTATCTTCATTAAACGTTTGATAACGACTATGACACAGGTTGATGGTTTTGCTAATTATACTTCAAAAAGCATATTTACAACATAAAAAGCGCACAGGATCACATCTTCGAAATCCAGACATGATTCTGTGCGCTATAGAAACAGACAAATCAACGATTTATCTGCATATATTTATAATAGTAATAAATATATACTACTCAGTTGTGTAAGGTAGCAATGCGATTTGACGAGAACGTTTAATCGCGATAGTCAACATACGTTGGTATTTAGCACTTGTACCTGTTACACGGCGTGGCAAAATTTTACCACGTTCGCTGATAAATTTACGAAGCAAGTCCGTATCTTTATAATCGATGTGCTTAATTTTGTTTACAGTGAAAAAACATACTTTACGACGTTTGTTACGGCCACGGCGTCCACCTGGACGTCTGCCTTCTCCATCGCCGCTTTCGCGTCTATTGAAGCTCATATCATTCAGTCCTTTCTTTCATTAAAATGGCAAATCATCATCGGAAATATCTATCGGTTTACCGTCATCAGAGAATGGGTCCTGGTTATCTCGTGAGTTGTTGTTTCCATTATTACTATTATAGTTGCTACGGTTATTACCGCCGCCGCTATTGTTAGAATTATTGGAAGACTCTTCACGGGATGATCCTCCACTGCCGCCACCATCACGATTAGATTCAAGGAAACGAACATTATCAGCAATAACTTCAGTCACGTAAACACGTTTTCCTTCATTATTCTCATAATTACGTACTTGAATTCGGCCTTCAACCGCAGTTAAGCGACCTTTTCGTAAATAGTTAGCACAAGTTTCAGCCAGTTGTCTCCAAGTGACGACCGGGATAAAGTCCGCTTCGCGCTCTCCACCTTGGCTCGTAAAAGGACGATCCACTGCTAATGTAAACTGGGTTACAGCTACACCAGCGGGTGTATAGCGAAGCTCCGGGTCTTTGGTTAACCGGCCGATCAAAATGACACGGTTTAGCAATCCAATCCCCTCCTCGAACGGTTCTTACAATTTAAGCAGATTATTTAGTAACGTCAACAGTAATGAGATAACGAATAACATCGTCAGAAATCTTCATAAGACGTTCTAGTTCAGCAACAACTTCTGGTGCTGATTGGAAGTTTACCAATACATAGATACCGTCACGAATTTTCTTGATCTCATACGCAAGACGACGTTTACCCATTACATCATGCTTTGTAATTTCGCCGCCGTTTGTGATGATGCCTTTGAACTTCTCAACAGCTGCATCTACAGCTTCTTGTTCCAGTTCAGGACGAAGAATGTACATCACTTCATAATTGCGCATAGTTTTCACCTCCTCTTGGACTAAGGCCCCTAATCAATGTCAGGAGCAAGGAACGAGCACAGACTCGAACTATATGATTATACCAAAATATAAGATACGAATACAAGCTTTATTTTAACGAAAACAAAATTTAGTTCAGCTTCTTATAACTTCCTCTTTATTACTATAGATATAAATTAAAAAAGCTCCATCGCAATTCTGCGACAGAGCTTAGTAAACGATATGTAAGTTGCAAAAATAATATGGAAGTAAAAGTGGCGGAGAGAGAGGGATTCGAACCCTCGCACGCCCTGAAGCGCCTAACTGATTTCGAGTCAGTCCCCTTATAACCTCTTGGGTACCTCTCCTTGTCTGAGTTGACAACAAAATTGATTATACTGCATTGTATTTAGGTTGGCAAGAATAGATTTCCCTTTACAGAACAGCATTTTCCGCCTATATTGGTACCTGGTCATAATCCAACTCAACTATACATATTATCGCTCAATTGTTACTGTATCTATCTGTACTATAACAGTTTTAGAGTCTTTGTTGCCATTAGGCAAAGCTTTATACATCCTATGCATTTTTATAGATTTTGTTGAATATCCTTTATTTTAATAGGATTTATCGCTAGGAATCTCATTTCTTTGCTGGTGCTCTTCCTGTATCTATTTCCTCTTGATTTTGCTGATAATCATATAAAATCAACTACGTTCTATACTTTATCCTCTGATTTATGACTAGATTTGAGCCATAATCTACTATAAAACTTGCTTTCGATCGTCTCCTGTTATATTCTACTATCTCACTGTTATATCTATCTTTTTGATTTCTATAGTTATGCACAATCCTACTAAAAAGCAAATAAAAAAGGTTATCCACAGTGGATAACCTTTGATTTCACTCTTTTTCATCTGTATGCTGTTGATAACTTTATATTTTCTTCAGTCGCTTACTCACTCATTGGTTGAACTTCACTATCTACCGAGCGTAATACTTTTTTCATATTTTTCTCAAATTTGGCTCTAGGTACTAATATACTATGCTTACAACCTACACATTTTATCCGAATATCCATCCCCATTCGAATAATTTCCATCTCATTACTTCCACAAGGATGTGGCTTTTTCATTTGCACAATATCGCCCAATTGAAAAACCTTACGTTCCATTTCCTCACCCTCCACCGTTCCTGATCGCATTACTTTCTCTATCGTCCTATAATCTTATACTTTATCACACTTATCCACATGTTTATATTGATTATTCTTATCGCTTTTATTGATCGTTTGATATATTTTCGTCTCGTTTATCTTTTGCCTGTGATTCTAGTTCTCCTTCACCTTGTAACGGAGTATTGGCTGCTTCTAATTCTTTTTGTTTTCGAGCTTCTTCCTCTTGTTGCTGGGCTTCTAACAATAGCCGTTGCTCTTCTTCATGATCCAGTGCTTTTTTGACAGCCGTTTGTACCGCACGCTCTACTCCTGCTCGTGAATTCGGCTGACACTCGGCAACGATTCGAATCGCATACTCTGCTGTTGTTAACGATTGAATCCCTAACACTTCTGGCATTTTCAACATTTCTGGATGATCGTCTTTCAATTCTTCTACCGCTTGTTTTACTAATTTCAGCGCATCGTCCATACTTCGTTCTAATTTCAATGGAACGTCTACAACAGCCAACGAATTAGAAAGTGAAAAGTTCGTTACACTGATAATTGAACCGTTGGGAATAATATTCACTTCACCATTCCAGCTGACTAGACGGGTTGTACGTAATCCCACCATCTGTACAGTTCCTTTATACGTTCCTACTTGAATCACATCACCTACTGCAAATTGATCTTCAAAAATAATAAAGAATCCTGTAATAATATCTTTAACAATACTTTGTGCACCAAAACTGATTGCTAGACCTGCTACCCCGGCCCCTGTTAATAACGGTGTCAAATTAAATCCGAATTCATTCAACACTAACATAATCATAATAAAATTAAACACACTAGAAACAACGTTTTTTAATAGTTCACCTATCGTAATAAACCGTCTTGGATTCGTTCTTAGCCTACTTTTGTCTTTCCCTTGCAAAGAACGCTCAATCACTTTGCTTATAACTTTAATAGCGATTTGAGTTAGTATAAAAATCAGAACTATACGAATACTGGAAAATAAAAATTGCCACCACATATCTGTATCGCTCGCCCATTTCCACAACCCGCTCGTAAATCCGCTAACTTGATCTGTAGCTGTTTCTGTTAATTGCTGAATATCTTGTCCACCTGTTTCTTGATTTAAAAAGCCTTTCATTCATTCACCCTCCTATAACACAACTTGCTCATATGTCTGTTGTTTTTGTTTGAAAATGCCTCGGATTTCAACTTGTTCTGTTTTAATAATATGATCGACTTCTTGCAAATCTGTTTCTGGGAATTGTATACATAGCGCACAACCAGCGGTAATTTCTTTCGGTGTAGGGAACATATCATTTTCAATATCTGCGTATTCCAGTAACATCTCTGCTCGTAATGCCTGCTGCGTAGAATCAAAAGCAATCACCAGTATATCATCCATCTTTTTCTTTACCCCCTTTTACAATTGATGTCCCTACAAATTATGCGTTCTCTTTCTTAAAGCTTACACGTATCTGTCTATAGATACAAAATCGCCGCCGTAAACATAAGAGCTATATTAGCATCTTTGTGATCACGACGGCGGTAATAAGGCTTTTAAGCCTTACTTATGATTTGGTTGGTGTTGGCGATTTTGCAAGTTGAATGGCTTCTTTTTCTTCAGGAGATAAGTTGTAGGTAGATTCGCTTTTGACAATCGGCTTCGCATACATATACGAGCTATCTCGATTGTGAAGCCCTGTAAGAATAACACCGTCTGATTCATCATTTAGAATAGCAAGTGAAAAGCTAAGATCACTACCATGATCAGAAAAAGCATTGTATCGTTTCATTCCGATATGTGCCGGTACTTGACGCAAACGATTTTCGATCGCTTGAAAACGATCACGTTTGTTCTGTTCATCATCTTCTATCGAATCCATTTGTAATTTCAAGTCTAGCAATAGTGTTTCCAAGTTTTCGACTCCACTACCTGCCATCATCTGATTGTACCGTTTGCGCATTTTGCTTAATTTGACTGCTTGTACGATAGCAATAATCAATAAGATAATCATGATTACAGCTATACCTCCTACAAACAAATACAACTGTTCTGCTATCAGTCCATTCAATTCCGCCATCGTTGTCTGCTCTCCTCTTTCCTTCTTTTATTGCTATTTATATTTTCTAATAAGCTTAGTTAGAACATCTTATTTATTGAATTATTCATCTCTGATGTTACGTACGATGAATATATTGAATGGCTTCAATCAGACGATCGATATCATCTGTGGTAGATCGATATCCAACACTAGCGCGTACAGCCCCTGTATTTAAAGTCCCTGCTGATATATGAGCAAGTGGAGTACAATGCATTCCTGCTCGTACCGCTATACCGAATTCTCGATCTAAGCGAAAAGCAATCTCTGCACTGTCTTTATGCTCCATTATAAAAGATACAATACCTGTACGTTCTTTGCCAAGTTCAGGTCCCAAAACATGTACACTCGGGATATTTAATAACTTTTCGATCATCATTTGCGATAACTGTTGCTCTTCTCTAGCAATAGTAAACACTGAACGCTCTAACACATACCGAGCACCTGCCTGTAGACCTGCTATACCAGGCGTATTAGGTGTTCCTGCTTCATATCGATCCGGTCTTACAGTCGGTTGATTGATCTCTTCTGATTGGCTCCCAGTGCCTCCATAGATCCAAGGGTGAAGATCCATATCAGGTGCTATATATAAACCGCCTGTTCCTTGCGGGCCTAACAATCCTTTATGACCTGGAAAAGCAGCCATATCGATTTGCCATGATGATAACGATACAGGGATATGACCTGCACTCTGAGCGATATCGACCAAAATTTTGGTTCCATGATCATGAGCGATACTAGACAATTCAGCAACAGGTAATATGCTACCCAATAGATTAGAACTATGATTACATACCAAAAGCCGCGTTCGCGGCGTAAAGGCTTGATTCACTTCAGCTAAATTAATATCTCCTTGAGCATTTACAGCAATATAGGTCACTTCTATACCTATACTACGTATTAGCGCTTCTAAAGGTCGACGTACAGAATTATGTTCTGTCATGGTAGATATCACATGATCTCCTGCTTCTAGATACCCTTGAATAGCCATATTCAGAGCTACTGTAGTATTGGCTGTAAAAGCAATATCTACAGGGTTATGTACATCTAGAAGTTGGGATAATGTTTTGCGACAATTAAATAATTCACGACTCGCTTGAACAGCCATACGATGGCTACCACGACCAGGATTAGCAGAAGCTTGTTCTAACGCATATAACAACGCTTGACTCACTTCAGGCGGCTTAGGAAAAGATGTAGCTGCATGATCTAGATAGATTACATTTTGAGTCTCATGATATTGAGCTGACAATGTAGCATCCTCCTGCTTACATCTGATTTAGCATTTCTAACAATCGTTCTAAATCTTGCTTACTGTAATAATTCAATTCGATTTTGCCTTTGTCTTTGTTGCTATGTTTAATTTTAACAGTCGTCTGAAAACGGTCACGTAACGTTTCTTCAACGTCTACCAGATAAGGATCTGTTTTTTTGATTTTACTTTTAGTTGAATCTTCTTTCTTTTTGTCTAGGTTCTGAACTGCTTCTTCTAGTTGGCGTACATTCCAAGCTTGTTCAATAGCTTTATTAGCCAGAGCAATAATCAGTTCTTCTTTTTTAACACTGACTAATGAACGGGCATGTCCCATTGATAATGTTCCACGTGAAACATGTTCTTTGACAGCATCAGGCAGTGATAATAATCGTAAAAAGTTAGCGATATGAGAACGAGATTTACCAACTTTGGTCGCTAATTCTTCTTGCGTCATTTTGAACTCTTCCATCAGAGCTTGATAAGCAGTAGCTACTTCCAGTGCATTTAAGTTTTCACGCTGTACATTTTCGATTAATGCTATTTCCATTACTTGTTGATCTGTGAAGCTACGAATGACTGTCGGAATCGACTTTTTACCGGCTACTTCTGAAGCACGATACCGACGTTCTCCGGCAATAATTTCGTATCCTTTTAACACTTTACGTACAATAATTGGTTGAATAACCCCGTGCTGACTGATCGATTCTGCTAATTCTTGAATCGACTCATGATCGAAATGTTTACGCGGTTGATATGGATTAGGACGTAATTCTTTTAAGCTAACTTCTATAATTTTATCGTCATCACTTACAGATAATGAAGGAATCAGCGCATCTAGCCCCTTACCAAGACGTTTACTCATAAGAAACCACTTCCTTTGCCAGCTCTAAATAAACTTCTGCTCCTTTAGAACGAGGATCATAAGTAATAATCGCTTTACCATGTGAAGGTGCTTCACTCAAGCGAACATTACGCGGAATAATAGTCCGGTATACTTTATCTTGGAAATATTTTTTAACTTCTTCAATGACTTGAATACCTAGATTAGTACGTGCATCTAGCATCGTTAACAATACGCCTTCGATCTGAAGATCAGTATTCAAATGTTTTTGTACCAAGCGCACTGTATTTAATAGCTGGCTTAGCCCTTCCAAAGCATAATATTCACATTGAATCGGAATCAACACAGAGTCTGCTGCGGTTAACGAATTGATCGTCAAAATACCAAGCGATGGTGGGCAATCAATCAATATATAATCATAATCTTGTTTGACCTGACTGATCGCATTTTTTAAGCGCAATTCTCGTGATATCGCTGGCACTAATTCAACTTCTGCTCCTGCAAGTTGTATTGTAGCCGGAATAATATGCAATCCTTCGATTACAGTTGTTTTAATTGTATCTTTCGGGGCAACATCGTTAATAATAATATCGTAAATACAATTTTCAACATCTGCTTTATTGATACCTACTCCACTGGTTGTATTCCCCTGTGGATCAATATCGATTAACAGAACCCGCTTACCCAAAGTCGCCAGACAAGCTCCCAGATTAACAGATGTGGTTGTTTTACCAACGCCACCTTTTTGATTCGCTATAGCTATAATTTTCGACAACTCATTCACCCCAATATTATGAAATTCGCTTGATGATAACAATGATTATTCCGTTCTATACTAACAGCCGAGGTGTGTATAAAGCACTTCGCTGTTAGCGTTTTGGTATCTTTATCACAATTTCATAATGGTCTTCATGATCTTGTTCAGATGTATTAATAGCGAGCCCTGATCCAGACACAAGATCAATCGATTGGCGAATTGTATTCAATGCTAGTCTTACATCTTTGGTATACGAGATCCGTTTAGATTTTTTAACAGTATTTGTTTTTTCTTTATAAAAAGCTACACGAGCTTCTGTTTGTTTTACATTCAATTCTTTTTCAATAATGTCATTCAGTACACGAAGTTGTAACTCTTCACTTCCAAGCGATAATAGAGCGCGAGCATGTCGTTCAGTAACTTGGCGAGCCATTAATGCTTGCTTTATTACATCAGGTAAATTTAAAAGCCTAATTTTGTTCGCAATCGTAGACTGGCTTTTACCCAAGCGTTGAGCCAAACTTTCCTGAGTCAGATCATGCAAATCAATTAATTTTTGATAAGCCATCGCTTCTTCGATCGCTGTTAATCCTTCACGTTGCAAATTCTCAATCAATGCGATCGAAGCTGCTTGTGAATCATTGAACTCACGAACAATAGCTGGAATCGTTGGCATACCTAGTTTGGTAACCGCCCGATAGCGTCGTTCACCTGCAATAATTTCGTATTTATTATTACGAATACGTACAACAATAGGCTGAATTACACCATGAGTTTTGATCGTCTGGCACAATTCTTCGATTTTAGCATCATCAAAAATAGTACGGGGTTGATACGGGCTAGTTGTAATATTCGCAACCGGTATCTGTTTGACTTCTTCCCCATGTGCGCGTTCAGTCAAGCCAAACAATTTGGAAAATTGTTCTTTCATTCGGTATAAGACCACCTAATCTCATGATAGCAACACCTGAATAACAGATGTACTTGATAATACGAATAAGACATTCAACTAATTTCCTTGTACTTCCATCTATATTATTTTAGCACTTTTCAACCCATAATCCTATGATAGAACAACAAAAATTGTGACTAAAATTATAGTGATCTATATTCAAACATAACAAAAAGTTGTACAGCATGTTCCACGTGAAACAATGCTATACAACTTTTGCACAAAGACTATTCTAGTCATGATCAAGCTATCACATATTAGCCTAAAGGTTCTTTCATCGGTGTACCTGCTTTGCGCGGATACTTGGCTGGTGTAGCAGCTTCTTTAGTAATAAGAATAATATGACGATCCGATTCTTCTATAGGCAATTGGAAATGATGAACTTCACGAACTTTTCCTTTTAACAATCCTAGACTGCGAAAAGCATGCTGAATTTCTTCAGCAGGATCGATCCCTTTCATCGCTGCAAATGTACCATCTGTTTTTACAAACGGTAAGCAAAATTCATTTAATACCGAAAGCTTGGCAACTGCTCTAGCGGTTACTAGATCGTGATGATCACGATAACCTTCTTTTTGTCCCCACTCTTCTGCACGACCATGAATTAATTCCACACCCTGTAGTCCCAGACGATTCACTACACTTTGCAAAAATTGAATCCGTTTATTAAGCGAATCGATAATCCGTAGCTTGATATGTGGGAACATAATTTTAAGCGGAATACCTGGAAATCCAGCACCTGATCCGATATCAGCAAGTGTCTGTATTTCATTCAAATCCATATAAAAAGCAAGAGAAATCGAATCATAAAAATGCTTGTTATATACTTGGTCTCGTTCAGTGATGCCAGTCAAATTCATTTTTTCATTCCAGGTAATTAGCTCTTGATAATACCCTTCAAACTGTTCTAATTGTTGCTCATTAATTGCAATATGTTGTGCTGCTAATGTGTCAGTAAAATGCTGTTGAATTGGATCCATTCCTTACCCCCGTGCTGCGGTTACCCGATTATAGTGTTCTAGATATACAAGTAGAACTGAAATATCTGCTGGTGTTACGCCAGATATCCGTGAAGCTTGTCCGATTGATAAAGGGCGGATTTTAGCCATTTTTTGTTGAGCTTCTGTAGCTAATCCTTTTACTTCTTCATAGACAATCGTTTCAGGCAATTTCTTTTGTTCCATTTTTTTCAGACGTTCGACATGAGATTGTTGTTTTTCAATATAACCTGCATATTTGATCTGAATCTCAACTTGCTCTTTCATATCTTCTGTTAATGGTTCAGGTGAAGGCGATACTGCTTCAATAATGCTATACGATACTTCTGGACGACGAAGCACTGTTAGTAGATCTACACCATTTTGTAGCGCAGACGAATCGATCGTTGCTAACAATTCATTGATCTCGACAGGTTTTACTTTTGTTTTGCTAAGACGTTGAATCTCTTGCTCTACTTTAGCTTTTTTATCCAAAAACTTCTGATAACGATCTTCTTTAACCAGACCAATATCATGTCCAATTTCGGTTAAACGCATATCGGCATTATCATGACGAAGCAACAAGCGATATTCTGCACGTGAAGTCAGTAGACGGTAAGGTTCGTTAGTTCCTTTAGTCACTAGATCATCGATCAATACACCGATATATCCTTGCGAGCGATCTAATACAACGCCTTCTTTACCTTGTGCTTTGCGTGCAGCATTGATTCCAGCCATAATCCCTTGACCTGCGGCTTCTTCATAACCAGACGTACCATTGATTTGTCCAGCTGTGAACAATCCAGGCATTTGTTTGGTTTCAAGTGTAGGCCACAATTGTGTAGGCACCATTGCATCATATTCGATTGCATATCCGTTACGCATCATTTCTACTTTTTCCAATCCTGGAATCGAGCGTAATACTTGTAATTGCACTTCTTCAGGCAGACTGGTAGAAAGACCTTGTACATAATATTCAGACGTATTTTTACCTTCAGGTTCTAGGAAAATCTGGTGTTTTGGTTTGTCGCTAAAACGAACAATTTTATCTTCAATAGACGGACAGTAACGCGGCCCTGTTCCTTCGATCATACCCGAGAACATCGGTGCACGATGAAGATTGTCGCTAATAATTTGATGCGTTTCTAAAGAAGTATATGTTAACCAGCAAGGCATTTGCTCATTGCTTGACGATTCGGTTTCATAAGAGAAAAATTTAACTTTATCATCACCTGGTTGAATTTCTGTTTTGGAGAAATCAATACTATCACGATGCACACGTGGTGGTGTACCTGTTTTGAAGCGAACCAATTCAAAACCTAATTCTTTCAAATGTTCTGACAATTTGATTGAAGGTTGTTGATTGTTCGGACCACTTTCATAAGCCAATTCGCCCATAATAACTTTACCACGTAAATACGTGCCTGTTGTTAATACGATTGATTTACCTTTATACGTTGTACCTGTCTTCGTAATAACTCCTGTGCAATGTCCATCTTCAACGATAAGACGCTCTACCATACCTTGACGAAGCGTCAAATTAGGCTCTTCTTCCATCGTTTCTTTCATCGTATGCTGATATGAAAATTTGTCTGCTTGTGCACGTAGCGCATGTACAGCAGGACCTTTAGCTGTATTTAACATCCGCATTTGAATAAATGTTTTATCGATATTGCGTCCCATTTCGCCGCCAAGCGCATCAATTTCACGTACTACATGCCCTTTAGCCGGTCCACCTATAGAAGGATTACATGGCATAAATGCCACCATATCCAGATTAATCGTAATCATCAATGTACTGCATCCCATACGTGCCGCCGCAAGTGCTGATTCACAACCTGCATGCCCTGCACCGATTACAATAACATCATATTCTCCACCCATATATGTCATGGAGTGTACCTCCTCTATATTTCAAGTCATACAGTTTTGCTGCACAACTAAACATTATATTATTTATAGCTCACGTCAGATTGAATCATACTCAAGCCTACACTCAAGTATATCGTAAAACAACCACACTCATGTGATAAAATCGTAAATTTAACGCAATTTTTAAATGTTTATGTTAAAAACGCTGTATAACGACTTATTTTCCTAGACAAAATTGCGAGAAAATTTGATCAATCAACGAATCTGGAGCAGAATCGCCTATAATTTCCCCTAATTGTTCCCATGCTAGACGCACATCAATTTGAATCAAATCGATTGGAATCATATCATCAGACGCTTGATACGCATCTTGTAACGAACGTTTCGCTTGTTTGAGCAGTGCAATATGGCGCACATTACTTACATACGTCAGATCAGCCGATTCTAATTTACCTCCAAAAAATAACGTTGAGATCGCTTCTTCTAACTTATCAATACCTTTTTGATCTTTCACAGACATCGTAACAATACTTTCTTTCGGGAAATACTCTTCCAATTTCACCAGATCCAACTGACGATACAGATCCATTTTATTCACAATAATAATAACCTGACGATCTTTCAATTGTTCTAATAACTGAATTTCATCTTCATGTAAAGCTTCATTGTGATTAAGTACCAGTAAGATTAGATCTGCTTCACTTACAGCAGTACGGGATCGTTCAACACCAATCTTTTCTACTACATCAATCGTTTCTCGAATACCAGCGGTATCTAACAATTTCAAAGGAATATTGTTAATCGTTACGAACTCTTCTATAACATCACGAGTAGTACCCGGAATATCCGTAACAATAGCGCGGTTATCTTGCGCTAGTGTATTAAGCAGTGAAGATTTGCCTACATTCGGTCGCCCTACGATTGCGGTTGTAATGCCTTCACGCAGAATCTTACCTTCATTAGCGGTACGTAATAATTCATCGATCCCACCGATCACTTCAAGTGATTTTTGTTTGATAAAATCAGAAGTAACTGATTCTACATCATGTTCAGGATAATCAATATTCACTTCAATATGAGCAACCATTTCGATTAATATCTGCTGTAGTGGTTTGATCTGACGGGATAACTTCCCTTCCACCTGACGCAATGCTACTGAAAAAGCTTTGTCTGATTTGGAACGAATCAAATCGATTACACCTTCAGCTTGTGACAAATCGATCCGTCCATTTAAAAAAGCACGTTTGGTAAATTCGCCTGGTTCTGCAATTCGAATCTGTTGTTGCAGTAGAAGTTCCATCAGGCGACGTACAGATACAACCCCACCATGCGAACTGATTTCAACCACATCTTCAGTAGTAAATGAACGCGGTGCACGCATAATCGTCACCAGTACTTCTTCCATTTTTTCACCTGAATCAGGATCGATAATATATCCATAATGTACAGTATGACTATCAGCATCAACTAATTTTTGTTTTCCTCGAAAAAGTTGATCCACTTCTCCGATCGACTGTGGTCCACTGACACGAATAACTGCTATCCCGGCTTCTCCGACAGCAGTAGATATAGCAGCAATAGTATCACTTATCATAATGATGATTCACCTTTCTTTCTCCAAAATTAAAATCAATATCTTCCTAACTAAATAAAAAGCAATGATCTTCTGCCCGAAAGGCAAAAAATCATTGCATGACGTTTACTCATTATCGAAGTGTAATCACTACACGGCGATTAGGTTCTTCGCCTTTACTGATCGTTTTCACACGAGCATGGTTTTGAAGTTTGGCATGAATCACTTTACGTTCCTGCGAAGACATAGGTTCCAGTACCACTTCTTTTCCACTACGAATTACTCTACCTGCCAAACGATCTGCTAAATCTTCTAATGTTTTCCGGCGACGTTCGCGGAAATTTTCAGCATCTAACAAAATGCGTACATATTTGTCTGAATAACGATTGGCTACAATATTTACTAGATATTGAAGAGCATCTAACGTTTGACCGCGGCGACCTATCAGTAGCCCCAGATCATTACCCGAGATATTCATCGTATATCCATCACGATTGCGCTTAATATCAACTTCTAATTCAAGACCTATACTTTGACCGACTTCTTTGACAAATTGTATGGCTTCATCATGAGAATGAGTAGATGCACTGCCTTCCTTGTCTGCTATCTCTGTAATTGATGGAGATGCAGTAGAACGATCTTCCAGGGAGACAGGGACAGCAGGGCTGGAAGGAATCTGCACAGTCGGCTTAGATGACAACAGTGTCAATTCTACTTTGGCAGGTTTCGCTCCAAATAGACCCAGGAATCCTTTTGACGGCTGTTGCAATATTTGCACTTGCACTTGTTCCTTACTCGCACTTAGACGGGTAAGCCCTTCTGCTATAGCATCATCAATGGTTTTTCCAGACGTAATGACTGTGGTCATTTCGAAATTGGGCCCTCCCTTGTGGTGCTCAGAATGTAAAAACGATAGATCGATAATACGTTACATCTATAGTTAGAACGCTGCCCCGGGGAACAGCGCTCCAATAGAATTTCTTAACGACGTTTCTTTTTCGATTTTTTCTTGTTACGAGCTTTGTTGTTAGCAATTTTGCGAGCAGCACTTGTTGTATCTGTAACTGCACCCAGATCAGTAACGACTGTATTTTTGTTACGATACAAGAAATAGTTCTGTACGATTGTGTAAATATTACTGTATACCCAGTACAGCGGAAGTGCTGATGGGAATTGATAAGACATGACGAAAATGATGATCGGATACATATACATCATAATTTTCATAGGACCCTGCATTTGTGCTGGGTTCATACTCATCATCATTTTAGTTTGAAGGAATGTGGTGATTGCAGCGATAACCGGCAAAAAATAAACCATTTATCCGGTTCACCTAGTTGTAACCATAAAAACGTATGCTCACGAAGCCCTGTGTTGTAGATAATCGCATTATACAAAGCGATAAAAACAGGCATCTGAATAATCAATGGTAAACAGCCGGCAGCCGGGTTAACCTGATTTTCCTGGAATAACTTCATTGTTTCAGCTTGTTGTCTTTGTGGATCATCTTTGTATTCTTCGCGCAATTTTTGTAATTGCGGTTGAATTGCTTGCATTGCTTTAGAACTTTTGACTTGTTTTAACGTCAATGGCAAAATCAATGTACGTACGATAAGCACCAGAACCAAAACCGCCAGACCATATTCTCCGCCAAACCAATCAGCGAAAGTGTCTAAAGCGTAGGCAAACCAGTACACGACGTAACGTTGCCACCAACCTCCGTTCTGTAAATCCTCTGTCGAATGCGTTGCCATATTAGTCGGTGTACAACCTGCTAAAATAGCCATCATCAATCCGGCAGCTATGAGGAGCATCCATCTTCCTCTGCGAATCTTCAATAACGACACTTCAAAACCCCTCTCTTAGCCATTCCATTTCCCTGCAAATCATACCATATTTAGCAACACAAATAAACTGAAAGCACTACCGTTGTGAACGCTTAATTAAAGAAGATTTACGTAGGACGTGGAGGATACTTTTTTCAAGCTCCTTATATTGTAGAGAAAGTGCACCTTTGCGTACGATAAATACCATATCGATCTGCGGTACAATCTCAGCAGCATGATGACGCACAATTTCTTTCACCATACGACGCATCCGATTACGGACAACTGCATTCCCTACCTTTTTACTGACAGACACACCCATCCGAAATTGTTCAATATCTTTTTTATGAAACCAATACACCACAAATTGATGGTTTGCAAAAGAACGACCATGACGGTATACACGGCTGAAATCTGCTCGGTTCCGTAAACGCAGTTTTTTTTGCACCGTAATTTCCCCTTAATTTCAAAACAAGAATAGTAGACTTCTTTTATATATAGTAAATGAAAAACTTTTTTATCATTATTTTGAGTGTAAAGAAAAAAAGACCACCGCAGTGGTCTTAAAGTAATTTACGCGCTTAGGACTTTTCTGCCTTTAAGGCGACGAGCCGCCAGCACTTTACGGCCATTTTTAGTACTCATTCTTTTACGGAATCCGTGTACTTTACTACGTTTTCTTACGTTAGGTCTGAATGTTGGTCTCATATTGTGCACCTCCTTGCAGGAAATCTATATTCCATATTTAATTGGTTCTATTCACATAAAAATTCCCTTATACATTTAAACACGAAATGTCTATATAAGTCAATGAAATTTCATTTATTACATTTGCCCTATTTTCTTTATATGTAGAAAGAGGGAATACGTCACACAAATTATCTTTATCCACCATGCTTATTTTCAAGCTAAAAAACTCCTCATTTTTCGGTTTATCCACAGGGTTCTTTTCCTGCTCTTTTTTCCACAGTTATACACTTTCTAAAAATCTTCCTGTGTATAATTCAAAAATTTTTCCACAACCAAAAAGTTTGTTCCAAACAATTTATAAACAATATCTAGTGGTGTGCATAAGTTTTATACACAACAGATTGAATTTGTGGATAAATTATCGGTTTTCGTTGAAATAAAGGGTTCTTTTTGGTATTATTATATTGTTTTTGACTGTGAATAGATTATTCTAACCTAAAAATTATCAACAGCCTGTGGATAAAGTTGTGAACAATTTCTTCTTATCCTTTTTTTAGTTTATCCACCTTCTGGTATTCTGGGGATAATTCTACGCCATTCATTATAATTATCATTTTCAATATTTCCGATATCCGCGCATGGCTTCAGCCACACATTGGAAGTTTAAAAGGAGTGACAGTCTGTGGACAGCCATACTTCCGAATTATGGCAGCAAATATTATCCATTATTCAAACAAAGCTGAGTAAGCCTAGCTTTGACACCTGGTTCAAAGCAACCAAAGCGCTGACTTTTACTGAGAACTCGATTGTAATTTCAGCACCAACCACTTTTGCTGTAGAATGGCTTGAAAGCCGGTATACCAAATTGGTAAGTTCAACCGTTTTTGAATTTTTGGGAAGACAAGTAGATGTGAAGTTTGTGATCGAAGAAGCACTTCCTGAGGAATCGCTTTTACCTGCACAGACTCAATCGCAACCTGCTATTTCGATGCGAGAAGAACCACTTGCTAATATGCTAAACACCAAATATACATTTGATACATTTGTAATTGGTGCTGGTAATCGTTTTGCGCATGCTGCTTCATTAGCGGTAGCCGAAGCACCTGCCAAAGCATATAATCCATTATTTTTGTACGGCGGCGTAGGACTGGGCAAAACTCATCTAATGCACGCAATCGGACATTATATTTTGGAACATAATCCAAATAGCAAAGTGGTATACATTTCTTCCGAGAAATTTACAAACGAATTTATTAACGCTATTCGTGACAACCGCGGGGAAAGTTTCCGCAACAAATACCGCAATATTGATATTTTGTTGATTGATGATATTCAATTTTTAGCGGGCAAAGAACAGACACAAGAAGAATTTTTCCATACGTTTAATGCACTGCATGAAGAACGTAAGCAGATCATTATTTCTAGTGATCGACCGCCAAAAGAAATTCCAACACTTGAAGAAAGACTTCGTTCACGGTTTGAATGGGGATTGATTACTGATATTCAGCCTCCAGATCTAGAGACACGCATCGCTATTTTGCGGAAAAAAGCGAAAGCGGAGAATTTAGATATTCCGAATGAAGCGATGGTCTATATTGCTAATCAGATTGATACGAATATTCGCGAACTAGAAGGTGCTTTGATTCGTGTTGTCGCTTATTCGTCACTAACCAATCAAGATGTAACTTCTCATCTCGCTGCTGAAGCGCTCAAAGATATTATTCCGTCCAGCCGTCCACGAATGATTACAATTCAGGATATTCAACAAAAAGTTGGCGAATTTTATAATTTGAAAATGGAAGATTTTAAAGCCCGTAAAAGAACCAAAGCTGTGGCTTATCCACGCCAAATTGCGATGTATTTATCACGGGAATTAACAGATTATTCTCTGCCTAAGATTGGGGAAGCTTTCGGGGGACGAGATCATACTACCGTAATCCATGCGCATGAGAAAATTTCAAGAACGCTTAAGATTGATCAGGAGTTGTTCAAAGTTGTGAATAACTTAACGGAAAAGATTAAAAATCCATCCTGAATAAGTCACAAGCCTATACACAATCTATACACATGTGGATAGGCTTACTTACACGTGGGTTTGAAGGGGTTATCCACATATCCACTGCCCCTACTACGATTACTATAAAGATTTAATATATATCTTCTTAATAAAAACACGTTCTGAAATTCATCAAATGACTTCAAACATTTGTGATAAAGATGAACCTTGCTGATTAGGAGTGAAACCATGAAGATCCAAATTTCCAAAAGTTATTTGAATGAATCGATACAACATGTTTCCAAAGCAATTTCGAGCCGTACAACGATCCCTATTTTGACAGGGATCAAATTTGATGTTTCGTATACAGGTGTCACGTTAACTGCAAGTGATACAGATATTTCGATCCAATCCTTTATTCCTGCTGAAGACAATGACAAAACGATCGTACAAATTGATCGTGCAGGCAGCGTTGTTTTACCTGCTAAATTTTTCGTAGAAATTATCAAAAAACTTCCTTCTTCTGAAATCGAAATGGAAGTTCGTGACGGTTTTCAAACGTTTATTCGTTCAGGTGCTACAGATATCCAGCTGGTAGGACTAGATCCAGAAGAATTCCCTGTTCTTCCAAGCATCGAAGAAAATCAACAAATCTCTATTCCAGGCGATCTGCTCAAAAATATGATTAAGCAGACTGCTTTCTCTATTTCTACACAAGAAACAACGCCTATTTTGACAGGGGTACTTTGGAATCTAAACGAAAGTGAACTCAAATTCGTTGCTACAGACCGCCATCGGTTAGCAAGTCGTACTGTTCATATGAGCGAAGATACAGGAGTACGTTTTAGCAATGTTGTTATCGCTGGTAAAACGTTAAACGAATTAAGCAAAATTATTCCTGACCAAAACACATTATTAGATATCGTTGTAGCGGATAATCAGGTATTATTTAAAATTGATCGTGTGCTTTTCTATTCCCGTATACTGGACGGAACATATCCGGATACATCCAAAATCATTCCGACCAATTTCAAAACAGAAATCGTTATCGATACCAAAAAATTAGCCGATTCAATCGATCGTGCGTATTTGCTTTCTCGTGAAGAAAAAACCAATATCGTGCGTATGCAAACATTGGACAATGGAGCTGTTGAAATTTCCTCTAGTTCTTCCGAGCTTGGTAAAGTAACGGAACAGCTTGAAGTTGCTCGTTTTGAAGGCGAACCATTACGTATTTCTTTCAACTCCAAATATATGTTGGATGTGCTAAAAGTGATCGAAAGTGAACAATTAGCGATTCAATTTACAGGTGTAATGAGCCCGATCATTATCAAACCGCAAGATGATAGCCGCAGTCTGTATATCATTTTGCCTTACCGTACAACCAACTAATCCAATCATCACAAACCAAAGGATTAAATAAAATAGCCAGGTATTTTGCAACAAGTTCCTGATCTGTTACCAATCATGAGAACCGTTGATAAATACCTGGCTATTCATATCCATCACCTATTTTGCTCTACGAAAGGACGATACTTTTCTCATGGAACATATCACAATATCCACAGAATATATTAAGCTTGATCAATTTTTAAAATTAGCAGGTTGTATATCCACAGGCGGTAGTGCCAAAGCTCTTTTGCAAGAACAAATGGTACAGGTAAACGGAGAATTAGAAGAACGTCGCGGACGCAAATTGTACCCTGGGGATGAAGTCCAGGTGCAGGGAGAGGGCTCATACAAAGTACAAAGTGAACAATAATCTGGAGGACCTCATCCATGTTTATTAACGAAGTCAGTCTGCAAAACTATCGCAATTATGATCATCTCCACCTGGATTCCTTCGCTGCTGTCAATTTGTTTATCGGGCAAAATGCTCAAGGTAAAACAAATTTGATCGAAGCTCTTTTCGTTTTGGCACTTTCCAAATCTCATCGAACCAATAAAGATAAAGAACTGATTGCTTTTCATGCCGAACAAGCTCGAATTACGTGTGAAGCTGAAAAAAAATACGGTAAAGTCAAATTAGAGTTAAACTTTACGAACAAAGGCAAACGTGCTAAAATCAACGGTCTGGAACAACGCAAATTAAGTGAATTTGTAGGAACGATCAATGCGGTGATGTTTGCACCAGAAGATTTAGAAATTGTTAAAGGATCTCCTGGAGTACGTCGCCGTTTTTTAGATATGGAGATTGGTCAAGTTCAACCAAGCTATCTTTTCCATTTGCAGCAATACCAGAAAATTTTAATCCAGCGTAACAATTATTTAAAACAAGCATGGAGCGCAGGGTCTAAAGATTCTACAATGCTCGATATTTGGAATGAGCAGTTAGTCGAACATGGCGTCAAAATTATCAAAAAACGAAAACAGTTTATCCACAAGCTTCAAGGCTGGGCAGAAACTATCCACATGGGGATAACTGGCGGCAAAGAGAATTTGATTCTTTCGTATGTCCCTTCGTTTGGCACTGCGGATGAGGAAGATGAAGCTGTCTTATTTGAGCAATTTATGGTAAAATTATCACAAGTGAAAGAACAGGAATATCGTCGTGGAGCAACACTTGCAGGTCCACATCGTGATGATCTAACTTTTCATATCAATGGCAATGAAGCAGCTGTTTTTGGTTCTCAGGGACAACAGCGTACAACCGCCCTGTCATTGAAATTAGCAGAGATCGAATTGATACGTGAAGAAATTGGAGAATACCCTATTCTTTTGCTAGACGATGTTTTATCTGAACTGGATCCTTATCGTCAGACACAACTGATCGAAACCTTTCAAGGTAAAGTACAGACATTTATTACAGCAACCGGAATCGAAAGTTTAAATACAGAGCGTCTTAAAGAAGCTCAGATTTTCCATGTCCATCAAGGACACGTTGAGAAGTAGGGAGGACTACAGACTATGTATATTCACTTGGGCGGCGAGAAGATTATCCGTTCCTCGGAGCTTGTCGCGATTTTTGATATATCGATCGAAAAGTCTTCCAAAATTTCTAAGCAATTTGTAAATAATGCTCTTGAAAATAAAAAAGTAGAATCGATTGGTGAAGAAGAACCCAAGTCGATCGTAGTCACGAAAAACAAAGTGTACTACTCTCCTATTTCTTCCTCGACGCTCAAAAAACGAGCAAATAGTTTTTTTGTTAATGCATGAACGCAGTTGTAGATATAGCTGCCTGAAATTATAGAAGTAGGTGAAAATCGCATGTCTATGAATCAACCGGCTTATGATGCGAGCCAGATACAGGTACTTGAAGGACTAGAAGCGGTTCGCAAGCGTCCGGGTATGTACATTGGATCCACAAGCTCTAAGGGTCTTCATCACTTGGTTTGGGAAGTCGTAGATAACAGTATCGATGAAGCACTTGCAGGTCATTGTGATCACATTGAAGTGACTATTCACGAGAACAATAGTGTAACTGTTGTCGATAATGGACGTGGGATTCCTGTAGGGATTGAAGCCAAAACGCAACGTTCTGCACTAGAAGTTGTTATGACTGTTCTTCATGCCGGTGGTAAATTCGGTGGTGGAGGATACAAAGTATCAGGCGGTCTGCATGGTGTAGGTATCTCTGTTGTTAACGCACTATCTGAACATGTTAAAGTCGTTGTCAAAACGGAAGGTCAAATTCATCAACAAGAGTATATGCGCGGAGCTCCTCAGTACGATATCAAAGTGATCGGACAAATGGGAGAAGATGAAGATACAGGGACAACTGTTACCTTTAAGCCTGACTCTGAAATCTTTACAGAAACAACGATATTCGATTACGACACATTGCTTGGTAGAATTCGTGAATTAGCTTTCCTGAACAAAGGAATAGCAATGACGATTACAGACGAACGCACAGGTGTAACCAACACCTTTAAATACGAAGGCGGTATTATCGAATATGTTCAGTATTTGAACAAAAATCGTGAAGTACTGAATGAACAACCGATCTATGTTGAAGGTTCACGTGACATGATTCAAGTTGAAGTGGCTTTGCAATATAACGAGAGCTACGCTGAGAATATTTATTCTTTTGCTAATAACATTAATACGCACGAAGGTGGTACACACGAATCTGGATTTAAAAGTGCCCTAACACGTATTATTAATGATTATGCTCGTCGTAACGGATTGCTTAAAGACAACAACGGTAATCTAACTGGTGAAGATGTTCGTGAAGGATTAACAGCGATCATTTCTGTCAAAATTCCTGAACCTCAATTTGAAGGACAGACCAAAACAAAATTGGGAAACAGTGAAGTTCGTGGGATTGTAGAATCTTTATTCTCAGAGAAGCTACAAGAGTTTATGAACGAAAATCCTGCTGTTGCTCGTCGTGTACTTGAGAAGTCTTTACAAGCGTCTAGAGCACGTGAAGCTGCTCGTAAAGCGCGTGAGTTAACTCGCCGTAAAAGTGTACTAGAAGTGAGTGCATTGCCAGGTAAACTAGCAGATTGCTCTTCCAAAGACGCTTCGATCAGCGAATTGTATATTGTCGAAGGTGACTCTGCTGGTGGATCAGCGAAGCAAGGACGTGATCGTCACTTCCAAGCGATTTTGCCTTTACGTGGTAAAATTCTAAACGTTGAAAAAGCACGTTTGGATCGTATTCTAGGTAATGCTGAGATTAGAGCAATCATTACTGCTTTAGGTACAGGTATCGGTGAAGAATTTGATCTTTCCAAAGCACGCTATCACAAAGTAATCATTATGACTGATGCTGATGTCGATGGTGCTCATATTCGTACACTCTTACTGACTTTCTTTTACCGCTATATGCGTCAACTACTGGAAGCAGGCTTTATTTATATCGCACAACCGCCTTTATTTAAAGTAGAACGCAACAAAACAGCAGTCTACGCTAACTCTGAAAAAGAGCGCGATGCGATTATTGCTGGCTTTGGCGAAAATGCTAAATTCAATGTTCAACGTTACAAAGGTTTGGGTGAGATGAATGCAACTCAACTTTGGGAAACAACGATGGACCCTGAAAGTCGTATCATGTTACAAGTAAGTATTCCTGATGCGATTTTAGCAGATACTATTTTTGATACATTGATGGGTGATAACGTAGAACCGCGTCGTGACTTTATTCAAGAACACGCTAAATACGTAACCAACCTTGATGTATAATCCTTACTATTTATCGATTTAAAGATATAAATATGCAGTAGATAAAGAGCATCTTGTTATATACAGATGCTCTTTTATTTTTGTAGTCACTATATTTACAAAAGCTTTGAAAATCATGATGAAATACAGGACATTATCCAATAAAAATGGTATAATAAAGTGATGTAGTCGTAAGCATAGCTAGAGCGGACAACACAGTACAGAGTAGAAACTTTTAACCATATTCTGGCGACAAGAAACTTATTTTATACATTGTATAAGCAAGCATTTGTGCAAGCAAAACGAAGGCTGCAATAAGGGAGGTTAAGCTTAACATGGCGGAAGAAAAGATTTCGCAAATTAAAGATCGGGACATTGGTGTAGAAATGCGTGACTCCTTTATGGATTATGCAATGAGCATCATTGTAAGCCGGGCTTTGCCTGATGTACGTGACGGTTTGAAACCTGTGCATCGGCGTATATTATTTGCCATGTCAGAGCTTGGTATGGCTCCAGATAAACCGTATAAGAAATCAGCAAGAATCGTTGGTGAAGTTATTGGTAAGTATCACCCTCATGGTGATTCTGCGGTATACGAAACGATGGTACGGATGGCGCAAGATTTCTCTATGCGTTATATGTTAGTGGATGGTCATGGTAACTTTGGATCGATCGATGGTGATATGGCAGCAGCTATGCGTTATACAGAAGCTCGTTTGTCTAAAATTGCTATGGAAATGTTACGTGATATCAACAAAGAAACAATCGATTTTGCACCTAACTATGATGGTGAAGAAAAAGAGCCTATCGTTTTACCAGCTCGCTATCCTAACTTATTAGTAAATGGTGTGTCCGGTATTGCTGTAGGTATGGCTACCAATATTCCTCCGCATAATTTAGGCGAAGTTATAGATGGTGTACAAGCGATGATCCAGAATCCAGAGATTACTTCTATGGAACTGATGGATTATATTCAAGGGCCTGATTTCCCAACCTCTGGTTATATTTTAGGACGCTCTGGTATTCGTCAAGCGTACCAAACAGGTCGTGGATCGGTAACGATGCGTGCCAAAGCAACAATCGAGGAAAATAACAACAAAGCACGTATTGTAGTCAATGAATTACCTTATCAGGTCAACAAAGCTCGTTTAGTAGAGAAAATTGCTGAACTGGTACGTGAGAAAAGAATCGAAGGTATTACCGATCTACGTGATGAATCTGACCGTAACGGTATGCGTGTCGTTATTGAACTACGTCGTGATGTGAATCCAAGCGTAGTACTGAATAACTTGTACAAACACACAGCGATGCAATCTACATTTGGTGTGAATATGCTAGCTATCGTTAACAATGAACCTAAATTGCTAACTTTACGTGAAGTACTACATCACTATATTCAACATCAGATCGAAGTTATTCGTCGCCGTACACAATATGATCTCAAAAAAGCAGAAGCACGCGCTCATATTTTAGATGGTTTGCGTGTAGCTTTAGATAATCTAGATGAAGTTATCCGTATGATTCGTGCTTCCAATACAAGCGATGTTGCTCGTGAAAGTCTAATTGAGCGTTTTTCTCTTAGTCTAGAGCAAGCACAAGCGATTATGGATATGCGTCTACAACGTTTAACAGGACTAGAACGTGAGAAAATCGAGAACGAATACAATGAATTGTTAGTCAAAATTGCTGAATACCGCGAAATTTTGGCAAATGAAGATTTGGTTCTTGAAATTATCAGTACAGAGCTTAATGAAATCAAAGAACGTTTTGGTGATGAGCGCCGTACAGAAATCACAGTAGGCGAAGAAAGTATTCTGGATGAAGATTTGATACCGAAAGAAGAAGTTATTGTTACAGTAACGCATACCGGTTATATCAAACGCTCACCAGTTACAACGTTCCGTAGCCAAAAACGTGGTGGACGCGGTGTTATTGGGATGGATATGAAAGATACTGACTTTGTGCAGCATCTATTTGTAACCAACTCTCATAATCATCTGTTATTCTTTACAGACAAAGGTAAAGTATACCGCATCAAAGCCTATGAGATTCCTGAATTGGGACGTACAGCGCGTGGAACACCGGTTATCAACCTTATTCAGATTGAACAAGGGGAATCGGTTAACGCAGTCATTTCTGTAGAACAATTTGAAGGAGATCAACATCTATTCTTTGCAACCAAGCAAGGGGTCGTGAAAAAAACACGTCTGGATGATTACACCAATATCCGTAAAGGCGGTTTGATCGCAATCAATATGCGTGAAGATGATGAGCTGATTGAAGTCAAATTAACAGATGGCAAACAAGAGATTATCATGGGTACTTCTTATGGTATGTCTATTCGCTTCTCTGAAGGCAACGTTCGCCCTATGGGACGTAGTGCGACAGGTGTAAAAGGTATTACCCTCGATGAAGGCGATGCTGTCATTGGTATGGATATCGTTGATGATGATCAGAAAGTATTGATCGTTACATCGAAAGGTTACGGTAAACGTACACCAGGTTCTGACTACCGTATTCAGACACGCGGTGGTAAAGGAATCAAAACGATGAATGTAACCGATAAAAATGGTAAGTTAGCAGGTCTTAAAGTGGTTAAAGACGAAGAAGACCTAATGATTATCACAACAAGCGGAACATTGATTCGAATGGATATTGAAGGAATCTCTACGATGGGACGTAATACACAGGGTGTTAAACTGATTCATATTCGTGATGAAGATTCTGTAGCTACGATCTGCCGTACAGACAAAAACGAAGAAGACGAGTCACCAGATGATGAAGTATTTGCTGAAGATGCAATAGGTAGTAGAGAAGAGCAAGATACTTTGCAACCAGACGCTGAGCAAGAAATCGCTATCGATGATACAGAAGAAGCAGAATAATCTGTTTTAAATACGACAAAATAAAAAGAGAACTTTCTGAAAAAGAAAGTTCTCTTTTTTTATATCTATCCACTAAAAAATAGTTAAGAAGTTTACTAAATTAGATTGAAGAAATGACAAATACCGCATATAATAAGTCTAAGTAATCAAGTCTTTAGTCCCTATTTTGTACATAAATTTTTAGAACTAGCGAATAATGAAAAATGCGATCTAAAGGTTTTTAGTATCTTAAATAGAGTGAGGTTAATCCAATGCCAGCGATATTAATTGATGATGTAACACCAGGCGTACGAATTACACACGATGTATTCACAACTCAAGGCAATTTGCTTTTTCCTAAAGGCAAAACAGTCATGCCCAAAGATATAGAAATTTTGCGTGCTTTCTTAATAGAAGAAATTAATAATGGTAAAACACCAAAAGAAGAAATGAAGGCTTCTCCTGCTGAATCCAATACCACCAATGAAATAGGAGCAAAAGTCAAAGCATTACAAAAAGTGTTATCGTTTGAGAAAGACTATGAAAAGATGATTACTTTGCTTAAAAATGCTTTTCGGAATATGACAGCAACAGAAATCCCTGTTTTAGAATTACGCGGGCAGCTAGAAAAGCTATTACAATATACAAGAGAATACAATGTATTAACATTTTATCCAAAAGGTATGAACAAGCAAGATTACTGGTACCATAATGCAGTGCTGACCAGTCTTACTTCTTATAAAATTTCCAAATGGTTAGGACTTCCTGCTAATGAAGGAATGCAAGTCGCTTTTGCAGGGCTTTTCCATGATATCGGTAATGCCAAAATTGATTTGGATATTTTACAAAAGCCTTCCAAACTAACATCATCAGAAGTGGAAGAAATACGTAGACACACGATGTACGGCTACGAACTCCTCAAAAATGTTAAAGGCATTAGTGAAGGGGTACGTTTAGCAGCACTACAACATCATGAGAAAGTAGATGGATCAGGGTATCCACTTCGTCTACAGGCTGATCAGATTCATATCTATGCCAAAATTGTCGGAGTGGCCGATATATTTCATGCGATGACTCTTTCCAAAACGTACAGTCAGGCACAATCGCCCTATCTGGTATTGGAACAGATCGATGCTGAAGCATTTGGCAAATTAGATCCCAAAATCGTAACCACCTTTATTAGCAAAGTAACCCAGTTTCATAATGGCACAATGGTTCGCTTAAGTAACGGTCTAATAGGAGAGATCATTTTCTCTGATCGTTCACACCCTACTCGTCCCCTTGTTTCTGTAGATGGTAACATCTACAACTTAATAGAACATCGTCAGCTATTTATTCAGGAGATTATTAAAAGAAAAGAAACACTACAAAAAAATTAAAGAACATCTATACTATATACAATAGATAAAAGATATCTTATTAATAGAAGATACATTAAAATAGAGGGTAGTTCATTTGCTGTAATTCAGAAAGCAAACGAACTACCCTTTATCTATTTCAAGGAAGATAACAAACATCATCAAATAACAAGCCAAAAGCTAGTAAATACAAGCTTATAAATTATATTATTAAATTCTCAAAAAAAGTGTTGACTACACAATATGATACATGATATATTATAAAAGTTGTCACGAACGAACGACAATACAAGCAACACATCATACGAAAACAACTTGAAAAAACACTTCAAAAAAAGTGCTTGCCAAGTGGTTGAAAACATGATATGATATAAAAGTTGTCACCGAGAAACAAAGACAACGAAAAACGAAATGTTTGATCTTTGAAAACTGAACAACGAGTGAGTAATTGAAGGTCTTAGCCGACCTTTACAAATAGAGAACTTCGGTTCTCGCCAGTTTCAATTGAGCAAGTCAAACACTTTATGGAGAGTTTGATCCTGGCTCAGGACGAACGCTGGCGGCGTGCCTAATACATGCAAGTCGAGCGGAGTTGATGAGAAGCTTGCTTCTCTGATACTTAGCGGCGGACGGGTGAGTAACACGTAGGCAACCTGCCCTCAAGCTTGGGACAACTACCGGAAACGGTAGCTAATACCGAATACATGATTTGTTCGCCTGAACGAATCTGGAAAGACGGAGCAATCTGTCACTTGAGGATGGGCCTGCGGCGCATTAGCTAGTTGGTGAGGTAACGGCTCACCAAGGCGACGATGCGTAGCCGACCTGAGAGGGTGATCGGCCACACTGGGACTGAGACACGGCCCAGACTCCTACGGGAGGCAGCAGTAGGGAATCTTCCGCAATGGACGCAAGTCTGACGGAGCAACGCCGCGTGAGTGATGAAGGTTTTCGGATCGTAAAGCTCTGTTGCCAGGGAAGAACGTCCGGGTTAGTAACTGAACTCGGAGTGACGGTACCTGAGAAGAAAGCCCCGGCTAACTACGTGCCAGCAGCCGCGGTAATACGTAGGGGGCAAGCGTTGTCCGGAATTATTGGGCGTAAAGCGCGCGCAGGCGGCTTTTTAAGTCCGGTGTCACAGCCCAAGGCTCAACCTTGGGTCGCACTGGAAACTGGAGAGCTTGAGTACAGAAGAGGAAAGTGGAATTCCACGTGTAGCGGTGAAATGCGTAGAGATGTGGAGGAACACCAGTGGCGAAGGCGACTTTCTGGGCTGTAACTGACGCTGAGGCGCGAAAGCGTGGGGAGCAAACAGGATTAGATACCCTGGTAGTCCACGCCGTAAACGATGAATGCTAGGTGTTAGGGGTTTCGATACCCTTGGTGCCGAAGTTAACACATTAAGCATTCCGCCTGGGGAGTACGGTCGCAAGACTGAAACTCAAAGGAATTGACGGGGACCCGCACAAGCAGTGGAGTATGTGGTTTAATTCGAAGCAACGCGAAGAACCTTACCAAGTCTTGACATCCCTTTGACCGGACTAGAGATAGTCTTTTCCTTCGGGACAAAGGAGACAGGTGGTGCATGGTTGTCGTCAGCTCGTGTCGTGAGATGTTGGGTTAAGTCCCGCAACGAGCGCAACCCTTATGCTTAGTTGCCAGCACATCATGGTGGGCACTCTAAGCAGACTGCCGGTGACAAACCGGAGGAAGGTGGGGATGACGTCAAATCATCATGCCCCTTATGACTTGGGCTACACACGTACTACAATGGCCGGTACAACGGGAAGCAATATCGCAAGATGGAGCCAATCCTTAAAAGCCGGTCTCAGTTCGGATTGCAGGCTGCAACTCGCCTGCATGAAGTCGGAATTGCTAGTAATCGCGGATCAGCATGCCGCGGTGAATACGTTCCCGGGTCTTGTACACACCGCCCGTCACACCACGAGAGTTTGCAACACCCGAAGTCGGTGGGGTAACCGCAAGGAGCCAGCCGCCGAAGGTGGGGTAGATGATTGGGGTGAAGTCGTAACAAGGTAGCCGTATCGGAAGGTGCGGCTGGATCACCTCCTTTCTATGGAGAATCGTTTCCTGCAACGGAAACATTCGAACGTCTTTTCTTCGGGAAAGACAAACGCAGAGCACTTCGGTGGATCTGTGGTCACCCAAGTGGTGACACCACTCACTCGTTGTTCAGTTTTGAAAGAGTAAACCTCTTTCAGACTGTTGATCCTTGAAAACTGGATATCGAAAACGAAACATCGCGTTTTAGAAGGTTTCTTCTCTACAAACTGTGCAAACAGTGGTAGGCGAGAAATTGAAATACACCGTTTCTAGAAATAGAAACACTTAGGTTAAGCTACTAAGAGCACACGGTGGATGCCTAGGCGCTAGGAGCCGATGAAGGACGTGGCGAACAACGATAAGGCCTCGGGGAGCTGTAAGCAAGCTGTGATCCGGGGATGTCCGAATGGGGAAACCTAACTGGATTCATCTCCAGTTACTCACACCTGAATACATAGGGTGTGCAGAGGCAGACGAGGGGAACTGAAACATCTAAGTACCCTCAGGAACAGAAAACAAGAGTGATTCCGTCAGTAGCGGCGAGCGAACGCGGAACAGCCCAAACCAATGAGCTTGCTTGTTGGGGTTGTGGGACGTCTCTTTGGAGTTACAAAGGAAGATGGTAGGCGAAGAGGTCTGGAAAGGCCCGCAAGACAAGGTGAAAGCCCTGTAGCTAAAATCATCTTCTCTCCGAGACGGATCCCGAGTAGTGCGGGGCACGTGAAACCCCGTATGAATCTGCCAGGACCATCTGGTAAGGCTAAATACTCCCTAGCGACCGATAGTGAAGCAGTACCGTGAGGGAAAGGTGAAAAGGACCCCGGAAGGGGAGTGAAATAGAACCTGAAACCGTGTGCTTACAAAAAGTCAGAGCCCTATTACTGGGTGATGGCGTGCCTTTTGTAGAATGAACCGGCGAGTTACGTTCCCGTGCAAGGTTAAGGTGAAAAGCCGGAGCCGCAGCGAAAGCGAGTCTGAATAGGGCGACTAAGTACGTGGACGTAGACCCGAAACCAGGTGATCTACCCCTGTCCAGGGTGAAGGTACGGTAACACGTACTGGAGGCCCGAACCCACGCACGTTGAAAAGTGCGGGGATGAGGTGGGGGTAGCGGAGAAATTCCAATCGAACCTGGAGATAGCTGGTTCTCCCCGAAATAGCTTTAGGGCTAGCCTCGGAAGGTGAGTCGTGGAGGTAGAGCACTGATTGGATGCGGGGCCCGCAAGGGTTACCAAGTTCAGTCAAACTCCGAATGCCACAGACTTTATTCCGGGAGTCAGACAGTGAGTGCTAAGATCCATTGTCGAAAGGGAAACAGCCCAGACCATCAGCTAAGGTCCCCAAGTGTGTGTTAAGTGGGAAAGGATGTGAAGTTGCACAGACAACCAGGATGTTGGCTTAGAAGCAGCCACCATTGAAAGAGTGCGTAATAGCTCACTGGTCGAGTGACTTTGCGCCGAAAATGTAACGGGGCTAAACACACCACCGAAGCTATGGCTTGATACATTTGTATCAGGGGTAGGGGAGCGTTGAATGAAGATTGAAGGTGTACCGCAAGGAGCGCTGGACCTCATTCAAGTGAGAATGCCGGTATGAGTAACGAAAAGATCAGTGAGAATCTGATCCGCCGAAAACCCAAGGATTCCTGAGGAAGGCTCGTCCTCTCAGGGTAAGTCGGGACCTAAGGCGAGGCCGAAAGGCGTAGTCGACGGACAACAGGTTGAAATTCCTGTACCACCGAAAGCCGTTATGAGCAATGGGATGACGCAGGAGGATAGTGACGCGGACTGATGGATGTCCGTTCAAGCAGTGAGGCTGGTATGTAGGCAAATCCGCATACCGCAAGGCCAGGCTGTGATGAGGAGCGAAAATTGTAGTAGCGAAGGTCATGATTTCACACTGCCAAGAAAAGTCTCTAGCCAGGAAGCAGGTGCCCGTACCGTAAACCGACACAGGTGGGTGAGAAGAGAATTCTAAGGCGCGCGGAAGAACTCTCGTTAAGGAACTCGGCAAAATGACCCCGTAACTTCGGGAGAAGGGGTGCCCCGGTAGTGTGAATAGCACGAGGGGGCCGCAGTGAAAAGGCCCAAGCGACTGTTTAGCAAAAACACAGGTCTGTGCGAAGCCGCAAGGCGAAGTATACGGGCTGACGCCTGCCCGGTGCTGGAAGGTTAAGGGGAGTGGTTAGCGCAAGCGAAGCTATGAACCGAAGCCCCAGTAAACGGCGGCCGTAACTATAACGGTCCTAAGGTAGCGAAATTCCTTGTCAGGTAAATTCTGACCCGCACGAATGGCGTAACGATTTGGGCGCTGTCTCAACGAGAGATCCGGTGAAATTTTAATACCTGTGAAGATGCAGGTTACCCGCGACAAGACGGAAAGACCCCATGGAGCTTTACTGCAACTTGATATTGAACTGGGGTGCGATTTGTACAGGATAGGTGGGAGCCGTAGACATCGGAGCGCAAGCTTCGGTTGAGGCGCCGTTGGGATACCACCCTGATCGCATTTGAGTTCTAACCTCGTACCGTGATCCGGTACAGGGACCGTGTCAGGTGGGCAGTTTGACTGGGGCGGTCGCCTCCTAAAGTGTAACGGAGGCGCCCTAAGGTTCCCTCAGAATGGTTGGAAATCATTCGAAGAGTGTAAAGGCATAAGGGAGCTTGACTGCGAGACAGACACGTCGAGCAGGGACGAAAGTCGGGCTTAGTGATCCGGTGGTACCGCATGGAAGGGCCATCGCTCAACGGATAAAAGCTACCCTGGGGATAACAGGCTTATCTCCCCCAAGAGTCCACATCGACGGGGAGGTTTGGCACCTCGATGTCGGCTCATCGCATCCTGGGGCTGAAGTAGGTCCCAAGGGTTGGGCTGTTCGCCCATTAAAGCGGTACGCGAGCTGGGTTCAGAACGTCGTGAGACAGTTCGGTCCCTATCTGTCGTGGGCGTAGGAAATTTGAGAGGAGCTGTCCTTAGTACGAGAGGACCGGGATGGACGCACCGCTGGTGTACCAGTTGTTCCGCCAGGAGCATCGCTGGGTAGCTACGTGCGGAAGGGATAAGCGCTGAAAGCATCTAAGCGTGAAGCCCCCCTCAAGATGAGATTTCCCAGTATGTAAGACCCCTTGTAGACGACGAGGTGGATAGGTTGGGGGTGGAAGTGCCGCAAGGCATGGAGCTGACCAATACTAATCGGTCGAGGGCTTATCCAATAAGCTAACACGCGATGGTTTTCGTTTTCGGATTCAGTTTTCAGGGAGCAACACACCTGCCTGTTTGGTAATGATGGCGGAGGGGTTCCACACGTACCCATCCCGAACACGACCGTTAAGCCCTCCAGCGCCGATGGTACTTGGACCGCAGGGTCCTGGGAGAGTAGGACGTTGCCAAGCAACGCGCAAGACCGAAAAGAGTGATTCCTGATTGTAGGAGTCGCTCTTTTTTTGTGTATAAAAGGATGGAAACCATGGTGTGGGAACAAGTCTGGTGAACAGGGTGGAGGGAACGAGGTATAAATGGTTTACTACTGCTGTTGTAGGTGAGGAATGTGCAAAGTCTGGTGGCTGGGTCGCTTCGTCTGATGAGTTTGTCTAACCTTTTTGAAGTCGTGTTCTATTAGTCTATGCTTTATACCTTTGTCTCTCTAACGTAACGTTTCTCCTACTCATTCTCACTTTCCTTCATTTCTATGTACTGTGGTGTTCTTTTCTCTCTACTGATACGGCTCTGCCTAAATGCTGTCCTTCTCTTCCCCTACTGCCGTTTGTGATCTCCTGATAGTACATAGATTGTAAAGTAGTCTGGTCTTTTGCTTTAGGTTTGTGGAGTATCTTTCATTAGATATCTTTTGCTCTGCATTTTCTCATGCTCTTTACTTTTATTCAAGAGTTAGAACACAGGATGAATGATTCTAAAAGGCTATGCTATAGCTTCATAAGAGCTTTAATAATGCTTCAATAGAGTGTTACATATCTTAAACTAGCCCTGATTGTAGGCTTGGGAAACATGTTTAGATACATCTTTTGATCAATATTTACTCAATAATAGAGAGAATATATAAGATTTTGTATCTTCATTTCGTGGAAGTGTAACTGTTTTGTTACAGAAGTTGTTGAAACAACAGTTATAATAGAGACAAGTAATAGATAGGTCTAAGGTCATGATAGCGAAAAAAAGTTATTTTAATGTATTATTTAAAAATATCTAAAAAATAATTAAAGCGTAATTGCGTACTGCATAAAGATGTATAATGTATAATTATACATCTTGCCAATGAAGATATTCATTAATGTCTAATGGAGTAAAAAATAACTTTAATAATACTGGATGATTGTTTTAGTTAGGGGGACGATGTGATGTGGGGGAAAAGCAAACATCGAATATGGAATATATTATGGGTAGGCGTTTTTTTAGGGATATTAGCAGGTTGTTCTCAATCTAATATTTCTTGGACTCATTATCAAGGTGCTTTTGTAGAGTCTAGCTTTCCTATTCCAGAAGAAGTGAAAGAGATGGATACCATTATTAATAATAGTAAAATGAATTATGTACGTTATGAGTTACCAGGTATCGAATCTTCTACTTTGCCAGAAGCATATATGCAAGAAATTAAAAACTGGGGCTGGAAGCAACAACAGGAGAGTATAGGTGAAAGTAATACCAATTTTGTATTTATTCAAGGGGATCGCACGTTACAATTGGTATTGCAGAAAAATTACTTAACCGTCATTGTACCTGATAAAAGTTCAAGAGCACCTATTGCTGAAGCTACCATTAACCCGTAATATGCCGAAATGAATAGAGTGAGTATGCTTTATCTAAGCTATAAAATGCAAATAAAAAGTAACATCAAAAAAACGGTATCTTTTGACAAAGAGATACCGTTTTTGATGTGTATTCTGTGTAATTGTTATTGATCTTTAAGCATTGTTACCATTGTTACTGACCTTTAAGCTATGAATGCTAGGAATAGGTGTGAGTAACTGGAGATGAATCCAGTTAGGTTTCCCCATATAGATAGCAGACAGCTTAGTTGTTAAAAAGAGAGCAATGCTTACTAATTACTATAATGGTGGGTAGCTAATGACTATAATGCTAACTACTATAATAGAGAATAGTTTGATTTTATTATTCATGCACTATCGCTACAGGAATCGAATCTTAATACTGTATTAGCTTATTGAATATTTGGCTGGAACATTTTATTGATAGCTTTAACTAATATATAATTGTTGAGCACTATTGAGTATTGTTTTGAGCATGACTACGTACTATAAATAAAGAATGAGTATAGTGCTGAAGCTACTGAATATAATAAGATACTTCTTCCTTTGTCAATTTGATAATGCCATCTTTACGTTTACGGAATAAACGAATTAAGATAATCAAACGAGGTAAGCAGAACCAAATATGCCACATGACTAAAGAGATTGAGAAGTCGAGTGGAAGCCACATACACAAAATAGCGGCAAAGCAAAATCCGATCCACGTTGTATGTAATAACACTCTGCGGAATGTAGAATAGCCCATAAATTGATCTGGTAAATAACCGATCCAGGGAAATTGGATTTGAAATTTCCAACGTTTACGTAAGTGATTAACGGTCATGATCAATACAGAGCGAGAAATCACATATTGAATCCATAACACTAAAGGAAAAGAAAGTAGCCAAAATCCAATACTAGACCATGAGAAGTAATAAAGCTCAATCATTAACGTGACAATAGGTACTAATAAATAAATCCAGTTCCACATTCTAGTGACTGGCCATTTTTTAATAAGTTGGTATTGATAAAATGTTGCATTTTGTTGAGCTTCTGTTACCATTCAATGCGCCCCTCCTTTTAGTGATGATTTGCTACTAAGATTACAATATAGAAATGTTTATTTTTGATAGCATTAGTAATAAGCGTTATTTATTGAAGTGACTGGTTGTTATCATTATATCGGTCAAATATGTACCTTTTGAAATACACGAGCTTAAATTATAAGTCTTTTTGTAGATCGAAGCGAAGTTGAGACGATATCTGTTATTTTGATTATAATAAGAATAGGGAACAATACACAATAAATATTATAGGAATGACAATATGAACAATAAATGGATACCTTCTACAACGAAACAATGCAAAGCTCCTCTATATGATGCTTTATCTCGTTATGCTTCTTCTACTCAGAAAAGCTTCCATGTGCCAGGACACAAAAATGGGATGATCTATACTGATGTACTCAAGCAAATGACCGGGGCAGATTTGTTCCATTCTGTATTGCAATGGGATGTTACTGAAATTAGTGGTACAGATGACCTTCATCATCCTGAAGGAGTTATTCAAGAAGCCCAACAGTTAGCAGCACAATGTTTTGGAGCTGAAGAAAGTCATTTTCTTATAGGTGGAAGTACAGTTGGTAACTTAGCTCTTATTTTAACAGTATGTAGTCATCCTGGTGATATCATTATTGTACAGCGTAATGTCCATAAATCTGTTCTGAACGGATTGATGATGGCAGGAGCGAAAGCAGTCTTTTTAACGCCAGAGATAGATCAAACAAGTGGTTTGGCTGTAATTCCTAGTATTGAAAATATAGAAGCAGCTCTTACACAATATCCTACTGCTAGAGCTGTTTTTCTTTCGTCTCCTAATTATTATGGCATGGGGAAAGACTTGAGTGATATTGCTGCTACTTGTCATCGGTATGAGATACCACTGTTGGTAGATGAAGCGCATGGAGCACATTATGGTCATCATCAGCGTTTTCCTATTAGTGCACTCAATGCCGGTGCAGATGGTGTGGTGCAATCCACTCACAAAATGTTATCGTCGATGACGATGAGTGCTATGTTACATGTACAGGGTGATTTGCTTACTCGTTCTTTATTAAAGCAGCGATTAACTATGATTCAGAGTTCAAGCCCTTCGTATCCGTTGATGGCTTCTTTAGACCTGAGTCGTTATATATTAGATTGTTATGGAGAACAAGTCTTTGCTAAAGGGTTACAAGCTAGAGATATTTTTATTGATGAATTAGCGCGTTATCAAAGATTTGGTTATTTATTGTGCTCCGAGGAATATTATACACAAGATCCTTTTAAAGTGGTGATCTACGATCGGAACGGTTATTTATCTGGCGAAGTCTTGCAAGAACGGTTAGAGTATTATGGATGTGTGCCTGAGATGAGTGATGATCGATATGTTGTATTGGTATTTAGTATGGGTTCAACGTTAGACGATAGTTATTGTCTGTTAGAAGCTCTGGCAAAGATTGCTCAAGAACCCCTGCAATCTATTGTGATAGGTGATACAAATGATATAGATCAAGATACTATTCCTACCCTATTAGAGCTTACAGACTGTTCTGAGGTCACAAATGATAGTCATGCAGAGCAGAGAGAACAGAAAGTGTATATAGATTCCAATTTATCGACTATATCTGAGCCTATCTTATTTACAATGACACCGATTGATGAAGACAAAATAGAAGTTATTGCTCTAGAACAAGCAGAAGGACGAATATGTGCAGAAATGGTGATTCCTTACCCTCCAGGCATTCCGATTTTGTATGCAGGAGAAACGATCCATCCATCTGTATATGCTAAACTATTAACGTTACGAACACATGGTCATAAAATACAAGGCACTGCTGATGCTACATTAAATACATTACGTGTCTATCAATAGAGGTCTACCGCGAAGTAGTCTGCAGAAAGCAGGAATAAGAATGAAATCAAAAGGTTTGTTTATTGTGTTAGAAGGTATGGATGGTAGTGGCAAAACAAGTCAGCTTGAACATATTAAACGTTACTTGAACGAACAAGGGATAGATTTTTTATCAACTCGTGAACCGGGAGGAATCTCTGTTTCTGAACAGATTCGTGAAGTGATTTTGAATGTAGATAATGATATGAGTGGTCTAACCGAGTGTCTGTTATACGCTAGTGCTAGAAGAGAACATTTAATTCAGAAAGTGATTCCTGCCTTAAATGATGGACGAATCGTTATCTGTGATCGGTATGTGATGTCTTCTTTGGCTTATCAAGGATATGGACGTGAACTGGGTAAAGCTGTACTGGATATTAATCAATTGGCTATTGATGTAGATGGGCAGCAGTACTGGGCGGATATGAATATCTATATTGATGTGAAGCCAGAAGTAGGATTAGAACGCATTATGTCCAAATCAGGTGAACGTGAAGTCAACCGGCTTGATCTGGAGACGCTGGAATTTCATCATCGGGTACATAAAGGATATATGGAACTGTCCGAGCAACATGCAGAGCAGTTTGTAATGATCAATGGTGAACAAGATGAACACAGTGTTTTTGGCGATATTAAGCAGGTATTGGATCAGTTGATTCAAGCTTACCGTGTATAACAATAAGGAATATGCTTCTGATTTGGGGCAGTCGGTTACAATATGAATAAAGAGTAAATAGAGGTATTATTCGTATAGATGTCGAATAAACTAAACAGGGCTAGGTGCCTTACAGATCTGTAAAAGGAGGGCTATTATAATGAAACTGATTATTGCGATCGTGCAAGATAAAGATAGTAACCGTCTATCAGGCGAATTGGTAAAAGCTAATTTTCGGGCTACCAAACTAGCGAGTACGGGTGGATTTCTACGTGCTGGAAATACAACATTTATGATTGGTGTTGATGATAGCCAGATCGAAGCTGTTATGGAAGTCATTCGTAATAGTTGTAAAATTCGTGAGCAACTGGTTACCCCGGTAACTCCGATGAGCGGTACAACCGATTCGTATCTTCCATTGCCAGTAGAAGTACAGGTGGGTGGCGCTACTGTATTCGTTATGCCTGTTGAACGCTTTGAGCATTTCTAAAAAAGTTTTTGATTTTATTTCAAAAAATACGCAAAAATCGTTATATCTTCAAACATAATAGAATAATAAAGAGTATAATTAAGAAATAAACAGAGGATCGGTTACGTTATTGAGAACCGGTCCGTCTTTATTATCTGCTACAAATCGGTTATCGTTCGACAAGCTAATACGTAAAAATTGAAGTTTTTTCATTTTACTATTCGCAAATCGTAACATTTGAACGATACTAATTAATAACGACTCTGTTTAGCAACTGCTAATTGATATATACAAAACCAAGCATGTATAAAGGAAGTCTGGACTTTACAGCTAGAAGTCTAATGCCAGCAAAGAAAGGAAGAGAATAATGAAAATCAACCCCGGTTATCCTCCATTAAAAAGTAATCCTATCGTATCGGATACTCCTAATAAAGTTGTACAACAACGGAACTTTTCAGATGTTCTTCATAATCATGGTGCTCAAGCAACACATGATGATATCCAACGTCAATTTAAAGAAATTCAAATGCAGGGTGACCGGCTTGCGAAATCAATGACACTACGCGAACTCAAATCGTATCAAATGTTAGTAAAACGCTTTTTGGAAGATACGGTTCGTCGCGGTGTTAAAGTGAAAGAAACACAAAGCTTTGATCGTCGGGGTCGGGGCAAAAAGTATAAATTGTTAGATGAAGTCGATTCCATGTTGCTAAGTATGGCTGAAGAATTGCTTCAAAGTGAAGAAGGAAGAATAGAATTATTGCAGCGGATGGGCGAAATTCGCGGTATGCTGATTAATTTTCTATATTAAGAAAGTAAAATAGATGTGTTGAAGTGTGTGGTTCAGTAAGGAGGCACCATGTCTTTTCAAGAAATTATCGGGCAAGATATTGCCAAGCAGATGTTACAGAACGGTCTGCGTAGTCAAAAGATTTCTCATGCGTATTTGTTTAGCGGCCCAGCAGGTAGCGGACAAATGAAAATGGCTAACAGCTTTGCTCAAGCTTTGGTATGTATTCATAAAGGTGATGAAGCCTGTGGAGAATGTATACAATGTCGTAAAATGAAAAATGGAAATCATCCTGATTTTCATGTGATCGAGCCGGATGGTGCTTCGATTAAAATTGAGCAAATCCGCGATATTCAGCGGATTTTTTCGTATCGTTCAGAATCGGGAAACCGTAAAATATATATTATTAAAGATGCAGATAAAATGACGATACAAGCGTCTAATAGTCTGTTAAAATTTTTAGAAGAACCACCAGCACCAGCGGTAGCTATCCTTTTAACAGAAAATGCACAGTCAGTATTACCTACGATTCGTTCTCGTACACAACCTATAGTATTTACGCCACCTGATCCTCAGAAAATGGCTCAAATCTTAGGAGATGAAGGATTTCCAATGCCTTTAGTACGATGTGTTGTTCATATTGCGTCTGATCTAGATGAATGCCGAGAATTGCTAGCAGAGAATTGGTTTGCAGAAATCAGAAACGTAATGTTACAATTAGGGAAGGAATCCGCAGGTAGAGGGAGTATGAGCCTTATTACTGCTCAGCAAAAGCTGTTTAAAGGCGGACTTGGAGATCATATTGAGCCTGTATTTGATCTTTTCCACTTATGGTTTAAGGATATGATTCATATCCAGATTGGAAGGCACGAGAGTATCGTTTTTATAGATCAGTTAGAGTCTCTCTCCAAAGTGGCTACCACTCGTGATATGCAGCATTGGATATCTTGTATGTCGCTTGCTGCTGAGTGTAAGAAAATGCTTCGTTCTCATGTGAATCCACAGTTATGCATGGAGCAATTTCTTATAGGCGTTAGCGGTTGAAGGAGCTTCATCACAGACCGGACGGTGTATAACATCATGCGGAGCGCACAAGCTTAACAACGCACACTTTTTGAATACGTCATGTCAGGTGAACACAAGAAGTAATTCTTCAGATCGGAATTTTTGCCGTAGAGTTGAAAAACGGTATTGGCAAATGAGGGGGCTTATCTTTTGTATAGTGTAGTAGGAGTCCGCTTTAAAAAAGCGGGTAAAATATATTATTTCGATCCGTTAGACTTTCCAGTCGAAAGTGAACAACACGTTATTGTAGAAACTGCACGTGGGATTGAATATGGTAAAGTAGTGATTGGCAAAAAAGAGGTAAATGAGTCGGATGTTGTTCTTCCTTTGAAAAAAGTGATTCGGATTGCAGAAGATCATGATGCTCAAGTGGTAGAAGAAAATCGGATCGCAGCTAAAAATGCTTTTACGACCTGTTTGAACAAAATCAGAGAGCATGAGCTGAAAATGAAACTTGTCGATGTAGAATTTACATTTGATCGCAATAAAATCATTTTCTATTTTACAGCAGAAGGTCGAGTCGATTTTCGAGAACTGGTTAAAGATTTAGCAAGCATTTTCCGTACACGTATCGAATTACGTCAAATCGGTGTACGTGATGAAGCTAAAATGCTAGGCGGTATAGGCCCTTGTGGACGTATTCTATGCTGTTCTTCCTGGTTAGGCGATTTTGAGCCAGTATCAATCAAAATGGCTAAAGATCAAAGCTTGTCCTTGAATCCGACCAAGATTTCTGGATTGTGTGGACGTCTAATGTGTTGTCTTAAATTCGAGCATGATAATTATGAGAGCGTGAAGGAAGAACTTCCGGCTATCGGTAAATTTGTCGTCACTTCGCTAGGCGATGGTAAAGTGGTCGGTATCAATGCCGGTTCGCGTACTGTACATGTTCAGATCTTTGATATCAGTAAAGTCAAAGAACTGCCATTGGATGACGTGGTCGTGAAGTAAACCCGATCAAGGCTGCTTTTGAGGTGGGAACTTGGAGAAGAAAAATCTTTTTACACACATTCACGAATTGGAAACAAAGATGGATCATATGCATGGCGATATGGGTAAAATGAAGCAAGCTGTGAAAGAGCTGTTAGAAGAAAATCAACGTCTAAGTACTGAAAATGAACAATTGCGTCGTGTTCTGAAAAAAGAAGTTCCTGTTATCGAACCTAAATCGGTAGGAACGTACTCTTCTAAATTGTATTCAGACTTACCTGATCTAGAAGTGGTTGGAGAAGGTTATGATAATCTGGCACGTATTTATCACGAAGGCTTCCATATCTGTAATGTGTATTATGGACATTTGCGTACAGAAGGCGATTGCTTGTTCTGCCTTTCTTTTTTGAATAAATCTGAATAGTATCATTATCCAAACCGCGGACAGCAACATGCCGCGGTTTTTATATAGTATCGATGTAAAAGCGCATGATCATTTCTAAAGAAAGCAAGATCAGAAAGGAAATACCATGAACGAACAACCACTTCTGGCAGATGAGCGTATTGATGATCTGCTCACGTACAATCTTAAAATTATTCAAAGTCGAGAAGTATTTAGCTTTTCGATGGATGCGGTATTGTTAGCACGATTTGCAAGTATTCCTAAGCGTGGTAAAGTGATTGATCTATGTACAGGCAATGGAGTCATTCCTATTTTGTTGTCTACACGTACCCATGCTAGTATTGAAGGGGTAGAAATACAAGAACGCCTGGCAGATATGGCAATGCGTAGTGTGACGATGAATGGCTTAGAAGAACAAGTCAAAATTCGAGTACAAGATCTTAAAGATATGCCACTTGTTGGTGAACGAGAAGCGTATGATGCGGTAACAGTAAATCCACCTTATGCACCTGTAACAGGAAGTGATATGAAATTAAATATTCATCATGCTATGGCAAGACATGAGATTGGATGTACGCTGGAAGATGTGATTCGTACGTCTGCCAAACTGCTTCGTAACGGTGGTAAACTGTCGATGGTTCACCGTCCTCATCGCTTAGCAGATATTATTATTTTGATGCGACAATATGGAGTAGAGCCAAAACGTATTCGATTTGTACATCCTCGTCAACATATGGAAGCCAATATGGTATTGATCGAAGGGTTACGTGGAGGAAAGCCTGAAATGCGTATGTTACCGCCACTTATTGTATATGATGAACAGGAGCAATACACTACAGATCTCAAATCAGTCTATTACGGGTTAAAGGAGTCGCTATGAGCATACAGATTCAAAAAAGCTTTGCCAAAGGGGAGTCTGCTGTTCTGCACGAAGGAGCAGGTACGTTATATCTTGTTGCTACCCCGATTGGTAACTTGGAAGATATGACTTATCGTGCTGTACGCACACTGCAAGAATGCGATATCGTTGCTGCTGAAGACACAAGGCAGACACGTAAATTATTGACTCATTTTGATATTACACCAGGCAAATTACTTAGTTATCATGAGCATAATAAAAAAGCGAGCGGCCCTGAACTAATCCGCCTTATTATAGAAGGAAGTAGTCTTGCACTTGTAAGCGATGCAGGATTGCCTGCTATTTCGGATCCCGGGCAAGAATTGGTAAAGCTGGCATTAGAACAGCAAATTGCAGTTGTGCCTATTCCCGGGGCAAATGCGGCTTTGTCTGCTTTGATTGCTTCTGGATTATCGACAGATCGGTTTACATTTGTAGGATTTTTGCCAAGAGACAGCAAAGGTCAAGAAGAAGTACTAGGTAGTGTTAAGCATGGAGCAGGTACATTACTATTATATGAATCTCCGCATCGCATTATCAAAACATTACTGGCGATTGCACATCATCTCGGAAATCGTAATATCGTATTAGCACGTGAGCTAACGAAGCGTCATGAAGAGTGGACACGAGGCAGTGTTGAAGAAGCACTAGAATGGTTAGAAACTCATCCACCTATCGGCGAATATTGCGTTGTTATTGAAGGGCAATCGTTAACTGAAGCCAAAGCAGAAGCAAGTGAATGGTGGCAACAGATGAGTATCGAAGAACATGTGATGCACTACGAAAATAAAGAAAACATTTCACGTAAAGATGCTATGAAAAAAACAGCGAAAGACCGCGAAATCTCTAAACGTGATGTATATCAAGTTCTTTTAGATGAACAAGAATAAACCGTCTAAAAATGCTTTCTCAATAACTGATTTTAGAGTCTATATTTATAATAGAAGAAACTCGTTATATCTATTATTTTTTCACAAAAATGAATATTCAAACAGGTAACATAATGTAGGAATCTTAAATTGTTTAAGATTCCTTTTTGATGTGTAAATTGGAAGTACTATGCAAAAGGAAGTATAATAAACGCCAAGCCTTTTTTTGAAAACCAAAAGAAAGCAAAAAAATACCTTTACCCAGACAAAATGCTGAGTAAAGGCCCAAGGAGATATTAAAAAGGTTAGAATTAATAAGTTGATAATTCTAGTATAACCTATTTTATTTATTTTGTCACAGGGACAGGAATTTCGGAAATACATTCATTACAAACGATTTTTCCTTTAAAATAAGTTACATTTTCAGCATTACCACAGAAAATACAAGCAGGCTCGTATTTTTTAAGCATGATGCGTTCGCCATCAACGTAGATTTCCAAAGCGTCTTTTTCTCCGATACCTAGTGTACGGCGAAGTTCGATAGGAATTACTACGCGGCCCAATTCGTCTACTTTTCTTACAATACCAGTTGATTTCATCATTACTGATCAATCCTCTCAAATTTAAATATATTAGTTGTTATTGGTTTGTTTGATGTGCTATCATTCGACAAATTTCTATGTTTTATGATATTCATAATACCAACGTTTCCCAAATCAGTCAACCTATAAATTGAGAAAAATAGAGTTTTTTTCTGTTTTTTTTGAAAAAATATTTTTATATAGCGGTATTATAAGGTATTATGGGCTTAAAATTATTTTGTCGATTTGGAAATTCGTAACTTGTATATACCGACATCATTCGACATTATCATCGAAGAATTTATTTTTAATTTTAAATAGTTGTGTTTTAGAGATAGAAGGAGGAGTTTGTTTTGAAGCCTGTACAACCTTTAGGAGAAGAAAAAGTATTTAAAGATCCTGTACATAATTATATCCACGTGCAAGATCGTTTAATCTGGACATTGATTAATACACCTGAATTTCAAAGATTACGTCGTATCAGACAATTGGGAACTTCTTATTTAACTTTTCATGGAGCAGAGCATAGTCGATTTTCTCATTCATTAGGTGTGTATGAAATTACACGTCGTATTATTTCTCAATTTGAACGTGGTGGTTATGAAGATTGGCCGCGAGAAGAAAGTCTAGTGGCTTTGTGTGCAGCTTTATTGCATGATCTGGGTCATGGACCTTTTTCACATTCTATAGAAGAAGCATTTGATATGGATCATGAAGAATGGACCTGTCGTATTCTGCTTGGCGATACAGAAGTAAAACGTGTATTGGAAGAAGCAGAAACAGGTCTGGCTGAACGAGTCGCTTCTGTTATTCGCAAAGATTATGAAAAACCGATTGTTGTCAATTTGGTGTCTAGTCCGCTGGATGCTGATCGTATGGACTATTTGTTACGTGATGCTTATTTTACAGGCGTGAATTATGGAACGATTGATGTGGATCGTATTTTGCGGATGCTTCGTCCTCATAATGGTAGAGTAGTCGTTAAAGAATCTGGGATGCATGCGATTGAAGATTATTTGATGGCACGTTATCAAATGTACTGGCAAGTGTACTTTCATCCAGTAACTCGAAGTTCGGATATTGTTTTGCGACAGATTTTCCGCCGGGCTAAAGAATTGTTCGATCAAGGATTTGCATTTAAATTTTTACCGTACCCATTACCTGCTTTATTTGAAGGGAATATTCAAGTACATGATTATTTATTGCTAGATGAAGCATTAGTACAGACAGCTTTTATGCAATGGACACGAGAAGATGATGAAATTCTTGCAGATGTGTGTCATCGATTTATGCAACGTAGACTGTATAAATATGTAGAGACCGATTTAATTGATTTGGAAACGATCGATAGTATTCGAAATGAATTTGCTAGAGTGGGATTGCATCCTCAATATGATCTGGAAATCGATTTTCCAACTGATCTTCCTTATGATGTATTCCGTCCGGGCGATCCTAAAAAGGAAAAACAAATTCTACTATTAGATCGTCAAAATCGTATTCAAGAAATTTCAGAAGTATCGGATATTGTACGTTCAATCAGCGGTATTCATCGTGGTCGATATCATCTCTACTATCCGCAGGATAAATTGGAAAAAGTCATTCATCAGTTATCAGAAGAAGTAGCAGCAATATTTGAAAATAAAATCAATCCGCCTCAAATGGAATTTGAAATCTAAAATAAAAGAAAAAAGTGTGTAAAACAGAGAAGGAGCGAGAAAAATATATGTTATTTGATACACATACTCACTTGGATTCGATTGAATTTGCCGATGATCGTAAAGAAGTCATTGAACGTGCTTATGCACAGGGTGTAACACGTATGATTAATGTGGGCTTCAACCGCGAAACGATTCCAACCACAATGGAATTGGTAGAAAGTTACGAATTTATATATGCAGCGATAGGTTGGCATCCTGTAGATGCGATTCATATGCAACCTGGTGATCTCGAATGGATCGAATCGTTATGCAAACATGAGAAAGTAGTCGCTATCGGTGAGATCGGTCTTGATTATCACTGGGATACTTCACCAAAAGAAGTGCAACACAAAGTATTACGTGAACAAATTGGTCTGGCACGCTCCATTCATATGCCGATTGTGATTCATAATCGTGATGCACACGAAGATATTGTAAAGATTTTACGTGAAGAAAATGCACATGAAGTCGGAGGAGTGATGCACTCTTTTTCAGGTAGCTGGGAAACAGCCAAAATGTGTCTTGATATGGGCTTCCATTTATCGTTTGGAGGACCGATTACATTCAAAAATGCGAAGCAACCTAAAGAGGTGTTACAAAAGGTTCCGATGGACCGTCTTTTACTTGAAACAGATTCCCCATTTTTGACACCACATCCTTATCGTGGAAAACGAAATGAGTCCGGTTATGTGACACTTGTAGCAGAAGCGGCAGCAGCGCTAAAAGGGGTATCACTGGAAGAAATTAGTACAATTACAACTAAAAATGCACTGGAACGATTTGGCATTCGATGAAAAACAGAGTAAATCACGCAAAAAACATCGTTAAACGGATATATGAATAAATTATCATCAAAAAATCGGAGAATATGACAACTTTTTAACCATTTATTCAGAAAAACGTGCTTGCTCGTCGCTTTACATGAGGGTTGGGTTCGGGATATTATTTCATCAGTGATTTAATCTTGCTGTTATCACGCAAGATTCCATGATTCGGTCTCGCTGAGTTTCCTGCATAGGAAAACGGGGGAACCAACATATGTCTTCAAGCCATTATTATCAGAATACCGAAGTCATTATGTATGATTCCTTTTACAGGGTCTATGGGGTGAATTGGAGGTACTCGCGCCATGAGCGGAGGAGCCTTCAAAGGGCAAGCAATACAATGTGTCCGAATCCGACAGCTAACCCCGTAAGCGATGCAGAGGCAACCTCGTATTTTCTAACGTTTTCCGAACTGTATTCAAATACGTCGGAAGCCAAGGAAAAGTTGCTCTTGCTCTTTTCCAGAGGCTTCTTTTGTTTTGGGCAAAACGAAAAGGTACAGAGATACGATATTTGAAGCTTGATCTTTCAGATATTAGGTATGTCCCTTAGACTGACCATGGCGCAGGCATTTTTGAACATCACGAAAGATTATCACACAGATTCGATAATCTTATGCTTACGATCAGCCTGTGAAAATTCTGTTATATAGTCGCGTCATATACAATTACGTCACAGCTAGACGGCGAGACTATGAAGGAGGACGGAAGAAGTGGCAATTGCTCCTTTCGAAAAAACCCATGGTTCGCGCTCATCCAGCATGTCTTATGCGCTGAGTTGGAAGCAACAAAATCTACGCTATGTATTGTGGGCTGCATTATTGGTTATCGCTCTTGCAGCGATGCTATTGTCCCTACTTTATAATCAAGCGGGTAAAAATATTTCTGTTGTCATTGACGGCAAAGCACAAACCGTGGAAACACGTAAATTGATGCTTTCTCAACTGCTTGATGAAAATCAAATTAAAGTGGCACCACAAGATAAAGTGTCAATGCCGATGAATGGCGCACTTCAAGATGGCGATAAAGTTTACATTAACCATGCGGTTGCAGTAAACATTACGGCAGATGGTGGTACGAAGAAAATCTATACCACCTCTAAGACAGTTGGTAACACATTGGAGCAAGCTGGATTAACATTGTCAGGTCAAGATCAACTTACACCAGCAATGGAATCTTCAGTTCATGACAATATGGATATCAAGATTGTTCGCACCAAATCGTTTGTAGCGAAAAAAGTTGTAAAGATTCCTTATCAAACTGTTAAAAAAACCGATGCTTCTATGGTTGAAGGTAAAACAAAGTTAGTACAAAGTGGTCAAACAGGTAAAGTGGTTCAATACATCGAGAAAGTATACGAAGATGGAGAATTCGTCTCCAAACGTATGGTTGATAAAAAAACAACCGCAAAAGTGCAAGATAAGATTGTAGCAATAGGTACCAAAAAAGAAGAGCCTAAGCTTCTTGCAGCTGCATCATCTAGTGGAGGTTCCAGTAATAGTACTTCCAAAGCAGGTGTAGATTTTTCTTATGCGAAAGTACTGAACAATGTATCTCTTACTGCTTATTCGTCTCAAGAACCTGGTCTAGGTACAGTGACTGCTTCTGGAGCACGTGTAACAGAAGGTCGTACGATTGCAGTCGATACGAGTGTCATTCCTATGGGATGGTGGGTATACATTGAAGGCATTGGCTTCCGCCGTGCTGAAGATACCGGTAGTGCTATTAACGGTAATAAAATCGACGTATATATAGACAGCTTGAGCCAAGCAAGAGCATTTGGACGTAAATCCGGTTACACTGTATATGTAATTGGTCCGGTTAAACCCTAGTCAGGGTGTTGATTGGGATAACGCCATTGCTTAAGCCCAGTCATCTGTTATATGATATAAATAATATTAACCATGAGCGTGAATAAGGAAAACAAAAAGAAGAGGAATATTCCTCTTCTTTTTGTTCTGTTAAGATCAATTTATAGTGAATAGATAGAGGTCATTATTTACAGAGTGAAGGGAAGCGTACAATCAACGTGATTAAAGAAGTGATTGTGGTGGAAGGTAGAGACGATACAGTAGCGATTAAACGAGCTGTAGACGCGGATACGATCGAAACTGGTGGTTCAGCGATTGGAGCTCATGTTATTCGTCGGGTGAAGTTAGCTCAAGAACGCCGCGGTGTGATCATATTAACAGATCCTGATTTTGCTGGTGAACGGATACGTAAGATCGTCGCGCAGAAAGTACCTGGTTGTAAACATGCTTTTATTCCTGAAAGCGAAGCTACGCTCAAAGGTGATATCGGTGTTGAGAATGCTTCGCCTGAAGCGATTCGTGAAGCACTTGCACGTGTACATTCTGAAATGCCAGAAGCAGAGATTTTGATCGATTGGGAAGACTTGATTATGACAGGACTGGTAATGCAGCCAGATGCAGCAGAGCGAAGAATGAAAATGGGCAACTTGTTAGGGATAGGGTATGGCAACGGAAAACAGTTCCATAAGCGTTTGCGCATTTTTGGAATAAGCCGTGAAGAATTTGCAGCAGCACTTTCACAAATGGAAGCGGAGGAAGAACAATAATATGGATGAACGACTAGATATAGCGACACCCAAACGCACCAAAGAAATTATAAATAAGTATGGATTTTCATTTAAAAAAAGTCTCGGTCAGAACTTTTTGATCGATTCGAATATTTTGAACAAAATTGTAGAAGCTGCCGAGTTAACACCTGAAAATGGAGCTTTAGAGATTGGACCGGGGATAGGCGCATTGACCGAACGATTAGCCCAAGAAGCGGGTGCAGTAACAGCGGTTGAGATTGACCGTCGCTTAATTCCAATTTTGAAAGAAGTGCTAGAACCTTATCCACATGCTAAAGTACGTCATGATGATGTGCTTAAAGTCGACTTACATCAATTGTTTCGTGAAGATTTTAGTGAAGTTGAAAAAGTCAGTGTAGTTGCTAACTTACCGTACTATGTCACGACACCGATCGTTATGAAGCTGTTGGAAGAACGCCTTCCGTTAGATAATATTGTAGTGATGATCCAAAAAGAAGTCGCTCAGCGCATGGCAGCGCCTCCTGGAGGCAAAGACTACGGAAGTCTAAGTATTGCTGTGCAATATTATTGCGTGCCTGAATTGATCTGTATTGTGCCTAAAACAGTATTTATCCCACAGCCTAATGTAGAGTCTGCTGTGATTCGCTTAAAACTGCGTGATCGTCCGGCAGTAGAAGTCGAAGATGAAGCTTACTTTTTTGAATTGATGCAATCTTGTTTTGTACAACGTCGTAAAACGATTGCCAATAACTTGCGCAGTCGCTACTTTGAAGGTGGAGACCGTACGCAATTAGAGCAGCTTTTGGCAGAAGCAGGAATTGAACCTTCTAGACGCGGAGAAACACTTAGTTTGCAAGAATATGCGACTTTGAGCAGTGTATTTTTGAAAGCAGGTATCCGCTAAAAAAATTCGTTGACAAGATAAATTTAATACTGCTATAATTTAATGTTCATTTGACAAACTATCTTTTCTTTGATATAATGAGGAGGGAAAGAGGTGGTTGTAGTCAATGGCTAACAATGCGCTTTTGGAAATCAAACGTAGTCTTGATGCTCATGTAGGGCACAAAATTACGTTACGTGCTAATGGTGGTCGTAAGAAGACCATCGAACGAACCGGAGTTTTGGAAGAGACCTACCCTTCTGTTTTTATTGTCAAGCTCGCTGAAGAGCATCAGACATTTGAACGTGTGTCTTACAGCTATGCCGATATATTAACAGATTCTGTGGAAGTCACCGTCTGTGATGACGATTGTCAGACACGAATCGAATATGTTGGGAATTGAATAACTGTTTTATCATAAGACAGTCTTTATCTCCTTTCGGGGTAGAGACTGTTTTGTTTTGTGACTACATTTTATAGATATGAACGGAACCCGATACCCATATTAATAGACTTTATACTTCATTTTTTTTATAATATGGATTATTCGCAATGATAAGCACAGGAACCCGTACGCAGCGTATCAAATCGTTCGGATGGAATGTTGAGGGTGGAGGAACAGCATGAAGATATATGAAAAAGCGCCAGCGAAGATTAACCTGATGCTGGATGTGTTACATAAACGACCGGATGGTTATCATGAGGTCGAGATGATTATGACGATGGTCGATTTAGCAGATCGGCTGACACTCACTGAATTGTCTCGAGATACGATCCAAATTTCCAGTCAAGCCGGATATATTCCTTTGGATGAGAAAAATCTTGCTTTTCAAGCTGCTCAAAAAATCAAAGCAAAATATAATATCAAACAGGGCGTACATATTCATATCGATAAGCAGATTCCAGTTGCTGCAGGTCTAGCGGGAGGTAGTAGTGATGCTGCCGCAGCGCTTAGAGGATTGAATCGTCTCTGGAACCTCCAGATTCCTCACGACGACATGATGGAGCTAGGTGCTTCTATCGGTTCTGATGTGCCATTCTGTATTACAGGCGGTACAGCGTTAGCAACAGGACGTGGAGAGCTTTTGACCCCACTTACCAGTCCACCGGATTGCTGGGTCGTTCTCGCGAAGCCACCGATCAATGTATCGACTGCTGATGTATACGGACGTTTCCGCGCTGATAAAGTAGCCAAACACCCTTCTGCTATCGAAATGCAGAAAGCGTTAGAAAATAAATCATTTGATGAAATCTGTGATCAGCTTGGCAATGTGCTTGAAGATGTGACACTGACTCACTATCCGCAAGTACAGCAGTTGAAGCAGGCGATGATCCAGCTTGGAGCTGATGGCGTATTAATGTCAGGCAGTGGCCCTACGGTATTTGGATTGATTTCAAAAGAATCTAAAGTAGCTCGTGTCTACAACGGGTTAAGAGGATTTTGTAAAGAAGTATATGCTGTACGAATACTAACTTAACTGATTTCAAATCGCAGTCTTTTTTACTCAATATGGTGCTCGATGATAAGCCATAAGAGAAAAAGATTGCGATTTTCTTTTACAAACACGTACAAAAATGTTATATTCACTTTAATTATTCGGGTTTAGGGTATAAAATGTCAATATTTTGTAGATAGCGAGGCGTTACGGTGAAAAAATTAAAAAGAAGCGCGCGGTTAGTTGAGTTAACTCAATATTTAACTTCACGACCACATACGCTAATTCCATTAACCACTTTCGCTGATCGATACGGAGCGGCCAAATCATCGATTAGTGAGGATCTGACCATTATCAAAGAAGTTTTTGAAGAAGATGGCACAGGAGAGTTGTTGACACTTGCAGGAGCAGCAGGTGGAGTGAAGTATATTCCGAAGCTTGCCAAAGAAAAAGCATTTTCTTTTATGGAAGAATTATGCGGTCAATTGGGACAACCTGATCGTCTGCTTCCAGGTAACTATATTTATATGTCTGATTTGCTAGGGCAGCCTGCTATTTTGAATGAAGTGGGTAAGATTTTTGCTTCTGCATTTGCAGATACGCCGATCGATGTGATTATGACGGTAGAAACAAAAGGGATTCCGCTAGCTCATGCTACAGGCACGCAATTGAATTTGCCGGTGGTATTAGTAAGACGTGATCATCAGATGACAGAAGGATCAGCAGTAAGTATTAACTATGTATCCGGTTCTCATAAGAGCTTGCACACGATGACGTTGTCGCGTCGCGCGCTAAAAGAAAAATCTCGCGTATTGATTATTGATGATTTTATGAAAGCTGGCGGTACGATTCAAGGAATGGTTGATCTTTTGGGAGAGTTCAATGCAACGGTTGCGGGTGTAGGGGTACTATTGGAATCAGGTTCTGTCGACACGGATGATCGTTTGTGGGCAGATTATGTGTCACTTGCGAAAGTAACTGATATCGATCCTAAAAACAAAAAAATTACGGTACAACCTGGCAACTACTTTGAAAATGATTCTAATTAAGCTTTTTTGCCAATGATTTTCATTTTAGTAATGAGAACGAATATCATTAAAATCATGTGAAATCGGTAGAAATCGAGCCTAAAAATAAATAAAATAAAAAAATACACAATTATTTTGGAGAAAAAAGAAGGAATTTGGCTTCTATGTGTGGAATTACACAATCTAAGTCTTTATAGACAAAGGTGGTGAACACATATGGAAATAACGGATGTAAGACTCCGCCGAGTGAATTCCGAAGGCCGAATGAAAGCAATCGCATCCATCACAATTGATAGCGAATTTGTCGTTCATGACATTCGTGTAATTGATGGTAACAATGGAATGTTTGTTGCAATGCCAAGCAAACGGACACCGGATGGTGAGTTTCGCGACATAGCGCATCCTATTTCTTCTGGAACTCGCGAGAAGATTCAGTTAGCTGTATTGGCTGAGTACGAACGTGCAGGAGTGGAAGAAGAAGAAGTGATCGAAGAAGGTGCTTAACGTTTACTTATTGGGGTTTGAAAGAAAAGGGAGCCACAGGGAGCTACATTGTGGCTCCCTTTTCTTTTTGTCTGGAATAAGATATATTCATTAAGGAGTTTTAACAACATATCTAATAAAAAGTGATGTAAATATATGAGTTTTACAAGGAGGTCTGTAGTGTTGGATTCGAAAAGAATGGCAATTATACTTGCAGCAGGTAAAGGCAAACGCATGAAATCCAAATTGTACAAAGTACTCCATCCGGTATGTGGTAAGCCGATGGTCGGTCATGTACTAGATGCTGTACAACAAGTACAGTGTGAACGAAGTGTCGTTATTGTAGGGCATGGCGCTGAAGCAGTACAAGCTTATTTGGGAGATCGTGCTGAATATGCACTACAAAGTGAGCAATTAGGAACAGGTCATGCGATTCAACAAGCTGAATCATTGCTTGGTACCGAACAAGGAACGACGATCATTATTTGCGGAGATACACCGCTTGTTACTCCTGAAACGTTAGAAAACATTATTGCTAACCATGAAAGTCAGGGAGCAGCAGTAACTATTTTAACAGCTTCGATGATAGATCCGACAGGATACGGTCGTATTATTCGTGGAGCAGATGGTAGTGTACAGAAGATTGTTGAGCAAAAAGAAGGTACACCTGAAGAATTAGCTGTTCAAGAAATCAATACAGGTACGTATTGTTTTGATAACAGTAAATTGTTCCAGGCGCTTTCTCAGATTACTAACGATAATGCACAACAGGAATATTATTTGACTGATTGCATCAAAATTTTACGTGAACAAGGCGAAATGGTAGCTGCCTACGAAACATTTGATCTAGCAGAATCGATCGGTGTTAATGATCGTCTAGCATTGTCTGAAGCAGAAGGTTTTATGCGTGCACGTCTTGCCAAAAAACATATGCTAAACGGTGTAACGATTATCGATCCGTCCGCTACTTATATTGGAGCAGATGTGGTGATCGGTTCCGATACTGTACTTTATCCGGGAACGATTCTAAACGGTCATACTGTTATCGGTGAAGATTGTATAATTGGCCCGAATACAGAGATAGAAGATTCAACTATTGGAAATGGTTCGACTGTACGTCAATCGATTCTTTCTGGAGCAGAAGTAGGAGCTGAAGGTAATATCGGTCCATTCGCATACTTACGCCCGGGTACAAAGTTAAGCGATCAAGTGAAAGTCGGCGACTTTGTAGAACTCAAAAATGTAACAGTAGGTCAAGGTTCCAAAATTCCTCATCTAAGCTATGTAGGGGATGCTGTTGTAGGTTCAGGCGTTAATATTGGTTGTGGAGCCATTACAGCTAACTATGATGGACTTAACAAATCAATCACTGAAATTGGTGATAATGTATTTATTGGTAGTAATTCTAACTTGATTGCTCCTGTACGTGTAGGTGATGGTGCGTATGTGGTAGCTGGTTCTACGATTACACAAGATGTAGAAGCAAACGATATGGCTATCGCTCGTCAACGTCAAGAAAACAAATCAGGATATGCTGAGAAAATTCGTGCAAAAGCGAAAGCAATTCATGAAAAAAAGAAATAATTAACAGTTATAGCAGAAAATAATGCGCTAGAACTAAAATTATTATCTATTCTTACCAACAAAATGCCACTATTCGCTAAAGAATTATTATATAATATGAAATATATAATGCTTGTTGTATGATTTGACGGATCTAAAGAGAAATGAACGCCGAGTTGATAAGCATTCCAATGAACCACCACGGAGGGTTTTAACCATTATGACTTATTGTGATTCTAAATTAAAAATTTTCACTTGTAATTCTAACCCTAAGTTGGCGGGACAGATTGCTGACTATATTGGTATTCCTATGGGTGAATCTCGTACGACTGGATTTAGTGACGGAGAGATTCAGGTGAAGTTGTCTGAAAGTGTTCGTGGTTGCCATGTCTATGTAATCCAATCTACTTGTGCACCTGTCAATGATAATCTGATGGAACTGCTAGTTATGGTAGATGCATTAAAACGTGCTTCTGCTAAAAGTATTAATGTGGTTATTCCATATTACGGCTATGCACGCCAAGACCGTAAAGCACGTTCACGTGATCCAATTACAGCTAAATTGGTAGCGAATCTGATTGAAAAAGCAGGCGCTCATCGTGTTATCGCTATGGATTTACATGCTATGCAGATTCAAGGATTCTTCGATATTCCTGTAGATCATCTACTTGGAGTGCCTATTTTGGCTCAATATTTCCGTTCCAAAAAAATTGAAAATCCTGTTGTCGTTTCTCCTGACCACGGTGGTGTAGTACGCGCGCGTAAGCTTGCTGATCTACTAAGTGCTCCGCTTGCAATTATTGATAAGCGTCGCCCTGAACCGAATGTGAGTGAAGTGATGAACATTATCGGTAATATCGAAGGTAAAACAGCCATTTTGGTTGATGATATTATTGATACAGCGGGTACAATCGTTTTGGGTGCAAATGCTTTGATCGAAGGTGGAGTAAAAGAAGTGTATGCTTGTTGTACACATCCAGTATTGTCTGGTCCGGCTATGGATCGTCTGGAAAATTCGCCGCTTAAAGAAGTGATTGTAACAGATACAATTCCAATCACGCATCCTAATCCTACAAGTAAATTAAAAGTATTGTCGGTAGCACCTCTTATGGGCGAAGCGATTATTCGTGTTCATGAAGAGCTATCGATCAGTAAACTATTTGAAATTGAATAAGCGTTGATGTAATAAAAGGGTTACTTGCCCCATCTGAGGCGAGTAACCCTTATCGGCGTATCTATTAATACCCGGGTCTTGAAAGAAACACATGACGTTGCCGATGATACAATACACGATTCACCTCGATAAACTGGTGATCATACGCCGTAATCATTCCGATATCGACAGGAATATCACGACGATAAATCTGCACAGGCACTTCCTGCTTAAAATGATCATAAAAATGACGGTTTTTCAGCAATTGCTGCCCAAAGGTGTACATGCTGAATCCCCCTCTCTATACTGGTTAGTCGTGAAGTTGATCATTTGCAGATAAGTATCAAAAGTATGATACGTATTCAATAATTTGATTTTAGCAAAAAATGTTAGTGACTGCACGATAATATAGCAACCTTTACATTTTGGATGATTGTATATTTTCAAAGAAAAGAGGATATGTACCAATGAAATGGATTGTAGGTTTGGGCAATCCCGGATCTGAGTATGCCAAAACCCGTCATAATGTTGGTTTTATGGCATTGGATCGCTTAGCAGATCGTCACGGGATTGCTATTAATCAAGCTAAAAGTAAATCACTGATCGGTGAAGGACATATTGATGGGGTCAAAGTCGTTTTAATTAAACCTATGACCTATATGAATTTGTCTGGTGAAGCGATCAGAGGATATATGGATTATTATAAAGTACCGCTGGAAGATCTTATTGTCGTCTATGATGATATGGATACCGAAACAGGCAAGATTCGTCTGCGTTATCAAGGCAGTGCAGGTGGACATAATGGGATTAAGTCGATTATTCAACATACAGGTACACAGACATTTAATCGTATTCGTATGGGAATTTCAAGACCAGCACCTGGATATGCAATTGTCGATTATGTACTTTCTCCTTTTGCCAAAAAAGAAAAAGAATTGCTAGACGAAATGATCGAAAATGCTTGTAATGCGATGGAATATAGCTTAAAGCATACCTTTGAGCAGACGATGGCTAAATTTAACGGTTGATGCTATAATAAGCCTTAATTCATAAGCAATTACAGACATTGACAACTGTCCCAAATTCATAAGTACCGCCTTTGATGCTGATCTGTAACACAGGTTAGATAAGAAGGCGGTTGTTTGTAGGCAAATCGAGATGAATCCGATTTGTCGTTTTACCGTTTTTACCTAAGGATAAGTGAGGTGCCGTTTTGTTAGAAACTCTGATACAAGCATTTGCCAAAGACAAGGATTTTGGTTCTGTTACATCTGGTATTGTGTCCGGGATGAAAGAACAACTCATCTCCGGTTTATCCGGTTCTTCACGCCAGATCATGATGGCTAGTCTGTTCACAGAAGTCCAAAGACCATTATTGGTCGTCACTCATAATATGTTTGCTGCTCATAAGCTTGCTGAAGATTTACAGGAAGCGCTAACACCTGAGCAGGTTTTGTTATATCCAGCTAATGAATTGGTAGCCGCAGAATCAGCAATATCAAGCCCTGAGACATTAGCACAACGCATTGATGTATTGATGAAATGTGCTGCTGGATTTAGAGGCGTTGTTGTTGTGCCTTTTTCCGGTATTCGGCGCTTTGTACCTGCTCCAGAATCATTAGCAGGTGCTGAAATTGAATTACAAGAAGGCGGTACACTGGTTCTAGATACGTTTTTAACCCGTATGATTGAACTTGGCTATGAACGCGTAGAACGTGTAGAATCACGCGGTGAAATGAGCGTACGTGGTGGGATTATTGACTTTTATCCTGCAACAGCGAGTTTGGCGTATCGAATTGAATTATTTGATGAAGATATCGATTCGATTCGTACTTTCGATCCTGATGATCAGCGCTCTATTGATAAAGTGAAATCTATCACGATTACACCTTGTCGCGAAATTATTGCAGACCGCAATCGTATGAATCAAGCCGCAGATCAAGCTTCAGCTCGCCTTGAAATGCAAATCGAAAAAATGACAGATCGTCAGGCAAAAATTCGTCTGCGCGAAGAAATTGGTCGCGAGATTGAATTGATGCGTCAACATATCTATTTTCCGGAAATCTATAAATATATTAGCTTGCTCTATCCAGAGCAGGTCACTTTGTATAATTACATGCCTGAAGATACGATTCTGATTATGGAAGAACCTGCACGATTGCTCGAAACAGCCAAGCAATTAGAGCGGGATGAATCAGAATGGAATATGCATTTATTGCAAAACGGCAAAAACTTGCCTTCGCTTGAACTTGCTGGAGATACAGATGATATTATGTATCGCAGTGGCTTCCAGACGATCTGGACATCGATCTTTTTACGTCAGGTTCCGCATGTGCTTCCAGGCAATATCGTTAACTTTGTCAGTCGTACGATGCAGGATTTCCATGGACAAATGAACGTGCTCAAGTCTGAGATGGAACGCTGGAAAAAAGCAGGGATTCAAGTGTTGATGGTCGCTAATGGTGAAGAACGGATGGAGCGTGTGCGCCGGGTTCTTGACGATTACGATATCGAGACTCCTATTATGATTGATGGTAGTCTGCAAACAGGATTTGAATTACCATCGATTAATTTGGCGGTTATTACCGAAGGCGAAATGTTCTCCAAAAAGCAACGTAAAGTACGCAAAGTTAGCAAAAATGTAGATAATGCAGAACGGATTCGTAGTTATACCGAGCTTAAAGTAGGTGACTATGTTGTTCACCAAAATCATGGTATCGGTAAATATATGGGAATCGGTACACTTGAAGTCGCCGGTATTCACAAAGATTACATGCATATTATGTATGCAGGTGGCGATAAGCTGTCTGTACCGATCGAACAGATCGATCTGATCCAGAAGTATGTAGGCTCTGAAGAAAAAGAACCTAAAGTCTACAAGCTTGGTGGTAATGAGTGGACTAGAGTGAAAAGTAAAGTTCGTTCTTCTGTTCAAGATATTGCAGATGATCTGATCAAATTATATGCAGAGCGTCAAGAAGCTTCTGGATATGGATTTGAAAAAGATACGGCGGAACAGCAAGAGTTCGAAGATATTTTCCCTTATGATGAGACTCGTGATCAATTACGTGCGATTGATGAAATCAAAAAAGATATGGAAAAAACGCGTCCGATGGATCGTTTGCTTTGCGGTGATGTAGGATACGGGAAAACAGAAGTGGCTATTCGTGCAGCATTTAAGTCTGCTATTGAAGGCAAGCAAGTGGCGATTCTGGTACCGACTACGATTTTGGCGCAACAGCATTATGAGACATTCCGAGAGCGGTTTGCCGAATATCCTTTTAATATTAGTGTATTGAGTCGATTCCGTACGCGTAAAGAGCAGAATGATACGATTAAAGGCATCAAGCAAGGTACAGTTGATATTGTGATCGGTACTCATCGTCTGTTGTCTCAAGATATTATTTTTAAAGACCTCGGTCTATTGATTGTCGATGAAGAACAACGATTCGGTGTATCACATAAAGAAAAGTTAAAACGTCTCAAAACCAATGTAGACGTGCTGACGCTGACAGCGACGCCAATTCCGCGTACGCTTCATATGTCGATGCTAGGTGTGCGTGATCTTTCTGTTATTGAGACGCCACCAGAGAATCGTTTCCCTGTTCAGACTTATGTGGTTGAACATAGCTATACATTGGTTCGTGAAGCTGTAGAGCGCGAATTGATTCGCGGTGGTCAGATTTATTACCTTTACAACAAAGTTCAAGGAATTCACGAAATGGCAGCTCAAATCTCTGAACTGGTTCCAGATGCAAGAGTCGCTGTCGGGCATGGTCAAATGTCTGAACAAGAATTGGAAAAAACAATTCTTGATTTCTTAGATGGCGAATTCGATGTACTCGTAAGTACCAGTATTATTGAGACAGGCGTAGATATTCCAAACGTGAATACGCTTATTGTACATGACGCTGATAAAATGGGGCTTTCTCAGTTGTATCAGTTGCGTGGACGGGTTGGACGTTCGAACCGAATCGCGTATGCTTATTTTACGTACCAACGGGATAAAGTCTTAACTGAAGTAGCAGAGAAACGTCTGCAATCGATTAAAGAATTCACAGAACTGGGTTCAGGCTTCAAAATTGCGATGCGCGATCTATCGATTCGTGGAGCAGGTAATCTTCTAGGGGCTGAACAATCAGGCTTTATCGCTTCGGTCGGGTTCGATCTGTATTCACAAATGCTAGCTGAAGAAATTCAGAAACGTAAAGTGACAATGCTAGGCGAAGAAGATACCAAAGCGAACGATTGGAATACTGTTATTGATCTGTCTATTGACGCGTATCTACCAGCTGATTATATTTATGACAGTATCCAAAAAATAGAAATTTACAAAAAAGTTGCTGTATTGTCTGCTTTTGATGATATTAGCGAGCTTGAAGATGAACTGTTAGATCGTTTTGGCGAATTGCCTGAAGCGGTATTACAGTTATTACAAGTGGCAAGACTCAAGCTGTACGGCAAACGCTACGGTATCGAAAATATTTCGCGCCGCGGAGACGATGTGTTGCTGAAGTTCCATACAGGGCAAGAAAAAGCGTTCAATTTGAGCAAACTGTCCCAAGTTGGCAATCGCTTCGAAAGACGTGTACAATTTAATCAGGGTTCCAATATGGTTATTCAAGTCAAAGGTAAAGGACTAACGGATGGCGAGCTGCTTGAACTGCTTTGCCAATTCCTCGAGGCTATCATGGAATCATTCAAACTAAAGGGGGAACTACAGGATGTGGCCAATTAAAAAAGCTGCGCGGAAAACGACGATGTTAGCAGTAGTTGCTATTCTGTGCATCAGTCTGTTAGCAGCTTGTAACAAAGGAACAACCGCGGAAACAAAGAATGATGAAACGAAAGATACAAGTGCGGTGGTTGCCGAGTATAAAGGCGGTACAATCACTGAAAATGAATTTAATCATGAAGTAAGTATGATGAAATTCTTCTCTCCTCAATATGCTCAAATGTTTGATATGGACGAATATAAAGAAATTTTGCTAGAGCAAGAGATAGCTTACAAATCTCTTGATGACAGTGCAAGCGAAGCAGCAAAAACTGCCGGTGCTAAACAAGGTGAAGAACAACTAGCTCAATTCAAAACAAGTGTAGATCCTGAACAACTGGCTACTATGCTCAAAGAAGCTAATTTGACAGAGCAAGATGTTAAAGACTATATGACACGTGTATTGACTGCTTCTGAAGTAATGAAAGAAAAAGTTACAGATGCAGATGTAGAGAAATACTACAATGACAACAAAAAAGATTACACAACAGCTTCTGTACGTCACGTATTGATCGGACTACAAACTGCTGATGGTAAAACTCGTACAGATGCTGAAGCATTGAAATTAGCTAAAGAAGTAAAAGCTAAATTAGATGGCGGAGCAGACTTTGCAACAATCGCTAAAAAATATTCTGACGATACAGGTTCTAAAGACAAAGGTGGTCTTTACGAAAACTATAAAGTTGGAAACTGGGTTGAAGGCTTCAAAAATGCAGCATTGGAACAAAAAATCGGTGTGATCGGTGATCCAGTGAAAACAGATTACGGTTACCACGTAATTAAAGTAGAATCTCGTACAGACAAAGCATTTGCTGATCTAACGGCTGAAGAAAAAGAAACAATCAAATCTCAAATTGCTTCTCAAAAATTCAGCGAATATATGTCTAAAGAAGTACCAGGTATGATTACGAAGAAAAATCTACCTAAATCTGAAACAGCTCCAGCTGCTACAGCGCCGACAGAAGGTACAACGGCTCCAACAGCACCAGCTACAGAGGGAACAACAGCTCCAACAACAACTGCACCTGCAACAGAAGGTTCTTCTACAGAAGCACCAGCAGAGAGCAGTAAATAATATTTGATGACTGATTGGCTTCTATAGCAAAAAGTAGATTGAATGGGTAAAACAAATAGCGCGGAGTCTCCGCGCTATTTTTGTGTAATTTATTCCGAAAAAAAGAATGCCACTACTGGCTAGAAAGGAGCACCGTGCATATGAAAGAATCCTCTCCATCTTCGCGTATGCTTAAAGGAGCATTTATATTAGCATTGGCAGCTGTGTTATCTAAATTAATCGGTACGATCCAAAAAATACCGTTGCAGAATATCGGAGGAGATGGAGTATTCGGTATTTATAATGCGGTGTATCCTTTTTATACGCTAGTTCTTCTTGTCGCTACCGCTGGATTTCCAGCAGCTGTTTCCAAATTTGTAGCTGAACGGATCGCAGCTGGTAATGAAGAAGGAGCAAGGCGTGTTTTAACAATCTCATCTGTGATGCTGATTGTTCTAGGCGTAGTAGGCGGCATTCTGATGTACATAGGAGCACCTTTACTGGCAGACTGGATCGATAATCGTCATACGGAAGCCGCTATACGTAGTTCAGCGCTAGCTTTGCCGCTAGTGCCGATTATGGCGGGGCTACGGGGATATTTTCAGGGAATGCATAATATGATCCCTACAGCGGTCTCTCAGGTCGCTGAGCAGACGATTCGTGTAGCTGCAATGGTTATTTTACTGCTGATGTTAGACCGCAATGGAGCCGCAGACGATTGGATTGCGGCGGGTGCTACATTTGGTTCTGCCGCAGGTGGAGCTGCTGGTTTATTGGTGATGTTGATCTACTGGTGGATTTATCGTCAAAAATCAGCGGTGAGATTATCGCCATCTTCGATACCAAATAGTGTTCATGAGCCTGTACTTCCTTTGCTCAAAGCATTATCACTCTATGCACTACCGATCTGCTTGGGATCATTATCCGCGCCTTTAATTAGTCTGGTAGATACTTTTACAGTTCCACGTCTATTAAAAGGAATTGGCTGGAGTGAAGCAGAGGCTATGGTACAATTCGGGATATACAATCGAGGAATGCCATTAGTACAGTTGATGTCGATGCTAGCTACATCCTTATCTGTATTGTTTATTCCTGCACTGGCAGATGCCAGAGTACGTGACCGAATGGATCTGGTGCAATCACAGAGTCGTCAGGCACTAAGCTGGTTTTGGTTGCTTGGGCTTGCTGCTTCAGCTGGTGTAGCGGTACTAGCTGTTCCACTAGATATTATGTTGTATCAAGACGATGCAGGTAGTGAAGCGATGCGCTGGTTAGCTTTTACAGGCGTAGGAGCTACTGTGTCAATCGTAACAGCAGCGTTATTACAAGGAATGGGTTCTGTCAAAGCTCCAGCAGTACATTTGTTACTTGCCACTGTCGTTAAAGCAGTGCTTAATATTGTACTGGTTCCTTATTTCGGTATTACAGGTGCTGCATTTGCGGGCATTATTGGTTATGCGGTAGCTGCTGTTTTAAATACATGGTTATTGATACGATTAACCCGTCTACAAGTGACATGGAAGCAAGATTTGTTCAAGCCTTTATTTTTGGTTATGGTAATGTCTGGCACTGTTATTGCATGGATGTTCGGGGCTGAATATGTATTCGATCGCTGGGGACTGGATGGACGTATTCAAGCGTCTCTGATCACATTAGGCGGAGTAGTTATCGGTGCAATTGTATTTGCAGGTGGTATATTCCAATTGAAAATTATGACTACCGCAGAGATTATTGCTTTGCCGAAAATAGGTAAGAAATTAGCTAAATTACTGCAAAAATTCAAATTAATTTCATAACAATATACAGTTGATATACCAATGGTTAGGAGGACAAATATGAGTGCACAAATTACAATAGTAGGACTCGGTTCAGGAGATGTAGATCAATTAACAGTCGGTATTTTTCGTAAATTGGAACAAGCTGAAAAGCTATTTGTTCGTACCAAAGATCATCCAGCATTAGAAGCGTTAGAAGCTGATTTTGTAACATTTGATGAGGTATATGAATCGAAAAATTCATTTCCAGAAGTGTATGCGGAGATTGCCAATCGGTTGTTACAAGCGGCAGTGGAAGGGCTAGATACAGAAGAAATTATCTATGCTGTACCCGGTCATCCGATGGTCGCTGAGAAAACGGTTCAGATTTTGCGTGAACAAGGACAAGCACTGAATATCACTGTAAATGTACTAGGTGGGGAAAGCTTTTTGGATGAAGCATTTACCCGTCTAGGATTTGATCCTATCGAAGGGTTTCAGTTGCTCGATGCGGCTCAGCTTAATGCTCAATTGCTTCAACCTCAGCTTCATACCGTAATTGGGCAAGTCTATGATACGTTTACGGCTTCCGATGTAAAATTAAGCTTGATGGAGCTGTATCCAGATGATTTTGAAGTGATCGTGTGTCATTATCTAGGAGTGCAAGGCAAAGAAATCATCGAACGCACACCTGTATACGAATTAGATCGTACTGAAAATTATGGCAATTTATCGCTGATCTATGTACCTCGTACAGAAGATGAACAGATTCGTAATCGTACGTTTGCTCGTCTGCATGAGATTGTAGGAATTTTGCGTAGTCCGGGTGGATGTCCGTGGGATCAAGAGCAGACACATCAATCGCTTCGTCAGAATTTTATCGAAGAAACGTATGAAGTGTTAGAAACGATAGACGATGATGATCCAGAACATATGCAAGAAGAATTGGGCGATGTATTGTTGCAAATTATGCTGCATGCTCAAATCGAAGAAGAAACAGGAGCTTTTACAGTCTATGATGTGATTGAAAGTCTGAATCAAAAACTGATCTTCCGTCATCCGCATGTATTTGGTGACCGCGAAGCCAATGACGCACAGACGGCTCTCCAAAATTGGGATGCTATGAAAGCCGAAGAGAAAAAACTCAAAGGCACGTTAGATGCTACAGCTTCTCTTTTAGACGGTGTTCCACGGGATCTGCCTGCACTACTGACAGCTTACAAAATCCAGAAAAAAGCAGCAAAAGTAGGCTTTGATTGGGAAAACATCGAAGGCGCTTTTGCCAAAATGGATGAAGAATTGCTAGAGCTGAAAGAAGCTGTACGTGAAGGTCATGATGTACTGGATCAGCAATTGGAGTTAGGCGATGTGCTTTTCTGTGCAGTCAATATTGCTCGCTTTATCAATGCCGATCCTGAGCAATCGCTAGCACTGGTTAATCGCAAATTCAAACACAGATTTCAATATATTGAACAGGCATTACACACGCAGGGTAAAGATATTCTGTCTATGTCTTTGGTAGAACTCGATCAGCTATGGGATGAAGCCAAATTACAAAATAAACAGTAATTCAATTATTTCGAAAAAAATAAGCAGAGCATACGTTCTTATGTTATGATCTTTCTAGCAGCGTTGAAGCACACGCTTACGGTATGCTATGATGCTTATGGCACCAATTACTCCAGTAAACATAGAGGAATTTGGGATGTCATGAAGAATGTAATATACTGTAGGCAAGCAACTTTGCGTAAACATATTGTGCATCAATAGACAATCTGAATAACGCAGCTATATTTCTTTGAATATTTGGGAGGCTTTGAATAATGAATAAAACAGACTTGATTAACAACATTTCCACAAGCAGCGGATTGACAAAAAGAGACGTTGAAACAGTATTGAACGGTTTCCTTGGTGAAATCACAGATGCATTAACAAAAGGCGATAAAGTTCAATTGATCGGTTTTGGTACGTTTGAAACTCGCAAACGTGCAGCTCGTACCGGACGCAACCCGCAAACAGGTGAAGAAATCAACATTGCGGAATCCAATGTTCCTGCATTCAAAGCAGGCAACAAGCTTAAAGAAGCGGTAAACTAATGCGTCTGGACAAATTCCTGAAAGTATCGAGACTGATCAAGCGCCGTACTGTGGCAAAAGATGTGTCCGAGCAGGGACGAGTCCTGTTGAATGGACGTGAAGCCAAGCCTAGTGCTACGCTCAAAGTCGGTGACGAGATTACAGTTCAGTTTGGACAAAAGCTAGTCACTGTACAAGTAGAACGTTTGGCGGATAGTACGCGCAAAGAAGAAGCAGCAACGATGTATACATTGCTCAAAGAAGAGCCTATCGTAAGACAGGATGATATTTTTTCTAGAGATTAATGTTGGTGAATATCCAATCATACACGGGTTGCTTGTTATTGAAAAAGGCTGTCTTCACGTCTTCGGACTTGGAGACAGCCTTTTTTGTTTTTTCTTTTAATTTGTCGACAAAGTGTTACAAATCGTTATTTTGTGGTAATGTTAATTAAAATGTAATGTTAGCGATGTAATGACGACAGACCATCAAGGAGGCAACCCAATGAACTCAAAACCTACGCCGATTCGAAGCGGTAACTACAAAACAAATAATCAGTCATCTCAGGGAAACAATGGGGCGCGCAGACGGCTACGGATTTGGATGCTTTTCATGGTGTTATTCCTAGGCTGGGCGATGTATACGTTCATTATGCAATCTATACATTTAGCGGAGAAAAAAGAAGAACTCACTCAGCATCAAGTACAGAAGCAACAAGCAGATGCAGCATTTGCTCAATCGCAAAGTGAAGTGAAGCGATTGGAAGACCCGGAATATATCGGACAAGTCGCTCGTAAGCAATATGGTATGTATTTACCAGGCGAAACACCGATTTGGGCAACAGAGGCAACAGACAGTAAATGAATAATGAAGTGAAATAAGTCGTAAAACTGAGTATTAGTGAGTTGACCTTATTTTCGGCTTCCGTTATAATTTAATCAACGCAGATTGTAATCCGTAAGGGATTTTACTGTATATTTTAAGGGAGGATTATTTTACTCTATGGCAATTGAAGTGGGCACCAAGTTAGAAGGCAAAGTGACAGGAATAACACACTTTGGAGCATTTGTAGATTTGTCGGGAGGTGTCACTGGTCTTGTTCACATCTCGGAAATTGCCGACAACTATGTAAAAGACGTTAATGACCATCTTAAAATGGGCGACGTCGTTACTGTTAAAGTCATCAATGTAGACAAAGACGGTAAAATCGGACTTTCGATCAAACAAGCAGTTGACAAACCAGCAGAACCAGCACCATCTTCTAGACCACCTCGTCCAGAGCGTAGCTTTGAGCAACGCAACAGCGGTGGCGGCGGTAGAGATGGCGGAGAGCGTTCTGGAGGCGGCGGCGGATTTAATCGCGGCGGTGGCGGTGATCGTGGAGGTCGTTCTTTCAACAAGCCAGCAGTTGGCAAGCCTTCGTTTGATGATAAATTGACACGCTTCATGAAAGATAGTGAGGAACGCATTTCTTCACTCAAAAAAAATACGGAATCCAAGCGTGGAGGCCGTGGTGCCAAGCGTAGTTAATCCTTACCTTGCATATAGAACATATCAATAATGACCGTAGGTGCCCTGGCATCTGCGGTTTTTTTGCTATAGGTATGGTACACTAAATCTAGACTGCCCTCAGAGGAGAAGGAGAAGCCCGGTGTCAATATCAACTAATTCGGAATTGCCGCCAGGTACTATGATTAGCGGAAGAACTAGAGGACAACAGTATATGGTGCAACGTGTACTGGGCAACGGAACCAATGGAACCGTTTATTTAGTGTCTGCTATAGTGAACGGCAATCTGTACGCTTTGAAAATGGGCACTTACAATCGTACGTTACAATCCGAGATCAAACTTCTTTTTTCTTTACATAAGCATTGGAAAGAAACAGGAAAAAATCAGGTGAATCGTTATCTGTATGATGCGGATGATTATGAAGAAGACGGATTAATTATTCCTTTTTATGTGATGAAATATGTAAAAGGTCAGACATTAACTAACTTCCTTCGCGCAAAAGGCAGTGAAAATCTCGGTAAAGCAGGCTTAGGTGTGCTTGATATTTTACGTGAATTGCATGAAGCCAATTGGGTATTTGGTGACTTAAAAGCTGAGCACGTGATTATTACAGACGAAGGACAGGTAGAACTTATCGATTATGGTGGGGCGATACAAGCAGGGCGAAGTCTGCATCAATTTACAGAATGGTATGATCGCAAATTCTGGAAAGCAGGCAATCGCACAGGTGATTACGCGTATGATCTATTTGCTTTTGCTGTGATGTGTATCAAGTTATTTAACGAGCCGGGATTACAACAAATCATAGCTACTCAATTGCCACAAATACGAAGTGTTGCTGATCTTGTGTCACTGATCGATCGGACACCTGGATTGACATTATATGCAGATTGGTTAAAACGCGCTTTGCGTGGAGAATTTAAAAGTACCGGCGAAGCTTATCATATGTGGAAAGCAGTCGGTGGCTCACGCTTTTTGAGTAGTAAATCCACGGATGGTGATCCGGTGACCCGCCGTTTAAAAAATGCGTTTATCTGGTCTATTATCATTTTGAGTATTGCGTTATTTATTGCTTTATTTTTTAAAAAGTAAAAAACGATCAAGAAACGGAGAGAGTGACGATGAGTGGACAGACATGGCAATCGTTGCTAGAGCATGTCAGAACACTTGTACATGAACAGAAGCTCTGGTCTAGAGGCGATACGATAGTTGTCGCTGTTTCAGGCGGCCCTGATTCTGTGGCGCTACTTCATGTTTTGCATGCTTTATCCGATGAATATCAGTGGACGCTCATCTGTGCTCACCTGAATCATGGATTTCGACCCGAAGAGTCTGCTCAAGAAGCGCAGGTGGTTCAGCAAATTGCTTCTGATCTAGGGATTGCTTTTGAGTTGGAGGAAGTCAGTACTCCTGCGTATATAGAGCAAACCGGTCAAGGGCCACAAGAAGCAGCCCGTACATTACGGTATGATTTTTTGCATCGAATCGCTACCAAATGGTCAGCACATTCTATCGCACTGGCTCATCATTTGGATGATCAAGCGGAGACGGTATTGATGCGAATATTGCGCGGAGCAGGGGCAGAGGGATTAAGCGGAATAAAAATGCGAAGAACTGAAAAAAATGTGGAACTTATACGTCCGTTCTTACGTATATACAAGACGACCTTGATTCATGCCTGTGAAGAATGCCATTTTGGGTATATTACAGATAGCAGTAATCTTCACCGCAAGTATACGCGTAACCGTATTCGACTGGATGTTTTACCATTTTTAGAGCAATTTAATGAGCAGCTTGTACCGTCTCTGGGAAGGCTTGCTGAAATTGTCGGAACTGAAAATGATTATATTCAAGAGGAAACAGGGACGTTATACGCGGAATTGGTTAAAGAAGAAGAAGGATCGTTTTCATTTGAAGTTGCTTCTTTCGTCGAAGTGCATGTCGCTTTACAACGGAGGTTGATTAAACTAATATTGAGTTATCTGTCACCATCTTACGAACAATTTGATTTTTCCAAAATTGAGATGGTTCGGGGGCAGATTATGCAAAGTGACCTCACGACTTGGAGTCTGGATATTGGGGATAAAGTTATTTGTCGCCGCGAGTATCAGCATATCCAGTTGACACGAGGTACACCAAAGCTTTATGAACCATATTGTATTCCGATTTTGTGTACTAATGAAGTGATATCTATTCCTTTTGCTAAAGAGCAATTAGATATCCGATTATTACCATGGAGTAGGAATGATTCAGATCAGATGGAACTTTCTTTGGAAGAAGCATGGTTTGATGCGGATTTACTGACTTTTCCGCTTTGTTTGCGTTCTCGCCGTCCAGGCGATGTGTTCAAACTGAACGAAAAAGGCGGTACCAAGAAAGTTAAAAATCTTTTTATCGATGAGAAAATACCATTATCTCAGCGTAATACTTTGCCTTTAGTGGCTGATGTGCACGGTCAAGTGCTATGGATTCCAGGAATTCGACGTTCGGGATCAGCCTTGATACACCCGGGTACTTCTTGTGTAGTACATATGAGGCGAATAAAAACTGAAGAAAATGTTTGATTATCGTCGATTCGGCTTGATAAGTATAATGTAGGAGGTTCAACCAAGTTGCGCAATGACATTGAAGAAGTACTCATCAGTGAAGAAGAGATTCAACAGAAGATTTTAGAACTTGGCAATAAGCTAAGTGAAGATTACAAGGGTCGCAACCCGCTTGTGATTTGTGTATTAAAAGGTGCTTTTGTATTTATGGCGGATCTGGTTAAGCGGATCGATGTACCGCTTGAGATTGATTTTATGGCGGTATCCAGTTATGGAGCATCTACCAAATCATCCGGCGTTGTCAAAATCATTAAAGATCTAGACGTTTCTGTAGAAGGTCGAGACGTACTGATTGTAGAAGACATTATTGACAGTGGACTCACGCTTAGTTACCTTATGGAGGTATTGCGCGGTCGTAGTGCTAGTAGCGTACGTGTAGTTACTCTTTTCGATAAGCCAGCAGGCAGAACGGTCGACTTAGAAGCAGATTATACCGGGTTTGTTATTCCGGATGCTTTTATCGTTGGATACGGTCTAGACTATGCTGAGAAATACCGGAATCTACCCTACATTGGGATTTTAAAGCCGGCAATTTATTCAAACTAATTACCTATGCTCTGATAACAGGCATATCCAAGTGTCGATATATTGTCCGACACCGTAATATCTGTTATTTGACTTCGCGCTCTATTGAGAACGTAAGTCTTGCTATGGTAAAATAATTTAAGTGTCTCGAGAGGAGGTAGGGGATGAATCGGTTCATCCGGAATTCGGGTTTCTATTTAATTCTTTTTTTAGTCGTGGTGGGCATTGTTCGTTACGTTAGTGACGGAAGTGAAGCTACCGATAATCCAAGATATGATCAGCTTAAAGCAGCACTTGCTGCTGGTAATGTCTCCTCTGTTACGGTTCAGTTTGATAACTATGCCTATTTGGTTACAGGTGAATACAAAAATAAACCAGCAGATGCTAAATCTAATGCGTTTTCTTCTTACATCCCTGCCACTGATGCGGCGATCAACGAGATCGAAACAGCTAGTGACAATGGGGGTACACAAGTAACCATCAAGCCGATGGAAGGCGACAGTATTTGGTTGTCATTTATCACTTCGATGATACCGCTTGTGATCATGTTTATTCTATTCTTCTTCCTTTTCAATCAAGCTCAGGGTGGCGGCGGCAAAGTGATGAACTTTGGTAAGAGTCGTGCTCGCTTGTATAACGAAGAGAAGAAAAAAATTACATTTGAGGATGTAGCAGGGGCTGACGAAGAGAAACAAGAACTCGTCGAAGTTGTTGATTTCCTTAAAGATCCACGTAAGTTTAACGCAGTTGGAGCTCGTATTCCTAAAGGGGTACTTCTTGTAGGTCCTCCGGGTACAGGTAAAACATTGCTTGCTCGTGCAGTAGCAGGAGAAGCAGGCGTTCCGTTCTTCAGCATTTCCGGTTCTGATTTCGTGGAAATGTTTGTCGGTGTCGGTGCGTCGCGTGTACGTGATTTGTTTGAAAATGCGAAGAAAAATGCACCATGTATTATTTTCATCGATGAGATTGATGCAGTCGGTCGTCAACGGGGCGCAGGTCTTGGTGGCGGTCATGACGAACGTGAACAAACGTTGAACCAACTCCTTGTTGAAATGGATGGTTTTGGAGCGAACGAAGGTATTATTATCGTAGCTGCAACCAACCGTCCGGATATTTTGGATCCTGCATTGTTACGTCCAGGTCGTTTTGACCGTCAAATTACGGTTGATCGTCCAGACGTGAAAGGTCGCGAAGCAGTACTGAAAGTTCACTCACGTAACAAACCACTTACATCTAACGTAAGATTGGATACAATTGCGAAACGTACAACAGGTTTTACAGGTGCAGATCTGGAGAACTTGATGAACGAAGCAGCATTGCTTGCTGCGCGTCGTAATCGTCGTGATATTTCGATGACTGAGGTTGATGAAGCGATTGACCGTATCATCGTAGGTACAGAAAAACGTAGTCGTGTTATTAGTGATCGTGAAAAACGCATCGTTGCTTATCATGAAGCGGGTCATACGATTGTCGGTTATTTCTTGGAGCATGCGGATATGGTACACAAAGTAACAATCGTACCGCGTGGACGTGCTGGCGGGTATGTTATTATGCTTCCTAAAGAAGACCGTATGCTTGTAACGAAACAGGAATTGTTGGATAAAGTTACTGGATTGCTTGGTGGACGTGTTGCTGAAGAATTATTTATCGGCGAGATTGGTACTGGAGCATATAGTGATTTCCAGCAAGCAACAAGTATCGTACGTAGCATGATCGTTGAATACGGTATGAGTGAGAAGCTTGGACCAATGCAATTCGGTACTGCTCAAGGTCAAGTATTCTTGGGTCGTGATATCGGACACGAGCAAAACTATAGTGATAAAATCGCTTATGAGATCGATCAAGAAATGCACCGTTTTATTACGGAATCTTACGAACGTTGTCGTGAATTATTGCAAAAACATTCAAGAGAAATGCATTTGATTGCTCAAACATTGCTTGAAGTAGAAACATTGGATCTGGAACAAATCAAAGAATTGATTGAAACTGGATCTTTAAGTGATACAAATGGCGATGGTAACACAAGTGGTTCAGGGGAAACACCAGAAGGTGGCGAACCTACTGTAGATACCATCGGTGGTTCTTTGAGTTTGGAAAAAGACAACACTCCATCTACACCTGGATTAGGTAAAGACGGAGATATTCCAAACAGCCCTACCAATGGTCCTGGCGAAGATCGTGGACCAAATGGAACAGGTGGAAGCACACCTACTTCTTAATCAATATGACAGATGCAACAAATATCAAAGCCCGAAGATCATAATGATCTTCGGGCTTTTTTGTGTATCGTGAAATCCTTGCTCTAATTCACTGATTGACAAGTGACTATAGGATTGTGTACATTATTGGTTGAACATTGATCACAAATTAGACACAACTTACACTGTAGTACGGGATATTTTTCACAAACTCTCTAAGCAGCAATCTTCTACTGGCCTAGAACCTACTTGTCTGTCTAACATTGTGAAATGAATCTCAAACAATGAAAAGGAGCGATTACGATGGAAGCGTTAGCACTAGAAAAGAAAGCAGAACGGGATGCAGAGCTCAGGGAACGTCTTTTACAATTAAAAAAAGAACGCAATGCAATTATTTTGGCTCATTATTATCAACGAGATGAGATTCAAGAAGTAGCTGATTTCCGTGGTGATTCTTTTTTGCTAGCGCAAAAAGCGGCTCAGACTGAAGCCGATACGATTGTATTTTGTGGAGTTCATTTTATGGGTGAAAGTGCTAAGATTCTAGCACCTAACAAAACAGTGATTATTCCTGATGAACGGGCAGGTTGTCCGATGGCGGACATGGTCAATGTCGATGGATTGCGTCGCTTAAAGGAAAAACATCCCAATGCCAAAGTAGTAACGTATATCAATTCGTCTGCTGAAATTAAAGCCGAAACCGATATCTGCTGTACTTCTGCTAATGCTGTTAAAGTAATTCAATCTGTAGATTCCGATGAAATTATCTGGGTACCTGATAAAAACTTAGGGCATTATGTACAACAGCATACAGACAAAAAAATGATTATCTGGGAAGGCTACTGTAATACTCATGATATGTTAACAGTCAAAGACGTGATGGAGATGAAAGCCAAATACCCTCAGTCTGAATTTGTAGTTCATCCTGAATGTCGCCCAGATGTGGTAGCTTTAGGAGACTTTGTGGGCAGTACAACAGCGATTATTAAATATTGCAAAGAATCGCCTTGTCAGGAGTTTATTGTAGGTACAGAAGACGGTACAGGTTATCAGCTTCGTAAAGATAGTCCAGATAAAACATTTCGTTTTGCTAGTAAATATTTAGTATGCCCGAATATGAAAGTGAACAATTTAAAAAAATTAGTGAATTGTCTTGAACATATGAAACCACAAATTTATGTACCGCCTGTTGTTGCTGATCAGGCTCGTGTTTCGTTAGAACGGATGCTACAAGTATCTTCATCTTGAACGATTGAGAGGAAACCATAATGATCCCAAATCGCCTGATCGATTATCATTTGAGTGAATATATTCACAAACAAGTAGATGTTATTATTATAGGTTCAGGAATTGCAGGGTTATTTGCTGCTATTTTGGCAAGTGAATATAAGCACGTTCTTATGATCACTAAGAAATCGCTGTTAGAAAGCAATACCCGTTATGCACAAGGCGGGATTGCGGCAGTAATATCCACTGATGATTCTCCTCTATATCATCGTCAAGATACATTGCTGGCAGGAGCAGGGCTTTGTTCTTCATCTGCGGTAGATGTGCTTGTGCAAGAAGGGCCAGCAGGGGTACAAGAACTGATAAGGTTGGGGACTTTATTTGATACGATTGATGGGCAGTTAGAGTTGACCAGAGAAGGTGCGCATAGTCATCGTCGTATTTTACATGCCAATGGTGATTCTACAGGGTATGAGATTGTTCGAGCGCTATCTCAACATGTAGCTGAACATCCTCGAATTGAAGTCTGGGATGAACATTTCGCTATTGATTTCATAACAGAGCACAATGAATGTAAAGGCGTTATCGTCAAACAACCGGATGGTAGTCTGATCTACGTACAAGCAGAAGCAACAGTGATTTGTTCAGGTGGTAGCGGACAATTATATCAATATACAACGAACCCAGATGTGGCTACAGGTGATGGAGTAGCGATGGCCTATCGTGCAGGAGCACAGGTGCGAGATATGGAATTTATTCAATTTCATCCGACAGCTTTGTGTTATCCTGGTGCACCACGGTTTCTAATTTCAGAAGCGTTGCGCGGAGAAGGGGCGATTTTACGGAATCGCAAAGGCGAAGCTTTTATGAAAAATTATCATCCATTACTAGAATTAGCGCCACGTGATATTGTAGCTAGAGCGATTATGAGTGAAATGGAAAAAGAAGATAGTGCTTTTGTATATCTGGATATTACACATGAGACAGAAGAAGTATTAAAACACCGTTTTCCAACGATTTATGAGACCTGTATGAGTTACGGTCTACAGCTTGCACAAGATTGGATACCCGTAGCACCAGCTGCTCATTATATGATGGGTGGGATCAAAACAGATCTGCAAGGAGCGACCAGTGTGCAGCGCTTGTTTGCTTGTGGTGAAGTATCTTCTACAGGTATTCATGGAGCAAATCGATTAGCTAGTAATTCATTATCTGAAGCGATTGTGTTTGGAAAAAGAGTCGTACAGCAGATTCTGCAACTGAATCCGATCGATATATCAAACACAGATTGTGTTTTGCCCAAAACGAATCTTTTTTATGATAAGAATGTACCTGAATTCACAAACTCTACTGAGCAGTGGATTAGCTGGCGCTTAGAATTACAGGGAATTATGGGGCAACACGCAGGGCTTCGTCGCACAGCATCGTCTCTTCAAGAAGGAATCGATAAGCTTGAAGCATTAGCTGTCATTTTCGAATATCCTCTAAATAGTCGCGAAGCGCTAGAACTGGCTAATATGCTAACTTGTGCGCTACTCGTTATGCGTTCTGCTCTTTACCGGGAAGAAAGTCGTGGCGGACATTATCGAGAAGATTTTCCAGAACGTAACGATGATCAGTGGCAACAACATATTTTACAACAAATCGATCAAGAGCTAACAAAGGAGAGTAGTGATGATGTTTAATGGTTATCAGGAAAATCTTATCGAATGGATCAAGTTATGGCTCAAAGAAGATGTAGGCGCTGGCGATATCACCACAGCGACTACCGTTCCGCAAGGACATATCAGTCGTGCTGTTATTCATGCCAAGCAAGACGGTATACTTGCTGGACTGGCGATTGCAGAGTTAGTATTTCATACCGTTCATCCTGATCTAACCTTTCAGCCTATTGCTCAAGAAGGACAAAAGCTACACAAAGGTGATATCATTGCAGAAGTAGAAGGCAGCACGCATCATCTGCTCACAGGCGAGCGATTAGCGCTAAATCTATTGCAACGTATGTCGGGGATCGCTACTCGCACTCGTGAATATGTAGATGCGATTCAAGAATTACCAGTACGATTAGTCGATACACGCAAAACAACACCAGGACATCGGATGCTTGAAAAATATGCAGTACGTGTTGGTGGAGGGCATAATCATCGTTTTGGATTATATGATGCCGTTATGATTAAAGACAATCATATCAAAGCAGCAGGCGGGATTACAGAAGCTGTGACTTCTGCACGTCAACAGATTCCCCATACGATGACGATTGAAGTAGAGACTGAAAGTATAGAGCAAGTGCAAGAAGCTTTGACTGTGGGTGCAGATATCATTATGCTTGATAATATGCCGACCGAACGTATGCAAGAAGCTGTGCGTATGATTCGTCAACAAGCACCACATGTTAAAATCGAAGCATCAGGCAATGTATCTTTAGAGACTATTTATAACTTGGCAGCCACAGGTGTTGATATTATATCAGTAGGGAGATTGACGTATTCTTTTGAAAATCTGGATATTAGTCTGGATTTGGGTGCGAAGAAAGGGGAGTGACGCACTTTGATAGTGGTGATCGATATAGGGAATACGAATATTGTTCTAGGCGTGTATGAAGGAGAGCAATTGCTTCATCATTTCCGCATCAATACGAATCGACAAGCAACACCAGATGAGTATGGTGTGATGGTGCATAATCTTTTTCAAATGTCTAAAATTGCAATAGATCATATTAAAGGTATTATTATTTCTTCTGTGGTTCCTCCGATCATGAACACGTTAGAAGAAATGTGCAGAAAATATTTACATCATACTCCTATGATTGTCGGACCGGGCATACGCACCGGTCTGAACTTGCGTTATGAGAACCCGCGCGAAGTAGGAGCAGATCGGATAGTGAATGCAGTAGCAGCCGTTGCCAAATACGGTGGACCGGTGATTGTGGTTGATTTTGGCACAGCGACAACATTTGATTGTATAGACAGTAAAGGCGATTATTTAGGTGGAGCGATTGTACCTGGAATTGGTATTTCAACAGAAGCTTTATATCAACGTGCTTCTAAATTACCTAATATTGAACTCGAAAAACCTAAAAAAGTGATAGGACGCAATACCGTTCATGCGATGCAATCTGGTATTATATATGGATACGCAGGTCAAGTGGATGGTATCGTCAAACGAATTCATGCAGAAATGGGCGTTATCGGTAAAGTTATTGCGACTGGTGGTTTGGCAGAACTCATTTCCAGTGAAACCGAAACGGTAGATGAAGTGAATCCGATGCTTACTCTTGAAGGATTGCGTTTGATTTATGAACGTAATATAGTTACAACCAATATAGACAAAACTTTTGGTACGCCTAAAGCGTCTAAATAAAAATAGAAGAACATGCTCATTGGAATATACAGCAAGAGCAACGAGGGGAGCCATTACAAATGGAAAATCAAAATCACACAAAACCGGATCTTTTGGTCCGTGGTATAGCATTAGGTGGCAAAGTACGTGCATTTGCTATTCGTTCTACTCATTTGGTCGAAGAAGCACGTCAACATCATGATACATGGCCTACAGCAACAGCAGCTATGGGTCGTACCCTAACAACAGCAGCAATGATGGGTGCAATGCTTAAAGGAGAAGAAAAATTAACGTTACAAGTAAAAGGCGACGGACCTCTTGGACAGATCGTAGCGGATGCTAATGCTAAAGGCGAAGTGCGCGGATATGTCGATAATCCACATGTACATTTGCCAAGTAATGCAATGGGGAAATTAGATGTAGCTGGTGCGGTAGGTACAGAAGGATTTGTATATGTGATCAAAGATTTAGGGCTTAAAGATCCGTACCGCGGAAGCGTGCCGATTATTTCAGGAGAACTTGGCGAAGATTTTACGTACTATTTCGCCAAGTCTGAACAGACTCCTTCTGCTGTAGGAATAGGCGTATTGGTCGATACCGACAATTCTGTGATTGTAGCAGGTGGATTTATTATTCAATTGTTGCCAGGTCTTACTGATGCTGAGATTGATCAAATCGAACAATCTATAGGTTCATTGCCACCGGTAACGACTCTTTTAGCAGAAGGATTAGAACTGGAAGAACTGTTACGCCGTGTTGTACCTGATGCAGAAGTAATGGAAACATCGGATGTACGCTTCTATTGCCCTTGTTCTCGCAAACGTGTAGAACAGACCTTGATGAGTCTGGGTGAATATGAATTAACACAATTGATTGAAGAAGATGGACAAGCAGAAGTGGTATGTCATTTCTGTGGTGAAAAGCATTTATTCAATCGTCAAGATCTGGAATCTATTCTTGCTGAAGCTAAAAGTTAAGGAATTTTAAATATATGACTAGAGGCAGATCACCTGTATGGACAGCCGTCTTGGTCTTATTATCTGTAATTATTATGCTGCTCGGTGCCTTTTGGGTCATCCGGGCAGTTCAACATTCTAGCTCTTCGACAGTAGCGATGGTAGGTAATGAGTCAATTAGTGAACAAGAATGGGTAAATGAATTAAAAAGAAGATATGGCAAAGAAATTTTGACACAAATGCTTAATCATCAAGCGGTTAAGCTAGAAGTACAAGCACGCCATATTGCAGTCAGTGAAGAAGAGATTCAAGATGATCTAGCAGAGCGTATTAGCGGATATTCTTCACCAGCAGACTTTTATCAGGAAATGAATACTCAATTTGGATTGAGTGCAGATGATCTGAGACAAGAATCGGAATATCAGATTGAATTGGAAAAGATCGCTACAGCAGATATCAACATTACTGATGCAGAAGTAGATGCGTACTTGAAGCAATACAAGCAATCGATGACCAAACATCAATTTGATTTGTCATGGATTGAATTAGACAATGAATCGTCTGCGCAACAGGCGATTGAACGTATCGATCAAGGGGAAGTATTTTCGGCAGTAGCACAGTCGATGTCTGTAGATACATTTTCAGCTCCACAAGGTGGAGCACTTGGATGGATAGATCAAGATGATCCTTTTCAACCGCCTGAATTGTTAAAAGCGATTCAAGATATGCAAGTAGGTGATATTGTCGGGCCGATTGCGCTGAGTACAGGTCATTATGCAATTGTACAAGTCACCGATATTCGTCCTGCGCCTTCGTCCGAGCAGACGTTAAGCCGGGAAACAGCAAGACGCAAAATTGCACTTGGGCAAGCCAAACCGCTAACAGAAATCGAGCAACAATTAAGAGAAAAATACAATGCGTATATTTTATCTGTAGCAGAGTAAAAATATTTGCTCTATCTGATCTATTTCATGTGATTTTTGCGAAATGCTAGATTGACAACGCTGTGACAGATTGATAATATAAAAGTATATTAAAACCTACTATTTTACTCGGAATAGCGTAGATTAGACATATAGAATAGAGTTTATATTCGCGGCTACGTTCAATCATTTGAAGGAGGGCTATAGGCATGGCAAAAGTCGTCAATAACATTACAGAACTTATCGGAGGAACACCACTAGTTAAGTTGAATAGTATCGTTCCTGAAGGAAGCGCAGATATTTATCTGAAGCTTGAATATCAGAATCCGGGTTCCAGTGTCAAAGATCGAATTGCAATCAGCATCGTAGAAGAAGCGGAAAAACAAGGTTTACTCAAACCTGGTGGTACGATCGTTGAAGCAACCAGTGGTAACACAGGGATTGGTCTGGCTATGGTTGCTGCTGCTAAAGGATATAAATGTGTAATTGTAATGCCTGAGACAATGAGTATTGAACGTCGTAATTTGCTTCGTGCATATGGAGCGGAATTGGTTCTTACTCCAGGATCAGAAGGTATGAATGGAGCTGTCAAAAAAGCAGAAACGATTTTGAGTGAAAATCCAGATTACTTTATTGCAGAGCAATTTAAAAATAAAGCAAACGTTAAAATTCACCGCGAAACAACAGGTCCTGAAATTGTAGAAGCAATCGGTTCTATCGGTGGAACTTTAGATGCTTTTGTAGCAGGTATCGGTACAGGCGGTACTATTTCTGGAGCAGGTGAAGTGTTAAAACAATCTTTCCCAGAGATCAAAATTTATGCTGTAGAACCTGCGGCTTCTCCTATTTTGGCAGGTGGACAACCAGGGCCTCACAAAATTCAAGGGATCGGTGCTAACTTTATTCCTGAGATTTTGAACCAAAATATTTACGATGAGATTATTCATGTTGAAAATGAAGAAGCATTTGAATGGGCTCGTCGTGTAGCCAAAGAAGAAGGAATTCTTACAGGTATTTCTTCAGGTGCAGCGATCAAAGCCGCTCTACAAGTAGCAAAAGAATTAGGTACAGGTAAACGTGTCGTTGTGATCATTGCAAGTAATGGTGAGCGTTATCTTAGTACGCCATTATACAACTTTGAATCTTAATCCTAATAACATCATGATATAAAATAGTGTTGCTAGATGTACTGATGTTTCCTTATTGGAATTAAGTGATCTATTGATCATTATGTTATAGGCTCAATTAATATGTAATAAAAGCTTCTACCCTTGTCTATATGGCATAGGGATAGAAGCTTTTTTATTTCTCGCATCTTCTCATTCGATCTACGCTTTAGTATACTAACGACAACGAATAGATCATGAGGTTGGAGGAAGATCGATTGACCAAAGTATATACATCATTTCAACAATGGACAGACTGGCAAGCAGCAGGATATACACAGTTGCCTTATATCGTGCAGATTCCTTTGCAAGATCAGCTATTACCTGATAGTTGGGAACAATTATGGCAAGAACAGATGCCATATTCATTTATATTGGAAAATGGAAAAAGCGGTAGATACAGTTATCTTGGACTTTCTCCTATCTCTATTCTTAGTGGTCAAGATGGACAAGCGCATATTCGAAATGCAACAAGCACCACTCCTATATTATCGTGGCAACAAGCACAGCCTGAATATATCGCTGGTGCATCGTATACAGGCAAGCCTTTAGATATACTACGAACATGGATGTCTACTGATCGTGCACCTAGATTAGCAGAAGTACCACCTTTTACAGGCGGATGCGTTGGTTTTCTTAGCTATGATGTAGCTCGTTCTTTAGAAAAATTACCAGATCATTTGAGCAATGATCTTGGAATGCCAGATTATCTATGGATGAAGTTCAATCAAGTATGGGTAATCGATCATTTGGAAAAGCAATTATACTGCTGTGTGCATACATCGATAAATGAACATACAGATTATCAACGAGATTATGATCATGCGGCTACATGCGCGATGCAAATGGCTGAGGAGTGGCAGCAGATCATCCAGCAATCACAGCTATCCTCTACATTAGCACGCAAGCAATTTTTGGCTGAACATCCTATAGCATTAACCAATTCACGTACAGATGGGTATGGATTTGAGACCGGATTTGCTCAAGTTCAATTTGAAAAAGCAGTACAGACGATTCAGGAGTATATCCGTCAGGGTGATGTATTTCAAGTCAATTTATCGTTACGCAGTCAGCGACCGTTAACTTCAACACCTGAATCGGTATACGAATGGTTACGTTTAACCAATCCTTCTCCGTACATGGGATTGTTGCGTACACCTGATTTTCATTTAGTATCTGCTTCGCCTGAACTGTTAGTGCGTGTAGTAGATGGCAAAGTGTCTGCACGACCGATAGCGGGTACAAGGCGTAGAGGAACAACAGATATCGAAGATCAAGCGATGGAAGATGATCTTTTATCTAATGAGAAAGAACGTGCAGAACATATTATGCTCGTCGATCTTCAACGTAATGATCTAGGACGAATCGCCAAATATGGAACAGTACGTGTGCCTGAATTGATGACGATCGAACGGTATTCGCATGTGATGCATTTAGTATCTGGAGTTGAAGGAGAATTAGCGGATTCCAAAGATGTATACGATGTAATAGCCGCTGTATTTCCCGGTGGAACGATTACAGGTGCACCGAAAGTGCGTACGATGGAAATCATCGAAGAGTTAGAACAGACACGTCGTGGTGCATATACCGGTTCGATGGGCTGGATTGACTATAATGGTAATATGGAATTAAATATTATTATTAGAACATTAACGGTCAAAGACAATATAGCTTATATGCAAGCAGGAGCTGGTGTAGTGATCGATTCTGAACCTTATCGTGAATATCGCGAATGTTTTAACAAGTCTAGAGCGATCGCTAGAGCAGTGATGTTAAGTGAACAACATGATCAAGTGCAAGCAGAGAAAGGGAGGATATTATGATACTTGTAATAGATAACTACGATTCATTTACGTACAACCTTGTACAATATTTAGGCGAATTGGGTGAAGAGGTAGTCGTTCGTCGCAATGATGAGATTGATATGGCAGGTATTCGTGCAATGGCACCAGATCATATTTTATTATCCCCGGGTCCATGTACACCAACAGAAGCTGGTATTACGTTAGACGTTATTGAAAATTTCAAAGGCGATATTCCGATCTTTGGCGTTTGTCTCGGTCATCAAGCGATCGGTCAAGCATTTGGTGGTAATGTGATTCGTGCTGAGCGATTAATGCATGGTAAGACTTCGCCTATCCTGCATGACAAAGCATCTGTTTTTGAAAATTTACCTTCTCCATTTACAGCGACCCGTTATCATTCGTTGATTGTTGAGCGTGAAAGTTTACCTGATTGTCTAGAAATTACGGCTGAGACGGCTGAAGGCGAGATTATGGGTCTGCGTCACAAAGAGTATGCAGTCGAAGGTGTACAATTCCATCCAGAATCGATTGTAACGGATCATGGACATGAGATGTTGCGTAGCTTTTTGAGTCGTAAAGTAGATAAAGCACCAACCGTATGAACTATGTATCTTTAAATGGGCACATTACTGCTACAGATCAAGCCGTGGTCTCTGTCATGGATCACGGCTTTTTGTATGGAATGGGATTGTTTGAGACGTTTCGTACGTATAATGGCCAGCCGTTTTTATTAGAACAACATCTATTAAGATTATCGACAAGTTGCCAGTCCTTAGGAATCATCTGGAATCAGTCAGTCAACGATATATCTGAAGAGATTCAGCAATTAATGATCGCTAACCAATTATCAGATGCTTATATTCGTTATACGGTTACAGCAGGAACCGATATATTAGGTCTGCCTTCAGGAGAATATGAACAGCCTACTATCGTAATCTATGCCAAGTCGCTACCTCCAGCTCGCTTTGATTCTATTTCGCTTGCAGATCATTTATATACTCATAGCAAGTCATTGCGTCGCTTACACACCTTACGGAACACACCAGAAGGCGATATTCGTCTCAAATCACTCCATTATATGAATAGCATTTTGGGTAAGCGCGAATTAATACAGTATCAAGATCACCCTACTACTGCTGTAGAAGGATTGATGCTGACTAAAGAACAATATATAGCAGAAGGCATTGTGAGTAATGTTTTTTTTGTGAAAAATCAACAATTATACACACCTGCTATAGATACAGGGATATTACCGGGTATTACGCGTGCTTTTGTGATTCAATTAGCAGAGTCTGCTGGAATAACAGTGCATGAAGGTTATTATACATGGGAGCAGTTACTAGAAGCAGATGAAGTGTTTTTAACGAATTCTATTCAAGAAATAGTACCTGTTAAGCAATTGTTAGCACATACAGCAACATATCAGCTTCCTGAGCTTCTTTCCAACTCTATGACTTTCCAATTAGCTTATGCTTACCAGAAGGAGGCTTATCAGCAGTGAAACAGCCTATTCGCTACACAAGAACATACAATATGGGTTCCGCTACTGTAACACTTGGAGATTCAACATTAATGATGGGCATTTTGAATGTTACGCCGGATTCTTTTTCCGATGGTGGACAATATACATTAATCGATCGTGCTGTTGAACATGCTTTGCAAATGATGCAAGATGGAGCAGATCTGATTGATATTGGCGGAGAATCTACTCGTCCGGGGCATGATCCTGTATCTGCTGAGCAAGAATTAGAACGTGTACTTCCGATTATTGAAGCTTTGCAACGGGAAGCTCCTCATATTCCATTATCGATTGATACGTACAAAGCAGAAGTCGCCAGACAAGCATTACAAGCAGGCGCTCATATCATTAACGATGTATGGGGCGGACAAGCCGATCCTTTAATGTTACAAGTGGCAGCTTCTGCACAGTGCCCGATTATTTTGATGCACAATCGAGATAATATGGATTATACGAATTTTGTTTCAGATGTACGTCATGATCTTCAAGACTGTATCGATCAAGCGCTACAAGCAGGAGTACAAGCAGAGCATATTATTTTAGATCCAGGTATTGGATTTGCCAAAACAGCAGATCATAATTTACAGCTAATGATGGAGCTTGATCAGTTATCTTCACTAGGGTATCCGTTATTATTAGGAACTTCACGCAAAAAATTTATTCGAACTGTTTTGGATCTACCTGCTCATGATGTAGTAGAAGGAACGACAGCTACAACTGCTTTTGGAATTGCTCAAGGCTGTCAGATTATTCGTGTGCATGATATTAAGCAGAATAAACGAATGGCAGTAATGTGTGATGCGATGGTACAGTCTACTCGACATCATAAGAACTAGAAATTTATAATTTATATATAGAAGGAGTATGCCGTTATGGATAAAATGATTCTGACACGTATGGAGTATTACGGGTATCATGGTGTTTTTGAAGAAGAACGTAAATTAGGTCAACGTTTCTATGTCGACTTAGAATTAGAAATGGATCTATCAACAGCAGGTCAGACCGATGATCTTAGCAACACGATCAACTATGCTGAAATTCATGAAAAAGTAAAACAGGTAGTAGAACAGCAATCATTTAAATTGATTGAAGCTCTAGCAGAATATATTGCATCCTCTTTATTGGACGCTTATACTGATGTACATGCACTAACGGTAAGAGTAACCAAGCCTCATCCACCATTTGATATTCATTTTCAAGGCGTTACTGTGGAATTGCGGCGTACACGAAAGTGAGAATCTGTCATGAAGTCATCTGTTCCCTCTGAATACTCAGAGGCTTATATTGCTTTAGGCGCTAATTTGGGCGATCGTGAGCAGACCTTAACAGAAGCTATACAGATGCTGAATGATCATTCCGATATAGAGATTGTTCATTGCTCAGGTCTGTACGAGACTGCTCCTGTTGGATATATCGATCAACCTTCTTTTCTCAATATGGTATTGATGTTACGTACAACATTAGAACCAGAATCATTATTAATGAGTATGTTGGATGTAGAAAATAAGTTAGGTCGGGTACGAGATATTCGCTGGGGACCACGTACAGTAGATCTGGATTTGTTATGGATGGACAATCAACAACTGCATACCGAACGTTTAGAATTACCTCATCCACGAATGCATGAACGAGCTTTTGTACTGGTTCCGTTAGCAGAATTAGTATCGTCTGATCACCATCCCGAGTTATTTCAGTCGATTCAGCAATCATTAAGTGATATTGAAGCCGAACAACAAGGGATTCATTATGTCAAAGCTTTTACGATGCCCTTATAGTTCAAAATTAAAATAAACCGCAGATCATACAATCTGCTTTTTGATACAGGGAATCAGTCGCTTGTTTTGATCGTAAACCATGGATAGAGATACAAGGAGTGAACCCAAATGTTAAAGATCGGTGATATAGAAATGAAAAATCAGGTCGTACTCGCGCCTATGGCTGGAGTATGTAACCCTGCTTTTCGTTTGATAGCCAAAGAATTTGGTACAGGTCTAGTCTGTGCTGAGATGGTCAGTGATAAAGCTATTTTGAACGGTAACAAGCGCACACACGAAATGTTATTTGTCGACGAGCGTGAGAAGCCATTAAGTTTGCAAATTTTTGGTGGAGATCGTGAATCGCTAGTTGCCGCAGCCAAAGTGGTCGATCAAGATACTAATGCAGACATTATAGATATTAATATGGGATGCCCTGCGCCCAAAATCAATAAAAGCGATGCAGGAGCGAAGTGGTTACTTGATCCGAACAAGATCAATGAAATGGTAGCCGCTGTCGTAGCTAATGTAAGCAAGCCCGTTACAGTGAAAATGCGTATCGGTTGGGATAGCGATCATATTTTTGTGGTCGATAATGTCAAAGCTGTAGCAGACGCAGGCGGTAAAGCAGTCAGTGTTCATGGTCGTACACGTCAGCAACTATATACAGGACAAGCAGACTGGTCTTATATCAAACAAGCCAAAGAAGCAGTCTCTATTCCTGTTATCGGGAATGGGGATGTTGTTACTCCTGAAGATGCCAAGCGTATGTTAGATACAACTGGTTGCGATGGAGTTATGATTGGACGCGGTGCACTAGGTAATCCGTGGATGTTATATCGTACGATTGAATTTTTAAAAACAGGACAATTGCTATCCGAGCCTACAGCAGAAGAGAAAATCAGAATAGCTATTTTGCATATGGATCGTTTGATTAATCTCAAAGGCGAGCATGTGGCAGTTCGAGAAATGCGTAAACACCTTTCCTGGTATCTAAAAGGAATAAAAGGATCAGCCAAAATCAAAGACTCAATCATGGAAGAAGTTAAACGTGATGAAATGGTACAGATTTTGCACAATTTCCTAGAAGGATTACCTCAAGGCGAACTAAGTTCTCCGGGGAACGAATTAGAAGAAGTAGAGCAAGTTTGCAGTATCTAAATCTACGCAATGGATAGGAATAATTAAGGCAGGATACAGGGTTTGATACTGTTCCTGCCTTTTTATTGACATTTCGTAATCATTCCCATATACTTTTTCAGTATAAATTTGCCTGAACTAAAGGTTTAGATACAGTAATTAAGCCTCTTTGGGGAATCCCTAATCCAATCATCATTTCGACAAGAAACCCCGAAGCGCGATGAGCGAAAATTATTCACATGACAGGAGAATCGGTTGAGATGAGCGACAAAGAAGTCATTTTAACACAGGACGGTCTGAAGAAGCTGGAAGACGAGCTAGAAATGCTTAAATCTGTAAAACGACGTGAAGTAGCAGAGCGAATTAAAGTTGCTATCGGGTACGGTGATATTAGTGAGAACTCCGAATATGAAGATGCTAAGAATGAACAAGCATTTATCGAAGGACGCATCATTACACTTGAAAAGTTGCTACGCAACGCTCGTATTATCAATAGCGATGAGATTGTTACGGATATCGTAAGTATTGGTGCTACTGTAATCGTAGAAGATATGGAATTTGGCGATACAATGGAATATACCATTGTAGGTAGTGCTGAATCGAATCCTTCACAGAATAAGATTTCAAATGAAAGTCCTGTAGGTAAAGCTATTCTTGGTAAGCAAAAAGGAACAACCGTTGATGTTAGCGTTCCTGCTGGCGGTGTAATTCAGTACAAAATTCTTGAAATCAAAAAATAAGATTGCCTTATGTATGTTGAGATAAGTAGATCGTATTTATGTTATATCCTATGAAAAAGCTTCCTTTGGGAAGCTTTTTTCTTGAAATGAACACATAATATATGGACATTTCGCAAATGTTGCGCAGATATTATCATGTAAAATCGTTTTATAGATTTATGAATACTGTCAAATCAGGTACACTATAGTCATAGTGTATATTTCATAGCATGTATGTAAGATGAACGAAAGATATGAAATATAGCAAACAGGTACTACTTTGAAGGAGTTGAAGTTCAGCAATGTCTGAAGAAAATGTAAACCCCAATCCAGAAGAGATGGATAATGAAAACGAAATAAGCGAGTTACTACAAATACGTAGAGACAAACTAGATGAATTACGTGGTCTAGGTATTGATCCGTTTGGACAAAAGTATGTACGTACTTCTACAGCAGCGGATGTCATCAGTAAATACGATAGCTTGACCAAAGAAGAGCTAGAAGAGAAAAGTATCACAGTTAGTTTAGCAGGACGTATTATGGCTAAACGTGGTATGGGTAAAGCAAGCTTTGCACATATTCAAGATTTGAGCGGACGTATTCAGATCTATGTTCGTCAAGACAGCACGCCAGAAGTGAAGTACCAAGCATTCTCTATTCTTGATCTTGGAGATATCGTTGGTGTAACAGGTAAAGTATTCAAAACCAAAACAGGCGAAACTTCTATTAAAGTAAGCGATCTAGAAGTATTGTCCAAATCACTTTATCCATTGCCAGAAAAATACCATGGTCTAAAAGACGTTGAATTGCGTTACCGTCAACGCTATGTGGATTTGATCGTGAATCCAGAAGTACAACAATCATTTATTACTCGTTCCCGCATTATCCAATCGATGCGTCGTTATTTGGATTCACTAGGCTACTTGGAAGTAGAAACACCTACACTACATTCTATCGCTGGTGGAGCGGCGGCTAAGCCTTTCATTACTCACCATAATGCGCTAGATATGGAACTATATATGCGTATTGCTATTGAGCTTCATCTGAAACGCTTGATCGTAGGTGGTTTGGAGAAAGTATACGAAATCGGACGCGTATACCGTAATGAAGGAACATCAACCCGTCATAACCCTGAATTTACGATGATTGAATTGTATGAAGCATATGCAGATTACAAAGATATCATGAGCTTAACAGAGAATATGATTGCTCATATCGCGCAAGAAGTACTGGGCACAACACATATTCAATATCAAGGACAAGACATTGATCTAACTCCACAATGGCGTCGCCTATCTATGGTAGATGCTGTTAAAGAAGTAAAAGGTGTAGACTTTGGTGTACACAT
>NZ_JAUTBP010000001.1:4650000-5288478 GCF_030819345.1 Paenibacillus sp. SORGH_AS_0306
GACATCGGAGCGCAAGCTTCGGTTGAGGCGCCGTTGGGATACCACCCTGATCGCATTTGAGTTCTAACCTCGTACCGTGATCCGGTACAGGGACCGTGTCAGGTGGGCAGTTTGACTGGGGCGGTCGCCTCCTAAAGTGTAACGGAGGCGCCCTAAGGTTCCCTCAGAATGGTTGGAAATCATTCGAAGAGTGTAAAGGCATAAGGGAGCTTGACTGCGAGACAGACACGTCGAGCAGGGACGAAAGTCGGGCTTAGTGATCCGGTGGTACCGCATGGAAGGGCCATCGCTCAACGGATAAAAGCTACCCTGGGGATAACAGGCTTATCTCCCCCAAGAGTCCACATCGACGGGGAGGTTTGGCACCTCGATGTCGGCTCATCGCATCCTGGGGCTGAAGTAGGTCCCAAGGGTTGGGCTGTTCGCCCATTAAAGCGGTACGCGAGCTGGGTTCAGAACGTCGTGAGACAGTTCGGTCCCTATCTGTCGTGGGCGTAGGAAATTTGAGAGGAGCTGTCCTTAGTACGAGAGGACCGGGATGGACGCACCGCTGGTGTACCAGTTGTTCCGCCAGGAGCATCGCTGGGTAGCTACGTGCGGAAGGGATAAGCGCTGAAAGCATCTAAGCGTGAAGCCCCCCTCAAGATGAGATTTCCCAGTATGTAAGACCCCTTGTAGACGACGAGGTGGATAGGTTGGGGGTGGAAGTGCCGCAAGGCATGGAGCTGACCAATACTAATCGGTCGAGGGCTTATCCAACAAGCTAACACGCGATGTTTTTGTTTTCGGATTCAGTTTTCAGGGAGCAACACACCTGCCTGTTTGGTAATGATGGCGGAGGGGTTCCACACGTACCCATCCCGAACACGACCGTTAAGCCCTCCAGCGCCGATGGTACTTGGACCGCAGGGTCCTGGGAGAGTAGGACGTTGCCAAGCAACGAGCAAGACCCAAAAGAGTGATTCCTGATTGTAGGAGTTGCTCTTTTTTTGTGTATATAAAAGAATGGAAACCATGGTGTTGGAACAAGTCTGATGAACGGGGTGGAGGGACAGGTGTAGGCATAGATGATTTACTGTTGCTGTTATAGGCGAGGAATATGCAAAGTCTGGTGGCTGGATCGCTTCGTTTGATGAGTCGTCTGGCGAGTCTTTCTAACCTTCTTCAAGTAGTTTTTTAGTGGGCGTTCCTTTGTCTCTCTAAAAAAACGTTTCCGATACCCGCGCTCATGTTCCATTATTTCTATGTACTGTTGATACTCCGTTCTCTCTACTGATCGGCTCTGCCTAAATACTGCCCTTTTTTGCTCCTACTGTCATTTATGATTTTCTGATAGTACATTACATATATATTAGTAGAGTGCTCTGTTTTTATGCTTTAGGTTTGTTGGATAACTTTCCTTAGGTATTTTTCACTTTGCTTTTCTAAATTGTGTTTATTTCTATCAGCTTTCTACTGTTTGAGGAAAAAGAGTATAATTAGTTTCTCTATCTCTTATCATCTATATGCATACTCATTAAGCTAAATATAAAAATATTATCATTTTATAATCTATATACAGCTAGAAAAAGTACAAGTAGAATAATCATTTTATGCATCATACTTATATTTCTTTTCCTTGATAAATAAGGGAAAACGTAGGTGAATGTCTCTACTAGGTGGACATTCGTTTGCGAGGAGAAATCAATTGTAGATAATACTTTAACATTCTTGACAGTCTGTAATACGCTTTGCTAAGATTGCAATAATATATTTTCAGAAACTAATGCAGAAACTCATTTTCAGCTATTTTAACGCCTTATTTGTGTAAGGTTTTTTTATTATAGAATAAAAAAAGAATAAGGGAGGAACATCCTTGTGTGGGAAACAAAATTTGCTAAAGAGGGACTAACATTTGATGATGTCTTGTTGGTACCCCGTAAGTCTGAAGTTTTACCAAAAGAGGTAAGTGTTGCTACAGTTCTTAGCAAGCACGTGAAATTAAATATTCCTTTGATCAGTGCAGGAATGGATACAGTAACCGAAGCAGCTTTAGCTATCGCTATGGCTCGTGAAGGCGGTATTGGTATCATTCACAAAAATATGTCTGTAGAACAACAAGCAGAAGAGGTAGACCGTGTAAAACGTTCCGAAAGTGGCGTTATCACTAATCCATTTTCTTTGACACCGGACAAAAAAGTATCTGATGCTGAAGCAGTAATGGCGAAATATCGTATTTCTGGTGTACCTATTGTAGATGAGAATAATGCATTAGTAGGTATTATTACTAACCGCGATCTTCGTTTTATTCACGATTACAATATTGATATTACAGAAGTGATGACTAGCGAGAAATTGGTCACTGCTCCTGTAGGAACTACTTTACAAGAAGCAGAAGTATTATTGCAACAACACAAAATCGAGAAATTACCTTTGGTAGATGAGAATAATATTCTTAAAGGTCTTATTACGATTAAAGATATTGAAAAAGCTATTCAATTCCCTAATGCAGCTAAAGATGCTCAAGGACGTTTGTTAGTAGGTGCGGCTATTGGCGTATCTCAAGATTCGTTTGTACGTGCGGAAGCATTAGTAAATGCAGGCGTGGATTTGTTAGTAGTGGATTCGGCTCATGGTCATCATATTAATATTTTGGATGCTGTACGCAAACTACGCTCGATGTTCCCTGAACTTACTATTGTAGCAGGTAATGTGGCTACTGGCGAAGCAACTCGTGATCTGATCCAAGCAGGCGCTTCTGTCGTTAAAGTCGGTATTGGCCCAGGTTCGATCTGTACAACACGTGTTATTGCAGGTATTGGTGTACCGCAAATTACCGCGATCTATGATTGTGCAACAGTAGCTCGTGAATATGGTATTCCGATCATTGCAGACGGTGGTATCAAGTATTCTGGTGAAATCACTAAAGCTCTGGCTGCTGGTGCGGATGCTGTTATGTTAGGAAGTCTATTTGCTGGAACAGAAGAAAGCCCGGGCGAATCTGAAATTTATCAAGGTCGTCGCTTTAAAGTGTATCGTGGTATGGGTTCTATGGCGGCAATGAAACAAGGAAGTAAAGATCGTTATTTCCAAGATGATGATAAAAAGCTTGTTCCTGAAGGTATTGAAGGACGTGTCGCTTATAAAGGACCTTTATCTGAGACGATTCATCAGTTGATTGGTGGTCTTCGTTCTGGTATGGGTTACTGTGGTACAGGAGATCTAACTGAATTACGTAACGATACTCAATTTATTCGTATTACAGGTGCTGGATTACGCGAAAGTCATCCACATGATATTCAAATTACAAAAGAAGCTCCTAACTATTCGATGTAATTGCGTTTATTCTATAATGTAGTTTTGACTAAAGCTAACGTATAGATATAAATAAGCCAATATAAGCAAAAGAATGAAGATTTTATAGCTTCTTCTTTTACATTTTAATTGACGTTTAGACAAGCTTGTGATTTTAAGACAAGCTTGTCTTTTTTTGCGTTTAACCGTATGTTAAAATGAGAAAGTCGTTGTGATATTCGGTAATTTTCGGTATATACCTCTATATGGTGATACATAATGACCAAGAACAAGAAATTGTAGGGATTTATACGAATTTATTGGATTGTATGACTATTTTTGAATTTAATTTAGGTTAAATTGTACCGTTCATATAACTGTAAGCTACTTATTTGGAATAGACTCCTAATAAGGTCTTGGTACATTCATATATACCAAGTTTATTTTGAATTGAATTGCAATCAAGTAGTAGGTAGTCTTTGAACAATATTCACATGCTTAAACATTTGAGGGGAGCATCAGCACATTGAAACGCAACAAATGGTTAGAAAACGGAATTTGGAATAAGTCGAAACGTCAAATGGTTACAAAAGGAATTACAGTTATTATGGTGGCAAATATGTTCTGTATGGCGGTTATTCCTACAGTTACTATGGCTGCGGCATCTGCTACAGATTCGAAGAGCACTACTACAGACAGTAAATCTACACCAGCTACTTCAAATGCTACAGGCAAATTACCTACTGCTGAATCACTTGGTTTGGATGTGAAATCGGCTGTCTTAATGGAAGCTTCTACCGGTAAGATTTTATTGTCTATTAATGCAGATGAAGCATTACCACCTGCTAGTATGTCCAAAATGATGACAGAATATCTAGTATCTGATTATGTCAAACAAGGTAAAATTAAATGGGACGATGTAGTAACTGTATCTGAAAATGCTGCTGCTCAAATCGGATCACGAGTATTTTTGGCTAAAGGCGATAAGCATACAGTACTTGATCTTTATAAAGCGATGGCTATAGGATCAGCAAATGATGCTTCGGTAGCGCTAGCAGAATTTATTGGTGGAACAGAACAAGACTTTGTAAAAATTATGAATGAAAAAGCAAAAGAATTTGGCATGAAAACTGCTCATTTTGCTAACTCTACAGGCTTAGATATTGCAGATATGCCTGCTGCAACAAGACCGGATTCAAATCAAGAAACGATCATGTCCGCAATGGATACTGCGTTGTTAGCTCAACATATTGTAGATGATCATCCTGATTTTAACGATGTTACTAAAATTCAATCGTTCAAATTCCGTCCGACTGATAAAGATCCGGTTGTAAACTGGAACTGGATGTTAGAATCCAATGCTTCGATCACTAACTTTAAAGCTTATGCTTATAAAGGATTAGACGGTCTAAAAACAGGACATACGAATGCAGCCGGACAATGTTTTACAGGTACAGCTGAGCGTAATGGTATGCGTCTAATTAGCGTCGTAATGGGTACAACGTCTGAACCTGAACGCTTTATTCAAACGAAAAAGATTCTTGATTATGGATTTGATAATTTTGAAGTCAAACAAGTAGTTGGTGCAAAAGCGGCTGTATCAGGTCTTGCTTCTCTACCGGTTGTAAAAGGTACAGCGAAAGAAGTTCCTGTTGTTACAGATGCAGCTGTCAATGTGGTTGTTCCTAAAGGTACAGCACCTAAAAATGTTACGTATACTGTAGCAGCGGCAAATGAAGCAACACGTACAGCACCAATAGCAGCAGGTAAAGCATTAGGAACAATTACGTACACGTATAAAGATTCCAATATGCCAGAAGATCAAGTTGAAACGGTAAACTTGATTGCCGCAGAACCTGTAGAAAAAGGTAGCTGGATACGATTATTTTTCCGGGCTATTGGTGATTTGTTCGTTGATTTATTCGATTCCGCTAAAAATATGTTTTAATACCTAAAAGTTGGCTGAATGCAATATAGATGATCCTATCAAATGTATTGTATATTCAATAGCTCTACTGTAAAATGATGAGTTAGATTCTGTCTCAAATTTAACGATGAATTTGAGACGTAAGCATCCAGTTATTTATGATTCCTTATGGAGTATAAATAGTCTTTGTAATCGAAGAATAATCTTATGTTATATATCGAATTCAGGGGGCATGAACATGGAAACCGGTACATCCAGAGTTAAAAGAGGTATGGCAGAAATGCAAAAAGGCGGCGTCATTATGGACGTTATGAATGCAGAGCAAGCTAAGATTGCAGAAGCTGCTGGTGCTACAGCAGTTATGGCTCTTGAACGTGTGCCTTCTGATATTCGCGCCGCTGGTGGCGTAGCTCGTATGGCTGATCCAACGATCGTAGAAGAAGTTATGAAAGTTGTATCAATTCCGGTAATGGCTAAGTCTCGTATCGGTCATTATGTAGAAGCTAAAGTATTAGAATCCCTAGGCGTAGATTATCTGGATGAGAGTGAAGTTTTGACTCCAGCGGATGAAGTGTTCCATATTGATAAACATGAATTTACAGTTCCATTTGTGTGCGGTGCTAAAGATTTGGGTGAAGCTCTTCGTCGTATCGGTGAAGGTGCATCAATGATCCGTACGAAAGGTGAGCCAGGAACAGGTAATATTGTAGAAGCGGTTCGTCATATGCGCTTTATCAATAGCCAAATTCGTAAAGTAACGAATATGTCTAAAGATGAGTTATATGCTGAAGCGAAAAATCTTGGTGTTTCTTACGATCTATTGGTAGGTGTACACGAAGCAGGTAGCCTTCCAGTAGTTAACTTTGCAGCAGGTGGAATTGCAACTCCAGCAGATGCAGCATTGATGATGTATTTGGGAGCAGACGGGGTATTTGTTGGTTCTGGTATTTTCAAATCAGATAGCCCTGAGAAATTCGCACGTGCTATCGTTGAAGCAACTACACATTTTGATGATTATAAATTGATTGCAGAAGTATCCAAAAACTTGGGTGCTCCTATGAAAGGTATCGAAATCTCCAAATTGGCTCCTTCAGAACGTATGCAGGATCGTGGCTGGTAAGAAAGAAGGTAGACCATGAAGATTGGTGTATTAGCATTACAAGGTGCTGTTGCAGAGCATTTGAAAAGCCTTCAACTGGCGGGTGCAGAAGCGATCAGTATTAAGCGTATCGAGCAATTAGAAGAGATTGATGGATTAGTAATCCCTGGTGGGGAAAGTACTACGATCGGTAAATTAATGCGTAAGTATGGATTTATCGAAGCGATTCAGCAATTTTCGGAGCAAGGAAAGCCACTGTTTGGAACGTGCGCAGGACTGATTGTATTATCAGAACGAATTGCCGGGCAAGATCAACCTCATCTTTCTTTAATGGATATGACCGTTTCACGTAATGCTTTTGGCAGACAACGTGAAAGCTTTGAAACCGATCTAGATGTGGTTGGAATTGACGAGCCGATTCGTGCAGTATTTATACGCGCTCCTCTTATTCAAGAAGTTGGAGAAGGCGTACAAGTATTGTCTACGTATCACGATGAGATTGTAACAGCAAGACAAGGGCATTTGTTAGCTTGTTCTTTTCATCCAGAGTTAACAGATGATTATCGCTTGCATCAGTATTTCGCAGACATGGTGCAAGAGTACGTCTCTCATAAGTAATCGCATGTTGTAATTAGCTAGATCGTTTAAATACATTACACCTTAACTCTTGGCAGCTTCTGTGATTAGGAATTGCTCCTGATACAGATGGCGGCAAGTTCTCACTTGCCCGGTATAAAGCGTTCACTCTTTTTGTAAAAGAATGAAGCTTGACGGCGGAAAAGAGAACCAGGAGTTAAGGTTATTTTCATTAGGAGGGGTTTATTGATGTTAGACGTAAAGATATTACGTAATGACTATGCACGCGTAGAACAAGCATTACAAAGCCGTGGCAAATCGTTAGATTTAATCGCAGAATTTCCTGCACTTGATTCCAAGCGTCGTGAATTATTACAAGAAACAGAATTACTTAAAAATCGCCGTAATGTAGTATCAGGTGATGTAGCTAAACGTAAAAAGAACAAAGAAGATGCAGAAGAATTAATTCTTGAAATGCGTGAAGTATCTGATCGTATTAAAGGATTAGATGAAGAGATTCGTCAATTGGAAGCACAAATCGATATGATGATGTTATCGATTCCTAATATTCCTCATAGCAGTGTACCTATTGGTGCTTCTGAAGACGATAATGTAGAGATTCGTCGTCATGGAGAACCACGTGAGTTCGCGTTTACTCCAAAAGCACACTGGGATGTTGCTCAAGATCTAGATATTATTGATTTTGAAGCGGCTGCTAAAGTAACAGGTTCACGTTTTGCTTTTTATAAAGGGTTTGGAGCACGTTTAGAACGCGCGCTGATTAACTTTATGATGGATTTGCATAGCAGTGAGCATGGATATGAAGAAATTCTACCTCCATATATCGTAAACAAAGATAGTCTTGTAGGTACAGGACAATTACCTAAGTTCGAAGAAGATTTGTTTAAGCTAAATGATACAGAATATTATCTTATTCCTACAGCAGAAGTACCGGTGACCAATTATCATCGTGAAGAGATTTTGCCAGCCGATCAATTACCAAAACATTACGTAGCATATAGCTCTTGTTTCCGTTCTGAAGCAGGTGCTTCAGGTCGTGATACTCGTGGCTTGATTCGCCAACATCAATTTAACAAAGTTGAAATGATCAAAATCGTACAACCAGAGACATCTTATGATGAATTAGAAAAAATGACAGCTAATGCAGAGCGTGTATTGCAGTTATTGGGTCTACCTTATCGTGTACTTGCTCTATGTACAGGGGATATGGGCTTCACAGCTGCTAAGACGTATGATTTGGAAGTATGGTTGCCTGAGAGTAATATGTACCGCGAAATCTCTTCTTGCTCGAATGTAGAGGATTTCCAAGCACGTCGTGCCAATATCCGTTTCCGTCAAGATACGAAGAGCAAACCTGAATTTTTGCATACGTTGAATGGATCAGGATTGGCTGTAGGCCGTACGGTTGCAGCGATTCTAGAGAACTATCAGCAGGAAGATGGCAGTGTTATTATTCCTGAAGTATTGCGTCCATATATGCGTGGGGCAGAAGCAATTACAAGCAAAAAATAATTTTTAAAATCTTTTTTTATAAAAAGCTTGTCAAATCTTAGAATCCATGATATGATATTTATGTTGTGCAAGATTGATAAAGCTTTTCTGGAGAGGTACCGAAGCGGTCATAACGGGGCGGTCTTGAAAACCGTTAGGGGGCAACTCCACGTGGGTTCGAATCCCACCCTCTCCGCCATATATTTAAATCCAAGTCGTTCCTTTACAGGAGCGGCTTTTTTGTTGTTCATTTATAAACTATAAGTATTTTTATACTATCTGCATTTGATTTTTGTAGGACAACCAACTATTTTATGTCATAATAAATAGTGACTACTCTGATATATAGATTATGGACTCCTGATCATATGGTATGTGTTCATTTCACCCATTATCATCTACTGCAAGAAAAAGATGTTACCAAACTCTATATCTCTACGTACATAAGAATAGGAGGACATACCATGGTAGATATGAATCAACCTCCCGATTTATCCACATTCGTGCCGATCAAGCACGGTAGACGGTCTTTGAAAAGTACAGTGATGCGTACATTGCTTATCGTGCTCGGTGCTATGATTGTAGCTGTCGCGTTAGAGCTGTTTCTGGTTCCTAACAATATTACAGATGGCGGAATTACAGGCATATCTATTATTTTGTCCTATATCACAAAGTGGCAATTAGGTCTGTTTCTATTTGTAATTAATATTCCGTTTTTGATTATTGGTTATAAGCAAATAGGTAAAACATTCGCTTTGTCTACTTTGTTAGGTATAACTGTGATGTCGATAGGCACATTTTTATTGCACCCTGTAGAAGCATTTGTAAAAGAAACCGTACTTGCTTTTGTATTTGGAGGTATGTTTCTCGGATTAGGTACAGGACTTGTACTACGTTCTGGCGGATCATTAGATGGTACAGAGATTGTAGCAATCTTATTGTCGCGACGGTCTATTTTTTCAGTAGGCGAGATTGTTATGATTATCAACGTGTTTATTCTATGCGGAGCAGGTTTTGTATTTGGCTGGGATCGAGCAATGTATTCTATTATTGCGTATTATATTGCCACCAAAGTGATCGATATTACAATTGATGGTCTGGATCAATCCAAGTCCGTATGGATTATAAGTGATCGTATTCAGGATATCGGAGATGCTATTATTCATCGTCTGGGACGAACAGTCACCTATCTGTCCGGTGAAGGTGGATTTTCCGGAGAAGAGAAGAAAGTCATTTTCTGTGTAATCACCCGCTTAGAAGAAGCCAAGTTAAAAGAAATTGTGAATCATTTTGATGAAACCGCATTTATGGCTGTTGGTAATATCCATGATGTTAAAGGTGGAAGATTCAAGAAAAAAGATATCCATTAACAAAGTGTAACTTCATTTTCCAGAATGTATGGTATGTTGGTAAAAGCTTCATCGTCAGTATATTCGTAAAAAGTAAGTATTAATAACCAATTTTGAGTTTTTGTATTTCAAAATTAGCTAAAATGGGTTATTATGTATGCTGGCTTTATACCTGTCGTATTTTGAAAATGAAGTAAAACTTCATCGCTGTAAAAAAAGAGAGGGGTAACAAAATGAAAAAAAGAATGACACTTGGGCTGTTAGTTATGCTCATGATACTTACAGTTGCACTTGTAGGTTGTACAAAGAAAGCTGAACCGAAAGAAGCGGTAAAGGCGGCAACAACCAACGCAGCTAAAATGACATCTTATGCAATTGCAACTAAGTTGAAAGTAAATGAATTATCTTTTACTACTGCTGATGGCAAAGCTACAACAGATGCTCAAAGTGCACAAATCGCAAGTTTACTTAAAAATGCAGAATTTAACGTAACAGGGGTATATCAAGGTGACCCTATGCAAACGGAATTGACGATGGAATTGAAATTGAGTGGCGATATGGCAATGACATTTACAGTGCCTATGGTTATGACTCAAGAAGTTCTGTATATCAAAATTCCACAAATCCCAATGTTGGCTTTGCCTGATACATTAGTAGGTAAATTCTTGAAATTGGATCTAAAAGAATTGGCTGCTCAACAAGGTCAAGAATACAAACCTTTAAGCCCTGCTACAACACAACAATTAACTCAAGACTTGTCTAATGCAGTGTTAGACAAATATGACCAAGCTAAATACTTCAAAGATGTAGATACAAAAGATGCTGCGCTTCCTGAAGGTGTAGATGCAAAACAAGTAGTTCAATTCGCAGTAACAAATGACAATGCTAAAGAAGCAGTAACAATCTTCGTAAAACAAGCATTGCCAGCTGTATTGGATGTATTGTCTAAAGAAGAATACCGTAATGCTTTGAATATCAAACAAACAGATATTGATGAAATGAAAAAAGAACTTCAATCTGAAGATTCTCAAAACAGCTTCAGTAAATCTGTCAACGAATTGGATAAATATTTAACACTAAACCAATTCCATATCAATACAGCAATCAACAAAGATGATTTCCCTGTATATCAACAAATGGTAATGGATGCTGTATTCTCTGATCCTGATACTAAGCAGAATGTGAAATTGTCTGTAGATGGTAGCAGTCAGTATTCCAAAATCAACGAAAAACAAACATTTGCTATCGGTATCCCAGCAGATGCTGATGTTGTAACAATGGATGAATTCCAAAAACAAGTTGGTTCTATGTACGGTGGTAACTAATCATTTGATAGCAAAAAGCTCACTGCTTATACGCAGTGAGCTTTTTTTATGTGTGAAATCAATATAGATACCAGTCAGTTTAGTTATAATGTAGAAGTATCTGCTGTAGAATCTGTTGAGAGACGCGTAAATTCTTCTTTTAGAATCGAAAACATCTGATGATCTTCCCACTGATCGTTGATTTTGACCAGCTTGCGTGCAATTCCTTCTGCTTGAAAGCCGCATTTCTCCAGTACACGCCTTGAAGCAATATTATGAGGCAAAATACCTGCTTGTACCCGGTGAAGCCCTAGAGAGCGAAAAGCGTACGCTAAAAGCAATTTTACACCGCCAGTCATATACCCTTTACCTTGAAAACTAGAATCCATAGAATAACCGATGTCTGCAAATTGACCTACACCGCGTACTAGATGTGTCAGAGATAACGTACCTCGTAACTCATGATCTTCTGAAGAAAATAAGCCAAACAGATACGCTTTATCTTCCCAGGCTTCTTGTTGTCTGCGATAGATCAAGTCCAATTGACTAGGAAGTGTAAAAAACTCATTAGGATATCTTGGCTCAAAGACTTGATTGGCTTCACGACTATTGACTCGTAACTGGAGAAGGGCAGAGGCATCCTCTGGCTCAAGTAAACGAATATAAATACCTAATGTACGATCAGACAATTCTAGCGACATACAACCCCTCCTTATACAGAATTATGATTGTAACGGTTTGCGCTTTTTGAGTCGCAAGCGTAGCTGTTTGAAAAAGTCAGTTAATAGTAACGCACATTCAGGTTGCAATATATCTGTAATGATCTCTGTACGATGGTTAAATCTAGGTTCTTGTAGCAGATTCATCAATGTACCAGCACAGCCTGCTTTGGGATCTACAGTTCCGTAGACTACAGTTGGTACACGACTCTGTACAATCGCCCCTGCACACATCGGGCAAGGTTCTAAAGTAACATACAGGGTACAATCTAATAATCTCCAGGCGCCCAATGTTTCACTCGCCTGTCTAATCGCTATAATTTCGGCATGAGCAGTAGCATCGAATGAAGTTTCACGTAAATTATAACCCCGGCCAACGATCACATTATCTTTGACTACAATCGCTCCGATCGGTACTTCACCGAGCTGTTCAGCTTTGCGAGCTTCGGCTATCGCTTCTCGCATCCAATACTCATGTACTTCTTGAGAAATAATAAACCCAACCTTTCACTGTGGATACTTTCTTTACTTGTACATCGAACAGATATTCGTTGTTAACACGTTGTGGATAGAACTGTGGATAACTCTTGAAAAACGAAAATGATACCGTTTTAGCGGAAAAAGTTGTGGATAACTATATTTAAATGATAAAAATTAGCCTGTATTCTATTTTAGGCAAACTATTGTCTATTTTCAATCTATCGTTATTATTTTGAAATAAAAAAGAAACTTTAGAGAGATCTCTAAAGTTTCTTTTTTTAGTTTGATTGTTATTTACCGTTGTTCGCCATAGATTGAAGTGTAGGATTCACATCTTCGTCTACATACTTACGAATAATCGATACTTCTACCCGGCGATTTTCTGCACGTCCTAGATTAGTAGAGTTACTAGCCACAGGTCGATATTGTCCATATCCGATTGCACTGAATTTACGAGGATCTAATTTGTTGTTTAACAATAGAATTTTCATAAAATTGAGTGCACGGTCTGAACTTAGATTCCAGTTCGATTCATATTGCGAGTTCGAGATTGGAATATTGTCTGTATGACCAGACACGATAATATCGTAATTCGGGAATTGTTGCAAAATATTAGAGATCGATTTGGCCAGTATACGAGATTCTGGTTTTACGGTAGCTCGTCCAGAAGCAAATAACGTATTATCACTGATTGTGATACTTAATTGAGATTGATTGAGTTTGGTAGCTAACTGCTGGCTCAATCCATTGTTTTTGATATAACTATCTAATTGTTTTTTTAGTTTTTCTAAATTTTCTTGTTCTTGCTGTTTGAGTTTTTCACGTAAACTTTCTCTGCTTTTTTGAGTATTGTCTGCCGGTGAAGCCGCAGAAGCAGGTGTTTCATTATCGTCGGATTTAGGTGTTTGTCCGCTGGTTTCTTCCATAGCATTTTGATCCAAAACACCTGTACCACCGGTGAACGCTGCATTCATCGCTGCTGCCATTTGTTGAAATTTGGATGCATCCAATGAACTCATAGCAAATAGAGTAATAAATAATGCTAGCAAAAGGGTCATTAAGTCAGAATAAGGAAGCAACCAACTTTCATCTGGATGTTCTTCATGAGGCTCGTGTCTACCTTTTTTACTCACTGGCTACCGCCTCCCCTACAGCCCCACCGCTACTTTCTTCGCTGTTCATTTTTGCATTTTCAGTAGGTGTTAAGAACACAGCTAATTTCTGGCTAATCGCAATAGTAGATACACCGGATTGAATAGATAGTAAGCCTTCTACCATCATTAATTTCACTTCTACTTCAGCTTTGGATAAACGTTTAAGCTTCGTTGCAATAGGATGCCATAATACATAACCACTAAAGATACCGAGCAATGTTGCCATAAAAGCCCCTGCAATCGCATGAGAAAGCTTTTCCAAGTCAGTCAAATCCGCCATCGCAGCAATCAGACCTACTACCGCTCCAAGTACACCCAGTGTAGGAGCATACATACCTGCTTGTGAGAAAAGAAGTGCGCCTGAACGGTGACGTTCTTCTGTCGCATTAATATCTTCCATCAATACATCTTGTACAAACTCTTGATCATTACCATCAATAATCATACGCATTCCGTTACGAAGGAAAGGATGATCAATTTCTTCGACTTTGGATTCCAATGCAAGTAGACCTTCACGACGCGTAATAGAAGCCCACTCCATAAACATACCTACTAGATCTTTTTTGTCCATTAATTTTTGTTGAACAAAAACAACTTTGAACAATTTGCCAAGACGTTTAACTTCATTCATTGGAAAAGCCATAAAGATTGTTGCTGCTGTACCAACAAAAATGATGACATAAGCAGCCGGGTTATTAACCAGATTGATAAGGGGGGCACCTTTTAGAAGCATACCGAATATAAGTGAACCCAAACCAAGTATTAGACCAATAATTGTTGAAATTTGCATAATACACCTCGTCCGTGAGTATATAGTTTATCTCTCTCATCATCCACTTCCATGTAATGATGTGTTTTCCAAAAACATCTGATACTCTTTTATCGACAAGATATGCTGCATTGTTAAGAGTTTTTTAGTGTATATTTGCGTTATAATGTAAATAAGTTGGGAATTGTAACAATATCGACAGATCGGGAGGTTGAGTATGGGCGTTAAGCATGGAAGAGATTATGAAGAGATATTGAGTGATTTAACATCAGCAGTAGCCATGATTCCAGACAGTTATTTGTTTTTTGATATGGAACCTCAAGAGTGGGAAGTGCTTGCTGAAGGTGAACGAAATGAAGTAAATGAAGCGTTGGCAGAAGACTTATTTTTTGCACTCGGTTCACAATCTATGATCCATGTAGGTAGTGGGGTCGTTATCTATGATGCAGACACACATCGCATTGATATTTTGATTGGCAAAGAAGAAATGACATTTGTGACCTTGATCTAACAAAAGATTAATAAAATACGTATATAGCAAAAGCACAGAGCAGATGAACTAGAAGATCATCTACGCTGTGCTTTTTGTTTGTTTATATATCAAGATAACGTGCATCAGTAGGTGCTTGATAGACCATACAATAAAAAGGCTTCATACCATCAGGCGTTCTACGCTCATACATATCTGTAATATAAAAGCCTGCTTTTTGATACGTACGGATAGCCCGCTGATTCCAGGTCAACACTTCCAGATCGATTTCGGCTGTCGCGTTACGGTTTTGAGCCGTTTTTACAATAGCTTCTACAAAAGCTTCTCCATAACCATGACCACAAAGATCAGGACGCATACCAATCCCTAAGCGTATCGTATCTCCTAATGGAAAAAGTTGAGCAAATCCGGCTAACTGTTCTGTCTGATCCAATACCGATACATACTGTTGTTGCCGAATCTCAGGATCACCGAACTCAATCCCTAATTCTTTCATTTGATCCCAGGGCATCCAGCCGTAGATATTATAAGGAGGATCATATATCCATGTACATACTTGGGCAGCATGTTGTTCTGTCAAAGGAATCGTATGAAAAATAGAATGTGACAGTGAGCTCATGACATAACCTCCTCTGACTGTACTTTATATATACCATAAAAAAAACTTAAAAAATTTGCAATATCCTGTTTACCATAATTACGAGTAGGTTAATAATAAGTAGACATAATTATAAAGAACAATTGATATAAATTTATTATTTTATGTAACCTATTGGATGTTTAATACGTCTTACTTATATAGGAACATAAAAAAACCACTAAAGATTCTGGCGGGAATCTTCAATGGTTTATAGGTTCATTTATATGAGTTGTAAATACGATGATTAATTGTCAGTTGCGAAGGTGTTATATGTGGAATCGCTCATAACACGTTTAGCACCAACGTAACGATTTTGATAGTAATCCATGCTCAAACTGTCAATTCTCACACCTTTGGAAGTAGAAGCGTGTGCGAAGTTACCATTTCCTACATAAACTGCTACATGTGAAACGCCAGCCCCAGTAGTATTGAAAAATAACAGATCTCCAGCAATTAAATCACTTTTTGATACAGGCTCGCCTACTTGATATTGAGAGCTAGATTGGCGAGGAAGATCAATGTTCATTTTGCTGAATACATATTGTGTAAATCCTGAGCAGTCAAAACCGCTAAAAGATGTTCCACCAATACGATAAGGTGTTCCAATAGCTCCATCGATAACTTGATCCATTTTAGAATCTGCATGCGCACTTGTTACTCCAAGTGACGTAAATGCAATAGCAAGTCCCATTACTGCGGCTGTTAGTTTCTTTTTCATGTTCAAAATCAATTGTCCCCCTTCCAATTGCCTACGAGGTTAGCTTAAGGATTCGGTAGAAGGTATTCCCCTATGATCCCTCCGAAACAAGATCAATTCACCCAAAACGGTTCCCCCGTTTCCCGGTACCACGGAATTTGGCTCAAAGCTTGGTGTGTACCGTACACGGATCATTACGACAAAACGACAAAATTTTCAGTTGCTATAAAGGTTACAGCATTTAGTTTTAAAGTTTACAAAGTTGTTACTAAAATCTCACTGGATTTATTCTACCAGAGGTTTTTTACTTTGGCAAACGTTTATTCATCTGTTTTTAAGATTTACTTTTGTATTTTAGTGTTAAATCTCTGTGAAAGCCTATGGTTATCGTCTTTTTAAAAGTTAAAAAATTTTAATCTTTTGCTCATATAGTGACGTTTGATGAAGAATTGTGATCACTATATATACTTTATTCGGTTCATCGATCTCAATAATGAACGTTTTTTTCCTTTTTTTATGAAAATTGATGACAATAATCGACTTTATTGGCTTTTAAGGCAATATTCGATACAATATGAATAATAAATCGAACCATAAATCTATGTATAATAACCTTATTTATACTGACCCCACAAAGGAGTATTTGAACGATATGGATGAAAATCAACCAAGTAAAAAGTCGATGTCACTTAATATTGTAAGTAGTAGTGCAAAAAGCAGTAAACACAAAGGTTTTGGAGCAGGAGCGATTAACCTCAATAATGTGTCCCCTATCATTATAGACCATGGCGAAGCAAAAATCGATGTTGGTGCAATGCATGCCAAAAGTAAAGTAGAAAAAGGGATCAAATTTACGACTAACCGCGAAGAAGTAAATGGTGGTCGTCAAGTATGGCTAGTATGGGTAGCAGTCGATAAATTAGCTGAAGGTGTCAATTATGCTGGTGCTACAGCTTGCGAAATGTGGATTAACGAAGAAGAGAAAAAAGGCTGGAAAATCCTCGCAGAGCATGTGAACAAATTGGATTATGCTATCAAGCGTCGCATTATGTTAGAAGGTTTGGGAAGCGAAGAAAAAGCTGCACTTAAAAAATTATTGGTCGCTCATAACGAAGAATGGTGGAACCAATCTTCTGAAGAGTTTAAAACAGCATTAGAAGGTTAATAATACTTTATATAGTCTACTATTTACACAAAAGACCGACGACCCTCAGATCGTCGGTCTTTTATTATTCGTAGTGTTTTGAAGCATTCTCCAAATATGTAGCTTCTATAGAAGAATTATATTTTAAAAGCAATTATTCAGGATTCAAAATAGTAGGATTATCTTTATTTATATCATATAATAACAAGTAAAATATGGTAAAAAAGGTTGTGAATACAATGCGTCTTTTTCTGCCCTTACCAAAATTGGAAATTTGCTTTCTTCTATCGATAAAGCCTTGCTATAATTAAGATAAAGTTATCATCGTAAGAAGCTGTCCCTTGCTTGACTAAAATATTCTACAGATGGAGGGAACACTACATGCAAAAAAGTGAAGCTGCTTATATTAGTACATTAAAACAGCCAATTAGTACAGGTATCCCGGGACTGGATGATATTTTATGTGGAGGCATACCGCCAGGAGGCGTCGTGATTCTGGAAGGCGAACCAGGCACAGGAAAAACTACAATAGGCATGCAATTTTTGGTTGAAGGTGCTATTAAACATAATGAACCGGGGATATACATTACATTTGAAGAACTTCCTGAACAAATTTACGATGATATGGAACGGTTTGGTTGGAATTTGAAAGAATTGGAACGGCGTAACTTATTACGTGTGATCTGTATAGAACCCGAGATTTTATTAGAGCAAATGCTCGAACCGAACGGTCTTTTTGAACATATGATCAAAGAAATTGGTTGTAAACGCGTAGTTATGGATAGTATCAGTTTATTTCGCTTACTCAGTAGTGAACAAGAAGCCAGGACAAATGTTTATACCATTCGTAACATTATGCGCAAGCATGCTTTAACTTCTTTTTTTATAAGAGAATATTCAGAAGTAGAAGGGATGAATATTCCTTTCGAGAATTATATCTGTGATGGGATTATCAGACTTTCGTTAAAGCCTTTAATGGAAAAGTATCGTAAGCGTACTATTGAAGTGCTTAAAATGCGTGGTACCCGAATTTTGGAAGGCGAACATACTTATAAGTTTATCGAAGATGGAGTATATATCATTCCTTCGTTATCAATGGCAGAAGATAAAATATTGGTACAGGAAACTGAAGTGCTATCCACAGGTATTGATTCATTAGATGATCTGTTGATGGGTGGTATTCCTAAAGGCAGTGTCTTTATGATCGATACGAATAGTAAAGCCAACTATAGATACCTACTTTCTTCTATTTATGCACAACGTATCAAAGACGATGATTGTACCGTAACGATGATGTCTGGTAATACCACTTTAGATATGTTTGCCGATACGATCGATTTGTTTGGAGTGTCTTTGCGTCAGGCTGCCGATGAAGGGAAAGCTCATTTTATTGAGCACTATAAGCGTGCTGTAGACAGTGGATTAGAAAAAGCGCTTATTCGTGTAGATGATGTAGAGAATGATGAATATGCTAATACGTTAAATGAAAAGCTTTCTCCTATTTTTGAATGTGAAGAGCTTTGTGATAAGCGTTGGTTCATTTATTATGATCTAAATACAATTATTTCAGAACGTGGCAAAGATTTTGTTGTGAAATACTTCTCAGAAGAAATTTCACTTTGGCGGGCGCTAGGTATTACTGTAATGGCGCATTGTAACTTTAGTGAAATTGGAACAGAGACGGCTTCATTTTTGGAACGTACCTGTAATGGAGTAATCAGAACATGGGTTGATGGTAATTATCAGTATTTACAAGTGACTAAATCACCAAGCGGAAGAGTGTCAGCACCACACATCGTAGCTAATATTTCAGAAACACCATTTGTCCGGCTGGTATAAGGAGGGATTAAGCTTTTATGGTATCAGAAAGCGATGTAATCACATTACAGATGGAATGTACCTTATTTTTTGAAAATAATCCTTATGCATTAGAAACCAGTACGGGCATGTCCAAACGACTTGGACGCAATGCACATTTAATTGAACGTGCGCTTGATCGTTTGACTGAATTATCGATTTTAGAAAAAAATGGTCAGGGTACGCGTGCTATTTATCGTTATAAAACGCCTTATATTCAAACAGAAGTGGACATGAATGCTTATGATTGAAAGCTATTTTATAAATGATAACTTGGACAGCTGTCAGGAACTCCAAAATGTATATGCAGAACTTACAGGTTTATTTATTTTTATCACAAATCATGAAGGGCATTTGTTAAGTACACCTTCAGATGCTGAAATCGCTAATTTGTTCATCACGTATCCCAAAGAACTTGAAAGTATGTTAAAAACAGAAATCGATAAGTTGAAAAGGCTTCGAGTTACTGCTTTATCTGATCAATGGATACCTGGGATCAAGTGGATTATTTCACCTGTTAGTATTGATCAGCAACCGATTGAGATGTATATCTGGGCAGGCATTATTATTCAAGAAAATACCAGACAAAACATTATCGATCATGTGAATTACAATAGCCCTGATTTGAAAGGGCCTGCGGAACTTTTCCGTCTTATGAGAGAACGAATACAAAGTACACCAGAAGACGATGTTACGCAAATAGAATATAAAAAAGATAAGATTCATAAATTATCTAAAGCTATCGCTCTTATCTTGAAATCAGGGTATAAAGAGAAAAAGTTCGCAGAACGTCTGACGACTCTTAATGAAACATTGCGGTCGGATTCCAGTCGCAATATGCCTATAGAAGAAGTGACACGAGCGGTGCTTGCTTCTAGCGATCTGGCAGATGTATTCGGATTTGCTTTAAAAACATCTTCTGGTACTTATCGTATTGTGAGCAGTACAGGGCCTGCCGCGGCTGAGTTAAAAGGAGCTATTTTCCACGAAGGCGAAGGTTTTCTTGGTCAAGCAGTACTTAGCGAGCAATTAAGCCACTGGAAAGATGTAGGTAGAGATCCACGCAGTCACTTTTTTCTACAAAAAGGATTAGCTTCGATCTATGAAGTACAATGTTTTCCGATTCGGTATGACGATGAAAATTACGGGTTGTTATTTGGAATCGGTTTGGAAGAAAAATTATCAACAAATACCAATATTCGTTTTGAAGAAACATTGATCTCTTTAATTGGTTGGTACATTGGTAACCATATTACTCATAGCCGTATGGAAAAGCAGATTCAGCGCTTTAAGCCATTAATGGAGCTAGCCAGTGTAATGGTATCTGTGCAGGATATTCAGCGGGTTCTATTTATGCTGGTGGATATGAGTCTGAATCTGGTATGGAGTCCATCTGCGTCAATCGTTGTTCATCGGGCAAGTGAAGATGAGAAAGTACAGATGGTCGCTCGTGGTATGGAAAGCCCGCGCGGAGAAACGTATGCCCGCGATATTGCTCGTCGCTATTTGGAAAATGGAAATAATCAACCGGCAACAAATTCATATCTAAATCGTTCAGTGCCTTCATCATTAATGATTGAATATCCTATCGTTTATGCAGACAAAACTAGAGCTGTACTTGCTGTAGCGATAGCAGATGAGCAAGAAGGCGAAGAATGTCGTGAGATTTTGTCTGCTCTGGCAACGATGGGCAGTGTCATTATGAAGCTACTTTATGATCGACAACAGTTTTTATCGAACAGTAATCGATTTGCTCATATTTTACATGAATCGATTCGGGAGTGGAATGTAGCGCAATATCAACTGGCTACCGATGCACAGAAAATCGTGATGGAATTTGCATTATGGGGCGGATTACGTAAGGACGAAGGAGAAACGATTGCACGTGCCTGTCTGATGTCGTTCTCAGATCCGGCTACTTTACGTAGTTTTCCTCACTTGTTTGAACAAGAAGCAGAAATGATTGAAGATTTTAGAAAAATTCAACAGAATCAAAATAGCCCAGCCTCTCATCCATATAGTAAAGGCGGGCAAACAATGGTATTAGTATTTGCTCTGGCTGCTTCAGGCGATAACGATATCCAGCTCATGAATGATTCCCAATTTACTAATATTGATCCTGCTTTGATTAGTCAGTTCCGTTTATTCATGCTTAGTCGTCATACTTTGCAAACGGAAATTAGCTTAATGGAAGAAAAACCTGTTCCTCGTGCGTTAACTGCTGAAGTAGCAGAGGGACGTGGTCTGGAAGCGATCGTCAAAGAATTTGGATTATCTCCACGGGAAAAAGAAGTATTGGAGCTAGTCGTCAAAGCTTCCAGTAATAAAGAGATTGCTGCGGCTCTATTTATTAGTGAACATACTGTCAAAAATCACTTAACGAATATTTTTAATAAGATGAGTGTAACCGACCGTGCACAAGCAATTGCGGCTGTTTTTAACAAAAGTATAGGTTAAATAAAAAAGATCACCTTTATTTCAAAAAGGGTGATCTTTTTCCTTTTTATAGGCGAAAAAAAGAAAGAGGAGGGTTTTCCTATTTCCTAAAATGTATAAAATAGGAAATAAAGTCTATATATAACTGCCGCTGTTTCTAGGAAAATGAATCTGTAAGCTATAACAAGATGTGTTATTTGTTGCGACAGGCAATTTAACTAAAACAAAAGGGGAGAAAAATATGAAGAAACGGAGTTACTCGGTTTTTATAGTATTTTTAATCGTAACTTTGATTTTTACAGGCTTGCCTCGGTACGCAAGTGCAGCTGCAGGTTCGATGACTATTACTTCTGCTGATGGAGTACAAGTTGTGGGACAATCAGCTAATTTGAGTGTTACTTATAATTTAGGAGATGTAATTAGTCTTCTGGGCAGTATCACGTATACTTTACCTGCCGGAATTAAAGCAACAACAGCTGACCAGATTAACGGTAGAAATTTGGTAGCTAGTGAAATTACGAATAATGGACAAACAGTTACGATTACTACCGCAGCTCTTCTTTTATTACCTTCTACAACGTTGACCCTCAATAATAAAATATTACCAGCCGCTGGTAATTATCAATTTACCGGAACTTCTAAAAATACATTAAATGTTTCTATAGGCAGTGCAACACAGCAAGGAACCTTTACTATACTTCCTGCTCCTACTGCCCCTTCTTCTGCACAAATCAGTGTAAACAATGTAGTCGTCGGTTCTTCAACGGTTACAGTTACAGGACAGACTCAAGGAGATACTATCTCTGTTTATAACACTAGCAATACATTGCTAGGTTCTGGAGTCGTCAATGCGCAAGGAACAGCCGTTATCGCAGCAACGCTAGTTCCAAGTGGTGGCACAATCAATGTTAGTACGGTTCGAGGTACTGCTGAAAGTACTAAAACATCTTTTACGTATGGTAGTGCTGTACTAAATTCTATTCCAGCCGCTAATATTGCTATTGATAATCAATATGGCGATCAAGATACAGTGACCGTTACAGGTGTAAGTGCTGGAGATGTAGTCACTGTCTATAATGGTACAACAGCTATTGGCAATGCTACAGCAAACGCAAGTGGAGTTGCTACTGTAACGACTACATTAACTCCTGATGGGGGTAGCGTAGGTGTTACTTTAAAACGAAATACGATTGAAAGTACTCCAACTACAGTAAGTTATGGAGCGCAGGTTATTCCACCTATCGTTTCTGGAAATATTACAGTAACCAATTCGTATGGAGGTACTTCTACGGTTAAAGTAAGTGGTTTGACAGTAGGAGATATCGTTACGGTTTCTTCAGGGAATACCGTATTAGCTACTGCTCCAGCAACAACAAGTAGCCTAAGTTTGCCAGTTGTTTTGGCTCCTACAGGTGGCAGTTTAAGTGTCACTATCAAGCAAGGATTATTACAAAGCGCAGCAACAACAGTCAATTACCCTTCGATTACTGTTCCTGTTATTGGATCAGCTAATATTCAGGTGAACAATCGTTCAGGTAATACTTCAGATACGGTTGTCGTGACAGGTCAATTGGCAGGCGATACTGTTAATGTATACAATGCTGATGGTTTATTAGGTACAGGAACCGTCAATGCTCAAGGTACTGTGACAATTCCAGTAGTATTAACTCCTATCGGTGGGAGTGTAAATATCGGTTTGAATCATAATGGAGTAGATAGTGCTCCAACAGCAGTCAGTTATCTGGCAGAAGTGGTGACACCACTATTAACTAATCAGATTTCACTTTCTCCTATTGTTGGAGGGAACGCAACAGCAACAATTAGTGGTTTGACCAATGGAGATATTGTGAAAGTCTATGGAAATGGTACTGTTTTGGGAACTGCGACCGCTGGAGTGACAGGAACTGTTGCTATTCCAGTCGCGGTTAATCCTTTAGGTGGTAGCCTTGGAGTAGGCATTACACGAAATGGAATTGATAGTGTAACGACTTCGATCACATATGGTGGCGTTGTTGTACCTGCTATTCCAGTTGCTAATATTACTGTAAACAATGCTTCTGGTAACTCGGATACTGTTCAAATTACAGGACAGACTGCGGGAAATATTGTAACCGTATATGGAAATGGAAGTGTAATTGGAACAGGTGTAGTCAATGCTCAAGGAACTGCATTATTAAATGTTACGTTGGTACCTCTTGGAGGAACGATTGGCGTAACGATTACAAATCAAGGAGTCGAAAGTATTGCGTCAACAGTGATTTATGGAGCAGAAGTGACTCCTGCTATTTCTGCTAATGCTATTTTAGTGACAAATAATTCGGGTGATAACGATATTGTGCAAGTAAGTGGCTTAACAGCAGGCGATAGTATTGATGTGTATGGAGCAGGATCATTATTAGGAACTGCAACTGTACAAGCTGATGGCAAAGCTACATTAAATACAACTTTATTGCCGATTGGTGGTACGGTGGGAGTGACTTTGATTCGTAATGGAGTCGAAAGTGCACCTACGCTTGCAAACTATACGACAGAAGTAGTAGCTGCTCTTTTACAAGAAAATGTAGCTATTGTGAATGATATTGCAGGCAACTCCTCAGTCACTGTCAAAGCATTACAATCAGGAGATATTATCAATGTGTATGCTAACGGTACACTAATTGGTACAAGTCCTGCTGATGCAAATGGATTAGCAAAAGTAAATACAGATTTGGCACCTAACGGTGGTGTAATCAGTGTAAGTCTGGTTCGCAACACGATAGAAAGTACAGCGATTCAGGTTGGATATGCTGCTGTTTTAATACCAGCTATTCCTTCAGAAGATATAGTGCCAGCTAACAATTATGGTGATAACGATACCGTAACTATTGAAGGTTTGGACGAAGGTCAAAAAGTAAATATCTATTCTGGCTCAGATCTTATCGGTACAGGAACAGCTCCAGCCAATGGTAATACTGTTATCAACTTAACATTAATACCAACTGGTGGCTCTGTCAGTGCTACTTTAGAATATTTAGGATTAGAAAGTCAGCCAGTCTCTGTAAACTATCCAACAGAAATTGTACCTCCTATCCCAGCCGCAGCGATTACTGTTCTCAATAATGCCGGCAATGCAGATAGTGTGACTGTTACTGGCTTACCAGAAGGTAATAAAGTCACTATATCTGAAGCAGGATCAATTTTAGGTACAGGAACAGTAACGTCATCTGGAGATGTCACTATCAATCTTACTTTAAATCCAACAGGCGGTACGATTTCAGCGATAAATACGCATAGCAATATAGACAGTGTGCCTACACCTGTTGTGTATCTGACTGAACCTGGTCCAGTTTTATTAGCAGCAGATGTACAAGTGATTAATAATATTGGTATCAACGATACAGTCAAAGTAAGTAATGTGCAGTCTGGAGATATGATTTGGGTTCTAGATGCCAATAATACTGTTTTGGGTACAGGATTAGCTGATAGTAGCGGATTAGTGACTATCCAACTTGCTCTGTTGCCTGAAGGTGGACAAGTATCTGTTATTTTATCTCGTAATCAAATTAATAGTAATCTTGTAAATGTTAATTATATAGCGGAAGAAGTAGCTCCACCAGCAGATACACCTACAGCAGAGATCACGCAAGTACAAGGTGTTGATGGAGTAATCACAGTGATCGGTATGACTGAAGGAGAAACAGCCAAAGTCTACGATGACGATGATCAAGTATTAGGTACAGGAGTAGCTAATATCGATGGACAAGCGATCATTAATTTCAAATTCTTGAAAGCTCAAGGTAGATTGTTTGTTCGCACAGTTGTAAATGGAGTAGAAACAACAGTAAACACATTTGATTATCAAGGTATCCCAATTCCAGTAAATCCAACGACACCAACAGCTGTATTATCTGATATCGATGGTGCACAAGGAACAATTGATATTGCTAATGGTGTAACAGGCGATATTGTAAAAGTGTACAGCGATGATGATCAAGTATTAGGTACAGCTACAATTGGATCAGACGGAACAGCGATTTTGAACTTTACTTTCCCGAATGTTCAAGGGGAACTGTCTGTTCGAGTAACGACAAATGGAACAGAAACCGAAATTGCTACATTGCCATACAGCGGAATCGATATTCCAACCACACCAACACCAGCTGCTACGATTACCGATATTACGGGTGATCAAGGAACTGTAGATATTACAGGCGTAGCTGTAGGAGAAGTCGTGAAAGTATACGACGAAGACAATAACGTTCTAGGAACAGCGGTGGCAGGAAGCAATGGATCTGCCCAGATCATATTCACCTTCCCGAATGCTCAGGGTGAACTATCCGTACGAGTAACGGTCAATGGAACGGAAACCGAAATTGCTACATTACCTTATAGCGGAATCGATATTCCAACCACGCCAACACCAGGTGCTGTGATTACTGATATTGCAGGTGATCAAGGAACTATCAATATCACAGGAGTAGCTGTAGGCGAAGTCGTGAAAGTGTATGACGAAGATAATAACGTTCTAGGAACAGCAGTGGCAGGAAGTAATGGATCTGCCCAGATCGTATTTACCTTCCCGAACGCTCAGGGTGAACTATCCGTACGAGTAACTACAAATGGAACGGAAACCGAAATTGCTACATTACCTTATAGCGGAATTGATATTCCAACAACGCCAACACCAGCTGCTGTGATCGCTGATATTACGGGTGATCAAGGAACAGTGAACATTACAGGAGTAGCTGTAGGTGAAGTAGTCAAAGTATACGACGAAGACAATAACGTTCTAGGAACAGCGGTAGCAGGAAGTAATGGATCTGCCCAGATCGTATTTACTTTCCCGAACGCACAAGGAGAATTGTCCGTACGAGTAACAGTGAATGGAACGGAAACGGAAATTACCACATTGCCGTACAGCGGAATTGATATTCCGACGACGCCGTCTCCTAATGCTGTGATTACTGATATTACAGGTGATCAAGGAACAGTAAGAATAAGTGGAGTAGCAGTAGGCAATACTGTTTCAATCTATAGTGATGCCAATGAAGTACTCGCAACAGGAACAGCGAATGCAAACGGAGAAGCGGTATTAACCTTTACTTTCCCGAATGCGCAAGGTGAACTATCCGTACGAGTAACTATCAATGGAGCGGAAACAGAAATTGCTACATTACCTTATAGCGGAATCGATATTCCAACCACGCCAACACCAAGTGCGGTGATCACCGATATTACAGGTGATCAAGGAACAGTGAACATTACAGGCGTAGCTGTAGGAGAAGTCGTGAAAGTATACGACGAAGATAATAATGTTTTAGGAACCGCAGTAGTAGGAAGTAATGGATCTGCCCAGATCGATTTTACCTTCCCGAATGCACAAGGAGAATTGTCGGTACGAGTAACGGTGAATGGAACGGAAACAGAAATTACCACATTGCCATACAGTGGAATTGATATTCCAACGACACCAACACCGGGTGCTGTGATTACCGATATTACAGGCGATCAAGGAACAGTGAACATTACAGACGTAGCTGTTGGTGAAGTCGTGAAAGTATACGACGAAGATAACAATGTGTTGGGAACGGCAGTAGCAGGAAGTAATGGATCTGCCCAGATCGTATTTACTTTCCCGAACGCACAAGGAGAATTGTCGATACGAGTAACAGTAAATGGAACAGAAACGGAAATTGCTACACTACCGTACAGCGGAATTGATATTCCGACGACGCCGTCTCCTAATGCTGTGATTACTGATATTACTGGTAGTCGTGGAACAGTGAATATTACTGGAGTTACAGCAAACTCTCCAGTTACTATTTACAGTGATGCTAATGAGGTGCTTGCTACAGGAACAGTAGATGGAAGTGGGCAGTTAACATTAACATTCATATTCCCGAACGCTCAAGGAGAACTGTCCGTACGAGTAACCGTAAATGGACTTGAAACCGAAATTGCTGCATTGCCATACAGTGGAATCGACATTCCAACGACACCAACCCCAGCTGCTGTGATCGCTGATATTACGGGTGATCAAGGAACAGTGAACATTACCGGAGTAGCTGTAGGTGAAGTGGTCAAAGTATACGACGAAGATAATAACGTTCTAGGAACAGCAGTGGCAGGAAGTAATGGATCTGCCCAGATCATATTTACCTTCCCGAATGCACAAGGGGAACTATCTGTACGAGTGACGGTGGATGGAACGGAAACCGAAATTGCTACACTACCATACAGTGGAATTGATATTCCAACGACACCAACACCAGGTGCTGTGATCGCTGATATTACGGGTGATCAAGGAACTATCAATATCACAGGAGTAGCTGTAGGCGAAGTCGTGAAAGTGTATGACGAAGATAATAACGTTCTAGGAACAGCAGTAGCAGGAAGTAATGGATCTGCCCAGATCATATTTACCTTCCCGAATGCACAAGGGGAACTATCTGTACGAGTGACGGTGAATGGAACGGAAACCGAAATTGCTACACTACCATACAGTGGAATTGATATTCCAACGACACCAACACCAGGTGCTGTGATCGCTGATATTACAGGCGATCAAGGAACAGTGAACATTACAGACGTAGCTGTTGGTGAAGTGGTCAAAGTGTATGACGAAGATAATAACGTTCTAGGAACAGCAGTAGCAGGAAGTAATGGATCTGCCCAGATCGTATTTACTTTCCCGAATGCACAAGGAGAATTGTCCGTACGAGTAACGATTAATGGAACGGAAACCGAAATTGCTACACTACCATACAGTGGAATTGATATTCCAACCACACCAACACCAGGTGCTGCGATCACCGATATTGCAGGTGATCAAGGAACAGTAACAGTAAGTGGAGTAACAGTAGGCAACACGATTTCAATCTATAGTGATGCTAATGAAGTACTCGCAACAGGAACAGCGAACGCAAACGGAGAAGCGGTATTAACGTTTACTTTCCCGAATGCACAAGGCGAGCTGTCGGTACGAGTAACCATCAATGGAACGGAAACGGAAATTGCGACATTGCCATACAGCGGAATCGATATTCCAACGACACCAGCACCAGCCGCTGACTTAACAACGATCAATGGAGATCAAGGAACAGTGACGGTAAGTGGAGTAGCAGTAGGCAACACGATTTCAATCTATAGTGATGCGAATGAAGTATTGGCAACAGGAACAGCGAACGCAAACGGAGAAGCGGTGTTAACCTTTACTTTCCCGAATGCACAAGGTGAACTTTCTGTACGAGTAACCATTAACGGAACGGAAACCGAAATTGCGACATTGCCATACAGCGGAATTGATATTCCGACAACACCAACCCCAGCCGCTGACCTAACAACGATCAATGGAGATCAAGGAACAGTGACGGTAAGTGGAGTAGCAGTAGGCAACACGATTTCGATTTATAGTGATGCGAATGAAGTACTTGCAACAGGAACAGCGAACGCAAACGGAGAAGCAGTATTAACGTTTACCTTCCCGAATGCACAAGGTGAACTTTCTGTACGAGTAACTATTAACGGAACGGAAACCGAAATTGCGACATTGCCATACAGCGGAATTGATATTCCGACAACACCAACCCCAGCCGCTGACCTAACAACGATCAATGGAGATCAAGGAACAGTGACGGTAAGTGGAGTAGCAGTAGGCAACACGATTTCGATTTATAGTGATGCGAATGAAGTATTGGCAACAGGAACAGCGAACGCAAACGGAGAAGCGGTGTTAACCTTTACTTTCCCGAATGCACAAGGCGAGTTATCTGTACGAGTAACGATTAATGGAACGGAAACGGAAATTGCGACATTGCCATACAGCGGAATCGACATTCCAACGACACCAACCCCAGCCGCTGACTTAACAACGATCAATGGAAATCAAGGAACAGTAACAGTAAGTGGAGTAGCAGTAGGCAATACCGTTTCGGTTTATAGTGATGCTAATGAAGTATTGGCAACAGGAACAGCGAATGCAAATGGAGAAGCGGTATTAACGTTTACCTTCCCGAATGCACAAGGTGAACTGTCGGTACGAGTAACGATCAATGGAACGGAAACCGAAATAGGAACATTGCCATACAATGGAGTTGAAGTTCCACCTACTACACCACCGACACCAGTTGTCAATTTGGTTGATGTACAAGGAACGCAAGGAACTATTCAATTGAGTGGTCTACAAGCCGGAGATATTGTTACTGTACAAAGCGATGTGTATGAGCAAGGTACAGTACAACTAGGAACGATTACGATTGGAGCAGATGGTAACGGAAATCTTAATATTCAACTTCCAGCCTCTGAAGGACAATTGGTAATTACACTGAATCGTAATGGCAATACAAGTGTACTTCAGACGATTAATTATCGTGAAGGAGAAACACCGCCGCCAACCAATCCACCAACGAATCCTGGAACATCGGATGATGACGATAATGTAGGTTCTAATCGTACACCAGGAGTTCTAGGAATACCGGCACCAGTAACTGCTGCTACAGTAGATACACCAGTGCCTGCTGTAGAAGAACCAGTAACACCACCAGCTGACAATGCTGTAGAAGCAGCTAGTGGAGAAGCGACAGATGTAGAGCTAGATAATACTACAAAAGTTACTTTAGTAACGACAAATAAACAAAACTTTAATGATGTGAGTGGACACTGGGCAGAATCAGAGATTAATAGACTACAAGACTTGTCCATTCTAAATGGTGTAGGCGATAATCAGTATAATCCAGATGCCTTGATTACGCGTGCACAATTCACACAAATGATTAATAACTTATTACAAGTGTCGTCTAATACTGACAATGTAACGTATGCAGATGTTGCACCTGATAAATGGTACTATAATGCGATTAATGCTGTATCCGCTACGGGTATCACTAAAGGATATACAGACGATTCATATCAACCAGATCAACAGATTACACGTGAAGAAATGTCGAATATTCTTAATAACACATTAAGCTACTTGGAGCCGTCTACTTCATTTGCAGCAGATGCTAACCAGGCACTTACACCATTTACAGATCGCAACAACACATCCAATTGGGCTAAAAATAGCCTTGCTACAGCTGTAAATCAAGGTATTATGCAAGGTAGACCAAATGGACAGATCGCACCAAAAGATAATACAACACGTGCAGAAGCAGCGATGACGATTTCACGTTTAATGGACAAAATGGCAACACACTTCAACATCACAGAATAACTACAGTGGAGTGATATCTTTTGATTAACAAATAGATGGTATGATTCGTAACAGAATCTGCCATCTATTTTTTTAAAATAAAAATTGGGATAATTTACTATAACTAAAACAAGGAAAATAACCGTTTTATATAAGTAGAGAGTCGTTTGAAAGGAGGATGAGTATGGAACATATGGATATTCATTATAATACTGAAATTGTAGTACTATCATTAATCATTTCGATATTCGCTTCTTATTTAGCGCTTAATCTGGCAAATAAAGTCTCTCAATCGAGAGGTACGCATAAAATTATATGGTTGAGTTCAGGTTCTTTTGTCATGGGTGGCGGAATCTGGGCTATGCATTTTGTAGGCATGTTGGCTTTTCATACAGGTGTAAATATTCGTTATGATGTTGGAACTACATTTTTATCTGCTTTTGCCAGTATCACTGCTTCGTTGATTGCCTTTTATGTAACTTTAGATTCAGTAATGCGCTTATGGAAAATAGCTGTCGGTGGAGCAGCCATGGGCATAGGAATCGTCACGATGCATTACACCGGCATGGCGGCGATGCAGATGGATGCAGATATTACGTATAATCCTTTCTATTTGATGCTATCTGTACTTGTAGCTTTGGGAGCTTCTTATGCTGCTTTATTTTTATTTCGGCGTTTTCGCAGTCGACCTAATTTTAGCCTGTGGAAATTGTATAGCGCGATCGTAATGGGTTTTGCTATATCAGGTATGCATTATACTGGTATGGCGGCAGCGCAATTTCATTATACTCATACGGCTTCCACTGATGAGTCAATGAAAGGACAACTGTTTTTGATTACAGGAGTAGCCGTAGTGACTTTTTTGATTTTGGCAATTTCGTGGGCAGCGATTTTTGTAGAACGTCATATTTTGGAACGGATGGCTTACAGTGATCCTTTAACTGGACTGCCTAATCGTCATGGCTTACAGCGTTATTTTGAAAAAGAATTTAAACTGCAAAAAGAAGGCGCAGTTTTATTTCTAGACTTGGATCGCTTCAAATCGATTAATGATACACTCGGGCATGATATTGGGGATGAATTATTAGTACAGGTAGCCCAAAGACTTAAAGTTTGTATGGTGGATCAAGGGATTGTGTTTCGCTTGGGTGGCGATGAATTTTTGATTGCGACTAGCAAAGGAATTACCCAAGATATTGAACAACTTGCAGAGCATATTCTAGATGTTGTTAAAAAACCATATCAATTGGGCGGTATTGAATTATTTATAACTGTAAGTATAGGCATTGCTCTAGTACCTCAACATGGATATGAACGTTCTTTTTTAATGCGTGCAGCCGATACAGCGATGTATGTATCCAAAAATTCAGGCAAAAACAAATACAGTATCTTTAGTGAAGATATGAATCGTCGTCAGATTCGGAGAATGGAGCTTGAAAATGATCTGCGGCGAGCTTTTGAAAATAACCAGCTTTTTATTGTGTATCAGCCGAAATGGGATTCAAAGAATAATCGTCTGACAGGAATGGAAGCATTATTACGTTGGAACCATCCAGAATTAGGTATGGTATCTCCGGCTGAATTTATTCCTGTAGCAGAAGAAACTGGCTTGATTATGCCTATTACGAATTGGATGTTAGAAGAAACCTGTCAACAGAACTTGATCTGGCAAAAACAACATCATATCTACGTGCCTATTTCAGTTAATATGTCCGCGCGTATGTTCGAATGTCCTGGATTTGCAAATCGGGTAGAACAAATCATTGCTGAAACAGGTATCGAAGCTCGTTATTTGGAATTGGAGATCACAGAATCGATTGCGATGGATGGTATTGAAGGAACAGTAGAACAGTTGCAGTATATTCAACAACTTGGAGTAAAGATTTCTTTAGATGATTTTGGAACAGGATATTCATCATTAGGTATTTTGGATGAACTTCCGATAGATATTCTCAAAATCGATCAGATTTTTATTCGCAAAAGCGATATCGCTTCCAAGCAAGCTATCATTAGTACCATTGTAGCAATCGCTGATAATCTCAATTTAGACTTAGTGGCAGAAGGGGTAGAGACCCAAGCTCAAGTCGAATTTTTACAATCTAAAGGTTGTTATGTGATACAAGGGTATTATTATGGCCGACCGATGACCATTTCACAGATGGATCAATGGATACAGTCGATAGACAAAAAGATGTCGCTAGCAGAGTAACTATTCTGCATGAAGCGGCATCTTTTTTTGTATTAAGAGTCCAATAATAGTGAAGTGGGCGTCGAATTTTTGGCAGAGACATAGAGATGATCTTTGATATAAAAGCGCCACGGCTTGCTTGCATATTCTTCGGCATAATCAATATTAATACGTGGGCCACATTCGATTTCAAATGGATGTTGCTCCAAATCAGATGACTGTTCTAAGCGAAGCAGACCCCCGCTAGCTAACAGATTCAGACCATTTAAAGACTTATCAATCGCTAATGCCTGACAGAGCTTTCCTGGCCCATTTGATAAATTACGAATCCGACGTGAATCAGTCGGTCTTAATTGCAGCATCAATTGTTCGTCTCGCGTCGATACAGGTTCTACCGCACGAATCAATACCGCTTGCGGATCATCTACATCACCAGTAACTACATTTACACAATGATACATACCGTAAATGAGATACACATACGAAGTACCTCCTTGTCTAAACATCATTTCTGTACGAGCAGTACGCCGATTACCGTAAGCATGACTGCCTTTATCTTCAGCGCCCCCATAGCTCTCTGTCTCGATGATCCGACAACGTATTTCACCTGCTGGCGTAATCCGGCTAATGATTTGACCGAGTAGACGTGGAGCCGCATCAAGTGCCTTCATTTGGACAATGTCTGAGATGTTCATCGAATCGACTCCTTTTTCAAATGTAAGATATTTTGGCAACGTATCCTTTTGTACAAATCGGTTTAAAGTTCCTTTTGCAGTCTAGGGTTATATCGCGTATAATGCGAAATGAATGTGGTAACATCGACCTTTCCAATTCCGATAAATATATGCGAAAGAAGGTAATAAATATGGAATTATGGTACACCGAAAAACAAACGCCGGTATTCGGCATTACAGCTAAAATTCGTGAGACACTGGTGACTGAAAAAACAGAATTTCAAGATTTAGCGATGATCGATACAGAAGAATTCGGACGCATGCTTGTACTAGACGGCATGGTAATGACTACAGTTAAAGATGAATTCGTTTATCATGAAATGGTCGCTCACCCTGCATTAAACACACACCCTAATCCTAAACACGTATTAGTTGTAGGTGGTGGCGATGGTGGTGTTATTCGTGAAGTCTTGAAGCACCCTGAAGTTGAAAAAGCGGTATTGGTTGAAATCGATGGTAAAGTGATCGAATATTCCAAAAAATACCTACCAGAAATCGCTGGAGAACTCGACAACCCGCGTGTTGAAGTCTTGGTGAATGATGGTTATATGCACATTATCGAAAGCAAAAATAAATATGATGTCATTATGGTTGATTCTACAGAACCTGTAGGCCCTGCTGCGCCACTATTTGAGCGTGGATTCTATCAAGGTATCTATGAAGCACTTAAAGAAGATGGTATCTTTGTAGCGCAAACAGACAACCCTTGGTTCAAAGCAGAGCTTATTCAACAAGTAAACAAAGATGTTAAAGAAATCTTCCCGATCGTACATGTATATGGTGCGAATATTCCAACATACCCAAGTGGTCTATGGACATTTACAATGGGTAGTAAAGTACATGATCCACTTCAAGTGGACGAGACAGCGATTCCTGAAATGGAAAGCAACAAATATTATACACCACGTCTACACAAAGCAGCATTTGTGTTGCCTAAATTTGTAGAAGACCTTTGCAAATAAGGATTATAGATTGTACGTATTTATAAGTTGATTAAGAAGATCTGTATCCTCTTTTATATAATATAGAAGAAGACAGGTCTTCTTTTTGTATGATTAAGGTTAATACTATAGTACATAGACTAATATTCCATGTATGTAACATATTCTAGGAGGCTGAATATATGAAGATGAAAGATAATCGTTTTCAATATGGATCGTATCCATCACTTAGCATTATAATGGCATTTGTATTGTTGTTAGGAATGGTTGAATGGAGTGGAACACCTGCATCTGCGGCAACGTCTAAAGCATGCGATGTGAATGGAACTACGCTACAATCTCAATTGGAACAAGGACGTTCATCTAGTATCCAAGAAGATATTCATTTTACCGATACCGACTTTTTGAGTCAGACAACAGGCCGAGTAGCAGGAAATGGATTTTTGATCGGTACTTCTGACGGTGGATGTCACTGGCAGAAGATTTATACAGGTACATGGCAGTTTAGTCAGATTGAATTTACAAGTAATACACAAGGTTGGGCTCTGGCAAGCGCTGCTTCTGGACAAAAACCTGTCTTTTTAACGACAACCGATGGTGGTACGACTTGGAAAAAGCCATATAACGGAAATCTTCGCTTTACCAAAATCGATAAAAAATCTGGAAGTACTGGATTTGCATATACCACATCAGGTGTATACAAAACGATTAATGGTGGAGCAGCATGGACAGCGATCCCTACACCGGCTAATACACGCGGTGGTTATTTCCAGGATAGCAACACAGGATGGGTAGTCAAAACAGTATCCGGTAGCAATAGTGGATACCGTATTATGCAAACGATTGATGGCGGAAACAAATGGACAACTTCGCTTAGCGTAGGTTCGCTTGAAGTATCTGGCGGCGAAATTTATGCTAGTGGCAAGCAAGTATGGGCAATCTTATACAGTGGATCAGGGATGTCTCAAGTATCGTATTCGGTCTATGCCAGTGCAGATAGTGGCACAAGCTGGCGTCAAGTGTTCGGACAATCGACAGCAGGTGGCGGTAAAGCACCGGGTACAGGCGCTTTAGGTAATGGTGAAGGCCCTGCTCAGCCAGGTGGACAACCAGGTAATATGCAATTTGTAGGTAATACAATAGCGTATCTTGCAGGTGGATCACCAGCAGGTGGTAAAGTAGCTGTCGGAAGATCGCTAGACAGCGGCAAAACGTGGAAAAATATGCCGGCTACAATCGACGGTAGCAGTGCTAACATTTCATTTTTAAGTCAAAATGTAGGTTATCTTGCTGTTACCGATTCTTTAACTCCATCGATCTATATGACCAAAGATGGCGGTAAAACATGGTCTGCTACATTAAAATTTACAGCAAAAGATAATAATTAATATAACCAAAAGCAATCTGTCTTTTTAGATAGGTTGCTTTTGGTTTTTATCTACTTCATTGTGATAAAGTTTAGCAACATTTACGCATAATGAATTCGATAGGACCTCGATCTACTCGTTTACGCCAAAAGGAAGAAAAGATCAGCGCAACTACAAAATACAAAAATGCATAACACGTAGAAAACACTACATTTTTATTTTCTAAGTATCCAATCAATTGCAAAAATTCTAACCCTATCAAAATATGCCCGATATAATGCGTAAGAGAAAGTTGCCCTGTAGAGATTAAGCTTCTTGTTAACCAGAATTGACTCGTTTTATCAACAATATAAAAACAAGCAGTCAATACACATAAAGCTGAACAAGTAGCAGAACAAATATATAGTGTGGTAGGTGGCATAGGCTTAGTGGTGAATAAATAAGTGGCTGATTCATAATCTAACCATGGAGACGAAAAGCGAATACATAGATACGAAATGATTTCGAAGATAAAAGTACCTGTTAATGATAACAAGAATATCTTTTTGCGATACTGCGGAGAAGTCCAATCTTTACGTCCCAACCACATACCGATTAGAAAAAAGCTGAACCATGGAAAAAGAGGATGAAATCCATTTAAAAATAGATTGCGCCAAAATCCTTGGAGCGTCCAGAAATCTACATATTCATGAAAAGAAGAATCCCAGCCTTTACCGTAATTAAAAACGATTAGAAATAACTGCGAACTCACTAAAATCAGAATAGTTAATCGTACCAGTAGACGATCTGAAGCCGTAATAAGTAACGAACCCAAAATCATAAATACAGCATAATAATGCAATATATCTGCATTCCAACCTACAAGCAGTAATACGAATCCAGCAATCAATAAAAATAATGAGCGGTAGTACAATTGTTGGCGATTTTTACGTATTAGTGTAGGCTCCTTAGATATTCTGGCTCGACGTGTCATTAAAGAAATGCCAAACCCTGCTAAGATCACAAATAACGCAGAGGCTCTCCCTTCAAAGATTCCTGTAAATAAGTTGAGCCATGCTAAATGACTCTGAGTGGCTTCCATCGCTATTTTGTAGTTAACAATAATCATACCCAAAATCGCCAGTGCTCTTGCATAATCTAGAGCTACAATACGAGAAAGCCTAGTATTCATGTTTAATCTCCTTTGATAATAGTCTGAACCGTTTTAGTCCAAATATCCTCGTATCTGTAATGAAATCCATAGCCTACAAAGTTGTCCATACCATCAATAATCATAGTGAGCGTTTGAGCGGCTAGAGAAAGATCTTGAGTATGAACAACTTCGCAAGAAGCCCCGTATTGCAGTAACTTTTCAAAACCCGTCTGAAATCCTTCCAAAATATTTATCAATGTCTGAGCATAATGCACTTCCCGATAACCGAGTGCTTGGTACTGATTCATAATTCGAGCATAATATTCGTCTGTCTGTTGAGCAGCTAAGATTTTTAATCCATCATTTATAAACTGTTGCTCAAAATTTTGCTTGGTATAGCTAGTAATATCAAAAAAATATTCAAATCTAATACTCTGGCAAATTTCATTAAATAAAGCGTCAATAATAGAATTTTTAGAGGGGAAATGATAATAAAGAGCAGGTTTGGTCATTTTCAATTCCTTGCTGATCATAGACATACTGGTTTTATCAAAACCATGTTCAGCAAATAAACGATACGCAATTTCTAAAATGTCTGCATAAGTCGACTTTTTAACCATAGTGATATCATGACTCCTTTTATTTTACTTACCGGTAGGTAAAATTAGTTTATAACAAAAGAAATTAAATTTCAATCGCTAATTGTTAAACTATTCATGAAGATAACAAAATACGCATTTGGCTATAAAAACGGATTTTTTTGCTCAGAATCTCTACGTGCGGTTCAATATAATGGTACAATAGAAAAGATTGAGCTTATTGAATTAATCGTGAAAATGTTCTATATTCAACAAGCTAACATGGCGCATCATCAAAAATGGAGCTGGATCTTATGACTGAATTCAATCAGGTACAATTGACATTGCAGAGCGATCAAGATGGAGAGCTAAGCACAACTCAATTTATCGGGCAGGCTTTTCAAAAAGGCAGCAGTTTATATATTCGTTACACCGAATCCGCAGATACTCTTCAGCAGGAAGTTCGTACTGTCGTGAAGATCGATGATCATGAAGTGAAAATTATGAGACGTGGTGCTGTAGAATCGGATCAGACTTTTCGTCAAGAAGAGCGATTGCCGGGTTCGTACCGTTCACCGTTTACGACATTTACACTTTTGACACACACTACACAATTGACACAAGCGCTAGATGGACATCTTGGACGTGTAAACTGGGAATACGAATTGTATGTGCACGAAGAGCTTACAGGGACATTTAAGATCAGTTTACATATACAGGCATTGGCTACACATGAAGTAGCAGAAATGTGAGCCATGCGAACACAGGAGGAGCAGTAGAAGATGACACGTAATCCATTGGAACAAAGTCGCAGTGCAGTAAAAGAAGCTGTGCATGCAGCGGTAATCGCAGCGAATATTGTAAGCAGTGAAGAAGTACCAGAAGTGGTGCTTGAAGTACCCAAAGACAAAGCGCACGGAGACTTAGCAACGAATATTGCAATGCAATTAACTCGCATCGCTAAAAAGAATCCTCGTCAGATCGCAGAAGATATTATCGCTAATCTTGATCTTCAACAAGGCGATATTGAACATGCAGAGATCGCAGGGCCAGGATTTATCAATTTCACATTGAACAAAAGTTATCTGTATCCAGTTATTCAAGTGGTAGCAGAGCAAGGTGAAAATTATGGTCGTATTGAGCATGGCAAAGGGGAAAAAGTAGAAGTTGAGTTTGTCAGTGCTAACCCAACAGGAAGTCTACATTTAGGACATGCTCGTGGAGCTGCTTTTGGCGACGCATTATGTAATATTTTTGACTTTGCAGGCTATCAAGTAACCCGTGAATATTATATTAACGATGCTGGTAATCAGGTGTCGAATTTAAGTAGCTCTATTGAAGCACGCTATTTGCAAGAGCTAGGTCAAGATGCAGCTATGCCAGAAGATGGTTATCATGGTGCAGATATCAAAGGATTTGCCAAAGAGTTAGTAGAGCAAGAAGGCGACCGCTTATTATCCCAATCACCAGGAGAACGTGCTGCCTTTTTCCGTCAATATGGTCTGGAAAAAGAATTGCAAAAAATCCAACGTGATCTAGAAGCGTTCCGTGTGAAGTTTGATATCTGGTTTAGTGAGACATCTCTTTATGAGACAGGTCAAGTACTGGATGCATTAGACGAGCTACGCGAGCGCGGAGAAGTCTACGAACTTGATGGTGCAACATGGCTTCGTACGACTGCTTATGGCGACGATAAAGACCGTGTATTGATCAAAAATGATGGAACGTATACGTATTTGACACCGGATATCGCTTATCACAAAGACAAATACGGTCGTGGTTACGATAAAATGATCAATATCTGGGGTGCCGATCATCATGGATATATTCCACGGATGAAAGCAGCGATGCAAGGATTAGGTAACGATCCTGAGAAATTAGTCGTATTGATCGCACAAATGGTAAGTCTGTTCCAAGATGGCGAAAAAGTTAAAATGTCCAAGCGTACAGGTAAAGCGGTAACGATGGAAGACTTGATGGCAGAAGTAGGCGTAGATGCTATTCGTTACTTCTTTACAATGCGCAGTATCGATTCTCATCTTGATTTTGATATGGACTTAGCGATTTCAACATCGAATGAAAATCCTGTATTTTATGTTCAATATGCACATGCACGTATCTGTAGTATTTATCGTCAAGCAGAAGAGCAAGGTATTCAATTACCTCCATTGTCTGAGATTGATTACAGCTTGTTAACAAGTGAGCATGAGTACAATCTATTGCACAAAATGGGCGAATTGCCTCAAGAAATAGCTCTAGCTGCTGATAACTATGCTCCACATCGCTTGATTCGCTATGTATACGAGCTAGCATCTATGATGCATAGCTATTACAAAGCAGAGCGTACATTGACAGATAATGAAGCACAAACGGCTGCTCGTCTAGCTCTATTAGGCAGCGTTCGTACAGTTATCGTGAACGTACTTCGCCTTGTTGGAGTATCTGCTCCAGAACGTATGTAATCGTCAGATATTGTCGTAAATCTAGAACGTTATATCTCAAAACACGCAAAACTTCCGATTTTTTGTAAAAAACTTGATTTTTGCTGATAAATAGGTTTTACTTAACTCAGCATTTTGCATTTTTTGTGCGAAAAAACGTGAATAATAAAGCGTGAAAATGGATCCGAGAGGAAGTGTCCGTAAGTGAGTACACCGCAAGAATTAAAAATCGATCCGGAAAAGGTACACGAAATTCCGATGGTAGATTTGGCTGTTGCTATTTTGAAAAAAATCAATACGCCTCTATATTACCGTGACCTTATGAAGGAAGTTGCAGAACTACGTGGCTTTACTAAAGAACAAACTGATGAGTATATCGCTCAACTATATACTGAAATTAATGTAGATGGACGTTTTGCATGTGTAGGTACTAACCTATGGGGTCTTAAACGTTGGTATCCGCTTGAGCGTGCAGAAGATCCAATCGCGAATGCGAAGCGCCCTCGTATCATCAACGATGAAGAAGATGATGATATCGAAGACGAAGAATTCAACAACGAAGATGTTGTTGATGCAGATGAAACAGAAGATGAGAACTACGATGCAGTAGACGAAGATTCTGATGATATCTTTGTTGACGGCGAAGATGACGATGAAGACAAAGCTGATCTTGTTATCGACGACGAAGATGACGATGACGACGATGAAGACGAAGATGAAGAATATGTAGAAGAAGACAATAAAGAGTAATCTTGAATAAAGAACGATGAAAGTCTGCCTGTTTTGGGCAGGCTTTTTTTCTTGCGGATATGTCTTGACATGGTACAAAGATACAGAGTAAACTATTGCTTGGGCTTATCATTTAAACCTATAACTAAACGTATACGCATTTTCTCAAATGCTGTAATAAATAAAAGTGCCCCGTAGCTACGGGTGTCACTTTTTTTGTTTTTTATAAGGAAAAGGGGCTGTGTAACCCCCCATATATCGCCGGAATTTCTGGAAAATAATTAGGAGGTCATACAGTGGCAAAGTATATTTTTGTAACAGGCGGAGTTGTATCTTCACTCGGCAAAGGGATTACAGCAGCATCACTTGGTAGATTGTTAAAGAACAGAGGTTTGAAAGTAACGATTCAAAAGTTTGACCCGTACATCAATATCGATCCAGGTACGATGAGCCCTTATCAACATGGCGAAGTATTCGTAACAGATGATGGCGCAGAGACAGATCTAGATCTTGGACATTACGAGCGTTTTATCGATATTAACTTGTCCAAAAATAGTAACGTAACAACAGGTAAAGTATATTCCTCCGTAATTAGCAAAGAACGTCGTGGTGAATATTTGGGTGGAACAGTACAGGTTATCCCACATATTACAAATGAAATTAAAGAGCGTGTATTCCGTGCAGGTCGCGAATCTGGTTCTGATATTGTTATTACCGAAATCGGTGGTACTGTTGGTGATATCGAAAGCCTTCCGTTCCTTGAAGCGATTCGTCAGATCAAAAGCGATGTAGGCCGCGAAAATGTAATGTATATTCATGTTACCTTGATTCCTTATATCAAAGCAGCAGGTGAAGTAAAAACAAAACCGACTCAACATAGCGTTAAAGAATTACGCAGTATCGGTATTCAACCTAACGTGATTGTATGTCGTACAGAATATGAATTATCTGAAGATATGAAAGCCAAAATTGCATTGTTCTGTGATATTGATGCAAATGCAGTTGTAGAATGTCGTGATGCTTCTTCTCTTTATGAAGTACCACTTAATTTACGTGATGAAGGTCTGGACGAGATCGTTGTCAATCATCTCAAACTAGATACTCCTCAACCGGATATGACAGAATGGGAAAGCCTTCTTAATCGTATCAAAAACTTGGAAAAAACAGTTGAGATCGCGATTGTTGGTAAATATGTAGCTTTACATGATGCTTACTTGAGTGTGGTTGAATCGTTGTCACATGCAGGATATCATGCAAATGCTGACGTGAAATTGCGCTGGGTTAATGCAGAAGAAATCACTGATGAGAACGTACACGAATTGCTTGGTGGTGTAGGTGGTATCCTGGTTCCAGGTGGATTCGGTGATCGTGGTATTGAAGGTAAAATCAGTGCAATTCGTTATTCACGCGAACGTAGCATTCCTTACTTTGGTATTTGCTTGGGTATGCAAGTATCTGTTATCGAATACGCTCGTGCTTTTGCAGGATTAGAAGGAGCGAATAGTTCTGAGATTAATCCAGCTACTCCTTATCCAGTAATTGATTTATTGCCAGAGCAAAAAGATATTGAAGATCTAGGCGGCACTATGCGTCTTGGATTATATCCTTGTAAATTACAACCAGGTTCACTAGCGATGGAATGTTACGGAGAAGAATTGGTATATGAACGTCACCGTCATCGGTATGAGTTCAACAATCAATACCGTGAACAAATTGAACAAATGGGTATGAAAATCTCCGGTACTTCTCCAGATGGTAGACTGGTAGAGATCGTAGAAGTTCCTGAACATCCGTGGTTCTTAGCAGTACAATTCCATCCAGAATTTACTTCTCGTCCGAACCGTCCACAACCGTTATTCCGTGAATTTGTCAAAGCTTCTATTAAGCATCAAGGCTAATATATATTAGATCGATAACAGGCGATTTCTTTCTCACTATAGAGGAAGAAATCGTCTTTTTTTGCAATACATCAAAGTGACATATTTTTATATTCTCTTCTATACGATGCACCGTTTATAATTAATAGAAGAAAAGAGTAATTATAAATAATGGTTATTATTAGAAAGTAAACCTAAATTTTGTTGGGACAAATTTGTAGAATAAGCAGGACTTTCGCAAGTCAGAGCGAATTTGTATATTATGTTATACAACATAAACTTTGACATCTATCTAACAACCGTTTGAATTGTGTGTTCGTCATCATTCTAATTAAGAAAAAAATCACAGCATAATACTTTAGCAGCGATGAAGGGAAGGATGACAAGTGGAACAAAAGAAAATACTTATCGTAGACGATCAAAATGGAATTCGAATTTTACTGATGGAGCTTTTTGGAAATGAAGGATATCAGATGTATCAAGCAGCTAACGGTAAAGCAGCGCTTGAAGTGGTAGAGAAAGATAACCCGGATCTTGTTCTTCTAGATATGAAAATTCCAGGTATGGATGGACTGGAAATTTTGAAGCATATCAAATCTACCCATCCTCATATTAAAGTGATTATGATGACAGCTTATGGAGAATTAGACATCATCAAACAAGCTAAAGATCTAGGGGCGATCAGCCATTTTACCAAGCCATTTGATATTGATGAAATGAGAAATGTAGTAGATCAAAACCTAAGAGGTAATCAAGTGGATCAGCAAAAATAAAATCCTATCCTCTAAGATAGGTTTTTTGCTATGCAAAGACGCATAGCCCTTTTTAAATTGCTTGTTTAGTATTTGAAGTGGGTTGTGTTATAATAAGCAACGTATGCGAGTATCGGCTTACAAATACCATCATTCTCAAGGAGGATATCATTATGCCATTAGTATCTATGACAGACATGTTAAACAAAGCACTTGAAGGAAAGTATGCAGTTGGACAATACAACATCAATAACCTGGAGTGGACTCAAGCGATTCTGGGAGCAGCGGAAGAAGAAAAATCACCAGTAATCCTTGGTGTATCTGAAGGTGCTGCACGTCATATGGGTGGATTCACTACTGTTGTTAAAATGGTAGAAGGATTGCTTCATGACATGAAAATCACTGTTCCAGTTGCTATTCACTTGGATCATGGTTCAAGCTTTGACAAATGTAAAGAAGCGATCGACGCTGGATTTACATCTGTAATGATCGATGGATCTCACCATTCAATCGACGAAAATATCGAAATGACTAAAAAAGTAGTAGACTATGCACATGCTAAAGGTGTTTCTGTTGAAGCTGAAGTTGGTACTGTAGGCGGACAAGAAGATGACGTTATCGGTGGTATCATGTATGCTGATCTTAACGAATGTGTACGCATCGTTAAAGAAACAGGTATCGATACATTAGCTCCAGCATTGGGTTCTGTACATGGTCCTTACCACGGCGAGCCTAACTTAGGATTCAAAGAAATGGAAGAAGTGCGTGACGCAGTTCAAATTCCATTAGTATTGCACGGTGGTACTGGTATCCCTAAACACGATATCGACAAAGCAATCTCTTTGGGTACATCCAAAATCAACGTAAATACTGAGAACCAAATCGTATTTGCAAAAACAGTTCGTGAAGTACTTGCTGCTAAACCAGATGCTTACGATCCTCGTACATTTATTGCACCAGGTCGCGACGCTATCAAACAAACAGTTATTGGTAAAATCCGTGAGTTTGGAACAAGCAACAAAGCGTAATCATATTGTTTTTGTCAAAAACATTTTAAATAACAGATTGTGGGAAGCACACCGCCTAGTCGGTGTCTTTCCATTTTCATTACCAAAATTCAACATCACGTATCGTTTACCGGATGCAAAACACGTAGGGGGACATTAAGCTTTATGGAAAAATTAATGATTAGTGGCGGACGCCCGTTGCAGGGAACTGTAACGATCAGCGGTGCAAAAAATAGTGCCATTGCGCTTATTCCTGCGGCATTGCTTGCGGAATCGGAAGTCGTGTTGGATAACTTACCGCTATTAAGCGATGTAGCCGTTTATGCAGAAATTTTAGAAAATTTAGGAGCAAGTGTAAGCTGGCACGAAAGTGAAAACCAGATGCGCATTGATCCAAGTGACGTTCGATCAATTCCAATGCCCAATGGCCCTGTCAAAAAGCTAAGAGCTTCGTATTACATGATGGGTGCATTACTTGGACGTTTTGGAGAAGCAACGATCGGTTTACCGGGAGGCTGTAATTTTGAACCTCGTCCAATCGATCAACATATCAAAGGATTTGAAGCGTTAGGTGCAACAGTAACAAATGAACACGGTTCGATTCATTTATATGCTAAAGAATTACGTGGAGCTAAGATTTACTTGGACGTTGCTAGTGTAGGAGCAACGATTAACATTATGCTTGCGGCTGCAAGAGCCAAAGGGCATACTATTATTGAAAACGCGGCGAAAGAGCCTGAGATTATAGATGTAGCAACACTATTAAATGCTATGGGTGCAAGTATCAAAGGTGCAGGTACAGAGACTATTCGTATTGAAGGTGTCACTGAAATGCATGGCTGTAGACATTCTATTATTCCTGACCGTATTCAAGCAGGAACCTATATGGTAGCAGCAGCAGCGACTCGTGGTAATGTTTTAATTGATAATGTTATTCCTAAGCATTTGGAAGCTATTACTGCCAAATTATTAGAGATGGGCGTGCAAGTAGAAGAGTTAGATGAAGGTATCCGCGTGATGGGGAGACCTACGTATAACCATGTTGATGTAAAAGCATTAACGTATCCTGGATTTGCTACTGATTTGCAATCACCGATGACAAGTCTACTTACACAAGCTCAAGGTGTGAGTGTACTTAGCGATTTTGTGTATAGTAGCCGATTTAAGCATGTTCCTGAACTGGCGCGTATGGGCGCTAAGATCAAAGTAGAAGGTCGTTCTGCTATCATTGAAGGCGCACCACTTAATGCGGCCAAAGTCAAAGCGATGGACTTGCGTGCAGGAGCTGCGCTTGTTATTGCAGGCTTAACCGTGCCTGAAGGTATTACAGAAGTGTCTGGTGTTGAATTTATTGACCGTGGTTATGATCATTTGGTCGAGAATTTGCGTAATCTAGGCGCAGATGTGTGGAGAGAAATCGTCTAAATAGGTTATATCATCATATTTCAAGTCATCCCTCTGTTGGGGAGGAGAACTCTTTTGTATTTTTTATAAAATACATACCTCTTGAATATCTCCTCCCAAAATGGGTAATGCTATCCTATGAACAAATTTGAAAAATTCCACTCCTTTTACATGTAGTTTCTCAATCTTCCGAATAATAGTAGTTTTGTTTTAGTTTACTTATATTTGTCTCAACAATCTTGATAAAATTGAATAGGTGGTTATTTTATGGATTTACAAATTTCCGATTTGGAAGAAATGAAGCTGACTGATCTGTATAAGCTAGCCAAACAGTATCAGATTCCTTATTATGGACAGCTCAAGAAAAAAGAATTGATTTTTGCTATCTTGCGCGCACAAGCTGAAAAAAGCGGTTTGATGTTTATGCAAGGTGTACTTGAAATTTTACCTGAAGGTTATGGATTTTTACGACCGATTAATTATCTTCCCAGTCATGAAGATATCTATATTTCAGCCTCACAGATTCGTAAGTTCGATCTTCGTACAGGTGATCTAGTATCTGGTAAATGTAGAGCACCAAAAGAAAATGAACGTTACTTTGGATTACTTCAAGTCAATGCAGTCAATGGAACAAGCCCTGAACAAGCCGCAGAGCGTCTTCATTTCCCAGCATTAACTCCTCTTTATCCACAGGAAAAATTAGTATTAGAAACCGCTCAAAATAAACTATCAACTCGTATTATGGATGTTCTTGCACCGGTTGGACTAGGACAACGTGGTCTAATTGTTGCACCTCCCAAAGCAGGTAAAACATTGCTTCTTAAAGAGATTGCTAACAGCATCTCCACAAACAATCCTGAGATTGATTTGTTTGTATTATTAATTGATGAGCGTCCTGAGGAAGTAACAGATATGCAGCGTTCGGTCAAAGGTGAAGTAGTTGCTTCTACATTTGACGAATTGCCAGAAAATCATATTAAAGTAGCTGAATTGGTACTTGAACGCGCACTTCGTCTTGTAGAACACAAAAAAGACGTTGTTATTTTGTTAGATAGTATTACTCGTCTGGCACGTGCGTATAACCTGGTTATTCCACCATCTGGACGTACACTAAGTGGTGGTATAGATCCAGCGGCTTTCCATCGTCCGAAGCGTTTCTTTGGTGCTGCCCGTAATGTAGAAGAAGGCGGTAGTCTTACGATTCTTGCTACAGCTTTGATCGATACAGGTTCACGTATGGATGATATTATCTACGAAGAATTTAAAGGTACAGGTAATATGGAACTTCATTTGGATCGCAAATTGGCAGAACGTCGTATTTTCCCGGCAATCGATATTCGTCGTTCCGGTACACGGCGTGAAGAAGATTTGTTAGGTAAAGAAGAATTAGATACGATCTGGCATATTCGCAAAAACATGAACGAAACCCCTGACTTTGTTGATGGTTTCCTCAAAAAAATGCGCAATACAGAGACTAACAAAGAGTTCTTAGCATCTTTCGATACCGCTGAAGAAACAAATGCAAAAGGCAAAAGCAGCAGTGCTAAAAAGCCAGCAAATAGCAGTACTTCAAGCAGTCCTGGAAGACGTCCAACACGTTCGACTGCTTCAGCGTCAACTAAATAATATTCAGATTATAATCTAGTAGCAGGTTACATTTGGAACGCTATTTTATTGGATAAAAATGAATTTTTTGAAAACAATATATCTGTCCATTGCAATAGAAGCTTCTCTCGGTTATAATAATTTAATGCCGTGCTAGACGGGGAGGTAGCGGTGCCCTGTAACTCGCAATCCGCTGTAGCGAGGTTGAATTCCTGTTTTAGGTTTTGTCGATGTGAGGCTGGTATCTGAATACGGTGTTGACGGCTGGGTCCTTCGCAAAGGACGTCTGTGAATCTGGTCAGGTTCGGAAGAAAGCAGCCATAAGCAGTTTTGTTCTTGTGCCGAAGGAGTGCCTATCCTGAGTCGTGGTTCAGAAGAACCGCTTGGATCGCAATAATCAATGACAGGTGCACGGTATATTATAATTGTATGTAATAACACCTTTTGTCTTAGGACATCAGGTGTTTTTTGTTTGTTAAATAAGGTTACTGCTGTTTTGCTTGGCTCTAATCTATAGTATAATTAAGTGAAGTATTAAAAGAAGAAAGAGGGTAAGCAAGTGGAGCATATCGCACTTTATCGTGCTTGGCGACCACAGTCGTTTCAGGACATGGTTGGACAGCAGCATATTATTCAGACGCTGCAAAATGCCATTCGGGAAGAGCGTATTTCACATGCCTATCTGTTCAGTGGTCCCAGAGGAACAGGTAAAACGTCTGCTGCCAAAATTTTTGCAAAAGCGATTAACTGTGAACATGGGCCAGCTATAGAGCCGTGTAATGAATGTGAAACTTGCAAAAGGATCACATCAGGCAATATTATGGATGTGCTTGAGATTGATGCTGCATCCAACCGTGGTGTAGAAGAAATTCGTGATCTACGGGAAAAAGTTAAATACGCGCCTACTGAAGTACGACGCAAAGTATATATTATTGATGAAGTTCATATGTTAACAACAGAAGCATTTAATGCGTTGCTTAAGACGCTTGAAGAACCACCCGCTCATGTTGTTTTTATTTTAGCTACAACAGAACCTCATCGATTGCCAGCTACGATTATATCGCGTTGTCAACGTTTTGATTTTCGTCGTGTATCTTTGATTGAGCAGACCGATCGTCTTGCATTGATCGCAGGCGAAGAACAGATTGAAGCCGATCGTGACGCATTAGAATATATTGCTCGCCTATCAGATGGTGGGATGCGTGATGCAGTAAGTATTCTGGATCAAGTATCTGCTTTTACAGATGGCAAAGTAACATATACTCAAGTGTTGCAAATGACAGGTGGTATCGCTTCTGAACAGTTTGCTGAACTTGCTTCTGCTTTGTTACATGGTGATATCGCCAAAGTATTACAGATGGTAGAGTCATTTATGCAAGAAGGTAAAAGTGCAGAGAAGTGTATGGAGAACCTGCTTTATTATTTCCGGGATGTTTTAATGATTAAGATGATTCCACAAGCAGGTGATTTGACAGAGCGAATGCTAGATCCTGAGATTTTTCGTGAAACAGCGTCCGCATTTACAAAAGAACAATTGTTTGCCATGATTGATACGTTGAATCATTATCAGACTGAAATGAAGTATGCTGCTCAGCCTCAGATGTTATTTGAGGTCGCTTTACTAAAATTAGGCAGTATCCCGAACAGTGGAGCTAATGGAAGTTCTACAGCAGATGTAGCTTCTTCCTCAAGTAGTCACGCACCCACAGATGCTTCAGAGATTCGACAACTCAAACAGCAATTAGCCCAATTAGAACAAAAGTTAGATAAAGCTTTGAAATCAGGAATAGCAGCGAGTGGCGAGGCGAGCGACCGTAATCAAACAGGAAGTTCAGGCAGACGCACTCCAACAGCAAGAGTATCTTCAGCCGCTAAGATTCCTTCTCAGATTCAGAGCTATGTAAGCAATCGCAATCATAGTGATTTTACAAAAGTATCTGGATCATGGGGCAAAATCCTACAACGGGTTAAAGAAGAGAAGGTGACAATTCACGCATGGTTTGTGAACTGTGAACCTGTTTCGATTCATGAAGATGCCGTTTTAGTTGCTTTCAAACACGATATGCATCGGGAAACGATTGAAAAGTCTGTGAATAAGCAGATCGTAGAGTCTGTACTAGAAGAAGTTCTAGGAAGTTCTCACCGATTGGTCACTATGATGCAAAAAGATTGGTTAGAAGCGATAGAAGGAGCTCATGAAGATCCTGTAGAAGCATTAGAGCTAGAACACGAAGGTGAAAATGCTGGCGAACCGCTAGTAGACGAAGCGATTCAACTATTTGGCGAAAGCTTAGTTGTTGTCAAAGAATAGCTGTAATACAAAGACGTATACTTTAATTGAGGAGATGATCATAATGGGTAACATGAACCAAATGATGAAACAAGTTAAAAAAATGCAGGAACAAATGTTAAAAGCGCAGGAAGAACTAGGTACTAAAACATTAGAAGGTAGCTCTGGTGGCGGTGTAGTTACAGTACAAGTCAATGGACATAAAAAAGTAACAGCAATTACGATCAAACCAGAAGCAGTAGATCCAGACGATGTAGAAATGCTACAAGATCTAGTAATCGCTGCTGTTAATGATGCTATGGGCAAAGCGGAAGAGCTTGCTAATAAAGATATGGGTAAATTTACAGGCGGTATGAATATTCCAGGCCTGTTCTAAAATAACGAATTGTCATTAACAAAATGACTGTTCTCAAAGGAGATCGCTGTATTGTATTATCCCGAACCGATTGCCAAACTGATAGAAGCCTTTACACACTTGCCGGGAGTCGGACCCAAAACAGCAGGGCGACTTGCTTTTCATGTGCTCCGTATGAAGGAAGACGACGTGATCGATTTTGCTAAGGCTCTGGTTAATGTAAAGCGTAATCTCCACTACTGTTCTGTATGTGGTAATATCACAGACACAGATCCATGTCAGATTTGTCAGGATAAGACGAGAGATGCCTCTGTTATTTGTGTTATACAGGAAGCCAAAGATCTAGTAGCGATGGAACGTACTAGAGAATTTGATGGATACTATCATGTGTTACATGGAGCGATTTCTCCTATTGAAGGTATTGGCCCTGATGATATCAAATTAAAAGAGCTATTAAATCGTCTTAGCGATGAGCGTGTACAAGAAATCATTCTGGCAACTAACCCAAATATTGAAGGCGAAGCGACTGCTATGTATATTTCTCGGCTGGTCAAACCTTTCAATATCAAAGTCACAAGAATTGCTCATGGATTACCTGTAGGTGGAGATCTAGAATATGCGGATGAAGTTACATTATCCAAAGCATTAGAAGGACGCCGAGAATTGTAAGAGGTGGATGGATATCTCTTACGGATTAATAGACATATTTAAAAAGGCACAAAGCCCAGTATTAAAGGCTTTAGTGCCTTTTTATTTATAAATACAAAGCAAGTTAGCCACCAATAGATCTCAATTCAATATCAATTGTAAAAACAGTTTAAATAAATAGTTGACGTTTATTAAATATTCGTGCTATATTAATCAACGGTCATTTTATTTCTGACACCAATGCTTAACAAAGCGTTTTAATCTAAATATAAAGCTTCATCTTATAGAGCTAAAAAAAAGATTGAAAAAAAGTGTTGACGAAATGAAATGAGCATGATATATTATAAGAGTTGCTGATGCGATAACGCGTCGGTGCACAAAAGCAAAACAAACGAAATGTTTGATCTTTGAAAACTGAACAACGAGTGAGTAATGAAGGTCTTAGCCGACCTTTACAAAATAGAGAACTTCGGTTCTCGCCAGTTTCAAATTGAGCAAGTCAAACACTTTATGGAGAGTTTGATCCTGGCTCAGGACGAACGCTGGCGGCGTGCCTAATACATGCAAGTCGAGCGGAGAATGAAGGAAGCTTGCTTCTTTCATTCTTAGCGGCGGACGGGTGAGTAACACGTAGGCAACCTGCCCTCAAGCTTGGGACAACTACCGGAAACGGTAGCTAATACCGAATACATGATTTGTTCGCCTGAACGAATTTGGAAAGACGGAGCAATCTGTCACTTGAGGATGGGCCTGCGGCGCATTAGCTAGTTGGTGAGGTAACGGCTCACCAAGGCGACGATGCGTAGCCGACCTGAGAGGGTGATCGGCCACACTGGGACTGAGACACGGCCCAGACTCCTACGGGAGGCAGCAGTAGGGAATCTTCCGCAATGGACGCAAGTCTGACGGAGCAACGCCGCGTGAGTGATGAAGGTTTTCGGATCGTAAAGCTCTGTTGCCAGGGAAGAACGTCTGAGTGAGTAACTGAACTCGGAGTGACGGTACCTGAGAAGAAAGCCCCGGCTAACTACGTGCCAGCAGCCGCGGTAATACGTAGGGGGCAAGCGTTGTCCGGAATTATTGGGCGTAAAGCGCGCGCAGGCGGCTTTTTAAGTCCGGTGTCACAGCCCAAGGCTCAACCTTGGGTCGCACTGGAAACTGGAGAGCTTGAGTACAGAAGAGGAAAGTGGAATTCCACGTGTAGCGGTGAAATGCGTAGAGATGTGGAGGAACACCAGTGGCGAAGGCGACTTTCTGGGCTGTAACTGACGCTGAGGCGCGAAAGCGTGGGGAGCAAACAGGATTAGATACCCTGGTAGTCCACGCCGTAAACGATGAATGCTAGGTGTTAGGGGTTTCGATACCCTTGGTGCCGAAGTTAACACATTAAGCATTCCGCCTGGGGAGTACGGTCGCAAGACTGAAACTCAAAGGAATTGACGGGGACCCGCACAAGCAGTGGAGTATGTGGTTTAATTCGAAGCAACGCGAAGAACCTTACCAAGTCTTGACATCCCTTTGACCGGACTAGAGATAGTCTTTTCCTTCGGGACAAAGGAGACAGGTGGTGCATGGTTGTCGTCAGCTCGTGTCGTGAGATGTTGGGTTAAGTCCCGCAACGAGCGCAACCCTTATGCTTAGTTGCCAGCACATTATGGTGGGCACTCTAAGCAGACTGCCGGTGACAAACCGGAGGAAGGTGGGGATGACGTCAAATCATCATGCCCCTTATGACTTGGGCTACACACGTACTACAATGGCCGGTACAACGGGAAGCAATATCGCAAGATGGAGCCAATCCTTAAAAGCCGGTCTCAGTTCGGATTGCAGGCTGCAACTCGCCTGCATGAAGTCGGAATTGCTAGTAATCGCGGATCAGCATGCCGCGGTGAATACGTTCCCGGGTCTTGTACACACCGCCCGTCACACCACGAGAGTTTGCAACACCCGAAGTCGGTGGGGTAACCGCAAGGAGCCAGCCGCCGAAGGTGGGGTAGATGATTGGGGTGAAGTCGTAACAAGGTAGCCGTATCGGAAGGTGCGGCTGGATCACCTCCTTTCTATGGAGAATCGTTTCCTGCAACGGAAACATTCGAACGTCTTTCTTTCGGGAAAGACAAACGCAGAACACTCCGGTGGATCTGTGGTCACCCAAGTGGTGACACCACTCACTCGTTGTTTAGTTTTGAGAGGTCAATCTTCTCAATATTTACCGTATGTTTCATCGTTTGGTGGCGATGGCGGAGGGGTTCCACACGTACCCATCCCGAACACGACCGTTAAGCCCTCCAGCGCCGATGGTACTTGGACCGCAGGGTCCTGGGAGAGTAGGACGCCGCCAAGCGCATTCTTTTCATGTCGAAAAGAATCTTACAATACGGGCCCTTAGCTCAGCTGGTTAGAGCGCACCCCTGATAAGGGTGAGGTCGGTGGTTCGAGTCCACTAGGGCCCACCATATAGATTTACTTCCCAATTATGGGGCCATAGCTCAGCTGGGAGAGCGCCTGCCTTGCACGCAGGAGGTCAGCGGTTCGATCCCGCTTGGCTCCACCATATTATTTTTACCCAAGTTGATCCTTGAAAACTGGATACCGAAAACGAAACATCGCGTTTTAGAAGGTTTCTTCTCTACAAACTGTGTAAACAGTGGTAGGCGAGAAATTGAAATACACCGTTTCTATTGATTTAGAAACACTTAGGTTAAGCTACTAAGAGCACACGGTGGATGCCTAGGCGCTAGGAGCCGATGAAGGACGTGGCGAACAACGATAAGGCCTCGGGGAGCTGTAAGCAAGCTGTGATCCGGGGATGTCCGAATGGGGAAACCTAACTGGATTCATCTCCAGTTACTCACACCTGAATACATAGGGTGTGCAGAGGCAGACGAGGGGAACTGAAACATCTAAGTACCCTCAGGAACAGAAAACAAGAGTGATTCCGTCAGTAGCGGCGAGCGAACGCGGAACAGCCCAAACCAATGAGCTTGCTTGTTGGGGTTGTGGGACGTCTCTTTGGAGTTACAAAGGAGTATCGTAGTTGAAGAGGTCTGGAAAGGCCCGCTAAAAAAGGTGAAAGCCCTGTAGATGAAATGATGCTCTCTCCGAGACGGATCCCGAGTAGTGCGGGGCACGTGAAACCCCGTATGAATCTGCCAGGACCATCTGGTAAGGCTAAATACTCCCTAGCGACCGATAGTGAAGCAGTACCGTGAGGGAAAGGTGAAAAGGACCCCGGAAGGGGAGTGAAATAGAACCTGAAACCGTGTGCTTACAAAAAGTCAGAGCCCTATTACTGGGTGATGGCGTGCCTTTTGTAGAATGAACCGGCGAGTTACGTTCCCGTGCAAGGTTAAGGTGAAAAGCCGGAGCCGCAGCGAAAGCGAGTCTGAATAGGGCGACTAAGTACGTGGACGTAGACCCGAAACCAGGTGATCTACCCCTGTCCAGGGTGAAGGTACGGTAACACGTACTGGAGGCCCGAACCCACGCACGTTGAAAAGTGCGGGGATGAGGTGGGGGTAGCGGAGAAATTCCAATCGAACCTGGAGATAGCTGGTTCTCCCCGAAATAGCTTTAGGGCTAGCCTCGGAAGGTGAGTCGTGGAGGTAGAGCACTGATTGGATGCGGGGCCCGCAAGGGTTACCAAGTTCAGTCAAACTCCGAATGCCACAGACTTTATTCCGGGAGTCAGACAGTGAGTGCTAAGATCCATTGTCGAAAGGGAAACAGCCCAGACCATCAGCTAAGGTCCCCAAGTGTGTGTTAAGTGGGAAAGGATGTGAAGTTGCACAGACAACCAGGATGTTGGCTTAGAAGCAGCCACCATTGAAAGAGTGCGTAATAGCTCACTGGTCGAGTGACTTTGCGCCGAAAATGTAACGGGGCTAAACACACCACCGAAGCTATGGCTTGATACGTTAGTATCAGGGGTAGGGGAGCGTTGAATGAAGATTGAAGGTGTACCGCAAGGAGCGCTGGACCTCATTCAAGTGAGAATGCCGGTATGAGTAACGAAAAGATCAGTGAGAATCTGATCCGCCGAAAACCCAAGGATTCCTGAGGAAGGCTCGTCCTCTCAGGGTAAGTCGGGACCTAAGGCGAGGCCGAAAGGCGTAGTCGACGGACAACAGGTTGAAATTCCTGTACCACCGAAAGCCGTTATGAGCAATGGGATGACGCAGGAGGATAGTGACGCGGACTGATGGATGTCCGTTCAAGCAGTGAGGCTGGTATGTAGGCAAATCCGCATACCACAAGGCCAGGCTGTGATGAGGAGCGAAAATTAGAGTAGCGAAGGTCATGATTTCACACTGCCAAGAAAAGTCTCTAGCCAGGAAGCAGGTGCCCGTACCGTAAACCGACACAGGTGGGTGAGAAGAGAATTCTAAGGCGCGCGGAAGAACTCTCGTTAAGGAACTCGGCAAAATGACCCCGTAACTTCGGGAGAAGGGGTGCCCCGGTAGTGTGAATAGCACGAGGGGGCCGCAGTGAAAAGGCCCAAGCGACTGTTTAGCAAAAACACAGGTCTGTGCGAAGCCGCAAGGCGAAGTATACGGGCTGACGCCTGCCCGGTGCTGGAAGGTTAAGGGGAGTGGTTAGCGCAAGCGAAGCTATGAACCGAAGCCCCAGTAAACGGCGGCCGTAACTATAACGGTCCTAAGGTAGCGAAATTCCTTGTCAGGTAAATTCTGACCCGCACGAATGGCGTAACGATTTGGGCGCTGTCTCAACGAGAGATCCGGTGAAATTTTAATACCTGTGAAGATGCAGGTTACCCGCGACAAGACGGAAAGACCCCATGGAGCTTTACTGCAACTTGATATTGAACTGGGGTGCGATTTGTACAGGATAGGTGGGAGCCGTAGACATCGGAGCGCAAGCTTCGGTTGAGGCGCCGTTGGGATACCACCCTGATCGCATTTGAGTTCTAACCTCGTACCGTGATCCGGTACAGGGACCGTGTCAGGTGGGCAGTTTGACTGGGGCGGTCGCCTCCTAAAGTGTAACGGAGGCGCCCTAAGGTTCCCTCAGAATGGTTGGAAATCATTCGAAGAGTGTAAAGGCATAAGGGAGCTTGACTGCGAGACAGACACGTCGAGCAGGGACGAAAGTCGGGCTTAGTGATCCGGTGGTACCGCATGGAAGGGCCATCGCTCAACGGATAAAAGCTACCCTGGGGATAACAGGCTTATCTCCCCCAAGAGTCCACATCGACGGGGAGGTTTGGCACCTCGATGTCGGCTCATCGCATCCTGGGGCTGAAGTAGGTCCCAAGGGTTGGGCTGTTCGCCCATTAAAGCGGTACGCGAGCTGGGTTCAGAACGTCGTGAGACAGTTCGGTCCCTATCTGTCGTGGGCGTAGGAAATTTGAGAGGAGCTGTCCTTAGTACGAGAGGACCGGGATGGACGCACCGCTGGTGTACCAGTTGTTCCGCCAGGAGCATCGCTGGGTAGCTACGTGCGGAAGGGATAAGCGCTGAAAGCATCTAAGCGTGAAGCCCCCCTCAAGATGAGATTTCCCAGTATGTAAGACCCCTTGTAGACGACGAGGTTGATAGGTTGGGGGTGGAAGTGCCGTAAGGCATGGAGCTGACCAATACTAATCGGTCGAGGGCTTATCCAATAAGCTAACACGCGATGTTTTTGTTTTCGGATTCAGTTTTCAGGGAGCAACTAACCTGTCTGTATATGATTTAATATTGGAGAGATACCCAAGTGGCTATAAGGGGACCCTCTGCTAAGGGGTTAGACTGCGTTAGCGGTGCGAGGGTTCGAATCCCTCTCTCTCCGCCACTAGAACTTATTTATAAATTCTTAGTGGATAGCAATTCATAACGATTGGTTTTTAAATGTGGCGGTGTAGCTCAGCTGGCTAGAGCGTACGGTTCATACCCGTGAGGTCGGGGGTTCGATTCCCTTCGCCGCTACCATACATATCCTGGAGATTTAGCTCAGCTGGGAGAGCATCTGCCTTACAAGCAGAGGGTCGGCGGTTCGATCCCGTCAATCTCCACCACCATATGCCGGTGTAGCTCAGTTGGTAGAGCAACTGACTTGTAATCAGTAGGTCGGGGGTTCAAATCCTCTCGCCGGCACCATTTTTATTTCTATGTATTATAACCCTGGAACCGTGGTGTAGGGGTTAACATGCCTGCCTGTCACGCAGGAGATCGCGGGTTCAAATCCCGTCGGTTCCGCCATTTTTTTAATTAAATAAAATGTAATGAATACAGTATGGCTCGGTAGCTCAGTCGGTAGAGCAGAGGACTGAAAATCCTCGTGTCGGCGGTTCGATTCCGTCCCGAGCCACCATTTTTTTGTTCATTATGGAGGCTTAGCGAAGTGGCCAAACGCAGCAGACTGTAAATCTGTTCTCTCCGAGTTCGGTGGTTCGAATCCATCAGCCTCCACCAGTTTTATTTACGTTAAACTTAATATGAGTCATTAGCTCAGTCGGTAGAGCACCTGACTTTTAATCAGGGTGTCGAAGGTTCGAGCCCTTCATGACTCATCATATGAAAAAGCATCTTGCTATTAAGCAAGGTGCTTTTTGTTTTGTCTGCTTTTTTGTATAATTTGAGGGAGTAGTCTTATTTTATTTATTTCTGATTAATAGTGTAGGGTAGCCATCAGTGTACGATTCTAGCTATGGAAGGAATTTATGATATGCATTGGAGTACATTAAAAGAACATATTGAATCAATCATAGATTACCGTATTGAAGAACAGTCTGTAGCTTTGAAAGATTGGGAAGCGGATACGTATCAAGCAGGTCTAGAAGAAAGTGGATGGATCGCTGTGAAGCAGGATCTTACTGTAGTCACATTATGGCAGATTCAACCGAAAGCTATTTCTTCAAGTAATTTGAGTCTTTCGCAAGAGTCACGAGATAGCGATCATCAACAAGTCATAGGCAAGCTTAAATCGTTGTTAGAGTTATTGTTGCCTGCTTTTACAGCGTCTATGGCTATAGGAAATCATCCTTCTTCGTTGTCTATTCGTGAACAAGGGATACAAGAGTTAAGTACCTGGATGATGGAACAACTAGATAGGGGACAGTCAAAAGCGAGTATTCCTAATGGATACCTTTTGAAAGAAAGATTAACCAGCTCGATGATTCCGTTTCTACTGGTAGCTGATAGTGTACAAACAGGGACATTAGCGACCAAAGAGTTAGAAAAGTTGTTGTATAGCTATTTTGGTGGAGAAGTACTGTTATTGCCATTATCTGAAAATGAGTGGTTTATTCTGACGAATCGTGAATTGATTGAAGATAGTTCTGATCTCAAGCAAAGTAGTAGTCGGGATGCTAATGTAGAGATAGAAGATACAGAAGAAGATATACTGATGGAATTTTCGTTAGGGTTATATGAATTGATTGCTAGCGAATGGGTAGGTATATTCCATATTGGAGTGTCTAAGCCTATTATACCTAGTGAAAAGTTATTATCTGAAGTCTCTTTATTGAAGGAAACCGTTGCTTTGGGTAGATTATTTCATGTGAAAGATCATATTCATCTTCCGTGGGAATTGTCTTTGGAACGTTTATTATATCGGATTCCTGATGAAGATCGTGCTGATTTTGTAGCTAGAGCTGATCGTTATTCCGATATGTTGGATGATGAAGAAACGGTAGCTACGTTAGAAACCTTTTTCAAAATGGATTGTAATGTTAGTGAGACTGCGAAGCAATTATATATCCATCGGAATACGTTATTGTATCGTCTGGACAAAATTAAACAAGAAACTGAATTGGATGTTAGAAAGTTTGAAGATGCTGTTTTGATGAAGTTAACACTACTATTGTATAAAGTGACAAAAAGCTGACGAATTTTTTGTATAGTTTGTCGATAGATGTCTACGCGCGATTAGGGTAAGATAATAATAGAAAAAGAAATCGGTTACATAGGCGATTGGATCACCTTCGCAGCCGTAATTCATAGCTGATTTTACGATTGAGCTAAAGGTAGAACGTCCCACATGATGTTGTACATTTCACTCATTACTGTAGATCAGACTACGAATTGATTAAGACATATGGTTAATTGCCATATGCTGACAAGCTCATTTATTATGTACTTAAAAAATTACATTCATATTCTAGGGAGGCTATTATTATGGCAGGCGTACGCTTAGAACACATTTTCAAAAAATATCCGGGTTCTGATAAAGCAACAGTTATTGACGTTAATTTGGATATCAAGGATAAAGAGTTCCTAGTATTGGTTGGACCTTCTGGTTGTGGTAAATCTACAACTCTTCGTATGATTGCTGGTCTGGAAGAAATTTCAGAAGGTAAATTGTACATTGGCGATCGCGTTGTTAACGACGTAGCTCCAAAAGACCGCGATATCGCGATGGTATTCCAATCTTACGCGTTGTACCCTCATATGGATGTATATTCTAATATGGCGTTTGGTTTGAAATTGCGTAAAGTGAAAAAAGAAGAAATCGAAAAACGTGTACGTGAAGCAGCTAAAATTCTCGATATCGAGCATTTGCTAGATCGTAAACCAAAAGCACTTTCTGGTGGTCAACGTCAGCGTGTTGCTTTGGGACGTGCGATTGTCCGCGATCCTCAAGTCTTCTTGATGGATGAGCCTCTTTCTAACTTGGATGCTAAACTTCGTGGTCAGATGCGTGCTGAGATTACTAAACTAGCGAAACGTCTGCAAACGACTGTTATCTATGTAACGCATGATCAGATCGAAGCAATGACAATGGGTGACCGTATCGTTGTTATGAAAGATGGTATTATTCAACAAGCAGCTTCTCCAGAAGAATTGTACAATCACCCACGTAACATGTTCGTAGCGGGCTTTATTGGTTCTCCTACAATGAACTTTATCCGTGGTACATTGTCCGAAAAATCTGGCGGTCTAACATTCAGCGCTGCTGGTGTTGAACTAGCTATCCCTGGTGGTAAAGCGCAAATCTTGAAAGACCAAGGATTCACAGGTAAAGAAGTGATTCTGGGTGTTCGTCCAGAAGATATTCATGAAGAGCCTGTATTCTTAGAAGCTTCTCCAGCTACTGCTTTTACTGCTAAAGTAGATGTATCTGAGAACTTGGGTCATGAAATGTTGCTATACTTGAGCGGTGTAGGTACAGACACTGTTGTTGCTCGTGTTGATGGACGTTCCACTACTCGTGATAACGCTACAGCAACGATGGCAATTGATATGAACAAAGTTCATATTTTTGATACAGAATCTCAAGATAACTTGTTCTACACAGATCCTTCTTAATTCGTTATTACAGGTAACGTAACAGAGTTCGGATAGAACATTTGATAAAAGACTTACTTATTCTGGTTTCGATCAGAAAGGTAAGTCTTTTTTTATGATAAAATGTGCATATTAATAAATGGACGTATCTCATAGCGAAGCTTTAAAATAATCGGTACAATGGTAAGCGAATATGCCAATATAATTGATTTAACTAGCATTTTCTATTACGATGGGTACATTGGACATATTATGTACAGTGCGGAAAAGTCAGGTTTGTGAAAAATCTATCTTTTTGGCGCTGATCGTTTGGCTTTGGATGATGAATCACATAGAATACACAATACAGAATCAGCAACCTACTTAGAGAAAGGAAGAACAGAATGGCCAAACATGTGAAAGTTTCAGAATTGGTACAAATGTTCCAGCTTGAAGTTGTGTCTGGAGGACTTGGTTTAAAACGAAAAATTACTGTAGATGATCTGAATCGACCTGGATTAGAAATGGCAGGATATTTTGAATATTATCCTACAGAACGTGTACAGATTCTGGGTAGAACCGAGCTTGCGTTTTTTAAAATGCTTACGCATGAAGAAAAAGCAGATCGTATGAAGCGTCTTTGTAATGATGAGACGCCTTGTCTTGTGATTACACGTGGACTTGAAGTACCTGAGGAGTTAATTGAAAGTAGCGAAGAGCATAATGTTCCGGTACTTCGTAGCAATCTGGCGACGACTATTTTATCAAGCCGGATTACAGGCTTTTTGGAGAAAAAATTAGCACCAACTGCGACAATTCATGGCGTATTGGTAGACCTTTATGGTGTAGGGATGCTAATTACAGGTAGTAGCGGTATCGGTAAAAGTGAAACTGCTCTTGAGTTAGTAAAACGTGGGCATCGATTGATTGCCGATGATGCGGTAGAAATCCGCCAAACTTCGGATAATCAACTGCATGGTACGGCTCCTGAATTGATTCGTCATTTACTTGAAATTCGCGGAGTCGGTATTATCAATGTAATGACATTGTTCGGTGCGGGTGCAATTCGTAACAATAAACGAATTACTTTGGTTGTACGTCTAGAAGCATGGCAACAAGACAAGCAGTATGACCGTATCGGATTGGATGAAGAAACAACTCGTATCATTGATACAGACGTGCCTCTAGTTACGATTCCAGTTCGTCCAGGACGAAATTTAGCTGTTATTATTGAAGTGGCAGCCATGAATTTCCGCTTAAAACGTATGGGTTATAATGCAGCATTGCAATTTACTCATAAATTAACAGAGACGATTGCTGAAGATCTCGACGAACTGGATTAAGGAGAGTGCTGTATGGGGACATCATTAATTAACCCGATTGCTTTCTCGATCGGAGCGCTTCAGGTGCATTGGTATGGATTGATTTTGGGTACTGGCGCATTAGTCGGGTTATTACTATTAATTCGTGAAGGACGTCGATTCGGGATTCCACAAGAATTTTTTATGGATCTAGTGTTGTTCGGTGTTCCTTCCGCTATTATTGCTGCACGTATTTATTATGTTGCTTTCCGTTGGCCTGATTATAGAGATAACTTATGGGATGTCTTTAAAATTTGGAATGGCGGTATTGCTATATATGGTGCATTAATAGGTTCTGTGATTTGTGCGATTATTTATACGCGTAAAAAAGGATATAGCTTCTGGCGAATTATGGATTTGTGTGCGCCTTATTTGCTTGTTGGACAAGCTATTGGACGTTGGGGGAATTTTGTCAATCAGGAAGCTTATGGCGGACCTGTCGAAGAATCTTTTTTAAGAAGTAATTTGCATTTACCTGATTTTATTGTGAATCAAATGAATGTTAATGGTGTATTCCATCATCCTACATTTTTGTATGAATCGCTATGGAATCTGGTTGGTGTGATTGTACTATGTGTATTACGTCGTCGTGCATTTGTGCGTAGTGGAGAAATTTTCTTCTCTTATCTTATCTGGTATGGTATTGGGCGTTTCTTTATTGAAGCACTTCGTACAGATAGTCTTACCTTTGAAGGCCCACAATGGTTGGTAGCTATAGTAAATGGTCTGTGGACTCCTATGACATGGTTTGGCTTCCAACAAGGAGCGATCGAACCTGGATACGGAAATATTCGAGTATCACAGTTATTGTCGCTTGTGTTGATTGTAGCCGCTATTCTATTGATGATTATTCGTCGTCGTGCTGGTCTAGCTAATGAACATTATAGCGATCCAATTGTGTCATCCAAAGTGGCACAACATGAATTGGTTACTGATCATGATACCACTACAGGATCTTCTTCAGTGCCAACAGTAGATTCGTCATCTTCTTCTAAAGATAGACATGATCTGAAAAAAGAAGATACGATTCACAATGAACGCAAGGAGTAGTGAATTTATGATTGATACGGTTTTATTGGATTTGGATGGAACGATTGTAGATACCAATGAATTGATTATTGCTTCATTTATTAACACATTAGAAAGTAATGGGTTAGCTCCATTGACGAGAGAGCAGATTATTCCGCATATGGGATTAACGTTGGAGCAGCAACTTCGTGCTTTTTCAGGTGTCGATGATGTGACTTCTTATGTTACGGCTTATCGTGAATATAGTGCGATTCATCACGATACGATGGTGGCTCCTTTTCCAGAAGTCACCGAAGTGTTAACACGTCTCCAAGCAGAAGGTATTAAGCTGGGAGTCGTGACGACTAAAATTCGTCCGAATACACTCAAAGTGCTGGAAATGTTTCAATTGGATCAATTTATGGAAGTGATCATTACGCAGGATGATGTTGAGCATACCAAACCTCATCCGCAACCGATTGAACGTGCTATGGAAGCTCTTGGTTCGTCTCCTGAGCGTACATTGATGGTGGGCGATAGTCCTGCCGATTTGCAGGCTGCATCCGCAGCAGGTGTTATGTCAGCGGCTGTAGCCTGGTCTCTTAAAGGGGAAGAAGAACTATCCAAGTATCATCCACAGTATATTTTGCATACGATGAGTGATCTGTATGAACTGGTGCTTGGCGATACGGTCGATCGATGAGAAAGACCGAGCGTTTTCCTGTAAAAGAGGGACCTAATGCCTTGCGTCAAATTTATCGCACAGTCAGCCCATGGAAAGGCGTTCGGAATTTTATATGTATTCAAGCAGCGCGGTATTGTCCAGTCTTGGAATGGAAAAACTGGATTTACCGCCACTTGCTACATATGGAAGTGGGTAAAGATACGGCTTTTGGATTGATGGTGATGGTAGATGTGTTTTTTCCGGAAAAAATAAAGATAGGGACGAATACAGTAATTGGATATAATACTACCATTCTTGCTCATGAATATCTGATTCGTGAATACCGATTAGGCAATGTTATCATTGGTGATGAAGTGATGATTGGTGCAAATAGTACTATTTTGCCAGGTGTAACAATTGGCGATGGAGCAGTGGTTGCAGCAGGATCAGTCGTACATACAGATGTAGCCGCAGGTACATTTGTTGGTGGGAATCCTTTACGCGTATTAACACGTCGAAGTCCAGAACATACGGTAGATCTTACAAGTGATAAGGATGAAGATCTATTGCATTAAATAGTTGTATCTGAGCGTTGTGGTACAAGGGCGCAATCTTTTGGACTTGTTCGGGAACAGAATAAGCCGGCATTTTGCATCATATAGATGTACCATTTTAAAGAATAAGGGGATGCTTTTACATTGAATCAAATAAAGAAGGAACGGCTGACACAGCTTGATTTCTTCCGTGCGATTGCCATTATTGGGGTACTGCATGTTCATTCTACATCGGTGGCAACGACAGAAGCGATGAATACGTCGATTTATTATCTGTTTAACTTTTTGAATATTTTCTTTAAATATGGAACGCCTTCATTTATCTTTTTGAGTAGTTTTGTATTGTTTTATAATTACTATGACAGACCTCTTACAGGCAAATTAATCGGGAGCTTTTATAAAAAAAGAATGCTCTACATTTTGCTGCCGTATGTTTTGATATCTGCTTTATATTTCTGGTATAAGCTTGCTCAGCGTGGTCAATTGGATGATCCCCCAATGCAATTGTTAGGGGATTACTGGTATGCGATCACTCATGGTTCTGCGTATACACATCTTTATTTTGTATTTATTAGTGTGCAGTTTTATCTGTTATTTCCGATTATGCTTGCTTTGCTAAAAAGTCAGCGTTGGGTAGCACGTTTTGCGATTCCTATCGGTCTTGCGTTACAGTGGGGATTCGTGATCTGGAATAAATACGATCTTCATTATGCAACAAAAGGCAGTCTAGCTATTTCATATTTCTCTTATTATATGATGGGTGCATTTGTAGCCATTTATTTCAAACCTTTCCGTGGATGGCTGATGAGTAAATGGACAGACATGTCAGAAAGACAAAGAGTCAGCACAATATTGCTATGGGGAAGCTGGTTGGTCACCGGATTGATCTATGTACAAATCTGGTATGATGCTCGAATGACCAATGAATGGTTAGATTCGTTAGTGTATGAACTGATGTGGAATGTCTATACGATGTTATCTTCATTAGTGTTGCTTCATTCGGCATTTATCTTAAATCGAATAGCGCCAAAATGGATACTGGCGATTTTGCGTCGATTAGGAGAACTATCTTTTGCTATTTACTTAGTTCATCCATTTATACTGGCTTACTATCGCGATACAAGAGAATATCTTACTTTAGGCACATTAGGTTACTTTGTCTGGATTTATGGCGGTATGTTGTGTGCTCTGATTATTTCAGCGGTATTTGTGCAGATGGTGTTTAGAAGAGTATCATTCTCATGGGTATTGTTAGGCAGTATTCCAGCTTCATTATCTGGACGACATAAAAACAAAAAACAAGCAAAAGTGAGCGGTCGGACAACCAAAACGGATGCTGTAAAAAGACCAAGCCCTTAAAGTTGTCATGACATGATTCATCTAAAAATAAGCTTTGAAAAACCACCTTTATGATGAAGGTGGTTTTTTTATTTTCCGGGAAATAATTAGAGATCTAGTTAGCTTCGATTAGTTAGGTAGCAGGTGTGGTTAATGATACAATTAGAAATATAAATATGATGTAAACAGAACAACTTTGTGATCGATAACAACAGATACGGTTGCGTTGACGGTCGATATCGATTTATGTTATTATATCAAATATCCTTTACTTTATTAGCAAAGTAACACTTTAAAGCGTTAAAATATTGATCAATTAGAGGTGACTGTTTTGTCCAAGCCCAAAGGATTCGAAAAGCCCGCAGGTGTACGTGATTATCTACCGCATGTTGTATCCAAATTGCGCCATATTGAACGCAATGTATTGGACTGCATGTCCGAGTGGGGCTACCGTCAGATTATAACGCCTACAATGGAATATTATGATACGGTAGGTGTAGCTAGTTCTACATCAGACCGCAAACTATATAAAATGTTAAATAACCGTGGAACAACGATGGTGTTACGTTCTGATATGACGACACCGATCGCGCGTGTAATGGGTTCTCTTTTAAAAGAAGAATCATTGCCTGTGCGTCTGTCTTACCATGCGAATGTATTTCGTTCGATTGAAGAAGAAGCTGGACGAGAAACTGAATTTTTTCAAACCGGTGCTGAATTAGTCGGAAATGATTCGGCTGAAGGCGACGCTGAGGTCATTGCACTTGCGATTGCTTCATTACAAGCCGCAGGTGTAGAAACATTCAAAATTTCGCTCGGACATGTTGGATTTTTGACAGGATTGTTGGAAGAAGTATTGCCTGACAAAACCATCGAACAAGAAGCGTTAAAAGAAACATTACTTAATCGAGATTTTGTTGGATTTCGTGAGCGTTTATCGCATTTCCAATTATCGGTGGAGCAACGTCAAGAATTAGAAGGATTGCTTCGTCTACGTGGAGCTCAAGATATTTGTCTTCAGGCGACAGCATTGAGCAGTAATCCACGTGCGATTGCTTCGATTCAACACTTGTGCAAAGTGTGGGAAGTGTTAGAAGCTTATGGAGTCTCTGAGCATGTGATGATCGATTTAACGATGATTGGAGACTTTTCTTATTATACCGGTATGGTATTTGAAGGGTATGCAGCAGAACTTGGCTTCCCTGTATGTAGTGGAGGACGATATGATAACCTGCTGACTCAATTCGGACGTTCTGTGACGGCTACCGGATTTGCTTTGAAAACGAATCGGATACTGGATGGAGTCGATCTTCATTTACCAGAAGAAGAACCACCTGTATTGATCGCTTATGATGTAAATAGTCGACGCGAAGCATTCACACATGCAGCACAACTTCGCCAGCAAGGTAAAATTGTAATTACTGAACATATAGAAGCAACAGAGAAGCTAGAATCAGCTACTCCATCTGATTCATCTGTAGTGACGTATAGTGAGGTGATTCGCTTTACAGATGGACGAGCAGTTACGGTATAAACATAAATTAAGATACACAGTAAATAACAGGGAGATGTACCCTTCTATGACACAAATTCTTAAAGTTGCGATGCCAAAAGGGCGTATCTATAAAAAGGCAGCAGAGCTTTTCCGTAAAGCAGGAATTGAAGTTCCATTGGATGTTGATGATTCTCGTAAATTAATTGTACATTTACCTGAAGTGGGAATGGAATTTATCCTAGCCAAACCAGTCGATGTGGCCTATCTATGTAGAGCACGGTGTTGCTGATATCGGTATTGTTGGCAAAGATGTATTGATTGAGGAAAATCGAGCTGTCTATGAGTTGCTTGATCTAGGAATTGCTCGTTGCCGAATGTCTGTGATTGGTCTACCAGATTGGAAGCCAGGTATTCAGCAACGTGTAGCTACCAAATATCCTAATGTGGCTTCTCAATATTTCCGCGAGCAAGGACAGCAAGTAGAAGTGATTAAATTAAATGGTTCGATTGAGCTTGCACCGATGATCGGTCTGGCTGATCGTATTGTCGATATGGTGGAAACGGGAGAAACGTTACGCGAAAATGGATTGGTGGAAATGGAGACAATATTCGGTATCACCAGTCGATTGATTGCTAACCGTGTCAGTTACCGCATGAAAAATGAAGAAATTCAAAAACTATGTGATCAATTGCAAATGGTGATTCCAGAGCCAGTTCTGCACCAATAAATATATAATAACTGAACATTAACTATAACGATAAAAGATATCACTCGATCAATAGCAAAAGGGTAGGACGGATAAGGGGGAACCGATAGTGAAGATCGTATCTGCACAAGATTTTGATTTGCGAAGAGAAGTAGATTATGGATCGCCAGAGCAAAATGCTACAGTAAAGCAAATCGTTCAAGATATTAAGCACACAGGAGACAAAGCTTTGTTGCAATATACGAAGCAGTTCGATGGGGCAAATCTTACAGCTGATTTGCTTCGCGTGACCGATGAAGAATTGCAAGCGGCGTACCAAGAAGTCGAACCTTCTTTTGTCCAAGCGATCACAGCTGCCGCGCATAATATTCGTCAATTTCATGAAAAGCAAAAACGTAACTCATGGATGGATCTACAACCTGATGGCAGTCTATTAGGGCAAATTATTCGTCCACTCAAACGTGTCGGTGTGTATGTTCCGGGTGGGAAAGCAGCGTATCCTTCATCTGTATTGATGAATGTGATTCCAGCTCAAGTCGCAGGTGTACCTGAAATCGTGATGGTTACCCCTCCTTCTACAGGTGGCAAAGAAGGAATTAACCCTTATATTCTAGTAACTGCCGCTGAAGCTGGAGTAACAGAAATGTATCGTGTAGGCGGTGCACAAGCGATAGCAGCACTTGCTTATGGTACTCAAAGTATAGAACCGGTTGATAAAATCTGTGGACCCGGCAATATCTATGTGGCACTAGCGAAGCGTGAAGTGTACGGGGTAGTTGATATTGATAGTATTGCTGGCCCAAGCGAAATTGTAGTGCTAGCAGATGAGCATGCAAATCCTGCTTATATTGCAGCAGATCTATTGTCCCAAGCGGAGCATGATGAAATGGCTTCTGCTATTCTTGTCACTTGTTCTGCACAGCTTGCCGCTGCTGTTGCTTCTCAAGTACAACAGCAATTAGAAACATTGCCTCGTCAACATATTGCTAATGCTTCGATCCAGAATCATGGAGCGATTATTGTTACAGAAACGATCACAGAAGGTATCGATGTAGTGAATCGACTGGCTCCTGAGCATCTGGAAATTATGGTCGAGCAACCGATGAACTATGTAGGCATGATCGAAAATGCAGGTGCTATTTTCCTCGGTAATTATAGTTCAGAGCCAGTAGGTGATTATTTTGCTGGCCCAAATCATATTATCCCGACCAACGGAACTGCTCGTTTTTCTTCACCCGTCGATGTTGACGATTTTATCAAAAAATCGAGTATGATCTATTATAGTAAAGAAGCTTTGCTTGCGAATGGCAATACGATTATGGAATTAGCACGTCATGAAGGATTAGAAGGTCATGCACGCGCCATTGCTATTCGTTTGGAACAAGAAGGTTAATATTTAATTCATAGATACTTTATAGCCCAAGCAGGAGGTATATGTATGTCAACTGAAAACCAGAGCACACGTCAAGCAGATGTCAGCCGTAAAACCAATGAAACGAATATTCAGCTTGCTTTTAATGTAGATGGAACAGGAATTTCTGAAATTGAGACTGATGTTCCTTTTTTAAATCATATGCTCGATCTGTTTACCAAACATGGACATTTTGATTTGAATATCAAAGCACAAGGTGATATTGAGATTGATGATCATCATACGGTAGAAGATATCGGAATCTGTCTTGGACAGACGCTACGTGAAGCATTAGGAGACAAGCGCGGAATTAAGCGTTACAGCAGTGTATTTATTCCGATGGATGAAGCTTTGGCACAGGTAGTGATTGATATCAGCAATCGTCCGCATTTTGAATATCGTGCCGAATACCCTTCTAATCAAGTGGGAAGCTTCCAGACTGAATTGGTACATGAATTTTTGTGGAAATTTGCACTCGAAGCACGTATCACACTACATGTTATCGTACATTACGGACAAAATACGCATCATATGATTGAAGCGATTTTCAAAGCATTAGGACGTGCTGTAGATGAAGCAACAACAATTGATCCGCGCGTGACAGGAGTACCTTCGACGAAGGGAGTGCTATAACATATGGCGATCGCTATTGTTGATTATGGAATAGGCAATCTGCATAGTGTCAGCAAAGCGATTGAACGATTAGGCTATGAGGGTATAGTCACAGGAGATCGTGATGAGATTCTACGTGCAGAAGGTGTTATTTTACCAGGTGTCGGTGCTTTTGGTGATGCAATGAATCATATTCGTGAAGGCGGTATGGATCATATTGTTAATGAAGTCGCTAACAGTGGTAAGCCTTTATTAGGGATTTGTCTTGGTATGCAGTTATTGTTTACCGAAGGCGAAGAGCATGGTATTCATCAAGGGTTAAACATTTTGCCAGGCAGAGTCGTGAAGTTCGAAGATGAAGATTACAAAATTCCACATATGGGCTGGAATCGATTAGAGTATACACAACCGGATCATCCGTTAGTGCGTGATCTGTACAATGGGCATGTATATTTTGTTCATTCTTATCATGTAAAGCCAGATCATGCAGATGATCTTATCGCTATATGTGATTATGGACAACCGGTTACAGCGATCGTAGGAAGAGACAATGTATACGGTATGCAGTTTCATCCCGAAAAAAGTGGAGAATTGGGTACATTGTTATTGCGCAATTTTTTGGCGCTGTGTACAGGTGAACGGGTAGATTAATTGATAGATGAATCATTCCAAAAAGTGAAGTTGTAGCCAAGTGTAATGATCGGTAGAGCAACATTTTTGTTCAAGGACTTATTATAATCAAGGGGGAAATCATATTGTCTTCTTTTACTATTTATCCTGCTATTGATATTCGAGGAGGTCGCTGTGTACGTCTGATTCAAGGCGACTATAATCAGGAAACCGTCTATAATGACGACCCTGTAGCTGTAGCTACTGATTTTACAGTAAAAGGAGCACAATATGTCCATCTTGTCGATTTGGACGGAGCCAAAGCAGGTCATCCAGTGAATCATGAGTTGATTGGTCGTATTGCTAATGCTGTCTCTGTACCTGTACAAGTTGGTGGTGGATTACGTACATTAGCTGATGTAGAGAATCTTCTAAATCTCGGAGTAAGTCGTGTTATTATCGGCACAGCAGCTATTGAAGATCGTGAATTTACAGAATCTGTACTAGGTACATATGGCAATCGTGTAGCGATCGGGATAGATGCTCGTAATGGATTGGTAGCGACTCGTGGCTGGTTAGAGACTTCAGAAGTGAAAGCAGAAGTACTGGCAAAAGAATTAGCGGCTAAAGGAGCAGAAACGTTTATTTTTACCGATATTTCGCGCGATGGTATGATGCAAGGACCTAATATCGATGCGATTGCTGCGATTGCTCAAGCTTCAGGTAAGCAAGTTATTGCTTCTGGTGGCGTAACAGTATTGGATGATCTGGTGAAATTAGCGGCACGTCGTGAAGAAGGAATCAGCGGCGCGATTGTAGGCAAAGCGATCTATACAGGCAATATTGATCTGGAATTAGCATTACGTACGATTCAGTAAAATGTTATAAAGCTTGAGGAGGACAAATCATGCTTGCAAAGCGTATTATTCCATGCCTTGATGTCAAAGAAGGCCGAGTCGTCAAAGGTGTGAATTTCGTTAATCTGCGCGATGCAGGTGATCCGGTGGAGCTAGCTGCCCTGTATGATCGAGAAGGTGCAGATGAGATTATATTTCTCGATATTTCGGCTTCGGTTGAAGGTCGGGAAACGATGATTGATGTGGTTCGTAGAACAGCAGGCGAAATATCGATTCCATTTACTGTTGGTGGCGGGATATCCAAAGTCGAAGATATGAAAAATATTTTACGTGCCGGTGCAGATAAAATAGGGATCAATACAGCAGCCGTACTGAATCCGCAATTGATTAATGACGGTTCACAACGATTTGGAGCACAGTGTATTGTAGTCGCTGTTGATGCGAAGTTCAACCCGGAATGGGGCGAATGGGAAGTGTATACTCATGGAGGACGTAAATCGACAGGGATTCGTGCGATCGCATGGATCAAAGAAGCAGAACAACGTGGAGCAGGAGAAATTCTGCTGACCAGTATGGATGCGGATGGAACCAAAGATGGATTTGATATTGATCTCACTTCGGTGGTGTCTGAAGCAGTGAATATTCCAATTATTGCGTCAGGTGGAGCAGGTACATCAGAGCATTTCTATGATGTATTTACTAAAGGCAAAGCGGATGCAGGTCTAGCGGCAACTATTTTTCATTACAAAGAAATCGGTATTCCTGAACTCAAAAATCAGTTAAAAGACAAAGGAGTGGAGATTCGATGAATTCGTCTGATTTTCAACATGAGATTATTCATCAGTCTTTATCCTGGGAACAACTTGTGGCAACGATTAAATGGGATACCGATGGGCTCGTACCTGCGATTGTACAGGATCAGAGCAGTAAGCAAGTATTAATGTTGGCTTATATGAACCAAGAGTCGTTAAAGCGCTCGTTAGACTCGCAAGAGACATGGTTCTGGAGCCGTTCTCGTCAAGAATACTGGCATAAAGGTGGAACATCAGGCAATACACAACAAATCACATCATTATCGTATGATTGTGATGGCGATACATTGTTAGTGATGGTTCATGCAAATGGTCCTGCTTGCCATACAGGCAGAATAAGCTGTTTCTATAATGAGGTGAATGAAGTGGATAATCAACCAACATTTAATAATAACGAAGAACAACATACAACTCCATCGAATTCTGGCAAAGATCGGTTTGCGATTTTAGCAGAGTTGGAGCAAATGATCTCAGATCGTGACCGCGATCGTCCAGAAGGAGCATATACAACGTATCTTTTTGAAAAAGGGATCGACAAAATCTTGAAAAAAGTAGGCGAAGAAACAGCCGAAACGATTATCGCAGCCAAAAATCAAGATAATGATGAGCTTCGTTATGAAGTCAGCGATCTGATCTATCACCTATTGGTATTGTTGCAAGAGCGTAAATTGCCTTTAGATGATGTACTGGCTGAACTGGATCGCCGTCATGAGCGTCCACGTAAAGACTAAGAGCGGAGGCGAAAGTCTATGCTAATAGATTATCACACACACCATGCACGCTGTGGACATGCAGTGGGTGAACTTGAAGAGTATGTGCAGCGCGGTATAGCGATCGGATTGTCCCAACTAGGGTTATCAGATCATTTGCCATTGATTCATGTCGATCCTGCAACGTATTATCCTGAAATGGCTATGCCGATGGATGAATTGCCTCGTTATGTTGAAGAATGTCTGATGCTCAAAGAAAAGTACCGCGATCAGATAGATATCAAAGTAGGCTTAGAAGCTGATTATATAGAAGGATATGAAGAAGTGATTCAGAATATTCTAAATCAATATCCTTTTGACTATGTGATTGGGTCGGTTCATTTTCTAGGTGAATGGGATATTTCCGATTTTCGGCAGACTCAGGGTTGGGAAGGCAAGCATGTATTGGACGTATATCGGCAGTATTATGATGCTATCGGCAAAGCCTGTGCAACAGGATTTTATGATATTGTCGGGCACTTGGATGTGATTAAGCGCTTTGGCTATGTGCCGTTGCCAGAAGAGACAGAGGAACGTATAGCTCTTGAGGATAAGGCACTACAAGCGGTGAAAACAGCCGATATGGTGATGGAACTTAATTCGTCCGGTCTATCTAAAGTGTGTAAAGAAATTTTTCCAAGTCGTCGGATTGTGGAACAAGCGATTGCGCTGGATATCCCGTTGACACTTGGTTCAGATGCTCATGATCCTTTAAAATTAAGTGATCACTTGGATGAAGCAAGAGCTTTGTTGCAAGAACTAGGTGTACAGCAATTAGCAGTATTTGAACAACGGCAACGTTCTTTTGTACCTTTACATGGATAATAAAAAAGCCCTTTGACTGCATAGCAGTGCAAAGGGCTTTTTTGGATAAAGCGTAAAAGATACGCTTATTGATGAAAAATGAATTTGAGATCATGATTATATTTTTTGCGGTTTGCCACCTGAAGGTAATGTAGCAGAAGAATCAGTCGTTGTACTATTAACATCCGATGAAACCACTGTTGTATCTGTTGTGGGCTCATCTGGAGTCGTATTTAATCCTTCGCGTTCTGCTTTACGTGCTTTACGACGTTCGTTCAAGATTAATAGGAAGATCACGAACAAAATACAAGTGATCAGAATCAAGAATCCACCTATCTCCTGTGAAAAGTATTTCAAATCGCCACCACGGAAACCAAGTCCGCGTAAAAATTTAAAATGCCAGGATAGAGGTAACGCATGACTGACTTGTTGCAAAATAGGTGGTAACAAAGCAACAGGAATCTGCGCACCACTTAGAATAAACGATGGTAATAGAATCATCGTGATCCGACCTGCTGCTTTAGCAGGAGAAGAAGCATTCCAACCGACCATCATACATAACAAGGATAACGCGATTGTATACATAATGAATGGAATAAATAATTGAAATACATTCGCTTCAAATCGTAACCCACCTACTTGCTTCAGACATCCCATAACCAGATACATCGAGGCTGTTGCTATCAAAGAGTAAGGGATGACTCGAAAAACGATACTGAGCGGTTTCTGTACCATACCTGCAAGTAAACCTTGTTCACGTAGACGAGGTACAATCGCTAGAGTAGCACCGCCCAGAATAGATAGAAATACTGTATTTACAAATCCGATAACTGAACTCATTAACATATTGTTGGTCGGGTTATACAGTAATCGAGTCTGCAAGTTCAGTCCAGTTGATAAATTTGTTGCCTGTGTAGCGTTCAATCCCATCGCTACAAGCTTACCAGAGGAAGCAGTAGAGTTCTCTGCTGTAATTACCTCGGTAACCCCTGTACGCAAGCTAGCAGTTGCTGTAGACAAAGCGGTATCTACATAGAATCCAATATTACTTTGATTTCCTTGAGCACGAGCTTTCTCCAGACCTGCTGGCAAATAAATAACACCTAAATATTTTTCGTTATATAAAAAGTCATTGGGATCGGTGTAGTTATACGTAATGTAATTAATATCGATATACTGATCAGCATTAAGTTGTTCTATCAAATGTTGACTGTATGTGCTGTGATCCATATCGACCACAGCAACAGGAGCTTCATTTAACTGATTGTTTTTGAAAACATAACCAAAAGCGGCTGAAATAATCAATGGAGCAATAACGATAATAAAAATAAATTTACCATTCAGTATGAGCTTAAATTCATCAATTATTGCTTTCATTGGTTAGAACCTCCACCGTCATTCCCGGCAGCAATTCAGATGTGCGTTTCACATCGACACGCACAATGAAAGAAGTAGTGTCGGCTTGACCTTTTTCACGACTCATACGTAGAGCAGCATACTGTGGTGCAGAAGTAATATAACGAACAGTTCCTTGTACATCTTTGTTGAGTGAAATAACATCTGTTTTCACTTTAGAGCCAGCTTTAAACGCTTTGATGTTTTCTTCGCCAACGTATAGATCATAATACAATTTACCTGTCTCGATCACGACTACCGGTGTACCCGCAGATACGTTTTCGCCTACTTTTGGCACAACACGAGTGACTTTACCGTCTACAGCCGCTTTAAGTACACGACGATTTTTTTGCACATTCAATGTATCCATATTGATTTGTAAAGAATCTTTTTGTTTTTGCAATAATTCGATATTGTACTTACCGTTACTGATATCTTCTTGACCTTGTTGAATTTGTTTTAGCGCTTGTTGAGCTTGTTCTACTTTGAGATGCGCTTGTTCACGATCTTCAGCAGTAGCACCATTTTTCATTTTCTCAAGTGCTGTTTCTTGAGCTTTTACTTGATTACCTGTAAGTTCTACTTGTTTTTGCGCAGTTGCTAATTGATCTTGTGCGCTTTGTAATTGTTTATTAGCCGTATCGACAGCATTTTGAGCGCTATCTACACTTGCTTGAGTCGCTAATCCATTATCAAAAAGCGATTTGTTACGATCAAAGCTTGTTTGTGCAAAATCAGCAGCTTGTTGAGCAGCCGATACAGCAGTTTGAGCAGAAGTTACTGAATTGTTAGCAATTTCTACAGATTTTTTAGCTGAATCAACAGCGATTTCTTGGCTGGTAATATCTTCAGCACGTGCGCCTTGATTGACTTGTGTCTCAGCTAATTGAGCAGCTTGAATATTTAATTTAGCATTTGCTTCTTGTTCTGCTAATTTGTTAGCTTGACTGGATAAAGAGCTTTTAGCTTGACTGATCTGCACATCAATTTGAGACATTTGTTCTTTGATTCCTTTGATTTGCAAATTAATATCATTTGTATCAAGCGTCATCAATACTTGTCCTTTTTTAACATGTTGTTCTTCAATGACTTTAACAGAGCTTAATTTACCAGATTGTCCTTCAAATGAACTGTTCACCGTATCTATAGTGAGGACACCTTCTTTTTTGAGAGCAGCCATTGAAACAGCGTCTTTACCATGCATAGTTAGTAAGTATCCACCTATACCGAGGGCAGCAATTAATACAATAATAGGAATTAGTTTTGCAATTTTCACTTTTTGTGCTCCTGTTCTTCATAAATTAAATATTATTTTTTTAACATTAAATTCAAACTATCGCATCGTAATTATCTTAAAAAGATATGGTACGGGGGCTGATAGTAAGGTTCCGTATTACTTTGCCAAAAAAAAAGTTAACCTTGTTTAGATGTTTCTAGTCCCGCTTGAATCTTGTACAATAAACGGTGTAATACTTTTTGCTCATCCTCGGTTATATGAGACATTAATTGATTAATCTGTTCCATATATACAGGAAGCGTACTATGAATCAATTGTTTGCCTTCATCGGTTAAATGAATAGATGTCATCCGGCGATCTTCATGTGCACCCCGTCGAATAAGTCCATCTTTTTCCAAACCGTTAATAAGTCCGGTCATTGTTGAACGTGTTACACCTGAATATTCAGCAAGATCAGAAGGCAACAGCGGCTTTTTGCGTAACAGCAATGGTACTAAAATACGCATTTTACTAGGCGATAATCCATGTCTAGCAAGTAAAGTTGATGTTTCGTTAAATATTTCATGCGAAGTGCGAATCAATAAAATCGAAGTCCGCATACAATCGATATTGAAATCAGGGTATAATTTACTTAATTCGCTTAATTTATCCATCTCTTCTGATGGAACATGATCATCAGATGAATCTATTATCGACATTTTCTTCACCTTTCTTTAGGGCAGGACATATATTTGCATAATAACTGCTTGTACTTGATTATCATATTGTACGGTTCCGTACTATATTTCGTCAAGAAAATTTTATGAAAGTTTCAGAATACCGTTTTCTTTAACGCTTTATACAGGTTTACGGTATGATAGAAATAAATAATCTGTCTGTAACTACCGATAATATAATGTTGAGTGGACGGAGTCTGGATATGAAATAGGAGGCGCTTATGAAAGATAAATTACGTATTTTCTCAGGATCATCTTGCCCGGAGTTAGCAGCTCAGATCGCCGAACGACTGGGTGTACAACTAGGCAAAATCAAATTATCTCAATTCAAAAGTGGCGAAACCTATGTTCATTATGAAGAAAGTATTCGTAATATGGATGTGTTTCTAGTGCAATCATTATCACATCCGATCAATGAAATGTTTGTCCAACTCTTAGTGATGATCGATGCGGCTAAACGTGCTTCTGCAAGAACAATCAATATTATTGTTCCGTATTATGGATATGCAAGACAAGAGCGCAAGTCAGCTCCTCGTGAGCCGATCTCTGCCAAAATGGTTGCTGATGTTCTTACAACAGTAGGCGCGCATCGTGTGATTACGATCGATCTACATGCGTCTGCGATTCAAGGATTTTTCAATATTCCTGTCGATCATCTGACTGCTCTTGATCTGATCAGTGGATATCTCAAAACGAAAAAAATAGAAGACGCTGTTGTCGTATCTCCAGATGCAGGTCGAGCTTCGATGGCAGAAAAGTTAGCCAATCGTCTGGATTCGCCTTTTGCGATGATGATCAAAAAGCGTCCAGCGCATAATGAATCTGTAATTACCCATGTGATCGGTAATGTAGAAGGCAAAACGCCTATTATTATCGAAGACTTGATCGATACAGGTACAACGATTATTAATGTGGTTGAAAGTCTCAAAGAACGCGGCGCCAAAGAAGTGATCGTTTGTGCGACACATGGTCTTTTTTCAGGAGCGGCTTTGCAACGTCTAGATCATCCGTATATTCGTGAACTGGTTGTGACCGATTCGATCAGCTTGCCACCAGGACATCTTGATCGCTTAACTGTATTATCGGTTTCTCCAATGCTTGCGCATGCTGTGCGTATCATTATGGAAGGCGGATCTATCGCTACATTGTTCAGTGATGCAGGTATTTGATCTCACGTGAATATGACGAAAAAGAAGTAACTATGAATAGTTTAGGGTCGTAGCTTTAGTGTGCTTCTGGGATATGATATACTTATCCGATAAGAATTTTTACTTCCCAACTCATAGTCGGCTAATTTTAAATATATGATTAACTATTGATAAAAGTGGTATAGAAACAAAGGAGGTGCCTTGATCCGGTGAATGATTATAAGCGAAAAGTAGGAGAAGATGAACGTAAAGTCATCTCGCTTCATTGGGATGCTAATTTCTTTTTTGAAAGAGCTGTCCGTTCATTAGACCGTCATCGTTATGACAAGGCATTGAAGTATTTTGAAAAAGCTGTTGAATATGAACCCAACAATCCTGTGAATCATTGCAATATGGCGGGTATATTATCAGAGATAGGTAATTATGAAGCTTCGAATCAAGTGCTTGCTAATATTCTGGACGTAGTTGATCCTGCTATGGTTGAATGTCATTTCTATATGGCGAATAATTATGCCAATATGAGTCACTTTGAACAAGCAGAAGCATCATTGCTAACTTATCTAGAATTGGACAAAGACGGTCAATTTCTAGATGAAGCTGGAGAAATGATGGAGTTATTACACAAAGAATTGAAGCGTTCATCAAGTACGAATCATGATACGAAATTACCTGTTAATGATTATGATTCGGCACAAAGCTTATTGGAGCAAGGGCAGTTTGTAGAAGCGGCTGAACAATTAGAGCAGATTATAAAAGTGCAACCCGATCTTCATACAGCACGTAATCATCTAGCTATTGCGCTGTACTATCAGGGCAAAATGACCGAAGCAGCTCTACAGATTGAAGAAGTGCTCATGCGTGATCCGCATAATCTTCATGGGTTATGTAATCAGGCGATTTTGATGCAACATCTAGGACAGACCGAGCAAGTGAAACAACAAATCGACGTGTTAACACGTATTATTCCTTTTCAACAGGAGCATTTGTTAAAGCTAGCTACAACACTTGGAATGTTAGGTGAGCATGAATTAGCGTATACTTATTTTCGCAAGCTGATCAAACAGCAAGAATCTGTTCATCAATGGGCGCTCTATCATTATGCGGCAACAGCAGCATGTCATTTGCACAAAATAGATGAAGCTCGCAAGTTATGGAGTATGATTTTGCGCTTTGAACCGGAAGCTGAAGTACCATCATTTTATATGGAACATGTGGAACAGATTAAGCTTGGCAAGTTGATGCCATCTTATCATTATCAGTTGTCATTTCAATCCAAAAGTGCAGCTCATGCTAGAGTGAATATAGAAAATTATATGTATGCAGAACCTACACATATTCAATTGCTCCATATTTTAGCGCATGGCAATGAACAACAACAGCTACGTGCGATTGAATCGTATGTATTGGATGATAATGAAGAAGTGTATCAAGCTTTACGTCATTTATTACAGGAACCACAGATTTCAGATCGGTTACGTACAGAAATAAAACGCGTATTACGGCAAAGTGTAAATACACAGGCATTATCTGCCGATTATTTTAGAGTAGACACAGAGTCTACGGTATCGAATCTATCTGTTTTAGATTAGTTTATGTGTGCTAACTATACTTTTAACTACATCAAGGAGGTTTTCTATTTATGTATAAAACAATCGTTATTGGTACAGGACCTGCTGGATTAACAGCAGCTATTTATTTGGCTCGTGCAAATCTACAACCTTTGATTATTGAAGGTTTACAACCAGGTGGACAATTAACTACAACTACAGAAGTAGAAAATTTCCCGGGCTTTACAGAAGGCATTATGGGACCTGAATTAATGGACAACATGCGTAAGCAAGCAGAACGTTTTGGTGCAGAATTCAAATCAGGATGGGTAGAAAATGTAGATCTTTCTCAACGTCCTTTCAAAATAAAAGTAGAGGGCATGGGCGAGTTAGAAGCTGAGTCTGTTATTATTTCTACAGGTGCTTCTGCAAGATACTTGGGTATTCCAGGCGAGCAAGATAATGTAGGACGCGGTGTAAGTACATGTGCGACTTGTGATGGATTCTTTTTCCGTGGTAAAAAACTAATTGTTGTCGGTGGCGGCGATTCAGCGATGGAAGAAGCAAGCTTCTTGACTCGTTTTGCGACAGAAGTAACAGTAGTCAATCGTCGTGATGAACTACGTGCTTCCAAAATCATGCAAGATCGTGCACAAGACAATCCTAAAATCAAATGGCAATTAAACCGCAAACCGGTTGAAGTGGTAGCGGATGGTATGGGTGTTAAAGGTCTAAAAGTGCTAAACAATGAAACAGGACAAGAAGAAATCATTGAAGCAGATGGCGTATTCGTAGCGATCGGTCATACACCGAATACCGGTTTCTTGGGCGAGCAAATTCATACTGACGGACATGGTTATGTTATGGTCACTCCAGGCACAACAGAAACCAATATCCCGGGCGTATTTGCTTGTGGTGATGTGCAAGATACACGTTATCGTCAAGCGATCACAGCAGCAGGTAGTGGCTGTATGGCGGCAATGGATTGTGAGAAGTATCTTGAAGGCAGCATGGTACACGACTGGAGTGAATCACTGAACGAGTAAGAACACCAATGGAGAAGGGAGCCATGATGGCTCCCTTTTTGGCGGTATTAGACAAGACAACAGAGCCACGGGTTCGCTTGACCAGAGTCTAAGGTTCGCTTATAGTGGGATACGTACATTCATCAGAAGCATGTTCTATCTTATATATCCAAACCTAATCATATTCCTATGACAAAAAGTCATCATTTTGTTTACTTTCGAATCACTCAAAGGATGATACAATTACGTATAATCATAGTAATGGTTAGAGATTTTATAAATCACGAACTATTAAATTTTGAATGGAAAAGGTGGATCGGTCATATGTCTGAAAATATTTATATTGGTGTTGATCTTGGCGGCACAGCTATTAAAGTAGGTATCTGCAATCAAGAAGGAGAATTGCTCCATACGTACGAAGGTCCGACTGAAAAAGAAAAAAGCTCAGATGCGGTTATCGGGAATATTGAAAAATATGTACGTTATATCGTAGAGCAATCGCCGTATGAGTGGGATCAAGTCGTAGGTGTTGGAGCTGGTGTTGCTGGCTTCACCGATGTGCGTGCTGGCGTTATTTTGATGGCTCCTAACATCAATTTTCAGAATGTGCCGATCCGTGCTATTTTGGAAGAACGTTTGGGCAAAACGATTCGTGTCGATAATGATGCTAACGTAGCTGCACTGGGCGAAGCTTGGAGTGGAGCAGGTAAAGGCATTACCGATTGCGTCTGTTACACATTAGGTACAGGTGTAGGTGGCGGTATTATTGTGAATGGCCATATTTATCAAGGATTTTCAGGATTAGCAGGAGAGATCGGTCATATTTCTGTTGTGCCTGATTTGGAAGCGATTAAATGTGGTTGTGGCAAAATGGGCTGTCTTGAAACGGTATCTTCTGCAACAGGTATTGTACGTATGGCGGTAGAAGCAGTAGAACGTGGCGACCATACTTCTTTATCTGCAATCGAAAAAGTATCGGCAAAAGATATTTTTGATGCAGCCAAAGCAGGCGACGAAGTGAGTATCCGTATTATAAATCGGGCTGCTTTTTACTTGGGTAAATCGATGGCTGCTGTAGCAGCAACATTGAATCCAGAACGCTTTATTATCGGTGGCGGCGTGTCCAAAGCTGGCGATATTTTGTTCAATGAAATCCGTAGAGTGTTTGCTGAATTGACACCTGAACCGTTGCAACGTGGAGTAGAAATTATTCCTGCGAAGCTTGGTAACGATGCAGGAATTGTTGGAGCAGCAGGTCTATTGTTGCGTTAATTATAACTATCATATCAACGTCTAGAGTCGTTAAAGGGAGGGTACTTGAGCATGAGCAAAAGCGAAAATTCATCGACAGCAACAATGATCATTATTACCGGAATGTCTGGAGCAGGCAAAACGATTGCTGTACAGAGTCTTGAAGATCTTGGATTCTTCTGTGTAGATAATTTGCCACCTGTACTTATTCCGAAGTTCGCTGAATTAATAGAGCAATCCAATGGTAAAATCGGTAAAGTTGCACTTGTAATTGATTTACGTGGACGTGAATTTTTTGCTGCTCTGTCTGAATCCCTAAGCTATATCAAAAACCACTATACGATTCATTCTGAAATATTATTTTTGGATTCTAGCGACTCGGTACTGGTTCAGCGGTATAAAGAAAGCAGACGCCGGCATCCGCTAGCGCCTGAAGGTATGCCGCTGGATGGTATCCGTTTAGAACGTCAAATGTTAGATGACCTCAAAACATCTGCGACTCAGATTATAGATACAAGTATTATCAAGCCTGCTCAATTAAAAGAGAAAATCATTGCTCGTTTTTCTCATTTGGAATCCAATCGGTTATCGATTAATGTGACTTCATTTGGCTTCAAATATGGTATTCCGATTGATGCCGATCTCATTTTCGATGTTCGTTTTTTACCTAATCCTCACTATATTGACCATCTAAGGCCACATACCGGACAGGATAGTGATGTGTACGAATATGTAATGAAATGGCCAGAAACACAAGCTTTTCTGACTAAATTATTAGATATGTTGCACTTCTTAATCCCTCATTATCGGAATGAAGGCAAAAGCCAGGTTATTATAGGCATTGGTTGTACAGGCGGTAAGCATCGTTCTGTTGCGATCTCTGAATATCTGGGTCGCATGCTTGGCGCAAGCGAAACAGAAACTGTACGTGTTAGTCATAGGGATGCTGATCGCGATCGGCATTAAGGAGTGAAAGATATGTCTATTTCACAACCCACTTTACCTGTGGTTCGTCCGCGAATCGTGGTTATGGGTGGTGGCACCGGGTTGTCGGTAATGCTTAGAGGTCTCAAAGAAAAGCCACTGGATATTACAGCTATCGTTACTGTAGCAGATGATGGTGGAAGTTCTGGTATTCTTCGAGACGAACTAAAAATGCCGCCTCCGGGTGATATTCGTAATGTACTCACCGCTTTGGCGGATGTAGAACCTCTTTTATCAGAGATGCTCAAATATCGTTTTCAAAAAGGCGAAGGACTTGCAGGTCATAGCTTAGGTAACCTGATTCTGGCAGCAATGACAGACATATCGGGTGATTTTGTGACTGCTGTTCGAGAATTGAGTCGTGTATTTGCTGTACGTGGACAAGTGCTTCCAGCAGCAGAACAGGCTGTTATTCTACACGCCGAGATGGAGGATGGCTCTATCGTCACTGGGGAGTCGAAGATTCCTGAAGCCGGTCAAAAAATCAAACGCATTTTTTTAGAACCTGATCATGTAGAACCATTGCCTGATGCGGTACTCGCTATTCAGCAGGCGGATGCAATACTGATCGGACCTGGCAGTCTGTATACGAGTCTGTTGCCCAATTTGCTTGTGCATAAGCTTGCAGATGCGATATTGAATTCAAATGCGCTCAAATTATTTATCTGCAATGTGATGACACAGCCGGGAGAAACAGATCATTATACAGTAAGTGATCATTTGAATGCGATCTATGAGCATGTCGGTCATCGCTTATTTGATTATGTGATTGTGAATAACGATCCTATTCCTTTGAAAATGCAAAAACGGTATGCCGAACAAGGAGCGAAGCCAGTAATTCTGGATCTGGAAACGGTGGAGTCGCTCGGATACAAAGTTATTGCAGACAAACTGGTGCTCTATGGAACCTATCTTCGTCATGATGCAGATAAGTTAAGTCATCATATTTATGAACAAGTTAAAAAATCTATGTTATCGAAAGGGTGAGTCCATTGTCATTTGCGGCGCAGACGAAAAAAGAATTAACGATGGTAGAGGCTGATGACTGTTGTGAACATGCAGAACTGTCTGCGCTTATACGGATGAATGGTTCAGTGCAAATTTCCAACAAGAAAGTGATTTTGGATATTTCTACTGAAAATGCCGCTATCGCAAGACGGATCTATTCCCTGATCAAAAAGCATTTTGCTGTGCATACTGAATTACTGGTGCGTAAAAAAATGCGTCTCAAAAAAAATAATGTCTACATTGTTCGTATTCCGATGGGTGTACAAAGCATTCTGACTACACTCAAAATTGTGTCTGAAGGATTTATGTTTACTCCGGGCATTAATACGGAAATGGTACGCAAAAACTGCTGTAAACGTGCTTATTTACGCGGTGCTTTTATGGCAGGTGGATCGGTGAACAATCCAGAAGGATCATCGTATCATTTGGAGATTGCATCGATGTATGAAGAACAATGTCAGGCGCTTGTTGATCTTGCGAATGAATTTGAATTGAATGCTCGCTGTATTGAACGCAAAAAAGGATTTATTTTGTATATCAAAGAAGGCGAAAAAATTATTGAGTTTTTGAGTATTATCGGAGCTCATCAAGCGCTATTCAAATTCGAAGATGTTCGTATTATGCGAGATATGCGTAATTCCGTAAATCGTATCGTAAATTGTGAAACAGCTAACTTGAACAAAACGATTGGTGCAGCAGTTCGTCAGATTGATAACATCAAATTTATTCAGCGCCGTATTGGACTTGAACAATTGCCTGATAAATTGCGTGAAGTAGCAGAGATTCGTCTAGCACATCCTGATATGAATCTCAAAGAAGTAGGCGAAATGCTTAAAGGTGGAGTCAGTAAGTCTGGCGTCAATCATCGACTACGCAAATTAGACGAGATGGCTGAAAAGATGCGTAATGAACACTATGCTTGAATAAAATAATCTCACGTAAGCTTTATTTTTTTCTAGTACGGTGCGTGCTATAATGGTATAGTGTTATGAACATGGTATTAAACACTGTGAGCTGCGTATGCACGCTCAATAGATGTAATGAATATGTATTATAGGGGGTAACGATCTCATGACAAAACACCCGGTTGTTGTTCGATTGAAAACGGGATTACACGCAAGACCTGCAGCATTGTTTGTACAGGAAGCGAATAAATATTCTTCAGAGATTTTTGTTGAAAAAGATGATAAAAAAGTGAATGCTAAAAGCATCATGGGCATTATGAGCCTTGCAATCAGCTCTGGCACTGAAGTATACATTAGTGCTGAAGGCGCAGATTCAGAATCTGCTGTAAACGCTTTAGTCAGTCTAGTAAGCAAAGAAGAATTAGAAAACCAATAAGCCCCCCATAGCGATATGGAGGGCACGCCGTCACAGATTGCTGTGGCGGTTTTTTTGTATAGTTAGCATCAATTAGCTTAGAAAAATGCCTTTTTTAGCAAAGTTCAATTTCAATTGAAACGCATTCCATGAACTTTGATATCCGAAGCCATCTCGCAATACAGCAAATGGAATATACATCCGTCCATTGACCACTGTAGCATCAGGCCCATTCCATTGATGATTATTCAGACGCATCGTTACGCCAGAATTGCTCATGATCATATCGAGCTGATCATCATTTTGTAATAACGTATATGTTTTGACGCCAGATTCATAGCGTAACGTCATTCCTATAGAGTCACGTAGCATAACGACTGGAATCATCGTATTACCACCGATCAAAAGACCATTTTGCGGAAGGCGTGTTCCATTCCATTCTAACTTCACTTCACGCGGCTTGGCTGGAGTGGCAGCTTGAACGGCTGTTGTATTAAAAATTAGAATACTCATCATAAGCAAAATGGAACTCCATAGATATTTGTTTTTTGACATGGTGACTCTCCCCTCATTCTATTATTCCCGATCTCGTGTACTCATTATAGCGCTAAAGTCCATAATGGTGGGATTATATGAGATTATAAAAAAAATAATCTAACTTGTCACGATGAACTTGAACAATGTTCAACTTGTTGTGTGAAATACATACGCTCTTGTCTGATCTCTCTATTTTTCGGCCGAGTTCGAAAAACAACTCCTCTCTCCATAATCGCTCAAATAATCAATGATGCAACTTTTATTTGCTCCTTATCGTTTAGTAGGTACAACCAATTAAGGAGTGAATAAAATGAAAAGAACAAGTAAATCCCTAGCTTCATTGATGCTCGCAGGTACATTACTAACTGGTATGAGTGCGTTTGTAGCACTGCCTAGTCATACAACTTATGCAGCGGAAACGGCAGTTACAACAGCACCAGGTGTGATCAATGTGAGTGGTACAGGTAAGTTAACAGTCAAACCAGACATCTCATATCTAACGATCGGAGTACAGACAACTTCAGCGACTGCTGCCAAAGCCCAATCAGCAAATGCTGAGAAAATGGCAAAATTGAATACTTTGCTCAAAGGAGAATGGAAAATTCCAAACGCGGATATTGAGAGTGTTCAATTCTATGTACAACCCAACTATGATTATAACGGTAAAGACCCGCAAAAAGTTACAGGTTATACGGCATATCATAGTTTGCAAGTGACTTATCGTGATTTGGACAAATTAGGTTCATTGTTGGATGCTGCTGCTAAATCAGGAGCTAACAATATCGGTTCTGTTAGCTTTGGGATCGAAAATGAAGATACCTATCAAGAGCAAGTTATTGCCAAAGCAATGTCTAATGCAAAAGTAAGAGCTCAATCGATTGCAAAAGCAGCAAACCTTTCACTTGGAAGCTTGTTGTCCGTAAGTGATCCAGGTGTAAGTGCACCACCTGTTGTATATATGGAAAAACAAAGTGCTAAAGCGCTAGATACTCCTGATGCTGCTGGTACAAATATTGAGCCAGGTACGATTGAATTGAATGCTACACTTAACGTGCAGTATGCTATGAATTAACAGATTGAAGCGTGAATGAATCTGATTAGAGCAAAATAATCAGAATTGTAACTAATTATACGTGCAAATCCACGTATCGTTTCAGTATAGTAGAAGTTTACTAAAGCAGAGCAGTCCTCAAATTAGAAACGTTTATCTTGTTCAATATCTACATGAGCAAGATAAACGTTTTTTTGATATTCAGCAGAAAAACCTAAAAATGTTTTACAGTTTCATCATTTTTAGTAGGGCAATCGTGACTATGTTGTAAATTGATATTGAGTGATTTGTAAATCTCTTGATAAATGTTAAGGATATAATAAAGAAGGTTAAACCAAATATAACATGATACATAATGTTAAAGGAGAGATAATGAATGAACACGAATCAAAACAATACATCTAAAGCACATTTGAAAAAAATCTCTGCGTTTCTGTTAGCAACAACGATGGCTACTGTAGGAACGGTAGCTGTTCTACCAGGAACTTCTTATACAGTACAAGCGGCTGCTGCAACATCTTCTACTGCTAAATCAGCTATTCATGTACAAGTAGAAGGAAAAGCGATCGCTACAACAGGGATTGTGAGTCCAAATGGTAGTTCGCTACTTCCTCTAAAAGACACAGCCAAAGCAATCGGGGCTACAGTAACGTACAATGCTAAAGAGAAAACAGTTACCGTGACCAAAGACAAAAATAAAGCATCATTTGCTCTAGGAGTAGATGTAAATGACGGTGTATTTGTTACCTTAAATGGTAGTACGGTTGGAGATAGTTATGATGCTAAAATAGTCAATGGTACTTCTTATGTAGCTATCAAAGCAGTTACAGATCAATTCGGATATCGTGCGGTATGGAATGGTGCTACACGTACTGTAAATATAACAAAAGAAGGCATGAATAATATTGAACTAACAACAGCTACTCTAAAACCGACCAAAACGAACAGCTATACAGAGATCAATATTAAATATCCAGTCATATCTGGTTTGGACAATTCAGAAGCTGAAGTAGCTATTAATAAAGCTTTCAAAGCTCATGCGCAAACTTATTTGGAACAAACACAAAAACAAGCTAAAGAATTAGGAGCTCCTCCTAAAGATTCAGCTATGACATATGAAATAGATAGTGGTTATAAAGTAACTTATAATCGTAACGGTGTATTAAGTGTGTTAGTAAACGACTATGAATTTCTCGGTGGTGCACACGGCGGGGCTACGCTAACTGGGATGACATTCTCGTTGAAAGACGGTAAGCAAATTCAATTGAGTGATCTACTCAAATCCAATAGCAATTATCGTAAAGACATCGACAAAGTCATTAATGCTGAAATCAAAAAAGAAGATCTTTACTTTGCAGATAGTTTTAAAGGAATTGCTGCTAATCAAGGATATTATTTAACAGATAGTGGACTAACAATCTATTTCCAACAATACGAAATTGCACCATATGCAGCAGGTACACCAGAGTTCTCATTTACTTTCAAAAAATTGTTACCTACAGGTGTAAATCCACTGGATGCGTACAAAGCTTAATTTTGATAATATAAGTGATCGGATGATAGAGTAATTGCAATATTATGAAGTAAATGTAGCAGTTATTAGACTAACTATTATAAAAAAGAATACAAAAAAGCCTCCGGTTTATATCCCGGAGGCTTTTTCGCGTGTTGTTCCAGCATGCTGGAGTAAAATTATACCCCTTGTGGAGGTGTATTTTCAATCACTTTATCAACTATGCCATATTCTTGTGCTTCAGCAGCAGTCATAAAGTAATCGCGGTCTGTATCTTTTTCGATACGTTCCAACGGTTGGCCTGTGCGATCAGCTAGAATTTTGTTCAATTTGTCGCGCATTTTAAGAATACGACGAGCACGGATTTCGATATCTGTTGCTTGTCCTTGTGCGCCACCAAGTGGTTGGTGAATCATGATTTCGCTGTTAGGCAAAGCAAAACGTTTACCTTTCGCACCAGCGTTAAGCAAGAATGCACCCATACTTGCAGCCATACCTACACAGATGGTAGATACATCAGCTTTGATAAATTGCATTGTATCGTAAATAGCCATCCCCGCAGTGATCGAACCGCCTGGACTGTTAACATATAGGTGGATGTCTTTCTCCGGGTCTTCGGCTTCCAGAAACAGCATTTGTGCAATAATCGCGTTAGCTACAACATCATTAACTTCAGAACCTAGAAAAATAATGCGGTCTTTTAACAGACGAGAGTAAATGTCATAGGCACGTTCTCCACGACTGCTTTGTTCAACGACCATTGGAATATAACTCACTAGAAACCCTCCTTCAAAGTTGTACATCATAATAGATTAATTATAGATCAAATATTGTATTAGAAGATACTCATTGTTCTTACCACATTATAGGATAATTCGAATCAAAAGTCAAAGAAAGTCAAACTATCCTGACCAAAAGTGTAGGAACATCAGTAAAATCGGTTAATGAAGAAGAGGGCAACCCAAATTTGGGTATAAAAATAACCAGCATAGGCTGGTTAAAGGGTGTTCTGCATTTATAAGTCAATCACTTAATGTTGCGCAAATAGTTCTTAGATATGATAGAACATATCAAAAGGCATTCGATCATACCGATTCTTATGTAAAAAAGATAATGAAATAAAAAATATAAATGGCGCGCCCGCCAAGAATCGAACTTGGATCTCAGGCTTCGGAGGCCTACGTCATATCCATTGGACCACGGGCGCACATCAAAACAGCAGTACGATTGATTATAGGATATCTACCTATAAAAAGCAAGTTGGCTTGGGAGGAAATCACAGATAAAAACGATAACATCAACCTCTCACAGAATAGTTGTGTTAAAAACTTGCTTCTGCATGAAAAATTGGTTAAGATAGACGTGGGACTTAAAAAGTTATGCCGGGACATTTTGAGTCCATTAAGAATCGCGGATATAATGAACACTGAGCGAGATAAGTTGCAGGAGTGGAATGCATGCGGAAAATATTAGAAATACAAAAGCAGCTTCTGCCCGATCTCACCGAAGTACTCAAAAAAAGATATACTATTCTGCATCAGGTTATGATGGTAGGGCTGGTTGGAAGAAGATCACTCGCCACATCGCTTAATATGACTGAACGCGTCTTACGTGCAGAGACCGATCTTCTCAAATCGCAAGGGTTACTTGAGATTGAAAGTACGGGAATGAAGGTTAGTGAAGCAGGCAAGCAATTGCTTGATGAGCTGGAACCTATTATTCAGGAACTGCTTGGATTATCGAATCTGGAAGAACGTATTCGCACTTTCTATAAGTTGAGACAAGTAATTGTCGTTCCTGGTGATAGTGACATATCTATTATGGCTAAGCAAGAGCTTGGACGAGCAGGAGCCAAAGCGCTGCTCAGTGTCATCCGTGAGGACGATGTCGTTGCTGTTACAGGAGGCTTTACATTAGCTGAAGTCGCTGAGCAACTCAGTCCATCCATACCGGCACCTCTCAAGAATGCCTGGTTCGTACCGGCAAGAGGCGGACTTGGAGAGAGTATGGAATTTCAGGCGAATTCGATTGCTTCCACTATGGCAAAGCGTGTAGGCGCACAATATCGATTGTTGCATATTCCAGATTTATTGCGTGAAGATGCTTATGAATTGCTTTATCAGGATCAGAATATCCGCGAAATTGTCGGTCTGATTCGTAAAGCACGTATCATCATGCATGGAATTGGAGATGCGATGGAGATGGTGCGTCGCCGTAGACTTGAACCCGAGGCAGCGGAAGAAATTCATGCCGCTGGAGCTGTTGCTGAATCATTCGGTCATTATTTTAATGAACAGGGTGAGACGGTGCACCAGATGTTAACGATGGGACTTCAGCTCGATGATATTTCCAAAGCGGAAGTGGTTATCGGTATTGCTGGAGGTCGTAGCAAAGCCAAATCGATTCATGCTGTACTCAAATTCGGTCAGGAAGATATTCTGGTCATTGACGAAGCCGCTGCTAGAGAAATTGTGAAAGAACTAGACTAGTCCTTTTGCTTCATTTTCGAACGTCTAGCAGTCGGCACACAAGATTTACTCTATAATGTTGTCTTGACATGCCTTTTATAAGGTATGTCTTGAAATAAATTAAATACACTATCTCTAGGAGGAATTAACTCATGGTTAAAGTTGGTATTAATGGTTTCGGACGTATTGGACGCTTGGCTTTCCGTCGTATTCAAAATGTAGCAGGTATTGAAGTAGTAGCAATTAACGATTTGACTGACGCTAAAATGTTGGCTCACTTGTTGAAATATGATACAACTCAAGGTAAATTTGACGGCGAAGTTGAAGTTCATGACGGATTCTTCAAAGTAAACGGAAAAGAAGTAAAAGTTCTAGCTAACCGTAACCCAGAAGAACTTCCTTGGGGAGATCTTGGTGTGGATATCGTTCTTGAATGTACTGGATTCTTCACAACTAAAGAAGCAGCTGAGAAACATTTAACAGCTGGTGCTAAAAAAGTTGTTATCTCTGCTCCAGCTACAGGCGAAATGAAAACAATCGTTTATAACGTAAACCATGAAATTCTTGATGGTACTGAAACTGTAATCTCTGGTGCTTCTTGCACAACGAACTGTCTTGCTCCTATGGCTAAAACTTTGCAAGATCAATTCGGAGTAGTAGAAGGCTTGATGACTACAATTCACGCTTACACTGGCGACCAAAACACTTTGGATGCTCCACATGCTAAAGGTGACTTCCGTCGTGCTCGTGCAGCTGCTGAAAACATCATTCCTAACACAACTGGTGCTGCTAAAGCAATCGGTTTGGTTATCCCTGAATTGAAAGGTAAATTGGATGGTGCAGCACAACGTGTTCCTGTAGCAACTGGTTCCCTTACTGAATTGGTAACTATTTTGGAGAAAAAAGTTACTGTTGATGAAGTTAACGCTGCTATGAAAGCTGCTTCTGATGCTGAAACTTATGGTTACACTGAAGACGAAATCGTATCTTCTGATATCAAAGGTATGACTTTCGGTTCTCTATTCGATGCTACTCAAACTCGTGTTCTAACTGTTGGTGACCACCAATTGGTTAAAACTGTAGCTTGGTACGATAACGAAATGTCTTACACTGCACAATTGGTTCGTACTCTTGAGTACTTCGCTAACAAAGCGTAAGAATCTTACGTGAACTGAAATAAATATTAATTCCATAAAGCGGAAACAGGTTTCTTGTGTTTCCGCTTTTTCTAAATGAATATCTGTTTTAAATTGCTCGTTAATCAAAATTCAGGGCATGGAGGAACAATATAATGAATAAGAAAAGTGTTCGTGATGTAGAAGTAAAAGGTAAAGTGGTATTTGTACGTGTAGATTTCAACGTACCTATGGAAGACGGTAAAATCACAGATGACAAACGTATTCGTGAAACTTTACCAACGATTCAATATCTAGTTGAAAAAGGTGCAAAAGTTGTACTTGCAAGTCATATGGGTCGTCCTAAAGGTGAAGTGGTTGAATCACTACGCTTAACTCCACAAGCAGAGCGTCTATCTGAATTGCTAGGTCAACCGGTTGCTAAAGCTGACGAAGCTATTGGCGATGCAGTAAAAGCAAAAATCGCTGAATTAAAAGAAGGCGACGTTTTGGTTCTTGAAAACGTACGTTTCTACCCTGGTGAAGAGAAAAACGATGCAGACTTAGCTAAATCTTTTGCAGAATTGGCTGATCTATTCGTAAATGACGCATTTGGTGCAGCTCACCGTGCGCATGCTTCAACAGAAGGTATTGCACACCACTTGCCAGCAGTATCTGGTCTTTTGATGGAGAAAGAATTAGATGTATTGGGTAAAGCATTGACTAGCCCAGAACGTCCTTTCACAGCAATCGTAGGTGGATCTAAAGTAAAAGACAAAATCGATGTTATCGATAACCTAATCACACTTGCAGACAACATCATTATTGGTGGTGGATTGACTTACACATTCTTCAAAGCTCAAGGTCATGAAGTAGGACAATCTCTTCTAGACGAAAGCAAATTGGATGTTGTACTTGGATTCATGGAAAAAGCAAAAAAATTAGGTAAAAAATTGTATCTTCCAGTAGATATCGTTGTTTCTGACGATTTCAGCGCAGATGCTAACACAGATATCGTAACTATTGATAAAATCCCAGCAGCTTGGGAAGGCGTAGACATCGGTCCTAAAACTCGTGAAATTTATGCTGATGTAATCAAAAACTCCAAATTGGTTGTATGGAACGGACCAATGGGCGTATTTGAAATCGCACCTTTCTCTGGTGGTACAAAAGCAGTAGCAGAAGCATGTGCAACAACTGAAGCTTACACTATCATTGGTGGCGGTGATTCCGCAGCAGCTGCAGAGAAATTCGGCTTGGCTGATAAAATGGACCATATCTCTACAGGTGGCGGTGCTTCCCTAGAGTTTATGGAAGGTAAAGCTCTTCCAGGCGTTGTGGCATTGAACGATAAATAAGTTTAAAATGTATATAGATTTGAGTGTTTTGGATTGTACAAAGCACTTCAGTGTGGCTTCGATCAGAACACTGTAGTTATGCAAACAGAAGGAGTGATATCGCAGTGAGAACACCAATTATTGCAGGGAACTGGAAGATGTTCAAAACCGTTCCTGAAGCAAAAGCGTTTATTGAAGATATCAAAGGCAAAGCAGAAGTAGATGGCGTAGAAAGCGTAATTTGCGCTCCTTTCACTAATCTTCCTGCTTTGGTTGAAGCAGTAAAAGGAACTTCTATCAAAATCGGTGCACAAAATCTTCACTTTGAAGACAATGGTGCTTACACTGGCGAGATCAGTGGCGTAATGTTGAAAGATCTTGGTGTGGACTATGTAATCATTGGTCACTCTGAGCGTCGTCAATATTTTGCTGAAACAGACGAAATCGTTAATAAAAAAGTACATGCTGCTTTCCGTCATGGTTTGACTCCTATCGTATGTGTAGGTGAAAAGCTTGAAGAGCGTGAAGCTAACCAAACTAAAGAAGTATGTAAAGTACAAACAGAAGGTGCTTTTGTCGGATTAAGTGCAGATCAAGCGAAAGAAACAGTAATCGCTTATGAGCCAATCTGGGCAATCGGAACAGGCAAATCTTCTACATCCCAAGATGCGAATGAAGTTATCGCTTATATTCGTGAATTGGTTAAAGGTCTATACAACAAAGAAGTGGCTAACGCAGTTCGTATTCAATACGGCGGTAGCGTGAAACCGGAGAATGTGAAGGAGTACATGGGACAAAGCGATATTGATGGCGCACTTGTCGGCGGCGCAAGCTTGCAACCTGATTCTTACATTCAGCTCGTTGAGGGGGCGAAGTAAATGTCAGCACCCAAACCAGTAGCACTAATCATTATGGACGGATTCGGTCTGCGCGCAGAAGTAGAAGGCAACGGCGTTGCTCAAGCGAAAAAACCGAATTATGATAGATATCTAAGCGAATATCCACACACTACATTAACTGCTTGCGGTGAAGCTGTAGGTCTGCCTGAAGGGCAAATGGGTAACTCGGAAGTAGGTCACTTGAATATCGGTGCAGGCCGTATCGTATATCAAGATTTGACTCGTATTTCCAAGTCGATTCGTGATGGAGACTTTTTCCAAAATGAAGCGTTGGTTGGCGCATTTACAAATGCAAAAACAAACGGCAAAAAATTGCATGTGTTCACCCTGTTATCCGATGGCGGTGTACATAGTCATATCGATCATTTATTCGCTACACTGGATATGGCTAAACGCGAAGACTTCCATGATGTATTGATTCATGTATTCTTGGATGGACGCGACGTATCACCAGATAGCGGTAAACGTTATATGGAACGATTGGTTGCTCAAATAGCAGAAGTGGGCGTAGGTAAAATTGCTACCGTTCAAGGTCGCTATTATGCAATGGATCGTGACAAACGCTGGGAACGTGTGGAAAAAGCTTACCGTGCTATCGCTTTTGGCGAAGGTCCGGCATTCAAAGATCCAGAAAACGTTATTTCTTCTTCTTACCAAAATTCAGTATTTGACGAATTCGTTGAACCATCTGTTATTGTGGATAGTGAAGAAAAACCAGTCGGTACAGTAAGTGATGGAGATTCAATCATCTTCTTGAACTTCCGTCCTGACCGTGCAATTCAATTATCTCAAGCTTTTACGCAAGAAGCATTTGAAGGATTCGATCGTGGACATGCACAACCGCAAAACCTGTACTATGTATGCTTAACCACATACAGCAATACAGTAAGTGGAACGGTAGCGTATGGCCCTAAAGATCTGAGCAACACGCTTGGTGAAGTCTTAGTACAGCATGGCAAAAAACAATTGCGTATTGCTGAGACTGAGAAATACCCGCACGTTACATTCTTTTTCAGTGGCGGTCGTGATGTAGAACTTGAAGGCGAGACTCGTATCTTGATTAACTCTCCTAAAGTCGCTACGTATGATCTACAACCGGAAATGAGTGCACGTGAAGTAGCAGATGCTTGTATCGCTGAGATTGAAGCAGAGCGTCAAGATGTTATCATTTTGAACTTTGCTAATCCTGATATGGTAGGTCACTCTGGTAAGCTAGAGCCTACAATCAGAGCCGTAGAAACAACAGATGAGTGTGTAGGTAGAGTCGTAGATGCGATTCTAGCTAAAGGTGGCGTAGCCCTAATTACTGCTGACCATGGTAACGCTGAGACAGAGATTGATGAATTGGGTCGTCCGCAGACGGCACATACAACAAACCCTGTACCATTTATCGTCACAGATAAAAATGTTACTTTGCGTGAAGGTGGTATCTTAGGTGATATCGCTCCAACCATTCTTGATTTTGCACAATTACCTAAACCGGAAGAAATGACAGGTACATCTATTGTCAACAGCCGTAAGTAATTGCTCGCTATAAAGATATGACTTAAAATGTAATGATCATGTATGATCTAAAATAACGATTTAAAAGGAGAACATTTAACCATGACTATTATTTCTGATGTTTATGCACGCGAAGTTCTTGACTCCCGCGGTAACCCTACAGTTGAAGTTGAAGTATACTTGGAATCTGGCGCTTTGGGCCGCGCTATCGTTCCTTCTGGCGCATCTACTGGTGCTCATGAAGCTGTAGAACTTCGTGACGAAGACAAATCTCGTTACTTGGGTAAAGGCGTTCTTAAAGCAGTAGAGAACGTTAACGAAATCATCGCTCCAGAAATCATTGGTATGGATGCTTTGGATCAATTGGGTATCGATAAAGCAATGATCAAATTGGATGGTACTCCTAACAAAGCTAAATTGGGTGCTAACGCTATTCTTGCAGTATCTATGGCTACTGCTCGTGCAGCTGCTGATGCTCTTGACCTTCCATTGTATGTATACTTAGGCGGATTCAACGCAAAACAATTGCCAGTACCAATGATGAACATCATCAACGGTGGTGAGCACGCTGATAACAACGTTGACGTTCAAGAATTCATGGTATTGCCAGTTGGAGCTCCTAGCTTCAAAGAAGCTCTTCGTACAGGTGCTGAGATTTTCCACAGCCTTAAATCTGTATTGAAAGCTAAAGGACTTAGCACTTCTGTAGGTGACGAAGGTGGATTCGCTCCTAACTTCACATCTAACGAAGAAGCATTGACTTCTATTATCGAAGCGATCGAAAAAGCTGGTTACAAACCAGGTGTTGACGTATTCTTGGGTATGGACGTTGCTTCTACTGAGTTCTACAAAAATGGTAAATATGAACTTGCTGGCGAAGGTAAATCATACACTTCTGCTGAGTTCGTAGACTTGATGGCTTCATGGGTTGATAAATACCCAATCATTACAATCGAAGATGGTTGTTCTGAAGATGACTGGGAAGGTTGGAAATTGTTAACTGAGAAATTGGGAGACAAAGTTCAATTGGTTGGTGACGACTTGTTCGTAACAAACACTGAGCGTCTTGGTCGTGGTATTGAAGAAGGTATTGGTAACTCTATCCTTGTTAAAGTTAACCAAATCGGTACACTTTCTGAAACATTTGATGCGATCGAAATGGCTAAACGCGCTGGTTACACAGCTGTTATCTCTCACCGCTCTGGTGAATCCGAAGATAGCACAATCGCTGACATCGCTGTAGCGACAAATGCTGGACAAATCAAAACAGGTGCTCCTTCACGTACAGACCGTATTGCTAAATACAACCAATTGCTTCGCATCGAAGATCAATTGGGTGACCTTGCTAAATACGATGGTCTTAAATCTTTCTACAACTTGACTGCACACAGAGGCTTGACTAAATAATTTACTTTTAACTTTGGATTCAGATTCTTTTAGAAGAAGATGATCAAAAGTCAAAAGATAGATCACAACCATCCGGTATCATGCCGGGTGGTTGTTTTTTTATATAGTTGCCTGCTAAAATTAGGAATATGTTAACACGTAAAAAAGAAGGGTAAGCTTCAAAAACTGACTTAATCATACATATCGGAGTAAAAAGATTGCTTTTTACTTGAAAAATATGCTAAAATAAGAATGCTGTTTTCTATACGATTATTACATACGATAGTGATAGTCAATCGCTATTGTTCTTATATGATAACGATAGATGTTCGGCGTATTCGTTTGAGGAGGTGGAATTCATGTTATTGACTTTGAAAGTACTGCTCATGATTTTTTCCGTTGGGTTGATCGTTATTGTTCTACTTCAAAAAGGTAAAAGTGCTGGACTTTCTGGTGCCATCTCCGGCGGTGCGGAACATCTTTTTGGTAAAACCAAAGCGCGCGGAATGGAACTGGTGTTGGAACGTACAACAGTAGGTCTAGCTATTGGATTTTTTGTTTTAGCTATTCTTGTAGCGGTCTTTAGTTAAATCATGAATCGCCTGATTCGGTAGAGCATCATTTTACCGGTTCAGGCGATTTTTATATGTTAGGCAAAAGATTGTTCTTTGGTTAGTGATTGTTCATAGAGAATTCATATAAAGGAACTATACTTGGAATTGTTCCCGAGCTTGTCCATTATTCCCATGCAAGACATGTAAGACCGAAGTCCATGATGTGCAATACTTTTCAGGCAGTTTTGTTATTCCCAACCAAGGAGGGGATAATAGAACTGCCCTCTTTTTTTATACAGATCAATACAGGCAACTGAATATTTGAAGCGAATTGAATGAGTGAGATTAATTTAGTGTATACTAGGGTATGAGTATACTAAACGCTACAATGCATACAGTTGTACATACGGATCAAGAAGGGAACATAAGCTTACCCTGAAGGTCGTCCGAGGTGAAATGATATGATTACTGAACAACAAGTATTAGATGTAATAAAGAGTATCGATTATAAACCAATGACTTATCAAGAGTTGGAGCAGCAGTTAGAGATTCAAGCGGCTTCTGATTTTAAAGAATTGGTCAAAATATTAAATGAACTTGAGCACACAGGAGTGATCGTGCAGAACAAGTCTCATCGTTATGGTCTACCTGAACATATGGATCTGGTTCGTGGACGTATTCAAGCCCATGCCAAAGGATTTGCTTTTCTGATTCCTGAGGAAAAAGAGCATGGCGATGTCTACATCAATGCCAATGATATGGGAACGGCAATGAACGGTGATATCGTGTTTGTGAAAGTCACTTCTCGCAGTACGACAGGTGGTCGTATGGAAGGCGAAGTGGTCCGCGTGATTACTCGCAAAAATACACGCATCGTTGGTGTATTTCAAGGACTTGATACGTACGGATTTATTATCCCTGATGACAAGCGGATTAACCGCGATATTTTTGTGCCTAAAGAGTCATTCGGTGGCGCAGTTGAAGGGGAAAAAGTGGTGGCTGAAATCGTCAGCTATCCAGAAGGCAGAGCAGCAGCAGAAGGACGAATCGTTGAAGTGTTGGGTCACAAAGATGATCCAGGCGTAGACATTTTGTCTGTTATTCGTAAGCATCAATTACCAGAATCATTCCCTGATGAAATTATGGACGAAGCGCAAGCAGCTCCTGATTCTATTACAGATGCCGAGATCGTCGAACAAGGTAGACGTGATCTACGCGACAAAAATATCGTAACGATCGATGGTGAAGATGCCAAAGACTTGGATGATGCGGTCAATGTAGAGCGTCTAGAAAACGGACATTACCGTCTGGGAGTTCATATTGCAGATGTAGGCTACTATGTCAAAGAAGGCTCTAAGCTCGATATTGAAGCCTACAACCGCGGATGTAGTGTGTATCTAGTGGATCGCGTGATTCCGATGCTACCCCATCGCTTGTCCAATGGTATCTGTAGTCTACATCCACAGGTAGATCGCCTTACCCTTTCATGCGAAATGGAATTCGATGAGCATATGAAAGTTGTGAAGCATGAAATCTTTACCAGTGTGATCAAAACCAAAGAGCGTATGACCTATACAAATGTACGCAAAATTTTGGAAGATGAAGATCCAGAATTGTTAGAACGTTATGCTCCGCTTGTCGAGGATTTCAAATTGATGCGTGAATTGGCTATGCAGTTACGTGAAATGCGTGCTCGTCGTGGTGCAGTTGATTTTGATTTTGACGAAGCGAAGATTATTTTAGATGAAAAAGGTAGACCGATTGATATCGTGAAGCGTGAGCGTTCGGTAGCAGAACAGATTATCGAAGAGTTTATGCTAGCAGCGAATGAGACGGTAGCCGAGCATTTCAGTACGCTTCAAGTGCCTTTCTTGTATCGTATTCATGAGAATCCAGATCAAGAGAAATTGCAGAACTTCTTAGCATTCGCTTCGAACTTTGGTCATGTGATCAAAGGAACAGGCGATCATATTCATCCACGTGCATTGCAACAATTGTTGCAAGATATCAAAGGTGAAAAAGAAGAAACAGTGATCAGCACGATGATGCTTCGTTCGATGAAACAAGCAAAATACTCCGCAGACAGTTCAGGTCACTTTGGACTAGCCGCAGATTATTATAGTCACTTTACATCACCAATTCGTCGTTATCCCGATCTGGTTATTCACCGCGTGATTCGTGAAGTGATCGAAAATGGTGGGAAGCTGAAGCCGAAGCGCCAGGATTACCTCAATTCTCGTATGGCAGATATTGCGCAACAATCTTCAGAACGTGAGCGTGTGGCTGTCGATGCAGAGCGTGATACCGATCAACTGAAAAAAGCGGAATATATGCTGGATAAAGTGGGCGAAGAATTCGAAGGTATTATCAGCAGTGTGACAAGCTTCGGTATGTTTATCGAGCTGGATAATACAGTAGAAGGTCTGATCCGCTTAGGGATGCTGACCGACGATTATTATCATTTTGACGATAAACAAATGATCTTGCTTGGCGAACGTACTTCCAAAATCTATCGTATCGGCGATGCAATTACGGTACGTGTAGCTCGCGTGAATATGGAAGATCATACAATCGACTTTGAGCTTAAAGATATGCCGAAAAGCAATCGTCCTGAGCGTGCAGATCGTGGTGCTCGTCCTCCACGTGGAGATAGCGACCGTAGAGGTGGACGTGGCGGAGATCGTGGTAAAAACAAAGCAGCTAGTAAAGCGGCGAAATTCGGTAAAGCAGCGAAGGCTGCCAAAGCGACCAAAGCTCCTAGCACTTCGGTAGCGCCTACTACAGATACAGGCAGCAAAAAGCCAGGCAGACGCAAACGTAAATCATCTGCGGCAGCTTCCGGTCAGACGACTGCGGTAAATGTACCGACTACCCAACCGCGCAACCCGGACAGTACGACAGCTGTCAATACAGGTGAGGGTAAGCCTAAAAAAGCGAAAGGCATTTCGACCAATGCTCCGAAAAGTTCGGGTAAAGACAATTCTCGTAACTTTAACTTCGGTTCAGGAAAAGGCGGCTATAACAGCCCTGTCGAAAGTAGCAAAAAGCGTAAAGGTAGCCCCGCACCAAGACGCAAAAAGATAGAAGGCCCTGTATTCGATCCAGAAGCAGGCAATATCCAAACGTCTTCGGCTAAAGTCGATACAGGTAAAACAGGTGGCGAAGTGAAAAAAAGTCGTCCACGCAAACGTAAACCAAAATCTACCGAGCAAAAACCTGAATAAATAGCGATAGATCGGCTTTCTTCTTTCTCTGTATACCTTAGAATGAGGAGAGAGGATGAAGAAATGTCGGTCTTTATTTAAAATGATAGGTAGACAAGTATAGATAAAAGAGTAAATCTGCAAGGTATAACATAAGTAATTGTTAACTAATCCGTTTATAAAGGAGTGAACCCTTATGGCACCTAAAAAGGGTGAAAGTAAAGTTCTTGCACAGAACAAAAAAGCATCACACGATTATTTTATCGAAGATACGTATGAAGCTGGCATGGTTTTAACCGGAACAGAGATCAAATCATTGCGCCGCGCAAGAGCCAATATCGGAGATGCGTTCTCGACGATTCGTAATGGCGAAGTATTTTTGCACAATATGCATATCAGTCCGTTTGAAGAAGGTAACCGTGCGAATCCAACCGATCCGACACGTACTCGTAAATTGCTACTGCATAAAGGACAGATCAGCAAATTGATCGGTGCTTCTAAGCGAGACGGGTATACCATCGTTCCGCTCAAAATCTATATCCGTAATGGATATGCCAAGTTATTGATTGGACTGGGTAAAGGTAAGAAACAGCATGACAAACGTGCGTCTGCTGCCAAAAAAGATGCGGATCGTGATATTCAACGCGCACTACGGGATAATCAGAAGGTTTCTCGTTAAGTCAGTAAACGTTGAAAAGCGAAGTCATCATCATTTTGTAGTGAGTTAGTTACAATTAACAGGCAGATGGGTAAATGGATAGTGAAGCTGGTGTGAATCAGCGATGATGTTAGTACGTTCTGGCTTACAGAGCAGATAATGGCTAGAGGAACAACATGGTAAGGATCTCAGAACAACGTTGGTGTATTTGCACAACTGTTCACAGAGCCTAAAATGTGGTATACTCATAGTCTGTGGTCGTTGTATATTCTTTCAGTAGAAACAGCATATTGCTGATACATGACACACTTTACAGTTCTTTCTTATGGAGGGAAAGACTGTTGCTGTATATTCGGATAACGAGACTCATGTGATCCGTTCTAATCCAGCACCCTTTTTATTAAGGGGGCGTTTATGGATTCGACGGGGGTAGTTCGAGCATGGGTAGCGGGTAGTGGGGACGCGTCCGCTTTATCAACGCTAAAGCCTATTAAACGGCAAACAACAAACTAACTACGCTTTCGCAGCTTAATAACCTGTGAGCGTGCTCTCCCCTCGCATCGCCCATGTGCCAGGACGAGGGCCCAACTAATAGTGGGCTACGCTGTCACATCTCCGCCTGAGGTGTGCTGAATAAGATAACCAGGCTGACCCAAAGGGAATCCGGTGACAGGGAGTTCCTAGGGTGACATCAAATCTGTCACTACACCCGTAGAAGCTTATGTAACGTTGCCTTCGGACAGGGGTTCGACTCCCCTCGCCTCCATTTTGTACTGACTTTCTGTACCAGATAGGAATTTATCAGGTACGGAACTTAGTAAATAAAAAACACCGCCATCAATTGGGCGGTGTTTTTTATTTTAAGCATTAAATATTGAATAGCTTTGTAATCGTCTATGTATCTTTTTTTTCGCCTTTTTGAATAACAATCTGCCGAAACATGGATTGTATTAATTGCTTTTGTATATCAACTTCGATGTAATTCCAGTTCTCTTTCAAATTGAAAACCAATTCTTTAATTTCATCTTATGTAAATTAGTTCATAGAGAAATCTTCTGAATCATCAAATTCATTATAGAGTGCCATCATCCAATTTTTGCGTCTGCGATTTGAAAGGTCAATTTCCTTTTGTAGATGTTTTTTGTATTTCTTTATCTTAGGATCATCACGCTTAACTTTTAATCTTCCTCTAGTGATAAGCAATTGTTCAAATAAAAGTCGATTTAATTTCAATTCTGAAATCCCAGGTTCAGGACAAGTACCATTTGAATAATTATTACGACATCTATAAGATCGATATTGTATCCCTTTTTTAGTAGATGCATTCCAACATAAATAGCGCCACATTTTGCGCAGCGTACAATTCCACCATATGGGTAATCATAAGAATTTCTGGATATAGTATCTTCAGCCTTACGTGTCATCATCTTATGTACATTCATGAAGTATTCCATGGAAATAATAGGTTCATGATCTCCAATAACCTTTATACGTTGTTCTTCTTCCCACAACCCAGGTTTAAAATGGTTATGGCCAGTATAAGTAGGGTTTTTCAAAATGCTTCGAATATACTTGCTATCCCATACGCCGCCTTCTTTTCCCTGACTATAACCGTTCATAATTTTAGCAATTTTCACAACGCCTTTTTCCTCAAGATAGTAGCGATATACGTCTCGTATCAACAACTGTGCTTCCTTTTCATTTATGACCAGATTACGATCTTCATCGAAATCATAAGTCAAAGGCGCACGCGACATATGCCGACCTCCATGAGTGACTTCATGAACCAATCCTTTTAGTGTTTCTTCTTTTAAATTATCTGAATAAATTTCAGCAAATATTCCATTGAAGTATAAGAATGCTTTACCCATTGATGATTGAGTATCTATTTCTTCACTGCTCAAAGAAGCCACAATGAGTCGCTTGTTTAGTTTATTTATGAGCGCGATAAAGTCGTATAGGTCACCTAGATTACGGCTAAATCGATCCAACTTATGTATAAGGACAGCATCAAAACGCCCTGCTTTCATGTCGGCAATAAGCTGTTGAACGCCAGGGCGCTTTTTTATAGTTTTTCCTGATATACCTGGATCGGAATATACTCGGTATAGTTCTAACCCTTTGCGTTCCAGTAGTTCCATCAGCAGTTCATGCTGAGCTTCGATTGAGAAGCCTTTTTCAGCTTGGCGATCTGTACTTACTCTGATATAAATTGCTGCTTTCATATATGATAGTCCTCTCAAAAGTTCAAAAATAAGAGCCCCAAAGGGCTAATCAATATGGTTTGATTATTTTATAGACTGCTGAAATTTAATATACCGGTTTGGAAATACTGAGTACCGGACTACTTTCCCATCGTGCAGTCGAATAATCATATCCTTTTTTAGAAAAAGTAGCTTTTAGACTTTCACTAACTAACTGTTGCAAAATTTGATGAGAAGTTTTAATTAATTGATCTTGTGTTAGTGTAGGGTCAATCATTGATACTAGCAGTATTACCAAGTTGTTTAAATCGTTTGTATTTGGGCTACTACTAGCTATTTGAATAGATGCGAAACTTCCATTTGATTTATTAATAAAACCTGTAATGTGGTATCATGAGACTGGAAAATCTAGTCTCTTTTTTGTATTAAGGTATGATAGAAAACACAGAATTATGTAATAGGAGGATGGAAGCCTGAATTATATCCATTAAAATTAGAAAGGATCTGAATAGTAAATGAACAGAAATATAAGTCTATTGGATAGCAGCAGTGGTTATGTATTTTTGAAAAAAAGATTTAAAATAAATTCTAAAACTACTTTACGAGAATTGAAAGATATAAAATCGACTTTGAAGAGAAAACTGGATTTAGAAGAATTGAGTATATTAAAAAATAATCTGCATGGAGAGTTTGAAAGTTCAAAGGCAGGTAATACATTACTTTCAGGATTTGCTATATATGCTGCTTTATTGAGCGCTTCTATTACGGTTATACTTAATTTAGGATTTCAGTACAAGAAACTTGCAGATGAGTTCCAGTATTATTTATTAACAAGCATATTAATTGGTGGTGGTTTATTTACAATAGCGATTATGGCAATATACCTTGCACAGAAACTTCATTCTAAAGTAAAGCTTGCAAGCACTTTATATTCAATGGTGGATGAGATTTATGAGGAAAAGCTGGAAGAGTTAGTAGAAAAATAATGAACGTTTTTTGAACGGGAAATGACCACTTTATGATACTTCACTGGACTTTTCCTATGGTAAATTTATATTATGGAAAATCGAATAGGAACACTGATGAGGTATGAATACCTTGGCGCTCAGGTCAACATCTAATGCTGGCCTTTTTCTATTGTAATGAAACGACGATCCGGTTTTTCTACACATGATAAATCAGGAGGTATTGAAGCAATGGCAACAGAAGCAAAAGCAGTAATCAGTGATGGATTCGCATTTTTGGATGCATGGCGTGTATTGCATGTTCATGGCGATCAGAGTAAAGCAGTTCAAGCCGCAGCAGGTAAAGTAGTGCATACGTTTATCCGGTGATTCCAGCAGGGCAGGAATATGAGCAGCTGGTCATTACTGTTCATGAGGATGGTAACCTGACTGAGAAGTTTGAGCAAGATGGACGATATAACCTTTTTTCTGAACTAAATTAAATTGGTTTGGAATGCATGTAAGATGATTGACTGCTATTCTAACCGATCAGTAAAATGGCCTTGTTCTTCCTCTATAGTTACAAAGTACGTATGCTTTTAAGCAAAGAGCACAGCAATTTTGTGTCACGCCGTAGGCGCGAATGCTTTTAAACACATGAACATACAGAGCTGGCACGTTCGGTTTTACATAGAGCATATGAAGTCACTACATCAGGTGGCTTTTTTTGTTGTCCGATACTATGACTAAAGGTGATTACATGGGGAGAAAGAAGAAAGTTATTCATATTAAAGAACCCAGGCAGCCTAAAAAGTGTAAAGGTTACGTATGGGGCAGATGGGATGGAGTGAAGCAATTTTGTAGTAGAGTCGTTTGTCAAAAGGTAAAAACTTCCTGAATGTATAATTACATTATTTAGGAGGTGAAAATATGTCTAAAACTCATGAAGAATTAGCAACAGAAATGAATATAGCGATTGTAAATGCTAGAGGTGTTGCATTAGCTGGTATAGGACAAGAAAATGCCGTTCAGGCAGCTAATAGGTTGAGTGTGCTTAATGATGGAGCTGTTGCATCAATTTACCAGCATACTCTGGCAGTGTAAAGGCAAACAAGTAACTTTCTATTTTAAGGAGGACTAATATGAATGAAATCATACGAGAATGTATTGATTTTAGAAAAAAATATAGTCACCTGAAGATGGATCAAGCATTACCGCTATTACAAAAAGGCTGGGCTGAAATCGGTAACAAGCATGGCCTTACAGCTGCAGATGTATTTTCGCAATATATGAGTTGGCGATCACAGCAAGATAAGAAATGACAGCAGTAGTAAGTATGCTAAACCTAAGCAGAGGTATGTTGGCTGTCAAAACTAATCATGGGTTACTATTATCGAAATTTTAGATAGTTCTATACCTGAATTAGGAGATATTTTATCCGGTGATTTGGATTCTTTAGGTTCAGAAACTTTAATTAATGTATCGAAAATGAAGTGATAGACACATACATTCAAGATATCTATGCCAATAAAGAGGAGGCCATTAAAGCGATATCTTGATTCATTAAAAAGAATACAAAGAAAAGGCGGTCTATTTTATGGATCGCCTTTTCTTTTTCCAAAATTGAAACAAACATAACTCAATCATAGATTCCATTTTACGCGGCTTTTTTTGCCTCTTCAAAGGAAGGGTATGACTTTTCAGAGATATTACCGCCAGGGGGAATTAATTGCGGGTTTAAACGTATTCTCCAATCTCCAGGTTGCTACTCCTCGATAGTTAATCCTATTGGTAACATGGATGTATCACCTCCTAAAATATCTGACAATTGTAATATCATGTTCAGAGCTTGTTTCATTATATAAAATATTAACTTTCTTGGGAATTTAATAGCTGGAGGTGGTGATATGTAGCATGGCGAGAGAACGACGGCCTGAACGCGATCAGGCGAAACAAATGTGGCTGGATAGCGGTGGCACAATAAAGCTAAAAGACATCGCCGCTGCTCTTTTTGCTAGTGAGCAGCAAGTACGGAAATGGAAATCGCAAGACCGCTGGCAGAACGTTTTGAATGGTAACGCCAATGGTAAAGTTACTAATGAAATCAAAAGTAACGCTGGCGCACCCGCCGGGCAATAAGAATGCAGTCGGTAATCCAGCCAGGCGGGGGTGCGCCGTTTCGGAATAAGAATGTGCTGATCCACGGCATCTATGCGACAGTGTTTCTTGATGTTCTGGATGAAGATGAACAGCAGTTGCTTGCTAAAATTAATCCCGATCCGCGGGTGCAGGCAGAGGAGCAACTGGCGATGCTTACAATTCAGGAACGACGGCATTTACATCGAATTAAATAGCTTGAAGCTGGGCTGACCGATCATGATCGGAAGATCAAGCAGGAGCTGATGAGCCGGACAGATAAGTTGCAGCATGCCAGTCTTAAAAACGGGAAGGTCATTATGGTATCGGTCACGACTGAAGGTATGAAGGTGACTGAGGTTATCACGATTGAGCTATCGAAGCTGGAGAAGATTTTAAAACAGGAAGAAGCACTGACTAAGGTACGGGACAAGAAGATTCGCCTGATTAATCAGATTGCCAATATGGATCTGGATCAGGAGAAGATGCAGCTGGCGCGCGAGCGTATGGAGCTGGAGCGTTACAAGGTATTGGGCAGGGGCGATGATAACGATGATGTAGAAGATGAATACGCTGGGGATGATTTATGGTAATTGCACTTGCGAGGGAGCATCAACGGCGGATTAAGCAGAAGTTGCAAGCACGTCCGGACAAGCTGGCAGAGTCTAAAGGCATCCTTTTTAATTTTGAGTTATTTTGCTTCCTCATGCTGAGGATCAAAAACAAACAAGGTAAGGTTGTTCCGCTTGAATTAAACGCTGCACAGCGCCGCTATGCGCAGAGTATTCAGTGATATAGCCGCAGGTAAACCAGTAGAATCATTATACTGAAATCTCGGCAGATGGAATTCTAAAAGGTGACTGAGGCGCTGATCTACTACTTTTCATCACTGCAGGAAGCTAAGAATGCCTTTATCGTCGCCCAGTCTTCAGATGCATCCAGCAACTTGTATGATATGTTCCATTTCTATTATGAGCGGGTACCTGCCGTAATCTAGCCAATGAGCCGGAAGAACAATGTCAGGAAAATGACCTTTGAAAACCCTGCGATCCGGACTGCAGACCGCCGGAGGAACCAGGGGTTGAAATCAAAGATCACTGTTCAGACGGCCGAAAGCCGTGTACTTGACCGGTCGGACACCATTCATTACCTTCATGCATCAGAAGTAGCGTTCTGGCCAGCCAAGGAAAAGAAGCGGCATTTACTGTTACTCCTGGCTGCTTTATCTAAAGAGCCGGGCAGCATTGGGATTATTGAATACACGGCAAACGGCATGGAAGAGTTCAAGCAGCTATAGGATTCAGCAGTGAGAGGGAAAATGACTTTACCCCGCTCTTTTTCGCATGGTTTGAAATGCCGGACTACCGCAAACCGGTACCGCCTGGCTTCAAGCTGACGGATGAAGGGGAGCTATTCAAGGTATTGCTGACAGTTACTGCTGGTGAATTGTTTCAGGACAAGTTTGAGCAAGCACTTGAGGATAGTTTTACTCCACTTTTTAATCTAGCCGGTGAAACAGAACTGAATGATCTTGAGCCAGATAAGGTCTGGACGAAAAAGAACAAGCGCGCAGCTGTCTTTGTGAAGAATCTGAAAGATTTGGTGCCGGATGAATGCAACTTTTACTGATACGATGCTTCGTTCATTCAAGGCAGCCATTGAGATAGGAAAGACTCCGACAGAACGTGCGCAGCTTGTAAAGGAAGTTAGTTCACAGGCAGCAAATGGTGAAGAAGGCCCATTTTCAACGCAAAGAGCTGTACATATATCACGAACCATGACGACCGCAGCTGCTAACGGTGGCAAGCAGAAAGGTTGGATGCAATTAGAGGTTGTCAAAAAGAAGAAATGGCGAGCAACAGGCGGTAAACATACTCGTGAATACCATCGCAAAGCAAATGGTCAAATTGTAAATGTGGATGAACCGTTTACTGTTGACGGGGAAAAGCTCATACATCCAGGCGATCCTGCTGGCAGTGCTAAGCAAATCGCAAATTGTCGCTGTACTATGCAAGCTGTCTCGCAATAAGAAAAGACCCGCGCTAAAACGCAGGTCTCTTGTGTATTCAGGCCAGCAAACTGCCAGCAACCCCTATAGAAAGGTCGGCAGTTGTTGATAAAAGAGAAGCTTTAATAAGCGAACACTCTTTTTTAATCCTATTTTTCATAGGCAACGCCTCCTTTGAATATGCAGTTTTTTTGTATGTCTTTTTAGCAGCGATGTAACTTGCAATTGCCTTAATGACAAAACCGCCAACCATAGGAAGAAGCATTACAGGTGACCCCAGCAGAGCTGAACTCAATACACAATGTAACAATTATATCAGAAAATGAGAGGAGGTGAATGAAAACATGGTTTATAGTTTGAAAGACGCAAAAATCACACACATTTCGCTGGTTGATAAAGGTGCGAATGGCGTACATTTTGCGATCATCAAAGAAGCAGGTAAAGTGTCTATTCAGAAAGAAATCCGCATTGCTAAAGCAGATGAAGACAAGTAGGTTGTGCTTAGCGTAGTATACCAACCAGATACAGCAGATACTCATGATGATCAGATGAGTGCTGAAGAAATTGAAAAGGTAGCACACATATAACATCGATAAGCAACACGATCTGGATACAGATAAAGGCTATGTAGTAGAATTCTATATCGCCCCTTGCGAGATAATTATAGGTGATCAGACTATTACCAAAGGTTCTTGGGTTGCTGGTGTGAAAGTGACAGATTCGGACACTTGGGATGCAATTAAGAAAGACGAGATCACAGGTTTTTCCATGTGGGGCATAGGTAAGTGGAAAAAAATTGAATCTGAGCAAGAACCAGTGACGAAGGGTTTGCTAAACCGTATTGCGAAAGCACTTGGCATCATTGAAAAAGGCACTGTTACTGAAAAATATAACCATAACCGAAAGTATCGAGAATTTTGGGCTGCACAAGATGCTCCTAACTTGGTCCTTTTTCGTTGGAGCAATTGGGAAGGCGGAATGGAATACGATCCGGCTATTATCCGCGAAGCGCTTCAAGATTTTGTTGATATCGCCCAGGGGGTATGATAACAAGACGACATTCTAAAAGCGATTAGCAAGCCGCTTGAAGCTATTAAAAAGACAGGCAAGAAGATTTACAATGGCAACATGCAGCATATCGATGATGCATTACCGCACTGACTGAACTGAAAAATAAAACAACTCCGAAAGAAGCTGGAGATGAGGAGGAAGACGATTTGAAAGCAGAAGCTATTGCAAAAGCAGTAGACACTGCGATGGGACCGATTACTAAGCAGGTAGGTGACTTGGCTGCACAAGTAACTGAGTTGAAGAAGGAAGAAGGCACTGCGTGTGATCAGCAGAATACATTGAGGGAAGCCATTGCAAAAGCTATGAATCCACTGACAGAGCAAGTGCAAGCTTTAAAGGATGAAGTACAGCTCATCAAAAACAGTCGTGGTGTTTCTGCTCAGTGCGGTACCGAGCAAGACGATATTCATAAATCAGCAGGAGACGTCAGCTTTGCAGGCGTACTGTAATTAAAAACTGGGGGGATAATACAAATGAGAAGTAATGGTGAAATTGTTAAGGCTACAACAGTCACAACTATGGATCAGCCTGCACTCAACTACGTGCAAGTAGACAAGTTTATGGAGATGGCATACAACTCTACAGAGTTTTTGAAAGGCAGCCGTACACTCACACGTACGGCTGCTAAAGGTAGTATTGATAAGGTCGGCGTAACTGGTCGTAATTTGCGCAGCAAAGTAGAGAACGTGTCAGCTGCTAATATCAAAGCTCCGGAATTCCCGCAAGTACCTTATGCAGTGGTTCCTGTGGTGCTTCCATTTGAGATCACAGAAGAATTTATCCGACAAACCAAACGGGTACGTGGTCAAGATGCTGAGGAAATCATTTTAGATGCAATGACCAAAAACTTTGCTGATAATATGCAAGACCTGGGATTTAACGTCAACACAGCTACGCCAAGCACGAACCCTGACTACGATTTCCTTAAAATCAATGATGGCTGGATTAAGAAAGCAAAGGCGAAAGGTAATCTAGTTGACTACAGCAAGTTCCAGCTGCCGGCGTATTCAAGTATTACATGCATCCCAACACGTTCTCGGAACGTTTGCAGGCACTGGCTGAAAAGGATACTAGCGAATCGATCCAGCTGCAAATCATGGGAGGTGTCAAAAAGATTAACTCCTATGATGTGGAAGAAGTACCGCATATGCCAGAAGGCGTTGTGATCTTCACATATGAAAAAAACTTCGTGCTGGTAAACACGTACGATATGTAAATTCGTAAAACGACGGAAGGAAAAGAAGCTATCTACGCGGACAAGCATTTTTACGCTATCCATGGCGATTACGATTCAATCTTTGAAGAGCCAGCAGCAGTGGTATTCACAGAAGGGGTGACGTTTTAATGCATAAAATTACGTTCACTGGTACCAATTATTCGTTTTGAACGGGGCAAGCCGCAGATGATCGAAGATGCTGAGGTGGCAGACAAGTTGGAGTCAGAACATGATTTTGAAGTGGAGCAGATTACGGATGCATCTACTCTTGCTGGCGAAGACAAGGATAAGGAGCCGACTTTGACAGCATTGAAGAAACAAGCCAAAGAAGCCCAGATCGAAGGTTACATCAAAATGGAAAAGCAGCAGCTGATCGATGCTCTGGCCGCAATCAAGAAATCCGATGATCCGTATGCTAACGCCCCAACAGCTTAAAACGCGAAGCCGCGTTGCGCCTGTGCAGGAAGCTGCTTCAGTAGTATATTGATGATGCGCAAATTCGCATTGAGCTGTACTTGTCGGTGTCATTCCCCGAAGTTCCAGATAAAAAGCTCAGGCTTGCATGGGTCAAGCTGGCTGAATCTCTGGTGTTGCAGGATAGCGATGAATATCTGACCTCTGTTGCCCTGAATTGTGCTTCTGAATCTGACGGCGCTTGGACCTATACAAGGCAGGCAGTTGCTGGCAAGACAACCGGTAATATAGATGTGGACAATATCCTTTATTTGTGGATTCAGCAGCAGAAGGGAGACGGCGACGGCGATGTGACGGTGATGCTGTTATGAGGCATGATTTTCATACGCCGCTACAGGTGATTCGAGTGACTGGACAACAGGACGGTGATTTCACCATTCGCAAGCCGGACGTGGTGGGCGAATATAAGTGTGTAGTTGTCAGTACATCCAGCTCAAGTAAAACGCATGAGAAGCCAATCATCTGGACGATCACAAAAAAAATCGGACTACCATCAACGACAGACATCCAGCGTAGCGATGAAGTGTTGATACAAGAGGAGCGTTTTTTGGTAATTGATGTGACACCACACCGGTATTCATCTTTCAAAAAATTCCGCGCCACTCTGGATAATGACAAAGATGGTCGCGGAATTTTCATTGGTGCGGTGAAAGAATACCTAGCGATCCGAGCAGTACAGAAGGCGATTGGCGCAGATTACAGATTTGATGAGGACAGCAGCAAAACAAGTGCATTCGATTACGCATATTGTAAATTGAAGGTACAGCCGCTGGATTCCATCGAAGCGTTTTATATTGATTGAGAGGTGGCATAATTGGAACGCGAACTTATTGGACGGTATCTATCTGTACAGGATGATGGTGGGGACGACATCCAGACCTTGAGGAAATTGAGGTTATTCTTAAACCTGAAAACCTCGATATTGTTCGAGCACGCCGGATGACCAAAACTAAGCAGTTAACTAAATATGAAATTACAGTAAAGCTGGTCATGTCAAAACTTAAATCTCGGTGTCGTTACAGGCTGCTGGAGAATTTCAAACCGGGTAAAACCATTTTCCTTCTGCGGATCACCGGATCGTTGGAAGATAAGATCACTGGTAATGTTGAACGTGTACTGTTAACGGATATTCATATTCATGGCGATATTGATATCCTTGTTGCTAAGATTGATGATAACAATGGTATTGATATTACACTTGAAGGTACGGCAACCGACTTCGATTTCATTGGTAAATTTCCGGAATACATGGCATAAATATTAATTTTCGAATTAAAGGGATATTATATAGCACCAGTGAATAACTTAATTGTATAAATATTGATAATTAAGGACTGGTGAATATGATTAACAATTCCTTTGAAGATCTAGCACAATCATTAAGAATACTAAATGAAGCGAATATGAAGTTTCTCGCAATAGTGGGAGTAGATCGACCTGAGGCAGTAGGTAATTTTGAAAGTGGGTTCAATTCTGTTTTAAATGCATTCCACAATTTATATGATGCCATGAAGAAACAGGATATTAGAACAATAAATTGGTATCGAGAACCTGAGTTATGCCTAATACTTGCTATAAGAAATGCTAGACATCACAATTTAGCTAATCGTATCAGAACAGTTTTCAATTATCATGTTCAAAATACAAAAGCTCCTCAAGAAATTCAAAAACATTATTGGGTTGATTTTCAAATACCTTTTGAAGAAGAAGGGGGTTCATATTCTCAGCTGCCCGTCTCCTGGTATGATATCAATCTTCTTATAAATCTGCCGCAAGATAAATCTAAATTGAGTCCTAATATTAAAGGTATATTGAGAAATTATGTAAATGCAGATGCTTTTGAAGATCAAGCTAAACAAAAAGGCATAAATGAAGAGTGTATTTTCATTAATATTATTCCTTTGATTATAAAAGCAGGGAATAAAATTTATCCTCACATCAAAGATTATATAACCCCTTATTCTATTGAAGCAGAACACTTTTGCTTTCATTTCAGTGAAATCGTTCCTGTAGACTGTAATAATCAAGACAATTCAATCGTTAATTTCTTTTTACCAAATTGAATTTATAAAAAGGCTACTGAAGTTAGATAGCCTTTTTGCATTACTAAAGAATGGAGGCATAAATCATTACTGATAAATTATAAAAATAATTGGCTGCTGGTACTACTATAGAAAAACCGGAACAAATCGAAGTAACCGTTAATGATGATAAATGGTCTGTGCGTCGCCTTATCACAATGTATGTCCGCCGCGCTTATGAAGTGTGTTTCCATGACGACGGCACGCCAAAAGAAACGTTCAATGAGATCGAGGCGATGATTGTAAAAGCTACGGAGCATGACTTCGAGTGGAACAATCTCGATCTGCTCAAAGCTTACGACTGCACGAACAAAAATGAGTTGCCACTGCGCTTGTTCAACAATCCAGACGATTAAGCAGTACGTAATTTCCAAGAAACGAAAGATTCTCTGCTGGTAGAAGAAAAAAACTGATACGGCGTGAGGCAGAAGCAAGCTGGATTGCGCACTGGTGGATAAACCAGAAGAAGTCGCCAGCTGAAGTGTTGCCGTATGAGATTAGCAAAGAACGGCAATATTACTTCTGTCTCGCTACCAGTATGATTGCAGAAGAATGAGAACGCGCAGCGCGTAAATAAAGGCAGATGAACAACAATCGTAACTACAGCCACAGTTACGGTGCCGTTTGAGGCTCGTGACTTTATTTCGTCCACACTCATGCGTGTAAACATGCTACTGAATCGTGCAAACAACGAGGTCGAGATATTCCGGCGCAACGCTGACCACATGAGTGTAAACTTTGCTTTATCGATGCGCCGAGCTACGGATGAGGTTCGTGAGATGAGCAGCCGAGTGAGTTCAGCTACGGATGAAGGGACACGCCTCAGCATTACAGAAGTAGGCGATATTTTCAGCCGTGCGCGGCGTGGGGCAGATGATTTGCGTTCTCTGCTGGACGCGCGGATGCTGAATTACGAGGTATTCGTGATGCTGATGTGAAGATAACTGCGCAAGACCATGTGAGTCCAGTTGTAGATGTGATTACTTCGAAGATCAGTGCTCTGGCTGCTGCAGCTGGTGCACTTTTGATTGGTGGCATCAAAGATGCAATGTTCGATGGTGTAGGGGATTATTACTCGGTAGCAGCTCGCATTGCTTCGTATACGACCGATGCTCAGCGCAGTTCATTGTTGTCATTGAACGATACAATGTACACGAAGGGGCTTTTTTCCAATCGAGCTGAAGGTGCATCAAATATTGTTGATGCTGCATTACTGGTGCAGGATAAATCAAAAATGGGTGACTTTGTATCGTCTTTAGCTAAGGTTTAATTCATTCGCCCAGATGCTGGAATGGAAGAAATTAACCGTTCAATCTCACAAACTTCAAATAGCTTTAAAGAGTCGTATAGCCAGGTCACTGATAGCATGATGTATGCCTATAAAGAACCGGCTGGGCAGCTGCTTGGATGAATGGTGAACTCAAAAGCAAGGTTGGTTACTGGGGAATCGCTCGTAAGTTAGCGACATTCAGAATGGTAGCAGTGGCACATTTCATTGATCTGGTACTGGGCGGGATTGGTTATTTTCAGGATACGGTTATTTTCTTTTATCTGGCGAATGAACTATTGCCAGTAATTGAGAATGCCGGTCGTATGGGCTTGCCAATGCCTTCTATATTGTTGAATGCCATGAGGATAGTTCAATCAAAAACAGAGGCGATTGCAAATCCGAATCTTATTCCAGAAGCACAACCTGTCGCCGTATAGGAAAAATGAAGCAGGAGGATGAACAGAATGCAGAACAAAAAGCAGAATAACGCACAGGGGATCGACGTATCCCACTGGCAGAGTAATATTGATTGGAACCAGGTAAAGGAATCCGGGCAGCAATTTGCCTTCATCAAGGCAAATGAGGGAAAAACTATCTGGATAAGCAGTTCCTGAACAATGTGAAGGGTGCACGTGCAGCAGGGTTGCTTGTAGGTGCATATCATTTCGTAAATGCTGTGAATGTCACTGATGCGAAGCTGGAGGCGGCTAACTTTGTGAGTCGTTTGCAGGAGGCTGGTGGAGCCAGTCGCTTTGAGCTTTCTCCGGTGATGGACTATGAGAACAACCCTGGCAATCTGAAAAAAACACAATCAATGCCGTAGCACTTGCTTTTCTGCAGGAAGTAGAGCGATCAAGCGGTCGTAAACCGATCGTATACACTGGCAATGCGTTTGCTCAAAATTTTAGCTTCGTACTGAGCGGCTATGATCTATGGATTGCCCATTACAGTAACACCCGGGTACCGGACGATGCACCTGTATGGAAGGCATGGGACTTCTGGCAATATACTGATTCTGGTCAGGTAGGCGGAATCAATGGTGGGTGTCGATCTGAACGTATATAATGGCACACTGGATGAGCTAAAGGCACGGTATGTAATCAGCGGTAGCAATCAGCCCGTCACAAAGCCAGGCGCACAATCGCAATCAACTGAAGTAACTTATGTTAATGGTAGCCAGACATGCAAAGGTACTGACGTGCTTATCGATAACAAGAACTATGTGCCGATTCGAGAATTGGAGGATATGTTCGGTTTCATAGTATGTTTTGAAACCGAGTCCAAAGTAGCTACGATTAATGGGTGCAAAGTACAGGATGGACGTCTGATCGGCTGTGCAGCTCAACCGTTTACTGATCTTAGCCTAACATTACGCTTATGGTGTGGCGCATTAGCTGGGCTATCAGCTACCGAATTATTCGAGCTTGTGCTGAGCAATAGACTAAGTACGAGTAAGTGATTGAAAGCTATCCTTATGAGTATTTCAGCAGGGTAGCTTTTTTCTATTTTTAAAGTAGGGACGAAAAAGTTCGATATTATGGCAAAATATTTTCTTTTTATTGAAAACAAATCAACTAAAAATTGTTGATTTGTTTTCTCTTAACTGTTAATATGGACTTGTAAACAATTTCATATGTAGGAAGGAGGGTATCCAATGTTGACTCAGTTCGGGACTTTTTGTCGTAAATTGAGAATAGATAATGGAGAGTTGCTAAAAAATATGGCTGATAAATTGGAAGTAACATCCTCATATTTGTCAGCTGTGGAAACAGGCAAACGAAATGTCCCTCATGATTGGATTGAAAAAATAACTAACTTTTATCAGCTCAACGATGAGAGTAAGAACCAACTCAAGTTTGCAATTGAGAATTCGGTTCCGTCGATCAAAATTGATCTAAGAAACACTAGTAACCAAGATAAAAATTTGGTTATGGCATTCGCCCGAGAGTTTAAAGAACTCAACGAGGAAAAGAAAACACAAATTCTTAAAATTCTTCGTAATGGTGGCGATGAGGGGGTGAATTAATGAGTGAATATGAAGCCTCCCCTTTGTCTCGTGCTGATATTCGAGATTTTGCAAACGACATTCGTAAGTTTTGTAAGTGCGAAAACGTTCCATATTTTCCAATTGTTCAGTTTCTTGAATTTGTAATGCCGAGTTTGGACCCAGAGTTTACATGGGTACCAGTCTCAAAGCAAGAAATGGGTTCAAAACATGGACTGGCTTATCCTAACAACAAGCTCATCAAAATCCGTGAGGATGTATATGAGGGTGCTTTACAAGGTAAAGGAAGAGATCGTTTAACAATAGCACATGAAGTTGGTCATTACTTCATGCATAAACAAGGAAACATATATTTTGCTCGATCAATGGGGGTAGCAGAGAAGCTACCAGCATATAGAGATCCTGAATGGCAAGCTAATGCTTTTGCTGGAGAGCTTCTGGCCCCTGCACATATTATTAAAGGTAAGAATATTTTTGAAGTGGCAAATTTATGTGGGATATCACAACAAGCTGCCCGAAGACAATTAGAAGCATGCGACAAATAAAAGGAGGAGTACAGATGAGGGAAATAGCAAAAAACCGTCGACCTTGCAGAGGGCCCACGGTTCGATAAAACTGTGTTTTCTTGTAGTGAATTGTCACTACACGTATGACTAGGGATATTCATACTGTATCACTATGAGAGCCCTCTTGCAAGGAAAACCATGTGAGAGGAAATGATAATTATGATGATTTGTACGCCGTATATTACACTGAAAAACGGTAAAGTTCTACATGCGAGTACTGTAGGAAAGAAAGCCTTTTGCTTTGAAGTATCTGAAGAAAAGCAGAAGGAATATCAAGAAAAAAAGAAAAACCGTAAATAAGACTAGAGACTAATAGAGATCAGCTTTGTGGCAGGGCTGATCTCTTAATGAAAATAAAAAATATACTAGAGGAGTGCACGCCAATGGAAGCTATTGTTTATGCTTATCGCGAAAAAAGCGTCACGTCAATATTGACATTAATTGCTGCAGTAGTCGGAGTATGTACGATATTATTTTTTCAAACCCTAACAGTTCAAAATCTTTCTGCTTTCGTTGAACTTACGTCTGATGGTAAGACACAAATCTTTTCTGAATGGGCTATGAATCTTATTAGTGGCTTCTATCTTATGGCAATGGCTTGGAGTTGGATTAAAGCTGTTTTTGATAATGATACTTACTGGTACCGAGACGAGTCAAATCAAGTAGTCAGTAAAGTCGTCTATACGTTAATGGCAGTATGCTGCCTGGCTTTTGGGGCTTTTTTCTTTCAATACATTTTTACGAAATTGATTTTCTTGGTAATTGTTGCCGGATTAGTTTGGCTATATGCATCCTCTAAAAAGTAAGTCGTTTCACGAGTCTTTAATTACTGAAAATACCCATCAAACATGTATTGATGGGTATTTTTCTATTTAATAGATGTACTAAATATGAAGTTATCCGTACTATTGTTTTTTATTACGAAGTACAATCGAGAGAGTATACAAGCTTATACATAAGGTCACGAAAGTTATTCCTAAAGTAATATATTGAAGCACATACATCACTCCCAGTTCAAAAAATATAATTTACCTTTAGATTGAAAAGAATCTGCTATAGCGTACAAATTGTCTAATTTATTGTGCAAAATGTTATTATAGTTGCATAATTGTCTCAAAAACTGACGCAAGGTTTATTATATTAGAATTTTTCGTTTTATTTTACTTTTGTAACGGTTATAATTGTGTTAGGGGGAACAGGCAATATTATTGCCTGTTCGGATAATTACTTTTTCTTTCTCTTGGACTTTAAGCGTTGGGAGCGCTTAGAGTCCTTTTTCTTTTTGTCAGCAGAGTTACGCAATGCAATAAACAAATTGATTAGTGCAGTCAGTAACGCTATACATGCTGCAATCAGAGTAAGAAGGTCCAAAGTAATCACCTCCTTCCTAACACTTCATTATTATATCATTTGCAGATTCGGTAGGTTAGAAATTTAGAATTTATTTAGTGAATTATCAAATAGCGTAATTCCATATCTTGGCGTATAATTTATTTATTCGGGATTTGGAGGAAGAATATTGTTTAGCGAGACTATACGCTTCATATTATGTTCAAGTATTGAAGCTTGTGCAGGAATGGCTTTAATAGTATCTATTTTTCGAATTAGTCCCCTACCGTACATATGGCCAGCATCTTTTATGTTCCTCGTGATCAACCTTGTAAGTTATATGTTGCGCAAGGAACAACTCTCTTATTTGGCTCCAGTTATGGTAACGATTCTGTATGTACTCGTTATTAGCTTGCTCACCCATGTACCACTCCTGTGGTCGATAATAATGACAGCTACAGGAATGCTAATATACACTCTATTACAGACAGCTGTAATACTAATTTTGTATGGCTCATTTAATACAGACATGCAGTATTCATGGGAAGGTTCTATCGTTCAGTTGGTAATTAGTACGTTAACGTTTTGTATTGTATGGTTTCTCTTGCGATATCATATTGGCTTTACGGCTGATTTTGAAAGACTTCGTTTTAAATTTGAACACATAGCAGTATTACTCTTCATTGTCGCAGCATTAATCCTCTTATCTACACTCATCTACTTCAATAATTTGTACTATATAATCATCTATATGTTTTTGCTTTCAAGTATCCTGATTTACTATGTTGTCAAAAAAGAGGTTAAATATGATTGATCGAATTTCTATGGCTGTATATGCAAAAATAAAGCTTCAGATGATCATCCAGCAAGTATTGCTGTGCTAAGGCATGCACTTGCAATACTATTAAATATGCTAATGATTATAGCTGCAGTATTAATAGTAACAACTATAACTGAAACGTTTTGGAAGGCTACAATTGCCATGGTCTCTTTTGCAGTTTTGAGGCAGATTACGGGTGCTATCATCTGAAATCAGGGATGTGGTGTGTAGCAGTCTCTTCTTTACTTTTTATAGGTATATCTTTAATAGATTTATCACAGCAAACAACAGTTTTATTGACGCTTATTAGTACGCTACTACGTATTATTTTTGCTCCGTCGGATATCGAGAAGCAATCACGTATCCCATCCAAGTATTATTCACTATTAAACTTGATGGGTATCATAATTGTATTGAGTAATTTGTTTATTGGATCGGCAACAATAGCTCTTGTATTTTTTATACAGACATTACTTTTGATTAAATGGAAGAGGTGAACATATGCGTTTATATGGTGCGATTGCAACAGCTTTAGCTTCGCTTGCAATGTACTTTGTGAGTACTGCAAGTATCAACTTTATATATTCACCAGAAGTGCCTGAGAACTGATAAAGAAATAGGAGGGGTTACATGCTGACGGTTATTAAAGATCCGGACGGCGAATATGGACTAATAAGCATCCCTATTTCAACAATTTGTTTCTTGCAATACGCCAATCACTTTGATCGCATTGTTGTTCATACAGAAAACAGCGAGTATTATTTGCCTAGAACGTTGAAGTATTGGACTGCTGCGCTTAATGCATATGTCTTTTGTTTTTATCATGCTGATCGCAGCGTTTCAAATAACGTTGATAATGTGACTTCTATGGATCGAAACTATACTTACATCTACTTTAATGGAGAGAATCAAAAGCGATGCTCGGTAGCCTTCCACAAAATTAATAAAACTGCTCGGAACTTACATGCCTTGAATCCGAATATCAATATCACACCTTCCTTATAATAGGTGTGATATTTTTTGTCGTTTATATGTCGAAAAATGATACGAATTCACCGCGCCAATTCTTATTTACTATATTCTATGAATGGTATTTAATAGAAATAAGAACTATAAAAATAAAGCAATGAAATTACAAAAAGGAAGGTATTATGTTTAAATTTATTGAACCATCCATAGAACGAAGAATAGAAATCATAGCTCAAGAAAAGGAAGAAAAGCTTCAAGAGTAATATACTGAATTTGATGGAATTTTAGCCAATATAAAGCAACATCTACCGGATCATTTTCAACACGCTGCAAATAAGCTTGAAACCATGTACATACAACGAACAGATGATATAGCTCCCGTATATCGCACAGGATTTGATGATGCGATTAAGTTGGTTCGATTTTTCTAGAACGTTAGTTCAGATCAGTATCAAATTAGTCGATTTTAGAAAAACCGTTCTTTATATAGAACGGCTTTTTTGCTGCATGAAAAAGTTAGTACAAAATAGGAGGCAATTCCCCTCGCCTCCATTATTAAGTTAGAAAAGACCATCTTTTTAGATGGTCTTTTTTGTATCTCTATACTGTTGTAGCTAGTTTTTATTGATAATTTTCTCAATATTATATATTATGTTCGGTAGCCTAACTAATTAAAAAAAAGGAGTATCTATGACTATTTTTAAAAGTATGGACACGTGCTACAAATTCTTTAACCGCCAATTAAACGCCGAGTTTTTAAAAGCTGGATATGGCGAAATGACCTTTAATAGTTACCAATATTTAATCGCTATTTATAAATTACATAAGGATGGAGATCGAGCTACGGTTACGGAAATTGCTAACCGATTGAGTGTGAAAAAATCATCTGTCGTCGAAATGGTCAAAACGTTGTTAAAGCATGAATATGTGATTAAAAAAGAGAGTCTGAACGATAAAAGAAGATTTACGTTAGAACTGAGTGATAAAGGATTCGATATGATGAAGATCGAAGCAGCATTTTCAGAGAAAATGATTAAATTTTTCTATGATCCGCTTGAGCCAGAAGAAGCTGAAAAGTTTGAAGAGATTTTGGGTAAAGTGGCACAGCATTTAGAAGATGAGGTGTTCCAATGATTATTTGGATTAATGGAGCTTACGGTTCTGGCAAATCGACTTGTGCGTATGAGTTGCATCGAAGACTGCCTGATTCATTCGTATATGATCCTGAGAATGTTGGCTATTTTATTCGTAAACATATACCTATAGCTTTACATAAACCTAATTTTCAAGACCATACGCAGTGGCGTTCGTTTAATTACGATATGCTGAAATATTTATCATCTACATATGAAGGGACTATTATCGCGCCTATGACATTGATTGATCCTCTCTATTATGAGGAAATTATCGGTCGTTTAGTGAGAGATGGTGTAGAAGTATATCACTTTATTCTTTATGCAGAAAAGGAAACAATTGAGAAACGACTTAAAAAACGTTTTGAACGGGGAACATGGACGAGGGAAAGAATTGAGCCGTGTATGTATGCTTTTGACCATATCATTACAGAAGAGAAAATTATAACAGACGATAAAAGTATCGATCAGATCATCGAGGAGATTGCAGATCGAAGTCAGCTTTACTTAATAAAGGATTCTCGAAGTGCATTTCAGAAAAAGATGGATCGCTATAAAACTACGCTAAAACAGATACGGTTTTAAATTATTTTTGTCGCCTATGTGATAAGTTCTGTTATATCCGCTAAAGGAAATATGATTGATGTCTGAGTGTATAAAGATATGTATTGGAGTTAGAAATTAATCCTATACATTGCTTTTTGTTTTGTCATAGCTAATAACTATAACCAGATATACCTTTTCAGCTTACGCCAAGAAAGTCTCCCCGTGTTAAAATAAACAAATAATCATTACACGTGAACAACACCAAGGGGGACTTTAACATGAGTGATAAATTTCAAATCGTAGGCAGCTTGTTGCGACCAGCTGAGTTGCTAGAATATAAAACACAAATCGAGCATCGGGACGATATTCACTATCCGTTCTATCAGGAGTTCGAAGGATATGAGCAGACCGAAGCGAAGGCGATCCAGTCTGTTGTGGAAAAAGAAATTGAAAATGATCTGTCGATCATTACAGATGGGGAGTATTCCAAATCGATGTGGCATCTGGACTTTGTCTGGGGCTTTCAAGGGATCGAACGTTATATCGCAGATCATGGATACTTTTTCCGTGATACGGATGGTAGCTCCAAGTATGAGACACGCAAAGATATCGGGCTACGGATTACAGGTGAATTAGGTGGGAAAAACCATCATTTTATCGAAGTATTCAAAAAGCTAAAAGACCATGCAGGCGATCGTGAGACGAAGCTTTGTGTACCGTCTCCATCTCATATTTTCGGCGAATTGTCCTGGTCGGATAATATCGGCGGAACGGATGCGGTCTACCAAAATTCCAAAGAACTCAAAGCGGGTCTGGTGAAAGCTTATACTGAATTTGTGAAAGAATTTGCCGAAGCTGGTGGTAAAATTCTACAATTTGACGATTGCTTATGGGAACTATTCGCAGATGATAACCCGAACTCTCCTTACACTGGCGAGCATATCAATCAGGAGGAAGTACAGGCGCTTGCGACTGAATTTATCGATATTAGCAATACCGTTATCGACTACGGCCACAGTCTGGGACTAAAAATGTGGACACATAACTGCCGTGGTAACTATGATTCTCGCAACATGGGTGGCGGATCGTATGTGAAGATTGCGAATCTGTTCTTGAAGCAATTGAAATATGATCGCTTTTTCTTAGAGTGGGATGACGAGCGTGCAGGTTCACTTGAAGCGCTTGCTGTGTTCAAAGACAAGCCAAACACTGAGGTTGTCTTGGGCTTACTATCTTCCAAAACAAGTACGTTAGATGATGAAGAACGCGTTCTTCGACTGTTGGATGAAGCATCTACGATTATTGATAAAGATCGTTTGTTGCTTTCCCACCAATGCGGATTTGCTTCTTGCGATGGTGGTAATGAGTTGACCGAAGCAGAGCAGTGGAAAAAAATCAATCAAGGACAGAAAATTGCTGAGCAGTATTGGGCGAAGTAAATTTCTACTTCATAATAAACGATACAGATTATGAGATTACTCTATTATAGTAAAAGAGAAGCCATTCATTATATTTTAATGAGTGGCTTTTTGATATTGACTATGATATCCTCTACTCAAAGTTATAACAGTTATAACTTTGTAACTTCCAAGATTAAATAAATAGAGGTGATTACGGTGAACAAAATTATAAAACTAAATCAAAAAACGTCAGATCATAAAGTATATTCTCGTAAAATTGGTCGGATGGGAAACAGTCTTGGAGTTAGCTTTCCAAAGTTGCTTGCTGAGAAGTTAGATATTTCTCAAGGAGATGAAATTGAGTTTATTGAAAATGATGATGGTGAGATTATATTAAGAAAGGTTCGTCAAATAGAGCTTCCTGAACATGTTCGCCCTGAAGTGTTAGAAGCGTTTTATGATGTATTTGAGGAAGATCGTGCGATATTTGATGATTTGAAGGACAGATAATATGACTCTGTTTTTAACCAAAGAAGAAGTCATTGCTGCTCATTATTACATGATGAGACAAATGAACGATGTGGATCAGGCAGGAATCAAAGATCATACCTTGCTTGATTCTGCTATACGTAGACCGATGCAGAGCTTATTTGGTGAAGATGCATATCCTAGCTTGTTTGATAAAGCGGGAGCGTTATTAGAATCTCTTGTTAAAAACCATTATTTTCATAACGGCAATAAACGTACAGCTTATTTAGTGGTGAAGTCTTTTTTAATGATTAATGGTTATCATTTGAGAATGGAACGTGTATTTGCTGTTGAATTTATTGTGGATATTGCGAAAGGGAATACTTCTTTTGAGCAAATTGTAGCTATACTTTATCGCCATTCTGTGTCCAAGTAGTGTTCTATTGAAATTGTGAAAATAAATATAAAAACAAACGTATCTCGACCTAGTATAGATATTTCAGTTTAAATATGATAGCGTTTTCTCTAGCTAGTATTACATATATTTGTGTCGTTGAAAGAGCTCTTGATCAACTTTTCAAGTACTATAAATAAAATCATAGAACGGAGCCAAAACCCATGACCAACTTATCTCTTGAAATCCAAAACGCTACAGGCAAAGTCTTAACTTCTCATACGGACACCGATCAAGTACATCTTGTCTACACTCAAGCTTACCAACCGGAAGATACCATTATCCTCAAATGCTCCCAACCCAATACATACCTCATGATCCAACTTGAGGACTCGATGGGTGAAGTTTTTGTTTATTTTACAGGTGAAGAATACCGATATTCTATCCCTTTTGCAGAAAAAAGAACCTCATATTCACCGAAATCTTTTACAGGCGAAATGCATCTATTAACTGCACGTCTAGCAACAAATGAAGAGATACAGTCTTATCGGAATCTAGCCTATAACCCGTATGACCAACACATCAATGAAGTCTGCTATCCACATGCTTCTGCAAATGTAGAGACGCGTGGGGAAGCGGTTTTTGCAGCGCGCAATGCGATCAATGGGAATCGAGCCAATCATTCGCATGGAGAATGGCCTTATGAATCTTGGGGGATTAATCAACGTGCAGATGCGGCGATTACGATTCATTTTGGACGTAAAGTGTTAATCGATCAGGTGGTGCTGACGTTACGAGCAGATTTTCCGCATGATAATTATTGGGAACGTGTGACATTAACTTATTCGGATGGAAGTTCAGAGCAAGTGAATCTGGTCAAAACACATCAACCGCAAACGATCTCTATTGAAAAAAGAACAGTGGACTGGGTCACATTGAGCGAGTTAATCCAATCCGATGCTCCTTCTCCTTTTCCAGCTTTGACCCAGTTTGAAGTGTATGGTCGGGAAGCTTGATGAAAAAGTGATGTTCTCTTTAGAACGCAAAAATTATTTTAGATTATGATATAATAAATAGAATAAATAGCTTATTTTTAGAGGAGGAAAATCTTATGCTACTTAGTAGAGAGCAACTTCAACAAGCCTTCCAACAAGCCAACATAAATGTGCGTTTAAAAGCGAAAGAAGCAGGAGCTTCTATTTATTATATAAAAAATAATAAACGTCTCCGTGAAGATGCTAGCGGACAAAAATATGAGATTGTTTATAGTGAATCAGGAGAGCGTAAAGAGTATGAATATCACGAGTGAATTGAATGCTACTCTAGTTATAGCAGATCAGGTCATTATTATAGATAATACATATGAGCTTTCTATTATTGCTGAAATAGAAAAAAATAAGATGATTTATTGTATAGCGGAAATTCCAGAATGGTCTTATGATACATTAGCTTTGTTCAAAGAGTATTAACTCTTGAGCATCGCTATTTTTTGCTTTTAGACACGATGAAGTACATAATATAGACAGACGTATGAAAACAGGAGGCGATAGATTTGAGTACATCTACAATAGGTGTTCCATTGAAAGGTTTTGCAGAATTCAGTCGTAAAGTTGCTGCGGAAGGTGCAGTATTATTGAAAAATGATGATCAAGTTCTTCCGATTCAGAAAAAAGAAAGCGTTTCAATATTTGGACGCACACAGGTGAATTATTATCGTAGTGGAACAGGCTCAGGTGGTAGTGTGCATGTAGCGTATACGACTAACCTTTTAGATGGATTGCGTAGCAAAGCAGACATTACGGTCAACGAACAACTGGCTTCGGTATATGAGAAATGGATCGAAGAAAATCCGTTTGATAACGGTGGCGGTGGTTGGGCAGCAGAACCGTGGTTCCAGAAAGAAATGCCGTTAACCGATGAATTGGTAGCTGAAGCGCGCAAACATTCGGATAAAGCAGTTATGATTATCGGGCGTACTGCTGGTGAAGATCAGGATAATGCAGATGAACCGGGAAGTTATAAGTTGACGTTAGAGGAAAAATCCATGTTGCAACATGTAACTACTCATTTTGACAAAACAGTTGTGATCTTAAATGTATCCAATATTGTAGATATGAGCTGGATCAATGATACAGGATACATACACCCAATTAGCAGTGTGATTTACGCATGGCATGGCGGCATGGAAGGCGGTAATGCGATTGCAGATGTGCTTGTTGGCGAAGTGACACCGAGCGGGAAGCTAACCGATACTATCGCTTACTCGATTGCGGATTATCCATCTACACGCAATTACGGCAATGAATTTAAAAGTATTTATGAAGAAGATATTTATGTAGGTTATCGCTATTTTGAGACATTTTGTCCGGATAAAGTGCAATTCGAATTTGGATATGGATTGTCTTATACAAATTTCACTATAGATCCTCAAGAAGCGAAAGTGATCTCCCGAGATGGAGCAGGCCATATTGAGATCAATGTAAATGTGAAAAATAGCGGTTCTACGTTTGCAGGTAAAGAAGTGGTTCAAGTCTATGTCGAAGCACCGCAAGGCGAGCTTGGACAACCGACTAAAGTATTAGCGGCTTTTGGCAAAACGAAAGTATTACAACCGGGAGAAGCTGAAACGTTAACGATTACGTTCCTTATACATTCACTCGCTTCTTATGATGATAGTGGTGTTACCGGGCATCCGTCCGCATATGTGTTGGAACAGGGTACGTATATTTTTCATGTAGGAACCAGTGTGAAAAAGGTACAACCTATACAGGTCGAAGGACAAAACGGTTATGTATTGGAGCAACTGCAAGTGGTTGAGCAATTAGCAGAAGCGATGGCTCCACTAGAAAGCTTTTACCGTTTCAAACCGGGTGCTCGTCAAGAGGACGGTTCGTATGAACTGAGTTCGGTTGAAGTGCCTACCCGTCAGATTTCGTTAAAAGATCGGATTCAGCAGAATCTACCAGAACCTTTGCCACAGACAGGCGACAAAGGACACAAACTCAAAGATGTTGCAGATGGCAAAGTCAGTATTCAAGACTTTGTATCTCAGTTAAATGATGAAGATTTGGCTGCTCTGGTACGTGGCGAAGGGATGAGTAGTCCGCTCGTAACGTCGGGTACAGCATCTGCTTTTGGTGGCGTGAGCGATAGTCTATTTGGTTACGGAATTCCAGTAGCTTGTACAGCAGATGGCCCGTCTGGTATTCGTATGGATAGCGGAGAGCAGTCTACTCAAGTGTCGATTGGAACACTACTGGCGGCAACATGGAATAGTGAACTGGTGGAAGAATTGTATGTGATGGAAGGTCAGGAAATGCTGATTAACCATATTGATGCATTGCTTGGGCCAGGACTGAATATTCGCCGTAGTCCGTTAAATGGACGTAATTTTGAGTATTTTTCAGAAGATCCGTTGATCTCAGGTGTATTCGCAGCTGCTTGTACACGAGGCATTATGAAAGGCGGTTCCAATGCAACACTGAAGCATTTCGCTTGTAATAATCAGGAGAAGCATCGTAGCAAAGTCGATGCTGTCGTGTCTGAACGCGCCCTTCGCCAGATTTATCTCAAAGGATTCGAAATTGCTGTGAAGCAAGGTGGCGCAAACTCGGTCATGACTTCATACAATCCGATTAATAGTCACTGGGCAGCTTCTAACTATGATCTGAATACAACTATTTTGCGTGGTGAATGGGGCTTCAACGGTATTGTGATGACTGACTGGTGGGCGATTATGAATGATCCAGCAGACGCAGGGCCGGCTGATCGCAAACATATGCATGCAATGGTACGCGCGCAAAATGATCTCTATATGGTTGTGCCTAACTATGGTGCAGAGACCAATGCATGGGGCGATAATATTATCGAATCATTGGCAAATGGCGCTTTAACTGTCGGTGAGTTACAACGTTGTGCGATCAATATTTGTGAATTTATTATGCAAGCGCCTGTATTTGGGCGAAAAGAAGCGTTTGTTGAAAGTGTAGATGTTTTTAAAGGAAATGCTAATCTATCCGCAGAACAAGCGCAAAAAGTGAAGCCAAACCAACCGATTCCACTGGATACGAATGAATCGACATTTATCGAAGTCAAAGAAGCCGGTATGTACCGATTGTTCGCTTACGTGATGTCACCTGAAAATGATCTAGCGCAAAGTGCTTGTAACTTAACGTTTAATGATCAGTTAGTGACCACGATCCAGACCAATGGTACAGAAGGCAAATGGATCACGCAGAAGTTAGTGAAAGTGGAATTAGAAGCAGGCGTATACGAATTGAAGTTTGAATTTGTGAAGCCGGGTATTGAAGTGAAGCATCTGGAATTAAGAAAAGTATAAATATTTGGTTTAATTTCAAAAGGAAGAAAGCCACTAGTTGCATGTAGACTAGTGGCTTTTTGTTCTTTCATGCTATTTTTTAATGACTATACCCATATGATTAAAAAATTAAATACTACAAAATATATGCAGATAGAAATTTAAAAAGAAACAGAATGATCCTTAATCATTTCAACAATCTTCTCAAAAGTGTACATATGATTAACCATATTTACTGTGAAATCTGTAGCTTGTTTAGGTTCCATTTTAAAATGGTAGCCGTTGTAATGTAGAAAAATAACGAGAGCAGTGAAGGCTGTTCTTTTGTTTGCATGTTGAAAAGCATGATTCTCACCAAGAGATTGAAATAAAGCAGTCGCTTTTTCAAAAATAGAGGGGGATGCTTCTTTGAAGGCTGAAGATTGAGGACGAAGAAGAGCAGATTCCAATAGACTGTTACTTTTAATACCGATGGGTTCACTAGGACTACTATACTTCTGGATAACCGCAATATTGATAGCGACCACTTCTGCTACAGAAAGATAACGAATAGCATCCATTATCTATCTTTCAATTCTTTGAGAGTCGTATCGTATTGCCCCATAACTTGCGAAAGGGTATCTAAAAAATCAGGGCTGATGCCAGCAGGTAAATCTACTTTTTGCACTTTTTTGATCACAATTTCTTCGCTATTTTCTTTAATATTGACCTCTACTTTATCTCCAGCTTCTAATCCGAGTTGTTTAAATGCTTCTGTCATCGTTAGACCTAAGCTGTTGCCAAACTTAGAAACTTTACGTTCTAAGTGTAATGATTTACTCATATCATCAATTCCTCCTGTAAAATAATTATACTGTTATAACAATTATACATCACTTAAAAGCGCTTGTTAACATAAAAATCTTCTCTTCTGCTATCTATTTTCCAACGATTACAAAATTAAGCATTGAAAAGTATAACCATAGTAGAGTAATATGACTATATAATATGCAATTATATTAATTTATTAATATTTTTATTAACTATAGATAGAGATAGGAGAATAGCAATGACTCAATTACACGATAAGTTAGTTGTACAATATAAGTTTGATAACGCAGAACATATCGCTCAAGATTCTTCAGGAAAAGCAAATGATGGGATCGTTGCAGGTGCGACCCAGCCTGTGATTGCTGAAGTGTATGGTAGAAATGCAGTTACGTTTGCAGGGGGACAAAATGGTAGTTCATTTATCCAACTTCCTGTTGATGCACTGCAAAATGTAAGCGATAACAATGGAATAACAGTTACGACATGGGTGAATTTGGGGATGGGCGTGAGTATCTGGGAGCGTCTTTTTGATTTTGGTAATGGTGAAGGAAGTCCATCTTTATTTATGACACGCCAGATGCGTGGAACGTTAACAGCAGACGGCGATCTAGCGATTGACCCGGGCAAAGGTTTTGTACGGGACGAATGGATGCATGTAGCTCTGTCTGTCAAAGGAACCGAAGGTGGCACACTGAGTAGTGCAGGGCCTGTCGTCTATGTAAATGGTGAAGTGCTTGCAGATGGATCGATTAGCCAGACGTCTAGCGGGAATTATGCACGTCTGCGCCACTGGTTCCAAGCCTTTGCAGAACAGACCAGCAAAGAAGCCAATTATATCGGACGCTCTCAATTTGTAGCCGATGATGATTTTGTCGGCTCGTTATCTGATTTCCGTATATATGAAGCAGGATTATCTGCGGACGAGATTATAGAAGTGATGTGCGATTCGTTAACCGATGAAGAGATTATTCGATTAACACGTGATAAATATCTTTCATTTCCAACAACAATTATTACGAAAGATATCTTATTACCACAGCAATTAATGAGTGGGCGTGTCAATGTAGCATGGACATCTAATCAACCGAAATGGTTATCTGATCAAGGACAGATCGGAGACGTGACCGAGCCACAAGCAGTGACATTGAACGCAGTGCTTACTAGAGGCACGACTACGCTGGAGAAAAGTTACCATGTGTCTGTACTTCCTGCACATGTACCACCATATACGCTTACGATTCATGGCGACCGGGAAGTATTGGACGTGAGCGAAGTGATGTATGGCTTATTTTATGAAGATATCAACAACGCGGCAGACGGTGGTATCTATGCAGAGCTGGTGCAGAACCGTTCGTTTGAATCGTTTGCATTTGATACCTATTCTCATGCTTCTGGAGAATGTGGATGTTCTACAGGGCGTAATCGTGAGCCGTTATTTGCATGGTTCGGCGATACAGAGCAGATGACTCCACAATCCAGTGGAGGGTTGAATGAACACTTTGGTGTACAAGATCCAGAAGTGAATTCGTATTATGTAACAGTCGCCGATGAAGCGACTATTTATAACCGTGGATTTGGGGATACGAATCATAACTGTGCGATGGCGATCCGTACAGGAACGCAGTATGATTTCACGATCTGGGCAAAAGCTGAATCTGTCGGAAGTATCACGATCCAGTTACAGTCTGCTGAACATGACAGTCTTAGCGAACCAATCACCATCCTTATTGAAGGCAATCACACATGGAAAAAGTATGGTGTAGAGACTCCGATTACATTGACAGGAATAGCGAATGGATTTGGACAATTAGCGCTGACTTTTGATGGAGATATCTCGATTGATATGGTGTCGCTAATGCCTCGTGATGTATGGGGAGCGACAGAAGAAGTGTCTTCGTCTTCTGCTCATAGTAACTATACAGGCAATCCGAATTACCGTTTGCGCAAAGATCTGGTCAATGCATTAGTCGATATGCATCCTAAGTTTTTACGTTTTCCAGGAGGCTGTATATCAGAAGGTTCGTTTATCTGGGAAAATGTATACGATTGGAAAGACTCGATCGGAGATATCGAATTACGCAAAGAAAACTTTAACGTCTGGGGCTATATGATGACGATGGGTCTGGGTTATATGGAATATTTCCAATTAGCCGAAGACTTGAATGCTCTTCCACTTCCTGTGATGGCATGTGGAGTATTGTGTCAGGCACGCTCGGATTATGCACATCCAGCAGGTGGGGAATTACGGGATTACTTTATTAAGAACTTTACCGATCTGATCGACTTTGCGATTAGTACTGATTTTGAACATAACGAATGGGCAGCGATGCGTCGTTATATGGGACATGAAGCACCATTTGATCTGCGTTACTTAGGCGTTGGAAATGAAAACTGGGGCGTAGAGTTTTTCGCTAATTTTGAAGTGTTCAAAGTATCAATCGATCAATATATGGAGAAACATTATCCTGATCATGAACTGCATATTATCTCAACAGTGGGAGCACAGGCAGACGATGATGCGTATCAACAAGGATGGAAATTTTTGAGCGGAAATATGGAAGGATCGGCAGAAGTAGCTTTTGCAGACGGACAGAAAGTGATCGAAGAAACAGTCACATGGTACAAAGACCAATCTAACTATATGGATACGATTGCGGATGAACATTATTACCGTTCAAATGAATATTTGCTAAGTAATGCAGATCGGTATAACTACTACTATAGAGCGTATCAGCCAGATGGCAGTATCGACTGGCAACAATCGTCCAAAGTATTTGTCGGTGAATATGCGTCTACTGATAAAAATACATTAGCAGGAGCGGTAGCCGAAGCCGCTGTAATTACAGGATTTGAGAATAATGCAGATGTAGTCCGTCTTGCCGCTTATGCTCCACTATTTAACAAAGTATTAACCGATGGAACTTATCGCTGGACTCCAGATTGTATCTGGTTCGATGATGAAAGTGTCTGGTTTACACCGAACTACTATGTACAGCATTTATATGCAAAATATCTGGGAAATAAAGTACTTGATACTTCCTTCTCCACTTATAAAAATGGTAAATCGATGAAACTTATTCCTCGTGGCGGAATTGAGATTGCAACAGGAAATGCAGAAGTGATCATCAGCCATGCCAAAGTCACATCTAATCGGGATCGGTCAGTACTATTAGAGCAAGATTTTCACACAACCACTCCAATCGATCTGGCAAGAAATTCCGGGTTCTGTTGGTTATACGATCGATCCAGCACAAGGGTTAGTATTGCACGCTCAAGCCAGTGGCTTAAATGGTCTCTATATACTCAATGAAGAATGGACAGATTACACAGTGGAGGTGATTGCTTCTAGAGTATCCGGTACAGATGGTTTTTACGTAGGTGCAGGTCTGACCGATATCTCTGCGGAGAACAAAGATGTGATCGAATATGCGATTGGTTATGGTGGTCAGGCGACAGGTGTCAAAGTGCATAAGCAAGGTGTCGAAAGCTATACACTGGGCGATTATTCCACCAGTACAGCAACAGGTAATCTAAGAGCAGCAAGCTATGAAGCTATTACCGATCATACCCTGTATACCATCACTGTTAATTACGGGGGAGATACTGGCAATCGTCTTATTTGCTCCTACACGAACGGTCAGACGGCAAGTAAAGTACTGGATTACAAATTAGAAGCTTACAATCGTGAAGTGTTCCATTCGGTTACCAAAGACGAGCATCATGTCTATGTCAAATTAGTTAATGCAGATGATGCAGACAAAGCAACACGTATTGATCTGCAAGCATTTACCGTATCTCAGACAGCCAAATGGATTACACTAACAGGGGATGCTGAACTGGTACATGTTCCCAATGTGAACAAAAAGAACGACGAGAAAGTAGTTCCTCAAGAGCAACAAGTACAGATCGATAATCAGTCATTGGTTGTCGTCTTACCTGCCAATTCAGTCAATGTACTTGTACTTGATGTACAGTCATAATTCATTGTTATTGATTGCTTATTAATAGTATGACAGAGCGGGTTAATCATATCCGCTCTGATCTTTATAATGCGGAAGGGGCATAAGTAATGAATAAAGGTTGGATTCAAAAAGCGACAGCCTTCACATTAATGATCTCATTAACAATCCCAACATTAGGTTTTGGAGGGGCTTCAACAGTGCGAGCAGAAGAGTATGATCTCAAGCCAGCAGTCACAACGCCTACTTTTTCCAATGTATCGGTACATGATCCATCGATTATCAAAGCCGGTGGAACGTTCTACGTATTTGGTTCGCATATCTCGGCTGCCAAGTCTCCAGATTTAATCAATTGGACTTCATTTGCAAACGGTTACACCACTCCAGGCAATACATTATACGGCGATCTTTCCAAAAATCTAGCTGGCTCTTTCAAATGGGCAGGCGAAAACGATGCAGATAGTAAAGGTGGCTTCTCGGTCTGGGCTCCTGATGTGATCTGGAATCCCAAATATGTGAATGCCGATGGAACCAAAGGCGCTTATACGATCTACTATTGCACATCATCAACATATATCCGCTCTGCGATCGGAATGGCAGTATCGCAAAAAATAGAAGGCCCGTATACGTATGTCGATACGATGATCTACTCTGGTTTTACCAAAGACAAAGCATTTGATAATAACAGTACTGTTGATAAAAAATGGACAAATACCAATATCCAGACGCTTATTGATCAGAAAAAAGTAACTGGTGAAAACGCAGCATGGTTCAATGCGGATGGCACATATGCCAATCAAACGTATCCAAATGCGATCGATCCAACTATATTTTCCGATACCAAAGGCAAGCTATGGATGACTTATGGTTCATGGTCTGGCGGTATTTTTGTATTAGAAATTGATGCCAAAACAGGCAAACCGATCTACCCGGGCAAAGATGGTAAAACAAAAGATGGGCGCTTAATTGATCGCTATTTCGGCACCAAAGTAGCAGGTGGTTATGGTCAATCAGGTGAAGGCCCTTATATTCAATACAACAAAGAAAGTGGCTACTACTATCTGTATATGACCTATGGTGGATTAGCAGCTAATGGGGGATACAATATGCGTGTCTTCCGCGCGACCAAGCCAGATGGCCCTTATCAAGATGCCAAAGGACAACAAGCAACATGGCCTGCACAAACGTCTAATGTAACGTATGGTAACAAGCTCATCGGTAACTATCTATGGGATAGTAAAGTAGGCGATCCTGGATATGGAGAAAATCTAGGTTATGTCTCTCCCGGTCATAACTCCGTCTACACCGATAACAAAACAGGACAGACATTCCTTGTATTCCATACTCGCTTCCCGGCTAGAGGAGAAGAACATGAACTTCGTATTCACCAGATGTATATTAACAAAGACGGTTGGCCTGTTGTATCTCCTTACCGTTATACAGGTGAAAATTTAACTAAAGTCAGTGAAGATACGATCATAGGCGATTACCAATTTATCGATCATGGTAACGATTCTTCACCAGCGATCAAAAACACCAAATATATTCGTCTAAACAAAGATCGTACCATCTCTGGCGAGCTTCAAGGCAAATGGCGACAAAAAGGAACAGCTGATGCTGTATTAACAATCGAAGGCGTCACCTATACAGGCGTATTCGTGAAAAATTGGAATCCGGTATCGAAGCAATATACGATGACATTTACAGCATTGTCTACCAACGGAACGATGGGTTGGGGCAGTCGTTTAGCAGATGTCTCCGATAAGCAAGTGGTTGCTGATGTGTATGGTGATCTTAGTCTAGGAGATACTTCTAATATGGTCAGTGATGTCGTATTGCCTACAGTGGGTAGTCGCGGAACATCAATAGTATGGTCAAGCTCTAATCCAGCTGTAGTTGCGAATACAGGCGCAGTCACTCGTCCACAAGCAGGACAGGCACCAGCGAATGTAACACTGACAGCTACTATTACTAAGGGTAGCAGTAAGCAGACCAAAGTATTTCAGGTGACAGTACAACCATTTGTAGAAGCTACGTTAACTGCTCAATACAGCTTTGAAAATAATTTAAAAGATACAACGGCTACATTTGGACAAGGAACAGTGACAGGAGAACGCTTGGATTCAACAGTAGGCACGATTACGTATGGCACAGGAGTTCAGGGACAATCTGCTATTTTCGATGGAAAATCAGGGATTCGTTTACCGCAAGGATTAATCTCGAACAATTCATACTCGGTGTCTGTATGGGTGAAGCCTGATCAATTAACTACCTATTCGCCAGCCTTTTTCGGAGCGAAAGATACCGACCATTGGGTAAGCTTGATTCCGCGTGGTGCAACAGCAGACAATGCTATGGTCTGGTCTGGAACAGCATGGTACGACGGAGTGACCGGAGTGACTATTCCAGCGAATCAATGGACACATCTAGCTTTCTCTGTAGATGAAGGTCGCTTAACGATCTATGTGAATGGAGTACAGAAGTTGAGTGGCGATAACTTCCCAGATATTTTTACAGATAATAATGCTAGCTTCGGACTCGGTGTGAACTATTGGGATACCCCGTTCAAAGGACAGATGGATGAACTACGTATTTATAAAGGTAGTCTAACGCCTGCTCAATTATCCGAATTAGCGAAAGGAAAATAAAATCACTTAAGATTGCGTCAAAAGTATTGTTCTTTCATGTAAAGAGTGATATATTCATGTACGCAATCGACGAACATGCGCTTGGCAACAAGCCTATTATAGTTAAGATATCATCCATGCTCTTCAGTTGCTTTCTCATCTGAAGAGCTTTTTTTATATTATTTTTTTGAAATGATTGTATCAAAAACTTTTGATACACGAACGTCGGTCTATTGTTACGTATGCCCATTCTAATGTAAAAGAAGTGAACTATGATGCAACCATTTGAACTTAAGTTTAAGCGAAGTCATCGGCTACTGGATAAGTACTTTTCAGGCTCAAATATTCATTACCGCCAGATGATTGCGCTGTTTGTACCGATTTTGATCGATCAGATTTTTATTATGGGATTGAACTTAATCAATACAGCGATGATCAGTTCAGCAGGAGTCGCCGCTGTCAGTGCAGTCAATATGATCGATTCGATCAATATTTTTCTACTGAGCGTATTTATTGCTGTGGCTACAGGCGGAACTGTAGTCGTAGCCCAATACAAAGGGCGCGAAGATGAACGAGGTGTCTCCGAAGCGAGTGCAGGGGCGGTATCTTCCGTTTCTTTACTGGCGATAGCAGTCGCGTTGTTCGGAATTATTTTTCATGCACCGCTACTCAATATCCTTTTTGGATCGGCTGAAGCAGATGTAATGAATCTTGCGCGAACGTATTTAATCGGAAGTTGTACTTCTTTTCTAGGCATCGCAATTGTTGAAGCAGTCTGCGGAGCATTGCGCGGGGTAGGGAGTACACGAGCTTCATTGATGTTGTCGCTGATCATGAATGTGATCTATGTATTATTAAATTTTGTATTTATCAACGGGTTACATATGGGCGTATTCGGAATGACACTTTCGGTCAATATCGCAAGATATTTGGGTGCGGCTTGTGCAATCTATTATTTGTTCAAAATGGATGTAAACCTCAAAGTTCAATTGCGTGAGATTCTGATTATAAAGTTCTCTATGCTCAAAAGAGTACTATTTATCGGGATTCCTTTTGCCGCCGAACAAATGTTTTTCAACGGTGGTAAAATTTTAACGCAAATCTTTATCGTTGGTATGGGAACGTATGCGATAGCGACCAATGCTATCTGTTCTTCGTTGGCAGGGGTAATGCAGATTCCAGCAAATGCGTTATCACTTACTATTATTACCGTAGTCGGGCAGTGTATCGGTAGCGGGCATATCCAAGATGCACGCAAATTTACCAAATCGTTTCTAATGTTATCGTCTCTTTCTTTTGTTGTTATGGGACTGCTGATCTTCCCATTCTTCAATCCACTGATCTCTATTTTCAACCCGCCAGCAGAGATTGTAGATGATATTTTCTTAGTCTTATTTATCAATACCATTGCTCAAGTGCCATTATGGGCGATAGCTTTTATTACACCTTCTTCGTTACGGGCAGCAGGCGATTCCAAGTTCACTTCACTGGTATCGATGTTGTCGATGTGGTTATTCCGGGTTGTTCTTGGATATGTGCTTGGGATTACGCTAGGTTGGGGTATTCTAGGGATCTGGATTGCGATGGATTGTGAATGGGCAGTCCGCGGATTGATCTTTATGAAGCGATTCAGGGGTAAAAAATGGCTGCAACATCGAGTCATTTAGCATAATTAGTCAAAGTCTTGATTGCGGACGCACTCTACCGTAATCAAGACTTTTTTTCGAATAAGGATCTTTCAATAAAAACTACCGAATATGCAATCGTATGCTAGACAGCGATCAGATTACGTTTATAATGGGACATGTTCAGAACTTTAGTCAGGAAAGGATGATCATCCATTGCGAAAATATCAATTATATAGCTTGATCGGTCTGGGCTGTATATTATGTATAAGTTTATTAGTATATAGTGCTCCACCTTCAGCAGAAGCGGCGACTACTCAATATTATGTGTCCCCTACAGGCAAAGATAGTCAGGCAGGAACGATCACTTCTCCCTGGAAAACGCTCCAACATGCCGCAGATACAGTACCGGCAGGTAGTACTGTGTATATACGCGCAGGGGTATATAAGCAACAATTAGCGATCACTCGTTCAGGTTCAGCAAGCAAAGGCAATATTACATTTACCAATTACCGTTCTGAAAAAGCTATTTTGGACGGCACAGGGCAATCTGTAGATGGATTGCAAGGTATGGTCGATATTCAAGATGCTAGTTATATTACGGTCAAAGGATTAGAGATTCGTAATTACACTACCACTCATGTAGATGAAGTTCCTACAGGTATAAGTGTGCAAGGAGCAGGTAGTCATATTCAAATTACAGGCAATAAAATTCATGATATCAAAAGTACAGTCTCATTATCAGGTAACAATGCGACAGGTCGAGATGCACATGGTATAGCAGTCTATGGCAACAAAGCGCCAGAGTCGTTGCATGATATTACGATCAATAATAATGAACTGTACAATCTCGTATTAGGTTCTAGCGAATCGTTAGCCATCAATGGAAATGTAGAGAAATTTACTGTGAGTCATAATCTTTTACATGATAACGATAATATCGGGATTGATGTGATTGGCTATGAAGGAACAGCACCTGATGTCAAATACGATGTCGCTCGTAAAGGATTAATTAAAGGCAATACGATCTACAATATCTCATCTAATCGCAATCCCTTTTACGGAAAAAAGATACCCAATAACAGCAACTCGGCAGGAGCTATCTATATTGATGGAGGGAAAGATACGATTATCGAACAAAATAAAGTCTATAACAACGATATCGGTATCGAAATTGCATCCGAACATAAAGGCAAAGCGACAGACAATATTACAGTACGTACCAATATGATCTACTCTAACCGGTTAACAGGTATAGCTATGGGTGGATATGATACCGAGCGAGGTTCTACCACCAACAGTCATATCATGAATAATACTTTGTATAAAAATGATACGTTAAATCGTGGTAATGGACAGTTATATGTTCAATACGATACCCGTAACAATGTGATCCAAAATAATATTATGGTCGCAGGAGCATCGAATGTTCTAATTTATAATGAATACACCAAAAACAGTGGCAATATTATCGACTATAATCTGTACGATGCACCGGATGGAAGTGCAGAAGCAACATGGATATGGAAAAATAAAGAGTATACAGGCTTCCCGGACTATAGTAAACGTAGTGGAAATGATGCTCATTCGTTATTTGCCAATCCTGTATTTGTTAATCCAGCCAAGCGCAATTTCCATCTACAACAAAGTTCACCCGCGATTCATCAAGGAGTTGCCGATCTATCGCTTATCAATACATTAGATATTGATGGAGAAATTCGCAAAAAAGGCGCTAAGTTCAATATGGGTGCCGATCAATAAACGTGATGACTTAGTGTTATGTTAACTGGATAGCAAATAACGTATCCCAAGCCCTACAAGTACACCGATGATTACAGTAGGTAAAAAGGAACGTGTAACTTTAATCATCAGTGTAGCAGCGATAGAACCGCCTACAATCGGCAATGAGATTGACGTCGATCCCTGATCAGTCGTAACGATCTGATCTACAATAAGCGCCACCATCATCGCAATCGGCACATAGTTAAAATACAAACGCAGGGTCGGATGCAATATTCGCCCTGCCATCATTTCAACGCCTATTAGACGTGATAGAAAAGTTACTATACATAGAACGAGAATCAAAATCCACTGTTCAGACATGTTGTTGCCTCCTTGCAATATACATTCCAACGAACGGAGAAATGACACCTGTTATGATTAGATTGAATTCATTAGTAGGCATTATATAATGCAATATGCTGGCGACACCGAGTGCAGTTACTGCTGTAGCGATGATAGGTTTGTCAGTAAGAGAAGGAATAAGTAAAGCTACAAATGTAATCGGAAACGCTAAATCCAATCCCCAACGCACCGGATCAATTAAATCCCCGATATATGCACCAATATAAGAAGCAATCACCCATGCGCCATAAAATAATCCTGCTACAACGCCAAAATACAACGGATCTGCTCCATACTTCTGATAACGTATATTTCCCAGTACAAATGATTCATCAGAGACGCCAAATGCCAGTAACCAGCGATATTTGCGAGAAGCAGGGGCTAAATTATCTGCCAGTGCAGCTCCATATAACAAATTACGCAAATTAAGCAATACCGCAGTGATTATCATGCCCGGTAATGTAGCACCGGATATAACCATAGCTATAATCATCAACTGCACTGAACCTGAAAAGACGAGCACAGACATCATGATAGTACTCCAAAGACTCCAATGTGCCTGAGTAGCAAGCACTCCGTAAGATAATCCATAAGCGGCTATCGCTAATGCCAGCGGAAAAGCTTCAAGTAAAGCCGTTTTAACCGTATGTTGTTTGGGGAGCATCTACGTATTCTCCTTGTATTCTATTTTTCTAAAGTATAAAATAATAATTAAATAGTATATTATAATTAACTTTTATCAGATTATAGTATAAAAAGAATATAAAAGTAAAATAAAATTAACTATTAGTATTTTTAAATATACATTTTAAGAACAATAATAAAGAGAATGCTTGATATAAAAGGAGAATACAATGGATAAAAATGCTGGATTTCAAGCTAAAGAAGAAGAGGTTGGCAAGCAGATTGGCATAAATTTACGACAATTTCGAACAGCAAAAGGCATCACGATAGAAGCATTTGCCAAGCAAATCGGTGTTAGTAAATTAACTTTGATTAAGATTGAGCAAGGAGAAGCGAATCCTACTTTATCGGTAATCTGGAAAATTGCAGATGGTTTGCATGTTCCTATCGCATCCTTGTTATCTGGAGAATCCGATGTGTCTGTTATTCGCAAGCAAGATAGTGTGCAATTAAGAAGTTCTGATGAGGTTTTTGTAGTAGAGCCGTTATTTCGCTCGAATGGATTTGAGTTGTACCGAGGGTATTTGCAACCGCATAATTCTTACACTTCCGAAGCCCATCAAGCGGGAGTGACCGAATTGGTAACTGTGATGTCTGGTCAGCTTACGGTAGAAGTCAATCAAGAACGATATGATCTGGTAGGGGAAGAATGTATTCGTTTCAAAGCCGATCGTCAGCACACGTACATCAATCCATCTGAACAGAGTACTGTTTTACATTTCGTCATTACGTATCATTAATAGGGAAGGTAGCTTTTTAATAAATAACGACACTAGGTAGTATCAAAAGTCATGTATTCTGTTATATGTGTCACATGATGTTCCAATGGGGCTCTCAAGCAAGAGCATCTGCAAGAGAGCGACATTGGATTAATTACAGTTTAAAATATCTTATTATATTGATATGTAAAAGAATTATTGTTCTTGCTGGCTTTTTAACTTGCTATTATACTTGCGAATTCCTATTTTTATTAAAACAATTGCAAATAATAATAAGCCTACAATCATAAAAAATATACTGATTCTATAAGGAGTCTGTAACGAAAGTTCTTCCATCGCAGTAACAAATCTTCCTGGTGGTGTAGACCAACCTAGTACATGAGGGACAAAGCTAGCAACAGCGATTTGGGTCATGCCTAGCAAAAGAGTACCTGATATTAAAAGAACTGCTCCTATAAACATAAATAATTTACTCATTATTAGGCTATTCCTTTCTGGAATGGTTTTGAATTAAAGTAGTAATCAATAAGATTAGACCTATACACATGAAGATAATACTAATAATATAAGGTATTTTTAATCTGAGAATGCCTAAAAAATCATTGAATTGTTCAGGCATATCAATAGGTCCTCTAGTATGAGTAAACATATTGGCTACTGCTACATGTACAAATCCAAACAAAAGAGTACCTGCAATAAAGAAAACAGATCCAATGATCAATCGAGAATAGTTCATTACTGTATTTACCTCCTTATCTATAGCATCGATAAAATAATTGTATATAAAAAAATAAAAGCTGTTGGATGGATTATCCAACAGCTTTCATAGTAACACAGTCGCAGGCTAACATCATAAAAGGTGTGTAGCCTGTTCTTTTTATATAACTATCATTATAGGTGGGTGAATTTACGCTTCGCCCCATGCACGATCACCGGTTAAATATTTTTCGGTCAAAATAGAAAGCAATTGAATACCCACTTCATTTTGTCCGCCTTCAGGAATAATCAGGTCTGCATACTTTTTGGAAGGTTCAATAAAAGCTTCATGCATCGGTTTGACAGTTGTTAAATACTGCTGGTGAATCGATTGAATACTACGTCCACGCTCTTCGATATCTCGCAATACACGACGCAAAATCCGCACATCGGGATCGGTATCGACAAATACTTTGATATCAAGCTCTGCACGCAATTTCTCATCAGATAGTACATGCAGACCTTCAACGATCGCAATATGATTCGGATGCAATTCAAGCGTCTGATCCACAAACCGTGAATCAGTTGTAAAATCGTATACAGGAGCAAATGCCGCCTGTCCTTGTTTGAGCAAATATAGATGTTCGATCAGTAGTTCATTATCAAAGGCAAACGGATGATCATAATTAATCAATCGGCGTTCTTCCGCAGTCAATCGGGAGTGCTCTTTATAATAATTATCCTGAGATATAAAAGTGACTTTGTCTGTGCCAAGACGTTCAATCACTGAACGAGCGACAGTTGTTTTTCCTGATCCGGTTCCCCCGGCAATACCAATAATCAGCATAGTGATTACTTTACCCTCCCTAAATGTTCCCAATACAATTCTAATATTGTAGCATAGCAACCACGTTTTTTCATTATATTTCATCAAAATCCAGTGACAAATCCAAGGAAAGAGATAATACTCTTTTTACACTCTTATTCTGACCTGATTTTTGTACCGGATGTAGTATAAAGTAACTTTGAAATCTTATAAAATATTACACTATGTCAAATGACTTTTCCCCATAATGCGGTAATATGTAAGATACATAAACGGTATATTCATAGGTTGAAATAAGCTCTGTGAGTTGTGATGTTCACCATGACATAAACGTATCATATTAACCGTAGAACATATCTCAAAATAGGATAGGGTGATCGCTATGCAACAACAAAAACTATTTATTAATGCTCAACGATTAGCAGATACGATCGAACAATTTGCTGATTTTGGACGGACAGCCAACAATGGTGTGACACGATTAGCATTAAGTGAACAAGATATTGCGGTACGTGGTTACTTTCGCTCCTGTTGTGAACAATTAGGGATGACAGTCGTCGTCGATGATATGGGATGTATGTACGCTACATTAGCAGGAATAGAAGACGCGCCTCCTATAGTACTCGGTTCTCATATGGATACGGTCAAAAAAGGCGGTCGTTTTGATGGGATATTAGGAGTGATCGCCGGGCTGGAAATTGTCCGCACTCTGGTAGATCATGGTATTACACCTCGTATTCCAATTACAGTGATGAATTTTACCAATGAAGAAGGCGCTCGCTTCGAACCTTCGATGATGGCTTCTGGAGTATTGTCCGGTAAATTCACCAAAACAGATATGTTAAATAAAAAAGATAGCGACGGCATCACATTTGGCGATGCGTTAGTCCAAAGTGGGTATGCAGGAGAAGAGAGCAACCGAATCCAAGCAGCAACAGCTTACCTAGAATTACATATTGAACAAGGACCTGTATTAGAACGCGAAAAATTACACATTGGTCTGGTAGATTGTGTGGTTGGTATGGTCTGTTATGAGATTGAGATTACCGGTGAATCGGATCATGCAGGGACTACGCCTATGGATATGCGCAAAGATGCTTTTTTTGTGATGAATGATCTGGTAAGTATACTTCGCGCGCAATTAAGTGTTCTAGATTCGGAATTAGTCTATACGATGGGACGAGCTAATGTATATCCCAATATTCATACCGTGATCCCGAACAAGGTCATTTTCACACTAGAAGCCAGACACAAAAACGAAGAAGTCGTCCGCGAAGTAGAACGTATTATTCAGTCTTTACCTGCTATACAAGGAGATTGCGAAGTGACTAGCACCAAATTATGGGGACGCGATACAGTCTGGTTCGATCCTGCCATTTGCGAAAGACTGGAAAGATCTGTTCAGACATTAGGATACTCCTATAAAACAATGGCAAGCGGAGCCGGACACGATGCCCAATTTGTCGCTTCTTTTTTGCCCTCTGCAATGGTATTCGTACCGAGCGTGAATGGAAAAAGTCATTGCGAAGAAGAGCTGACCTCATATGAAGATTGTGAAAAAGGGATTAATGTGTTGCTGGATACGGTGTTGGGGATTTTGGAAGGTTGAGTGTGACTCATATTTTTCCATATTTGTATATAGGTATAAAATCAAGTTTATTGAATTTATATTCAGGATATTATTCATTATAAATTAACTTTTTATAGGTATATAGAATGAATTTCTTAAATTAGTAAGGGTTTCTTTAAAAAAGAAATAGTGGATAATGATAACAGTAGTTACAATAAAGATCGGAATATCTAAGGATATTCTGATTTTTTTGTTTGATAGCGAAATTGCTAAAAAGCTTGCTTCGCTATTTTTATAGAAAGGAGGATAAAAATAATGAAAAAAATAATGCGTATGCTTATTATTTCTTTTGCATTGATGGCTACTATAAGTATGGTTTCTCCAGCTGAAGCAGCAACTGCAAAAAGCTATCAATATGATACTAGTGGTCGATTGCAATCCATTACGTTGCCTGGATACAAAATCACCTTTACTTATGACAAAAACGGTAACTTATTAAAGCGATCTGTGGTTAAAGCGGCAGTCACGAAGTAGTTTAATCAACTAGCGATGTAACGATTCCAAAAATGAAAATCCAAGAATGTATAGATAAAGGGGAACAACGAAAACGATGACTAAAATCATGCGTCAATATATGACGATAGTATTGGCAGGGGTACTATTGATCACTTCCTTCGCAGGGAACTTTGCACCTTCTGCTTCTGCTGCTTCAACCAAAGCAGGAAGTTCTAAGACAAAAGCTATTTTGCCACCTGGTGTTACTTTAGTAGAGGGCAACTATAAAGAGCCTGTACTAGATCCACCTAAAATAACGAAGTTTGATGAGAATAGTGTAAGCAGTGATGTGTATGCATTGTCTTCTCTGTCTAAAGGAAAAGCTGGTATACAAAGCTTTTCATCTTCTGAAAAAAGTATAAATGATCCTCTTCGAGAAGAATCATTATTACCTGCTCCTTTTGTTCCTAAATTTTTATTGACCTCTAAAGAAGTTGGCGCACTGATGGAAGCAGGAGCAGGGCAGTATGATCGCTACCAACTTCATTTGCTTCGTTCACAGCAAGTCATTGATCCGCTTCAAGTATGGGATCAAAAGAAAAAAAGTGGCTTATTATGGTCACAATGGTTGCCTACAAGTGGATTGAAGATTGCCAATAGCAAGTCTGTTAGCCAAGATGTATATGGCTTTTTCTTAAGCAATACCGTACCTGCTTGGACTCCATTATCGACCAAGATAGTGACGAAGGATACAGTACAACAAGATACATATCAGCCGTCAATGGCTCCTTCAATGTCAATAATGAGTGTGACTCCTGATCAAGAAAACTCAGTAAACAGTGCTAAAAAAAACTTGGATAATTACCTTAGCTTAATTAATCCTAAAAAGATGAACGAGATTTATAAAGAACAGTATTCAGATCGACAAAAAACAAGTGAATCGGTTGATCCCGCTTCAGGAGCATTAACATGGAAGTTTAATGCCCTTAGCTATCCAGGCCGTGATGGACTGGACATGAATCTAGGATTAATGTATCAATCGAATCAAGCGAGTAGCTTTTTGCAAGCTAATGCTTTAATTCCAACAATCCATTATGTGAACAATGAGCCTGGCTACTTTTTATCTAACCTTGCACGCACAGAATGGGCGACTACTAATTATCTAGTTGATCGCTTTCGGATAGGTAATGGATGGTCTTTTCAGATTCCATCGGTACAAGTCGAAAATCCTAAATATGGAGGACCTACCCAGTATTATTATCAAAATGGTCAAGGATCCTCTATGCAAGTTAAATTTGATGGAACAACTGATTTAGAAAAAGCTACGAATCTCATTAATCCACCCAATAAATTAACTCGTTTTATGAAAGATGGCGGTAGTTTTAGTAATGGACAGACTACGTCAGCTTTCTACATGGAATATCCAGATAAGAAAAGAGAATATTTTGATGCTAATGGAAGACTGATTGGTATCGTAGACCGGTTTCAAAATAAGTTAACGTATGAGTATGGCGGTGGAGAGAGTTCTAATATCCCATTAGACTACATGCAAATTACAGATACAACTGGTCGCAAGCTACGAGTGGAATACCAACGTGCAGAAACAGAAAATACAATTACAGTATATTCGATTACATCAGACGGTAACCGACAAGCAGAAATGGTGCTAAAGAATCAACCACAAACGAGTAAAGCTAGAGACAAAGGTGATAGTTTAAAAGAAAAAAATGAATATATTCAAGATGTCAATCCTATATTACGAACCATATCTTATGTTAATGATAATAGTAATGGAGAACGTCAATATTTATGGACGACTAAATTTAACTATCAACAAACATTTGCTCAATTTAGCTATGGTGCTAGAACTTGGCAGACTGACAGTGGCATAGGTGTAAATGCTGTTTTCCCACTTACTGAAATTGAGTATCCCCGTTCACAAACATATTATCAATATGGACAAATTGCTCATGCTTTAGGAAAAGATGGAATAACCCAGGATTATATTGTTACTCATCGTGCAGATGAAAGGCAGCGAAAAGATGGTCTGAAGAATAATATCGAATTAAATAAGAAAGTTCTTGAGAATAATGATCTTACGAATGTCGTTCGTTATGAATATGAAAATGAATATACAGGTTTATCCCAAAATGCGGATCCAGAAAACCTTCCAAGTGGATACACGTATGGGCAAACAGCTTTCCAATTGAGTCAGGGTAATCAGACATTCCGGACAGTCACACGTTTCAATAATAAAGCACAACGTCAAGATCTATTGCAATATGGAACTGATGGGCATTCTAGCATGACTGCTTACGAAGCCTATGATGGGACATTTAAATTCAACCCCACTCGAACCAAAACAGATACGATTGATAACAGTGGAAGAGTGACACATTATACCGAGAATAATTACGATGAATTAGGTAATCTCAGACAAACGACTGCACCATTAACAGATGGACAATTAGCCGATGCGAACACCAAACAAAAACGATCAACGTTCTATACGTACGATCCACAGTACAACCAGATAGCAACCGAAAGTAAATATCAAAACGAGAACAAACAAGTCACCACTACGTACCACTATACTTCCGAAGGCCGTCCAAGCTCCGTTATCGATGCGAACAATCAAGAGACGACGTATAGTTATAGCAAAGCTGGAAATGCAGTCAGTCAAATGACCGTCGAACATCCGGTCAAACCTGGCGTTCGCGCACGTACCGTTACGGAATATGGAGCTGAAAGTGGCTATACCCTTCCGGCTAAAGTCAGTACCTATTTCCGCTCAGCGAGTGGTGGAAATGAACTGCAAAATACGAAGTCCTTCACGTATGATCCAAGAACCAGCCTGGTGAAGCAAGAAACAGATGGGGAAGGCAAAACGACTCGCTACGCCTATGATCTATTGGACCGAATCACCAGTGTAACGAAACCGAGTGTGACAAATACAGATGGTGAATCGTATACGATTGTAGACGAGTATAGTTACAATAATGCATTTGTCGATCGTCAAGATGGAAGTCCAGTAGTCGCAGGCCTCGTCGTTGTGACCGATCAACAAACGACACAGAAATCGAATGGAAAAAAAGCGATACTGGGTGAGCAAGTCTCGACCTATGATGGGTTCGGTATGACGTTAACCGAATCGTATATGAATATATCCAGTGCGGATACGACGATGAAAATGACTCGCTATACGACCGATGCTCAGATGCGTCCAACGAAACAGACATCGGCTGTGTATCGACCGGTTACCAATAGTGCAAGTTTACAATTGGTGAATGGACCTGTTGATGAGTTAACCGTTGCTTATGATTCCTGGAATCAGGCGATTGAGACGAAAGATGCGAAAGGTAACGTGGTCAAAGTTCAGCATCAGCCGGCTTTTTACCGTCAATCACTGACATTCGTGAATGCAGGTGGAAACGTGCTGAATGCCGTTGATCAGCAATACGATCAATGGGGGAACCTGATTGAAACCGTAGCCTATAAAGATGCGGCTAGTCATGGTAATCCACTGAAAGAAACGTATACGTATGATATTGCAGGCAATGTTTTGACGTATACGGATCCAGAAGCGAATGCCAATGGACAGAAGAATCGCAACAATGAAGGTGCAACGCAGAGCTTCCGTTATGATGGACTCAACCGTCTCACTAGTCTCAAAGATGCACTCAACCAGACCACGAGTTACGAATATGATGGTAATGATCAATTGATTAAAGCCAGTATGCAAGATGCAGGAGGCACGAATAACGCTGTCATTTACAGCAAAGACTTTAATGAATCGAAAATGTTACTGAGCAAAACCGATCCAGCCAATGCGAGTACACAGAATCAATATGATGCACTCGGTCGTCTGAAATCGTCGACAGACCGTAACGGTTCAGGAACAAGCTATACGTATGACGAACAAGATCAGGTCAAAGAATATACCAAAACGATGACGTCACCGAAAGCTCAAACGGTGAAATATGTGTCCACCTTTGGGAAAGGCGATATTCAGACGAATCAAGCTAGTCTACAAACGACAGGTCTACCAGTCGTCAATCAACAAGTAAAAACCGATCTACTCGGCCGAGTGATTCAACAACGTGGTTACACCAGTAGTAATGATTATATCGGTGCAATGAACTTGACCTACAATGGATGGGGACAAGTGGCTTCCATGCAGACCGATTTCCAAGCTGGAACCACACCGGTCAAAGGAACGCGTCAAAATTACAGCTATGATACCAAAGAACAATTAACAACGATTAATCTAGCGAATGGTAGCAAAAATATTCAATACACGTACACGCCACAAGGACAAGTGGACACGGTCACGTATCCAACCATGACCAATGGCAAAGTACTGAAAAGTAGTTATACGTACAATGCGCTGAATCAAATGGAAACCATGACAACGACATTGGATAATGATGTGGTTGCCGCTTCCAATTACCAGTACGATGGTAATGGTAACATCGTGCAAGCGATCGAGAAGCGTCAAGGAAAAGCAGACGATACGATCACGTATGGATATGATGCACTGAATCGTTTAATCAGTGTCAATCAGCCTAGTCGTGGACAAGCAAGTTACACGTATGATCTACGTGGGAATCGCCTGACATTAGAAGAAACACGCAATACGAAAGAAAACTTGAGCGAGACGAGTTATAGCTATAACGCCCTTAATCAATTAGACCAATGGAAATCAGATGGTAAAACGTTAGACTTCCGTTATTTACCAGATGGGACTCGTTACCAGAAACAGCTGACCGAGACGGATAGCAAAGGAACGGTAACGAAAACGGTTCAGAAGTCGGTGAGTAATTCAGCGGGTAAAGTGATCTTTGAAGCGAAAGGTAGCGAGCAAAGCGAATATATTCGTGGCGATCGTGTACTTTTGAAAAAGAAACCGGACAGTAACACGTTGTATTACTATTTATACAATGGACATGGCGATGTTATTGGCATTTTGTATGATAACGGAACGGTAGCGAATAGCTATGAATATGATGAGTTCGGAAATACCGTAGCAGAACAAGAGAAAACGTCCAATCCATTCAAATATGCAGGCGAGTACCAAGACAGTGAGAGTGGATTGTACTATCTAAACGCTCGTTATTATGATCCAAGTATGGGACGTTTCTTAAATGAGGATACGGTTGAGGGACAGATTACGAATCCCTTAACCATGAATAATTACACGTATGTTGAGAACAATCCAACAAATTATATCGATCCAACAGGAAACAGTTCCATGCAACCTAGAAGTAAAAAATCTACTGCTGGTGGTAATGGACCTGGCGGTCCAGCAAATGGTCTTCCAAAAGGCGGCGGCGGTGGTGGTGGCGGTATTGTTGGAGGGGTATTACTTGCAGCTATCAAGAAAGTAGAATCTAGTATTCGACATGAAAAAATTGAATATGGGCAATTTTTCGACCAAGCAGGAAATAAAGTAAAAGGTCTCATAAAGGGAACTGAAACATCCATTGATCTTTCGCCTTATAAAGATATTGCAAAAGATAAAATATTTACTCATAATCATCCTACAAATGGATATTTCAGTTGGCAGGATTTAGAAACTGCTGTTGATTTTGAAATGGGGGAAATCAGAGCAGTATTACCAAACGGAATGACTATAAGTATGAAAAGAGTTGGTGAGAAATGGGGAGTGGACTCTAATATTGTGAAAAAAATTTATGAAGATGCACAAATAGAAGTGAGAAATGATCCAGATGCTCAAAACTATAAAAATTCTGGCAAATATGAAAAAGTGTTTGATATGTTGTTCAGTAGAATAGCTTCCAAAATAGGAGGGCAATATTATGGAAATAAATAAAAATAATCATCAAAAAAAATGGGAATTTTTGGATAAAAGACCGCATAAAATTGGAATGATTATTGATGGGGAAAATGACATTGAACTATGGATGAATTATAGTCCGGAGGAAATAGTTCAAAATCGTATAAACCAAGATTTGATTGAAGATTCTATTTTTGAATTTGTAGAAATGTTTTGGAGTATAGAGCCAGATTATCGATTATTAGAAATTGTATTTAAAAAGGATTTTACGTGTTTAGTGAATGGAAAATACGTAATGGTGAATACTAATGTTGCAGATGAAAATAAATTAGTAGTGCCTAAAATTAAAGAAATTCATATGACACTTGATCCAGAGACAGAATATATTCAAACATTTGAATTTATTTTATATGAAATGCCTGATGTAACGATATTAAACGAAAAAGTGAAGCAACTATCTCAAGAATTAGAATTTAAGAAGGAGAATAATAAATTGAAATTAATGATATCTGGAAAAGTTCTAATTGTTTCTAACTGATTAAAATAATAAAAGAAAAAGAGCCTATTTAATATAGATAGGCTCTTTCTTTTATTCAATTCTAAAAATATAAATATCTTATAGAGTCTTAAAATTGTTAATATAAAATAATGTGGTAATCACTCGTGTTATTATCTACTTTAAGAAAAAGATACAGTATTTTATGCTTTAAATGTCATCAAGAATTGTACGGAGTAGGATTTGGAAGTGAGTCAGATAAACTAAAATGTTTTAACTGTAACGTGTATTATGATTACCATTTAAAAAGCAAAGTTCTAAAAGTGGATAACGATTATAGTAAGCTGTTAAAAAAATGGGATACAGGCAGCGGCGAATATCCTGGTATACCTACAAACCAAATGTATAGCCCATGGTATTTGAAGATAGGTATTAGCTAATCAATAATATAAGAGGTGATTCGGTGTTTGAAGAAGAAAAATTAAAAAGATTTATACATATGTCTGAAAGTAGTTTATCTTTGGAAGGATTAGAAAATGTAACACATTATTTTCAACATGATGAATACGAAATGTCATTTGAAGGTTTAGTGATAGAACTTTATACAAGTAAAATGTATCCTGCAAAGTTCGACTTTATAGAATGGAAAGAACTTGCATTGGCTTTTAGATTAGATAAAGAATCTATTTTTGACGAGAAATTTTGGGATAACTTTTTTGAGTGGGGAAATGCGTTTAAGATTAAATGAATGATTAGATTAAACTAGTTATTTAGAAAAAAAAGATGACCATATTTCATATCGTTATAATATAGTAGTGGTTCTTTTAAAAAATAGTCACTAAAATAGTGTGAACAGCGAGAATAATGACATAAGTATTTAAAGGAATTTGGCTTCTAGAGATAGTTGTTAGTGTATGTAAATATCGATGCTATATTAGTAAAGATACGTATCATATTTCACAAAATAAGAACTTAGGAGGAATGATCATGGATCAGCAAGAAATATTTATGCCAGCTTATAGAGATAAAGGTATTAAAATAACGTTTCTTGATAATTTGTTTGTAATCGGATTGTACGTTAATTATTACTACTTTAATAATGTTATTGTGATTTGTCCTGAAGAAGCTCATGATGATACAAGAATGCTTATTCCTATGACTGCTATAAAAAAAATAGAACCTTGGTCTTTGGATGATTATGAATTAGAAGATTAGAATATACTATTTTGGATCATGAATAGACAAATTATTAATAGATAGATGCTTTTTCGTACAATACATTACGCATCGCTAGACAGATATGATAACGTTGCTATAGTTACATATTCACTTCATCTGATATCCAAAGGAGCTTAATTCCATGTACAATACACCAGAATCTGCTTCATCCAAGCAACCCTCTTTAACCTTACGAGAAGCATTTGCACAAACGGACTATATCTTACCTGGTCATAGCGATCGGAATATACATGTGTTGCAACAAGCATTTGCAGATGTTGATGGTGATCTTTCCAGTGATCAGTATGGTCGGGGACAAGTGATCGAAGATTTCCAGAAACAGATGGCAGACGTGTTAGGCAAAGAAAGTGCAGTGTTCTTCCCAACAGGTACGATGGCACAACAGATTGCTTTACGTATCTGGTGTGATCGCCACAATAGTACAAAAGTGGCTTACCATCCTTTGTGCCATTTAGAAATTCATGAAGAAGATGGATTGAAAGAATTGCACCATATTCAGTCGATTTTGCTAGCGGATCAAGATCGCCTGATTACCCTTGCAGATGTACAGCAAATGGATCAAGATATTGCCTGCTTATTGCTTGAATTGCCTCAACGTGAGATCGGTGGACAATTACCACCATATAGCGAACTACAAGCTATTTCTGAATACTGTCGTAAACAAGGTATTTCGATTCATTTAGATGGAGCTAGACTTTTCGAAATTTTACCGTATTACCAAAAAACAGCCGCTGAAGTATGTGCATTATTCGATAGTGTCTACATATCCTTTTACAAAGGCATCGGTGGGATTGCAGGAGCTATCTTAGCAGGGCCAAGCGACTTTACCACAGAATCTAAAGTCTGGAAAAGAAGACATGGTGGCGATCTGATTAGCTTGTATCCGTATATTCTGAGCTCCAAATATTACTACGAACAACGTGTCGGCAACATGGAACAATACTACCAAGAAGCGGTGCAATTAGCCCAGTGGATGAATAAATGCACAGCTATTCACACGCTACCTGAAGTGCCTGTCTCCAACATGTTCCATATTCATTTCGAACTGCCCAAAGAACAAATCGAACCGATCTTAATCGAAATGTGTCAGGCGACAGGTGTAGGTATCGTGCAATACTTAACAGACAAAAAAGAAGGGGCTCACTGTTCGACTGAATTGGTAATTGGTGCTCGCTACGAACATGTTCCTCAAGACCGTATCCAAAAAGCGCTAACATGGCTAGATCAACGTTTGAAAGAAGTCACAACAGTCTAATAGATTCCTTAATCAAGCTCAGTTAGTTGGATAGAAGAGATATTATGATCTGTATAAAGTGATATTTATAATTAAAATAGAAAAAAATAGCTAAGTCGTTGATCCTACGAATCTTTCAACGACTTAGCTATTTAATTATTTACAGCTTTCCATCATCCTGTTCACACTTATAAATTTCTTCCTCAAAAGCTTAACTCCGCCATCAAAATAAAAAAAGAGAGCCACATTAGCCAATCTGCCAATGCGACCCTCTCTACAAGAACGGTTTTCAATGTTGAGAATATTATCTCCGCACAGAGCTTAAGAAGAACAATGTTCTGAAAGAGCTCCAAGTTTTTATAAGAAAACGGCTTCGGAAACTTCTGTCTATTCGCCTTTGAAGGCGACTGCCGACCGTTATCCAGTCTTATCAAGGAATTCATCTTCAACAGCGACGGCAAGAACCATATTTTTGCTGAAGCGGTTTCCCTCAGAATATCCTTATTTTGTAAACCAACCGAACTCAGTCCAACTTAATATTGTAATCCTCACTCAAATACCGATGAATTCGCTTGAAATCTTCTTCATTCAGGTCACGTAATTTTTTCGTTTCCCGTCCTAAAATGATTCCCATCGTCTCGGCTGCAAGTGCGGTTGTTGGGGTAATACGTGCACTACCGTAAGCTTTGATCGAAGCGCCCACATTTTTGCCGGCTACCAGAACATTGTCATAAGATTTTAATTCAAAGGAACGCAGTGGAATCCCGTAGAAATCTGGCTTGCCGTATCCTTTACCAGTTGGCACAGCACGTGTTCCTTGAATATCCATAGGGTAACCACCAATACTGACATTGTCCCAGAACATTTTACTAGCTACGACATCTTCGTAAGATAATACATAATCTGTTGCGAAGCGATTATAATCTCGAATATACAAGTACTCCGGGAATCCATTTAACTCTGCATGTTCATACCCCGGAATATTTTCTTTGAGAAAAGTTAATACACGCGGCGCTTCGGCTTTACCTTTAGCAATAGCTGATTGTACTGACTCTGGATTCGCAGGATCGACATCATAGATGAGCAGTGCATTGATAATCACTTCGCCATCTTTCTGATAAGTCGAGTTAATACCACGCAATTTGAGCTGTGGGTCTAGCGATTTGAAGTTTTCGGTAATCTTGTTAAAGCCTGTCCCAAAATCATAATCGACATACGTATTAGTACCGTATTTTGCTTCAAGATTGGTTAAAGGATAATCTAACAATGTCGCACTATGAAGCTTCAGCCAGTCTACGCCTTTGAACCGTAGTATATACGTTGCCGCCATATATTCTGGCTTGTCGCCACCGAAAATCGATTCTACGCCAGGAATACGAGTCACATGGAGCTTGGATGTGAGCGCATTGTAATCACTATTTTCAACCCAATACTTCGCTGCAATCGTATGGGATTGTTGGTCTGTTGTTTTATAGGTTAGTGAAGTAATCGCATAGTTAGCATCTGCCTCACTTTGCTGAATGCCTTCAATCTGAATCCCACTTTGAAGCGGAATCCCTTGAATTAAGCTGTTATAATAGTCTATAAATTGTTTTTCTGTACGAATATCGCCTGCATTATAAGCATTGTATAGCTTTTTCATTTCACCTTGAACCAGACTTTTCTTTTTGTTGGTATTCGGTTCATCCAGTACAAGCATCTGTCCTTGTATCAATTGTCCACCGGGCTTTTCACGTGGATCGATAATCAGAACACTTTGCCCTTGATCGTGTGCGGCTTTGGCCATAAGAATCCCTTCGACTTCACTACCGATCACGACAAGGTCGTACGTTTTGGAAATGGTAGGTGCTACAGGTGCTGGCGCTGGAGTATCTGTTGGGTCGTATGTAGAATCTGTTGTCGTCTGGCTAGATGTAGGTGCTTGTTGAGCATTATTGGATGCGGAGAACATTTTCATGCCTACAGGAATAAGAGCAATAATAATGACGACAAGTAAAAGACTCCACAAAAGTAAAGATTTCTGTCTGTTCACTGTTGATATAACCACCTTATGTATAAGTTTCATGGTACGGCTTGAAAATATGCCGTATCCTTTCTAGTGTACTGTAAAATAGAGTGAGCAGGGTTACAAAATTTAAATGTCTATCTATATTGTAAAGGAGTAGCAGATGATGAGTACACAACACACAGAAGATAGATCACAATCTGATAAGCAATTGACGTTAGCGATGGGATGCTTTTGGAGCCCTGAAGCATTGTTCGGACAATTCACAGGTGTGATCCAGACTGCAACTGGATATGCAGGAGGAACTACAAGTCATCCAACATATCGCGAGCTAGGAGATCATTCGGAAAGTATAGAGATGACATTTCATCCGCAAGAGATATCTTTAGAACAATTGCTCTGTTGCTTTTGGGACAATCACCGTCCTGATGCGATCAATGGATATAAAGGTAGACAGTATATGTCGATTCTTTTTTATCGTAATCAGCAACAATATGAAGTGATGTTACGTGTTCAACAGCAGTATGCACCAGAGTCGCTCAGTACAGAAATTGTTCCTTATACCGATTTTACAGAAGCAGAAGGGCGTCACCAGAAGTATTATTTGCAACGAAAGCCAGAACTGTTCAAGGGTTGGGTAGACCATTTAGAAACTTATGAAAATCTTTTTCACTCTACAATCGGAGCACGATTAAATGCACTTTCCAAAGGACATATGACTTGGGCAGATATAATAAAGGAGTGGGAAAACAAAGAATTACAGCGTGTTGCCAAAAGACAACAGCATAATATATTGGAATGGATACAGCAAAGCTCTACAAACGACTAATTGAGCTCAAAAAGCACGTTATAACAGAGATTATAGCTCATATATATCAAAAATCGCTTAAAATAGTCAATAATCGTATCATAAAATGGAAAATAAAGGTGTTAAAAAATCAGAATAGACCTAAAATAAGCTTGTAATTGACTATAAGATCATCTATGATAGTACCAATATAAAAAGTTAAAGCGCTATAACTTTATGAAATGATCATAAGTGGTATTGGTAGAAAATTTTAAAAGTAGAGCGTATCTTTACAATAAGTTATCACAAAATATGCATAAATATGAATTCGTAATATCTAAGAATAAAAAGCTATTACAGAGTAATATTATGCGTAGGAGGTGAAATGATTCTATCAGTTTCAGTTGCAAGTGAATGTTCGATTATTTTTTATTTCGAAAGTTAAAGCGCTATAACTTATGATTTAGGAAGAACACATTTCGTATGAATAGTAGTCTAATCACGATGATATATCGCTATTTTACAACAAAATATCTTATCTATAATGTCCTCCAAAGAAATTATCTGTCTTTAGTAAACTAAATAAATAACAATTTAGCGCATTACAGTGTAGTCCCTATCCTATATCATCCTGTATAATGAGCAAAAACAGGATGTTCGTTTTTTGTGAGGTAGCGTATCTATAGCATACTTTCAAAAAATAGCATCAATTAGGAGAATATAAGATGAAAGCCAGTATATTTGATGTTGCTAAAAGATCAGGATTATCTGTTGTAACCGTTTCACGTGTGCTTAATGGTGCAGGAACAGTGCGTGAAAAAAATCGCCAAAAAGTGATGGATGCGATCAAAGAATTAGATTATCGTCCAAGCGCTGCTGCTCGTTCTCTTGCTCGTGGTCGTACCGGCATTATTGGATTGATTGTAACAACACTACATGATTCATTTTTTGATGCTGTCGCTAAAGAAATCAATGATACATTAGCGCTTCAAGGTTATTTTTTAGCGGTATCGGTATCTCGTAGCTTTGGTAATCAGGAAAGCCATTATTTGATTCAAGAAGATCGGGTCGATGGATTGATTTTGTTATCTCCTGTAGAAGAAGAACGTTTTGTATCGGAATTGAAAAAGCGTAATATTCCTTACGTGCTGATCGATAACCAATTGTCTGAAAACAATGCGTCTGCGATCACAATTGATAATTACAATGGTGGTTATGAAGCGACTCGTCATCTATTGGAGTTGGGACACACTAAGATCGCTCATTTGTGTGGATTAGATGTATTTACGAGTACAAGAGATCGTAGACAAGGATTTATCGATGCTTTGCAAGAAGCAGAACTGGAGCCATTTGCTATTATACAAGGTGATTACAGTATGGATTTTGGGTATCAGACAGGGAAAAAGTGGTTGGCTGATAACCAATTGCCGACCGCTGTTTTTGCAGGGGATGATTATATCGCTATCGGTCTAATTAATGCGCTGACAGAAGCAGGTATACGTGTACCGGAACAAGTCTCTGTTATCGGCTATGATGATCAGGATATCGCTTCACAGTTGCGTCCATTTTTGACTACGATGAAACAACCAGCAGATCAGATTGGACTAGCGGCGGCAGATATGATTTTGCGCAAAATCAGTAATCAGAGTAAGCGTACTACAGGACTCAAATTAAAATCAGAATTGATTATCAGGCAATCGACAGCGCAAGTTAGCAACGATTAGAGGTGACTCATATTGGAGTATTACCTGGGCATTGATGCAGGTGGTAGCAAAACAATTGCTTACATTACCAATGAACAAGGTCAGTTAATAGGGCAAGGACGTGCGGGTGCAGGTAATCATCAGACGACAGGATTACTTGCAGGAGAACAGATTGGACTTGCTATCGAGCAAGCATTACAGCAAGCCAGTATTCAGCGTGAGCAATTAACATCCAGTTGTTTTGGATTAGCAGGAGCAGATCGACCCGCCGATTATGCTATTTTGCATCCTATGATTCAGAGTCTTGGATTTCATCATTATGATCTGGTTGGAGATACCATGATTGGGCTTCGTGCTGGAACTACGAATGCTTACGGGATAGCGGTGATTTGTGGAACAGGAACGAATAGTGCCGGGATGAATCCAGCAGGTGAAAGTTATCAGTGTGGTGGATTTGATTATATGTATGGAGACTTTGGTGGGGGCGGATCATTATGTATCGAAGTGTTTCGATCGGTGATTCGAGCATGGGATGGAAGAGGTCATTCTACTGTACTCACAGAGCTTTTACTGGATATGTTGCATTATTCAGATGTGCATACATTATTTCACGACTATCTAGATCATCATTATCAAGTACCTGTACAAGTGGCTGAATTGTTATTTACAGCTGCCGCGTGGGGAGATGGAGTAGCATTAGATATTTTGGCAAAACAAGGTCAGGAAATAGGAAAATCGATTACAGCAATCGTTAATCGATTGCAAATGCACACGTTACCATTTGATGTGGTGATGGCTGGAAGTCTGTTGACACGAGGAGATCGTGGTTGGATTCGTCCGCAGATTGAGCAAGCCTTACAACAATCGGCACCGCATGCCTCACTGGTCAAATTAGAAGTCGAACCTGTGATCGGAGCGATATTACGTGCAATGGAACAGGCAGGACGTCATATTACACCCCAAGTGTATAAGCAGTTATACGATATAGGAAGCCTCACTACAGTACAAGCAAAAGAGCAATCTATCTAATAGCAATCACCACTACGCAGATCAAATGTACAGTATACGTCTATTATTTTATAAATACAGGATGTGATCATATATGAATAGGACTCAAGGGTTAAAGGTAGCTGTGATCGGTGGAGGTTCTTCGTATACACCGGAGTTAGTAGAAGGATTTATCCGCTATTATCAGGATCTGCCGATTCGTGAATTGTGGCTGGTCGATATTGAGCAAGGATTACACAAGCTTACTATTGTAGGTGAATTGGCCAAGCGTATGGTCGCTGCTTCAGGGTTGCTGATCAAGATACATTTAACAACGAATAGAAGAGAAGCAATCAAAGATGCTGATTATGTGAGCACGCAAATGCGAGTAGGTATGTTAGAAGCAAGAAGTGTGGATGAACGCATTCCTTTGCAGTATGGAGTGATCGGACAGGAGACGACCGGCCCCGGTGGAATGATGAAAGCACTACGTACTATTCCTGTATTATTAGATATTTGCCGGGATATCGAAGAGTTAGCGCCAAATGCATGGTTGCTGAATTTTACGAATCCGGCAGGTATGGTTACAGAAGCGATTCATAAGCATAGTAAAGTACGCAGTATCGGCTTATGCAATGCTCCTATTGGTCTGATCAAATGGTTAACTGCTCATTATCAAGTAGAACCTCATCAAGTCTATGCTGAATTTGTAGGGCTTAATCATCTACACTGGGTTACTCGAATCGATATTGAGGGACAATCCAAATTAACAGAACTGCTAGCACAGCGTGAAGAGTATTCAGCCGCTAATGTTCCTCAGCAGGGTTGGGATGCCGAATTTCTACTATCGCTACAAGCATTACCTTCCTATTACCTCAAGTATTTTTATATGACTCCTCAGATGCTCCAAGATCAATTGTTAGCTTTTGAAAATGAAGGAACGCGTGCTCAGGTGGTACAGCGAGTAGAACAAGAACTGTTTGAGTTATATCGTGATCCTGAGCTACAAGAAAAGCCCAAGCAACTGGAACAACGCGGGGGTGCGTATTACTCGGAAGCCGCAGTGAATTTGATGCGTTCACTTCATAACGGCACAGGAGATATACAGACACTTAATGTTCCAAATCGTGGCATTATTGATTTCCTGCCTGACGATGCTTGTATTGAAGTCAATTGCGTAGTGACTCAACAAGGCCCATTACCGATTCAATTATCTACTGTACCGGATCATATTAAAGGGCTTATGCATGCGGTAAAAACCTATGAACAACTAACGATTCAGGCGGCAATAACCGGAGATCGTCAACTGGCTTTGCAAGCGATGGTTCATCATCCATTAGTGCCTTCGATAGCGATTGCTAAAGACATGCTAGACGAAATGTTAGAAGCGAATCGTGATTATTTGCCTTTATTTTTCCCAAAAGAACATCTAGCAGTAGCCGAAAGTAGATAAAATATCTGAAGCAGAAAAAGATGATTCGATCCTACTAGATTCAAAATATAACCTATTACATTAGGCTAAGGAGGAATAACCAGTATGCGTACTTCATCGACACAGGCACGTTGGCTTAGCTTCTCTCTTGTAATCGTACTATTTAGTATTTCGTTATCAGGAATGTTAGGATTATCGACGTCTGTCTATGCGGCTAATGAAAAGAAACCTTTTCCACAACAGGTGAATTATGCAGGGATCATCAAGCCTAATCATGTGACTCAGGCGGCGATGAATCAAACCGTAGCTTCTTATTATAGTTACTGGAAGTCAACCTATCTCAAAAATGACTTGTCTTCTTTGTCAGGTGGTTATTATGTACGCGGTGATATTACCGGTGATGCAGAAGGATTTGACCCGCTGGGTACATCTGAAGGTCAGGGGTATGGCATGGTGATTACCGCTCTGATGGCAGGGCAAGATACGCAAGCGCAGACGATCTATAATGGATTGTTCAAAACAGCCAGAGCGTACAAAAGTTCAGGCAATCCTGCTCTAATGGGCTGGGTCGTCGCTGATGATACTGCTGCACAAGGTCATTTTGGCTCAGCAACCGATGGTGATCTGGATATTGCCTACTCTTTACTTTTGGCACATACGCAGTGGGGTTCTGGTGGAACGGTAAATTATTTGTCAGAAGCTAAAAAAATGATCAGCGCTATCAAATCTAGCTATGTAACGTCTAATAATGGTATTAATCTGGGAGATTGGGATGCCAAAAACAGCTATGATACCCGTCCATCGGATTGGATGCTCAGTCATTTTCATGCTTTTTACGATGTGACTGGAGATCAGACATGGCTGAATGTGATCAACAATCTGTATAGCAAATATGCGCAATTCAGTAGTAGCTATTCACCTAATACGGGCTTAATTTCAGACTTTGTAGTGGGGAATCCGGCGAAGCCTGCACCAGAGTGGTTTTTGGATGAATTTAAAGAGACAAATGAATATAATTACAATGCTTCTCGTGTACCGCTTCGAATCGTAATGGATTATGCGATGTATGGAGATACTCGCGGCAAGAATATAGCCAACAAAATAGCAGTCTGGATCAAAGGCAAAACCAGTGGTAAACCTGCCAGTATCAAAGATGGATATCAGTTAAACGGGACGGCGCGTGGTACCTATGCAACTGCTGTATTTGTCGCTCCATTTGTAGCCGCAGGTGTCACAGATCATGCCCATCAGACATGGGTGAATACAGGTTGGGATTGGATGAAAAATAGCAAAGAAAGCTATTTTAGCGACTCCTATAATCTACTCAGTATGTTATTTATCTCCGGTAACTGGTGGAAGCCTACTGCCTCTTGATGATAGGCAGTACATGCATAGATGATTTGCATATAGTGTTATAACAACAGAGATCAGATAATATGCTTTTCAAATGTAGATATGTTCACCAAACCTCTAATCGTTGCTGTCTGCAATGAGTGGAGGTTTGTCTTTTTTTTCTCGCTAACCTATAGTGTCACTTGCTTACTTTAGATGTCTATTTTTGGATTGTGGTATAGTGAGATAAAGTATCACTCAGACAAAAATAATGAAAATAGATGGAGCAGGTGACCACTGTTGAAATGTTTAACTTTAAATACGCATTCATGGCACGAAACGAACCAGTTAGAAAAAATCAGTCAATTGGCTCATTTTATCAATCAACAACAATTTGATGTGATTGCTCTGCAAGAAGTGAATCAATCGATGAGCGAGCCGCATGTAGAGGTATCGATATTAGAGGGATCACGTTATTACGCTACTGATCAAAATGTGAATATTCGGCAAAATAACTTTGCTTATGTCTTGTTACAGCAATTATCTTCTGATTATTATTGGACATGGGTTCCGACTCACCAGACCAGACAGACCTATGATGAAGGATTAGCGATACTGACTCGTACGCCGATCGTTCAAGCAAGCTACGACTTTGTTTCTCAACTGCAAGACTATAACAATTATCGGACACGTCGTCTGTTGATGGTGCAGACCGAGATCAGCGGACAGCCTGTATGGATAGCAGATGGACATTATGGATGGTGGCATGACGAAGAACATTTCCGTGGACAATGGGATCGTACAGAGCAGTTATTAGCACCATACCAAGATCAATTGATCCTCATGTTAGGCGATCTGAACAATGTGGCAGAGATTCGAGAAGAAGGTTATGACTATGTGATGAGCAAAGGCTGGTTCGACACTTATACACTAGCCAAAGTAAAAGACGATGGACATACCGTCGTCAAAGCTATCGCAGGTTGGGAAAACAATGCAACAAGTCTGCGCATCGATTATATTTTAACCAATCGTCCGTTATCTGTTCGTTCTTCTGCTGTGGCGTTGAATGGTGTGAATGGAGCTATCGTATCGGATCATTTGGGAGTAGCTGTAGAGTTAGACTTGGAGTAATTCTATTAACACGATAGAAAATTTCAAAAATTATAGTTCATTAAGACACTAAGAAAAGAGACCTTAACTAACAGGTCTCTTTTTGCTGTATCTATTTTATTGCTTTATTTATTCCGCCCATTCACGACGTAACGCAAATAAGTCTTTCAATGCATCATTAGACAATTCAGTGATCCAGCCTTCTGAATTAGAAATAACATTATCACTTAACTGTTGCTTGCTCTCCAACATCTCATCAATTCGTTCTTCTAGCGTACCGAGGGAGATGAATTTGTGTACTTGTACATCACGAGTCTGACCCATCCGATAGGCTCGGTCAGTGGCTTGATTTTCGACCGCAGGATTCCACCAGCGATCCACGTGGAATACATGGTTAGCAGCCGTTAAGTTCAGACCGACCCCACCAGCTTTGAGTGATAAAATAAAGACAGATGGCTTGGTAGAATCTCCTTCGACGGCAGGTGCTTGGAATTGCTCGATCATGCGATCGCGTGCTGTTTTGGAGGTGCTTCCGTTCAAATACAATACATTTTCTTGCAATTCTTCTTCCAAAATCTTCTGCATCAACTGACCCATCCCAATATACTGGGTGAAAATCAAACACTGTTCGCCTTCTTCACGTAATTCTTTGACCATTGCTAGCAAGCGTTCCAATTTGGCAGAACGACTAATCCAGGCTTCGGTATTAAATCGTTTACCTTTTTCCGGTTCAGGAGGCGCTTCTTTGGTCACAAGGATCGGATGATCGCATAATTGCTTGAGCTGGGTGAGCGCAGACAGAATAGCGCCTTTGCGCTTGATACCATCTAGATTGTTCATCTGTTGCATTAAGCTGTTAACCGCTTGATCATACAATACCCCTTGTTCAGCAGTCAGATGAATATAGGTTTTCATTTCATTTTTTTCAGGCAAATTCAATTGAATATTAGGATCTTTTTTGGTGCGGCGTAACATAAATGGTTTGACCAGTCGTTGCAAATGTAATGTTCGTTCTTCATCATGATCTTTTTCGATTGCATTGCTAAATCGTTCTTGAAACCCTTTGGCTGTTCCTAGATACCCTGGCGTAATAAAGTCATAAATTGACCATAATTCAGCCAATCTATTTTCAATCGGTGTACCGGTTAATGCTACCCGGTGCATAGCAGATAGACTACGAACCGTTTGTGATTGTCTGGTCTGTGCATTTTTAATATTTTGCGCTTCATCCAGACAGATAGTTGCCCATGTATAACTTTGGAGCAGTTCTTGATCCAGTGAAGCTGTCGCGTATGAAGTCAGAATCACATCGGCATGATCGATCAGCTCCTGAAACTCCGCTCCCGAACGACGTTTACTTCCATAATGAAGCGCCACAGTAAGCGAAGGCGCAAAGCGACTGATTTCTTTTTGCCAGTTCCCAAGTACAGAAGTAGGGCAGATGACAAGAGAGGTCGGGCTGAAAATCGTCTCTTGATGCATATTTTGCATTTCTTCGGTCTGGTGAAATTGCTCGGCTAGTTGATGAATAGCGATCTCAGCATGTTCTTTAATATGCAGTAAATACGTGATTAATTGTACCGTTTTACCAAGTCCCATATCATCTGCCAGACAAGCACCTAAGCCGAATTTTCTTAGAAAAGATAACCATGAATATCCTTCATGCTGATAAGGACGCAATTGCGCCTGTAATCCTGCTGGAATCGGAGTGAGTGGAAGATCTACTTGCTGATTAATCTTTTCGATTAACGAAGTGAGATGTTCATTAAGTTCCACTTCCAATTCTACACGCGTACTTTCTTCTTCAATAGCTTCTTCTTCCGCTGCTTGAGCTATTCGATGTTGACGCATCAGATGAAGTTGTAATACATCTTGAAAAGAAAGTCCGCGGCGCTTATCAATCCCGTTCATTGCACGCCGAATCTGTTCTAACAATTCAGGATCAAGTGCAATCCATTGTCCACGGAAAAGTACCAATCGTTCATTACGAGCCGCAAGTTCGAGGAACTCTTCTTCTGAAAGATCGGTATCTCCAATTGAGACCCGCCAATCGAAGTCGATCAGTGCATCTAAGCCAAAAAATGATTTGCCATCTCGTTTTTCTTTCTCTTCGCTGACTTTAGCACGCAATTTAGGCTTTTTACGTCGTGCCGCTTCCCACCATGCAGGCAGTAGCACTAACCAACCAGCTTGAAGCAATCGATTACTTTCTGTTGTCAGAAAGCGCCATGCTGTTTCATTGTTCATCGGACGCTGTAAAATATCCGACGTTTCGGCGAATTGTGCTCTTGGTAAAGTAGCTCGTAGATGTTCTAGCCAGCCAGAAGCCCGATCTTGCACATGAATATTCCATTGTTCAGGCCATTTTCCATTAACATGTCCGTCAATTCCCAATTGTACAGGCACAAGCACCGTTTCATCGGCTTTGTCTTGCAGTACAAACTGTAATCGCCAGCCACTGTTGGCATCTTCCGGTTCCAGCAATTGAAGTGCCGGGCGAAAAGGAGCTGTGTCGCTTTTCCAACCGATAGAGACTAACCATGTTTCTTCGTCTAGTCCGGCTGTACTCTGGTTACGATCAAATAACTGCGGATATTCCCGTCGTAGATCAGCGGCTTCTGCTTCACTGTTGTAATATTGCCGGAATACAGTGGCGGAGAATGCCGCTTGTAATCCTTGAACGAATTGCAATTGAGACGAATTTTTGAGCAAAGATCGTATTTCACGTTCAACTCCGTCTTCCTGCGCCCATTCTAACAGCACATCTTGATCCCAGCTCCACTGCAATTTGCCTTTGCGATACGAGGCAAGACTCGGTAGATATTTACGTTCGTCCAGACACCGTTCCAGATAAGGAGCTAGCTTGCGAATCTGAGCAGTTTCACCTTCCCAATTCCACTGCACATGATGAAGTAAAGGAGCAGATGCAAAATAAGGAATAACCTGTTCAGCAGGCAATACAATCAGTTCTACTTCCGGTGTTTCTTCTACTTCTAGTTCTGTACCGTAAAAAGAATCTTCATGCCATGCAAATAGCAGATGCTTGAGATAAGTAGCAGGTACAAATCCATAAGCTTCTTTGGAACCGTAGATTAGAGCATCGCCATACTCGCTGAGTCCCATCTGGACAGTGATGTGTTGAATATAATGACTCATGGTATCAGCTTTCCTTTCCGCAATTCTTCTTGAAGTGCACGCAAGCGACTATGACGCTGAGCAAATTGCTCGATAAAATCAGTCCAGCGTGGTTCTTGCTTTATTTTTTTATACAATTTGGCTAGGCGTTTGAGTAATTTGACTGCCGCTTTGTAGCCTTGCCTATTTTTGTGTGCCATATGACGCTCTACCGCTTGATGGTAAAAAGGCAACAACATCTCTGGTGCATTATTTTCTAAGGGTTGCAGTTCGGTCACTTTGTAATTGGCAGGATCATTGCCAGCCGCTAACTGATAATCCATCCATAATTGCCATTTGCCATAAGCTAATAATTTTTCTTCGTAAATGCGTCCGCCGACAGGCAATAACTTTTCCAGTGCAATCCACATCTGGGGTTCTTCTGCTGGAAGTTCTGCAATCACTTGCTCCCAGTAAGAAGCATAATGTTGTAAATTGGACTGTTGTTGGCGCAATACATCGGCAAGTTCAGTCAGCCAGTGGGCTAACCGTTGCCACTGTGCTTGCTGATTCAAGCGCTCCAGATAATCTGGTAACCGATCAGGATAAAAATCTTGTTTGGTAGCTGCGGTATAGATTAGAGCAAGTGCAACTTCATCATGCTCGGCGCCACGTTCAAAATGAATATAACTTTGTGCTAACCACCATGCTTGCTTGAGTGCGGAATGACCGGATTGCGGTTCTAGTTGTTCTAACAGCTCGACTTCAGCGTGTAGTAGTTGCTGCTTATCTTTCAAGGTGGAGTCAGTCAATATAGCCATCATCCAGTTCATCCAGAGTCGTATATAGCTATCTAAAAAAGTAAACGAATCTCGTGATTCACTCAGCATTTCTAAGCGACTATAAGACAAGGTTCCACTTAAAAGTTTACTTTGTTCTACGGTTAGAGAATCGGTCAGGTGTAGCGATTCTGCAAAAAGATGTTGTAGCGATTTCTGTAATTCAGCTACAGCCAAATGAGTATGATAACCGAGCGATGCCATAGTGCGACTTAGATGATTTTGCACAGGCTGAACGACAATTTGTAAGATATATAAATAAGCATTTAGCTTGAATAATGCTTGTTCTACAGGATCAGAGGGTAATTCTTTTTGGAAAATAAGCGTCAACGCTTCTGTTGTATACTGCACATTACGAATCCCTTGCCCGAGTGGTGCGATATCTTGAGCGAACTGTTGATGCCACTGTTGCACTGCATCATCGATATCTTTTTTTATATTTAATATCAACGTCATATCCTTTATTCTCCTAAGCACTTTTTCAAAATCAGAATAAATTTTTAGAGTTAAATAAAAATGAATTTTGTAAAGCAAAATCTCATACTATAATGATTTAAAATGCAAGAAATTACTACTATAAATAAGCTTTGTACATATCTATTTATTGTACCATGATACATAGATTTTTAAGCGGTAGTTAGTAACACTTGTTCAATAATAAAGACATTGAATTATATTTGAAATCTATTACTATTCATAAAATTAGTTTTAAAAATGAGGTTGAGCTGTTCTTATTAATAGTTAAAATTTCATAGAAATTTTATTTTGAATAATATTTCTATGAAATTTATTTATACTTGTTAGAAATAGAAAGTATGGGTACTATTATAAATATATAGAGTACAGGATAGCGTGTTAACCAATGCTATCGGTACTCTATTTTTATATTTCAATTCGTTTTTTACTTTTAAGGAGGAAAAGATGAATATTAATAGTCGTACTGATTTCTATAAAAAGTTGATAGCTGCCACTACACATGAACAAAATAAATACAATCAGATACAAATACTTGTACGCTTAATACAAATAGCTCATAAGAATAATTGGAATGAGGATAAAAATGATATTTTTAAAAATTTAGTTCAAATATATCTTCCTTATTTAAAAAAAATGGCTTCTAAAATGTATAGTTTTGATCCTCTTATTGATAAAAATTCTGCATCATCTAAAATACACTGGGATGCGAATTATAATCCTATATTGAGCGAAAGTCTAATTTCCATCATAGGAATTCTCTGGGAAATTATTATTAAATATGATGAGAATAGAGGAGTTTATTTTACACATTTTATAGAGCTTAGTTACGAATGGTATTACAAAAAACTCTGTCGTAAGAGAGTACGTAAGAAAAAATATCCAGATCGACTAAACGATGATTACCGACTTGTTAGCTATGAGGAATTATTAGATAAAAGAGAAGATAGTTCAGAAAATCATGGATTAATAAAAACGAGCGATATTAAATATGATGATAATTTCGATCTCATTACATTTGAATGGTCATTAACAGATCCTAAGGAATTTGTTGAGAATAATGAACTTTTCGAGATTACATCAAGCTTTACGAATAAACAAATGGAAGTATATTCTTTAGAACTTAGAGGGTATAAGCAAAGACAAATAGCAGACGAAATTAAAAAACTTGGCATTCAAATTACACAGCAGGGTGTTCAAGAAAGACTGATTGGAGTAAGAAAAAAAATAGAAAAATCAAATAATCAAAGGGGCGTTTCTCATGGATCAGAAAAATCAAATAATTATCCCGCTTAAAAATGAAAATATTATTTTTAATGATGTTATAAGCTTAGAAAGGGGACAATTAAATAGTATCGTTGTTAGTTCGATTGAAAAAACTGGAAAGGAATGGAGAAAACAAGAAAAAGGAATAAATATATTATTAACACCAGATCAAAAAAAAAATATTTTAGATTTTAAAAACCGAGTTGTAGCTGGATTGACTGCCCAAGAACTATCTGAGAATGATTACTTAGATGTACAGCCACACGCTAAAAAGAGAATTAATTACAGACTTGAAAATCATGATCCAGATGTACCTCTAACTAAAGAAATATTAATAAAATTAGCTCAAGCTATTATTGATGCGCCAAAAGTTCTAAAAGCAGAATGGAAAGGAAGACCTAATCTATCATATACATTTCAATCTGTTTACGATAATAAATCCGTTAAAATAGCATTGGCTTTTACAGATGCGATTATAGTTATAACTGTAATTTCTTCAGAAAGAGGATTGAAAAAAGATTATGGCTTCTCTGTAAAAGATATTATTCGTTTTAAAACAAAAAAAAGAAGCTCTACTAAAAAGTAGTGCTTCTTTTAAATTTGATTATATTGTCTATAGTCGAATTCTTTTAAGTCATTTTTTTGCATATATTCATATATATCAGCTAATTTTGCTTCTACACTTGCTCTTACTGTATAATCGAAACCTGTCAATGAAAGATTGTGTTTGACGTGGGGAACATTTATAATCAGAAATTTTCCTTTTATGTTAACTTCCATTGGAACTTCTTCAAATTGTCTACTAGTTCCTTTTTTTCTCTCTAACAATGGGTGCATTTAATCACTACCCTTCTTAATCAGCTTTTCTATAGAAAAATTATAAATAGATTCTGACCTAGATACATTTAATTATTATTCAAATTTATCATAGTTAAATTTAACAGTCAATGAAAGAATGAAAACTAATAACTAAATAATATAGCTGTTTAAAGCTTATTTATTAAGTATCCAATGTGTTTAAAATTTAGTGTTATATACTAATAGTATCTACTTTGATCAACAGTCCAACCAGTCCTAGTCCTGCAAATAGAGCAAATCCGATCGGATACGAAAATAGATCAATCACGCTACCAGCGAGTAAAGAACCTATAAATTGACCGGCTCCAAGCAGTAAAAAAGAAAGACTGATGCCCATCGAAGGTTGCTCAGGATAAATTCGTGTTGCCCATACCATACAGATACAGCTCAAAAAGATAAATGAACTACCAAATAAAATAGCGGATGCAAAGTTATATCCGATCGAGGGTACGATAAGCACTGCGGTTTCTAATGCCATCATGAGCATACCTAACCGATAAGACTTTGCCAGTCCCAAGCGATTAATCCATGATCCAGAACCACCGGCGATCATACCGGATGCCCCCATTACAATCCAAAACCAGATCGCTGTTGTGTAAGATACTCCTTGCTCTACAGTCAAAAAGCTACGTGCAAAAGTCCAATACATAGCAGAACTACTTCCAATGAATAAAGAACCTACAAATAACGTTACACTATGCGGCTGAAATATTTGTATTTTTTGCATAGAGGGTGATAGAGAGTCCGTCTGTCTGCAGTTGGGTATATTTTTACTATTCCACCAAAGAGTCAAGATAGCAATAACTGCAAATAATCCATAACTCAAACGCCAGTACTCGGTAAATAACAAAGCAATAGGACCGGATAACACCATGCCAAAGCTTGTTCCACTATTGATCCATACATTGCCACGATCCCGATCTGCCACCGGTAATTCGGTAGAAGCCGCATGACCTAGAGCAGGAGAGATCCAGCCTGTACTCCATCCAGCAAGAAATAGACTTATTGTTAATATCCATACATTGGGGGCTAAGGCTACGCCAGCTATACCGACCGCTACACTTAGACCACTCAAGCGAATAATTTGATAATGTCCCCATTGCTGAATCGACCACGGAGCAGTCAACAGCGCTAGACAATAAGCAATATACATCACTGAACTGATTGAGCCTGCATCAGTTGCAGATAAAGAAAGGGAGTGCGAAATTTCAGGTAAAAACAATCCAAAGCTATATCGACCTAATGTGTAACAAACCGCAATCATCGCTATACCCGGCAAAATGATCTTATTAGCATTCATCACGTAACACTCCTTTATGTATATAAAATATATAGAACGATCATTATACTTATAGCGAAATAAAAAGTGAGTATCTTTATACTCACTGGTTTTTATGACTCGCGTTTATGATCAAATAAGTAGTGAAATAGACAGCATAAGATGAGGTAGTGTCTGTTGATCATCATGTATAAGTTCTATTTAAGCTACACGTACAAATAGCTTTTCAGTCATATCAATGAATTGAGCACAGACAGTTGCTGTATCTTCCGTTTCAGCAAGTGCAGTAGAGCCTTCTAATAACAGGGAAAATTGCAGAATCTGTTGATGTGTTAAAGAAGAATCCAGTTGTTTGATAAAGTTCATCACATTTTCTTTGTGACGGTTAACAGTCTGCACGACCGGATGAGCCGGATCACCTGCAAATTCTTCTTTAGCTCTTAAAAACATACAACCACGAGATTGAATATCCATCAACCGTTGCGCATGTCCTTTAGCTAGATTCAGCAAAATCGCTTCACGATCATCGGTGAGAAAGCGGTGCAGGTACTCCATATATTGTTGTTCACGTCGCTTTAACACTTCTACAATCAATTCATCTTTGGAAGCGAAATGATTGTATAACGTCATGATCGCAATATCTGCTTCTGTAATAATCTGCTTCAGACCAATCGCATGAAATCCATGTTCATAAAAAAGCTTTTCCGCTACCGTTAATAATGTTTCTTTTTTTTTGCTCACTTATACCCCTCCTTATATAGAACGATCATTATATTTATTGTGAAGGAATAATCAATTATTGTCAAATAACTAACATAAAGGTTAACAGATGGGTAGCAAAAGCGTATACTTTATAGCAATCTTACATATGTATTTATAAGTAGTAGTCGTTCTATGTTTATTATCATTATTTGAGATCAACTGATTAAACGGTAAAGGAGAAATGGATATGATAAGCTTTGGAACGATGATTGCTTTTGCGGCGGTAGCTTTGGGGATGGTCTGTGCACCAGGTCCTAATATGATCTATCTTATCTCACGTTCGGTAACACAAGGAAGAGTAGCAGGAGTGATTTCGTTATTCGGTGTAGTGCTCGCTTTTGTGGTCTACATTGTAGCTACTATGATGGGATTATCTGCGCTATTTCTAACGGTTCCCGTGCTGTATACGATGATTAAATGGGCAGGGGCTGTATATTTGCTCTGGTTAGCATGGAAAGCGATTCGTCCAGGTAGTGATCGCAATATATTAGAACCTCAAGCGTTAACAATTGAGTCTCCTAAAAAGCTATTTATGATGGGTTTTATGACCAATTTACTTAATCCCAAAGCAGCCGTATTATACGTCTCCTTATTACCACAATTTATCGATCCTGCGCGTGGATCAGTATTGATGCAAAGTGCGACTCTTGGTCTGATTCAGATCAGTATTAGCTTTATCATCAATCTATTGATTGTACTGGTCGCAAGTCAGGTAGTATCGTGGTTTGGCAAACGTCCAATCTGGCTAAGAGTTCAGCGCTGGGTAATGGCAAGTGTACTCACAGCTCTAGCAGCAAGAATGGCATTAGATCGCAAGTAATATCAGCGGTCTAATGCTATTTTTTATATTGTGTGTATGATATAAGTGATCTTAGTATAGAAATACTTTTTATTGATTTATAGTACAGTTCTTCATTACGGCATCTATGAATATTCAAATATTTTGTCCCACGATTCTCTATTCTGTGTTAGCATAAAAATACTAAATAGATAAATAATAAACTATACGTTTGTAAACGCTACCATAAATGGTATTCTGTAAGATTCTTGTAGTCTTCAGTAGAGTTATATAGGGAGTGTCATAATGAAAGAACTATGTAGAATTTTGATCGTAGATGATGAAATTCTGGTAAGACAAGGCATTAAACACTATATGGTCTGGGAACAACATGGATTTCAGATCGTAGGGGAAGCTTCTAATGGAAAAGAAGCGCTTGAATTGGTGGATCAATTGCAACCTCATATTGTGATAACAGATATTGTGATGCCTATTATGGATGGGGAAGAATTTACGCGAATTGTGAAGCAACGGTACCCTCATATTGAAGTGATCGTACTGAGCAGTTATGGAGAATTTAGCTATGTACGATCTACTTTTCAAAGTGGGGTCGCTGATTATATTTTAAAACCGAAGTTGGAAACGCAAGAATTGTTGCAGGTACTACAAAAGACTGCACGCCGTATTCCATCTCTTCAATATAATGAACACAATGATCAAGAGTTATTATCGATTGACCATATTATTGAAAAAGTGATCTCTGGCTATGAAGTGAATTATGGACAAGAACTGATCAAGCAAGCTTTTCCGTATGATCATTATTGTCTGATCGGGGTTCAGCCTTCCGGTTATATCGCCAACAATCACACGTCTGCTGCGGTACAAAGTCACTTATCTACTTTAGGGATGCGACTGGCAGAAGTGCTTGAATCGTTAGGGACATCGATTGTATTTCGACCTGCACCGGTTAGTGATTCCGGTCTAATTGTGTTTCTAGTTAACCTGGAAGCATCGCAATATGCTAGATTGGTAGCTGTTATTCAAAAGTTAGCAGATGATATCTATACCCAATCTCCGCAAATCGGCTGGGTGATGAGTGATCCGTTTGCTGTATTTGAACAGATTGATCCAGTGTATCATCAACAGATTTTGAAATTGTTAGATTATCGCTTTTATTTCCCGGATCGCAGACTGATGTTAGAATCAGAACTTCCACCACCGGTTGCAGTACAAGGGGCATTTAATCTAAAGCAGTTTGCCGAAGAAATGAAACGAGAGCATTTTGAATTTGCTTTTCAAGAGTTGCGTCAGTATGTGACAGCGATGTCCGGTAATTATGTCTCGACCCCATTTGAATTGAAGTCTTTTCTAGGTAATGTCGTATTCAATATTATTACATTGCTCGGCAATCTGGATTACGATATCGAACAACTGGATGCTGAGAAATATAATTATTTCAAACAGATCAATGAAGCGGTACACATTAATGAAGCAATTGATTTGCTAAATCGCTTTTTGCTGGTGGTGGATGAGCAGATTGCTGCACGTACACAGCCGAATAGTAACTCTAATATGAAAAAATTATTGGAGTATATCGATGATCATTTTGCAGAGTCGCTCAGTCTGACAGGCTTAGGGCAATATTTTCATTTTAACCCGTCGTATCTGTCTAGCTATTTCACTACCCATAATAAAGAAGGATTTAGCGAATATCTGAACAAAATTCGTGTTGAAAAAGCAGCCGCGATGTTAAAAGAAGACGAGTTCACGATTGCCGATATCAGCAGTAAAGTAGGCTATTCCGATCCTAGTTATTTTACCAAAGTATTCAAAAAACTAACCGGATTATCCCCAAGCCAATACCGTCGTAAACACTTGCGTTAAGCGCTTGGCACGATAAGCGCGACCAAGTTCAATAAGAAAATGATTTTTGCGAAGCAAAATATCTTACTATTTTATATGTATGAATGGGTTACAGAAAAGGGAATGAGTATGAAAAAAAGTATCGACAATTTCAAACAGCAAGGTCTGTTTTTTAAATTATTTATCGTGATGGTCGTGAGTATTATTGCTGTTTGTTTGTTGACTTCACTGGTAACGATTCGAATGTCAGAGCGTTTATTTGCCGAGACATTCAGTATTACCAACTCCAAAGTATTGAACCAGATCAAAACAAGCTTTGAGTCGTTTAACGATTCGATTGTAAATGCAGTCAGCCATGCGTCTCAGACAGCGACAGTCAAAAGCTTTCTCACCAGTGGGGAAGGGGATTCAGTCGCCACAGCCAGCTCGTATTTCAGTATGGGTCAACAGATGAAGCAGATAAAATCGAATGTAGATGCATATGAAGTAGGGGTAACCGTTATCGGAGTGAATGGAAGAGGCTATTCTTCTGATTATGGATATTGGCCGATTCCGATGAATGCATTAACCAAAAGCCCGATTACCCAAAATACGATTGCTGAACCCAAACGATTGATGTATCAATATGATGAAGAATCGACAGATATCCATCAACCCCCAGAACATTATATTATTGCGTCCAAAGCATTGATGGAGCGCACCAGTAATTTTTTGTACGGAACGATTTATATAGCGATTCAAGAGCGAGAGTTCAAGCGATTTTATAGTAATTTTACCAGTACAGGCAATGATGTTCTTATCGTTAATGCAAGCGGGCGGATCGTATCAAGTAATCGAGATGATTTGATCGGTACATTTGCCCCGGAATTGCTCAATTATGCGACTCAAATTAACAAAAAACATCTGGATTATATGGATGCAGATGTGATGGGCAAAGATCATATTATTTTATCGAATTATGTACCTGAATATGATTTTTATCTGGTAAATCTGGTTGATCGTGAATTTGCAGTTGGACAGATCATTAATGTGCGCTCTGTGGCGCTGATCTGTATTGCGATTGTCAGCGGAGCACTATTGATCGTATTTTTAATCTCGCGCCGATTGACGCAATCGTTAACCCGTCTGGTGAAGCAGATGTCTACGATTACCGAAAAGAATTTTGACAATTATATTCAAGTGAGTGGAAGCTATGAAGTTCAGGAACTGGGTCGTGCGTATAACTATATGCTCGATGAGCTGAACGATTATATTGAACGTTTACTTCAGACACAGAAAGATCAGCGGAATGCCGAATTGGCTGCACTACAGCGACAGATCAATCCACATTTTCTATACAATACGCTGGCTTCGATCAAAATTCTGGTGCAAAAAGGCAACAAAGAAACAGCCGCTGAGACGATTAATGCATTGATCTCGTTATTGCAAAATACGATCAGTAATGTGAGTGAAACGATTACTATTGAACAAGAACTCGGCAATATGAAAAATTATGTATTTATCAACCATGTGCGGTATGGACAACGTGTACAGGTGAACTATTTCGTATCGCCCGATTGTCTCGAATACCATGTGCCCAAATTGATTATTCAACCGTTTATCGAAAATGCGTTTTTCCATGCGTTTAATGAGAAACAAAATGGAATTATCTATATTATGGTCTCTCAATCAGATGGCGTACTTACCTGCGAAGTGGTCGACAATGGAGACGGTATGGAAGGTCTTTCCGCAGAGAGCGAACACAATCCGCTCCCGAATCCGAAAAGCAAACGCCAACTATTTACAGGCATCGGCATCCAAAACGTCCACAACCGCATCACACTACTGTATGGCGAAGAATACGGAGTCACGATCTCCAGTACCAAAGGCGAAGGTACAAAAGTGAAAATTACCATGCCTTTAATTCTGGAACAGCAGTAAAAAGTAAAAGAGCCGAAAACACTCACAACATCGTATCTGCTTAAAGATCTATGGGCAATCTCTTACCATTTTGTTTGCTAGTCTATTCTTATTCATATCCCTTACTAAATAACAATAGAAAATACCAACCCAAAATAATCCCACACGAAAAAGGTAGACACTTCTAATCAAGTGCCTATCTTTTTTTGTGGTTGAAACCACCCCATAATCTTTCTATCCAAAAATATTCCTATTCAAATCACCCAATTTCATCCATCACATTCAAATCTAAACAAACCCGAACAAATTGAACTTTATAGTACAACACATAATGACGTACCCACCTAACTCCTACTCCCATCTTTCCTGCCCACCCCACCCAAACACCAGATTTGTGCACTCCCATAGTTAAGTACCCACCCAAAATCCTCCCAGCACAGAGCGAAGGGGAATCTATTCTTTCTGAAAGTCGCCTTTAAGACTCGGATATCAACCGCCTGCGGTCAATTCAAGATATCCGGTCTTACCAGCGACGCCAAGAAAGAATAGATCCCCAAAGCGGTCTACCTATGTCCAGTTCCACTTCTAACCCCAACAAATCCAATGTTTAATTTCTACCATTATCCAAATATATTACTAATGATAACGCTATCAAAAATTTGAAATATAACAAAATCACAAATCCTTACAAAGATAGTCATACCGTATTCAAATTAAGAGGTGTTAAGATAAATATACCAAATGGTAAACGCTTTCAAAAAAAGAACAGGGGTTGAACACAAAATGAAAAAAATGATGTTTCTTTTACTAGCAACCGTTTTCATGTTATCTGCATGTTCCAGTAATTCGGGTAGCGGTGCAAGTTCTGATCCAGCTAAAAAAGAAATTACAGTATGGGCATGGGACCCTAACTTTAATATCGCAGCATTGAATTTAGCTAAAGAAAGATATATGGCAAAACACCCTGACGTAAAAATCAACATTGTTGAAAACGCTCAAGCGGATATCGTACAAAAATTAAACACAGGTTTGAACTCCGGTACAACAAAAGGTCTTCCAAACATTGTATTGATCGAAGATTATCGTTCACAAAACTTCTTGCAAGCGTATCCAGATGCTTTCCGCGATATGTCTGATTCCATCAAAGGTGCAGACTTCGCAGACTACAAAGCAGGCCCTACAAGCTACAACGGTAAACAATATGGAGTTCCATTTGATTCCGGTGTAACAGGTATGTACGTAAGAACAGATTACCTTAAAGAAGCAGGTTACACACCTGAAGATATGCAAGATATCGATTGGGATAAATTTATCGAAATCGGTAAAGCAGTTAAAGCTAAAACTGGTAAAGATATGTTAACTCAAGATCCGAATGATTTGGGATTGATTCGTGCAATGATCCAATCTGCTGGTTCTTGGTATCTGAAAGAAGACGGTAAAACTCCTAACATTGCAGGAAACGCAGCTTTGAAAGAAGCGATGGAAAACTACAAAGCAATGTTTGATGCAAATATCGTAAAAACAAACTCTGACTGGAGTCAATTCTTGGCTGCATTCAACAGTGGTGCTGTAGCATCTGTTCCTACAGGTAACTGGATTACACCTTCTATCAAAGCAGAAGCTTCACAATCTGGTAAATGGGCTGTTGTTCCATTCCCTAAATTGAAAGATACACCAAACTCTGTTCACGCATCTAACATCGGTGGTAGCTCATGGTATGTGATGAACGTTGATGGTCAAGATACAGCAGCAGACTTTATGAAAGAAACATTCGGTTCTGATAAAGAATTGTATCAAGATATGTTAAACAAAATTGGTATTATCGGTACGTTGAAATCTGCTTCTTCAGGTTCAGCTTATGACAAAGCAGACGAATTCTTTGGCGGACAAAAAATCTATGCTGACTTTGCAAAATGGACAACAGAAGTTCCTAACGTAAACTACGGTCTACACACGTATGCTATCGAAGATATCATGACAGTAGAAGTACAAAATTACCTTGCTGGTAAAGACATCGACTCCGTATTGAACGATGTTCAAGCTCAAGCAGAAGCTCAATTGAAATAAAATAGCATACTGTACCCGATCTGCTCAGGCAGTGGATAGAGAAAGCTTGCTGGGCGTAAGGCGATAGACACAGCAATGAAACCTTGGGCTTCGCCGTTCAAGGTTTTATTGCTGTATCTAAGCTATAAATAAAAAAAATAACCCACAAGCGATATAAAGGAGATGAAAGAAATGAAAGCAGCTCAACCTCAATCCAAGTTCGGCCCTCGTTTCAAAGCTGGCTTAACCGGATGGTTATTTATTGCAATCGCGGTTCTAATGATATGTGCGTTTTACTTTTATCCAATGATTCAAGCACTTATTCTTTCGTTCCAAACGGGAACAGGCTCTAATCTGAAATTTAACGGTATTGATAACTATGCTCGTTTATTTACAGATGATATGTTCTTGACTGCAGTAAAAAATACATTTATTTATTTGATTTTCCAAGTGCCTTTAATGGTTGTGCTTGCTTTGTTTATCTCTGTATTACTGAACAACCCTCGTTTAAGATTTAAAGGATTTTTCCGTACAGCTATTTTCTTACCTTGTATTACATCGCTTGTTGCTTATTCCGTTGTATTTAAATATCTATTTTCTTCGGATGGTTTGGTCAATGCGTTGTTACTGAAATTGCATTTGATTGGTGCTCCGATTGAATGGATTGCTGATCCGTTTTGGGCAAAAGTAACAATTATTATCGCGATCACATGGCGCTGGACAGGTTATAACATGATTTTCTATCTATCTGGATTACAAAATATCGACAACTCTATTTATGAAGCAGCACGTATTGATGGTGCTTCCGCAATTCGTCAATTTTTCAGCATTACGATTCCTATGCTAAAACCTATTATTTTGTTCACATCGATCACATCGACAATTGGTACGCTGCAATTATTTGATGAAGTCGTCAATATTACCAAAGGTGGACCAGGTAATGCGACCACATCGATTTCGCAGTATATCTACAATCTGTCGTTCAAATATTCAGCAGACTTTGGTTATGCAGCAACTGTATCGTATTCTATCGTAATTATGATCATCATCTTAGCATTTATTCAATTCAGAGTGGCAGGTGATCGCAATGAATAAATCGAAAACGTTTTTCACTTATATTTTCTTGAGTATCGCCGCATTCATCTCTATTTTTCCATTTTTCTGGATGATCGTCAGCTCAACGAACCTTTCGGTAGACGTCACCAAAGGTAAATTGTTACCGGGTTCACATTTAATCGAAAACTTCCAAAAATTAACGAGTTCTGTAGATATTATGGGTGCTCTCGGAAACTCTGCTAAAATCTCGATCAGTACTACGATTCTAGCATTGTTAATCGCTTCTCTTGCAGGATATGGATTTGAAGTATACCGCAGTAAAGCGAAAGATATCGTATTTAACATTTTACTATTATCGATGATGATTCCTTTTGCAGCGATGATGGTTCCGTTATATCGGATGTTCGGTAAAATCAGTAATGTTGTACCAACGATCGGTATCGACACATTAGCATCAGTAGTTATTCCGACCGTAACAACAGCGTTTTTGATCTTCTTTTTCCGTCAAAGTACCAAAATGTTCCCGAAAGACTTGCTTGAAGCAGGTCGTATGGATGGTCTTACCGAGTTGGGATTATTCTTCCGTGTGTACATGCCAACGATGAAAACGAGTTATGCTGCTGCGGCGATTATTACGTTTATGTCGAGCTGGAATAACTACCTATGGCCTTTGGTTGTTTTACAATCGCCAGAAAATCAAACGATTCCGTTGTTAATTTCTAACTTGGGATCAAGTTATGCACCGGATTATGGTGTGATCATGATCGCTATCGTATTCTCTACATTACCTACTGCAATTGTCTTCTTCGTAATGCAAAAACACTTCGTAGCAGGAATGGTTGGATCGGTAAAATAAATCTCAAAGTTGTGGAGATGGACTGTGGCTGTTGATGGGGACCGCTTCGTCTAAGGAATTGTCCTTGCCGCCGCTGGTAAAGATAAATGCTTTGAATGACTGCCAAGCAGTCGCATTTATCTTTAAAGGCGACGTTCAGGACAATTTCCTTAGACTCCGCTCCGCCGCATCACAGCCACTTTGCCACGTCCACAAGAAAGAGATTTCATTTTACTTCGAGTAGGTAGCAGGGGAGATTTAGGGAGTTAGGGATCTAGCGAGTTAAGGATTTGGGAATTTTAAATTGGAATTTAGTATTCAGGATTAAAAGAATAAAAGAATAAAATAGTAAAAGATTTAAGGATGTAAGGGTTGAAAAGATTTTATGGTTTTGACTTGTTTGATGCTTTACGCTTATTTGATTTTGAGAGTAACGTGAAATGAATTAGTTTAAGATCAGAGCCATCATTATATCGATGCTAAAGCGAATAGCAATGCTAGAGCGAGACTAACATCATTATTTTATGCAATGAAAAAACCATATAGCCAAAGCGCATATGAGCTAAAAACTCCAAAGTGGTCATTTACTCTAAAGTGAGGATCTAAGGTTGAGGTTTTGGTTCTACTATGGAGACGCAGTCAAATGGAGTAGCAGTTACATCTAGCGGAGGGGAATCGTTATTCTGAAAGGAGCCTTTAAAATTCGGATATCGACCACTTAGTGGTCTAATCAAGATATCCGAGTTTTACCAGCGACGGCAAGAATAACGATTCCCCGGAGCGCTAGTCACTCTAAAACAAAGAAAAGTCGGGGGTATGGACATGAATCAACAAAAGCCTAGTTTGGACTGGTTAACCGATGTCAGTGTATTTGCTGTGAATCGCTTGAAAGCGTACTCAGATCATAAATATTATGAAACGTTAGAAGAAGCACAGACACGTGGCGATATGAAGCTTCGTTCTTCACTTAATGGTAATTGGAAGTTCAACTATGCTACCAATCCAAGCACTCGCCCACAAGGATTTCAAGAAACAGACTTTGCTTGTGACGGTTGGGGAGATATTACCGTTCCGGGTCATATTCAATTACAAGGTTATGGACAAATGCAATACGTAAATACAATGTATCCGTGGGATGGACATGAAGATTTGCGTCCATTGTTCACATCAGAGACAGCTACAGTAGAAAACAGTCTGTCTACTCAATCGAATCCGGTAGGCAGTTATGTGAAGTACTTTACAGTGCCTCAGCATTTACTAGAGCGTCCATCTGGAGATCAATCGCCTATTTATATTTCGTTTCAAGGGGTAGAGTCTGCTTTTTACGTTTGGCTTAATGGACAATTTGTAGGGTATAGCGAAGATAGCTTCACACCGGCTGATTTTGATCTGACACCTTATCTTCAAGCAGGCGAAAATAAATTAGCAGTTGAAGTGTACCAACGCAGTACAGGTTCATGGTTAGAAGATCAAGATTTCTGGCGTTTCTCCGGTATTTTCCGTGATGTGTATTTGTATACTGTACCGTCTGTGCATGTTCGCGATCTTCATGTGAATGCTGGATTGGATGATGCTTATACGCAAGGTCAGTTGTCGGTACAATTAACATTAGAGCAAGCGATCTCGGCAAAAGCAATGATCGAAGTACAAGATGCGACAGGGGCTAATGTAAGTTCGCTTGAAGCTACATTTGTCGATGGAAAAGCAGAGCTTACTACCACTATTGATCATGTACATACATGGAGCGCAGAGCATCCGTATCTGTATACGTTGTTGATTTCTATTTATGACGAAGCAGGTCGTTTGGTAGAAGTGATTCCACAGAAATCAGGATTCCGCCGTTTTGAAATGATCAACAAAGTGATGTGCTTAAATGGCAAACGAATTGTGTTTAAAGGTGTCAACCGTCATGAGTTTAATGCTCGTACAGGACGCGCGATTACAGCAGAAGATATGCTGTGGGATGTTCGCACAATTAAGCAAAACAATATGAATGCTGTACGGACATCGCATTATCCGAACCAGACGCTCTGGTATGAGCTATGTGATGAGTATGGTCTGTATGTGATTGATGAGATGAACTTAGAAAGTCATGGTTCATGGCAGAAGATGGGCGCTGTTGAGCCATCTTGGAACGTTCCAGGTAATTTGCCAGAATGGCAAGATATCGTTATGGATCGTGCGATCTCTATGGTAGAACGTGACAAAAACCATCCATCGATTCTGATCTGGTCTTGTGGTAATGAAGCATATGCAGGTGAAGTGATTCTGAATGTATCCAACTACTTCCGTACGACTGATCCTACACGCTTGGTTCATTATGAAGGTGTCTTCCACAATCGTGATTATGATGCAACAAGTGATATGGAAAGCCGGATGTATGCCAAAGTAGCTGATGTGGAAGAGTATCTAAATAATAATCCGCAAAAACCATATATCAGTTGTGAATATATGCATGCAATGGGTAACTCGGTTGGAGGTATGTCTAAATATACGGATTTGGAACAGAAGTATGAGATGTATCAAGGTGGATTCATCTGGGATTATATCGATCAAGCAGTCATGAAAGAAGATCGCTATGGTAAAGAATATTTAGCATTTGGTGGCGATTATGATGATCGTGCTACCGATTACAATTTCTGTACAGATGGTATCGTATATGCCGATCGTAAAGTTTCTCCTAAAATGCAAGAAGTGAAATTCTTATACCAAAATATCAAACTTCTTCCTGATGTAAGTGCGATTACGATTGTAAATGAAAATGTATTTGTCGGCACTGATGCGTACAATCTCGTCTATAGCCTTCACCATGAAGGTGTAGAAGTATATACGAATACGATGCCTGTTGAAGTCAATGCACAATCACAAGCACGTATTGAATGGGTATTGCCAGATATGCATACTCAAGCAGGTGAGTATGTAATTCATGCGTCGCTTGTACTGAAAGAAGCAGAACTATGGGCAGAAGCTGGTTATGAAGTCGCATTTGGACAACATATTTTCCACGTGGAACAAAAAGAAGAGTCTGCACTTCCAACAGGTACATTACGTGTAGCACATGGTGATGTGAATATCGGTGTACATGGTACAGGATTTAGCGTGATGTTCTCTAAAGGAGCAGGTAGCTTAACTTCTCTACGTTATGGACAACGTGAAATGATCTCTACGCCACCGGCACCATTGTTCTGGCGTGCAACAACAGATAATGATAAAGGAACAGCTAGAGGATTCCATGCAGGCAACTGGTTTGCAGCTAGTCTTGCTCGTCAATGTATAGGTATTGATGTGAATGAGCAAGCAGACCATGTAACGGTTACATTCCATTATGGATTCAGTATTCATGCTGATCTGAAAGTAACAACAACCTATACTGTGTATGGAGACGGAAGTGTAAAAGTACAGTCTACTTACAACGGTGCGACAGGACTTGCGAATCTACCGATCTTCGCTTTATCGTTCAAAGTACCGGCAGATTATGATCAATTGGACTGGTATGCGATGGGACCTGATGAGAACTATAGCGACCGCGCATTTGGCGCTCGTTTAACACATTTCCAGAATCAAGCATCTGATAATGTATCCGGTTATGTTGTACCGCAAGAATCCGGTAACCGCACAGGTGTACGTCGTGTGGATATTACCGATCAACGTAAACAAGGGATTCGGATTACAGCACCGTCGACAGCACCGGTAGAATGTAATATTTCGCCGTATACTGCTTTTGAATTAGAAAGTGCTTATCATCAATATGAATTGCCAAATGTGTACTATACGGTAGTTACTGTAGCTGGCAAGCAAATGGGTGTAGGTGGGGATGATAGCTGGGGTGCTCCTGTATTAGATGAGTATCAGATTCCTGCGGATCAACCGATAGCGTTCGAATTTGCGATTCACCCGCTAGTCTAAATTAGATACAACCCAAAGACTTTCCTTTCCGAACAATTATGTTCTGGATTAGGGAAGTCTTTTTTTATGAAAATTAACGATAAAGAGCATTATCATTTATGAAGTATTCAATAATATTCGTTGGAAAAAATAATTTGAGTCACAAAGTTACAACCCGTATAGTAGCGATAATGAAATGAATGTCTTCTTAATCAGCTTCTTACTCCATACTCCTTTGTCTATCTAGAGATATACTTCAACACTAACCTTGCGGTAGATTTTATTTGTTGGTCATCCTGTTAAGATTTAATTACAAGATGAAGTAGAGAACGAACGAGGATAGTAGCATATTTCAACATTATATAATCAAAGGAGTGTTCATCATGCTTAATATGTCAACGAGTAGTTATATCATATTTACACTGGTTATTAACGGTCTTATTCCGTGGGGAGTCTATGTATGGCTGTCACCGTATGTAGGAGGACTAACTGCATTATCGATTGCGACGTTAATTCCTTTGGTTGATAATGTATTTCATTTTGCCAGACATCGGAAAATTGATGTATTCGGAGGTTTGATGTTACTAACTTTTGTGCTCTCATTGGTGATGGTATTGCTAGGAGGTAGTGAAAAGCTTCTTCTTTTGCGAGAATCAATGATTACAGGTGTGGTTGGTATCTTATTTTTGGGTTCATTATGGGTGGGCAAGCCCCTTATTTATTATATAGCTAGTCGTTTTAGTACCATTTCAGATTTTGAGCAAAAATGGCAATATGCTTATTTCCGCAAAGTCATGCGCAATATGACACTGATCTGGGGCGTGCTACTTGTGCTAGAAGCTGGTACTAAAATAGTGATGGTCTACGAACTTAGTGTTATTCAGGTGCTTGCATTATCGAGTATCGTATCTTATAGCTTTATCGGTGCAGCTATTGGTGCGACTATCCTTTATCGCCGTAGAGCAGCAGTCACTATAAAGCAGCAACAATCTATTTCCTAGATCATTCCTGGATAGAAGCCTGTAAGATAGGGCTTCTTTTTTATGTGTATTTCCTCTATGATATTCACATTGTATATACAACAAGAATAACGTTAAATTATCTATACTAAAGGAGAAATTCAATGACCGATCAGATCATCACCGTACAACAAGTATTAATAGCAGATACACCCAAAAGCTTTATTACTCGAGAATTACCTTCGATTGCGGTAGAGCTAGCAGGTATTCCTGGAGATCGTCATTATGGATTGTTACGCCCTGCTGATTCCAGACAGAAAATATATAAAAAAGGAACTATGATTGCTAATCGCAGACAGATCAGTATTGTGTCTTATGAAGATTGTGAGCAGATTGCATTACGTATGAAATTGCCTGAAGTAAGACCTGAATGGCTAGGGGCTAATCTTATGATACGTGGATTCGATCAACTTACACATTTGCCAGCAGGAGCGAGATTAATTTTCCCCGATGGAACCGGCCTAATCTGTGAAGGAGAGAATCTGCCTTGTATCTTTCCAGGGAAAGTGATTGAAGAAGTATATGATATTCCCAAATTACGTTCCAAATTTGTACCGGCTGCCCGCAAATCAAGAGGTATCGTTTGTTCCGTAGAACGGGAAGGTACGATTTATCAAGGCGATACCGTACAGATTATCACAGCTCATTTATCCTAAGTAATACATTTGTAGAAAGGAGGATTCTAACGTGAGTACCGAACTTCATTTGCCAACGATCGAATTATGGTGTGGAAAGACTGCTTTTGCGAAAGGGAAATCGTATTACCGTAATGGTAAAGTATCCTTCATTCAATATGATCAGCAATCTTCGATGTATCAAGCGATTGTGAATATTAGAGCTAAACTGACCGAACAGGTCTCTGTAAATGTGGATGAAGAAGGGGAAGTGTATGCTCAGTGTAGTTGCCCTTCGCTGTCCTCTTATGATCATTATTGTCAGCATATTGCGGCGGTATTAATTCATATCTATTATGCACAACAGCAAGGGATTGTACCTATTCTGGTAGAGTCCTCTGCGAAGCCTGAGCGGTCTTTGGCTGAAGAAGAGCAAGAGGTAGATACTTCGCAAGAAGATAATTATCAGATACAACAACAGCACAACGATGCACTACAATTAACCCGGCATATGCTTTCTTTATTTGCCGATAAAAAGCAACGTCCTAGTGGCAGTCGAACGTATTTCGAGACTCGAACAACACTTCAAGTAGAATGGATCTGCAAGCCTATTGCTTACGGTAATCGGCAATACCGAATAGGCATCGAAATGAAAGTTGGACCCAAGCGTGTCTATATTGTACAGCAGTTGATCGAATTTCTAGAGCATGTGAAGCGGCGAGAAAGTTATTATTTTTCCAAATCGTTCACATATGATCCTGAACTACATAGCTTTGCTCGTACAGATGATCGTCTTATTCAGCATATGCTCGATATTATTCAAGAAGAACAACAATACGGAAGCTGGGAAGCGCAAGGTGCGATTGCTGGATACCATCAACAGCATCAGCGGTTAGTATTAATTCCAGCTTCACACTGGCAAGAAATGCTTGAGCAACTGTCTCACGCATCTTTCACTACTTTGGAATATAACGGTCAGCAGTGGGGTACAGTGATGCCAAGTCAGGAATTGTTGCCGATTCAATTTCAACTGGATCGTTATGAACTAGAATCCAATAAAAGTAGCAAAGATACAACATCTCTTAGCGCCCCACCCCGATATGAATTGCATGTAGAAGGGCTAGAGCACCTTATTATACTGGAATGGTATGAAACGGTTATTTCTTATGGTCAATTGATTCATGTACCTGAGAACGAGTGTCAGCGTCTGAGTGAGCTTCAATCGATGTTGCAAGCGTCAGAGCAATATCGCACTCATCAGACGATGACTATTCCGGAAGAGCAATTAGAGCCTTTTATCGAGCAAGTGATTCCAGGATTGATGACATTAGGTCAGGTTCATATGACTCGCGCTGTTTCTGAATATATTGTACGTACTCCGCTTCAAGCACGATTGTATCTGGATCGTGTGCGAGATCGGCTATTAGCAGGATTAGAATTTCAATACGGGCAGGTCACTATCAATCCGTTAGATCTACAAGTGCCTTCATTACCAGAAGGGCAGATTTTATTAAGAGATAGTAAGCAAGAAGAAGAGATTATGATGTTGTTGGACGAAGGTTCTTTTGTACAGACCGAAGGCGGTTATTTTTTGACAGACGAAGATGCTGAATATGAATTTTTGTATCATATTTTGCCTCGTCTGGAACAATGGGTCGAAGTGTATGCGACTTCAGCAGTTAAGGCCAGAGTATATAATCCTTTATCTGCACCCAAATTAAAAGTGAATACAGACCCGCGTCATGATTGGTTGGAATTGACTTTGGAGTTGGATGGTATAGCAGAGTCTCAGATTATAGAAGTGCTCAATTCGCTACGTGAACAACGGCGTTACCATCGTTTACCTAATGGAGCGTTATTACCTTTAGAACAACAAGAATTCCGCAAAATTATCGCTTTTATTCAGCAAACGGGTATGGCGAAATTTATGCCATTGGATCATGATCTGCTGGATCATACAACCAATGAAGAGCAGACTGGACAGTTGGTGATGCGGATGCCGCTCATTCAAGGACTCGCAGGGCTAGATCAAGAGTCAACGAACGAAAGTGTCCAGTTCGGCAAGTCGCTGCGTTTGTTGTTAGACAATATGCGTAACCCTGATCTGCGCGAAGAGCCTGTACCTGCACATTTAGCACCTATTTTACGGGATTATCAGCAGTATGGTTATCAGTGGATGAGAACACTGGCTCATTATGGTTTCGGTGGTATTCTGGCGGATGATATGGGGCTTGGCAAAACGCTACAAAGTATTACTTTTCTAGCTTCTATGTTGTCTGATATCCGGCGTAGTGGTCAACCTGCATTGATCGTAACGCCAGCTTCACTGATGTATAACTGGCAACATGAGATTCGGCGCTTTGCTCCTGAGATTCATATTTGTCTGATTGATGGAAGCAAAACGGAGCGTAATCGGCGCTGGTATCAATCGTTGCCACAGCAGTCGTCAGAACCCGAGGGGAGTGATCGACCTGCGGTGGATGTCATTATCACTTCCTATCCATTATTGCGTCGCGATCTAGAGCAAGTGCATCGATCTTCTTTTCACACGTTGATCTTAGATGAAGCACAGACATTCAAAAATGATCTTACTCAAGTTGCGAAAGCGGTCAAACAGATCAAAGCGCAATATCGTTTTGCATTAACAGGTACACCGATAGAAAATTCGATCTATGAATTATGGGCAATTATGCATGTGGTATTTCCGCAACTGTTAGGCGATAAAAAGTCATTTGCTGATCTGTCTAACGAAACGGTTGCTAAGCGGATTCGTCCATTTGTACTAAGACGATTGAAAAAAGATGTACTCAAAGAACTGCCTAACAAACAGGAACATATCCTTGTCTCTGAATTATTACCAGAGCAGAAAAAACTGTATGCTGCTTATCTAGCCAGACTACAACAAGATGCTTTGAAGCATTTGAATGACAAGGCTGTACCGCAAAATAAAATCAAAATTCTAGCAGGACTTACCCGTCTACGTCAGTTGTGCTGTCATCCTGCTTTATTTGTACAGCAGTATGAAGGTGGATCAGCCAAGTTAGAACAGCTGTTAGAAATTGTGGAAGAAAGTCTGGATGCAGGCAAGCGATTGTTGATCTTTTCTCAATTTACCGAGATGTTGGGGATTATCGGGCAGGAGCTTCAACAAGCGCAAGTTCCTTATTTTAATCTAGATGGAAATACCCCTGTAGCGGAACGAGTAGAGTTATGTAATCGATACAATCAAGGAGAGCGTGATATCTTTTTAATTTCGCTCAAAGCAGGCGGAACAGGGCTTAATCTGACCGGAGCGGATACGGTTATTTTATATGATCTATGGTGGAATCCAGCGGTAGAAGAACAAGCGGCTGATCGTGCTCACCGCATTGGACAGCAAAATACGGTGCAAGTGATTCGCTTGATTGCGCAAGGTACTGTAGAAGATAAAATGTTCGAATTACAACAGACCAAAAAGCATTTGATCGACGAAGTGATTCAAGCAGGCACCGAACAACCTGCGTTAACAGCGTTAACCGAAGAAGAGATTCGCCAGATCTTAATGATCTGACGAATCTCTTTGTATAGTTAAGCCTGTATAACTTTAGTTATAAGCGTAGATTACGTGTGCATATGTGTGTTTAGACCTTCTACACCTGCAATAACGATAGAATGGTGAGCAAGTAGATCTAGATCATAAGGTGAATCTAATCGTTCACCAGCTTCATTATATAGAATCCGAATAATAGGACGTTGAGTAATCGATTTGTGAATATGCACCACAACACCTTTGAGACCATTGCTCAAAATGACAGTTAGACCGATCGGATAGATAGCGACCCGACTTTTGAAAACTTCCATCATATATTTATCATACATCGTGCCATATCCTGCATATAAGACTTCGAGTGCTTGATGAGGCAAAAGGGCAGAGCGGTACACACGACTTGTGGTCAATGCATCGTATGAATCAGCAATCGCGATCCATTTGGCATATTCATGGATATCCGGTTCGGTAATACCACGCGGGTAGCCACTTCCGTTCAATCGTTCATGATGCTGATAAGCGCAGTGGGCAGCCAGTAGCGGAATGCCAGGCTCGTCTTTTAACATTTTGTACCCGTATTCGGTGTGTAGCTTAATTTCTTCGTATTCCATATCGGTTAATCGTTCTGGCTTGGACAATATCGAATTAGGGATTTTGATTTTGCCAATATCGTGTAACAAAGAACCAATTCCAAGCACATGCAGTTCTTCTGTAGAATATCCATGTACTTTTCCAAGTAAAAGAGTATAAATGCATACATTTAAAGAATGATGATATAGATATTGATCTTTGGCATTGATATTCAATAACATAATCATCACTTCAGGATCTGAGCTGATATCATTTAGAATCGAATCCACTACTCCTGAGAAGGAACGTCCAATTAAAGGGTAATTCTTCTTTTGGGCTTGAGGATCGATTAGACTGCGGAACCCGGTCTTTATTTCTTGTAACGCTTTATGACGAGTCTCAGAAGTAATAATATCTTTGACTACGATATCTTCAGTATCTGCATCTTGAATGTACACATAATCGAGACCATGATTATGTAATTTACGAATAATACCGCTTGTTAATTCGGAGTCTATAGCGAGGAGTACAACTCCTTCATCATTGTGTATTTTTTTGGCTAATCGCATTCCCGGCTTTAGGGAGGTAACAGGTATCAACCTCAATAGTAGTCACTTCCATCTATTATAGTTTAAGGTAACAATTCCACTTAGACTGTTAAGTATTGGCGTATAAGAACACCTTATTGAATAGTTCGACAATCATTATAAACATGGTAAAAAAACCTTCGAACCAGCCGGATAGATAAAGTTCGCTTCTGTTATTTCGGTTCGTGTCTATATTGTATAGGTAGGATTTCAATAAGTGATACGTAATCTTCAATTACTGGTAAAAGAAAATCACATCGGATTCCGTGCAAAATGGGTATATTCATTATATCGACACTTCATACTTATTTAATAAATTCTGAGAGCAAATTTGTGGGAAATCTTAAAAAAAACGTCTTACATTTGAAATAAAGACCTTTCACTAAGCTAGATGAATTATATAGGGATTTTTCAAAATGAACCAGAGAGATTATGGAAATCAATAACACAATTTTAGGAGGGTTTGATATGGAATTAGGATTGCAGGATAAATCTGTATTTGTAGCTGCTGCTAGTAAAGGATTGGGAAGAGCGAGTGCGCTTGAATTTGCAAGAGAAGGTGCCCGCGTAACGATTGCTAGTCGGAATATCGAACAGCTTCAAGAAGCTCAACAAGAGATTGCTTCGGCAACCGGGGTAACAGTAGACATTGTACAAATGGATGTGAATGATGCTACACAGATTCAATCGGCTATAGCACAAGTAATAGAACGCACAAGTCGGTTAGACGTATTGGTCACCAACGCTGGCGGGCCTCCAGGAGGAACATTTACAGATATGGAAGACGAGCACTGGCAACAAGCATTTGAACAAAATCTACTCAGTACGATTCGTCTGATTCGTGCGGCTTTACCAGCTCTACAATCTGATGGTGGTGGACGGATAGTCAATATTGCTTCCTCTTCTGTCAAACAGCCTATCGATGGATTGATTTTATCCAATGTTTTTCGTGCGGGTATTCAGGCACTAACCAAGACATTATCTTCGGAATACGGGCACAAAGGAATATTGATCAATACCGTAGCACCCGGACGGATTGCGACTGATCGAATCTTAGAATTAGACAGTAAGCGTGCAGCAGATCAGCAGATATCTGTAGAACAATTGCAAGCACAAGCTACTGCACAGATTCCACTTGGACGGATGGGAACACCGGAAGAATTTGCACGTATGGTTGTATTTTACGGTTCGTTTGCCAATACGTATGTAACCGGACAGTCTCTGATCGTCGATGGAGGAACGATCCGGGCATTATAAGATTACATTTCATCCACATGTTCAGATTCCACGTATTTATACCGATAGATAGAGAGATCGACAATAGCCTGGATACCGAATTCTACACCTTCTTCTTCAAGTAGCATTTGTTGAAGAAAACGGGATTCATCATCTGTTATAGCGATCTCTCCTTTACTATTGACCACTCTATGCCACGGAAGATCATACTTCTTACTCATCGAATGTAACACACGCACAACCTGTCTCGCAGCACGCGGACTTCCTGCTTCTGCGGCGATCTGTCCATAAGTCATTACTTTTCCGTACGGAATAGCTTGAATAATTCGAATAACATGTTTAGTAAATGGTTGCATTATACCTCTCCTATCTTTTTCTGTTAGCACCATAGACATAAAAAGCAAAAATCAGTTTTATAGGACTACATAGTATAAAAAGTCGATTTTTTGTTAATTTAATGTCGAAAAATGTAATAAATAAGCTTTTTTTATAATAAAAAGATTGATTTTAAGATATGTTGGGTATAAAGTCTTATACAAAAAGAAGGTCAAATGTACGAAATAAAGGTAACAGCATATGAGAGACATCGTTTATTAAGGACGTTATTTTTGAATACACAATTTGCATTATTGAAGGAGACAACAAAATGTCTATATTTTCCCCTAGAAAAGCAAGCCTTTCGTTACAATCAGTTATTGAAGCCAGTCAAAACGTTATCACCCAAATTCAACAACAAAAAGAGTTACCTCAATTAAATGTTAAAGATGCTTCCCCAGAAGTACAAGAATTAGTTAAACATATGAATAATGCCTTTGCATTATTGTACGATCAAAAGCAAGATATTTCACTACGTTTGGATCTAGTCACTGAAGCGATTCAAGTTGGATTATGGGATATGAATGTAGTTGCTGGTGATCCGGTGAATCCGAATAATAAATTTACATGGACTGATGAGTTCCGTCATATGATCGGTTATCGTGACGAAAGTGATTTTCCGAATGTATTAGATAGTTGGGCTTCTCTACTTCATCCCGATGAGCAACAATTTGTATTAGATGCTTTTGCCACGCATTTACTAGATCACTCCGGTCGTACTCCTTATGATATCGAATATCGCCTCAAATTAAAAAATGGACAATATCGTTGGTTCAAAGCTACAGGTACAACGATTCGTGATCGTCAAGGTGTGCCTTTACGTGTAGCTGGAGCACTATTTGATATTCATGACAAAAAGTTAAAAGAACAAGAGTTGCAAGCACTTGTTACGCGTTATGATCTGATCAACAAAGCATTGATCGAAGCACCATGGGATATGGAAGTCATTGCAGGCGATCCGGTTAACCCTAATAATGAGTTCTGGTGGTCACCACAATTTCGTTCAACACTGGGCTTCCAAGATGAGAAAGACTTCCCTAACGTATTAAGCAGTTGGAGCGATCGTCTACATCCAGAAGATAAAGAATATTCGTTGAATGCTTTTGCTGCTCACTTGAACGATCATACTGGACAGACTCCGTTCGCTATCGATTACCGTCTACAATTGAAAAATGGAGAATACCGCTGGTATCATGCAGGTGGAGCTACAATTCGAGATAGCAAAGGATTACCGGTACGTGTAGCTGGAACGATTCGTGATATTACATTTGAAAAAAATAAAGATGTTGTTGTAGAAGGCATGAACAGCCGTATGCAACAATTGTCTCAATCGATCAGCGAAATGACAACTGCTATGGCATCGGTATCTGAACAAGCACAAGAAGTCGCTTCGGCTCAAGAGAAATCAACAGAAGCGGCGAATGAAGCGAAAAACAGTGCAGATGAAACCAAAAATATTTCTACCTTTATTCGTGAAATTGCTAACCAAACGAATCTACTAGGATTGAACGCAGCAATCGAAGCCGCACGCGCAGGCGAATTGGGTATGGGATTTGCAGTAGTTGCCGATGAAGTCCGTAAGTTAGCTGTAAACAGTGCTTCTGCAACGGAGAATATCGAAACCAGTCTAAGCGATATGAAAGAGCTGATCGAACAGATTCTAGAGCATATCGGCAATATGACAACGATGACGCAGACTCAAGCGGCGTTAACCCAACAGGTGAATGCTTCGATGGACGAGATTAATCATATGGCAGAGTCGCTTGTTGATTTTGCGAAACAAATTTAAGAGTAGACTCAAAGTTTTGGAATACAGTCTATATATAAAATGAACTACGAAAAAGAGCCTCAATAAGAGTGCTCTTTTTTTATTTCTATATATGCTTATATTAGTCGATCATAACAATCTTCCATTGATGTTGTGGATCTTTTTCAAAATAAAATGTATATACTACTTCTTTTTCTGCTATATCTTCTGCAACGGTTAGTTGACCTTTTACAGGTACAAGGACACGTTTTCCTTCTTTCAATGCCGTATCAATATGTGTGAATGTCATTGTATTGTCGAGCAGATAGTCATGAGCGTTACCCATACCTGTATCTATAGATTGATGAAATTGTTCTATATCTTTAGATACTATCGCATCAATTGCTTTTTTTAGCTTATTGCTCATTAGATCATCTATTAGTGGATCGTTCACTTTATCCCAATTAATTTCATCGCTACTTGATGCTTTTGACTGCTTTGTTGCCTCATGACTATTATCAGAAGTAGCTGGTGCAGTTTCACTGGTCGCTTTTGGCATTGAAGACGGTTGTGATACTAATGTTTCGTTTCCACAAGCAGATAGCAAACTAACGGTAAAAGTTAATATAGCGAGCATACATTTCATTTTATGTATAATCAACACATCCTTTCTAATAGATCTAGACGAATTTCATCTGAAAAAGTACATACTGCATCTAATTATTTATATTATGACTCAAACTTATAGATGCTCAAACAAAAAAAGACCTGTACACCGCCCACTTTTCACAAAGTATCGGGATACAGGTCTTTTTGCTATTCATTCAAATCATTTTAACGATTAAATTACACTTGTTGAACTTTCAGCAAATTCGTATTACCAGATTGTCCAATTGGTACGCCAGCAGACAATACGATAACATCGCCTTTGTTGATATAGCCTGTGTTGATGGCATTACGTGTAGCCGATTCAAACATTTCATCAGTTGTGCTTACTGCATCGCCTTTAACAGGGATAACACCAGACAATAGACATACTTTCGCCATCACTGATTCGTGTTGAGTAACTGCAAAGATCGGCGCTTGTGGGCGGTATTTGGAGATCATACGAGCGGTAAATCCACTCTCGGTCGAGATAATGATCGCTTTAGCCGCTAGTTCAAGCGAAGCACTTACAGCACTCTGGCTGATGACTTCGGTAATATTAGTAGAGTGTTCTGCTCTTTTTTTAGAAAATTGCTCGTAGTAATCGATCATCGTCTCAGCGCGTTGTGCAACAGCCGCCATCGTTTGAACGGATTGTACAGGATATTTACCTGCTGCGGATTCACCAGATAACATCACTACGTCTGCGCCTTGCAATACCGCATTCGCTACGTCACTTACTTCTGAACGAGTCGGACGAGGATTTACTTGCATGGATTCAAGCATATGTGTAGCAACGATAACAGGTTTACCTGCAAGGTTACATTTATCGATCATTTCTTTTTGCATCATCGGTACGTCTTGAATCGGAACTTCTACCCCAAGATCACCACGAGCAACCATAATACCGTCAGAAGCGACGATAATATCGTTCAAGTTAGTCATACCTTCTTGGTTTTCGATTTTAGAATAGATTTGTACATGTTCTGCATTGTTTTCAGCTAGAATGCCACGAATTTCGCGAATATCGTCGCCTTTACGAACGAATGAAGCAGCGATCATTTCGATTTTTTGTTCTAATCCGAAATGGATATGCATAACATCGCGTTCTGTTACTCCTGGCAATGTTGTATGAATTCCTGGTAAGTTTACACCTTTACGAGGTTTGAGTGTGCCACCGCTAATAATATCGCAGAAGATATCATTGCCTCTGATTTCACGTACATTCAGGTCTACCAGACCATCGTCGATCAGAATGCGGTCGCCTGCTTTAACGACTTCATTTAATTCAGCATAGTTTACGCCGATACGTTCAGCATCACCTAGAATTTCTTCTGTAGTCAAAATTAATTGTCCACCTGCACGTAATTCACAGGAAGCTTCTCTTAATTTACCAATACGGACTTCAGGTCCTTTGATATCCATCATAATCGGTACAAATGTATTTAATTCAGCCGCAGCTTGACGTACATTCTGGATACGCATTACATGATCTTCTAACTCACCATGAGCCATATTTAGACGAGCTACTGTCATGCCCGCTTTGATCATTTCTTTTAACATTTCTACAGAATCACAAGCAGGTCCCATCGTACAGATAATTTTAGTTCTAAGCATTGGTTATCCTCCTAGAAGCGATTTTATTTAGTTTACATTGGAATGATTTTCGCACAATAAAATAGATTAACGATTGCGATTAATATACTTAACTGTACGAAAATCATAATGCATATTGGTGTATTTCTATATGCGAAAAAACACTTTTCATAAATTATTGTAACTGTAATACACACAGTACGCTATGAACTATAGTACAATGATTAGACTATAGTACATTAAAAGTGTAAAAAAAGATGTCGGAAATAGTCATATGAGCGGAGCAGACATGCAATAAAGGAGGAAAGTCAGAAATGTTAAAGATTGTTGATGTACAGGAGCATCACACAGTGAATTGGTACGAAAAAGATCATTTAGCCGGACAGATCTATTGTCTCAGTCTGGTGACTTATGGCAAATGTGTATATTGGGTGAATGAGCAGAAGCAGATTATGGAAAAAGGCGAAATGCTACTGATTCCAGCTCATCTTGCTTATTATGGCAAAAGTATTCCAACGATGATGCATACCAAATTAGTGATTTATTTTCGAGTAGAGCAACCAGATCTGGATTTATCGATTTTGCGTCAGCCAGAGCCATTAAGGCTCAAACTGGGCTGTTATGATCTCATTCATGAGAAATTGAAAATGATTATTTCGCAATGGACAGAACATACTCCATATTATGAGTTGATGACTGAAACGTTGTTAATGCAGTTGTTGATTGAGATTAGCCGGGAATATGATCAAAAGCTAATCAGTGGCGATAAGCATCAATTGGTCGATATGATGAAGCATTATATTCAACGTAATTATAACCACCGGATTACCAAAGAACAATTAGGCGAAGTGATTGAGCGAACGCCGAATTATGCCGCTAATCTATTCAAAAGTGTCACCAACCAGACGATCAGTGACTATGTACATCATCAGCGGATGAAGCGTGCTGTATATATGCTAACCGAATCTCAATTAACGATTGCTGAAATTGCAGAATTTTTGGGTTATCGCGATCTGTCTTACTTTTATCGTGTATTCAAGCGGATGATGGGTACTGTTCCTTCTGAATTGATGCATGATCGCCCACCAATCTTGTAAATCAAATACGACCGCCTACAATCGTTCACGAGTCTGCTTGGGCGATTGACCGATCACTTTTTTGAACATTTTAGAAAAAAGAAAAGGATCAGTATACCCGACCGAACGAGAAATATCGCTGATCGATAACTGACTATGATGAAGTAATTCTAACGCTCGTTTCATACGATATTCGATCATAAATTGTTGCAAAGATACGCCAAGTTCCGCTTTGAACAGCCCTGATAAATACGTACGATCCAGACCGACAGCCGCAGCGATATCCAGTACACTGATCTTTTGACTATAACTATTTTCGATATATTCGATCGCTTGTTGCAGATAACGTTCTCTCGAAGGCGTGACCCGTATAGGGGTAGTCGATACTGGAGCACAAGCGATCAATTCATAGATTAACTGATACAACATACCTTGCGCATAGACATCTTCGCCTGGTTCATTGTAAGCCGCTAACAGTTGATCATAGAAATGCTGGAACCATGCTCTACCCTGACTATCATATACAGGATGATCGAGTGTAAGATGTGCGCGTTGCATTAATGATTTGGCGTTGATTCCTTTGAACCCTATCCACGTATAGACCCACGGATCATCAGCATCGGCTTCATAATTCATAATAATATCGGGAAAAATCAAAAATCCCTGTCCTGCTGTAAGAGAATATTCTTTGTCCTGAATACGCAAAACACCTGATCCGCTATGAATATAATGAAGAATATATGAATCTCTAACTCCTGGCCCCCACGCATGGCTTGCTGTACATTGTTCTGTTCCAAAAAATAATAAATTCAAATCCATCGGCGGATAAGATACGGAATGCGTGTAATGCGTATACGGTAAATGGTGAAGCAACATAATATCGATTCCTTTCCACAACAAAATCTCTATCTATATATCATTAGTATATCGTACATACTTCCTTTAGAGATATAAATATAAAATGGGATTATGCCATGTTTATGATCGTTTACTCTATGTTTTTATAAAGCGCTTACCTCTATAGTTAACAGTATCAAAGCAGTCTAATAAGGGATACCTATGGAGGAGTTATAACGATGTCTAAAATTACGTTTATCGGTGCAGGAAGTACAGTATTTGTCAAAAACGTATTAGGTGATGTAATGCTTACACCTGCACTACAAGGATTCGAACTGGCTTTATACGATATTGATGTGAACCGACTACAAGAGTCCGAAAATCTATTAACCAGTATCAAAAATACAGTAGAAAGTACATGCAATATAGTAACGTATACCGATCGCAAAGAAGCATTACGTGGAGCGAAATATGTGATTAATGCGATTCAAGTGGGTGGATACGATCCATGTACAATAACGGATTTTGACATCCCTACAAAGTACGGTTTGCGCCAAACGATAGCAGATACATTAGGTATTGGAGGGATTTTCCGTAATCTGCGTACAATTCCGGTGATGCTTGAATTTGCACAAGATATGCGTGAAGTCTGTCCAGATGCTCTATTTTTGAATTATACAAATCCAATGGCGGTATTAACAAATGTGATGAACACTTACGGGGGCATTCAGACTGTGGGATTATGCCATAGTGTACAGCAATGTATTCCGAACTTATTTGATGCGCTGGGTATAGATCAAACAGGTATTCAAGCGAAAATTGCAGGTATTAATCATATGGCATGGCTATTAGAAGTCACGCGAGATGGAGTAGACTTGTATCCTGAGATCAAACGACTTGCCGCTGAAAAGCAAAAAACCAAACATGATGATATGGTGCGTTTTGAGTTGATGTTGAGATTTGGGTATTATGTGACCGAGTCTTCTGAACACAATGCAGAATATCATCCGTATTTTATCAAACGTCAATATCCTGAACTGATCGAAAAGTTCAATATTCCATTAGATGAATATCCACGCCGTTGTGTAGAGCAGATCAAAGGGTGGAATGATATGAAAGAACAGCTATTTGCAAGTGAACATATTCAGCATACACGTAGTCTGGAATATGCTTCTTATATTTTAGAAGCGATCGAGACCAATACACCTTATAAAATTGGAGCTAATGTAATGAATACCGGTCTGATTCCGAATTTGCCGACTGAAGCATGTGTTGAAGTGCCTTGCCTGGTGGATGCTTCAGGAGTTACGCCTACGTACGCAGGTCATCTTCCACCACAATTAGCTGCACTAAATCGTACGAGTATTAACACGCAGTTGTTGACAATTGAAGCAGCGATTACAGGCAAAAGGGAACATATTTATCATGCAGCTATGCTTGATCCCCATACATCTGCCGAGTTGTCGATAGACGATATTGTAGCGCTGTGTGATGAATTGATTGAAGCGCATGGAGATTGGTTACCTCAGTATAGCTAAAAAAAGGTAAACAGAAATATAGGTAAAGTGGTACTCCTAGTGTGAACAGGCATGGTATGATGGATGCTAACATCACTTTTAAGAACACAGGAGATATTACAAATGATGAGTAAAAAATCTTGGTCGTTGTCGTTGCTCAGCGTGTTACTACTATATATAGGTCTGATTCCGACAGTGTACGGAGCCAGTACAACATCTACATCATCTACAGACCTATGCTCGGCTACTACCAAAGTCCGCAAACATTATATTAATGTCTCTGTAGCTACGCTGTGGAAACAACCAGGTCTGGAGCGTGCGATAGACGCACCTTCATTATCCAATCCGGTCGATATGAAAAAGTGGACATCCGCAATGTCTTCTGTCACGCAGCGCAGATGGTTAACAGGCAAAACAGAAACTCAAGCTTTATATGGTCAAGAAGTACGTATGTTGCAAGTAAAAGGCGAATGGGCGCAAGTTGCTGTAGTCGGACAATCCACACCGAAAAGCAAATATGGCTATCCCGGCTGGTTGCCTAAAGCACAGGTAAGCACATTAAGTACTATGGATTATAGCAAATGTCCGATAGCGATTGTGAGTGCAAAAACAGCTTATGTCTACAAAGCAGATCAAACCACCAAAAGTGTAGAAGTTAGCTTTAACACACGTTTTCCAGTGATTGCGCAAGCTGGCAATTGGATTCAAGTCTGGACACCTAATGAGAATAAAGCATGGATGAAACAATCAGATGTAGTAGTATACGATTCATTACAGGATATACCGAAGCCTACCGGTGCTGATTTGGTAGCGACAGGCAAACAATTTCTAGGATTGCCTTATCTGTGGGCAGGCATATCTGCGTATGGATTCGATTGCTCTGGCTTTACCTCCACCGTGTATGGTTATTATGGTATTGCTTTACCGCGTGATGCATCTGCACAGATCAAAGAAGGTACAGCAGTAAGCTGGAACCAGTTACAACCAGGTGACCTTATGTTTTTCGCTACAAATAATGGTAAAGGCAGTGTTCATCATGTCTCTATGTATATCGGCAATGGACAAATGATGCACTCACCCAAAGCAGGGAAAACAGTAGAAATCATCTCGATCAATACTAGTGCTTATGCTAAAGAATTTGCAGGTGCGCGTAGATATCTTGATTAACATATTGCTTCAAATAAAAGATTAGTTAGAACTCTATGCCTTGTATGAGGTATAGAGTTTTTTTGTTTTCAATCAGTATAAAAATATAAAATAATATAATTCATATAAATATTAATTAATTATATATAAATAAATATTTAGCTTGAAATAATCAAAAATACACTATATATTATTTTTGTAAGCGTTTTAATATAGGAAATCTACAAAAGATGACTCTAGATCACATTATAAAAGATAACAAATATATTAACTATTAAACATCTTTTCATACAAAGGAGATCAAGTAATGACAAAAAATACGTGGACCAAAACAAGTCTACTGGCATTAACTGCTGCACTGCTTTTACCTGTAGGGCCGACATGGGCAAGCGATAATGGTAGTCATCTATCAGCATCTGAGTCGGTACGTACAGCAAGTGACAGCGCAAATAAGCAGAAAGCGCCTACGTATCAGGAAGCTTCTGTGCATGATCCGTCTGTGATTCGTGTAGGCGATGAATTTTATATTTTTGGTTCCCATTTAGCATCTGCCAAGTCTAGTGATCTTATGAACTGGCAAATGATTTCTTCCGGTGTAGCCAATGGCAATCCGTTGATTCCTAATGTAAAAGAAGAACTAAAAGAAACGTTTGATTGGGCGCAGTCAGATACGCTATGGGCTGCAGATGTGATCCAGTTAGCAGATGGTAAATTCTATATGTATTACAACGCATGCAAAGGCGATTCTCCTCGTTCTGCACTCGGTGTAGCAGTCTCGGATAATATCGAAGGCCCTTACAAAGATCAAGGTATTTTCCTCAAATCAGGGATGTGGGGCGAAGCTGGAGCAGGCGGGACGATCTATGATGCAACCAAAGATCCGAATGCTGTCGATCCTGATACTTTTTTCGATAAAGAAGGCAAGTTATGGATGGTCTATGGTTCATACTCTGGTGGTATCTTTATTCTGCAATTAGATCCGGTAAGCGGTAAGCCACTTCCAGATCAAGGATATGGCAAAAAGTTAATCGGTGGCAATCACAGTCGTATTGAAGGGCCGTATATGCTGTATAGCCCTGAGACAGATTATTACTATTTATTTTTATCGTTTGGTGGACTGGATTCATTAGGTGGCTACAATGTGCGGATTGCTCGTTCTCACAACCCAGATGGCCCTTTTTACGATGCGCAAGGTAATGATATGACCAATGTACAAGCTGATCCTTCCAAGCCATTATTTGACGATGCTTCGATAGCACCTTATGGTGTGAAGATTATGGGAAATTATCAGTTTGAACGTGAAATTGGTGATCCAGGTCAGGGGGTTGGAGCTAATGCAGTCTCTCCAGGGCATAACTCCGCTTATTATGATGAGCAAACAGGCAAGTATTTTCTTATTTTCCATTCTCGATTTGTAGATCGTGGGGAAGAGCATGAAGTGCGTGTGCACGAGATGTTTATGAATGATAAAGGGTGGCCTGTTGTCGCTCCTTACCGTTATGCAGGCGAACAAAATGTTGCTTCACCAGTCAAAGCTAGCGATATTACAGGTGAATATCAATGGATTACACAGGATAAAGAAATCAGCGCCAATGTACATTCATCGATATCTGTTGAGTTACAAGATAACGGTAAGATCACAGGTGCAGTACAAGGTACATGGACATTACAAGGTGATCATAACGTACAAATCAATATAGATGGTGTAGAGTATAATGGTGTCTTCCTCCACGAGACAAACCCGCAATCAGGTGATACAACGCTGACACTTACAGCATTATCGGAAAGTGGTATAGGTGTGTGGGGTAGCCAGATGGCACCCAGAAAAGACAAGCAATTCGTATCCGCTGTGGACAAAGATCTGGATCTCGGGGATATTAGCGCTGTGTTCTATAATCTTGATCTACCTGATAAAGGTACGCATAACACGCAGATCACATGGAAATCGTCCAAGCCAGATATCATTTCAGACAAAGGTGTGATCACACGTCCTGAAGCAGGCAAAGGCAATGCCAAAGTGACGATGATTGCAACAATCACCAAAGGCGATGCGAAAAAGAACAAAAATTTTAAAGTGACTGTGCTAGAACAAGGGCGTGGACCTTTGTTAGGTCAGTATGATTTTAACCAGACATCAGGTACAACTGTACAAGACAACACTTATAATCATTATGACGGAGCACTTCATCATGGAGCCAGTTGGAGCACCGCAGGTGTACAAGGTGGAGCCGTAGCACTGAATGGAACGAACGGATATGTACAATTGCCGGGTACAGTGACGGATGGACAAGACTTTACGTTTGCAGGTTGGGTGAACTGGCAAGGCGGAGCTGCATGGCAACGTATTTTGGATTTTGGCGATGGCATGAATAGCTTTATATTTTTGACACCTTCTCAAGGCACAGGGATGCAGTTTACTATTCATCAGCAAAATACCGACCAGAATCTAATCACTTCAACACCGCTTCCGCTCAATCAATGGGTGCATGTAGCTGTTACGATTGAAGGAAATACAGGAAAGTTATATGTAAATGGAAAGTTATCTGCGACCAATGACAAGATGACATTTAATCCAAGTGATTTGATGACACGCGAAGCTTATTTAGGCAAAAGCCGATTTGCAGCAGATGCGTACTTTAAAGGGATGATGGATGAAGTGCGAATTTATAATAAAGCATTAAGTGAACCGGAAGTTCAAGCATTAGCAAAATAAAAAGTACAACTGTTCTTGCAACATCTAAGGATACAAAGAGATAGAGTACAATCAGCTGTAAGTCAAATCGATATACAATCTTTATCCCAAAACAAACAGCGTCGAGTGCTTTGTAGGCTCGGCGCTGTTTGTTTGAGTACATGCTATAACAAAATAGTATCATCGAGTATAGGCGTGACATGATTAGACTAGACAAGATGTAGATGTTGTTCAATCTGATCAGCTTTATGCCAATCTTGTTTGGCTTTGTCTGTTTCTCCTTGAAAATCGTAAATATAACTACGATTGCGATAGTATAATGCGTTTGTGTCGGGATCGCATTCTATAGCTTTACTGTAATCAGCTAGAGCTGCATCATAATCTTTGAGCCGTTGATAAGCATACCCACGATTGTTGTACGATAAAGCATGGGTAGGATCAATAGTAACAGCTTGATCGAGATACTGGATAGTTAATTCATAATCATTGTTTTCTAGGCAATACCAACTACAGTCAAAATAAATCCAGACGGCTTCCGGTTCTATTTCCATTAAGCGATGATAATCGTGAATCACCCATGAACGATACCCTTTAGCTTTGTACAGCGCAATCCGATTAATATAGGCCTGTGAATTGCGTTCATCCAGTTCTAATGCTCTGGCATAGTCATGTAGCGCAAGTTCATCTTCTTGCTGGCATTGATAAGCCCATCCACGACTGACATAGTATTTGGATGTATCAGGATAGAACGAAATCGCTATATTGTAATCTTGAATCGCCAGATCATATTGTTGTCGACCCAGATAAATCAATCCTCTATTGTTATAAGCTCGTGCTTGGTTCGGTTGTAATTCGATCGAGCGTGTATAATCTTCCAATGCTAGATCAGAACGTTCGTACACTTCGTTGTAAATCCAACCCCGATTATAATACGCATCACCATAATGTTGCTCCAAAGCGATATAGATATTCAAATCTTCCAGCGCTAACGCATATTCTTGTAGATCGATATATAAGAGTGCCCGGTTGTAATGCATATCAATATTATAATCGCCACATTCCACTGCTAATTGATAATACTGTAGTGCTAGATCTTTATTGTCTATTTTTCCATAATAAATGCCTAGATTCACATAAGCATTAGCATAATTAGCATCCAGTTCAATCGTTTTCTCGTAATCAGCAACAGCTTGAGTATAGTCATCAACTCTTGCATAAGCGACACCACGATTGTAATAAGCATGTGCATCAGGCTGAAGTTCCACTATCGTATTAGCATATTCCAGTGAACGATAGATATCTTTCTGTACAAAATAAATCTGACAACAATGGTAATATGCATCTAGATGTGCAGGATAACGATCAATCGCCTGATGGTAACTACGCAAAGCTAAATCCCATTTTTGATCTTTTTCATACAGTAAAGCACGTGCGAAATAAGCAATATCATTTTCAGGATGATTCCGAATCGCTTGTTGATAATCTTTGATCGCCATTGCAGGTTGGTGGATCTGTTCATATACTTCTGCACGTACAATATGTATTCTTGCCAGCAGATGACGATCGGTCGTCTGAGCAATAAGTGTATTTAGACGTGCTAGCTGATCATCGCTATGCTCTAATTTACGAATACGATCTAACTGTTGCCCGACATCCTGATACAGATGAAGATTGTGAACCGCTTGCAATTGTATTCTTACAAAACGAATAAGCTTTCGTATCCCTCGCATAGCATAGATCACAAGAGTGATCACCGCAAAAACAATACCTATACCAATAACGATCCATATCGGATTCCATAGATCAGGTGTACTCCAGACCAGAAGGTTATGATTCATCTGCAACATCCCTTAGTATTTTCAAATTTAGGAAATACAATAATTATATAATAAAGTTTTCCATATCATATACGAAAAAAGAAGCTCGAACAACAAAAATTGTCGAAAAAACAGATCTTTCTATTTGACATTGCTATCAATTCATAATATGATTTGACCAGAAAACTAAATTGGTTTTTTGGTCATGGAGGTAAAGCTAATGAATGATATACTAAACCAGAACCACCATTTGGAAGAAGATTTTTGTTTGCAACAAATGGTGCCGCTATTCATTTTTGGATCACTGGAGGATATCATGATGGAAGAAATATATGTAGATGAGAGACGTTTAAAAATTTTAAAAGCAGCCAAACAGGTTTTTTCTTTGTTTGGATATAAAGGAACAACAGTAGAGCATATTGCCAAAACAGCAGGTATTAGCAAAGGCGCTATCTATCTCTTTTTTGAGACCAAAGAAGATATTTTAAAAGCGATTATTCAAAATGTGAATGATGATCTGGCTCAGACGATAGACGACAACATGGCGATCGAAGGAACGATTCATGAAAAGCTTCATCATACAATACAGGGGTGTATGCAGTTCCGCAAAGATCATGAGTTGTTAGGTAAGTTAGAACAAGAAGCGATTGAATACGCGACAGAAGCTTCCAAAAATGCGCTGGAAGAAATCAATTGTGAAACGATTCATATTATAGCCAGCCGTTTGGAAAAAGCAGAACAAGCGAATTTGATCAAAGTACCCGACAAATTATTAACAGCATTTTTATTATGCCGTATGTATGAAGCACTTGTATTTGAGTGGGAGAAGTTCGGAGACCCTTTATCAGCAGAAGAGATTTTGGAACAGATTAAGCGATTTATTTTATAATGATTTTGAGATGATAAGGAGCAGATGAGAATGAAGATACGCAGTTTATCTGCTTTGTGCATAGTCTTAATGATGACTATTTTGAGCGCTTGTTCTACAGTAGATAGCCAAGCGCAAAGTGAAGCGCAAGCAACCGTTGAATTAACAACTGTTAAAAAAGTACCTTTAGATACAACGTATGATCTATCTGGAACATTAGCGGCATCTGATGAATATCCGGTTTCTTTCAAAATTGCTGGTACAGTAGAAGCAGTTAATGGCAGTGTAGGCGATGCTGTGAAGCAAGGAGATGTACTGGCTACTCTCGATCCTGCTGATCTTCAGTTAAAAGTAAGCAATGCTCAGCAAGCAGTCGATCAAGCACAAGCAAGTGTATCCAGTGCACAAGCACAACTAAAAAGTGCTCAAGGTGGACTTAGCAAAGCGCAAGCTTCCAAGCAATCAGCAGCGGCAAGTGTAGCAGCAGCAAATGCCAAAGTCGACAGTGCTCGCGCAGCAGAGCGTGGCGTAACAGATGGAGCGCGTTCTCAACAGAAGAATCAAGCAATTAATGCGGTTAACAAGGCACAGACAACATATAATCAAAATAAAGTGGAAGCAGATCGAGCGTCTACTTTATATCAAAATGGACTGTTAACCAAGCAAGAATATGAACAAGCACAGACAGCAATGCAAGTTGCTCAAGAAAGTCTAAATGATGCAAAGCAACAATTATCATTATTGGTAGAAGGAGCAAGCCAGTCTGATCGTGCAAGTGCAGCCTCAGCAGTGAAAGAAGCGCAAGCAGGTGTACAGTCTGCTCAAACAGGTATAGAGCAAGCAAATGCAGAGGTAGAGCAAGCTCAAGCAGGTATTGCACAAGCCCAAGCTGGAGTAGAACAAGCACAAGCGAGCTATCAACAAGCGATCGTAGCGCAAAAAGAAGCTTCTCTTAATCTATCGAGAACTACACTGAGATCATCGGTTAGTGGTGTGATTTTGGAAAAAGAGATTTCAAGTGGACAGACGATCTCCGCAGGTACTTCTGTATTTACGATCGGCAAAGTGAACCAGCTTAAAGTGTTACTACCGATTGCAGATCAAGAATTGAAAAACTGGAAAGTGGGTCAAAAAGTCAGTATCAATCTATACGATCAAGTACGTAGTGGTATTGTCAAAAAATTATATCCAGCAACCAATAAAAATACAGGTTCTATCAATGCAGAAGTGGTAATCAATAATCCGCAACAAGATTGGAAACCCGGTCAAGTGGTCAAAGCTTCAGAGCAAGCTACAAGACGAACCGGCATCGCTGTACCTGCTTCTGCTGTAGTGAGCACATCGAATAAACCTTATGTATTTGTAAATCAAAAAGGAAAAGCAGTCAAAAAGACTGTTCAGATCGGTGAATTATACAATAATCAGTATGAGATCAAGTCTGGTCTACAAGTAGGTGATCAGATTGTCAGTAGTGGTGCAGATCGTCTGATGGATGGCGATGCGTTGCAAGTACAGAAGGGACAATAACATGATTAATTATATCGTCAAAAAGCGCAAAATTACGTTGTTGTTCTTTATTGTACTCATTATTGTAGGTGTAGCCAGTGGACTTCAATTACCAAAGCAGTTAATGCCTGATGTGGTGGTCAAGCAAGCGATGGTGACAACAGTCTATGCAGGGGCTAATCCTGATCTGGTGGAGCAGACAGTTACCAAAGTCTTAGAACAAAAAATTAAAGAAGTACCTAATCTTAAAACCGTTACGTCTACATCAAGTGCAGGTATCTCTTCGATTATTATTGAGACGCAACCGGATGCTGATGCTCAGACAGTCTGGAATGATTTGCGCAAAAAAATTCAAGATGTAGAAGCTGATCTACCTGACGATGCAGATAAGCCAATCGTCAACGACAATTTAACCAAATCATTTGTTCAATCGTTTGCTCTATATGGCAAATCTACGCAAGATATCTGGGCATTAAACGACTTAATGCATACATGGGAAGATCAATTGCGTTCGGTAGAAGGCGTTACCGATGTAGTGATTGATGGCATTCCTGAGCAACAAGTACGAATTGATGCCGATATGAATAAATTACAACAGTATGGCATTGCCTGGGAAAGTATTTTACAAGCGATCCAATCGTCTAATGATCGAGTGCCTACAGGAACGATTGATAATGGCAAACGAAGTTATGAATTGAATGTGCCGCTTAGTTATGATGTGAATAAACTCAAAAAAATCGTAGTATATCGTTCAGATACCAAAGTTCCTGTATATCTAGAAGATGTAGCGAATGTACAAATGAGTCATGCCAAAGCTGAATATCTTTCTTATTATAATGGCGTGCCTTCGATAGCGATTAAGATTAGCAGTGAAGTCGGTTCCGACGTACCTACGATGTATGAACGTGTAAATGCCAAAATGACTGAACTACAAAAAACATTACCTGCTAATGTCAAAATCACTTCGTTATTTGCGCAAAAAGATGAAACAGATCGCATTTTCCATGCGTTAACCGAAGAGACTTTGATTGCGATTGCTGTAGTTGTCGTGATCTGTATGCTGGGCTTAAATATGCTGACTTCATTATTTGTCGCACTGGCGATTCCAGTCTCGATAGCAATCGCTATGATTCTATTGCCTTCGATGGGGATTACGCTCAATCAGATGACGGTTGTCGGATTGATTATTGTACTCGGTATACTGGTGGATGATGCGGTAGTCGTCAATGATAATATTGAACGGCGATTAAGTCATGGAGAAAGTCCAAGTGAAGCCGCAATCAAAGGAACGAAAGAAGTCGCTATCTCGATTCTGACCGCTACGTTAGCAACGATTGCAGCATTTGCTCCATTGCTGTTGTTAACAGGCGATATAGGAGAATTTATCCGTCCTATTCCTGTTATTATTTCTTTAGCGATGTTAGCATCTATGGTCATGTCGTTAACGATTATTCCTATCTTTCGTGAATGGTACGAGACCCGTCAATTGAAAAAAGGCAAAGCAACACGTAGTGATAAGCCTTCAGGGTTACTGGGCAAACAGATTCAAGGAGCAACCAATGTCTATGCGCATCGTGTGATGCCAGGCATTTTAAAACGTCCTGTATTTGTCGCAATCTTAGGGCTTTTATTTAGTACATTGGCATATGTGTTGGTGTTATTCACGCCTGTAGAATTGTTCCCTAAATCAGACAATGCAGAGCTGACGATCAGTGTGAAGATGCCTTCAGGAACATCGATCGAAGAAACGAACGATACTATAGAGCAAATGGCAGCATGGGTGAAAAAACAACCCGGTGTTACCAAAGTATCTTCTTCTGCTGGCGGAACCGCAGCGCCTTTATTTTCAAATATTACAAGTGTAGATAGTTATGGAACGAATCAAGGAGCTGTTGTCTTAACCGGAGACAAAGAAAAGTTAAATGTCGCTACCGCTTCTACCCAATGGGCAGCAGCATTGAAAAAAGATTTCCCGGCGGTGACGACTTCAGTGAGTATGACAGAGCTTGGGATTCCAGTAGGTAAGCCTGTTTCTATTCGTATATCAGGCAATGACTTGGCTGAAATTCGCAAACTTACCGATCAGGTGAAAAGTGTAGTCGCGTCTACGAATGGAGCTACCAATGTCACCGATACGATGGGAATCGAAAGTTATTCGCTCGATTTTGTAGTTAATCAAGCGGCGATGGATCAATATCAAGTCACCTACAAAAACCTTACTCAAACATTGTTGATGATGGGTACAGGAGTCAAAATAGGCGACTTTGATACAGGTAAAGAATTAATAGATATGAAAATCTATATGAAAGATTCCAACCAACTCAATGCAGAGACACTATTCCGGCAAGCCAATGTAACCAATGAAGCCGGTGTACAGGTTCCCCTTTCACAGATCGGAGAGATGAAGCCATCCTTCTCGATCAAGCAAATCAATCATTATAATCTAGAACGAGTGAATACGATCGAAGCAGATGTATCCGGTCGTACCGCTACAGAAGTGATGGGCGATGTGCAAACTAAAATGGCAAGTGTATCGTTCCCGGATGGATACAAATGGGAAACAGGTGGAGAAACATCCAAACAAAGTGATATTTTCGTCGATCTCGGTAAATTATTTATCGTCGTTATCATGTTGATTATTATTCTAATTACGATGCAATTTTATTCGCTTTGGATTCCGGTAATCATTATGACGACTGTGTATCTAGCTGCGGCAGGTGGAGTACTAGGGTTATTTATTACTCGAACACCAATCGGATTTATGTCGATGATGGGTGTAATTTCATTAGCAGGGATCGTTGTACGGAACGGGATTGTGCTTATCGAATTTATCGAAGATGCGCGTAAAGAAGGCAAAGAATTGAAAGAAGCCATTATTTTAGCTGCTTCGGCAAGATTCCGTCCGATTTTGTTAACATCTCTAGCAGCAATTGTGGCTTTGATCCCAATGGCGACTGTCGGTGAGCTATTGTTCCGACCGCTTGCGATCGCGATTATTTTCGGACTGTTATTCTCCACCGTATTAACTCTGTTAGTCGTACCTTCGCTATATATGGTACTTGTGCGCTCACAAGAGAAAAGAAAGCAACGCAAGTTAGCAAAAGAAACTAAAGTGTAAAAATAGCATAGATTAGATCATAAGGCGCTCTGAGGAGCGTCTTTTGTTGTATCATTATTTGCAAAAAGATAAAAAGATGTATACACAAAGGATATACTTAAAGCAGGAATATAATCTTTGTGAAAGGAGATGAAATAATAATGAGGGGTACAGTCAAAAAGTGGGGAAACAGTCAAGGTGTACGATTGCCTAAGTCTATTCTAGAGGAAGCACATATCAAAGAAAATGATGAAGTCGAGTTCTATGTTGTTGATGGTATTATTCAGATCAAAGCTGTAAAACAACCGATCACCTTAAAAGAACGATTTGCTTCATATACTACAGAAGAATTAAAAAGTAGTGAATGGGATACAGGAAGTCCTCAAGGCAAAGAAGTGTGGTAGCACATTTTAAAACGATTGGTTTATTGAAATCGAAATAATATATAGAAAGCGAGCATCATGATGAGCTATATACCTTCACAAGGTGATATTATTTATTTAGACTTTAATCCTACCAAAGGTCATGAACAAGCAGGTCATCGACCAGCAGTAGTGGTAAGTAATAATGAATTTCATCGTACAGGTATGATGATGGTTGTACCTGTAACTAACACTATTCGAAGACATCCTCTGTATATTCATTTAAATGAAGATAATAAAATTAAAGGCAAGATTATGTGTGAACAAATGAAGTCATTAGATTATAAAGCACGTTCTCCTTACAAAGTAGATGTACTACCATCTTCTATTCTAGAAGAAGTCATTGAGATTATCCAAAGTTGTTTTTGATAGTTACAATAAGATAATCAAAATAAAAAAGAAAAGATAAGTCATTTTTTACCTACTCAAGTGAACACAGTAATGTTATAATTTGGATGATTTTCAAATGAGGCAAAGATTACATACAATATGCACTATTAAACTTCCAGACTGCCGCTAATCGAGAATTGTCACTTACATGATAAGAAAAGGGGTTAACCAATGTCTGACTTCCAACCGCCGTATCCGCCAAACGATTCTAAAGACGTGCAAGACAACAAAGTGATGGCTATTCTTGCTTATATCATTTTCTTTATTCCATTGCTTGCTGCTCGTAATTCACCATTTGCGATGTATCATGCGAATCAAGGATTGACGCTATTTTTAGTAGCTGTTGCGGCAAATCTAGTATTCTCCATTATTCCATTTTTGGGATTGTTACTTCCATTAGTGAGTCTAGCTATTTTCGCATTTATGATCATCGGTATTATTAATGCTTCCAAAGGCGAACGCAAACCTTTGCCATTGATGGGCAATATTCAATTGATCAAATAAGAGATAGCTATCCAGCCTGATGAGGTACAGTTAAATCACAAAAAACCTTTACTGCTCTAGTATGCAGTGAAGGTTTTTTTTGCGTAAAATAGCGCTGGCTATTATAGGCGTGACTTCTTGTAGTTGGATGGAAAAGTGATGTTTGCGATAGCGAAATATCTTACATCTTAATGAATATTCAATATAGACGGATGTATATCTTATTTGTAAATAGATAAACAGAAATGATATTTAGTTTATTGACCTAACTGTTGGAACTGATTCATCAGTCCATTGATCTGATCGATCGTCTGAAAAATTTGCGAATTATTTACTTTTTCCAGTGTAATCTGTCCGGCTTGAGCCTGATCGATCAGTCCATTAATCTCTGTATCTAATGTTTCGTTATAAGCGATCAACTTTTGATGCAAATCTTGGGCAAACCCGGGTGCTTCTACATTGCTAAATTGATTGATTTGCGTCTGCATTTGTTGTAGTTCTTGTACAAGTTGGGTGCGTGCTTCTTTATCGACAACCGCTTGTTGCGTTAACTCAGGCAATTGACTGGAAAATTGAGAAGCTTGATCAATATACGAAGTAGCTTCACTCACATAATTTACCGATTGATTTACTTGATCCAGTGCAGAACAGCCAGACAACAGACTTATACTTAAAATAAGCAATAATAATCCTTTTTTCATCATAGGTCACTCCTTTGACAGATATCAAAATCTTTTTGCAAAGTATCGTTATTAACGTATACTACTCTGAGAGGAACACAATAGTTTCATAAATATCAAAGTTATAATGAGTTCAACCACATAAAGGGGATAAAACCAATGACAGATTCAATAACGACCGAGCAGCGTATCGCTGAATGGATGGTAGAGCAGATCAAAAATCAGGGTACACTCAAACAAGAAGATGCGATCGCTTATGTACGTGCAGAGTATGGAGAAGAGTACTTATTTACAAGTGAAAGTGGAAATGTCTCGTTATCCAAAGAGATCAAAAAAGCGTTCCGTAAACACCATGCAGGCCGAGTCGCATGGGATCGAGACGGTTTTTTCTGGGCATGGACGTAATAATCCGCAAACACGTATCTAGCTCTTAAAAGCAGGATAGTGCCGTAATTGTATGGACAGGTGAGATGAGTAAGAGTTCATTCCAGCTGAGCGAGGATCAGACCTGTTGTGGCGTGCTAAGGCAATTTTGCTTCTGTACAGATATTCGATATACTTTACTCTAGTTTGATTGAGATTATCATTAGATAACAGATGGCATATAGACCATCACTATCCATTGGAGGGAAATACATTGAATTCAACAGCAGTGTTAGAACGCCAAAATGAAATTTTACGACGCAATATTGAAACGATGACGATGAAAAACAACAAAGATGGACTAAGCCGTCAAGAAAGCAGTTTTTATCATACGATGGTTAAAGAATGGCATCAAAATCAACATGAGATCAATCATAAGCGTGAGTAGTCACGTTACAACAATAGCATAGAGTATCTATAAGAAGTGTCTGCCTCTGGTAGATGCTTTTTTTGCATCATGTGAAATAAGTACGCTCCACTATCTATAAAATATAGAAAAATTAAAAAAAATCATTTTTACTATTGCAAACCCGTATATTCCGAGTATAATACTTGGTATATAAAAAGAATGAAGGTGATGGTAACTGTGAATCGTATTCAAGCAATGATATCCGAACGCAATGATGATTATTTGGATCTATTGAATTACGCGATCCAATTGGATGATGTACAGTGGCAAGAGGAGATTTTGGAATCGATGCGTAAGTTGAACGCTTCAGAAGAAACGAAGCAGGAATGGGCTACAACCGAAGACCTGTGGAGACAATTTGATAAGATCAATTCCAGACTTACCGAAATCTATTATTCGATTCGTGCCAGTAAAGACGATGCAGATAAGCAGCGCCTTTTGGAACAAATGTGGGAACTTAAAATGCAACGCATTGATGTATCTCGTCAAATTAAATCCGAAACTTCTAATATAGAGTGTTAATTATTGATGCAAATAAATACAAAAAAAGTGCCAGATCATTTCGCACATGATCTGACACAAGTAATAATAGATGAAATAAGTAATAAGATGTAACCTATCTGATCAAACACAACAAGCTAGCTGTTTTTCACATGGATTCTGTGAATTACATGCTAGCTTGTTTCATGTCGCGCATCATTGTCATCATAGAAGTCATCATTTCGTCGCACTCTTGCAATTTACTCATCATCATATCCATATCCATGCCCATATCTTTCATGTTCATGTCCATGTTTTTACATTGTGTCATCATCATGTTCATGTTAGTCATTTTGCTCATCATATCTTCCATCGACATACCCATCATCATTTGCATACACATTTTATCCATTTGCTCATCTCCTCGAATTGTAGTATCTTGCCCCTTGACTATACTATATCGCTCAAGCAGTTACAATATAATTGGAAGATATGTTTCTTTATACCAGAACGAAGAAAAGTCTATACAAAAAATCTGCCTGAAGAAGAGAACTCCAGACAGAGAAAATGTGTGTAACACTTAGGAAATTGATCCTTATTTATATTGTTGTAAAAAAGGATGAAGCTTGTTAACGACATAGTGACTGCCACCACGACCGTTTACTTTTTCGACAACCGCGGCAAGTACAAAGGAAGCATTAGGATCAAAAGTGATCACGAATCCATTCTCCTGTCCACTTTCACCTTTGGCTAACTTCAATTCTGCGGTACCTGTTTTGGCTGCTACCTGATAAGGAAGATCAGCAAGCGCATGTGCAGTACCATCTGAATTTTCAACGACTTGTAATAATGCACTTTTAACAGTATTAGCGACATCTGCTGTAATGATATTCGTGTTAGCAGGTGTTTTTTTATTCTGTGCTTGATCTTCAAATAAAATAGGGCTGATCAACTTGCCTTCTGTAATAAAAGGAGTAAAAGAAGCTACCAAATGAATCGGTGACATCAACATTTCCCCTTGTCCATAAGCAGTATCTGCTAGAAGCACTTCTGAATCCAAGGTGCTATGGTCTTTATTCGCATACTGACTGGGCTTGAGATAAAGAGCATCTAATCCAAAATTACTTCCAAAGCCAAACTTCTGAATACCTTCGATAAATTTGGCTTTACCCATTTCAAGAGCTTCTTGAGCAAAATAAATATTATCTGAATATATCAAAGCATCATTCATATTCACATGAAGCACATCTTTGACACGAGCTACATAATATCCGCCCCAACTGTTATCTTTACGCCATTGTAGACCTTGAATCGTATGGACTTTGTCTGGTGTTGTTACTTTTTCAGTTAAGCCTGCGGCAGCTGTAATCGCTTTGAATACAGAGCCAGGAGCATACCGATTAGTAAATCGATTCGTAAAGGGAAGATTAGGATCGTTGGAATAAGCATCCCATTCTGCTTGCGATAATCCAGTCACCATTTTGTTCGGATCATAAGCAGGAGTGCTTACCAGAGCGAGCAATTTGCCATTGGTCGGATTCATCATTACCGCTGAACCTGCATCTTGATTACCCGACATAGTAGTATACAGTTCACGTTGTACCGATGAGCTGATCGTTAACGTGATCTTTTCACCATCGACCGCTTTATGTTCAGCAATAATGGATTTACTTTTTCCTATTTTATCAACTATTTCGATACGTCCACCTTTGGTTCCACGTAGTTGCTTTTCCATGGATTGTTCAAGCCCTGCTTTACCAATCCAATCTTGAGCACTGTAATATCCTTCGGTATCTTTTTCCAAATCTTCTGCTGTCGCTTGACGCACATAACCGATAAGATGAGCTGCTGCTGTACCTAGAGGATAATTACGAACTTCTTTGGTCTGCATTGAGACACCGTTCAGTTCGGTCGGGATGGTCGGATCAGTAGTTGTAGCAATTGGAACAAAATAATCGTCTTTGACCCATGACTGCTTGAGTGCTTTTTGAATCTGTTCTTCAGGCACATTGTAATACTCACTGATTGCTGTCAGAGAAGCTGCTTTGGAAGCATCATCAGCACCTAATTTGCCGGGTACGATTCCCCATTCATAGATCGTGCCTTCGGTTGCTAACGGATATCCGTCTTTATCGACTATTTCTCCACGCTCTGGGTGTAGAATCTGTACTTTTACTTTATCGCCTTGCGCCATTTCAGGTAAAATCAGCGCAGGTTGCCAATCAATACGCCATGTTTTGCCATGATCGCTATCTTGCTGTACAAGCTTCATCTGATATTTTTTATCGATATTACCGAGAAAGGTATTCATTTGAGCTGAATAATTCAGTGTGTATTGCTGTTTGTTATCTGCTACAGGGGCAGGTAATCCGGCATTCACTTCGATCGAAGAGACATTCATCCCGTCAAAGATCGCTTGATATTTCTGCACAAATTGTTCTTTGGTCATACCGGATTGTTGAAGCGATTCTGGTGTCATTAAGTTGTACATTTCGTCATAATTTTTGGTTTGCAATGTGTTAATATACTTCTGTACTGTAGTGTCCGGCTGTTCCTGAAAGCGACTTTGCATATATACATACAGACCAAGCCCACTAGCAATAAGAAACGAAAGCAGACCATAAATAATAATATGTTTCGTTTTCAATCGAAAAACCTCACTTTAGTCCATATCAATCAGAATAAATCTGATTATCGGTAGGATTTGTTGAAATCACTTTAGTATAATAAGATAAGGCGATAACTAGCGCTTGTTTACACTATAAAAGGATGTACGTTAGCAAACAATAGAACAAATCTGATGAAATTATCATTGTTTACGTATAGAAGGAGAGAGATCCAATGCCGGACGTTATCAAAATTGTAATCAATACTGCCGGTCAAGAAGGCGATGGTTCATTTGTCTATATCCAAAGAGGACAAAGTATTCAGATCGGTAGACATGTAGGAACAGGACAGATTGATCTACCTATTTATAATCAATTGGTGTCCAAGCAACACTGCACAATTCACCTTGTAGGAGATCAGCTATATATCGAAGATTTGGGTAGTAAAAATGGAACAGAATTGAACGGGCAACGCTTGGTTCCGTATCAGCGCTACGCAATGTCTGCGCAAGATCAATTAACGTTAGTGAATGGTTTGGTAGGTTTACAAATAGAACAAGGCAACCAATTAGAAGAAACACGTGAATATGTACTTAGCGATCTGATCGATCATCGTATTCAACTACATGATTTTTTCCAGCGAATTGAAGTAGACGGAGAAAGTATTACATTATCGAAAAAAGAATACCAGTTATTCCGGTTATTGTACGGATGTCTGGATCATTTTGTTACACGTGAACAGATTATCGAAGAAGTATGGTCAGAGCGTTATAGTGAAAATGCCGATTTGGTAGGGATCGACGAAGTCAATTCTTTGATCTATCGTACCAATAAAAAATTAAATAAACATTTTACGATCAAGTCAGTCTACAAAAAAGGGGTATATATGAAGAGAAGTGTTACTCCAACGATCCTTTCTTAGAACAGCAGCGGTTTACATCATGAAGTCAATCACAAAGGGGACTACATATGACAGTACTTTTTTCGTTTTTGAAAAAATATCGGGTTGCAGCATTTTTGGCGCTGGGTATGATGTTAGTCGAATTGGCGCTTGAATTGTTACAGCCTTTTTTGATCTCCAAAATTATTGATGATGGTGTAACGCAAAAAGATATTTCGACGGTATTGTTGTGGGGCGGTATTCTTACAGGAGGTACAATTATTGCTTTTTTTGCAGGTATATTCGGGTCATTTTATGCCGCTCATGCCAGTCAAGGATTAGGTTATGATCTACGGGAAGCGGTCTATAACAAAGTACAATCGTTCTCGTATGCGTTATTTAATCGCTTTTCTTCTTCCTCTTTGATCACGCGTTTGACCAATGATATTACCCAGTTGCAAGATATGGTGTTTATGGGATTGCGATTTATGCTACGAATGCCGTTGTTGGTTGTCGGTAGCAGTGTAATGGCTTTGCTTGTTAATGTGAAATTAGGATTGTTATTAGTGGTGGGAATTCCGATTCTTTTATTTTTTGTTATTGTGATTATGCGCAGGGCATCAGGATTGTTCCAACAAGTACAGCGTCGTCTGGATACCGTTAACAGTGTGATGCAAGAGAATCTTACAGGTATGCGCTTGATTCGAGTATTTGTTCGCAAAAACCATGAACGTCAGCGGTTTGAAGAGCGCAGTAACAATTTGATGAAAGGCACCGTGTCGGCATTACGTTTAACGGAAACAACGATGCCTTTTATTTTATTGATTACCAATGCCAGTATTATTGCGGTTCTCTGGTATGGACACTTGGATATTATCGTGGGTCAAGCTTCGGTCGGTGAAGTGGTAGCGATTATCAACTATGCGATGCGTACGATGGGTGCTTTATCTGCATTTTCAATGATTGTAGCTTCTTTCTCTCGTGCCAAAGCATCAGCAGAACGGATTCAAGAAGTGATGTTTACCGTTGAAGATGAACGTCCACAAGGCAATCAAGATCAATATGTTGCAGGTTCTGCTTCATCTGTAAGCGCATTACAAAAGTCTGTTCCTTCTAATATTGGTGTAGCTTTCCGTCAGGTGAGTTTTCATTATCCTGGTACAGAAGCCGAAGTGCTCCAAAATATTGATTTTATAGCTCGTGCTGGCGTGACTACAGCGATTATGGGTTCTACCGGTTCAGGTAAGTCGTCGCTCGTTCAATTGATTTTGCGATTATACGATAGTGATCATGGAGAAATTGATGTATTAGGTAGACGTATTCAAGAGTTAGATGATAATCAATTGCGTGGATTGATTGGGTATGTACCTCAAGAAATTGTGTTATTTACCGGCAGTATTCGTGAAAATATATCATGGGGTTATGAGCATGCCACACTTGAAGAGATTCAAGAAGCGGCTCGTATTGCACAGATTCATGACACTATTATCAAGTTGCCACATGGATATGATACATTGCTTGGTCAGCGGGGAGTCAATTTGTCAGGTGGACAGAAGCAACGGATCTCTATCGCAAGAGCATTGGTACGTCGTCCATCGATTTTACTGTTAGATGACAGCACCAGTGCATTGGATGTACGCACAGAATCATTATTGCTTGATGCTCTACGTGAATTATCATGTACGACATTATTGATTACACAAAAGATCAGTTCAACGATTCGAGCGGATCAAGTGCTGTTATTAAGTGATGGCAAGTTGATTGCACAGGGCGATCACGATCATTTGTTAGAGACCTCCGAGCTATATCAACAGATTTATGCATCCCAATTTGGAAAGGAGGAACGAGAGCATGTGGAAAGCACTAACTGATCCTTTACGTTATCCCAAGCCTGCTGTCATGACGGAAGCAGTAGCAAACAAATCGACAAAAGTCGAACCTGTAGCTGGTAAAAAGCGTCGTGCAAAAGACTGGAAAGGGACGCTGGGAAGAATCTGGTACTACCTTGCTGAACGCAAACTGAAGTTAATGCTAGTACTCCTTATGGTGTTACTCACGTCAGCGCTCACGTTGCTCGGCCCTTATCTGATCGGGATAGCGATAGATGATTTTCTTGCTAGGGATGCAGGGCAGATGTGGGTCTGGTTCCTTGTTGGCTTAGCTGTCGTATATATTCTCAACTCGGTTACGTCTTGGCTACAAAATATATGGATGATTGAGATTGCGCAAGAAACAGTGTACCGGATGCGAGTCGATTTATTTTCCCATTTGCACCAATTGCCTATTCCTTTTTTCGGCAAAAGACAGCAAGGGGAATTGATGAGTCGGGTGACCAATGATATCGAAAATGTCAGTTCTACGCTGAACAGTTCGGCGATTCAGATATTTTCCAGTGTATTGACTTTGATCGGTACATTGGTTGTGATGTTGTGGTTAAGTCCACTGTTAACACTGATTACGTTTCTCGTAGTGCCATTGATGGCATTCGGCATGCGCTGGATTACAAGGCGTACAGGACCCTTATATCGTGAACGTCAGAAAAATTTGGGTGATCTGAACGGATATATCGAAGAGACATTGTCTGGTGAAAAGATTATCAAAGCGTTTGCTCAAGAACAACGAGTGATCGGCGAATTTGGAGAGCGTAATGATCGCATCCGTTTATCTGGATTTTGGGCACAGACGATCTCCGGGTTTATTCCTAAGCTTATGAATGGATTGAATAATTTGAGCTTTGGTCTGATTGCAGGAGTAGGCGGTATATTGGCGATCAAAGGCATGATTACAGTAGGTGTGATCGTTATTTTCGTCGAGTATGCACGTCAATTTACCCGCCCGTTAAATGATCTTGCTAATCAGTGGAATACATTGCTGTCTGCGATAGCCGGAGCAGAGCGTGTATTTGAAATTTTGGATGAATCGGTAGAAGCAGAAGATGAACAACAAGCTGTTCAGGTAGATCATATCGAAGGTGCTGTCGTTTTTGATGATGTATCATTTGCTTATGATACCAGTGAGGGTGGCGATACATTACAGCATATTTCATTTACAGCACAACCGGGTGAAATGATAGCTCTTGTAGGACCTACCGGAGCAGGCAAAACGACATTAATTCAATTGATTTCTCGCTTTTATGATGCCGATCAAGGCAAGATTACGATTGATGGACGGGATATCCAAAGTATTAAGCGAGAAAGCTTGCGGTCACATACAGCATTTGTATTGCAAGATTCATTTTTATTTGAAGGTACAGTGATGGATAATATCCGTTATGGTCGACTGGATGCGACAGATAAAGAAGTGCAAGATGCCGCCATCTTAGCCAATGCACATTCGTTTATCGAACGATTGCCTGAAGGATATAACCATCGTCTCAATCGAGATGGTGGCGGAATTAGCCAAGGCCAACGACAACTCATCAATATCGCACGTGCGTTGTTAGCCGACCCTTCGATTCTGGTATTAGATGAAGCGACCAGCAGTATCGATACGGTCACCGAGATCAAAATTCAAGAAGGATTACAGCGCTTAATGGAAGGCAGAACAAGCTTTGTGATTGCGCATCGATTGAATACGATTCGAGCAGCCGATCAGATTCTAGTATTGCGAGATGGTCAGATTTTGGAAAAAGGTTCTCACGATCAATTGCTAGACACCGGCGGATTTTATAGCGACTTATTTTACAGTCAATTGCATTCATCCGATGCCTTGCAAGCTTGATCTTAAGCTCATCATTCCAGCACTTACCGAAGCAGTAAAAAAAGCAATGCGAGAAGAGCAGGAGCGCCTTGCATCAACCAGATTCGGCGACTGGCTGTAGCACCGCCGTATAGAGCAGCGATCAGTACACAGATAATAAAGAATAATTGAATCTGATAGCCAAAAATAGCTGTCGGATGAACCAATCCCCAGATTAATCCTGCGGCAAGAAAGCCATTATATAGCCCTTGATTGGCAGCAAGTGATTTGGAAGATTCGGCTAATTCAGGGGTAAGATTGAACGTTTTTAGTGTGCGTGGCTTTGTCCAAAGAAACATTTCCATCACCATAATATAAAGATGTTCAACTGCAACTAATACAACAAAGATGATAGATAGTAGATACATGATTGTTCTCCTTTCTTGTCCAAAGATACTGTTAGTGTAGCAGAATGAATTGCAATGATACATCATTCCACGAAAAAAAGATGCCGTTTAGTTAAGGCATCTTTTTTGCATTACATATGAAGCTAAGTATGAACGATCTATCCGCGAGTACACTATTAATAATTAGAATAATTCGGTGGTGAGATCGGTTTTTGAATTAAAATTTGGTCGATAATACTACTTTCAACATAATCGTTACGCTCTTTTACCATGGTATGCAAAAGAAAAGCATCTACAAACCACCATATGGCTGTTATAAATGAGCCGAAAAACGTCAGCGTCAAAATTAATTGCGCAATAGCAGAACCTGTTTTGCCCATATAAAAGCGGTGTGCTCCAAATATGCCTAAGAAGAACCATAGAATATAAGCTACTGTCATATCTTTACCATAGGCTCTAACTTCAGACTCCAGTAACATAAGTTCGCGCGTATCTAACTGACTTTTACGTTGCCAATTGTTATAACTTAATCCCATTTCTATCACTCCTTTACTATCAAAATAGTCGTACCTCTCCATCAATAATGCCATTTTAACAAGATTATCCCATTTAATCTACTGTATTCTACGTTGTTAAATGAGGGAAATATTCATTATATGACATTGATTTTGAAAAAAAGATGAGATTAATTATTTCAAATCTCTTTTTCTGCCAATTGTAAAAATAGTTGGTAACTCTTCATTATACATGGTAATATAGACAACGAATTTAAAAATAGATAATATTACCTAGTTCATTTTAACTATTCTTAGGGGGAATAACAATGTCTTTTTGCACAAAATGCGGTATACAGCTTCAACCCAATGAAATACATACTTGTGTTTCTACAGAACAACCGATAGTAGATGCTGCTTCACCAACGTCTACACCATCACCGATATTAACATCAGCAAGAGATCATCTAGCACATGTAGACAAGCATAAGATTTTGAATCTACTCAAAAATCCGATGTCTGCTTTGCAACTAAGAGCAGAAAGCGATCTATTGTACGGAGTTTTAGGATTGGTTGTATCATTGTTAGGTTTTGTTTTGTGGGCATGGTCATTTAAGCATCAATTGATCAAGCTAATGATTTTAGGATTTGGAAGTTTGATAAGTGATGACAAAGAATCATATCGCGAAGCTAGTGAGTATTTGCCTATCGTAAATCATATGTTATTGCTAGGTCTGATCTCGTTAATCGTACTGGTAGGTATAACATTTTTATTAGGCAACAAAATGGGATTACATAAATTACATTGGAAAGATAGCATGGTACAGCTAGGCGGATTACAACTTATTTCAGGTATTGGATTTATCGTAGCAGCTCTTATGATGTTTATATCTATCAAATTGTCATTTGTATTATTATTTACTACTTCGCTAGCTGCATTGGTTTTAACATTGGTTGCAGGTATCGAAATGTTCCGTATCCAGCGTGATCGTCTGGCTTTATTTATTGGACTTACTGTATTAATTCAAGTGTGTGCTATTCTTGTTGTCTTTAATTCCTTTGGTAGCGAATTAGTAGAAGAAGCACAACGGATTAGCCGTAATTTATTTTAAAATCATATAGAGCTACGCTAACTTAATAAATAGTGATCCAAGAAAGGATACTACCTGTTATGTATTGTGGAAATTGTGGAACAAAGACACAGCCAGATTGGGTATTTTGCAAAGAATGTGGACATCGTTTGCAACCAGAAGCATCTGCAAATGAAATTAGAGCAACAGAACATGTACCTGTAGTTGCCAAGCCAGCACGTCAACCGATTCAATTATCGCGTCGAACCAAATTATGGGGCGGTGTTGGAGCAGGAGTCATTGTGTTGTTGCTGATTGCTTTTCTAGTATTACGTGCTACTTATGGTCCTTCATCTGCGGAAGAACTTGCTCAGCAAATGAAAGAAGCTGTTCAAGCCGGAGATGCGAATACATTAGCCAGTTATTTAGATGATAAAGATTCACCGTTACACCAGTCAGACAAAATATCTTTATTTGCTGAAACGCTCCAAACCGATGATGCTAAAAAAGCATATAACGATGGTATTGCCCAAGCATTAGATCGTGCAGAATATATTCAGAAAGAAAATGCTTCGTTAGCAGATGCAGTGAAAAAACAGATTCGGGAAAGTCTAGGCGGAGGTCAGTGGTTGACATTTGTACCTGTAGAATCATGGCGTGGAACCAAATGGACAGCACATATAGAGCCCATACAGATTGAAGCGTCTTTACCTTATCTCAATGAAAATCTAACTACTTCGATGACGATTGGTAATGTAGCCGCGCAAGACAATCGTATTCAGGACTTGTGGCCTTCTGTATATACGTACAAAGGTGTAATTCGTGGAGAGTTCGCTGAAGCGCCTGTTACTGATACAGTAGAAGCTTTTAATACGACTGAAAATAATAAAGCGATCCTAGATTACACCCAGCTTGCTTCATTGGAAGTTCAGCTTCCGCCGGTAGAATCGACCATCACATTAAATGATAAACCGATTACAGGTACACCTGGAGATTATCTAGATATTTTACCTGTACCCGCGCAATCCAAATTTGTAGTCACTACACAAGCACAAGGATCAGAGATTACAGGAGAGACCACTCTTCAATCGGGTGAACAAGATCGTTATGATTTGAATACGATTTTGCAAAAGCCGATCGCCGACAAGTCACTGGATCTTATCTATAATGCTTCGACTAGCCTGGCAGAAGCGATCAATACAAGCAACGCCAAAGCAGTCAAAGGTGTTAATCCCAATTCAGATTATTACAATCGTGCCACATGGGAAATGAATAGTTACTTTACGCAACCGAAATATACATTGCAAAAAGTAGTAATCGATCTCGATTCTATTCAAATCAACAAAGAATCGATTGAAATCACAGCTACACAGGTATATACAGCCAAAAATGAAGATGGCACGTCTAATGATAAAAATGTAAGTTGGACTTACCAGATTACCCAACAGCCGAATCAAAAACAATGGTGGATCGATTCTGCATCTACAAGTTGGAGCAATGCAATAAATGCTAAAAATACGATTGAAAAAGCAAGTAGTGCAACGACTACATCAGCAGAAATAGACTCTACAGATCAAGTATCTGCCAATACAGCTTCTACAAGTACGGCATCTACAGATGAAGAATCGTTAGAAAGTGCAGAAGTAACAGATACATCGATTCATGATTTTATGACCGACTATTTAAGCACTTCGGTAGATGCTATCAATACAGGCGATTTTAGTATGGTTTCTTCATTATTGGATGCAGACGGCCCTGTGTACAAAGAATCATCCAGTTATATCGATCATCTTCAAAGTAAAGGAATCACCGAAGAATTGGTCAGTTCAACTGTCCAATCATTCAAAGCCAATACGGATAATACGTATACTGTACACACTACAGAAACATACAATATTATAGCTAAAGATTGTACAACACAGAAGAAATCGTTCAACTCGGTATATACGCTGAAATTAATCGATAATGAGCTCAAAACGTATCAACTGGTTAGCACGAAAGAAATATAATTATCCAAAAAGAACCTCTCCTAATACAAATGGAGAGGTTCTTTTTTTGCAGCATGTATTAGACAACGACTGCATAATTTTTAACAAATGAAGGGCGAGGGAAAATAGAAGGTTGCTGTGCAGTAATGCCTTCAGACGTATCCCGTTTACGATGAGCATGGCTGTAAGCTTGAGATTCTTGCCATGCTTTGAAATGCTCTTCCGATGCCCAGAGCGTCATAATGACATACGTATCATCATCCAGCGGACGCATCACTCGAATCCCGACAAAGCCAGGTTCGTCTTCCACTTTACGCGCGCGATTGCTAAAGCGCTCTTCAAATGCAGATCGACCATCTGCGGTTACTGGAATATTGTTCAATACAGCATAACTACCGCCAATATCCCCGCTATGATCCAGCACCTCATATCGTGATGCATTTTCAGTGTGAAAATCCAATGGTTCATCGATCTCTAATACATACCGAGTCTCATCTTCATGTTGCAACGTAATCGTCTGTGGCAATTCAGCCGCTTCAGGAAAATGTTCTTCAAATTGGTGCGAGCTAATATAAATATACATCGTGATCCACCTTTCATATTAAACGAAATATGTGTCTGATATTTGCTGAATTTCTTGTATCTAAAAGGATAATTATAATTTAACATGTTTGCAGACAGTATCCTAATTGCAATCTGACTAGTATGATCCCCGACTAAAGTCCAAATCACAAAACCGTCCTTAGGCGGTTGGAAAGAGGACGCTTATTTTCTATGATATAAGAAAGAGAATAAGAAAGAGGAGATCAATGATGAGAAAATTGTATCGTTCGAATCGTGATAAATATGTTAGTGGTTTAATCGGTGGAATGTCAGAAAGTTGGAATATCGATGCAAGTCTGTTACGGATTCTATTTGTGATTAGTGTGTTCGCTACGAGTGGTGCTAGTTTACTGGTATATGTACTTGCTTTATTATTTGTACCCAAAGAATCAACGTATTAATGAATCATAATTAAAAGTGATCAAAAGTCGCATTTTCTTCTACAAGTAGAAGAGTGCGATTTTTGATTTGTGTAATTATTAGAATATTGATAAGCCTTTTCTAACTTTCTCTATGTTCTCTATTGATAAAGTAGCTATGCCATCTATGCATTAATCTGCCTGATAATTTAATATAGTATCTGCTCATATGCTATACTATGGAATGGAAATCCCGGCAGATTCATGCGCTGTCACCATCAAGAGGAGGAAAGTTATGAAATCAAAATATTTGGCGGGTGGATCTTTAGCGATTATGGCGCTTGGATTTATAGCCACTCTGTTTTTTCCAAAAACAACGCTATTGTTAATTATTCAAGGCGGTTTTGAAGCCGGTCTTGTCGGAGGGATCGCAGACTGGTTTGCGGTGACTGCTCTATTTCGTCATCCACTCGGTATTCCGATTCCGCATACATCACTTTTAACCCGTAATCGGGATAAGATTATCCGTTCTCTGATCTCGGCAATGGAGAATGAACTGTTAAACAAAGAAAGTATCGAAAATAAATTGCGTCAATTCCGTATTTTTCCGTTTGCACTTTCTATGTTGACCCGTCAATTGGGCAAAAAGAAAATACGGCGTGAGTTATTAAATATGATGATTCCACCGATCGAACGCTTGCCTCTTGAACCGGTTGCTGCTTTTATCGGTAAAGGATTAGCAAATTATACGCAAAAAGCAGATTTGCAATCGGCTGCGACAACAGTGTTAACGAATGCACTTAACGAGCGTTATGATGAGAAAGCATTAGACCATATTTTAAAAGAAGTAAGAACATGGGCAGCACGTCCACAAAGTCGTGATACGATGGGTAAAATTGCTCACGAACAATTAGCAAATGTGAATATGGGTGGACTAAAAGGATTTGCTTTTCAAGCTTTTGCAGGCATGATGAATGAAGAAAGTCTGGGTAGTATTTTGCAAAATATGATTATTTCCGGTGTAGGTAAATTGCAGGAAAAAGATAGCGAATACCGCGAAGCAATTATCCGTGAACTACGTATCCAGATGTTCCAGGTTGTTGATGAAGAAGATAACTGGATGAAGATCAAAGACTGGACAGCAGAGCTAATACAGGGCGAATTTGCAAATACATTTATGATCGAGCGTCTGGAAGAATTGCGTCGTCTATTGGTATCTATGTTAGAGCAAGAACGAGATGGCGGTGGTCGTCATGTATTTGCGATCTATCGTTCGATTATTCGTGATCTTGGCAAAGACCCGCAAAAAGTTGCTGTGTGGGAAGATCGTTTGCTACAAGGGATTATTCGTACAGTAGAGAAAAACCATTATCGTATCGGAATTTTGGTCAAAGAAAACTTAGACCGAATGGACGATGCGGCACTTGTCTATATGTTAGAAGAAAAAGTAGGGCAAGATTTACAGTGGATTCGTGTCAATGGTGCTGTCTGCGGTTTCTTAGTCGGTATAGTATTATCACTGATTCAATTGATTTGATCTATACCCCAAAAAAAGGTATCTTCGCTGTTGTATACAGTAGAAGATACCTTTTTTCTTGATTATTTTTTTGACTGATCCCAAATCTTATTGATCTAAAATCGACAGACCGCGGAAAGCTAATGATTCATAAGGATGTAGTGTTGCTTTTTGCGCAGATTTTAGTAGCTGTGCGATTTCTTCAGAATGTTCTCCATGTGTAGCGATGATGAGTTCGGATTGCTCAATACGTTCTACCAGTTGATCGGGTAGTTGAAGCTCTGTCGATGATTTGGAGAAGTTAAGAATAATCAGCCAGTGCTCATCGTTCCACTCACGAGTATACGCGAAAATATACGGATCATCTGAAAGTTCACAAGCGTATTTACCATAAATTAATGCAGAACTTTGTTTACGGATGTCAATCAATTGACGGTAAAAATGAAAGACCGAGTCTGGATCTTCAAGTTGCTGAGCAACATTGATTTCACTTTTGTTCGAATGAGCAGGTATCCACGGTTCAGCAGTCGAGAAGCCAGCATGTTCACTATCATCCCATTGCATCGGGGTACGTGCATTATCCCGAGCTTTGGTACGAATACGCTCCATAATAACCTCAGGATCTTCGCCTTTATCGTCTACCATTTGTTTGTAATATCCTTGAGCTTGTTGTTCTTTCACATCTTCGATCGTTTTCATATGTTCGGCATTGGTCATACCGATCTCATCACCTTGATAAATATAAGGTGTCCCGCGTAAAGTGAGCAAGAACATCGCTAGCATTTTTGCAGAATCTGCGCGGTATTCCCCTTCATGTCCTAAATAAGAGACTAAGCGAGGATGATCATGGTTACTGAGATAGATTCCCATCCAACCTTGTCCGTAAATATCTTCTTCCCATTTGGCGATAATTTCTTTGAGATCATGCAGTGACCATTCTTTGCTTTGCCACATATCGTCATCCGCATCACAGACTTTGGACGCTTCGATCATTAATACCATATTCATTTCTTCACGTTCAGGGTTGGTATATAATTTGACATCTTCGATCGATACACTAGAAGCTTCGCCTGCGGTAAACATTTTATAATTCGAAAAGACTTCAGTATATAGTTCATGCAAGTACTCATGTATACGTGGTCCATTTTTATAAAATTCTTCGGCATTTCCTTGTAATTTGTTAGATGGTGGGGCGTCTGGAAAGCTTGTATCTTTGGAGATCATATTTACAGCATCAATCCGGTAACCATCGATCCCCAAGTCTAGCCAAAAGCGCATCATGTCTTGCATTTCTTGACGTACTTTAGGATTTTCCCAGTTTAGATCAGGTTGTTTTTCACTATACGAATGTAAATAATATTCATTGGAGTTTTCGTCTAATTTCCACATCGAATCGCCGACATAAGAAAGCCAGTTATTCGGTTCAGACCCATCTTCTTTGGGAGCACGCCAAATGTAATAATCGCGATAAGGGTTATCTTTGGAAGAAAGAGCTTCTTGAAACCATGGATGTTGATCTGAAGTATGATTGACAACCAGATCCATAATTAACTTCATGCCACGAGCGTGTACCTCTTGCAGTAATGCTTTCCAATCGTCCATCGTGCCGTATTCCGGCTGTATCTCTCGGTGTTCTTGAATATCGTATCCATAATCAGCATTAGGAGAAACATAAACAGGAGTGAGCCATAATATATCTACTCCAAGTTGTTGTAAGTAATCCAGCTTCGACCGAATTCCGGGAATATCGCCAATTCCATCATTATTGCTATCCATAAAGCTACGAGGATAAATTTCGTAAACAACACTTTCTTTCCAGAATTCTGGCTTCATAATCGTCTTCATTTGTCGGTCTCCTGTTCTGTTGTAACATAGGCAGTTACTTACTGAGTATTACCCTTTCAAACATGACAACAATCGCAGGAGGTCTAAAAGAAATAACGGTTTGAGTAGAAAGTATTCTTTATATGTATACTTGTATTATTACTTCTATATCACTACATCGTAGAAATGCAAAACCTCTCTCCGCACGATTGGCGTAAAAGAGGTTTTTTGTTATACATCTGTTATTGTTAATTACCCATCAAGCGTACTTCATGTAAAGTAGGCGTATACCAATTATTTGGATTGTTATGGAGTACAGCATTGACCATATTAATTCGTACATAACGAGCAGTGAATGAAACTGCATCTGTTGTAAATCCATAGGTTGTATTGGTGGTGCGGTCAATCGTAGTGTAATTTACACCATCGGTACTGTACTCGATTTTGTATTTGTAATAAGCTTCAGAACCTTTGTACATAAACCAGGAGATATCGACTTCGCTGATCTTTTTGGCAGACCCTAGATCGACTTGCCACCAAGCAGGCCATGTGGCCGAAGATGCTGCCCAAGACGTCTGAGCATTACCATCATTGGCATTGGTAGTTGCAGAAGAAGAAGCGGTTGAGATCGCTGTAGCAGGCTTGCCTAGAGCATGATTTGTCAGAGCAGGCAGAGTCACTGTACCTGTAGCGGCATCCATATTCCAACTACTATACCAGTTGAGTGTCGCTGTACTGTTGCTATCATTTAATGTCAAAGGCAACCAGATAAACTTATGGTCACTTAAGTTTAGTGGATTCCAGCGATCACCCATATAAATATAGCTTGTACCTGCGCTACCTGTAATCGTTGCAATCGAATGAATCTGTGTGGCATACGCAGAAGGATCGCCAAAAGGAGACAGCGCCGACCATGTTCCTGTTATCGAAGAAGACGTTGCATAACTGCCTTGATTCGGATACCAGCCCGAAGCCTGAGAAGTAAATAGATAATATTTGCTTCCTTTTTTCACAACCGCAGGCGCTTCCCGGTAAGCACCTTCGAACACCCAGCCTACAAAAGAAGCCACTCCTGTATAATCATCAGTCAGGCGGAAGATGGCCATTGAGTTGTTGGCACCGCCATTATTTTGACGGGATGCTGTAATTAGATAAGCTTTGTTATCTGTATCTACAAATACCGTCATATCACGGGATTCATAATCAAGTGGACGAAAGCTTCCTTTATACGTAAAATTACCATCTGGTGTATCGCTAGTGGCGACAGCTACACGAGCTAGTGAGTAATCACTACCATTTTCATAGTGTGCCCATAGGATATACTTTTTGGTTGTTGCGTTGTAGATGACTTTGGGGCGTTCAATTTTGCTAGTATTGAGTTCAGTTGCGGAATTTTTGGTGAGGATACTATTACCAAACTTCCAATTTTTGAGATCAGTAGAGGTATATACATTTACTTTATCAAAAGTACCATTGGTTGCATGTTCACCGTACCAGTAATATGTAGAACCGACTTTGAGAATATTGCCACTGTTCGCTTGAATCGGGTTCCCTGCGGTGTCTGTCCAGTTGCCACCATTAGTAATTGTAACACTTGCAGCCTGAGTAGACGTTCCGCCAATACCGATTCCAGTGATAACAAGTGCCAGACTCAGCCACAACATAGCAGTTTTGCGTGAGAATTGCCAAGAGATTTGTAAAATAATAAAAACCTCCTTCGGTCATTCTAAGATAGCCTCAATAACAAAAGAAGTGAGACTTCAAGTTTATTTTAGATATTTTTGTAAGCGTTTACAATAAAATAATAGCGAAATGTTGACATAAAAATACAGTAGCTAAAGATTGCGAATGGTGGTTATAATCTATTTTGGTAACATATTCTATAATAGAAAAGAGAAGGAGGGTAGTCTAAATTGCACCATTTCAATATACAGCAATATACGTTAGGTACTGTACAATGCTAACTTGCTGTCTGGACAACAAAATATCATATCAGTCTCAAGCTTTATCGCAGAAGCGAGACGATCAAAGGGGAAACGTAGAAACACATGAATAAGCACAATACTACTCCGATACATAAGATTCGGAAAATAGCTCTATCCGCACTATTAATCAGCAGTCTCACGTTATCATTCGCGTCCACAACATGGGCAGCCGCCAGTAAAATCTATGAGTACGATATCAATGGAAGACTCTCCACCACGTATACCACGACCGAGAAGACCACATTTACGTACGATGCCAACGGAAATCTATTACGCAAGCAAGTAGAAAAAGGGGATTACAGCAGTAAAGTCAATCCACAAGCCCCAGTTGTAACACCAGAGCCAACACCGACACCTGTCCCACAACCAGAACCGCCTCCAACTCCACCAACGCCTGTACCCGTTTTTGACCCATCGGTTACACCACCGCCGGTTCCTGTACCAACGAAATCTGGTTTGACAATAGGTAAGCAACTAGATGAAGTTTCTTATAATTCAGATAGCAATCTTGTGCACGTGCATGGATGGTATTTAGACCCTGTAGGTATTGCCAAAGTTGAAATGTATATAGATGGAGTATATGTAGGAAGGCTTAATATGGGTGGTTCACGTGAAGATGTGTATAACGCCTTTCCAGAATACAACAACCATGTAGCTGGCTTTTATCGAGATTCTATTCGCTTAACTACACAAGGTACTCAACATACTACTAAAAAAAACAATGGGAAAAAGCAAGACGTTCCAGGTGCATTTAAGCATGATGTTCGTGTTGTAGTACAAAATAATCAGGGAGTAATTAGCGAGATGATTAGCACTCCTGTATTTTTCTCACAAGTGCTTAAATAATAATTCACAAAAAATATCATAAGGTATAAGGGGATATCATGTTGAAACAAAAAAAAGTTTTAAGTAAATATATAATTATTGTGTTGTTAAGTATTCTTACCCTGACTACTATGTACTCACCAGTGTATGCAAAATCGGCAAATACTACGAACTCCTTAAATAGTATTAAGCCACCAAGTAAGGTAGCGCCTTCTGTAAAAATAAATATCAAACCAATAAATGTAAAAATTAATAATGTACAGAATGAAGTATACAAGGATGTTTATAGTAAAGAAGACCAAAAATTATCTATTTTAGGAGAAAAAATTGATGAAGCAGAAGCTTCATTAGAAAGCAATTCTGAGAATAATGTACAAAGGTTCTCAATGTCTTCTGAACAAGAAAACTTGGATTCCGGATCTTCTTCTCAACAAATCTTAACGATAAAACAAATGGAAGATCTAGTGACTAGTGGTGCAGAATTAATCGATATTTACTGGATCACTTACTTGTATCAACAGACTTCTATCGACCCAATGGAACTATGGACAGAATACCAGTCTAATTCATCTTGGGAAGAAATAGAAAAGAAATATACAAATCAATCTATATTTAAACCTTCGGTTACAAAAGACGTCTATACACAAGAAGACGACACAGAGTCATCAAAATTAAGTACAAAAAAACAAGAACTAAAAGTAAATACAAATCAAGTATCAATTGCCAGTACAAGTACAGCTTCAGACGATCTAGATGAAGACTATACAAGCGTTCTTAATGATCTTATTGCTCAGCAATCTATTAATCAGGCCAATAAACAACAATTTGCTGAGTATAATGATAATGAAGTAGTAGACCCTGCTTCAGGAAGCCTAACATGGAAAAAAAATCAAATGAGCTTTCCAGGACGAGATGGTCTAGATTTGAATATCGGAGTAATCTACAGTTCGAATCTTGCATCACCATATGAAAAGAAAAGTAATAAAAAAGGTAGAGGTTATGTAGCAAAAAATAATTATTCTCTAGAACAATATGATTTAGGGGTAGGATGGTCTTTTCAGTTTCCCTCTGTTCAAACAGAAGGTAATTTTCTTTACTACCATGATGGGCAAGGAGCATCTTATCAGGTAGATCAGGATAACACATGGTCTGAACCAGGATCTACAACTTGGTTAAAAAATTATCAAGGTAAAGATATGAGATTTAGAAGAGATACAGGTTCATTCTCTAATGGTCAAGATCAATCCTCTTATTATGTTGAAAACGATAGCCAAAAACGAGAGTATTTTTCTGCAGATGGTCGACTAATTGGAATAGTAGACCGCTTTGGAAATTCTATCATTTTTCATTATGCTGAGAGAAAAGTGTACAATGGCAAAAATCAAAAAGTAATCTCAAATATCACTGATACGGTTGGAAGAAATATTGAATTTCGTTATGACTCAAATTTAGAGAATACAGAATTTAATGGAGAGAATATAACAGTTGTAGCTAAAACTCCAGAAAATATTGAGCTTCAAAAAGTAATCTATACTAAAAATCGAATTAATTTACAATACAATGATACTAATGATGGCTATGCACCAGTATTGTCTAGTATTACAGATGTATCACAAGAACAGATTTCGTTTGACTATAATACTTTGCGCAGCCAATTTACATTTAGAAGTAGTCGATATCCTTTGGACACTGCAGGAGCGCAAGAGCCTTACGTTCTCCTCCAACAAATTAAGTATCCTAAATTACTTAGTATTTATGGTTATGAATCCAATATTATAAAGTTAGGAAAGAAAGGTGAAACTTTAGATTATCGTATAAACTCTAGGAAAGATCAGATGTATAAAGAAGATAGTGGAGGAACAAAACCTACATTTGATTATAACTCTATTGAATACAGCTATGTAGGGGATTATAGCTATGTTGATGAGTTGACAGAGGATTATAGATATTCGAGTACTAAAAAAATTCACAGTACAACAGCATCAGATGGATTAATCACGACTACAACATTCAACAACAAAAGTAAAATTATTTCTATTGAAACTAAATCGCCTAATGGTGAAAGCCAAACGACAACCAATGAAGATTTTGATTCTATTTTTAAATTAAAACCAACAAGAACGAAAGTTGTAAAACAAGATTCAAGTGGTACAGATATTCGGTATAGCGAAACAATCTATAATAACTGGGGTAATGTTCAAAGTCAGACCGATGCTTTAACAGATAGCGACTTCAACAACGCTACAACCAAAGCTCAACACACTATCAACTACACTTATGAAGACACTTATAAGCAACTTGCTAGCAAATCATGGTACCAAGATGCTAACAAACCTGTGAGTGAAAAGTACATTTACACCGCAGACGGTCGCCCGCAAAGCACAACCAATACTGCTGGTGAAACGACAACGTATAGTTACGAAGCTTCCCCTTTGAATGCTCATCAGATTCAAAAGGTGACCGTATCCAAACCTGTCCGTTCAGGAGTAACATCTACCACCACAACAGCATACGGAGAAGCAACAAACTATGCTTATCCGACAGAACAGACACAAAGCATAACCAATATAGCCAAGGACGGTAGCAAAAATACACAAGTCATTCGTCAACAGACCAAATACGATATGGGCACAGGCTTGCCTACCCAACAAATCGACAGCAACGGCAAAGCCACGACCACAACATACGATGCACTAGGTCATCCGGTCAAAATTGTATCGCCATCCATCACCAACTTGGATGGAACCACCTATGCGGTGGAAGATCAATATGGCTATACCAATCGCGCGTATAGCACCGAAGCCGATAGCACCAATGCAGGCATCTTAACAATGCGTGTCGATGCGATTCGTCAATACACCAACACGGCTACAGGAGCCGTTACCGTACTGAGTCGTCAATCGTCGTACTATGATGGATTTGGATTTTTGCGAGTAGATGAGACGTACAACGAAAGTAACGGCTGGACGCGTTCTCAGTATCATCCTGACGATCAAGGACGAGCCATCTATGCGATCGATCCACTAGGGAATACGCAAACCGCTAGTTATAATGCATGGGGACAACAAGTCGAAGCGACCGATCCATATGGCAACCTGTATATTACAGCCAACCATATGACCCAGCGAAAAAACAATCATTTTGCGATTGCCGCCGCCGATGTATCTGCTTACCGTGCGAATGCAGATAACCGTAGTATTCGTCTCAATGCAGTGGAACAATCTTATGATGTCTACGGCAATCTAGCGACAACGACTGCATTCAAAGACGGTGCTTCTCAAAGCCAACCGATTCAAGAAAGCTACACCTATGATCTACAAGGCAACATCCTAAGTTATACCGATCCGAACCAGACGAAAAACAGCAATGGAGTCACCAGCAACTATACCTATGATGCTCTAAATCGACTGACTGCGGTGCAAGATGGGATCGACCAGACGACTCGTTATGCGTACGATGGTACAGGCGGGCTAACGAAGATCACTGTGAACGACTCTGCTGGCAAAAGCGAAACATTATACACCAAAGCGTACAACGAAGCTGGACAACTGACCGACAAAACCGATACGTCAGGCAAAAACACAGCCAATAGCTATAGCTCTCGTGGCTTAGTCGAAGAAATGAGAGATCGCAATGGAACGATCACCAACTACCAGTACGACGAACGAGGTCAACGTACGGTAGCGACACTAACCGCAACCAACGGCAATACCTTACAAACGAAAACCATTTTCGGTAGTGGCGGTAACATCCTAACCGACCGACACGAACTGTATCTAAACGGCACCAAAACTGCCACCCAGACCAGTACGATCGACAAACAAGATCGGATCACCAGCCTGACTTCCACAGGAACGAACCAATACAGTTCCCGTCTGGACGTCGCTTACGATACGCTTGACCGCATCATCAATCAAAAGAACAGCTTGTCCGGCAGTAGCTTTTTCACCAACTATGGCTACGATAAGCTTCGTCTGAGCCAGATTCAGACCAACGGCGCACAGACACGCAACACCGCTAAAGCGAATAATGTAAATTACGAATACACGCCACTCGGGATGGTACAAGCAATCACGTTTCCAACGTTAGCGGATGGCAGTGTGCTCAAAGAAAGCTTTACCTACGATGCACTCAACCGTTTGAGTCAGATGAGCAATACCAAAGGCAGTAACACGTTGTCTGCTTATAGCTACACATACGACAACAATGGCAATATCCTTACGGTGAGTGAAAGTCTAAACGGTGGGGAAGCGAAAACATCCACCTACACCTATGACAAGCTCAACCGCTTAGCGACGGTGAAACGAATCGACGGAAGCACTGCAAGCTACACGTACGATCTACGGGGTAACCGGAAAACGCTGAGTGACACACAGGAAGCGACAGCGACCAAAGAATCCAATTATAGCTATGATCTAGATAACAAACTGATTGCAGCAACGATTGACGGTACGAAGACCACCATCGACTATTTACCGGACGGACTCCGTTCTCAGAAAACGACAGGCACAGCGACTACCCAATACGGCTACAACGGTAGTGGACAAGTGGTATCTGAAAAAGCAAGCAACGGCAACTCTTCGACCTATATCCGTGGCGATCGAGTACTGGTGAAAAAAGACCAGAGTGCAAGTAAAGACTATTATTACCTGTTCAACGGACATGGGGATGTGGTGCAGATGGTCGATACCAGTGGTGCGATTGTAAATAGTTATGGGTATGATGAGTGGGGTAACATTGCTAAGCAACAAGAGACGGTAGCGAACAGCTTTAAGTATGCAGGCGAAGCGTATGACAGCGAGACGGGATTGTATTATCTGAAAGCAAGATATTATGACCCGAGTCAGGGACGGTTTTTGAATGAGGATAGTTATGAGGGGCAAATTACAAATCCGTTGACGCTCAATATTTATGGATATGTGAGTAATAATCCTTTAGGGTATACTGATCCTAATGGTCATATGGAAGCAGAAGTCGGCGTAGGAGCATCTGCATATCCAGAAGGAGATTTATACAAAATAGTTTCTTCCAATTCCGCGAAGTCTATCATAAGCGTTCGTTCTGGAAGTAAAACAGATCAAGGAGCATTGTTAAAGCAACTCCTAGCACCGGGATCAGGTAATATGTTCATCGAATCTGATTCTAGTAATATGACTCGTAATCAGTTTGAATATTTGTATAAAAAAGCTATTGGGAACAATCTAAAATCAGCAAAATGGGCACTTTATAAATTAGATGATTACTTTATTAATGGATCATCCGATTGGTTGATAGCAGGAGCAGAGGCAGGAGGATTTGGTGCAGCAGGAGCTGCTGGTGGAGGAGCAAAAGGAAATAATACTGGGTTGAAAAATATTACAGGATTAGATGATGTTTTAAATAACCCAAGTAATTTAAAAGGTGTCACCCCAAATGAGGTTTATAAATATTTGAAAGATAACAATTATAATCCAGTACCGTTAAGTGGAGGGAGTTTAAAGGGGATATCATTTGAAGACGGGGGTGGGTTTAAAGTGAATTGGGGAGGAGATAGAATATTACAATACCATCCAGCAGGTAAGCGTCATGGTGGGGAAGAATATTGGAAATTATCATCAGGAAGTACAGGAACAAATAGATACGATATGAACGGAAATGAAATTGAATAGGGAGAAAAATTGATGGATTACAAAATTGATCAAAAAGTTAAATCCTTAATTAAGGATTTAGGATTTCAAGAAATTATATTAAAAGAATCAAATATGTATTTATGGTTTAATAAATACTATAAAATCACTTTTTTGGAAGATTTTCAATCTTATGTTATTGAATGTGCAGAAAGCTTAGAAGATGCTGAAAAAGGCTTATTTGAAGATGGTGATTTATACCCTCTTTCCTTAGGAGAAGATTCCTTAATCAATATATTGCGTCTTGACTTAATAAAATATTATCAATAGATTAGAAATTTAACAATTTTATTAAATCGGCTAGCCGTTGTTCTTTAAAAACAACGACTAGCTTTTTATTTTTTTGCAATTAGGATTCCCAATTTAAATTTTTTTAAAATAAGTATCGAAAGCAACTATTGTATAATCTACGTGGGAACCGGAAAAAGCTGAGTAATATGCAAGAAGCGACAGCAACTAAAGAATCCAGTTATAGTTAGTATCCTGATGATCGCTTAATATCGGCTACGATCGATGAAACCAAAACCAGTATAGACTATCTCCCGAATGGCTTACGTTTCCAAAAAACAACAGGCACAGTATCGACTCAGTATGGATACGATGCTTAGAACAATGTCACTTCTGAGAAAGTCAGTAGTGATGCTCAATCGACATATATCTATGGTGACCGTATTCTGTTGAAAAAAGACCAGAGTGCAAGTAAAGACTACTATTATCGGTTCAACGGACATGATACCAGTGGTGCGATTGTAAATAGTTATGGGTACGATGAATGGGGTAACATTGATCCTTTACTATATACAGATCCAACAGGTCATGTATCGTATAAGGGATTAAATGGAGTTTTAAGTGATGCGATCAGAGGAACTACGCCCGCAGGTGTAAAGGTTACAAATGATCTAATTGCACAATCTATTATAGATGGAACTGGTAGAGGAGGTATTTACTTAGCCTTTCACCAAATTGCTCAAGTTCAAGCGGGTAAAGTTATTCATCAAACGACAGGACAAAATACTACTCTTGAATTAGAACTTGGAAACTTCCGAGTAGACATTGTTTCGGGTAAACAAATGTGGGAAGTGAAGCCAGGAGAATGGAGCTTCTTGGATGGATTTGGAGGAGAGGGGATGTATGAGAATGCGGAAAAACAACTAGCTAAATATGAAGAAACTGCAAAAGCTGAAGGCACTCCGTTAAAAAGAGGATTTTTAATGGAAAATGCTATCCAAACGCATATTTACGGAGATTTGAACATGCAAGTTAGAAGTATAGATCAAGGCAAGATTATATATGAGTTTTATTATAATATTGATGGTAAAATATACTGGACTACTACTGGTGGAGCAAGAGATTATATTTCTGATAATTTTACTTTTGCTTCGGACATATTAGAATCAGAAGTACCTGGACCAAATAATGAATACTCACCTAGTAAAGGAAAGAAAAAATGAGAACTATAAATTATTTCTTTTTAATCCCTATTATAATTATACTGCTATCGAATGGAGTTTTTAACATGAACGATGAGTCGAAAATCTCTGAGAATCGAACAGGCTTTTATAAAGATTCTTTAGAAGTAGTAGTCATTTTTGAAAATTGTATTAGAGATCAGAGAACATTGTTAAGGTCAGAAATTAATAAAATAAATAGTTATCTGAACAAACATGAAAAAGTTGATTCTCCAGTAATAGAACATATAAATCGCTTATTTCTTGATTTTATTTACATGAGCCGCTTATATAAAACTATGACAGAGGATGAGCAAGAAAAATTTTGGGATTATTCGGATAAGTATTTAAAAGAAACTAAAAGAGAATTAGATTTATTAGAAAAATAATTATAAAGAATCAAGAAAAGAAAATTAAAATATTTAATCATGCTCTTAGATGATATGTAGCCACCATATAGTATATTAACTGTATGGTGGCTACATAATCAAAAAGAATAATATAGAATGAAATCACATTAATATTAATTACCATACTATAACAAAATTAATTTTGAGAATTTCTGAATATGAATCAACAACCGCAGCACTACATATACTATAGTAAAACTTATTTCTAAAATGACCGCATCCAAGAAAAGATGATTTCTACCTCTTCGAAATACGGAAATTTCAATTACGAAATAGAAAATAAAGAAGATTTTTTGAGAGTCTAATCATTATAAAAATGATCAAAAAGGAAGAAAACGTTGATGAACCAAGTTTCATAAATTAGGATTTACCGGAGACACTATATGAAAAATGAGGTACACCTAAAAGAGAATAAAGAGCAATTTTATTCAGACTCTTTAGAGATTGTAGATTTATTTGAATCTTGTATTTTAGAAAAAAATAAATTATCAAGATCAGATATTAATAAAATAGAAGCATACTTGAATAAATATTCTAAAATAAAATCTTCTGTAAAGGAAGGCATAGTTGAAGTATATGTGGATTTTCTGTTTGCAGGTCGTCAATTCTCTAATTTAAATGAAAAAGATGCAGAAAAATTCTTATTGTATAATAGCAATCATTTAAAAGAGATAAGAAAAAACATAATGGATAAAAGATAGATGATTTTTATTTGTTCTAGTAAATTGAGGTGTCCTATGGGTAATCAAAATGTAAATTCTTCTCAAATAGAAGGGAAAAATTTTGGTGAAGATGCTTTATTATGTAGTAGATCTTTTGAGACTTTGTATAGAAAAAAAGAGAATTTACTGAAGAAGTAAGACTAGAAATCAATCGCTTTTATGAGACTTCTTAAAAATCAAAAGATAGAGCAAGTGTAAAGAAAATTTCTAGTGTTTACATGGCATTTTTAGGGGAGACAGACTTTAAAAATATAGACAGTGAAAAAATGATAAATTATTAAAAGGTTTATTACAAGATTTAGACGAAGTTGAAGAAACTATTGAACAGTTATAATAAATTGAGTTGCATTGTAATAATCCGGTTTCTTGTATATGTCAGTTTCGAATGTAACCTTAGTTGCTTATTTTTAAATGTGGAGGAGAAAATTTGGATAAGACTATAACTTTGAAAAAGATAATGTGTAAGCCTCTTATGAAATTGGGATTTGAGTATAATAAAGAATGGAAGTTTATTCGTAAAAGCAACGGATTTGCTGAATACATTTCTTTAGATCAGAGCCAATGGCAAGACAATGTAATAAGAGTTTATTTTTCAAATGGAGAAAAAACCGTAAGTGCAAAAAGACTAATAGGTGAAAAAGCCAATGATTGGTTTGAATTTCATGATGAGAAGTCTTTAGAAAAAGTCTTATTGAGTATTTTAAATATTACAGAAAAATTAGGATTACAATGGTTTAAAGAAAATGTGCCTAAAATTACTTTTTGCCCGTTTCTAGTTGAGATTTTGCATGGAAAACATCAAGAAGAACTAGAGACTTTTTTAGTCAGACTTTGTTGAAGAGAAATGATCCTACTTCTCTTATACACGCAGAAAGTTTTTTATTAAAGAATTCGAACGAGAAAGATATAGCGAAAATTAGTTATTTCTTTGGTGAATTAATTATTTGTAATTTAAAAGGAAAATGGGATATTGATGAATTTGGAGTTCCCATTTTAAGCCATATTGGAGGAAAAGAAGGTATGAAAAAAAATCCTTATAAAATTGTGTCTCGATTTATAGTTAATCCTCAATTAAACGATCTTATAGGGCATTATAATAGTATTAAATTTGATAAATTACATATGATTGAATGTCGAGTTATAGCACTAATCGAAATTTTCACTAATTTAATATATAAAAATAAAAGATTGGTATAACAGTTTTCTTCTCAGAATTCACTATGGTTCCCTAGATTAGAGGAGGATTTATATCATGAGTATAAGTAAAATGATTGAACAAATAATGGGAGATAGGCTCAAAAAACTAGGATTTAATTATGAAAAGTCAGAAAATCTTTGGCTTTTCATCAGGAAAAAAAGTGGAACTACAGAAGGAATTCAAATTGATAAAGGTAAATGGCAGAAAAAAGCATTTAGATTGACCTATTATAAAGATGGAAAATCTATAGATAGTTTTCAATTTTTAGGTGGACCTATCACGCAGCAGTGGCATTATTGTGAAGATCAAGAATCCGCTCAAAAAATAATAGAGAAATTTTTGGAGATTACTGAACAATATGGTTTACCTTGGTTTGAGGAAAATGAAGCTAAATATATAAAATCTGATCAAAATATTTTAAGTCAAGATTTTACTAATGAACTGAAAATATTTATAGAAGAATATAAGCTTTATTATTCAGATCCTAATTGTTTAAATAAGATAGAACAAATCTTAAAACAAAATCCTACGCTTGAAAATATTTCTTTGGCAAACCGTTTCTTCGGAGAATATATTATTCATCAATTAGGGGCTGAATGGGATTTTCGTCCTAATAATGAAATTTATTTGAATCATATTGGTGGCATAAAAAACTTTAATAAAGGAACATTTCGAATTATTGATAACTATATATCTGACCCTAACATGCATTCGATCAATAAAAGTTATCTGACTATAAAAAATACAGTAGAAAATATTAAATCATTTTAAATTATTTTATTGAAGAAGCTATATCAACCATTACTACATGTGATTAAAAATTTGGGGAAAGTTGAATCTTTTTCAAATGTATTAGTAGTATTACTTTAATGTGTTTCTAATTCTTCACAATTATTTAGGGAGGAATACAATGATAAGAAATAGTGTCTCCATCTATAAAAACAAGAAAAATAACAAAATTTTTATAGTTCCTTCAGGATTTCTAGAAAATGGCATACGAACTATGATCAATAAGCCTATTATTCTAGGTGAGCATTACAATGCAGAAATATTAGGAGAAAGTTTGAAAAAGGGTTACGATATCATTTCGAATCAGGAGTTTCAAAAAGAAGATATCGGAGTTTTAGTGGTTAATGAAGTCACCGGGATTAAAAGTTTTTCAAGTTTTTCTAAGCAATATTTTTGTGTTTCTTCTGGTTATGACTCCATGAATGGATATGATTTTTACTCATTGATAAGAGGAAAAGATGGGTCATATATGTATCCAGCTAACCCTTTCATTGAACTTTCGCCAGATGCTGATTATATCAGTATTGGAGAAGCTATTATTAAAGCTTTTGAATCGTGTGAGTAACATGATGAGTCCAACTGAGGCATAACTCAGTTGGACTCATCCATCATTTAACAGACAAATTTTTACATAATGAAAATATAGTATTATCTTTATCAGAAGATAGGGAGGAAAACATGTTACAGTTGCACACTATAATACTTTGGTCTAAACCAAAAGAAAAAGATTTTGAGAATTTAGCTAAAACCGCTTATAGAATAATGGAAGTGTTAAAAGAATTTGGTTCAGAGGTAGAGCCCAAATATCTAACAGTAAATAGAAAAAAAGATGCTGTTCCTTTTGAATGGAGTTACGAGAATTTTAGAAATACTTTAAAAAAGGGAGTAAACAAAGAAGGAGATGTAGAGTTTCCTGAATTAGGATACTCTATTGATTTTTTTTCATCTTTGGAGTCTCACCATTCTTCAAGTATAAGAATGAAAATAGGAAATCAGAATTCCGAATTTGTTGATAATTTAGTGATTCAATTTCCTAAATTCTATTCTCTCGAAAAAATAAATCAAGATAAAGATAAGATCAAAGTGTTATTTAACCAATGTATTCATCTATTTCAACCTTATTGGGGATGTATATCTAATAGTGTGAACATAGATAGATTTGATAATTATGCTAAAAATGATAAACCCTCAACCTTGCATTGGCTAAATTATTGGGGAGAAGATATATTAAGAAATATACCAGCCATAAAAGCTATGTCTGTTCCTGTATATTACACTGAACCGATAGAGAAAGGTTGGTTTATTCAGTTAAAAGATGACCCACTAGACGATACATTAGAGGAAGATGTTCAACTCCAAGCTGAAGCTAACAAATATTATGGTCTTTTAAGTTGATTCACTGAATTTTATTATTTAACTTAATTAAAATGAGATAGCTGGAGAGGTTAATAGGTTTGAAATATCTAATTCAACAATATTCATTGAATTAAGAAAGAACAACAATTTAATATTTTAGTACGTTATTCATGAATAAGCTGGAGGTGCTACAGATAGAATATCAATATAAGATGATGATCCCTCCATTTGAGATGGATGAATATTCAAAATTAACTAAACAACAAGCGCAAGAGTACTTTGATTGGTTTACAACACAAATTCCAGAGAGAATTGAGATATTGTTAGGAGCCATAGAATCATCCGGTGAGAAAAATTTAGAACAATTTGATATGACACCAGAATCATTAAAGCCACTTTGGTCATGGTTAAAGAAGAATATAAAAACTACACCTAAATCTCAGGCTGAAATGAATGAACTAAAAAGAACTCTACCTAATTGGATATTTGAAGATGTAAATGACTGGAAGCTTGATTCCTCAACATTGGTATTGGCAATGGATGTATCTTTATATTTTGCTGAAGTCTTTCTTAAAAATTATTCAAATCTATATTGGAATATATTAAGCAAACCTAAATCGCATGTTGATCTTAATAAACCTGTTATTATTGGTTTTAAGAATGCACCCTTATATCCTCCTAGAATTATCCGTAATTCATGTAGTTGCTATGCAGAAGGGGATTCAAGTAAAAATTTACTGTCCTTATATGAAGTTTGGAGAAATTTTATAAAAATATAATGACGTAGTGCATAAATTGATTAAGTATGTGGAGATAAATTAATAAATATTTGTGCCAAGAAATTAATAACATAAATAGGATCTACAAATGAATAGTGCTAACGTTTAAAATAGAGGAGTTTTAACATGTTAGAAACTTTTGATTTTAGAGATGGAAAAGTTAATTTTAATTATTTTAGGAAAATAGATTATAATTGTTCTCCGCAAGAAAATGATTATTTTCTTAGTGAAGATATGTTATCTCTATCATATGCTGATAATAAGTATATTATTGATATAGGTTGGTATGATAGCAACCAAAGTTTTGTGATTAGTTTAATAAAAGATGATGATTGGGAATTTCCTCAAAAAAAAGAAAAGGTTAGAAATAAAGAAAAAATAGAAGAAGTGTTAACAAAATTTATAGAGTTAGTTTATGAAAATATATAAATTTATTTTTATGAAATAATGTATTTCTTAAGAAAAATGACATAAGGAATGAAAACCAATGTTTACAATAATTTTAGCTGTAGAAGATAATAAAATATTAGAATCTATCTCAAGACCCCATAATCAAGAGTATCTAATTCAGCATTCAGAGGATTATCCAATACTTAAAGAATTATGTATTGATGATTATGATGTATTCAATGAAAAGGATACAGACCAGCTAATATTTGAACTTAATAAAATCAAAGAAAACGTAGGAGACATAGAAGATTTAAAACATATTGATGAAATTATTGGATTAGCTGAAAAGTGCAGATTTATAAAGGGAAGTGTAATTGCCTTTAATCCATTCAACGCATCGTTACTAGGAGAATAATTTTTTAGGAAAAGCTTGTTCTTTTGATTAAGAAATAAACTAGTTATAATAGGCTAAAGAAAGACCTTGAACTCCAGCTTAAAGCAAATAGATATTATAATCCTATAACCTAATTATCTTAAGCGTAGCTATCTTCTATAAAAAATGATGAAGATCGCTATTTTTATAATAAATACCTACATAATTGACTATTAAAATTAAAGAGGGACAACTGACAAAATGATTACTAAACAAAAGTTTATTGAGAAAAATAGTAAAAGTGCTTATAGTTCATTGATTGATTTTTTGCATTTAGAAGTTACTGAAGATTCGTTTAACTGGATCTACGAATTTCTAAGTGTTAAAAACTTTCGTAATGGAGAATACGAGGGGACACAGTATATCCTCAAAAATTGAATCCAGACGAAATTGTTATTGTTGATACAGTTGCAGAAGAATTCAGTAAAGATTTATCTACAACTTATTTTCAATTAAATGTAGAAGAGATGTTATATATTATGGATGAAATAGATAAGTGGAAAACAGGGTTTTAACATAAAGTAGTTTTATTGTACGACAAAATAAGAAAAGGAGAACAAGAATAACATGAATTTCAAAAAAAAGGATTTTATGCTAAAGAATACTCAACGTTCATGGGAAGTATTGATTGATTTTTTACATATAGAAATCAAAGAAGAGAATTTTAAAACAATATATACTTTTTTAAAAGTAGGAAACTTTAGACAAGGGGAATATGAAGGCAATAAGTATGTTTTAAAAAAATTATATTCTGATGAAGTAATGATTATTGACCTTGCAATAGAAGAAAAGGATAATAATTCTTCCCCACCACCATTTTGTCTAACCGTAAATGAAATGGTGACTATTATGGATAACATTGATGAGTGGAGAAAGTACAAAATAGAGTAGAGAACTTGCAGATATCCGAGAAATTAATTAAAGTGATAGATCTTAATAATTCTAAAATATGGAGATAATACATGTTTACAATTATATGGGAATCAAAAGATGATGAGGTTTTATATGAACTTTCTCATCCCAATAACGAAAGTTATCTTATACAAAATCCAAATGACTATAAAATACTCGGGGAATTTTGCATCGATGATTATGATGTATTTTCCAGTATACAAATGGACGCTATTATTTTAGAGTTAGAACAATTAAAAAAGGAACTTTTAACTAAAGATGATGTGTATCATATTAATGAAATTATTGATTTGGCTAATAAATGTAAGAATCTTCCGGATAGTCGACTTATTTTTACGCCTTTTCAAAAGTGAGATCGTTTACATTATCTAACTCAGCAATGTTGAGCTATGGAGAGGGATACATGATTACAATTATATTAGAATCTAAAACAGCAGACAGAATTGCAAAAGTCTCACAACTGAATAATGAAGTTTATTTATTACAAAATAAATCGGATTATAAAATCCTAAGTGAATTGTCGACTGTTGATTATGATGCTTTTGCTAGAGAAGACATGAAGCAATTGATTATAGAACTAGAGATGTTAAAAGAAGATCTTTATGATGAAAAAGATCTGCATCATATTAATGAAATTATTGAATTGGCTGATAAATGCATTAGTATTCCCGATAGCTATCTTATATTTACCCCTTTCTGAAATGCAGTTCTTATAAAAAGAAAATATTAAAAAATCAGATTGAACTTAGCTATGTTCTGTTAACTACATAAGAATACAGTTACTTTTTTATTGAACATCTATATAGCCAATCACCACTAAAATAAGAGAGGTAATACATATGTATCAATATCATGGTTGGGCAGTACTTTCTATAAGTGTAGATGATAAGAGCAATCATATAGAAGATTCTAAAATGTTACTCCAAGTACAAAATTATATTTCTAAGCTGAAAGATAATATTGATATTATTGAGGTTAAAGCTATAAATGAACAGCATCATTTTTTAATGACTGGATTTTCTAATCACAAAATCATAAGTGAATATAATCCTATAAATATTTTTAGACATATAGGTATATTAGCTTCTGGTTGATATGGGATATTATATGTTTATGATGATGAAGATTTAGAATATTTTAACGAGTTTCGAGTGTACGTTCTGACAAGAGGAGACATTTCTGAAAAATCTGATACATATTTATCACCTTTGATTCCAACAGTAGCAAATAAGTCCAAATTCGAGATTGAGTGAATATTACTAAATAAAACGATGAATAGGTATACGTTATTTATAGTGATAAGAAAATTGAGGTGATTTACTTTTGGTAAAACCTAATCTATTTTGTAAAGTTTTTATTGATACAGAAATACACCAAGATGAATTATTACATCTGATTAATAGTGAGATATCAGGAGAAGTGAATAAGTTGGAGATCACTAACTCAACTTTAATAATTGAAATAAGAAAGAACGTTGAATTTGATAGTGTAAGAAGTGAAAATCTATCGGATGGTTTTTTGTTTTATAAATATTATTTAGAAATAGAACCATTTTCTGAAGTAGTAGAAAGAGACTATATAAAAGCAGTAGCAGATTTGTTAAAGAAACTATGGGAATCAAACATAGGAACAGTTGCAGCTTGCGACTTTGAAGATTTATTACCTAGAAATAGCAGATAATTTTTTTGGAATTTTATCTATAACCATAACTCTAGAGCAGATAGGTCTTATAATAGGATTCTAAGAAATGCAAAAACGAAATTTTGATTACTATTAACCAAGTAGCTCACTCGAAAATATATAAAAAAATAGATTAATTGCGATTTATTTTGACCTGAAGTTAGTCTCTGAAATTGTCTATTATTTGTTTCAAAGTAAGCAATTAATAGCTATAGTACAAAGATTATATAGTAAATAAAGGAGATATGAAGTTGAGCATAAAAAAAATAATCAACGAATGGGATCCGATTGGACTACTTCCCTATACTCCAGCCGATGAGTATGAGAAAGAAGTAGAACTAATTGAGAGCTATCTGTGTAATACTAATCCTATTACTAGAGATAGCTTAGGTAATGAGATACTTCATTTATTTAGCAGAAGATTTGGAAGTGTTTTTGAAGAGAATATAGCTACTTGCATAGAAATAGCGAAAAAAATTCTTGAAGAACATAAATAAATTTTTAAGTGAAGGAGTATACTATGAAAAAATTGATCTCAAAAGAAGAACTTATTGAAAGAAATAATGAATTTTTATACATTATGGATCATATAGATTATTGGAGAAAAAATAGATAAACGATTTGAAGAGACGAGATCAGCAGCGCCTCAAGGGAGAAGATATGGGATGGAACAAGTGACAGACTACTATCTCGGATTTGAAGGAGAACCTGAAATACGTTTGATGTACTCCAGTTCAGATAACACTAGATTTTCAATTAGAATATGGGAAGGCTATTTTGATACTATGATGTCTTATATTCAGCCTATTGCTAATGGAGAAAAAGGATTATTTTACTATTATGATACGCATACCGGTTGGTACGATCATTCTCCTTGGAAGCTCCTGGATATTTCAGGCGTTATTAATGAATTACAAAGTATAGACAAAACACGTTTAGATCAAACATGTTTAGACATTTTAAGTGATATGTATAACTTAGCTTTACAAGCAAAAAAAGAAGAAACGTATATTTGGATTACATATGATTAGTAAATCTATACATTGTTATCGATCTGATTTTGAAAATATTCTAAAAAGGTGAACACAATATGTCATCAATAAAAATTTATGTTGAAGATGATTCGGAGTTAGCAAATTTTGAAGCGTTAAATAAAGGTTTTTGGTCAGATGTGTATGTAGAAATAGGACAACTTAGATATAAATTAGCTGTTCACGATATCATTAGACTACAGCAGGATGTTCAATCAGAATACGAGAATTATGGATATTACGAGGTCTATCCAAATTTAATTATTGTAAAAGAAGTAACCATAGAAGAAATAACACAAACAGTAACTCATTTATATCAAGGTCACTTTTTTGAACACTTAAAACCAATAAACTCGATCGTGCTATGTACAGATAACTAAAATAAAAGGAGAAACATATGAAAAAGAAAATCACTAAAGAAGAATTCATTAAGCAAAAAGGTGAACTTGCCTATGATGCAATGACAGATTTTTTAAATCTTGAAATCGATGATGATTTTATTGAAGTAATGTATTCTTTTTTGAGTGTTGCGAATTTTCGGGCGGGAGAATATGAAGGAAATCAATATCTTTTGAGAAAATTAAATGCACAAGAAGTTGAAATCATTGATATTGGATCAGAAGGGTTTGTTGAAGAAGAAAAGTTATTCAGATTTAATATAAGTGTAGCTGAGTTTTTATATATTTTAGACGAAATTGATGAATGGAGAAAAGATTTCTGGAAAAATTGAAGGGAGGACAATATGGAAGATATTTATCATGTAGAGTTAACTGATATGCAAAAGATAAAGAATACATTTGCAAAGAATGAATCTCTTTATATTGCTGAGATCGATGGCAAAGAAATTCAGAGCTTAACTGATTATTTGACTCAAATGTACGATATATTTCAATTTCCTATTCCATCTCTCGGTCTGGATGGATACAACGATTGGATGAGAGATTTAGATTGGCTTAATAAAGAAGGTTATGTATTAATTATTTATCATTTTGATGATTTGTTAAAACAAGAGCTACTTATAAAAGAACAAATCATCAATAATTTTCAAGATACTATATTACCTTTCTGGCGATATGAAATCACAACAACAGTGGTAGGTGGAAAAGCGAAACCATTTAAGATCTATTTTGTGAATTGATATATTGACTTTAGATATAAAATTGTAAATTATTTTTGAAGACATACCTCAGTGAAAGGAGAATTATAAGGTGGAAATAAAGGTTACGATTCCAGATTATTCATCTATCAATGGATTGCAATTAGATTGGGAGGAAGATTTTGAGATCTTTTCTAGCGTAGAAAACGATATCGTTACGATCAGAGCTAATTCAGCAGGTCTGATTTCACTTGCCAAACACTTACTAATCTTAGCCCAAGTAGAAGTGCCAACAGGAAGCCATATTCACTTAGATGAATTGAATTCGTTAGAAACAGACTCAGCAGAAATAATCTTAGAGAAAATATAACTTCAACTGATTTTACACTATAGAATAAGCTTTGTTACAGTGTAGAAATATCAAAACAAGTGCGATCTCACTATATTGCAGTTTTTTAAAAATAATACATTTCGATTAATTGAGGTGAATATTACGTTTACATATAAACGAACAAATAAAATTATTGAAGGGACACTGATCTACCGAAAAGAAGATCATTCGTTTGACTTTGAGCCAATGAGGAGTAGCGATTTTACTATACTTATTGGATATTTAAATATTACATTCGATTCTCATACTAGAGCAGCACGTCAGATATGGGGATTGAATTCTTATGACTCATGGCAACATAAAACTTTACAAAAACCCGTGTCTTTTAAAGGCGATCTATTATTAGACGCTTCAATAAAGATAGAATCAGGAGAAGCTGAAAGAATTATTGAAGTGGATACCTGGTCTACTTTTTACGATAAGCAGTCTGGTTGGATTTGTATAGGTCATCCTGAGTACCATCTTGCAGAAATAGCGATCGAATTTGCTTCTTCTACTATAGCTATTTTAGAAAACTATACCTTGAAAGCTATCTGGCTGAAGCCTCATTTTGTAACTTAAAATAGAGTACAACGAATAGAGATCATATTGTTAACCAATGATTTGAATATCTTAACTAAAATACTAGGAGGAATTGAATTGAGAAAAAGTAGCTTGATGTATTTTATACTGCCTGCACTTTTACTAAGCGGCTGGGGGGATTCTAATCCGTTAATATTGGAGCAAATGCCTACATTACATAAATCTGCTATACAATCCAACGAGGAAAATAAGCAAATCGTACCTGTTGGAAATCAGTCGCCTTCTTTTGTGCAAAAATATTTGTTTGGTGATTGGAAAGTTAAAAAAATTGTGAAATCTGCTTGGATTACGACTATTTCTGAATCAGCAGCAAAGAAATTAGTAGGTACCCAATTCACATTTGGTGCGCAATGGATTAAATCGGATAGTAAGGCTTTAAAGCCTATGTTGATCCAAGAAGATAAAGGAACCACACCACGCTTATCTAATCCTACATATTCTCAAACCTCGATCAGTAAAGCAGAATTTGAGACCGATAACGATATGGCACAATTTAAAGAACTTGGATTTACCCATAATTCGATTAACATGATCGAAATATATACAGACAAAAATTACGAAAACCAATGGAGTCTAGGTTATATCTATCTCGATCCATTAGCCCCCAAACGATTGATTATTACTAGCAATGGATACTACTTTGAATTACAAAAAATAAAATAATACTAAACAAACAACATAATCAAAAAGATATCAAAGTCTCCACACCAAAAAGAGATAGATTCATTTATATGAACCTATCTCTTTTTGCTTTTACTTTACACCAAGTGCTTATAATACAAATTGGTAGCATCTAATCCACCATCGTCAGACTTAGCGTAGTTCGGAATTTGTCCGGCTTGGATATAGCCTAGTGACTGATAAAGAAGATTGGAAGGATCTCCATCTCGGGTATCCAGTACAAGTAGAATACGGTTTTCTTCTGTTGCTTTGTGTTCGATATGTTCCATCAGGTGGCGAGCAATACCATGACGGCGGTAATTCAGGTGCACCATAAGCTTAGCCACTTCAGCCCGGTGATCTCCATTGGGCTTAGTACATAGATGTAATTGAATTGTACCGGCAATAATGTTGTTGATTTTGGCAACATACAATAATGTTCCTGGTTGTAGCACCTGTCCCCAGTAAGCCTTAGCTTCTGCGTGATCCATAGGGGGAAGAAAACCGATAGATGCGCCTGCATCTACAATCTGTACCAGCATATCCGACATTTCATCCAGATACGGTTCGATATGTTGTACTTGTTCGATAACAACTGTCTGTAGCAAGGGAGCACCTCCATATATAAGTCAGTAATACTATAGGTTTTATTGTATCGTCTCACCTTTATTGTAAAAATAGTAAAGTGGAAGCGAAATATTTCTACTTTTCGTATCGAATCGGTTTTCTTTTTTTAGACGATTAGGTGTCTTGAAACCACAGCGTAGCAAAGTCTACCCATCCTTTAGGATTTACGTGTACTCCGCGCAATGATGGATGATAGATTGTACTGGCTGTGCGTACCACTAGAAAGGCACTGGTACAGGATTCCTGTAGTAACTGATTAACAGCAACAGACCATTGTACAATAGCGTCTTGTGCAGAAGAAGCAAGCATATGTTGAGTGAGTTGATCTAATTGATCGATCGTCTGGGCAGGAAGGGAGTGTCTGATAAAGTTACGATCGGATTGGACATGTTCTAGTAGTGCAATTGGATTGTCGCTAACCATCGCTTCGAATAATATAAGGTCTGCTTGTTCCATCGTGTCCGGTTGTATCGTCTCCGCCCATGTTACAATATGCACCTGTATAACGATCCCAAATGTCTGATATTGTTGTTGAAGCCAGTACGCATCTGTAGCATGACGGGCAAACGTATACAAATGCAGTGCTTCTCCAGCATAAGAAGTTTGCTGTAACTGCGCTACTATATCTTCTGTCATGATATGATATGGTGCTTGCTCTGCTAACGATTCTGCTTGAATATGTAATCCAGATGCAGGGCACAGATATGTTGATCCCAGTTCGCGTACCATTCGTAGACGGTCGATGCCCTGTACTAACACTTCACGGAATCTGGGATCTTGCAAAATAGTATCTTTTCGCAGATTAAAGGTAAGTGTCGATACCCCTGTGACCGTTTGTGTTAAAGGCATTTCCAGATCGGCAGGAATAGGAAATTCTCCTGTCACTACAGTCAATACACCAGGGCTAGTCCCAAAGCAAGCTTCTGCTTCGTTCTCAGGTACAATAATAATCTCAATCTGATCGATATGACCTCTATATCCAAAATAAGATGGAAATAATGTCAGCGTACATTTTCCAGTATGATGAGATACTACCTGATAAGGCCCTGAACCGATCGGCAATGTATGTTGTGGATGGGTTGAAAGCTCGGATGCAGGAGAGATCGAAGCAGCACTATGACTAAGATAGAAAAGAAATAGCGCATTCGGTCGGCGTAGTATTATCTGTATTTGATAAGGATGTATCACTTGCATATAGTCGATATCTTGAACTAACCAGTGATGAACAACAGACGGATCTTGTAATCGGGTAAAGCTAGCATATACATCTTGCGCAGTTAACTCTTGTCCATGGTGAAAAGTAATTCCTTTATGAAGATAAAATGTCCAACAAGTAGCATCTTCGTTAACTTCCCAGTGATGAGCGATGTCTTTGGTAAATGTCTGTTGCAAGTGATTGTATTGCACTAATCGACTGTAGATTTGATGCACTAGATGCGTATCGAAAGCATACAAAGCGTTAGCTGGCTCTAGCGATACAATCGGTCGATAAATCGGCAACCGCAATGTCTCGATCACCCGATCTTGTCCAACCTGTTGGGTACTATATCCGAAATAAGTCATAAGCCATTCTAGAAATAACGGGCGTACAATAGCGAGTGTCTCATGGGCTTGAAGCCAAGCAAAAGCACTATGCACATCTCCTTGGAGAACTCGCTCTTTGGCTTCATCTAATAATGCAGTCGTCACCGGATGCAAAAAAGTTAGCTTAGACGTATTTCCACGACCTCGACCCGAGCGAAATTCGATCCAACACGCTTGTTCCATTTTGGTAATAATTAATTTGGCATTACGAGGTGTGCAAAATAAAGCTTGTGCTAATTGATCCATCGTAATATGAAAAGATTGTTGATCTGCATACTGTTGAAAAGCGAATCTGAGCTGTACATAATCTTCGGCTATTCGCAAAATCGCTCTCTCCTTTACACTATCCAAAGCACACCATGAATAAGTTCTACTGTAAAACATAGTAGCAGAAAAGCAAAAGTAAAGAAAAGTGATCGCTCATAAACAAAATAGATATAATAGATAGTGTATATTGACTGGAAATGGAGATACATACATGTGGATTGCATTGCTAGTAACAGGAATAGTTTATCTAGGCTACTGGTTCGTTCAGCGTATGAAGAGCAAGCGATGGAATACACCGATAAAAGTGATTATCGGATTGGATACACCGCCACCTGCTACCTTTTTTGTCAAAGAAGCCAAGCAACAGGAAGGGATCGACTTTTATCATAAAGCCACATGGTTACGTGTGAAAAGTAACGATTCGATCGCGGTTCAAGTGGAAATCGACCGTATTCTAGCACAGATGGATCGCTTTGCTCCATCCCGGCAATCCGTCAGTGAAAAATGGGTGTTTACGACAGTCGAAGAGTGGATACTGGTAAGCAGTTATGATCTGCCTTCTCCTGAAGATTATCAGGGATCGCAACAACTGGAACAACTATTACAATTGCTAAGCAGTAGATTTGGCGAAGTTCATTATTTTGCTCATTACCAGACCGTTCATTATTACGCATGGGCCAAAGCAATCAATGGGCATTTAATTCGTGCATACGCATACATAAGTACAAAAGAAGATCCTCTCTGGGAAGAAGGTAGATTAACTCCTGAAGAAATACAGTTAGATTTGGATTTTCGAGATACAGGACGAATCGTGGAGTGGGAAGATAGTATAGAGGAAGAACAAAGCCATACACCTGATGAACATTCGGTAAAATTGATCGCTGCTGCATGGCGAGCTACAAGTGAACAGTCTACTTTTGAGCCGAAAGGTTGATAGATATAGATCAAAAAGCACAACTGCGCTACATATGGCAGTTGTGCTTTTTGAATAAGACATTACTTTTTATATCCGTATACAAAGTGAATAGCACCGGAGTAATCTACATATACATCATGTACATTCGACTTTTGCAGAAAATACGTATTAAAATAATAAAGAGGGATAGCAACCATCTGATCGGTAAGCATTTTTTCAGCGGCACGATATTCTTTCATACGAGCTTTGGCATCAGTTAAGTTGTATGCTTTTGTAATATGAGCATCATAGATAGCATTTTTCCAACCTGATGTATTTTCACTGTTCCAGGAAGTAAATAATTCTAGAAAAGCAGCAGGATCGTTATAATCGGCTGACCACCCACTGCGTGCAATCTGATAGTTTTTCTTTTGCTTGTCTTGTAATAATGTATAGAAATTCTCAACTTTCACTTTGATCGTTACACCCAGATTTCTTTTCCACATATCTGTAATCTGATTAGCGACATATTGATTGCCTTCACCATTAGTAATTAACGTGATCGATGGCAGAGAAGTGATATGTTCTTCTTTCATTCCTTTTTTCAATAATTGACGGGCGATTTTAGCGCTAGTCTCAAAGTTCGTTACTGGATATTCTTTACGGAATGTAGAAGTAGCTCCTTTGATTACAGGTGGTACAAATCCATAAGCAGATTTGGGACTAATTAACGAAGAACGTTCGATCGACATCGCAAACGCTTTACGGATATTGATATTGTTAAACGGCTTTTTCGTCACATTAAAAGTATAATAATAGAGCGATGCTGTGTTTGGATAGACTGTTTCTTTTCTCATGGTGTTAGTCATTTTATAGGTTGGAATATTGCTTTCTGTGATGCCTGACCAATCAATGGCTCCTGATCGGTACATATTATTTTCTTTATCAGGATCATTGATAAAACGGATAAATACTTGATCAAAATGAACTTTTTCCGCTTGAGCATATTGAGGATTACGAGCTAATGTGATGGAGCGTCCTTTGGTCCAATTGTTAACGACAAAAGGGCCGTTACTTACAATAGATGATGCTTGGCTCCCCCAATGGGTAGAGGCTGTCATACTTGTAGCATGTACAGGGAAAAAGGCAGGAGACGATAATGTTTCGAGAAAGTAAGGCAACGGTTGTTGCAGAACGATTTGCAATGTATGATCGTCTAACGCTTGAAATCCTAATTGGCTAGCATCGGTAAGTGTACCTTTATAATAGTCTTGAGCATGAGCAATCGGAAATAACATAGAAGCTAATGGAGAACGGGTAGCAGGTGACAGTACTCGTTGCCATGCGTCGACAAATTCAGAAGCGACAAGTGGCTCACCGTTACTCCAGCGAGCATTGGCACGTAATGTAAATGTGTATGTTTTGCCATCCGGTGAAATGGTCCACGATTCCGCAACCCCTGGTTCTATCGCTCCATTCGGTTGGGTACGTACAAGCCCTTCGAAAATAGCTTCCACAATCGTACTGGTTGTGCTATCGCTAGACAATGCAGGATCAAGAGTAACCGGTTCCAAATACAGATTAAAACGAAACGTTTTGGCTGTAGTAGTAGCCGCTTGAGTGATGCTGGATGTACTTGTAACAAATAACAATACACTGGTAAATAAAATCAAAAAACGGGTTATGTAGGTACTTCTCATAAATAAATATATCCTCCTTAACAATAAGTACGTTCCTTCTAGTTATAGCATACTATTGTGTTAGATAGCATATCAATTCTATAATGTCCAACGATACGTTTACACATGTTTATCTATAAATATTCAAAAAAATTGTAATTCATGAACTATTGAAGTCGGGTAATATAATAATGTAAAGAAGTAAGAGTAAGGAGAGGCTAATAGTTATGAATAAGGTAGAAGTCATACAATCTGCACAGAGTGAATGGACATGGTATCGAATGAAAGATGTGAAGCTTCTTATGGAGCATCCTGATTTTGATGAACATTTGCAGAAATGGGCGCAGGAAAGCCTGATGTGTACGCACAATCGAATAGCTTCTATTTATTATAAAGAAAAAGACCAAAATTATATCAGTGGAACATTGGCGATTAATATGAATCCAGATCACTGGGAAGATATCAATATATTGCATTACTATATTGATGCGAATCGAATGATCACTATCGGCGATAATACATGGTTGTTACATGATATGAGTAATGAAGAATGGGATCAATATATTTTGGGCTGTGATTATCCAGTCGATGGATTTATGTTTGTCGTGAATGCGATTATTCGTGCATTTTTCGGGCGAATGGATGAGATTGAGATGCAATTGAAAGAGATCGAATTTAAAATGAAAGAAAATAACGGCGGGAAATTATTGCGGGAAATTGTAGATTTGCGTAATCAGATGACACGCTGGAACGTGCAGACAGTAGCACTGAAAGAAATCCGTTTTGCGATCGAAGAAGTATTCCCTGATCTTGTCAAAGACGCACAGACATTCCATACGTTAAAAGTAAGATTATCCCGTATTCAAATGCTTCAAACAGCCTATGAACATGAAATAGATACATTACTCAAAATCGATGATAACGTAGCAAATTACCGTTCTAATAATATTATGAAAACATTAACAGTCTTTACGGTATTACTAACACCGATGACCGCATTAGGTGCGATCTGGGGGATGAACTTTAAAAATATGCCGGAATTAGAATGGAAATGGGGTTATTTAGCTTCATTGATTTTGATCTTCGGACTGACTGGCTTAACGTACTGGTGGCTCAAACGTAAAGGACTGACTGGAGATATTTTGGATATGAATTTAGAACATCAATCCAAAAGTAAGCGTAAAAAGAATATTCCTCACAGCAAATAGATCACAAGATAACATCTCTTATATAGAAGGGAAGGTTGCTTATGTATCCAAAAATATTGTTGGCGGTAGATGGCTCCGAACACTCGTTACGAGCAACAACAGAAGCGATCAAGTTAGTATCATTACAACAGTCAGGTGAGATTGAAGTGGTATTTGTAGCAGATTTCGGCAAAAGTCGTGATGAAGTACTGCGCTATGGAGATATTGATGAATTAGAACTGTCCAGACGACAAAAATTATTTCCAATCGAAGAACTTCTGCAACAGCAACAAGCCGCATATGCGATAAAAATATTGCATGGAGAACCCGGACAAAGCCTAATCAGGCACGCTAACGATCATTCTTTTGATCTGGTCGTAATGGGAAGTAGAGGTCTGGGCTCTTTAAAAGAAATGGTACTCGGGAGCGTCAGCCACAAAGTAGCCCGTGGTGTCAAATGTCCTGTCCTGATCGTGAAATAAAATACAAAAACACGTATACATGCGGAGTCTATCCAAAATACTCCCATTTTGTATACGTGTTTTTGTGTTGTTTCTCAAGTTATATGAAGTGCTTTGCATCTTATCATCCTACATATATCTCTGAATTGTCATTTCTATCGTATGACACTACCTATTATCACTTAGGAACAGATACAGGAACATATTTAGCAACATCTACAGCAACCTGTTCCAGCTTCGCTTTACCCAGTAAATGATAAGGTGAAGAAATCGTTACATAACGATCATCTAGTTTGAATGTTAACATATCTACTTTATCCGGTTTGTACCATTTGGCTTTGACTTGATTAGAATTAGGAAGAATTACTGTAGTACCTTTGTAATCATAAGAATAATCACGTGGGGATACCGAAACAGTCATATATTTAAACAAAAAAGTTACTCCATCACCCACACCACTGACTTTTCGGAAAGCATCGCCTTTGATCATACGAGTAGGTACATAAGGAGTCTCAAATCCATCAAAACTGGCAAAAGCTTGAGTGATTTTTTTCAATTGAGCGGTAGAGTAATCCACATTAGTTACAGGATATTGCTTGTTAGTCGTCGTAGAGCTAGCAGTAGTTGTTTTGGCTTCAACGTTATCTGAATGAGTTGTAGCAGCGTGCGTGGTAGTTGCTCCTGTCAGAAGTACCCCTGCGATAACCGAAGTTGCGATCCATTTATGAATATTCATTATTGTACATCTCCTCTGGTGTGTTGTTGTCTTGCTTTTTATATTACACATCAAATGTATCTAACTTAAATACCAATTGTATCCAACTTGTAAATAATCACAGCTACTGAAGCAATCATTAAAAAACTGTTGCTAATTTATGACGAATCTTTGGTTGTTACTTTGAGGTAACGATGTTAACTTACATATAGTCGATAGATGGGCGCCTGAGAATCAATAGATCATCAGCAAAAGATTCCAAATAAATAAACAAGTATGGAAACTTTTCAGCTATGGTGTTCGTCTAATAGACAGGGAATAAAGGACAAGCTTGGCAGATAGCGTTTGGCACTATTTCGGGGGAACGAGGATGAATACAAATGAAAAAGAAGATTTGTTCAGCAGTATTAGTAACAGCATTGACGGTAAGCGGAGGTCTACATACACCATCCGTCAGCGCAGCAACACCGATTAAAATTACGATCGATGGAGTTCAGCTAACAACAGACCAGGCACCTGTAATGTCAGCTAACCGTACGATGGTTCCATTAAGAGGTGTTTTTGAAGCGCTAGACGCAAAAGTACTCTGGAAACAAAGCACCAAAACAGTAACAGCTACCAAAGATGGTACAACGATTGTGTTACCACTTGGTTCTAGAACAGCAACAATCAATGGCAAATCTGTTGTATTAGACGTACCTGCAAAGTCGATTAAAGGAAGAACAGTTGTCCCTTTACGCTTTGTCAGCGAAGCTTTAGGTGAAAAAGTAGGTTGGAACTCATCGACCAAGACAGTTAGCATTACAACCACTAACTCTACACCAACAACGCCTACCACACCAACGACTCCATCGACTTCGATCTCACCGGTACCTTATGTGAATACCAAAGTAGTCGGACAACAAGGAAATGGTAACGATCTAGAAATAAGCTTTCCAGCTTCTGCAAGCACAAAAGGAATCAGTCAGTACCGTATTCTAGTAGTCAAAGCCAATAGTAATACATTTAATATCAATACCGCACAAAATGTGCCAGCAGCGAATTATACAGCTATTCCGCAAGGCAGTAGCAATTATACAATCACATTAATGCCTCAAGCTCGTGATACAGACGGACAATTGATTCAGAAAAATGTAAATTACCGTGTCTACGTACTGGCAGTAGGGGCTACTGGATATAACAATGCTTTATCCGTAAGTTCACCGATTGTGTCTCTAGGTGTAGTCGCTACAGCTTCTGCTATAGCAATCGATGTCAAAGCAAGTGATGTCTCCGACAATGGCGATGGACGAGATTTCTCAGTGACATTTACCAAAGCAAGCGATGAAAGTAAATTAAGCAATTACCGCGTATTTGTTGTAAAAACGACAAGTGCAGGTAGCTTTAGTTCAACAGAAGCAGCAAAAGTTAGCAGTTCTAACTATACAACGATTAACAAAACAGGTTCCAATCCAACAACACGCTTAACGAATACTACGCGTGATACATCGGGTGAATTGATTACAACAGGAACAGCATATACCGTATTTGTAGTGTCAATCACAAGCAGTGGCGACAATATTGGTATATCTGCTGGTTCTAATTCATTAACATTAGGACGTACAGTTGAAGCTCCTTCGATCACTAAAGTAGAAGATGTGAGTAACTACGCAGATGGACGGGATATTCAAGTGACGTTTACCAAGTCTTCTGAAGAATCCAAAATTAGCGGGTATCGTGTATTCGTAGTGCGTAGCAAAGCATCAGGTGACTTTGATATTGCAACAGCTAACGGATTAGCATCAAGCCGTTATATCGATGTATCCAAAACAGGTAGCGATCGCACAGTTACGCTATCGACATCACTGAAAGACAGTGGCGGAGAAGCGATTGCTAATGATGTGCCTTATCGTATCTATGTGATGGCGCTTGGTTCAGGTTCGTATGCAAATAGCTTATCTTCTGCTTCTTCTACACTTACACTTCAGACAGGTACGCAATCGACAGGAAATGTGAGTGGAATAGCTGTTAGTGATATTAGCGACTACGGCGATGGACGCGATCTCCAAGTGACATTTAACAAAGCAAGTGATGAAGGATTAGTAAATAACTATCGTGTTATGGTTGTCAAATCAATCAATGCGAGCAAGTTCAATCTTTCTACAGCCAATAGTGTATCCAGCTCGAACTATTTACAAATTAGCAAAAATGGTTCCAATCGTACGGTAACGTTCAGTGCAGGTTCCAAAGATGTAAATGGTGATCTGATCAAAAATGGTACTAATTATCAAGTATTTGTTTTAACGACAGGTACAGGAAATGCTTCGGGCAACAATTCATTATCAGGCGCTTCGTCTGTTATTACATTAGCTGCCAATGGTGCGACATCAGCTGTTAATACCGTAGCAACAACGAATAGCAATTCAACAAGTACAGCATCTGATATTACGTTTAGTTTTGTACCGGCTAATGATACCGGTATTTCTGAATATCGTGTCTATGTGGTACGTGCCGATCAAGCAGGTTCATTTAATGTAAATACAGCAAATAATGTAGCTGGCGCAAATTATACACGCATTGCCAAAACAGCAACCAAAGTAACGCAAGCTTTAACAACGAGCACCAAAGATTATAACGGTAATGCGATTGTCAAAGATGTAGCTTATCGTGTGTATGTGTTAAGTGTAGCCGATGGTTCGGTTCGCTCAGTAAATACATTATCTGGAGCATCAAATGACTTTACGATCAAGACACCAACGGTAGCGCCGGTTACTAACCTGAATGCGACGGCAACCAATGGGGGAATCAAAGTAACTTTCTCCAAACCATCCGGTGAAACAGGTATTGCAAGCTATGCTGTGATGTTGGTACCGTCTGCAAGCTCAAGCAATTTCTCATTGGCAGATGCGAATCGTGTGAGTGAACGCAATTATGAGACAGTCACCAAAGGCGTATATAGCGAGTGGACATTTACAACAACAGATGTTGATATTAATGGCGCTGCTATCCGCTCAGGCGTTGCCTATAAAGCATTTGTATTATCTATTGCTGATGGACGTGTAGCAACCGTTAATGCTCTCTCTGTAGCTTCGAGAGAAGCTCAAATTATCGCTCAGTAATGCTAAGCGGTATCTATAAGTTCTTTTCTCAAGCAAGCTCTTATCGGTCTTTACTGGTAGAGCTTGCTTTTTGTTTACTGGTGATTCGAGCAAGAACATTTAGATTATTGACTCATTATGTCTATTTTTGGTTATGATAAGGAAGGAAGTATTGATTTTTTTACGAATCATATCTACTTGCCTCCGGGCGGAAAAGAGGGACATTAATGCAATATGTAAAATTAGGTCGTACCGGTCTCGATGTATCGCGAATTTGTTTGGGATGTATGAGTTATGGAATACCTGATCGTGGAGCACATCCATGGACATTAGATGAGCAGAGCAGTCGTCCTTTTATCAAGCAAGCTTTGGAAGCAGGTATTAACTTTTTTGATACAGCCAATGTCTATTCAGATGGAACCAGTGAAGAGATTGTAGGAAAAGCGCTCAAAGAGTATGCGAATCGTGATGAGATCGTTATCGCTACCAAAGTACATGGCAAAATGCATCAAGGTGCAAATGGTGGTGGGCTTTCACGCAAAGCGATTATGGCAGAGATCGATCATAGCCTACAGCGTCTAGGAACTGATTATGTAGATTTATACCAGATTCATCGCTGGGACCGGCATACACCGATAGAAGAAACATTAGAAGCTCTTCATGATGTAGTGAAAGCAGGTAAAGCTAGATATATCGGTGCTTCTTCGATGGCATCTTGGCAATTTATGAAAGCTTTAGATATCAGTAAGCAAAATGGATGGACACGCTTTGTATCTATGCAGAACTATGTTAATTTACTTTATCGGGAAGAAGAACGTGAGATGCTTCCTCTTTGTAAAGAAGAAGGGATTGGCGTGATTCCATGGAGCCCATTAGCACGCGGTCGATTAACTCGTGACTGGGAAGAAGAAACGTCACGTTCTGAAAGTGATAGCTTTGGTCAAAGTCTATATGCAGCTAGCGCTGAAGCAGATCGTAAAGTGGTAGAACGGGTAGCAGAGATTGCCTCTGAGCGTAATATTCCACGTGCACAGGTTGCACTGGCGTGGGTATTGCAAAAAGAACCAGTCACAGCACCAATCGTAGGAGCAACCAAGCTACATCATTTGCAAGATGCAGTTGCGGCTGTAGATCTTGTTCTAACTGAAAATGAAATCAAACGTCTAGAAGAGCCCTATATTCCGCATCCTGTAACAGGATTCTAAATAGGATATAAGCAAAACTCCAATCCTTAATATGTATAGGATTGGAGTTTTTGTTATTGTACTATACGTTATCGTAATAGAATTATCCTACATTACAAGCAGTCACTGTTTTGTTTTTACCTGTGCGTTTGGCTTGATAAAGATAATGATCGACCTGTTCAAATAACTGCTCTTTGGTCTGTTCAGAGCCATAGCTTTGCAGACCGATACTGACTGTAACAGACTTGCCATTCATTTCAGGATGTTGTAATTCAGCAACGCCATTACGTATACTTTCTACCAGAGCATAAGCTTCTTCAAATGTCTGATCAAATAAAAGCAACGCGAACTCTTCCCCACCATAACGGGCGGCAATATCGCTAGAAGACATATGTTGTTGAATCACTTGAGACACTTTCCCGAGAATAGTATCTCCTGCTTGATGACCATACGTATCATTAATAGCTTTGAAATCATCAATATCCAATAAAGCCAGATGAAGCTCGGCACCCTTACTAGCATAATCAAAAGCAGTATCATAATAATCATGAAAAGAAATTTGATTATATAGATTCGTCAGACCATCTGTTTTGGACAGTTTACTCATGATAGCATTTTTGACAATCAGATCTTGCTTCGCTAACATCGTGACCTGTAAATCGGTTAAAATTTCTATACCGCAAGCAACGATAATATGAGCAATACAGGTACTTACAATAATAAAAGCAATCACGGCAATCACATCAAAGGAAGATAGATAATTGCGGAAGTGTGAATCTGTCAGATACAATGAAGTAAATGCGATAAGTTGTAAGACTGAAGGAAGCCATAATAAACGACGTTTGAAAAATACTACAGCTGAAAGAATCGGCAACAAACATAGTGCGGTAATAATACGAATATCATAATTTAGATAAATAATCGTCCATGTGATCAGTGTACTTGCACTAAATAACACGTAAAAAGATAAATGATTCCAACGGACATACATCCATTTTGTGATCAAAGTAACGATGCTCATCCAAAGAGTAGGTAGAATTAGAATATAAATATAGAAATGAGAAGCACTATCGTCATAATCCAAAAATACAAAAGAACCCCACTGAGCAAAAAAGTGGACACTAATGACAATCCAGTATACTCTGAAAAATTGATGTATCCATTTGGACTGCTTATTCATAACATCACCATACAGCCTCAAGATTTAAAATGCGTAATCTTACACATTCATGTAAAGACAAGTATAAATCATTATAGGATCATAAGAAAAGACAAGCTTTACCAAAACAAAAAATATACGTATAGCAGGAGGTAGAATACGATGATCGATCCAAGCTGGTACACACAATTAACATTAGAAGATGATGCTTATGATGTGACTGAAGAAGTAACATTTGAAGGAGACTATACATTTCAACTGATGGGGCAACAGGTTGTGATGCAAGTAGAGTTTATTCAGGCGATTGATAATGAAGAAGAGATTGAACATCTGACGGCTCCTTCTATAGAACAACAACAGATCTGGGAGCATTATATCGAGCATAGCGAATATATTCAGCAGCATGTGTTACAGATCGTTTTTGAACATTATCAAAAGATTGAAGAGCGTTATCGTCAAGCATGGCAAATTGATCCGCAAGATCCTGCTACGATTCAAGAACGAGATCAATCAATTCCGTATATTACACAACCGGAGCAATTAAAAGCGTATATAACGTTACAAGGATTTCTGATCAAAGAAACTTCAGCGGAAGCGACGTACTATCTTAATTTTCACTGTACATGGGATACAGAACATGGATTAGGTGTCAAAGTAGTTGATCATCAACCGGTTCATGTGAGTACTTTTTATACAGCATACGATATCGATTAAACGGTAATTAACTAATAAAGTATACGCTTACATTTATTGTTTGAAAGCGATTCAGTTCTGTATGCTCTGGTATAAGTATAAAGTGAGCCTTATGACCTTAGCGATTGCTGACGAAAAATGTCACCACCTAAGATGAAAGATGCGGTTTAGCGAAATTACAAAAATTACCTGATAAAGACATTGTATTTATTCGTGTAATCGGTTATAATAAGAGTAACGAAAACGTGACTGGTACTCACATATTGTAGAGGGTTGTTATGTTAGAAGGCGAAGAGCCTTGTACAATATGTGATTATTCTATTTTATCGGATGTTAATCTTCTGAATAAAGAAGGTCATGTAAATTTAATTTCTTTGGAGGTACTACAATGCAAACAGGTACAGTAAAATGGTTTAACGCAGAAAAAGGATTTGGTTTTATCGAAGTTGAAGGCGGAAGCGACGTATTCGTTCACTTTTCTGCTATCACTGGCGACGGTTTCAAAACTTTGGACGAAGGTCAACGCGTAGAATTCAACGTTGTTGAAGGAAACCGTGGTCCACAAGCTGAGAACGTTGTAAAACTGTAATTCAGTTTATAAGACGCCCTTAACGTTAGTTAAGGGTGTTTTTTTATTCAAATATTTGTAACTTGTGCAAGAAACAAATAGATATTACTACTGGGAGGGGACTACACATGTACTATTCACGGAAAAATCCATCGCAAGAGATTCCAATGGCAATGACTGATATATGGGAATGTACAAATCCAGATTGCAAAGGATGGATGCGAGATAACTTTGCACTTGCAGATGTACCGGTTTGTTCACAATGCAAGTCGCCCATGACCCGCGCTCAAAAAGAATTACCGGTGTTGGATAATACGAGCTATAGTAGACCCAACAAAAAGCGTTAATTCGGATGAAGAGTTTATCAACAATATTAAAAAGCATTAGTTTACTGATGGATGATTGTGATCCACAGATAGACTGATGCTTTTTTTAATTTAATATCATTTGAGATTAACTGAATATAACAGTCATTTACATAAACAATAGAAAATGATAACTATAATCCAAATATTTGGTGTATACCTCTTTGCATAAATGATATAACATAGTATACTAAATGATAATAGTAAATCTAAATTGAAGGTGATTGTATGGCAGATAGTTCAATATCGCTTAAACCGAGATACGAGCAAATGTATTTAACGTTACGTAATCGTTTTCATTCAGGCGAATATACAATAGGAGATAAGATTCCATCGGAGAAAGAATTGATGGAACAATTCGAAGTAAGCCGGATTACTTCGAAGAAAGCGTTAGATATGTTAGTGCAAGATGGATATATTGTACGGCAACCCGGTAGAGGTTCTTTTGTTATCTATAATGGAGATCAACTTGAAGTGATAGAAACAGAAGATGGAGACAAATATGATGCTCCAAGCAGACCACGTACCGATCGTAATCAGATTGTACTTGGGCTGATTATGGAAGATTTTAGCGATAGTTATGGTAAAGAAATGCTGGTCGAAATGGAAAGAACTGCGCAAAAAATGGGTGTATATTTGATGTTACGGCTTTCTTTTTCACAGACCGATATCGAAGAAAACGCGATACGAATGTTGAGAGATTATGGAGTTGATGGATTGATTATTTATCCGACACGCGGGCAAATATTTAATTCAGAGATCTTAAAATTGGTAATAGATCGCTTTCCACATGTACTGGTCGATCGCTATGTCAAAGGGATTGATTCGACGTCGATTAGCACGGATAATGTAGCCGCAGCAAGCCTGGGTACACATTACTTGTTGGATCAAGGACATCGTCATATCGCGTTATTAACGTCCAAAGTAACCGATAATGTAGCGATTGAAGAACGAATCGAAGGATTCGTACAAGCCCATGCGGAACGTGGTGTGGTACTGGATCGCTCGTCGTGGTTAACCGATATGTACTGGAATAGTAATCAAGAAGAAGATGAGCAAGTGCTTGTTCAACATAATGTAGATATGATCCAGCAGATGATCGAAGCACATCCGCAGATCACAGCATTATTTGCGATGCAGTATGAACTAGCATTATTCGCCAAAGAAGCGATCGAACATATGGGACTGCATATCCCACAGGACATTTCAATTATTTGTTTTGATAGTCCGCAGGCAAGTGCAGCGTTATATCCATTTACACATATGCAACAAGATCAACAATCATTAGGCAGATTAGCGATAGAAAATGTACTTGCGCTGATCGAAGGTGCATCATTGCCTAGCAAAATTTCGTTACAAGCGAACTTGATTCATGGACATTCTGTTGCAGAAGCGTCTGTTCATTCATAAGTAATCTTATCCAAAGATGTATCTTGCTTATTAAGAAGATACATCTTTTTTGCATAGATATACATTTTGCATACTTAATATTTTTCTTTAATAACATAATATAATGTATTGACATGTTAATAAGGTGTGATTTATTATATAGCTATAAATGTAAGCGCTTAATAAGAGGGGGATTGCAATGAATGATATCGGAAATGATGTGTTACCACTCTCTGTTCAACAATTGATAGCAGATGTACAAGCTCATCTTACAGAACGTCCCAAGCTTGCACGTATGTTCAAGAACTGTATCAGTAATACACTAACGACTACGCTTAAGCCTTTAGAAGATGGAACTGTATTTGTAATCACTGGAGATATTCCTGCAATGTGGTTACGGGATTCAGCCGCGCAAGTTAGACCTTATCTTATCCTTGCTAATGAAGATGGAGAGTTAAGTGATCTAGTAGCCAATGTAGTCAGACGACAAGTACATTATATTCAGCTTGATCCTTACGCGAATGCTTTTAATGAAGCAGAGAATGGCAATGGACACCAGGACGATAAGACTGATATGAGCAAATGGATCTGGGAACGCAAATATGAGATCGATTCGCTATGTTATCCGATTCAGTTAGCTTATCTATTATGGCGAACTACAGGAAGAACCGATCATTTGGATGAACATTTCCGCAAAGCCTGTCATATTATTATGACATTATGGCGTACTGAGCAGAAGCATAATGAACATTCACCGTATACGTTTGAACGAACCGATTGTCCGGTATCCGATACGCTCCCTTATGAAGGCAAAGGAACTCCGGTTGGCTTTACAGGGATGACATGGTCAGGATTTCGACCGAGTGATGATGCTTGTGAGTACGGATATTTGATTCCTTCGAATATGTTTGCCGTAGTGGTATTAGGTTATATGGAGCAGATCGCAAGCGAAGTGTATCAAGATGAAGAATGGATCTCTCAAGCTTCTCTATTAAAAGCACAAATTCAAGCAGGTATTGAGGGATATGGTATTGTAGATCATCCTGAATTTGGACGGGTATATGCTTACGAGACCGATGGATTAGGCAATTACAATCTGATGGATGATGCTAACGTACCCAGTCTACTTTCGCTTCCTTATCTAGGTTATTGCACGCTAGACGATCCAATGTATCAAAATACTAGAAAGTTTATACTCAGTCAGCACAATCCTTATTATTATAGCGGTACAGCAGCTCAAGGGATTGGTAGTCCTCACACTCCTCCTCAATATATATGGCATATTTCGTTAGCTATGCAAGCTTTGACATCCCAACATCAATCAGAAATTCTATCTTTGTTACACACTTTGGAAAATACCGATGCAGATACTGATTTTCTTCATGAAGGCTTTCATATGGATCGACCGGAAGAATATACGCGTGAATGGTTTTCATGGGCTAATTCGTTATTCAGTGAACTGATTTTGACATACTGCGGTTATACAGTTCCCAGCGGTAAAATTCAATCGTCATAAGCTTGTGCAGTAATAGCTATTACGTCATACCCGGTAAATAACACCTTAGATGTCACATGATGTTGTACCCAGAATTAACGATAAGGGAGCGATAACGATGGCAAAAGGCAAACGTAAATGGATAGCAGGGTTATTGGTTAGTTTGACTGTATTAACAGCAGCATGTTCGAATAACAGCGCAGGAACGAGTGCGTCTGGTGGAGACTCTTCTAACAAAATCGTCAAAGTGGCTTATGGAAAATGGAATGAAACAGATAACTGGGGAAAATGGTTAACCAGTGTCAAAACAGAATTTGAGAAAGCGCATCCAGGTGTAACTGTTGAATTACAACCGATCCAAGGAGCACAATACGCGACCAAAATTCCATTATTGATGTCTGATCCAAGTACAGCTCCAGAAGTACTGGCTGAAGATTCTTTTATGATCAATGCAGATAGTGAAGCAGGATATTTGGAACCACTTAAAGTAGATAGCTGGTCAGATTGGAGTAATTTTAACGAAGCTATCAAAGCCGCGGCAAAAGGAAAAGATGACAAAACGTATGGCATCCCTTTCTCTACAGATGTACGTGGATTGTATTACAACAAAGAGCTATTTAAAAAAGCGGGCTTACCGGTTCCATGGCAACCTAAAAACTGGCAAGATATTTTAACCGCTTCCCAGACGATTCATGAGAAATTACCAGATATTATTCCATTCTGGATGAACTCCGGTAAAGCAGGTCAAGAAGCGACAACGATGCAGACGTTTGAAATGTTATTATACGGCACAGAAAATCCGCTATATGAAAATGGCAAATGGATTACACAAAGTCCGGGAATCTTGAGCTCGCTTAACTTTATCAACAATATTTATTCTAATGGCTTCGGGCCACCATTATCTCAAGTGTTGACTGCACAAGCAGGTCAAGTATTAGAAACAGACTTGATGCCGAATCAAAAAGTTGCGATTGCACTTAATGGTAACTGGTTGACAGGGACATGGGCATCTTCAGGTAGCAAACCATGGCCAGAAGCGTTAGACGTTTATGATTTTGTCAAAATGCCAACAGAAAATGGACAAGCACCTGGATTCACTTCTATGTCTGGTGGCTGGACACTTGCTGTAGGTGCTAAATCTGTAGAAAAAGAATTAGGTTGGGAATTTATTCAACTGGCTGTCAATGAAAAACACAATAAAGAATTTGCGATGTTAGATGGGGCATTAACACCTCGCCTTGACGTAGCGAAAGACAAAGAATATAGCGAACAACCGGGTACATTGTATGCCAAAGCGGCTGATTTTATCACTTACACTCATGTTCGTCCAAGTACAGCCGATTATCCTGTTGTCTCTACGGCTATTCAAGAAATGGTTGAAAAAGTAGTCACTAAAGGGGCGAGCCCTCAAGACGCAATGACCCAATATGCGCAAAGTGTACAGCGTAGTGTGGGTGCAGACAAAACAGAGACCAAGTAAAGGAAGAGCATCGTTCAATCTATGATTGGTAGATAAGGTTGAGTAGAGGCGGGATCTAGCGTCGATCAGCCTTATCTGCTCGTCAGGATTGTCCGGTAAAGGAGGGTTCCAGATGGAAGTGTCACATCCGCGTGTGTCCAAACCCAAACGCCATGGAAGTGGTGAGCAATGGCGGGCAGCTTTATTTTTATCCCCTAGCTGGTTGCTATTGTTACTGTTCTTTTTTGTTCCAACGATTTTGACATTTTATTTTGCTTTTACCAATATGGCACTTACCGGTGCAACAGCAGCCAAAACAGAATTTATCGGGTTTGAGAACTTTAAATACATGTTTCAGGATGCTAACTTTCGTACGTCCGTATGGAATACATTAATTTTCTTAATCTTTTCAGCAGTGATCGGGCAACAAGTGATGGGCTTTATTATCGCTGTAATGATGAACGGTCGCAAACAATGGTTCCGCAGTGTCATTGGTTCGATCGTGATTGCAGGTTGGGTAGCTCCAGAAGTGGTATGTGCGTTTGTATGGTTTGCCTTTTTAAACGATACAGGAACCGTAAATACTGTTATTGAATCGCTTGGAATGAAGCCGATAGCCTGGTTGTATACTTTTCCAATGGTGTCTGTCATTATCGCTAATATCTGGCATGGTACAGCCTTTTCGATGATGGTATTTCAGGCGGCACTAGGAGATGTGCCAAAAGAAGTTGAAGAATCAGCGATGATTGATGGTGCTTCAGCATGGCAACGGATGATTCGAATTACGTTACCGATGATTATGGGCTCAGTCACTACAAATATGGTATTGGTGACATTGCAGACGCTCGGTTCATTTACATTAATCTATGCGTTAACCGGTGGTGGACCTGGGATGGCGACCGAGACATTGCCTATCTATATGTATCATCAAGCTTTTGTAAATTATCAATTAGGTTATGGTACAGCGATCTCACTAATGTTGTTAGTGATCGGTATTGTTGCCAGTCTGTTGTATATGCGCATGTTGAAAGTGAAGTTATAAAGGAGGAGAGACCATGAGCAGTCTAAATCTCGGTAAACGGCGTCGCATGAATCGCTTTGTCGTTGCACGTACGTTGCCTTATATTATTCTCTCTCTAATCGGTATGTTATTTTTATTACCTTTATTATGGTTATTATTTGCATCGCTTGATCAAAATGCGACATTAGCTCTCAAGCTTCCAAGTGCATTTACATTGGATAATTACGTCTCTACTGTTACCAATACCGATAACCAGAAATCGTTTGGTAATGGATTGATATTGGCTGTCGGTCAGGCACTGCTTGTAGTGGTTGTAGCAGGGCTTGCTTCTTATCCATTGTCTCGTTATCAACTCAAGTATAAACGTTCCTTTATGTATATTATTTTATTTGCTACAGGCTTGCCAATTACAGCCGTTATGGTGCCTGTTTACCAATTTTTTATCTATTTCCGTATGCAGGATTCGCTCTTTTTTACCGTACTGTTTTTGACTGCATCGGCACTTCCTTATTCGATCTGGATGATGAAGAACTTTATGGATTCGGTTCCGCTTGAATTGGAAGAAGCGGCATGGGTAGATGGTGCTTCGATCTGGACGACATTGCGATTGGTTATTGTACCGTTAATGTTACCGGGTATTTTTACTGTAGGCATCTTTGCTTTTGCAGGCAGTTGGGGTAACTTTTTGGTACCGTTTATTTTGTTACAAAGTCCGGATAAATTACCTGCCGCAGTAACGATTTATCAATATTTTGGGCAAAATGGTCTGGTGCAATATGGTACACTTGCTTCGTTTTCAATTATTTATACGATTCCAGCAGTGGCATTATATATTATCGGACAGCGTTATATGTCGCAAGGATTTAGCTTTGGTGGTGCGAATAAAGGTTGATCTCCATATGCTCTAATGTATTCAAAGCATGTGTTAAAAAGAGTGATGATAGCTTGTAGATCATTGCTCTTTTTTTTTGATTTGTTGCTCTATATCGAAAATTGTTGTCAGTTTACATAAAATTTACTGAAATCACTTGGTACAATAGAAGGAGTATTGTATGATATAGGTTGTGAAATCATCCCAATACTTATGAATGGACAAGGTGAATAAATATAATGAAACCAATAGATTTGCAATATAAGATGCCTGCGGAATGGGAACAACATGAACGTACATTATTATCTTGGCCGATTATGGATTCGATGGTCTATCCTGATGATTATGCTACTGTATGTGATGGATATGAAGAATTAGTGAGTGCGATTGCTGAATTTGAGCCAGTTACACTGGTTGTGAATCCAGATGATGTAGACAATGTCAGCAAACGTTTTGTCGGTCAAGCGGTAGACTTTTTGCCACTTGCACATAATGATGCTTGGTTACGTGACAATGGCCCGACGATCGTTGTTAATGATAAAGGTGAACGTGCAGGGATCAACTGGCACTTCAATGCTTGGGGTGGTAAATACGAGCCGTGGGATCTGGATGATGCAGTAGCTCCAGCGATTCTCAAACACTTGAATATTCGTCAATTCGATGCACCACTTGTACTTGAAGGCGGTTCGATTCATGTAGATGGTGAAGGCACTATGCTGACAACTGAAGAATGTCTGCTTAATACGAACCGTAACCCTGATCTATCTCGCGCAGAGATTGAACAGCATGTCAAAGACTTTACCAATGTAGAACAAATAATCTGGCTCAATCGTGGTCTTGCTGGCGATGAAACAGATGGTCATGTTGATAATGTCGCTTGTTTTGCAGCTCCTGGTAAAGTGATTATTCAAGTGTGTCATGATCCTGCCGATGATAATTATGAGATCACGCAAGAAAACCTAGGTATCTTAAACAATGCTGTAGATGCCAAAGGACGCAAATTGGAAATTATCGAGATTCAGCAACCACCTATGGTGATGCATGGTGAGCAACGTTTGACACTAAGCTATTTGAATTTCTACTTCGTCAATGGTGGTATTATTTTACCAGTATTCGGCGGTACAGCAGAAGAAGCGGATCAACATGCGATGAATGTATTGCAAGACACTTTCCCTGATCGCAAGATTCGTGCCATCAATGGTATGGCTGTGATTCGCGAAGGTGGTAACGTCCACTGCACAACGCAACAAATTCCTGCTCAAGCTTAATATAGACCTACATGACCTTACTATAGAAAGGATGATAACAACATCATGAGAAATGTAAAAGTAGCGGCTACTCAAATGAGCTGTACGTGGGATATCGACGATAACATCCGCAAAGCAGACAAATTGGTTCGTGAAGCGGCGGCGCAAGGAGCGCAAATTATTTTGCTACAAGAATTATTCGAGACTCCATATTTCTGTCAGAAAGAAAAAGCAGAATATTATCAATATGCAACTGAATTGGAGCAAAACAAAGCGATCAATCATTTCCGTCTAGTGGCGAAAGAATTAGATGTGGTGTTGCCAATTAGCTTTTATGAAAAGAAAAATTATGCGCGTTATAATTCACTAGCTGTGATCGATGCAGACGGTGAGATTCTTGGTAAATACCGTAAAAGTCATATTCCAGACGGCCCGGGGTATGAAGAGAAGTTTTACTTTAATCCAGGAGATACAGGGTTCAAAGTATGGGATACCAAATATGCCAAAATCGGCGTCGGAATCTGCTGGGATCAATGGTACCCTGAAGCGGCACGCTGTATGGCATTGATGGGTGCAGAATTGTTATTTTACCCGACAGCTATCGGTTCTGAGCCACAAGATACATCGATCGATTCCAAAGATCACTGGCAAGCATGTATGCTCGGTCATGCTGGAGCGAACTTGATTCCTGTGATCGCTTCAAACCGAATTGGCAAAGAAGAAGACGAAGATTCTTCGATCAACTTCTATGGTTCTTCGTTTATTGCAGGCGCTCAAGGTAACAAAATTCAAGAAGCTGATCGGAACAGTGAAGGGGTATTAGTCGCTGAATTTGATCTGGATCAATTGGAAACGCAACGTCTAGAATGGGGCATTTTCCGTGATCGTCGTCCTGAATTGTACGGTATCATCGGTACGTATGATGGTGAGAAAAAAGTTTGATTCACCTATAGATCTAGTGATATACAGCATAATCGAAAAGCAACTCAAGCTTTTAACTCAAAAAACACTTTGTTATCTTTCGAGATAATAAGGTGTTTTTTTAGGTTCTATCTTTGCCGAGGTTGCATACGTTTTTGGAGAGATAGCATACATATCGTTATTCTGTTCAGTCTATGTGCTAAGTCATGTGATATGTATGAATTGTTCTTAATGGTTCAATAACGGTTAATACTACATTAAAGCATTAACAGACTGCTAAGGAGGATGACAGATGACTACTAAACGCCACATTACACTCAAAGACGGAACAGTTTTACCTGCAATTGGACAAGGAACATGGAATATGGGCGACGATTCTTCTCGTAGACAAGAGGAGATCGATGCGTTGAAATATGGAGTAGAATTAGGCATGACGGTGATCGATACCGCAGAAATGTATGGAGAAGGACGTTCAGAATTGCTTGTAGGTGAAGCGATTCAAGGGATGAGAGATCAAGTGTTTCTGGTCTCCAAAGTCTATCCTCATAATGCAGGTGGAGATTCCTTGATCCGTAGCTGCGAAAATAGTCTGAATCGATTGGGAACCGACGTGTTAGACTTGTATTTACTTCATTGGCGTGGACGTATTCCTTTGGAAGAAACGATCAAAGGGATGGAAAAATTGGTACAAGAAGGTAAGATTCGCCGCTGGGGTGTATCGAATTTGGACACAAAAGATATGCAAGAAATGATGAAATTACCTAATAGCGAACATTGCGCAACCAATCAAGTATTGTATCATTTGGGATCACGCGGTATAGAAGTGGATTTGTTACCATGGCAAAAAGAACAAGGGATGCCGATTATGGCGTACTCTCCACTAGCACAAGCAGGATCGTTACGAAGCGAACTCACTACAGATGCGACCGTACAACAGATTGCCGAGCAACGTGGCGTGCATCCTTTCCAAGTGTTGCTGGCATGGTGTATTCGTGATGGCAATGTACTGGCGATTCCCAAAGCATCCAGCCGTAGTCATGTAGAAAGTAACGCTCAAGCCGCAGAACTGGTATTAAGTGAAGCAGAAATCGCTCAATTGGATCAAGCTTTCCCTGCTCCAGATCACAAGGTATCGTTGGATATTATTTGATATGTACCACTATCGGTTCATCAGTAGCTGGAAGATGGAGACGACTAGAGAGCAATTGTGGGAACTTGTAGATCATTTCGAAAATATCGATTTCTGGCAAGGGGTAAGCTTTGCGAAAGTGAAGCAAACTGGAGATACCAACGGAGTTGGCGATGAGTACGAATGTACATTTCGCACCAAAATGTTATTCAAACTCAAAATTCTGCTAAAAGTAGCTGATAAAAGCAAACCCAATCAGTTTAAATTAATGGTAGAAGGCCCGCTAGCTGGCGAAGGAACTTGTTTTTTAGAAGAATTAGATGATGGACAGGCGACACTGATTCGTTGTGTCTGGGAAGTCCGTTTAGATCACTCTATGTTGCGAATGAGCAATCCAGTTATGCGCCCTGTCTATGTATGGAGTCATAATAAAGTGATGGATGAAGGGGTAGCAGGAGTAGGTCGACATTTGCAAGCCCGCGTATCTGAAGCTTCTCATATTACCAAAATATATCGTTAATACATCGCTGATGATCAGGCAACAATTTTTACACAGGGGGCATCATTATGGGGAAATATGAGTTCACCGAAAGCTGGTTACTGGAAGCAAGCACGCATGAGGTGTGGGATTTGATTAAAGATTTTGAAAAATTGCATTGCTGGCAAGGCGTGTCATTTCAACGGTTGCAAGAAGGTGCCAGCAAAAATGGAATAGGCGATAAATATAGAATGAATATGAGAACCAAGCTCTGGTATACGATTTCTCTTGATTTTGTAGTTACTGAAAAGCAAGAACAGACGCTGATTTGTCTGGAAGCTTATGGTGATCTTAGCGGTCAAGGGATATTCCGATTGCAAGAAAGTGGAGCGTATACTCGCCTGGATTACGATTGGCAAGTACACACCAACAAACCATGGATGCAGCGCTGGGAACCGTTGTTGCGTCCTCTTTTTATCTGGAATCATAATCGTGTTATGGGGGAAGCAGTGCGAGGTATATCTAATCAATTGGGCGCGCGTCTGGTATAATCAATAGATACTAATCAGATGCAGGAAGTGAATATATGTACCAAAAAGCAGTGCTACGACTACTATTAATCATACTAGTTATGGTGATTGCAGGATGTAATCACCAAGCAAGTGATGAAGAAGATTCGTACCGAATCGATGATGTAAATGTTCGAGCTTTTATTTTGCCGAATGGGAACTTGGATGTGCACGAGTTTTATACGTATACCTTTTTAGATGCTGTTCATGGAACTACTCGTTCTATAGGTCAACAAGGTCATAGGGGTATTTCTAATTTTCAAGCCTATGCTATTCCTAAAGGAGACAGTATACAGTCTATTATTGAACATCCTGAACGTTTAGAATTGTTACCGGTTCAGCAGTATAGTAACAGTAAGCTAGATACCTACCAAATTTTCAAGTCTTCTGTACATGAGACTCAATCTTTTTATTATCATTATGAAATTCAACAGGTTGTACATAAATATACAGATATTAGTGATCTTTACTGGTCTTTTTTTGATCAACAGAATAGTAGCACACTTCACAATGTCCAAATTAGTATTACATTACCGCAAAAAGGCTCAATACAAGATATACATGCTTATCTCAAAGACAAGTATGGCGGAACGCTTTTCTTTGATCAAAATCGAACAGTTTATTATAAAAATAAAGAACTCCCTGCACATCAATTATCAGAAATACGTATATTATTTCCAGCGCAAATGATGTCTAATATGCAGGCACAACCGATTTTAGCCAAAGATTCATTAATTAGTGAAGAAGACACATTGGCTATAAAATATGCATCAAGAACTGCAAACTTAGAACAGTTAGGATCCATTTTAAATCTTGTTATGATTGGGTTCATTCTTCTTATTATCGGTGGGTTAATCTGGCGAATCTATCATCATCGTCGTGCTAAAAATGCTCGCTTCGCTGTCGGAGAGTTAGAATATACAGATCCTTTATTATTAGCTTATTTGTGGCATCCAGGTCAGATTATACCTGAAGATATTATAGCTTCGTTATTCTCTTTGTATCGTCGGAATGTGATTACTATAGAGACTGTTCCGATTCGACTTAATTATCTTCATGATAGTACAGCACCGGATTATACATTACGCTTCTCAATTAAAGATGTGATTTCTATCCCTCTGCAAAAAGATGAACGTTATTTGTTAGAATGGCTTTTCACTGACTCTCAACGCAGTTTTACATTAGATACTTTAGCAGGACCGACTTCGCAAGAAAAGCATGATCCAGAGCGGATGGAATATTATCGTGTTCCATATAAAAAATTTTATAAACATTATCGAAAATGGAGCAAACAAGTCAAAAAACGGCTAGATTGGAATAGCTACTATCATGCGCCTATGCTGTTGTCTCCTACATGTATTATGCTAACGTTACTACATGCAGGTATGCTGGCTTATTTATACGTGATAGATATTTTGCCGTCGTTCACAACTACTATAGGATTAACTAGTCTAATCATCATGACAGGAATTACGATCGTATATTATCGTTCCAAATTCGTATTTACGTTATATATGATCGTATATGTATTGATACTGACACTTGGTGTGACTATATCCGAGGTATACAGTCTGTTACTATGGTGTAGTATTTTATTATTAATAGGGCGTTATGTATTACCTAATAAAGTATGGACAGCTCAAGGATTGCCTTATCGTTATGGAATTAAGTCATTTCGCGAGCAATTACGTACAGGTGGTTATACACATGAGAATAATCCAGAACAGTTAGATCTATTACTCCAATACAGTATTATTTTGAAAGAGGGTACATCTTTTTTAGCTACACATCCTCAGCTCACTAGTTATCAACATATGAGTCAGACTGTTCCATTATTGTCTTGGGCAGAAATAAATACTTATACCATTCAATACACCTATCAGACGATGAAGCGATCCACATATTCTCCATCGGATTCTTCAACAATCTATACTCCTAATTATCGTAACGATTCAGATCAAAACCATTCCGATTCTTCTTCTAATCATTCTTCAGGTGGCGGAGGAGGAGCAGGTACTTTTTGAGAAATAACGATTTGCTTTCATATATATTTAACATTATGTTTACTTCATTAAAGATCGGGTAAGTTGTAGATAAGCAATACACACAGGAATCAAATGAAATGAACGTATATATTGAATAGGATGAAGGAGGAAACGAAAATGACTGGAAGAAAAGCGTTATGGAGTGCTATTGGAATGGGTGCAGCGTACCTTATGCGTAACAAAAGTGCACGTGATAAAGTGATTTCTCAAGTTCGTCGTGTAGCAACGTCGATGCGTGATAAGAAAAATGGTAATTCATCCAACACAACGAACAATAACTATTAATAGATTAGATCATAAAAAGACAGATCAAACGTCTACAACGTATGCTTTATACGAGGTGGGCGTTTTTTTATTGACAAATACCAAGTTATCAGATAGGATTTAAAAATAAACCGACTGACGAGTCAATCAAGGGGTTGATCGTATCGATCATACAACGTTAAGTTCTCGTGAACAGGATGCGATAGAGAAGCGTGAAAAGTTAATGCAGATTGCCCTCAAGCAATTTGTTGATGCTGGTTATCATGCAACTAAAGTGTCTGATATTGTTGCAGAAGCAGGGGTAGCGCAAGGAACGTTTTACTGGTATTTCAAAAGTAAAGAAAGTATAGCACTTCAAATTATAGAGCAAGGTAGACAGCAGTTACTGGAAGTGATTGGCGTAGGTTACCGTACCCATTCAGGTACTGCGGATGATATGGTGCAAGCTTCGGAGAAGTTGTTATATCGATTATTTCAATTTGCCGAGCAACACACTCATTTGATGCGAATGTTGCTTGATGGCACAGGATTTAGCGAAGCAGTACGGGAACAGATTATGCTTACCCGTTCACAGATGGAGCAAGGATTTGTGCAAAATATTCAGCGGGCGATAGAGTTAGAGATGTTACCTGTACATACGGAAGCATCTGTACGAGCAGCTTTTCTAATGAGTCTGATCGAAGGGGTAATTGTACGCTGGTTGTTCAGTTCAGGTACAAGTACATCTTCTTCAGGGCTGGTGAATCATACTGCTGAACAATTGGCAAAAGAAACAGCACGTTTTGAATTTTATGGTCTGCTGGGCAGAACCGATTAAAGGAGAATGCAATAATGAAATCATTACGTCGTACGTCTACACCGATCGTTTTGGCAATGTTACTTATGGTGGTAGTGGTATTGAGTGCTTGCGGTAATGCGGCTCCACGTTCTACAGCTACTGATCCAGCGAGCAATACCAGTGCAGAGACTACAGCTACCGCTACTTCAGGTAATACACTGGAAGCGATCAAATCTGCTGGTGTACTGAAAGTCGGATTAATGGGCACATATGCACCTTATAATTTTTTGAATGCAAATAAAGAAGTAGACGGATTCGATGCAGATATCGCCAAAGAAGTAGCCAAGCGTCTAGGCGTCAAAGCTGAATTTACAACACAAGCTTTTTCAGGATTGATTCCAAGTTTACAAGCAGGCAAGTTCGATGCGATTATCAGTCAGGTTACAATTACAGACGAACGTAAACAACAATTGGATTTCTCTGATCCGTATATTACCAATCAGGTCAAAATTATCGTGAATGCCAACAATACAGATATTACAAAGCTAGCTGATTTTAAAGATAAAAATATCGGTGTAGGTCTGGGAACCAATGATGAGACCTACCTACGTACAGAAGTATTGCCACAAGTCGGTAACTTTAATATCAAAACGTATAACGATGTAATTACTTCTTTACAAGATTTGAATGTAGGTCGTATTGATGCCACGATCAACAATATCTATGCTCTCAAACCTATCGTTGAAGAAAATGGATTCAAAATCAAAGCTGTCGGTGATGCAATCAAGTCCGACCAAGCTGGTATTGCGATTCGTAAAGATAATCCTGACCTTTTAAAAGCACTGAACAAAGCGTTAACAGATATGAAAGCAGACGGTACGTACGAGACTATTTTTGTAAAATGGTTCGGTGAAAAGCCTGCTGCTGAATAATAACAATTATCAAAGCTTGATCAGGACTGCGTTCACTACGGTGCGCAGTCTTCTGTTTTACCATGATCAAGAGAGGAGATTATAGATATGCAATTAGTATGGGATAACCTCCCTTTTCTTTTAAAGGGTGCAGGTTATACATTGTTGATTACGATCATATCCATGTTTTTCGGATTGATTATCGGGGTGATCGTAGCGATTGCACGTATGCAAGGCAACCGTCCGATTCGCTGGATTGCCCGGTTTTATGTATCTATTATTAGAGGGACGCCGGTGCTTGTACAGCTAGTGATCGTGTATTACGGGCTGACTGATTATGGAATTACACTGGATGCGATTCCTGCCGCTTGTATTGCTTTGAGTATCAATATTGGTGCGTATTTATCAGAGACTTTTCGCGGAGCGATTCTTTCGATTCCAAAAGGGCAGACCGAAGCGGCTTATGCAACAGGGATGACATCAGCACAGACGATGTGGCGTATTATTTTACCACAAGCGGCACGTACAGCGATTCCACCGATGGGAAATACATTTATCGGTATGCTTAAAGAAACGTCATTGGTATCGGTTATTACGGTCACCGATCTATTGCGATCTGCTGATTTGTTGATTGCTCAATATTATGTATATATGCCTTTTTATATTGGAATTGCGATCATGTACTGGATCATGAGTACGATATTCTCGACGATTTTGGAACGTATTGAACGACGATTGGCTAAAGCATACTAAAACGAATGTGAGGGAAGTATTATGATCCAAACTCGTGGATTGTCCAAAACATTTGGTACACATCAAGTATTACATGAGATAGATCTGGATGTGCAAGCAGGCGAAATTGTTGTACTGCTAGGCCCCAGCGGTTCAGGAAAAAGTACATTACTGCGCTGTCTAAACGGATTAGAAGATCTAAGCGCAGGTTCGATAGAAGTGAACAGTATTCAAGTAACTAGCACGATGAAGCTGAAAGAACGTCAGCACAAAATGCTCCAAATTCGTAGACAGACAGGTATGGTATTTCAACAATTTAATTTGTATCCTCACAAAACAGCACTCGGAAATGTAACCGAATCTCTCCGAATGGTCAAAAAGCTAGAAGCGACTCATGCTCGGCATGTCGGCGAACGGGTATTGGATCGAGTAGGTTTATTGGAAAAGAAAGATCAATATCCTTCAAGGCTTTCAGGAGGGCAACAACAACGTGTCGGTATTGCTCGTGCATTAGCAATGGAACCAGACATTATTTTATTTGATGAACCAACATCGGCACTTGATCCAGAATTGGTAGGAGAAGTGTTGGATGTTATGAAATCTCTAGCACAAGAAGGAATGACGATGATTGTTGTTACCCATGAGATGAAATTTGCCCGTCAGGTGGCGAATAAAGTGATTTTTATGGATGAGGGACGCATTATCGAGCAGTCTGATCCTGAATCTTTTTTTGAACGACCTGTAACAGAAAGAGCGCAACGTTTCCTTAGTAAAGTGATGGATTATTAATATAATATACGAAAGCAGGTAGAGATCATGAACGTAACTACAGTATGGAATGGTAAAAGAGCATTTGAAGCAGTAGGTCCTTCCGGCTATCCAATCGGTATGGATGCTACAGCCGCGTATGGTGGCGATGGTAAAGGCGCAACACCGATGGAATTATTGCTTGCGGGTCTAGCAGGATGTATCGGTATTGATATTACAATGATTTTGGATGCGTTTTTGCATAATATTAATAAAATTGAGATCGAAACGGAAGGTACGCGCAAAGAAGCTATGCCTAAAGGATTTACTGCGATCGATCTTATTTTCAAAGTAGATGGAGATATTCCAGATTATCGTGTGTGGAAAGCGATTCAAATGGGCAAAGAAAAGTATTGCGCTGTCTCTGATTCACTAAGTGCAGATATTCATTATCGTCTGATTTTGAATGGTGAAGAAGTAGTACAACCTGCTTAATAGTAAAGAGATATCTTGTTGCTTATACAAGATATCTCTTTTTTTATATCATAAGCGTGATCTTGAATCGGAATAAGTGAAAAATTATACATAATAAAGATAGTCAACGACTATTCGTTAAACGCATTAAAGGGTAGTTTATACATATGAAAGCTTTCCGAGTCTCAATTGCGAAAGTGCGTACGGCAACATGGAGGGGAATACAGTGATTAACCATTCAGAACAAAATCAATTGATTTATGAACATATATATCGTATGTCTCCTTTTGGGATTGCTGTGATTTCACCTAAAGATGGAGCTTGGTTACAGGTGAACCCTGCTTTTTGTAAAATGCTTGGTTACTCTGAAGAAGAAATGTGCCGGATGCGAGAAGAAAATATTACTTGTTTGGAAGATCAATTCCAAATCGGATATCAAAGTATATATGCACAAATGAAAGAAAACCAATCCGAACAATATCATACAGAACATCGGTATTTGCACAAAAAAGGTCATTTAATCTGGACTTCTATCGATATTTCGATTATTTATGATATGCAGCATCAACCGTTATATTATATTGCTCAATTTCAGGATATTACTTCGCAAAAAGAACATGAAATGATTATTGCGGAGAATGAAGATTTATATACTTTAATTACCGAGAATGCGCGCGATTTAATTTCATATAGTACGCCGGATGGGATATTGCGTTATGTATCAGATTCATTTTATGCTGTGCTAGGCTATCATCCTGAAGAAATGATCGGGCAAGATCGAATGCAATATTATCATCCTGATGATGCATTACAAATGAAAAATAGTGGGAATACGTATCTAGAATGGGGTACGATGACCCGTCGTCTTAAACATAAAAAAGGTCATTATTTGTGGTTCGAGATTTTATTTCAAGTAGTACGCAATGATCAAGGAGAGATCGAGAAAGTTCTAGGTGTTGGACGTGATGTGAATGAACGCAAAAAGAATGAAGATCGACTGGTTGAAGCTCAGCGCATCGCGCATATTGGAGCATGGGACTGGGATATTTCGAATGGCTCCTTTAGTTTTGCAGAAGAAACAAGACGTTTGTTTGGATATGCATTTAGAGCGGAAGAGCCTTATAGCGAAGATATTTTGAAAATGATCCATCCTGAAGATCTACCGGATTTCCGTAAAGCGATTCGTTACACGATGCTTACTGGTGAAGGCGGCGAACATATTTACCGGATTATTTTAGCCGATGGTACGATGAAATATTTGCAGTCTCACTGGAGTGCAGCACTTGATGATCGAGGTCAACCGATTCATATTATTGGGATGACTCAGGATATTACAGAGCGCACACGTATGGAAGAACGTCTCAAAGATAGTGAACGTAATTATCGCTTGATCTCAGAGCAATCGCTAGATTTTATATCACGTAATTCTGTAGAAGATACTACGTATCTGTATTGTTCACCTGCTTGTTATTCTATTCTGGGTTATCAGCCAGATGAGTTAGAAGGAACACCAGCAATAGAGTATATTCATCCTGATGATGTAAGTGATATCAAACAGTATATGACCCTGAATCTGCAAGGAGAACAGCCTCAACCGATTACGTATCGTCAGCGCCACAAATCAGGTAGCTACGTATGGATGGAGTTGTCCGGTCGGTATGTATACGATGAACATGGCAATATTCAAGAGATGGTGTCGATCGCGCGTGATATTAATGAGCGCAGACAGGCGGCTTTGTTAATCGAAGAAAGCGAACAACGGTACAAATCGTTATTTGAATATAATCCAGCAGGGGTATTTTCATTTGATGTGAATGGACGTTATACCACTGTTAATTCTAATATGGAAAAATTACTAGAACGTACAGAAGCCGAACTGATCGGTATGCCTTTTGAACCGCTGGTCGCTCCTGAAAATATTTATGATACAGCGGAACATTTTGAACTGGCTTTAAAAGGGAAACCGCAGACGTATGAATCTCAGATTATTTTGAAAAATGGAGATCGGCGCGCCATCAGTCTGGTGAATGTGCCGATTGTAGTAGATAAACAAATTGTAGGTGTCTATGGTATAGCAACAGATATTACTGAAATGAGAAGGTATATTGAACAGATCGAGAAATTGAGCAATGAGTATACACTGATTCTGAATTCAGTCTCTGAAGGTATCTTCGGTCTGGACAATGAAGGCGTTGCTACTTTTATTAATCCGGCGGCAACGCGGATGTTAGGCTTCCATGCACGTGAGTTGATTGGTAAACATCTGCTGGATATGTTCCAGCTAGCTCATCCAGATGGAGGGCCGTATGTAGCGAAAGAAAATCCGATCTATGTTGCTCTATTAGAAGGTTGTTTTCATGAAGAACAGGAAGCGATTTTCTGGCGTAAAGATGGTTCCAGCTTTCTCGTATCGTACCGTATTACACCGATCTGGGATCGAGGTAAGCGCAAAGGTGCTGTTATTGTATTTAATGATATTACGAATGAAAAACAGATTATTCGTGCCAAAGAATTAGCGGAACGTGCCGATCGTGCGAAGTCTGAATTTTTGGCTATTATGAGTCATGAGATTCGGACACCGATGAATGGCATTATCGGCATGACAGGATTATTGGCAGATACACCACTAGATGAAGAACAATTGAGCTATACCGAAATTATTAAAGACAGCAGTGATGCGTTACTGCATATTCTGAATGAGATTTTAGACTTTAGTAAAATAGAAGCCGGTAAAATGGTACTGGATCATGAACCGATTGATCTAGTGATGTTAGTCGATAGTGTACTGGATCTATTCACTTCTCGCGCTGCTGAAAAAGATATTCAGTTAACTTATCATGTGGACAACCGTGTTCCTGCTTCGGTCGTCGGTGATGCGTCTCGCTTGCGACAAGTGTTGGTTAACTTGGTTAGTAATGCGATTAAATTTACCGATCAAGGAAGTGTACGATTGTCGATTTCGCTATTAGATATGCGCTCGACAGGAGAATGTATTTTGGAGTTTGAGATCAAAGATACCGGAATCGGTATATCTTCTGACAAACAGGATAAACTGTTCCAATCGTTTTCTCAGCTTCATCCTGCCATCAACCGTAAGTATGGAGGAACAGGTCTAGGTCTAGCTATTTGTAAAAAGCTGATCGAGCTGATGGGTGGTTCGATCGATGTAGATAGTGAAGAAGGGCAAGGAGCAACATTCCGTTTTGTAGTTCCTTTCAAACCATTTGAAGAACCGAAAGCTATTGAAGCCATAGGGACAAATAGTGAACAACAGAACCGTTATATGATGCCTGAATTTAAGTATGGCCCTTTACGGATTCTACTGGCAGAAGATCATCCGGTTAATCAGAAATTAATGGTAGAGATTTTGAAAAAGATAGGTTATCAAGCAGATGTAGCGAATAATGGACGTGAAGCATTATCGGCGGCTATCGCTCATCCTTACGATATTATATTTATGGATATACAAATGCCTGAGATGGATGGTATTGAAGCTACATGTAATATCCGGGAGCGTCTAACCGAGCAAGAGCAACCAGTGATTATTGCGGTGACTGCTTTTGCACGAATGGAAGATCGTCAAATGTGTTTGGACGCAGGTATGCAAGACTTTATTAGTAAACCATTACGCTTTCCTGATATTGATCGTGCATTACAACAATATGCTAAATATATTCAGCAATCCGAATAAAGGAGGAGTCACATGAAGCGCAAACTATTAATAACAGGCGCAAGTGGTGTGATTGGGAAGAGTCTTTATCAAGGGTTACAACAAGAATATGATGTACTGGCAACAGATATTGAAGGCGATACAGCACAAGGGATACAACCATTAGATATTACTGATGCAGAGCAAATTAAACAAAAAACGGTAGGAATCGATACGATATTGCATATAGCCTGGCAAAAAGATGAAGATGACTTTTTGGGCGTAGCTTTACCTGTCAATGTAACCGGTGCTTATCATTTGTTTGAAGCCGCCAAACAAAATGGCGTTAAACGGATTATTTTCGCAAGTTCGAATCATTCTACAGGCTTCTATCAAGTAGGAGAAACGATAGATGTAAATGATCCATATCGCCCTGATAGTATTTATGGGTTGAGTAAATGTTATATTGAATTGTTAGGGCGTTTGTATAGCGATCAAAATCATCTTTCTTCTTTCAATATTCGTATTGGGAATTTTCCTGGTGATGATCGACCTCATTCAGAACGTGCTACTCATATCTGGATCTCTGAACGTGATCTACTTCAGTTGGTGAAATGTTGTATAGAAGCACCAGCAGAGCGCAAATATATGAATCTGTACGGTACATCAGCGAATACAGATAATTATTATAATATTGATTATTTAGCAGAAGAGATTGGTTATCGTCCTCAAGATGATGCTACCGAGGTATTGGCTGCTGAGAATCAAAAGAAAGAACAACTTCCGCAAGATGAGACATTATTTCAAGGTGGTCAAGAAGGATAAACATCATAAAGAACAACAACAAAAGCCAGTTGTCTTCATATCTGATATGTATTCAGACTTGAAGATAACTGGCTTTTGTATAGCATTGTAGCTATTAATGATTGATTATACTTTGAACACAGAAGCAGCGGTATTAAGCTCTTCGGCTAATTGGGCTAACGAGTGAGAAGTAGCGGCTGTTTCTTCAGAAGCGGCAGCAGATTCCTGACTAGCTGCGGCAATCGATTCTACAGCAAACATAACTTCATTAGCTTGAGCAGCTTCTTCTTCGCAAGCCGCTGCAATTTCATTGACTTTGATAGCAGAGTCATTTACTACATTCACAATTTTTTGGAATGCTTCTTCAGTATGAGCAGATTGAGTTACACTGTGAGTGACTGCTTTGATACTGGACTGCGTATTTTTTTGCATCACTTTGATAATCGTAGCAATTTGCTTGGTAGCATCGATACTACGTTCAGCTAATTTACGCACTTCGTCTGCAACAACAGCGAATCCTTTCCCTTGATCACCTGCACGAGCAGCTTCAATAGCAGCATTTAGCGCAAGTAGATTCGTCTGATTCGCAATATCGTCGATAACACTAATGATTTCACCGATACGCTGAGAATCATCTTCTAATTTATTCATAGAATTACTGACTTCATTCATCGACACTTTAGACTCGCTGACAATTTGTTTGCCTTGTTCAGCCATATCTACTGTAAGGTTAGATAATTCAGCCGCACCGCTTGCACTTACAGCGACAGAATCAATAGCCGCAGAGAGCTCTTTGAACAATTCGGTAATCATTGAAGCAGATTCAGCTTGCGTATTGCTGGTGTTCGCAATCTGCTCTGTACTTGCTGATATTTCTTGTGAAGAAGCCGCTACATTTTCTGAAGATAAAGTAATCCGTTCGATCAATTGGCGTAGATTGGTAGCCATCGTGTGAACCGATGTAGATAACTGTCCAACTTCATCTTTATTTTTATTTTCCAAACTTTCACTAAGATCGCCTTTAGCATACTTGGAGATTAAATCAGTAAGCTTACGTAGTGGAGAAGAAATACTGCGCGAGATTATAGAACCTAGCAAAATACTAAATAACGTAACCAGAATCAAAGAAATAATAGTGATTTTGACACAAGCAACATAGCTGTCTTCAATCTCTTGACTGGCTTGTTGAGCAAGATTCGAATTGTTATCGATCATTACGGCGATGGCATCAGCCACCTGATCGCCTACAGGTTTTAATGTGTTGTCTTTATAGTTGTTAAAAACAGTTAGATTATTAGCCTGTGCTAATCGTGTAGCTTCTTCGTATAAAACTAAGTAATCTTTGTATGTTTGATTAAATTTATCCAGATTCGCTTTTTCTTTTTCAGTAGTGATTGAATTGCCATATGTTTGAGCCAAGCTTTCCATATTCGTCTGGAAATCTTTCATTTTGGTCAGTAAGGCTAATTTTTTCTCGGTTGTCTGTGCTGTACTCACATCCCGCACAGCTACACGCAATCGCTGATAATAGACTTCGATTTGCGATAAATCTTTTACTGCTACGAGATTATGGCTATACATATTCTTAGCTTTGTTGTTCAGATCTTTTAAATTTTGCAAACTGTATAATCCGAAACTAACAAAGATTAAGGTAATAATTAAAAAAGCAGAGATAATTTTTGTTGCTGTCCTCAAATTCCGAAACCACTGCATACCCAAACCTCCCAAATGCATAATGTAAACATGATATATATTTCGACACTATATGATAATTCTTAATAGGAAATTAAAACTTTTGTACCAAAAATTAAAAAAAATAAATATTTTTAATACATTTTCTTCATATTTCCACATTATGGCGTTGATAGCAGACTTGTTTCTGGATCAGGAATAAAGGGGATAAAACTATAAGAAGTATTCATTTAAAATATATTTGCAGGTTCATGCAAAAAAAGGAGATTATACGAATGGAAAAAGTAATCGAGACAGAACAAGGTTTAGCATTGCAAATAGATGGTGAGACGAAAGCTGAAATAGGATTTAGTGATTATGATGAGCAATCGATAAGTATCGATCATACTTTTGTATCCGAAGAATTACGCGGGCAAAAAGTAGGACAAGATCTGGTGAAAAGAGCGGTAGATATTGCTCGCAAGCAAGGAAAAACAGTTGTACCTGCTTGTTCTTATGCATTAGCATTATTCAAACGCAATAAAGATTATCACGATATCTGGCGTAAAGACGTATAAAATCCAAACAACCTCAAAATGTTCAAACTGTTGTCACCAAAGGGCTTACCCTCAACTCCAATATAAAACTATAATGAGAGTATGAACTTGAAAGATGGGGAGCGTCTGCATGGATAAAAATACACAGCCTAATGTGGCAACACCAAAAACGAATAAAAACTTTGCCGGAATTATTATTACTGTATCCGTTATTGCTAACGTTATTATTTTGTTGTTATTTTTCTCACCAGCAATAGGTTACAAAGGTACAGTCGATTTTGATATTACGTTATTGCCACGAATGAATGCGATCTTTAACAGCTTTACCTTTATTTTTCTAGTAGCAGCTTTAATAGCGATTTTGAGAAAAAATATTAAAGTCCATCGTGGCTTTATTTTAGCGGCTTTTTCATCGACATTGTTATTTCTAGTCACTTATCTAACGTTTCATTATCTATCACCAGAAACCGCTAAATTTGGTGGCGTAGGTATTGTGCGTCCTATCTATTTCTTTATCCTGATTACACATAGTTTCTTAGCTGCGATTATTGTGCCGCTTGCTTTGTTTGCTCTGGTATGGGGATGGACGATGCAGATTGCAAAACACAAAAAAATTGTACGTTGGACAATGCCAATCTGGTTATATGTAAGTTCTACAGGTGTTATCGTATATCTGATGATGGCACCGTATTATTGATCACTTTGGATAACTGAACACAACAAAAAGAACCGCAGCGATCCGGGCTGCGGTTCTTTTTGTATAGAAAAATAATGATAAAGTTATTGTAAAAGCTGTATCTTATACAATACCGTCTTTGTAATTGTTCTGCCAGTGTTTGTCGCCTTTGTGTGTGAAGTCTTCTACTGTTCTTTCCAATGTTTCTACCAATTGTGCTTTGATCTCAGCGATTGTATCACGATATACGCGTTCTTCGTTACCATTGATTTTGTCACCGTAGATTGCTAGAGAAGCTGTATATTGGCGGTGTTTTTCAACCAATTCATCAATAGATTCTAATGCGTGCTCTACATACCGAGTGATAGATTGTTGGTCTTTTGGAAGCATATCACGAAGTTGTTGTACTTTACTTGTGTTTGTCATTTTCGGTCACCTCTTATTATTAATTGTAAATTTACATTAACACTTTTTCACATTAATTACCTTAAATTCGGATTAAATTTTGACAAATTTATGAACGAACTATAACGACAGTCCAATAAAGTGTTGATACATAAGGGAAAAAATATATATATGATCAAGACCTTTGAATTAGGTTAAAGGTCATTGTTTACTGAAAAATGATGTGTCCAATGTGTGTCTGTTAATGTCTATACTATCATTTCGGTAGAATTATTTTCAAATGTTATAGCAAATACTACTTTAGTCACAATTTGTCGATAAATAGGAACTATGTCCTACTTAATTTCCTATAGCTGTAAATTTACTATTTTTTCTAGTACTATTCTAGTATAAATCTTTATACACAGTATAAATTTACATATAAATCTATGATATACATTATAACCTCTTTTCCAAATAATTAACCTGTGATACAGTAACGGTCAGATTGTCTATAACTAAAAACACATCGCAAAAGGGGACGTCTTGTAGCAAAAAGACCTATTCAACATCAGAACAATGGTGTAAAGAAGATTATAATGTCTATGATCAACAGCACATCGAACAAATTCTAATAACGAGGACGGTGAATTATGGAAGTACAATCACTACGACAGGTCGAAAAGTTAGCACTTGAAAAAAATCGGATCTACAAACAAAGCAAGCTTCGTTATTTATCGCGTTCGATGCTTGCCAGTATGTTTATCGGATTTGGCGTTATTGTCGCATTCAAAACAGGGAACTTCTTTTATGCGGTTGAGTCTCCTATGGCGTACCCGATGGCTGCGTTAACGTTCGGAGCGGCGATCATATTGATCTCTTATGGCGGTGGAGACTTATTTACAGGAGATACCTTCTACTACTCCTACGCGGCGATACGGCGTAAGCTGAAGTGGTTAGATGTGATCAGGATGTGGATCACAAGTTATTTTGGGAATATACTCGGGGCATGTGCATTTGCGTTGCTGATTTTTTTAACAGGATTATATGCAGATCATTCGGTCAATGCGTTTCTGTTAAATGTCGTTCAGCACAAAATGGAAGCGCCTACGATGCAATTGTTTTTCCGCGCTATTTTGTGTAACTGGCTTGTCTGTCTGGCTTTCTTTATTCCGATGGGCTTGAAAGGCGATGGCGCCAAATTATTTGCTATGATGTTATTTGTATTTTGTTTCTTTATTTCGGGATATGAGCACAGTATCGCGAATATGTGTACATTTGCGATTGCTCTGGTAGTGGATCATCCATCTACTATTAATTTTGCAGGGGTTATTCATAATCTTATTCCGGTAACACTCGGGAATTTGATCGGCGGAGCGATCTTTATGTCGACGATGTACTATTATGTTAATAAGCCATTTATGGATGAAGAACACGAGGCATAAATCAATTAAATACTGATAAAAGACCAGCCATGATCATCATGTGGCTGGTCTTTTTTACTGCATAGTCTTAAAAGAACTAAAAATATTTTTAAATTTTAATGAATGTGTGTTTATTCGACAAAATATTGGTTATAATTATATAGTAGTGAGACTTATTACACGTGTCCAACACAAAGGGAGAGCCAACATGAGTGTTTATCAATTTTCTGCAAGAGCTATGAATGGTAAAGAAGTATCATTAGAAGAATATAAAGATCAAGTTATCTTAGTCGTAAATACAGCAAGTCAATGTGGTTTTACATTCCAATATGAAGATTTACAAAAGTTGTATGATCGTTATAAAGAAAAAGGTTTAGTGATTTTAGGCTTTCCTTGTAACCAATTTGCAGATCAAGAGCCTGATGGTAATGATAAAGTAGAAGCATTTTGTATGTTGAATTATGGTGTATCGTTCCCAATGTTCCAAAAAGTAGATGTGCGTGATCAAAATGCTCATCCATTGTTCAAGTATTTGGTAGAACAGAAGTCATTTGAAGGATTTAATATGAATCATTCGGTATCTAAATTGATGGTACAATTGCTGAACGAGAAGCATCCAGAATATTTGCCAGGCGATTCAATCAAATGGAACTTTACTAAATTCCTAATCGATCGTAACGGTGAAGTGGTTAAACGCTTTGAATCGACAACCGATCCTTTGGATATGGAAGAAGATATCGAAGCACTGTTATAAAATTGTAATCCACTATAATGTAAGCTATAAATATAAACGACATGATCAATGAATTGAATATATAGTGAAAGCCTGGCAGGATTTTGTCCTAGCAGGCTTTTTTTGTGCATAAAAAAACCGACATCTTCACACATGAAGTATCGGTTTGAGGAACAGATTGTGGTGGTAGATTCAACCATTCCAATCTTCCTTATATATAGTATAACAAGATCATCCATATGATCTTTATTCTCAGTAAAAAGGATACTTTTGGATTCTTAACAAACTATGCGCGTGTTCTAGAAGGAGTCTGGCTATGTTTCATATATTCTAATTTACGAATAATTTCTTTTTGCCATTTAAGATCGCCAATACGTACGGCAAGGTTAAGAAGATCCAGATAATCATCTACTTGTAGTGAAGTCTTCTGTGTCATTACGTTCATCGAGATTCCGGCTCCTTTGAAGTTAAAATAGGTTACTGTGCTCCATCAACATCTATATTATCATTTCATTATCAGTTGAATAGGAATGATAATCATTATCATAAATTTATTGTAAACATTAATACAGTCAATTGCAAATGAATTATTCAATTTTTATTAAAAATAAGTATAGATTTCGATATGTTCACATGATGTCCATACGTGAGATATGTCATAATCCTTTGCAAACACGTACAATAGTGATCGCAAAGATCAATTTTTACGTAAGTAAAGGAGAGTTATATGTCGTATACCAAAATTAAATGGATCATTTTATTTTTACCTACAGTAACGATTGGCTTATGGGAATATATTCGTCATCAATTTCTAATGCCGTATCTCTCGATGGAAGTGGGTAATTGGTTATCACCGGTTATTATCTATGTGGTCAGTGTGACTTTGCTACGGCAATTATTTGATATGTTAGAAAATACGCGTGCAGCGCTCGATCAAGAGCGGATCGTCAAAGGAAAATTGGAAGAACGTCAGTTGCTCGCTGGAGAACTGCATGATGGAGTAGCTCAATCTTTGTTTTTACTCGGCGTAAAGTTAGATCGAGCGAAACGGATGTATGCTGATCCACATGTACAGGAAACGCTTAACGATATCAGTCGCACAGTAAGTGAAGCCAATCACGATGTACGACAAGCGATTGCTGATCTGAAGCATGTTCCTCGTAGTGGAGCAACAGAAGAAGTGTCACTTGCTTATCGTGTCTGGGAAATGATTCCGTTAGCCGGTGTAAAAACAGAATTAGATTGGAAGTTAAACGATAAATATATCCAACCTGAAGAACAAGCAGAACTATTAGCTTGTATACGAGAAGGGTTATTGAATATTCACAAACATGCGCATGCCCAGCAGGTCTGGATACATAGTGAAGGCAACGAGAATGGCTGGCAGATTGTGATTGAAGATGATGGAGAAGGATTTCATGAACAGTCTTTGCAATTGCCCGGTCGATTTGGATTGAAAATTACGGCTGAACGTGCACAGTGGAGAGGATGGACATTTGCTTTGCAACGTCAACAAGAGCGAACTTTATTTATCATCAAAGGAGGTAATCGTGATGAATAGTGTACGTGTCTTAATCGTCGATGATCATGCTCATGCACGCGAAGCAACGCGTGTAATTTTGTCTGAAGATCCAATGTTCAATATTGTAGGTACAGCGACAAGCGGTCAGGAAGCATTGGAGTTCACCGAGCAATGGATGCCTGATCTGATTTTGATGGATATTTCGATGAAAGGGATGGATGGGTTAGAAACGACTCGTCTGATTAAGCTTAGATTTCCTTATATCAAAATTATTATGATGACTGTATCCGATGATGCCGCCCATCTATTCGAAGCGATTAAGCAAGGCGCACAAGGATATATTCTCAAAAGCTTGCCGCCTTCAATGTGGTTGGAATATTTGCGTAGTGTTGTGCTGGATGAAGCAGGGCTTAGTCAAGAGATTGCACTACGTATTCTGCAACAGTTCCCATCGACCAAAGCGCAAAATGATCCGGTAGCGAACACTTTAACACCACGTGAAAGAGAAATTTTGCACTGGGTATCGTCAGGGCTGACCAATCGAGATATTGCGGCAGAGCTTAATATTTCAGAGCAAACGGTCAAGAATCATCTCAAAAATTTACTACACAAATTGCAATTAGAAAATCGAGTACAATTGACAAGATATGCGATTGAGCATGGATTAGCGTCAGATCAGCTCTATCGTCCATAATCTTTTCAAATTTAAGCCATATTTGTAACAGATATAGCCCTATATAGTCATTTTCAGAATGTACTCACTTCGATACCATAGAGATTGTGATTGCACAAAACGGACTTCATAGAAGGCATCTCACATAAAGTAGGTGAATCATATTTATCATACATCAATTTATTTTTCGATAACCAAGCGGAGATTGTTGTTACCTGTATTGCTAGTCCTTTTGAGTATTTGTAGTGGATTATGCTTTCCACAAAGCACTTCGGCTCATTCGTATGTGCAACAATCTTTCCCTGCTCAAAATGAAGTGCTAGACAAAGCACCTGACAAAATCACATTATTATTCAATGAATCGATACAGCCTGCGTATTATCAGATTGTATTGATGGATTCGTCCGGTCAAAAAATAGACGGAGTCAAAGCTGTTATTGATAGTAAAAATGCAGCTCTATTAGAAGCAAACATTCCGGTGAAGCTTGCTGATGATATTTACAATATTTCATGGAAAGCGGTCTCAGGAGATGGACATCCGGTAGAAGGCGGAATTGTTTTTCAAGTCGGAGACGGTGCTGGCAAAAAAATGTCAGATGCGCCAACTACACTACCAGATAGTAAATCAGTTAATCCATTATTGATTGTAATGCGGTGGTTACAGTATACCGGTCAATCATTAGTATTAGGATTGCTTGCGTTATCACTATTTTTATTACCAGCTCGCTTACGTACATCTGAAGCAACAACATGGATGCGTCAGCGTCGATATGCCTTATTTTTATGGATAGGGATGGCACTAACAGTGGTTGCGTTATTGGTTCAATTGCCACTACGCATCGCCTGGAATGCAGATATTCCGGTTATGCAGACAACAACAGAATTAGGAAATACATTCCGTGAAACGACTTTCGGTCAGGTATGGTTGATCCAAATGATCACCGCTGTACTGATTGTCATTCTGATAGCTTTGTATGCGCATAGCAAGCTTGCAACTGCTGCGAAGCGTGCTATCGGAATGATTGCAATTGCTTTGATGATTGTACAATTACTCGCCAAATCGCTGGATGGACATGCTTATGCAGAACCGTATGCAGGCATTGCGATTGCAGCTGATTTTATCCATCTGGTCTCGGCTCTGGTATGGAGTGGTGCACTGGTAGCAATGGCGGTATTTGTACCGCGTATTGTAGCTCCTTTTACAGGAGAAGAACGCAAAACGGTATATTGGAGTATTGTACGCCGCTTCTCATGGTGGGCGATTATATCGGTAGCGGCTTTATTGGTTACTGGTATTTATGGAAGTATTATTTATCTGCCTAGTCTGATGGCACTGTTCAATACGGCTTATGGGTTGACGCTACTTGCAAAAATGTTGTTATTCCTTGTGATGGCGGCATTCGGTGCCATGAATTATGTCAAAGGACGACAGCAAAAAGAAGAGCTTGGCAAAGACTTGATGTGGGAAGTGTTAACTGGCTTTGTGATTTTGATGCTAGCGGCGGCGCTGGTGCATCTTTCTCCTCAAGCCGCTCCGATCAGTAATGGAGCGACACCGAAGCAGACCGTACAGACACAAGAAGTCGATGGATATGAGATTAAATTAGAGGTTCCTCAAGCGCAGATGGGTAGCAATAATTTTATCGTATCTGTTAAAAACAAAACTGAAGCCAAACCTGTAGATGTCGAACAAATTACATTAACGATGAATCATATGGATATGGCGATGGCTCCTACTGAAATTCTGCTTACAGCCAGTGATGGCAAAGATGGAGTCTATCAGAAAACAGGTATGGTGAGTATGAATGGTAACTGGCATGTCAAAGTTCATATTTTGACCAAGTCTTTAGATACGATTGATACTGAATTTACACTACGGATTGGTCAATAAGCTGTGGTACAACAGGCAGATTATATTATGCCTGTATGATATATAAAAAAGGGAGTATGACGAATGAAAAAAAACTCGGTATTTACCAAAATGATCACAATCGGTTCAGCAGTTATGGTCGCAGGATTACTAACATTTAGCAGTATTGCAAGTGCGCATGTTACGGTCAAACCTGCTCAGTCGATGCCTTCCGCCTGGGAAACGTATACGATCAAAGTACCTTCTGAAAAAGATTTGCCAACGACTAAATTAACATTAAAAGTACCGGAAAACTTATCTTTCAAACAATATCAACCTGTACCGGGTTGGAAAACAACAACTGAAAAAAATGATGCTGGTGAAATTACATCGATCACTTGGGAAGCAGAAAGTGGCGGGATTGAAGCAGGTCAATTTCAACAGTTCGTATTTGTAGGTGAAAATCCAGCTAAAGATGGCGAATTAGCATGGGATGCGTACCAATACTATAGCGATGGTAGCGTAGTTGAATGGACAGGCAAAGAAGGAAGCGAACTTCCTCATTCGATTACTACGATTACAGAAAATGCAGCTACAACAACACCTGCCGCTCCAACAACTGATGGACACGATACAGCAACAACCGAAGATACTGCGACAGCTACAGATGAAGCGACTGGAACAGATACTACAAAAACGGAAAGTACACCAGCGACAGGCACAACAACAGATACTGCGGCTTCAAATGATATGAACACGATGCCGATGGAACAACCGGCTAGCAGTAATGGTCTACAAGTGACAACATTGATTATTTCGATTATTGCCTTAGTATTAGGCGGAGTCGCTGTAATGAATTCACGCAAACGCAAATAAAAACGTACCATAAAAAGACATTTTATCATCTAAAGCCAAAAAGATTGAGAACTTAGCTGTCATTGTTCTTGATCTTTTTGGCTTTTTTTATGCAGAAAAACTCATTTTTATAAAAAAAATTAATATTTTTGTTAAAAAACCTTACATATCTATTGTATCCTGTGCATATTTTTTTTATACTGCATTAAACGAAAATGTCGTATTATGATCTTAAAATGGAGGGAATGCTAGTGAGTCAAACACCAGTACAATCGCCGTCAAGTCCAGGAAAAATATTTACATGGGTCGAGAGGATCGGTAATAAAATTCCTAATCCATTTTTACTGTTTGTGTATTTGATCATTATTTTGATGTTAGCGACAGCTATTTTGTCGTGGTTGCATGTGTCGGTAAAAGATCCGACGAATGGAGAATCAGTTGTTGTCAAAAACTTGCTTAGTGCAGAAGGCATTCAGTGGATTCTACCTAATATCATCAAAAATTTTAGCGGATTTACGCCTTTAGGTTCGATTCTGGCGCTGGTATTAGGAGCAGGATTAGCAGAAAAAGTAGGACTGTTACAAGCGTTAATGTTGAAAATGGCGTCTCGTGTCAGTGCCAAGTATGCCAGTTATATGGTGTTGTTTATCGCCTTTTTCAGTCACATTTCTTCAGATGCAGCGTTAGTGATTATGCCTCCACTGGGAGCGCTAATGTTCCTAGCAGTAGGTCGTCATCCGATTGCAGGCTTGATGGCGGCTATTGCAGGCGTGGGTTCTGGATTTACAGCGAATTTACTGGTGGTGACGACAGATGTATTGCTATCTGGAATCAGTACAGAAGCCGCCAAAGCAGTGAACAGCACGATTAGTGTCAGTGTATTGGACAACTGGTTTTTTATGGCGACATCGGTTATTGTGCTGACGATTACAGGAGCAATCGTTACCGATAAATTTGTAGAACCACGATTGCCTAAATATCAAGGAACCGATCAAGACAAGATGGAAGCTTTGACGCCTATTCAAAATAAAGGTCTACTTGCAAGCGGTATAGCGGCAATTGTATTTATTGGTGTGATGTTATTATTGATTTTGCCTAGCAACGGTATTCTTCGAAATCCAGAAACAGGTTCGATTGTGCCTTCGCCATTTATGTCTGGTATTGTGCCAATTATTATTATTTTCTTTTTTGTGGTTGCTGTTACTTATGGTGTTGTAACCAAGCAGATTCGTAATCAAGGCGATATTCCACTGTTGTTGATTGATCCGATGAAAGGAATGGCTGGCTTTATTGTGATGGTCTTTCCATTATCTCAATTCGTGGCTTTCTTTAACTGGAGTAATATGGGGAAATTTATTGCCTTAGGATTAACTGATATATTAGAAAAAACAAATATGACAGGCATGCCTGCTTTTCTAGGATTGATGTTCTTGTCTGCTCTACTATGTATGTTTATCGCCAGTGGATCAGCAATCTGGTCGATTCTGGCCCCTGTATTTGTACCGATGTTTATGTTGCTAGGTTATCATCCGGCATTTGCACAAATGATCTTCCGTATCGCTGATTCGTCAGTGATTCCTTTCGCTCCGATGTCACCATTCCTTCCATTGTTTTTAGGATTTTTACAGCGATATCAGAAAAATGCACGTTTAGGCACGTATTATTCACTTATTTTGCCGTATCCGATCGTTTTCCTGATCGTCTGGTCGTTGATGTTGATTGTGTGGTATATGTTAGGGCTTCCGATTGGCCCGGGTGTGTATCCGCGATTAGCTGATTCATAAACAAAATATTAGATCGATTACTATATGCTTCAAATATAAGATGCACATTTAACAAGGAGATGAACTTGCATGTTAAACATCATTGAATTACGCAGAGATTTGCATCAACATCCTGAATTGGGATTTACCGAATATCGTACAGCTTCGATTGTTGTACAGACTTTAAAATCGTTAGGGTATGACGTGATCTACGGGCAAGATGCGATTGATGGAGACAGTCGGCGCGGATTACCAAGCGACAAAGTACTGGAAGAATCGTATCAACGTGCACTAGAACATGGCGCTGATCCAGATATTGTAGGTAATATGCGTGGGGGATATACGGCGGTCGTCGGTACTTTAACAGGAAAGCGTTCAGGGCCGACACTGGCTTTTCGTTTTGATATGGATGCACTGCCTATTGTAGAAAGTAAAGACGATGATCATTTTCCACAACAACATACATTTGTCTCGCATTTTCCAGGGAATATGCATGCTTGCGCGCATGATGGTCATACAACGATCGGACTGGGTGTTGCAGAAGCGTTAAGCCAGCAAGAGTTCGCGGGAACGATCAAGTTGATTTTTCAGCCAGCCGAAGAAGGAGTACGCGGTGCTTATGCTATGGTCGAAAAAGGGATATTGGACGATGTGGATTATCTATTTTGCGCTCATCTGGGTTGTGAAGTGCCTACCGGTCAATTGCATGGAGGAACAACAGGCTATCTAGCAACGACCAAGTTAGCAGCCCATTTTCAAGGAGTAGCTTCGCATGCAGGAGCAACACCGGAAAAAGGACGAAATGCACTGCTTGGAGCGGCAACTGCTTTGCTTAATATTCATAGTATTCCACGATATAGCACAGGAGATACACGAATCAATGTAGGGGTACTGGAAGGCGGTACAGCAGCCAATATTATTCCTGAACATGCGCGTATGGTTATCGAGACTCGCTCTAAATCGGAAGAGGTGAATAGTGAGCTAGAGCAACGTGTGCGTACGATTATTGAACATAGCGCAGGCATGCATGGATTGGAGTATGAAGTTGAAATAGTAGGTGGAGCCATACCGATTACTTGCGATGAAGATATGATACAAATTGCCCGAGAAGAAGCGGTCGGTATCGAAGGTGTGCATACAATTCCTGAAGAAAGTGCTTATTCTACCGGTAGTGAAGATGCCAGTTATATGTTGCGACGTGTGCAAGAGAATGGCGGTAAAGCGACTTATATGATTATAGGTGGCAGTAATCCTGCTCCGCATCATCATCCAAAGTTTGATATTGAAGAAGCGGCATTACCGATCGGAATCGAATGGTTCCGCCGAATCGCGATGCGTATTCTGCGTTAAAATCGTCCAAGCTTCTTTTGCCCATAGAACTTGATATAATAAGAAGTAACGTATATTCAAGTGTGAGGACAAAGGAGAAGATGATGACGTATCGATTCGGTATCGTGGGGCCACTCCCATCTGTAGAACGTATTTTAAATCTGACCCGGGATCTAGCGGACGATGTAGAATTTGTGGCGATGGTCTATAATCATCCACGAGAAATTCCACAAATCTTAGAACAGTATCGTTCCACAGTCAAAGGCTGGCTATTTTCAGGGCCTATTCCGTTATCAGTTGCAAGCCCTTTTTTGAAAGAACATGAATTAACAGCTTATTGTAAGCCTGCTGGTTCAGGATTATACAAAGCTTTATTACAAATGAATATGGATTATCATATTCGGGATCACCGCTATTCGGTCGATATTATTCGTTCAGAAGACTTGGATATGCACGAGTCTTTTGCTGAAGCAGGATTGCCGATCGACCAAGTGTATCTCAATATATTTGAAGGCTCGGATGAACCAGAGACTTTGATTCAATTTCATATGGATAAATGGAAAAGCGGGCAAAGTGTAGCGGCATTAACCTGTATGCATTTTGTCTATGCTGCTCTGCAAGAACAAGGGGTTCCGGTGTATCGTTTGACCACAAGTTCGCAAGATATTCGGCAAGCCGCCAAGCTACTGATTCAGCAAGCGAGAAGTTCTTATTTTAAAGATACTCAGATTGGGATTCATATGATCGAAGCCGATCTACTTAATCACCGCTCGCTAACCGAATCTACTTCGTATGGATTGCAGTATGCTGAATTACGGATTAAAACCGTACTTTTGCAATTGTGTGAACATATGGATGGTGTGCTGGTGGACAAAGGAAATGGACGCTACCAAATATTTAGCACGCGCGGAGCGATTGAACGTGAATTATCGAGACTGCATCATAGTATAGAGCAGATCGCTCTGGAGATTGAAGTGGAAGTGTCTGTAGGAATAGGGTATGGAGACACAGCGTTAGCCGCGGAGAATCATGCGCTACGTGCTCTTCAGCAAAGTAAACAACAAGAATCGTCTTCACACATTATTATTGTGCAAGATAACGGTGTGATTCGTGAAGCGGTAGGGCAGATCGAAGAATGGAGTTATAGTTCTCGTTCTCTAGATCGAGCATTATTGTCTCAATTGAACGAAGCTAATATCAGTGTCAAAACGTACAAAAAAATCGAAGCACTGACACAGCGGATGAACTGGGATGGCTTCACAACCGCTCAACTTGCTCAACATTTGTCTATGACTGTGCGTAATGCCCAACGGATTATGAGTAGCCTTTGTCACATTCATCTTGCCGAGGTAGAAGGCGAGGAGCTACAAGCGCTACGAGGGAGACCACGCAAAATTTACCGTTTAACTCAGGTGCACGGTTCTGCTGAAGCATCACTTGAACAAACAAACCACAGTCTAGATTAAAGGGGGAGTCATGTTGGATAAGAAGCTTATTTCATTTAGTAACGGGATCAAATTATATTACATTATCGTAGCGGCTGTCTGGGTTTTTCTGATGATTCGCAAATCAAATCTGATGACACAAGGTGCGAGTACTGCTCAGCAACAATCGTTGTATGTAGCAGTGATTACGGTGGGGATTTTGGCTATCGTGCCTGCTCTGATTCTGGCATGGAGAGGATTGTATCGCTGGATAAGCAAAGCACCTGATGTGACTGTGCCTATGCGTCGGTTTCTTTTAATTATCAGTATTCCGATGTTGCTGGTGATCGGTTATATGGTGGAATTGATTCTTATTATGATTTTTGTAGGCTTAGGAGGATAATATTATGATCAATACCGATACGATTCATCGCTCTATTGATGATCGTCAACACAAATGGACAGCGATTAGTGATCAGATCTGGGAATATGCAGAGACTCGTTTTGAAGAAAAGCAATCTGCTGAATTGTTATGCCTTGCTCTAGAGCACGAAGGATTCCATGTGGAGCGTGGAAGTGGCGGTATTGAGACTGCATTTATAGCCAGTTATGGAAGTGGTCAACCTGTGATCGCTTTGTTAGGGGAATACGATGCATTATCCGGACTTAGTCAGCAATCAGCTAGTGCAACTGAACAAGCGGTCGTGGCAGGTGGCAATGGTCATGGATGTGGTCATAATCTGCTTGGAACAGGTGCATTAGCGGCGGCGGTTGCTGTTAAAGATTATATGGAGCAACATGGATTAGCCGGGACGGTTCGTTATTACGGTTGTCCTGCGGAAGAAGGCGGCTCTGGCAAAACATTTATGGCGCGCGAAGGGTTATTTGACGATGTGGACAGTGCAGTCACATGGCATCCTATGGATTATCATAGTGTGATGTCGGTTCATACGTTGGCGAACTTTCAGATTTATTATAAATTTAAAGGCAAAAGCGCTCATGCCGCTGCAAGTCCGCATCTAGGAAGAAGTGCGCTTGATGCGGTAGAACTGATGAATATTGGTGTGAATTACTTGCGAGAACATATTATTCAAGAAGCTCGTATTCATTATGCAGTGACTCATACCGGTGGTTTATCGCCTAATGTGGTACAAGCGAATGCAGAAGTGTTGTATCTGATTCGTGCCCCTCATGTACGAGAAGCCGCTGATATTATGGAAAGAGTTCATGATATCGCTAAAGGTGCGGCACTGATGACAGGTACAGAAGTAGAAATTGTATTTGATAAAGCATGTTCAAATATTATTCCGAATACCACGTTAGAACAGGTTGTGTATGACCAATTTGCTCAATTTCCGATTCCGGAACATACTTCAGAAGAATTAGCATTGGCTACTGCGGTGCAAAATACATTAACAGCGCAAGAAAAAAAGGGCAGTCCACATCTACCTGCCACTCTTCAAGGTAAAGTGTTAGCAGATCATGTGAATCCATATCTGCATGGACTCATGTTATACGGATCAACCGATGTATCAGATGTAAGCTGGATTACGCCTACAGTGCAGTGTACAACCGCTTGCTTTGCGATTGGTACGATGCCTCATAGTTGGCAATGGGTTACGTTAGGAGCAACTTCTATTGCTCATAAAGGTATGTTATATGCCAGTAAAATTATGGCGGCTACTGCTATTGAAATTATGCAAAATCCTCAGTTACGTCAAACTGCACAAGCAGAACTAAAAGAGCGATTGCAAGGCGAGACGTATATATGTCCGATTCCAGCAGATGTTGTTCCTTCTGCGACCAAATAAAATCAGTAAGATCAAAAGCAAAAAGCTATCTATTTAGAGTGTATGTACTCCTGATAGATAGCTTTTTGCTTTATTTTTAGCTATTAAAATTAAATGCTGTGCCTCTAGTAAAACCTTATTGCAGAGATTCGACTTCAAACACAGGGATCGTGATATTGGATTCTAGATTGGCAGGAGCATCAGGAGCGTCTACTCCATAGTCTGGTTCTTGTAGTAATCCTGTTTCGTCTGTTGATTCTGGTGTTCCATTTTCTTCGGTAGGTGTATTATTTTCACCTGTAGAATGGGTGTCGCCAGCTCCTAATGTGTTAGTAAATGGTTCAAATTCACCTCGGAATACACCGGAGACAACGAAGGAACCTGTACTCCAGTTCAATTCTCCTCGAAGACGAATATATTGCTCTCCGACTAATGCAATCGCTCCTCGATCATCCGCATCAGTAGATACAATATTGACTTCAAATGACACAGGCTCATTAAGATAGCTTGTTAATGTACTTCCATCAATAGAAGTATATTCATTCTGTGTTTCGGTACGTGTGTACTCTCCATCTTCATTACGGGCATAGATAGCAGTCTGTCCTTTTTCTAAATCAGATGGATTTTGTACCTGTATCGTTTGATTGTCACCGATTGTATATCCATCAGCTTCGACAGAAAGCAACGCACGGAATCCACTAGGTTCAACCGCATAAAAAGAAAAAGTAGCTGTACGATCTGTAGTAGGTTCGGATTGAATTTCGATCACAGGTTGATCAGGTGTCCCTAATTGATTCACGATCGCTAGACTACGGATCTGAGATGCTTGCTGTGCAATTTCTCCAGACAGAATACTGGTATCACCATTAGCGGTCATTCTGCCAATATAGAGATGATTTTCAGCATCGGTTGCTAATGCATAGACATCTGCATTAAGTCCGTTAGTGCCTCCAACTACATGTTGATACGCAACTGAAGGATTAGAGCTTTGCAACACATACAGCGGATCACTGGAAGCCCATGTGACCTTTGTCTGTGCTATCAGATTGGTAGTATCTTGGACAGGTTGTATCGCTTGGTAAATATCGAGAGCCTGTTGATACTGACCTGCTGTCACCATATTATTGGCTTCACGAAGTAATGAATTAATCTCATTATTGATCGTGGTTGTCACAGGAGAAGAACTTAGATTGACTGTAGTGACCCACTGATTAAAGCTTTGAGCATGAGTAACAAAGTTATTGATCTGCTGATTTGCAATATCGGTGGCAAGAATCTTGGCTGCATTATTTTGCGCCGCAGTTAATACCCAAGTTGCACTCCAATCATGTTGTTGATAACCATCCCATGTACTGCGTGCTTGTTCTAGAAAAGCAGTAAAATCACCGGCGGCTGCCAGACGTGTTAATTTGGTCTGATCATACGTTTTGAACACTGTATTGAGATAAGATTGGCGTGTGCCTGTAACTGCTAGATATTTTTCCGGAATCTGTAATAGATTCCATTTATCCGATTCATCAGTGTAATTGCGCTTTTGTAGATTATTTTGTAGCCCTGCTTCGAACAATTCACGAAAAGCTTGAAAATCGGTTTTTAATTGATCATTGATCTTCGATTCATTTGTAATTTGCTTGTATTGAACCGTATACCTTTTGTCAGCTTGTTGTTGCTGACTGAGACGTTGTTGCCATAATTTATAAGCGGTAAGATACGCTTCAAATTGTTGGGTACTGGCGGCAGATTGAAGCTGTTGCTGACTGGAACTTACTGTCTGCTTCCAATCTGTAATCGGCAATAATTGCAATAAACGATTAGCAATATGTTCATTCTGGTACTGAATCGATGTGTTGGTATTCGCTTTTTGATAAAAGGTTTCGGCTTCTACCCATTGCTTCTGATCATAATAGCGATCTGCTTCTTGCACAGCATGGATTTTTTGCGAAATTTGAACTCCTTTATAGACTGCTAGTACGGCTGCAATAGCGCAAGCTACGATTAACAGATTACGTAATGCAAATAAACGAATAATACTCATGAGATCCCTATTCCAGGAATAGCAGGCTCAAAATCAGAATCGCCTTTGTATAATTCTTGACGAATAGTTTCCAAGTCTATTGCCATTGCACTGTCTTTTTGTGCAGGATCGTTGTTAATCATCCGGTACAATCGTAAAAAACGGTCTTTCGGTAAAAAGCGTGCGTAACGACGAACAAATCCAGGATACATCGTGACATAACGCTTCATTCGTACCGCTGCCGAAGTTACACTGACCAGAATATTCATTCCATTTTCTAATTTCAAAATCTGAGGTTCGTTCGCTATCACATAACGAATAGCTCGATCTTTCACCATTTCGCGTTTGATCTTGGCAATTTCACCGATATATTCGGCTAATAAAGGATCAAAATCTTGCACAATCAATGAATCTAGATCCAGATCCATATCACTACGCAATCGGAAATTTTGCAATAAAGATAATTGAGCCAGTCGTAGACGATCATTATGCACAACAACGGCTGCTTGACGTAACATATGATATCCTTCGACATCTTCACCACTACGTACAGCCGTTACAGCTGTTGATTGATCACGTACAGTGCCTTCATAGATCGTTTTACTATCTGTTTTGAATAAGCGTGCTAACTGCCGTAATGTTTCTTTAGATATCATACGGCGTTGAACCAAAACAAGAACCGCTATACATACTGCACCTGTGATCACAGAAATAACGATTTCAGTGACTTCTTTCGATACGACAACCGCTATAATAGTAAGAAGAAGAGCAAATAGAATCTCATTCATCATTTTGCGCTTAGCACGTAGACGGGCATGTTGTGTCACAGGAACAAGTGCTTGCTTGCCACAATCCGGACAAGCATCACCAGGTAAAATGGTGTAATTCTGACATTTCCGGCATATTCGTAAGTTATCGTATACACGCCGGGTGCGATGAAGCACCGGTAATTGAATCGATTTTTTGGTTGTTGTCATAGATTAAGATCACTCACTATACATCGTATTTATAAATAACTTCAGGAGTCTGCTAACAAGGAATTGGGTAAATCTGCGAATCTGTTAGCTTCTTTGGTTAATAGTAGATAGTAACTGCTTTTCTAATTCATCTTCTGTTGGGACACGTTTGCGTTTAAATGCGTACATAGACAATCTTAGGATAACAAAAAGAAACAAAACAGCGAGACATACGTATGCAAACATATGACATTCCTTTCTTAATCAGATTTATCGAGTCTAACTTTAATCTAAGGGAGGATCGGTATTACTTGTTGAATTATAAAGTGTTCAACAACCTCACTATACCTATATTTTAGCGCATAATCTATTACAGAATAGCGAAAATTAGGAGTGATATTCAACTTTTAGCCTATAGTCTAGTGGATTCCCCCGTCTTAAGGTGGGGAAGATATTTGCGAATATGCGTTATAATGGTATCCGGCTTGTTATGATAAATAGCGCATATGTGTTTGTGATTTATGATCTAAAATGGAGTAAAATGGATATACCGATAAGAATAGTATCAAATTTTTCACTTTATGATTTTTAAGGCATGTTAAGGTGAATTTAACCGGCGCTTAATGAAAATGTCGTAAGATGGTGTACGATAGCGCCATCTATCTATCCAGTGAAGGAGTAGACTTATGTCCCGAAGAAATACAAACTTTATGTATATCCTGCTAGCTTTGGTTCTGTGCCTGACACAGTTGCCTAGCACGATGTTCGCTGCTTCAGCGACAAATAGTACTAATAATTCCACTACACCGATTGATGCGGTCTTGGTACTGGATGCTAGTAATTCTATGAAATCCAGTGACCCGCAACAACTAGGTAGTGAAGCGATGAAATTATTTATAGATATGCTACCATCGCAAGGCGATCGAGTAGGAGTTGTATCGTATACAGACCGTATTGAACGTGAAAAGGCATTGACTGCTATTCAATCTGCTGATGATAAAACACAGCTCAAGTCTTTTATCGATGGTCTAACACGAGGAGCGTATACGGATATCTCGGTAGGAATGAAAGAAGCCGTTAACATTTTGCAAGACAATGCACAGCAAGGACATGAACCGATGATTGTATTGTTCGCTGATGGTAACAATCAGTTGAACAGTAATTCCGGACGCAGTAACAGTGATGCAGATAATGATCTGAATACAGCTGTAGCACAAGCCAAAAAAGACGGGTATCCTGTCTATACAATCGGGCTGAATGCGGATGGTAAGCTAAATCAAGAAGCATTGAAAAAGATTGCTGATGATACAGGTGGTAAATCTTTTGTAACAACTTCGGCGCAAGACTTGCCAGAGATTCTAAGTGAGATTTTTGCAGATCATCAAGAAGTGAATGTGGTACCTGTCGATTCGATAACAGGTAACGGACAATTTCAAGATGTGAAGATTCATATTCCGAATGCCAATGTAAAAGAAGCAAATATTTCTATTATGTCGTCAGAAGCGGTTGAAGTGAAATTAGTCGATCCATCAGGCAATGCTGTAGCTGTACCATCAGATAAAGTCAGCATGTCTACTTCCAAAAGCTATTCGCTAGTTAAATTGTTATCTCCAGAGCAAGGAGATTGGACATTACAGGTTAAAGGTGTCGATCAAGACAAGATTGATATTAATCTGGTGTTTAACTATAACCTGGAATTAGCACTAGATCCTATTCCGACCAAAGCATACAGTAAAGGCGATAAAATCGATATCGTTTCTTATTTAACAAGCGGCGGTCAGAAATTAACAGATAATTCGCAAGCAAGCAGTATGAAAGCTGTACTGAATGTGAAAGACATGGATACAGGAACAACCAGTCAAGTTCCTTTGACTACAGATGGCAGTGAATTTAAAGGTACATTTGAAGTGCCTGACAATCATGTCTATCAACTGGTTGCTCGTGCAGAAGAACAAAGTTTTTATCGTGAGACTGCTCCAGTAACGATTGATGCCAAAGGCGGTGTATCCGGTAGTGGCGAAAAAGCGGGATTAGGTCTGGTTACATGGATCATTATTGCAGTCGTTGCGCTACTAATACTTGCAGGATTGTGGTTCTTACTCGGCTTCTTGAAAAAAAGAAACCGCGGCTTTGTTGGACAAATGGTTATCGAGATTCGCGATGAAAATACCGGCGAACGCTCTTACCCACAATACAAAAAACTAACTACATTCCGTGGCAAATTTAACCTGCATCAACTGGTTCAACTTGCACCAGAACTGAAAGAAACGGAAAATATTATTTTCACACCAAGCAGTAACGACCGTATTATGATTCGGAACAACGCGGACAACGTAATCGAAAAATCCGCCCGCGCGATCGATGCTTCTAAAGGCTTTGAACTTAAAAGCGGCGACCGCATCACGATCAGCTTACGTCAGGTCGACAAAACAATTATGCTTGAATACCTAACATAATTCCTATACACAAACTATTCATATTACATCTGTATACTGAAACAGAGTGTGTATCATGCTGAAATTAGGTTGTGTATGCTAAAACACAAAGATATTCTTTTAAAAAATGGTCTATCTCTTTTCAAAATCTCATAATCATTGATTACAATATATTATTGAAACCAAAACGTATCTTTTAAAGTATGTATCTCATGACATATATCTTAAGATAATGAAATTCACATTCTATTCTTTAAATTGTATAAATGTTTAACTACAACCCAGCACCGGATTGCAAATCCAAGCGCATTCAATCTCTCTTCTTCCTACCCAAGCGCTCCAAAGTGGAAGGATGCACAAGCGAAGGGGATGGAATCGTTCTGAAAGTCGCCTTTAAGACTCGGATATCGACCACTCTGTGGTCAAATCAAGATATCCGATCTTACCAGCGACGCCAAGAACGATCCACCCCCGCAGCGCTTGTCCTCACCTCCACCAACCAACACACATTCAAATAAAGAAATTTAATTCGCCCAAGGGGGATCATTCATGAAACCAATCGTTAGAGAACACATTCAACAACTGGACGTATCACTTGGCGGTGGTATTGTCAGTGATAAAATACGCGTCGATACAATCGACAACCCTATTTTGATTATCGGACTTGGGGGTACAGGTATTGATGCACTATTGCGTCTGAAATACCAGATCAACCGTCGCTTCAAACTTCCAGAAGATCCAATGACTAAGAAAAAACAAGACAAACCAGATAACGTTGAATTTCTTGCTTTTGAAACGAACGAACAAGATCGCAACAAAAAATATAAAGGCATCGGGCTTGATCCAATTAACGAATTTGTATTGCTGTCCAATGCAGAGATCGGTGGATTGCTACAAAACCGTAGTCTGCTAGAACCTTATATCACTGAATGGTTGTCTCCAGAACTAGGGATCACTGACGGTATGAACGGTGCGGCTGGTGTACGCCAAGCAGGACGATTGCTGTTATTTACTAAAATTAATCAGGTCGTACAAAGTATAGATAAAAAGATCAAAACGCTGTCTGTTGGTACCAATAAAAAATTAATGGTCTTTCTACTAACAGGGCTATCGGGTGGTACAGGTAGTGGTTGTTTCTTAGATATTTCATATATTGTACGTGGTATTGTAGAACGCGATTATGGCGCAGCAGGGGTAGACCGTCTGAATATGCTCGGTTACCTGTTTACACCAGACGTCAACTTATCCAATAAAAGTCTAAGTGAGCATACACGCGAATATATTCGCAAAAATGGTTATGCGGCTCTGAAAGAACTGGATTACTGGATGAATGTCGATAGTCGTGGTGAACGTTTCAAACAGCAATACGGCAGTATACTCAATGTAAATTCGCCACTTGCACCATTTAATCTATGTCATTTGATCTCAGCAACCAATACCGAAGGTAAATTGCTTGAAAATGCATATGATTACTGTATGAATGTAACGGCTGAAAATATTACGAACTTTATGGCAAGTGAAGAAAAAGCGTCTGGTGAAGAATTTGCGATCCATGACTATATCAGTAATATTCGTACCAATATTGCACAGATGAATCGTGCATATCCTGCGAACTATGAATACAATATTATTGGTGCTTCTTCTGCGGTATTACCAATCGAAGAAATGACCACATATCTAGCGTATCGTCTATTCCAAAAGATGGACAAAATGTTCGATCAAGCGCCAGACCAAGAAGCTGTTGAGAATTTTGCCCGCAAATTAGGGGTAGATGTCGAGACGATGACCAAAACATTCGAATCTCGTGTACCTGAACCATTGCCTGGATTTGAAAATAGTGAACGTCTAAGCTTCAATAATGTAGTTAAAATGCAAGCTGTTAATATGGATACCGAACTTGAGCAGACCTTCCTGATTCGTGCTCGTGAAGAATACATCAAAGCGAAGCAACAATTGCCAGGCGAGATCGTCGGACAATTTTCAGATCAGATTCGCCGTATGTTCTTACATCCAGAACAAGGCCCATTCTATGTATCACGTCTGTTGTACTCGGAAAAAGGATTCTCACTACTGAAAATGCTTCTTTCGTATATCGAAACATTGCGTGAAAGTCAGACACGTATTCCGCGTGATATCGAATCAGCAGCTGATTATGCGAATGAACGTCTAGGCGATGCGAAAAGTGCTTTCGTTTCTAAAGACAAAAAGAAAAATGTATACATTGAAGCTAAAATCGACGAATACTGGTTGCGTGCAGATGTAGAACGTACACAACAAATGATCGAATTTTATGAAGATTTATATGAAATGTTAAATCGTGAAAATAACCGTATCTATGGAGTATTTACCGAAGTACTAAATGCATTAAGCTCTATTTTCGAGAAAAATGGTGAGTTGTTGACCAATGCGAATGAGCAAGAAGATCATCGTGGGAACAAAACGTATTATTGGAATCTAGTGAGCGTACCGGATATTTCCAAAGCGGTGAGCGATATTATGGATAGCAAAGATGGCGATGATCTGATTCGTGATTTCTCTGCACAATTGCTAGAACATTCCGATCAATGGGTGAAAGAGCAAGAAGTCGATATTGTACGCTCGATCTCTGATTTCTTGAGCGACAAATTCGGTGATCTGATCACACGTTCAATGGAAGATTTCTTGGTGATGAAATACGGTCAAGACGAGCCGATTGAGAAATTCGTAGAGCGCACGATTGCTAGTAAATTGGATGATGAAGCTGTACCGGTGTTCCATTTGAGCAATAGTGCAGGTAATCTGCATTTCCCTTCATGGGGATTTGTATCTGTTCCTGTTCAAGCGCCAAGCATTTTGCGTGGTATTCGTAACTTCCAGAACAATGCACTGGGTAAATCACACTTTACGATTAAAGAAAGTAAAGTTAAAAACCGTATTTTCTGGTTGAACACTCGTAATGGTGTGCCATTGTTCGTCTATACACCGCTGAAAGTATATGAAGAGAACTATGAGCGTACGATTCTGGATCGTGAAGGTATTGGTCGCCATTTGGTACAGACCGAGAAAGAAAACTGGACATACTTGCCTTCACCTATTCCTGAGCAATCATGGGGTGAAACGTACACCAATGCTCGTGTACAAAGCTACAATGCTCGTGTGCGTGCAGACTATGCGCGTGCAAAACAACTAGGCATTATTGTTGAAAAAGATGCAGACCAAAATACAAGCAGTCGTTTTGCTGTTCATTTCACACAGCCATTCGATCTGGTTCCTACGCTTGCTAGCTATGATATGCGTCTGGATGCACCTCGTCCGAATCTAGGTGAAGTGAAACGTGCACTAGCAGAACTTAGACGTCTTATGGCAGAAGGCTTGCCACATGAATCTACGAAAGATATCTTCGGTAGCTTTAACGAAGATCTAGCACGTGAGAACTTGATTCGTTCACCAAAAATGATCGAACGTGTACGTGCAGAACTAGCGAAATATGAAAGTATTCAAGCCAAAATTGTAGAACTAGAAAGTATGTTAAGTCGTTATGAAGGCGAAGAAAAACTAACCGATCAGTTCTTACAAGCATTGTATACCGATACGATTACTAAAAAAGGTGCATTGTACGTCTATGATCGTGATCCTGAAGAAGAAGCTTGGGATGCTTTTGCAAATCTGATGAAGAGCCGTAATTTTGTGGAATTTGAAGTATTTGAACATTTCCGCAATCTAGATCAGAAAAATCGTGCAACATTGATGCGCAAAGCAGATCGTCGTGACAATGAAATCACTTCGTCTGAAGATATTGCACCGCTTCTAAATAAATTAGATGAATTGTACGAAGCGTATCTGGAAGCAAGAGATCGTCTAGAATACGAACGTGTCGAATTGGCTAATGGAGATGAAGCTTACCAGTTCTACAAACAAATGGTTACTAAATTAAGCGATATTCGCCGGAAGTTGAAATAAGATGGACGTTCGGCTGAAACAATTCGCAGATGCATATGCTGCTGACGAGGAGAAAACAGCCGGGCAGGGAGATGGGCGGAGCAGTATTCACTACCCCGCCGTTTTCCTGTTTATCGGGGATCTGATTCAAGATGCTGTCCGTCCTGTTATGCAGATTAATGCTCAGAAGTGGGATAATAGTGCTGGCGTGATGTATGTGGAGATTGCTCCTGAACCTACAGGAGAAGAACAGCAAGCAAGACGGGCTAATGAAGCTCGGTATGAACAAGAACAGAACGTGAATTCTATGCGTACAGGTCAAAGTATAGGTTCATTAGAATCGCAAAAAATCACTACCTTCTTATCTCGTCCGACAGTTAACGATCATAGTAAAAAAACACAACGGCCTGATTGGCATCACCATTTTCAAAAAGATGGCAAGCATCTGCTGGAACTGAATCGTACGTTCCGGCAGGCGGCTCGCCGTTTAGCTGAGTTCGGACGGATGTATTCTTCTTTTGATCGATTGCATGTATCGGTGATAACGCGTGTTGATGATCCGATGAATATTTTGGTTCCAGAAATATCGCTATTAGCACGTTCGATTCTAGGTCAATCTTTCAAATCAGTGCAGATGGATATGTATGCGCTCATTTATGAAGGCGATCAAGAAGAACAATTTGGATATGCCAGTTCAGCAGGAGTAGCGTTTCTAAAAGAATTGGAACATATTCAACGTGCAGATTATACATTGACTGCACCATTACAACGTACTGAAGATGGATTAGCTGTGATGGTACAACATTCACCATCGCCGTTATTTGAATTAGCGTATGTGTTATCTGATCGTAATGAACGCGGAATTTCGGTTAATGGTGGGATGGAAAGTAGTTACGATATTATTTGCCGGATTAGCTTGCTCAAAAATCGTCAACGTCTGGAAACAGGTGGAGAATCTTCTTTTTACGGATCTGATTATAATAATAATGCTTTCAAAAATAATGTTCGTAATGGGGAAGGCAATCAAGGGTTAGTGTCTGCTGGATTTGCTAGAGTCAGACGACCGGATCGAGCGATTGCATTAACTGTTTTGGAGCAATTTTTCTATGGAATAATGAAACGAATGAAACATAAAACGATTCTAGGCAGTCGTGAAAAGTTCGAGTTGTTAGGTCTGGATGAACAACGTATCGACGAACGAGTTGATATGTTAGTCCCTAATAGTAGTCGTTTGGAAGATATGAATGGTCTTATGACCCGTACAACAAGCTTTAGTCATCTGAAATCGCTAAGTCTACGTGAAGCAGAACATGCATTGTTCGAATATGGTGGAGAACGCTTTTTCCATGATAATTATGAACAAGAAATGATCAAGCGGATCGAACAATGGGATGCAGGGCGTGAACTTCAAGCTAATATTGCAGAGATGCTTCGTCAACATCCTCCTCTTCATTTCTACCAGCTTGCAGAGTGGACCGATGAATCTGGCGAACAGAGTATGTGGAATGATTATCATGCACGTACTCGTGATCTAATGAATACGCTTGAAAGTGCACAGGCTGAATTAGATGAATGGTATGACAGCCGGGCAGACGATTTATCTTTTCAACGATTACCATTTATGGAAAAACACAATATTCGCGGGTTAACCCGTGCCTTGATTGATACGATTTATCCACGCAAATTGCATATTTTAAGATTGCAAACTAGATTGCGTCTATATCGTCGGTTCGAAGAGCATCTTACTGCTGTTCATCGTGATAGTATGCAACAGATAAAAAGTATGGATACGATCGGTTCTAATCTACAAGCGGCGGCAACAGACAGTATCCGTACAGCAGATGATTATATCGGGCAAAATATCCATGATTACTATAGTCGTCTTACGGCTGAAGTGATGGAGGAGATTGAGGAAAAACGTGGCGATGGTGCTTTTTTTGAAGAGCGCAGTGTAGGCGATGTGACATTGCTGTTGCAACAAGGAGCTTCGACGCTGGTGGAACGTCTGATGGAGGTGTGTCGTAAAGAACTATTAGCATCACGTTCATTTACACAGACATTCGAACAGGAACTGTTGAATCGTGCTAATGTTACGATTGAGTATGAGAACAAGCAGGCTTTATCGCAAGAAGATTTGTTCAAAGAACTGTATCGTACTTTAGAAGATCGAGCGGTTATCCATATTCGTCTGCTGGATTATACGCATAAACATCGTTATGAAGAAAAATATATGTTTGGTAATGCTAACGGTGACTTTGTCCGTTATGCCGCAGGTGTAGATAATACGACTCGCATTTATAAAACAGGATTCGTCCATGAAGATCGCACCAGTGGTGTAGAAAAGCTGAATCTGATGGGTGGATTTACGATTGAAGATTTAATTTACTATCGTAATGGTAAAACGTACTATGATACGTATATTGCAAACGGGTATGATTTTCACGTCTAGCTTTTACTCTGAGTTTGACCGCTTCGGGAAAGAAATTGCTCTTGTCGTCGCTGTTGCAAGATTGTCCCTTGAATAAAAGCTTTGCAGTCGGGACAATCTTGCAAAGGCGATCGTTTCACTCTTTCAGAGCAATTGCCTTTCCTCCGCTCAGAGCAGGGAGTAAATGCTAAAAGTTCAAAATAGGAGCGTTTGCCTGGCAGGGTGAGGCAAGTGGTGAAGGATAAGAGCAAATTACTTTTAAAAACTTTAAGTGGCTCCTCCATTTCTTGTATACACTTATTTGAAAAATTATTCGTTGTAAAAAGTCATTCAATAGATTAAAAGAAAAATCTCTTCAAAGCTTTTCAAAATTCTTTAAAAACTATGTAGCCACTTACCGCGTAACGAAGGGGCAAAGATTGATCCGAAAGCAGCGTAGCGTTCGCATTACAAGTTTTCTTTAGAAAACTACTTCGTAAGCATATGCTAGATTCGGATATCGACCGTCTAGCGGTCATTCAAGATATCCGACCTTAACAGCGAGCGAAAGGATAATCTTTTCCTCGAAGTGGTCAAACTTACACTCATTCCCTACATAGCTTTTTCATCTACTTCATTAAAATTTAGATGTAAGGATACACTTCAATCGCTCAAATGTATAAACGAAATGTCACATATTCATATGAAAGGGGAGATGCCACGTATGCAACGCAAAGTGAATTGGCTTATGGTATTGTTTAGCCTTATTGGAGGCGCGATCGGATTTATCATAGGAGAATGGTTGATTCATTCTTATTTTGATCGGATGCCACGAGTGCTTCTTATTGGATTGTATTTTGGAATTATCAGTCTATTTATTGGTGGATTTTGTTTGTTAGCTGAAACGATTTCACCGAAATTAAATGGAGCATCCTGGCGTCAACGTTATGCAGGGCTTTCGTGGAAATTATTTGTACCCGCTACTTTGGTGCTTATGTTTTTAGGAGGACTTGGTGGAGAAGCGATTTACCAGATCGGATTCAATGGAGTCAAATCGATTCGCGACGTTGTCGTAGTGATCGATAACTCCGGGAGTATGCTAGAAACCGATGCACAGAACCAGCGTTTTCAAGCAGTGAAAAATATGGTCAATTCGATGGATGATGACAAGCGTGTTGGGATTATCGGATTCAGCGACCAAGCAAATGTAGTATTGCCGTTGACCGAAATCAATGATGCTTCCAAACAGCAGATTACAGCTACGATGGATGCGATGACAACGACTACAGGTGGTACTAACTTTACAGGTGCTTTGGATACTGCAATGCAACAGATTACTGCTCAAAATGATGATACTCGTGGTACAGTCGTCATTATGTTGTCTGATGGATATAGTGCGCTGGATATGTCTGCACTTGCTCCTTATCAAGCCAAATCAATTTCGATCAATACGGTTGGTTTGAATTTGACAGATGCAGGCGGCACGAATCTACTTACAGATATCGCGAGTCAAACAGGCGGTAACTATTACAATGTAGCTGATGCTTCGCAATTGCCACAGACGTTCCAACAGATTTACGATACATTAGACAAACGTACCCTGGTAACAGAACGTAGTGAACCTTTTTATAGCAATCTGTATTATGTGATTCTGCATGTGATACTGGTGATGTTATTAGGCGCATTGATGGGTGTAGGTATGGGATTAATGTTCGACAATCGCTTTTTGGCACGTAGCTTCGGAATCGGTGGCGGTGTAGCTGGATTACTCGCTGGTTGGTTATTGGAGTGGGGGATCGGCAAAACGGATTGGACAGACGGAGTGATACGCTTTTTAGCAGTTATGATTCTGGCATTTATTATTGCACTATTCACATTGGTTGTTCCGATTGGTGAAAATAGTAAACGTATGATCAAACGCAGTTCTACACCACCGCCACCTACACCTTCAGAAGGCCCACGTCGACGTCGTGGAACAAGTAGTGGTACATTTCAACGTTAATTACGTTTTGTTTCATTACAGATACATTTAAATACAGTCAAACATAGATAGAAGTAGACTCAGAAGGGGGATCTTTATATGCTGTACACCGAACTGAAAACCAATCAAGGAATCCATGGTTTGACCGGACAAGCGCAAGATGGATTGTGTACATTGCGTTGGTTATGGCCACGCGATACAGAAGCGGTCTATATTGAAAAAGTAACGCAGATGTCCGCAGTTGGCGAAGAAGGTAGTTCATCAGATCAGCCAGATTCTTCTCCTGCGAGTCTGCGTCTATATACCAAAGAAGAATATAAAGCGAACAATGGATATATCGAAAGAGTCGATCATTTTGGTAGGATGACATATACCGTATATATGACGTATGAAGAACAAGGAGAAACTGTACTTGTGCGTCAACCGGATGGTCAAAATACGATTGAACTTAGTGCAGGCAAAGCCAAAATTTATTACTCGATTAAGCAACAAGGAGTATGGTTTGGCAAACGTAAAACGGTGCGAATCGAAGTTCATGCAGAAGTGCCTATTCCCAAAGAAGTATTATGTTATGTGAAAAAAGAAGGCGGGTATGCTGTCAATAAAGATGATGGGATTGTATATCCATTTGCAGCTCCTTTTCAAGCAGGACGTAATGAATTGCCCGCGATTGAGGTAGGCAAAAATGAATATGTAAGACTCTTTTTTACCGATGGACGTACATACGGACAGATGTACGAATTGATTTTGGAGTAGGGGGAAGATCGTTGAGATGAATATCTTCGATTGGTTTAAAAAGAAACCGGAAGCCGCGCCTAGACCGTTATTTTACGATATCGTTTGCCCGTATTGTTTTAATAAATTTTCACCGGAAGAAGTAGAATTTCGTGCTTCACATCACCGTGAAGATGATGAAGATTACGGACTCGGTGAAGATGCAAAATTAAACAAATACCGTTCTCGCTTTGGGCTGGATACGGTTCATGATATGGAAGCGGTATTGCTACCAACAGATGTTCCTGAAGAACAGCGTATTTATTCGGATCATGTACTGGTGGGACTCAATGACCGCTATGGTGAAGTCACACGTCGTCGTCTGTGTCCGCATTGTCATAATGAATTACCAGTTACTTCAGGCAAAGTACCTAGCAATATTATTTCGATTGTGGGTGCTTCGCAGGTAGGTAAGTCTGTCTATATGACAGCACTAATCCATACGTTGCAAAATACTACAGCAGAAAATTTTGATGCCGCCTGTATGCCACTGACCACAGAGATTAGTCGCAAGTTCCGTATCAATTATGAAGAGCCTTTATTTGAACGTGGCGATCTACTGGGTTCTACGCAAAAAGAACGGATGCAAGAACCGTTTATTTTCCAATTTGTTTTCAAAGATGAAGAGAAGCCACCGTTAACACTAGTGTTTTTTGATGTAGCTGGTGAAGGTATGGTTGATCAGGATTATTTGGGACTGCATGGTCAGCATATTAAAAACTCTGCGGGGATTTTGTTTATGGTCGATCCGCTTCAGATTCGCTCGATTCGAGATCGTATTCGGATTAAGCTTGGTGACGATAAAGGAGAATGGGTGTCTCGTTATGATGAGCCACGTGATGTCGTACTAACTTTATTTAGCGATTTTATAGCTCATCAAGAAGATAGCAAAACCAATATTCCAACAGCTGTTGTGCTGACCAAAAGCGATATGCTGGAATCATTGCGTGGAGATGAAGGGGAATATATCAAATCCAACAGTAATGTGTTCCATAATGTAATTCATCGTGATTATTTTGATTTGAATGAATTTGAAAATATAGATGGTGAAATTCGCCGCTTTATTGAGCGTGTCGATCGTCCATTTAAAGGAACGATGGATGTATATTTCAAAGACACTGCTTATTTTGCTGTCTCGGCATTAGGAAGTAATCCTATCGACCAGAAGCTACAAAGTGTCGTTAGTCCGATTCGTGTCGATGAGCCATTTATCTGGTTATTGTACAAACTGAATTATATCGAGGGGAGAGGAAACGCTTGAGTTTATTCTCGAATGCCCTGATCGATCAACAGATGTATACCCGGGAGAAAAGTGGTATTTTCCGCTCTACCGAGGGGTACGATACGATTGCCAAATCGTCTAGACTCGATAACTCGTTTATCAAAAAGTATATTCATCCGTTATGCGTATATGATGCACCGGCAGAGTTGTTAGCCAAAGGTGAAAAAGAAGATGCTTTATTTCCGTCTGCTTTACAATTGGTACGACTGGAAAATGGTGATATTGTACTGGGAAATAGCCATTACGTAAATGCTGATTTTACAGGGTTAAGAAGTACATTCTTTTCTCACAATTATGTGATTCCTGCGGGGCGTGCTGAAGAATGGGTACATCACTATGATCGTTGGTTACAAGCAGATTTTGAGGAAAAGTATGATGTAGAGCAAGGGCAAGACTTACCACAATTGCAAGATATTCCGTCTACCCCGTCTGCTTCAAATAGCATGGCTGTATTAGAGGAATTAGGAATAGATGGAGCTACTTTTCGGCAATTGATCGGTGCAGTGATGTCTGCGATTCATAAGCGTCGTAAAGTATATATTTCGCTGAATGTACCGATTACTGAATTGTCTGTATATGCGAAGCGATTAACAGCGGTGATTACAGAAGCGCTTCCTTACGCTTTCCGTCGTCGTCTAGGATTTACCACTTATGCGAAAGAACCCGAAAGCCGTAAAGGGATTCAATTGATGTTCGTTGAAAGTGGTTCGATTCGTGCGGGTGATCGCAATATTGAGCGTGATTATCATTTTGACTGGAGTACAGGTCGTATTCATCCAGCTCAACCGGAAAAAGCAGGTCAAGTATACACCGAATGGGTCTGGGAGCATATTACACAACCGGATCAATTGCGTGCATTACAAGAATTTGCTGATAGCGGGCAAGCAGGAATCGATGCTTCGACAGAAGAGTTACCTGATCCTGCACATTATGATGAGTGGACAACGTTGTTTCGTGTAGAAGCGGGCGACGAACAATTGTATAGCGAGCATCCTGCGGCTATTTTGCAGTCGTTGCTTAAACATTTACGACCAGCAGGCGCGCTGGATTCTGCAATGCGTGTCAATGATTTATTTTTATCGCGTTTTGATCGTGAATTTGATGAAGTACGGACAGGTGTTGTACCGGATATTGCGATTGCAGAATGTTTTGCAGAGTATTACGGTATCGATGAAGTACATACCGGACGCAAAATTGTAGAGTATTTTATCTGGGCGATTCGTAATGCTGTTGCGGCAGGACAGACAGCAGCAAGTCAGGCATTCTATGTAATGATGGAGAAACATCCTGCTTTAAATGATGCATTTATCAAAATGGCAGGTAGTCAGCCTAGTCTTGCAGTTATGTTATTAAATCCGTTAATAGAACGTAAATTCCATCAAGCACAGACTGTTGAAGAAGTGATTCAATTGGCTGTAGAATGGGGCACGACCTATCCAGATTTACTAGAGATGGACGATTATTGTAATCGTGCAGGTCAATCTTTTATGGAAGCATTACGGCATAGCTCTGACTTGATGATCGCTACAGGTAAAGTATTTACTTTATTAGATGAAGTAGATACCGGTTCATTACATGGAAAAGTGATTCCACCCGAAGCTTGGAGACAATCCGGTCTAGGAGACGATATGCGAGCTTCTGCGGAACGATTGTTATTGAATGATCTGGAATGGTCAACACTGACTCGTGAGAAGTTGTTGCAAGCAGATTTCCTATCTCTTCCGTTACCAAGTGATGAATATCCTGAACGTGCTGATCGCCGTCTCAATGCCAAAAAATTAGCACTCCAATTATTATATATTTGGTTTACTGAAAAAGAATTATCCGCAGATTTAATGAATTTATTGCATCAATTGCAACCGAATGAGAAAGATCAAGTACAACAACTAGGACGCTTATGGCTAGCCGATGATATTCGAAAAGGACAATTCGGACGGTTGGCGGCAGCTTTTAGCTATAGTGCTGAACCGAATGACTTGGATTATTCTGCAATGGTAGAAGCGGTTCGCCAGCATGCGAGTACTCCTGAACAAATTTATACTTTTTTCCATTGGTCAGAAGGACGTGCAGAATTTATGCTACCTGACCCTGCTTCATCGGCTAGCGATCATTTGTTAGATAAAGATCGAGTTCGTACAGCCGATACTCCCAAAAAAACATCGGGTCGCAAGTCGCAAAGTCCAAGATTTGTACCTGCTTATGAGACCGCTATTCTGGCGTATTTTCGCAGACATGATCCAGAAGCATTTCGCAGAGGAGAACTTGCTTCGCAAGCGAAAGCTGATTTTCCCAAAGAAGGGCCAGCATTGCGAGCAGTATACCTTAAAGCAAGAGATGAATTAGCTACACCATTATCAAAATGGTTTAAACGTAATCGCAAACGTATGCCCTTATTAGCGCTACTAGCGGTTGTCTTACTGGTAGCGATCGGTGGATTATCTGTATATGCATTAAAAGTATTTGGCGTGATTACTGTCGAGCAAGCGGCACCTGCGGTTGATCCGATACCAGAAGTGACCGAACCGCCGACAGAAACCGTTCAATTGCCCAAAGTAGTAGTCACATTATTGACTCCAGATGCAGATACCAGTGCAACGCCAACAACAGGTACAGATAACAGTAGTACCAGTACTAGTACTAGTAATGCGACAGGTCTTGCTTTTCACTTTGCAGATCTAGCTACTTGTGAAGCATTCAAACCTACTAAAGCAACATTGCTGATGGGGAACGGGCAAAAGGTAGATTATACTCAATTGAATGCCAAGTCGCTTTGCAAAGCGTCCACGAGTAGCGGGAATACTTCTTCTGATTCTTCAGCAGAAGATGCTACAACCAACCGTACCGACGACACATCCAGTACTACAGGTATGAGCGATAATCCTACGATAGCTACTGTAGCAGCAACTTCTGAATCGACTACAGATTCAGATACAACCGATACGATAGATAGTAAAGGCTCAACCAATGCTACAACCGACACAGGAACAACCGATTCTTCTACATCAAGTACATCACCAACAGAAGAAACAGAACCTGTATCTGAAGCTCAATTGACTGAAAGTAATCCATATACAGTCACGATTGATTTGCCAGCCAAAACAGATAGTCATAATATCAACAAAATCAAAATTGATAGCACTGAATATGCTATAACATCTATTAGTACAGATTCAGCAACAACTGATTCCTCTAGCTAAACGTTTGAATGTGCAAAAGCTCGCTTTTCTGTTTTTAAGAAAGCGAGCTTTTGCTATATGTTGTACTATGAAATCACAACAAGAGTAGAAAGCAAAGGAGATCATTATGGAAAAACGATTGTCGATTGGCATGATGATTGGCTGGAAAATACGATTAGATTTACCTCTGGCTTGTGCATTAATAGCACACAGTCAAGAAGTTGATTTTTTCTACTTTTATCCTGCGGGTGTAGATGAACAGACACGTACGATTGAAGGGCAAGCATGGGACGGCACACAATGGATCACCGGAACATTTGCATATCCTGATGTGATCTATGATCGGATGCGTCGCAAAGGTTCAGATCAATTCGGTAATATCTATGAAAAATTAGCAGGTATTCCTATCACTCATACGCTGAGAGGACGCTCTATTGTCAAAACGAAAGTCTATAATGTGCTTCGCGGGGATGCGAATTTGAAAAAGTCACTAATTCCTTTTATGACGATGAGAGATCCTGAAAAAGTAATCGAATTTGTTCATAAGCATCAACGTGTGATTTTCAAAGCAGATGGTGGGGCATCTGCTCAAAATATGTTTACAGTAGAAGTGAAAGATGATGGATATGAAGTGTTCGATCAGACTTATTTGCATACGATGAATCAGGAACAAATGCTTGAGGTGGTTACGGTATTGATTGAACGTAGATATTGTGCACAGAAATTAATTCAAAGTACAACAGTGCAAGAGTTTCCATTTTTTATTCGTGTTCATGTATCCAAAGACGGTCAAGGGCAATGGATGGTTGCGTTCTGTTCAGTCTCTTTGTCGCTTAATCCGATGATCAAAGTAACAAATAGCGAAAGTACATTTCGTGTGACCACCACATGGACTCGCTTTCTCAATCATCAATTCGGAGAACAACCGGGTGGTTCAATGGATCGCAAAATTCAAGCATATGCGATTGAAATCTCGCAATATCTTGAACAGCAATGGGGTACAGGATTTCACGAAATAGGATTAGACCTCGGAATTGATAAGCAAAATAAAATTCGATTGTTTGAAGCAGGTCTGGGGATACCGGATACTTCTTTCCATAATATAGAGCTGGCTCAGCCTGCGATCGCTTACTGTCAATACTTAGTGCGTCAGTCGCAATCTTCTTAAAAAGCGATCATAGCTTGTCTAATCTATCTATAAATACATTGCATAAAAGCAAAGGAGAATACGATGGAGAAGCGATTGTCGATTGGGATGCTTATCGGTTGGAAAATAGAGCCTGAATTGTGTCTAGCTAGTGCGATGGCAGCAAGCAGTCATCAAGCGGACTTTTTCTATTTCTACCCTGGCGATGTGAAGGAAGCAACACGTAAAATTCGTGGCAAAGAATGGAATGGTACAAAATGGGTCTACAACACTTTTGATTATCCTGATGTGATCTATGATCGGATGCGCCGCAGAGGATCAGATCAATTCGGCAATATTTATGAAAAGTTAGCGGGTATTCCAATAACACATACCCTTATAGGCAAGTCGATGTACAAAACAAAAGTGTACAATCTACTGTTAGGTGATCCTGAGCTTAAAAAAATCGTAATCCCTTTTATGACTATGCGAGAACCGGAGAAGGTGATTGAATTTATTCAGCAACATCAGCAAGTCGTACTCAAAGCCGATCGAGGCGCTAAAGGCGAGAATACTTTTACAGCAGAAGTAAAAGGAGACATGCTGGAAGTATTCGATCAGACGTATATTCATCAGATGAACGCTGAGCAAACGATGGCTTTGGTAGAATTATTGACGGAACGACGCTATTGTGTACAAAAATTAGTGCAGAGTAGTACCGTTATACAAGGATTTCCTTTTTATATTCGAGTGCATATTGCCAAAAATGGCAAAAACGAATGGATTGTCGCTTTTTGTTCAGCAGGGATTTCTTTAAAATCCAATATTAAAATAGCCAATAGCAAAAAAACACTGACTGTATCTACTACATGGAATCGATTTTTGGAGCATCAATTTGGTGAAGAAGTGAACGGGCCGATGGATCAAAAAATACAAAAAACTGCCCTACAATTAGCAAATTATTTGGAATCACAAATTGGATCAGGATTTCATGAAATCGGGTTGGATATTGGTGTAGATGAACATCGCAATATTTGCTTATTTGAAGCTGGAATCGGACTACCATCGACACTGTTTAATTACGTAGAATTGGCGCGCCCGGCTATTGAGTACAGTCTGTATCTAGCACGTCAATCATTGAAATAGCATATATCATCATTTTGGAGATGAAAGGAAAGGTAGATATGGTTATCAACGCTGATATTCATCGGACTGCTCCTGATTGTGATGTGTTGATTGTAGGCGCAGGTCCTACAGGACTTACGCTAGCAATTGAACTAGCAAGACGCGGTATATCGTATCGAATTATTGACAAAGCACCGCATCCTTCCAAATATTCCAAAGCATTAGGTGTGATGGCACGTACATTAGAATTATTACATCAAGCAGAGGTGGCAGATACATTAATAGCTCAAGGGCATCAAGTCACAGGGATGCAAGCATCTAGCTATAACAAAGTATTAGCACAGGTAAACTTTACTTCATTAATTCAGAGCCCTTATCCCTACGTACTGATGGTTCCGCAAAGTATCACCGAACAAGTGCTAATTGATCGCTTAACATCACTCGGAGGTACTGTAGAGCGACAGGTTCAATTAACTGCTCTGCAACAGCTAGATCAGCCTCAGCAATATGTACAGGCAATTATTCAACATACAGACAAATCTGCTCAGTCTGAAGAAAAGATATTGGCACGCTGGGTAGTCGGTTGCGATGGAGCTCATAGTACTGTGCGTCATCTCAGTGATATTGCTTTTGAAGGCGAAGTACTGGCTCAATCGTTTGCTCTAGCTGATGTACAGATCGATTGGAAGCAAGATCATAATAAGCTGTATGTCTATCTGAATAAAGGCTATCTGACAGCTCTTTTCCCGATGCTGAATCACCGACACCGGGTTATTATTGGCATGCCACCGGATCATGCTGTAACCTCTTCTGCTTCCGATCAATCTATTGAATTAGCAGATATTCAAGCAGTACTGGATATTTGTCTGCCGATCAAAGTTACTATTTCAGATCCGATCTGGTTAGCAAAATTTGCTGTACATCAACGGAAAGTGAAGTCTTACCGTACAGGTCGCATTTTTCTAGCAGGAGATGCTGCTCATATTCATTCACCTATCGGTGGACAAGGAATGAATACAGGGATACAAGATGCATTTAATCTAGGTTGGAAATTAGCGCTAGTCTGTCAGGGGTATGCTTCCGATACTATACTGGATAGCTATCATGCTGAACGTGAACCGATTGGACGACAATTACTACGTGGAACCTCTCTTTTTACCCGGTTAGCGACAACCCGATATTCTGTACCGATTGCGATTCGCAATACAGTCGCTCCATTACTATCTTCTCGTAAAGTAATCCAAAAGCGATTGTTCAGTCTAATCTCCGAAACAGGATTGGCTTATCCCCACAGCCCTATTGTGCAACAAGGCAAAGGCTGGCAACGACCAATGCTTCATGCAGGAGAGCGAGCACCTGATGGAGGATACGGACAATCATCTCGCCATACGCTACTTTTATTTACAGGAGAACATCCTGTAGTCGCAAGCCCGAAGCCACCCACACTTGAAGATGAGATCGAAGAGCCAGATCACCGTTCATTGTTGACTCAAGTAGCTGTAAAATGGAAAGATATTATTGATATCCATATTTTATTACTGGATCAACCATTAATGACTTCATTATCACTACCATCGCATATTCATACCGATCCAGACAATCATCTGCATCAACAATATGGAATGGGCAAAGGTGGCTATGTGCTGATTCGTCCAGATGGATATATCAGTTATATTGGCAGTCTAACTGATGAAATGGACTTGATAGGCTGGGTACATCGTTCTTTTCAGATACCGGCTAGACCTTCCTCACCTATTCAATTGTAGAAAATCTGTAGAAAATAAAAAGAAATAAACGAAAATATGTTCGTAACCTATACCATTCTTCGGTCTGCTTCATGTATAATGGGATATTATGTTTACCAAACGGATGATCAATATTATTAAAGGAAAGGCAAGGAGTCTATTATGCATTCACCATCGCCACTATCCTATACAGACAGAACCTATACGGCATTATTAAGCTTCGAAGAAGATCGAGGCTTTTTCCTGCATATTTCGCGCGCCGATGGAGTCGTTGAAGAGGAACAAGCTGAGGAAGTACAGCAGATGGTTATGGGTAAAACGCTTCGTAATGCTGAACATAGATGGCAACACTCCTCTTACGGTCATAGCGAATGTCTGCTCAAACCGGAAGAAGCGCACAAATTATATACACGATTGACCAGATTAGTACCGGGCACATTAGAGTTATTTGATGGTACACCGATTGAAGCAAGTTACGATGGTAGCGCTGAAGCTGTTCTTTCTGGCGGGAGTGAACCTGCTACGACTATCGCTATCTCTACATCTTCAGAATCAAGCTATACTGTAGATGATCTGGATCATTATCTTGAAGATGTTCCTGATGAAGAAATCGTCTATGGTATCGATCCTGCCTATGCACAAGATCAGTCTTTTCAAGTTGCTGAAGAATATATTCCATATGCTGCTCCAGAAGAATTTACAGATAGTATTCATATGGATGCCAAATGGGTGCTTGAAGGCAGACGAGACGAGAAAAATGGTGTCGGACAAGTCACAGCTGTACCGATGATCGAGATCAGTGGGATTCGCTATCCTGCTGTAGAATTATCACGTCGTCTAGGTGCATCTGGAACGTATGTTGGATTACATGAGCATGGACAGATCGAAGCAGATGTACTACGCGAATTAGGGTTAGGGCCTATGGGTAGAATGGCTGACGGTACATCACTTGATAAAAATAGTAAATTAACATCGCAAGAAATTATTCAGCGTGGTTCTGAACGACTCAGCGGCCCGTGGGAACAATTGCTGATTCCAGATTTGGCTTTACCGGGTACAGAACGTGATTTGACGCAACATTTTGATTTTCTAACACATTGGGGAATTTCTGGCGGGATTCTAGGCGGAGTGATGAAGCATAGTGAATCGCTACAGCATTTTCTGGAAGCTTATATTCGCAAATTTCCAGCATGTAAGATTGCGATTATTGGTAAAAAGCCTTTACTGACTGGATTGCAAAAGCTATGGCAACCGACACTCGGATCATACTGGCAAGAAGCATCTGAATTGTCGAGCAAAACAAGCTCAACCAAAAATAAATCGACATTACCATTGATTGCTGTACCTGCTAGTCTATTGACTGGAAGAACAGCGCTGTTGCCAGGTGGAGTCGATATTGCGATTTATTTAGAACCTGATGAATTAACAGATAGTGTAACGAGCAAAGTATACAAAGCTATGAATAAGTTAACTACCCGCTTACGGTTGGCGATCTATGCAGAAGGTCAACATTTGGATGAACCTCATATGCGAACAGCTCAGACCAGTCTGCTCAAATTATTTCATTCTGTAGTACGTGAATATGCGATTGTCGATCCCGACCATCCATTGACCGAGTTACCACCTGCTTTTCCAATGGTGGTCAAGCGTGCACTTCAATCGGGATTACCACAAGTAAGTGAGCGCAAAGGTGGATTTGCTGAATTTGAATGGGGAACAGAAGAACGGGGATTGCGTATTCCTGAACGTCCTGCTGACCTTTCTATTCCTAACATAGACACAACTATAGACGAAGATTGGAAAAAAGATCATATTATCTATGACCATCAAGGCTGGTTACAGTCTTTTCAATATAAAAAAGAAGATAGTCCTTCTGTTACTTTGCCACCTGAATCTACAGCAGATCAACAATCTGCAAGCGAGAGAGAACAGGACGACATCAGTGGCTATGAAATGGATCTTAATCAACCACCTACTTACAAAGTAGTTCATTCTACTGGAAAAAGTGCTTCTATTCCGGTCGATACTGCTTCGATGTCTACATGGAAGATTCCGCCTATAAATGCTGCTGAACATGAAAGCATTTATTCGCAGGATCAAGCAAAAGGCGATATCGCAGAAGTCGATTTGTCGGTAGATCATCGTGTTGCTCATGATAATCATGCACAAGAGATCGTGCTAGATAGCGAACTTGCACCACGCTATGTATCGTATGAAGATTCATCGAAGTATGGTTCATCAGAGACCGATGAAGAATTGCGCTCTCAATCATCGATTCAGACCGCAGAGCATGTTTTTGCGAAGCGCGCACATGAAATGATAGAACATCGTGAAGAAGAAGCTGAATTTGTTCCATTTATGAGTTATTGGCCGACTTATGAGAGTATGACATGGCGACAGAAAAAGTGGTATTTCTACTGGCGTCAAGAAGTACGTGAAGGTCGATATCCAGCAACAGATTTATCGTATATTTTCTTAATGTGTTACGAAATTATCAATGGCGCAGGATGGACAGAACCGTTAGAAGGGCATCAATATCTAATGAATCTATGGCGTCAATATCGCAAAAAGTTTATCAAATTAGATCGATATATCCCGCAGTGGGTACTTGATTTTGGACAAGTTCATGACCTGCATGAACCGCTGAGTGAATTTATGATTGAAGCATCTGATCATTTGCCTACTGAATTAGCTGATCTGGAATGGGAACGTATCTGGTCAGCCCAACCAGCACAGATTCCTTTTGCACTGGTTCATCAATTACTTGATTATGATATGCAGCGTAGCCGATTCTATGTGGAAAAAGGTAGCGAATGGATACAAGAATATGTGCCTAAAGTGTTGGCGGCGGTCGATGCTTTTCTAGATAAGCAACAAGGAGCAAGGTTGATCCAGATTTTCCGTCCACCTGTATATCGGGAGACTGAACGTTATTTGTTCCGCAGTGCTGTCTATGATGCTACAATCTACGGGCGTACTGTTACTGTCAGACGATTGCCGTTATGTGAGCACAAGCCACTACGAGAATTTTTGACAGGTATTATCAAATTAACAGAAAATGAATTTCGTCGTCATCTGGAATTTAGCGGTCGACTTCGTATCAATCCACCGGTTGAACCAGAGATTGCTCGCTTGATCGAACGGTATATCAAGCGTATATTTACAGTGCCAGAAGAATTACCTGCACCAAGACAAGTACAGATTGATACATCGGTACTTGAACAACTACAAGCGGATTCTAATGTGGTACGTGATATGTTGACTTTGCGTGAAGAACAGAAGATTAGCAATGAAGAAGAATGGACAACATGGATCGCTGAACATGCATTAGCTGTAGATGCTGAATCACCATTGGTAGAAGAAGAGCCAGAGATAGGCACACAACAAGACACCCTCCAATCAGTAGACGATACAGAGCAGACGTTACAAGCTCAATCATCTCTTCCTCAGGATCAACTTACAGAAGAGGTGAGGATGAGCATTGCTCCGTTGCCTGCCGAACTGGATAACGAATGGCAAGAGTGGATCGATGGCTTACAGACGCATCATATTCAATTTTTGGGCGCATTGTTAGATGAAGCGGATGATTCAGTATTGCGTGATATCGCTAGTAAAGGTGGCACAATGCCAGCACTGCTAGTCGATGAAATTAATGATCTGGCGATGGATACAATCGGTGACCTTTTGCTTGAAGAAGGTACGATTATGGAAGAATATAGAACAGTGCTTGATGCAATCATCATGAGGTGAAAAGAAAATGAATGAAGTTAAAATTCCCAAACGGATCACCACTGCATTAGTGAACTCTTTTGCGGCAGGAGTTGTTCCCCGTATCGGTCTGGAACATGTAGCGGTTGGTCGTAAATATGAAGTAGAATCTATTTTGCGTGAGCTGGATAATGTAGCTGATGGCGGAGCGGCTTTCAAATTAATCACAGGTCGATATGGTAGTGGTAAAAGCTTTTTGCTACAAATGATCCGTAATTATGCAATGGATCGCGGATTTGTAGTCGCAGATGCCGACCTATCTCCTGAACGCCGTCTTACCGGTTCCAAAGGTCAGGGACTTGGCACATATCGCGAATTAATGACCAATCTATCGACTCGTACCCGTCCAGACGGTGGAGCGCTTGAATCGATGTTACAGAAATGGATATCGACCCTTCAACAACAAGTGATGGAAGAAAACAATGTATCTGCAGACGATCCATCTATAGGGATTGAAGTGCAACGCCGTATCCATTCAGTAACGTCTGAAATGGAAGGCTGGGTGCATGGATTTGATTTTGCCAAAGTGTTATCGGCGTACTGGCAAGGGATTCGCTTAGGTGAAGACACGCTCAAACAATCGGCACTACGCTGGTTGCGTGGCGAATATCCAACCCGTACCGAAGCCAGACGTGAATTAAATGTAGGTGTGATTATTGATGACGATGGTTGGTATGATTATATGAAATTATGGGCAGAGTTTGCTGCTCGCATTGGTTATCAAGGATTGCTATTATTTGTCGATGAAGGTGTTAATTTATACAAAATTTCTAATAGTGTATCCCGTCAAAGTAATTATGAAAAGTTGTTAACGATCTTTAACGATACGATGCAAGGTAAAGCAGGGCATCTCGGTGTATTTATCGGTGGCACACCGCAGTTTGTCGAAGACCCGCGTCGTGGATTATATAGCTATGAAGCTTTACGTTCCCGTTTATCTGAAAGTCGGTTCGGTAGCAGTGGAACCAAGAACTTTGCAGGGCCTGTGATTCGACTAGAAATGTTATCACATGAAGAAATATTATTAATGTTACAAAAGTTACGTGATATTCATAGTCAGCATCACAAGTATGGATCGACATTAGAGCAACATCAACTGGTCGCTTTTATGCAAATTGCTGTCTCACGCATGGGGGCAGAAGAACTGCTGACTCCGCGTGAAGTGGTACGCGATTTTATTGATTTGCTTAACACGCTTCATTTTAATGAAGAATTATCGTTTGATGAATTGTTAGGGCAGTTAGCGACAGCGCCGACCAATCCGCATGGCGGTGGATATGCGGCTGATGCTGATGCATTGCCTAACTCAGCCTCCAGTCAGCGTACACCATCTAGAGGATCAGCTTCACCTACACCTGCACCCAAAGATGAAGTCGATGATTTTTTAGCGGAGTTTGATCTATGAGTAGAAACCATCCATTTTATCGGTTGGCTCCATTTATTCAGGAATATATGTATCGTAGTGGTTGGAAAGAAATGCGTGAAGCACAGGTAGAAGCTTGTCGGGTGCTTTTGGATACTTCCCATCATTTACTGATTGCGTCCGGTACAGCTTCTGGTAAAACAGAAGCTGCTTTTTTTCCAGCATTAACCGCATTACATGAACATCCGTCCAAATCGGTCGGCATTTTATATATAGGGCCTCTCAAAGCATTGATCAATGATCAATTTGAACGGCTTAAAGGGGTTTTGCGTGATTCGGATATTCCGGTCTGGCACTGGCATGGGGATGTTCCTCAATCACAGAAAACCAAATTAATGAAAAACCCTTCTGGCATTTTACAAATTACACCGGAGTCACTGGAAGGATTGTTGATGAACCGTCCCAATTCGATTCCAGCGCTGTTCGGCGATCTTCGTTATATTGTAGTCGATGAAGTGCATGCGTTTATGGGAGCCGATCGGGGAATTCAAGTACTCTCACAATTATCCCGTATTGAGCGTATGGGTGGCTGTCGTCCTCAACGAATCGGATTATCTGCGACCCTAAGCGATTACGAAAGTGCGACCCAGTGGTTAGCCGCAGGTACAGGTCAACCGGTTGAGATTGTATCACCGGAAGGCAATCGTAAGTTGCGTTTGAGTATTGAACACTTTTCATTTCCTAATGCTCGAAATGAAGAACAAGCTCAACAATTAGAATATGCGCAACAAGCGTATCATAACTTTATCTATGACCAAACCCATCATAAAAAAGCGCTGATCTTCACCAATAGTCGCTCAGATGCGGAGTATATGACGCTCGAAATGAGAGCTGTTGCTGCTAAGCGTCAAGAACCGGATATTTTTCATGTACATCATGGCAGTATCTCGGCATTGTTACGAGAAGAAGCCGAAGCAGCTCTACGTGAAGGATACGGCCCTGCTGTAGCGGCGGCGACACTGACACTTGAACTAGGCATCGATCTGGGTGAATTAGAGCGTGTTATTCAATTAGGTGCGCCTTATTCATGCTCTAGCTTTGTTCAGCGATTAGGACGTTCAGGGCGACGTGAAGGGTCTGTATCAGAAATGATCTTTGTCTGTCCGGAAGAAGAGGATGAAGAAGCACAATTGCCGGCACGTATGCCATGGATTATGTTACGAGCGATCGCAGTCATTGAATTGTATGTGAAGCAGAAATGGGTAGAGCCTTTCAGTGCACGCAAATTGCCTGTCGGTATTCTGTATCACCAGACGATGAGTATACTCAAAAGTATGGGCGAAGCAGAGCCTGCTGAATTGGCGCGTGCTATTTTGACATTACCGCCTTTTCGCCATTTTAGTGCAGAGCAATACCAATCGTTTCTTCAATACTTACTGCAACTGGATCATCTTCAATATACCGAAGAAGGCACATTAATTATCGGGTTAGCCGGAGAAAAGATCGTCAACAATTTCCGCTTCTATGCCGTATTCAAAGACGATGAAGAACATGCTGTCTATAATGGATCAGAAGAAATAGGTTCGATTACGACCGTTCCACCACCGGGCTATTGCTTTTCACTGGCAGGCAAGCTCTGGAAAGTCGAAGAGATCGACAGTCGCCATCGGGCAGTCTATGTCAAATCTTCGAAAGGGAAAGTAGATACGCTCTGGCTTGGCGCAGGTGGTGATATCGATACCATGATTATGCAGAAGATTCGCGAAATTTTAGCATCCAATGATCATTATCCTTATCTAGCCCCTCAAGCCAAAACCCGATTAGAACGAGCACGTCGATTAGCAAGAGAAACCGATTTGCTCAAAAAGATCGTGTTACCTGCTGGTGGGGATTCCTGTTTTGTTTTACCATGGGTTGGTAGCAAGTCCTTCCGTACATTGGAACGATTGCTCAAGCATAATCTATCCGAACGTCTAGGACTACGAGCAGTAACACCGCTAGAGCCTTACTATTTTGTCGTATCCGGTCAAGCAGATGCTGCTGAGATCGAAGCTGAGATTATCGCAGAATGTGAACGGATCGAGAATCCTGAACAATTACTGGCAGAAGAAGAGGCTCCTTATATGGGCAAATACGATGAATTTATTCAACCATTGCTGGTACGGCAAGCATTTGCTACAGATGGATTAGATATCGACGGTTTGAAAAGTGGATTAAATTCCCAGAAACCTCAAATTAATTTGTAATGTTCAACCGATAAAGAAGCTAGGGCATGCGTCGCTCTAGCTTTTTTCATATCGTAAAATGTATAGGTGATCGGGTATGATAAGTAAAAGTTGACAATGATTATTCTCTTAAATATAATTAACTTATTAAAAGTAACTAATAAATATTATTATTGAAGCTGTAATAAATAAAGCTACTGAAAAGCAAGGTAAGGAGAAATACACAATGGAAAAAGTGGCAGATGTATGTATTGTTGGCGCAGGTCCTGGTGGTGCATTGTTAGGTTATTTGCTGGCTACACAAGGGATATCCGTCATACTGTTAGAACGGCATAACCATATTGATAAAGAGTTCCGTGGTGAACATTTAAATACACAAGGGGAGCAGATTCTGAAGCAATACGGACTTTATGAAAAAGTGCGTGAAGCAGGGCTGTTGCTTATGGAACGTGTAGAATATTTTCAACATGGTCAAATCATCAAAACGATTCAACCTGCACCTGGAGAACAACATACAGGGATTCATGTTCCTCAAAAACATCTGTTACAGGTTCTGTTAGACCAATCTTCTGTATACCCTAACTACGAATTAATGATGAATACCACTGTTATTGATCTGATCAAAGACGAGCAGTATGGTAATGTTAACGGTGTTAAAGTACGACATGATGGACAAGAGTTAGTGATCCATAGTGATATCGTTATAGGTACCGATGGACGCTATTCTTCTGTACGTAAGCTTGCCGGAATTCATGCAGATATCGTAAAACATGGATTCGATCTATTATGGGCACGTATTCCTGCACCTGAACAATGGCCGCCTACAGTACGTATGGCACTGGCACAAGATGCGCAATTGTCGCTGTTCAGCCAAGAAGGCGGTTATATCCAAATCGGTTGGAATATTCCGCAGGATACGTATCCTCAACTACGCAAAACACCGTTTCAACCATTTGTGCGTTCATTGACTGAAGCTTTTCCTGAATTACAATCTATCGTAGAACAGCATATCGTATCGTGGGAAGATTTTGTATTACTCAAAGTACAAAGCTGTGTCTGCGATACATGGGTACAAGATGGACTGGTGATTATGGGCGATGCTGCTCATACCTTTAGCCCGACCGGAGCGATTGGTGTGAACAGTGCGATGCAAGATGCTCATATTTTAACACCGATTATTATAGATGCACTGGCTACACGCAATTGGAGTGCTAACCGGTTAAAAGAATTCGAACAAGCTCGTCGTGCGGAGACTAGAGCTGAACTGGATAGTCAATTTGTCAAAGAAGCTGCTTTTCGCGCGCAATTTGCATCTTTCCAGCATGAAGGCATATAATCCATATCATTCAATACAACGTATCTTACAATAATATCTATGATCCAACATACGGACTTTGGAGGTAATAACCATGATTAATCCTAAAATTACAGCTGCTTTGCAAGATCATATTAAGATTGTACCAAGCGCTGATAAATCTATATATTTGGTCGGCCCGATTCGTTTACCTGTCAATTTGGATAATGAAACAGTTGTATTCCAGTGGTACTGCTGGTTGCGCTGTGACAGTATGCCAGGTAATCTCTGTGGCGAAGGTGAATATGATCAAGCAGCAATTATTGAAATGTTATCTTCCTCTAATTTAGCAGAAGCGCAACAGTCCAGTGTATTGGTGTATGGTGATTTCAAAGAATCTCCTGACGCTTTGATTCGTATGCATAGCATTTGCCATACAGGGGATATCTTTGGTAGCAAACGGTGCGATTGTGGATTCCAATTGAAGCAGTCGATGAAAATGATTGCCGCTCATGGATCAGGTGCTTTATTTTATCTAGCTAATCACGAAGGTCGCGGTATCGGTCTGTTCAGTAAAGCAATGGCTTATGTATTGCAAGAACAAGGATTAGACACAGTAGAAGCGAATTTGGAACTTGGCTTTGAAGATGATATGCGTAATTATGATGATGCTATTGCAGTTCTGAATCATTTACGTACATTGCCTGTAACTTTGATTACTAACAATCCTCGCAAATTAGAAGCATTGCAACGCTCTGGTGCTGAAGTGAAAGAACGTGTGCCGTTATGGGGAGACATTTCAGAATTTAATGAAAAATATTTAAAAACAAAAGTAGCTCGTTCAGGGCATTTCGGTTCATAAGGCAATCTGGTGACAATCGTTCACTTTATAATCTAAAGTACGTGTAAATCTGATATGGTAGAATTAGGAATCGTTTGGTAAAATTCTTAGAAAGTACTCTATTTGCATCTAGTACTATAATAGTGAAGACCATGATTGTAGAAGAGTCAGAGAAAAGAATGGTTTTCACTATCACGCTTTATATAAGATACCGCGGTAGGAGGTGAGTTTCTTGGAACATCTAAAAAAGATTGAGGAATCGATAGAACTAGAGCGCCGGGAACTTAATGAAATGGTGCAGTTTTACGACCTTCACGATCGCCGCGTATTGGACCAGTCTAGAAGAGTAGATTCCATACTTAATCAATACAACCATCTCAAGCAAGCTTTACTAGGCACTCGTAGTTCAATTGTAGGTTGATCGCTTATACTGAAAAAGTCATTTAAGTAGTAAGTAGCTACTTCGCTCTTCTTATGCTTCCGGCACTCGTCGGAAGCTTTTTTGTATCAAAAAAAAGCTTGAATGCACCGCTGTAATAGCAGTACATTCAAGCCTTTATTAGTGATTTAGAAATCAAAGTTGTCTGGATCTGGACCGGTACGCTCGTTTTTGTTCAGCGCACTGATACGATCAATTTCTTCGACAGTCAATTTGAAATCAAAGATTTCAGCATTAGACGCAATCCGTTTTTCTTTGACAGAACGCGTAATCACGACTACACCTTTATCCAGTACCCAGCGCAAGATAACTTGAGCAGGCTCTTTACCGTATTTATCAGCGATCTCTTTGATCACTTCATTATCAAATAATTTACCGCGTGCGAGTGGAGACCATGCTTCCAATTGAATTCCTTTTTCTTCACTATATGCAAGCAATTCAGATTGCGTTAATAGCGGGTGGAATTCAACTTGATTGACCGCAGGAACCACTTTAGCATCTGCTAACAAATCATCCAAATGATGAGTTTGGAAATTACTTACGCCGATCGCACGAATACGTCCGTCTTTGTATAGTTTTTCCATAGCACGCCAAGTATCTTTATATTTACCTGCAACAGGCCAGTGAATCAAATATAGATCCAATACGTCTAGATCTAATTTTTTCATCGTTTGTTCAAAAGCAGCAAGGGTAGATTCATAACCTTGATCTTTATTCCATACTTTAGAAGTAATAAATAGTTCATCACGAGCAATCCCTGATTCTTTGATTGCTTTGCCGACGCTTTCTTCATTACCGTAAGCAGCAGCTGTATCTATTGCACGATAACCGCTTTTAAGTGCAGCTTTTACCGAATCAATCGCTTCATTACCATCTTCAACCTGCCATACACCTAGACCAAACCAGGGCATATTTACACCATTGTTCAACTTCTTCACTGAAATTAAATCAGTAGTCATTATTTAGCTCCTCCTTTAAATCTGATCTCTTATTAAACATACCCGAATTTGAGGATAATCACACAGGTTATGCTTAATTAGCTGGCAGAAGCCGGTTTTTCTTCAGGATGGATAAAGCCTTTACCGCCTGCCATCATTCCGGTATACAAAATAATAAAGGTAGCAATGACCAGCAGACTGAGCGGTAATTTCCAGTTGCCAGTGATATCATGCAATATCCCGAAAAGTGTTGGGCCACAAGCCGCAAGCAAGTAACCGATAGATTGGGACATACCGGATAGATCAGCCGCTTGGGTAGCCGTATGTGTGCGCAGACTAAAGAACATCATAGATAGACTGAATGAAGAAGCACCTGCAATCCCTAGCAAAATCAAACAAATAGCCGTCCACCATAAGTGCCCATCAACAAAAATAATACCAAGCAGTGAAATCAAGTACAGCATGACTGTAAATAAAACAAGAGGACGCTGTGTTTTGAGCTTCGCGGCTAGAATAGGAATAATAAAGTTAAATGGCAACATCGAAAATTGCATTAAAGATAACATATATCCAGATTGGATATTGGTCAGCCCTTGTTCTTGCAAAATATCAGGTAACCAAGCGATAGATACATAGAATATCATCGATTGCATACCCATAAAGATCGTGATTTTCCATGCCAAAGGCGAACGCCATACACTGCGAGTAGCATGAGCGGTATGTTTTAGCAATTTGGCGGGTTGATTATAACGTTGTTGCGGAATCCATAAGATCAAAGCAACCATTGCAAGCATAGTCCAGATCAAGATCGAACCTTTCCAACCGAGTCCTGCATTGGCTAAAGGCAAGCTAACCGCAGAAGCAGTAGCGGCAAATACATTCATACAGATTGAATAGATACTGGTCATAATACCGACACGAAAAGGAAATTCACGTTTGATCATTCCAGGCAAAATAACATTGACGATTGCAATCGCAAGACCGGTCAAAAAGGTACCGATTAAGAGCATAGTTAATCCACCAAATGGACGTAACCAGCCACCAAGAGTTAATACCATCAGGGATACGATAATAATGCGTTCCATCCCGTATTTGCCTGCCATTTTTGCGACAAAAGGAGATAAAATGGCAAAAGCGACTAAAGGGATCGTTGTTAAAAATCCAGCCATTGCATTAGATACAGGGAAGTCCTGCCGGATAAGATCCAACAATGGACTAATAGCTGTAATTGGACTACGCATATTAAGAGCTGTTAACAAAATACAAATCAATAAAAAAAGCGGATTACGCAGGGATAACCCTGACTCCGCAGTCTCCAACGAATGACGATTCATTTCTATAGTCCTTTCTACAACGCCTGGCAATACATAAGCGTTGACCTTTCTAATATGCGCTTGATACTACGAAGAGTGATCTAGCGACTGAAGTCGATCTGTAAAATAAGTAATATAATCATCAACGATCAACATCGCTTGTTCACTATGCTGTTCACGAATCGCTTGGATTAAATTACGATGCCCTGTGCAGTAAGAATCATTGAGCACGGTAGTACTGGTAATCGACATTTGAATTTGTTCAAAAAGATGAGCATACAGATCAATCAGCAATTGATTATACGAAGCCGCAGTAATAGCTTGATGTAGCTTAAAGTCTGCTTCTACAAATTGCTCAATCTCTCCAGCATCCATATGTTGCTGACACAAATTAGCATAATGATCCATTTGCTGTAGATCATCATCGGTTCGTCTACGGCAAGCTAGAGCTACAGCTTCTCGGTCTAGAGCATGACGTACTTCTAGAATTTCAACAACAGTAGAGTGCTGTACCCGCTTTTGCAATACCGAATGAAGTTCACTATTTGCTATTACAAAGGTTCCATCACCTTGTCTTGTCGATAATAGACCGACATGCACAAGCGCACGAATCGCTTCTCGCAATGTATTGCGACTAACGCCAAATTGCTCCATCAGTTCAGCTTCTTTGGGAATTCGTGTTCCGATCGCCCAACTATTATTTTTGATTCGTTGTTCAATCTGAGCATAGACTTGATCTACCAACGACTGCTTTTCCAATTTATTAAAAATAATGTTCACTCCTAAAGGTAGGATGATTGGTCTATTGGACATTTTATCGAAAACCTTTTAGATTGTAAAGTAAAAAAAGACAAATTTGAAGTGATTTTCATGTCAGATTGTCTTATGCTTAACAAAAAGTAAAAAAGACAGTAACTTAATTGAATGGGCAATCTTAGTTTGAATAGAGCTGAATACAGCGATCAAGCCTTTTGCTCTCAAGAATAGATAACCTATTGATCAATCGTGATTTAGAGTAAAAGGGGTACTGTATTTATGATCATAAAAGACTTGTTTATTAATTTTTGTATCATTTCTACTTTTTTATTTTTTGGTAATGCTCTTTTTCGCAGTGTGCGTAGTAATCCACGTATCAGTCCATTTGCGTTTAAGATGTTAACAGGGATTTTTCTAGGGATATTTGGCATCGTCCAAATGCAGTTCACCTTCAAATTAGATAATGGAACATTGCTTGATCTGAGACAAATTCCTATTATTGTAGCTACTGTATTAAGCGGTGGCATGGCTGGCATTATTACGACTATGCTGATTTCAATAGCACGCTTATGGTTTTCTGCTTCGATTACTGGTGTTTCTTTTTTAGGGATAGCTAATGCTTGTATTACATTTGTGATCGCCTATTTTGTATTTCGAACCAAGCCTTCTTTTCGTTACAAATGGTTTATGACTGCACTGTTATCGACATTGAATTCATTGCTTATTTTTCTGTTATGGACTGGATTTTCAAAAAAGACGACACTGATTTTATTTATTGTGGTGCTCTTTTCGTCGTTTATATTTACTTATTTGCTGATCGAACGGTTACGGCGGTATAACAAGATTTATGATGCGATGAGCAAAGAAGTTCAATTTGATTTTTTGACAGGGTTATACAACTATCGTGGATTTACATATAAATACAATCAATTAAGTCAGCAAAAGAAAATTCCTTTTTCATTACTATTGTTAGATATCGATTATTTCAAAGTGATTAATGATCAATACGGTCACTCTGCTGGAGATGCGGTACTGGCTCAATTTGCTGAAGTGCTATGTAGCAGTGTACGCTCATTCGATTATTGTTTTCGCAAAGGGGGAGAAGAATTCGCAATTATTCTTGAACATGTAGAAGAGCATGCAGAAGCGATCAGATGGGCAGAGACGATCCGCCAAAATATCCAGGAGCACAAGTTTGTGATTCCTGATGGCAGAACGGTATCAATGACAGTGTCGCTTGGGATAGGGTTTTATCCTTTATATGCTGATGACGAGTTGTTAGAAAAAACCGATCGTGCTTTGTATGAAGCTAAAAAAGGCGGAAGAAATCAGTTTTGTATCGCACACTAAAATAATAAATTTAGCCTATTTAATAAATTCTTCAGACTGACGATGTATATAGATATACTTATTATTTCCGTAGTCAGAGGGACGTGAACAAATGTTGTTCAAAGATTTATTTATGAATTTTTGTATTTTAGCTACATTTTCTTTTTTTGGAAGTATGTTATTGAATTATTTGAATGCTCATTTCAAAACAAGTACGTATATAAAGCGCCAATGGATCGGATTATTTTTTGGTTTGTTAGGAGCTACACTAATGCAATTTACATTTCCAGTAGGAGATAATGTACTATTGGATTTGCGCCAGATATCGATCGTTCTGTCGATTAGTATGGGTGGCAGTGTAGCCGGAATTATTACAACGATTATTATTATGATTACCCGAATTATATTAAGTCCGACGATTGGATTAAGTGCAATATTGGGCTTGGCCAATGCGGCAACTCTCTGTATCGCAGCTTCATGGATTTTTTCACGTAAAATTAGTTTTTATAGAAAATGGCTATATTCAGGAATTGCTTTGACGATTATTGCTATGATCTCGCTCAGTATTGTATTAGGCAGAAATGAAATTGATAAAGTGTTTGTATTTATTATCGTGGAATCCGCAGCGACTTTATTTATTTTTATGCTTACTCGATCTTTACGAAAAAATAATGAATTATTTGAAAAAGTAAGCAAAGAAGCTCAATTTGACTTTTTGACAGGCTTATATAATCCAAGAGCATTTGAGCACAAGTTCGAACAATTACAACATCAGGAAACAGATATGGCACATTCTCTGCTATTTATCGATATCGATCATTTCAAAAAAGTAAATGATGAATACGGTCATCCGGCAGGAGATGCAGTGCTATTTCAGTTGGCTAACGTGATTCAACAAAGTATTCGCAGTACAGATTATGGAGCTCGCAAAGGTGGAGAAGAATTTGCTGTCTGGCTAGAATACTGCCAATTAACTGAAGCTAAAATTATTGCCGAGACGTTACGCACCAATGTGGAGAAAAAGAAATTTGTACTACCGGATGGTAAAATCATTCATATTACAATCTCGATAGGTATTGGCATGTACCCGGCGTTATTGTGGGATGAATTATTAGAAAAAACCGATCAAGCGTTATATGAAGCCAAACAGCAAGGACGCAATCGCTCCTGCCTTGCTCAGTTTTGAGCTGTTTAGACCTTTTTAGATCCACATAATATTTTCATAAGTAAAAAAAATAGAAATACGACCTTAGTATATGGAGGTCGTATTTTTTGCTTTATATACAGCATTCTCTCTTATTTAATTTACTTTTAATTAAAAATTTACATAAAAGAGGAATTAGATAGACAAAATAGAATTATGATAATAAGAGAATCAGAATAGTCATTCTGTCTCTACCTATTCAAAGGAGGAATTGTTATATGCATAAGGTAGTCACGAAGCGGTTAACAGTAGTGCTTTTAACAGCATTATTGATGTTCATTTCTTTATTGGGTGGGTATCGTCCGGTAGCTGAAGCGGCAACAACATTAACGGTTGCACAAGCGATTCAAGCTCAAAGTGGTGGCTCTACGATTACAGTTAAAGGGATTGTGGTTGGACATGCTTCAGGAGCTTCTACAGGTGATTTTGCAAGCCCGTTTGCTAACGATTTTAACGTGCTAATCGCAGATAGCAGCAGTGAACGTACAACTAGCAAATTAGTAGATGTACAATTAAGCAGCTCTTTCCGCTCGCAGTTCGGTTTACAGAGCAATCCAAGTCTAATTGGCAAAACGATTGTCGTTACGGGTACAGCTGGTGCATATAACAATTTTGCAGGTGTTAAAAATCCAACGTCTGTGACTTTAGATGGTGATACAACGACACCTCCTACTGAGCCAGGAACAGATACGCCTCTTCCTAATGGAACAGGTAAAAAAGTATTGTTCGATAATACGCATGCTCAAACTGCCGGTGCAGCAGATTGGGTAATCGATGGAGGATTCTCTGATTTTGCAAATGGACTCAAAGCAGACGGATTTACAGTAGATGCGCTTACTCGTCCAATACCGTATACATTTGGAGAGCAAGCGATTACGTATGATAAGCTCAAAGGATACGATGTATTCGTTATCGCTGAGCCTAACGTTCCTTTCAAATCAACAGAACAAGCAGCTATGCTTCAATATGTAAAAGGCGGCGGTAGTATTTTCTTTATTGCCGATCACTATAATGCAGACCGCAACAAAAATCGCTGGGATGGATCAGAAGCAATCAACGGATACCGTCGTGGTGCTTACAGTAACCCGGCAAAAGGAATGAGTGCAGAAGAAGCAGCTTCACCAGCGATGCAAGGTGTGAGTGGTTCCGACTGGTTGGGTACGAACTTTGGTATTCGTTTCCGTTACAACGCTCTAGGTGATGTAAATGCCAATGATATCGTTGCTTCATCACAAGCGTTTGGCATTACAGCCGGTGTAAATTCTGTAGCGATGCATGCAGGATCAACACTTGCTATTCTAGATCCGACCAAAGCAAAAGGTATCGTATATCTACCGTCTTCTGTATCCAAATGGAATAATGCTGTCGATCAAGGCGTATACAATGGCGGCGGACGTGCAGAAGGTCCTTATGCAGCGGTTTCTAAAGTAGGCGCAGGGAAAGCTGCCTTTATCGGTGATTCTTCGCCAGTAGAAGATGCTTCTCCTAAATATCTACGTGAAGAAACAGGCGCTAAAAAGACAACCTATGATGGATACAAAGAAGTCGATGATGCGAAATTATTGGTACAGACGGTAAGATGGTTGGCTGTTAAAGAAAGCTATACCAGCTTAAATCAAGTATCAGGGTTGACGTTAGATAGCCCAACATCATTAATCTCTATCGAGACACCTGCTACATCTACAGAGCCACAAGCTGAACCTTGGGCAGCTCCAGCAGCAGGTTACAAATGGTATGATCCAACAACATTCAAAAACGGCTCTTATGGAGCAGCTTCATAACAGGTAGTTACGAATAGATGTAGCCTATCATATCAAATAAAAACAGCTTTCGACCTGCCTATAAAGCAGAGAAGAAAGCTGTTTTTATGTTTTTATCAGTATATTGATTTATTACATCACAAATGTTCCAATCACAAATGAAATCCCGATAATCAAAGAACGTAACAATTGAGCAATCGCCATATTGCCTTTTTCAATCTGTTCACAGACTTTGGTACGCGGAGTTACCCAATCAAATACCAGATACACCAGACACAGAATCACAATACCAACACCTGACCAGATCAATACATCTATCCATGCATCAGAATTAATCGATACCAGCCCGACGATAATACATAATCCTAACATTTTACTACCCATATACATACCCGCCGCTTGATTGCCCTCTGCAATCTGCTGATTATCGTTATAGCGTGTCATAAGACTAAAAATATAATACCCTACAAACAGAACAGCAAATAAAATAACTAACCCTATTCCGATATGTAATAAGTCAGTTCCGAAGTTTTTCAACTGTATTTCCTCCTTCAAAATATAAACATATAATCAGTTGTTCAAAAGGTTGATGAGGGAACAATCGCCGCCGCACAATAGCAAGCTAGATTGTCTGTCACTTTGCCTCCTATACGAGGTAGCAATCCAGCAAATTGACCACCTATTACAAAAGCTCCTGTTAACAGATAACCATCAAATGTTCCTTCAGAAGTCGTTACAGAGACAGGCTCCATCGGATGCAGTTGTTGATAGATTTTGGGCTGATTTTCATAATAAGCGGCAATCTCATCATCTTCTGTCTGTGGAGTAGAATCATCACGATAACTAGACTCAGGTCTATCTAATGAATGCGTTTCCGGTTGTTCGATCAGATGCGTTCCTAATCCTTCGCGTCCAAAAAAGCCTTTGACTACATAAGGAATCTGCTGTTGCACAAACACTTGATCTGTAAAATACGTAGGTAACAAATACTGCTGAATCCATTCACATTCTTCGTCTGTAAATAAAGTAAAGCCTGTATAGTCAGCCATCTGCGCATTGCGTTCATATAATGACCAGATTGTCGCCATAAATCCTTTGCTCTGGGTCACGATATGTTGTACCGGATTTAGTAGACCAAGCTTACCGTCAGTTACCAGTTGCAATAAATCTTCACCGACAGGGCGCTCTGAATCTGCTTCTCGATCTTCTACAAGATACTCTAACGGGTATAAGCGATACAGAATATAGATACGTTCTTGACCATAATATAGTCCTTCACCCGGTATAATCTGTAGTTGTTCTAAAGGTACATATGTAGCTTCAATACCAAGTGCTATACACTGTTCCATCATATATAACGTATTCGCACGATCTTCATCATGCCAGTCGTAACTGGTAAAATAGATTACTTCGCCTAATCCCTGACCTTTATAATAATCAACCGCTTGCTTGAACATCTTCTGAATACAGGCGTTCATCGAAGCAGAAGCAGGCTCTAGATCAGAAGTATATCGCAATAATTCTTGTTCCAAAAAAGCCACTTCAGGCACACCGCTTGGTGTATCTGTATTATTTTCGATACATTTCAGCTCACCTTGAGGGCTAATGATCCAATCTAATCTAGTCAGTCCATCTAACGGAATATCCTGACGGGCACCTTCTAGTAGAGCAGGATGAATTCCTAATTGCTGTAATAAATAATCATCGGGTAAATGTTGTTGTACAAATCGCAACGTTTTGCGATATAGATGATGTACTTGTTCAGAGCCAATGCGTAGCTGTTCCCATTCATGCGCCTGATAAAGAGTGAGTGCTGTTAAGCAGTAAGGCTTCTCATACATCATATGATAAGGAACCCGTTGTTCGATCTCCGGGGTGAATAGTTGTGCTCTTGTATACGGAAGAGCTCGTGTCTGTCGCATCTAGTTAACCTCCAGAAAAGAAGCCGCTAAAGCCACCACTACCAAATCCACTATGGGAGCTACTTTTTTTCGAATAGGATGAGCCACTGTGATACCCACTACTAGTATTACAGTTATATGCATTCCCGTTCTGATCATACTGACAATCGTCATCATAATCATTGCCACAGCCGGAAAGAGTTGCAGGAACAGCGAGCATTAATGAGAAAGCAATCATTTTGGTACGATTATTCATCACTCATTCACCTCATTTAAAAAAATCATCACTTTCTGACGATCTGCATCCAGTACGGTATACAAAATATCATACGTAATATCTTGCTGTACCAAATAGTGATCCAATAAGCGCAGAGCCAGATGAATGGGTGATACATACGAATCGATTGCATCACGACGTTGAAATTGTGTGCCATCCCAGAGCCAATATTCAGGAGCAAGTCCATTCGGATAATCTTTCTGCCCGCTGATCGTCGTGGCTAGACTACGCTGATAAGTCGCGGGTAATTCTTCTGCAAATGGACGTACATAAATCGTATGCTTTTCATGATCTATAGATTCATGAGACACATGAACCCATATACGATGATTAAGTTTTACTGCATCCACTAGCTTATGTACAAATAATTCTTCTTGCGACAGTGAATGAATCTGATACACTTCGCCAACTTCCATCTGCTTGGTCTCTGACCATTCTATATATCGCAGAGGATAATACATACTGTTCACTCCCTTTTGAATAATACATCGATAGACTATTCCTTTTTACGTCGTAATTTGTAAAAAGATGCACATTTTCCAGTATACCGATTTCTTTGTAAATAGGAACAAATATTTCATAAGATATTCGCTATAGTTTGCAAAATCAAAAATATGAATAACAAATTCGCAAACCGCAAAGAGTTGCTTGTATAATGAGCCTAACAACGTTTGTTAATAAGGCAGAGAAGAGCATAATCGCCTTATTTTCTTGGAACAACGTCTGCCACTTTTGTACAGATACAAGGAGGTATGACTTATTACAGATATAGTATCGAGAAGCACACGAAAGCAAAAACCTATGTATATTACACCGTTAACCGAATGGATCGCATTGTTGATATTATTGGCGATAGGGCTATGGATACGTGTATGGCTGGGAAGCCATTATGCAGGATTTATGAGCGATCAGAATTTGTTTGTCCAGTGGATGAATGAGATACGGCAGTATGGGCTAGGAACGGTCTATATCCATGATACCAATATTAATTATCCGCCCTTATTTTTACTTATTATGCAAGGCTATGCCGCACTTGTACATGGATTCGGAATTACGATACAAGCAGGTCAATTGTCTTTTAAATGGTTGCTGATCCTACTTGATCTATGTGCATGTATAATCGTCTTTTGCTGGTCGCGTAACATTAGATCCACGCCTACACGCTGGTTATTATTCTGTTTATTTGTATTCAATCCAGCCTTGATCGTCAACAGTTCGATCTGGGGACAAGTTGATATATTAAATGGAATCCTGATGGCAGGTGCGCTACTGACTGTTGTCGCTTTTCCTCTAGTAGCAGGTTTACTATTTGCGATCGCTTTATTTACAAAATTACAAGCGATTGTGATTGCACCTGTGTTCGGATTTTATGTATTAAAATGTATATGGCACCGTCAGATAAAGCCTCTTATTTATATGGTAGTAGGGGCGATCATTCCTGTAGTGGTGGTCGCTATTTATTTTGCCTCGTATGGTGGATTACAAGCGATGTTCAAAGGTGCTTATGTCAGCGCTGTAGGCTTATACACTCAAGTCACCTTGAATGCGTTAAATATCTGGTTTTATGTGATTGGAACTGTTCCTACCATGAACGATACAGAGAAGCTCTGGAACATGATTTCACTACGTAATTTGGGATTTATATTGTTGTTGATCGCTGTGATCTATACAGGGATCTATCTTTGGAAATGTCGCGCACTTCATACGGCCGTTTTGCTCAAAGCTGCTGCATGGATTTCATTTGCCTTTTTTATGTTACCGACAGAAATTCACGAGCGTTACAGTATTCCTGCGCTGATTCTACTGTTACTTGTCGCTATGATAGACCGGAAATGGATTGCAATCGCCTGCGTATTGAGTGTAACGATTACGTATAATCTATGGGGCGTGCTAACAAGCAACCTTCCGCGTATACCAGGCATGATCGTAGTATGGATTCATCTCTTCATTTTGCTGTGGATGGGATGGTTGATGTACCGGGAAATGCGGGAAAATAGTAAAAACCATTTACGCAGAAGCACCATGCATGCAGAGGAGGCTAGGTGATGGACGTAAGATTGAGTGATTTTCGTGAAGAATGGGCAGTACAGTTTGCAGAAGAAGCTGAGTTGCTTAGAGATATATTTGCAGATCAAATCATAGAGATACATCACTTTGGAAGCACATCGGTTCCTTTTTTAAAAGCAAAACCTGTGATTGATATGCTGGTAATCGTTCAGAATATTGAAAAGATGGATGAATGGAACAATCATATGCGTGATGTGGGATATGATGTGGCAGGTGAATGGGGAATAGAAGGCAGGCGATTATTTCGAAAAGGTGGCGATCAGCGCACTCACCATATTCATTGTTATGAACAACATAATCCTCATATCCATCGTCATCTTGTTTTACGAGATTATTTACGTTGCCATCCTCAAGAAGTGACTCGATATAGCCAATTTAAAGAAGAACTTGCCCAGAAATTCACTACAACCAACGAGTACAGCCCAGCCAAAAAACAATTTGTCACTCAATTAGAACAGCGTGCTTTGCTCTGGTATACTTCAAAATAAATAAAGAACGCCTACAAACATCATGTCTGTAGGCGTTCTGGAGTTTACAACCGCCAATCTATTCAATCGGAGGATTATTGTAGCATTTGCGACACACAGGATAATAACTTTCATTACCACCAATTTGAATCTGTTCTCCTGTATACACAGGTTTTCCATCTTTTACGCGCAGGTTCATAATCGCTTTGCGTTCACAGAACCAGCAAATTGTTTTCATTTCTTCAATTTTATCTGCATACAGTAGCATATACTGACTACCTTCGAATAGATTATTTTGAAAATCGTTTTTGAGACCGAAGCCCATCACAGGAATGCTTAACTCATCCACGATGCGTACCAGTTGCAAAATCGCTTCTTTTTTCATAAATTGACACTCATCAATCAATACACATGAAGGCTTAGGCGCATAATTTTTGACAATACTATAGATGTCGGTATCATCATGAATTGCAATAGCCTGACGACGTACACCAATGCGAGAAGAGACATAACCGGTCTCATCGCGATTATCTAGGGCAGACGTAAAAATCAGAACATGTTTCTCCTGTTCCTCATAGTTGTGGGCAACTTTTAAAATTTCAATCGATTTCCCACTGTTCATTGCACCGTACTTAAAAAATAACTGTGCCAATAGTCGTAATACCCCTTTCTGTAGATCGTTCTTTCTGTCAGCGTGATCTATTGTAGCAGGAATTAACGAGAGAGACCAATGGAAAATCTAACGAAAAAGCAACAAATGCACGTCATATCTGTAAAGCATCGAAGCTACATTACACCTGTGCTGAAGAAGCTTGAGTTAACAATTGATCCAGTGTGATTACCATTTTACGCAAAGTATGGATATCTTCTGCTGTCCATACATGATCTGGTTGGTATAGAATGTAATTAAGAATTTCTTCACAGATGTGATCAATATCTTCATACGACAGTGTAAGGGCTAATCCTTTGATCGCATGAGCATGACGATGAATACAATCAGGTAATGTACGTTGATCTGCGGATAATCGACCGTGATCATAATCTTCAAAGCGATGTTGCAAATCTTGCATTTTGAGAGAAGCATCCGCCAAAAACCGAATTCTAGTTTGTTGGATGATCTGTTGATACCGATCTGCTTTTGACATGGATTTTTCCCTCCCTATTTTTCTGCAAAGGACGTGTAACCGTTTCATGAAAAAAATAGTCATTATTGATGATAGCGCTCCCTTTACATTGTTGATTAAACAATTATTGGAGACAGAAGATGTAATTGTAGAATCGTATGAGGATGCGGCAGATTTTCTGAAAATCCCTTCACGCATTACAGGGTATGATCTGATTATTCTGGATATTCATTTACCGGATGTGGACGGGCTACATGTACTAGAAAGTCTTAAAAACAAACCAGCTACCAAAGATATCCCTGTTTTACTATTGTCAGGTGATTCTCGTTCTGAAATGGTTATTCGTGGTATGCGTATGGGCGCTATTGATTTTATGACAAAACCAATTGATCCGGCACAATTGATCGAGCGAGTACTGGATCATTTAGACAGAGGAATAGAGGGATCATGAATTCGCTTTTACTGGGTACATTTTAGCACAAATTTTAAGTAAATAAACAGGATGTTTTGTCTGCTTTGGGTATAATGGCTTACTGATTAATCGGCAAAATGAACGTGATATTTAAGATGATATGGAATGAATATTTACAAAACAACAGCCTATCGTTAGCAGATAGGCTGTTTGTGCTGTAGCTTGGAAGCCCAATCCATTAAATGCTATATACATATAAATTCAACCTTGAATACCCTATGGGGGTATGTTAAGATGTAATTATAAACGATCAAGGGGGATACTTTATGGAGAAGGTAGATCATCTGAATACAGAAGATTCACTTCATGAGCATCATCAATCTTGCGATCATAGCCCGGGAGAGGTTCGTCGTAGTCATCATTCAGATGAGATGAAAAGCAATATGATCCGTCGACTTAATCGTGTTGAAGGACAGATTCGAGGAATCAAAGGCATGATTGAGAAAGACACTTATTGCGATGATGTGCTGAATCAGATTGCAGCCGCTCAATCTGCTCTGAACTCTGTCGGTAGATTGCTGTTAGAAGGCCATATGAAGAGTTGTGTGGTCGAGCGTATCGAAGCAGGGGAAAATGAAGTGATTGACGAGCTACTTATCACGATTAATAAATTATTGAAATAATATAACGATCATAATCAAAGGAGGATATAATCATGGCAAATATTAAATTAGAAGTAGAAGGTATGTCTTGCAACCACTGTGTTCAAGCGGTAGAAGGAGCACTTCAAGAGATCGGTGCAAAAGGTAAAGTGAATTTGGAAGCCAAATCTGTTGATATTGAATATGATGCAGATCAAGTCGATATTATGAAATTGACCGACGCTATCGAAGAGCAAGGGTATGATGTAGTTTCTACAGGCGGTTAATCGTTAAGATATCCTTATTTCGTATGATCAGATCATTCGATCACTCCAACAGAACTGTAGAATTATTGTAAATAAAGTAAATGTGTTGCCCTTAGTGATGCTCAGGGCAACTTTTTTTGAAAATATAAATACCCTATAGGGGTATATAAGGGATATCAATAGTATTCAAAAGGAGGTTATTGTGATGAGTGTATCGTCTAATAGTAATATCAGTGATCCCCAATCTTCAGCACCTACACCAGCTTCAGATCAGACCAAACAATTAACGTTACAGATTGGTGGAATGACCTGTGCTGCTTGTGCTACACGTATCGAAAAAGGATTACGTCGTCTAGATGGTGTTGAAGAAGTGAATGTAAATCTAGCGCTTGAACGTGCTTCTGTCACTTATGAACCGTCTGCGATTAATAAAGAACAGGTTGAACAGAAAATCGAACAATTAGGTTACCAGTCGCTCAAAGAAACTGTCGACTTGGATATTTCAGGAATGACTTGCGCCGCTTGTGCTACTCGGATCGAAAAAGGGATTAAGCGTATGGATGGTGTGTCTGCGGTCAATGTGAATTTGGCATTGGAGACAGCTAGAGTACAATACACACCAGGTACACTAGAAACGACAGATATTATCCGCAAAGTAGAAAAGCTAGGATATACCGCTTCACCGAAAAAAGAAGAAGGTATTCAACAACGCCGAGAACATGAGGCAACGATACGTAAATGGAAATTGATAGCGTCTGCGATTTTATCATTACCTTTATTATGGGCGATGGTAGGTCATTTTAGCGTCACTTCATGGATTGGTGTACCGATGTTGTTAATGAATCCTTGGGTACAGTTGATTCTAGCAACACCGGTTCAGTTTGTGATTGGTGGTGCTTTTTATGTAGGAGCCTACAAAGCATTGCGTAGTGGAAGCGCCAATATGGATGTACTGGTAGCACTAGGGACATCGGCTGCTTATTTTTATAGTCTATTTCTGATGATTCGTTCACTGATTGTACCGGGAACGAGTGTGGAATTATATTTTGAAGTCAGTTCTATTTTAATCACATTAATTTTGTTAGGAAAATGGTTTGAATATCGTGCCAAAGGACGTTCTTCTGAAGCGATACGGAGTCTTATGGGATTGCGCGCATTAACAGCCCGAATCGATCTTGATGGGGAAGAAGTAGAGATTCCTGTAGATGATGTACAGGTGGGACATCTTCTTATCGTCAAACCGGGTGAAAAGATTCCGGTGGATGGCGAAGTAGTAGAAGGTCATTCTTCTATCGACGAATCGATGCTAACCGGAGAAAGTCTACCTGTTGAAAAAACGGTCGGCGATCAGGTAATTGGAGCGACTATTAATCAGAATGGACGACTTAAATTTCGAGCGGTGCATATCGGTAAAGAGACAGCACTGTCGCAAATTATTCGTGTCGTTGAAGAAGCGCAAGTCTCCAAAGCACCGATTCAGCGTCTAGCAGATGTCATCTCAGGTATTTTTGTACCGATTGTGGTCGGGATCGCTTTAGTCACTTTTGCTATCTGGTTCTGGGGTGTAGCTCCAGGTGATTTTAGTGGGGCACTAGAAAAAGCGATTGCTGTTCTAGTGATTGCTTGTCCTTGTGCATTAGGGCTTGCGACACCGACATCGATTATGGCAGGCTCTGGTCGGGCTGCGGAATACGGTATTTTATTTAAAGGCGGAGAGCATTTAGAAGCCGCACATAAAGTAGATACGGTTGTATTAGACAAAACAGGTACGATTACGCGCGGCGAACCAGTTGTGACTGATATTCAATTTGCGAACAATAGTCAAGAGATGTCTGAACAGCAATGGTTGCAATGGGTAGCAGGAGCAGAATCAGCTTCTGAACATCCACTTGCCAAAGCTATCGTACAAGGTATCAAAGAACGCGGATTACAAGCAGAATTAGTAGATAGTTTTGAAGCGATACCTGGTAAGGGTATCCATGCTACGATAAGTGCACAATCGTTATGGATCGGAACCCGTCAATTGTTACAATCTCAGCAGATTGATGTACATGATCTAGAAGCAGAGATTCAACAGGTAGAACAGCAGGGTAAAACAGTGATGTTAACTGCAATCAATGGACAATATGCAGGTTGGATTGCTGTAGCCGATACGGTCAAAGAAACATCACAAGCGGCGATTGCTCGTCTCAAACAGATGGGCTTACATGTCATTATGATTACAGGTGATAATGAACGTACTGCTCAAGCGATCGCTGCGCAGACAGGTGTAGACCAAGTATTAGCAGGTGTACTTCCTGAAGGCAAAGCAACTGAAATTAGCCGTTTGCAACAACAAGGTCGAATCGTAGCTATGGTCGGTGATGGTATCAATGATGCGCCTGCTCTGGCTACAGCCAATACAGGGATTGCAATCGGTACAGGAGCAGATGTAGCGATAGAAGCCGCAGATATCACCTTGATGCGCGGTGATCTGAATGGAATTGCAGACGCGATTATGCTCAGTCGACGTACAATCCGCAATATTCGGCAAAATCTATTCTGGGCACTTGCTTACAATGTGATAGGGATTCCGATTGCAGCGATAGGTTTGTTAGCACCATGGTTAGCAGGAGCAGCAATGGCATTTAGTTCAGTATCGGTTGTATTAAATGCGCTACGCTTACAACGAATTAAATTGTAATAGACTTGCATTAACGTATAATTAATATGATAATAGTTATATATAGTCAGTTAGTTATAAATGATTAGTAGACAGGAGTGTTCGTATTTATGAATGATACCATTTCTTTATTAATGAAACACCGTTCGATTCGTAGCTATAAACCTGATCCGGTAACCGAAGAACAGTTAGAAGCGATTATTGCTGCTGGACAAATGGCATCTAGTTCTAGCAATGTGCAAGCATACAGTGTGATTGCAGTTACAGATCCAGAGCGTAAGTCCAAATTGTCTGTATTAGCAGGCAACCAACCTTATATCGAGCAATGCCCTGTATTTTTAGTGTGGTGTGCGGATATGTATCGTCTGGAAAATGCAGTTCAACAACATATGCCTGACGCAGAATCTTATGGCGATGCTGCTGAGAACTTTATTGTCGCTACTGTGGATGTAACATTAGCTGCACAAAATGCTACAGTAGCCGCTGAATCTTTGGGTCTTGGCGTTGTGTATATCGGCGGAATTCGTAACCATATTGAAGAAGTCTCTGAATTCTTGAATTTGCCTGACCATGTGTATCCTGTATACGGTATGTGTCTGGGTTATCCGAATCAAGAGCCAGGTATTCGTCCACGTTTACCACAGAAAGCTGTTTTGCATCGTGAGTCTTATCAAGCAGATACTACATTAGAAGCGATGAAAGAATACGATGATACGATGGTTCGTTATTTGTCTGAACGTACCGGCGGAGCCAAAACAGCACCATGGTCTGCACTGATGGCTGAAAAAATGACCGCTCCTTCACGTATGCAATTAAAATCGTTCTTAGAACGCAAAGGCTTCAATAAACGTTAATTCAAAACCATTATCATAGCACTAAAAATAGTATACAAAAAACCGTTATCCTATGATCTTCGTAAGAAGAGCTGATAACGGTTTTTTTGTATATTATTCTGAAAAGATTTTGACCCAACCTAAAATAGAAATAATCACAAGAATCAACGGGATAATAGATATACGTAAAATACGCGGAATAGAAATCCAGAACTTGAATAGTTTCCATTCAAGCTCTTTCCATTTTTCCCAATCTATCATGATCAAGCTCACACTCCTATAGATAGTGTAGGGTGAGACTCTTCGATTATATCGTGTTGATTAGCTACGTTCCAGTGCAGGTGAAGTAGAAGTCTGACCTTGAGGTCTAGCACCTGTAGGTGCTTCATGTTCTCGAATCGCACTGAATAACTGCTGACTGGATGGTAAGAATAACGCAATAATTAGATTTAAGACTGATACCGCAAACATTAATATAAATACATAGTGAATCCCGGAAGCTAGTTGCGATGCAGTCCCTGTCGTCACAATCGCATTGAACACCATCCCGAATACAGCTACACTAATCGTCTGTCCCAGTGAGTTCATTAACGTATTGGTCGATGTAGCTACACTACGCATCTGGAAGCCAACAGCACCTTGGATTACAACAAGTGAAGGAGTCACGATAAAGCCCATACCGAGTCCGATCAGAATCAATGAACCTACAATCACTCCATAAGAAGACTGAGCATGCATTAGAGCAAGCCATAGACTACCGCCTACTACAAATGCAGATCCAAGCACAATCAGTAGCTTGGCACCTACTTTGTACATCCAGCGTCCGGCTAAAGTAGAAGCCACAGGCCAAGCAATAGACATCGGCATAAGAGCCAGTCCAGCACTGGTAGCACTATAGCCGAATACATCTTGAATCCAGAGCGCACAGTAAACTGTTACACCCATCACCATCCAACGGGTAGAGAATCCAAGCACATAGGGAATCGATAAAATGCGGGATTGAAATAACGATAAAGGTAACATCGGTTCAGCCGCACGTTTTTCTATTTGTAAAAATAAAACCATAAAAATAATTGTAACAACAAATAAACCGATAATCATAGGTGAACCCCAGGCGTATTCTTCTCCACCTGTCAAAAGAGCTAACAACAAAGCAGTCATTCCGATCGTAAACGTAATTGCACCTGCATAATCGATCGATTTTTGCTTTTTCTCAAACGATTCATGAAAGTAAATAAAGATAAACAAAATCGCTATAATCCCTACAGGCAGATTAATAAAGAAAATCCAACGCCATGAGATATAATCGACAAAGTAACCGCCTACCAGTGGTCCAAACAGTCCGGCTACTGACCATACAGATGAGAAGAGTCCTTGTACTTTAGCACGTTCTTTGCCAGGATACAGATCGCCTACAATTGTAAATGTGACCGGTGTGAGCGCACCTGCTCCAATTCCTTGAATAGCCCGATACCAGATCAATTCGGTCATCGAGTTAGCAAATCCACACATAATAGAACCGAGCACAAATACACCCAGTCCAATAGCGAAAATCGATTTACGACCGAACAAATCGCCTAGCTTACCAAAGATTGGTGTAGCGATACAAGTCGTTAATGTATAGATAGAGAAGATCCAACTAATCAGGCTTAATCCTCCAAGTGAAGAGATAATACGTGGTGATGCTGTACTGACTACAGTTGAATCGAGGGCACCGATAAATAAGGCTGCAAGCAAACCTATAGTGACCATAGAACGATTGGTTGCTTTGGACATATATACTGTTCCTTCTTCCTGAGTAATAATGGTTATTATTAACGAAAATAACGCTGTTTGAAGCACTGCACATCGTATATCAGAATAAAATGAACGTCAAGGTTATTCACACAAAATACGAACACTTTCATAAACAAACAAAATTTAGCAAAAACTTCAATGTAATCAAGACAAGAAAGCAAATATAGCGTATTCTTGATATATGAATATTATCTTTCTATTTTCCCACTAAGCGCGTACAACAGAGAGGAAGATTATCGAACGAATGAACTACAAAAATCAGCAAATTTTTGGTTTTGTTAGTGTGTTAATAGTGGCTATTCTTTTTATGGCTATCGAATTTATGATATCTCAAAATGGATCTTTTGCAGGCAGGGGCGTAGTTGTTGTAGTCTTATCTGCGATTCTTATTATTCTTGGGATTACAATTGCGGTATGGACGATAAAGAAAACCACCCGTCAACTAAAGCAAGTCACAACGGTAATGGAAGAAATGGATTTTAATACAGCGGAACATTTGCCACGTCTACAAGTTGTCACTGGTGATGAAATCGGCAATATTGCAGTCGCATTTAATAAAATGTCTGGTGCTTTAGAAGATCATAATCGAAAAGCTCGTGAATTTAACGAACAGATCGAAGAAAGCAATTGGATTCAGACGCAATTAGCCAAAATGGGAACAGTATATCAGAACATTAATGAAATCGATGATCTGGCAAATCGTTTTATTCGTGAACTTACTCCTATTGTAGATTCAGCGTATGGCATTTTCTATTTTTGCGAAGAAAAGAATGGGATTCCTATGCTGATGCACAAAGCCTCTTATTCTACTTATCATGCGATGCCAGATGCCATGCGCCAATTTCAATTCGGTGAAGGGGTCGTTGGACAGGCAGCCGTAGAACAAACGATTATGTTGATGGAATCTCCATCAGATCATCCTATTCGTATTCAGACAGGAGCTACCTCTATTCCACTGAAGCAGATTATGCTATTGCCGATTTTATTTGAAAATCGAACAGTGGTTGTGATTGAATTAGGTTCTATTTATGGATTTTCAGACAAACAGCAAAAGTTAATTGAGCGTGTAGTATCTACATTTGGAGTGGTTGTGAATAATGTAGATAATCGGATGCAGGTAGATCGGTTACTGCGTGAAGCACAGACATTAACAGAAGAATTACAGTCTCAACAAGAAGAACTACAAGCACAACAAGAAGAACTTCAGGCAACGAACGAGCAACTTCGTGAACGCAATCACTATTCAGAGATCAAAACAGAAGAATTACAAATTGCGCAAAAAGAACTTCAATTGTATTCAGAAGAATTGAGCCGTAGCTCGCAGTACAAGTCGGAGTTTTTAGCCAATATGTCTCATGAATTACGTACACCGCTCAATAGTATTTTAATTCTGTCTCAATTGATTAGTGAAAAAGACAAAACTCATGAAGAAGATGATACGCCTCATTTTGGTGAAGTGATTCATCATTCCGGTCAAGATTTGCTTAATTTAATAGATGATATTTTGGATTTGTCTAAAGTTGAAGCAGGTATGGTTGAAGTACAACGTGATTCTGTATCCGTCTATGATCTACCTGAAGTGATGGGCTATAGTTTTGCAAAAATTGCCGAGCAAAAAGGGATCGAATTTCAATCTTATATTGCTGAGAATGTTCCTAATGTATTTTATACCGATGAGAAACGATTACAGCAGATTCTTAAAAATCTGTTATCCAATGCTTTTAAATTCACTAGTAAAGGTTCAGTGGCGATCAATATTGGTCTAGCAGACGATTCGATGGTTGCTAAAGGCTATACGGTTCCAGAACAAATGGATTATATGCTAGCGATCTCAGTTACAGATACAGGAATAGGAATCAAAGAAGATAAGCAAAATCTGATCTTTGAAGCTTTTCAACAAGAAGATGGCACAACCGAACGTCAATATGGTGGAACAGGTCTAGGATTATCGATCTGTCGTGAATTCTCCAAATTACTAGGAGGATATGTTACTGTTCAAAGTGAATTAGGTAAAGGTAGTACATTTACGTTGTATCTACCTTCACTTGCTATCAATGAAGAAGGACAGCCTGTTACCAAGCCATTACCTTTAACATGGATGGATCAAGAAGAACAACAAGATTCATTAGCACGACTGCAAGGTAAGTCTGTGCTTGTTGTTGATGATGATTTACGTAATATTTTTGCGTTAGAAGGTGTGCTCAAAGGTAAAGGTATGCATGTACGTAGTGCACAGAATGGGGAAGAAGCGATTGCTTTATTAAATGCTGAATCCGCAGATATTGTATTAATGGATATGATGATGCCGATTATGGATGGGTATGAAGCGATGCGCTGGATTCGGATGGAAGAAAAGTGGAAAAACCTACCGATTATTGCACTCACCGCTAAAGCAATGAAAGATGATCGTGAATTATGTATAGAAGCAGGAGCATCTGATTATATCAGTAAACCGATGAATGTGGAGCAGTTGTTATCTGTTATTCTGGTATGGCTTTCCGATTGGGAACATCCCCAAACGCTATACAATCAAAATCAAAAGCAACAACAATAAAGGTCTATCATCATAAAATAGCACAACATAAATCAGGCACAGCGTTCGTATTAGAGACGCTGTGCCTGATTTGGTGTGTAAAATGATAATGTATTTTGATAAATTAAGTGGCGAGCTTCTTGCTCTGATATCTGCTGAATCTTAGCCCATTCAGAACAGACAGTAGCAGTCATAGACGGATGAGTCATTTGTCCGGCAAAAGAACCTTCAAATGGCCACGGGCCGTCCGTTTCAGCCATCACCAGATGAGCAGGATATAGTGTAGCCAATTGCTGAATTTCCGTTTCATACTGAATATCTGGCGTAAACGAAATATAATAACCTTTGGCTATCATACGATCAATCGTAGCAGGATATCCTTTGAACCAGTGAAAATGAGCTTGAGTGATACCATAATGTTCTAAAAGATCACAGGCGATCTCTGCATCTTCATAGACAGCATGTAAAATAACAGGCTTGTCATAAGCAGCAGCAAGTTGTAGGAAAGCAGACAATACATCGATATATCTTTGTTCATCTAATTGGTCGCCACGTTCTACTGCTTCTTGTCGCAAGTAATACGGCAATCCAATCTCACCAATCGCTACTATATTATCAATACGTTGCTTTATCCATACCAATAACGTCTCAAGCTCCTGCGAGCCGGGTAAAGGCTGTTCTGGATGATATCCATAAGCAGGGCGAACGATAGACGGATATTGTTGAGCCAGCTTCTCATTACGCTGACAGGAAGGTAGATTCATCGAAACTGTAATCAGCGACTGGATATAATGTTCTGGAAGCGATTTAATGATTCGCTTAATCTGTTGATCTTGATATTGATCCAGATGGATATGGCTATCGATAAGTGGAGCATAGACAGGCTTCATGATTGATCACCTTCATGGGTATCACGCATCGCATTCATCAATTGTCTGCGTAGAGCAATAAATTGCGGATCATCGGTAATCTCTTCTCGCCTTGGACGAGGAAAAGGAACTACAATATTATGCAGTACAGTAGCAGGACGACGAGATAGCACATAGATTCGATCTGAAAGTAGTAATGCTTCTTCAATATGATGAGTGACAAAAATAACCGAGCGTCTATTTTCTTCCCAAATGTTCAACAACCATGATTGCATCTCACTGCGTGTAAAAGCATCTAACGCACTAAAAGGCTCATCCAGACATAGAAGATCACGAGGTCCTAGCAAAGCTCTTAAAAACGCAACCCGCTGTTGCATCCCGCCAGATAATGTATGAGGATAAGATGATGCAAAACCACCCAGTCCAACTTTATCCAGCCATTGTCTGGCTAATTCTAATGATTCTTTGCGCGGTAATCCTGCTACTTCGCGCGCCAAAATAACATTATCTTCAATCGTACGCCAGGGCATCAAAGCAGGTTGTTGTGGCATATAACCGCTCAATCCTTTACGACCGGTTATATTTTGTCCGTCCAAAAGGACTTGTCCTTGATCGGGAAGCACCACGCCACCAATCATTTGCAAAAGCGTACTTTTACCGGAACCAGAAGGGCCGATAATGGATACAAATTCACCTTGCTCTACATGCAGCGAAATGTCTTGCAGCACATGTAACGATTGCTTGCCCTGTGTAAAAGATTTGCTGATTCCTTGTAATGCTAAAAGTGGAGTAGAGTTGTTCACCGATAAAGTCGGATCTTGAGGTTTATTTAGCGACATCTTTAGAACCTCCTTTGACAGCACGATGTTGTGCAGGATGATGCCAGCGAACACACCATTTTTCGATCATATTGATTAGCATAAATAACATAAGACTGATCACTACAACTACCAGTATCGCTAAAAACATATGGTCGGTGCGAAAAGCTGATTTTTGCAACATCATATAATAGCCAATTCCTTCACTACTGCTAATCCATTCAGCGATAATAGCACCCATTACACTATACGTTGCAGCAATTTTAACTCCAGAAAAGATCGAAGGTAAGCTAAAAGGTAATTCTAATTTCCAAAAGATTTGATTTTTAGAAGCGCCGATCATTTGCATATAATTAAGCATTGTACGATCGGTAGTAGCCAGTCCGCTCAGCGCCGCAATGGTCACCGGGAAAAAGCATACCAGAATAATCACAATTAATTTGGACAATATCCCAAATCCGAACCAGATAACGAGTAGCGGTCCCAGAGCAATCGTAGGGATATTTTGACTCAAGATCAATAATGGATATAATGCTGAACGTAGAAAAGGAATATAATGAAGCACGCCTGCGACCAGTAATCCAAAAGCAACACCTATACTAAAGCCGGATAGTGTCAATTTTAACGTCGCCCATGTGTGCAAGCCCAGTCGGTCTTTCTCACTCCATGCTTCATGTCCAATCAATGCAGGGCTAGGAAGAATCCATGTCTCAATATGGAATAGACTGGTTGCCAGTTGCCAGATAATCAGTAATAAAACAACCGCCCCGAGGGGCGGCCATAGCCTGTTCCACCATGTATTCATCGTAGACATTAGCGGTACTTCTCAGTTAATCCATCCATACTGATTCCGGTTGGACTATGAGCAATTTTGATCTGAGAAATAATACTCGGGCTTCCTTTTTCCACTAACGCTTCGTGCATTTGCCGAACCACTTCTAACAATTCGCTAAGTTCGCCTTCCATCGTGGTCTCAAGTGGATGCACTTCATATTTCACACCGGAGGCTTGAATCACTTCTATTGCCCGGTCGACATAATCGTAAGAGTTCTCACCAGCTTGAGTTTTGGGAATAACCTGAATACTTAAAAGGGTGTGTGCCATAGTAGTCATCTCCTTATGTTCTATTTATGATTTGGTGGTTTCAGGTAAATAATCGTTTGTATATGCTTTGGTTGCATCTAACGGTTTGTCTAACAATTTCTGCTTGAACATCCAATCGGCATAACCTTCCCAGACTGATTGTTTTTGCTCGCCCCAGCGTTTGGCATCATCTTGATAACGTGGAGATAACCATTTTTGGCTAGCTTTGACCAGTGCAGGATCAAGATCAGGTACTGCTTTGAGCAATATATCTGCTGATTCATCAGGATGAGCGATTGCATATTCATATCCTTTACTGGTTGCCGCCATAAATGATTTCACCAGTGCAGGATCGGTAGCGATCTGCTTCTCATTGGTTACGATAACAGGTGTATAATAATCTAATTTATCTGAATAATCTTTTACATATAACATATCTAATGGTTGTCCGCGAAGTTCTGCTTCAATTCCTGTCCATCCATAGAATATCCATGCAAAGTCGATTCCTTTTTGTACAGCTGTAAAATAATCCGCATTACCGATATTAACACTTTTGACTTTGCTAACATCGCCACCGTCGGTATCCATAATGGATTTCATAACTGCTTCTTCAACAGGCGATCCCCATGCACCGTAGGATTTGCCTTCCATATCTTTAGGGCTTTTGATTCCGCGATCTGTAGGAGCGGCAAAGCCAGATGTATTATGCTGGATAACTGCCGCGAGTGACACTAAAGGCACTCCTTGTACACGCGCTTGAGTCACACTTTCCTGATAACTGATTCCAAAAGGCACTTCACCAGAAGCGACCATGGTATCTGCTCCACCTTGACCGGGAGTAATAATTTCGACGTTTAATCCTGCTTTTTTATAATAGCCCTGTGCTTGGGCAACATATAAGCCAGTATGATTCGTATTTGGTGTCCAGTCGAGCACGACTTTTACATCTTTAAGGGCAGATGTTGATCCTGCCTGATTGGCTGTATTGCTTGTACTTGTTGCTGAACCACATGCAGTGGTGATCCACAATAAACCTACCATTAACCACGGTAAGCTTTGACGCCACCTTTTTTGAGTTCTCATTACCGTCATCCTTCTTTCTTCTAGCTCAAATAGTCAATCCTGTAATACTGGGTAAAAGGCATAAAAAAAACGCCCCCATCGGGACGACATAGGTGCAATTATAAGCTAGAGTACAGCATATAACGACTTGTTACTTTCCTACGCTGGCATTATCCAGATCAGGTATAAGGGTCTGTATTTATCACAATACACTCTCAGCCAGTTGCAACTAGCTCCCCTGTACATATGCGGTTTTTTTACATTGTAATTATAGACCAGAGGGTATCAACTGTCCAGTAAAGAGAATGCGGTGTCATCAGCAAAAGACAGTGTATTTCGGTTCAGTCTCGCTGTCTAAGGGTATTTACATATACGGAAGTTTGTAACTAACAAAAGTTCCATTCAATATTCTTCTATACGTATCGCATAGATATACATAGACATAGATATTGAATACACCCATACGTTTATATACAGGAGGAGATTGATCATGAGTAAAACAGCTGAAGAACAAGCGATATTAACTGCATTAGAAGGTAATCCATTTTGTGCACTAGGTACAGTAGAAAATGACAAACCTAAAGTACGCTACATGGCGCTATATAACGAAGGCTTGAATATTCATCTCGCGACAAACCGCAAAACACATAAAGTCGAAGAGTTAGAAAAAAAATCCGAACTGTTATGTATTGTTGGGTTATGAAAAAGGCGGCACTAATCAAGTCGTTGAAATCGAAGGTGTAAGTGCTGTATCTACAGACGACGAATTGAAAAAACGTGTTTGGAAAGAAGAATTTAAAGAATGGTTTTCCGGTCCAGAAGATCCTGATTATGTGATCCTAGATATCAAACCACAAACGATTGAATATACAGATCAAGATGGTAACAAAAAAACGTGGACTGCGTAATCTGATACAACTTTAATGGTTTAAGATAGCAGTTATCACATAAATGACTCGGAATTTGAAATTTGCGAAACAAGAGAAATGAATGCAAAATTCAAATTCCGAGTTTTTTCGTCTTTATTTTTCCATAAAAAGGATAAAATAGGTACTTGAGGAACTTGATAAGGTATACTCAAATAAGGTATAAAAAGGTATATAGAAATATTTTATAGACTAACCTGTAAAATGACGATGATGGAATAAAATGAAAGTCTCATTGATAGCAAGATATAAGGAAATATACTGGAGGTGGTTTCCTTGAACTTAAAACAAATAGAACAACAGATTGAGCAGGAACGCCGCATATTGAACCAGATGGCAGAAGAACATGGGATGCGCGATTATCGTGTGTTAGACCAATCAGAACAATTAGATCGAATTTTAGATATGTATTTTCAATATAAAGATCGAAATACTAATTTTTTAACTCCTTAATCTCAAAGAGTTATTATTTATGAAAAGAAACATGACACAATCATGTAAATTATAGAATTTTTCGCAAAATAAATCTTATTTTCATAAAAAATAGAACTAATAACCCTTCAAATATATCAGCTGATAGTATACAATTCTATCATGCGTTTCTTTTGGTAGCCTTTTTACTATTTATCTGCCTACTCTAAATCATAATTTCTAATATGATTTTTTTAAAATCAGCATGTTAAGTACATTGTCACTGCTTGTTCATGCTGTTATACATATAGGGCATAGAGATAAATAGGAAAAGGTCAAGCAAATGCGAATATATTTGGGAGGGGTTTTTTATTTTGAATTTGGGAAACAAAACATTTAAAAAAGCAATTACTGTCATCGCAGCTCTGCAATTGTTTGCAGTGTCGGCAGTTCCTGCTTTTGCAGCCGAAGCCACTTCTTCTGAATCTACCGTAAAATTACGTTTGTTGGAGACAACAGATATTCATGTGAACGTAATGAACTATGATTATTATTCAGATGCAGCGACAGATCAATATGGATATGCCAAAACAGCGACATTGATCAAAAATGCGCGTGCAGAAGCCAAAAACAGTGTATTGATCGATAATGGTGATCTATTACAAGGTAATCCGTTAGGTGACTATGTAGCCAAAGTTGATCCTTTAAAAGCAGGCGAAGTTCACCCTGTCTACAAAGCGATGAACCAATTGGGTTATGATGCAGGAAATATCGGTAACCATGAATTTAACTATGGTCTGGATTTCTTGGGTAACGCTCTCAAAGGCGCTAACTTCCCTTATGTGAATGCTAATATTTATACAGATGATGGCACAGGTTCAGGTGAGAAAAACTATTTTACTCCTTATTTGATTTTGGATAAAGAAGTCACTGATGAAAGTGGAGCTAAACATACGATTAAAGTAGGTGTTATCGGCTTCGTACCACCACAAGTAATGCAATGGGATAGCGCAAACTTGTCGGGGAAAGTGGTTGCTAAAGATATCGTTGAAACAGCGAACAAATTTATTCCACAAATGAAAGCAGAAGGCGCAGATATTATTATTGCAGTGCCACATTCTGGCTTTGAAGATATTCCTCAGACTGAATTGATGGAAAATTCCGTATTGTACTTGAGCAAAGTGCCAGGTATCGATGCGATTATGTTCGGACATGCACACAAAGTATTCCCTAGTGCTGATTTCGCTGGTAAAACAGGCGTAGATCTAGAAAAAGGAACAATCAATGGCGTTCCTTCAGTAGAGCCAGGTTTCTGGGGCGATCACCTGGGAATTATTGATCTTGAACTAAAACAACAAGGCGACAAATGGACAGTCTCTGATTCTAAAGTAGAAGCTCGTCCAATCTATGATACTGCTACCAAAAAAGCATTAGTTGATGCAGATCAAGGTGTAGTCGATTCTGTATACAAAGAACACGAAGAAACGTTAGGATATATTCGTGGACCTGTTGGTGAATCTACTGCTCGTATCACCAGTTACTTTGCACTGGTAGAAGATGATCCATCGATCCAAATCGTAACAAACGCTCAAAAATGGTACTTGGAGAAACAACTTCAAGGGACAGAATATGAGAACTTACCTATTCTTTCTGCAGGCGCTCCATTCAAAGCAGGTGGACGTTCAGGAGCAAGTTATTACACAGATATTCCAGCAGGCACGATAGCTATCAAAAATGTATCTGACCTTTATGTATATCCAAATACAGTTCATGCTGTGCTTGTCAATGGAGCAGAAGTGAAAAACTGGTTGGAATGGTCAGCAGGACAATTCAATCAAATCGATCCAGCTAAATCAGGCGAGCAAGCGTTAATCAATATGGACTTCCCAACGTATAACTTTGATGTTATCGATGGGGTTACTTACCAAATTGATGTCACACAACCACCGAAATACGATGCAAAAGGTGCTGTTTTAAATGCATCTTCTAACCGTATTGTGAACTTGCAATTTAACGGTAAAGCTATCGATCCAGAACAAAAATTCGTAGTAGCTACAAATAACTACCGTGCTTCTTCGTCCAAATTGGCGAATCCAGATGGCAAACGTATTATTCTGGCTGCACCAGACGAGAACCGTCAAGTAATTATCGATTATATTCGTGAAAACAAAACAATCAATCCGGCTGCTGATGGTAACTGGTCACTTGCACCAATCAAAGGCAACCCAACAGTAACATTTAACACTTCTCCAAAAGCAAAAGATGCATTGTCTAGTGCCAAAGCAGTTGCAGGAGCAGATCCAATTGCTTATGTAGGAGAAGCAGCAGATGGTTTTGCTAAATATTCAATTAATCTTTCTAGCGCAGCAGCAGGTAGCAAGCCAGCCGTAACACCTGCCAAACCGCCCAAACCAGTAACACCAGCGAAGCCTACCAAACCAACAACGAAGCCGGTTCCAGCACCTAAACCGACAAAACCAGCTGTTGATAAGCCAGCTAAACCTACAGATGAGAAAACCTATATTATCAAAAAAGGTGATAATCTGTACCGTATTAGTCTGAAATATGGCGTAACATGGGAAGAACTTGCTAAATACAATAAAATTACAGATCCAACGAAGCTTCAAGTTGGAGATTCGATCGAGATTCCTGCTAGCTAATAGCAACGTAACTAGAGTGAATGATGAACGTATCAACTTCAAAGACTGCAATAGTAATTATTGCAGTTTTTGTCGTATTCAAAAATATCAAAATAAAGCCGATAATATACTGAACGCCTAATGTGATCTTGATTGAGGATGTTATAATATGAGAAATGAAAAGTAAAGCAACTCTATTTAAACCCGATTAATTTTCACGTTTATACTACGTTTTTGTTTTAATATTAAGGAGGATCTCTATGAATTGTAGCGGTTGCAGTTATGTTCAGCCGATAGAAGACCAAGGAACAGTGTCCTTGCGACCGCTTTCTTCTTCTCTTGAAAATCTAATTCGACAACAGTCTTATGATACGTATATCATGGAAGATATTTGCTCTATTTCATATCAATCAAGAGAACAGATGCTTGATATCATGCACTGGGTACGAAGTTTACCTGAAGAAATTACATCTTGTGTATCTGTAGGTTTGTTAGGTTCAGACGATATTGGGGGAGAGCCGGTATGGTTGCCATTGTCTGTATTTGTTAATCGACTACAGCATGACGATGTTGTTGAAATTATTCGACAAAAGCAATTTACAAGCCATATGCAACCGATTGTGAATCAACATGAGCAAGTCATTGCTTATGAATTTTTGCTTCGTCCGATTATAGATGGCCCTACATTTCAGCCATATCGCTTATTCGATATTGCGCATCAGACAGGGTTACACTCATTTTTGGATCGGGCAGCTCGTATTTCAGCGATTGAGACGAGTGCGCAACATTTACAACCAGGTATCAAACGCTTTATTAACTTTTTACCATCTTCTATTTACAATCCGCAGTATTGTTTGAGTCATACGTTTGCTGCTATTGAACGTCTTCATTTGAATCCAAAAGACTTTGTATTTGAAGTGGTTGAAACCGAAAATATTGTTGAAATGCCTAAGTTACAAAATATTTTTGATGTCTATCGCAGTAATGGGATATCTGTCGCTTTGGATGATGTAGGTTCAGGATATTCCAAGCCTGAATTAATCGATCATCTGCAACCTGATTATGTCAAAATCGATCGTAGCTTAATCGATCATTGTGATATCTCTGCTGAGAAACAGCAAAAAATTATTCATATTTTGCAGCGTTCGCAAAACCATGGTTCTACTGTGTTAGCAGAAGGTATAGAACGCCGTGAAGAATATGACTTTTGCCGTAGTATAGGAATTGAGCTAGCACAGGGTTATTTATTCGGTAAGCCTGCCGAATACCCTCGTCAAATGCTAGGTTAAATGATTGGATGTATGACTCCTATCTTGATATTTCCAAAAAGACTTTTCTTCTCAAAGTACATGAACTTGTACTGAAAAAGAAAAGTCTTTTTTAGATTATTGTTATCTTTTATTTATGAAGATTCAGTAGCTTGCTTAGAAGTAGATGCTACGGTTGGTTCAGAACGAGACTCCTGTAATAAATGCTTGAATTTGGAGGTACAAGCGATAATCAGTATAAACACTATAAGAGCAATACCAGCAATCGTCGTTAGTGTAATCAGATTAAAGTAACGTGCTACAATTCCTCCGGATAATAAGCCTAAAATAATACCTAAAGTAGTTAATGTTTGTAGTATAGAAATCCCTCGACCTCGAAAAGGTTTGGGTGTGATTTTCAAAAAAATAGAAGTGATAGGTAGATTAATCAAAGCATTGATAATCCCGATCGCTAGGCTCCATACATAAATAGGAGAAAGATTTGTAGCATGGATATAATTAAGTGGAGTCACACAGCTCATTAGTATACCAAAAGCAATAATAGTACATAACAAGAGTAGACTAGAATTTAATTTACGTAATAAAAAAGGGCCTATAATTGCTCCTACGACAGCTCCAATTCCTTCTATACTTTGAATCTGACCATAATCGATAGCAGGTAAACGAAACACTTGAAGCAAAATAGAAGTATACGTTGTATCAAATATCCCGGCAACAAACATAAAAGGAATCAAAATCATAAGCAAAAAGAACAGCGAAGGGATACGATAAACAGTTTTAAGACCGGAAATCATTGATGCCCAGATCGGTTCGTGAGTTACTTTTTCTTCTGGCGTAAGATCAAGTTTAGCTTTGGATACAATAAATGAATTAGCAATCATAATAAATATAATAGAAAAGAGATATGATAAAATATCGAGTACAAAAATCATAGATACTGAAGTGGTGGTTAATAATAATCCAGCAATCGCAGGGCCTATAATGTAGACAGTAAAATAAGTACTTTGACTAATCGACATAGCTTCATTAACATGATTCTCACCAACAATATCGGGAATAAAAGAAGTGCGGGCCGGGTAAAAAATAGTTGTACCGATTCCTTTCAAAAAAACCAAAACAATAAGAGCAAGTGGAGAAGCTATACATAGAATCATAATAATATTGATCACAATTCTGAATACATCCATATAAATCATTACCAGATGCTTAGGAAAACGGTCAGCAATGGATCCTGCAAACAAACCAAAAGCTGTCGTTGCAAACAACTCTGCAAAAATTACTAAACTAATAAAAATAGGATCTGACGAATTGGAACCTATTAGAAAAATGATGGCTGTAGTGGCTATCGCATCACCCAGTCTAGAAAAGACTTGTGCTAGCCAAAAATGAAGAAACGCGGGTATTCGAAATAAAGCTAGCATATTCCATCTCCTTTACGATGCAATATCTTTAGTATATTAACTTGCCTGTACCATCTGATTGAGTTTCAAAATGAACGTTATATGAAGAAGATAATGTATTCAATTGCTCAATGATTGAGGTCTGATTGCTAAAAGTTGGACAACCTCTACGATAACGTGGTAATTCATGTCCAAGTGAGATAGGATGAATCGCTAAATCTATTAATTTGCCATTATCCATTGTCCACGAAGGCACAAATGATTGCCAGAACTTGAGATTAGCACCAAAGCTAGAAGTACCGTTTTTACTTTTTTTATCCAGTAAGTCTGCAATATTATGGGTATGATTTAAATTTAAATGGTTATAAAAATCAGCTGGTGCTGATTCTACAGTTTCATTTTGAAAAATAAAGTTACCTAATCCATAAAAAATAGGGCGTTCTTGATAGATTTCAATACCACGAATATGATGAGGACCGTGACAGATCATAGCATGCGCTCCTTCATCAATACATCCTCTACAAAATTCTTTTAAAAAATCAGCCGGTTCATTCTCATTTTCGTCTTTCATTTCATGGGAATGTACACTTAAAATCACATAATCTGCTTGGCGTTTGGCTTCATGAATAGATTGGTAGATACGCTGGGTATCTATCGGATTGCAACTGGTAAAAGTACCTTCCTGAGAGGGATCATCTACTTCGACAAAATCATACTCACCAAACATAAAAAAAGAATCTGGAAGTTGATCGAGTAAATGTCCATGTTGCATCGCAATATTGATTTCTGCATTAATAGAAGTGACAGCTGTTAATTCTTTTAATTGTTGCATATGAGTAGAGCTAATCTGATGAACAGTGTTGTATCTTAAAGGATTGATACCGGGACGACCAGAACAATCTGCACGGCTTTCTCCAGCAATAGCTGATTCATGAAAAGTAGAAGTGACACCAATGACTGCAATACGACCTTGAGGTGTTTCTAAGTATTTGGGTTTACTTGCGGTATGTAGAGTAGAGCCAGCACCGCAATATAATAGATTCAATGCACTGATATATTTTTCAGTAGCTGCCAAACCGCCATAAGAATAATCAAGCATATGATTGTTAGCGATCGATAATATATTAAATCCATATGATTGCAAATGTTGTAAAACCTCGGGAGTTGCTGATGCCCATGTTCCTCCACTTTGAGCAGCAGGGAATCCTTCTTCCATACGGATTGTTGTTTCTAAATTGGTTAATCGTACATCATGCTTTTGAATAAAAGGAACTAACTGTTCCAAAGATAAATGACCGGGAGAAATTCGAGTAATAAAGCTATCACCTGTAGCTACAAAAGATACGGTCGAATTAGACATGAATATACAAATCCTTTCTTTTGGATAAACCAAAGGCTACTGAGTATATCAGTAGCCTTTGTAGAGGTATCCGGTTGGCCGACAGACAAATTAGTCAATGATGATAATACGATCTCTTTTCATAAATTGTCACCTCCCTCACGTAGTATAGGTATATCTATAAATATAAATAGAGATTATATTTTTTCGCAGATATATAACATTTGTGGAGAGTTCATTCGGTATGGACTGCGGTCAAAATCACCAAAAATATCAAGTACTTTGAATCCGCTACTGGATAGCATGAGATTGATTTCAGTGGCGCTAAATAATCTCATATTCAGTCTGTAATTTTTTTCAGGACCGTCTACAGTAAGTCTTTTTTCTTCAATATGAAGTACACTGGTTGTCGGATCGAAACGGCGCTTTTCTAACATATATTTACCTTCTCCATTGCCAAACCAGGCAAGAGAGTGAAAGTTACGTACCAGATAATCACGGTTAATCAATGTTAAAATAAATTTTCCACCCGAACGTAAGCAACTATGTATCGATTGGATAATTTTAAGATTGTCTTCATAGTCTTCGATATAACCGATAGAATTTTCTAAATTCAGTACAACATCGTAATTTTCCTGACCGACATATTCTCGTCCATCTGCAAGAATAGTTTGTACTTTTCCTTGAGAACGTTGCTGGATCAACTCTAAATATTGTTTGTTAATATCTAATCCTGTAGTGTGAAATCCCATATCAGACAGTTGTAAAATATGTCTGCCGTTACAGCAGAAGAAGTCTAATATATTCGATTCAGTATCAGGATCAATAATAGAAGTCAGAAAATCGATTTGTTCCTGCAAGCCATCTACTAATATTTTTTTATAGACATCTAAATACGATTGATCGAAATAATTCGTGTCATAATCTTCGATAGGTTTTTTGATATCTATGTTATTCATTGGAAGTTAACTCCTTTAGTTTGAATTAAATCCATTTGTTGTAAGTTATTATATCATGTCGAACTGTTTTGTAAATAGTTAATTTCAAATTTTTGGAATCTAAAGGAATATTATGGATACAACCTTAAATTTGATGTGAGATTAAGTAACTTATAAAAGAAAATAAATAAAAACTCATCAATTCACCTCTACTTTTATAAGTAAATTATTACTTATAGCAGTAAAAGTATATTGATGAGTTTGGATAATACAACGTAATTCATCTATTTTGCTTAGCTTTTTAGAGATTTCAACTCTTCATAAGCAGTGATGACTTTATTATAGTCTTCGCTGTCTTTGGCAAATCCTGTTACATCGCTGACGACAGGGCCAAAGCCTTCGGCTTGAATACGTCCTTGTAGTTCAGCAGATTGAGGATCAGCTGTATTGTCATAGTGGAATGCAGCAGCAATCCCTTTGAGCAAATGATCGCGTCCGAGATCAAATTCAGTTGCCATTTTTACAGGGCCTACCAGACGATCAGCTTGTCCTAATTTGCGTAAAGGTTCGCGTCCTACACGAATCACTTCATCACGAATATATGGATTTTTGAAGCGAGTTTCGATTTTATCGATGTATTTGGCATGTTCGCCTGCATCGAAGCCATGTTTTTGTACAAGAGCTGCGCCACTTTCTTCCATCGCTGGACGTACAATCGCACGTACACCTTCATCTTGAATACTTTGGTCAATCGTTTCTAGACCTTTCAAGAAACCGATATACGCTGTAATGGCATGACCTGTATTCAGTGTGAACAGTTTACGTTGTACATAAGCAACTAGATTGTCTGTAAGCTTCATACCATCAATTTCAGGAGTACCACCTTTAAGTTTAGGCTCTTCTACAATCCATTCGTGGAAGGCTTCTACACCTACATCTAGAATGCTGTCACCCTGAAAAGGAGGAACGATACGGTCTACAGAACAGTTGGCAAAGCCGACATTTTGCTCAGCATAGGCTTTACCTTCTTCTGAAAGATGAGTCAGTACTTGCTCTTGTAGATGACTTGTGGCACCAACCATATTTTCACAAGCGATAATATTCAGTGAACCACCGCCTGCTGTACGTCTAGCTTCGATGCCTTGTGCAATCGTAGGCGCAATAAATTTGAGTACATTTGGCCCTACTGCGGTTGTAATAATGTCTGCACTAGCAATTTCATCAATAATGTCTGTACCATTAGAAAGACAACCAGATACATTGGTAATCGTTTCTACGCTTTTTTCCAGATCAAGAATATGAATCTGGTAACTTTTTTTCTCATTCAGTTCATTAATCATTTGTTCGTTAATATCTGCAAAAACCACGTGATAACCTGCATTAGACAATAAAGCTCCGATAAATCCACGACCGATATTTCCTGCACCAAATTGAATCGCTTTTTTCATAATATTGCACCTCCGTAAGTATTTGTAGGATTTCCTTCTGTATATAACCAGAAGCCATCCTTAATGTGTAGCTTATATAAGCAAAAGTAGATATAAACAGGTTAAATCAGCAACGAGATCGCTGCTGATTCAACCGGAATAACTATAGGATTAGATTGAGAATGTGCGATAGATTTCTTCAGCATCTGTGACTTTAGCTAAATGTTGTACAGTCGCTTCATCTTCAATCGTTTCAGCAATCTTAGTCAGGATTTGAAGATGTTCTCCACCTGCACCAGCAATACCGATCACAAGATAAGCAGTACCGCCTTCAAATTCCACACCATTTGGATACTGTAGAACAACAATACCGGATGTTTGAATTTGTTTTTTCGCTTCACCGACACCATGAGGAATCGCTACACCGTTACCGATGTAAGTAGAAGCTACTTTTTCACGCTCATGCATCGCTGCAATATAATCATGTTTGACATAACCAGCAGCAGCTAGCATTTCGCCTGCTTTGTTAATCGCATCTTCTTTCGATGTGCTAGCAAGACCTAATACAATATTTTCTTTACGCAAAATGGTAGAACCTGCGTTAGACGTTGTTGTATCTTGTACCACATGTGGTGCATTGTGACTCAATACATCACTGACTTCTTGTTTCACACCAGCAGCATTATCTGGAATAGAAGAGTCAGGGCTACCTGCTGTAGCTGCTTTTAAACGTTCAATCATATCATCATAGATCGGATTGTTAATAAAGTTATCAATCGATACATGCTGTGCATTTGGTGCTTTACCTTTAGCACGGCTTGTTAGATTTTGTTGAGTCACGACGATATCTGCATCAGAAGGAATCCCATCGATCGCTGTATTGGTTACATTGATCGGTAGACCTGCTTGTTGTACTTTTTTGCGGAAAGAAGAAGCACCCATAGCACTTGAACCCATACCTGCATCACAAGCGAATACGATTTTGCGAACTTCACCTGTTTGAAGATCGGTAGCAGATGTCAAAGCAGGACCACCAGCGTTACCGCCAGACTTCATGTTTTTGGAAGCGGCTTGAGCTTTTTCCAAATCTTCATCGCTTGGAGCTTTGCGCAAGAAGATCGCTGAGAAAATAAAGGAAACGATCGTTGCTGCGGCTACACCAGCTAATACAACCAGGTGACCACCTTTTGGAGCTAGACCCATAATAGCGATAATACTACCTGGAGAAGCAGCACTGGTTAGACCACTACCTAGAATACTATTTGTGAATACGCCAGCCATACCACCAAGAATAACAGCGATAAACAAGATTGGACGCATCAATACATAAGGGAAGTAGACTTCATGAATACCACCAAAGAATTGGATAATGATTGCACCTGGAGCAGAACCTTTAATTGTACCTTTACCAAAGATCCAGTAAGCCAACAATACTCCAAGACCTGGGCCTGGATTTGCTTCTAAAAGATAGAAAATAGATTTACCCGTTTCTAGAGATTGTTGCGCACCTAGCGGTGTAAAGATACCGTGGTTAATTGCATTATTTAAGAATAAAATTTTACCAGGTTCTACAAAGATCGAAACCAATGGTAGAAGATCGTGAGCAACCAAGAAGTTAACGCCTGATTCTACAAGCATAGTAAATGCTTCTACTAATGGGCCAATACCGACAAAGCCCAGAATCGCAAGCAACATACCGATAATACCAGCAGAGAAGTTGTTAACCAACATTTCAAAACCGGATTTTACTTTACCTTCGATCAATTTATCGAACTGTTTGATCACATATCCACCAAGTGGACCCATAATCATTGCACCGATAAACATTGGAATTTCAGCACCGACTATAACACCCATAGCGGCAATCGCACCGAGTACACCACCGCGATGATCAGCAACGACTTTACCACCTGTATAAGCAATCAATAAAGGAAGCAAATATTTGATCATTGGATCAACCATTGTTGCTAGTGTAGCATTAGGCCAGTAACCTGTTGGAATAAATAAAGCAGTGAGTAGACCCCAAGCGATAAAAGCACCGATATTCGGCATAATCATAGAACTTAGAAAGCGTCCGAATGCTTGTACGCGATCACGAGCACTTTTTCTTTCTTTTGTAGCTGTCTGCACAGAACTCATAATTGTTCGACCTCCATCATATATTGTTCGATTTTGCGAGTATACAAATCTTTCATTAAGCTAGAAATCTCAGCCGTTAATTCGGCGGCACTACCCGATACGACTCTAGTCACAAATCCAGGACGGTCGATCAATGATTTACTGACTTCGTTAACTGCTTCCAGATAAGACTTACTGCTGTCTTTGGGAGCAAGCAAGACGATCGCTGCATACAGATCAACCGATTGAGAAGCGGCTGATATCGGATGGGCAAATCGCATCACACCTAGAAAAAGCTTAGGCACGACAGATGAACGACAGTGTAACAAAATCAATCCATCTTGCGAAAGAACAGTTTCTCCTAATCGCTCACGTTCATGCAGTTCTTGTTCTAATACATGTGCTCTTTCTGTAGAAGCAGTAAAAGTCGTTGCAATGTGGTGGATCAAGTCACTTACAGAAGTGGAAGTGTATCCATCTCTTATCACTAATCCTTGTGTTAAATCTAAGATGCCAGTCAGTGTTTCTTTATGAGTGTTCAATGTTTCGGTTAAGCGTACACTCGGATCAAGCGATTGTTGTTGTACATGTTGTGTATGCTTAGAAGTATCTAGCTGAGATAAGGTTTTACGAATATCGATAATGTCTTCTGATGAAAGTAAGGGTGATACTCGTACAGTTGGAATGAGGCTATCTACTTCTACGGTAGAGATAATAATATCAGCACGCTTTTCTAAACGAACAGCTTCTGAAGAAGAAACCACATCAATAATTTGTAGAGCAGGGAATTCACGTTTGACTCGAACAGACAGCAAACTGGATGTTCCCATCCCACTAGCACAAGCGATTAATGCTTTAAATGGTTTTTTCTGAGCAGCAGCATATTCAGCCATAGCGCCGATATGCATAGCCATATAACCAATCTCTGCTTCCGGTACTTCTTTGCCTGTAAATTGAGCCAGTAAAGTCGAACACTTGCGAGCGACTTCGAACGTAGGGCCATATTGTTCTTTGATCTGTGCGAGTAGGGGATTACGAATATCTAATCCTAATCGTAGTCGCTCTACCGCAGGTCCAAGGTGATTAATAAAGCCTGCGAACAATTTGCTGTTTCCTTTGAGTTCGAATCCGGTTTCACTTTCGGCCATTTTCAGTACATCCCGGGCAAGCTTGACCAGTTCAAAGCTAACATGCTCATAATACGGATCAGATTCGACGCTAAGTCTTGTTTCAGCGCCTTTGAGATGCATAGTGATATAACCCATCTCATCTTCAGGAATCACAATATCAAAAGACTGTTCTAACTTGATCGCGAGTGTACGTGCAGTCTCAAATTCATTTAGTTGCTTGAGCTCATCCAGTATGCGAGGAGCAATCGTGATGCGTTGCCCTCTTCGAATACGTTCTATCGCCAGCGCTAGATGAACAGCCAGCCCGATATACGCGCTATCGGTTAATTTCATATGCATTTCACGTTCCAGATCACTCAAGTACTGCTGAAGCTGGTTCATCATTCCATCATCAACCAGGTTCAGCAGGCGGTTGCGGATATGGAATTGTACGCGTCCAGGTTGTTCTTCTGTAGGGAAACGGTCACGTACCAGATGATTCAATTGGTATTCGTCTACACTTTCATATAGCAGATGTACCAGTGCAGAACGGATACTACTTTCAGTTCCTTCAATATAGACACCAAGTCCGGGTCTACGAATCAATGTAATCTCAAAAGCTTGAAGCCATTGTTCGATACGATCCAGATCATTACTGAGCGTGCCTTCTGTGACTTTGAATTGTGAAGCAAAGGTGTATAACTTAATCGGTTCTTTGGAAAGTAGAAGTTCACTAATAATGAAGTAATGCCTTTCTTCACGGGTGTAGTCTTTCTTAGGTGTCTGTTCTTCCAGTTCTTGCTGTACGATAGCCAGATGTTCTGGACTACCTTCCAGTGCAAGCCCTGTACCCGGTTTGCGAATCAGGGTTAGCTGTCTTTGATGTAACCAGTCTTCAACGCTCGGCAATTCACGCTTGACCGTTTTCTCACTCACATCTAGATGATCGGACAAGTCCCTGATTGTAATATAGTCACCATGAGAGGCAACCAGAAACTGTAGCATCATTGTGAGGCGAGCGGTCAGCTTCTCCAAAATCGATATCCTCCTTTCCAAAGTCCGATTGAAAACGATATCATAAACATAGGGCTAAGAAATAAGAACTAGTAGTGAATACTTCAAAGTTTAAGGTTTTAACGTGAAGATATCAATTGAAAGATGATACGATTTGTCCTTTGTGTATAAGGGACAAAGGTAAAGAGGGAGTAAATCAGCAGTCCAAAACAAATAATAAAAAAGGATAAATCCAAATACTGTTTTGAAAAAAAGGGTGTATAAAGTCTTACGTATGCTTAAAAATAATTCGACAAAAAGTGATAAATCATTGGAACCAAATACTAAATAATGTATAAACATAAACCTAAATAATACTTGTTGAAACATTTGAATAAAATGTAAAAAAAGTTTGTCTCTTTGAATATCGGAACCTTATTCTCAATACTTAATATAAATTTCAATATTACATATTTTATTGCAAAAAAAGAGCATTACTTCTATCTAAAGTGTGAGCGAAGGAATACTTTAAAATGATAAATGATATGTGTTGTAAGCGAGAGGAGAAAAATGATTACATACTAAAAAAACAATAAAAAAACCTACTTTCTATAAAGAAAGCAGGCTTCGAAAGATATCTATCTTCTATATAAATAGATTTTGTTATTGAACAGCTCTCAAAATAACAAAAGCAAAAGCAGGTAATTTTTCTTCTAGACGACCATTTTCAACTTCAAGTGTAGTCTGATCTAACATGTTTTCCCACTTGGATGTTTCTACATCAATGCTAACTGTTACCGGTTCAGAAGAGCTGTTCATCGCAATTACAAATGTGTCTTTATCATCAGAACGCTCATAGATCAGTCCGTTATTGCCTTCTTTGGCATGTAAGAACTTAAATGTACCTTGACGTAGAGCAGGATATTGTTTGCGCAGACTGATTAATTGTTGGTAAAAAGCAAACAATTCTAAGTCTTGATCTTTTTCATCCCATACCATACAACGACGGCAATCTGGATCGTTTTCGCCTTCCATGCCAAATTCGTCTCCATAATAAATACATGGAGTACCGCTATATGTCATCTGGAAAGTTACCGCTAATTTGAGACGATCTTTGTTACCTTTAGCAAGCGTCAACGCACGCGCAGTATCATGACTATCTAACAGGTTAAAAGATACTTCAGTTACCTGACGAGGATAGCGTGACATCTGTGTACCAATCGCATGAGCAAATGTTAACGCATCTGTTGTATCTTCGACAAAGAAGTCGGTTACCGCATTTTTGAACGGATAATTCATTACAGCATCGAATTGATCACCTTGTAGCCATGGAGAAGATTCATGCCAGATTTCGCCCAAAATATAGACGTCTGGATTGATACTTTTCACAGCTTGACGGAATTCACGCCAGAAATGATGATCGACTTCATCGGCAACATCTAAGCGCCAACCATCGATGCCAAATTCTTCAACCCAGTATTTAGCTACATTTAACAGATACTCTTTTACTTCTGGATTTTCAGTATTCAACTTCGGCATTAATGGCTCAAAATCAAATGTATCATACGTTGGAATACCGTCTTCTACAGCTAATGGGAATCTACGTACATGGAACCAGTCTTTATATTTAGATTTTTCGCCTTTTTCTTGTACATCGACAAATGGAGCAAATGTTTTGCCAGAATGATTAAATACCGCATCAAACATCACGCGAATCCCTTTATCGTGGCACGTTGTAATTAATTTCTTCAACGTTTCTTTATCTCCGAAATGAGGATCAAGTTCCATATAATCTTCGGTATCGTATTTATGGTTGGTGGTTGCTTTGAAAATGGGCGTCATATAAATCGCATTGATCCCAAGATCGGTCAAATGATCTAAATGATCAATAATCCCTTGCAGATCGCCCCCGAAAAAGTTAAACCACTCTGGCTTTTCGCCCCATGGCAATGTGTCTTTCGGATTAATCGAAGGATCTCCATTAGCGAATCGTTCCGGAAAAATTTGATAAAAGACAGCATCTTTCACCCATGCTGGTGGTGTAAATACATCGACTGGATTGATAAATGGAATATCGAATAAACGATCCATTTTCGGTTCTTCTTTACCAAATTTATCTTCGTCCATCCAAATTTCTTCATCATCGTTTTTGAGAAGGAATCCGTATTTGATACGGCGGAAAGGAGGAACTACTTCACATTCCCAATAATCGAACAGATCATCTGTTGCAAAAACATGCATCTGTACGCGTTCTTTGGATTTTTCCCACATGTATTTGTCGCCAGCAAGAGCCCAGACTTCTTTCACATCCTGCTTTTTGGTGCGTAGACGTAAATGAATCGTTTCACGATCATAAGGATAACCCCAATTCAGCTTGGGACGATGATAGACAGCTTCGATTAACATAGATGTTCCTCCTACATAAGATATGTATTAGACTGCGTATGGTCTATCGATTTATACCCTAAAAAGAATTGTAGGAACCAATTATATAGCGTCTTCATAAGTACATGATTGTAAATCGTTTGACAGAATCTAAATAAACACAAAAAGGGTTACAATAACAAGCGATATTTAAGCTTATTATCGTAACCCAATGGCTAAAGATCAGAAGTTATTTTAAAGTAGTCATCACTATTTATATCAGGATACTTCTATATCATTTGTATAGAATATAGGAATGAACAGAGAAGTTTACAGATTTTTGGGTAACCACTCTGGACGGTTAGATCCTCTTGGAACAAGTACAGTGTTGTAATGTCCCGGTGTCTCAGACATTTGCACTTGATCGGTCACGCCTTGATAATCTCCGCAGACCGTTTCTGCTGTAAATAAGTCAGGATCAAGATACAGATGCTCATCCGACGAACCTGCTGTTGCATACGCATAATCTTTATCAAAAATACCCATCGACATTAACCATAACGATACACGACTAAGCGAAATGTGTACTTTATAGCTACCGCCTTCTTCTGCACGTCTTGCAAGAGCCGCCATTGCGCCAGCAGCAGCAAGCCATGAGATAATATAGTCATTTACGACCAAAATAGCGGGTAGTTGTGGTTTCTCCGGTGTTCCTTCAAGACACATAACCCCTGTAACCGTTCCAGCGGTCTGATCGAATCCAACTCGATCTGCCCAGACTCCTTCTTCGCCATGAAGCGAGACAGATACATGAATAATACCCGGTCTTACACTAGCACATTGCTCTGGATCCAGTTCAAATCGATTCAGATAAGAAGGTCTACGATTCGCAAAAAAGATATCTGCGTCTTGTAACAATGCTTGCATTTTGGCATGACCTTGTGGTTCGCCTATTTCTAATGTAGAAGAGCGCATACCGACACTAGATGTGTAATAAGTAGTGTCTACTTCCCAATCGGATGGTCGCCAGATATTAAGTACATCTGCTCCTTGTAAAGCCAGTGCCCGTCCGATACCAGCGCCTGCGATCACATGCCCCATTCCTAATGCGCGTACACCTTCAAGTGGAGAAGAGACACCTTGCGACAACGGTTCTGGATCACTTTCGCCGATTTTTTCAATTTGTATAAGGGGTAATTTGGCGACATCAGCAAATGTAGGTTCTTCGATAAATTCTTCTACCGTACGTGCCATCGGCATCACGACACCTACTTTAGCGGCAGCATCTTCCAAATCTTTGGCATTCCATGTAGAGATTGCTTTAGCGACAGCTTCTGGTGTATCTGCACAGTCTAATAATTTAAGTGTATTGATTTTGAGCTTAGGATAAGGTTCAAGCGGCATCACCCAGCGATGATCTTTGGTTTCATAAAAGCCAAATTTGAGCGCTTGACTAGGATCAGAAGGGCTAGCAGGTGAATATCCATTGAGTTTCTCCCATTTGCGATCATAAAAAGGAGATAAGCGATGTAAAATTTTACGCAAATCCAGTGAGATGTCTTGTCCTTTACCTCCACGTAGTCGCCACAGGTTAGCAGCAGCAACCGATTTGGCAACCATTCCGATCCCTGCTGAACTTGCTAGACGCAATACGCTAGGTACAATCGGATCTTTCCCTATAAATGAAATCTCTCCGCCACTATCTGCTGAAGAAAGTCCGACATCTTGCAATACATTCTCCAATTCTGCATGAATATCAAAATCAGTATGAGTAAGGCGATTATGCTTAGCATCTAAAATACGTTGTTTGATTTGATCGATGGTGTTCATTTCTACATTAGTTGAATTACTCATTGCTTTCACTCCATCCATAAGTAAATGTATACATATAAGTATAAACTTACCCAATAGAGGACTCAATAACCAGTGTATTGTGAAATGGGGAGAAAGCCACATATAGTCAATCAGTGTGTATAAAGTAAGTGAAAATGCTACGTTAACAGCGTTGTTCTTGCCTTCGCTGGTGAAATCAGATATCTGAAATGACCGTTTGGGCGGTGAATATCTGACTTCAAAGGCGACTTTCAGAACAACTCCGTTCCCTTCGCTCTGTACGTGGAGAATGCAGAAAAGAAAGTGAAGAAAGATGGAATGAATTCAATATACGAAAAAAGGTATAGAGCAAAAAGTATATAAAAAAAGCCAAAGTATCTTCTCGTCATGTTCATGGCTAAAGAACATGTACCTTTATAAAGAAGATCACTTTGGCTATTGTGAGGATTACTTTTTATTCTGTTTTAGTTGAAAATAAACGATCTCAAAATAATAGTTATTGTAACTGTAGTGTATTAAGAATTGCGTTTTAGGATACTTTTGTGATGAGAGAATAGTTCAAAGCTTTGTTGTCCGTGATAAGAACCCATACCGCTATCACCAACACCACCGAAAGGTAGGTAGTGTGAAGTCATATGAGACAATGTTTCGTTAACACAACCGCCACCGAAAGATACAGTGTTGAATACTTGATCTTGTACTTCTTCATCATTGGTGAACAAGTATAGAGCAAGTGGTTTAGGGCGATTTGTGATTTCGTCTAAAATAGGAGTTAGATCATTGTATTCAATAACGGGCAAGATCGGTCCGAAGATTTCTTCTTGCATGACTGGTGAACTCCAATCAACATTGCCTAGTAATGTAGGTTCAATAACCAATTGCTCACGAATCGAACGACCACCGATTAAGAACTCGCCATCTTCCAAAAATTTCGCTAGTCGATCAAAGTTACGTTGATTAACGATATGCGGGAAGTTTGGATTTTGAGTTGCATTTTCTGTATATTTATCGTTGATTTCTGCTTGTAATAAAGAGATAAACTCTTCACGTACATCTTCATGTACCAATAGATAATCAGGTGCTACACAAGTTTGTCCTGCATTTAAGAATTTACCACGAGCTAGACGTTGAGCAGCGATTTGTAGATTCGCATCTTTGTGCACGATACTTGGACTTTTACCGCCCAATTCTAATGTAACTGGTGTTAAATGCTCTGCTGCCGCTCTCATCACCACTTTACCTACGCCTGTGCTACCTGTGAAGAAGATATAGTCGAATTTTTCTTTGAGTAGTGCTGTGCTAGTCTCTACTTCGCCTTCCATAACAGCAATATACTCGCTAGGGAATGTATCTGCGATCAATTCAGCAGTGACTTTAGATACCGCAGGTGTTAATTCAGAAGGTTTGATCACTGCACTATTACCGGCTGCCATCGCACCAACCAATGGACCAAATGCCAATTGGAAAGGATAATTCCAAGGCGCAATAATCAAAGCAACACCATAAGGTTCTGGATGAATAAAGCTAGACGAATCTGGCAAAGTAGAAGCAGTAGGTACTTCACGTGGTGCTGCCCATTGCTCTAAATGTTCTAACGTAAAGTCGATTTCGCCTAAAACGATACGAATTTCAGAACCAAACGCTTCAGGCTCTGATTTGTTAAGGTCGCTTTTCAAAGCATCCAGAATCGGTTGATGAAATTTCTCGATTGCTTTTTTAAGACGATTTAACGCTTGAATACGGAAAGTAACATCTTTGGTGTTACCTGTATTAAAAAATTGTCGTTGTTGTTGAACTAACTCATGTGCTGTTGTCATGTGTAAAACTCCTTTGATATCTGTTTTTATTATAAACAAACCAATTCGGCTTGATGGATATGAATAAATTTTCATATTAAATTGTGTTAAATTGAATTATACGCTATTGATCCTATAGTTACAATAACCAAACTTTCTTTAGATGTGGCTAAAGCGACACTTGTCTATAAAGTGGGTATATAGGATTAACAAGATGCAACATGTTGGAAGCATGACTTATTATGCAATGATAATTAGAAGAGAAGGGGAAGCGTATATGCCTGAGCAAAAATTAGATCCACGTGTGAGACGTACACGCCGTTTGTTACAAGATGCGTTAATCGATCTGATGGATCGCAAACCGTATGCTCAAATCACAATTCAAGATATTACCGATCTTGCCACCTTAAACCGTAAAACATTTTACCTGCATTATGAAACAAAAGATCATTTATTATATACAACTACAGATGAGATTTTGGGCGAATTGTTTGGCGATGCCAAAGAAGCATCCATTATTAATCCTTCAATAGACGATCTACAACGTTATATTGCAAAAAGGATTTTTGAGTATGTGATCAAATACAAAGAGTTTTTTCGGGTGATGTTTGAACGCAAAGCGAGTATGAATTTTATCCAGTATATGAAGCGATATATCACTACTTTTTATGAGCAAAAGTTTTCGCGGTTTGACGATGATAAGTTATTTGTCCATAAAGATGTGATCGCTAGTTATATTGGATCAGCGTATGTAGGAGTCATTTATTGGTGGCTAGACAATGATATGCCGTATACACCGGAGAAAATGACCGAGCAAATGATGGAACTTAATTCACGCGGGCCGATTCAGATTATTCGTATGTATGTAGAAGAGGAGAAGTAGCAGACAGACCAAAAAGGCAAATCCTGCTCTTTGAAGTGAAAAGAGGATTTACCAGCCGTATTCATTTAGCTCCCAGTTATAGAGGAGCTGTAACTATCGATTCTGGTGTAATTGTTGAATCGTTAGCGACAGTAGTAGTGCTTGCGTTATCACGAACTTTGGTAAGCAGACGACGCAACAGAACCAGTTCTTCTGCTGAAATGCCATCTACCAGTTCTTGCCCGACTTCTTCCATCACAGGGCAGACTTCATTTTCAAGTTGCGCACCTGCGGGAGTAAGATAAATTTTAAAGCAACGCCGATCGTCAGTACATGTAATTTTACGGACAAAACCTTTATTTTCTAAATTAGAGATCATGCGCGTAATATTGGTTTTGTCTTTTCCTAAGCGCTCGCCAATTTCATTTTGCGTAATGCCATCTTTTTTCCATAACAGCATCATAATAAAATTTTGCTCGGGCGCCAGGTTAAATGGAGATAATTTATTTTTAATATGACCGGAGATCGCTAGATGGACATCACGAATCAATACGGTATAACTCTTTTCTACGTCATAAGGCATATCATTCACCTACTGTTTTAGTTGTTATAGCAACCTTTTGTGCAAAAATATCCTATCACTTGTAACCGTTATTGTCAACGAAGCTATTCACAAGTAGCAGCAAAATACCGATAATAAATTGACGGAATAAGTAATGTTCATTCTGAAACTTTCATTTTTATCCTTGACATTGTTCGACACAAGGTCTATTGTGGATTTTGTAAACAGTGTCTGTCACAAAAGAGACACAACGACGGATTGACTTTAAAGCGAGATTTGGATATGCAACGACTTCTTTTATGTAAAGTCGTACATAATGAAAAATGCTCGTTTATTTTTTGGCGATATAGTTGCTATATCAACCGTATCTTTTTAGCAAGAATGAAAACACCACATGTCACGTAGATAAAATATACCCGCACGATAAAATAGAAACTGTGTTGGAGTAGGGTACTTTGGAGGAGAAACGAATGGAAGCAATGACTTTTGTATTGTTCGGCTCAACAGGGGATTTAGCAAAACGTAAAATTTTCCCTGCTTTGTATAACTTGTTTGTAGATAGCAAAATGCCTGAAGCTTTTTCGGTAATTGGTTTAGGAAGAAAATCGTTCAATGATGCTACATTCCAAACTTACGTAGAACAGGCGTTAGAAGAATTTTCACGTAACAAACCAGAAAATCGTGAATCTGTAGATGCTTTTCTTCGCTCGATTCGTTACCATATCTTAAATGTTGATGATACAGCAGGTTATCAAGAACTGCTCAAAATTGTTGAAACTCGTGAAGCTGAATTAAATATTCCGCAAAATCGTATGTTCTATATGTCAGTCGCTCCTGAATTCTTTGAAGTGATTGCTACTAATATCAAAGACAGCGGACTTGGAACAACAACAGGTTGGAAACGTCTAATCATTGAAAAACCATTTGGACATGATCTTTCTTCTGCTCGTCAGTTGAATGAACAATTAAGCAAAACATTTGCAGAAGAAGAAATTTTCCGTATCGATCACTACTTGGGCAAACCAATGGTGCAAAATTTGGAATCTTTAGCTTCTACCAATCCAGCGATTCAAGCACTTTGGAACAACCGTCATATTGCTAATGTACAGATTACAGCAGCAGAAACAGTTGGTGTTGAAGAACGTGCAGGATATTACGATCACACAGGTGCGATTCGTGATATGATGCAAAACCATATGTTGCAAGTGTTGATGATGACTGCAATGACATTGCCTGCTGGTCATACCGTAGACGATGTACGCTCTCACAAAAAACATATCGCTCAGTCGTTACGCTCCATTTCTAAAGAAGATGCGCACAAACATATCGTACGTGCTCAATATAGTGCTGGTGAAAGCAATGGTAAAGCATTAGCTTCTTATCAAGATGAGCCAGGAATCACTCCAGGTTCGATGACAGATACATTTATTGCTGCTCGTGTATGGGTAGACGATTTCTCTTGGCAAGGAGTTCCTTTCTATATTCGTACCGGAAAACGTATGAAAGAGAAATCAACTCGTATCGTAATTGAATTTAAAGATGTAATGAAAAATGAAGATATCTGTGTAGCTTGTGATGCTCAACCGAATATGTTGGTGATCAGCATTAATCCAGATCAAAAAATCACTCTACAATTAAATCATAAAAATGTCATCACTGGTCGTCTTGAGCCAATGACAGCTGAATTTAAAGTAGGATCAGACAATGAGCCTGAAGCTTACGAATTGTTAATCTATGATGCACTACGTGGAGATGCTACATTCTTCGCTCACTGGGATGAAGTTGAGTTGTCCTGGCAGTGGGTACAACCGATCTTAGAAGCATTTGCAGATAACGATTTGCCAATTCATCATTATGCAGCAGGTACGTATGGTCCTGAAGCTTCTAATGAATTGCTTGCTGTTGAAGGATTCCAATGGTTAAAAGATCAACCTGTTCAAGCTTCTGCTCCTGTAGCAGTCGTTTAACAGATACCATAAAATGGGTAATACGCTCTGGTATATGTTTTACAGAGCGTATTCTACATGTGATCTAAAGCTAAAATTTGGCTTTGTAGATATAGATCAATAGAGAAAAGACTTATGGATAGTGAGTAACAACTACTTTTACAAAAAAGACACGGAGGGTTACACAATGAAAATCGGATTAGTTGGATTAGGAAAAATGGGTATGAACCTTGGACAAAACTTAATGGATCACAACCACGAGGTTGTTGCATTTGATTTGAACAAAGAAGCAGTAAAAGAAATCGCTGATCTTGGTGCAACACCAGCATATACATTAGCAGAAGTGGTATCTAACTTAGAATCTCCACGTATTTTATGGATCATGGTTCCTCATGGTGTTGTTGATTCCGTATTAGGCGAGATCGCTCCATTGTTAAATGAAAATGATATCGTGATCGAAGCAGGTAACTCTCACTATAAAGAATCGATCCGTCGTTATAACGAATTGAAATTAAAAGGTATTCGTTACATGGATGCAGGTACTTCAGGTGGTATGAGTGGTGCTCGTAACGGTGCTTGTTATATGGTTGGTGGCGACAAAGAAGCTTGGGATGTAGTTGAACCGGTATTCCGCGATACTTCTGTTGAAAATGGCTTCTTGTATGCAGGCGAATCAGGTAGCGGTCATTACTTGAAAATGGTTCATAACGGTATCGAGTACGGTATGATGGCTGCAATCGGTGAAGGATTTGAAGTATTAGAGAAAAGCCCGTACGATTTCAACTACGAAAAAGTAGCACGCGTATGGAACAATGGCTCTGTTATTCGTTCATGGTTAATGGAATTGACAGAAAACGCATTTGCAAAAGATGGTAACTTGGAAGAAATTCAAGGAATCATGCACTCTTCTGGTGAAGGTAAATGGACAGTAGAAGAAGCAATGGATCTACAAATGGCAACTCCAGTTATCGCATTGTCTCTATTAATGCGTTACCGTTCTCTAGACAACGATACATTTACAGGTAAAGTTGTTGCAGCTCTACGTAACGAATTTGGCGGACACGCTGTAGAGAAAAAACAATAATCTAGCGCTTGGTAAAATAAAAGCGACTCTATATTATAGAGTCGCTTTTTTATATTTCAATCTCCAAAATTAATTATACGTATTTAAGTTATTTTAATGTACTACATATGCTACAATATCATAGGAAAGACAAAGTACCGGTGGTAAATGATATGGCGATGCAACCCGAAAGGGGGTGAAGCCATGTCATACTTGGAGGTATTGCTTATTCTTTTAGATGTAGGTATCAAGTTAACCAGCTTAATGGTTGGATTAAACAAAGTTATCGGAATCTGGAAGAAAGCAAAACACAAGAAAAACCGCCGGGACTAAGAGGTAGAAGTCTTATTCGGCGGTTTTTCTTATACTGTTTGACAGTGTAGCATCGTCTTGCTTACTACCTGTTTTGTCGATCCAGCCTACAGTGTACCACCACTGTAGGCTTTCTTTATATTCCTAGTATACACAAAAGGATACTGAAATGAAACGAAATAATCTAATATATCCACAAATTTGAATAATAATGAATTTTGAAAATAAGATACGTAATAAAGATTAGCTAACAGATTTCCTTTTTTAAAATATATAACAAAAAATACATATAAATTTGGTATATAACATTGACGTTAACGTGAGATAGTAGTATTATAGTTACATAACTTATATGTAATTATTTTTATATAAAAGATATATGAGTACAAACAAAGTGAGGGATGACAGATGACTCTCTACAAGATTGATGAAGTCGCTACTGCCTGTAACTTAACGAAGCGTACACTGCGCTATTATGAAGAGATTGGGCTTGTTTCTCCTCAGCGTAGTGATGGTGGAACAAGGTTATACAGTCAGACAGATATTGATCGGCTCAAAAAAATTATCAATGCTCGCGATGTGCTAGGCTTCTCGCTTCAAGAATTACAGCATTATGTCAAAGTAACCGAGATGCTCAATGATCAGCGCGAGCAATACCGCAACACTACGGATGAAGAAGAACGTCGTCAGCAATTGATCGAAATGAATAAGACGTTAGATCAACAGCTACATATGGTGGATGAGAAGTTAAACCGTATCTATGCGTTCAAAGCCGATGCAGAATTATTGCGTCAACGGATTCAAGAAGGATTAGCTAAATTAAATTAACGGTTTCCAAGGAGGAATACATCAATATGAGTACCAAAACATCAACTTTAAAAGAACTGCCTGAACGTGGCGGGTTGTTTTCACAACCTAAAGCAGTCTGGGCTGTTGCTTTTGCTTGTGTGATCTCATTTATGGGTCTGGGTTTAGTTGACCCTATTTTGCCAGCAATCGCTAATCAATTACATGCAAGTAAAAGTCAGGTATCGTTACTATTTACTAGTTATAATCTGGTTACCGGTCTTGCAATGTTAATCACAGGTTTTGTATCCAGTCGGATCGGAGTTAAATGGACATTATTAAGTGGTATTTTGCTGATTATTGCATTCTCAGCATTAGGTGGAGCATCTGATACGATTGCTCAAATCGTTGGTTTCCGCGGTGGATGGGGATTAGGTAATGCGCTATTTATCGCAACAGCGTTATCGGCAATTGTGGGCTTATCGACATCAGGTACAGCCAAAGCGATTATTTTGTATGAAGCAGCACTTGGACTAGGTATTTCAGTCGGTCCTTTGCTTGGTGGAGAATTGGGTTCGATCTCTTGGAGAGGTCCTTTCTTCGGTGTTAGTGTATTGATGGTTATTGGTTTCTTATTTATTTTATTCGTTTTACCGAAAATTCCAAAACCAGCTAAACGCAGTTCACTTGCTGATCCGTTCAAAGCACTTAGCTATCCAGCACTCAAAACATTAGCAATTGTCGCTTTCTTATATAACTTTGGTTTCTTTACATTGATGGCTTATTCTCCTTATGTCATGGGCTTGGATGAACATGGACTTGGTTATGTATTCTTTGGATGGGGAATCTTGCTTGCTTTCACTTCTGTATTTGTAGCACCTAAATTGCAAAGCCGTTTCAACCTTGCTGCTTCGATGGGTGTCATGTTAACCCTATTTACACTGGATTTGTTGGCAATGGGTATCGGTACATTTATGGGTTCACCAACAACTGTTATTGTTGCTGTTATTGTCGCAGGTATTTTCTTAGGGATTATCAATACGTTGATTACAACAGCTGTTATGGAATCCGCTCCTGTAGAACGTTCGGTTGCTTCAGCATCATATAGCTTTGTTCGTTTCTTAGGTGGTGCGGCTTCTCCGTGGTTAGCAGGTAAATTATCTGAATGGTACAATGCACAGATGCCATTTTACTTTGGTGCATTAATGGTATTTATCGGTGTATTGGTATTGATTGTACGTCGTCGTCACTTACGTGATATTGATGTATCTCATGCTCACTAATCTTAGGTTCTATATCTAATGTTTGATTCTATATAATAGAAGGAAGAGGATAATGATGACCAATATTCAATCACAAGAACAGATGCCGACCGGTTCCGTATTTCGTAAAATATTAGTAGCTGTAGACGGATCAGAGCACGCAGATCGAGCGTTGCAAAAAGCGATCGAATTGATTCAAGCTTTATCTAATAAGCCATCTCTTACAGCAGTTCATGTCAATCCAGTGATGATGGTTGCTGAACCACCACTAGGTATTGATGTTGATGCCAAGTTAAATGAAGAAGGGCATGAAATGACAGAACCTTATCGTCAGGTACTTGATCCTACAGGTATTCAGTATGATATTAATTACCAGACAGGTGATCCAGCGACGATTATTTGTGACTTAGCGAATAGCCAGAATTACGATCTAATCGTGATGGGAACTAGAGGCATGAGTAAAATGTCTGAACTATTTCTCGGTAGTGTCAGTCACAAAGTGATCCAGCATGCGAACTGTCCGGTATTGACTGTAAAATAACGCACAGCATACAAATAGATAAATAGGTAATACAAGCAAAAGAGCTATACGATCTGATTATTCAGAAGTATAGCTCTTTTTTTGGTATGTGGAATGGATAACGATGTGGATTAAGCAGATAGATGGGTTATAAACTAGCCAACATCTTAGACAGTATCGTTTTAGCAATGATCACAGGTAGAATAGCTTCAATATTATTCTATTAACGATCTACTATCTACTGGATTACTCATCTTGTGGCTGAGTAGACGATGGGAAATAAGAACCTGCTTGCAGTTCGCTTACAAAATGTTGTAGCCATTTATAATACTGCTGAGCATGTTGCAACTTATGCAGATCACGAAGACAGCTTTCCCTTTCTTCGGCTGTTGTATGCCGGGAAAGGATGATTTCCGATAGTTTGGGAATAACTTCTTCCATAGAAGCGGTCATTACATCGATCTCCCGTTGCAATCGACTACCAAAAAAGTTCTGGAATGTACGAAAATAATCGGTTTCTGCTTGATATTGATCTTTGCGGTCGCGCTTCTCGTCCAGCTTGTTGATCATGCGTGACTCCATTAGAGAGCGGACAGCATAACTCATATTGCTTTTACTCATATTCATATCGTTTTTCATCTCTTCAAGGGTCATTGGACGATCTTCAAAGTACATAACGCCATATAACTGACCGAAGGAATGATTCACTCCATACAGATCCATCGTCTGAGCAATCGCCTCAATCATGTCTGCGCGAAGCTCTTGCTTTCTGGAATGGGAGGGTTCGCTGGATATCTCATTTATTTCCTTTTCCATTATGTCACCTCATAATATGTAATTTATTTCCGGTGAAATTAATAAATTTTACATGAATCACCAATGTTTTTACACTGTGATAACTCATCAATGTGAATTTGATTGTACAATATTTTTTGTACAGAACATATAATAACACGAAAAAAGAACAAATGAAGACAACAATTAAAGAAAAATTGAACACAGGAGTGGATGTATTGAAAACGAGAATATTCCGAGAGACCGAGGCATTGCTGTTTACTATGCCGGCTGTGATTCCGCTACTGGTATTCTGGCTAGGCCCTCTTGGATACATATTTTATCTGAGCTTTACGGACTGGGATTTTATGAGTCCGGACAAGCTGTTTGTCGGACTGGATAATTATCGGTACCTGCTGACCAATCCCGAATTTTATCAGGCGCTGAAAGTAACAGCATTGTTTGGACTAGGCAGTGTTATTCCGATTATGGTAGGCGGCTTGCTACTGGCTTTGCTGATGAACAGCAAACTTCGTACGTCAGGCATATACCGTGCTTTTATTTTCTCTCCATGGGTAACGCCGACTGTCGCTGTATCTATTGTCTGGTCATGGATTTTTCAGCCAGATGTAGGTTATGCGAACCATGTACTGAGCTGGTTTGGTATAGCAGGAATCGGCTGGCTACAAGATTCGCACTGGGCACTTATAGCTATCCTGATCGTTACGCTGTGGAAATCGGTCGGCTGGGCGATGATCTTCTATCTGGTGGCTTTGCGTAATCTTCCATCGGATCTGCTGGAAGCAGCTTCAATAGATGGAGCTGGTGCATGGAGAAGTTTCCAGCATATTACCTTGCCACTGATCTCGCCAACAACCTTTTTCCTTGCAGTGATCCTAACGATTCAGTCTCTGCAAGCTTATGATCAGATCAATGTAATGACACAAGGCGGGCCGGCAGGTTCAACGCGTACACTGCTGTATCTGTATTATCAATCTGCTTTTGAGGCATTTAATGTAGGGGAGGCTTCTTCTGTGGCTGTAGTAATTATTCTAATCTGTGTGCTGTTGTCGGGATGTTCTTTCCTGATCGGGCGAAAGATGGTGCATTACCAGTGAATATGACACGAGCAGAAAAAAAGGAGACATCCTATCCGCCAATCACTCCGGATCGGCATGAATCCGGGTCACACAGTCAGCGAACAGCAGGCAAAAGCAACGATCCTATAACTGTGACTCGTTATCGCTGGAATACAGGCCAGCTAGTGCGCTATGTGCTACTGACTATAATTAGTCTGATGATGGCTTTTCCATTTTATTGGATGGTGATGAGCGGATTCAAGACCAATGATGAGATTTTCCGCTTTCCGCCGACATTTTGGCCGGAGACGTTTCTATGGAGCAACTATATAGATGCATGGCATGCGGCTCCATTTGCCCGCTATATTCTGAACAGTATCGGCGTGGGCGCAGCGATATCTCTGCTACAGATCATCAATTCCAGCATGATGGCTTATGCGCTGACTCATATGCGCTTTCGGCTCAAAGGGCTGTTCACCGGTGTCGTACTGCTCGGTTATATGATTCCGAGTACAGCCGTATACTTGCCCAGCTATCTGGTATTGAGCAAGTTACAGCTACTGGACAGTTATACCGGATTGATTCTGTCCAACTGTGTCAGTGTATTCTCGATTTTCCTGATCCGGCAAGCCTTTATGCAGATTTCCCACGAACTGGTAGAGGCAGGGCAGCTTGATGGTGCTTCTCATTTCCGGATTCTGTGGACGATCATCACACCGCTGGCGCGTTCTACGTTTGCAGTAATGGTGCTGATTACGTTTATCGAGCAGTACAATAATTATTTCTGGCCAATGCTTATTACCAAGAGTCCTGATCTTCAGCTAGTATCGGCTGGACTACGCAGTTTCTTCGTGGAAGGGGGAGCCTATGGTCTGAAATGGCCGCAAATTATGGCTGCCAGTGCGTTCACTATTGCTCCACTGTTGATTCTGTTTTTATTTACTCAGAAAACGATTATGCAAAGTGTAAATATGTCGGCAGGAGTAAACAAAAACTAAAAGCAATCTGTGAAACATACAGATTGGCTATTACAGTTGCATGTAACCAGACAAGATCAGTTTGAAAAATGCTTTACAACAGGCAACCATTTTACATATGAGAAGGGATTACGACTATGAAATCATTTCGTTTATTCGGAAAAGAGATCGTCAAAAAACCTGTTAACAACATCCTCAATAACAGTTATCACGCAGAGAGAAACGATCACAAGTCTGACTCTAGTATACATCCGGAATCGCTGACAGAGCATCGCCGTACAGCCAAGCGTCGTTCCTTGCTGAAATGGAAATCTGTTCTACCGTTAATGGTCATCTCTAGCTTCCTGCTAACTACAGCTTGCGGATCACCAAGCAACAGTGCAACCAGTGCAGCAGGTTCTACCGCTTCATCCAATGGACCGGTAGAGATCGAATTCTGGTACGGACTCGGTGGTAAGCTGGGCGATAATATGAAGAAAACGATCGATGCATTCAATGCTTCACAAAAGGATGTTGTCGTCAAAGGAATCGTACAGGCAGACTATGATGAGACCGAACAAAAGTTACAAGCAGCTATTGCTTCCGGTCAGGTGCCTGCCGCTGTGCTCAGCTCTAATGTAGAGTGGGCGAAAAAAGGCTATTATGCACCGATGGATCAATTTATTGCAACCGATCCTGATTTTAAGAAAGACGATTTTGTACAGACGTTTCTAACGCAAGGACAGGTGGATAGCAAGCAGTATTTCCTGCCTATGTACGGTACAACCCAGATCATGTATTACCGCAAAGATACGCTCAAAGCTAACGGAATAGATCCAGCCAGTCTGACTACCTGGGAATCTCTGGCATCAGCGGCTGCCAAAATGACCAAAAAAGAAAATGGAAAAACGATCTTCTACGGCTGGGAACCGATGTGGGGCAGTGACAATATGATCGATGCTGTGCTGAGTAAAGGCGGCCAAATAATCAGTGATGATGGTAAGACGGTTATGATCGATTCACCGGAATGGATCGAGACATGGGACATGTTCCGCAAATGGATTCATGAAGACCAGATCATGACGATCCACTCTGGTGGACAGGGATGGGAATACTGGTACAAAACGATTGATGATGTGATGAAAAACAAAGCAGCAGGTTATACCGGATCCAGTGGAGATCAGGGAGATCTGGACTTCAAAATTGTCGGTGCGATGGAACAGCCGGGTTGGGAAGGAAAAGGTGAAGGCAAGCCAGTTGCGAATGCGATTATGGCAGGTATTCCTGCCAAAGCAAGTCCAGAGCAACAGCAAGCAGCCTTCAAATGGCTGACTTACTTCTCCAAAGCATCCAATACAGCACAATGGTCAATGAATACCGGATATATTGCGGTACGTCAATCAGCACTGCAAGATCCAGAGTTCAAAGCATTCAGTCAAAAAAATCCACAGATCGAAGTCCCGCTGAAGCAGGCTTCCCATGCATCGGCACCATTTCAAGACCCGACAGGTGGCAAAATCAATGATGCACTCAAAGTAGCTGCTGATCAGGTAGAGATCAATAATGTACCAGCTACGCAGGCACTGCAAGAAGCCAAAGTCAAAGCCCAGCAGGAGCTGGATCGGGTGAATAGCCGCTAATAGCATTGTTGAACTGAAGCGCTGAGCCAACAGGCAGACTGACGATAAGAATACAATAATGTTAGCAATAATATACAGATTTCTTTGACAGGATCATGTTTTCTCCAAAGTTCTCCTACTGAATTTTACAGTAAATAAACAAAGACAGTGTGCAGCTGCGTAATGCTGTGCACTGTCTTCAGTTACACGCAGGAAAGGGACATGCACACATGGCAGAAGTAAGCAGAGAAACTACAAAATCCACAGAAACCGCAGAATCGATAAGAGCAATAAGAGAGCAACCGAATCTGCTCACTTCTATCCATAATCGACTCTGGAATCTTGAATCTGAATCTATAAAGGCAGTGTTGCTGGACAAGGATGGTACACTACTTGATTTTAATCGTATGTGGGGATTCTGGACTGACAAAGTGATGAGATTGTTTCATTTTCGGCTGGCAGACCATGGTTGTTCGATCAGTCAGGAGGATATTCCTCATATTTGGGGAACGATACATGACGAGCAGGGACACATGATCGATTATGATGCTCGTGGACCGCTGGCGATGGGTACGATGGACGAAGTATATGCTGTACTGATCTGGCATGGCTATCGTGCCGGATTATCATGGGCGGTATCCAAAGCAATCGTACATGATTGTATCCAAGAAGCCAATCTGGCTATGGAGCATGCTAGACCGGCATATCCGCTACTAGGAGTAAGAGAATTTCTGGATCAGTGCAGGGAAAAAGGAATACGGCTTGGCGTGGTAACCGCAGATGATACAGACAGTGCCCGCAAGCATCTGGAATGGATGGGCATGGTAGATTATTTTGAAGTAATTGTGGGCAATGATCGCGTATTGCAAGGCAAGCCATTTGCCGATATGATACTACTAGCCTGCGAGGAACTCGATATTACACCGGATCAGACAGCAGTGATTGGCGATACGAATGGCGATATGCAGATGGCTAGAGCGGCGGACTGTGCAATCGCGATCGGTATAGGTACAGGTGTAGCTAGTCAGTCTGCGGACGCTGTTATTTTCTCCTTTACCCAGTTGCTTGAGCATGAAGGAGTACAGGAATGACAGGCAATGCAGGCTGGATTCTGCTTCTGCTGGCGATTGTGCTGGAGTTAACCGGTACGATTATGATGAAAATGTCGGATGGGTTCAGTCGTATTGTGCCGTCGGTATTAATGTTTGTCTGTTACGGAGCTAGCTTTACCCTGTTGAATTATGCAGTACGTTATATGCCGATTAGCATTGCTTATGCGATCTGGTCTGGTGTGGGAATTACATTGATCAGTATTGCTGGATATTACTTTTTTGGAGAGCGTCTAAGAACAGCATCGGTCTGCTGGATAGTACTGATTATTGTTGGAATTATCGGATTGAAATGGAGTGATGCACAATGAAGCCTTTGGAAAATAATCCTGCTGTACAGCCAGCCAACCATAATTTCGGACAATGGCTGGCTAGCTTTCAGGTCATTACAGATACGCATGTGACAGAAGATCCGCAACATATTCACAATCTTCACTGGGACAGGGCACTGGCAGATATTGCTCGGCGCGGCGGCGATAGTCTCGGCGTTATGCATGTAGGAGATGTGACCGATCACGGTCTGGAAGCAGAATACTGGGAAATGCACCGGATATGGGAAAAGTATCGTGATCAGCTACCCCCTTTCTTTTTTACGATGGGAAATCATGATGTGGGCGATTTTATTTGGGAAGAAGCACCGCAGGAATTGACCGGATTGAAGGGGAAGCAACTGCTGGAATTATGGGAGCAATATCAGGCGCAAATAGGTGCTGAATCTTCTCTGCCAGAAAAAAAGGATATAGCTTCGCAGCAACTGTGGCAGCGGAGGATTGGTAATTTTAATGAAGCTACAGACACAGACGGTTCTTATCATGATCATTGGATCGGTGGTTATCACTTCATTTTTATCGGCACCGAAAAGCCGTTGTCCAAAGACTGTCATTTGACGCAGGAACAGTTGGATTGGCTTGATCGCAAGCTGGCAGAACAGTCTTCACAGGAGCGACCGATCTTTCTGTTTCTGCATCAGCCTTTGATCAATACGGTGGCGGGTTCATTGGAACAGCAGGGCTGGTACGGGGTAGATCAAGATGAGCTACTACGCCATATATTATCTGCATATCCACATGTGATTTTGTTTACCGGACATACGCACTGGCAGTTGGGAGCACCGCATACTATGTATGATGGACAAGGCAAGCTACCTACGATGTTCAATGCTTCTTCGGTCGCTTATCTGTGGACGGATGAGGATGAATATCTGGAAGGAAGCGAAGGATACGAGGTGGATATTTATGAGCATCATGTACAAGTCCGGCGGAAGGAACTTTGTAACAGGTACATGGATTGATGAAGCAGACTATATAGTGACTTATTCCGATGATATCGTAGTAACAGAATAAGACAGCAATCTCTCTCCAGAAGTAGGATAACCAACATTTACGAGGACTTCTGATCCGTATACTGCGGATTAGGCTACCGTTAGTAAATATGGTATTCTTACTTCTGGTTCTGCTTTTAGAGCAGTCATTCTGTTTATAATATAGAGAAAATAGAATTGGAGAGATGATCAGATGAAACTGGTTCCCCCTCAGTCATTTACATATCGCGGAGGAGCAAGGGCTGCTCTACTGCTACATGGATATACTGGCAATACACTGCATGTCCGCAAACTGGGACGTTTCCTGAATGATAGAGGGTATACCTGTCATGGCCCGCTGTATAAAGGACACGGCAGTACTCCAGAAGAACTGTTACACACCAAACCTTCGGAATGGTGGAAAAGTGCTGTAGACGGTTATGAATATCTAGAGCAGGAAGGGTATGAAGAGATCGCTGTAGTTGGTGTATCACTGGGCGGTGTATTCTCCCTGCGACTGGGTACTCTATTTCCCGCCAAAGCTATCGTCTCGATGTGTGCACCTATACGTGAAAAAGACAATGAAGATATTCTCAGACGGGTACTGGAATATGCCCGCTGGTTCAAGTCTATCGAAGGCAAAGAAGAGCCGCAGATTGAGCAGGAACTGATACAGCTAGCTGAAGAACCTCTGCACAGTCTGGATCAATTACGTAAACTAATATCCTCTACCGCTAGTCAGGTGAAGCGTATCTCTGCACCGACCATGATTATGCAGGGCGAGCTTGATGAAGACCTTTATCTAGAGAGTGCCCGGATTATTTATGAAGATCTGACTATGCCGATCAAGGAGCTGAAATGGTATGACCAATCCGGTCATATTCTGACGATGGACAAGCAACATGATCTGGTCTTTGAGGATGTATACCGATTTCTGGAAAGTCTAGAGTGGGATGCAGCGTCGAGTTCGGGAGAGTAAGAAGAAAGAATATGTAATATAGCTTTCATAAATGAATATCTAATACAAGCAAAAGAGCTATACCATCTGATTATTCAGAAGTATAGCTCTTTTTTTGATATAGGTAGTTGATAACGATTTAGAGTGAGTAGATTAGTTTGTCATGACTTAGACGACATTTAGACAACATCGCTATTAGGAATGATCACTGGTAGAACAGCTTCAATACCATTACGAATCTGCTGACAAGAGTATTCGAATTTGGTCTGCTCTTCCGCAGTCAGTTGAAGCTCGATAATTTCTTTGATACCTTCGCCACCGATAATAGCAGGTACACCTGCACAGACATCATATTGTCCGTATTCTCCTTCTAATATAGAAGAAACAGCAATAATCCGTTGTTCATCATTGAGAATCGAACGGGCGATATACGCAAGCGCATTGCCGATACCGAATTGTGTATTGCCTTTGCGGGTAAAAATCTCCCAGCCTGCATCTTTGGTTTTGCGAGCGATATCATCCAGATTCAGATCAGGAAAACGAGCGGTATGTTGATCCAAAATATGCAATAACGGCTTGCCGCCGATCGTAACATGTGACCATGCGACAAATTGAGATTCTCCATGTTCTCCAAGGGCATATCCATGTACACTACGTGGATCGATCGAAAAGACATCAGAAAGTAGCGTTTTGAGGCGAGAAGAATCGATCGATGTACCTGTTCCGATCACACGTTCACGTGGAAAGCCTGAAATTTGCCATACTAGATGAGTAATCACATCTACAGGATTAGCCGCTACAATAAATACACCGTTAAATCCACTCGCGACAATTGGTTCTGTAATTTCGCGAGCAATCGCGGCAGTCTCATGCAAAATATTCATCCGGTTATTTTGCCCGGGTATCGGATTAGCTCCGGCAGTAATAATCACAATATCCATATCTCCACAATCTTGCAATGTACCTGCATAGACTTTGGTACGGTGAGAGGTGAATTCCATACAATGTGACAAATCCAATGCTTGGGCTACTGCACGTTCATGAGTACGTCCGATCATCATAATCTCATCACCGATAGATTGATTAATCATCGAATACGCACAACCTGCTCCTACCATTCCAGCACCTACGATAGCCACTTTTCTTGATTTTCTACGCATAACTAACCTCCTGCTCCTTTTCATATACAATGTAATATTGGCTGATCTATATTTAATAAAATACAACTAAAGTGCATTTCAATGTCAATTAACTATTCATGATCACTTATAATAGTACTTTATTTTGCTTATTATTAACAGATGTGTCATGAAACTTAACTTAATATTTATTTGAAATGAACAGAATGTGATAAAAGTGTGAATACGCGATACAATAGTCGTTTAAGGGTAATAACAAATAGTAAGCAAAACAAGGAGGAATAAATAATGTCTACTATTCAAAATGAACGTATTCTACTGGCAAGCCGTCCAAAAGGTGTGCCAACTGCAGAAAACTTTACGATCGATCAGCAACCACTAGAGGACGCTAAAGAAGGTCAATTGCAAATTCAGACTTTATATATATCAGTTGATCCTTATATGAGAGGACGAATGAGTGAAGCGAAGTCTTATGCTGCTTCTTATGCTCTAAATGAACCTGTTAGTGGCGGTTCTATCGGTAAAGTGTTGCAAAGTAACGATTCTCGTTATCAAGAAGGCGATATTGTGGTCGGTGGATGGGGATGGCAGCGATATGCTGTTGTCGATGCAGATACTTGTCGCAAAGTCGATCCAGAACTGGCTCCAATCTCTACAGCTGTCGGTGTACTAGGTATGCCTGGCCTTACAGCTTACTTTGGTACACTTCGTATCGGTAATCCACAACCAGGCGAGACGCTAGTTGTCTCCGGTGCAGGTGGTGCTGTAGGGATGTTAGTAGGACAGATTGGTAAAATCAAAGGTTGTCGTGTAGTAGGTATCTCAGGTTCAGAGGAGAAAAACCGCTATCTATTAGATGAACTTGGATTTGATGCTGTGATTAACTATAAAGACGAGAAGCCTGTGCGTGAAGCATTGGAAGAAGCTTGCCCGGATGGTGTTGATATTTATTTTGATAATGTCGGTGGTGAAATCTCGGATGCTGTTATTGATCTACTTAATACCAATGCACGTATTCCATTATGCGGACAGATTTCTCTATATAACAATGAGAAACCAGATATCGGCCCACGTATCCAACCTACTTTGCTCAAACGGACAGTGTTGCTTAAAGGTTTCTTAGTTGGTGATTATGCAGCTGATGCAGCCGAAGGATTAAAAGAAATGGGTAGCTGGGTTAAAGAAGGCAAGCTCAAATATCGCGAAAATGTAATAGAAGGTTTTGAAAATACACCGCAAGCCTTTATCGGGTTATTTAGCGGTGAAAATCTAGGTAAACAATTGGTCAAAGTGACTGATTAATCATATGCTAGATCAGCTATAAAATAATACAATCTGCAAAACAATATATAAATATATCAAAAAACCGGCTTCTATTTTGTAGAAGTCGGTTTTTTATGTGTTGATATAGATTATTTAGACAACGGAATAGCAGAATCTGATGTCATTTTGCGATATTGACGGTACATCGATATTCTCCAATGTAATAGTGTGCCAAAAGCCAGAATAAAAAATACGCCTGCTGTTTGTGGAATCGAAATATACTGTTCAATAAATCGGTGTAACAGTAAACGGATCATCAATAGACCAATTAAAATAAACAGAAAACTTTTGGAGCGTTGCACAACGATATCTGTACCCGATCGTTCAAACTTGGTACCGCGAATTAACGGATACGAAAAAATAAACCATCCGGCTAAAAAAGCACCTAAAGCCCATATCCAGGACACCCGAAAATCAGCCACAACAAACATAAAAAAACCAGTACTCATTCCCATAGGCGGGATCAGAATTTTTTTGGCATTGACCGGTCTGTGATTAGTACGAGAACGTACCAGAATAGCGGTTATCGCAATCACTAACAGACCTACAGTTGATCCGATCTGTAAAAATGAGGGACTAAATTGTAGCATAATAAAGGTCAAACCCCTCTTCTGCAATTAAAATGGAATTACGCTTTCATTATATCATATTACCAGTCGTGATCGTTGTTATCAAAGTCTGTAAAGTGGTCTATTTTGTTAAAATTTTACTTATAGTGTGAAAGACCTACAACAATAAAAAGCTGTTTTGTCGAAATAGTAAAATATAGTAAAATGTAGAGAAGATAAATCAAAGTATACTCGCTCGGCAGATCTGTATCATGTTCGATAATCTGTTACAACAAAGGGGAATACAGTGAAATGACAACATATCAAATTTTAATCGCAGAAGATGAACCAGCTTTACGATTTTTGCTACAAGAAACGTTGGAAGATGAAGGGTACAATGTGATCGAAGCAGAAGATGGTAAGCAAGCTCAAGACAAGCTATCCAGTCACCCTTTTGACCTTGTTATTTTGGATTATATGATGCCTGAAGCTACAGGGATTGAAGTCTGCGAATGGTTACGTCAAAGTGGCGGAGTCAATGCGAAAAAGCCTGTTATTTTACTGACAGCCAAAGCACAGGAGAAAGATCGGATTCGTGCGGAGCAAGCAGGAGTATCTCTTTATATGTCCAAGCCATTTAGCCCGCTGCAATTGATGGATGCAGCCGAAGAATTACTGTCAGCCAGTGGAGGCGATGAATAATGAATCCAGCCCGCGGGGGTCTGGCACGCCGGGTCGCTTTATGGACGATTGTTCTTTTTTTGGTGTTTGGTATTATCATTTTTGCGGTTGAGTGGTTTTTTAAGCAACAGACCGCAGATATTACCAATGATATTAATACACATCTTAATCAGCAAAATCAGATTCAAGATATGGATGAAGATTATCGTACAGCAGTTTCTGATTTTCGGGCATATCTGGCTTATGATCGCAATGAATTTTTATTGGAAGCCGAGACAAGTCGCGATGAATTTGTAAAGCGTTTGGATACATTTAAAAAAGCTCAGACCGAAGATTCACGTCTGGATGAATTATCACGCAAAAGCACAGAATATTTTAGCTATTTTCCGGTGATGCAAGCACTCAAACAGCAAAATAATCAAACTGAAATCAATCGTATTTCACAGACGATCACTACTTCTCTGGTGCAATCGGTCAATAGCGAATTAGATCGGTTAATGCAGATTGAACGCCAAGAAGTAAACGATCTGATTGCCAAAAGTAAACGTATCAATTCTTTGATCCTATTTGTACCGTTGGTGTTAATTTTGTTAGGACTGGGAACTGCTGTTATATTGATTCGTTATTTACGCAAATCGATTATTCATCCAATCGCCCAGATGGAGCAAGCAGTAGAGCGAATAAGTAAAGGGGAATATATTCATTTAGAAAATACCTTTTCGCAGGACGAGATTGGTGGGCTTGTTGCTGGTATTAATCATATGAGTGATCAGTTGAAAGAACGCCATCAAGAACTGGAAGAAAGTCTGCGTCAAATGGGAGAACAACACGACGAGTTGGAAGCACAGAATGAAGAAATTATGATGCAACAACAAGAGCAGGAAACGATCTTGGAACGGTTGACCGAGCGTGAGACACAGTTACAATGGATCAATTCGTATCAAGAAAAACTAACGGGTTTTGCGCAGATGAATGACTTTTTAGAAAGCAGTCTGCGGGCATTGATGCAAGCGACACGTCATGATGCTCTAATGCTGGTTATTCAAGATGAGATCGGCAATCCTGCTTCGTCACGTATGATGTATTCGATTGGATGGCCACATACGATACATGGAGAAGCTATTGATCATTTATTTGGGCCCGCATTACAAGTATTAGAAGAAAAGACTCCTATTGTCCGTAGCCGTACTCTCAGCACCGAAGAAAAAGGAGTTCATCAAGGATATGAACGTGCAGACGATCATTACTATCCTATTTTTAATGAAGAAATGAATGTGCTCGGTTTTGTTCTATTTACAACGTACGGTAGTCTGATGGTGCATATCAAAGATAAATTGATGACAGAAGGATTAATCGGACAATTTGGTCTGGCATATCAAGCGCAACTTGCAAGTGAAGAGCGGCGCAAGCAAAGTGTTCGTCTGGAAGAACTCAATGTAGAATTGGAACTGGAAAAACGGATGCTTAAGCAACAACGGGATACGATTCAGCAAATCATCGATTCTCTGCATGAAGGCTTGGTACTTTGCGATCCACAAGGGACGATTTCATTTTGCAATCAACAGGTAAGTCGTGTGAATCCAGAACTAATCACAGGCGCTAATATTACCTCACTTACAGAATATCTGGATCATCATACAGTAGAACACACAATGTTGAGCGAGCAGATTCAGCAGTTGCTGACCGAAGAAAGCAAAGAGTGGAAAACACAGTTCTCTCTCCAAGGACGTGACGGATCTATTTATTATATGGAAATGTATATGAATATGATCAAAGGTATGAATTTAGAAAATTATCATCTATTTGTATTCCGTGACCGTACGGAAGAAGAACAAGCGGATCAATTGAAAAATGAATTTGTAAGTATTGTCTCGCATGAACTACGGACTCCATTGGCAAGTATTTTAGGATTTGTAGAGATACTACTTCATCGTGAAGTCAAACCGGAAAAAGCGAAAAAATATATGGAAACAATACATGGAGAAGCTAATCGCTTATCCAATCTAATCAGTGATTTTCTGGATCTCCAACGGATGGAATCAGGCAAGCAAAATTACACACTGGTTCCATTTGATCTGAATCCGATTGTGCAAAGTGTAGCCAAACAATGGGATAACAAACAAGGATATACGATTGGAATTGATGTACCTGAAGGGGTGTGTCTGGTACGCGCAGATAGTGATCGGATTACACAGGTTATGCATAATTTGATTAGTAATGCGATTAAGTATTCACCTGGGCAAGAACGTGTCGATGTTCGCTTAGTGGATGGAGATACGCACTGGATTGCGGCAGTACAAGATTATGGTCTGGGTATACCGGAAGAATCCAAGCCTCATATGTTTGGTAAATTTTATCGTGTAGACAATTCAGATCGTCGTCAGATCGGTGGCACAGGATTAGGGCTTGCGATTGTCAAAGAAATTGTAGAAGACTTAGGTGGAGAAGTGTATTTCGATTCTATATTAGGTCAAGGTAGTACATTCTATATTAAATTGCCCAAATTCCATCTGCGTGCGCTGGATGACAAAATTGTGGTACTGGAAGACGATGAAAATCTAGCTCGACTGATTGGGGCTACGTTTGAAGAACAAAATTACGAAATTTTGCGTATGGATACCGCAGAAGAAGCATTGCTTGCTCTAGAGTATAGTCAGCAACCGCCTTTATTGTGTCTGGTCGATGTACAGCTACATGGTTCGCAAAATGGATGGGACTTTATTCAAGCGCTCAAAAATGACAAAGCGTATCGTCATGTGCCTGTGATTATCTCGTCAGCACTAGATCAACCGGACAATTATGCCGAGACATCGAATGAGCGCTATTTACAAAAGCCATTTAGTGTAGAACGGTTGTTAGAGTTAGGGATGAACTTAATCCATAGTGATACGAAAAGTACAGGATTGGTTGTAGCGATGCAAAATGAAGATACTGTCAAAACAACTTTGCAAAAAAATGGACTTGGCGAAGCTGAATTACAGCTTAATGAAGATTTTATTCAAGTGGATTGGATTAAAGAAGATACCCCGCCTCAAGAGTAATCTGTAAATGATACAAACACCTTCTGCTTGTAACGTCGACTGAACAGGATGAAGTAGATCTACAGCGACTGAAGTATGAAGGTGTTTTTGTTATGAGCTATTTATAGTTATGATTTACTCTATTCATTTTATATGATATTATCGCAATACTACATATAACAACCGATTTATTTCGCTTAAATGCATCATGATTTAAATTTATTTAGCGATATAACCTTGAAATTAAAGGAGTGAACATTCATGGATCAGGTGGATCAACATATTCTACTCTGTCTACAAACCCAAGCACGTATTTCAATGACCGAACTAGGGAAAGAAGTAGGGCTGTCTCAACCGGCAGTAACGGAACGAGTACGTCGGATGGAAGAGAGTGGAGTGATTCAGCAATATAGAGCCATAGTTGCACCGGATAAGATTGGCAAATTGACAACAGCGTATTATTTATTCCGCGCGAATGATGGAATATCGTTTGTTCAGTTTTGTCAGGAGACGGCTCAGATCGTAGAATGTCATCGAGTTAGCGGAGATTACAATTATTTGATCAAAGTGGTGACCTCATCTATTATGGATTTGGAACCGTTCGAAAATTGCATTACCAGCCACGGTTCATACACCACGTTAATCACACTTTCTTCTCCTATCGATCACAAATCTCTTGTACCTACTATGAGCAAAGATCAGCAAACGATCTAACGTTGTTTGGTGTTAGCCAAAAAAGGATCTTGTAGAGACAAGATCCTTTTGCGTGCTATCCACTGTTCTGGTAGTGATTATGATGTATCTACGGCGTCTCTAATGTACTGCGACGATGTTGATGATGCCATTGTTCATAGATTCCACCTATTTCAGAAAAGGCTTGATTGGCTTGTTCTGCAATAGATATTTCATCTGTAGTTGTATAAGAAGAATCCTGTTGACGCTGTAATCGATCGGTATGTAGAATCAGTTGAATCGTATCTTCCAAAATCCAGTACACCACATCATCTACATCGGTCGTAAGTTTGTTGAGCATTTGCACATTGCGTTCGTACATTTGTAATACATATCCTTCGTCTGTAATCTGAACATACGGAGAAAGTTCAAATCGCTCTTGATCAAAAAAAGGAGCACGTACCCATTTCATATGGTGCTGTTGATCATAGATCATTGTTTTCTGAAGTAGTGCTGTGATCTTTTCTATAATTTGATTGGCATGATAGATCATGATAACAAGAACCTCATTTCTAGAGCTTGAGTATAGCTCGGGTGTCATTTTGTCGTGTCTATTATAGTATAAATAAACAGAATGACTGCTTCAATCTCATCAAATAGTTACAAAATCTCAACCTGCAATCGCTTTCACATCTAGTCATATGTATGTTTTAATAGATATACATCACAATTTATAGCCAAAGGAGTGTCTACAGCAGATGCAAATCTCTTCTTTTTTACTGCCGAAAGAACAAGTCGCTTATATTCCTTCGACAATCTCGATGTTTGAAGCATTAGAAATATTAGAAAGTCATTTTTATACAGCATTGCCGATTATCGATGAATCTGGACGATATGTAGGTACTCTTTCTGAAGGGGACTTATTATGGAAACTCAAAAATACCTGCAATCTTGATTTTGAAAAAATGCGTGAGATTCCTGTCTATGATATTCAAAAGCATGTTCGCAATGAAAGTGTTATTATTACAGCCGCAATGGAAGATATGTTATCGCTCGCCGCAGATCAGAATTTTGTACCTGTGACAGATACCAAAGGAATATTCCTCGGCATTATTCGCCGTAAAGATATTATTGAATACTATAATGACAATATTACAGACTAAATAGTCTGTAGATACTTATCGTATAACCATATATCATGTACGAGTGCAACATCATACAAGCCTAACTGCTCCTATCGAATAAGCAGTTAGGCTTGTATTTGTTATGTGATCCAGAACCAGATTATTGACTGAAATCAATCGTTGCAATCGAAGCGCCGATACCGGGATCATTCGGATTATTGACTCCACGTGGTTGATCAAAATTACTAATATATAATGTATTTCCTACAAAATGAAGGCTAGCAGGGAATTCTAAAGGCCCATTGTTATTATTGCTAGCGATATCGCTGACCTGTCCATTCAGGCTTACGCGTACGATAGCATTACGTTCATTAGCCGCTACATAGATCGCTCCATCAGGGCCAAAGTTCAAGCCGTCTGCTCCATATAATAGCGGGCTTTGAGCAACAAGTTGGCGCTCACCTAAAGAACCATCATTGTTGATTGCAAAGCGGTTTACTTCTCCAGAACTGGTATTACTAACATATAATTGTCCATCAGTGCCAAAAGCAATACCATTCACTACGATTTTTTGCTCTTCTCGTGTAGGCAAGATACCACTTGCATACGTACTTACTTGTCCATTAGAAGATACTTTGTAGATCGCTCCGTTCGCTCCGCCACTAACATATAGATTACCACTACGATCAAAAGCTAATCCGTTCGCTCCGGGCACACCACTCGCATACGTTTCCACTTTGGATGAATCAAAAGCAGCGCTAGATAAATCTTCTTCATTGATTCTATAAATAAGACCTTCTTCGCCTCCGCTTGCAATATACAGATTACCTTCAGCATCTAACGCCATACCTGTACCTGAACGTGGCAGTTCAGTCAATGTATCGATCTGTCCGGTATCTGCGGCGATGCGATATAACTTTTTACTACCCATTTCAACAGTAAACACTTGGTTATCTTCATTAGCAATCACGCCTTCAATCCGTAGCCCTGTCGCTGTGCTTGGATCAAGGTCTGTCAGAATCGATACGGATCGGTAAGTGTCTGAAGTGACACTAGGATTAGGATTGCTGATCTCCGTAGACGCTGATTGTATATTTACAGAGCGAGTAGCAGGAGTATAGACCACTTTGTAATCAAAAGCTTCGAAAACCGCACGTACAGGAACCAGTACATTATCCCCTACAAGCTGTAGTGTATGGTGCGCTGGTGAGGTGGTCGTAGCAGATGAAGATTCTTCATGTAATGTGAATGTAGTATTTCCTTTAGTCAATGTTAATACATTTTTTTCAGCATTCCATGTGGCTTGAGCGCCCAACTGAGTAGCCACTACCGCGTAAGGGCTGTATAGGCTTTTTCCGATCAAATGGCTATCCCAATTGGTGCTTGTGCCTTCAATAATCGTTTGGAGATCTGAATCCACTGCTTCTGCTGCCCATCCTGTCGATGGCGATAACAACAGACACCCCGTCATAGCAACAATTACGCCAAGCGACTTGCTTTTTTTCAAAAATAATCCCTCCTGTACTTTTAATTTGGCATCGTAAGCCTAACGGTAGCATTCGCTACAAGACAGAATTATCCTTCTTTTTACAGTAAAAAGAAAATAGTTACATATAAATAGCACCACTACAATCAGATACCAATTAGCAAAATGAATTTTATTTTGATTGGAATTATATTACATTTGTAAGAGGTAAGAAATTAATGATATTTTTTTATATTTAAAAATAACCTGACCCTTTATTTATCGTCTGTATAAGTGAAGGGCGTATTCATAACAAAGGAGAGCATACAGGTGGAGGATAACGAAATTGTAGAACTGTTTATGACACGTAACGAATCAGCTATAACCGAATCTTCCCGTCAGTACGGAAGATATTGCTATACGATCTCTTATAACATTTTAAGTGATTCTGAAGATGCGGAAGAATGTGTCAATGATACATGGCTTCGTACATGGAACGCGATCCCTCCGCAACGACCGAATAAGCTGTCTTTTTTTGTAGGCAGAATCACCAGAAATCTTTCACTTGATAAATTCAAAGCCAAAAAAGCTCAAAAGCGTGGTGGCGAAATGACTATTATTTTAGGTGAACTGGATGATTGTATTCCTTCCGAACATGATGTGGAACAAGCTATTTTGGAAAAAGATTTGAGTCAAACGATCAATCGATTTCTGCATACGTTACCTGAACGGGAGTGCAATTTATTTTTAGCCAGGTATTGGTATAGTCAGTCACAAGCAGAGATCGCAGAGCAATTTGCTATGAAAGAAAACAATGTCAAAGCCAGTCTGTTTCGAACGCGTACCAAACTCAAAGCTTATCTTATGGAGGAAGGAATCTATCTATGAATAGTGAACAACTGTATCGTGCTATCGGTCAGATTGACGATGAGTTATTGACTCGATATGAAGCACGCCGTCAACCGAAGTCTACCTATTGGCTGAAATGGTCTAGCACTGTTGCTTTTGCCGCGGCGGCTGTTATTATCGCCTTTATGGCTACCAGTGTATGGAATGAACAAAGTCAGATCTACACTGCATCTGGAACTGTTATTCAAAATATAGAAGGGGTTCCAAGCGATGTCTTGTCAGGCAGTACGGTTGCACCAGCCAATGGAAGCAAAGTCTATGATGCAGGAGTACAACAAGCATTAACCAAGTACGCCGGGCAAGATGTGAAGTATTTTGTAGCGATCGATTTATTTGCCAATATGAACCCTGTAGAGTACAACAGTCCACAAGCTCAAGCCGAGTTAGAACGTCTGACAGCGTTGAATTATAACGTTGGTTATGCGACAGCATGGACATATCAAGGCAATCAACAAAAAGTAAATTATTCGTATATCGCTGGTTACTTTACAGCCGATCAATTGAAAAACTTTGCTATCAATACTCAATATGGATATGTATTCCACTTTGCCACCAATGGAGATGGATCGCCTGTATCTGCGGATCAAGGTATCCATATAAATTTTAAAAAATAATTGAAATCAAAAATAACCTGATCTGCTAAACGTCGTCTTTTATAGTGTAAGCCATTATGATTCAAACATTCGAGGAGGAATTACCATGAATAACAAAACAAACAAAATGAACAAAAAAATCGTAACTTCAATCTTATCTGCATCTATTTTATCAATATCGCTAGGAAGTGTATCTTTTGCTGCTACAACATCATCGTTTCAAGATTTGAAAGGGGTAAACGGGCAAGACAAAATTGTGAAATTACATGACCAACACATTCTGAATGGATTAAGTGATACAGCATTTGCTCCGCAATCCTCTTTAACACAGGCACAAGCGATTCAGTTTATCGTAAAAGGATTCAAACTAGATGCCAAAACAGGCGTAATTGCTTTGAAAGATAATCAAAAGTTATCTACAGTATTCCCATCTGTTAAAGACAATGCATGGTATACCGATGCTTTTCGTGACGCTTATAAAAACGGTGTAGATATTCCTAAATCTGTTAATCCTACAACAAAGATTACACGCGAACAATATATCGATTATGTGATGACAGCCCTACAAACAGTAGGAAAAATGCCAGCTATTGATGTGATTACACCGGATATCAAAGATATCGACAAATTAGATCCTGCTATGTTGGATTCCTCTCAATTAGCGATTGCACTTGGTATCGTGAAGCTAGATAGCAGCAAAAACTTGTACCCGCAAAAAGAAATCACACGCGCAGAAGCAGCCGTTATTCTTTATGATGCATTAGACTATCTGAATAAAAGTGCACAGGACAAAATGAAAGGCCAACAAACTACGATTGATGTATTACCACATGAGGAAAAAGGGTCTAATCCTGTGACTCAGCCGAATAATGGAAGTATGGTATCTGAAAGTTATGCCACACCAACTAACGGAGAAAAACTATATGTTCGAGCAGTAAAAATGGCTTTGGATCAACATGCAGGACAAGATGTGAAGTATTTTGTAGCGATCGATTTATTCTCAAATGGAACTCCTTTAGCTACCAATAGCAAAGAAGTACAAGCAGAAGTAAAACGTCTACAAGGATTGAATTATGATATTGATTTTGCTAAAGCATGGACATATGAAGGGAATTTGCAAAAAGTAGATTACACGTATGTAGGTGCCTATCTAACAGCGGATCAATTGCAACAATTCAAAGCGAATACAAATTACGGCTATGCTTTTCAATTTGCAAGTAATGGCGACGGTTCACCGGTACAAGGCAAAGCAGGTAGTATCAGCGGAGTAAGTGATAACAGCAATATTGCAGATTAATAATATAAATAGGTATATAAAAACGACTGTAGATAAGATACAGTCGTTTTTTTATATTAATAAAGTATATTTTTGTTGATTATAATTAAAATTGTTTACTATATATTTATATGTTAACATATGGAAGGAAAAATATGGTTTTGAAGAGAATTTGATGAAGAAAGTAGCAGGTATTACATTAGCAATAAGCATAACATTAGATATGACAACAGCAGTTCCAGTAAAAGCAGATTCTGAAGATCATGCGAACTCTTATAAGGATAATGTAGAAATTGTTAAAGCATTCACAGTAACGGACGGAAAAATAACTCCAATCTCAAAGTGGAGATGATTCAATAACTCAATCTATTCCTAAAGGAAAGTATGCTTGGATGGATTTTTATCCAATAATGACTTATTCTTACGGTACACTTACAACAAATACTTATAATATTACCGATACTGGATCTACAACATTAATTAGCTCAGTTAGTAAAAATTTAAATGTTTATGGTCCTAAAAAACAACAAACAACAAAACTTCCTGATGGAGTATATACAGTTAAAGAGTCAACTACTTTACCAAACTATTAATATTATTTTGTGTTTAACGGGAGGACTTAATGAATAAACGTAGTGCAGGTGTTATTTTTCTATCGTTAGGTTTATTATTGTTTATTTTCAAAGATGCAATTCGTTTTTTAGTAGCTTCAGCACTTACGTTTAAAGTAAGTGGTATGTCAGATAGTTTAATTGAGACTAGATTAGAATACGTTCCTCAACCTTATTCACTTATTATTCCTATATTATTTATAATATTAGGAATTGTGTATCTAATATGGTCAATTACATCTAAAGAAAAGTAATTAATAAAAAGGACGGTATAGATAATCTATACCGTCCTTTTTGATATTCAAATAAAATTCGGAAGAACTAATGCTCCATAGACAAATGCCGCCAGAATCACAAAGGCAGGGTGGATTTTACGAATTTGCATCGCCCAGAAGGCGACGACAGCAATACCAAGACTTTGCCAGATACCTATCGAGACAAAAGAACCTGCGGTTAATTGCCATGTCAGTACCGCCATCATTACAGCAATAACAGGCTGAACGAGTAATGTTAATCCTTTGACTACAGGAGAAGTACGGTATTTTTGCAATAGATTAAGCAGTAAAATCAATGCAACCGCAGAAGGCACAATCGTTGCGAATAATGCAATAAATATACCGCCTATCCCAGATACATCATAACCAACAAATGCCGCAATTTTGGTTGCAATCGGCCCGGGAAGTGTATTCCCAAGTGCCAGCACATTCGAAAATGTCTTATCATCTAACCAGTGATAATGAGTGACAATCTCGTTGTACATCAACGGAATAGAAGCAGGGCCACCACCATAACCGAGTACATTGGCTAGAAAGAATCCCCAGAATAACCGCAGCCATTCGACCCATTCAATCGTGAATGTATGCATTAAGACTCACCGCCTTCGGTTTTCTTCACAGGCGGATTAGGTGGATTAGGTGGATTGCGTCGATCTTTTAACCATTGTACAAATTTGAAATGAACTGCTCCATATGCTAAAAATAATGCAATCACTATAGCGGCATGAACGCTCAACAGTTGCAGTAAAATAAAAGCAACGATAAACAGTCCGATCCCTACTTTGATTCCTAGCCCTTTTACAGCTTTCTCACCAAATTCATACGCCATAACACCTAGCATAACAGCAATGACAGGCACTACAGCGGCAATCATTCCTTGAATGATTTTGGAATGGCTCAAGTAAGACACCGCAGATAACAAGACGATCATCGCCAGGCAAGAAGGGAGAATATGAGCGATGACTGCTAGAATAGCGCCTAGGACTCCTTTGCCACGATAACCCAGGTATGCCGCCATCTTGGTCGCAATCGGCCCGGGAAGTGCATTACCAAGCGCCAGAATTTCGCCGAATTCATCATCACTTAACCAGCGATAACGGGTAACTGCTTCATAGCGGAACAGTGGCATAACCGAAGGCCCTCCGCCATAACCAAGAATACCGGTTCGCACCATGGCCCATGATAATTCACGATAAGTGGCTTTATGATAAGAAGGAGCAGTTGAGCTATGTTCTGAAGGTATTGTCGGTTGAGTACTCATGTATTACAACCTCATTCCCATCCGGCTTTTGTAACGGGTGATCAACACTTGACAGTCCACGCTCATAATACCAGGCATATTGTATAATTTGTCTTTAAGAAACGATTCCATTTCTTGATTGTCCATAAATAATCCATGCATATGCAATTTGCTCGGACCTGTCATATGATAAAGACTGGTTACAAAAGGTTCTTCTGCTAATTGATCAGCCGTTTCTTGTAGATGTTTGGGCTCTACTTCTACATTAAAAAAGGCAGAAACCGTAATCCCAATTTTGGCAGGATTAATCACAGCAGTGAATCGTTCGATCACTTCATTTTCGATTAACGCATTAATTCGTGCTTGCACAGCTACACGAGATAACCCAATATCTTTAGCAAGATCGGTATAAGAGATGCGACCATTTTTATTCAAAATCGTAATGATTTTGCGATCGATCTCATCAATATCAACCGGTTGATTATCGGATGTAGAACGGTGGTGGTTCATAAATAAGTGTGCCTCCTTGTATGTAATATCTATCGTTTATTTTATTTCATTTTGATCAAAAAATAACTCTTTCATTTACGATATGTTTAAATATATAATGATTAAAAATCGTTTTCAACATAAAAATCAAAATTCACTTACACAAAGCTTACGCGGTGATGTAGTGATATACAGAAATGTTATCGGTAGGAGGAATAGATATGGGATCAACATGGAATGCCTTTATGAATGAACAATTGACGATGACTTCATCTTCGCCTCTAGCGGTACAAGGGCCATTATCGGGATGGACGTTCGGAGTCAAAGATGTATTTGCACTTGCAGGTCATACTTCTAGCGCAGGTAATCCAGATTGGTTACGTACTCATTCACCTGCAACGCAGACTGCATCGGCGATCCAGCGATTGCTCGAAGCAGGAGCTATGCTTCAAGGAACGACTCATACCGATGAGTTGATGTATAGTTTGAATGGACAAAATATACATTATGGCACTCCTACGAATCCACAAGCGACAGATCGTATTCCAGGAGGATCATCGAGCGGTTCTGCTGTAGCAGTAGCAGCTGGACTGCGAGATTTCGCTATCGGCACAGATACAGGGGGTTCGGTGCGTATTCCTTCGTCGTATTGTGGTATTTATGGAATGCGACCTACGCATGGTCTGGTTCCTATTGATGGAGTGATTCCACTTGCACCGGGGTTTGATACAGTGGGATGGATGGCTAATTCTGCCGATGTGTTATTAGAAGTCGGCAAAGTATTGATCCATGATTCAGAAGAAGAGGCAGAGCAGTCTGCATTTGATCATATTTATTTTCCAGAAGAAGCATGGGCTCTGGCAGAACCGGAGACACGTGAGGCTTTGCAAAAATCGTTGGAGCAGATCACCTATCATATGACAAGCACTAACGGTCGCACATCATGGACAGAAATTGCTCCTGAAGGATTATCTGCATGGATGACCGCTTTCCGCACGATTCAAGCGCTAGAGATCTGGCAAGAACATGAAGAATGGATTCAAACAGCACAGCCTGTATTTGGCAAAGATATAGCAGATCGGTTTGATTGGGCTTCGACTTTGCGTGCAGAAGAGAATCAACATTCATTTGCTCTCAAACAGCAAGTTAGTGAGCGTCTGCATCAATTATTAGATACTCATCAATTACTTGTTTTGCCAACAGCGACAAGTTCAGCCCCTTCATTGGATATTCAAGGAGAAGCGAATGAACGTCGTCGTTCTCAAACGATGCAATTATCGTGTATTGCTGGTCTATCCGGTCTGCCACAGATCACTATTCCTGTAGCTACTTTACAAGGAGCACCTATAGGCTTATCTATTATTGCAGGCAAAGGTCAAGATATCCGTTTACTACAATGGGTCAAAGACTGGACAGGCACGCTACAAAAATAACTGAATATAGTATAAGCTCTACATCAAAAATCCTTAGATCCTACAAAAGATTTTGGATGAGAGCTTATTTGATTTTACTAAAGTAAAGAGCCAATTTCATACTATTTAACATATGTTGACAAGCTGTTAGTATATCTATTACAATAACAATGAATTATATAGATAGTTACTAAATATTACTTAATTCAAAAATGAAATTATGTTAGTTGATATGTTTTATAACCCCCCATCCAAAAGGAGAATACACCCATGTCTAATGCAATTAAGCCAGAAACTATTCAGGTTATTGAGCAACGCCATTCTGTAAAATCGTACGAAAAAGGATACCAAATTCCACAAGAAGATATAGATACGATTATGCAAGCTGCTAATGATGCTCCTTCTGCTTGGAACCTACAACACTGGAAATTCCTTGTGATTGATGATCAAGCGAAAAAACAAGAATTGTTGCCAATCGCTTACAACCAATCTCAAGTAGCAGATAGTTCTTTTGTAGTTGCTATTCTAGGTGATCTAGAAGCGAACAAAAATGCAGGAACAATCTATGATGGAGCTGTTGAAGCAGGCGCAATGACTCAAGAAATTCGTGATTCATTAGTAGGTCAAATTAATGGAGCTTATCAAAGTGCAGAAGTAGCACGTGATAGCGCGAATATCAATTCTTCTTTTGCAGCGATGAACTTAATGCTTGCAGCAAAAGCACTTGGTTATGACACTTGTGCTATGGGTGGATTCGATAAAAATAAATTTGTAGAACATTTCAATGTACCGGCTCGTTATATTCCTACCATCTTAATCAGTGTAGGTAAAGCAGCTAAACCTGCTTATGCTTCTGGACGTTTTGATTTAAGTGAAGCTATTATCAAAAACTCATTCTAAATTAAAAAAAATCCTATTTATATGTTCTGCCTGGCGATTGATTGCCAGGCTTTTTCTATATTTATCAATTAAATATCCAAATAGCGTTAAATTTGGCTCGCTACTGTGAACTTTTTGGCGCTATATGTCGAAATATAAGAGAGGGCATAAAAGAAATGTAATAGGATGTGAAAGTAAATCTTATGGCGATTGACTTAATTAACAATTTAACATTAACATCAACCTTTTTATTTTTAGGCAATTTGCTTTTAAATAAAATTCGTAATAAATTTGAAAATCGTAAACGACTGTTTATCAGTCTAGCAGGTATAACATATGGATTATTTGGTCTGGTTCTTATTTTATGGGGATTTCATTTACCTGAAAGTCATATACTGATTGACTTGAGAGCACTTGCAGTTATTGGAGCTGTCTATACGGTAGGTAGTGTAGCCGGTCTGATTGCAGCTCTGATTATTATCTCAGGTCGCGTTTTGTTTTTTGAGTATGGTAATATAGACGTATTAGTTGTAGGAGCAAGTATTGTTATGATTGCCTGGATTTTATCTTCCTTTTTGCTTAAAGGAGATTATCGGGTATCTTTGAGCCGCTGGTTGATCATTATTTGTTGCTCGATGATTTTGCCTTCTATTTTGTTTTATTTTACATTACAGACCCGTATATTCTGGCAATTTATTACGATTTTAATTGTATTTTTGGTAGGCGGATTATTTACGTATATTATTCTTGTGTATCTCACACGTTCCAATCATTTATTTGTACTACTCAAAGAGTTGGCTAATCGCGATCATCTAACAGGATTGCATAATCCTCGTGCTTTTGAAGCTTTATTTGAAGAAACGCTGAATTATGCCAAATCCCATCAAAAAAATATGTCGTTATTGATGCTAGATATCGATCATTTCAAAGCGATTAACGATACGTACGGGCATAGTAGTGGAGATGCGGTATTGTCTCAAATCGGAGAATTGCTTCAAGATTTTGTACGCTCCGGGGATGTCTGCGCTCGTAAAGGTGGCGAAGAGTTTATTATTATTTTGAACTCATGCACTCGTGATCATGCTATTCATATCGCTGAAAAGTTGCGTGTTTTGATCGAACAAAATGAATTTGTATTGCCGAATAATCGTTTATTAGCAATTACCGTCTCTATCGGTGTAGCTACTTTTCCAGATACAAAGTCTAATCTGATGCTCGATAAAGTGGATGAAGCTTTATATGAAGCGAAGCATCAAGGACGTAACAGAATATATGCTGTTTGAGAACGGACTAGAATGGTTGGATATAAGAAGCAGTGACTTTTATGATTTATATACCATAAGGAGGTGAACCAGAGTTCTTATTGAAGGCTCTGGGCTATTTATGAAAATTGCAGATCATATCGAAATGTTAGAAATTAAAGTACCGATGGGTGAACATGAAATGGTGATTCATCCTGTCGTTATCTATGCAGACAATCAAGCTGTATTGTTTGATACTGGAGTGCCTGGTTGTTACGACAAGATTATTGAGCAGATCGATCCAGCTTATCCTGTTCAATCGGTGATTTTGACTCATGATGATCTCGATCATATTGGAAGTTTTCCACAATTTTTAGAAGCTGCTTCAGGTACGTTAGATGTGTATACTCATGCGCAAAATGTAGGGGCTATTAACGGTACAGAACCTTTTTCCAAAGCGAATCCTGAACGAATTAATTCTATGTTAGAACAATTTCCAGAATCGATCCAAAAATCGTTTCGTAGCGTATTTTCAACCGATACACCTGAAAATGTGAACCATGTATTACAAGGAAATGAAGTTCTGCCTTTTGGTGAAGGACTACAAGTAATACATACACCGGGACATACGCCAGGGCATACTAGCTTTTATGATATCGCTAGTAAAACACTTATCGCTGCAGATGCTCTGATTGTAGAAAATGGTGAATTACATGGTCCAAATCCATCATTTACGTTAGATATGGAACAAGCGACAAATTCTTTGCGAGCTTTTCAGAAGCTTCCGATCGAAGCGATCGTTTGTTATCATGGTGGATTGTTTAAAGGAGATATTCAACAACGACTTAACGAGTTAGTGAATCCTTCGTGATTAAGCCCAAGCCGTGGATCAGATGGTTGTATACACTGGCACTTGCTTTGATCGGTGGATTGTTATTCAAAGTGGCTCATTTACCTATTCCATGGTTACTAGGACCGATGATTATTATTTTCATCGGTTCTAAATTATGGCCTTCGATGCCACCGCTATGGCCGGGAGCAGCACGTAATGCAGGTATGATTATTGTCGGTTATTCGATTGGATTATCATTGACTGCGGCAACTTTGCAACAGATTGGCGGACAATTGCCTTCTATGATCGGCTTGACTACATTGCTGATTTTGTTTGCTTTGCTTACAGCGTATATCATTTTCAAAATTTCTGGTGTTTCTTTTCCTACTGTCTTGTTAGGAAGTATTCCAGGTGGCTTGACCCAGATGGTAGTTCTAGCCGAAGAAGTGAAAGGAATCGATATCACAGTCGTTACTTTTCTTCAGGTTTCTCGCTTAATGATGATTATTATTTTTGTGCCATTATTGATATTTAGCCCTATTTTCGGTGTGGATATGGAGATGGTGACACAGGCGTTAGAACATTCAACAGCCAGTTGGAATGGGCTGTTTCCCAATATCTTTTTATTTGCTATAGCATGTACAGGTATGGCGCTACTCGGGAAAAAGATTCATTTTCCAACCGCCTTTATTTTGTTACCGATGATCACTACTGCGATGATTCAATTTGCTGGTATCTCTGCACCAGTGTTACCGTCTGTGATGTTAGATATCGCTCAATTATTGATCGGTAGTTCTATCGGTCTTATGCTCAAGCCTGAACTGTTAACCAACAAAATACAGATGATTGGTCTAGCAATCGGCAGTGGGATTGTGCTGTTGCTATTTGCATGCATACTTGCTTTTATATTGATGAAATGGCATCACGTATCTCCAGCTACAGCAATGTTGAGTATGGCGCCGGGCGGTATGGATCAGATGAGTATTATTGCACATGAAGTAGGTGCGGATATCGCGACCGTAAGCTGTTATCAGTTATTTCGAACATTGTTTATTTTTCTTGCTGTACCACCGTTATTGAAGCTGATTTTCCGGCGAATTGCTAGATAAATGATTCAATCCCTTCTCGGGGTCGTTATAAGATAGAGGAAGTCTTTATCCAGTTGATGATCTGAAAGGGGATATAATCATGTCTGTTTTTGAAAATGAAGTCTGGTTCTATATCGGTACGTATGCAAGTGAAGAAGAAGTAGGTATTCAGACCGCAGTAATGAATACAGATACAGGTGAATTGCGTCTGGTGGGTGGGATCAAAGGTATTGAAAATCCTTCGTATCTTGCATTATCGACAGATAGCACTGCATTATATGCCGCTAGTGAAAAAGACGAAGGTGAAATTTTAACGTATACAATCAATCCAGAGACGCGTGAACTTCATTTGTTAGATCGCAAGTCTACAGGTGGAGGCGCTCCTTGTTATGTGCAATTGACTCCAGATGGTAAGCATTTAGTAGCATCGAATTATACAGGTGCTAATGTTAATGTGTTTGCTGTAGGGGATCAAGGCGCTTTGGCTGAAATGACAGGTGAAGTCAAACATACCGGAAGTGGCACTAATCCAGATCGTCAAGATGCGCCACATCCACATTCTGCTGTTGCTTCTTTGGATAATCATCATGTGTATGTATCTGATCTAGGGTTGGATAAGGTATTTACATATCGGTTAGAAGATAATGGGACATTAACAGAAGAAGGGGCTACTGAGCTATCCGCGGAATCAGGTCCCCGTCATTTAATTTTCCATCCTAACGGACAATTAGCTTATGGAATCAATGAGCTGAATAGTACTGTAACAGCATATGGTCGTAATCCGGAAGATGGTCAATTAGAGATTATTGGTCATGTATCGACATTGCCAGAAGACTTTACAGGTGAAAATACAGGCGGAGATATTCGTATCTCTCCATGTGGACGCTTTGTCTATGCTTCAAATCGTGGGCATAACAGTCTGGTGCATTATAATATCGATGAAATGTCCGGTGCATTAACACCTATCGAATGGGTACCTGTCAAAGGGGAAACGCCGCGTAATGTTGCTGTTGTACCGGGTGGATATATTCTCGTCAGCAATCAGGATAGCAACAATATTGTACAATTTGCGATTGAAGCGGATACAGGTAAATTGTTGATCACAGGCAATGAATTAACACTGAGTCGTCCAGTATGTGTAATGGCTGAACAACCAGAACCTGGTGTACAATAAACGATTGATTGATACTACGCCATCACTAGCAAGCAATACGCTATAAATCATACTTTATAATAAAAAACACTTCAGTATAAGCAGACTGTATCTGCTCTATAACTGAAGTGTTTTTGCTTGCGATAACAATCTTATTCGTATTCGCCTACAAAAGGACGTTCTTTGCGCTTGGGTTCCCGGGTAAAACGGAATCCGGTCACAAAAATAAGAATCTGGGCAATCAGTAGATAAGGAGCGGCTTGAAGACTGAATATATGTATAAAGCATAATCCGCTAATCAACAAAGCTAACCAAATAAATACCAGTCTGCGCGCATTTTCACGAAAATCAGCCGTAATAACAGCATACAGTACAATCAAAGCTCCTGTGCAAGAGATAAAGCGCAAAATAGCAAATAATGCTACAGAAGAAGGTTGTACAGACATAGCGGTAGATAGATCATGCCATAGATTCCATAGTAATAATGATTCTGCAATAATAACGATAAAAGGGATAGCTGGTCGAATTGTTAGCCATAACAATAATCCCCAACGTGGATGTTCACCACGAGCAAGTACCATTTTGCGCTCACGAGTTAAGCGGCGAATATCACTATCTAACGTACGATAAAGTAACACCAGACTTTTGCGATCTCGTTCTTCCATATACTGATCAATTCGCTCTAACAATTCATCAGAAGCATACGTAGCGGCTTTGCAAGCCAGTACACTTTCAGCAGGAACAGGGAAAGCAGTTTGATTTGTATGAGCACTATGATTTTTGTTCATAATAGCTGGATAGACTTCTCCGGCTGCCCGGGTTAATCGATCGAGACTATTTTGAATCCGGCGCATACGTTCATCATCTCTATATTTACGTTGCTTGGCTGTAAATCCATACACAACTGCAAAAGCCAACAGTCCTATCATCCCGACCATATATAATCCGAGAGCATGAGAACGCAGTAACATAGACCAATCCAACAGATTCACTCCTTTAGCTATCATCCGTACTTGTATATATCGTTTTTTGTGCGTACATCTTATCCTTAACCAAAATGGTTATTACAGAATAAGTGTCCTGACAATAATTCTTTGTACAACAGAGTAACTTTCTTTTAGAAGTATAACTCTTTGATGTATACTATAGTATATAAGTGCTTGAAATAAGATGCTTTTTGAAGTGTAGTGCTGGTTTTATTTTTCACAAAAATCATTCTTATATAGATGAGTCTCATATAACTTGATCAAATGATTATAAAAAGATAAAGAAGGGGTGTACATGTATGGCATATAATAGCCGTTTTGCTGTGGCTATTCACACATTGTCATTATTGGATGCAAGTGATGGACGTATCACTTCAGAATGGATTGCTTCAAGTGTGAATACCAATCCTGTTGTGATCCGGCGGATGATTAGTCAATTAGCCAAAGCAGGTATTGTTCGTACTCAGCCAGGAGTAGCTGGAGCGCAAATGACACGTCCTGCGTCTGAAATTACCTTGTTGGATATTTATCGTGCAGCGCAAAATGATGCCAAAGATGAGCTGTTTGCTATTCACGAGAATCCGAATCCCAATTGCGATATTGGACGTAATATTCAAGCAGAACTTGAAAGCGTATTTCAACGGGCACAGCGAGCTATGGAACATGAGCTAGAAAAGATTACACTCAAGCAGGTGACAACTGATTTGCAGGAAATGGAACAGGTTCGTCAAGCGATCCAGAACTAATACTGAATCATCATCGGCTGAGTCGGGTATGTAAAAGAAAAGACCGCTCATGACGGAAAGGATGGAACCACAAATGAAAATAGCTATTATTGGCGCAACCGGAACGATCGGACAACGCCTTGTACAAGAAGGACTACGACGTAAATATGAGATCACAGCAGCTACTCGTGATTCTTCCAAAATCGATAAAAATACAGAACGTCTACAAGGTATAAGTTTAAATGTACTTGATCCAATTAGTGTAGAAGCGGTTGTCTCAGGACATGATGTAGTAATCAACGCGTATGGCCCTCAATTTGGAAATGAAGGCGAACTAACAGAAGCAGCGAGTGCTATTGTAGAAGGGATGAAAAGAGCAGGAGTACAGCGTCTTCTAGTCGTTGGTGGTGCAGGAAGTCTGGAAGTAGAACCGGGTGTGCGCTTGATGGATACACCTGATTTTCCAGCAGAAATTAGACCACTGGCACAAGCTCATGTCGATGCTTACGAAATTTATAGCCAGAGCGATCTGGATTGGACGTATATCAGTCCGGCAAGTTGGATCGAACCGGGCAAACGGACAGGTAATTTCCGTATCGGAACCAATCGCCTGATCACAGATGATGATGGAGCAAGTCGCATCTCGGTAGAAGATTATGCAGCAGCTTTATTTGATGAAGTGGCTGATCCATTATTTACACGCACTCGTTTTACAGTCGCATATTAAAAGGTATAGAGCTGTTGCTATACTTGATCAAAACACCGTCTAGGTAGGCGGTGTTTTTGTTATGCGCTAAATGCGGTTAATACATAGTAAATAGATTGTAAAAGTAAATCAACAAAGCCAAACGTCATCACGTTGAGCTATAGAGGAGCGAATAGATAATGTATATTGTGACCGCACAAGAAATGCGTGATTTGGATCAACATACGATTCAGAAATTAGGAATACCTGCTTTATCTCTGATGGAGAGTGCTGGCAAAGCTATCGCTGAAGAAGTGATTCATTGGAATAATACTTCCAAGCAAGAACAAGCGGATATCCCTTTTGGCAAAAGTCTATCAAAAGTAGGACAGATTCGTAACGACCATACATGGAACGTTCAAGACCATAAGCAACACTGGCTTATTCTTGTCGGCAAAGGAAACAATGGAGGCGATGGATTAGTCGTTGCTCGCTATCTTCAAGATGCGGGTATTCAAGTGACTGTGCTATATGCTCAAGATCCGGCAGAATTAACAGGTGATGCAGCGACCCAGCGTGATGCAGCGCAATATTCTGGTATTGTATCGGATATCTGGAGTGAACAATGGGAGACTGAATCCCGTTGGCAAGGGTATACAGGAATTGTGGATGCGCTTTTGGGTACAGGGAGTCAAGGAGAACCACGTGCACCGTATGATGCGATCATCCATGCGGCGAATTGTAGCGGTAAGCCAATCATTGCAGCAGATATTCCAAGTGGGCTAAATGCAGATACAGGCGAAGTAGCAGATACCTGTATTCAAGCATCATTAACTGTAAGCCTTGCTTTTCTCAAACGTGGATTAGTGCAATACCCGGGAGCAGGAGTAGCAGGCGATGTCGTTGTGCGTAATATTGGTATTCCTCGGTTTACTGCTCAAACGCTAGCGGTGGATACTCATTTGGTCACAGAGCAAGTGTTGGAGGATGTTTTGGAAGTCGATCCTGAACGTGCTCGAGCAGTAGATGGACATAAAGGAACCTACGGACATGTACTTATTATAGGTGGCAGTATGAATATGAGTGGTGCAGGCTTACTTGCATCCCGAGCCGCATTACGTATCGGTAGCGGACTGGTGACATGGGCGCTTCCGCAAGCATTGTTACCCCATATTGCAGGGCATGTACCTGAGTTAATGCTTGCTCCTGCGGTAGACGGAGCAGAAGGCAAATGGGAATATAAAAGCGCAACATCGATTTTAACATTGGCAGAAAAATGTGATGTATTAGCGATAGGACCAGGACTAGGTCGATTTGAACAGGATGGAGCATGGTTGCAGACGCTATGGGAGCAAACCGACCAACCGCTTGTGTTAGATGCAGATGGTCTGAATATGATTGCTGAAGCAGATGGATTATCTACATGGCAACAGCGAAAAGCCGATACTGTCCTAACTCCACATCCGGGAGAGATGGCTAGATTAGCAGGCATCTCTACACCGGAAGTACAGCGTGACCGAATCGGCATTGCTCGTGAATTTGCAATGAAGCATCATATTACGTTAGTGCTCAAAGGCGCTAGAACGGTTATTGCTTCACCAGAAGGACAAGTATTCGTAAATACTACCGGACACCCGGGAATGGCTACAGGCGGTTCTGGAGATGCATTAACAGGTATCATCGTAGGATTACTAGCTCAAGGATTAAACGGCATACAAGCCGCCACATTTGGTGTGCATTTACATGGTCATGCTGGTGAAGTTGCCGCGTATCAACGTACAGGTAATCCTGCATCTTTACTTGCAGGTGATCTTATCGAGTCGTTGTAAGACCGAATGTATGATTCAAGCAATGAATATCCAATAGTGAAATATGCGTGTAGTCTTCTTCTACACAACGTGTAATCCAAGGGTATGTAGACGTAGCTATCCATAGATGTTGAGGATATGTTGCGATTCTGCATACTCGATCTACATATAAGCCTAAGATAGCTTGATTATGCTGGCGTAAAATTAAAATGCGTGCTGTAGCTGATGTTTGTGCACGTTCATTAGTATGGTTGGTTGCCTGATTGGTCTGCAAACGAACCACAGGCAATGTATTTCCATACCAACTAATTGTTCCTAATACTTGCGGATCGGATTGTGGGGTAGGGGTAAATAACTCAAAACGGATAATTTCCTGTACCCCATGAATAGGCAGAGCGATCCGTTGATTATCAGCCATACATTCAATATATTGGTCGGACGATCTGATCATAAGTAGGACCTCCAATTTTTTTGTTATTTACCGACTAACCTACATTACAAATTAAATTTTAAACGTATTGACAGATGAATGAAGTTGATCTGCCAAATGAGCCAGTGTCTGCGAAGAAGAAGCTGTTTGTTCACAAGCAGATGCTACTTCTTCTGTAGCGGCTGCAATTTCATTAACAGAATGCATTACATCGACAGATTGAGCACTTTGTTGTTCACTAGCTGCGGCAATACCATTGATTTTGAGTGAAGAATCACTGACACGATGCACAATATCTTCAAAAGCGTTGCTCGTTAATACAGAGTGTTCTGCATTGCTATTTACCGCTTCAATACTGTGTTTCATATTGGTCTGCATAGAGCGAATAATGCCTGTAATTTCTTTAGTCGCAGCGCTACTGCGTTCTGCTAGCTTACGTACTTCATCAGCGACTACAGCGAAGCCAAGACCTTGTTCACCGGCACGAGCGGCTTCTATCGCTGCATTGAGAGCAAGCAGATTAGTCTGATCCGCAATTTCATCAATCACTTCGATAATATCGCCGATACGAGTAGAATCATTTTCAAGTTTGGACATTTGCTGAGTCACTTCTTGAATCGCTTGTGTACCTTGATCCACAATTTGACCACCATGTTGTGCTTTTTCTACGGTAGTATTAGAAAGTTCAGCCGCTTGTTCTGCACTGCGAGCCACATCATCAATAGCTATAGACATATCTTTAAACAATTGAGCGATCGATTGAGCTGATTGCGATTGATTAGCACTGCTTCCAGCAATTTCTTCTGTACTTGCCGAAATTTCTTCCGAAGTAGCCGCTACACTTTGAGCAGATTCAATAATATCTGCAATCAGACCATTTAGACGGTTAGTCATATCATTAGCAGCAATCGCTAATTGTCCGATTTCATCTTTACCAGTCAGGTTGGATTGTTCACGTAGATCACCGGCTGCTACTTGTTTAAGCAAGCGACTAATCTGTTTTAATGGCACACTGATCATCCGAGAAATGATCGTTCCTAATAAAATACAGAATAAGAACGCCACAACAATCCATAAAGTCGTCCAGAACTTAGCACTTGCAAAAACAGCTTTGGCATTATTGTTAGCAGCACTTGCAGTTTGTTCATTGATTTGGTTCAGTTTGGCAATACTATCATACATATCTGTACCTGCCGGAACGACACTATTTTGAACATACGTCTGAAATTCGGCTGGCGTTGAGTTCTCTGCTAGATTCACAGCTTGGCTGTAGACATCGTTATAATTTGCCCAGAATTTATTGAAGTTTTGCAATTCGTTTCTTTCTTGATCAGATAACGGGGTGTTGCTGTACTGGGACATGTTTTGTTGAACAGCGGTAATAAGGTCAGGAATAGAATCTACAACTTTTTTCTTCGCAACATCATCTGCGGTTAGAGCAATATCTCGTGAAGCGACACGCATTTTTTGCAAAGACAACTCGGCAGCAGATAAGGCTTGCATGGATACTAGATTGTTATTGTACAAACCGTTTACACTTTCATTCATCCGATTCTGATTATTCAAACCATACAAACCGATAGCCGCTACAATTAATGCCACTAAGATAAAAGCAGCAATTAATTTAGTAAATGTTTGAAAATTAGCACCTATTCTCATTTTATCCACTCCATATCGATATGTAATTTGATTATCAATTACATCGATCAAATTTTAAAAGCAGCTTATTTTCGTATTTATGCAAAATAAGCGTTTATACTTACTATGTCGTCTTATAAATTACAATTATTAATACTATTTTTCAATTTTTTGTAAATAAATTATGTAAATAAGTGGATAACAATTCAATTGTAAAAAATACATCGTCCAAAATATCTACATCTATTTGCTGGCTGTAGAGGCTATAAACCTTGTCTATAAAGGCTTTTTTCAAAATAGCGATTTATAAATACCACAATCTTGTGCAGGACTGCTTTTGCCAGTCTATACATTTTCTGAAATATCTGCGTGACCCATTTCTATCGTTGTAGCATCTATACAAAAAAAGCGCCTGTAGATCATCGAAATAAGATACATTTCGAGATTCAACAGACGCTTTCTTGATATATTATTTATTCAGCATCACGTTCAGTAGAGGAAGTATTCGCTTTTTTTCGGCGAGCACTTAACCACTTCCAACCGATCCATGCCGCTAGAACAACAAGAATCACAATCGCTACAGGTGTTAAATATTGAGAAGCGAGTGGACCTACTTCTTCCCAGCGCGGGCCTAACTTATAGCCTAGATATACATACAGACTGGTGATCGGTAACATAGCCGCAAATGTATAAATACTGAATTTCCAGACATTCATATTTGCCATCCCGCAAGGAATCGATACTGCGGTACGTACACCGGGAATAAATCTGCCGAAGAAGGCTACGCCACTACCATACTTTTCAAAAAACTGTTCGGCTTTGACGATTTCTTTTTCCCGAACTAAAAAGTATTTACCGAAGCGCAGAACTAGCGGTCTGCCTCCATAACGACCCAGTGCATATAATGTTAATGGACCGGTTACACCACCGATCGTACCTGCTAGAATCACCAGAATCATATTGAAATCACCTTCATATATCCAGAAGCCGGTGAGTGGAAGAACCAACTCTGCCGGGATGAATTCGAACGTCAGGGCTAATGCAATGCCAACATAGCCCAGACTTTTGAATCCTTCGATCAGACCTATTAACCATTCATGCATAAGTTAATTATAGATCTTCTTTAATCTCTTTTTCGACTTCACGTACAGCATTGTCTTCGTCTTTGACTTCCACTTTGCTTGATAACAACCAACCGCAGACAGCGATCGCTACAAGCACAATATAGAACGATAATTTCCAGATCGTATTTTCAGGGAAATGCTCAGGCAATACACCTAGTGCTGGATGCGCAAGAGTGATAACCGCAAGCTTCACACCTACCCAACCTACGATAACAAACGCAGCAACTTCTAGACCTGGACGACTTTGCAACAATTTCACGAAATAAGAAGCGGCAAAACGCATAATGATTAGACCGATAAATCCACCCAGGAAGATAACGATAAAGTGTCCGCCATCCATACCGCCGATCGCAGGCAATCCACTTGCAGGCAATGCTACAGCTAGAGCAACAGCCGCTAAAATAGAATCGACAGCAAAAGCAATATCAGCAACTTCGACTTTGAATACCGTCATCCAGAAACCAGATTGCTTTTTAGGCTTACCGTCTGGCCCTGGTTCTTCAGCAGCTTGATCAATTTTGGAACGATGGGAAATAATTTTACGAATAATATGATTGAACGCGATATACAGAAGGTACAATGCACCAATCGCTTGAACCTGCCATACATCGACAAGGAACGAAATAATAAATAATGAACCTAGCCTGAAAACGAATGCACCGAATAATCCATAGAACAATGCTCTTTTACGTTCTTCTTCAGGTAAATGCTTAACCATAATTGCGAGTACCAAAGCGTTATCTGCTGCGAGCAGACCTTCCAGTACGATCAGTACAAGTAATACCCATCCGTACTCCAATAACAATGCTACTTCCATAGAATTGCCTCCCTAAATCTCGTTTTTTTGTGCGTTAGTATATAAAAAAGACCTTTACCATGATTGGTAAAGGTCTCCCGAAAAATAACGAGTCTTCACCAAAACATGGTAAAGGTCTCGCTAACAATGTTTATCATTGCCAAGCAAAACCGGGGATAAATCCCGTAATGACGACTTTGCCTGTACAGCTACTCCCCTTTAACAGGAATATAGAGTTATGTGGTTAGTAAATCTCTTACAATTCTTACTTAACCATTATCTTGCTAAACAAATCATAAGCAATTTAAGAAAATAAGTCAATTATGTTAATGTAGTCATAGCGTTGATATCAGCATTATTATCGTACATATCACTGGATTGACATAAAATAGGTTTGTTCTGTATTATGCTTTGCTGAATATCAATAATTCGCTGATTACGACTTCCCCGGTAACGCAAAGAAACATCACGTTGTTGCTCTATAAATCTACCATCGATCAGTACATCGCACAGATGTAGCAAAGAAACCGCACCCTCTACTGAAGAATGAATTAATTGTTCCCATGTGTATCCGCTATAGATCCAGATTGAGAAATCAGGAATCTGCTGACGCACTTGTTGAACAAAAGCAGACACTGCGATAGCGGAGAAGAAAGGGTCTCCTCCAGCTATCGTTAATCCGTCTAACAAAGGATTTTGCTTCATTTCGTCTATCAGTTGTTGTTGTAGATTGTCTGTGAATTGTTCGCCTGCTTGAAACGACCAGGTGTGTCTGCTAAAACACCCACTGCAACCATGTCTACAACCACTGATAAAAATAACAGCTCGTAATCCATCGCCTTCATTGACCGACTCGGGAATATAACCGCAGATATTCATCGTGAATGTTTCAACCGATCCCGCACTTCAGCTTGCTTGGCAGGATTAAATCGAGTCTGATAATCACCGGTCAGATATCCTGTGACACGGCGCAAACGGGCGATAGGCACTTCTAATTCAGAGACGCCACACGCAGGGCAATGACTTCCGATAATGCCTTCATGTCCACAACCAGTACACCGATCAATCGGATGATTGATACTAAAATAGCTGATCTGTTGAGCCAGCGCATACTGAATAATCTGGTACATGGCTTTGACATTGTGACGAGCGTTACCGTCTAATTCTATATATGAAATGGCTCCTGCATTACAATAATGGTGAAAAGGTGCTTCTAGCTGAATTTTGCGAGCGGCTGTAATCGAATAATAGACAGGGATATGAAAAGAATTAGTATAATACTTGCGATCAGTTACTCCTTCAATCGAACCATAATATTCACGATCGATGTTAACGAATATTTGCCGGATAATCCTTCTGCTGGCGTAGCCATCAATGAAAAGTTAAGATTATATTGTTCGCTAAGCGCATCACAAGCTGTTCTCATATAAGCAATCAGTGAGAGTGCTTGCTCATACACCATATCATTTTCCCCGTGATGCTTGCCGTACAAAGCTTTCATACATTCGGCAAGTCCGATAAAGCCAATCGATAATGAACCATGCTTAATACAGTCTTCTACACGATCGTCAGGTGCAAGTAGATCGCCACCTTCCCATACCCCTTCACGCATCATAAAGTCAGACGCTTTGGCAGGTTGAGATGCTTGAAGACGGTAACGGTGCAACAGCCCTTGAGCCGCAAGTTCAATACATTCATCAAGTTCTCGATAAAACCCTTGCTCATCGGCTACCGATCGCTGTCCGGTGATTCCATAATCGATGCCTAATTTCACAAGATTAATCGTATTAAAAGAAAGATTGCCTTTGCCAGACAGATGATTGCGTCCGAATCGATCTGCCATTACACGTGTACGACAACCCATTGTTGCAAATTCAGTATCCGGTTGACCTGAAATTTCATGTTCTCGATTGATTGGAGCATCCAGATTTGCAAAATTAGGATAAAGACGACGAGCTGAACAATCGATCGCTTGTAAAAATAAATCATAGTTAACTTCACCAGCTTGTTGATTCACCCCTTGTTTACATTTGAAAATCTGAATAGGGAAAATCGGTGTTTCTCCATGACCTAATCCACGTACGGTTGCAGAGAGTAGACATTGTACAATTAGTCGTCCTTCTGTCGATGTACATGTGCCATAGTTAATGCTGGTAAATGGAATCTGTCCGCCACCACGACTGGACATTGTATTAAGATTATGGATAAGACTTTCTGCGGCTTGCAGTGTCTCGACTTTGGTTTCTTCAAGAGCATACTGATATGCACGCGGATAATCAGTAGCTAACACTTGATCATCCATGACTGCATTCTGAACGATCGTTTCAACCATTTCGCTTTCTTCTTGAAAATAGCGGAATCCTTTGCGTAGATGCTTGCGAAACGATTTGGTTACATAAGGAGCAAGATCATAATCAAGCTTATTCGCTGCTACACCGCCATACTGCGAATTTTGCTGACATTGAAAAATAATTGCTACTTGCGCCATAGCAGTCATAATCGAATTAGGTGTCCGTAGACTACCGTTGCCACTACTGAATCCATCGCGCAATAATTTATCAAATGGAATAAAGATACAGTTCGTCGTACCCACAGCATAATGATCCAGATCGTGAATATAGATACGATTTTGGGCAACCGCTTCAGCGATTGGTTGAGGTAACAGTTGGCGTTTGGTGTACCATTTCGCATATTCACTACCCAACCGACTCATTTTTCCAGAAAAGCTTGCTCCATTCAGATTAGCATTTTCACGTGCGGATTCGTGTTCACCTTCAATAATATGTTCGCCCATATCGAGTACCGATTGCAGTTCGGATGATATAGGAGGTGTTATGTAAGCTGATTTAGTATGTGGAGTCAAAATAGACATCAATCACACTTCCTCTCGTTAGAATATAAATAAAAATCCAACTCACAGATAAAGCAAAACCCGACATCATAAAGACAACTGGTGTCGGGTAGCAGAGATTACATATCGATCAAGTGAAGTCTAATCTACAGATCATCACATTCCTAAAATAATTCGTTATTTCAATTATTATCTATATCTAGTTAACACTTTATTAATTTATATCAATATATTGATTATGTAAGTGATAATTGTCTCTTTACCTTTTGGATAAGTAGGGGTATGTAGTCATATATGAACGATCGCAATGATGATAAACATGCATCAAACCGCAGAATGGGTAAACTATATAATAGACGAGTGTAATTTATTAAAGGAGGATAAAAAAATGGCTATTGCTGAAGTGACCGTTATTCCATTAGGAACAGGAAGTACCAGTATTAGTAGTTATGTAGCGCAGATGCAACGGGTATTAAGTGAGCAGACAGGTGTACAGACACAACTAACACCGATGAGTACGATTATTGAAGGTGAGATTGGAGATGTGATGAAAGCGATTCTAGCATTGCATGAATCTCCTTTTCAAGAGGGAGCAGGGCGTGTATCCACATCGATCAAAATTGATGATCGACGGGATCATCCAACATCAGCACAGTATAAGTTAGATTCAGTGAATCAAAAGCTGCAATCTTAAAAAAATAGAAAAAATGAATTTTAATGCGATTTTTAGGTGCATTTCATAAACTTTTAAGATACAGCGGTTATAGTAATGACATACCCCTTTTGAATATATAAGCATTACTGAACTCCATGGACTGCGACCGTGGAGTTCCTTTTTTTTGGAAGACATTATAAAGCAAGATACCTAAAATTGAAAAATTAATGTTTCTTTCAGGTTCGCCTAAGGTAATATTAAGATGTACCTATTATAATGACTGTAATAACCCCTTTTGAATTACTATACCTTGACCTCAGCGGCTGCGACCGTTGAGGTCTCTTTTTTTGTTTTGACAAAAAATTATAATTTCTTTGTAGATGGAGTGGTGTCTGATTTGGAGTATTTCCAAAGGGCAATCACAATAACGATCGTTACTAGACTCACAGGAATCCAGCTAAGCAGAAGAGGGGCATGTCTTTCTAACACAGTCGCTACAATAGCACCACACGCATATAGAACAATTCCCAAAATGCGTAACCGGGATTCAGTCGATAATAATCGACTGGTCGACTGTGGATGACCAGACAACAGTTGACGTACATGAGCGACCATATCTTCTACAGCATTGACCAGATTATTGGTAAGTACAGTTGTAGAAATACCTGCTATACCTAATCGTCTAGCTGCGGTGGTCTGAATCCCCATCGCCATACTCAAACTACCCAGACATACAAATACAAGCGTTTCTGTTAAAGGAAGATAAGCGAGTAGAGCAAAGGTACATAATAAGCCCCATTCCACGATTAATGCTGTAGTCACACGATAGTACCAGAGCGAAGGAGATTTATCGCTTCCGATAATGATTGCGGCGATCATATTGCCGATGACGAATCCAACAAGTGCTGTAAGTACACGTGCAATCGCCAGATCGTGCAAGCGACCGAGTGACATACCGAGCACTACAATATTTCCTGTCATATTTGCTGTAAATACATGCTCTAGCCGTAAATAGCCGATCACATCTACTAATCCAGCAGTAAAACATAAACATAATAACAATACATAACGCAGATGTTGCTTAGACATCGATCATACTCCAATCTGAATAAGACATAGAAATCCCCGGGAACCTCACCTGTAAGCAGGTGTAGAAGTTCCCGGGGATGTGTGGGCATAATATCCAAAGGTTATGCCGGTTGATTGCAACCGAAAAGCCATATGTGTAAAAAATATCAGAAATATGTGATAAATCATTATATTCAAAGTTGCCGCGTATACAAAATACACTTCGTAGGAGCACGATTACTATAATCTGCCCAATCTGATGATAATATGGCTGCTGACTGCAGCTATTTTTAACCCGTAACCCCGAATTTGGAAATGGACGGGGACGGTTTTGGTTCGCTCTGTATTACATCTAAGTAACAGTTGAGTCCAAAACAACAAAAGCCCTACCTCTCTCTTGTCCTTGCGGCTCCGATGACCGCGCCAGTGTGAATCGGCAAACTTCAAATTTCTTGGGTTTTAATCATAAAGGAAATTTGAGATGATTCCGGCAGCATACCGAAAAAAGAATGCGAAGGATAAAACCGAGGGCTAAACAATAACAGTAATTATTATACGCTTATTTCAGATAAAAAGCAAGAATTAACTTTTAGACCATAGACTGTATATTTTACAAAAGAAAAAGAACACTCTATGATCTAGAATGTTCTTTTTGTATATATGATCTACGTTAGACTTAGCAGATTAATAAGTTTTGTTGATTGTGATCATGCCGTTACTTACGTTCATGTCCCACTCGAAGTTGTCTACGAACCAACGTACAGGTACAAGTGTTTGTCCGTTACGAGAGATAACCATATCGTTCAAACCTTTACGCATGTTGTCTACTTTGTATACTTTAGAGTTCACCCAGAACTCATAACGTTGGATACCTGTATCCAACCAAGTTGTAGATGTTTCTTTGTTGTAAGATACTTTCATGTTTGCATTCATTGCAAGGTAACGCAATGGTACATATGTAGTTCCTTTATATACAACAGGAGCCATTGGCATAGACATTGAAGCGCCGTTTACCATGTACATTTTACTTCCCATTGTAAATTGAATTACTTTTGTTTTTAATTCAGGACTCATATCTGCTGTTGTAGGTGTTGCTGCGAATGCTCCAGCAGCTGGTAACAATAGGGATAATCCAAGTACAGGTGCTAGCAATTTGTTTAATTTCATGTGTAGTGCTCCTTCGTCTAATAGATATATTTTTTGCTCTCTTACTAACTTATAAACCAATTTACCGATTACTAATCAGCTAATAATTAAAAAAAAATGACAATAGAGTAATATTTAGCAGGGAATACAAAAATTAAAGATAAAATCTTGTATACATCAGCTAACAATTCATAAAAACAACACCTTGCGCATTGAATCTGCACAAGGTGTCGCCATGTGGACAATCATGAAGTATAGATATGAAATATGATACTACCTAGCAAACGAGATATTAATACGTTTTGCTAATTGTGATCGTATTATTATTTACACTCATGTTCCATTCAAAGTTATCTGCAAACCAACGTACAGGGATTAAAGTCTGTCCGTTACGAGAGATAACCATATCGTTCATGCCTTTACGCATGTTGTCTACTTTGTATACTTTAGAATTCACCCAGAACTCGTAACGTTGGATACCTGTATCCAACCAAGTTGTAGCTGTTTCTTTAGTGTAGAATACTTTCATATTTGCATTAGCTGCAAGGTAACGCAATGGCACATATGTTTTACCATTGTATACTGTAGCTTTAGTGCTCATAGTCATCGATACGCCATTTACCATATACATTTTGCTACCAGGTGTAAATTGAATTACTTTTGTTTTCAATTCAGGGCTGGTATCAGCGCTAGTACCATTCGCTCCACCTGTAGAAGGTGTTGTTGGTGGTGTAGCTGGCATATTAGGCATGTTCGGCATAGATGGTGTAGTTGGTGTTGTAGGAGTCGGAGTTGCAGTACCGCCGAATTTGGCAGGGTATTGCATAACGATTGCTTCACTCAAAATGTCTCCAAATCCAAACATGTGGTGATAAGCCATACGTTCTTCAGAATAAGCTGTTGTGTAATCTTTAGCTACATAAGAATCGAATGCTTTAAGCAACATTCCGATATGTTCTGCAAGCCCAGATTCAAGAGCAGCTTGAGGCAAGTTAGGGTTAGCATCTGCGAAGAATTTCGCTTGTTTTACTTTGTATTCTGCTAATTCATCAACTGCTTTTTTCTTCGCTGTTGCATCGCCAGCAGCTGTTGCTTTTACATAATCTACAAAGTATCCGATATGAGAAGCCCAGATTGTTTTGAAAGCAGCGCCAGCTTCGTTACCATATACAGAAGCAACAGCAGCACTCAAATCATCTGTGTTTTTGTTAAGTAGAGCAGCGGCTTGTTCAAAATCAGGAGCACCGTCAACTCCTTTTTGCATTGCCCACGCAGCTAATGTTGCATGCTCGCCCAAGATGATACCTAGAGCAGAGCGCAAGTCAGAAGCTCCCATTGTAGACATATCTGTTGTAAATTTGTCAGGATATTGTTTTACAATTGCAGCGCTTAATGTATCACCAAACATAAACATATGTTTGTAAGCTTCATCTGCTGTTGTATATGCTTTTGTATAATCTTTAGCTACATAAGCATCAAATGCAGTCAACAGCATATTGATATGTTCTTCCAGTCCTGCTTCTAGTGCAGCTTGTGGCAAATTAGGATTTGCGTCTGCAAAGAACTTGGCTTGTGTTACTTTATATTCTGCTAATTCGTCTTTCGCTTTTTGTTTAGCAGCGCTATCGTTTGCAGCGGTTGCTTTTACATAATCCACGAAATATCCGATATGCGAAGCCCAGATCGTTTTGAAAGCAGCGCCAGCTTCATTACCATATACGGAAGCAACAGCAGCACTCAAATCATCTGTATTAGCATTTAGAGCAGCGGCAGCTTGATCGAAATCAGCTTTGCCATCAATTCCTTTTTGCATTGCAATAATAGCTAGCAACGCATGTTCTCCAAGAACTTGCCCCAATGCTGAACGAAGATCAGCTTTAGCGCCTTTAGTTGTTGCAGCGGCAGCTCCTGCTGTTGTTGGTAAGATCAATACAACTGCCATTAGCAGAATACCAATCTTAGATAGAACAGACTTGTACATGTTTCCACTCTCCTTAGGTAATTTGGGATCAGTTACATTGTGTTCATCAAACAGGTACTTCATAGAAGAATACGCTTACTTTAGAGCAGTGGATCATCTTTCCTGAAAAAAATTAAAAATGTTTAACTGAATTGTAACCCCTTTGTGACGCATTTCTTAAAAATGTAACAACTAAACTGCTTACTCTAATTTAATAAGCTATTCACTTAGACTTGAACCAAATTTCCAAAAATAAACTTTTAATGTAAATAAAGCAGAGAAGCAATAATATTTTTTAAAAAGTCATCCATAGCAAATTTTCTTGCGAAGGTTATAATATAAGGGAACAGGAAAGGAGCCCTTGGATGAACGATATAGCTGAAGACAGAGAACTTATGCGACGGATTTCCCAAAAAGATGCCGAAGCACTTGAATGCATATATGACCGTTATGAACGGGCAGTGTATTCGTTCGCCTATCGGATTGTACAAGACACGATGGCAGCAGAAGAAGTAGTACAAGAATTATTTCTGCGTGTATGGAATCATGCAGAGCGTTACGATCAAAGCCAGGGGAAACTATCTACATGGATGTTTACGATTACGCGTAATATCGCTGTAGATATGTTACGACGCAAATCATCACGGGCACCTGTTGACCCTACTAAAGATGAAACACTTCGTGGTATACCTGATATGAAGGCCAATACCGAAGAGCAAGTGACGCTGAACTGGGAGCGGCAGCGTATTAAAGAAGCAATGGATGAATTGAGAGAAGATCAGAAGCAAGTGATTGAATCTATATATTTTCAAGGATTGACTCAGCATGAAGTCTCCGAGCGATATAGTATTCCGCTAGGAACCGTCAAGAGCAGAGTAAGACTTGCCATAAGGCAGCTTCACAAGAAGCTTGCTGGAGCGGTGAGGGGGGAAAACTATTTATGAATAATGATAATCAATATAATAAAAATGAACTAAACGATATGATTGAAATGTATGTACTGGGCGGTTTGGATCCAGAAGAACAAGCACAGTTCGAAGCATACATGAAAGAGGATGAACAATGCCGTCTGGCGGTTGAAGAACTTCGGGAGGTGATGGACATTTTGCCATTCGCCGTTGAAGACGTTGCGCCACCAAAAGGTATGAAGAATCGTGTGTTGAGTCATATACTTACACCTAGCCATACAGAACAGACAATATCAGATGATCGGGGAACCACTCCTATAGAAGTGGAAAAATCATCGGATGAGTCTATCGTGAAGCCACCAGTCGTATATAGTACGCAAGAAGATAAAGAATGGACAAAAGATAAAAACAAAGGCAGATTCTGGCGCATTGCTACTACATTTGTTGCCGCTGCTGCTGTTATTATAGGAGTATATGCTTCTAATTTACGCGGGGAGATTGACAGCTTACAGCAACAACTAGCTATTTCAAGTACGCAGGTGAATAGTCTACAAGGAAAATTAGCGACTGTTTCTATGCCTACACAAGGGCTTAAAGTAGATGAAGCAGTGAAGCTGAATCCAGCTACAGCCGATATTGTTGCGCAGGGACTCGCATCAATTGTTATTGATGATAAGGGAACCCATTTACTTGTTCAAGCAGATAACTTACCCAAGCTAAAAGGTAAACAAGCGTTTCAAGTCTGGTTGATTAAAGGTGATGTGAAGCAAAGTGCAGGAACGTTCCTTACTCAAGACGGAACAGGAGCGATGTATTATACATTCCAACCAGAAAATTATGACACCATTGCGATTACACTTGAACCGGATGAAAAAGGTGATCAACCAAGAGGACCTGTTATTCTGGCAGCAGAGATTCAGGGGTAACCAGTTTACTTTCATCTCGTGTTCGATCATATATGTACACCTATAACAAGCGCCCTCCCATTATTGGAAGAGCGCTTGTTTTGTGTATAGGCAACAGAAAAGAATTTGGCTACATCATGTAAGAGGTGGAGACGTAGGATCGATCTCACCTGTAAATAATTTGCGAATATCTTCACGCTTGGCTTTGGGCCCGAGCAGATACACTTTATCACCTGCTAGCAACACAGTATTGCCGCGTGGTGTCAGTATTTCTTCATTACGAATCAACGCAGTGATCAATACACTTTGAGGTAAATGGATATCTTGAATTTCTCGATTGATCATACAACTTCGCTTATCTAGAGTAAGATGGCTAATCTCTGAAGTGGTACGACCGGTCGCTACAAGTTCAATAATCGAAGGTTGTTGATCCGGTATATTTTCAGTTAAACCTAATTTGTCAGCGAGCGATGATATGGTCGTTCCTTGAATAAGAGCAGAAGACAGAACGATAAAAAAGACCACATTAAAAAATAAATGTCCATTAGGCACACCTGCTAATAGCGGATACGTTGCCAGTACAATGGGAACAGCTCCGCGAAGCCCTGCCCATGCTACCAGTGTTTTTTCACGAAATGAAAATTTACTAATCAATAGACTGGCATATACTCCAAGAGGTCTGGCTACTAGAATCAATAAGACTGATAAAATAATCCCTTGCCATGCTACAGCAGGTAATTGTGAAGGGAAGACAAGCAGACCGAGTAATACAAACATTAATATTTGCATAATCCAGCCAAAACCCTGATTGAACTGTAAAATAGAACGTCGATACGTTAGATCAGAATTCCCCATCACTAGAGCCATCACATATACACCCAAAAAACCGCTAGCATGAGTGAGTGAACTTACCCCGTATGTAAAAAGTGCGGCTGAAATCGCTAGTACTGGATATAAACTCGCTGTCTCAAAATTAATTTTGTTGATCAGCATTACCGCAAGCTTACCGCAAATAATACCGAGTACCAGTCCAAAACCCATTTCCCAGAAAAATGAAAAGATTTTGCTCCAAATGCTAATCGAAGGATCTTGAATTAATTCGATAAACATAATCGTTAAAAATACCGCCATCGGATCGTTACTACCAGATTCAGCTTCTAGCGTAGACGTAATTTTCTTGCTGACATTTTTACTGCCAAGCACAGAGAAAACGGCTGCTGCATCGGTCGATCCTACAATCGCTCCAAATAATAATCCTTCGGTAAGACTTACCCCTAAAATCAAATGAGCAAAATAACCGATAATAAAAGTAGTTAGCAATACACCTATTGTAGCCAGAGATAAAGCAGGACGAATCACAGGCTTCACCATATCCATCCTTGTCTGCATCCCGCCTTCAAACAAAATAATGACAAGTGCTAATACGCCGAACCATTGAGTGATAAAAGCATTATCATAATAAATAAAACGTCCGAGTCCCATACCAGCTAGTATAAAAAACACAAGTGCAGGCATCCCGAAACGAGAAGAAAATTTGGTAGAAAGCACGCCAATCAGTAGAAGGCTTCCAAGAAGTAAGATCAAATTACTGGTCATTTCTGTTGTATGCATAGGCAAGCCCCTTTTTATCATAAAATATATCTATAGTTATATATTAAGCTTTTATATATAAACGAAATCATCTTTATAAAAACATCAACTTTTAAACAGGTAGAACCGAAATAAATAAAGTAAGAATCAATTGCTAGTTTATCAAGTGACGTATTTAGGAAAAGAGGAGACTACTTTGAAGTCATATCGAACGTTCCTCAAGCAAATTTTATTGAACTATATTATCGGATCGGTGATTGCAGTCGCTGTCGTTGGCGGATTATTTGTTTTAACAACGGTTGATGCACCACTCTTACAAAATATAAGAATGGTTGGCATTATGATGTTTTCGTTTGTCGTGATGTTAGGGCTTGAAAGTATTGTATTTAGACATCATATCCGTACGATTCGTGAAGCATGTGTGATTGATTTTCCAACAGAAGAAATGATCAAACGCGCTTATATCCAACTACATAAATTTCCCAAGCTATCGGTGTATCGCATTATGTTGCCACACTTTTTAGGATTAACTGTGCCGGCATTGATACTGATGATTATTTGTATGGGAAAAGGTTGGATTACGTTACCCACCTACTATTTGTGGATCGGCGGCGCAGGAGCATTAATGGTAGCGAGTATGCACGCTTTTATTGAATTTTTTCTAACAGCGTCCGCGATTCGTCCGATGTTGATCCTGATGAAAGAACGTCTGCATCGTCTGTATGGCAAAGACATTTTGGAATTAGGGCAAGTTCATGTATCGGTTCGTCGTAAATTTCAATGGAGTATTTTTTTGATCGGTGTGTTTCCATTAGTGTTATTTAGTCTGGCGGCGCAGATACGCTTGCAAGAAATGACAGGCATGCAAAGTGGCGAATATTGGAGCTGGGCAGGTGCTGTTATTCTAGTCAGTATTGCTTTTAGTATTGTCGGAGCACAGTTACTGGCAAGAGATGTAGAGCATCCTATTCGTAATCTGTACAGCGAGATGGAACATGTCAAAAACGGTGATTTTAGCGGAGAAGCGGAAGATTATTACTCAGATGACTTTTCGCTATTGATTTCAGGATTTAATCATATGATCAAAGGATTACAATTGCGTGATCGTCGTAGTGCTCAATTGCAGGATAGTTACTTTGCTACATTAGCGGCGGCGTTGGATGCGCGTGATCCCTATACAGCCGGACATTCGTTACGTGTAGCTGAATATGCTGTCATTATTGGTGAAAATGCTGGTCTAAGCACATATGAATTGGATCGCTTACGCAAAACAGCTTTGCTTCATGATATCGGTAAGATCGGGATTACAGATTCGGTATTGCTCAAAGACGGTAAGCTGACAGATGAAGAATTTGATCAGATCAAAAAACATCCAGCTCTAGGCGAAAGTATTTTACAACAGGTCGAACCGAAAGATGCGATGCAACCGTATTTGCCAGGTGTACGTTCTCATCATGAGCGTTATGATGGCAAAGGCTATCCTGACGGGTTACAAGGTGAAGATATTCCGTTATTCGGACGGATTATTGCTGTAGCGGATGCGTATGATGCGATGACATCGAACCGACCTTATCGTAAAGGAATGCCTTCCGAAAAAGCGATTATGATTTTGGAAGAAGGACGGGGAACTCAGTGGGACCCGCAATTTGCTTCGATTTTTATTGATAGTTACCGTAAGAAAAAAGAGCTGATCTCCTAAGGGATCGGCTCTTTTTTTTGGTTGGATATAGGATTGAGATATTTGTTGATTGAAGTAGAAGAAGTCGCGTTTATAATACCAAACGCTGGATGTAAGATATTTTGCTGTGCAAAAATCATTGTTGATTGAAGTAGAAGAAGTCGCGCTTATAATGCCAAGTGCTAGATGTAAGATATTTTGCTGTGCAAAAATCATTATTGATTGAAGTAGAAGAAGTCGCGTTTATAATGCCAAACGCTTAAGGAATTAGTTTTGTTTTTTTCGCTTTTTCTGCCATTTTTTCAGTTAGTGGTCCTAATGGTTTTTTGAATACAACTGCAAATAGCATAAACAATATCATAAATCCAATCAGATACAGTACATCTCGATACACTGTCTCCATCAGCATCCCGCCGACTGCTTCACGTAGCACTTCTACAGCGTAGGTGAATGGGAACCATGGATGTAATGCTTGGAAAAAAGTCCCGGTCATACTGACAGGGAATGTACCACCTGAACTTGAAAATTGCAGTACAAGCAAAATGATAGCCAGTCCTTTACCGATATTGCCGAATACCGATACGAGTGTATAGGTTAGTGTTACAAAAACCATACTGATCAATATACTTAACCCGACAAACCAGACTTTATCGACGACATATGCACCTAATATAAAGATATCTCCAAGCGAAATAATAAGCGCTTGTACCATACCGATCGTCATAAAGGTAAACATTCGACCAAAATAAATCTGATACGGACGGTAACGTTTTTCTATATCTTCGACTTCGACTTTGAACATAGATACTAATAACATTGCGCCTACCCAGATCGAGAGGGTAGTGTAAAATGGCGACATCGCTGAACCATAGTTAGGAATCGGATAAGTGCGATTTTCTTCTAGCTGTACTGGGCTTGATAAAAAGTCACTTTCTTGCTGAATATCTCCTTTTAACCATTTGATAATTTGGGACAGCTCGCTATCGCTATTTTTGAGCAGTCTGACTTTATTGGCTGCACTGTGCACCGATTTTTCAAGTCCCGGTAGATCATCACGTATAAAATCGCCTACTTTATGCACCGCATTTTCGGCTTCTGGTAATTTATTTTGGATCAAATCTGTAATTTTATCTAACTCTTTTTCTGCTTTGGGTAGGTCGTTACGTACAAAATCGGCGGCATCATGAACTTTCGTTTCAATACCGGGCAGATCGTTATTTACAAAGTCAGCCGCATTATTAATAAGCTTGGTGAACTCGGCCATTTTGCTTTGTAATAATTGATTAGCCTCATGTAATTTTTTCTCGATATTCGGAAGATCGGTCTGCAATTGCTTCAATTCTTCTTGACCGAACTGTACTCCGCTTTGAGCATCATTTAGCACCGCTTCAACATCGGGTAACTTTTGCTGAGCCGTCTGCAACACACTTGCTGCATCTTTGGCTACGGTTCTAAGATTGTCCAGCCCTTGATTAATATCAGGTACGATCTGACTATCATAGATTGAGATGATATCCCCTAATGTATCGCTAGCATCTGTAGACAATTGACGAAGATTGTTCAAAATATCTTCAGCAGGTTGTTGACCATTGGTGATCGCTTGCTGAATACTGCGTACCAGTTCCAATTGACGTTCAAATTTGTCATGTACCGTATTGAGTCGACTGATTGGATTATCCAGCGGATGGTTCGGCAATACATTATTAAGACGCGTTAATAGATCGGTAGTGCGCTCGATAATACCGACAGCACGAGATAAGCGTGTATCTAGAAATGAGAGAGCATCCAGAGCCGCTTGCGGATCAATATCTGCGCCTTGAATTGCATCGACTAATTGAGTAGTCGCATCGGCTGTTTGTTGTAACAGAACTAAATTTTGACGAATAATCGGTGCCACTGAATCAAAAGCACCATCATTTTCATCTAAAAAAGTATTAACTCGATTGGTAAAATCAGCGCTGATATCTGTAATTTCTTTTACTTTTGGCAATGCTTCTTGAGCAGCTGTAATAATACCGGATAATTTGTCAGCATCCTCAATCGCTTGGTTGAGTGCATCTTCTACTTTGTAAAAGTTTTTATCAAGTTCGCTCACTTTATCTGCGGCGGCTTGAATTTCGGGTAGTCGTTTTTGTAACAATAAAATCTGATTGCCTGCTTCTTTGATCTTCGGCAGATTATCTTCTACTTTGAGAATCATATTACCGGCGGCTTCGATCTCAGGAATTCGTTTTTGCAAAGCGACAATTTTTTGTGCTTGAGCATCGATTTGTGGAAGCTTTTTCTCTAGCTCTAAAGCTTTATCCGCAAATTCATCAATCTCTGGTAAGCGTGCTTCTACTGTCAAAATTTTGTTTTCAATATTGCGAATCGTTGGAAGTTCTTCTTCGAATTTGATTCCAGCGTCTTGCATTTTGGTAAGAACTGCTTCACTGGCGGTTTCTACAAATTCATCGCTGATCTGTTGTGTAATCGTAGTAGCACCTTTATCAGTAATTTTGGGCGCAACTGCACTGATTTTTTCGTTTACAGTATAGATAATTTTAGGCTTTACCGGATTATCGGTTAGAATACTGCCAATTTTTTTGGAAAAGTCAGATGGAATAAGTAGGCTGGCATAATATTCGCCTGTATCGACACCATGTCTAGCGGTATCTTCATCTACAAATGTCCAACCTAATGTTGTGTTCTTTTTCAGATTCTCCAGTACTTGATCACCGACATTAATCTCTTTTCCTTCAATTGTGGTTCCTTTATCTTGAGAAGTGATGGCAATTTTGATACCTGACGTATTGCTGTACGGGTCCCACATCGCTTTGAGGTTAAACCACGCGTATACCGAAGGTAATAACATAATCGCAATGACTAACAAAATACCTGTAGAGACACCGAAAATGTTTTTCCAATCACTTTTATAAATATTCCAAATGTTTCTCATAACTTCGTTATACCACCTAATCGCCTATAATAAATTCAATACTTCATACTATCATTTAACCTCTAACTCCTTACACTACCCTAACGATTCAGAAGTAAAAGGTCAGGTTAAATACAACGTAGGATAGCTTATATATCAATCCTTCAACAGGTTGTATGCCTTGAGTATGGATAATAAACGCTATAGGCTCAACAAGCAAGTGAATATTATCTTTTTATTTAGGTAGGCTATCTATTTATTTTATTGTACCACAATTTTCATATGGATGTGCTTTGAGTCAAATAAGTCAGTATCAGCATCTGATCGGCATATCTATACCTATCAATGTTGATCCAACCCAAAATGATAAAGGAGCGAATAACAATGAATGATGATATTATCAAAGGCAAATGGACGCAATTTAAAGGTGAAGCGAAAAAGCAGTGGGGTAAATTGACGGATGATGATCTAGATGTAATCAACGGTGAAAAAGAGAAATTTATCGGGAAATTGCAAGAACGTTACGGTCATAGTAAAGAAGCAGCTGAAGAAGAGTACAATACGTGGAGTAAACGTCATTACGAAAATGATGCTAATAACACGTTGTTATAAGCTGTGCATTTATAATTTTGCAATTTAGGCTTGCCAGAATGGTCAAAAGTATCGTAGAATTGGTCTTGCATGTGACTAACAACGACATAGATGGCACATAACATAAAGGGCGATTGTAATATCCTTAATCGGGGATATCACAATCGCCTTATTCATTTGTAATGGGAAAATGATTGGAATGCTGGGGCGCGTGGTGAGGCGCTGCGAGAAGGGGATCTTCTTGGCGTCGCTGGTGAACGATGATCCCTTGAATAACCGCTATGCGGTGGGGATCACCGTTCAAAGGCGACTTTCAGAAGATTCCCCTTCTCTTCGCTCACTACGTGCTGAAGCATACAGTAATGATTTTCTTGCGGCTCTGCCGCTGCGGAAGTGGCAGGGTGATTCAAAAAATTGAGTTAGGAAAGAGATAGAAAAAATATATAAGACATATGAATTTGTAGAGAAATAATATTTAAAAAGATATTAGGGTATAGTCTGTGTAATAGAAAGAGTTATAATTTATGTACGGATAGAATGAAGGGATGGTTTACTTTTAAGTAGGAATAAAATTAAGATATATTATATTTAAAAATATTACGTATAAAATACTACATATGAAAAGTAAAAAGCTGATGACAAAGGGGGAGAATGGACCGCTTTGCATCAGCTTTTTTATTTTTTTATAAATAGATTTAGAGTGGAAGTAGGGCAACTTGGGAGCGTTGACCGACTTGGGTGACCATTTGTTCCCATGCTTCTGGTTTTTGAGCGAGAACGGCGTAATAGCGACGTAGGAACTTTTCGATTAGTGATCCAGGTAGAGATGTAGTTGTTGGATCATAGGCTAGAAAGCAGAAATCGAGTTCAGATACAGCTTCGCCATCGTTGTTCCATGATGGGTGAATATAAGGGAAATCTAATTTGCGATAACCCAGATGAGACAGAACTTCACGACGGACAAAAGGGTCCATCGGTTTGATACCACCAAACTCATGATGTTCGATACGGTAAGGATCGTAGATTTCAGCGAACATCCCGAATAATTCTTTGCCTGCTTCGCTAGCGACTTGTTGTAGATCAGCTTGACGTTGATTAGCTAGAAAAGCTCCGATACCTAATCCCGGTTCGCCGATAATCGTAAAATCAGTCATCGCCACGTTATCATCTTCGTAATAACGGTACTCGGTAGCTCCTACGACTTTGCCTTCATGTACAGCTACAAAAACACGAATACCCGGATCTTCTAACGGTTCTTTCCATAGATCAAACGATAATACTTCTTCTGCCGGGAAAATACGTCCCATCAAACCATGCATATCTGCAAATAAAAGATCTTCAATATTCGTAATACGTACAAATTCCATCAGTATAGTCATCCTTTCAAGTTACGTGTAATTAGGAGCGGATTCTGCCATTCCATCAACACAGCATAATGGAGTGATTCTTCATCGTCTAAATAATGTTCGATAATCGTGAGCGGTGTTCGTCCACAGCGGAGTAGAAATGATATGACAGGATCATACAATGCTCCTTGCGTGATCGCTTCTACATACTGCTGTGGTGTATAGTCCTGAGCGACCTGATGATAACCGGGCATACGACCTGCACCCAGTAATCGTGTAAGCCCCATCGCAGTGACGACTTCATACATGGACTGCATGAGTAATTTACCAAGCCCCCATTGCCGATAATGAGGATGTACACATAAATCGGCAACGTACAATGTATCTCCTGTCGGTTGATGATTGCGAATATACCCGTTATCTGTGACTTCTTCCCAGGTGTGTTGTGGATGATTAGGGTCGAAATCAATCAATAATGAAGTCATTGAACCTGCTAGCACACCATCAATTTCAATACAAAGTGCACCTTGAGGAAAGCGTGTTATATGTTCATGCAGTTGCTCGGTATTCCACCATAGCTCAGAAGGATATGGCGGTGGAAAAGCAGCACGCTGAATCTCTATTAAATGTTCAAAATCTTTTTGTGTATATGACCGGACAATAGCAGGATATGGGGTGCGGTTATGGAATACATAACATGATTTATAATATGATGGAAGAGTACCTTCATTCATCGTCATATGTTAAGACCAATCGGTATACAAATCTGTACGCCGATCACGCCACGTAGTGACAGAGCCTTTTTCACGGACTTGATATAACAGTTCCAGATCAAGGTCAGCGGTCACGATCATATCATCATTGATCTCGCCTTCCACTAGAATGCCACGTGGTGGAAAAGGAACATCATTCGGCGTAATTACAGCCGCTTGTCCGAAGTTGCCACGCATAAAGTCTACTGTTGGTAAAGAACCGACTGTACCCGTTGTAACTACATAGACTTGATTCTCGACAGCACGAGCATGACTGGTGTAACGAACACGATGGAAGCCATGACGATCATCAGTACAAGACGGACAGAAAATCACATCTGCACCTTTTGCTTTTGCCATACGCACAATTTCAGGGAATTCAATATCATAACAGGTTAACAGAGCAATCGTTCCTTTATCTGTTTCAAATACAGTTAAGCCATCGCCTGCTGACATATTCCATTCTGTCACTTCGGTTGGCGTAATATGAAGTTTGGGTTGTACAGCGACCCGTCCATCTGGATAAAATAAATGAGCTGTATTGTATAATTTTCCTGCTTTTTCGATCACATGGGTTCCGCCGATAATATGAGTACCTGTTTCCTGAGCCAGTTGTTGAAATAATTGCACATAAGCTTCAGTAAAATCAGGCAATCTCTCAATACCTAGTGCTTGTCCATGTTCATCACCAATCGATAACAATTGAGTGGTAAAAAATTCAGGAAAAAGAATAAAGTCTACTTCAAATTCTTGCGCAGTCTTCACATAATGAGTGACTTGAGCAGCAAATTCTTCAAAAGAAGATATGGTGTGAAGGCGATATTGTACCGCCGATACGCGAAATTTCATAGCGAATAAAAACCTCCTGATATTGAGATATATCCATCATAACAGAATTGAGAAAGGTTATAAAAGAGGAATAAACGAAGTACCTATGCTACAATTTAAATTGGAATATGCGATATATATTTTACTTTATTTTACATTAAAAGCAGGAGTGATCATATGGGGTTCATAAAGAATTTCCTGATGAATGCGGGGATGATGGTCACCATTGCATATGTGGCAAATATTATTTATAAATATGCACTTATCCGTTTTTCGGCACGTATCAAATATGTGAGTTCGATCTTTTTATTAATTTTTGCTGGTTGGGCAAGTTGCTTTTTTGGCTTTCGATTAAGTGAAAACGTTATTTTTGATCTTCGTTTTCTACCTCTGATTGTTGCGGCGGCTGTCTATTCTAGACCTATTGTGATCATGTTGGTCGGTGTCGGCATTGGATTAACTCGCTTAACGTTTGGCATCGATATGGCTGCGTTTGTAGGCGTATTGAATCTATCTATTCTGGGAGCAGTTTGTGCGGTTCTGAATATCTGGATGCGCAATAGTACAGTCAAACTTCATATCAAAGCGATTATAACAGTGCTTGTCGTCAATATAATCAATACGTTTGATATTGCTGTACTGGGTGTTGTGCCAATACGTATTTATGTATTCGAAATTATGCCATTTACCTTACCGATGTCTATCTTAATGAGCGGTGTATTTGTTTTTATTTTGCGTGATTTTCATACCGAACGACAACGAATGTTACAACTTGAACATGCCAATGAACTGCTGTATCAACAGACCGAGGAACTGCAACAGACTCAATTTGTGTTAGAAGAACGAGCAAAGCAATTGTTGTTAGTATCTCAATACAAATCTGAATTTTTGGCAAATATGTCTCACGAATTACGAACACCGCTCAATAGCATTATTAATCTGGCGCAGATGATGGCTGACAAAGAAGATCAACGTACAGAAGAAGAAACGGTTCTGTACAGCCAGATGATCTATCAATCAGGCTTAGACTTGCTGGAATTGATTAATGATGTGCTCGATCTATCCAAAGTAGAAGCCGGCAAACTCGAAATTACGTATGAAGAAGTACGATTGTGGGAATTAGTAGAAGTATTACGCATGCATTTTGAAATTACTGCTCAGAAAAAAGGCATTACATTTGCCACTGTACAAGATTCTCATGTTCCAGAAACGATTTTTTCAGATGCTCAGCGAATCCAACAGATTTTACGTAATCTGCTGACCAATGCTTTTAAATTTACTCAAAAAGGCAGTGTCACTATGCGTATACACAAACATTGGAATAGTGAAGATCAGAGTGAATGGATCGTATTCTCTGTTCAGGATACAGGGATAGGCATTGCTCCTTCTCAACATCAAGTAATTTTTGAAGCTTTTGAACAAGCGGATAGTTCGATTACTCGTCGTTATGGAGGTACAGGTCTAGGATTGTCGATCAGTCGCGATCTAGCCACGATGTTGGGCGGATATCTGGGTATGGAGAGCCGAGAGCATGAAGGCAGTATATTTTCACTGTATCTGCCATTGCTACAACCTCCATCTGTAGAATGATCCTGTATACGATCTATGTATAAGCATTATAGCTATTCCGCATTGCTATGATGCTCATCGATGATTTTTTTGAAAAGATTAATAATGTTGTAATGCTAGATGAGTACTGCAATGAATACGGATACATGTTCCAAAAAAGAGCGCGGTTAACGTTTGGTTATCGTCAGAGAGGGTAAACAAACCTAATTCATTCTAAAGTTTATGTAATCAAAGTCATCTTTTGTAATGTACAAAGGAGAGGATACTTATCAAACGAAGACGTGCTCTTGGACTCAACCGTTTGAATTTGCAGAAACGAAGATATTCGATGTATCGCAATCATTTACGAATCGCTACAACCGAAGGGATTCCAGCTACAATCTTTTCCACATTATTAAGCGGGCCTTTTTTAACAGGTTTTTTATTGTATCTTGGAGCAACCGCAGGACAAATCGGATTAGTAATCGCATTGACTACACTTGTAAATGTTGGACAGGTGATCGTTGCTTTTTTGATCCAACGTTTACATAAGCGGAAATGGGTATTGATTTTATCTGTATTTCTGCATCGCGTATTATGGGGAGCCACCGGATTAGTCCCCTTTATTTTTACCAAAGAACTCTGGGTTCCTGCTTTTATCGTATTGTATATTTCAGCATTCGTAGCCAATGCCGTGATCGGTGTCGTATGGGCTTCGTTAATCGGAGATATTGTTCCTGGACGATTGCGGGGTAGATATTTTGGGATTCGCAATACGATCTTGAATGCGTTAGGAAGTATCACTTTATTTGTAGGAGGCTTTTTGCTTGATAAGTATCCGGGCGGGCAAGGCTTTCTGATTTTGTATATTATTGTATGGATCTGTGTTGTGATGAATGTGGTTATTTTTCTATTTTATCCAGATGCGCCTTTTGAGCGATCAGCAGAGACGAAGTTTGTACCGATGTTACGCAAGCCACTCTATGATCGTTTATTTATGAAAGCAACATGGTTTCTAGCCTTCTGGTTATTGTTGCAGACTTTGGTAGTGCCGTTATACTCGTATGTGATGTTAGAAGTATTGCATGTCAGTTACTCGATTACGTCAACGATGACTGTCGTACAGACGATATTTATGATGATCAGCTTTTATTTCTGGGGCAATATGAATGCACGCTTTAGTAACAAAACATTGCTATATTGGACGCTACCTTTTATTGCAGCTTCTTGTATCGCATGGAGTCTAAATGCAATTATTCCGGTCGTGTTAGCACTCCTTATTATTCATATGTTACTTGGGATCGGAGTAGGTGGATTTAATCAGCTATCGTTCAATTTTATTATAGGCGATACACCCAAAAATGATCGTCCGATGTTTATCGCTGTCTATTCAGCAATTACAGGGCTCACTTCTTTTATCGGGCCATTGGTCGGAGGAAAAATCTTTGAGTGGATCGAACCTTTACCTAGATGGGTACAAGTATTTGGATTTCAGACGGCTGTCGGGGTCTTATTGTTAGTTCTAGCGGTAACGATAGGACGCAAAGTATTAAAAAATCCAAGTCCGCAACAGTTGTAACCAGCGAGTATAGTGGTTAACTTGGACGCAACCTGATCTGTTGCAAAGATGATCTGAGCTAACCTGTAGCGCTTTAGACTAGATTAACTTTGTAGTGAGGATTGCCAAACGTCAGTCTGCACGCTTAAAATGATGTCAGACATATACTACTTTTAGGAAAAGAGGTTATTACGCATGAGCAAGCAACCGATTTCTACCGATCGTGCTCCTGGAGCACTTGGCCCTTATTCACAAGCGATTGATACAGGGATGTTTATTTTTGCATCCGGTCAATTGGGACTTGATCCTGTAAGTGGAGAATTAGCAGAAGGCGTACAAGAACAAGCACGTGTCGCTCTTGAAAATGTAACGGCTGTTTTAGATGCAGCAGGAAGCAGTCTGGATCAAGTAGTGAAAACAACAGTCTTTCTACAAGATATGAACGATTTCGCAGCTATGAACGAAATCTACGGTCAATTTTTCAAAGAACCGTATCCCGCGCGTAGTGCTGTGCAAGTCGCTCGTCTACCGAAAGATGCTTTGGTTGAGATCGAAGTTATCGCTTTGAAAAAATAATTCATTGTAACCAAAAAAAGACGTTCTCGTTGGATGAGAATGTCTTTTTTTGATAATAGAAAATATATAACTCAATATAAAATACATAATTCAACAAGAGCCCTCTCTTCGATAAAAGAAAGGGCTCTGCATATAAAAACAAAATGACAATTCTATTAATCTCGTGTACGATTGCGAACAAAGAAAATAATAATCGCATAAATAAACAACACCACTGCTAAAATAATAGCCGTTAACCATGTAGCATGGGAGTCTTGATGTTTGAATGCAATCGCGCTGTACGCCCATACAAAGACAAGCGGATAAATACTGTCACGATAGCGATATCCAATCACAAGAGCAATCAATGCACCGGCGATTAGTCCAATGACTGACCAGACAGTCGGTGGAAGTCCAAAACCAGACCAATCATTTTTGTGTAACACGATCCCGATATTCAAAATGGTAGCAACCGATACCCAACCCATGTAAATACTGAACGGTAATTTGACCAGAATAATCTGAGCGACCGATGGACGAACAATTCTTCTTGTGCGTACATACAATACAATCGTGGTTAATAATAACAGAACAATAATCACTGTCGCAATTTCTGTTAACAACGAATGCCAGAAGAACAACCAGATAATATTACATAATGAATTGATGATTAACCAGATTCCAACCGCTTCGATGCCTTCGTTACTTTCAGAAGAATTGCGGAATTGATAAATCACAAAGCCTACTAACAATAGATAGATCACAGACCATATGGAAAATGCATAACTAGCAGGTGTTAATAGAATTTCGAACATATCCGAAATTTCACCTGTACCTCTACCGAATAGTGGTAGGGTGGCTGCTAGATAATTCATCACCAATACCGCCGCAATAGCTACTACATTCAGCCATTTGTACGTATTGAGTTTGGACAATAGGAGTCCCTCCTTATTTTTTGAGATCATATGTAAAGCTGACATTCGGTATACAGAATGCTTTAACTATATACCCATTTCAAAGCGTAGTTACACAGCAATCACTATTTCGTAACCTGTAATAGTAGAAGCATGTTGGTGCTAAAATATCATATTGAAAAAGCATAAAAATGATAGCGCTATCATTTTGTGAATAGAAATATTGTTAAAACAGTCATCAATTTGTCAAAGCTTGGGTATATAACAATATGTTGATTGTTTCATCTGATAAAAGGGACTTGAAGGAGGACACTGAATATGGTCGGTAAAAAAGCGTCACAATGGATTCAACAGATTATTTTTGTAGGGCCCGCCACTTTGTTTTTTGCACTAATTGTGATTATTCCATTTATTTTGGGTCTGTATTATTCATTTACAGATTGGAATGGTATTTCAAAAACAATCAACTGGGTTGGATTTAGCAATTACACACATATCGTTACCAAAGATCCTGATTTTCGTAATGCGTTTTGGTTTACCGTTCGCTTTACAGTAGTAGGCATTATTATTACCAATGTTATAGGGTTTGCTTTAGCGTATATTTTGACGAAGCCACTATTTACACGTAATCTGATGCGTACAATTTTCTTTATGCCGAATATGATCGGTGGATTGTTGCTTGGATTTATCTGGCAGTTTATTTTTATCAAAGGTTTTGCCGCTGTCGGTGAAGCTACAGGGTTATCTTTATTTAATCTTCCCTGGTTAGGTGATCGCGCGACTTCATTCTGGGGTATCGTTATCGTCTTTGTCTGGCAAACCGCAGGTTATTTGATGGTTATTTACATATCTTCGTTAAACAATGTACCGAAAGATGTTTTGGAATCGGCAGAGATTGATGGAGCTACACGCTGGCAAGTAGTGCGTCATATTATTTTCCCACTAATTATGCCTGCGATTACGATCTGCTTGTTCTTAGCGATCTCATGGGCGTTCAAAATGTTTGATCTTAACTTAGCGTTAACCAATGGTGGACCGTTCAAAGCGACTGAATCGGTAGCACTGGATATTTACAATGAAGCCTTTACGAATAACCGTCTAGGATTGGGTACAGCAAAAGCTGTTATTTTCTTCGTCATTGTGGCATTGATTACCAGTGTGCAGGTACGTCTGACGAAAAGCAGGGAGGTTGAACTATAATGGATATTCAAAAACGATACGGTGTTCGTACACTAATTCTCGAAATTATTGTTGTGATTGTCGGCTTAATCTTCTTGATTCCTTTTTACTTTTTACTGGTCAATTCAGTGAAATCTTTTGCCGATATTTTGTCCAATTCAGCAGGCTTGCCTCAAGCGTATTTGTGGAGCAATTATGCCAAAGCATGGACAGCTATCGATTTCCCTACAGCGCTTAAAAATTCATTGATTGTGACGATTGTCAGCAATCTATTATTAGTATTAATCAGTTCGATGGCTGCTTATCAGATGGTACGTCATCCATCATTGTTTAATCGCATCTTATTTTTTGTTTTTGTAGCTGCAATGGTTATTCCTTTCCAATCGATTATGTTGCCGTTAATGGAAATGGCGAGCAAATATCGTCTTAATAATAGTATGTATGGATTGATTGTAAGCTATCTTGGGTTTGGTGCACCTTTGTCTGTGTTTCTTTTCCATGGATTTGTCAAAACGGTTCCTCTTGAAATCGAACAAGCGGCTCGTGTAGATGGTTCTTCACGTTATGGTGTCTTTTTCCGTATCGTGTGTCCGTTAATGCAACCGATGTTTGTAACGGTTATTATTTTGAATACATTATGGATCTGGAACGATTATCTATTGCCTTCTCTTATCTTATCCAGCCCTGAATTACGTACAATTCCGATCGCAACATACAGCTTTTTCGGTCAATATACGAAGCAATGGGATATGGCATTGCCGGCGCTAGTGCTTGGTATTACACCGATTATTATTTTCTTCCTGTTTATGCAACGCTATATTATTGAAGGTATCACTTCAGGATCTGTTAAAGGTTAATATTTATAGCACCTAAATGAATATCCAATATGAAATAGAGACAGAATTGAAATAAGCAAAACAGGAGGATTGAAGTATGAAAAAAATACTTTTACTACCACTGACTTTGCTCTTCGGATTAGCGGCCGTATTATCCGGTTGTGGCAATCAGAATACAGAAGATGCAAGTGGAACCAAGACGATTCATATTTATCAATATAAAGTAGAGATATCCGGCGCTCTTGCCAAATTAAAAGTAGAATACGAGAAAACTCATCCGGGCGTGAAGTTAGATATTCAGTCTGTCGGTGGGGGTAGTGATTATGCGGCTTCGCTCAAAGCCAAATTCGCTTCAGGTGATGAACCTGATATTTTCAGCAATGGCGGATATGAAGAAATGAATCTCTGGTTTGAATATATGGAAGATTTGTCGGATCAGCCGTGGGTAAGTGATCTGGTCGATGGAGCCAAAGAATCGATTAGTCGGGATGGACACATCTATGGTCAGCCGATTGGTCTAGAAGGATATGGATTTATTTATAACAAAGATATTTTTGATAAAGTAGGCATTAAACAGTTACCTACTACGTTAGAGGAATTACAAGCAGTCTGCGAAAAACTGAAAGCTGCTGGTTATATTCCATTCTCGAATGCGTTCCAAGAGTGGTGGGTACTGGGTAATCATAATTCCAATATTCCATTTGCTCATCAGAAAGATCCGGTACAATTCTTGCAACAATTGGATGCAGGTACAGCGCAAATACCGGGAAATGAGAAATTTACAGATTGGTTGAATCTAGTCGATCTTATGGTAAAATACGGAAATAGTAATCCTTTAACAACTGATTACAATACACAGGTAACACTGTTTGCAAATGGCAAAGCAGCGATGATGCAACAAGGGAACTGGACACAAGTACAGATCGATGGAATTAAGCCAAATATGAATATCGGTCTGATGCCGATTCCGATCAATAATGACAAACAAGAGAATGATCGCTTATTTGTAAGCGTGCCGAACAACTGGGTCGTGAACAAAAATTCACCAGTCAAAGCAGAAGCCAAAGAATTTTTAAATTGGTTAGTGACTTCAGATACAGGAAAACACTATATCACTGACGAATTTAAATTTATACCTGCTTTCAAAAGTATTCCAACGACCGATAAACAGCTAGGCCCTATTGGTTCGGATATTGTGAAATACAATGAAGCAGGCAAAACGCTCCAATGGGTATTCCCACGATTTGCAACAGGATTAACCAAAGATTACGGCAGTACGATTCAAGCTTATATCGCTGGAGAGTTGACCAGAGATGAAATGCTGGAACAAATGCAAGCAGAATGGGTTAATTTGCAATTAAGATAGTCTGACATGAATATATCTTTGGGTAGATCAGGCGAAGCGAGCAATAGATACAAGCCTGATCTACATCAAAGGTATCTATATGTCTACCAACATCCAACAGCGGAGGGGAACAGTAGAATGGAAGATACAAGCGAAGCGATACACCCGGACAAGGCAGGATTACCTGTTGTACAGGAAACATGGAACTCATTTGGACATATGATTCGCTGGCAAGAACATAATGGAGCTTATCTTTGTTACGGAGAACGTAGTCATGCCGCACTGATTTTTTTTTCTGAGGGAGAATTTCGCTTTAAAGTATTTCAAGGAGAATATCCTGATCTATCGACAACAATAGCTGTATTACCTCGCAGTGAAACATCACAACCTGAAGTCGAAGAAAAGGAAGAAAACCTGGTTTTTACAACATCGCTTATTCAAGTTTTGCTCAATAGGCAAACGTTTGCACTAACGGTGTTAGATAAAGATGGAAACGAAATTGCGCGTCAAGAAACCGTCAGTTGGAGCCCTCGGGGTGCGATCAATGGTTTGTTCAATATGCAGGAAGGCTCTCATTTTTACGGATTAGGTGAGAAATCTAGCTTTTTGGATAAACGCGGTGAGCGCTATACGATGTGGAATACCGATGTCTATGCTCCTCATATGCCAGAGATCGAAGCGCTATATGAATCGATTCCCTTACTATTGCATATGCAAGGGGAGACGACATACGGCATATTTCTAGACAATCCCGGACGTTCTGACTTTGATATGCGTTCACATGGAGTAGCGTATACGATTGGATGTTCTACAGGGCAATATGATATTTATTTTATTTATGGACCGGAATTGAAAGATGTAGTTCGTCGTTATACATCGATGACTGGACGGATTTCGTTGCCTCCTAAATGGGCGCTTGGATATCATCAATCTCGTTATAGCTATATGAATCAAAGTGAAGTGATGCAGTTAGCTCGTGATTTTCGGGAAAAACAAATTCCTTGTGATGTGATCTATCTGGATATTCACTATATGGAAGGCTATCGTGTATTTACATTTGATAAAATTCGTTTTCCGAATCCGAAAGAGATGATTGCGGAACTAAAAGAAATGGGTATCCGTATTGTGCCGATTGTCGATCCCGGAGTGAAAAAAGATCCTAAATATCCGGTCTATCGTGAAGGGGTGCAGGAAGATCATTTCTGTGGTCGTTACTTAGAAGGAGATATTTATTTCGGAGATGTATGGCCAGGAACCAGTGCTTTTCCTGATTTCACCGATAACAGAACAGCAGAGTGGTGGGGACAACTGCACGATTATTATACATCGCTTGGTATTGAAGGCATCTGGAACGATATGAACGAACCTGCTGTATTTAATACACTCAAAACAATGGATCTGGATGTTATTCATAAAAATAATGGTAAACCGATGACGCATGAAGAATTGCATAATTTGTATGGATTACTGATGTCCAAAGCAACGTATGAAGGTATGAAAAACAATATGAATGGTCGTCGTCCTTTTATTTTGACACGTGCAGGTTATTCAGGAATTCAGCGATATGCGGCAATCTGGACAGGGGATAATCGCAGTTTCTGGGAGCATATGGCGATGGCGATTCCAATGGTACTCAATATGGGATTGTCAGGGTTACCTTTTGCCGGGCCGGATATCGGTGGATTTGCGCATCATACTTCAGATCAATTGCTTGTACGCTGGACACAGATGGGAGCCTTTTTCCCGTATTGTCGTAATCACTCATCGCTTGGTACAGCACGTCAAGAACCGTGGTCGTTTGGCGAGCAGACGGAAAGTATTTTACGAGAATATATCGGACTGCGTTATCGCTGGTTACCCCATTTATATAATCTGTTCCATGAAGCCGCGCAGACAGGAATGCCGATTATTCGTCCATTGATTCTAGAATATCCACGCGATCCGCAGGTTACTAATCTTTGCGATCAATTTTTGGTTGGGTCAGACGTGTTGATTGCTCCGATTTACCGACCGGATACGTATTGTCGCGCAGTATATCTACCTGAAGGAACATGGCATGATTATTGGACAGGCGAGCGTCATGAAGGTGGCAGACATATTTTGGTGGATGCTCCGCTAGATGTATTACCGATGTTTATACGTGCAGGTTCGATTGTAGTTGAAGGGTCGCTACGTCAATACACAGGCGATCAGGCAGATGAATCCATTACTTTCCATATCTATGGTGCTGTTGCAGATGCTTCATTTACAGCAGAGTATAGCCTGTATGAAGATGATGGAGAGACATTTGCTTATGAAAATGGTAATCATTCGAAACTTGATATTCGTGCATGTGGTGGACAGGATGAATTGCGATTGTCGATCCGTTATGCAAATAGACAGTATGTAGCTGTTCGTGATCAGTTACGCTTTACACTGCGTCAACCGGAGTTTCAACCGACAGAGATTGTAGGATTAGAGCGTATTTCGCTAGACGATCTTGCTGAAGGAAAATCAGGTTGGAGTATGGATGAAGATAGTGGAGATATTTTGATTCAAGTATCTGATACAGAGCAAAATGAATTGGTTCTAAAAGTCTAAAAAAAGGTCATTTCTTTCACAGAGATTGGTGAAGGAAGTGACCTTTTTTTAATGTTATGATAGATAGACAATATCTTAATTTTTACTCATTATTTTTGCTGAAAAGACGATAATGATGATAACTCTAAAAATGGATTGAAAAATAGTGCATATCCAGATAAAGAAAAACCAACAGACTAAAATGACCTGAAAAGACATTTATTTTATAGTATACAACTACATAGAAATCTAAAAAAACGGAGATGAACACATGCAATCATGCTGGATAGGGATAGATATAGGAGGTACTGGCATCAAAGGTGCCTTGGTGAATGAGCAAGGGCAGATGATAGAACGTATGGAATTGCCTACGCAAGCAGAACAAGGTGCTGAATTTATTTTAGGACGAGTATTATATATCGCTAATGAATTAAAAAGTATTGTTTATGATAGTGTCAAACAACGCTTTATTACGATTCATGGTATCGGTATAGGCTCTGCCGGTCGAATCGATCGAGAAAGCGGAATCGTAATTGATGCGACAGATAATTTGCCGGGTTGGAAAGGTATGCGCTTGGCTGAATTAGTTACAGCTTCTACAGGACTACCGACATGGATTGTTAATGATGCTCATGCAGCAGCGGCAGGCGAAGACTGGATTGGTGCGGCTTCTCATGTGCAATCTTCGATAATGTTAACGATAGGAACAGGAGTTGGAGGTGCACTTGTTCATTATGGCGAAGTGATCTCCGGTCAGTATGGAGGCGCAGGTGAATTAGGGCATATGATTCTGCATCCGGGCGGTCTGCCTTGTAATTGCGGTAAAAAAGGATGTGTAGAACAGTATATATCAGGAACAGCTCTACATCGGCGCGCAGATGAATATGTACCGGGCTGGAATGCGTATACGTTGATGAGAGAAGCGAAACAAGGCACAACAGAAGCACTTTTTGTATTAGATGGTTGGATTAATGATCTTGCAAATACGATTATTAATATGGATCAAATCTTTGATCCACAAGCGATTATTATTGGTGGGGGCATCATTGTTACACGTGGAACGTGGTGGGAATTATTGCTTCAGCGTATTCAAGAATTAGGTGGTAGACCGGTATTATTGATGCCTGCACAACTAGGTAATCATGCAGGCATGGTAGGAGCCGCTCGGATTGCGATGTTAAATGCTAGCTTGTAATAATTGCTGTGCTTGGGCGATACGTACAGGATCAAGAGCAAGATTGATATCGCTATGGATACGTACAGCACTACCCAAATGAACTTCTTGTATCGAAGTATGTGTAACAAAATCAGCCAGACTCTGCAAAGTTAATCCTGCTCCAGCAATCAATTGTATCGGGTACTGTATAGCTAAGCGATTCAGGGCAATCATCTGATCAACAGCTTGTAGCACAGAAGGTTGACCACCAGACGTTAAAATATGAGTAATCTGAGGATAGTGTGACAATATATCCAGACCGCGCTCCAGATTATCCAATTCGTCAAACGCACGATGGAACGTAAAAGGCTTGCCATCTGCTGCATCCAGCAATCGTTCTAAAGCATTCGTATCAATCTGCCCATCCGCAGTCAGAACACCGGTTACTATCGCTGCTGCACCTGTACGGGAGATATGACGAATATCTCGTATCATACTGTTTAGTTCCGCATGATCATATCGAAAATGACGACTATGAGGACGCACCATCACATTAACCGGAATATGTACCGTTTCAGTAATATATTCGATGATTCCGAGACTAGGTGTGAGTCCACCTTCTTGTTGAGCGGCGATCAGTTCGATCCGATCTGCACCTGCTTGCTCTGCAATCATCGCATCTTCTGGAGTAGTCGCAATCACTTCAAGTCTTTTTCGCATAACAACCTCTCTTTCTATACTCCTATTTTATAGACAGCTTATCATCAGCATGATATAGCTGATAACGTAGATAGCCAGTGTGCTTCCGACCCATGACGAGTACCAAATTCCGTCTAAAAAGAATATGACCTTTGAATTCACGATTGTTCCACTGTAAGTTTGATTTTATTGGACGTTTATCTTGTTTTGCATAAAGCATGACTGATTTAATCACATATGAATCTATACGTTACATTAGGTGTACAGTGGAGATTTTTCTATTTTCATGTACCATTATGTTAGATAAAGATGTAATATAGTACATTTAAACGAGCTACAATAACAACGAAGAATAACATAGGCTAATATCCAAGTAAAGATTAGCAGGGCATAATTGCCTGTGTCTATCCTTTTTTTATACTAGAAGTAAATAAACAGATGAGAGGAGAGGAGTTCATGGCGGATGTATCTTTTTATCGCAATCTCCAGCTTCCCTTTGTAGAAGGTAAGCGTTGCTATGCGGATGAACTAACCTATCATCGACATTTTCATGAGGAATATTCAATCGGTCTGATTCATCATGGGCATACGGAGGCATGGTGTGATGGTAAGCTGTGGGAAGTAGAAGCAGGTCGTATGATTAGTTTTCCTCCGCATATGCTGCATGCTTGTCATCCAAAGCAAGGACTGAAATGGAGCTATGATATGCTTTTTATTGATCCGAAATGGCTAGAAGGCATGGAACAGCAAGAATTGGCACAGATTGATATTCCTTATTTGCTGTCCACACAGAAAAATCAAGATTGTACCATACAGATGCAGCAGACGATGAACTCACTAATAAATGGGAATGAACCACTTGAAACGGAAACGGCATTGATTGGATTGCTACAGCAACTTACGTGTAGTGAGCATGGCGATCTGGAGCACCAAAGCATGACCTCACCAGCTGACCGCAAATATGTTGGGATTGTACAGGAGTATTTACATGCGAACTTCCATCGTCCGATCCTGTTAGAAGAGTTGGAGCAGGTCACATCCATTAGCCGTTTTCACTTGATTCGACTGTTTAAACAGTGGCAGCACGTACCACCACACGTCTACCAAAATCTGCTACGTATTAATTATGCCAAAACAGAGCTACATCGCCAGCGTCCTATTGTAGATGTAGCAACAGAAGCCGGATTCTATGATCAGAGTCATTTTACCCGGATGTTTACGCGTGTCGTTGGAGTTACACCGCGAAAATATAAAGTTTCGGTTACTTAGGGTGAGGTGTATTGTAGTGAAGCTAGTTATGGTTTGACTTGTGAACTTAAAGTATAAGATTTGTATAGAAAAGTAGCTACATAGCAATTTTGTACAATAATTCTCTTTTCCTTTTCGCTAGTGTATAGGGAAGAGGAGTGATGAATGATGGATCAAATGAGAGAGCGTGAGCAGCGACTTGCTACACAAGCATCCGCGGCGCTAAAGGCGATTGCACGTCGTCCAGATATTAAAGGATATATAGAGCATAATCCGTCTAGCTATGCCCTACTACAGCGTGCAGCAGCACGTTATGTGACAGGAGAAGAGCGGTCGCAAGCGTTAGAGGTGGCTAATCAGCTGATAGACTATGGTTATGCGATATCGCTAGAATACATTGGTGAAAATACATTATCGGTCGCAGCCTGTCAGCAGGCACAGCAAGAGCTTATCGGATTAATCCTTGAGATGGGGCAGCAGGGAATGCGTGGACGTGTCTCGTTTGACCTGTCGCATATTGGTCTGCTTGTAGATCGTGAGCTAGCGCTTCGCCATCTCCTGGAGTTAGGAGAGTTATCGCAGAGGTATACAATCGAGCTATTTATTAGCATGGAAGAGTCGGCGAAAACGGAGTCGATCTTGGAGGTCTATCGCCAAGCGGTAGCAATCTATCCGCTGATCGGTATTACGTTACAAGCACAGCTGAATCGGACATCAAGCGATGCATTAGATGTGCTAGCTAAAGATACACGTGTACGGATTGTTAAAGGAGCATACGAGGAGCCAGATACGATTGCACTCTCACGTTCAGCAGAGCTAGATCAGCGGTATGAAGAGCTATTCGAGTTAGCTGTACAGCGGGGCTGTCATATTTCTATTGCTACGCATGATGAAGCGCTAATCACTCGATTATTGCAATATGACTCCAAAGAAGCGGCTTCGGTTGAGCTAGAGCTATTGTATGGGATTCGTCCAGAACTGTGCGTGAAGTTACGCGAGCAAGGTTATCCTGTACGTATTTATTTGACCTATGGGCAGGAGTGGTATCTATATCTATGTCACCGGATTGCAGAGTATCCGCCTAATTTGTTTCAAGCACTTGTCGATATAGTAGGTGGTGAGCAGGAAGCGCCTGTTCTGCAATACTATGTAACATAACAACGATAAAATGTACCCAAAAATAATATGTTCAGGTCTAAAAGAGAAACACACGGATACGCTAGGGAGCGTAATTCGTGTGTTTTTGGTTTGTCTTCATTTTGATTCAGCAATTCACTGAACACTCATTTATTTTAGCTTCAGAAGATTTGCTATTTTAAAGACTTTTTGGAATGAACTTGATTGTATAGTGGATAATTTGATGTTCTAGATTGCAATTTTAAGATTTTTAAAATGAATCTCAGTCTTTTTAGTTGGAAATCTGGAATTTTCGGACATCCACCCTTATAATAGATAAGATACCTACTCTGACAAAGATTATTGCTGTTTGTCAGAATTTTGGTGCTCAAATCATTTTTCTCATTAAACTTAGTCGTGCTGGTATAGATAAGCACTTATTATGAAAACGTAACTGAGATGGACGGGAGACAAAGATGGATCAACCGTTATATGGAATATGGATCGGAGACGTATTTTTTTGTTTTTCCGGTGAAATGTCTGAACCTAAGGTCGATGCTTGGATGAAAGTCATGCGTCGTCTGGAAATGCCTATTGGTCGCAAACCTTTTGCACAGTCTGGATTACGTCTGGCTGAATTGAAGTTTGGTCCTTCGGGAAATACCAATGCAAAAGAAGCACCTACACGTCGTGCAGGTAGAAGTAAACGTCTGCCAGGCCGAATGGTCGAAGGATTAGCTTTGTCCCCTGAGCAAGCGTATGATTTGCTCCTCAATTGGGATGAAGCATTATTAGCACGTCAAGGCATTACACCAGGCGGAGAGATGCGTTACTGGCACAAAGCTGTTCAATTTGCTCAAAAGCTGTTGCGTGAAGGTAAAATTTTGCCGGATAGTACAGTGATTGCAGGAACAGGTCGCCGTAGTGCTCAAGCTACATTACATGGAACATGGAAACCTCTTTTACAAGGGGAAGACCGTGAAATGTTTGTCAAATTAGCAGATGCTATTCCGATGATAGGATTATCGGCATTGTCATTATTTCCTGCTTCAGAACCGGATCGTCCTGCACAAGCGCGCGCAGATGTTTTGCACTCATTTTTAGTAGCAGTGATGGATGCTGAGATTCGGCGTATGTTCCGGGATGCAGGTTACGGGAAATTTAGAGCTTATATGGCGGCATACCGCCGGGGCACTTCACCTCAAGCTCATCTATGGTGGAATTCGATGTTCGATGCTACAGGCGATCTAGCAGTGCAAGGAACCGCCGATGATATGGCTGAACTGGCTCAACAGATTCGTGAACATAATGGAGCAGCAGTACCTGTTCCAGAAGTGGAAAATGTAGAAGAGCGCAAAGGAGAATTGCGTCTGGTTGTGCGATTAGAACCACCAGTCTCAGCAGATGCTACTCCTGCGGAACAAGCGATGTATTCAAATACTCAAGAATGGCGTATGTCTTTCTGGGCAGATGATGAATCTGACGCAGCTATTTTGATACCTGTCGGTGTATTGTGGAAACATGGAGATGCAGAGCTAGTCGTGCGTGGTCGTACGTATGAGAATGTGCAACAGCATATTTTGATTCAGCTCGGTCAAGCCGCAGAACGCTCACCGATTGTCGCTTCATTTTTAGAAGTGTCCAGCCCTGAAGGTGGATATATGGAAGCGGCGGATGTATATACATTTCTCAAAGAAGATGTGCCTCGCTTGCGCAAATCCGGCGTAGCTGTACAGATTCCTTCACGTTGGACAAGAGAAGGTAAGCGCCGTAGCGGAGTCAAATTAAAACTCAAAACACCGCAAGACAGCAGTCGTGGCCCTGAAGAAACATCCCGTCTGGGCATGAATCAGATGGTGGCTTTTGAACCGGAAGCTGTGCTAGATGGCAAAACATTAACAGCCGCCGAACTCGCAGAAATTGCTAAAAACGGTGTGCCTTTGATTCCTTTCGATGGTGGATGGATCGAAGTCGATCTGACCGAGATTCGTCAGGTGTTACGCTTTATCCGTCGTCATGAAGAAGGCGAAATTTCATTTAATGAATTGATGCATATCTATGCGGATGAAGATGAAAATTCATGGAATGGTCTGCATATTTTTGAGATCGAGACCGGATCATTACTTAATGGTCTGATGGAAGGCAATGCCTGGCGTGATATTCCAGTGCGTGAAGTGCCTGAAGGTCTACATGGTACACTTCGTCCTTATCAAGAACGAGGATTCCAGTGGCTTGCCGCTATGCGTGATCTAGGATTCGGTGCTTGTCTGGCGGATGATATGGGACTTGGTAAAACAGTACAGGTGATTACTTGTATGCTCGATCAACCTGCCGCAGGGCCACGTTTAATCGTATGCCCGACTTCTCTACTCGGGAACTGGCAACGTGAATTAGAACGATTTGCTCCTGAAATGAATCTGTATATTCATCATGGCAGTCGTCGTCCACGTGGCGAAGAGTTTCTTCAGGAAGCTAGATCACATGATATCGTACTAACTACGTATCATCTAGCAGGACGAGATGGTGAAGATTTACGTGAAGTCCACTGGGCTTCGATCGTATTAGACGAAGCACAATATATTAAAAATTACCGTACTAAACAAGCACAAAGTGTAATGAAACTCAATGCACCTCACCGAATAGCGATGACAGGGACACCTGTAGAAAATCGTTTAAGTGAGTTATGGTCGATTTTCCAATTCTTGAATCCGGGTTATCTGGGTACCTCTTCTTCTTTCCGTCAGACGTATAATGCTTCTGGAGTCGAGATGGAGAGCCGCTTACAGACATTGCGCAAATTAGTTGCTCCATTTATGTTGCGTCGTCTCAAAAGTGATCCTGATATTCGCCGTGATCTACCGGATAAGATTGAATTGAAATCGTACTGTTATATGACAGTTGAACAAGCAGGTCTGTATCAAAGTGTTGTATCTGAAATGTTAGGACGGATGGGGAGCAGTGGCGGCATTACACGTAAAGGAATCGTGCTGTCTTCATTGACCAAATTGAAGCAGATTTGCGATCATCCTCATCTGGTAGCTAGCAATGGTAAGCCAGATACGTCCAAGCAAGAGCGTTCCGGTAAAATGGCACGATTGATCGAATTACTCGATATGATTCGAGATAGCGGAGAATCTGCGCTGGTCTTTACCCAGTATGTTGAAATGGGTGAATTACTAACTGCACGCTTGAGTAAGCATTACGGACAAGAACCGTTCTTTTTACATGGTGGAGTCAGCAAAGTATTGCGTGACGAAATGATCGATGCTTTTCAAAATGATCAAGGGCCACCGTTATTTGTACTATCTCTCAAAGCAGGTGGAGTCGGGCTAAATCTAACACGAGCGAATCATGTTATTCACTATGATCGTTGGTGGAATCCTGCTGTAGAGAATCAAGCGACAGACCGTGTATTCCGTATCGGACAGCGTCGTAATGTACAGGTGCATAAGTTAATCTGTCAGGGTACACTAGAAGAGCGTATTGATGAATTGATAGAAAGTAAAAAAACACTGGCAGAGCAAGTGATCGGTACAGGCGAACAATGGCTAACCGAAATGTCAGACGAAGAATTGAAGCAACTGGTATCTCTTCAATCTGCGGAATGGGGAGCTGACGAATGAGTACTACAGAATGGGCAGTAAGCAACTGGCAAGTTGATACAGGGCAGATTCAGGCTGATGTGTATCCAGCTACAGCCAAACCTACAGCAGAGTCGAAAGTGATATTGCATATCGATCTTCCTGCTGAAGAAGAAAAACAAAAAATGCTTCAATCGTTAAGTGCTTCAGCATGGAGTATGTATCTATTGCTGAATATGGAGTCTCCTTCTTCAACAACAGCCAAAGAGATTGAGCTTATGCCCAAACATGTGCTTCAAGATGTACATGAATGGTCTGGAGCTGGAGAAGATTTACTGCTGTATACGCCTTATGTCAAAGACCAATCGCCTTCTACTATCGATCTACCTGTGCATCAAGTGGAAAGTTCATCAGAACAACAAAACTTTCAAGTGCAAGCTCTAATTGATTACTCTAGTGAACGATTATCGGCTAACCCATTGCTTGCATGGGAATTGGCAGGGTGGAGTCCACAAGCATTATCCAAAGATATTTTCCATATCTGGGGACAGCAAGTATCGGCTCAAGCCCAAAGTGAATTTGCTATAGAAGACGGGACAATGGCAGGACAATCTTTTTCCGATGAACCTAATCTAGGCAGTTTACTGGCAGAAGCGGCTACCGCTGGAACATTGCATCAACCCGGAGAAGGTCTGGCAGAAGTAGAAGCATATTTGAATAAATCCAACAAACAATGGAACAAACAACTAGAAGGTGCTACTGCCAAAAAATTAATTCCATTTGTCGAAAATAAAGAGTTACAATTACCAGATATCGAAGCATTATTACCAGGCGTTCAAGGAGCAAGTACAGGTTATCAAGAAGTTCGTAAACAAGTGGCAGAACGTATGATGCGGAGTCATTTTGCAAAATAAAGGAGTTTTAGAATGAATACCAAAAAGCCACTACGTGTGCAGTGGAATATGATTATTCCAGCCAGTGTGCTGTTATCAGGAGTACTATTGGCAGGTTGTGGAGCAAGTGCAGAGCAATCAGCTACGACAGCTCCAACATCGGCAAGCAATACATCTAATGCAACTACCCAGACACCATCTTCATCAGCACAGACAACAGGCACATCCAGTGCAAATGCAACAACAGCAAGCACGACCAATAGCACAGGTGATACATTACTACAACAGCGTGAAGACAGTTCGCTTCAATCGACTATTAAAAAGATGAACGGAAAAATGGTGATTACCAACCCTGAGTCGATGACTGTGATTGTGAACAAAAAGCGGTCATTACCAGATGGGTATATTCCGCCGGATTTGGTAGTACCCAAAGTAGCTTTCTCTTATGATGGTGTATTAGAAAAAAGTCATATGCGTAAAGAAGCCGCAGGCGCATTAGAAAAACTATTCGCCGCTTCCAAAAAAGCAGGGCTTGATCTAAGAGCTGTGTCTGGTTACCGTTCATATAAGCGTCAGGTGACGATCTACAATAATAATGTAGCGACCAAAGGTCAAGCTTACACCGATCGTGTGAGTGCGAAGCCAGGAACAAGTGAGCACCAGACTGGTCTAGCGATTGACGTATCAGGCCCGGGTATCGGTTATGGTCTGGAGCAGTCTTTCGGAGCAACCGCAGAAGGCAAATGGTTAGCCAAACATGCAGCAGAGTACGGATTCGTGATTCGCTACAAAAAAGGTGCAGATGCGATTACCGGCTATACATGGGAACCGTGGCATATTCGTTATATTGGCAAAGAATTAGCGGAAGATGTAACAGCTAAAAATCTAACGCTTGAAGAATATTTTGACGAAGATCAGATTCAGAAATAAAGGAGGGAAGCTATGAACCATCGGCGGAAAATGACGGTATTTGCTACTATTTTACTGTTGGAAGCGACCGGATGTGCGTTTAACCCAGGCGCATCGATTCAGAAGTCGACTCCATCTGTTGAAGCGTCAGTTGCGCCATTGGTTCAAGAAGGCAAGATCAGTCTCTATGCGAGTGAGGAAAAAGATGGGCTCTATCACAATATAGCGATTGATGAAGGTCAAGGCGAGCAAGCGCAACACTATGACTGGGAGACAGTAAGCAACCCGGGTTATGAACCGATGATTCATGAACAAGATTTGAATGGAGATGGGCAAGCAGAGATTATTGTAATCACGACAAAAGGCTATGGAACAGGGGTATACATATCCGAAGCCCATGTGATTGAACCAAAACAGCAGACAGAAGTAGCAGTGGAAGATGCCCTGGCATATACCAAAGCTCATGTTTCTTTTTCTGTGGTGCATAAGTCTGGCAAATCTCTGGTCAACGCCAATGTAACAGATCAACCCGCGGTAGAAATACCTTTAGACCCTACCGATCGGAATGAGTTACCACAATTCGGTAATATTATTGATTATCATGTAGGTGAAGATCAGACATTAACAGCAGAAGTGGCGGCTCAATTAGCCGATGGTGAAGCAGTAGGCACTGCTATTTTACATTATCGGTGGGATGAAGGAACAATGAAAGTCAGTGAGATTACATTCGAAGCTGTCGCCTCCTAAGATAAATCAAAAAGCATGCGTTTCTCATCATAGGATGGGGATCGCATGCTTTTTGCGTTATAGAGATATTGTAAATAAAGAAAACAGTATCTAGAAGATCAGATCAATTGGTCGATTCTTTGCGTACATAAGGCGGTGGTGGAGTCACTGAATCGTCTAACGATAACACTTCTTTACGCAGATTCAGCATTTTGAGATCCAATTCATCTGCGGCTTTGGCGGCTTCGGTCAGTTCATGTACGATATGTGCAGGTACCTGTTTGTCATACTTATAGAAAATAATATGTTCCAGACTCGCCCAGAAGTCCATCGCCAGTGTACGCATTTGAATCTCCACTTTGACCCAGCGTTTTCCTTCCATCAATACCAGTGGAACTGCTACAATCACATGTAGACTTTGGTATCCATTAGACTTGGGATTAGCGATATAATCTTTGATTTCAATAATCTTAATATCTTCCCGTTGCTTTAGATGATTGAACATCCGGTAGATATCTTGTACAAAAGCACACACAATACGCATTCCTGCAATATCATGAATATGTTCAAAAATATTATCAACCGTTGTATCGAGTCCTTTACGAACTAGCTTTTCGATCATACTTTTAGGATCTTTAAGACGGGTTTTGATATGTTCGATCGGGCTGAATCCATCGGTTAATTCCCATTCAGCTTGAATCAATTTGATTTTGTTCTGTAATTCTTCCAAAGCCAGTTCATATAGAATCGGTAGCTTTTTCCACTCTTCAAATTGCTTGAGTGTATCTGCATGTTCACTAATTTCTTTAAGTTTGGATAAATCCAGATTGTTTAGATTTAACGAAATAATCTTGTCTATTTCACTCATACCAGTCACCTCTGCTTCTATTGTACATGGGTTGAAAAGGTAAACAAAATTTGTGACATTAGCAATAGTCAACTTTATGATTTAAAAGCTTCGATTAAAAAGCGTGACGGAGCCACTGTTTTGCCATGATGCATAGCTGGAGAAGAGACATATAGTTCTTGCTTGGCTCGTGTTACTGCAACATAAGCAATACGGCGTTCTTCTTCCAGAGCTGCTTTCATCAAGATCCCTTCTTTGTCAGGGCCTTTCATATTTTGCGCAGCCCGTACATCTTCAGGGGCAAAGTCTTGCAAAGCCGCTTCATGCGGTAAAATGCCTTCTGAAGCTCCAAGTAGATACACACAAGGAAATTCCAATCCTTTAGCACGATGAATCGTCATCAGATGAACACCTTGAGGTGATTCTTGCTTGAGTAGTTCGGTCATTTTTTCTCGTTTCATCGACAATTCATCTGCGAATTTGACCATTTCTTCTACAGTAGCAAATTTGCCAGCAGCACTTTCCAATTCATCCAGTGTCTCGCGTATTGTATCTTTGTGACGGGTTGCCGGGCCACTAAAGTCTGCACTGGCGAATTTATCATAAAATACACGACGAATTTCTTGAATCGCATACAGTGGCTTCATTTCTTTGATCTTTTTGAGAAAAACGATTCGATCTTTCACCTGTTGACGTTGAAACGATTTGAGCCGATCCCAATGATAAAGATGAATCAGTGGATATTTCTTCGATTGCTGTTGTTCTTTCATCATAATATGATCCATACCGGCATCTCTTGAAATGTATAATGGGCCAATGACACCAGGTAATGCATCCATACGACGCGGCTTAATCGCTAAGCGCAAATGATCCATAATCGGGCGAATCAGTGCATGATCATAAAATACAGGAGCTTCCCCGTATTGAATAAATGGAATATCTTCCATCAACAATCGCTCTGCAATCGCCCGCGTCCCCACTGATTGTCCGGTGAAGTAGAGCGATATCGCCGAGCGGAATACCTTGCTTTTGTTGTTCTAACAATCGTTGTACCACTTGATCAGCTTCGGCATCCGCATGAGCTGGACGCAAATAACGTGGTGCTTGACCTGCGGCTACACCTGCTTTTAATATTTTATGATGGCGTGCGGTATTATGAGTCACAATATGTGTACCCAGACCTAGAATCTGTGGATGGCTACGATAATTAATATCCAGTGCAATAATCTTAGTTCCTGGATATTCTTGCGGAAAGTTCAAAATATATTCTTGCTTGGCTCCGTTAAAAGAATAAATCGTCTGATCATCATCACCTACGACCATCAAATTGCGATGAGCATCTGCGATTTTGCGAACCATGCCATATTGCAGTCGATTGCTATCTTGAAACTCATCCACCATAATATATTGAAAACGTTCCTGTAATATCGCTAACGTATGCGGATCATCTAGCAATTTATCGGTACGCAGTAAGATATCATCAAAGTCTATACGGCGATATTCTTGCTTCCATTCTTCATAACGACAAAGTAAAGCGCAACGATCTCGCTCTTCAGGCGTATCTTTAGGTAGATCCTCTGCTGATCCGCCGTCTAGCTTCATCGCAGATAGCGTGGCTAACAATGTCTCCGGTGGAGTGGTACTGGTCGAACCGATCTCTCGTCGTAATCGTTGCAAAACGGCATGTTGAGCACGCGCATCTCCAAAGATTTCTTCTGTAAGATTGTCATATCGTCTCAGCATTAACAGACCGAAAGAATGAAAGGTGCGAGCTTCGACAGCACGCGCTTTGGCGGCAGAAATGCCGGGCAATGCGGCTATTCTTGATTTCATTTCAGCAGCGGCTTTGGTTGTAAAAGTCACTAACAAAATCTGACGTGGATCTATGTTACGTACAGATAATAAGTATCCTGCACGAGCAGTCAATACAGTAGTCTTGCCACAGCCTGCTCCAGCCAATGCCAAAAGTGGACCTGTGCCATGCCTTACCGCTTCAATTTGCGGAGCATTAAGTAGAATACCCTGACTTTCCAGAGCACGGAAAAACGAAGCATCTCCCTCTTCATCCGAAATAAGAGTTATACTGGTATCACGAGGTGCGCTTTCGGCAGCCGGAACAGTTGTATGCGGTTGAATACCTTGAGGTCGTGGGTAATCTTGCCATAGGGTGTCTTTCAACAGATAAATCTTCCTTTCCGGCTTATCTTTTTCAAGTACAGCAGAAATTTGGTATGATAGAAGCAACCCGTATCCGGGTACTGCTATACATATCCTTCTATTATAATGGATAGATAGCAGTTGAAGTAGTACCCTGAGTATATTCATATGAAAAATTCAATGAAACGGTAACGACTATTTATGTATGATCTATATATAAATGGTGTGAATTAGAGGAGGAGAACAGTCATGAATTTGTTGCAACGGCTCAAAAGTGGCGCAGGTAAAGCGACCGAGCGTGCACAGAATGCAGTAGAGATTTAACCGGTTAAACGGTCATGTGACAGATATTGAACGCGAAATCGAGGTTCATTATTTGCGGATGGGTCAAGTATTTTACGAAGGGTACCGTGCCGGAGACATGTCCATTGCTGAAGAAGAGATGACTGATTTATGCAAAGCATGTGATCTGTTAATGGAAGAGATTGATGAAGTACACGCTAAAATTGCTGTTCTCAAAAATGAACGCGTCTGCGAATGTGGAACCGTTGTCTCATTGGAAGCTAATTTCTGCCCAAATTGTGGACGCAAAATGGAAAAGTTGCCAGTCACCGTCAAACGTGAACAAGGATTCGGTGATGATCCTGATGATGAACGCAATTCACCTATCGTTTATCCAACTCAGTATGAACAAGAACTGGATGAAGAAGACGAAGAGTTGCAAGATATTCCTGTAGACGAAGAAGAATCGCGTCGTGCAGAGCGTCTACGTGAAGAGCATGAACGTCAGGAAGAATTGGATCGTCTTGTACGCTCATGGAAAGAAAATCTAGGCGTAGATGACAATGTAGATGAAGAAGATTTTCCAGGGCAACCGGAATCTAAAGTAAAATTAGAAAAAGAAGAGTTGCCAGCAGAACCCGCGCATAAGCCAGTCATTCCTGCTGCGGCAACTGCTACGCCAGTCACACCTACACCCACTATGGTAGAAGAAGATACGGAGCCTGAACTCGGCACAGATATGTTCAGTTGTCAGGTATGTGGAAGTGCTTTGCAAAAAGGTTCCAAATGGTGCCCTAACTGTGGAGCAGAGCAGTTATAATCTACTGATTATTGCTTGAATGATAATGAATATGCTTATCTTCAATACATCAACATCGATCGTTTGAAGACCACTCGGGAAGGATGACGAACCTGATGGAACAATTGCTTAATCATTTACGCCATCTCGGGTTTACAGAATTGGAAGCCAAAGTGATGGTAAGTCTGACTCAGCAAGGTACGCAATCCGGTTATGAAGTCGCTAAGCGACTGGGTGTATCCAGATCTAATGTATATGCTACATTGCAACGTCTGGTATCCCGGGGTGTGCTTCAGTTGACTCCGGGGGAGCCTGCTCGTTACACCATGATGCCTATCAAAGAATTTACCCACATGATCTCAGGTCAGGTGGGTGAATCTTTATCGTATTTAGAACAACATATGCCTAGTGAAACTCATGAACAACCGTCTTTTTTTATTGTAGAAGGAGAACGTAAAGTCATTGAGACATTAAATCGTGAGTTGGATAAAGCAAGCGAAGAGATTGTAGCTGGAATATGGCGGGAAGAAGCCAAATGGTCAAGGCAAGGATTAGAGCGAGCAGAGCAACGTGGTGTACGAGTCTTATGGTCTTTTGAAGGCGAAGAAGATGGCAAATTTTCAGGCATGCTACCGTTAACAGCAAGTCAACAAGGCGGACGCAAGTTCTGGTTAGTGGTCGATCGGCGTTGGTGTATTGTAGGGATGAGAGGCGATGAATTGCCTGCGCAAGCCATTGTTACCGAACATCCACTGATGGTGGAATTGTTACTTCAGCATTTTGCCCAGGAAATTATTCTATTTGAACTTGAAAATGACCTGGGTGCTGAGTTAATTCGGCGCTATGGAGAAGGATATGAACAGATTTTGAGTAAATATATGCCTAGCTTTGTACAGAAAGAAACAGATTAAAGAGTGAGTAGCTTCTGGAAAACATCGATACAATAATTGCCTTCATGAGGAACAAATTGTTCACGCTGAACTGTGAGCTTGTGAATCATTGGTGTAGAATCTGTCGTATAGACCCCAGAAGCCATTACTTTATCGCGTGTACCTTGATATAATTCAATCATAGCTTGTAAAGGAGCTTCAAAAATACCAGACACTTCATCCACTTGTAATTGATACTGTTGAAGTTCGTACGGACTGAATGCACCGAATACACTGCTAACTTCACGATCTATAAATGCTCCATGCCGCGTACTGCCAATCGTCTCATCACGTACATCGAGCAGATGAGTTAATTGCTCATAATGTAGCGGAACCCCTAATTCTTCTTGTATTTCACGAGCGGCTTCGATAAAAGTCTCTCCAGCAGATAAATGACCTGCTGCTGTAATATCATACATATCTGGAAATGTATCTTTGTCAGGATGACGTTGTTGAAAGACCAGTTGGCGCCCTTCTGAGGTATCTCGTATTAACCAGCAATGAAACGTATGATGCCAGTGACCTAGCCGATGAACTTCAGAGCGTTCACAGATGCCTAGATGTTGATCTTGTTCATCATAAATATCGAGCCATTCAGTTGTTACCATTTCGTGACACTTCCCTTCAAAGTTAAATATTTCATATTCAAACAAGTCATATTTGTTCTATTATTGAATTATAAGTTGTTTTGGCAACGTAAAAAAAACGACTTTCTACTATTATAATAGTAGAGTTCTTACAGAGAAGAAATATTATTATTCGGAGAGGATGAGAAACAATGGAATGTATTGTAAAATTTGATGTTGTTCATGACCATGAAGTGAAGTCGTTACGAGGTCTTGTATTCGTAGATGATGACAAAGTGCCAACAAACGAACAGCTTGAAGGTATGTTTAAAGATATGAAATATGAAGTGACTGTAGATCGAGGAGACTCTTTACGATTTGTGCCTACCCAATCGCCTGCTTCTTTTCAGTATATTCGTATCAAAGAATTAGATACAGGCAATAAAAAGTTTACAGAAGATCGGGATTTAAAAGGAATACTGTCCAACTTGCTGCCTACCTCTAATCGTCCTATTTAAAACGAATAGTGATACAGAGGGAGCAGAAAAATGATTACAAGGTTGCAATATCTTCTGATTCTTTAAAAAAACCTCTTTCCATAGATGCGGAAAGAGGTTTTTTGTGCGTATTCACGCAGGTGCCTTATGTAGCTCAGATGTACATTGAGGACAACGGCTTGCTTTGATCGAAATTTCAGTCATACAGTAAGGACATTCACGTGTTGTTTTCTCTGGTGCAGGTTTTTCATGTTCTTTACGTTTCATCATATTAATACCTTTGATCAGAAGAAACACACATAGCGCAACGATTAAGAAATCGATCACCGTATTGATGAATTGTCCGTATGCGATCACAGACGCTCCTGCTTTTTCAGCGTCTGCAAGAGAAGGGTACACTACCGTAGAACCGCTGAATGTTCTATCCAAGTCCCAGAATAAATTGGAAAAATTAGTACCTCCGAGCAATTTCCCGATTGGAGGCATGATGATATCATTAACGAGAGACGTTACAATCTTACCAAAAGCGGCTCCAATAATAACCCCTACGGCTAAATCAATCACATTTCCACGTACCGCAAACTCTTTAAATTCTTTCACTAAGCCCATAGTTCTTAACTCCTCTCTTTTATCATATTTGAATAAACTACATTACTTTGGGGTAATGCTCCATTATGCCTTTTAAACAATATAATTTTAACATAAGCAATAATGAGTAATAAATGGAATAATGTCATGACTACACAATTAACATCCTAAATTAATTAATGTAAAGCAGATAATAGGCGATAAACCTAAAATTTGAATTGTTAAATGAATTATTCATTATTTAATAGAGGACTAGATAATAAGACTCAATTTGGTTAGTGAAAACAAATAAAGTGAGACTTAGGTATAGTCATCCGACATTTAGTGTTTCTTTTTGCTCAGTTCAAAAGAGATAGAAAGTCGAAATTTAAATAAATAAAGTTTTATTTTTATACTAGATTTCGACATGATTTTCAGGTAACCTATTTTATAATTATTCGAAACGAATAAAAAGAGACAGGATTAACAGGAGGGAATTAATTGTGAGAAACCAGAACGTGCTTAATGAACAGTGGATGCAAAAACGGAATGGTGTTAAAACTTTCTTTCATAAACTTTCCGTAGATCCATCGCTCAAGCAGGAAAAAGAAGGAAATAAAGATTTTGATGTAAATGAATGGTTAGAGATGGCGACTTCCCCATTACCTGAAGAAATATCCCCCATCAGTATGGCATTTATGAAGATAAAATGTATCGTCCTTTACAAACAAATACCCATCACGGAGTGAATGTTGCTGTGTTAGTGGACTTGCTTTTCAAACAATCTGGTTTGAAATCCAGTGCGGACGATCTTGTAAAACATATGAATAATGGTGGTACACTGGAAGGATTTATTACAAAACAGGACATCTAAATTGCCTAAAAAAGTAAAATGTAAGAAAATTTGCAATTGAAAGAGGTTTACAAAATTTTCAGAACGCATTATAATGAGCGCAGGAGTTATTCAAAACGAATAACTTTTGGATTGGAAATCATATTACACAAATGTAATATTTTAGAAGCTTAACTATTAAACTAATGAAATCATACAAACAATTTTAGGAGAGGTGGGCACGTAATGAAAATCAGTTTTAAAGGTATTGATATGGAGGGTACGCCTCAAGAAGTATTTATGCTAATTCGATTGATTGACGGTCCGCTTCAAGAAAAGAATCATATAGAATCAAGGGCATCCGTTAACGAAGAAGTGTTGGAGACAAGTCAAAGTGAATGGACAGCGATTTCTACTCAATGGGCAGCTAAACAACCACTTCATACACAAACCTTTTTTCAAACTCCGTTAAATCCCTATCAGGTGTACCCGGATCATGTGGCTGATGAAGAAGTTACGACATTTGCCAACCTCGGCACCTAAGATGTTTCCTACTATGCAGAACACACAATTAGATTTATGGACAGAGTTGTGATACTCTAACGATTCCAACCCAGTCACAATAGACGGCAATCTCTCGTAATCGTAGGCATTATGTGAACGCCGTTATTTCTTATTCAAACTATGTTACAAATTTGTAATAAATAAATGACAAACTGTAACTGATTGTGCTACAACTTGGTTGGTTCGTTTTTTGAAAGTAATCATAAGGGGATATTTTCAAAATAGGAGGAGTGCGAAAAGTCATTCAATCTACAAGTAAAGAGTGATCCAACAGGTTCGTAGTCTTGAGATCAACTCAACTTATACGTAATTGGAGGTAGGATTGTGGAGATTAAACAATATTTTAATATTATTAAAAAGCGATTGTGGTTGGTACTTTTGATTATTGTGGTGATTACGGTCGGAACAGGCGTGTACGCTTATATGACAAATAGCCCGCAATACAGTGCTACAGCCAAATTGGTTGTAAACAGCAGCCCAACAGCAGGTGATGACAGTACGACAGCTAATATCGGAGCGATCAACTCTAATATTCAGTTAATCAAAACGTACAAAGAAATTATTAAAACGCCTGCCATTATGAACAAAGTGGTAAAAGAGTATCCAGATTTGAATGCCAATGCTTCACAGTTGATCAATCAAGTTAGCGTAAATGCAGTGAATGAAACACAAGTCATGTCAGTCTCAGTAGTGGATACCTCTTATGAGAATGCTGCTAAAAAAGTAAATGCAATTGCAGCGGTATTCCAACGTGAAATTCCAACACTGATGAATTTTGATAACATTATTATTTTGGATAAAGCAGACCCTAGTGTTTCTACACCGCCGATTACAACAAGCCCGATGTTATTTGTATTAATCGCATTGGTATTGTCAGTGGTTGTAGGTATTGCGATTGCCTTTTTACTGGAGTATATGGACGATTCGATCAAAAGCGAGGAAGATATCCGCGATGTTCTCGGAATGCCTGTGCTTGGAGTGATCGCCAAAATGAAAGAAGAAGACATGACGGCAAAAGAAAGAGTGCCAGCTAAGCCGTTTACAGGAGGTGGAGAACGTGCCAACCACACTTAAATGGCCGTTAATTACCAAAGAAAATCCAAAGTCATTGATCGCAGAATCTTATAAAGGTCTGCGTACTAATATTGATTTTTCCCGATTGGATGCCAAAGTGAAAAGCATTATCGTCACTTCTGCAACATTGGGCGAAGGTAAAAGTACTACTGTCGCTAATCTAGCAATTGCTTATGCAGAGACAGGACGTAGTGTTCTTATTATTGATGGAGACTTACGCAACCCGGCAATGCACCGCATTTTCAACATTTCAAACAATGTAGGGTTATCGAATGTGTTGTTTGATAAAGATGATCTATCCAAAGCGATTCAATCGACTCGCACCTTGAATCTAAGTGTTATGACTTCCGGTGCTGTACCGCCGAATCCTTCTGAGATTCTAGGATCGAAGCGAATGGAAGCTTTGATGGACGAAGTGAAGTCAGAATACGATCTTGTCATTTTGGATACACCGCCTTTGTTACCATTTACCGATGCACAGGTAGCGACGCCGCTATGTGAGGGTGTTGTCATGGTGATCAAAGCAGGTGGAGCCAGTCGTAAAGATATTGTCAAAGCAACAGCTAGTCTTGAATTTGTAGGTGCTCATGTATTAGGAGCTGTACTGAATCAAGCGAGCCGCAAAACATTAACAACAGCGTATCATGAAGAGCAATAACTAACTTTCAACTATATAGGTCAAGCTTGGGGTAATGTCTCCTGCACCCATATCACTGGAGATACTCGGTCATGCTGTGGGCTACAGAAGTAGCCTTAGACGTTTATCGTCAAGGGTATGATGGTGAGGACGGGTTGAATGCCCGGATTCGTATAATGTTACAGAGCCGGAATGTGAATAGGCTGAAGATATGCGTTATAGTAAAAAACCATTGGAGAGAATATAACTCCTGTCTTCAGAATTCTCATCGTAACAGAAGGCTCATAAGCATCGATCTTACCTTCTATGAAAAGGTTAAGGTCGGAATGCTTACATACCTGCAACTTGGCCAGCATGATTGTAAACCACACAAAAAAACAGGATAGGGCGTGATTTTATGAAGAAGGTTCGTAAAGCTATCATTCCCGCGGCGGGGCTAGGCACACGCTTTTTGCCAGCAACCAAAGCTATGCCGAAAGAAATGCTGCCGATCGTAGACAAACCAACGATCCAATATATCGTTGAAGAAGCCATCGCTTCGGGTATTGAAGACATTATTATCGTAACCGGTAAAGGTAAACGCGCAATTGAAGATCATTTCGACAATGCTTTTGAATTGGAAGCGACTCTTTTAGAAAAAGGCAAATTGGATTTGCTGGACGAAGTTCAGAAGTCTTCTAAAGTCGATATACATTATATTCGGCAGAAAGAGCCAAAAGGATTAGGGCATGCTGTCTGGTGTGCACGTAATTTTATTGGAGACGAACCATTTGCAGTGTTATTGGGTGATGATATTGTCCAATCGGACACACCTTGTACACGTCAATTAATCGAACAATATGAGCTCACTGAGAAATCAGTCATCGGTGTACAAACGGTTGCTGAAGATCAGACACATCGATATGGAATTATTGATCCGTCGGAACAATTTGGTCGGTTACATCAAGTTCGCCAATTTGTAGAAAAACCGCCAGCAGGTCAAGCACCATCTAATCTAGCAATCATGGGACGTTATGTACTTACACCGGAAATCTTTGAGTTCCTCGGGGAGCAAGAAGTAGGTGCAGGTGGAGAAATTCAACTGACAGATGCGATCCAACGATTGAATGAATTGCAACAAGTATTCGCTTATGACTTCCAGGGTACACGTTATGATGTAGGTGAAAAATTAGGCTTTATTCAAACAACGATTGAATTTGCTTTACGAAACGAAGACCTGAAAGCACCTTTATTGCGTTCTCTTAAAGAAACATTGGAAAGAGAGTTACTGCAAGAAGAGTTGCTCGTGGTAAGAGGTGATAGCTAATGACTCCAAGACAAGGGAGTGAAGCGGAAGCCTGGGCGAACTATAGCGAATTTTATGCAAGACATGTAGGGAAAACGTCAGCTAGATTACGTTTTTATGTACTGATGAAACGCATGTTGGATATCTTTTGCTCATTGCTCGGTCTGATTGTGTTGTCACCGCTCTTCATTGTACTTGGCATTTTGATCAAACTTGAGGACTCTAAAGGGAAAGTATTTTTCTATCAGACACGGATCGGTAAAGATGAACAGCCATTTAGGATGTACAAATTCAGATCTATGGTCTCTGATGCTGAAGAACGGCTCAAAGAACTTTTAGAAAAGAATGAAATCCAGGGTGCGATGTTCAAAATGAAAGACGATCCACGTATTACTCGTATCGGTCGCTTTATTCGCAAAACGAGTATCGATGAACTTCCACAATTGTGGAATGTCCTGCGCGGTGATATGAGTCTGGTTGGACCACGTCCTCCATTGCCAAGAGAAGTCGAAGAATATACCAAACGTGACAAATTGCGTCTAAGTGTTATACCGGGATGTACCGGATTATGGCAGGTAAGTGGACGTAACGAATTAAGCTTTGAAGAAATGGTTGATCTAGACCTGAAATATATTGAGAAAAGAGGAATCATGTTCGACATATATATCCTTTTCAAAACAGTTAGAGTCCTTTTCGGTTCTAAAGACGCGTTTTGAGAACAACATCATAAGATAAGGACGAGGTGACACATTAATGAATAAAGATGCCAAAATCTATGTGGCTGGTCATAAAGGGTTGGTTGGATCTGCAATCCTGAGAGCTCTAGAAAAAGAAGGATACAATAACTTAATCTATCGCAGTAGTTCTGAATTGGACTTGCGTAAATTAGACGATGTGTATCGCTTTTTCGAACAAGAAAAGATTGATTATGTATTCCTAGCCGCGGCAAAAGTAGGCGGTATTGCGGCTAACAACGATTTCCCTGCTGATTTTATTCGTGACAATTTATTGATTCAGACGAATGTCATCGATGCAGCTCACTTTAATGGAGTGAAGAAACTGTTGTTCTTAGGATCAACTTGTATCTATCCGAAGTTCGCTCCACAACCGCTAAAAGAAGAATATCTTCTTACTGGCGAATTAGAACCAACAAATGAACCTTATGCTATCGCTAAAATCGCAGGTATCAAAATGTGTGAATCTTACAACCGTCAATACGGTTCACGATTTATCTCAGCAATGCCTACGAATATGTATGGCCCAAATGATAACTTTGATCTTAAATCATCTCATGTATTGCCAGCATTGGTACGCAAAATTCATGAAGCAAAAGAAAACAACAGCCCAACTGTTGAAATCTGGGGCACAGGAACACCAAAACGTGAATTCTTACATGCGGATGATCTTGCAGATGCGTGCTTGTTCTTAATGGACAACTACGAAGATAACCAAATCGTGAATGTCGGTGTTGGTGAAGATATCGCAATCAAAGACCTGGCATTGATGATCAAAAACATTGTTGGTTATGAAGGCGACCTTGTATTTAACTCAAGTGTACCTGATGGTACGCCACGTAAATTAGTCGATACAACTAAAATTAATGCACTAGGCTGGAAAGCAAGTATTCCTTTGGAAGAAGGTATCCGCGCAGTCTATGCTGATTTCCGTAATAGCGTTGCTGTTAATCAATAAGTAGTTTTTCTATAAACAAATAAATATCAAAAAAATAAAAACATACTGTGGAGGGAATTAACTATGAAAAGAGCACTAATTACTGGAGTAACAGGACAAGATGGATCGTACTTGGCGGAACTGCTTTTAGAAAAAGGATATCAAGTATTTGGACTTCGTCGTAGAACAAGTACACCGAACTACGAGAATGTCGCTCATATCCAAGATAAAATCGAATGGATCTCTGGTGATTTGACAGATTTGGCTTCATTGATCGAAGCGGTACGCATCTCTAACCCTGATGAAGTATACAACCTGGCAGCACAATCATTCGTAGCAGCTTCTTGGCCACAACCGATCGCAACAGGTCAATTAACAGCACTAGCTGTAACAAACATGCTAGAAGCGGTACGCATCGCTAAGCCAGATGCTCGTTTCTACCAAGCATCCAGTAGTGAAATGTTCGGTAAAGTACAAGCTATTCCACAAGTAGAGACAACACCTTTCTATCCGCGTAGCCCTTACGGCGTAGCTAAATTATATGGACACTGGATCACAGTCAACTATCGTGAAAGCTTCAATATGTTCGCTTGCTCCGGTATCTTGTTCAATCACGAATCACCACGTCGTGGTCTTGAATTCGTAACTCGTAAAGTCACTGATGGTGTAGCACAGATCAAATTGGGTCTGGCAACAGAGCTTCGTCTAGGTAATCTTGATTCTCAACGTGACTGGGGATTTGCAGGTGACTATGTGAAAGCAATGTGGTTGATGCTTCAACAAGATACACCGGACGATTTCGTTATCTCTACAGGTGAAATGCATACGGTTGAAGAGCTAGTACAAGTTGCTTTTGATCATGTGGGTCTGAACTGGAGAGACTATGTAGTAATTGATGAGAAGTTTGTTCGCCCAGCAGAAGTAGACTTGTTGCTTGGTGATTGCACAAAAGCAAAACAAGAATTGGGCTGGGAATTGGAAGTTGGTTTCAAACAATTGGTAGCTAATATGGTGGATGCCGATCTTAAACGTCATGCTGGAAGACCAGTAGAAGTACCTGTATATTAATCGATTCCTTCTACACCATTAGGAAAAGATCAGTTAAGGGGTAACTTACTGCCACGGACTTTTGCAAAATGATGAAGTGAGATGATAACCACATGGCTAACCCGATCGCCAAAATGCGAAAGAAATTTTCGATGACGCCAGAGAAACGCAAAATCTTTTTCAATACCAACTGGCAGATCATGGACAAGTTCGGACGACTTGCGATCAACATGATCACCAGTATCTGGATAGCGCGTTATCTGGGTCCCGAGCAATTTGGGCAATATAATTTCGCGATTGCTTTTGTAACGATTATTGGTGCAGTTGTTCCGTTAGGACTTGCTAATATTATCGTCAAAGAACTGGTGCAAGATCCTGATAACAAAACCGAAATTCTCGGAACAGTCTCCTTATTACGACTGTTCAGTGGATTGATTGCTTTTGCAATAACTGTTGTCGCTGCTTTTACACTGCCGGGACAAGATCCAGTCGTGCAGTGGAGTATGGTCATTATTGCCGCTAACCTTCTGTTTCAACCGCTGGATGTTATTTCCCAGTGGTTTGATTCAGTCGTGGAAGCCAAATATGCTGTCTATGCCAAAGGTGCTGCGTTTGCTTTAACAACCATTATGAAAGTATTGCTTGTGGTTATGCATGCACCATTGATCTGGTTCGCTGTTTCTTATGCACTGGAGCTGATTCTTGGATTTCTTTTCCTACTATTCACACAGGGAAACAAAATTCAGTTCACCAAATGGTCATTTAACTGGCCGCTTGGTAAACGGTTGATGAATAGTTCCTGGCCTTTGATCGTAGCCGGAATATCCACGATTATCTATCTCAAAATTGATCAGGTTATGCTGAATTATATGATCAATGAGACAGCCGTTGGAGTATACGCGGTTGCCGCCAGACTTTCCGAAGTATGGTACGTCATACCAACCGTAGTCGCGGCATCGTACTTTCCGAGTATGATCAAAAATAAGCAACTCGGCCCTGATATTTACAAAGCCGAACTGCAAAAGCTGTATAACATGCTTTTCTGGTTCGCACTTGCTATCTGTATCGTCGTGACATTTATGGCCAAACCGGTAATTTCTATCTTGTATGGTCAAGAATACACAGGCGCTATCAGTATTCTAGTTATTCACGTCTGGGCATGTTTGTTCGTCTTTATGAGAGCAGCGTTGAATAAATGGATCATTAGCGAAGGATTGTATCGCTTCGAACTGATCAGTCAGGTAATGGGTGCTGTTGCCAAAGTCGGAATCAACTTGATTCTGATCCCATTATTCGGTGGAGTCGGCGCAGCGATGGGAACAGTCGTGGCATTTATCGTATCCAGTTACGCCTTTACTTTCTTATTCAAAGAAACCCGCGTATCCGGCATCATGATGTCCAAAACACTAATCTCTCCATTCACTGCCATCTTCAACAAACTTAGACCTGGCAAAAAACGTGAAGTCAGAACCAACAATTAATTTCTACATTAACAAGGTCTGTCTATACCATGCAGGCCGATATTATATCTTGCTTACAAATCATTTTTGAAATGGCAGCGTAGTGAGCAACGAGCGTCAGAGCGAAGGAAATTGAATTGTTCGTTAGAAGCAAAGCGTTCGCCTTTAAGATTCGGATATAAACTGCGACAAGCAGTATTTCAAAATATCCGATCTTAACAGCGATCGGTAGAACAATTGAATTACCGTAGCGGTGTCACTCGTAATCACTACAAGCTGATCATTTCAAAGCATTTTAATCACAGACATAAGGAGGTAAGAGCTGATGAAAAAAGTACTATATGTCCATCATTCAGGATTCATGGGCGGAGCACCGAAAAGTCTGACTTATCTCATTAGTCATCTGGATAAGACAAAATTTGATGGTCATGTACTGACAATTCGCAACGGCCCGGCTGTAAAACTGCTGGAATCCGGTGGATTACCGGTAGAAGTCGCTAAAGGCATGTTTCCTTTCCACGGATCAACAGTATCAGGAATGAGACCGAAACTGTTTATTCGTAATCTTATTGGAGCACTACCTACGTATTTTCAAGCTAAAAAATATATCCGTAAATACAAACCGGATATCGTTCACTTGAACAGCACATGTCTGTTCCAAGTCGCTAAAGCAGTCAAAAAAGTATCTCCTGATACTAAAGTAGTCTGCCATGTACGCGAACCGCTACTCAACTCATTCGCAGGAAATATTTTAAAACGAATGAATCACAAATACGTGGATGGGTATATCTCGATCGATCAGTTCGATTCCGAGACGGTCGATAGCAATGGTAAAGAATTAGAAGTCGTATACAACTTCGTGGACTTTGGAACCTACAATCCAGATGTAAACGGGACTCCTGTTCGCAGGGAACTCGGTATAGACGATGACGATATCGTCTTTTTGTACATTGGTCGTGTGGTAACAGGGAATGGAGTATTGGATCTGGTGAAGTCATTTAACAAAATCAGCAAAGGTCATCCGAACTTCAAGTTGATCGTTGGTGGATTTTACTTTAATAAAAATAATGCATACGAAGACAAAGTTATGGCAGAAGCTAAAGGAAATGATCAGATCATTACACTGGCTTTCCGTGACGATGTACCGCAGTTAATTGCCGCAAGTAATGTCATGATGTGCCCGTTTGTAGAACCTCACTTTTCACGCAGTATTATTGAAGCAGCCTCAATGAAGAAGCCAGCGATTGCTACCAATATTGGTGGCCCGAATGAACTGATTCTTCATAACAAAACAGGATTCCTGTTCGAGGATGGTAATCATCAAGCGATGGAAGATTATATGGTTAAAATCGGTACAGACAAAGCATTATACGAGAAGCTTTCTCAAAATGCATTAGCTTTTGCAGAAGAGAACTTCGATGCGCGTAAAAACACCAAGCGGACATTTGATTTCTATAACCGATTCTTCGTTAGAGAAACCGTATGATCACAAGCTTTATACGCTTCAAACGCAAAGTAGCTAAAAAGTGTTCTACCGTCTTCACCCGGAGAATGCTAAAAGAACAGCAGATCACATTTGGCAACAACTTGATTGCTGTAGGCATGCCGATTGTGGATCGAGAAAAGGGAAGCTCGATTCAGATCGGACATAACGCTATTTTGTGCTCATCCGATTATAGCAACCCGATCGGACTCAATCATCGTACAGTGATTCGTACCCTTGCAGAAGGTGCTGTGATTGAAATTGGCGATGATGTAGGGATTAGCGGAGCAAGTATCTGTGCAGTGTCTCGCGTCCGTATTGGTAATCAAGTGATGCTAGGTGTCAATGTACAGATCAGTGATACCGATTTTCATCCGATCAAGCCGGAAAATCGTCGATTCAACAAAAATCCACTGGATGTGGGCAAAGCCGATACAGTCATTGAAGATAATGTATGGGTTGGTGCAAATGCGACTGTACTCAAAGGAGTAACAATCGGTCGCAATAGTGTGATTGGAGCGGGCAGTATTGTCGCAAGCTCGATTCCACCCAATTGCATCGCTGCTGGAGTACCGGCTAAAGTCATTAAGCACTTGGAAGGAGTGGAATAATATGCTGAATGCACAGAGTTTGTCGCCAAAAATAGATATTACCGTCAAAAATAAGCTCATCATCTTTATTACGATGGTACTTATTGTCATTACGTCGGGTTCTGTATTATTCGGCAAATTATATTATTCCCTCTTTATTATGATTCTGTTCGCAACAGCGGTAGTGTTTTACTTTCCGAAGCGGATTGAACCCAAGCACTTTTTGACTTTAATGGTGATCTTAGCTTTTATCTTATTCAACATGTTACTGTATCGCGATAATGTGGGCGGTTATGGTGGATTGATCCTCAAAATTCTAGCGATTTTTATGATTATCAATCGTCTGGATATCCAGCAAGCTGGTAAAAGCTATCAGTGGATTATCGTCGCGTTAGCTTTGCTAAGCTTACCGTTCTATGCTCTGGGTGTAGTTAGCCCTGAGTTTGTAAGATCGACATTCCCCACAGTCGATGTATGGAATGGTGTTTATCGAATCACACCATTTTATGTATATGGGAATTGGAATATGTCACGAAATCAGGGGATCTTCTGGGAACCTGGTGCTTTTCAAGTCTTTCTGAATTTGGGCATTTTCCTGATGCTGTTCACCAACCGGAAGCTGCCCAAATGGAAATTGATTCTCGTTACCGGTACATTACTCACAACGATGTCCACTTCCGGATATATGATCTGCGGATTGATCTACTTCGCTTATCTTATCCGTAGCGGTAAACGCAAGCAAATGACGCAACTTATTATTCCGTTGTTGCTGTTAATTCCGCTGATTTATTTTGAAAGTCAAAGTGGTGTTATTGCAGATAAGTTTCAGGATGGCAATCAATCATTTGATCGCCGATCACTGGATACGACATCGAATCTGGAGCTAATGATCGAGAAACCGCTCGTCGGTTGGGGCTTCCAGAACAATAGCGTACTGATGGAACGGTATGGAATAGGTGATTCTTCAAATTCATTACTGACCTTTGGTTATCAATTTGGCTTACCGTTACTACTGATTATGTTGATCTACTATTATTCAAGATTACAGCGAGCAATCGGTAGTGTGTTTCAAAGCATACTGATCTTTATTGCACTGATCATAGTCTTTTCTACTGAAAATATGATCTTTCAGCCATTGTTCGTTATGTTAATGTTTTTCGATGTAAAAGCTTCAGAACAAAAATTAAAGAGTGGTGAACAACTCCATGGAAACGAAGTCAATCGCTTACGTAGCCCCTTACGTGGACGAGCAATTGCACCAGAAAAGGGGATATAGCTCAAAACATACGGCAGGCAATAAAAAAATTGACTGTATCTTGCATGCGTTGGAGGAAGGAGATAACCAGATTACGGTGATCTCACCATTGCTACTCAAAAAGAATACATTTCGTTTTTTTAGCGCAGATCGTTATTCGATTGGACATCGAAGTGAAGTCATTTATCCGGCAACGGTGGATGCGAAATTTATCAGTCTGTTTTTGACACTGTTTACGACCTTTTTTCAACTGGTTCGTTGGAATCGGGCGCATAAAGGAGAATCACGTGCTGTGATTTTCTACAACTATCGTCTCGAAACAGCGTTACCAGCGATGTTGTTCAAAATGCTGTATCGTGTGCCGCTTATCGTTGAGTATGAAGATGGGATCTACGCTGTAACAGAAACGAATAAGTACTACAAAAAGCTAACCGTAATGGTAGAGAAATTTGCCAACAAATTGTTAGATGGTGCTGTACTTGTTACTTCTGTACTCAAGAAAAGAATTCGCACCGACAACTATACAGTGGTTCGTGGAGGTACAGTTCATCCTGCGAAGCTCAAGCCTGTGCAGGAAGTGAATCTAGGTACTGCTGATCGGCCATTCCGTATGGTGTACTCTGGACGACTCGATTACGACCGTGGTATTGAAATTCTGCTTGAAGCGCTCCCCCACGTGAACACCGAGCGCATGATTCAATTAGATATTACAGGCTATGGTCCGTTAGAAGAAAAAGTAAAACAGTTTATCGCAAGCCAGTCTAATGCACGCATCAATATCACATTCCATGGTTTTCTGGATGATAACGATTATGCGGCATTGATGGAGCAAGCGGATTTATTTGTAAATACACAACGTGAAAAGATTCTATTCAGTGAATGTTCGTTCCCTTCTAAAGTGGTCGAATATATCAAATATGGCAAATTGGTTCTAACTTCTGGCGTATCCGATATCAATCTGATTAATCAGAATATGTTTGTAACCTATGGCAATGATAATGCACAAGAATTAGCTGCAGCGATTAACGAAATTTTGCGTCATCCAGCACAATACAGTCTATATCCAGCTCGTGCGATGCAATGGTTAATCAGTGATTGTTCGCATAAAGTGGTTGCTGACAAGTTAGACAAAGTGCTCAATCGTGCAATTAACGGAGGTACGCAAGAAAAAGTGGTTTATTCAGAATCCACTTCAATGAAATAAGCGGGAAGGAGGGATGAAGATGGTAAATATTAGACTGGATCAATATTCGCAAGCGGAGTATTCGCGCGGAAGATCAGGGCTATATTGTCTACTCTGGTGGTTTGTACAAGGAACATTATTCCGCTTCTCCCTGCATAATATGTACAACTGGAGAAGATTTCTTCTCAACAGCTTTGGAGCGAAGCTTGGACTCGGTGTTCATGTTCGTCCATCGGCTAAATTTACGTATCCATGGAAAGTTACGATCGGTGAGTATTCATGGATCGGAGACAATGTTGAATTTTACAGTCTAGATGAGATTGTGATCGGTAGTCATTGTGTCATTTCCCAGAATTCCTATCTGTGTACAGGAAGTCATAAGCTGAACGATCCAACGTTTGGATTGATTACAAAGCCGATTACGATAAAAGATGGCGCATGGGTAGCAAGCGACGTATTTGTCTATCCAGGCGTAACGATTCACGAATTAGGTGTTGCAGGAGCACGCAGTACGATTTTTAAAGATATTCCAGCAAATGAAGTGCATATCGGTTTTCCGGCTGCTTTTCACAAGTATCGTTTTCCTGAAGAAGTGACCAAAGAAAATCCAGTGGCTTCGATTGCTCAAGTACACCGTATCAAGTAAATCAAATGAGTCCTATAGACAAAAGAGGGATGAGTGTGAAACCAAAAATAGTTTTTGTCATTAACTACTTTTATCCCGACTATGCATCAACGGGACAATTATTAACCGAGTTATGTCTGTACTTACAACATGACTTTGATATTACAGTTATTGCTGAATGTCCTCCAGGGTATGGAGGCGAAGCCGCACCGAAAGGGCGCTATATTACCGATCACCTTGAAAATATTAAAGTGATTCGTATTCGTCTTCCTGAGGTCGATAAGCAAAGTAAGTTCAGCCGGATCAAGTATATTTCCACATACTTCTTCTATGCGACTTACTTGTTATTGAAGCAAAAAAATACAGACTTTATCTACACGATCTCTACACCACCGGTATTAGGTGGACTGATCGGTACGATAGGCAAATTATTCAAACGTTCCAAACATATCTACAATATTCAAGATTTCAACCCTGAGCAAGCAGAAGCTGTTGGATACACCAAGCGTCAATGGATCTTCAATGTCGCTCGTGCGATCGATAATATCAATTGCTCGATGGCAGATCATATTATTACTGTTGGTAAAGATATGCAAGAGACATTGGTTAATCGCTTTGGTGGACGCAAGCATATCGAAAATACCGTCATTAACAACTGGACGAATGAAGAAGAAATCGTTCCGTTGGACAAAAATCATCCACGAGTTGCTAAGTTTATTGCCGATCATGGCTGGCAAGACAAATTCGTGGTGATGTATTCCGGGAATCTGGGTCTGTATTATGATCTGGAAAATCTAATGACGATTATACCGGGTCTAAAAGATTGCAAAAATCTGGTCTTTGCTTTTATCGGAGAAGGTGCGGTGAAGAAAAAGATGCAGGAATATGCAGCACAACATGGACTCGAACAATCCGGTCAAGTGTGTTTTCTCCCTTTCCAACCGAAAGAGGATTTGAAATATTCGCTTAATGCTGCTGATGTTCATCTGGTCGTGAATCAGAAAGGCATCAAAGGGGTCTCCGTTCCAAGTAAAATCTACGGCGTGATGGCGGCTGGTAAAGCAGTGCTTGGTGTTCTTGAATCAGGTAGTGAAGCACATCGCCTTATTGTCGAAGGAGCTTGTGGACTGGTAGCAGAACCTCAAAATTATGAGGATATTGCGATTCAACTTCGTCGTCTGTACGAGATGGATGCTGAAGAAATTCAAGCGATCGGTCAGAATGGACGGGATTATCTGGAAAAATATTTACGCCGCGATGTATCGCTGGAAAAATATCGTCAGCTATTGTTATCCATGGCGACACAGTCCCCGTCAACAACTATGGTTTCTGAATCAAGATAAATATAGTCGGAACGACCAACCATCCGTAACATACTAAAAAAGAAATGGGAGGGATTGGAGTGAAACTTATCCTTTTATCTGGAGGTTCAGGTAAGCGTTTGTGGCCTCTGTCTAACGATGCAAGATCAAAACAATTTTTGAGAGTACTGGAAAATGAAAAAGGTGAACTGGTATCGATGGTTCAGCGTGTATGGAATCAATTGGATGCTTGTGGATTAAGCGAGTCTAGCCTTATCGCAACTGGTCAATCTCAAGTCGAGATTATGCGGAGTCAAGTCGGTGCTGATGTACCCCTTATTATTGAGCCAGAACGAAGAGATACGTTTCCTGCTATAGCACTTGCAGCAACCTATCTATATTCTATGGAAGGTGTCAGCCTGGATGAAGTCATTACGATTTTGCCAGTCGATCCTTATGTAGACAATATGTTTTTTGACACTGTAAAAAGTATGGAAATGGCACTACAAGAATCCGATGCCGATATCGCACTAATCGGTGTAGAACCAACCTATCCTTCTTCTAAATACGGATATATTATTCCGTCAGGTGAAACAACAGAAACCGGTCTACGCAAAGTAAGCCGTTTCCAGGAAAAACCGACCGAAGAATATGCAGAACAATTAATTGCTGAAAATGCACTGTGGAACTGTGGTGTATTTGCTTTCAAACTAGGCTATCTGATTAGCTTACTTGAAGAAAAAGGATTACCTATTCAATACGAGCAATTCCTTAAACAATATGATCGTTTACCAAAAATCAGTTTTGACTACGAAGTTGTCGAGCAAGCGAATAACATTATTGCTCTTCCATATACCGGCTACTGGAAAGACTTAGGTACATGGAATACATTGACCGAGGAAATGAGCAGCGTACAAATCGGACGCGGTATTATCAGTGAAGATTGTGAAAATACGCATCTGGTGAACGAAACGAACGTACCTGTTACGATTTTGGGTATGAAAGATGTTGTTGTTGCTGTAAGCCCGGACGGTATTCTGGTATCAGATAAAGCCTCCAGTCCACGTCTTAAAGAATTAGTGAATTTCGATCAAGGTCCTATGTATGAAGAACGTCAATGGGGCTGGGTTGTTGTACTGGATGATCAGAAGTATGAAGACGGACGCTGTGTATTAACGAAGCGTATCGGTCTGCAAGAAGGTAAGAACTTAAGCTACCAGTCACATACCGATCGTGAAGAAGTATGGACAGTCGTTAAAGGCGAAGGTGAATTTGTGCTAAACGGTAACATGATGCGGGTAAGAGCAGGGAACGTACTGCATATTCCAGTCAAAGCACTTCATAGTATCCGTGCAGTGAAGGATCTAGAAGTGATCGTTGTCCAAACGGGCTTCAATGCGCAGAACGATCAAATTGTGGAGCTATTCCATTCATGGGAAGAGATCGAACAAAACTGCATGAAGATTTGATCACCATTTGTTATTACATTTCAGATTATGGATATGGACATGCGACTCGAAGTATCGCGATTATCCGCACGATATTAGAGCGACATCAAGATGCACCTATCCGCTTAATCGTGAATTGTGGCAAAGCATTACCGTTTTTAATAGATTCGTTGCAATCACAAATGATGTCAGCGATCTCTCAAGATCACCATATCGAATTCAGAAGCATATTCTCGGATACGGGTTATGTGTTACACAATGATTCGATTGCAGCAGATATACAAGGCCTTAGACAACAATATAACCTCGATATGTCGTTGTTTGAAGAAAGAGTTACCCAAGAACAGCAATTTTTAGAAAATGTGCAAGCACAACTGGTCATTAGTGATATTTCACCGATTCCATTTGTTGCAGCACAGCGTGCAGGTGTAGAGTCGTTAGGTATTTCCAACTTTACATGGTACACCGCTTATCAAGACATGTTGGACAAGTCAGATCTGAATCAATTACGCGAAGCATACGCGCAGATGGATCATTTTATCAGTCTAGCCGGTTGTGCTGAACCACAATGGGGACGCAAATGCCGGATAGATACTGGATTCTTTTGCAGACAGCCTGATCTTCAGGAAGTCGAACGTATTCGCACAGCATTAGATCCGACCGGAAAACGAAAAATTATCTTTTTTGGCTTAGGTCGTAGTATACAGGTAGATCATTGGTCAACGATGGAACTGTGGGATAGTGAAGATTGCGTATTTATCATATCTTCCAATATGGATATTGACCATCCTAATGTCGTGCAGATTCCTGATCAATATACCGAATCACAGAATTATGTAGCTGCCGCCAATCTGGTGATAACCAAGCCAGGATGGGGCACCGTCTGTGAAGCGATCGAGTTAGCAAAGCCACTCATTTTGCTTAATCGCAGTCACTTTTATGAAGATCGTCATACGATTGCAGCTGTTCCTGTCGATCATCCTTTGTACTTGATGTCATGGGAAGAGATTCAGCAACTTACATTTGCGGCTGAGGATCGGATAGATGAGCTTGAGCATTCGCCACCAAGCAAAGTGTCAAGCACTGATCATCATATATCCAGCTCAACTCTGATAGAGATTGCTGATTATATTCAGAATCTTTTACATCATGTAAAAGTAGTCTGAACTTAGTGCATAACGATCCAGACGATAGCACCCCATAATAATAGTGAAATTGCAGTGCCCCATAGGCATCCTTTTGCAAATGTTGGATTAGTTTGATATCTCATAATGGTCAGCCTCCAAATATAGAATGAGATTGAAAAATATTTGTCCAATCATAGATTGAATCCGTACTAGATTGAATCTGTCAATCTGACAAATGAATCAATTTCTTATAAATACTATATCGGTTGAACTACGGGATAGATGAATAGAGGTTTTGGAATAACATACTCAATCTGTTTTGAAATATAAAATTACAAATAAGGAACAGGAGTGGTAATGATGAATATTACTGTAATAGGTACAGGTTATGTAGGTTTGGTATCAGGTGTCTGCTTTTCAGAAATAGGAAACAACGTGCGTTGTGTGGACAAAATTGCTTCTAAGATCGAAACATTGCAAAGCGGTGGCATCCCGATCTACGAACCAGGTCTTCAAGAAATGATGATGAAGAATGTAGAAGCAGGACGACTAACATTTACAACGGACTTGAGTGGACCGGTATCCGAATCGGATCTCGTGATTATTGCAGTAGGTACTCCACCACTTCCTTCCGGTGAAGCCGATCTACAATATATCGAAGCAGCAGCTCGTGAGATTGCTCTTTCTATGAAAGGGTACACTGTTGTCGCTGTGAAAAGTACAGTCCCTGTTGGAACCAATGAGCGCGTAAACAGCATTATTGCTTCTTTGACAGATCAACCTTTTGATACAGCTTCGATTCCAGAATTTTTACGTGAAGGTTCTGCGGTTAAAGATGCATTTAATCCAGATCGTCTGGTATTGGGTGTACAGACACAACAAGCAGCAGACTTGTTACTTGAATTGCACCGTCCATTAACAGAAAATCTAGTTGTAACAGATATCCGTAGTGCAGAAATGATCAAATACGCATCGAATGCATTCCTTGCAACAAAGATTTCATTTATCAACGAAATTGCTAATATCTGTGACAAAGTAGGCGCAGATGTTGATGAAGTAGCTAAAGGGATGGGATTAGATCGTCGTATCGGACCTTCATTCTTGAATGCGGGTATCGGTTATGGTGGTTCTTGCTTCCCGAAAGATACTCATGCTTTGATCCAAATCGCAGGTAATGTAGAGTATGACTTTAAATTACTCAAATCTGTAGTTGAAGTCAACCAAGCACAACGCTGGGGAATCGTTGATAAGTTGTTAGAAGCATTAGGTACACTGCAAGGTAAAAAAATCGCTGTCTGGGGTCTAGCGTTCAAACCAGATACAGATGATATCCGTGAAGCACCATCCTTGGAGATCGTACCGAAATTAGTAGAATTCGGTGCCAAACCACAAGTATTTGATCCAGTAGCAGCAGAAAACTTCCGTCGTGAATATGATCATGAGTCTATTACTTTTGCAGAGAGTGCGCTAGAAGCGGCTCGTGGTTGCGATGCAGTCTGCTTGTTAACCGAGTGGGGCGAGTTCGTCAATATCGATCTTAAAGAAGTCGAAGCTGTTATGAACCAATCGGTACTTGTTGATGGACGTAATGTATATAGCGCTAAACGTGTCAAAGAAACAGGCTTCGATTACCATTCTATGGGTCGTCCAGCATTGCTTCGTGATAGCTTTATCGCAACTCAATCATAATCAAAGATTCTAACCTATAGCAAAAACCGACGCTGAAGATCAACTTCAGTGTCGGTTTTTTTGCTGTTGTATTCAGATATGAGGATCAGAACATCTATCGATCATCACTAGCAAATAAAAGAGCTTCAGGTGTATATCGTAGTTGATTATCAGTACGCTCGATCGGCGCTAATCAAGAGAAATAGAATGGAAATTTCACTGTGTATGGGAACGATCTCTGACAACACGCTCTAACAATTGACGAATCAATTGAAGATCTTCTTCTTCTAAAGGAACACCGTCCCAATGAAGTTGAGTATAATTTAAAAATTCGCGTGCATTCGTATTTTGTTGAGCAGGATCAAATTCTTCGGTCAAACCGAGTAAATAATCAGAAGTAGTACTCAATTTTTTAGCGATAGATTGGATCGTTTCCAAAGTGGGTTGTCTGTATCCGGACTCGTAGCCTGCATACGTGCTTTTGGCTACTCCTACATGATCTGCAACTTCCTTCATCGACATATTTCGCCTTTTGCGAAGTAGTTTGAGGCGTTTGGCGAACAATACAAAAACCCCCTAAATAACCTAAAATGTGTGCGACTTGGATGCTGTTACAGTTAGGAAAAAAGCCGCAGACAATAATACATATTATATCATGTGAAGTTATTATTGCCTATATAAATACAATTCCTAACTAGCTTGTAGTATCAATCATACTCCCTATTTCGACGATATGCGTTGTTATACGGCTATATACTAATTTAGTAGATAAATTATAAAGAGTGGAGTCTATGGGATATATATCTTAGTATATATACTGATTAGGTAAAATTGCATATGCTGTTTTATGTAAAATCTAAGTATACAACATATAACTTGACTACTTAGTTATTTATTTACTCAATAACCAAAAATTGTATATAAAAAATGTACGTAAAAATAAGGTAGTATGGATCACTTTATATATCGGAATTTAGAAAAATATTATGAACTTACTTTACATATAAATGAATAATAGTTATATAGTCCTACTATACCATTACTTTATTATTTTTTACTATGGTATTTGGACAAATAACATAAATTATTAAAAATAAATTAATTAATATTGAAGAACATCTTGCAGGTAGAAGCGAAGCAGACATGATATAGTTTAGATACTTTAGCTTGATCCTATTCGTTATATTTACTCAAGGAGGAATACAATAATGGAATTGCTTCGTCAAAAAGTAATTAATGAAGGTATCGTTTTGGAAGGGCAGGTTCTGAAAGTAGATTCCTTTCTGAATCATCAGATGGATCCGCTATTAATGAAAGAAATCGGTAAAGCATTTACGCAATTATTCGCAGATACCGGTGTAACGACTATTCTGACTATTGAGTCTTCAGGAATCGCTCCCGGCATTATGACAGCATTAGAGTTTGGTGTGCCATTGATATTTGCACGTAAACAAAAGTCACTGACTCTTACTGAAGATATCTTTGTAGAAACCGTATATTCGTATACCAAAAAGCAGAGCAATGATATCACCGTCTCCAAAAAATTTATCAAGCCAGGTGACCGGGTACTTATTATTGATGACTTTCTAGCGAACGGAGAAGCCGCTTCTGGACTTGCTCGTATAGTCAAACAAGCAGGAGCAGAAGTAGTAGGAATCGGCATCGTGATCGAAAAGTCATTCCAACCAGGAGCGCAATTGTTGATCGATGAAGGATATCGGTTAGAATCGCTCGTGCGAATCCGCTCATTAGATAACGGACAGGTTCAATTTGTAGATACACCTTGATAGATTCACAGTCATGATGGTATTGCTCTATGGAATAGAAATAGATAGTTTGTATTATGTGTTAGCTCTGCAGTGCGCTGGATCGCTCCATTGAAGTCTAATTTATAGTGGTTTGTAAATTAGGCTTGAGCGATACAGATCGTAACTGAGCGGCGTGTGCTTGAGACAGATAGCGTTCAATCAGATCATCTGCAATATAGCTTGCTGCTTGAGGAGTCTGAAGAGTGCGGAGCTGTGTCTGCATATGTTGTAGAATTTCTGGTTGATCCAGTGCTGTCATAAGCCGTTCAGCTAGCGCAGAAGAAGATTCGCATACTTCAGCAGCTTGATACGATTGTAAATACAGTGCATTGGCTAATTCTTGTCCCGGTACAGGCTTGAGTAGAAAAAGAGGTAATTCACAATGAATACATTCAGCCACCGTCACCCCGCCAGGCTTGGTAATTACACAATCACTCATCATCATCCATTCACTCATCCGATCTGTAAAACCTATAATCGTAAATGCAGGATGTTCGCTATAGTGACTAGCTAACTCTTGTAACAAAGATTCATTTTTACCGCAAATTACTATCACTTGTGTATCTGTACGTTCAGCAAGTTGGTCACACACTTCACGAACATTTTTGAGTACCCCATAAGCACCGGCAAGCAATAGAACTGTTTTGTGTTCGGGTATCAATCCAGCCTGAATACGAAGTTGCTTGCGATCAGGTACGTCTGTTACTGGATGGTGGGCTGTGAATAGATTCCGATCGAAGTCAGCACGTAAAGGAATACCTGAAACGCTAATCCGCTCTGGTGGTACACCCTGAGCTAACATATCTTGCTTCATATCGGTAGAAGGTACATAGTAATGATCGATATGAGGATGAAGCCAGCGTCCATGTAGATCATAATCGGTTAGTATATTGACAAGTGGCATCGTTAGTTGCCAGCGCTTTTTCATAGTAGGCAACACCAATTGTGGAAACGTATGAATCACCAGATCAGGTTGTTCCTGCTCCAACACAGCTTGCAAGCTTCGTATTCCCAATGAATGAAGTGCTTTGCCAAATAACGAAGTGGCTTTCATTTTGCGGGTATTATAATACACCCATCCATATAAATGAGGAATCGTAGTGAAGCTTTGCATATAAATAAACTGGGTTATTTTGTTGATCCATGGATGAGATTCAGCCATCACATCAAGTAATGTTACATGTGGAACACCACGTTCTAACAGACTAGCTTGCAACGATTTGGCAGCTTGATAATGTCCATGACCATAGCTTGCATATACGATTAGAATCGAAGACGAATTGTGCGGCATACGAAAATTCCTTTCTAAGCCAAATGTATTCTATTTCCATAAAAAGCTGCTTCTATAGGTTGCCTGAACTTGAGCATAGCACGAGCGGTTATAGATAATCCAATATGGGCTGGATGACTATAGCAAATAGAAAAGAAAAAGCAACGTTCTCTTATTGTTTACCCTGTACAATCCTTTTAGAGACAACCTTTTTGACTACAGTGACCAAGCAACGGAATTACATATCATATACGCAATATATCCAACAAAGATTCGCCAAAAAATTAACCTATTTCGTACCTTTTTTTAACAAACAAAAGTGCTATAATCTTAAAAAGTATGATATTATAAAATAATAAGGTGCTTAGATAAGGGTTGGCGTTGAACACGTTGCTAACAGCGACCAACACACTAGAGAGGCGCTCACATGCGCAGGGATATACCATATGCGGGTACATCAGCCTTGTACTAAGAAGATAAGAGCATTCAGCCGGATTGATTCAGCATTTCTCTTAAAGGGTATGTAATATGTCAGATGCCCGCAGAAAGTGCTAAAAGATCACAGATGAGATACAACTTCATATCTAACTACAAACACACCAAAGGATCTTTTCGGCGTTCTCAAAAACAAGGCACGTTTTGGGAGGGAATTCCATGGCAACTAAAGGACACAACGAAGTCAAGGAAAGTCTACGGGAAATGACACGCATTTTTCGGCCTAAGGATCCAAAGAAATTTGTTAAGGAATATGTTCGCAAGTATCACATAACCGGGGGATACGAAGAAGAACTCACGCTTCTTGTCGAGGATGAACTTGTTAAGCTAGATTCGTCCGTCTCTTGATTACGTATGTAAGCACATGCGACGATTATTGAAAATGTAATGATTATAATTTTATGTAACAACTGAACAATGAATGTGATGATTATTTTCGTAATTTAATGAAAGCAAGACATACCGTCCTTTGGCGACTGACCGCCAGAGGACTTTTTTTGTGCTTTTGTGAGATGGAATTTATATTTAAAATCGTATAACAACGTAAATCGATGATTTTTTAATAACATAAATCATCATCTCTCCAAAATAAAAAAAGGAATATCTTCAAATCTATTGACAGTGTATATATACAATGTATACTGTGTATATAGATATATACAGTATATACACTGAATGGAGGGTATATTGATGAGCGAGAATTTCAAGTCTGGCTGGATATTAGCTCGTAAAGATTTTACGAACAATCGGATGATGTTTGTCTGGTCTACGATATTTGTACTTTATATGGGCGGAGTATTAGGTTTACTTTTTTATACAGGTACACTGACTGGAAAAAATCACTTTTTACAATCCAGTACAACTGATTTTATTATGCTGATATGTGCACCGTTGTTAGGAACTGATTTTTCTAGACGAGCGTTTAATTTGCAAAAAGAAGATACTTACACCAAAAATTTAGTCTATCTTCGCATTTTACCTGTTTCTTCAACAGCGATTATATGGGGAAGAGTTCAGCAGATGGCGCTTATCTTTTTATATAATTGGACATTGTTTTTCTCTATTTTGTATATCATGAGAATTCGTTTTGAAGTAGATATTTCATTTGTTTCTTATATTGCTTTTGCGCTCACTTGGGCTGGCTTTTGTATAGCATTAATGAGTTTTTATTTATATTTTGAATTTAGTCTTTCCGGTAAAAAGTATATTAAATTTACGTTTGTCACTATTTTTGTACTGATTCTCTTGTCGATCGGGAGTGTCTGGTTAGATTGGAATATCACGAATACCTTTTTATTAGTAGCGATGAAATATAGATTAGCGTCACCGCTGATGTGGAGTGCTATTGGGGTCGGTATAGTGTGTATGACGTTATCTATTTATGGCATTCGGCGTACATTACGGCATAGAGATTTGGTCTAAGATAATGTATTTGAGAGTGCAACGGTTAGGAGGGGTAGAGGTATGAAGATACCTGTGCAGATCAATGAAGATAGTGCTGAGCCATTATATCGGCAGGTGGAGAATCAATTACGTTCTCTCATTATTGGAGGAACATTACAAGAAGGTACATTATTACCCTCTATTCGTGAATTTGCCGCCGATCTGAAATGTAGTGTGATTACGATTCGACGCGTCTATCAAGACTTGGAGAACGAAGGATGGTTACGTACACGTCAAGGAACAGGAACATTTGTGATGAAAGTCGAACAAGGGCAACTTACCCAGATGAGTGAAGAGAATGTACGTAAAATTATGAATGAAGCTATTCAGAAAAGTGCTGCTCTAGGCTGGGATCAACAGCAATTGCAACAATTATTTGCAGAGTTATTACAACAGCATTTTACAACATAACAACACTATTGAATGATAAGCCTATTATATAGCTAAGGAGGAAACAGCTATGCAGGAACAATCAGTCATCTCATTACACGAAGTCTACAAAACACGAGGTCAACATACGATTGGCCCGATTAATTTTGAATTACCTCAAGGATATATCACTGTTCTTGTCGGTGAAAATGGAGCAGGAAAAAGTACCTTATTAAATCTGATGATGCAGACGATTTATCCAGATCAAGGATGGATGACATGGTTCGGTCAATCCGAGAAAGATGAGTTACCTATTCATATTCGGCAACGAATCGCTTATGTATCAGAGCATTCATCGATTGAAGAAAATCGAATGACAGCGTTAGAAGCCGCTCGCTTCCGTTCTCATTGGTATCCTAAATGGAATCAAAAAAAGTTTGAGCAGTTGTTGATTGAATTTCAAGTACCATCCAATATCCATCTAAGCAAAGTCTCCAAAGGGCAACGACAAAAGTTTGAATTTGCCGCAGCTATTGCGACTACACCGGACTTGCTACTGATGGATGAACCTTCTTCCGGGCTAGACCCGTTTGCCTGGAAAGATATGATCCGTACATTGCACCAACTTATGGATACCAGTGATCTTAGTATCCTCATTACAACTCACCGGATGGAAGAAGTAGAACGACTTGCCGATTATGTCATGCTGATGAATGACGGCATCATCTACGGAATAGAAGAAAAAGATACACTGTATCAACAATGGAAAGAAATATGGATTAATGCTGGCGCAGGCGATACCGACGTAATCCATAACTTGCGCGACTGCGATGGTATTATCGCATGGGAAGTACAATCCGATCTATCTGTACGTATCATCACCACAGATGCTCTACAACTAGAAGCCGCCGCCGCTGAAAACGGAATCCCTACCCAGACCAGAGGGCTAGAATGGGAAGACTTGTTATACTATTGGCGAAGCGCTTGGAACCAAAAGCGCGACCAAAGTAAAATAAAAAAGTGATTTTTGCTTTAGCAAAATATCTTACGATAAGCGCTTGGAACCAAAAGCGCGACCCAAGTCCAAAGAAAAAATGATTTTGCGTTAGCAAAATATTTTAAAGGAGCGATCAAGCGATGAAACCATTGGTATTGAATCAAATTATCAAACATTATGCAGGGACAACAGCAGTAGACAACTTGTCCTTAGAAGTAGAAGCAGGAGAGATTTACGGCTTACTAGGAGCAAATGGAGCAGGTAAAACGACAACAATGCGCATGGTACTCGGACTGATTTATCCAGACGAAGGTGAAATTTTGTATAATGGTAGGCCATATCGAACAGAGTTACAACACAAGATGGGCTATCTACCTGAAGAACGTGGATTGTATCCTAAAATTAAAATTAGTGATCAGCTAGTCTATCTCGGACAATTACGTGGTATGACTCACAAAGATGCAGTGCAAAGTCTTAAAAAGTGGTTGGAACGATTTGATGCGATGGAATATTTGGATAAACGGATCGAAGAACTTTCCAAAGGGAATCAGCAGAAAATGGGCTTTATCGCTGCGGTTATTCATCATCCCAGTATTCTTATTTTAGATGAAGCATTTAGTGGACTTGATCCGGTGAATGTGGAAATGCTCAAAGAAGTCATTCAAGAATTACGAGATGAAGGAACAGCGATCTTATTTTCAACTCACCGGATGGAACATGTAGAAGAACTATGCCGTAATATGACGATACTACGTCGCTCCAAGCCGGTACTACAAGGCAATTTAAGAGAAATTAAACATACGTATCCGCGCGAAAAAGTTGTTTTGCGTACAGCAAATCCACTTGTCGGTCTACAAGATATCGCAGGCGTTACCAATGTAGAACCACAAGATGAAAATGGTCGTTATCTGATTCATATCAATGAAGAAGAAGCGACACAACAGATTTTACAATTAGCGATGCAACAGGGAAGTGTAGAACAGTTCGAGATCAAAGAACCAACATTAAACGAAATCTTTATTAAGGTGGTGGGCAATAATGAATAAGCTAGGGCATGTAATTAGCTTTACCTATCGTAATAAAGTCAAAAACAAATCATTTCGTTGGACAACATTATCACTTGCTGTGTTATTGCTGATTGGACTGAATATTCCGTATTTTATTCAGTTATTTTCAGGTAACAACGGAGAAGATAATCTGAAGATTGCTATCGCAAGCAGTAATTACAATGAGATTGCTACTCAGATTCAGCAAGCTGCGCAAAAGCAACAACAAGCTAAGTCTTCTACAGACAATCCAATGATGAATGCAAGTAGCGACTTGCAGGATACAAAGCTACAATGGCAAGATCAATTTGAATCCGAAGCCACTTTGCGGAAGCAAGTAGAAGATGGCAAGATTGGCGGATATTTATTATTACAAAAGCCATCTCAAGGCGATCCTGCGTTCCCTGCCGTGACGTATGTGAGTGAAAAAAATGATGTTGTTATTCAAAGTCTATTACAGACGGCTACACAAACAGCCAAAGTACAATATATTGCCGCAGGGAAGTTAACCAATACACAGTTAGAACAGATCGGTACACCGGTCACAGTAAATCATACTTCTCCAGATGATCTTAATGGCAATGCCGATTCCAAAAAAGAAAATCCAATCAAGTCTAACACCGAGAATTATATTCTGGTCTATTTACTTATGGTCCTGTTCTTCTTCTCGCTGACGATTACAGGCAATATGATTGCATCCGAGATTACAGCAGAGAAAAGTTCGCGGGTAATGGAAATATTAATTTCCAGTCTATCTCCACTGACGCAAATGTTCGGTAAGATTATCGGTGTTTTCTTAGTCGGACTCACACAGATTGCTTCATACGGTATCGTGATCGCAGTTAACTTATCTCTACCATATTATCAAGAAGTACTGGCTAAGTTCGATCTGCATGTCAGTAATTTATCTTTGAATATTGTTGGATTTGGATTGTTGTATTATGTGTTAGGTTACTTCTTGTATGCGACCTTGTTCGCAGCGATTGGATCGATCGTAAGTCGTACAGAAGATTTGGGACAAGCGATATCACCGATTACGATGTTAACATTGGCTGCATTTTATATTGGAATATTTAGTATCTCCAATTCAGATTCGTTATTAATGCGTATCTCTTCGTATATTCCGTTTTTCTCGCCGACAACATCTATTGTACGAATTGGGCTTGGCTCAATGCCAATCTGGGAAATCGCGATATCTATTGGTATTTTACTGGTATCTATCCTGTTCTTCGGCTGGTTATCTGCCAAAATCTATCGCACCGGTGTATTGATGTATGGAAAACGTCCAAGCTTGAAAGAATTACGTAAAGCAATGAAATCTTATAAAATTTAGTAAGTAAGAGGTGCAATAATATGAAAAAAAACAATAACGTAACATGGATGCATTACAGTAAATGGGCATTAGCGCTTGGAGCACTCACAGTGGCGATTACAGCTTGTAGTGGTACAAATACAGCTCAACCAGCCACAACAGTGGATACAACGACTCCAACTACAGCTACAGAGCAACCGACTACGCCAACAGCTAAGCTTACAGCAGAAGAAGTTCCAACTGCCTTGTTAGAAGGCCAATATAAAGAAGTATATGCTCAATTTAGCGATAATTTTAAAAAGCAAATCTCTGAAAAAGATTTTGTCAGTTCAGCTGAAGCCTCTCTTCAATCTGTCAAAGCATTTAATAAAGCCGCTGATATGGAGATCAATGATGCAGATGTGCGTTCATGGGTTAGTGATTCAGGAAATATAGGGCTTAACCTAACAATAGACCAGCAGGGAACGATTCTAGGGCTACAAGCCAAAGCTTTAACGCCTACACCTGCAACCGATAAAGTTACCACCAAAAATGAATATGCGTTTCCATTTAAAGGCGACTGGTTTGTGTTCTGGGGTGGTAATAATGCGTTGATCAATTACCATTATGAGTACGAAAGTCAGCGTTACGCGTATGACTTTATCCAGCGCAAAGATGGATACTCTTACAAAGGCGATCCACTCAAAAATGAAAGCTATTATGCTTTTGGACAACCGCTATATGCACCTGCGGATGGTAAAGTGGTATCGGTATTAAGTAATATTCCAGATAACGAGCCTGTAGGTAAAATGAACCCGAAAGTGCCTGCGGGTAACGAGATAGTTATTGCGCATAGCAACGGTGAATACAGCGTAATCGGTCATATGAAAAAAGGATCGGCATTGGTGAAAGTTGGGGATAGGGTCAAAACTGGCGATAAGCTAGGATTGGTTGGGAACTCTGGCAATTCCAGCGAAGCACATTTACATTATCAGGTGTCTGATGGGGCTGATCTGTTCAAGTCCAAAGCGATTCAGATCAAGTGGCAAGATGGAAGTAAACCTGTACAGGGTGAGACGATTACAGCCAAATAAATCAAATATGCCAAAAAAGGATAGTCATGATGACTATCCCTTTTTGTTTTCTATCCTACATTGATACTTTACCATTAATAATTATTTATTCTGCAAAATCTGCGTTTATCGTTGTGTCTTTCCAATCTTCAATCGTTTGAAGTAAATTGGTGAATTTATGAGTGGCTGCTTGATAAGCTGCTTTTCCTAAGAGAAGGCGAAGTGGAGGATTATCCGACTCAATTACTTTTAAAATAGCTAGCGCTGCTTTTTCAGGATCACCGGGTTCTTGACCGCTTGCTTGTTCCATATGATCCAACATCGGACTCAAGGTTTCTTGATAAGCCGCAATAGTTGGTTTGGTTTTGACCGAGGAACGACCACCCCAGTCTGTTCGGAAAGAACTGGGCTCGATAAGTGTAATATGAATATGAAATGGGCTGACTTCTTGAGCAAGGCTTTCTGAGATCCCTTCAACAGCATACTTTGTGGCATGATAGTAACCAAGAGTTGGGAACGAAGTGAGCCCACCGATTGAAGATAAATTAATGATATGACCTGATTGTTGGTTCCGCATAAAAGGGAGTACCGCATTTGTAGCATTCATAAGTCCCCAGAAGTTAATTTCGAACATTTTACGTGTTTGTTCTTCAATACTTTCTTCCACAGAAGCAAAATAGCCGATACCTGCATTATTAATTAACACATCAATTTTTCCAAAATGGTCTACAGCAGTATCAACAGCATGTTTAATTTGTTCCGGGTTCGTTACGTCCAGTTCAAGAACAAGAATGTTAGATGTATATTGTTCTGCTAAGCTTTTTAGTGTATCTGTATTTCTAGCTGTTGCGATAACATTATAGCCTTCAGCTAATGCTTTTTCCGTAATAGAACGTCCAAAACCACTTGAACTTCCTGTAATAAAAATAACTTTTTGACTAGATATCAATTTCCTTCACTCCTTTAAGTGGTATAGATTGAGAATACATCTTAAAGGAAGCTTTATGTCAAATCGTTATTGAAAGTAATCTTTATTAAGTACTTTAAGATCATAATACGTTATTTTTTGAATGATTTTTTCTAAGTTTTGATGAATTTGCTTGAGATGTTCTTCTACTTTTTGTTTGTGGTCTACTAAAAATTCGCGTCTTTCAAGTAGCGTATCATCTCCAACCACAATTAAATCAATATAGCTTTTTATATCTTTTAGACTCATACCAGTTTCTTTCATCGCAATAACAAGCTTTAACCACTCAATTTGTTCTTTAGAATATATGCGTCGTCCTATATCATTACGTGCTATAGCAAGCAAAATTCCTTCTTTTTCATAATAGCGAATAGTAGAGGCGTTGATACCAAATAATGCTTGAACTTCTCCAATAGTATACATTGATCTTCCTCCAGACTTAAAGTTAACTTTAAGTCCCATTATAATTTTCACAAAGTGTATTATCAATCATTGTCGCAAAATGAAAGTATTGAAGCATCAGTAGTGATTCGTATGATTAGAAATAAATATACAAATCTTTAATAAACTTTAAACATTTTATAATTATCTTCATAGTACGACATAATAAAGTCGCGAAAATCTCTTGCTGAAGAGGATAACGTTTTATGTTTTACCCAGGATAAGCTTACCGGATAGGTCGTAGAATCATCTGTCACTTGTACATAATTTAACCCCAGTGTTCTACACACGGAAATAGGAAGTAAAGCGACACCTTGATCAAGCTTGATAATTTCGACCAGCAAATGGGAATCGACCTCAAACGCGATATTGGGGATAAAGCCAGCTTGCTCACAAAGAGAAGTCGTGAAATCACTATATTCCACATTATTAGCTAAAGTGATAAACGGTTCATCGGCGACATGACTTAACGAAATTTCATGTTTGCCTGTCAATCGGTGGTTGGAAGGTAGCACGAGAACAATATCTTCATCGACCAGTAAACAACTTTGTAGCTCCTCATCTTGAATCGGATGTCCGGTTATTCCTAAATCTATCTCTCCTTTTTTTAAACTGGTTAATATTTCGCTTTTCACTCCAATCGACTGAAGAATTTTTGATGTAGGAAAGTGGTTAATATGTTCACTGATTAGACCGGTCAGGAATCTTGGATTGGAAATAGATATTTTGATAGTGTTAGCAATGTGATGTTCCTGAGATAGAATTTCTATTTGTGCATTTTCGATCTCTGTAAAAATCCGGTTTACATGCTTTAGAAGAATTTTGCCTGATGAACTTAATTGAATATTTCTGCCTTTCCGATCAAATAGATTGGTTCCTAATTCGTCTTCAAGTCTTTTGATCGTAAGGCTTAAAGAAGGCTGTGCGATATTCAATTGTTGGGCTGCTTTAGAAATGTGTTCTGTATAAGCAACAGTCTGAAAGTATTTGAGCTGAAGTAATTCCATAGATACACCTCGCTTATTTATTAGAATAAATGTATATATACATTATTATATATTAGATTATATGTAAATATAGATGTAAGATGATTGTAGAAGATAGATGATCAAAGACTAAAGATAAGCAAACAAATATAAAAAATATGAGTAAAAAGGAAGGTGCATTATGAGAATAGATATGAATAATATTGCCAATAATCTTAACACACCATTAACCGCACCCGCTTACCCTATGCCACCTTATAAATTTGTTAACCGTGAATATCTGAATATTATTTACCGCACAGATGCAAAAGCTTTACGAGCAGCAGTGCCAGAACCTCTTGAAATAATCGGCGATCCTCTGGTCAAATTCGAAGTGATGTGGATGCCAGACGTATCGGGATTAGGCGCTTATACTGAAGCTGGACAAGTGATTCCTGTCCGATTTAATGGTGAAGATGGAGATTATACGCATTCGATGTACGTCGACAACTTTCCAGCGATTGCAAGTGGTCGGGAACTGACTGCGTATCCTAAGAAGTTAGGTGCACCGAAGCTTTATGTCGATTCAGATACGTTAGTAGGTACGTTGGATTACGGTTCACTTCGTGTAGCAACTGCCACGATGGGATATAAGCATGTTGAGATGGATAAAGAAATTGCTAAAAATGAAATTTGTCGACCTACTTTTATGGTTAAGATTGCTACAGATTACAATGGAAATTTGAAGATTTGCGATTTGGTACGAACACAGATAACGAATATAGACGTGAAAGGGGCTTGGAGTGGGCCGGCTAGACTGCAATTATTTGAACATGCACTAGCTCCACTTGCAGACTTGCCTGTATTAGAAGTTGTTTCAGCATCTCATATTCTGACGGATTTAACGTTGAATGCTGCACAACCTGTATATAATTACCTAGAAGAAAAATAAGGGAGATTTTGAAATGAGAATTGCAGTTTTAGGAGCAGGTTCATTAGGAACTATCGTTGGAGCATATCTTGCTGCTGGAGGAATAGATGTTGAGTTAATTGATTCATATCAAGAACATGTAGATACTCTCAATCAAGTAGGTGCTAAAGTCATTGGAACGACAGAATTTCAGGCTAAAGTGAAAGCTATCACCCCTGAAAACAAGTCAGGAAAGTATGATTTAGTCTTACTGTTAACCAAACAATTATATAACGACGCTGTTCTGCAAGAGTTGCTACCTTTTTTAAAAGAAGATAGTGTTGTCTGTTCTTTGCAAAATGGTATACCTGAAAACAACGTGGCTTCTATTGTTGGGGAAAAACGTGTTATAGCAGGTTCTGTTGAATTTGGAGCTACCTTTATCGAACCCGGCGTATCTCAACTTACAACCGAGTATAATCAGTTTAAAGAGTACGCTTTTCAAATTGGAGAATTAAACGGTGAAACGACAGAAAGAATCCAGCAGATCAAATCCGTGTTAGATCTTGTAGGCGGAACACATATTTCCGATAACTTAGTTGGAACAAAGTGGTCCAAATTACTGATTAACAATGCATTCAGTGGTTTGTCAGCAGCATTAAACGGAGAATATGGATCTATTCTTGATCATGAAGTTGGCATCGTTAGTGCCGTTCATATCGCCGATGAGACGATAAAAGTTGGACACGCCAATGGAGTCGCTTTTGCTAAAATGGGTGGATTTGATATAGAATCTTTGGAGTTAAACAGCGAAAATGATATCCCTGAACGTATCCAAACCTTTAGAGTAGTGATGGAACCATCCAGATTGCTAAGAGCAAGTATGCTTCAGGATCTGGAGAAAAAACGTAAAACAGAAATCGACTATATTAATGGCGTTGTTCCAACAATGGCAGAAGGTACTGGCATCCCAACACCTTTTAACGATTTGGTTATAGCACAAGTCAAATCTGCCGAAGAATCTCAAACGGTGCCTACATTTGATACAAATATAAAAGCTTTTGAACAGTTATTGAGTATTAAGCAGAAAGTATAATATCTGAATAAAGGATGCCAGATCATTAGGTTAGTCGTTAGTTATAATAGGAATTTTGATACTATAAATGTCATACATCCTACTAAAAAATAGAATAACTAAAGCGAAAAAAAGAACACCAGACTGCTATGCTGGTGTTCTTTTCTAGGTAAAAGTAGTAAAAGTCTATATTGTTGTAAAAGTATAGCTATATTTTATTTACATTACAATTCCACTCTCAAGTTACCGAGCATCTTAGCGGTTTCGGGATCAAGATAGGATAAGAAAAGGCTTGCTTCTGTATCCAGAGTAGCAATCTGCTCCATATCTTCTACACTTAGCTCAAAGTCGAAAATATCAAAGTTCTCAGCAAGACGTTCTCGACGTACTGACTTGGGAATTACGACAACATCGCGTTGAACAAGCCAGCGTAATATAACTTGGGCGACTGATTTGTTATGTTTGTCAGCAATAGAAGTTAGCAATTCGTTACTAAACATCTGGTTACGTCCCTCTGCAAAAGGCCCCCACGATTGGATCTGTACACCTTGTTCTTGCATAAAAGTAGCGTTATCGATCTGTTGATGAAAAGGATGGGTTTCGACTTGGTTGATCGCAGGTACGATATCATTATGCACGATCAGATCCATTAAGCGATCAGGCAAAAAGTTACTAACACCGATCGCTTTGATTTTCCCTTCTTTATAGAGTTCTTCCATCGCTCGCCAAGCTCCATAATAATCACCAAATGGCTGATGAATTAGATATAGATCTAGATAGTCAACTTGAAGTTTGTGTAAAGACTTGGAAAAAGCGGCTTTGGCACTCTCGTAGCCAGCATCTTGAATCCACAGCTTGGTCGTAATAAATATGTCTTCGCGAGGCACACCACTACGCTTGATAGCACGTCCTACCGCTTCTTCGTTCATATAGCCAGCTGCTGTATCAATCAAACGATATCCAATCTGTAACGCTTCATAGACAGCATTTTCACATTCTTCTGCATCTGGAATCTGATAGACACCAAAGCCTAAGATGGGCATAGTAACACCATTATTCAATGTGACAGTTTGCATGATTATTCCTCCTGTACTGGTTTTGTATTTGAAATAGCAAATGATCACTTCTATATACATAGCGCGTGAATATAGATTCTGCTTGTGATGTGTTTGCAGTATAATGAGCTTATTCCCTTCGTGCTACACGAAGTCAAGCGATTCTCTATCATGGATTTGGAAAGGTGGATATGGCGATGCTTACTGTAAAAGAAGCTGCTCTGATGACAGGACTTACCGAACATGCTGTACGCTTTTACACGGATAAAGGATTAGTGCCTAGTGTCCAACGTAACAAAAATAATATTCGGTTATTTGATGAAGAATCGATTAACTGGTTGTATGGAGCAAGATGTCTCAAGCAGACAGGAATGCCGATTGAAACGATCAAATTATACGTTGACCTTTGCTTAGAAGGAGATGCCACTATTCCTCAGCGCAATGAAATGATGATGGAATACAAAGAAGTGGCTTTGATCCAACTACAAGAAGCACAAAAGCGAGTAGCCCATTTGGAACAAAAAACGATTCAATATCAGGCTATTCTTACGGAGGGTATTGCTGATACGACTAATCCTCGTACATGGGGAAAAGATAAAGCGATATCTGCAACGCCCACACATTCCTAAGTTTTAGTGATAACAAGGAAAGATTTGTCTCATACTCAAAGTCGTTGGACTATCTTATTACTTTAAAATAGATCATCAAAAAGCTCTTTAGTACTTTATAGACTAAAGAGCTTTTTGATATAGATATGCTTATTTTTAATGATTTATTGAAAGAAGTGGCAGTGAATGATAATGAAATTCAGCGGAAATTTCAAATCCGACAGACGTGTAAAGACGTAATGCATGTCGATTTGCTGTGACTACACTTAAGCGAATTTGAGTGTATTGTTGATCTTGTAATAAAGTAATCAGTTGAGCAAGAATATCTCGACCATAGCCTTTACCTTGCTCTGTAGGAAGTACACAAAAATCATGTATAACCGCGGTATGAGCTTGAATGGTATTGACTCGAATCATTCCTACAGGATTGGATTGGTGTAGAACCAGATAAGTTAATCGGCTAGGCTCTTGGCTTGTGCTCTCCAGATACTCCTTAGTCCAGGACTCTGAATCTTCAAAAGCTTGCGCAAAACAGTAGATAAGAAAGGCAGTATCCTTTTTGTTGGCAACTCTTATAGTAAGATGATTGTAGCAGGGCATCCTATCTTGTATAGAATTAAAAGTCATCGAGAATTGAGAATGACTAAAATCAGCGTCGATATGCCCTATACAATCGATACCTGATTGTGAGTTAGAAGGGACTCTAAAAAGACAATGTTGTATATTTACAAGATGCATATCTGCAACTGCATGATTCAATAGATTTCTAAAAATACCATTACGACGGAACTCTGGATGAACCATAGCATTGATATTAGCTTCAATCCTGTCTGAAGTATACCAGCTTAGAAAACCGATAAGCTGATCTTCGTTATAGCATAGAAAAGCCTCATCTCCATGTATTGCTTTCAAACTTTCTACCCCAACTCGTAAGTCTGATGCGTCAGAAAGTGCACATATTTGTTCTAATAATCGAATTTGATCGATTTGCTGATTTGAAAAATCAGTCATTTTACTAATCGTATACGTTGGCATAACTTTGTTTATCCTCTAAGAGTCGGAAATACGTAGTTTATGGACGAATAGACGTTATCCTTCTCGTTTCTGTCCAGATCATTATAGTTACCAATAGCAACGCCCCCTAGAATGATAATGAGTTTAGTATTGCTTAAATGATAGCGAGAATCAACAACAAAATAGAAAAGAGTGCTATTTCATCGGTTTGGCTCCAATTAGCTAGGTGAAAGAGTGAAATTTGTATCATTTGGATGAATACATAGAATACAATAATTGTAGATTTACATAGCAAGGAGCGATACAGAGATGAACACTATACAGTCGATCAAAAAACGGTATGATCTACTATTTCCAGATGATGTAATTACACCACAGCTAGTAGCTAAGATGGAACAGCAACTACAGTTGCAATTACCTGACGATTTTAAAAAGATTGCTTTATTTTTTAATGGAGGGTTGATTGGAGGTATTTCTATATTTAGTTATGATCACTATACACCCAATATAATAGAAGAAACACTTCGATTGCGAAAAGATATTCAGTTTCCTCATTCTTTGCTATTTCTAGCAGAGCCTGCGGGAAGTATGATCGTACTGGATACAGCACAGACTCCAGCAGTGATCTGGTGCGATAGTATAGATGTACATCAACTACATGATCGCTCTTTTCAGATAGCACCGGATACGTGGGATACATTTGGTGACTTTTTTGAATATCTATTAACACAAGAAGAAGCAGAACAAGAATAACAAATATAAAAATCATCTCATGTTATAACATGGGTATAACAGAATGATTGAAAAGATAGTAGATTGTTGAGTTGATTAGCATCTATCTACAGATATACAGCTTTTCCTCAATATCGACCGTCAAGTAGATGTATATCTTTGCCTATTGTTCTACAATAAATAAAATCGTACAGAGCAGTGGGGGAGACATATGGGTATTGAACAGGAAAAAACGTATAGATATCTGATCCGTATATTTGGAACGATCGCACTGATGATTACCAGTTATAACGAATATGTAAGTTATGGAGCAGTGAATCAGTATGGCACATTATTGATCTTATTTCTGTATATAATGATTATTTGGGTTCCGAAAATATGGCGTAGTCGAACGATCTATATTATTCTTTCGATCATCATTATCAGCACAGCGTTATATCTTCATTATCAATACGGGTCTGTGAATTCAAGCCTATTATGGCCATTGTTGTTTTTGAGTATATTTATTAATCGAGATTATCGGTATGTGACTATCATCGTTAGTCTGGTAACGATTACTGTGATTGCATTAGTATATGCTTTTTCTTTTGGTAGTTTGCTAGCGATTATTGGTATTTTTCTAGTCGTACGTAGTTCTCAGATACGTCAAAATGCACATGCTTTAACAAAATTACATCTCGATCAATTGGATCAAGCTCATCGAGAGTTACAAGAAGCTCATCTAGAACTGCAAGAAGCAAGCGCACATTCGGTACGTTATGCAGCATTGGAAGAGCGAACCCGTCTGGCACGAGAAATACATGATGGATTAGGGCATCAACTGACATCGCTGATTATTCAATTACAAGCTTTGGAGATTATGCAATCGACAGAACCGGAGCATATGCCAGAGCGTATCAAGCAACTGATCTCGATTGCTCGTCAGGCACTGACAGAAGTACGTATAGCCGTCAAAGAATGGTCGAATGATGAGATGGGCTTAGGATTGGTCGCTTTGAAAGGATTGATCACGCAGACAGGGCAACGCTCGGCACTCAAGCTTACATTTGTAGAAGATTCTCCGATTACAGAATGGTCGATTCAGACCAGTATTGTCTTGTACAGGGTGCTCCAAGAATCGTTAACCAATGTGCTTCGTCATGCACAAGCAGATACCGCTTCTGTACATATTCAGGAGAAAGACCATAAGGTGTATTTGCGTATTTCAGATAATGGTGTCTATACCGATACAGATTCATTGAAGATAGGCTATGGATTAAAAAATATGAAAGAACGCTGTGAGCAACAGGGCGGAACCTGTCAGTTTGAGCCTGTGTTACCTCATGGTTTGTCTATTCAAGCTGTGATCCCTATCGGAAATCCAACCCAATCATAAGGAGAAATAATCATGAGTGTTCCGTCTAATATTCGAATCGTGCTTGTCGATGATCAGCCGATTGTACGTCAAGGATTACAGTATATTATTAATGCTCAATCGGATATGGAATGTGTTGGTGAAGCCAGTAATGGACATCAGGCGTTAGAAGTTACAATAGAGCAACAGCCTGATATGGTATTGATGGATATTCAGATGCCTGAGTGCTCTGGGCTAGAAGCAACAGAACAGATTTTACGTGTATTGCCTGATATGAAGATTGTATTGCTGACGACCTTTGATGTACAAGATTATATTAAAGAAGGCATTCGTGCAGGGGCTACCGGATTTCTACTCAAAGACGCAGATACTCAAGAATTACTGGCAGGGATTCGCGCAGTGTATAAAGGAGAAGCATTGTACAAAACACCGCTAGCAAGCAAAGCACTCGCTGAAGCACTTAAAAAGGCAGAACCAGCACCGCCATCAACTCCCGCCAAGTATGAACTGATCGAACCGTTAACCGATCAGGAGTTAATTGTGTTACAACAAATGGCGTATGGCAAGCGTAATTCAGAGATTGCACTGGCGCTACACATTTCACATGGCACTGTCAAAACGCATGCTCATCGCATTTTTCAAAAGTTGGATGTGGAAGATCGGACACAAGCTGTTGTGCTAGCGATACGCCAAGGATTGGTCAAGTAATTGATGTTGATGTATATCGCTAGATAGATCAATGGATGTTCAAAGATCAATCTGCAAGTAGACGTATACATACTGTTGAATCTTTAGAATAAAGGTATAACCACATTCTAAGGAGGTCAATATATGTATTCTAATATAGTTACAACATTACTTGTGATTGGTATGATCGTCTGGATTGTTTTACGTCAATTGCGTCCCAAACCGGTCAAAAAATTATTTTTTATTGTGTTGCCATTGATTGCTTTGTATGAGGTGTATCAGACATTTCCCCGGCAACAGGTGCCTGTAACGCAATGGATCGAGTGTATCTTAGTGGTCATAGCTGCTTTGATCGCTGGAACGATTCAGGCATGGCACAGCAAAGTATATATTCAGAATCATATTGTGTATGTTCAAGGCACTACGATTACACTGATTACATGGGCAAGCTTTATATTGACCCGAATCGCATTAGGATTTGCTTTCGGAGAGTTCGCAACAGGGTATCATCGTATTCAGTGGATATTGTGGGTCGGCATTGCTGTTATTTTCGCTACACGTAGTCTAATATTGTATGCCAAATTCCCTGAGATTAAGCATGTATTTGCACCTTCCAAAGTCAACGGATAGATGAACTTATATGTATATAAAGAAGCACTCGTATAAGATGATTACCCCATCTTGTATGGGTGCTTTTGCTATGGGTATCCCTTTATTTGTAATAAAGTATAAATATAAAGAAATAATGTATTGTACTTGAAAGAGGATTATGCAATATTTAAAAGGACACGTTTGGCTTTGGATGAACATTACACATTCAGAGGGAGTTATATAATGAAAAATTGGCACAAAAAAATGCTTTCGCTTGTTTTGGTAGCAGGATTACTTGCGACAGCTTCACCTGCGATGGCAGCGACAGCTTCACAGCCATTAATCGTGAAAGTGAACGATCAGAAGGTTCAGTACAGTAAAGGAATAGCACCAACAGTTCAGCAGAAAGTGACAATGGTTCCACTTCGTTCAACATTGCAAGCGATGAAGATTCAATTGTCCAACGTATCCAAAGACAGCATTACCGTTGTAGCCAATGGTAAAAGTGTAACCGTTAAAAGTAAATTGGCTAAAATTAACGGTACTGCATATGTGCCTATTCGTACATTTGCTGAATTAACTGGATATACTGTGATTTGGAATGCCAAAACACGTACGATTCAGTTGACTTCACCTCCTGCTACACCTACTCTTCCTGTAGAAGAAAATACCCCTCCAGTAGATACAACGGTTGCTCCTACAGAGAATACAGCACCACCAGTAGTGACTCCAGACCCTAGCAGTACGATAACACCAACACCTGCACCATCTACAGAAACTGCCGATACAGGTGGTCGTGGATTTATGTGGGAAGTACAAAATAACGGAAATACCGTGTACTTGGTCGGTTCGATACATATTGCCAATGAAAGTTTTTATCCGCTACGCAAAGAATATGAGCAAGCTTTCGCAGAAGCTAATTATCTTGGCGTAGAAGTAGACATTACACAGATATCGGATGAAGCGATGCAACAACGTGTTTTGGAAATCGGTGAGTACAAAGATGGAAGCAGATTGCAAGATCATCTATCTACGTATACGTATGCCAAATTAGGTAAAGCACTTTTAGCGAATGATTGGAAACGCGATGCGTTAGATCATTTCAAACCATGGGTTGCAGAAATGATTGTAAGTTCTTTTGCTCCAAGCGATCCAGAATACAAATCAGCAGATGGCATTGATCTACACTTTATCCAAAAAGCTGTAGAACGCAAAATCACAGTGATGGAATTAGAATCACAAGATTCCCAGCTTATGATGCTCAATAACTTCTCTGATGAATTACAAGAACAAATGTTATATTCGACACTGTATGATCTGGACAATCCTAATCAAGCCGATCTGAATGAAAATACAGATGAAGCCGCAGAAATGTGGAAAACAGGCGATGAGAAAAAATTGCTAGAATTAACAAACAGTACAGCTGGTAATGAAGAATATAATAAAGCAATGCTGGTTGATCGCAATATTGGAATGGCGCAAAAAATTGATGGCTATCTAAAAAGCGGTGGCAACCAGAAATACTTTATCGTTGTCGGTGCAGCTCATTATCTAGGTAACGATGGTATTATTCACTTGCTTGAGAAAAAAGGATATACCGTCACCAGAAAATAGCAGTATAGTTAGCGTAAACATAAGTATGATCTTAGATTCAACAATATCCAAAACATAAACGTGCTCCAAAAAACCACCTCATTCTGTAGTGAATGGAGTGGTTTTTTGTTGCAAATACAACATAAATAAGATATATTTAAAAAATAATAATTGTTGCATTTACAACAAAAATAAAAGGAGCTCATTATGAAAGAGATTCTTCGAGAAATCGGAATGATTGCTAGAGCGCTAGATAGTATTAGCAATATTGAATTTAAAGAGTATGCACTCACCAAAGGTCAATATTTATATCTGGTGCGTATCTATGAAAATCCTGGGATTATTCAAGAAAAATTAGCGGAAATGATCAAAGTCGATCGTACCACTGCTGCGCGTGCAATCAAAAATTTAGAAGAGAATGGATTTGTGCAAAAAAAAGAAGATCCGCATAACAAAAAAATCAAAAAGCTTTTTCCTACAGTGAAAGGAGAACAGATTTATCCTGTGATCAAAAAAGAAAATGATTATTCTAATCTGATGGCATTGGAAGGATTATCAGAGCAAGAGAATGACCTACTGTTCGAGCTTCTACAAAAGGTAAGAAAAAATGTAGAAAAAGATTGGACTTTTGTTAAAAAAGGCAATAAACGAAATTATGAATCATCGTGAAAGGAGTACACAAACGATATGGATATTATGATAAGACAGTGTACGTTAGAAGATGTACAACAATTACAGGAAATTAGCTATGACACCTTTAATGAAACATTTCGAGAACAGAATTCACCTGAACATATAGATCATTATTTGGAGAAAGCATTTAATCGTCTACAGCTAGAAACAGAATTAAACAATCCGTATTCACAGTTCTTTTTTGCTTATGTGAATAATGAACTTGCTGGTTATCTCAAGATCAATACCGATCAAGCACAGTCTGAAAAGATGAGCGAGGACAGTCTGGAGATCGAACGCATTTATATCAAGCAATCATTTCAAAAGCATGGAGTAGGGAAGCATCTTTTTCAGCAAGCCCTTCAGATTGCGAAGGAGCTGAACAAACAGCAGATGTGGCTAGGAGTATGGGAAAAGAACAACAATGCCATTTTATTTTATCAAAAGCTAGGTTTCGAGCTAACCGGTCAACATTCGTTCTATATGGGGGATGAACAGCAAACCGATTTGATTATGACCAAAAGACCACTTATGGATTAAGTGGTCTTTGGACTAGATCAGGATTCAATCAATATGAAAATTTCGCAGTGTACGCATTCATTTCTTTATGGAACTGTGTAAGTAATTTGTTGGCAATCGCTAATTGAGTATTTGCTTTTTTGGATATGCTAGGATCTAATTTCTTGGTGGATAAATATTTTTGGAAAAGAAGCATACCTTGTAGTTGATAGTTAGCACCTTTTACATATATTTTGTGCATACGAGCCAAGTCTTTGTTGGGTGTATAGACTTTTTGTACCCCTTTAACAAACTTTTTATAGTTCGGAAGAGCAATCCCTGTAATCTCTACATAAGAAGAACGATGATCTGAAGCTTTGAATTTTTTATTTTCTTTAAAAATAGTTAGAGCAATTTGTTCATATTCTTGCAGAGGTTCCAATTGATCGTCATAATCCACGTAGTCATGATACGCCTGCTTGTATTTGGCAGGAACTTGGCTATCATCATAACCATATTCAGAAGAAGTGGCTGCATGAGTAGATGGAAGTGGTGCAACCAATACCATACTTTGTACGATCAAAAAGGTGAGCGTTACTATCCATAACAATCGAGCTTTCACGTTACTATATAATCCCCTTTCGCTAATATATTTGAGAAGAATCATTATAACATAGGTTGATTTTGTCAGTTCCTGTTACTATTTGTATCGTCACTTTGCACTCTTTCTTTTAGAAAGTTAGCAAGCATATTCTAGTGTATATAGTGAATATAAGCAAATTTAATTGCTTGGTATACATTGGAAACGGTTAACATATAAAGAATGAACCTTTAGCGCACTGCTAAACATTGTAACAAGTTAAAGCGTTCGATATCGTGCTTGGCTATCTTGTTAAGGAAAAGGAAGTGTACACATGGTCAAAAGAGTAATTGTCACAGGTGGTAGTGGACTCGCTGGTAAATGGGTAGTACAAGAATTATTTGAGCAAGGATACGAAGTACTCAATTTAGACAAAGTTCCTTTGGATCATCCGCATGTACGGACACTGATTACAGACCTTACAGATGCAGGGCAAGTATTCAATGCGCTAGCCAGTCCTACGATTGATAAAAGTTACCATGAATCGATAGCACCGCAACCGATCGATGCAATCGTGCATCTAGCAGCAATTCCTCAAATTCACACGTATCCAGACAATGAAGTGTATCGTATCAATGTGATGAGTACGTACAATATATTGGATGCCGCAACCAAATACAATATCCCTAAAGTCATTTTAGCTTCCAGCGAAACGACGTACGGAACTTGTTTTGCAGACGAGCATCGTGATCCTGATTATTTCCCGCTCGATGAAGATTACAATATTAATCCAATGGATAGCTATGCTACATCCAAAGTAGTGAATGAAGTCACAGCCAAAGCTTTTCAGACCCGCACAGGTATAGATATCTACTGTTTTCGGATAGCCAATGTAATAGATCCTTCCAAATATGCTGATTTCCCTGCTTATTTCGCAGATCCTATTCAGCGTAAACGGATTACTTGGAGCTATATTGATACTCGTGATCTAGCGCTAGCATGTAGGTTAGCTGTTGAAACCGATGGATTGGGATTTCAGGTAATGAATATTGCCGCGAATGATGTTTCTTCTGACAAACCAACCAAAGAGTTGCTAGCTGCTTATTATCCGAATGTGCCTTTGAAAAAAGAACTGGATGAATATGAGACTTTAGTGAGCAATACCAAAGTAAAAAGACTGCTCGGATTTGAACAACAACATTATTGGAGATCTTATGTAGATACCGAATAGGATTACTATACAAAATATAATAAAAAGGGTGCGGCTGATCGTAGCTACACCCTTTTTTGCTATCGTTCATTATCTAAAATGCTAAATGATATTTTGCTGAACGAAGCGATTTATTGTGAAAATTGAGCATTGTACAAAGCGATTTTTTCATTAAATTCACTAATCAATAGCTGACCTTGAGTGAATTTTACATTCGCTTTTTTGATAATAGTGGGGTCTGGATTTAGTTTGGAAACGTATTTTTGAAAAAGGATCATTCCTTCTAATTGAAGAGTCGTTCCTTTAATAAATTGGGCGTGCATAGTGGAAAGGTCTGTATTGTTAGGCTTGATTTGTTTGATTCCACTTAGAAATTTTTTGTAACTCGGGATCGCAATAGTTGTCATTTCGCTATAAGCTTGCTTGCGCGTAGATGCGAGTACTTTTTTGTACTTATTTAGGATAGTGGCAGCTTTGGTCTCGTAAGGAACCCATTCTTTATATTGATTATAGTAATCTACATAATCGTCAAAAGCCTGCTGTAATTCAGGTGCAACTTCATTATACGTATCATCTTCTACATAACCAGGTTCAGGTGCAGAAGGGCTACCATTCGTTATAGTTGTATTGGTTGCTGCATGTATCGTAGCTGGCGATTGAAACACAGGAATACACGTAAATAACACTACCATCATGATCACCAACAACGATTGCTTTTTCATAGACAATAAAGTCTCCTTTGTACCTTTTTTTCTATAAAAATCCATTTATAAAGGTATCATACCAGAAATAAAGCACAAAGAGGTAACACTAAAATAACACAATCCCTATAACGGCTGAACCGACTATCACCATTAATGGATGAAGCTTGTATCGGACAATCGCCCAGAATGCTGCAATACCGATCAATAATGTAGCGATTGTAGTCCAGCTCATAATCACATCTGCATGGTTAGACAGACCAAAATGGATCGCTGCATAAGCAATCAATCCGGTAATAATGGGGCGTAATCCGTAGAAAGACGATTGTACCCATATATTCGAATGAATTCGGTAAAAGAATGCTGCTAATATAATCACTACAATCAGCGAAGGAAGCACAATACCGCTTGTAGCGACAATAGCACCTGTTAACCCAGCAGTCTCATAACCGATTAAGGTGGCACTGTTGGTAGCAATCGGCCCCGGAGACATGCCTGCGAGTGAAACAGTGCTTTGAAATTGCTCGTCGGTTAGCCATCCATATCGACTACATTCATACTGGATCATCGGAATAACTGCATAACCTCCGCCAAATGAGCTAAAGCCGATTTTCAAAAAGCTTAAAAATAATTGCCATAATACCATGATATCTCCCCCTTAGATATAATATTCAATCGTAGGTGGGATATGATCATGAGTCGCTTTTTCGGTACGGGCAGTTAATCCTAATTTCTTTTTGGCTTGAATAATTAAGATACCGATACCTAGTCCAAATAAAATCATAAAGATCGGATTCAAGCCTGTAATCAAAAGAGTAATCAATGCTCCTGTAGCTACTACAATCGTAGAGCGATCAAATAATGCATTTTTCCCCATCCGATAAGCGGCAACAGCAATCAATCCGATTACAGCGCCATGTATTCCTTGAAAAGCAGCTTGCACTTTCGGTTGATCCTGAAACACAGAATAAAAAGCACTGAGTGCAAATACGATAAAAAAGGTAGGCAATGTAATCCCGAGTACAGCAGCGATAGCACCGGGAATCTTACCCATCCGATATCCGAGAAAAGTCGACGCATTCACTCCTACACCGCCGGGTGCAGAACCTGCAATCGATAATAAATCGCTCATTTCCTGACCATCTATCCATTTTCGTTTCTGTACAACTTCTCGTTCTAATATTGGGATCATCGCATAGCCTCCGCCAAATGTAGCAGGGCCAATTTTGAAAAAGATCCAAAACAAATTCCATAGTAAATGTATTTTTAATTGAAGGGTTTCAGTCCAATAAGTTTTCATCACGTTCACTCCACTCTTAGTTACCAGTATATCATCTTTTAATCATTTTGGAATAAACTTTGGAAGCTGATCTTGTAAATGTTTCTGATCATCCTTAAAACGTTTGCTTATAAATGAAAAATAAGCTATAAAATAAGTGTGTTCATCTTCTTTTTTTCTCACTGATAAAAAGTGGTCAAGGTAGTCGTTACACGTTACAATGAAGGCAGATTTTAACCTTGAAGCGGAGTCAGAGCGGTATAAACGGCGTGCTTTACGACTTCTTTATGATCCAATGTTGTCGCATGTATACTGCTATATGCTAGAGAAAGGAAGAACGTATGAATACATTTCAATTTCCGATGAAAGTGGTCAAACGGCAAGTCTATGACCGGATAGCTACACAAGATCATATTTCCAAAACAGAGTTGCTGCAAGAAATGGATATTACGAGTAGTAGTCTGAATCGTATTCTAGATGAACTGACACGAGAAGGATGGATCAGTGAATCCGGTCAGGGGCAATCTACAGGCGGACGACGACCTACATTGTATCGTATCAATCCTACGCACCGCTATATTATAGGATTAGAGATTTCACGAGTCTATTCGGTATTGGGATTATATGATCTGCAAATGAATACGATTGTGTCGTATCGCTGGTTTATGGATGAACAGATGACTCCTGAGCGTCTGGTGGATTATGTAGAAGAACGAATCGATTGGATGCTCAATGATTATCAGTTAACGTTAAGTCAGATGATTGGTATAGGGATAGGAGCGGTAGGGCCTCTAGATCGAGCAAAAGGAATGATCTTGAATCCTGTTTATTTTCCAGCGACAGGTTGGAAAGATGTAGCGATCTGCCAGATGATTAACGAGCGTACCGGATTAACAGCAGTGCTTGAAAATGGAGCCAATACAGCACTTATAGGCGAACATTGGGCAGTGCGAGATGAGAATATGCAACATATGTTATTTGTAAATGTGGGCGCAGGGATTCGTTCCGCGATGATGTCTGGCGGACAATTAGTACGGGGTGCTGTTGATCGTGAAGGCTCGATTGGACAGATGATTATTCAGACTGATGGAGAAAAATTACACGATCAAGGAAATTATGGCGCACTGGAAGCTTTTGCTTCGGTACAAGCGCTGGAACAGCAAGTTAGACAACGGGTGAAGTTAGGTATGGATATCTGGGAAGCGGCACAAGAGTTAACACCGGAGCAGATTCATTTTGATACCTTAATTACAGGTCTGAATCAAGGTAATGTGTTTTTACAAGAATTGTTTGCGAGGTCTGCTAGTTATATGGGGATCGGGCTTGCTAATCTGATTAATATTTTATTGCCAGAGAAAGTAATCCTCGGTGGGGCATTGATCAATGCCGATCCTTCTTATTATGAACAGGCGATAGCAGTTGCTCGCAAAAAAGTAGGGTATGATAACAGTTACCAGCCGATCTTTTCTAAAGGAGTATTGCAAGAAAGAGCGGTGGCGGTAGGAGCTGCTGTGATGATTTTGCAACAAATGGAATTGTAATCTAATCTGTTGGATTGACGCTGAGTCTGGTTGATGCTAACATGGCGGTGTGACATTACAATATCTGTATATTTGAGGAGAGAATAATGATGAGTAACCACAACAACTTTCCGATCGAACTAGGGCAATTCCGCGATGATCTTGGATTGCTAGAAGACGAAGCATTTCAAAAAGGGTTTCTCATTTTGGATGAACAAGGTAATGAACATGATATGATGATTGTCAAAACATTTACGTATGATCAGATTCCGTATGCTCTTTTGTTACATAAAGAACCTTCGCCGTTAGATGGTACGATTTTACGAGTGGAGTATGATGAGGAAGAAGATGAATTTTTCTTAAATCATATTACTGATGATGAAGAATGGCAACGTATGGGACAAGTGTATGAAGTGATTATTCAGTTGAATAAAGACAATCCTCCTGCATCATCAAATGTAGAATAAAGGTATATGATTTGTAATATGGATACAGAAAGACCTTCCTCAAGTGATCAGGAAGGTCTTTTTTGCAATGTAATTATTGGAATTTAGTAACATACGTATCAAAATAATCATATACATCATCAATCATCGTACTACCTTTTGTTAATTTATCAATTCCTGTGTTAAGCGTTTTGAGATTGATTTTGTTGGTAGATACTGATTTTTGAATCAGCGTCATTCCTTGTAGTTGTAAAGAGATTGCTTGAATCGTTTTGTTGTGAATAGCAATCAACTCTTCATTTTCAGGCTTGATTTTTTTCATGCCTTTGACGAACTTGGTGTAGTTCGGAATAATCGTTTTGTTGAGTTTAATGTAAACGTGCTTACGTGTGCTGGCATTTAATACACCCAATTGGTGAAGCTGATCGATAGCCGTATCTTCATAGTTTTGAAGAGGAGTTAACTGATCGATATAAGACATAGCTTGCTCGTATTCTTCTAACAGGGCAGGATCAACGTCTTCATCTGTATACGTATCTTCATCTACATTGGTATTATCGTCCTCGGTGATCCATTCACTGTCTGTTGAAGTAGCGGTATCTTCTGCTGCAAAAACAGAAGCTGTAGGGATCAAAGAAGTACCAATCAGTAGAAAAGCAAGTAATGCGGTAGCAAGAATCTTTTTGTTCATGAGTAATAATAGCCCCTTAGTGTGTATAGCGTACGATTTTTAGAATAGTCACATGCTAAGGTTTATTGTGCAGGTAGAAATTTGGAAATATATGCTTCCATTTCTTTATCAAATTGAAGTAACAAATCGCCGCCTACATCTAATTTAGCATTGGACTTGTCCAGTATATCATCATTTAATTTGGTTTTGGATACATATTTTTGAAACAAAAGGAAGCCTTCCATTTCAAGGGTAGCACCTTTGATATACTTAGCATGCATTTTAGCTAACTCAGGATGAGTCGGTTTGATTTGTTTGATACCTGTTAAGAATTTTTTATAGTTTGGAATAATCGTATTTGTAACCAGTGCATATTCTTGTTTGCGATTGGTATTGTTAACATAATCATTTTTGTAATAGGCTGTCCACGCTTTTTTCTCATACTCCAGTAATGGCGCCATCTGATCACTATACTCTAGAAATTGAGTCGCTTCCTCCACCAAAGCAGGGTCAAGATTCTCTACACTTTCGCTCTCGTCATAAGTATCTTGATCTACCGCTACAGGAGGATCTTCTAATGAAGAAGCGGAAAAAGAAGAAGCCATCGTTTCCAGATCCATCGTATACGTGCCATCCGGTAAAACATCATCTGTAGCCGCAAAGGTAGCGTTTGCAAACATCACATTGGAACCTGTCAAAACAGCGGTTAACACCAGTGTAAGCATGAGTTTTCTCTTCATCTGTAATAATCCCCTTTTTCTAGCGTTTGGCAGTATATAAAATGATTATGTTGAAAATTTACCACGTAAATTAAAAAAAACCAATACCAAATTAGTCAAATTTTAAAAATAATAATTAACGTTAACAACGTATGGTAGATTGCTATCTTCTATTAAGGTTTAAGTAGTAAAGAGAACCTACTCCATTAATCGACTATAAGAATATGGATATACCAATAGAATGAAGGAGGAAATACAAATGAACAAACAATATGATCTTATTGTCATCGGCACAGGTAGCGCAGGAGCGGGTGTAGCCACCGCTTGTAGCAAGAAGGACTGGAAGGTAGCAATTATCGATTCTAGAGCTTACGGTGGCACGTGTGCACTTCGTGGATGTGATCCGAAGAAAGTATTGGTGGGTGCGGCCGAGATTATTGATTGGAATGAACGGATGCAAGGGAAAGGCATACAACACCAGCCTACGATTAACTGGGCAGATCTGATGGCATTTAAAGAAACATTTGTAGAAGATATTCCACCAGCACATGAGAAAAAATTACAAGAAGCAGGAGTAGATACTTTTCATGGATTCGCTTCATTTGTGAGTGAGGATACAGTTCAAGTCGGAGACGATCAACTTACAGGTAAACATATTCTGATTGCTACAGGTGCAAAGCCTGCTCCATTATCGATCGAAGGCGAGCAATATTTAGCCAATAGCGATGATTTTCTTAATTTAGAACAATTGCCATCTACTATTGTATTTGTAGGTGGAGGTTATATATCCATGGAATTTGCGCATATCGCTGTGAGAGCAGGGGCAGAAGTACATATTGTCCATCATGGAGATCAGCCGTTGGGCAAATTCGATCCTGATCTGGTCGATGAATTGGTCGAGCGTTCACGTGAATTAGGCATTCAATTCCATCTAAATACCGAGATTGAATCCATCACACAACTAGCAGATCAACAGTATAAAGTAACAGCGACACAGAACTCGGATCAACAAAAGCAATCTATAGAGATAGAATGTGGATTGGTGGTGCATGGTGCGGGTCGTGTAGCGAATATCGATCAGCTTCAGCTAGATCAAGCCAATATTGCTTCAGAGAAACAAGGGATTACAGTCAACGAATATTTGCAAAGTACCAGTAATCCACGTGTCTATGCCGCCGGAGATGTCGCTGCGACCAAAGGATTACCGTTAACACCAATAGCAAGTATGGAATCTCAAGCTGTACGTACGAATTTGCTTCAACATAATGTACAAATACCGGATTACAAAGTGATGCCAAGTATTGTATTTACTATTCCCAAATTGGCATCGGTCGGTATGACGGCTGAAGAAGCGCAAAAGTTAGGAGATCATATCAAAATTAACGATATGGACACCTCATCATGGTACACCTACAAACGAACAAACGAAAAGCATACCCGTATCAAAGTGATTATAGATACGAAAGCTAGAAAAGTGCTGGGTGCTCATATTTTAAGCGGGGAAGCAGATGATTTGATTAACCATTTTGCGACAGCGATCCAATTTGATCTTAATATTGATGAGTGGAAAAAAACAATCTACGGTTATCCAACTGCGATGTCGGATCTTTCGTATTTTTTGGAAGAGTAAATGCAGCTATATCTTCGCAAAAGAGTGCAATCCTAATATAGAGGATTGCGCTTTTTTTATATCCGAATGCGTAATTTCCCTCTTGTCAGACTACAGTAATTCAGATATCATCGAAATAAAGCGCTTACATTTTATGAAAAAACAGGTACGTATTCCTTCATTATTCAAAGGAAAGGGGTATCACTATGTATGCAGAATTAACGGCTGATCGTTATTTATTAGCTGGACCATCGCCTTGCTACCGTCCACAGGTACAACAGAAATGGGTTATTCTTTATACATTGTCCGGTCAGGGAATGATCCATGATCAAGATCACCGTCTCGAATGTCGTGCAGGCAGTATTGATATTATTCCGCCTGGTATGCAAAAAAGTGTATGTCAACCTTCCGATCATCGACTAGAAGGCATTTGTTGCTCTTTTACCGCTCATCCACAATGGTCTATTTTACTCAAAAGTATTCAAGATTTCTGTCCTAGCCTACATATCCACATGGATCATTCTATTTTAGCTTCACGTGTTCAACATGCTTTTGAACGTCTACTGGAATATTGCACAGAGCCTATAAGCAGATACGATAAAGAACTTTCTTTTCACACCCTTAGCGAAATTCTACTTTCTATTACAGTCTATTATGAGCCTCAGGAAGATCGTACAGATTCGAGAATTACAGAGATTATCCAATACTTGCAGGAACACTACAAAGAAGACTTGCGTATAGATCACCTGGCACAGCGTGTCTGCCTTTCTCCATCACGATTGCTACATTTATACAAAGCAGAGACAGGAGAGACGATCGTCGATACAGTGACTCGTATGAGGCTAGAACAAGCTGAATATCTGTTGCGCTTTACCCCGCAGTATATTAACGAAATCGCTTATGAAGTAGGCTTCAATTCACAGACTTATTTTTCTCGTAAATTTGCCGAGCACTTTGGTGTCAATCCTTCGACATTTCGTCAGGGACATACACTTCAACCGATTATATTGACTTCGTAATCAACAAAAAAGCCCCTGTGGCTTAGAACAGAGACGATAGTAATTATCGATCTGCTCTAGCACAGGGGCTTTGGTGTATCTATCTAACAAAGGCTATTCGTTTTTATTTAGAACGAGCTTGTTTGTTATGGTGAACACGTCTCATAATCAATCCAAACAATAACAATGCTGATCCAGCTAACCAGAAAGGCATATTGCTAGACTCGCCTGTTTGTGGCAAACGATCCACATCAGGTGTATTTGTTGGAGTAGACGGATTAGATGGTACAGTTCCTTTAGGAATTGGATCATCATTTACCGGAATATCTTTGTCCGGCGTTACCGGTACATTCCCTTGAGGGATCGGATCATCATTGATCGGAACCTCAGGGTCTGATGGTGAATCCGGCGTTGGATTGTTGCTTACCGGAGTCGATGGTTCATTTCCTGGTTGTGATGGTTGTGTCGGTGTATCTGGTGTAGGTTCTCCAGAACCTTGTGGAATCGGATCATCATTTACTGGAACATTAGCAAATGGGTCATCCGGTGTAGGCTCTACACGTCCACCTGGCACATCATCATCGTCATTATTAGATGGTTGCCCAGGATTCGTTGGCGTTGTACCATCTGGTGTTGTAGGCATTGTCGGTGTAGTAGGAGGCGTCTCCGGTGTTCCGCCACCTCCGCCGCCCGGTGGCGTTACCACTGGTGGCTGTGTTACTGGTGGAATCACGACCGGTTGTTTCTCATTCGTGATCGTCAGTGACAACATATTGCCTTTTTTCAAAGTACTAGAATCAATAGTTACATCATGTACTGTAGGATCAAGTACATATCCAGCAGGTGCTTTGATTTCTTGTAATGTATATTTACCATAGAGCAGGTTCGTGTACATTACTTGTCCTTGTGCATCTGTTGTTAACTCGATTGCTGGCTTGCTTTGAGCTACATCTTGTAATTTGAACGTAGCATCTTCTAGCGGTAAGCTCTTATCGTCTTTATCGACTTTTTGTACTGCTAATTTGCCGACTACGCCTGAACCTGTACCTGAACCGGAAGAAGTACGTACTTCAATTTCTTGTTCTGTCGCAACCGTTCCTTTTGTAATACCGTTACCGGAAAAGGCTACGCTGTTGCTGACTGCTTCTCTATCCGCTGCTGTAATCATACTTGAGTATTCAAGAATAAAAGCAGAACGGATCGGTTTGATGAACGTTAATTCAAAACGAGGTGCTTCGCCTGCAAAGAATGCTAATTTGTAGTCGGTTCCTTTTACCATTTCAGTTCCTTTAGATAATCCACCATTGCTAGCTACATTCGCTGCAAACAAGTGGAAAGAGCTGCTGGATAACACTTGATTCGGTGTAGGAGTATCTACAATCTTGGCATTTTCTACATAAGATTGACCGCGGTTAATATAAACCGTCCAATTGATTTTGTCTCCATCCTGTGTACCTGTTTTGGAGACATATTCGCCACCTTTAGGAATCTCTACAACAGCTGCCCACGGATAATAATCATTACCGCTACGAAGTACAGCTTCATTATGAATATTGGAATCAATCACTTGATTCTCAAGCGTTGTTTTGAATGTAATCCAGTAAGGTGTGTTGATTGTGTCATTAAAAGCAATTTTTAGTTGATTCGTATTCTGTGCTGTAGGAGCAGTGAATGTATATGCTGAAGAATCTACAGTCGATCCTTTAGAAGTTCCATTCCACCAGCCTAACAAATTCAGATTATTCACTTCTAGCGATCCAGGTACATACGTCTGACCGGATTCAAGTGTATCTGTAATTACAGCATTAGGTAGTTCTTTTTTGTTGTAGTTTGCTTTGATTGTCCAAGTGATCTCTTTGGTTGTTGCGTTATAAACGCCTTCTTTAGAGCCATTGTTGACAGTCATATTATCTGGCCAGAAACGTGCTTCTGTTGTTTGAGAACGAGGTGTACCGTTTTCTGTCCAAGTTAATTTAGCACCATTGTAGAACTCAGGTTTTGTTTTATCTATTTTCCAATCGTTATTGAACGTTGTTCCATATTGGATCGTTAACTGTTCCTTAACGTCTTGAGCAAATTTGATATCAAAACCAGACTTGGCATTGCTTGTGGTTACGGTATAAGCAGATTTTGGAAGTTTAGCACCATCTGCTGTACGAACAACCAGTGTAGATGGTAAAAATTCTAAGCCACCGTTTGTGAAATAATCGTTGATCGCTACATCAGACATTGTATATCCATCACGATTGACGACTAATTTCCATGTTGCAATTTTACTAATATAATTTGCATCTGATAATGTTTTAACAAAAATCGTACTTTGCAAGTTTTGACCTGCTTGTACGCCTGTTCCATCTGAAGTTACTTTGTTAATTACTTTCTCATCCGTATAGACACGTCCAGTAGCTTGTGTCTGATAAGTGATCGTGTAACCAGAAGTAATATCAGAATTAAATTGAAGATCAAAACCATTTGTTCCTTTGTCGTTCGTTACAGGAGTTAACGTATAGTCTGTACCTTCGACCATTGTAGTACCTGTAGTTACATTAACGACTTTAAATGTATTCTGAAGGAACTGTTGTGTGCCATTAAAGCGATCTTTAAGCAATGCTTTAGCTTTTGTAATCGGCTGTTCATTCATATTGTAATTGATAGACCATGAGATCGTACGAGTCTTATCGTCATAACCAACTACATTTTTAGACAAAAATTCACCGCGTTTTACACTAACTGTTGCGCTAGCTTTTACTGATTCAACACTGCTTGTCAAAGTAGCTGTATTCGTGTAGCTAGTCTGTGTTCCTTTGTCTACTGCTGTAGAGTATGTCACACGATAAGCAGAACGAATATCTTGAGCAAATGTGATTTTGAAATCCGCTGGGTTGGTTGTTAATTGATAACCAGACGTGATTTCTTGACCGACTTTTGTACTACCGTCTACATTGACATCTAAGTTATAGACATGAATAGAATTAGGATCAAGTGTAAGACCTGTAGGAATCGGGTCAGTTAATACACCATTTTGAATATGCTTGAGGTTCGTGTTCACATCAACTGTCCAGTTGACTTGTTGATTTTTTTGAACATCGCCTTTTTTGCTGATTGCCGCACCTTTTTCAGGTTTGATCACTATAACGATCACTTTATCAGAACCATTGATCGGGAACGGAATCTCTATTTCTGTACTACCTTTTAGAATCTCTTTGCTAAATTCTGTGTTGATCTGAAGCATACCGCCAATTTGAGAATGTTCTTCAACGAATTTGTTAAATGTCATAGTAACATGACCTTTACTGGTTACATTGAAGCTACCTACAGAATCACCATCAAAACTTAACGGTACATTATTGATATCGTTGTACAATTTGAAAGCAGCAGGAATATCAAATTCATACGTAGAACCTGCTTTGTACGATCCGTCATCCGGTAAAGCCCATTGATAGATCAGACTTACAGGTGCGCCTGCTTCGATCTGATAATCAGGGTTTTTGACCATATCAATCACGTTATTGTTAGCATCAACAATAGTGACATTTGTTAAGATACTCTGTGAGTTAGCTACTGGAGCAGGCTCCGGTGTAGTAGGGGTTGTAGGGTCAGTGGGTGGAGTTGTACTTGGATCTCCTGTCGATCCACTATTACCAGATCCACTTCCATCCGTCGGGGCATATGTATCCGACTGTACAGTAGATTGATCATTGGTACTTGTAGTATCTGTTGAACCCGAATTAGCGACTTGTGAGGAATCTGTAGATTCCGTACTTGATGACGATGACGTATCGGCAGCATAGATTGTACTGGTGGCACCGACAAGAAGGTGTACCATAAGTATCAGTGACAGTACAAATGCACTTATTTGTTTTGCTTTTTTCATCTAATATCCCCTTGCAATCTAATGATGAATAACGTGCGAGTCTGACGACACAATAGTTGACTTACTGTAAGTTTTAAAATTAAGCTATTTGTGTGAGTTGCTCCTTTCATTTTTGTAAATACCTGCTTTGACAGTATACACGCTGTTTCTGAACAATTTCTCAACAACTTTTAGCAATTGGGCAGGAACTTTCGGACAAGTCATCAACGCAAAGCAATGAATTGAAGCAAAGCCAAATACTAGAAATTAAAACTGACTCATTATTTATATCATACAAGCCGACAATAACGCATGAATAAATGATATCTATTCTTAAAATAAGTCGCTAGTACTATAATAAGTCACTGATAGTTTATAAACCAGGAATAAAGTTTTGTAACACCTTGTCGAAAATGAAAAAAAAGCAGGAAACTCTAACACACATCATTTAGAGTTTTCTGCTTTTTTATATTGGTTTTCAAATTAGTTTTATTTTTATTTATTAGCTGTACTATCCATCTGGGCTTTGTAAGCATCTAATTGACGTTGTAGTTCAGCCATCACTTTATCGTAGCCCGCCAATTTGAGCTTATCGCGGTACTCTTGTACAGCTTGCGTAGGGTCGCCAGCTTTACCGTAAGAAATTGCAGGGCCCATTTCACCTGTAACTTGAGAGATCGCTGTTAATTCAGACTCAATCGCTGTTTTGTCGAATACGAATTGTCCGTATGGATACGGTTTTTTAATTTTGTCGTATTCTTTGTACATTGTATCGATTTTGTCCCATGTGGTATCACTAGGAATCTCGAATTTGTCCATACGTCCTGCCCAGAAGTCAGAGTAGAACGAATCATTCGTCTCGTTGTAGTTGGCAGGAAGAACACGTTTGCCGTCTTTGATATCGTATTGAACGCCTTCCATACCGTAGTTAATCAACTGGTAAATTTCTTTGTTATTGCGAATCAGATCGTAAGCCATCAATGCACGTTCAGGATTTTTGCTATGTGCACCTAGAGATACACCACCATGCGTGATTGGCATTTCCAGTAAGTTATTACTTGTACGGGAGAAAGGATACATCATCAATTCAGAACCCGGTTGATCTTTATCCATTTGCACGCGAAGTCCAGAGAATGTCTGTGTATGATGACTGTCCATCCCGTTCTGTCCTGCACGCAGTGCGTTACGTGCATCATTTTTGTTATTCAGTACATCTTCACGCCAGTACCCTTTATCAGCCCAATCTTTCATCATTTTAGCAAAGTCGAGGAACGTATCTTCAAATACAGGGCTAACGACTTTATAGCGATCATCATACGATTCGGTATTGAAAATAGGCATATATCCTGTAGAAATCGGTAACTCTAAATGCGGCGTATACGATTGTACCCAGCCACCAAAGTTACTTGTACTTGCTTGTACATCATAAGGAATCACATCTGGTTTGTTGTCTTTGATCCATTGCAGGTATTTGCCAATCGTATTCCAATCTTTGATCGGTTCTGTAATTCCTGCTTGTTTCGCCCAGTCCCCACGATAGAAGAATCCATGATTGATCCATTGCGTGTAATCGTTTTCAGGAATCAGAACGATTTTGCCATTATATTTACTTTGTGCCCAGTCTTCTTGAGGAATCTCTTTCCATGTCTGAGGAGCATATTTAGGAAGAAGATCATCTAATGGTAAAAAAGCACCCCGTTGTGCATTCGACCATGTATCTAACCAGTCAGTTCCGATCGTGACAAGATCGACAGGTTCACCGGATGCAAGTAACAGATTATATTTGGTCTGCCAATCTGCCCATTCGACCCATTTCCATTGCAGTTCTGCATTGATCTTTTCTTTCATAATCGCATTGACTTTTTCCATGACTTTTTCAAATTGCCCGTTTTTCGGCTTATCGCCAAGTACGACGAAGCTGATCGTTACAAATTGAGAGGTATCACCGCCTGCACTACTGCTTTCTTTTTTACCACCACACGCTGCGAGACTAATGACCATAACAGCAATCAATACTGAAATCGTTAATTTACGAAATCTGGACATCTGCTAACCTCCTTAGAATAAAAGCGTATCTTGCTTGTGCGATATCAAGGGTAGAATACGCTCAGCCTTTGACTGCACCAACAGTAATCCCTTTGATAAAATAACGTTGCACAAATGGGTAAAACAAAATCACAGGACCCGTCGCTACAACAGCAGTTGCCATTTTCATTGTTTCCAGTGGAACATCGCTCATCGCTACGTTAGAAGAAGCCGCAGAGTTACGAATAAAGTCGGCACTGGTCACTACGTTATACAAGAATAATTGCAGCGGACGATAATCCATATCCGGCGAAAGGAATAACATCGCGTTGTACCATTCATTCCAGTAACCCAGTGCAATAAACAGTCCGATCGTCGCTAGTGCCGGAGTAGTCATCGGCAAGATCAGACGTAAAAAGATCGTAAAGTCGCCAGCGCCATCAATCTTGGCAGACTCTGTAATCGCATGAGGAATCGAACGCACAAAACTTTTCATCATAATGATTAGAAATGGTGTTAATAATCCAGGTAAGAGTACAGCAAGATAGCTGTCTTTGAGGTCTAAGTATTGGGTGATTAGCAGATAAAATGGAACCAATCCACCAGAGAATAACGTCGTAAAATAGATAAAAAATGAAATCTTATTACGATATGTGAAATCCGGTCGCTGTAGCGCATAACCGGTCATTGCTACGATAAACAAACCAACTACAGTACCAACAATCGTGATCCCCATTGTGACCAGATAAGAACCGATAATCAGCTTGGGATTTTCAAAAACGATCTGGTAAGCAAATGTACTAAATTCATGAGGCCATATATTAAAGCCGAACTTCTTCACCGCTTCTTCACTGGTAAATGAGGTTCCCAAAATGAGTAAAAATGGAAGTAGACACGAGATGGCAAATAAGCCGATAAAAATATAACCAAACCAACTCATAATAATCTCGGTGTAGTCAGTACGAATACGTGCAGGTCTTGGCGTATTACCGCCGATTAGATCACGTTCATTACGAATATCCATAGATGTTCACCTCCTAGAATAGTGAATTTTCAGGCGATACTTTTTTGACAATCCAGTTCGCAGTTATTACCACCACAAATCCAAATACCGATTGATACAGACTGACTGCACTACCCATAGAGAAGTTGAAGTTAGTCATTAACGAACGGAAAACATACGTTTCGATAATATCTGTACTTGCATACAGTGCAGTATTGTTCGCACCAACCAGGTTGAAGAATAGTCCGAAGTTTCCTTTCAAAATACCGCCTAGTGAGAACAGCAAAAGAATAATAAAGGTAGGTTTGAGCCATGGAAGTACAATATAGATAATCCGTTGAAATGCATTTGCTCCGTCGATCTCTGAAGCTTCTACAATCTCACTATCAAGCCCCATAATAGCGGCAAAATAAACGATAGAGCCATATCCAGTCGTCTGCCATAAGTAGGTGATCACAATAATAAACGGCCATAGATGAGGTTCAGAGTATGCTTTGACAGGATCAAGATGAAGAGACCGCAAAATCCCATTTAATAGTCCATAGTCATAGCTCAAAATATTGTAAGCTAGCAACCCGATCAGAACCGCCGAGATAAAATAAGGCAAAAACATCAGCGTTTGCGATATCTTTTTGAACCATTTTTTGCGAATTTCATTAAGTAAAATAGCTACGGTGATCTGGGCAATATTACCAAGTACAATAAACGCTATATTGTATGCCACTGTGTTAAAAGTAAGTCGCCATAAGTCTCCGGTAATAATCAGAAACTTAAAGTTGTCCCATCCGACAAATGGACTGCTGAATATTCCATCGGTGTAATTATATTTGACAAAAGCCAGATATAATCCAGGCATCGGCAAGTAAGCAAAAATACAAAAGAATACAATAGCTGGCAAGCACATCAGCAGGAGCACACGGCTATTGCGGAATTGCTTACGTTTGGAATTTTTGACACGTACAGCAGGGATCGATTTGGCTGTATCCAAGTGATATTCCTCCTTTGTGCTTTAAACGGTTTCTTTTTTTGTAGCGCTTACATTTTGCTAAGTGTGTTGTTGTTCTTTTTATTGTAAGGGGTTCTTTGCGTTTTCTATTGCACAATAATGCTATTAACCATCACCATTATGCTACGATTTGGATTTTAGAAAAGGGTAAATCGAAAAAATGAAAAGGGTTACAAAAAGAGGTTGTATGATCAATTTCGACATGATATGATAGCAGGCTTAATATTGTAAATGATTGATAGTTTGGAACCCTGTGTATTTGGGGTAAAGGATAACGAAAGCATCTAATGCAAGATGCATACAGAATCGTTATTCTATTGTTCTCAAAGAGAGGGGCATCATTCCAATGACATCATTTAAGTATACGACACTTACTGTACTAGGCAGTCTATTGATTGCAGGAGCAGTAACCGGATGTTCCAACCCGGATGCAACACCTGCTGCACAAGACCAGACCGAAAATAAAGGTCCAAATACAGGTCAGACCGATAGCAGCACTACTGACCAAAAAAATGCAAGCGAACAATCTGATCTAGCGGATCTAAGACAGTATTCGTCTGATCCAAACAAATCAGATATGAACGCTGACTTTAACGTAGTAGGTACATTTGTCAGTCAAAATGAAGATAATTTGACGATCAAAGTAAGCGGTAATGAAGTTGTAATTCCAAAGAAAAGTTCATTTGAAAAAGGCGATTCGTTACCAGACAATATGGATGGCAAAGATATCAGTGTGAAAATTGATAATCAAAGTCAATCCGCTGTTAGTGCAGAATTAGCTACAGCAGCTAACGATGCAGACAACACTACTAAAGATCCAATCGGAACGTATGTAAGTGAAGATACGAAGACCGTTATGATCAAAAAAGGTGAAAAAGAAGTATCCTATAACAAAGCGGCTGATTTCCAAGAAAATGTAGAAGCTGGCGCGGCTGATATGACAGGCAAAACCGTTCAGTTGGAACTGGATGCCGACGGTAATGTTAAGCGTGTTAGCTTGCAATATCAAGATACAAGTTCAGGTTAATTGATCTATTCATTTGACTGCTCTTGATTGTATCTATGTAGAAGATAAACGCTAATTAAAAAGCACCTCTTATCGTTAAAAACCTTCCCTAAGTCACTGGGAATGTTTTCGGATAAGAGGTGCTTTTGTTATACATATGGATCGTGATGATCTAACAGCCAGTACATAGCATTAGTCTGTTAGATCTACGCCTAACTTATGTGGTTAGTGCCAATCTTATTTGTATACTTTAACGCGTTCTTCAACCGGTTGGAATGTTTTTTCGCCAGCAGGAGCCGCAGGTTTACCGAAAGGCATTTGTGCAACTAATTGCCATTGTGCTGGAATATTCCAAGTAGATTTGACTTCTTCATCAATTACTGGATTGTAATGTTGTAGTGTAGCGCCTAGACCTTCTGCTTCAAGAGCTGTCCAGATCACCAATTGCAACATACCGTTAGCATGATGTCCCCAAAGTGGGAAGTTGTCTTTATATGCTTCAAATTGATTTTGAAGATTAGTGATAATATCTGTATCTTCGAAGAATAATACTGTACCATATCCGTTTTTGAACATGCTCATTTTGTCAGCAGTTCCTTGGAATGCTTCTTCGTTATTTACAATACCACGCAATGTTTCTGTTGTGATATCCCATAATTTATCATGTTGCTCGCCTAGCAATACAACCACGCGTGCGCTTTGTGAGTTAAAAGAAGATGGCGTATATTTTACTGCTTCTTCAACGATTTCTTGAATTCGGTTATCTGCGATTGGAGATTCTTTGCTGATTACATAGATAGAACGTCTGTTTTCAAGTGCTTGGAAAAAGTCTAAAGCCATAATGTGGTTCCTCCTTGGAATATCTAAATGTTTGTTACTTACTTTTATAATGATACTACATATTTGTTATAAATCAAGAGGAAAAAGAAAATAATCTTAATATTAAGATAAATAGGGATAACTTTTCGAAAAAAGTTATACACATGTGGATACAATTATTTATTCTATGAGTGTTCGCTGTAATAACATTTGTTTTGTGTACAACCATACACAATCGTATTACCAAAGTCTTCATAATATACTTTTTCTTCAAAAGAAGAAGGTTGTGTAGATTCGATTTTTTGCAATAAGTCTTTAGCGACAGGATAAATTGTACGATCTGTTGAATCGCCACCAATAGCAGGACCACTTGGCCCTTCATATGCGGTAAGTATCCATTGATGTCCATTGTCATCTTGAGCTTGAATAATATAATCGTAGGCTTGTTCAGCATTTTGTGATTGCAAAATAGGTGCACCAAACAAAGTAATTAAAGCTCCTCGAAATTGAGCAGTACCTGTGCCATCTGGTAAAGAAGTAGACAGCATATGAGAAGTACCGATTAATAAATCGGTGTTTTTTAACTTTTTGTATGTATAGAGAGAAGTGAAATTTTTATTTTTGAGATAAAAAGGTGCTTCTTCTTCGTGAGATACTTTTTGGGGTTCAGTGTAACCGAACGTTGAGTCATTATCACTGTATGAATAAGATACAGATGATTGTTTATTAAGATGCTGTGCATACAACCCTGCACTTACACCTGCTACAATCACAAGAAGAGCTATTAGAAATTTCATCAGATGAATATTCGTCCTTTCATATATATTATGGATACAACGCATAAAAAAGTAGCTACTTGATCAGATCAAAGTAGCTACTTTTTAATCTTTTACAACATCGAACATAAATGCTATAGAATTATAGCGCTTTGACCAGTATTTCAGCAAATTGTTCTAAAAATGCTTGGTCTTGTGCATCAAAGCGTTCTTTAAGCGGGCTATCGATATCAAGTACACCAATCAAAGTATCGCCTTTTTACTAAAGGAACAACGATTTCGCTATTTGAAGCGGCATCGCAAGCGATATGTCCGGGAAATTCGTGCACATCTGCAATACGTAATGTGCGACGTTCAGAAGCAGATGTACCACATACACCTTTACCTAAAGGGATGCGAATACAAGCAGGTAATCCTTGAAAAGGCCCCAATACTAATTCTTTACCATCATACAGGTAGAATCCTGCCCAGTTGGTATCGTTCAAGCATTGTTTTAACAATGCAGATGCATTTGCCAAATTTGCTACACGATCTGGCTCATCCGCAATAAGACTTTGCAATTGACTCAAAGCGGTCTGATATTGTTCTTCACGTGTACCGCTATACGCTATATTTTCAAACATAAGTTTCACCTTTTTTCCGATAGATTACAACCATAAAGCCTATAGAACAGTATACAACTGGTGTATTTATTTGCAAATAGTAAAGTCGAAATTGTGCCTAATGACAACAATTAGGTAAATGATAAATAAATAACCCAGAAATTGTTTCCGCTTCTAGGGCGACGGGTAATTACAGCGTGAATCTATTAACCGGAAGGAGAGGAATTTATGCACGCTGAAGTACAGAATTTGTTTATTCGTATTCATCTACTTCACCATTCCAATGAAGAAAAATTAACAGTCAATGATATGCAACCGTTTCTGGAAGATCGGGGTTATCGTGTAGGCGAACGTGAGATCAAGCAAGAACTAGAATATCTGGTGCAGGAAAATATGCTGACCTCCAGTAGCGATGAATATATAATTACAGGTACAGGGATTCAAGAGTTAAAAGCGATTCGTAAACGGTTATCATTATTATGCGGAGAAGTCGTTCCGGGTTCTTCCAAGCAAAGCAGTAGCCGCAAATCGTATAAAGAACCTTCTGTAGTCATGTAATACAATTCGATAAAATGATGATATTGAGAAGAGCGCTGATCTTCGCTATATAAGCGAATACCAGCGCTCTTTTTAGTATGTGGAGAAAAAAGAAATTGACTTCTTTTTATTGTTAACCTAAATTATATAAAGTGGTTAACAATTAATGGAGGTAAGACAATGACAACAAAAGAAATGGTATATGCGGCTTTATTTGCTGCACTTATTAGCGTATTAGCATTGGTTCCACCGATTCCTTTAGGATTTATTCCGGTGCCGATTACTGTACAGACTCTTGGAGTGATGATAGCTGGAGCATTTTTAGGTAAAAAGATAGGCGGTATTAGTCTGGTGTTATTTCTTATCCTGGTTGCGATTGGATTGCCTGTATTACCGGGAGGACGAGCAGGATTATCTGTATTAGTAGGGCCCACAGGCGGGTATTTATTAAGCTGGCCGATTGCAGCTTTTTGTATCGGATATGTAACAGAGAAAGTATGGACTCGTCTCAAAGTATGGAAAATGATTATCATTCATATCGTTTTTGGCGTGTTGTTAATTAATCTTATTGGTGCACCTATTATGGCGCTTATTACTAATACTTCTGTATGGGCAGGGCTTGTTGGAGGTGCCGTGTTTTTACCAGGAGATTGTATCAAAGCTGTAATTGCCGCTATCATTGTATGGCAGTTAAAAGCCATTAGTCCTATAGAAGCAAGGGCGAATCGTTAATCATATTTTGCTAGATAATCATATACAAATAGTTTGAGAATAGGTGTGATTGCATATGAATATTCTGGAACCTTTGATTGCTTATGCGATGAATCATAAAGATAAAATGGCTATAATAGACAACCATCAATATCGTCATCATACGTACTCCTCTTTACTTCATACGATACAGCGTATTGCTTATGGATTGACGAATTATAGCTTACATCAGGAGAAAATTGCGATTTTGTCTTCAAACCGAATTGAGTTTGCAGAGGTATTTTTAGGAGCCATTTATGCAGGCTGTACTCCTGTTCCGCTTGATCCGAAGTGGAGTAAGTACGAAATCAAAATGATTTTACAACAAATTCAGCCATCGATTATTTTTGTAGAGCATCATTTAACGAAATACGTACTAGACCTTAATCTAAATATAGAAGTCATTACGTTCTCAGATGATCAGACAGGCTCTTATCTGGATTGGTTGAGTGCGCTGGATCAGCAGAACACCATGTATTCGCAAAACGAATTATTATTTATTGCATTTACTTCAGGAACGACAGGTGTACCCAAAGGATATATGCGTACTCATCATTCGTGGATAAAAAGCTTTGAGGCGACCAAAGAAGCATTCCAATTAGATTCTATTGAACATGTGTCTGCTCCAGGGCCTTTAGTTCATTCTTTATCGCTATTTGGCTTGGTACAGTGTCTCTATTATGGGGGTACATTTTATCTCTCTAATTCATTTGACCCTGTGCACGTAATCCAACAATGTCAGCAGATTCCTGATTTAATTTTGTTTGTCGTTCCTACAATGATTGAAGCAATATTGCAAGTACAGCCTATAGAGCCACTAGCTATTCAAGCGCTACTATGTTCAGGAGCCAAGTGGAGTACAGCATCCAAGCATCAATGTAGATTGTTGTTTGGTAGCACTCCATTATACGAATTTTATGGATCTTCTGAAGCCAGTTATATTAGTTATTCTAATATTCAACATGATCCTCCTTATTCAGTCGGACGAGCGTTTCCAGAAGTACAGATATCTGTTCGAGATGAGCAATTTCGCGAAGTAGCCGTTGGAACGGTGGGGCAATTGTATATCAAAAGCGAGATGCTGTTTAAAGGATATTACCGTTTACCAGAAGAAACAGAGCATGTATTTCGTGAAGAGTGGCTTGTATTAGGAGACTATGGATATCTGGATTACGAAGGTTATCTGTATATGACAGGACGTGTACGTAACCGCATCATATCCGGTGGTATGAATGTATTTCCAGAAGAAGTAGAAGCTGTATTGCAACAGATGCCTGAGATTGCAGAAGTCATGGTCACGGGAAAAGCACATCCTTATTGGGGAGAACAGATTATAGCGATTGTTCAGTGGAATATAGATTCACCTTTATCTATAGAAATAATCAAAGAGTATTGTCGTTCTTACTTAGCTTATTACAAAGCACCTAGAGAGATTATCACAGTAGAGAAATTCATATACACAAGTAGTGGCAAAATAGCACGTGAAATCATGAAACAACATATAGAAAGTGTGAGTCTATGAACGAAGCTATGATTGTGATGGCTAAACGCACACCAATCGGTAAGATAGGTGGTCATCTTAGTACGCTTGAGCCTCAGCAATTAGTCGCTCCATTGATTAGATATATTGTAGAAGCTACTGAGCTCGATCCGAATCAGATCGATGATGTAATTATAGGAAATGTAGTCGGAGCCGGTGGAAATATAGCCAGATTATCTGCATTAGAAGCTGGTCTACCTGTTGGTATTCCAGGTGTGACGATCGATCGTCAATGTGGATCAGGGCTTGAAGCAATTAATATAGCAGCTCGTCTTATTCAGAGCGGGTCTGGAGATATCTACTTAGCAGGTGGAGTAGAAAGTACGAGTCGAGCTCCGTGGAAAATAGCAAAACCTGCTACACTGATGGGTACTCCGCAGTTGTATACGCGTGCTCCTTTTACCCCGACGATCTATGGCGATCCTGATATGGGGGTTGCAGCCGAATATGTAGCGACAAAGTACAACATTTCTAGAGAAGCGCAAGATCAATATGCTCTTCAAAGTCATCGTAAAGCAATCCACGCTCAGCTCACGAATCGATTCGCACAGGAGATTGTTCCTTTGTATGTCAATGAACAATGGATAACTACAGATGAATGTCCGCGAACTGATACCAGCATAGAACAATTACGTCGATTACCCGCTATTTTTGTAGACAATGGAACAGTCACCGCAGGTAATACTTGTCCGTTGAATGATGGAGCTGCCATAGTATTGATGATGTCTCGTCAAAAGTGTGAACAACTCCAATTGCAACCTATTGTGAAATTTGTAGATGCTCAAGCCGCAGGTGTACATCCGAATGAATTAGGGATAGGACCTATTCCAGCCGTACAAAAAGTATGTGAACGTCAGCAGTTAACTATAGCAGATATAGATGTTGTGGAGTTTAATGAAGCCTTTTCCGCACAAGTATTAGCATCTTTACAAGAATTGAATATTCCAGATACCAAAGTCAATTTGGGCGGCGGGGCGCTTGCACTTGGTCATCCTTACGGGGCTTCGGGAGCGATCTTAATCACACGGCTATGCGCTGAAATGATTGATCAACCTTATCGCAAAGGAATGGCTACACTGGGTATTGGCGGAGGTATAGGATTAGCAACAATAGTGGAGGGGATTGGATGAGCATAAGTTTGCAATCTGTGCATATTACGACAGATTGGATTATAGCCTATACCCAGAGTATTGAATCTCCATTGCAGTATATCAATCATCAATTAATCGCTCCTGTAACCATGCCTATTCTATTCTGGCAATCCTTTGAACCTATAGACGGGCTGAATGTAGATCAACCTGTATTGCATGGATATCAACATTTTGCTTATGAGACACCGATCACAGCAGGAATGAAATTAGATTGTGAGCTTACTTTAATCGATATACAGCACAAAGTGGGCAACAAACATAAATTAACACTTTTTAATTATCAATTGATTGGTTATGAAGAAAAACAATTGATTTTTACATCAAATACAACACTGATCCAAGTAGGTGATACAAATGCAAAAGCAGATTACAGCTAAAGCGATTCAACATTATGCGATGATTGCGAAAGATCGTGCAGATATTCATCTTGATGTAGAAGTAGCTATACAATGTGGATATGATCGTCCGATTGCTCATGGCATGTATATGATGGGGCTTGCTCAATCTCTTTATATTGCTGAACATCCTAGCCAGTGGATCACCACATATGCTATAAAATTCAGCAAGCCTATTTTGGTAAATAGTAACGTTATTTTTCATTTCAGCGTGAATGAAAGTCGTGTAGAAGTGCAAGTGCTTTCTACTGATCACGATCTATTGCTATCAGGACATTTGGTAGTCAAAGAGATATCATGATGAACAAGGTTGCTCTGATTACAGGGTCGACGAGAGGAATAGGACGGAGTATAGCGATTGATTTAGCGAAGGCAGGATACGATGTCATTATCAATGGAACCAACCTGTCTCTAATCGATGATGTGGTTCATGATATTCAGCAAAGTGGAGGCAATGTTCGTGGCTATCTGGCTGACATTTCAGATCCGGTGGCTGTCACAGATATGATCCAATCTATTATTTTACATCACTCGCATATCGATGTATTTATACATAGCGCAGGCAACTTGCATGATGCGTATAGTATCAATATGACCGATCAGGAGTGGCAAGCTGTTATGGATGTTCATATCAATGGAGCTTTTTATAGTATCACTAGAATATTGCCTTATATGAAAGAACGAGGTGGAGATATGATACTAATGACTTCAACCGCAGGTATGAATGGTTCGCAAGGACAGCTTAATTATAGTGTTGCCAAAGCAGGTATACTTGGAATGGTCTGGACACTTGCGGCAGAATTAGAGCGATATGGTATTCGAGTAAATGGAATTGCTCCAGCGGCATTAACCGACATGACAAGGCCGGTTATTGAACGTATTGAAGCCAAATGTAAACTGCTAAATAAGCCTTTTCCTGATTTCTGGAAAGTAGGTTCAGCAGATGATATAGCACAGTTTGTTGTAGCATTATTAGCTGAATCAGATATGAAATTAACAGGAGAAATAATAGGTGTGAATGGTTCGAATATCACTAGATGGCAACGACCTATGCCTGCATTTTCAGCCGATCATATCGAATCATTTTTTGCTACATGGCATCGTGAAAAAAGGAAGTGAAATTATGCTCAGATTGAATCATGTTCATTTTTATTATAAAAAAGGTCGACCTGTTCTCGACGATATAAGTTTGACTATTCAGCAAGGTGAATTTGTAGCAATCGTGGGGGCTAATGGCTGTGGCAAGTCGACTATTGCCAAGTTAATCGATGGCTTGGTTGTACCAAAACAGGGAACTGTACATTGGAATGAATGGGATACGTCCAAGCCAGATGAACTAGCAAAGATCAGGCAACAGATCGGCTATATTTTTCAAAATCCAGAAGATCAATTTATCACTACAACTGTGATGGATGAAGTGTTATTCGGCTTAGAAAATATAGCGTTACCCCGCGCTGAGATGCAACCTCGTGTACAAGAAGCATTACAAGCAGTACAGATGGAATCTTATGTTGATGCACAACCTCATCAATTGTCTGGAGGGCAAAAGCAACGGGTAGCCATAGCCGCGATATTAGCCATGCGTCCGCAGATAATTATTTTCGATGAAGCAACGTCAATGCTTGATCCGCAGGGGAGAGAGCAGATACTTGCGATTATGCATCAGCTCCATCAACAAGGAATTACGATTATTCATATTACACATCATATGGATGAAGTACTGACAGCACAGCGAGTATTGCTGATTGATCAAGGTCGATTGGTATTTGATGGAGCACCTGCTTCTTTTTTTGAAGAGATACCTGTAAATGATTATCAATTACAGCTTCCATTTGCTGTCCATGTTCACCGTCAATTACAACTCACAACTCCTGTGGCAACAGATTGGAAAGAGGCGATTCGTAGACAATGGTCTATCAACTCCAGCACGTAAGTGTACGTTATCAGGAACACGATGCGCTACGAGATATTCATTGTACAATTGAAGCGGGCAAATGGATTTCAGTGATTGGACAGACAGGCGCAGGCAAGTCCACACTGGTGCAAGTATTGAAAGGATTAATTCCTGTTATTCAAGGAGAATATCTGATAGATCATCAAGCCGTATCAAGAGATGCCAGAGGACGATTACAAGTCCGACCGGAGATTGGTTATGTGTTTCAATACCCTGAGCATCAATTATTTGAGACTACTGCAGCTAGAGAATTAGCTTTTGCACCAAGACAGCAAGGATGGTCGACTTTGCATATTCAGCAAAAGATCGCAGAGATTTTGCTTCAAGTCGGTCTGTCTGAAGATGTTCTAGAGCTAGCTCCTTTTCAATTAAGTGGCGGTCAAAAAAGACGTGTAGCGCTTGCTTCGATTTTGATGATGGATCCGCAAGTGCTGATTGTCGATGAACCTACCGCAGGTCTTGATCCGATAGGTCGAGCAACGTTGTTACAGTATTTGCACCAATGGCAACAGCAAAATAATCGTACACTTATTCTGGTATCGCATCATCTGGACGATGTGGCTCAATATTCAGATGAGATTATATTGATGCATCAAGGTGTATTGATAGGTCAGTATGATCCGGTTACTTTGTTGATTGAGCAGTCGCATCTATTAGAACAACATGGACTGATATTGCCAGAATCGATTCAGTTACTCCAGTTGATCGAACAATGGTATGGACAGAAGATTGAGGTAGATAGTTGCCGGGAAGAAGATATTTTCGCCCGCATCTTACCGATCTGGCATCGAAAGGAACAGAGTTATGACTAATCAGGTGCTAATCGGTCAATATATAGAGACGCATTCGGTATTTCATCGCTTAGATCCACGAATCAAATTAATCAGTTTGTTGATACTGATGCTGAGTTTTATCAGTCTGCATACAGGGATTAGCTATCTGATTGCTAGTGTATTTGTTATCGGATTAGTATATTTAACTCGTATTCCGGTTGTGGTGTTTTGGCGTGGATTGAAGCCGTTATGGATCATTTTATTATTTACGTTTGCATATCATCTGTTATTCACACAAGGGCATATCATCTGGTCATGGGGATGGCTTGAGATTACGACAGAAGGGTTACAGAATGGAGGACGGTTTGTATGGCGAATAGTCTTACTGATCTTACTTGCGGCTATATTGACGCTGACTACCCAACCTTTGACGCTGGCATATGGTCTGCAGAAATTAATGTCGCCACTGTCTAAGCTAAACGTACCTGTTGAGCAATTTTCGCTTATGATTGTGATTGCTATTCGATTTATCCCGACTATTCTAGAAGAATTGGAACGTATTTTGCTAGCTCAAAAAGCAAGAGGATACGATATAACAACACTGCGATTCCCACAACGCATACTAGCGTATATTCCTATTCTAGTTCCGCTTCTATTTACTATTGTTCAACGTGCTGAACATCTAAGCGATGCAATCGATGCACGTGCTTATGGAAATGGCAAAGGAAGAACATCGTATCGACAACTTCACTTGCAATCTATTGATTATATAGTGATTGGTATCGCCATCGTATTTGCGGTAAGTCTGTTATTATTAAATATAATGAATAGATAGACGCATACTGTAAAGGATGGTTATCATGAACTGGAAAACAAGAATCACAGAGTTATTGCAAATCGAATATCCGATTATCGAAGGAGGACTGGCGTATCTAGGTTATTCTGATCTAGCTGCTGCGGTCTGTAATGCAGGAGGACTCGGGCAGATCACAGCGATGAGCCTGCCAGATGCCGAAGCGTTACGCGAAGATATTCGTCGTCTGCGTACCTTAACAGATAAGCCGTTTGGTGTAAATTTTGCGATAGGACAATATGGATTCGGCTATGAAGATCGAGTGCAGGTCGCTATTGATGAACAAGTACCGGTAGTGACCATTACAGGGGGTAACCCGGCACCGGTGCTTGAGATGTTACGACCAACAGACATCAAAACATTAGTGCTAGTCTCTTCACCTAGACAAGCTCAAAAAGCCGAACAACTGGGCGCTGACGCTGTCATTGTCGTAGGACAAGAAGGAGGCGGACATCTAGGTATTGATGATGTCGGCACTATGGTACTAGTGCCTCAAGTGGTGGATGCTGTGAAGATTCCGGTAGTTGCTTCAGGAGGAATCGGAGACGGACGTGGATGGATGGCAGCTCATGCGCTGGGTGCAGAAGGTATTGAAATGGGCACACGCTTTATCGCTACAGTCGAATGTATCCATGCTTCGCCTTCATACAAAAAAGCACTGGTCGATAGCGCCGCATCCGATACAGTTATTATCAAACGCTCTATCAAAGCACCAGCCAGAGTATTACGCACTGACTATACCAATCAAATTCTACAGGTTGAACAAGTCACACCAACCTACGAAGCGTTAAAATCCTATATCAGCGGAGAAGCCAACAAACGCTGGATCTACGACGACCAACCTGAACAAGGATTCGCCTGGGCAGGACAAGTCATCGGCCTAATCAAAGACATCCCAACCGTCTCTGAACTCATCCAACGAATGACCCAAGAAGCCCAAGATATCCGCCAAAAGTGGTCAACATAATCAAACTTAATAGGTAACTTTTTTTGATTTTATATTCCTATCATCTATACTTATAAGATTTTTGAGACTTCTTTCTTTTTCCCCACCGCCCCAAAGGTCTATGTTTTTCTTGAAATGCCACCACCCACGATGTGAAGCGGAGGGGAATTATCGTTCTGAAAGAGCGAAGCGCTCGCCTTTGTAAGCTAATCCCTACCGCAAAGCGGTTATTCAAGGGATCAGCTTACAACAGCGACGACAAGAACGATAATTCCCCATAGCGCCACCCTCACCCTCCCCCATTTCCAAAAACAAAACCCAAAAAAGGATCATTTCGCATTCTCTCCTAAAACAAGATGGAGAAAATAGGGAATGATCCTTTTTGCAATTCGTACGCTAACGTACAAGCTACTTATTTACGCATAGCAGGAGACAAACGTTCTGCTTCCATACCTAATTTTTTAAGTAAGAAAATCATTTGTTCTTTCTCTTGGAAATTCAGACCGCTTAGCGCATAGTTCAAACGTTCTTCGTATTTTGGATAAATATCATCCATTACAGCGCGTCCTACATCAGTCAATTCAGCATAGATCACGCGACGATCGGTAGGGCAAGGATGACGACGTAACAAACCGCTGTGTTCTAACTTGTCGATCACATAAGTAACATTACCACTTTGTAGTAATAATTTAGCACCAATTTGTTGGATCGGTTGGGCGCTTTTAAAATAAAGAACTTCCATTACAGCAAAAGCAGTAGAGTTGAAGCCTTCAATTTTGCTTCCTGCTACAGCATGTTCACTCAAACTTTTAAAAGCTTTAGCAAAAACGCGGTAAAGATGCATCGATTGTTCAGTATCATTCATGGACATATTAATCATGATAAATTCACCCTTTCTAGGCATTTTAATGTGGAATATATTCATCAAATGAATTAATGGATTGGATATAAGTCTATTTTACGTGTAATTTTTTTGAAAAAACATGCGATTTGTCACAATGGTAGACTTTTTAAATATTAAATTTAAATATTAAATTCCAATCAAACGAACAATGATGGTATAAATTGTGGATAACGATTTTTGAAACAACCTTTTTACATAAAAAGTGATTTTTTAGTGAATTGTTTGCTGTGTGTTAACTGTGTATAAGTGGATAAATACTGTTGATAACTATGTGTATAAATAATGTTTTGAGTTATTTACGGACGATTTATACAAAATAGCAATTGAATATATAGAAAAAAGGCGATAATAAGCAGTTTTCCACAATCTATCCCCTATTTTATCTGCATAATTATATTTTTCGATGTATAGTGCGGAATTATTTTACTAAAATCTATCCTCAATCTGTTCACAACCTGTTGATAACTTGTGTGTAAAACCTTAATATCTGGTACTAATTTGTGTATAAGCTGTTTATAATCAAAAAAATGAATTTACACAAAAAGAGATCAATTATCTACTGATTTTGACTCTTATTGATTACAGTATAAAGATCAGTTATAACGCAGACATCAATTTTGATCAGATATAATTCATCATACCGAATAAAACAATAGAGGAATGATAATAAATGGGAAATCATACAGCTACGCCGAGAAAACAACCTTTCGAATCTTCGTTAACAGAGATTTTGTCTAGTTTTTGGGATCATAATGGTCGTGTGATGATGACGGTGCATCGAGGAAATTGGAAGCAAGCGCCTGAAAATTCATTAGCAGCGATTCAATATTCAATCGTAGCTGGAGCAGATATGATAGAGATCGATGTTCAACAGACATCAGACGGTGTCTTAATTTTGATGCATGATGAGACTGTAGATCGAATGACCAATGGAACAGGTACTATTCGTGAAATGACTTTTCGACAGTTACGCGAATTACGCTTACGTCGGTATCAAGGTGGAGCCAATCAACCTTTAACCAATTACAGTATTCCTACATTAGAAGAAATTTTAATTTTGACCAAAAATAAAGTGATGATTAATTTGGATAAATGTTGGGATTATCGGGAACAAGTGTATGAAGTGTTACAACGTACAGGTACTGTATCGCAAGCATTATTCAAAAGCACAGCCAGTCCAGAAGAAGTACACGCATTTCTAAACAATAAAATAGAACAACCATTGTATATGCAGATTCTTGATGATTCTAACCCTGAGATGGTTAATGAGATTGATTATATTTGTGCTATGGTACATCCGCAAGCGTTTGAGATTTGCTTTGAATATGAAGAGTATGAGCGTATCTCTATAGAAGTACTAGAACGAATCAAGCAAAATGGTTGCCGAATTTGGACGAATACGATGTGGGATTCGATCTGTGGCGGGCATTCCGATATTATTTCGAGAGTAGATGTATCCGAAGGATGGGGTTGGCATATTGGTCGCGGTGTTAATATGATTCAGACGGATGATCCCGAAGGATTGTATGCTTATCTGAATGAATAGATAGCTATCGTAATATCGAAAAGAAGCTTTCCCTGATGATAGGAAAAGCTTCTTTTTGTGTATCTACAAATGCAGTATATAATGATTATACAAAGCTAGCTTGAAGCGCTGCACTTTTGCCTGCGTTATAACCTGTTGTAAAAGCAGCGGTAATATTATATCCACCGGTATAGCCGTGGATATCTAGCACTTCACCGCAAAAATATAGCCCATTCATCAGTTTGGATTCCATCGTTTTGGGATCAACTTCTTTTAGATTGACACCGCCACCTGTTACAAAAGCTTCTTTGATCGATAGTGTACCATGCATAGCGATTGGAAATGCTTTGATTAATTTAGCCATCTCCAACCATAATTGACGCGGAATATTATAGAACGTAATATCGTCAGCTAATCCTGATTTGCTCAAAATAATAGGAATCATCCGCTCGGGTAGATAGCCTTTGAGCACATTTTTGATCGCTTTTTTGGAATCGGTCTCTGCTAAAGCCAATGTTTCTTGATATACTTCATCTACCGATTTAGCAGGAAATAAATCCAGTGTCACCATAATCGAAGTTACCGGGAACTTTTTGAGTGCTTTGACCACATATTGACTACATCTTAGAGCGGTAGGGCCAGATATCCCGAAATGGGTAAATATCATATCTCCATCATGATAGATCAGCTTTTTGCCCTTCGGATTCCAGACGGTTAAGCCGATATCACGTAAAGATAATCCTTGTAATTCTTTGCTCTGAATAAAAGGTTCTGGTGAAGTCATCGGAACTTCAGTAGGATAGAGGTCAGTAATTGTATGACCTGCTTGTTCTGCCCAGGCATAACCATCGCCTTCAGAACCGGTCTGAGGGACAGACTTACCGCCGACTGCAATAATAACTGCTTTACTTTTAAATACTTCACCAGAACGAAGCCGTACGCCAACCACTTGCCCTTGATCATAGAGAACTTCATCAACAGGGCTATTGGTGCGAATATCGACTCCTTGCGAACGAACTTTGTTGACCAGAGCATCAACAACAGTTTTGGCTTTGTCAGATACGGGAAACATTCTGCCGTTATCTTCTTCTTTAAGCTGAATACCCATATTTTCAAAAAAACTCATAATATCACGGTTGCTAAAATTAGCGAGAGCACTGTATAAAAAACGTCCGTTACCCGGAATGTATTTGATCAAGTCGTCGATTTCTTTAGCGTTAGTGACATTACAACGTCCACCACCAGAAATACCGAGTTTGCGTCCTAATTTATTTCCTTTATCAACCAGTAATACCCGAGCACCATCTTCACTTGCTGCGACGCTTGCCATCAACCCGGCTGAACCGCCACCAATAACTATAATATCGTATATCAACATATATCTTTCCTTTGTATTAAAAATAGGAATCGACCCTTTGAATCTAAAAGAATCGTTCTTTTTCAATATACCACTAATGGGTGTAGGAAAGGGGCACAATTCATAAATAGTATTCAAAAATAATTAACGTAGCACTATTGTTTATAATAGTAGACATCAAGGGTATTGAGTATAGGATTTCAAAATCTTAGAGTAAGGTACTATATATTGTAATATGGTATCTGATATACTTTAATCGAAATAGGACAGTTGTAGAGGAGGGACACGTCATTATCATTGTCGTCAAGGAAATTCTGCTGCAAATGTTGGCTGTAGGATCTGCTGTTTTTTTCTTTTTGGGAGTAATTGAACGCAGTGGTTACGATTCCTTGCATAATGGGCGATTAGCATGGCGTGGGTATTCTCCTGTTGTCGTGTTTTCTTTCGCCATCAGTATAATGATCTGTTGGTTTTTCTCAATATATAGTGCATCTCCGTACGCTCTTCATATGGGCGTTGTTTCATTGATTGTAGGAGTGATGTATATAGGGCCTCTTCGAGGGATGGTATTGCTAGGTCTGGGTATTATTATGTACTTTTTGTTTAACCATCGTTGGAGCTGGACAGGATTACTGATTGATACCGGATTATTATTGTTTCCATTTATCTGTATTCTTTCTTTACGTTTTCGTACAGCTACTTTAAAAGTAAAACGCTTATTTGTCGCCATATTGATTTTGTTAAGCGCTGTATTATCTATGATAATTTCAACATTGAGTGAAAATACATTACCGATGAACACGCAACTGTGGATTATTGTTGTAATGATTGTTGTAGCAGCATTGGGTGCAGGCGATTATTGCGTGCAAGCGATTGAACGTATTATAGAGAAGAAGCAATTGAACCGACAAATGCTTCGTTTATCGAATAAATTTATTACTGAAGCTGAAAAGTTACGTCAGATTATGAATGTAGCTCCTTTAATTATTACATCTTTAGATGAAGATGGACGAATCACAGCTATTAATGCAAGTGCTCTGCAATTGATAAAACGTTCAATTCCTGATCTTACATTAGAGTCTGCGATTGGTTTACATCTTACAGATTTAAAAAAAGAAGATATTACACCAGGTCTGTACGAGATCATTATACTAATCAAGGCAGCTCAATCCGGACAAGAAACGATTAACAAATTACTTCGTCTAGGGTATGGTTCATTTTATGTCAATATTGTACCACTATTTACGCCTTCAGAAGAGTTATCCGGTGTGGTGATATTGAGTCAGGATACAACGGAGATCGAGCAATTACGCAATGAACTGAACCATGTAGAACAATTAAGTCTAGTCGGCAAAATGGCGGCTAGTATCACACATGAAATTCGCAATCCTATGGCGGTCGTGCGAGGCTTTTTACAGTTAATGCAAGAAAAGAGCCCACCTTCTCTAGATCATTATTATGTGATTGTGATGGATGAACTGGATCGAGCGAATAGTATTATTAACGATTTTTTATCATTAGCCCAAAATCGTGTAGTAGAGAAGCAACGGATTCATTTACATTCTATTATAGAAGAGTTGCTTCCGTTATTATGGGCAGATGCGAATCTACGCGGACAAAGTATTGTATTCGTACAGGGTGCTAATATTCCGGAATTGAATTTGAATTCAAAAGAAATCAAGCAACTGATTCTGAATTTAGCACGTAATGGGATGGAAGCGATGGAGGATAAAGGTGAGTTAACGATAGAGACTCACAGTAACGGCAATGAAGTCACAATGAGTATTCAAGACACAGGGCCAGGTATTTCTCCAGATAAGCTAGAAAAGTTATTTGAGCCTTTTTATACTACCAAATCAAAAGGGACTGGTCTGGGATTATCGCTGTGCTTGAGTATTGTCGAACGTCATCATGGACGGATTCAGGTGGAATCGCAACAAGGAATCAAAACAACCTTTATCGTTACATTTGATTCTGCATACGATCAGATCGATTAAAGCCTATTTAAAACTTTCTTTACAGTATTGTCTTAACAAGTATTCGATTCTGTCTCTTGCTTTCATCACACATGACTGTATAATATAACTTAACGCTTATTAAAAGTAAGGAGTGAATAACAATGTCAATGTCTTTTGATCAATATATGAGAGATATGGTTCAACCGATGCGGGATGAACTTACTACACTAGGTATTACGGAGCTTCGTACTCCAGAAGAAGTAGAAGCACATCTTCCTGATCAAAAAGGAACAACACTGGTTGTCGTGAACTCAGTATGCGGATGCGCAGCAGGTCAATGTCGTCCAGGCGTTGCTCAAGCCCTACAAAATGAATTGAAACCGGATCATTTGTATACGGTATTTGCAGGACAAGATAAAGAAGCAACAGCCAAAGCACGCGAATATTTCGCACCGTTCCCACCGTCTTCGCCTTCGATTGCTTTGATGAAAGATGGAGAATTAGTCCACTTTATCGAGCGTCACCAGATTGAAAACAACTCGGCAGAAGATATTGCTTATGCATTGAATGATGCATTTGAAAAATATTGCCTGTAATCTAACCGCATGGTTTATATAAACATCATCAAATGTCCTGCTTTTTTCGGCAAAGCTGAAAATTGTGGGACGTTTGTTTTTTTTCGCTGATATGAATAGAATGGAATGGGTAAACATGTAGTACAGAATAAATAAAGGAGTGGAAATGAAGATGAGTATACAACAGCAAATTATTGATGATTTACGCGTTCAACCAACGATTGAACCGGATGCAGAGATTCGCAAGCGTGTTGATTTTCTCAAATCCTATATTCAAAAATCAGGTACACAAGGTCTACTGATTGCGATTAGTGGTGGGATTGACAGTGCTGTTGCGGCGGGTCTGTGCAAACAAGCGACTGATGAACTGAGCGAGTCTACAGGTAAAAAATACATGACACTTGGTGTATATCAACCTTATGGACAACAATCGGATATCGCTGATAGTTATGCAGTTGCTGAAGCATTCAAGCTTGAGCATACTGTTGAAACTGATGTACAAAGTGGTGTAGATGCGATTACAGATCTAGTGAATAAAGTATTGCCTAGTATCGATATCCAAGATCCAATCACTCCGCAAGCTAAAGGAAATATCAAAGCAAGAACACGTATGGTCACTCAATATGCACTGGCAAATGAATTGAATTTGCTAGTAGTAGGAACCGATCATGCTTCTGAAGCAATCACAGGCTTTTTCACTAAATATGGTGATGGCGCTGTAGATATTACGCCGCTAAGTACACTAAACAAACGTCAAGTTCGTCAGTTAGCTACACATATGGCTGTTCCACAATCGATTCTGGATAAAGCTCCTTCTGCTGGATTATGGGAAGATCAGACAGATGAAGACGAATTAGGTATTACGTATAACGATAACAGTGACTATCTAGAAGGCAAAACAATAGACCCAGTAGCAGCAGAGCGTCTTGAAAGTTATTACAAACGCACTGCACACAAACGTGATCCGATTCCAGGTATCTAAATCACTATTGGTACACTATCAAGCCCGAACATAATTACGAATTTTTTTATACACACGAAAACAGCGTTCTTTTAACCGTAGCAAAAGGTTGAAAGAGCGCTGTTTATATTTTGATTTATTATAGAAAATACAGATGTTTCATATAGATTAATCCAAACGACTACCGATCACGCTACGAATAAATGTACTGCTTGCTTCGATGGCTTGATCCAGTTGAGGAGAAGAATCAACAAAAGGATGAACCGTATTAAACATATGGTTGCCACCTTCAATAGCAACATAATTAATCGAAGGATTGGCATTCAATAAAGCTTGTGATCCTTCAAGAAGATGCGGATGATCTTCTGTGCCTTGCACGAGCATAATCGGCAAAGCCGCTTCAGTGATACGATGAAGTAGATCGTATTGTTCACGATGTTGCTCGATATCATCAATAATGCTACGATCCAGAGGCATCTGCTGACCTGTGCGTGCATTCGTAATATAGCTTCTGCCGGTCGTCACCATTTCTTTTTTCTGTTCTGTAGTGAACAGGCTAGGTAGATCGCTAATCCCATTCCATGATAATACACCTGCAATCTGATCTGGATGATCCAGTGCATGAATAAGGCTGGTTCCACCTCCACGACTATGCCCTAGCACAAATAGTGGTAATTCTTGATATTCAGGTTGTTCTTTTATATAATTCGTCACGTTCGATAAATCTTCCAGTTCAAAACCATACGTATTATGAGCAAATAATTCAAGCTCGGTAAATTCTTCTGGCTGTTCGCCAATACCGTTATGTGAAAAGTTAAATGTAATCACATCGCCGATACTGCTTAATTGCTGAGCAACATAAGGGAACATACCCCAATCTTTGAATCCTTTATAACCATGAGCGATAATTATCACTGCTCGTACTTCATGTTTAGCAGGGTAGCGAGTACAACGAATGACTGCCCCGTCTGCTCCGGGGATTGTAAATGAATTAGACATCATCATTACCTCCTTCTAAATACTACTTACCCAAAGTGCTTGATACTCAAAGCGCGACCTCTATAGATTAAAAATGATTGGTATTCGCAAAATATCTTACAGTAGTGCTTGGCAGTCAAAGTGTGAGCAATGGTACAATAGAAGTATGCGAAATTAGAATGTGCAGGAGGTACGTATTTTGATTTATGGTATAGGACACGATGTTCTTGAAATCAAACGGGTGACTACGATTATGAGTGGCTCACACGGGCAAAGATTTATCGATCGTATTCTCACACCGGCTGAACGTGAGATTGCTCAGACCAAAGGAGCCAAATTATATGAATTTGTAGCTGGTCGGTTTGCTCTTAAAGAAGCTATTTCTAAAGCATTCGGCTGTGGAATTGGCGCAATATTGAGTTTTATTGATATCGAGATTGTACCGGATGCTTCAGGCAAGCCTACTGTAACCTTATCAGCTCAAGCATGGGAGCGATTAGGATTGCAATATCAAGCTGAATATTACCAGATGCATGTAAGTATTTCTCATCAGACAGAACTTGCTTCTGCGTTTGCGGTGATTGAAAAAATAGAATTTATACATTAAATAATATATTGCATCAGATGAACAACACGATTCTACATCATATCCGGTCGAAAAGATATTCGATCACTGAAGGAGAGTATTATGTCTAATCTAGCATTACAGCAAGAAGCCAAAACGTATTTTAGTCGTGAATTGTTAGTATGGTATGACGAGCATAAGCGTGATTTACCATGGAGACGAAGCCGTAACCCTTACCATATCTGGATATCTGAAATTATGTTACAACAGACGCGTGTCGATACGGTTATTCCTTATTTTACTCGCTTTGTTGAAAAATTCTCGACAGTAGAAGCATTAGCAACTGCACCGGAAGAAGAAGTGCTCAAAAGCTGGGAAGGACTCGGTTATTACTCGCGTGCACGCAATCTACAAGCAGCAGCGCAACAAGTAGTAGAGCGTCATGAAGGCATTGTACCGAATACACCAGAAGAAATATCTGCACTCAAAGGAATAGGGCCTTATACAGCAGGTGCAGTACTTAGTATTGCTTACGGTGTGCCTGTTCCAGCAGTTGATGGAAATGTAATGCGTGTATTATCGAGATATTTCTGCTTGGAAGATGATATTGCCAAAGGGCCAACCAGAGTCAAAATGGAAGTGTTAGCCAAAGAGTTAATTCCACGTGGACGTGCTTCTGATTTCAATCAGGCATTAATGGAACTGGGTGCTATGGTATGTACGCCCAAATCACCTGGCTGTCTAACCTGTCCGGTTATGAAGCATTGCGAAGGTCGAATGAATGGTATGGAACTTATTTTGCCGATCAAAACCAAATCCAAACCACCACGTCCTGAACATCGTTTGCTTGCTCTGATCGAAGGTACAGGCGAACGTGCAGGTCAGGTATTGATTCGCCAACGCCCGGCTACCGGATTACTTGCACGGATGTGGGAATTGCCTCATATTCTTGCTGACGATTCCAAAAAAGCAGGCGCAGGTGCAGATTTGCCAGATGCAGAAGCGATGAAGCGTTTGACTAATGGTATTCATAATGAAGGCGTAGATATTCAACCGTTAGAACCATGGATTACCGAAGAGCATACATTCAGCCATATCCATTGGACGATGCGTGTATTCCGCTGTCATGAAGCTGGAGTGCAGGCTACAGGGCAATATTCACAAGATATAGAGAATGATACAAGTTCTATGACACAGCCGTTAGAAGCGTCTCAAGGAGCTTTGAAAGATATCGATCCATTGGAATATGAACAAGCGACATTAGAACTCAAATTATCAGGTTCTACACCGGGTAGCTTACAGAAGATCAAAGAACAACTTCAGCTGGATGATACATTGATTGTAGAGCATCAAGATGCGGTTGCTGAGCATCCTGAAGTGTATCAAGCGGTTCCAAGTACTTTAGTTGGAGAAGCTTTTGCTTATGACTATCGCTGGATTAGCGCAGAAGATATGAAAAATTACGCTTTTCCTAATCTATTCCTCAAAATTCTGCAACAGCATTTTGCCAAGTAAAAAAAGGAGCGGTATAGCCATGATATCGTTAGAGGAAAGTGAACAATCGTTAACCGAGCAAGAATGGCAGACTTTTGCTCAAAAGATAGAATATCCGTTACCCGAGTCATTCAAAGACTTTTATCTACAACATAATGGTGGTTATTTAGAAACGTTATTTATAGATGGGGAAGAATATGCTCCGTTGATTCATGGATTTATGCCGATTACACATGGTTCACTAACGATTGAGCAATCGATGATCGATATGCAGTATGCGTGGGATATATTGCAGGAAGTCTGTATTCCATTTGCTTCGGATCCCGGAGGAAATAGCTTTTTGTTACGAATAGTGCCTCAACACTATGGAGAAGTTGTTGTCTGGCTAGAGGAAGAGGAATCGATTATTCCATGCCGAGATTCATTTACCGATTTGCTAGACGATCTGCCTTATTATTAAGCTTGATGATTAGGAATTGAGTAGACTATCCATATAACAACAAAAGATAGCGTACAATATAGTGGCTATATAGTGGCTATATGTACGCTATCTTTGTTGTGAATAGAATAGCAATAAATTGAAAGTTTTATCATGAGTGATCTTTTATAGTAAAAAGACATCTCTCTATCAAAGAGTAAAAAGTAGAAAAAGAAATACATAGTGCTCAGAGAGATAAGTGATATTTTGGAGAAGATGGAGGCGCAAGATTATGAATCCCAAAGAGTTAGGTGCTTTACTGTTATTGGGTGCACTATGGGGAGCATCCTTTTTATTTATTCGTGTAGCGGCTCCTGTATTAGGACCGATCTGGCTTATTGATCTACGGGTATTGATTGCAGGGATCGTATTGCTAATCTATGCACTAATAGTACGCAAACTTCCTCATTTCAAAAGCCAGTGGAAATCATATCTGCTGTTAGGGTTACTGAATGCATTGATTCCATTTGTCTTGATCGCGTATTCAGCAATTCATCTCAATGCGTCATTAACAGCGATCTTGAATGCAACTACACCTTTATTTACAGCAATTGTTGCTCGATTTTGGCTCGGTGAATTGTTATCAGTTCGCAAAGTAATTGGTATTCTAGTCGGGCTTACAGGTGTATGTATTCTGATGGGTTGGAGTTCAGTTCCATTTACAGTAGAAGTCTGGTTATCTATTGGAGCTTCGTTAATGGCGGCTTTATTTTATGGTATTGGTGGAGTCTATACTAAGCGTACTTTTACCAGTACACCTCCGCTTGCTTTATCAATTGGACAGCAATTGAGTGCAGGGCTTATTTTGATTCCGTTTAGCGCAGTTAGTGTACCGACAGCGCCTATTTCTTTGACCGTGATACTAGCGGTATTGGGATTGGCGGTATTATCAACTTCGATAGGATATTTATTATACTTTTATCTAGTAGAACGTGTAGGCCCGACCAAAACGGTGAGTGTGACGTTCTTAGTGCCATTATTCGGTATTTTATGGGGCGTATTTTTATTAAATGAACAGATAACAGTAGGAACGATTATAGGATTGCTGGTGATTTTGGCAGGTATTATTTTAATGAACGGTATTCAAAAGCAGAAGAAAATTATATAAATCAAAAAAGACCTCATTGATTAATACTAATCAAGAGGTCTTTTTTTGAAATGCTTATATTGTCAAAAGATAAATTCTTATTTTGCAGCAGCGTAACGTTTGTTAACTGCATCCCAGTTGATTACATTCCAGAAAGCTGCAATGTAGTCAGGGCGTTTGTTTTGATATTTAAGGTAGTATGCATGTTCCCATACATCAATACCAAGCAATGGAGTAGCACCTTCCATAACCGGGCTATCTTGGTTAGGAGTACTTGTTACTGCCAATTTGCCATCTTTAACAACTAGCCAAGCCCAACCGCTACCAAAACGAGTAGTTGCTGCTTTAGCGAAGTCTTCTTTGAATTTCTCAAAGCCACCTAGTTCGCTATCGATTGCTGCTGCGATATCACCAGTAGGTGCGCCGCCAGCGTCAGGTCCGATAATTTCCCAGAAAAGACTGTGGTTGTAATGTCCGCCACCGTGGTTACGAACTGCTGTACGAATACCTTCAGGTACGCTGTCCAGGTTGCTGATCAATTCTTCCAAGCTTTTGCTTTGCAATTCAGGAGCACTTTCCAAAGCGGTATTCAGACTAGTTACATATGTGTTGTGATGACGGTCATGGTGAATCATCATCGTTTGTTCGTCGATGTGTGGTTCCAGAGCGTTGTTAGGGTACGGTAATGCTGGTAATTCGAATGCCATTGTAAAATACCTCCCAGAATTTAGAATTCAGAAACGAAAGATAGCAGATAGAATAAGAAAAAATAATTCAACTTACTGATCACTGCTAAAAACCGTTCCCTATGTAAATAAACATATTACACTCTTTATTAAACCGTATATTTTTGATTAAATCAACTTTTATGTTTAGAAAGTTGATGTGGCGCGGGTTGAGAGCGATTTATTTTATTTTGCTAACCTACAATCATGATCTATAAAAGAGTCGAAAATACACGAAATATGACAAAAAGTATAGTTAGGTTGCTTAGGTAGTGGTATACTAGATCTTGTGCTGCATATAACTTGAATTTGAGAGATAATAATTTGTATGAATATTTATAAGCGTTTATCTATAAATATGTTTGTACATTCTTTGATTACCAAATTATGTTTAAGTTGGAATCGATAGGTGAAATACAGAGTAATTAAGCGCTTTCAAAAGAAAAATGGTGTAATCTGGCGAAAAATGTGGTTTAATTATCGGTGAGGTTATATTCTGCACATTTTTGCAGTTTTTTGTTGTCTTTTGGTCTATTTGCATTATTAGGATTTTATACAATCCTTTACTGTTGGACGCATCGCTTCTATAAGCGAGTGTGCTTCTTTTTGTTTTTTTATAAGGGTGTACTTAATCAAGCTGATGAAAAGGGAGTTTGGAGTATGAATGTTCGTTCCTTTAAATTAAGTGATTTGAGTCTCGTTACAGAACTTTTGAAGGTAGCTTTATCTGAAGAATGTTACGAGAACACGATGGGACCATTCGCCACACAATTATCATGGGATTCCGAGCTAATCGTAGTAGCGGAACAAGGCGAAGAAATTGTAGGTCTGTTAATCGGTACAATCGATCGGAATTTTGGTTGTTATTACCGCATCGCTGTACATCCTGATGTTAGACGCAGAGGTGTAGGTACAGCACTTGTCAAAGCTATGGAACAACGTTTTGAGCAACGCAATGTCAGTGGAATTATGGTCGCTGGCGATGAGCACAACAATGCTGTATTACCACTTTACGAAGCAATGGGATATGGAGAAAATAAAGTCCTGAAGACTTTTGACAAACTCAGTATCGTTGCTGTTCATGCGTAAAGCTTAGAGAGAAGAATTTTATGTAATATCCACATATGAGCACATCTTGCCCTCCGAAACACGGATGGGAATAAAGATGTGCTTTTCTATATTTAGGGAAAATGTAAGGTATAATAAACATAGAACAAGATAAGATTTTAAATGAGGTGTATTATGTATTGGCGGGAATGGCTCAAGACCATGGTCTGGGCATTAATCATACTCGGAATGTTAAATATGTGGGTATTCAATATTTCAACAGTCAAAGGACAATCGATGCAACCTACACTTGTTCAGCAAGAACGGTTGTTTATCAATAAATTTATTTATAAATTTCATCCACCAGCACGCGGAGATGTTATTATTTTGCATGATCCGGTACTCAGTGCACAGCCTACATCGAAATTATTAGTGAAACGAGTAATAGCGATCGGTGGAGATCGTATTGAGATACGTAATCATGAAGTCTATATCAATCAGATCAAGCAAGAGGAGCCTTATATTGATACAGTCATAGGCGATGTAGATCTGGCACCTATTATTGTGCCGGAAGGGCAATATTATGTCATGGGCGATAATCGTCATCAAGGAATGAGCAAAGACAGTCGTATTTTTGGTACGATATCATTGAAGCAAATTGTCGGGCGGGCAGATTTTGTAATATGGCCGTTATCCAAAACGGCATTGTTATAGAGAGTACTAGAGGAGGTGACAGTGTATGACGCAGCAAGAAGTATTACAACAATCAACAACTAGATGGGAACAGCTCAAGCTTGAAATCAAGCAGGCTGCGCCATCGCTGGGCATAGATGATGTAGGCTTTACGACAGCAGATCCTTTTTTGTATCTAAAAGGAGTTCTGGAAGAGCATCGTCGTAAAGGGCATGAATCTGGATTTGAAGAACCGGATATCGAGAAACGCATTAACCCCGGCTTAGCATTAGATGGAGCGAAGTCGATTATAGCGATCTCTGTCACATACCATTCCAAAATGGAAAATCCACCAAAGTCAGAACCCGGAAAATATCGAGGTATTATGGCACGTTCGGCTTGGGGAAAAGATTACCATTATGTGCTTCGTGATCGGATGCAGCGGTTAGAAGATTTTATTCGTGAAAAAGTACCGGAAGCTCGCATCGAAAGTATGGTGGACACCGGTGTGCTATCAGATCGAGCAGTCGCTCAGCGTGCAGGGATCGGCTTTTACGGTAAAAATTGTGCAGTGATCTCGCCTACATTGGGCTCATGGATATTCCTCGGTGATATGATTACCGATATTCCTTTTCCACCGGATACCCCGGTAACCGAAGATTGTGGTACATGCACTAAATGTATCGATGCTTGTCCAACAGGAGCACTGGTGGGGCCCGGACAATTGAACTCACAAATCTGCGTTTCTTTTTTAACACAGACCAAAGGGATGTTGTCTGATGAACATATGCGCAAAATTGGCAATCGATTGTATGGGTGTGATACTTGTCAGATCGTTTGTCCCAAAAATAAAGGCAAGAACTGGAACCATCAAGAAGAACTTCGCCCTGATCCAGAAAAAGCCAAACCGTTATTATTACCGATGCTTGATCTAAGCAATCGTGAATTCAAAGAACAATTTGGTGATACCTCAGCCGCATGGCGTGGCAAAAAGCCGATTCAACGGAATGTTGTAATTGCACTTGGTAATTTCCGTGACAAATCATCTGTTCCCAAATTAACAGAATTACTGCATCGTGATCCTAGACCGGAGCTCAGAGGGACTATCGCATGGGCACTCAGCCGAATTGGTGGCGAAGATGCGTTACAAGCTGTTACTCATGCGCTAACCAAAGAAGTAGACCCGGAAGTGACAGAACGCTTGCTTACTGCTAAAGAAATATTGGAAGGAGAGATGGTCTAGTGTTGTCTTTATACTACGATGAAATTCAAGCGCCTACAGGTGTAATTACGATCACCACATCACTAAAAGGGATCTGTCGTTTAGATTTTAAATCTTATGCCGATAATAAAGATAAGATGAAAGTCTGGGCAAATCGTTGGTATGGAGAACATCAGTATATTCATTCGCCTTTTCATTTACAGACAGCAGTTGAGCAATTGAACGAATATTTCGCTGAAAAGCGACAGGTGTTTGATCTGTCGTTTGATTTACAAGGTACAGCGTTTCAACGTTCGGTATGGGAAGGATTATTAAATATCCCTTATGGAAAGGCTGTTTCTTATAAATGGATAGCAGAGCAGATCGGTCATCCTACAGCAGTGCGAGCAGTAGGCGGAGCTAACAATCGCAATCCGATCCCGCTGATTATTCCATGTCATCGTGTGATTGGAATGAACGGACAAATGGTCGGCTATGGTAGTGGTCTGCCACTTAAAGAATGGTTGCTCAGTCTGGAAGGATATCATATTGAACCTGTACTATTCTAATGAAATAGAGCTCATATCCTAATATCGGTAAAGGAGACTTCCCATGAGGTACGTAAACATCGATAAAGTAGAGACAGGGCAATATTTAGGGAAAGCGATCTATTCAGGCAATGGAGCGATTCTGTTGTCTGCTGGCGTACAACTGACCGTCTATATGATCAATACGCTCAATCGTATCGGAGTCACTATGTTGTATATTCAAGACGAGAACTTTGCAGATGTAGAAATGGAAGAAGTACTCAGTGAAGCAACCAAACAGATGATGATTCGTGAAATGAGTGATACGTTCGATGCTGTTCGTTCTGGCAAAGAATGGAGCCCTAACAAAGTTAGATTTAGTATAGAACAATTGCTTGAAGATATTACCGGGATGCGTGAAGTCCAGATTCAATTAACCGACATCAAAACACGTGATAATGTGCAGTATGTTCATGCGATGAATGTCTGTCTATTATCAGCAATGATCGGGATGAATATGGGATTGAATCAGCATCAATTGAAAGATTTGGCAACAGGAGCGCTATTGCATGATGTAGGCAAATTTTCCAATCTAGCTGAAGATGATCTGAATATCGATTCTAAAAACCACCATACCTGGCGCGGATTCGAATGGATCAAAACCAAACGGGAATTCAATCTGATGATCGCTCATATTGCACTTCAACATCATGAACGAATCGATGGTACAGGCAAGCCACGCGGACTGAATGAAGAAGAGATTCATATGTATGCTCGAATCGTAGCGACAGCAAATATATACGATAATCTGATCACATCCAAAGAAAACGGCGGGCAGGGATTGCTACCACATCAAGCATGTGAAGAAATGATGGCTCAATCTGATCGGATGTTGGATCATGATGTGCTAGTCGAATTTACACGTATTATCTCGGTATATCCTAATGGTACAGGTGTCCGCTTATCCAATAAAGAAACCGGTGTGATTGTAAGACAGCATCGCGGATTACCGGGTCGTCCGGTTGTACGCATTGTTAGTGGTAGTGGCGGCGATCTGGATGTGAAAGAAATTGATCTAGCCAATGCTACAACAACATTTATTGAAGCTGTAATGATGTAGCAAATAACGATTGAAAATGTTTGCTAAGCCGATAACGGAAATGTTATGATAAATGCTGTTCCTGCCTTTTATGGTAAAGGGAGTAGTGTACCCTTTGAGAAGGAACTTTACACTATAATTCATCTACAGGGGTGGCAGTTATGACGTGGTTAAACTGGGTCATTCCAATCGTGACTTTAATTGTCGGTCTGATTGGCGGCTTTTTTATTGGTGCATATTATTTGCGCAAACAGATGGAAAAAATGCAAAACGATCCAGCAGCTTTGCAAAAAATGGCGAAGCAAATGGGTTACAACCTGAATGGTAAGCAGATGCAACAAGCACAACAAATGATGAAAAACAATACACAAGGTGGCAAAGCGCCTAAAGCTAAAATGCCTCCTATGGGTCGCGGCAATACAGGTAAACGTAGAAGATAGTAAGTCGTATCACAGGGATTAGGTCCATAAAGACCTTGTAATGGGAAAAGGAGGTCACTATGGCTGGTATCAAAGATTATACCAATCTTGAAGTCGGTGAGAACCGCGCACAGATTGAAGACCATATCCGTCAGATTTTGAAATTGATCGGAGAAGATACAGAGCGTGAAGGGTTGCTGGATACACCTGCACGTGTCACTCGTATGTATGAAGAAATTTTTGCCGGTTATAGCGTAGATCCTAGAGAAGCGCTTGGTGTGACTTTTAACGAAAATCATGAAGAAATGGTTATCGTAAAAGACATTGTGTACTACAGCCAATGCGAACATCATATGGCTCCTTTTTTCGGCAAAGTTCATATTGGTTATGTGCCAAGTGGCAAGATCGCTGGCTTGAGCAAATTCGCTCGTCTGGTCGAAGCAGTAAGTCGTCGTCTCCAAGTACAAGAACGTATTACTTCGCAAATCGCTGATATATTGGTTGAAGTACTTGACCCTACAGGCGTTATGGTTGTGGTTGAAGGCGAACATCTATGCATGTGTGCACGAGGTGTCAAAAAGCCGGGCAGCAAAACAATCACTTCCGCAGTTCGTGGTGGATTCCGTACAGACGCTCCATTACGTGCCGAGTTTTTATCGTTGATTAAAGACTAAATGATCATTCAAAAATGGTGGGGATTATGCCAAATGGCATCGTTCCTGCCATTTTTTTATGTGGAGAGCATACATAAACTGTTATAATATAATCATCAGGATCGACGAAATGAAGCGGAGGAATTATGGTGTCAGCAGAAAATCATCATCGGCTTGCTATCCCTACATTAGTAGATCGCCCGATAGGTTTAGAACATGCGGTATGGGTAGAGCGACCATTGGTAGAGCAAGGAGAGTCAATATTAGCACCGTTAGCATGGGAAGAATTGATGTGTCGTCAAGTGGGACAAGGGCATGCTCCAGTAGTTCATATCTGGAGACATACCGATGGAATGGCAATCGGTCTACGGGATCGGCGATTGACCTATGCGACACAAGCGATGGAGCAATTCCGTCAAAAAGGGACATCCGTCTGTGTACGTCCTTCCGGTGGAGCGGCTGTGCCACTACATCCAGGGATTGTGAATTTATCAATTATTTTGCCTAATCCGAAGCGTGATATTAGTATTCATCGTGATTTTCGCTTTATGGCGGATTGGATCAGCAGAGCAGTTGATCCATGGAACGATCAGTCGTATGTAGGTGAGATTGAAGGTGCTTTTTGCCCGGGAGATTATGATGTCAGTATTGCTAGACGCAAATTCTGCGGAATTGCTCAGCGTAGACAAGCCAAAGCGTATATTATTACTGCCTTTATTATTGTCGAAGGCAATGGAGACGAATTATCTGCGGGTATTCGAAGCTTTTACGATCAGGCAGTTGGAGAGCAAGATAAAGGATATCCTGTAGTACAGCAAGGTACGATGGGAAGTCTGGCTGAATTAGCACAAGTACCGGATGTGGCATCGTATACAAAGCAATTACAATATATATTAAGTCAAGGTCAGTCGATTCAGACGATAGATGAGCAAGAGCTATTTACCAAAGAAGAGATTCAGCAGATGGAAGCTTACTTGATAGAGAGATACGATAACTAATCAAAGATAGTACAATCGCAAACAAGCAACAGGTTGGACTAGAAAAGAGGTTTATAATGCAACTTCGTAAAGTGAAAATAGTAGGCACTGGAAAATATCTACCCAAGCGTACAGTGACCGATGAGGAATTGGATCAGAAGTTAGGTGTACAAGCAGGATGGACTCATAAAGCTACAGGTGTGGGTGTGCGACATTATGTAAGTGAAGGCGAGACAGCTTCAACGATGGGCGCACAGGCAGCGCAAGATGCTCTGGATGCTGCTGGTCTTACTTTTGCAGATATCGATTGTCTAGTCTGTACAAGCGGAACGAAAGAACAACCGTTACCAAGTACAGCGGTATTTATCCAGCAAGCGATGGGACAAGAAGATTCAGGTGTGCCTGCTTTTGATATTGATGCGACATGTCTTAGCTTTGTAGTAGGGTTAGACACCATGTCTTATCTGGTTGCCGCCGGACGGTATCGTTATGTTTTGTTAGTATCTACAGAGATTGCTTCAGCAGGGCTTAATTGGAATGAAAAAGAAAGTGCAGCGTTATTCGGAGATGGTGCAGCAGCAGTCATTATTGGTGCATCTACGTCAGAAGAGTCTGCCGGGATTATACATACATCGCTTCAAACGTATAGCAAAGGTGCACGTTATTCTGAAATTCAAGGCGGAGGAACTCGATTACCTGCTCATATGCAAAAGGAGTTAGCAGATCCTTTTTTATTTTTTATGGATGGACAGAAAATATTCCGCATGGCATCGCGCTTATTGCCTGATTTTATCGATCAAATTTTAGAGCAATCCCAGACCAAAATGGAAGATTTCAAATTGGTGATTCCTCATCAGGGGAGTGCTATGGCAATGCGTCTAATACGCAAAAAGTTAGGCATCCATGAACAGCAATTTCTCGATATTACCCCCAATCATGGTAATACGATAGCTGCTTCGATTCCAATGGGCATTCATGAAGCGATTGTGCAGGGCAGGATTCAGCGAGGAGATCGTATATTACTGATGGGAACAGCCGCTGGTCTATCACTGGGAGGAATGGTTCTTGATTACTGATACTGAGTCAGCTCAAGCACCACAACGGATACTGATAACAGGTGGACGTGCTCCTGTAGCGCTTGAATGGGCACGTATTTTACATCGTAACGGTCATCAGGTCTATGTAGCTGAAAGTAGTCGTTATCATCTTTGTCGTGTATCTGAGGCTGTTCTAGCCAGCTTTCAAGTGCCACCACCACGTCAACAACCGCAAGCTTATCTCACTGCATTGAAGCAGTTGATTATACAGTATCAGATCGATCTTCTTATACCTACGTGTGAGGAGATTTTCTATATTGCGGAAAGATTAGAAAGGTTACAGCCTTATTGTCGTGTACTAGCACCGAATATAGATACACTTCATCATCTGCATCACAAAGGGACATTTATCGAGCAGGTGATGTCTAGTAATCTCGCTGTGCCTATAACTTTTTCAGTAGAAGATCCATCTATAGATTCTTATGATTATGCTGTACCTGATCAAGCAGGCAATACGTTTGTACGCAAGCCGGTTTATTCGAGATTTGCATCTAACGTTATTATGCCTTGGGAAGCTAGACGCATTTCTGCTCCAAATAAACAATCTACTACACCAACCTTGTCTACCACAACACAAATAAAAGCAACAAACACAAAGGTTAGTTCGCCTCGCTGGATTGCTCAGCAGTATATTAAAGGCAAATCGATTTGTACGTATAGCATTGTTCATCAAGGAGTCGTTATCGCTCATGCAACCTATACAAGCGACTATAGAACATCACGTACAGGAGCAAGTGTATACTTCGAAGCGATAGAGCATGATCAAGCGTATACATGGGTCTGTCAATTTGTGCAACATCTACACGTCGATCATCAGCAGACATCTAATTCAGCATTTAGCGGTCAGATTAGCTTTGATTTTATAGAAGAAGATTCTACAGGTATATTATATCCAATCGAATGTAATCCACGAGCAACCAGCGGTATTCATCTATTTCAGCGACAAGATCAATTGGTACAAGCAGTCATCGATCCCGATTCCTGTGTACAACGTGGACAAGTGATTATGCCCAATGTTGGAACAGCTAGAGTTCTCACCTTACCGATGTGGGTAGCAGGATTCAAATACAATCGCAGTACACAAGACTGGCGCTATTGGTGGAAAAGTCTGCAACAAGCGACTGATGTCGTGTATCAAAAAGAGGATCGTAAGCCATTTGGGGAACAATTTCGGCTCGTTATGCAAGCATATCTTACCAGTCGTGCACAGCGGATATCGCTTACAGAAGCTTTAACGTATGATATCGAATGGAACGGAAAGGAGAACCTATGACTAAAGCATTAATTACCGGCGCTACAGGATTTCTAGGCGGGCATATGGCAAGACGATTAGTAGAGTTAGGCTGGGATGTGACAGGAACAGGACGAGATCGCAGTCGTGGTCAAGCTTTAGAGCATTTAGGCGTACAGATGAACTATTATGATCTAGGCGATGCAGAACAGACGAGACAAGCTTGTAAAGGGCAAAATGTAGTATTTCATTGTGCAGCACTATCTTCGCCCTGGGGCACGTATTCTTCTTTTTATCGAAGTAATGTAGAAGCGACTCAACATATTGTAGATGGTTGTATTGAGCATGATGTCGAGCGATTGATTCATGTCTCTACACCAAGTGTCTATTTTGATGGCAAAGCTCATTACGAGATTAGAGAGTCTGATCCTCTCCCTCGAAAAGCAGTAAATCACTATGCAAGTACCAAATTATTAGCGGAACAGATTGTGCAACAGGCGTATCAGAAGCAAGGATTACCGTCGATGATGATTCGTCCACGTGCTATTTTTGGACCGATGGATCAGACATTATTTCCACGTCTGTTAGAAGCTAATCGTCAATCCGGTGTACCTTTATTGCAAGGTGGACGTGCTCCGATTGATCTTACATATGTCGATAATGTAGCGGATGCGATGTTATTAGGTGTACAAGCTCCTGAAAATGCACTGGGTCAAGCTTATAATATATCTAACGGTGAGCCGATTCCTTTTATCGAATTGTTGACCCGTTTATTTCAACGGTTGGATATTCCTTTACATACTCGTCGCGTGCCTTATCCTGTTGCTCATGCGGTAGCTGGAACGATGGAAATGGTGTACCGACTTATCCCTGCATTGGGTGAGCCTCCGTTAACTCGCTATAGTGTCGGTTCTATAGCTGTACCGCATACGTTGGATATTTCGTTAGCACAGCAACAACTGGGTTATGTACCACGTATCAGTGTAGATGAAGGGTTAGAACGATTTGCAGATTGGTGGTGTGAACAGTGATCACTTCGACAGCAGTTCGATTATGGATAGGGGCGGCAGGATATTGTACACATCCTGAATGGTTGACGTTGCGTGGCGGTTCGTTACGATCTGTATCATTTCCGGCAGGGTTTGCTTGTATTCAGCATCCAGAGCATGGGTATATTTTGTTCGATACAGGATATAGTGAGCGCTTTTTTGAAGAGACAGCTACATTACCGCAATCGTTATATCGTTACATTACGCCTGTCGTATACCAACAAGCAGATTCAGTAGTCACTCAGTTAGAACTACAAGGGATATGTAGTGATCAGATTGCATATGTGATCTTGTCGCATTTTCATGGAGATCATATTGCTGGAGCGAAAGACTTTCCGCAAGCGACATTTATCTACCTTTCTGAATCGTATCAAGCAGTCAAAGACTTGAGTGATATACGTGCTGTCAAAGCAGGCTTTCTAGCTGGGTTATTACCGGATGATCTAGCTCAGCGCTCGCATATGTTACATCGATCAGAAGTATTACCTGTAACGTCGCTCCTACATAACGATTCATCTTTAGCTACAGCTCCTTCTTTGACAAATTTCCCCTGGCAACAAGGTTATGATCTACTGGGAGATGGAAGTCTGATTGCGATTGAATTGTCAGGTCATGCAGAAGGAATGATCGGGATTCTGTTATCGACAGGCACAGCAGATTACTTGCTCTGTGCAGATACCGTATGGTCAAGTAGAGCATTTACCGAAAATCGTCCACCGCATAGGTTAGCAGGTATTATTATGTCTGATCGTCAGCAGTATATGCTCAATCTGAACAAATTACGTCAGCTTCATAATGAATATCCATCTATTCGAATAGTACCTAGCCACTGTAATCAAGTATTACAGCATTGGGGAGGACAATGGTTATGAAAAGACTGAGCGAACTGCTCTACACGCTTCGGATACTGTATCATTATTGGCGCACTCGTCGCTTAGCCGGGTGGACAAGTAGACCCAAGTTGATGAACTGGCAAGAAAAGAAAATCATTCAGCATATTCGCCGTATCCGTAACCAATCCCCTTTTTATCGTCAATGGTGGCAGGGAGTACCTGATCATCAATGGCGAGACTTTCCGCTGATTGATAAGTCGATAATGATGGAACATTTCGATCAATTGAATACACTTGGAATTACAAAAGAGGAAGCGATGCAGATTGCCGATCAAGCTGAGCAGACGCGAGATTTTGAGCCTACTATACAAGGGGTGACGATCGGTCTGTCCTCGGGTACATCGGGTAATCGGGGGCTATTTCTAGTCAGTCCACAAGAACAAGCGCAATGGACAGGAACCGTGCTTGCCAAGTTGTTACCCGGTGGTATTCGGCAACAACAAAAGATCGCTTTCTTTTTAAGAGCGAACAGCAATCTGTATGAATCGGTACAAAAAGGCAAACTGCAATTTCGCTATTTCGATCTATTGGTGCCTCTATCAGAACATATTCAGCAACTGGAAAGTTATCGTCCAAGTCTGTTAATTGCACCTGCTTCTATGTTGCGTTTGTTAGCCGAGCAGAAGACAGCCGGTCTATTAACGATCCAACCGCAAAAAATAATTTCAGTAGCAGAAGTACTTGATCCATTAGATCGTGAATATATAGAGTCTGTATTCGCACAGACTGTACATCAGGTCTATCAATGTACCGAAGGATTTCTAGCGGCGACTTGTGCGTATGGCCATCTGCATCTGAATGAAGATATTGTACATATTCAAAAGGAAGTATTAGATGAGCAGAGCCGACGCTTTGTACCGATTGTGACTGATTTCTCGCGTAGATCGCAACCGATTATTCGGTATCGCTTAAATGATATTTTGACTGAATCTGTAGAGCCTTGTCCTTGTGGATCGCCAATGCTCCGAATCGAACGAATAGAAGGGCGTTACGATGATATTATCTACGTTGCTCATCAGACAACCGAAGAATTAGTACCACTGTTTCCTGATCTTATTACGAGAGCAATTATAGGCGCATCGCCAGCAATAGAACATTACCGTGTGATCCAGTATGACAGCCATCAGCTGGAAATAAGTTATCGTCTTACTGGAAACAAAGATTATGTAGCACACGATCAAGCTGTCGAAGCACAAATAATCGATCGTATTCAGCATATTTGTGATACTTTACAAGCCGTCACGCCAGTGATTACATTTACAGCATATGAGTTCACGCCCGGGATCGTAAAGTTACGGCGAGTGGAGCGAAAGTGGAAGTTGTGAGTAGCAGATCAGTAGCGCTACAACCTTTTCTATATCGAAAAAAGATCATTCTAAAATAAAGTCATATGTATTCAGGCATGAGTAGATAAAGGAGGGTATCATGTCCAACCAAGTAAAAGCGTCATCAGAACGCAAACGTATCGCTTTGGTGACAGGTACATCTAGCGGATTTGGATTGTTAATTGCGGTATCCTTAGCGGAAAAAGGAATAACCGTTATTGCGACTATGCGTGATCTGACACGCAACGTAGAGCTGGCACGTATTGCAGAACAAAAAGGAATTGCTGACCGGATTCATTATTTGCAATTAGATGTGACTGATACAGTGTCGATATCTACAGCGATAGAGAACATTCAGGCGCAATACGGAACGATCGATATTCTGGTCAATAATGCAGGTTATGCTGTTGGCGGATTTATCGAGCATGTCCCGATAGAGACCTGGCGAGCGCAACTGGAAACGAATGTATTTGGACTGATTGCTGTTACCCGCGCTGTTCTGCCTGTCATGCGTGAGCAAAAGGATGGCTATATTATTAATATGAGCAGTGTTAGCGGACTGTCTGCTTTTCCTGGATATGCTCCTTATGCGACTTCCAAATTTGCAATCGAAGGATTCAGTGAAAGTTTGCGCCATGAGATGGCTGATTTTAATGTGAAAGTGGTTCTGGTCGAGCCCGGTTCTTATCGCACCTCTATTTGGGAAAAAGGGCTGGCAGATATCTATACGGTTCCTAACTCGCCTTATCAATCTCGCTTAGAAGCTGTATTACGCTACTCTCGTAAATCCGCATCATCGGCTCCTGATCCACAAGAAGTCGCTGATCTAGTCGGTCGTATTGTAGAGAAACGCTCTCCTAAGTTGAGGTATGCTATTGGAGAAGGTTCTCACATCATGATCTGGGCACGCAAATGGGTACCCTGGCGTGTGCTTGAATGGGTGATAGGACGGGCTTTGAAATCATAAAGTAAAACCATACTCCGCACCAATAATAAAAAACAGCACAATTCATCCCTTAGCTACAGGTGAATTGTGCTGTTTGTGATATACCGATACATTATTTACTTGTAGTCTCGTTAGAAGTAGATGTTGTACCAGATGTACTTTTGCTACTGGAAGAAGAAGTTGCAGTCTTTCCAGTAGCAGTGGATGAATTGGAAGTCGAAGAAGTGCTATCTGTTGCTCCATCATTTAACAATGGCTCATTATTGACATCATCTTCTTCAGCCAGATTGAGACTACTCAGGAAATCTGAAACTTTCCGCAAATATTCTCGCGGATGTTCGCGGAATTCAAGCTCATGGTGAGCACCTTGAATTACCCAGCTTCCTGAATTCGGATTGGTCTGATTTGCGGCAAGTTGTTCTGCAATCTGGTAAGGTGCTTTATCGTCATTGGTTCCATGAATAAAGAAAATCGGGAATGGATAATCTTCCTTTTTCACCTGTTGATATGGAATCTGATTCAAGCTAGTACCATTAACGATCGGCAGTAGAAACTCCAGAATTTCTAGTGATGGATGTCGTGGAAGATCCAACTGCTGCTGAATATTGTAATAAAGTGTATCCGGTTCTAACAAGAATGTACTATCTAAAATCATTGCAGTCACATCTTTGGTTTTGAGTCCAGCTTGTAAGGCTGTACCTGCTCCCATTGAAAAGCCCCAGACTACAATTTCTTGAGATCCTTTTTGCTTGGCAAGTTGAATCGCTCCAAGTAATTGTTGAGATTCTTTTTTACCACCGGTGGCAACTTCTTTATTTGTTTTGGCGGCAAATCCATAATCGAACATGACTACATTAAAATTAAGTTTGTGTGCGTAGTGAGCGAGATCGTACATAGGAATCCATGTTTCTTCTCGATTCGCACCATATCCATGACTGAAAATAATCGTTTTGGACGACTTTTGTTCTGCTGGAATATACCAGCCCTGCATCATCCGGCTATCATCTGCTGCTGGAAATGTAATATCTTCGTACGCCATTCCTTTTGCCTGCATCGGATTAGAATAGACACTTGCTACTGTCGGATTAGACAGCACCCAAGCAATATAGGCATGCAGTGCCACAAAGCAAAACAGGAAAAAAAACACTATGGATAACAGGAAAGCTACCACAACATGCTTTATTCGAATCTGTCTTGGTGAAACTACAGGAGGTGTCTCTTCTAGCTCAGATGAATGGGGCTTTGCATTTTCTTGCAAAGTAGTGGACATCTTGCTCCTCCTAGAAGTGAAAATGTATTGTTCGTTCTAGCATCCATTGTTCCATGAACCGATTTGATTCGACATTATCTACTTATGGTAAAAGTCTATGACAGCAAAGTCAATGTCAGCTCAATGTCTTCTTCATTATTATCGACGTATTTCTCTTTACGATTAGAGCTAGCTTCGATATAATTTATGTAACCAAGTTTCATCCAATGAAACTTACAAAATTAGACAGTGTGCGTATGAATAGATTCAAATGCGGAGGCGACAACAATGGAAGATCGCAAGTTAACTGTACGAGCAGTAGAACGTGCGTTAGACATATTACTGTGTTTTACCCGAACGAGCGATCTTGGACTCACCGAGATTGCAACCGAGATTGGATTACACAAAAGTACAGTACATCGGTTGTTAGCGACTTTAGAAGAAAAAGGATTTGTGATTCGCAATAGCAGTACAGATAAATACCGTCTGGGTATCAAAATCTGGGAGTTATCGACCCACCTTTCTCAAAACGATGATCCTGGATTATTATTGCTTGCAGATATGGAAGAATTACGCGAGCAATTGGGAGAAACGATCAGTCTATACTTGCGAGATGGCGACGAGCGCTTACGAATTCAAGCGGTGCAAAGTAATCAGGCTGTGCGACGTGTTGCGCCTGTAGGAGCAAGATTGCCTTTGACAGTTGGCGCATCGAGTAAAGTCCTTGTTGCTTTTTCCAGTAGCGAACAGCAAGAAGAGTTGTTGAATAGTCCGGATTGGCCGAACACTGTCGATGTGACACATTATCGTGAACAGATCGCAGAGGTACAACGTAACGGATATTCGACCAGTTATGAAGAACGTGAACCCGGAGCAGCAGCAGTCGCTGTACCGATTTTTGATCGAACAGGAGCATTGAGAGCTTCATTATCGTTATCAGGCCCTGTTAGCCGTCTGTCGATGGACAAGTTACATGAGTATGCGCCTGTATTGATTCAAGCGGCGCAAGAGATGGGCTTTAAATTGAGATAATGGATAGATAGAGCAGTAAATAGATATAAATAGAGCAGTAAGAACGTAGAAATAACAAATCTAACACTGGGTCAAATGATATATAACGTTCGATTATTCATATTAAAAGTATATAGCGTGAACAAGATATGATCTAACTAAACCAACAGTGAATGCCCTATTGCTAAGGTGTTCACTATTTTTTTATAACACAAAAAAGAGGCTCCCACATTAGGGAAGCCTCTTTTTGTATGACTTTATGATCTAAGCGAAATGGTTAATCAATTATACCGTTTCACCTTTGTTAGTGTTTTGCATCATTTGACGAAGTACAGTTTGCAAGATACCACTGTTATGGTAGTAATCTACGTCTACAGCACTATCCAGACGAGCGGTTACTTGGAATTCAAATGTTGTACCATCTTCACGAGTACCTTTGACAGTAACTTGTTGACCAGGTTTGACATCGTTGCTCAATCCTACGATATCAAATGTCTCGGTACCTTTAAGTCCCATACTGCTCCAACCGTAACCTTCTTGGAATTGTAGTGGCAATACGCCCATACCTACCAAGTTACTACGGTGAATACGTTCAAAGCTTTCAGCGATAACAGCTTTGACACCTAGCAAGAATGTACCTTTTGCTGCCCAGTCACGAGAACTACCTGTACCGTATTCTTTACCTGCGATAACGATCAAGTTTTGACCTTCTTCTTGATAACGCATCGATGCATCATAGATCGACATCACTTCATTAGTAGGAAGGTATGTGGTTACGCCACCTTCTGTACCTGGAGCGACCTGATTACGAATACGGATATTAGCAAACGTACCGCGCATCATCACTTGGTGATTACCACGACGGGAACCATAAGAGTTGAAGTCTTTACGCTCAACACCGTTTTCTTTCAAGTATTCGCCTGCTGGTGAAGAAGGAGAAATGTTACCTGCTGGTGAGATATGATCGGTTGTTACCGAATCGCCAAGCAATGCAAGAACGCGTGCACTGCGAATATCTTCGATATCTTTGATACCATCAGCCAGTTTTTCAAAGAATGGTGGATTTTGGATATAAGTTGATTTGTCATCCCACTCATACAATTCACCTTCTGGAACAGGAATTTCATTCCAACGTTTGTTCGCTGTAAATACATGCTCATAACGGCTACGGAACATTTCTGGAGAAATGGATAAGCCGATAGCATCACGAATTTCTTTCGCTGTAGGCCAGATATCTTTCAAGTATACAGCTTCACCTGTAGGATCATAACCGATTGGATCATTTTGTAGATCGATATCAACTGTTCCTGCAAGAGCGTAAGCGACAACAAGTGGAGGAGAAGCCAGATAGTTCATTTTCACTTGAGCATGAATACGTCCTTCAAAGTTACGGTTACCTGACAATACAGAAGCAACGGTTAGATCATTATCTGCAATAGCTTGTCCTACTTCGTCTGGCAATGGACCGGAGTTACCGATACATGTTGCACAACCATAGCCCGCTAGGTAGAAACCAAGCGCTTCAAGATCTTTATCAACGCCAGCTTTGTGTAAATATTCGGTAACGATCAATGAACCAGGTGTTAAGCTTGTTTTCACATAGCTAGGTACTTTCAAGCCACGAGCCACCGCTTTTTGTGCAAGTAATCCAGCACCAAGCATAACGCTAGGGTTAGATGTATTTGTACAACTGGTAATTGCAGCGATAACGACTGCACCTGCACCCATTTGAGTTGTTTTACCGTTTGGATGACTGACTGTGATTTTCTCAGCAATTTTCTCATCAGACAATCCGTAACCACCTGCATCTACAGGAGTACGTATTGCATTTTGATAGCTGGATTGCATATTAGTCAGTTCGATGCGATCCTGTGGACGTTTTGGTCCAGCAAGACTCGGTACAACAGAAGCTAGATCCAATTCAATCGTATCAGAGAATACTGGATCAGGTGTTTCTGCAGTACGGAACATGTTTTGTGCTTTGTAGTAAGCTTCTACCAATTCAACTTGCTCATCAGCACGTCCTGTGTTGCGAAGATAGAACAACGTCTCATCATCGACAGGGAAGAAACCGATAGTTGCACCGTACTCAGGAGCCATATTAGCTACAGTTGCACGGTCAGCTAGACTGATATTGCTTAGACCTGGACCGTAGAATTCTACGAATTTACCAACTACGCCTTTTTTACGAAGCATTTGAGTAACAGTAAGCGCTAAGTCTGTTGCTGTTGCGCCTTCACTCAAGCTACCTGTTAATTTGAAACCAACCACTTCTGGCATAACGAAGTATAGCGGTTGTCCAAGCATACCTGCTTCAGCTTCAATACCACCAACACCCCAACCAACAACACCAAGACCGTTGATCATTGTAGTATGTGAATCTGTACCTACTAAGGAATCAGGGAATACTTGTAGTTCGCCATCTACTGTGCGAGTAGCTGCTACAGAAGCAAGATACTCCAAGTTAACCTGGTGAACAATACCTGTAGCTGGTGGAACAGCACGGAAATTATCAAATGCTGTTTGTGCCCAGCGCAAGAAACGGTAACGCTCTTCGTTACGTTCAAATTCAATATTCATATTATATTCAAGTGCATCAGGCGTACCGAATGCGTCTACCATAACGGAGTGGTCAATAACAAGGTCAACCGGTACAAGCGGATTGATTTGTTTTGGATCGCCACCGGATTTTTTAACAAAATCACGCATAGCAGCTAAATCAACAACTACAGGTACACCGGTAAAATCCTGAAGCACGATACGTGCAGGGATAAAAGGAATTTCTTTCTCTTCGCGACCTTCACTCCAGTTCGCAAGTTGATTCACATGTTCTTCAGTGATTGCACGTCCATCGTATTGACGAACAGCAGCTTCAAGAAGCACACGAATCGAGAAAGGAAGTTTGGAAATGTGCTCATAACCTTTTTCAGCTAAAGCATTAAGGCTGTAATAACGGTAAGACTGGTCTCTCACTTTCAGTTCTCGGCCAACAGAAAATGAATCTTTTGGTGACATAGATGCCCCTCCTCAAATAAAATACGGCTTACTTTTTGGATTTTGCGTTACAGGGAAAAATCCTCTACATTTTGGTAAATGATCTTGACACGCTTGCTGGATAAAATTAGAAATGAAAACGGTTCAATTCATTACTATTCTATACTATTAAGCAACTAAAATCGAATTATTCAAAATGAAGAAAGGTAAAAAGTTTTATAGTTTCATACAGTGAAACACAATTTCAAAAAGTAACTCTTGTATTAAGTATACCGTTTACATGATAGGTAGTAAAGATTTTTTTGGAAGAAATTTGATTCAATTACAATCTTAAAAAGGAGTTGATTGTGGTTCGATAATATCTTTTTAAGTAAAGCAATAATTTTCTGAATTGTATCCTTCCTTAATAGTAGAAATTTGATTCAAATCGTATAAACATAATGAGTTACTTTATGTACTCTTTTTTGTTCTATATAGTTATATTAACACTAAATATTTCCTTTTGATAAAGAGTGAAATGATAAAATTCACTTCCTTTTTATTAGGTGATAGTAGGGTGGTATCAGATTAAGAACGTATTATATGAATAATTTTATTTTTACATTTAAAACAAATATTGTAATTGAATACGTTTGATGATAATTTACAAGGGACATGTCGAACAGTTAGCTGATTTTCAAATGACAAAGGAGGAATAATAATATGGTGTTGAGAAAAAGCCTGATGATGGTACTAGCAATGATAATGGTATTCGTGACAGTCGGGGTATCCAAATCGTCTGCTGCTACTGGATTTTATGTAAGCGGTACCAAATTATATGATTCGACAGGAAAGCCTTTTGTCATGAGAGGGGTTAACCATTCTCATACGTGGTTCAAAAACGATTTGAATGCCGCTATTCCAGCTATCGCCAAAACAGGTGCAAACACCGTACGTATTGTATTATCCGATGGAACTCAATATACCAAAGACGATATCAACTCTGTGAAAAATATTCTGGCGCTGGTCAATCAATATAAAATGATCGCTGTTCTTGAAGTGCATGATGCAACAGGAAGCGACGATGTAGCCAAATTAAATAATGCTGTGAACTATTGGATCAGTATCAAAGATGCTTTAATTGGCAAAGAAGATCGAGTAATCATCAACATTGCTAATGAATGGTACGGTTCATGGAACAGTGAAGGTTGGGCGAATGGCTACAAACAAGCTATTCCTAAATTGAGAAATGCAGGACTTAATCACACACTAATCGTAGATGCTGCCGGTTGGGGACAATATCCACAATCGATTGTAGATTACGGACAAGCTGTTTTAGCAGCCGATTCTAAAAAGAATACCGTATTCTCGATTCACATGTATCAATATGCAGGGAAAGACGATGCTACTGTAAAAGCCAACATGGAGAATGTACTCAATAAAGGTCTTGCTCTGATCATCGGCGAATTTGGTGGATTCCATCAAGGGGAAGATGTAGATGAGTATGCTATTATGAAATACGGTCAGCAAAAAGGAGTCGGCTGGTTAGCATGGTCATGGTATGGTAATAGCTCTGATCTGTCTTACCTTGATCTCAATAATGGCCCTGCAGGTAGCTTAACAACTGCTGGAAATATTATTGTGAATGATCCTAATGGAATCAAAGCGACTTCGAAAAAAGCAGGTATTTACCAATAATAGATTCAGTCATCAATCATTAATGGAGTCTGTCATAAAATACAAAAAACAGCTGAGCGTTTGAGCTGTTTTTTTGTTATTTAGACATTGGGGAATAGGAGCAGTACCTTTATAATAGAAGACAGTAATCAATCAAGTGCATAATAGAGGAGCTGAGCAGAGATGAGAGAGTGTCAGAATTTAGCTGAGGTTAGAGAAAGTATCGATCAATTAGATGAACAGATCATCCAGTTAATCAGTGAGCGTAGTCAATACGTCAACCAAGCTGCTTCTTTTAAAAAAGATACAGATGCAGTGAAAGCACCAGTTAGAGTAGAGGCCATAATTACCAAAGTCCGCCAACTGGCAACAGAGCACCAACTAAATCCTACTATTGCGGAAAATGTATATCGAGCGATGATTGCTAGTTTTATTGAAGATGAGCTACAAGAGCATCAGCGGATTCAGTCAACACCACTGTCATCTCAATAAAGAAGATCATCACAAAGAAAATAACTATACTTAAGGTAGTTGTTATCGACTACCTTTTTCTAGTCCAAAATAGAAAGTGAAATCAGTCTTTTACTACAAAATTAGATAAGCAGACAAAGTTTTTTTGCAGTGTTTTTGTACAAGCTTTATACTGAATACAGGTTATACAATAACGATCATTTACAATAGCATGTATCAATATGTTTTCATATGTACAATGACTAACGGGGGTTCTGACATGACAGCAACAAAATTAACAGTAGGTTTGATTTACGGTGGTAAATCTGGAGAACACGAAGTTTCTTTACAGACTGGATTTTCTGTATTAAATGCAATCGATTATAACAAATATAACGTAGTACCGATCTATATCGATCCTCAGGGACGCTGGAATATGGGAGACGCGTACCATGCAGCACCTGCTCAATTAAGCGATCTACAGATCCGTGGTGGGGAAGAAGCCACTTCACAAGCGATGAGTATTCTTTGGAAAAAATTAAGCGGACAAACCAGTGAAATTGACGTATTGTTCCCGCTTCTTCATGGTACATATGGTGAAGATGGCACGATTCAAGGACTTTTTGAAATGATGGATATGCCTTATGTTGGTGCAGGTGTACTTGCTTCTTCTACAGGTATGGATAAAGCGATTATGAAAAAGCTATTCGCTCAAGCTCATTTGCCACAATGCAAATATGAGACTTTTATTTCAAAAGAATGGGAAACACAACAATACGATATTTTGACAACGATCGAAACGAATTTAGGGTATCCTTGTTTCGTCAAACCCGCTAACTTGGGCTCAAGTGTAGGTATTTCCAAAGCCAAAGATCGTGATGAATTAGAAACAGCGATTGCTTATGCACTACGCTATGACTTGAAAGTTGTTGTAGAAGAAGCTGTAGACGCACGCGAAATCGAAGTCGGTGTTCTTGGCAACGAGTTACCACAAGCTTCAGTTCCTGGTGAAGTCGTATCTAATAGCGATTACTATGACTATGAAGCAAAATACATCGACGGCACATCTCAAATGGTGATCCCTGCTGAAATCGATAGCGAACTTGCTGAAAACTTACGTGAACTGGCTATTCGCGCATTCCGTGCAATAGACGGAAACGGCTTATGTCGTGCCGACTTCTTTGTACGTCGTAGCGATGGCGAAATCTTTATTAACGAAGTGAACACAATGCCAGGCTTTACCGCATATAGCATGTACCCATTACTATGGCGCGAAACCGGTACAGCCTATCCAGACCTGTTGGATCAATTGATCACTTTAGGTATAGATCGCTATAACCAACGCCATGAACTGAAATACGGAAGAGAATAGTCCAGATATAGAAAAATTACCATTAGACCAGATGGATAGTGCGATCCACACATAGAATAATGTAGATAAATGAGCATTCTTTTTCCTATTTCATCACATTATTCTCCAAGCCCTATCTCTAATGATATATATTTCAATCATTTTTATATTGTCGTTATATTATTAATCATAAAACACCCTACAAAAAATTCATTAATTTACTCCAGTGAATCATGAATTTGTCCCTAAGTTCTCTAAAGTCTTAAAAATCTCCACCAGCCTTACTATCTCTACACCATAAATACTAAACAACAAAACATTAAAGCATTTCAATCATCAATGTGCTAAAGGTGTTCAAGGTGTTAATGTACAAACCCGCGTGGAAAAAGTGTAGGTACCTCTAGCGGAGGGGATAGAATGTTCTGAAAATCGCATTTAAGACTCGGATATCGACTGCTTGCAGTCTAATTCAGATATCCGATCTTAACAGCAATGGGAAGAACATCTATCCCCGAAGCGTCCGTACCTCACCTCAACCACCGCCTACTCGAAAGGAGCAATGACCATGGGATTTCAAACCGAATTTAACTCTGTATGCAAATTCAAAAACGAACAAGAACTGCTCGAACTTTTAGAATACGGCAAAGGCAAAATGCTCAAAAGTGGATTTCGCGTCTATCCAACCGGACAAAAAGTTATCGCTTATACACCGAAAAATGTAGCAATCGCAATCGTGAAAATTACAGCATCTATCGCTGAAATCAATTTTCAAGGTCGGGAAGTAACCGCAGTAGAATTGGAATTAGTTCGCAAATTAACAGACGAAGAAGCACGAGTGCAGACCGATCTTGCACATGAAATGTTTTTCGGAGAGCAAGAATCGGTTTAATCATACACATACAGAATCCTATCATCATCAAATGCTTTTCTTCTGTATACACCAGTGAATATTACTCTAGAGGAGGCACTTGAAATATATGATTGTACGATTCGGCTATGTGGCGATGTCACTTGAAATCGCAGATTCTTCACCTTCCAAAACAATGACTATGGCTAGATTTAGCAAACTGCCAGATCGCGCCGCAGGATTGCGTCTGTTAGAACAAATCGCAACAACCAACTTACACAATACACTGCGTTTATTACGCCATAATGTAGCAGAAGGTATCCAGATGTACCGATTTTCATCCAAATTGATTCCGCTGGCGACTCATACTGATTTGCACGATTGGAATCCGTTTGAAGCGTTAGCAGAACCATTTGCAGAGATCGGCGAGTATGTGCGTAAACATGATCTACGAGTGTCGTTTCATCCGGATCATTATACAGTGCTCAGTACACCAAGACCGGAAGTGCTGATCTCGTCGATTCGTGATCTGCAATATCATGTAAATATGCTCAAAGCGATGGGGCTGGATGCTCGTTCCAAGAATAATATTCATATCGGCGGTGCGTATGGGGATAAGCCTACGTCTGCTGCACGTTTTGTAGAACATTTTGGTCGCTTGAGTGCAGAGATTCAGTGCCGGATTACGCTTGAAAATGATGACAAAACGTATACTACCGGTGAGACGCTTGCAGTCGCTCAACAGACTGGATTACCGATGGTACTAGATATCCATCATCATATGGTGAATTGTCATGGAGAACCCGCTTCAGACTGGTGGGAAGAAGTCGCCAAGACATGGGAATCACCATTAGCACGCACCGATGTACCTGAAGGTGTACATTTACCACCCAAAATCCATGCCTCTAGTCCAAAAAGTGAAACTGATCGCCGAAGTCATGCTGACGGTGTAGAAGCTGGCCCTTTACTTGATTTTCTAAGAGTAGCTGCACGTACTTCTTCTCATCTGGATGTGATGCTGGAAGCGAAGCACAAAGACCATGCATTATTTCAATTGATGCGTGACTTGACAATGTATGAAAACGATGGAGTACGGATCATAGACGGTGGAAGTATCGAAGTGTTCTCATGATATAATGTAGGTAGATGTCAATTCCAGAAATCAGGGGGAATGAAATGATGGAAGAACAACAAAAAGTACCTTATGTAGTGAGCGGAAAAAGCAAAGTAGCGGTAGCTATTAATGCAGCTTCCAAAACGGGAGAATGGATCAAAAGCAAACTAGGCGATTATAAACAGTTGAACACCAAAGTATCTTCACAAGATTTGGTAACAGAAGTCGATAAAGGCGCAGAACAAATGATTCGCAAATTGATCTTAACGTATTGCCCGGACGATGAATTTTTGGGCGAAGAAAGTGTAGGCGCAGGCGCGGCGGCTTCTGCTCAAGCGATCAATGCGGTCAAAGATTCAGAATATGTATGGATCGTTGATCCAATCGATGGCACGACTAACTTTGTGCATGGTTTCCCATACTATTGTGTTTCGATTGCGTTAGCACACAAAGGCGAAGTGATTATTGGTGTGATCTATGATCCTTCTCATGATGAATTATTTGTAGCCGAAAAAGGCAAAGGCGCTTACGTGCACGGTAATCTAATGAAAGTCTCGCAAGAAGCTACACTGGGTGAAAGCTTAGTGGCTACTGGATTCCCGGCAGATCGTGGTGAATCGTTACGTCTGAATATGAGTGGATTGAATGCGATTGTACCGAAAGTACGCAGTATTCGTAATGGAGGTTCAGCAGCTCTACATTTAGCTTATGTAGCAGCAGGACGGCTTAGTGCTTATTGGGAAATTGGATTGAATGCTTGGGATCTGGCGGCAGGTTCACTGTTAGTAACCGAATCCGGTGGACGTATTGGCGATATTTCTGGTGAAGATTATCATCTAGCTGTACGTAACGTATTAGCAACTAACGGTCATATTCATCAAGAATTAATGACTGAATTACATGAGGCAGGCTTACAACATATTCCTGCGCAAAAGTAATCTATAGATCATCGACCAATTGCTCAGCTTACGATTAGTATCTCTACTTTTTTGGGTAATCATAAGATAGAGAAAGAAGTTATACTATAACGCATAAAGTCCTTATGGCGAATCTATTATTATCGTTAAAGGAGTGAGTCACGATGAGTTCATTTGAGAAATCAGCAGAAGAATTGGAACGCGAATTGACCGAGCGTCTGACAGAAGGTCTGATGCAAGAAGAAGATCGTGAAGTAAGAGAGCGACGGATGATCCCTTCGAAGTATGAGATTCGGATTCAGACGACACTTGATCCAATCGCTGAAGAAACCAAGCAGTATCGCAAAATGGCAAAAGAAATTGATGGACGTTATGATGAGTATATGAACAAAATCAAGCGCCCAGAGTCAACAGATGATACAGAGTCTCGTTGATTATAGGATACAGGGTACAGAGCTGTTATCTATCACCCTCCAGGGAAAATAGATAACAGCTTTTTTGGTGTGCATACGCCAACAAATTAGATAGAGATACACATACAGAGAAAGGGTGAAGCAGTGAATGAAAAGCAATTCTAAAGGCATACTGTATTTCCTCACGATTATGCTTGTTCTGGTCAGTAGTGCAGGTATAGGAAGTTCAGCTGCACATGCAGCAACCACAAGTCAGACTCCAGATCCCAAGCGAGCTTTTTCACATATGGTCTTTTTAGGAGATTCGCTTACAGCAGGATATGAACCAGGTGTAAAAGCTTCTCATTACGATGGCTTTGCACCACGAGTAGCAGAGCAAGGATTGTTCCGCGCAACCGTACAATCAGATAATCACAGTATACTTGGACTTACAAGTACAGGGCTGGATAATTATCTAAGTGCAGTCACCGCAGGAACAGCGATCACGACTAAAGATATCCAAAGCAATTTGCCAGGAGCTGTCTATACGTTAGATACAGTTCAAGCGAAAAAAGATATTGCGCAAGCAGATCTAATTACGATCACGATTGGTGGCAATGATTTTTTGAATGCGCTGGGTTCTTTAAATGAATTGCCCCAAGACATTTCCAGTCTTAATCTGGATCAAGTAGGGACAAAGTACAAAATCAATATCGACAATATTATGAAGCAAGTCACATCACTCAATCCCAAAGCAACTATCGTGGTTGCAGATCAATATCAACCTATGCCTGTTCAAGTAGGTACCAAATTATATGCAGGGCTTAATACAGTCGCAAATCAATTTAGCCAGATTGTAGATCAAACAGCGAAATCGTATGTAGCCAAAGGATATGATGTACGTGTAGCTCATATCTCCAAAGACTTCCCGGGCAAAGAATTAGCGATGACTCATATCGCTGAGGGAGATATCCATCCGAATCAGACTGGATATGATGCGATATCACGTACATTTATACAGACGATCTGGGGAAGCAAAGGTTATCTGAGTCCATTTGTCAAAGGACAATCTAGCTCTTCTGCAACACCTGCCATTGTAACGAATGGGCAACCGTTAGCAACAACATATAAGCCTATTATTCGAAATGGCAAAACGTATGTAACGTTGCGAGATGTAACAACAGCTCTAGGTGCCACAGTAAATTGGTCTAATACTTCACAAACAGCTACGATCCAAAGTGGCAAAAACAAAATCAGTATTCCTGTAAATAGTAAAAAAATAAAAGTAAATGGGGCTACGCAGTCTGTCGATTATGCTGCTTTTGTCCAAACAACTAAAGGAATAAGCAAAGTCTATGTACCTTTAACTGTACTCACTCAAGCATTTGATTATGATGTACAATATGTAGCCCGCTGGAAAGCTGTTTTTATCAGATCATAATTGAAGTGAATTGATAATATAAGTAATGATTAACGATGATAATGACCAAGTGACAATAGAAAATATAGCAATAAAAAAAGACATTCTATCTCAAAGGATGTCTTTTTTTGCTAATACTATCAATAGATTTGTGAACCTATTTATAAACATATACTGAAATTTTGGAGCATTCACGCTATAATAAACATACAGTAATTGGAATTTAATTAATAAAAATGTAAACGTTATCATTAAAAATGTAAATACGTCGGGGTAGCAAAGGTGGAAACCATTCTTATGTTTACCAGAATTAAAAGCGCTTACAATAATTTAGGTATTCATCGTAAAATGTTGCTACTGATCTCTGCATTGTTGTTAGGAAGTTTTGCTTTTTACGCATTGGTATTAAGCAATCTGTATGAAACGTATGATAGTCAAATGTACGAAAAGACATCTGAATTACTGAATATGTCTTCTGTCGGTATTGAAAATCAACTGAAAGATATGGAACATTTATCATTTAAAGTAGTTACCGACGAACAATTGCAACGCTACTTAACAGAGCTGGAACAGACCAATTCAGTGTATCAAAAAAATGTATTACGCAAAAAGCTAACCAATCGGTTGATCGCTTTTGCAGGTTCGGAGCCTTTTGTCTATTCGATGATGGTGATCGACAAAGAAGGTGAGGTAATGTCAGCAGGCAATCGAGAAGGGATACCGGCTGAATTGCGAACCGATCTAACCACATTAGCAGATCAGAATGATGGAGCCAATTCGTGGTATGTCGGGGGCAAGTCTTCTTTGTTAGCAGTTCGTCAATTCAAGGCTTTTACCGGATCAACCTTCACGCTGAAAAATCTAGGTACAGTGATTATTCGGATTCGGATAGACCGGATTGTCGATAAACAGGTGCATCAGTCTGCTGGAAGTACACTTGTGATCGCAGATCATCAACAGATTGTTTATCCTGAAAAGGTGTCATTTAGCGAAACTGAGATCAATCAAGAATTGAGTCGCAATCAGCCTTATGGTGTAGTGAATTTGCCGGAAGGTGGTTATTTCTCTGCTCGTATTCAATCGCCATATACCGGATGGACATACTTGCATATGACGCCATTTGATCCGATGTTTGAACGAATAACATGGATGAAGCGTCTGGTGACGATTATATTTATTGCGATCTTTTTACTAGGGCTGGCATTTGGCACACGATTATCGCGCAGTATTACAAGACCGATGGAACGCTTATTGCAGAAAATGAGAACCGTAGAGACTGGCAATCTGGATCGTCTGGAAGAATTAACACTCGGGCCTGTGCTTGAAGGATCACAGACTGAAGTAGGGTTACTGCACCGCACATTTAACCGAATGTTACTGCGAATCAGTGAATTGATTGATGAAAATTATGCCAAACAACTTATTATTCGCGAAACTGAACTCAAAGCGCTACAAGCACAGATTAATCCTCATTTTCTCTATAACACCCTAGAATCGATTAACTGGATGGCGAAAGTCAACAAACAATCCAAAATCTCTGAAATGGTCGAAGCGTTAGGCTTTTTATTACGAAGCTCTGTCAATATGAGCGAAAAATTGATTCCGTTAGGACGCGAACTTGATATTGTCTATAGCTATGTCACGATTCAGCAGATGCGCTTTGAAGAACGTTTGCATTTTGAAGTCGATATTCCTGACGATCTTAAAGATGCACTAATTCCCAAATTAACGCTACAACCGCTGATCGAAAATGCGATTCATTATGCGCTGGAGCCGAGTGTTAACGTGTGCCATATTCGTATTGTAGTGAGACATGAAGAAGATCTGCTCTATATCAGTGTAGAAGACGATGGACCGGGAATGACGGCTGAATTTCTAGAACGTCTACATAGTGGACAAGTACAGACGCGTGGCGAAGGGATTGGACTCAGCAATATAACCGAACGGATACGGCTGACATTTGGCTCGGATTATGGAATGGAGATCGAAAGTTTGCCCGGTGTGATTACTGCTTTTCATATTCGTATTCCTTATGAGAGAGGGGAAGCGCAAGATGTATAAAGTATTGTTAGTCGATGATGAACGGATGATCTTGGAAGGGATATCACAGGTCGTGAACTGGCATGAAAGTGGAACCGAATTGATCGGCACCGCACGTAATGGACTGGAAGCATATGAGCGTATTCAAGAAAATTGCCCTGATATCGTGATTAGTGATATCTCTATGCCCGGACTCGATGGAATTGGACTGGTCGCCAAAACCCATGCTGCATTTCCAGAGGTACGCTTTATTATGTTGTCCGGTTATAAAGATTTTGATTATGCTCGTAGAGCGATGCAGTACGGGGTGAAGCATTATTTGGTGAAGCCTTGTAACGAACGCCAGATTCAAGAAGCGATCAGTGAATTGTTATCCGAACGTGAGGTTGAGCATGAGCGTGATGAATTTGTAAACAGTATGAAAGAGCAATTTACCCGCATGTTGCCACAGGTGAAAGAACAATTTCTGAAAGAATTTATCGCTAATAAAATGTACGGGGTGCGTGACCTTGCTTATTATGAGCAATTATTTCATCTGAATCTGCGTGATCGCCCGGTACGAATGGCTTTGATGCGTGTTGAAGAATCGCATGAATATGAACATTTATTTGCACTCAAAAATATCGCTGATGATCTACTAGATGGTGTATTGATGGGAACAACAATTCATATGCAAGATGAGTTACTGCTTTTACTGGATGATCCTGAATCGATTACCAAGCTGATTGGTGATCTGGAACATGTACAACAAGTGTTTGCAGGCTTTTACAAATTAGATGTGACGATTGCTTTAAGCGAACCGGATTATATGATCTCGTTACGGCGAATGTATCGGGATACACAGCAATGTATGAATCACCGCTTTTATGTAGGGGAAGGCAGTATTATTACCAAGTCGGATCTAGCATTAGCTGATCAGAAAGATAATACTTCGTTTGAAATGGATGAAGAAGCATTCACATTGTTAATTAAATCCGGACAAATGGAAGAAGTGACCGCAGAAATTGATCGTTTATTTGTAACATTAGCGGAATGGCGACATGATATCGGAGTGACTCGCTCGTATGTGCTTCAATTATATGCAGTGATGATCCGTCTGTGCTTGCCAGAAGAACGTTCTTTATTTACAGGTCGAATGGCAGAACTGGCAATGCTAGATACATTAACTGGATTACATGAGTTTGTACAGGAAGCCGCTGCTTACTTAACGATGAGTTACTATAAGAGCAATGTAAATCGCCAATCTTCTGTCGTCAATAAAATGATTCAGATCATCGAGCAAAATTACACCAGTGCTGAATTATCGCTAAACGGAGTCGCTAATCAAATGCTGTATATGAACCCGGACTACCTCGGTAAGATTTTCAAAAAAGTGACTGGAGATAATTTCTCCCATTATGTCAATCGTTATCGAATCGAACGCTCCACCGATCATATCCGTCGTAGCGGTGATGTCAAAGTATTCGAACTCGCTGAACTGTTCGGGTTCGGTGGTAACTCGCAATACTTTAGCCAAGTGTTCAAAAAATGGACAGGCATGACCCCAACCGAGTACCGGAAAAGTGAAGAGTAGAGCAAAAGCAAATACAAAATAAACTTTTTGTAGATATAACTTATTGTAGCTATAACTTGTAATGAAGTTTTATCTTTTGGAGTTTACTTGTCTAACTATTATGCTGTGATGTAAATGAATGGATACGAATAATAGTACACTTCAACAAACAACAAACAACAAACAACAAACAACAAACAACAAAGAACAAAGAACAAAGAATAAGCGACTTTTGATTGTCGCTTTTTATTTTGACTGAAATCAAATCTAGCGTACCTCAACGTACAAGCGAAGAGCATCATCATATTCTGAAAGAGCGAAGCGATCGCCTTTGTCATGAAATCCCTACCGCTTAGCGGTTATTCAAGGGAGTTCATGACAACAAGCGACGACAAGAATACGATGATGATCGTAGCGACAGCCCCTTGATACCGTAAAACAAACCAAGTTCATACAAATATCCGTCTTAGCAGAAATTCAGACTACTCTGTTTTTTACACGATCACATCGGATTTGTGTATTCAATTGTGATCTTCCATCTGCGAAAATGAAGGTACAACTTAAATGTAAGCGTTAACAAAAAAGGAGCATCATCACACTCTACTTATTGATTTTGAGCAATATGAACAGCAATCATCAGCTTGATTAACGAAAGGGGAGAATATAATGAGAAAAAAGACAGCACTGGTATTGATGGTTACAATCCTACTTTTCATCACAGCTTGTGGTAATTCAGGTGGCGGAGGTAGTAATGCTAGTGGAGGTACAGACGGCAAAACGCTTCGGATCGCTTGGTGGGGATCAGATACCCGACATGAATATACTCAGAAAATTATTGATATGTACAAAGAGCAAAACCCCGGTGTAAATATTGATATCGAATATGCTTCTTTTGATGATTATTGGAAAAAGCTAGCTCCACAAGCAGCTGCTAATCAATTACCGGATATTATGCAAATGGACGTATCTTATATTAGCCAATACGCTAAAAACGGACAATTGGAAGACCTGACCCCATACTTAGGAAGCAAAATTAAAGTCGATGATGTGACTGAAAACGTACTTAAAACAGGTGTAATAGGTGGCGTACAATACGGTATGCCAACAGGGGTTAACGTATTAGGGTTCCAATACGATCCAGCGATTTTGAAAAAAGCAGGCATCAGCGAAATTCCAGACAACTGGACTTGGGATCAATACAAAGAAATCGCACTTAAAGCGAAAGACAAAGGAATCTACTTTGATAGCTCGATGGCAGCAGATATTTTCTTTAACTACTTTTTACGTACCAAAGGTCAATCGCTTTACAATGCTGAAGGAACAGCACTTGGATATGAAGATGATGCGCTATTTACAGAATTTTTCGGCATGTTAGCTGAACTGATCAAAGAAGGCGCAGTACCTTCTCAGGAAAAATTGAACCAGACCAAAGGCATTCTAGAAGAATCCGATATTGTAAAAGGTACAGGAATCGGGATCTGGCAATGGTCGAACCAATTCGTAGCATTACAACGTGTCGTCAATCGTCCGATGGAGCTTGCTCCGATGGTAGGCCCTGATATGGAAAAAGGAATTTATATGCAACCAAGTATGTACTGGGCTGTAGCGAAAAGCTCGCAGTCCAAAGACGAAGCAGCTAAATTTATCGACTTCTGGATCAACAATCAAGATGCTAATAAATTGATCAAAGGCGAACGTGGTGTACCAATTTCTGCGGCTGTTAAAGAAGCTGTAGCACCAGAATTAAGTGAAACCGAGAAACAAGTATTTGATTTTGTCGCTAAAATGGAGCCAATCAGTTCCCCAATGAGCCCACCACCACCTGTAGGGTCGGCTGAGATTATTGCAGCATTAACCGATTATGTAGAGCAAATTAACTTTGGACAAGCCACTGCTGCTGAAGTTGCACCGAAGTTCCGGGCAGATGCGAATGCGATCTTGTCTAACAATCAACCGTAACGAACTCGTTAGCTGATAGATGTAGAGAACGTGAACCGATCGCTGGAGAATGTATATCCAATCGGTTCACGATTTTCTTTCAAAATCTCAACGATCTGAGGAGGTGCGAACGCTTATGGCTATACGTAATGAGTCTTTAAAAACCAATTTGACAGGCTATGCTTTTATTAGCCCTTTTATTATTGGATTTCTGGCTTTTACTTTGATCCCGATGTTTATATCGTTGTATCTTTCGTTTACCAGCTATAACTTGTTTACTTCGCCACGCTGGATAGGACTTGGTAATTTTGAAAAAATGTTTACCAATGATCCGAAATATTGGAACTCGGTCAGAGTGACCATTTATTATGTTTTTGTAGGTGTTCCTTTACGATTAGCTTTTGCTTTATTTGTAGCGATGGTGCTCAATACAGCATCACGGATGGTGGGTACATATCGAACAATTTATTATTTACCATCCATTATTGGTGGTAGTGTAGCTGTATCTATTATGTGGCGTAATATTTTTAGTGAGCAAGGGATCGTCAACCATTTCTTAATGGCTTTCGGCGCAGCACCTGTCAATTGGTTTGGTAATGCTACCGCTGCACTGGGTATGCTGATTACGTTATCGGTATGGCAATTCGGTTCATCGATGTTGATTTTCCTTGCTGGCTTGAAAAATATTTCACCTGAAATGTATGAAGCCGCCAGTGTTGATGGTGCTTCACCTGTACGCAAATTTATGAATATTACATTACCGCTACTCAGTCCGGTTATTTTATTTAACCTGATTATGCAGACGATTAGTGCATTTATGACATTTGTACCTGCCTATGTTATCTCCAAAGGAGAAGGTGGACCTCTGGATGGAACAATGTTGTACTCGCTTTACTTATTCCGTCAGGCATTTATGTTCAACAATATGGGTTATGCCGCCGCGATGGCTTGGGTAATGTTGATCTTTATCGGTATTCTAACATTTGTATTATTCAAAACATCTAAAATGTGGGTGTTCTATGAATCAGAAGGAGGACGTTAATTATGGCTGAACGTAAAGCGTCTATCCCTGAATACAATGTAATGAGCAGTACGCGCGCACAAAAAGGGTGGTTCTGGCGCAAAATCAAATGGCCTGTCTATCATATCTTTGTCGGGTTACTGGCGATCTTGATGATGTATCCTATTGCATGGATGTTGCTTAGTTCATTTAAAGAAAGCCGTACCATTTTTGCGACAGCGAATACATTATTGCCTGCTCAATGGATGTGGGATAACTATATTACCGGTTGGAAAGGTGTCGGTGGTTATTCTTTCGGACATTATATGTGGAATTCATTAGTAATTGTAGCGATATCGACAGTCGGAGTAGTTATTTCTTCGGCAGTGATTGCTTTCGGATTTGCTCGTTTGAATTTTAAAGGTCGGAACTTCTGGTTTGCGATTATGATGGTGACCTTAATGCTACCTCATGATGTGGTATTGGTTCCGCAATATATTATTTTCACTAAATTAGGATGGTTAAACAGTATTGCTCCTATTGTGGTACCGCAATTTTTCGGTGCACCATTCTTTATTTTCTTGATGGTACAGTTTATCCGTACGATTCCGAAAGATCTGGATGAAGCGGCGACGATTGATGGGTGTGGCAAATTCCGTTTGTTTATACAGATTATTTTGCCATTGATCAAGTCTTCTCTGGCGACAGCAGCGATTTTCTCTTTTTACTGGCGCTGGGAAGATCTACTAGGTCCGGTACTCTACTTGAATTCACCGGATAAATATACGGTCTCGATGGGATTGAAAATGTTTTTGGATAGCGAATCTTCTTCTAACTGGGGAGCGATGTTCGCGATGTCTATCGTAAGTCTATTGCCTGTGGTAGCGATCTTCTTTGCTTTCCAAAGACATATTGTCGAAGGGATCAGTTCTAGCGGGATCAAAGGATAAGATACGGATCAACAATAGCTAGGTAGATATTTTATGCTGAATACTTTATGTTGCTCATTATTGAAGTTATCGAAATAGATGTTATGTACCATATAGATAATCATGAAAGCGATCTATGTAAGGATGGTGAAGCCAATGAATCACAAATCAGCTACTGAGATGGCTACAGAACAATGGCGGATCACCGAAGGTGGCGATGCCAAGGCAGCATTAGGTGATCCTTCATCTACACTTCATGCATCTGCACCGGATCTCTCGGCACATGAACCGTTATTATCACCATTGCGATATGATTTTGGACCGGGAGAAGTTACTCCCGGTTATATATCTGTGTCTCCTGATGATCGATATGAAAATATGCAGACTGGATCAAGTTATGGATTTGCACATCCTGAGAGAGTATATGGACGAGATCGAAGCGATATGCTAAGTGGAGATCAATTCGCAGAGACGTCTAATCATTTGCTAAGTAGCTTCTGTATTCCACTGGGCACTTCATTTATAACCGATCTGCCTAACGGTACATATCAGATCCAGATTACGGTTGGAGATGAACAAGCCGCTACTCATACGATCATTAAATGTGGCGCTGGCAAGCTGATGTTACCGCCTGTAGATACATTGCCCGGTCAATTTGTAAATAAACTATTTACCGTTCCGGTGATTGAACATCAACTGCAACTGCATATCAGCGGCAAAGCGCCACGTCTAAATGCGGTAGAGATTACAGCTGTACCGCAAGCACTCAAACTATTTATCGCTGGCGATTCAACAGTGACTGATCAGAAGCAAGGCGGAGCTCCTTATGCGGGTTGGGGGCAGATGTTACCTGCAAAATTCAAGCACGATGTCTGTGTCGATAATCATGCAGTATCCGGTCGCAGTTCCAAAAGTTTTATTGATGAAGGTAGACTGGCTATAATTGCAGACCAGATCAAAGCAGGGGATTTTCTATGTATTCAATTCGGTCATAATGATGAAAAAAATGATCCGGCACGCGGTACACAGCCATTTACTACATTTAAAGAATACTTATTGCAATATATCGAAGTCGCTCGTACCAAAGGGGCAACTCCAATTTTGATAACTCCGGTTAGTCGGCGTTACTTTGGAGCAGATGGCGTTCTTACAGATACTCATGGCGACTACATTGTAGCAATAAAAGAATTAGCGACAGAGCAACAGGTTCCACTAATCGATCTCGCTCAGCAGACCAAAGTATTGTTAGAGTCACTGGGTGAAGAACAAAGTAAATCGTTATTTGTCTGGCTTTATCCGGGGGAGTATCTACATTTTCCCGATGGGATGGAAGACAATACTCATTTTCAAGAACAAGGTGCTATGCAAGTGGCAGGGCTTGTGGCTGAAAGTATTCGTGCGTTGGCGATTCAACCGTTAGTAATGTATTTGCGCTAATGCTAATATCGTTACTTTTGTATAGAGTGGTCATTATTACATTTCGAATCTACTGACAATCTAATATGTGATACAGAAAGGATGATTAGTTATGCCTGCTTTACAATTTGATGAACAGCATATCCGTGATGTGATTGATCGTGTGGTTGAACGTACATTTAATATGGATTTTCGCTGGGATTGGCCGGGTGGAGTTGCTTTTTACGGAATCTGCGAAGCCTATGAAGCAACAGGAAAAAAGGAATATCTAGACAAACTTAAAATTTGGATCGATGAGCAGATTGAAGAAGGATTACCACAGTTATCGGTCAACGGGGTATCGATCGGTCATTGTCTGCTTACTTTATATGAAGCAACAGGCGAAGAAAAATATTTAGATATTGCAAAAGAAATGGCTGAATTTCTAGATAGCAAAGCAGAGCGTTTTGCAGATGGCATTTTCCAGCATACGGTCAATTCACTTACCGATGTATTTCCACAGCAAGCATGGGTAGATACGATGTTTATGGCAGGGTATTATTTGCTACGGATCGGTCATTTGTTAGGCAATGAGAAATATATCGAGGATGGCTTGAAGCAGTATCATGGACATGAAGAGTTCTTACAAGATAACGATACCAATCTGTATTATCATGGTTGGGATCATGTGAATCAGCATCATATGTCAGGCATGTATTGGGCGCGTGGCAACTCATGGGCGGCACTGACCATGGCAAAAGCATTGAAGTTTATTCCAGTGCAACATCCATCGTATATGATTATTGATGGTTCTTTGCGAGATCAATTAAGCGCTCTCGTACGTCTGCAATCACCAGAAGGATTATGGCATACCGTACTTACCGATGAGACATCTTATCTGGAAACATCCGGTTCTGCGGGTATCGCGACAGCGTTATTGTTGCAAGGCAGACTGTACAATAAATATACGCAAAAAGCGATTGATGGCATTTTGTCGAAGATCAAAGAAGATGGCACTATAACAGGCGTTTCCGCAGGTACAGCCGTCATGAACGATATTGATGGCTACCGCAAAGTACCTGCCAAACGTATTCAAGGATGGGGACAAGGACTGGGCTTAGCTTTTCTAGCTCAATTGGTACGTACCAAAGAAGACGTATTTGGTTGATTATCATGAAGCGATCATATCGATCGTTATTTTGAAAAAATATAGCATAGTATTATTCCTGGACATTTTAATTCAGCAAATAAGATATAAAAAAACACGCTGTTCTTATTCAAAGAGCAGCGTGTTTTGATTTACATTAAATCTTATTATATTCTACAGCAAAGGTTGCTTCACAATCGAGAACTGATGATCTAGATTCTCAACGATCATATAGAGTAGACCATTCTCGTATTTAATAAATTTGGATACCGTATTCTCAGATGTTTGGGGCATTTGCCAGATTTCTTTACCATTACGATCATACAGATAATTTTTTTGCTCACTATTATCGATTAGAAAGACTTGATTGTTATTATAATCGGTTGTCCATTTTTCATCACGATCAGCTAACGTACGAATCATTTCATAGACAGGTTGACCTGTAGCTAGATTGTAACGAGCATAGATTGGGAAAGGTTTGTCTGTATTAGCGCCTAACGGATTTCCTTTAATATTGGTCGTATAGACAATCAATTCATTCGATTGTAATTGAAAATCAGCATTTAGATTCCACGGTACTGTAATCGTTTTGGCTTTTACGTTAGGATGAGCAGTATCCCAAATGTAAAATACATTTTGCGTTTGCATCAAGCTACCGCCATTATATTGAGCGACTACGTAATGAGAGAATGTTTTTACTTGAGTTGGATTAGCATTTTCATAGTTAAACGTCTGCTGAATCGTTGGCGTTGTAGTCAGAGATGCTTGTTTCCAAGGTGCTTGATAGACAGATAACTGCTTGCTCGACTGAACAACAATTTGTTCTTTGCTAGTGGACGTAGGAGCAGACCATGCTAACTGCGAACCATTGCCCGAAACGACTTGATACAAGTGTGCCGGTAACGTAACCGTTGATAAAATTTTGCCTGATGTTGCTTGAGCTGTTGATAATGTGATTTTTTGTAGAGATTGTTTATGTTGTACAATTAATACTAATTTGTTAGAACTGGTCAATACGTTATAGCTGAAAATACGATCATACGTATTGTTCCAAAGAGGCATCGATGTGTTCAAATTCACGATTTCTATGCGGTTATTCGCTATATCTACCAGAACTGCTTGATCATGAGGTAGATTCACAATCTGTGTATCGATCCGAAAATCGTCGGGAAAAGACAAATGATCATCTGTAGGATTAGCAGCAAATGCTTGTACAGGTAATAATAGCAATAGTGTTAACGTTAGAATCCATTTTTTCATCACAGGTAATCCTTTCTGCACATCCTTTATTTTATGTAGCATACCTATATATATTATACCGTATATTTGCAGTATGTGTACTATTTAGATTTGACGAGGTAAATAATAGGCTTTATGGTAATAATATAAAAATAATGATTGAAAAAGGGGTTGCTCTTATGGCTAGTGAACATATCGTACTGAATCAAGGACAAAATACCAATCTGGCGCAAGGTGATTCGTTAAAAGTAATGATTCAATGTGATGCTTCACCGTCGCCGCTGGATATCAGTTGCTTTATGGTGAATGAAGCAGGCAAAGTACCTTCAGATGATTATTTTATTTTTTACAATCAAAATGTCGATCCGCATCAATCAGTGCATTTGGAACAAGCAACAGAGCGGAGTACACAATTTGCGTTAAATATGACTAAATTACAAGCGGCTCCTATTGCCAAATGTGTATTTACAGCTACGTTAGAAGGAGCAGGCACGTTTGCAGAAGTACAGAGTTGCAAAGCGGTGCTTACGCTTGGTGAACAAGAGATTACATATACAATTACAGAAGCGACAGCAGAGACTGCGCTTATTTTTATAGAAGTGTATCGCTATCAGCAAGGGTTCAAAGTGCGAGCGATTGGACGTGGATTTTTTGGCGGTTTGAAGCCTTTAGCAGAATCATTTGGCGTAGATATTGACGATAGCCCTGAAGAAGAAACAGCGCCTTCGCAAGCAAGTCCGGCTGATCCAACACCTGTGCCGATTGTTGCTGAGCCTGTATCCACACCTGAACCAGTCACTCCACCAGTAAATACATCGATAGGCAAAATCGATCTGCTCAAACGCAAAGTCACCTTATCACTTGAAAAGAAACAAATCCCCCCGATTCAAGCCAGAGTAGCGGTAGTGTTCGATGCATCGGGTTCGATGTATTCTTTGTACAAAAAAGGGGTCGTGCAAGAAGCTTTTGAACGTATATTGGCGATTGCGGCGGCATTTGATGATAATGGCGAATTGGATGTATGGTTTTTTGCCAAAGAATTTCTACGTGCGCCAAGTGTACGTGCTGAAGATTATAAAGATTATGTCGCGCGCACCTATAAGTTAGGAAGTAAAGGTGGAACAAATAATGAACCGCCTGTGATGGAAGATTTGATTCGCAGATATACAGTCGAAGAACCGAATGTACGTATTCCGACGTATATTATCTTTTTCAGCGATGGTGGAGTCAGCAGTAAAAGCAAGATTACCAAGTTAATTACCGAAAGTTCTCATCAAAATCTGTTCTGGCAATTTGTTGGACTGGGCAATGCGAATTATGGTATTTTGCGTCAGTTGGATGAGCTTAAAGGACGTTTTATAGATAATGCCAGCTTTTTCGAATTAGACGATATTTCTAAAGTGAGCGATGAAGAGCTATATGATCGCCTATTGAACGAATTCCCAAGCTGGATTGTAGAAGCAAGACGTAAAGGAATTTTGGCATAATTGCACAAGAGTGAAGAGTGAAGAGTGAAGAGTGAAGAGTGAAGAGTGAAGAGTGAAGAGTGAAGAGTAAAAGAGCCAGAAGGCAGTAAAGCATCTTGTATAATGTAGAGATGACTTTTACTATCTTTTGGCTCTTTTTTTGAATTAGAAGAAGGAACTGAAATAGATAAGAATCATTTATTTGAATAAAGAAAGGCTATACATTGCTATGAAATAGAAGTAATGCGTAAAATTTATTTTTTAGTTTTCACATATCAGTTTTCTATCGCATTAGAATAGACATCTTGCAACAACAACGATTAGAGAATCTTCTCTTTTGAAAAGAGGACTTTACCTCACTTTAACTTTTGATGTTATCATCTGCTTGGATCGATCGCCTGAGCGTTTGCCCCAATTGGTTCCCAATACCCCAAGAATAATCAAAGCGGTGCCAATGATATGGTAATACATTAACTGCTCATGCAAAAATACACTACCTGCAATCATCGACGTAATGGTTGCAAAGTTGCTAAATACACTCATTTTGGTCGCTTCCAGATGAGAGAGCGCATAACTGGATAACAAAGTCGTTCCCAGCGAAGACAATATCCCTAAGTAAAGCAAAGCGAATCCATAATGTGGCTCTGTAAATGGCTGAACATATTCAATTACCGTCCCGAGTATCAGATGCCGACCAAGTGCTACGATATTAAATAACACACAAGCCGTTATCATCGTTACCCATGTTAATTGAAGTGGATTATACTGCTTGGTAAGCGGGCGAGCGAGTACGCCATACCCTGCAAAACAAAGCGCAGACCCGATCAATAACAAGATTCCACCCAGATTACTGAGCGAAAAGTTGGTACCGCCTTTCATCACAAAAATAAACACAACGCCTATCACAGACAGTAACAGCGATCCTTTTTGTATCCATGACGATTGTTCTTTGAGAAAATAAGTCGCCAGAATCAATGTGAAAATAGGAGCAGTCGCCTGTATAATGCCAGCTTCAGAAGAAGAAGCATACAACAATCCAAACGCTTGAAAAGCAAAAAACAAAATAGGTGATAACATCGCTAGTGGTAAAATGCGCCAGATATCTCGCCAGGTGCAGGTGACTTTGATCCAGCCTAGTAGAATAGGAATTCCCAACACGAGAGTAGATAACAAAAATCGATGAGCCAGTACATCCAGTGGATGTGCTGTATTGATCGTCATTTTCATAAATAAAAACGAAAATCCGATAATCAGTGCATAAGCTAGAGCAGCTAGGTAAGCGGGTATACGATTAGATTGGGTAGTCATTTATGTGTACCTCCAGGTGATCATTTGCAATATGAATAGGTTGCTTATTCAATATACGTGGCGGACAAACAGCTCACAATCACGATAAAATCAAACTGTACCGATACAGATTGTATACAACTTTTAGAAGATCCAATGGAGAAGAGACTATAATGTGGTCTATACCATAAGTATTCAGCAGAGTACGTATAGTAGACGAAGGCACTACAGGGTAAGGGAGGAGCCAACTCATGAATAAATTTAAAAACACATCAAAAAGTAAACCTATGAATAAACAACAACAATTAGTTGTACATATCGCACAGCAGATTCAAGCAGGTACGTTAGTATCGGGTCAGAAATTACCTTCGATTCGATCTATGGCTCAAACTAATCAGTGTAGCCCGTCTACAGTAATCGGAGCGTATGAACAATTGATGCAAGAACGCTGGATTTATGCGATGGATCGAAGCGGATATTATGTAGCTCAACAAGGATACAATCAACAGCGTTATCCAGTGCGTGAACAGATTGATTTGTCATCAGCAGCGCCAGCACCTGAATTGTTTCCTTATGACGATTTTCAAAGTTGTCTGAATCAAGCAACTCATGTCTACCGGGATCAATTATTTTCATATGGGATGCCTCAAGGGTTACCTCCATTATTGTGTGAAGTAAGACAGCAGTTAGAAGAAGTACAAGTATTTGCGCGCGAATCTCAGTTATTTGTCACATCAGGGATACAGCGAGCATTGTCGATTTTGACGATGATGCCTTTTCCAAATGGTCGGCAGACGATTATGATCGAGCAACCGAGTTACCATTTGTTGATCGAATTACTGGGAGCACTTCATGTACCTGTGGAAGGAGTAGAGCGAACAGTGAATGGACTGGATTGGGAGCGAATCGAGACTCTTTTTCAGAGTGGAGAGATCAAGTTCTTTTATGTGATTCCACGATTTCATAATCCATTAGGAACATCGCTATCGACAGCAGATAAAAAGCGATTAGTCGCATTAGCGGCAAAGTACGATGTGTATATCGTAGAAGATGATTATTTGTCTGATCTAGAACACTCTGTCTCGAATGACCCGATGTATGCGTATGACACGTCAGAGCATATTATTTATCTCAAAAGCTATTCCAAAATTCTTTTCCCTGGTCTACGAATCGGTGTAGCAGTGTTGCCAGCAGCATTAATCGATACCTTTGCTCAATATAAACGTTTACTGGATATCGATAGTTCTGTGCTATCGCAAGCCGCATTACATATGTATATCAAAAACGGAATGTTTACCCGTTATCGTCGCTATCTGCTTGAAGGCTATGATCGCCGAATCAAGCAGTTGCATCGCACATTAGATGTTTTATCAGCTGATCCTATTTTTGCTCATGCTCCTCGTAATCAGGCAGTGCATACCTTTTTACGATTACCCGATAATTTTCCAACTTCTGTATTGATCCGGCGTTTAGCACAGCAGAACATTATCGTAGGCGATGGTAGCCAGCACTTTTTGCCAGACAGTCCGTACACGATTAATCTATTGCGGATGAATGTATCCAATGTACCTGAAGAGCAGATTGATCACACACTGAATATTATCGCCAAAGAAATTCGTAAGTTATCGATTACACCTAAGTTATATGAGTAATAGTCTTCATCTACTAAAAATCACTGTTCTACGGCATACGGTATGATGATTCAGGCAAAAGAAAAGCGACCTGTGATATACTCACAAGTCGCTTGATTTATATAAAGATTTCAAAATAATAATTAATGTATTTTTTCGAAATCTTTATATATACTTTCTAATAATTTGAAATTACATGATCTGCTAGCTAAAAAGCGATTACCTTTATTTACTTTGATGTATAGATTTTTCGCTTGTTTTAAAAGATCATCTTGATTAGATTTGATGTATTCGTATTCTGCTTGCAATAAGGCAGAATATTGTTTCTCTTCCAAAGAAAAATCTATGTATGTAAATTCACTAGATAGTATAGGAATCATGCAATTGAATTTTATAACAGAAACAGGGTCTTGTTCAGCATTATTATATATTTTCGCAAAAGTAGCATTCTTTTTCTGGAATTTTGGTTTATAAGATGACAATGGTGCATAATAATCATGTTCGTTGATTCGCAATAATATTCCTACATATGGACGTATTTTATTGCTGGAAGCATTCATTTGTACGCCAGTATCATATTTGCGTAAAAAATTGATATAGTCATCAGATACCTTGTAAAATTTCAATTCATTCAATATTTTCTCCAAAAAAAATAGAAGCTATTAGGCTTCTATTTCCTCGCACTTATGGTAGCGTCCACCAACTTTAAAGCCCACATTTATATTGGTAGTGGAACACCAACTTTAAAGCCCACATTTGCATTGGTAGTGGAACACCTCATAATAAACACACTTATACAGGTGAATTATTATGTTTTAATTAATCATATTTTAACAGAATTTTTTTGAAGATTCAATCCAAAGATATAAAGCTGTTTACATTTTATAGATTTATTTTTGGGGAATGAGCAGTTTAATTATTACTTCCCTGCTGCAACCAACTTCAACGCTTCATCAGCGGCTTGCAATGTCTGATCAATATCAGCATCCACGTGAGCGGTTGTTAAAAACCATGCTTCATATTTCGAAGGAGCCAGACATACACCACGATCTAGCATATGACGGAAGAAAGATGCGAATTTCTCACCATCGGTATCTTGCGCTTGATCGTAATCAGTTACCGGATGATCGCAGAAATGCGTAGAGAATGCACCACGAATACGATTAATAGTCATCGCTACACCATGACGATCCGCAGACTCACGTAATCCATCCGTTAAGCGAATGGCTAGACGTTCCATTTCTTCATAGACGCCTTCGCCTTGCAACACTTCCAGACAAGCAATCCCTGAAGCGACAGACGCAGGATTTCCTGCCATCGTACCTGCTTGATAAGCAGGCCCTAGTGGAGCGACTTGTTCCATAATATGTTTGCGACCACCATAAGCACCAATCGGCAGTCCACCACCAATAATTTTACCAAGTGCTGTTAAGTCAGGCATGATCTGATCGTGATTGTCTAATCCAGCATATGTCTGACTGGAACCGTAATGGAAACGGAAAGCTGTAATGACTTCATCGTAAATGACTAAAGCGCCATAATCATGAGCTAACTTACATAACCCTTCCAAAAATCCCGGAGCAGGCATAACCATACCAAAATTACCGACAATCGGCTCTACCATTACGGCTGCAATCTGATCGCTCCAGTGTTCTAATGCTTCACGTAGCGCTTCTAGATTGTTGAATGGTACAGTGATAACTTCTTGCGCGATACTGGTTGGAATCCCTGCACTATCTGGAATCCCCAGTGTTGAAGGGCCAGAACCTGCTGCGACAAGCACCAGATCCGAATGTCCATGATAACAGCCAGCGAATTTGATAATTTTGTTGCGCTTGGTATACGCACGCGCGACACGAATCGTCGACATCACTGCTTCAGTACCCGAGTTTACAAAGCGAACTTTATCCAAAGAAGGAATACTGTCTTTGAGCATCATTGCTAATTGGATCTCAAGTTCTGTCGGTGTACCGTACAGGATTCCATTTTGCGCGGCTCTTGTAATCGCTTCAGTAATATGTGGATGGGCATGTCCGGTGATGATCGGGCCATATGCCGCTAGATAATCGATATACTTATTGCCATCGACATCTGTAAAATGAGCGCCTTTCGCGTTAGCCATAAATACAGGTGCGCCGCCACCGACAGCTTTAAATGAGCGAGACGGGCTGTTCACACCGCCTACAATATGTTCTAGTGCTTGTTCATATAATTGGGAAGAACGTGTTCGTGGATTCAATACAATCGCTCCTTATTCAAAATAACAGCAACCACCGTCCAGACAAGAAAAAAGCGCCCTTTAGACGGGCGCTATAACTACAGATGTGACGATGATTGAACTGCGCTGTTTCTATTTTACCATTGTTGCTACAGAATGTTGAGTGATTATCTTAACAGGCTTACTGCACCGAAGAGCTTGAGCTGTTCGATGTTGAGCGTGAAGAAGAACCGCCTGTATTGGTTGGACTGGAACTTTCTGTACTTGAGCTTGAATTGGAGCTGCTCGAAGAACTGTCTGAACTTGTACCGCTTTTGTTAGTACCTGTGGATACAGGTGTTGGTTCCACTGCTGATTTATTTAAAGCATCTTGTACATATTTTTGTAATTCTTCGCTACTCTTGATACCGATCACATCAGCGCCGCCTACTTTTTTCTCGGCTAGTAGATCGTCTGGAGGCAGTTGGTCACTACCATTCATTTTACTATCGTAAGCGACCGAAGCGAGTTTCCATAGATCGTCAGTGCTCAAGTTCGTATCAATATACGGATTGACTTGTTGTAAGATCGTCGGCAGATTCATAATTGAAGTGGTGGATTTCATTTTCTCACCAACCGCAGTTAAAAAGGCACGTTGTCTTTCAGTACGGGAAAAGTCAGACATTGCATCATGACGAAAACGTACATATTGCAGAGCCGTTTTGCCATCTAAATGTTGCATACCTGCTTTGAGATCGATATCATATTCGTGTTTATCTGCTGCACTGGTATAATGCATATCTTTTTCAACATTAAAATCAATACCGCCAACAGCGTCTACCAGTTTGATAAAGCCCTGGAAGTCGGTATAGACATAATATTGAATCGGAATACCAAGCAAGTCACTAACTGTTTTCATCGCTGTATTCGGTCCATGTGTAATCGCACTATTGATCCGATTTTCGCCATAACCAGAGATCGGAATATACGTATCACGCAGGATCGAGAATAAATGAATTGTTTTTTTGACAGGATCAAGTGAAGCGACAAGCATGGTGTCTGAGCGTGGAATTTCACCATCGTCTGCACTACGCGAATCGACACCCATTAAAAGAATATTGACAGGTTCGGTTCCTTCCCATACAGGAGGCTGAGTAGCGGCGACATTGGTAGGTTGCACATTTTTAAAAGGTGACGCATCGCCTGTTTTTTGTAATGCATCAATTTGATTATATACTGCTGTGAAGTAATAAATCGCATAGCCTATAACCGCAACTACAATGATCGCTACGGTCCAAAGCAGCGTTCGCTTTGTCTTTACATTCATGATCTTTCTTCCTTTCGAGGGTGAGGTCTATACTATGTTTTCAGAATCTTAATGCCAATTTGAAAAATTGTTTATCACTTTTGATTGCTCTTCATGACACCCGTACATTATAATTTTTTTTTAGGCAACAATCAATTACAGCGAATTGACAAGATTGTTATAAATAACGCGAATTATAGCGCATTTCTAACATGAACATCAATCAAGCATAAAGGAGATACTCATGCAGGCGATCGAAGTACAAGATTTACGCAAAACCTTTCAGATTCAGAAGAGCCGCGGAGGATTAACCGGAGCACTGAAAGACTTATTCGCAAGGCAATATAATGAAGTTGCTGCGGTGAACGATATTACCTTTTCTATTCCACAAGGAGAAATCTGTGGGTATATCGGGGAAAATGGTGCTGGCAAATCGACCACCATCAAAATGCTTACTGGTATTCTTGTCCCTACATCCGGACAGATTAAGGTTAACGGGTATGTGCCTTATCAAGAACGGGAAAAGTTCGTGCAGGGAATCGGTGTTGTGTTCGGACAAAGAAGTCAGTTGTGGTGGGATATAGGAGTAATAGAATCTTTTCAATTGCTTCGTAAAGTATATCAGGTATCTGAAGCAGATTACAAAAAACGCCTCGATGAGCTGGTGGAGCGTCTGCAATTACAAGACTTATTAAGCCGTCCTGTACGTAAGCTGAGTCTGGGTCAGCGGATGCGTTGTGAATTAGTTGCAGCATTGTTACACAATCCATCGATTATTTTTTTGGATGAACCTACGATCGGTCTGGATATCGTCGTCAAATCCGAAATTCGTGAATTTCTAAAAGACCTTAATCGTACACAAGGGACAACGATTCTACTGACAACACATGATCTGCAAGATATTGAAGCACTCTGTTCACGCGTGATTATGCTGGATGCTGGTAACGTCATCTATGATGGCGGCTTAGATGATCTGAAGACTCGCTGGGGCAAAGGCAAAGAAGTACGCTTCCAGTTCGGCAAAGCAGTGACTGCATCTCAGCTCCAAGCATGGACAGCCAGTCTACCTGTACAGTGGACACAAGAAGGTGAACTTGTAGCTACAGCATTAGTAACCGCAGATACAGCTGTATCCGATGTGCTAACCGCAGTGCTCAGTCAGGTCGAAATTCTAGATATTCAGATTTCCGAGACCAGTACCGATGAAATTGTACGTCAGATTTATAGTTCCGGTTCAGCCGAAAAGCCGGAGGTTAAGATTCATGTCTAGTCTGTATTGGGATTTTATTCGTATTCGTTTTTTGACGATGCTGGCATATCGAGTGAATTATTACTCTGGTATTCTGGTATATACGCTTAATATCGGTGTGTATTATTTTACATGGCAAGCGATCTACGGGGGCAAAGAGCAGATTGCAGGCTTTACAGCCGCACAGATGACCACGTATGTAGCTGTTTCGTGGATGGCACGGTCGTTTTATTTTAACAATCTGGATCGGGAGATAGCGACCGAGATTCGAGACGGTACGATAGCGATTCAGTTTATCCGCCCGTACAACTATTTGATGGTCAAAATGATGCAAGGATTCGGTGAAGGATTGTTCCGTTTCTTACTATTTATGATTCCAGGGATGTTGATTGCATTACTTTTATTTCCGGTTCAATTGCCGACAAGTATCACCTCTTGGATCGGTTTTCTGATCATGTTATTTTTTAGCTTTCTGATCAATTCGCAGATTAATATTATTATCGGAATGCTTGCCTTTTTTGTTGAAAATAACGAAGGTATGATGCGGATGAAGCGAATTGTCGTTGATCTATTTTCAGGGTTGTTGATTCCGATTAGCTTTTTCCCGGGTTGGTTGGTATCGATTATGAATTTTCTACCTTTTCAAGCGATTACGTATTTGCCGGGTTCGGTATTTACAGGTCGTGTCAAAGGAACAGGCATTTTGGAAGTGTTAGGGATTCAGGTGGTTTGGTTTGTTCTATTATTAATTCCAATTTATTTTATATGGCGCGCTGCTCGTGTGCGGCTGTTCGTACAAGGGGGCTAAGCAGATGAAATATTATCTTGGATTGGTATGGGAATACTTTCTGAATTATGCAAAGACACGTCTAACGTATCGTGCCGACTTCTGGGTAGAAGTGATCTCGGATTTGTTATTTCAAGCGACCAACTTAATCTTTATTTTTGTCGTATTTGCACATACAGATACATTGGGTGGATTTACCGAAGCGGAAGTGGTATTTGTATATGGATACTTTATGATTCCGTATGGATTGTATAGTTGCTTTGTGAATCTATGGAACTTTGGGGATCGTTATATTGTCAAAGGAGAAATGGATCGCATTTTGACCCGTCCTGCTCATAATCTATTTCAGATTTTTCTAGAAAATCTTGATCCACCGTCATTAATCGGTTCGTTGATTGGTGTGATTATTATGATCTGGAGTGGAGGTCAGTTAGGAATCGAGCTATTATGGTGGCATATTCCTGCACTGATTGTGATGGTGCTCGGTTCAACACTGATCTATACCGGAATCTATACGATTCTAACGTCGATCTCTTTTTATTCGGATTCACCGACAGGAATTATTCCATTAATGTACAATATCCAGACATACGGACGTTATCCGATTACGATCTACAACCGTATTATTCAAATTTTACTAACATGGATATTGCCATTCGCATTTGTAGGTATCTATCCTGCGGCACTGTTTTTAGATCGACCCGAAATGATTCGTATGGCGTGGATCACACCTGTGATGGGGATTGTCTTTTTCGCACTAGGATTGTTATTCTGGAATGGTGGAATCAAGCGTTATCGCGGAGCAGGATCATAAGTTGAGTATAATTTAAGAAGGAACATGATTGTATTTTGAAAGTGAGTTCTTTATATTTTACATCGAAGATAAAAAGAATAAGAGAGCTGAAGGAGGAATTACCGTGAGTGAATTACAAATAGGGCAACCGGTGCCTGAATTTACATTAGAAGCATCTGGAGGTCAAGAAATATCGTTAAGCGATTATCGTGGAAAAAAGGTCGTGTTATACTTTTATCCCAAAGACAGCACACCGGGTTGTACCCAGGAAGCTTGCGATTTCCGCGATAGTTCAGCAGCGTATGAGCAAAAAGGTGCAGTTGTGTTGGGAATCAGTCCTGATCCGGTCAAATCTCATGATAAATTTGCACAAAAGTATGAACTGTCTTTCCCGTTATTATCTGATCCTGATCATGCAGTTGCAGAAGCATTTGGCGTATGGCAATTGAAGAAAATGTATGGTAAAGAATACGAAGGTATTGTAAGGTCTACATTTCTGATCGACGAAGAAGGTATCTTGATCAAAGCTTGGAACAAAGTGAAAGTTAAAGGGCATACCGAAGAAGTATTTGCTGCACTGTAAAAAGACATTGTTATGGAAGCAAGTAAAGTTGCTACAAATCAATACGGCTCTATGATAGTTCTACCAAAGCAACGTCCTTCCAAAGACGTTGCTTTTTTAATGGATAAAAATAGCGCTTACCTGTAGTCATCTTGTGGATAGCAATTGATATCAAAGGAGAGGATAACGACTTATGAATTTCTACACTATTGCTTATTTGGAAAATCAATCGACATTTAATGTCTATCTCAAATACATCTTTATTTTTGTCGCACTGATCTTATTGCTGGTGTTATTTTCCTTATATATGCGCAAACGTATTGAGACCAAATATCGCGATCTAAGTATTATTTTGCTACTTATTATAGTGTTTATGATCGGTGTACAGTATTCGGATTATACGCAAGATCAGAGCACCTACTCCAAATACTCGCAGATGGTGCAATTTGTCCATCAATTAGCCAAAGACCAGAAGTTGGATGAAACAACGATCAGTGTGAATTCAACTACTCTTGTAGACGAAGTTATTATCAAAACACCAACAGCTTACTATACCGCTCATTTTAACGATGATATGAGTGCTTATACATTAGAAACGGTCTATCTGGTGAATCCAGACGTTCACATCATCAACCAATAAGTAGAGAGAAAGGAAACAATCTATGGAAGCTTATTATCCTGTTATTATCAAATTAGCGCTCGGTATTCTTTGTCTGGTGTTACAGATTAATCTAATGGGCAAAGGCAATCTAGCGCCCACATCGGCGATTGATCAAGTGCAGAACTATGTACTCGGGGGCATTATAGGCGGTGTGATCTATAATGAAGCAGTCAAGCCTTTACAATTTTTCCTCGTGCTGATGATCTGGACGTTACTGGTCTTTATGATCAAATTCCTCAAACAACACAATCCATATATTAAGCGTATTGTCGATGGCAAGCCGATCAACTTAGTTGTCAACGGGGAAGTCAATGTTGGCGAATGTCTGCGTTGCGGCATATCGGCAAATGAATTGATGTTCAAGTTACGAGCGATAGGGATATACGAGATTAAAAATGTAAAACGAGCCATTTTAGAGCAAAACGGACAATTAACCGTTATTCAATATGGTGATGAAAATATTCGTTACCCGATTATTGTAGATGGACAGGTCAATCAAGATGTACTTGATCTGATTCATAAAGATATCAAATGGCTAGAAGAGCGAGTCAAACAAGAAACCCATCATCATATATCTGAAGTTTATCTAGGTGAATATATCTCAGGTGAACTGCGCCTGCATGCGTACAAAAAGTAAATCGATTTGCTGTTTAAATATTCTATTTTTATATGATAAATTTGACATAAAGAGTGAGCTATGTTAGTTTGGAGTCATTGGTTTTTTCTAAATAATGGAATATTTAGAGGTTGATTCACACTATTCAAGGAGGCACACACTTATGACAAAACAACAATGGATACAAGCAATCGAAGCACAATTTGATCAAATGGTATCTTGGCGTAGACATATGCACAAGTTCCCTGAATTATCTTTTCAAGAAGTGAAAACTTCTCAATATATTGCAGATACGTTGAAAGGATTCGGGTATGAAGTACGTACAGGTGTAGGCGAAGGCGGATTGATCGCTGATCTACAAGGGGCACAAGCAGGCCCAACGATAGCATTTCGAGCAGACTTTGATGCACTGCCCATTCATGAAGAAAATACAGTAGACTATCGTTCGCAAAATGATGGCGTGATGCATGCTTGCGGACATGATGGGCATACAGCGGCACTACTGGGTGTAGCCAGTGTACTTAGCGATCAGCAAGCACATTTGAAAGGAAAGGTTCGGTTTATTTTCCAACATGCTGAAGAACTTCTTCCAGGTGGAGCCAAAGCGATGGTCGAAGATGGAGCATTGGACGGAGTCGATGAAGTGTACGGTGCACATCTGGCAAGTGCTCTTCCATTAGGTAAAATCGGGACAGCTTCAGGGCCTGCAATGGCATCGGCAGATTCCTTTTCAATTACGATTCAAGGGAAAGGCGGACATGGTGCACAGCCTGATTTGTCAGTGGATTCTATCGTGATCGGTAGCCAGTTAGTTGGAGCTTTGCAGACCATCGTATCCCGTCATATCAGCCCGATGCAGTCGGCTGTAGTGACTATCGGTGTGTTCCAAGCAGGACAAGCCTTTAACGTTATTGCCGATAAAGCGAAGATCGAAGGAACAGTACGTGCATTTGATCCAGAGATTCGTACTAAGATTGAGCAGGATATTCGAGATCTGGTACATGGCATTACATTAGCCAGTCATGCGACATATACGATTAATTATATTCATGGTTATCCAACCGTCGTGAATACACCGGAGCAGACAGAGCATGTTCAACAAGTTGTCGTGGATACGATGGGTGAAGAAGCATTTCTGATGTTACCACCAGCGATGGGAGCGGAAGATTTTGCGTATTATTTGCAAGAGCGTCCGGGTAATTTCTTCTTTGTCGGATCGAAAAATGAAACCGAAGATACTGCATTCCCACATCACCATCCACGATTCGATATCGATGAACGTGCACTTGTGAATGCGGGTAAAGTCTTTTTAGGCATTGCAGCAGAGAAATTACTGTAGGTTATTCTGGATGATATCATGAGAGAAGATACAACAGAACTTTGTATGTAGAACTTAATAAAAAATATCATCCAAAAAAGAACAAAGTACTAATAGCAGTATGAGCGTATTGTCTAATAGTGTCACATTCAATATAAAATAATAAAAAGCAGCGAAGATCGTGGCATCTATTGCCCGGTTCTTCGCTGCTTTTTTATACTTTTAGTTTATTCACCTGCGGAATCATCAGGCTTTTTTTTACCAAATCGATTCACCAGTGCAATTCCTAATCGTCTGCGGAACTTCACAAGAATAAAGAACAAGATTAGCACCACAATAATCGCAATCGCTTCAAATGAATAGTGATGAATCCAGTGAAAGACCATCGTCCATTGTGGTCCGAAAATGCGACCCAATGCTAGAAAGATACTAACCCAGATCAATGCACCGCTATACGAGTAAGCAGCAAAGCGCCAGAACTTAAAGTTCATAACACCTGAGAAGTAACCGGTGAAGTGACGTACTCCCGGTATAAAATATCCAAAGAATACAAGTGTATATCCATATTTACCAAACCACAGTTGTGCTTTATCCAACTTCGACTCTCGCAACAATAACCATTTTCCATATTTCCGCAAAAAAGGAAGCCCTGCTTTTCGACCGATAAAATAAGTGATCGTCATCCCGATCGTTGTACCGGCAAACGCACAAAGAAATAATAGCACTATATTCAGGCGACCCATATAAGACAAATAGCCAGCATATCCCATCGTAGTTTCACCAGGGAAAGGAAGAGCGATAAATTCAAGCAATAGTCCTAGAAAAAGCACCAGATAACTATGATGTGTAAAAAGAGATTCTATATAATGTATAACTTGCATGAGCTTTCCTCCGTAGTGCTATAATTTCTCTGTATTTGACTATTTTTCCTAAAATAAAACAATCTATTACATCATAATCTATCGGAAACTACAAAGTCTATTAATAGGTCTATTTTAAAAGAAATCTCGTTATTTCTGAAATGTAAACGTAATCTTGATACAGAGTGGAAGAAAGTACACTTTTAATTGCTGTAGTAAGGTTCGAAGCCTTGACGGTGGCTTTTGCACATAGGTATAATTAGACTCATTGAAATGTGGGAGGTTCGTGAATGAATAGTCCAAGTGAAATTATTGTAGTTCTCGATTTTGGGGGACAGTACAACCAGTTGATCGCAAGACGTATCCGTGATCTAGGCGTGTACAGTGAATTAATGCCTTTTAATACCCCGGTCGAAAAGATTCGTGAATTGTCACCGAAAGGGATCATCTTTTCCGGTGGACCTTCTAGTGTGTATGCAGAAAATGCACCGCATGTCGATCCAGCGATCTATGATCTGAATGTGCCAATCTTCGGTATTTGCTACGGTATGCAGTTAATGGCTCAACAATTGTCCGGTAAAGTAGAACGTTCTGCGAAGCGTGAGTACGGGAAGTCTGATGTAGACTTTATGGCACATTGCGCATTGAATAAAGGCATGGAATCCAGTCACACCGTATGGATGAGTCATGGTGACCATGTAGTCGGCTTGCCAGAAGGATTCGTATTGGATGCAAGTACAGAATCGGCTCCAATTGCTGCGATGAGTAATGCAGAGCGTCAATTGTATGCTGTACAGTTCCATCCAGAAGTACGTCATTCTGTGTTCGGTAACGAAATGATCCGTAATTTCTTATATGAAATTTGTAAATGTGCGGGCGAATGGAGCATGGAGACGTTTATCGAAGATACAATCGAAGAGATTCGTACACAAGTCGGCGACAAAAATGTATTGTGCGCACTAAGTGGCGGTGTCGATTCTTCGGTAGTGGCGATTCTTTTGCACAAAGCGATCGGTCCTCAATTAACATGTATGTTTATCGACCATGGTCTTTTACGTAAAGGCGAAGCGGAAAGCGTTATGGAGACGTTTGTTGGTAAGTTCGATATGAAAGTTGTCAAAATCGATGCCCAAGAACGTTTCTTGTCCAAATTAGCAGGCGTTGACGATCCTGAGCAAAAACGTAAAATTATCGGTAATGAATTTATCTACTGCTTCGATGAAGAGTCTCGTAAATTAGGTGACTTCGCGTATCTAGCACAAGGTACACTTTATACCGATATTGTAGAAAGTGGTACAGCGACAGCACAAACGATCAAATCTCACCATAACGTAGGTGGATTGCCAGAAGATATGCACTTTGAATTGGTAGAGCCACTCAAAGCACTATTCAAAGACGAAGTACGTAAAGTCGGCGAACAATGCGGATTGCCAGCTGCAATCGTATGGCGTCAACCTTTCCCAGGTCCAGGTCTAGCGATTCGTGTCTTGGGCGAAGTAACAGAAGATAAATTGCAAATCGTTCGCGATTCGGATTACATTTTGCGTGAAGAGATCGCAAAAGCAGGTCTTGAAAGCGAAATTTGGCAGTACTTCACTGCACTTCCTAACATGAAGAGCGTAGGCGTTATGGGCGATGCTCGTACGTACTCGTATACTGTAGGTATTCGCGCTGTAACATCGATCGATGGTATGACTGCTGACTGGGCACGTATCCCGTGGGATGTGTTAGAGAAGATTTCGGTACGTATTGTCAATGAAGTCGATAATGTAAACCGTATTGTGTATGATATTACATCCAAACCACCAGCTACGATTGAGTGGGAATAGCATAACCAAGCCTCAAAATCTTAGATCTCTAAGGTTTTGAGGCTTTTTTTAGTTATAATGTATACAAAAAAAGGAGTGATTATCCATGCTACAAATTAAGCAGTTACATGATTTGTTAACAAATGCCTGTCTAAGTGACCTTAACGAAAGGATTGAACTTCATGGATAAAAGTAATTCGTTACCTCCAAAGCAAATCATTGATTCTTTTGAAGGTATAGTAGATCATATTATGCAATATCATCTTGATGATGGAATGAGACAACATTTTCTTGATATTGAAGAAAAGAATCTATTTGAATTTCATTGGTCATTTGGAATGTTTATCCGCAATGCATATGAATTATCCGATCCAGAGAAAGTTCCAAACTTAGTAGAACATTACAAAAGAGTACTAATTACTGAAGCTGGAGAAGATCCAGACTTACTAACTTCAGAAAGTGAACCTTTATATTACTTTCTTCTAACAGGTTTATTAGATAATGATGGGATATCAAGTCATATTCTCAAATTAATATGGAGAAGATTAAATACAGAGCATAGAGGTTAGTTTTAAACATAGATTGAACAACCCAAAGTATTGATATGTAGTTCAATTATCGAGACAAAATTTACAGAATGTTATCCATTATTCATATTATTTTTACTTTTCCTTTTTTGAACATGATAAGATGAACCACATGATTTGGCTAAGCATCACAGAGGTAGCTACATTTTTGAAATTTATATGTAAAGGAGGGCTTGAACATGACCGAATCCAATCACTTAATACCAGAATCCAAATTTGATTTTGGTGCAATCCAGCGATTACAGCAATTAGACCCTCAAGCATTAATTCCTATTCTTCCAGAACTACTTGTCTGGTTGCAAGATATTAACTGGCCTGTTGCTATACCGATGTCCAAAATACTGCTTACAGTTCCTGATGAAATCGTTCCTCATGTGCGAGACGTATTGCATACAGATGATACCGAATGGATCGAATGGTGTCTGCAATATATTGTTGGTTTTTTACCTGTAGCTTTGATTCGGAAACTAGAACCAGAAATTCGTCGGATAGCTGATTCACCGACACAATGGGAGTATGCAACGGAAAGTCATATTACAGCACAAGAGATTTTAGATACATTAGATCATGATCCAGAAAATCCATGATTTTAAATACCAAAATAGCGATTTGATTCTACATATCAATTTAATATGTAATCTACAATCAGATACAACTAACGTATACGAGGAGAATATTTATGAAATGGACGATTAGTTTACTTTTAACATGTACGGTATTAACAGCTTGCGGTCAATCGAATCATCAGGCAACGACACCAGAGGCTACTGCCACATCCAAACCAAGTGTTACAGCATCGGCTGGAGTTAATCAAAAGACAACCAAAGCAAACCAGACTTCTACAGAGCAACCGGAAGAATCTACAGAGGATACTCCATACTATGGCGATTACCAGATGGACCCGGAAGATACATTTAATCATCTGATCCATAACAATCCGTTAGATCGGGCATACAATAAAGAGTATAATGAATTTCAGAACTCTAGCCAGTTCTCGACCGCCGGTTGGGTTGCGCTTGAAGGAAAGTATTTGAAATTATGGGATATCGAAATGAATAATACGATGCAACAATTGAAGTCCAAGTTATCTGCATCCCAGTACGCTTTGTTACAACAATCTCAAAAAGGTTGGGAAACGTATGATCAACAAGAAGCAGAATTCGTCGAAGATACGTTTTTGAAAGATTCGTATTTTGGTTCTCAAGGACAAGTAAGTGCAGTTAGTGCCCAATTGTCGAGAACACGTGAACGAACTATTCAATTGATGGAATATGCTTATGAACGTAATGATCAACTGAAATTTGTGTATCAATAACATATCCAGTCCATAACAGGAGGATTCTATGCTGACAACGACCAGAGCACAGATGAAGCGTCTGCAATTGCATCAACAAGGACTATTACAACCTCATTTGAATCACTATCAGGATGCTAATGGAGTATTACATACACTCAATCGACTCGGTTATGTCCAGCTTGATACGATGAATGTATTATCTCGTAGTCAGGATTTGTTTTTCTGGTCGAGAGATCATCGGTATCAGCGGGAATGGTTGTTAGAATTGTATGAGCAGCAGTCGATTTTTGAAGTGTATTTGTTTGCTTTGTGTTTGTTGCCAGTTTCTTCTTATGAGCATTTGCATCATTATTTTGCACATCATCATTTGAAGATCATGAACCAACCGAAGTTAGATTTTATATTAAATATTTATGAGCAAGTACAGCTTAATCAGCCACTACGTTCGCGGGATATTGAACACGATCAGCCATCAAGTGGAGCGACATGGAGTATGACACCGGCAAGACGAGCATTAGACCAATTATGGCGTGCAGGCTTGATCAAGGTCAGTCGAGATCATCATTTCAATAAGTTATATACAATAACAGATCAGAGTATTGAAGAGCATCGGACACTGGAACATGAACCGACGCTGAATACATATTTGCTTGATTTGACGTTTGAGAATTTGGGGATCGCGACGCTCAAAGAATTAAAAGCTTGCTTTAACCTCCATAAAACAGCAGTCAGCGAGTATATCCAGCAACAATTGGAACAAGGGAATATTCAGCAGATACAGGTGGAACAGTTTGCCGAAGAGCATTTTATTCGTACACAGGATATTTCGTTACTATCTACTTTGGAAAAGTTAGAAGGTAGCGCAGCGACACTGTTATCTCCTTTTGATAACATGATTCGAGATCGGTCACGGTTGTTGAAGTTATTTGATGTGAATTATAAGCTGGAAAGTTATATGCCCAAAGAACAACGACAATATGGTTACTTTGCAATGCCCATTTTGATTGGAGAACAGATTGTGGGTGTGATTGATCTCAAAAATGATCGCCAGCGTCGGGAGTTACAGGTACAAAAGTTAACGTTACTCGATTCTACTCAAGCCGTAGAGCACAAGCGCCAGATTGAATCTATATTGCAGAATTTATGTGTATTTGTAGAAGCAGAGCAGATTATTCCTGCGCAAGAAATCACTTATTTATAACCTTCCTATAGATGTGGATATGAAAAAAGATAACAATCACTTGAGCTACCTGAAACTCAAATCAGGTGGCTTTTTGGCATCTGAGATCCTATGTGCTCTAATCGGATATGAACATATATACATCTATAGGGCTTATACATCGAACATGATAAAATATAAATAGCGTATAAATAGCTCATAAAGACAAAAAACAACACTTAGCTCGGCTAAATGTTACTGCTACGACCATAATACATTGTAATCTAAGCCATATGTATATAACACTACGACTGATATCTGGATATTACCAGGCTTAGAAATGGATAATACCAGCTATCGTTAGCCAAAGGAGATCAGAGGATTGGAACCATTAACGCTGATATTAAGTTGTATCGGATTACTGATTTTTTTTGCAGTGATTGCGATTGTGTTACCACGAGTCTTGAATAAGAAAAGTATCACCGAACAGACGATACTGGAAGGTTATTCGGCACGAGCAACGATTATCTCGATTACCCCGACAGGTCAATATAGCAGTGGACAACCGGAGATTCTATTGGTGGTGAAGATTGAGCGTCCAACAGCACTTCCTTTTCAAGCCACTGTCAAAACAACAGTCTACACGATGAATCTTCCCAAATTTCAAGAAGGTACCAAAGTGCATGTGAAAGTATTCGAAGATCGCAAAGGCAAACATATCGTCGTCAAAGGGACACTAGATTATCCGTAAAGTCTGTAGAATACTAGGTAAGTATGTTTCTATTCAACAGAATCAATAACAGTTTATCCGAGATAGTACAAATAATCTTCTTTTTTGATAGATGCTAAGAAATTCTCTCGATATGCGTATTTCTACACCTGATACTAGAGCAATTCTATCTTTATGATAGACGTATAACAGAAGTATTCAGGAGGTAGTGCACATTGGTTAGCCAGACTGTACTGGATTACCGCTGGATCGGGCAACGGATTCGAGAGATTCGACAGCAACGTGGATTAACACAGCAACAATTGGCTTTAGGGATTTGCAATCAATCGCAGATCAGTCGTATTGAAAAAGGAGTCGAATCGGTATCGGCTGAGATTTTATTTCAGATTGCACATAAGTTTAGTCTGGATATCCGTATTTTTTTCGATATGACTGAACAGCAGATCAATGAGATTCAGAGTATTCGTAAAAATATTAGATATTTGCAAAAAAAGCATATGTATCAGGAGTTATTGCAATATATTGAAGATCATCAAGTAGAAGCGATATGTCGTTATTCGTTGATGGATCAGCAATTTGTACTGTATCAGAAAGGAAATGCCTATGTGCATCTGGGAGCTGTAGATCGTGGATTTCCTATGATTCAGTTAGCTTTGAAATTAACATATCATTGCGAGCGAATTCCAGCGTTGTATGAGATCGAAGTGATTCAGGCGTTAGCCATTGCCTATGGATTCGATGGAGATTATAGAGCATGTATAGGTTGGTTACACAAATGCTTGCGTGCACTTCATGTCTATCGTGAAGGCAGTGATCAGTTTACGCCTATCTTTTATTATTTGTCGAAAGCTTACTCGGATACGCAAGATTACCGGATGGCTATTGAATATGCTACACAAGGTATTCGCTATTGTGAAAATCATAAAATCGGTTATTACCTTGATCAACTGTATTATGAATGTGGCTATAGTTATGAGCAGATTGGACAACAATTCAAAGCAGAGCAGTGTTACACCAAGTTCCAGTTGCTACAAGATTTATTTTGCACGTATTAATTCTTCATTCGATGACCCCTCATAGTCGCTGTCACAATACACCGTCCACCTTTTCCTTAGGGAGAAGGTTTTTTTTGTTTGGATCGTTCTATCTAATTTAGTAACACATGGGAAAAGGAATAAGGCGATGTATAATTCGCCTTATATTATGCGGATATACATAAGTTTTTCACAATATAAGCATTATAATTCAGTTATACCTGAAATAAGGAATTTATTGGAAAAGGAGGAAGATCGTCTGTTCGTGATTGCATCGTCTATGGAGATGTCGTGAAAATCAACCGTCGTATAACGCATGATCTTATTCCACTATTTGAAGGAGTGCATATAATGAATATCATTCAAAAAGGCAAATTAATGAAATGGGTACTAGCTGGAGTAATGAGTTGTTCACTGCTAGCAACATCTATGCCAACGACTCAAGCTGCAGATAGTGCTTCAACGATGCCAAGTATTAGTGGTAAAAAAATTATGGTGGGCTACTGGCAAAATTGGACGTCTTCTGCCAAAGATGGATACGCGGGAGGGTCTTCACGCACAATTGCTTTAAGTGAATCTCCAACAGCTTATAATGTCGTTACAGTTGCTTTTATGACTGGCAACGGGATTCCTACGTTCAAGCCAGATCGAGGAACCGATGCTGAATTTCGTCAGCAAGTGGCTACATTAAATGCGAGAGGAACAGCCGTTATTCTTTCGTTAGGTGGAGCAGATGCTCATGTGCAACTGAGTGCAGGACAAGAGCAAGCATTTGCCAATGAAATTATTCGTCTGGTCGATGTGTATGGTTTTGATGGATTAGATATCGATCTGGAGCAAAATTCGATCAAAGCAGGAAGCAATACCACCGTTATTCCTGCCGCTCTCAAAATTGTCAAAAATCATTACAAAGCTCAAGGACAGAACTTTTTGATCAGTATGGCTCCAGAATTTCCATACCTCAAGCCAGGTGGAGCGTACGAACCATACTTAACCAGTCTAGCAGGTTATTATGACTTTATAGCGCCTCAACTATATAATCAAGCAGGTGACGGTATTTGGGTAGATGAAGTGAGCAAATGGTTAGCGCAAAATTCAGATGCAGACAAATACAATTTCCTTTACTATATGGCAGATTCCTTTATTCATGGCACAAGAGGATTACTACAGATTCCAGCCGATAAATTAGTGCTAGGATTACCAGCGAATCCAGATGCAGGGGGCAATGGAACTGTCAAAGATCCAACAGTAGTCTATAACGTATTTTCCAAATTACAATCACAAGGTCAATCGCTCAAAGGTCTAATGACATGGTCAGTGAACTGGGATCTGGGTAGCAATAGCGCAGGAACACCGTATAATAAAGCATTCTCCAATGCATATTATAACTTGATCTATAACGGTACTGCGCCAACGACTCCCACCACACCGACTACACCAACCAATCCTACTCAACCAACAGCCAAAGCATGGACAGCGTCTGCGGTATATGTTGGTGGAGATACAGTCAGTTACAATGGCAAAACGTATCGTGCCAAATGGTGGACTACCGGCGAGACACCAGGACAAGCAGATGTATGGCAACAGCTATAATCTCTTTTTCGATCACATAAATCTATACCGCATAGTGAGTGATATTATTGGGGAGGTATATAGATGAATTGGAGAAAAGCGGTGACAGCGACTGTTGCTATCAGTACATGTGCGTTGTTGATGAGCAGTACGATATGGGCACATGGTTATATTGAACAGCCTGCTAGTCGTGCTTACAAAGGATCGAATGCACTGGGACTGAATACCAATGTAGGCAGTGCACAGTATGAACCGCAAAGTATCGAAGCACTCAAAGGATACCCTGCGGCAGGGCCAGCAGATGGACATATCGCTAGTGGAGGGGTTGCAGGTTTTGCACCATTAGATGAACAGACATCTACCCGCTGGCACAAAACGGATATCAAAACAGGTGCACTTAAAGTGCAATGGAAATTAACAGCTCAACATGCGACAGCCAGTTGGAAATATTATATGACCAAACAAGGCTGGAATCCAAATGAGCCACTAAAGCGTAGTGCATTACAAGAAATTGCAGTCATTAATGATAATGGAGCCAAGCCGTCTGCGAATGTGAGTCAGACGATTAATATTCCATCAGATCGTAGTGGTTATCATGTGATTTTGGGCGTATGGGATATTAGTGATACTGCCAATGCTTTTTATCAAGTGATCGATGTGAATGTTACAGGTCAGGGTACAGGAGGTACTCCACCGACTCCCCCTACTAATCCAGACCAACCTTCTGCTAACGCTTGGACTGCTTCTGGGATTTATGTAGGTGGAGATACGGTCAGCTATAACGGCAAAACGTATCGTGCCAAATGGTGGACAAGTGGAGAAGCTCCTGGTACATCGGATGTGTGGGAATTGCTAGCGCGATTGCAGTAAATTCATGTTTGCTATATCATGTCCAGTTCAATCTGTTTTTTGAAATAGTTCTATTGGATATGAAATAACAATACAGCTCAAAGCCCATCTATATCGAATCCAGTAAGAGGTACTGGTTCGATGTAGATAGGCTTTTTTTGAGTTGGAGTGTATCTAAATGCGTAAGAGAGGAGAGGTTATACCGAACGAGCGAGTTGTCCATTCATCAGTAAGCGAGTGGTTAGATATTTACGAGCATCAGCAGTAATAAGATGAAGATCATCATGCTTAGTACTAGAGCGATCTTTACTAAATTTCACCAGTGCGCCTTCCAGATTTTCCTGAATCGCAACTACTACATATCCGCTATCTAGAAATTGATCGATTGCCAGCTTTTCTTTTTCAAAATCAGCGAACGCAGACATTATCGTATTCCTCCACTTACTTTTTCTGCTGTAGAAGATAACTCTACTGTAGGTACTTCAAACCGATTACGGTGCAAATATTGACCTGCTCCCGGTGTACCGACAAATTGTTTATCTCGAATAACAAATTCGCCTCTGCTCAGTACAGATACCGGCTCACCTGTAATTTCTATACCTTCAAAAGCATTATAATCCACATTCATATGATGTGTTTGTGCAGAGATCGTTCGTTTCACTGTAGGATCAAAAATAACGATATCCGCATCGCTACCGATTGCAAGTGTACCTTTTTGCGGAAAAAGTCCAAATAGACGTGAGCTAGCAGTAGCGATAATATCAACAAATTTGTTAAGTGAGATACGCCCCTTAGCCACCCCTTCAGAGTACAATACGCTGAATCGATCTTCGATCATCGGACCGCCATTCGGAATTTTGGAGAAGTCATGCAGTCCCAGATCTTTTTGCCCTTTAAAATTAAAAGAACACTGATCAGAACCGATCGTTTGCAGACTGCCATTCCAGAGCGCATCCCAGAGTACATCTTGATTCCATTTCTCACGAAGAGGAGGAGACCATACATATTTAGCACCTTCAAAATCGGGTTTCTCCAGATCGCTCTGATCCAACAGTAAATATTGCGGACAGGTTTCTCCATATACACGTAGACCTTTACGGCGCGCTTCTTCGATTTTGTAGACAGCTTCAGCACAAGTTACATGGACCACGTATAATTGTGAATCGGTAAGACCGGTAAGATAAGCAGCACGTCCAGTCGCTTCACCTTCCAATTCAGGAGGACGCGTCAGTGCATGATAGATCGGATCAGTCTGTCCAGCGGCGAGTGCTTGTTCAACCAGATATTCGATTACATCGCCATTTTCAGCATGTACCATAACCAGTGCGCCTTCACGTTTAGCAGTCTGTAACGTTCTGAATAGTGTACCGTCATCAGCTTGAAATGTATTTTTGTATGCCATAAATACTTTAAAAGAAGTGATACCTTCATTTTCGATAATCTGAGGTAATTCATCCAGTACGATATCGTTAATCTCGGACACCATAAGATGGAAGCTATAATCAATCACTGCTTTGTCTCGTGATTTGTTATGCCATGTATCTACAGCACTTTGCAATGTATTGCCTTTGGTCGTTAAGCAAAAATCGATTACTGTCGTCGTTCCACCGAATGCGGCTGCTTTGGTGCCGGTCTCAAAATCATCAGCAGTTACTGTACCACCGAAAGGCATATCCAGATGAGTATGAGGATCTATCCCTCCTGGAAAAACATAACAACCACTTGCATCGATAATTTCTGCACCTTCAGCTTCTACATGAAGTCCTATACTGGCAATAATCCCATTTTCGATTAATAAATCAGCGACATACGTATCTGATGCTGTGACAATCGTTCCATTTCGAATAATCTTTTTCATCCAATCACCTCTGCTCCAGTATAGGAATTATTCAGTGAACCGATCATTTTTTGACGATCGTTCCAGCTCATCGGTGCCATGCCATTTTCGATTTCGATCATATCTATTGCTCCATCAACAGGGCATACAATCGAACATAGATTACAACCTACGCAATCTTCTTCACGCACTTGCAAAATACTTTTACCTTCGGCATTCGTTAACATATCTATACATTGATGAGAAGTGTCTTCACAAGCAATATGACACTTGTTGCAGTTAATACAATTGTCTTCATTAATACGAGCAACCACCTGATAATTAAGATCCAGATCACCCCAGTTGGAGTAACGGGATACACTTTGACCAATCAGCTCATGAACTGATGTTAGACCTTTATCATCTAAATAATTATTCAGACCATCGATCATTTCTTCAACAATACGGAATCCATGATGCATCGCTGCAGTACAGACTTGAATCCCTGTAGCACCCATTAACATAAATTCAACCACATCTTGCCATGTGGAGATACCACCTATACCGGATATCGGTACGCCTACATTGATATCACGCGCACATTCAGCTAACATATTAAGCGCAATCGGCTTTACTGCTGGCCCGCAATATCCGCCATGTGCACCTTTGCCTCCTACATGAGGAATCGTATTCCAGCTATGGATATCAACACCGGCTAGACTATTAATCGTATTGATAAGACTAATCGCATCTGCTCCACCTTTAACAGCATGACGGGCAACTACAGTAATGTCTGTGATATTTGGTGTTAATTTTACAATCACAGGTGTAGTTGCTACTTCTTTAGCCCATGTGGTCTGTGCTTGCACAAGATCAGGTTGCTGACCGGAAGCGGCTCCCATTCCACGTTCAGCCATACCATGAGGACAACCAAAGTTAAGTTCTAGTCCGTCCACACCTACATCTTCGACTCGCTTTACAATTTCATGCCATTTGTATTGTGTTGGCTCCACCATAAGTGAAGCAATGACTGCATGATTGGGAAATCGCTTTTTCGTTTCATAGATTTCTTTGAGATTCACATCCAACGGACGATCAGAGATCAATTCAATATTGTTAAATCCAGCCACTCGTTGTCCATTGAAATTAACGGCTGCAAATCGGGCAGATGTATTAATAATCGGATCACCCAGTGTTTTCCAGACAGCTCCGCCCCAACCTGCTTCAAAAGCACGTTGTACTTGATACCCTGTATTGGTAGGTGGCGCAGAAGCGAGCCAGAACGGGTTAGGGGAACGTATACCTGCAAGATCAATACTCAAATCTGCCATAATTAACAACCTCCTATAAATATCATTTCATCTATACCATAAAAGAGAACACCTTATACGATCGAACTCAGGGAATGATCTTGTTGTGGAAGCAAATGTTTGCTAATGGCATAAGCGGCTAATTTGCCTTGTTGTGCTGCTGATACCACCATTGCTTCACCTTGACCTGCTCCGAATATAATATCGCCAGCCGCATATACTTTAGGATTAGAAGTACGATGAGTAGAAGTATCTATTTTGACAACTCCCCATGAATGTTCCAATCCAAAATGTTCGATAAGATCTGTACGACGTTCTTGTCCAATCGCTGTTACAACAGCATCTACAGGCATTAAAAATTCAGAACCTTCGACAGGCATTGGTACTAATCGTCCATCTTTACCGATTTCACCTGTTAATTTCATTTGCACACATTCTAGATGGGTGACTTTACCTGTAGCATCACCGATAATTCGTTTCGGTAAAGTTAACCAGTTGAATTCTACGCCTTCTTGTTTGGCAAATTCATATTCAAAATCATAAGCAGTCATTTCTTCACGTGTACGACGGTAGACCATTTTGACATTGGCAGCACCCAAGCGTACAGAACAGGTAGCTCCATCAATTGCAGTATTTCCTGCGCCGATTACAGCTACTTTTTTGCCGAGCAGATTGATATTAGGTTGACCTGTTTTGGTCTGTTCAACCAGTTGAATCGCATCATAGACGCCTTCTAGCTGTTCACCTTCTATACGAATAGGAGGGACATATCCCATTCCAGCAGCTAATACGACAGCATCATATTCAGCTAGCAGTTGTTCAGAAGTGATATCGACCCCTACTTTCATATTGGTGCGAATATCGACGCTTAATTGTTGAACTTGTTGTACTTCCCACAGAGAGATGGACTGAGGTAAACGGAATGACACAATACCATGTGTATCCAGTCCGCCTGCAAGTGGTTTGGATTCGTAGATCACCACCTGGAATCCTTCGCGTGCTAATTCACGAGCAGCAGCTAATCCAGCAGGGCCTCCACCAATGACAGCCACTTTCTTTTCATTTGATATACCTGCTTCGAATAATTGTGCATCTTTTTCGATAGCCCAATCAGTGGCATACCGTTGTAATCTACCGATATCTATTGGTTTTGAACTTTCATTGAGTACACAGGCGCCTTCACATAGTTCTTCCGTTGGACAGACACGTGCACAACTGGCTCCCACAGGATTAGCATCCATAATTGTATAAGCAGCACCTTTTAGATTGTCGGTAGCGATTCGTTTAATAAAAGAAGGGATATTGATTCCGGTAGGACAAGCTGTTATACAGGGGGCATCATAACAGTATAGACAGCGATTCGATTCTTCTATAGCTCCCTTATGGGTTAGACCAGGCTCTGCTTCAGCAAAGTTGCGCATAAACATATCTGGTGAAAATGAAGTAAATGTAGAAGAATGTTCCATCGGTTAAACCTCCTTAGAATTGTTTGTGTTTATAATGTTAAATAATGTAACACATTTTAATAGATTTTCGATATATTTTAGATTTTTTTGTTGAAAATATTTATAAATACCATCAAAATCATAAATATAGTATAATTTATATCTATATAAGTTATGTATTCTGACATTTATATATTAAAACTATAGTCAATGTGTCTTTTTTTTACACTAGACAGAGTGTCTAATTTCGAAAGTTAATTTTTGACGACTGTTTTGAAATGATTGGAATAGAGCAACAAAGCTAGAAGTAGCGCAGAGACAGGTCCGGTTGAACGCTACTTTATTTAGAGTACAACTAATTTGTTGCTTACAGAAAGGTGGGGGAAATATGGATAGTAACCGTATGTTTACAATCGAAGATGCGATGACAAGGCCTTTATTTGCTCAAGCAGAAGTGATCGGTGGAAGTCGAGGAATCTCCAATTCTGTTCGCTGGGTGCATATTCTGGAAAGTTCCAATTTTGAAAGTTTAATTCATGGCGAAGAAATGATTTTGACAACAGGGATACAATTCCATAGTCAACTGACAACAGCGCTTGAATTTATGGACAATTTAATTCAGAAAAAAGCAGCATGTCTTTGTATTGAATTAGGCGACTTTTTTCAGACGATTCCCGCTGAAATGATTGAGCTTGCCGATCGGTACGATTTTCCATTGATCATTTTTAAAGAAACGGTACGTTTTGTAGATATTACATTGGATCTCCATTCCTTAATTATTAATCATCATCACCGGATGCTTCAAAAGTTAGAACGTATTTCGCGTGAATTCAATCGACTAACATTAACTTCGCAAGGTACTCATAAAGTGTTACAACTACTTCATCAAAGCACCCATCATCAAGTAGTTTATTTACAGTTGCAAGGCAAACCTTCTTTTTTTCCAGCATTGTCTCCTGATAAACAACGCCCGTTATTGCAGTTTTTCGCAGAGTTTAATGAAAGTATGGATGGTGTACAGCATGATACTGCGCCCTATTTTCGCGAATATGAACAGCAAAGTATTGTATTAAAACCTGTAGGTGCTTTGGATCAGACATGGGCATATATTATGTTGATCTGTCCGCACAAACCGCAAGAATATGAGTGTTTATTGCTAGATTCAGCTTCTCTTTCAATCGCTCAAGAATTGTTGCGTACCCGTTATATGGAAGAACGCAAATTATTTTCGGAAAATTTATGGGTCGAGGAATTGATCTATGGACGTATCGAAGACGAGAATCGACTCAAAAGTCTGATCGGGCCTGATTTTAATATGATGAACGAATTGCCTTATCGTGTTTGTCTGATCGAGATCGAAAATCCTCAAGACGTAAAATGGAACAGTTCAGAAAATGAGTGGGAATCGATCACATTCCATCTTTCGCTGGTATTGCGTTCTATTTTTGAAAAGTATCTGTTCCATCCGTTAATCACGCTCAAAAATAATCGACTGACAGTTATAGCGCTGGATAGACAAGCCAAAATGCCTGCGAAGCCAAGACTTCAACAGGCATTACAATCGCTCCAACAGATTCATTCCGATGATAAGCTCAAGCATTTGAAATTAATTATCGGTGTTAGTAAAGCAGGGCATCATTTGAAAAATGCTTCAGCCAGTTATCAGGAAGCAGTGCAGGCATTGTCCCTTTATAATTGCTCTGAGAGTACGTTGCTATTTTATGAAGAATTAGGTGTTTTTCAATTACTGCTTAGTCTTAACGATGGCAAAACACTACAGACATTTATTCGCAATTATCTAGGGCCTTTAATCGATCACGATCAGACCAAAGGTAGTGAGTTACTGCTTACACTACGAGTGTATCTTGATCATGACGGTTCCAAACAGATTGCTGCCCAGAAATTATTTATTGTTCGTCAATCGTTATACTATCGGTTGGACAAAATTACAGAATTGTTAGGCGAAGATTATATGTCACCCGAAAATCGCATATCGATTCAAGTGGCTTTGCGTGCGTATCAATTTCTGTATCCTGAAAAAATGTCGTTACCTAATGCTCACTCATCACATGTTTGAACGTAGTAATCAAGAACTCCAAGTCTTCGTCGGTTGAAGATAGTGGAGGTGCAAATGTAAGTACATTATTGTAGCCAGCGACCGTATCGCCATTTTTGCCGATAATCAGCCCTTTACCTTTACAACCGGCAATAATGGATTTCACGATATCCAGGGAAGCTGGTTTTTTGCTGGTTTTATCTTCGACCAGTTCTACACCTGTTACCAGACCGAAGCTACGAATATCACCAATTAGAGGATGATCGACAATCTCCATCAGGGCTGTGTTGAGACGTTGCCCTAACAGACGAGCACGTTCAATTAGATTTTCTTGTTCGATCACTTCTAGATTACGTAGTGCTAAGGCGCATGCTGCTGGATTACCACCAAATGTATTCACATGGCGGAAATGTCCATAATCATCGGTTTTATCTTTGAATGCTTCATAGATATCTTTGCGTACAGCAGTAGCAGAGAGAGGAAGATAACCACTCGTTAATCCTTTAGCCATCGTCACAATATCAGGTTTTACTCCAAAATTATGATGACCGAACTTTTGACCAGAACGTCCAAATCCACAGATTACTTCATCAATAATCAGCAATACACCATGAGTGCGACAGATTTCTTGTACACGATCCATATATACTTGATGAGGGATAATAATACCGCCACCTGTAATCACAGGTTCCATAATAACAGCTGCAATCGTCTCGACACCTTCCCAGATGATCATATCTTCGATCGCTTGGGCACACTGTAGATTGAATTCTTCGATCGTTTGCCCTGCTGGACGGCGATAACTATCCGGTGGAGCCACATGAAGAAATCCACCGCTCAACGGTTCATATTTATACTTGCGCTGAGCTTGTCCTGTAGCCGCAAGTGCCCCCATAGAACTGCCATGATACCCGCGATAACGTGATATAAATTTGTGCCGATAATGTTGACCAATCTGTTGTTGATATTGACGGGCAATTTTGAAGGCGGCTTCATTCGCTTCAGAACCACTATTTGAAAAGAAGATCACATAATCATCACCAAGCCAGCTATTTAACTTTTCCGCTAAAGCAATCGCAGGCATATGACTTTGTGTTAATGGGAAATAAGGAAGCTGGAGCAATTGTTCATAAGCGGCTTCTGCTAATTCTTTGCGTCCGTATCCAACATTCACACACCATAGCCCAGACATGCCATCCATATAACGTTGACCATTGGTATCGGTCACCCATGATCCACTACCTGTAGCCGCAATCATCGGTGGAGCGGCTTCATTATAAGGAGTAATATTATGCCACAGATATTGTTGATCCTTTTTAATAGCTGATTCGTAGTCTGTTCCTAATTCGAGCATGATGATTTCTCCTCCCGGTTATTTCATAATTGAATATCTAGCTGTGTATAGTGAGTTTGGAAAGATCGATTTAATAGCGAGCAGTTACCATTTTTTTGCGAGTATAAAATTCAACTCCATCTCGTCCATTAGCATGCAGATCACCATAGAATGACTTTTTATAGCCGGAAAAAGGAAAAAAAGCCATCGGAGCAGGAACTCCCAGATTTACACCTAACATACCAGCATCAATCTCTTCACGAAATTCACGAATTGCTTTGGCGCTGTCTGTATAAATACAAGCACCGTTAGCGAATGGAGAAGTATTGGTGATCTTTATCGCTTCACTTACATCTTTAGCTCGTACAATAGATAATACAGGTGCAAAAATCTCATCTTGCCAGATTTTCATATCCGTCGTCACATGGTCGAAAATAGTAGGGCCGATAAAATAACCTTGCTCATTCACAGCCTGATCTTGTCGTCCATCACGTACTAATGTAGCTTGTTGCTGTTCTCCAGATTCGATATAAGCAATCGTACGTTCTTTATGAGCAGGACGAATCACAGGCCCTAGAAATACACCTTCATCTGCACCGTTGCCTATCGTGATTTCGTTAGCAGCAATACGTAATCGCTCCACCAATTCATCGGCAATTTGTTCATGTACAACGACTACAGCACAAGCCATACAACGTTCACCTGCCGAGCCGAAAGCCGCTGCAATAATATTTTTGACTGCATGATCCAGATCAGCATCCGGTAATACGATCGAATGATTTTTAGCTCCTGCTAAAGCTTGCACTCGTTTGCCATGCGATGTTCCTGTTTTGTATACATATTCAGCAACAGGCTGTGAGCCGACAAAAGAAATCGCTTTGACCTCTTCATGAGCTAGCAATGTATTCACCACATCATGAGCACCATGCACAATATTAAGGACACCTGATGGGAATCCAGCTTCAGCAAATAATTCTGCTAAACGATTAACCAATAATGGCGTTCGTTCAGAAGGCTTAAGTACGAAAGTGTTACCACAAGCAATAGCCAAAGGGAACATCCAGCAAGGAACCATCATTGGAAAGTTAAAAGGAGCAATCCCGCCAATAACACCAATAGGATAACGATACATACCAGACTCAATCCCTGTCGCAATATCAGGCAACTGACTACCCATCATCAGAGTAGGGACACCAGCGGCAAATTCTACACATTCAATGCCGCGTTGTACTTCGCCATATGCTTCTTCCAGACTTTTTCCATTTTCAAGTGTGATCAATGCCGCCAGTTCATCCCAATGCTTCACAAGCAACTGCTGATAATCGAAAAAGTAACGGGCTCGCTTAGGCACAGCGATTTTTTTCCAACTTTGATACGCTGATTGAGCCACGTGAACAGCATGATCTACTTCTTCACTACTGGATAACGGAACATAAGCGATAAGTTCACCTGTCGCAGGATTGTACACTTCATCCCACTGGGTAGTGGTAGATTCTACCCACTGTCCACCAATATAATTAGGTACTTTCTGTATCGTCTTGTTGATTACAGACATCTCTAAGAACTCCTTTCAAATCGAGAACATAAGATAGTAGCAATAAATAAGAGCAATAGTGCTATAGGTGATAGAGGAGCAGAATACTACTGTGTTTTGCTAGCCATATCTACAATTTCATTTGTATATGCTTCTTGCACATTAGCGGCTTCTTTAATCACTCCAAATTTCAAAGCAATATCAGCTGTCTGCTGGAACATTTTTTCGTCAGTGTAACCCATTTTGGCTTCATCCATTCCCTGCGGTTGGATTAATTTGGCGACTTCTTGCATCATTTTAAGTTGATGTTCTTTAGTAGTACTGCCTGATTCTGCTTGCTTCATCACACTATCGACAGCGGCTTCAGGATCGGCGATAGCATCTTTCCAGCCTTTTAGCGAAGCACGAACAAATTTGGCGGCTGTTTCTTTGTTAGCATCTAACCACTCTTTATTGGCAAAAAGGTTATCTTCCAACATCGCCACACCTTCATTGTTCATATCAATCACATTGAGATCACTATCTTTGAGACCGGACTCTAACAAGATTTGGTACTCGTTATAAGTCATAGCAGAAGCGGCATCTAGTTCACCGCCTAGAAATTGATCCATTGTAAATCCTTGTTTCGTAAAGCTGACATCTTTATTCGGATCAAGTCCATATTTATCGAACAAAGCTAATAATTCAAATTCATTTCCACCCATCCAGTTGCCTACTTTTTTACCTTTTAGATCAGCAGGAGTGTTAATGCCAGCAGATTTTTTAGATACAAGCACCAGACCGCTCTTTTGGAAAATCTGAGCAATTTGGATAAGTGGCATTTCTTGTTCCTGACTGGTCAGCAGACTGCCTACCCAATCTACTCCGATATCTGCGGAGCCTCCGGCAACTTGTTGTTCAGGAACAATATCCGGTCCACCTGGAAGAATCTCAACATTCAGCCCTTCTTGCTCATAGTAGCCTTTGTCTTTTGCAACAAAATAGCCAGCAAATTGTGCTTGTGGCACCCATTTTAACTGTAATTTCACTGTTACAGGTTCAGTGGAAGTCGTTTCCCCTGTACTTGCTGTTGCACCAGCATCTGTTGAAGTACTTTTCATTCCACCGCATCCAGCCAGTATAGTGATCACAATCACCAGCATAATCACAAGACTTGCTTGAATTTTTTGTGGTTTTATTTTCATCTTTCATTCCCCCTGAATCGTTAATCTATCCTGAATAGATGGTTATCAAAGTCAAACCAATGGATGCTATACACATATATGCTTATTAGATCAATATGAATATTCCAGTTCACTATCAGGTACGCTGAGAAGGATGCCAGCGAATACATACTTTTTCTAATCGTTCTACGATCATATAAAATATAATGCCTGCAATAGCAGCAAGTACGATACATGACCAGCCCAAAGGCATTTTAGCAATTTTGATCGAGTTAGAGAGGAGATAACCGAGTCCTTGCGAAGAGAAGAAAAATTCACCGACAATCGCTCCAATCATACTGGCAGTAGCATTGATTTTGAGAGCAGTGAATACATAAGGTAAGCTGTTTTGGATACGCAAATAACGAAACACTTTTGCTTTATTGGCTGCATAAGAATACATCAGATCAAGCGCTAACGGATTCACAGATGACATTCCTTTGTAAGCATTAAGAGCCATGGCAGCCATCGTTGTTGCAGTGACGATAGCAATTCGAGAACCGATACCGTCACCAAACCACAAATTCATAATAGGGGCGAGCGCTACAATAGGCACAGCATTGAGAGCGGCTACGAGTGTTAGACTTCCTGCACCCCAACGTGGAGAAGCCGTAGCGATAAGAGCAATCACAAATCCAAATAAAGAACCTATGATCATCCCCAAAACAGCCTCAGCCAATGTATATCCTGTGTAGGATAGCAATAGACTCCAATTTTCTTGTATAGAGGATGCAATCGCAGACGGAAGAGGAAGTTGATATTTTTTAAGATCAAATATCTTGTGAAAAACCTCGATTTGCCATAACAGCACGAATAAAATACCTAAACAAAGAGGAAGCCATACTTTTCCACCACCTAAAAATGATTTTTTGGAACTATTTCGTGTATGCAAAGGTTGATCTGCGGGTTGTGATTGAAAAGAATCCAGTGTTGTAGAAGAAGTATCAGATAGATATGTAGCTGTTAATTTTTTGTTTTGTAATGATGGTTTTTCCATTAAGAGCGGCCTCCTTTCGAGCGAAATTCCGGCTGCCACGGTGATACGATACGTTCGATCAAGCTAATCAACCAATAGCTGAGTATGCCAAGCAATGCCCCGACAAAGACAGTCGACCAGAACATATACACATGAGAAGGACCATAATAGAGATTACGAAGCATGATCACGCCTATCCCATGTTGCGCTCCCATCAGTTCGACGAGAATAGCACCGGTTACAGCTAGAGGAGCCGCGATTTTTAATCCGCTAAATAGCCCAGGGATAGCAGCGGGTAAGCGTAGCTTCCAATAAATACTCCAGGGCTTTGCCGCATAGGAATACATTAATTCCAGCGCTGAAGGTTCTACACTACGCAATCCGCGTAACATATTTAGCGCTACTGGAAAAAAAGTAATATACCCCGAGATAATAATGCGTGAGATATATTCATCCCGTACAATGCCATAAATAATAGGAGCCAGACCAAGAACCGGAATCATTTGTGAAGCTATCGCATAAGGAAAAGTTAATTTTTCGATCCAGCTAGAGACACTCATTAATATAGCGAGTATCACCCCTGCTAATGCACCGAGTAGAAATCCAATCCCGGCATTTCCGAAGGTAGCACTTCCTTCTTGTATTAATGTGCCACTGTATTGAATACTGGTTGCCAGTACTTTATGAAGATAAGGAAGCTTCGATTGAGCCAAAGGAAGATGACCTATATTTAAAATGGCCCATGATGCAAGCTCCCAGATCACCAGAACAACAGCGATCCACACAACAGCAGGCAAAAGGCGATTGCGTAAAAAAAGGCTATTTCCTTTCATACGTCACACCCCTTCAAAGCTATCGCGAATCTGCGCGATCAATTCAAAAAATTCCGGACTATTACGCATTTCCTGTGTACGTGGTCTTGGTAAAGGAATCTCCACCACAGCAGATAACCGTCCGGGATGCGGAGATAATACAAATACCCGGTCTGACAAAAAAATCGATTCTGGAATACTGTGAGTGACAAATACAATCGTATTCTGAATTTTATTCCATACTGATAATAATTCTTCATTTAATCGTTCTCTTGAAAATTCATCCAATGCGGAGAACGGTTCATCCATCAGTAGAATCTCAGGCTCCATAGCAAGAGCTCTAGCAATCGCTACTCGTTGCTGCATCCCACCACTGAGTTGCCAGGGATATTGATCTGCAAATTTTTCTAATCCTACCAATTCCAATAATTCGAAGGCTTTGCGTTCACGTTCACTTTTACTAACGCCTGTTAATTCCAGTGGCAAAGCGACATTCTGTTTTACTTTGCGCCAGTCGTATAACACAGGACTTTGAAAAACGATGCCATACTTTTGCGATAATCGTGCTTCTTTAGCGGTTTTACCTGCTACATGAATAGTGCCGTTGGTAGGTTGGATCAGATCAGCCATAAGCCGTAGTAGTGTAGTTTTGCCACAACCCGAAGGCCCTAATAGAGAAACAAATTCTCCTTTGGCAATATCCAGACTAACTTGATCAAGAGCCAGTACATCTGCGGTATCTGTAGAGTAACGCATTTCAATATTGTTTAGCTGAATCTCAGGTATGTGTGTTTGATGCGTAACAGTCGAAGCAGTCAAAGACATCTGGTTTCCCCCTTTACAGATTCATAAAACATATGATGATGCTTAATCTAACTAAATAAGTCACATCATAATCAATATCTCGGATGAAATCAATATAATATGTTAGATAATATAACTTTATGTTCGATTAACTAACATATTAAACATAATATGAATTTGTAGCACTAGACAAAAAGTAAGATTGCTATCACAAAATTAAGTCACTTTGTCCAGATCATCACTGTAAACGCTAAAATCAGAAGAAATCTATCATTTTTTGACAATAAAAAAGGAAAGCGGTATCAATATTGTGCATAAAATTGATATATTAACGAACGATTATGTATAGGTGTATTATTAACATTCGCTTTTTGATTGACAACAATATAATCCTGTCCTAGAATGTAACAAGTAAAGCTGTTTGATATGAAAATAACAACACGTATCAAAGACAGCGAACAGAGTTTTGCGACAATTTAAAAGCACTTCGTATAATCCTGAGAATAGGCTCAGGAGTCTCTACGGATCACCGGAATGATCTCTCTACGGAATGAAGAAATGGCAGTGTGGGTTTTCTTTGGCATCTAGTCTAATATCGATATAGGTATAGAATAGATAGTTTTAAAGGTAACATCATGCGCTTTTATTCTGATTTTTAGAGACCCCGATGAACAGCTCGTCCATCGGGGTCTCTTGTCGTTTTCTCTATTCATTTCCAAGAGGAGGAAGATAGCAATAATGGAACGTTTCTTTAAGTTGAAGGAACACGGCACGAGTGTAAAAACAGAGATGGTGGCAGGGTTAACAACCTTCATCACAATGGCATACATTCTGTTCGTCAATAACTTGTTCTTGGGACCGGGTGGAGCAGGCATACCAGCAGAAGGCGTATTTTTTGCTACAGCTGTAGGTGCTGGATTAGTAACTATTTTAATGGGCTTATTTGCAAATATTCCTGTAGCACTTGCACCAGGTATGGGTTTGAATGCTTACTTTATGACAGTTGTACTTAGCTCCAACGGAATGATTACATGGCAAGCTGCTTTAGGTGCTGTGTTTCTTTCGGGGATTATCTTTATTATTTTAACCATTACCAAAGTTCGTCAGTTGCTACTGGTCGCTGTACCACAATCGATCAAATTTGCGATCACTGTAGGTATCGGATTGTTTGTCACTATTATTGGTCTGAAGTTAGGAAATGTAGTTTCAGTATCAGCTACAGTTAAAGGTGTTACAGATGTTGCGCAATTAGCAGCGCCTGTGACAGTCAAAGGTTCTGATTTCCAATTAGCATTAGGAGATTTCATGCATAGCCCGGATACACTACTGGCTATTATCGGGTTATTCGTAATCGGAATATTAATGGTATTGCGAGTTAAAGGTGGATTATTAATCGGTATTATCGTTGTCACTTTAATTGGTATTCCAATGGGTGTTACCGATCTAAGTAGCTTGTCGACTGCACATTGGATTCCTTCTTTTGATAATCTAGCTGTAGGGCAATTAGATATCAAAGGCGCAATTGGCATCGGATTATTCGAAATTATCTTTATCTTTACGTTTGTAGAACTATTCGATACATTTGGTACACTTGTTGGTACAGCCGAACGTGCAGGATTGTTCAAAAACAAAGAAGAAGGCGAAAAGAAAATTAGCAAAGCAATGTTGGTAGATGCAGTAGGGGTAAGTGCTGGTGCTGTTCTAGGTACAAGTACGATTACTTCTTATGTAGAAAGTACAGCAGGTGTAGCTGAAGGTGGACGTACAGGTTTGACAGCAATCACAACAGGCGTATTATTCTTATGTGCATTGTTTATTGCTCCTTTAGCATTGGTTGTTCCTTCTGCGGCAACAGCTCCAGCACTAGTTATTGTTGGTGTACTGATGATGAGTCAGGTAAGCAAGATCGAATGGGACGACTTTATGCAAGCATTCCCTGCGTTTTTAACAATTATCTTTATGCCATTTACAAATGGTATTGCGAACGGGATTTCAGCAGGTATTATTGCGTTTGTCGTTTTAGGATTCTTTAGCAATATCGCTTCTCCGCGCAAAGTAAAAGTACACTGGTTGATGTGGGTATTAGCTATTTTGGTGATCTGTCGCTATGCATTTTTAGGTTCAGAATAATCAAATAGTAAGTACCTAATCATTTCTAGTGCCTTATTTAATAAAAGATTAAAGCAACAAAAATCAAACACCCCTGTAACAGATCATGAATCTGCTATAGGGGTGTTTGATTTCTTTTCCACAAAATAAACAATAGCTTCATACAAAAACATCAGATAACCTTTTTCATCAAATGCATCAAAGTAACGCACAAACCGCTCATCAATTCTATAAGTCTCTGCTATACATAACAAAATACGTATATCATCCCCTATAAATTGCGCAAGATACTGACTCCATTGATCAATATAGTACTGAATTTTATCATCCAAGGGAGAACGATCTTGATGTAAAGCAATATTTCGGAAAACACACTCCATATTTGAAGAAAACTGATTATATGCCTGTTTTTTATCAGAGTCAGATAACTTCTCTATATTCTCTTGAAATTCTTGATAGATTTCTGTATCGCCATAGACTAATTTGGCTTCTAACTCATATTGTTCTTCTATAGAAGGAATAGTAGAGTCATCGAACAGAGTCAGCTTGGAAATGTCTGTTCCTTCTATATAATGATCCAACTGTTCAATAACTGTGGTCAACTTTTGTTTTTTCGATTCAAGCAACTGCCGTTGATGGATCAGAATATCAGTCTGTTTCGCTTTAGATAAAGGTAGAATTGTAGCAATCTCTGTAAGGGAGAATCCCATTTCTTTAAATAGCAAAATCGTTTGTAACGTTGCAAGCGCCTGACGATCATAGAACCGGTATCCATTATCAGCAATATGACTTGGCGGCAACAAACCAATCTTATGATAATGATGCAATGTTTTTTTAGTAATGCCTGTAATGTGTAAAATGTTTTGAATAGTCAATAATTGTAGTTTCATGCCAAAATTCCTTTGTTTCAGCAAGAATAAGCTCTGCTGGTGTAATAGTTGCTTCTATTATACTTTGTCCTGTTTTCTTCATATAATACTGAATTAAATAATAACCGCAAGCATATCCACCCGCATAAGGCATACCTACAGGTTCACTATATTGCATAGCAGCTATCTCATCACCATACAAATAAGGACTTATTTGATCAAATCCAGTTAGATGAAGTTGTTGAGTGAGTAGAGGCTTAATATGATTGTTCAAAGTATCCATATCTGTTTTAGATACCCAGGGGCCTAGTAAATGCTCCCCATATAGAGTTGTAGAAAAATTCTCAGCCAACCCTTCGCTAACAATTAACTCTCCTAACGTCACATGCTGATAATTCCATTCAATAAATTGATACCTTACATTATGATTGCATTCATGCGCTAATACAGAAGCGATACGAGGAAGTGTGTATTCATTTGGAATCAATGTCACCAGAATAGAACCGGGAATCCCGCCATCTCCACAGATACCTTCATTGATTGCTAACACAGAACTGTTCGAATTACCTAACAAAATCGTATACACATACTCATTAACATGTAATAGGATGCCATTTTGCTCAAATAAGCTCAAGCTATGTTCTACAGCAGTATTACAATCATGCCAAAATAGTTCAGAAGAAATAGCTTCTAATATAGGATCAAGATCAGATGTAATCTGTTGAGGAGCAATATTCATAACATTATTAAAAGCAATAACATCAAATGCACCAGAGTCATCTGCTCTATAAGGGATCTGCTGAGTGTTCCATTTGTTCATAAATGGGAGTAACATCTGTTGACGATACTGCTCAACTTTATGTTCAGGTGCTACATGAATAAGATTCTGATAAATCTGATCTGAACGCAGTGTCTTTATTTTCATCACTATCACTCCTTAATCAAGCAAGAATGATTACATTATCAAGTATTCCCTTACGTAATGGTCAAGCAAAGAATACGCAAATAATAAGATTTTATATCTATTCATAAAAGGCGCATCATCTTTGGAGAATGGAGAATGGAGAATGGAGAATGGAGAATGGAGAATGGAGAATGGAGAATGGAGAATGGAGAATGGAGAATGGAGAATGGAGAATGGAGAATGGAGAATGGAGAATGGAGAAGATAATTCTTAGAAGTGAAGTATAATATCAAATAGCTATATTAATACAATGAATAAGCTATAAGCATTAATACACAATTAAAGCATTACAACGGTAATCATTCTGCTCAAATATCAAATGCAAATTAAATTCAAAATAATGCTTGCTAAATAAATTCAACCATGATATATTATAAAAGTTGTCACGAACGAACGACAACACAAGCAAAACTTCATACGAAAACAACTTGAAAAAACACTTCAAAAAAAGTGCTTGCCAAGTGGTTGAAAACATGATATGATATAAAAGTTGTCACCGAGAAACACTGACAACGAAAAACGAAATGTTTGATCTTTGAAAACTGAACAACGAGTGAGTAAATAAAGGTCTTAGCCGACCTTTACAAAATAGAGAACTTCGGTTCTCGCCAGTTTCAAATTGAGCAAGTCAAACACTTTATGGAGAGTTTGATCCTGGCTCAGGACGAACGCTGGCGGCGTGCCTAATACATGCAAGTCGAGCGGAGAATGAAGGAAGCTTGCTTCTTTCATTCTTAGCGGCGGACGGGTGAGTAACACGTAGGCAACCTGCCCTCAAGCTTGGGACAACTACCGGAAACGGTAGCTAATACCGAATAT